>CAWJTV010000033.1:0-583472 GCA_963845755.1 uncultured Planctomycetota bacterium
CGTATCTGATAATTCCACTCGCCGTGAAAACTGTTACGGCGTATGAGGACTTCGGATAATTGCATACTGGATACGGTCTTTGCCTTCTGGTAGTGATTCTCGTCGAGCCAAGCGTGAACTTCCAGGCCCTCCTTGGTTCGCGTGCAGCCGATCAGCTTGACGACGATCTCCAAGGTCTCCGGGGAACACCTCGCCAATTGCGGGTGATGTGGCAAAAGAGCCGATGCTCGATCTTGTTCCACTTGCTCGTGCCCGGTGGATAGTGGCAAAGTTCCACTGCCAGGCCCGTTTCGTTGGCGAACTGTTGAACGGCCCACCTCCAGAGGCGCGTTCGCGGGCTGTTGCTGCCCCCACTGTCGGCCGTGATCAGCAACCGCGTCGCTCGCGGATATCTGGGTTGCCCCAGGCGCTCCCACCAGCGACGAATCGCGGCGACCGCGAACTCGGCCGTATCGTGGCTGATCCCCACCGACACGCCGGCTTCGTTGTGGGCCAGGTCGTAGACCCCGTACGGCACCGCCTTGCCGAGCTTCTTGTCCGGGAAGTCATGGGTCTTGACCTTCTTGGGGTCTCCCTTCCTCCGGTAACTGCGACCCGGATTCTTGAGATTTCCCAGGGGCTCTTTCTTCTTCGTATCCACCGATATGGTCGGCTGTCCCGCACGCTGGAAGGCGGTGACTCGCTTGCTGATGTGTCGGAATTGTGCATCACGATCCGGATGCTGCTTGCCTTCGATCGTCTTGCGGTTGGCTTGCAGGCTATAGCCGCACTCATGCAGGAGTCGGCCCACCGTGTTGGCGCTGACCGCGAACCCGTCTCGCGCAGCTCATCCGCCAACGTCCGCGTGCTCTTACACGTCCATCGGAGTGGCGACATGGGGTCGCCTCGCCGCCGGCATCGACCAGCTTCTGCAGGGCTTCGACGAGCTTCGGCTGCTCGGACTCGCGGCATTTACGGCCGCCGCCAGACCGGCGTTGTTGGGTCGGCGGTGGCGAGTTGAGATCATCCAGTTCCCGAATCCCGGTTCGAATCGTGCGGTCCGACATCCCTGTAGCAGCAGCCACCGCTTCGATGCCGCCCCAACCGAGCGACCGCGCCTCCACTGCGGCCCATCGCCTTCGAGCGCGCTCATCCAAGTCCCCGACAATCGCGGAATACTTCTCACGAATCCATTCGACGACTTGTGTGTTCGGCATCCTCGGAAATATCATCCAACCTGCCGTCGTCCGTCAATACCAATTTCGGTAACTTATTGTTGAGCGCGGCCCTTAGCCTAACATCGGCGACAATTGTAGGCGAGAGGGCTCGACCAGCTCCCTCGGCCGGGACGGTTGCTCGCCTCGGCTTCAATCGCCGATGGCGATCGCGTTATAGACCCTGGGTTTGTCGACGAATTTGTTGGCGATCGGGGTGCCGTGATCGGGCATCCGTCCCAGGCATCGCTCGAATGTCCGGACGGTCAATTCCAGGAGCACGATCGCCACGACCGCGACCAGGAGGTCCCAGAGCATCACGCCCCACATGTAGCTCCGGACATGTGAAGTTCGAAAAGCGAGGGCGTTGACAAACTCCACCGTCACCATGAAGGGACTCAGGGCTGCGGCGGGTGCGTGGGGCGCCATTCGTGTGTCGGTCGCGTTGAAGAGGAAGAAGGGCCAGCCGACGGAGACGAGCAGGAACAAGGTCACACTGGTGGCAATCGCTCGCGCCTGCCGCCGAATCCAGGTGGCCGCCAGCAGACCGGCGCTCGCGATGGCCGCTCCGTGGATGAGGATGGTGGCGACGAACAGGCCGACGCCGTAGAGTCGCTCGAAGATCAACACTTCATCCGCCGGAAACCCCGGGCCTGGACGTTGACCCGTCGCAATCGCCAGGAGTACGAGCCCGGGACCGAGTCGCCAGCCAGGGGACCCGTCGAAAGGCTCCCATCCATTTGCCCATCACGATCGTCCGCGCCGAGAGCGGAGTCGCCATGAGGACATCCAGGCTGCCCCGGTGTCGCTCCTCGGCGAGCACCATCGGCGCCACGGCGGAGAACAACAGCAAACCGAAGACGACCTGAAATAAGTCGGACCAGAGCCCCGCGTAAACGCTGGTGCTTCCCCCGCCGGGTATGACGCCTTCGCGCCATAAGGTTATTGCCCCCACAAGACAGCCCACCGTGGTGGTGCCGATGGTCAGGCCCAGCAGGATGATCATCCAGAGCGAGGGCCGCGAGCGATGCCATTCGCGCCACAGGACCGGATTGCGATCCAGCGAGGGGCCGGCAGCATGCGGCCCAGTCTTCCCAGGAGTCCGAGCCGGGGCGTCTTCTGGCTACGACTCTCTCGCCCGAATCGTGACAGGCCGCATCCGCCAGACGGCCAGGAGAGGCCAGGATGACCGAGCCAGCGATAGTCGCAAGAAAGAATCCCGCGTAGTCCCACCAGTCGGTCGAGTTCGGCGCGATGTAGGGTGTGTAGGCCAGGTAAAAGGGGTTGGCCACCAGGAGCCACGACGGAGGTCCCCGAGATCGCCCTGGACCTGGCGATTCCCAGCCAGGTCGGATAAGCAAACAGGATGATGGCCCAGATCGTATACACAGCCATGACGACTTCGTACGGCTTTCTGGCCCAGACGGAGAGCGCCAGCGCCATCGTGCAACCGAACACCCCCACGGCCACGATGATCGCGAATGCCAGGGCAAGCGCGAGCGGGTCGATCCCGCCCAGCAGCGAGCTGATCGCCATCACCGGCCACGAGCAGGCGACCAGGCCCAGGACCGGCAGCAGCCGCGCGGCCAGCTTGCCCAGGACGATCTCCGGCGTCCGAGAGGTCGGTCGCCAGGATGTGATCGAGCGTGCCGCGCGCACGATCCACGCAGATCGCTCCCGCCGTCGCCGCCGGAGCGGCCAGCATGACGATCGCCAGCTCGACACCGATCAAGCCGTAGAAATAGAACTCGCCGAGGCCGGCATACGCCCGGGCTGTATTCCCCGCGAGGTCCGACGGCACGTTCCATGCGATCACGGCCATGACGGTCAGGAGGGCAGCCACCATGAACGACCGTCCGGCATAAACCTGCCACCGCCGCGCGCCGGCCACCCGCTCGTAGGCGAAGACCGGCCCTGTGCCGAAGCGCATGCCTTCCCTCCTGTCCGGTTGCGTCCCGGCCCGGGGCCTCTCGCCCCGTCGGCCGACAATTCTCCAATAAAATAATTCGATGCACCGGGAGAAGTATTAACGCGCGATCGTCAACTCCTCGTCAGTCGGTCTCGACCCGCTCGGGAACCGTTGTGTACAATCACGCATATCGCGCGGTCTCATCCCGCTACGAACGACCCGGCGTGTCCTGCCACGATCGACCCGCCTTCGTGAACCCTCCGGCTTGCGAATCCCTCCGACTGTGTTTGGGAGTTCCCGGTGAGAGTCTTGATCCTTCGCATGTTTGGGCTGCTGATCCTGTGTGCGCCGCTCGGGGCGCGCGGTGACGAGCCGGCAAGCCTTCAATTCCAGGACGGCGACCGGATCGTCCTGGTCGGCGATACGTTGATCGAGCGCGACCAGCGCCATGGATACCTCGAGACGATCCTGACGGTCTCGAATACGGACAAGAACCTGACATTCCGCAATCTCGGCTGGAGCGGCGACACGATCGCCGGGTTATCTCGGGCGGGGTTCGACCCACCGTCGGCGGGATACAAGCAACTGGTCGAGCAGATCCTGGCCACGAAGCCGACCGTGTTGATCGTGGGCTACGGCATGGCCGACTCGTTCGACGGCGAGGCCGGCCGCCCGCGATTCGTCGAGGGGCTCAATCGGCTGCTCGACGCCGTCGCCGGGACCAACGCCCGCCTCGTGCTGCTCTCGCCGATCGCCCATGCGAATCTCGGTTCGCCCTGGCCCGACCCGGCTCCTCACAACATCGATCTCGAACGCTTCACCCGCTCGATCGAGGAGGTCGCTCGAAATCGCGACGCCCTCTTCATCGATCTCTTCAAGCTGACCCGTGAACGATATGGTGTGGCGAGCATCAGTGACAACGGCATCCACCTGAACGAGATCGGCTACCGATTCCTCGCGGCCCAGATCGCCCTGGGACTGGATCCGCATTCCGCGCGGCAGGCGCCCCAGGTCGACCTCATCGCCGATGGCCGGGTCCGGAGCCGCGGCGTTCAGGTGGATCTCGTCGAGCCTTCGGAAACGGGAGTCCGCTTCCGAGTGACTCGCCAGGCGCTGCCGATCGTCGGCGATCCGACAACGGACCGGCTGCTCCCGACCCAGCTCTCGATCAAGGTGAGGGCGCTTCCGGCGGGCGAGTACGAGCTGAAAGTGGATGGGCATCGCATCGAAGTTAAGCCGGTTGCCGAGTGGATCAAGGGAGTGCCGATCGCTACCGGCCCGGACTTCGAGCAATCCCGAGAACTGCGCCGCGTGATCAATCGGAAGAATACCCTGTTCTTCGACCGCTGGCGACCGCAGAACATCACCTATCTGTTCGGCTTCCGGAAGCATGAGCAGGGGAACAATGCCGTCGAGATCCCGCGGTTCGACCCGCTGGTGGCCGAGAAAGAGCAGGAGATCGCCCGGCTCCGCAAGCCGCTTCCTCATCGGTATGAGCTGGTCCGCGTTGATAGTGAGGTGACCCCTTGAGCCGTTCGACTGGTTGGCTGCGTCGGTTTGTTGGATTCGGCGTCATGGCCCTCGTGATGTCCTCTCCGGGACAGGTCTCGGCCCAGCGGGCTCCGTTCAAGATCCCGGACCCCGACCCGGAGATCGAGCGCAAGTCGTTCATCGTGGCGGACGGCTTCGAGGTCAACCTGTTCGCGGCCGACCCGATCATCGCCAAGCCGCTCCAGATGAACTTCGACCCGGCGGGCCGGCTCTGGATCGCCAGCTCCGAGGTCTATCCCCAGATCACGCCGGGGCAGGTGGCCAACGACAAGGTGCTGATCCTCGAGGATCGCGACGGCGACGGCAAGGCCGAGAAGACGACGGTCTTCGCCGACGGGCTGTTGATCCCGACCGGCATCGAGCCCGGCGATGGCGGAGCCTATGTCGCCAATAGCACGGAGCTCCTCCATCTGAAGGACACCAACGGCGACGGCAAGGCCGATCAGACGCGCGTCGTCCTTTCGGGATTCGGTACCGAGGATACCCACCACATCCTCCACACGTTGCGGTGGGGTTACGACGGGATGCTCTACTTCAACCAGTCGGTCTACATCCATAGCCATATCGAGACGCCTTACGGCGTGCGCCGGCTCGGAGGCGGCGGAATCTGGCAGCTCCGTCCTGACTCGATGCACCTCGAGGTCTTTATCCGGGGCTTGATCAATCCCTGGGGGCATCACTTCGACCGCTGGGGCCAGTCGTTCGCCACCGATGGGGCAGGGAGCGAGGGGATCAATTATTGCATCGCCGGCGCCTCGTATATGTGGGCAGTCGGCGCCGACCGCGTCCTGAAGGGGCTCAATCCGGGGAGCCCGAAGTATTGCGGGCTGGAGGTCGTCAGCGGCCGGCACATGCCGGAATCCTGGCAGGGCAACCTGCTGACCAACGACTTCCGCGCCAATCGCGTGTGCCGATTCGTGCTCAGCGACGACGGCGCGGGTTACGCGGCCCGGGAGCAGTCCGAGTTGATCAAGACGAAGCACATGGCGTTCCGTCCGATCGACATCAAGATAGGGCCGGATGGGGCGATCTACATTGCCGACTGGTACAACCCGATCATCCAGCACGGCGAGGTCGACTTCCGCGACTCGCGCCGCGACCACACCCGCGGGCGGATCTGGCGGGTCACCGCCAAGGGCCGGCCGCTGGTGCCCCGGCCCAAGCTGGTCCGTGCGAACGCCCAGGACTTACTCGATGCGCTCAAGGCTCCCGAGCAATACACCCGGCAGCAGGCGCGGCGCGCGTTGAAGGAGCAGGGTATCGGGATTCTCGCCGAGTTGGATGACTGGACCAAGAAGCTCGACCGCCGAGATCCCGAGTACGAGCACCACCGCCTCGAGGCCCTCTGGACCTGGCAGGCGCTCGATCTCTCGAAGGAGTTCTCCGAGCCCGGGATCGACCTGCTTCGGGCGGTCCTGCGATCGCCGGATGCGCGGGTTCGCGCCGCGGCCGTGCGGGTCGTGCCGCAATGGAAAGACCGGCTGTCCGATCCCGTGGCCCTCTTGAGCCCGCACGTCGCCGACGAGAACCCGCACGTCCGGCTCGAGGCCGTCCGCGCCCTGGGCCAGTTCCCGAGCCTGCGCACGTCGCAAATGGCGATGTCTGCCCTCGGCCGGCCGATCGATCCGTTCCTGGAATATGGCCTGTGGTTGACGGCCCGAGAGCTCGCCCCCGTATGGCTACCGGCGGTCCAGGCGGGCCGGTTCGATTTCGGCGACCGGCCGGAACGGCTCGTCTTCGCCCTGAAGGCGGTCGACTCGCCGGAGACCGTCAAGCCGCTGCTGGCGCTGCTGGGGGCGGGTCAGGTCCCCAGCCATCAGGATGAGGACGTCCAGACTCGGATCGCATCACTTGGAGAGGCGACCGACCTTGCCGTCGTGCTCGACACGGTGTTGAACGACCCGACGCTCCCCGACTCGCGACGGGTCAAGCTGCTGGATACGCTGACGCGGGCCGCCCGGCGCCGCAAGGTCGTGCCGGCGGGCGACCTGTCCCGGGTCGTGCCGTTGCTGGCCAGCCGAGACGACGCGATGCGCGCCGCGGCGCTCCGCGCGGTCGGGGCCTGGAATGTCCCGGCACTTCAGGAGCGACTGGCGAAACTCGCGGCCGCGACCGATACATCGCCGACGGTCCGGGCCGCGGCCATCGAAGCAATGGCTCGCGTCGGCAAGGCCGAGGGCCGTCGGGCGATCGAGTCCCTGGCCGAGCGCGGCCCGTCCGCCGATGTCCAGGCGATGGCGATGGCGGCCCTTGTGGATCTCGACCCGAAAGCCGCCGCGCCGCGCGTCGCGGGATGGCTCGGCCGGCTCACGCCCGATCGGGCCGGCGCCGCGGCGCTTCGTGCTGGCGCGCGTCCTGGAGCGTCGCGAGTGCCCCGCGCTGCTCGCTTCGGCCCTGGCGAACGGGAACGCGACCCTGTCCACCGACCTCGCCAAGCTGTGCATCCGCCAGGTGCGCGCCTCGGGCCGGGAGCGGGATGTGCCCGCCCTCATCGCCGCGCTGGGAAAGGCCGGGCGGCTCGACTCCGGAACGCGGGCCCTGACCGGGCCGGAGATGACCCGGCTGCTCGCCGACGTGGCAAGTGCCGGCGACCCGGTGCGCGGTGAGGCGATCTTTCGCCGCAAGGATCTGAACTGCCTGAAATGCCACGCCATCGCGGGTGCCGGCGGACAGGTCGGACCCAGCCTGGAGAGCATCGGCGCCAGCGCCCACGCCGATTACTTGCTCGCCTCGCTCCTCGAGCCCAACAAACAGGTCAAGGAGAACTACCATGCGATGGCCGTCGTGACCGACGAGGGCAAGGTCTTCACCGGGATCAAGCTCCGCCAGACCGACACCGACCTGGTCCTGCGCAACTCCGAGGACCGCGAACAGTCGATCCCGCTATCGTCGATCGAGGAGCAAGGGGTGTTGCCCGTCTCGATCATGCCCACCGGCCTGGTCGACGGCCTGACTCGCGCCGAGCTGGTCGATCTCGTCCGGTTCCTCTCGGAGCTCGGCAAGATCGGGCGATTCGCCGTCGGCACCGAGCGCGTCTGCCGGCGGTGGCAGGTTCTTGACGCCGTCGCCGAGGGCCGGGAGGCCCTGGCGCACGGCGGACCCGAGACCGTGCTGCCACTGGAGGATCCGCTCATGTGGCGACCGGCCTACACCACCGTCGCCGGGCTGCTGCCGCTCTCGGAATGGACCGAGTCCGGCCGATCGCCGGAGCCCGCGTCCCTCGCCCTGGCGCGGACGCAGCTCCAGGTCACGACCGCCGGCAAGGTGCAGGTCTCATTCAAGACGACCGAGGGGTTGCGCTTCTGGATCGATGGCCGGCGCGTCGAGCCGGCGCGCGGCTCGCCCACGGCGCTACTCCTGGACCTGACGCCCGGCCTGCACACCCTGGGTGTCGCCGTGGACCTGGCCCATCGTCGCGAGGGAATCCGTTGTATACTTGAAGACGTCCCGGGCTCGCCGGCCCGGCGCAGGTCGTCCTCGGGAAGTGATTCGCGATGATCGCAGATCAGAGGGAAACGCTGGAGACCGACGACGGCGGTCGAAGCCGGGTGACCGGCTCCGATCGGCCGACCGTCCGCGATGATTCCCTGCATCCCAACCGCCCCGCGTGCCCCGCCTGCGGAGGTCCGCTCGTCGAGCGGCGCGGGAAGCTGGTCTCGCGCGATGCCGGACGATCTGCGAGACGTGTTGTGAGGGAGGACGGGGTTGACATGCCCGAGGGTCCGCTCCGAGACGCCCTGGCCCAGCTCGACCCGACCAGCCCTCGCTATGCGACCGATGTCGTCGAGCGCGTCCTGACCGAGGCGCAAAAGGCGGGGGCCAGCGACGTCCACCTCCAGCCCGGCGGCGCGGGCCTGGAGCTGCGCTGGCGCATCGACGGCGTCTTGCATCCCATCGGCATGCTGCCGGTGAAGGTGGCGCCCAACATCGTCGCGCGGCTCAAGGTCCTGGCAGAACTCTTGACCTATCGGACCGACGTACCGCAAGAGGGTCGGATCCGCGGCGTGCCGGGCGAGGCCGAGATGCGGCTCAGCACGTTCCCGACGATCTTCGGCGAGAAGGCCGTCGTCCGGATGTTCGCGGCGCCCGGGCGGTTCCTCCGCCTCGACGACCTCGGGTTGCCCGGCGAGGTCCGGGATGGACTCTCGCACGTCCTGGAGGAAACCTCGGGGGCCGTGATCCTCAGCGGTCCGGCGGGTAGCGGCAAGACGACCACGATCTACGCCTGTCTGCGGGAGCTCGCGGCCCGTCGGCCCGGTGAGCGCAGCCTGGCGACCCTCGAGGACCCCGTCGAGGCGGTGGTCGCCGGCGTCTCGCAGGCTCAGGTCAACCTGGCGGCCGGGCTCACCCTCGAATCGGGCCTGAAGTCGCTGTTGCGACAGGATCCCGAAGTTATCGCCATCGGCGAGATTCGCGATAAGGAGACCGCCGAGGTCGCCCTTCAGGCGGCCCTGACCGGCCATCTGATCCTGACCACGTTCCATGCCGGCAGCGCCTGCGAGGTCATCGGACGATTCCTCGACATGGGCATCGAGCCCTACGTGTTGCGCAGCGGCCTGCGTGCCATCGTCGCCCAGCGCCTGGTTCGTCAACTCTGCGCCCTGCCGAGCCGTCGGACCGCCCCGAAGATCGCCTCGGCCTGCCCGTCCGCCAGGCCAAGGTCCCCCGGGGCTGCGATGCCTGCCGCCAGACCGGCTACCTCGGGCGTCTCGTCCTGGCGGAAATGCTCCTGCCCGAGGCCGACGAGTTCGGCCGCGCCCTCCTCGCCCGCGCCGATGTCCGCCACCTCGAGCGGATCGCCGTGGATGCCGGGATGGTCCACCGCTGGGCGCGCGCGTGCGCGGCCGTCGAGGCCGGTCTCACCGCCCCGGCGGAGGTCCGACGCATCCTCGGGGTGGGCCAGCCATTCGGCAGTAGGCGGTAGGTGGTAGGCAGTAAGCCGTCATTAATCACCCATTTCCCCAACGTAGGGCCGAACAATTCACTGCCTACTACTAACTGTTCTCAAGGGTCCCGAACCATTCACTGCCTACTACCTACCGCCTACTGCCTACCGTTCCCAAGAGTCCCCTTGACAGCCTCGGACAAATGTGCTGTGATAGGGCTGCCACAAGTGTCAGAGATGCCAGAGGGGACAGTTGCGTGATGTCGTCCGGAGAGCCGAACGCGAGGCCGACAGGTCCGATCACGATCGATCAGTTGCTGGCGCTCAACGAGGAGATTGCCGCACTGGTCCGCGCGGGGGTGCCGCTGGATCGCGGGCTGCTGGAGGCCGGCCGGGACGTCCGGGGCCAGCTCGGACGGATTGCCGGCGCGCTGGGTCGCCGGCTCGGTCAGGGGGAGAGCCTGATCGACGCCCTGGGCGCCGAGCGAAAGGCGATCCCCCCGCTGTATCGTGCGGTCGTGGAGGCGGGGACGCGGGCCGGGCGGCTGCCGGTCGCGTTGGAAGGCATGGCGCGATATGTTCGGGGGTATTCCGAAGCGCGCAGCGCCATCGGCCTGGCGCTGTGGTATCCCGTCATGGTCCTTAGCCTGGCCTACGGATTGTTCGTGGGTCTGGTGTACTTCGTCGTGCCTCGGCTGGTCTCGGCCTTCGACTCGCTGGGCCTGATCGTGATCGCGCCGCTGCGCTGGCTCGAGTGGATCGGGAGTTCGGTGCGCTACTGGTGGCCGGTCGGGCCGATCGCGATCATCATGCTCCTGGTGGTCTGGGTGAACTCGGGAACCACGGGGGCGCTCCAGGTCCGGCTCTGGGGTGTGCTTCGGCTCTTCCCCTGGATGAAGGCGCTGATGGCCGACTACGAGGCGGCGAACTTCGCCGAGCTGATGGCCCTACTGCTGGAACACCGGGTGCCGTATCACTCGGCCCTGGTCCTGTCCGCCGAGTCCAGCGGCGATCCGCGGCTGGTCCGGGGAGCCCGCGCGGTCGCCGACTCGCTCAAGCGTGGGGACAGCTCGGCGACCGCCATGGAGACCGTCGGCCGCGACGCGTTCCTCCCCATGCTGCGCTGGGTCCTGGCGACTGGGCAGGCCCAGGGGTCCCTGGTCGGGGCCCTGAACAACCTGGCGGGGCTCTACCGCAAGCGGGCCAGGTTCCAGGCCGAGAAGCTGTCCGTGTTCCTGCCCCTGATCCTGCTGATCGTCATCGGAGCGAGCGCGACGCTGTTCTACGGGCTCGCGCTGTTCGTCCCGCTGACCACGATGTTGCAGGAGTTGGCGGTTTAACGATCGCGACCGAGGGATGCACGAGCGTCGAGTCGGGGGAGGCGGGTATGTCGGACGGGCTGAGAGCACAGGGAGACGGCGAGCGGCTGAATGGCCAGGAGGCGGGCGAGTTGTCCGGTCAGATTGCCGGGTTGGCCGCCGCGGGGCTGCCGATGGCCCCCAGCCTGGCGGCCCTGGCCGAAGAGCTGCCACGGGGCCGGTTCCGCCGGGCGATGAAGGAGCTCTCCGAGCGGCTCGCGGCGGGCGTACCGCTCGACGAGGCGATCGAGGACCAGAAGGGGCGGATCCCGCCCCATCTGAGCGGCCTGGTGATCGCCGGCGCGGGGGCAGCGGCTTGGCGACGTCCTGGGCCAGTTCTCCGGATACGTCGAGATCGGCACCGAGCTGCGGCGGCGGTTGTGGCTCACCCTGGCGTATCCGCTCCTGAGCATGGTGATCGCCATCGCGATCTTCACCTTCGTCAGCATCGTTGTGGTCCCGCAGTTCGCCACGATCTTCCAGAACTACGGCGTACCGCTCCCGCGTGCGACGCTGGCGATCCTGGACATCGCGAAGTTGATGAGTTCACTCGGCCCGCTCCTGGGGTTCCTCGCCGCGGCACTCATCGGCTTCCGCCTGGTCTCGCCCCTGTTCTTGCGCCCGGGAACTCTGCCGCGCTGGCGGCGCGGCTGCCGATCCTCGGGGGCGTCTGGCGGTGGACCTCGCTGGCGGAGTTTTGTCATTTGCTGAGTCTCCTGCTGGAGAATCGCCTCCCGATGCCCGAGGCCCTGCGCCTCACGGGAGAAGGTGTCCAGGATGCCGACGTCGAGAGCACCTGCTTGCGGATGGCCGACGCGGTCGCCTCGGGGCAAGACCTGGCCCGGGCGATGGCCGAGCGCCGGCTGTTCCCGGCGGGACTGCCCCGGCTCCTCCGGTGGGGGGAAAGGCAGGGGAGCCTGACCGATGTCCTGCACATGGCCGGCGAGATGTTCGAAGCGCGGGCGTCCGCACATGCCACGTTCGCCGGGACGGTCCTGGCCGTCCTCGCCGTCATGCTGATCCTGTGGGGCCTGTTCACGATCGTCGGAGGGCTGATCCTTCCGCTGGTCACCTTGATCTCCAAGTTGTCCGGGTAACACGATCACTCCGTAGATCGGGCTCTCCGGCCCGACCGTCGCAACCCGCGTCGGGCCGGAAAGCCCGACCGTCGAGGTGGGAGAATTCCGTGACGATCGACTCCGCCGAGCATCCTCCGAGCGACGACGTCTCCCCGGTGACGGAAACCTGGGCGGCCGGCGATTCCGTGGATTCCCCGGTCGCGGAGACCTGGGCGGCCGATGCCGAGGCGGTCCCCCCGACCGGGAAGGCCGTGGTGACGGCGGGCGAAAAAGATCAGGATTCGGACCTCGATATCGCCGCCGCGATGCGATCCGATCCGTGGCGCCTCTCCCACATGATGATCCTGGTCGCCTTCATCGCCGTCGCCATGTGGATGGTGATCACCCTCCAGTGGCTGATCGTCGTCTGCCTGGTCCTGATGG
Source organism: uncultured Planctomycetota bacterium (assembly GCA_963845755.1). GTDB lineage: Bacteria > Planctomycetota > Planctomycetia > Isosphaerales > Isosphaeraceae > CAWJTV01. The sequence continues at coordinate 12,399 of CAWJTV010000033.1, forward strand.
GCTTCGCGATGATCCTGGGAATGGGATTCATCCTCGCGCGGCTGCGGGCCTCGCGCCAGGATGCGCTGCTGGGGATCCTGTCCATCGCGGCCGAGCGGGGCATGCCGATGGCTGCCGCGGTCGCGGCATTCGCCGACCAGTTCCGGGGCCGGGCCAGGCGCCGGGTCGGGAACTTGGTCGCCCTCCTCGATGCCGGGACCCTGCTCCCCGAGGCGCTCAAGGAGACGCCCAAGGCCGTGTCCCGAGACACCGTCCTGATGGCCTGGATCGGACAGGTGACCGGACGGCTCTCCCAGGCTCTCCGCCTCGCCGACACCGCTCGCTCCTCCCAGTTATCGCTCTGGATGGCGATCTCCTCGCGCCTCGCCTACTTGCTCGGGATGCTCCTCGCCATGCAGGGCATCATGATCTATTTAATCCTCTGGTGTATCCCTAGACTCGAGGCCATACTCAACGACTTCGGCTACCGGATGCCCGAGCTCACGGTCTCGGTCATCCGGCTTTCCCGCAAGCTCGTCGATTATGGGCCGATCTCCATCCTCTTGATCCTGTCCGAAATGCTGCTCCTCTTCTACGTCCCGTTCTCGTTCTCCGGGTGGATGAATTACAAGGTCCCGTTCTTCGATCGCCTGCTGATCCGCCGGCATGCGGCGCTGGTCCTGCGTGCACTCTCGATCGTGATCGAGTCGAACCAGCCGATCGGGCTGGGGCTCTCGACCCTGGCGAACTACTATCCCACGCGGTGGATTCGCCGGCGGCTGGTCCGCGTGGAGAAGGATGTCCGGCTGGGATCGGATTGGATGGCCTCATTGTGGCGGGCCGGCATCCTCCGCAAGACCGATGTCGAGGTCCTCGGCTCGGCGGCGTCGGTCGGCAACCTGTCGTGGGCGCTCCGAGAGCTGGCCGAGACCTGCGAACGACGGCTGGCGCTCCGGATGCAGGCGGTCGCCCAGACGCTCTTCCCCCTGGCCATCGTCATGATGGGCCTGGTGATCGGCTTGTTCGCGATTTCGTATTTCTTACCTCTGGTGCAAATCATCGGGGAGCTGGCAGACCAATGAGGGTGCGACCTTTCGCGAAGCGCGATCGGACGAGACCGTGGCCCGTTCGCGGCCGGTCCTCAGGTGTCCGGGCCGGCAGGCAGGTTCCCGTTCGCCCGCGCCGTGGCTCGCTGCTGGCCGAAGTCGCGATGGCTACGGTGATGTTGATGATCGGCATGACGTTGACACTCAAGGTCACGGGCTACGCGGGTCACCAGCGTCGATCGGCGGACCAGAGGCAGCGGGCCGTTCAGGAGGTCGCGAACGCGATGGAACGCCTCACCGCCCATCCGTTCGAAGAAGTCACCGTCGAGCGCGGCCGCGCCCTGTCGATCTCCCGGGCGGCCGTCCAATCGCTCCCCGGCGCCGAGCTGACCGTCGCGGTCGACGAGTCGCAGCCCGGCGCCGGCCGGTCGGCCAAGCGAATTGCGATCCGGCTCCGATGGCGCAACCGCGTCGGCGAATGGGAAGCGCCCGTCCGTCTCACCACCTGGCTCGAACGGCGGAGGCCGACCCCATGATGATCGTCAGACTTCCCGCCCGGCCTGGGACGCGAAGTCCCGGGTCGGGAGCGGATCGGATGAACCAACGACGACGGCCGCGACGCGGCATCACGCTCATCGAGGTTATCGTCGTCATGAGCGGCGTCGCCGTCGCGCTGGGTCTTTGCGCCGTCACGATTCAGCTCCTGCTCCGGCTCAATGGTGATGGTCATGCTCGGTTGAACGCCTCGGCATCGTTCGCCCGGCTGGCCAGTCAATTCCGCGAAGACGTCCATGCCTGCGATGAAGTCGTGCTCCTGCCGGCGGCGAAGGCCGCCGCCGAGCCGGGCAAGACGAAAGGGGCGGCGAGCCTGCGGCTGACCCTCGATCCCAAGACCTTCGTCACCTACGAGGCACGAGAGGGCCGAGTGGCTCGCGTCGAGACCGCATCGGGAACGAGGACGGAGCACGAATCGTATCGCGTCGGCAAGGGAAATGTCGTCGCGTTCGAGCAGCGGGATGAAGGGGCGATTCGATTCGTGGTCATGGTCATGAGCCGGGAGGTCGGCAAGGGGCAGCTCGAGCCGCCCCGCCCGCTCGAAGTCCTGGCCTTGCCGGGCAAGGACCGGCCCGCGGCATCGAGAACGAAGGGAGACCGGCCGAGATGATCGTCTCAACCGCGAACCCAGCACGTCGCCGGGGCTTGACCACGGTCGCGGTGCTGGTCTGCCTGATCATCATTACGATGATCTCCGGGGCTGTGATCCGGGTCGGGTCGGTGCGCCGGGATGAGGTCCGGGCCCAGGAGCGAAGCCTCCAGGCCGAGTGGCTCGCCGAGGCCGGAATCCAGCGGGCGCGCGCGGCTCGCCGCCGATCCGACCTACACCGGCGAGACATGGGAGATCGCCGCTCGCGACCTCGATTCGGCAGATACCGCCCTCGTCACGATCACTGCCGGACCGGCGCCCGGCGAGCCGAAACGTCGTATCGTCCGCGCCCAGGCCGATTATCCCCGCGACCCGCCCCGGCGGGCGCGCCACACCAAGGTTGACGAGTTTCCCGGTTCGGGCTAACCCTAACCGTCGTGGAAGACGAGTCTCAAGCGAACGAACAGGAGTTGAGTCATGATCCGCGGTTCCGGTGATCCCGAACCTGGCGCCTCGAGGAAAGCCCGTCGGAGATCGGCCCCGTCGTGGGGTTTCACACTCATTGAGTTGTTGGTGGTGATCGCGATCATCGCGGTGCTGATCGCGCTCTTGTTGCCGGCCGTGCAGGCGGTGCGCGAGGCCGCGCGGCGGGCCCAGTGCCTCAACTGCCTGATGCAACTGGGGCTCGCCTTGCAGAACTATGAATCGTCGCACGAAGCATTCCCGCCGGGCGTGGTGAACGACACCGGGCCCGTCCTCGATCAGCCCAAGGGCTACCACTACGGCTGGATGGTCCGGATCTTGCCCTATTGCGAGATGAGGAACATCTACAACCATTTCAACCTCAGCCTGGGTCTCTACGAGGCCCAGAACCTGTTCGACCCGGACGACGCTGGTCAGGAGCTACCTCTGCCCTTCGGATAACGGGCTCGATCGCGCGCCGAATAACGTGGCGATGACCAATTACGTCGGCTGCCATAACGACGCCGAGGCGCCCATCGACGCCAAGAACAACGGGGTCTTCTTCCTCAACGCCGCCATGCGCTACCAGGACATCCCCGACGGCTCGTCCCAGACGATCTTCCTGGGCGAGAAGTTGAACGACGGCACGGGCCAGGGCTGGGCCTCGGGCACGCGCGCCAGCCTGCGGAACATGGGCACGGGGATCAACCTGGCGGTCAACATTCCGGGTTCCCCTGCGCAGGCGATCGCCCAGGACGCGGCCGCGGATCCGACCGCGCCGAAGGTCACTCCCGGTACGCCGACCTTCGTGGGGGGATTTGCCAGCCGGCATCCCGGCCTGGTCAACTTCTCGATGGGGGATGGCTCGGCCAAGTACATGAGGACTTCGGCCGGCAGCGGCGTGCTCAAGCTGCTGGCGAACCGCGCCGACGGCGAGGTGATCGATGGCGGTTATTGACCCGAGGATCAAGCCGATGCGCGGACGATCGGGCTTCACGCTGATCGAATTGCTGGTGGTGATCGCGACCATCTCGATGATGATCGCGCTCTTGTTGCCGGCCGTGCAAGCGTGCCGCGAGGCTGCACGACGGGCCTCGTGCCGCAACAACCTGATGCAGCTCGGGGTCGCCGTGCAGAACTACGAATCGTCGTTCGAGGTGTATCCGCCGGGCGTGGTCAACGACACCGGCCCGGTCCTCGATCAGCCCAAGGGCTACCACTACGGCTGGATGGTCCGGATCCTGCCCTACTGTGAGATGAGGAACATCTACAACCACTTCAACCTCAAGTTGAGCCTGTACGAGACCCAGAACCTGACGACCCGGAGGACGCTGGTCAAGGGCTTCCTCTGCCCATCCGACAATGGGCTCAATCGTGCGCCGAATGACGTGGCGATGACCAATTACGTCGGTTGCCATCATGACGTCGAGGCGCCCATCGACGTCAAGAACGACGGGGTCTTCTTCCTCAACGTCGCCGTGCGCTACGAGGACATCCCCGACGGCTCCTCGCAGACGATCTTCCTGGGCGAGAAGCTGAACGACGGCACGGGCCAGGGCTGGGCCTCGGGCACGCGCGCCAGCCTGCGGAACATGGGCACGGGGATCAACTCGGCGGTCAACATTCCGGGTTCCCGGCCGCAGGACATCGCCCGGGACTTGGCCGCGGACCCGGCCGCGCCGAAATACACTCCCGGTACGCCGATGTTCGTGGGAGGGTTCGCCAGCCGGCATCCCGGCGGCGGCGATTTCCTGTTCGGCGACAGCTCGGTCCAATTCCTCAAGACCTCGACCGGCGGCGGAATCCTCAGGCTGCTGGCAAACCGGGCCGATCACGAGGTGCTCGACAACGCCCGCTATTGATTCAAGGAACGTTATTGATGACGAGACGACCGGGTTTCACGCTGATCGAGTTGCTGGTGGTGATGGCGATCATTTCGATGATGGTTGTGCTCTTGTTGCCGGCCGTGCAAGCGTGCCGCGAGGCTGCACGACGGGCCTCGTGCTGCAACAACCTGATGCAGCTCGGGGTCGCCGTGCAGAACTACGAATCGTCGTTCGAGGTGTATCCGCCGGGCGTGGTCAACGACACCGGCCCGGTCCTCGATCAGCCCAAGGGCTACCACTACGGCTGGATGGTCCGGATCCTGCCCTACTGTGAGATGAGGAACATCTACAACCATTTCAACCTCAAGTTCAGCCTGTACGAGACCCAGAACCTGACGACCCGGACGACGCTGGTCAGGAGCTTCCTCTGCCCATCCGACAATGGGCTCAATCGCGCGCCGAATGACGTGGCGATGACCAATTACGTGGGCTGCCATCATGACGTCGAGGCGCCCATCGACGCCAAGAACAACGGGGTCTTCTTCCTCAACGCCGCCATGCGCTACGAGGACATCCCCGACGGCTCCTCGCAGACGATCTTCCTGGGCGAGAAGCTGAACGACGGCACGGGCCAGGGCTGGGCCTCGGGCACTGCGCCAGCCTGCGGAACATGGGCACGGGGATCAACTCGGCGGTCAACATTCCGGGTTCCCGGCCGCAGGACATCGCCCGGGACTTGGCCGCGGACCCGGCCGCGCCGAAATTCACTCCCGGTACGCCGAGCTTCGTGGGGGGATTCGCCAGCCGGCATCCCGGCGGCGCCAATTTCACGTTCGGCGACGGCTCGGTCCGCTTCCTCAAGAACTCGACCGGTGGCGGAGTCCTCAAGCTAATGGCAAACCGGGCCGATCACGAGGTGCTCGACAACGCCCGATATTGATTCAAGGAACGTTATTGATGACGAGACGACCGGGTTTCACACTGATCGAGCTGCTGATGGTGGCCACGATCATCGCCATCTTGATCGCGCTGCTGCTGCCCTCGGTCCAGTCGGCGCGAGAGCTTGCACGGCGGACCCAGTGTCATAACAACCTGCTCCAGCTCGGCATCGCCATGGGCCACTATGTCTCGACGCACGAGGTCCTCCCGCCCGGCGTGGTCAACGACAAGGGACCGATTCAGAACGTGCCGACGGGATATCACTTCGGCTGGGCCGTCCAGATCCTGCCGTTTCTCGAGCAGAGGAATCTCCACCGCCAGTTCGATTTCCGCCGCGGCATCTACGAAGGGAGGAACGTCACGGTCCAGAGCGGCCGGATCGGGACCTTCCTGTGCTCGTCGGACCCATGGGCTGGCTCGTCGAACTACATGGGCTGCCACCATGACGTCGAGGCACCGATCGATGCGGATAACCACGGCGTCCTCTACCTGAACAGCCACGTGGCGTACGACGACATCACCGATGGGCCAGCCTACACCTTCCTGCTCGGCGAGGGCCGGTCTGGTGCGTCGCTCACTTGGGCCTCGGGAACCCGGGCCACACTCCGCAATACCGGCTCCGGCATCAATGCGCCCGATCCCACGGTCGCGGGCGCCCGTCCCGGTCGCCTCTGGGGCACTCCCACCGCGAGTGCGGCGCAGAGCCTGGACGAAATCAAGGCGCTCATCAAGGCGGGCACGTTGCCGATCAACTTCGTCGGCGGGTTCAGCAGCCACCACCCGTTGGGCGCCAATTTCCTGTTCTGCGACGGCTCAGTCCGATTCCTGAAGCAGTCGATCAACCCGCGCGTCTATCGCTTCCTCGGCAACCGCGCCGATGGCGAGCTGATCGACTCGGATCAGTATTGAATCCAGGGGATTCGCCGATGGGGAAGGGACGGCGTCCGGGCTTCACCTTGATCGAGCTCCTCATGGTCGCCGCGATCATCACGGTCTTGATCACGCTGCTCCTGCCGGCGGTCATGACCGGCGCGCGACGGCCCGGAGGGTCCAGTGCACCAATAACTTGCTCCAGCTCGGCATCGGCCTGGGCAACTATGTCTCGACGCATCAGGTCCTACCGCCGGGTGTGGTTGACCACAAGGGACCGATCCTGGATGTGCCGCGCGGGTATCACTTCGGCTGGGCCGTGCAGATCCTCCCATACTTCGAACAGAGGAACCTTTACGATCAGTTCGATTTCCGCCGTGGCCTCTACGAGGGGAGGAACATCACGGTGCAGGGCGGGGGATTGGCGATATTCCATTGCCCGTCGGGCGGGAGCGGTTACGCCGGCTGCCATCATGATATTGAAGCCCCGATCGACGTTGACAACCACGGGGTGCTGTTCCTCAACAGTCACGTGGCCTACGACGACATCACCGATGGACGAGCCTACACCATTTTGCTCGGGGAGATCTCAGGCCCGATGTCGCTCGGTTGGGCGTCCGGGACGCGGGCGTCACTCCGGAATACCGGCCTTGGCATCAATGCACCCGATCCTACGTCGTTGGGGACCGGGTTCAACGCGCGTCCCGTCCGCGACATTGCCGCTCACCTTCGTCGGCGGCTTCGGCAGCCGGCACGTTGGGGGAGCTAACTTCCTGTTCTGCGATGGCACGGTCCAGTTCCTCAAGGAGACGATCGACCCACGCATCTTCCGATCGCTCGGGAACCGCGCCGACGGCAACTTGATCGATGGCAAACAATTCTGAGAGCCTTCGGCCGACGCTGCGATGGCCTTCCACTCGCATCGGTCCGGCCTCTCGATTATCGTAGGGAGCGACACCATGAGATCGTCTCCGGCCGACGATCGCGTAGAGCATTGCTCTCGCGAGCCCATGAGGATGGTCATGTCGAACTCGAAGTGAATTGGGTGTAACTACTGACTTCGCTCGTCGCTGTGTCGCCACAGGTGCATGAAAGATCAACGGTTTATGGAGTCGAGTCCGTTCGGCGGGGTCTCGAAATGGCCCTCCCAACGCGGTACATTCCTGGGATGCTAACAATGTCCAAGGATGTCCCGCATCGGAGAGGAGCCAAGCCCATGCTCGCCACCACCGCACCCGCCGTCAAGCGTCCGACCTACTCCACCCCCGAACAGGCCAGCTGCTCCGAGGCCATCGATCGGTCCCTCAAGATCTTCTGGACCCTCGTCGAACGCCTCCACTCCGCCGCCGACCAGCAACGAGCCGATCCACCAGGTCGAAGAGACCATCTTTCGTGAACTCCTGGTGATGGGACTCGACTTGCTCCGGGCGTTCCTGGCCTCTCCGGCGACGGCGACGTCGGGCCGAACCTGACCATCAGCGGCGACGGCCCGGTCGACCCGCCTCAGGTCTTGCCTCGCCTCGATCAGCCGCGCCGACGCCCCTACCTGTCGATCTTCGGCGAGGTCGAGATCGAGCGGATCGGCTACGGCCATGACCGACTCGAAGCCGCCCCGCTCGATGCCCGACTCCATCTCCCGCGGCGGCAGTATTCGTACCTGTTCCAGCAGTGGCTCGGGGTGTTCGTCGTCGATGATGCCCATGCCGAGGCGATCAAGAAGCTCCAGACGATCCTGGGGTTGGCGGTCTCGGTCAAGGCCTCGGAAGACCTCAACCGCGAGCAGGGCAGCGACGTGGAGCCGTTCCAGAACCACCTGGCGACGCCCGACGCGGCCGAGGAGGGCCCGATCCTGGTGGTGACGGCCGACTGCAAAGGGGTGCCCCTGGTGCGCTCGGCACTGCCGCCCGAGGAGACGACCGCCACCCCGCTGCCAAAGTCGGCGAACTCGCGTCGTGGCAAGGGCGAGAAGGCGAACAAGAAGAAGATGGCGGCGGTGGGTGCGGTCTACACGATCGACCCGTTCGTGCGCACCGCCGACGAGGTGATCGACGAGGTCCTGAGGAAGAAGGCCGCCAAGCGTCGCCCGAAGCCCGCGCACAAGCGGGTGCGGGCCGAGCTGTTGGTGGGCAAGGTGGCGTTGTTCCTCTGGCTGGCCGACGAGGTCATCCGTCGCAACCCGACGGCGACCAAGCCGTTGATCTTCCTCTCGGACGGGGAGCGCGCGTTGCACGATCGCCAGGGCGAGTACCTGCCTGAGAACGCGATCTGTATCCTGGACCTGTTCCACGTCATGGAGCGGTTGTGGAAGGCGGCGTGGTGCTTCTTCGACGAGTCGACCCAGAAGCCGGAGGCGCACCGGTGGGTGGAGAAGGAGTTGCGGATGCTCCTGGAAGGGAAGGTGCGATATGTGGTCGGCGGGTTGCGTCAGATGATGACCAAGCGGGAGTTGAAGGGGGCGCGTCGCAAGACGGTGCGCGAGGTGGCGGGTTATTTCGCAGCGGAACCGGGCGCGGATGAAGTACGACGAGTATCTTGCGGCGGGTTACCCGATCGGCAGTGGCGTGGTGGAGGGGGCGTGTCGGCATCTGGTGAAAGACCGGTTGGAGCGTGCCGGGATGCGTTGGCATCCCGAGGGCGCGCAAGCGATGCTCAACCTGCGCGCGACGTACCTCAACGGGGAGTGGGACTCGTTCTGGGCCTACCATATCGAACAGGAAGACGAGCGGCTATACAGGAAGCTCCGGGAAACTGGATAAGGACAGATCCGGTAGTTACACCCAAATGAATTCGGTTACTTTTTGTCGCGTGCATGGCGATGGCCACGGCGCCGGCAACTTCCCGGGCGGGCGGACCCGGTTCGACTCATGACCATTCGCAGTACCGCTTGGATCCGGTGACGGTGCAGCGGCATGGCGCCGGCTATCGCTATCCCCAGGCCGGCTGGATCGCCGATCCGAGGGCTGGCGGTCCCATCCCCATCGTCCCAATGCGACCACGCATCGTCGGGAACCAGCCCAACGGCAGGATGAGGGACAGTCTGAATCAGGCGAGGTGCGGAAGGAAGAAGACGGTCGTGACCAGGACTGCGAAGATGGCAAGCACGGTCAGCACGCGAGTCGTGGGTCGCGTGGCCAGTTCGCGACGGTCGGTCAGCAGGGCAGCGGGCAGGAACCAGCCGACCGCGAGGCCACCCAGCAGACCGCCGATATGACCGGCATTCGAGACGATCGGACTGAGCAGGCCCAGGGCCAGGGTATAGGTGGCCCATACCGCCAGTACGATAGCCACTCGATGATCCCGCACCTCAATCCGATGCCGATGGGCCACGATCGTCGTAAGCACTGCGCCGGCCAGTCCGAAGATGGCTCCCGAGGCGCCGACCGTGGGTGTCGCCGTGGTCATGGTCAACAAGCGATCCGACCACACAGGCCGCCAGGTAGAGGAACAGGAAGGCGCCGCGGCCGAAGGCATGTTCACAGGCCATGCCCAGAATGAACAGCATCACGAGATTGCCGATCAAATGTTCGGCGTTTGCGTGCATGAAGCCCCCGGAGATCAACCGCCAGAGTTGCCCCCGAAGAACCTCGTCACGAGACATCGCGCCGGTCTCCACGACTCGCAGGCGGTTGTCCAGGCCGCCGACCCAGACCTGACGAACATAGACGGCGATACAGACGAGCATCAGTGCGATGGTCACGGGCGGGAACACCTTCATTCCCGCCTCGAAGTCTACCCGCTCCTGATGCAGCATGTCGTGACTGATGACCGGAATGTCCTCGGAATCCTCGTCGATGCGACGAAGCAGTTCTTCCCCATCGGAGCGGGCCGGCTCCAACGGTGCTTCGGAGTCGTCGACAAAGGGCGAGTCGTCGTTCTTCATGGTGTCGCCCCGCCCCGATGGTCTCGATCTGGTCATCAACGATGTTCGCCCGTATCGAGCAACACGCCCAGTGCGACCGCCAGGCGGCGGTCGATCATCCGTGGCCGATCCCGGGTCAAGTCGAGGACGTAGCGGTCGAAGATGGTGAACTTCCGGTTGAACTCGCCGCGTGTCGCCTCGATACCATCGGCCCCGGGCATGACCAGGATGAAGTTGGTTCGGAGGAAACCAAACATCGGACCCAGGAACCTGCGCATCAGGGACAGGAGTAGCGAATCCTCGCGGGCAACGAGCAACAACCGCTTGCTCTCGGGGGCCAGGACATCCCATCTCTTCCGCAGGAAATTGTACAAGTAGTTCTTCCTCATATGGCCCAGACACTCACCCCCGGGATTCACGACGGTGTACGTCGCAACCAGGAAATGGAACTTCCGATCTTGCTTCACCTGGAGCAGCAACTCGCCTTTCGACTCGTCCGCATAGAAAGAGATGTGTCGCTTGGGCACGATCGCGATCATCACCATCCCCGTCAAGAAGAAGGACAGGACGATGAGGACGACAAGAGCGACTCCGCCGACCCATTTGGGCTGGACTTGCTCCGTCAGCCCGAAGCCGATAATCAGCGCCATGACGAATGTCACGAGGAAGACGACCACAGTCGCGAGGAGCGCCATCAGATGACGCCAGAAATGGGCCGGCCGCTCGATGAACAGGATCGGACGTTCTTCATCGTCCCAGACGACGTACTTCTCGCTGATCGTCATCAGCTTCTGTCGAAACAGGAATCGCTCCCGGTTGAAGGCGGGATGAAGGTCACCGGCCGAGTCGTCGTCGGTATCCAGCGTGAAGGTCACTTCCTCGGTGACGAGCTCGGGCACGATCTGCACGGCCTGGCACTCGGGCAGCGGACCTTCTTCCCCGCCATCTCATCGCGAAGGTCGGAAGCTTTGTCCGCAACCGGAGCACGTCAAGTTGATGGGCATCGAAACCTCGGCGTCTGGAACGACAGGATTCCCGGCTGCCGCGCTGGACTTTCCTCAAGTCGCGGCTCGGTGGTTCGATGACGATATGATGCGGGTCGTCGACGCCAAACGCAAGCCGCCAGCCGTGGACTCGTTCAGTTCTGGTTCCGATCGGAGTCCGTAGGGACGCCCAGCTCGCGTTCGATGCGGAACCTCATCTGGCCCAGCTCGTCGCCGACGTATTCACCCTGAGGCCATGGCCAGCTCACCGGATCGTCGCGGAAGCGAGGAATGATATGCCAATGGCAATGGTCGATCGTCTGGCCGGCGACCCGGCCATTATTGATGACCACGTTGATGCCGTCGGCGCCGGTCGCGGCCCGGATGGCCCGGCAGAGCCGGGGAAGGAGCGAGCCGGCGTGCGCGGCGAGATCCGTCGGGCAGATCGTCGAGCTGAGCATGATGGGATTTCGGGACGATCAGCGTATGGCCGGGAGTGACCGGGTGAATGTCCAGGAACACCACAACGTGATCCGTCTCCAGGACCCTGGCCGACGGGATCTGATCGTGGACGATCTTGCAGAAGATGCAGCTCGGCTCGTGGTCTGGATGAGTCACGATCGTCCGATCCCGCAGGATTGGGGTCGAGGTTTCCTCGGCGAAGCGATCCGGCCGTCACCGTGTCCGATCGACAGATTGTTGATAGGTACGGGTTCGGTCGAGTTCGAGCACTCCGATCGATCACGGGCGGCGGCCCGATCCCACCACGGCGGGCTTGGTCGGGGCCTTGACCAGCTCGGTTTCGCCCAGCAGTGCGATCACCGCCATCGGGGCAGCATCCCCCTGCCGAACCTTGGCCAGCTTGTAGATCCGGGTATAGCCACCCGGCCGGTCTTGATAGCGAGGGCCGATCTCGTTGAACAGCCTGAAGGCCACTTTCTTGCTCGTCAGCACCGCCATGCAACGGCGGAACTCGTCGAGCTTGAACCCGTCCTTGGCGAGAGTGATCAGCTTCTCGGTGAACGGCTGGACTTCCTTGGCCTTGGCCAGAGTCGTCTGGATCTTGCCGTGCTCCAGGAGCGCAGTGGCCAGGTTGCGCAGGAGCATCCGGCGATGCGACGGGGATCGTTTGAACTTCCGGCCGGCTTTTTGATGACGCATGGTTCTTTTAGTGGCAGGTGACAAGTGGCAATTGGCAGGTGGTAGGCGGAGAGAAGGGACAGCCCGTGAACCGACTGGAACCGATCAGGGCCTTCGCTTGCCACTTGCCACTCAAGGTTTTAGAGGGACATTCATGCCCAGATCGAGACCGATCTCGTGGAGTTTGGCGCGGACCTCCTTGAGGGTGGTCTCGCCGAAGTTGCGGACGTTCAGGAGCTGATCCTCGCTGCGACTGACCAGGTGGCGGACGGTCGTGATGCCCTCGCTCTCCAGGCAGTTGGTCGCACGGACGGACAGCTCGAGTTCGGCAAGGCTCATGTCGAGCTTGCGCTCGAGCTCGGCGTCGATCGGCATGTGCGAGCCACCGTCGCCGCCCAGGGCCTCGGCGGGCAGTCCCGGGCCGGGCTCGTTGTACTGGACGAACGGGTTGAGATGCTTGCGGAGGATCTTGGCGGCCTCCACCAGGGCCATCTCGGGGCCGAGCACGCCGGTCGTCCAGATCCGCAGGATCAGCTTGTCGTAATTGGTCCGCTGGCCGACACGGGTATTCTCGACATGGTACTCCACGCGATGGACCGGACTAAAACTGGCATCGATCGGAATCACACCGATCTCGAGATCCTCGGTGTGCCCCTCGGCCGCGGTCCGGTAGCCCCGCCCGTTCTCCACGGTCATCTCGAGGTGGAACGCCACGTCGTCTGTGAGGGTGCAGAGGATATGGTCGGGATTGATGATCTCGACCGACTCGTCGTGCAAGATGTCGGCGGCGGTGACCACGCCCCGGCGATCGCGGTCGATCCGGAGGGTCTTGGTCGCCTCCGAGTGATTCTTGACCACCAGCAATTTCACGTTCAAGACCAGGTCCGTGATGTCGTCGACCATGCCGGGGATCGAGGAGAACTCATGCTGCACGCCCAGGATCTTGATCCGGGTGATGGCGCTACCCTCAAGGCTCGAGAGGAGGATGCGCCTGAGGCTATTGCCCACCGTATGGCCGAATCCGCGCTCGAAGGGCTCAACATGGAACTCGCCGAAGGTATCGGTCAAGGTCTCGCGGTTGCACACGACCCGGCTGGGCAGTTCGAGGCCACGCCAACGAATACGCATCGCAATCTCCCACGCCAAAAGGCACTCGAACGGCGAACTCCCATGCTCCGCTCAGCGGCTCAACAACTCGATGATCAACTGGGGCGTCACCGGCAGGCCGACGTCCTGGGCGGTCGGCAGGCGGGATACGCGCCCCTCGGGCGGCTCGGTGCTGCCCCGGTCCAACCATTCGGGCACCGGAGGACCTGCCCCGGTGGACAGGCTCTCGGCGGCCAGCTTGAGGGAGTGCTCGCGGTTCTTGATCTGGATCAGGTCGCCCGGACGGACCAGGTAGCTGGGGATGTCGAGCTTTCGCCCGTTGACGGTGATGTGCCCGTGGGTGATCATCTGCCGGGCATGTGGGCGGCTCATCGCGAAGCCCAGCCGGGTCACGACGTTATCCAGCCTGCCGCTCCAGCAGCGACATCAGGGCATCGCCGGTGTTCCCCGAGCGGCGGGTCGCCTCATCATAGTACTTGCGAAACTGCCGCTCGAAGATCCCGTAATAACGTTTGACCTTCTGCTTCTCCCGCAGCCGGATCGCGTACTCGCTCGCCTTCCCGCGGCGGAACTGATGCATCCCCGGTACACCGTCTCGACGATCCACGGCGCACTTGGGCGTGTCACACCGCGCCCCTTTCAAGAAGAGCTTCGTACCCTCGCGGCGGCAGAGCCGGCAAACCGGTCCAATATGACGTCCCATGGCGAATCAACAACCCTCGGTCCTGTGAATCTTGTTATTAAGTCCTTGAGTCATGATTACGTCGACAAGATCGTAGGTCAGGCTTTCCCGCCCGACGCCCGGTCCCGTCAGGCGGTATAGCCCGACCTAAGTGTGGACCGCGCCACCGGACCCCTGGGCCAGCAAGCACGATTGCGAGAAGGACTCAAGGATCAAACGCGGCGTTTCTTGGGGGGCCGGCAGCCATTGTGGGGCAAGGGCGTGACATCCTCGATGGCCTTGATCGAGAGGCCCGAGGCCTGGATCGCCGTGATGGCGCTCTCTCGCCCCGACCCCGGTCCCTTGACCTTGACCTCGACTTCCTTCACTCCATACTTCGTGGCCGTCGCCGCGGCGGTCTCCGCCGCCCGCTGTGCGGCGAACGGCGTGCTCTTGCGACTCCCCTTGAATCCGACGGTCCCGGACGAGGCCCAGCACAATGCGTCGCCGTTGGGGTCGGTGATCGTAACCGTCGTGTTGTTGAACGTCGCCTTGATGTGCACGACCGCCCGGCTGACGTTGCGTCGTGTCTTCCGTTTCTTGGCCTTGGCCACGGTTCCGTTGCTCCTGATCAATCCCGTTGGGGCTCGTCTCGATCGTGCTCATCTCGATCAACGGCCGTCGCGTGGGGTCTCCACGTCGGACGGCAGGCACACCCGACTGGCCGGCCTGACGATCCTGCAATGGTCGGCCGCCGCTCGCTCGGCCGGCGATCACACGACAGACCCCGTCCCGCCGACGGACGCGAGGCACTCGGCCAACGCAGCCGGCCCTCCGGCTAGCTCGGCTAGCGAAGTTCCTTCACGCCCTTCTTACCAGCGACGGTCTTCCGCGGACCCTTGCGGGTCCGTGCATTGGTCCGCGTCCGCTGGCCGCGGACCGGGAGACCCTTGCGATGCCGCAGTCCTCGATAGCAACCGATGTCGCGCAGACGCGCAATATTCTGCGCGAGCTGACGCTTGAGCTGCCCTTCGACCGTGTATTCGTTGTCCAGCAGCGTGGCCAGCTTGGCCAGGTCGTCCTCGCTCAAGTCGCGCGCTCTCTTGTCCGGATCGATCCCCGTCCGGCGCAAAGCACCGAGGCCAGATACGGGCCGATCCCGTAGATGTATTGCAGCGAGATCAGGGCGCGCTTGTCGTTGGGGATATCGACACCGAGGATACGAGGCATCCGTCCGATCTCCGTTAGTGCTATTCAACCGATCCGGGAGGGGAGACGCTCCATCGGGGGAGAGCTCTCATCCTTGCCGCTGCTTGTGGCGGGGATTCGTGCAGATCACATACACCTTGCCCTGGCGGCGGACGATTTTGCAGTTCTCACAGATCCGCTTGACGCTCGATCGCACTTTCATGGTTCTTCAGCCGCTTCCGATTGAATGAACTTCCCGATCCCGGAGGAAGGACTCCCGGGATGACTCGTTCCTGAATTAGCAAGGTTCTGGACGAAGCCGAATTTACCAAATTACTCAGCAGACCATCAAAACGCAAGAGGGGTTCGACCCGCCGTGGAGGAATTCTCGACGACCCGGCTGGCATCGTGATGCACCCGTGCTCTCAGCGGTTCCGTCCCGAGTGGGTCTCAGTCCTCCGGGTAGGTCAGCACGCGCGGGCCTTCCGGGGTCATGGCGACGGTGTGCTCGAAGTGGGCGCTGGGCCGTCGATCCTTGGTCTCGACCGTCCACCCGTCGTTTAGGGTGCGCACGTCCTTGGTTCCCATCGCGACCATCGGCTCGATCGCCAGGACCACGCCGGGCTCCAGCTTGATGTCGTGTTGGCGAAGCGCCGGGCTGATGAAGTTCGGGACCTGGGGCTCCTCATGCATATCCTGACCGATCCCGTGCCCGACGAACTGCTCGACCACGAAGAGGCCCTGACTCCTGACATAACGCTCCATCAGGCTGGCAACCTCCGACCAGAATCGGCAACGTCCCATGGCCCGGATGGCCAGGTCGAGGGTCTCGGACGTCACATCCAGTAGCTTCTGGACCTCGGGGCGTACGGTGCCGATGCCCAGCGTCATGGCCGAGTCACCGCACCAGCCGCCCACCTTGCAGCCGGTGTCGATGGAGACGATATCCCCCTCGCGCAGTGGGCGGCGGTTAGGGATGCCGTGCACGACGTGTTCGTTGACGCTGGCGCAGATGACGGCCGGGAACGATGGCTTCCCCTTGACCGAGCTGGGATACCCGAGGAACAGCGGAATCGCGTCATGTTCCCGGAAGATGGCGGCCACGGCCTCGTCCATCTCGGCGGTGGACACGCCCGGCACGGCCATGCGCCGCACCTGTTCCAGCGCCTTGGCCACGACTCGGCCAGCCTCCCGCATCATCGCAATCTCGCGCGGGCTCTTCAGCTTGATGACCGGAGGCGACTCGACCGGGGTGCTGACGCCCCCGACCTTCGGGCGACGCGCCAGGCCCGAGAACAACGTCGGGAACGAAGGGCGGGACCCCATGCTTCGATGAGACGACACGTCGCTGCACTCCTCTACATCGGACACACGCCCCGGACCGGTGACAACTCGGATACTTGTATTATACACGGCCGTCCTTGGGAGATGCGCACCAGACCCGCGACGTTACTGTCCTCGCCCCGACTTTTTCCGACCCACGCCGGACCGGACATTCCTCGGGATGCACGGCTCTCCTACCGTTCAGAATACCCCGGCAGGCCGGCCTTGCCTAGCGGCGACAGCGGACGGTCCGGAATCGTCGCGTCGCGGCAATGGGCGATTCCTCATTTCATCTCCGATTGACCAGCCCTGTGTAGTTTCTCATCACCAGGTGACTGTCGATCTTCTGCACCAGGTCGAGGCAGACGCTGATGACGATGAGTAGGCCGGTCCCACCCAGGAACGAGGCGACGGTCCAGTCCACCGAAAGGGCCGCCTGGACCAGCGACGGAATGACCGCCACGAGGGCCAGGAACGCCGCACCGACGTACGTGATCCGGAGCATGACTTTCTCGAGGTAGTCGGCGGTCCGACGACCGGGGCGGTAGCCCGGGATGAAGCTGCCGTAGTCCTTGAGGTTTTCGGCCATGTCCTTGGGATTGAAGGTGATCGCCGTCCAGAAGTAGCAGAAGAAGTAGATCAGGATGATGTAGCATACCGTGTAGATGTAGCTCTGGCGCTGGAAGGCGTCGGCGAGTTCCTGGAACATTCCCGCGAAGAACGAGCCGATGGTCCAGTTGTCGGATCGCATGCTCGACGTCGCACGGGCGATGCTGCTGAAGACGAAGGAGGGGAAGATGAGCAGGCTGGAAGCGAAGATGATCGGCATCACGCCGGCCTGATTGACCTTCAGCGGGAGATACTGGCGCGTGCCGCCAAAGACCCGGCGCCCGCGTACATGCTTGGCCGATTGGGTTGGGATTCGCCGCTGACTCTCGGTGATCGCGATGACTCCCACCACCACGGCTATGAATAAGCCGATCAGCGTCAAGATCGTGAGGATATTGTACTTCCCCGGCTCGGCGGTCAACTTCGAGGTCGAGTTCATCCACAGGCCGTTGAGGGCGACCGGCAGTCGTGCCAGGATGCCCGCCATGATCAACAGGCTGATCCCGTTGCCGATGCCGAACTCGTCGATCTGTTCGCCGACCCACATCAGGAAAATCGTGCCGGCGGTCATGATGCAGACGCAGACCAGCCCATGCCAGAAGTCGCGGTAATTGGGCAATACCACATTCATCTGGGGACTCATCATATATTGCACCCAGAAGGCACTCTGGATGGCGCAGAGCCCGACCGTGGCGTAGCGCGTATACTCGTTGATCCGCTTCCGGCCGCTCTCTCCTTCCTTCATCATGGCCTCGAGAGAGGGGACGACGCTGGCCAGGAGCTGGAAGATGATGGAGGCGGAGATATACGGCATGATACCGAGGCCGAAGATCGTACTCATCCCGATCGACGTGCCGCCGAACATGGCCACCGTGCCGAATAGCTTCCCCGCGGTATTGCCGGACTGTTGCTCTTCCCAGGTCTTCAACTGGCGCTGGTTGACGATCGGCAAGGGCACGTAGAAGCCGATCCGGTAGATGGCCAGCAGGATCGCCGTGAACAGGATCTTGCGCCGCAGCTCGGGAACCTTGAAGATCGTGAGCAGCTTATCCACCGCGTCGTCTCCTCTCTGCCGATGCCCCGATCACGGGGCCGGCCGTCCTAATCGATTCGTTCCCTGGCCGTTTGATCGCGTGTGCCAGAGCAGCCGACACGCTCCTGATAGGGAAGCGAGCCCGATCGTGCCGTCAATCAACCAGTAAATCCGCCGGCTCTCCGGGAATTCGCCCGCTGCGACCGCCTGATACACGCAAAATGCCGCGACCAGCAGGAGGAGAACCGCAAGGATCCTCCGGACGGAGGTCGGCAGGTCCTCATCTCCTCTCAGAGTGAACGAGAGGCCGAACATCTGGTCCTTCATGAAATCAATAGGACCACCGTTCTGCGGAGATCGCTGATACCTCCGCTACGACCCGCATCAGGCACGCGACCTCCATGAGGCAGGATCGCGGCTTCCGTGTAAGACAGCGAGCACTTCGACGCGGTTAACCAGGGCTCGATAGTAGATCACATAAGGGAACCGGTGAGTGCGACAGTTCCTGACGTCCTCCCAGATCGGAGCGAAGATTTCAGGCATCTCGGCCAACCTTTCGAAGCACCCGGTTATCTCCGCCACGAACTCATCGCCCAAGTCATCCCGCTTCACATTGTACCAATCGCGAGCTGCGATCAGGTCCTGCTCGGCCTCGGGGCGAAGGACGACGGGAAAGCTCATGGCCGCTCGCCCAGGCGGGCCTTAACTTGTTCCCAGGGGATCGCTGCATTCGGATCGGCCTCCGCGGAAGCCCGCCGTCGCTCCAATTCGCGAATGTGCGAAGCGGGTACGGGAAGGACTTGCTCATGGGTGTCGATACTGTCCCAGATCAGGCCGATCAAATCGAGTCGTTCGGCGACGCTCAAGCGGTCGATCCCCAGCTCATGCAAGGTCTCGTTCATGTCCGAAACACCTCCCAAATCTGAGCAGGGCACAACTCGAGTTGATGGCTTGGAGGCCGATCGCCGAATGATCAAGTCGGAGGGCCACAAGCTGGATCACACCCGATCCCGACTCAAGCCGTAGGGGTCGCCGACTCCTCCTTCGGCCGCGAGCGAACGGCGTGCGGCTTGTAGGGGACGACCACAGACTTCCCGCCGGCCGCGGCGATTTTCGCGGCCGCCGAGCCGCTGAACTTGGTGGCATGCACCTGCAAGGGTTTGTTCAGTACGCCATTGGCCAGGATCTTGATGCCGTCGAATTCGTGACCCTTGACCAGCCCGGCAGCCCGCAATGCCGGCTCGTCGACGACCGCGCCGGATTCATAACGCGCCTCGAGATCTTCGAGGTTGACGATGGCGTAAACCTTCTTGAACGCACCGTTGAAGAAGCCGCGTTTGGGGATCCGACGGGCCAGCGGCATCTGGCCGCCCTCGAAGATCGGGCTGAGCTTGAATCCCTGGCGAGAGGCGTGGCCCTTGTGCCCCTTCGACGAGGTCTTGCCATGCCCCGAGCCGGTCCCTCGCCCGATCCGCTTGCGTTTCTTGCGGCGGTGGATCCCCTTATGGACGTCGTGCAATTGCATTACAGTTGCACTCCTCGCAGACGAGCGATCTCGTCCTTGGTGCGAAGTTGCGTCAAGCCGTCGATCGCGGCCTTGACCAGGTTGAGCTTGTTGGTCGAGCCGAAGCTCTTGGTGAGGATATCATGGACACCGGCGGCCTCGACCACGGCCCGCACGGCGCCTCCGGCGATGACGCCCGTGCCGGGAGCGGCCGGCATCAAGAGCACCTTGGCCGCGCCGAAGTGGCCGATCACCGTATGCGGGATGGTCCCTCCCCGGAGGTTGACCCGCTTCATTTGTTTGTGAGCGTCCTTGACGCCCTTCTCGACCGCAGGCGGGACTTCGTTGGCCTTCCCGTAGCCCCAGCCCACCTGGCCGCGGCCATTGCCGACGACCACCAGCGCATTGAAGCTGAACCGGCGGCCTCCCTTGACGACCGCGGCGCATCGGCGGATCGAGACGACGCTCTCGTTCCACTCACCACGGTCGCGGTCACGGTCTCGATCGCGTTCACGTCCCTCGCTCGACACGGACAAGCTCCTCAGACGATGGTCGGTTCGTTTTTCCCTGGTAGACGCACCTTCGCCGCTCCATTCAGGCCCAACGTCCCTGGGTCATCCCGGTCAGAACTTCAAGCCCGCCTCGCGCGCGGCATCGGCCAGCGCGGCAACGCGCCCGTGGTACTTGTAGCTTCGGCGGTCGAAGCAAATCTTGTCAATACCGGCCTTCTTGGCGCGCTCGGCCACGACGCGGCCGACCAGGGCGGCGGCGGTCTTGTTGCCGCCGTACTTGGCCTGGGCCTTGACATCCGGGTCCATCGAGCTCGCCGAGACCAGGGTCATCCCGGACTGATCGTTGATCATCTGGGCATAGATGTGCTTCGAGCTGCGGAAGACCGCCAGCCGCGGCCGTTCGGGAGTCCCGAACAGCCGGTTGCGCACGCGCCGTTGCCGGCGAAGCCGGCGGGTCTGCACGAGCTTTTGTTGATTTGCCGTGTTCACGAGACGGTCCTCAATCGGTTTGACTCAATCCACGACTACTTCGACCCGAAGGCCTTGCCGGCCTTGCGGCGGACGAACTCGCCCTCGTAGCGAATCCCCTTGCCCTTGTAGGGCTCGGGCGGACGAACGTCGCGAACGATCGCCGCGAACTGGCCCACCGCCTGCTTGTCGGGCCCGCTGACGATCACGTGGGTGGCATCCGGTACGGCCACGTTCACGCCCGCCGGCGCCTCGAGGACGACCTGGTTGGCGTAACCGACCTGCAGCGCCACGGTGTTCGCCTTCTTGAGCTGGGCCTGGTAGCCGACGCCGACGATCTCGAGCTTCTTCGAGTAGCCGTTGGTGACCCCTTCGACCATGTTGGCCACCAGGCTGCGGGTCAGCCCGTGCAAGGCGCGGTTGAGCCGCTCGTCGTCCTGCCGGCTGACCAGGATCTGACGCGCGGCCTGGTCGAACTTGACGTCGATCCCGGCGCGATGCGTGAAGGTCAACTTCCCTTTGGGGCCTTCGATCTGGATCGTCGAATCGGCGATCGAGACCTTCACCGTGGAGGGCACGGGAACCGGCTTGCGTCCAATCCGCGACATGATTCGCTCACTCTCCGCTGGGTCTTGGTCCGTTTTCCGTTTTCCGTTTCCCGTTTTCCGTTTTCCGCAAAAGAGTGTCCACGTACCGAACGCTGAAAACAGGAGCGAGGCGACCTAGTGAATCATGGCCAGCACTTCGCCGCCCACTTTTTCGACCCGTGCGCGCCGGTCGCTGATGACGCCCCGGGGCGTGCTCAGGATCTGGATGCCCATGCCCCCGAGGATCGGCTTGAGCTCGCGGTAGCCCTTGTAGATCCGCCGCCCGGGCTTGCTGATCCGGTCGATCCGGCTGATCAGCCGCTCGCCGTTGGGCCCGTACTTCATGTGCAGGCGAAGCGTCTTGGCCGGGAGCGTCTCGATTTCCTCGTAGTCCCAGATGTAGCCCTCGTCCTTCAAAACCTGCGCGATGCCACGGCGCATGTTCGAAGCGGGCATGTCCAGGATCGTGCGCTCGATCCGGACGGCATTGCGGATCCGGGTGAGCATATCGGCGATCGGGTCGGTCATCATGGCTTCGTGGTCACTAATCAGTGGTCCGTGGTCGGTGGCGTGATTCGTCGAGCCCCGGGCACAGGGCATCGGGAGAGACCGGTTTGGTCCGTATCCCGGATGCCCGGCGCCCGGAGCCCGGCGCCCGATGAAACTACCAGCTTGCCTTCTTCACTCCCGGAATCAGTCCGCGGCTGGCCAGGTTCCGGAAGCAGATCCGGCAGATGCCGAATTTGCGATAGAAGCCACGAGGACGTCCGCAGAGACGGCACCGATTGCGATGCTGAACCGCAAACTTGCGCGGCGTCTCCGACTTGATCTTCTGGGCCTTGGTCAACATGCTCGGCTCACCCACCACTGGAAAAGACGATTCGGATCTCCGGTTTCGACTCGGCTGGGACGGCTTCACTCGCTCACCGATGCCTCGACGAGGGATGCGGCGGCGTAAGGATTCAATGCGTTGTCTTGGCCGGCTGGCGGAACGGCAGCCCGAATTGCCGCAGCAGTTCGCGAGCCTGGTCATCATTCGGGGCCGACGTCACGATGGTGATGTCCATCCCGTGCGTGTGCTGGATGCGGTCGGCGTCGATCTCGGGAAACACGACCTGCTCGGCCAGGCCCAGGCTATAGTTGCCGTGGCCGTCGAAGCTATTGGGGTTAACGCCGCGGAAGTCGCGGATACGCGGCAGGGTGATCGAGATCAGGCGATCAAGGAACTCGTACATCCGCCGGCCGCGGAGCGTCACCTTGCACCCGATGTCGTTCCCCTCGCGGAGCCGGAAGCCGGAGACCGAGGTCTTGGCCTTGGTCACGACCGGCCTCTGGCCGCTGATCTTACTCAGGCTGTTAACGGCCGATTCCAGGATCGCCTTGTCCTGAGTCGCCCGGCCGACCCCCATGTTGATGACGATCTTCGACAGCTTCGGGATCGCCATCGGGTTGTCGTGGCTGAACTTGGCGGCCATCGCCTTGGCGATGTCTTTCTTGTAAAGTTCCAACAGGCGAGCCATTCGTCTTGTCCTTCAGCACGTCCCCGGCGACCACCGCGCCCTGTCCCTAACCCCCGCTTCCCGCGCTTGCCAACCGTCACGATCGGATCGGTCTTCGGTCTGACGTTTACTCAATCCTCCGGGAAGGCGAGGCTTTCCCGGCGGCTCCTCTCCCGGGCCCCGATCACGAGGAGCGGGCCGTGGTCTTGGTCTTGGTACTGGTCTTTACGGCGTGGGCCGGCTTGCGTGGGCCGAGGTTGCCCAGGCCGCCGCCACACGACTTGCAATAGCGCTGCTTCTGTCCGTCGTCGGTGAATCGATGGCCGATGCGGACCCCACGAGTGCACTTGGAGCAGAACAGAAGGACGTTGGAGACGTCGATCGGCATCTCCTTGGAGAGACGGCCGCCCTGGGGGTTCTTCTGGCTGGGCCTCATGTGCTTGTAAACCCGATTGACCCCCTCGACGACGATCTTGTTTCGCTCGGGGAGGACGCGGAGCACCTTGGCGATCTTTCGATCCTTCGGGGTCCCCTTGTCATCGCCTGCAATCACTTCCACCTGGTCATCTTTGCGAATGTGCATGGTCCGTTGTCCTTGACTCCTGGGTCCCCAAGTCGCTGGATCCCTGGTGTTGTGAAGCCGAGTTGTTGCGGTTCGTCCTCGGTTTGGTCGGAGCCTCGTGCCTGCCCCCAGTCAAAACGCAAACTTCAGATAAGGCCACCCAGGACCCAGGGACTCAAGATCTCAAGAAGCGACGTCAGACGACCTCGGCCGCCAAACTGATGATCTTCATGAACTGGCGGTCGCGCAATTCCCGGGCGATGGCGCCGAAGATGCGCGTACCACGCGGGTTCTTCTCAGCGTCGATCAGGACGACGGCGTTGCGATCGAATTTCACGTAGGACCCATCGCCGCGCCGCGTCTGGTTGCGCGTGCGGACGACGACGCATCGCACGACGTCGCCTGCCTTCACATCGCCGCCGGGCGTGGCCTTCTTGACGCTGGCAATAATCGTGTCGCCCAGGCCCGCGGTCCGCCGCTTGTAGCGCGAGGCGCTACCGCCGAGGACCTTGATGCACATAACTTCCTTGGCCCCCGTGTTGTCGGCCACGTCGAGCCGCGTCTGCATTTGGATCATGATTCTGCCGGTGGCTAGTGGCTAATGGCTAGGAAAGACCGGGCGACAGCGAGAGGCTACTGTGATGGCGGCTGGCAGCGAGGGCGGAAATCGACCGGAGCGGACTGTCTGTCCCGCCCTGGACCGGCGACTCGCCAGTCTCCTCGCTAGCCACTGCCGCTGTCCTCACCGGCGAGGGCCTGCTGGGCGCCGGGCCGGACGATCCGGACGATCCGCCATCGCTTGAGCTTCGACAGCGGGCGGGTCTCCATGATCTCGACCAGGTCCCCGATATGCGATGCGTTGGTCTCGTCGTGCGCGTGGCAGACCGTTCGACGGCGGAGCAACTTGCCGTATTTCGGATGCGGCACGAGCCGCTCGACGACGACCCGCCGCGTCTTGTTCATCTTGTCGGAGGCCACGAATCCGATCTCCGTCTTGCGGCGGGAGCGGGGCGTGGCCGACGGGCTGCGAGCTGGGCTTGCTGGACTCATCGGGTTCTCTCAAGGGACGGTGCCGTCGTATTCAACGCGCGGGTGCGCCGGCCGGGACGCTCCGTTCGCGCCCGATCTCACGCTCGCGGAGGATCGTCTTGATCCGGGCGACCTCGCGCTTCGCCTTGACGATCTCGCTGGGCGCCTCGAGCCGCTCCGTCTCGCTCTGCAAGCGGAGGCGGAACAGGTTGTGCTGAACTTCGCGGAGCAGCAAATCGAGCTGCTCGTCGGTCTGATCGCGGAGCTCGGCGGGTTTGCTCATCACATGTTCCTCACGAGTGAACGGCCTTCAAACGGTTGGCCGGCGGGTGACGAATCGGCAGTGGACCGGCATCTTGTGGGCGACTCGGGCGAAGACCTCGCGGGCGGCTTCCTCGCTCAGGCCGGTGACCTCGTACAGGATCGTGCCGGGCTTGACCACGGCGGCCCAGAATTCGACCTCACCTTTCCCCTTGCCCATGCGGGTCTCGGCCGGGATGGCCGTCACGCTCTTGTGGGGGAAGATCCGGATAAACAACTTACCGCCTCCCTTGACGGCCTGGCTGGCCACAACGCGGCCGGCCTCGATCGTCTGGGCGCTGATCTTTCCCGACTCCAGCGACTGGAGCCCGAACTCGCCGAAGGACACGTAGTTGCCGCGGGTGGCGTTACCTCTTACGCGGCCTTTTTGGCTTTTTCGATACTTGACCCGCTTGGGCATCAGAGCCATCGCCGGCCTCCGCTTTCAGATAGTCGCCTTGGTTGACCCATACTTTGATTCCGATATGGCCCTGTGCCGTCTTGGCCTCGGCGAACCCGTAGTCGATCCGGGCTCGGAGCGTGCTCAGGGGGACGGACCCCGCAGCCGCCGATTCGGTCCGAGACATCTCGGCGCCGCCGAGCCGGCCCGCGAGCTGAATCTTCACTCCCTTGGCGCCGCCGTCCATGGTCTGCTCGATCGATCGCTTCATGGTCCGGCGGAAGCTCGACCGTTTCTGGAGCTGTTCGGCGATGTCCTCGCTGATCAGTTGCGCGTCGATCTCGGGCCGGGCAACTTCCACGATCTTGATCTCGATCCGGCGGCCGGTCAGGCCTTGCAATTCCTCCTGGAGTTTTTCGACCTCCGCGCCCTTGCGGCCGATGATCACGCCGGGGCGGGCCGTCGAGAGCAGGACCGTCACCGCATCGCGAGTCCGCTCGATCTCAATCTTGGGAATCCCGGCAAAGCCGTACTTCTTCTTGATGTAGGCACGGATCTTGAAATCTTCGACCAGCAGATCGCTGAATTCGTGCTTGGAGGCGTACCAGCGGCTTCGCCAGTCCTCCATGACTCCGACGCGAAAACCGGTCGGACGAACTTTTTGACCCATGGATCTTCGCTCCTCTTGCCTTCCGCCTGGGGGAATTCGCCCGAAACGGCCGGATCGGGGGAAGGGCCCCCACAGCCCTGCCGGAATCTCCCCAGCAGGGGAAGACTAAACGCGGCCGGACGCTCCGGCAGCCTGTTCTTGTTCGGATTTCCAGTTCGCCGGATCGGAAAGCCCGATCGCGATGTGTCGCCGAGCGGCGGCGGATCAGGTACGCCATTCCGCGCGCCCGGGGCATCAACCGCTTGAACATGGGTCCGCCATCGCCGCGAGCATCGACGACGACCAGTTCGCCGACGTTCCGAATCCCTTTGTCCTCGGCGTTGGCCATGGCGCTCTTGAGCACCTGCTCGATCAACCGGGCACCGCGATGGGGCATGTACTTCAACACGTCCAAGGCGTCATCGGCAAAGTGACCCCGGATCAGGTCCAGCAATGGCCGGAGCTTCCGCACCGAGATCCGGGCGAAGCGGTGCGACGCATGATAGTCGATAGTGGGGGTCATGACTCTTGTCTCTCTAACAGTAGGCAGCAGGCAGTAGGCAGTAGGCAGTCAACAGGAAAACCAGCACAGGCGGTCAGGGAGTTCCTCGTTCCTACTGACCACTGACCACGGGCTACTTCTTGGGTCCGGACGACTTCGAGGCCTTGCCGCCATGGCCTTTGAACGTACGGGTCGGGGCGAACTCGCCGAGCTTGTGCCCGACCATATCCTCCGTCACATACAGCTTGATGAAGGCCCGGCCGTTGTGGACCGCGAAGTGCTTGCCGACGAATTCCGGCACGATGGTGCAAGCCCGCGCCCAGGTCTTGATCGGCTCGCGGCTCCCGGAGGACTCGGTCCTCATGACCTTCTCGAGCAGCCGCTCGACGACGTACGGGCCTTTTTTCAGTGAACGTCCCATGAATGGATCCCAGTAGTCAGTAGTCAGTTATCGGTAGTCAGTCGTCAGTTATCAGTAGTCAGTTGTCAGATTCCCTGAAGGCGTCACCGAGGCGGTCATGTCGGATTAATCTTCACTGACTACTGGCCACTGACGACCGACTACTACAACTTCAGTTGGCCGTAGCGGACGCTACGGCGACGGCGGATGATCGCCTTGTTCGAGGGCTTGCGGCGCCGACGGGTCCTGCCGCCCTTGGCCAACTTACCGGTTGGCGAACAAGGATGGCGTCCGCCGGAGGTCCGTCCTTCACCACCGCCCATGGGGTGATCGACCGGGTTCATCGCGACGCCGCGGACATGGGGCCGCCGGCCCAGCCACCGGGATCTCCCGGCCTTGCCGAGCCGGACATTCATGTGATCGGGGTTCCCGACCATCCCGATCGTGGCCCGGCACGCGGCCGGAATCCGGCGCACTTCTCCGGAAGGGAGGGTGATCTGCGCCCACGACCCCTCTCGGGCCGTCAGCACCGCGCCGACCCCTGCGGACCGGCACAGTTTGCCCCCTCCGCCGGGCTGCATCTCGAGATTGTGAATCGTCAGGCCCGTGGGGATCTTCGAGAGCGGCAGGCAGTTGCCGACCTTGGGCTCGGCGTCCGGACCGCTGGTGAGGATCATCCCCGCCTTCAGGCCATCCGGCGCCAGGAAATACCGCTTCTCGCCATCCTCGTACCGGACCAGGGCAATCCGGGCGGATCGATTCGGGTCGTACTCGATATGCGTCACGGTCGCGGGCTGGCCGTCGCGATCGTTGCGCCGCCAATCGATGATCCGATACTTCCGCTTGTGTCCACCCCCGCGGTGTCGCGCGGTGATGAAGCCCTGGTTGTTCCGGCCCCCGGTCTTCTTGAGGGGCTCGGTCAGGCGCTTCTCGGGCTTCTTGTTCTTGTCAGTCAGCTCGGCGAAGTCGCTGACCGAGGAGTTGCGCCGTCCGGCGCTGGTCGGTTTGTAAGTGCGAATGCCCATCGCTGATTCCTTGAGTTTCCGGTTGTCGGTTGCCCGAGAAGGACTGTCTTTTCCGAGGGAGGACTGCCAACTGGCAACTCAATAAAAGTCAATCCGGTATTCTTCATGGAGTGTGACAATGGCTTTTCGCCATCGCCGCATCCAGCCGATCTTCAGTCGATAGCGGCGGGGCTTGCCGCGGCGATTCTGGGTCCGGACATCCTGGACCTTGACGTTGAAGAGGGTCTCGATCGCCTCTTTGATCTCGGTCTTCGTGGCCAGGAGGTTGACCTCGAAGGTGTAGGCGTTATGCCGCTCCGAGAGATGCGTGGCCTTCTCGGTGATCAGGGGCCGGAGGATGACCTGGTACGGCTCCAGCACCGGTCCTCGTCGACGTTGGACTTGAGGGGGGCGACGCAAGGTGACCATGGATCAGCTCTCCGTGGAGGCGGCCGCGCCGGCCGCATCGGTGCGCCGGGACGGCTTCTGCTTGACCTGTTCCTTGAGGGTCGCGAGGGCCTCGCGAGTCAGGACCAGGTAGCGTTGCCTGAGGATATCGTAGGTGTTGAACTCCGCCACCGGGGCGACCTTGACGCCGTCGAGATTGCGGGCGCTGCGGTGGACGACCGGGTTGTGGGTCGGCAGGCCCAGGAGGATCGAACGCCGCTCGAGGGTCCGCTTCCGGGCCTGGTTCTTGGTCTCGCCGACGGCCTCAGTGGCCTCGGCCTCGCTCATGTCGGGCCGGCGGATCGCGCGGAGCGCCAGGGCGACCGTCTTGGTCTTGGGCTGATTGAGCGCCAGGCCGTCGAGCACCAGGGCCTGATGATCCTGGAACTTGGAGAGCAGGGCCATGCGCACGGCCGTCCGGACGGCCTTCTTCGGCATCGAGTACCGATAGTCACGGTTGCGTCGGGCGAAGGCCGCGCCGCCGCCCTTCCGCTTGTGTGTCCGCTTCGAGCCGGCGCGGGCGTTACCCGTCCCTTTCTGGCGGAACAGCTTCTTCCCCGAGCCCGCGACATCGGCCCGACCGCGCGTGTTGACCGTCCCGACACGCCGCGCGGCCAGGTGCATCAGCACCACGTCGTGGAGCAGTTGCTTGTTGACCGTACCGCCGAAATCGGCCGGATCGATCGACTCCTCGCCGATCTGCTCGCCAGCAGGGTTGTACACGGGTATCGTTAGCATGATTCTTACTCTTCGCTCGCGACTCAAACCTTGTTGGTCTGCCGGATGGTGAGGTAGCCGCCATTCGGGCCGGGCACGGCACCCTTGATCAAGAGCAGGTTATTGGTGAGGTTGACCCGAACCACCTGGAGGTTGCGCACGGTGACCTGGTCGTGGCCGAAGTGCCCCGGTTTGCGGATCCCTTTCTGGGTCCGTGCCGGATCGGCGCTGGGACCGGAGGAGCCGGGGTGCCGGTGCATGCGCTTGACGCCGTGCGTCTGCGCAGGCCACTGAATCCGTGCCGCTTCATCACGCCCGCGTAGCCGCGCCCCTTACTCGTACCGGTGACGTTGACCTTGGCACCCTCCTTGAACAGGTCAACCGTCAGCGTCTGCCCCTCCGCGACGTCGGTGGGTCCCTCCTGGCGAACCTCCCGGACGTACCGCTTGGGCTCGGCGTTAACCTTCTTGGCGTGGCCGCGCTCGGCCTGCGTGGCGCTTTTCCGCTTCTTGTCGTCGAAACCGAGCTGCCAGGCGAAGTAACCATCGCGTTCCTCGGTCCGGACCTGAAGCACGGTGCACGGACCGCATTCCAGGACCGTGACCGGCTGGACGATCCCATTCTCCTGGTAGATCTGGGTCATTCCGACCTTGCGGCCGAGTAGTCCCACTCGCATGATCGAACTCCGTCTGAGGCTATGAAAGAGTCGATTCAAAATGACAAATTCAAGAGAGCAAATGGATGTAAGCGCCGGCGGCATAGAACATTGCGTTTCATTGAGTCCCGATTCCGGCTCTTCGATCCGATCCCTTCACATCCATTCAAGCGACACACGAACCCGACGGCACGAGCCGGCACGGCGACCGCCGGCCTGGGAGTGCCGTCGGTGAACCTGGGTGACCAGGTGAAGTCTCAACTCGGCCTGCCGCCAGGTGTCACGGCAAGCCGGGCGCGGGAGCTATCGCACAGGGAGCCGGGATACGGCATCCCCGATTGAGGCATCCGGCGCGACCGGACAAACGCGCACAGACCGGCGGTACCGGCCCGGACGCGGTCCAGGAGACTGTCAAACCCGCCTTACCTTGCGGAAACGGAGGGATACCA
Source organism: uncultured Planctomycetota bacterium (assembly GCA_963845755.1). GTDB lineage: Bacteria > Planctomycetota > Planctomycetia > Isosphaerales > Isosphaeraceae > CAWJTV01. Next base: position 42,252 of record CAWJTV010000033.1, read on the forward strand.
GTCGATCAGGCCCCCGAGGGAGACGCCTTGATCTTGATATCCACACCCGCCGGCAGGCTCAGCTTGTTCAGGGCGTCGATCGTTTTGTTGGTCGGCTGGACGATGTCGATGAGCCGCTTGTGAGTCCGGATCTCGAACTGCTCGCGCGACTTCTTGTCGATGTGCGGACTGCGGAGGACCGTGTAGCGCTCGATGCGTGTCGGCAGCGGAATCGGACCGTGGACGATCGCCTCGGTCCGCTTCGCGGTGTTGACGATGTCCTTGGCTGATTGATCCAGGATGGTGTGATCGTAGGCTTCCATCCGGATGCGGATTCGTTCGTTGCTGATGCCCGCCACCGCGTTACGTTCCTTCCCAATCCGAGTCGAAACTCACAGCGTCCCAGCGAGACCGTCTCGATCGGCCCTCGCTCCTCATGTAGGAAAGTAAGAGGGTACCAACCTCGACCTCCCGCGTCAACGCCCCCAGTCGGAACTTTTTTCCGAAGGAGAAGAATCGTCCGATTTGTGACGGCGTACACATCGGGCTTTTGCTCCTTCGTCCTGCCTTACAGATTGCAAGCTCCTGGCGCTCCGATCTGCCCCCAGTGACGCGAGTGTCGGCTTTGAGCCGACTCCCTCTATATCACGTCGAACAGCACGTGTCGCGAGCATTGATTGCAACCATTCGAGTGGAGTCGCAACGATGATGTCGCAGAGAATTCGCGCGCGTCGGAGGGCGTCGATAGGTCTCGGTCTCGTCTCGATCCTGGCAGTCGTGGCGACAGCGGCCCCGGCCGAAGCCAGTGACGTCTTCCTCGCTACACCCCTGGCGACCGACGCCAGCGATTCCCAGTTGATCAATCCCTGGGGTATCTCCGCCTCGGGAACCAGCCCATTTTGGATCTCCAATAATGGGGCCGGTGTCTCGACGCTGTATTCGGTCGATCCGACCAGCAACGTGGCCACCAAGCTGTCAATCCCGTCGCCCTCCGGTGTAAGAATCCCCGGAGATGGGAGCGTGACCGGGCAGGTCTTCAACGGCGGCACAGGGTTCAACAACGATCGATTCCTGTTCGTCAGCGAGGACGGGACCATTTCGGGCTGGCAGAACGCGCTGGGCGCCAACGCCGCGGTGCTCCAGCTCCCCCTCCCGGAGAATATCTACAAGGGTGCCACCTTGAATATCACGGGTGGGCACAGTTACCTCCTTTCGGCGAACTTCGGCACCGGGCGTATTGACGTGCTCAAGGGAGATACGGCCACGCCCGATCTGGCCGGGAAATTCGTGGACCCTGGCCTTCCGGCCGGCTACGCGCCCTTCAACATCGCAAAGCTGGGAAATACGATCTACGTCACCTACGCCCTGACGAACGGAAAGGACGACTTGCCGGGATCGGGACACGGAATCGTCACGGCGTTCGATGAGAACGGAAACTTCCTCGGACGGATCGGCGCCATGGGGACGCTCAACTCGCCGTGGGGGTTGGCGATCGCGCCGAGCGGGTTCGGTTCCCTCGCCGGGGACTTGCTGGTGGGAAACTTCGGCGACGGGCACATCAACGTCTTCAGCCCCGATCCCAATTCGACCGCATTCCTGGGCCAATTGACCGATGTGAAGACCGGGCAGGCACTCTCGATCGAGGGCCTTTGGGGATTGATCCCCGGCAATGGAGCGGGCGCCGGTAACATCCACGACATCTACTTCACAGCGGGACCCGATGACGAGTCGGGAGGAGTGCTGGGTGTCCTTCAATCCGTCCCGGAGCCGGCTTCCGCGATCCTGGCGATGATCTCGCTCGGGACGCTATCCGTGGGCTGGACGTGGAAGAACCGCCGGGGTAAAGCGACATCCTGATGGTCGAGGACCTTCGGCCTTCACGAGTTCGCATCGATCGGTCCGCTCGACGAGGGTCGGTGATTGGCGTCACGGCTTCTGACCCGACTCTCGGTACCGCCTCCGGTGAGGATTCCCACGGAATTCACTCGCAGGCGCGTTGGGCCCTTAAGCAGTCCGGGTGCGCGGCCCGCCTCGAGAGAACCTCTCAAGTTCACCGATTCTGGCCCATCAGCCAAAAATTCTTGTTTTCAGGAACAACCCTCTTGTAGTCGGCTCCGCCGTGGGATACAACACGCATACCGAATATCACCAAGCCGATCGCGTCCGCATGCGGGTTGAATCCAGATCACCCCATCGCCGCGGTGATCGCCGATTCCAACCCGATCGGATCACGACCGACTGGGCCCTCTTGTCGTGCTCACTTTCGATCACGGCTGCTTACGGCGTGGAAGATCCTCGCCGTGGATTGCCGCGCGTCCGCGTCAGCCCCGGAGGGAGTAGATTCGCCGCCGGGTTCCTGCGCCGCCGGGGCAGAACTCCGAGTCCGTAGGTCAGGCTTTCTACCCGAGACCTTAGAGCGCTCGGAAAAAATGAGTTCACTGGCCCAGGAGCCTCAAACAGATCAAGGAACATGCTAACTTGAGGAACGCGTCTTGAATCTCGGTGAGCCGATCCAAACGGCGGCGCAGCCGGCCGAAGGAGTGCAGCCACGCGATGGTCCGCTCTACGTACCAGCGGGACTTGCCCAAACCGCTGCCGTGCTCCGTATTGCGGGCCGCCAGCACCGGCGTGGTCCCCCGGCCGCGCAAACCCTGCCGCACCGGTTCCGAGTCGTAGCCCCGATCCCCCTGCAAGCGGTCGGGCTTCTGCCGCTTCGGCCCCGGCTTGCCGCCCACCGGCGGCATGTCGTCGAGCGTCGTGAAGACCTGGGTGATCTCGGGGACGTTGGCGGCGGTCACCGTCGCCGCCAGCGGCACGCCTTGGGCGTCGGTCATCACGTGGTGCTTGCTGCCGGATTTGCTCCGGTCCGTCGGATTCGGGCCGGTATCCTCGCCCCCTTCCGGGGCCTTGGCGAAGGAGGCGTCGATCAGCGCCCGCTCCCAGTCGATCGCGTCAGCGCCGTTGAGCTCGGCCAGCAAGACGGCGTGCAACTGGCGCCAGACACCGGCCTGCTGCCACGCCTGCAGGTAGGACCGGCAGGTCTTGCCGCAGCCGCAGCCGAGGTCGGCGGGCAAGTCGTCCCAGGCGATGCCGGTCTTGAGCACGAACAAGATGCCGGTGAGGATCTTGCGGTAGTCCAGGGGTTTGCGTCCCGGGAAGCGGAAGCGGCGCGGAGGCGGGGGTGGCAGCAAGGGCTCCAGGCGCTTCCACAGCGCATCGGAGACAAGGGGTTTCATGGTGGTCCTCCTTCGGTTCGGGAGATCACTCTCCGAAGGACTCAAGAGCAGACAGCGTGCCAGTGGATTCATTTTTTCCGAGCGCTCTTAGGAAACACCCCAGGAGGTCCATTGTGAGAAGTGCGTTGCTTCGGAAGTTCTTGTGGCTCGAGGTAGGAGCACCCGGTATCGTCCTGGTGCTTGCGTACCTTGTGCTGTCCGAAACCACGCTTGCGGTCCAGGACGACCGCCCAGTGGTCAAGAAACGCGTTGTCGTCGCCGAGAGCTTCACCCTGAGCAGCCCCAAGCGTGCCGGGACCGCTAGGCTGGCCATCAGCTCAGGTGCTGAGCTGTCCGTCCTTCAGTTCGGCAGTCCAGACGGGGTAGACAACCTCAAGATGCTCCTCGTCAGAGGGTATCCCATCGTCGTATTATGGGACACCCAAAGGAAGGTCAACTTGGGCATGGAAGCCGGCCAAAAGGGTAGTGTCCTTCGTCTGATGAACAACAATGATCCGAAGGGGATGTTGCGGATACACTACGGAGAGGGAACGCCGGGTATTATCATGCGAGGACCAGGTGGAGGAGTGAGATCCTTCGTTGAAGATGGCGTACCCGCACCCGCTTCCTTCCTCAACCTCGCCCCGTCGGGGCTGGGCTCCGACAATATATCATTGTATGTGAATAATGAAATGGCAGGACTCAGTGTTTGGGATTCCGCCGGCAAACGTCGAACGTCGATGCGACTCGTGGCGGAGCACGGTTTTGCTGGCTTGGTCTTCTATGATCGTGCAGAGCATCCTCGTCTCTCGATCGAGGGCTCGCGACACTTGGATCCTAGGATTGCAATCCGGGACCGTCGTGAGAGGGTTCTCCTGTCGATCCCCTGACCGGGCGCTGGCCGTTTGGACCGCGGCGGTCGAGATCGTCCCCAAAGTCCGGTAGTTGACCACTTCCAGATCCAAGCCATGTTGGTTCCCGCCGATGGGCCAGGTTTCGAAATCACTCGTGCGGAAATCTCTTGCTGGAGAACATTCCATGATCAAAGAACCGGCAGAATCGGGGCGTTCCCGGGATGGTGGGTCCGAAGAATTCGAATCGTCGCGCCGGACGATGATGCGCTGGACCGGCCTCATGCATCGTCTCCGATGGGTTCTCCTTCTCGCGTTCGCGGTCGCGCTATTCTCGTTGGGGAGGCACGCAGGTGCCGTTCAGAAGGAGCAAGAAATCCTCCGCGCAAGAGCCATCGAGTCGGAGCGGTTTGAGGTCCGTTCCCCGGACGGCAAGCTCCGTGCGTTGCTGGCTAACGGTCCTGCGGGAGAGACCCTGTTGTCGTTCCACGATCAGGACGCGGTGCCCCGACTCACAGTGGGGATCGATGCCCACGGTGCGCCGGCCATCTCGTTCTACGGTGAGAAACATGATTTGAAAATGTCCCTTTATCTCGATTCGGCTGCGCGTGTACCAAAAGTGCATCTGTTCGATGAACGAGGCGAACCGAAGATCAGCATGAGTCTGGACGACCGTCTCGGACCCAGTTTTTCGGTCGGGCGAGCGGATCAATCCCACATATCGATCGGCGTGTCGAATGAGAAGGGGCCCGTGGTCACGTTCGCCGACGAGAAGAACAACCCGCACATGGTGCTCTCCGTGATCGACAAGGAGTCCGTGATCACCTTACTGGATCCGAATCGAGTCGTGCGGGCGCAGTGGAGGGTCCTGGGAGATGGTTCCCCTTCATTCGCTTTGTCCGATCAGGCATCCAAAGTGCGGCTGTGGATCTCGACCGACACAGATGGTAAGTCGAGCGTCCAATTCCTCGATGCGAACGGGAAGGTGACGAAGCAGATCGCTGAATAGGGGAGGGGGGTAAAGAGGGCCTCTTCTTTGTGGCGGCGTACTTACCGGTCCGCTCCAGGCGGGGATCACTCGATCTCGAAGGTCGCGCCGGTGGGGTCCCGGGGAACGACCCGCTGGGCCGCACCGTCTACAAGCAGATCGAGGTCTTCCAGGACGATAGCCCCGATCAAGGCCGTCTCGCGCCTCGATTCGCAAACCGCGGAGAAGGTCCCGTGACGACCCAGGAGCTGGACGTAGACCTAATCCTCGCCCTTGCGGCGGGCCCGGCGGCCGTCGGCGTAACGGACGTTGATCGGGTCGCCCAGCGGCAGGCCCAGCCGCTTGACGAGCGTCGCGGGCAATACCAGCTTCGTCCCTCCGGAATCCACCAGGCCCTGGATCGTCTCGCGGCGAACCTGATCCGCGGGCAGGTGGCCGGCTTGAGCGAGGATGCGATCCGCATTATTCACGACTTCGATCTCAACGCTGAAGTGCTCCACGCCGTTGGCTCCGCGGGCTGGCATGGCCTTGCTCCTGCCGATCCGAGTCGGAGGATTCCCTGGATCTCTTTCGGACACCATCATCTGCTTGACCAGGTCCTATCATTCGTATCGTGTTTCAGGTAGAATCCACATCGGATCGATCGCCAAGAGGTTCAATCGTCCGGACCACCTCCACTATGTTTCGCCTGATAGGCGCTCTGATACTGGGCATTCTTATATTGCCCGACCGGGCTGAGGCGAGCACAACGGCTCGACCGTGTTTTTCGGCAGCGCACTGTCATTTCATCAGAGTAGGGGGGCTCGGCGCAGTAGCACGAGCCGGTCAGCATAATCACAAGACCTGGGCGAGATGGGATCGAATCCCACTCCCGAAACCAGCCGTGCTTCTGGACGATACAATCGATTACCCCTCCGATGAAGAGGATGACGACCCTGACAGTCCCGGCTTTGCGTTCGATCCCGATGACCGCCCCTCTGAACCCTCGACCGCCGCTAACGACCTGGATCTCGTACTCGACGAATCAGACCTCCGCTCTCATGTCACGGATTGCCTCACCCCGGGGCGGTCAGGCGCGCGCTTCCTAGAACTCTGCCGGCTCCGATTTTGAATCCACTCCTCTCGCGCCTTATCACGGTCATCGATCGCCAGCAGGTCGATTTCCGAGTCTGAACGTCGAGGACATCCTCTCTGCCCCCGCCGCGCTGATTGAACGGCGCAAGGGTTCCCCGGCCTCCGGACGGTCAGCCAACTTAGCGTGAGCTTCCAGAAAGGTCGCTCCGTTGGGTGACCCGACGCGCGAGCAATCCGCACGGATAGAACGGGCCGGCCACCTGATCGGCAAGCGTCGATCAGGAGGTCGATCGTCCGGCCGTTCCCAAGGCCGCGATGCCGGTGCGTAATCAGGGCTCTTCAACTCATACCTTCCAATTCGTGGGCTCGGAAACCGCAGGGCCTCACCGGAGGAATTCGAGCGAGGTCGCTCGACCGGACTTGACCATATCGAGCTGAGATGAGGATCGGAAGCGATGGTCCGTTTCATTATCGCCTGGAGCTTGCACAACCGCCTGATCGTGATCTTGTGTATGTTCTCCCTGATTGGATTCGGCATCTTCTCCGCTGTGAATCTGAACGTCGAGGCGTATCCCGACCCGACACCGCCCTTGGTCGAGGTGATCACCCAGAACCGCGGCGCCAGCCCCGAAGAGATGGAGCGACTGATTGGCATCCCTCTCGAGACCGCCTTGAACGGGATGCCGGGGCTGGAATTCCTGCGGAGTACGTCCGTTGCGGGGCTCACCGATATTAAGTGTCAGTTCGCCTACGGGACCGACTACTGGACGGCTCGACAGGAGGTCATCAACCGCATGGGGGCCGTCGACCTGCCGGAGGGGGTCACACCCGGGCTATCCCCCTGGAGCCCGACCGGCGAGATCGTCCGCTACGTCCTGGAAGCACCCGACTACACGTCTAACCAGATCAAGGCGGTTCAGGACTGGGTGATCAACCGCACGTTGAAGCAAGTCCCTGGCGTCATCGATGTGACTGGCTTCGGCGGAAGCGTCAAACAGTACCAGGTTCTGCTCGATACTCGTCTCCTGAAGCAGTACGGCGTGACCATGCAGCAGGTCGAGGACGCGATCAAGAACTCCAATGCCAACGTCGGCGGCGACATACTCACGCTGGGCACGCAGTCCCACAATGTCCGCGCCACGGGACTCTTGGGCGGTGGCATCGATCCTCTCGACCCGACGAGGGTGGAGCGCGCCATCATGATCGAGACGGAGAAGCTCGACGATATTCGCAAAGTCGTCGTCAACACCGCGGACGACGGGACGCCGATTTACGTTCGACAGGTGGCTCAGGCGATCGTCGGTTATCAACCGCGACTGGGGATTGTCGGCCGAGCGGGCGAGAACGATGTTGTGGAGGGCATCGTACTAATGCGCAAGTACGAGAAATCCTTGCCGACATCTGAAGCGGTCGAGGCCAAGCTGAAGGAGATCGAGGAGGAAAAGCTACTCCCCAATGGCATGAAGATCAGGGTCTTCAATCAACGGACCGACCTGGTCCACGTGACAAGGGAGAACGTCCTGCACAACCTGGTTGTCGGCGTGGCCCTGGTCATCTCCATCCTCTTCATCTTCCTCGGTAACCTGACGAGCGCCGGGATCGTGGCCATCATGATCCCTCTGGCCCTCCTATTCGCGGTGACCGTCCTGTACGCCCAGGGGAAATCGGCCAACCTGCTCTCTATCGGCGCGGTGGACTTCGGGATCATCGTCAACAGCTCGGTCATCATCGTCGAGAACATCTATCGGCATCTCACGGCGCACGATGCGGACCGGTCTCTATCTTTGACCGACCGCATCATTGCTGCCTCACACGAGATCGAGAGGGCCTTATTCTTCTCGACGACGATCATCGTCTGTGCGTTCATTCCCCTCTTCTCGATGACCGGCCCGGAAGGCGCGTTGTTCGGCCCGATGGCCAACACCTATGCGTTCTCGATCTGCGGTGCACTCCTCCTGGCCGTCACCCTGGCGCCTGTGCTGTGCTCGTTCCTTTTCCACGACGCAATGGTGGAGAAGGAGACGTTCATCGACCGGCTCATGAAGCGACGCTATCTCCGGACTCTCAAGCTGGTCTTGAGGCATCGTTCTCTGACGCTGGCCATGATGGGCAGCATCGTGATCTTCACGGCCAGGCTCGTCCCGGACCTCGGCGGTGAGTTCATGCCGCAGTTGGAAGAAGGGAATCTGTGGATCCGCGCCCTCATGCCCCGTACCGTCTCATTGGAAGAGGCGGCCCGGGTGGCACCTCGTCTGCGCGAGATCATCGCGTCCATCCCCGAAGTCCGGGGAGTCATGTCGCAGGTTGGGCGGCCTGACGACGGCACCGACATCACCGGCTTCTTCAATATCGAATTCAACGTGCCATTGAAACCGATGGAACAGTGGCGCACGAAGCCGGGACCGCTTGGCGTCTGGCGAGTTGGCCCCTTCCAGGTCGGCTCGTGGCCGTTCGGTCCCTTCGAATTCGGCCGCCGGACGATCACACGTGAGGAGATTCAGGACGAATTGATGGAGTCGTTTCGGGAATTCCCGGCCCTGAACTTCAACTTCTCGCAGCTCATTCGGGACAACGTTGAAGAGGCTCTATCGGGCGTCAAGGGGGCCAATTCCGTCAAGATCTTCGGCGCGGATCTCGAAGTCCTGGAACGCATCGGGCAAGAGGTTGTCAATGTCTTGCAGACCGTCCAGGGAATCGAGAACGTCGGCATGTTCCACGTCCTGGGCCAGCCGAATCTGGAGATCCGGACCGACCGTGAGGCGTGCGCCCGTTATGGCATCAACGTGGCCGATGTCGAGGCCGCCGCCCAGGTTGCCATCGGCGGCCGTGCGTTCTCGCGGATGGTTGAGGGGGAGAAACTTTACGACATCGTCTTGCGCCTGCCGCACGACCTGCGCGACGACCCGGGCGATATCGCTCGCATTCCAGTCAACATCCCCAGTCCCGCGGGTAAGCCGGGGGCCCGCATCCCCATGTCGCATCTGAGCAAAATCGTCCCTCACAACCCAGGGGCTTCATACATTTACCGGGAGAATAACCGCCGATTCGTGCCCATCAAATTCAGCGTGAGGGGCCGCGACCTCGCCTCGACCATCGATGAGGCCCATCGCAAGGTTAACGACGCGCAAGCGGGGATCAAGCTTCCGCCGGGCTATCGGATGGTGTGGTCGGGAGAATTTGCCCAGATGGAGCAGGCGAATAAGCGATTGATGTGGATCGTGCCGGTCTCGATCATGCTGATCCTCTGCTTGCTATATACAACGTTCAATTCGACGAAAGATGCCCTGCTCGTGATGTGTAATGTCCTGGAAGCCGCGATCGGGGGAGTCCTTGCCCTATGGCTGACCGGCACGCCGTTCAGCATCTCGGCGGCGGTGGGTTTCATCTCGATCTTCGGTGTGGCCGTGCAGGACGGCGTGTTGCTGATCTCGTACTTCAACCAGATGCGGGCCGAGGGCATGAGTGTCCGCGAGTCCATTCTCCGTGGAGCGGAACTACGGGTCCGCCCCGTGGTGATGACCTCGCTGACAGCCGCCCTGGGACTACTTCCAGCCGCCCTGGCCACCTCGATCGGTTCGCAGGCCCAGAAGCCGTTGGCGATCGTCGTAGTCGGGGGGATGCTCTGTACGCTCTTCTTGACGCGATACCTCATGCCAGTGCTCTACAGCTACTTCCCTGCCCCGAGGGGTCGGGTGGCTGAAACGGAAGGGACCATATGAAAGCAATACCATCAATGGCTCACCCCCAAACGTACCAGGAAACGGAAATGCCCGAGCCCGTCTCTGCCACCAGATGGCCAAGGACCTGGTACAAAAGGCTCGCAGCGGCGGCTCTCTGCCTCGCGGCTGCCGGTGTGTGCGCCGGCGTCGTGGCGTATCCGTCCCGTGCTCAAGACTTCTGGAGAGCGATCAAGACGGCCGTCGTGCGGGTCCCTGTGGCGACTCCTGCCCTCAGTAAACCCGCCCTGCCGACAGATCGCCAGCCTTGGGACGGGCTCGTTAAGCTCAGGGGTCACATGCGAGAGGCGATGGGCATCTCGACGTCGCATGTCGTCCCCCAGGTCGAACCGATCCGACTGGAGTTGCTCGGCACCACGGAATACGATTCCGATAGCTTGCTGAAAATCCGCCCTCTGTTCCAGGGCCGTGTTGACAAGGTCTACATGACCGTCGGACAGATCGTCAGTAAGGGCGACAAGCTCATCGACTTCTACAGCACAGAACTGGCCGAGGCCAAGGGCGCCTACGAGATCAAGCACGTCCAGTGGCTCTACGACAAGAGACTGGTCGATATCCGCGAGCCGCTTGCCAAGTCGAACGCCATCTCACAACAGCAGTTCCTCGAGACTTGCAACGATGAGATGAAGAGCCGACGCGAGTACGCAGTGTCCCGCGATAAACTCCTCATCTACGGCCTCACCGAAGCGGAGGTTGGGAAAATCGAGGACGAGATCCCCTCGCAGAAGGCCCGGATGACGCTCCGCTCACCCTCCAGCGGCATCATCATCGCTCGCGACGTTGTCGTGGGTAATCTCTACGACAAAGACGACACACTGCTGACCATTGCGCCCCTGGACCATCTCTGGGTCTGGGGCAACGTCTTCGAAAGCGACCTCGATCAGGTGCGGATGGGGCAGTCCTGGGAGATCCAGTTTCCCTTCATGACCGAGAAGCTCCACGGGCGCGTCGAATACATCTCCAATCGGGTTGATCCCGGGACGCATGCCGTGCGGATCCGCACATCCATCCCGAATCGGGAGGGCCACCTCAAGTCGGACATGCTCGTGCGCGGCATGCTGGAGATCCCGCCCAAGCCAGGGTGGGCGGTCATCCCGCGGACTGCCTTGATTGTAGCCGATGGCCGGTATTACGTCTTCTTGAAGGCAAAAGCGGAAGCCGATGTGTTCGAGAGGCATTCGGTCGTGCTCGCGCAAGAGAAGGACGAGCATGTGATCGTCGAGCAAGGTGTCCGTGAGGGCGATGAGGTCGTCAGCGTTGGAGGGTTGCTCCTGTATCAACTCTACGAAGATCGAAAGATGGTCCAGACCGGGGAGCCACGTGGATCTGGTGGCGATGATCGGTAGAGGCGTCGTTGTATCGCCGGCTACGATCAATCGGCCAAATGCGACTGAACTGCCGAGCACCTTATGCGATCGGTGATAGTACGGGTCCGCCAGCATGTTGCGGCCCGGAATGATCACTCCCAGCCTCGCGTCAATCCGATGTGCTCCTCGTCTGTGAGCAAACCAACCGTGAATCGCTCGAACTGGGAGAGGACGGTCCGGGCAGGTAGATGAGCGGATCTCGGACCTGGTGACTTCGTATCTCGATCCTTGAGAACGCCGATGACTCTTCTCCGCTTCACCCTCGCTCAGTTGATGGCTGTCGTGCTCTATCTCGCCGTAGGTTTCGCCGCCCGCAATGCAGACGAATTCTGGGCGAGTGCGGCCTACACGCTCGCCATCAGTTTGATCGCAGCGGCTCTTGTCGGTGCCCTTACCTTCAGCGGCGGCGTCTTCCCCTGACCGGAACCAGCGCGTCTTCCCCAGTCCCGTTCCCAGGGTGTGGGGCTGGGGTTTCCGCTGGCCCGACTCGTGGTGCTGATCTCGCTGGCCACGGGGTTAGTGCGCGACCTGGCGGTGGGGCCGTACCGGGGAAAGGAGACGGGCGAGCCGGCGCTGTTCCGCCAGCTCGGGGATCGACTCGAGGCTGACGAGATCGTCCTGGGAGACCGGGTTTTCGCCTCGTTTTTTGGGATCGTGGGCCTGACGCGACGGGGGGCGGATGGCCTGTTCCGGATGCACCAGACTCGAAAGCGCGACTTCCGCCGGGGCCGGCAGTTGGGGATCTAGGACCATGTGGTGATCTGGATCAAGCCGGCGCGGCCCGACTTGATGGACGAGGAGACTTATGAGCAAATGCCTGATCAATTGGCGGTCCTCGAGCTGCGGTTCAAAGTGGAACAGCCGGGATTCCGGGTCGACGAGATCGTGCTGGTGACGACGATGCTGGACGACGTCAGAGCATCTAGAGCCAGGTGTCCCACCCATGATCATCTCACAGACTCCGTATCGCGTCAGCTTCGCCGGGAACGGCACCGATCTGCCGGCGCGAGTCCAGCGCCGTGCCGAGTCCGGCGCTCGATCCGCACATCGATGTCACGATCCACCGCCGGTTCGAGCCGAACATTCGCGTCAGCGACTCGTGGACCGAGGTCGCCGAGACGCACGATGAGGTCCGTCCCAGATCGTCCGCAAGGCGATGCGGCTGCTGGAGGTGGAAACGACTGCCGCGGCTTCCAGGAGACCTCGACCGTCCTCTTCCCTTCGGAGACTTCGCGGCAATTCCACCGGCGCCGGATCGGCCTGGACGGGCCGGTGATCTCCGATCCGATCCGACTCGACCGGGCCATTGCCGAGGACCTCGACCCGCGCTATGTCACATTCGCCAACCCGCAGCCGGAGAACGGCCTCACGGCCTTCGCCCGGATCGCGTTGGAACTGGACTGTCGGCGGCCCAATATCCCGTTGCTGGTCGTCGAGGGCCGGTGGACGTCGGATTCGCTGGCCCGGCTGCCCGTGGATCTCTCGGACCTGACCAACCTGAACCGGATACCCAACACGCCCGAGCCGCGCGACATCTACCGGATCAGCCGGGCGGTGTTGATGCCATCGGGCTGGCGAGAGTCGCCGGGCCGGGGTCGCGGTGGAGGCGATGGCCAACGGCATCCCGTACTGGCCGGCGACCGGGGTGCCTTGCCAGAAACACTGGACGACGCGGGATTTGCGTTCACGATCCCCGAACGGAGCATGCCGACGAATCTCGCGATCCCCACCCCACTCGAGGTGGCCCCCTGGGTCGCCACGTTCGAACGCTTGTGGGACGATCCGCAGTGCGAGGCCGAGTACCGCGCCTTGGCCAAGGCCGTGACGCGGCGATGGGATGCGGCGAACCCCGGAGCCGGGACACGCCCGGAGCTGGCTCGCATTATCAAGCGCTGCTGACGACTTCGCCGCCGTTCCTGGTGAGAAGGATTCGGAGGGTTGCGGGCTCCAGAGTGATCTTGAGAAACCGGACCGACCCGTCGGCGAGCAGCACGGGCGCGCCGCCGGCATGAGAGTTGGCCAGGCGGGGCAATGGCCCATCTTGAGTCCACTTCAAATCTTCGGGCTTGGTCCAGGGGACCAGGGTGTCAGTCTCCATGACCAGGATTGTGTTCGACGTCCCGTCCCAAAACTCGGTGAAATCCGGCCCGCGCGTCGGTTCGAACGCCGTGTTGACGATTCCCAGTTCGGCCTTCGGCCCGACGACCACCAGGTATCCCGTCAGACCCTTCTGGCGCGTCGGGCCTTCGGGACACGCAAGTTCCCATGGCATCTGTGGGATCAGGGCGCGGTTGTGGGGACTGTCCCACGGTTCATCCAAATGGAACCGATCGTAGAGCGACTGGTAGCCGAGTTGCGGCAGGATCGCGACGCGCCAGCTCAAGAGCGGCTTGCCGTCGCGATCGGCCAGCGCCGGAGCGGGTAGGTGCCCCTGCACCTCGTGGTACTCGTGCAACGCCCGCCCGAGCTGATGCAGGTACTCATGGCACTGCCTGCGCCGAGACTCACGGACAACAGGCACGACCATCCATGCAGCCACAAACCATGACGCCAGCGCCGCGACCACAACCGTGCCGACCGCGCGGACCAGGCGCCAGTGATGCCTGATCGCCCGATCAGACCTCGATTCTTCAGGAATGACCAGGATGTCCTCGTTCCACGAAGTAGGTCCGTCGATTCCGACCCCGGTATCGCATGCATCATCAGAAATGACCAGGATGTCCTCGTCGCGCGATGTAGGAGTGTCCATGATCGCTCCCCCGAATACAAGTTGAACCTATGACAAACGTCATATCTACTCTGACAATAGTCACAGGAAGGCCCGATGTCAAGCGATCGGACCGGGCCACCGGCGCAGCCAGGGGTTCCAGAGAGGTTCACGCACGAACGTCATTAGTATCAATAATAACTCTAATATTTTCATATTTTATATATCATATTGACGCCGATGAATTGAGGGTCCGGTTGGCCCACCTGTTATCTCACCTGTTCTCAGGAGCACGGACCTCGGGGACGACGCGATCGGGTTTCGGACGATCCGCGCGAGCACCGTGGTGGGCGCGACCCATCCGGGCCGCGCTCTAATCGGGAGGTTCCCGGGAGGTCCGGAGTCGCCCTTTAAGCGTGGCGAGCTCGTCCTCGACGCGCCGGGCGTGCTCGCGCGATGCGATGTCGGCCTCCAGATCGGTCTCGCCGCTCTCGTGGAGTTCGGCCAGGGCCCGGGCCTCCGCCTCGGCCTGATCGATCCGCTGGGACATTCGTTCGAAGCGAGCGAAGCCGTTGGTTCCTCGCGAGGAGGAGCAGGTCATCCCCCGCAAGGCGCGACCGGCTTCGACCATCTGACGTCGGGCCGAGAGGCTGGCGAGCTTCCGTCGGGCCTCGGCCTCTTTGGCCCGCATGGCGTTGATCTGACTGCGAAGGGCCTGGGCCGTCCGCTCGGCCGACGATTGTTGCTCGGCGAGTGCCAGGGTCATGGCCTGATGCTCGAGTACGCGGGCGATCGCCTGGCGAGCGAGGTCGTCATCACCGTCTCGAACGGCCGCTTCGGCCCGAGTTTGCCAGCGCCGGGCCTTTTGCTCGTGGTCCGAGAGGTCTCGGGCCAGCAGGCGTTCGCCGGCGATGGCACGGGCTGCGGCGGCGGTCGCATCCTCGATCATGGTCGCCATCTCTCGGATCGCTTGCTTGAGCATCACTTCCGGATCCTCGAACCGGTTGACCAGGTCATTCAGATTCGCGGCGATGATGTCGCCGACGCGGCGGAATAGTCGCATGGAAGGATCTCCTCCGGGGAAGACGTCGGAAGGGAAGCCGGCCGAGATGGCCGAACGGTAAATTCGGGCTGGGCGTCCTGCCAGGTGATTGCCGAGATGCCTTCGATGGCGGTGGCGATCTGGGCCACCAGCTCCTCGGCCCGGGACGCGGGCGCCCCGGTGTACTTGGCCAGGTGGATCATCGAGACCAGTTCCCGGACCCACGCCAAGGTACCCATCAGGTCTTCATACGCGCGGCCCCGAACCTGGCGGAGCCGGTCGAGGTTCGCCCGCCGGGACTGCTCGCTCTGGCGGCAGCGGTCGCTGGCCTCCGGTCCCGAGGCCGCGGGCATCGGCTCGCGCCTCGCAGGCTCCGCTCGGGCGAGCAGGCGGTCCATCTCGCGAATCCGCTCGGCTTGGGCGCGCCAGGCGGTACTCAACTCGTGAAAACAGTCGGTCTCATGAGCCAGGACGTCCTCGACCCAGCCGTCGAGACTCGCCAGGGCCAGTTCCAATTCGGTCTCGACCTGGGCGATGGCTTGCGCCATGGCATCGCCATCGCTCGGATCGCGTGTGGTTTCGGCGATCGATTCGGGTCGCGGTCCCGAGAGCAGGATCGGCAAGTACAACGGCCAGAAGACCGCGGCCGTTGCGACCCGGAACGCCGCCGAGCCGCGGCTGCGGCGGGAATCCGACAGGAATACCGCCGTCGCCACACCCAGGCCGATCAGTAGGTAGAAGATGATCGTCACGCTAAATCCCATGGCCGCGCTCCTCGTCAAAGGCTGGGCGACTCGGACCGGCCTTCAGCCGGCGAGGCGGGTCCAGAGCCAGTAGATCATCACCGGTGTGACCGTGGTGTAGCAGACCGACCAGGCCAGGGTCAGTCGGCGCAGGAAGGTTGCGCGGCGGGCCTGGCGACAGGCTGGAAGGGTGTCGGCCAGATCCGTGAAACCCACGAACAGCGAACGGACGCCCCAGAGTCCCGCCAGGAACGGCAGCGCCAGCCCTACGGCGATCGTCCACCGCATCCACTCGGCCGGGGCCGAGAAGACGGTCATCCCCAGGGAGACGGCCACGTAGATCGGCAGGGCCCCGACCAGCACCACCGCGGTGACGGACAGGCACTTGACCGCGTGAGCCGTCGCCTGGAGCATCGACAACTTGACGCCCGCGAGCAGCCCGTAGAAGTAGAAGCTCGGCAGGCAGACGCCGGTGGCCGCTACCAGCCCCACCACATACGCCAGGGTCAGGCTCGCCCACGTGCCGTCGGACCATCGCGCCGACGGCACCCAGGGAGGCAGCGTCGAAACCAGGTTCACGATCAACGTGGCCGCGATTCCAAAGATCGTGAATCCCAGCAGGGCGAGCGCCAGGAGCCGGGGAATCAGATCAGGTGCGCGCGACTCATCGCGGATCAGGGCATCGAGACGCCGGCGGTCCTTGAGTATCAGATCCACCAGCTCGATCGTCCGGAGATTGTCGTTGGGTTCGCCGACCACCCACGACTGGGCAGCCGGTTCCCCGAGTGTCAGGGTCTGCATGGTTCCCTTCCTCGCCTGTCTTGTGCTGGAGGTTGATCAAGGCTTCCGAAATCACACGCGTAACACGAACTCGAAGAGACCGAAGGCGTAGAACAGCTCCCCACCGATCGCCGAGACCACCGCCAGCCACAGAACGGGCCAACGCCCGCGCCGGGGCTCCAGGACCTCCATGACCCGGCCGAAGATGTCGACCATGGACACACCGACTCCGGTGAAGACGACGAGATTGACCGCGCGGCACCAGCCAGGCGACGCGGGACGGGTCCGCCACCAGGTCCGCCAACGCCGCGGTGAAGAACCAATTGATGGGGATCGACGCGATCATCGCGAGGCCGCCCCAGCTCGTGGTCACGAGGGCGGCCAGCAACGTGGTGCTCGCGCGGAGCCGCGAGCCCGAGAGACTGTTGAAGATGTAGAGCGAGGGCAGGGCGATTCCCCATGACAGTCCGGCGGCCATCGTGCAGAGCAGGCCATCCCGGACGATGACGCGCGGCCCGCCGAGCAGCCCCATCGTCAAACCATAGGTGGTTGTGCCGAGGATCGCCGTCAGCGCGAGCGCGGCGAAGACCCACCAGGAATACGGGACCTCGTCCTCATGCCATCGGCGGGCGAACTCTTCGGGCTCGCGCAGGGCCATACCCACGTGCGCGAGGCCGGATCGTAATTGCGTACGCAACATGGTTCCTCTCCTTTGGCGACAAACCGAGCGTTCATCCACCTGAGGCGGCGACGACGCGATCGGAATTCGTGATCTGCTACTACAGGAGGGAACCGCAAAGATCGGCCGGGATTAACCGGCGTCCGCCGATTTCTTCATCGGGAGCCCGGCCGCGCGGGCCGCGCGGACGCGACGCCGGTGGTATTTCAGGCCGGGCACGAAGAAACCTGCCGCGGAGACGACGCCGAAGAGCGTCAGCCCGAACCGGGGCCAGATGGCCATCAAGCCGGCGGTCAGGAACATCGCCGCGGCCGGGAAGTAGAAGGTGCCGGAAAGGATGCCGGCCTTGATGAAAAAGACCATCCCGCTGAGCACCGCCAGCACCGGCGACAGCGCCAGCACCGGCAGGCCGAGCAGCATCTCGATCCCGAACAGCAAGGAGCAGCCGATCATACTGGCGGCCCCAGACGTGGGCGATTTGCCGTTCGACGAACGTCACCGGGCCGCCGCGATGGCGCAGCGTCCAGAAGATGAGGGCCCAGGTGCTGAAACCGCCCGTCCAGATGAGCAGATAAGGTCCCGGCGAGGTCACGCCTCGCTCTTGCAGGAGATTGGTGATCACGCAGAGCAGAACGACCACCACGCTGTGCCAGATCCAGAGGAGGCCCCAGTTCTCCAGCACGGCCGCATGGTGGGTTTCGCGAAGGGCGCGGCTGACGACGGCCGAGATCCGCCCAGATCGAGCCGAGATCGGCTCGCCGGCCAGGTAGGCTTCCAGGTCGCCGGCCAGCGCGGACGCCGAGGGATAGCGGAGATCGGCCGGCTTCTGGAGGCACTTCAAGGCGATGAGTTCGAGGTCTCGGTCCACCCTCGGGTTGAGCAGGTGAGGCGGCAGCGGCTCCTGTTCCAGGACCAGGAAGATCGTGTCGAGTGCCGTGGCGGCCTGGAACGGCGGACGGCCGGTGAGCATCTGATAGAGGATCGCACCCAGGCTGTAGACGTCGCTGGCCGGTCCGATCCGGCCGCGACCGCCTCCCACGACCTGTTCGGGCGCCATGTAGCCGGGCGTTCCCACGATGGCCCCCGGTGACGTGAGGCTGGGTCCTGCGTCGAGCCGCTTGGCCAGCCCGAAGTCGGCCACGTGAGGCCGTCCCTCATGATCGATGAGGATGTTTGAGGGCTTGAGGTCGCGATGGAGGACGCCATGGTGATGAGCATAATCCACCGCATGGCCGATCGGAGCGAGCAACGTGGCCGCTTCCCTCGGAGGGATGGGACCGTCGGCGAGCCGTCGAGCCAGGGACTGACCCTCGATCAACCTCATGAGGAAATACGGCTGCCCTTCGTGATCGCCCACCGCGAAGACCGGGACGATGTGCAGGTGATCGAGCTGGGCCGCGGAGCTCGCCTCCGCACGAAAACGGGCCACATCCAGCGGCGAGGCCGTTGACGCGTGGAGCAGGATCTTCAGCGCCACGATCCGTCCCAGGCCCGGCTGTCGGGCGCGGTAGACGACGCCCATGCCGCCCCGGCCGAGCTCTTCCAGGAGCTCGCAGCCGCCGATGCGTCCCAGCGAGGCCAATTCCTCGGACGGTTCGTCTGGGCCGAAACGCGTCGTGCGCGGGAACGTTGCCGTGGCGTTCGATTCGACCGTGCGAGCCAGTTCTTCGGCGACCTGGGCCGTCAGCCAAAGTTCGCGCAGTTCCTCGCCGATCTCGGGATGCTGACGGACGACCGCGTCGATGTCGGGATCTCGACCCTGACCGAGCTGCTCGGCCATCTCGGCCAGGAGGCGGGCGAGCTGATCGTCCACCGTCGCTCTAGAGGCTGGGAAGGGCGCGGATTCCATGGTCATCCCGCCTGACTCGGTGGCGTACCCAGGACGGCGCGCAGCCGTCGCAAGGCTCGCAGGTAGCGCATTCCGGCGGCCGGCTCGCTCAGGCCCAGGGCCCGTGCGGCCTCCGCATTCGAGAAGTGCTCGAAGTGCCGAAGCAGCAGCACTTCGCGGTCATCCTCCCCAAGTTCCTGAAGCGCCGCCTGGAACCGTTCGGCCAGCTCGCGGCGGATGGCCTCGGCCGCTGGAGTCGCACCCTGGTCGCGCAGTTCCGCGGCGAGGTCGAGCGAAGAGCGGTCGAGGAACTCGTTGGCGGCAATGGGCCGTTCGCGGTCGATGCTCCGGCGAGCGGCCACGCGATGACGCCGATGAACGTCGATCAATCGGTCGAGGGCAATCTGCCTGAGCCAGAGTTGGAACGGCAACGCCGGGTTGCGCAGGTAGTCGGCGAGGCGCCGGCTGGCCTCCAGTAGGACGCTCTGCACCACATCACTGGCATCCTCGCGACGTCCCACGGCCCGATCGAGCCGGACAGCGATCATGCGGCGCAATGGCTCGCGATGGCACGCCAGCAACCGATCGACGGCCGACGGCTCATCCTGCGCCGCGTGTTCCAGCATGGCTTGCGTTTCGGTCGCATCAGGCCACATGACACGGCCCCGTGATCTCGGCCCGGTCGGTCACTGCTGACAGAGCCCGTTTCCCTGACTCCCAAGCATAACGACTTGCTCCGTCGCGTTACAACGAGGGGGGTTCCCGATCACGTTCCTCCTGTCGGTCGTGCTGTCTCCGAATCGCTCCACCTTACGTTACTCAGTGTATTGCGGCGTTTGACCAGCTACTTCCCCGACGGAAAGACCCTGTCATGAAGCCTGAACTCGACCGATCGAGCCGACGACTCTTCCTTGGTGCCTGCGCCAGCGGTGCGGCGTTCTTCACGACCACGGGGCTGTTCGCCGAACAGCTCGCCGTCACGCCTTCCCGCACCGAAGGCCCGTTCTATCCCGACAGGCTGCCTCTCGACCAGGACAACGACCTGATCCTGGTCAAGGACAGCACAACCCCCGCCGTGGGTGAAATCACGCACCTGACCGGGCGGGTGCTCACCGCCTCGGGCAGCCCGATGCGCGGCGTTACCATCGAGATCTGGCAGTGTGACGCGAACGAAGTGTATCTCCACACAGGAGACAGCGAGTCGAAGGCCGACCAGCGCGACAAGAACTTTCAGGGTTTCGGCAAGTTCACCACCGGCTCGACCGGCGAGTACCGCTTCCGAACCATCAAGCCGGTGCCGTATCCCGGCCGGCCGGCCCCGCACATTCATTTCAAGGTGAAGAAGGGAGACCGGGAGCTGCTCACCTCCCAGATTAACATCGCCGGACACCCTGGCAACCTGGTGGATCACGTCGTTCTCGAGGGGATCAGCATCTTCGACCGCGAGTTGCTGATGACGGAGTTCCGGCCGATCAAGGGGTCGAAAATCGGGGAGTTGTCCGCGAACTTCGACATCATCCTCGGCCGGACACCCGACGAGCGCGTGTTGTCGTCGCGCCGGCGCCCAGATCGTTGAGAGTCGGGTACGAGGCTGAGAACCCGCTGGAAACTCGAAACCGTGGAGGAACCTCATGGGAAGCCGCACTGGAACGATCGCGTTTGTCGGCTGGCTGTGCGCAGCGCAGGCCGCGATCGCGCAACCACCTGAAGGGCCCGGCGCCGGGCCTGGGCGTGGGTTTTCGAAGCAAGAGGATGCCGATGATCTGGTATCGCGGATGCTGGCCTTCGACGCCAACAAGGACGGCTATCTGATCCGGAGCGAAGTGACCGACAATCGGCTGCTCCGGTTGTTCGATCGAGCAGACGCCGACAAGAACGGGAGGGTCACGAAGTCGGAGCTGACCGCCCTGGCAGAGAAGGAGCACGCGGACCTTCGGGGCGGACCCGGCTTCGGGCCGCCGGGCGGTCCAGGAGGATTCGGCCCTCCAGGAGGTCCGGGATTCGGCGGTCCGCCGCGCCCCGGTGAGATCCTTCCCGCGATGGTCCAGGACCGTCTCAGACTGACCCCCGAGCAGAAGAACCAGCTCGCGGGCCTCCAGAAAGAGGTCGATGCCAGGCTCGAGAAGATCCTCAACGACGACCAACGGAAACAACTCATCCAGATGCGCCGGCGGGGACCCGGTGGTTTCGGCCCGCCCGGTGGCGGCGGACCAGGCGGTTTCGGTCCCCCGGGAGGCCGGCGACGGCCGGCAGGTCCCGGCGGAGGACCACGACCGGAAGGTCCAGGCCAAGCCCCCGATGGTGAGCGGCCCTCAAGTTGAGTTGGCGGGTAGCCGTCCGAGCAATCCTCCGCAACTCGTTCATTCGCTCCAAGATGACTCCCGCTCGGATGATCGCCAGAATCGCGAGGTCCACGATGCGTTTATGGCTCGGCCTTGGGAACTCGGTTGGCGTTCCGTTGAAGGAGCTTTTCCAGGATGGCCGGGTCGATCTTGACTGTCTTCTTCGGCTTCTTCACCGCTTCCGGGTCCGCATTCGTCAGGGCAATCTTGGACGAATCCGAGGACCGCGCCGGTATCGTGTCCGTGGTCCCGGGCGCCGGCTGGCCCCGGGATGAGGCGGCATTCGCCTCATCCCCGGAGGGCGCCGAGCTGGCACGTTTCTGTGGTCGAGGCACGGTCTTGACCGAGGGTGCTGGCTTGGGCCCGCCCAGCAGATACGGGAGGGGGAATTCCTTCGGATCGGCCTGGAGCAGATCTTCGGGCAGCAATCCCTGACCGGGCCGGTATCGGAAAGCGGCGGAGGTGTTGGGGTTGGCGGCCGCGGCCGGCATCCGCGCGCCTTCGCCACGACCGGGCTTCATGCCGGAAACGACGGCGTCCAGTGACGATCCCGCGGGACGACTGCGGTCGGAACCGAAGACCTCGACCGGCTCGGAGCCCGGTGAATTACCGGCCCTGGTGCCGGCATTCAAGTATTGCGGTGGACGCAGGCCATTAACCCAGGTCGCGAGGATCCGGTAGGCCCGGTCATTCGAACCCGTGAAGATCGGCTGTTTCTTCGACCCGAGGCCGTGAGCTCGGAGCGTGCTGGAGAGCAACTCGCTCTTGGCCGGATTCTCCGGGTCCACCAGCCGAAGAGTGGCGTCGAGGTTCGCCCGGAGCGCGTTCGGGCGACTGCTGACGAGGCGTGGTGATCGGCACGAGCTGGAACATTCCTTCGTATCCTGCGTTATGGCACTTGGCACACTTGAGTTGGAGCACGGGCTGGATATAACGTGCGAACTCCACGGCGCGTTGGATCGCCAGGGGTTTGGGGAGATTGAAGATCACTGGCATTCCGGTAAGCCCCATTCCGCGCTCTGCGCCCCGCAAGACGGCCGAATCCAGCGCACGCGGATTGTCCTCGGCGACCTCCTCGGCAGCCGTCTGGCGTACCTCCGGATCGAACTCGGTCGCCGGCCGCTTCTCCGAATACTCCAGGTTGGCCAGCATGGCCTGGGCCGGCCCATGGTCCGGGCTGATTGCGAGCACCTTCACGAGCTGTTCCTTGGCCTCTGCTGTCAGGTGGATATTCAAGCACCATCGGGCCAGCTTCACGCGCTCCGCGGGATCATCCTCGGGCAGCCGCTCCTCCTTGTGGCGATAGGCGTCGCGGATCGATCCGTACGACCCTTCCACCAGCTTCTTGGGGAATCTCATGATTCCCAGCCTCTGCTTCACCACGTACAAGGAGCCCTCTCGCGAGATGACTCCCTGGATCATGCGACCATCGGTCAGGAGCAGGAATTCCTCCCGACGAACCGGTGCCCGGCCGGTCGCGGGCGGGTCTCCAGGGGCTGGCTCTTCCGTCACCGCCCCGACGCCCATCACCAGTGCCAAGGATGCCGCAACCGACAGTCCGGTGGCCACGAATCGTCTTTTGCTGATCGACATGTGCCCTGGTTCCCTCACAGGCGCGAACGCAATAGGGACCGGCTCCGAGTCTTCGAAGGACCTGTCCTCAGCGTCGTGAACGCCTCAATGCCGCCGCCGGGAGATAGGACCGACCCGACGGTCGTGGGAAAGGAATTGACCGATTCCGTTGGAAACGGTGGCGGCACGGTAGACCAGGCCCTAGAATTCGTCAAGGCAGCTTCGAGCCGACCGGACGTCGGCGCGTTGGCGGTTGATCCCCGATTCGATTCCCCGTTGCTTCAGGGCCACTTCATGATATCGCGGGAGACTTCACCCCTGCTGGAATCGTTGCTCGGTCAGGTCGTCGTGGTCGACCTCAAGTCGAGTTACGTCTGCCTCGGCACGCTGATCGCTCGTGATGAGCACTATTTCGAGCTGCGCGACGCCGACCTGCATGATTTCCGTGACAGCACCGCCACTCGCGAAGTCTACGTCTATGACTCGGCACGTCTCGGTATCCGACGGAACCGCGAACGCGTGCTGATCCGCCAGGACGATGTGGTCGCGATCACGCGATTCGAGGACATCTCGGAATCATGACAATCAAGCTGATAGTCAAGATGCCTCGGGTCGTCCATGATGGCATCGTGACTGAGAAAACACCCTGAAGAACGAACACTCCTGGAGAGGCCAAGATCCGAACTCGCGGCGTCTGGCTCCCAAGAGGGGCGAGCCGAGGGCGAATCAACCGACCGCCTCACCGAAACACATGGCTGATTGAGACTTCCACCTTCAAGAGGACAACCCTATCATGACACCTTTTCGATGGTTGCTTGCAATACCGCTAGCGTTTGTCGTTGGGCTGAACGGGGCATCGGCCCGGGCCTCGGACATTCGCGATCAAGCGGCGATGTTCAGTCCCAAAGCGGTGCAGGAGGCGCGAACTCGGCTCGACCGCCTGGAACAATCGACCGGCGTTCCCGTTGTCATCGAGACCATCAAGGCGATCCCCAGCCTGACCAAGGAATCCAGTCGGGAGGAGAGGGAACGTGCGATCAACCAGCTCGCGAAGCGACGAGATCAGCAGATCCACGATGAGGGAATTTACATCCTGATTTCTCGGCGCGAACATGTCATTTCCGAGACGCTGATCCGCGAGCGGCTGGCGCGGGTGCTTCCGATCGAGAAGCGAGATGCCATCCGCGATGCGTTCATCGCGGGGTTTGCCAAGGGGGCCAAGACCCAGAACTTCGATGAAGGCTTGGTAGAAGGTGCCCAGGCGATCGAGGAGGCGTTGCGAGGGGTCAAGTCCGCGCATGCCCACGCACCGCCGGCCGCCGCGCGCGGGCCCGCAGCCCGGCGTGCGGGCGGCGGCTCATCGACCCTTGGTACCTTCCTCCTCATCGGACTCGGGATCCTCGCGGTCCTGATTGTCCTCCGGGTTCTGGGAGGTCTTTTCGGGCGCTCGCAGGGCGCCGGCTACCCCAACCAGATGGGCGGGATGGGGATGCCGCGTCCGGGGATGGGCCCCGGTGGCGGTCCAGGCTACGGCGGTGGACCGGGTTACGGCGGTCGGGGTGGCGGATTCTTCTCCGGGCTCCTGGGTGGGCTGGGTGGCGCCATCGCGGGCAACTGGCTGTATGACCAGATGTCGGGAAGGCACGGTCAAATGACATCTGCCGGAACCGCCTATCCGCCAGATGACCCCGCGGCCGGCGTCACCGATCAGGGGGATGAGATCGTCGGCGCCGAGGACAACGGCGGTCGCGGTGCCTCGTGGGACGATGGCAGCGGCAGCGACACCGGCGCAGGCGACTGGGGCGGTGGCGATAATGGCGGTGATTGGGGCGGCGGCGGTGGAGACTGGGGTGGCGGCGATGGCGGAGGAGACTGGGGCGGTGGAGGAGACTGGTAATCCTTCCACGCGAAGTCGCCATCCGTACAAGGTGCTCGAGTCCTCGGGTGTTTGACCTGGGGACTCAAGGACTTGAGGACTTGATGCCCCATGAGAGTCACTGATCGACGCGAGCGGTTGCGCCGCAATTTCGCGTCCACCGACGCCGATGCCTTCCTGGTGAGCGCGCCGACGAACGTTCGCTACCTGACGGGTTTCACGGGCGATTCGTCGGTCCTCCTGGTCAGTCTCGAACGGGACATCCTCGTTTCTGATGGTCGTTTCACGACGCAGCTCGCCCAGGAATGTCCGGGCCTGGAGACGTATATCAGGCCCTCGAACCAGGAGTTGACCGGGGCGATCGCTCATGTTGCCGGCAGGATGGGTGTACGTCGCCTCGCCTTCGAGGCGACAAGCTGTACGGTAGCCGAGTACGAGTCAATCCGCAACGCGGTTCCCAGCATGGCGATCACCGGCGTGCGAGGGTGGGTCGAGGCACTCCGGCGGGTCAAGGACGACGAAGAGATCGCGGCGATCCGGTCGGCCGTTCGCTGTGCCGAGCGCGCTTTCGCCATGCTGCGCGCGGGCCTACGCACGGGCGACTGCGAGAAGGACGTCGCCGACGCCCTCGAAGGTTACTTGCGGCGTTGCGGTGCCACGGCATCGAGCTTTCCGGTGATCGTCGCCGTCGGCGCACGGGCCGCGTTGCCTCACGCGCGGCCGACCTCCACGGCCCGCATCGGAGACGACGATTTCGTCCTCATCGACTGGGGAGCCTCCGGAGAGCCGTATAAAAGTGACTTGACGCGGGTCCTCGTCACGGGTAAGGTCACTCCGACTTTCGAGACGATTTATCGGACCGTCCTGGCAGCCCAAGAGCGCGCCATTTCCGCGATCCGGCCGGGTGCGAAGGCCCAAGAGATCGATGCCCAAGCCCGCTCCGTGATCGAGGAAGCGGGTTTCGGTGCTTTTTTTGACCACGGGCTCGGCCACGGGTTGGGTATGGACATCCACGAGGCCCCGCGTCTGCGCAGGGGATCTCAGGATCTCCTGGAGCCCGGCAATGTGGTGACTGTCGAACCCGGCATCTATCAGCCCGACTGGGGCGGCATCCGGATCGAGGACGATGTGCTGGTGACCCCCGACGGTTGCGAGGTTCTCTCACACATCTCCAAATCGCTCGAATCCGTTCGGATCCTATAGACCCACCGCTGTCGCAATCTCACCGGGGTGGTCCTTGCCCCAGGCTGAAGGAATCTGAAAGAATCGTGTGAACAATACCGGATTCCGAGCCCAAGAGACGTGAGGCCCGATGCGGACGGGGCCTTGGATCCGTTTCTTCTTTTGAATCTGTGACTTTGAATCGATTCGTTCGCACTTTTCGAGTCCCTCCTATGCGAGGCGAAGTCTGGCGCTTGCTTGCCCACGCGGAGTCAACGAATGGCCGAAAACGCTTCGGGGCCGGCGGATCCCTTCGACGTGAAGCGGATTCATTACCTGGTCCGTCTCATGAAGCACTATGATCTGGCGGTGCTGGACTTGACGGACGGGCCGGCGCAGATCCGCCTGAGACGCCGCGGCCCGGAAACGGCTTCCCCTCCACCGGCTTTGCCGCCGCTCCAGGCTCCCGGCCAGGCCATCGCGCCGCAGGCGGCGCCCGCACCGCGGAGTGAGCCGGCGCCGGCGGCTGAGCCGGCGGCCTCCAAGACGATCGTGATCGAGAGTCCCATGGTCGGGACCTACTATACCTCCAGCGCCCCCGATGCCCCACCGTTCGTCACGGTCGGCTCCGTGGTCCATCCGAAATCGATCGTGGGTATCATCGAGGCGATGAAAGTCTTTACCGAGATCCCGGCCGAAGTCTCGGGGACGATCGTCGAAGTCCTGGCCAAGAACGGCCAGCCCGTCGAGTTCGGCCAGCCGCTGTTCCGCGTGATTCCCGCCTGATTCGGGCCCGATGGCCCAAAGTCGATGGCGGACGACGTCGGATTGCGGTGACAACCGCCCCTTCCCCCGTGGAATCGGCGGCTCCAGCCGGGCACCGGCGATTGTGAGGTCCTTTTCGACGATGTTTCAACGAATCCTGGTCGCCAACCGCGGAGAGATCGCGCTACGCGTCATCCGCGCCTGCAAGGAGCTCGATATCCAGGTCGTGGTGGTCTATTCTCAGGCCGATCGGGCCGCGCCTTACCTGAGTTTGGCCGACCGCGCGATCTGTATCGGCCGGGGCCCCAGCGTTAACAGCTATCTGAACCAGCCCCGCATCATCGCCGCCGCCGAGGTGGCGGACGTCCAGGCCATCCACCCCGGCTACGGCTTCCTCAGCGAGAATCCCGACTTCGCGGAGTCCTGCCGCACCAGCGGTTTCGAATTCATCGGGCCGCCGCACGAGGCGATCCGCAAGATGGGGCTGAAGACCGAAGCCAAGGAGATCGCCTCCAAGGCCGAAGTGGCCTGCGTCCCCGGCTCCGACGGTATCGTGACCAACGATTCCCAGGCGATGCGGCTGGCCCGGGCCATCGGGTTCCCCGTGCTCATCAAGGCCGCGGCCGGCGGCGGCGGCAAGGGGATGCGAGTCTGCCGTGATGAGGCCAATCTGGTCGGCGCCCTCCAGACGGCCCGCAACGAGGCCGAAGCCGCCTTCAAGAACCCCAGTGTTTACCTCGAGAAATACATCGATCGGCCCCGACACGTCGAAATCCAGATCCTCGCTGACTCTCACGGCAATATCGTGCACTGCTGGGACCGCGATTGCACGCTGCAACGACGTCATCAGAAACTCGTCGAGGAATCCCCTGCGCCGACGTTGCCAATAGAGGTTCGTGACCGACTGGGGGGTGCTGCGGTTCGTCTGGCGCGGGCGGCCGGATACGTCAACGCGGGGACATGCGAGTTTCTCGTCGATTCCACCAACAACTTCTACTTCATCGAAGTCAATGCTCGGATCCAGGTCGAGCACCCGGTAACGGAGATGGTGACGGGTATCGACCTGGTGAGGCAGCAGATCCGGATCGCCGAAGGAGATCCGCTTCCGTTTGCGCAGCAGGACATCGCGATCCGTGGGCATTCGATCCAGTGCCGGATCAACTCCGAGGATCCGGACCACGACTTCCGTCCCTCGCCGGGCCGGATCACCGGGCTTCGAATACCCGGAGGGCCCGGAGTCCGCTGGGACTCTCACATCCAGGTGGGCTACTCCGTCCCGCCTTACTACGATTCGCTGCTGGGTAAGTTGATCGTCCATGCCCCGACCCGGCTCGAGGCCCTGGCCAAGATGCGACGCGCCCTGGACGAGCTGGTGATCGAGGGAGTCCAGACAACCATCCCGCTGCACAAACGGGTCTTCCGCCACCCGGACTTCATCTCAAGTAACGTCGACACGACCTGGGTCGAACGCGTCCTGATCCCGCCGCGATCGGCGGCAAAGCCGTCGTGAGTTGGAATTTGGGATCTGGGATTCTCGCTGCCGGATGGGGCAAGGGTCCGGTATCTCCATCCAAAATCCACCATCGAGAATCCAAAACCGTGGTGGCCGGCCCTGGCGTTCCATGGTAGGCTCGAATCCGAGTGGGACCGCGTTGTCGGAGCCATCGGAGTCGCGGTGATGTACGAGGACACCGTCCGGCCGCTCCATGGTTCGTCTCCGGCCTCCGCTCGGAGGACCTGACGCGATGAAAGTCGGCTTGCTCACCGGCGGCGGCGATTGCCCGGGATTGAACGCCGTCATCCGCGCGGTCGTACAACAGCTCGCCAATGAAGGGGCGACATGCGTCGGCATCATGGAGGGCTGCGCGGCCTGGTCCAGAACATGACGACTCCTCTCTCGACGGCCCAGACCGACGGCATCATCGCGCAAGGTGGGAGCATCCTCGGCGCCTCACGAACCAATCCATACCGCAATCCCGAGACCGATCTGGCCGCACTCCGCGAGAACTTCCAGCGCCTGGCGCTGGATGCCCTGGTCGTGATCGGCGGTGATGACACGCTGGGCGTTGCGCTGCGGTTGCACAATGATTTCGGGTTTCCCGTCGTCGGTGTGCCCAAGACGATCGATAACGACCTGATGGTGACCGATTTCTCGTTCGGGTTCGACACGGCGGTCAACATCGTCACGGAGGCGGTGGACCGGCTCCGGACGACCACCGAGAGTCATCGACGGATCGTCGTCGTCGAGACCATGGGCCGCCATTCGGGATGGATCGCCTGCTACTCGGGGATCGCCGTCGGCGCCGATTACATCCTGGTTCCCGAGGTGCCGATCGACTTGCCGCACCTGATCGCAGTCCTCTCTCGACGGCGTGCGGCCGGGAAGAAATACGGGATCGTGATCGTTGCCGAGGGAGCCCGCTTCCCCGATCGCGGCCCGTACACGCTGGATGATTCGCCCGATCCGTTCGGCAATCCCAGGCTGGGAGGCATCGGCGCGGTGATCGCCGATTCCATCGAGAAACAGACCCGGCTCGAGACCCGTTGCGTGGTTCTGGGACACCTCCAGCGCGGCGGTCCGCCGAGCGCCTACGACCGGATCCTGGCCACCCGGTTGGGACTGGCCGCCAGCCGGCTGGTCCTCCAGCATCGCTACGGCACCCTCGTGACCCTGATGAAGGGCCGAATCGTTGAGGCCGCCCTGAGTGAGTCCATCGCCGCCACGAAAACGCTCGACCTGGACTATTACGGCGAAGCCGCGACATTCTTCCGTTGAGGGGCGAAGATCATCTCGCCAAACCGAGAAGTCGCCGCTGTTGCTCATCGCGGCGTTACCTGGAGCACGACCTCGTTGGACGACCTCATCGCGGGCCGCGGAACTTCCCGGAAAGCGTCTTGCCTCCGACCTGCACGGTCACTTCACCACCCGTCTGGTTCAGCTCGAAAGGGCCGGGTTTCGAAACGTAGCGAGAACTCCCGAGCGGATCGGCCGAATCCGGCGCCCCCTTGAGGGCGACCACTTGATCTCCGGTGGCCGTCCCGATTTTCACCTCCACGGATGTCGGCGTCTCGGATGAGGGGGTTTTCTGGTCGGGTTGGAGCAAATACGCCACGAGCGTCGTTTCGAACGTCTTGCCTTTTTTCAGGCGGTCTCCGTTCACGAGTTCCACATAGGCTTGATTGTCCGTGAGCGGGATCAGAATTCCGCCGTGATGCTCGCTGGTTGCAGGAACGGGCGATTCCACGACCACGGATTGGCCGCAGCCGATGAGAGTCCCCCCGGTGATGACGGAGATCGCAAGCAAAATCGTGCGCATCGACGATTCGCCCGGAAAAGAGGTATGGGGCCGATCGGAAGGGGTCGGCCCCCGAAGAACGAGGGTGTGTGGGAAGACACGACGGGTCGGCTCAGTAGGGTGGATCGAACCTCGATTGATCGAGGCGAGGCGCACCGGATTCGCCGGGGAACTCGGTGGGCCTCACGCCGCGTTACGGCCTTCGACCCACCTCGCGAGGGCTTCTCGCTCACCCTTTCAGTACGAGTCGGAACTGATCACCTCGCCGCCATTGCGGGTGGAGAGGGCTTGATACACCCCAAATCGATAGGGGTTAGTCGTATTGGCTCCCCAGATGATGGTACTGGCGTTGTAGGTCGTGCCGTCGGGGATGGCATCGCCATAGGAATCCGCCGCCGCCGTCATGAACGTCCAGGACTGGATCGTGTTCTTGATGAAGCGGACAGAGCCGTCCACGAAGGCGAAATTCAGGCCGCCCGGGTGGTAGCTCGTCGCGTCGGTCGCATAATAGTAAGAGTACGACGGAGTCCCATTGAGCGTCAGCCCGGGTGCATTCGCCGTGGGAAGGTTTGGCGGATAAGTCGTCGTGAACATCGTGTCGAAGTAGAGGCCGCTGCTCCAGACCGTGTCGCAATTCTGATAGTTCTTATCGTAGGTTGCGAAGTAGCCGTGAGCCTTTTCCCCGTAGATGAACGTATTGCTGGTCCCGTCGGTTATGCTCGCGATCGTGACAGCCTGATCGATGATGATCGAGCCATTCTGTTGCGACTGGACCTGGGTGCCTCCCCTGGCGCCGATGTAGTAGTTCGACCAGAATGTCCCCTGGCTTCCCGAGTACGAGCTGAAGTAGGCAAACTGGCCGATCCCCGAGGGGGTGAGTCCATCCCAGTTGGAGGGCGGGTACCCGTTGCCCGAGCTGATGACCTGGGGTTGGTTGTTGATGTCGCTGGGGCAGACGAGGATCGACAGTTGAACGCCGGCGACCGTCCGATTCTCGACATTCCCGTACGTCATATTAAAGTTGACGGCGTTGTACATCGGTGCTTGCTCCGTGAACGGGAGCAGCCGGACGAAGCTGCTGAAGTTGTCGCGGTAGAAAGGCTGTGACTTGGTATAGTCGAGCGAGGAGCAGGCTGCGGGCGGAAGGCCGTTGTTGGTCGACTCGTAGTTGTTGGCGGCGAGGGCGATCTGCTTGAGGTTGTTGGTGCACTGAGCGCGGCGGGCTGCCTCGCGTGCGGCCTGGACGGCGGGCAACAACAGGGCGATCAAGACGGCGATGATCGCGATGACGACGAGTAACTCGATCAGGGTAAAGCCGGAGCGGCGTCGCAATTGCTGACTCGGCATGGATGAACTCCTGGATTGATGGACGCGGAGGTCGCGGTTCGGGAGAGGCGGTATCACCAGTCCTTCGGCTTCTGGGTTCGGCGCGGCTCCCTCGCCGTCGCAACCTTCCGAAGAGGCCGGAGCCACATTGTACGGTTCGATCGAGTAGGATCTGAGAAGGGATGATGAAATCGCGTTGACGGGCGGCAGCAGGATCGGCGAGGGCGAGCGGGTGTCGAGCGGTCCGCCTCGCGAAGTCGTTGCGAAGCACCAGGGTCTTGCAAACCGCGGTGGGCTGTGCCATATTCCACCTTCCAACCCCAAGCCCGGACTGCGTCCGCGACGAGAAGTCATCGCAAGAGCCCTCGTTGGGATCGCGCCGGGAACGACCCAACCGGGTCGCCGATCGTGAGCCAGACTCCAGAACCCAGGGTGGTCCATCGGCGGGGAATTCGACCACGACCCGAGACGAGAGACGACAACCATGAGCTGGCAGGTGGGTCTATACGTCGCTGCCGTTCTGATCCCGTTGGTGGCGTTCGCGATCGAGGCGATTTTTATCCGGCAGTTGAAAAGATGGAATGCCTACATCGCCACCGGCGCGATCTTCCTCTCGTTCATCCTCAGCTTCATCGGCTTCGCGCACTACTTCTTCCTGTCCGGCGACGAAGTTCCCTGGGCCGAGGCGGAGTCGTACGTCGCGGCTGAAGAGGGCGAAAGCCACGAGCTTCCCGGCGAGCGGCCGATCTCCAAGGAGCCCGCCCATAGCTGGGCAGGCCACTTCAACTGGATCAGCCTGGGGAGTGCGCCGGGGACGGATACAACCCCTGCGCGGCCGGCCCTGGCCGTCCCGCTGGGTGTCCGGATCGATAACCTGGGCGCGATCATGTTCCTGATGGTCACGTTCATCGCGACCCTGATCCACATCTATTCCATCGGCTACATGCACGACGATCCGCGGTTCCCGCGGTTCTTCTGCTACCTGTCGCTGTTCTGCTTCTCGATGCTCGGGCTCGTCGCCTCGTCGAACGCGTTCATGATCTTCATTTTCTGGGAGCTGGTCGGCCTCTGCTCCTATCTGCTTATCGGCTTCTGGTACGAGGACAAGGTCAACTGCGATGCGGCCAACAAGGCGTTCGTCGTCAACCGGATTGGCGACGTCGGGATGCTTGTGGGCCTGGGCATCCTCTGGACCAACCTGGGCACGTTCGACTTCAAGGAGATCAACGAAGGGCTGCGCGGCTCCACGGGCTCGCTGCACGCCGTCATCGGTGTCAAGGGTGACGAGGTTGTCCAGCTCATCGATCGGGGCACCCGACGGGTCCAGACCGACCCGGCGACGGGCGAGCCGCGGCAGATCCCGTACGTGCTCTTGACCATAGCCGGGCTGGGGATCTTCGCTGGCTGCGTGGGCAAGAGCACCAGTTCCCGCTCCAGGTCTGGTTGCCGGACGCCATGGCCGGCCCGACGCCGGTCTCGGCCTTGATCCATGCGGCGACCATGGTCGCGGCGGGGGTCTACCTGGTCGGCCGGTTCTTCCCGCTGTTCACCCCCGCGGCGCTGCTCTATATCGCGTACACCGGAGGGTTCACCCTGTTCATCGCGGCAACGATCGCCATGGTCCAGATCGATTACAAGAAGGTCCTGGCCTATTCGACGGTCAGCCAGCTTGGCTTCATGATGCTGGCGCTGGGAGTCGGCGGCTGGGTGGCGGGACTTTTCCACCTGATCACACATGCCTTCTTCAAGGCCCTGCTCTTCCTCTGCGCGGGCAGCGTTTATCACAGCGTCCATACCTATGAGATGCCGGCGCTTGGCGGCCTGCGCAAGAAGATGCCGTGGACGGCCGGTTGTATGCTGATCGGTACGCTCGCCATCTCGGGGGTGCCCGGGTTCAGCGGGTTCTACTCGAAGGACGCGATCCTCGCCGCCGCGATCGCCCGGGTCCAGGAGAGTCCGGAGCATTTCTTGCTGTTTGTGCTGCCCGCGGTGGGTGCGGTCCTCACGGCATTCTACATGTTCCGGATGTGGCTCCTGGTTTTTGCGGGCGAGCCGCGCGGGTTCCCGACGCCCGCCGAGCAAGCCTACGCCGAAGCCCACGACGAGGAGCACGCGCTGGACCACGGTCACGCGCACGGTCATGGCGATGACCACGACCGCAATCCGGCAGCCCACGCTCATGAGAGCGACTGGGTCATGGTCGGGCCGCTGGTCGCCCTGGCGGTCTTCAGCGTCATCGTCGGCTGGGGGGTCTTCTTCTATGTCCTCCCGAATCCCCTGACCTTCCTCGGTTGGGGTACTCCCGTCCTGGAGCAGATGCTCGACTACGGCGAGCCCTACCGGGCCATCAATCCGATGGCGCTGCACGATTTGCACTTCTATGCATTGGGCGCCTCGCTGCTGATCTTGTTCGTGGGCGTTGGCCTGGGGCTACTTTATTACGCCGCCGCGGGGCTTCCCGTACTTCGTCCAGACGCGCCTGAAGGCAGAGCGGACCGCGGAGCGGTTTGGCGGGATCTATCGCTTCCTGGTCCACAAATGGTACTTCGACGAGCTGTACTGGGCCGTGCTGGTCCGGCCTTGCATGGCGTTCGCGCGGCTCTGCCGCCAGATCGACCAGGTCTTGATCGACGGACTTGTCAACGGCTCGGCGGCCTTCACGATTTTTGTAAGGCAACTTGTGGGGATATTCGACATGATTGCCGTCAACCGCCTGGTCAACCTGACGGCCAGGGCGGTCTATGTCCTCGGCGACCGGAGCCGATCGATCCAGACCGGCCGGCTCCGCAACTACCTGATGTTATTGACCGTCGGCCTGGTCGGACTATTTGTCGGCGTCTTCGCCTGGATCCGAGGCTGATTGGTCCTTGGTGCTTGGTCCTTCCTCCCAGGTGGCTCCGCTCGGGTGCGGAGCGGGAGCCGAAGGCCAAGGCGCTCGGCCCGCGGATCGCGTTCGGGATCGCAAGACCATCCACTCATCACCAAGGACCGAGGACTGAGGAATCATGAGCGACAACCTGCTGCTAAGTTCCCTCTGGCTGCTCCCCGTGATCGGTCTGATCGTCGTCCTGATCGTTCCCAAGCGGAGCGAGGCGTCGGTTAAGTGGATCTCGCTCGGCTTCACGGTGGCAACCTTCCTCGTGACGCTCGTGATGCTGGGAATCTACGTCGGCGACCAGAATGCCCGCCAGTCATTCTCGGAGCGGGCGAAGCACAACACCGTGACGGCCTCCACTGACGACAGCGTCGCCAGCGCGGAACCGGCGACGGGCCAGTACGACCTCGTCGTACGCCGCTCGTGGATCCCGAGCTTCAACATCCAGTATTATCTCGGCGTGGATGGGATCAGCCTCAGCCTGGTCGTGCTCACCGGCCTGGTGAGCGTGCTGGCGTGCCTGGCATCCTGGAACATCGACAAGCAGGTGAAGGGCTACTTCGCCCTCTATCTGCTTCTGGTGGCCAGCATGATGGGTGTCTTCATCTCGCTCGATCTCTTCCTGTTCTACGTCTTCTTCGAAGTGATGTTGCTGCCGATGTACTTCCTGATCGCCATCTGGGGCGGGCCCCGGCGCGAGTACGCAGCCATCAAATTCCTGCTCTATACCCTCTTCGGTTCGGTCTTCATCCTGGTCGCGATCCTGATCCTCTACTTCTGGACGCCGGTGGGCGTCACGGTCCCGGGTTTCACGGCGCACTCATTCGACCTGGTGAAGCTGACCGAGATCGCCAGCCAGACGAGCTATTATGGATATGATGTCCAGACCATCGTGTTCATCCTGTTCTTCGTGGGATTCATCATCAAGCTGCCGTCGTTCCCGTTCCACACGTGGCTTCCCGACGCGCACGTCGAGGCGCCCACTCCGATCAGCATGATCCTGGCGGGGATCCTCCTCAAGATCGGCGGATACGGCCTCATCCGGCTGGCCTGGCCCTTGGCACCGGCCGGCGCCTACTACTGGTCCTACTTCGTCGCCGCCCTGGGCGTCTTCAGCATCCTCTATGGGGCGCTGGTGGCGATGGCCCAGACCGACTTCAAGAAGCTGGTCGCTTACAGCTCGGTCAGCCACATGGGTTACGTGACGCTCGGCTTGGCCGTGATGAACCTGAACGCCGACCCGCGCTATTACGCCTACGGCGTCAACGGCGCCATGTTCATGATGCTGGCTCACGGGATCACCTCGGCCGGTATGTTCTTCCTGGTCGGCGTGATCTACGACCGGGCGCACACCCGCGACCTCAATAAGCTGGGTGGTCTGAACAATATCATGCCGCTCTACGGGGCGATCTCCTACATCATCTTCTTCGGCTCGATGGGTCTGCCGGGACTCTGTGGGTTCGTGGCCGAGGTCTTCGTCGTGCTGGCGGCGTTCAACTACAGCATCCCCCTGGCGGTACTGGCCGCCGCGGCGGTCATCCTCACGGCGGGGTATATCCTCTGGACCGTCCAGCGCGTCTTCCTGGGCAAGAGCGAGACCTGGAAGGGCTTGCCCGATTTGAACCTTCGCGAGATCTTCATCGCCGTGCCGCTCGTGGTCCTGACCATCGCGATGGGGATCCTGCCCCAACCGTTGATCCTGAGCTGGATGAGTCCGTCGGTTGACCGGATGGCCGACGGAGTCATGACGGCCCGCGAAGTCAGCGTCCCGCGCGGGAAGATCGTCGCGCCGCTCCCTCGACGCGCCGAGGCGGGACGGCCAGCGGTCGCTCCCCAGCAACATCTCGCCGAGGCCAGTTCGTCGCGTGGAGACATCCCGACCAAGTGATCGCAACGCTCGTCAAGAGCGAGCTATCCCTGCCTCGTGGGACTGGCCGGGCCCGAGCGGTTTGATTCACGCCAGCTTGGATGTGGCTTGCCTTCGATCGAGGGAGCTCTTCCCTGGCGTGCGGGATCTCTCCGCCCCGTCGCCGAAAGTCGCGCTGCTGATCTTGCAGTGATTTCGGAGACCGTGTACTTTGCGGCCCACGTCGGACCAGGTTCGAGGTGAGGGTCGCCGGTTCGTTTCTGCCCATGTCTCGATGCAATCGTTCGCGTGGGCGTAACCGATCTGCGACGCGACCCTCGAACCAACCACCAATCACCGCGGCTCGAGCCGTCTGACCGTTCGAGAAGCAGGGACGGAACCCAGAGCGGGGTGGCCAACGCACTCAGGAAGGAGTCGAACTGCCATGCGAGCCAGGTCATGGATGGCCGCTCTCGGCTTGATTGGAGTGACCTCGATCTTGATCGGACGAGGATTGTCGGCTCAAGGTCCGGGTTCAGCGCAGAAGCCGGGCCCCGCGAAGGATCACGAGAAGCCCCAGGAGATGCCGTCACGGACGGACGCGCCGAAACCGAAGGCAAGACCGTCCGACTCCCATTTCGCCCGAGTTCAACTCAACGTGGTCATCGCCGGCCTGGGCAAGGACGGCGGCGACGTCGAAGTCAAGCCGGCCAATGCCGGCTGCAAGTTTCGCGCACGACTCCCCAGCATATCTCCTCGGGCGGGCAGGCGAGAATGGAGCTGAAGGATGTCGAGATCCGCGGTGCCGATCATACGTGCGCCGTCGCGATCACGGTCCGTGAGCCGGGTCAGCCACCGAAGACCGTCTATCGGGGCTTCCGCCTGACGAACCCAAGAGCCACGTCCCCGTCCACCCCATCTTCCATACCGAGCTTCACATGTTATCTCAGTTCCGGCCTCGCCGAGGTCGATAAAGTGCGGACTCGGAGATAAGCCGCGGGGCTCCGATGGAGAGTCGGCGGCAAAGAGGTGGGAGCCCCGGCCTCTGAGGATCCTCATGCATCGGTGGGGCTTCCAGAGAGTCTGGAACCCGCGGCGTTCGCCTCGGCGTCGGTCTGGGTCACTTGAGGACGTGGATACATCAGCTTAGACGGATTGGTTTGAGTTGATTCGGTTGGGCGCACAATGTGACGACCCGCTTGGAACAAGACGCGTCGCTCTCACCAGGGCGGAGATGCCGAAAAGCCGTCCCGTGAAACCATGAGTCTTTCCGGCGCGGCATGAAGCCCAAGGACGCGGTGGTGGCGACCTGCAAGCGCGTGGTGGAAACGACGACCCGCGATCCCCGGTTCCGCGACGACCGCGGACGGCCGAATTTCAACGCGATCTTCTATTGCCTCACCAAGGACGGTACCTACGCCGCGGCGCAAATCCACCGACCGGCCAGCCTCGCCGTCCACGACGGTGATTCGGCACGAATGGTCGACTCCGCCAGCTTGCTGGACTGACCCCTGGATTCGCCCGGCCGATCGTGCGAAAACAGTCCTAGAGCGCCTAACGATTGAGTATTGCACGCCTCCGGGCGATACGAATCCACCTCCCCGAACCCCATCTTCGGAAGGGCGGGAAAGGAAATGGAGCACTCCTCCTCAATGTTCCCCCCTTACGAACGGGGGTTCTTCGGTCGAGGACTTCGAGTGTGCGCAACCCAACCGTAAATCGCTCTGAAGGGTGCGGCCCGGGATCCGGGAGCTTTAACTTCGTGGGAGTCGATTCTTCATGAGGAAAGCGATGAGCCGACGTCTCTTCATGTCCTCGACCGCCATGGCGAGCGTGACTACGCTGGCCATAGGAGCCGCGTCGGTCAAGCCAGCCGGCACGAGGCGTCCGATCGCCGTCTCCAGCGCCAACGGGCTGCGTGCGGTCGAGAAGGCCATCGAGCTGGTCAAGATGGGGCACGACCCGCTCGATGGGGCGATCGAGGGAGTGGCGATCGTCGAAGCCGATCCGAAGGACCATTCGGTCGGGCTGGGCGGGCTGCCCAACGAGGATGGCGTCGTCGAGCTCGACGCCGCCGTGATGCACGGGCCGACCCACGGCGGCGGCTCGGTCGCCTCGATCCGCAACATCGTTCACCCGGCGGCCGTCGCCCGAATGGTTATGCAACGGAGTCGCCACTGCCTGCTGGTCGGGCAGGGGGCTCTCCGGTTCGCCCGCGCGCACGGGTTCCCCGAGGTCAACCTGCTGACCGACGAGGCGAGACAGATCTGGCTTCGCTGGAAGGAGACACGCGACCCCAACGACGATTGGCTTCCGCTCCCGGATGAGAAAGTCGCGGACTTCATCCGCCAGGCGCTCGAGCCGAGAGTCACCGGCACGATCCACTGCTCGGTCCTCGACACCCACGGCGACCTGGGCTGCACCACCACAACCTCGGGACTCTCCTGGAAGATCCCTGGTCGCGTCGGCGACTCGCCAATCCTCGGCGCCGGCTTGTTCCTGGATAACGAGGTTGGATCGGCCGGATCGACCGGCGTTGGTGAGCTGAACCTGCTCAATCTCTCCAGCTCGATGATCGTTGAGGGGATGCGGCGGGACCTCGCGCCCAAGGACGCGATCATGGAGGTCTGCAAGACGATCGCGACGCGCTCTATCCGCGATCCCAGGCGCCGCGGCCAGGACGGGCGGCTCAAGGGCAACGTGTTGTTCTACGCCCTGAGCAAGGATGGGAAGTTCGCGGGCGGCTCGATCTACCCAGGCGCGAAAATGGCCGTGCATGACGGCGATACGGCCAGGCTCGTTCCGTGCGATTCGTTCTACGACAGACCACCGGAGCGACGTCGCTGATGGGTCGGTAAGGATCCCCAACGGACCATGCCGGGAGGCATGGTCCGTTGGCCGCGGCCGCAGCGGGTTGGATGATCGGATTCAGACGGGTCGGCCCGGCTTCTCAACCGACCGCCGACCATCAAGTCGATCGATCAATAACTGTCGGAGGAAATGACTTCGCC
The DNA here is from genome assembly GCA_963845755.1 of uncultured Planctomycetota bacterium. Taxonomy (GTDB): domain Bacteria; phylum Planctomycetota; class Planctomycetia; order Isosphaerales; family Isosphaeraceae; genus CAWJTV01. The sequence continues at coordinate 81,312 of CAWJTV010000033.1, forward strand.
GCCGTTGGGCGTGACCAGTCCGCGCATGGTGACGGGGCTGACCGAATTCTTCAGGAATGCGACGTGGCCGTCGCCGAACAGGATATTGGCACCGCCGGGGTGGAATGAGCCGATCTCATCGTTGTTGCCGGCATTGTTGCCCTGGGCGATGAAGGGACCAGTGGGCCAGATGTTCAGCTCATGATCCGGGCGACCGGGGTTATTTGGGGTGCCGGAGACGCCGTAACCCTCGTCCGGCTCGGCCCATCGCCAGTAGCGACGGTAAGGTGTATAGCCGCCCGCCGGACCCGGGTCGTTGGGGTTGATTGCAGCCATGGCAGACTGGCGAGTGAGTACGTTGTTCCAGTAACCCTCGGTGTAGGGACTGAGGTAACGGGGATCGCGGCCGGCATCCTCGGCGATGGCAATGGTGTTGCTCAACCCGTCGGTGACCTCGGCAATCCGGGTCATTCCCTGCTTGAGCATCCCGTTGGCACGGAAGGTCTTGTCTCGATAAGGAATCCACGGCAGGGCACCTGGCCCGGGGATCAGGAGCGGGCTGATATCCGTGTAGACCGTCGGCCCGTAGTCGTTGTAGCCATAACCGTTGCCGGTCGCCGAGAACGGATCGTTCGGATCGACACTATCGCGACCACCGTCGGGAGAACGCGTCGACGAGGGGCAGAGGAATACGGCCACCACCTGCGAGGCGCCGGTGTAATTGGCACCCGTTGCCGCGTTGTATTCGGCCAGGTTGAAGTTGAGGGCATTGAATGAGGCACCCGCTTCCATGTAAGGCAGGATGCGGGCCAGGGTGCTCCAGCCGCCGTCGACAAATTGGCTGGCTGGTGGCGAGATGTTGAAGTTGGTCGAACTCCCCACCAGATGGGAAGGCGCTGTTCGAGCTCTCATAGTTGTGGAGGGCCAGGCCGAGCTGCTTCATGTTATTCGTGCACTGGGCGCGACGGGCGGCCTCGCGCGCCGCCTGGACGGCGGGTAGCAAGAGCGCGATCAAGACCGCGATGATGGCGATCACCACGAGCAGTTCGATCAGGGTAAAGGCCGGGCGCGAGGCGGTCGATCTCGTGCGAGATCTCGTCATGGGTTCAATTCTCCGATCGGGAAACGAGTCGCGGAATTCACTGGGGTCATTCAGGATCGAGGCTCGCTGACAGAAGGCTCGGATTGTCCATCCGTCAACATCCTCGCGCGAGCCCGAGACGGGGCGAGGAAGCCGTGGAAACGCATCGGGACCACGACGTCACTTGGCGGTCAACTTGAAGTCGAAATCGTTGGGGCCTTCGGGTTTCACCGTGGCGGTCCAGCCCGAGCCATCCTCATCCAGGTACTTCGCCGCGAAGGCGAGGTTCGCCCGCTTCTTCGCCGGACCCGTATCGCCGACCTCGATGTGGACTTTGTATTCGCCCTCGGGCAGGCCCTCTTTGGCATCCCGGGTGAACGTCCCATCGCTCCCGAGGGGGGCCGTGTTCGTCACGGTCGTCTTCGTACCGACGAAGATGACCTTGCCCGCGGTCAACGGCTTCCCGTCCGGCAGCGTGACCTTGCCCTTGACCGGATAGAGCGTCGCGGAAGCAAGGGGATTCGCCTCCCCGCAGCCGACCATGGCGACCGCCATCGCGGCCGCCAACGGCCAAGCCAGCCGTCGCCGAAGCGGCCTGTTACAGAGGCGAGCCATCTCATTCATTATTGCTGACTCAAAGATGTTGATCTCGGCGCGGAAGAGGATCACTCATTCAACCCTCACCGATCCGTCCGAAAGTACCCGGCTGGCACGACCTTGAAGATTCTACCCCTGTTCCTCGGGCATTCAAATGAATTATTCATGAAGACTGTTAGTTCATTAAAAATGATGAAGTGGAAAAATCACTGTTCCTTCGACGGACCGGGATGAATGGAACTACGAAGAGGCACGACACCTGGCGGCCTCGATGGACCGGAGGGATCCGGGGCAGCTAGAGGGGAAATGGACGCGCCCTTCCTCTACCGCCTTACGAAGGGGGGAAGGAAGGATAATCGTATCGGCCGTGAGGCGTACACCATCCCATCGTGAGTCGATGTGAGAAGATACTCGATCGGACCCGATCCGGGGTGAAGTTTCGATGAAAAATCGGAGAGGGTTCGCGAAATCCGCTCTCGTTCCGCAGGCCGCGCCGACCGGTGAAAGCTCCCGTTCGTGCGATGTTCGCGATCAAAGATCGTCGGAATCGTCGTCCGAGAGATCGTCGGGTTCGAGGTCGAGGCCGGAGGGTGGAGACGTGGCGAGGTCGGGGCGCCGATTGACGCCGACCGCCGGACTACCGGCACCGATACGCGTCGTGGCTCCTCCGTGACCGAGCAAGCGGACGAGACCGGGGCCGACGGCGCCCTCCAGGTCGAGGCAGAGCCGGTCATCGTATCGGACGCGCAAGGATGGCCCCGCCTTGTAGATGGCGCGGCGCACCTGCTCCAGGCCCACGATCTCAAGGTACAGGTCGAGGTTGCCGGGCCGGATCCGCACGGCGCGGAGCAATCGTTCCAGATCCTCGGGCTGGTGGCGCCCCTTATGCAGCCGCACGACGACGCCGCGAGTCAGCTCGGCACGTCCCTGATCCAGTGGGATGATCCGGCTGACGATGAGTTCTGCGGGATCGCGACGGCGGTCGAGTGTCCCTTTGACAAAGACGATCTGGTCATTCTTGACCAGGTCGGCCATCTTGGCGTACTCCTCGGGCCAGAGCATCGCGCCGGTCGATCCGCTGAGGTCTTCGAAGGTAAACTTGGCCATCCTGGTCAACCCGGATCGGCTCTTCTGGACATTCTTCACGGCGACGTTGACGATCATGCCGCCGAGGATGACCTCGGCCTTGTCTTTCAGCGCAGGCAGGTCCGCCACACGGTGGGTCGCCAGCGCGGCAAGGAGATCGGCGTGCCGCGCCAGGGGATGGCTGGACATATAGAAGCCCAGGGCCTTCTTTTCGAGAGCCAGCTTCTCGGCATCGGACAATTCCGGTACGTCCGGGAGACTGCTGGACGCGACGGCGTGGCCGTTGCCGTTGGCCTTGCCAGCGTTTGCGGGCCCATCGAAGATGTCAAAGAGCCCGAGTTGCCCCCGGCGGCGATCCTCCTGCCTGGCCTGGCCCGCCTGGATCGCCTTGGGAAGGATGGCCAGGAGTTGTGACCGCCTCGCGCCCAGGCAATCGAACGCACCGGCGTGAATCAACGTCTCGACGCAGCCCGCTCCGACCTCCTTGGTCGAGATCCGCTCGAAGAAGTCGTCGAGACTGTGAAAGGGCCCATGCTCCGCGCGCGCCTTGACGATCGCCTCAACGGCCTTGAACCCGACTCCCTTGATCGCCCCGAGTCCGAAGTGGATTTGCCCCTCCCTGGCAACCTGGAAGTCGAGCCGCCCCTCGTTGATGTTCGGCGGCAATACCTCGATCTCCATCCGCCGGCAGTCCTCGATGTGCTCGACGAAGAACTTGTCGCGCTCCGAACCTTCCATCTCTGAGGAGAGCACCGCCACCATGAACTCGGTCGGGTAATGCGCCTTGAGATACGCTGTCTGATAGGCTAATTGAGCATATGCGGCACTGTGTGATTTATTGAAACCGTAGCCACCGAAGAACTCGATCAGGTCGAAGATCTTCGAGCGCCCGGTCCCGCTCCAACCCGCGCGCGACGGCCCCGTTGATGAACTGGTCGCGGCTCTGGGCGATGAAGTCGGACTTCTTCTTCGAGATGGCCTTGATCGTCGCGTACGCCTTGGAGAGCTCGATGCCTCCCAGACGGTTGAGGATCCGCATCACCTGCTCCTGGAAAACCATGACTCCGTAGGTCTCTTCCAGGACTTCCTTCAGTACGGGATGCAAATAGACGGCCTGCTTGCGGCGGTTCTTGACGTCGACGAACTCCTCAACCATGCCGCCGTTCAACGGGCCGGGGCGATACAGGGCGTTGGTGGCGATGATGTCGGTGAAGCGGTCTGGCCGCATCTTGATCAGAAGGTCGCGGATGCCTGGTGATTCGAATTGGAAGAGCCCCTTGGTCTCACCTCGCTGGAAGATCTCGAAAGTCTTGGGATCGTCCAGCGGGAGTCGTTCCAGATCGATGGGGGCCTCGGGGTGCCGCTGATTGATGAGCCGGACGGCCGCGTCGAGGGTGGTGAGATTGCGGAGGCCGAGGAAGTCCATCTTCAGGAGGCCGACCTTCTCGATGTCGCCCATCTCCCACTGGGTGGTGACGACTTCCTTGGCCTTGTCCTTGTTGGGCAGTTTCTGCAACGGGACGAGTTCTTCGAGCGGGCGATCGGCGATCACCACGCCCGCTGCGTGGGTGCTGATATTCCGGTTCATCCCTTCCAGCCTCTGGGCGAAGTCCAGCAGCCGCGCGACTTGGGGGTCCTCGTCGGCCATCCGCTGCAGTTGCGGCTCCTCCTTGATGGCCTTCTCGAGGGTGATATTGAGCTTGGTGGGAACCAGCTTGTTGATCTGCTCGACCCGTGCCAGCGGGATGTTCAGCACCCGGCCGACGTCCTTGATCGCCGCCTTGGCCTTGAGCGTGCCGAACGTACCGATCTGGGCGACGTTGGCGTCGCCGTATTTGTTCCGCACGTACTCAATCACCTCATACCGCCGGTCCCGGCACAGGTCGATATCGATGTCAGGCGCCTCGGAGCGATTGGGGTCGAGGAACCGCTCGAAGAGCAGGTCGTACTGGAGCGGGCAGATGCTGCTGAGCCGGAGCAAGTAGCTGACGATGGAGCCGCAGGCCGATCCCCTGGCCAGCGCGGGGATGCCCTGCTCGCGCGCATAGCGGACGAAGTCCCAGACAATCAGGAAGTAGGAGGCGAATCCCATCCGGTTGATGATGCCCAGCTCGTGGTCCAGTCGATCGCGGACTTCGGGGCCGGGTTGATCGCCATATCGCTCTTGCAGACCGGCCTCGCACAGCTCGCGGAGGTAATCCTCGGGCGTCTTCCCGGCCGGGGGGCTGAACGAGGGAAAACAACGCCGGCCCAGGCCGAGGCTTTCGTAATGGGGCTCGACCATCTCGGCGATTCGGGCCGAGGTGGCCACCGCCTCCTCCTGTCCCGGCATCGCCTCGTACATCTCCTCTGCGCTGCGGACGTAGAACTCGTTCGTTTCGAACCGCATTCGCGTCGGGTCGTCGAGCATCTTACCCGTATTGATGCAGAGCAGTACGTCGTGTGCCGCCGCGTCGTCGCGGGTGAGGTAGTGGGCGTCGCTGGTCCCGACCAGGGGCAGACCCATTCGCCTGGCGATATCAATCGCCCCGGCGGCGCAGTCTTTCTGGATCGGGACTCCGTTGTCCTGGATCTCGACGAAGAAGTTCTCCGCGCCGAAGGTCTTGTGATACCAGGCGCAGAGGCGCTCGGCCTCCGCGGTCTTGCCGTGGAGGATGTAGTCGGAGAACTCCGCGGAGGCGCACCCGGACAAGCAGATCAGCCCTTCGGCGTGCCGCTCGAGGATCTCCTTATCGATCCGAGGCTTGTAGTAGAACCCCTCCAGGAACGAGAGCGAGGAGAGTCGCAAAAGGTTACGGAACCCCGCGGCATTCCTGGCCAGCAGCGTCAGATGGAAAGCGTGCTCTTGCCCCGAGACGCCGCCGGCTGTCTTATCCGTGCGCCTCCCGGGCGCGACGTACGCCTCCAGGCCGACGATTGGGATGATGCCGGCCGACTTGGCCTCGCGGAGAAACTCGACGGCTCCGTAGAGGTTTCCATGGTCGGTCAGCGCCAGCGCGGGCATACCCAGCGTCTTGACACGATGGACCAGCTCCGGGATCTTGCTGGCCCCATCGAGAAGGCTGTAATGACTGTGGCAATGAAGATGCACAAACGGTCGGCTGGACATCGTCGAATCACTCGCGCTAGGCTGCAACGACGGCCGACGGGCACCTCCGGCGCCTTCCAGCCGCATCTGGGGCTCAGGGTCGATCCCCACATCCCGAGTTGCAATCCACAATTGTGGGTGAACTGGCGACCAGATTCATTGTAACACAAACTCGCGCACACGCCGGAGAGTGTGCCTCCGGGCCCCTCGGCAAATCCGTCGCATCCTGTCGAGGGGACCGGCCAGGCAGCTTGTGAGGGTTCCTCGCAGTCTTCAGGCCGTGAGGAATCTTCCGAGATCACGGAGCATCGGCAGGCCGTCCCTGTTGGCGGAACTTACTGCTGTTGTAGAATACTACGCTGGCAGCGAAGTCGGTCAGGCTTTCCAGCCTGACGAGTCTGGGGAGTCAGGCCAGATCGCTTGACCGACCTTCCGGGCAATCGGGGGAAGCGAGAACGAGTATGTCAGATCACCGTCTTGATTCGTCTGAGACGAACCCGCTGGTCGGCCTCGACGAGTGGGAATCGTTCCTGGAGGAGCGTTATCCTCAACCCCAAGAGGCGTCGACGTTTCGGGATTACGGGACGAACGTCCGTCCCGCGGTTCGGGAGTTCTACCGGCTCAATCACCGGTATCAGACCCTCGAGTTCGTCCTCGCGAAGGAGCGGCAATACCTGGCGAAGGATCACCGAACGATGGGGATCTGGGAGGCGATGGAGTTCCTCAATACGCTGGTCAACGACAGCGACCCGGATACGGATCTGACCCAGATCCAGCACCTGATGCAGACTGCTGAGGCTATTCGGGCCGCCGGTCACCCGCGCTGGTTCGTCCTGACCGGGCTGATCCACGACCTTGGCAAGATCCTTTGTCTCTTCGACGAGCCGCAATGGGCCGTCGTCGGTGACACGTTCCCCGTCGGCTGCGGATATTCGGAGAAGATCGTCTTTGCCGAGTTCTTCCGGGACAACCCTGACCACGCCATCCCGGCTTACCAGACTGAGTGTGGAATCTACGAGCCGGGCTGCGGGCTGGATCGCGTCCACCTCTCGTGGGGCCACGACGAGTACCTCTATCACATCGTCAAGGAGCATCTGCCGGAAGAAGGTCTGGCCATGATCCGCTATCACTCCTTCTACGCCGCCCATCGCGAAGGGGCCTACGCCCACTTGATGAACGACAACGACCGGAAACGCATGGACTGGGTCCGCAAGTTCAACCCGTTCGACCTGTATTCGAAGGGGCACGAACCTCCCGACGTCGATGCCCTTCGGCCCTACTACGAAGATCTGATCGCCGAGTACTTCCCGGCCAGACTCGCGTGGTAAAGACGGGGCGTGTGGAAACGACGGCGATTAATTTCAAGAACGTCCCGATGAGTGAATACCAGTACTACGAATTCCGCGCGATCGATCGTCCGCTCTCCCAGCGCGAGATGGATGAGTTGCGCACGTTGTCCACGCGGGCCGAAATCACGGCCACGAGCTTTGCGAACACGTACAACTTCGGAAACTTCCGGGGCAATCCCGAGAAGTTGATGGACCGCTACTTCGACGCGTTCGTCCACGTCACCAACTGGGGCACGAGTCGGCTGATGTTCCGGATCCCGCGGCGCTTCGTCGATGTCGTGGCAATACGAGAATACGGCGTCGAGGATGTCCTCACGATCAAGGCAAGCAAACCGCACGTCGTGATCGATTTTGTCTCGAATGAAGAGGGTGGCGATTGGATTGACGGAGAGCCCTGGATGCCGAACCTGATCGGCATCCGAGCCGAACTGATGCGCGGCGATCTCCGCGCCCTCTACATTGGATGGCTCTCCTCGTTGCGCGATCGATTCGGTCACGACGCCGAGGAGTTGGATGAAGAGGGTGATCAGCTCGAGCCTCCCGTGCCGCCCGGCCTCGCCAAGCTCTCGCCATCACTCAAGGCGCTGGCTGATTTCCTATGCGTTGAGGACGAGCTGATCGAGGTCGCCGCGCAGGGGATCGACGGCGAGGCGCCGAGCGAACCATCGGCAGAGGAACTTGTACCGTGGATCAAGAAGCTGCCCGCCGCCGACAAGAACCAGTATCTCCTACGATTCCTCACCGACGAGGGAGACCTCTTGCTCAGAAGCGAGCTGTTCCAACGTTACAAAGCGACGATCAAGTCCAAGAACCCACACGCTGACCAACTCCAGCGGCGGAAGGCCTCGCGATTGCTGGCAGCCTGCGACGCCCGGATCGAGGAGAAGCGACGAAAGAAGGCCAAGCCCGCCAGGAAGAGATGAGGGGGTGCCATCCCGCTGTCCCACTCACTCACGAACCTTTCCGGCGAGGTGCGGGCCGGCTGGGGGGCGGCTCACGGAAATCGGCGCCGCCCTCAACCGGGGGCCCCTCCGCATCCTCGCTTGTCCAAGCCGGAGTGGGAGGCATCATCTCCCGTTGTCGCCGCGTGCGCCTTCGAGGGGTCGGCTCCGGCGAAGCGTTCAAAGCGGCTTGGAGCATGGCAGCGATCAGCGTTTCTCCGAAATAAAGCAGTCCGGCAAGGAAGAACGCGCACCAGAGATACTCTTTAACCCACAAGACGCCGAAGATGATGGAGAGAAGGAACAACCGCTGAATGCGGAGTCCCAGTTCGGTCTGGTTTTTCTTCATCGGATCGTCCGGGGGTTCGGAGTGGTGATACCATCAACAAAGCGATGCGGTCAGCCCCTCAGGGTGCGTGCCGCCTGGAGGGCGGCGATGATGGCGTCCGTGTCGAAGACGCAGCCGCCCCACGTGCCCCCGCCGACGGCCTGTAAAGCGGCCCAGAGTCGTGTGTCGTCAGGTAGATCTGGGTCGGCCGAAAGCATGGAGTGTGCGGATCGTCGGGCCAGGATTCGGGAGCCTTCGTCGGAGCCGAACTCGACGCCGTCAGAGCCGATCAAGTCGAGCGACCCATCGAGGTTGACTCGGTCCACGACGATCCGGACCAGGTCGCCATCGCGCACCTTGCCGATCGGACCGCCGGCCAGGGCCTCCGGGCTGACATGCCCCACGCACGCGCCGGTGGAAACACCCGAGAATCGGGCGTCCGTCAGGACGGCGACGTGCTTGCCGAAGGACAGGTAGCGGAGCGCACGAGGTGATCTGGAAGATTTCCTCCATCCCGGCCCCGAGAGGCCCGCGACCCATCAGGACCAGGACGTCTCCAGGCCGGATCGGCCGATCGCCCTGTCCCTTGATCGCGGCGATAGCCTCGCGCTCCCGAGTGAAGACCCGCGCCGGGCCGGTCTTGCGATAGACGCCGTCCGGGTCCACCACGGTCGGGTCGATGGCTGTGCTCTTGATGACCGAGCCCTCGGGCGCGAGGTTCCCGCGTGGGAAGGTGACGGTGCTGGTCAGCCCGTGCTCGCGGGCACGGACCGGACTCATGATCACGTCGTCGGGATCGACGCTGTCCTGTTCATAGAGCCGATCCCGCAGTCGCTTCCGGCGCTCGCTCGTCTCCCACCAGGCGAGCAGGTGTTCGAGGGGCTCGCCGGTTATGGTGAGGGCCGACAGGTCGAGCAAGCCGAGCTCCCGGAGGTGAAGCATGACCTCCGGGACGCCCCCGGCCAGGAAGGCACGCACCGTCGGATGATAGAACGGGCCATTCGGCAGGACGCTGACCAACCGGGGAACCTTGACGTTGATGTCATGCCAGTCTTCGACCGTGGGCCGGGGCAGGCCGGCCGCGAACGCGATGGCCGGGATGTGGAGGATCAAGTTCGTCGAGCCGCCGAACGCCGCGTGGACGACCATCGCGTTCTTGATCGATGACTCAGTGAGTATATCGCAGAGCGTGCGGCCGGCCTGAGACAGCGCAACCAGGGCGTGGGCCGAACGCCGGGCCATGTCGTGCCAGATCGGCTGGCCGGATGGCGCCAGCGCGGCGTGGGGGACCGTCAGGCCGAGCGCCTCGGCGACGACCTGCGAGGTGGCCGCCGTCCCGAGGAACTGGCAGCCGCCCCCGGGACTGCCACAGGCTCGGCAGCCCAGCTCGGATGCCTCGGCCAGGCTGAGTTCACCTTGCGAGAAACGTGCACCGATCGATTGAATCTTCCCCGCATCCTCGCCCTCGCGCGCGGGAGGGTCACGCCGCCAGGCACCAGGACGCACGGCAGGTGCTTAGACCCTGCCAGGGCCATCATCATGGCGGGCAGTCCCTTGTCGCAGGTCGCGACGCCGAGCACCCCTTTCCGTCGCGGCAGCGACCGGATCAAGCGCCGGAAGACGATCGCGGCGTCGTTTCGGTACGGCAGGCTGTCCATCATCCCGGTCGTGCCCTGAGTCCGACCGTCGCAGGGGTCGGAGACCATGCCCGCGAACGGGACGACGTCCAGCGTCCGAAGCTCCTCGGCCGCGTCCTGGACGAGCAGGCCGATTTCCCAGTGGCCGGTGTGGTATCCCAGTGCGATGGGCCGGCCGTCGGGCGCGCGCAGGCCGCCCTGCGTGCTCAGGATCAAGTACGGATCGCGCGCGACTTCACTCGCCGTCCAGCCCATCCCCGCGTTCTGGGTCAACCCGAACAGGTCGCCCGAAGGCCAGTTCTGGAGCATCTCCCCCGTGAGCGGGAGCGAGCCCTCAGGGCCCTCGGCCTGCGTAGTCACAGCGTAGACGGCGGGATCCTGGGAATCGAGAATCCCGCTGAGGTTACTGTCGGCCGAAGAACGAACGGATGCCATGTGTGTCGCCATTCCAAACACGAGATCGATCGAATCGATCATCATCGGGAGGGAGCTTTCGCAGTCTCACGACCGCTACGATGAGCTTGGTCGTAGTCTTTATCATGACGTAGAACGTACACTCAAGGCAACGGCCGAACACTTCTACTCGCTGCGCTCTGTCCGAATAAGTGACTCCATGCAAGTCGCGTGTTATTATGCCGGAGTAACCGCCTCCAAGGAGGAGCCCATGCCGATACACAACTGGTCTCATGTGCCCACTGGGCTGTTCCACCACTTCCTTCAGTGTTGGACCGTGTCGATCTGCGACTCTTTGAACTCGGAGCGACTACCCAAAGGATGCTCCGCACTGATCGAACCGAGTGGCGCGGCAATACATCTTGATGGGGGTACTCTTGACCAGTCGGCGAGGCCGGACAGATGCAGCGACGAGGACACGTATGCGGCCAAGGCCAACCTTGTTGCCATTCACCGTCCGCTGGGGAAGGTAGTCGCAGTCATCAAGGTCCTATCGTTAGGGAACAAGAACAGCCGCCACGCACTTCGGTCATTCGTCGAGAAGACCCTCATTTTTCTCGATCAGGGTGTCAGTCTCCTGATCATCGACCTATTCCCACCGAGCCGGCGGGACCCTCAAGGGATCCACAAGGTCATCTGGGACGAGATTCGAGAGAAGCCGTTCGAGTTGCCTTCAGATAAGCTGCTCACGCTGGTGGCTTACACCGCCGGGGCGGTCAAGACGGCCTACGTCGAGCCGGTCGCCGTCGGAGAACCGCTTCCCGACATGCCCCTCTTTCTCGACCCAGACACTTATATCCTCGTGCCGCTCGAGGCGACGTATCTGGCGGCCTGGGAAACCTGCCCGGAAGAGTTCCGGGAAGCCGTCGAGACTTTCACTCTTTGATTCGCAAGCTTCTCGCATCACAGTGACTTCGCGGTCTCCGCCTTACCCTTGTCGTGGGGAGGTCCCGCCGGCAGGTTCTCCTTCAAATACCGCGTCATCAACTGCCGCAGATGCAGCGTCGTGTTTTGCCCCTCATTGATCGCGTGCGAGCGGTTGGGATAGGCCATCATCGTGAACGGCTTGTCGTGGCGGATCAGCTCGTTGATCAGCGCCTCGGTCCCCTGGTAATGGCAGTTGTCGTCGCCGGTGCCGTGGATGAGTAGGAGCTTCCCCTTGAGCTGATGGGCGAAGTTGATCGGCGAGCCCTGGGTGAAGCCATCCACATTATCGCCGGGCAGTCCCATGTAGCGCTCCTGATAGATCGTGTCGTAATACCGCTGGTTGGCGACCGGGGCGATCGCGATGGCCATGGAATAAAGGTCCGGGTACTTGAAGATCGCATTCAGGCTCATCGACCCGCCGCCACTCCAGCCCCAGATGCCGATCCGCTTCGCGTCGATGTAGGGCCGCTTCTTCATCACGGCCCTGACGGCCGCGGCCTGCTCCTGGGCGCCAGGATACCGACCTTGCGATGCACGGCCCTACGCCAGGCCCGACCGCGGGGCGCCGGCGTGCCGCGGTTGTCGATGCTCATCACGATGTATCCCTGTAGCGCGAGCATCCGGTGCCATAACGCATTGCCGCCGCCCCAGGCATCGAGTACCGTCTGGCCGGCCGGCTCGCCGTAGACGTGGACCAGCAGGGGATACTTCTCGTTCGGGTCGAAGTCGGCTGGATAGATACACCAACCGTCGAGCGCGATCCCCTGGCCAATGTCGACCCGGAAGAACTCCGTCTTGACCTTCTTGAGGGCCTCGAGCTTCTTCTTGAGGGCAGAATTATCTGTGAGCAGCTTGACTCGCTCGTGACTCGGCAGTCGGATCAGCTCGCTGATCGGGGGCGTCTCGAAGTTCGAGTACCGATGAATCGCCCACCGTGCGCCGGGTGCGATCTGGTAGTCGTGCGAGCCGGACTGGTCCTTGGGGGTAATCCTCTCGCGGCCCGTCCCGTCGAGCCGGACACGATAGAGGTACTTCTGTGTCGGGTTCTCGGGCGATGCGAGGAAATAGAGATGGCCCGACTTCTCGTCGGCCTCCAGGAGTTGGATCACGTCGAAATCGCCGGGCGTGATCAATTTCGGAGTCCCACTCTTTCGATCGACCCGGTAGACATGGCGCCAGCCGTCACGCTCGCTGAGCCAGAGGAACTCCTGACCCTTGTTGATCCAGGGCAGCTCGTCCTGGAGATCGAGCCAGGCGTCGTCGTGCTCGGTCAGGATCTCGCGCGCGGTCATGACTGGAAAAGGGACGGCGTAGAGACTAGACGGAGGAGGAACGTCGATGCCCATAGCCCGCATACGCTCTCGCGTCGAGTCATCAGGACGGGGTGTTTCCTTGGGTTCGAGATCGATGAGCAACACTTTCGCCGTGTTCTGAAGCCGATTCATCCTCTGGAGAACAATCTCCCGGGAGTTGCCGGCCCATTCCAGGAATGGGATGTAGTGATCGCGATCGGGGGCGGTGAGCCACTTCGGCACGATGTCCCCGACGGACACGACGCCCACGCGGCATAACGCATTCTGTTCGCCGACCTTGGGATACTTCACCGCTGTGATCCGCGGATAGAGCGTGTCGGTGTTATTGATGAGAGAGTACTCGCGGACACCCTGGGTATTCAGATTCCAGAATGCGATCGACTTCCCGTCGGGACTCCATCGGTAGCCATCGCGCAGGCCGAACTCCTCCTCATACACCCAGTCAAACGTGCCGTTGATCTCGTCGGGCGATTGGCAAGCCGTCAATTGGCTGATCTGGCCGTCGCGAAGGTCTTCGACGTAGAGGTTGTTCGCGCGGACGTAAGCCACCAGAGAACCGACCGGCGCGAACTTGGCGAACATCAGCGAGGATGCTGGGGCATCACCACCCAGCTTCCGCAGCTCGTGGCTGGCCCGATCCAGCACCCAGTAGTCGCCGCGGGTGTTCTGTCGCCAGACGCGTTTCGAGTTGGTGAATATCAGCAGGCGTGCGCGATCGTCGGAGAGCGTATAGCCGTGGATCCCTAGCGGGGCCGACTCGCGAGGCGGGATGAGGTGCGCCGCGGAGACCAGGACGTCCCGCTTGCCGGTCTCGGCGTCGTACTGGACGAGATCCTGACCGCCGGTTGAGTCCTTCGACGCTTCCAGAGTCGTATATCCGATTCCATCATGGAGCCATCGCACCGACGGGGATTCCGCCTCGAACTCGTGGCGGCCGAAGATCTCTTCGACCGACAGCTTGGAGGCGTCTGCCTTCTCCTCGGCGCGAAGGGTGATGGCCGGCAGGATCGCCAGGCCGAGAGCCACGACCAGACACCGTCGATTCATCGGCGACGACTCCTTACTTTGTGGTTCAATGAAGATCCTGTTCATCCTACCACGACGACCGCCTCACCGAGCACGTCCCTGCGCGGCGTGATGCCGAGTCCGGGCACGAGCGGTGCGGCCATCCGGCCATCGACCCGTTGCGGTGCGCCCTCGGCCGTGCTCACGGTCACATAGCTGTTGAAGTCCGTGGACGTGAACAAGAGCTCGGTCGGCGTGCTATGAGCCAGGTGGGCGATCGCGGCGGTCGTGATATCGCCGCCCCAGGAATCCTCGATCGTCATCGCGATTCCCAGTGAAACACAGAGATCGCGCGCCTGTCGGGCCCGGGTCAGGCCGCCGAACTTGCTGATCTTGATGTTGACAACATCCATGGCCCGGTCGGCATGTCCGCGCAACAGGGGATCCAGCGAGTCGATCACCTCGTCGAGCACGAAGGGATGGTCGCAGTGCCGTCGGACTGTGAGGCATTCCTCGTAGCTCCGGCACGGTTGTTCGATGTAGACATCAACGTCGCGCACGGCGCGGACGACCCGCAGGGCGTCGTGCATCAGCCACCCGGTGTTGGCATCGGCAACAAGCCGGTCGCCGGGTTTCAGTACCGCGGCAACCGCCTTGATGCGATCGATGTCGACCAGCGGATCGCCGCCGACCTTCAACTGGAACCGCCGATAACCTTCGGCTCGATACTCGGCCACGCGGCGGGCCATCGCCTCAGGGGCCTCCTGCGAGATCGCGCGGTACAGGACGAAGTCGTCGCCATAACGCCCACCCAGTAGGACGCAGACCGGCTGGCCCGTCGCCTTGCCGAGGACGTCCCAGCACGCGATGTCGATCGCCGACTTGACGTACGGGTGGCCCTGGAGCGCGGCGTCCATCAACCGGTTGAGCTTGCCGATTTCTCTCGGATCCTCACCGAGCAAGTGCGGCCCCAGCTCGGCGATCCCGGTTCGTGCCCCCTGGGCATAGGCCGGCAAGTAGAACGGACCTAGCGGGCAGACCTCGCCGTGCCCCGTGATGCCTTCATCGGTTTCGACGGCCACGATCGTGCTATCGAACACGGAGACGGACTTCCCACCAGACCACTTGTAGCTACCTTCGTGAAGAGGGAGGTCGACTCGGTAGGCGAGGATTCGCGTGATCTTCATCAGCGGGCGGTTCCAATGTTGAAGGGTCTTACGAAGATGCGCCAGTCGTGAGGACGTGCTGCCAATAGGAAGGAACCGCCTCCCAGGCCGATTGATAGGTTGCTTCCAGAGGGAGGGGCACATAGACCTCAGGCGTCAAGAACAGTGGCATTTCCGGGAGCACCGCGCCGATGGCCGTCGGTTCGATGAACGCCTCGGGAATGAGGCCGCCGATGTACGAACACTAGTGTAAGGGGCTTACCGTTTGGCAAAATAAAGTCGTTATCGATGATTTCGTCCCAGATGGCTTTATGGATGCCTTGAGAATCGTGCGGACCGGGCGAGAACAGGTCGAGGACCACCAGATGAATGCCAGCCCTCAGGAATTCCGCGGCTTTTTCGACGAAGGCACGAAGCCCGTGCCTCGAATTCTTGTTACCTGGAGAAACGATTTCCATGAGCCCGACGACCTTGTGGTTGCTGACGTGCCGGATTGCGACGGACCTGGATTTGAAGGGGTAGGCATCCGGCTCCGCGCAGATGGTATTGGACTCGAGGTGGGGCCTCGGCCAATACGACGCCACCGGACGGTTCCATGATCCCAATCCCTCTGCCGCCAGGGGATTGCAAGGTGAGGACGTCGGGTTCGACTCCTCCCGCAACTTGCTCGGCCAGGGCATAGTAGTTGGGCGGCAGCAGTCCCCGGTTCAACACCCGCGATAGATCACCAATCCACTCAAGGTGAAAGTGGTGAAAGATGCCCGCATCGACGCGAGCCCAGTCGTGAACCGGCATGAGGTCCCTCCTGTTGAACAACCGAGAACAGGGCGACAGCCGATTATAACCGATCGTGTACGATGGTTTCGATGGTGCATCATGGCATTCAGAGCTTCAAAATCGACCGACACGATAGGGCGCCGGATCGATGTGGGGCGAGGATCCATTGACCATCTCGGCAACCAACTTGCCCGTGGCCGGTGCCATCGACAACCCCAGCATGTTGTGTCCGGCCGCGATGACCACATTCTCGTACCGAGGACTCCGGTCGATAATCGGCAGGCTGTCATAAGTCATGGGGCGCCAGCCGAACCATTTCTCCTCGACTGGCTCACAATACGGTTCTCGGAGATACGACTCGGCCCCGTCCTTGAGGAGCTGGAGCCGCTCGGGGCGGATCGAATCGTCGTAGCCGGCGAACTCCATGGTCGAACCCAGCCGGTAGCCGGATTGAAACGGCGTGACCGCCACGCGCGTCTCCGGGAAGATCAGGGGGATCTCGGGGCAGACGGCGGGCCGAGGCATCGTCAGGCTGTACCCCTTTCCCGGCTGGATCGGGATGCGACAGCCGAGGGACCTGTTCAAGAGGGGTGTCCAGGCTCCCGTGGCCACGATGAACAGCTCGCCCGCCAAGTCGCCTTGCTCCGTCTGCGCCGCCAACGCCCGGCCGTTGTACTCCCGTGAACCCCCGGAAGGAACAGTGCGCGCGGGTCTCGACCCCTCCGGCTTCGACGACGTGCCTCCAGGCGTCCATCAACCGGTCGGGCCGGAGGTGCGCATCATGTTCATGATACCAGCCGCCCGCCAGGCCCGGCTTCAAGGCCGGCTCGAGCGCGACCAGCTCGGAGCCGTCGAGGCGCTTCGCCGGCGCGTGGAAGACCTCGCTCATCAACCGATCGGTCGCGGTGTAGGATTCCAGCTCCCGCTCCGACTTGTAGGCGAACAGCATCCCGCGACTCGTGAACTCGCAGTCGAGCGATTCGCGGTTCGACCAGGTCCCGGTACAGCTCCAGGGACGACTAGGAGCAGTGGCTGGATCCCGCGACCGGCCTCGATCATGTCGCGCTCGTTGCAGCGTCGGGCGAAGTGCAAGAGCCACGACCAGAGGGCCGGGTCGAGCCTCGGCTTGATCGCGAACGGGGAATTACGCTGGAACAGGCTCTTGAGCCGCCTTGCCGACCATCCCCGGCTCGGCCAGGGGCAGGACGTGGCTCGGGCAGACGAACCCGCAGTTGGCGTGCGAGCTGCCGCTGGCGAACGCACCCCGATCGATGAGCGTCACTTTCCAGCCCGATCGCATCAAGTAATAGGCGCACGATGTGCCGATCACTCCGCTGCCGATGACGATCGCGGTCGGTGTCGGACTCATGGCCGGATACCCATCGCGAGAGGATCGGCCGGGTCGACGATCAGCGTCAACTCGGCATTGACGTACGCCGATCCCCGAATCTGGGGACGGATGCGCCCCTCGACGATCCGCGCCGAGCCTTCGAACAGGCTGCCGATGATGCTCTCTTGCCGCCAGACCTGTCCTTCGGCGAGCTTGCCGTCGGCGACCAGGCAGGCGACCTTGGCACTGGTGCCGGTTCCACAGGGGGAGCGGTCATAGGCTCGGCCGGGGCAGAGCACGAAATTCTTGCCGTCGGCATCGGGCCGACTGGGTGGGCCGAACAGCTCGATATGATCGATCTCACCGCCATCGGCGCCGCGAATGCCGTGCGTGGTCAGGGCCTGGCGGATGCCCCAGGTGACCTCGGTGAGCCGATCGATATTCGAGACGCTCAAGGCCTCGCCGTGGTCGTGGACCAGGAAGAACCAGTTCCCGCCCCAGGCGATGTCACCGACATAGGTCCTCAGGCCCGGGACCGCGACCTCCACGTCCTTGGCCAGCCGGTAGCTCTCGACGTTGTCGATCGTGACCGTATTGGGACCTTCGAGCGTGACGGCGACCCGGCCGACCGGGGTCTCCAGCCGGTGCGTGCCGGGACCGATCCGCCCCATGTAAGCCAGCGCCACGGCCACCCCGATCGTCCCGTGGCCGCACATGCCGAGATAGCCGACGTTATTAAAGAAAATGACGCCGGCCGCGGCCGAGGGATCGACCGGCTCGAGTAGGATCGCGCCGACCACGACGTCCGAGCCGCGGGGTTCGTTCACGACAGCCGACCGGAACGCGTCGTGAGAGTCGC
This sequence comes from uncultured Planctomycetota bacterium, assembly GCA_963845755.1. Lineage (GTDB taxonomy): Bacteria > Planctomycetota > Planctomycetia > Isosphaerales > Isosphaeraceae > CAWJTV01. Next base: position 99,228 of record CAWJTV010000033.1, read on the forward strand.
GGAAGACCGCGAGGCGATCGGCCATCGAGCCGGTCCCCAGATCGGGACCGCCCGAGATCACCACGCGGGTCGGCTCACCGCCGGTATGGGTATCGATCACGCCGATGCGCCGCACGATGCCTCCGAGTGAAAGCCTGGCCTACCGTCCAGCTCCGCCCTTCGGCCGGGTGGCGATGGCCTGACGGATGATCTTCAGGATCTGCTCACGCTCCGCGCCGATCAGCGGCAGACGGGGTGCCCGCACCGTCTCGGAGCCGAGCCCGCACTCCTGCTGGGCAAGCTTGATGTACTGGACCAATTTGATGTGGGTATCCAGGTGAAGGACCGGCGTGTACCATCGATAGACCGCGCGTGCCTCCTCCCATCGCCCCGCCATGGCGAGGTCCCAGAGCAGGCGGTTCTCGGCCGGGAAGGCGTTCACCAGTCCCGAGACCCAGCCGGTCGCACCCAGCAACAGGCTCTCGAGCACCAGGTCGTCCACCCCGCAGAACAGCGTATAACGATCGCCGCAGAGATTCCTCAAGTCGGTGATCCGCCGGACGTTTTCCGACGATTCCTTGATCGCCACCAGCCGGGGCTCGTCTCCCAGCTCGACGAACATCTCCGGCGTGATGTCCACGGAATAAGAAACCGGGTTGTTGTAGACCATGATCGGCAGGTCGGTCAACCGGGCGACGGTCCGATAATGGGCGATCGTCTCTCGGGGGTCGGACTTGTAAACCATCGCCGGCAAGACCATGAGCCCCACCACGCCGAGCCGCTGGGCATCGGCCGCGAATCTGCAGGCGCGCGCCGTGGTGTATTCGGCCACCCCGGTCAGCACCGGGATCCTGCCAGCGACGTGGTCGGTCGTCGCCCGGAGGACCTCCAGCTTCTCCGAATACTCCAGCGAGCAGTTCTCGCCGACCGTCCCGAGCATGATCAACCCGTGTATCCCCGCGTCGATCATCCGGTCGAAATGGGCCAACGTCGCCGGGATGTTCAGGCTCTGGTCGGGTTGAAACTGGGTCGTGGCCGCCGGGAATACCCCTTGCCATGTAATGCTCATGAGGATGCGACTCTCAGGTTGCCAAGATTCTGCCGGTCGCGCTCGTCCCGGGTGCGACCCATCATCTCGTCCGCGACTGAAGCCGACAGCGGTTGACCCGTTCGGAAGACCCACACTCCCCGTTCCTTGACGAGCGGAGCTGTCCCTCGAACGGGCCGCAGCGTGATTTGCTCTCCTGCGACTTCTAGTTCCAAGGAGTCACCGGGTTCGATGAACAACTCCTCCCGCAGCCACTTGGGAATCACGATGCGTCCGGCTTCATCGAGTGTGATTCGCGTGGTCATCATGGCACGATACATGCGGGCGGCCTGAGTCGTCAATCCCATGGCGAAGCGCTGATCCAAAGGTCGATGCTTGGCTGAGTTTCGAAGCGGATCATCGGACTCTTGAAGCCGGACTCATCATCGCCCTCGTCCCCGGAGCACATTCCAGATCATCGCGATCACGACCTCGTAGGCGTTGCTCCAGCTATTCTCGCGGAAGAACTGGACGGGGACCTCCGGGTCGCCGATGAACGGACGCAGGACCCAGCCCATCTGGATGCCAACAAAAACATAGATGGCGATCCAGATCCGAAGCATCCAGCGATGCTTCGGGTCCTTCCGGATCAGGGGAAGATAGTCGCGTCGCAGCATCCACTGGGCGCTGACGCTGGCGACGGCAAACATCAAGCCGTTGAAGAGGATCGCGGCCTGGTACTGGCTGCCCGAAACGTACCAGAATGCGGTGATCGGCGCCAGCGCCGAGAGGATCACGGTCAGCCCGGCCTGGGTCGCCATCAAGGCCCGGACGACACGCTCGAAATCCGTCCGCAAGCCCAGCAGCGTGTTGACGACGAAGAAGCTCGGGAGGCTGAGCGAAAACGTCGCCATCAACAAGAACGGGACCTTGACCGCCGAGTAGACGACCTGCCAGATCCTTGGGCCGGCAATCCCTCCGTAGGTTCCCATGACCCCGCCATACAACATCCCGAAGCATACGATCAGCGCGGCGAGCACGAGAGGAACCGGCATCCGCGTCGATGGTCCAACCCGCACGCGGGACGATTCCCCACGGAGCACGCTGTCGGCGAGCCGGAGCAAACCGACCAGGGCATTCATGGCGCCGGTCTCGTGATGCCCATCAGGAAAACAGCTTCCCCAACATCTGGAGGACCGCCATGAAGAAATTCGACTCCCGGCCGCGGAAGAAGGTGAAGGGCATCTCGGGGTTGCCGATGAACGGCCGCAAGACCCATCCCATCTGGGCACCGACCAGCGCGAAGACAATCACCCAGATCCGGAACACCGTCTTGACATGCCCGCTCAGCACCCGGTTCTCCAGGGGCTCCAGCGGGCCGCTGACCTCCCGCATCCTTGCCGCCTCGACCCCTTCGGGGGATTCGCCGGCCTCTGAGGTCTCCGTCACAGGCACGGCGAGTTGCGGGCGCCGCGTCTCCGCCACATTCAAGCGATGCAAGGTCTGGAGCAAGAAAGTGAGCCCCAGCACGCCGGAGACCGCGAAGACCACCACATTGAAAAGCACCATGAACGGATAGCTCGTCGTACTCACTGAGAAGAAGGCCACGATCGTGCCCAGTGAAGCCAGGATTGTCACCATCACGCCGAGTGTCGCCAGCAAGAGCCGGATGACCGTTGACAAGCTGAGCCGTGAACCCACCAGCGCGTTGAAGACGTACAACGACGGCAATGTCACCAGCAGCGTCAGGTAGAACAAGAGCGGGACCTTGACCATGCTCGCCACGACCTGGTTCACGTTGGGGACCTTCATCCGGAACAAGGCGAACGTCCCCATGCAGGCTCCATAAACCATGGCCAGGATGATAATGCACGCCGAGAGTCGCCACGGCGAGATCTCGATCCCTCCCGACCGAAGACTCGATACCCCCGTCAGCTCACCCCGCAGAAGCCGATCCAGCTCCCGGAACCAGCCCGGCGGACGACTTCGATCCCCTTTCGGCCTCGGCCCGTAGTCATCGCTCGCCATCGGTTGCACCCCCTCCTCGGACGGGAATCAGAATGAGACTCTCACTTTGTACGACAAAGTCCACGATGTCAAGGGAGATCAGTATTCGGTACTGACAACGGCGGATCTGTTGAGCGTCCCTCTCGTCGCAAAATCGAAATCTCCGTATCCGGGCAGCAGTTTCAGGAGATCGCCGAACGAGCTCGGTCCGTTCCCGGGAGTAAACGTGAAAACAGGTTGATTATTGATGTAAAGCTCCGCCGCAGGGTATCCATCCCATGTCCCGGAGATCTCGTAGATCGGCGCTGGTCCAGAAGTGTCAATCGTGATACCAATGTCCCAATCGATCGAGGGCGAACCCATAACCAGCTCGTTGCGCGGACCACCCCTGGCGGCGGTTCTGAGTCGTATCCGGACAGAATGGGGCCCGAGGCGGACCGGATCGTCGATGATCATCCCGTCGGTATCGACTCGAACCTCGTCGTGCTTGATCCTGCAGCCGTCCGACGTTCCGTACCTGTCGCGATCGTCAATTCGACCATCTGCCAGGGCCGGGAGAGCCAGGAAGGATTCCGACAGCCCTCCCAGATTCCGTCTGGACCCCTCCAGAAGTCCGTCCGAATCGTCGGCCTCGTCGGGGATGACGGTCACGATCTGTTTCGCACGAAATGTTGTCGCGTCAACGTTGAAGCCGCGATCGTCACCCGCGAAGGCAAGCCGCATGGGTGGAGCAACGCCGCGGTATGACTGGGGATGTATGAACGGACCGAGTAGGTGATTGTTCGGTATGAATGTCGCAAAAACGATTGTAAACTTCTCGACTTTCCGTGTACCTGGTTCGTTGGCCCCGATCTTCGTGGAGGGGGTTCGAGGAGATCCCCGGGTAGGCACGGTCACGCAGCCGGTGAGGGTGGCACAAACGGTCGCCAGCAGCGCGATCGCGGCGCGAGGGTCAGTCATGGGGAGTGACCTCCTCGACAGAGGCGAGGACCGGGGACGAGAGGTCGGAGCATAGCCCATCGCTCCGATTCCCACAACCCCGACGAATGCCACCTCGCCAAACCGTATTCGCACGAGACCGTCAGGGAGAGGGGTCCTGATCTTGCGGGCCGCCGAGTTTGCGAAAACCGGGATGGACGCCGGGAGTGAGGTGCTGCTGAGCGACGATCCGCCTGAGAAACCCCGCGAGCTGCACCTGCTCCGACTCGTTCAGGGCGGCGCAAATCGCATCGCGATGAGCGCTCGCGATGCGCCCGATCTCTCCCAACGTCTTGCGTCCCGCCCCGGTCAGGTGCAGCGCGTAGGAGCGTCGGTCGGTTGGGCTGTCTCGCCGCTCGACCAACCCGCGCCCTCGAGCTCGTCGATCAACGCGACGAGGCGGCTCGGGAACACGCCGAGTTTCTCGCCCAGCGACTTGCTGGCTCAGTCCGTCGGCCTGTTCGAGGATCCCCAGGATTCCCACGTGCGGTGGCTTGAGATCCAGCGGCGCCAGGCGCTCTGCAAATCGCGAGGAGACGTGGGCTCCGACCTGGGACAGGAGGAAGCCCAGGTCGGCGTGCGCATCCGAGGAGGCGTTCGGCGTGCGAGGACGGGCCATTCATTCCTCCAAAAAATGGTTATTGACAATAACGATTCACTCCCATAGTATTGTCCCAGCCGCCGCGGGCCGCGACAAGGGGGACGCCCTCCCTCTCGGTCCGCGACCGCCCACGTCCCGTCCTCGAAAGCGAAAGGAGTTCCGGACATGAGGCTCAATCACCTCAATCTCACGGTCCCGGACGTACCCCGGACACAGGAGTTCTTCGAGACATATTTCGGGTTCCGGTGCCTCACCACCCGGGGTCGTGATACCCTGGCCGTCCTGGCTGATGAATCAGGGTTTGTCCTGACCCTGAACAACTTCGAGCGGAAGAACGAGGTCGAATACCCCGGTGCGTTCCACATCGGCTTCATGCAGGAGAGCCGGGAACGGGTCAACGAGATCCATCGACGCCTGAAGGCCGACGGATTCGACATGGAACCTCCCCATCAGTTCCATGGGGCCTGGACGTTCTACTTCCGCGCCACGGGCGGATTCCTCGTCGAGGTCCTGCACCAACCCGCGAGCGATCGCGGCCAATAAGTCACCGAGCCCGACCCGAGTCCAGGTCGGCGACGAGGGACCACGCGACAGGAAGGGTGCGGCGATTTCGCCAAGAGACTCTAAGAAACCCGCACCCCCACATCTCTTGATCGCGTTCCCTCAAGAGAGTTCAACCACGAGATACACCAAATGTACGAAAAAAATAGGGCTGAGGAAGCGAAAAAGCACATTCGGATTCTCATTCCTCTTTCGTGTATTTCGTGGTTAATCCACCGGGCTTAAGGAGCACTCTTGACCGAGACGGTCAGTTCAGAGGCGCTCATGATCGGCCGGCCCTCGACCTCGGAGAGACCTCGAAGCTGGACGTACCGGGCAGTCGGCGTGGGGAGGGCGGCATATTTGAACGTCGGGTCGTTCTCCCAACGCCCCCGGGCGAGCGGTTCGCTCCAGGTCTTGCCGTCTTGCGAAACGCGGATCTCGAAGTCCCGGACGCGTCCATTGGACGACTCCTGTCGCGGGACGTAGAGGAGCCCTTCGACCGCCTGCGGCAGCGCCGAGGTCGAACATTCAGCTCGTGGGGGTAGCCCGGAGTGGCGCCGACGAATTCGGTGTGCCAGATCGTGTTCAGATCGCCGTCGCTGGCCAGGGCCGGCTCGTAACCGGGGGAGTAGCTGTCGGCCGAGAATCGCTCGTGGCTCTCCTGGGCGGCGGCAAGTGAAGCCTCGCGGATCCACGCGAGGATCGCGCGATAGGCGGGATGTTCGGTGCTGTCCCATCTTGGACCGCCGACATGGGTCAAGCCTGTCGGGCTGTCCGGATCGGACCCGCCCTGGCCTTGCGGACTCCGCGGTTTGCGGAGCAGCAGGCTGGATTCGGGTTCGCCCAGGTTCACGACCTTCAGCGCGGAGTTGTAATTGACCATCAGCGGATCTTCGCCCGAGGCGCGCGCGTCGGGCCCGGCGATGCGAAGGACCGTGTGGTTTCCGTGACAATCGACACAGGAGTGTCCGTCCTCGCCCGCCTGGTAGAAGAGCGGGTTGACCGACCGCCGGAAGGTCGAGAGGCTCAGGAGCCGAGGCCGGGCGAGGCGGGCATCGGCGTTGATCGACGCGGGGTTGATTCCAGAGGAAGAGAGGGCGAATCGGGCCCCCGGCCCCAGCACGGGGTCGGCCACCAGTACCTTGACTCGCCGAGCCAGGGTTGGATCGGAACGCAGCAGGGAGGGCCGCGCAACGATCGCCAGAGCATCCCTGCGGACGAGCCGATCAGGATCGATCAAGAGACGCTTGAGGTATTCGCGCGCGTCGGCTCGTTCCCAGAAGCCGGATTTCGTTGAAGCGAACTTCAGCCCCAAGAGCCGCATGGCCGGCGCGTCGTCGGCCAGGGCCGCGAACAGGATTGACGTCGAACCCTTGCTTTCCCGAAGAGCCGGTACCGACTGCACCCCGCGCAGGGTGAGGTCCCGGACCGCGGCAGAGGGGTCCGTCACCCCGGAACGGAGGACTTGCATGACCTGCTCCCGCGGGTTGATCACGTCCACCAGCGCCGGGCGGGCCAGCAACACCTCGATCGCTTGCAATCGCTGGGGCTGCGCCAGCCGCGGCCAGGAATGCAGGATGATCGAGAGGATCTCGGCGTCGTGGACCGACGGCCAGCGCAGGATCGGCAGCAAGGCCGGAGCGGCCTCTCCCCGGTTCATCAGCCGGCGGATCGCCGTCATGATCTCGGGCCGATTGGCCAACCGCTCGTTCCGTCCGATCGCTTGCAGGATCGCCTCCAGGTCCGCCGGGCTCCCTTCCATCGCCGAGGCGATCAGCTCGATTCGCGCCGGATCCGCCTCGGCACCGGCGAGGTCCAGCTCGCGGGCGACCACCGTGCGCACCGCGGCCCGCACGCTCTCATCCGGGTCGCGGAGACGATGTAGCAGTGCGATCTGGAAGCCAGCGTTTCGCGTCTGTGCCGGAATCCGGAAGAAGCTGGCGAGCTGGATGGCCTGCCGGCGCGACACAGCCGGCAGATCGGCCGCCAGCAACGGGATGAACGTCGCTTCCAGCTCCTCGATCTTCGGCTCATCAAGGAACCCGAACTCGCGGTCATTGCCGACGTCGATCATTCCCGTGGGCTGGCGAGCATAGGACCGCCCCTTGAAGAACGATCCGTCGAACGCCGCGAGCACGCCGGCGCGCTGGAGGTTGTCGCCATTCCTCAGCGCAGCCAGGATGGGCGTCAAGAGTACGTCGCGTTCGAAGGCCTTGCGCGCCTCGAGGATTCCGGCGCGCATCGCTTCGGGCAACTCCGTGATGTTCTTCTGAAGACTGACCCCGCCCCCAAGGTTCTCATCGAGCATGATGTAGAGACCCTCGCTGAGGTTCTTCCTCATGACGGGCTCGTCCCAGAAGGACATCAGTTGGAGGTACATCTCCACGATCCGCCGCGCGAAGCGAGGGTCCTTCGTACGGTAGAACCACTGGCGCAAGGTCCGGATCTCCTGGAGACCCGTCCAGAAGTCGTTATCGGGGACCGGCGAGAAGAAGGGTTCGGCCAGCTCGAGGTGCTCGTCCATCCCGTGAAACTGATACGCGAAGATTCGCGTCGCCCCGCGGCGAATCCTCGGGGCCCGACTTTGAAGCGCCGCGAGGATCGCAGTGTGACCGATTCCCTGGTTTCCCAGCCGCCGCAGGGCCCACGCCGCCGCTCGCCAGACGACCTTGGATGGGTCGGGAAGGAGGTGCACCAACGGAGCCACCGAATCCGTCCCACCGATCCGACCCAGGCAGGCCGCCGCCGTGGCGCGGACGATCGGCTCGGAGTGGCCTAGCAGGAGCACGATGGCTTTTTCGAATTCCGCCCGCTCCGGCGCGGGAACATCCCAGAGGTTCTCCAGGTCGTCGAGCGTATGGACGAGGGAATCGGTCCGTGGCAGCCGGGCCGGACCGTCATCGCGATTGCCCCAACCTCGAAGCGGGGCCTCGGGTCGGGGATACGCCTCGGCCAGGGCCATGACGGCATATCGCGTCTCGCGCATCGGCGTGCGGAAGTTCTCATGGGTCGTGGTCTGGATCCAGCCGCCAAAGTCCTGTTGCTGCGACAACAGGTAGCGCAAGCCTCTGGCCACGGCCGGATGGTCGCGCGGCAGGCCGATGCGAAGTAGCGTCCAGACGAGCTGGCCGGTAGTATAGACCGCACTCGGGCCGGCATTGGTGTCGACCTCATGCCAGCCGCCGTCGGGATTCTGGAACTTGAGCAGCGCACCGGTCTCACGCTTGATCTTGTCGGCGAACTTGGCCTTGTCGATCAAACCCCAGGCATAGAGCCGATGAATCCGGTCCTGAAGGGTCTCGCTCCGGCGGTCCGTCGATCGCTCGCCGAGGATCTCCGCAATCTGCGCCGCGGCCTTCGAATAACGCTTCTGGCCCGATCGTTGGCCCAGCTCGTCGAGCACGCGCCGGTCGCGCCAGGCGAAGCCGAACTTGCTGTCCAGGGGGATCACGCCGTTGAGTTCGTCCGCGGGGAGGTCGCGCCGCGACTCCCAGGCCCGTTCCAGGAACGGCCCGAACCGCTCGACGGTCTTCGTCTCGTGCTGCGCCACCTGACGCTCGAAGTCCAGGAGGATGCCTCCCTGTTTCCCCTGGGCCTGGAGCGGGATCGCGATGAACCGCTGCCAGTAGAGTCCTTGATTGCCATAGAGCGGCGTGATCGAGTTGTATAATCGGTCGATCACGTACTGGAAGTTGGACTTGGAGCGGATCGGATAGCCGTTGCGGTGCGCGACGAGGTTGGCCTCGGTCGAGAAGCTCGACGGATGGCAGGCCGTGCATCGCGTCGCCGTATCGTGCAAATTGTTGGATCGGACGTAGATGTTCCCCTCGCGCGGGATCTGGGCGAACCAGGCATCGCCGACGTTGATGATGTAGTGCATCCCGGCCTCGACCGCCTGCGCCGGCTCCTCATAAGGCGGGACGGGCAACACCCGGGTCCGGAGGATGTAATCCGGATGATTGGCATTCACTTCTAAATAATAGGTCCCTTTGGAAAACGTCCGGCTGATGTGCTTGGAGTACCGCTCGCGCTCGCGGTCATGGACGATCTCCATTGGGTCCTTGCCCTGGAGGTAGGGCTCGATCCGACCGATCTTCGCGTCCGATCGGTAGGCCCGCAGGTTCGCCGAGACGTCGCGGTCGAGCAGGTCGAGCTGGAAGTAGACCAGGATTGGTTTCTCGCCGGTCACTTGGAATCGAAACCAGTCGAGGCCCGACCGGCCCTCGGTCTTGTTCTCGAGATAATCCACGTCATCGGCCGAGCCGTAGACATCGCGCCCCAGCACGAGCGGGTTGGCCTGTTGCCAGGAGTCGTTGGGCTCGGCCTCGATCGCAGGCTGGTCGGCCTTCGCGAGTGGGAGATGCGTCCACTCGATCCGGACGGGCAGCTCGATACCGGGGCCCGGCTGCCGCGAGAGGATCAGGCTCGCCCGGCCGTCGCGTTCTGCACGATACGGCAGATAGAAATCCGGATCGCCCCCATGGAGCTCCTTGCCGATGCGATCCGAGGCCGGGCCGGTGAGCTCGGCGCGCATACGCTCGAAGAGATTGAACACAACGCCTTCGAGCGTGACCAGCAAGCGATACGTCTCGCCGGCCTTCACCTCGCCGAGCGAGAAGGTGGCTTTCCGGTCGGGCGCAAGAGAAATCGATCGAATCGTCGAGCTCTCCGACGACTTCAAGTCGTCTCCAGCTCGAGCCAAGGGGGTAACCAGCATCGCCAGCCCGATCCACACGGACAAACCGGCGAGACGTGTGACGGGCCTGATGCGCCGTTCGTTCCGGACGCCGGTCGTTGACATCGTGCGGTTCCCTCTTGATGCTTCCACGGGCGGAGGCTGTCGCCCTCGCCACTCTGCTTGAGGGCGTCTCAGGCGGATCGTATCCGTGAAGGCTGTATTCTATCGCCAATCCAGCTTGGTGTTCAAACACGGCGCACCGAATACGCGCTCACCCAAGAAGACCTCGAGGCGGACGTCAGCAGCCTCAAGGAGTTCCTCGGCGGACCATTGTGCACTCCGCCATCAACTCCACTGTGAATGGGCACCCTTGGCGTTTCGACTGCGAGTCAGCCGCCTTCCTCGCGGCCGTAGGACAGATCCATTACGATCTGGCGTTCGGCTCCGCATCCCGGGGCCTTCCCCAACAAGTTTTCCAGCCCTTCCGCTTACGCCGAAGAATCCACCTGCGACGGCGCCACGATTACCCGTCGCAATCCGCATCCGGCCACGCATTTGCAGATCAAAATGCTCTGTCGTCTCCATCGCCTATCAGACCGGATACTTCTCCCACCCAGTAGATCCGCGGAGCACCGCATCATGAGCGTCCTCGACCATCTCTACAGCCTCGAGATCGAATCCCATCGCCGATTCAGGGAGGAGGCGATCAACGCCGTCGAAGCCTGGAGCATCCACACCAGCTACGCCCTGCAACACGGCTATGAACTGCTCCTGCGGACGGTCGGGACCGTCGATTCGGCAGAGCTCGTGAAGGCGAAAGACCGGATGATGGGAATGAGCGATCCCCGCGATGTGCAGTCGGCTTTCCAATCACTTCGGCAGCGCGAGCATCGTCGATCTTCATTTGCCAATCCACGCCGCGCTGGGTGCTGTTGACATCGGATGACCAAGCGGGTATCCGCTCGCAGGGTGGGAACATAGACGAAGAGGCGACCGGACACGCACTGGCGTGTCAGGGAGAATAGCTCATTCTCGGCGATATTCAGCGAGCTACCGTGCTTGGGAGTGTAACAGAACTAGATGCGGAAGACCGACTAGTGCGAAGGGCGGGTGCAAAACTCTCGTAGAATGTGACTTTGGTGTGCGTGTTCAAGTTGTCGCACACGACGATCACGTGCTCGGCGTAGGCGTAACGGCCTTACATCAGTAGAGCTATCTCGATCGCCCAGTATACCTTGGTTTTCGTCTCGCGAACGGCTACCTCGCGCCAAGCAGCGAGTGGTTCGGTGAACATGAAGATGTTCGCTGTCCAGAGAGCTCGTACTCATAGTGAACGCGCGGGCCGTGTCGGAGGGTGGAGGGGATGGGCACGCGGGTATACTTCAGAAACTGTAACGGTTGCTCGTATATGCACAGCACCGGACGAGTGGGATTATAAGATATCGCGTAGGTCTCAGCACTTCCTCCATGTTGGCTACGAACTCGCGTCGGCCTTGGCCGGGATGACCCAGTACTCGAGCTTGCGGTTGGTCATGCCGTTTTTTTTAGCGTACGCCGCACGGTTTAGTAACTCACGGACTCGACGATCCCCAACTCCACGACCTCGCGCGCGAGCAGGCGCAATGTACAGTTGGCATAGCTCGGGGGAGGCGATCTCAGTCGCGTGGCAATGATCCGAGCTTCCTGCTCCCCGCTGAGCAACTTCTCGACCGGTGGTGTCTCACGCTTACTGCGGTCTAGCGCTTCGCCAAAGCCTCGCTCCACGAGACGCTGACGGATGTTCTCCACGCTCTTGGTTCGGCATCCGAATGCCTCGGCGATCTGCTGGTAGGTACAGTTTGAGCCGTCCGCGTACGCCTTGAGCAAGATCTGGGCACGCCGTAACTTATCCGGTGCGGGAGCCGTCGTCGCCGACGTCACCGCAGCCACGTGGTGCTTCTGACGCTCAACAGCCACATACGGGTCCATGCCGAGCTGCTCCAGTCCCGCCACCGCTTTCGCGCTGAAATAGCCCGTGTCCGCCGTGTTCGGAATCGGCGTCGGGGTCCCGTCGCTGGCCATCGGCCGCGGGATCCCAGCCGCCTCCAGATTGTTTAAGGCTGCTTGCGCCATCGGCACCGCCTGTTCCTTGTCGTTGGACGCGCGAGGTCACGTCCGGAGGCGACGATGATCTGGTACGCGCCATCCACCACCGCCTGGGCGTTGTACGAATAATCGAACCCCTTGTTGCTCTGCTTCATGATCTTCGCTTCGGGGTCGGTGAAGTTCATTTGCGCCTTCTCCTCGGGACTCGGATCGATCGGAGCCGGTGGCTTGCCCCGGCGTTTGCGGCCGTCCGCTTCCCGCTGGGCTTGGGCCTGATCCCGGCGGCGTTGTTCTTCGTCCGCCCGGGCAGCCGCCTCGGCTTCCAGCCGCGCTTTCGCCTCGCGAATCTTGGCCAACCGATCGTCACGCCGCTTCAATTCCGCCGGCAGTTCGTCGCCGCGACGGCTCCCCAACGCCGCATCTTGCTCGGCGTCGAGCTGCTCAGCTTCCTGGAGCATTTGCTCGATCTCGGCCTTCAGCCGTTCGATTTCCTTCCCCATGTAGCCGTAGCTCATCGCCTTGTGCCGCGAGGCGTTGGCCCCCATCTTGGTCCCGTCGGTGGACAGGTTCCCCAACTTGACCATCCCCAACTCGCCCGCGATGCGCAGCACCTCAAGGAACAGGGGCCGCAGTGCCGCCAGGTGGATCTTGCGAAAATCGCTGATAGTGCGGAAGTCGGGCCGATCGATACCGACAATGGCTCGGAACGCCAGATTGCGCTCACAGGCGGCGGCGATCTTCCGGCTGGAGCGGACACCGATGCAGTAGGCATAGACCAGCAGCGTCACCATCATGGTCACGTCGAAGGGGGCTAGTCATCCTCGATTGATTCGAGGCTCCGCCGTCACCGCTTCCCGGATAGCAGTTCGTTGCCGCCAGCGGTATATGCGGGCGGCACGTAGACATTGAGCGTGCGCAGCGGCTCTCGGCCCGTATTGCGGATCTCGTGCGTTTCACCCCGCTGGATGAGGACGAGCGTCCCTTCCCGCAGCTCCACGCGCTTTCCCTCGACCACGGCCATGCCTTCTCCGCTGACGACGAAGAGCCATTGGTCGGTGCCACGGTGGCGGTTGTCCGGGCCGCCCTCGGTCTCGCCGGGCCCAAGCGTCATCTGGGCGGCCTGCGAGTGATCGTCCCCGAGGACGACGCGGAAACCTTTGCCGAATTGCAGGTGCTTGTGTTGCATGGTGCAATGGTCGATTTGGAAGCGTTGATCCGGACTATCGGGACACCTTGCCTCGCGGTTTCCGCCTCGGCTTCGCCGGGGCGTCTGCGACGCCGGTCTTTTCCCGCAGTTCATCGATCTTCATCGACGCCTCGGCCTTGGTCAAATCGTCCCCGACCGCTTCACCGGCCTTGCGGGCGAGCGTGTGGAGGTAGGAATCTTGTGCGCCGGTCATCGGCTCTTCGCCGGTGGTCCATTCGCTCGGGTCCTTGATCGTTCCGTTGTCGTTGTCGGGAATACCTAGGTCGCTCATCGTGATGGCCTCGCTAATCGGCTCCAGGCACGCCGAGACCCGCTTCCGTGAGGCGGACAACCTCGGCATGCGTGGACAGAATTACAGCAAAGCGCGTGCCGGAAATCGGGCGAATGATCGACCGGAAACAGGCCAAGAATCACTCGGTTTTTCGGCCCATGAGAACGTCCAGAATACCGAACCAACTCCAGCCTGGGAACGTATTTAGAGAAGGAAACGAGAGGTGACATAGAGGCGGCCGGGACGGCCGATTTCGATCGAGGAGCGAGTACCATGAGGCGGCTTGAAAACTACGTCCGAAAATACGGTCCCGAGTTCGGCCCGAAGCTCTACCATGCGCTCCAGAGCCAGGCCGCGCATGCGGGTGTGAGCGCCCGGCTTCGTCGGAAGATCGACGTCCTTTCGGGGAAGGCTCCCGGTGCCCCGCAACCGCAAGCCGGCGAATCCCTGCCGCTCTTCCCGGAGGCGGTCTTCAAGGAGACCGAGCAGGTATCGGAATCCGTGCATGCCGAGCTTTTGGCGAGCGTCGCATAAGTCGTGTCTCGTGCATCAACGCCGATTCGTGAAACAACCCCGCGGCCAGGGAGGGCCCGGGGTTTCTTCGTGCGCCCGGCATACGGATCAAGCCAGCAGGGAGTCCTGCCTGCCCTCGCTCTCAGGCGCGTAGAGGTCGTCGCAGCCGCCGACATGCGTGTCGCCGATGAAGATCTGCGGGACGGTCTGACGGCCGCCGGCGCGACCGACCATCTCATCGCGGAGGGCGTCGTTGGCGGAGATCTCCACCTCGGTGAACGCTGCGCCCTTGCGGGCGAGCCGCGTTTTCGCGCGGGTGCAGTAGCCGCACCAGTTCCTGGTATAGATGACCACGTCCTTCATGGCTGGCTTGCGTCAAGGCAAGTGGTGGCCGCCGGTCACCCCGTAGACTTCCGCCGTCACGTAGCTCGACTCCTGAGAGGCGAGGAAGACGTAGACGGATGCCAGTTCCGCCGGCTGGCCTGGGCGACCCAAAGGTGTGTTCTCGCCGAAGTGCGGGATCTTCTCGGGCGGCTGGCCGCCGCTCGGCTGGAGGGGCGTCCAGATCGGTCCGGGAGCCACGGCGTTGACGCGGATGCCCTTCTCAGCGACCTGCTTGGCCAGGGCTTTGGTGAACGCGACGATGGCGGCCTTTGTCGAGGAGTAATCGAGGAGTTGCTTCGAGGGCTGATAGGCCACGATCGAGGCCGTATTGATGATCGTCGCGCCAGCCGGCATATGCGGCAATGCGGCCTTGCACAGCCAGAACATGGCATAGACGTTCGTCTTGAAGGTTTCGTCGAATTGCTCGGTGGTGAGGTCGGTGATGTCATCGCAGGCGATCTGATGCCCCGCAACATTCACCAGGATGTCGAGGCCGCCCAGGCCTTTCCTGGCGTCCTCGACGAGCTTTTTGCAGAACGCCTCATCCTGAATGTCGCCGGGGAGGGGAACAGCCTTGGTGCCCGACTTCTCGATGAGGGCGATTACTTCCTTGGCGTCCGGCCTCTCGGAGAGAAGGTAATTCAAAGCGATGTCGGCGCCCTCGCGGGCGAATGCGATGGCAGCCGCGCGGCCGATGCCCGAGTCCGCCCCAGTGATCAGGGCCTTGCGGCCCTTGAGGCGTCCGAATCCCTGATAGCTCTCCTCGCCGTGATCGGGCTTCGGGTCCATTTCGCGGGCCAATCCCGGCGGCGATTGGGTCTGATCGGGGAACTCCGGCCTGGGGTATTGCCGGGTCGGGTCCTGCATCTCGTATTGATTCTTGGACGACTTGACTTTCATCGCTCGATAGTCCTGCGGTGTATCGCCAATCAACTTACATATACCTGACGCCGATGGCCGGGCTCTGGGCCTGCCCGGCCTCCGGTGTCTGGTTTTCTCAAGAGCCGGCCTTGGCCGCCTGATTCCGCTTGCGGGTGGCTGCGGCCTTTTTCGCCGAAGCGGACCGTTCGGCCGCGCTTCGGGACGATGAGGCAGCACCGCCCTTCTTTCCGCCCTTCTGACTCGAGACGTGTGACTCCGGCTTGCCGCGCCCGCTGCCCGACTTCTCGCCGCCGCCGGACTCCTTATTGACCGTCGCCCAGGCCCGGCTCTTGGCTTCCTTCTCCGAGGTACCGCGGTTCTCGTAGCTTTCGGCGATGTGTTCGGCCTTGCGTTTCTGCTTGTCGCTGTATTTGGACTTGTCGCCGCGAGGCATGGTTCTGACTCCAAATCTCGCCTGGGAAGTTGGAAGGTTCCGGCTAACATCGGGGATGCAAACGGAATGCCGGTTGCTAGGGAAAGGCCAATCAACGCCGAAGGCTGCGACCATGTTGCTCGTCAGAAGCCGATTCGATTGAGAGAAGGAGAGTGATCGATGGACCCTCGAGGCGGCGGACGTCACCGAATCGGTCGCTGGCTTCCCCATCAGGACGCCTTGGAGGATTGGCTCGAAGGCCTGGTGAAAGACATCCGGGCGAGACGCGGCGGGGCCAAGCTCCAGCCGGCGGTCGAGGAATTCCGCGAGCTTATCGACAGCGATCCGATCGTCCGCCTGCTGATCGCCCAGATGATCGAACAGGTCCCCGATACCAAGCCGTACACCAGGAGGCATCTGGAGGGCATCGACCAGATGCTGCTGCTGATCGACGAGGTGATCGGCCGCGCGCCCGAATATAACGAGACCGGCCTGGTCGGGGTCCCGCTGCACGCCGTGATCGACTGGTGCATGGCGACGCCGGCCGGGTTCGCCGCCTTCCGCCACGACGCGATCAATGGGGCCTTCCGTAGGATCCTGAAGGCGTGGTGCGAGTTCCTGTGCAGCCCCAAGTCTCTCTATGTCATCAACGACACGCCGCGGGGCTGGAAGTGCGCCTCGGCGCGGAAATCGACCGGGATCGAGCAGTTCCAGCACAAGCCCCGCGAGAAGCACTGGGGCTTTGCGTCCTGGAACGATTACTTCACACGGCGATTCAAGCCCGGCAAGCGGCCGATCGCGGATCCCGACGACGACAAGGTGATCGTCAATGCCTGCGAATCGACGCCTTACGCCCTGAAGACGAACGTGAAGCGGGAGGATCGCTTCTGGGTCAAGGCCCAGCCCTACTCGCTGCGGGACATGCTGGCCGGCGACGAATCGGCGGACCAGTTCGTCGGCGGTTCGGTGTATCAGGCCTATCTCGACGCCCACAACTATCACCGCTGGCACAGTCCGGTCTCGGGCACGATCCGCAAGGCATTCGTGCGGGAGGGGACCTATTACTCGGAGGCGGAGTCGGAGGGCAAGGACCCCGACGGCATGAAGAAGTCGCAAGGGTACCTCGCGCACGTCGCCACGCGGGCGATCATCCTCATCGAGGCCGATGACCCCGCCATCGGTCTGGTGTGCCTCATGCCGGTGGGGATGGTCGAGGTCTCCTCCTGCATCATCCATCCCGAGATTCGGCCGGGACACCGCGTGAAGAAGGGTGAGGAGATCGGATACTTTCAATATGGCGGCTCGACCTACTGCCTGATCTTCCGGCCCGGCGCCATTGCAGGCTTTGCCCCTGAGGCACTTCCGCAGGCGGAGAACCCGGAACCGCCGCTCATCCTGCTCGGGACGAAGATCGCGACGGCGGGCTGACATAGATTTGTGGTGAGCTGACGTAGATTAGTGAATGGCCGATGGCCAGGCTCAGACCCGAATCCAACGCCGCATGTGGAGAGTTGACCGGCTCGATGACGATCACCGTTACCAGGATTTCGTCACGGGCGTGGGGAGACCGACTCGCATGAAGAACCGAGCGAACGCCTGGGAAAGATGCTCGCGATAAGGAGGGAGCAGTTGGGGACGTGAAACGCCCCTCGCTTTGAGCAGCGACTCCAGGACCGGCCGCGGAAGCGTGAAGACTTCGTGGAAATCAACGATCCGATGCTCGACCTCAACTCCCTCGTCGCTCTGGCCGTTAAGCAGGTTGAGGTTCCAAATAGTCCCCTCGCAGATCTCATCACAGTAGCGCCGCCAGGCTTTGGCCGTTGGGTTCTGGCCCTTGCTTCGCTGGTCCTCTTCCCAGGCGTCCTTGAACTCGTTCAGGCCATAGTGAGGACAGAGCACCACATTGATAACCTTAGCGTGCTCCAAATCGCAAGCCTGAGTCATCACCACGAGGTCGCGCGATTCGGCAATCATGTGCTCGCCGAGCGAAAGATCTACTGCAACCGAGCCCGACGACGACCGCAGAGCCGATAGTCTCCAGGAGAGCGCCTGTCATTCCAAGATGAGGTCACCCTGAGTCAGCGGCTCCCCGGCACTAATTGCCCGATACCACGCTTCACTCATCGTCGGTGTCCCGGAACTGCCGGCTCGCGCGAAGACGATGGTGGGCTTGTGGCGAGGAAGCCCGCTCAATCGAAGTGTGCCCTGGAGGCGCGCGATCTCCCGTCTCGGGATCGGAATTACCGAAATACCGCCGACTGGGCGTTCGTCGTCCGAATCGCTGGCAGTCCGCGCCAGGGAGGCCGAGATGGCTCCGGTCTCATTCGCATCGCCATGCGGAGCGGGCTTGCCCAGGAATCCCGCGGGCGTCTGCTGGCTCTCGAGTTCGGCCATGAGAGATCTCTCCTTTCCGGTTGCGTTCTCAAATGTACCACACTCTATCCTACTGGGCAATCGATGCTTACGGGCACGGTTCTCCACTCAATGCGGAGACAATTCCACGGTTCCGAAAAGCTCGACGATTCGGATCACGGGGCGCAGGTTCTTCTCCGATGAAGCGGAACAAGAAGCGGAGGACAATCCTCCTCGACGCGACCCGCCCGCTCCTGGCCTATGTGGAGCGGGCCACCATCAACGATGACACGGAGGGGCCGCTGTTCCGTCCGATGACGCCGGACGCGGCGCGCCTCGTCCCGCGGCACGTGGACCGCAAGTCCCCCTGGCATCTGGTCAAAAAATACTGCCGCGTCACCGGGATCGATCCCGTCCGGCTGGGCGGCCGGGGCATCGGTATCCACTCGCTGCACAAGACCGCCTTCAACGATGCCATCCGTAACGGGGCGACGATGGACGAGGTCCGCGAATTCGCCAGCCACGCCGATATCCGCACCACAGAGATCTACTTCGTCCTCAAGGAGGAACACGCCGAAGTGGCGGCCCCCCGCATCCAGATCCGGCTGACGGCTTCCAGAAGTCAGTGAACCCAGGCGTCACGGCTCCGGAAAGCCTCCCTGCCGAGACCGGCTTCATTCAGGGCGCAACCCCTGAACGGCCCCTATTGCGTACGGAATGAGGACCGGCTTCGCCGAAATGACCGCGGTCGATCCGATTCTACTCGCCCTGCGATGCGCCGGTCGATCAGACCGCAGCACGCAAGATAGAGGGTGCCGACTCACTCGATCCAAACTAGACTGACGCTAATGCCGGACTGGAACGGCTTGGGTGGACGCGAGGGCGGAGCGCCGCGGGTTGGGATCGGTCCAGCGATCCCGGCAACGGGTGCTGCCGCCATCGGCCGGGCCAGCCCGTTGGAGAATTCCCCAGATTGCCCGGCCGTCACGCTGATTTAGGAACGTCCCCGTCTGTCCGTCTGTCCCTCCGTCTGTCCCTGTCCCCGTCTGTCCCCGAGGGACTTCTCGGGATCTAACAATCGCGTCGCAAGCCCGAGACTTGGAGCGATTCCGCCGCGGAATTCCCTAGAGTCGGGCCGGTTTGCCGGCGCTGCGTCCCGAAGTGTCCCGCTCCGTCGCGTAGGATAACGTTGGCCCCTCCGAAGAATCGACGGGGCGGAAATCCCGTCGGAGCCGGTCTTCATGGAATGACAGTCGCCACCCGCACTCCATACAATCCAAGGTGGGGGTGAGCCACAGCGAATACTCCTCCCGCATCCGAACGTCAGCTGTTTGGGAGTCGTCTTCGGTTCGGGTTTGCTGGGTTGCGTAGGGGGGTTCTCATGCGCGTGCACTCTGCGATCGTTCTGGTCATCATCGGCTGTCTCCAACCGGCTCGGTCCGAGGAACCGCATACCTTCTGGGGCAAGACGGTCGAGCAGTGGCTCGCGGTCTATCGCGACAAGGCAAGCACCGAGGTCCAGCGCCGGCAGGCTCTCTATGCACTGGGGGGCTTCGGGCCGGAGGCCAAGGCAGCTCTTCCGCATCTTATCGAGGCCCGAGACATGGAGGGCCTGATCGGGATCGGTGGACCGGCCGTTCCGGCTCTTCGCGACCTCCTGAACGACCCGGACGACTCTGTGCGCGGCTGCGCGGCCCAGATCCTCGGGAAGATCGGTCCGGAGGCGAGGGCTGCCGTCCCGTCGCTCATCCGCGCGATCCATCGCTCCGATCCCGCGCCGAAGCCGAACGGCCTCGTTCGCGAAGTGGTCGAGTCCCTGGGTGAGATTGGACCGGCGGCCAAGGCCGCTATCCCGGCCTTGAACGACCTGCTTGACAATGCCGGCGATGACGATTTCGATGTGGTGCTGGCTCTGAATCGCATCGGAAGCTCCGCCGGTCCCGAAGCTGCTGGATGCATTCCTGCGCGACGCGAATCCGGACGCGGCCTATCGCCTATCCTGGCTCGGTCCCAAGGGCGGCGAAGCGGCTCCCGCCCTGCGTGCGGCCCTGTCCGACAAACGGCCCGAGGTCCGCATCTCCGCGGCGATCGCCCTCGCGCAGATCGAGCCTTCCGCCCCCGAATCGATACCGGTGCTCATCGAGGCCCTGAAGCAGCCTGACGACCCGGACTGGCCTGCCGGACCCGAAGCCGAGGTCCTCGCTGGACTCGGTCCCCGAGCCAAGGCGGCGATTCCAAAGCTGATTCGACTCATTCAGCACGGATCCAATAAGTCGGGATTCCTCGAGGATCTCCTCAAAGTCCTGGTGCAGGTCGATCCCGAGGGTAAGGAATGCGTGCCCGTGCTGATCGAGGCCCTGAGCCATCAGGAACTCGAGGTGGTTGACACAGCGGCCCAGTGCCTCGGCCTGCTGGGGCCGCGGGCGAAGGACGCCATCCCGGCCCTGGCGACGAGCGTGACGCGCGATTTCCGAAAGGAATTCGTCAACGACTACGACCCCCAAGTGCATGCCACCAAGGCGCTCCGGCGGTTCGGCCCGCGAGCGAAGTCGGCGATCCCCGCCCTGATCGGCGCCTTGAAGTATTGCCGCACGATACCCCCGGATCAGGATGGATTCGATCGTGGCGGGCTCGATCCAAGGGGTGATTACCGTAACTGGCAGACCGCCGCGGCCGCCGCCCAGGTTCTTGGTTCTTTCCAGACCGGGGCGAAGGCCGCGGTCCCCGCCCTGATTGAAGCCATCCGAACCCGCGAAAAAGATAATGCGAACTTCTTTGTTCGCCGCGAGGCCATCCTGGCCCTGGGACGCATCGGACCCGACGCCAAGGCGGCGATCCCGGTCCTCCGAGAATTGATGACCGGATATGGTGAAAAGTCCCGCTACTATCCCGAAGTGGTGATTGCCCTCTTTCAATTGGCCCCCGACGGGAAGGAGATCGCCGAGAGTTGGCTCAAGGACTCAGTCGGCGTCGGAGCGGGGGAGTATCGAGCTATGGTGCTCGGCGCGATGGGCCAGGTGAGTTTCGAGACGGATTGTCTCACACGCCACACTCTGCGACATATCGATTGGATGCCCGGTTGCGATGATCCGAGAGACGAGAACTGGATCGGGTTTCTCGAGGGATGGTTGGAAGGGATCGGCGCCTTCCGTTCCGCGGGGCGTTTGGCCATCCCGCGCCTGGAGGATATCCGCAAGCACCACAGGAACCCCTGGGTCCGCATGTGGGCCACGGAGGCCCTCGAACAGATCACGACGGCCCTGAAGGTCAAGGGCGATGAGACGCCAGCAAGGAAGTAGGTCAGGTGCTCCAGTCCAATGACGTGACTCCGTCATCGTCGCGCGCTTCGGTCCGACACTACCGACGCACGTTCGGGACTGGCGAGGCTCGGAGGGAGTCCAAGGCGTCGTTTCTCACTGCGGCTGAGACCTCCGATAATCACACCTATGTCATGTCGAATTGCGTTGTTCTCCCTGTGTCGGTCATAGGCGTACGCGAGCGAAGACGGTCGGGCGGAGCGTTATTGGTCCTGGCCGCCGCACCCACGGGCCGATGGGACCGGTCGCGTTCGCCCTTGATCGGCACCCACAAGAACGCGATTGCACCCGGCTTCCGCGTTCGATGGGCGTCCGTCTCTCGTTCCGGCATTCCGTCGCTTTTTTCCGACAGCCGGCAGAACTCTGTTGACGCGGATTGGAATATTTGTACACTATGGTCGGCGATGAGAGTGGCAACTGTGGACCAGCGACCACTCGCTCTTGAAGGAATCGGATCATGATGCAGCAAGCGAGCGTCATTTCCGCGAGTGGTCTGGCCGGAAGCCGAACCGTGAAGACCGTGCCGTTTGTCGAACTTTCCGGCGGACGCGTGCAAGGGGTCGTGTCCAGCGGGTCGGACATTCATCGCGTTTATGTCTCGTTCATCGAGGGCCGGACCGGCAACTACTACTGCTGCACGAACAACAACCGGCCGTGCGGCGGTCTGGGGGTGGGTCCGTGCAAGCACATCCATCGGATGATCGACGAAGCGATGCTCCAGTACGGTCCGCAGGAGGTCGCGGCCTATCTCGGCGTGACGACCGACGGACCCGCGGTTGATGAAGCGGCCGAGCTGGTCGCCTTGCTTGCGGGGCTCGGAACGGAAAGAGTCGCCGGGCGTGGTCTTCAGCCGGTTCTTGAACTATCTTCGATATTGCGAGTTGCGTGTACGGCCCGGTACCGTCCTCGAAATGAGCTGGTTCGTGTGATGGACGCTCTCAAGAGTCTACCCCCAGGCGTCAACGAAACCCTCGAACTGGTCGGGCGGTTCGACGAGTGCCTCGTCCACGGGTTTGCCCGGCTGGGCGACACCCACCGACGCACGCTCGATCACCTGGCCGCGGTCTTCGACGGCTCGCCGCTCGGCCAGTCCGTGGCCGAGGCGGTCGCGGCGGTTGAGCGGAGTGAGTTCGTCCCGAGGTCGTTCCTGGTGCTGGCCTCGGCACGAGTCGCGCTGCTCGGTGCCGTGCACGATGCCCTCCTCGGCCAGATCCAGGCGGAGCTGAGACGTCCGGCGGTCCGCTCCGAGGAAACGCCTTCGCAGCCTCCTGGTGGATCGTCCGCGGCGATGGCGAGCGTCCAGCATTGGCTCGCCGAGCTGGCCATCGCCGGCCTCCGTCAGTTGGAGGAGGCCGCGGTGGCCCCGTTTGCCGCCACGCTGGAGAATCTCCAGGACGATCCCAGACTTGACCGGTCTGGCGGCTTTGTTGACCGGCTTCCACAACGAACTCGCGCGGTCCATGCCGGTGGCGCGCCTGCCGGACGTCCCCGCTTTCCGATGGGGCGATCTCTGGTCGGCGGCATTCGTCCGGACGCAGTACCTGCCCCCACCTCCGGGGTTTCGCGATGCTCAGGGCACCCTCACCCCCCTGGGCCTCGACATCCAATCTCATGAGAACTTCGTTTGTGCCTCGCTCTACGGACTGTTTGACGACGGCACGGCGAGGACCGTTCGCGTTCCGTTCACGGGTTACAAGGTGGGCGCGATCGCCGGCCCCGAGATCTGGGACGTGTTCGGAGCCCTGGCCACTCCCGTCCTGGATGCGCTCGAACAACGGAAGGCGCTCCGCGTTTCCGGTGCCGAGCTTCGGGACAACGGCGACCTGATCCTGCGATCGCCCCCGAAGAAGGGGGCTGCCGCCGATCCCTGGACCGCCGCCGACCGGCTCACGTCGCTACCACCGCCGTCGCCCCTGGCTCGACATCCGGTCCATATCGCCGAGGTGGTTCACCTCAAGGGCGCCCATGGCTTGCCCATCGCCGAGGAACGGATGGCCGCGGGGAGCGAACTCACGGCCGAGGCGATCGCGGCGTCCACCGAAACGATCGGGATCTTGCGCTTCGATCGCGGAGGGTGGCGAGTCCAGCCGCTCTGCATCCGGCATCCGATCATGGGGCTGGTCCAGAGCGGCGAAGGCATCGCCGAGGCAAGGCGGAAGGTGAAGCATGGCTCGCTCGAGGTCTTGCAGGAGGCGCGCCAGCCGGCTGCTCCGGAAATCGTGAGGTCCGACCATGGCTGATCCCGCGATCGGCAACCAGCGTCAGATGGTCTACTGGAGGCTCTTGAGCGCAGTCGCTGGCCTCGGCGAGACGGGCGCGGCGCTGGAAACCATGGCCGCGAACCTGGCCGCGCGGCTCGAGCTGCCGACCGAGATCCTCGACCCCACGATCGGCGTCGATGTGCTCCTGCATCGCTATCCGAAGCTGATCCCCCACTTCGAGGCCGTACAGCGTTGTATGCAACCCCCCGAGGAGGACGCGTCCGATCCCTCGACAGCCGGCGCCCCGCTACTAGAGCCGGCCCCGGATGGGGACGGCGACCTCCGTCGCGCCTTCGCGTTCTCGAAGCTCTTACTCAACGTGTTCGGACCGAATACAAGGTCCCCATCGTGCACCGCGGCGCAGTACAGCCAGTGGTGTCAGGACGTGGCGGCGTTCGAGCGGTGCATGGGCCTGGCGCCGGGCTCGTTACGCCAGGGGAGCGGGACTCCTACCGTTGGGCCGTCCACGGGTCGCGGGATGGGACCGAGCGGCCACGCTCCGATCATCGATGACCGGCAGCTCCGCGAGGAGCTGGTCGCCATGGAGAGCGACCTCGTCAAGCGCATGGACCTGCGCGAGGTGCTCAAGGACGACCGGCTCGCCGCCCAGCTCACTCCAAGTATGCCCCTCCTCGAGCAACTGCTCCGCGACAAGTCCAACCTGTCTGGCCCGGCGCTGGCCAACGCCCGGCGATTGATCAAGAAATACGTCGATGACCTGGCTGCCGTGCTCAAGAAGCAGGTCTATAGCTCCAAGTCCGGCGAGATCGATCGATCGGTGCCGCCGAAGCGGGTCTATCGCAACCTCGACCTCAAGCGCACGGTCTGGAAGAACCTGCACCATTTCAACCCGGGCGATCGCCGGGTTTACGTCAACCAACTCTTCTATCGGCAGACGGCACAGAAGACCCTGAACAAGTACCTGATCGTGGTCGTCAACCAGTCGGGTTCGATGGTGAGCGCGATGGTTCAGTGCGCGATCCTGGCATCGATCTTCTCGACGCTCCCACGGGTCGTCGTCTCGCTGGTCGCCTTCGATACCAACGTGATCGACCTGACGCCCTGGGTGGCCGATCCGTTCGAAGCCCTATCTGCGCACCAACCTGGGCGGGGGCACGTACGGCCCCAGGGCGATGGAATTCGCCCGCGGACTCGTCCACGATCCCCGACGCACCACGATGGTCTGGATCTCGGATTTCTTCGACGATCACGGGCTATTCGAGATGATCAAGGCCGTCAAGCAGTCCGGCGTCCACTTCATCCCCGTCGGCTCGGTCAGCGGTACGGGATACTTCAGCGTCGAAGAATGGTTCCGCAAGCAGCTCAAGGGCATCGGCCTTCCCGTCCTGACCGGCAACATCAAGAAGCTGATCGTCGAGTTGAAGAAGCAATTGAATTGACGCGTTCGACTCTTTCTCCGTAGGATCCCCGCGCCATACGCGCATTCGAAGAATTCAAGATTGCACATTCAAGATTGAAGGAGACGATTCTGGAGTCCGGAATCTCGAATCCGGAATCTCGAATCCGGAATCGCCTTGGGTTGCGGCCGACGGCCGCGTTGGGAGGAGTCAAGCGATGGCGAAGATCAAATCGGTCGGTGCGGTTCAACCTCCAGCTCCGGTCTCGGCCGAGCCTGCCGAAACAATCCTCCGCGAGCCGGCGGAGGTGAAGTACGCCGGCGAGCTGGAATGGCTCCGGTCGATCGACACCGGACCGCGGCCTTCGAGCTGGCGCCTCTCGCCGCGCATGGTCCGGATCTTCGTCCTGGGCTCGTCGCCTTCGGACAAGCTCGATCGGTCGATCACACCCAAGTTCTTCGGCGACGCTGGGACGGCCGAGCGTGCGATCGTGACACTCGCCAGCGATCGTGGCCTGCTCCTGATCGGCGATCCCGGCACGGGCAAGAGCTGGCTCGCCGAGCTCCTCGCCGCTGCGATCTGCGGCAACAGCACCCACGTGGTCCAGGGGACCGCCGGGACCACCGAGGACCAGATCAAGTATTCGTGGAACGTGGCGATGGTCATCGCCGCCGGCCAGTCGCGCGACAGCATGATCCCGTCGCCGATCATGACGTCCATGCAGCATGGCCTGATGGGGCGGTTCGAGGAGCTCACGCGTTGCAGCAGCGACGTGCAAGATGCGTTGATCTCGATCCTCTCGGAGAAGTACATCACCATCCCCGAGCTGAAAGGCGACAACGTGGTCTTCGCCCGGCCGGGATTCAACATCATCGCGACGGCCAATGCCCGAGATCGGGGCGTCAACGAACTGTCAACGGCCCTCAAGCGCCGATTCAACTTCGTGCAGATCCCGATCGTCACCAACAAGGCCACCGAGAAGGAGATCGTCCTGTTCCGCACCCGCGAGCTCCTGGCGCGGAACCGCTTCGATGTGGAATTGCCCCCGGCGATGCTCGACATCCTCCTCCAGACCTTCGCCGACCTGCGCGAGGTCTCGGCGTCCGAGACCTCCGAGGATTCCCGACTCGAGAGCGCCTTGTCGACGGCCGAGCAGATCGGGGTCCTGGAGGATGCCGTGCTCCACGGCCAGTTCTTCGGGGCAGGGGAGCTTGCCCCCGAAATGCTGGCCCGGTCGCTGGTCGGCACCCTGGTCCGGCGACATCCCGGAGGATGTCTCCATCCTCAATAAGTTCTGGCATGCCGGCGTGTCCAAGCGCGAAACACGACGGCGGGGCCTGGAAGGCGTTCGAAGCCGCAGGCAAGGAAACGCTCCAGAAGATGAAGTGATGCCATGAGCACTACATCATTGACCGATAACCTTCCGACCCCGTTCGAGCCGCTGAAGCACCAGCTCCTGGCGGCTGCGGAGGCGTTTGCCGATGATGCGCAGGCCCTGGCCGCGATCCTCGGCGGACTCGTCGACGATGTCGAGCGCGCCGGCCGCGAGCCGCTCGAGATCTTCCCGGTCTGCCACCACTCGCCATCGTCGGCCCTCCACATGGTCCGGAGACTCGCGGGCGCGCGCCGCGAGTCATCTTCATGGAGTGCTGCGAGGACCTACGTCCCGTGCTCGATGGGCTCCGCGAGTGCAAGCTACCCGTTGCGCTCCAGGCGTTCGCGTCGACGTCCGATGCCTTCCCATCCTCGTGGTTTCCGCTGAACCTCGTCTGCCCGCTGACGGAGTTCTCCGCCGAGTTCCAGGCGATCGCCTTCGCCCTGGAGGGTAAGGAGACGGAGCTGGTCTTCGTGGATCGTTCGGCCGACCACGTATTCCAGGGGATGCCGCGTGAAGACGATGCCGTCGAGAAGGCCATCCCGTCCCCGGCGGAACCCGACGACGAGGACGCCGCCATGCACGGCTCGGCGGTCGGGGTCGAGATCGGCGCCCTGGTCCCGACCTACGAGCGGTTTCGCCAGCTCCTGCTCAAGAACGCGAGAGTCAGCCATTTCAGCGAGTGGTGGGACCAGTACGTCGAGGAAGCGGTGATCGACGGCGATTATCCTTCGTACCGTCAGGTGATGTTCCTGATCGGCAGCCTGTTCCGTCGCCTGGGTTCCACCGCAGCCGACGTGGACCGTGACGAGCTTCGCGAGCGTCACATGTGGACGCGTATCAAGCAACACTTACGCGAGCGATCGGTGGATCCCCGCGACTGCATCTACATCTGCGGCGCGGCCCACTCTGCCAGCCGGGTCCCCGAGTTTGGGACCGACAACGATGAGCTCTGGGAGATCCCGCCGCGAACCGACACCGCGTGGCTCTACGGTCTCATTCCCAGCAGCTACGGTGCGATCTGCCATCAGTTCGCTCATCCGCG
Organism: uncultured Planctomycetota bacterium; assembly: GCA_963845755.1. Classification (GTDB taxonomy): domain Bacteria; phylum Planctomycetota; class Planctomycetia; order Isosphaerales; family Isosphaeraceae; genus CAWJTV01. Next base: position 126,503 of record CAWJTV010000033.1, read on the forward strand.
TGGCGCCGTCACGCTCGCGGAGGCCCGCTGGCGCAGGAGTCTCGCGAAGCAGAGCCTGCGGGCCTTCTCGCTCAAGCCGCGCCGCCGGAAGGAAGACGAGTCCGAGCCCGACAGCGATGTCGCCAGTCGCGAGCCCAGGATCGAAACGAAAGAAGTCCGCACGCGCGGCAACGCCCGCATCCGTCGCCCCGCAGGAATCGGCTTCGGCGGAGCCCGACGCTACGCGATTACTCGCCTATCTCCAGGGTCCGCCGGCGTCGCTCGAGACCGACGAGGAGCAGCTCCTGCACAACTGCGTGCGGATTGTCGAGCTGGCCCGACGGCACGGCTATCTCGCCTCGGCGGCCGACAGCATCGCCGTCTATCAGACCGCCATTCTCCTGGCCAACATGAGGAACCGCCGCCATCCGACTCCCTACGACTTCCGCGACGCGGCGGCCACCTGCATCGAGAAGGAGGTCGTACCCGGCAAGCGCAGCGTCGCGCGGCTCTGCGACATCCTGCTCGGCGGCGACAAGGTCGGCCAGATTGGGTTCGACTCGATGCCGCCCCTGGCGCGCGATGTCTACGAACGACTGGCCGACCTGCCGATCCAACTGACGGCGCGGACCATCCAGCGCGCCCTCCTGGATTTCCGCAAGCGACCCGATCTCTTGCCGTGCTCGAGGTTGCTCTGGAAGCTGAGATATTTGCTGCCGCAGGACGTGGTCCGGCCGATCATGGGCCAGCACCAGCTCGGGCATGTCCCTCAGCAGGAGAGCTGGGACGTCGCCATCGGCAAGAACCAGGGCTCCGTGATCCAGCTCGGCTACGAGGGCGTCACGGTCGAGTATGTCCTCGAACGGCGGCTCAAGAAGGCCGCCTTCGGACCGGACGCACGGACGGCCGAGGCCCTCCGCGCCGCCGAGGACAGCCTCCTGTTCCTCGAGAGCGAGCGGCTGACCGAAGAGCTCGGTGAGCGCGCCGTCGAGTTGCTGGTGCGAGAGCCCGACGTCCAGCAGGCGCGCGAGATCCATGCCCGGGTCACCCGGCTGGTCCACTACTACCGGACCACCGAGGCGGGGCTGCCCGCCTGGACGAGGTCCTTCATCACGACCGGTTACTCGCATTATGCGACGCTCTTGCCGAACGCCTTCGCCGATCGCGGAGTGAACCCCGCCGATCTGGCGGCGATGCTCCAGTTCATCTTCACCCTGGAGAGCCTGGCGCTGTCGCTCGGCTGCGAGCGGAGCCAGCTCGTGATCGCCGTCCGGCAAGGTGCCCTGGTCGCGACCGACCCGCCCAAGCTCGCGCTCCTCTGGACGGCCGAGTGCGTGCTCCGGCTGCGCGACGTGGCCAGCCTTCGCAGCCATTTCGACGCACTGATCGACAACGAGCTGTTGCTCCCCACCCTCCCCGACTACCTCGGCGGGTTCTTGCTGGCGCTGGCCTTCACTCCGATGGTCGCCGGCCTGACCGTCGAGCTGCTGAGCAAGGCGTTCGAGCGACTGCCCGACCGCCTCTTGATGCCCTGGCTGCCCAAGCTCCTGATGATGCTGCGCCCCCACGCCGCGACCGCCTTGCCGACCCTCGTCAAGGAGGCCGTCGCGCTCTTCCCGCCCGACCTGGACGCCCTGAACCGGTGGCAGCCGCCGTGGTATCGGCTCGTTGCAGGTCCCGAGGCTGGAACGTCCGTTGAGACGGTCGAAGCCATCACTTCGAGTTCGGTCCTCGAGCCGTCGCAGCAGGCAACGGCCTCGCTCCTGTCCGCTCATCCGGCGACGACCGACGCGCTCGCCGCCAATCTGGGCGTCCCCATCCTCTGGGCGAAGCCACCGGTCACCGCGGTACCTGCTAGCCTGCGATCCGAGGCGCACGACGCCGTTCGTGCCCTTCTGCACCAATTCCCCTCGACGCCGCAGGCGATGCCCGAACTTCTGGCGCGGAGCTCGCCCAAACATCGAAAACTCCACGATGATGAGCGCGCGGTTCGTCGAACACCAATTACAATAAATGTTAATTATTGAATATATTATTTACTTTACTGACGCCGATGATACTAGTGTACGGACGCTCCACCTGTTATTCCACCTGTTATCAGGTGCACGGCCCTCGGGAGCGTCGCCCTCGGATCGTGCCCGCGCCGGCGGGTGCCCCGGTGTGCACAACGCATTCGTGGGGCGCTCGCTGATCGCCGCTGGTGCATCGGTCGATCCGCGATCATGAGCGCGTGGCTTGATAGTCCGTCCACATGCGAAGCGCCTCGTGGGCCGTCTCGGTCGTCAGCCGATCGTCGTTGTGGCTGAGCGCGCGGAGAGATTCATCGAAGCGCCGGTTCGCCATTCGCAGATAGAGCTCGGCGGCCGACCTCTCCGCAGGCGTGGCCCGATTCAGGGCCTCGGAGCGATCCCAGCGCGCGAGCGTACACGCGGACGTGACCAGCGCGATGGCGGCGTCGGCAACCCGCTCCTGGATGTACTGCTGCTCGAGGATCGCTTCGCGATGGGCGATCAGGAGCCGCTCGACCGACCGACCGAAGCGCGCGACTCGGCGGGCCAGCGCCTCGGCCATCGGCCGGAGCATCCGCGTGGCCACTGGGACCGTGGGTGTCCGGACCATCCGCCCGAAGTGGTCGCGAGTGAAGTTCCAGAAGGTCGGGAGGAACGTGCTGGGGCGCTTGAGGCCGTCGAGGGTCGACTTGAGCCCCTCGGCGATATCGCGCATGCCAACCAGGGCGATGAATGCCTTGAGGACCTCGTTGGCCCCTTCGCCGATGGTATTGATCCGAGCATCGCGCATCATTCGCTCGTAGGGCTCGTCGCTGAAGTAGCCCTGACCGCCATGGACCTGGAGGGTCTCGTAAACGCCCTGCCAGAGGACCTCGGTGGAAAAGACCTTGAGGATCGCGGTCTCCAGCATATAGTCCTCGGCACCCCGATCGATCAAGGCGGCCGTCTGATAGGTCGTCGCCTCCATGGCATAGGCCGTGGCGGCCAGGTACGCAATCTTCTTCTTGATCAGCTCGAGGTCGGCGAGCGGCCGGCCGAACTGATGTCGGCGCGCGGCGTGGCGCGCGGCGGTGGCAAGGCAGACCTTGGCCGATCCGGTGCAACTGGCGCCGAACGTGGTGCGGCCGAAGTCCAGGACGGTCAGGGCGACCTTGAGCCCTTTGCCCAGCGGTCCGAGGATGTGCGAGGCCGGGACGGGCATGTCGTGGAAGGCCAGCTTCGCCGTGGCCGTGCCCCGAATGCCGCACTTGGGCATGCGGGCCTCGACCACCTCGAAACCGGGCATATCCGGCGTGACCAGGAAGGCTGTGACCTTCGAGTCGCCGCCGCGCGGATCCGGCGTGCGCGCCATCACAGTCAAGACGCCGGCGATGGCGCCGTTGGTGATGTATCGCTTGGTCCCGTTCAGGATGTAGGTCTGGCCGTCCTCGGAGGGCCGCGCCGTGGTCTGGACGTTGCTCGCGTCCGAGCCTGCCTGTTCCTCGGTCAGGGCGAACGCCGCGAGCGTCTCGCCGCTGGCCAGCGAGGGCAACCAGCGCGCCTTCTGCTCCGGCGTCCCGAAGAGAACCAGAGCCCGAAGGCCGATCGAGTGGTGGGCATTGACGAATACGGCCGTGGCGGCGCAATGGCCGCCGATGACTTCCATGATCCGGCAGTAGCCCATCTGGGAGAAGCCGCGGCCGCCAAACTCCACGGGCGCGGCCATTCCGAGGACCCCTAGCCCGGCCAGACCCTGGATCACCGAAGGCGGGATATCGGCCTCGCGATCGATGGCCGCGGCGTCGATGTGGGCATCCGCGAACGCCTTGACCTCCGATACAGCCTGCTCGACCGCCGGCCGTTCGTGCTCGGTCAGGTCGGGGTAGGGGAAGAGCGAATCGCCCCGGAACTGGCCCCGGAACAGGGCCTTGGCGAACCCGATGGTCGACGGGCCCGAAAAGAGCAGTTCCTCCGCCTGACGGACCTGCTTGGCTCGCAGTGACTCGTCGTGATCCGGCATCGCGGGACGGTCGGGTGCCGAGGTCGTTACCGCCATGGCCGTGGTCTCCTTCCTCGTTGTCGCGACTCGAATCGAGAGGAGCGTGCGACGATCTCCGCACCTCTCCAGGAATTGTAGGACCGGCCCCGCCGAAGAGAAGCCGTCCAGCCCGGCCAGCGATCATACCTCTTCCGCAGGATCCTTCTTCGTTTCGGCCGGTGCAGGGACTCGACCCTGGGGCCGCCACCGGTAGCCTCCATCCTTGCCGACCCAGAATGCGATGACGGTTCCGATGACGATCATGAGCAATGTGACGGGACTCTTGTCCGTCAAGTGGGCGACCATGAATGAGAAGCTGTTGTCCGCCAGGAAATGATGGAACTTCCATTCCGTGAACAGGGACAACCCCAGTGCGCCCAGCGCCGCACAGGACTCCGCGCGTGACCGAGCTATGTTGCGCGAGCAGGCCGCAGCCCAATCCCAGGAACGCCCCGGGTATGGCCAGGCCGTAGAATCCTTTGTCCTCGAGCCAGGCGAAGGTGTAGAATCCCAGCACGCCGCCGATGATTGCACCGACGAGACCCAATACATTGCTGATCAGAAGCCTCCGCATGCTCTCGGCTCCCATTACCGGACCCGATGCGCCGTGCTCCCAATTGCCCGATCATAACTTCAGAACGAGGTGATGGCCATGTCTTCCCCGGCCTCCCGGGTTTCCTGGCGACGCGAGCGCGACGATCGCGGGGTCTGGACATTGTGGTTCGATCAGGCCGGACGATCGTACAACGTGCTCGACCGCCCCGCTATCGATGAGCTGGAGTCGCATCTGGCCGATGCGGAGGCTGATCCTGCGATTGCCGGTCTCATCCTGAGGGGAGGAAGGCCCGGCGGCTTCTGCGCGGGTGCCGACCTCAAGACGGTCCTGGCCTGCCGGACGATGACCGAGGTGGAACAGCTACTCCGGCGGGGATTGACGGTCCTCGACCGCCTGTCGTCGGTCCCGGTCCCCACGCTCGCGGTCATCCACGGCGTCTGTCTCGGCGGCGGCCTGGAGCTGGCCCTGGCCTGCCGTCGGCGCGTCGCCCTCGCCTCCGCGGAGCCGCTCCAGGTCGGATTGCCGGAAGTGCATTTCGGATTGGTCCCCGCCTGGGGCGGGATCACCCGGCTTCCCCGGCTCATCGATCCCGACGATGCTCTCGACCTCCTGGTCTCGGGCCGATCGATCGGATATCTCCGCGCGCGGTCCCTCGGCCTGGTCGATCGGCTGGCTGCCGAGGGCGATCCGGTCGAACCGCGCGACTGGCTGGAGTCGACCGGGCGTCTGGAACGAGCTCCCTCGGTCGAGGCCTGGGAGTCTGCTCTGGAACGGGCTCGCGCCCAGATCCTTGACCAACCCGGCCAGCATCCGGACGCCCAGGAACGGATCCTGTCCATCGTCGAGGTCGACATGGGCCAAGGCCAGGAGACCGCGCGCCAGGCCGCGATCGCAGCGTTCGCGGAACTGGCCCTGTCGGAAGATGTTCGTGAATCGATCGCCTCGTTCCTCCAACGCGGTCGCGGGCCATCTAGCCATTGACAACGATCGCGCCGCGGTCGAGCAGAGAGTAGTGCCGGCACAGGCGGCTGGACACGAGACGTGTCGCAGTTCAGTCACATCCGATATCGATCACGGGCGCTCTTCCGATGGCCGATTCGATCAGATGACGGACGAGGTTGAACCAACGCGGGCCCGCGTCGAGAATCGCGCTGTCGGCCGTCGCGACGATCTCGGTCGATCGCTTCAGGATCGGGTCCGGATTATCCACCAGCTCGACCGGCCAATCGCACGATCGTTCGGCGGCGTTCTGGCGGACCAGCGTCCCGATGCGCCCGCTATTGGAGACTGGCCGATCGAAGAACCAGCGGGCCCGGCGGACACCGAGACCGGCGAGCCCGGCCCCCAGGATCTCGAGGGACGGCAGGGTCTCGGCGACCCGTCGATAGGTCCCATGGACTCCCGCCAGGTCGCGGTAAGCCCCATCCCGGCAGCGCAGGACCACCCCGCCACCCAGCCAGGTCTCGATCGTCGTCACCACGTTGAATCCATCGATCCATAGCTCAACACCGGCGAGTTCGGCCGCCGCACGTTCGCCGGCCCGGCGGCGGATCCGTGCCTCGTCCGAACAGGCCGATCGCCGCACGGCCATCCGCTGCCGCTCGGTGAGGCTCCAGCGATCGCCGACCAGCTTCAAAGCAGAGACCGGCGCATAGCCCCGGCTCAGCAGCCAGGACAGGTCGAGCACCGCCGTGCGCAAGGCCGGCAGGCTCGACGGTCCGAAGGAATCCGCGTCGCGGGGGTCGGGGCCGCGATGTGTTCGAGTATCGGGCACCGCTCGCTGACCTTGATCGTCACCCTGATGCCGTTGTCGGCGCCAACGAGAGACGGATTCCAGGTTCACGATTCTGGAATCACCCCTATCTCGAACGTTGAGCCTTGGATTTGAGATTCCCAATCAGACGCTCACGACGCCGAGGGCGACGGAGGGAAACACTAACGCTGGTACGTCCCCATCAGCTCCCCCTGCGCGAGGATATGCCCCTTCATCGCCTTGAGCAAGCCCGCCTTGTCCAGGCCCTCGGGGAGCTCGAGCCCTCGATCGAGGGCGTACAACCGGAAAACGTAGCGATGCATGCCGTGCCCTTTTGGCGGAGCCGGTCCCTGGTAGCCGAGCGAATCCCACGAATTCCTGCCCTGGATGGATCCCAGGGGAGCCTTCGGCCGCGTCATCGGTGGCACACCTTCCATCAGTCCTTCCTGGGTCGCGGGCAACTTGTAGATGACCCAATGAACCCACGGCTCGGTGGTCGGTGCGTCGGGATCGTTGACGATCATCGCCAGTTCCCGCGTCGCGGCCGGCAAGCCCTCCCAGGAGAGGGGCGGTGAGAGGTCCTCGCCGTCACCCGTATGGCGGCGCGGGATGGATGCTCCTCCCGCAAATGCGGCACTTTGCAACGTGATGCTCATGCTGCCCTCCCGTGTAACTTCACCACGCCAACCAATCGTCCGTTCGGTGGATCAAGCCATGCGACTACCCATCGCCCTCAGTTTCGGAATTCGCTCGTCCAAAGACAACCCCTTGACCCGGGATTGTCGTGTCCGCACGCGCAATCTGGCCTTGAACCAAAGGGCATTCCCTGGCATCTTGCCGCCGCGGGAGCGTCCCGATCTCCGCGGGGCGGATGGTCCGAATCGAAACCAGCCGCGACCATTGAGGATCCCCAGATGCGTCCGATACTCTTCGTGCTTCTGGGGTCCGGTCTCCGGATCCACAGTTATGGAGTCATGATCTTCGCCGCCTGTGCGGCGGCGCTGATGATGGCCGTCTGGCGCGCTCGCCGGGAGAAGGTCGATCCCAACGCGGTTTACGAGCTGGCGACCTGGCTGTTCCTCGGCGGTGTGATCGGAGCACGGGCGTTTTACTTCGTCCAGCATCCTGAGGTGCTTCATGAACCGAGTGATCTCTTCCGTACCTGGCAAGGGGGAAATGTCTTCTATGGATGCATCCTCGGCGGGTTGACGGGCTCGATCCTCTACTGGCTCCGCCGGCCGTTCCCGTTCTGGCGGATGGCGGACGCGGTCGCGCCGGCGGTGGCGATCGGGGCCGCGCTGGGCCGCATCGGTTGCTTCCTCAACGGCTGTTGCCATGGTGCGATCTGCGATCTGCCCTGGGCCGTGCGGTTTCCCGCCGGCTCCCATGCCTGGGCCCGCCAGGTGAATGACGGACTCATCTCGACCGAGGCTCGCCTGTCGCTGCCCGTCCATCCCACGCAACTCTATTCCGCCCTGGCTGGCTCTGTCGTCGTGGGGTTGCTCCTGCTCTACGCACGCCGGGATCGATCTCCGGGCAAGGTCATGGCACTCTTGATGATCGCCTACTCCGTGACCCGTTGGCCGATCGAAGCGCTGCGTAGCGACGAGCCGGTTGTCTTCGCCGGAATGACCTGGTCGCAGAACATCAGCGCGGCTCTCATCGTCGGCGGCCTGGCCGTCTGGTTCAGCCGTCGGCAGCCTGCGAGCGGAGAGCTCGAAGGAACGCCAACCCTCTCGACCCGGACCGACGTGGACGCGACCTCCATCGCGCTCAATCGGGGACGCCGGCACGCAAGGAACCCCAGCCAGGTTACCGGCGATCATTTCCGCTGATCGGGAACCGGACGATCCGGCGTGGCCTCGGCGGGCGACGCAACGGGTTGGTTCGCGTCCTCGCCGGCCGGCCGGGAACCGGGAGTCGCCGGCCTGTCGAACTGGCGGCGGTGGGGGGTACGGATAAAACGGCGTCCGGTCGAACAGATTCCGGGGACGGAGATCCATGCCGCTCCACATGATCGGGGCCGAGCCCGCCCAGGCATCGTCACCCGGCCAATACCGACGACCCGCGCCCGGCATGCCGTCCTCGTTCCTCGGCTCATGGTGCACGGCCGAGTTGCACCACAGGACGATGTCGGCCTGTTCGATCACCTCCTCATCCTTGACGATGTTCGGCAAGTTGACGAACAGGTACTCCAGCGGCCGATCGGAATGAGACCGGCTGACCCAGAGGTCGTGGTGCGTGAACGGCTCGCGGTGCCGCGGCGTGCCGTAGCGGAGCGGCATCAGGTCGTAGGCGATCGTCTGGCCGCGCGCGTTCTTCTTGTCCGACTCGACCCGGATCATCGTGAATTCCTTGGGATCCCAGTCGACTCCACCCTCCATCCCGCCGTTGAACGGCTCCTTCACATCCTCGGCGGCCAGGCTGGCGGGGTCCTCCACATGTTTCATGAGCATGGCGGAGTTCTTCCGGGCATCGAACAGGTCAATATCGATGCGCCAGTGGGCGCTGTGGACGTGGGCCTCATACCGCTGGCCGGGCAGGTTCTGTCCCGTCGCCCCAACCCGAAACGCGATGGTCCCGTCGTCGTGAAAGGAGTAGGACATCAGATACATGTAATTCCCGGCCTCGAGGGCACCCCAGAGGACCAGTTCCCGACCCCGACGAACGCCGTGGGCGTAATCCTTCCAGGCGATGCCCCGGTCGCGCACTTCCTTCACGACCGTCGGGTAGGTGTCCCCCTGGAACGCGGGCATGAGCGTGCCGAAGGGGCCGGCATCCTCGGCCTTGACCTCGGCCATCGGGAACGAGAAGCTGGTCAGGTCGAGAAAGCGCACGTAGCTGTGCTGGTGGTAGGGGACGAACAGCTCGGCAACTCGCGCGTCGTTGAGGATCTTGATCCAGTCCTCTCCCAGGTCGCGCTTGAACCACGCCCCCGTGATGTAGAGGCCCTTGTGCACGCCCCGGGTGTAGTGGACCTTCCAGGCCGTCCCCTTGCGTGGCTCCACGCCACCCGATTCGCTGAACAAGAACTCGGCAGTCACCTCCTGGGACGGCGGATCGACGGGCACCGGTCGCCGGAAGTATGGCTGTGCCGAGGCCGTGGCTGCGCCGATCACCGCGTACCACCAAAGCGCCAGGAACAGAGCCGGGCGGATTGGGCGAAAGACCACGGCACGCGCCGGATGCGCGGAGAGAGCAACAACAGACACGGAGTTCTCCTCCTCAACAGGGTGCACACGGCAGCCCCCAGGGTTTCACCCTGGGATGAGCGCCGCCGGCCAATGGGGCCGGGGGGAATCGGGCCGGCCCGACTCGGCTTCAGCGGCATGAGGGGCCGCGGGAACAGAGCCCCGGGGAAACCCGGGGTCCACAGCGGAGCGAGATTCTACTTCCCATCACCCTCTCGCTTACGGCGCGGGCGATCGGGATCGGGCTCCGGGTCCGGAGTCCGGACCTCGCGAGCCGTCAGGTTGACCTGGGGACGCGGATAGCTCAGGTCGTGCTTACCCAAGCGATAATTCAAGTAGACGACCCGGTGAACCCGGGGCTCGTCCTTGACGGTGTACTGGCTGAATTGCGGATAGACCTTGAGCTGCTCACCATAGGTCTCGTACAGCTTCTTGACCTCATCGCTCTTCTCGCGTGCCGCGGCCACGGCCTCGTCGAACTCGGTATCGGAGAGCGGCGTGGGAATGTGCTGGGCCGCCTGGACATCGACGACGCGCCCCGTGTTCAGGTTGACGGTCGCATAGAACGTGATGTCGTCGAAATAGCGATAGGAGGTCACGACGGCTCGAGGAGCCGGGGCCTTGGCCGTGTTCTTGGTCTTGGCCTTGGCCTTGGAAGCCTCGCCCGGGGCCGGCGGATCGTCCTCCTTGCGGGGGAGGAGCTCGACGTTGACCACGTATTCGCGCTGATCGGCTTCGGGTTCGGAAGCCCCTTCGGTCTTCTTGCGCAGCTCTCGCATCGCCCCTCGGGCCAGCTCGACGGCCTGCTTGGTCTGCTGGGCGGTCAACCCGGGGCGCGGGCTCGGAGGCTGATCCTGAGCACCCGCCTGCCAGACCATGATGGAACCGACCAGCCCCATCGCGGCGGCCAGGACTGCCAGGGCCCGGAATCCGAGATTCATGGATGTCTCCTCGTAGTATGTCTTGATGCTCGTCCTCGTCGGCCTGGGGGCTGCACCGGCACGACCGGCCGGACCTCATCCACCCAGCCGACATCGAATCGAGGCTCGGACGGAGCCGCATCCCGACCAAATCGAGCTTCGCGTTCACAGGCTCGTGCTCACGGCTCGTGGTCGTCGAGATGGGCCTCGAGGACCTTGGCAATTCGGTGGCGGCACTCCTCGAGGTGTGCCCGGCTGGTGTCGTCGATCGTCAGGTTGGTGGTCTCGAGGACCTTGCCGATCCGGCTGGCGATCTCCTTGAGGTGAAGGCGGGCGAGGGCTCGAGCGTCCGCCGGGACCCCCGCGGCGCCACCGCGGATGAATACCACGTAGGTGAACTGGTCGGCGGCCGATGCGCCGTTATTGCCGAGGATCATGGTGCTGAGCCGGCGCAGGTACTCGCGTTGGAGGTTGCGGCGGATGGTAGACAGGGCCGCCTTCGCCGCCTTGTCCTCCTTGGGACCGCCGAGATGATCGAGGTCCGACCAGACGCCGTCGGTCATCGCCCGGAAGACCTCCTCCATGCGGAGCGGGTCGGTGCCGGGATTGGCCTGGAGTTGCTGGTTCTGGAGTCGGGCCAGGGTCCGGCCGGACAGGCAGCGGCTCAGGACGATCTTCTGAATGCCGAGGATCTTCTCGAGCACCGAGATATCCATGCTGGGCCCGGAGAAGCCGCTGGAACCCCAGTGCATCCAGCGTTCGGTCCCGAGGCGGCGGAGCAGAGCGGGGGAGAACTGGAACGAACCATCGCTGAGGATCGCATCGACCAGGAACTTGAGGCAATCGCGCTGCTTGGCCCCGGGCACGGGGACGATCGGGTCGTGAGCGTCCTTATCGGCCTTGTGGTCGCGCGAGACCGACTGGCCGCCGATATGCTCAGAGGCCAGCGTCGCACCGTCACCCCACTGTTGCAGAAGAATACTGAAGGCGCGGCGGGTCCGCGCCCAGGAGTCGCCGTCCTTGACCACCCGCTCGTCGAGATCCTTCAACAGCTCGATGGCCATGGCGATCCGCTGCTTGCCGAACTCGCAGGGGTCTGACCCGAGATCCCAGCGGTTGACATACGGGTCGTCGTTGAGCATGGCGTCTTCATCGGTCGCGTAGACCAGATCGCTCTCGGGCGCCTGCGCGGCGATCTTCTTCAACTCGGACGCCTCATCCCCCATCAAGGGCTTGTAGGCGTACTCGATCGCCCAGTAGTCGTACGGGCCGATCGTGGTCGAGTAATAATCACCCTGCTTCTTCCCCTTGGGCGCGATGTTGATCGGACTATAGTCCATTACACTGCCGACTAGTCCTTTGACGTGCGTGATCGACGTGTCGTTGAGCTGATCGCTCTTCAACATCGTGCTGGCCTTAAAGTTGTGACGCAAGCCCAGCGAGTGCCCCACTTCGTGCATCACGATATGCTTGATCGCCTGGCCGACGAACTCCTCGGGCAGTTCGTCCTTGGGCTGGGGCTTCTTCGCGCTGGACTTACCCTTCCCCTGATCCTTGGGCGGTGCGATGGTCTCCAGAGCGACCTCTGCCGCATCCAACTTGAAGGCATCGTTGCCTTGCTTCTCGAGAACAGACTTGTCTTTCGACTCGTCGGAATCCACGGGCGTCAATGGCGGGCGTGTTTGGACATTCCGCTCCCCATCCGCCATGGCGATGGCGGCCAGGGCGAAGTCGCGCTGGATGCCGGTCTGGAACTGGCATTCGCCCCGCGTTCCCCGGGCCACATTCCGGGCCAGGTCCCAGGCGAGGAAGTTCTGATCGGCGGGGACGACCTCCGGATGCATCCGATTGGGATTGTGATCGAGCGCGTCGATTCCGAGGAGAGAGCCGGCCGTCGGCTGCCCGTAGCCCATCTTGGCTGCCAGAATGGGGCTGATCACTTCACCGAGGGCCAGGGGGGCCGTGGGCTCCCGGCCACTCGTGGCCGTTTGGCTGCCGATCAGGAGGGCGTATTGCTGTTTCCACGAGCGGATGAAGTCGGCATCGAACACCACATCGCCGTCGATCATCTCGCCGGTCATGGGGTTGGCACGCAGGCAGGACATGGCGCCGCCCATCTCGCCGGTGACCCAGCGGAACGTGCAATAATTCGTGTCTTCCGGATCGAAATCGTCCCGTCCCTGCTCCTCCCAGCGGACGGCGATCGCGTCTCGGAAGCCGATCCGTTCGAACGCCTTGTTCCATTCGCGAATCCCTTCCTCGACGTACGGGCGGTACTCGATCGGCACGGTGTCCTCGACGTACCAGACGATCTGCTTCCTCGGCGGCGAGAGCTTGGCTCCGGGGTTGGCCTTTTCCAACCGCCAGCGGTTGATCATCCGGACGAAATTGGAATCCGCATCCGCGACATCGAAATCCTTGGTCGCGCTCAAGAAGTGGCCGACGCGATCGTCCGCCATCCGAGGGTGATAACCGAACCCCGGGGCCCGAATCAGGCTGTAATGCATGACAATCGTGATGCCCCGGTGGTCCACCACAGGATCGTTCTGGCCCGACATGAACCGCCGGCCGCCGCTGAAGGTGGTCTCGACCTCCAGTTCCAGGTTGTTCGGAAATCCCTTGGCCTTGACCCAGCTACAGCGGCTGCGGTCCACCATGCCCAGCCCGAGCTGAGCGAAATCGGTCATGAAGATGTCGGAGAGATCGATCAGGACCGCACCCCCGCGCATCATGTTCACGGAGGCGATCGGCAGCGCCATCAGGACCGAGTCGGTGTAGTTCTGCTGGACCGACTTCCCCAGCGGCGTGCCATCCGCGGCCTTGAAGTGGATGTTCCGTCGGACGACCTGGATCCGGTCGTTGACGCGCCGGAAGATCAGGACCATCTCGTCGTCCCGGCCGATCGGAAAGCCCGTCATGCCCATGCCGTGCGCGATCGTGATGGGGACGAGGAGCGGCTGGTTGAGCTGATGGGGCAGGAACTCTGCGTAGAGATGCTCACCCTTCCGGTAGAGTGTGAACAACCCTTCGATCCTCTCGGCTCCACGGGTCACTTCATTGAAGTCACGGCCCGGCCCCATGGCGGCTCGCGGCCCTCCCCGCGCACCCGCGATGACCCCTTCGAAATCAATCGGTCTCGACTCCTGAGCAGCCAGGTCCGAGGCCATGAGGCCCACGGTCAGGGCCGCGGCCCATCCCACACCGATGACGCGACTCATGAAGCTCTCCTCGAAGGTGGTGACGATCTGATGCTGAACGGCGACCGCCGTGGATTCGATTTGCCTGGTACCCGGGACGCGCAGCGTGTCTCGGAAAGGATGGCCAGCGTCGCTCGATCCGCTGCCTCAGACTTCTCCCAGCTTGCCGATCCCGCATTCCTCTTTATCTTGACGAATGAATTCCGCAGTGGCAAGCGGGGCCTGGGACATTGGTCGTCGGATCTCGGCCGTCCCCAGGCCATCGCGGTCGGTCCTCCACCCGCTCCGACTCGGCCTTCGTCGCATCCGTTCCCGATCCTCGACCCGTGTCGCCGGCGGGCTCGGCCCTTTTTTCGAGAGTCCTGGGCGAACACCACTCCGTGATGGAGGTGGTGCGCTGTCTGGCTCCGAGAACCCGAGTGGTCATCGGCGACGTCCCAGGCGACAGCGCGCGCTCGGCTCGTTGGTCGCCGAGGGGGTGGCGCCGACCGCGGATCGTGACGCAGGTTGGCACGGATGGGCAGTGATTTGCCAGGCCGCCCTCGCCGATCTCGCTGGCCCGAAACGAGTTCGGGATGAGTGCGTCCCGGCGCGGTCCGGGCCGGTTATTGACCCGGGCATTCGGAAGGCGGATCGTTGAGGTTTGTCCACTGGATCGGTCTCGGAAGGCCAATGACGGCGCTCGGAAGTGTGCAGCATCGCGCTCTATTTAATAGGATGCCTCAACTTCGGAAAACCGTTAATGCACCTAGTCCCGAAATCGGGGATTTAGACTTCCGAACTCTCAATCGCGGCAGGGGTTACGAAAAATCGAAAAAAATTTTTTGATGGTGGATTGCGCACCGCCATACTGCGCACAAATGTATCGGACGTCGAGACCGGAAAGACCCCACCGACGAACTCACGTCCTCTCCCATCCCGCCGCCACGATCGGCGCGGAGATCGGTGAGGGTCGGCGAGGGTCTTGATCGGTTCCCGTCTCGCGAACGCGCTGTGATCGGCGATGGCACGATGCGCGTTGCGCCACGGCGACCCGAAGGGCGAGAGGGATCCATTTTTCGCGAGTTATGAGACGCATGTCCACATGGAATTTGACGCGACGGACGAACAGGATCAGCGATCTTCTCTGACTCATCCGCACTGGTGTGGGAAGATTTTGATTTGCCTGCGCCCTCGCCCCACGATCGGCCCAAAAGAGGCCCGAGTCGGCTCGCCGCCGGGCGTTTCGCCAAGACCGAGACGTACGGCGAGGCTGGCCTCATCGACTACGGGTTGGAGGCGCTGGGATTGGCATCGGATCGGAATCGCTGATTGTGGAACTCGTGAAAGACCTCCACCAGCGGGCCTCCTCCGCGCTTGATGGCGCCCTGGCGCATCGAGCTGGCTCATGGCCTTGCGAACGGTGATCACCACGAGCAATCGCCAGAGATCATCGCGATCGGCGAGCCGGGGGAACCGGCTCTCGGCGGCGCCGCCGCAGAAGGAGTTGAAGGCGCTCTGCGCGGCGTCCTCCGCGTCTTCGGCCGCGCCGGCCCGGGCCCGGAGCCGCTCGCGCGCCAGGCGGACCAGCCGGTCGAAACAGCGCTCCCACAGATGCTGGGACGCGGCGTCGCCGCCCGACTTCAGGTCGCCGATCCAGCACGTGACCGACCCCTCGCACATCATGGTCATGATTGCCCTTCGCGGCGGACGTGGTGCGGTTCCCTCGCGACTCACCGATAGTACGGCGTAGAGCTTCCCTGTGACATGCATATTCTAATCCGACTTTGGCGTAAGGCGTCAAGGACCAAGTCGTGCGGCGGGCATTCGCCCGGCCGCGAATGCTCTCGATTCCGGTTCGAACGGGAACCCACCGAGAAGGGGAGGACTTCGGATCACATTTCTTTTTCGCAACTATATCCCGATTTGCGGCCCATTTCGGATGAAGAGGGAGAGGGCGATCGGGAATGGCGGGCGAGGATCCTTAGAACGACGGGAGATCGCCGGAGTCCGGAGGATCTTCCCTGCGTCCGGAGCGGCCACATCGCAGGTTGGCTGAGGTCGGGCAACGGGTGGATTCCTGGGCCGCGATTCCAGGCCGGCCGAGGCTGGTGAAAGATCCCGGCAATTCTCTTGATGTCGCCTCTCGGAAGAACCCTGTTCGATCGTCTCCCGAGCGGCCCGGTTCGTTGACCGCCCATTGTCGGGGCGAGTTCGTCGGGTCATGCCTGACCTGACGTTCCAACTTCTTCGCAACCTCAGAACTTCGGAGGACGCCCATGCGCCGGATGACTTCGACTCACCTCCTAGGGATCGTCTGCGCGACTGGCCTCTTGCTCCTGGGACCGGCTCGGCCCAGTTTCGGCGGGGGCCTGCTCAACTTTCAGTTCGATCCCAATGGACCGGCCGGCCTCACGATCAATGGCGGCTTGAGTTATGACGCTTCCACCGGTGAATTCAGTGGCACGTCGGTTCCTCTCACACTCAGCTCATCGACGATACCCGGAGGCGCCGGTTTCGTGCGTTTCTCCGGCGATCCTCAGCTCTCCTTCGACCTGTTCGTTAACCAGGATGGGACGTTCGCGGGTAACGGCGCCGGGTTCGACTTGACCGGAACCTTGTCGATCGGCGGTACCAACATCTCCGGGACACTGCTCACCGGAGACTTCACGGCGTTCGGGGCGGAGCCCGCGGGACCGCCGACGTGGGTGGCCAACGCGGCTCTTTGATACCACCGGGGGATTGCTGACCCAATCCAATCCCTTGGCCGACGGGACCACATTTCCCACTCAGTTCCCCATCGGAGGACCCCCGGTCGGGATCGACTTCCTCGCCGAACATGTCAGCAGCGGGACTCTCGGTGATTTCACCCATAACTTCAGCGATGATTTCAAGACCATTTTCAACCCGACCACGATCGCTGAGCCCGCGAGTTGGGCCCTCGGGATGATCGCCATCGTCATCCTCAGTGGCTTCGGTTTCATCTCGAAACGGGGCACCCGCCGCTGATATCGCCCTCATGGTGGCAAGTCGGAGGGGCGGGAGTTGAACGACTTCACGGAGATCGTGAAAGATCCCGACAATTCTTCGTTTAATGCGGACGAGCCGGTTCCATCGGTAGGCCCGTCTCCAAGGATCCCATTGCGCACCGAGACCAAGCCCCACATCGCTCCAGGCTTTGCAAGAAGGAGACATCCATGCGTATCACATCGCTTTGCTCAATCTTCCGCAGTGGACTTGCATCTCGGGAACTGAAAGCGCTCTCAGCGGTCCCGATCGAGGCGCAAGCGATTGCACCTGTTCGTCGATCGGCTGGAAGACTACGCTCCCCCGAATGTTTTGGCTCCGGGCTCGCTCTCGATTGGAGTGGAACTCGGGACGAAGGCGATGGCGGCCGGAGCTCTCGCTTCGGCGGTCGCCGACTCGGTGGGGGATCGCGAGTATCGCGAGGTCGCGGCGAAGCGACTAGCCCATGTCGAGGGGCCGTTTGCGGCGATGGCCCACAGGACGAAATGGCATGGTCATAGCTCTGCGACGAGCCACGCTCGACCATCGACCGGCGCAGGTCGACGGAATGCGGTCGTCCGGTTCCTCCCACAGGATCCGTTTACGCAGACCCTCGGAGGGTCGTTCCGAGGAGTCTCTTCGATTCACCCACAAAGCTCCTCTCAACTTGAACAGCGGATCGGGCCCGATGGCGGGCCGTGGGTCCCTGGCTTCGTCGTCGGCGACGTCGCCGATTACGAGCCAGCGGACCCCGGCTGCGACAGCCCCGAATCCCGGGCTCAATTCTTCGACCGCTTTCGCCGGGGCCATCGGAGCCCTCTCGGCGCCGGTCAACTCGGCCCTCGCCGGCGCGGGATTGCCGTCGAACGCTTCGGGCAACGGCCAGGCTGGAGGAGCCGGCATGCCGGGCGCTGCCGGAACCGGCTTACCCTCCCCTTCGCCGGTGGCGCCGGTCGCGCTTCCGACCCCACCTGCGAGCAATCCCGAGTCAGGCGGACCGGCTGGGGGTGGGCTGCCGTCGACCGACGGTGGCGGGCTGACCCCATTAACCGGCGGTGGGGGGGCAGGCGGTGGTTTCGGTGGAAACAATGGCCTGCTGAATATCGCGCAGGATTCGGTGGGGCCCGATATCGCCTCCGGCGCAAACACCGACATCTCCTACACCCAGGTCGGCAACAATGCCAATCCGTTCCAGTACAGTGCCATCCCTCTCGAAATCACACTGGGAGACGGCTCGACGTATCCGATCAACGACCCTTCAGCCGGCGGGACGGCCACGACGAGTTTGAACGTGCTCCTGGACAATACGGGGCACTACTCCCAGTTCATGGCGGGCGACGGCCTGAGCGTGACTGGCTCGGTCACCATCAACGGCACCACGTTCGACGGCACATTGGTCACGGCCCAGGTCCAGGTCTTCAGCTTCTCCCAGCCGCATCCGGCCGACACGGAGTTCGCCGTTCAACTCATCGTCACTGGCGGCCTGCTGGCCCAGCAACCGGCCGGCCAACTCCAGGTCGGCGGCGAGATCAACCTCTTGATCCACCAGCCTGGATTGACGATTAGTCGGTTCCCGCAGACCTTCTCTCTCGACTATGGCCCGGCGACCTCGGATCTCAAAGGCAATGGCGGCTCAACGGGCCAGCAAGATCCTCCTTGCCCGAGCTGCTCCGGTAGCCACAGCGTCTATCTTTTTGACGGCTCGTACCAGTACACGGTTACCGACCTGTCCATCCCCGGCCGGGGAATCGACTGGACATTCGAGCGCACCTATCGCAGCGACGTCTCCGAGACCGGTCCACTGGGTCACAACTGGGATTTCAACTACGACCGGCGCGCTCGTCGAGGTGACCGCGCAGAACCTGGCGGAGATCCAGGTCTTCTCGCCCACGGCGAAGGTGGGCGATGTCCTCGAGCAGAACGGGCTCGAACGCACGGACCTCTACGTCCTCAATCCGGACGGCTCTTACACCGCGCCGACCGGCTACTTCACCCAACTGGTCCATCATTCCGACGGCTCTTTCACCGAGCGGGACGCGACCGGAAACGTGGTCAACTACGGCGCACCGGCCACCGATGGCACCGCGCTGATGACCAGCATGGCCGACCCCAACGGCGACACGATGCAATTTCAATATAATAATATGAACCAGCTCGTACGCGTGCTCGATACCCTCGGTGAACCGATCAATTACATCTATGATACCAATCCCAACTCGGTTTCGGATGGACTCCTAATCGCGGTGCAGGACTTCACCGGCCGCACGCTCTCGTTCCACTACGACGCCGCGGGAGACCTGGTGGGCGTGACCTCCCGCCGTGACCGGCACGCCTACCGGCAACGACTTCCCCCAGGGGAAGACTGAAGCCTATACCTACTCGTCCGGCTTCAGCGACGACAATCTCAATCATAACCTGCTGACGATGACGGCGCCCGACGAGGTCGCCGACGGCGGCTCGCCGCGCATCTCGCTGACTTACGGCACCAATCCGAGTCTCCCCACCTACGACCGTGTGACCAGCCAGATGGAAGGGGGGACGAACGCGAATGGAGTCCCATCCGGCGGGACGATGACCTACCAGTACCAGGTCCTGGGGACCGCAGCGCCCCGGCGATTTCGCCACTCCCGTCTTCCAGACCATCGTCACCGACGGCGACGGCAATGTGGATCTCTACCAGTTCAACCAGTTGGGTAACACCGTTGAGTACCAGGTCTTCAACAACCGCAACGTCCGGCCCAGCGATCCGGCCTCGTACACCACGGTTTACCAGTACAACAAGGATTACCTCCGGCTCAGCGGGACGGATCCCGACGGCAATTCGGTTCAATATGTCTACGATTCCAGCAACCCGGATCGGCTCCTTCAAGGTAATCTGCTCGCGGAGATCCAGCACGCCGACCCCGCGCGGGGCGGCGACCAGTCAACCATCGAAACGACCTACACCTACGAGCCGTTCTACGACGAAATCCACACGATGACCGAAGCTCGAGGCAACGATCCCAACTACGTGCCTCCCAATGGCGGATCCAACTCCGCGGCCCGCTACACCACCGTCTACACCTACGACTACCAGGAGGGGACCAACTTCGCCGGCCTGGGCCAGGTGCTCGGAATCACTGCCACCCAGGCGCAGCTACTCCTCGCCCAGGCGGGCATCCCGATGGGTCTCGGTGACGTCAACGGCGATGGTCAAACGAATGGTATCGCGGGCAATCTGATCCGCGTCGATCAGCCCACCGTCAACCTGCTCCCCGGCTCCAACGAGGCGGCCATCGAGGGCTCGACGCTCCAGCCGGTCGTCACCCTGTACACCTACAATCAGTTCGGACAGAAGACGTCACAGACGGATGCCGAGGGGAACGTCACCGCTTACACCTATTATCCGGCGGATGACCCCGACGGGGACGGCGACGTTGACGTCCCGGGCGGCAATTCCACAACCGGCGGCTATCTCGCGACCGTAACGACGGATACGACCGCGCTGCCGGGGCGCGATTCCGGCACCAACCCCACTCCGGCCAACATCCTGAACGAGTACTTCTACGACGAGGTCGGAAACGTGATCGAGTCGGTCAACGGTCGGGGGATCGCCACCGACTACGTGGTCAACCAACTGAACCAGGTCGTCGAGACCATCCGGGCCGACGCCCACAATGTCTTCACGCCCGGCGTGGCCGAGCCCCTCCCGCTCACCGACTTCCAGTACTTGACACGGTACTTCTACGATGCCAACAACAACGTCGTGCTGACCGAGGTCGAGGACCGTGGCAATACCTCGAATGTGCAAGGCAACCCGCCGGCTGCCGATCTGCCGATCCTGAGCGTCAACCTCGCCAGCGTCTCCACGGGGAGCAATGGCAGCACGACCCTGAACGACTCGACCCAGAACTGGACGACCAACGAGTGGGCAGGCCAGGCGGTCCGGATCACCTCGGGTAAGGGCGTCGGCGAATTCGCCCTGATCGTCTCCAACACGTCCACCCAGCTCACCTTGAGCACGTCCCGGACGACCGTCCCCAACACCACCTCGCACTACGCCATCTATCCCCTGATCAATCCCGATCCCATCGGCGGCTCGACGGCGTTCCAGGACACCGTCATCAAGTACGACATCCTGGACAACCCGATCGAGACCGTCCAGGAAGTCTCCAACGGCGCCAATCCCGAGTTCCTCGACACGCTGAACCGCTACGACCCCAACGGCAACGTGGTGCTGACGATCGAGCCGGAGGGGAACGCCACAGCCATGGTCTATGACGAGCGCAACCTCGTCTACCAGACGATCCAGGGAGCGACGGCACCTCCGCCGCTGGCGCTGCTGGCCGCATCCGACCCCCGCAATTACGACGTGCGCGGCGGCCTCCCCGCGACGACGACCGATGATTACGACCCCAACGGCAACCTCATCCAGACGGTGGCGGCCGACGATACGGACGGCTCGCTGGCGAACAATCCCAGCTCTCCAGCGGGACATCCACGGGGGCCGATACCGCGACCACTCTCGTCGACACGAGTCAGAGCTGGATGCCCAGCCAGTGGCAGGGCCGCACCGTGCTGATCGTCAGCGGCACGGGGGCGGGTCAGTTGCGCACCATCGCCTCCAACTCGGCCCACCAGCTCACGGTGACCGCGGCCTGGACGACGATCCCCGACGCCACGTCGGTCTACGCCTTCCAGGGAGACCGCACTCGCTACGTCTACGACGGCTTCGATCGCCTGACCAGCGTGATCGACGCCGTGGGCAATCAGACGGTCTATCAATACGACCCGGTGGGCGACATCGTGCGCACCCTCCACTTCGGCCCGGTAGGCGGTCCCAGCCCCTCGTCCGATGGCCCGAACGTACTGCCGGGACCGGTCTCGTTGGATGGCGTGATCCAGACCGCGAACCTGGTGAGTTTCAACTTGCTCTCGGCCTCGGAGAGCTCGTACGACGAGCTGGGCCGCGACTACCAGAATTCCCAGGTCCTGTTCGTGAACACCATCCCGACCGTCCGCCCGGCCGACGTGGCGGAGGGGGCCAGCGACATCGGCCTGGGAAGCCTTACGCCCGGCCAGACGCAGGCCATTCCGGGCATCAGCGGCATCACCATCCTGGGCCGAGTTTCCGACCGGACCGAATACGATCGCAATTCGCGAGTTGCTTTCATGGTCCAGGACGACCTGGCGACCTCGCGCACGTTCTACGATGGAGCCAGCCGGGCAATCAAGACCGTGGATCCCCAGGGGAACACGCTCGAGACGGCTTATGACGGCGACAGCAACGCGATCGAGACCCGCGAGACCGACGTCTCCCAGGTGCCCGGCGTTGCCCCCGAGGTGTTCCTCACCACCAACTTCTACGACAGCCTGAATCGCCTCCAGGAGACCGTGGACAACCTGGGTGAGACCACGTACTACCGGTACGATTCGCGCGGCAACCTCGTGGCCATGGCCGACGCCTCCGGGCCGGCCGGCCCTGCGATCACGCGCCGCGACTTTCCCGAACGGTCCCCGCACCGTCAACGTCACGAATCTATTCGGCAACGTGACACTCTATTTCTACGACGGCATCGATCGCCAGACGATGCAAGAGCAGATCCTGACCGCCTCGGGCAAGGGTGACGGCGTACACATCGGGGCATCGATCTTCGGCGTCAAGGACGACCCATCCGCACCCGAATCCTTCCCGCCGACCCCCGACCTCTCCCAGGGAGGCGGCGACGGAATCATCCGCACCGGCACGATCTGGGACAAGAACTCGCTGCAATCCGCACTCATCGACGACGACGGCAATGTCACCGTGTACCTATATGACAACCTCGATCGGCAGGTCGCTGAGACCACCGGCCTGACGGTCAATTCCTCGCTCACCAGGCCCGCGATCATGGGTTCCGAGGTGATCCCGACACCCACCGCGGCCACGATCAACAATCCGGCCGTGATCGCGGCGGCCAAGATCAACACGCAGTTGGGCGAAGTCCAGGCGAGGCTGACCGCCGTGGCCGCATTGTTCCCACCGCTGGCGAGCACGATCGATCCGCCGACCACGTCGATCACCGACTACGACCCGCGTGGCAACGTCTTGATCCATGAAGATCAGAATGGATCGGAGATTTTCACGCGATACGACGCGGTTAACCGCTCGATCGCGGTCCGCGTCTTCCGCACCGGCCAGCACGACTCGTTCACCGGCGACCCGATCTTCGCCCCGGCCCCGGTCAGCATCATCACGAATAACGGGAAGAATACGACCGTCGTCGTCGGGACCACCAAGCAGAACTTCCAGTACGACGGCCTCTCGCGGGTGACTCTGGCCACCGACAACAACGACCCGACCAACCCCAATGATGACTCGACGGTGACCGACGCCTACGACAGCCTGGGGCGGGTCATCGAGGAAAGCCAGCAAATCGGCACGCAACCGGCCCAGGCCATCGACTCGGCCTGGAGAGATGATGATCTGCGTAGCAGCCTGACCTACCCCAATGGCCGCGTTGAGGTCTACACCTACGACACGCTCAACCGGCTCAAGACAGTCTCCGACCAGGGAGCCACGCGGCCGATCGCCGTCTATCAGTACATCGGGCCAAACCGCGTCCTGGAACGGTCCTATCCCCAGGACGGCACGATCGAGACCTTCCTCGATGATTCCGGGACGGTCAACATCGGCTACGACGGCATGGCCCGCCCGATCGAGGAGCGCGACCTGGAGGCCAACGGCTCCTTGATCGTCGGCTTCACGTACACCTACGACCGTATGGGTAACAAGCTGACCGAAGGGAAGCTGCACGACCCGGCGAACAGCGAAACCTACACGTACGACTCCGCCTTTCGCCTGATCACCTTCCAGCGCACCCGGGCGGCATCGCTCCCTTGCAAAGCACCTGGACGCTGGACGGCGTGGGCAACTGGCTCCAGGTCAACGGACAGTCGCAGCAGTTCTCCTCGACCAACGAACTCCTCCAAGGCGCCCAGCGGCAGGCGGCCCCGCGACGATCCTCTACGACAACAACGGCAATGAAACCGACGACGGCACGTATTTGTACACATACGACGCCGAGAACCGGCTGCGTACCGTCACGCTCAGGTCGAGCGGCGAGCTCATCGCCGTCTACTCGTACGATGCCCTGGGGCGGCACATCGAAAAGGATGTGACCAACTCCGGCAGTCAGAACGGCACGACCGATTTCTACTACGACGGCTGGCGGGACATCGAGGAGCACGACGGTGCCGGCGTCCTCACTCAACAATATGTCTTCGGCAACTACATCGACGAGCCTTTGGTGATGGACCGCAACCTGGATGGAGACAGCACGGCGACCGGACCCGGCGACCGGCGCATCTTTTACAACCAGGACGCGCTCTATTCCGTCTACGCCTTGACCGATGCCGCGGGCAAGATTGTCGAAGGCTACATGTACGACGCCTACGGCCGCCAGACGGTCTACACCCCGGCGCTAGCGGCGTCGTAACATTCGGCACCTCCGACGTCATCACGCCGGGCGGCCTGAGCGCCCTTGCCAACCCGTTCATGTTCACGGGAATGAGGCTCGACGCGGAAACCGAGCTTTATTACGACCGTGCCCGCTTCCTCGACCCGATCACGGGGCGGTTCATCGGCCGCGACCCCGAGGGGTACGTCAACGGCATGAGCCTGTACGCCGAGTATTTCTCCCCCAACGCCGTGGATCCCTACGGGCTCTGGAGTTGGCGTGGCTTCTTTAGTGGGGTTGCCAATGTCGTTGCTGAGCCATTTCGCGCCGCTGCCGACGTCGTGACTGTGGTTGGAGCTAAGGCGATGGGCATCGATCGGGAGGATGTAAGCTTATCGAGTATGAGTGCCCAGGCCACGGTTGCCCGACTAGATGAAGGGCAAAGCGGCATCGTGGCAACAGCGAAGGGAGTCGGTGAACTCGCTGCCAACGTTGGCACAGGTGGTGGATACGGAGTTGTAAAAGGCAATATCGAGGCCTATAACGCATATCAATCGGGTCAGATTTCTTTCGAACAGTATGACTACGCTTTGAGCGAGATTGCTGGAGGCGCTGCGGCTGGTGTTGCGATCGCGAAGGCCGTTGCACTGACCGTGAAGCCTGGCAGTGCTCCGCAGCCTGGAGCCACAACTGTATATACGTCTACTGATTCTTCTGGCGTCGTCCAGTATGTTGGAATAACCGACGACTTGGTCGCCCGCGCAGCAAACCACATGAGCCAGAAAGGCATCGAGATAGATCCTATTCCAGGACTATCGGATATCGCGCGTGCCGATGCGCGCACGATCGAGCAAGTGCTTATCGAAAACTACGGCCTGGGGAAAAATGGCGGGACACTGCTAAATAAGATCAACAGCATAGCTGAATCCAACCCAATCTATGCCGATGCCATCGAGCGAGGCAGTGACTTCTTGGCCTGGGCCCGTTATGATGGTTTTAGCCAGGGCAATCCATCGATCTTGACAGCGATTTTAATGCTCATGAGTCAAAATATTTATTTCAATTCAACGGCTAACCCTTGTCCGAGGTGAACCGACCATGGCTGATGACAAGGTTCAGTTGGGATCGCTTCTCGAAGTCCCAGTGTCTAATGGGTTCCGCTACGCTCTCTATACGCACGAACATAAAAAGATGGGGTCGTTGGTCCGTGCGTTCGAAACGCGCTGTGCCCGTTCGTCCAGAAGACTATACCGACATAATGTCGAGTCGGGTCCTGTTCGTATGCTTCATTCCTCTCAAGGCCATCATTCGCCAGAGCATCCTGTCTGTGGCTGCCGTCGTGCCTGTCCCAACTGCTTTTCAACAGTTCCCCATTTTTCGGGCGGGCGTCAGCGATCCCGTTACTAAGAAGGTGCGTGATTGGTGGCTTTGGGATGGCAACAAGGAGTGGATGGTCGGGAAACTCAACGCTGAACAGCGGGCCTATCCGATTCGTGGAATCTGGAACGACACGCTCTTTAAGGAACGCATGAACAGTAGTTGGACGGTTGAACAAGACCCCAGGTAAAACAGAAAAAAGGGACACAGAAAAACGGGGACATAGCATTTGGGAGGTCGGGGGCATAGCGTCAGGTAAGCTCGAGAAAGGAGGAAGAAACTCGAACTCGGAAACCTTTCATCGCAACCATGCGGGTGAACGAATCCCGCCCGGCACAGCCTAAGCAACTCCGCAGAATTGATTTGACATCGCCGCGCTTTTCGAAATGGCGTCCGCCTGAAATACAGCCAGTTTTCCGCGAGATCGTGGGACCCTTGTCAAGTTATTTCTGCGGAGTTGCTTAGCGAGCAGCCGCGGGGACTCGGGCCGGGTCGCTCCAGGGAGCAATCCCTGGAGCGACCCGGCCCGACGGCCCCTGACCCCGACGGCCCCTGGTCTGACCCCGACGGCCCCCGGCCAGCACCTCCAGGACGACCTTCGCCTTGAACTCTGGTGTGAATCGCCGCCGCTTCCTCATCCCAATACTCCTCCTCGGGGTCTCAACCCCCATTATGCACTGGTCTGAATTCTGGGGCGCACTTCAATTCGCGTCGACCTCCGTAGAATCTCTCCGCCGTGCGCGCATGTCATGGGAAGGGAAGCGTCTCACGTGGAGGGGCGGAGAACGCGGAGTCGGACCAAGACGGCCGAGAATCGGATCCGGGTGGTTGAGCGGCTTGTCCACGTCCTCCGCGTCTCCGCGTGAGATTTCAGGGCGTCCTCGCGAAGAATCCGGTTGGGGACGATGGACCGGCTAACGCGGAGGAAGGTCATCGATCGGGCGAGCCGCGGCGCGAGCTGCCCGGATGAACGCGCCGACCGCGGCGGCGTCCTTCCGGCCCGGCGACCACTCGACCCCGCTGGCGACGTTGACCATCCAGGGTCGGAACCGGGCCACACGCTCGGCGACATTGCCAGGGGTCAGGCCGCCAGCCAGGATCAGTCGGGGTAGGGGGGGGATGCGATCCAGGATGGTCTCGGCGATCAGGGCACCGGTCCCGCCCGGTTGGCCGGCGACAAAGGCATCCACCAGGACCGCATCCGGCGGCCGGCCCAGTGCGGCGGCCCGCGCCAGATACCCGGAGACGCCATCCCAGTCCGACGCGGACTTCAGGCGAAAGGCACGAATCACGCGGAGATGCTCGAGTACGACGAGATCCTCGGGCGGTTCTCGACCGTGCAACTGAACAATCCCCAGACCGAGATGTTCGGCCAACACCGCCACTTCGGCGGCCGGCCGGTCTACAAATACGCCGGCTACGGCGACGGAGTCCGGGAGTGCGGCGATAATGTCCGCTGCGACTTCGGGCGTGACATATCGCACCGATGGCGGATGGAAATTCAGGCCGATCCAGTCGGCACCGGCCTCCGCGCAGGCGACGGCGTCTTCGACACACGTCAACCCACAGATCTTGACAAGAACCGTGGACTCCGACACTCGAAGGTTCTTTCGAGATTCAAAGTCGAACAAGGGAGAGCAACCGTCGTCCGTTCGAGAGGAATCTCTCGGGTCACGACACTCCGAGCTTGTCCAGTGAGGCCTTGAACTTTGTCTCGGGATTCACGCCGACCAGCCGGTCAACCTCTTGGCCTTGATGGAAGACCAGCACGGTCGGGATCGCCGAGATCCGCAGGCTGCCCGGCGTATCCATATTCTCGTCGGTGTTCATCTTGCCGACCTTGACCTTCCCGTCGTACTCACCCGCCAGCTTCTCGATCGTCGGGGCGAGCATTCGGCAAGGGGTGCACCATGGTGCCCAGAAGTCAACAACCACCGGGATCGGCGAATCCAGTACTTCCGACTTCCAGTTGCCGTCGGTAAATTCCTTCACGCTACCGGCCATGGTCGATGCCTCGCGGTGCTGCGAAAGTCCAAAATCCGTCAAAACTTAACGCGTTTGAAGGTCGTTCATGACGACCGATTCTCCAGGATTATAAAGGACGCCCGTTCCGAGTCAACTTCTCCCCGGACATTGACCAATGGCTACTTGCGTCGGGTATTGGCGACTTCCGTCTCGGCGAGGTACAGCAGGCGGCCGCAACTGAGGCAGAAACACAGCGAATGGCGATTGATCAGATCGTTCATCATCTGAGCAGTGACGGCCGTGTAACAGCCGTGACAGGATCCATCCTCGCACGCAGCCAGAGCGTCCGCCCCATACCGACCGACGATCCGGCGGTAGGTCACGCGGGAATCTTCCGGGATCGCCGTCTCGGCGTTGGTGATCGCCGTCTCCAGTTCGCGAAGCTGGTCCTTCTGGGCGAGAGCCTGATCCTCGATCTGTTTCTGGAAGGTCGCGATCTCGCCGGCAAAACGCTTGACGTCAGCCTCGAGCTTGGCGAGCTCGCTGGTCTTGGTTTCGATCGCCTCGAGCGCCAGCAGGATGTCCTCTTCCAGCTTGGACTTGGTCGCGTTGTCGTGGGCAATCTGATTCTGGAGGGCCTTGTACTCCTCGTTCTTCTTGACCTGATTGAGCTTGATTTTCAAGTCATCAATCTTGGCCTCGACGCCCTGAAGCGAGTGCTCGTGTTTCTTGAGCACCACCTTGGCATCCTGGAGCGCCTTGCGAAAGGCGTCCGTCTCCGCCTGCCGGGCGAGCAGAGCCGTCTGGCGGGCGGCCAGAGTCTTGGGACCGGAGGTCAGTCGGTCGCGCAGCGCCGTGCGCGCTGATGCAAGAGATGGAGGTCGCGTAGGTTCTCGGCGGTCGCGGGCATCAGTCGGCGCTCCTTCCTCCGATAGGGGTAATGGCGAGGAGTCTCGGCCTGCGGGTGATCGCCTGGGTCCCTTTCCTCCTCGTTAACGGCCTCTGGCCCCACGGCGATTCGGAGTTCCTGGCGACCGATTCCCCGGGGAAAACCGGGGCGAGGCCGTCGGATACTCCGGGGCCATTGATAAGTTGACGGGCCAAAAAAACCCCCGGACGCCTGGGGCGGCCGGGGGTTGGCTGGGAGGTCATCCCGTACTCTCGAGAAACCCTTCGAGTTGCCGGCTCCGCACCGGATGCTGGAGCTTCCGGACGGCCTTGGCCTCGATCTGGCGGACCCGCTCGCGCGTCACCTTGAAGATCCGGCCGACCTCTTCGAGGGTGTACGTGTAGCCGTCGCCCAGCCCGTAACGCAGCTTGATGATCTCGCGCTCGCGATAGGTCAGGGTCTTGAGGACCTGGTCGATCTTCTCCTTGAGCATCTCCTGGGTCGCGGCGTTGATCGGGCTCTCGGCCGCCTCGTCCTCGATGAAATCGCCGAAGTAGCTGTCCTCGCTCTCGCCGACGGGGCGGTCCAGCGAGATGGGATGGCGTGAGATCTTCATGACGCGCCGGGTCTCTTCGACCGAGATGTTGGCGGCGCGGGCGGTTTCCTCGATGGTGGGCTCCCGGCCCTTCTCCTGGAGGAGCTTCTTCGAGACGTTGCGAAGCTTCGACATCGTCTCGATCATGTGGACCGGGATGCGGATGGTGCGGGCCTGATCGGCGATGGCGCGGGTGATCGCCTGGCGAATCCACCAGGTCGCGTAGGTGCTGAACTTGTAGCCGCGACGATACTCGTACTTATCCACGGCCCGCATCAAGCCCGTGTTCCCTTCCTGGATCAGGTCGAGGAACGAGAGCCCCCGATTGCGGTACTTCTTGGCGATCGAGACGACGAGGCGGAGGTTACCGCCGGAGAGCTCGCGCTTGGCCTGCTCGTACTTGCGGAAGCGGACGTTCATCACCTCGACGCGACGGACCAGCGAGCCGGGCGTCTCGAGGGTGATCCGCATCAGGTCCTTGAGCTCCTTGACGAGGTTGGCGCGGTCCTCCTTGCCGGTGCGACCGGCTCGGTATTCCTTGAGGAGGAAGACCAGCTCGCTCATCCGGGCCGAGATCTGCTCGAGCCGCTTCATGAGCGGCTGGACCTTCTGGGTCCGGATCGACAACTCCTCGACCAGGTTCACCGCCTTGCGGCGCCGGCGCTTGAGGTTGGCCAGCAGCGACTCCCGGGCGGGCACGTCCCGTTCCCGGACGAACGACTTGAAGTCGCGGACGTTGCAGTCCATCAGGTGGACCAGGGTCGCCAGGTTATGGGGCATCCGCCCGAGGATCTGGTCCTTCTCGAGGTTCTCGGTCACCGACACCTTCACGGTGCGGTCGAAGGGAAGCTCGCCCTCGTTGACCTTCTTGAGCACGTCGACGACCAGGGCCAGCGCGAAATGGCATTCGAGGACCTTGCGACGGAACCGCTTGCGGGTGATCTCGATCCGCTTGGCCAGGTTGATCTCCTGGTCGCGGGTCAGCAGCGGGATCTCGCCCATCTGGGTCAGATACATGCGGACCGGATCGTCGATACGCCGCGAGATCTCGTCGAGATCCTCGGGCGTCAGCTCGGCTTCCTCATCCTCCAGGGGCTCTTCGACCAGATCATCGTCGGGCTCATCATCGAGATCGCCCGAGGCGAGGAGACGACTCTCCGCCTCGTCCTCGTTGATCAGCTCGATGTTCATCTCATCGAGAGTCTCGAGCAGGCCGTGGATGCGTTCGGGGCTTGCCGCCTCGTCAGGCAGATGGTCGTTCACCTGGTCGAAGGTCAGGAATCCGCGACGTTTGCCCAATTCGAGGAGCGTCTTGAGGCCCTCATCCAACTTGTCCATCCAAAATCCTCCCACTCGCACGAGACGACGGATCGGGTCGCTTCAGGTTTTTCGGACTCAGCCGCTGATTGTAGAGACGTCGATATTCTAATTCTATGGCACGATAGGCGTCCGGGTCGGACGCCGGATCGGTTTGATCGAGGATCCGTTTCAGGTCCTTGACCCGGGCGCGCCGCTCGCGTTCCGCCAGGACGATGAGCATCGGCTCGAGCCGCTCGCCCCAGGGAGCCGGCCGCACGCCGACGGACAGGGGCGCCGCCTCGGGCATTCTCAAGGCCGACATCGCGATCAGGTCGGTCGCCAGGGCGCGGATCGCCGGGTCTTCCAGGCGGACCATGAGGTTCTCGTAACTGGGGGCCTTTCCCTCGGTGTGGAGGTCGTAGCAAGCCTGGAGGATCACCTGCAAGGGGGGATCACTGAGGGTCGCCAGCGAGACTCGAGGGACCACCAAGGTGATGGCGCTCGGCTCACTCAACACGATACGGATCAGCTCCAAATCGGTCTGGTCGAGTTCCGAAGGGCGGATCGGTGCCGACTCGGGAGGCGACGCCGTGCCGGTGGCGACGACGACCGGTCGGCCGGGGGCGGCCGGTGCTTCAACTGCCGGCGGAGCCGATTCAGCGTATCCAAGGGGACGCGGAGCCGCTGCGACAAGGTATCCAGGACCTTGGCCAGCTTGACCTCGAGCCCCAGCCGGTGTGCCTGCGGCACGCTGTTCACGATCCCTACCACCCATTCGGCGGCGAGGCGAGATCCCTCGCTCGAGTCGAGGTCGAACCGCTTCGCGGCCCGGTCCAGCACGTAGGCGAGGGGATCCGGTGCCCGCTCGACCAGGCCGCGGAAGGCGCCGGCCCCCTCTTTCAAAAGGAAATCGCACGGGTCCAGCTTCGCCGGGAGCGTGAGTACCCGCAGGTCCAGTTCATGGCCCAGGAACAGCTCCAGCGAGCGGTCCGCCGCCGCTTGCCCGGCCTCATCACCGTCGAAGACCAGGACGACCCGATCGGCCAGCCGGCGCAGGCCGGAGAGGTGGTCCTCTCCCAGCGCCGTCCCGAGCGTGCCGACCACATTGGACAGCCCGACCTGGTGCGCGGCAATAACGTCCGTATATCCCTCGACGACCGCCACCCAGCCCGCCTGACGGGAGGCTCCCCGCGCCAGGTCCGCCGCGTAGAGCAGCGTCCGCTTGTGAAACAGCGCCGTCTCGGGTGTATTCAAATACTTGGCAACGTGCCGGCCCTGGGCCTCGATGGCGCGCTCAGCCTCCGGGAGGATGCGACCGCCGAACCCGACGGTTCGCCCGCGGTCATCGTGGATCGGGAACATCAATCGACCCCGGAACCGCTCGCGCAACGGGCCCGCCACCTCGCCGCCGCGGCCGGCGAGCCCGGCCTGCTCCAGAGCCTCCATGCTGAGACCGCGCCGACGCGCCAGGCCCAACAGCCAACCGCGGGCCGTCGGCGCATAACCCAGGCGAAACTGCTCGACGCTCGCTGGTGTCAGGCCGCGTCCCTCCGCGTATTTCCGGGCCTCGGCCGATTCATCGAGGGCCCGCGCAAAGACCTCCTCGGCCCAGGCGTTGACCTCGAAGAGCTCGGTCTTCGAAGGCCCCCGAGACGTCGCGACGGCCGACGGCTGCTTCTCCAGCACGATCCCCGCCCGATCCGCCAACATGCGCAACGCCTCTGTAAAATCAACGCGTTCGTGATTCTTAACAAAATCAAAGATGTCCCCGCCGGCCCCGCAACTCCAGCATTTATAGGACTGGCGCTCCGGGTTGACTTCGAGGGACGGATTGTGGTCCTGATGGAACGGGCACAACCCCTTGTACTTGCTTCCCACACGGCGCAAAGTAATGGACTCGCCCACCAAGGCGACAATATCAACTGCGCTTTTTATAGCGGTTAGCAACGTTTCGGGATGGCGGGGCACCGGGAACTCCTGATTGAGAGGGCTCAGGCCCGGATCCTTGGTCCGCGGCCCTCCGAGAGCCGAACTGGTCGGTCCGTACTCATCAGAAGACCGCTCACCGTGCCCTGTTCGTTCTGGGCGGCTTCTACCCGAATTATAACCCTTCCGGATTTAGGGTCAAGTTTTCCCGACACCGCGCCGACGCCTCAGCGATCTTTCTAACACGGCATGCTTTTAGCGTTTAGGAAATGACGGCCGGTTGGGCGGCTGCGTCCGCCTCCATGACCGCGACGCCACCCGGGCTTCTCATACGACGCGCCTCCCATCCGTCAGGCGACCTGGCGTCTTATCTATTTCCTCACAATCGGGAAGATCCTATCTCGCGAACCAGGTGTCCAAGTCAAGTCAAGACGCCGATCTTGCTGGAATATTCTTCATGCCCTCATGACGTTGGGGAGGGCCGCATCGGGCCGATGATTCTGCCAGGAGAATGCAAGGACGACGCCAATGGTTCACGGCCTCTGGGCCCAAGCGGGATGGCTTCCTTGCGTTGGCCGGCAGGGCATGATTCCCGCCAACATGGTCGGCGGGGTAGCCGTGAAAGGCTCAATTCCGATGACGAAGCGACGGTGACACGGCGACGAGCGGCGTGGGTCTCAGGGTTGCCTGGGCGCCCGATCGCCCCCCCCGATGAGGCGGTTGCCGACCCGGCCGTCAACCGTCTGGACCTTCAGGGGAAGGCCCCGTTCGATATCGATGTTCCGGACCGCGGTCTCGAACTGATCCAGGGTCGCGATTGGCAGATTGCCCACGGCGAGAATCTGCATTCCGGGCCGGAGTCCTTCCTGAAATGCCGGACTCCCGTTGACGACCTGATCGATCTCGACGCCGGCGCCGTTGCCGTCGGGGTCGGCCGCACGCGGCCGGACGCGGAATCCCAGTCCGAGCACCTCCGGAGCCGCCGGCAGCTCATCGATCGTCAGCGTGCTGGTCTGGGACTTCCCTTCGCGGTAGAAGGTCACCTGCGCCTGCGTGCCGGCGGGCAGGCTGGCGGCCAGGTTCCTCAGACTGGCCCGGTCGGCCACGTCACGATCGGCGAGTTTGACGATCACGTCGCCCGGCTTGAGCCCCGCCCGTTCCGCGGGGCTTCCCGGCTGCACCCCGCCAATCAGGGCGCCCTGGTTCGTGGGCAGGCTGAGCTGCCGGGCCAGGCCCGAATTGAGCGGGGCGAGCCGCACTCCCAGGTAACCTCGGGAGACCTTGCCATCCTTGATCAGGCCCTCCACCACCCGCCGCGCCAGCGCCGAGGGGATCGCCAGGCCGATCCCCTCATAGAAGCCGGTCTTCGACATGATCGCCGTGTTGATCCCCACGACTTTCCCGGAGAGGTCGATCAAGGGCCCGCCCGAATTCCCCGGGTTGATGGCGGTATCGGTCTGGATAAACGACTCGTAGTCGTTGATCCCGACGTCGTTCCGCTCCGTCGCCGAAACAATGCCGGCGGTCACCGAATGATCGAGGCCCAGTGGGCTGCCGATGGCCAGCACCCAGTCGCCGCTATCGAGCTTGTCCGAATCGCCCCATTCCGCTTGCACCTTCAGGTCGGCGCTGACCTGAAGGACGGCCAGGTCGGACTTGGAATCGGCGCCGACCAGGCGCGCCGGCACATCGTTGCCCATGCCCAGCCGGACGACGATGTGGTCGGCGTCCTTGACCACATGGTTGTTGGTGACGATGTAGCCCTTCGCCTTGTCGATGATGACCCCCGACCCGAGCTCCGCACTGCGAAACGCCGGCCCGAACCGATCTCCGCCCAGTGGTAGGCCGCGGAACCCTTCACCGCCGCGGCTCTCCTTGAACGATTGAACGTTCACGACCGCGGGCGACACGGCCGTCTTCGCCATGCGAAACAATTTCGATGCTCCCGAGACAATCCCCTGTTCCTCCAGCTTCGACAGAGCTTCCGACGCGGCACGCGACCGGCCTGCTTCCCAGGCATAGCCGGTCCGTTCGGCCATGTAAGGAACGCCGTAGCGGATGAGTGCGGCCACGCAGAGTACGAACAGTACGAGCAGAAAGCCCCGACGCACCGGCGGCGTCGTCGGACGGGGCGGTGGTTCGTCGAAGCCGTATTCCTGGGGGTCGAAAGAAGCCATCGCTTACCCATTCCCTCCGCGCTCGGCTGCTGAGCCAGCCAGAACCAGTGTGCCGCCCTCCTCCTTGGCGAAAAACGGGTCGGTCCGTGAGTGCAGGAACATTGTGGGCAACGTGGGAGGGGAAATCAACGGGGACAATAGGCGGTAGAGAGTAGGCAGTAGGCGGTGGAATGCGGAAAAAGGGACACTTTTCGCCGAACACCACTCGGTTCATGAACCGACGAGCGGGATTCCGCGGCAAGCCTTACGCCAAAGGCGTTAAGAGCAAAGCCGTTGGCGTAGAGAACTCTGTCGAACCGAGGTGGTGATGAGCGAGGAGTGTCGAAAAAGGGGCGACGGAATCGAAAAAGAGATCTGGCGTCCTGGAGTCGCTCGACAGGACAATGAAACGGGAGCGTCGGACATTGAGATGACCGATGCCACCCCGGAAAGGCGATCGGACGTCGATCAATGTCTACTTCCTCCTTTCTACCGCCTACTGCCTACTGAGCCAATGTGCGGCATCGCCGGATTCATTCGAAACGACGGGCAGTCGGCCGACCGCGAGATCGTGGAGCGGATGACGGCCACGGTCGCGCATCGTGGGCCTGATGGCGAGGGGTTTCTCTGCGACGGGCCGGTCGCGCTGGGGCATCGCCGGCTCTCGATCATCGACGTCGCGGGCGGTTCCCAACCGCTGTCGAACGAGGACGGCACGATCTGGGTCAGCTACAATGGCGAGCTTTACAACGAGCTGGAACTGAGACGCGACCTCGAGAGGAAGGGGCATCGGTACCGGACGTCGTCGGACACGGAGAGCCTGGTCCATCTCTACGAGGAACACGGGGTGGATTTCGTCCGGCGGCTCAACGGGATGTTCGCGCTGGCGCTCTGGGATCGCACCCGGGCCCGATTGGTCCTGGCGCGGGATCGGATGGGTCAGAAGCCGCTGTTCTACGGGATGTTGCCCGGCGGTGGACTGGCCTTCGGTTCGGAGCCGAAGGCGGTCCTGGCACACCCACAGGTCGGCCGCGCGCTCGATACCGGGGGCTTGACCCGCTACCTGTTCTACGAATACGTGCCCGCGCCTCATTCCATCTGGCAGTCGTTACGCAAGTTGCCCCGGGCTCATGTGCTGGTCTGGGAAGCGGGATCGATCTCGGTCCGAAGCTACTGGGAGTCCGCGGTCGTCCCGCCCGTCAACACCGGTTTTCGCGCGACGGCCGAATCGTTCTGGGACGCGTTCCGGTCGTCGGTGGCCCGTCATCGGCGCTCGGACGTGCCACTGGGCGTCTTCCTGTCGGGCGGGGTCGACTCGTCGAGCGTGGCCGCCGCGCTCTGTGAAGTCGAGCCGGCGCGAAACGTCCGGACCTTTTCGATCGGCTTCGAGGACCCCAGCTTTGACGAGAGCGCCCATGCACGAGCGGTGGCTCGACACCTCGGCACCGACCACCACGAACGGACGTTCTCGATCAAGACGGCCTACGAGCTGTTGCCCGAGGCTGCGGCGTGGCTCGACGAGCCGTTCGGCGACGCCTCGATCCTACCGACCCATCTCCTGAGCCGGTTCGCGAGAGAAGAGGTGAAAGTCGTCCTGGGCGGGGATGGCGCCGACGAGTTGCTGGCCGGCTATCCCACGTTCGCGGCCGAGCGAGCGGCCGGGGTCTTCCGCCGTCTCCCCCGGCCGGCGCAGGCGCTGGCGGGCGCGGCCGTCGGACGGCTGCCGGTCGACCACCGCAACTTCAGCCTCGACTTCAAGTTCAAGCAGTTCCTCCGCGGTGCGGCCGAACCGCTCCCACTCGCCCACCAGCGCTGGCTGGGATCATTTTCCGGGGCCGAGATTTCGCAACTGCTGGTCGATGGCGATCGGATCGGCATCGAGGCCGAACACCTCCGTCGCGATGAGTCCATCAACGGAGGTCGCGACGCCCTGTCGCGGTCGCTGGCGCTCTACCAGGACACCTACCTCCCGGAGGACATCCTCACCAAGGTCGACCGGGCCAGCATGGCTTGCAGCCTGGAAGTCCGCGCTCCGTTCCTGGACACCGAACTGGTCGACTTCATGCAGGCACTCCCCCCGTCCTTCAAGTATGGCCACAACCAGACCAAGCGAATCCTGAAGCGAGCGGCGGCCAGTCGTCTTCCGGCATCGATCCTCGCGCGTCCGAAGAAGGGCTTCGGCATCCCGGTGGCGCGGTGGCTCCGCGGACCCTTGGCTCCGTTGCTCGGTCGGCTGCTGGGTCGAGATCGCCTCGATCGTCAGGGGATCTTCCGACCCGAGGAGGTCGCCCGCCGCATCGCCGAGCACCAGGCCGGCGTCCGCGACCATCGAAAGCCGCTCTGGACGTTACTGATGTTCCAGCTCTGGCACGAGAAGTGGTTGGGATGATCGGGAGTCGACGATGAGCGAAATCGCCTTCGACCTTCGGCGACGTACGCCGCGGGGTAGAGACTGATGGTCGTCGACCGTTGACGCGATGTCAACGATATAATTCGGAGTGAGCAGCGAGCGGTGCCCGTTGCATTCCCGGTTCGGAAGAGCGAAACTATTCGCCGCTCCCAAAGTCCCGCGAGCGAAAACCCACGATGAGGATTCTGGTCGTCTCCGACATCCATGCGAACTGGGCCGCACTCGAGGCGATCGCCCAGCCGTTCGACGTCTGCCTGTGCCTGGGCGATCTGGTCGATTACGGGCCGGACCCGGCTCCGTGCGTCAGGTGGGCGATGGCACACGCGGATTATGCGATCCGGGGCAACCACGACCACGGCGTGGCCCAGGGAATCCCGGTCACGGGCGAAACGGGATTCCGCTACTTGACGCGGGCGTCTCGACCGTCGATGTGGGAGGCGCTGGGTCCCGAGGAACGGCGATTCCTCTTGCAGTTGCCGGTGACCCAGCGGTTCACGCTGGCGGGCAGGCGGTTCCTCCTGGTCCACGCCACCCCGCGCGACCCGCTCGACGAGTACCTGCTCAAGGATCCGAGCGTCTGGGCCAAGCGCCTGCAGAACGTCGATGCCGACATCGTGTGCGTGGGCCATACCCACATGCAGTTCAAACTGGAAGTCAACAATGTGTTAGTGCTCAATCCGGGGAGTGTGGGACTGCCCCGCGACGGCGATCCTCGCGCCGCCTACGCCGTCATCGAGGATCACCGGATCGAGCTGAGGCGGGTCGACTATCCGATCGAGGAAACCGTCGCCCGGGTCGAGGCGATGCCCTGGCCGCGCCGGGCCAAGGACATCACGTCCTACGTGCTGCGTCTCGGCCGCCTGCCCATGGAGATGGGGCCCGACGGTTCGGGAACGGCCATCATCGACGACGACCCGGATGCCGACTCCGATGATGGCGAGATGGAATGAGGATCGGAGTGCCGGTACGGCCCATGACCGAACTCATCGTCCCCGCCCCTTCGCGCAGTCTGGCCGGAATCACACCCGTCGCATTCAAAGCCCCCCATCGAGCCACCCACGAATCGTCGGCAGGTATTTCTCGGCTGAAGCCGTGTTGACCAGGACGACCCGGTCGTTAGGACGGATCATGCCGCGGTCGGCCAGCTCCGGGAGTGCGGCGAGCGTCGCGGCCCCCTCCGGCGACCAGGCGAAGCGTCGCTCGCGCCATTCGTCGCGAATCACGGAACCGATGTCCTCGTCGGAGACCGTAACGGCACAGCCGCCCGATTCGCGGATGATCCGCAGGACATTGATGTGACCGATGTTCTGGGCCACGTTCAGGCCCGTGGCGACCGTCCGGCCCGGGGGTAGGGGCTCGATGTCGGCGGCCCGGGCCGCGAAGGCGCGTACGATCGGCGTGCTGGCGGCGCTCTGGACACAGACCATCCGGGGCCGATCGGGACCGACCAGGCCCAGTGCCTCCAGCTCGTCGAATGCCTTGGCCATGCCGACGACGCCGGTCCCGCCGCCGGTCGGGTAGACGATCACATCGGGGAGCTGCCAACGGCGCTCGACCAGCCGATCGCCGGCCGGCTCGGCCATCTCCAGTCCCAGCGTCTTCTTCCCCTCGGTGCGCCAGCCCGGCTCCTGGAAGGTCGCGACGCTGAAAAACCCCTTCGGGATGTACTCCGTGCGGACCCGCTTCCCACAATCGATGATCGTCCCCGCGACGAGTTCCAGCTTGACGCGCTCCGGGTGGAGCAAGGCCAGGGCGGCGACCTTCCCCAGCACGGGCAGGTCGGTATCGGGCGACATCACCACGGCGGCCTCGATGTCCGCAGCGACGGCGTATTCGGCCAGCGAATCCCCGGCATTCCCCTGTGTCGGCACCGCCAGTCGGCTCAGTCCCAGGGCTCGGGCCATGGAGACCGTCATCGCCATGCCCCGATCCTTGAACGACAAGGTGGGATTCCCCCCGAAGCCCGCGTGGTGTTTCCCTTCATCCTTGACTTCCAGACGGCATCCCAGCCGATCGGCCAGCGGGTGAGAATAGGCCAGACTCGGCGTACAACCCTCCCCCAGGCTGATGATGTGCTTTCGATCCTCGGGATCATCCACATCCAGCGGCAACAAGCCGCCAAAACGCCAGAGATCCCGACGATCGGGCGACCACCAGCCGTCCTGTCCGCGTTCCGCCTTCAACCGTTCCACATCCAGGACCATCTGGAGCGGGCGGCCATCGCGCTCGCACAGATTCATGACCCGTTCCGCCGGGTACTCCGCCCCGCAAACCGAACACGCAAGATGAGAGACGTAACGCATATCAGGTCATCCCAAGAGAAGAGAATCGTCCGTCAAGTCCGGCAACGAACGCCCTGCCTTTCATCCGAAATCGTCCCTGAGAACGAATCATCTCTCCTGATGACTCCTCGATCAGGAGGCAGGGGTCGATGTCGAGCCCCGGCGGTCCGTCGAGGGACAGACGCGGAGTTCCTCCGCGTCTCACTTCTCGCCTTCGGGCGCGGGTTCTGGCCGACGATCGCCATCAGGTGACCGCGAGGGAGGGTTGCCACCCCGGCTTTTCGTCCGGCACGACCACGAATCGGGGAACTCGCGTCGTCAGGCCGGCATGTGGAGGTCGGTCGTTGGTCCGACCGAGACGATCGTCATCGGCCAGAGGGGCCATTCCGACAGGACCCGGCGCACGTCGTCCAGGGTCACGCGGCTGAAGGCCTCGAGATCCCGTTCCACCGAGATATACTCTCGGTACGAAACCCAGTGATAACCCAGTGGGACCAG
Organism: uncultured Planctomycetota bacterium; assembly: GCA_963845755.1. Taxonomy (GTDB): domain Bacteria; phylum Planctomycetota; class Planctomycetia; order Isosphaerales; family Isosphaeraceae; genus CAWJTV01. The sequence goes on from CAWJTV010000033.1 coordinate 165,925, forward strand.
CCGGCCCATGGGACGCTCGCTGCGGAGGACCGAGCGGGCGAGCACCTTGTTCTTGGCCTGGTTCAGCTCGTTCTCGGTGGGGCCTTCGCGCATCAGGGTCGCGTAGACCGTTTCGATCCGGCCGAGGTTCGCCTGCGTGGAGTCGGGCTCGCAGCTCAGGAACGTGAAGAAGGCGCCGGCCTGCTCATAATTCTGATAGGACAACTCGGCGCCATCGGCGAGCCCGGGATCGATCAAGGTGAAGTAAAGCCGGGAGCCGGTGTGGTCGCCGAGGATCGTGGCCAGGAGGTAGGCCGTATAGCGGTCTGCACTTTCCAAAGGTGGGCCGTCGCTGACGCCGACAATCGTCTGTTGCAGATCGTCGGCGCGGAGAATCGTCTGGAACGCGCCAGTCCCGCGTGGCGTCGTCGCTTGCCGGCTGGCTGGTCCACCTTCCCATCCCCCGCAATGCGTCTGAGCCAGCTTCACCAGGGGGTCCCACTCCGCCTTGCCGGCGAACGCCAGCACGATATTGGCCGGACTGTATCGCGTCGCGAAATACTGGCGCATCTGGCCGGCCGTCATCGCCGTGATCGACTCGACGGTCCCGAGGATACTATTGCCCAGCGAGTGGCCGCTGAAGTGCGCCGTCTTGGCCGCTTCGTATGCCACCGAGAGCGGGTTGTCCAGGTACATCCGGATCTCTTCGATGATCACCTGCTTCTCGGTCTCGAAGTCGTCGTCGCGGAGCGTCGGACGAAGGATATCGGAGAGAACATCGAAGGATGCAGGCAGGTATTCCGGCAGGCACGTGACGTGATAGAACGTATCTTCTTCGGAGGTCTGGGCGTTATGCTGGGCGCCGACGCGATCGAAATCGCGATTGACCGCCAGGGCATCGCGGCGCGGCGTCCCCTTGAATGTCATGTGTTCGAGGAAGTGCGAGACCCCCGCCAGCTCACTGGACTCATCGCGACTGCCCGTCTTGACGAAGAATCCCGCGGCAACCGAGTGCGCCCGTTCGTTCAATTCGGCGATCACCTGAAGGCCGTTACTCAAGGTCGTTTGATGGAATTGCATGAGGCTTGCTCCGGGTGACTCGGTGTTCCGCGGTTCGTTAACCCCGAGGCTCGAACCAGGACGGCGACCGGCTCCGCGTCTTCGAGGTGCCGGTCGCCGTCCTGGTTCGAGCCTCTTATTCCGGGAGTTGCAATGCGCTGGATCCGAGGGTAAGGATCGTCATGTCGCTGGGCTTTCCCAACCCGGCGGCGTAGGCCGAGACTCCTTCGGGAGTCAGGGCATCGAGGGCGGCCGAGATCTCGGCGATCGAGCGGACCCTGCCCAGGAAAAACCAGTCGGAGGCCAGGGCGGCCGAGCGGCGCATGCTGGACTCTTGCGCCATGATCAGGGAGCTCTTGAGCCCCGCGCGCATGGTCTCGAGTTCCTCCGGGGCGACGCCGTCGCGGGCGAGCCGCTCCAGCTCGGCGAGCATGACATCGAGGGTTTGCTGGGCCCGGTCGGGGGACGTACCGGCGTGGCAGAGGACGGCGGCGCGATCGTGCTGACCTTCATAACTGGAGTACACCGAGTAGCAGAGCCCGCGCTTCTCGCGGACTTCGGTGAACAACCGGGACGAGGAATAGCCGCCCAGGATCGCCTCCGCGGCGCGGGCGGAGTAATAGTCGGGGCTATCGACGGTCGCCGCCGGATGGGCCAGGGCGATCTGGATCTGCTGGGTCTCCCGGAACAGGTGGTCGCGGCGCGGACCGGTCGGTCGAGGGTGGATCCGGGGCTCGGAGCGTGACTTCCAGTCGCCGAAGAGCCGGCCCACTCCGTCGCGGAGTCGGGGCCAGTCGATCGCGCCGGCCACTCCGAGGATCGCGCCGTTGGGCCGATAGGTCGCCTCGTGGAACCTTCGGATCTCGTCCGGCGTCAGGGACGCGACGCCCTCCGGACTCCCCGGCGCGGGGCGGCCCAGCGGGTCCGGGAAATGTCGGCGCCGGAGCTCATGGATGACCTTCGAAACTGGGATCGTCCTCGAGACTTCGCAGGCCCTGGAGACAAAGCGCGCGGATCGGTTCCACCAGGCCGTCATCGAGGTGGGGGTCGAGCACGATGTCGGCGAAGATTTCCAGGGCCGGTTCCAGGTTGCGGCCGAGCGTGGCCGCCGCCAGCGACGTGTGGAACGTCTGGGCACCCTCGGCATGGCTGACCCCCAGGTTATCCAGCGCCGTCAGGAGCTCGCGACTATCGCGATCGCCCGCGCCCCGCGTGATCCAGTCCGCGGCCATCGTGGCGGCACCGCCGCCCAGGTCCAGCCCCTCAGCCCCCTCATAGGCCACACCGGCCGGCAAGAGCAGCGTAAATGCCGCCGACTGAACTCCCGGCATCGTCTCGGCCAGGAGCACGAGCCCATTCGAATAGATGTGCTGCTCAATGGCGGATGAGTGTGCGTCGGACACGAGAACCTCGAGCTAGGGAATTCGGCTGCGACTGAATTTCGGTCGTGGAGAATCAACGGTATCGATTATGCGGGGGGCGCCGCAACCTCTTTCGCCCGCGGCAGTCCGCGGTCGGTAGCCAGTCGTGAGGTCCCTGGAACGCGCTTGCAGGCTCGCACGCTCCCCGATCCAACCGATGACTCATGACTAATAACGAATAATCATATCAGTTATCGACCGCCTTGTAAAGCGTCTTCGCCCGCCGGAATCCGACTTCGCGATAGAGTTGGACGGCCGCCGCGTTCTCGGCGGTCACTTCCAGGTAAGCACGATGGAGGCCGGCCTGATAGAACCCGCCCAGCGCGCGGCGGACCAGGGCACGGCCGAGACCCCGGCCGCGGAACGAGGGAATCACGCCGACGTTCTGGATCGCGCCGATGGGGCCATGGTCCTTCACTCCCTGAACGGTTCCCACGTACCCTTCCGGACCTGCGATCAGCCACGTGGCTCCCGGCAGGAAGCCCGGTTGCGCCGGATCTCGTTCATCAGCCGTCGGCAACCGTTGCGATCCCCCAAACTGGGGAAGACATAGGCGTCGATCTCACCGAGGAAACTCCGATACTTGACCTCGGCGTGCAGTTCGAGGAGGGCGTCTTCCCAGGGCACCCAGACGAACGAATCCGGCAGCACGGTGCCGGTGATCGCCCGGTCCAGGTCGATCTCCATGCGGAATCGTTTGTAATACGTGATGGCCATCGCCTGGTTTCGGCCCGCACGTGCCGCCGACTGACTCGCTGCGAGGGATCCCGCTCGTCGTAAGGGATTATAAGGCGTTCTTCGAGAGACGGTCAATCACTGCGTGGGGACGTCTCCGGACTCGTTCGATACGCGGCCGGAGAAGACGTCCTCTGACGAATTTCTTACACCGCGCACTCACGCGTGGCCTCATCGAGCTACAATCGATTTGCTGGTGGACTGCTCCGTCCAACGGAACGGCGCGCACCGGGGAGGCAAGATATCGCCATGACCGCCATTCGAATCGCGACGGTCCTGGCCGCGCTGGGAACACCGGCGATCTTCGCCCCGCTGCTGGCCCGGGCTCGGAGCCGCATCCCCGTACCGGTCTGGCGTCTCCTCGCAGTCGTGATTTGCGTCGTTCCTCTGTTCGCATTCTGGACACTGCTGGGGATCGCACGTCCACTCCCCGTGTGTCTGGTCACGATCCTGGGGGGTATCGTGATGATCAAGGCCATCGACTGGTTGAGCAACCCGCGACAGCAGGACGACCTCCTCCGCGTCTGGCTGGCCCTCACATTCTGGCCGGCCCTTCAGATCGAAGACGTCGCGGTGCCGATCCAGGGGAGACGCCTGCGCATCGGCCTGATGCGGCATCGCGTGACGACTGGAACGCTCCGAGTCGCGTTGGGCCTGGCCCTGGCCGCCACCGGTCAATCACTCGATGTGGCCCGGTATGGCTTCTGGTTCGATGGCGCGCTCAAGGCCATGGAAATCTACCTGCTGGGCGGCGGGCTCAACGATTTACTCGTCGCGACACTCAACCTCGCTGGATTCCGTGGAACCGACGCGTTCCGCTATCCGATCCTGGCCCACTCGATCCTCGACTTCTGGAGCCGTTACAACGTCTGGATCCATCGATGGCTGAAGAAGCACATCTTTGATCCGATCGGGAGGCAAAGGCGGAGGCCGGCCCTGGGAATCCTCGCGGTTTTCGCGGTCAGCGGAGTGCTGCATGAGTATGTCATTGTCCCGGTTGCACCCGACCTGATCGGCTGGCAGTTCGCGTTCTTCAGTCTACACGGGCTGGGCGCACTCGGAGGGGAGTGGCTGGGCCGCCGGTATCGGTCGCTCGCCGGCCGACGCGTGCCACGACCTCTGGCGATCGCGGCGACGCTCGCCTTCGTCCTGGCGACCGCGCCCATCTTCATCCATTGCCTGGACCGCGTCGGTGACTTGCACCGCGACCTCGGTGCGCTCGTCCTGAAAGGGGTCCAGCAGAGCCGATCGTCGCCGGGCCCGATTCTGCCGAGATCGCGAGTCACGGCCAGTGACTGACCCTGAGTCCAAGAGGAAGCCGTCAGCCGTGGCCTCCGGCCGACGCCGATCATGCCGCGTGAGTCCATCTCCATGGAAGTCGAGCGGCGCGTACGGCAGGCGGCCCGTCGCCGTTGTGTGGACCGGCCAGCGGGGTGTCACGCCCGGAGATGTGCCTTCAGGAACGAACCGGTGTGTGACACCTTGCACGCGGCGACCTCCTCCGGCGTGCCCGTCACCACGACCTCACCGCCCGCGTGACCGCCCTCCGGCCCCAGGTCGATCACGTGGTCGGCCGTCTTGATCACGTCCAGGTGGTGCTCGATCAAGAGCACCGTGTGCCCGGCGTCCACCAGCCGATTCAAGGACTCGAGTAGCCGCTGCACGTCGGCCAGGTGCAGGCCCGTCGTGGGCTCATCGAGGATGTATACCGTGTGCTTCGATCGCTGGAGCTTGCTCAGCTCGGTGGCGATCTTGATCCGCTGCGCCTCGCCCCCGGAGAGCGTCGTCGCCGACTGGCCCAGGGTCAGGTAGCCGAGCCCGAGGACATTCAGCACCTCGATCTTCTTGCCCACGACCGGTTCACCGGCGAAGAAGACTGCTCCTTCCTCGACCGACATGTTCAGCACGTCATCGATGGTCTTGCCGCGTAGCATGACCTCCAGGGTCTCGCCGTTGAACCGCGCCCCCTTGCATGCGCCGCAGGTCACCTCCACGTCGGGCATGAAGTAGAGCTGCGTGGTGATCACCCCCTCTCCCTGGCACTCCTCGCACCGGCCGCCCTTGACGTTGAAGCTGAACCGCCCCGCCTTGTAGCCGCGTTCGACCGACAGCGGCGCCCTGGTGAAGAGGTCGCGGATTGCGTCGTAGAAGCCGATGTAGGTGGCCGGGTTCGACCGACTGTTCCGTCCGATCGGCGATTGATCGATGTTCACCACCTTGTGCACGTGCTCGAGACCGTCTACACCATCGTGCTCGCCGGGCAAGGTACGTGTATCCACAAGCCGCTTCCAGAGCGCCTTGTAGAGGACCTCATTGACCAGAGTGCTCTTCCCCGAGCCGGAGGCGCCGGTGACCGCCACCAGCTTGCCCAGGGGGAACGTCACATCAGCCGCCTTGAGGTTATTCTCCCGGGCGCCGCGCACGGTCAGCGACTTGCCGTTGCCCTTTCGGCGGTGTTTCGGCGTGGAGATCGAGTCGCTTCCCCGAGAGGAACTGACCGGTCGGCGACGCCTTGCACGCGAGCACGTCCTCGATCGTCCCCTGCACGACGACCGTGCCGCCGTGGACCCCCGGCCCGGGACCCATCTCGACCAGATGGTCGGCGGCGCGGATCGTGTCCTCGTCGTGCTCCACCACGATGACCGTGTTCCCGATGTCGCGCAGGCTCTCCAGCGTGGCGATCATCTTCACATTGTCCTTCGGGTGCAGGCCGATGCTCGGCTCGTCGAGCACGTAGAGCATCCCCATCAGGCCGGAGCCGATCTGTGTGGACAGGCGGATCCGTTGCGACTCGCCGCCGGAGAGCGTGCCGGAGCGCCGGTTGAGGTTCAGGTAGTCCAATCCGATGCCCAGGAGCACCTCGAGCCGGCCGCGGAGCTCCTTGAGCACCTGCCGGCCGGCGTCGGCGCCGCGGCCGGTCGGTTTGACCGTGCCCAGGAACGCGTGGAGCTCGTCGAAGTTGAGCTGGCCGAGCTCGTGGATGGTCTTGCCCGCGATGGTAAAGCAGAGCCGGGTGGCCCTGACCCGCGCGCCGTTGCAGTCGGGGCAGGTGTGCTCGACCATCACGTTGTCGAGCCAGGCCTCCATCCCCGAGTTCACCTCGCCCTTCTGCCGGTAGCGACGGTATCGCCGCTCGATCCGCCGGGCGATCCCGCCGAAGCCGACCTCCTTGCCCTCCCAGTCATCCCGACTCCCTTTCGCCTCCGGGGGCGAAGCGAGCTTGATCTTCTGATCGATCCCGTTGAGGATCGCCTGGCGCACCGGCTCGGGAAGGCTCTCCCACGATGTATCGACGGAGAAATGGAGCGCCTTCGCCAGGCTGAACATGACCCGTCCGTCCCAGGTATCCGGGTTGTACTTGAACGCCTCGCGCACGAAACAACCGCCGCGGATGCTCCGCCCCGGATCGGGGACCAGGAGCTCCGGGTGCGTCAGCTTGTCGACTCCCAGGCCGCCGCAGGTCCGGCACGCGCTCTCCGGGTTGTTGAACATGAAGTACTCGGGCTGGATGTCCCCGTAGACGAAGTGGTGCGTCGCGCTGCAGAGTTCCCGGTAGAACCGCTCGCACTCCGCCTTGCTCGCGCCCTTGACGATCTGCGCCTGGAGAATTCCGTCACCCACCAGCAGAGTCGCGGCGATCGCGGCCTTGATTGCCTTCTCGTGCTTCCGGCCGACCACCAGCCGGTCCACCACCGCGTCCATGTGCCGGACCTTCGATCCGTCGAGCTCGACCGGCTCGGAGAGATCCACCGGCTTGCCGTCGACGATCAGCCGCCGACACCCCTTCTTCCGAACCTCGGTCAGGACGAAGTCGAGCTCCTCGCCGTACACCGCGAACACCGGCGCGCGCAGCTCGATCTCCGTCCCGTCCGGGAGCGACAGGACGGCTTCCAGGATCCGGCTCGCCGTCCGGCTGGGTGTCGGCTCGCCGGTGCGCGGGCAGCGCGGCTCACCGATGGTCGCGAACAGCAGGTTCAGATAGCTGGCGATATCGGTCATGGTGGCGACGGTCGATCGCGGGTTGCTGGCGAGGGTCTTCTGCTCGATGGAGATCACCGGGGACAGGCCGAAGACGAAGTCGACGTCCGGCTTGGCGACCTGGGCGATGAACCGCTTCGCGAAGCTGGACAGCGACTCCATGTACCGCCGCTGCCCCTCGGCGTAGATGGTGTCGAATGCCAGGCTCGACTTACCCGAACCCGAGAGCCCGGTGACGACGATGAGCTTGTCGCGCGGGATCTCGACCGAGATGTTCTTGAGGTTGTGGACGCGCGCACCCTGGACGGCGATGGTCGTGCGCGCGGGGTCCGGGATGCGCTTCGCCTGGCGGTCGACCTAGAAGCCATCCGGTCTGCCCTCGAGGTGAAAGAAGGCTAACTCCTGCACTTCGATGTTGCTCCTCCTGGTGAGCTGCACCGGCACGGAGGCCTTGCCGATGAGGCCCTGGTCGGCCAGATACTCGCACGCCCCGGTGACGCCGCCGAAGTCGAGGTTTCGCCGGAAGTGGTCTTCGAGCTCGGTGCATGACCGCGCCTCGCCGACCTCTCGGAGGTGTTCGATCACCGGCCCGAACAAGGTCGTTGCGCGCTCGGCCAGGTAGCGGTCGACCGACGCCAGCGCCTCCTGGACATTCTTTCGCGTCTTCTTGCTATTGAGGAGGTCGGCGTAGACCGTCTTGAAGAACGCCGGGTTCAGCTTCATCGCCTGGGGGATCACTTCTCGGTCGGCGAGAAGCCTCCGGCCGATGACCTCGATCTGCGCCAGCGGCGTCGCGGCATAGAGGATCCACAGCGCCGTGTATTCCAGGTCGCCGCGGATGAGGAGCCACTTGTGAGCCTTGTAGATCGGCCCCAGTGCGTGGGTCGCCGCGCGCAGGAGCTGGACCTGCGTGTCGCGCTCGCCGATCTCGCGCATCTGAGCGCAGAGCTCGGTGATCGTCTCATCATGAGTGAAGAGGAGCCGCCCCTTGGCCAGGAGCGAATGCATGAATGAGTTGCGAATCGACCCTTCCGCCGTCTTGCGGAACTCCGCGCGTGGGACGAGGAGGGCGTGGACGTTCAGCCCGTCCGCATCGAGCGCCAGGTCTCCGGCCTGCACCTTCTTGTCGTCGATCGTCACCAGCACCAGATCGATGTCGGACTTGGCCCATACCTTGTCGTGCGACAGGCTGCCACAGAGGATGGCCGCCAGGACGGAACGGTCTTTCTTCACCTGCTCGAGGAGCGCCTCGAGCGCCTCCCTGAACCTTTCCTCGATCGGCTCCTGCCTCATGCCCCACCGCCGCCGCTATTGGTATCCACAACCTGTACGCTTCCGTACGTACTCCTCTCGCCCATTACTCTATCAAGGTAGCCGGCCTTAGGCGAGGGAAGCTTCGGTCGCGGCGAATTCTTTGCTCCGGGTTCACGATTTCGTGTAACCGGAAGGCGGGATTGACGCTCTTTTACATTGTGAGAGTAGGTGCGCATCGGCCGCAGAGCCCAGGTGATAGCCCGTGGGCACGGTTCACGATTCATCGGTCGGACGACCAATCTCCTACACCTGCTGAGACACTACCAATGTTCCAAGCACTCAAGAAGATCATGCGTCGGGTGGGGTTCGATAGCCTGGAACGTCGGAAACGTCGCTACGCGCCATCCCTCGCCGTGTCCGCGGATTGTCTCGAAAACCGGCAACTTCTGTTCGACGGGGCTCGGGAAGGAGCACGTCGCCCCGACCGCGGCGGCCCCGAGACCCGAGGTCCGTTCGCCGCTCAGGAGCAACTCCAGTCCGTCCGCCGCGGAGTTGCTGGTCATATCGCAATACGAGTCGATCCTGTTCCGCGCACCCACGGCCAGCGAGCTGAATGGCTGGGCAGGGGAGCTGAGCACCGGGTCGATCAGCAAGGCCCATCTTCGCAGCTCCCTCCTCGAATCCCCCGAGCGGCAGCAGTTGCTCATGAACGCGGGTGTCGACCTCTTTGGATCCTCGGCTTCGTTCGTGGGCTCCCTCTACGCGAACATCCTGCACGAAACGCCGACCGTGGCTGGCATCAATCAATGGGTTCACAAAGTCGGTACGGGCTTGAAACGAGAAGGTGTGGCTCAGGTTTTCATCACCGCGGCCCGGGCTCGCGGGATCAGGATCGGGAACTCGGCGTTCCCCCCGACAACCCCGGTCACGACGGACGTGCCGACCCCGACCCCGACCCCCATTCCGGTCTCACCGACGCCGACGCCCATTCCCACGCCGACGCCGGCGCCGCCGGCGCCACCGCCCATTCTGAGTCCGACCCCGACACCCACGCCGACTCCGACTCCGACTCCGACACCCACGCCGACACCGACACCCACGCCGACTCCGACACCCACACCGACTCCAACGCCCACGCCGACTCCAACGCCCACGCCGACTCCGACTCCGCCATATTAGAAACGCGGAGTCGGTAACAATGTCAGTCAAGGAGAGCGTAAATCGCTAATTATTGCGGCGAGATGCACGCTCTCGTGATGCGTCAAACTTGAAAGCGCGGCTCCCGAGCCGCATCCTATCCCAGGGCCTCCGGGATCAATCGCTCGGCAGGCCGATCGGCGCCATCCGACGAGATCATCGGGTGTGGGGGAGCGGATTGGGCTCCTTCCCGTCCGGGTCGTGCGATCAACATCGGCACATCCAGGCCATGGCGGACGCGGTCGACCGTCTGACCCAGGAGCAGGTCGCGGACCAAGCCATGGCCGTGCGAGCCGACCACGAGCAGGTTGACCGGGTCGCGGCGCAAATGCGCGACCAGCTCGCCGGCCGGGTCGGGACCGTAGAGCAAGACTGACCGCGCCGAATAGCCTCGATCGCGCAAGGCGTCCACCAGATCGGACAGGTAACGCTCGTCGGCGGAGGTCTCGCGGTCCGCCGTCTCGGGGCCCAGGACGCGAGCCATCGCCGTGTCCACGACATGGAGCAGGATCAGCTCGGCCGGGGTGCTCTGGCTCTGGGCCAGGCCCAGCGCGCGGTTGAGGATCTCCGCGTCGGCCTGGTTATGTTCCAGAGCCACACCGATGCGGGCCAGGGCGCGGGGTCGCAGCGCGGCCATCCAGTCGAGCTTGACGGCGGCCTGTGGCAGCCATGCGGGCGATGGCCGCACGACCGGCTTGATCGTGACCCAGAGGAGCAATACCCCCACGACGGCCGTCAGGCCGTACAATCCCCACGCGACCAGCCAGCTCAACGGGATCGGGCCCATTCGGGTCGCGCTCACCGGCCGCCAGGTTGACCCACTCACCGACCTGATCCAGTACGAGTTTGCCATTGAGCGCGACGATGATCGCGGCCGTCGTCCAGGCCAGGATCTGTCCCCACCACGGCGTGGCGAAGACCCCCATGTTCTTCCGGTTCGAGGTGAAGTGAATCAGCGGGATCACGGCGAACGAAAGTTGCAAGCTCAGGATCACCTGGCTCAGGATGATCAGACCTTGCGTCGACTGCTCGCCGGTCATCGAGATGACCAGGACCGCCGGAATCAGGGCCAGCAACCGCGTGATCAGCCGACGAAGCCAGGGAGCCATCCGCAGGTGCAGGTAGCCCTCCATGACGATCTGGCCGGCGAGCGTGCCGGTCAGCGTCGAGCTCTGGCCGGCGCACAAGAGGGCGACGCCGAACAAGATCGGTGCGACCGGACCCAGAAAGCGCGGGAGCAGCTCGTGAGCCTTCTCGATGCTGGCGACTTCCTGGACGTTGTGGAACGCCGCGGCACTGACGATCAGGATCGCGGCGTTCACGAAGAAGGCCGCATTCAGTGCGATCGCCGAGTCGATCAAGTAGTACCGGCAGGCGACCGCCTTGCTCTTCCGGTCGGAACCGATCCGGCGCGTCTGCACCAAGGCGGAGTGCAAGTACAGGTTATGGGGCATCACCGTCGCGCCCAGGATCCCGATGGCCACATACAAGGCTCCCGGCGGCAAGGTGGGCCGCAGCCCCGAGACGACGCCCGCGAAATCCGGACGGGCCAGGACGATCTGGATCAGGAAACAGGCCCCGATCGTCGCCACCAGGGCCAGGATCACGGCCTCCACCTGTCGCATCCCCCAGCGCTGCAAATACAGCAGCAGGAACGTGTCGAACGCAGTGATCAGACATCCCCAGAGCAACGGCAGGTGGAAGAGCAACTTCAGAGCAATGATCGTCCCCAGGATCTCGGCCAGATCGGTCGCCGCGATGGCGACCTCGGCCAGGACCCAGAGGATCGCGTTGATCGCCGGCGAATACTCGGCGCGGCACGCCTGGGCCAGGTCATGACCGGTCACGACCCCCAGCCGGGCGGCCAGGGTCTGCAACAGGATAGCCATCACGTTCGACATCAGCAGGACCCAGATCAGCGCATAGCCGAACTGCGCACCGCCAGCCAGGTCCGTCGCCCAATTCCCCGGGTCCATGTAACCAACACTGACCAGGTAGGCCGGTCCCAGAAACGCCAGGAATTGCCTGATCCGCGGGCTCGTCCCACGCACCGACGGCACCGCGATCGAACCGTGCACCTCCTCCAGCGACCGCCGCTCCGGGGAGGTTTCCTCAACCATCGCCATCGATCCGCCTCGTCATTCCTTCCAGATACCCGATTTGATCCCGGCTCCCCGTGACCGACGCCTTCCTGCTTTTATTAGCTTGCCGCGGACGTCGCTTCGGCTTGATCCCACGGTTGGCCCTTTCCCTTATAACCAATCTTTCGGTTTCCTCCAAGACCTTCTTTCAGATAGAAAAAAGAATTTTTGGGTAAGCCAAAAACGTAAGAGGTTCTTTGCATTCATGGCCCTCGTACCGTGAACGGGAGCACTGGCAGACGGGACAGGGTCAGTTTGCATGATGACGGAGGGTATAATGTGGGAGTGGGAGAGGAACGGGATCAGGCGGGAACTCGTCGAGGGGAGGGGACTACTGATGCGCCACTTCTTAGCCATCGTGAGCTGGCCTGCATTGGTGATGGCTGTTGTGATCGGCCTGGGGGTGTCAACACGAGAGGCGCGAGCTCAGGGCCCGGCAGGAAGCGCCTACATGAACTCATACCGGGTGAGCAGTTACTACATCGCCCCTGGCTGGTATGGGACGAGCTACGGCTTCGCTAGCTATGGGATGCCACAGACCTACTCGGTGTACTCGGCCTACCCAGGTCCCTCTTACGGCTCGAACTTCCCACCGTATGGACTGCTCCCCGGACGCTACGGGGTCGGCCTGTGGCGGCCGGGGTATGTCGCCCCTGGATACGTCTACGGTGCGTCGTACTACCCATCATCGGCGTTCGCCTATCGGACGTTCCCTCTCCAGTACGGGGCGCCTGGGGGCGCACTCGCCGCACCCCCATCGATCGGAGTCTATGCGCCGGCGCAGGGCCCAGGTTGGTAAGTGCCCGGTCAGAAGGGTCTGGCGTCGAGTGGTCGTGAGCCCAGAAGCATGGATGTATCTAGTGGTTCTGGCATCCCTGTTTCCGGTCGTTGTCTCACGGAACGATCATGGCGACAGGCGTATCACGACTTCCCCCCTGGGTTCGTAAGGGGCACCAGGGAAAAACCAGGTACGTAGACTGCACCTCGAGTGCGACGACCTACCTATGAAATGCGCTCTGAGGTTCAAGGTCGCTGGATGACGCTCCATGCATGATGCCGTCAAGGCTCTCCGAGAGGTTAACAACGCCCCCAGTCATCCCGATTCCCATTTTCCGGTCCCGGTTTCTGACGGGCGCGCGGATAAAGGGTATGGGATGCTTCATCGAGAAATTGCCTGACGATTCGAACGACCAGATCAAGCCGCTCCGCGGCGGCGACGGCCAGGCGCTGGCAACGCTCTCCGAACAGCATCGGCAGCGTCTCCGGCGCATGGTGGAGCCGCGGCTGGACCCGCGACTGCGAGCCCGATTCGACGCCTCGGATGTCGTCCAGGAGTCGTTCCTCGACGTCGCCCAGGACCTCGACGCCTACCTGGCCGACCCGAAGCTCCCTCCGCTGCTCTGGCTGCGTCTGCACGTCGGCCGCCGGTTGACGACGTTGCATCGCCAGCACCTGGGCACCCGGATGCGGGACCCAGGAGTGGAGATCTCGCTTTATCAGGACGCTCTGCCCCAGGCCAGGGCTGCCGCGCTGGCCTCGATGCTGCTGGGTCAACTCACCTCGCCGATCCAGGCGGCGGAGCACGCGGAGCCGGTGCTGCGCGTCCAGGCGGCCCTGAACAGTCTCGACTCCATTGACCGCGAGGCGCTCGCGCTGAGACATTTCGAGCAGCTCAGCCGTGCCGAGGCGGCCCAGGTGCTCGGGATCAGTCAGGATGCGGGAGCGAAGCGGTATTTCCGCGCCCTGAAGCGGCTCAAAGCCCTACTGTTGACCATGCAAGGTGAATAGGAAGGCGCCTGACGATGTCCACGGAATCCGGTACGCGCGACTACGGCCGGTTCGACGAGCTCGCCGAGGAGTTCGTCCAGCGGTATCGCGGGGGCGAGCGGCCGAGCGTGCAGGAGTATGTCGACCGCCTGCCCGAGATGGCCGACGAGATCCGTGAGCTCTTCCCGGCCCTGGCCGAGGTCGAACAGGTCGAGGGCGACGCCCGCGAGGACGCGCTCCAGCAGCAGCGTCCCGCCGTCCCGCGCCTTTTGCAGATAGGCGATTACCGGATCCTCCGTGAGGTCGGCCGAGGCGGCATGGGGGTGGTGTACGAGGCCGAGCAGATCTCGCTGGGCCGCCGCGTGGCCCTGAAGGTCCTGCCTGGGCAGGCGTCGGGCGACCGGGTGGTCCAGGAGCGGTTCCGCCGGGAGGCCCGCGCCGCGGCCAGGCTGCACCACACCAACATCGTCCCGGTCTACGAAATCGGCCAGGACGGGGATTTCCGCTTCTATGCCATGCAGTTCATCGATGGCCTGGGGCTCGATGCGGTCATCACCGAGCTGCATCGGCTCCTGGACCGGGCCCGATCCCAGTCCGGGATCAAGGCGGCCTCCGGGGGCTGGTCGCGGCGGCCCCGGGGAAAGCCCTCCCGGCATGGTATCGACACGCCGACTCTCGGCGACGGGATCGAGGTCAGCGCGGTGTTGCGGTCCATCCTGACCGGTCGGTTCGACCCGGGCGGCCGCGGGCCGGATCCGGCGGGTGACTCGCCGTCGATGCGGGCCGGGGACCCCGCCGAAGGCCTCGCGGCACCGACCGGGACCGGGACGGACCGTCCCGCGTCCGGATCCGACGGCGCGCCGACGCGGACCTCGGCCGGCAGTGCGGCCTCCGGCGACGCAACTGGCCCACAACGGGCGCAGCCACCCGAACCCGACTTCTCAAAGTCCCCCTCCCCGTCGTCGACCTCGGCGATCCTGCCCGGGGGGACTCAGCTCTCCTCGGTCGAGTCGGGCCGGCGTGGGTTCTTCCGCAGCCTGGCTCAGATCGGCCGGCAGGTGGCCGGAGGCCTCGCCTATGCTCACGCACGCGGGATCGTGCATCGGGACATCAAGCCCTCGAACTTGCTGCTGGACACCGAGGGCGTGGTCTGGATCGCCGACTTCGGCCTGGCCAAGGGGGATGACGAGGGGCTGACCCACACCGGCGACATCCTGGGCACGCTCCGCTACATGGCCCCCGAACGCTTCCGGGGCGAAGGGGATACCCGGGCCGACGTCTACGCGCTGGGGTTGACCCTCTACGAGCTGCTCACGCTGCACGCGGGCTTCGAGTCGTCGGACCGGCTCAAGCTGATCGAGCAGATCAAGACCGAGGAGCCGCCGAGGCCCCGGTCTATCGATGGGCGGATCCCGCGGGACCTGGAGACGATCGTCTTGAAGGCGATCGAGAAGGACCCCAAGGCGCGGTACCAGACGGCCGAGGCGATGGCGGAGGACCTGGGGCGGTTCCTGGCCGACGAGCCGATCAAGGCCCGCCAGGTCGGCGCCGCGGAGCGATACTGGCGGTGGGCGCGGCGCAACCCAGCGATCGCCGTGCTGGGCGGAGTGCTGACGGCGCTTCTGGTCGCGGCAACGGTCGGCTCGCTTATCGTCGCAGGGAACATGGCCCGCCTGGCGGAGAACGCGCAACACGCAGCGCAGTCCGAAACATGGTCGCGTCTGGATGCCGATCTGGCCCGCGACGCGGCCCGCAAGAACGAAGGGGAGGCGATCGCCGCCCGGGACGTGGCGAAGCAGGCCCGCAACGCCGCCGCCCACCAGGCCGCCGGGCTGCTGCTCGACCGTGGGATCGAGGACGCCCACGGCGGGGAGCCAGCCCTGGCGTTGCATCTCTTCGTCCAGCGCATCCGGGCGCTGCCGGCCGGCGACTCGCTGGCGGCCCCGCTCGGCGGCGTGATCCGCGCGAACCTGACCGCCTGGGCCGAGACCGTACCGGCGCTCGAGTCCATCTGGCCGGGCGGGATCCACTACACGGATATCGCCTTCAGTCCCGAAGCCGATCGAATCGCCATGGCCACTGCCGAGGATGAGATCCAGTGCTTCCAGACCGACTCCGGTCGCCCGGTCGGCCCGCCGGCCAGGATACCCGACGGGGTGGGTGAGTCGATCGTGTTCGCGCCCGATTCGCGGAGCCTATGGATTGCCTCTCCCCACCGTCGGAAGAGGGGCGCCGCGAAGTGGGCCATCCACCGCCTCGACCCGGTGTCGGGCCGCCCGGTCCAGCCGCCAATCCCGACCAGTGGGCCCGTCCTCGATCTGAGCGTCAGCCCGGAGGGACGATACCTGGTCGGGTCAGTCCTCGGGCTCCGCCCGGACGATCCGGGTCCCGGTCCCCCCGGGAGCTTGTTGAACGACCACCAGTGGCGAACCGCGTCGATCATGGTGTGGGAGATCGCCAGTGGCCGGGTCGTCCGCAAGGTAGACGTCAGCGCCGAGTCATGCCTTTCGTTCATGGGCCTCTCGCCGGATGGAAGATCGGTGACCGCCTGGGTCTCGCGCGAGCCGAACGCCTTCGAAGGGATCACCTTCACCGTGGACGGAGATGAGCCTCCGATCCGCCTCGGGCCTCATCCACTGGCACCGAGTAATCCATGGGCACTCAACTTCCAGAACAACAGGCGCACCGCGCTGGTGATCAAGGACGACCAGATCCACCGCTGGTCGGTCATGAATCCTGGCGTCGTCGGTCCTGGCCTTTCTACTCCGTTCCGCATGATGTATCGCGAGCCGGCGCCGGACGGACGGTCCGTGATCTCTCTCGAGCAGGGCCGGGTGTACGATGTCGGCGCCTGGCCACCTCGACCATCGCGAGTTCGGTTTGCTCATCCGGGTTGGGTGAATAATGTCTACAACGGCGACCTTGTCCAAGAGGCAGAGAGTCGAGAGAAGTACAGCTCGGACGAGCGGTTTGTCGCGACCTGGGCATACTTACGCAGCGGGGTCGACCGGCGATTGTGGCGACTCCCACGTCCCCGCAGCCGGACGTCGCTCTCGCCGGCAGACTTTGGTCCGCCGTCGAGACAGCGGAACTTCTATGAATTCGCCCAGTTCGACCCTCATGGTGCGACCGCGGTTCTCTATTGGCATCAAGAAGCCCTGGAGACACACGACGTTCTCCTGGCGGATGTTTCAACCGGAGCCGAACGCGGTACAAACGTTCGCCATGGCGCATTAGTTCGGCGTGTTGTGTTCACTCGAGACGGCCGCTACTTCGCCACAGCCGGTCAAGATGCAACCGCCCGGGTCTGGGACACCGCCACGGGCCGACCGGCCGGACCGTCCCTTCATCACCGTAATTGGGTCGCCGACGTCTCATTCAGTCCGGACGGGAACACGCTCGCCGCCGGCGACTACGGACCGGCCGGACTGATCAAACTCTGGGACTGGCGGACCGGGAAAGAGCTTCGTCCGCCGCTCCAACATGACGACATTGTCATCAATATTGACTTCAGTCCTGACGGCAAGTATATCGCCGCACTCAAAGCTCCGGACTGGTCCAAGAAACCCGAAATGATCCTTTGGGAGGTCGGCTCCGGAAGGACGGTCTTCCGGGCGCCACATCACTATGCGAGTCACCGCTTTGTTCAGGCCCGCGATACGGTCGGTGCATTCAATCTCCAATTCCGACCCGATGGTCGGGCGGTCGTGGCACTTGCCGCGAGTGGAGATCTTGCGCCTTTGGGAGGTGCCGTCCGGCAAGCTCCTCGGTGAGCGGCGGCTCGACCATGCCGGGGTGCCGCGGTTCTCGCCGGATAGCCGAGTGGTCGCGGCGGTCGCGAACCTCGGCGTCCGCCTGCTCGGCGCCGACACCCTCGTCCCGCTTCCCGGCGGCTATCTTCCCCATCCGGACCCGATCGAGGACGTGGCCTTCAGCCCGGACGGGGCATTTCTGCTGACCGGTCACTCGACCGGCTCCGCCCAGCTCTGGGAGGTCGCCACCCGCAAGCCGATCGGCCCCCCGGCCGTCCTCATCGGACCGATCCGCGCGGTCACCTTCACCCCCGATGGCCAGACGTGCGTGTGCGTGGCCGCCGACGGCACCGTCAGGCGCTGGCCGGTGCCCCTCCCGTTCGCCGAGCCAGACCTCGCCCGTCTGGCCGATCGAGTCGCCTTGTTGACTGGCCAGCGCATGGACGAGAGCCAGGGGCTCGACTTCGTCCCGGACGACGAGTGGAGATCCCTTCGCGATCGGCTCGTGGGCGAGAGCAGCACGGCGATGGTCCCGCCCCGGCCGGACGCCGACTGGCACGACACGGCTGCCGCCGACGCCGAGCAGGATCGGGACGTCTTCGGGGCCGAATGGCACCTCGACCGGCTGGCCGCCCTGCGCCGCGCGACTGGACCATCCCCGCCCGCCGAGGACGCCTGCTGGCTCGGGCCGGCCGGCACGAGGAGGCCGCGTCATCCTACGCCGCAGCCCGGCCTCTCGCCCCGTCCCCCCGCAACCTGGCCGACTGGCTGCGGGCCGCCGCCGCCGAGGACGAGGCGACCAGGAGGTACGACGAAGGGCTGTGGAACCTGGACCGGGCGGTCGAGATCACCCCGGATGACTGGACCCTGTACGCAACCCGGGCCGCGCTGGCGGACCTGGCCGGGCACCCCGACCGGGCCACGGCCGACCTGGACGAGGCGATCCGCCGTGGTGCGGAGGCGTCCGTGATCTCCTGGGCCGCCGATCGCGCGGCCAGGGCGAGCGACTGGAAGCGTGCAGCAACCTTCCTGACCACGATGGCCCGCGACCCAGCCTCCTCGACCGGGACTCGTTTTCGCCAGATCTTTGCCTCGTTGAAGGCCGGTGACAACGCGGGCTATCGCACCGCCTGCGCCGAGTTCGCGGGGCGGGTGCCCCCGGTCGGCCCGGGGCTCTCGGGGAGCCAGGCCAACAACGCGGCCTGGGCCTTCGCGCTCGGTCCCACCGCCACCGATGACTGGACCAGGCCGCTCGGCTGGATGGACCACGCCCTGGCCCGGCTTGCCGCGTTCGAGAAGGCGAACCCGACGGCCAAGGACCAGATCCGGCAGACGCGCCATGTTTTCCTCAACACTCGCGGGGCGGTGCTGTACCGTGCCGGCCGGTTCGAGGAGGCGGCGCGAACGCTCCGGGAGGGCATCGCGCTCGACCCGCGCGATGCGGCGTTCCAGGATTGGCTGTTCCTGGCCCTCGCCGAACACCGCCTCGGCCACGCGGACGACGCGAAAGGGGCCGCGGTCAAGGCCCGGGCGGCGCGTTCCGCAGCGATGGCCGGCTCGGTCTGGGATCGGGCCGAGATTGAGCTGCTGGCCGCGGAGCTGGACGCCGCCGTACCGCCCCCGGGCCAGTGAGGACGGCTCGGCCTGTGAAAGAAACGCGGGCGTCGAGTGATTGACCGGCCCGAGTCCTCCTTCTAGATTGAATAGGGTTCCAGGCGTTGCGATGCGACCCCCTGGAAGCCGGCCCGGTCACGCGATGGAGTTGCTACCTCTCACCCTCGTGCAGGATCTCGACCCATGACCTTCCCACCCCTCGCCCGCGTCCGCCAATCGATCCCACAACCCAAGGTGGAGGACGTCCCGGGGACCGTGCGCCGACTGATCCGGTCGAGCCGGCTGCGCCAGCGCGTCAAGCCCGGCGGCACGATCGCCGTTGGGATTGGCAGCCGCGGCATTCATGGGATCGCCGTCGTGGCCAAGGCGATCGTGGGCACGCTCAAAGAGATGGAGTATCGGCCGTTCATCGTGGCGGCGATGGGGAGCCACGGAGCGGCGACCTCCGAGGGCCAGCGCGAGCTGCTGGCCGGCTATGGGGTGACGTCTGAGACGATGGGCGTCCCGGTCAAGACCGACATGGAGACCCGGGTCCTGGGCACCAGCTCGGTCGGGCTGCCGATCTATTTCGACCAGAACGCCTATGAGGCCGACGGGATCGTGCTGGCCAATCGCGTCAAGCCCCACACCGACTTCCGGGGCATTCACGAATCGGGCGTCCTGAAGATGCTCGTCATCGGCCTCGGCAAACGGGAAGGCGCCAGCCAGGTCCACAAACTCGGCCTTCGGGGCGTGCACGAGGTGCTCCCCTCCGTCGGCCGGTTCCTGGTCGAGCACACGCGATTCGCCCTCGGTCTGGCGATCCTCGAGAACGCCGATGACGTGCCCGCGGAGATCGTCGCCCTGGAACCCGAGACCATCTTCGACCTCGAGCCGAAACTGCTCGACCGCGCCCGCGGGCTGATGGGCCGGCTACCGTTCGACCAGATCGACGTGCTGGTCGTCGGCGAGCTGGGCAAGAACTATTCGGGCGCCGGTATGGACCCGAATGTCATCGGCCGGCTGATGATCGAGACGCAGCCGGACCTCGAACGTCCCAGGGTGACGCGCCTGGTGGTGCTCGACGTCTCCGACGAGAGCCACGGCAACATCGTCGGCATCGGCTTCGCCGACCTGACCACCGAACGCCTGGTTTCCAAGATGGAGACCGGGCCGTTCTACATCAATACGCTGACCTCGTGCTTCCTGGAACGGGCCCGGATTCCCATCACCCTGCCGACCGACCGCGACGTGCTCCAGGCCGCAATCGAGACCTGCTGGCGCGTTAACCCGTCCGAGGCACGCATCGTCATCATCCCCAACACGCTCGAGCTGAACACGCTCTGGGTCTCATCGCCGCTCGATGATGAGGTCCGCGCCCATCCCCACCTCACCCGGGAGACCGAATTCCTGCCGATGCCGATCGGTAACGACGACTCGCTGGACCTCGTCCGATTATTCCCGGAGAGCGTCCGCGCAAGACGCTCGCGGACGGGGGAACGCGCCGCGGGCGAACGGCTGGCGGTGGCATCCGCCCGCTGATCCGCTCTAGTTGGCCTTGGGGTTGAGGCCGGGCGAGCCGGGCTGGAGGGGTAAGGACGCCGTGGCTCCTCGTGACGAAGGGACGACCTTGCTGGCCGCCTGGCGGACCACGATCGATTGGTCGGAACGGGCCATCTCGGCAAGTCGCTTGCGAACCGAGGGGGATTGGTGGGCAGCCAGCGCCTCGATCGCGCTCATCCGGACCATCTCCTCCGAGTCCCGGGAGAGCTGGATCAGCCACACCACCGGATCGATGTCGGTGCGGTCCTTCAGGAACGGAATGACCGAGATACGCTGCTGAGGTCTCGGACTGAAGATCAGGCCGCCCAGACTGATTTGCTCACGGGTCAGCCCGCGAGTTTGGAGGATCAGGGTGGCCGTCTCCCGGTTCGAGGCATCCCCATCGTGGAGGCGTTTCAGGAGCATGTCATCGGTCAACAACAGGTTGCGTCGAGCGAACGAGAGCATGGTTTGCTTGCGCACGTCGGAGTCCGGGTTCTCCAGGTAGGCGATCGCCGGCGCGGCGGAACGGTCGATCGGCAGAGAGCCCAGGCAGGAGATCGCCGCGATGAGGGTGTGGGGATCGCGATGGCCCAGTGCCCGCACAACCGGCGGATAGAGGGCATTCTTCCAGTCGGCCAGGCCATTCTCCTCGGCCGGCGTGAGCGATCGGCCGGGAAGCCAGACCCAGATCTTGGCGATCTCGGTCAGGGCCGCGGCACGGACATCGTGACTCGCGTCAGCCAGACCGGCCGTCAAGAGGTCGTGGATCGGTTGGATGGCCTTATCCCATCGCGCAGACGCCGGCTCGACCGCGAATTGATCGAGGATCCGGAATGCCACCGCTACCGCGATCGCGCGGGCCGGCCCATTGAAGGTCACGAATCCCGACCGTATCCCGGAAAGCGCCTCGACCCACTCCGTGGCCTGCTCGTCGTTCAAAGCCACACGCGTTGAACCATCTTGCGCAAGGTGCTGCTGAATGAAAACAAGCGCCCGGGAATTACCGGCCCGCAAGGCCTGTGTGAGGTCGCCCAACGAGCTCGTCGCATCGATCGGCGTCGGGCCCGCCGTGCTGGATCGCGAGACGCCACGACGGGTCCCGAACATCCCGAACTTCCACCCGACGATCGTGGCCGTGAGCACCACGGCCACTCCCAAGATGCCCGCGACTTTCCGGCTCACGCGACGTCGCTCCGGCATGTTTGCCTCCCTGCATTACTGCAACCGTGCAATGTGTCCCCGCTTCGCTTCGAGAGCTGAGTTCGCCGCGGCTCCGGGATTCGGATTGACGGGGGATCGACGCAAGTTACCGGGATCAAACGATCCGGAGTGTCCGGGCGACGGGTTGATCCGTCGTCCCGCGGTGGAGCGGCGCGACTATCCATCGGGGCGACATCTTAGTAGGTAACCCGAACGGGACAAGACCATTTCGTCGGAAGAATGCCGATCCCGGGACCACGCCCGTTCCCAATGATGAGGTCGGGATGGCCTAGCAGTGTGAACCGACCGACCCGGACTTCGGCGTCCCCGTCGCCGCCAATCGAGCGTGGGATGCGATCGTCCTCCGGGTCGGACTTCCTCCCAAGCCCGAGCGCGGCGCCAAGGCCGGCGCCGGCAAGACCCGTCGGAACTGACCGCACCGATGCGAATGTAAGGCACTCGAGAAGTTAGCGGCTCTCAGGACGCGTCTCGATCCGTCCCAGCGCCGCGCGTGCCACGTCGGTTGCGATCGAACCCGGCGCGCCGTGTTCGCGTGCCCACTGCAGGTGGGACAGCGCCGCGGTGCGGTCCCCGGCTTGCAGCCGGTCGAGGCCGAGGAACGCATGGGCCTCCGTCTGAAACTTGTCTCCGCCCGCAGCTCGGAGCAAGCCAGCCTCGTCGAGATCGCCTCGGAAATACCGGAGGATCGGTACCGGCCAGGTCCGTCCGCGGAGATTCGCAAGGGCTTCGTCGACGAGCCGGCGCGCCTGGGCCTCGCGCGGCGTCCCTCGGGCACCGAGGATCGCGAGCAGGGCCATGTAGGGCGAAAGCGGTTCGTGCCATCCGCGGAGCGCGAGATAGGCGCGGGCATCGTTATCGGCCCACTCAGCCCCTGCGCACAGACGAGACCAACCCCGGGCGACGTAGAGGTCGGCGCGCTTCGGGTCGATCGCGACCGCGCGATCGTAGTCCGTCAGGGCCCCGCGCCAGTCACCCTCCTGGCGCCGCGACGTTGCCACGGGCCTCGATGACCTCCACACGGTTCGGGTCCAGTTTCAGCGCCATGTCGAACTCGTGGATGGCCTCCTCGCGATGGCCGAGTTGCGACTGGATCCGGCCGATAGCTGTGTAAGCCGGTGCGAGGCGCGGGTCGAGCTCAACCGCTTGGGTGTAATCCTCCAGCGCCCGGTCTCGCATCCCCAGCCGGACGAATGCCTCGGCGCGATTGAAATGAGTGATCGGGTTTCGCGGCTCCCGCTGGATGGCCAGGCTGAGGTCGGCGATCGCCGCATCGTACTCGCCGATCGCGAAATAAACGCGCCCGCGGTTGGAGTAGGCTCCCGCGTTCGCCGGATCGAGCCGGATCGCCTCGGTCAGGTCATCAACCGCGCGTTCAAAGTGCCCCTGATCGGTGAAGGCGACCCCTCGATTCTGATACGCCGTCGCTCGCTTCGGATCGAGCCGGATCGCCTCATCCAGGTCCTTGATCGCGCGATCGAGCTGACCCATCCGGACCAGCACGCCGCCCCGGTCTTTGTAGGCTCCGGCGTTCTCGGGCATCAGCGTGATGAGCCGCATCGTAGTCGGCCAGCGCCAGCGCGTTCTGTCCCCGGCGCGCATGGGCGGCGCCCCGGTAGCTGTACGCCCTGGCGAACTTCGGGTCGATCGCTAGGGCACGGTCGAGGCTCGCCAGGGCGGCCTCGTCACGACCCAGCTCGAACTCCACGATCCCGTGAAATACGAAGGCCCGCGAATGCGAAGGATCCAGCCGGGTCGCTTCGTTGAAATCGGCGATCGCCTGATCGTACAACCGCTGTGACGCCAGGACCTCTCCGCGACCGGCGAATCCGTTGGCATCGCTCGGATTGATCGCGATCGCCTGGTTGTAGGCCTCGACGGCCGCGCTGGCCTGGCCCAGTCGATAATACGCCTGGCCCAGTCCCGAGTAGGCGGCCGCGCGGCCGCGGATCATCTGGGCGCGGTTCTCCCCGGTCGGGGGGAAAGGACCCGCTATGAGAGTCGACAGGGTCAGACCTGACCCTTGCGAGTTCCACGGCAGGTTCCAGAGCGCCACCGATTGCTGGAAGCTCTGGAGTGCGTCCTGGTCACGTCCCAACATCAGCAAGGCGATGCCACGGTTCCCGTAGCTCTCGGCATACGACAGGTCCACCGGAGTGGCAGGGATTCCCGCCGGTCCCGCGAAGAGACCGAACCTGGCGTGAATCGCGGCCTGCACGCTCCGCCGATTGATC
Source organism: uncultured Planctomycetota bacterium (assembly GCA_963845755.1). Lineage (GTDB taxonomy): Bacteria > Planctomycetota > Planctomycetia > Isosphaerales > Isosphaeraceae > CAWJTV01. The sequence continues at coordinate 189,798 of CAWJTV010000033.1, forward strand.
CGCTCGAAATCCGGGAGTGCCTTCTCCGGCTGCTCGGTGCGGAGATAGCAGATGCCCCGCAGGTTCAGGATCTTCGCATGATTGGGATGCCGCTCCAGAACCTCGTTGAAATGCGGGATCGCCTCCGCGAATTGCCCTGTGTTGTAGAGGCGTAACCCTTCCAGCTCCGCCGCCGATGTGGACCCACCCCGCGTCGCCGTCGCGACCATCACGCTCAGTGCCATCGTCAACCCGAGAACCCGCGCATCCCATGAAGCCCACATGATCCATCCTCGCCTTCGCTCGTCGTTGGGACTTCCTCCTTGTTGTAATGTCGTCCCAATCGGGGACCGCCGATCGCACCCAGCCAGCAACCGGTGCGCGGGAAGTACAGGTCGTGACGCCTTTGCACAAGACGACGACTGAGGCCCGATCAACGCCCGTCGATTGGCCACGAATGTCTCGAAATCATGACCGGGGCGCGTGCAGGGCGTGGACCTTCCGCGACCCCTGGATCGGGTGAGACTTGGATTTGCGAACGTGGTGCGGAAGGACGGGATGCCTCGTCTTCGCTTTGGGTTTCGGGTGCTTCTTTGCCTTCTTCTTATGGCCTGAGATCGGGCTTACGCTTCCGTGTCCGAGGGTCCCTTGGCTCCCGGATTGCCCGGGGTTCACGGGACCGGGATCGGACGCGCCGAGATTCGACCCGCTGTCGACGCCGACGGTCGCGTTCAGGGCGAAGGTCTTGCCATCGATGAGGTGTGTGACGAGGACGCGGACCGCATAGACGCCGGCATACGCATAGCGATTCGAACCGATGACGGAAAAGGTGCCATCGGCGCTGGGGGTCACCGTGGCGAAGGAGGCATTGCCATCGCTCCAATCGATCCGGCGCGTATAACTCGACGCCGTGTCGCCGGCCTGGAACGGGATGAAGGACCCGAGCTGGCCGCTCACCAAGCCGCCACCAGCGGCGAAGAGGGTCGCACCGTTGGGATCCTCATCAAAATTCACCCGCATGTTGTCGTTCTGGACGACGACCGTCCGCGCAATCGGCGTAGCCAGCCCGCCGCCGCTGGCCGTGACCGTGTAGACACCGGCCGGCACCTGAATGCTGTAGCCACCCGCTTCGAGCGTACTGGTCGTGCCCACGTTCGAAACGGTGATTGTCACACCGCCGAGTCCCTCGCCCGGCTCGTACTCGCCATTTCCGCTCGTATCGTTGAACACGACGCCCGTCAAGTATGGGTTGGAGTTCGACGTGGAGGCCATGTCGATCGTTGTGTCGGTCTGTCGGTAGATGAATCCGCCGGTCGTCGTGTCCTGGGAGGCGATGCCGATGCCGACCTGACGATCCGCGTGAAACTGGCCCCCGATGTCCAGGAGCATCACTCGGTGGCCGAGGTCGGGAACGCCCTGGTCGACGATCAGGTTCGAGAGGCTGGCGCCGGCGTCCCAGGCTGCGTAATCGGCGGGGAACCCCGCACTGACGGATGTGGGGTTCGTGTCGGTCTCGATGCTCTCGGCATAACCCGTGTCGCTGAATCCGGTCGCCTCGATCCGTTGTTCGGGGCCAATCCCCTGGGGCGTATAGTGGCTGAAGTAAGCCTGAGCGATCATGTCCTGCGCGTGCAGTCGCGCCGATTCGACGAGCAGGGTGTTCATCGCCAGGGGCTGTGAAAGCGCGACGCTGGAGAGGTCCAGGCCCAGAGAGTCTCCATAGGCGGCCGGGTTGAACCGCGCGTCGTTGAGCTCCTCCAGGTAGAGCTCCTCGATCGCCGTCGGCGAGTACCCCGAGAGTAGCGTCCGATGCTCGAGATCTTCGAGAGCGGGACAGGACTTGCGCAGAGTACGACGGCTTCGCGGCGTTCCGAAGAGCAGATTGACCTCGGAGCGGTCTCGCTCAAGCTGTTCGCGATCCAGGCCGTTCCGACCGCACTGGGGCGCGAGTGTGCCGATCTTCGAGCGTCCTGGCTCGAGTTCCAGGCTTCCCAACGAAAGGATCTTAGAATCCCTTCAGCCCGAGTGCGAGACTTTGCCGAAAGTGTTGCCTTTTCGACACATTCACGCCTGGACTGTTGACGGCGGCGGGCCCATGAGGTCGCCCACTTCGATACGATGACCGTGGAGGAACTCAGCCGCGGTGAAGGGCCGTTTTCCGGGGACCTGGAGGACCAGGATCCGGATCGAGCCCTCCCCGGCGGCGACGACCAGCCGATCGCCTTCGGCCTCGACGACTTCGCCGCTGGGATCGTGGCCGTCGACGATCTCCGTCCGGTGCACGATGATCCGCGCCGGACCTCTCGTGTGAGAATTTCGCGGGTACAACGTCGTCGATGCAACGGGCCAGGGCTGCATCGCACGGACGAGGTTGTGGACGGCCAGGGCGGGACGGGACCAATCGATCAATCCATCCTCCTTGCGAAGCTTCGGCGCCCGGGTCACCTTGGTCCGGTCTTGCGGCAGGATTGGGATTTCTCCCGCCGCCAGCGCGGCGATCGCGCGGGCCACCAGCGGGGCACCGAGCCATGCCAGACGTTCCTCCAGCTCACCGGCCGTCTCGTCGGGTCCGATGGGGGTTTCGGCGATGTCGATGATTCCGCCGGCATCGATCCGGGGCGTCATTCGGATGACCGTCACGCCGGTCGTGAGTTCACCATTCTGGATCGTGCGCGCCACGGGAGCAGCACCCCGATACGACGGGAGGACCGAGCCATGAAGATTGATCCCGCCGAGCGTGGGGATCGACAACAGGTCGGCGGAGAGGATCTGTCCGTAGGCGGCCGTGACGAGGAGATCCGGCTGCATCGCCCGAATTCCATCCAGGCTGCCGGCCGCATTGACGTCCTCGGGCTGCTCGACGCGGACGCCGTGCGACTCGGCCGCCCGCTTGATCCGGCTGGGGATCAACTCCTGTTTCCGACCCTGCGGACGGTCGGGTTGAGTGACCAGCGCCGCAACATGGTGCCGGGTCTCGACGAGGTGTTCAAAAGAAGGCAAGGCGAAGTCGCCGGTGCCCAGGAAGACCAGCCGGATCGGAGGAGCCATGAACGTGCGCCCTCCTGTCAGGAGGTGAATGCGGATGTCCGTCAGCCGGGCACACCGTTCGGCCCGCCCGGAACATCGGGGGTCGGATGCATCATCCCGTCGAGCCGGAGCACCAGGTCCTCGTCCGGGGGGATGACACCGACCCGCTGTGCCTCGCGAAACGCGGCTTCGAATCCTGCGCAACTGCTCCTCATGGAGTTTCAAATCCGAAGGCTGGAGGTAGTCAATGAACAGCTTGCCCTGAAGGTGGTCCGCCTCATGCTGGAACGCGCGGCTGAACAGGTCGTCCACGCTGTGCTCGATCAGGCTTCCCTCCAGGTCGTAGGCACGGATACGAATCGTCTTGGCCCGCCGCACCTTCGCATACACGCCGGGCAGGCTCAGGCAGCCCTCCTCATCCTCCACCGCCGAGTGCCGCTTGACGATCTCCGGATTGATGAAGACTTGCTCCTGATCCCTCTGCTCCGGATCGGCGGTGAGGTTCAAGATGAAGAACCGGAACGGCAGCGCAACCTGGTTGGCCGCAAGGCCGATCCCCCTGGCGGCGTACATCAGCTCGAACATCGAGCGGACCGTGGCTCGCAGGTCGTCATCGATCTGAGTGACCGTCCGCGACGCATATCGCAGGGCGGGATGGGGATAATGGACAATCTCAAGCACGAAGGATGCTCCCTCCATACCAAGCAGGCCTATCCTGGGGACATGATCGAATCGGAGGTTCCATCGAGGCGAGTCCTAGGGCCTCGGGATAATGACCTCTTCAGGCGGAAAAACCGGCGGATGCCGGTATTCCAACCGATCGATTCCCGATCGACGCAACATTATTCTATGCCGGATCATGCCGAATCGCTACAGGCTGGAGTCTCATGTCGTTGGTCGCTCGAGTCGGGAGAATCACCGCCGAGTGCCAAGGCGGTTGCGGTCCAGGACCACCTGGAGGGGCGTCGCCACTTCCTGGGCCACAAAGGCGTGGCCGGATTCGTTGAGGTGTCCGTTAACGGGGAATACCAGTTTGGCCCAATCGCTCCGCGCGGGCCTGGATCGCCACATCGATCACCGGGACATCGATTTGCCACATCGACAGGATCCGAGCGAGCGGGCTTTGTCCGTCCACCGGTCGATAATTGGCGACCGGTCCGACGACCAGGATGCAGAGCTTGGTCCCGTGCCGCCGGCATTCCTCGTCGATGGATCGGAACAACGAACGGCATCGCCTCACGGCCGTTGCGTTCTCCGCGCTGGCAGCCAGTTCCGGGTCGGTCCACCAGTTCTTCGGTCCCTGTGGCGACCGGGAGGCTCCGCCTGGATTCCAGCTCAGCAGGGCCCGTTGCACGAAGAAGCCGAACTTCGAATGGAGGTTGATCCAGGCGACGACGTGCCTCGTCCAGGCCGGCTTCCGGAAGTAGTCGCGGAGCGGATGGCCCTCCGAGTCGAAGCCATCATCCGGCAGTAAACCCTGGAAATCGTTCCCCGGGAAGATGCAAAGGACCAAGGCGTCGGGGGGATTCTCCGGAAGGACATCGTGGATGATGCGATGCCAGTAGTCGAAGAGGTCGGTGGCGGAAACGCCATAGTTCACGCAGACCCTCGATGGCGACGGCGCGCCCCGATTGAGCTGACGCTCCAGGCGGGCACAGAATGTCGAGTCATACGGAACTTGCATCGCTTCGGTGAAGGAGTCGCCCACGAAAGCGATGCGATAGGGATGGTCGGCCTCCACGGGTTCGGGTCGGGCACGATATCCCGTCGCATTCGTGCGGAACATGACGCGGAACTCCGACCCTTCGACGCGATACGTCGTGTTCGGCCACCACTTCTTCCCGACCTCGGTCTGACCGGAGCCGATCATTAGCCGGTCGCAGCGAATCCAGTATCGAGGTTCCCAGAAGAGACGAAATGCCGCCTCGGCGATGACGAGTGCGATCGTGAAAGTGATCAGGTTGACCACAATCAGGAGGAGGACGCGCCTGCGCCTCGGAAGTTTCGTTCGGGCCGCAACGTGACTCGGCACGTCCAACGGAGAGAGCCGCGCGGGATTGCATGCAACGGCCATGGCCTGTTCTCCCCGGATCGGATTCGCCCAGCTTCTTTTTCGGCGATCCGGGGAAGGAACCTGTGAGGTTTATGGCTGACCGGGGCACGGCGTCATGGCAGGACGCTCAAGAGGGAAAAGCCAGGTGTTAGTCCGGCCGTGCATCTTGCCGCACCGATTCGTGATATTCCTGGCAGGATGGAAGCGGTCAGCCTTCTGGAGGTCCCTGGCAAATAGGTTTCCAGGCCTGGTAGAGGATCAGGCGGGAGCGATAGTCGGCTTTCGTGGGTTCGTCCGTCAGCAACTCGATGGCCCGCCCTTGCCACTTGAACGCCGTGACGGGAGCCTTGACGGAGGCTCCTCGCCGAGACCTCCTCCTGGATTGAATCATCAATGAGAACTCAACGGGATGGCACTTCAGGGTGCAGGCGCGAACGGATTGTCCGGAATGGGATCATATCGCTCGCCCGATCGGATCAGTTCGTTCCAGGGCGGGGCGTGGAGGAGGAAGGCCGGGCCGGCGTCGCCCGTGCCGACCGTCGCGCAGACGTTTCCCTCATCGGCGGATACGCCGATGCGAAGGATCTGGTGCGGTTCCTTGGAGCCGAGCGCGATCTCGACCCGGAATCGAGGATGCGCGAGTCCCGCCGCGATCGGCAGGTCCCCGTCGTACTGGATGAAGCGGGTCGTCTTGAGCTGGGACATCAATCGGACCAGGTCGCTCATCCGCGACAGGTCGATCCCGTCGGCTTCGGTACCGGATTCGGGGACCCACTCCACCTGTCCGCGTTCTTTCGGCATCCGCCGGTAAAGTGCCACCGTCCGGTTCGGCCAGCGAAGGAGGACGCGCTGGGCCTTCGCAGGCGCGAACGACATGACGCGATGGTCGTGGAATTCGGCATGGAACAGGCGCACGGTCGTCGCGGAGAGGAGGAAGAGCAGGGAGTGTCCGTCGAGCGCCGCATAGTAATTCAGAGTTCGAGGGACCGCGTCCCCGATCTTGAGTCGGTGCACGCCATCGGATTCCCAGGTGACCTCGATCGCCGGCGGGTCGAGGCCCAGATGCTTCCATTCGCCGGCCGGGACGGCTGCAAACTCCTCGGCGCGGAGCTGCGACAATCCGGCAAGCACCTGCGTGATCGATGCGGCGTCCGCTTGCGCCGGACCGGCGCGAGCATCCGCCAGGCGTTGGGTTCGCCCGATTGGTCCGGCTCGAACTCGTGGACGCGAGTCCCGCGACGAATCGTGAGCTTGCGAATCTTGGTGGGATCGAGCGTGATGAGCGAGCGATCGCTGAAGGCGTACGGGTTCTTGGGGAGCACGTCCAGCAACCGGTCGGGCAGGGCGAGAATCATCGGGTCGCCCTTCAACCGGGCGAAGATCGCCTTCTTGAGGACATCCTGAGCGCCGAGCTCCAGTTGGAGGGCCGGCCTTCCTTGCGACTCCGACGAGCCGCCCGTCTCGGTCCCCTGCCGCGGAGGCGTGCCCTGGTCGATCCGGATCGACATGATCGGCGGGTCGAGCTTGGAATCGGGGACTTTCTTGGGATCGAGGAACTCGCTGGTCTGGAGATTCGCGATGTGGGTGAGGAACGTCTGGACGGTCCGGGAATCGGCCTTCTCGCGTCGGGGCGATGTGAGTTCCCAGCCGGTCGAGCCCTTCGACAGCTTGAAAATGTCGCTACGAGTCGCGATCTCGATCGCGCTCACGGCGGCCGGCACGATGTCGGTGATCTGCTGGCTGCGGAGCAGCGTGGGACTCTCGGGAATTTCCGCGAGCGCCCGCGCGTCGACCATCACCACGTCATCCTGGCCGCCCTGCCGGACGAAGACGCGCTCCGGCTCGTCGGGCACGGGCTTGCCCACATCCAGGACCAGGCGTCCTTCGGTATCCACGGTCTTGGTCGCCAGCTCGACGGTGACCTCCGGCGTGGCCAGGCCGAATGGAGCGAAGTCCTTGACATCGTCGGCCACGTAGCCCTTGGGGAGGTCGACCGCGCGGAGCGACGCCAGTCCGGCAATCAAACTCTCGATCTTGGAGCTGTTGGCGAGGACGTCCAGCGGCTCCTTGAGCTTCCAGCGCCCGGCGCGGTCCCGCTCGGCGCGGATGATCGTCGGGTTTTTGCCGGATCCCCCGCGTCGCGTGATCTTGACGGACACCACCTCGAAGGAGGGCACGCCCATGATCACGGGCTCGCGCCAGTCGGTAACGGGCGAGTCGAGCCCACCGAGCAGCCGGGCGTTCACGACCTCGATGCCCGGACCGCCGACGGGATGGACGAAGCGTTGGCCGTTCGCGGCCTTGCCGACCTCGAGGGTGGCGATGGGCGAATCGGACCCGCGCGACCCTGCCGCGCCCGCGAACAGCCGGACCACCGCCGCCGGTGGAGCTAACCCGAACGACTCCGGCGGGCCGGTGAGTGTACCCGCCTCCGGCGACTCGCGCAACTCCTTGAGGTTGCGGACGAGGATCTCCAGGCGCGAGGGCTCGGCCGCCACGTCCCGGGGCTCGACCATCTGCCAGCGGCCCCGGCCCGCGTCGCGACGCTCGAAGACCAGGTGCTCGTTGCCGCGGTCGATCGCCACGCGGCGGATCTCCTGTCCCGGGGTGTCGATCAGGTCCGGCAGCACCAGGTCGGCTCGCCGCGCCGTGTCCCACTGCGGGCGCAGTCCGGATCGATCGAGCCCCCACATGAGCAGGAGGAGGCCGAAGAACAACACCATCAGAACGATCGTCTTTCGATTCGATTTCATGTCATTATTCGCGCCGGGCCACGTAGATGATGATCCCCACGGCAATGATCAGCATCAAGGCCGTGGCGGATGGGACCATGATCAGCCGCGACCGGAGCTGGTCGTCCACGGCGAGAGTCAGCGCGACGTGGGTCTTGGCGCTGATCCCCATCGTGTCGGGCCGACCGCGCAGCCAGCTCGCTGCGTTCATCAGGAGGTCGAGGCTGGACGATGCGATATCCTGGAGGCCGTTGTCGGCCATGGCCGGGCAGGAGAAGAGGACCAGCCGCGGCTTCTCCTCGGGCTCGACACCCGGGCGCGGCGCGCCGGCCCGCGCGCGACCGCCACGCCGACCGTCACGGGTCCGCGTTGATCGGAAGGATCCAGGAACGGCCGGGGGTTCTTCAGGTCCGTTTCGGCCCACGAGGAGGGGCTCGTCTGCAGGATCACCACGGGGACGAGGTTCCGGTTCACCGGCCCGTTCGCGCCCTGGTTCTGCCCGGTCAGGCCCCAGACATAGATCGGCGCCGCGTTGGGGAGGATCACATAACGATTGGGATCCATCGCCGAGGAGATCGGATGGGGGGTCGTCTCCCGCGTCGGGACCTTGATCAATTGCAAGTTCCCCTGGTAGTTCAGACGCTGATCGATGACCAGGCCAGGCCGGATCTCGAGATTGTTCGACTTGAGGAAGTCCTCGAGGCCCGAGGGCCGCGCATTCCCGAGCAGGAGCAGCAGCGGTCGGTCGTGATCCGCGTACTCACGGATCTTCGCCACCTCGTTCGGCTGGAGCGGGTCGGCCGGTCCCGCGACAATCAGCAGGGCCAGGTCGCCGGGAATCTCCTCCTCGGCGAGGTGAAGCTCGATCACGTCGCAACCGCTGGCCATCAGCCGCGACTTCCAGTTGCCAAGCCCCTTGCCACCCGGGTCGTCCGGCGCGGTTCTCCGTGCCCGGCGGTGAAGCCCACCTTGACCCGCTTGCCCCCGTGGAGGCGCATCAGGGCCGACGTGAGCGCGTCCTCACCGTGGAAGGCGGTCTCGAATCGGTCGCTGGCTGCGCGGAACCGATCGGGCGAGATCGGCTCGAACATCTCCTGATTCCGCACGACCATCACCGCGGCTTCGGTCCCCTCACCATACTCGATCAGGACTCCGCCGCCGCGGAGCTGCGCCAGGTCGGGCACCCGCTTGGACAGTTCCTCGATCCGACTCAGGTCCATATAGGGGTCCAGGCTCGCGAGCCGGATCCATTGGGGATTGGCGGCACGGTACGACTCCAGCAGTTGATCGACGCGGCCGCGCTGGCGCTCCGCGAGCGGGCCGTGCCCGAAGATCATGGTGAAGGTCACCGGCCGATCCAGCCGGTTCAACTGGTTCAGCGTCTGAGACGCCAGGGAGTACGTCCCCTCCCGGGTCATGTCCAGCGGCCAGGCCACGTATCGGAACGCCAGTACGTTGATGACGATCAGCACCCCCGCCAGCAGCGAGAGGTTCAGGAACGCGTTGGAGAGATCGATGGTCCGTCGCAGGGTTGGGCTGGAATGCCGGTAGCGACGGTTGAGCCCGATGAGCGTCAGGACCAGCCCGAACCCGAGGCCGAACATGGGCATCGACCAGGGCACCCCACGGTCGAGCGCGACATAGGCTCCGCCCAGGATCAGCAGCAGGCCGGCCACCACGCCGACCACGATCCGGTCGCGGTAGCCGGCGCGGTGCGTCGGCGTCCTCCTCCGCCACGGCCGCCTGTCCGGGGGGCGCCCGCGCAGGATCCAGGTCAACACCAGGAACACCGCCAGGGCCGACCCGGCGATCCAGACGTCGCTGCGCCCCAGGAATGTCAGAATCTTCTCGCCCATCGACAACCCGTCTCCCCCGCTCGTTATCTTCCGGACGGTCTCCGCGCCGTGCGCGTCGCCGGGGATTCCCAATTCAAGATTCGATGTTCAACATTTTCGGATTCCTGATAGTCATGATTCCCGAATCCTAATCTTGAGTTGGGAATCGCGAGTCTTGTACTTGGAATCGCGAAATCCTCTAGCGGTTCGACCGGGCCTCCAGGATTCGTGCGGTCAGGCTGAGCACCAGCACGCAGACCGACAGGTGCAGCACGAGATGACGCAGGTCGAGCTGGCCCATGCCAAAGCCCCGGACCTGATACAGGACCGAGGAAAACCGGACCCCGTCCGCCCACCCGGCGCTGTCGGGCGCCGAACAGATAGACCAGGGGGACCATCACGATCAGGAACAACAGCACCGCGAACGTCCAGATCGCCGAGATAATCTGATTTCGAGTCATCGAGCTGAAGAACAACCCGATCGCCACGAACATCATGCCCATCGTGGTCAGGCCGATCCCCAGCGTGAGGACCGGGCCCACGTCGAAGTAGAAGTGCGCCTGGTAGTACAGGAACGGCAGATACAGGGCGAACGGCAGGAGCAGGACGAGATACATCACCACGCCCGAGAGCCACTTGGCCAGCACCACCTGCGACTCGGTCACGGGCAGGGTCAGCAGAGTCTCGAGCGTCCCCGATCGGCGCTCTTCCGCCAGCAATCGCATGGTCAGCGCGGGGATCGCAAAGAGGATCGCGATCCAGAACGCCGGGCTGCCCGAGATATAGGTCGTCATCGGGTCCCGGAGGCTCGATAATTCGAGCTGGGGCTGCCTGAGGAAGTCGACCAGTTCCCAGTAGTTCAGGAAGGCGACGAGCTGGAAGGCCAGGAGCACAAGATAAGCCATCGGGGCCAGGAAGTAGGCCGACAACTCGCGAATCAACAGTGTGGAGACGTGTCGCATGGTCAGGAGGCCTCGCGTCGGGCATCGGCGAGCGTGTCCCGGGACACCGCCTGAGTGAACCGTTCTTCCAGGGAGCCCCGCCGTAAATCGAGTCTCCGGAGTATCCAGCCGTTGGAGTGCAGCTTGCGACTGATGGCTTCGCGGAGGTCCTGGTCGCCCTGAGTCTGGATCTGGAAGCCGGCGTGCTCGCCTTGCTGCTGCGACAGGACGACCTGCTCGACCCCGGGAATCGTCTGGAGCGCGGCGCGGATGGCCTCGGCGGGGCCCCGGGCCTCTACCTCGATCGCACTCCCGCGCCGGAGGTCCTCCAGCCGTTCGTCGACGGCGATCTTCCCGCGCGCGATGATGATGACGCGTCCGCAGATCGCCTCGACTTCGGGAAGGATGTGGGTGGACAGCAGGATTGTATGCCGGTCCCCCAGGTCGCGGATCAGCGCCCGGACCTCCAGGATCTGGATGGGGTCGAGCCCGGCGGTCGGTTCGTCGAGGATCAGGATCGGCGGGTCGTGGATCATCGCTTCGGCCAGCCCCACGCGCTGGCGGAAACCCCGAGAGAGCTGGCCGATGATCCGGTTCTCCACCTCCTCGAGGCGGCAACGGCCGACGACCTCCGCCACCGCACGCCGGAGCTTCGACCGGGGCACATCCTTGAGCCGGGCGCGGAAACGGAGGAACTCTCGGACGCGCATCTCGACATACAGCGGGACGTTCTCCGGGAGATAGCCGACCCGGCGACGGACTTCCAGCGGGTCGTCCAGGACGTCGAAACCGGCCAGGGCCGCGCGCCCGCTGGTCGGGCCCAGGTAAGTCGTCAGCATCCGCATGGTCGTCGTCTTGCCGGCCCCATTGGGCCCCAGCAGGCCGACGATCTCGCCTTCGCTAACCTCGAAGCTGATGCCATCCACCGCCCGGAACGACCCGAATCGCCTGGAGAGCCGGTCCACCTGGATCATGGGTTGGTCATTCGTCATGAGTCATTCGTCGTGGGTCATTGGTCAATCGCCTCGAGCCTCGGCTCCCGTCAATCCGGGCGAGCGCGAGACCCAGACCAGGACGATCAAGGTCTGCTCCGGAGTTCGGACCGGACTCGGCTTGCCCAGATCCACCGCAGGTGAGCTCCGCTCCTGCTCGGGAGTCGGCGGTCGATCGGGGGCCGGCGGCTCTTCCGGCGGAGCAGCCTCCCCGTTGCCGGCCGCATCGGGAGCCTTGATCGCCAGCGCCACGCGGGATCATATCGGCCGCGGGCGACGGAGGACATGCCTGGACCTGCCCGATATCGGCCAGTTGCGTCACGACCGTGGGATCGACGGGAGACTCCTGGACCTGATTCTGCAAGGCCGCACGAAGCCGGTTGCGCAGCGTATCGAGCTCATTCGGGCTCACGACCAGCGCGAAGACCGTGGCCTCACCGGGATGGCGCGGGTCGATCACGATGCCCTGGGCAATCGTGATCTTGAAGTAGTTGAACCGCGTGGTTTCCTCGACCGCGGTCGCCACCTGTTTCTGGGTCGAACCGTCGGTCGTCACATCGGCGACCAGGAAGATCCGGCGAAGATCGGGATTGTCGAGGTACTGGGTCACGTGCTCCAGTTCGCCCGAATCGCGGGCGATTCGACGGTGATCTTCCCGGTGCCGGTCCTGGGAGTCCGTCTTGCTCGTGGCGCCCTCGGAAGTCTTATGAGGAGCGAATGAGGGCCAGCGTGATTCAGACGCCTTGAGCAATGGGGCCGACGAAGGACTGTGGGAGCGATCCAGATTGGCGACAATGGGATCCGGCTGAGCGGTCGGACCGCGAGCGGCCCAGGGACGCACCACCTGGAAGAAGGTCAGAAGCAGGCCGATCAGGATCATGGCGGCAACGCCCACCATCCCCGCGGCCCAGGCCGGAAGCGGCCGAACCATAGGTCGAACCGGCAGGGCCGGCCAGATCCGCCGCAGACGGGATCGCGCGCGAACCCGGCGCAGGACTCGGGAGGAGACCTCCACCGGCACGTCGCGCGACAGACCGGCCACGAGGTCGCGTACGAGGGTCAGCCTTCGTAATTCCTCGCCGAGCTGCGGATCGGCGATCAGGGCCGATTCCACCGCCTGCTGTTGATCCAGGCTGAGCTGGCCATCCATGTAGGCACTCAGGAATGACTCGTCGTCAATAGTCATGTGTCAGTCTTCGGGAAAGGGGCCAGAGCGGAGGTGGCCTCATGCCTCCCAAGATTGCGGCGAGGCTCGACGGCTCAGCCTAGCGGACCAGGGGTGACCCCTGGCGCACCGGCTGGTGCTCGTCGTCCAAGACCCGCAAACGATTAGAAAGTTCACAACGGGCGCGGTGCAACCGGCTGCGGACCGTACCCACGGGGATATTGAGAATCGCGCCGATCTCCTCGTAACGATGGCCATCAAAGTCTTTCAGGACGACGATCGCACGATGTTCGGGACTCAGGCTACTCAGCGCGTCCTGCACGATGCGCTCGCGTTCGGCACGCTCCAGGGGGGCGGCCGGGTCGGAATCGGGCGACTCGTCGGCGGGATCGGTTCCCCGGGAGATCGGCGGCCGGTGCCGAAGCCGTAAGCTGGACCGGATGCGCCGACGACGATGACCGCTGAGTGCCAGGTTGACCGCAATCCGGTAGATCCATGTATAGAATGAGCTGTCTCCCTGGAACTGGTCGAACTTCTCGAACGCCCGCAGGAACGTGTCTTGCAAGACATCCTCGGCGTCCTCGGCCGAGCCGATGAGCCTCAGGATCGTCGGGTACAGCCGTTCCTGGTAACGCTTGACCAACACCTCGAACGCATCGGTCCGACCGGCCCGATACGCTTGCACGAGGCTATGATCGTCGGGGCACCGGGACATCATCATTGTTGGACGTCCGAGCTCGGCCTGGAGTTCCCGCAAAATGCATCGACCCGTAGCGGCTGGGTTGGGGTGGCCCACGGGATTCATTGTATTTTACAGGACCGAGTCCCAAAAGCCCACATCCCCGAAGGACCAGTTCCACCAAGGGAAACCGACGAGAGCGTTTCAAGGATTGGGTTGCGCTCGACCGAGGCGGAGTCGAGGTCGGGTGGGTCGAGCCTCGATTCATCGAGACGACGCCCACCCGACCGGGCTTCTCGTTCACGCTTTCAATGAGTGGTCGCGACGAAGCCATGGAAGACCCCGTTCGCGTCCGAGTAGAAGCCCGTAATCTCGCCGGAATTGGTAATGCCCGTGATCTGGGTGACCTCCACGCCATTGTTGAATGCTTCGTTGGGGTCATCCAGGAAGGTGTATTGCCCGGTCCGCGTGTTATAGAGGAATCCGTGCTGACTGGTCGTGGAGTCGCCGTAGTAGCCCACGGCGATCCCATGGTCGTTGACCCCGAGGATCTGGGAAAAGACGAACGTGGCGCCTGGTTCTCCAGGGACGGTCGGGATGGTCGGGTCCGCAACCGCGATGCCCGTGAGAGTACCATGCCTCGCCGCCTTCGCGATGGCGATGAATCCGTGGTCCTGGCCATCGGTGCCGACGTAGAACCCGACCACCAGGCCGTGGTTGTTCACGCCCTGGGCATTCACGACGTTCGGCCCCGACGGGGCATTGATCGTGATGTAAGTCTTGCCATGGACCTGAAGGAACCCCGGCGTCGCGGTCGAGGTCACGTACTGGCCGACGACCGCCCCCTGGTCATTGATCCCGAAGGCCACCGCCGACGAACCGCCCTGAGGAATGAACGTCTTGAGGTTGCCGCGCCGGCCGAGCGTGAACGCGTTCCCGTTTCCATCCGTGCCCACGACCGTGCCGCCGGAATTGATCCCGAACGCCATCGCCTGCGTCGATCCGTTGATGCTCAAACGCTCGACTGCCGTGGCCTTGCGGGGATTCACCGCGAAGTTCTGGAAGTTTCCATCGTTGGAAATGGTGAATCCGACGGCGGCGCCTGAGTTCGAAATGCCGTTCATGTTCGTCCCGGCGCCTGCGTTCGTGCCCGGAGTCGGACCGTCGAAGTTGGTGAAACTGAAGCCGTGGGAGAAGACGTTGTTGAGGAGCCCGATCGTCGGCCCGCTGGCCCGAGACTGGTGATCGTCGTGATGTTTGACGTCCGCCACCTGGGCCGGGCCGCTCAGATGGTGCATGGGATGCATCGGCGCCGCATTGAGCAAGGCGCGATCTTCCAGCGGGTTCAAGGAGGGACGGAGGTCGCGGCGGCGCGGCGATCGACGTTTCTGGAACATGGAGTATCTCCCGGGGTTGAGAGGACCGAAGCCATGCGATCGCGAGAGGACGGCCATTCCGCCGCGCACGAGCGGCCGGACCGTCCTCGGGATCGCGGGATCGCGATCAGAACAATGGGGATTGAGATTCGCCGGGCACGGAAGTGCCGGTCGAGGAACCGTGCGGTCAGGGGAGGCGCCCGCACCGATGTCGCGGGCTCGAGATTCGACTTGCTGGGGGCACCGCAAACCTCCGTCAGGCTTGACAACGACCGACTCGCCGCTCACTCGCGGACTCGGCTCGAATCGGTCTCTACCAGAGACATTGCCAGATGTGGTGGCGACCGGACACCTCATCCCGGAGACGCTTCTCGACGGCCGGCTCCCCACGGATCCCGCCGTGGCAGGATCGGCTCCTGCGATCCAACCGGCACAGGCGAGGTAAGCGGGACGTCCGATGTGGATGGCACACCGTTCACGACAAGACCTCGAATCGGTAGGATCTTCGGAATGCGGACAACTTCCGCTCGGAGTCGGACGACACAATTAACGAGAGGTGACCACGACCACGACCAGCTCGCCGCGGGGCGCCCGCGGATCGAGTGCGGTCGCGGTCGGCCGGCTTGCGTATTCAACAGAGTTCATCGTCGGGGACCCGTCCGGCTCTCCTTCTCCGCGCGGAGAGGCCGTGGACTCCCGGCTGCGGGGAGGTGTTCGGTGTTGCTGAGCGATTCTCGACATGTGCGGCCGGAGCGACGCGCCCGACGCCGGACCAATCTGGCCGACCTGGAGCGCCTGGAGACGCGCGACCTCATGGCATTCTCCCGCCTGGGTTTCTCGCTTCCTGACCTGAAGATCACCGGCATATCCGGTTCGCCGGCCGCCTGGGGCGGGACCCTCGGCCTCACCGCCACGGTCGACAACATCGGCAGCAGCTCGATCACCAACCCGATCGCGCAGGCGCCGGGTAACCTCAGTACGGCCGATGCTCCCGCGTCGTCGGTCGCCATCCTGATCACGCCCCTTCGCCGCTCCCTCAAGGGCGCCATCGAGATTGGCACATTCACCGCGCCCGCGGTCCCCCAGAATAGCCTGGAACAGCTCTCGGTGGCGTTGACGCTCCCGTCCCAACCCGCGGGATTTGCCGGCCCGGGAGGTCGGTTCTTCGTCCGCCTGGTCGCCAACGCCAACGGTTCGATGGTGGAAGCGAACCGATCCAACAACGTGAGCCGGCCCATTCCCATCAACATCGTCTCCAGTGCCCTGCCGGAACTGCGGGCGGTCTCCCTGGGCGTCCCGGCCACAATGCAGCCGGGCGACACGATCACGCCGCAGATCACGATCGCGAACTTCGGCTCGGCACCATCGAGTACGCCGCTCCAGGTGGCCCTGGTCGCGTCCACGACCCAGAGCTTCACCGTGGGCAGCTCGATCATCGCCCTTTACAACGTCGAGACGAGCATCCCCGGCGCCTACCAGACCGGGAACAACACCCTGACCTTCACCGGACCCGCCGTCACCTTGCCAACCAGCCCCGCCACTTACTTCATCGGAGTGGTCGTCGATCCGTACGGTCAAATGAACCAGCTCGGCACCCCCTCGAACGTCTTCGAGCAGATCCACGTCGTCGGCCCGTCGAACTCGGGCCTGCCGCCGGCCGGCGTCGTCTCGACCCCGAATGACGAGCCGTTCCCCTTGCCGCCGACGGGCATCTTCATCGGAATCTCTCCCGTCGCGGGCGAGAACACCAGCTCGATCCAGACCAGTCCTCCGCTCAGCCCGATCAGCGTGGTGTGATCGGACGGCCGGGGCTGCAGATGACCGCCACCACGTGACCACGGGCCCACGCCCGTGGTCACGGACCGTAGCCGGCTTCACCCGCGCCCGTGCACCGTGCGTGCGCGGATCGAGACGGTCCTGCTCGCCCCCGGGCCGCAATCGAGACGTCCACAGCCGCGGCGGCGCGGGCCGTCTCTCCGCCCGACTCGCCGATCACGCCCATCGCGATGGCTTGACCCTGACGGCGACCGCTTCCTACAATCGACCCCTCGAAGGGCACCGCGCCCGACATCACCACGCTCCTCCTCGCTCACCGGGTCGATCTTCCGCATGATTCGCCGATATGTTAATCAGTTGACACATGGAGACTCGGTCGACGAGGTCTTCCTCGTCGCCGACAAGCAGCTCCGGGCCAATCGCCAGGGGAACCTGTACCTCCAACTGGAGCTCAGGGACAAGACCGGGAGCATCGGGGCGCGGCTCTGGAACGCGACCGAGGAGCTCGCCCGGACCTTCGAGCCCGGAGACTACCTGCGGATCCGGGGCAAGACGCAGGTGTTCCAGGGCTCGCTCCAGATCATCCTGACCCACATCGACGCGATCGACGGGTCCCAGGTCGAGCCCGAGGAGTTCCTCCCGCAGAGCTCGCAGAGCGTGGCCAAGCTGATGGGGCGGCTCCGCGAGGTCCTGCTGGCGATGAGCAACCCGCACCTCCGCGCCCTGATCGAGTGCTTCCTGATCGACGACGACTTCGTCCGGAAGTTCACCCTCGCGCCGGCGGGGATCAAGAACCATCATGCCTATCAGGGCGGGCTCGCCGAGCACGTGGTGACCCTGCTGAACGTCGCCGACCGGATCATGGGGTTCTACCCGGAAGTCGATCGCGACCTGCTCATGACCGGCATCTTCCTCCACGACATCGGCAAGGTCGACGAGCTGTCCTACGACCGGGCGTTCGCCTACACGGACGAAGGTCAGCTCGTGGGCCACCTGGTCATGGGCGTGGAGATGCTGGCAGAGAAGGTCGAGCGTTGTGCCGAGCTCATGGGCGAGCCGTTCCCCCCCGAGCTGCTCCTGCGCCTCAAGCACATGATCGTCAGCCACCACGGCAACTTCGAGTACGGCAGCCCGAAATTGCCGATGACCCTCGAAGCCATCGCGCTCCACCTGCTGGACAACCTGGACGCCAAGATCCACGCGTTCAGCCGCGAGATCCGCGACGATCCCAGCCGCGACTCGAGCTGGACGCCGTTCCAGCAGAACCTGGGCCGACGGTTGTTCAAGGGCAACCCCAACGCGAACGGGAGCGACGGCGGGGCAGAGCTCTGATCTCACGTTCGCGGACCACTCTCGGCCACGGGACCCTGCGATGCCATCATTCCGAATCTCCTTGGCAGCCCTGATGGGGATCATCGGGGTCATCGCACTGGGCCTCGCCGGGATGGTCTCGGCCTCGACCTTCTGGACGGCGTCCGCGGCGACCGTCACGCTTGCCCTCCTCCTGGCGGCCATCTTCGAGCGCCCGCCTGAGCGACGGGACCGACCGTGCGATCTCGTCCGGATTCGCCCTGTTCGGCTGGACTTACCTGCTGCTGGTGAACTGGGACTGGGTCGGCGGCCAGTTCGGCCACGACCTGACGGCGGGCCTGAGTGACGTTGCCGAGGCGATTTTCCCCGAGGTCAGAGCCCCCGTATTACCGCCGTCGCAATCGACCATGCCCCCGGTGCAAGCGATTCAGACCGTGACGGTGAAACCCGGTCAGACGCCCGCGGACCTGACGCCTCCAACTCCTCCGGTCCTCACACAATTCGAATACCTCGAGCTGGTGCACCGGCGGCAGACGAAGATCGGCAACTTCGCCCAGATCGGTCGCATGATCCTCTCGCTCCTCTTCGCGATGCTGGGCGGTTTCCTCGGCCGTTTGCTGGCGCAACGTCGCGAATCACGGTCGAGACCGGCGGAGCGGGCGGAAACCGGGTAGTCCCGAGTCGCTGGATTCCGACTGGATCGACGACCTGGTGAAGCGGCGGTTGAAAGATGCCGGGCTGTCGCCGCATTCGTTTCGCGTGACGGCGATCACCGATTTGCTCAGCCAGGGGATTCCGCTCGAGGACTTGCAATACCTGGCCGGGCATGCCGAGCCGAGGACGACCGGGCTTTACGACTGGCGGCAGAAGAAAGTGACGCGGAACATCGTGGAGAGGATTTCGATTTGATGATATAGGGTTTTGATTCGAGGATCGAAAACATGGATGAGAAATTTCATCCGGCACAGGCGGCACTCGCCGCAGGCGATGTCGAGAATTTGGCCTCGCTGTTAGAGGCGGACGCCGGGTTGGCGGCAGCAGTCTCCCATGCGGAGGACCATCCGACGCTCCTGCAATGCCTCGTACTTACCATGCCACCGGTTGATACCTTGGAAAAGCTGATTGACCTCCTGGCAGATCATGGTGCCGAACTGACCGACCCGCTCATCGCGGCGTGCGGGTGCAACAACGAACGCGCGGTCGCGAAATTGCTCGACCTGGGAGCCAGGATCGAGGGTAACGGCCGCTGGTCGCCCTTGGAGGAAGCCCTGTATTTCGGGCACGAGGCAATCCTGTCGCTCCTGCTCCGGCGGGGAGCCGTCGCCGACAACCTCCGCACCGCGGCCGGGGTCGGAGACCTGGAGAAGGTCGCCCGCTGTTTCGATGAGCAGGGCATGTTGACGGCGGCGGCCGGAGAAATCGACTGGCCGTTTGACCATAAGGCGATACCGGCAGACTTGCGGCGCGACCGCCAGCAAATGCTCGGAAATGCCCTCGTCTATGCGGCGTCATGGGGGCGTGTGGAAGTGGCAAAATATTTGTTGGATCAGGGGGCCCAGGTCAACCTTATCCCCGTAGGTTTTGACTACGCGGGCACGCCGCTCCATTACGCTGCATTCCAAGGCCGGCGGGAGATGACTGATATGTTGTTACAACACGGGGCTGATCCCGCCGTGCGGGACACCAAGGTCGATGGTCTGCCGGAAGATTGGGCCGAACATTTCGGCCACACCGATCTCGCTGAGTACCTCCGGCACGCCCGTCAACGTGCCGAGTGACGAATTGGTCGGATAACCCTCGGCGTTAAGCTTCCGGCGAGGCCGTTTGTCAAATCCGCGCGGGTACGGAAGTGGTTTGAGACAGAATCGTTTGAAATCGAGGCGCACCCTTTACGGCAGGCCTGTGGAAGTGATATATTCGCCCTGAATCTGTTGGCAGTGGAGGTAGCTAAAATGTCCATGCCGGGATTTACCGCGGCAGCCTCGCTTTACAGAACGAGCACGCAGGATTACGGGCGTGCGGCCGCAGAGGATGCTAGCCGAGCTTCCCTAATACCCGCACTGCGGATTGGGGAAGGGCCGGGCTCGGTCAACTGCAATGACCCTTTTGCCTACTATTGCCTTGAATGCGGCGGAACGGGCCCGGGGACGATCAGATGCTGCCCAAATGATGACTGCATCATAATAGACCGCCTGCCGGGGCGCCTTGCCTGACGCCCGCTGGCGTGCAGATGGCCTGATTCAACATATCTGGATTCACTGCTGAGGTTTCTTTGGATCCCAGCAGCGCCATTTACCGAATGGGCGGTTATACCTGCCCTGCAGGTGACATCGCGCCCCAAAATGGCGACGGATTGCTCAGCGTGTAGCGATCCGCTCCGCGGAACCAGGTACCGCTGCGGGTCGCCACCGACGCGGCGACGACGCACGTGGGAGTCATCAGCAGAGCCGGATGGCTAGGACGGGCGCGGCGCGTGAGTCGCGTCAGGAAAACCTCGTGGGCCGCGGCGGGATCGGCGAGGCCCTGAACCCATCCGCTGCCGGTTTCCGTGAGGTCTCGCTGACGATGCCGCCGTCATCGAAGGTGAACGCGGCCATGCGTCAGCGCCACTCTCGGATGATCGTGCTCAGACAGTGGTTCACCCTCGAAGGCGATGGGCTGGAAGGCCGGGCGCGACGCGGGATCGGCAGGAGTGGGCAGGCTCGATATGCGGCCGGATTTCAGGAGGTGTTGCTTGAATTCCGCTTCGGTCATCCGGGGGCCGGTTGTCGGCGTCGGGACGTGGCTGCGGAGTTGCTCCATCGCGTCGCGGGTGGAATCGTCCTCGGAGCGATAGCGCCCTGCGAGGACTTGATTATGGACGAACCACTCCAGTTCGGCGGGTAAATGGATCGTCATACGATAGTTTCTCCTTGAGGTCTCAGCTTAACACAGGCGGGCGGCGTTGCCCCACCGGTCGTCATTGCATCCATGATACCAAGTGATTCTTTTTACTGGGGAAGTTAGCATTGGCCATCAAAACGTACGCAGTCATGTCAAATTCGAGGCGGTGCCATGAAACGATTCCGGCTGAGCACACTGATGCTCCTGATCGTGATCGCGGCCTTGGTCGTCGCCCTGGCGGTGCAACAGCAGCAGGCGGGCCGCCGCGAGGCCAAACTCCAGGCCCGCTTGGCTCAGTCCTGGCCGGTCTACCTCAAGCAGCAACGGGAGGAGGCACTGCTACGACGGTTGGTGGCGAGACGAAGTCCAGGAGGGACCCAACGGCAAGAGCCGGAAGATGCAGAGCTAGACCGCGAGATTGAAGCGATGAAAGAGTTGGCAAAAACGATCGAAACGGAAGCTCGGCGGCGACCGAGGCGAGGGACACCGACAGTCGGACGCCGAAGCACGAGTAATTAGGGAGGGGATAGAGGGTGAGTAGCGAACTGGTGAACGTGTCGGCAGCGAACGGCCCGGTCATCGTCGCATCGGCGTTGCTGCCGGAACTGGTCGAGCGGGCAGGGGGGGCGGCACGCTTCGCCTGGGAGGAATTTCTCTTTGCCGAGCACCACAACCCGCATACGCAGAAAGCCTATCTGCGGGCGGTCAAGGCGTTCCTGGGCTGGGCCGAGGGGCAGGGGGTGGAGCTGGCCAGCGTCACGCCGGGGATGGTCGGCCGGTATATCGTGGGCCCGGGCGGCTCTCCCGCCAAGCGTAACCAGCATTTGGCGGCGCTGCGCGGCTTCTTCGACCGGCCGGTGAACCGGCATGTCGGCATCCTCGACCCGGCAGCGTCGGTGCGTGGCGTCAAGGACCAGGTGATCGTGGGCAAGACGCCGGAAATCACCATCGAGCAGGCTCGGACGCGGCTGCGGTCGGTCGATACCGGCCATGTGGTGGGCTTACGTGATCGGGCGATTCTCGCTACGCTGGCCTATACCGCCTGCCGGGCCGGGGCGGTCGCCAAGCTGCGGCTGAGCGACTTCCAGAACGACGGGACGCAGTACGTGCTGCGGTTCCAGGAAAAAGGTGGCAAGAGCCGGGAAATTCCGGTGCGTCACGATCTGGACAAATTTATACTGGCGTATGTCGAAGCGGCGGGCATCGCCGGCGAGGCCAAGGATTCGCCGCTGTTCGGGGCGTCGAACGGCCGGAGCTGGAAGTTGGCGGCGAAACCGCTGCGTACCGAGCGGATTTGCGAGCTGGTCAAGCGGCGGCTGAAAGACGCCGGGCTGTCGCCGCATTCGTTCCGGGTGACGGCGATCACCTCGCTGCTGGAGCAGGGGGTGCCGATCGAAAACATGCAATACCTGGCCGGGCATGCGGAGCCGCGAACGACGACGCTTTACGACCGGCGGAAGAAGGAAGTCACGCGGAACATCGTCGAGCGGATTCCGATTTGATGTCCAATGATATGTGGAGGCTACGTTGAAGTGCGTTGTCCTACTCGGGTTCCCAAATCTGCGGTTTTGCTGTTTCCCGACGGAGCCTAGAATCTGAGGGCTGATCGACTTACCGATCCCAGCCGGAGCCTGATCCCGCATCAAGTTCAGGGTGGAAAGACGTTCTTCGAGGCGAAGAAACTTCAAATGGAGGGGGCCGAAGTGAAGACCATCCACAAGTACTCACTTGATACAACCCGCGAAGACAAGATCACCGTCATGATGCCCCTTGTCGCCAAAATCGTGATGGTCGGATCGCAGAACGGTCAGCCTTTCCTCTGGGCCATAGTGAACTCAGAAAGCCCCCTGATCGAAAGGCATTACCGCCTGATCGCTACCGGCCAACCAATCCCCGGCGGATATGAACATGTTGCGAGTTTCACCAGGAACAACGGCGAGTCCACCTGGCACCTTTTCGAGTGACGGAGCGATCGTTTTTTTCTGGACGACCTTGAATTCTCCGATTGGCTAGTGCCGGTGAGCGTCGATGACCAATGCCAAGGACGGCCGCACGGTCGCCGAGCTAATTGGCCTACGCCGTCATGTTCGATTCGAGGTGGTGCCATGCGACGTTTCTGGCCGAGGACGCTGATGCTCTTGATCGTGATCGCGGTCTTGGTCTTCGCCCTGGTGTTGCTCGATTCCTTACCTAGGCTCATCGTATGGAATTCGTAAGTCCTTGGGCCGAATCTCAGGGCCGAGCTGAACGCTTAAATTGCTGAGTTGAACCAAAGTAACACGGAGTTGCTAATGAAACTGATAAATGCAGATCAAGGATTCCAGGTCGAGGTGAAGAGGGCAAAGGCCGAGAAACCGGAGGTAGAGTGAGCAACGATCTGGTCAAAGCGTCATCGGCAATCGCTGTCAATAGACCCGAAGCTTAACGAGGTTAGCGGACCCGAACCTTGACGAGCTTGAGGTTCTCCTCACGGGGCAGTTTCCTCCAAGTTAAGCAGCCTGCAAATCGAGGCCAGCATGAGCTGAGAGTCTGTCCCAGAAGGGGCGGGTCCGGGCGAGCGGGGGGCGTCAGCCCCCTGTCTTGGAGGTCCGTCGCTCACCGGACAGGGGGCTGACGCCCCCGCTCGCCCTTCTGGGACAGACTCTTAATAAGGATTCAGTTGAGCTTTATTATATATGCCAACCGCCTCCGTTACGGTTTTTGCCTTTCTGAATTCCACGGTTGCCGTAGGACCGATCTTACTCACGAGCTTATTGAGGAATGAAGGATCATCTCGGAAATAAGCGTCGAGCAGCTCCTTGTCATTGACACGTAGCGACCCGAGTATTTCCATCAACATTTTCTTCTCTTTTGAATAGTAGCCGGTTTCGATCTCCGCCCCAATCTGAGCACACACAAGCATGGCGATATAATCTGTCGCGCCTTCGTTCATCAAGTGCCCCAGAGCACTCGCGAAACCCGCCCCTCCAAACTTGTGTACAGCTTCATGAACTGCGATACGGAAGCCGACTTTGTTTGGTCGAAGATAGATCTTTCCATCTTTGTCGCTCTGGAAACCGTGGACCCTGTCGATTTTGCTCGCCTCCCGCATGCGAACAGTCTCGATGACATCCTTTGACTTGCCGATTAGCAGATGGCCATTAAGATGAAGCCAATCCTCCCAATGCCGTTTAGCGAATTCTGCGTCTTTCAACACGACAACGTCACCCGCTACCTTCTTCCCACTTTTGACTTGTTCGATGATGTACTCCGAGACATGCGGAGAATCCTGCAGCAACTTGTCAATTTCAACTCCAGGCGATTTGGGCATCTCCATTCTTCCGGAGCAAATGTCGTCAATCGTGGGTTCGACGGACTCCGATCGCGCACGATCAGAATACTCCGCGGCCGAAGACCTAACTTCTTCCTTGCTCATGGTTTCGAGCAGCCGATCCCAATTGGCCGTATCGTTTCCGGCGCGAGCCTTGAGCCAGCTTGAAAAACTAGCTAGTTGGTCTATATCAGCTTTTAATTCATCGAACATTTCCTTGAGTGTAACCCTCTGGACCACTCTCGGGGGACCGGAAATGGGGGCGCAGTTCGATTTCTTTGCCACCACGCCGGGCCTTCGAGCAAGGATCGGTCCAGTTCTCCGCTGGACCGAAGCATGATCCACAACGCGCGCTGGCAAGATCGCCCCATTCGCCGCGACGGTCTTCGGCCGGGAAGCCAAACCAGCGACCGATCCGCTCCCCGTAATCTTCGCCGGGATTGGCAGGGGCGCCGACGCCGCCCGCATCCCCATTCGGTCTGCTTCGGCCTCGAGCGCCGGGTCTTGCACGACCGCCAGTCCCGAGCCTAGCGGATTACGCACCCGACCCGCCCTCTGCTGCACCACGTGCGTCAACTCGTGACCGAGGAGGTGTTGGCCCTGTATCGACTGCGGATTGTACTGGCCGGGTGCGAAGTAAAGGTCCGAGCCGTGAGTAAAGGCCAGCGCACCAATGGCCGTGGCCTCGGGTCCGACGTGCACGCGGACATCCGCGAAACTGGTGTTGTAGAATGCCTCCATCTTCCTCAGGATCGGCTCGGGTAGGGGCTGGCCGCTACCGTGCGGTTTGAGCATGAAATTCGCCGGCAGAGCAAACGCATTGCCAGCCTGGGGTTGCACAGCCGTCGGGGTTGCCGGTGCCGGCAAGATCGGCCGGGGCAATTGCGGGCGTGGCGGCATCGCCGGCACAAGGGCGCCGGGCTGCGGCTTGGCTGGGAGGATCACGCGGGGTGGTTGACCGGGGCGGATCGCCGGCTGATGAGCCCCGGTGGCGGCACGGCCAGGCAGGATCGGAGCCGGCGGAGAATCCGGGCGCGACTGGACCGAGGCCGCCACTTGCGGCCGAACCGGCGCAGCAAGGGCGGGAGACGGCTGGAGTGTCTTGGGGCGCCCGCCGGGGAAAAAGCCCTGGATCACGCGGGACGAGATGCCGGGACGAGCGGCGGAGATCGGTCCGGATGAAGGCGTCATCGATCCAACCTCAAGAGGAATACCCTCGATCTGTGATTAGCCAGCACACCCGGTCATGACGGAGTCATCAAACCCAGCACCCCAACAACTGCGAGATGAGCGTGGGCATCGGCATCGTCGGGCCAAGCGACTCACTCTAATCCTGCATTATTGAATTGCGACGAACTTGGCGTCAAAGGGTCGCCACGAAAAACATGGAACTGGCCACGGTACGACCGGAACACCCAGACCGAAGGCGCACGCGGCACGATCGGCCGGGGGCCTTTGGTTTCCAGTTCCGGGCACATGAAGGCTGGGAACGGGTTGGGAAATGTTTTCCCACTCAGATCGATGCGCCTCGCGCCGGGGACGGACCGTTCAGCAAGAGGGTGGCGCTCCGCGTCCGACGCGGTTCACTCCGGCCCCGGCTCCGCGACGGGCACCGTCACTCTGTGGGAGACAGCGAAGCTGACGGGGGAGCCGTACGTCTTGTCCGGCGACCGGCTGCGCACCAGGTCGACCGCGGCGACGGGCCAGCCCGAAGGGGTGTGTTCGAGCCTGTAGGTCTGCCGCTCGTTGCGGTCGAGATAGAAGGCTTCCATCACGATCCGGCAGGCGTCAAGGCTTTCGGGCTCTGCGGCGAAGATGGCGTGGCTCTAACGGGAGGCAGCGGGTTTCAGGTCGTCAGCGACGCCCGTCCACCCGCGGTCGCGGGGCGGACCGGTGAAGGCGTCGAGCTAGCCCTGCAGGTTGCCGAGGCGTCCCCGGTCCACCAGGTCGCGGAGCCGGGCCTCGGCGGCAGCGAAGAGGGAAGGCGGTTCCGGTATCGGTGCGGGGCCGGGTGCGATGAGAGTCGAATTCGCAAACCGGCTAGCTGGTGACGGCGGGGCAGTAGACCAAACGAAAGGTTGCTTGACTCAGGCGTATGGATGGATATTGGACTTCATCTCTCGGTGCGTTCTACTGTAGTGGATACGCTTCCCGTAACGACTTTTCGAGACGAATTACGCCTCCGCGATGATCGGCGTTGAGATGTGCCGAGCCAGTGATCGCCGGGTTTCACGGAAATAGTTCGACGGTTTGTGAGGTCACGATCGCGGAGCCGACCCCCTCGACCCGAGTCCCGCGTTCGGCGCCTGTGGCATTGTGGACCGCGGTGATGAGCCGGGTCAGGTCGACCGGCTTGGTGAGGTGTGCGGCGAACCCCGCATCCAGGCTCGCCTGGACGTCCTCTTCCGACCCGTACCCGCTCATCGCGATCGCCGGCAGTCCCCTCCCGCGCAGTTGCCGCATCAATTCCAACCCCGTCCCGTCGGGCAGCTCGATGTCGCTGACCAGCAGGTCCAAAGAGGGGTCGGCCGCGGCCAGGAGCGCCTCCGAAAGGCGTTCCGCCACCGTCACCTCATAGCCACGCGCACCCAGCACCAGGGCGAGACACTTGAGCGTGTCCTTGTTGTCCTCCACGACGAGGATTCTTAGTCCCCTCGACTGCGGCAGGGGGCAGGGGAACGAGCCCGAGGGCGGCTTCACGACGGCGGGCCGCGTGATCGTGGGTAGCTCCAGCACGAAGGTGCTGCCCCGACCTGACCCCAGGCTTGTCGCGGTCAGCCGGCCGCCATGGGCCTCGGCCAGCGCCCTGCCAATCGCCAGTCCCAACCCCAACCCGCCGCGATGACGCGGAGAGACCTCGCCCTGCTCGAATGGCTCGAAGATCCGGGTCAGGGACTCCGCTTCGATGCCGGCTCCGTTGTCGACCACCTCGATCTCGAGGCGCGGTCGGCCGCCAGGCACCCGGGGGAGCCGGTTGCGGGAGCGGACGACGATGGAACCGCCGGGGTGGGTGAACTTCGTGGCATTGCCGATCAGGTTCCAGATGATCTGCTGGAGCCGTGCCGGATCGGCTTCCACGTGGTGTTCGGCAGCAGTCAGGTCCGACCTCAGCGCGATCCGGCCCTTTTCGATTTCACCGAGGCAGTTCTGGACGGCATGGCGGACGGCATCGTGAGCGTCGACGATGCGGAGGTCGAGATGGAGGCTCCCGCGACCGATCCGGGTAACGTCCAGCAGGTCATCGATCAGCCGAGCTTCCAGCTCGACGTTGCGGCGGATCATTTCCAGCGTCGGGCGGAGACCGGGCATCTCGTCCTCGTCGAGCAGCGCCGAGACGGCCATCAGGACGGGGGAAAGCGGGGTACGCAGTTCATGGCTGAGGACGGCCAGGAAGCGCCCCTTGGCCCGGTCGGCCGCCTCGGCCTCCTGCCGCGCCTGTCGGGCCGCGCGGTACAGACGGGCGTTATCCACGGCCAGTGCGGCGCGGCGGGCCAACTCCTCGGCCAGCGTCAGGTCGGACGCGTCGTAGCGGCGAAGTCTGTCGGTGTGGATCAGGGTGACGACGCCCAGCACCCGCCCCCGCGCCGTCAGCGGGATGCACAGGTACGACGCGAAACCCAGCCGCCGGAGGACCTCCAGGTGCGCGGCATTGCGGGCCGTCGCCGCCAGGGTGGCATCATCGACCTGTTCGGTCGCCTCGGCACGGCCGCTCCGCAGGGCCCGCATCGCCGGGTGGGGGCCTTGAGGGTCGGGCGGGTAGCGCCGCAGTTCGTCGACCAGGGGCTGCTTGGCCGGGTCGGCGTGGGCGGCCGCCGCCCGGATGACCGTCCCGTTCTCCTGAATCATGTCGATCAGGCAGAGGTCGACCGGCAGTCGCACCGCCAGGCAGGCCAGGGCGTCGAGCGTGGCCTCGTCGTCGAGCGACGAGGACAGAACCGCACCCGCCTCGGCCAGGAGCCGCTGGGCCTCCTCCGCCCGCTTCCGTCCGGTGATTTCGCGGACGTTGCAGACCATGCCGGCGACGGCCGCGTCGTTGAGCAGGTTGGTGACGGTGCCGTCCAGCCACCGCCAGGTCCCGTTCTTGTCCCGGATCCGGTAGTCCACGCCCCGGCTGGCACCGGGCTCCCCCCGCAGTTCGTCGAGCAGGCGGCCGACCCGCCCCCGGTCGTCCGGGTGGATCAGCTCGAGTGCGTCGCGGCCGACGAGATCTTCGGGGGCATGGCCCAGCGTGTGCGTGACGGTCGGGCTGGCGTACCTCACGATCCCGTCGGCGGAGACGACCGAGATAACGTCCCAGCCCCTCTCGATCAAGGCACGGAACCGCTGCTCGTTCCGCTCGGCCCGCCGCCGGGCGGCGTGCAGGACCTCGGCCAGGGCGCTGATCGACACCCCGCTGGCGATGCCCAGGACCAGCCGCACGATCCGCCAGTAGGGGAAGGATGTGTGTGAGGTCAGCAGGACGATCACGGCGGTGGCCATCAGTCCCGGCCCGAGACCGCCGTACCAGGCCGAGAGCAAGACGCCGAAGAAATAGACGAGGATCGGCGTCCCCGCCCCGTCCCGGATCGCCGGGATGTTCATCACCGCTACGCCCAGAGCGAGGATTATCACGGCGAACCCGTAGCGTCGAATCCGGTCGGAGAATGTCCTCATGGGCGAGCCCTCCACCGACCATCAGCACGCGCTTACGCTCGCGAGTCAGGACACATCGCTGGCCTCGGCGGATCGAGAGGCGCCATGGGGGGCCGATTGCAACCCGGGAATCTCTCTCCCGCCGAAACGAACGACCTGCCTGCTAATGCGTCCAGGCCGCTTCCCTCGGGTCGCGACAGCTAGCTGACCCAGCAGGATGCTGATGTCTTTCCTCTGAACCTGACGCCGGCCGCGAGGGCCTCACGGGAGGCCGCCCAGTTCCTCCCAGCCTCTTGAGTCCCGTACCGCCGATTTCAGACCATTCCTATTATAGCCAATACTGGCAGGCATTCAAGCCAACTAAAGGATGGGAGGCGTATTCGCCTCCGTACAACCGCCTCGGTACACAAAAGGCTGCAGAAACAGGGGACTGTTGGTACTCCCGGCAGAATGAGTAATCTCCATGATCTCACAAACAATTCGACGCGCCCGCCAGCGACGCTGGCCTTGACCGTCGCCGGAGGCCCGGCCGATCCGCTCCTGGGTCATCGAAGTCGCAGATCGACCGCGCGCTCGCGCCAATCCACCGGCAGATAGAATTTTTCAAGAAAATTATTCCCTTATATTATAGAGAGTTAGGTCAAGATTCTTGCTCATTTTGGCCGAAATGCGTTCTCGTTTTTTCCAAGTTGCGGCATCCTAACTAATAACAAGTCCTCCGTCCTCAAGCCTTCTGAGGTTGCCTTCCCGCATGATTCGCCGAGATCGGGGCCCCGAGGCGGGAAAAGCGACAGCACATAGCGTTGCATCCACCCAGTAATAGTACGCACAAACTCAACCAAGATCGAATGGATGCCACCATCAGAACATGATCGATATTTGAGAGCCGACGAACGAATCCGAGCTCGCACATGTCAGACCCAAACGACGAAGAGCTTCATGATTTTAGGCGTCACCATAACTGTGAGAATGGAACTAAGCGTGCATGCTATCTTATGTCGAACCGGGTTCCTGGAGCAACCCTCAAATCGTTTCTCATCCTCAGAACTTCGAAATCGAAGCCACGATTATCCGGAATGTATCGATTCGCGAGTCCCCCAGTTCGATATCGAAACCGCGCGAACGAACCCGACATCGGAAACTTCGAAATCGAAGCCACGGTTATCCGGAATGTATCGATTGCGTGACCATTCCCAACCTCGATATCGAAATCGCGCGAACGAAGCCAACAGGCCGCATAAACCGCCGGACCGGAAGAAATCGCGAAATCGGTGAAATCAACTCAACCGAGGAAATCGCGCTTAACACCTTACACGGCAAGTTCGTCACAATCGGGAGAACTTCCACGGCGGAGTTCGGGTGACCAACGGCCCGCTCGGCGCCCCCAGAAAGCCGAGGATCGGGCTGAGGCGACGTGTGTGAATTCTAGATTGCATGGATCAAATCGAAGCGGATCGATGGGAGGAAAGGCACCCGATACCCGCGCGGAGAGCGACCCGACTCTCCCTCGCGTGATCGGGGGCATCCTTCCTGCACTCGACTCAGTCGTCGCCTTGTGTGGGAAACGTCCGACGGGACCCAGCGTGCGTCTGCGAATCCCTGCCGCCCGACTCGGTGGGTCAACGATTCGTCAACTGAACACGGAACACTCAGCGACCGGAGCGAGCGGAGATGGCCGATTTCGCCGCAGATGTCTTGAAGCTGGTCTCCGAACCGGGTTACAAGCCGATCACGCTCAAGGCGATGTCGCGTCGGTTCCAGATGGATGCCGACGACTACGCCGAGTTTCGCGCCACGGTCAAAGGATTGATCAAGGAGGGGAAGCTCGACCTGGCCAAGGACAAGACCCTGCGCCGGCCCGATCAAGCGGGGATGATCGTCGGGCTCTTCCGCCGTTCGGCCCGGGGATTCGGGTTCGTCCGCCCCCATTCGACGTCCGCGCGTTTGGAGTCGATCTACATCGCGCCCGAGGCGGCCGGCGATGCTTCCAGCGGCGACGAGGTCGCGGTCAAGATCACCAAGCGCAGCGCGTCGGCCTGGGATGAACGATGAGGGGCGGGTCGTCCAGATCCTGGCGCGGGCCTCGGGGATCTTCGTCGGCACGTATTTCGAGGAAGCCGGTTTCGGATTCGTCCGGATCGACGGCACGACGTTTCACGACCCCATCGACGTCGGCGACCCGGGCGCCAAGGGAGCCAGGCCCGGCGACAAGGTGGCCGTCGAGATCGTCCGATACCCCAGTCCGTACCAGGAAGGCGAGGGGGTCATCACCGAGATCCTCGGCCAGCGGGGCATGCCGGGCGTCGATACGTTGACGGTCATCCGCGCGTTCAACATCCCCGACACCTTCGATGAGGACGTCCTCGATGAGGCGCGCGATCAGGCCAAGCGATTCGACGAAGCCGAGATCGGGCCGCGCGAGGACCTCCGGGATCTCCTCTGCGTGACGATCGACCCGGCCACCGCGCGCGACTTCGACGATGCCATCTCCCTCGCGCGCGACGAACAAGGTTACTGGAGCCTGGGCGTGCACATCGCCGACGTGTCGCATTTCGTCCGAGCGGGATCCCCCTCGACCGCTCGGCTCGCGACCGCGGCACGAGCGTCTACCTGCCCGATCGCGTCATCCCCATGCTTCCGGAGATCCTCTCGAACAGTCTTGCAAGCCTCCAGGCCGGTCGCACGCGGTACACCGTCAGTGCCTTCCTCGAGTTCAACAGCGAGGGGATCCTGACTTCGAAGCGGTTCGCTCGTTCGGCGATCCGGGTCGACCACCGCTTTACCTACGAGCAGGCCCTGACGGTCATGAAGGCCCCCGCGGCGGCTCATCACGGTGTCGCCCCCGCGGTGGCCCGCATGCTAGGCGAGATGCTCGAGCTGGCCATGATCCTCCGCAATCGTCGCTTCGAGCGCGGGCGCTGGAGTTGAACCTTCCCGAGGTCGGGATCGAGCTGGGCGACCAGGGTGAGGTCACCGGCGCGCATCTCGCCTCTCACGACGAGAGCCACCAGGTCATCGAGGAATTCATGCTCGCGGCGAACGAGGCCGTCGCGACGACTCTCGGCGCGCAGGGGATCCTCTTCCTCCGGCGCGCCCATCCCGACCCCGAGCCCTTCAAGCTCGACGAGTTCGCCGAATTCGCCCGCAGCCTGGGCCTGGCCATCGAGTTGCCGCAGAGCCGCTTCGAGCTCCAACGCGTCCTGAAGGAGACGGCCGGCCGGCCGGAAGAGTACGCGGTTCACTATGGGTTGCTCCGCAGTCTGAAGCAGGCCAATTATACGCCGGAAGCCGAAGGACACTATGCGCTGGCCAGCGCGGACTATTGCCACTTCACCTCGCCGATCCGCCGCTACCCGGACTTGCAGGTCCATCGCCAGTTGCTCGCCTGGCTCGAAGAAAAGAAGCCCGCGAACCGGCTGGACGAGCTGATCGTCCTGGCCGAGCACTGCACGCGCACCGAACGGCGGGCCGACGCCGCGGAGCGCGAGCTGATCCGCGTGAAACTCCTCTCCTACCTGGAGACCCGCATCGGCGACTCGTTCCAGGCGGTCATCGTGAGCGTCCAGGACTTCGGCCTGTTCTGCCGGCTGACGCAGTTGCCGGTCGAGGGCCTCATCCACGTCACGTCCCTGGCGGATGACTACTATTACCTGGAGTCCGGCACGCACACGCTGGTCGGGCGCAGGTCGGGTCGCCGCCACCGGCTGGGCGACCGCGCCATCGTCCGGATCGCCCATGTCGAAGTCGATCGCCGCGAGCTCGATCTCGTCCTGGAGGATTCGCCCCTCTCAGGGTCCCGGAGCCGGGCGCGCGCCGGCGCGGAGCCGAACTCTCCAACCGGTCGCGCCGACGGACCGGTGCGGCGGGGTTCCCAGCGGGGGCGAGCCCGATCTTCCGACGAGCCAGCCCGGCCCGCCCCGAGCCCGGCGGACTCGACCGCCAAGCGCAAGAAGAGAAAGGCCAAAGCCAAGGCGAAGAAGCGCCGGCGGAAGTGAAAGATTTGATTCAAGATCACATATTCAACATAGAATGCTCAGGCAATGACATTTCAGAACTACTTGTTATGTTCATTAAATTTAAAATCAGGAATCTTCCGATCTTCTCGCATCTTTCAGTCCATTGCGGAGGCCAGTCGAGGGCGTCCGTCCCGGGACTGCCAGATGTGGGCGGCGGCCCGCCGGGTTATTGTGAGAAAGCGTGGGAGCCGGTCCGGCCGTTGGCCCAGACAGATCAGGTAAGAGGCCGCGATGGCGACCTCGATCTTGGGATCGGCATGGGCCCAGGAGGCAGCCTGTTCCAGGTCGGCCAGCGCCAGGTCCCAATGGCGGAGCCGGATGTGGCTCCGGGCTCGACCCAGGAACGCCTCCGGGAGCTCGGGATCGCGGAGGAGGGCCAGGGACCACTCCCGGACGGCCGCGTTGGTATCCTGGAGCATCATCAGGGCGGAGGCCTTGCGCACGTGAACACCTTCCAGTGCGCCCGAGGCGATCGCCCGATCGTAATCCGCGATGGCGCCCTTCGGATCGCCGCCGGCCTGGCGCAGGGCCCCATGCAATTCGATCAATCCGGGCTCGTCCGACTGGATGGTCAGCCCGAAGTCGACATGCCGTGCCGCCGCGACCCGGTCGCCGCCGAAGGACAGGACCCGGGCACAGATCAGGTGGGCATACGAGGAGAACTGGGACAACGCGATGGCGCGGCCCGAGGAGGCGACAGCCGCGGATTGGTCCCCGAGCGCGGCGAGGATGACGGCCCGGGTCAGCGTTGACCGAAAGGCGGCCCGATCCCGTCCGGCAGCCACGCTGCGCCAGTCCGTCGGCCGCGGCGCGGAGGTCGGCGTGCAGCCGTTGGCCGCCGATCGGCATCAGGGCGATGGCGTCGGGCCGGTCGAGCTGGAGCTCCTCGAACCGCCGGTCGGCCAGCAGCGCCGCGTTGCCAGAGCCGCTCATGGGCCGGACACCGGTAAACCCGACGCGCCTCGGCCGCGTCCGAAAGCGCATCCACGGTGTGGCCCTGGAGGAGTCGGGCCAGCGACCGCGCCGCCAGGATCTCGCCGGGATGCTTCAGAGAAAAGCCCATCTCCAACAACGCGCTCAGGTCCTTCTCCGCCAATGCTGCCTGACCGCGTCGAAGTTCCAGCAGTGCCCGGCTGTGACGGACCACCGTGTCGCCGAGGTCCAGCTTCAGCAAGGCATCGTATTCGACTTGAGCGCGATCGACCGCCCCGGATTCGACGTCGAGATTGGCCCGATTCAGGCGAGCGGCCCGTGCGAGAACGTCCGTGCTATCCAACCTGGTGACATGGTCGTACTCGGCACGAGCATGCGCGAAATTGCCCAGTTCCTGGTACAAATACCCCAGCTCCAGGTGCACTTTCCGAGCCTCGGGCTGTCCGCGCAGCTCGTCGAGGGCGGCGTTCATGTCCTCGATCGCATCGGCCCAGTTCCCCTTGGAACGGTAGAGTCGTGCCCGGCTGAATCGCACCCAGGGACTCTTCGGCTTGAGGGCCAGCGCGATGGCGTAATGAGTCAACGCCTCATCCATCGAACTATCCTGGTCCGCGACGTAGGCCAGGTAGAACTGATACCAATAATTGTCCTGCTCGAGCCGGACGGCATGGCGCATCCATTGGATCGCCCGGCTTCTCTGATCGTTGCGCAGGCAGAGCAGGGCCCACTGGAACGACGCGAGGGCCGATTTCTCGGCGCCGATCTCGTGGGGCTCGCCTTTGAAAGAGGGGCTATCCCGCCCCGATGGCCGATCCAGCAGACCGTCCCGAGCGTTCCGGGAGCGCTGCACCCAGGCCCGCAGCGCACGCCAGGGCTCCTTCGGCGTGGCGAACGCCAGAGCGGTGTCGCACAACGCGACGAGCTTCGCGATCCCCTCCTCCCGCAGCCGCCGAGCCTGGTCCCCGGCTCCTTGTTCCGAAGAGACGAACTCGTCGAGCGTGACGACCCAGAAGAACAGGAGCTGGTTGACCTCGATCCGGAGCCTCTGGAGGCGCGGGGCGTCGAGCAGTTCGACGATATATTCGAGCTTCGTCCAATCTTGCGAGGTCAGCACGTAGAAGGGGGCCAGCGCGTTCTGGAGCTCGACCCCGGCCTCGGTCAACTGGCGACGGTTCAGCAAGAGGCGGAACCGGAGCCGCTCGGCGGTCTGGAACAGCGCATCGGCGTCGCCGCGGATCTGGGCGAACCGTTCGGCGAGTTTTCGCTTCTGCATGGCCCGGGTCTGGATCTCGTCGAGGTTCGGGCCGAAGTTGAGGTTCCGCAGCTTGTCGACGACCGCCTTGATCGTGGTCGGGAAGCCCCGCCAACGCGAGGGGTATTTCCGGGGGTCGAGATTGTCGAAGTGGTTGATCAGGTCGATGGTGGCGTCGAGCTGCTTCCGGGCCGTCTCGAACTCGCCGCTATCGAACGAGGCCACTCCCTTGTCCAATTCCTTCTGGATGAGCTTCCTCGTATCGTCCCGATCGAGGAGGATGCCGAGGCCGGCGAGGAGGGTGGCGGCCAGCGCGACGAGGATCGCGGATGCCATGGCGAGCCGTCGTCGCCGTCGCCGCAGCCAGCCGGAGATGCGGCTGACCCAGGGTTCGCGCGAGTGGGGCAGCGGGAGGTCCTTGGAGACGGCCTGGAGGTCGGCGGCCAGCTCGATGGCGGAGGGATATCGGTCGTTGGGCTCGGGCTCGAGGCAGCGGCGGACGATCGCCTCGAGGGACGGGGGGATCTCAGACTCCAGTGCCCGCGGGTGGGGGGTCGCGCGTCGGCGGTCGTCGGCCGCCCGGAACAGGGCCTCGACGACCGACGAACCGCGTCGGGGCGACGCGAACGGCCGCTGTCCCGTCAGGGCCTCGAAGAGCACGACGCCGAGGCTGTAGATGTCGGAGCGGCCG
This sequence comes from uncultured Planctomycetota bacterium, assembly GCA_963845755.1. Taxonomy (GTDB): domain Bacteria; phylum Planctomycetota; class Planctomycetia; order Isosphaerales; family Isosphaeraceae; genus CAWJTV01. Next base: position 225,381 of record CAWJTV010000033.1, read on the forward strand.
TCGACGGCCTCCGGCCCGCCCTCGGCGAGGGCCAGGAGGTGCTCGGGAGCCATGTAATCGACGGTCCCGCCCAGGGTGGCGGCGTCGGCGGCCGCGCCGTCGGACGCGACCGGCTCGCGCGCCAGGTTGAAGTCCAGCAGCATGGGCATGCCGTCGGAGGTGACCAGCACGTTCGACGGCTTGATGTCGCGGTGGAGTACGCCGCGATCGTGGGCATGCGCCAGGGCCTCGGCCAGCCGGGCTCCCCACCAGGCGATCGCCTGGTCATAAGTCCGCAGCGTCAGGGCCACTCGACCCGCCGACGGGCCGGCCGGTACGGCGTCGCCCGGCTCGAGTCGGTCGATCGCCTCGACCAGCGCCGTCCCCGAGCGGTCATCCCGTTCCCGGCAGTCCGAGAGGACCTGGGCCAGCGTGGTGCGACCGAAGTAGGGCATGCACAGCAGATGGAGTCCCGTCGCCCGATCGATCCGGTGGGAGTGCACCGGAACGATATGGGTATGCTGGAGCCGGGCGAGGGTCTGCGGTTCGCGCGAACCGCGACGGGTGACCTTCAACGCGACGGGGCGGTCGGCCAGTTGCCGCTCCCGGGCCAGGAAGACGCGCGCGAACGCCCCGCGGCCCAGCTCCTCGACCAGATGAAACCCCGCGATCATCTGGCCGGCCTCGGGGAACGCCCCGGCGGTTCCCCCCATCGACGCCGCTTCGGAAAACAGCGCCGTGGCCGTCGAACCCGAGCCGACGAGTTGGTGGATCTCCAGCACGCGGCGCAGCGGGCCTGCGACCCGAGAGTACCGGGTCAAGAACTCGGCCGGGTCCGGGGCCTCCTCATCCTCCTCGCGCAAGCAGAATTCCTCGTACGCCAGCGCGACGATCGTATCTTCGCTCAGGTCGGCGTGGTGGTCGATGTACCATTGCGCCCCACCTTCTCCCCGGACTCCCAGCGGAGCGAGAGGTCCGTGCGGAGCAAGGCCAGGCGCGCGCCAACGCCGTCGCCGCCGCCGGCCGACTCGAGAAACGCATGGGGATCGGGCCGGTGTCGGAGGTGCTCGGAGTCGCGCCAGGCTTGCTCATACTCTCGGGCCAGACGAACCGCGGCAGGCGACGACGCCTCCTCCCACGTCCGCCGGCTGGCGGACACGCTCATCACGAGGTCCCCCACTCCCTCTCCATTCGGCGTCTCAACTCCTCGAGGACACGCTGGACCGTCCGTTCGCTGATCCCCAGCCGATCGCCGATATCCTTGCTGGAGAGGCCCTCGGCCTTCATCTCCAGGATGGTCCTCCGCTCGGCGGGCATCAGCTCGCGGAGCCGGATCAGGATCTCGTGCGCCTGGGCCACCTCGCTGGGCGAGTCGATCGAGTCGGGCACGTCCTTGGGGCGACGGCCGTCGCCCCAAAGGGGCTCTTCCCGATGCATGTCATGCTTGCGACTGGCCGCGCGACGGTATTCGTCGATTACCTTATTCTTCGCAGCCCGCGCCAGAAATGCGACAAGATGCCGCGAGTCCTCGAATTCCGTCGGCGCCGTGCGCATCCGACGGAAGAAGCTCCCCCAAACGCTCTGGAGAAAGTCGAGCGAGTCGAACCGCGATCGCAGCAGCCGCGGCAATTGCCGACGCACAACCAGGCGAACCTCCGCCTCGAACCGGCTGAGCAATTCGCGCGCGGCACTCTCGTCGCCGGACTGGATCCGCTTGAGGAAATCCGAGAGCTCGCTCTCCCCTCGTTGCGTGGATTCGCCGAGGGCCATGCCATAGCCTCCTCTGCCCGGTCCAGGTTCGCCACTCGGCGTGGTGAGACCTCCGTGTCAGACGCCTCGGTTCGGACGCTTACTTTGATTCCGATCAGACTAACCCGAATCGCCCTCGGTTGACAAGTTCAGGTGGTCGTTCGTCCTGGGCTACGATCCTTCGATCGCGGAATCGCTCTCTCGAACCTGGAATCGCAACCACCGACCGGTCCAGGCTTAGGCCCAAAACCGATCTGCTGACAGGATGCCACCACCGATCCCCTTGACAACAAACGGTTTGGGGTGTGTCTGAAACCCCTTTGACAATCGCTGGAGATAGATCGTTCTCTCCACCATCGAGTCGCACAGGTCTTTCAAGTCGTCTTCGGCAACCTCCGCGTCGCTGTGGCGAGTTCTCTCAACATTGGCTCAATGTTCCAGGATCCAAATCAAGTGATGGCCTGCCCCCATTTGCACGTCCCACCCGATCGGGCTATCACCAATCCTAGCGGCGGCGCTGTTCGGCGAGCCACTCCTCGAGCGATTCACGCTGGTCCGCGTGCAGCTTGATCAGGGTGGCGAACTCGTTGTCAGCCGCCTTCATGTCCTTGTCGTGCAGGAGGCATTGCACCAGAAACATGCGCGCGAACCTGAGGAACGGATTGATACGGAGCGCCTTGCGCGCTTCGTGACGCGCGCCGTTCCAGTCCTGACACTGCATGGAGAGGAAGGCGAGCCGCTCCCGGCAGGCCGCGGACCAGGGATTCAGCGCGACGGCACGCCGGGCGGGTTCCAGCGCGGCCTGGTAGCGTTTCAGGTCGATCGCATAAGAGGTGTAATCATCCAGCAACAGCTCGTACGAGGGGTTCAACTTGAGGAGAGAATCGGCGAGCTGCAAGGCTTTCCCGTATCGCCCGGTGAACGACAGGACCTGTGCCTTCATGCGCGAGGCTTCGAGATCTTCGGGATTGTCCGTGACGACTTTGTCCAGAGCGGAGACAAGGAGGGGTCCGATCGTCCGCGTTTGCGGCGTAACGGGCAGCCGCGTCCACTGGGCCACCACGGCAATCGCCAGCTCTCGATCCAGCGATTTGAGGTGCTTTGGATCGACATCGCCATTAAGACGGACCAGCGGAAACGGGGAGCCGCTCCGTCTTGCCGCGGTCAACCAGGCATTCGGCTCCCTGAGGATCCGGTGATCTCTCACGGCGATGTGCACGGCATCCACCGTCTGCGACATGGGCATATGACAGCCAACGCAAGAGTCCTCCCGGTCTCTGGCGAGGCGTATCGTCTCGGGGAGCTTGCATCCGTGATCCTCGTGGCAGGCCAGACACCGCTCGCGGAAGTAGGCAACCTTTTCCTCGGGGTCTGGGATCTCGTGAGGGTCGTGGCACGACACGCAGCCGAGGCGGCCCTGGCTCGCGCGGAAGCACCGGCTGTCTTTCATCTGCTCGACCTGCCCCACCAGCTTTTGCCCCTCGTCGGTCGTGTAACCGTAGTTGACGAAGAACTCTGTCAGGGGCAGGCCCGGGCGATAGTCGAAGGCGTCTCGGCCCAGGCGGTTGACGCGCCGGTCGCCGACCAGGTGGCACTGCTCGCAGACGTTCCCGCGGAGGACAGGGTCGAGGTGCCTTGGGTTGACGATCGTCAGGTCCCGGCCGCCCGAAGCCTCCTGGTGCCGCGCGTGGAGCTCGCCGGGACCGTGACAGCGCTCGCAGCCGATCGCATAGCCCCGGAAGATCGGCTCCTCGTAACGGTTCGCGGAGAGGGCGACGGGCTCGACGCGGTTGGAATGACAAAACAGGCAATCGGGATCGATCGGCCGGTCGAAATGCGCGCTGATCTTCTCGTAGCCCGGCGAGAGGTCCCATCGCTGCTTCTGGGTGTACCAGGTGATGGGCGACTCGAACAGTCGGCCGTCGCGCTCGACCAGGTACGTGATACTCCGCGCGCCCGACCCCACGGCGTACGCGACCTCGGCCTCGACTTGCGCCAGCACGTGACCTCCGTCGAGGACGGTTTCACGGTGAATCTCACGTCCATCGCGCCGTTCGATCGTGAACACAGAGGGAGCGACGCCGAACGACGTCGTCCCGGTCGGCCGAGCGGAACCGACCGCCGGTGCCGACGCGATCGGAGTGAGCGATCGTCCCATGGGATGGCGCCGGAACGTCTCGGCGATGTCGGGGTGGCAGTGGGTGCACGCCGCGTCGCCGACATATTTGACCCCGGGCCGGGCGTTCAACCAGGGGGACTGCGGCCAGGAGAGAGCCTGGCGCGCGAGGCTTGCTGGTCGTTTAGACGAGAAATGAACCGTAGGCCACAGGAATCCGCCGATGCCAAGCCCGACGACGAGCAAGAGACACGCTAGCGCGACGATGGAGGCGTGCGGATGGTGTTTGAGCCGTCGGGCTCTTACTGGCTGCTGCGCGTCCAACGGCCCCTCCGAGCTCCATCACCGCCGCGCTTGGGGGCGGTTGCCGCCCACCGGCGTGATTCCGCGGCTCCGAAACGAGGTCTTCCAATCGATAAACCATCGTAATCGGAGTCAAGGGGTGCGGCAACGGGTCCAGGCGATCGTTCCCGACCCCGCCCCCCCCGCTTTCACCCACCAACCGACGACTTAAGGTGACGTCTTTTCGTTGGCCCGTTCCGTCAAGATCGCTTCGAGTCGTTCTTCCTGGTCAGAATCAAACTGATAGGCGGACCGGCCTCCGATCCTCAGTACCATTTCCGGGTGGGCGAACTCACAACGGTCTGCGATGAATCCAGTGACAAAGCCGCAATCGGGCTGTCGCTTCCAGGGGCGTCCGGCCAGTCGCTTCAGGTAGCGTGGCCAGAACGGCGGTTGAATGCCTGCCCAACCGGCGAGGGTGGGAGTACCACGAGTGTCGATGCCGGTATGAACATGGTATTCCGTCGTCCGATAGACCTCGACCGCTGGAATCCCCAGCCCGAGGCACACGGCGATGAAGAACACAATGATCATGATGGAACGGATCGAAATTCGGCGTCGGAATGCCATCATGACCTCGTCACTGACTGGGCAATCGTGGGCGGCCTACTCTGTAAACGTGTGATCCGAGCTCCATATTCGTCGTATCCAGCTTGATGCTTCACCCGACCCCGACCAGTCGGTATGCTGAAGCGGGCCTGGGAACCTGGCGCTGGAACCTACAAGGAGATTCCTCATGTCGAGACCGCGTCGATCGGCTGCCGCATTGACTCTGGCTATCCTCTTCGGGTGGGGCTCGATCGCCCTGGCCTGCACGAGCATCGTGGTGAGTCGGGGAGCGTCCAAGGACGGCTCGGTGATGGTCACCTACTCGGCGGATGCCCCGTTCATGCCGAAGCTGCTCTACGTGCCCGGCGGGACGCATCAGGCAGGGGAACTGATCCAGGTCCGCGCCTGGGAGAACGATCGGCTTTGCGGACCGGTGAAGCAGGTGGCGAAGACGTATTCGGTCGTGGGTCTGATGAACGAACATCAGCTTTCCCTCGGCGAGACGACGACGGGGGGACGCCGTGAGCTGCGCGATCCCAAGGGGATGCTCGACTACGATGCCCTGATGCTCTTGACCCTCCAGCGTGCCAGGACCGCGCGCGAGGCGATCAAGATCGTCGACGAGCTCGCGCGCGAGTATGGCTATCAATCGTCCGGCGAGACCTTCTCGATCGCCGACCCGAAGGAAGCCTGGATCATGGAGCTGATCGGCAAGGGACCCGATCAGAAGGGGATCGTCTGGGTCGCGGCCCGGGTCCCCGACGGGATGATCACCGCACACGCCAATCTGAGCCGGATCACCACGTTTCCGCTCGACGATCCCGAGAACTGGCTCTATTCGCCCGACGTGATCTCATACGCGATCGAGAAGAGATTCTATGCCACGGATTCCTCGAAGCCATTCAGCTATCGCGATGCCTATCATCCCGGCATCGGCCCGTCGCAGCAGCGGGCCTGCGCGGGACGCGTCTGGAGCATCTACCGCCGTTCCGCGGCATCCCAGGGGTTCTCCGACGCCTTCTTCCGGGGGAAAGATGGGGCCGAGGACTACCCGCTCTTCATCAAGCCCGATGCGCCTTTGAGTGTCGCCGACGTGATGGCCCTGATGCGTGACCACTACGAAGGCACGCCCTACGACATGACCAAGGGGCTCGACGCCGGCCCGTTCGGCACCCCGGTCCGCTACCGGGAGCTTCCCTTCAAGGTGGATGGCGAGTCCTATATGTGGGAGCGGCCGATCTCCACCCAGCAGGCGGGCTTCGTCGTCGTGAGCCAGAGCCGCAAGGGGATGCCGGACGGCGTGGGTGGCGTGACCTGGTTCACGCCCGACGACGCGTTGACCTCGTGTTTCACCCCGTTCTACTGCGGGATCACGGCCCTGCCGGCCCCGTACGTCAAGGGGGACTACAAGAAGTTCGAGTGGGATTCGGCGTGGTGGGTGTCGAACCTGGTCTCGAACCTCTGTTACGACCGCTGGTCGAGGGTCGCCCCCGACGTGCAGGCCGCCCAGTCCCAGCGCGAGGCCGACCTGCTCAAGATGCAGCCGGTGATCGAGGAAGCCGCCGCGAAGCTGGGGGCGACCGATCCGGCCTTGATGCGCGAGTTCCTGACCAATTATTCGGTGTTCGACCGGCGAGGCGGTCTTCCGCAACTGGCAGGGCTTGGCCGAGTCCATCCTGACCAAACATGTCGATGGCTATGTAAAGAGCGCCCAGGGCCGACCGAGGGGAGTTGGCTACTCTCCCGAATGGCTCAAGCGCGTCGTCGCCGATCAGCCCGATCAGTTCAAGGTCCAGATGAAGTCCAGCGAGACTGATCATTGAGGAAGACCTAACGCGGCTTTCGGCTGCAACCCAGGAAGGATTCGAGATTCGAGATTCCCGATCCCGAAATCGTTCCTTTGGGGATCTCGAATCGGGGATCTCGAATCGGGGATCCAGGATCCCCCAGGTGGCGCACGCCGCAGAGATTTGACGGAGGAAGACTCCAAAAGGCTGTTTCATCAATCTCTGGCCCAGCCCCCGAATGGAGGCGGCAGGACTTAGCCAGGAGCGTCAGCCCCTGGACCAGATGCTGATCAAAGCGGCCCCGAGCCCCCCGACGGGGAGAAGGTGCCCCCAGGGCGGAGTAGGGGGATCCTGCATACGAACCGGACGAGTGCGCAGCCCAGGCGTTCTCCTCGATAGGATACTTCCCCACTCGGGCTATGGCGTCGGACGGAGCTTGACCAGCGCCCAGCCCGTGTCGCTCGATCGGAATTCGTATACGCCCGCCGAGATTGCATACCGCTGAACACCGAAGTCACCGCTGCGGTCAAAGAGGATCCTCGACGACGGTCCCACAACCAGTCTCTGGACGCTACCGTTTTCGGTCTTGTAGGTAATGCCATCGACCACGTAGTTGACGGCGACGCCCGTCTGCTCGGGGTTGCGGATTACCACAGAGACCTCAGCCCGCGTCGTCGTGCTGGGTGTCGATCCTGATGCCGCATTGGACGATGCCCCGCCGCCAGGCGCCGGGTTGAGGACGGGTGCCGGCTGTGGGAACTTGTAGAACTGTGTCGGATTGGACGGATAATAGCCGTCGCCCGGATACTGCGGATGGGGGACAAGGGCAGCACTCAGGCTGATCGGCTGGGGCAGGGGACGCCGGCCGAGCTCTGGCGGCAGGATCAGGTTGCCGACCTGCCAGGGCGCAATCGACTCCGCCGGCGCGGTGGCCACGTCGGTGGCCGGTAGGATTGGCCTGTTCATGCACACCTCGCGGTTGGTTGCACCCGGTCCGTCAACGACCCGAGACGGATCACGACCCAATGCTATCAAACAGGCGAAGCGGCTCGCGTTCCAGGACCCAGTCGGGAGATTCGAGGAGGAGAATGGGAGAGCCCGGGTCAAACCGGGTTCCGCGGTCGGTGGCAACCGGCGCAATCGCGGTTTCCGGCTTCCGCGACCTCGGGTAGAATCCTCGCGCAGGAGGGAACCACCATGCAGACCATGGGGCTTGTTGCTCGGGCGAACGAGCAAGGCCGGCGACCCCGGACGGGAGGCCAGCCATGAGCGGCCTACGCAAGCCGCAACCGCCCCGACGCCTCTTTCGCAACCGCGACCGCGCCGGCGTGGTCGCTCCGCGCGCGGATCGCGCCGCGACTCCCGATGTCGCCGATCTCCTGACCGACGGCAAGACGCACCTCCAGGCCGGTCGCCCGGCCGAGGCCGAAGCCTGCTTCCGCCGGGTCGTCGCGATCGCGCGGGAGAGGACCCCGGATCGTGCCGCGGCGCATGCCTGGCTCGGCCGGCTGGCGGCCGACCGGGGCGACCTGGACGAGTCGCTCGATTGCTACCAGCTCGCTTGTCAGCATCAGCCCGATGAGCCCGGGATCCGCGGCGATCGCGGCTTCATCCTGAACCGCCTCGGTCGATTCGAGGAGGCTGCGTCGGAGCTTCGTGAGACCATCAGGCTCGATCCCGGGTTGCCGACCCCCCATTTCAACCTGGGGATCTCGCTGCTGGCGCAGGGAGACTTCGAGCGAGGCTGGGCCGAATACGAATGGCGGCTCCGGATCGATTTCCCATGGATTCACTTGCGCACGACCGAGTGGCCGCGGTGGGAGGGCGAACCGCTGGCAGGCCGGACGATCCTGTTACATACGGAACAGGGAATCGGCGACGCGATCCAGTTCATCCGCTTCGCGCCGACTCGTGAAGGCCCGAGCGGGTCGAGTGCTCCTGGCCTTCCCGCCGGAGATGACGCCGCTGGCCGGGTTGCTCCACTGGGCGGTTCGCTGCGCGCCCGCGAACGGAGGCGAATTGCCGGAACCGCCCGCCGAAGGGAATGCGCGATGGGACGCGCACGCTTCGCTGATGAGTCTGCCGTTCATCCTCGGCACGACCCAGGCCACGATCCCGCCAGCCCCGTACATCCTTCCCGAGCCCGATCACCTCGAGCGATGGCGACCGGCCATGGATTCCATCAAGGGGTTCAAGGTGGGAATTGCCTGGCGTGGAGGCACCGTCCATCCGGAAGACCGCTTTCGTTCATTCCGCCTGGCCGAATTCGCACCATTAGCCGACATCTCCGGCGTGCGGCTGATCAGCCTCCAGAAGGGTGAGGCCGTGCAAGAGCTGGCCGGCTCGGCTTTCCCGGTCGTTGACCTTGGCCAACGCTATCAGGCCGGCGACTGGCTCGACACGCTGGGAATCGTGAGTCAGCTTGACCTGGTCGTCGCGTGCGACACCGCCATTGCTCATCTGGCCGGCGCGCTCGGCAAGCCGGTCTGGATCGCGCTGCCGCATGCGACCGACTGGCGGTGGATGGTGAATCGGGACGATAGCCCGTGGTATCCGACCCTGAGATTGTTCCGCCAGGGCAAGCCCGGCGAGTGGGCGGGCGTGTTCGAGCGCATGGCGGAGTCGCTACGGGGCGTGATCCGACCCTGAAGATGTCATCCAGGGGACCAATTCATGAGACGAAGCGGAATGGTGTCCTGAGCTGCGCGGCTCGGATCGCGCTCGCCCCCGCGTCAAAGCCCGGGACTGATCATGCCGGCAAGAAAGTCGGTCGGGCTGGAACGCCCGACCTACTTCGCGTGCCCGAACCGGGCTCGTGGTCAGGTCGAAGGTCCCGTCCGTCGGCGCCCGAGTCGCGGACGGGCCTTCCGTACCAGGAGTCCCATTGCCGACATCCCGATCAAGGCCAGGACGCCGCTCGTGGGCTCGGGGACCGAGGCGACCGTTGTGACGGAGGCATTATCGGCGTAGAATTCCCCAGTAGTTAACAGGTTCTCTGAATAGATGGCAACCAGATCGGCATTACTTCCTGCGGGTGCCGTGAACGAAATCGTCTCCCACTGGTCGGTGGTCGTGCTGAGAGTTCCCCCAATAAAGGTACCTCCGCCATTGCCGAAAAGGGCCACGATCACGGGCCCGCTCAACACGTCAACGTTGACCGACGCCGTGACCGCCCCGGACTGTTGTGCGAAACTTTGTTGCAGCCCGTTGAAAAAGGGAGGACCCCCGTTGGCGCCCACGGAGGTCACGTGGATCATGAATTCGCTGCCGAGGGGATCCGTCGTCGGCAAGAGCTCCGAGCTGGTCGTGGCGGTAAAATTATTGAAGAGGTTCCAGAATTCGGCGGATGACGGCGCAGCAACTCCCGAGGCTGTGATCGATGTGGGATAGTTGGGGGGCGTCAGTCCGGGTGTGGGTGTGTCGAATCCCCCATTCAGCAGCAGGTTCCCGCCCCGGGCGGAAGACGGTACGCAACAGGCTGCCATTGTCGCCAGGAAAAGAACGTTTCGGCGTAATGAAAGCAACATAGATGATCCTCGCGGGTTTAAATGTCCGTCGGGATTCATATGACATGGCGGATCCAACGACACCTGATCTCCTTGCCGAGGTCAAAAAGCCAACGAACCGAGGCCGTGTCAGCGCGCTTCACGGTTGGTTTGCATGCAGGCGAGTAGCCCGTAGGGTGCTCTGTGAGCACCGATCCGTGTCGCCGGGCCTTACGCGGTGCTCACAGAGCACCCTACGGAACCGGCCAGGTGCTGCTGCGCGTGCCCAATCCATTCGTTAGCGTCTTCCTCCGTAGGATCCCTGCGCCGCGCACCTCTGGGGAATTCAAGATTCGAGATTCCCGATCGAACGATTTCTGGATCTCGAATCGGGAATCCCTCTTGGGTTGCGGCCGAAGGCCGGGTGAGGCGCTCTAGGATTGGTCTACGTGAGCGTGAGGGTTGCTGGCATGAACGATGTCTTGCCATTCGCCCACGCTTACTAAAGTTGCTTCGGTGACCCGCGACCTGACATTGTCGCTGTTGTCGTGATTGAAGAGTTACCGCATCATCCGGCAGAGAAGCGTTTTCACCCGACCACTTCGGCAGGCCGACCCCCTCCCTCCCCTAGGCACAATCCTTGCGCGAGCAGTGCAGAGCAGGACCGTCGCAAGACCAATCGCATTCATCCTGATCCAAGCGAATAGCAAGAATACATCCAGGACGACAGAATTGGTAGCCTATTGTCGCATTTCTGAATGCCGAAGGCAACCTTTGAGGTCATTCTGTTGCGTTTTCGCAACATGAGGCCATCTTGGTGCGACTATAAAAATAATTATAAATATGATAAATCAGATTTCAAGGTGATCTGACGACGGTTCGCGTCTCCAGCTCGTCGCGCGTGCGATGCAATCGCCTGGCCAGGAGTCCGCCGAGCAGGGCGGCGATCGGAGTCAGCAGCGCGTGGCAGATGACCCGGTATGGCTCGGGGATTGCCCAGTTGAACGGGATCGCATTCCGAAGCGGCTCTGACCAATACTGCCAGATGCCGTCCGTGGTTGCCCCGACCCCGCCCCTGCCACTCACGTCACCGATCGTGGGATAGACGAGATCCATCAGGGCGGATGTGACGATCAGGGGAGTCATGCCCGAGCCGCTCCAGGGGTACGAGCTCAACCCCAGGTAGAGCCACCCGCAGAAGGCGAAGCCCGTCCAGAAGGCCCGCCGCGCGCCCAGCCGATAGACGGCGGTCAGCGTGGCCGCGGCCATCGAAGTGGTTACCAGGCTGAAGAGGGTGCTGGCCCAGATCCAGGAGGGCGAGCGCATCGCGGCGAAGCCGACCCCGAAGTAGACGATGATCAGGAGCAGGCGGGCGATGGTGATCCGAAACCGACCCATCGGGACCTCCGATCATGAGGCGTCGGACCCGCTCGTCCGATTGTCGGCGAGGCGGGGCGCGATGATCGCTTCGCCAGGAGAGCGGAAGGGAACGAAGGGGTCATTCACCTCGTAACTATACGCATCTCGCGTGAACCGCTCCAGGTCGAGGAAAGCCCTCTCGGCGAAATAGTCCCGCCCATCCGCCGAACTCCTTGACAGGCGGTGTGGTTGCAGCCAGGATCAGGCCGGGGCGACCGCACCAGGCGGACGCGTATCGGCGGAGACGTTCTCCGCACCGCGGTTGGACTTGGCATCAGGGGTCGATGGCGATGTTGATGACGGGGCTGTCGGGAAACGAGATCTACTGTCTGGCGCAGAAGGGATTTGACCCCGGGAACATCGTGGTGGGCAACAGCGTCTACTCGCTCGGGTTGTTGCGGGGTATCACCAGTGGGCTCAAGACGCTCTCGGGTGGGGAGATCGGCAGCATCACCCACCTCATCGTCAACGGCCGGCACGCCGCCATCAGCCGGCTGGAGAAGGAGGCCCAGGACGAAGGGGATCGGGGGCTGACCGGCGTCGCCTCCGAACTGCGGAAGATCGGGAATCTGATGGAGTTCCTCGCGATCGGCTCCTCCGTCAAGAGCAAGGCAGCCGCCGGCTCGTTCTTCTCGACGGCCTGCTCCGGGCAGGATCTGTTCTGTCAGATCGACTCGGGCTATGAACCCCGACACTTCGTGATCGGCAACGTCGCCTACGCGTTGGGGGTCGCGCGGGATCTCGGGCGGGCTGAAGATGTTCGCCCGGCGCGGCGAGGTCAAGGAGTTCTCGGACATGTACAACCACACGCGCCATCTCGCCCTGGAGCGGCTGGAGGCCGAGGCGGCCGAGCGCGGTTGCAACGCGGTGGTTGACGTCATCACCCGGATCATCCCGTTCGGGCCGGGAGTCCGGGAGATGCTCATGGTCGGCACCGGCTCGTACAACCCGGCGCTGGGGCAGCCGAAGGTGCCCTATACGTCCGAGCTGACCGGTGAAGAGCTCTGGAATCTGACCCAGTTGGGCTATGCGCCGCTGCGGCTCTTGCTGGGGACGAGCGTCTACGCGCTGGGGCTTGCCGGCGGCATCTCTGCATTCTTCCAATCGTTCGGCCGGGGCGAGATCGATGAGGTCACCCGGCTGGTCTACGACGCCCGGGAGAACTGCCTCGACCACATCCGAATCGAGGCCCAGCAATTGAAGGCCGACGCGGTCATCGGCGTCAAGCTCTTCATCAACGAGCTGGGCTCGGGACTCGTCGAGGTGATGGCCATCGGCACGGGGATCCGCAAGCACGCCGGCGTCTCGACCCAGAGCGATCAGCTCATCCCGCAGGCCATCACCCGCGATCGCGACACGTTCTTCGACCAGGCCCCGGCCGTGCCGGGAATGCCGCAACCCCGGAACCTCGAACGAGCCTGACCCGATTCCCGAATCCGTCTTCATCCGGAATCCGGAATTGGGAATCGTGAATTCCTCTTGGGTTACGGCTGAAGTCGGACATGCGGATTGCGTCGGACGAGCTCACCAGGGCAAACTCAAAGTTTTCGGGATTGACTGTTGATTGCCCGGGGTCGGGCGGATACATTTGAGTTGTCGGTCGAGACATGACACACAGCATCGGCCGACTTTCGTGTGGGTCGCGCGAACGGCGCGACGGACTAGAGCCCGCCCCAGCTCGAGGCTGGTCTCTGGCTGGTCCGGGGAGGCTAGAACGAAAGGAGGTGATCGCGTGTGTAGTGATAACCAGGAGCGGCTCGCCTAACGGCAGCCGACGGGTTGCCCGTCGGGCAGCCGCATGCTTGACCATAACCTTACGGTTGGGATCGGCCAGGTTCGGGCCTCCGGGTTTCGAGCCTGGCCGGATCCTATGTGCTATAAGATCTTCTTGCCTTGGGTTTGCTGAACGGGAGACGGGCTCCATTGGTTCGGACCTACGCGGGTGAGTACGGCCTGTTCTTTGACCGTGGCTGGTGGTGGTCCTGGGCGTTTACCAGCTCCACGACAGGTCGCCGGGCCGAGGACGGAGTATCCCCCTGACTCCCGACTCAACTTCTTGAGCATACACACCAAGCCCCGGGACCTCTCGACAGGTCCCGGGGCTTTTTTGTTGGCGATTTCCGATTCTCCGGTCATGGGTGCAGACTGGCGAATGCCTTGTGTAGGTCGGGCTTTCCAGCCTGACGCCCGGTCCTGTCAGGCGGGAAAGCCTGACCTACTCTAGATCCAACACTCGGGAGGGCGGTCAACCGTGATCGTGGTCATGAAAGCGGACGCAACACCGGCGCAGATCGCGCACATGGCGGATCATATCGCCTCGCTGGGTTTCAAGCCCCAGGTGATCCACGGGACGCACCAGACGGTCATCGCGGCCCTGGGTGAAGAGCGGGCCGGTCTGACCGAGGCTCTCGAACCCGGCGAGGGCGTGGAGAAGGTCTTGCCGATCATGGCGCCGTACAAGCGTGCGTCGTCCGAGCTGAAGCGCGAGCGGACGATGGTCAAGGCGCGGGGGCTGGAGGTCGGCGGCACGCGCGTGGCGGTGATCGCCGGCCCGTGCTCAGTCGAGGATGAGGAGCAGATCGTCGCGCTGGCGCGGAAGCTCAAGAGCCTGGGCGCCACCGGGCTGCGCGGCGGTGCGTTCAAGCCGCGGACCAGTCCGTACAGCTTCCAGGGTCACAAGGAGCTGGGGCTGAAGATGCTCGCCACGGCGCGGGCCGAGACCGGGCTGGCCATCGTCACGGAGGTCATGGCACCCGAGCATGTCCCGATGGTCGCGGAATATGCCGACGTCCTCCAGATCGGCGCACGCAACATGCAGAACTATCAGTTACTTCAAGCGGTCGGCGACTCGGGAAAACCCACCATGCTGAAGCGCGGGATGAGTGCCACGGTAGACGAGTTCCTCCTGGCCGCCGAGTACATCCTCGACCGCGGCAACCCGCACGTGATGCTCTGCGAGCGCGGCATCCGCACGTATGAGGACCACACCCGATTCACGCTCCCGCTGGCGACGGTCCCCTACCTGCACGACAAGAGTCACCTGCCCGTGGTAGTCAACCCCTCGCATGGCACCGGCAAGGCGAAACTCGTCGCACCGATGGCCAAGGCCGCGGTCGCCGCCGGGGCCGACGCGTTGATGGTCGAAGTCCACGACGACCCCGAGCACGCTGCTAGCGACGGCGCCCAGACCATCACGCCGGCCGCGTTCAAGCAAATGGTCAACCAGTGCCGCCGAATCGCCGAGGCCGTCGATCGGACGATGTGATTCGCCAAGGTCGTTCGATTTGGGGTGGAATGCAGGAAACGCAAAAGCCCGCGACCGACCGTCACGAAGCCAGGAAACGATCATGCCGTTGGTGATTCCTGATGAGGCGCTGCGAGAGGCGGGCCTCAGCGAACGGGATGCGCTGGTGGAGTTCGACTGCCGGATATTTGCGGCCGAGAAGCTCACGCTCTGGTCGGCTTCGAAGCTCGCGGGGTTGAGCCGGGTCTCGTTTGAACAGGAGCTTTTCTCCCGCGGGATTCCCCTCTATCGGCCGGATCCCCACGATCTGGCCGAGGATCTCGCCGCGATGGATCAAGTGGGAGCCTGATCGTGGCTGTCGTCGTCAGCGACACCTCTCCGATTCGGGCGTTGGCGCATCGGGACCTGCTTGCGCTGCTCCCGGGGTTTTTTTCGCAAGTGCTGGTGCCTCCGGTTGTGGATGACGAGCTGAAGACGCCACCGGCAGGGCTGCCCCGTGTCGATGTCAGGGATCTTCGCTTCGTGACCATCCAGGCGCCACGCGATCGGGCGAAAGTAAAGGTGCTTCTTCGGGATCTTGATCCTGGCGAATCAGAAGCCCTGGCACTGGCCGTGGAGGTCGGTGTTTCGGCGGTCCTCATCGATGAGAGTGCCGGTCGGAGAATGGCGAGGCAACTCGGGCTGCTTCCGATCGGGGTTCTTGGTGTTCTGATCCGGGCCAAACCGCGCGGGCTGGTACCCGAGGTCGTTCCTCTCCTCGACCGTCTGAGAAGCGAGCTGGGCTTCTTCATCTCCGATCAGTTGCGGGCCGAAGTACAGCGCCTCGCCGGTGGGCCTTGATCCGGATCGGCCTCTCGACTTTTCCGCTCATAACCAAGATTCGGCGCGGGACAGGGACCGAATGGTCATTTCTTGGAGAGAATGCGGTCGATTCGGTCGGGGATCTCCAGGCTCCTGGCGGTGAGTCCGATTTTCAGCTCCTCGGCATAATCGTAGTTGATCTGACAGGCATCCGGAGCGTCCCAGAGGATGTACCGCTCCTTGTTCTGGAAGTCAACGTAGACGATCGCCATGCTCGCGTTCTGGTACATCCAGACGGCGATCGCCGTTCGCGAGGAGGAGTTCCTGGTGAGGGCCGAAGGGGTGAAGATCTCGATCTCCTTTCCCCGTTGCTGCATACCCTTCAAGACCGCCCGAACGGCCGATCCCGCCCGAATGGCGGACCGGCCCCGGCCCGTGGGGATGACCGCGAGTTCGTACGGCCCGACGGGCAGCGTCCGGTGAGACACGCGGAGTTGCGTGGCGTTGCCCTGCGCATCAATGGCCTCTTCCCACAGTTTGCGGAGGAGGTTCTGGTCGAACAGGAACGGGTCGGCCGGCGAGAGAGGGACGATCACCTTGACCCGCGGGGCATCGTCGTCGTCGGACACCTCGTCGTGAGGGATCACGCCTCCGACGTAAAACGGACGCCGCACGGGAGTCGCTGGGATCTCGGAGGAGCTCGTCTCATCCGCGTCGATCTGAGGGTCGTCCACGAACGTGGAGAGGTCCGCGTCGAGCTGCTCGGCGACTTCCAGCGGGATGGCGACGATCATCATCCGGTCGAGCCGGACGCCCGCCACGGGGACACGGAGCAGCTTGCCGACCAGATAGTCCCAAAAGGCCTCGGGCCCGGATCGAAATGTGCGCTGCCAATGGGCATGCTCGATCAAGGGGTAGACGACCTCGGGCCAGAGGTCGACGCTGACCGTATCTCGGTGGTTGGATCCGGTGGAATAACGGAGGACCGCCTGGCGGAACTCATCCTCCTGGCGCCAGATATCCGCGACGCGATTCCAGAGGGAGACGCGGTGGGCGTCCATCGCGTCGTGAGGCGGGGCGATGAGCGTCAGATCGCTGAGAGTTCGGGGCATCAGGCCGGGGTTGAGCACGCCGTTGGAGTCGAGCATCGACTTGCGGGCGTAGACGCTGGCCTCCTTGAGCCGCTTGCGGACCTTGCGGAACCATTTGTTCTTGGCGGGGCCATCGCGGCTGGCCAGGTACTTGACCACCATCACGGGAGTGAGCGCGGCGCGAACGTCGGGGCGCGCATCCAGCAGCACGCTGGCGCGCTGGACCGACTCGTCGGTCGGCCCAACGCACCCCAGCCAGGTCATCGCCAGCATGAGCCGCGCGCGGTCCGCGTTCCGAGCGTCGAGCGGTCGTCTGAGGAGAATCCCCTCCCGCCGCGCGCCGCCGAGGAGGAACGCCAGGTAATGACCGCAGAGATAGCGCTCTTCGGCGGAGAGGACGACCGGCATGGCCAGCGTCTCCGCGAGCATCTGCCTGGCGACCGGGTGGTCGCACGACCCCTGGGCGCCGGGGTGGTCGGTCCTGGACGCCCTGGGGGAATCCTGGGGAGCGGACGGCGGAGACCCCGCGGTCTCCGAGCGCACCCGATGCGCCGCGGGAGGGGCCTCCGTCAGTGACGACATGACGAGTCCAGGGTCCGCTCCTCCTGTCCCGTTCGCCGGGGCACCCTCAGCGTTCTTCGGGCCGCCCACGGTCCGCGTGCGCGACGGTGGCGGGGCGACCAGGAGTCGTGGATCTGATCGCGGAAGTCCGGGGTTGATTCGCTGAAGCCGCTGCGCCGCCCGGCTTCCTCGAAGAGCTCGAGGGCCACCACGTTGCCCGATGCGGGCCGCTGGATCGGATTCTTCGCCAGGAGCGAGAGGATCAGGTTCTCGAGCGTTGACCAGATCTCGGGGTTCTTGAACCGGGGAGGCGTCGGCGCGGCGTTCCTGTGCTGCCCCATCACCGAGAGCGCATCGCCGGCGAAAGGAACCTCGCCCGTCACGCATTCGTAGAGCATCACACCCACGGAATACAGGTCGGTGCGATGGTCGAGCGATAGGCCCTGGGCCTGCTCCGGGCTCATGTAAAGCGGGGTGCCCTGGATCGTCCCGATCGGGTCCATTTGGTCGCCGGTAACCCGCGACAGACCGAAATCGGAGAGCTTCGCCTCGTCGCCCGGTGTAAGCAAAACGTTGCTCGGTTTGACGTCGCGGTGGATTACCCCCTGGATGTGTGCGTAGTGGAGGGCCTCGGCCACCTGTCCGCAGATCCGCAACCGATCATCCAGGGGCAGGTCCCGCCAACGATTCGCGAGGCTCGGCCCGTTCACCTCCTCCATGACGAGGAAGTAATTCCCCTCCGACTCACCGTAGTCGTACAACCGCACGATCCGGTCATGAACCAACCTGGCGAGAATCTGGGCCTCGAGGCGGAGCTTCTTGGCTTCCTCCTCGCTGCGGGCGTCCTTCAAGAATTTGATGGCCACGTTCCGCCCGAGCAACTGATCGGTCGCCCGGTAGACGGTGCCCATGCCGCCCTGGCCGAGTTCCGCGTCCAGGGTGAACCGCTCATTGAGCCTCGCGCCGACGCCGATCACCCGACCGGCCTCTCGAGAGGCAGGAAGCCGGCAACCGTTTCGATAGACACTGGCTCCGTCGCCGGTTCGGGATGGGGGTGCTGTCTCAACGGGTGTACGAGAAGTCTCGGGTCGGCGGCGGATCACCCCCTCATCCGCCCTTCGGGCACCTTCTCCCCGGGGGGGAGGAGAGGATGGATCCGTCCCCCTCGCCCCTGGGGGAGAGGGTTGGGGTGAGGGGGTCGAGGCGGCGACCTTCTCGTAGACCTTCTCAGAAAAATCGGCCGGAGCCGGGTTCCGTCCCCTCGATCCCTCGCGGACCAGACAGGCCGGACACTGAGCCTTGGGGGCGTTTGCAAGGATCGGCCCCCCGCAGTTCGGACATCGTTCGCGTACCGCCATCAGCAGCCTCCCCCACGGCTCGGGGTCGCTTCCATCACTGATTCAGACGCGAGCCGGTCGGAAAACTTGCAGGCTCGGTGACCCGATTCTCCGCTAACTCGACCGCCATGACTGACGCATCGGTTCTGCCGCCTGTTCGGGTGACACTGGCAACGGAGTGCGTGCGATTCTGCTCTCCGCCCATTGCCCCGGCACATCACCGTCAGTCAAAATGGTTGCATCAACGCGCGTATTCGATCGAGATTCCTGTGGTCCTCAACATAATTACGAAGACTCTATACACGACGCGGCGAACAACGCCAGTCGTGAACTGGCGATCTGGAACTCAAGGGGCGATCGGAGTTCCCATGGCCACCGCGTTCACCGGGCGCGACACGAGAGACTTGCCTGCCCGCAACGCGACAGACGCGCGGAGTGGGTAGGGGATGGGCTCGGCCAAGCGAGGCTGGGGCTTTGAAAAGCGATCGGTCGCTCGATCACTTTCTGGCACAGTCATGGTAAAGGTTTTCCTGTAGCCGTTTTGCGCCCATTCGTCGTTCATTGGCGGATCCGAGCTTTACACTTCCATTCCCCTCATGGGTATGCGAGAATCCCGCCGGATCTCCTCAGTTAAGAAATGTGAAACAGAAACTGAGCCGCTTCTCCAACAGCGCCGTTGGGGGACGAACGATGCACACCGCAGGGGCGGGGCGACGTGACGCCAAGCTCAATGAGGACCGTGCCGGTTGCCGGGACCCCAAGGATCGACTGAACCTTGCGGGAGCAAAAAGGGACGGGGCGAATTGTTGAGTTGGAGGCCGGGAATTCGTTCGGTCCCCGTCCCTGTTTCGGCCGCCGTGAAAAGGCCCGCGCGATCGTTTATTCTGGAACACTGGGGCGAAGGAACGGGCGTGTCAGCCGTCGCCAGGGCCATCGAGGACAAGGGGAGGGCAAAGGGATCGCAGCGTTTGCACGGACCGAGTCGGGGGAGCCGGGGACCCTGTTTTCCCCATCAGAGGCAGAGCGTTATTACAGTCCCCTCGGCGCCTGGAAAGGTCCCCTGCCAGCACGCGACGTCGAGGACGAGTCGCTCCACTTCTGGCGGTCGAGCGGCGACGAGGGCGTCCGGTGGCTCATCCATCGTCTGGGGGACGAATTCCACCTTGAGACGCTCCACGGGGTCGCCTCCCTGCTGGCCGATCTCGGCGAGATCATCCTCGCTCCGGTCTTCCCCCCCCTTTTCGCCCCCCCGTCGAGTCCGTTCTTGAAGAAGCCGCCGCCGGATGTCGGCAAGGGCAACTCGGTGATGACCCCCGACAAGGTGATTTGACCGATCGCGTTATTCAACGTGTCGGTGAAGTAGACGTTGCCGTCAGGCCCGCCGGTAATCCCGAACAGGCCGTTTCCTATGGCCGGGCTTCCGGCCGGGATCGGGTATTCCGTGATGCTGGCCAAGACGCCCGTCATTCCAGACTCTCAAAACGCAGTTTCGCCTCGCGACGGCCCGCCGTTGATGGTGCGATCCCACGAGCCTTCCCGCGTGTCCACTCCACTCGAAGATAGCGAATGAACGTTCCACGCATGATGAGGTGCCCCATCAAGAGTCGATGTGGGCCAACTTATGGGACCAGGGTGCGAGGGGACGCTCGCAAGGGAGAATCATGAGGCTTTGCAGTAGCGATGCCGGGCGACGAGACCGCATACCACGGCCGATAAGCTGCCCAACAGCAACGACGATGGCTCCGGGACAGAACTGCCCTGGAACGAGAGGTCATCGATGGCGAAGTCGTTACCCGCAACCAAAGGCTGAGGGTTAACATCGGAGATCGTGAGGGTCAGGGTCGTCTCGGACCCCGTGGTCAGGCTCCGCGTGAACTCTTGCCACTGGCCGGGCTTCGTCGCATCGATAGGAAAGTCAGCGCCAGTAGCCACCCCGTTAGCCGAGAGTTGCAAGATGGCGGGATTGGCAGTGTCGGCAGCGGTCGCCCAGCCAACAAAGATGTAGTTGGTATGGGAAGCGACGGTAATCGTTTCCGACCAGAACGGATTCTGGCCGCCGGCTCCGTCTCCGAACATCATCAGTCCCGAGCCAGTCGTATGGTCGCCGAAGGACTCATACCCATTGGTAAAGGCCGTGGCGGGATTGGTGACGACTCCGTAATCGCCAGGTCCTGTGAATGTTCCGTTAGGAACATGGGTGTAGCCGGACGTGAAGCCGGTGTTGCCGGCGCTGAAATCCCCGTTGACAATCAGATTGCCTCCACGAGCATTCGTCGTGACGAATCCGCTGATGATAACCCACATCAGACCTTTGAAAAGCGACATTTTCATCGTAACCTCACTTTCCTCCGAAGAACGAGACGCCAGGCTGGAGTCTCAGTGTCTGTTCCATCAGGATCGGAAGTCGATCCCGGAGGGTGGGTGAAACCCCACCGAATGGCGATGACTGACGTCGCTGGGTTTCACCCAGGCTACGACGGTCAAACCGGCTTCAGGAACCGACTTTCACAGCCGACTCACCCCGCCCGAGACGCGCACCCGAAACGGTCGAAAGTCAAAGCCGGGCACCGTCCCCTCTCGGGCAGGGCTTTCGTCGTCGCCAGCCCCAGTAGCCGAGGCCACAGGCGGCAGCAATGCCGAAGCAGGATCAGGCTGGCGGGTTCGGGGACGGCGTTTGCCGTGAAGCTGATCGGATTCAACGCAAACCCATCCGTTACCCCGTTGCCTTCCACGTAGAATTCGATCACGTTCAGTCCCGGGACGAAGCCGCTGGAAAGGTCCACCGTGGGACCAAAGCTATAGGTATCCCCTCCGGGCCACGTACCGGTTATCAGGGGGCCGCCATTCAGGCTGTATTTTGGCACCCAGGTCCCACGGTCGGCGAAACCTTGACCGGAATCGTCCGCGGCCCACTGGAACTGCAGATCCGCGGTGTTCGGATCGTAGCCCGTCAGGTCGAAGGTCTGGCGGAACACGAAGAAGGTCCAGTCTCCAACAGGCCCGTTCGTTCCGGTCGAATTGTTGGCAATCCATCCCGTCGTCCCGGTAAACCTCCCCGTGACCGCGGTGGCCGTGACGAAGCCCGTGGTCGGAAACGACGAGAACGAACCGTCCGTACCGCCCACGTTGACGGCGACCTGCCACTGCGACGCATTGGAAGTCGAGTAAAACGTGGGCCCACAATACCCTTCCGTGGTGCCCAAGGTGAGACAGACGGCCACGGCGCTGATCACCTGCAACCTGCTCAGAGTCGAACGCTTCATCGGGTTGTCCTCCTCCATCAGGGGATGTCGATTTAGGTTTCGAGAATGATGCCGTTCCGGTGGGGACGGACCGGGATGCTTTTCCACACAAGTCGAATCCGTTGCCAAGAATTTCGAGCCACTTCTTGATTTCGGATCCGGCGGTTCCTAGGATGGATGCCATCAAGTAATCAGACCGCGATCGGCCTTGAACGCCGGATCGGCATAAGCGTCCTCGCCTAGAGGCTCGACCCGACGACTCACGGACGCAACGTGACCAGGCCAGCAGTTGCGGCGACACATGACCGGCGGTCGAGACCGGGATTCGCAGATCACAGCCAGGTTGGCCCCGCGAGCCAACCGAATTCTCCTTCTATCTGAATTACGAATCGGATCCACACGTATCCCAAAAAAGTCGCGTGACGAAACTCATGCGTAGAGACTCCGTGACGAGGAGTCCCGGCGTGAAACGCCTTTCGCCTTCTCGTTACCGGATCGAGCGTCGAGCTTCCATCCGTCTTATCGGTATGCGAAAATCCCGTTGGATCCCCTCAGTCAAAGAATGTGAAATAAAAATTCAGCCGATTCTCCGACAGAGCCGTTGGGGGACGAACTATGAGCGTCGCAGGGCGGGGTGACGCCGTGCTCAATGAGGACCATGCCGGCGGCCCGGACGCCAGGGATCGACTGGTCCGGGCGATTTACCAGGACTTGCTGCGGCGTCGCGCGAGCCATGATGCGGCGCGAGCGCCGCGACCACACCTTGCAGGCCAGTGCCCTGGTCAACGAGGCCGTGATGCGCCTCGTCGAGAAAGAGGCAATCACGGAATCCTCCGACGCCAGCCACGTCCTCGCTGCGGCGGTCGAGGCGATGCGCCAGATCCTGGTCGACCACGCCCGGCGGCGCAACGCCGGCAAGCGCGGGGGCGGTCGGGCCCGCGTCCCCCTGGACGAGGTGCTGGTGAGCTTCGAGGAACAGGGGGTGGACGTGATCGACCTGCACCAGGCCCGCGAACGCCTCGCTCAGTCCCATCCGGACCCATCGCAGGTCGTGGAACTGCACATCTTCAGTGGGCTGTCGATCGGCGAGATCGCCAAGACACTGGGGGTCTCGCGCACGACCGTCGAGACCCGCTGGCGGTTCGCACGGGCCTGGCTGCACGACCAGCTTGGAGGCTCGGAACGATGACTCCCGAGCGCGGCCAGAGGGTCTATGCCGTCTTCGAGGCGGCGCTGGCGTGCGATCCGGCCCGTCGTGCGGCCTTGCTCGAGGAGCGGTGTGCCGACGACCCTGAGCTGCGTACCGAAGTCGAACGACTCCTCGTCGCAGGACTCCGAAGCCGAGCGGGATTGCTTCCTGGCAACTCCGGTCTCGACGGACGGGGAGGCACGCGACATGACATGTTGACCGAGAAGGACCCCGAGTTCGGTCGGTCGAAAAGCTTCGAAGGCACGAGCGGCGTGGCCCCGATTCCGGCCGCTCTGCTGCCTCCCGGCCTGGCCGACCACCCCGATTACACGATCAAGCGGATGCTGGGCCGGGGCGCGATGGGCGTGGTCTACCTGGCCGAGAATCGACTCATGGGGCGGGACGAGGTGCTCAAGGTGACGAGGCTGAAGATTGTGGCCGATGGCCCGGAGGTCCTCGAACGCTCCCTCCGCGAGATTCGTGCCGTCGCGAAGCTCGATCACCCCAACATCGTCACGTCGCACCGCGCCGTCCAGCTCGGCGAGAATCTCGTACTGGCCATGGAACACGTCAACGGCCGCAACCTGTCCCAGGTCGTCAAGGCCCGGGGGCCGCTGCCGGTGGCGGACGCCTGTCATTACATCAAACAGGCGGCGCTGGGCTTGCAGCACGCGCACGAACGCAGGATGGTCCACCGCGACATCAAGCCCAGCAACCTCATGCTCACCCGCCAGGGCGGCCGCGACGTGATCAAGGTGCTCGACTTCGGCCTGGCGAAGGTCCAGAGCGAGGGGCCGACGGACGCGACGCTGACCCACGAGGGCCAGATGCTGGGCACGCTCGACTACATCGCACCCGAGCAAATTCGCGACGCGCGGCGGGCCGACATCCGAGCCGACATCTACGGCCTGGGTTGCACCCTCTATTATCTCCTGGCCGGTGGCCCGCCATTCCCGAGGTCCAGCTACTATGAGATCTTCCACGCGCACCACGAGGCGGAGGCAGCCCCGCTCGACGAGGTGCGTCCGGAGGTGCCCGCGGCGCTGGTGGCTTTGGTGGCCAGGATGATGGCCAAGGAGCCTGACGATCGGCTCCAATCGCCCGCCGAGGTGGCCGACGCGCTGACGCCATTCCTCGAGCCGGGCGCGAACCACGAGTCCGGAGGATCGCGTCCCGCGACCTCCCGCGCCGGAGAGGCCGCTCTGTCTCTCCAACCGGTCGGCAATGAGTCCGCGCCGGTGAACCCCATGGTCACACACGCGCCGTCTCCAGGGCCGCGCCGATCGTGGGACCGGGCGTCGGTCGCGGCCGGGGTGTTGTTCCTTTCGCTTGTCGTCGCCTCGGTGGTGATCTTCAAGACTCGGAACGGGACCATCGTCTTCGAGAACCTGCCGGAGAAGGCGGTTGTCACTGTCGACGGCGATGCGATGACCGTCGAATGGCCGGACGGCGAGGGCCAAGGCCGCGCGCGGATCACGCTCGCGCCCGGCAAACACGCGGTCCAGATCCCGGTGAACGGCGTACGCGTGACCGGCGAGGTGGTGAGCGTGGAATCGGGAGGGGTGAAGCCGTTCGTCGTGCGGATCGAGCCACGGCCAGTAACTGCCGAAGCACAAGTGCGAGCCACCGCTCGATCAGGACAGCAGCCGAAACCGGTCAAGAATTCGATGGGTATAACGCTGGTGCTCATTCCCGCGGGGGATTTCGTGATGGGCAGTCGATTTGAGCCCCCAGGCGAAGACGAGCGGCCTCCGCACCCGGTCCGAATCACCCGGCCATTCTACCTCGGTGTCTATGAGGTCACCCAGAAGCAGTATGAGACGATCATGGGGAAGAATCCGAGCCACTTCTCGGGCCGACCCAGGAATCCGGTCAACGATGTGACCTGGATCGATGCGGTCAGCTTCTGCAACAAGCTTAGTGAGCGCGAGCGGCTCCCGCCATATTATTGCATCGTGGGTGCGAAGGAAGTGACCATTCTGGATGGCACGGGATACCGGCTACCGACCGAGGCGGAGTGGGAATATGCCTGCTGGGCAGGGAATTCCGATACCATCTCATTCCGCAACAACACCCATTTGAGTCGATATGCTTGGAATGCGACCAACTGCGGTCGAATGACCCACCCCGTCGGCGAGAAGGAGCCCAACGCCTTCGGCCTGTACGACATGTACGGCAACGTCTGGGAATGGTGCTGGGATTGGGTGGGGCCGTATCCGTCGAACCTGTCGATCGACCCGACCGGTCCGGCTACGGGGAAGGTCCGCGTTCTGCATGGCAACGGTTGGTGGAACGGCGATTGCGAATCGACTCGACCGTCGTTTCGTCTGGGCTTTCCGCCCGGGAGGACTTCGCCGAATCACGACTTTGGATTACGCATCGCCGCAGGTGGAACGGATGGCTTGCCCAACATCGCCGCCGAGAGTCCCGCTCGCACGCCGGTGGGCAAGCCGCAGGTGCCACCCACCGTCCCCCCTTCGCCGGGTGAACAACACCGGTTGCCCTGAACTTCCAGCGGGGAGTCGATGGCTAAGCCACGTGCGTCATCAGGGTTCTCCCCTCTTCCCGGCCTCCGCCCGTACCACCAGGCCAGCGAGTCGGGCGTCCCGTTCTACAAGAGTGCACGACCATCCCGAAATGTCCGAGTCCCCGGAGAGATCTGGGTGAACTGCCTCTGTAAGGCGACCGGTGCCGACCCGGTCGAACTACCCGGCGAAGTGTGGGGTTGGTAGAATCCCAGGTGTACGAAAGTCGTCATGGGGCGATGGTCATCGCCGGTCGGTTTGGAAGGTCCGGGATCGGGAAGTCCCAACTCAACGAGTGAGGAACTCACGATCGAGCTTCCTCGAGAATCCTTGAACAGGAGGATGGCCCCATGGTCAAGATCTTGCGAGGCGTCGTTCACGGCCGGACCATCGAGTTGGAAGCCGAGCCCGACATCGAGGATGGCCGGACCGTCGAGGTCATCGTCCGATCCAAATCGCTTCCTGGTCCGCCTCCCGGGTGGCGGCCGGGAGGCCGCGAGACGGCGGCGGGGATGATGGCCGCACACTGGACCGAGGAGGACGATCGGATCCTCGAAGAGATCAAGCGGGCCCGTCATCAGCCCTCAACGCGGGAGATTCCGGAGTGAGTTTTCTTCTCGACACGAACATCCTCTCCGAGCACCTCCGGCGACCCGCGGGACTCACCCATCGCTTCGTCCAGCATTCCGGCCGGCTCTACACGTCGAGCGTTTCCCTGGCCGAACTCCACGATTGGGCAAACGGCCGTGGTGATCCGACTCCGACCCTTGCGGCCATCCGGGACCTGCTGACGTATGAGGTGAACATCATTCCCTTCGACGCCGACCGTGCCGAGGACTTCGGGCGATTGAGGGTCCTCCTCCGCCGGCAGGGTATCAACGTAGACAATATGGATCTGCTCATCGCCGCGACGGCTCGTGTCTACGACCTGACACTCGTCACACATAACACACGGCATTTTCAGGGAATCCCGGACCTCAGGCTCGAGGACTGGCTCTGATCGGAATGTCCCGCTCAGAAAAACCGGGAGCCTGGTGTGACGCCACCGCGAGACGTCACGACAGCGAGGAGCAGCACCGGCCCTGGAGCCAATCACGTGTCCATTCGCAGACACTCCTCAAACAGGGTGAGCCAGATCGATTTGGCAGCGGTTCAGAGGCTGTTCCAGAATCGTTCGTTGGCGGGGGAGCCTCACCTGGGGGATCGAATCGTGGTTCTCTCGTACGCCGCAGGCGTTGCATAACTCGGCCCACGGTCGCCGCAGGCGCACCCTGGGACGAAGTCGCGGATCCGAAGATGTTCATCGCAGTAGTCAGGAGACCCGCGCCGAGTACGTCGGGAGGTGATTCCCGCCCCATCCGTAAGTCGCCTTCATGAGAGTTCCGGCCTCGTGATCCGCTTCGGCGTGCATCAGCGCCTGCACCCGTTCCTCCTGGGCGTCGTCCAGATCCGAGTACGCCTCCAGGAATACGGCCAGAAGGAACTTCCGATAGTCATTCTCCCTCGAAGCGGCGATCCGTTTCGACCCCTCGGCATACAGCCCGGCCCGCCGCTCCGCCGGGATCTTCATCAGGGCGTCGGCGCCTCGCCCAGCAGGTTCTCGCCCATCGCATGAGCCTCCCCGGGCACGGCCGGCAGGCCGACGTAGGCATACTCGAACCGGAGGACCCGCTGCTCCCAGAAGTGTTCTTCATGGACATCCCAGCCGGACCCGTCGAGCCCGACGCGGAGGAACCACGCGATGAGGAATACGGGGCAGCCCAGTGTCGCGGCGAAACTGGACGTAATAGTCGAACTTCCGCGGCCGGAAGACCACACCTGTCGCGCGACTCGACCTCGACGTGGACCAGCGCCACCAGGTCGGTCACGCCCGCGCGGACCGGCGGCGCGCCGGGCTTCAGCTTCAACTTGGCGACCAGATCGAGCCGCCGCTTCTCCCCCTGGGGTGGTGCCAGGGACCGAACTGCCGAGGCCCTGCGACGCCACCCTCAAGGCCGGAGAGCCAGCCGAGTTGAGGAGCCTGCTCCCGGATGCGCGCGAAGACACACTTGACCTCGCGACTCGACGACCTAATGGCCGATTACCGACGTGGCCTGGCGCTCAAGACCTCCACCGAAGATCGGGGAGGATTGCTGGATCCGATGATCGCCAGACGGCGCAACATACAATCAATAGTTAATAATTATAAATATTAATTATATATTATATTGAATCGCGCTTTCCTGAAATGTTCACAATGATGGTCCCCCACCTCCACACCTGATTCTCCACCTGTTATCAGGGGGGTCGCGGATCGCCTGGGTGAACGGTCCCGAACCGGCGGGGTGAACGGTTCGGGACCCGTTCTTGGCCCGCCCATTCCGCCCAACCCGAGCTCGAGGACCGACAACCCGCGCGGCAGACCACGGTGTCGGGCGGTCCGTGCATTGCTGTTCACCGAGAAGTCTCTTCATTTCCCCCGGTACGCGATCGCACGCCGCGCCGCGGGCGGCACGGGCGCATCCTTCCCCTTGATCGACTTCCAGAGGATCTCATTGAGCTCGAAGTCGTCGATCCGGTCGTACTCGTCGAAGTCCATCTTGAGCGACCGCTCGGCGCCGTAGGCGGTCGGTAAGTTGACCTCGTTCAGATCGATCTGTGCGGGCTCGAGGGCATAAGGCGTCACGTCGGGCTTGTCGGTGAACGAGGCGAACATCGGCCGGGCCGACGCGTCGAACTGGGAGAGCGGCGCCAGGCCCAGGATCAACTCGATCGTCCGGAGCATGCTGACCGTGCTGTACTGGCTGCTATCGAGTTGCTTCCGCCTCGTATAAGCGCTGATGACCAGCCCGACGGTGCGGTGGGCATCGACGTGGTCCGGGCCGTTCTGGGCATCGTCCTCGATGACGAAGATCGCGATCTCGGGCCAGTGCTTGCTGTGCGTGATTGCCTCGACGATCCGCCCCAGGGCCTGGTCGTTGCTGGCGACGCAGGCGCGCGGCGTGAAGGTGCCCGGGACGCGTGCCGGTCGTATGATCTTCGCCCAGGCTCATCACCATGAACCGCGGCAGGTTGCCGTTCTTCTCGAATTCGCGGAATTCTCGGAGGAAGGTCTCGGCATTGTCGGTATCGCGGTTGCGGCCGCCGCGGACCTTGGCGATGCCGTAATCGGGGCACATATGACCGACCAGACCCGGCACCGCCCCCTCGACGCGGAGCGAGCCGTCGGGCTGGCTGACTCGGCGTCCGTACTCGCCATAGCTGCGATAACTCAATCCCGCACGAGAGCACGCGTCCCAGAGATAGCCCGAGGGGGCGTTCGACAGATCGCCGTCATCATCGTCGTGGATTCCCGTCCGGCCCGAGTAGGTCAGGGCCCAGTTCCGCGCGATGTAGTCGGTGTTGTAGGCCATCGTCGACCACGGGTGGCCGTCGGCCGAGACATGGCCGTTGCAATACAGGTTGTCCAGGAGCACGAACTCCTCGGCCAGCTTGTGGTGGTTGGGCGTCACCTCACGCCCGAACATCACCAGCGACGGGTCGCCGTTGCCCCGGGACATGTCGCCGAAAACCTGGTCGTAGGTTCGGTTCTCCTTGATGATATAGAGCACGTACTTGATCGGCGACGGATCGCCCACCTTGGTCGGGATCGCGGTCTTCTCCGGATGCGGGGCGTCGGTGATGAGCTGATCGGAATACGGGCAGTTCTTGTAGACCGTCTCGGTGTATTGGGCCAGGGCCTTGTCGTCGGGGACCGGGACGATCGACAACGACCCCGAGAGCGTCGTGCCGATGTAGGGGAACGGCAGGACTCGGCGCTTGGCAACCGGATCGTACTCGGTCTTCACCTTGGCCTTGGCCGGCTCGATCGGGTTGGCCCGGGTCTGGTTCCCTTTCCCGACCCCGACGAGCAGCGACTTGCCGTCCGGCGTGACCGCCACGGCGGTGGGATACCAGCCTGTGGGGATGAAGCCCTTGACCTGGCTGCGGCTCGGCATGGCGACGTCGATGACGGCGATGCAGTTGTTGTCGGCGTTGGCGACGTAGAGCGTCTTGCCATCCGGAGCGATCGCCAGGGCATCGGGCGTACTCCCCTCGGGAGCCATGGGGAACAGGGCCGTGTGGATCGTCTCCACGACGATCCCGCGCCGGGTGTCGATGACCGAGACGCAGTTGCTCGAGGAGCAGGCGACGAAGATCCGATCGTCCTGGGGATGGACGGCAATCTGGTTGGGGTGCTCGCCGACGCTGATCCGGGCCACCGTATGAAGATCGACCGGGTCGAGGACGCGGACGACCCGGCCGGCCCAGTCGGAGACGTACAGACGGGAGCCGTTGCGGGCAATCGCGACGTCATAAGGCCGCGCGCCGGCCGTTGCGGATTGGATCTCTTTCTCGGTCGCCAGATCGATGGCCGTGATGCGTCCCGGCCTCGACGTCTAGCGAGTAAAGCATCTTACGCTGAGGATCCAGAGCCAGCCCGCTGCGGAAATGGCTGGCGCCCGCCGATCGTCCCTTGCTCTTGGCCGTTTCCGCCGCCCCGGTTCGGGTCAAGCGATGCTCAGCCAGACCGAATGCGTGCAGCATGTTGCCGCCGCCGCCCGACCACCAGATCCGGTCGGCCTCGGGCGTGACCGCCAGGCCGAACCAGCTCTGGCGGACGGTCTGTTTGTCGACGACCTTCTTCTCCTGCAGATCGACGATCGCGAGTTCGTGGGCGTTGTAACCGCTGGTCGCGGCCAGCACATGGCGGTTGTCGGCCAGCGGGATGATGTTGAGCGGAAGGTCGGCCAGCGGGATGTGCTCACCCGCGGGCTTCAATCTCCAGCCGTTGGGCAAGAGGAAGCCTTGGTCGGTCGGACCCGCGTAACGGGGAGTCTCTTGAGCCCGTGGCGCCGTCGTCCCGAACAGGGCCAACGTCAGAGTCGCCAGGATCGCGAGGGAAAGCGACGTGAGCTGCCTGGTCATGGAACGAGCCTCTTGCAGGGTCGAAACGGGGTGGGTCAAGCCGTCGAAGTCCCGCCCATGGTGACCGACCGCGGTGAGGAAGTCCAATGAGTTTTCGGTGTAGAGGCGATGGAAGGGCGACCAACCGCTCATGGATTCAAGGACGTCCGAGAGCTCCGACAATGGCAGCCTTGAGCTTCTCGACATCGCGCCCGGTTCGAACTCGGCGTCGGCGACGATCTTGCCATCGGGGCCGATGACGGCGTAATCCGGGATGAAGCCGACATGGAAGTCGTCCCAGGGTTTCGCGTCCCAGCCGGCCAGGAGCGCCTGCGGCCAGTCCATGCCGTGGCCGTCCAGGAACGCGCGCCATTCCGGGTCGTCCATCCCGGTCGCCATTGAGATCATGGCGAAGCGGTCGGTGCGCCCGGAAAGTTCCCGATGAAGCGCTCGCAGCCCGGGAATCGCACGGATGCACGGGCCGCATTTCGGCCCCCAGAAATGGACCAGCACGACCTTGCCCCGATGATCGGCCAGGGCGAATCGCATGCCGTCGCGCGTCGTGACCGAGAACTCGGGAGCGCGCTGGCCGACCTTCGCGTAAGAGATCTTCGCGCCCTGGTACAACTCACTGATCTGATCGAACGGCTGGATCGTGTGGAGCGACGGCAACTTCGATCTCAGATCCCGGATGGCTTCTCCCGACACGGTCTTCGTCTCGAGGCCCAGCATCCGTAGCGATGTCAGCACCTCCAGGTGTCGCACTCCTTCGTCGCTGATCCGGCCGCCGATGACCAGGAAATCCAGATGCTTCATGCCGGACAGGGCCGCGAGTCCCTTATCGGTCAGGTGAGGGTCCCGGAGTCTCAGGTCAGTCATGGCGGTCAGGGGCGCAAGGTGTTCGAGAACTTCGTCGGTGATCCGGCCGTCGTACTCGAACTTCTCCAACCGCGTCAGGCCGGAGAGATAGGCGAACTCCGCCGGTTCGAAGTCGATGCCGTCGCGCGGCGGGCGCCGCCCCTCCACCTTGGGCAGATCGAGCCAGGTGAGGGACTTGAGGTTCCGGAAGGGCCGGAGCGTCGGCCGGCCGGGCTTCGGCGACATCTGGTAAAGGTGAAGCTCCTTGAGATTCGGAAACTTGTCGAGCTGGGCCAGGTCGTCGAAGGTCAGGGATTCATCGCTCAGGGTGAGCGATTCCAGGGAGGGCGCCTGGCTCAGGGCCGCGAGCCCGGCTCCGTCGAGCGCGCTGCCCCACAGATGGAGCCGCTTCAGGGTCTTGATGCGGCTGAGCGCGAGCATGCCCTTCCGCGTGATCGTTCCCTGGGAGCTCGCGAGCTGGAGATCCTCGAGCATTGGCAGCGTGGCGAGCGGGGCCAGTCCGGCGTCGCCGTACGTGCCGCTGCTGAGATGAAGTTGCTTGAGCGTGCTCATCCCGGCCAGCCGAGCCAGTCCGGCATCCGTGAACTGACCGTATCCCAAGCTGAGACTCTCGAGGGCCGGCAGTTGGGCCAGGTGAGCCAATCCTTCTTCGGTGAAGGAGTTCCCACCGGCTCCCAACCCCTTGAGCTTCTTCAGGCCGGTGAGGTGCGCCAGTCCGGCGTCGTTGGCGCCGGTCGAGTCGAACCTCAGGCTCTGGAGTTCCGCCAGCCCACCGACGACCTCGAGACTGGCATTGGTCGCCTTGGTATAGCTGTAACTGAGCGATCCGAGCCTCTTGAGATCCTTGAGGTAACCGATTCCCTGATCGGTGATCTCGGTCATGCCGAGATCGAGACTCACGAAGGACGTCATGGTGCCCACGGACCGGAGTGCCTCGTCCGTGATCCGGGAGCGGAACAAACGGAGGTTGCGGAGGTGTCGTAAGCCCGCGATGTGGCGGATCCCCTCGGCCCCGATCAGGCTGTCGCTGAGGGAGATCGACTCGAGCCGTTCCAGTCCGGCCAGGGGTTTGAGGCCCTCATCGGTGATGAAGTTACCGCTGAGGACAATCTCCTTCAGACCCTTCAAGTGTTCCACATGATGGAGGGCATCGTCGCGTGCGCCGAGGTGATCGAGCCTGAGCGACTGAATCGCATCAGGTGCGAGTTGATCCAGCGGCGAGAGGTCTGCGATGGCCGCCTTGCTCAGGTCGAGTCGAATCAATCCCCTGGCCGGGAGCCGCACCCCGCCCCGGGCGTCGCCGATCCGTCGCCAGGGATCTGTCACCAACATGGGGGATAGGTCGAGCTCGTCAGCATCCTGCATGTAAAGGATTCCCAGGGCGCGGTCGTCAGGAAATCGGATCGTTCGGCCCACCGGCAGGCTTCGCCGAGCGTCGAGATCGGGCGGTTGAAGGTCCTGCCGTTCACCCCGCGCCAGGACTCCCGCGCCGACGGTCGCGATCGCGCCGGCCGTGAGAAGGATCATCGCGGCGGTCCTGAGCCTGGCACGGAACATGGCCCGGAGTGCCGCGTCGGTCCACGCGAGGGCCCGGGCCGAGGTCGCTCCGGCGGCGAGGGCGTCGAGCGTGAGGGATCTCATCGAGCTTCGGATGGTCGTCTGGAGCAGTTCCGGCGCGATCGCGGCATGCATTGGAGTTGGAAATACTGCGGCGGCGAGCCCAGCAACCGACAGGGAAACACCGCGCCGGACCAGTCGCGACCGCAATCGAGCTCGGGCGCGGGAGAGACGCGCCAGATGGTCCCCACCGGACACCCCAATCGCCGCGCCGCCGCGTCGGTGAACAAACCCTCCAGGTGGCAGAGAACGACCGGGATCCGGTAGCGTTCGGGGAGCCGGTCGAGCTCATCGAAAAGGATGGCGATCTCGTCGCTGCCGGGGCGTTCGGCGTTCTCCGAGGCGATCCGCCCGGCGTATTGCTCAGCGCCCCGGCGTTCTACCTGGCGGCGCCGGGCGGATTCGGTGCCCGCGCGGACGGCGATTCGATAGGCGACCCGGCACAGCCAGCTCGCGAGCGAGTCGCCGCCGCGGATCGAAGCCGCCTTGCGGGCCAGCACCAGGAACGTGGCCTGGAACGCATCATCCGCATCGTTCGAGTCGGATAGCACGCTACGGCAAACATTGAGAACCAAAGGAGCGTGCCGGCCCACCAGCACCTCGAGAGCCATCCGATCGCTTCGCGACGCGAACCGCTCCAGCAACTCGAAATCCGAAAGGCCCGTCAACGTCCCCGAGGCGAACAATGTGGCAAGCCCGGCCTGAACGGGATCCATTGGCAAACCCTCGCTTTTTCCCCGAGACAACCCTCAGGATGATCTCCTTCATAAGAGGCGGGAAGGACGCGTTGGCTTGCATACCGATCGGGTATTGGGCTGAGATTTCCATAACCGGTCTTGGTGGCAGATTACGTTAAGACGCCAGAAATGGACGAGAAATGCCAGGTGCCGTTGCAGGGCCTGTGGCTCATCCCTCCTCGGCCAGCCGGATCGCCGTCAACCGGCGGTCGGCATTGGTCAGGAGATAGAAGCCCCTATCCTCGTGCCTGTAATCGCTGAGGATCGGTTGCCCGTCGCGGATGGGACGAGCCTCGGTGGCGTGCCGTTTGATTGCCTCGATCATAACGGGCCGAGGGACGTGAGTCAGGAAGTCAGGCGAGGCAATGATGGCTCCCAGGCGGAAGAGTGCGGTTTGCATGGCGAGGTCTCCGTACTTGGGTCGCCGTGCCGGCGTTGAAAGAAATCGATAAAGCAACAATGCAATCGCAAGCATTGAGTCTAACTTGGCAACAAACCTGCTAGCAAGCGGTGCGCCAGATAAAGGAGAAAGGAGGGCTGTTCCTTGCGGTTCACGGTCCGGCGGCTCAGGACTGGGATCGCATTGCTCGCCGTCCTCCTCCTGGGGGAGCGAATCCGGGAGCAGTGGGTCTTCTACTCCGCACAACCCATCTTGTCTGCACCTGTTCCCGCCACGATTCCGCCAACGTCGGCATGCCATGGGCGAGCGATTTGTAGATTGCACCGATTGGCGATTCATCTTCGAGTTTCCGATCATCTCCTCCATTCTTGGGAGCTCTCCGATGAACAGCCGAGAGATCGTTTCGATGCAATATCCCGAAGCACAATCGGTGGAAGAATCGCTGAGATTTTGGCGATCCCCACGGCCTGAACGAGGACACTGGTTCGTGTACGCGGGGCCAGAATTGGACGCTCGCGTATTGGGTCGAGGCATTACCGAGGCCCAGGCTTGGGCTGACGCTTCCCGGAGATTTGGAAAGGCCAAACGAAGAGTGAAGTTGCTTGTCGCGCGCTGATTGAACGCTTCCGCCCGCTTGAGGGTGGTCGGGGCATCGCTGTTTTCGGAGCGGCTCTCATCGCTCGGTAGGCTCATTGGCGTCCGTTCAGACTCATGGATGTCAGAGGATTCTCCGCGCCGTCGGCGAGTCCGAACTGCTGCTAGGCCTTCTGGACTTCCCGCATCAGGCCCGCACCGACAGTGTACCCGTTTGACAGTCTTTTCCTCCCCGTTGCAATTGTCTTCCTCCGGGTCCATCCTAGAGAGACCATGGGGCGTGCATCGCCGCGCCCCGAACGAACGAGCAGACCGATCGAGGGCATCAACGGGGAGCGACCATCATGCGCGGGACCTCATCCTCCGTTAGCCGAGGGCGGCCGACGCGACGACAGTTCGGGTTGGCCGTGGCGGGCGCGGCCGCGGGCGTCATCGCGATGCCGGCGATCGTGCGGGGCCGGAACCTCAACGAGAAGTTGAACATCGCCGTGATCGGCGTGGGGGGCCGGGGCGGGTCCAATCTCCGCGATGTCGCCTCCGAGAACGTCGTCGCGCTCTGCGACGTCTCCGAGCCGGCGGTCAACCACGCGGCCCGATACCATCCCAGCGCCCGCCGTCTCCGCGACTACCGCGAGCTCTATGACCACGCTCCCGAATTCGACGCGGTGGTCGTGAGCACGACCGAGCATACTCACGCCTTCGCCACGTTGCCGGCCTTGCAACTGGGAAAGCACGTCTACTGTGAGAAGCCGCTCACCCATAACGTCTGGGAGGCGCGGGTGATCCGCGAGGCGGCGGCGAAAGCGAAGGTCGCCACCCAGATGGGGACGCAGGTCCACGCCACCGACAACTACCGTCGCGTCGTCGAGCTGATCCAGTCCGGCGCGATCGGGCCGGTCCACGACGTCCACGTCTGGGTCGGCCGGGCCTGGGGCCTCCAATCAAAAGAGGCGGCCCAGCGGAACAAGGACATCGTCTACGTGACCGAGCGGCCCAAGGAAGCCTCGCCGGTGCCCAAGGGATTGGATTGGGACCTCTGGCTCGGCCCCGCGCCGGAGCGGCCGTTTCACGAGGTCTACTACCCCGGCCCGAAATGGTACCGATGGTGGGACTTCGGCAACGGCACCATGAGCGACCTCGGCAGCCACTACAACGACTTGCCCTTCTGGGCCTTGAAGCTCCAGGTCCCTCGGGCCATCGAGGCGTTCGGACCCCCGGCCCACCCGGAGATCGCCCCGGCCACCTTGCGCGTGACCTACGAATACGGACCGCGCGACGACATGCCCCCGGTGAAGCTCCACTGGTATCAGGGCGAAGAGAAGCCGGAGTTGTGGAAGGCCGGCGTGATCCCCAAGCGGCAGGACAGCGGCATCCTGTTCGAAGGGGCCAAGGGGATGCTCCTGGCTGATTACGGCAAGAACGTCCTGCTGCCCGAGAAAGACTTCCGCGACTTCGTCCGCCCCAAGCCGTCGATCCCCAAGTCGATCGGCCATCACGCGGAGTGGATCCTCGCCTGCAAGACCGGCTCGCCGACGACCTGCAACTTCGAGTACGCCGGCTGGCTCACCGAGGCCAACCACCTGGGAAACGTCGCTTACCGAGCGGGCAAGAAGCTCGAGTGGGACCCCGCCAAGCTCGCTGCCCTCGGCGTCCCCGAGGCCGATCCCTTCATCCACCGCGAGTATCGCAAGGGATGGAAACTCGTATAGTGGTGGATTGAGGGAAGTCGTCGTCAGAGACGGTCGTTGTCCGATCGGCGTTTCGGGGGAAATTCGATGCGGTTGATCTAACGGAGTCGGCTAAGAACCGCTTGTGATCTTCGATGTAAGCGTGGATTGCCTCGCACAGCGGCAGCGGCTTCGGTTCCTCGGTCATGACTGAACTCCTCTCGCAATGCGTTTCTTCAGCCTCCGATGCTCGATGATGAGCAGCCTCGACTCGTTCTCCGGCACTTTGTTCAGCGCCTCCCAATTCCTGACCGTGCGTTCGGTGCGGTTGGTGATCCGCGCCACCTCGAACCGCCAGCGATCCTTGCTGTGATCGGGGAGGAAGTCCTCCCCGATCTGCTGCATCTCGGCGGCGTTCATGCAGCCTCGTCGTCTTCGCCGACGTTCTCGAAGGTCTGAGAGGCGTAGCCATACTCCTTCGGGTCGCACCGTGGGTTCAAGTCGAACCAGAGCTTGACGCCTTCTGCGTCTTCCAATTCCTGCTCGTCAGCCAACCTGCCCTCCAATGTATTTCACGATGCCGGCATTCCGGCCCTTATCCTCGTCGGCATACTCCAGAGTGATTTCTACCTCGGGAAACTTTGCGGCTATCGCTTCGAGCACTGAAGTCGGCGCGGCCCATGCCGTTTCGAAGTCGATCACATGATCCGAAAGCCGCTTATGATCGTATGCGTTCCATTTCGTGCCCCACTTGGCAATGCCCCAGTCGTACCAATCCGAGAATCCGGTCTTGGCTATTTCCCGCAGCTCGTGGCTGGTCAGCAGGCGATCGGGCTTCTTATTCGGATCGTTATCATCCACGCTATTATCAGTCCACCAAGTGGAAACGCGTTGACCTTCTATCGTGTTGGAGCCTCTGCCAACGTTTTTCAAGACCTCGGGCATGGGGATGATTTTGTCGAAGTCGATCAGCCGTTCTTTGCCGTCGGCGTATATGCCTTTGATGGCGTCGAAGACCTTCGAGACTTTGCCGGGGTCGCCTAAAATTGTGAGCCGATTTGAAATGTGATTTGGCATGTGCCCTCCTTGGTTTTGCGAGTCGGGCCTCATTGCCTGACAAGAGAACATTGGTTGAAATGATTTCCATTGCAAAGGAAAATGTTTCACAAAAATCAAACAAAATAAACCCACCCGCAGACGGTGCGGCCTTGCTCGGTAAAAGCCCCATCCCCCCATGAATGCAGGCGCGCAGCGCCACTTGGACGCGAAGCGTCCGGCGGAGCGCGATAGGGATCGTTACCTTTGGCGGAGACTCGAAGAGGCTCCGTGAGCGCAGCGAGTAGAGCCCGACCCGGTAGAGATCGCCCAAACCTGGATTTTTACTGTACGCCCGTTGACTTCTCGCCGATAAATTGTTCCAATCCCCGAATCCGGCGGCCCGGACGGCAACCACCAGCGGCAAGATAAGGACAGCAGAGATGACGGATACGATTCCGAAATGGCAGCGCGTGACCGGATGGGTGCTCTCGGGCATCCTCGCCCTCTTGTTCCTGCCTAGCGCCTTCTTCAAGATCGCGCAACCCAAGGGCTTCATCGAGGAGTGGTCCAAGACCTATCCCGCCGGCTCCGCCCTGCCGCTAGGGGTCATCGAGCTGACGCTGTTTGTCCTCTACCTCGTCCCGAAGACGCGCTACCTCGGCGGCCTCCTCATGCTCGCCTACCTGGGCGGCGCTGTGGCGACCCACCTACACGCCAACGACGGGATGTTCTTCGTGCCGGTCATCGTCGGCATCGTCGCGTGGCTCGGGCTGTATCTGCGCGACCGCAAGCTCCGCGCCCTCGTGCCGCTCGTGGCTGAGAGCGTGTCTGTGAATTCCCGAACGGCGTGAATGGGGCGTGCGCGACACGCGAGCGATAAAATCCGATTTTTTCTGTCGAATGCGAGGAACGCCATTCGACCACTTTAGTGGACAGTCACCATCCAAGTGTCCAGGAGCCAAATATGAAGACAATCGCTTTTTTCCTGACAACGCTTGTCCCGGCCGTCGTATCCGCGCAGGAGACGCCCACTGTGGGCTACGCGCCCGTCAATGGGCTCAAAATGTATTACGAAGTCCACGGAAGTGGCGATCCGGTGGTGTTGCTCCATGGCGCGTACATGACCATCCCCGGCAACTGGACCGGGTGGATCGGCGAGCTTTCCAAGACGCGGAAAGTGATTGCCGTCGAAATGCAGGGCCACGGGCGCACGGCCGACATCAAACGCGAGATCAGCTTTGAAAACCTCGCTGACGATGTGTCAGCGCTGCTCGATCACCTCAAAATCCCAAGCGCGGACCTGATCGGTTTCAGCATGGGCGGCGGCGTCGCTATGGAATGTGCGATCCGCCATCCGGAAAAAGTGCGCAAGGTCGTCAGCATTTCGGCCGTGCTCCGCCACGACGGCTGGGTCAAAGAAGCCGTCGACGCACTCCCCAAACTCACGGCGGAAGCCTTCAAAGGTTCGCCGATCGAAGCCGAGTACAAGAAACTGAGCCCGACACCGGACGCATTCCCGGAGTTCGTCAAGCACGTCATCGCGATGGCTTCGAAGCCGTACGACCTTGGCGCCGACAAGCTCAAGGCCACCAAGGCACCAATGTTTTTCATCCATGGCGATGCCGACGGCGTGCGGCTCGAGCACATCTCGGAAATGTTCCTCCTCAAGGGTGGCGACGTTTTCGGCGACATGGGCCCGCGCTCGGCATCGCGATTGGCCATCTTGCCCAATACGACACATGTCACCCTCATGGACCGCATGACCGTTATCGTCCCAATGGCGAACGACTTTCTCGATGCCAAGCCGCAAAAGCAATGAGGAAGCTGAACAGCTTTACGGCAATCGAGCGTCCTAGCAGGCAAAACATCCAACAGACGGAGACTCACAATGAGAAAGATCAGGATCTTCGAACATATCTCGCTGGACGGCGTGATCGCTCCGCCCGGAGACAGCGACTTCGCGAATGGCGGATGGTCGGCACCGTATCGAACTCCGGCCGGGGCAGCGGCCCTCGCCGAGAGCACAGGGCAAGAGCTTCGATCTGCTGCTTGGCCGCCGCACCTACGATCAATGGGCCGGCTTCTGGCCGAAGGTCAAGGACGGTCCGTTCGCGGACGGTCTGAACGCCGCGACGAAATATGTCGCAACCCACAGGCCGGAGAGCCTCGAATGGGGTCCGGTCGGCGACCTCGGCGCGGACATCATGGAGGGGATTCGCGGCATCAAGTCAAAGGACGGCCCCGACCTGATCGTCTGGGGAAGTTCGACGCTGACGTCCGTGCTGCTCGAACAGGGACTGGTCGACGAGGTTGTGCTGATCGTCTACCCGGTCTTGCTGGGCCGGG
Organism: uncultured Planctomycetota bacterium; assembly: GCA_963845755.1. Taxonomy (GTDB): domain Bacteria; phylum Planctomycetota; class Planctomycetia; order Isosphaerales; family Isosphaeraceae; genus CAWJTV01. The sequence continues at coordinate 265,001 of CAWJTV010000033.1, forward strand.
GCAAACGCTTCTTTTCGGACAGTGCCGACCCGCGCGAACTCGCTTTCGTCAGCACGAAGGCCACGCCCACGGGCGTGCTCATGAACACTTATCGGTACGTTGGGTCGCTGCTGCCGAAGTGAGCGGCTGAGCCGGCGCCAATAACCGAGAGACTGAGGCAAGGACGGAATCCAATGAACATTCTATTGTGGGTCCTGCAGGTGCTCGCCGCGCTCCTGTACGGAGCGTCGGGAATCATGAAGGCCTTCATGTTCGAGAAGGTCAGCCATGACGTCCCTTCCTTCGGCGCGTTGCCGCGGGAAGCCTGGAAGACCCTGGGGATCATGGAGCTCATCTGCACGGTCGGGCTGATCGTCCCTTCCGCCCTCCGCTGGTGGCCTGCTCTCACGGTGGTTGCCGCCACGATTCTGGCGATCGAAAGCCTCGTGTTCATCGGGGTGCACGCCAAGTACCGCGAGATTGCGCCCATTATTCTGTGCAGCGTTCTGGGCCTCGTCATGGCGTTCATCGCGTGCAGCCGGATGGTCCTGATGCCGATCATCTGACCGGCGACCAGTTCGAACCCTCAACCCGTCGGGCCGATCGATGATGCTGGCCCTGGCTGCCTCAATGAATCTCCCGGTACATGGGGAGGAAAACGGGGACAGGAGGAAAACGGGGACCGTTGGCCTGCCCCCCAAAACCTGGTCCAGTCTTAATGGGAATCGTACAACTGGCAGAGAGCCAGGGAGCGACCCATGCGAAAACGACCCCGACCGGACCAGATTGCATCCATCCTTCGAGGCTTCCAGGCCGACCTCGACGCCGGCTTGACCCTCCACCAGGCCTGCCGCAAGGCCGGCATCGGACCCACCACCTACGACCGCTGGAAGGCCCTCCAGGAGGACCCCGTATCAAGTGAACAACTTCGCATTTCAGAACTCGAAGCCGAGGTCGATCGGCTCAAGCTCTTGGTCGCCGAGCTGGCGCTCGACCGCCGTATGCTCCAGGAGGCCTTGAAAAAAAGCCATGACCGCCCTCAGACGCCGTCTGATCGTCAACGAATTATGTGAAGAATTCCACGTGTCTCAACGTCGCGTGGCGCGGTGCTGGACCTGGCCCGGTCCGGCCTCTGCTACGCGCCGGTCGTGCGCGATGAGCAGACGGCGTTGGCGCGACGCATCGAAGGACTGGCCGGGGACCACCCGCGGTTCGGCTACCGGCGGATCTGGGTCCTGCTCGATCGCGAGGGCTGGACGGTCAACAAGAAAGCCGTGCGTCGCCTCTATCGCGAGCTGGGGCTGAGAGTGGCTGTACCGCGGCCCAATCCCAAGCCGCGCCGCCCGCATGGACAGGACCAGAACGCCTGCCATCTCCGGCCCTCGCGCGGCAAAGACGACGTATGGACATGGGACTTTATCTTCGATCGTACTAGCGACGGTCGCAGTCTCAAGTGGTTGAGCATTATTGATGAATATACTCGAGAATGTCTGGCGTTGAAGGCGCGCCGGAACATGACGGCCGAGGACATCCGGGCCATCCTGGCCGAGGTCGCGGCCGGTCGCGGCGGCTCGCCCTACCGGAGGCGGAGCGACAACGGACCGGAGTTCGTTGCCGAAGTCGTGCGGTCGTGGCTGGAGGACACCGGCTCCGGGACCTGGCCCGTGGCGCCGGGCAGCCCCTGGCAGAACGGCTATGCGGAGTCGTTCATCGCAAGGTCCGTGACGAGTTCCTGAACCGCGAGGAGTTCGAGAGCGAACCGCAGGTCATGGCCTTGGGCGCGCTCTGGAAGGAGGAGTGCAATACCGAACGCCCGCACAGTTCTCTGGGATACCAGACACCGGCCGAATTCGCGGCCACTTGTGAGAGGTATGTGCCTATCAATGAAGACCTGCCCGATCCCTCGTCTGCTGTATCAACGAACAGGTGATTCCCATTATCACTGGACCGAGAAATGGGGAGCAGGCCAAAAAAAGACGATGAAGCTGAATCGGTCCACGCAATAGGAAGACCATGGCCGGGTAGACCTGGGTGCGCGCCCCCCAATCCCCTCACAGATCCCGACGTGCGCGTCAAGTCCTCATCCGAGAACTGTCATCTCGTGCCTCTCTCCTTTCTTACCCCGGTGGACCGTGTGCGTCGGAGCATCCAGACCCCGACTTCTAGGTAGCGACCTTTCAACTCGTGCTGGAGCAACGCAACTGCTAAGAGACGATGATCGGAACGCTTGGCAGCTTGAGCCGTTAGAAGCGTTCTAGTTTCTCCTTTCAACTGAGCGGATCGCGATCGGGAAGCCAATCTGCGTCGCCCTCGAGCCGAAGCCCGATCGCGAACTAATCGCCGTGCGGCCAATTCGCCGGAACAAGGGTGAGACGGCTATCAGTCAGCCCTGAGAAATCCGCCCCTCGGGCGGTAGGCCGGCACGCGGAAGCCGCGTGGATGGCGACCGAGGGCCGGCAAAGGCCGTAAGGGGACGGGCTCGAAGGCGGCTTCGAGTGCGACCGCTATCAGACCCTGAAGAACCCGGCTGAACCTGGAACACGCCCACCCGCCACCGGCGGCTAACTGCTGTCCAGTCGGATCTGGATCGGCCCGGCTCCGGCCGGCTCGAAGACCTCGTCCGGCCAGTGTCGAAACCGCAGGCTCTCCAACAATCGTTGCGCCATGTTCTTCAACGAGCCGAACAGCTCCACGGCCGTTCGCTTCCCCTGCTCTTGGGCCAGGTGCCGCAACAGGCTCCCCTTCTCCACCAGTTGCAACAGCAGATGGGCGATCTGCAACAGGAAATAGTAGGCCGGCCAGCATCTGTGGCTGTAGGCATGTTCCAGGTTCAGGCCACTGTTCTTCTGGGTGTTAAATCCCTCGTTCTCCTCGCGCCAGCGTGCCCTCCCTCCGTTGGTCGCTACTTCCACCACAGTCTCGTGGCTCAAATCCAGAGAGGTCACCCACGACCATTCCGTCTGCTTTCCCTCCTTGCCCGTCTCGGTGCACTCCAGAGCGTTGATGGTCCAGTCCCGACCATCACTGTCCCTGTAGTGCAGGCCGTTGATCCAGCGATAGACCTGCCGGACCCCTTGCGGCGTCATCCGTTCCACGCGCTGGTCGGGACACAACCGCAGCAACCCCTGGAAATCCTCCCAGAGGGCGGGAAGTCGTCCAGGCTGAAACGTGTAAATGTAGTCGCATCGATAATCTTTGGCGACCTGGAATCCTTCTCCGCAGGCATACAGGCCGTCACCGCCGAGGCAAATCCGCAACTGCGGGAACTCGATCCGCAACTTCTCCACCAGGCGTCGCAAGGCCTTCAACTCGCAATCCTGCTTGATCCGTTCCGCGCTGGCACCCGCTGGGGCACTGGCGACGTCGTGGTTGTCGATGAACTCACTGGCGATCGAGATGACCGTGCCGGCCGGCCCCAGCACCTTGGCCTCCAGCACCTGGTGCATATATAGCGTCGTCTCACCGTGCCGCTGGGTCAGGCAATCGTCGCAATGCCGGGAGTGAAACACCAGATAGCCCGAGCCGTCAATCAAGACGACGAACCGCCCCTGCAGCCGCGCCGCGTCCAGAGCCTTCATGCGGATCAACCGCTGGACCATCCGCTGCCGCAACCCGGCGATGGGGTCGGGGCCGATTTTCCCCAGGAAGTACTCCAAGGTCTGGTTCACCGGCCGGCTCTCTTGCGCCGTACCCGCCAGACGATTGAGATTGGGCAGGACCTCCGGGCCGTCGGTGTTCAACTGGTAGTCCAGTTGGCGCCGGCTGCTCAACTTGCACAGGAACAAACTCAGCCCCCACCACAGCAGGAACCGCTTGTGGTAGATCACCAAGGGGGCAAACCGCGGGTCATCGATCGCATCGATCCAGGTGTTGAGATCGGGGAAGAAGTGACCCAGGGTTCGCACCAGGATAGGTCCGATGTTCAGCGTCGTCCCCGCCGCCGCTTTCGGTGCGAGACGTGGCCCTGGATCAAGGCCAGGGTCAACTGGCTGATTTCGTGGATCAGGCCTTTGAGACGTTGGTGTTCTTGCACCCATTCTTGGACCTCCGTGAGCAGGTCCTGGGGCACATACACCGTGCGAGTCTTACCCCCCTCCGAGAAGGTGAGGTGGTGGGCGGAGTGCAACGGGCCACCGTGGTGGCAGGCGCAGGAGGGCTGGCCGCAACGTTTCTGCACCTGGGCCAGGCTGGCCGCCAGGAGCGGCCCAGCCGGAGCCAGTTGCTTGAGGCGGCGGTCGAGCATCCGACGGACCAGCGTGGGGTGGCTCGGCACATGCATCGATGGGCCCCTGGAACTTCCGGTAAGTGGACCTTATACCGGGAAAGGCCCGAAAAGTCATGAGGTGCGAAGAAAAAAATTGAGGGCCTAGGATGGTCGGGCACTTCAACAGAGGTTCTACTCGGGACTTACGCTGCCGTCAAGGTGCGACAAATTCCCCAATTCCTCAGAGCTGGCTATCAGTGATTACTCTCGCCCGACAAGATTCTAAGTCGGTTGAATGAGTTCTTTTTGCTTTTGATCTTTGTTATGCTGCTCAGGTCGCACAAGCTTGCATTCAGACGAGGCCGGGGGAGATTCCGGGTTTCAGGAGATGATCCCGATGCGGCGAGAGCACTCCTCGCGGACGAGCGTGACTCTGCTGGGGCGGCTCCGTCGGGAGCCGAACGACCAGGCGGCCTGGAATGATTTTGTCGCGCGGTACCGGCCCCAGATCCTCCAGTGGTGTCGTCGCTGGCGACTCCAGGAGTCCGACGCCCAGGACGTGACCCAGGTTGTGCTCCTGAAACTCAACGGATTGATGGCGACCTTCGTCTACGATCCGTCGCGGAGTTTCCGTGGCTGGCTGAAGACGCTCACGCATCATGCCTGGCGTGACCTGGTGTCCGATCAGCGGCGCGTCGGCATCGGCAGCGGCGACGGCGCAATGCGCGAGTTTTTCGAGAGCCTGGAAGCCGGCGACGACCTGGTCCAACATCTCGAGGACGAATTCCGCCGCGAACTGATGGACCAGGCGATGTTGCGAGTCCGGCCGCGGGTCGCCGCTCGGACCTGGGACGCGTTTCGGCTGACGGCGCTGGAGGGATGCTCGGGTAACGCGGTCGCTGCGCAGCTCGAGATGAAAGTCTCCCACGTGTATGTGGCCAGGAGTGAGGTCAAGAAAATGATCCAGAATGAGGTCCGGAAGTTGGAAGGGCTCGAATGACAAGCGAACCTCGCCCCGACCGCGAGTCGCTCGTTCTCCTCCCGGACGAGCGCCTTGCCGATACCGAAAGCGACGAACCGGAGTGTCAAGCCGATTTCGGGTCCGACCTCGCCGGGCAAGGTCGTTCTATGAGATTATTTGTTTTAACATACGATCACGAAAAACTAAACTGGCCGTGGTGGTGACCATCTGGAGTCGATCAGTGGTAAGTCCTGGAGGGGCGAAAGCCGAAGTTCAGGTTGGCGGCCGAAGGGTCGTACACGATTCGCATCGCCGATCGGACGTGCGCCGGTCCGATGTAGAACGCCCCGCCCCGGAGGGGAGGATCGTCCTGGTGATCTATACGTCTTATTACGTCGATATTATCGATGATAAATAGATTACTGCCCGTGCGATATGGCAAGTACTGGTTGTGACACCACTCCCATACGTTCCCGAGCATGTCCGACAAGCCCAGATCGTTCGGGAATAGGCCCCCGCACATCCAGGCACGCTCCTTGATCTTGGCTTGAATCCCGGCATAGGCGTCGAGCAGGTCGATCGAGTCACCGTAATATCGGCTGGTGGCCGCACCCGCCCGGCAGGCGTATTCCCATTCCGCCTCGGTCGGGAGCCGATAGCCGAGGAGCTTCAAGGCATCGGCCTTGACCCGCATTCCTTCGCCGTACTCGCCCTTCTCGTTCGGCTCGTAGCACTCGGGTAGGTTCTCTCTCCGGCTGAGCCAGTTGCAGTAGGCAGCCGCTTGGTACCAATTCACCGCGTTCATCGGGCCGTCCAGGTTGGAACTGAATCGGGCGGGATTCGCGGTACCGCCTCCTGGGTTATCGGCCACAAATGCTCGATACTCCCGGATCGTCACCTCCTGGACAGCGATGGCGAACCGGCGGGGGATGATGCGGCGGTGCAGGATCTCTTCGGAAGATCGCCCCGGCTCGCTCGGCGGCGAGCCCATGGCGAACTCGACGGGCCCCTCGATCACGGCGAACGTCTGCCCCTGGCTGTTGACGTACCACCGCCGTTGGCTCCAGTCCTTGACCTTCATCAACTCGGCATCCCGTTCCTTGAGCTCTCGCTGCCGCTTCCATTGCCGCAAGGTCCAGGCCGCTGCCCCGTGAATGCCTGCATCCGGATCGTTGCGGTAGAGATCGAGTAGTTTGTCGATCAATGGCTCCCTCTCGCCGGGAGACAGCCCATCCGTCCCGTATGTCCCCAGCGCCAGGATCAGCGCCCGACGCATCGAGGTCTCGGGGTGGAAGAGGATTGCCTCCATGAGTTGCTGTCCCTCGGCGGGACTCGTCTGGGCGGAAGCAGGCAGACGATTCAATTCGAACGCGATGGCGCTAGGGTCGGCCCCGAGCAGGCTGAGCCAGTTGACGATGAAGCTCCTCAGCCGGGGGTCGGCACTGTGCCGCAGCAATGGCGTGATCTCGTCCGGTTTCCCCATGCGAAGGAGAGCAACCGCCGCCCGAGCCTGTCGTTCCGCCAGTCGGTCCCTGGCCTCCTCCGTGATCACCGGACGGTGCCAGACCGAGGTGGTGATCGGCGTTCCCTCGAGGGAAGTCCGGGCGACCGAGAGAGCGACCATGCGGTAGCCCTGAACCACCAGTTCGCGGCAACGCTGGAGATGAGCAGTCGGGTCGAGGCCAAGGACGGGACTTGTCTCGAACCGGAATTCGCCCGTCCAGACAGCGGCGTAGGAGCGGTCCAGGTGCCCTGCCTTCATGATGTCGGCGACTGCCGGTTGTTCTCGCAGGGCGTCGAGGTCGGCTTCCTCTTGCACTTGCCTGTAATCGGCGTAGCCATTCTCGATCGCCTTGCGAATCAAGGCGATGGCCCGATCCGAAAGCGACCGACTCCGCGCCGGGTCCTTCCGGGCAACAGCCTGAGATGCCAGGGCATAGGCACGGGCGGCATCATATTGCCGTTCGAAATTCTGGGGCTTTTCCTCGAGGGCAGCTTCGAGCCGCTCCAGCGCCTCGTCGGTTCCCTGTCCCAATTCCGCTGCCACGATGACCCTCAGGTAGAGCTTCCGGCTCTCGCTGACGTATTCTCTCTCGAACTTCTCCAGATCCGCCCTCGCCTGGTCCTTGTGACCCAGCCGGGCATGGGCGGTGGCACGGAACTGATGGGCCTGGGTGTGTTGCGGCCAGCGCAGGATGACGGCATCGAGCTCGTGAATGGCCTTCTGGCCCTCGCCAAGCTGTAAGTGAGCCGACGCCCGTGCGAGTTGAGCGTAGATATCTTCAGGGTCCTCCTTGATGGCGGCTTCCGCCACTTGAAGGGCCAGGGCGGCACGCGCCTTCCTGCTGGTCTGCGGGGGTGCCGCTGTGAGATCGAGATCGATCAGGGAGCTAGACTGCTGAGCAACCACGCCGGGGAGTTGCGCTTCCGAAAGACCATACTGAAAGACAGACACGTCGGAGACTCCGATGGCCGTCTTGTGCCAGACCCCGGAGTAGCCCAGTTTGCCATCCGCTTGCTGCCAGGCATGCAATGTCATGGGGGCCAGCCCGGCGTTCTTGATTTGGTCTGCGAGCTTCGTGAATTCGGCGGCGGATGACGCCAGGACCATTCGTGCATCGTCATCGAGCCCTGTCCTCCGCGCCCACAGGGCGGCGAAGCGAGAGGTGGGTTTGCCCACCTGCCCCCCCGCAGCCAGATATCCGGCGACATCGGACGGAAGATATCCCTCCTTGCGATTCCGATCGTCATCCCGGCGAGTCTCGTCGGCTGTCTGATCGTGAGCCATTCGCCAGGGACGCCCATCTCGTATCCAGACCGCCGCCACCCGAAGGGTTTTGCCATCGGTATAGGGACGGAACCGGGTCGGACGATAGCCCGACGGCCGAAGAACCTCGGCAACTTTGACGAACTCGTCCAGGGGCATTGTCTGGCAGAAGGCGAATCGTTCCGTGAGCATCCCCTGAACCGATTCGATCCTGGCGGTGAGTGTGGGGTCCGGCGTGGTCCAGTTGGGATCGAGGGGAGGGTCATTCCATGTGAGCGTGAGCTTCCTGGCCAGTTCAGCGTGGAGAAGCGGTGAGGTCAGCGCTTCGTGGTACTCGGCGATGGAGTAACACGCCGCATACGTCTGGGGGCCGGCATCCATGAGCACGTTCGCGACGTTCTGAAAGATTGCCCCGAAGGATGTCACGATGGGTGTCCGCGCCGGGCGGAGTGCGCCGAGCCATGCACGGAGAAACATGGGATTGACCCGGATCAGGGCTTGCGTCAACTTGCCACCCACCGACCCCCAGCGAGGGCTGGCGGCGTCGTAATCCGCCAGGGCACTCGCTACTGGAAGCAGGCTCACGTCGCCGGTTTGGTCTGAATCGAGCACCGACCACAGCTTCGGGACCAGGGTCGCCTGATGGGGTTTCAGGGCATCACGGAGCACAGGAAGTTCGCTGGGAGCGGCTTTGATCAGGCGGTTGAAGAGGTAATCCACCTGGGTTGCATCGACGGAGAGAAGAGCGAGGCTGGCATGAAGTTTCTGCCGTGAATCCTCCGAACTCTTTTCCAGTTCGTTCCTCAGCGCGGTGTCGACCCACTTACGATAATCCCGCATGGCACGCACGATGTCCGGGACCTGGAGGGTGTCCGCATCGAGAACACGTTGGACCAGACCGGCTGCGCGGGTGGCGCTCCGATTCTCGATGAACTGGCGACGACCGGCGATCCCGGCAAGAACTCCCGCACTCAGGAGAGCCAAGGTCAGGACACCTCGCACCCCATGCACACGCCCCGCCCGCGCCATCATCTTGCGTTGGGGATCGGTCCAGTCCCGTCTCTTGGTCAGCAACCAAATGTTCGCCCATTCGAGGGCGGATGGCAGGTGACGGCTTTCGGGTTTGGCATTCCAGAAAGACGAGCGTTCCGCCAACCGAAGCTCCGCTCGACCTCGCCGGGTTTCCCTTTGCTTGCGGGTTAGCCAGTCCCGAAGTGAGTGGACCAGATAATCGTGAGTGAGCTGGTAATACGCGAAGGATGAAGGATGAAGAATGAAGGATGAATCGGAACCCGGATCGGCGGATTGCCGCCCAGAGGGTTCATCATTCATCCTTCCGCCTTCATCCTTTCCCGAAGCGTCGGTGGGTGTGATCAGGCGAAGCTCGGGATCGAGGATGCGAATCAAGTCATCGAAGTCCTTGGGGCGGTTCCCATAGCCGGACACTGAGAGCAACTCCTGGCGGGATCTCAATTGCCCCTTGATGTCGGTGCCGGTCTCGGGAAGGAGCGCCTTCAACACCGTCTGGGCGGCTTTCTGGTGGAATCGATGCTCGGGAGGCGCGGTCGAGGCGCTGAAAGTCTCTTCCAGGAACGTGACACCGACACCCTCAGTGCCGCCGACTTCCTCCAGGGTGGAAGGAGCCCACGGTTTGCCTTTCATCATCTCGGCATAGAGCGCCAGGCGGACGGAAACGACCTTGCCTTGTTCCGCAAGTCCATCCAAGGATCTCTTCAGGAATTCGTTCAGTTCGCTCGAGGTGTCCGACACTTTCTCGGGAACCTTGCCGAATGCCCGACCGAATGCCACCAGGACCTTTCGCGCGTGGTCCAGGTCGAAGAGATCGACGGCCGCCGAGTTCTCGCCTTCGAGGAGGCGGATCTCCAGATTCTTCATCAACCGGGTCGCCGCCATCCAGAAATCATCCCTCACCATCACGACGGCCTGAACATGTTCGCCATCGCACTGACGAAGGGCGGCGATCAGTTCGCCATTCCCCTCACCTCGCCTGGCAAACAGCCATTGCTCGAACTGGTCCAGGATCACCAGCACCTTATGCTGAGACGGCAAGATGCGACCTTTTCGCAGTCTCGCCAGTGAATCAACCAGCCCCAATCCTCGGGGCAGTCTAGGACGAACCTTGCGTAGACCTCTGAGCAGCCGAGCCTCGGTCTCTTCTGGAGTCGCCTCGAGGTATACCGGAAGGACGTGCTTGCCGAGCCGGGGCAAGAGTCCCGCTCTGACCAGCGACGACTTGCCACAACCCGAGGGGCCGTAAATCAGGCCCACCCGGAAAGTCAGATCGGGGTCGATCTGCTCGATTTTGCGCTTCCAGAATCGGATGCTTTCCGGCAGTCCATCCCGATCGCGAGGTCCGGGGAGAAGTTCCAGGAAAAAGTCGGCATCATCCTCGTCGAAGGCTCGCAGCCCCTTCGGGACGATCTTGACGGGTCGGTCGTCGGAATCGGTTTTCCGGGAGGTGGCCGGGAGGGGAGCGGACTCCAGACTTGATCCGGCCGTGCCGTTCGTCAGAGCCGTCAGGGCGCCCGCCGCGGCCTGGACGAACAAGCGTAGGTCTTCCGCCATGTCCTTGGCGGTACTGTACCGATCCGAAGCCCGCTTCGAGAGGGCCTTGAGGCAGATCCGTTCCAGTTCCTTGGGGATCGTGTCGTCGATCTGCCGAAGCGGGCGAGGCTCGACGGAAATGATCTGCTCCATGATCTCGAGCCGAAAATCACCTCGGAATGGTCGCTTTCCGGTCAACAACTCGTACAACACGACGCCCAGGCTGAAGATGTCGGATCGACCGTCAACCCGATGACCTTCGCCCCTGGCTTGCTCAGGACTCATGTAGGAGGGTGTGCCACCGAGTCCTCCACCTTTTCCGAAGTCCTCGTCTCGGAGGACCAGACCGAAATCGGCGATACAAGGCTTGCCCGATGCGTCGATCAGGATGTTGGCGGGCTTGATATCCCGGTGGACAAGCCCATGAGTGTGGGCGTAATGCAATGCGTCGGCAATGGCTGGCAGCCAGTTCCGCCGAATCCCGGAAGGTCGGTCGAGCGTGTCCCATCCTGACCGCCAGATCGCTGCCTTCGACGAGCTTCGAGACGACGAACCAGATTCCGTCCTCCGTGCGACCCACGTCATGAACCGGCACGATATGGGGATGGTCGAGATTGGCGAGGATCTTGGCTTCAAGGAGAAACGCTTCGGGATCCTCGATGTGGGTGGGCCGCTCGAGCTTCGGCACCTTGATGGCAACGAGGCGGGCCAGATCATTGTCGCGAGCACGATAGACCCGTCCGAACCCGCCCTCTCCCAACCTGCCAAGGATCGTGTAACGCCCGATCTTGTCGGGATCCCCAGACGGGAAACTACCCGAACCCTCGTTAGACAGTTGCGAGCCAGCGGTTCCCGACAGGCCGTTTGACTCATCCGAGGAGCCATCCAACGCCTCAGCAGGCGCCTGAGAGGCAGTCCAATTAGACAGATTCTTCGTTTCACCCATTGTTCGATCCCTGACGACGATCGATCTCGTTGATGATTGTCGAGCAGGTCGATTATCTCATCCCCAGCCGGCACAAAGAAGTGCGGTCAACAATTGGCGGCCTCGGGGGGTGACTCCCATTCAGGCGCAGTATCAAGGGAACGAGGTGTAGGTTGCGTGACGGATCCGATCCCAAGGCTGGGCGACGATTACGGGGAATCGGTTCAAGTGTGCCCGATTCGTCGTCGCGATGTTGACGCGATCCCCCGACTGGACGGGGAGGGATGTTGTCCGGCAAGGATCGCCTCGGCGTCGAGGACATCGGGAGATGCGGTCGGGAGGCCCGACAGTCGGAGGAAGCCCCAGAACTCCACGGCCTTGATGATCGCGTCGGTCGGCGGGGTCAGGTATTTGAAACCACTACCAGGATCGAGAGCCCCCTGTTGTCCCCTTGAGCTCGTGTCGCAATGCAAGAAACTCGGCGTCCCGGATTCTCGGTCGGCGTGTAGACTGGTCGAGGCAAGAGATAGCCCGTCGGAGCTCCGATCCGCGCAGGTCTCCAGACTCCGCCGTCTGGCGGACCGAAGGTCCTCCGTCGGAGTTGAGAATGGAGACCTTCGGTCGGCCGAGTGGCAAGTTCCGGAGATCTTGCCACAACGGGTCGTGGATCGCGAATAAACCGGGAACGGATTCACGACCTGTTCCGCAAGTACGGAAACGCTACTGGATCTGCTGCCCTCCAACACACATCAGGGCAGGCGCGGCCTGACTCGTCTGCCCGGTAACAGGCGAGCTCGACGTCCATGTGCTACCGCCGTCGCCGGAGGCGGTCACCTTCAGGTCGTTGCTGTTGTCATTGGATACATATGCTAGGACAAGGGAACCATTGACGTTGCAAAGGCTTGGAGCCATCTTGCTCGACTGCGTTCCCACCTTCACAGACGCGGTCCATGTGCTTCCGCCGTCGCTGGAAGTGGTCACTTTCAGGTCGTTGCTGCTGTCGTTGGCGACATACGCCAGGACCAGCCCCGGTCCGCCTCCAATCAGGGCGGGAGCCATCTTGCTCGACTGCGTTCCGACCTTCACGGACGACGTCCATGTGCTTCCGCCGTCGCTGGAGGTAGTCACTTTCAGGTCGTTGCTGCTGTCGTTGGCGACATACGCCAGGACAAGCGTGCTTCCGACTATCACCAAGGCGGGAGCCATCTTGCTCGACTGCCCCCCCGTAACAGGCATGGATGAAGTCCAAGATCCGATTCCAGAATCCGATGTTGTGACGAGCAGTCGATTCGAGCCGTCATTCGCGACATAGACCATGACGACTGCGCCGTCGCCATTATCGAGCACGGCAAGGGCAGGCACCAATTTGCTGGATTGGCCGCCGACGCCCTGGGGTGGCTCCCACGTCGTGCCATCGATTGAGATGGTCGTCATAAGGTCGTTGTTGTCGCTGTTTGCAACGTAGGCCACAACCGGACCATTTGCCGAATTGCAGACCGCTGGTCCGGTCTTGTTCGACTGCCCAGGGATCGCTGTGCTCGGGCTCCAAGGGCCAGTCGCCTCGGGGAAGCCTGAGAGCGTCCAGAGCAGGTCATTGCTGCTCTTTGCGAGGTAGAAGAGATATGTGCCAAAGGTAGTGGCTGCCATGTACCGCTCCTGGAGTTGATGGGTCCGCTGCCCGGACGGAATCAGGCCCTTGCCGCCATCGCGTCGCGGCCTGCTCGCACGAGCAAAAAGAGAGTCGTCTATCAGTCATTACTCTCTTCACCGGAAAACCTATGACGGCTGAGTTCTTTTTCTTGATTCGATCTTCGGTTGTGGTTGGATTGTGCAGGCCTGCATCCGGACGAGGCGATCGAAGGCTCAGGCGCCCTCGGAGACGGTGCCCTTGCCCGCAGACCACTCCTCACAGACCAGCGTCATCTTGCTGGTCCGGCTCCGACAGGACCCGAGGGATCAGGCGGCATGGAAACACCGAGCCTGCCTGCTCCGACGACGCGGCGCGCCCGTAGGTACGGAAACGCTACGTGATCACCTCCGGCGTAATACACATCAGGGCGGGCGCGGCCTGACTCGTCTGCCCAGTCACAGGCGAGCTCGATGTCCATGTGCTACCGCCGTCGCCGGACGTGGTCACTTTCAGGTCGTTGCTGTTGTCGTTAGCGACATACGCCAGGACGAGAGTACCTCCGAGGTTGCCAAGGCCGGGAGCCATCTTGCTCGACTGCGTTCCAACCTTCACGGACGATGTCCAGGTGCTACCGCCGTCGCTGGAGGTGGTCACTTTCAGGTCGTTGCTGCTGTCGTTGGCGACATACGCCAGGACAAGCGTGCTTCCGAACACCACCAGGGCGGGAGCCATCTTGCTCGACTGTGTTCCAACCTTCACGGACGATGTCCAGGTGCTACCGCCGTCGCTGGAGGTAGTCACTTTCAGGTCGTTGCTGCTGTCGTTGGCGACATATGCCAGGACAAGCGTATTACCGACAATCGCCAGGGCGGGAGCCATCTTGCTCGACTGCCCCCCCGTAACAGGCGTGGATGAAGTCCAGGATCCGCCTAGATTATTTCCTGTTGTGACGAGCAGTCGATTCGAGCTGTCGTTCGCGACATAGACCAAGACGACCGCGCCGTCGCCGTCATCGAGTACGGCAAGGGCGGGCACCAGCTTGCTGGATTGCCCGCTGACGGCCAGGGGCGGCGTCCAGGTCGTGCCTTCGGGTTGGGTGGTCGTCATAAGGTCGTTCTTGTCGCTGTTTGCAACGTAGGCCAAGAACGCTCCATTCGTCGTATTGCAAACCGCTGGCCCGGTCTTGCTCGACTGCCCAGGGATCGCTGAGCTTGGGCCCCACGGGCCAGTCGCCTCGGGGGAAGTTGAGAGCGTCGAGAGCAGGTCATTGCTGCTCTTTGCGAGGTAGAAAAGATATGTATCAAAGATGACATTCGCCATGTGTCGCTCCTGGAGTTGATGGGTCCGCTGCCCGGACGGAATCAGGCCCTTGCCGCCATCGCGTCGCGGCCTGCTCGCACGAGCAAAAAAGTTATCTATCATTCATTACTCTATTTACCGGAAAACTTATGACGGTCGATTCTTTTCTCGATTCGATCTTCAGTTATGGTTGGATTGTCTATGCCTGCATCCGGAAGAGGCGATTGGAGGCTCAGGCGCCCCCGGAGTCGATTCCGTTGCCGGCGCACCCTGGCGGAGCCCGAAAAGGCTTCAAAGCCGGCCATCACCGGATCGATTGTTGGCGAGCGTGATCCCGGGTACGCGACGCGCGAGTTTCAGGACCGGCGGACCGGGCCCGTGCTGTCAGAGTCTGTTCCGGAAGTCCGGTTCCGGGCGAGCGGGGGGCGAGCCCCCTGCTTCTCGGACTCCGGACAGGGGGCTGACGCCCCCCGCTCGCCTTTTGGAACAGACTTCAGTCAGCCGGTCTGATACCTCGTCACCTTCTCCTGATGGACGGTGTTCATGCCCGCGCGGTCTTGCCGCGACGGCGAGCCAGGTAGAGGCCCACACCCGCAATGCCGACAGCGAATAGGACCAGTGAGGTGGGCTCGGGAACGGCCCCGGCCGGCGTGAACTCCCACACAGTGCCGTTGCCGTAGGCGCCGTCGAACCGAGTCGTACCGAAGATGTCGCCATTATTGCCGAGAAGCACGCCGCTATACGGGTTGCCTCCGTTGGTGGTGCCGTTGAACGAAGCGAGGACGGTGATCGTGTCCGAACCCGCCACGATTTCGTACAACGTGCCATGGCCGTAGGCGCCGCCGAGGTAAGTCGCTCCGAAGAGGTCACCCTGACTGTCGAGAACGACGCCTACGGGGAATTCGCCAGTCCCGGGCAGGAACGAAGCGAGAGTGGTGATGGTGTGTGAACCCGCCGCGATTTCATACGCCGTACCGTAGCCGTAGGCCCCGCCGTTGAAAGTCGTACCGAATAGGTTGCCCTGACTGTCGAGAACCACTGGGCCGTAGGGGTTGCCACCGGTCGTCGGGCCGTTGAACGAGGCGAGGGTGGTGATGGTGTGCGAACCCGCCGCGATCTCGAACACCGTACCGCTTGTTCTGGCACCCGTGCCGTAGGCGCCGCCTGTGCTCGTCGTCCCAAAGATGTTGCCTTGAGCATCGACAACCACGCCGCTGTTGGGGAGGCCTCCGCCTGTGGTGCCGTTGAACGAAGCGAGGGTGGTGATGGTGTGCGAACCCGCCGCGATTTCGTACACCGTGCCGTAGCCGCCGTTAATAGTCCCGAAGGTGCCGCCGTACGTCGTCGTGCCGAAGATGTCGCCGTGAGCGTCGAAAACCACGCCGCCCGCCGGGCTGCTGCTGGCCGTGGGGCTGTTGTCAAAAGAGGCGATCGGTGTGAGGGTGCTCGTACCGGCCGCGATGGTGTAGACCATCCCGACTCCGTTGGCGCCTCCAGTGGTAACCGCGCTGTAGAGGTTACCCTGACCGTCGAGAACCACGCCGTTGTTGTACGGGCCGCTGAGGAGCTGCGAGCCGTAGAAGGTCTGGAGGGGAGTGATGGTGTTCGAACCGGCCGCGATCTTGTACACCGTGCCGATGCCGTTGACGCTGCCGCCGGCGGCAGTTGTACCGTAAAGGTCGCCCTGACTATCGAAAACTACCCCGCTGCTCGGGCTGCCGCCGGTCGGGGAGTCGGTGGCGAAAGAGGCAATGGTGGTGATCGACTGCGCCTCGGCGCGATCGGTCAGACAGGCGTTCCCGATCAAGGCGACGATCAACGAAACAAAGACCGCCAACGATCCTCGTTGACGCGTTGGTGGTTCGATCCCATTCGTGATCACGCTCTTTAGCTCCTGGTGCATCGCTCGTTCGCTCCGAAAACGGTAAGAAAGGGCTTGGCGAGAGGCTTGGCGGCAGCCTCGACAAGGGCCAGTGCCTCGTCGGCGCGGTCCAGCCCCAGAAGCCAAGACACAACGCGGTTGCGCACCTTCGCTGTACCCCCGCACCAAAATTTCATTCACGACACCTTCGCCGCCAACTGGACGCGGCCTGCTCGCCCGAGCAAGCCGCCGCTCGTCTATGAGTCACTACTCGCGTCCCTCGAAAACCTAAGACGGCGGAAGTCCTTTTTTTGATTTCGGCTTCGGTTATGTTTTGATTCAGCAAGCTTGCATGAGGACGAGCCAATCGACCGCTCAGAATTCCAGGACGACCTGCTGGACAAGGCGATGGCGCTCGTGCGGCGGTGAGTTGCCCCGCGGACGTGGGACACGTTCCGGCTGACGGCGATCGAATCGAAAGTTGCGGAATCTGCCAGCACACGCTTGAGGAGCCGACGTGTGCCGCGGCTTGCGACCTCGAGCCCGAGCGCGGCACCTGGATCACTCACTCCGCGGCCGGCCAGGCTCGACATGCGAGCCCCGAGCGCACGCTATCGCTGACCTGCCGCGCCGTCGAGTTGGGGCCCCGAACGAGGCTATGTACCTCAACACACTCGGCATCGCTCAATACCGCGCGTTCCCTTTCGCGCAAGCGACCGAGGCTCTGCAACGAAGCCCCGCCGGGACCGAGAGTGGCTTGGAGCTGACCTTGGCATGGCCGAGATAGGGCAGGAAAAGGGACAGGGCAGGAAAACGGGGAGGAAAACGGGGGGAGGAAAACGGGGACATAGCACATATCAACAAATATACGAAATCGGCTTCGACTCTAGGGCATCTGTCGATATTCGCGATGTCCCCAACTCGGTCCTTGGCGATGGAAGACGATAGCGGAGAATCGAGTGATCAAAGGGACATTGCTGATCGGCGCCAATCTTCCGCGAGTCTCTGGCAAGCGGGAAGGAAAGTCATCGTCAGATCAGCACTTCGAGGAAGGTCGGCGTCAGGAACCGTCGTTGTCGGAACCGCGTTTCGGGGAACCGTTGATAAACCTGATCTAACACGGGAGTGAGTCATTGTCGGCTCCGCGTTTCGGGGAACCGTTGGTGGGGGAAAGTTGAGGAGGATGATCCGACGCCGGATCGCCTCCCGGGCGATGTGAGCTCGCTTGCCCCCCATCTCAGGGCAGTGTTGCCGTTACAGCCAACCCGGGATGATACGTCACCATCAACCGGAGTCCATCGCCGATGCCGGACGACTTGGTTCCTATCCACGGTTGTGCAAACGAACGCCGATTTGGGGACGTCGTATTCGTCCACGGGCTCAACGGCAATGCGCGCGAATACTGGTGCTACGAGGGTAAACGGGAGAATTACTGGCCCGCCTGGCTCGGCGAAGACCTGCCCGAAATCGGCATCTGGTCCCTGGGTTATGAGAACGCGGCCTTCAAGCCGAGGAAAGTTTCCTTCCTGGGCCGCTCCGGCTACCGGGGCTTTGCCATGCCGCTCTGGGACCGGGCCAAGAGTGTCCTGCTCCAGTTGGAGGTCGCAGGACTTGGCGACCGCCCCCTGGTGTTCGTCACTCACAGCATGGGAGGCCTGCTCATCAAGCAATTGCTCAGCTCCGCGAACGAAAACTCCGCCCAGGGCCCTTGGCAAGCCATCATCGAGAATACGCGTGGCGTCTGCTTCATCGCGACGCCGCACATCGGCTCCGATCTCGCGAAATGGGCGTCCTATTTCCAGACATTCCTCGGCACCAACGTCTCCATCGAGGAATTAAGGCCCCACGACGCGATGCTGCGGCAACTGAATGAGATGTACCTCAACCTCGTGACGAGTAAAGGTAACAAGATCCAGACACTCTCGTTCTACGAGACGAAACCCTTATTCGGCGACACCCTCGTCGTCGCCGAGGGCGACGCCAATCCGAACGTCCCCCGGGCGGGACTTTACGCCCTGGGCGAGGACCACATCTCGATCTGCAAGCCTCGGTCGAAATCGTCGGCGATCCATAAAAAGCTGGTCGATTTTATAAAAAATGACTGCTTGAAACTCCCGGACGCCCCGGCGTCACAGACCGGCCAGATACCGCCCCCAGGAGAGACGACGTGGTCTCCGAGCCCCACACCGGTTCGTGAGACTCGGAAGCCCGCACTCCTGGTCTCCCTCATCGGAGTTGCCGCGGTCGCCTGCGTTCTCGTGGTGCTCGCGACACGCCACTTCGGACCCGCAAGCGGCCGGGCCGACCTTCCGAACCCGGCCGGCCCGCCGATTGCCATCGAGAAAGGCAAGGAGCCGGCCATCGAGCTCCCGAAGGTCCGGACGGAAATCGCCTCCAAGGCCACGGCCAGCACCGACGTGAAAAAACCGGGCCAGCTCACTCTCGGCGCCGTGGTCAAGGGTCGGGTCGACCCCATGTCCCGGACCAGCAAGTCCCATTACTGGCTCTACGACTTGCCCGCCGGCAATTATAAAGCCGTCGCGGACATGGAGCGCAGCGACCGCGACAGCTCGAACATCCAGGCCACGTTGTTCTGGCTCAACCAGGACGGCGGAGGCCAGCAGCTCCTCGGCCATTTCAACGACATCGACTATCGCGCGCGGCACACGTTCGCGTGCAGACTGGACGAACCGCGAAAGGGGATCATCCGCGTGGAATCGTCCGGGGCGATGATGGACTACGATTTCGGCCTCTTCGAGTTGACGGCCTCCGTGCCCGTACCGTTCTTCCGCAACGCCCCCAAGGTGACTCCCATCCAACTCGAGCAATCCGTCACGTCTCCGCTTCTGGACAACACGTCTTGGAAGACCGATAGTGCGTACTACTCCTTGACGTTACCCGCCGGTGATTACACGTGGTCGGTGGAAATGCGAAGGTTGGACGACAGGGTGTCGAATCTCCAGGGTGGCGTGTTCGCGCTAGACGAGGATGGCGTCATCACGGCGACCCTGGGTGGATTCAATGAGATCGACAGCCATACCGTCAAGTCATTTCCGATGGCTCTTTCTGAAGAGCAATTCATGATCCTGCGCGTCACGGGAGGACAGGTGAAGGCGACGATCAAGGTATCGCCGCAGCGCCAAGAATAGATTCATCGGCCACGAAACACCTCGATCGCGCCGGCGGACAAGAGCGTCGGTTTCAATGCCATGCTCGCGAACCTGGCCTTCCCGGCCGACCCGTTCGCGCAAGGGCAATAAAGTAAATGGGTGACATCGAATTCGTTCAACTGCTGTCCTCGCGCCTCATCTTGAGGCGGCTTCGCGAATCGGACCTCTTGCGGTTCTGCGGCTATCGATCCGATCCTCGGGTCGCGCGATACCAGGACTGGGAATCCTGGTCGGAGGAGGAGGGACGTCGGTTCATCGAAGGGCAGACGACGCTCCATCCCGACGTACCGGGGACCTGGTTCCAGTTGGCGATCGAACTCGTGGAGACGGGGGAATTGATCGGCGACTGCGGACTGCATACCCTCGCGGATCGGCCGGGCCAGGCGGAGATTGGGATCACGATGGCCTGCGAGCACCAGGGCCGAGGTTATGCGACCGAAGCGGTCAGTTGCCTACTCGATTATGTATTCAGGAGACTAGGAAAGCATCGCGTGATCGCCGTCGTCAACACGCGGAACACGCCCGCGGTGCGCCTGCTGGAGCGGGTCGGGATGCGGCG
The DNA here is from genome assembly GCA_963845755.1 of uncultured Planctomycetota bacterium. GTDB lineage: Bacteria > Planctomycetota > Planctomycetia > Isosphaerales > Isosphaeraceae > CAWJTV01. The sequence continues at coordinate 284,921 of CAWJTV010000033.1, forward strand.
CGAGGGACACTTCATCGAGAACGTCTGGTTCAAGGGCGAGTGGGGGGATGAGTACCAGTACGCCATGCTCGAGCGAGAATCGCGGGCGATGGCGACGTCTCAGTGAGGAGACGCTGCTTTGCGCGGCACACCTAAAGCCTCGATGACCTCAGCGTATTTCATCAGCAGGAAGTAGTTGCGCAGGCCGTAGCCGTGGTTCCGCACCGCCCTCTCCCAATAATCGTCCTGGTATGACTTCGGCGTGCTCGGGTGTACGCTGTCACTGCGCGAACAGAGTTGGCACATCGTCACACTCAAACATTCGGAAGGCAGCCGAGGGACAGGCCGCCTCATGGTTCCTGCGGGTACTCCTCCTTCGCCTGGCTGATCCGGAAGACGTGACCGTCGGGATGCCGGACGTGCATCTCACGGACGCCCCAGGGCTCATCCGTCGGCGATATGGTGATCTCCAGGCCCTGCTCCAGGCAATCCCGATGCACCTAGACGACCCAGACCGACATCCAGACGCCCTTGTCGCCGTCATGGTCCCTCGTCGCCGCATGCTCGCTCTTGCCGCGGCCGCCCTGGCCGTTCTGGCACAGGAAGAGGGCGAACCTGCCTGAACCCACCGAGCCGAACGTAGGGGGTTCACCCCATTCCCAGAGCTTCTTCCAGCCCAGCTTCTCGAACCAGGCGAAGGTTTGCTGGATGTCCGAGACATTCCGGATCGGGTTGAGGTCCTTGGCGAGCATGGCGGTTTCCCTGCAGAGGGGATTGCTGAATCCGACGACAATGGCGATGCCCAGCGAGTTTGCCTGACTTCCCCATGCCGATTGCCGAATCAGCGAAGTTGCCCGTTGACGCGCAACTGCTTCTCCCGCAGCATCCCTCCCAACCAAGCCGGCGGCAGCGCGAGCACGACCAGCGATAGCGGATACCATTCGTGTCCGAGGGCCGGCGCCTGGTTCCACGTTGCCACGGCGCCCGCAATACTCACGATGAGTCCCAGCGTACCGAGGATCAGGGCGTGCCTCATGGGTCGATCGGGAGCAAGCCGGGCCGCGATGTATCCCCCGGCAATGGCGTAGGCCGTGCGATAGATCGTGGCGAGAAGAAGCCTCCCATCGCCCATCGGCTGCCCGAGGGACGGGAAGACGCCGAGAGCGCCCAGTGCCACGTCGGTGCCGATCGAGAGAATGATTACCGCCAGCACCCCGGCGAATATGGCCGCGATGCTTCGAAAGCGCCTGGCTCATGGCAGCCTCCTGCGTGATTCGTTGCCGGAAACCCGTCCCGTGAATTGAAACGAGTTATCGGCAGATCATAAACTAGTGTACAGTAATAATCCAGAGGAATCAAGAAGGGAGGAGCGGGCGGGTATCGACCGCCGAGTTGCATCGAGTCAATGAGGCATGGTGTTCCATCGAGGACGAGGCCAGCGCATGCGAGCATGCCGGCGATTTCGGGCTGCGGTCATCGAGCAGTCGCGGTCGGTCTCTCAGTAGAACGACCACCGCGCGGCGATGGATCGCCGGATCAAGGCACGGTTGGGCTCGTAGATCGTCGGGGAGAAGTCGTATGCCACTCCCATCAGCGCCGTTGCAGTCTCCCGTCGAAAAAATTTATCCAGATTTTTTATGTCTCAGTTACATAAAGGGTTGCGCCGAGAGAAGGGGCCAATCTCACCGTAGGTGCATTTACGCTTTTCCAAAGCTGCGGCATCCTAATAAGTAGTGGCCAGGTGTTAGTAGTCCGTGTTCCGCATTCCGGAAAGGCAAGACCTCGACATCGCTCGGATCTCCGCTTCGTCCCCCGGCATTTCCTGACGACGGACCACGGAGTCGCGATGCTGGAAAAGTTGCCAGGGAGTGCAAATCTCTGCCACCAGTTGGCTGCCCGAAGTCCAATCAGAAGAAGAGTTTACTTCAGAGCCACGTCATGCGTCCAACCAGCGGGTGTGCCACGCTGGCTCCGGGACAACTCAACCTCCGTCAGCGGATCGCGGAGATTCTGGGCGGTGATCCGGAAAACCGCTCGGCCAGGGCCTCGTGTCATGGTTTTCCTGGACCGCAGGGAACTCGATCCAAAACCGCGTTAGCCGACCGCCTTGCCACACTGATTGCAGAACCGCGCGGCCGGGGTAAGGCTCGCACCACATCCCGGGCAGGACGGGTTCTCGAGTGCCGCCCCACACTGGCTGCAAAACTTGGCGCCCGCGGGATTGGAGGCATCACAACGAGCCGCAGGGAACGGTACCCGGATCGGATAGTCCATCTCCCCTGATCCCCGATGACATTCCGCGTCCCATCGCATGAGCCACGGTTTCGACCCCTCCCCGCGTTCCTTCGGCCATGGTGTTGAAGGTGTCTCTCGCCACGGGAGTGAGTTCCTCGGAGAGGTACCGGAACGACTCGCCGAGATACGCAAGCCGGGTGAGAGCCAGTCCGACACCGATCATGGGCAAGCCGATAATCGCGGCCCAGAAGTATTTCGGCGGTTGAAAGGTCCCGAACGCCGAAAAGAAGCTGATCAGCCCGATCGCCGTCAGCACCACCCCGAGGACCACCACCGGGAGACCAAATAGGCGTAGGCCAGCTCGGACCTTGTCGTGATGAGAATCGATGATGGGCGGAAGCTTTTGCATGGGTGTATCGACCTTTCACGGTTGGAACCTCAGGTAGTTCGGCTCGTGCGGGACGATCTTAAGGCTGCTACAATCCGCTAGTGGAACTGGAGCCACGTTCTCGATTGTCAATCTTAATCGGATCGTTGAAGATGCGAATCCTCGGCCTGAAGTTCGGTGCGATGGGGCTAGCCCTGAGCCTCACGGCCGTCGCGCTGACCGCCTGGGGCGAATGGGGGCGTCGCCGCGGGCCGACGACGATCCGGTCCCGGATCCGAAGGCTCCGGGTCCGATCGTCTTTCGCGAGGTCGCCGCATCGGCCGGGGTTTCCTTCCGGTTCGAGACTGGAACGCGGGGCAAGCACGACCTCCCCGAGATCATGGGAGGCGGCGTGGCGATCTTCGATGCCGACGGCGATGGACGGCTGGATGTGTACCTGTGCAACGGGGGCCCGATCGACCCGGCGCCGGGTCGGCCGGATCCGACCGGCCGGCTCTATCGGAATGTGGGCACCTGGCAATTCGAGGATATCACCGATCGGGCTGAGGTGCCTGGCCCGAACTATGCGATGGGTGCAGCGGTGGGCGATTACGACAACGATGGACGCCTCGATCTCCTCGTGACCGGTTGGCGGGATCAACGACTCTATCACAACCTCGGAGGAGGACGGTTCGAAGACGTGACACGCAAGGCCGGCCTGATCTCGAACCTCTGGAGCACCTCGGCGGCTTTCGCCGACCTCGATGGAGACGGCGATCCGGACCTCTTCGTGGCCGGTTACGTCGAGTTTGATCCGCAATCGTCGCCGTTTTGCGCGACGCCCGACGGCCGCCGCGACTACTGCGGCCCCGAGGACTTCCCGGCGCAATCCGATCGACTCTATCGCAACAACGGCGATGGGACGTTCACCGACGTCTCGAAATCGGCCGGGCTCGACCTGCCGGAGGGCAGGGGACTGGGGGTCCTCGTGGCCGAGCTGACGGGCGATCATCGACCCGACCTTTACGTGGCGAATGACTCGTCCCCCTGCTGGCTCCTCGCCAACCAGGGCGATCTGCACTTCGAAGAGATCGGCGAGGAGTCCGGCGTCGCCCGGGACGGTCATGGCGAGGTCCTCTCGGGGATGGGTGTGGCGCTGGGGGACCTCGACGACGATGGGCTCTCCGACTTGGCCGTCGCCAACTTCCACGAACGGTCCACGATTGCCTTTCGCGCCCAGGGCCGGCCGCGCGGGGTCTATCGCGATGCGTCGAGCTGGCTGGGGCTGGCCGCCGCCACCCGGCAGGTCCTTGGATTCGGCCTGGCGCTGGTGGACTTCGATGGCGACGGACACGTCGACCTCTTGCAAACCAACGGCCACGTGCTCGATCGCGCGCGCCTGGGCACACCGTTCGCGATGCGCCCGACGCTGCTCCGCAACACCGGTGCACCCCCGCTCCAGGATGTCGCAACCACCGCCGGTGCCTGGTTCGACCGGCCCTGCCTGGGACGCGGCCTGGCGGTCGGCGACCTGGACGGCGACGGCCGACCCGATGTCGTAGCCACCGCTCTGGACGCCCCCGTAGCGTTGCTTCAGAATATCTCGAAGGGTGGACGATACCTCAAGCTCGAGCTGGTCGACCGTCACGGTCGGCCGGCCGTCGGGCGCGGGTGCGCGTCGACGGCAGGCGGGCGGATCCAGGTCGGTCAGCTCGTAGCGGGGGGTAGCTATCTCGCTGCGTCCGAGCCGAGCGTCGGCTTCGGGCTCGGCGAGGCCCGGAGCGTCGCACGGATCGAGGTTGACTGGCCCTGGGGATCTTCGGAAGCGTGGACCCGACCCGAATTGCCGGCCCAGGGTCATCTCCGACTCGTTCAAGGGACGGGGCGACCGATTCCCTGATTGGTCGCTTCACTCCGGTAGGGATCAACGATCATGTCGACTCAGACTGTGGCGGATCGCCACACCCTGCAATGTATGGAGATCTGGGGCGGGATCGAGCCGGTGACGCGGACGGTTTCGACACCCGGACTCGACGCCTGGATCTTCAGTCAGCCGTTCCAGGGGGACGAGCAGGGGGGCGATGTCTACTACGTGACGCTTTGCGGCGGCGGCCTGATCACGCGGATCGTGGTCGCCGACGTCTCGGGGCATGGCTCGGCGGTCGCCGAGTTCTCGCTGGCCCTCCGGGCGCTGCTTCGCAAGAACATCAACCAGAAAAGTCAGCGACGGCTGGTCGGTCAGCTCAACCGGCAATTCGCCGAGATGGCCGAGATGCGCCGGTTCGCGACGGCGCTGGTGGCAACCTACCTGACTTCCACGGATCGGATCTCGGTCTGCAACGCGGGGCATCCCCGCCCGTTGTTCTATCGGGCAGCCGATGGCGAGTGGTCGCTGCTTGCACCGAAGACCGAGGACGATGCCGGCGTCGCGAACTTGCCCTTGGGTCTCGACGAAATGACCCGTTACCGCCTGTTCGACCTGGAGCTGGGACGGGGAGATCTCCTCCTGTTATACACGGATGCCCTCATCGAGGCCGCGGATGTCGAGGGGCGGCTGCTCGGCGAGGGGGGACTCCTGGAATTCGCCCGCCAGCTCGACCTGTCTGACCCCAGCCCCGCCGCGATCGGCCCGGCGCTGCTGGAGGCGGTCGCTCGCTACCGGCAGCACCGCCCCGCCGAGGATGACGTGACCCTGATCGTCATCCACCACAACGCCACGGCGTCCCCAAGGTTGTCTCTGGGCCAGAAGGTCGATGTTTATGCGAAGGTCTTCGGCTTGAAGCGGGTTTGAGCCGACGTGGACACTCCGATTCTCGAAGGGGATGAGCCGGGAACGTGGCGCTGCCGCGTCGGGACCGTTCACTCGAGGGTCGGTCCGGGCCCCTTGCCCTTGGGTGCGGGACGAGCTTTGCCACGCGGCCGGCTCGCGATGACCTTAGCGGTGTGCTCGCGAGCCCCCTTCATCGACTCCAGTGGGAAGTTGGGGAAGTCCGGCCATGTGGTGAGACGGTCGCCGACGGCCTGGAACTCGGCGTGTCGCCTTGGGGTAGTGGGCGCCGAGCCAGCAGAGCATGGCGTACTTGCTCCGCGCGACGTTGTCATTGGGGTAATGCTCCAGATACTCGTCGTAGACCGACTTGATCTCCGACCAGACCTCGGGGGATCTCATGTAGGCCACCTGCTTGTCCCGCTCGAGCATGCCCCGGTACCGCAGGTGGGCGTCGCCGACGAGCAGGGTGATCCTGGCGCGCCAGTTCTTCGTCGCGCGGCACGCCTTTCCGAAGGCGATCATCTCCTCGGCCGTATCTCCTCCGTACCACTTGGGGTCGAGCCAGTCGAGTTTCGTCAAGCACGCCGCCTCGTCGTTCCCGTTGGAGTTCATGGCGCGCTCGAACCAGGTCTCCATCGCCTCGCGGTCTCCGCCGCCAATCCCTTTCTCCACGTCCAACATGAGGGTCGCAACATGGGGTTCGTCCGGTTTCAGCCTCCAGGCTTCTTTCAAGGCTTCGCTCGCCGCCTGGAGCCGCCCTTCGAAGGAACGGAACTGCGGTTCGGTGACGGCAGGAGCGAAGGCGTTTGTCCGCGCCTCCCAACCCCACATCAACAGGAAATACCCCTTGACCGTGAGCCGCAGGGGCTCGATCCCGGAGACCTTGGCGAGGTAAGCGTCGACGCGGTCGAAGGCGGCCTTGTAATCGCCGGAAAGCTGGCGGTGCATCCCCACGACCTGGTTGATCGTCTCGTACCAGGCCGCCTCCCAGTCCTCGTTTCTGGGATCCTCGGCAACGCTCTTCGGTAGGAGATCGAGGATCGCATCGAGCTTCCAATCCACCCCGCGCCGCTCCTCCGCACTGAGGTTCGGCTTCCCGGTCTTGCGTTCGAGGTCCATTCTCAAAGCGACGGCCCGACGGAGGGGGGAGTGCGAACTGCTGGACATCGCGTCAGCGGCGACCTGGAGCCGATGGCTATACTCTTCGTCCCCCGGAAAGGCCTTGTCTACCGATGTGCGCGCATAAAGGTAGAGGATCAACGGGTCGTCGCAGCCGACATCGACGGCCTTCTTCGCCGGGACGTGAACGTCGTTTGGGTGGAGAACCGGGTCAACTTGAAAGGAGAACATTCGGGCGGCCATTTCGAGGGCCGCGCGGGCGTGCTCGTCCCACCGAGGGTCTTTCTTGCCGGCCTTGTCATACGAGCCCTGGAGCGTCTGGCGGTTCCACTCCAGCCGATCGCGCGATCGCTTTTCCATCCGGACCGTGTCCTGCGGGATCGGCTTATCGGCACCGATCGCCGCGGCGGCGAGCATATGTTTTAGGCTGCTCGCGGAATTCGCCGTCCGCAACCGAATCGCCACGCCGAACAGCGCGGCGGAGACCACGAATGCCAGGCTGATGAGGAGTCGATGTCGCATCGCGGACGGCTCCGAGGTGGGGGAGAGGGTGAGGGCAACCGTACCCAGTGATCGATTCCTCTGCACACTTTATCTTGATCACACCGTGTCCACAAGGCGTCGTAACACGGGGAGAACCGTGAGAAAGTCCGGTCGGAACATTGTCATGGACCCGGTAAAGCCGCCCCAAACCGACGGAGTGCCCTGGAGCGGACCATCCCGTCCGCGACGTCCCGCGCCATCACCACCGGCGGCCGGAGGATGTGCGCGAAGGTCTCCCTTCCCATCCCGGAATCGAGTAGTCTCGGACGAGCGAGCGGCCTCGTTCCACAGGGATTCGTGCCCCGCCTGTACCGCTCGTATTGCCGCCACGCCGCTGGGAGCCGAACTCATGATCCGTGCCCCCCTGGTTTGCTTCGGGTTTGTCCTGCTGGCGCTCTGTCGCTTCATCGACGCCGCCGAAACCACCATTCCCAGGCCCGAGCATCCCCGTCCCGACGCCATGCGGTCCAACTGGGCTAATCTCAACGGGCGCTGGGACTTCCGGTTCGACACCCAGGACCAGGGGCTCCGCGAGGACTGGGGACGTCCCGATGCACCCGGGTTCGACCAGACGATCGTGGTCCCGTTCCCATGGGAGAGCGAATTGTCGGAGATCCATCAGCCCAAGGGAGCCCCGAAGGTCGGCTGGTATCGCCGTCGATTCACCGTGCCCAAAGAGTTTCCCCCCGACCAGCGGGTATGGCTCCGCTTCGAGGCCGTCAACTGGCAGGCCGATGTCTGGGTCAACGGCCAGAAAGCCGGCGAGCACGAAGGTGGCTATACGCCCTTCGCGTTCGATATCACCGGCGCCATCCGTCGCACGGGCGAGAATACGCTGGTCGTCCGCGCATTCGATCCGACCGATCCCAGCCTTCCGACGGGCAAGCAGATCCACTGGTACACGCCTAGCTCGGGGATCTGGCAAACGGTCTGGCTGGAGGCAAGGCCCGCCAGCTACATTGCCGACTTCCGCATGATCCCCGCGCTCGATCCGGCCCGGGTCACTTTCTCCGTCACGGCGACCGGCTTGTCCGTCGGGGGCGATTACCAGCTTCGAGCCGAGGCCCATTATCTCAAGGGAGGTCCGGATTTCCACGCAACGAAGGCGGTCAAGATCGGGGATGCATCGACCTCGTTCGACTTCACGCTCGACGTCCCCGATCCCAAACTCTGGACTCCCGAATCGCCTCATCTCTACGAGGTCGTCCTTCAGCTCCGCGACGACGCCGGCAAGGTGGTCGACTCGATCCAGACCTACTTCGGCCTGCGGACCATCGGCCGCGGCAAGTACGGCGACGAGACCTTCGAGCGCATCCTGTTGAATGGAAAACCCCTGTACCTTCGCACAGCGCTGGACCAGTCGTTCAACCCCAAGGGGCTCTACACGGCGCCGGATGACGCGTTCCTCCAACGCGACATGGTGATCGTCAAGACCATGGGTCTGAACGGGCTACGAATTCACATCAAGCCCGACGAGCCCCGGCGACTGTTCTGGGCCGATCGTTACGGCGTCTTGATCCTGGAGGACATGCCCAATACCTGGCAGCAGAATGGCAGGGCGCGCACGGCCTGGGAGAAAACGATGCGCGAGGCGGTCGCCCGGGACCGCAATCACCCCGCGATCATCGCCTGGGTCGCGTTCAACGAAACCTGGGGCCTGGGCCGACCCGAGGATTACAAGAAGGACAAAGATACCCAGCAGTGGGTCGCCCGGATGGTCGAGACCGTCCGTGGCCTGGACGGTCACGAGCGGCTCGTCGAGGACAACTCCCCGTGCAACTACGACCATATCGTGAACACGGATCTCAATAGCTGGCACTTCTATATCGACGACCACCGCAAGGCGCGGGAACACATCCAGCACGTGGTCGACCAGACACGGCCCGGCAGCGGCTTCAACTACTGTCCGGGCCTCTCCCAGTCGAGCCTCCCCTTGATCAACTCGGAATACGGCGCGGTCTCGGCGGGAGGCGGCGACCGCGACATTTCCTGGGGCCTCCGCGACCTGACCACCCAGTTGCGCCGACATCGTACGATCCAGGGATTCGTTTACACCGAGCTGACCGACATCGAGTGGGAGCATAACGGACTGGTCAATTACGACCGGACCCCGAAACTGTTCGGCTACGACACCTGGCTTCCCGACATGCGGCCGAGCGAACTGCTCGGGGCCGATTTCATCGGCTACGATGCCCCGCCGGCCATCGTCGGAAAACCCGGGGAGACGATCACGGTCCCCATTTTCGTCAGCCATTTCTCCGACCGGACGTTTCAGCCCAAGTTGAGGTGGTGGGTCAGCGGCTACGACGACCGAGCCGATATCCGGACCGTCGTCGAACCCCGAAGCATCCCCATCACCTGGCGAGCCTACGACGTGGCGGAGCTCGAGCCGATCCGGGTCAAGCTCCCTTCGTATCCGTTCGTCGGCGCGCTGATCTTGACCCTCCGCGAGCCGAATAACCAGCGGTTCGCGAGCAATTTCGTGAACCTGGTGGTCAGGCCCGAGAAACCCCTACCGCGGATCCAGCGGCGCGGCCTCAAGGATGTGGTGGTCCGGTTCGCGCCCGGGGCGTTCGCACGGCAGAGATGGTCCGAGCCGGTCAAGTCGCCGTCCGGCAAGGTCTATGGATATGGAAAGGGTTATTTCGAGTACGAGGTCCAGATCCCGGCCGTGGTCGCCAAGGCCCACCCCGAGTCGATCTACTATCTCTTCGAGGCGTCAGCCAAGGCCAGGCGCGAGCGGGTGGACTGGCCTCAGCGAGTCAATCGGCAGGACTATCCCCAGACGGACCCCGCGCGGCCGTGGAGTTCGACCCTGTCCGTGTCGTTCAATGGCCGAACGATCGAGCGGCTCGCGCTGCCCGACGACCCGGCCGACGCGCGGGGCGTGCTCTCACACCTAGCCGGGGTCGAGCCGGGGAGCCATGGCGAACTGGTCGACGGACAGGTCACACTCAACGAGCAGGATCGTGCCCGCCTGGCCGCCGGCCAACCGCTGATCATTCGCTTCGCCGTACCCAACGACGCACCGCAGGCCGGCGGGCTCTGCCTCTATGGAGCAGAGACCGGGGAGTTACCCCTCGACCTGACTCTGGATCTCCATACCCGCGACCCGTTGCCGGACGATTTGGGAGTCGGCCCCGACACCCCGATCGCCCTCCCACCTGGACCGTGAGTATGACTCGGCTCCTGAGCCCCACGTGTCACCGCGCTGACCGCCGGACCCGAACTCGAGTGCCGGACGTCCACGTCTCAGCACGGGGCTGGTTCAGGACGCCGACTCGATGCGTCCAGGGGATTCGAGGAAACCAGCGTTGCGCCGGCCCTCGGCACTCAACCCCGACGCGCCGAGTCGCGATCCAGGAAACGGTCGCCTCGTCCGGTCAACAGCCAGTGGGGATCCGCGTTGGTCAACTCGATGAACCGGAGGATCGTCTGTGCTGGTATCGTGCATCCACTCTCGTAGTTATGCAACGTCCGGAACGGGATCTTCAGGGCTTCCGCCAGAAGCGGGCCGCCATTCCTCCCATAGAGATCGACGCGGATTTCCCGGATCCGCTCGGCCAAGCCCATTTTGAGAGTCTGCCAATCGGAACTGCGAAGAGGTTTTTCCATGGAGAAATCGCCATCCTCGAACAAGGGAGTCTCCCGAACCGCCGGGCGGTCCGTCCCACAGGAATCCCGAGTTTAATCTTTCCACACCCGACATTCAAGACGATATGTGGCAGGGTAGCACGGGACGCTCCATTCGATGTTGAAATCGTCCAACGAACCTCCAGTGGTGGTCTTAGAGTTGCGTCATCACCGGCTCTCTGTCCTTCCACTCCTAATTTGGCAACTTTCGGTGTGATTAGAGGGGCGATGCGGGAATCATGAGGTTTTCTAGCAGTACGAGGTCTTTCTAACCAATCCCCAAGACGAGGACACGGGGGGTACATGGGTCGAGACCGGGGAATGCCATCAGAACGCTCTTACGAACCCGATGCCCCAGCGAGCGGTATCGCTGATGGACCTCGCCGCCACGACGGGTTAGTGCCAGGCATCCTGCGCGTCAAACCCCGCGACAACCGTTCGAGGTCACGGATCTGGGCCCATCAGCGGCATACAATTCTTCTTACCGAAACCTCATCGCGACCAGAGAGGCCGCCCGGAAGTATCGGACGGGCGCAACCGACGGTCGGACAACCACAAATCGCATGGATGTCGTTAATTGGAAACGAGTTCAATCCAATCACCGCAGCAAGGAAAGGGGAATTTCAAGAAAAAGAAAAAGCGACATGTCGCGGTCGGGAACGGATTGCGGTGAATGGTGTTGGAGTCGAAAGAAATCAGCCACGATGGCTAATTGGTGAATCGGCCGCTATCGAGGTTATTGACGTGTTGCCAACTCAAGAGCTGATCGAGCACCTGTCGGACCGGATCGAGCGAGCCTACATTTTGCGGCGGCCACAATGGTGTCGCGGTTGCTCGACACGTCGAGTCTGGTCGGCGGCGGCGCTTCGTCTTTGGCAAGCCCACGTTGATGACCCCCGATTGCCACTCGATTGCGAGTTGTATGTCGCCTCGCAACCGATTACCTCGGCGCTGAGCGACCCTTGGTCGGAGCTGGCACAGCCGGAAGCGGCCCTCCGCTATCGTGGCCGTGTGCTCTGGATCATTCGCCGGCTTCGCACCGAGCTGAAACGAGAGGTCCGGCTGGCCGAACGGAGGATCCAAGAGGACGAGGGGATTCGAGCCCCGGCCCTCTCTACCAACGGCAGGCTTTCTCCACTCGGTTGCTACATCGCGGCCCAGCGGGCCGGCCTGACCGAGTTGGCCGAACGGTTCGCCGCGGCCGCGGCCCAACAACATGGTTCCTGCCCGCTCTATCAATCGGCCAGTAAGCCCCTACTCCCAGCCGAACTCTATCCCGTGAATGGGTCCATCGTCGCACGGAACACTGAGGATGGCGTATCGCTACCCAAGAAACTCACGGTCTTGAACTGAACGGATCCGGGACACGACCGGAATGCTCTCGGACTCTGGGAGCCCTGCGAATCCTCGCTTCTGTGAGGTCTCGACCTGTCGTTTTTGTGAACCGACCTTGAAGCTGCCTGCCATCCGAACCGAAAGACAATCCCGAGGCTGAAGACAAACCGGCCACCGGCGAGCATTCCCGGGAGGCGATCGGTCTCGCACGCCTCGCGACCGTCCCACAAGGACCGGCCAGTCTCTCAGAACCCGTCCCTCGCACGTTGACAACCTCGGACTTTCTGGGTCCGCGCGTTGGTCGCCCCTCCGTTCCTAACAGGAATTATTGGATCATTGTGTTTTTTCGTCCCCTCAACGTAGGAGATCGTCCATGCGTACACGGCGACTTTTTCAACCGACCCTCGACGAGATGTCCACTCGCATCGCGCCTTCCAGCGTGACAATCAGTCTGCCGGTCGTCGGTGCAGCCATGGAACAGCCATCCCTCCCGCCGGTGGTCGTCTCCCTCCAAAACGCCACGAACATGACAGACCCGAACGATCCCACCGATCCGCCGAAGTGAGACGGAACCGCCTGAGCCTTCTCACCCATCACCGCGACCCGCCGCTGTTGACCAGGCGTCGGTTCGGCTCCACGATCCGCCGGTTCTCGACGGACCTTCGAGACGATGACACGCGCGTCGAGCGCGCAGAATCCTCGCGACCGAGAACTCCGACTCACCCGTCGGCAATCGAAACCACAAGCTACGCGACACCGTAATCACTCCCTGCTTCCGATCGCGGCGCTGCGATCCGGTCGTCTCGCAAAGGCCGATGTTGGTCGCCATAAGTCCGGATCAGCCAGAAAGTTTCATCGATTGAACTTGCCCGGAATCGGCGACCGGCGATGGTCCGTTCCGGAAAACACAGGTCCTATTCTTTTGTCCATTATATCGCGTTTTCCGTCGCGATCAGTAGGAAAAATAAGGCGTGGGACCCTTTTTTAAAGTCAACTATCTTCCCTCCACGAATGCGGTATGGTTACAATATCGCCCATGGTGAAATTGTCGGGCGGCGGACAAGCCTCTATGCTGAGACTTCGGCACGAGCCGTACGGCACAGGTCTGTTCGACCCAGGGGAGGTATTTCGCCATGACGATGACGTGTTACGAGGAGATCGATCCAGACCTCACGAAGGCATTGCAGGAAGCTCAAGGGGGAGATCCAGCCGCTTGGGAAGCGCTCTTTCGAGCCTGCTATCCCAAAGTTCGGCGCGTTGTCCGCAGGAAGTTGAATCGGTCGCTGCGTTCGCTTTATGACTCGACCGATTTCGCCAGCGATGTCATGAAGAGCTTGGCGGCGAACATTCGCCATTTGCAATTTGCTTCGATGGATTCGCTCCTGGCGTTTCTGGCGCATGTCGCCGAACAGAAGGTGATCGATGAGTATCGGCGCCGGCACACGCTAAAGCGAGACATCACGCGGGAGAGGCCGATCCTGGCCGGGGGTCCGGACACCGGACCGGTACAAGTTCCCTCCGACGACCCGACGGCCAGCCAACTGGCGCAGGCCAACGAGTTCCAGGAGCGTCTCCTCGCCCATCGCGACGAGACGGAGCGCACGATTATCGATTTGAAGCGTCAAGGCTACTCGAATGCGGACATTGCCGAACGGACCGGCTGGAATATCCGCAAAGTCCAGCGATTCTTGAAAGACCTCCTGGATTTCGTGAACGACTCGGGAGGATGAGGATGAAGTCGCTCCTCGCTTCGGTCCGCGTCAGCGGCGGGCTCGATCGCGTGGATCATGCCGTGCAATGCCTCGAGGACGAGTGGCGGAAACACGGCGATGTCCAGTTGGAGCGCTTGTGGACGGAACAGAAGCGTGTCCTGGCGGTTGATCCCGAAGATTCGATTGTCCTGCTGACTGAGTTGGTCCGAACGGATCTCCGTTGCCGTTACGCGCGGGGCCAGTCCCCGACGGTCGCCGCGTATCTCGAGCGATTCCCTGCACTGGGGGGCGCCGACAGCCGAGTGCTGAGCCTGATCTACGAGGAATTCTGCCTGGCCGAGGAACGCGGCGGCGCGATCGATGTCGACTCGTTCTGCGACCGATATCCCCGGTGGAAGGACTCGCTGGTTTCCCAACTTCAGTATCATCGTTTGTTCAGTCAAGCGGGTGGAATGCGCCCCGAGCCCCCGCCGTTCCCGGAACCGGGTGGCGCTTTCGAAGAATTCCAACTGGTCTCGCTGTTGGGCAAGGGGGGGACGTCCCGGGTTTTCCTGGCCAGAGACCTCTCGCTGGGGGGAAAGCAAGTCGTCCTGAAGGTCTCGCTCGACAGAGGCCAGGAGCCGAAGTCCCAAGGTGCGCTGGATCATCCGCACATCGTGCCGGTGAATTCGGTCGTCTTCGGCGACCGCCAGTTGCGCGGGCTCTCGATGCCGTTCCGGCCGGGGCTGCCGCTCGATGAAGTGATCAAGCGCATCGAGCCGGCCACGCGGCCGCGCCGCGCCCTCGCGCTGTGGCATGCGTTGGTCATGGGGACGGATCTCCTTACGACGCCTTCGGCGCCTGAGAGTCCCGATTCCGTGGCCCGGCCGGCCGATGGCCCTGGCGAGATGCCCCGAGGCGACGGCTGGGATGGCTTCCCCGCGCGGGGAACCTATGCCGAAGGTGTCGCCTGGATCGTCATGATCCTGGCTCGGGCTCTGGCCTACGCTCACGGCATGCGGACCTTCCATCGCGACGTGAAGCCCGGGAACGTCCTCCTGACCCTCCATCATGGCCCGCAATTGCTCGACTTCAACCTGGCCGAGTCCCCCCATACGGCCCCGCATGCCGAGGCGGCCATGCATGGCGGGACGCTCCCTTACATGGCGCCCGAGCAGCTCGAGGCGTTCCTCAATCCCGAGCTCTGGGGCAAGGTCGGGCCGAAGGCCGACATCTACTCGCTGGGGCTGGTCCTTCGCGAGCTGCTCACGGGCCAGGCGCCGGACCTGCCGGCCCAGACCCTCTCGCCACCGCGTGCCTTGCGCGTGCTCCTGGACCGCAGGCCGATGCTCGACGTCTCGGTACGACGGACCAACCCGGCGATCCCCCATGCCCTCGAGGCGATCGTCGCGAAGTGCCTGGCAGTCCCTCCCGTTGCCCGATACTCGGACGCCCAGGCCCTGGCGGAGGACCTCGATCGGTTCCTCAAGCGCCTGCCCCTGGTCGGCACGACCAATCCGTCGCGTTCGGAACGGCTGGGCAATTGGACGAGGCGAAGGCGATGGGCGCTGGCGACCATCCCCGCATATCTCCTGCTGTTCGGCGTGTTGGCTTACGGAGCCAGGGATCGGGTCAAGCAATGGCTCAACCCGCTCGTGACCAACCCGCGCTTTCAGGATGCGGTCCGGCAGGTCGACCACGGCGAGTTTAGAGCGGCGAAACGACTCCTGCGCCCCTCCTGGCTGAGTATCCCGACTCCATCCTGGTCAAGCTCTATCTGAGCTTCGCCCTGGACGCGTGGAAAGAGAACAATCCTGCGGCGTCGCACGACCCGGAGCTTCCCCCCGAAAACAACTCTGGACCGTCGCGCGAGGCAGGCCTTTTCCCTGAAGACTATCGACCGAAACGAGAGGTCGACGCGGACGATCTCTTCGGTGAAGCCTTCAAGGTCCCGAATGCAAGAAGAGAGTTGATTGCCTGGGGCCAGCAACATCCGGAATTCGCCCGCCACCTCGAAGACTTCGGCAAGGCCCGGTTCGACCGTATCGAGAGGATCACGCAGGATACGCAGGAAAAAGACTACGAGCGGGATAACGGCGAATCGGAGCGACGAATCCTCTACCGTCTCGCATGGCCGGCCGTTGACCTCGCGGCTGAGCTCAACCCGATATCGACCGTGGCGCCCCGCCTCCTCGCGATCATTGATGAGGAGGACGAACTTTATGACTCGGCCTACGAACGAATCTCGCGCTTGATCGACGCACTCGGAGTCTCTGGTCACGACAAGAAGGAACTCTATAAAGCCACCACGCTTCGCGCCCGGCTCGCAAGAAGGTTGGCCGACGCCAAACGCCAGGGCGATTCGCGGGTCGCTTGTCAGGCTCTCCTGGTGCTGATGGAACAAGCTGTCGAGGACCTGAGACTCAGCGAGCAATACGTGACCACTCATCGCGATGACGGTAATACTCACTTTGTCGAAAGAACTCTCTACGTCCTGGACATTAAGGCGCCGGCCTTCCTGACCCTGAGCGAGATCGAAACCAATTTGGGAAGGATCCCCGAGGCCAAAGAGCATCTCCGAGTCGCTCTGGAAGCGTTTGACCGAATTGAGGAACTGAGGCCGGTGAGCGCGAAGTACACCCATCTCTGGGATTTGCCTCGCTATCGAGAGAGAGCGGCATACCTATTGCAGCGACTCTTCCTGCCCACCGCGTTCCGAGAGACGCCGCGCCTCCCTCTCTAGAAGGCGAGCGGCGAAGCCAGCTCTCGCGACCACGGCAACCGAAGAAAGGCGTCGGCCGCATCCAGCCGGATCCTGACACAGCTCGCCTCCCGTCAGCCGCCGGGCGCAGGCGGCATCTCACCATCGAGAGACACGGCGGCGAATCGTTCACGGCAAGCGACCTCAGCCTCGACTTCGTGCCGAACCGGTCCTAGGCTTGCTACGGTCGCACTCATACGGTCCGAGCCCTCGGTCTGCATCGGAGTCGGCCCACTCTGGAGTCGATACCGATGACGGATTTGATCACGGAAATCTGGTCCGGCTTGACCGGGGCCGGCATGCCCGAGGTAATGCTCTACCTGTCGGACGGGTCGGCCTACCGCTGCCACTGGGACGATACGGCCCTCGTCGGGACAACCCGGGTCGCCCTCCTGGCCGATCAGGATCGAAAGATCGTCCGGATCATGCCGGTCCACGAATGCGAGGGGATCGGGATCGCCAGTCCCAAGGGGACAGACCCCGCAGGTTACCGTTCGGTGATCCAGGGAAAGTTGAACGATCGGTTCGGAGGGGACGCAGGACACGCGCCCGCGCCGATCTGACCGATCAACGGCGAGGGTCGGCGGAGCCGCTCGTTCGCGATCTCGGGTGGAACTGGGCGTGAACGTTGCGAAGCCGGCTCAGCTCGACCCGGGTATAGATCTGGGTCGTGGTAATGGACGCGTGGCCGAGCATTTCCTGGACGACCCGAAGATCCGCACCACCGGCTAGCAGATGGGTGGCGAAGCTGTGGCGGAGGGTATGCGGGCTGACGTCGCCGGGAAGCGCCGCCGCGCGCGCATACCGCTTGACGATCGACCAGAGTGCGATCCGAGAGAGCGGGCGGCCCGACTTCGACACGAAGAGGTTAGGCGTCTCTGGTCGACGGGCGACCAGGTGGGGACGATCGCGCCGGAGATACTCGAGCAGCGCGGCGATGGCCTGCGAGCCGAGGGGGACCCGTCGCTCCTTGTTTCCCTTGCCGACACAACGCGCCAGGCCGGAGACCAGGTCTAGATCTGCCGGGCGAAGTCCGGCCACCTCCGAGGCCCGACAGCCGGACGCGTACAGGGTCTCCAGCGCGGCCCGGTCCCGCCGGCCCAGGCGGGTTTCGGGGTTGGGGACCTCCAGCAGCCGTGCCACCGCCGCCGGACCCAGCACGGTCGGCAGCCGATCCCAGACGGCCGGTGCCACCAGCAACTTGGCCACGTTTTCCGTGAGCCGGTCTTCGAATACGAGGAACCGGAAGAACGTGGACAAGCTCGCGAGATGCCGGCACACGCTGCTGGGGGCAAGCCCCGATTCGTTGAGAGACTCCACATAGTTGCTCAATTTCAAGACATCGAGGCTGGCCAGTGGGCCCGGGACCGCGGCGCGCCGCCAACGGATGAACCGCATGAGGTCGGATCGGTAAGCGGCCAACGTGTTCGGTGAAACGCCACATTCCGCCATCAAGTAATGCAGGAACGGTCCGATTGGATCGCGATCCTGTGCAGGTCGTGACGGTGTTGCGGCCATCGAGCGATCACCTCTACAGGATATCGGCCCTGGAGCATCTTCATTCGTTCCAGGAAGCATCGGCCGGGATTTCGTCGACCTTGATTGGAACCGGGGGATTGTGCGGTGAGTCGCGTCGGGTCTCAAGCCCCTCGTGACGGGCGAGGGCTCGAGTTGGTTTGGATTTGCCCATTGACCGCGTCTGTGGAACTTCAATGGGTCGATGTCTTGGTCCGCCGGGCGCAGTCTGGTAGGTTGGTGACCCGTCGAGCACCCGATGCGCACGAATTCGACCCGGATGCTTCCGCCTCGTCTCGTCCGGCCGCGGAAGACCGGACTTATCTTCCCGGCAACTGTCAACCCATGGAAACCAGCCTCCATCGCTCACTGAAAGCGCAGTATGCGACCGGCGGGGATCGGCGGCCCGAGGTCGGGATCCGGGGGTTCCGCGTGGACGCCGTCGACGATGCAGGACGCCTGGTCGAGATCCAGTCGGGCCCACTGGGTCCGCTCCGCGGCAAGCTCCGGCGGTTGTTGCCGGATCACTGCATCCGGATCGTCAAGCCGGTCCCGTTGCGGCGGCGGATCGTCCGGCGGACTCGGCGCGATGGTCCGGACCTCTCGGCGCGGTGCAGTCCCCGGCGCGGCGTGCTCCACGACGTCTTCGACGACTTGATCGGCGTTGTTCGCGTCTTTCCTCATGACAATCTGGATATCGAGATCCTCGGCGTGACCATCGACGAAATCCGCGTGCCACGGCGGCGCCGGCCGGGTTATACTGTGGTCGATCGCCGCCTCGGCGCGATCCATGAGACGACCTCGCTCGTGCACGCGGAAGACCTCTGGTCGCTCTTGCCGGACGGATGTGACGGAGGGCAACCCTTCACCACCCACGACCTGGCCCAGCGGCTCGCCCGCCCCCTTTGGTTCGCCCAGCGGGTCGCCTACTGCCTCCGCTTGACCGGGGCGGCTCGGGTCATGGGAAAGTCGGGCAATCGGTTGATCTACATCAGAAAGCCTTGAGGATTTGGAGGGTACCGCGATGTTTCATCCCGTACGAACGCGGCGGATCGGTGCCGGAACGATCCTGGTCGCCATTGCAGCGCTGATCTCGATCGGCCGATCGGCAGGGGCGGAGCCCGCCGACGGGAAACCCGGCGAATCGCCGGATGACGCGATCGCGCCGAGGGTCTCGATGGAACGCACGGCCAGGTATCTCGATGAGACATCGCTCGCATGGACCCGGGAACGCAAGTGCGGTACCTGCCATACTAACTACCCTTACCTTTTCGCACGCCCTGCGTTGAAGGAGTACACCTCCCCGGCGCCGGCTGAAATCCGCGGGTTCTTCGAGGATCGCGTCGCCCACTGGGACGACACAGCCAAGGCCGCCAAGCCGCGGTGGGACGCCGAGGTTGTCGCTACCGCCGCTGCGCTGGCCGTCAACGACGCGGCGACGACCGGCAAACTCCACGCCTTGACACGTCAGGCACTCGACCGGGTCTGGAAGGTCCAGAAGCCGGATGGGGGCTTCAACTGGCTCAAGTGCGACTGGCCTCCCTACGAGCACGATGATTACTACGGCGCGATCGTGGCAGCACTCGGTGCCGGACACGCCCCCGACGGCTACGCCCAATCCCCCCCAGCACAAGCGGGTCTGGCGCGGCTCCGCGATTACTTCGCCCACAATCCCCCGCCCGATCTCCACCATGCCACGATGCTCCTCTGGGCTTCGACGCGTCTCGACGGCATCATGACGGCCGAACAACGGGCCAAGACCCTCGCGCGGCTCCGCGAGATCCAGCGGCCCGACGGCGGCTGGAACCTCCCTTCGCTGGGCAGTTGGAAACGGCGCGACGGCGGCTCCAATGATCCGAACGGCCCCAGCGACGGTTACGGCACCGGCGTGGTCGTCTTCGTCTTCAGGCAGGCCGGCGTGCCGGCGACCGACCCGGCCGTGAAGCGTGGCGTGAACTGGCTGTTGTCCCACCAGCGCGCCTCGGGCCGTTGGTTCACCCGTTCGGTCACTAACGACAAGTTCCACTATATCTCCCGCGCCGGAACGGCATTCGCGATTCTCGCGCTACGGTCTTGCGATATCAGGACCGAAGACTCCGAAAACCATGCCTCGGTGGCTCCCGACGCGAAGCCCCCGGGCGGTCCTTGAATCCCTCGAATCTTCGGGGAAGTCCCTTCAACCGTTGCGGTCCAGCATCAACCACTCGAGCAGTCCCGCGACGCAGACCGCATGATCGATCCGGCCGTCTCGGATCATCGCCCGGATCTCGCGAACCGGTGCCAGCTCGATGGCCAGCTCCTCGTTCGGGTCGGGATCAGGTTCGGCGACGCGCCGCGCGTTGCGGATGACGATCGTCGTGATGGCCATGGTAAGGAGTGCCGGATTCGGCCAGAGGGTCCCGAGTCGTTCGGGCGGATCGCCCGCATAGCCGGTCTCCTCCAGGAGTTCTCGGGCACCGGCCACGCAGGGGTCCTCGCCGGGTTCGAGGAGCCCGCCCGGCGTCTCCAGGCTATCGCGGCCCGCGCCGGCGCGGAACTGGCGGACCAGGACCACCTCCTGCTCGGGCGTCAGGGCGATGACATGAACTCCGTCGGCCAGATGTACGATGAAGAAGTCATGCGTCTTACCACTGGTCCGAGACCGGAACCGTTCGCACCGCAGGCGGAACAACCAGGTCTCGCTCAGCGTCTGGTCGCGCGTACCGTCCCCGTCCCGGACCCATGAGGGTTCCGGAATGGAATCGGGATCGGGTGAAACTGGAGACGTGTTCATAACTTGAAAACAGGCAGTCCGCGATTGGTCCTTTCGATCATCTGCGACCGGCGGGACTTGTTGAGTCCGACAGGGTTCCCGTGTGGAAGAGAGGCGACGGAAAAAACTGGCCGCTCAAGAGAACTTCGCCTCCTGCTTGAGGATCTCCAGTGCGCTTTCGACCGAGTCTTCCAGCACCGACCAGGCGAGGCCCTTATCTTCCTGTCGGGTCGCGAGGTTGCGGAGGTTGAAGACCTGCCGGGTTTGCTCGTCCGGTCCGACGATCACGGCCAGCTTGTGCCCCCGGGAAGAGCCGTAGCCCATCTGCTTGCCGATCGAGATCGGATCGGGGTAGACCTCGGCGCCGATGCCCGCGGCCCGCAGTCGCGCGGCCATCCGGAACGGGACGAGCGGGTCCGTGCCGGGGAACTGGGCTACCAGGACCGGTGTGGTCGTCGCCGACGAGCCCAGCCAGCCGGCTTCGTCCATCAGGGCGAGGAGCCGGTCCAGCCCGATCGAGGCCCCGACGCCCGGGAGCCTCCGCGGCGTGAACAGGCTGGCCAGGTTGTCGTACCGGCCCCCCGAAGCCACGCTGCCGAATTTCTCCCAGCCGTCGACGGTCGTCTCGAAGACGATCCCGGTGTAATAGTCGAGCCCGCGCACCAGCCCCAGGTCGATCGCGATCCGCTCGGTCGGCACGCCAGCCGCTCCCAGCAGGTCGAGGACCCGCCGCAGGTTGCCGATCCCGTGTTCGACCGAGGGATTCGATCCCAGAGCCGACTCGGCTTGCTTCAAGACTTCCGTGCCGCCGCGGCCGGTCTCGGCGAAATCGAGCACCCGCCGGGCGAGATCCTCGGTCAGCCCGGGACCACCGTGATCCGGAGCCTTCTGAAGCTCGGCCAGCACGGCGTCACGACCGATCTTCGCCAGCTTGTCGAGAGTGCGGAGCACCCCGCCGCTCAGTCCACTGAGCCCCTGGGAATCGAGGAAGCCGTCGAGGATCTTGCGGTGATTGATCGTGATTGTGAACGCAGGCACTCCCGCCGCGGCCAGCGCGGCGTGGATGACCTGGGCCGTCTCGGCGTCGGCTAATGGGCTCTCGGTGCCGATCGTGTCGAAGTCGCACTGGACGAACTCACGGAACCGCCCCTTGGCCGGTCGCTCGCCGCGGAACACCGACCCGATCGCATACCGCTTGAACGGGACGCCCAGCTCATCGATGTGCTTGGCGACGAACCGGGCCAGCGGCACCGTCAGGTCGAATCGCAGCGCCAGCTCGCCGGGTGTCCCACCCTTATTCGTGACCTCGAAGATCTGCCGCAGGACCTCGTCCGACCCGGCTCCTTTGCCCGTCAGGACCTCCATCCGTTCGATATGTGGTGTCTCGATCGGCACGAATCCAAAACCGGAGAAGATGCGTCGAAAGGCTTCGAGCATCCGCTCGCGGGGAATCATCACGGCGGGAGGAAGGTCTCTCAGTCCGCTGGCAACCCGGGGGTCGATCATGGAGTTCTGGCTTTCTTCAGCGATCGTTCAGAGGATGATCCGGCCTTCCCCAGTCGGGCGGGGGGATCGGCATCTCGCGGTCGGACGCGGTTTATCAGGTCGGTCAGGGTCTCTGGGATTGTACCATCACGAAGAGCCGGACGGATCAGGGCTCGATTGGGTCGCGAGGGGCCCTACCGTGTGAGGATCGTGGGACAATTTGGCACTTTTGGACATCTATTTGGCGGGTCGCCATCCCCGATGTCCTTGGCTGGAAGTGAGATGGGGCGAGCCCGTGAATCGGGAGGAACGGTTCCAAAGCTCGGTTTCGGAGTGATCGCACGTGGGCCATACTATATAGGATGCCGCAACTTTTGGAAAACGTTAATGCACCTATGCCCGAATTCAGGCCATTGGCATCCCGAAGCCTTGATCTCAGCAGCAGTTGCATAAATCTTGAAAAAAATTTTGCCCGTTGATTAGCCGGCCTACCGGTGACCTCGAACGGAGTGGCGCGAGGCCAGGGCTCATGGCCGAATCTCCCCACTTCTCCCGTTTCGCACACTGGTTGCGCGGAAACCGGTGGAATTCGGCGAGAGGTGGTATCCCAAGGAGAGCCCATGCGAATCCTGGTCATCGGCGGTACGAATTTCATCGGCCCGCACCTGGTCCGGCAGTTGGTCGATCACGGCCATGCGGTCGCCGTATTCCACCGGGGTCAGCCCCATGCCGATTTGCCAGTCTCGGTGGAATGTCTCACCGGCGACCGGCACCATCTGGCCGATCATCGCGACGCCTTCCGCCGGTTCGGCCCCGAAGTCGTCGTGGATATGATCGCCTACACGGAACACGATGCGCAAGGACTCGTCAACACGTTCCGGGGCCTGGCCGGCGAATCGTCGTGATCTCCAGCGGCGATGTCTACCGGGCGTACGGCCGGTTACTCGGAACGGAGCCTGGTCCCGTCGAGCCGACTCCGCTCGTCGAAGACGCACCACTGCGTTCGCTCTGGTTCCCGTACCGCGACCAGGCCCAGGGGTCGGACGACTTCCTCTACGCTTATGACAAGATCCCGGTCGAGCAGGTGGTGCTGGCCAATCCCGACCTTCCCGCAACGGTCTTGCGGCTGCCGATGACCTATGGTCCCGGTGACCCGTTCCGCCGCTGCTCACCGTATCTGAAGCGCATGACCGACGGTCGCCCGGCGATCCGGCTCGACGCGGGCCTGGCTCGCTGGAAGTCCCCGCGCGGGTATGTCGAGAATGTGGCGGCGGCCCTCGCGCTGGTCGTTGAGGACGATCGAGCCGCGGGGCGGGTCTACAATGTCTCCGAACCGGTCTCCTTCCGCGAGGCCGATTGGGTGCGGAGGATCGCCGAGGTGATCGGCTGGACCGGCGAGGTCGCGACGGTCCCCGAAGGACGGATTCCGGTTCCCTATCACTTCGACCAGGACCTGGATACGAACTCGCACCGCATCCGGGAGGAACTGGGGTTCGCCGAGACCGTGATGCTGCACGACGCGCTGGAAAGGACGATCGCCTGGGAGCGAACCAACCCGCCCGAGCAATGGTCGGCGCTCGGAATCCTGGATGACGCGTTCGAACCGGAGCCGCTGGGCTGAGGCTCGCATCCAGGAGAAGCACGCAGACCCTCTCCATCCCTCCCGTCGCGCCCCCGAGACGATCACCTAAGCCTGGATGCACGAGACATCATTGACTTTGGGACGGTTCGGTAGGGAGGGACGAAATCTGCTTTATGTCCTCACCTCTTGCGCAACAATGAGTGATTCATGGATTCCACGCCGCCATCCATCAATAAAACAAATGGTTCCAGCGATGACAGGACCGACCTCCCCGTCTTGCCGCCCGGCGCGTCATCCCGCCCGCCCCTGGTACCCGAGCGCAACGACTTCCTGGAGGGCGAGGCCCCGGCCGCCGACAAGGTCCAGGCCTTCCTGCCCGCGCCCTGGAGGCCACGGGCCACGACGCGGACCAGGCGGCCGCGGCCCTGGCCCCCTGGATCTGCGACGCCCTCCTGCCCAACCACTCGGTCAAGGCCTACGGCCGCGACTTCCTGGACTTCGTCCGCCGCATGCAGGCCCAAGGCGTTGCCCACTGGAGGTCACCGCCGACCACATCAAGCTGAACAAGCGCGACCTGATCGAAGCCGGCATGACCGCCGCGATGGTCGCCCGGCGGCTCTCGGTGCTGCGCGGCGCCTACCGACAACTGGCGGCCAAGGGATTGATCGCCTGGGAGACCGCCCGGGACCTTGCCGAGACCGGTGTGCAGGCCTCACTGAAATGAACGGTGTCGATTCCGCTCGACTCGCCGAGCGATGCGTCAGTCGATCAGACGAACGGCACTACCTTAAGGAATCCGCTTTGACCTAACCCCGCACCGATCGGCAGGGCCTGACGCCTCCGCAATCCTCTTCGCCGGACCAGGGACTCTCGTCACCGCCGCCCCGGTCCGCGATAATGGAGTTGGTCCTCCACAGCATCAGCCCGACCAATTCGCCCCCGGCGAGGGAGATAATGTCGCGACTTCAACCCGACGGTCACGTCCCGGGCCGGTTTCCAACGACGCAGTGGAGTCGCGTGATCACGGCCGCCAGTCGCGACGCATCTGAGGCCCGAGAGGCGCTGTCAAGCCTCTGCCAGGCGTACTGGTATCCGATCTACGCTTACGTCAGGCACCGCGGACACACGCCCGAGCAGGCACAGGACCTGACCCAGGACTTCTTCGCTTACATCCTGGAGCGCGAGCTGATCGCCATGGCCGACCCGACGCGGGGCCGCTTCCGTGCGTTCCTCCGCACTGTATGCGCGCGCCAACTGGCCGACCACCGCGATCGACGGAACGCGGCGAAGCGGGGCGGAGGCCGGTCCCCGCTCCCCATCGACCCCTGCGACGCCGAGCGCCGGTACGCGCGGGAGCCCGCTCACGAGTTGACCCCGGAACGGGTCTTCGACCGGACCTGGGCCCTGACCCTGCTGTCTCGGGTTGTCGACCGCCTCCGCCGCGAGTATGACGACGCGGGCCGGTCGGACCGATTCGAGGAATTGCTCGCCGTCCTGACCCGCGACCCGGCATCGGACTCCTACGCCGAGATCGCCGGGCGGCTGGGGACGACCGAAGGGAACGTCCGCGTCGCCGTCCACCGCCTCCGGCGCCGGTACGGCCTGCTGTTGCGCGAGGAGATCGAGGCGACCGTCGGCGATGAGGCCCAGATCGACGACGAGATCCGCGCCCTCTTCTCCGCCCTGGAGGGATGAGATTTGGCTTTGACCTGTAACGTTCGCCGCCGTAATCCGAATCAAGAAGTCGGGAATGCGTTCCGGATCCTTTCGAGGTGAGGGCTAACCCTGAAGGTGGAGTATCGGGGATGACCGGTCCTGAGAGCTGCCCTGATTGCGGTGCCCGCCTGCCGGCCGCGTCGCCGGCCGGGCTCTGTCCCCTCTGTCTGCTCCGGCTCGGCGCCGCCTTGTCGGCCGACCTGGCGGGGGGATCCGGCTCGAGAGCGTCGAGCGGGATCCGCGGACCCGCGGCGGGGGGCCCGGGACTTTCGCCTCGAACGGGGACGGCGCGGTCGGGGCGGTCGCTCGCATCCATCTCCGGGACGCATCCGACGCCGCGCGGCTGGTCCGGCCCGGTTCGCCAGAGATGCCCGACCGCACGGGGCAGCCGTCACGCTACCAGCTCGTCGGCGAGCTGGCCCGGGGCGGGATGGGCACGATCTTCCAAGGGCGCGACCTCGAACTCGGCCGGGACCTCGCCGTCAAGGTGATCCGGGAGGAGCACCGCGACCAACCCGAAATGGTCCGCCGGTTCGTGGAGGAGGCCCAGATCGGCGGCCAGCTACAGCACCCCGGGATCACGCCGGTGCACGAGCTGGGACGGTTCCCCGACGGCCGGCTGTTCATCGCCATGAAGCTGGTCCGTGGCCGCACCCTGGCGGCGCTCCTGGAGACGCGCGGGGGTCCCGATGAGGATCGGATGCCATTCCTCTCGGTCTTCGAGCAGGTCTGCCAGGCGATGGCCTACGCCCACAGCCGAGGGGTGAGCCACCGGGACCTGAAGCCGTCGAACGTGATGGTCGGCGCGTTCGGCGAGGTGCAGGTCATGGATTGGGGCCTGGCCAAGGTGCTCGACCAGGGGGGCGTGGCCGACGCGGAGCGGGCGCTGCTGCTCGCGCGACGGGGATACCTCCGTCCGGACATTGAGCTGCGGGTCGGAGGGGCTGGAATCGCGGGCCGGGTCGGTGCTGGGCACTCCGTCGTACATGGCACCGGAGCAGGCCCGGGGCGAGCTGGACACGCTCGACGAGCGGGCGGACGTCTTCGCGCTGGGCTCGATCCTCTGCGAGGTCCTCACCGGCCTGCCCGCGTTCGCGGGGGAATCCGCGGACGAGGTCGCCCGCAAGGCGGAGCGGGCCGATCTGTCGGACGCGTGGGCACGCCTCGACGCATGCGAGGCCGACGCGGAGCTGGTGAGGTTGGCGCGGTCGTGCCTGGCCGCCGCGCCGAAGCACCGGCCGCGGGACGCCGGCGCGGTGGTCGCGCGGCTGTCGGCGTATCTCGGCGGCGTCGTGAGGCGGCTGAGGGAGGCCGAGCTGGCCCAGGCCCGGGCCGAGGCCCAGGCCGCCGGAGAGCGGCGGCGCCGGCTGCTCGCGCTGGCGCTGGCCGGCTCGGTGCTCGCCACCGCACTCATCGGCGCGGCCGGTTGGGGCTGGGTGGACCGCGAGCGGCAGCGACGCGAGCGAACGATCCGGGCCGGGGTCGAGGCGGCCCTCTCCGAGGCCTCGAAGAGGCGCGATCAGGCCCGCGACACGGGCGGGGCCGACCCAGTCGCCTGGGTCGAGGCGATCGAGGCCGCCCGCCGCGCCGAATCGCTCGTCGGAAACGAGGATGCGGGTGCCGAGCTGCAAGAGCGGGTTAGGACCTTCCTGGCGGAACTAGCTCGCGAGCGCGACGGGGCCGAGGATGCCGAGAAGGATCGCCGGATGGTCGAGCGGCTCGCGGCCATCCAGAACGACCTGGGCGTCCACAACGACTTCGTCAAGGCCGACGCCGAGTACGCCGCGGCGTTCCGCGCCTACGGTGTCGACCCCGACCGGATGGAGCCGGATGCGGCCGGCCGGGCGCTGGCGGCCAGCCCGGCGGTCGCAGACCTGGCCAATACCCTCGATCACTGGGCGTTCCTCCGCCGCGGGCCGGCGTTGCGGGACCGGGCCGGCGGGGCGAGGCTGGTCGCGGCCGCTCGGGCGGCCGATCCCGACCCGTGGCGGAGCCGGCTCCGGGACACCCTCGGGCGCATGGGCGGCGACCGGCGCGCAGGCTGGAAGCCCTGGAACGGCTCGCCGCCACGGCCGACGTCGACCACCTGCCGGGGGCGAGCGTCACCCGGCTGGCCTTCGCGCTGGCGTTGCTCGGCCGGCGCGACACGGCGATCGCGCTGTTACGGCGCGCCCAAGCGTCGCACCGCGATGACTTCTGGATCAACGCCGACCTCGGGCGCGAGCTGATGGCCTCCGGCCGTCCCGAGGAGGCCGTGCGGTTCTTCGCCGTCGCCGCGGGCGTCAGCCCCCGCAGTGGGCTGGCCCTGAAGGGCCTGGCGAAGGCCCTGCTCCAGAACGGCCAGGCCTCCGAGTCAGTCGACATCCTCCGAGAGGTGACCCGGCTCCGGCCCGACGACGCCCTGGCCCACGTCGCGCTCGGGTCGGCCCTCCTCATGCTGGGCGAGCCGCATGAGGCGGACGCGGCGTTCTCCGAGGCGCGACGATTGAAGCCGGACGACTGGGTGGTCCGCGACCAGATCGCGCTGGCCGCGCTCCGATCGGGGCGACTGGGCCGCGGCGGTCGAGGAGCAGCGGGAATCGGTCCGTCGGTTCCCTGGGCTGGCGGTCGCGCACAAGGCGCTGGCCCACGCCATCGAGGGCGCCGGGCGTACCGACGACGCGATCGCCGAATTCCGCGAGGCCGTCCGTCTCGAACCCCGCTTCCCGTCGGCCTACCTCTACCTAGGCCGGGCCCTGATCGAGGCGGGCGACTACCGGGCGGCGCTGGACGCGCTGCGCGCGTCGACCCCGGCCCTCCGCCTCCGGACCCTCACCTCAGCGCCTCGACGCTGGCGGCGCGAGCCGAGCACATGATCGCGCTGGAGGCGCGGCTGACTGCCGTCTTGAACGGATGCGATCGCTCTGCCGACGCGGAAACCACCGCGGATTTCGCCCGGATCGCGTTCGCCCGGCACTCCTTTACGGCATCGGCCCGCATGTGGGCCAAGGCGTTCGCCGCCTCGCCGGCGCCGGCGGCCGACCCGATCACGGGGAACCGCTTCCAGGCCGCACGGGCCGCGGCGCTGGCCGGTGCCGGGAGCGGCCGGATCGAGAGCCCGGCCGATGCCCACTCCCGGGCGCGGTGGCGTGAGCAGGCCGTGGCCTGGCTGGAGGCCGACCTCGCCGCGTCCGCCGCCCTCCTGGAATCGGGGACCTCACGGCAGCGCGCCGCGGTCCTCAAGCGGCTCGGCCGGTGGCCACTCGACCCGGCCCTGGCGGGTATCCGCGATGTCCAGGCCAGAACCTCGCTCCCCGAGCCCGAGCGCCGTTCGCTCCGCGACCTCTGGAGCCGGGTCGAGGCGGTGCGGGCGAAAGCCGCCGCCCCCGCCCCGCAAGGGCACGCTGCGAGCAGAAATCCGTGAAGGCAGCTGTAACGTCGGTGGACTTTTCCCCAATCTGGTATGAGGGGGAAGCGAGGCCCCCCACCAGGTCGACATCGCCCGAGCCCGGGCCGCGCCAGGCGGACGGGGGTACCGCCCGAAGGGTCGGGGTTTGTAGGGTGGGTGAAACCCCGCCGACGCAAAGCCCTGGTCTATGGTGGGTTGCACCCACCCTACGAGACTGACAGAGCCGCCCGACAACCGAGGGGGAGAATCCGCAGATGAGGCTCCGCACTTGCCTGGCCGTCCCGGTCCTCATCCTCCTTGCGGCGTTCGCCGCGGCCGCCCACGCAGTCGAACCGCCCGCCTCGAGGCCGCTATCGGTCCTCTTCCTCGGCGACCAGGGGCACCACCGCCCCGCCGATCGCTACGCCCAGATCGCCCCGATCCTCGCCGGGCGCGGGATTGAGGTCACTTACACGGAGAAGCCGTCGGACCTGAACCCCGACACGCTCCGCAAGTATGACGCGCTCCTCATCTACGCCAACACGACCCGGATCAGCAAGGACCAGGAGAAGGCCCTGCTCGACTACGTGGCCGGCGGCGGAGGCTTCGTCCCGCTGCACTGCGCCTCGTTCTGTTTCCTGAACTCGCCGGCATACATCGCGCTGGTCGGCGCCCAGTTCCAGAAGCACGGGACCGGCGAGCTCGAGACGATGGTCGTCGACTCGGATCATCCCATCATCAAGGGGCTGGAGCCGTTCCGCACCTGGGACGAGACCTACGTCCACACCAAGCACAACACGAAGGACCGCCACGTCCTCCAGACCCGGAATGACCAGGCCGGCTCGGAGCCCTGGACCTGGACACGCACGCAAGGCAAGGGGCGCGTCTTCTACACTGCGTATGGCCACGATTCCCGCACCTGGGGCCACCCCGGCTTTCATGACCTCCTCGAGCACGGCATCCGCTGGGCCGCGAACAACGGGGACGTCTACGACTCCCGGCCGCGCGTGGCCCAGGGCCTGAAGCCGCTCGAATACGAGCCCGCGGAGATCCCCCTCTACACCCCGGGCGCCCGGTGGGGCACCCTCGGCGAGCCGATCCGCCGGATGCAGAAGCCGCTCTCGCCCGAGGAGTCGCAGAAGCACCTCGCCCTGCCGGTCGGATTCGAGGCGAAGCTGTTCGTCGCGGAACCGCGGATCTTCAAGCCGATCACGATGACCTGGGACCACCTCGGCCGGCTCTACGTCGCCGAGACCGTCGATTATCCGAACGGGATGCAGCCGAAGGGGAAGGGACGTGACCGGATCTCGATCGTCGAGGACACCGACGGCGACGGCCAGGCCGACAAGGTCTCGCTCTTCGCCGACAGCCTGAGCATCCCGACGAGCCTCTGCTGCGCTAATGGCGGCCTGATCGTGGCCCAGGCGCCCGACATGCTCTTCCTCAAGGACACCAATGGCGACGGCAAGGCCGACGAGCGGAAGGTCCTCTTCACCGGCTTCCACACCAACGACACCCACGCCGGCCCGTCGAACCTCCGCTACGGGCTGGATAACTGGATCTACGCGATCATCGGCTACGCCGGCTTCAGCGGCGAGGTCGGCGGCGAGCGGCACAGCTTCCGTCAGGGGTTCTTCCGGTTCAAGCCGGACGGCGCGAAGCTGGAGTTCCTCCGCAGCACGAACAACAACTCCTGGGGCGTCGGCATCAGCGAGGAGGGCCTCCTCTTCGGCTCGACCGCCAACGGCTGCCCGAGCGTCTACATGCCGATCGCCAACCGCTACTACGAGTCGGTCCGCGGCATGGCGCCGACGGTCCTGCAGAACATCGCCGACTCGAACCGCTTCTTTCCGATCACCGAGCAGGTCCGCCAGGTCGACTGGCACGGCGGCTTCACGGCCGGGGCCGGCTCGGCGCTATACACCGCGCGCACCTATCCTAAGCATTACTGGAACAAGACAGCTTTCGTCGCCGAGCCGACCGGGCACCTCGTCGCGACATTCACGCTCCACCCGGACGGCACGGACTTCCACTCGCACAACGCCTGGAACCTCGCGGCGAGCGACGACGAGTGGACCGCACCGATCCTGGCCGAGGTCGGCCCCGACGGCGATGTCTGGGTGATCGACTGGTACAACTTCATCGTGCAGCACAACCCGACGCCCAAGGGTTACAGGACCGGCAAGGGCGCGGCGTATGAGACCCCCCTGCGCGACAAGACGCACGGACGCATCTATCACATCGTCGCGAAGGACAGCAAGCCGAGCGCGCAGCCGAAGCTGTCGAAGGACGACCCGAGGGGGCTCGTCGCGGCGCTCAAGAATGACAACATGTTCTGGCGGCTGCACGCCCAGCGGCTCCTCGTCGAGCGGCGTGATAAGTCGGTCATACCCGACCTCGCCGCCCTGATCGACGGGCCGGTCGACTCCACCGGCCTGAACGCCGCGGGGGTCCATGCGATCTGGACATTGCACGGGCTGGGCGCGTTGCACCCCACCGTGCCGGCCGGGTCCGGCACACGCGGCGATGAGGTGCTCGCCGCCGTCAAGAAGGGGCTGAAACACCCGTCGCCCGCCGTGCGCCGTGCCGCGATCCTGGCCCTGCCGCGGGGTCCCGGCGCCGCGACGGGCATGTGGCTCGCCGGCGTGTTCGATGACCCCGACCCGCAGGTCCGCCTGGCGGCCTGCCTGGCCATGGCCGAGGTGCCCCGCGCTGAGGACGGCGACAACGCCTCCCGGATCCTCTCGGCCCTGCTCGACGCGCGGAATCAGCGCGATCGCTGGATGGGCGACGCCCTGACGATCGCCGCCGCGGCGCACGCGCCGAGTTCTTCAAGGAGCTGGCGCACAGCGGACTCGACGGGACGAAGGGACGGCTGCTGATCCCGGTCACGGCGCGGGTCGCCGAGCACTACGCGCGGGGCGGGCCGGTCGACTCGATCGCCGCGATCCTGGCCCTCCAGGCCGACGTCAAGCCCGCGTTGCGCGACGCCTTGATCGGCGGCCTCGCCAAGGGATGGCCGCGCGACAAGACGCCTGCGCTCAACGCCGCCTCGGAACAGGCCGTCGCCGAGCTCCTGCCGAGGCTCTCGCCGGAGGCCCGCGGCCGGATGCTCGGCCTCGCCTCGCGATGGGGCGTCAAGGGGCTCGACGCCTTCGCCGCCGGACTCGCCAAAGACTTCCTCGCCGCGGCCTGCGACGCTTCGAAGCCCGAAGCGGCCCGCATCGCCGCCGCACGAGGGCTGATCGACCTCCGCAAGGCCGACCCGCGGGCCGCGCGCGACGTCATCGCGCTCGTCACCCCGAAGACGCCGCCCGACCTGGCGAGCGGCCTGATCGGCGCCGTGGCGCAGAGCGACTCCCCCGAGGTCGCCCTCGCGCTGGTGGACGCGATCGGACCGATGACCCCGGCGGCCCGCAAGGCGACCATCCTGGTGCTGCTCGGCAAGACCGACTGGACCAGCGCGCTGGTGAGCGGGATAGAGGGGGGCAAGGTGGCGCTGTCCCTCCTCTCGCTCGACCAGTCGCAGGCCTTGGCCTCCCACCCGGACAGCAAGATCGCCGAGCGGGCCAAGGCCCTGCTTGCCAAGGGTGGCGGGCTGCCCGACCCCGATCGCGAGAAGGTCATCCAGGCGCTGGCGCCGATCGTCCTGAAGGGCGGCGACGCTTTGCGCGGCAAGGAGGTCTTCAAGAAGGAATGCCTGAAGTGCCATACGCACTCGGGCGAGGGGGGCAAGGTCGGCCCCGATCTAACCGGCATGGCCGCGCATCCCAGGAGCGAGTTGATCGTCCACATACTCGACCCGAGCCGCTCGGTCGAGGGGAACTTCCTCCAGTACACCGTCTCGACCGCCGACGGCCGAATCCTGAACGGCCTGCTGGCCGCCGAGACGAAGACCTCGATCGACCTGCTCGACGCCGAGGGGAAGAAGCAGACACTCCTCCGCGAAGACATCGAGGAGCTCGCCGCGTCGAAGAAGTCGGTCATGCCCGAGGGGTTCGAAAAGACGATCTCACCGGAGGGCCTGGCCGACCTGCTCCGGTTCCTCACGCAAAAAGGGAAGTACCTGCCGCTGGACCTCCGCAAGGTCGCCACGCTCACGACGACCGAGGGGGTGCCTTTCGGTCCCAGGGGTGCGATCGGTAAGCTGATCTTCGAGGACTGGGGCCCGAAGGTCGTCAACGCGGTGCCGTTCGTGCTGGTCAACCCGCAGGGCGGCCGCCAGCCGAACGCGATCATGATAAGCGGCCCGGGCAGTAGGTTCGCGCCGAAGATGCCGAGCTCGGTTACCCTGCCCGTGAACGCCCCGGCCAGGGCGATCCACCTGCTGAGCGGCGTGGCCCTCCTGGGATACCCGGTCGGCCGCGAGGGGACCGTCTCGATGATCGCCCGCATCCACTACGAGGACGGAACGACCGAGGATCACGAACTGAAGAACGGCGTGCACTTCGCCGACGTCAACGGCGCGCAGGACGTCTCGGGCTCGAAGCTGGCGTTCCAGCTCGGCGGCCACCAGATCCGCTACTTGACCGTCATACCGAAGAAGGAGGATTCGATCTCCAGCATCGAGCTGATGAAAGGGCCCGACCGGACCGCCCCGATCGTCCTGGCCGCAACGGTCGAAGGCTTCGAGTGATCGACCATTCCGAAACGCGTCTCTGGCGTCCTGAAAAGGCATCCTTTACCGAGGTCCGATTTCACCAACATGGGAGGTCCACCGATGAACCGCATGTGGCTCGCTGGCCTGCTGTCCCTGCTCGTGGCCGCACCCCCCGGTCGGGCTCAGGATTCGAAGCCCGCCGACACCGTCTCCGCTGCCACCAACGTCCAGGGCACGGAGTATCCCCGGATCCATCCCGACCTGCGGGTGACGTTTCGGATCAAGGCTCCGGACGCCCAGAAGGTCGTCTTCGGGTTCTTCGATAGCCAGCGGTATCCCGCCAAGAAGGGCGAGGATGGCTTCTGGACCGCGACCACGGAACCCCAGGTGCCGGGGTTCCATTACTACCGGGTGTTCGTCGACGGCGCGGAGGTCAATGACCCCGGGAGCCACACGTTCTACGGGACCGGCAAGGACGCCAGCGGCATCGAGATCCCGGAAAAGGGCGTCAACTTCTATCTCCCCAAGGACGTGCCGCACGGCGAGGTCCGTGAGCGCTGGTACCATTCCAGAACGACCCAGGCATGGCGCCGCATCTTCGTCTACACGCCGCCCGGATACGACACCGACCGCGAGACACGCTATCCGGTGCTCTACTTGCAGCACGGCGGCGGCGAGGATGAGACGGGCTGGCCGAAGCAGGGGAATGTCGCCTTCATCATGGACAACCTGATCGCCGAGCGGAAGGCCAGGTCGATGATCGTGGTCATGGAGCGGGGATATGCGCGTCGGCCCGGCGATCCGGCCCCCGCACCCCGTCCGCCGGCGCGGCCGGCCGCGCCGGGCAGGGGGAGAGTCCCCGTCCACGCCCCGACTTCAGCCGGATGTTCAGTGCGTTCGAAGAGGTGATGGTCAAGGACCTGATCCCGATGATCGACGCGACCTACCGTACGATCCCCGACCGCGAGGCCCGGGCGATGGCCGGGCTCTCCATGGGCGGCATGCAGACGTTTCTGATCACGCTCAAACATCTCGATCTGTTCGCCTATATCGGCGGTTTCAGCGGCGGGGGCGGCGGCTTCGGCGGGGCCCTGTTCGACCCCAAGACGGCCCACGGCGGCGTCATGGCCGACGCGGACGCGTTCAACCGGCGGGCGCGTCTGCTTTGGCTGGGGATCGGCACGGCCGAGGGGAAACGGATGTACGACAGCGTGAAGAACTATCACGAGGCGTTGGACAAGGCCGGGATCAAGAATGTGTACTACGAATCGCCAGGCACGTCGCACGAATGGCTGACGTGGCGCCGCTGCCTGCACGAGTTCGCCCCGCTCCTTTTCGCGAACAATTCCTCCTCCTCCGCCCGACGGCCCGGCCGCGGGCCGCGGCGAGCCATGCCCATCGTGCTAAACGCCGACGACGTCCCCGCATTCCCCGATCCGCCCTCCGGGTTCGATCGCAAGCGCGACGAGGTACCGCACGGACGGCTTGGGATGATCTCCTACGAGTCCAAGTCCGTCGGCACGACCCGCAAGATGCAGGTCTATACGCCGCCGGGCTACTCGGCCGAGAAGAAGTACCCGGTGCTGTACCTCCTGCACGGCATCGGTGGCGACGAGACGGAATGGCAGCGCTTCGCCATGCCCAACGTCGTCCTCGACAACCTGCTGGCCGAGGGGAAGGTCACGCCCATGATCGTGGTCATGCCCAACGGCCGCGCGCGGAAGAATGATCGGGCCGAGGGGGACGTGTTCGCCTCCGCGCCGGCGTTCGCGGCGTTCGAGCAGGACTTGCTCAAGGACGTGATCCCCACGATCGAGGCGCGCTACTCGGTGCAGGCGGACCGCGAGCACCGGGCCCTCGCCGGACTGTCGATGGGCGGTGGCCAGTCGCTCAACTTCGGTCTGGCGCACATCGACACCTTCGCGTGGGTCGGCACTTCTCCGCGGCGCCCAACACGAAGCCGGCGGCGGAGCTGGTGCCCGATCCGGCGAGCGCAAAGGCGAAGCTGAAACTGCTCTGGCTCGCCTGTGGCAAGAGGGATGGCCTGATCCGTATCAGTCAGGGCGTGCATGCCTACCTGAAAAAGAAAGACGTCCCGCACGTCTGGCATGTCGATGGCCACGCGCACGACCCAACGGAGTGGAGGAACAACCTGTATCTCTTCTCCCAGCACATTTTTCGCTGAAGGGCTGTCAGATAGCCGTCCCAAGACTCCTGATTCAATCAAGGGAGGCATTCAACGTGCAAAAGGGGAATTTATCGCGGCGTGGTTTCTTGCAGAGACTTCAGGGAGCGCTGGCCGCCACGGGGCTGCCGGTCTGGTATGCCGGGCAGTTCCTGGCCGCCCAGGAGGAAGGCGCGGCCAAGAAGACGTCCGCCGGCGATCGCCTCGTCATGGGGATCGTCGGCATCGGCAGCCCTCAGAGCCGCAGCCTGCAGGTCGTGGGCGAATCACGCCCCTGCGTCGAATCGGGACAGTTGATCTTCACCCTCGGATGCGACGTCGATGCCGCTCATCGCAAGCGCGCCACGGAGGTGATGCGCGAGCGAGGGTTCCGGGATTTCGAGGCCAAAACGAAGGACTTCCGCGACCTCGTCCACAATCCGTCTCTCGATTGTCTGCTCGTCGCCACACCCGACCATTGGCATGCCCAGGTGGCGATCGAGGCACTCCGGGCTGGCAAGGACGTCTATTGCGAGAAGCCGCTGACGCTGACCGTCGCCGAGTCGTTCGCGCTCCAGGAGGTGGTCAAGGACACCGGCCGCATCCTGCAGACTGGCAGCCAGCAGCGCACCGTTTATCGCGGTATGTTCCGCCTGGCGGTCGATCTGGTCCGCGCCGGCCGGCTCGGCAAGATCAAGACCATAGTCTGTTCCATAATGCGGATTCGTACGTAGAAAGGGTATGAGAACCAAACCCTATCCGAGCGACTTGACCGATGCCCAGTGGGACCTTTTCGAGCCGCTGCTCCCTCCCGCCTCGAACTTGGGGCGGCCCCGCAAGACTGAGCCTCGGGACATCGTCGATGCCATCCTCTATCGAAATCGCAACGGCTGTACCTGGCGGGCCTTACCGCACGACTTTCCGGCTCTGGAGGACCGTCTACAACTACTTCATCGATGGACGGCCGACGGCACTTGGCAGGCCATCCACGACGCATTGCGAGAGCAGGTCCGCCAGCAAGGCGGGTCGGAAGCCGACTCCCAGCGCCGGCAGCATCGACAGCCAGACGGTCAAGGCGACCGAGATCGGCGGCCCGCACGGCTATGAC
This sequence comes from uncultured Planctomycetota bacterium, assembly GCA_963845755.1. GTDB lineage: Bacteria > Planctomycetota > Planctomycetia > Isosphaerales > Isosphaeraceae > CAWJTV01. The sequence goes on from CAWJTV010000033.1 coordinate 321,643, forward strand.
GGGGGCAAGCAGATCAAGGGTCGGAAGCGACATATCGTAGTGGACACCCTGGGTTTGCTCCTGGCGGTGGCCGTCACCAGCGCCGCGGCCGACGATGGGACGGCGGCCCCGGAGGTGCTCAAGAAGATGAACCGAGAGGAGTTCCCCCGGTCTGAAGAAGCTCTGGGCGGACAACAAGTACCACAATCACAGCTTGAACCGTTGGGTATCCGAGCACGGCTGGTACGTGATCGAGGTGGTGAGTCGTCCGGCCGGGAGCGAGGGCTTCAAGGTGATCAAGTGGCGTTGGGTGGTGGAACGGACTTCGCCTGGCTGGGCCGTTGCCGGATCCACAGCCGGGACTACGAGCGGAAGACCGAGTTCGAGCGAGGCTCAGATCCAGATCAGCATGATCGGTCTGATGCTCCGGCGCTCTCCGGGGAGAAGCATAAGGCCCCCTTCCGCTATCCTCGCCACAGGAAACGTCGCTGCATGAGAATTATGGAACAGACTGTGAGTGCCGCATCGGCGGCAACCCGACGAGCGGCCCGATCCCGGAGGCGCCCGTCCCCGAGGGCCTGGACTGGGACCTCTGGCTCGGCCCGACCGCGAAGGTGCCCTTTCGCAAGAAGGGCAAGCAGTCGAACTGCCACTACGAGTTCCGCTGGTGGTACGACTACTCCGGCGGCAAGATGACCGACTGGGGAGCGCACCACCTGGACATCGCGCAATGGGCCCTGGGCAAGGACGGCAGCGGACCGGTGGCCATCGAGGTGCTGAAGGCGGATGAGCCCTACAAGGGCGGCGATGGCTACAATGGTCATCCCCACTTCCACGTCCAGTACACCTACGACGACGGCACCAAGGTCATCGCCATGGACGGTGGCGGCACCGATGCCAAGGACCTGGTCAACAAGGATGGCAAGGCGCCGAGGCGCCCCATCGGCCCCAATGCGAATGGCGTGCTGATCCGGGGAGAGCACGGCACGATCTTCGTCGGCCGCGGCTCGCTCCTTGCCAGCGAAGCCAAGATCCTTTCTGAGCCGCTCAAAGAAGACCCGAAGGTCTACGATGGCCGGCCGACCAACCACATGCAGAACTTCGTTGATTGCGTCAAGAGCCGCAAGCCGCCAATTTGCAACGCCACGGTTGGCGGCGGCTCAGTGATCGTCTGCCACATCGGTGTGATCGCACTGCGTACCGGCAAGAAACTGAAGTGGGACCCGGTTCGCGCATCAATTCGATGACGCGGAGGCAAACCAGATGCTGTCCCGGCCGCGCCGCGACCCGTGGCAGCTCAAGGTGTAGGCGAGATGATTTCAGATCTCACGCCAGGACGCCAATACGCAACGGGGTGACGCCGGACGGCATGTGCCCGCTTGCCGGCCTGTTGTCCCGGCGTGAGATTCCGGAGCGGGATTGCCGGGCGCGCCTAGTGCCTCACCGCTTGCGGCCCGGACCGCAATGCCGATCTCAGGACGGTGATTCCAAGAACGCCCGCTTCATCTGGCTTGAACGAAGCGGCTCGTCGCCTCGAGGGTCGAAACAGGGGCAAGCAACGGAACGCAGCTCACGCGGCCAGCCGTACCTTGGCCGTTCTGCTCATCGGCACTCTGCCCGACCCGAAGCCAGGGAGCACCGAAGCATCGTTTGTCCTCAAGGTGGTGCCGGGCCGCTGAAGTGACGCCCAAGGCGCTTCCTCGTCCATTATTACAACCTCACCGAAGCAACTTGGGACTCGCGAGGTTCGAAGGGGCTCCAGGTCCGCCCTTCGTGCTGCGGCTGCAGCGTCTGATAATACGCACCTATGTTCGGTTAAGTTGAGTTGTGCGGTCTGTACCGGTCACCGCACGGAGCACAGTAATGATTGCATGCGTCTGCCAACCGGCTGTGCCGACCGTCTGGACGGCCCACCTGAACACCGGTTGGGTCTGCCGATCCGCTGCGCGGCGGTCCAGAACCTCATCCAGCCGATAAACCGTCCGATCGACGGGGTTGACCCGTCCGGGAAGGAGGGGGATCGGCGGCCCTATTGCTGGTGCGAGCGGCGGCCATGAGAGAGACGGTCTCGCGGAGCCGGACTGGTTCCTGGACGCGGCCACGGTCACGCGGCCGAGTTCACACGTTCCGGGGCGTGGCCCGGCGAATCGTCGCGACTTCCAGCGGCGATGTCTACCGGGCGTACGGCCGGTTACTCGGAACGGAGCCTGGTCCCGTCGAACGGACTCCGCTTGTCGAAGACGCGCCACTGCGTTCGGTCTTGTTCCCATACCGCGACAAGGCCCATGGGTCGGACGACTTCCTCTACGCTTATGACAAGATCCCGGTCGAGCAGGTGGTGCTGGCCAATCCCGACCTTCCCGGAACGGTCGTGCGGCTGCCGATGACCTATGGTCCCGGTGACCCGTTCCGCCGCTGCTCACCTTATCTGAAGCGCATGACCGACGGTCGCCCGGCGATCCGGCTCGACGCGGGCCTGGCTCGCTGGAAGACCCCGCGCGGGTATGTCGAGAATGTGGCGGCGGCCCTCGCGCTGGTCGTTGAGGACGATCGAGCCGCGGGGCGGGTCTACAATGTCTCCGAACCGGTCTCCTTCCGCGAGGCCGATTGGGTGCGGAGGATCGCCGAGGTGATCGGCTGGACCGGCGAGGTCGCGACGGTCCCCGAAGGACGGATTCCGGTTCCCTATCACTTCGACCAGGACCTGGATACGGACCCGCACCGCATCCGGGAGGAACTGGGGTTCGCCGAGACCGTGATGCTGCACGACGCGCCTGGAAAGGACGATCGCCTGGGAGCGAACCAACCCGCCCGAGCAATGGTCGGCGCTCGGAATCCTGGATGACGCGTTCGAACCGGAGCCGCTGGGCTGAGGCTCGCATCCAGGAGAAGCAGGTAGACCATCTCCATTCCTCCCGTCGCGCCCCGAGACGATAAACGAAGCCTGGATGCACGAGACATCATTGACTTTGGGACGGTTCGGTAGGAAGGGACGAAATCTGGTTTATGGGTGTACCTCTCGCCTGACAGCAAGGAAGCCGGAGGATCGGGGTCCCATCGCTGCGCAAGACGGCAATCGATGACCCATCCGCAATAGTGCGCCGATGCGTGAGGTTCGCTGGCCACGCCGACATCCGCAACCCGCGAAGTCGATTTCGTGCCTCAGGATGAGGACGCCACGGTCGCGGCACAGCGCAGACAGATCTGCCTCACCGGCTCCCGGGTCCAACTCCGAGCCCTCGGTTCTGTGCACTTTGCTCCAATCACCTGGCTTTTTTCCGCTGGTAGGCAATGTCCCGGCGTGCTATCTCTTCCGCATGGAGCCCTTCCGCCAAATTCCCCGCTTCCTCTCCCGCTTGGCCAAGACCGTCAAGGGAGTCCTCGCCGGGAGCAGAAGCCCCCACCCACCCCGCCGCCAGCCTTGGTCGGTCTTCCGCCCTCGGCGCGAGGGTTGACAGGCCGACCAGCGGAGATCGCCGAGCATGCCAGCGCAGTGGCCCGCGAGTGGGACGATGTCGCGGAGGCTTATGTCCACAAGCGGATGAGCGAGGCGGGGATCCCCGACCACCAGATCGGCGCTCCGGATTATCAGCGCGGAGGCATCAAGCATGCCTTCCTGCCGGGTGAGATCATCGGGGGTTCCCACGGCACCGGGCGGCGGCTCTTCGTGGATTCCGGCACGTTGAACCCGGAACCGAACGCCGAGGATATCGGGCCGGAGGCGTCGAGGCTCTGGGCCAAGTCTCGGCTCCGCGACCGCATCGACGCCGTCATCGCCCACGAGCATTTGGAGGCCCAAGGCGTCTCGCATCATGAGGTGGTTCAACGAGCACCGGATACCGAGCTTCCCATCACCGAGAATGCCCGGAGAATCCTTCGGAGCATGGCCGAGGGGGTGAAACGGCGGTGCTGAAGCTCCTCCCGCCGTTCCCAACCGAGTTGGGTAAACCGGAAAACCGCTTCCGGTCCCCGCAGGAAGCCGGAAAACGGTTCCATGATTCCCACCCGGGCCAGCTCGCGGTATGCTTCCAAGTTGGCGGGCGTGACCTCGACGCGCTCCTGGTTGGCCCGGCGCCGCAAGAGATCGCTAGCAGCTCTCGAGAGCCGGATCGGCTTGGCCATGATTTCCTCCATGCCTGGATTGGGTACGTGTCCTTTCAATCAGATTATACCCGGGGGTGGTACGGGCTGAATGGCAAGTTCGACCCGCCGCCACCTCGACCGCAAGACGCCCTGGCGGCTGGTCAAGAAGTATTGCCGAGCCGCTGGCATCGATCCCGACCGGCTGGGCGGTCGGGGGATCGGCATCTACTCGCTCCGCAAGACCGCCATCAACGACGCCATCCGCAATGGGGCCTCGATGCACGAGGTTCGCGAATTCGCTGGCCATGCCGATCTCCGCACCACCGCAGTCTACTTCGTCCGAAGGGAGGAAGACGCCGAGGTGGCGGTGCGCCGCATCCAGATCCGCCCCACAAGGTCCGGGGTCCCGTGAGTCTGTCATCCGCCTTCGTTCGGTCAGGTGACTTACCTCACACTCTTGCTTTTCAAATGTCTCGCGGCGTGAATCTGATCATCGCAACCAGCGAGTTCCGGGATGGCGAGCTTAACGCCGTACTCTTCTAAGAGTCGCTGGCACTCGGGGCAGATCCTGTGTTCCAAGGATGAGTGATCGGCCGAGAACCAGCCCCAGAGGGTCACGACGCTGACGATTGCTGAACCCAGCAAGAGCCAAATCAGACCCGCTCCCCAAAACTTTTTGGCAATCCTGGCGGAGTACTCACCCCATGGCTCGTGGTAACGCGCGTTTTGTGGCACACTGAGTTCGTCTATCGGTCCACCTCTCTTGGTGAAAAGCATGGAGCGCGGCTCGAACATGCGCCCGGCCGCAACCGGTCGATGATCTCGTCCACGAATTGAAGGATCTCGATAACCACCCTCGAACCGGCCATCGTAGGGGCCGGTCGCTGTCGGTTATCGCGTGCACACGATGAACTCATGGCAAGGAAGCCGCGAACTTAGCGGCCTTTTTCTGCGCTTTCGTGTTGCTCCAACATCCTGAGGTTGTCGAGGGCCTTATGAGGGTCTTCTGCCAGCAACCGGACGGGGATGATTTGAACCTTGGCCGTCGAGAAGTCGGTGTTTTTATAGAGCGGGTCGTAGCGCGGCGGACTTCCGGCCGCCGTGGCCATCACGTCGCCGAATTCGGAAAAGAAAGGGGGTGGAAGCTCGGAAGGCCAACGAATCGTCGGCGTCACCGCGCTCGTGCCGTCGGTCTGAGTTAACCGGACGGTGATGATATACCAGGCGTCCTCGATCCCTCTCTGCTTCGCCAGGAGGCGGTACGCTTCATGCGACCGTGCCGTTGCGGCATCGGCCGGGACCTGGGCCAGTTTGTACAGGACCGGATGGAGCCAAATACTGAGAACTTCGGAATGACTCGTGACGCTGGCAGGTATTCTCTTCACCCTGGTCAGTTCGTCGGTCACCCATGCCACCACGATGATGCCAAGGATGATTCCGAAGACCATCAGGAGCCTATCGCCAGGCGAGGTATCTGAGTTGGTCTGGGCCTCCATTGATGGTTTGAGCGGCAATCTGAATCTGAAGGAGTAAAACCGGCTCCTTGGGCAAGACCAATGGAATGACGGCAAATGGTGCCGCACGCATCGCGTGCAATCGCGCCAGTTGTCCAAGCTCAGGGCGGCCACCCTTCCGTTTACCTTGAGCTCGCCTACGAGATCGAAACAGGACCTGGGAAAAGGCCAGTGATCCCTCAACAACATGTTGTTGTTGAAAACTTGCCTAGAATCCTCCCCCCTTTTGGTCCGCCGGGCTTGTCGCATCGGGATGTTGCCAGGCCTCAAACCGGGATGTGCTGGAACTCGCGACATGTTTCATCCCTTTCAGGAAAAAGTTCCTCTCTCCATGATTCACGGGCGGATATGCCAGGAATCAGCACAAACTTCCGCCCGCCTCATCGGCATGCGATAATCCCGGATGATCCCCTAACCTCATCTCGAACGAAATGAGGAGGAAAGTTTGGATACCGAACGAGCGGGGTGACCTGACCGCCATCCTCGACGAGGCCCGCTCCGGCGGCGCCGACGCCCGGGATCGGCTCGTCCGGGCCATCTACGGCGAGCTGCGGCGCACGGCCGGCGGGCTGATGCGCCACGAGCGGCCCGGCCACACGCTCCAGCCCAGCGCCCTGGTCCACGAGGCCCTGCTGCGGCTCCTCGATGGCGACGCCTTGGCCGACGTCCCCAACCGCCGCTATCTCTTCGCCGCCGCCGCCCAGGCGATGCGCCAGGTCCTGGTCGACCACGCCCGGCGCCGCCGCGCCCGGAAGCGCGACGGGAATCGCGTCCGAGTCCCCCTGGACCAGGTCCTGGCCGGCTTCGATGAGAAGGGCCTGGACGTGATCGCCCTCCACGAGGCCCTCGAACGATTGGCACAGGATCATCCCCGGCCGGCCCAGGTCGTCACCCTCCGTTTCTTCGGCGGGCTGTCGGTCCCCGAGGTCGCCGCGACCCTCGCGGTCTCGGACACCACCGATCGAGAGCGACTGGCGGTTCGCGCGGGCCTGGCTGAAGGGCCAGCTCGGAGGAACACCGGGATGAATCCGGATCGCGGCCAGCGGGTCTACACCATCTTCGAGGCCGCCCTGCGGTGCGACCCGGCGGGCCGTGCGGCCCTGCTCGACACGCTGTGCGGCGACGACTCCGAGCTGCGCCGAGGTCGAGCGGCTCCTGGCCGACGACGAGCGAGCCAGCCGGGACGGCTTCCTGACGGACCCGCCCCCGCCGGGCCAGGGCGCTGAGGGCTCACCGGCCCGGGCTGCTCGGCTTGCGCGGCCTGGATATCCACATCCTCTGCCCGCACTGCCGCAACCCGATCGAGCTGGTCGGCCTGGCCGCCGCCGACGTCGTCTGCCCCGCCTGCGGCTCGACGTTCCGACTGGAGCGGGAGTCGACGGCGTCCTGGGGCCTCGCGCGGGGACCAGCGCCGGCTGGGCCGGTTCGAGCTGATCGAGGCCGTCGGGGTCGGGGCCTTCGGCACCGTCTACAAGGCCCGCGACCCGCAGCTCGACCGCATCGTCGCCATCAAGGTCCCCCGCGCCGGCAACCTGCCACGCAGCGAGGACCGGGATCGCTTCCTGCGCGAGGCCCGCAGCGTCGCCCAGTTGCAGCCACCCGGCGATCGTGCCGGTGCACGAGGTCGGCGAGCACGAGGGCCTGCCCTACCTGGTCAGCGATTCGTCCAGGGGCCTGACCCTCGCCGACCTGCTGACGCGGCCGTCGCCCGCCGCCCCGCGAGGCGGCCCAGTCTGGTCGCCGCGGTCGCCGACGCCCTGCAGTACGCCCACGAGCAGGGCGTCATCCACCGCGACGTCAAGCCCTCGAACATCATGCTCGACGACGAGGGCCGGCCGCACCTGATGGATTTCGGCCTGGCCAAGCGGGACGCGGGCGAGGTCACCATGACGCTGGACGGCCAGGTGCTGGGCACGCCGGCCTACATGAGCCCGGAGCAGGCCCGCGGCGAGGGCCACAAGGTCGACGGCCGCAGCGACGTCTACAGCCTGGGCGTGCATCCTCTACGAGCTGCTCACCGGCGAGCTGCCGTTCCGGGGCAACACGCGGATGCTGCTGCACCAGGTGCTGCACGACGAGCCGCGGCCGCCGCGGAGCCTGAACGACCGGATCCCGCGCGACCTGGAGACGATCTGCCTGAAGGCGATGGCCAAGGAGCCGAGTCGGCGGTACGCGACGTGCACGGGATCTGGCCGACGACCTGCGGCGCTTCCTGAAGGGCGAGCCGATCCAGGCGCGGCCGGTGTCACGGATCGAGAAGGCCTGGCGCTGGTGCCGGCGGAACCCGATCACTGGCGGTGGCCAGTTCCTTGGCCATCGCGGCATTGGTGGCCGTGGCCGTGGTTTCGCTCGACTTCGCCGTGGAGCAAACAAAGACGAAGAACCAGATCGAGAACCTGGCGAACGACCTTCAGTCGTCGCTGAACAAGTCGGACGAGCCTAGCCAGTGAACTCAAGACATCACTGAAGGAATCAGAGCGGCGGCTGGCGGCCCTCAACTTTGAACGTGGTCAAACTGCCTGCGAGAAGGGTGAGATGGGTCCGGGCCTGCTGCGGCTGGTCGAGAGCTGGCGGTCGGCCATAGCGGCCGATGACCCAGGCTGGCGACATACCGCCCGAGCCAGCCTATCTGGCTGGCAGCGCCATTACACCAGACTCAGGGCGGTTTTTCACCAGGTGTCGACAGATTTCGTCCTTCAGCCCCGATGGCAAGACCGTGCTCGACCTGGAACGTCGACAGGACGGCGCGGCTGCGGGATGCGACGACGGGCCGGCCCATCGGACTCCCCTTGACTCATCAGGATAGGGTCTCGGCGGTGGCGTTCAGCCCCGACGGCAAGACCGTAATCACCGGGAGCCGAGACAAGACGGCGCGGTTGTGGGACGCGGCGACGGGCCGGCCCATCGGACTCCCCCTGACGCATCAGGGCGAGGTCTGGGCGGTGGCATTCAGCCCCGACGGCAAGACCGTTCTCACCGGGAGCTACGACAAGACGGCGCGGCTCTGGGACGTGGCAACGGGCCGGCCTATCGGACTCCCCTTGCCTCATCAGGACCGGGGTCGGGCGGTGGCGTTCAGCCCCGACGGCAAGACCGTACTCACCGGGAGCGAGGACAAGACGGCGCGGCTGTGGGATGCGACGACGGGCCGGCCCATCGGACTCCCCCTGACGCATCAGGGCGAGGTCCAGGCTGTGGCGTTCAGCCCCGACGGCAAGACCGTACTCACCGGGAGCGATGACAAGACGGCGCGGCTGTGGGACGCGGCGACGGGCCAGCCCATCGGACTCCCCTTGCCGCATCGACGAAGCGGTCTGGGCCGTGGCGTTCAGCCCCGACGGCAAGACCGTACTCACCGGGAACGCCGACAAGACGGCGCGGCTGTGGGACGTGGCCACCGGCCGGCCCATCGGGCTTCCCCTGACTCATCAGAGCGCGGTCGATGCGGTGGCGTTCAGCCCCGACGGCAAGGCCGTACTCACCGGGAGCTAGCGACAACACGGCGCGGCTGTGGGACGCGCCGACGGGCCGGCCCATCGGACCACCCCTGACGCATCAGGGCCGAGGTCCAGGCGGTGGCGTTCAGCCCAGACGGCAAGACCGTGCTCACCGGGAGCTACGACGAGACGGCGCGGCTGTGGGACGCGGCGACGGGCCGGCCCATCGGGCCTCCCCTTGACACATGAGGGCCGGGTCCATGCCGTGGCATTCAGCCCCGACGGCAAGACCGTACTCACCGGGAGCGGGACAACACGGCGCGGCTGTGGGACGCGGCGACGGGCCGGCCCATCGGACTCCCCCTGACGCATCAGGCACGAGGTCAGGGCCGTGGCGTTCAGCCCCGACGGCAAGACCGTACTCACCGGGAGCGAAGACAAGACGGCGCGGTTGTGGGACGCGGCGACGGGCCGGCCCATCGGGCCCCCCCTAACGCATCAAGGCCGAGGTCAGGGCCGTGGCGTTCAGCCCCGACGGCAAGACCGTGCTGACCGGGGGCGAAGACAAGACGGCGCGGCTATGGGATGTTTCGGAACTGCCCGACAACCTGGAAAACATTTCGACCTGGGTGGAGGTCATCACGGGCCTCGGGCTCGATGAACTCGGTTTAGTGATCGTGCTCGACAATTCGACATGGCGGGGGCACCGCGAGAAGCTGGAGACACAAGGTGGTCCGCCCATGACAGCCTCGCGTTGGTCACTCGATCCCATCCTCTTCGGCCCTGATCCCACCGCCCGGGCCAAGGCCTGGGTGGAGCGAAAGCGCTGGGCGGAGGCTGAGGCCGCGTTCGATGAGGCCGTCGACAGCCCGACCGTTCGACACCGCGATCCTGTTCGAACGGGCTTGCTTCCTCGCCGCCCACTCCCAGGGTCAGAAGGCCGATGACGACTTCGCCAGGGCCTATATCCTCGGGAAGCGCGGGCCAATGCTCGTGGACAGGATCGCTTCCAGCGAGTCCCTCCTCCGTCGCGTCGTTGCGGAGTCAGCCAATTCTGCAGCGCCACTATGGGTCAATCGAGGAGAGCTTCTGGCGAAGCGACAACTCTGGACCGAGTCCGCTGCAGCCTTCGGTGAGGCCGTGCGCCTCCTGCCGGAGAATCTCAATTACCGCCACCTTCAGATCCTGGCACTCGTGGCCGCGGGAGACCACACCGGCCTGCGGCGGACGCAGACCAACCTCCTCGACCGATTCCGCATGACCACCGATCCTGGAACCGCCAACTTCGTCGCCTGGTACAGCGCGATGGCCGCGGGCGAAGAACCCGACCTCAGTGAAGCGGTTCGCCTGGCGGAACTTGCCGTGAACAAGGCAGCGAGTGGGACTTCAGGAGCGTCTCTCTTGAACACCCTTGGCGCCGTTTTATGCGCGGGCGGTCACCGAAGCTGTGAGCCATCTTGAGAAGTCGATCAAGGAAGGGAACGGTGAGAGCCAGGTGAAGACTGGGTGTTCCTGGCCATGGTGCACCATCGCCTGGGTCACCACGGGGAGGGGCGTCGCTGGCTCGACCGCTTCCGCGACCGCATGTGCACCTTCGACGCCGACACGTTCTGGCGGAAGCTCGAGATCCGCTTGCTCCGGGCTGAGGCGGAGGCGGTGGTCCTCTGGGACCCGTCTTCCCGGCCGATCCTTTTGCGTACTGAGTAAGCACTCCGTGCGATCAGTCGGACTCGCGAGGTTCGAAGGGGCTCCAGGTCCGCCCTTCGTGCTGCGGCTGCAGCGTCTGATAATACGCACCTATGTTCGGTTAAGTTGAGTTGTGCGGTCTGTACCGGTCACCGCACGGAGCACAGTAATGATTGCATGCGTCTGCCAACCGGCTGTGCCGACCGTCTGGACGGCCCACCTGAACACCGGTTGGGTCTGCCGATCCGCTGCGCGGCGGTCCAGAACCTCATCCAGCCGATAAACCGTCCGATCGACGGGGTCGACCCGTCCGGGAAGGAGGGGGATCGGCGGCCCTATTGCTGGTGCGAGCGGCGTCCATGAGAGAGACGGTCGCGCGGAGCCGGACTGGTTCTTGGACGCGGCCACAGTCACGCGCCGATCGGACGGGTCGCCTTGGCCCTTGATCTGCACCGACAAGAACCCGATTGCACGCTTCGCGAGAGTTCAGGACGGATCTCCGAGCATCTCCACCAATCGAACTGCCGTGCTGTGTTCATCCCCGATGATTGAACCTGGGTTGGTTGCGACATCTCCTCAATCCGATCCAGTCCGCAGCCTCCGCACCTCGACCAGGTTATCAAAAAACGTCGCGCCGCCGCCCATATCGGCCAGGGCGGATGAGGAGGTGTTATTGACGTTGGCGCCGCCCGCAACAAGCTTGTTCCAGTAGATGCCGGTGGCGACGGCCACGCCGGGGCGGACGCTGCCCGTCAGGGCGACCCGCGCCAGGAATTGGCCGCGGTCGTTGAACACTTCGACCCGATCGCCGTCGCTCAAATCGCGGCTCCGCGCATCATCCTCGGCCAGCTCGATCGTGGGCTCGCCGGCCGCGGCGCGGTGATGTGGCGAGTTGGCGAAGGTCGAATTGAGGAACTGCGGGCGCGGCGGGCTGAGCAACTGGAGCGGATACCGCGCGGCCAGTTCCGGACGGGTCAGCGGGTCCTCCAGCGGCGGCGTGTAGGCCGGCAACGGGTCGAAGCCGTCGGCCTTCATCCGCTCGGAATAGAGCTCGCATTTGCCGGAGGGCGTGGGGAATACGCCTTCGGCAAACGGGGTGAATGTCTCGGGGAGATTGAGCCGGATCGGTCCCTCGGCCTTCAGGCGGTCGATGGTGATCCCGTGGAGCGTCGGGCCGCCGTCGAGGACCTCGCGGATTAACGCCTCGTCGTCGGGGAAGAGCTCCGATTCGAAGCCGAGCCGGCTCGCCAGGCCGCGGAATACCTCGTTGTTCGACCGGCACTCGCCGCGCGGCGCGATCGCCGGCGCGTTGTACAGCACGTCGAAATGGCCGTAGGAGCCGTGAACGTCTTCGTGTTCGAGCTGCGACGTGGCCGGCAGGACGATGTCGGCGTAATCGACCGTATCCGTGGCGAACAACTCGTGGACGACGACGAATAAATCCTCGCGGCGCAGGCCCTCCAGGACCCGGGACTGGTCGGGGACTACGGCGGCCGGGTTGGCGTTGTAGACGTAAAGCGCGCGAACCGGGGGGCCGGGCAATTCTCCGGCTAATGCCTCGGCGAGCTGGTTCATGTTGACGATCCGGGAATTCGGCGAGAGCAGGGGGCGGGTGAGCTTGTCCATGGCGAAGTCATACGTGCCGCTGGTCGAGAGCATCGCCCCGCCGCCGTGATGGCGCCACGAGCCGACGATCGCCGGCAGGCAGGCGATCGTCCGCACCGCCATTCCGCCGCCGTGATGGCGCTGCATCCCGTAGTTGACCCGGATTAACGAAGGCTGCTCGCGCGCCAGCCGATGCGCGAATCGGGTGATCGTATCGACGTCCACACTCGTGATCGCCGCTACGGTCTCCGGAGAATACTCGGTCAGGACCCGCTGACGGAGCTGATCGGCGCCGATGGTGGCGCGGTCGAGGTAATCGTCGTCCTGGAGGCCGTCGCGCCAGAGGACGTGCATGACGCCGAGTGCCAGGGCTCCGTCGGTGCCGGGGCGGGGCTGGATGTGCCAGTCGGACCGACGGGCCGTCGGGCTCCGGTAGGGGTCGACCGTGACGATCGTCGCACCGGCCTTGGCGCCTCGATCATCAGGCTCCAGAGGTGGCTGTTGGTGTTCGCCGTGTTCGAGCCCCAGTTGACGATGAACTTGCAGCGCGGCACGGCCATCGGGTCGGCGCCAAGGCGGCCTCGGCCCATCGTGTATTCATAACCGAGCGCACGGCCGTGGCGCAGATCGTCCGGTCGAGTCGCGAGGCGCCCAGACGGTGGAAGAACCGGCGATCGAGGCTGCTCGACTGGAGCTTGCCCATCGTCCCGCAATAGCTATAGGGAAGGATCGCCTCGGGGCCTTCGGCCGATCCGGCGACGGTCGCGAACCGCTGCGCGATGGTGTCGAGGGCCAGTTCCCAGGTGATGCGTTCGAATTGTCCCTCACCTTTCCTGCCCACTCGCCTCATCGGGTAAAGCAGGCGATCGGGGCTGTAAATCCGCTCGAGGTATCGGGCCATCTTCTGGCAGAGGAACCCGCGGGTGAAGGGATGATCGGGGTCTCCGCGCAATTCAACCGCCACGCCGTCCTTGACCGTGACCAGCATGCTGCACGTATCGGGGCAGTCGAGGTGGCAAACGTTCTTGACCACGGTCGATGCGGAGTCGTGTTCGATGGTCAACACGGTATTCGAAATCCTTCGCTTGGTCGATGCGGGCAGGAATGAGCTAGCCCGAACCCGAATTGTTGGACCGATGAGCTTCGATTATAATCCTTGATGGAATTCAACGCGCCACGGTTCGCTCCAAAACCAACAGGGTCTCCACGGATTCAACGAGATCCTTGTCATGGTTTCTTCGATCGCAGCCCTTTCCGTGATGGTTGCCTGTTTGGTGTGGGCGCGGAGCGGATTCATCGTCTCGCCCAAGACGGAGGACAGTCCCGCGGCGGAAGTCGCTCGCGAGGAAGAGGTGATCCACCAGATCCACCCGGTTCGCCGTCTCAGGTGATGAGGGACTCCGACGTGGTGGGGCACTTCCCTAGTTAAGAACCGGTCCGAGAACGGGATCCGGCCTTTGTAGGGTGGGTGAAACCCACCAGGATCAGGCCATTTCCTGGTGGGTTTCACCCACCCTACAAGATTCTCGGATCGTCACTTTGCCTGACCTTGCCCGCTTGACAAACCGCAACACTCTGACGACGCTAAACAGATGTTGAATCCTCCCGGACGCATCGAGAAGAGCCCGCCGACTGGAACTCGCCTGCCTTCGTTCGGCCCCTGTCGCGCCGGCCCGCAATCGGATCGCAGGAGATCCCCATGAGACGTGACATCATCGGATTGGCCCTGCTGTCGGCTCTCTGCATGGGATCGGCGGCCCTGGCCGCACGTCCGCAGATCAAGGACATCGCTCCATCCGGCGTCCAGCGGGGCGTGGCCATGGAGATCTCGATCACCGGCGCCAATCTCGCGGGGAATCCGCGATTGATCGCCCCGTTCGGGTTTCAGCTCAAGGAGCCCGGTCCGAAGAGCGATGCGGCGACCTGGAAGTTGAACCTCGTCGTCAAATCCGACGTTGCGGTGGGTGCCTACCCGATCCGCGTCCAGACCGATGACGGAGTGTCCAACCCGTTCCTCCTGACGGTTGGCCAGCTCCCTCAGGTGGCGGAGAAGGAAGAGAACAGCACGTTCGAGTCGGCCCAACGGATCCCCGAGCCGCCGCTGGTCGTCGAAGGGGGCGTTTCGGGCAACGACGTCGATTATTTCCGGTTCCAGGGGCGGAAGGGACAGCACATCCTCGTGGACGCCCAGTGCGCGCGGATCGGCTCGGGCCTGGATCCGACAATCCGCCTGACGTCGGGGGGGCCGAGGCGAAGTTACGTCGCGTCGGCGGACGACACGCCCGGGCTCCTCACCGATGCCCGGCTCACGGCCGTGCTCCCCGAGGACGGCGACTATGTCGTCGAGATCTCCGACTCGCGCTATCAAGGGGCGAGCCGGCCGGTGTATCGCCTGGTGATCGGTGACATCCCCGTGGCCGATGAGGTCTACCCGCTCGGTGGCCGGGCGGGGGAGACGATCGGCCTGGAGCTGCGCGGAGGGACGCTCGCCGGAGTCAAGGTCGCCGCGGCCATGGTGAATGCGCCGGTGGGGATGGATCTCTTCCAGCCGCGGGTCAGCGAGTGCACGATCGGCTTGCCCACGACCGGCGGGAGGAACCTCGACCTGGAATCGATCTCGCCGCGGGTCGTCTCCTCTTATCTTGAGCTGCGCGAGCCGGTCGAGCCGGCCGGTTCCCCGGTCCGGGCCGTCGCGCCGGTCGTGTTCAACGGACGGATCGATCCGCCCGGTGATGAGGATCGGTTTTCCCTGGTCGTGACGCCCGGCACCCGGGTGCGGATCGCGGTCCACGCTTACGACCTCGGCTCGGCGCTCGACGCCGTCCTGCGCGTCGAAGGCAAGGGTGGCGCGTCGATCGCAAACGCCGACGACACCACAGTCCGGCTGCCGCCGAAGAACAACGTGCCCCAGTCGCTGATCCTCCCCGACCCCACGGTCAACATGACCGTGCCTGGCGGGACGAACGAGATCACGGTGGTGATCCGCGACCTCGAGCGGCGCGGCGGCGTGGGCTTCCCCTACCGGATCGTGGCCGAGCCCCTCGTGCCCGAATTCGAGCTCCAGGCGAATGAGCCGCAAGTGAGCATCCCTCGGGGTGGGACTGCCGCGGTCGGCGTGACCGTCAAGCGGAAGGGGTACAGCGGTGCGATCGGCATCACCGTAATCGACCCGCCGGCCGGCCTGACCGTGCGCCCGGGCGTGATCGCCGACGGCCAGACCACGGGCGTCCTGTCCTTCACCGCGTCCGCCGAGGCCCGATTCCCGGCCGCAGCGATCAAGCTGGCCGGTCGTGGCGAGGGAACGAGCCCGCCCCTGGAACGGCAGGCGGTCGAGCCGATCGTCTTCGCCCTGCAGACGAATTTGCCCACCAGCGCGATGAACCAGTATGGGCTCGTCGTGGCGCCCGCCCTGCCGACGCCCGTCACGCTGGAGACGCCCCCCACGACCATCGAGGTCGCGCATGGGTTCGGCGCGACGATTCCCCTCAAGGTGGTCCGCGCCCAGGGTGCCGACGGAGAATTGGCCATCACGGCCCTTCCGCTCCCACCGGGCCTGACCGTTCCGGGAGACAAGATCGCCGCCAAGGCGACCGACGGGACCATACGGGTCCAGGCCGCACTGGCCTCGGCGCTCGGGACGATGACCATCGCGCTGCAAGGCAAGGGGAAGATCGCCAACGGCGATCGGGTGATCGATGCCCCGGCCGTGACCCTCGCCGTGGTCCGGCCCGCCGCCATCGAGCTCGCCAAGGCCATCGACGTGAAGGCCGGCACCACGGCCGAGCTGAAGGGAAACCTCGTCCGGAAGGGAAGCTTCAACGGACCGGTGACCCTCAAGATCAACGGCCTGCCCGCCGGCCTGAAGGCCGATCCCGTCACGGTCGCCCCGGGTGCCCACGACTTCGTCCTGAAACTGGTCGCCGAGCCCAAGGCCGCCGCAGCCTCGGCGGGCGCCCAGGTCGCCGTGACCTTCCAGGTCGAGAAGAAGGACTATTCGTTTCCGCCGGTGCCCCTGGCCGTCAAGGTCCTTCCGGCCAAGCCGAATTGAGAAAACGATTGGAACACGAAGTCAACGAAAAAAACCTCGGAGATCCCGAGAACGCGCCCAAACTTCACCGGGTACTTCAGTTTCTGGTAGACCGTCATCTCGGACCAGGTGGACCAGACAGTCCGGACCAGGGAGAAACCTCACGATGTCCCGACTCCTCGATCGTTTCGCTTCGACGCCCATTCTGTCCCTCGCCCTGACCCTGTCGATCCTCGCGCCGACCCGCGGTGCCCAAGGTCAAGAGCCGGCCAAGAAGAAGGCAACGGCAACAACGGCCCCGATCGCGACCAAGAGCGAGCCGCAGAAGACCCCGGCAGAGACGGCCAAGCCCAAGGCTCCCGCGCCGCGCAGGAGCCCAAGCCCAGCGCCTCCTGCTCCCGCGCCCGGCGTGAAACCGCTCAGCTTCATCCGCGACGTTGCGCCGATCCTGGTCGAGAACTGCATTGCTTGCCACAACCCCCGGAAGTCGGAGAGCAAGTACGTGATGACGACGTTCGCCCAGCTCGCCAAGGGCGGCCAGCAGGGGGAAGGGATCACGCTGGAGCCCGGTAAGCCCGACGAGAGTCGCTTCATCGAACTGGTTCGCCACGACGGCCAGCCACGGATGCCCTACAAGCAAGACCCGCTCCCCCCGGAGAAGATCGCGACCCTCGAGCACTGGGTGACCCAGGGAGCCAAGTACGACGGAGGCGCGCCCACCGAGGACTGGACCATCGTCCTCCGCAAGACGCAGCACGCCACGGTCCCGACGGCTTACCCGATGACCGTCCCGATCACTGCCCTGGCCTTCACCCAGGATGGCTCAGCAATCGCCACATCAGGTTATCACGAAATCACATTCTGGAAGATGAAGGATTCTTCGCTGGACCACCGGCTCGGGGGCCTGGCCGAGCGGGTCTACGACATCGCCTACAGCCCGGACGGCAAGTGGATGGCGACCGCCAGCGGCGACCCGGGTATCTACGGGGTGGCCAAACTGTGGTCCGTCGAGTCGAACGGGGCGGTCAAGCCGGTTCGCGAGCTCGTCGAGACGCAGGATGTGGTCTTCTCGGTGGCCTTCAGCGCCGATGGCAAGAAAGTGGCCGCGGCCGGCGCCGATCGCACGATCCGGGTCTTCGAGGTCGAGACCGGCAAGACACTGGTCCAGATCGAGGACCATGCCGACTGGATCTTCGCGATCGCCTTCAGCCCCGACGGCAAGCGACTGGCCAGCGCCAGCCGGGATAAGACGAGCAAGGTCTTCGACATCGAGAAGAAAGAGTCCCTGGTGACGTTCCCCGGACACGCCCAGCCGGTCTACACGGTTTCGTTCACGCCCGATGGCAAGCAAGTCGCGACCGGCGGCGAGGACAATCAGATCCGGGTCTGGGACCCCGACAAGGACGGCCGGCAGGTCCGCAACATCGGCGGGTTCGGCGGCATCGTGTTCCGCCTCCGATACACGCCCGACGGCCAGGCCCTCGTCGCGTGCAGCGCCGATAAGGTCGTCCACGTCTTCAAGCCTTCGGGGACGTCCATCCGCAAACTGACCGGCCACCAGGACTGGGTGTACTCGCTGGCGATTTCGCGCGACGGCAAGACGATCGCCTCGGGGAGCTGGGACGGCGACGTCCGCCTCTGGAACCTCGCCGATGGCAAGCCCCTCCGGAACTTCTTCGCCGCGCCGGGCTACAAACCGGGCACGACCACGGCCGCGGCGCATTGATGGGAATTCCAGGTCCGATCCTAATTCTCGCTCCACCGCCGATTGCTCATCCGAAGAGTTCACGGATCGGCCTGGCGTTTTCGAGGATCGGGCGGGATTCGCCATCGGATCCCGTGAGGTATCGTGACGCGTCGATCCCCAGGCTGTGGTAGATCGTGGCCAGGATTTCGGGAAGAGTGACGGGTCGCTCGGCCGGAGCGGCGGCGTGGGCATCGCTGGCGCCGATGACCTGTCCGCCGCGGACGCCGCCGCCGGCCAGGGCCACGCTCCAGACGTCCGGCCAGTGATCGCGGCCGCCGTTGGCATTGATGCGAGGTGTTCGGCCGAACTCGCCCGCGGCGACAACCAGCGTCGAATCCAGCCGGCCGGAATGTTCCAGGTCGTCGAGCAGGGCGGCGAACGCGCGGTCGAAGGTCGGCAGCAGGTCGCTGGCGTAATCGCCGAGCGTGCTGAACGGCGCCGAGCCGTGGCAGTCCCAGGTGACGCGGTTGAACACGGTCTCGAACATGTTGACGGTCACGACCCGCACCCCGGACTCGACCAGTCGGCGGGCGAGCAGGCAATTCTGGCCGAAGGTCGTCCGCCCATAAGCATCGCGGTCCGAATCAGACTCACTCGCGACGGCCCGATCGGCGTCCATGTGGGACGAGTCGAAGGCCGAACCCAGCCAACCGGCCGATTGGCCATGGGGGATGTCGACCCCCGTGCTCGCCAGGGGACCCGGCAGGATCATCGATGGTGACATGGATCGTCTCATTGACTCGACTCGGGCCACCACGGAGCCCAGGTGAGGAGCGTCTTCACCGGCCCGGTAAAGTCGGCCGGTCTGGAGCAACTGGTGGCCGGTCTCGTGGATCGGGGCCGCGTCGTGATAGACGGACCGGATCAGCGCGACTCGGTCGAATCGCGATGCCAGCCGCGGGAGGTGCTCGGAGAGCCGGACTCCGGGGCACTGAGTGGCGATCGATCCGAACGGGCCGCGGATCTCCGACGGGGCGTCGGGTTTGGGATCGAACGTCTCGAGCTGGCTGGGACCGCCGACCATCAAGAGCAGGATGACCGACCGCTCGGGTTCGGATCGGGCCGCCTTGAGGGCATTCTGACCCCCGAGCGCCAGGGACCAGGCGCCGAACCCGGCCCCTCCTACGCGCAGGAAATCCCGACGCGTCATCCCCGTGCAGGTTTGCGAGAGGCCCCGGCCGATTGTAAGCATGGCATCACTCCTTGCAGTTTGCGACGACGGCCATCGTAACACCCGGAATCCTTGCACAAAAGAGCCGTCAGGGCCCCGCGGCCCCGCTGAAGTCCGCGGGTCGGCCGGCAAGGCTCGAAAGTGCCTCCGGACCTCGGCACGATTGCTCCGATTCTGACGATTGCAGGGATAAACGGGGATATAGTGGATCTGGGCGAAATCGGGGGAATCGATTTGACCTGATTGATCCATTGAGCCGATAGAATCGACAAGTTGAGATCGATCTGCTTAAGGAGGGTCGGGTCGCCATGTCGAGAGTCCAGTGGAGCCTGTCCGTCGGCTTGGTCGGACTCGCCATGGCCGTGGCGTCGACCGGGACGGTCCGGGCCCAGGCGCCGACGATCGAACAGACCGGCCAGATGCAGAGCGGGATCGGCAGCACGACACCCGGTTCGTCTCAGTCGCTCCTTGGGCCCATGCCCGGCGGCGGTGCGACCCTGCCGGGGATTCAGCCGGGCCGTGACGAGCTGCTGCTGAGCCGGGCGGGGCCGTCGGTCCCCCGGGTGCCGACCTCGATCACGATGCCGGGTGGGACCTACCAGGGCCCGCCCACCGGCCGGGGCATCACCGCGCCCCTGCCGCTCCCCGCGCCGAGACCGCCCTTCTACGGCCGCCTCGAGTTACCGAGCGGTCCCCAGGACGATGGCCCAGCCAACGGATTGACCATCGGCCACGCACTGGACCAGTACGTCCATGAGAACCTCGACCTGCGAGCCCAGTACCTGGAGATCCCCCAGGCTCGCGCCGACGTCCTGACGGCCAGCCTACGCGCCAATCCGATCTTCTACGCCGACACCCAGTTGATCCCTTATGGAGCCTTCAGCACGGCGCGGCCCGCCGGCCCAACCCAGTACGACGTGAACATCTCGCACCCGATCGACTTTTCCCACAAGCGACAGGCCCGGACCATCTTCGCCGAGGCGAACCTGCGGGTGACCGAGAACATGTATCAGAACGCCGTCCGCCTGGGCCTGGGAAACGTCTATTCCGCCTACGTGGATGTGCTGGCGGCCCGGCAGACGATGCGTTCTTCCCGGGTCGCCCTCAAGGGACTCGACGAAGTGCTCCGGGCGATGGAGGCCATGTTCGAGAAGGACACCACGACCAGCGCCGAGGTCGATCAGATCCGGGCCGACCGTGAGATCGCGGCCATCGGGCTCGTCGACGCCCAGGAGAACGTCCGCCGTGCGAATCGGATCCTGGGAGAGTTACTCAACATCCCGGCGGATCTGGCCGAGGCGCTGGAAGTGCGCGGGACGCTGGAAGACGACGCACCACCACCGCCTTCGGACCAGGAGCTGATCCACCTGGCGTTAGATTCCCGGCCCGATGTCGCGGCTTACCGGCTCGGTGTCCAGGCGGCGGAAGCCGGCTTCAAACTCCAGCTCGCCAACCGCTTCGCGGACGCATACTTGCTCTATCAGCCATTCACTTATCAGAATAACGTACCCTACGGCGGCAGGGGAAGCGTGCCGTCGTGGGCGGTGGGGATCACGGTCCCGTTGCCGCTTTACAATCGAAACCAGGGGAATATCGAACGCGCCCGGATCAATATCGATCAGACCCGGGTCCAACTCGCCGCGCTCGAGCGCAGCGTGACAACCCAGGTTCAGCAGGCGGTGAACGAATACCGCGTCAGCCAGCAGATCGTCCGGCGGATTCGCGGTCAGGTGGATCCGGTCTTGAGACGATTCGTACAGGCCCGGGCGAGCCTCTTCCAGGAGGGGGAGAAGACGGTTTTCGAATTCCGCGACGCCGAGCGGCGCTATCACGACCATGTCCGTGTCTATCAAGATTGGGCTGCGCGCCATCGCAAGGCGATGCTCCAGCTCAACACGGCGGTTGGCCAACGGATCCTGCCGTGAAAGGGACCGTAAAAAAAGTTGGCCAGGGCTCGCGCTCGAACCCTGGCCACGGCCGACAGAGACCCCGGGGATTCCCGGGGCTGGATGGAAAGACGACCCGCCGCGATGATCATCCGCTCATCAGTGCGTTGGCGGGGCGTCGGTCCACGACGGAATCGAGAAGGTGTTCAACCGATCAAGTTCTTCACGACGCGGGCCAGGTCGGCACCGGTTTCGGTCAGGCTATAGAAGTTATTCTTGCCCTGACGTCGCGGGGCGATGATGCCGCCGTGGCGGAGCAGGGCGAGGTGATGGCTCACCGCGGGCTGGCTCTGGCTCAACTGGGCGCACAGGGCGCCGACGTGCCGCTCACCCTCGGCGAGGATCAGGATCACCTGGAGGCGCGTCGGGTCGCTGACATGCTTGAGCAAGATGGATGCGCAGCGCGCCTGTTGATATCTCTGCTCAGCCCCACGGACAGCCTTGGGCTTGGAAGCGACCGTCTTGGTCATCGTCGCGGTCTTGACGCTGGATTTGGTTGCTGGCGGCATGATAACATCTCCTCTCCATGAATCGGTCTCGATTGGTAGCCCAAATGGGTCCGCACCCCGGCCTCTCTACTCTGGCATCATCCGAAATCGCGGGTCTGCGCGGCCGAGCCGATCGACAGGGGACTATCATTCCGCCCCCCGACGACGGTCGTCTGACGTAAACCGATACCGCCCCGGTAGAAGCGGCCGGATCGCTCGCCCCTGACGCAAACCTTCAGCACACGAAAACGGCTCCATCACCATCTTGCGCGTACGTATCTCAACGTGGGTGCTTATCGACATCTTAAAGTTATTCCAACAACTGTCAACGGTAATCTGCAAGTTTTATCCTTCTTTGATTCGGCACATTTGTTCGACCCAATCCCTTCGGGGCGGTTGCACCCATTCCGGACACACGTGTCCTCATATCACAAGCATGTGCCGAGATGAGTGTTGCAGCGAATCGGCCGGGCGAGGGACGTCGCCGTTCACCGCCGCCCTTCGGGGAGCAGGGAATAGATCGTCTTGAGGAAATCGGCCGTCTCCCAATGATTCGCCTGCGTCCCCACCTCCAGGCGGGCCAGATTGCCCCGGGGATCGATCACGGCCGTGGCGAGATTATGCGCGATATCCGTTCCGTCCGGCCCGAAGCGGAGCCCCAACGGGGCCGCGATCTTGGCCAGTTCCTGGTGCGAAGCGACCGCATAGGACCACAACGGCGGGACGGCGCCGCGGATCTGTGCATGCTTGCGCAAGACCTCGGGCGTGTCGTGGTCGGGATCGAAAGACAGGGAAATCAGGCGGATGTCCTTGGCGCGGTTGGGAAAAGCGCCGAGATGTTGCGCCAGATTAGAGAACTTGCGGTCCATGAGCGGACAAAAATCCGGCATGGGACAACGTGTATAAATGAACGTAAGAACAATGACCTTACCTCGCAAATCGGAAAGTTTGGATCGCTGGCCGTCCTGTCCGGTCATCGTGAACTCCGGTACCGGATCGCCCACCTGGAGCTGCGGGGCTTGCTGACGGACCTGAACCTTTCCTTTCGAGAGATCGAGGACCTTGGCCGGCGGCTCCGCCGGTCGGGTCACTTTCAGGTCGAGGAGGAGGTAATCCTTGACGGCCCCGTCCTCTTTCTCGACTCGCAAGGTCCCTTCGACATGATCGCCGGGTTGGAGCGTCTCGAGGACATCATGGTTGGCCGGCTTGAACGGCATGGTCATCGCGCCCATGAAGCCGGGGATTTCTCGGTGCCGGATCAAGACTTGACCAGACTTCGGATCGACCGACCGGACCACACCCTCGAGCGTGTAGTCGGTCACCACCGGTCCGGCGGGCTTCGCGGGAGTCCGCCGGCTGGCAGCCGGACCCTTGATGACGGCGGCGTCTCTCCCGTTGCAACCGGCGGCAAGCCAGGCCGTTACGATCAGGAGTCCGAGATGACCGGCGATCGCCATGGTCCGGCCGGAACGTCTCGCGGTCTCGTCGATCATGGTCCGTGGCCGCGCCGTGCGGGACCTCGGCTCCGAGCTGGTGGATGCATCGCAAGAATGATCAACGCTCAATGAACTTAAACCTCAATTTGAAAAGGATTTCCATCCATCTAATTCTTTAAATTTGTTATCGTAAATCCATTCACCCCCGTCCGCTCAGAAGGGGAACGTCTCGTCGAGCGGACTGGCGGCCAGCTCCTGGAGGAATCGCCCGATCCGCTCGGCGACCAGGTCCGTGAGGGCCTCTCCCTTCTCGGCCGTGGCGGCGCGGATCGCCGGCCCCCGAGTTCGTCGTCAGCAGGTGCCAGGGGCGAGTGATCTCGACCCAACCCCGGTTGATCGCCTCGAACCGCGTCGGCCTGGTCTGCGCCGGAGTCGGCCTGTTCCGGCGCGACCAAGCCGGCGAAGTGGGCCAAGCCCATGCTGGTTTCCATCTCGCCCGCGTGGTCGTCCTTCTCCCGAAAGATGGTGGAGTAGACATCCGAGGCCACCTTATACCAATTGCACAGAAAAAGGTGCACTCGGGTCGATCGGTGCAGCTCCCGCAGCACCCATTTCAGATCGTTGCCGCCGTGGCCGTTGAGGAGCAGGCAACGGCCGATCTGGTGGGCTTCCAGCGATTCCACCAGGTCGGCGATCACCCGCGCCAGCGTCGACGGGTTCACATTCATCGCCATCGGGAATTTCATCTGGTTGGTCTCGGTCCCGTAGGGTAACGCCGGGAGCTGCACGACCCGCGCCCCATGGCGGTGCGCCCAGGCGCAGGCCCGCCCGGCGATGACCTCGACCTGGAACGTGTCCGTGCCGTAGGGAAGATGGAGGTTGTGGGGCTCCGTCGCTCCCAGGGGGAGGACCGCGACCTCGAACGGCGCCTCTCCCTTGATCTGCCCATAGTTGAGCTCGGCCAGTCGCCAGAGATCCATCGTCAGGTCTTCCTCGATGACAATCATGAGAGTTTGAACGATTGCATCCGTACGGCGGGAGAGGCGCGGGCGGGGCTAGAGGCATTGCGGGGGCGGGGGCGCTCCGTTAGATTTTACCTCCGTAGGTCCTCCGCGTCGTGCCGCAGGTCGATTGGGCCGACGAATTCGAGATCCCGGATTCCAAATCCCAGACTCCGTAAGAGGATGTGTCGAGGATCCGCGGTCGAAGACCGCGAGCGTCGGATTGGGAATCCCTCCTGGGACACGGCGGAGCCGGACGCGGATCGGGACGAT
Source organism: uncultured Planctomycetota bacterium (assembly GCA_963845755.1). Lineage (GTDB taxonomy): Bacteria > Planctomycetota > Planctomycetia > Isosphaerales > Isosphaeraceae > CAWJTV01. Next base: position 346,036 of record CAWJTV010000033.1, read on the forward strand.
TCGAGGCACTCTCCCTGGGTCCTGTTATCCAGAGAACGGCGGTCTGATGCAAGCCTTCGAGGCCACGAATTACTACTTCAATCAGGCGGCGAAATGCCTCGACCTGACGGAAAATGTCCGCAACCTGCTGATCACTCCCGATCGCGAGGTCCGGGTTGAGGTCGTGATCGAGCTCGACTCGGGGAAGCTCGGGAACTTCATCGGCTACCGGGTCCAGCATGACAATGCCCGCGGGCCTTACAAGGGGGGCCTGCGCTACCATCCGGCCGTCGATCAGGACGAGGCGCGTTCGCTGGCCAGCCTGATGACCTGGAAGACGGCGATCGTCAACTTGCCGTTCGGCGGGGCCAAGGGGGGCATCAATTGTGACCCGAACAAGCTCTCACGCGGCGAGCTGGAGCGGTTGACGCGGAAACTCATCGAGAAGATCCACGACATGATCGGGCCGCACAAGGACATCCCCGCGCCGGACATGGGGACCGACGCGCAGGTGATGGCCTGGATCATGAACGAATACGCGAAGTATGAAGGATTCTATCCGGCCTGCGTGACGGGCAAGCCGGTCGAATTCCACGGTTCGGCGGGGCGGGAAGCGGCCACCGGATTCGGGCTGGCGATCATCACGCGCGAGATGCTCGGCCGGTTGCAGCGCACGATCGCCGGGACGACGTTCGCCATCCAGGGATACGGCAACGTGGGCAGCCACACGGCCCGATGTCTCGCCCAGATGGGGGCCAAGATCGTCGGCATCTCGGATGCGTACGGGGCCGTGGTCAATCGCGAAGGGCTCGATGTCGCCGAGCTCGACCGGCACATGGCCGTCTCTCACAAGATCGTGGGCTTCAAAGGGGGCGACGCCATCACGAACGAGCAACTCCTGACCATGCCCGTGGACGTGCTGATCCCCGCCGCCCTCGGAGGCGTGTTCGACCGCGACATGGCCAGGGCGGTCCAGGCCCAGATCGTCGTCGAGGCGGCCAACGGACCCACCTGGCCGGAGGCCGACGAGGTGTTCAACGAGCGCGGAATCCCCGTTGTGCCCGACGTCCTGGCCAATGCCGGCGGCGTGATCGTCAGTTACTTCGAGTGGGTCCAGAACCTCCAGCATTTCCGCTGGCCCCTCGAACAGATCCAGCGCGAAGAGGAGCACCGGCTGGTCGATGCATTTCGCGAGATGTATGACCTGGCGCAGCGCAAGGGGGTTACCCTCCGCACCGCGGCCTTCATGAAGGCGATCTCCCGCGTCGGCCGGGCTAAAGTGCTGGGGGGTATCTAGTCCTTTTCGTCCTCGGGTCCTGACGTCCCTCAGAGGTTTTGCTGACTTAGTCGCGCGGGAGCGCGGCTCGAGGGCTCAGGAACGACTCAAAGGCCCCGGCCTCCCAAGTGCTTGGTCTTCCTCGGGTTGCGCATGTCGTTGAGCTTGGCCCGGCGACCCTTGGCAACCGGTGAGCTGTCGGCCTTCTTGCGCCATTTGTAACTCTTGCGGTGTCGCGTCTTGGACTTCATGGATTCCGTCATCTCCTTGGATCGGCCTTCGAGACCGATCGGCGGGCGCCGACCGGCGTGGCGAAAGGTCTTATTATGGGATCCGATTGTCCCGTGTTCAAGGCAGGCCGTCGCGACGATCGCCGGCAATCCCGCCGTTCGACAGATTCGGCGGCCAAGATTTGATCCCAGGCCGGGCGCGAACTCGGCCCGCCTTATTTATGATAGATCGACAGGTGACCCGGTCGAAGGGAAGACCGGATATCCGGTCGATCCGGGGGGCGGGGCGTCGAAGGGGATGGTTGTGGACGAGTTGAATCGTGATCTCCTGGTAGCAGTGTTGGCCCTGCTGACGGGCGCGATTCCGCGCCCCGCGTTGAGCGCGGCGCTCAATGCCTGGGGTCGGGATCGGAACCGGTCGCTGGCCGAACTGCTCCTGCGCGACGGGTGTATCGACGCGGAACGCCTCCACGCCCTGGAGTGCCTGGCATCATCCCACCTCGCTCAGCATCATAACAACCTCCAGTTCTGCCTGGACGCCTGGAATGCTCAGGCCGCGACGGAGGAGGTATTGACCGAGGTCGCGGACAGTGCACTGATGTCAACATTGGGAGTCACGGTGATCCGTCCGACGACGTTGCCGATGACCCAAGGGTCGCCGGGAAGCGAGGAAACGCTGCCGACGGACGGCGTCTCGCGGCCTCCGGGCTCGACGGTGCCGCCGCAAGTCAGCCAGGAAGATCGGTTCCTGCCGATCCGGCCCCATGCCAGGGGCGGGATCGGCCAGGTGTGGCTGGCACGGGATCGCGAGCTTCAGCGCGAGGTCGCGCTGAAGGTGATCCAGCCGCGCTATGCCGAGCGCGACGATCAGCGCGGCACGGTTCCTGCTGGAAGCGGAGATCACCGGCAACCTGGAGCATCCCGGGATCGTCCCGGTCTACAGCCTGGGGCGGAACTCCGAGGGGAGGCCGTTCTACGCGATGCGGTTCATCCGGGGAGAGACTTTCGCTTCGGCGATCCGACAGTTCCACCTGCGCTGGCAACGGGAGGGCCGGGGCGGCGGGCCTTCGATGTGGGGGTTCGAGTTTCGACAGTTGCTCGGCCGGTTCCTCGACGTCTGCGACGCGATGGATTACGCCGCACAGCCGCGGCGTGCTGCATCGGGACCTGAAGCCGGCCAACATCATGCTCGGCCGTTACGGCGAGACCCTGGTCGTCGATTGGGGCCTGGCCAAGGTGGTCGGCAAGGCCGACATCCTGCCGGTGCCGGCTGATGGGGATCAGGAGCCGAACCTGGCGGATGGCGCGGAAACGCGGACCTTCACGAGCGATACCTTGCCGGGCACGACGATCGGCACTCCGACCTACATGAGCGCCGAGCAGGCGCGTGGTTGCCTCGAGGAATTGGGTCCGGCCAGCGATGTGTACAGCCTCGGCGCGACCCTCTACGAGTTGCTCGCTGGCCGGGTCGCGTTTACCGGTGAGAAGACCGCCGAAGTGCTTGAACGGGTGATCAAGGGGGATTTCCCGCCGCCTCGTGCGATCCAGAGGTCGCTACCGGCTCCCCTGGATGCGATCTGCCTGAAGGCGATGGCCCTCCGGCCCGAACTGCGGTACGCCTCGGTGCGCGACCTGGCGCGGGACCTCGAACACTGGCTGGCCGACGAACCAGTTTCGGCCTACCCCGAGCGGCGTCTGGAGCGGCTGGCACGCTGGCTCCGCCAGCACCGCACCTGGACCTACGCCGCCGGCGCCGCCCTGATCGGCATCTCGCTGGCCGCGACCATCGGCGTGGTTGTGGTCGAGCAAGGCCGTCGCCGGGAGGCCGAGGCCCGCGCCCTCTCGCAGACGAATTTCCAGATGGCCAACCGGGCCGTACGCGAATACTTCACCATCGTCAGCCAGAATACCCTCCTGAAGGAACAGGACACCCTCGATAGCCGGCGTTTGCGCCGGGAGCTCCTCGAGACCGCGCTGACGTATTACCAGGACTTCGTCCGGCAACGGAGCGACGACCCGCAGCTCCGTCATGAGCTGGCCGAGGCCCATTTCCACCTGGGGGAGATCGCCGGAGAGATCGGCACGACCGAGGAAGTGGTCCGATCCTTCGAGACGGCGCGCGGCGGTGTGGGAGAAGCTCGCGGTGGAAGCCCCCGACGATCCGGAACTCCCGGGCCACGTGGCCAAATGCTACCTGTCGATCGGCGCACAATTCACCGTCGACAAGATGTTCCAGGCGGCCGTGGCCCCGCTCCGACGAGTGCTGGCCATCCTCGAGCCGCTCACGGCCCGTTATCCCGATGTGGCGCCCTATCAGGCGGACCTCGCCGACGGTTACAAGGAGATGGGCATCGCGCAAGCGGGGATCGGATCCCTGGATAAGGGCCTGGAGTCGCTTACCAAGGGTGTGCTGATCCAACGGCGATTGATCGACGGATTCCCGAAGGATGCTGCTTCAAATCGCAAGAAACTGGCCGACATGATCATTGTTCAGGGGTGGGTCTACTTCAATCAGCGGAATTATCGGGACGCACTGCGGGCGTTCCAGGAAGCCCAGCGCATCTGCGAATCCCTGCTCGAGGGTATCACGTCGGGTCCCAAGCCGATCCCGCTCCTCTCCTCGCTGGCCAATGGCCACTACAACATCGGGGCCGCCGAACACAAACTCGGCCACCTCGAGGCGGCCCTCGATGCCTACGACCAATCGCTCCGCTTACGTTCGGCGCTGGCCGATGCTCATCCGTCGGTGAACACCTTCCAGGAGAAGCTCGCCGTGAGCCTCGCCGAAATCGCCGAGCTCCAGCACGAAGCCGGCCAGGCGGAGAAGGCGCTTGATTCGATCCGGAAGTCGATCGAGGTCCTGGAGAAACTGGTCCAGGCCCAGCCGGATCAGCCACGGTTCCACCACAAGTTGGGGCGAAGCTGCGATCTCCTGGGCTACTTCTACGATACGGCGAGAGACAACGCGCGGGCGATGCGAGAATTCAAGCGGGCGGTTGCCGAGCAGGAGAAAGCCCTGGAGGCATCTCCCGGCGTGGAGGAATACCAGGTCGAGTTGTGTATCGATCTCGAGAACCTGGGTGAGCAGTTCGTCGATCTCGGGACCGTGGAGAAGGGGATGCTCCACTACCGTCGTGCGATCGAGATCCGAGGGCGATTTGCCGCCAATCACCCGGCGGACCGCGTGTTCGCGCTCGACCTGGCCGAGGCAATCGCGAAGCTGGGATCGCTCCGGCGCCACGCTGGCGACCCCGCCTCCGCGCGCGATTGGTTCGTCCGGGCTCGCACGACGATCGAACCCTTCGCCGCCGCCGATCCGGCCGATTCCGCAGTCCAGGGCCGCCTTGGAGTGGTACTCACCGGCGAAGCCCTGGCTCTGGCCGACCAGGGCCGAACCACCGAGGCCATACCGATCCTCCGGAACGCCCTGTCGGTCTTGAAGCCGCTCGGCGTCTCCACGACCGGGCTCCCCGACGCTCCGGGGTGGCTGTCCGAGTCGCTCTGGGAGCTCGCCCGCCTCCTCCGATTGTCAGGGTCCCCAGCGGAGGCGGACCGCCTCGATGCCGAGCGCCTGGCCCTCTGGACGGAGCATTCGCCGGACGAGCTGGTCAACCTGGCCCTCCAGCAGACCAATCGAGCCGCCCTGATCGGCTACGGGAAGACGCCCATCGACGAACCGGCATGCGCCGTCCGTAAGCTCGATCTCGATCAGGCGGCGGCGAATCTCCAGATGGCGGTCGCCCTGGGATTTCACGACCTGCGCAGGCTTCGCGCCAATCCCGACTGGTGGCTTCTCGAGTCCCGAGACGACATACGGCCCCTGATGGACGGCCTGGAGTTCCCCGACCAGCCTTTCGGACCAGCACCCGAGAAATAGTATCAAGCGCGTCGCCACCGCCATGAGGCCGGTTTCGACCTCTCTGTTCCCGCAGAGGGCCCGACCGAAACCGTGATTTGGCCTTCTCCTGCGACCACCCGGGCATGATTCTCTTTGCAAGGACTCCGGAAAACGTGTTATATCTCAAGGAGAGTTCCGGTATATCTAGTAGGGAAGATTCCAAACAACCTTCGAGCTGGGAGTTCATCATGGCCGATCAACCGCAAAACCCGAACACGAAGAAGGACTCGGACAAGAAACAACCCGAGACGGTGATCCTGACCGCCGACGAGCTTCGTTCTATCGCCGGAGGCGGAAGCGGAAGCGTGCTCACGAATCCCGGGGGAGGGAGTGCCACGCCGAAAGACAAGGTCGGAGCCCCCGTCCCGGGAAAATGACCGACCGGTCGGGTGATCGTTCGCAACGTTCCGATCCCCGGACAGGTCTGAAGGTATCCGAATCGCTCGAGCAGAGTGGTAGCCCCCGCTGACGACGCGCGCTGCGGGGGGTTTATTCGCGCAACCGATCGCTACGGATCGCGGCAGATCCGAACATGGGGTCAGAGACACTCACAGGCTCCCGCCGATGGATCACGCTCCTGTCACGACATCGACCGCGCCGACGGACTCGAGCCGCCATGCGTTCGACCAGTTGGATACGCTGGTCCGCGTGACCACGGTGCAAGCGTGGGTCTACCTCTCCACCCTGTTCGCCGTGGGCGCCGCGGCGATCGCCTTGGCGGTGTTGTACAAGGTGCCGACGAAAGTGAATGGCGAAGGCATCCTCCTGATCGATCAGGACCGACTGGCCCAGGTGCGAGCCCGGGCGACCGGCCGGCTGGTGTCCCTGGGCGTGAAGCTGGGCGATCCGGTCTGCCCCGATCAGGTGATCGGCCGGATCGCGCAGGACGACCTGAAGGATGCGATCGAGGAGGCCAAGGCCCGGCTCGAAAATCTCCGGGGCCAGGACCGGGAACTCACCCAGTTCGAAGAGCTGGAGCGCGAGCGAAAAGACGAGGCCATGGATCGGTTGAAGCAGGCGGTCGTCAACGCCAGGAGGATTCTCGGGAGAAGATGAAGATCGCCCAGCGGCTGGCCAAGAGTGCCGACAAGTTGCGCTATGATCATCATCTCGGAGATCTCGACCTCCTGGAATCCCGCGAAAAGCTCTATGACGTCCGGGACCACCTGAACAAAGGGCAATCCCGGCTGGCAGAGCTCGCGCTGGACCGGGTCACCGCCGAGACCGCGCGCGGCCGCGCACGGCTGGAGCGTAAGCTGAAGATCCGGGACGTGGAGACCAAGCTGAAGCTGGACCTGGAGAAGATGGAACGCACCTCGCGGCTGATCAGCCCGGTCCAGGGGGACGTCGCGCAGGTGCTCCACGTGGATGGCGACCTGGTCCGCGAAGGTTCGCCGATCGTGCTGCTCCACGCCCCGAAGGCGGGGCAGGGTCCCGACGATTCGGGGTCGTCGTACGAGTCGATCGTCTTCGTGCCGGGCGGCGAGGGGAAGAAGATCGAGGCGACCAATGAGGTTGAGATCGTGCCCGCGACGATCAAGCGCGAGGAATACGGCTTCATCCGAGGTCACGTCGTCGAGGTCTCCGAGTTGCCGGCCACCAAGCTGGCCATGGAGGCGGCGCTCGAGCATCCGGAGCTGGTCAACGCGTTCCTCAAGCGGTATGCGCCGGGAGTCTTGCTCCGGGTCCTTGTCCGGCTCGATAGGGGCGATCCCAAGCGGGAAAATCCCTTCCTCTGGTCCTCGTCGAATGGGCCCGATCAAATACTCAAGACCGGCACGATGTGCCAGGCGGCGATCGTCGTCAAGCGCCGCAGGCTGATCAATCTCATCCTCCCCTGGACCAAGAAGCTCGTCGGGGCCGGCTGAGGCACGTGAGCCGGCAAGGAAGGAGTTAATCCAGTCTGGAGTCTTTCTCGGAGCGAGCCGTGCCAACGCCCCAGTTCCGAATCCGGACCCTGCTGATCAGCATCGCCTTCCTCGCGCTCGTGCTGACCGTGGCGATCCAGACCATCCGACTGCAGAGGACCGCGGCCAGGCTGCAGAGGACCGCGGCCAGTGAGCAAATGCTCAGGACCGCGGCAGAGCGGCTTCGGGCCGATGCCGAGCAGGCGCGCATCTTCGCCGAAATCGACGCTCGGCGAGCTGCTCGGCGAACTCAGGCTGCCCTCGATGAACTGTCGCCTCAACTCGATCCCTCCCGGGAAAAGCGTGAACCGTGATTGATGGTTTGGTTTGTACGGACACCCTGCCTCGTCGGGTGGACCTTGGAACGGTGCGGCTCGAAACCATGTGGGAGGCGAGGATCCGATGACCGTCAAGGATCTGGAAACCCTGTTCGACTATAGCTACTGGGCGAACCGAAGGCTCTTCGAGGCCATCTCGCAGTTGACACCCGAACAGTTCACGCAACCCGTGTCTGGCAGCCACGGCTCTATCCGGAACACGATGGTTCACATGCTGAGTGCGGAATGGGGCTGGCTCGGTCGCTGCGGTGGCCCGGAGCGGGGCGCGCCCTCGATCCTGTCGACTACCCAACGGTGGCAACTCTCGTAGACAAGTGGAAACACATCGAGCTGTCGGTGCGCGCGTTCTTGTCGACGCTGCGGGACGAGGATCTCGCTCGTAACGTCGAGTTCGTGATTGGCGGGAGCGAGAAGCGCTCGATGCCGGTGGGAGAACTGATGCAACATGCAGCCAATCACGGTGTTCATCATCGAGGGCAAGTATCGCTGCGGCTCCGGTTGCTCGGCTACCACCCGGCCGACTTCGACCTCCTTTTTTACTATGCCGAGAGGCACAGTCTGCGGGCGTCGTAGGTCAGACGTTATCCACAGACCTCCCGCCTCGGGCTCTCGCGGACCAGAACCCGCCACTCATCTCCAGTATTCATCGTCCCAACGACTCGCATTCGCGTCACACGAGAACGATTCGCATCCGGAATTCTCAACTCCGAGGCTGGCATGACGTGCGACTCCACATTCGTACGACCAGGTCGCTAATCTTGATGCATACTTGAAGTTAGGTCTGCGGTCGGCGACCTTACGGACTTGGCGGGTGGAACTTGCATCGAGCGTGGGTCGTCCCTTCAGCTTGGCCAGGCACGAGGCGGTGACGCATGGCGGGCTCAGACGAGAGGAGATACCGTCCGGTCAAGACGCCGACCGTCCTGCAGATGGAAGCGGCCGAGTGCGGCGCCGCCGCGCTGGGGATCATCCTCGAATATCATGGACGGTATGTCTCCCTGGACGTGTTGCGCGAGGAGTGCGGCGTCTCTCGGGACGGCACGAACGCGTTCTACGTCAAGGAGGCGGCCAAGCGGCACGGGCTGGAGGTCAAGGCGTTCCGCAAGCCGGCCGAAGGGCTGACCACGCGTCGGACGCCGTTCATCGTCTTCTGGGAGTCGAATCATTTCCTCGTCGTTGAGGGATTCGGCCGGCGGAAGGTCTACTTGAACGACCCGGCGGTCGGCCGCAGGACGGTCAGCCTGGAGGAGTTCCGGCAGAGTTACACCGGGATCGCGTTCACGTTCGAGCCGGGGCCGCGGTTCGTCAAGAAGGGAGGCCGGCCCAGCGCCCTGCTCGGCCGTGGTCCGGCGGCTCTCCCGGTTCCGCGCCGCGATGGCCTTCGTGATCCTCGCCGGGCTCGCCCTGGTGATCCCCAACCTCGGCGCGGCCGCGTTCCAGCAGTTCTTCCTCGATAGCATCCTCATCGAGGGACACCGCGACTGGCTCCGGCCGCTGCTCCTGGCCATCGCGGCGATGGCCGTGATGCGGCTGGCGGCGTCGGGGCTCCAGCAGGTCTACTTGATGCGGCTGGAGATCCGGCTGATGCTGGCCGAGTCGCTGGGTTTCATGCGACACGCGCTCCGGCTCCCGGTGGCCTTCTTCCAGCGCCGATTCACCGGCGACATCGTCAGTCGCGCCCATCAGACGGCGCGCGTGGCGGAGCTGATCTCCGGCGAGCTGGCAACCACGGCCGTCAGCCTGTTGACCCTGGTGGTGTACGTCGCCGTGATGCTCCCCTACGACCCGCCGCTCACGGCCGTCGGCGTCGCGATCAGCAGCCTGAACCTGGTGGCACTCCGACTGGTCAGCCGGTGGCGGGTCGACCGGAACCGGACGATCGAGCAGCTCCGGGGCCGGCTGATGGCGGGCGTGATGTGGGCCATCCAGATCATCGAGAGCATCAAGGCGACCGGCTCGGAGTCGGACCTGCTCGTCCGGTGGACCGGCGATCAGGCCCGGATGATCAACGCGGAGCAGGAGCTGGGCGCTTGCGACGCGATCCTGGTCGCATTGCCACCGCTCCTGGCCGGCGTGACGACCATCCTGGTCCTCGGCTTCGGCGGCTACCAGGTCATGACCGGGACCTTGACCATCGGCGCCTGGTGGCGTTCCAATCGTTGCTCACGGGCTTCAACCAGCCGTTCGGCGACATGGCTCGATTGAGCACCGACGTCCAGGAGTTGCACGCCGATCTCGATCGAATCGATGATGTCCGCAACCGGCCGATGGACCCGATCTTCCGCCCCACGACGATCGGGCCGGCCGGCGGGGCCGGCGAGTTGCGCCGGCTCAGCGGGCACATCGAGTTTCGCCGGGTCTCGTTCGGTTACAACCGAGCGGACGATCAGCCCCTGATCAAGGAGTTCTCGCTCGTCGCTCGACCGGGCCAGCGCATCGCCCTGGTCGGGAGCTCGGGGAGCGGGAAATCCACCGTCGGCCGGCTGCTGGCAGGACTCTTCCAGCCGTGGAGCGGCGAGATCCTCTTTGACGGTAGGCCCATGGCGGAGATCCCCCGTGAGGTCTTCGTCAGCTCGGTGGCCCTGGTCGACGCGGAGGTCTGCCTGTTCGAGGGGACGGTCCGGGAGAATCTTGAGCCTCTGGGACGAGCTGATCCCGACGGACCGCCTGGTCCAGGCGTCGGTGGATGCGGCGATCCACCGCGACCTCCTGTTGCGGCGAGGGGGCTACAGCGCGGTCGTGGCCGAGCAGGCGCGGAACTTCTCCGGCGGCCAGCGCCAGCGGCTCCAGATCGCGCGCGCCCTGGCGCGCGATCCCAGCCTGGTGATCCTCGACGAGGCCTCCAGCGCGCTGGACCCGAAGACCGAGCGGGTCGTCAACGACAACCTGCGGCGCCGGGGCTGCACTTGCTTGATCATCGCCCACCGGCTGACCACGATCCGCGACTGCGACGAGATCATCGTCCTGAGCGGCGGCCACGTCGTCCAGCGCGGGACCCACGACGAGCTGATCGCCGACCTCCAGGGCGAGTATGCCCGGCTGGTCTCGCACCAGGTCCTGCCGGGCCGGCGGTCGGCCGGCCGGGCCCAGTCGCGGAACCGCACGGAAGTCGCCGACCCAGGCGTTGACGGCGCTTCGGGGTCAGGCCGAACGGGTCGCCGACGACCGAGTCGGCGCCCGACCTGCCAACGGCGTTCTCCCCATTCGAGGCAGAACGTGATCCACCCCGATTTCTCGTCGAGGAACTCCTGCCCTACAGCCGGCGGGAGCGGACCGCCGCCAACCGCCCGCTGCCGCTCGATGATGCCGAGGCGGTCTGGCTCGTGGACGCCGGCGGGGTCGACGTGTTTTTCATGCAGCTCGAGCCGGGCGCGATCGAGGGCCGGCGTCGGCACCTCTGCCGCGTCGAGGAGGGGGGCTCGATCTTCGCGATCAGCGGGGTGCGGGGACGATCGGGAGGGGGCCTGCTGGCCGTGGGGGCCGGACCGGCGGAGCTGCTGAAGTTCTCGCGCGGAGATCTGATCCGGTTGAGCTTCGAGGAGGGACTCTCCGAGCAGGTCGCCGTGCTGATCGACGACTGGCTGCTCCGCGTCGGCCTGGCGCTCCACCGGGCCGTCGCGCCCCGGCTCAGCAAGGAGCTTCCTCGGAAGGTGACCGCCGCGTTCGAGCCGGGTACGCGGTACGGCGTGCGCGCGGGGGTCGCCTGGGTGCGCCACCGCTGCGGCTCCTCGTCGTTGCTCGACCAGGTGCCGCTCCCGACCACCGAGCTCCAGGCGCGGTTCCCGGTGACCGAGCACCTCTGGCTCATGGCAGAGACGGCCTGCCAGGTCACCGTCTGTGGCACGACCGACATGATCCAGTCGGGTGACCCGTGGGCGGGACTCGACGACTTCCACCGGACGGCCCTGGACTTCCTGACCGAGATCCACGAGCAGGAGGAACGCGGCCGATGGATGGAGATCCGACGGTCGCTGGCCCATGAGGCGGCCCTCATCGATTCGGTCTCCACGCAGTTGGCCGCGGCGGCCGGCGCGGCCGAGGTGGCAACGGCCATCCCGGGCGACGGCGAGGCGTTGTCGTCCTCATGCCGCGCCGTATGCCTTGCCATGGGGATCGCAGGTGCGCGATGCCGCCGCCGGCCGGGGATCCGGGCCCCGAAGCCCCCTGCGATCCCCTGGGCGACCTGGCCCGTTCCTCCGGCTTTCACGTGCGGCCGGTCACGCCTGCCGGAGGACTGGTGGCGTCGCGCAGGAGAGCCATTGCTCGGCCAGCTCAACGACGACGGCCGGCCTCCCGTGGCCTTGCTGCCGGCGAATCGGTCCACAGCCCCGCGTGGTGTGACTTATGAACTGCTCGATCACGAAGGCCGCAGACATCCCGTCGAGGATCGACTTGCCGGCCGGGTCGCGCCCACGGCCTGGGCGTTCTATCGTCCGCTCCCGGACGCACCTCTCGGGTTCCGCGACCTCCTCCGGTTCTGCCGCGGCCTCAGGGGGCTGGCGCGCGAGCTGAGGACCATCGCGATCGTGGCGTTCTTCGGCGCCCTGCTCGGGCTGGCGATCCCGATCGCTTCGGGCATCGTCGTCGACCGGGTCATCCCCGAGGCCGACCAGTCTCGGCTCGCCATGACTGTGCGGCTTCCTCGGCGTACTCGCGATCTCGGCGGCGGTCTTCCAGGCGATCCAGGGGTTCCTGGTCATGCGGATCGAGGGGCGGGTCTCGGCCACGCTGATCCCGGCGATCTGGGAGCGACTCCTCCGCCTGCCCAGCCGATTCTTCGCCGGCGTACTCCTCGGGCGACCTGGCCCTGCGAGCGATGGGTCTCGAGCGAGGTCTTTCAGCGGGCCTCGGGAGCGGTGGTCACCAGCATCGTGACCGGTCTCTTCTCGCTGTTCAACCTGGGCCTGCTCTTCGCCTACAGTTGGAAGCTGGCCCTCGCCACCAGCCTGCTCGTGGCGATCATGCTCCTGGTCACCGTGTTGCTGCTGGCCGGCCGCCTTCGCCACGAGGTGTCGATCCGCCGGCTCGACGGGGCCCTCTCCGGCCTGCTCCTGGAATTCTTCGGTGGGATCATCGCGCTGCGCAGCTGCCGGTGCCGAGGGCCGCGCCCTGGCGCGCTGGGCCCGCCGCTACGGCGATCGGCTCGCGGCGGCGATCCATTCTCGGAGGTTCACCAATGTCATTCGACAGTGGCTGGCGGTCTATCCGATCCTGACGGCGATCGTGGTCTACACCGGCGCCGTGCACGTCGACCCCGATCTGATGAAGGCGGGGAGTTTCCTGGCGTTCAACATGGCCTTCGCAAACCTGGTCGCGGCCGTGCTGGCGGGCTGCTACACCGCGATCGGCCTGCTCGACCTGCTGCCGATGTGCACGCGGATCCGGCCGATCCTGGAGGAGAGCCCCGAGTTCCCGGCGGCGGTGATCGAACCGGTGCGGCTCGCCGGAGCCCTGGCCCTGAATCGGGTCTCGTTCCGATATCCGGGGCAGGACCAGGAGACGAAGGTCGTCGAAGCGGTGGACATCCAGGTCGCGGCCGGGCGAGTTCGTGGCGATCGTCGGCCCCTCGGGTTCGGGGAAATCGACGCTTGATGCGGCTCCTGCTCGGATTCGAGGTCCCCGACTCGGGCACGGTCACCTATCGACGGCCGCGAGCTGGCCACGCTCGACCTGCGGGAAGTCCGGCGTCAGATCGGCGTGGTGCTCCAGCATGCCCAGCTCATGCCGAGCGACATCTACAGCAACATCGTCGGGTTCGCCCCGTCCCTGGGCCTCGACGACGCCTGGCACGCCGCCCGGCTGGCGGGCCTCGAGGACGACATCCGCGCGATGCCCATGGGCATGCACACCCTGGTCGGCGAGGGCGGCGGCAACCTCTCCAGCGGCCAGCGCCAGCGGCTCTTGATCGCCCGGGCGATCGTGCGCCGGCCCCGGATCCTCCTGCTCGACGAGGCGACCAGCGCGCTCGACAACGTTACCCAGAGCATCGTCAGCGACAGCCTCACCCATCAACTCAAGGGCATCACCCGGGTCGTGATCGCCCATCGCCTCGACGGGATCGTCAAGGCCGATCGCATCTACGTCCTCAGGGATGGACGGATCGTCCAGTCGGGTAGCTATGATCAGCTCCTGGCCGAGCCCGGCCCGTTCCGCGACCTGGCCCGCCGCCAGATGCTCTGAGCGATCGTGCGATCACGTCGTGTGATGGCGCCGGGGCACGACCTTGATCGCGAACAGCCGGCTGACGCGACTCAGATTTCCGGCGTCGTCATAGGCGCGGATCCGGAATTGATAAACGCCCGGACTCAGCGCGGGATTGATGGTGACCTTGTATCGGCCGTTCCTGCGCACGTTCGTCAATCCCACGACCTCGCCGCCGGGCGTGATCACCTGGATGTAGGTGTGGAAGTGATACGTGCCGACCAGAGTCGGATGCTTGAGCGGCGTCCTGATGTGATTGGTATTCGCCTGGACTCCCTGATTGACCGCGATCTTCGGCAGGATGGGAGGAGGCATCGGCCTGCCGATGGAGAGGGCAGTCTGGAGCACCAGGGCATAATCGTTGCTCGCCAGGAAGACCGGCTGGGGGCTGTTGGTGTCGATCTGAGTGACCAACTGGTTCATGGTCGTTTTCAGGCTATCGATGACGGAGGGAGACGCCGAGGCCGCATGCAGGACGGCGCCGAAGCTGTAGTTCAGGACCGCCGCGCCCGCGGGCGTGAGCGATTGATGCGGGACGATCTGCCGCAGCTCGTAGTTGTAATTATCGAGAGCTTTCGGATCCGGCCTATGAAGTTGAGAGATCACCTCCAGGAGATCGCCCTGGATCTCCCGGAGCTCCTCCTTGGGAAGGAATCGGCCCGGCAGGATTTTTTCGAGATAGAACGGGAGATGCTCGACCCGGAGTTCCTTCTGCTCGAAGGTCACGGGGATATTGAGGTTGGAGGTGACCTGAAACCCGAACAGATTGCCGAGATTGGGCGTGGAGGCCAGCAGGGCGCGAGTTTCCAATCCCTCGGAGTCAGGGACATACCGACGGCGGTCCATCGCGCGGATCTCCTTGAGAAGGGACACCCCGGCCAGGCGGATCGGGTTCGGATGAGGGACGGGCGGTACCGCGAAGGGTTCGGCCCCGGGACGTCGCGGAAGCGGTCTCGGGCTGTGCCCGATCCGACTGCCGATATCCCTTGCACCGACCCGGGGTTGCGATCCGGGCTCCGGCCCGCGATCGCCAACGGAGACATGTCGAATGGCGCTCCCGTCCCTGGGAGCGGTGTGTTCTTACCACAATCCGAAGGGCCTGCCTAGAGCGGCTCACGTTTGGGTTGCGCGGGTCCGGAGTCCTCGTGGAGCAGGCTGGCTCCGGTGCTCGCGGAGCACCCTACGGAGAGCGCACGAGCCTTACCCGGCCGAGGGGGGATCGGGGCGCGAAGGCGGTTGCGCCGCGCCTCCAGGACCAGCCGGAGATAAGACCGAGGCTCGACTTCCGTCAGGTCGAACCGATCGGCGACGCCCAGCACGGCGGCTTGCGCCGCCGGGAACTCCGATTCCGAACCCGCGATGACCTCGATCTCGGCAAAGTCGCCCAGCCCGTCCACGCGGTCGAGCAAGACCTCGATCGAGTAGGGCGGATCGGACAGGTGGAACGTCGACCGTGTCTTGTGGACGGCGGCGACAGGCCGGAATCCTAGCTTCTCGAAAAGCTCGGTGAGCTGCAGGAACGCCTCCTCGCCCTCGGCGATCGGGATTTCGATCTCCTCCCGGGTCTTGGTCGGGCCGCCGTAGCGAGGGCCTTTGTACGTGATCCGGTTCTCCGCGCCGATCCGACGCAGCCGCAGGGCCTCGCCCGTCTGGGCAAAGTCGCGGGACGGGTGGGTCAGGTAGGTGTCAACCTGGACGACCCGCGGCTCCTCGACGGCGCCGCACTCCTCGAGCCGCCGCCGGAGCAGCATCGTGCTCGCGCCGAGCGGAATTTGACCTCGACTTCGTAACTCATGAATCCAGCGTAGACTTCTGGCCAGATGGGGTCAACCGACGTGTCGGCACGGTTTTTCCGCCCGAGCGCGGGCGCAAGCCGCCATGATCACCAGACCGATCGATCCCAGGACGAAGCCCGACGGTTCGGGCACGTAACCCAGGGGTAGGAAGTCGTAGGTCACCGTCAAGTCCGCCCCGGCATCTGAGGGACCGAAGGCCTCGAACGAATCCGGGAGTCCGCCAATATAACCGGCGAAAAACGCGGTACTGGAACCGCCGCCGGGCGAAGCCTCGAAGTCAACGAGTCCGGAATTGTAGGTTAGGGAGGAACCGGCGGAGGCCTGTAAGAAGTAAATATCGCCGGGAGCGACCGAATACGTCCCGGTTGCCGAACCGCTTCCGAGGTCACCGATCCCGTCGGCGGAAATCCCCAGCCACGCGCTCCATGTGCCGACCTGCTGGCTCTGGGAATCATTCAGGAACTCTTGACCGCCGCCGATGTCCGCAGAGATATCGACCCGAGTCAGGGTGCCGAGGCCCTGGGGGAAGAGCGGAAGCAATCCATAATCATGCGAACCGGTGCTAGCCGTATACGTGACCGAACCGGCTTCCGCCCGAGTCGTCCATGCCATAGCGGGCGCCGAAAGGGCCACGAGCACGCCAACACGCCGGGCCAGGCTCCATGCGATCGAGGGGAATCTGCTGTGGGACGACAAGATCAGTTCCTTTCAGGCTGATGCGAGATCGGGAAGGTCTCGTAGATGCGGCCATCGAGATTGAATCACTTGCTGCACCCTGGCCTCAGGGCACTACGGTCGTCCGTCCATCGATTCAACCATATACAACACATCTCGATTCCAATGTCAACGAGTCCGCATAGTACGTTGTCAATTAGCATCATTATCTTCATTACTAGGCAGAATCATGATGCGATCGGAAACTTTTCGCCGATTCGTTCACGACGATGGCGTCTCAATTACGCTGTCGATCGTCTACGTATGCTAAGGCGATCAGGATCATCTGGAGACCGCGTTGTTCTATCGTGATTTCTCATCGGTTTGGAGTCTCTGCGGTGAGAAATGGCAGGTACTCAACGGCCGGCGGTTCTCTCGTTGACGGCGAGACGGCGCGGCCCAATCGCGAAAAGCCGAAGCACTTCTAGACGGTGCAGTTCGCGCCGTTGAATAAGTTAATATATTAATAATTAATATAAATACTTGAATCTCGAATCCGGAATCTCGAATCCGGAATCCCCGACTCTTCCACAAACTCCGAGAGCCTGGATCGGCTCCCAGGTCAGTCATGCACCGGGCTCGGGAGGCCCGCGCCGAGAGTGCCCGTGGGGAACACGGCTAGGCGATATTCCAATAAGGAATGAAATTGCCGAACAATAACTATTTGGAATGCGTACGAGAGAGAAGTGACCTGGAAGACCTTAGATCGGCGTCGAACATCCATGATACTGGGAAAAGGAGATCCTGACGGTGATCGGCGATAACCGTACTTCGATCGATATCGCGGAGCATTGCGTCTCCGTCTGCCCGTCGGCCGTCCTGCGCGTGGCCGTCCTGTTCAGCGGTGGCGAGGCGCCGGGAATGAACGCGCTGCTGCGTGCGATCGTGCGCGTGGGCATGAATCGATATGGAGGGGACGTGATCGGCGTGAAGGAGGGATTTGCCGGTCTGGTGCGGGCGGTCCGACGGGTCGAATTGGGGCACTGGAGCCTTGCAAGTCTCAGGGACGACATTGATACTCACGATGGCTTGCGTGGCGTCGGGCGTGCGTCTCAGGAATTGGTCCGGCTGGACCGGGCCTCGGTGAGCGGGCTGCTGGGCCGCGGTGGCATCCTGCTCGGGGCGTCGCGGTGTCCCGAGTTCCATGAGCCGGTGGTCCGCCGGCAGGTGATCGATCTCTTGAGCTCCGTGGGGGTTCGTGGCGTGATCGTCTGCGGGGGAGATGGCTCGATGGCCGGCGCGGACCGGCTGGCCGAGGAGAGCGCGTTGCGGGTCATCGGCATCCCGGCGACGATCGAGAACGACCTGGCCGCGACCGAGCCGTCGCTGGGTTTCGACACGGCGGCGAACACGATCACCTGGGCGGTCAGCCGTTTCACGGACACCGAGGCCCAGCATCCCCGAATCCTGGTGCTCGAGGTGATCGGCCGCCACGGTGGCGACCTGGCGCGGCTGGCGGCGCTGGCCTCGGGAGCGGAGGTCGTCGTCACCCCGGAGCACGGTCCGCTCACCGAGGCCGGGATGGAGGAAATCGCCGTGCGACTGGGACGCGCGATGCACCGAGGCCGGCGACAGGCGATCGTGCTGGTGGCCGAAGGCGTCGCCCTGGACCCGTCGCTTGCCGGCCGCGACGAGACGACGCCAACGGTCTGGCTCGCCCATCAGCTCCAGGCGTTCTTGCGAGGGGAGGCGCGGGGATTCCCAGACCTGGAGGTCCGCCCCTGCATGCTGGGCCATCTCCAGCGCGGGGGGGCGCCGTCGGTCGCCGACCGGATCCTGGCCGCCCGGTTTGCCGGCGCGGCCTGGAAGGCGATCGCCAGCCCCCGCGAACGGAGCGGCGTCCTGGGAGTGCGCGGCGGCGAGCTGTTGCTCCAGGACTTCGCGGTCCTGCCCGACCCCGAACGCACCGAGGCCGCCGAGCAGCTCGACCAGCTTCAGAAGGATGTGAGTCATTGGTGAGGTTGTCCGGTGTAGGGTGGGCGAAACCGCTCTACTAAACCCGGATACCGTTCTCGGACGGTTCCTTGATCCCGGGAGACTGAGATGTCCGACAGCGAACGCATTCACGTCGAGGTCGCGGTCGCCCTCGTGGCGGACGCGAACCAGCGGGTGCTCTTGACCTTGAATCCCGGCTGGGGGAGCTTCACGCTCCCCATGACCCGCCGGCGCCGGGGCCGGCAGGGGAACGAGCCGCCGTCGCGGGCGGCCCTCCGCGCCGCGGCCGAGACGCTGGGGACTCCGGTTCGTTTGAACGAATCGCACCGCGGCCCCAAGCCACTCATGGCCCGGCTCGAATCGGGCCGGGAACTGGTGGACAAGATCTACGCCTTCCATGTATTCCACGTCGAGCCTCATCCCGATTTCGCCGACCGACTCCGGATCCCTCAATCGCACCTCTGGCTCTCCCCGCACCTGGTCCTGTCGGGAGTCTACGAGCCGGTCTCCGAATCGGCGCGATTCATCCTCCGCAACGCACTGGCCGATTTCGACATCCCTGCGCGCTCGCAGAATACCAGCGTCCTGATCGCGGAGCGCAACGACCCGGCGCGAGGCCGGCTGTTCCTCGTCCGATGGAACCCGAACTGGGGTTACGCCCTGCCATCGAAGCGCTGGGAGCCGCCCGACCCGGCGAAGGCCGATGACCCATCGGCCACCGCGATGGCCGGCGCCGAGCGCATTGCGCGGGACGAGCTGGGCCTGGAACCGGGCAAGGACGTGACGCTCACTCCGGCGAAGTCTCCCGAATACGCAACCCACGGGGTCAGCGTCACCGAGTCGGCTCCCGCGTTCGGAGAAGCGACGGACTATCATCATCGTCTCTTCGACGCCCAGCTCCACCATATCGAGAAGCTCCAGTCCACCCAGCCGCTAGCCTGGATCAGCGAGGAGGAGATCCACCACGGCTGGACGTCGGCGTCTCAGGGCGAACCGGGTTCCCCATCAGGACATGCCGCCCGGGTCTCCCGCACCACCTATGAGATCCTGATGCACCTGGGCCGGATCGGCGAGACCGTTGACCCGGAGCTCGAGGTCATGGAGAAGTACTGGCTCAACGAGTTCGGCGGTGGCGTGGGATGACGAGGACCCGGTGGGGATCGTCATGTGAGAGAGGGTGAAAGTGAGGGTTCTTCCCGCTGTCGGAGCGTGGCCATGCCCGTTTCCTGGACCATCAAGGCCCGACGTCACCTACGGCAAGGGCTGGCCGAAGCCCTGTGCAGGGAAAGTCACAACCTGGGAAACCCCGGGCCTGAGTCGCAGCGATACTTCGGCGTGCTGGAGAGGACCATGGACAATCTCAGCGAGGTTCTCGCGGTCACCTTTCCGGGAAAGTCGGTCGTCGTGCAGGACCAGGTGATCGGATTCCGGCGCAAAGCAGGCCAGTTCGTCCTGATGGTCGAGGTCTTCGATCCGGGGGATGAATCGTGGTCGGGTGAGGTCAGTCGGAGCGGCCCGTACGTGGTCAAGATCGGCCCTACGGAGTTCCTGGAGCGGGAGCATCGCGGCTGGGCCTGCTGCCGGCCGCCGGGCCTGCGGCACGACCTGGTGTTCCTCGACCTCGAAGGCATCCACGAGGACGGGGATCGCGGCCCGCTCATCAGCCTGGTCTATGGCGACGCGCAGCAATTCCTCGGCGTCGAGACCACGACCACGCTCGAGGCCGCCGCGCTCGAGGCCGTGCGGTTCGGCGTGCCCACGGTCGCCTCGATCGGCTTTGTCATCGTCGCGCTTTACGAGCGGATCGGACACTTGCTCTACGGCCAGTCCTTCATCGACGACCCGGCGCGGGCGGACTATGCTTTCGACCTCCCCAAGCTGACCGACCGCATGGCGCAATGGGATTTCGAACCCGTCGTGCCAGGCCGCCCGCCGCGACGTCAATACGCTGGCTCGGAGCGGCCCCGAGCAGTTCCTCGACCCGATCGACTACCTCGACTACGTACGTCAGCTCGTCCCCTGGAAGCTCGCGGACGGTTCGACCCAGGCTCCCACGGCCGACCTGGAGGCGATGCGGCAGCTCGGCGAGCCCGTGCCGACGCGCGCCGACCTGGTCCCCCGCCTGCTCCGCGGATGTGCCCACGGCGACCTGCACGGGCGCAACGTGCTGGTCGGGATCGTGCGCGAGCAGGCCCTGTGGCCGACGGTCTTCGACTACGAGGACATGGGCCCGTGCAACCTGATCGGCTGGGACTTCGTCAAGCTCGAGACCGAGCTGAAGATCCGCGCCTATCTCGAGGTCTTTGCGGGGGTGGTGCCCAGCGCGTTCGTTCAGAGCGTGCAGAAGTTCGAAGTCGCGCTCGACGCGCGTACGGAGGAGTGTCATGCCAACCGAAGCTGGCCGATGGTCGGCGAGGCGGCGACCCCGGCCGATCGGCTCCGCGTCATTCTCTTGGAAGTCCGACGGATGGCCGTGCGCCACCTCGGAGACAACGTCGGCCGGCCCAACGACTGGCTGGAACAGTATTACTTCCTGCTGGCGTGTTACGGCATCTGGACGGGCAAGTTCGACAACCTCCAGCTCCGCGAGCGAATGGGCGCCTTGATCTCGGCCGGAGTCGCCACCGCCCGGCTGAACTGGCCCCGTCTTGAATCACGAATTGCACGTTAGCCGCCTCTCCTCACCGCAGAAACTGCTAACTGAAGGAGAAACGGACCGGACCCATTCACCACAGAGTCACAGCGCGGGCGAGCCGCAACCAACCAATCAAAAGAGACTCACCACAGAGTCACAGAGGACACAGAGAGGAATTTTTCGATGCCTTCTGTTGATGCAACCTCTTGTGTCTCGAGACGTTATGAAATCATGCACGGTGTACAAGATTCTCGAACTTAGTAGTACAGAGCACACAGAGAAGACCATAACGCATTGTAATTTCATGAGTGTACAGAGTCATGTTTCCTCTCATGACGTCTTTTCGAGAATCAGAATTCACAACTGTTTCTGTCTTCTCTGTGCTCTCTGTGGCTCTGTGGTGAGATATCCGAACCCGATCTGTTCTCCCAAGGACAATCCCGTGAGCGCACCAATCTCAACCCCGACACTCGAAGCCACCCTCAAGGTCCCGTTCCCGAGCTATCACCGGCCGCTGGCCTGGGCGCATCAGTGGCTTTCGAGCGGCGATCCCGAGCGCAAGAGGGTCGCGGTCGAGTTGCTCCGGACGCTGTACCAACGGTATGACCACGCCGTGGCGGTCGGCCAGGAGCTGGTCCTGGCCTTGATGGAGAGCGGCAGGGAGGCTCAGCCCGAGGCCGAGGCGACCCTCCAGGGGATCGATGCCCGGTTTGCCAAGCTGGACGAGGAGCTCCTCTGCCGGTGGGGCCGGTTCTACAAGGACCATGGCGACCGGTACCTCGGGCTGCCCTGGCTGGTCACGGAGATCCCGCCCAACCCCGAGGAAGCGCGGCCGTATTACCTCAGGTCACTCGAGAAGTACGAGGAAGCGTTTCGCATCCGTTCGGGGCATTACCCGGGGATCAACACGGCCACGCTCCAGTTCTTGCTGGGCACGCTGGCCCGGCCGGCGGGCACAGCGTCATCCCCTGAGGGCAACGAAGTCGCCAAGGCACAAGCGATCGCGAGCCGGCTACTCGAAGGGCGCGAGAAGTGGTCGGAGTTGACCCCGAAGGATCGCACGATCTGGCACCCCGCGACGGCGGCCGAGGCGCACTTGCTGCTCCAGGAATGGGACCCGGCCGCCCGCGAATACCGCGTTGCGATAGAGAACAGCCGGGGCGCGCTCCGTGACATCGAAAGCATAGGACGTCAGGTTTGTCTGATCGTCATGGGCTGGAGTCGTGTCGGCGTAGCGATCCCCGAGCCGTTCACCCAGCTCCATCTCTTATTCCCCAGCGTGCCACGGGAACTCATTATCCTATTAACACAATTTTGACGATGGGGTCCGCAATGTCGCGCACACCAGGGGAACTCCGCAGCAGGAGGCCGAGAGGTCATCCACGTGAGGCGAACCGCCTGAGGTCATCGGCCATCTGACCGAGACGGTCTGCCAGATCACGGGGCGCTTTGAGACATTGCCGAAGAGTCGCAAGGAGTTGTTCGATCTCCTCGAGGGTGACCTTGACCGCATAGGCCCCGGGGGCCGGGCTCGCGTTGAGGAACTCCCATATGGCCCTCTTCCAACCTTCGTCACCCAGGAGGGTGCACACCAACGCCAGGTCGGCGGCCGCGTATTCATCTTTGGCCCTCGGGCCGCTGCGCTGTCGCCGGACTTCGTCTCTGGCCGTCTCCAGCTCCTCGCGCAAGGCCAGGTTCGACAACCTTGGCCGCATCGTCGTGGATCGCCTCAGGCTGGATGTAAACGCGCGCGACCAGCCGTTGCACCATGTTGTAGGAGTTGATGATCCCATAGCCTGATTCCCGCCGCTCGATTTCGTACCCCGCGTCATAGGCACGGGCGGATTTCTCGAATTCCCCCCACCTGCGAAAAATCCCGCCTTTTGTCCCGAGGATATAGGCCAACTGGGCGGCGATCTCCATCTCCGAACGACCGAGCCTTTCCCCGGGCTCGCGGGACTGTTCGAGTCGCTCGAGGGCGGTGCGAAGGTGGCCTTCGGCCTGCTCGATCAACGCGACCGCCCGCGGGAAGTCCCCGCGGTCGCGGGCATTCATCGCGTCCGACTTCAGTTTTCTTGCCAGATCGATGACATCAGACATGATTGAGGCTCCCTCGGGACGCGATGGTATCGAGGACCTTTCCGATTTCGAGGGCGAGGGCCGCGTACTCGGTCCCGGAATAGTCCTGCAATCGGTCCCGGAGATTCCTGCCGACCTGTTCGAGCGCACCCAGGTGGGGGTCGTTGGGGTCGGATTCTTGCTTGGTGAGTTTCTCGGTCAATTTGTACCGGCCGTCCAGGTAATACCAGGCCGCCAGCTCATGCTCGATCGCGGCCTTTTTGATGTGCTCGGCGAGGGACTCGGCGAACAGCACACTCATCTGTCCCGCTTCGGCCACCGCGGGGCCGGCGATCGCCTTGGCCCCGCTCAAGAGGAGCTCCTGGACGGGTCGTCCCCCCGGCTCTCGGCGCCATTCGATGGAGTCGGCGACCACCTGGTAGGTGCGCCCGGCGAGAGCGTCGCGCCGGTCCCCAGAGACGGCTGATTCGGATCGAATTCCGCCAGGCGGTCCTTGAGGTTCTTGAGTTCCTTCAGGCTGAACCGCGTCGGCTTGAAGAAGTCGAAGAGGGCCCGCCTCGCGGGGTCGCCGTCCAGCTCCACGGCCTTGGCGGGGTCGCCGTCCGGATCGTCCGAGTAGAAGATGAAGATCGGATCGGTGTCATTGACCGCGAGGCGAACCCCGATCTCGAAGAAAACGTTGGGGCGCCAGCCGGTCCAGTCGGCGATGCAGACCCTCGTGCAACGGATGGCCGGGTAGAGTCGTTGCTCGACCAGTTGGGGCGACGCGCAATCGAGCCGTGAGACGAGCCTGGTCGCCTCGCCGAATCGACCTTCGAGCTTGCCCTTCAAGGTTTCGTTGACTTTCTTGCCGTGATCGGGGTCGAACCATTGGAGCAGCAAGACCTGCTCTTCGGGTTCGCGGATGCCCGGCGTTTCGCCGAGGCGCCTCACCGCATCGAACGCGGGGAGATCGAGGTAGGCATCCGGCTGGAGTCTGAGGGCATCGTAGCCGGCTTCAAGAGCGTTGGCGATCTGCTTGATCTCCTCTTTTCTGGTGCGAATCGGGATGAGCGAGGCGAGGTTGAAAGGGAGGGGGTTGCCGCCCGGTTCGTCGTTCGTGAGCGTGATCGTGACGCCCCGCCGGACCGCCGAGCGAATCCCCAGGAACAGCATCACCGCGCAATCGAGCCCCGTGATGTCGAACACCGCGAGGTCGCATTCGCAGAGGGCGCGGACGGTCCGCTCGTAGGCCGCCGAAGTCGCGAGCGCCTCGGTGGCCAGGATGACCTCGGGGACGGTCTCGATCTCGGGACCCGCGACGGTTCGCGAACCCAATCGCTTCTTGAGCTTCTCGAGCGCCTGCGTGACCCGTTCCTCCTGAGTCATCTCACCGGGAGGGTCCCCTCTCCCTTTGACGAGGACACACCCGATCCGGCCCGCGAAATCCAACCGAAGCGGAGGGATCTTGCCCAACGCGGCCTCGAAATCCTCGGTGCTGTACAGACGCTTTCGGGTCCAGTCCTCATCCTGCCGGTCCGGCCGCCACTCCGCACGGAGCGGCTCGCACGCGGCCCAGATGTCGGGGAATCCCTGCGCGAGGGCCGGCTTCGGTCCGTGTCGGATGATGGCTTGATCCACCTTCATGGGCTTGCCGGTCCGGCCCTCGAAGCGGGTGTGACCGACGATTGATGCGACAGCGTCGATGACCTTGCCCTTCTCGCTTGCCGTCAGCTTCGGACGAGGCCATAGGCTCGCCAGTTGCGTCCTGAGGCCTTCGATCAGCCCGACTCTTTCCGTCAGCCTCGTCTCGTCGGTATCCGCGGCTATCTTGCCTTCGCGGTCGAAGATGCGGAAGTGGAGCAACTGATTCACGGCGGCTACGACGATCAGATTCTTACCCTCGCTCGGGATGTCTCGTGCGTCATTCACCGAGGACATCAATCGTAGGTCGTACCCCTCGAAGCGGATGACATACCCCTTGAGCGTCTTCACCGGCTCCTCGATCCGACCGGGCTTGTCCACGAGGAGGAACCTCTTCTTGTTGTAGAGGTACGCGGTGATCAGTCTGTTGAGGACGGAAGCCTGCGGGCTGAATAACGCCTCCTCGGAACTGTTCAGCCAGATCGTCCCCATCTTGCGCGGGCGTAGGTTCGCGTCCAGCGCCGGGCGCGATCTCGCTCGCCGCCGCCTTGTACGCATCGGCGCGGGCCTGCGGCGAGCCACCCTTCTCCTCGACCTCCTTGAGCCGATCAGCGACTTTGCTGAGGGAATGTTTACTCACCTTATTGATCACATCGCCATGTTTAAAATCCATAATGCAGAGCCGCATGAGATCGGTGAGCCCACCGTCGCCGCTCCCGGACAGGAACCAGGACCCGATGGACTCGGCCTCGAGTCCGTCGAGGCGCGTGTCGGTCCAGTAGCCGTCGGACGCCTCCGTGTCGTCCCTGCCGAAGCCGACCGCCAGGATGACGACGTCGAACTCCCGTCGGTCTTCCCCGCCAACCTGGACGAAGGGCCTCTTACCGGCGACACCGACTTTGATCTCTTTGCAATCACATCGAGGATGGGGCAACCTCTGACCCAGGCGGGATCGAAGCCGATCCCACTCTTTGTCGAGTTGCTCGACGACTTCCACCGCGTTTTTCGCACTCCAGGGCAATATCGGCACGTCGGCCTGATCGCCCAGCTCGGTGCTGTAGGGCCAGTCGTAGATATATGGGTGGATATATCGCTTATCGCACCCCCTCTGGAGCCGCATGGTATCCCCGAGCTCCTCGAACACCTGGCATTCTCGAACGCCCCGCACGGCCGCGGCGGCGGCGGCCGTCATCCCGGCAATCCCGCCCCCGATCACGGCAACCCGGCTCTGGCCGGACAGGATGCCGCCCTTCGCCAGGGAGTTGACCAGGTTCAGTGCGCGGACCTGCTGGAAGTAGACGGTCACATACCTCGCGAAACAACCCAGGACGTAGATCCCCGGTTTACCGGGTACTCGCATCAGTCGGAGCAGCTCGGTCCGGTGCTCGTCATCGGTCTGAGGTTCCTTGGGGAATGACATCCCTCCCTCCACTTCGACATCGAACCTGGAGAAACCGGTCGGCCGAGTCGGTCGCGACCCCGGCTCGGTCGAGGGTTCCCAGGTGGGAAAAGACCGAACGCGGGACTGAGACAGGCTGGAAGGAACGGGACAGGATGGGTTGTTCGACGGCATGTCCCCGACGCCTCTGCGTTTTCATCCCGGTTCACGCCATGCCTGAAGGATCAGTCTACAAGGTCGATCAGGCCAAGTCCATCGCGCGGGGGCCGCATCCCGAGAAATCCGCAAGTGCATTCGAATCGCGATGGGGAAGGTGTACGATGAGCACGTGGCCGCCCCATGCCGAGGGGTGACTTCGATGCCCGTATCGCGTCGATAACCGGAGGTCCCATGAGTCCCGAAGTCGAGATGACTCAGCCGGGTCGGAGCCGACCTGCCGCACCGATTCCGCTGGTAGATCGACCCATGGTCGAAGACACGGACATGGTTGAGACGCCCGACGAAATGGCGAATTGGCCGGCGTTGGTCGATCGTCTTCGGCGCTGCAGCGAACTGATCAGCCCGGTCTTCCACGATCGCGATGCCGAGGCCAAGGATCACCAGAGATACCATCGACTCCTCACCACCCTGGCTGCCGTCTTCGGTACAGGCGCCGTCCTGTTCGCGATCCTGCAACTGGCGTATCCGGATCTGCTCGGTGGCACGACCCTGGAGGTCGTCGAGGTCGTGGCCGTGGTCGCGGCGCTCGCCGCGGTGGTGATGGGCGTGATCTCGGGCCGGCAAAGTCGGTGGCTACTCGAGCGGCATAAGGCCGAGCGGCTCCGGCTGGCCAAGTTCCGGTTCCTGATCGACCCGGCAACCTGGAGTGACCGCCCGGAGGACGTCGAGCATCGGGTCGCGGCCCTCCGCGCCGAGGTTGACCGCATTCAATCAATTACGTCACGCCAGTTCCGAGAGTGGACCGAGCAGGAAGATGTGCATCTGGAACCGCATCAGCGGCAAGACCAGCCCACCGGGGAAACGCGCGACCAACTGGTCGACTACTATCGGACCAAACGCCTGTTGTTCCAACGCGATATCTTCCGCAGCCGGGCCAAGCGGCACGATCGATGGGATCGTGACAGCCGTCGCCTCGGGCCAATCCTGTTCCTCGGCAGTGTGTCCGCAGTCCTGGTCCACTTCGGGATCGACCTGTATAACCGGCGGAAGGGGTACAATGTGGACACCACGCCATTAATCCTGCTGGCCGCGGGCTTGCCCGTGGCCGGTGCCGGCATCCGCACCCTGCGCACGGCGTACGAGTTTGCTCGAAACACCAGTCGCTATCGCGCAAAGTCCGTCGCGCTGGATCGACTTGACCACATTCTTAAGGAAGAGCAGGATCCTCAGTCAGAGATTCGTTTGTTGGGGTACTCGGAAGAGCTTCTGGAATTCGAGCATCATGAATGGTGCCGGCTCATGATCGAGGCGGAGTGGCTTCCGTGAGACGCACGGGGTATCGAGTTTGAGCGATTTCGCTCAACCAGAAAGCGGTGGACCTTGACATACAGACCTCGTCCGATCGATACGATGCAAGTCGAACTGACGCCCGAGCTCCTCCAACTCGTGGAACGATTGGCTGAGAACGTCCATGACGTCTGGGCAGCCAACCGGCTGGCGGCAGGCTGGAGACTCGGCCCCAGCCGGGATGGCGACCTCAAGCAGACCCCCTTGCTCGTGCCGTACGCGGAACTGCCCGAGTCGGAGAAGCACTACGATCGCGACCTGGCACTGGCGACCCTCAAGGCGATCCTGGCGCTGGGATATCAGATCGAGCCAATAAAATGAGGTCCAGGATCACGCAGCAGGGAGCGAAGCGAGACTCGCGTGGCACCGAAGGAACACTGCATGTCTGGTGCTCTTGACAATCTCGTTGGTGGTCTCCACAAGATGATGATCCCTGACATCCTCGACCATTCCGGAGATACGGCGATAACTCGGGGTATGTGGTGGAAACGTGGCACCCTGCTCGCGGGGCTTCTCGCGGTTCCGACGCTCGGGATCGGTGACACAGGCATAGAACGAAAGGTTCAGCCATTGGGAGGCCAGAAGACACGCGCCGCAACCGAAGGCAGGAAGTTCTCCCACGAAGAGACCCTCCGCTGGATTGGGGAGAACAAAGCGTGGCGGCTGGCACGGAAGAACCGGCCGATCTGGGCCCGGCCGGTCGAGCCGGAGGAGGTCGGCAAGGAGTTCCAGACGGCCGATCACGTCAGGGAGAAGGCCCCCGCTGGCGTTTGGCTCTGTGTGGGAGTGGTCGGCGAACCGTGGTTCCAGGCTTTCGAGAAGATCGAAGGCAAATACGAGCGCGACGGCCAGGAAACCCGGACCTTCGCGTTCGATGGGAATCCACGGACCTACCGGAAGTACAAGCCCAAGGGGACGATCCGCAACTGGGTTGCGCAGGTCAAGGGACCCGGCATCGCGGGGTTTTATGTCCGGCCAGGGTACGATCCCGCCCGCCCGCTCTATTCACCGCCCGGCGGATACGTCGTCAAGGACGACGTGGCGGATCCCTATCGCGACGAGCCGAAAGACGTCTGGCTGGTCCAGCAGTCGCTGTTCGAGAGCACCTATGAAATCATCCGGGATCGACGACCGGGCAAGGCAACCCCGAAGCGTCGATGATGCTGCCGTCCTCATTCGCGTGAGACGAGGATGACCACGGTGCGACCCGCCACGGTGTGGGTACTGCCGGCGACGAGCGGCTCTTGACCGGCCTCGACGCTGTCCAGGGGCGATGGCTGGCTCGTATCCACGGACCGGTACCAGCGCCGACCGGGGATCGGCATGATGTCGAACTCCAGCGGCTCCCAGTACGTGTTCATCATGACGTGGAGGTCCTCGCCGCCGGTAAGGCCCCCCAGCGTGAAAGCCAGGGCTCGGGCGTCGGGGTCGTCCCAGCCCGGCTGGCCGAGCTTGGTGCCGTGCCAGGTCACGTCGGCCACGCCCCGCGCGTCTTTCTGGCCCGTGTAGAACTCCGGCAGGGAGAGCGTGGAGTGCGCCTTGCGGAAGGCAATCAGGCGGGTCCAGAACCGGAGCAGACCCGCATTCGCCCCAGGGAGATTCCAGTCGAACCAGCTCACGACATTGTCCTGGCAGTAGGCGTTGTTGTTCCCGCCCTGGGTGCGCCCGACCTCATCACCCATCACGAACATCGGCAAGCCCCGCGAGAGCATCAGGATCGCGGCGAAGTTCTTGATCTGGCAGACCCGCAGCGCCTGGATCGCCGGATCGGTCGTGTCGCCCTCGGCCCCGCAATTCCAGCTCGAATTGTCGTTGTTGCCATCGCGGTTGTCCTCGCCGTTGGCCTCGTTGTGCTTCTCGTTGTAGGAGACGAGGTCGTTGAGCGTGAAACCATCGTGGCAGGTGACGAAATTGATGCTATTGATCGGTAAATGCCCGCGCGACTGGTACAGATCCGGGCTGCCGGCGATCCGCGTCGCGACCGCTCCCACGAGGCCCGGATCCCCCTTGACGAACTTGCGAATCGTGTCGCGGTACGAGCCGTTCCACTCCGACCATCGGTAGCCCGGGTAATGGCCAACCTCGTAGGCCCCGTAGGCATCCCAGGCTTCCGCGATGATCCGGCTGTCTGACAGCGTATCCGATAATTCGATGTCCCAGATCACCGGCGGATTGGTCAGGATCGAGCCGTCCTCGCCGCGCGTCAATACGGTCCCCTCGTCGAAGCGAAAGCCGTTGACGTGCATCGCGTCGACCCAGTACTCGAGCGACTCCACGATCAACTTCCGACCGATCGGATGGTTGCACTGCAAGGTATTCCCGCACCCCGTGTAATCGAAATAAAACTGACCATTCCCCGGCACGAGGTAGTAGTAATTGCTGTTGTCCAGGCCCTTGTAGCAATAGATCGGGCCGTCCTGATTCCCCTCATCCGTGTGGTTGAACACCACGTCGAGGAACACCTGGATTCCCGCCCGATGCAACGCCTTGACCATATCGCGGAACTCGCGGACATGAGCCGCCCTCTGGGGGTTCGTGCAATACCCCGAGTGCGGGGCGAAGAAGCCCATCGTGCTGTATCCCCAGTAGTTCCTCAGGGGAGTGCCGTTGAATTCGCGCAAGACGTCGGTCTCGTCGAATTCGTGGACCGGCAGCAGCTCGACGGCCGTCACCCCGAGCGCCTTCAAGTAGGGGATCTTCTCGATCACACCGCTGAACTTCCCGGGATGTTGAACCTGGGCGCCGGGCGATTGGGTGAATCCGCGGCACGTGCATCTCGTAGATGATCCGGGGCTCGCTCATGGGAGGATGAAGGGGCTGATCTCCCTCCCAATCGTAGCCGTCCTGGACATCGATGATCCCGGTCCGGAGGGACGTTGCCAGGTTGTCGCCCGGTACGCAGGCGGCCCCGCGGTTCCAGAGGCGCTTGGTCATGCCCCGGGAGTAAGGGTCGATGAGGACCTTCTGGACGTCGAACCGCTGTCCCGCCGCGAGATCGTGCGGTCCGTCAACCCGGTAGCCATAGAACACCCCGGGTTTCAGCCCGCGCACGTACGCGTGCCAGATCACGAATGACCTGTTGACCAGGGGGTCGAGCGGAATCGTCTGGATCGGCTGGGGATCGTCGTACTTCGCGAAGAGCAAGAGTTGGACGGCGGTCGCGTGCTCGCTGAAGAGGGCGAAGTTCACCCCGTCACGGTCCGGTGTGGCACCCAGCGGGTGATTCGCTCCCGGTTCGACCGAGTACGCGATCGAGGCGTCTTGACGATTCACGGGCGGTTCCTTGGTTACGGTGAGGACTGACATGAGACCACCTGAGATTGGGTTGAGCGAATCGGCCCAAACGGACCATTCGAAGTGTCATCGGCCATCCCGGATCGCCTGCTCCGCGAGCCGCCGGGCGTTCCCCTGACCGAGGGCCTCGGCCTGCTGGGGCGCCAGGACCGATTCCTTGAGCTTCAGGTGGGCCGCTTCGGCGTAGAAGAACGGCGCGTGCGAGCCGAACAGGATCCGATCGTGCCCGATCTGGGCGACCAGTCGTTCGAGACCGGCCGCGCCTTCGAGCGTGGCGATATCGACCCAGATCCCTCCGGTCGCGAACAGCTTCTTCTGAGACTCGCCGAGAAAGTTCCCCAGGGCATTGAGGAGGACAACCGGCGGATGAGACGGCGTGGCCAGCAAGCCGATTAGCGGGCGGGCGTCGGTCGTCGGCAGTCCCTTCAAGAGCGGGTGGAGCGTACGATCATCCTCCATCTTGAGTGCGATCTGGACGATCAGTTTGCGCCGGGCGGCTTCGCTCAGCAGTTCGGCGAAGGCGGGATGGTCGAGGGTATAGCCGTGATAGTTGGGATGGAGACGAACTCCTGGCATCCGGTGCTGTTCGTGACAGCGGCGCAGGTCCTCGCGCCAGTCGGGCAGCAGCGGGTTGACGGCGCCAAACGGCCGAAACAATCCATCGCCATGGGCCCGACACGTCTCGACCAGCCGCGCGTTCACACTCGCCAGGTCGCGGTGCAGGAGCGCATCGAAGCTGCCGGCCCACGCCTCGGTTACTCCCAGACTACGGAGCCGGCGCACCAGGGCCGCGGGCTCGTCGTCCGGGAGCCGGCGGAACGGCCATCGCGAGAGCCAGACATTGACGTCGATCATGGCTTGACCCCCTTCGCGTCGAGGATCGGCGTCAACAGGCGCCGGAGGTTCTCGCCGAGAATGAGCCGGCGATCCACCTCGGCGATGTCAGCTCCCATCACCTTGGCGAGCTGCGACGCGAAGCTCCGGCCGGGTACGTCGCTGCCATAGACGATTCGCCGCGCACTCAGCTCGCGCACGGCCATCTCGACGAAGCCCGCCGTCGGGTCGGACCCGGCCAGGCCGATCGCGACGTTGGGCAGGTGGCGCACCACGCGGATGCCCAACTCCCACTGACCGCCGGTGTGTCCGCAGATGATCGACGCCTTCGGATGCCGCGACGCCAGGGCGGCCAGGTCCATCGGCGATGACTCGCCCGGCTCGTTGCCGCCGGCCTTGATCCAGGTGTGCTGGAAGACGACCGCCTTCAACTCCTCCGCGCCGGACCAGGGCGTCGGCCTCGGGACAGTCGCACCGCGCGGCGACCCAGAGCTTCAGTCCGACCATCGGCCCGTCGCGGACGCAGCGATCGATCTCGCGCAGGCTCGCCTCGACGTGCTTCGGATTCACGTACACGAACCCGAAAGCCCGATGATGCCAGTGGCTCAGCGCCTGGAGGACCTGGTCGTTCTGCCGCCGTAGTTCCTCCGGCGACGGGTTGACGACCGTGCGCATGCCCATGTAGATGACCAGACGGTCAATCCCCATCCGGTCAGCCAGCCCGATCAACCGGGCCATCGACTCGTCAGGCGTCCGGCCGCCAGGGCTCGTGAGATGGCAGTGAAGGTCCCAGATCATTGTTCCAGCAGGTCGTTGGTAGTAGGTTGTTGGTAGTAGGCCGAGAACCAAAAACCGACTGATTGTTTCTACAGTCTTCAACGGCCTACTGCCTACTATCTACTGCCTACTGCTCCTGGATTTTCAGGAGGTACGCGATCAAATCGGCCATCTGCGCCGGGGTGACGGATTTCTCGAGCCCCTCGGGCATCAGGGATTTGCCGGTGTTCCGGATCTCGGCGATGTTGCGACGGAGGATGGTCTGTTCGGCTCCGTCGCGGGCGCGGAGCGTGAGACTGACGGGCGTCTCGGCCGCGATGAGCCCGGCGACAATCCGGCCGTCGTCCAGAGCGATCGTGTATTCCAGGAACTCGGGTGAAACCTCGCGATTCGGGTCGACAATGCTCATCAGGATTTCATCGGGGGTCTTGCGACGGATGCTGGCGAGGTTCGGTCAGACGGCCTCTGCGGCAAGGGGGTCGAGATGGAAACCTCCCTGGACCCGGAAGAACTCGCGGGCCTCGGCGGGCATCCTGGGCGTGGTCCGCGGCAATGGGTCGGTGGCGCCGGGATCAGTCCAGGAGATCATGACAAGTATGGCGAAGAGTGGCCCGATCGCGTGCGGATTTCCCATCCTCTCAGTCCGTCGTGATGAGCAGATACTTCTGGCCCCAGTCGGCATCGGGCGACTCGCCTCCTTCGTGTTTCGCCGCCCACTCGAGACACTGCCTCCGCTGGGAAGGATCCTTGGGGAGTTTGACGGCGAGCTGGGCTGTGAGTAGCAAATTGCCGACCGCGGCCGGTTCCAGGACGTAGACCTTCTCGGCGCCTCGATCGTAAAAGCCGCTCACCATCTCCCGCGCGGTCTGGGGGGGCATTTCCATCACCCTATGGGTTGGGTACTTGACCGGATCGAGCCACTCGCGGGCCTCCGCCGTGGTCGACTGCTCGATCATCGCGTCAACCTGCTTGTCCATCTCGGCGGCCGCAGCCTTGGGATCAAAGGCAAAGTCCTCGTCGGTAGCCGAATGGACCGCGTTGGCCCGGGTCGCGACTCGCTCGAATTTATTGAGGATTCGATAGATCCGCCAGCCAAACAGGGCGAACGCCAACACCGCAGCGAACGAGACGCCCACAGTTGCGTTGCTGACCCTCGTCTTTTCGATCTTCGCCGCCCGCTTGGCGATTTTCTTCTTCTGGGCGTCCGTGAGGGGCTTGTAGGGCTTGAGCCGTGAAGGCAGCGGCGCCGAGTCGTCGCCGCCGGTACTTGCTTGCGATGTTTCGTCCGGCTGGCCCCCTTGACTCCGAGGCGCCGACGGCTCCTCATTCAAACCATACACGTCCAGGCCGGAGGGCGTCAGAGATTCGGAGCCTCCGGCTCCCCCGGAGGAAGGTCGGGCCGAATCAGTCCGCTCCGGTGCGGTCGCGCGCAACCTGGATGCGGAACAAGGTGCCGCAACTCTTGCAGATGGTCTTCTTGCCGGCGTGTTCGGGGGAAATCCAGTGCCCCTGCCCGCAATGATCGCATTCCACGCGCAGCTTCGGGGCATCCTCCGTGGTGGGGAGGCGCATCACCTCGCCACACTCCTTGCAGGTCTTCCGACGTCCGGCGTATTTGTCGTCGAAAGCGTACGGCTTTCCGCAGGCCGGACACTGGCCCGTGATACTCATCGATCTGACCTCGAGATGTGACTTCGTCGGCTCCGTGCCGTACTGCGAGATTCTGAACCATCTACGGGGTTCGACACAAGACCTTCCCGAGGAATCAACTGCCGGCGGTGACTCCCCGGCCCCTACGCGCGATCATTCTCGCGATCGAGAGGCGAGTTCATGGGAGGATCGTGCCTTCAAACATGGTTGTGGTCTGGGAACAAGGTATTCGAAAGTCTTTTCTCTTATTAGGCTTAACGCTAATTCAACGATATTGCCGTTAAGGCGTAGGTTTGCGGCTCGCCGGTTTCTTGCGAGGGGATTTCACCTTCGCCCAGTCGTCCGCGACTTTCAACAGCCGGGCCAGCGGCAGCTCGAAGCCGGGTAGGAGCGCCGTGCGATAGGTCTCCTCGGCCTTGACGATCGTCTCGGTGGCCTCACCGGGGATGTTCTTGAAGATGACCATCGTGCGGTCGAAGCGGTCGATGACCCAGTATTCCCGGACGCCGATCGCCTGGTACTCGCGCCGCTTCTCCTGGTAATCCCGCACGCGATCCCGCTTCCGCTTCGAGACGAACTCGGCCACGATCGCGGGGATGTCCACAACCGGATCCGGCACGCGGCCCAGCCCGATCCAGACGACTCGGTCGGTGGCGCCGGCGACTGTCCGGAAGCGGGATATATTGCTCGGCCAGCGTCTTGTCCAGGCTTTTCCCTTCGGCGTGGGTTGCCTGATACAGGCGAAAGAGGAAGTCGAGTTCTCCATTGGGATCGCGCTCGGATTCGCCGGGTGGTGGGCTCACGATCAACACTCCATGGATCAACTCGTAGACGTAGCGGTCGTCACAATCGGTGACGGCGTCGAACTCCTCGGGCGTCATCAGCATGCCGTTGGACGATCGATCGAGCCGGAGCCTCTTGATTTTCGGTGCGGAAGCGGTGCTCATGATCGACGCTTACCCCATGGATTCGAGCCACGGATTGAACTCATCCCGATCCTGATCATTCTACTGCGCCGGGACGCTGGTACAGGAGACCTTGCGATCGATGCGCTTGAGCAACCCGGTGAGGACACGGCCAGGGCCAATCTCGTAGAAGGTATCGAACCCATCCGCGAGCATTCGTCGCATCGAGTCTTCCCAGCGAACGCCCTGGAGGACCTGGGCCACCAGGGTGCGGCGGATATCGTCCGGATCGGAATGGGGCAGGGCGTTGACGTTGGAGTAGACCGGGATCCGCGGCGAAGCGATGGGAGTCTGGGCCAGAGCCTGCGCGAGCTGTTCGTCGGCCGGCTTCATCAGATCGGAGTGGAACGCGCCGGCGACGGAGAGCGGGACGGCCTTCATGGCACCCAACTCGGTGGCGATCGCGGGGACTTGCTCCAGGGCCGCCTTCTCCCCCGAGACGACGATGTTGCCCGGACCGAGCAGGTTGGCCTTCCAGAGCCGTCCCGAGGGTGCAATGCGCCGGCAGAGCTCGTTGCACAGCCGGCTCTTCGAGGCCGAGGACGCTGGTCATGCCGCTCGGCGTCGCCAGTGCCGCGGCCTGCATGGCCTGCCCGCGACGTCGGACGACCTGGAGGCCTGCCTCGAATTCCAATGCCCCGGCGAACACCAGCGCGGTGTACTCGCCCAGACTCAGCCCGGCCGCTCCCTCGGCCGAGGCGACGAGATCCGAATTGCCGGCCTTCAGGCTTTCGAGGGCCGCCAGGCTGGCCACGAAGATCGCCGGCTGGCTCACGTCGGTCGCCCCGAGCGCCTCGGCCGGACCCTCGATGCACAGGCGCCTCAAGTCGATCCCGAGCAGCTCGCTGGCCCGGTCGAATAAGACTCGAACCGCGGGCAGCTCCCGGTCCAACTCGCGGCACATCCCCACAAACTGCGCCCCCTGGCCGGGGAAGAGAAAGGCGATCCTTGGCATGGGCGTCCTTCCATCAGCGGACTCGGTGGGAGACATGTCGTGATCGCGTCGCGAACATCTCCCGTATCCGCAATCGCTGGTCTCGTTCATAGCGGAGGGGCGGCGGCCTCGACGCCGGGGCATTCCGGGGCCGGCGATGGGGCGCCGGCCAACTGCTCGACGATCCGGGCGCTCGAGCGCTCGGAGGCCATCGTCCCGGCGACGCGGAGGGCATTCCTGATCGCCCGGACGCCGGAGGAGCCGTGGCAGATGATGCAGGCGCCGCGGATGCCCAGCAGCGGGGCACCACCGAACTCCTCATACTCATACCGGGCCTTGAGCCGCTTGAGGCTCGCAACGATCTTCTGGCCCGCGTCGCCCGGCAGGTCGGGCAAGAGCCGTGCGAGTTCCTGTTTGAGCTCCGAGAACAGGAACTCGACGGCCCCCTCGCCGGCCTTGAGCAGGACGTTGCCGACGAACCCATCGCAGATGACGACCCGGACGTGTCCTTCATAGATATCGCGACCCTCGACATTGCCGTTGAATCGACCTGACCAGGCGCTTGCCTGATACATGGCCCGGGTCGCGCGCGTCAACTCGGTCCCCTTCTCATCCTCGGTTCCCACGTTCAGGAGGCCAATGCGGGGGCTGGTCACACCCAGGATCTCCTCAGCGTACACGGCGCCCATGACGCCGTACTGATAGAGGTCCTCGGCCTTGGCATTCATGTTGGCGCCGACATCGATGATGACGATCGGGCCCTGATGCGACGGGAAGATCGCGGCAATACCGGGGCGGCGGACACCCGGGAGGAACATCTTCGCATTAAACAAAGCAGAGGCCACCATCGCGCCGGTGTTCCCGGCCGAAACGACCGCGTTGACCTCGCCGGCGGCCATCATCCCCCAGCATCGGGAGATCGAGCTGTCGCGCTTCTTCCTCAGGGCATCGACCGGCTTCTCGTCCATGCCGATGGCCTGGCTGGCATGGACGATCGGCAGCCGGTCCCGGGCGCGGCCGGCGCCTTGGCCAGCTCCGCCTCGATCCGATCCTTGTCTCCGACGAGCACCGCTGTCAGCTCGGCCTGCTCCATGATCGCCTCACAGGCTCCCGCAACGATCGGCCCGGGGGCGAAATCGCCCCCCATCGCATCTAGCCCTATGCGCATTTCACAACGCCTTTCGGCATCACTGAGGACAATGCAAATCTCCTCGCATCGCGTTCGCGGCGACGCGCTTCTCTGTTCTACGCATCTTGGCATCACTGAGGGCAGCACGAAAGGGGAAAGTGCCGCACTCTTTGGTAGTCATCGACTTTCGTTATCGCAAATAGCAGGACTCCGGATTCATCGTAGGAGGCGTCGCGCGGGCCTGTCAAGCGGCGCGCGGCTCAACGGTGCGCACGCGCGCAACCCCCTCGGCCCACTTGCGGTCCTCAGGCTTCCGTGCCAGATTCAGCGGGGCGGAATAGTCGATCAGCTCGGAGTAACGACCCTTATCGTAGGCCATGGAGAACACCGAGCCCAGGTCCAGGATAAGATCCGGATCCGGGGGCAGTAGTGAGACGGGTATCGGTGGCAAGCGATCGCGCATCGTCCAGGCAAAGACGCCGCAATCGGGGCGCCGCTCAGCCCGCGCAATCAATGCATAGCAATCACCCCGGGGTAGCGACCGACCCATCGGCAGCCTCTGGCCGGTCAGCACGAAGTCGAATTCGATCAGGTGGACCTTCTGGTGGATCGTGTTCCGGCGTTTCACCCAATACGCCGACCATCCGACGCTCACCTTGTTCGTGGGTGAAAGCACCTCGATAACCGCGACCGGGGTTCGCTTCGGCAAGCGCCTGATTTCGATCCAGACGTCGCGGACTTCCATCGTGATCCGAGGCAGTGGGATCGTCACGGGTTCGAGTGTCAATGTTCCCCCCGCCGGTTTCCGATGCACGGTCGCTCGGGAGGTCTTGCGGCCTCGCTGGATGATCGCCAGGTCGGGGAGGATCCGCGTAGAGTCTGTCCCAGAAGGGGCCGGTCCGGGCGAGCGGGGGGCGTCAGCCCCCTGTCTTGGAGGTCCGTCGCTCACCGGACAGGGGGCTGACGCCCCCCGCTCGCCCTTCTGGGACAGACTCTGAGCTTCACTGGGTGTGGGTTCGACCAGATGGAAGTGTTCGCCGAGTTGGGCGATATAGCTCTCCGGCAAGCTGTCATTCAAGGCGTCGCAATTGTAGGTCATGAATCGCTGGTGGAAGCCTTCCCCGTAGCTTTGGGTCTCCAGGTAAGGGTCGATGCCGGGAAAGGGACTGGGCATCTCGAATCCCCCGAATGAGTTTGCTCGGTCTACCATCCCGGGACTCATTCTATAGAGCGACGGCCGTTCACGATAGGTCGTGACGCTCACTCGATCAGCACCCAACAGCATTCCGGTGTACGGACGTCAATT
The DNA here is from genome assembly GCA_963845755.1 of uncultured Planctomycetota bacterium. Lineage (GTDB taxonomy): Bacteria > Planctomycetota > Planctomycetia > Isosphaerales > Isosphaeraceae > CAWJTV01. The sequence goes on from CAWJTV010000033.1 coordinate 384,441, forward strand.
CTCCATCTTGCTCTTGAACGGATGCGCCCGATGCCCGAGAATGATCGGTTCACGGAGAACGATCTCCAGGGCGGGGGTCGGGGTGAGCCGGGGGGGACCCGGGCAATGGGGGTTTGTGAACCTGGTCAGGGCGGGAACGCAGCAGCCATAAGCAACACCTTCATGTGCCTGGGAGAACCTCCCCGGCTCTCCCCGGCCCCTGTCTGAGAGTCCAGCGGACGTCGGGTCGGAATGCGGCCCCCTCATCATCCCAGGCACGATGGAGCGCGCCCGAGTGGCCCCACCGCGTGGGTCGAAAGATCGAACGAGTTCGCCGGATCCGAATCCGGCCCTCGACGACGATGTCAAGCCGGCGCGATCGGCGACGGAGCCCTACACGGTCGTCGCGCGCCGCTACCGGCCCCAGCGCTTCGAGGACGTAGTCGGGCAAGATCATGTGGTCCGGGCGTTGCGCAATGCGATCCGACTCAATCGGATCGCTCAGGCGTATCTGTTCTGCGGGACCCGCGGGGTCGGCAAGACGACGATGGCCCGCATCCTGGCCAAGTGCCTGAACTGCGTGAAGGGGCCAACCGAAGAACCTTGCCAGGTCTGCGACATCTGCGAGGCGATCAGCCAGGGGCAGGACGTCGACGTCATCGAGATCGACGGAGCCAGCAACAATGGGGTGGAACAGGTCCGCGAGCTGCGGCAGAACGTCGCGCTGCGGCCGAGCCGGGCCCGGTTCAAGATCTACTACATCGACGAAGTGCACATGCTCACGACCGCGGCCTTCAACGCCCTGCTGAAGACCCTGGAAGAGCCGCCGCCCCACGTCAAGTTCTTCTTCGCGACGACCGAGGCGAACAAGATCCCGATCACCGTGCTCTCGCGGTGCCAGCGGTTCGACCTGGCCGGGATCACGCCCGAGGTGATCGCCAGGACGCTGGGCGAGATCTGCACCCAGGAAGGAACGGCCGCCGATCCCGAGGCACTGCAAGTCGTCGCCCGGCGCGCGGCCGGGTCGTTGCGCGACGCTCAGTCGCTCCTCGACCGGCTCCTGGCCTCCGGCAGCCCGCGACTCACCGTCGAGATCGTGCACTCGCTCCTGGGCACGGCCAGCGACGAGCGATTGCTGGCGATGCTCGAGACGCTGGCCGACCACGATGCCGCGGGAGCCCTTCGCCTGCTGGAAGAGGCGTCGAACGAAGGCGTCCAGCCAACCGAGCTGCTCGGCGGGGTCCTCGATTTCGCCCGCGACGCCATGGTGCTGGCCCTGGGAGCGGGCTCCATCCTGCTGTCGGTCACGCCTCGGCAGCGGCCCCGGCTCGAGACGATCGTCGCGCGCTGGCCCATCGACTCGATCCTGGCCGCCATGCAAATCCTGGCCGAGCACCGAACCCGCCTGCGCGGCACCTTGTACGGGCGGCTGCTGGTCGAGATGGCGCTGGTCCGGGTCGCTCGCCTCGAAGACCTGGAGGAGCTGAATTCGCTGGTCGAGCGGCTCTCGTCGCTGGAGTCGGGAGTCCCCGTGGTACGCAAGCCGGAGGCCGGGACCGGAAAAAAAAACCCCGGCGTGAGTGAACGGGCTGATCCTGCCGGGCGGGCGAACCAACCCGTCACACCGCCTTCGGCACCCGTTGCGAAAATGCCCCCGGCCGAGGACCACTCGGACCGAACCCTGGACAAGGACCGCCGTTCCGGGCCAGAGCCGATGGTCCCCCCGCCGCCGCCGCACAGTCCGACGCAGCCGGGCGTCCGCTCGGATTCGCCGAGCGAACCTCCCACGGCCGTGGAACCCCCGCCGTTGGAGCTGGAGCGCATCCGGCAGATCTGGCCGGACCTGCTCGCGAAGGTTCCCTACGCCACCCGTTGGCGGCTCAGTCAGGTGGAACCGATCGCTGTCGTTGGACCGGACATCCTGGTCATCGCTGCCAAGCCGGGATACAATGCGGATGGAGTGGACCCGGGAACACCGGAGACCCTGGAGGACCTCGGTCACAAGCTGCAACGAATGGTCCATCGGCCGGTGACCGTCCGCTACGAGCGGCCGGTTGCCGCGGAGGATGGAAGGTCCGACGCGCGGCCGGCCGAGTCCCGGCGGACCGACTCCTTGATGGCCGATCCTCTGATCCAGAAGGTCGTCGAGCTGTTCGAGGCACGCTCCGTGCAACTGGATTACGACGAGCCGGACCCGACTTCCACGACCTGATCCGGCACAGAGGCTGTCAAAGAATCGATCCAAATCACAAATCCAAGACAGAAAACTGATGTAAAACCCGTTGACATAGGGCATTGCGTTTGTTGAACCTTGAATTTGTAATCTTCGATCCGATTCGATCGCATCCTCTCGGGAGGGGCGGGTCGCTGCCCCGAGGTCGAATTCCTTCTAGCGAAGCAGAGTACCGTGTTCAATAAACTGGGAATGATCGCGGATCTGATGGGCAACGCCGGCAAACTGCGAGTGGCGTTCGACAAGGCGTTCGAATCGCTGGGCCAGGTCGAGGCCGAGGGAAGCGCCGGGGGCGGTACAGTCTCGGCGAAAGTCAACGGCCGGCTCGAGGTCGTCTCCGTACGGATCGACCCCTCGCTGCTGGCCGAACCGGATGCCGAGCTGCTGGAAGACTTGATCGCGGCCGCGGTCAACGCGGGCCTGGTGAAGGCCCGCGAAGCGGCCGCGAAATCGCTGACGAACCTGACCGGTGGGCTGCCGATGGGTCTCTTCTCCAACCTGGGGGGTGGCGCGGCACCCGGCGGCGATGAGGGACGATGACGATGGCCGCCACGGGTTACTCGGCGGTCGTTGATCGGCTGATCACCGCCCTGGGACGTCTGCCCGGCATCGGCGCCCGATCCGCCGAACGGCTGGCGCACCACCTATTGAAATGTTCCCCCGAAGAAGCCCTGGAACTGGCCGATGCGATCCGCGCCACCAAGGAGCAGATCCGTCATTGCGAGGCCTGCTTCCACCTGACCGAGGCCGATCAGCCGGTCTGCGCCATTTGCCGCGACCCCCGACGCGACCCGTCCATCATCTGCATCGTCGAACAGTCGCGCGACCTGATCGCGATCGAGAAGGCCGGAGCGTTCCACGGCGTCTATCACGTCCTCTTGGGCCGCCTCGCTCCCTTGTCGGGCATGGGGCCGGAACAGTTGACCATCGACGCGCTCGCGGCCCGGATCAGCTCGGGGAGCGTCCGCGAGCTCATCATGGCCACTAACCCCAACCTTGAAGGGGATGGAACGGCGCTCCTGATCGCCAATCGCCTGGGCGGCTCGGGAGTGCGGATCACCCGCCTCGCTCGTGGCCTGGCCTCCGGGAGCACGCTGGAGTTCGCAAATCGCGACATGCTCGCCGATGCCCTGACCGGTCGACAGCCCTTCTGATCCCCGGCCGCTCGCGCCGTGGATGACTGCTTCCTTCTCCGGCGGAATCCGCCGGGATCGCCACCCTCGTCACCCCGTTCCCTTCGAAAAATGCCGTCCTGTCCGGCCAAACCGCCCTGGGATTAACTCGTGTCTCGGACTCCCTTTTCCACGCCTTTTCCAAAGTTGACTGTGGTGAAGCGGCAGGACATGGCATAATAGTTGCTGAGTGATGGTGGACGCGACTCGGGTATCGTCGATGCCCCGCCCATTGATTCTCGATCCCCGGGAATCCCGACTCGTTCAGCGATGGGAATAGCGAAGAATGCGGCTCGACACCAGTCAACAAATGCGGACCGAGATGCGCCTTCGCATGGCGCCTCGCATGATTCAGTCGATGGAGATCTTGCAATTACCGATCATGGCCTTGCAGGAACGAATCGAGCAGGAGCTGAGCGAGAACCCGATGCTGGTCGATCTGCGCGAGTCGGCGCCGGCGGAAGCGGACGGGGAAGAGACACCAGTCCCCACAGTCGCCGAACCGGAGAGCGATGGCGAGCCGAACGAGTTCGATAGCTTGATCAACCTGGACGAGAATTGGAGCGAGATTTACGAGGAAGGGCCGAGGCGGAGCCGTGCATCGCTCAGCGAAGACTCCGACCGCAAGCAGGACGCGATGCAGAATATGGCGTCGCGACCCCGATCGTTCCACGACGATCTGATCGATCAGCTCGGCTTCTTCGACTGCGAGCCGACCGTCCGCGCGCTGGCCGAATACATCATCTACAACCTCGACGAGAAGGGGTATTTCCGGCTCCCGCTCCACGACGTAACCCGCGACCTGAACGGGGCGGCGACGATCGAGCAGGCCGAGGAGGCGCTGCGGCTGGTCCAGCGGTGCGATCCTCCGGGAGTCGGTGCGCGCGACCTTCGCGAGTGCTTGTTGCTGCAACTCACGCCCGAGATGCCCTGCTACGACGTGCTCTATACGCTGATCTCCGAGCATCTCGATGACCTCGAGCACAACCGATTGCCTGCCATCGAAAAGAAGACCGCCATCCCGCTGGAGAAGATCAAGGAGGCCATCGACCACCTCCGCCGTCTGAATTTCCGGCCGGGCGCATCGTTCGTTACGGACAACTCGCACTACGTGGTCCCCGACTTGATCGTCGAGCACAACGACCAAGATGGGTATGATGTCCGGCTGGTCGACGAGAACACACCGCTGTTGGCGATCTCGCGGTTTTATCAGAAACAACTCCGGAACAAGCAAACCGACTCTCAGACTCGCGAGTACATCCAGAAGCGGATCCAATCGGCCCGCTGGCTGATCGAGTCGATCGAGCAACGGCGCAACACACTGCTGAAAGTGGCCCGGGCCATCATCGACCATCAGAAGGAGTTCCTCGATAAGGGCCCGGAATTCATCGAGCCGCTCAAAATGCAGCAGATTGCCGACCGCGTCGGCGTTCACGTCACGACCGTCAGCCGGGCGGTGGACGACAAGTGGGTCCAGACGCCCCGCGGCATCTTCCCCCTGAAACGCTTCTTCGGTGGCGGGACGACCACGTCTGACGGCGAGGAGATCGCCTGGGATACGATCAAGCAGAAACTGCTCGAGGTCATCGCCAAGGAAGATAAGCAGAATCCCATGTCTGACGAGGAGATCGTCGAGGAGATGTGCCGTCAGGGCGTCAAGGTCGCCCGCCGTACGGTGACCAAATACCGCACGAATCTGCTCATCCCCTGCAGCCGTCAGCGCCGCCAATTCTGAGCGGGTGTACGTGAAAGTCGCCGGACGACGTAGTGTGGTTCGAGCCTCGATTCCTCGCGGCGGTGCCCACCAGATTCACCGCGAAACGCGATGGGCCTCACGCGGCGTTGCGGCGTTCGATCTACCCGGCGGGGCTTCTCGTGCACTCTTCGAGCGGCTTCCTCAAGCGGAATTGGCGCGGAGGGAGGCGCCGGAGGCGGGCACGGTCGGCATCGGGCTGGGCGGCCGGAGCTCGGCGGAATCCTTATCGATCTCGATGATGGGCTTGGCGCCGATGAGTCGGCTCATGGCGACCTCGTAGCCCAGGAATCGGACATTTTCCAGGATCGCCAGGACCTCGGGGCCGCCGAGCTTCTGGGCGAGGTTGAGGATCTTGCGCTCCTCGACGGAGAGGAGATCCGCAGGCTGACTCGAATCGAGGTCGACCGAGTCGTCCGCCAGATAATCGAGCGTAACGTTGACGGCCTTCGCGAGGCGGAAGGCGTTGTCCAGACCCGGCCGCGACTTCCCCTTGAGGATCCGGGAGATCTCGGAGTCGCTCACCTGGGACAGCCGCGCGAGCTTCTGTCCGTTGAGAGCGTGGCGATTCATCAGCATCTGGAGCTTGTCTTTGAGTTTCATGTTCCGACCATACGACGTCTTCCCACTCTGGGGAACCACCGTCTCTCGAATTTGCAAAAAAATCCCTGTTACGAAAACCACGGCGGCCGGCGCGATTGCACGAATACCGGACGAGTCAGGCACCGGCCGCTTCGGAGAGGTCGATCGTTGGTCGACGAGGAGAATGATAACGCATCGCGAGCCAGATGCAATTCGGAACTACAAAAGGGGCCAGAAAGGTCGTCAGCTTCGGGGCGAGAGAGGCGAGCTGGGACCTGGGTCTGGTGCGGTGAGGCGCGGCGAGGTTGACGAGGGCTGCCGGAAACACCGGGCGGTCAGGAGGCGCGGCGGACGACATACTGGGCGAGGATGTGCAAGACGCGCCTGGCCTGCGAATCGGGAAGGCAATCCAGCGCCTCGAGCGCCAGCTTGACGTGCTGTTTCGCGCGCTGCCAGGCGCGATCCAGCGCGCTGGTGCTCTCGAGATAGGGCCGAAGGTAACGACGGTGATCGGCCTTGGCATCGCCGAGAATGCGGCGGATGGTCTCGGCGACCTCCGGCTCGACGAGGCGGAGCAGGAGGATGATGGGAAGGGTCAGCTTCTGCTTCTCCAGGTCGGTGCCGAGGCTCTTACCGGTGACCCGCTCTTCTCCCCAGATATCCAGCACATCGTCGGCGATCTGGAAGGCGATGCCGAGGTTCCGTCCGTAGCGATCGAGGGCCGAGACCGTCGTCTCCGGGGCTCCCGCATACGAAGCACCCAGGCGGCAGGAGACGGCGGTCAGCTCGGCGGTCTTCCCCTCGATGATCGCAAAGTAGCCGGCCTCGTCGAGTTCGAGGTTGCCGCGGTGGTGGACCTGCTGCATCTCGCCCTCGCACACCTTATTGGTCGCATGGCCGATCCAACGGCATGCTCGCGTGGAGTCGAGCGAGGCGGCCAGGTGGAACGCGTGAGTGAACAGGTAGTCGCCCAGCAACACGGCGGTCTCGTTGCCCCATTCGGCGTTGACCGTGGCGGCGTGACGGCGAATCACCGCCTCGTCGAGCACATCATCGTGTACGAGGGTCGCCGTGTGGATCATCTCCACGACCGCCGCAAGGACGCTGTGCGCGGGCGTGAGCCGCCCGCACGCCAAGCCCGCGAAGAGCACGAGCGCCGGCCGGAGCCGCTTTCCCTGCAGATCCGCGCAATGGTGAACCAGATGTTGCACAAACGGGAATCGACTCTTCAGCTCGTCCTGAAAGATCCGCTCGGCATCGGCCAGCTCGGTCGCGATCGGGGCATAAAGCTCGGCCAGGCTGAGCCGGGTTTCCCCGGCTTCCGGCAGCGATTGTAACCGCATCCGATTCCTCCCTCACCTCATAACCCTCGGATCAATCCCCGGTCGTCACCCGAGCCAAGGCCCGCTCAGCCAGTCAATGGGGAGGTCGGTGTTCCCTGGGACCTCAGGTAGTCACCCCGGCGCCCGCCAGTCTTCTCCTCGAGCTGGATGGGGCCGATGATCATTCCGCGATCGACCGCTTTGCACATGTCGTAGATCGTCAACGCCGCGACACTGACCGCCGTCAGGGCTTCCATCTCCACCCCGGTCCTTCCGCGGATCCTGACCATTGCCTCGATGCGGATCCGATCGGGGGAGACCGGCATCAGCGTCAGTTCCACACTATCGAGCCCCAGCGGATGACAAAGCGGGATTAATTCTCCGGTCCGCTTTGCCGCCATGATACCCGCCAGCCGAGCGACCTCCAGAACGTCCCCCTTCGCCAACCGGCGGTCCCTCACCAATTCCAGCGTCGCGGGAGCCACCTGCACCAGACCGCTGGCACGAGCGGTGCGCAGCGTCACCTCTTTGGCGGAGACATCCACCATCCGGCTAGCCCCGCTCTCGTCGAAATGCGTCAACTCGCTCATGGCCTTCGTCCTTGGAGGCTCGCCGATTACCCAGTAGGTGGGTGAAACCCACCAAGAATCGGACCGTTCCTGGTGGGTTTCACCCACCCCTCAAAGCCCAGATGCTGCTCGCCAAACGGCACCAAGCACTCATGGACCAGATCGTTCAATTCATTCTGAAAGTATTTTACGAATCGTCGGCGCCGCGACTAGAGGGAAGGCAGGAGTTTCCGAAGTCAATCCCTGGAAGGAAGATCGGACCGTAGTTCGTTCAGGGAGGGAGCCGGCGCGTTCCGGAGCCGGGCCGGTCATCGTGCTGAGATTGGCGCGCCGCACCGGGAAAATGCCAGATTTCGGACAGCACGACTCCTTGTCGAGACCGGGTCGCGACCAGCCGGCCTTCGCCGTTGAGCAGGCGGGCCGCCAACGCGGGCCGCCAGTAGGCGGTGCGGCGCGAGAGGACCAGCCACTCGGCTCGCGTCGCCTCCGGTTCGTCCTCGAGAACGATCTCCCGTCGCGCCAGAGTGCGGTTGAACCCCGTGGTCAACTTGCCCTGATCGAGGAAGAACGTCGGCGCCATGGCCGCCGAGTCCCCCGGCCGCGCCGCGCGCGCCAAGCGATCCAGCAGCACGTTATCGATGGCGTCGCTCCAGTAGGTTAACTCCAGGCCCAACGTTCGGGCACCGGGCAGCCCGCCAGCCAGCGCATTGTAGTAGCTGAGCCCGAACGGATGCATCCAGACGACGCCAAGGCTCTGCCCAATCAAGAACATACCCAGCACGATGCGTCCGCGACGGCGGGAGAACACAACATCCCAGAGCCAACCGAAACCTCGCCCGATCAGCATGGCCCAGGCCGGGAAAACCAGGAGGAACAGGCGCTCGCCATCGTAGACCGGCACGCGCGTGCTGAACAGGATCAGGAAGAAGAGAATCGACCCGGTAAGCAGGATCGGGAACGGATCGCCGCGATGATCCTTCCAGCCGCGCACCAACCCGAGCGTGCCCAGGAGCTGAAGTCCGACGGGCACCGTCGTCGCGAAATAAACCCATGGGTAATGCCATGGCACGTCGCGATCGGCGAAGACCTGACCGAAATACTGGACCCAAATCGTCGTACGAACCATCCCGGTCCCCCAGTATATCCAGAGCCTCGTCCAGGAGTCATACCAGAGCCAGGGCCAACCCAACCAGAACAGGCTCAAGCCAGCAATCGTCCAACCGGCCATCGCCGGGAGGGCACGCCGGGGCGACAGGAGGACCAGGGACCAGACGCCCAGAAGCGGCAGCAAGAACCAGGCATGGATCTTGGTAAGCAGGGCCAACGACCAGACCACGCCGGCGACGGTCATCGCGCGGACGGGCCGCGGCGACCTCAGTGCGCGTTCGCCGGCCAGCAGCGCCAGGGTCCAGAAGCACGAGAGGAACGTGTCGAGCGCGCCGAGGTGTGCGTGGGTGAAAGCCCGGGGCATGATCAACAGGGCGAACCCCGCCGACACGGCGGACGCGAGTCCCCAGCGGCCCGATACCCCCGTGATGATGCCGACGAGGATTCCGAAAGCCAGTGTCGGCGCCAATCGGCCCGCCAGGACATAGTGTCTCGTCGGATCGGGCCCCTTCAGGAGCACCTCGAAAGGCTCTCCCAGCACGGAGGCGAGTCCCAGGAGCCAACGGCCCAGCGGCGGGTGCTCGGCGTTGTCGCGAAAGACCCGCTCCACCACGTCTCGGTCGAAGAAGTGACGCCCCTCCGCCCACAAGGTCGTCACGTAGGTCCGACCGGGGCGGACGTCCAGCGGCTCGTCGACGGTCAAACCCGGCCCCTCCAGGGTCAGGACCACCGCAAGCCACGCCAGGAAACCCATCAGGACCGCCGCGCCGGGTCGCTCGAGGATTCGGCAAGACCCTGAGCTCAGCACAACCATCGTGGACGCTCGCTGATGCGGTCACCGGGAAACCGTCCTGACGATTGGGTACGTGCTCGGATCGTCGTGAGGCCGTGGACCCAGCCAATCGGGCCTGGCGCCGGGGTCAAGGAGTGTCGCTCGCTCGCGAAATGATAATAGGAGGGTTCCATCCCGTCGAGGCGTGAGGATGGGCGGACGACGGGGAATCCTCGGTCGAACACCAAGTCTTCCTCAGCGATGGCGATAAGTCGCGACGGGGGGTTGTCGCCATGGCGTCGGTTTTGCGGTTAAGATAAACCCCTTCGTCTTCGGGACAACTCCTCGATAGACCGCTCGATGGGACCGTATTGATCCGGGTCGGAGCCCGCTCGAGTTGCTGGAGGTGTCGGTTATGTTGATTTTTGAGCTCCGGGACATCCCCCTGATATCCTGGTACATCGGCGTGCTCGTCTTCCTCGAGGGACTCCTGAGCGCCGACAATGCCCTGGTCCTGGCCCTGATGGTCCGGCACCTGCCCCGGCGCGAGCAGCGCCGGGTGCTGATCTGGGGGATCTGGGGTGCGATCGGGTTCCGGATCGTCGCCGTGCTGTTATCGGCCTACCTGATCCGGTTCTGGTTCTTCGAGGTCCTCGGCGGCTTGTACCTCGTCTACCTGGCAGCTTCCCACTTCTTATGGCCGGAAGAGGCCGAGGGTGAGAGTGCAGATGATCCCACAAACGGGAATCCGAGGACCCGGGTGCGGCGCTGGATTCCCGTTTTCTGGGGGACCGTGATCGCGGTCACGTGGACCGACATCGTCTTCTCGATCGACTCGATCCTCGCCGCTGTGGCCATGGCCGATGAGTTCCCCGATCGATTCGGGCCCAATGGGAAGGTCTTTATCGTCTTCGTGGGAGGCGTCCTCGGCATCATCACGATGCGATTCGTCGTCCGCTATTTCTTGATGCTCCTCGAACGCTTCCCCGGCCTGGCCGAAGGGGCTTACTTCCTGGTGGGGTGGATTGGGCTCAAGCTCCTGGTCAATGGATTCCACAAGGGGGAGTATCTCAACTTCCATATCCCGGGACCGCTGTTCTGGTCGGGCATGTTGTTGATCGCCGTGCTCAGCCTGGTCATCCGGCCCCGCTCGAAGCCGATTGACGAGGCCGGGGTTTCGGCGAGCCTCGACTTGCTCGACTCGGAGGACCCGCCTCCGGATCCGTCGGCCACCGGGATTCTCGACGACAAGGGTCCGGATTCGACTGGCACCAAACCGAACTCGCCATCGTCAACCGAGGAACGATCGAACGAAGAACCACCGCCTGATCGACCCGGGAATGGGCCGATCCGCGGCGACAGTCATGAGGTGCTGGAACCCAGGCCGAGCCGGGTTCCCTAGTTCATCTCGTAGTCAACCAGCGCTTCGCGGAGCTTCTGAAGCACGCGCGACTTTTCGTTGCTGATCGTCTTGGGAGCGACGCCCCACTGGAGGGCGATCTCGGCGGGAGTTTTGCCCATGAGCGTATCGTGGATCAGGGCGGCTTCGCGCGGACTCAGGTTCTGGTCGATGGCGTCCTGGAGTGCGGCCCGTAGCGACGCACCGGCTGGCTGGTCTCCCGCATTCGACGGGACGTCAACCGAATCCAGCGACTGATGGGCCTTCTCCCGTTGCGCCCGCTTCTTCACCATGTCCACGGCGCGGAAGAAGGAGACGCCCTCGGACGTCTCGCGAGAGAAGACGTCCCGGATCCCCCAGTTCCCCACGTCTCCGACCAGGGAATCAAAACGCTGTCGCCCCAGGTTCTGGAGCAAGGTCGCGTAAACGGCCTGCGAGCTGTCGTCATGGAGCTGGGCGGGGATCCCCGCGCGATACCAGGCACGATTGAGGTACTTGTTCAACTGGGTCAGGCCCGATGTCACCGCGGCGGGATCGGCCTGAGCCGGGACTGTGGACGCCCCCGAGGACGTGGCCACGACCCCCGACGGCGCCGGAGTCGTCTCGGGATCGCTCAGCCACTCGGCCAGATGGGTATGGCCCAGCGCGGCGTCCCAGGCGGCATTCGAGAACGAGGACGCCAACGCATCCCCGCCCGTGGTTAGCGATTCCTGGACCGGGTCGGTCAGCAGGTCGCGCTCCACGACCATCCCCGGGAGTGGATGGGCCTGCGCGGCGCCGGACAACAGCCGCAACGCCTCGAGCCCTTCCACCGTCGGGCGATAATCTCGCCGCGTTCGTGTCTTCTTCTCACCGCCGGCCAATCCGGATCCCCCCTGTCGATTCGCACCGCGATCTCAAATCGTCCCCTCCTCCTTGATTGCCGAAATCCCGAGAATCGGTCACGATTTGTTCATACGATTCCGGCCACCATCGTGTTCGCGTCCTCCCGAACAATCCTCTCCTCAATTCCGACCCCGTCACCAACATCATAAGACGTTATCGCCGTCCGGCCACTCGCGCCCGTCAACTTAATCAAATCGGCATGACCCTTGGAGAGCAAATCGCACGCCTGCTAATTATAATATCACCCACGCAATACATCGTCCAGGTCCCCATGCCTGCCTGGCGACACGGATTTCTGGAATCTTCGAGATCTCTGCGGAAATCGAGAGTCCTCGAACGTAAGTCTTTCGTATTTGGTGGGTTTCACCCACCTGACGAAATCGACTCCCGACACTTCAGGAACCACTCGCACCACGTCAACCGATCAGATGATCAGTTCTCTTGCAATCGCACACGGATGAATTGATGTCAGTCAGCATCGACGGACAACGGACGGTCGCGCCAGCACTGGCGATTCGCGTTGTTGTAAGGATCGCAATAATCGATCGGATCGTGCAACTTTTCTCCAAGGACGAGGGAGGTTGACTGCTCTATCTGGTGCGAAAACGGGAAATCTGGGCAAACCTGGAAGGCATCGCTGGTTACACGTGAGAAGGCATCTCGAAACGGCTGCTATACGGACGGAATAGGAGGGCGTTGGCCTCGGCGTCGTGAAACGCCTCGCGCTGGGCGTCGAATGTGAGGTTTTTCCCGACGCGGTAGGCGATGTTGCCCAGATGGCAGAGCCGGGTGCTGAGATGGCCGATCTCGATATCGGCGTTGGGCTTCTCGCGGGTCTTGACGCAATCGAGGAAGTTCCGGACGTGGTGCCCCTGGCCGTCGGGACCGGGCTTGCTGCGTGAGCCGTCGCCATCCTCGACGTGCCACCCTCTGTCGCCCACGATCATGGTCCCTTTATCGCCGTAGAAAGCGGTTCCGAACCCCACTCCCTCCGTGGGGTGTTTGGACCACATGCGATGTTCCCACACCAGGCAGGCGTTGGGAAACTTCCAGGTTGTGATCTGCGTGTCGGGGACTTCTTGATCGTCATCGAAGACGTATTTGCCGCCCGCGGAACTGACGGCGACCGGCGCGTCCACGCCGAGTCCCCAACGCGCCACGTCCACGGCGTGGATGCCGTTGTTCCCCAGCTCGCCGGTGCCCCAGTTCCAGAACCAGTGCCAGTTGTAATGGAAGCGATTCGGGTAGAAGGGCCGATCCGGGGCCGGTCCTTGCCACATGGCGTAGTCGACGCCGGGCGGGACGGTACCGGGCTGACCGTGCCCAATGGCATGCCGCACCTGGTGGATCCAGGCCCGGGCCATGCCGACCTTACCGACGGCCCCGCTCTGGACCCGCTCGATGGCCTCGGCAACCCACGGCGCGCTTCGGCGCTGGGTGCCGACCTGGACGACGCGTTCGTACTTCCGTGCGGCCTCGACCATCCGGCGCCCCTCGACGACATTATGGCTGGCGGGCTTCTCGACATACACGTCCTTGCCGGCCTGGCAGGCCATGACCGTCATGAGGGCGTGCCAGTGGTCGGGCGTGGCGATCGTCACGGCGTCGATTGACTTGTCGTCGAGCAACCGGCGGAAATCCTTCTCGGTCCGGGGGGCCTTCCCGCCGGCCGTCTCCACCGTCTTGACCGGCTTGGCAAACATGGCGTCATCCACGTCGCAGACGGCCACGACCTCGGCGACCGAGTCGCTGGAGAACATCTTGGCGTGGTCGTGTCCGCGACTCCGCAAGCCGATCACCCCCACTCGCACCCGCTCGCTCGCCGCCGCCCGACCCGATCGCGATGGGAGGACCAGCAGACCCGTACCCGCTGCACTCAGGAACGTCCGCCGGTTCAAGGACTTCGTCATCGTCGACCTCCCGTGCCGTCTGGAGGGATCGTCATGAGAAAAGAGTATCAAGCAAATGTTAACGTAACCCGAAAACGAGAAACAAGCCCCAAGTACGGGGTGCCGGGCTTCCCGAGGCGGTCCTCGACCCGTCGCTGGTCGATTCCGCATGGCGTGGCCGGAACGCCGCCTCGTGCCGGTTTTCTCTTTTGCATCCACACTTGGCGCGACATAGAATTCCGCCTGGAAACTCGGTAGGTCTCAGGTCGCCGGAATCTGAGCGAACCCGGACACCTCTCTGTCGAGGATGACATCATGGAGACCAGTTGGCTAACCCTATCCAAAGCCTTCCTCTCGAGCTTTTCCTTCCGCGGCCTTCTGGTTGGCCTGACGACGGTCGTCTTCGTTCGACCTTTACTGGACGATGTTGAAGGCATGGATACGGTTCGCCTGGCACAACCTGGGCCTGGTCCTGATCGTGGCCTTGCTATATGGGTTCATCTACCAGGAAGTGGGGGAAGATTATGGCATCCCGGCCCTGTTCTGGAACGAGGATAGGCTCAACCAGTTCTATGCGGGCATGGCGTTAACAATGTTGGTCGGCCTGTTGTTGATCCTTGCCTTCTACAAGGAGTCCCTCCAGAGCAAGCCCGACGAGCCGGGCCAGTTCTGGGAGGCCATGGGACGACTGAAAGGGTCGGGATGGCCCTGGAAACCCTGGAGGTGGATCGACCCCGACCGCCTGGCGGCGAGCCACTTCTACCGGTTATCCGTCTACCTTCGGGTCGTCGGGACACCCCTGCTGGTCTACCTGGCGATCCCGGCCTTCTGGCCCGCCGGATCCGGGGGTCCGCTCATCACTCCCGACGTCGGGGTCGAACGCTACTGGTACGTCTGGCTGGCCGGGATCGTCGCGGGCGTCGTGGTGATGGCCGTGATCCTGATCATCAGCATTGTCGTGTTCGATTACATGATTGTGCGGATATTCTTTGGCTGGATCGCGACTCGGGCGGACCTGGACGACCCCGACAACGACGACTCGCTCTCGGCGTCCCTGACGACGACGGGCGTGCTGACCCTGGCGTGTTACATCGTGATGGCCTGGCCGTGCTATGGGATCGTCACGGCGGCCTTCGCCGTCTGCGCCCTGCTCGGATTGGTCGGCGTGATCTACTCGGCCCTTCTCTTCGCGATCCTCGGCAGCGAGCGGACCGTCCGGCCGTTCGGGATCGCCCATCCGCGGGCATGGACAGGCGTCGTCATGGTGGTTCTCTTATTGATGGCCTCGGTGTCGAACCATCGACCGTATTCGTACCACTTCCCGGGACTCAGCTACGCGCCCGCCGACCGCGTGGACCTCTGCCGCCGGTTCATGCAGGAGGATATCGACTCGAGCGGCGCCGGCGCCGGCTGCGGACCAGGGCCTTCCGGGGCGGTCCCGGGCGAGATGGTCAACGACTCCGCCGCACTCAACGCCTGGCTGGGAGGACCGTCCGCGCCGAATCGGACGCTCGCGGTGGTGGCGGTCAGCGGCGGCGGCATCCGCGCAGCGGCCTGGACGGCCGTCGTCTTGAAGACGCTGGAGGAGCGGATCCCCGACTTCTCATACCATGTCCGGCTGGTGACGGGCGCATCCGGCGGGATGGTCGGCGCGGCGCTGTTCGTCGAGTCGGTCGCCCCGCCGGGTCGGAACGCAGGCGATGCGCCGCATGCCCCGGGCGTGCTTGGCCAGGTCGTGGAAGTCAGCTCTCGTGATGGCCTGACCGGAGTGGCCAAGCACCTCGTCCTGCGCGATCTGCCTCGTTCGTTCCTCCCGATCCCGTTGGGCCAGGTCTCGGATCGAGGCACCGAGCTCCAGCGAGCGTGGGCGCCTCCCAAGTCGGGAGGCCCGCGCCTGGACGTGGCCCTGTCCTCGCTCGCCGAGGGCGAGCTTCAAGGATGGCGGCCATCCATCGTCTTCAGTCCGATGCTCGCCCAGGATGGGCGGCGACTCATGATCAGCAATCTCGACCTCGACGTCCTGACGCGAACCCACGCCGAGCGGCTCGATGTCCGACTCCCCGGCCTGACCGGCCGGCGGCTGCTCTCGATCCCGACCATCCAGTTCTTCAAGTACTTCCCGAATCAGACGCGGTTGACGATCGGCACTGCTGTCCGGATGAACGCCTCATTCCCGCTGATCAGCCCCGCCGTGTCCCTGCCGACGTCGCCACCGCGCACGCCGATCGACGCCGGCTATTACGACAACTACGGCGTCAACATCGCGGCCTCGTGGATCTACGAGCATCGCGACTGGTTGAGCCGCCACACGTCGAATGTCGTGTTGATCCAGATCCGGGATACTGTCAGCGAGTACCAGCGCCGGCAAGTCGCCGACACCGACGAGGAGAAGGTGCGCTCGTGGTCCCTGCTGGACCTGTTCGATATCCCGGCCCTGGCCACACCTCTGAATGGGCTATTCAGCGCCACGACCGCCTCGATGTCGTTCCGGAACGACGAGCAGATCGAGGTCATCAGTGACTGGCTCAATTCCCGCCGGGGAACCCGGTTCCACACCGTCATCTTCGAGAACCCGACGCCTGCCGCCTTGAGCTGGTATCTGACGCGCAAGGAGCGGGCCCTGATCGAGGCGGGCATGGGCGGCACGTTTCTCCCCCCGGCACTCCGCCCGCTGCTCCACGAAGATCGGGTCCACGCCGTTATCGATGCCAATGTCGAGCGGCTGGAACAGCTCCGAGGACTCTGGCGTCATCCCGGACACGGCGATGATACGGCCGCTGATGCTCCCAAGAAGCGCTGACCAAGACTCGGGCTGGACCGCGCGTCTTCGACCTGACTGCCCCTGTTGTGAATTTGTTCAAGCTCTCAGAACGGCCGAAGACAATTGAATCGATCAATCGCTCCTCGAGGCTCGCTCGTCCGCTGATTGAAACGAAGAGTCTTGTCGGCACCCCGCGAACGCGCGAGATTGCCCCGGCATCAGGCTGGACTCTTGCAATCCGTTCCTCATCTCCGACAATCGTGCCTGTGATCCTCGCGTGGATCGAAAACTCAGCTTCGGGCACGACGCAATCCGGAGACCATCGGCATGTTTTCCCCAAGCGTTCGCCGCGTTGCGATTGTCCTCGTCGGATACGTCCTGGTCTCGAGCTGGCCGGCCGGCCGCGACTCGTACGCCCAGGGACCTCAGCCGGCGAAGCGGGCTGCAGAGTTCGGCATGGCGGTCGAGAAGAACGTCATGATCCCGATGCGAGACGGCGTTAGGCTGGCCGCCGACGTGTATCGGCCGGCACGCGACGGCAAGCCCGCGGCCGGCCGGTTCCCGACGGTATTGACCCGGACCCCTTACGACAAGACCGGCGCCGGTGGTGAGGGGCAGTATTACGCCGAGCGCGGTTATGTCGTGGTGGCCAACGACGTCCGCGGGCGTTATGCCAGCGAAGGGACCTGGCGACTGATCGTTGATGATCCGCAGGATGGTTATGACGTGGTCGAGTGGATCGCCCGCCAGGATTGGTCCGACGGGAAGATCGGTACGTTCGGCACGAGCTATCCCGGCGGTACCCAGCACGCTCTCGCCGAGATGAACCCGCCCCACCTGACGACCCTGGTCCCGATCGACGCGGTGTCGAACTGCGGCGTCAGCGGGATGCGGCATGGCGGCGCGTTCGAGCTGCGCTTCATGAACTGGATCTTCCAGACCGGCGCACCCAACTCCAAGGCCGCCCTGGCCAACCCCGCGCTGCACAGGCCCTCATCGAGAGCGGGCGGCGGATCCGCCAGCATGCCGACAATTTGCCGGTCCGGCCCGGCTCGTCGCCGTTGCGCGTGGTCCCGGAATACGAGTCCTGGTTGGTGGAGGCCATGCGGAGCGGGCCCGAGGCGCCGTTCTGGCACATCAAAGGGATGTCGGTCGTCGATCACGTGGGCGACTATGCCGACGTCCCGGTGCTCCATATCACCGGCTGGTACGATTCCTCGGGCGCGCCAGGTCACGATGAACTACATCGCACTCTCCCTTGCGAAGAAGTCGCCCCAGCGCCTGGTGATCGGCCCGTGGGTCCACGGCAGCCAGACCTCGAACATCGCCGGTGAGGTCGAATTCACCAAGGACGCGGGGATCGACCTGCTGGGCTTTCGATTGCGCTGGTACGACCGCTGGATGCGGGGCGAGAAGAACGGGGTCGACGAAGATCCCGTGCTCATCTACATCATGGGGACCGGCGACGATCGACGATCCGTGGCCGGCCGGCTCCAGCACGGTGGCTCCTGGCGCCGACCGGCGCGAATGGCCCCTGCGCGCGCGCACGGAAAACGGCACTCTACCTGGGTGCGGGCGGGCAGCTCACCGCCGAGGCGCCGTCGCCCGGTGCCAGTCACACCACGTACACCTTCGATCCGAACCATCCCGTGCCGACGATCGGCGGCAACATCTCGTCGAACCAGGGATTGATGACCAACGGCGGCTACGACCAGCGGCCCCGCGACGACACCCATGCGGCCGGCAGCCGGCTGCCGCTCTCGGAGCGCCGCGACGTGCTGGTCTTCCGCACGCCCCCGCTGGATGCCGACCTCGAGGTCACCGGCACGGTCGAGGTCAAGCTCTGGATCAGCTCCAGCGCGCTCGACACCGACTTCACCGCCAAGCTGATCGATGAGATCCCGCCCAATCCGGACTACCCACTCGGATTCGACCTGAACCTCGGCGACTCGATCCTGCGCACGCGATACCGACGAGGGCTCCACCGCCAGGCGCCTCCGCTCGAGCACAGCAAGGTCGAGCCGATCACCATCACGCTCTATCCGACCGCGAACGTCTTCAAGAAGGGGCACCGGATCCGCATCGACGTCTCGAGCAGCAACTACCCGAGGTTCGACGTCAACCCGAACACCGGCGACCCGCTCGGCGAGTACCGCCGCATGGTCCCCGCCGATAACACCGTCCACCACGACGCGGCCCATCCCTCTCAGGTCGTCTTGCCGGTGATCCCGGACACGCACGCATCCGGATGATCGTGTCGTCTCGGCTTGTCGCTTTTCGTTAACACGGCTAGAGTCCAGCGGTGAGCAGACCTACCTCAGGACGACCATCCAACCTCCCATTTCTCGGTTTTCACGTTTCCGGAGGACTTGTCATGGCGGACGTCGATTCGTTCCTGGAGCGTCAGTACGAGCGGTCTGCACTCGAGGACACGTCACTCGCGAATGGGTATTCGTTCTTTCACTGGTTCATGATGGCGGGCTTTGTTGCGTTCTACGCCCTGCTGCTGCCGATCAATCAGCGATGGTTCAGCAACGCGGCCGCGAGTGGCTTGCTCTGGTGGACCGCGCTGCCGCTGGGCCTGGTCCTGCTCGGCTTCGTCGTCGCGGCTTGCACCCTGCACTGGAAGACGATGACGCATGCCGAGCGAGTGACCCGTGCCTGGATGATCTCGTTTGTGCTTTTGATCTTCATGGGTGAGCTCTTCCGCGCGCCATCTGCTGTGGGTCGAGTGGATGGAACTGCCGTTGACGCTGGTCTGTGGCGCGCTGGGATGGTGGCGCTTCACATCGGCCTGCAGAATCACGCCGAGCGCACCAATCGCGAGATCCGCGTGAGGCTGCGGAAGCGTGCCGAGCAAGCGGCCTTCAGCCGGGGCAAGACGATCTCGACGGCCTGAGAGGATCGAGGAGAATCCCGCGCGGGACACGTCTAAGAGTCTTCCTTCGTAGGATCCCCGCGCCGTGCGCGCATCTGAGGATTCCGAATTCCAGACTCGAGATTCGACACTCCTCGCTTATCACCACCTCGGTTCGACAGAGTTCTCTACGCCAACGGCGTTGCACAGCAAAACCCAGGGTCGCCGCAGGCGCACCCTGGGAACGTCGAGTCGCCACCGAGTTCCGGTTTCCCTCTCCTCCGGCGCACCCCAACGGGGTTTCCCCAGCCCGACGCTCCGGTTCGCCTGGGGAGGAAGTTCCCGACCCAGGGTGCGCCTGCGGCGACCCTGGGCTTTGCTCTTAACGCCTTTGGCGTCAGGGTTGCCGCGGAATCCCGCTCGTCGGTTCATGAACCGAGTGGTGTTCGGCGAGAAGTGTCCAAGATTCCCGAATCATTCCCCTTCGGGAATCCGGAATCTCGAATCGTGAATCCCTCTTTTGGTTGCGGCCGAAGGCCGCGTTAGGGTGCTCAGCGAGCACCGGGACGGTTGGGGTTTGCGCCTCGGTGCCCACAGGGCACCCTACGACTCCGTACGCGACCCAACCGTTCAGCGCTCTAGCGGCGTCACTCCTGGGGCTGGAGGCGCCGAGGACCAAACTCGCGGGCTGATCGAGCAAGCCTACGAACGGTATATTCCCAATGTATCGAACGGCCTCTGGGCCGCGCTGGTTGATGAGCCAATAGCCCAACTCCAGGGGTGCGCGAGCTGGTTCTGGACGTTACGCGGTTCAGCATAACAGCCGGGTACACGGGCACAAGGCCCTGCGATCGCGAACCGTCCAGATTCAGCGGACGGTTGTGACCGCAGGTTCAGCAGTGTGCCTTCTGCGCGACAAGGCGCACCCGCCAGCAGGCGGAGCCACGGGGCCGTCGAACGCGCGGGAAGTTCGATCGGCCGCGGTGGGGCTGCATGGGTGGACCCTTCGTGAGATAATCCAACCAAGCCGGCGCACTCCGGTCGCAGACCCCCGGCGTCGGGGGCTGACCGCGCCACGCACCGCCCGCGCCGGCGTCCCGGGAGGCTTGCCCGATGGCCGCCATCGCCGCCGAGAGCGACCTGCTCTTCGGCCTGCTTGCCCTGCAAAACGGCCTGATCGACCAGATCCAGCTCGTCGCCGCCTTCCAGGCCTGGACGCGCGACCGCTCCCGCCCCCTAGCCGAGCACCTCGCCGCCCGTGGCGACCTCGACCCCGACCAGCGCGCCGGCGTCGAGGCCATGGTCGGGTTGCATCTGAAGAAGCACGGCGGGGACGCCGCCAAGAGCCTCGCCGCGATCCCCGCCGGGCGGTCCACCCGCGAGTCGCTCGCCGCGCTGGGCGACCCGGTGATCGAGAACACCCTCACCCAGCTCGCCTCAGGCTCCGACGGCGACGCCGACCGCACGGCCAGCTACGCTGTGGGCACGGCCACCGCTGACGGCCAGCGGTTCCGCGTGTTGCGGCCCCACGCCCGCGGCGGCCTGGGAGCCGTCTTTGTCGCCCTGGATACCGAGCTGCACCGCGAGGTGGCGCTGAAGCAGATCCTCGACCAGCATGCCGACGACCCGGTCAGCCGCCAGCGGTTCTTGATCGAGGCCGAGATCACTGGGGGGCTCGAGCACCCGGGCGTTGTGCCGGTCTACGGCCTGGGCAGCTACCACGATGGCCGGCCCTATTACGCGATGCGGTTCATCAAAGGCGATAGTCTCAAGGAGGCGATCGAGCAGTTCCACAGCGACGCGTCGCTCAAGGCGGACATCGGGCGGCGGTCGCTGGAGCTCCGCAAACTACTTCGTCGATTCCTCGACGTTTGCAACGCCGTCCACTATGCCCACTCGCGGGGCGTGCTCCATCGCGACATCAAGCCGGGGAATATCATCGTGGGCAAGCACGGCGAGACCCTGGTGGTTGACTGGGGGCTGGCCAAGCCGCTGGGACGGATCGAGCCGGGCAGCAACATCGGCGAGCGGACCTTCATGCCCTCCTCGGCTAGCGGCAGCGCCGAGACGCTGCCGGGCAGCGCTCTGGGGACGCCCGCGTACATGAGCCCCGAGCAGGCGGGCGGCGACCTGGACCGGCTGGGGCCGCGATCGGACGTCTACAGCTTGGGCGCGACGCTGTACTGCCTGCTGGTGAGGCGGCCGCCCTTGGCGGGTGACGACGTCGGCGAGATTCTCCGCCGGGTTCAGCGGGGCGAGTTTCCGCGGCCTCGGCAGCTCGAACCGTCGATCGACCCGGCGCTCCAGGCGATCTGCTTGAAGGCGATGGCGACGAAGCCGGAGGATCGTTACGCCACCGCCCGGCGCTGGCCGACCAAGTGGAGCGGTGGATGGCGGACGAGCCGGTGGACGCTTACCGCGAGCTGTTTTCACGGCAGGTGCGCCGGTGGGCGAAGCGAAACCGGACTGCGGTCACCGGCGCGGCGGTGGCTTTGCTGGCCGGGGTGGTCGGGCTGGCGGCGGTGCTCGCGGTGCAGACCAGGGCCAAGGGGGCGATCGCTCGGTCTCTGGTGAACGAGACCCGGGCCAATGCCGCGCTGTCGGAAGCCAACCAGCGGGTGGAACAGCGGTACGCGCTGGCGACCGAGGCGATCAAGACTTTTCACACGGGCGTCAGCGAGGACTTCTTGCTCAAGGAGGAGAAGTTCAAGGACCTGCGCCAGCGGCTCTTGACATCGGCGGCCGACTTCTACGGCCGGCTGGGCGCCCTGCTGGGCCGGGAGACGGACTTGGCTTCGCGACGCGCGCTCAATCAAGCGACCTTCGAGCTGGCCGAATTGACCGCGAAGATCGGTCGTAAGGAGGATGCGCTCTCGACCCACCGGAAGGTGCTATCGCGGCGCCGGGAGCTTGCGTCGGAGCCGGGGGCCGAGGCCGAGACCCGCGCCGACGTGGGCCGCAGCCTCACGAGCGTCGCATCGTTGCTGGAGGCGACCGGAGCGACGGACGAGGCGCTGGGAGCCTACCAAGAGGCCGAGCGCCGGCTGGCCGCACTGGCGCCCTCGACGCCGGAAACCCTGTCTGCGCTGGCGGACTGTCGTTCGCGTCTAGGCTGGTTCCTCTCGACGATCGGCCGCTCGGAAGAGGCGCTTGCCGTGTACCGTCTGGCGCGTGTCGACCAGGAATCGCTGGCCGAACTCCCGAGCGCCGCCAACGAGGCCCGGCGCGACCTCTCCGCCACGATAAACCGGCTTGGCGCCCTCCTGTGGCAAACAGGCAAGCCAGCGGAGGCGGAGGCCGAGTTCCGACAGGCCCTTGCGATCCGGCAGAAGCTGGCCGACGACAACCCCGCCGTCACGGAATTCCGCAGCGCCCTGGCGCAGAGCCACTTCAATCTCGGCATCCTCCTCTCCCAGACGGGCAAGCTTTCGGCGGCGGAGGCCGGGCACCGGAACGCCCTGGCGATCCGGCAGAAGCTGGCCGACGACAACCCCGCTGTCACCCTATTTCGCAGCGACCTGGCGATGAGCCACGTCTGCCTTGGCATCCTCCTGTCGCAGACCGGCAAGCCGTCTGAGGCGGAGGCCGAGCACCGGAAGGCGCTGGCGATCGAGCAGAAGCTGGCCGACGACAACCCCGCCGTCACTCAATTCCGCAGTGCCCTGGCGTACAGCCACGAAGCCCTCGGCTACCTCCTGTTCCCGACGGGCAAGGCAGCGGAGGCGGAGACCGAGTACCGTAAGGCCCTGGCGATCCGGCAGAAGCTGGCCGACGACAACCCCGCTGTCACCGAATTCCGCAACGCCCTGGCCGACTGCCATAGCAATCTCGGCTGCATTCTGCCCCAGACGGGCAAGCCGGCGGCGGCGGAGTCCGAGCACCAGAAGGCCCTGGCGATCCGGCAGAAGCTGGCCGAGGCCGAGCCGGGAAATCCGGCGTGGCGGAATGCAATCGGCGTGAGCTTGACCAGCCTCGGCGACGTCGACACGGAGGCGGGTCGCTTCGACACGGCGATTGCCCGATTCCGGGAGAGCCTCGCGATTCACGAGCGGCTCGCCCACGACCACCCCACGATAAGCGCCTACCGAAGGGAACTGGCCTCCGCCCTGACCGGACTGGGGCGCGCCGAGCACCGCGCCGGCCGCCGGGCCGCCGCGGTCGAGCCCCTTAAAAGGGCGGCCACGCTATGGGAGGCGATCGCCGAGCCGGACATCGAAGCCCGCTACGAGCTAGCTCGCAATTACACCCTGCTCGCGGCGGCCGCCGCCGACTCCAGGTCCGGTCTCTCCGCCGCCTACACCGCGGCCACCGCCGACCGGGCCGTGGCCGCCCTGCGCCAGGCCGTCGCCGCGGGCTTTCACGACCTGGCCAAGCTTCGCACGGACCCCGACCTGGCGCCGCTCCGAGACCGGGATGACTTCCGGCTGCTGCTCTTGGACCTGGAGATGCCGGTCGAGCCGTTCGCCGCGGCACGATGAGCGACCCGGTGAAGGGAAGCGTCGGGTGCGCATTTCCTGTACAAAGGCGCACCTGCGCGCAGGAGAGAACTTGCCCAGTTTGAGGTAGAACTCGAGGAATTCCACGGTGGGCAAGCCTCCGTTCCGTGGCGTACGACGCATCAGCATCGGCTGGAAGACGCAAGGATTGCGACTTTCAAGACCAAAGGCGCAGGAGTTACTCAACATTTCCTGAACTCTCGGACACGAGAGGCCGTTGGTTCTCGACCATTTCCTTCTTCGGAAGGCCACAGGCAGGGCGGGCCAGAAAGCGATAAGAGTCCAAGTCCAAACTAGCTCATGTCAGTCAAGGACCGAGGTGATCAATCCGGCATGGGGACTCCTCGTTCGATCGAAACGAGGAACCAAATCGATGCCCGCATGGCTCTCCAGTGGAACAAGACAAAGGACGAAACGGCTTTTGGAAAGCGTTTCACAAGGAAGACCAGGATCGAGGACGGCTCTTGTGGCTCTCTCCAAACGATCGAAATTGGCTCTGATTTCGGCTCTCCCTCACATTTGATGATCCACGACCGCAAACTCGCGCAGGAGTCCGCCATCTGAACGGGATTCTCGGTCGTTCCGGGCCTGTGTGGCACCAGCGTCATCAGGAGTGCGGGAGAACCCTGATTTCCTGATCGGTGTCACCAGACCGCTTAAGTGGATGATTCACGGACCGGGGATCTGCCGGATCCACAAGTCCGCCTCGGGCATTGTCGGCGTCGGCCGGAAGTGCGCGAAGGTCTGGATGTCGGTCAGGACACGGATGAGGGTTGTGCGATCTGGCCGGATTGTGACGGCCCAGGCCTTAATCAACTCGGGGCACGACAACGCGGTCAGTCCCGCCTGGCAGGCAACGCGGATTGCCTTGCGGTCGTCGGTCGCCACGGGCCATCCCCGAGCCTCGGCGATGGCCAGGCACATGGCTTCGCCGTCGGAACGGAACCGGGCGGCGTAATCGACGAATCGGGCCTGCTCCTGGAGGTCATCGGGCTGACACAAGGTCAGCACGCCGGAAGAGAGCAAGGGAGTCAGATTAGCCGGGACCGCGATGACGTGACCCGGCTGCGCCGGGTCATGCTGCCGTACGTATTGGACCTCACCCTGCACGGCGACAGGTAGATGCCAGGCGAACCGGGTGGCTCGCAGGATCTCCTCGGCCCGCCCCGATGCCAGCAGGTCGATCAGGCAACAGGCGTCGATCGTGGCTGGTGTTGAAGGCGTCGTGCGTCGTTTACGGCTCACCGGGTCTGATCCAGCAAAGAAAACGGAAAGTCCATCTTGATCGTTCGCTCTTCACCCGAAGGCTCGATCTCGCGACTGCTCAGGGTCTGAGCCACGATCTCACGAGCCGTCACCACGTCGCACCGCAGGTAATGGGCGAGGTCGCTATCGCCGAGATCCCCGCGCTCATACGCCGAGACGGCGAGATATCGGTAGCGCTCCGGGACGATGTCGTCGTTCACGGGGTGCGAGGGCAGGCCCAGCATCGCTTCGGCCTTGCGTGGGGCGAATTGCGACTCCTTCAAATGCTCCCACATCCCCCTGGAGATCAGGCCCAATTCCTCGACGCGCAGGGTCATCGCTTCCAGGGAGACGCAGTACGAGTGCTTCATGCGGCAGAGGTCGGCAACCCGGAAGTCGCCGGTCGTCGCCACCGTCTCCTGGAACTGTTCCCGGACGGAGGTGGCGGGCATGAGGAAGCTCAGGGCGAACGCCTCGGCGAACCGCTCGTTGGCGGGCTTTCGGCCCGGAGCGGTCAGGTAATCGATGCCCGGCTTGTAGCGATCGGAGCTCAGCAGAAGGTGGCCATATTCATGAAGCATCGAGACCCGCCGCCGCTCGGGAGGATGCTTGCGATTGATCAAGATGCACGCCCCGAGCTCGCTCGAATAGGCATACATCCCCGCGATATTCGAGGGCAGATCGCCGGAGCAAAAAATCCGGAGACCGACCAGCCGTTCGAGCGTATTGCGCAGGGAGATCACCGGCTGGTCGCCTAGCCCAAGGCGCTTCCGCTCCTGCTCCGCGGCAACTTCGGCCTGCTCGGTCGGGTCAATCCTCGGGTTGAGCGCGACCTCCGGCGGATAGGTGGTCCGGAGCGGGGCATTCATGATCCGCTCGAGCTCACGATAATCCTCGGCGAGTGCCTGGAATTGATCGATGGCGGCGTTCAGGCCGGTCCGCTCTGCCGGCTTCATGCGGTCCACTACGGCCCGCAGATGAGGCTGCAAGTCCGTCACCGGCTCCCCCGGCCTGACCAGTTGGTTGACCTTCCGGCCGAAGTACGAGGCGAGCTTAATGATCTCGTCGGGCTTGACTGGGCGCTCGCCCTTCTCGATGGCGATATACGTCGGCCGGCTGTAACCGAGGAACTCGGCGACATCCTCCTGCGTCTTGCCGCGAGCCTTGCGAGCCTCGACGATCCGCTGGCCGAGCACGCGGGGATCGATCTCAAGCGAAAGCACGATTCGCTCCTTGCCCGATGGTGACGCGGGCCGGTAATGAGTCCACAAGACGACGTGGAAAGTCACTGCCGAAATCGTTTTGTGGATCCAGGAAATCGAGGCCGAAATCGTTCTTGGCCGCGATGACTCTGACTTGAGGATCACCAGCACCACTGTACCAAACTCGATAAGTCATTGGTCGCTGACTGATCGCTCGGCGTCCATCGAAATGGGTGAGAAACCTCCTGAAGCCGTAGAACGATTATGGGCGAGGACATTTTACAATGTCAATCAAGATCTCTGGAGATTTCTAAACTTTGTAAAAATCCCGAGACGGATTGGGCT
The DNA here is from genome assembly GCA_963845755.1 of uncultured Planctomycetota bacterium. Taxonomy (GTDB): domain Bacteria; phylum Planctomycetota; class Planctomycetia; order Isosphaerales; family Isosphaeraceae; genus CAWJTV01. The sequence continues at coordinate 411,009 of CAWJTV010000033.1, forward strand.
CGGAGTTTGTCCCGAAAGTCCGCGTAGCTGGCGGTATTGCGAGAGCCTGGCGTGTCAACCGGACCCGAATCTCACATCGGAAGCAGGAGGAAATACACGGCCGCGAGGATCCAGAACCATCCGAGCGTCCGCCCCGCGCGATCGAGCCAATTCCGCTCGGGACGCCATCTCCCGGCGAGGATCAGTGCGAGCCATGAGCCCGCGACGACGAGGCCGGCATGACGGGGCATGCCGTCGAGCATGTTGAAGAAAGGGGCGTCGAGATCCCGAGGGGGCCAGTCACTCGAGGAAAGGTGCCGCATCTCCACCTCCCGGACATCGGTCTTGTACCAGACGTTGGTTTGCAGGAATCAGGTCGGGCCGAGGGTTGCGAGAACCAATTCGAAGGGCAGCACGACCGTCGCGGCGAGACAGGCAACGGCACCGGGCCGTCGCACGCGGCCGAAACGCCAGGTACGTCCGCCCCGCCTCGAGCGGTAGAGGAGATAGACCATCCACGGGCAGGCCACACCCGTCACGACATACAACGCGGTCGCGACCACCGAGCGAGCGGATCGATAGAGAGGGCTGTCGCCAACCGGGTTGGGCGGAGTATAAGCCCATCCCCGAATCCGACTCGAAGACCAGTAGCCGCTGACGGTCAAGGGAATTCGGATTGACCACCCCGGAATACGACCCGCCCGCTGGCGGATCGACTGCCATTCGCCGCGCACCCACGCCAGGCCGATCGCGGTGAGCGCGACCGCGAGGATCACATCGTGGACCCGATAGAGCGAGTGCCTGGAACGCGGCATGGTCCTCCTCCGCGATGTGAGCGATTCACACCCGACCATGATCTTCTCATCCGGTACCATCCGGTTCAATCGCCCGCGAGGAATGCCGAGCTTCCGAACGACCTTCGTTGCGGATCAGCGGGGAGCGATCGGATATACTATCGGGAGGTGTCGGGGTCGCGGTGCTCGGCGACGAGATTCCCGGTCTGGGTGAGGAGTGCCTGCGCCGGCGGATCGCCGAGATGGCCTCTGGTGAGGTATCGGGGATGACGACGGCTGGGGGGCGTGTCGGTGCGGCGCTGGTGATCGGGGTCGGCCAGTACCTGCACTCGGAGCAGGTCTGGCCACTCCGGTTCGCCGCGCGCGATGCGGAGGCAGTGGGGGGCATCCTGATCGATGCCGAGACGTGCGGCTTCCCCTCCCAAAGGGTCAAGGTGCTCACAGATTCAGACGCAGGCCGCGACGCCGTCGCCCAACACCTCTCCAAGTGGCTGCCCGAACAGGCCAGGGGGGCCGAGATCGCCGTGATCTACTTCGCCGGACACGGGACGGTCCACGCCGTCGGGCGGCGCGAGGAAGGTTATCTGCTCCCCTATGACGCGGATCCTGAGGATCTCGTAACCCGGGGAATCCTCATGACGGACCTGGCGGTGCTGGATCGAGGCGATCGCCGCTCCCACGGTCGTGGTCTGCCTGGACTGCTGCCACGCTGCCAAGGTCATCGCGCGGAGCGGATTGCCGGCAGGAGCCGCCATGCGGGATATGCGAATCCGGCCGGCGATGCTCGAGTCGCTGGCCGGCCGGGGGCGATATCTGATCGCCTCGTGCGACGACGGGCAGGTCTCCGTCGAGGCCGAGACGTGGGGACACGGGCTCTTCACCTATCACCTCCTGGAAGGCATCCGCGGGGCGGGCGACCGCGACGGCGATGGAAAGGTGGGTCTCGCCGAACTTTTCGAATACGTCGCGGAAGCTGTGGAGCGGGATGCCCAAGCCGTCGGCGTCGTGCAGCGGCCCTGGAGCAGCTCGATCGGGCCGGGAGGCGCCTTCCTCGCCACGCCTCCTCCCGTGGGGCCGCTCGGCGCCGCCCCGCAGAACATCACCGAGCCACCGCCGTGGGTCGAGATGGGCGACCGCGACTGCGACGATACGAATGTCTTTGACGTACGGGAGGGGCAGCCCAGGCCGATCGACGCCGTGATCGCCCGGCTGGCCGAGCTGCGTCGCACGCGCGACCCGGCGGCGGTGCCCGAGATCTTCGGCGGGCTGGTGCATGCGTCGGACGTCGTCCGGGACGAAGCCAAGAAGGCCGCCCTGCGCCCTGGGCTGGGAGAAGACCTCGACGGCGGTCCTCGCCCTGGCCCGCCAGGGCGGCGGGACCGCGCTCCGGACGATCCTCGAAGGCCTCGCCGCGTTCGAGTCGCATCGCGACGTCGTGGCGCTCCTGGACCGCCTGGTGGTCTTCCTCGGGGGCGACCTGCGCACCCAGGCGATCCTGATACTCGATCGTAAGCGGTTGGTCCTGGGGATGGAGAAGGCCGCCGCGGTCTTCCGCGCGATCCAGAGCCCGCTCCGGCTGACCCGCGTGCTCGGACAGGGCCTGTTCACGTCGGCCTATGCGGCGACCGACGAGGACGACGAGTTCGGAGTCGTCGTCCGGGTGCTGCGGCCCGAGTTCGCCGGCCAGCCCACGATCCGGACGAAGTTCCTCGACATCGGCCGACAGTCCCGGAAGATCGTCCATCAGAACCTCGTGTTGACCCGCGAGGTCCGCGCTTTCCCCGAACATGACCTCTATTTCGTGGTCCGCGATCATGTTGACGGGACAACGTTGCATTCCTCGCTCTTCGCGGGCTGTTCCTATCGCCAGCCCGAAATCGTCTCGATCTTGAAGCGAGTCACCGCGGCGCTGGACGCGCTCCATTCATCGGGAATGGTCCATGGCGGTGTCAAGCCATCCAACATCTTCCTGGCGAGTGACGGTCGCGTCGTGCTCGGCGATCCGATGCTCCCGATCCCGGCCCTGGGAGCCTCGATGGAGCGATTGTCCTACGATTACCGATACGCCGCGCCTGAGTTGTTCCAGGGGACCGGTGCGGGCGGACCGGCCGCCGACCTCTACAGCCTGGGGTGCGTCGCCTACGAACTGGCCTGCGGCCGGCCGCCGTTCGTCGCCGACAACCCGTTCGAGCTCGCGGCGATGCACCTGCACTCGCCGTTAGAGCCGCCCCGTCATCACCGGAGCCGGCTCGGCTCCGGCGATGCCCTGCTCCTGAAACTGCTCGCGAAGGCGCCGTCCGATCGCCACGCGACGGCCCGAGATCTTCTCCGCGACCTCGACGGGCTTCAGCCGGGATTCGTGGACGTGTCCGACTTGCCGGGCCCTGGCTGGGATGCCTGCACGGGACTGGGTAGGCTCCAGCCGGGATTCGTGGAAGCATCCAACTTGCCGGACGACGCTGCCGGAAGTCGCCTTGATGACCTGGATAGCCGCCGCGAACAGGAGCTGAGGGCGATCGACGACCCCTCAAGCCTCGAGAGTTCCCAAATCGGGACGCCCGGATCATCGGCTCCGGCCACTCGGGAACCGACTCCGTCACCGGAACCGCGGACGCCACGACCGGAGGCGGAAGCCCTCGATTCTTCGGTCTCTGGCGTTCCCATTTCCCAACGACTCCAGGATGCCGTATCGATCGTCTCGTTCGATCCCAACACCATGGCACCGTCAACGGGGGCGACTCCCGGACCGGCCCGGGTCGGCCTGGAGTCTCTCCCGCATCGGCTCGGCCGTTACGAGATCATCCGGCTGCTCGGCCGCGGCGGCATGGGGTCGGTTTACCTCGCCCTGGACCTGAGCTTGCGCCGCCAGGTCGCACTCAAGGTCATGGAGGGTGCCGGCCCGACCGTTGGAAATGCGATGAAACGCTTCCTCCGCGAGGCACGGGCCGTGGCCGGCCTGCGCCATCCGGGGATCATGCAGATCTACGATATCGGCAAAGAGGAGGACACGCTGTTTCTTGCCCTGGAGTACGTCGGCGGCGGGACCCTGTCTGGGCTGTTGCGGAGTCGAGGGCCGATGGAGCCGGAGTCGGCCGCTCGGCTGGTACTGGGACTCGCTCAGGCGGTCCAGTCGGCGCACGAGCAGGGGGTCATCCATCGTGATCTCAAACCCGCGAATATCCTCATGACCGAGAATGGTCTGACCAAGATCTCGGACTTCGGTCTCGCGCGGCTCGCTTACCAGATCGAAGCGGACGAGGTGCGGACGGAGGTCGGCCGGCCGATCGGCACGCCCGGCTACATGGCTCCGGAGCAGGTCCGCGGGGATCCCCAGGAGATCGGAAGCGCCCACGGATGTTTATGGCCTGGGGACGATTCTCTACGAGTGCCTCACCCAGCGCCGCCCCTTCCAGGGCGAATCGATGATCGCCACGCTCCACAGAGTCCTCGGCGAGGCGCCCGTTCCGCCCCGTCAGATCCAACCTGGGATCCCGAGACCTCTGGAGCGGATCTGCCTGACATGCCTGGAGAAGGACCCGGGCCGGCGTTACGCGAGTGCGAGTGACCTCGCCCGAGCACTCGAGCAGTTTCTCGGCGGCCAGGGGGTGGATGAGCCTGTCGAGGAGGGCGCGACCCCACCGGCGGCGAGCCAATCCCCGCCGGACCAGAACAGGCGAGACCCGGTCGGAGTTGACCGCCCGGGGCTCTGGGATCGGTTTCGTCGGTGGTGGGTCGGGACGAATCCGTCGCGCCCGCCGGGCCAATCCGACCGATGACCACTCACCCTTCGTGTTCGAGCTCCAGGACCACCGCGTGCCAGTCCCCGGGCTGGAGTTGCTGGACCGACTGTTGAACGCGTTTCATGTCGCGGGTCGCGATATAGGGCCGGGATGCGGGCGTCTTCTTCCCCTTCGGTTCGACCAAGCTGTGCAGCCGATCGAGGCGGAGCGGCAGGGGCTGGCGGCTCCAGACGGCGAACAGCCGCTCCGGCCCGGCCGGGGGCGTCATCTCGACGTCCAGGACCTGGATCGTCTTGTTCGCCGGGATCAGCGGCGCCGTGAACATGCCGCTCACCGCCGAGTCGTCGGGATAGAGGAGGCTCAAGTTGCCGGTCGGTCCGACGTTGAAGACCGTGATGTAACCCGCGCGGTCGGCCACGGTCTCGATCCGCATGCGATCGCCGGTCCGGAGTCGAACCTGCTCCGGGGGCGGCGGGACCTTCCTCATGTCGCGTGTGGTCACGAAGACCTTCGAACCGCTCGTCGCCGCGATCGGGACGAACCGGTTCGGACCGAGTTGCTGTCTGACGATCAGGCGAAGTCCCACCGGGCCAGAGCAGTGGGCCAGGCTCGGTCGTTGGCTCGGGGGCCTGCGGTGGCAAGCGGCCCGGCGCGGGCTCGGTCGTCGGTTCAGAACTCAGGAGGGGTGTCTTCATCGACAGCGTATCGACGAGGAGCTGATTGAGTTGACTGCGCAGGATCGAGACGAATTCCGCCAGGCCTGGCCGGCTGTTAGGCTCGGCGGATAGGCCGCTGCGGACGACCCGCTCCAGGGGCTCGGGCAGGACCGCGCACCGCGGATCGGGATCGGGGAGCCCGCGTTGCGCCTGGAGGCGCAGATCGGCGATCGTCGGGCCGCGGAACGGCTTCTGCCCCGTGACGAGGGTGAATAAGCTCGCCGTCAGGCCGTAGACATCCAGCGCCGGGCTGACCTGGCCGTCGAACGCCTCCGGCGCCATGTAAGGAGTCGTCCCGGCGAGTCCGGAGGGCTCGGCCAGTCGGGCACCCACTCCCAGGTCGGTCAAGAGCGCCTCGTCGATCTCCGGGTCCCACAGCATGTTGCCGGGCTTGACGTCGCGGTGGACGATCCCTCGCGCATGCACCGAAAGCAGTCCTTCGCCCACATCCGCCACGTAACGCGCCGCCGCCTGCCAGTTGAGCGGGCCCTCCCGATCCAGCCGATCGGCCAGCGAGCCGCCAGGAACATACTGGAGCACCAGCACGGGGTCGTCGTCGGATTCCAGCCAGCCAAGGACCTGGACGAGATTGGGGTGGCGGACGCTGACCAGCAGCTCGGCCTCATTCCGCAGTGCGTCCAGGAGATCCCGGCGCTTCTCCGTCGCGGCGCGAGGCCGGATCATCTTGAGCGCGACCTCGCGCTGGAATACGTTCAAGTCCTCGGCCAGCCAGACCTCGCTGAAGCCTCCCGAGCCCAGCAGCCGCACGATGCGATACCCCGGCACCACCGGCATGGTCGATTCCCGCGAATCCGCCGACCGCGATGGTGGGATCGTGCGCCCGATGGATCGGCCGGCGAAGAGGTCGTCCAGCAACCCGCCATCCAGCGGGAACCGTTCCCGATACTCCTCCCGTCCCGGAGATTTGTTCGCCTCGCGGCGAACCTCCAACTCGATGCACAACAGGTCGTGCAACACCTCGGCCCGATGTGATTGCGGGACGGCATTCAGGAAGTCCTCAATCCGAGGACGTAGCCCCTTCCGCCACGCCGCCTCGAATCGGTCCGCGATCTCAATGATTTGTTCCAATCGGCCGACGGAATCTCGAGACATGGTTCACTCCCACCGCCTGGCTCTCCGAACGACATGGTCGAGGGTGCAGGGAGCAGGCCGCTCGTTCGACAACACACACATCTAATGGATCGGCATGGGAAAAACAAGTGGTCAGCGCTTGTCCGAGCGGGCTCGTCGAAAAGGTGGGATTTGCCTGATCGAGATGGGCGGTCATTCCATCTCGCCGAGGAACCGTCCGCCGTCGAGGCGGAAACACGCCCCGGTGACGAAGTTCGTGCCCTCGAGCAGGTACACGATCAGTCGATTGACGTCGCTGGCGGATCCGAAGCGTCAGAGCGGCGTGTAGGACCAGCACGGCCTGAATCTCATCTTCGGTGAGGTCGGAAGACGGGTCGCTCATCGCCGGCTGGATCATCGCGACGAGGATGTACGGGGCGAGTTCCCCGGGGCCAGGGCGAGGCCATCCCTGGGCGTGCCTGCCGGTCTCGGATCACGCCAGCGCCTGGACCGTCTCCGGCTCCTCATATCCCGGCCATCTCGAGTTTTCTCATGATCTCGAGCGGTTCGACCGGAGTTTGTCGCCCCGGCTGAATCGATGTTCTAGGTTGATCTTGTCAGGCGGAGTCGCTCTTCGTCCGACCTTGGCGCAACGATTCTCAGTCACTCATTGCGGGTGATGCCATGATCTGCCAGGAATTGCCTACTCACACGTTCCCGCTCTCCAGCGCCCATACGACCACGTTTCCCAACCTCCTCGATCATCTGGGAATCTCGCTTCTGGTGACCACCTACCAGGCCGGAAAGTTGGTGATCCTGCGCGCCGAAGGTGATGTGCTCAACACCCATTTCCGGGGATTTAACAAGCCGATGGGACTGGCCGTGGACGGGGACCGGCTCGCCATCGGTGCGGGAATCGAAATCTGGGAATACCACAATGTCCCCGCACTGGCTCGCCGACTCCAGCCCGCCGGAAAGCACGACGCCTGTTTTCTGCCACGATCGGGACATCTGACGGGCAACGTCCTGATCCACGAGATGGCCTGGCACGACGGCGAATTGTGGTTCGTCAACACGCGTTTCTCCTGCTTGTGTACCCGCGACCGATGGCACAGCTTCGTGCCGCGCTGGCGACCGGCGTTCATTTCCGGCCTGGCTCCGGAAGATCGCTGTCATCTCAACGGGCTCGGGTTCACCCCCGATGGCCGCTGCCTGGTCACCGCACTCGGCGAGACGGACTCCCCCAACGGCTGGCGGGCCGACAAGTGCCACGGAGGCATACTGCTGGATGCAGGACGCGGCGAGGTGCTGGTCCGCGACCTGGCGATGCCACATTCGCCCCGAGCCCATGACGGTCGAATCTGGTTGCTCGAGTCGGGTGCCGGGACTTTCGGATACATCGATGAACGCGCCGGACGCTACGAGCCCATCGCCGAGCTACCGGGCTTCACTCGCGGACTGGATTTCTACGGGGACTACGCCTTCATCGGACTCTCGCAGGTTCGCGAGTCGTCCGTCTTTTCCGGTCTCCCCATCACCGACGGATCCGCGGAGCGCCACTGTGGCGTCTGGGTGGTCGACCTCCGCTCGGGTCGGACTGTCGCGTTCGTGAGATTCGAGGACGCCCTCCAGGAGATCTTCGCCGTCCAGGTTGTACCCCAGTTCCGCTTCCCGGAGCTGCTCAATGACGACAGGGCGGTGCTGGCCGATTCGTTCGTCCTGCCGGATGCCGCCCTCGCGGACGTGCCCGCTTCGTTGCGATTTCCGTCCTCGCGCCGATCTTGTGCTTGATCCGATCACACTGTACCGGGTTGTGGTGCCATGAGAATTCATCATAGCGATCGTCGAAGCAAGAAAGCCCGCAAAGCAACGGCGCGCCGCCGCTTGCTCCACATGGAGACGCTCGAGGACCGGCGGCTCCTCGCCACGTTCACCGTCAGCAGCACCGCCGACTCCGGATCGAATACGTTGCGACAGGCGATCCTCGACGCCGCAGAGAATGACGAGGCGGACACGATCGACTTCGACGCCAGCCTCGCCGGCGAGACGATCACCCTGACCAGTAACGACTCGGACACCGCCTACGGACCGACGGCCCTTGTCATCAACAACGATAACATCACCATCGATGGCTCCAACGCCCCATTGTTGACACTGAGCGGCAACGGGGCGCGGCGCCTCTTTGCCGTCGTCCAGCACCGCCACACTGACGCTGGAGAATATCACGCTCACGGACGGGCTGGCCCAAGGCGGCGCCGGCGGCAGCGGCGGCGTGAGCGGTAGCTCCGGCGGCGGCGGCGGCGGCGGCGGCGGTGCGGGACTGGGGGGCGCCATCTTCAACGAGGGGACCCTGAACGTCGTCCAGAGCACCCTTTCGGGAAACACGGCCATTGGGGGCAACTCGAGCCTTGCGGGAACTCAGTTTGGCGGCAGTGGTGGTGGCTCGGCCGCTTACAACGGCGGCGTTGGCGCCGACTACGGCGCCGGTGGCGGCGGCGGGGTTGACGGTGCGGGGGCCGGCGCCAGTGGAAACACGGGCGGAGTCGGCGGAGCCAATCAGTCGGGGACCCAGGCGTCAGCGGGGAGCAGTGGGACGCTGGGTGGTGGCGGCGGCGGCGGCAGCAAGGCGGTGGCGGGCGGGAGTGGCACGGCCGCGAGCGATAGCGGATTCGGCGGCGGCGGCGGCGGTGGCGGCGGTGAGACCACCAACGTGAACGGTGGAGCGGGCGGCGCGGGAGGGTTCGGCGCCGGTGGCGGCGGCGGTGGTGGAGCGGAATCGAACAACGGCACCGGCGGCGCCGGCGGCGCGGGAGGGTTCGGCGGCGGTGGTGGCGGCGGCGGGATCTATTCCTATACCGGAGACACGGGCGCCGGCGGCGTCGGTGGGTTCGGCGGCGGCAACGGCGCCGGCGGAGGGACCAATAGCGGCGGGAAAAAGGGTGGTGGCGGAGCCGGCATGGGGGGGGCCATCTTCAATGATGGCGGTACCGTCACCGTCACCAACAGCACGCTTACGGGCAACACGGCCCAGGGGGGCACGGGCGCCAACAACGGCGAGGGTCTCGGCGGCGCCATCTTCAGCCTCAACGGCACCCTGAACGCCCTCAACGCCACGATCTCGATCAACACCGCCAACGCGGGAGACGGCGTCTATGTCTACGGCGACAACGCCACCGCCACGGCGACGATCAACAACACGATCATCGGCCAGAGCACCAACACGACCTCAGACTTCGCCGCCAGTGCCAACGGAGGCGGCACCGATTCCACCTCCGGTGCTGGCAACCTGATCCGCTCCGCCACTAACTTCTCGGGTAGCATCGTTAGCACCGCCAATCCCCTCCTGGGCAGCCTGGCCGATAACACGGGGCCCACGGAAACGATGCTCCCCACAGCCGGCAGCCCGGCCATCGACGCCGGTAACAACGCCGCGGCCTCCGACCTGACGATCGATCAGCGCGGCCTGCCCCGAAACTCTAACAGTACGGTCGATATCGGCGCCGTCGAGGTGCAGTCTGAGACGGCGCCGACAATCACCAGCGCCGACTCCACCACGTTCACGGTGGGCAGCGCGGGGACGTTCTCGATCACAACGACGGGCAATCCCACCGCAGCCCTCAGCGAGAGCGGAGCCCTGCCCGGTGGCGTCACGTTCGTCGACAACGGGAATGGGACGGCGACGCTCAGCGGAACGCCTACCAGTGGAAGTGGTGGCACCTATACGCTGGACATTACCGCGTCCAACGGAAACTCCCCCGACGCCACGCAGACCTTCACACTCACCGTCGATCAGGCCCCCGCCATCACCAGCGACGACGCCACCACCTTCACCGTGGGCAGCGCGGGCACGTTCACGATCACCACCACCGGCTTCCCAACCGCCTCCCTGAGCGAGACCGGCGCCCTGCCTGGTGGTGTCACCTTCCTCGACAACGAGAACGGCACGGCGACGTTCAGCGGGACCCCGACGAGTGGCAGCGGCGGCACCTATACGCTGACCATTACCGCATCGAACGGAGTCACACCCGAGGCCACCCAGACCTTCACGCTTACCGTCGATGAAGCCCCCGCCATCACCAGTGACGATAGCTCCACGTTTATCGTGAGCAGCCCGGGGACGTTCACCGTCATCACCACCGGCTTCCCCACCGCCGCTTTGAGCGAGAGTGGCACCCTACCCGGCGGCGTCACCTTCGTCGACGACGAGAACGGCACGGCGGCGCTCAGCGGAACGCCCACGAGTGGCAGCGCCGGCACCTACACGCTGACCATCACGGCATCGAACGGCGTCGAGCCCGACGCCACCCAGACCTTCACGCTCACGGTTAACCAGGTACCAGCGATCACCAGCGACGACGGCACCATGTTCACCGTGGGCAGCGCGGGGACGTTCTCGGTCACCAGTACCGGATTCCCGACCGCCTCCCTGAGCGAGGGTGGTGCACTACCGGGCGGCGTCACTTTTGTGGACAACGAGGACGGCACGGCGACGCTCAGCGGGACCCCGACGAGTGGCAGCGGCGGCACCTATACGCTGAACCTCACGGCATCGAACGGCGTCGGGCCCGAGGCCACCCAGAGCTTCACGCTCATTGTCAATGAGGCCCCCACGATCACCAGCGACAACGGCACGACGTTCACCGTGGGCACCGCGGGGACGTTCTCGGTCACCACGACCGGCTACACAACTCCCACCCTGAACGAGATCGGCGCGCTACCGGGCGGCATCAGCTTCGTGGATAACGAGAACGGTACGGCGACGCTCAGCGGAACGCCGGCCGCAGGGAGTGGCGGCACCTATACATTGACCATCGCGGCATCGAACGGAATCGAGCCCGACGCCACGCAAACGTTCACACTGACGGTCGATCAGGCACCTGCCATCACCAGTGACAATGACACGACGTTCACCGTGGGCAGCGCCGGCACGTTCTCGGTCACCAGTACGGGTTTTCCCAACGCCTCCCTCAGCGAGAGCGGCGCCCTGCCCGGCGGTGTGAGCTTCGTGGACAATGAGAACGGCACGGCGACGCTGAGTGGAACGCCCACCGGTGGCAGCGGCGGCACCTATACGCTGAGCCTCACCGCTTCGAACGGCGTCGAGCTCGAGGCCACGCAGACCTTCACCCTCACCGTCGATCAGGCCCCCGCGATCACCAGCGACAACGGCACGACGTTTACGGTGGGCAGCGCGGGGACGTTCTCGATCACCACCACCGGCTTCCCGACCGCTAGCCTGAGCGAGAGCGGCGCCCTGCCTGGTGGTGTCACCTTCCTCGACAACGACGACGGGACGGCGACGCTCAGCGGGACACCGGCCGCCGGAAGCGGAGGCACTTATTCGCTGAGCATTACCGCAGCCAACGGAATCACACCCGAGGCCGAGCAGACCTTCACGCTCACGATCGACCAGGCCCCCGCCATCACCAGCGACGATGCCACCACCTTCACCGTGGACAGCGCCGGCACCTTTACGATCACCACCACCGGCTTCCCGACCGCTGGCCTGAGCGAGAGCGGCGCCCTGCCCGGCGGTGTGAGCTTCGTGGACAATGAGAACGGCACGGCGACCCTCAGCGGGACACCGGCCGCCGGAAGCGGCGGCACTTATTCCCTGAGCATCACCGCGGCCAACGGAGTCACACCCGAAGCCGAGCAGACCTTCACGTTCACCATCGATCAGGCCCCCGCCATCACCAGCGACGATGCCACCACCTTTACCGTGAGCAGCGCGGGCACGTTCACGATCACCACCACCGGCTTCCCCACCGCTAGCCTGAGCGAGAGCGGCGCCCTGCCCGGCGGCGTCACCTTCCTCGACAACGAGAACGGCACGGCGACCCTCAGCGGGACGCCCACGGGCGGAAGCGGCGGCACCTATACGCTGAGCCTCACGGCATCGAACGGCGTCTCCCCCGAAGCCGAGCAGACCTTCACCCTCACGGTCGATCAGGCTCCCGCCGTCACCAGCGACGATGCCACCACCTTCACCGTGGGGAGCGCAGGGACGTTCACGATCACGACCACCGGCTTCCCGACCGCTGGCCTGAACGAGAGCGGCGCCCTGCCCGGTGGTGTCACCTTCCTCGACAACGGCGATGGCACGGCGACCCTCAGCGGAACGCCCACCAGTGGCAGTGGCGGCACCTATACTCTGAGCATTTCCGCGGCCAACGGAGTCACACCCGAGGCCGAGCAGACCTTTACTCTCACGGTCGACCAGGCGCCCGCCATCACCAGCGACGATGCCACCACCTTCACCGTGGGCAGCGCGGGGACGTTCTCAATCACCACCACGGGTTTCCCCACCGCTGCCTTGAGCGAGAGCGGTGCCCTGCCCGACGGCGTCACCTTCCTCGACAACGACAACGGTACGGCGACTCTCAGCGGAACGCCCACCAGTGGCAGTGGTGGCACCTATACGATCAGCATCACCGCGGACAACGAGGTCGAGCCCGAGGCCACCCAGACCTTCACCCTCACGGTCGATGAAGCCCCTGCGATCACCAGCGAGGATGACGCCACCTTCATCGCGGGCAGCGCGGACACGTTCACGATCACCACCACCGGCTTCCCGACCGCTGGCCTGAGCGAGAGCGGTGCCCTGCCCGGTGGCGTCACCTTCCTGGACAACGGCGATGGCACGGCGACGCTCAGCGGAACGCCGGCAGCCGGAAGCGGCGGCACCTATACGCTCAGCCTCACCGCGGACAATGGGGTCACGCCCGAGGCCACCCAGTCCTTCACGCTCACGGTCGACCAGGCCCCCGCCATCACCAGCGACGATGCCACGACGTTCACCGTGGGCAGCGCCGGGACCTTCACGATCACCACCACCGGCTTCCCGACCGCTAGCCTGAGCGAGAGCGGCGCCCTACCCGGCGGCGTCACCTTTTTCGACAACGACGACGGCACGGCGACCCTCAGCGGGACGCCCACGGGCGGGAGCGGCGGCACCTATACGCTCAGCCTCACCGCTTCGAACGGCGTTACTCCCGAGGCCACCCAGTCCTTCACGTTCACGGTCAACCAGGCCCCCGCGATCACCAGTGACAATGACACCACGTTCACCGTCGGCAGCGCGGGGACGTTCTCGATCACGAGCACAGGTTTTCCCACCGCCGCCCTGAGCGAGAGCGGCGTCCTGCCCGGCGGTGTCACCTTCCTCGACAACGGCGATGGCACGGCGACGCTCAGCGGGACACCAGCCGCCGGAAGCGGCGGCACTTATTCCCTGAGCATTACCGCAGCCAACGGAATCACACCCGAAGCCGAGCAGACCTTCACGTTCACCATCGATCAGGCCCCCGCCATCACCAGCGACAACGGCACCACGTTCACCGTAGGCAGCGCGGGGACCTTCACGATCACCACCACCGGCTTCCCGACCGCTGGCCTGAGCGAGAGCGGCGCCCTACCCAGCGGCGTCACCTTCCTCGACGACGACAACGGTACGGCGACGCTCAGCGGGACACCGGCCGCCGGAAGCGGCGGCACCTATACTCTGAGCATTTCCGCGGCCAACGGAGTCACACCCGAAGCCGAGCAGACCTTCACGTTCACCGTCGATCAGGCCCCCGCCATCACAAGTGACGATGCCACCACCTTCACCGTGGGCAGCGCGGGCACGTTCTCGATCACCACCACCGGCTTCCTGACCGCTAGTCTGAGCGAGAGCGGCGCCCTGCCCGGCGGCGTCACCTTCCTCGACAACGACAACGGGACGGCGACCCTCAGCGGGACGCCCACCAGTGGCACCGGCGGCACCTATACGCTGAGTTTCACCGCGACCAACGGGGTCGAGCCCGAGGCCACCCAGTCCTACACGCTCACCGTCGATCAGGCCCCCGCCATCACCAGCGACGATGGCACCACCTTCACCGTGGGCAGCGCCGGGACGTTCTCGATCACGAGTACGAGTTTTCCCACCGCCACCCTGAGCGAGAGCGGCACTTTACCCATTGGCGTCAGCTTCGTCGACAACGGTGACGGTACGGCAACTCTCAGTGGCACGCCTGCGGCAGGCACGGTCGGGGTCTTCCCCTTGATCCTCACGGCCAGCAACGGCGTCTGCGCCCGACGCATCTCAGGATTTCATGGTCACCGTTGCGGCTGCGAACAGCGCGGTCATGGTCAACATTTCGCCATCTCCATCGGTTTACGGACAATTGTTGACGATCAGTGCACGCGTATCGACCAGCGTTTCAGGGATCGTGCCGTCGGGGACCGTGACCTTTCAGGAAGGCAACACGGTACTCGATCGAGCAACCCTAGACTCCTCCGGCAACGCGACCTTCTCCACCACAACGCTGCTGGCTGTGGGTTCCCACACGATCACGGCGTCCTATAGCGGCGACGCCAATTTCAACCCAAGCACCTCGACGCCGGTAAGCCTGACGGTCAACCCGGCACCGACGCGCCGTGACCGCTCAGCCATCGACCTCGGCAACAAACGTCGGTGAGCCCATCACGTTCAACGCGACGATCACCGCACCTCCGGGCACCGGCACTCCGACCGGCACGGTCACGTTCTTTGACGGAAATACGGTGCTCGGGACGGCGCCGGTCACTCCGGTCGGATCGGCGAGTCTGGCGGTCCTGTCGCCCTCAGGGGGGGTACACACGGATGCCGCGACCGACGAGAACGGACAGGCGACACTAACGGTCCCATCATTACCGGCGGGCACACATACGATCACTGCGGTGTATAGCGGCGACGCGACACACGCACCGAGTACCACGGTGGTCGCCGACGTCGTGATCGTCGCAGCATCTCCCAGCAGCGAGCACGGACCGACCGTGGTCTCCCTGGCACGGTACGGCTACCACGCCCAGCCCACCTACCTGGTTATCTACTTCGACGGATCGCTCGACCCGTCCACGGCAGAGAAAGCGTCGAACTACAAGGTCGCCGGGCCGATGAAACGTTCAGGTCCCCACACGCCAATCATTGTGACTTCGGCCGCGTACAACGCGGCCAGCGACACCGTCACCCTGGCATTCAATCGGCGGTTTAACCTGCACTATCACTACCGGCTGACGATCAAAGGCGCCAGCTCATCGGGGATCACCGACAACTCGCATATCCCATTGAATGCGGCCAGCGCCACTCAGTCCGGTAGCAATTACGTCAAGATATTCGGGCCCAAGATCCTGGCGGGTAGGGCGAGTCAGCGGAACTCACTCGACCGGACCATGTTCAGCTCTCACGACCAGGATACGACGGCAAAAGCGCATGTGGCTCTGGACCATATGCTGGCCAGGCCGATGACGCGCTTTCATCGTCGCCGGCCCAAGCCCTGAGGCCGCCCGGCTTCGTTGTCCGGCTCTGGGCCTAACGCGGCCTTCGGCCGCAACCCAGGAGGGATTCGAGATTCGAGATTCCAGATCCGGAAATCGTTCCGTTGGGAATCTCGAATCTCGAATCTCGAATCCAGGAGTCCCCAGATGCGCGCACGGCGGCACAGATCCTACGGAGGAAGACTCAACTCCTCCCTCCCCCAAGGCCGGACCCTGGCTCATTCCGCCTCGCCGAGGAACCGTCCGCCATCGACGCGGAAACACGCCCCAGTCACGAAGTTCGTGCCCTCGAGTAAGTAGAGGATCAGTCGATTGACGTCGCTGGACGATCCGAATCGTCGGAGTGGCGTGTGGGCCACCACGGCCTGAATCTCGTCCTCGGTCAGCTCGACGGGCGGGTCGATCATCGCCGGCTGGATCATCGCGACGGGGATGTGCGGGGCGAGCTCTCGCGCGAGGGCGAGAGTCATCGTGGTCAGGCCGCCCTTGGCGACCAGGTACGGGAGATAGTCCTTGTACGGCCGCTCGGTCGCCCAGTCACCGATGTTGACGATCTTCCCCTTGATCCCATCGTTAGCGGATTGTTCCTTCATGACCCGCGCCACAGTAAGTGCGGTGTGATACGGCGCGGCGAGATTGGCCGCGATCATCTCGTCGAAGTCGGAAGGTGAGAGATCAGCCAACGGCGTACGCCGGAAGGCGCTGGCCATGTTGACCAGTGCATCGAGGCGTCCAAAATGATTGGCCACCCGCGCCACAGCGGCCTCGGCCTGCTCGGCCCGGGACAGGTCGGCGCCGACGGCCAGGCCATGAACGCCCAGGCCCTCGACAGCCTGGATCGTTGCCTCGATACGCGTGCGACTGGTGTGATAGGTCATGGCGATGTGGGCGCCGCGACCCGCGAGCAACAGCGCCAGCTCGCCGCCGACGCGACGGCCGCCCGTGATCAGCACGACTTTGCCGTGGAGGGAATCGGCAACATCATTCGTTGGGGGCGTTTCCATCGCGAATTCCTCTCCAGAGCACGTCGGCCACACCGGCTTGGCGATTCACCGAGCGGGCCAGGTCGAACAAGAGATCGCTGAGCCGATTCAGGTAGACGATCAACTCTCTCGGGACGGCAACGCCCGGCTGCCGCGACAGGGTCACGGCCAGCCGCTCGGCGCGGCGGCAGACCGTCCGCGCCAGGTGAAGCTGCGCCGCGGGCAAGGCGCCCCCGGGAAGGATGAACTGGGTCAGTCGCTCCAGCTCGTCCTCCAACCCATCGATCATGGATTCCAGGCGTCCGACGTGTTGCTGCGTGATGGCATTGTGGAATGGTCCCTGTGGGGATGGGTCGGCGAATGCCGAACCGACGACGAACAATTCGTCCTGGATCTGGGCGACGAGGCGGTCGGCCGGGGCGTCGAGCCCGTGGGCCCGCACCACGCCGAGCGCGGCGTTCAGCTCATCGACCGTGCCGTAGACCTCCACGCGCAGGTCATCCTTGGACACACGACCGCTCCCTAGCAAGCCCGTGAATCCGTCGTCGCCCGTCTTTGTATAGATTCGCACAGTTGACCCCTCGTCCCGGGTGGCCCCCATTGGCGAGCTTGACCTCTCGCCATATACTAGGCGCGTCCGTCGTGACCGACCATAGCCGATGCCCCTTTGAGACGGAGATCCGGCCCGATGTCTTCCAGCCTGGCACCGTTCCTCCTGATCGCCGCGACCCTCAGCGGTCAGCATCCTGCAGGCGGCCCGGGTCCCGCGTCGGCGATGCCGGCCGAAGAGGTGGCCCGCCTCGAAGCCCGTCATCTGAAGAAGATCCAGCAGGTGACTTACGGATTGGCCCGCGCCGGGGAGGGCTATTTCAGCCCCGATGGCCAGTCGATCATCTTCCAGGCGGTCTCCCACGTGCCGCCCTCGATCTTCCACCACCCCAAGCCCGACGAGGACGGCTATCAAATCTTCCTCGGTGCCCTGAAAGCAGACACCCCGGCCCGGATGGTCAGCACGGGCAAAGGACGCTGCACTTGCCCCTATTTCCACCCCAACGGCCGGTCGATTCTTTTTGCCTCGACCCACCTGAACCCCAGCACGGACGTCGAGCCGCCCAAGGGGCCGGCTTATAGCCGCACCGCCCGATACCGTTGGGAGTTCCCCGAATCGATGGACATCTTCGCCGCCGATCTCGACGGCAAGAACCTCGTCCGACTGACCGATACGCCCGGCTACGATGCCGAGGGAAGTTATTCGGCCGACGGCTCGAAGATCGTCTTCACCTCGTTCCGCGACGGCGACGCCGAGATCTTCATCATGGACGCCGACGGCAAGAACCCGCGCCGGATCACCCACGCCAAGGGGTACGACGGCGGGCCGTTCTTCTCGCCCGATGGTAAGCGAATCATCTATCGTAGCGACCGAAAGAGCAACGACCTGCTACAGGTCTACGTAAACAATACGGAGGGCACGGCGGAACGGGCCTTGACTAACAACGAATTCGTGAACTGGTGCCCGTACTGGTACCCGGACAGCCGCCACATCATCTACGCGACCAGCAAGCACGGCCATAGCAACTACGAGCTGTACCTAATGGACGTGGACCGCGGCAGCGAAGAGCGGATCACGTACCAGGAAGGATTCGACGGATTGCCGGTCTTCAGCCCCGACGGCAAGCGGCTGATGTGGACCTCCAGCGGGCGGACCGCCGATCACAAGAGCCAGCTCTTCATCGCGGAGTTCACCCGGGATCCCGCGACCCGCGCCGAAGCGGCTGCATCTCGATGAGCGAATGGGATGTTCGAAAGCAATGCGATAACCCCGTTACCCAGGAGTACGACAAGACCATGGGACCCAAGGACGTCATCCGGAACACGCTCGACATCAGCGAGTTCATCCTCAAGAGCTACGTGAAGGATCTCTCGGATGCCGAACTGCGGCTTCGGCCGGTCGAAGGCATGCATCCGATCGCGCTCCAGCTCGGACACTTGATCGTCGCCGAGCGGATGTTCAACGACATGATCAAGCCGGGCTCGGCCCCGGCTCTGCCCGACGGATTCGCCGAGGCCCACGACATCAAAAAGGCTGAGGGCGACGATTCGCGGTTCAAGAGCCGGGACGAGTACGTCAAGCTGATGGACCAGCAGCGCGCCGCAACCAAGGCGACCCTCGACAGCATCAGCGACGCCGAGCTGGATGACAACCGCGATGGCAAGCTCCCCGAGTGGGCGCCGACGGTTGCCGCGGTCCTCAACATGGCCGGCCTGCACCCGCTGAACCATTCCGGCCAGTTCGTCGCGGTCCGCCGGATGCTCAAGAAGCCGATCGCGTTTTGAGTGATCGTCGCCGGCGCGTTTCGAGGTGGAACCGCTCGGACGAAATGGCCGGCCCGGGAATTCGGTACTTGTCGTCATCGCCTTCATTCGAGGCGGCAAAGCGTCATTTCGGAGTCCGAGCCTACACATAGACCACCACGCCGAGTGCGTCGCCAAGCTTCAAGTCGGTATTCGGTCCTTCGCTGCGCGGCGGGTAGACGGATGCGCCTCCCGCCGCATGGTACTTCAAACACTAATGGCCTGGGCGGGTTCGCAGGCGGGAGTTAACCAGAAATCCGTAAAGGCTCACTGATCGCATTTCGATCGCTATACCCGCCGACTTCATCTCCAGGCCGAGCGATTGGTTCTGAGCCCGATCCTGCCGATCGGTGTGCATGACGATCCGGTCCAGTAATCAGGGATATCTTCCGGTGGACCTATTGAGAGTGATTCTCGGGTCGTGATCATCGGCGGTCAATGAGAGCGCGGATCGCCAGGACGGTTCGCAGTGGACCCTTTCGAGACCGCGCTCGTTTGGAGCACATCAAATTCCGACCGGATACTTATGATGTGCTGCAGGTTCGGCCACGTCTCCCGTTGCGATCGGTTTGTCGCTTGCTGGCCCGACGAGGGTGTCAGCACCCGGAGTGCGAGGCCCATCGTTGACTTGACGGCGTGTCTCGGTGGAGTTGGCGTTTCTCCGACTTCGTGCCGCCGGGTTCCAGACTCGTAGCCACTCCTCCGCGGGTTCAACGATCTCCGTCTTCAGCGAAGCCATGAGGTGGGCGGGGTTATCGTAGAGGAATACGGGCAGGAGCAACCATTCAAATTTGGCGAATTCCTCGAAGAGGGAGAAGGAACCGTGCGTGTCCCGACGGTCGAGGATTGGTCGGACTGGGACGGACAGGTTTGGGAGGATGGATTGAAGCTCCGCGGGGACGGACCGGGCGTCGGTAATGTCGACGATGAGGAAGCGGGAGAGATAAGCCAGCAGTGTCACGGTCTCGACGCGGTCGCGTCGGGACGGTTTGTCGAAGTCGAAGATGGCCGGCATGTAACCGAGCTGGCGCAGCTCACCCCACATCTCGTCGAGCACCGACTTCCTCTCGGGCGAAAACCGGCCCAGTAACAGCACGACCTTGGAGGTGAGCTGCTCGATGAGATTGCGGAACTTGAGGTTCTCGATGCGCCGCAGGGACGCTTCATCGATCCCGGTACGTCAACCGATCTCCGTGATAATCTCCTCGGGCACGAGTCGGGGCCTGGTGACGGTCAGTGGTCCGCTGTCGAACCCGATGTCGGCCTGCTCACGCGGCGACGCGGCGCTGTCCCAGACCGCGTACAGGAAGCTATGAGAGTTGCCGAGCGGGGCACGCCTGGCGGCCTCATCGGCGTCGTCGAGGAAGCTCCGCCATCGCTCGGAGTCCGAGCCGATCGTCACGACGCGGTCCTGGGCCGCGAGGTATTCGGCCAGCGTGTCGAACCCGAACCGGACGCGCCCGGTCTGTTCTCGCCGCAGGATGCGGAGCCGATCGACCAGGTAGTCCAGAGCGGCTTCCGGCACGGACCGGGACCGCAGAGTCGACAGGATGTCGTTCCGTTCGGCGGACAGAGGGCGGTATTCGGTCCGGACGCATTCCCACGCCACCGCACGAGCGCCACTGGTCAACGACGTCATCCGAGAGGTGATCCGGCTCGGCCACGTTGCGATTCTGTTCGACCACGTAGTAGCTCATCAACTCCGGGACGCTCAGGGGTTGTGCGACCCCGTCGGCCCCTTCTCGATCGGCGATCAGGCGGTCGGCATACAACTTGGGGAAGAGCACAGGGATGCTTCGGTCTGTCCGGCCAAGCATGTTCGCCAAACGGCGCCGCGCCTCCTCGTATTCGGGGTCAGTAAAGAGGTCGCGTTTGCCGCGCTGGCTCAGGTAGGCGTCCAGGAACCGCGTGAGGTGGTTGCCGTCGATCTTCAACGTCTCGATCCGGTCGGTGACGGAACCATCGAGTTCTTCACTGGCCCGCGACGTGATGACCAGGGCGTTGATTGGCAGTGTATTTCGATTCATGCGGATCGTGGCGCGGGTTTCCTGGCTCATCTCGGAGAGATGATCGACGATCACCAGGAGGCGTCGGAGTCGGAGCAGTTGGTCAAGGAGATCGTCGGAGACCGTCGTACCCTGGCCGACGAGGTCGAGGAGAGCGCTTCGGATGGCATCGCGCAAGGGATCGAGACCGGCCGGTAACTCGTGCTCGATGAGGATGGGTAACATCGCGTGTGGCGTGAGCCCGGATTCCCCGGCGGGTTCGAGGGCCCAGGCCGCCAGCAGGCAAGCGAGGGTCGTCTTGCCGGTCCCGCCCTCGCCATGGATGAGCAGGCGAATCGAGTCCCTCTCGAAGACGGGACGGAGTCGTTCTCGGAGAAGCTCGGGGCTGGGATCGTTCTCGGTCTTGTCGATGACCCACAAGGGCAAGGGAACCCAACCTTTGGTGTCCAGAGTGTTGTCGAGGCGGGCCTTGACCGTGAACCGGTCTTCGAAGACCCGTCCGGCGAGCTCGCGGTACTGAACCACCCAGCTATCAAGAACCTCCGGGTGTCTCAGATACTCGTCACGGACCGACTCGCCAAGGTCCTCTAAACGGCTTCGTCCGTTCCGGAAAGACCTGACCCAGGCGATCCGGACACGTCGCATGGTGGCGAAGGCCGGGAGACCCGTGAGTGCTAGGGCCCACCGGACGATCGACCTCGCGGATCGGGAGGGGTCGAGCGGTTCGATCAAGGCGCGCGAGAGTGCGCTCCACAATCGCACCATGCCGACCGGATAGACGACGAGCAGGAACCCGCACGCCACCAGATAGGTCGCGATCGCGCCCGCGGCGCAGATCCCGGCTTTCACCCAGAAGGGCTGACGATTCCAAAGGGGCCGGTACGTATATCCTTCGGGAAGCTCGTGCGTGTAAGTCAAGCCCGTATTGTCGCGGAGCGTAACGCGATAGAAGAGGCTGATACCCGGGAGGATCTGATACTCGGGCGCGTCCGGAGACCAATCCAGGCCCGTCGCGGTGACTTTCGATACGTCCATGGTTCGCCAGGCGGCCGTCGGACTCTGGCGGAATTCGACGGCGACGCAAGTGACCGTCTCCGGATGCTCATCTCGGGCCTTCCAACTCAACTGAACCCTCGGCCCGCGCTCGATGGAGTTGAACTCCGCCAGTGAGGGCGCGTCGCCGGTCCAGGTCGCGACGAGCCTCGTGTCCGATTGGCCGACGGCCCAGCCATGATGAGAATCGACGAAATGAACGGAGGTGAGGTTCATCGCCGTTCCGCTGAGTTGAAGTTTCCAGGACTTGCCGCCGTCGGCCGTGGCGACGATAATCCCCTGTTGGCCGACGGCCCAACCGTGGTGAACGTCGGTGAAACTGACACTGACCAGGAATTGCTGTATCCCGCTGTCCTGGGTCGTCCAGGTCTTGCCGGCGTCGGCGGTAGCGACGATCGTACCTTCATAGCCGACAGACCAGCCGTGTTGGGCATCGGCGAAAGCGAGCCCGAGTAGGCCCGCGGAGGTTCCGCTCCGCTGTGAGGTCCAGGTCTTGCCGCCATCGGCGGTGGCGACGATCGTGCCCGCTTCGCCGACGGCATAGCCGTGGAGCACATCGGTGAAGACGACACCCCCCAGGGCTGCCTGAGTTCCGCTCGTCTGGGCCCTCCAATTCGTGCCACCGTCTTCCGTGGAGAGAACGGTACCCAGATGGCCGACGACCCAGCCGTGCATCGCGTCGGAAAAGTGGACGCTGATGAGCAGAGCCGTCGTGCCGCTGACCTGGGCTGTCCAGGTCTTGCCGCCATCCGCCGTCGCGACGATCACGCCCCCCATTCCCACAGCCCAGCCGCGTTGCGCGTCGATGAAGTAGACGTCCTCGAACCCCTCCGTCATGCCGCTAGACTGGGTCGTCCACGTCTTGCCGCCATCGGCGGTGGCGAGGATCGTACCCTCGATGCCGACGGCCGAGCCATGTTGTTGATCGGCGAAGTGCACCTCGGTGAGCATGGGTTTGTTCGACCCCCCGACCTGCTTGACCCACGTCTTGCCGCCGTCGGCCGTCGCGAGGATCAAACCCTTGATGCCGATGGCCCAGCCGCGTTGCGCGTCAACGAAGCTGACGTCGTTCAGCACCTCGTTGGTCCCACTCTTCTGGGGAGTCCAGGTCGTGCCCCCATCGGCGGTCGCCAGGATCAAGCCAAACATGCCGACGGCCCAACCGTGTTGCGCGTCGAACGAAACTGACGCTGCCGATTGCCAGTTGTGTCCCGCTGTTCTGAGCATCCCAGGACTTGCCGCCGTCACTGGTCGCGACGATCAATCCCCCCATTCCCACGACCCAACCGTGTTGCGCATCGGAGAACTCGACGTCGAGCAAAGGCGGCGACCTGAAACTGGCCTGGTTGTTCCAGGACGTACCGCCGTCGGCGGTGGCGAGGATCACGCCCTGTGCGCTGACGGCCCAGCCGTGTCGTGCGTCAGGAAAGCTAACGCTGAAGAGAAATGGCGGCATTCCCCTGGCCTGAAAGGTCCAGGACGTGCCGCCATCGGCGGTGGCGAGGATCGAGCCGTCGGAGCCAACCGCCCACCCGTGTTTCAAGTCGGCGAAGTCCACCCGATTGAGAAAGGTTTGCGTCCCGGAGGACTGCGGGGTCCAGGACTTGCCACCATCGGCGGTGGCGATGACGGTGCCGACATCACCGACGACCCAGCCGTGTTGCAAGTCGACGAAGTGGACACCGCGCAGATTGGCCGACGTTCCGCTCGACTGTTTGGCCCAACTCTTACCCCCATCGGTTGTCGCCAGGATTACGCCCGCCGCACCGACGGCCCAGCCGTGCCGTGCGTCCGCAAAGTGGACGCGAATGAGAGAAGTGCCCTCCGGACCGCTGGACTGTGCGGTCCAGCTCTTGCCACCGTCAACGGTCTGGATGATCACACCATCGTCACCGGCGGCCCAGCCGTGCTGCGCGTCGGCGAAGTGGACGGAGCTAATCGAGGAGATCGTGCCGCTGACTCGATGGCTCCAGGTCGCGCCTCCGTCCGAGGTCTCGAGAATGACGCCGTCGCCACCGACGGCACAGCCGTGCCGCAGATCCGAAAAGTGTACACCGATCAATCTTGACGTAAGATCCGAGTTCTGTTTGGTCCATGTCTTACCCCCGTCGATTGTCGAGACGATCGTGCCCCCTTCGCCGACCGCCCACCCGTGTTTCGGATCGGCGAAGTGAACATGGTAGAGGTACGCCATCGTCCCACTCGCCTGGCGCGACCAGATCCTGCCTCCGTCGCCGGTCGTCAGAATCGTGCCTGCCTCACCGACCACCCACCCGTGTTCTGCGTCGGCGAAGTGGATCCCGAGAAGTCCGTCCGTCCTGCCGCCGACGGGGAGTTTGACCCAGGTCTTACCCCCATCAACGGTCGTTACGACCGTACCCTGGAGGCCGACGGCCCAGCCATGTACCGCATCAATGAAGTGGATTCCATAGAGGGGCGTACTGGTGCCGCTGGACTGTTTGTTCCAGGTCGCGCCACCATCTCTCGTCGACAGGATGGTGCCAGCCAGGCCGCTTACCCAGCCATGCCGTGCATCAGTGAAGCTCATTCCGAGGAGGTCGGCGGTCGTGCCGCTGGCCTGCTGAACCCAGGTCTTGCCCCCATCGTCCGTCCTCATGATGGTGCCCCCGGAGCCAACGACCCAGGCGAGCTTGGGCGAAATGCTGAAGATCGTAAATAGATAAGTCGCTTGAGTCTTCCATTGCACGCCCACGGGCAAGTCGAGCGGTTGCTGGAGTACCTGCGGACCCCTGTCGGCATTCGAACAAGCCGATGCGAAGAACGGCAAGGCGGCCAGGAGCAGCGTGAGTCGGCGAATGTGGCGCATCGAATTCAAGCCCTGGAACTCGGCTATGATGAGGTGTGGATTGCGAGATCGAATTGCTCGCGACACGGTGGGATTTGATCCCTCCGGGGCAATCCCGAGGCAGTGAAATCGTCGGTCTCCATGCGCGAGCCCCGTAACCTCCAGCCCATTGCGATGTGTGGTCGTCAGCGACCAGGCTGTTTCCGATCGGGATTCCCAAGATTTCCGAATAGTATTGCCATCATAGTCGCGATATGCAATGGTCAGGAGGCGATCCGGGCTAGAGCGCTTAACCGATGGGTTAAGCCCAAGAACAGCCGGTCTACGGCGGCCCAGCTCCGTGAGGCTGGCTTCGACACCACCGTTCCAACCTCGGCAATCCGGGATCGAACCCCGCCCGGCGCATGCGCGGAGATGCCCGGCAAGCATTCGTAGGTCAGCCGGCCGACCGAGGGTATACCACGGCGGCAACAGCGCCAGCGACCGATCGGTGTCCGCCAGCCGGTCGATCGTCTGGCTCAGCACATCCGGGCGATCCCAATCGATTCCTTCCAGGATCGACGGCGCCGGACGGCGTGCGCCGAGGAGGTAGAATCCGCCGTCGGTCGCGGGACCGAGCACGACGTCGCGGCCTTCCAGGCAGAGGAACGCACTCACCACGATCGTCGGGTCGAGCGTGGGCGAGTCGGAGCCGATCAGGACTACGCGATCGGCCCCATCGTCCAGCTCTCCGGCCAGGAACGCCTCCATCCTCTGACCGTGGTCGCCGTCAACCTGGGGCTGCATGGCGAACGAGCTGGGGACCCGGTCATCGAACCACGGCCCGGCATCGTTGGGGGCGTAGACCAGCACGCGACGGCCTCCAGGACTCAGGTTCTCCGGCGAGTCCCAGACGTCGAGCGTGTCGAAGAGCATCGCTTCATGGACCTCGGCCGCGACATCCGGCCCCCACTCCGCCGCCAGCCTCGCCTTGACCCGGCCGGGCTCGGGCATTTCGCCGAAGATTCCCAGTACGCAATTGTCGGGAAGCGTCCAGGCCATCTCAGCCTCCCTCATCCGGAGTCGTCGGATTGCGGCTCTCGGCCAGCAAGAGTCGATTCAGGAGTACCGGGTTCACCACGCCGCGGAACCGCACCTTGCCGTTGACCGCCACCACGGGGACCTCGGTGTTGTACTTCGCAACCAGCTCGGGATCGGTGTCGATATCGACCTCCTCGATCGCGAACCCGCAGCGCGCCTGGTAGTCCCGCAGCAGATCGAGCGCCTTATGGCAACAGCCGCATTGGTCGCGCGAATAGACGGTGAACGTCAGGTGTTCGGCCCGAGGCGAACGGCGGAAGAGGCACGTCAGCAAGGATGTCATCGGTTCCTCGTAATCAGCGTTGGGGCAGGCTGAAGTCGTGATCGTAGAATTCGAGCCGGCCGCATTTCTCGCAACGGTAGAGATCCAGCGGCTTGATCCGCTCACCGAGGTCGGCAAGCTCGCCGAGGAAAAAATGCCAGCCGGACGTCGTGCCGCCGACGCGGACCGGCAACTGACCCAGCCCGCGCAGTTCGACCTTGCAATGCGGGCATGACGGGGTTTCGTAGGATTCCATGAGAAACACTCCTCTGGAATGGTCTTTCCCGCGCTCCGACGGGCGACCATCGGGACCGAACCTGTACGTCCTCACCGAAGATATCTACGACTTCTCGAGTTACCGGCGCTTCGCTGTTTTGCTTCGTCTCTTCTTGGGAGGTTTGATGGGGACCTTTTCCTCTCCCTTATCCGAAGGTGCGGGCGTGTCGATCAATTCGACGAGCCTCTGCTCGTAGTCGTCGAACTTCTCGAGCATCATCCCCCAGAAGGTTCTGTCGGACATCTCTTCGCCAAGAACTCGTTCACGAACTGCTCGACCGCTCTCAGCCAATCAATGATCATCGCGTTGGAAAGCGACGTCACCGGAAGGTGCCCAGGCCCCCTCTGCGAATTGCGGTCGGCGCAATGCGCAATCCAATGTCTTCGAGTCATCATCGCTGCCAAATCCGATGCATACCTGTTGACAATACCCGACTTTCCGCACATCACGCACGGAATTTCCTCGAATTCCCTTCGGTGCCCCGTGTCACGTACGGTGACGATGCGGCAGCGCCGGTCCTCGCGCGGGCGGTGGTCTCGGAGAATTGACAGGATGCGGAGCCGCTCGAAGAAGCGGTCGAGGATCGAGAGGACGCCGATGGCGGAGGAGTAGAGGGTCCCGCCTGCGGCGCGGGCGATCCGGCCGGGCTGTCGAGCGAACGGGGTAGGGCAGCAGTTGGACATTGCCTTGTCGTAGGACCAGGTCAAATGGGGTTCATCCGGATCCGTGGCGCGCCGGTCTTGAAAACGGTGGAGTTGTGATCTGGCCTCGCCCACGGCGAATCCGTGCCCCAAAGGGGCCGCAACATAACAGCCCGGGGCAACGCCCCGGGAACGGAGCCCCCAACGGGAAAATGCCCTGAAAGAGCGACACAGGTGCAGGCCGCCGGCCCGGTTTGTCTGGCCCCTACCTTCTCGACATATGTCCGACCGCATCCTCGGCACGCAAAGAAGCCGGTCGGACAGCATGTTTCAGAAGGCTGATCCGGACCATATGTTGTCCAGCGACACGACATATGTACGGATCTTCATGGCAGGGATTGGGGTGGGCGACGCGTCCCCGGGGCATTGCAGGGGGACCGGGGTTACGACTCGGAGGCGGTACGGCAGGCGTTGCGCGGCCGGGGCATCACTCCGGTGCTGGCGGCTCGGTATACGGAGCATGGCAGCGGCCTGGGCGTGTCCCGCTGGTTTGTGGAGCGGACCATCGCCTGGCTGCATTCCTTTGGCCGGCTGCGCCGCCGCTTGGACCGACTCACAGAGATTCAAGACGCATTCCTCAACTTAGCTTGTTCGTTGATCTTTTTGAAGCTCTCGGGCCGATGACCAGCGATTCCGCAACTCGGGGGGTCTTGAGCAACCGAGACGGTCCCCCGTGCTCAGTTTCGTAGGTTTTCCGGTTTTCCGGCTTGCAGAGGATGGGAGGGAAGCACTTTCGCGACGTGCTCGGGCGCGGACTTGGAGTCGGGGACAGAGTCTCCTCGGGACCGCCGCCACGGGCATCGTGGCGGGGTCAGGTCGCGGGGCATGCCGGTCCGATCTTCAGCGTAGCTCAGGGAGCCCGGACCAACCGACCCGACCAGGGCGGCTCGGCAGCCCACCAAGCCTCGATCCAAGGCCCGCGCGAACGCGATCAGTGTCAAGGTCGCGCATCGCCGGCTTGAGGTTCCTCAGCCAGAAGCTTTGCATCAAGGCATATACCACGAACGACGTCAGCAGGAAATTGACGATCGCCTGAGCCGCGTGCTTGAAGCAGTGGTTCAAACCCCAATGCGTTGCCAGCGTGTTGAAGCAATCGTTCTCGATGTCCCAGCGGGCATGGCCAAACCGCCACAGCCCGCGCGTCGAGAGCTGGGACTTCGTCAGCGTCGTGGCCCACGACCAAGTCGTCGTCTCGTCCGTCTCCTGCCACTGGCCGGCGATCCGCTCTCGCTTTCGCACGGTCTCCTCGGTGCGCAAGAACCGCAGCGGTTGCTGGACGCCTTCGCACGAGGTGAACCCGTCCTCGTCCCAAAACTGCACGGTGCGCCGCGCTTTCTCATCGACCCAACCACCGGGCTGCTGATGGGCAAACAACCCCGCCGCGTCCTGCACCAGCAGTCGATTCTCTCCCTTGGCCGTGACGATGACATGCTTCTGATGATCCCGGCAGAAGTTGATGAAGGGCGCGTCGAAGTACAAGGCGTCGCCGGCCACCACATCGAAGAAGCGAGGATATTGGGTGAACACCCGTTCGAGGAGTCGCTTGGCGGCGGTCTCTTCCCCCTCGCCGGGCCGGAGCAATTCGACATCCAAGACCAGCGCCAGATCTTGACCGATCAGATGGCAGACCGCCCCCTGATGATAGAATTCCGTCACCTTCTCCCCATCGACGGTGAGGGTCCGGGTCTGGCAGTCCGGGCAACACCGCTTCCGGCTCGAGAAGAACTCATGGCCGTCCACCGCCGCGACGTACCAGCCCTCGTGGCTGGTCAACGCCTTGTTCCGCTTGAGTCGGTGGGCGATGTCGCCGACCATGTCCCTCAGGGGTTGGCTGTCCATCAGCGCATAGATGCGGCCGAGGGAGTCGACGCTGGGGACCTTCGCCCCCACGATGCCGCGCAGCCGGGCGGGGATGCGCAGGTCCGGCTCGAGGTCATTGAGACTGCGGCGGCGGGTGGCGAAGAGCGTAAAGGCACTGGCGAAGGCCGCGGCGGTGGGGATGCGAGGCCGGAGCCGAGAGTCGGTCAGGGTGAAGAATCGCTCTCCCAACCCGAAGACCTTCTCGACATAGGCACAGAATCGTGCCATCACGGTGAAGCGGCCTCCGATCCCGAGGGCGCCTGGCGTCGCGCCAGGGACTGTTTCTGCTGCACGAGGTCCTGGAGGTTGTGCTGAGAGATCTCCTCAAGCAGTCGCTTGACCCGGCGCCCGGCCTGGACCGCTTGGCGGACCGGGTCGTGGAGGGCCTTGGGGATATAGGTGCCGATCTGCTTGCCCTCCGAGCGGGTGTAGAGATAGAGAGCCGGATGCTTTTGGCCACGCTGGCACCGGCAATACGGCTTACCACAAGAGCGATACCGAAGCACGAGCGAGCCGCGGAGAAACGGTTCGTTGGCGAGGATTTGAGCGGCGCGGGAGCGTGCCTGGCGTTCCGGGCTGGAACGTTGAGTCCGTGAAGTCATCGAGGTCTCCTGTTCTGGGCGAGGAATTATACGCCAGTACAGGTAGCCCAGGTCAAGGGCGCCAGCGAGTGCGAATTTGCTCGGTCTGCGCCGGAGAGCGATAACCGGAAGACGGATCGGAGGTTATCCCTCCGCAAAAAACTCCATTGCGGAATCGCTGGCCGATGACCTTATTTTTTCGACACTCCTCGCCGAACACCACCACGGGAAGAAGGCGGCCCACTCTCGTTCCCACGCTCCGCGTGGGAATGCCGGGTTCGACGCTCCGCGTCGCGTCGTTGGTCTCCGTCCGGGAAGAGGACGCGGAGCGTCCCAGACGGCATTCCCACGCGGAGCGTGGGAACGAGGAGGCAACCGGCGGTGGTGTTGAGCGAGGAGTGTCGTTTATTTCGGGAACGCCGTCGCCTTCCGTCCCGATGGCCGCTGGATTGTCGCCGCGAGTGACGACGGTCGGGTCATCGTCTGGGACGTGGAAACCGGCCGCGAGGTGCACACGTTGCTGGGGCACAGCGGGGAGGTTAACGCGGTCGCCTTCAGCCCCGACGGTCATCGCATCGCCTCGGGCGGGCAAGACGGCACGATCAAGCTCTGGGACGCCGACACGGGTGAAGAGGTTTTCACACTCCGGGGGCACCTTGATGTCGATTCTCGGACTAGCGTTCAGTCCCGACGGCAACCGGACCGCCTCGGCCAGCACCGACACGACGGTGAAGATGTGGGATATTTCGTCACCCACCCCCGAGATCGTCGATTCGCCGCCGGGCCCTTGCGCTCGTCGAGCCGCTGTTCACCAAACTCCTCACGAGGGAGGACGTCCTCGAGAGTCTGCGTAACAATTCCACCCTGAGCGAGCCGGTGCGAACCCAGGCCCTGGCCCTGGCGGAACGTTATCCCGTCGATGCGATGGGCCTCAACAATGCCAGTTGGAGCGTCGTCCGGCTGCCCGATGCCGAGGCGGCGGCGTATCGCCTGGCCTTGCGACAGGCCGAGGCCGCCTGCCGAAACAGGCCGGAATACGGCGTATTCCTCAACACTCTCGGGGTAGCCCAGTACCGCGTGGGCCAGTACCGGGAGGCGGCGGCGACGCTGACACACGCTCATGAGCTGAACTCGGTCGCGAATCACGGCTCCGACCCAGCGGACCTGGCGTTTCTGGCCATGGCCCAGCACCGCCAGGGACAACCCGAGAACGCCCGTGCGACCCTGAGCTGGCTGCGCGAGTCGATGAAAGAAACGCGTTGGGCAAATGATCTTGAGTCGCAGGGCTTCCTGAGAGAGGCCGAGGCGTTGGTCCGCCTCGACCCGATCTTCCCGGCCGACCCATTCGCCCGTTGACGCCGGCCGGGGGCTCGGTTCGAACTGACTCGGGGCCACAGCCGCCTGGCCGCAAGCCGCCAGTAACGTTGAAGTGGACCCCAAATACGGGACCACTCGGGATGTTAAGAGTCGCTTCGGTTTCCGGAGGGTGCCACCGTTGCCAACGGAACCTCCTCGAACCGGTTAGCGTACGTTCCTGTTCCAATGATAGTGGGACCCCAGATAGGGCAAGGTCAAACCCACGAAGCGGATCGCCCGACACCTATTGCATCCCATCTCGGGGATCGGCGAATATCCGGTGTGGTCATCCCCAGTGCCTTCGATGCTCGGGGTCAGGTCCGATGACAAGCGCAATCACGATCTCCGGTGCCGAGACCATCCGACGACGAGCTCAGCTCGCGCTGGCCCTCATCCTGCTTGTCGTCACGAACCAACCCTCGCGCGCGGCCGAGCCACGCTTTCTCCTGTCCTGGGGGAAACAGGGAGCCAAACCCGGCGAGTTCCACTTCCCGATCGGGATCGCCGTCAACCGCTCGGATGAAGTGCTGGTCACGGACCACTATAATCACCGCGTCCAGAAATTCGACCGCGACGGCAAGCTGCTGACCGTCATCGCCGTGCTGCCGAACCCGGGCGGCATTGCACTGGACAAGGCGGGGAATCTCTACCTCAGCCACTTCCCGGCTTCGGCGCGGACCAAGGACACGAACCCCGACCGGCTCACGGTTTACGCTCCCTCCGGCAAGCTTCTCCACGAGTGGGGGAAAACCGGCGCCGGACCCGGTGAATTCAATTACCCCGGCGGCCTGGCGATCGCCCCGGACGGCCGCGTCTATATCGCCGATCAGACCAACCACCGCATGCAAGTGCTCGACTCCGACGGCCGGTTCCTCTTTGCCTGGGGGAAGCACGGAACGAAGCCCGGCGAGTTCGGCGGGAATACCAATCCCAGGTCGCGGGCCGGCGGCCCGGATTTCGTCGCGCTCGACAAGCGGGGCAACGTCTACACGACCGAAGCCATGGACGGCCGGATCCAGAAATTCACGTCCGACGGTACCTTCCTCCTGGGCTTCGGCACGCTTGAGGATCGCCCCGGCGGCTTCGGCCGGGACTTCAAGCCCATCGGGAAGATGCACGGCCCGATCGCCATCTGCTGCGACCGCGAAGACCGCCTGTGGATCAGCGCCGCCGGAGGCAGAGTCCAGCAATTCACGAGCGATGGACGTTATCTGCGCGGCTTCGGTGAACAGGGAAGAGAGCCGGGCCAGTTCCTGGCTCCCCACGGCGTGGCGCTCGACAGCCACGGGGAACTGTACGTCGTGGACGCCTACAATCACCGCGTTCAGAAGTTTAATGTCGGGGCGCCGTAGCGTCGCATTTCTCGCATTCACAGTTGGGGAGGACGTCAATCGACAGTGGGCGTCTCCCCATAGGGGTTCCGATAGCAACGCCGGCCGTCGAGTCGGAGGCGAACCTGCCCTTGATGCGGCTTATCGACGAACAGTTCCTCAGGACCCCGTTCTACGGCAGCCGACGGATGACGATATCTCTGGAGCGTGCCGGGGAGACGGTCAATCGCGAGCGGGTCCAGCGAGCGTTTCACGGTTGGATTGCGCACAGGCCCCGTCACCCCAACCCTCTCCCCGTGGGGTCGATGGCGACGCATCGCGTCCCCTTCTCCCCCCGGGAGAAGGTGCCCGAAGGGCGGATGAGGGGGTCCCTCCAGCCGAATCGACGGCATGCGCAATGCGCGTGTTCGGCGCTCTCGCCGGCTTGAGTCGCCGGTCGCGGGCACTCAGGCGATGTTGAGCGGTGCCTCGCGGAGGATGCGGTAGTTGCCCGGCCGAGAGAGCCACGCCGCGGCGAGGACGGCGGCGCCGCCGGTGCATTCGTCGGGTCCGTCGGAACGGAAGTCCTCCATGCGGATCAACACGGGGAAGACCTCGCGGATCTCGTCGGCGAGCTCGGGGTGGCGGCGGCAGTATTCCTCGAGGGTGGGCCGCTCGCCGCGGCGCTGACGGCGGAGGAAGTCGTCGGCGAGGGCCTCGACGGGGTTGCGATCACTACTCCTGGAGGAGGTGATCATGGCTTGGGTCCCCGTGCGTCGGAAGCCGGCACGTCATCGTCCGGGCCCGATTCGGGCCGGAATGGGTCGGCGGGGAAGCGCTGGTCCATCAGTAGTAATTGGAGCTCGGATCGACCGCCCAGGATCTGATCGACCATCGCCGTGAGCATGGGTCGCCGGAAGCCCAGCCGGACTGCCTCCCGGACCTCGGCGATCGCGCGCTCGGCGTGCTGTTGGAGTCCGGGGTGCTCGTCGGGTCGGCCCGGGCCAGCGGGGCGACCCACCGCGAAGAAGAAGGCGTGTGCAGCCCCGAGGCAGAACCTGTTGAACACCCAACTGCGAGAGCTTCGACTCCTCAATCGCTGCGGCGGCCTGGTCGGCGGCCCGTGCCGCCTCGTGCACACGACCGGCCCGGAGTTCGATCAACCCCTCGATCAGCAGGCCCTGGCCTTTGCCGCCAGGAAGCCTGACCTCTGGGCGTGGGGATGTTCGCGGAGGGCCCGCTCCACGACCTCACGCATCCGAACCGCCGTCCGTCGTGCATCCTCACCGCGGCCCGCGCTCAACTCGACGATCGCGCGGTCCCTGAGCGCATCGACGAAGAATTCCTGGTACCAGAAGTAATCCGGATGATTCCGGACCAATTCCTGGAGGAGGGCCACACTCCGTTCGCTGTGCTGCAAGGCCTCATCGAGCCGGCGATTTTCCAGGGCACATTGGCCGAGGATCTCCTCACTCAGGGACTCTTCGCGAAGGGCGGTCGCCCTCTGATCAGGGGGCAAAGAGCCGATGATTGCGGCCGCCCGGGAAGCGTATCGTCCACCGAGTGCGAAATCTCCCAATCCCACATAGGAGATGCCGATAAAAGCGAGGGAACCGGCCATGTCAACCCTGTACGAGGTCACGGTGGGATTCGCGTCGGCGAGCTGCCGGAAGATAGCCAGCCCGCGCTCGACGGCCCGTTTCGCCTCGGTCGCCCGACCGCTGTTGCCGTATGGGTACCAGGAGCTCAGGTAGCTGCGGCCGAGCCTCTGCCGGTCTGTGTCGCTGGCGAACGGTCCGGATGCGAGCTGCTCGAGGACCGCTTGCGATACCTTCACGGCCTCGGCGGCTTCGTCCTGCCGCCCCAGGCCAACGAGACTCATCACCAGTCGGTCGAGAGCGGACGCGAGCCCCCGGCGGTACTCGGTCAGCCCATCCACGGCAGTCGGCAGGGTATACGGGGGGGCATCGCGGATCAGGTCCTCGCAGAGCACCCTCGCCCGTTCGAGCAGGGATATCCCCTCGTCGGGGTGGCCGGATCGATCGAGCAGCCAACCGTCGAGCGAATCACACTCGGCCTCCAGCCGCCGGACGCCGCCGTCTGAGGGATTTTCCCGGGCCAGCGGCGCGAGGATCGCCCGCGCCTGGTCCAGTTCGGCCCGGGCCTCGTCGACTCGAGACTGGGAGTCGAACTGCTCCGCGAGGGCCAGACGGCAACGGCCCAGGTGCCGCCGCGCGGCGGGATCGCTCGGCTGCTCCCGCGCAGGGCGGGGCGCAGCGCCAGGGCCTCTCGGAGCGACCGGACCGCCTTGTCGGGGGCATCGACCTTGGCGTACAGGATCCCCGCGTCCAACACCGCCTCGGCCAGGGCCGACCGCGACGCCCGATCCGTCTCGTCCTCCAGTGATGTCCGGAGCTTCTCATAGAATTGCTGCGACTGGCCCAGCAACTTCTTCCGCAGGCCTTCGAGCGCCTTTTCCTTGAGGATCACGTCCTCGCTGGCGCCGGTGGTGAAGGCGCTGACGGCTTCCATGGCCAGATCGAACCGTGCCTGAGCTTTGCGGTTGGCCACCCCGGCCGCGGCCAGGTTGGCCTCCGCCTGCCGCCACTGCCAGGACACGGCAACGAGCCCGGCCAGCAGGGCCAGCAGCAGCCCGGCGGCCAGAGATGTCACCACCGGGTTCCGCCGCCCCCACCGCCACGCCTGCTCCAAGGCGCTCACCCGCCGCGCCTTGATCGGCTTGTCCTCGAGGTACCGCTGCAAGTCCTCGACCAGGGCCGCGGCAGTCGGGTATCGCCGCCCCGGGTCGCGGTCGATCGCCTTGTGGACAACCGTCTCCAGGTCGCGCGGTAGGTGCGGCACCAGCCCCCGCAGCCGCTCCGGGACATCGCTCATGACCCGGCGCATCAGCTCGTGGCGGTCGACTGCCGAGAACGCCGGACGCAAGGCCAGCAGCTCGTAGAGGCTCAGGCCCAGGGCGTACACATCGCTTCGCGCGTCGCACTTGCCAGCGAAGCGCTCTGGGGCCATGTAGCGGACGGTGCCGACGATGTCGCCGGAGTGGGTGATATCCTCGGCGTCCGCGGCCTTGGCCAAGCCGAAGTCGGCCACCCAGACGTTCCCCTTCGGGTCCAGCAGGAGGTTCGATGGCTTGACGTCACGGTGCAGGACGCCCTGGCGGTTGGCGTACTCCAGCGCCTCAGCCACCTGGAGCCCGATGCGCGCCACGCTGCGGAAGAAGGTGCGGTCGGGATCGGACCGGGCCAGCGAGTCGGCCGAGGCGCCAGGCAGGCTGACCACCGAGGATTCCGCCGGCCTCGGCGCGAGGGTGGCGGGCCGCACGAGCGGGGCCGACACCGAGGCCGCCAGCGTGGTCCCGGGCTGGGGTACCCCGTCGGCCCCTCCGGCCGGCGAGAACCGCCCGGTGAGGATTGCCTCGGCGACTTCCGCCGCGCTGACCGCCCCGTTTGAGGGGGCGCGCCCTCCCGGTGGGCCGGTGCTCCCGGCGCCCTGCCGCAGCCGGCGCAACTCCTCCAGCACGGCGTCCAGGCCCATGCCGGGGATGAACTGCATCACGTAGTAATGGTGCCCCTCGTCCCGCCCCACACCGAAGACCGGCACGATGTTGGTGTGGTGCAGCCGCGCCGCGGCCCGCGCCTCCCGTTGGAACCGCAGCACCTGCTGCGCATCCGACAGCGCCGCATCAGGCAGGACCTTGAGGGCGACGCGTCGGCCGAGCGACTCCTGCTCGGCCTCGTAGACCACGCCCATGCCGCCCCGGCCGACCTCGCGGAGGATGCGGTAGTCGCCAAGCCGCTCCAACCGCGTCGCGGTGTGGACGGGTACGCCGCCGGTGGAGTCGTCGGGGCCGTCGGAGCGGAGGTCCTCCATGCGGATCAACACAGGGAAGACCTCGCGGATCTCGTCGGCGAGCTCGGGGTGTCGCCGGCAGTAGTCCTCGAGCGTGGGCCGCTCGCCGCGCCGCTGGCGGCGGAGGAAGTCGTCGGCCAGGGCCTCGACGGGGTTGCGATCCTGGCTGGTGCCGGAGGCGGTCATGACCTGGGTCCTCGTGGGTTGGAGGCCGGCTCGTCATCGTCCGAGCCCGGTTCGGGCCGGAACGGATCGGCGGGGAAGAGCTGGTCCATGAGCAAGTTCCGCAGCTCGGGCCGGTCGGGCAAGAGGCTGACGGCCATCACCGAAAGGTCGGGACGTCGGAATCCCCTCCGGTCCGCTTCGAGCATGTCGGTGACCGCGCGATCGGCATTCGCACGGAGGCCGGGGGGCTCGGCCGGGCGGCTCGGTCCCGCGGGCCGGCCCGAGACGAACAAGAGGGCGTGCGCAGCCCCCCGGGAAAACAGGTCCGCGGAGAACAATGGCGTCGGCAAGCCGTCGATCTCGGTCGCGGCCCGGTCGGCGGCCCCGGACGCCGCGGGCAGGCGGCCGACCCGTATGAGGATGTAGCTTTCGAGTAACAGCCCAGAGATCAGGTGGCTCCGAACGTACCGCCTCCTGGGGTACTTGTGGAGGAATTCCTCGGTGAGTTCGCGGTGACGGTGCAAGCTCCCCAGGGCCTCCTCCGGCCGGCCAACGTTCAGCTCGATCAACGCTCGGACTACCGGCAACTCCGCGAAGGGTATCTGAAGTTGGATTGAGTCGGGAAAAGCCCGCACCGACTCCTCGCAGATGGCGATGGCCCGGTTGATGTGCCGGAGCGCCTCGCCCAGATGTCCGTCTCGGAAGTCGCAGAGGGCCAGGGCCCGCTCGGCGTCCAGCCCGCCAAGGGACTCAGCCGCGCCCTGCTGTTCCCGGGGAAGGGTTCGCAGAAGGGCAAGGGCCCTCAGGGCGTACGCCCGAGCTTTGCCCGAGTTCCCCGAGTCGCCATGGAGGCCGCCGGCGGTCGCGAGGGCCTCGGCCTGGCCCCGCTCATAGGAGGCCACCGTCGGGTTCGCTTCGGCGAGCCTCCGGAAGATCTCCCCCGCGCGTTCGGCCCTGCGAATCTGCTCCTCAGGATGATCTCGATACCCGTACGACGCGACGCTCATCGAATATCCTTGGGCGAGGTTTTGCCAGTCGCCGTCCTCGGCGAACGGCCCGGCGGTCAGGTCCTCGAGAACCCGCCACTGCCGTTCCCAGGCGACCTGGGCGCGCTCCACCTCGCCATCATTGAGCCAGGAGTGTGCCGTCCGGACCAGCGCCTCGGCCAGCCCCCGGCGGTACTCCGTCTGGCCGTCCGCGGTCGTGACAAGGGTATAGGGCGGGTCGTCGTGGATGAGTGCCTCGAAGATCGCCGTCGCTCGCTCCAGCGCCACCCGCCCCTCCTCCGTGCGGCCGGATCCCACCGACACGAAGCCGTCGAGCGACTCGCACTCGGCCAGCAGCCGCCGGGCGCCGCCATCGCCGGGCCGCTCGCGCGCGAGCGGTTCGAGGACGTCGCGGGCTCGAGCCAGCTCGGCCAGCGCCTCGGGGTATCTCTGCAGCGACGACGAGCCGAGCAATCCCGCCAGCGCGAGCCGGGCGCGGCCGAGGTCGCGGCGGGTGGTCGGCTCGCCCGGCTGATCGCGCACCAAGGACTCCCGCAACGCCAGCGCCTCGCGGAACGCCTGCTCCGCCTTCGCCGGTGCGTCCACCTTGGCGTACAACGAGCCCGCGTCACAGAGCGCCTCGGCCAGCGCCGACCGCGACGCCGGGTCGGTCTCTCCCTCCAGCGAATCCTTGAGGCGCTCGTAATACCGTTGTGATTGTCCCAGCAGCTTCTTTCGCAGTCCCTCCAGGGCCTTCTCCTTGAGGATCACGTCCTCGCTGGCGCCGGTGGTAAAAGCCCGCACCGCCTCCATCGCCAGGTCGAACCGCGCCCGCGCCTTGCGGTTGGCCGCCTCCGCTGCGATCAGGTTGGCGACCGCCTGCCGCCACTGCCAGGTCACCCCGATCAATCCCGTAACCAGGGCCACCATCAACCCCGTGGCCAGCGACGCCACCGCCGGGTTCCGCCGCGCCCACCGCCACGCCTGCTCGGCCGCGGTGACCCGCCGCGCCCGGATCGGCTTGTCGTCCAGGAACCGTTGCAGGTCCTCGGCCAGCGCCGCGGCCGTCGGATACCGCCGAGCTGGGTCGCGGTCGATCGCCTTCTGCACAATCGTTTCGAGATCCCGCGGTAACTGC
Organism: uncultured Planctomycetota bacterium; assembly: GCA_963845755.1. Lineage (GTDB taxonomy): Bacteria > Planctomycetota > Planctomycetia > Isosphaerales > Isosphaeraceae > CAWJTV01. The sequence goes on from CAWJTV010000033.1 coordinate 449,395, forward strand.
GGCACCCGGACCCGCAGCCGCTCGGGCTCCTCGCTCATCACCCGCTGCATCAGTTCGTGGCGGTCGGCCGCGGCGAAGGCGGGCTGAAGGGTCAGGAGCTCGTAGAGCGTCAGCCCCAGGGCGTAGACGTCGCTCCGTGCATCACATCTCCCTCGGAACCGCTCGGGGGCCATGTAACGGACGGTGCCGATGATGTCGCCGGAGTGGGTGATGTCCTCGGCGTCGGCCGCCTTGGCCAACCCGAAGTCGGCCACCCAGACGTTGCCCCTGGGATCCAGCAGGAGGTTCGACGGCTTGACGTCGCGGTGCAGGATGCCCTGTCGGTTGGCGTACTCCAGCGCCTCGGCGACCTGGAGGCCGATTCGCGCCACGCTGCGGAAGAAGGTGCGGTCGGGGTCGAAGCGGGCCAGCGAGTCGGCCGAGGCGCCGGGCAGGCTGACCACCGAGGATTCCGCCGGCTTCGGCGCGAGGGTGTCGGGCCGGGCCAGCGGGGCCGACGCGGAGGCCGCCAGCGTGGTCCCGGGCCGGGGTCCCCCGTCGGCCCCTCCGGCCGGCGAGAACCGGCCGGTGAGGATTGCCTCGGCGACTTCCGCCGCACTGACCGCCCCGTCGGATCGGCCGCGGCCCGCCGGCGGGCTCGCGCTGGCGGCGCCCCGCCGCAGCCGGCGCAATTCCTCGAGGACGGCGTCCAGGCCCATGCCGGGGATGAACTGCATCACGTAATAGTGATGGCCCTCGTCTCGCCCCACGCCGAAGACCGGGACGATGTTGGTGTGGTGCAGCCGCGCCGCCGCCCGCGCCTCCCGCTGGAAGCGCAGGACCTGCTGGGCGTCGGACAGGGCGGCATCGGGGAGGACCTTCAGGGCCACGCGTCGGCCGAGCGACTCCTGCTCGGCCTCATAGACGACGCCCATGCCGCCGCGGCCGACCTCGCGGAGGATGCGGTAGTCGCCCAGCCGCTCCAGGCGCGTCGCGGTGTGCACGGGCACGCCGCCGGTGGAGTCGTCGGGGCCGTCGGAGCGGAGGTCCTCCATGCGGATCAGGACGGGGAAGACGTCGCGGATCTCGTCGGCGAGCTCGGGGTGACGGCGGCAGTAGTCCTCGAGGGTGGGGCGATCCCCGCCGCGCTGGCGGCGGAGGAAGTCGTCGGCCAGGGCTTCGACGGGGTTGCGGTCCTGGCTGGTGCCGGATGAGGTGCTCATGGGCGGCTCGGTTCGAGAAGAAGGGGATGTGACGGCGGGTTGGGGTCACCAACCTTCGTTCATGCCGGGGATCGATGTGAGGATTTCCTTGAGCCGCTTCAAGGCCCGGATGTATCGGTTGCTCGCCGCCTTGTTGGTCAGGCCGAGCACCAGCGCGGTCTCCTCGTTGCCCAATAGCTCGAAGTGCCGGAGGGTGAGCACCTCGCGGTCGATCGGGTCCATGCCGTTGAGCGCCTCCTGGAGGATCAGCTTGTGCTCGGCGCGGATCGCGGCGCGGCTGGCGCTGGTCATCTTGCCCAGGAGCTGCGCGGCCAGCGACACCGAGCTGGCCTGGGGAAAGGCGCCGCGGTGGAGCGAGACCTCCATACCGGCGTCGCGGGCCTGGGCGCCGAGGTGGTGCCGGTGCAGGTCGGTCAGCTTCTGGCCGGTGACCAGCCGGAGCCAGAGGTGGAACGGCATCGCCTGCGGGTCGCGGGCGTAGTCGGGCAACCGCTTACGGGCCTCGAGATAGGCGTCCTGGAGGACGTCGTCGGAATCGACCCGGCCCGAGAGGCGGCGGTCGAGCCGGAGCCGGACCAGCCGCCGGAGCCGGTCGCGCTGGGCGTCGAACAGCGCGGCGAAGGCGCCCTCGTCTCCCGCCAGGGCGCGGGCCAGCAAGTCTTCGGGCTCGGCCGGTACGGGTCTGGCCATGGCGACGCTCGACGGGTCAGGCATCTCGGATCACCGGGTTGACGTGCGTGAGGTATGTTACCACAAAAGAGACGTGGAATGGGCGCTCCGGGCTCGATCAATAGGAATCGGAGCTGATCACCTCGCCGCCGCCGATCGAGCCGAGCTGGACCCAGGTCAGGGCATTGATCGAGTTCTTCAGGAAGTGGACCGATCCGTCGCCGAAGAGCGTGTTCACCCCGCCCGGATGCCGGCTCCGTGACCCCGTGTACTCGCCCCCTTCATTCCCCTGGTTGTAGCACGCCAGGCCCTGGGTGGGCTGGCTGTCGCACAGCGTGCCGGGACTCGGGGGGCTGGTACCCGGACTCGAGCCGGCGAACGAAGACAAATTGTCCATCGTGTTGCCGGTCAGGACACTCGCGGAGATCGCCGACGCCCAGGGTTGGAACAACGGGACATAGTCCCGGTAGCCGTTGGGGGTGAAGCGCGTCATGTAGGAACCCGAGCCGGGATGGTCGGTCCAGATCGTGCCGCGGAGGTCGTCGGGCGCCCCCTGCAAGATCTCCGAGACGAAGTGCGTATTGCTCGTCCCGTCCGTGACCGAGGCGATCCGGATGGTCGCGGGACCCGTCGCGTTCGCATTGATGCCGAAGGGCGACTGCAAGTAAAGGTTGCGGGTGAAGAATCCACCGGCCGCCCCCTGGCCGTAGTCTGCATTCCCCCAATTGACGCCATAATTCCCCTTCGTCGGTGACCATGGGAAGGCGGGGACGGAGCCGCCGGTGGCCGCCGACAGGGCCGCGAAGCTGAAGAGCTGCTCGTTATCGCTCGGGCACTGGAAGGACGCGATCCTGGTCGTCAGGATCGTGCTATTGGCGAGATAACCCAGTAACGACGGGCCTTCGATGCCGATCGCGGCGTTGAAGGCATTGTAGAGCGGCCCCTGCTCGATATAGGGGAGCATCAGGACGAACCAGGGTGTCTCCTGGCAGCCGTTACCGAAGCCAAACCCTGAACAGAGGCCGTTCTGGCCGAAGACGTCGGCGATGGGCAGGCACGAGTGGGCCGACTCATAATTGGCGAGAGCCAGGCCGAATTGCTTCAGATTGTTGGTGCATTGGGCTCGCCGCGCGGCCTCTCGCGCCGCCTGGACAGCGGGCAGCAGCAGCGCGATGAGGACAGCGATGATCGCGATGACCACCAGCAGTTCAATCAAGGTGAAGCCGGCCGAACCGGGCCGGAGTCTGTCCGTTCGAGACCGAGTCGAACATCATCGTGAGCTCCTTCATTGGCAGGGCATCAATGCGTCTTCACCGGGGTCGTGATGGTCGAGTTGAGCGTCCGGCCGACTTTCCACTTGCCCTGGGGCCGGGTCCGGGAAACGTCGCGGGTCTTCGGGGCAGTGACCGGGAACCCGATGTTTTCCCGGTCCACCGCGGCGTTCCTCGACGCGGCGAGGTCGATTGAACCGCCGCGAGAGGTGTCATCGGAGCAACCCACGAGCGTGAACGTCAGGCCCATAGCAAGCAGGCCAACGCCAAGGTGCACGAACCGGGGGCGGGTCAGCCGTCGCGGTATGGATCGGGACACGGGTCGCTCCTCCTCGCCGGGGCCAGGTCAGATAGGTCGGTGTCGAGGCCGACCGGGCACGCTCGCCGGCCGACGTCTCCTCTCACCTCCTCAGATTAGATCCGGGAGGCGGGGCCATCTTTCCACAGGACCGACCGCCTTTTTTCTCCGCGGGCGTCACGCGCCTGGGTCGAGACGACCATTCACCCACATTCGCGCTGGTCGGAACCGATGACGTGGTCTCCCGGGAGGCGACCAGGGTAGGGCAGGGGAGTGCCACCAAGGACGTCGGGATGGCCATCGTCTACGGTTTTTGCCGTTGACGACTACGGCAAAACCCGTATGATCCGCCGCGTCGTTCGGAATGACATCCATGGACACGGAGGTCACGGCTTCATGGCACGCCCACGTCACGAACAGCCCACGCCCGCCGAGCTCCATGTGCTCAAGATCCTCTGGGATCGCGATGGGCCTGCCACCGTGCGCGACGTCCTCGTGGTCGTGAATCGCGAGAGCAACCCCCCTCGGGCCTATACATCGGTCATGAGTCTGCTCAATGTCATGACCGACAAGGGCCTCTTGCGGCGGTCGCCGCACGGGCGAGCGTTCTTGTACGAGCCGGTCTCACCGCGGGAGCAGACCCTCCGCTCGCTTCTGGGTGAAACGCTCGAAAAAGTCTACAACGGCTCGGCGAGCTTGCTGGTGGCTCATCTCCTCGACCAGTCCCATCCCTCGGCCGATGAGCTCGATCAGATCCGCGCCCTCCTCGATGACTACCAAAGCCGGCGGACTCCCACGTCCGAGAAAGGAGGGAGCCGATGCGATCGTTCCCGCTCGACGCGCTCGGCGGCGCTAGCCGGCCGGCTGATCTGGCTCGGCCTTCTCCACGGCGTCTGGATCGGTCTATTTGGCGCGGCTGGCGTCGCCCTGTACTTTCAGGCTAGATCCCGTTTGTCCCACCAGGCGCGTCATGCGATCCTGCTGCTCGCGATGGTTGGCGTTGCCGTCGGGCCGGTCGCCGTCGCGCTCCTCCTGCAAGGGTTTTCCTCACACGGAACGACAATCGATCGAACGGGATCGGAATCGACCATCGTGGTCGTCATCGGCGAGGCCGCAGCCGGTGCGGCGGTACCGGCTGCGGCCTCGATCGAGCCCGAGCCCGTTGAGAACCCAGGCTGGAGTCGTCTCGATAAGACTCTGGCATGGGCCGTCGATCGGGTGTGCCAACTCCGTGGCGTGGTGGTCGGGGTATGGCTCCTGGCGACGCCTTGCCTCGGCGCCTTCCTGATCCTGGGATCGCGGAGGGTGCACCGGCTCTGCCGCGAAAGCGACGCGGCCTTGCTACCCATCCAGGAGCGGGCGCGCCGGCTGGCCCGTCGGTTGCGACTCCGGAGGATTCCCCGGATCCTGGTTCACCCGAGTCTCTCTGAACCGTTCCTCTGCGGCGTGTTCCGGACGGTCATCGTGCTCCCCGGGCGCTGGCTGACAACCGCCTCGCCCGAGCGACTCGATGCCATCCTGGCCCATGAGCTGGCCCACGCGCGTCGCCTCGACCACCTGGTGAACCTGGCTCAGAGGCTGGTGGAAGTGGTGCTCTTCTTCCATCCGGCGGTGCACTGGCTGTCGCGGTCGCTGCGCCGCGAACGCGAACTGTGCACCGACGCGCTGGCGGTCCGCATGACCCACGATCCTCTGGCGCTGGCCGAAGCCTTGCAATCGGTTGCCCGTCTGCGTCTCCATTTCCGTTCGCCCCGGGAGATGACGATCGCCGGCACGTCGCTGGGCGGTCAGACAGTCTCCCTTCTCCCTCGGATTCAGGAGCTGATCGGCATGACGCCAACTCGCCCGCAACGTCGCATCTGGCCCTTCGCCGCCTTGCCGGCGGCCGGGATCATCGCCCTCATCGCCACGGCCGCCGGGCTGGCTCGCGATAATCCACCGTCATCCTCCGCCACGACCAAAGCCCGACCTCCCGTATCCGCAACCCGGGCCGACTCCGGGAAGACGGCGGAAACCGAGCGCTCGATCCAGTACGAGGTGCGCTTGTGTTCGCTCCCCGCAGCGCCCTGCGCGAACTCCTGCTCGACCGGCTCAAACCGATCAAACTCGAGGCCGACGTCGCCGCCTGGATCATGGATGACCAGGCGCTGTTCGACTTCCTCACACTCGCCCAGAACGATACGCGGTCCGAGGTTCTGAATGCTCCCAAGGTCACGATGCTCGAGGGCGACCATGCCCTCGTCATCCGCACGCGGAAGCAGCATTACGTCGCCGATGTCGAATGTGCGGCTGGAAAGGGTTTCCGACCCATCATGAAGAAGGTGGACGTCGGCTTGAAGGTCGACCTGACCGGAACGTGTCTGCCCCATGGCCTGCGGCTTTCGGTGGATGTGAGCCATTCGTCCCTGCTGGGTTTCCACACCCTGTTCCGCAAGGGGGAAATCCACGGCGAGGTCCAGCTCGCCCAGTACCAGGTGCCCACGGTCCTCAACCGCCGCTCCCAGGTTTCCTGCGACTTGCCCGAAGGGTCCTTCCTCGTCATCAGTTCCGGCCTGTCCGAGGAACGCGAGGATCTTCGAGGTATCGCCGGGTTTGCCAGTGATGTCTTCGAAATCCGTCGGGCTTCCCAAGCTCGACAAATCCACGACTTACGAACAACTCGTCATCGTCAGCCGGCGGATCGAGCCGAAGTCCGAGAAGCGTGCCGCCGCGGCGAGCCCGTCCTCGAAAACCCAGGCTCGCGGCCCCGTCAGCCGCTGACGGCTCGGCTCGGAGGCGATCCGGAAAGGTCGGGTTCGTAGTCGTAACTGCTTGCGAATACAGGCATTGCGGCAAAACGGCCGGGGTTCGCCGTAATGGCTTGTGTCCCAATCAGTTCCGGCCAATCAGCCGGCGCCTCTCGGATAGCCTCCGAGAGAGGTTCACAACCGTAATAAATAAATATGTAAATACAAAAATATCATATTTATAAAATCAACGACGATGAATCAAGGCTCCCTGGGCACACCTGGACTTGATTCTGGTCATTTGTACATTTTCCACCTGTTATCCCACCTGTTCTCAGGCGCACGGACCTGGAGCGTTCTCGCTCGGGTCGCGTGAGCAACTCATTCGTGAGACGCTCGCTCAAGGACCGCCGGCCCGGATTCTTTTCCGGGGATCGCTCCGGCTCTCGGGGATGACGTGAAGGCTCCCCGGCCGGGAGGCGTACTTGCCGCCGCTCTCCCGGGCAATTCGCACGAGATGGTCGCCGCCCTCGCCGCCGGAGAGGTCCACGCAGTGGATCGGGATCTTCCGGGTGTTGTACCGCGACACGATCTCCACGGTCCCCTCGGGGAACAGGCCGTCGGAGAGCAGGAAGACGGCCTCTGGCCGCAGGCTCAGCGCCTGCTTGATGGACGTGCGGGGATCGGTCCCGCCGTCGGGCTCCATCAACTCGAGCCAGGCGTTGAGCTGGCGTTTGTGCTCGGGATCCGCCGGGCGCGGTACCGGGCCCCCCGGCATCGGGATCGACTCCTCGTTGTAGAAGATGACCTCGAATCGCTGCGGCGATTGGAGCGCCATGACGCTCCGCCGCAGCTCGATCGTCGCGCGGGCGAACCGGTCGTCGTCGATCATGCTCCCCGAGCCGTCGATGACGTAGACGAAAAACCGGCCCTGCGCCGGATGCCGAAGAACGACGCCTGCCGCCAGGGTGGGATGTCGCGCCAGTCCGTGATGCCGGAATATCGGTCCGGTGGGTCCCCTTCCGAGCCCGGCGGCATCAGGAACGGGCTGCGCGGCTTCTGCATCTCGGATTGCGTCATGATCCGAGGACCGGCCTTCGCCTTGGGAGCGGCTTTCGCCGAAGGTTTCTTCGTCGTGTTGGATCTGGGCTGGGCCGGCTTTTGATCCTTATCGGCTGTCGCCGATGCTTTCGAAGCCTTGTCGGCCGGGGCTGAGGAGCCGGTCGAGGCTTGCGACTGTCCCGCCAAGGCCGATGCCAGAACGAGCGCGTGTAGCCAGACCAAGGCTATCCCTCCTCGTGTAGACTCCCGATCCATTCCGAGAGGATCCCGACACCCTTCAAGGTTATCGCACCCACGAGTTACCGGCAACGGGTCGTTTCAGCGGTCGTGGCTCCTCGGTTTCTTTCCAGCATCTAGGATCGTGCAGGCCAGTTTTATAGAATACCCTAAGATAGGCGGCCACGAGGACGAATGCCCGGACAGGTACGGCGAACGTCGGGCCTGCGATCGTGGTCGGACCTGGAATCTCGGGGCGAGGCTGCGCATGCTGGCAAAGCGGATCATCCCCTGCCTGGACGTCAACCATGGGCGTGTCGTCAAGGGGACGAACTTCCTGAACCTCCGGGACGCCGGCGATCCGGTCGAGGTCGCCGCGCGGTACGATGGCGAAGGGGCCGACGAGTTGGTGTTCCTCGACATCACGGCCAGTCACGAAGATCGGGCGATCCTGCTGGACGTCGTCCGTCGGACGGCCGAGGTCTGTTTCATGCCGCTGACCGTCGGCGGCGGGATTCGCAGCCTCGACGACATCCGCACGCTCCTGAGCGCGGGAGCGGACAAGGTCTCCATCAACTCGGCGGCCGTGCGCGACCCCGAGCTGATCCGCCGGGCGGCCCGGCGGTTCGGCAGCCAGTGCATCGTCGTCAATATCGATCCCAAGCGCGTTCGACCGCGACGGGCGAGAGATCTGGGAAGTCCACATCAATGGCGGACGGGTGCCCACCGGGCACGAGGCGGTCGCCTGGGCGCGGCACGTCGAGAGCCTGGGCGCCGGCGAAATCGTCCTGACCAGCATGGATGCCGACGGAACCCAGAACGGTTATGATCTGGAGATGACCCGCGCCGTGGTCGATGCGGTGGGTATTCCGGTGGTGGCCTCTGGAGGTGCGGGGAGCCCCGAACACCTGCGTGCCGTGCTGGCCGAGGCCGAGGCCTCCGCCGCTCTGGCCGCCAGCATCTTCCACTATGGTCAGCATTCCATCATGGAGACCAAGGAGTACCTGGCGAGTCATGGCGTCTCGGTCCGGCGGACCGCGGGCCGCCCGCGAGACCGCACCCCGACGACGGATACCCACCGGCTCCGTCCTCCGCCGGACGGACCGCCCGCCGAGCGGGACGCACCGCACGATCGAGAATCACTCGTGGCCGGTTCGGCCCCGTGATCGCAATCGTACCCGGAGGGTCGGATCGATTTGCAGTTCCCCCTGGTTGTCCCCAAGTCCTCGTTCCAGTCCAGAACAGCAGGAGACCCAGATCATGGCGACGGCCGTAGAAGCCCCACCCGTCGAAGCAATGCCCAATGAGCCCGAGGCGAACAAGCTCTTCCGGATGGTCATGAAGTTCAAGGGGTCGGACCTGCACCTCAAGGTCGGGCTGCCCCCCGCGATGCGGTTGACCGGCACCATCCGAATGATGCAGATGCCCCCGCTCAGCAGCGCGGAGATGGAACGCCTGATGTTCCCGCTGCTCTCGCCCCGCCAGAAGACCATCCTGGAGGAGACGGGCGGCATCGACTTCGCCCACATCGTCTTCGATCCCAACGGCGATGAGACTCGCTTCCGCGTCAACCTGTTCCGTCAGCGTGGCCGGCTCAGCCTGGTCGCTCGCCGCGTCAATGCGTCGATCCCCGACTTCGAAGGGCTGGGCTTGCCTCCCGTCCTCGGCGAGATCGCCAGCCATGACCAGGGGATCGTCCTCCTGGCCGGCGTCACCGGCAGCGGCAAGTCCACCACCATCGCCGCCATGCTCCAGTACGTCAACAAACGCGAGCGCTGCCATGTCGTCACCATCGAGGACCCGATCGAGTTCACCTTCAAGGACGACAAGTGCATCATCAATCAGCGCGAAGTGGGCATCGACGTCGTCAACTGGGACACCGCCCTGAAGCATGCCGTGCGGCAGGACCCCGACATCATCCTGGTCGGCGAGATGCGTGACCGCGACACGTTCAACGCGGCCATGCACGCCGCCGAGACGGGCCACCTGGTCTTCGGGACGATCCACGCGTCCAGTGCCCCGTCCACCATCAGCCGCATCCTTGACCTGTTCCCCCAGGATATGCACAAGGCCATGCGGCAGAACCTGGCGTTCAACCTTAAAGCGATTGTCGCCCAGAAGATCTTGCCGACCACCAAGGAATGGGCGGCGTCTACCGGACAGTCCCGCGTCCCCCTGGTCGAGGTCATGCGCATCAACCCAATCGTGCGGAAGCTGATCCTCAACGAGGAGGACATCAAGCTGGCCCAGGCGATCCGGCTCGGGAAGGAAGAGGGCATGGTTGACTTCACCGATAGCCTGCATCAACTGGTGCTCGCCGAGAAGATCGAGCGTGCCACCGCCTTCGAGGTCGCCCCCAATCCTGAGACTTTGCGCATGGTGCTCAAGGGGATCCAATTGCCCGAATCGGGCATGCTCTAACGACTCTGTGGGAGCGTCGGTGGGACCGAGGTATCCGCAACCTGGGGCTTCCGCCGCCCATCCCTTCGGGGCGAGCGGTCCGGGACGTCGTAGCCGGCTTCCCGGACGCCGGCGTCTTTCAATTGGCGCCGAAAGGCATTACGATCACATGACCCAGCGTACTCGGACCGACTCGGTTTCCCGTTGTGACGGCGGCGGACCCCGGCGGGCCGGTTCGCGGGCAAGGCCGCCGAGCCATCGCAGCCGTGGATCCTCGCCGATGGCCACCGCGCCTCGGCACCCGACGGCGCGGCGTGGGTTGATGGCCTTCGGGCCGATGGACAACCGAGCCATGGCTCCGTGGGCGTCCCCCCGGGCGGGTCGACCGGCGCACGATCGTCCGGACGCGTTCCGACCCCTGAGCACGTGGAGGGTGTCCCTGAGGAAGCGGTCACCCCGCGGTCGGGATCACCGGCAGGTACCCCGTTTTTCGGATCCGAGGCATCGCTCCGGAGAGGTCAGCAATGATTCGCCCGTCCCTGGTGCTCATCACGTTCCTCACCCTCATCCTCGGCGGCGCCGCGGCGTCCGAGGCCGCCGACGCCCTGCCGATCGTGCTGGCCCAGATCCCCAACCCCTCGTGGCGGGGCCCCGGGATGTACTTGAACCTTTTCAAGTTCGTCCCCGTCATTTTGATCTACATCATGTGGGCCTGGACCACGGACTGGGTCGAGCACGATACCCAGGACTTGAACAACCTCAAGTTCGGCACCTGGAACACCGTCATTTTCTTGTCCGGCGTGCTGGGGCTGGTGCTGGTGCTGATCCTGCCGATCTATCCGATCGGGCTGGGACTGCTGCTCCTGGCTTACTTCATCCCCCTGTTCTCCTACGTCTACGCCCGGAACCAGACGGTCCCCGACGACCAGAAGGTGCTGACCCCCTATCACATCGGCGAGGTGGCCAATAGCGTGATCATGAAGATGGGGATAAGGCCGCTCTTCAACAAGGATGTCGGGCATGTGGATCGGGCCGGGCCGCCGATCCAGTTCGTCGGCAAGACCCAGGGTTCGGCAAAGGAAGATCCGTCCCGCGTCAGCCAGGCCGAGGAATCGCGGTCGTTCATGGCCGCCAAGGAGCTGGTCTACGACGCCATGCTCCGCCGGGCGACCGACATCCACCTCGAGCCGACAGTCGAACAGCTCTCGGTGCGGTACCGGATCGACGGCATCCTCCACGCGGCCGAGCCGTTCGACCGCCCGACCGGCGACGCGGTGGTCAACGTCTTCAAGGTCCTCTCGGCGATGGATATCTCCGAGAAGCGCAAGCCGCAGGACGGCTCCTTCGGCGCCCGGCTCCAGGGACGCGACCTGGATTTCCGCGTGGCGACCTCGGGCTCGAAGGCCGGCGAGAAGCTGGTCATGCGAATCCTCGACAACAGCACCGGGGTCACCAAGCTCGAGGACCTGGGGATGCGGCCCAAGTTGATCGAGCAGGTCCGCGGCGTGGTGACCCAGCCCCACGGGATGTTCCTCTGCTGCGGCCCGACCGGGGCCGGCAAGTCCACCACGCTCTACGCATCGCTCCGCGAGATCGACCGCTACCAGCGGAACATCATCACCGTCGAAGACCCCATCGAATACCAGATGGACAACATCACCCAGATGGAGGTCAACACCAAGGCGGGCCAGACCTTCGCCGCCATGCTCCGGTCGATCTTGCGGCAAGACCCCGACGTCATCATGGTCGGTGAGATCCGCGACCAGGAAACCGCCTCGATCGCCTGCCAGGCTGCCAATACCGGCCACATGGTCTTCTCCACGGTCCACTCCAACGACGCCGTGACCTCGCTGTTCCGCCTTCTGGATCTGGGCGTCGAGCCGTTCATGATCGCCTCGGCCCTCTCGGCCGTCCTGGGCCAACGCCTCGTCCGGCTCCTCTGCGAGGCCTGCAAGGAGCCCTACAAGCCCAAGCCCGAATTCCTCAAGAAGGCCAATCTCCCGGCGGACAAGGTGGATGTCTTCTACCGCCGCCCCGAGAACCCGGAGCAGGTCTGTCCCCAATGCGGCGGGACCGGCTACTTCGGCCGGACCGGCATCTATGAGCTCCTGGTGGTCACCGAACCGATGCGCGACATGATCCGCGAGAATCCGTCGATCAACAAGATCAAGGCCGAGGCCCGCAAGGCGGGCATGATCTACCTCCAGGAGGACGGCCTGCGTCAGGTCATCCAGGGCCGGACGTCCATCGAGGAGCTGCTTCGCGTCGTCAAATAGTTGCTCTGCTCCCGTGTTCCGTCTTCCGTGTTCAGTTTTCCGTCGATTATCGGTTCACAAACTGAACCCCAAAAACGAGGCGCGCGGAGCGAGCCTAAGAGGTGATTCCATGAAAGTGGTGCTCGACCTGATTATCGCCTTTCTCGTCCTCGGGCTGACCTACGTACTGACCAGCGAAGGACTTTGGGGCGCGGCCTTGATGTTCTTCAACGTCCTGTTCGGGGCGATGATCGCCCTCAATTTCTACGAGCCGCTGGCCAAGCTCATCGACTCGACGGGCCTCAACTGGGGATTCTCCGACACGCTCTGCTTGCTTCTGCTGTTCTCGGCGTCCGTCATGCTTCTGCGGATGACCGTCGAAACGGTCGCACCCGCCCAGGTGCGGTTCCCCGTGCCGATCTATCAAATCGGCCGGTTAGTCTTCGGGCTGGGTGGCGCGGCGATCACACTCGCGATCATCATCCTGGCGTTCCACTGTGCACCGATCCACAAGAAGATGTTCCAGGCGGTCCAGTACGATACGAGACCGCCGTTCGGACTGGGCCTGGACCATCACTTCCTCGGGCTGTTCCAGAACGAGACCGGAGGTCCCTTCGCGCAAGTACGGCGCGAGGGCAGCGCGATCCCTTCGGCGAATACGGCGACAAGAACCGGCTGAAGCTCTTCGACCCGAAGGGGGAGTGGCTGATCAATCACCAGAACGCACGCCCCTACGGGACGGAGACCATCCCGGCATCGGACGAGCCGGCCAAAGGAGGCGGAGCCGAGGGTGGACAGTCCGAGGCGGCCGCAGGGAGCCCTCCCGCGTAGGGTCCCGTTCACGACGGCGATCGGCTCCGAGTCATCGAAGTGCGGGTGAACCCCCGATCCGGATCGAATCCGGCCGGGCAAGGGGGATCACGCCGCTCATGGCGATTCCGGGAACCCTTTTTCCCCCTTGGCATAGCTCTGGAGCTCCACCAGTTCGAATCGAGATTGAGCTGTCGTCCCGGCTGCGATCGAAGTATCCAACCGATAGACCGCGACCTGGTTCGTCGTCGTCTCGAAGACATAGAGCGGTGCCCAGCCCGAGCTATATTGCCCGATCGAGCCGGTCGTCATCAGGAATTGCGGGTCGGCCCCGGGATACAGGTCGAGCTTGAAGTCCGCCACCAGGTCGCGTTCGGCAAACCCATGGATGAGATGAGTCGTCCGGCCCGTTTGCCGGTAACTGGGGATCGTCGCGAGCAATCGTGCCCCCCTGTAGTCGAGGAAATACACAGCATCGAGCGGGATCGCAGACTTGGTCATGTCGTCATAACGCAGCAGCACCGGTCCGGTCGCGACGATCGATTTTCCGGAGCGATCCCCCGCGCCGGCACGCAACACGGCCGGCCGCGAGGCCGCCCCGAACCAGCCCAGAAGAATCCCCGCAACCAGCACGAATCCGGTCGAAATCCGCGAGCGCAAGCCATCCATGGATTGTCAGCTCCTTCCAGGTAAAGACTAGAACTCCCGGCCGGCATTGTGCGACGATCGGATGGATGTGTCCAGATCGCTCATCACCGGTCCTGAGGCCGCGCCTCCGCAGGGAGGCTGAATCCGGGCTTGCCTCGCCTCTTCAGTCAGTAAGGATTGCCCAGAAACTTGGAGGAGGACCCTGATGTCGTGCTCATGGTGGCTCGTCGGGCTGCTGGTGCTCCCGCTTCAAGTTCCTCGACCGGACGCGGCGGAAAACGTGGGCCGTCAACTCGAGGCCGCGCGACGGTCGATCCTCGCCCGAGAAACGGCCGATCTGGGGACCTTGGCCGAAGAATTATCCAGGACGGGCGCCCGACAGGCCGCCGCTGAGGTGCGTGACCGGCTCCCGCATCCCGTGAAGCCGGACGGCGCGACGCGGTTCGTGCCGTTACCGGATGTCGTGCCGCCTCAACCCGCGAACAAGGCCGGCCCCGGCAAAGCTCGGCTCCTGGAGATTCGATCGCGATCGGCGTCCGAGTTGTTCGATCTGGCGAAGCGAGCCGCCGGCTCGGACTCGCCGCGCTTCGCACTGGCGAGCGCATGCCTCCGCGAGGTCCTCGAGCGGCAGCCCGATCACGGGCAGGCGCGCCGGTTACTGGGCTACGTCTCGCACCAGGGGGGCTGGGCCAGGCCCTACGCGATCCAGCAGCTCCAGAACGGTTACGTCAATCACCCGACGTTCGGCTGGGTGAAAGCCGACTGGCTGCCCCACCTCGAACGCGGCGAGCTGCCTTCTCCCCCATCTCGGGGCAAAGTCAACTGGCTCCCCGCCACGGATGCTGACCGGCTCCGAGCCGACTGGAAACCGCCCTGGCAGATCTTCACCGAGCACTTCGAGATCCAGACCAACGTTTCGCTCGCCGATGCCATCGGGTTTGGCCGCCGGCTGGAAGCCTTGCAAGACCTGTTCATGTCCCTCCTGGCCGACGTCCTGGGCGAGAACCTGCCGCTGGTCCGCCGATTCCGCGAGCCGGCGCTCGTCGGCGAGCCGGTGAGCAAGCGGCACGTGGTCTACTACTTCGCCTCCAAGCAGCAGTTCGTCGATTACCTCACGCCGAAATACGGAGACGATATCAAGGAGAGTCTCGGCTTCTTCGATCCTCCCAAGGCGGCCCGCGGCGGTCGCGCACCGGCCTACTTCTACTACTACGCCGATGGACAGCTCCCGGTCGAGGCCAACCTGTATCACGAAGTCTCGCACCAGCTCCTCTTCGAGATGGCCGGCCGGAACGCCTATACCGCGAACTTCGGCAACTACTGGGTCTTCGAGGGGCTGGGTACGTATTTCGAAACGATCGAGCCGCAGCCGGATGGGTCGCTCGAAGTCGGCGGGCTGGTTGGACGCCGCGTCGAAGAGGCGATCAAATCCCTGGTGGACCAGGAACAGGTGATCCCGCTCGCCGAGTTCGTGGCGCTCGGAGAGAAGCCCTTCATGAACCCGGACCGTCGGCGTTTTCTCCGCTACCAGCAGGCCGAGGCGCTGACGGTTTTCCTGATGCAGTGGCACGAGGGGACCTACCGCGCGGGCTTTTTCGACTATATCCGCGACGCCTATCGCGGGCGGATCAAGCGCGGGTCGGGACGAACGCTGGTGGACCGCCTGGGCCAGCCGTATTCCACGCTCGAGGCCCAGTTCCTGGCCTTCCTCAAGGATGGCCGGGCGCGTGCCCACGCGCCGGAGCCGGACAAGTCGGCTTCACACGGCTCCATCCGGACCGTGCCAGCCCCCGAGCCGGCCAAGCCCGCCTCGGCGGGATCGATCCGGACTGTCCCGAAATCCCAGTAAGCGGGCGGCGCGATTACTCGCCGACATAGGGGAGCAGTGCCATGAACCGTGCGCGCTTGACGGCCGCGCTGGAGGCGCGCTGGAACGCCGCGCAACTGCCGCTGCGCTTGCGAGAAAACATCTTGTTCTGGTTGGTGCACAGCTTCTTGAGGAGGCCGACGTCCTTGTAGTCCACGTAGGCCGGCCGAGGGCAACCCTCGGGTGTGCAGAAACGGCAGCGATTCTTGCGGTTGCGTCCGAACTTCTTCCGCGGCATAACCCGTTTTTCCTCAGTCGTTTATGTTCAAGAGCCTCGCTCAGGGAAGGCGCGCGTCACGACCGGGCGGCCGTAACAACGCGAAACTTTGAGGTTACGCGCGAATCGATCGCTCGTCAAGCCCAGCGCGGCAGGAGTTATCACCAGCCGCTCAAGGTTGCAACCAGTTTTCGCAGCGCAGGTTGGGGACCAGCGAATAGTCACGCAAGTTGGCCGTGATGAAGAGTGCATCATGGACCAGGGCGATCGACGCGATCTTGAGATCCATGGTACCGATGCGGATCCCTTGCCGGCGCAGACCTGCGCACATGTCCGCCGCACGATCGTCGAAAGGCACGATCTCCCAATCGCTCAGGACGTTGAACAGTTGCCCCAGGCGGAAATAGGCAGGAGGCTGCCTGCGGATGTCGCGCAGCCTGTGAATGAGGGCCAGCCACCCGCGAAGCAGCTCTTCCACACTCACGATCGTGCAGGCGACGGGCCCCAAGGCCGCTTCCATTCGCGTGCTCAACAACTCATGCCGCGGGTCGCGTCCATCAGTAGGGTTGTTCCGTAATAAGGGAGTTTTTCGTCGCAAGTCGTTGAAGGACATCACCTTGTGGGAAACGGTGCTGCTCGCCGTAAGACATTGTCACCAAACGAGTTGCGACTATTGCAGAACAACCCTAGTGAAAACAGAAAGGTGGTCGGTGTCGAGTAAGATCACGACTGGGTTTGCGGCTTTTTCCGGCTCCGCGATCGGGCTCGCTTCCTGTCGGCGTTGCGAACCTTGCGGCCTTCCTCGAAGACCTGCTTCATGAAATCATCTCCAGTGAACGCCCCTCGCGTGCGGCGCCAATCCTTCGCACGTCCCGTCCCTTCTGGATTGGCAAGCAAGGAACTCACCTGTCGCTCCAAGGCTGCCACCCGCTCTTCAAGCGTCGGTCGGGACATGAACGGACTCCTCCATCAAAGCAAACGACGTCACGCTCATTCTCGCGACGCCTGCCACGTGAGGCAAGAGAAACCAATGCGCGGGTCCCCAAAGGTGGTCCGGAGCCGTTATCGATTCGTTGTTCTTGTCCGAAGGAAGTACCACAATGGTTCCCGGACCCCGTTTCTCGTCACATGACGTGAGGCACGCTCGGCATGTGCGAAAACCATTGAGAATGCACCTGGCTGCGGCCACAACGGCGGCGATTCGACCTCAATTGGAGATTCAAGGGCTGCCAGCGGGGAACAACTGGTGCCAAATGAAGGGACGTGCCCGGAGTCTCCGGGCACGTCGGGGTCGGCGGAACGCCGAATGGCAGACGCAATGACCCAGGACGGCGATGGGTCAGGCACCGTCCGGACGGACATCGAGGCCATCGAGACGCGAGGTCGTCCCGACCGAGGCGACGGTCGGGGGCGGCGTCCCGTTGCTGCGGGGTTCGGCTGGCGTGGCGCCCATGGCACCGACGGCCTGCTGGATCGACTCCATCGCCTGGCGGGTCACCTGTTCGGTGAACGCGCTGAGCTCCGACCCCGCCGGGTGCTCGGCCATCTGGAAGCCCGACTTCTCGGCGACCAGTAGGCTCAGGAGCAGGCCCATCAGCCCGCTGCCGGCGACCGCGCCCCGCCGGTCAGCATATTCTCGCCACCCGTGCCATTGCCGCCCGCCCCTCCGGCGATGAAGACACGCTCGGGGACCAACGGCTGGGTGCACTTGGCCAGGTTCTGGGCCACGATCGACAGCGCGTAGAGCCGCGGGTCCGAGAACGACTGAATCTTCTGGACAAGCACCGACGCCTCGGATAACCCTTCCTGGAGGATCCGCGCACCTTCACCGCGACCGGCCAGGATCCGCTGCTGGCTCTCGGCCTGGGCCGTCACGACCACCTGCTCGGCCTGCTTGCGAGCCCGGGCAAGCTGGGCCTCGGCCTCGTTCTCGGCGATGCGGATCTGCACCAGCGAGTTGGAGAGCTGGGTCTGCATCTGCGCCTGGGCCTGGGCCTCGTTGAGCACCCGGAGGTTCTGGGCCGCGGTGACCTGCTTCGAGTAGGTCTCGACCTGCTCGAGCGACAGTTGGCGGAGCCGCAATTGTTCGAGCAGGGTCTCGATCTTGCCACCGGCCTGCTCGGTGTCGGGCTTACCGATCAGGACGTCGACGCACTCGATATCGAAGTTGTGGAACTTCCGGCCGAGCTCGCTGCTGGACTCGTGCTGGATCGAGTCGCGGTCCTGGAGCAGCTCGAGCATCGTCCGCTTGTGCGCGACATCGCGGAAGTAGGCGCTGAGCATCGGGTCGAGCGTCTGGGTGATCAGCTTCTTGACGTCGCCGAACCGCTGGATCACGTTCGGGCGCCTTCTGGTAGTCGATATGGACGACGACCGACAGCGGCAAGGTCGGCTCGTAGGCATCCTTGGTCACCAGGTCGATCGATCGCAGGCTCTCGTCGTAGCGATGCGACTCGGTCCGGCCGGTGACCCAGTGCAGGACGAAGTTCGTCGTCGGCACCAGGACGATATTCCCCGCATAGGTGTTGAACGCATACTTGCCCGGGCCGAGCGGCTTCTCCAGGACGCCGCGCTCGCCCTCGGCAACCCGTTCGCCATGGCGGAACGCCTGGCCCGAGAGGTCCTGGCCGCTCCGGCCGTAATAGCTGACCACCACGCCCACGTAGCCGATCGGGACGATCGTCTTGGGGATCGATTCGATGCTGGCGAACCATCGGTTGATGAAGTAGGTCCCGTCGGTCAATGGGACGTACTGCAACCCCCGACGGCCGCCGGCGCGAAGGAACGCCTCGGGGTCCTGGAAGTTGTTATGGAAGTCCTTGTCGTTGCGGTCGTATCCCACCGCCGGTGCGATGATCTCGCCGGGCGGCAGCGAAGGTCCGTCGTGGATCGTCACGATCCCCATGCTGTCGACCATCGTGGTCCGGCCGGGAGTCAGCGGGTCGGGCGACTCGATCGGGCCGCCGATGATCACCGGGCTGAACCCATCAACCTCACTCAGCTCGTTCTGCCAGTTGACCAGCGCCTTGAGCTCCTTCGAGCCCCCGGTCTCGAGGCGATAGACGGTGTCCTCGGTGATGACCATGAACAGGGCGAGGTTGATGGCATAGACGCCCTCGCGGAGGATCGCCCGCTGCCGTCCCCGCTGACCGACCACCGGCTCCTGCTCGGGACCCCCGGTCTCCCCGCCGAGGAACCGGCGAGCATCCTGGAAATGGTTGCAGGGAATGACCTGGCCGAGCGTCTGGCTCGGCAGCAGGGCTTCTCCGTCCCTCGCGTAGAGATAGCCAATCTTCCCTTGCGGCACGGTGACCAGCGGCAGCTTGTGAATGCGGTACTGCCACCGCCAGAGGCCGAAATGCAAGCCACCGCGGAGCACCTCCGCCTGGAACCCCGCTTCCCCTTCCAGGGCGATGATACCCCCTTCCGGCACCGACCCCTTGTATGACCAGAGCTTCTCGACAATCCCGACACGGTTGTTCGCGATGTAACGGACCCCGACGAGTTCGCACGCCACAATCACCAGTGCGACCGCGCCGAGCACCCAGAATAGGCCTGCCGGTAACGGCGGCATCGCGGCGAACAACGACGGCAAGCCCAACGTGACAGTCTCCGAAAGGCGAGAGGCCACGCACCCATCCACTAGCGACCCCACGGCTCGACTCCTCGGTGAACGGACAGACCTGGGGATGACCGCTCCAACCGGAACATCCCGGCAGGAGCTCCGGTCCCTCGCAGCCTACCCGACCATGCGGGACTCCGAAGTCGTTCAATCCCCCGGAGTTGACGGTTATTCGTCCCCGGCGTGGAATATTCGAGAAAACCGCCGGCGGTTCTCAGCACACCGGGAAGAACGTAGTTCAGGCTTTCCCGCATGACGCATTGGGGAGTCAGGCCGGAAAGCCTGACGGACTCGTGGCGCTTTGAGTAGGATCTCGCGATGTCCCGAACCCTGACCCTGTCGTTCGAGTTGCTGGAGGCGTTTGTCGCGCTGATCCGGTCCGGCGGCGACGCCGCCCAGGCGATGCGCGCCCTCGGGATCAACCAGCCGGCGATGTCCAAGCGGCTGCGGCACGTGCAGCACGCCGGGCCGCTGCTGGACCGGCCGTGGGTCGTCCGGCACGGGAAGACCTGGGAGCTGACCGACGAGGGGAAGCGCGTCTGGCCGGCCGTGCTGGAGCTGGTGGAGCGTCACGAGAACTTGCAGGAGTTCCTCGGAAAAGCCGGCGCGGAGCCGGTCCCCACCGCCGTCCGTTTCGCCTGCGGGCAACAGATCGTCGCCGGGCTGGTGCGGCAGGCGCTCCATTTGTTCCGCAAAGAGCATCCTCAGGCGGCCTTGTGGATCACAACCCTCCGGGGTCGGGCGCGGATCGAGGGCGTCTCCAACGGCTCGCTCGACCTGGCGATCGTCACGCATGATGAGCCATCCATCCAAGAGATCGCCCGCCGGCCCCTCCACATCGAGCCCCTCGCTTCGCACCGACTCGTCCTCGTCGGCGCGAACGATTCTCCCTGGCACCGGGGTCTCCGGGCTCTCTCCAAGACCGGAGTTGATCCCGAGGCCCTCGCACGGTTCCCATTGATCCTTCCGGAGCCCGACGCCGGGATCCGGCAAGAGCTCGACGCGATCCTGCGTCGCACCGACGTGCTGGGGCAGTTGACCGTTGCGCTGGAGATCGGTGGCTGGAGAGCCATCCTGGCCTACGTGTCGCGATCGGTTCGGAGTCGGCATCGTTAGCGATGCCGTCCTGGCCGGCGAGAACGACCTGATCATCCGGCCGCTCGACCCGGCCATTTTTCCGCCGATCCCGTCCCATTTGATCTGTCGCCGCGCCACCGGCAGAAAAGCGGGCGTCGATCTCTCCGACGACGCACTCGCATGGCGTAAAGCACTCATGCGAGCGGCCGAGATCAGGCCGGGCTCGTGACGGGCCCCCAAAGACCGAGATCAACGATAAATTTCGTTCTTTTCCTCGACGCACGCCGTATAATAGACGCGCCAATCCAGACCCATGTCCGATCCCACGCGAGGAGCAGGCGTCATGACCCTGGGGACGCAGACGCAACCGCAAGGCAAGCTACTGGATTACGAGCAATTCATCGACCATCAGCTCCAGCGCACCCGCAAGCGAATCAAGTTCACTGACATCTCGACGGCATGCTTGACGCTCCTGGTGGGCTTCCTGGCGGTCTTGTTCCTGGAAGTGGTGTTCGACCACGTCTTCGGCATGCCGTTCTGGGCGCGTTGGATCATCCTCGTCTCCGGCTTGATGACGATCGTCGTCTATTCCGCGTTCCGGATCGTGACTCCCCTGGTGCGGCGCATCAACGCCCTCTACGCCGCCAAGACCATCGAAGGGTCTGAGCCGGCCTTCAAGAACAGCCTCATCAATTACCTCGAACTCCGGCGCAATCGTACGCAAATGTCCAAGGCCGTGCTGGCTACGCTCGAGTCGCGCGCCGTCAATGACTTGACTCTGGTCGATGTCGAGGCCGCGGTCAATCAGCAGCGGATGATGCATACGTGGTATATTCTCACGGCGGTGCTCGTGGTCTTCGCCTTGTACTGGGCATTCGCGCCCAAGAATCCATATGACTCGATCCGCCGCGCGTTCCTCTCCGACATCGCGCGTCCCACCAATACCCGGCTGGACAACATCAAGCCGGGCGACGTACCTGAGCTCTCCAAGATCGTCGCCGGATCCCTCGTCAGTTTCGAGGTCAACGTCCAGGGCACACGACCCGAGAAGGTGCTGTTGCACCACAGCACGGACGGCGGCAAATTCTTCGCGATCAAGGAATTCGCGCACGGGTAAGAATGAATACGATCCCTGGCAGTTCCCGATGACGAACGTCCAGCAGAGCATGGATTACTACCTGACCGCCGCGGATGCCGAATCGCGGCGATATCACCTCGAAGTCATCGCGGCCCCGACCATCAACACGATCTCGCACGACCTCATCTTTCCCCCCTACACCAAGATCGAGCCGAGCTACGGCCAGGAGGGTGGCCAGATCGAGGCGATCGAGGGCACGAAAGTCATCGTGCACGCCCAGACCAACATGCCGGTCGAGCGTGCAGCGATCAACCTCTCCTACCATATAGCACCGGTCACGATGGATGTGTCTCGTGACGAACCGACCGAATTGACAGGTACGTTCGAGGTCAAGAAGTCGGGGACCTACAAGATCGATTTCCGGGCGACCGGGAATCACTTGAATCCCAGTCCGGTCAACTACGACGTCTTTGCGCTTCCGGACCGTCCCCCGACCGTGCGGTTCGTCCAGCCCGCGCAGCCGAATATCAAGGTCCCTGCCAACGTCAAGGTCGAGCTGGTCGTCAACGGCAAGGACGATCACGGCGTCAAGGACGCCACGCTCCACATCCGGCTGAAGAATGAGGACCTGGTCAACGAGAACCTGCTGGAGAACCAGGAGCCGCGTCCCGAATTCCGCGCCAGGAAGTCGCTCGACCTCGCCCAGCTCCGCGTCAAGGAAGGGGACATCCTCTCCTACTGGCTCACGGCGCGCGATAACAAGGACCCGAGCCCCAATCGGGTCGATACCGTACACCAGACCATCGAGGTCACAGCCCCGGCAACGCCCGAGGCGAAGAGAAACTTCGAGGCGGCGCAGAAGAAGGACGCCGAGCCGCCCGATCAGCTCCCACCCGCCAAGCGGGACGAGCTCGCGCCGGGTGAGACTTCTCAAGAAACGCCTCCCCCAGCAGACGGGCCGAACGCTCGCCCCACCCCGCCGGAGACCACACCCAATCCCGGACAGAACCCTCCGGCAGGAAATCCGGGCACCGGGATCAGTGCCCCTGGGGAAGAGACCGCGGATCGCCAGCCAGGCCCCGAGCAAAACGACCAAGGCCAAGGCCCGTTCACTCCCGACGAACTGAAAAAGCTCGCCCCAGCTCTGAATGAACTCAACCGCCAGAACAACCAGGCGGGCCAGCCGAAGGGCAATAATGCCTCGGGCGCTCCACAGCCGGGCGCGAATCCGGCCAACAACGCGACCAATCCCAACAATCCCAACACAGCCCCGGCCAAGGTTAACGCGAATCCACCCAACAACGGGACCAACCCCGGTGGCACAAATTCCGCGGCCCCGCAGCAACCCGCTACACCAGGCCAGCCGAGCAATGGCCAGAATCCGCAAAACAATGCCAACCCGGGCGATGGGACCCAGGTCCAGCAAGGGATCCGCGCGAATAATCAGCCTCCCCAGGCCAATCCGGACCCCAACACCAATCCGAACCCCGGCCCCCGCCCACAAGGCGGAGCCGATCATGTAAGTCCGGCGCAACCCAATGCCACCAACCCCCAGCAGGGACCCAACGCCGCCAATCCCCAGCAAGGGCCCAACGCCGCTAATCCTCAACAAGGGATGAACAAGACGGGGAATCCCCAGCAGGGACCCAACGCCGCCAATCCCCAGCAAGGGCCCAACGCCGCTAATCCTCAGCAAGGGATGAACAAGACTGGGAATCCTCAGCAGGGACCCAACGCCGCCAATCCCCAACAGGGACCTAACGCCACCAACCCCCAGCAAGGGACCCAACGCCGCCAATCCCCAACAGGGACCCAACGCCGCTAATCCTCAGCAAGGGATGAACAAGACTGGAATCCTCAACAGGGACCCAACGCCGCTAATCCCCAACAGGGGCCCAACGCCGCCAATCCCCAGCAAGGGCCCAACGCCGCCAATCCCCAGCAAGGGCCCAACGCCGCCAATCCCCAACAGGGACCCAACGCCGCTAATCCTCAGCAAGGGATGAACAAGACTGGGAATCCTCAGCAGGGACCCAACGCCGCTAATCCCCAGCAGGGGCCCAACGCCGCCAATCCCCAGCAAGGGCCCAACGCCGCCAATCCCCAACAGGGACCCAACGCCGCTAATCCTCAGCAAGGGATGAACAAGACTGAGAATCCTCAACAGGGACCCAACGCCGCTAATCCCCAACAGGGGCCCAACGCCGCTAATCCCCAGCAAGGGCCCAACGCCGCCAATCCCCAGCAAGGGCCCAACGCCGCCAATCCCCAACAGGGACCCAACGCCGCTAATCCTCAGCAAGGGATGAACAAGACTGGGAATCCTCAACAGGGACCCAACGCCGCTAATCCCCAACAGGGGCCCAACGCCGCCAATCCCCAGCAAGGACCCAACGCCGCCAATCCCCAGCAAGGACCCAACGCCGCTAATCCTCAGCAAGGGATGAACAAGACAGCGAATCCCCAGCAAGGGCCCAACGCCGCTAACCCCCAGCAGGGACCCAACGCCGCTAATCCCCAACAGGGGCCCAACGCCGCTAACCCTCAGCAAGGGATGAACAAGACAGCGAATCCTCAGCAGGGACCCAACGCCGCCAATCCCCAACAGGGACCTAACGCCACCAACCCCCAGCAGGGACCCAACGCCGCTAACCCCCAGCAGGGACCCAACGCCGCTAATCCCCAACAGGGGCCCAACGCCGCTAATCCCCAGCAGGGACCCAACGCCGCTAATCCCCAACAGGGGCCCAACGCCGCTAATCCCCAGCAAGGGCCCAACGCCGCCAATCCCCAGCAAGGGCCCAACGCCGCCAATCCCCAACAGGGGCCCAACGCCGCTAACCCTCAGCAAGGGATGAACAAGACAGCGAATCCTCAGCAGGGACCCAACGCCGCCAATCCCCAACAGGGACCTAACGCCGCCAATCCCCAGCAAGGGCCCAACGCCGCCAATCCCCAGCAAGGACCCAACGCCGCCAATCCCCAACAGGGACCTAACGCCGCCAATCCCCAGCAAGGGCCCAACGCCGCCAATCCCCAGCAAGGGCCCAACGCCGCTAATCCTCAGCAAGGGATGAACAAGACTGGGAATCCTCAGCAGGGACCTAACGCCGCCAATCCCCAACAGGGACCCAACGCCGCCAATCCTCAACAGGGACCCAACGCCGCCAATCCCCAGCAGGGACCCAACGCCGCTAACCCCCAGCAGGGACCCAACGCCGCTAATCCCCAGCAGGGGCCGAACTCAACCAATCCCCAGCAAGGGATGAAGAAAACGGGGAATCCTCAACAGGAGCCCAATGCCACCAATCCCCAACAGGGGCCCAACGCCACCAATCCCCAACAGGGGCCCAACGCCGCCAATCCCCAGCAGGGGATGAAGCAGTCAGGGAGTCCCGAACAGGGACCTAACGCCACGAATCCTCAGCAGCCGGAATCACAGGCCCAACACACCACCCCCGATCCGAAAAATCCGCGCAGAACCGATGCGCAGCAGTCGGAACTGCCCGGGCGAGGGCAGCCTGATGTCGATCATCAGGATCCGAATGCCACCCCGGGCGCCGGCCAACCTCCTCCAGGAACCCCGAAGTCGGCGACGACAGAACGCCAGCCGGGGGAGGCAAGCACAGAGACAGATGAGAACACCGCGAAGACCGGCGAGAACGCCCGGAAATCATCGCGTGAGGCCGCGAAGACCAAGCAGGCCGCTCAGCGCAAATCTGGCACGAACGAGGAAGTGCGCAAGGACGGTAAGCCTGAAGAAACCAAGGAAGAGAAGCCGGACAGGTACGCTCAGCCGACTCCCAAAACGAGCAAGAAGTACCAAGAGCCGGCGAAGAAGGCCCAACCTCCAAGGGAACAACCTGCTCCCGAGCCGCGCTCCCTCAATCCGCCGGAAGAAGCACTGCCCCGAAATCCTCAGCAGCCGCTCGAGCAGGCTCCCGCGAACGGCCTGCCTAGCCAGAAGGAGGATCAAGAACCAGGCAACCCACAAGCCGGCGAGCAAGGCGCACAGGGACAACAAGGTCAACCAACCCCGGGCCAGGGGCCGCAAACCCAGGGGCAAGGGCCGCAAACCCAGGGGCAGGGGCCGCAAACCCAAGGACAAGGCCAGGGCCAGGGGATGAGTGGAAATCAGCCCTCCGACGGCGCGGCGCCGGGGAGTAACCAGAGCGCCGGCTCGTCCCAGCCGGGTTCGGGGTCCGGCGGCGGCTCGGGTGCGAGTGCGAGCCGGGACGCCTCCCATGCGGTGCAAGGCTCGTCCGGGCAAGGAGGCTCCCCGGGTGCAGGACAGAGCGGTCAGCCGGGGCAACAGGGCGCCGGTGCGTCGGGAAGCGGGCCGGCCAATGGGCAAGGGAGTGGACGGCAACCCGGCGGAGGCGCTCGCAGTCCTATCGGTGGCGGCGGTGACGGCCCGTCCACCGGCCCGACCAGTGGCGAGCCGGCGAAGGACAACACGCAGCCCTCGCCCCCATCCCAGGAATCCCAGGACCCGTCCGCCGGCTCCGTGGCGCCTCAGGGCGCACCGGCGACCGAGTTGACACTCCAAAGACTCCACGAGGCGCTCCAGGATGACAAGTCCGCCAGGTTCCTCGAGGACCGAACAGGCATCTCGCACGAGAAGTTCGACCAGTTCACGAGACAGTACGAAAAGGTCAAGTCGGGACCCGCGGGACCGGGCCGCAACATCGAGGTGAAGTCGCGCGAGCAAGAGCCGGCCAAACCCGCGGCGAACTTGCCGGGACTCGGCACGACTCAGCGGTTCGGCTCCAAGAACATCCGCGAACGAAACTCCTTGCCCGAAGATACCTTGCGGGGGTTGAAACAAGATGTGCGCAACGAACCGCCCCTGGAATGGAAGAGTAAGTTCGAGGGTTACAAGAGCCGGATCGCACGTTCCAAGGTGACCACCACCCGGCGGCCCGCCCAGCCCAAGCCCGCGGACAAGCCGTAAACGCACTCGCTCGCAAAGACGAAGGATGAGTCGAACCGGTACTGATTCATCCTTCATGCTTCATCCTTCATCCTTCCCGAAAGAATGGACCGATCGCATCCCATCCCGACTCCGCGCCGCTACCTCGTGGGGTTCGATCCCCGCGAGCTGCCCCACCACTTCGCCGATGTGCTGATCATCGGCGGCGGGATCGCGGGCTTCCGGACCGCGCTGGGCATCCCCGATCGTTATCGGGTCCTGGTCGTCACCAAGGACGAAGTGCGCGAGAGCAACAGCCAGTACGCTCAGGGGGGGATCGCCGGAGTCCTCGACCCCGAGGACCGATTCGACAACCACATCGCCGACACCCTGACCGCGGGCAAGGGGCTGTGCGACCCGGAGGTCGTCGAGATGGTGGTCCGCGAGGCCCCGATTCGGATCGGCGAGCTGATCGAGTGGGGCACCCACTTCGACGAGGTCAACGGCCACGTCGCCCTGGGCCGCGAAGGGGGCCATTCGCACAACCGAATCGTCCACGCGCTCGGCGACGAGACGGGCCGCGAAATGATGCGCACGATCATCCAGCGCGTCCGGACGCGTCCGAACGTCCGGCTCTGGCCCAATTGCTTCACGATCGATCTCTTGACGCACGAAGGCCGATGCCGCGGCGTGCTGATCCGGGACGGAAAGCAGGGCCGGGCACTGGTCTGGGCTCGGGCGGTCGTCCTGGCCACGGGCGGCGCCGGTCAGCTCTTCCGCGAGACGACCAATCCGCCGATCGCCACGGCCGACGGTCACGCCATGGCCTATCGCGCCGGAGCCGAGCTGCGGGACATGGAATTCATGCAATTCCACCCGACGGTCCTCTACATTGCCGGCTCGACCCGCCACCTGTTGACGGAAGCCCTGCGCGGGGAAGGGGCCTATCTGCGCGATTGCCGCGGCGAGCGCTTCATGCCGGCCTATCATCCCCTCGCCGAGCTGGCCCCCCGCGACGACGTCTCGTTGGCCATCTCGGCCCAGATGGCCAGGAGTCAGCACCCGAGCGTCTACCTCGACCTCTCGCACCTCGACCCCGAGCGGATCCGCCGTCGATTTCCCGGCATCGACCGGCTCTGCCGGACCTTCGACCTGGACATCACCCACGACCCGATCCCGGTCTGCCCCGGTGCGCATTACATGATCGGCGGGGCGTCGGTCGACCTGCACGGCCGGACCACGCTTCCCGGCCTCTGGGCGGCCGGCGAGGTCACCAGCAGCGGCCTTCACGGGGCCAATCGGCTCGCCTCGAACAGCCTGATCGAGGGCCTGGTTTATGGCGCGCGCGCGGCCGAGGACATCGTCGCCAGCCTGGACGCGGAGGGTCCGCGTCCCCTCGAAGTGCCCCCCCTGACCGCGGCGACGGTCCAGGACGACCGGGACCGGATCGACGTCGGCGACGTTCGCGAATCGCTCCGCGCCCTCTTGTGGCGACGGCTGGGGATCACTCGCGACGCCGACGGCCTGGCCGAAGCGGCCGACCGCGTCGACCAGTGGAGCCGCTACATCCTGCCGTTGGAGTTCGAGGATCCGACGGGTTGGACCCTCCAGAACATGCTGGTGGTCGCCCGGCTCATGATCGCCGCCGCCGCCGCCCGCCGCGAGTCGCGCGGCGTCCATTTCCGCCGCGATTACCCCCAACCCGACCCGGCGATGAACCATCATATCGACGTGCACGCCCCGCCGCCACCTGCGACCAGGCCCCAGGAATCGGATCGCGAGCTGGAGATAGCCTCCGCATGATCCGTCATGCCGGACGGCGGCCCTCGAGGACGGAGAGTCGCTTGACGATTTGACCCGACCGGACGAGCGGATCGAGCCATCGTGCCTTGGGTACGATCCGAGGGGAGTATCCCTCGACGGATTCGAGACGAAAGTGTCGGATGGCATCGAGCGTCCGGTCGATGATGGGGCTGTGGGCGGACTCCAGGTTGGCCAGCACCTCGTCGTCCTCGGTCATCAAGTCGTCAAGGCGCAGGACACCGAGTCGCATCCCTTCCCGGAGGGCGTCGGCGAATTCATTATAAATGAAGGCTTCCGTCGGACTGGCCCACCAGTCTCGGTTCATCGCCTCGAACAAGGCGGCGGCCTCACGAGCCACGGCGATGTCGGTCAAAATGATCCGATCCTCTCGCGCGGCCGTATGATCGAGGATGCGGCCCGCGGCGGCCGGCGTCACGACCCCGCAGGCCATCCCGTCGCGGAGGAAGTAGTCCAGCCGGTCGGCGCACAGCCCCGGCAGCGGCTGCTCGAGCAGGGGATAGATCGAATCGTCGAAGAACTCGCGCGCGGAATAACCCAGCCGGACCAGCGCCTCCACCACGTCGGGACGCGCGAGCATCAACGGCTTGAGCGCTTCGTGATGATCCTGTTCCTCCGAGGAGATGACGAAATCGACCGCATGGGAAAACGCCGTATGCGAAATATCATGCAGCAAGCCCGCCACCTGTTCGCGACGATCGGTCCCGAGCCGGCGCAATAAGAGAAAGACCCCGAGACTATGCTCGAACCGCGTGACATTCTTGAACGGGAAGGCCAGGGCCGAGGGACCGGCTTGTCGGATCCCTTTCAACCGCTGGAACGTCGGACATCGGATGAGATCGAGGATCTCCGGCTCCTCGATTGCGACCTCGCCATAAACCCGGTCTTGCCATCGCATCGAGCCTCGTCTCCTCCTCCGTCGTCAAGGCGGCCCAC
Source organism: uncultured Planctomycetota bacterium (assembly GCA_963845755.1). Taxonomy (GTDB): domain Bacteria; phylum Planctomycetota; class Planctomycetia; order Isosphaerales; family Isosphaeraceae; genus CAWJTV01. Next base: position 478,482 of record CAWJTV010000033.1, read on the forward strand.
GAACCGACCTATCCAGAATCGTCGGAGTTGCGGGCGAGAATTTCAAGGTCGCGCGGGACCGGCGAGTCGTTTCTCGTGAATTCTCTATCGGTTATGATAACAGACCGTGCACCGCATTTCGCCAATACCGCTTGGGAGATCCATCCGTGCCTACCACCCTCGCCCGCCGAATCCCGGCGAGTTTCATCCTGTTCTCGATCCTGATCTGCGCCGGCTGTGGGGGCGGCTCGCCGGAAAGCGCTTCCGGCTCCGGTCCGGGGGGTGCTGGTGCTTCGTCGGCCTCGGGTGGCGGTCCGCGCCTGATCTTCGTCACGAATGGGACCTCCGACTGGTGGAACGCGGTCGAGAAGGGGATGAACGACGGCGCCGCCGAGTTCAAGGCCCAGGTCGAGATGCGCCGCAACCAGGATTCCACGGTGGCCGGTCAGATCCAGCTCCTGGAGAATGTCCTGAGCCGGCCCGACATTCAGGGCGTGGCCATCTCGGTGCAGGAAGCCGACTCGCCAGGGATCGCGGACAAGATGAGGGAACTCCAGAAATCGGGCAAGTTGGTGCTCACCATCGACTCGGATGGGGAAAAGGACGCACGACGGGCCTACATCGGCACCAATAACCAGAAGGCCGGCGAGGTGGCCGGTCGCGTGGCCAAGACGCTCCGGCCGCAAGGCGGCAAGACCGTCGCCTTCGTCGGGATGGCCGCCGCGGCCAACGCACGCGAACGGCGCGACGGCTTCTTCGCCGGCGCGGGCGACCTGTTCCGGCACGATGCCAAGCACGATGCCCTGGAAGTCCTCGAGGACGGCGCCGATCCCGCACGAGCCCAGATCAACGTCCAGACCGCCATCAGCAAGCATCCGGATGCCGGTGTCTACCTGGGCCTCTGGTCGTACAACGCACACAACATCGCCGAGGAGGTTGGCAAGTTCCCCGAGGTGCGGAAAAAGACGACGATCGTCACATTCGACCTGGACGAACTGGCCGGCCAGGATGTGGCCCAGGGCAAGATCGACGCCACGGTCTGTCAGAACCCTTACGAGATGGGATATCGCGCCGTCCGGCTCCTGAAAGCGTTCATCGAGAAGGACCAGAAGACGATCGACGAGATGCTCCCCGGCGGCACCGATGCGATCGACACCGGCGTGCGGATCGTCGTCCCCAGGAAGGATTCTCCCGTGAAGGGCGATAACGTCATCGACATCGACGAGATGAAGTCCTGGCTGGCGAGTAAAGGATTGCGTTCGACATGACCGGCTGGTCTTGCTCTCTCGATGAGCTTTGGGCATCATCGGGGCTAGTCCAATGAATCCTCGCAAGAAGGAAAACAAGTGACCCCGAAGTGACGCCATGAGAACTGGGTGGCGACGAGGGGAATTCCGCCCCGAAGGGGCCAAAACAGATCAGCCCGGGGCATCGCCCTTGTTGTTCTACACAAGTCGCAACCTATTGCACCAGAATGAGTTGCAATCAGGGAGCACGCGATCATCCATGAAACGCAACCCATGCCGAACAAACGAGTTACGATTTTCATGTACGGATGATGCCCGTACTTGTGTAGAAGAGCGAGGGCATCGCCCCGGGATCGTATCGACCACACCATGCCGAGCCCTGAAAGGGCGACACAAGCATGGTCATTGCACTCACCCGTGTCGCCCTTTCAGGGCTCTTCCTGGAAGGTAGGTCTCGGTCCCCGGGGCGATGCCCCGGGCTGGTTTGTTGCGGCCCCTTCGGGGCATGGAGAAGCGGGCTCTCGACCGTCACTCTCCGTCTCGCGTAGGCCGGTTTCGTGGCGAGCAAAAACAAGACGATCTGAAATGTTTATAGACTCGCCACTTGCCACCAGGAGGAGAAATGGACTTCGCCTTCTCAGAATCTCAGCAACATTGGCACGATGCGGCGATCCAATTTGCCCGAGAAGAACTCACCGAGCCGGAGGCCGCCTCACGAGACAGCCGCGCCGAGTTCTGGCGAGAGGGCTATGACCGCTGCGCGCGATTCGGCTTCCCGGGACTGCCCGTCCCGGCGGAGTTCGGCGGTCAGGGTCAGGATCTGCCCACGACCGTGGCCGCCATGGAGGGCCTGGGCTACGGGTGTCCGGACTCCGGCCTGATCTTCGCGATGAACGCCGCACTGTGGACGGTCACGATGCCCCTCGTGGTGTTCGGCAGCGAGGCGCAGAAGCATCGCCATCTGCCGGGCCTGTGCGACGGCCGTCTGCTCGGGGCCAACGGCGCCAGCGAGCCCGAGGCGGGATCGGATATCTTCGGCATGCAGACGCGTGCGGAGCGTCGTGGCGATCGCTGGATCTTGAATGGGCATAAGACCTGGATCACCGCCGGCCCGATCGCCGACCTGTTCCTCTGTTTCGCCTCCACCGACCCGTCCAAGGGGATCCTGGGGATCTCCGCATTCCTGGTCGAGCGCGACGCACCGGGATTCCGCGTGGTCCGGGAGATCCCCAAGCTGGGGATGCGAACCGTCCCCATGGGGGAGATTGCGTTCGAGGATTGCGTCTTGCCCCCGGACAGCCTGCTGGGGCGGGAAGGCCGCGGTGCGACGATCTTCAATGCCGGCCTGGAGCTCGAACGCGGCGCGATCCTGGCCGCGGCCCTGGGTACGATGCGCCGACAGGTCGAACGTTGCATCGAGCACGCCCGCACGAGGAAGCAGTTCGGCCAGCCGATCGGCAAGTTCCAGTCGGTGTCGAATCGGATCGTCGACATGACCCTCAGGCTGGAGACCAGCCGGCTGCTCGTCTACCGGTTCGCCTGGTTGAAATCCCGCGGCCTTCAGGCCACCACGGCCGCATCGATGGCCAAGCTCCATGTCTCGGAATCGTTCGTGCAGAACAGCCTCGACGCCGTACGCATCTTCGGCGCCTCGGGATATGCCGAGGAGACTGGACTCGAGCGCGACCTCCGCGACAGCGTCGGCGGCGTGATCTTTTCGGGCACGAATGATATCCAGCGCAACATCATCGCCCAGCAGCTCCGCCTCGGCTGAGTGGATGGGAACGAATCGGGCAGAAGATCCCGAATTCAAGATTCAACTAATATAGTAAAATATATATTTATAAGTAATAACTCGTTCCCACGCTCTGCGTGGGAATGCCGTCTTCGACGCCCCGCGTCGTCGCCGAAGGAAATCCTCCGAGAATCCTCGAGGCCGACGCGATGATGAGCCGGAAGTTGAGCGACATCCCCGCCAACCCGGTGGAACGGGCTCCGTTTGCGATCCGACCCCTGGGAGATCCTCCTGCGCCGGAACTCTGCCGAGAGGGGGTCATGGGTCTCGGTGACAAACGACGGGTCATTCGGAATCGAGGACGAAGACGACGCGGAGCGTCGAAGACGGCATTCCCACGCGGAACGTAGGAGCGAGTGATTGGCATTTAGATTTATTGTAAATTTTGAATCTTCCACTCTGAATCGATTTTTTCGCGGTCTCCGAGTGGAAAGTCGCGCGGCTCTTTCGACCGGGGTCCGATCGCGGTAACATCGGTTGCCCATGAGGTGAGCCCGTAGGACTCCGATTCGACGATCGCCCGACCGCCCGCGCGGCCGGCCGGGCGTTCTCTGGCCGCGCCCTTGTGATCCATGATGACCGTCAACGATCTCGATCGCCCCGAGCGTCCGTTCGACCGCGTGATGCGGGTCTTCAGGGCCCCGGAATGGGGACAGGTCGCGGCCATCCTGGCCGTCCTCGTTCTCATTCACTTCCTCGACAAGGACCGCGCGTTCTTCCAGACGTACACGATCCAGACCCTGATCCATAACGTCTCGCGCTTCGGCGTCCTGGCGATCGGTGCGGCCCTGGTGATCATCGCCGGGGGAATCGACCTGTCCACGGGCGCCGTCGTCTCATTGGCCTCGGTCGTCAGCGCCAAGCTCTTGACGGAGTGGCTGCGACGGGGAGCGACGGCCGGGCAGATCCCTTCCGCCGGCCTCATCGCGCTGGCCATCGGCCTCACCCTGTTGATGGGGCTGGCGATCGGCCTGTTGCACGCCTTCATGATCAACCAGCTCCGGCTTCCGCCGTTCATCGCGACGCTGGCGACGATGGCCGGTCTCCGCAGCCTGGCGACCGTCCTCGCCGAGAGCCGGACGATTACCGTGGACTTCGCGCCCGGGATCCTGAATCCCGCAACGCGGATCGCGGAGCGCGGCATCGATTGGTTTCGAATCTGGGGAAGTCACTTCTGGGTGACGCTCTCGATCTTCGCCGCGGTGACCGTGCTCCTGAGCATCCTCATGGGTTCGACGGTCCTGGGGCGTCACCTCTACGCCCTGGGGGGCAACGAGGCGGCGGCGCGGCTCAGCGGCCTGCGGACCACGCGGCTGAAGGCGGTCGCCTATGGGTTGTCCGGCACGCTGTCGGCCCTGGGCGGGATCCTGTTCGCGGGCATGAACGGGCAGGGCGACCCCCGTCTCGGCGTCAGCTATGAGCTCACGGCGATCACGGCCGCCGTCGTGGGGGGTTGCAGCCTCTCGGGGGGCGTTGGCTCGATCCGAGGCGCGGTGCTCGGGTTGTTGCTCACCCAGATCGTGATCAAGGGGACGGGGATCGTGGTGAAGGGGATCGACCCCACCCAGATCGAGGGCCTCGTCCTGGGCACGGTCGTTGTCGTGGCGGTCTCGTTCAATCAGGGGACCTTCCGCCGGATCCTCCAGCTTGTGCTCAAGGGCCTCCGAACCGGGAAACGATTCGGTTGATTGGCATCGTGGGCGGGGACAGGACGAGTCGGCTCTCGCCCTGCGGATGCCCGTCCTTGTGACGTTTTCTTCGAGCGAACGTGGCATCGGAACCGACGAAAACCGACATTCCCTCCCTCTGGCGGCGGCGGGCGATCCGGAGGATCCTCTTCGGATTGGCCGCGATCCAGGTGGTGACCCTCTACGGAATCCTGGGATATGTGGTGATCGGCTGGAACGTCTTCGATGCCTTCTATCAGGTCGTGATCCTCATCTCGGGCGTGGGATTGGGGGAAGTTGAGCCTCTGGACTCGACACTCGAGCGAATTCATACGATCATCTTGATCGGTATGGGGATCAGCTCGGTCGCCTTCACTCTGGCCTCCCTGATCCAGTACATCGCCGAGAGCGATCTGGTCACTCATTTCGGTCGTCATCGCATGAAGAAACAGATCGAGATGCTCTCCGGCCACACGATCGTCGCGGGCTATGGCCGTGTGGGGGCCCTTGTCTGCACGGAGCTCGCCGCCGCCGAACAGCCTTTTGTGGTCGTCGAACTCGAACCGGGGACTGTCGAGGAGATCGAGTCGCATGGATTCTACTGCGTGACCGGTGATGCGACCGAGGAGAAGGTCTTGAACGAAGCGGGCATCGCGCGGGCCCGGGTCCTGATCAGCGCGATGCCTAACGATGCCGAGAACGTCTTCATCACCCTGACGGGTCGTCAGATCTGCCCAAACCTGCTGATCATCGCGCGGGCCGAGCAGCCCAGTACTGTGAAGAAGTTGAAGCATGCCGGGGCGAATCACGTCGTGATGCCCGCCGCGATCGGGCGCACCGGATCGTCTCCCTGGTGACCAACCCGGCCGCGGTCCAGTTCGCCGAGCTGGTCACTCAGCGCACCAGCCTGGCCATCGAGATGGACGAGATACCGATCGAGGAAGGGTGCCTGCTCGCGGGCCGCAGCCTCCGCGACGCCGACATCAAGCGGCGCACCGGCGTGATCGTCGTGGCGATCAAGCGGGCCGACGGCCGGCTCGAATTCCCCCCGTCCGGAGACGAGATCCTGGAGGCCGGCGATAGCGTCGTCGTCCTGGGCCGCCGCGATAAGCTCGATCAGTTCCGGCAACACTGCCTCAAGGCGTAGTCCGAAACCGCGATCCGATCCGGCAACCGACCGGTTGACAGCCCAAACGCGAGGATCAGCGCTTGGAGAACTGGAAGCTCTTGCGGGCCTTCTTGTGGCCGAACTTCTTGCGTTCGACCATGCGCGAGTCGCGAGTCAAGAACCCGCCGTCGCGGAGCGCGGAATCGAGGTCGGGGCGGAACTCCTTGAGCGCCCGGGCCAGGCCCAGCATTACGGCGCCGGACTGGCTGAGTTTGCCGCTACCTCGAACGTTCACGAAGACGTCGATGCGACTGGCCATGTCGGTCGAGGTGAGCGGGGCACGGACGTCCATCCGCTGGACTTCCAGCGGGAAATACACGGTCATCTCCAGGCCGTTGACGAGGAACTGGCCGGTCCCCTCGCGGATTCGGACTCGAGCGACGGCCGTCTTGCGCCGTCCCGTTCCCCAGGTATGTGGATCTTTTGCAGTTGCCGTCATGACCGCGTCTTTCCCTCGCTGATCGCACCCTCCCCTGCGGGCCGCCGCAAGGTCGGGTTGGAGTCAACTCGATCTGGATTGTGGAAGTCGTCGTGCGGTTGCGTGCGTCGGGCCAGCCGGCCTCGGCCGGCCAGCTCAAGTCGATGGTCGATCGGACATCAGGATGCGCCGGCCTCCGGCTCGGCGCCGACCGTGGGCGGGGCCGGCAAGGACGGTTCGGCGGGCGGCGAGGGCAAGGCCCCCTCACGCGGCGGAGCTTCGAGCGCCGGCTCGGTGCGAGCCTCCATCGTGCTCACCGGGGGCACCGCACGCTTCGGCTCGGCTTTCGCGCGCCCTCCGTTCTCCGTCGGGGCCGGCGTCGTCACAAAAATGGCACCGGCGGGAGCCGGACGGCCGGAGATCGGCTCCAGCAAGACCGGCTGCTGGGCTTGATGCGGATGATCGGGCCCCACGTAAAGCATCAACTTGGCGAGCATGTGCCGGCCGATCTTGTTCTTCGGCATCATTCGCTGTATCGCCAGCTCCAGGATCCGCTCGGGCCGACGCTGGAACAATTTCCAGGCCGCCTCTTCCCGCTGCCCGCCCGGATAACCCGAGTACCGCTGATACGACTTCTGCCGCCACTTCTGGCCGGTGAACACAACTTTATCGACATTGGTGACGATCACGTAGTCGCCGGTATCGATGTGGGGAGTATAAGTGGGTCGGTGTTTCCCCATCAAAATCGGCGCGATCTGTGCAGCCAGCCGTCCGACGACCATCCCCTCGGCGTCGAACGACGTACCACTGCTTCGCCAATTGTCCGGCTTTGGCTTGATAACACTTCATGGAGCAATTTGCCTGGCTGTCAAAGTCAACAACATCCCCTCAGTCGCCGCTGGGACGAAAAATTCGATCGTACCAGGAACCGCGCCCAAGTCAAGATCGTTTCCATGAGCCAGCCCAATTGCCCGACTGTGACACAGGTTCCGTCCGCGGTCTTGATCGCGCCATGGGCGTTTCCGCCGGGGTTCGGGGGCGGAATCCCTAAGGACCCGTCTCCGCGAAACCCTGATAAACCGCCTCTCCGCCCGGCAGCTCGACCAGGATGCTCTTCCTCCAATCCGGCTCCAACTCCACCAGGAACGCCCACTTCGAGCAGCGCTCGCAAGTGCCCAGAAGGCGGGAGGGGTCGTTCTCATCCGGCTGGAGCAGGTTGAGGGGAATCTGGCAGTCCGGACAACAGAGCAACGTCGTGCCGGGGCTCACGGTGATCGTGCGAACGACGAATCCGATCGTCGCAGACGTTGGCCCTTTCGGGGCGGGCCTGGAGGATGCCAAGGCGATCTCCTGCAGACTGGAGGCGTGCAAAGACGGCGGTAGGCTCTCTTGGCCTGGGGTTAGGAGGGCTGCATGATTCTCCACCGTCATCGATTCAAGGTCTCGCAATCATAAGCTTCTTGACCAGTAAGGCAAGGCATTTTCCCAAAAACGGATATTGAATCGCGAACGGGACCTCGGCTATCGCCCGGATCCTGTCGCTCCGGAGAAGCAAGAACAGCGCGAATCAATAGGATGGAGAAGGTGAAGAAAGTTCAAGCAGCGTAGAGATCTAGGGCGACCGTCCGCGGATTCTGATCTTCACAGAATGGATCGGTGACGTCACAATCGGCGGCCTTTCGGAATCGGGAAGGATCAATCGTCCGTAGTCGAGGGAATGACGTCGGGCTCGATCGGATGAGTCATCGGCTCGCAGGGAGGGGATCGACCGTGAAAAATTGCAAACATGTCTTTGCCTTGTTTTTATTGGGGTACGGCCTGGTGAATTCCGGAGGGGTGGTCAGCGGCCAGACCGTGGAGCGGGACACGACCATCACCGGACCGCGTGGCCGAACGATTCAGCGGCAGGTCGAAGTCCAGCGGGGCCCGGGGACGATCGACCGCTCCATCCAGATCAAGCGTCCCGGCGGGACCTTTGATCGACAGGTCCAGATCCAGCGCTCGCCGGTGATGAGGCGTGGATTCGTCCCCGGCCCATGGCCGCGACCCCCGTGGCTCGGCCCTCGGCCCCTGGTGATCGCGCAGCCGTCCCCGGCCCTCGGTTTTGGACTGTTGGCCGCCCCGATGATGAACTTCTCATTCGGAGGCGGAGGTGGTGGCTTTGGTGCCGGAGGTGGAATGGGCGGCATGGGCGGCCCGGGTGGCATAGGCGGCATGGGTGGCATGGGTGGACAGCCGGGGCCTATGGCGCCACCGCCCGATCAGGTGGCCCTGATGTGCCACAGACTCCAGGGATTCGGGGTCGGCAGCCGCAAGGAAGCCGCCTACACGCTCGGGCAACTGGGGGATCCACGCGCCGTGCCCTCGCTCGTCCATGTACTGAAATATGACAATTTCAAGGACGTCCGGGTCGCCTCGGCGATCGCGCTGGGCGAGATCGGCGGCTCCGAGGCCGCGGTGGCCCTCGAGCGTGCCGCCGTCTACGACCATCGCGAGGACGTGAAGAAGGCGGCTTCGACGGCCCTCGAGCGGTTGAACGCCAAGGCCAAGGCTGCCGCCATGTTGCCGCAGCCCCCCGCGGCTCGGCCACCCGCCGCTCAGCCGACGCTCCCGCCCACCTCGACATATTCACCGTTCCGCGAGGTACCCCCATCCAGCGGAGCGACCTCGGAAGCCGGCGATACCGCGCCGGAGTCGTCGCCGCCCGCCCGGGACCTCACGCCACCGCCTCCCCCGACGCCGATCACGTCCGGCCCCGGTGCGGGCGGGAATCTCTGATCGCCCTGGTGTGCCGTTGTCCATTGTCAGGTGCTCGGTGAGCCGTGATCCTTCCCGGCGCGGGATTCGACGTTCACTCAGCACCCGACTCGACTGCGAGGATGCCATTCCGGCCGAGAGTTATCCTGATTCCGGGCCTGGACCGCGTCCGTGAGTCGTCGAGGCCGGATATCGGGGGGGTCGTGAAGTCTCGCGCGGGTTACGATCGCCCGACGGATGGCCTGGGTACCGGCCGACCATTCTTCACGCTACGACTCATTCGAGCCCATCAATTCCTCCCACGTCGAGACACGAAGGATGGCGTGGAGAAGTTGATGGAGGCGGGCCTGATCGGCGATCGCGGCGATCCGGGCTTCGACCTGCTCATCAGGAGGGCCGAATTTGTCGCGACCCAGGCCGAGCAATAGTGTGCGATCTTCTTCCACCCCGGCTTCGGCGCGGCCCTTGGCTTCGCCCTTGGAGAAGATGTCCTGGTAGATGGAAGACGCCTCGAGCCCGCGGATTCCCAAGACCATCGTCGTGATCTCCTTCGTGAGCCGATAGACATCCTCTTTTGGATGATCCAATCCCATTAAGATGAGCGTTGCCGACCACAACGTCGTCTTCAACTCGGGGCCGGCCTCGTCTCGTAATCGCTCCGCCACCGCCTTCAGGACCTCGGGCAACTGCTCGGACGTCACGTTCGATACCGGCGCCAGGGGCAGGACCGGCAGGCCCGCCTTCAGCAGGCGCTCCGGCGGTTCCCGCCAGACCCGTACGACATCATAACAAAACCAGAGGTTCCGGCCATGTCCGGGAAACGTGGTCTCGAAGGTCCCGATCAGTTCGGGGCCGTCGGCCGCGGGGCGGAGCAGCACCAGCACGGTCCAGACGGGTATTCGGTGGCGGTGACGGACCAGCGTATGATACCAATGGGCCTGCTCCGGATACGCCAGATCGCGTCCGGAGAGGAACTCGGCGTGCAGGATCAGCGGTTCCTTGCCCCCAACCCGTATGACCTTATCCGCCTCGGCGGTGACGGTCGCGAGGTTGGAATCGATCACCTGGACATCGCTGGGATCCGGTACGGGAATACCGAGGAACTCCAGCCAGGCGGCCGGCTCCAATTGGAACAGCTCCCGCAGGGTCACGTCGTACGGCTTGGGCATGGATTCTCACCTTGCGGCTACAGGGGAGAGGGCCGCGGGCCGGCGGCCTGGCGTGAAGGTCGGCGCAATGGGTTGTACGGCAGATTCTGTTGATACCCGGCGAGGCCGCGATAGTCGTGACAGACCGCGATGTCCCATGCCCCCACGATGACGCCGCGCTCCCGGACCGTGATCCGTTCGATCGGCTCGATCCGGCCGATCACCCGCTTGTGGTAGAGGATCGTGGCGTAATTGGGTGGCATGTTCGCGTCTTCGACCACCAGAAACGGCCGCCCCGCGAAGGCCGAAGGATCGTGGCGCGGGTTCGGGTGCCAGAGGTCATGCTGATTGACCGGGCGGGGCGTCATGCCGTAGTTCCAGCTCAGGCAATACGTCTCGGGCTGACCCGGCAGATAGAAGGACAGGGTTGAGGTGAGCGCATAAGTCGGCGTCACGACGAATGGCCTGGCCCCCTGGCCTTCGAGGGTCTCCACGTGACGCTGAACGGCCTTCGCCAGCTCCTCGTGGCCGCGCATCCGCGCCGTCACGTCATACAAGCGCAGGGGTGCCCCGAATCGCTTCGTGGGAGCGGGCACCCAGCGAGCCACGATCGGGTAGAACCACTCGGTGTGATGGATGACGGCGACCGCGGCGATGCAGAAGCCCCACGCCGCGACATAACCCCAGGCTTTCGCTCCACGATGGGCGAGCACTTCGCCGACCCGCCGACCCATCAGGACCACCACCGCGACATAACCCGGCGCCATCCAGTTGGCCTCGGTCTCGCCCAGGATGCTGGCCGCCAGGCACGCGCACCAGATGACCCCCCAGAGGCAGAGGAGGTACAGCGTGCCGGCACGATTGGCGGTCGAAGCGTCATCCCGCTGCGAGTCGGCCGGAGTCGTTTGGTCGCTGGTCGACCAGACGTAGCGAACGGCCCCGACGATCGCCATCACCCCAATGACCCACCAGACTCCGCCCAGAACTCCCGCCTCCCCGCCGAGAAAGCTGAGCACCGGCCCGACGCCTCCCCAGGATGCCCGCTCGGAGAGTCCCACGCGATCGGCCAGTTGCGCGGCTCCGGCCCACCCGTGCTGGAGGTTCCAGATCAGAATCGGGGTCAGTCCCAGTCCGAGGGTCATCGCGGACATGATCCAGAAGCCCGGCCGGCGCAGTTCACGGCGATGCGCCGGCGACAGCAGCAAGTACGCTCCGACCGATGCCGGCAACGCCAGGACGGAATACTTCGCCATGACTCCCAGGGCCGCCATCATTCCGGCGGCGACCCAGCCTCGAAGGTCATCGGTCCGGATCGCCCGGAACGCCCACACCGCGGCCCAGGTCCAGCAGCAGACCAGCGGGGTATCGGACGTGATCACCACGCCACCGATCGCGAAGACCGGGATCGCCGGTAGCAAGATCGCCGCGAACATCCCGGACCGGCGCGAGGCCAGCGTCAACGACCCCAGGCGGAAGATCCCCCAGGCCGTCAACCCGCCCAGCAGGACCGCCGGCAGCCGGGCCGCGAACATCAGCGAGCCCGTCAGCTTCAGGCTCAACCCCCCGAACGCCGCGGTCGCCAGCCGGATCAGCCAGGCGATCAGCGGACCGCGGGAATAGTAGCTCCAATCCAGGTGCCGCGACCACGCCCAGTATTCTGCCTCGTCCCCCGAGAAATCCCAGTCGCAACCGACCAGCAAGAACAGGACCTGGCATGCCATCACGGCCAGGATCGCCGCGAGCGTCCACCGGCCGTAAACATCGGTGTCCTTGCCGTGGGACACGGCCGGCCGCTGGCGTCGGCTGACCGCGCTCGCCGCGCGTTCGGCTAACTGTGACATGACTTTGCGATTCCCAAATCGCCTCGGTCAAGCAAGCAATAACCCAGCTTGACCAAGCTGACAGGTCCGATTGACTCCATCGTCGTGCGCAGGGATTGGCTGCGCGGAATGGTCGACAGAATCGTTATCGGCAGTCCGATTCGTCAACTCGAAAAAATCAGAGATTCATGGTTGGTTGGGAGCGGATGCAAGCAATCGGCGATGGTAACCTGGACGGAGTCGTGCCTCCCGGATCGTGTCGTCCGCCTTAGCTTCTGGGTCAGGAGCATCGTTCCATGAAATCGCCGCAGTCGACTCTCACATTCGCCGCAGGCTGGCTTCTCGTGCCATTGCTGACGATCGGCTCCCCGCCGGCGCAACCGCCTCCCGACAATCGTCCACCAGCCCATGCCGAGGACAGGGCCCGCAACCAGGACCTCCTCCAGATCGTCGCGGAGACGCTCAAGACACTCGACGAATCAGACAACAAGCCCTTCTACTATTCCCGGACATTGGGATACATCGCGGAAGCCCAAGTGAAGCTCGGAGACCGGGAGGCGGCCAAGGCAACCTTGCGTCGGGCGGCCCGGTTAGCGGCCGCGGCGAACCAGGCGGCGGACGACAACTCCCGGGGACTCCCGAGGGCGTATCAACTCTGGGAAGTCGGCCACTCCCAGTTGCAACTGGGCGACAAGGAAGCGGCGATGGAGACCCTACGCCTCGCGCTCAAGGCCAGGGATGAGCAGAATTCGAACTATTTCCGGGTCATGACGCTGGCCCGGATCGCCAGGGAGTTCACGGGGCTGGGCGCCCACGATGAAGCGCTCAAGGCCGTCAGCTTGGCGGACATCCACCATGCGGCCGGAGGAGGTAGGGACGACGAGATCGTCGTGCCGGAGGTCGCCGCAGCCCATGCCGCCGCCGGCGACATTGATGGTGCCTTCGGGGTCCTGGATCGTGTCGTAGCCGGTGCGCAACCTCTCCAGGTCAAGCAGTTCGTCATCGGCCGTGCCCTCGGCAAGATTGCCGAGGCCGTCGAGATGGCCGATCGGGCGACGATCCGAGCCGCTCTGGATCGGGTACGGCGTCGGCTCGATACGATGCCGGATTCCGGATTGAAGGACACGGCCCTGATCGAGATTCCCCTCGCTCTGGCCAGGATCGGAGACTTTGAAGAAGCGATGCAGGCCGCCAGCCTCAACCCTGGACCCCACCGTGCGGTCGCCGCCATGCTCCGGATCGCTGGCGTCCAGAACCAAGCCGGAGATCGGGAAGGGGCTCGCAAGACCTTGCACGAGGCGTACGAGACAGCCAAGAGGGCCCGTGAACCGTTCCGGAGTGAAAGTCGATTGGACTACATCGCATCAGGAATGATCGATTCGGGTGATCTTGACGGGGCCTGGCGATGCGTCGATGACCTGAAGCCCGGCGAGCGCTCTGAGACCCTGGCCAAGATCGCAGTGTCACAAAGGAAACGGGGTGATCAGGAGGCGGCTGACAAGACATTCCGTCGCGCCTTGCTGGATGCCCGCTCCCGTCACGGAGTCCAGCCCCGGTCGGACGAGATCCCGAAGGCGATCGCCAAGGTCCAGGCGATGATGGGCGACTACGACGCCGCACGCAAGGCAACTGATGGGATCTCGGACCCGATTTCGCGCGCCACAACGCTCGCGGAGATCGCGCGCGCCCAGGCCGCGGCCGGCGATGCCCGAGGCGCCCTCGAATGGTGCCGGAAACACGAGCTTCCGCCCAAGACCCAGAACCCCTTGGAGAGTGTTATCCAGGGCATCGGCGATTTCGCCGACGCCCTGGCCAAGGGGGCGCCTTGACCTACTTCTCCAGCCGATGAATCGGATTGAGCACCAACCCCGTCAGGAGCTTGGGATAGAAGTACGTGCTCTTGGGCGGCATGGTCTCGAGGCCCGAGGCGATGGCTTCGACATGTTCCATCCGCGCAGGGGGGACGAGGCAGGCCAGGTCGCAGCCGCGAGCACCGACATCGTCGAGGACCTCGCGGAGCAAGTGGACATATCGACAAGACGGCGTCCCCATCGGCTTCAGAAGCGCGTCGAGCACGAGGACGTGGAGGATGCTGACCCCGAGGCTCCGCCAGTCGGGGCTATGCTCGGGAGCGAGGCGGTCCATGGCCACGTCGGAGCGCAGGCGGGCGACGAGCCATCGGCCGTCGGCCACCGTGCCGAACCCGAGCAGGTCCTGTTCACCGCCCTGTTCGATGGCATCCCAGGCGGCCCGACAGCCGGCCTCGGCCTCGCCGGTCATGGTGACTTCAAACTCGGGCTGGAGTCGCGCGGTGAGTGCTTCGGCCGTGAGACCGGGAAAGCCGGAGACCAGCCGGTGCGTGGGCAGGATCAATAGACCGGGGTCGCTCATGCCGACCAGCATCATGAGGCAGAAGTTCGACGGGTCGTCGTCGCCGGATGAGGCGCCGGACTGCTTCCGTTCATCGCGGTATTTCAGACCGGTCTCGTAGCGATGATGTCCATCGGCGATGAAGACCGGCTTGCCGGCCATGAGGCCGCGGATCGCCGTGTGAGTCCGAGGATCGTCGACGATCCAGAGCCGGTTCTCGACCCCGAGATGATCGGTCGCAACCATCGGCGTGCGGTCGCGCACGCCGGCCTCGATGGCGCGTACCACCTCACCATCGGCGTCGGGATAGAGCCCGAAGATGGGGCTGAGGTTGAATCCGGTCGCGTGGTAGAGGGCCAGCCGGTCGGCCTTGGGGCCGGACAGCGTCTGCTCGTGCGGATAGATCTTCCCCTGGCCGAACGGCTCGAGCCGCACCCGGGCCAGGAAGCCCCGGCGCGTGTGCGTCTGCCCTTCGACCTGGAATGTCTGTTCGTAGACGTACAGCGCGACGTGGTCTTCCTCGCGGAGGACGCCCTGGCGCAGCCAGTCCTTCAGGATCCGGGCGGCACGCGTGTAGCGGCCCTGGGCTTCGGTGTCGCCGGGCTCCTCGCGGTTGAGTTCCAGCCGGATCACGTTGTACGGGCTGGCCTGATAGAGCCGGTCCTGCAAGGCCGGGTCGATCACGTCATAGGGTGGGGCCACCACGTCGGATAGTGCCCCCACCCGGGCAACATCGAAGCGGACGCCATGGAACGGACTCACGTCGGGCATCGGACTTCCATTCTCCTGGAGTCAGTAGTCAGCTCAGAAAGACCGAAGGGGCTCACTGATTACTGACTACTGACTACTGACCACTGGGGAAATGGCTCAGGTCCCCATCTCCCAGCTCGCGAGATACTTCTTCTGCTCGGCGGTCAGGACATCGATCGAGATGCCCATGGTCTGGAGCTTCAAGGAGGCGACGAACTGGTCGACTTCCTTGGGGACCTCGTGGACCTTGTGCTCGAGGCTGTCCTTGTTCTTGATCGACCACTCGGTGGCCAGCGCCTGGGCGGCGAAGCTCATGTCCATGACGCTCGCCGGATGCCCGTGAGCGGCGGCCAGGTTGATCAGCCGGCCCTCGCCGAGGACGTACAACCGCTTGCCGTCCTTGAGCACGTACTCATCGACGAATTCACGGACGCCCTTGTTGATCTTGGTCGCGAGCTTGGCCAGGTCCTCGAGGGCCAACTCGACGTTGAAGTGTCCGGAGTTGCAGATCATGGCGCCGTCCTTCATGACGGCGAAGTGCTCCGCGCGGATCACGTGGATGTTGCCGCTGACGGTGATGAACAAATCGCCCAGCGTCGCCGCCTCGGCGATCGGCTTGACCTGGAAGCCGTCCATCGCGGCCTCGAGGGCGCGGATCGGGTCGATCTCGGTGACGATGACGTGCGAACCCATGCCGCGGGCTCGCGACGCGACGCCCTTCCCGCACCATCCGTAGCCGCAGACGACCACCTGACGGCCGGCCAGCAGCGCGTCCGTGGCCCGGATCACGCCGTCGATCGTGCTCTGGCCCGTGCCATAGCGGTTGTCGAAGAAGTGCTTCGTCTGCGCGTCGTTGACGGCCATGACCGGCAACTTCAGCACGCCGTCCTTCTCCATCGCCCGCAGCCGGATCACGCCCGTCGTCGTCTCCTCCATGCTGGCGATGACGTTCCCCACCAGGTCCTTGCGCTCGGAGCCCTTGAGCTTCGCGGCCCACGTGCGGACCTCGTTGTGCACGTCGTCCAGCCGGTCCAACGCGATGAAGATCATCGCACTCACGAGGTCGGCGCCGTCGTCCATCGTGACGTTGGGCCGATGCTCCAGCGCGGCGGCGATGTGCCGGTAATAGCTGTGCTCATCCTCGCCCTTGATGGCGTAGGTGGCGATGCCGAAGTCCTTCACCAGGCTGGCGGCGACATCGTCCTGGGTTGACAGCGGATTCGAGGCGCAGAGGACCAGGTCGGCACCGCCGGCCTTCAGGGTCCTCGCGAGGTTCGCGGTCTCGGCCGTCACGTGGAGGCAGGCCGACATCCGCAACCCGGCCAGCGGCTTTTCCTTGGCGAATCGCTCGCGAATCGCCCTCAGCACCGGCATATCGCGCTCGGCCCATTCCACACGTTTCCGCCCGGCCTCGGCCAGCGAGAGATCTTTGACGTCCCCCTGCACGGGGGCAGCAGCCACGGTTGCCAATTCAGGTCCTCCTCTGCGTAAAGAGTAGTCAGTCGTCGGTGGTCCATCAGAATGTAGGTCAGGCTTTCCAGCCTGACAAGGTAATCGCGTCAGGCTGGAAAGCCTGACCGACAATACGGTTCCACCGATTGCCGGTGGTCGGTGCCCACCCTACCATCGCTCGGGTGTGCTCCGGGCCAGGAGCAGCCGGAGCGTCTTGCGATGCTCCCAGTCCATCCAGTCCAGCGGCCCGGGTTCGGGGTGAGGCACCGAGGCGGAATTCAACAAGTCGGAAAGGGCCAGCCCATAAGCACGAGCCTGCGTCGAGACCATCGGAGTGTAGCGTTCCACCAATGCGGTGAATCGCTCCCAGTCCGATTCCGACATCGCCACTCGAAGCGCCTTGCTGGTCCATTCTTCGGGCAACGGAGGATGCAACGGCCGCAATCCACGCTCCTGTCCAGGACTCCGACGACGACCCAGGCGATCGCGTTCCATGGCTGAAGAGCTCCCCTCATTCTGAGGTTGCCGGATCTCGTTTCCATCCACGTCGGGAGGGGAGTCTAACACACGCGTACGCGTGTATCAAGAGGGTGCTGTTGGAAATCCTCAATTCGCCGGTGCCGTGACTTTGAGATGAATCGTCATGGCAGTCGGGGCGCGGCAGACGAGGAGTTGCCGGGCCAGGTCGCGATGCAAGGTCACGCCCTGGCCGACCACCTCGACGCGGGTCCCGGCCGGGAACAGGGCGGTGGGGACGAAAATCTCGGTCTGCGCCGCGATCGGGGTCGTGATTCCAGTCGAACTCGAACCCGCACGGGCGGCCAGAGGGACCGGACGCCTCGTAACAGAATCGTAACGGCATGCCGGCAGTCGCACGTGGGTAGGCTCGAGGGCGGAAGTTCGGCCGCAACGTCCCCGAAGGGTCGAGGATGTTGAAATCCTCGGCGTTCCAGCCATCCTTGGTCTGGGCATTCCAGCGCGGGGTATAGTTCCACTGGGCACCCGAAGCCAGGCAGGCATCGAGGCGGTCATAGATCGCACTCACATAATCCCCGGCCCGGACCGCCTCCGCACAGACGCCGAACTCTCCCAGGAACAGCGGCGTGTCCCAGCTCTGGGCCGTCGCCGACATGTTGGCGAAGGCCCGATTCATCGCCAGCGTGGTGCCATGCCAGCGGCCGAGCACCACGGTGATCGGCCGGTAGTAGTGGGGTGCATAGGCGACCTGCCCGAATTCGGGTCGGGGCAAACGCGTCGCCAACCCACAATTGGTGGAAAGATGTCCTTCGAGGAACACGATGGCCGAGTGATGGGCCGATTGAATGACCCGGGCTGCGTCGCGGTAGAGCGGAGCGAGCTGGGTGCGCTCGTCGCCCCACGGCTCGTTCAACAGGTCGTAACCGATCACGCCGGGCTCCCGGGCGAACTCGGCGGCCGCCCGGCCGACCATCGCCAGATACCGCGTCCGGACGCCGTGACAATCCGAGAAGAAGTCGGCGAACGACTTGTGCGTCGTCGGGTCGGTAGCCATCAGGACCGCCCAGTTCTTGCAGGCCGGGCCGTTGTCCGGTTTCGAGGCCCGACCTCGCGGCGAGACCGCCCAGCCCGGGAAGCCGTCGCCGGCACCACGAGATGCGAACCGGGAGAAGCCGTCCTGATGGAAGTCGATGATGATCGCGATGCCCCGCTCCCGCGCCGCCGCGACGACCGCACGCAAGTCGCTCACATAGCTGTCGTTGTACACGCCGGGTGCCGGCTCGTACGCCTCCCAGAGGAACAGCAGGCGGATCACGTTGAAGCCCAGGTCGCGCATCCGGTCGAGGTCGGCCGTGCTGGCACACGTCGAAAACGGGGGCACCTTGGAATCGCCGGAGAGATTCACGCCGCGGAGGATCACCACGCGGCCCTGCGCATCCACAAAATGGCGCCCGGCGACCCGGAGCAGGGGGGTGTTTTCCGTCCGCACGCCAGTCGCCGGGGATGAAGCGACGAACCTCGTCAAAGATGTCTCATGAACGGATCGCTCCGGAATGCCGGCGCATCCCGTTGCGCCGAGCCCGACGATCAGCCCCACCACCGCACGCCAGAGCCGAGGGACCGAAGCCGTCTTGCCAGGCCGGGAAGATTCGCTAAAGTCCCGCAGGGTAAACGGGATGACGGCCGGAGGCGAGATCCTGGCATCTCGGACGGTCGGAGGGGTTCGGTGGCGCACCGAGATCGGGCGCCACCGCGCAGCGGCGTGGCGTAGGGATGGCGGACACAGGAGAACTCCATTCCCCTGCGGAGGGATGTCGAATAAGGAGAGAAAGGCCATGCCGCCGTCGTTGGCGGGGGCCGGGGGCCTGATGAAGGGCCCCGCGTGGTTTCTATCCGGACGGTATCTGGGAAAAGGGCTCGACGCTGTGCCACAGAATCCCGATTCAGCCTCGCCCGGAGCGGATTCGGCCGTGTCTCGGGACGAGGGATCCGTCACACAATGGATCGACGGCCTGAAAGTCGGCGACCCGCACGCCGCCCAGGCGCTCTGGGAGCGCTACTTCGGACGGCTGGTCCGGCTGGCGCGGGCCCGACTGGCACCTTGTGCGGGAGCCGATGAGGACGAGGAAGATGCGGCCCTGAGTGCCTTTGATAGTTTTTGCGCGGGGCTGGCCCGCGGACGGTTCCCGTTGCTGGCGGACCGCGAGGACCTCTGGCGGCTGCTGGTCGTGATCACCGCACGGAAGGCCGCGGCCCAGGTCGATCGGCGTCGGGCCTGGAAGCGTGGGGGACGGTGGTTGCGACCCGATCGCGGCACAACGGCCCGCGATCCCGGAGACCACGACGGCGACCCGATCGCCGAGCTGGTCGCCCGCGAGCCCACCCCCGAATTCGCCGCGATGATGGCCGAGGAGTTCCGTCGCCTCCTGGACCGACTGGGCGACGAGCAGCTCCGCCGCATTGCCCTCGAGCGGATGGAGGGCTACACCGCGGACGAGATCGCCGACCGGCTCGGCTGTGCGCGCCGGACCGTCGCCCGCCGCCTCGACCTCATCCGGCAACTCTGGGGCGAGGAGGAACCGCGATGAACGGCTCGACGCAGATCGCGTCCCCGACGATCCTGTCCCGCCGTGCGCCGGCCGACGACGCGGTCCGGATCGACGAGGCGTGCTGCCGTTTTGAAGCAGCCTGGCGCGAGGGCCTCACGCCGCGAATCGAATCCTTCCTGGATGTCGTCGCCGGTCCGGCCCGCTCCATCCTGCTCTTCGAGCTGCTCTCCCTGGAGCTCGAGCTGAGGAGCGCATGCGGCGAGGTGCCGATCGCGGACGATTACGGCCGACGCTTCCCCGACCAACGCGACATCGTCGAGCACGCGTTCGGCCTGTGGTCTCGCGAGGCCAGACCGGCGCGTTCGTCGGCGAATGCCGTCTCGGTCACGGGTCCGGCTCCCGATCCCGCCCCCGTCCGGCGGGTTGGCGATTATGAGCTCGTGGAAGAGCTGGCCCGGGGCGGCATGGGAGTCGTTTACAAGGCGCGACAGCTCAGCCTCAACCGGATGGTGGCGCTCGAAGATGATCCTCGCCGGGCCGTTCGCCTCGGAGGCCGAGATCCGCCGGTTTCGCGTCGAGGCGGAAGCGGCCGGCCGGCTCGATCACCCGCACATCGTCCCGATCCTCGAAGTGGGGCGTCATCAGGACCACGCGTTCTACACAATGAAGCTGATCGACGGCGACGACCTGGGCCGGCACCTGCGCCGATTCGTCGGCGACCCGCGACGCGCCGCGACGCTGTTGGTCGCGATCGCCCAGGCAGTCCACCATGCGCATCGTCGCGGGTTGATCCATCGCGACCTGAAACCCTCGAACATCCTGATCGATCCGGCGGGGCATCCCCACATCACCGACTTCGGGCTGGTCAAGCGGGCCGACGATGGGGCCAGCAGCCTGACGGCCTCGGGGGCCGTGCTGGGCACGCCCTCGTACATGGCGCCCGAGCAGGCCGTGGGCGGACGGATCGGCCCCGCGGCCGACATCTACAGCCTGGGCGCGATCCTCTATCAGCTCCTGACCGGCCGGCCCCCGTTCCGGGCCGCGACGGTCGCCGAGACCCTCGCACAGCTCATCGAACAGGAGCCGACCCCACCCCGGCACTTGCGGCCATCGATCCCCGCCAAACTTCAACGGATCTGCTTGAAGTGCCTGGAGAAGAGGCCCGCTCGCCGTTATGCGTCGGCCGCCGACCTCGCCGAAGACCTCGATCGCTTCCTCCGCGGTGATGAGGTCCTCCCCGGCGGGTCCGGGCCGTCCCGGCGCCTCTGGCGCTGGGCGCGCCGCGAGCCGGAGTACGCCAGCCGGCTCGTCGGCCAGTCGCTGATCCTCGTGCTCACTCAGCTCAACTTCCTCCTGCACCATGCGCCCAACGCACGGATTCACTGGGGCGTCTCGATCGTCGAAGGATTGTGGCTGATTTCCGCCCTGGTCCTCCGCCGCTTCGCCCGCAGCGAGCGCGCCTCCGATGGCGTGCGCATGGCCTGGATGACGGTCGACGTCGCGCTCCTGACCGCCATCCTGGGGCTGCTGGGGGCCGTCAACAGCTCGCTGGTCCTCGGCTACGCCCTGGTGATCGCCGCCTCGGGGTTGTGGAATCGCATCCGGGTCGTCTGGTTCACCATGGCGATCGCGATGCTCGGCTACGGTGCGCTGGCTTTCGATGCCTGGCGACGCGGTGGCCTGACCGACGGCAATCACTATCCGAATATCATCCTGCCCGTGCTGGTCGTCCTGGGCTTCCTCAACGGCCAGCATGTCCGTCGAATCCACGCGCTCTCACCGGTCGATCGAGACACAGTGTAGGGTGGGTGAAACCCACCAAGAAGTGGTCCGATCCCGGCGGGTTTCACCCACCCTACCAGGGCCGGATGTCGCCGGCGGGCCGCGGCTTATCCCTTCTGAGAAATATACACTTCCGGATTCTTGTGGACAAAGTGGATGTCGAGAGTCCGCAGGTAAGTATGCAGCCCGGCGTCCTGGATCGGCATCAGGTGGGCGGGCGCCCCCGACTCGTTATGGTGCGAGTGCCACAGCCCTGGAGGGGTCACGAACGCGGACCCGGGCTTCCAGTCGGCGCGCTTTCCATCGGCGATGTTCCCCTGATCGTCCAACCGATGGCCCACCATCGTGTAGCAACCGGGCTTGCAATCGATGATGAAATCCAGGGCGACCGACTCATGATGGTGCGGAAGCTGGACGGCGCCGGCTGGCAAGACGCCGAACATGGCCCAGATCACGTGGGTGATCGTCCGGGTCTGGGGGAATTCCCGATTGGCCAGGAGGACGCTGACCCGGCTCTTCTTCGCCGCGTCGGGGTCCTTCTCGACCCGCTCCAGCTCCATGGCGGCCCGCTCGCTCGGGTAGAGCGTCGGTCGGAACCGCGGGGTCGTGGCCTCGACCCCAAGGTAGCGGAGCAACGGTTCGTCGTGGACCCAGTAGAAGGCTGCGTCTTCGTGGGCGAAGTGCTCCGCCTGGCTCTGAGCGGGGAGCGTGAGGAAATCGCCCTGCTCCCAGGGAATCTCCTCGCCGTGGGCCCGCGTGCGGCCGGTCCCGCGGATGACATGGTACAGCTCCGAGGTCGCATTCGGCGACGTGCGGATCCGCTCGCCCGCAAGGATCCGGATGAAGTTCGAACAGAGCGCGGGGCTCGAGGCCGGGCCGGCACACTTCAGCTTCTCGCTGAGGTCGAACGGGATGATCCGCGTCGGCCCACTCTCGTGCAATTCGCGGGGAAAGTCGGCCATCGGGACCTTGGGAATCAGCCCCGCAGCGATTGGGTTGGCGGCCTTGCTGTACTCGTAATACAGCCCGTCCTCGGTCCAGCGGCCTGCGTCACGATTCGTTTCGGGCATGGGACAACTCCGGTTCGTTGGGATGGTTGGCGTTTCGAGTGTCGCACTCGATTGTCCACGGCGTTTCCGCGCGCGCCGGCTCGCGACTCACCGTGGCCGCATCGTGTTCCGAAGATGGTCCGCCCTTGATCCACCAGCGATGAATCGCCAGCGCCAGACCGAGAGTATTGGTGACGACCAGGCAGGCATTGAGCACGAAGTACACCCAGTTGCCCAGCATCCAGCTATAGACGACCTGGCCGGTGACTCCGACGAGAGCCAGGATGAAGAACCAGAGGGTTGAGGCGGGTGCGTGTTCGTGCCGATTCTCCCACTGCTTGAAGGCTTGCAATCCGAACGTGGGTAGCAAGACCATGGCGCTGCCCCACCCGATGATCTCTCTCATGACCTGGCCTCCCCTGAAGTGAGCCGGGCGGCCGTAGGCCACCACAAGAAACGGGGGAAATCCTCCGAATCCTCCGGACGATGCCGGCGAATCCGATTTCCCATCCTTGCAATTTGCGCTCCGGTCACTCAGATCCTGCGGCCTTCGCAAGGATCGGGATGGCGAGAATCGCGGGGTGGTGTGCGGTGGCCTGGTACACCGATTGCATCTCGAAGCTCGCGGCGGTGGGTCGGCCTCCGGATGATTCGAATGCTCCGTTTTCCAGGTGGAACCGGCATGAAATGGGACTGGATCCTCACGATCGCTTCAACCTTTTCGATGGTCTTGGCCGGTTCCGCTTCCGGCGCGGAGGAGGATCGGCGAATCGACGCGATGGTGGCCAGGTTGTCCCTGGAGGAGAAGCTCGGACAGCTCCAGCAGCTCGGAGGCGATGCGAACTCGGGCCGGCCGCGGGAGGGACAGCTCGACCTGGTCCGCCACGGCCGGATCGGCTCATTCCTGCAAGTGCGCGGCGCGAAGAATACCAATGAAGTCCAGCGGATCGCGATCGAGGAATCCGCGTCGAGGATCCCGATCCTGTTCGGCTTCGACGTGATTCATGGCTATCGGACGATCTTTCCCGCGCCGCTGGGCTCCGCCAGTAGCTGGGACCCCGCCTCGGCCGAGCGGTCGGCGCGAATCGCCGCCGCGGAGGCGTCGGCGGCCGGCGTGCGTTGGGTGTTCGCTCCGATGGTCGGCATCGCCCGGGACCCGCGTTGGGGACGGAACGTGGAGGGCGACGGTGAGGATCCGTACCTCGGTTCGGCGCTGGCTCGGGCCCGGGTCCGCGGATTCCAGGGGGACGACCTCGGCGCGAGCGGACATGTCGCCGCCTGCGCCAAGCACTGGGTCGCCTACAGCGCGGTGGAAGCCGGACGAGAATACAACGCGGCCGACGTCTCGGAGCGGACGCTTCGGGAGATCTTTTTTCCACCGTTCCGGGCGGCCCAGGAAGCGGGCGCGGCTTCCTTCATGACCTCGCTCAACACCGTCAACGGCATCCCGGCCACGGCCAATCCGTTCACGATCGGCCGCGTGCTGCGCGGCGAGTGGCGATTCGATGGTCTGATCGTGAGCGATTACAATGCCGTGAAGCAACTCGTCCCTCACGGAATGGCGGCCGACGAGTGCGAGGCGGCCCGCCTGGCGCTGCTCGCGGGGATCGACATGGAGGAACAGAGCCGTGCGTTCAACACCTACGGCGCGCGACTCGTCCAGGAAGGGAAAGTCCCGATGTCGCGGATCGACGAGGCGGTCAGGCGTGTCCTCCGCCTCAAGCTGCGCCTCGGCCTCTTCGATCACCCCTACACCGACGAGGACCGCGAGCATTCGGTGCTTCTCAGTCCGGAGCATCTCGCGGCCGCGCGGGAGATCGCCGGTCGTTCGATGGTCCTCTTGAAGAACGATCGTGCGACCCTGCCGCTCAAGCAACCTCTTCGGTCGATCGCCGTGCTGGGGCCGCTGGCCGATGATCGGCCTGCGCTCCTGGGTCACTGGCGAGGCGACGGCAAGGATGAGGACGTGGTCACGCTCCTGGACGGCATCCGCTCGAAGGCCGCGGAGGCCGGCGGCTCGACCCGGGTCGTCTTCGCCAGGGGCTGCGACGTGGAGGGAGACTCCCGGGCGGGCCTCGCCGAGGCCGTCCGGCTCGCGCGCGAGTCGGACATCGCCCTCCTCGCCGTCGGCGAGTCGGCGGCCATGACCGGCGAAGCCTCCTCGCGGACGTCGCTCGACCTTTCGGGCCGTCAGGAGGAGCTGGTCGAGGCGGTCGTCGCGACGGGGACCCCAACCGTCGTCGTGCTGATCAACGGCCGGCCCCTGACGATCGGCTGGATCGCCGAGCACGTGCCCGCGATCCTCGAAGCCTGGTTGCCGGGCACTCAAGGCGGACTTGCCATCGCCGATGTCCTCTTCGGCGACGTCAACCCCGGCGGAAAACTACCGATCACGTTCCCGCGCGTCGTCGGCCAGATTCCCATTTACTACAACCACCTCAACACGGGCCGACCCGCGACGAGTTTCAAGTACACGTCGAAATACATCGACAGCCCCGTCACACCCCTGTTTCCCTTCGGGCACGGCTTGAGTTATTGCCGCTTCCAGCTCGCGAACCTGCGGCTCAGTGCGCCTCGGATGACGATCCACGGTCAAGTGGTTGTGAGTGTCGACGTGCGGAACACCGGAGATCGGGCGGGTGATGAAGTGGTCCAGCTCTACATCCGTGACCTGGCGGCCAGCGTGGCGCGTCCTGTCCGGGAGCTCCGGGGCTTCGAACGGCTGACGCTCAAGCCGGACGAGACGCGGACCGTCCGGTTTCCGCTCGCGGCCGAAAGCCTGGGGTTCCACGACGACCGTATGCGCTTCGTCGTCGAGCCGGGCGCGTTCAAAGTCTACGTCGGCAACAGCTCGGTCGGGGGACTGGAAGCCGATCTCGAAGTCGTCGCGGAATAGAATCGCGTCCCCCGGGTTCCACCCTGCGCGGAGCTCCTCCAGCCCGTTGGGCCGGGGAAACCGGCCCGGTTTCGGCGGCCGGAAGGGCGGCAGCAACCGATCTCGTTCCCTCGCCCCCGCGTGGGAACCGCCTGTTCACGGAGGCGATTTCGAGTCGGACTCGCCCCCGCCGCGGAGAGCCGGGCCGGCGGAGTCCGGCCCCGCCGTGAACTCCTCAGGCGCGATCAACGGCCGGAGAATCCGCTCGCTCGGACCATCGATCAAGGCCCTCCGCATGGCGTCGTCGGCCAGGGCATTGGCGATGGCCGCCATGATCATGCCCTGGTCCAGCAACAAGACGCGGTCGGCGACGAGCCCCGTGGAGACGTTCACCGAGTCCATGAAGCCGTAATCTCCATAAATCGGGAACGTCTCCTTGAGCTTCCGGAGATTCGCCATGGCCTCGCGCGGTGCGAATCGCAAGGCCAGGAATGAGGCGTGGGGCGTGACGATGCCGTTCGTGAACCGGCCCGTGGCCGCGGGCCGAGTGGGCTTGTTGGAGAGATCATCATTATTAGACCGATAACCCACCGGATCGGTGCCGATGGCATCGACTCCGTAGGTCTTGTATCCTCCCTCCGGATTGCAAGCGGGCGAGAAACCCCAGAAGCCGTATTTGGCCTCGTCCAGGCCGTGCTCGATCTGGGCCCGGACGTAAAGCGAGTGGTTGACGCCCCAGCTCCTCGGCGCCCACTGCTCTTCGGGCACGAAGAGCGCCACCATCAGGTCCTCGAACATGCTGCCGCCCCAGCTCGGCACGATCCGCATCCCCCGATACGTATAGTGCCCCTCGAAGACCGGGATGCCCAGGTAGGTCCGGATCGTCCCCTCGGGCTTCTGGCCTTGGTCCCCTTCACCGGCCTTCAAGGTGCGTTCGAGGCGGTAATAATGCTCCGCCGGAATCTGACCGCGCACGATCCCGATGTAGCCGGCAATCCGCTGCTCGGTGTTGATGATCCGGATGAAGCCACCGAACGTCTCAAGACCCACCTGATACGAGAGATGGAACTGGCCGGGATGGTGCTTGGGATCGGCTGCGTCGTAGGGCCCGTAGAAGAACCCGAAGTCCATGGGCTTCAGCAGGGCATCGGCCCGATCGCGGAGCGTCGGGCAAGAATTACGGACCATGATCAAGGCCGCCGCGAGCCAACCATTGTCCACGAGGGAGGCAACCGCCTGGATCGGCTTAGGATCACCGGGGAAGGCCTGGAGCCGTTTGCCCGTGCGGGCGTCCAGATCGTCGTAGAAGAATCCGTGGACCCGCTCCTGGCGTGCCAGGGCCACGAGGATCGGCTCCAGGCGGCGTTCTGCCGCATCCAGCCCGATGATCTTCAACCGTTCGGCGGCCAGGACGCTCCATAAGTAGGAGGCGACGTCCGGCGGCGAGGTCACGGCCGAAGACTCCCAGGTCCCATCGCGCCGGTGGAAGAGGCCATCGACCGGCAGCACGCCCCCCTCGCCCATGGCCACGACCGATTTCCAGGTCGCTCGGGCATAGCCGAGGAGGTCCTCCCGGTCGCGGGCGTCCAGGCCATCTCGATCGGCGGCGAAAGCCCCCGCGCCCATCACGAGGAAGGACCAGAGGGCCGCGGACAACAAGATCCTGATTCGTGGTTCCGTACTCAAGACGCGCTCCTGCGATTGAAAAGCGTTCGCGATGCCGGCACGAGACGATTCACAAACCTCATGCCAACGTAGTAGGAAGCGCGGTGAAACTCAAGGACGGATTCACACCCTGGACCGGATGCCGGATTCGTCTTGACTCCTCCGCGCGAGGTCGAGTCTTCCTCGGTCGGATTACCGCGTTGCGCACGAATGTTGAGGATGGAAGAGTTTTACGCGGAGGCGAATCGGATTTGGGCCGAGGATCGCCCTCTCGGCGTCCTCTGCACCTCCGCGAGAGGCTCGGTTGCGTCTTCGCACGAGAGCCGGTCGTGGACGATCATGGACGCGTCTCACGCGGAATTCCGCCCATCGATCGGGCTTCCCCTCGGTCAACGACCCGAGGCTCGCCATGCCGTGCCCATCCGGGTCGACCTCGCAACACCGTTCCTCAATTCAGCCCGCTGCTCGACCGGCCCTTGGGCCCGATCATGCCCCAGCGCACGGACATCCGGCCGTCGCTGCCGTCCTTCACGTTCAGGAATCGGCGCGTGTAACCCTCGGGCAGCGGTTCCGGCTCGCGCTTCGGCTGCGGGGCGCCCGGGTCGATCTTGAGGCGGAAGTCTTCGTCCGGGATCGGCTGATTGACGCGGGAATAAGAGAAGTTGATCGTGAAAGTGACGAAGAGCTGGGTAACGAGGAGGGTCTCGACGCGTGCCGGTAGGAACGTCTCGACGTCGATGGACCATTCGAGGATGGTACCGGGTAGGTTGCGCGCCAGGTCGTCCAGTTTCCAGGATCGGATACGATGGCAACGGCGTCCGCCCACGACTGTTTCGCCCAGGTATTGCAGCTTCCGGTCCCGGATGATCTGAATGGCGTCGGCCGGACCCTTGGCGTCGAAGGCATCGCAGAGCGCGACGTTCTTCTCGGCCACCGACTCGAAGGGGACGAGGGCCTGCTGGTCCTGCCCGCGCCACGAGCAGTTCACGCCATCGCTGCCGACCCGGAAGGGGATGCCCATGATCGCGTCGACCTCGGCGAAGAACTTCCGTTCGCCTTGCATCGCGAACCGTGAGCCTTGAACGTCATAGGACTGGTACCAATCCGGCGAGGCGAGACCGACGACGCTGGTCGTGACGACCTCTTCCGAGACACTGCTCAATTTCCGCCGAGCTTCGCGGACTTTTTCGACCACCTGGCGCAAGACGTCCGATCGTCCCGCTCGCTCGATCTCCGCCAGCAACGACTCGTCGACGAGCCGGCTCCGGGTCCGATAGTTGAGCGCGATCGGTTCGGCCTCGACCCCGTCCTGACCGCGGAACTCCTTGAGCGGGACCTCGCCGTTCCAATCGGCGGGCAGGCTCAGCCGCATGGCAAACCGGTATTTCGCCGCGTCATAATCGGGCTGACCGATCAGGGTGAGCTGCCGGTCATGTCCACCGCGCGCTCGATCGGCTTCAATCCATAGGCGGTCGGGTCCATCGGCCGGTCGAACGTCAGCTCCAGGAGGGTCAGTTGGGCGACCTCGGAATCGGGAGTGGGGCTCACGGACACCAGCCGCGGCGGCGGCCCGTCCTTGGCGATCCGCTTCGCCGTCGTGAACGACCAAGAGAACGGCTCCGCCGCGACGTGCTCCGCCGATTCGAACCCCTGGAAAGCCCCCGCCTGGAAGACGTGCTTTTTCCCGGCCGTGACCTGATGCCTGGCACCCGGGGTGAGCTGCACGGGGATGATGAACTCGTGGGTGTCGGCCGAGTACCGCGCCTCGCCTCGGGGTCGGAAGCCGGCGTCGGACTTGATAAAGGCCCATTCGAGCACCATTCGGTTTGGCTCCATCGGCCGGTCGAACTGGATGCGAATCTCGGTGACCGGATCGACGTCGGTCGCGCCGTCGGCCGGTGTAACCTGCACGATCTTCGGCCGAGTGGTTCCGTCCCGAGGCGGGGCCGATTCGCGCCCTCACCGCGAGTGGCCCTCCGGCCATGGGGTCCACGATCCACAGAACGCCCACCGCAGCGATCAGAGCGATCGCGATCATCGGCTTCCACGAGCGGATCGACAGGACGGGGAATCGCATGGCCAGAGGCTCCCAACGTCGTCTCAGGGTTACGATGCCGGTAACGAGTCCTTAGCTTTCGGAGAGACCCACCCTGATTATCGCGGCGCGGCCGGCGAGCGGAAAGCCCGCGGCGGCCAACGCTCAACGATGCGAACTGTCTCAACGCGGATGCGAAGTGGAACGCGTCGAACCTGAGTTCGACGGTCAAGGCGCGTTGGAGTAGAATAGCAGAAACGATCGGAATCCCAGAGTATCGGGTTTGGCGATGAATCGATCCTGATTGACCGAGAGAGACCCCATACCTGCCCGCGAAGGAGATCCTGGACCATGGGAATGACTGGAACGAAGGCCAAGAGGACGAAGAAGACAGCCCCGTCCCCACGGAGTGGAGACAGCCCCGATCCGCGCGTCTCCCGGGTCACGACCCTCTTCAAACACCTGGCCGATCCCATCACCTTGAAGATCCTCGCCCTGGTCAACGAAGCGAGCAACGTCGCCCGGATCGCGGCCGCCGGCGCCCAGGACGAATCCGCCGTGAGGGACCAACTCGCGGTCCTCCACAACGATGGCCTCGTCTCGCTTCGCCGACAAGGGAAACAAGACCTGTACGTCCTCACCGCTCGGGGCCGGCGGGTGCTGGAGATGGTCCGGTGGTTGGTCTATGTCGAACAGCCCGCGGATGAAGAGCCGGTGACTACCGCCATCGACCCGGAATTGCTCAAAGATGTGGGCGGATTAGTCGATGATCCCGTGGGCTGGTTTCTCACGCGGAATCCTGAGTTTGAAGGGCGGCGGCCAATCGAGTTGCTTGGTACACCCGACGAAGAATGGTTGAGGAACCGCATCCTGGCGGCGAAGCTCGGGATGTTTTCATGAATCTCAGAGTGTGCAAACGGCTCGCGTTGCAACCGATCAACGCCACCTGGTATCGGGCGATCGCGGCCGAACACTGGGAGACCGCGCTCCGGACCGACCAGACTCTCCATACCCCGTCCCGTTTCAATCCCGGCCACGCCGCCAAGACTCCCTTCGAGGTTTTCTACCTCGCGGAGAATCAATTCGTGGCCCTCTACGAGGTCGGAGCGATCTTCGGGCCGCCCGATCAGCCCGTCTCCCATCCGAGCAAGAGGAAAATGACACCCATCGACGTCAGCGTGCGCTTGTGGTCGGTCGCCGACCTCACCGATCCCACGCAACAGGCGCTGCTCGAGACCTCCGCGCAAGAGCTGACGGGCCTTTGGAAACTCTATCCGCCCGGCGAAGCACCGACCCAGCGCTCGGGCGCCGCCCTCTTCGCGGCAGGGAATGTCGAAGGCTTCCTGGCGATCTCGACCAAGATGCACCAATGCAGGACGCTGATCGTCTTCCCGAAGAAGCTCCGCAAGGGGAGCGAGCTCGTATTCGAGGACATCATCACTCGCAGGACGCATCGGATCGCGTCGTCTTGAATCGACAGGCAAGTGACTGAGGCAGCTTCCCCGGTATTTCGTCGCGAGCCCGGCGACTCCGAAGCTCACCGCGGACGCTACGCGAACTTGACCTCGACTTGGTACCAGGTCCCCGGCTTGAAGGGACGAGCGCCCGGATGATGGCTGAAGGCCGGCACGGGGCGACGCGCGCCGCCCAGGCGGATCCACGGACGGGACCAGTCGATGTCGCGCGTAGAGTTGGTCACGCTCTGCCCCGCCGTGTCCCGAAACTCGATAGTCAGCGTCCACCGCCGCACCTGGGTTCCAGAGAGGATCAGCGCGTCATGAGGCACGAAGAGTATCTGTTGCCGGGGCGTGTAGCCGGGACCGAGGCCGGCGTCCGGACGGAGGGAGCGAGGATGCCGCCCGCGCGTCGGGTGACGGGTCATGCAATAATGGCGGATGAGATCGGCCAGCATCGCGGTCCGGTGGTAGTCCTGCGAGGACGGGTTGAGCAGTTCATGGGGCCGATGGCCGAACGTCTGAAGGGCGACCGGATCTTCCACGTCAACGACCTGGGGAGCAATCCCCAGCGTGAAGCACCAGAGGAGATGATCGAGGGCGAGGGGGAGTTTCGGGGGATCGAGCGGGGAGGCGCTCAATGGTCCGCCACCGATGACCTTCTGGAGATTGACGGCACGATGGAACGCGTATTCCGCGATGCTGACCAGAGGGTCTTCGGCCGCGTAGACCGTCTTCTGATGGATGCGATTGTACCGGCCACCGGCCGAGAAGTAGGCCCCGGCTCCAGATAGCACGCCCGGCCAGGGCAGACTTTGATCGGTCACACGATAGAGAAGCGTGCCGGGATTGAGGGTCTGGAGCATAAGGGGGAGGTCGCAGGGAAGAACTCAGGTTTCGGGGCGATCGGCCTCAGCCTGGGATTCGACAAGGTAGCTGATGAGCGAGGTGAGCGCCTGGTCACCTCCCTCATGGATGCGGCCGACCCAAACGTCGGACACCTTACCGTTCCGCCTGGCATGCAGACGCTTGATCGCACCCTCCTCGCCCGCCGCTTGGGAAGCTTCCCCTCGCCGGGTGGCTGCCGCCTTCCGGATGTTCCCCGCCAACGTGTGCCAATCATACTGGTACAACGAGAGGAGCAGCGACAACAACCCTTCGAGCCCGAGGGCGTTATCCGCCCACTCCGGGTCCTCGACGATCTCTTTCAGATCGTCGTCTTTCCGCAGCGCCGCCTCACGCACCGACAGGCCGATCATCCGGAGGAGACGGACCCGATCGATCCCGAGAGCCTGACCCCACCACTCGAGCTGCGCGGGAAGCTCTTTGGGATAGGACTTCGCGAAAGTCCTGGCCTGACGCGAGATTCTCTCGTAAACCGTCATCGACACTCCCCGGTACGACCTCGAGCCGAGAATTGAACGCCCCCTTTCTCTGCTTCCGATTATCCGATCTTTCGCGGGGAAAAGCCATTTCAGCTCGCCCGACTCGCTCGGAGCCGGAACCCGTGAGATCGGCTCGGCGGCACGGGCGGGCCTGGGGTGGTCCGTCCGGTGAGTCGGGGGATAGGATGCGATCGGCGACTCAGTGCGCGAACGGATCGGCCGGGAAGACCGGGTCGTAGAGGATCACCGCCTCGGCCTCGCTGCGGAGGAGGCGGATTTCCAATTCCTCCCAGAACTGATTGGGATCGGTGCTCGGCTGGCGGTTGCGGAGCCGGTCGAGCCAGCGGCGAGCCTCGTCGCGATGGCCGAGGCGGTGGTGAGCCATCGCCAGGAAGGGCCAGTCGAGGGGTTCTTCTGCCCCGTTACCGTGCCTTGATTCCTTCCTCCAGGCGCCGGATCGCGTCTTCGAACCGCCCGCAGCGGTAGAGGGCGGCGCCGAGCGTGTTCAGGGCGAGATGCTTCTGATCGGCAGTGAAGCCGTTCACGGCGAACTCGGCAAGTCGCACAGAGGCCATTGGGGTCGGCGACCGAGTCCGGGGCCAGCGCCAATGACCAGGCGACAATGTTGGCGATGTAGAGCGTTCGGTCGAGTCTCGTTGGTAATCGGTCGAGAGATCGGAGCGGGCCTGCTGCGACGCATCGTGATCTCGCGACTGCGAGAGATGTCACCGATCTGGTGACAGCGGGTCTTGATAATGGCTCCGGCCTGGAACTGAAGGCACCACGGTAGGCGGCTGTGGCACGTCCCCATTGCCTCCAGCCTGGCAAGATGTTCGCACGCGGGCAAACAACAGCCTCGCTGGAACGCTCGACTGCATTGGCAGGGACAGGGCGACAGACGCGATCGAAAACCGTATCATTGGCGACGATGTCGGCGAGAAGATTCGATTCCGGGATCCTCGAGAGCCAGAGCCCGGGCGAAGTCGGCTGCGGCTTTCTCTGGTTCCGAGCGCACGACGTAAAACCTCCCGCGTTCGAGTCCAGGCCGATGCTCCGGAGTGGCCGGGCGCGAATGACCTCGGCGAACGCAGCCTCGGCCTCGACCCAGCATTTGCGTTCGATCCAGGCTCGGGCGCGGGCGGTCGGGTCGGGACCGTAGAGAATGGGGTCGAAGAGCCACCCGGAATCCGTCTTCGGTGGCCCACCGAGTTGGCGGAGCCTTTCGCGTCGTTCCTGCCAGGCCTCGGTTTCGAGAGCATTGATATTTCCCTCGTCATCGACTACCAGACCGGTCATCGTTTCAACCCAGAAACTTGATGCGGGGAAGATCGTTATCCACTAGAGCGGGGAGATGCCAGATCCGTGCCGTGCCCTGGGCGTCAATTACGCCTGCCGAGTACGCTAGCGTCGCTACTCGCGGTGACGATAGTCTTGCCGTCTGGGCTAAATGCCGCGGAAATGAGCGAAGCCTTCTTGCTCCAGAGGCGGGCCGATCGGCTGACCGGTGGCAGCATCCCACAGCCGCGCGCTATTATCTGGAGCCGCAGGTCAGGAGAATCTTCATATCAGGGCTGGATGCCCAGACGCCTGACGTCATGCTGGACAGAACGGCTTGCCGATCGGTTGACCGGATGCGGCATCCCACAGCCTCGTCGTACTGTTGGTCCTGGTGAGGAAGGTCTTACCGTCCCGGCTGAAAGCCACGGAAACTGACTCCACTCTTGATGCATCATCGGCTGACCGATGGGCTGACCGGTGGCGGCATCCCACAGCCTGGCTGTCTTATCCTCGCTGCCGGTGAGGACAGTCTTTCCATCGGGACTGAACGCCACGGACATGACCCGGCCTTCGTGCTTCAGAGTCGTGAGGATTGGCCGTCCGGTGGACGTATCCCACAATCGCGCCATGTTATCGCTCGACCCGATGACGAGGGTTTTGCCGTCGGGGCTATACGCTGCAGCCGTAGCACTGGCCTGATGGATGATGGGCTTACCGGAAAAGGCGTTCCACAAACGAGCGGTGCCGCCGCGGCTTCTCGCCAGGAACGTCGTGCCGTCAGGACCGTACACCACGGACTGAGACATGCAGGCGTGGATGCTGTGGCTGTGTTCGCGGTGTCCACTAGATTCATTGCCGACCAATGGGCTGACCGGTGGCTGCATTCCAAAGCGCGTACGCTGTTTCGAAAGCTCCCGGTGAGTATGGTCTTGCCGTCGGGGCTAAACGCCCCGCAACTGAGACCGTCTGGATCCTCCATGGGCTGACCAATGGGAGAAACGGTAATAGCATCCCACAGTCCCCCCTTTACATCGCTCCTTGGTGCCTCCTAAGGTAAGGATCTTTGTTCCATCCGGGCTAAACTGTACGCGATCGGCCTTGCCTGGAAGTTGGAAGGGCTGACCCAATGGCAGCCCGGGGGCAGCATCCCATAGCCGCGCTGTTCCGTCGGTGCTCCCGGTCAGAATCGGTCTTGCCGTCGGGGCTGAACGCCACGGCTACGACCTCCGTCTGATGTACCAGAGGCTGGCCGATGGGCAAACCGGTGGCGGCGTCCCAGAGCCGCGCTGTCCTGTCTACACGCCGGTAACGATGGTCTTGCCGTCAGGGCTAAACGCGACAGCTCGGACCCGCTCCCTGATGCTCCAGCGGCTTGCCGATGGGCAAACCGGTCTTAGCATTCCCCAAACGCACCTTATTGTCTCTGATGAGGACAGTCTTGCTGTCCGGGCTGAACGAAACGTAGGTTATCGCCAAGATACCTGCCCGAGCCATCGTGCTCCAGCGGCGGGCCGATGGGCCGCCCGGTCGAGGCATCCCATAGCCTCGCCGACCCGTCAAAGCACCCGGTCACGAACCTCTTGCCATCGGGGCTGAATGCCACCGAATCGACATTGTCTGGATGAACCATCGGCGGGCCGATGGGCAAACCGGTAGCGGCATCCCACAGCCGTGCCGTCTTGTCCTGTCCTCCCGTGAGGACGGTCTTCCCGTCGGGACTGAATGCCACCGCCGTAGAGTTGGAGCTCTGGTGCTCCAGTGGTTTGCCAATGGGCTGACCGGAAGCTGCATTCCAGAGCCACGCCGTCTCGCCATTGCCCGCGGTGAGGACCGTCTTGCCGTCGGAGCTGAACGCCACCGAATTGACACTGCCTTGATGAACCATGGGCTGTCCAATGGGCCGCCCAGTGGCCGTCTCCCACAGCCGTGCCGTCTTGTCAGAACTCCCTGTGAGGACTGTCTTGCCGTCGGGGCTGTATGCGACCGCCATGACCGAGCTCTGATGCAACATGGGTTGGCCGATGGGCCGTCCGGTGGCGGCGTCCCAGAGCCGTGCCATGTTGTCGTCCTGAGTCCCCGTCAGGACGGTCTTGCCATCCGGACTGTACGCCATGGCCCTTATGGGGCTCTTGATGGAGCATGGGCTGACCGATGGGCCGTCCGGTGGCCGTGTCCCACAACCTAGCTGTATCCCCATCATGACGCAGTAGGATCGTTCTGCCGTCGGGACTGAAGGCAACCTGAGAGACCATTCCGCCATGCGAGAAAACCCCCTTGATCTCCGGACAGTTGTACCGCCAGAAGGAGAGATTCGCCCGGGCGAGGTGTTGCCAGGCACGGTCGTCTGCTTTGGCGGCATAGCGCCAACATTCGACCAGCCAGAGCAGGCCGTGGTTCACCTGGCCGCCGTCGAAGGCGCGCTGTGCGCACTCAAAGAAGAACATCGCCAAGCGGCGGTTCGAGTCGGCGAGTGATGTCTTGAGCTTCTGGCTCTGCGTCTCCAAATCCTCCGCCTGAGCTGAAATCTTCGCCGCGTCCTCAGCGAGTTCGTGAGCGTGCTGGGTCTGCTCGTTAGCACGAAGTGTTTCGGTGGTCGCGAGCCGGGCCTTCCGGTCAGCGTAGAGTAGCGACAGCACGGCCACGGCCACCAGCGATGCCGCCACCAATCCGGCCGCCCCGGACAGGACGGGATTGCGCCGGCACCACATCCAGAACCGTGCCGAGTTCCCCACCGGCCGCGCCGCGATCGGCTCGCCGGCCAGCCAGCGGTTCAGGTCCTCGGCCAGCGCATCGGCGCTGGCATAGCGCCGGCGCGGGTCCTTCTCCAGGCACTTCAGGCAGATCACTTCCAGGTCGCGCGGCACCCGCGGGTTGAGCTTCCGCGGCGGTTCGGGAGGCCGTTCGCGCACCTGCTCCAGCGTATCCAGGACCGTCGCACCCCCGAACGGCGCCCGACCGGTCAGCAGGGCATAGAGGATCGCTCCCAGACCGTAGACGTCGGTCGCCGTCGTCACCGTCCCCTTCTTGGCCGACGCTTGCTCGGGGGCCATGTAGGCCGGCGTGCCCACGATCGCGCCGGAGCGGGTCAACTCGCTGTCCCCTTCGACCCGCTTGGCCAGGCCGAAGTCGGTGACATGAGGCTGTCCTTCGGCATCGACCAGGATGTTCGCCGGCTTCAGGTCGCGATGGAGGATGCCGCGCTGGTGCGGCGTGGTGGATCGCGACGGCCATCGTCGCCACCAGCCGGGCGGCGCGTCGCGGGTCGGCGATGTAGTCCTTCAATCGCTTGTCGAGGCTCTCCCCGGCGACCAGCTTCATGCTGAAATAGTGCTGGTCCTCGAACTGGCCGACCTCGAAGATCGGCACGATGTGGGGGTGGTCGAGCCGGGCGACGGCCTCGGCCTCGTTCTGGAACCGGCGGACCTCGTCGGCGGAGGCGAACCGGGCGGCCTTGATCATCTTCAAAGCCACCGGGCGGTTGAGGCTGAGTTGCCGGGCCTTGTAGACGATCCCCATGCCCCCTTCGCCCAGGACGCGTTGCAGCTCGTAGTCGCCGAAGTAGCCGACGCGGGTCCCGGCCGGGAGACCCGAGCCGGCCGAACTGTTCAGCGCGGCGGTGTTCGTTGTGTCGGAGAGCCGGGGGGAGGCGTCCGAGGTCGGAGGATCGAGGGTTGGCTCATCTCCGCTTCCCATCTCGGGCTGGGTCCCGCCAGGAGTTGTCCCTCCCAGGGCCGATGCTTCCGTCCCGGCCTGAGCGTCCCGGAGCCTGTCGAGGAAACTGTCAGGCGCCATCTCGGCCACGAGGCGGCGGCAATCGGCGCAGTTTTCCAGGTGTTGGTTGACCGCCTCGGCCGCGTCGTCGTCGAGCTGGCCCAGGCCATAGGCTTGCAAAGTTTGAGGGGTCGGATGCGGAGGATTTGAGGCGTCCATCGATGGCGATCTCCCGGTCTGGCGTCGACCCGGACTGCGATAGGCCGGTGTCTATACTACAGAAAGGCCGGAGAGCGGACGGACCTGCCGCGAAAAAACAAAATCGGGACGGTAGCCGCCATGTCTCACCACAGCGTCCGCAAACCGGCGGGAACAGGATCAAACCGATTCACCACAGAGTCACAGAGCACACAGAGAAGACCCACACGCGTCGTGATCTCGGCAGTGCGCCGGCCATCCCTTCCTTCCGGCGGGTCGGACCGAACACCATATTTTGTAAGTATTTCTATCTTCTCTGTGCTCTCTGTGGCTCTGTGGTGAGATATCCGGGCTGATTAGAAACTCGGAGGGTCGTGGGGCTGGGAGACCCGCGTCCAGCGCTGGAGGTCCGGGTCCGACACGGGTGCCTAATCTACACAGCATAAATATTTCCGAGATTTTTTATCCACCTATGCTGTCGAAGCTTACAACGACCAAAGTCTCAAAAACACGCGCGATGCGTTCACGAAATCGAAAAGCTGAGGCATCCTGATAAATAGGCGAGGATCGAGGTCGAACGAGATCCCGTCCAAATCCCCATCCGCCTCACTGTCCAGTGCAGCCTGCCAGCAGCCCGTCCGACCCGTTTCCAGCCTGACCCCGAATTCACTTCGGGTCGCGCAGATCGGCAACAGCACGGCGTCAAACCATCGCGATTGAGTGCATGTAAGTCGTAATAACTCGCATCCAAGAAATGACCCATGCGAGAATTCATGAAGGCGTGAACTAAGACACGCCCGTCAGCCTGACACCTCTCACGCAATCATTATGACCATGACACGGACTGATCGGTCTGACCAGCACGCCAAAACGGCGCAAACGAAGCCAAGGACGGGGCCAGACGCCCCAAGAATCGCGCAAACGAAGCCAGGACCGGGACAGATCGCTCCCAAAATCGCGCGAACGAAGCCAGAGGTCAGACCGCTTGACAGAAACACGAACGGAATACCGCGCACGATGACACGCATCCACGAAACATCGACTTGCCTTTGAGGTCAACAAAACGCTCCGTTGACCGAGCGGTTGTCCGCCCACAAGAATGACGTACCGAAAATCGCGCGAACGAAGCCATCCGCCAAAAGGGCCGTCTTGCTGGCCATGCAGGAATTGAGGCGGCATGCAATCTCTTGTTCTATGCATGCAGTCAGCCAACCCGAATAGGGACCAGGGACCAAGATGAGTTCAGCAACAATCGCCGATCCATCCTCGAAAGTGACTCCACGCATCGTCTCGGACCTGATCGCCATCGTCGGCGAGGAGAACGTCCTCCACAGTCGGGAGGAGATGCTGGTCTACGAGTGCGACGGCTACGTCGTCGAGAAGAGCGTCCCGGATGTGGTCGTGTTCCCGACCTCGACCGAACAGGTCGTGGAGGTGGTCAAGCTCTGCCATCACCACAAGGTCCCGTTCGTGCCGCGCGGGGCCGGGACCAGCCTGGCCGGCGGTACGCTCACCGTCGGCGGCGGGATCATGATCTGCCTGACCCGGATGAAACGCATCCTGGAGGTCAGCCTCCGCGACCGGTACGCGATCGTCGAATCCGGCGTGGTCAACCTCTGGCTGACGCGGTCGCTGGCCGGCACCGGGTTCCACTACGCCCCCGACCCGTCGAGCCAGGGGGCCTGCACCATCGGCGGCAACGTCGCGACCAACTCGGGCGGTCCCCATACGCTCAAGTACGGCGTCACGGTCAACCATATCAAAGGGGCGAAGCTCGTCATGCCCGACGGGACGCTGGTCGAGACCGGCGGCGTCACCGAGGATAACCCCGGCTACGACCTGACCGGGCTGGTCGTCGGCAACGAGGGGACCTTCGGCATCGTCACCGAGGCGGTCGTCAACCTGACCCGCGACCCCGAGGCCGGCCGCACCTTCCTCGCCGTCTTCGATTCGGTCGACTCCGCCACGGAGACCGTCAGCGGGATCATCGCCGCGGGGATCGTCCCCGCCGCGCTGGAGATGCTCGATAACCTGATGATCCGCGCCGTCGAACAAGCCTTCCACTTCGGCTTCCCCACCGAGGCCGGCGCCGTGCTGATCATCGAGGTCGACGGCCTCGACGCCGGGCTCGACCGCGAGGCCCAGGCCATCTCCGAGATCGTCCAGGCCCACGAGGGCACCATCGAGAAGTTGATCACCTGGCGCACCCGCAAGGAGCCCGAATACGTCGCCATCTGGAAGAGCCGGAAATCGGCCTTCGGCGCGATCGGACGCCTCAGCCCGACCTATTGCACCCAGGACGGCGTCGTGCCCCGCACCAAGCTGCCGCATATCCTCCGGTTCATCACCGCGGTCGGTCAGCGGCATAACCTCCGGATCGCCAACGTCTTCCACGCCGGGGACGGGAACATCCACCCGATCCTCCTCTTCGACGAGCGCGACGCCGAGCAGGTGAAGCGCGTCTTCCTCGCCAGCCACGAGATCCTCGATGAGTGCATCGCCGTCGGCGGCAGCGTCACGGGCGAGCACGGGATCGGCGTCGAGAAGATGGAGTTCATGCCCAAGCTCTTCTCACCCGAGGACCTCGCCGCCATGGTCGCCCTGAGGAACACCTTCAACCCGGACGGCCGCTGCAACCCGTTCAAGATGCTCCCCGGCGGCGCCGGCTGCATCGAGCGGAAGAGCCCGGGGCATGCGGCGCCGGCGTGAGACGGGAAGGATGAAGGATGAGTCAGAATCCGACCGGTCTTGATTCATCCTTCATCCCTCATCCCTCAGCCTTTCCTCGTAGGGGGGGAAGCGATATCCTGGACATCAGTCGCAATCGCCCCGAAACCTTCGTCCCACCTTCGGAGCCAATCCACCGTGCCCAAGCGGCCTCGATTCTCGCGATGGCGACGGCTCCCCCCGGTCTTCCGGTCGGGCGAACACCGGCCGATCGGCTCGGGGAACGAGCTGGATCGGATCATCCTCTACCTGCCCAGCCGGCTCCTCGACCTGGCCGAAGCCCTCGCCGAGAAAGCGGGCATCGCGTCCGTGCAGGACTACTGCTCCCGCTTGCTGGCGCGGGCCCTCGAGGCCGAGCAGGTCCAGCAGAAAGTGGCCCAGGTCGAAGCCCGGCGCGGGACCCTGGAGGGCCTGAAAGAGATCGCCGAGGATGCCGATTATCTCGCGGAATGGCAGGCCCAATCCGACGCGAAGCCGGAGCCGCCGCGCCGGCCCGAGCGATCGGCGGGTATGGCCCTCGCTCCAGCCCGGCCTTGCCCCATGCGGGAGAGGCCATCACCGTTGACCTCATCCTGGCCGATGGAGACGACACCGCGATGGAACCACCAAACGAAGGGGATGCGAGCGGGATGGTCGAGGAACCCATCGAGGCGGAGCGGCCGGAGCGGCCGACGGAGCCCGATGCCGGAGCCGGGTCGGCGCCGACCCCGGTACCGATCCCGATGTCTCCCCATCCCGCGATACGCGTGGTGACCGATCGGACGGCCCTGGAGGTCCTCTGGCGGCACGTCGGCAGGGGCGGAGACGACTGGGCGTTCCTCCCCTGCCTGCGCCGGGGCGTGCCGGTCACCGACAGGAAGGTGTCGGAGCTGATCCACGCCCTCAACCAGCTCGAGCGGGAGTATCGCGGCGCCGAGCTGCTCGACCGCCGCATGGCCCATGCCTTGCACCGACTGGCCCTCGAGTCGCAGGTCCTGCTCACCGACGCCTGGCCGGGCGTCTTCGACGACCACATGATCGCCGCGATCCGGTCCGTGCAGGAGGCCGTCGAACGCATCCTCTCGGATGAAGATATCCGCTACTATTCCAATCCCTCCCAAGCCGTGATCGGAGCAGCCGCCTTGACAGCGACCGTTCAACCGACCTGGCCCGATCCCCCCGCGGCCGGACCGATCGGCGATGGCCGGTCCGCCCTGGCGGAATATCGACCCGACGACGTCGATCCGCTCTGCGACTTGGTCCGCGAGCAGGTGGGCCTGGGTCACGCCATCTATCCGCAAGGGGGCGGCACGGCGCTCGACTACGGCGGCATCCCTCGCCGTCCGGGCGTGATCGTGAGCACCCGCGGCCTCGACCGGCTGATCGATTACCCGTTCGCCGACATGACGATCACCGTCCAGGCCGGGATGACCCTCTCGGCCCTCCGCGCCATCCTGGCCGAGAAGCATCAGCGCGGTGCTGGTCGACGCGCCCCATCCCGATCGAGCGACGCTCGGCGGCATCTACGCGACCAACACGACCGGCCCGCGACGCTTCGGAGCCGGCCGCCCCCGCGACCAGATCATCGGCGTCAGCTTCGTCACCTCGGAGGGCGTGGTCGTCAAAGGCGGCGGGCGGGTCGTCAAGAATGTCGCCGGCTACGACTTTCCCAAGCTCCTGACCGGCTCGATGGGCACGCTCGGCATCATCACGCAATTGACCCTCAAGATTCGCCCGATCCCCGAAGCTTCCGCAATCGCCTGGGTCCCGTGGATTCACCCGGATCGACTCGCCACGGCGATCGACGGATTCAACCTGTCCGGTACCCGGCCGATCGCCCTGGAGCTCCTCAATCGTCGGGCCGCTGCCACCGTGGGCCAATCGCTGGGATTACCGGCGGATCACGCGGTACTGGCCATCGGCCTCGAAGATAATGCCGAGTCGGTCCGCTGGCAGATCGACCGCCTGAAAGCCGAGTTGGGGCGGACCGACCTCGTCGTCGTCGAGGGCGAGCCGTCTGCATTGCTCTGGGAGTCTCTCAACGGATTTCAGGCTTCCTCAATCGGGCCGATCAGCTTCGTCGCCAACCTCCGGCCCTCGTCGGTCGCGGCGTTCGTCGCGGGCCTGGACCCGGATCGTTGGTCGGTCCAGGCGCATGCGGGCAACGGGATCGTCCGCGCCCACGGTCTGGACGAATGGACCAGGGACGCGGCGGTCCAGCAGATCGACCCCCTGCGACGGCGAGCCGTGGCCGACGGCGGTAATCTGATCGTCTCGCGATGCCCGACCGAATGGAAGGAGAGCCTGCGCGTCTGGGGAGAGCCTCGTGCCGACTGGGCCATCGCCGAACGCGTCCGGGCCGCCCTCGATCCCCATGGGTCCATGAATCCGGGCCGGTTCGTCTTCTCCTCGTAGTCAGCAGTCAGTAGTCAGTAGAATCATCGATCGGGCGTGGTGGAATCCGAATCTGTCATAACCTTCGCAACTCAGGCAGCTCCCTGCGACGTCAAACCGCTTCCGACTCAGCACTGACACTACTGCACGACTGCGATTTGGGGTTGATGGGGGCGAACGCCCCGGATTATAACCGGATTCGCCTGGAAGTGGAGATCCGAAGATCGGGCAAGGAGAAGGGTATCACGAATATGGCCGATGGAGCGAGTGGTGCTTCGGCGGGATGTCGCGTCGATCTGGCGGGTCGCGTGGCGCTGGTGACGGGGGCGTCGCGCGGGATCGGACCGGGCGATCGCCAT
Organism: uncultured Planctomycetota bacterium; assembly: GCA_963845755.1. Taxonomy (GTDB): domain Bacteria; phylum Planctomycetota; class Planctomycetia; order Isosphaerales; family Isosphaeraceae; genus CAWJTV01. Next base: position 520,970 of record CAWJTV010000033.1, read on the forward strand.
ACGGCTGGCCGCCTGCGGTGCTTCGGTTGCGGGCGTGGCGCGCACCCTGGACGGGCTGCAAACGACGCTCCAGACGATCCGCGAGGCGGGGGGAACCGCCGAGGGTTATGCCGCCAATGTCGCCGTGTCGGCCGATGTGCAGCGTGTCGTCAACGAAATCGAAGCGAAATTCCAGCGGATCGACGTCCTGGTCAACAATGCCGGAGTGACGCGCGACGGCCTGATGCTTCGCATGGAAGACAACGCCTGGCAGGAGGTCATCGACACGAACCTCAAGGGGACGTTCCTCTTCTCAAGAGCGGTAGGCGTCTGTATGATGCGCGCACGATATGGGCGGATCATCAACATCAGCAGCGTGGCCGGCTTGACCGGCAACCCGGGCCAGGCCAACTACGCGGCGAGCAAGGCGGGTGTCATCGGATTCAGCAAGACGGTGGCACGCGAGTTGGGGTCGCGCGGAATCACGGTCAACGTGGTGGCGCCCGGCTTCATCACGACGGACATGACGGACGTTCTACCAGAGAAGATCAAGGCCGAGGTGAAGGAGCGCGTCCCCGTACGACGATTCGGGACGCCGGAGGACATCGCCGACCTGGTCTGCTATCTGGCCGGCCCGGCGCCAGCTACCTCACCGGGCAAGTCATTGCCGTCGATGGCGGCCTGACCGCGTGAACCGAATTCCGAACCCGAGAATCCCTCATGGATCCCGTTCCATCGCCGGCCCTGCCGTGACAGACGTCCGATGGACATCGGGGGCAAGATTTGCTAAGTTGAGTCTTGGTCGCGGTTTCGACCGATCCCGGAGAACCAGGATGGCCAGCAACATCCGTCGCTGACGCGACCGATCCCTCGAAACCAGGATCGAAAAACCAGTGCTAGCAGGAGGTTCGCCCGTGTCCGTGGAAGAGCGCGTTATCGAAATCGTCAGTGAGCAGATGGGAGTCTCCAAGGACCAGGTCACCCGGGAGACCTCCTTCGTCAACGACCTCGGTGCCGATTCGCTCGACACCGTGGAGCTTGTGATGGAGTTCGAAGAGGAGTTCGACATCACCATCCCTGACGAGGAGGCCGAGAAGATCCAGACCGTCGGCCAGGCGATCGACTACATCGAGCAGCACACGCACTCCAAGTAACGCGGCCCGTTCCGAGCACGGCTCGAACGGGCGACCGCGTCCTGGCGTGGACCCGGACCGGGATCGATCCCGTGCGCAACCCGGTTCCACGACTCCCACCCCCGATGGCGATTTAACCAGCAGAAGCATCAGATCATGGGACATCCACGCCGCGTCGTCATCACCGGGATGGGGGTGGTCACGTCGCTGGGCGAAAGCCTGGATCGGTTCTGGTCGGCGCTGTGTGCCGGCCAAAGCGGCATCGTGCCGCTGACCCTCTTCGACACCTCCGAGTTCAAGGTCCGCTTCGGCGGGCAGGTCCTCGACTGGGACCCGGCGGCCCGGTTCGGGGTCAAGGAGGCACGCCACCTGGATCGCTTCGCGCAATTCGCCGTGGCGGCGTCGATCTCGGCGGTGGAGGATTCCGGGATCGATTTCTCCCGGCTCCCCGCGGATCAGTGCGGGGTGATGATCGGGTCGGGGATCGGCGGGCTCAGCGAGTTCGAGAGCCAGCATACGGTGATGATGCAGAAGGGCCCGTCGCGGATCAGCCCGTTCACCATCCCCAAGCTGATGGTCAACGCCGGCAGCGGCCAGGTCTCGATCCGTTGGGGACTGCAAGGCCCGTGCTCGGCGGTGGCCACGGCCTGCGCCTCGGCGGCCAACGCGATCGGCGATGCCTTCAAGTGGATCCAGACCGGCTGGGCCGACGTGATGATCACCGGCGGCAGCGAGGCCGCGATCACCCACATGGGCCTCGGCGGGTTCGCCGCGATGCGCGCCCTCTCGACCCGCAACGACGACCCGACCCGCGCCAGCCGCCCCTTCGACCGCGATCGCGACGGCTTCGTCCTGGCCGAAGGGGCCGGCGTCCTGATCCTCGAAGCCGAAGAGGTGGCGCGCCAGCGCGGGCGCGGATCTATGCCGAACTGCTCGGCTATGGCATCTCGGCCGACGGCTGGCACATCACCGCCCCGGACGAGGAAGGCCGCGGCGCCGCCCGCGCCATGAAACGCTGTTTCGCCGACGCCCAGGTCGAGCCGGACGCCGTCGATTACATCAACGCGCACGGGACCAGCACCCCGCTGGGCGACCTGGCCGAGACCATCGCCATGAAGCAGGTCTTCGGCGCCCACGCGGGCCGGCTCCAGATCTCCAGCACCAAGAGCCAGCTCGGACACCTCCTCGGCGCCTCCGGCGGCGTCGAGCTCGTCGCCTCCGCCCTGGCGATCCAGACCGGCGTGCTGCCCCCGACCATCAACCTCGACCACCCCGGTGAAGGCTGCGACCTCGACTACATTCCCAACGTGGCGCGCGAAGCCCGCGTGAACACGGTCATGTCTAACAGCTTCGGCTTCGGCGGTCATAACGCCAGCTTGCTGATCGGTCGGTATGCACCAGCGGGTCGGTCCTGATCGACCTCGGTCCGATGAGGGACTGTGGCTGGATCGCCGACATCCTGCGCGCCTGGAAAAATTCCGCAGGGCACTTTTCATTCTTCGCCCTTTTTGATCAAATCCACCTTCAATTCGCAGCCGCGACTGTTTCCCACATCGTATTCCGACGGTTACACCGGGGAGCCTGCTCATGGGTTTATCCGCCCGGATCAAGGACAAGCTCAGCCTGGTCCAGAAGAACAACGCCCAAGGCGTGGTGGCCCGGTTCAAGAGCGTGACCAAGTTCCTCGCCGAGGCTGTCGAGGCCGCGAAGGACAACGACGCCATTCAGGGGGTGATCAAGGCGGTTCCATGGGAGTCGGTAACGATCGTGGGTAAGAGTGTCGTGCAGGCCCTCCCGCCACTCAAGTTCGTCTATTCTCTGATCGAGAAACTGACCGAAATCACCGAGCCCGATGAGCTGGGCTACCTGGCTTGCACGGTGGCCTATCAGAGATCGGTGGAACAGGCGTTTCGAGCGGTGAGTCCAACCACCCACACCGCGGTTGACGCCGCGGCACTCAAGAAACGTCTCGAGGCCGAAGCCGATAAGCTGGACGATTTCAGGGCGTTCTCCTTCGAAACGGCGTTGACCCATCGGTTTGTCGTCGAAGCCGACGCGGCTCTGCAAGTCTTCGCCGAAGGTTTCCACTTCGATGGAGACCAAACTCGCAAGATCCTCGACGAGGTCCACAGCCGATTCGTCTCGAACCTGAAAGACGTCCTGGCCACGACCGAGCGATTCAAGAACTTCAAGGAACGGCTAGCGCTCGGCTCGGCCGAGACCCGCGCGCAACGGGCCCTACAGCTCCACGCTGCCTATCAAGTGTGGCAGTTCGAGGAGCGCCCGGTCTTCGGTGGTGAGCCGTTCTCCCTGCAGGAGATCTACGTCGAAGTCGAGTCTGGCAATCTTCGCTGGGAAGCGGTCCGCAAGTCGCGTTCTCGCGAGTCAGGGCTGACACTTCAGGCACCGATCAGGGTTATTGATCCTTTTGTGGAAACGGAAGAAAGCGGTGGTCGCGAATCGTTGCTCCATGCGGTCCTCGACCTGATGGCCGATCAGACCTATCGGGATGCCATTGTGATCCAGGGGGTGGCGGGATCGGGAAAGTCGACTTTCACCCTGCGGCTGTGCGCTAAGCTGCGGGAACTGGGCTTGCGACCAATCCGCATTCGGCTCAGTGACCTGGCGCTCGATGAAACTCGCCCGATTCGCGATGCCCTCTCGCTGGCCGTGCAATTCTATGATCCCGGAAACGAGGAAACCCCTGGCTGGGACTTACCGGGACTCGGGGAAGATATCTTCCAGGGCGGGGCGATCTTCAACGACCCCGTGCCCTTCACGCATGGCGTAAAGAAGGCGACGATCAGTCGCTACGTGTTGATCCTCGACGCCTGGGATGAGTTGAGCGTCGGGGTCTCCGGTAATCTCCACGACCGCATCGAACGGGTGCTGACGTCGATCCGCAACGAATTCCTGACGAATCGCCCCCCCAGGATTCGGGTGATCCTGACCGGCCGTCCTTCGACCGCCGTGGAGGAGAGCCGCTTTCTCAAGGATGATACGGCACTCTTGACGATCCGATCCTTGAGCCCTCTCCATCTCCGTGATCTGGTCGCCCGACTCGGCCGCGTGCTGGCCCGCCCCGTCTCCCGGGACGACGGCTCCTCCGCTCCGGCGCGCGCTTCGCTTGACCCGGCGACGTTCGAGCCGCTGTTCCAGACCTATGAACAAAATGATAAAGGGTTGCGCAACTCGGAGCACGCGGCTTCCGATTCCAGCCCGCTTGGTGTGTTAGGGATGCCGCTGCTGGCTCAAGTGGTAGTCCGGCTGGTGGTCGAGGCGAATGTGCAACCTCAGTCTCTCGTTACCGACCCGACGACACTTTTTCGCCGGCTGGTCGACCTGACGTGCGAGGCGTCTGGCCAAGTCATTAGCAACGTCGCACACCTTGCCCAGACGCCCCGGTTCCAAGGCCAGGAGCTGCGCTGGCTGCTCCGATACACGGCCTCAGCGATCACGGTCTGTGGCATGGAAGCTATTTCCGGAGATGAGCTGTATTTCCGCCTCTTGGAACTCGATCGGGATGGCACCCTCGCGACGACAGCCGGCCAGGGACGAATCGATGAGGTGACAAGTCGGAACCGATTGACCAGCCTTCTGATCAGCTACTACTTCAAGACGGGCCACTTCGAGGCCGGCTGCGAGTTCGCTCACAAATCGTTCCGCGAGTACCTCTTCGCCGAGGCGATCGTCGAAGAACTCAAAGAGTACGCTCGTAGTAGGCCGCTGCCATCGCGCGGACGCGGCGCCTTTTGGATGGACTTCGACGAGAGCGATCCGCGGCAATTTTCGCATCCAGCCTCGTTAAGCCGAAGGCTAGGAATGCTACTGGCGCCTGGCTGGCTAAGCCCAGAGGTCGAAAACCACATTCTCAATCTGATCGCCTGGGAAGTCAGCCGCGAATCCGCTGTCGGAGACTTGGACTTGCAGCGCCTGCGAGCGCTGCCGACCGACCCGATCACTCTGGAACATTGGGTTCGCATCCGCGACGACCTGGCGGACCTGTGGGAATGGTGGGGCGAGGGCGTCCACCTGCGACCACAGATCAAACTAAGGGGTGGGCAGATTCAGGGATTTGACTCAAAACTCATTGCTATCGAACTGATCGAATGGGCACTTCCTAAAGACTTTCCACGAAAGACCGTGCTGCCTCCGTCACCGCAAAGGACCACCACCGTTGACGCTCACCTGGGGGCTGGGCTCTTCCTCCTCTGTGTCGCAATCCATCGCGAGATCGCCCGGTGGCAGGAGACGCAGGAACAAGGCACTAAGGAGCCACTTCTAGCTTATGACCTGCAAGCGACGATCGATCATCCCAAACCTTACCAGTCGCGCCAGAAGCGACCGACGGGCGATGAGGTTCGATTCCATCCCTCATCGCGAGAGAATTACTTGAAGAACTACATCGCGCGCATCAATGCGGCTGGCTGGCGACCGAGGGGCGGGTTCCCTCGCGGAGCTGACTTGAGCCGAGCTGATTTGCGCCGGGCCGACCTGAGCCGAGCCGACTTGCGCCGGGCCGACCTGAGCCGAGCCGACTTGCGCGAGGCCGACCTGAGCCGGGCCGACCTGCGCGGGGCTTACTTACGCGGGGTCTACTTCGCGGCGCCTACCTGCGCGGCGCCTACCTTATCGGAGCTGACTTGAGCGAGGCCGACCTGACCGGGGCCGACCTGACCGGGGCCGACCTGACCGGGGCCGTGAATCTGACCCAGGAACAGGTCAATTTAGCTGGCGGTGACGTAGATAGCAGAATACCCGACTGGTTGGAGAGACCAGCAAGTTGGACCCAACATGGTTGAAGTCGCTGTGACCCATAGGCGGATGATGTGGGTCTCGAGGGATGCGGTCGATGAATCTGTTCAACTCGTTGTATGAGCTCCTCGACCCTTGTACTACCTTGATTCAAGAACGACCGCGATTCGATAGAGGCTGTCGATCCGTGTGCCGACCTTGTGATCGAACTTCTCAGCGTGGTCGTGGATCTTCCTGATCGAACGACAGGATCTCGCCCCACCCGCTCTCGATGTCTTCCGGCCCGGCCATGCTCGACCTCCGTCAGGCGTCTCAACCAGACTGGCTGGACCGTCGGCCAATGATCCGTCTTGTCGAGCCGTTGACCCTCGGTCATCGCGGCGTTCGACGCGTCGGATCGACGCGGAGGATTTGTACGAGGCGATGATCGTACGTTACAATCCTCGGAACCTCCGGCGATAAGGCCGGCCTGGCGAACTTCCACGATGAGGCGGATGACATGAAGGTTCTGGACTGGCAAGAGCTGACCCTCGATCCCGGAATCCTCCGTGAACCCGCGGCAGAGGGGGGTCGCATCGTGTTGTGGCTCCCGGGCGAACAGAACGGCGCCTTTCAGCACTGGGAGCGCATCGGCAGCGTGGCCCGCGCGGAGGTTAGCGAGGAACAGGGGCTCTGCACCATCGCGGCGACATCGGTCCCGGCCCGACAGCGAATCAAGGGGGTGCTGGGGAAGCTGCTGGGCCGCCTCCATGAAGCGAAGGGCAGCAGGGCGCTCGTCCTCCCCAGCGGCGAGTCGGCCGAGCAATCCGGTGAACGCGCCACGGATCTCCTGCTGGTCTGGGATGCGGAAGACGCGGAGTCGCTCGAGGAGGGGCGAATCCAATCCCGATGGCCCGAGGCTGGGCGGTATCGGCGACTGGGACCGAAACTCTTCCTGGTCGGCGGCCTGGGGGCCAAGAGTGTTTCGACCGCCGCTCCGCAGCCGCTCCCACCTACGGATGGGTGCCCTCGAGCGCTGGCCGAGCAGATACTGACCGGGGCGCGCGCCATCGGCGACCGCACCAAAGAAGTCACGGCGCTCACCGATCTGGCCATCATCACATTGAGCGAAGGCGACCCCCGCGGCGCCATCACCTTGTTCGACCAGGCCCTGCCCCTGGCTCGCCAGCTCGGCGACGCCGTCAGAGAAAGCGACATCATGGGCAACCTGGGGCTGGCCTTGCTATATGTCCAGCAGCCGGGACGCGCGCGCAGCTCTTCGAACACACCCTGGCGCACGCCCGCTCGACCGCGGACCCCATGGCCGAGAAAGTCGCCCTGGAGCGGCTGGGCCTGGCCGCCTCGAACGTGGGTGATTCCCACAAGGCCCTGTCCTATTATGAGCAGGCGCTGAGCCTCGCTCGCCGGGTCGGGGATCGGCAGCAGGAAGCCAACCTGCTCTGGCTCCAGGGGATTCAGCTCGCGGAACTGGGACAGCGCGATGCCGCGATCGCCAGCGCCCAGGACGCCATCTCCCTCTTCAGCATCCTGGGCAAACCCCAGGCCGGTTGGTACGGCGCCTATCTCCAGAAGTACCGGATGGGCCTGTACGACACCTGGCCGGCCCAGGAGTCCTCGGGCGTGATCTCCGGCCCGCAAGCCTTCCTGGGCGGGTCGCTCACGGCCGGAGTCATGGCCGGTCCGCCCGCCGGCGGATCGACCACACCCAAGTCCACCAATGGGCCCGGCCTCCTCCGGATGGCCCTCTCCGCCACCAAGTCCATGACGCAGTTCGCCGGCTCGGGGTTCAAGACCACCGCGCCCGAGGTCCGGCGCCAGCGCCTCCAGACCTGCGCCTCCTGCGAACATCACACCGGATTGCGCTGCAAGATCTGCGGTTGCTTCACCGGCGCCAAGAGCAAGCTCCTCCACGAGTCGTGCCCCCTCGGCAAGTGGCCGGCGTGAGGGCGAGAACACCAGTCTCAATCCTTGGAGAGGTTGGGGTGTCGAGAAGGAATGGCTCACGGAGAGCTCGGAGATGGACGAACGGTTTCATGCGGCACAGGCGGCCCTGACCGCTGGCGACGTCGAGGGTCTGGCCTCACTCTTGACCGCGGATCCGGGGCTGGCCACGGAACGATCCCGGCGCAGCCATCCCACGATCCTCCAGTGCCTCGTCCTCACCACGCCACCGGTTCAACGCGCTGGAAGTCCTGATCGAACTTCTGGCGGCTCACGGCGCCGAGCTGACCGAACCCCTCATCGCGGCCAGCGGCATGAATAACGTCCGAGCGATCGTGAAATTGCTGGACATGGGGGCGCGGATCGAGGGCAATGGCCAGTGGTCGCCGCTGGAGGAGGCACTTTATTGGTGTCATGAGGCTGCCGTGTCGCTGCTGCTGGATCGCGGAGCCCCCGTCGCGAACCTCCGCACTGCCGCGGCGCTGGGAGATCTGGACCGGATCGCCCAATGCTTCGATGAGCAGGGCGATCTGTCGGCGGCTGCCGGCGAAGTCGCGTGGCCATTCTTCACGGCCCTCTCGCCCATTCCGCCCGATGTCTGTCGCGATCGCCAACAGGTCCTCGGCAATGCCCTGGTCTACGCGGTGGCCTGGGGACAGGCGGAGGCCGTGAGGCTCCTCATCGGCCATGGCGCCCAGGTCAACCTCATCCCCGCCGGCTTTGATTTCGCGGGCACACCCCTCCATTACGCGGCGCTCCAGGGTCGCCGCGAGATGGTCGATCAACTTCTCCGCGCGGGCGCCGATCCGGATATCCGAGACGCCAAGATTGGTAAGCTCCCCGAGGATTGGGCCGACCACGACAAACACCACGACCTTGCGGAATACCTGCGGCTGGTCCGCCGGAATCGCGGATGATCTGATGCGTCACCGAACCCCCCATTCCCATAAGCCATAGGCCGTCTTCTGGTCCAGCGGATGCCCGGAGAGCTTCAAGGCCCAGCCCGCCTGGCCCCGGTGATGCGACTCGTGCGCGATGAGATAGCCGAGGAACGCCGTGGCGTGCGGCTTGAATCCTTTGATCTTCCCGTTCGCAGCGAGCCCTTTTCGCAAGAGTTCCTCGATGGCCCGTCCGGAAGCCTCCAGCGCGGCTCGCAACCTCGCCCGGGTTCCGACCGTCTTGGTTTCGATCTTTTCCAGCCCCTCGAGCAGCTCCGGAGCCGCGGCCTTCAGCCACATCAGCCGGACGTTATGGATATGAGCGAACAGGTCATGGACCGTCCGGCACTTGGGCGAGGGCGTTGCGGCCATCGCCTCGTCGGAGATCGCATCCAGGAAGTAGAGGTTGATCCGATTGTGGATCGCCCAGGTTTCGATCATCTGGTCTTCCATGAGGAAATCCTCTTCGCTACAACGACTTCTCCGCGGCCCTTCCTTAACGAGTACGTGGCAACAAAATGAGTCGATGTCTCATCGTGGAGAGCCCGATGCGCTGGCGCATTCGTGTGAATGATATCGTCGGGAACCGTAGGCGTTCTGCTGTCGAATCGACGTTTTCCGGCGGCCTGGAGCGCTGTGTTGGTTCAGCGTGAATGGGACAAACGACGTTGCTCGCTAAGCGAGACGGTGAAAACAAAAACTGTGGATGGATTTATCGCGTTCCGGCCAATCCCGGAATGCCGAGGGGCGGCATCCTGCCGCCCACCCCGGTCTTGGCATCTGGGTCGGCGCTCAGGTCGCGTCCCCGCGTTGCCCTATCCTCCGCCCAGATCCTTGGAGTGTACCCCAGGTCAGGGCGCGGGGCAAATCCCTCCTCTGTCGGTCGGGGACCGATGTTCCGGCGAGTCGCTCGCCGGGCCTGGGCCGCCGCCAGCTTCCCGCGCCGGTCGGTCCAGATCTGCTCCGCTCGACCCGCCAACTTGTCGGCCGGCGTCACGTATCCGATGGCGCTATGCAGTCGGACCGCGTTGTAGTGCGCCACGAACTCCGCGACCAACCGCCGAGCATCCTCCAAGCTCAACGGCGTCTTGACGCGGATGCACTCGCCTTTCAGGGTCTTGAACCATCGCTCCATCTTGCCGTTGCTCTGCGGATAGTAGAGAGATGTTTTTACATTAATTATACTATATATATGGATTAACGCCTTGAAATCCTTGGCGATGAACTGAGGGCCATTGTCGGAGATGATCCGGGGCCGCTCGCAGGGATACGACTCGCGACCTCGCTGGATGATGATCTCCACCTCGGCCTCCGTCATGGTCTCGCGGATCTCCCAGTGGATGATCGACCGGCTGTAGCCGTCGAGGGTACTGCACAAGAAGAAGAATGTCCCACAGATGTTGATGTAGGAAACGTCGATGTGCCAGTGCTCGTGAGGCCGCAGCGGCTGCTCGAAGCCTTGCCCCTTCCGGGACGGCCCCGCCGCTCGGGCAGCCAGCTTGCCGGCCGCCTTGAGCACGCGGTAGACGCTCGAGGGGCTGACGGCCACGATGTCGGAGTCCCGCATCATGTACGCCAGTCGCCGATAGCCCTCCAGGGGATAAGTGTCGCGGAAGGCGATGATCTTGGCCTTCTCCCAATCCTCCAGCCAGATATCGCGAGGGATGCGGCCGTTGTGACGGTTGGGTGTCCCCAGCCGCCGGCTCCAGCGATCGAACTTGCTTCGCGCCATCCCCAGCCATCGCACCAACCGCCAGACCGGCAACTCGGTGCGGCTGGCCCAGTGGTTGATGAACTGGACGACGGCATCGCGGACGGGCTGGGGAGCCCAGGCTCCGTTCAGAGCTCCCCAAGCTCTTTTTTTAGTTGGATATGTTCCTCCATGAGTTCCGAGAGAACCTCGTGCTTGCGCTGGAGCCCCGTAGGTTGACTCCAACCGGCATGCGTTCAGGAGCCCGGTGGTGCGCCGCCGCGGAGGGCCTCGAGCTCGTGCCGGAGCCGCTCCACTTCCGCTTCGGCGGCGGCGCGTGCGGCGATCTCGCGTTCCCACGCCTCGCGGATTTCTTGGGGCGTCGGCAGGTAGGCGCCACTCCGCGGGTCGTAGAACCGGAGCTCTCCGCCCGCGACCTCCAGGTGAAGGCCCAGCACCTCGCTGACCAGCCGGCCTTCGGTCTTGGGGATCAGCTCGTACTGGCCATCGATCAGCCGATAACCGCACAAGGAGACCCCCGCCAGGGTCTTCTCTCGGGGATCGAACAGAAAGTATTCCCGGACCTTGAGCACATCGCGGTAGAGGTTAAACTTCCAGCGCTGGTTCAACGCGCGCGGTGCTCTTGGAAGTCACCTCGATCACCGCGTCCGGCCCCTTCCCTTCCACCCAGAGCTTGTAAACGTCCCGTTCCGGAAGCTTCGCAATGCCGCGGGTCAGGAACACGTCGGGCGAAACACTCTTGTCGGCGTTCCCTTCGCCGTAGTACATCATCATGTTGCCCGAGACGTACACGTCCGGATCAGACGCGAAATAGGCTTTCAAGATCGCGATCGAGTCGCTCATCACATCGCGATGGATGGGGGTTTCCGCCATGGGCTCACCGTCCGAGGAGGGGTATTCGATTTCGGATGGGGCTGCGGCGACCGTTGCCATGAGATGGACTCCGAGGAATCGGAGGGAATGTCAGCGATGTCTGAGAATGATCCCGCCCTCTATTGTATTCCCCGGTAGCGGGAGGCGTCGAGCCGGTCTCAAGTGCCGCGGGACAAGGGACTTCCGAGCGCGCTGTTGCGATCCGGCGAGATTCGTCGAACGTCCCCGACGGTCCGCTCCCACTCTAATCTTACCCCTTCAAGATTTCCCAGATTTTTTTATCCTCCGCAGCCATAAAAGCTTACGCTGACGAATTCGCCGAAAACCCGCGCGATGCTTTAACGAATTCGAAAAGTTGTGTTATACTAATAGTAAGGAATACCAGAGCCGGTCGCGGTACCTCCCCGGATATCCGAGCGCAGACCCTAATGAGTCGATTGATCCTGCCGGTTGACGGACACGTCTCAAATCCTTTCGGGCCATACGGATCGGGAACGGGACCGCGTCAAAAAGCGGCCAATTAGTGCCACACCACACCAAACTCACCGTCGCGGCCGTACAGACACAAGTCTAGACTACGATGAAACTTGCGGCCGGCTGTCGCCCAAGAAGGCAACCCCATCGCATCGACCGACGGTGCCATTTCGCTTTCGAGTAGCAGCGTTCAGCGTGGAACCCTGTATAATCAGTCGCGAGGGACTGCGGCCCTGAGCGGGTCCTGGACGCACGACGTTGGACCGAGAATCGACTCTCATTTGCTAACAGACACCTATGATCATTCCCGACCTGATCGGTGATCGAGCGTCATCGGTCGCCTTAAGCCCATCGGAAATCCAACGATACGCGCGGCACCTGATCATGCCCGAGGTGGCCATGACCGGGCAGAAGCGGTTGAAGGCCGCCAAGGTGCTGTGTATCGGCACCGGCGGGCTGGGCTCGCCGCTGTCGCTGTACCTGGCCGCGGCGGGCGTTGGCACGCTCGGCCTGGCGGATTTCGACGTCGTGGACGTCTCGAATCTCCAGCGCCAGGTGATCCACTTCTCATCGGACGTCGGCCGGCCCAAGATCGACAGCGCCGAGGAGAAGCTCCGGGCGATCAACCCGGGCCTGGACGTCCGTCGCCACGAGCACACAATCGACAGCTCCAATGCGCTGGAGATTTTCGCCGACTACGATGTGATCGTGGATGGGACGGATAATTTCCCCACGCGATACCTGGTCAACGACGCCTGCGTGCTGCTCGGGAAGCCCAACGTCTACGGCTCGATCTTCCGGTTCGACGGTCAGGCGACCGTCTTCTTCGCGCCGCACGGCCCGTGCTACCGATGCCTCTACCCCGAACCACCGCCCCCGGACCTGGTGCCCAACTGCGCCGAGGGCGGCGTGCTGGGGATCCTGCCCGGCCTGATCGGCGTGGTCCAGGCGACCGAGACCGTCAAGCTGATCCTGGGCACAGGGGCACCGCTCATCGGCCGGCTGTTACTCTACGACGCGCTCGACATGACCTTCCGCGAGATGAAGGTCCGCAAGAATCCCCGGTGCCCCATCTGTGGGACGAATCCCACCATTCGCGAGCTCATCGACTACCAGGAGTTCTGCGGCGTCCGCGGTGCCGAACCCCCGGCGGCCGCGAGCACATCGGATGACGAGATCACCCCGCGAGAGCTCAAGGCCCTGCTCGATCGGGGCCAGCGGCCGATCATTCTGGACGTGCGCAACCCCGAGGAGATCGCCATCTGCCGGATCGCCGGCTCGACCATCATTCCCTTGCCCGAGTTGCCGGGCCGTCTCGGGGAGCTGGAGTCGGGCCGCCCGATGGTCGTGCACTGCAAGAGCGGCGTCCGCAGCGCCAAGGCGATCGCCATCCTCCAGGCCGCCGGCTTCTCGCGGCTGAAGAACCTCGCCGGGGGTATCCTCGCCTGGATCGACGAGGTCAACCCCAGCCTGCCGAGATATTGAATCTCACGTCGGATTGATGCGCGTCGTGTTCTTATCCTGTTCCAGGCGCATGTGATGCCAGATCAAGTCCATGAGGCGCCGAGGCTCTTCAATCCCCAGCAGAAGAGCCTTCGGAAGAGTGTGTTCGGAGGAAATCACAACCACGTTGCCGATGCCGAGCCAGTCTCCGATCATGCTCACCTGGATGTAGACATCCTTGATGCGAAGCAGCTCGACCTGATCGACCCGGCGATGGAAGAACCCGGTTGTGACGAAGAGGCGCCGGGTCGTCAGCCGGTAATGATGTCCGCGATAGGCCCGAAGGTAGCGATATCCGAGGTGCAACCAGTAGCCCAGTACCACGATGCTGAGGACAGTCATCCAGAACGACCATCCGCCTGAATTGGTGGTAAACCAGGTTCGGAAGGCCAGGGTGAGCCAGACCAGGACGAGCAATCCGCCGAAGAGCATTCGTCCCAGGAAGTTCTTGGGGGAATAATGGCCTTCGCAGACCGTCTGCTCTCCCTCAATGCCGGGCTCGGCGGCCTCCGAAGCGTGAGCCGTCCCGTTTCCTGTGGAGAACGTCTGCACGATCCCGTCGGGCGCCGCGGGCGAAACCATGACGGATCCCTCGGAAACAGGTTCAGACTGCGTGGGCATTTCGGTCATCGGTTCATTGGTTAGCATCACTTTGAGCTCCATCGTCCTCAAGACCGCGGATCCAGCCGAGGATTCCTGGGTATGTCGTTCTCTCCGAGACCGAGTCAAGGTGCAAATCTGGGGCCAATCAGAGTGGACCGAGTGCGGCGCGAGTGGCACGAGTCGGTCAATCGTCTTGGCGTACCGACTCTTATCGGAGATACTAAGCTACCTTTAGAGCAGAGCGGACGATCGCCGGGTGTCCGACCCGGCGTTGCGGGCGAGTGGGGCTCTCGAGATGGTCGGGGCCCTGGCTCCGCGAATCGACGCACGCGGGGAGTATGACCATGGTTGGTCGAACGCAGTTGATCGACAAGCTCCGTGAGCTGGCAAGGAACCTCTGGTGGACCTGGCAGCCGAGCGTCATCGCCCTGTTTCGGGAGCTGGACCCGGCCCTGTGGCGCAAGGTCGACCACAATCCGGTCGAGTTCCTCAAACGGCTGCCGCCGGACCAACTGGAGCGCCGGGCCGCGGAGATGGCCCTCGACTCGCGGATCGACTATGCGTTCCGCCGGCTGACCGAGTACTTGAAGGATACGGACAGTTGGGGCGTGGTCCATGCCTCGATCCTGCGGGCGCGGCCGGTCGCCTACTTCTCCGCCGAGTTCGGGCTGCACGAGAGCCTGCCGATCTATTCCGGCGGCCTGGGCGTCCTGGCCGGCGACCATCTCAAGAGCGCCAGCGACCTGGGGATCCCCTTGATCGCCATCGGCCTGTTGTACGCCCAGGGCTACTTCCGCCAGTCCCTCGACGCCAACGGCTGGCAGCAGGAGCAATACCTGAACGTCAACACCGACCTGCTGCCGATCGAGAGCGTGGCCGATCGGGCCGGGCGGCCGCTACGGGTTGGAGTCGAGACGGCCACCGGCGTGCTGCACGCGCGGGTCTGGCGAGTGGGGGTCGGCCGGACGACGCTGTTGCTCCTGGATGCGAACGTGCCGGAGAACTCGGAGTCCGATCGGGAGCTGACGGCCCGGCTCTACGGCGGAGATGCACGTGTCCGGATCCGCCAGGAACTGCTCCTGGGGGTGGGCGGGGTCCGGGCCCTGCGTGCACTGGGGATCCATCCCTCGGTCTTGCACCTCAACGAGGGCCATAGCGCGTTCGCCACCCTGGAGATGACCCGATCGATCATGGAGGCGAGTGGCCTGCCGTTCGGCGAGGCCGTGCGCGAGATCTCGGGGATGACCGTCTTCACGACCCATACCCCCGTTGCCGCCGGCCACGACCGGTTCCCCGCGCCCCTGGTCGAGGAGCACCTGGGGAAGATCCGCGAGGCCATGAATCTGTCCTACGAGGATTTCCTGGGGCTCGGACGGGTCTACCCGGCCGACCACAACGAGCCGTTCTGCATGACCGTGCTGGCCCTGAAGCTGTCGCGGTACGCCAACGGCGTCAGCGCCCTGCACGGCACGATCTCGCGACGGATGTGGCAGCCGCTGTATGTCAATACGCCCGAGGAGGGCGTACCGATCGGTCATATCACCAATGGTGTCCACGCCCAGAGCTGGGTGTCGCCCCAGATGCAACTCCTCTTCGACCGGCACCTGGGGACCGATTGGCCGCGGGATCAGCGGCTGGCCGCGACCTGGGAGGGCATCGAGACGGTCGAGGACGCCGAGTTGTTCGAGACCCAGCAGGTGCTCAAGGCCCGGATGATCAACTTCCTCCGCAATCGGCTGGCAGCCCAGGCCCGGAGGCGCCAGGAGCCCGACTCGGCGATCGAGCGGGCCATGGAAGCCCTGGACCTCAACGCCCTGACCATCGGCTTCGCCCGCCGCTTCGCCACCTATAAGCGCACGGCTTGGTCCTCCAGGACGTCGAGCGCCTGATCGAGATGGTCAACTCGACGGACCGGCCGATCCAGATCATCTTCGGAGGCAAGGCCCACCCGGAAGATCGCATGGGCAAGGAGCTGATCCAGAATATCGCCCGGCTGACCCACCAGGACCGATTCGCGCCCGGATCGTCTTCGTCGAGGACTACGATATGAACGTGGCGCGGCAGCTCGTTCAGGGGGTGGACGTCTGGCTGAACAATCCGCGTCGGCCGCAAGAGGCCAGCGGGACCTCGGGTCAGAAGGCCGCACTCAACGGCACGCTGAATTTCTCGATCCTCGACGGATGGTGGGCCGAGGCGTATGATGGCACCAATGGCTTCGCCATCGGCATCGGCCAGACGCATGCGATCCCCTCGGTCCAGGATGAGCGGGACCACCAGGCCCTCGTCGAGACGCTGACCCAGGAGGTGATCCCGCTCTACTATAAGCGGGATGCCTCGGGGCTGCCCCGCGAGTGGATCGCTCGCCAGAAGAACGCCTTCCGGACGCTGGCCTGGCGGTTCAATGCCGACCGGATGGTGATGGACTACGTCCAGCACGGCTACCTGCCGGCGGCCGGCGGCTTGTCCTGCCAGATGCCCCGATCGTGATCGAGGTCGAGGTGGCAGGTGGCGAGACTTTGTAGGGTGGGTGAAACCCACCAGGATCGGGCCACTTCTTCGTGGGTTTCACCCACCCTACAAGATTCTCGGATACTCCCTAAGTTGAACAGACCATGAGTCAGTTTCAGGCATTGATCGGCGAGAAGCTCGGATCCTACCGGATCGACGCGGTGCTGGGCTCCGGCGCCATGGGGGTGGTCTACCGCGCGACCGACGAGAAGCGCGGGCGCCTCGCCGCCGTGAAGGTCGTCCACGGCGAGCTCTCCCAGGGTAAGAAGGTCCAGGATCGGTTCAAGCGCGAGTACGACATCCTCAACAAGTTCCGGCACCCCGCGATCGTCCGGAACCTGGCCTGGGGCAAGTTCCGCGGCACCTGGTATATCGCCATGGAGTTCGTCCAGGGCACGACCCTGGATCTGATCCTCCAGGAACGGGGAGCCCTGCCGTGGCGCGAGGTGGTCAACCTGGGGATCCAGGTCTGCGACGCCCTGCACTACGCGCACGAGCGCGGAGTGGTCCATCGCGACCTGAAGCCGTCGAACCTGATGATCACGAGCGATGGGAAGGTCAAGCTGACCGACTTCGGGATCGCCAAAGACCTGGACAAGACGGCGTTGACGGCCACGGGCCGGACGCTGGGTACGGCGGCCTATATGGCCCCCGAGCAGATCCGTGGAACCCCGCCGGTCAGCCACAAGACCGACCTGTACGCGCTGGGTATCGTCCTCTACCAGATGCTCGTCGGCAATCCCCCGTATGAGGGGACCTCGGCCATCGTGCTGATGCACTGCCACATGAACGAGGATCCCCGGCGACCCAGCGATAAGGTCCAGGAGATCCCCAAGGCGCTGGACGAGCTGGTGGTGGCCCTGATGGCCAAGGCGCCCGCCGACCGCCCGTTCGACGCCGCGGCGGTCGAGTTGACTCTGACCCAACTGCGCGACAAGGCGGAGCGCGGCGCCTCCATCGCCATGGTCTGGCCCACGCCGGGCTCCCCCGCCGCCAACCCGCCTCGTGCCGGTGCCACGACCGGTACCGGCGGTTCCCGGCCCGATTCGTCCCTCACAGATCGTCCCAGGCGGAAGCCGCGAAAGACCGGGACCCTTGCGTCGCTGACATCCACGCTCTTCGGCATCCGGGCCCGAGCCGGCACGGACGAATCCGTATCACCCTTGCTGTCCCGGGGGGCCCTCGAAATCGTGGGCCTGGTCCTGGCCTTGGTGGCCGTCGGTGGCTTGATCCTCTACCTGGTCTGGCCCCTCAGCCAGGAGGCGCTCTACCACAAGGCCGAGGCCCTGATGGCCTCGAAATACCGCGTCAACTGGCTGACGGCCCGCGACGACTACCTCGACGCGCTCGACCGGCGGTTTCCCAACAATCCGTATCACGAGCAGACCCGAAAATGGCGGGACAGGATTCTGCTGGATGAAGTGGAGGGTCGAGCCGCCGTCCTCGCCTCCCCCGGCGAATCTCGGCTCAGAGAACCCAAGAACAGGGCCGAGAACCTGTTCGTTGCCACCCACAACAGTGCGGCCGCCGAATCGAAACAACACCACGACCCGCTCGTCGTGACGCAGTGGAAAGGGCTGGCCACCCAGCTCAACCCGGATGACCCCGAGGAACGCAAATGGTACTTGCTGGCCCTCGACCGCGCGGACCAGCTCGAGCATGCCATCCGGGATCGTCAACAATTCATCGAGAAGCAATTGCAGATCGCCGACGAAGCCGCTCGCGCAGGCCATCCCGAGCAATCCGACGCGATTCGCAAGGAACTGATCGAACAGTACGGCGGCTATCCCTATCTAAACGACCTGCTCCCGAACGTTCCGATGCCGGCCACGGTCCCGCCGCCGAAGGCCTCCGCGCCCTCGGCGCCCGTCCCCACCCCTGGCCCGGACTCGCCCCGAGCGGCGACGCCCCCTGCCCAGACCCCGGCGACAGGCTCCCCTCCGGCCCAGCCCGGCGCCCCGGACCGGGAGGCTCAACCCAAACCATCCACTCCGGACGAACCGGCCAGGACCTCCGATTCTCAGGTTCTCCAGGAAGTCAACCAACAGTCCTTCAGCGAATTCCGTAGTTACGATTGGACTCTGATTGACGGGCATGAGCCCGTCCGATAAGGTGAATCTTCCCCTTCGTCCACCGAGGCGGCTCCTGTCCGTTCGCCTCGATCGTCCCCATGTTCCCGGCCGTTCCCGGCCTCGAGGATTCTGATGCCTCAGTCTCAGTCACGCGTTCGCTTCATAGGAAGTCGTGAACTTCACCGAGATCTCCCGAAAGTGCTCGAGACTCTGGAAAACCCGGATGCCCGTTTTGTCTTGACCATTCACAGCAAGCCCAAGGCGGTGATCATCGGAGCCGAAGCCTTTCTGGACCTTCTGCGCAGCCCCGCCGCAGAAGATCGTCTCCTGGCCTTACAGCTCGGTGCCCTGGTTCAAGGGCTCGAGGCCTCGTCCAACGCAGCCGATAGCGCCGAAATCGACGTCCATCAGGAGGAATTGGTCGGGGTCTGATCCCGCCCGGTCTCCTTCACGCCAACGACAACTCCAATCGCATGCATGCCCCCAGGGTCCATCAGGAGCTTGGGGGTGTCGTGTTTTCGTAGGTCAGGATTTCCAGCCTGACGAACCGGGCATCTTCAGGCTCTCAGGCTCTGACCTACCTATCCGTCGGCCGGGTCAGATTCCGTGCGCGGTTCGCCCGGCCCCGACAGGCTCCACAGCCTCCCGCGTCGCGGCCACATCGTCGTCTCCCGATTCGATCGCGAAGGGCTCCGGCTCAGCCAGAGTCGCTTCGGTGCGAGTCATCTCATCCAGGATCGTCCGCTGGCCACGGGGGTTGTGAAAGGTCCCATGCGTCTCGACCACCTGGGACCGATAGGGTTCGTGAACCTGCTTGAGCAACTCGTGAAGCGGGCGCAGGTGATAGTGGGGGACGGCCGGGAAGAGGTGATGCGGGATGTGCATATCCTGGCCATACACGAACACAGCCCATCGGGTGAACGGGTCCGTGAAGAACACGCGGGAGTTCGTCAGCCTGCCGCTATCGGCGTTGGAATGTTGGTAGACATCCCTCAGGAACATGAAGAACATGAAGGACGTATTCAGCGGGATGAGCCACAAGAGGATGAAATAGACGGCCGAGACTCCGCCCGTCGCCCATCGCAAGTGCGCCAGGATTTCCATCAACACGGTGAAGTAACCGAGGCGAATCACCCCGCTGAACCGGCTCGAGTAGGCCTGGCGAAACGGCGAACGAAATACGGCCCAATCGGGGAGCAGACCGGTGATACCGGCCGCCAGACCCAGACCCAGCAACCCCGCCGGAATCATCCAGCCGGGCCTTTGGTAGGTCGTCAGGATCCAGGTCAGCAGATTCAGGCCGAGCAGATAGATGATCCCCAGCGCCGTTCCCAGACGCAGCCAACTCCTCGTGTGCCCCCCTCGACGGAGGTCGGTCCCATCGACGTAGACGTTCTTCCCCTGGCCAAGCGTGTTGACCTGGAAGTAGCCCCATTGATAACTCAGCACGCGAAGCGGCGCCACGAACAAGGCGAAATAAACGACCCTGATGAACCGGCTCCGCGACATGGGGAACTCGCTGGACCGCTTGCCATGGCCGAGATTCTGCCAATCCGGATCGCGCTGCGGATCGTTGGTGAATTGATGATGAGCCAGGTGGAAAAGTCGATAGAAGTGCACCGTCGTCATCAGGGGAAACATGCAGAAAACATCGGGGATGAAGTCATTCAGGAAGCGATTCTTCATATAGCAATAATGCGACGCCTCATGCCCCAGCCCGGCCAACCGGTGCTGAATCGCCCCGACCAGCGTGATTGCGACGGCGAACACCGGAACACTCCAGAGCCACGAGTAGCCCGACGCCCGGCTGATCTCCGCAAACAGGATCGCCCCACCGATCACCAGGAACAGGCTGAAATATTCCATTGCCAGGTACAACAGATTCGTCACATTATCCACGCGGCGGAGCTGCATGATCTCATGCTGCAAGACCGGATTCCCAAACGTCGGTCGCGCGCTCTGCGAGCTCATTCTGCTTTACCCTTTCGACCCAATCAACCTACTCGACGTCATTGCCTCCACTTCGGCAGGGAGGCTCAAATCCTCTAAGGTTCCAAATTTCTTAAATCGCCGATTATCCCTCAATAACCCAATTTAACATATTCGGCAATGGAATGCGAGCGGTTGCCGGTTTATAGGGGTATCGTCAAACAGGCAAGGTACACATGAGTCTGAGGAGACTCGGCTGCGATTCGAAAT
Source organism: uncultured Planctomycetota bacterium (assembly GCA_963845755.1). Classification (GTDB taxonomy): domain Bacteria; phylum Planctomycetota; class Planctomycetia; order Isosphaerales; family Isosphaeraceae; genus CAWJTV01. The sequence goes on from CAWJTV010000033.1 coordinate 541,659, forward strand.
CGGGAAAATGTGGTCCGAGCCATCGGCGCGAGGGGGAATTCAGAACGGTGTCGGTCATTGCGTCTCTGGATCACCCGGACGAAATCCGACGTTGTGGCCAGGCTTCACGACCTTGCCGAACGGCCGACCGAAGGGGCTCACCGGGGGGCGGCCCCAGCAGAGCCGGCTTGACCACATCCCGCCCCAGGATTCGCCACGCCAACCTTGAGGGTGTCTGGAATCGAGCGCGAAAGGGCGATGCCCCCAGCGATCCCGCGGAAATCGGGAAGTTGCCGCGCGACACGATCTTCAGAAGAGGAGGGGGATGAAGACCTTGAGGACCAGGTCGAAGCTGAAATGGGCGACCATGGCCGCGATCAACCCGTGTCGCCAGTAGAACCAACCGAAGATGATACCGGGTACACCATTGCCGAGGATGACAAAGAGCAGGACGGAGGGAGTGAGGCCGAGAAGAAGTTGCGCCTGGGGCAGGTGTATCGCGGCGAAAAGCAATGCGGCGAGAAGGTTTGCGATCCAGACGACCGGAACCGACGGCTCACGGAACTCGGCGAGGAACGGGCGCGCCAACACGGTGCCCATCCAGGCGAAGAAGGTCATCCACCCCAGCCGGAACCAGATCTCTTCGCGAATCCCCGCGCTGAGGGAAGCCAGCAAGCCCTCCCAGGCGGGTGGCATGACGATTTCGTTCGCCTTATCGGGTGAATTGTCAAAGTTGCCCCCGGCGAAGATGGCGACGACCACGCCGAGGGCCATGCCGGAGACCAGCGCCGGAACGAGCGACCGTCGCACGCGCAGCACAGCCTCGGGGTCTCCGGCCAGCCAGGCACTCAGAGGTGGCACTCCCCAGGAGAACCGCCGGCCCAACCGCAGGACGATGGCGATGGCCACCAACGAAATCGCGACCTCAACGATCGCCGAGACCGCCAGGAGCCACGGCAGCAACTCCGCCGGGAAGGGTTGGTCCTCGGCCTGCTTGAGCAAGCTGATCGTATAAGGGATCATGCCTATCGTGGCTGCGATACAGGCCAAAGACAGCCAGAGGAAAAGCTTCAGATCGAATCGGGAAGTGCGACACTCGCGGAGATTCCGCTCCTCCGACTGCGGAGAGCTGAATGGACCAGCGATGTCAAGGATCTTCTCTGGAGGTTCCTCCCGGAAAGGCTGGGGTTCGACGGCCCCGAGGCCATCCGGAATCGGTGGCATGCCATCCGGAGGCAGTTGAGATTCAGTCATCGCCAGGCTCCGCCGAGACCGTGTGTTGCCGCCCATCCATGTTACGGCAGCCGACGGCAACAAGGAAGCGGATGACATTCGCGGTTCGACGGCCGAAGACACTCGTCGTCATCGGTGCCCACAAGGTCGGAGCGAGACGAGCGGGCTCTTGCCGCACGGGGCGGTCCTCCTCTAAGTTAAGATGAAACGACCCTGCTCAGGCGACCCCGGATCGGGAATGACATGAGAGAGCGCCTCGAGGCAGGGATCGATCGAGCCTAGAGGAAGGGGAACGTGCGTGAGCGGATCGGGGACGATGATCGCGAGCATTTCGGGACTGCGGGGCGTCGTCGGCGACGGCCTGGACCCGGCGACAGTCGTAGCGTTCGCGGCGGCATATGCGAGTCAGTGCGAGCCCGGCCCGATCGTGGTGGGCCATGACGGTCGCGTATCATCGACAGTCTTCGGGGCAGCGGTCGAGGCAGGCGTGACCGCAACCGGCCACGATGTCTTCCTCGCCGGACCGGCGGCCACGCCGACCCTTGGCTGGCTCGTCCGCGATAGCCGAGCGGCGGGGGGAATTCAGATCTCGGCGTCCCACAACCCACCGCGGTACAATGGGCTCAAGTTCTTCCAGCCAGGAGGCATGGTGCTGGGCGCGGAACAGGGCCGCGCCCTGCTCGACCGCTGGCAACGACGCGAATTCGCATGGGCAGCCTGGGATGCCCTGGGCCGGTCACGCCGACTCGAGGATCCCGACGCAGGCCATCGCGGTCGCGTCCTCGAAACCGTGGATGTCGCGGCGATCCGGCACCGTGGTTTCAAGGTGGTCCTCGATGCCTGTCACGGAGCGGGCGGGCGGCCGGGGCGTTCCCTCCTGGAAGCCCTGGGAGCACAGATCCTGGTCCTGGGCGGAGAGCCCGACGGGCGGTATGACCACGCGCCTGAGCCCACGGAGGCGAACCTCCAGGAGTTCGCCGCCATCGTATCCGCAGTGGGCGCGGCGGTCGGATTCGCCCAGGATCCCGACGCCGACCGCCTGGCGATCGTCGATGAGACGGGCCGCTATATCGGCGAGGAGCTCACGCTGGCCCTGGCAGCCCGGCGCCGGTTGGAACAGGCGCAGGGTCCCGTCGTCATGAACCTGTCCACCTCGCGTGTGACGGAGGACCTGGCTCGGCGCCGGGATTGTCCTGTGTTCCGCACTCCGGTCGGTGAGATCAATGTCGTGGAGCGAATGATCGCCGAGGGGGCCCTGTTCGGCGGCGAGGGGAACGGGGGCGTGATCGATCCGAGGATCGGCTACGTGCGCGACAGCTTCGCCGCCATCGCCCAGATCCTCGATCTGATGGCCGCGTCGGGCGAGCCGATTTCTCGATTGGTTGCGGACCTCCCACGGTATACGATGGTTAAGGAGCAGTATCCAATCCGCTTGGCTGGAGGCATGTTGCCCGGGCAGACTGCCGGATCGGCCGATGTCTCGGCCCTGTGGGATCGGATCGCGGCCGGGTTCCCGGACGCGCGGGTGGATCGTCGCGACGGACTTCGGCTTGAGTGGGAAGATCGGTGGGTCCACATCCGGGCCAGCAATACCGAGCCGATCGTTCGCGTCATCGCCGAATCGGTGGAGCCGGCCGAGGCCCGGGACCTGACCCGCCGCGTCGGCCGCTGGGTCAGTGCAGGCGGAGAGTAAGTGACATGACCTCATCGGAATGGCCCCGGTTCTCCAAGCCGCCTTCCGTCGCCTTCGTCAACGTGGACGGGACTCTCCTGGCCCAGACCACCACGTTTCTCTTCGCGCGGATTCTTTATCGGAAAGGGTGGATCCGCCGTTCGTTCTTCCTGCGCGCACTGCATCATGGTTTGCAGCATCGCTTCGGAAGGCTCGACTACGGGCGGTTGATCGAGATTGGATTGTCCTACATCTCCCGCATCCCGGTGGTCGAGCTCGAGCGGATCGCCTACGAGAATTTCGTGGAATTCGTCCGGCCGCGACTCTACGAAGGGGTCGCCGACCATCTCGCCGCGTTGCGAAAGGCCGGGACACCAATCGTTCTGGTCTCGTCGTCGCCGCGCCTGGTGATCGAACCGCTCGGCATTTACCTCGGTTGCAGCGACCTGTTGACGACCCCGGTGGTCATCGAACGCGGGCGGCTCGTCGGGATCGGAACCGGCCCCCCTTGCTACGGCGAGGGAAAGCTGTATTATGCCGAACACTGGGCGGCATGAGCATCAAATCGACATCGATGAGGCCGTGGCCTACGCGGATAACTGGAGCGATCGAGCTCTCCTGGAGCCGCGTGGGCCGGGCCGTTGTCGTCCACCCCCGCAGCCGGCTGCTCCGCCTGGCCCGCGCCCGAGGTTGGGACATCGTGCGGCCCCGCCGGCCCAGCCGCTCCCAATTGCGGCATGGTCTGGCATTGAGTCGCAATCGCGAAGGCCGGACCTGAGCAGCGTCTCCTCGAAATCCCTGCAGAGGCGCTGCCAAATTCGGGCGAATGATCGCCGCATTCGGGCGCCTCCCCATCCATCCAATCGGATGACTTCCCGACGCAGGCAATTCGACAATCTTTACAATCATCTTGATTTCTTGTATCCGACGGGACGGTGCAGGGTACCTTCTCTCGGGGAGTCTACGCGAAAGTAACGGCCGCTCGGTGGTCAGGACGGCGCCATTCACCGTTCCCCGGGAACAGCCGGTGGACCTCACTTTCCATTGCCAGGACGGACCAGCTTTCGCCTGAACTCACCCAGTTCCAGAGTCGGCCCACCCCGTCGCTGCGGGTGTCGGAGGTTGTTCACCTTAGAGATGATCATCGCCGAGTCAGGCGGTGCGAAGGGATGGGCCTTGTTCGACCCGTTTTCTGCCAGAAGAGGAACGGCACCCATGAGAAAAAAATCCATCTTTCGTCTCAGCGGATGGGATTGTCTGGAAATGCGGATTACCCCGAGCGCCGTCGGAATTGCGACGGCCGCTCACATCGTGCGGATCGATGCCAGTGTGCATCACTCCAGGGGCCACTCCGGCCACATCGCTGCGCACAAGACTCAGCACGTGCAGCCATTGAGCATTGGGACCATCTACGGCTACAACAGCAGGATCACCATCACTGGGATCACGTCTACCGGGATCGGTTCCACCACGAGCAACGACGGGACGGGCAGTGGAACCATTGGTGCCGTTACCGGCGGGTTCCACCCCACCGGGTCCCATCGTGGAACCTTCGGTGGCGGTTCCACTGGCGGCGGATCTACCGGTGGAGGATCTGTCGGTGGTGGGTCCGGTGGCGGTGGCGGTGGGAACGGGGGCTACTGACACAGCCCGACCGAGGTACCCGAGACGACATGTTCCACTGGCACAGCGCGGCGGCGTGCTGCGAAGGCCGATGACGCCGTCAAGCCTCTCGAACCGGTCGACTTTCAAGTCAGCACGAGGAAGGGGACTGGCTCCGATTCTTCGAGGTGCCAGGCCCCTTTCTGGTGAAAGCTTCCTTGGAACGGTATGTTGCCTTTGTCGGGTGGATGAAACCCACTCGGATCGGGCCAATTCTTGGCTCGATTGATCTTCTGCAGGAAGAGGAACGGCACCCCATGAGAAAACGTCATGGCTTTCGCCCCGGCGTATGGGATCGACTGGAAGTCCGGATCACTCCGAGCGCCGTCGGCCTCGCGTCGCCCGCCGAGATCATCCGGATTGACGCCCATGTGCACGAGACCAAGCGCCATCCCCAACACAAGGGTCGTCACCGGAATCACCCGGCCGGCGGGATCACCGTTGGCAGTTCTACCTCCAGCGAGATCAGTGTCACTGTGTCTACCAGTACCGGGGGGAGCGGTATCCCCGCGAGCGATCATGGGACGGGCGGCGGGGGGACCTCCGGTGGATTCACGGGCGGGCCGCACCCGGTCCTGTCCTTGGGCGGCATCGGCGTGTCCCTAAGCGGCACCGTCGTGTCCCTGGGCGGCGTGTCCATGGCCGGAAGGTCCGGCGGTATTTCGTAGGGGATCCGGCCCCATTGATTGAGCCCCTTGGAACGATTGGTTCTGGTTCCCGTGCTCCCACGAAGGGACGTTGACAGGAGCGTTGCGCGACCGGCGGGTCATGCGGCGGACGACACAACGCGCGGACCCGGAATGTCCGAACGCTGATCCCCATGCCCCCGCATGGGAGTCGGTTGGATACTTTAAGTCCTTGTTTCACAATGGGAAACATCTCGTTGCCGCATCGGACCGGTCTCCCGGAGCCGGCCGCAAGAAAGTGCATGCCGACAAACCATTCGCCTTTTCGCGGCGGCGTCGATATAATCAGAATTCAGAGTTTAGCGAGACTTGATGTGGTCGCGGTCCGTTGAGAGAGAGGAGACGGATTGGTAGCGACTGTGTGCATGAAGCGAGATTCCGTAGACATGAAGAACAACAATTCCCCCCCGGAAACGGAAGGCACAAACCTGAGCGTGCCCAGCGGTTGTGAGGCTCCGGCAATCCGTACGCGGAAGGTGGGTCCGACCGCCGTCGCACTCGTGATCGGGTTGGCCGCATTGACGGCCCAGGCGTCGGAGACGGACCTGGTCCGTGATATCCAACGTTACTGCACGGTCTGCTGGAGAAACGCACGACTGGACCCCAGGCTCTGGGATGATTGCACGCAAGAGGTCTGCTGCCGCCTTCTGACCAAGGCGCGCGATGGGCAGCTCGATCTGACCCTCGTCCTGGCGGAAGATACGCCGGAACGGCGCGAACTGGTCCGTGCCATCGACATGGTTCGGAAGCGCGTGCAGCGTGCGAAGCGATACCAGTCGTTGGACGGCTACAGCACGCCGGCTTCCGACCTGGATCAGCGCGAGCGTGACCGTATGGAGTTGGGCGAGATCCTCGAATCGGCCCGCCGGGCCGTCCTGAGCCCGCGTCAGAATCGCATCATCGAGCTCTGGATGCGCGGATCCTCGGTCCCGGAAATCGGCACGGAGCTCAATCTTCCGCTCACCCGCGTCAGTGACGAGAAGTACAAGGCGTTGCGGAAGTTGGAACAGCACCTCTGCAGCCGTCGCGATGTCCTGGAATTCGGGCTCCCCTCCGCGGCGGTCGGCTGACGCGTCCCTCGTGCTCGTACGGATCGGGCGGATCCGGGTATCGCGCTCGGCATCATCGACAGCCCTCGAGGGCCTTCAGGACGGCGATGCTGTGCCCGTCCACCTTGACGCGCGGGAACACGGCGCGAACGATCCCGCTCGCATCCAGGACGAACGTGGTTCGCTCGACACCCATCGACTTGCGGCCGTACAGGTTCTTCTCCTTCCACACTCCGTATTCCTCGCAGACACGATGGTCCACATCCGCCAGGAGCGTGAACGGGAGATTGAACTTCTGCACGAACCGGGTATGCGATCCCGAAGCATCCGGGCTGACGCCGAGGATCCGCGCACCCCGCGCCTGGTAGTCGGCGAAGTCATCACGGAAGGCACAGGCTTCCTTGGTACAACCCGGCGTATCATCCTTGGGATAGAAATACAGGACGACCGGCGATCCCCTCGAGCCGGAGAGCGTCACCGCGCTTCCTGACTGATCGGGAAGGGAAAAGTCGGGTGCCGTCTGGCCCACTTCCAGCATGGTGAGGCTCCTCACGAAGATTCCATCGTTCCGCGAGAATGAGGATTTTACCATGGGACGCGCCGAAACGTTCGAGCATACGGCCGACCTGGGGCTGAGAATCGTCGGGCGCGACCTGTCGGATCTCTTCGAGACGGCCGCGGCCGGGCTCCTCGACGTGATCGTGGCCAATCGGTCCGATGTCCGAGGCGAGGGCCCCGAGGCGGTGGTGCTCGCCGCCGATTCGACCGAAGACCTGATGCTCGCCTGGCTGAACGAGCTGATCTTTCGCTGCGAGACCCGTCATCGACTCTACAGCCGATTCGTCGTCACGCTCGATGAGGACGGTCGGAGCCTCCACGCCACGATCGCGGGCGAGCCGATCGACCGGGCTCGGCATGTCCTGGACCACGAGGTCAAGGCCGCCACTCACCACGGGCTGACGGTTCGGCCGGAGGACGGAGGTTGGCTGGCGGAGGTGATCCTCGACATCTAAGGGTCGGGACGCGTTTTATTCGATCGGTTCGACGGCGAGGTCATGCCGGCCGAGGAACGCCTCGGCCTCCGCGCGTGAAAAGACGCCTTCGGTTGTACCCACGGCGCGGACGCAGCTTGCACCCACGGCACTGGCGAGCTTCAGGCACTCGATCTCGGATCGGTGCTCCAGGAGGCCCAGGATATAGCCGGCATTGAAGGCATCGCCTCCCCCGGAGCCATCAACGTAAGGGACCGGATAGACACCCAAGCGGAGCCGCGACTCCTCGGAGACCGAGATCACCCCGCGCTCCCCCATGGTGATCACCACCCGCCGAGCACCGATATCGCGAAAGACCTGGGCCTGGCGGACCGGATCGGTCTCGCCGAGGATCAGCTCGGCCTCGTCGGTGTTGGGGACGAAGATATCGGTCTCCGGGAGCACGACCTCGAGTCGATCGAGGTATTGCCCCGGCCCCGGGGTCGCCACATCGAGCAGAGTGAGCGTTCCCGCGGCTCGGGCCCGTCGAAACCGCTCGGCCAGCTCGTGGGCGTCGAGGTTGGGGAGAATCAAGAAATACCCGATATGCAGGACGCGCGGCGCAGACTCCAGCACTGCGTCAAGATCGGCGGCGACGAACCCCGTGTTGGCTCCCACCGTGTGGATGAACCGCCGATCCTCCCCCCGGACGTTGACGATCAGGGTCTGACTGGTTGGCAAGGTCGGATCGGTCTTCAGCGCCGCGCAGTCGATCCCTCGGCCCAGGAGGGTCTCGGTGGCGAAGCGGCCGAAGGCATCATCCCCAACGCGTGCGCAGATCGCCGTGGCAACACCCAGCCGTGCCAGGTCCATGGCCGTATTGGCAGCCCCGCCGCCGATGTTCAAGACCAGGTTGTCCACCACGATCAACTCGCCGGCTCGGGGCAAATGATCGAGCGGCGGCGAGACATGGTCGGCCACCACCAGCCCGGCACAGACGACCGGAACTGGCGATGGCGACGGGGTTGACGGTGACACGGCCCACAGTCCCCTTCGGTTTTCCAGGATGCGTCGTCATCAACGGATCACTGAACACTCAGGACGGATCATCGATGGATGCCACAACCTGGTCCTTGCGAACCGGTGCGACCTCCGCTTCCTCCTCGTCGATCACGCGTTTGCCGACGAGATCCTCGAGTTCTCCCTCGGTGAGGACCTCGCGCTCGATGAGCGCCTCGGTGACGCGTTCCAGGTCGTCGCGACGCTCTTCCAGGATGCGATAGGCGCGGCTATCGGATTCGCGGAGGATCCGGGCGACCTCCTCGTCGATCAACTGGGCGGTGTGCTCGGAGTGGTCGCGGAGCTCGGCCATCTCGCGGCCGAGGAAGGGGTGTTCCTCGGATGCGCGGAAGAACACGGGGCCGACGCGCTCGCTCATGCCGAACTGGGTGACCATGAGCCGGGCCAGCCGGGTCGCTTGTTTGAGGTCGTCGGCCGCGCCACTGCTCATCTCGCCGTAGACCAGACGCTCGGCCGCTCGGCCGCCCATGGCCGAGTCCAGCCGCGCCAGGATCTGGCTTTCGTTGTAATTGAAGCGATCTTCTTCCGGGAGGTACTGGGTGACGCCCAATGACGCGGCCTCGCGGGATGATCGTCACCTTGTGGACCGGGTCCGATTTCGGCGTCAGCCAGCCGACGAGCGCGTGGCCGGCCTCGTGGAAGGCCGTGACCCGCTTGTCTTTCGGCGTGATGACGTCCTCGCGCTTGGCGCCGAGGATCACCTTGTCCAGCGCGGCGTCGAGGTCCTTGGAGTCGACCGCGGACTTGTTCTCGCGGGTCGCCAGCAAGGCCGCCTCGTTGACCAGGTTGGCCAGGTCGGCACCGCTCATGCCGATGGTGCTGCGCGCGATGCGCTCCAGATCCACATCCGAGGACAGCGGCACGTTGCGGCTATGCACCTTGAGGATCTCGAGCCGGCCTTTCTTGGTGGGCCGATCGACGGTTACGTGGCGGTCGAACCGGCCGGGCCGCAAGCAGCGCCGGATCGAGGACATCCGGCCGATTGGTCGCCGCCAGCACGATCACGCTCTCGCTGGGAGAGAAGCCGTCCATCTCGGTCAGGATCTGGTTGAGCGTCTGTTCGCGTTCGTCGTGCCCGCCTCCCAGGCCCGCGCCGCGGACCCGTCCGACGGCGTCGATCTCATCGATGAACAGGATGCACGGGCTGTTTTCCTTGGCCGTCTTGAACATGTCGCGAACGCGACTGGCCCCCACGCCGACGAACATCTGGATGAACTCGGAGCCCGAAATCGAATAGAACGGCACCCCGGCCTCGCCGGCGACCGCTCGGGCCAGCAGGGTCTTGCCCGAACCCGGTGGGCCGACCAGGAGCACGCCCTTGGGGATCCGCCCGCCCAGCCTCTGGAATTTCTCCGGACTCTTGAGAAACTCGACGATCTCCTGGAGCTCCGACTTGGCATTCTCCAATCCCGCGACTTCATCGAAGGTCGTACGCTGCTTCGACTTATCGTGGCGCTTCGCGGGACTCTTCACGAAACTGCCGAGAATCCCGCCGTCGAACTGGTCTCGCGCCCGCCGCATCATGAGATAAATCACGCCGAGGATCACGAACGTCGGCAGCAGGAACAGGATCCAGGCTAATCCGCCAGCCTGATTGGGCGGGTTTCCTTCGACTCGGACGATCTCAGGGCCCTTCTCGGCGTCGCGCGTGAGCCGATCGTAGAGCGGCCCGATCAACGCCTCCGAGGGGATATACGTGAAGAACTTCCGAACCGGCGTGGGCGTTGCACCGGGTGACGGGCTGTAGGTGGTCTCCTTGCGGAGCTCGCCGCGGACCTCGTTGCCCTGAATCGAGACGCTCTTCACATTATCGTTCTGCACCTGCTCCCAGAACCAGGGATAGTACAGGACCTGCACTTCCTGCTTCGGGACGAAATGCCAGAAGATCAGGGCCAGCAGCCCGATGACGATCAGCCAGAGCCAGGGGGGGGTCGGAGACGCCCCGGTCCCGTTTGTCTTGCGCCCACCGATCGGGGGCCGGCGTGGGGTCTCCTGTTGCGGCGGTCGATTCTCCATGCGTTCTCACCAATTTCGATGCAATGAATGATGGACGTCGGCCCTCGGCTCGACGCGTACGGCGCTCGCCCTCCGACGACCGCCGCAAATCAATTGTAGCGAACATCCTCCCAAAGTTCAGGGGGATTGTTCCCTCGGGATCGATCGTACCGATCGCGAGCCCGTCTCATCATGGGGCAGGACGAGTCCTCCCGATGGCATCCGAAGCGGTTGGCGGGGCCTCTAATGGGTGTTCGACCCGGCGCCGGTTGCCTCCAGCCATTTCTCGCAGTCCATGGCTGCGGCACAACCGGAGCCCGCCGCGGTAATAGCCTGGCGATAATGGGTATCCACGACGTCACCGCACCCGAAAACACCCTCGATGTTCGTTGCAGTCCCGTAGTTCGGTAGGGTCTCGAGCAGGCCAGGCGGGGCTTCCACGCCCTTCCAGGCCATCGCGGTACGGGTCAGGAGGTAACCCTCGGGCGTCGTGGCGAGCTGCTTCTGAAAAATCGCCGTGTTCGGGACGTGCCCAATGGCCAGAAAGAGTCCGTCAACCTTCAAGTTGCGCAGCGAGTCGTCTTTGGTGGAGCGCAACTTGACCTTCGTAAGAACCTGGTGCCCGTCCTGTTGCTCTCCCTCGACCCCCTCGACGACCGAGTTCCAGGCGTAGTCGATCTTGGAATTCTGGAACATCCGATCCTGCATGATTTTGGATGCACGCAAGCTGTCTCGCCGATGGATCACGGTAACCTTGGAGGCGAACCGGGTGAGGAACGTGGCCTCCTCGGCGGCCGAATCCCCGCCGCCGACGACGGCGATGGTCTTGCCGCGGTAGAAGTGGCCGTCGCAGGTGGCGCAGGTGCTGACCCCGTTGCCCCGATACGGCCCCTCGTTACCCAACCACCGCGCCGAGGCACCGGTGGCCACGATCAGCGCGTCGCTGGTGTAATCGCGGAGCGTGCCGCTGGACGGATCGCCGCTGGGATCGTCGGTGGTGCGGACCCGGAACGGGCGACGGGACAGATCGACCTCGAACACGGTCTGCCACTCGCAAACCGCGCCGAATCGCTGGGCCTGCTTGCGCATCAGGTCCATCAGGTCCGGACCGTTGATCCCTTCGGGAAAGCCGGGGAAGTTATCGACGGCGGTCGTCAGGGTCAACTGGCCGCCCGGCTCCTTCCCCTCGAAGACCAGGGGCGCGAGATTGGCCCGAGCGGCGTAGAGTGCGGCGGTTAGTCCGGCGGAACCCGAGCCGACGATGATCACGGCGGCGTGTGACTGAGAAGACATCATACCCTCACGATCGACCAGCAAGACGCGACCAGGTGCCGATGGCTCTGGATGGCCTCATTCAGGTAGCCAGCACGCGACATACCCGTCTCCGAGGCCGATGGTCCTTATGCTCCCATAATATCCGGCGGAGTCCAGAAGCCACTGCGCCGTCGCGGCGGGATCTCCGTCGCGAACTGGGGAAACCCGGCGTGGGCCGAACCAGCCGGGCCGGGTGCGGAGTCTTGCGGAACGCAGCCAGGATTTGAGCCGAGTGACCGATCGCCCCGAGACGTGAGCTAGAGTCCTATTGAGCCTCATCGCCCGTCGCGTTGAAGACGCATGTGAGGAAACTTCCCGACTTTGGAGTGGATCGAGACCCGTCGAGCGCACTGAATTAAGGAGGCGATTTATGCTCGTCTTGACCCGGAAGCTGATGGAGAAGCTCTTCATCGGCGATGACATCTGCGTCACGGTGGTTCGACTGGACGGAGGCCAGGTACGGCTGGGAATCGACGCCCCGCGCGAGGTGGCCGTTGTCCGAGCGGAACTGGTGCCCGATCGACAGTTCCCGCGAACTCACCCCATCTCAACCAATAAACCCAATCAGGCGCGACCGGACCTCACACAGTCACCGTGCGCGGCTCGTGGAAGCGATAGCCGACGCCGCGGACGGTTTCGATGAGCTCGCCCGCTTCGCCCAGCTTCTTCCGCAAGCTCTTGATGTGAACGTCGATCGTTCGTTCCAGCACGATCGCGTCCTCACCGATCGCTGCATCCATTAACTCGTATCGCGTAAACGCCCGACCAGTCTGCCGGATGAGCACCTCCAGGAGCCGGAACTCGGTGGGAGTCAAGGGGAGCTCCTGGTTCTGGTGGAGCGCACGATGGCTGTGCCGGTCGATCACGATCCCCTGACTCTCGATCACCTTACCGGCCACCGGCTCTTCCTTCAGTTGTCGCCGCCGCAACTCCTTCTTGATTCGCTGGATCAGGACCTTCATGCTGTACGGCTTTGTGACATAGTCGTCCGCGCCCGTCGCGAAGCCGACCAGCTCGTCCGATTCCTCCGCCTTCGCGGTCACCATGATGATCGGGATCTCGCGGGTGCGGGCACCGAGACGGAGCTCGCGGCAGACTTCCAGGCCGGGTTTGCCGGGAAGCATCAAGTCCAGCACGATCAGGTCCGGCAATTTCAACTGGGCCTGCCGGAGACCGTCCTGGCCGTCGTACGCCGCGAGCACCTCGAATCCTTCGCGTTCCAGGTTGCAGCTCAATACCTCGACGAGCGATCGCTCGTCCTCGACGACCAGAATCTTGGGCTTGGGCATGGCAGCAACGCCGATCTTGATGGAAGGTTGTTCAATCGGTGATGACCTGTTCTATCCTAACGATTGCGATGACGAATCGATGTCCAGTTTGTTAAGAAACAATGAATGATCGATCTCATAGGATTGTGGCGTGGGATGGGGTAGTGGCCGGCTCGGTCACTGCGATCATCCTTCGGACAACCTCGGCGAGATTGTTGGTCTCCTCGAAGATCTGAAGCTGCCTCATGGAGCCAGTCGGCTGCTCGGCGAGGTCCCGCAGGTTTTGGAGATGAGCGGTGCAGCCCAACTCCTCACCGCGCCCCTCGAGGCGGTCGATCAGGCTGTGAACGACCTGTCGCGCCGGAATCGCCTGATAGGTGCTCGGGTCGACCAGCTTGGCGTCCATCCCATACCGGCAGGCTCGCCACTTGTTCTGGCGGACCATGAACGGATGACAATCGTACTGATAAGTGCCGTGATCGATCTCCTGTGAGAGGTCGTAGACCAGGCATTGGATCAGCGCGGTGAGTCCGAGGACGTGTTCCAGGGTCGGGGGCATGTCGCAGATGCGGACCTCGACGGTACCGAAGTTGTGGTGCGGCCGGACGTCCCACCAGATCTCGCGGATCGTCTTGATGAAGCCGGTCTGGACCATGTGGTTGAGCAGCCAGGTATACTCGGACCAGTTGCGCATCAGCGGAGGAAGTCCCGCGGTGGGCAAGGTTTCCAGCACCTTGACCCGGTGCGAGTGGAGGCCCGTGTTCCGCCCCTGCCAGAACGGGCTGTTGACCGACAGCGCCAGCAAGGTGGGGAGGTGTTGCATGATCCGGTCACAGATCATGATCGCCTTGTCGCCCGAGTCCACGCCGACGTGGACATGCAGGCCGAAGGTGACCAATCGACGGGCGGTCTCCTGGAGCAGGTCGATGAGGCTGTGGTAGCGTTCGTTGGGGGAGACGGCCTGATCCTGCCAGAGCGAGAACGGGTGGGTCGCGCTCCAGAAGAGCAAGAGGTCGTGGTGAGCGGCGGCCTCCCGGACCACGCGGAGCTTCGCTTCCAGGTCGCGCCGGACCTCATCGACGTTTTGGCAGACGTTGGTATTGATCTCCAGGTAGCACTGGAGCAGTTCCGGCTTGACGGCACCCTCCAGCTCCGCGGGGATCTCGGACAGGACCTCGGAGATCGCGCTGCGGAGTGCCATGGTGTGGCGGTCGACCAGGTTCAACTCGATCTCGACGCCGAGCGAAGGCCGATCGTTGGTGACGAACTTGAAGAGGCTCACGGGTGGCGGCTCCGGCTCGAGGTAGACAGGAGAACCGCGCTCTGCGCGAGAAGCTCTGCGCCGACGGTCAGCGCAGCCTCGTCGATGTCGAAGTGGGGAGAATGCAGGGCATGTCGGGGGCGGTCGAGGGAAGCCACGCCCAGTCTCAACAAGCAACCGGGAACGTGCTTCAGGTAGCCGGAGAAATCCTCGCCGCCCATGCTGGGCAGCCGGATCTCCTCGACGTTCGCCGCGCCGACGACCTCTTCCGCGGCATGAACGCAGATAGCCGTGACCTCGGCATCGTTGACCACGGCCTGGGTCCCGCGGCGGAACGCGACGTCGATGGTCGCCCGTGTCGCCGCGGACAGCCCGCGAGCGATCTGGGTGATCCGCTCCTCGACCTGGGCGGCCGCGCGATCGCTCAGCGTGCGGATGGTGCCCAGGAGCTCGACCTCGTCCGGGATCACGTTGGCCCCGGCCCCCCCGCGGATGCAGCCAAAGGTCACGACGCAAGGATCGCGCGAATCGACCGATCGCGGCACGACCTGGTAGACCATCGACACGAGCTGGGCGGCCACCGCGATGGGGTCCACGGCCAGGTGCGGCCGGGCGGCGTGGCCGCCCACTCCCCGGATCACGATTTGCAACTCCTGGCAGCATGCGGTCAAAACACCGATGCGCTGGGCGATCCGGCCCACGCTCAGCTCGGGATCGACGTGAAGGGCCACGATCGCCCGGACATTGTCGACCGCGCCCGCCTCGACCATCTCCAGCGCACCCTCACTGACTTCCTCCGCCGGCTGGAAGATCGACCGCCACGAGACCTCTTCGGGAAGCGCCTCGCGGCATTCCCACAATGCCAGCGCGGCGGTCAGGGCCATGGTCGCGTGGGCGTCGTGGCCGCAGGCGTGCATCACACCCTCGCGACTCGATCGATAGGGCACGGTCTTGGCGTCGGCGATGGGGAGCGCGTCGATGTCCGCGCGGATCGCCACGCGCGGCCGATCGTCCTGGCCCTCGGGCTCGGCGATCAACCCACGACCGGAAGGGACAATCCGAACGTGCAGGCCGGACTCGCCGAACTCATGGGCCAGCAAGCGGGTCGTCTCGTACTCTTCACGGCTGGGCTCGGGGTGAGCATGCAAGTACCGGCGCAATGAACACCAGCGTTCCACGTTCGAATCAATGTACGAATCGACTGCGTCTCGCCAATGCCTCATCGCGATCCCCGAATGCGCCGTCGTTGCCTGTCGATCACCTCCTTGATTCTAACTAATGGAGGCCTCGTTCTCCATGCTCGAACCACGATGCCGTTTGCCTCGAACACTCTCACACTCTCAGGGGGTGCGCGCCGCCTTCATCGCTGCCGCGTACTTCTCGAGCAATCCGTACTTCGACGCCCAGGTGGTATACATGAAGCCGATAACATCCTTGACGTCCCGCGCGGCCGCGTCCCAGGTCTGGAAGTTGGACAGGTCGTCGACATCGTAGTATCCCGCGATGAGCTGGCGATGGCCCCGGCCGGCGAAGAAGGCCAGACTCTCCCGGGCCTTCCCGCCGTTCCAGTTGGCGATGATCACATCGCGCGGCAGGCCCTCCCACGATCCTTCGAGCGAGCCGTTGACCAGGTAGTACGAGTCGACCGCATTATGGTGCGGGTCGAACATGTCCGACCAGACGACGATGCGGGCGCGCGGGTTGACGGACTTCAGGATCGCCGTGCAATTCCGCACATTGTCGGCCAGGAGCTGGCCGGGGGTCAGCTTCCGGTCGCGACAGGCCTTGCACCAGTTGGCCACCCTGACTTCGTCGTGCGACATGAAGAAGGTCCGCGGATGGAACAGCTCATTCACGCGCCGCGCCTGGTCGCGGAGGATGTCGTTCAGTTTCGGTTCGGAGAGGCAGCACATGACCTGCGAGCTGAGCGTGATCGCCGGATGATACCAGCTTACGAGCAACCGATCGCCGGCCTTGATACGTGAGCCCGGCTTGATCCGGAGCTTTGCACCCGGATGGCCGAATTCATACTCGCCGGGCCAGGGGACATTCCCGAGCTGGGGATCGATCACGGGCTCGAAGTCGCGGCCTTCCTCATAGGTTATCCGGCCGTTGGCCGACTTGACCGCCAGCGGACAGCCCTTGCGCCGCAGGACATTGACCAGCGGCAATTCCTCGAGCGCCAGGTCGTCAACCCAGAGCGTACCCGGGCCCTCGCCCCAGATTCCGACGTAGAGGTTCGCTTCCTTCTGATCCAGGCTATTGAAGACCACCTCGACCCGCTTCCAGTCCTGGGTCGCCTCGAGTCCCCCCTCGTGGAAGGTCAACGTGCGTCCGGGCTGGCTCGCGCCCAGCGCGAGCAACTGAAACGCGCCCACGGGCCCGAGGTCGCGGGTCTTCGCCCAGCACGAGAACCGATAGGGTGTATTCGGGCGCAGCCTGACGTGCTGCACCAGGCGAACGTTCGGTGCCGTGCGGTTCGTCCCCTTGATCCCCGGCTCGAAGCGGCAAGAACCGCGACCGCTGTGGACGACCCGGCTGTCGGCGAAGGTGGTGATGCCCGGATCGTCCTGGAAGGAGAACTCGGTAAATCGATCACGCCGCGTCCTGCTCGAGATTGCCGTTGCGGTACTCGGCAATTCCGCGGTTGCCCGTCAGCACGGCCTCGAGATCCTTCCGGACCACGAACGGCTGGTCAACAACGGGCAGTCCTTCGGCGAGGTTCGGGTCGTGCGCCAGATGCCCATTGCTGTACCCGATGGAGAACACGGCGGGGATCAGCTCGATGTTGGCCTTCGCAGCCGCCGCCTTGACACGCTCCGCATTGTGAAAGTAGCGGTCGATCACGCGGTCGAGGATTTGCAGCTTGTAATCGGAGAGCAGGATCGCGGTGTACCCGTCTCGGCCGGCACGTTCGATGAGCGCGATGACTTCGTCGGCGGACTTATCGACCTGGAGGTTGGCGCTCGCAGTAGACCCAGCGCTCGCGATACGGAGCCGCGCCCTTATCCGCGGCCTGCAAGGCACTCGACCCGAGGATTAGCACGGAGGCGATCAGGACCCCCAAGGAACGGAGGGGAATTTGCGAGTCGGACATGGCGGGAACCTCGTGGGGAGGGCCGAGCATCGTCAACCGATGCGGCCGGTAATATAGGCCTCGGTGCGCTTGTCCTTGGGATTGGTGAAGAGGAGATCCGTGGGGCTGAACTCGGCGAGGATGCCGGTCCGATTCCCTTCCGAGGAACCTTCGTCGAGCATCAGGCAGGCGGTCAGGTCGCTGACGCGACGGGCCTGCTGCATGTTGTGCGTGACGATGACGATCGTGTAGTCCTTCTTGAGGTCGTCCATCAGGTCCTCAACCCGGGCCGTCGAGATCGGGTCGAGCGCCGAGCACGGTTCGTCCATCAGGATGACCTCGGGCTCGACGGCGAGGGTCCGCGCAATGCAAAGCCGCTGCTGCTGGCCGCCGGAGAGCTCCAGGCCGGAACGGTTCAGCTTGGCCTTGACCTCGTCCCACAGCGCGGCGCGTCGGAGCGATCGCTCCACCAGCTCGTCCATGTCGCCGCGATAACCATTGATCCGCGCCCCCCAGGCCACGTTGTTGTAGATGCTCTTGGGGAAGGGGTTCGGCTTCTGGAACACCATGCCGATCCGACGGCGCAGGACGACCGAGTCGATCCTGAGATCGGAGATCAGATCGCCATCGAAACGGATCTCGCCCTCCATGCGCGCGCCGGTGATCAGGTCGTTCATGCGGTTGAAACAGCGGAGCAGCGTGCTCTTCCCGCAGCCGGAGGGGCCGATCATCGCCGTGATCTTATTGCGGGGAATGTCGATGGTGATGTCTTTGAGCGCCAGCGCGGTGCCGTACCAGACCGAGAGTTGCTTTGTGGACAAGACGACCGGATCGCTGGAACGAGCCGGATCCGAAAGCGGGATCGTCGCGGCAGCGATCGGCAGGGCAACGGGGCGGTCGGCATGAGTTTCGGAGACGCTCATCAGGGATCTCGCCAGTTGGATTGGGCTCGACTCGATTCGCCGGGTCAATGATACCGCCGAAAGCGGTTGCGGATCACGATGGCCGTGGCATTCATCGTGAGCAAGAGCGCGATGAGGATGAGGATGCCACCGGCGGCGACGACCTGGAATCCGCGGTCGGGCATTCGCGCGTAATTGTAGATTTCCACGGGAAGCGCCGAGTAGCGATCGAGGGGCCCTCGGGGTGTACGGAGGATCGAGCCGGCCGCGCCGACCATCAGCAAGGGAGCCGTCTCGCCGATCGCCCGCGAAAGTCCGAGGATGGTGCCGGTCAGGATTCCCGGCACGGCGGAAGGCAGCACATGATCGCGCACGACCTGCCAGCGGGTCGCCCCGAGTGCCAGCGCGGCTTGACGGAGCGACTGCGGAACGGCACGCAACGCCTCCTGCGTCGTGATCACGATGATCGGCAGGATCAGCAGGCTGAGCGTGAGCACGCCGGCCAGCAAGGTCGGGCCCAAAGCCAGGGCCTTGATCCCGAAGGCACGCACGAACACCGCCAGCCCCAGGATGCCGTACACGATCGACGGCACGCCCGCCAGGTTGGCGATGTTCATCTGGATCAGCCGGCGCAGCCGGCCCGGGGGGGCATACTCTTCCAGGTAGACCCCGGCCCCGATCCCGACCGGGATGCCGATCACCGCGACCAACGCCAGCAGCCACAGGCTGCCCGCGATCCCGACCTGGAATCCCGCATCCTCCGGAGACGACGCCTGGTTCTGGGTCGCCACCTTCCGGACCAGCGCGATCAGTTCGCTGACATTCGATCCCAGGGCATACCAGGGATTGTCGGGAGGAGCCTGGAGCGCCGCGGCCAGGATCGAGCCCAGCAGGAGGAGCAAGACCGCGGCCCCCATGGCAGTCGCGATCAAGCACACCACGCCGAAGAGCGGATTCAGCAGACGCCGAAGCCACCGATGGGGACGATACCGCGTCGAGGCGTCCGGCGTCATTGGTACTCCTCCCGAAAATGCCGGAGGACGAACCCGGAGAGGATATTCAGGGTCAACGTCACGGCGAAGAGCGTCAGACCGACGGCGAACAGCGAGAGATACTTCGGTTCTCCGTACGAGGCTTCGCCACTGATGACCTGCACGATGTAGGTGGTCATGGTTTCGATGGAGGTCAGGGGATTCACGGTGATCTGGGGCCGCATCCCCGCCGCCAGAACGACGGCCATCGTCTCGCCGACGGCACGGCTGATCGCCAGGATGAATGACGCGAAGACCCCCGAGAGAGCCGCGGGGAGCACGACCCGGCGTCGAGACCTCGAACTTGGTCGCCCCCAGGCCGAAGGCCGCCTCGCGCAGCCCCGCGGGACCGCCGAGAGCACGTCCTCGCTCAGCGAGGAGACTAGCGGGATGATCATCACGCCGACCACGATGCAGGCACTCAGTGCATTGAACGTCTCGACTCGGAAGCCCAGCGGCTCGAGCAGTCGCTTCAAGACGGGGGTCACCAGCAGGAGCGCGAGATAGCCGTAGACGATCGTGGGGATCCCCGCGAGCAGCTCGAGGGCCGGCTTCAAGATCGACCGCACCCGTCGCGGGGCGTATTCGCTCAAGTAGATCGCACTGAACAGGCCGATCGGCAGCGCGATCGCCGACGATCCCACGGCGACCATGAAGGTCCCCCAGATCAGCGGAACGATGCCGAACTTCGGCGGCCTGGCGTCCGGCTTCAGTTCCGTGCCGAAGAGGAATTCCGGAACGCTCACCTTCGCGTGGTGGAAGAACTCGAAGCTCTGGACACTCAGCACGACGATGATGCCGAGCGTGGTCAGGACGGTGATGACCGCGCAGAGGACCAGGCCGATGGTGACGGCCGCTTCCCAGAAGGCGAGGAACCGCGAATGGCCCGCCCACAGGTCATCCCCGGCCGGCTCGACCGCAAAATCATGGCTGGTGAACGTCGGTGAGGACAAGGGCGCGTTCCTGAGAAGGCTTGTAGGGTGGGTGAAACTACCCCTTCCAACATGCTGAGTTAATTATTATAACCTCTTTGGCTGGGATGGTTTTCGTTCCCGATCACGGAGGGCTACCTATGTCTCCCAGGCTGATTGATCTCGATGGGCCGACGAAGCGGCTGCGGACGGACCTCCCAGCCGGTGGTGCCACCCCCGCGCCCCGCCGCCCGGCTGGATCTCCTCGACCCTGCCCCTCCACTCATCGCGGACCTCCCGGCCATCCTCAATCCCTGCATTCAGGAGTCCCCGGCCACCGTGATGACCCGTATCACCCTGGATTGGCTCCTCCAGGGCACCCCCTTCGACCTCCTCTTCGAGCAGTCCGCCGAGGGCGAATACTGCCGCGAGTTTACCCTCGAGCACCTCGTGTTGGTCATGCTCGACGTCGTCTGTGGGTTCAACCCCTCCACCCGCTCGGCGTTCCTGGGGCGCCAGCTCCAACTGATCGCCTCGCTCTCGGCCTTCTACGGCAAGCTCAATCGCCTGAGCCCGGCCATCACCGCCGCGGTCGTCCGCCACACGGCGATCCGCTGCCGCGCCCTGATCGAAGGCGGCGGGGGCCTGCTGCCGGAGCCGATCCCCGGCTACTGCCGCCCGCATCCTCGACGGCAACGTCCTGGCCGGGACCGACCATCGCCTGACCCCGACGCGGACCACCTGGTCGGCCTGTCTGCCCGGCAAGTCGCTGGCGATCTACGAGCCGGCCAGCGGCTTGATCACCGATCTGATCCTGGAGGAGAACGCCCACACCCAGGAGCGCCAACCTGCTCAAGGAAGTCCCCGTCTCGGCCGGCGAGCTGTGGATCCTCGACCGCAACTTGTGCGTCCGCACCTTCTTGTTCCGCATCGCGCGAGCCGGCGGGTCCTTCCTGGCACGGCGGCACCAAACGACGTTGCCCTACGAACCAGCCGGGCCGCGGCAGTCGCGGGGGCGCTGCCCGACCGGCAAGGTCCACGAGCAGCCGATCCTCGTGGACGATCCCGAGACGCCCGGGGCGGCGCATCGCCTGCGGCTGATCATCCTGGAATTGGACGAGCCGACGCGGGAGGGGGAGACGGAGATCATCCTGGTGACCAACCTGCCCGAGGATGTCTCGGCGATCGACTGCTGCGCCGCGTACCGGGGCCGCTGGGGGATCGAGGGCCATTTCCAGGTGCTGACCGACCTGCTGAATTGCGAGATCCCCACGCTGGGCTACCCGCGCGCGGCACTGTTCGGCTTCGGGATGTCGGCCGTGGCCGGCAACGCCCTGGCGGTGCTCAAGGGCGGTCTGCGGGCGGAGCACGGCCGGGAGATGGCCGCAGAAGTGTCGAATCATGCCGTGGTCACCGAGGTGGCGCGGATCTACCCGGGGATGATGACGGCGGTCCCGCCGCGACTGTGGCCGGAGCTGAGCGATCGCCCGGTGCAGGAGGTGGCGGATTTGCTCAACGAGTTGGCGGCTCGGATGTCGGTGGAGTGGATGCTCCGGGTACGACGCGGGCCGAAGAAGAAGAAACCGCATCGGAGCAAGGGGGACCGAAACCATCATTTGGCCACCAAGAAGCTACTGGACGAGGCCAAGGGGATGTGCCCGCCCAGAGCGGGGTGAGGCGCAACCCACATGGCATCAAGAGTTTGATTATAACGAGTTTGCATGTTGGAAGGGGTAGGTGGGTGAAACCCACCAGTATTTGGCCGATTCATTGGTGGGTTTCACCCACCCTACAGAGTTCTCGGATCGATGTTACTCGGCCTTGGAGGGAGTGGACTTCGCTTCACTGCCGCCGCCCGAAAGCAGTTTCGAGAGCGATTCCAGGTTGGCGGCTTTCTCATCGGCCGTCGGGGCATCGTACTCGGCCTTGACGGCGAGGGTGTTGACATTCTCGAGATAGTACTTGAGAAACTGCGACACCTCCGGCCGGCGGGCGGCCGAGTTCTTCACATAGATGAACAGCGGCCGCGACAAGGGGGCATAGCTCTTGTCGGCGATCGTCGCGGGACTGGGCACCACGGGTGTTGCCCCGGCTCCCTTCGCCACGCCCAGTGCCCTGAGTTTATCACGGTTGGCGGCATAGTAGGCATAGCCGAAGTAGCCCAGCCCATCGGCATCGCCCGACACGCCGTTGACCAACGTGTTATCGTCGGCACTCTGCTGGACGTCGTCGCGCTGGCGATTGGGCTCGCCCGTGATCGCCTCGGTGAAGAACTCGAAGGTCCCGGAGTCGTTGTCGGGCGAGTAGAAGATGATCTTGCGATCGGGCCAGGACGCGTCGACGTCCTTCCAGGTCTTCACCTTGCTCCCGGGCTCCCAGATGGCCTTCAACTGCGCGACGGTCAGCGACTTGACGAAGTCGTTCTCCGGGTGCACGACGAGCGTGATCCCGTCGTAACCCACGAGGAACCGGGTCCAGTCGATCCCCTGCTGCTTGGCCTTGGCCTCCTCGTCGGGCTTGGCGGCGCGCGAGGCGTCGACGATGTCCACATCGCCATCACGAGTGTAGCGGCCGAACCCGCCACCGGTCCCATGGTTGTCCACGACCACCGTGACACCGGGATTCACGCGATCGAACCCTTCCTGGGCCGCCTTGCTGATTCGAAACACGGTGCTGGAGCCATCGATGAGGACCGTGCCGGCCGCCTGGGGACCAGCGCCTGGGCTGCCGGTCGATGGGTCGTTCGGCCCGCCGCAGCCGCCGGCGATACCCAGGAAGACCAGCAGACTCATCCGCCAAACTCTGCATCGAACGTCACTCATGCGTTGCCTTCCCTTGATCGGACCCGTTCCCATACCGATCCCGCGCCGAAGCCGCGAACGGCGCCGTCTCGGCTCGTCGCTCAACCCAGGCCGGATTCCCTCGCACGCCCTCACCCCGACGGATCGAAGGATTGTCCTCGACGACACGACCGGGCCGCTCAGTGTAACCAGGAACCATGAAGGTTTCGTGAATTCCCGATGACATTCAGTCGAGGGCCGGACTCGCGACCCGATCGCTCGGAAGCAGACCGTCATGACCGGCCGAGTTTCTTCGACATGACCACAGGGACCGGCCTGGCCCAGATCCAGCATGGATCTAGGCCACCTCTCCACGCATGGTCTGATTGGCGTTTCCCGCCATTTCGGCAGTTGGCTTCGTTTCGTGAATTCCCCATCTTTCCTCGTTTGCCGCCATTTTGGCGGCTGGCTTCGTTTTCGAAATCCGGATTTGGCCAGGTTTCCCATGGTTTTGCTGCCATTTTGGCGGCTGGCTTCGTTTTTGGAGTTTCGAGTTTGATCCAAAACACGACCGATCATCGGCCATTCTGGCAGATGGCTTGGTTTCGAGCGTATTGCAGAGTCCCTCTTGCATCCACTCATTCGTTCGCATCTCCAAGGACCGGAAACCGCTACCACCTTCGTTACCTGACGATCCGCGCGCACTCTTACACTGATATGATCCGCGCAAGTTCGGGAAAAGTTGCATAAATTTTCTTGGATTCTTGGAGGAGGTTAGGCCCGCGCTCATCGAGGCCCCGAGTTTCGGCCACGAGCGACCCGACGGTTGGGACATAAGGAGAAGTGACCAACGCCGACGATCCGACGCCCTCCTCGCATCGCAACCCGTGGAGGTCGCATTCAACGTAGGTGGCGGTGCACTCATCAATTCGTCCGCGCCCCAACTATCGACGTGTTGCTTGCGCAAGCCTAATCCCTTACCTGGTTTCGGGAATCCTTGTGCAAACCTCCGTTTTTTCGGTAATGCTGCGGGAGATTTTGCGCAACCCATCCTGGAGGAACATCATGCCCGCACTCTCATCCCATGATGACACCGATGACCTGCTCGAGCGTACGAGTTGGGGCGATAAACAGGCTCGGGACCTGCTCCTGGAACGGCATCGGGCGCGGCTGCGGACGATGATCGCCGTTCGGATGGACCGCCGGATCCGGGCTCGAATCGATCCGTCGGACGTCGTTCAGGATGTGCTCCAGGAAGCGTCGAAGAACCTGGGTGACTACTTGCAGGACCGCCCGGTCCCGTTTCTTGTCTGGCTGAGGGAAATCGCGTGGAAGCGGTTGGTGGATCTGCGCCGCCGGCACGTCAACGCGGCGAAGCGGAGTGTGGCGCGTGAAAGGGAATTCGACTTCGGCCTCTCCGACGAGTTGACCGCCGCCCTGGCCGATCGGCTGGTCGCCAGCGGGACCTCGCCGAGCAAGCATCTCATGGAGGAGGAACTGCGGGTGGAAGTCGGTGCGGCGTTGCAGGCCCTACCCCCGCTTGACCGTGAAGTCCTGATCCTGCGTTATCTGGAACGGCTCTCGTTGGCCGAGACCGCCGAGGCGCTGGGCATCTCGAAAGGAGCAGCCTCGACCCGGCACACTCGGGCCCTGGGCCGGCTTCGCGAGCTGCTCGACGCCGATCGGAAGGGGGAAGGACGATGAAGTCCAGACCCCGAAATCTCACCTCCGGCAGCGCCACGGACCCTGCGTTCAACGCCCTGGTCGAGGAGTTGGTGGATAAACTCCAGGCCGGAGAGGTGGTCGACCTCGACGCTTACCGCGTCCAATATCCCGAGCAGGCTGAGAAGCTCGATAAAGTCCTCCCCGCGATCGCGTTGATGGCCGACCTGGGCAAGTCGGTCAGCCCGCCGGCCACACCGGACGGGGGCTCGGCTTCCGACACGGCCCATGTCGGTCCAGGTCGTGAGCGAGTCCTGGGCGACTATCGCCTGATCCGCGAGATTGGCCGCGGGGGAATGGCGATCGTGTACGAGGCCGAACAGGTCGCACTCCGGCGCCGGGTGGCCGTGAAGGTGCTGCCGTACAGTGCGGTGCCCGACAGCCGCCAGCGGGCCCGGTTCCAGCTCGAAGCCCGAGCGGCCGCGCTGCTCAATCACCCGAACATCGTCCCGGTCTACGCGGTGGGGTCCGACGGCGATCAGCACTACTACGCCATGCAGCTCATCGAGGGGCCGAGCCTCGCCACGGTGATCCGCGAGCTTCGGCGTCGCCATCGACCCGACGCGGCGCCCGTGGGTGAAGCCGGTGCCGATCCCGAGATCACACCGACGGTGGACCTGCCAATCCGGTCGGACTCCGCCGAACGCCCCCGAGACTTCTATCGAGCCGCGGCGCATCTGGCACTCCAGGCGGCGGAAGCCCTCGACGACGCCCATCGAAACGGAGTGATCCACCGCGACATCAAGCCGGCCAATCTCCTCCTGGACCGGACGGGCCACCTGTGGGTGGCCGATTTCGGCCTGGCCCGGATGCAAGAAGACAGCGACCTGACCCGCACCGGTGACCTGGTCGGCACCTTGCGGTTCATGAGCCCCGAGCAGGCGATGGGCAAGGCGGTCGTGATCGACCACCGCACCGACATCTACTCGCTGGGCGTGACGCTCTACGAGCTGCTCACGCTGACCCCGGCGATCTCGGGTCAGGATCGTCAGGACGTCTTGAACCGGATCGCTCACGAGGAGCCCTCCCTCCCGCGCCGGATCGATCCGGCTATTCCGAAGGACCTGGAGACGATCGCACTGAAGGCGATCGCCAAGGACCGCGACGGCCGTTATGCGACCGCAGAGGATCTGGGCAACGACCTGTTGCGGTTCCTCAGGGGAGAGCCGGTCCAGGCCCGAAGGCCGGGTCTCTTCGACCGGGCCTGGAAGTGGGTGCAGCGCCACCGATCGCTGGTCACCGCGGGATTCGTGACCCTGCTGATGATCCTCCTGGTCCTGGCGGTGAGCTTCGCCGTGATCAAGGTCGAGCAACAGAAGGCCGTCGAAGCGGCAACCGTCGCGGTCCAGGAGAAACAGAAGGCACTCTCGGCGGCGCAGGATAGCCGGTACGAATCCCTCGCTCAGGTCCTCTTGCGGATCTTGTGGACGCCGCGCCAGCGCGGGTGGTCGGATGAGGCCAGGAAGACGGTCGAAGAGATGGCCGCCATCCGTGAAGACGATCGGTTCAGGAGCCTCAGCAGCGCGGTACGGAGGGGATTCGACGCCCAAATCGCCGATTTGATCTCGCCCGGTGGGGGCTCGGTGATCTTCGACTCGACTGGGACACGACTGCTTATCTCGAAGGTCAACGTCCCCGGTTTTCGAGGTGAAAACCGAGGGACCACGGTCTGGGACACCGCCGCCAAGACACAACACACCACGAAGATCGAGAGCACCGGACCAATTGCTTTTCGGCCCGATGGAACGCCGTTGCAGCTTGTTGACGACGGTCACGGGACGCTCCGCCTCTGGGACCTGGCCCACGAACGCATACTCGCCGAGTTCACGATGCCCGCCATGGCGGCGCCCGGCCCCGAGCCGGCGTATCATCCCGACCCGATCCCCTACGATCGCGCGCTGGCCGCGGACGGCTCGCGGGTCGCCGCGTCCATCAAGGATCCTGCTGGCCGCCCGTGGGTTTTCGTCTGGGACGCTGTCTCGGGCCGGCTCATCCACCGACTCGCCGGGCGTGCCACTCGACTGGCCTTCTCGCCCGACGGCCGCCTCCTGGCCGGCGGCGAGGACGCCGGAAAGATCCACGTCTGGGCGATCCCCGAGGGCGTGGAAGTCAGCTCCCCCTGGCAAGGGTATCTGACCGTCAGCCAGTTGGCCTTCGGCCGCAATGCCCGGCGTGCGGCTGGAACGGATCCAGGCCGACAGAATCCAGGCCGTGGCTGGTGGCTGGCGGCCGGCGATTGGGGCGGTAACGTGATGATCTGGGACGTCGAGACCGGCATGCTTCATGTGCGTTGCAAGGGGGGCGGATCGCGGATCGACGCCCTGGCCTTCTCGCCCGACGGCACCCTGCTGACGGCTGGAGGCCTTGGCCGCATCCACCTGTGGGACGTGACCGCCGGCGCGTCCCTCCTCGACCTTCAGGAGTTGAGGAGTTGCCTCTCCCTCGCCTTCTCGCCCGATGGGCGGTCTCTGGCCGCAGGCACGGCCTGGTCCGAAAGCAATGGTGGTGACGACAAGAGCCGGGTCACCCTCTGGAAGATCGAGAACGGTCGCGGGATTCGAACCCTTCGCGGACTGATGACTCCGATCACTCACCTCCGGTTTTCCCCGGACGGCCAATACCTGGGTGCTCTCGCGAGTGACTGGAAGCTGGCGATCTGGGACCGCCGGACGGGCGAGTTGAAGCACATCCTCGAACCCCCCGAGGGCTACGTCCCCGACAACGCCGCGATGTCATTCAGCCCCGATAGCAGTCGCTTCGCCTTCGCATCGGGAGACAAGGCCACCCTCTGGGACCTGGGAACCGGTCGCCAGCTTGGCGCCTGGTCGCTCCCCTTGGGGCTAGGGGATGTCCTGGCTTTTCGGCCTTCCGGCCAACTGCTCCTGTTTCGCATCGAGACGAAGTCGGGGGAGCGCGGACCCTTTCGCGGCGCGGATTACCGACAGCATCCCCGGGTCGGTCGATTCCGAGAACTGCTCGACTCGGGCCGGATGGACACGATTGTCGAGATAGCAGCCTTCAATCGCCATGTCTTCACCGACCTTGCGCCCGATGACCTGAGCTACTTCGTGATGGATGGCGTTAACATCGACACTGCGGGTGAGCACCGATCGATCGCCGCCTTTGACGGGAGGACAGGCAAGCCGAAGTGGTCGTATTCGATACCCGGCGGCCCGAGCACGGGCGTGTCGATTCAACTGGATCCCACCGGCCAGGTCTTATGCATCGCCCGGAGTGATCGCAGTGAGTGCGACGTCCTGCGAATGCCTGTGGGAACGTGGATCGGTCCGATGGAATTCCCGGTGTCGATCGGTCCCGGAGCCAACATCTGGATCGAGGAAGATCCTCTCAAAGGTGCGACGGACACATCCTACCTCGTATTCCGACGCGGTGAGAATCGACCGATCCTGACCCTGGGAACGCGGGCGATCCCCACAATCGCGAGTGTGTTCCAGTTCAGCGCTGATGGCCGCAGCCTGGCCTGGGCCCACTCGGATGGGACCATCGACGTCGCCGACCTGGCCGACTTTCCGTACCCCAGCAACCCGATCGAACAAAGACCGTAGAGAGCTTGAATTTAGGATGGGATCGGGAGGGCGAGGCTCTGTCCGAGCCTGGAAAAACGCGGCTCGGACGGAGCCTCGCCCTCCCAGACATCTCGACCCTCGTTACCTGGCGGGCAGAGACGCCGGCCCCACTGACAAAGCCCTGGTTTTTCCCAGAGGAGTGGGCCTCCGTGCCCGCCAACCCTCGGCCAAGAACTTAGTTTTTTCCATGAGCCGTTCAGTAACACTCTTCATTCCGCACCCTCGAGGAAGAGGCATCCCATGATCGCTCGGCCCGCTCGTTCTCCGCGTCGTCGTCAACTCTTCCCCTTGACGTTCGTCGAATCGCTGGAGACGCGCACGCTGCTCTCCTCCGGCTTGATGATCACGGCGATCACGCCGACCGAGGTTGAGAACGCCACCTTCGACCATGTTGACCTCACGTTCAACGAGGCCATCGCTCCGTCGTCGTTCACGACGGACGACGTGACCCTGGTCGGCCCTCCCGGCACGAGTGCAATTACGGCCACGGGGGTCACGGAGCTGAGCACCACGACCTATCGGGTCTCATTCGACGCCCTGACCGTACGGGGCACGTATCACATCACGATCGGGCCCGATGTTACGGACCAATCCGGCAACGAGATGGACCAGAACCAGAACGGGGTTCCGGGTGAAACCCCGGGCGATCAGTACGTCGCGTCGCTGGAATACATCAACGCGACGACCATCTTCACCACCAACACTATCATTCACGAGGGCGACACGACCTACGACGGTCAGGACATCGCAGTCGACGGGGCCACAGTGACGATTGACGGCCCGCATGATTTCGATTCCGTGCAACTGGTTCACGGCGCCGCCTTGACCCACTCCGCGGACACAGCGACACAGACGCATGAGCTCGATCTGACCGTGACGGAGCAGGTAATCGTCGACGCCTCCAGCAAGATCGACGTGACGGGCAAGGGCTATCTGCCGGGCTATACCACGGGGAACACGACCGTCGGGGGCGCCACGGGAGTCAGCGGAGGTAGCTACGGTGGCCTAGGAGTATCCAGCCGTGGCGCGACTAATCCGGTCTACGGCGACTACGCCAACCCCGACGATTGGGGCGCCGGCGGCGCCAATTTCAGCGGCGGCGGCCTGGTGCGGATCGCGGCGGCCACCCTGCAACTCGACGGCCAACTGCTGGCCAACGGGCTCGACGATACAAGCGGTGGCGACGGCAGTGGCGATGGCGACGGAGCCGGCGGCGGGATCTACGTCTCGGTCATGACTCTCAGTGGCGGCGGGCCCATTCTCGCCATGGGAGGGCATTACGGCGCCGCCGGCGGTGGCCGCATCGCTGTCTACACTGCCGATAGCTCCAGCTTCTCCGCCAATGCCTCCGCTCGGGGAGGGTGGATATACGGGGAGGCCGGTGCCGGAACTGTCTACCTGCGCGACACGAACGACGCAACCGGCACGCTGATCATCGACAACGGCTCTGGCGGTTATCCCACGACGGTCACGCCGCTGGGCCTACCCAGCCAGACGACGATGGCGATCCCCGACGCCGTCGTGGTGCGCGGATCACAGACCCGGGTGGTGAACCAGCACGCCGGGCTGGTCCTCGAATTCCAAAACAGCCTGACCGTCCAGCAGTCGGCGACGCTGAGCGTCGAGGCCGCCGGATTCGTGTCAGATGCCGCTCCCGCCATCCAAACGGGCGCGACCTTGAACGTATCCGGGGACTACGCCCCGACGACCCCGCCCACGGTTACCGGGGCCAACCTCAATGTCTCGGGAGACTTGACGCTGGCCGTGCCGCTGCAACTGACCAATGCCAGCGTCACGGTCGCTGGCGTGCTCACCTCGACCGTACCGCAGACGATCACGGGCGGTACGATCACGACCGATCAGGTGGTGGCGCCGGCGTGGTCTCTGGTCCAGGGGGCGGTGCTGACGAGCTTCGCCTCGACGACAACCCAGATGCACAAGCTGGAGATCCAGGTCGATGGCACGCTTTCGGTTGACGCGACGAGCCGGATCGACGTGACGGGGAAAGGGTACCTCCCTGGCTACACGACCGGCAATACGACCACGGGCGGTGCGACGGGACAGAGCGGAGGTAGCTACGGCGGTCTGGGCGTATCCAGCAACGGCGCCACCAATCCGGTCTACGGCGACTACGCCAACCCCGACGATTGGGCGCCGGCGGCGCCAATTTCAGCGGCGGCGGCCTGGTGCGGATCGCGGCGGCCACCCTGCAACTCGACGGCCAACTGCTGGCCAATGGGATCGACGGTACCTCCGGTGGCGACGGCAATGGCGATGGCGACGGAGCCGGCGGCGGGATCTACGTCTCGGTCACGACTCTCAGCGGCGGCGGGCCCATTCTCGCCATGGGAGGGCATTACGGCGCCGCCGGCGGTGGCCGCATCGCTGTCTACACTGCCGATAGCTCCAGCTTCTCCGCCAATGCCTCCGCTCGGGGAGGGTGGGTATACGGGGAGGCCGGTGCCGGAACTGTCTACCTGCGCGACACGAACGACGCAACCGGCACGCTGATCATTGACAACGGCTCAGGTGGTTACCCCACGACGGTCACGCCGCTGGGCCTGCCCAGCCAGACGACGATGGCGATCCCCGACGCCGTCGTGGTGCGCGGATCACAGACCCGGGTGGTGAACGAGCACGCCGGGCTGGTCCTCGAGTTCCAGAGCAGCCTGACCGTCGAGCAATCGGCCACCTTGAACGTCGAGGCGACCGGGTTCGTTTACCAGGCCGCTCCCGCCATCCAAACGGTGCGCGACCTTGAACGTGTCTGGGGATTACATGCCAACCCTCCCGCCTGTGTTCACCGGGGCCCTCCTCAACGTCGCGGGAGACTTGACGCTGGCTGTACCGCTGCCGTTGACCAACGACAACGTGACGGTTGATGGTGTTCTGAGATCGAACCTGCCACAGACGATCGATGGGGGCTCGTTGACCACGGACCAGGTCGTCGGCACAGACCTGACATTGATCGACGGAGCAGTGATCACCAGCTACGCCTCGACGGCTGACCAGATGCACAAGCTTGAGATGGACCTCAGCGGCACGCTGACGGTTGATGCCACGAGCTCGATCGACGTGACGAACAAGGGCTACATGGCGGGCCATACGACGGGCAACACGACGATCGGGGCGGCAACCGAAGGCAGCGGTGCAAGCCATGGAGGTCTAGGTGGAGGAGGTACGACGAATGCACTCTACGACGACTATGCGGACCCCGAGGACTGGGGAGCCGGTGCTCCGTTGAATCCAGGGGGGGGACTCGTTCGGGTCAATGCTTCGACCCTGAAGCTCGATGGCAAGTTCTTGGCCGATGGCGCGTTAGGTTTTGGACCGGGTGGCGCCGGAGGTGGTATCTATGTCGAGGTCCAGACGATCTCAGGTTCAGGACTGATGCGGGCAGGCGGCGGAACTCCCAACGACTGCGGCTGCGGAGGAGGAGGCGGTGGCCGGATCGCCCTTTATGCAGAGGATTATACCCAGTTCGGCACTTTCAGGATCACCGCACCCGGGGGAGCAAATGGCGGCGGTGCCGGAACCGTCTACATTGTCCAAGGCCAGTGCATACCCACGTCCAAGCTCACTTTCCCTTCGGCATCGAGCAAGGCATCGTGGATCATGGAAACGACTACGTCAGTCAGGTAATCGACTCGATCACGCTCAGGTTCAGCAACCCGATCGACCTGAGCACTTTCGATCCCTCCAAGTTCCTGATCGATGGCCAGATGGGGCGGATCGTTCCCACGGGGATTGAACAGGTTGAGCGACCGAACCTATCGCATCGACTTGCCATTTACTCTGACCGAGGACGGTCCCTACAACTTCACACTCCTGTCGAGGCGCTCAAGGACACCCAAGGCTTCCCCCTCGACCAGAACGCTAATGGCATTCCGGGCGAGGTACTGGCGGATGACTACGCTTTTACGCTGACAGTTGACACCGTCCCGCCCCGCATTACGCACCAGGATCCGGCGGGTGATCTGGCAGGCACGGTGGATCACGTTGACATTTCGTTCAGCGAGACGATCGAAGCGTCGACGTTCACAGGAGGTGACATTACCATCGTCCGGCCTGATGGGCAGACCGTCGGAGTCACAGGCATCCAGAACGTCGGACTGAATCGGTTCCGAATCAGCTTCCCGGCGCAGACGCTGGTCGGGGTCTATCACGTCAAGGTCGGGCCGAATGTGACGGACCTGGCTGGCAATGCGCTCGACGAGAACGGCAACGGCGTCGGTGGCGAATCGGCCGATATCTACGACGGCACGTTCAACATCGTACCCGTGAATCTCGGGCTCAATAATTTGACTGTGAATCCGAGTTCCACAATCTGGGCTGGAGAACCTGTAACGATCACCTGGGCCGGTGCCAATCAGTCGGGTGCACCGCTTCTGGGAAACTGGATTGATGCGGTCTATCTCTCCAAGGACGATCAATGGGACATTAACGACATCTTGCTCGCGACCCTTCCCCACACGGGCGGACTGGCCCAGAACCAGGCTTACACGGGTTCCGTGACTCTTCCTGTGCTGGGAATGCTGCCCGGTACCTATCACATCCTCGTCCGTGCCGACATAGCCAACCAGGAGCGCGAGACGAACGAGGCAGATAACCTGGTCGTCTCTGGACCGCTCGCCTTGAACGTCCGCGAGCTTCCAGGAGATGGAACCGCAGTCAACGGTCAAGTCTCCTCAGCGGACCCCGATGATTTCTACGTGCTCCATACAGACAGTGGCGACAGTTTCCGGCTCGACCTGACCAGCAAGACCACGGGCACACCCCTCGAGCTTTACGTCCGGTACGCGGCGGTTCCCAGCCGCCAGAGTTTCGATCAGCGCTGGGCGACACCCGTGGCACAGCAGGACATCTCGCTGACAGCCATCAACGGCCCCGGGACCTACTACATTCTCGTCAGTAGTAACGGCAACGGCGCATCCGCATCGTATTCGCTGACCGCACAGACAGCGCCGTTCTTCGTCACCGACTTCAGCCCCAAGCGCCAGGGGATCGCGGCCGATGCCAACATCACGATCACGGGTGCGGGGTTCGATGCGTTGACGACCCTGGCTTTCGTCAACGGGCAGGGACAGGTCCGCGGCGTCCCGATCCAGTTCGTGTCGGATTCCACACTCATTGCGACGATCGATTTCAGTCAAGAGCTGCCGCCGGGTATCGGGAACTCCTTCGAGTGGCAGCCCGGCACCTACTCGTTGCAGCTCACAAAGGGAGTGCGTACCGTCACGCTTCCGAGCACCTTCGAAGTCCTACCGCAGGGGCCCGCCTCGCTTCAAACGAACCTGGTTGTACCCAGCTCGGTCAGGCCGGGGTTCCCGATCGTGCAAACCCTGTACGTGCAGTACAGTAACACAGGCGATCTTCCCATGCCGGCACCACTGCTCCAGGTGGTTGCCGACGGGACGGCCTTGCTGACGACCAGCGAAGACCTGGCCAACTCACTGCTTGCGTCGGGTCAACTGCCCAACGACCTGGGTAACTCCGTGCAGGTGCTGGGAACAGGCTCAGGAGCCACGCCGGGGATACTCCAGCCGGGTGACTCCGGAAGCATTCCAATCTACTACCTCGGGCAGTCCGTAGACGATGGAGCCGGGCAGGTCAACTTCTCGCTGGGCAGCCTCACGACCGCCGATACGACCGAGAAGGTCTGGTATCGCGTTCAGACCGATCCGATCTATTTTTCCGGCTCCGGGGGATCTGGGGGGCGGAGTTGTTGAAGCCCCGATCAACTGGGTGCAATCGCGCTGGTGCCGCGGATTTCAGCCTGTTTTCCCACGTTTTCGGTGTTGACTTGGCCTGAGTCGGCCGCCTTGGGAAGAGGATCGCTTGAAAGTCGAGGGGCCTCTCCTGTGAAGTGACAGTGTGTAACAAGCTCTGTCCTCGCAACAGGAAAGGCCACCTCGATGGACCATGCTACGTGCTCCCGACTCCTCACAGCAACGCATTTCGCCACGTCCTTGCTCCCGCTCACCGCTCGCCTGGTCCCGGTGATCACCGAACTCGGGCGGCTCATCGTCCACTTCCGCCGGGCCGACCCCACGCCTCAAACCGCCCACCGCTTCGAGACCCGATTGGAGGAGTTGCTCCGCGAACTCGGCCGGATCATCGTCGAATGGACCTTCAACCACCTCGAGCCTCACGACCGCAAGGACATGCCCGCCCAGATCGAGTCCGGCGGGACCTGGTATCGCCGCCGCTCCAAGACCCCCAATCGCTCGGTGGCCACCACCTTCGGCACGATCACGCTGTGGCGGATGTTGTACCAGGACGTCCACGGCGTCGAGTCCTCGATCTTCCCGCTGGAGATCCAGCTCGGTCTGGAGTCCGGCCGGGCGACGCCGGCCCTCGCCGAGCGGGCCACCCACGCGGCGGTGATGTCCTCTCAGGACGCAGTTCTGGTGGCGTTGCGCCACGATCATGGGGTGCAGTGGTCGGCTGAGACCTTGCGAGCGGTGATCGCCGGTGTGGCGGCGGGGATGGAGGTCCACCGTCAAGAGGCCCAAGTCGCCCAACTGCTCTCCTGGCTGGGACGGGCAGACCGGTCCACGGGCTCCCGCAGGCCGGTGCTGGCCGCGGGGCGCGACGGGCTGATGCTGCCGATCCGCGGTCAGGCCTGTTACCGCGAGGGGGCCACGGCGACGGTCTCGGTCTACGACCGCAAGGGGCGACGGCTGGGGACGGTCTACCTGGGGCGGATGCCCGAGCCGGGTCAGGAGGTCTTGTCGGGGCAATTGACGGCCCTGATCGAGGCGGTGTTGCGCGGTTGGACCGGACCGCTGCCGCGGCTGGCCTACATCACCGATGGCGGCAACCACCAGACCCGATACTATCGCCGGGTGCTGAAGCGGATGAGCGATCCTCATCACCTCGGTCGACGACTGAAGTGGCACTGGGTGATCGATTATTATCATGCCTGCGAATACATCACCAAGCTGTCCGAGGCGTTGTTCTCCGACGCGCGGGCGGGGGCGAGTTGGCGCGGCGGATGCGGCGGTGGCTGAAGGAGAAGCCGCGGGGGATCTACCGAGTCCTGCATTCGGCGGCGGCCCTGCGCCGGCGGCGGATCATCGCGTCGGCAGCCAAGCGAGAGCAATACCGCAGTGCCTACGCCTACTTGCGAAAACGAATGCGCTGGCTGGATTATGTCCGCTATCGCCGGGATCACTTGCCGATCGGCAGCGGGGTGACGGAGGCGGCGTGCAAGACGGTGTTCACCCAGCGGCTGAAGCAGTCGGGGATGAGCTGGAAAGTCGAGAGTGGTCAGTGGATCGTCAACCTACGGGTGATCCACTTGAGCGGGGTCTGGAGCGAGGTGTATCAATCCTACCTGGGATCGAAGGCGACACTCGTGATGCGGACTCAAGGGACTACAGCGAAGGGAAGGACCTCAAATGCCGCATAATCGCTGGCATCGGCGCGATTGCACCCGATCAACTTACCATCGCACGGCGACCCTCCTCCGAACTCCGAGAGGATCGTCTTCGACCGGCCGCAGT
Organism: uncultured Planctomycetota bacterium; assembly: GCA_963845755.1. Lineage (GTDB taxonomy): Bacteria > Planctomycetota > Planctomycetia > Isosphaerales > Isosphaeraceae > CAWJTV01. Next base: position 577,346 of record CAWJTV010000033.1, read on the forward strand.
CTGGCAGCCGCAACGTCAACGTGAGGCTCCGGCTCTATCCCAACACGGCGACGTTCGAAGAGTACCTCATGATCGACTGGCTGAACATTCGCGACAATGCCAGGCCGGCATCAATCCCCGCCGATGCCTGGGACGCGATCCTATACAACCTCCGGACCGACGTCGGCAGCGACTTCTGGGCCGACTACGTCGCGGCGATGGGTCAGGACGCCAATGCTCTCGCTGAGGTGGGGCAAACGACCACCGACGTGGGCTCCCTGTGGGGTTTCGAAGTGGCACAGGCTTCGGACGCTCTGAGCCCGGTCAGCTCCCTGGCAGGGGCGGTCGATGCCGCCGCCTCCGCGCCGGGCTTGCCGCTGGTGTTCAGCCGGACCTATGGTCAAGATCTCGTGTCGCGGTTCACGCAGGGGACGCTTGGCAGGGGATGGAGCACCAACTGGGACTACCAGGCCCAGGTGCTCGACAATGGCGACGTCGTGATCCACGGTCCCGGAGGCGCGGACCGCTATTTCACTCGAAATGCCAGCGGTTCCTACACGGCCTCGCCCGGTGATTATGGTCAGTTGGTTCGCGGGAGCGGCCTGCTTGAGGTGCTCGAACAGGACGGCACCCTGTGGAAGTTCAACGATCCTTCGGGCAAACTCGAGCTCGTTCAGGACACCAACGGCAACAGCATCACGCTGGGTTACGACACCTACGGCCGACTCACCAGCCTCACTCACTCAGACGGCCGTCAGTTCCTACTCGAATACGCGCCAGCCGATTTCGGCATGGACCCCAGTAAGACCCCGCTGGTGAAGCTTACTGACACGGTCGGTCCCGGCAGCGCGGACGACCTGGTCACGACCTACCAGTACGACGGTAACGGCCAGCTATCCCAGGTCACCGCTCCTGGCGATCTCGTGACGACATACACCTACGTGTCGCCCACCACGGTGCTTTTCCAGCCCATCGATGCAAGGGGCCATTTCGCGGCGTCGCTCCAGTTGCCCGACCCGCGCTCCTACGCCTTGCTGTCGGTCGCATACCCGGATCATTCGCACGATTACTTTTCTTATGACACTCAGGGACGGCTGACGGAAACGAAGCAGGACGGAGATGCCCAGCGAGTGACATTCGCGTATCCGTCCCCCGGGGCCGTCGTGATGACCGACGCGACCGGCCGGAACACAACCCTTCGCTTTGGATTGGGCGGCCAGCTTGTGCAGGTCCGCGACGGCGCGGGACGTATCGTCGATTTGAGCTATGACTCCCGCTTCCAGCTCGATGGGTTGACGGGATCGGGCGGAGAGCCGTACCACTATCTGTACGACAACAACGGCAACATTATCCGGATCACCAACGCCCTTAACCTCAGTACGACGTACACCTACGGGACCACCTTCAACCGCCTGACGTCCTTCACCGACGCACGCGGCAACGGCATCCAGTACGGCTACGACAGCCACGGCAACCTGACTTCCGCCACCTATGCCGACGGCACGGAAGAGACCTATACCTACGACGCCCATGGCGACGTCCTGACCGCCACCAACCGCCGTGGCGAGACGGTCACCTACACCTACAACGCCGCGGGCGAGGTATTGAGCAAGGATTATGACACGACACCGGGAGTCGATTTCGTCTATACCTACGATACTGTGGGGGACCTCACATCGGCCACAGACGCGTCCGGGACGACCTCGATGATCTACGACGCGCAGACGGACCGCCTGATGAAGATCACGTATCCTGGCGGTCACTGGTTCACCTACACTTATGACGCAGCCGGTCGTCGCAGGTCCCGCACCGATGAAACAGGCATGGTTGTGCACTATCAGTACGACGCCATCGGCCGGCTCGACACGATGACCGACAGTACCGGCGCGCTACTCGTGCACTACGAGTACGACGCCGCGGGCCGGTTGAGCAAGAAGACGCTCGGCAACGGCGTTTACACGACCTACGAATACGACGATGCCGGCAACGTGATCCATCTCGTCAACCTGCGGGACGACGGGACCATCCTGTCGCGCTATGACTACACCTACGACATCTCGGGCCGCCGCACCTCGATGACCACGCTGGACGGGACCTTCTCCTACGGCTACGATGCCCTGGGCCAGCTCACGAGCGTGACCTACCCCGACGGTCATATCGTCACCTACGACTACGACGAGGTCGGCAACCGTATCCGCGTGACCGACAACGGTGTGGAGACCGACTACACGACCAACGACATGAACCAGTACACCCAGGTCGGCGACGTGACCTACGCCTTCGACGCCGACGGCAACATGATCTCGCAGACCGAGAAGGGCGTGACGACGACCTACTCCTACGATGCCGAGAACCATCTGGTCGGCGTGAACACGCCGACGGATACGTGGGCGTATCAGTACGACCCGCTCGGGAACCAGGTCGGGTCGAGTCACAATGGTTCCGCGACAAGCTATCTGATCGATCCGACTGGTCTGGGGAACGTGGCGGCGGAGTACGACGGGAATGGAAATCTGGTCGCCCGATACGACTACGGGTATGGGTTGCTTGATCAAATTAACAGTACGGGATCTGCGGGGTATTACACGTTCTCGGCAATCGGAAACACAAGTGAGATCACTGATGCCAATGGGAGCGTGCTGAACTCATATTCGTATGATCCTTTTGGGGGGACGCTAGGAAAGTCCGAGACGGTAGCGAATCCGTTCCAGTTTGTGGGAGAGTACGGAGTGATGAATGAGGGAGATGCGCTGCGCGTCATGAGGGCTCGCTACTACTCCCCGACCATAGGTCGTTTTACATCGCAAGATCCGCTTGGAATAGGAGGTGGTGTAAATCAACTGGATTATTTCGAATAATAGTCCGGCACTAAACCTTGACCCTCTAGGATTATTCGGTTTGAAGGACATAACACTGTCGGACAAACTCAAGAGCACATTTAGGCGTGCTCAACAATAAGTTACCGAAATTGGTATTGACGGACGACGGCAGGTTGGATGATATTTCCGAGGATGCCGAACACACAAGTCGTCGAATGGATTCGTGAGAAGTATTCCGCGATTGTCGGGGACTTGGATGAGCGCGCTCGAAGGCGATGGGCCGCAGTGGAGGCGCGGTCGCTCGGTTGGGGCGGCATCGAAGCGGTGGCTGCTGCTACAGGGATGTCGGACCGCACGATTCGAACCGGGATTCGGGAACTGGATGATCTCAACTCGCCACCGCCGACCCAACAACGCCGGTCTGGCGGCGGCCGTAAATGCCGCGAGTCCGAGCAGCCGAAGCTCGTCGAAGCCCTGCAGAAGCTGGTCGATGCCGGCGCGCGAGGCGACCCCATGTCGCCACTCCGATGGACGTGTAAGAGCACGCGGACGTTGGCGGATGAGTTGGCGCGAGACGGGTTCGCGGTGAGCGCCAACACGGTGGGCCGACTCCTGCATGAGTGCGGCTATAGCCTGCAAGCCAACCGCAAGACGATCGAAGGCAAGCAGCATCCGGATCGTGATGCACAATTCCGACACATCAGCAAGCGAGTCACCGCCTTCCAGCGTGCGGGACAGCCGACCATATCGGTGGATACGAAGAAGAAAGAGCCCCTGGGAAATCTCAAGAATCCGGGTCGCAGTTACCGGAGGAAGGGAGACCCCAAGAAGGTCAAGACCCATGACTTCCCGGACAAGAAGCTCGGCAAGGCGGTGCCGTACGGGGTCTACGACCTGGCCCACAACGAAGCCGGCGTGTCGGTGGGGATCAGCCACGATACGGCCGAGTTCGCGGTCGCCGCGATTCGTCGCTGGTGGGAGCGCCTGGGGCAACCCAGATATCCGCGAGCGACGCGGTTGCTGATCACGGCCGACAGTGGGGGCAGCAACAGCCCGCGAACGCGCCTCTGGAGGTGGGCCGTTCAACAGTTCGCCAACGAAACGGGCCTGGCAGTGGAACTTTGCCACTATCCACCGGGCACGAGCAAGTGGAACAAGATCGAGCATCGGCTCTTTTGCCACATCACCCGCAATTGGCGAGGTGTTCCCCTGGAGACCTTGGAGATCGTCGTCAAGCTGATCGGCTGCACGCGAACCAAGGAGGGCCTGGAAGTTCACGCTTGGCTCGACGAGAATCACTACCAGAAGGCAAAGACCGTATCCAGTATGCAATTATCCGAAGTCCTCATACGCCGTAACAGTTTTCACGGCGAGTGGAATTATCAGATACGACCGCACAGAAAACAGAGCCAAATTCGGTAACTTATTGTTGAGTGCGCCCTTAGCATTGGAGGTCACCTGCTCTTCGTCGGAGGAAACCTGAATCTTGAGGGCACGCCTGAAGGAACTTCTCTCACAGGAAATCTCGAGATCCAAGCGGGTCCCAGTGTCATCGATTTTGGAGTTCAGTCTAGTATTCAATGGGATGACCCAGATGTACAACTGGCAATCGGCTTGGGAGAAGGAGGACTGAACCTACTCTTAAAGAATGGGCGTCCGGTCGGTATGGGGATCGGCGCGGGGTGGGGGCCGAGGTTTCGTCGTATTCCGGGGTTCATTCCGACTCCGAATCTTGTGATCCCTACCTCGAACAACTACCCAATTTGGCCGTTTCTTAGCAGACTGTTCAGATCGCTGTTCAACCGCTACTACTCTAGTGATCCCAACGACAAACTCGCCCCCGCAGGCTTCGGTGGCTCCGCCTTCGTGCAGGCTGACAATTCGCTTGCCTATCAGGTCCTCTTTGAGAACAAACCCATAGCCACTGCCCCAGCTCAGAAGATCCTCGTCACCGACACTCTTGACCCGAACCTCGACCTCGCCACTTTCGTCCTGACCGGGATCACTTTTGCCGACCAGACCATCGCAATCCCGGCAGGCCTCGATCATTACGAAACGACACTGCCGATCAAGGCCAACGGCGTCGACCTGCTAGCCGACGTCAACGCCTCGCTCGACCGTGCCACTCGCACCTTCACTCTCACACTCCAGGCCATCGACCCCGCCACCGGCTGGCTCCCCGACGACCCGCTTCTGGGCTTGCTCTATCCGGACGACGAGACCGGAAGGGGCCAGGGATCGGTGAGCTACGTGGTCAAGCCTCTGGCCGGGCTGCCCTCGGGGACGGTCATCACCAACGAGGCCCAGATCACCTTCGACTACAACGACCCGATGGACACCCCACTCGTCCACAACTCGCTCGACGCCGGCACGCCCACCAGCCAGGTCGATCCGTTGCCAGCCACGACGACCGACTCGACGGTGACGGTCTCCTGGTCGGGCCAGGACGAGGCCGGCGGCTCGGGCATCGCCGGCTACGATCTCTACGTCTCCCTTGACGGCGGTGCATTCCTGCCGGCCTTCACCGGGCTCACCGAGACATCGGCTACGCTCTGGGTCCTCCCCGGCCACACCTATTCCTTCTACACCATCGCTCATGACAACGTGGGCCACGTCCAGGCCACGCCGACAGCCGCTCAGGCCACGATCCAGATTGCCTCTCCACTGAGCATCAGCTCGATCGCGGCAGTCTCACCCAACTCGCGGAACACGGCCGTATCGACCATCGATGTCACCTTCAACAGGCCGATCAACACCAGCAGCCTCAGCCCGGCGCCTGGACCATGACCGACAACGGCGGGGCGAACCTGATCGACAGCGGCGTGACGCTCTCGCTCGTCCCGGGCACGACCTCGACATACGCGATCGGTGGTGTGGCCGGGCTGACCGCCGCCGAGGGGAACTACACGCTCACCGTCAACGCCGCCAACATCGACGACCAGGACGGCAACCCCGGCGCCGGCTCTCTCGCGACCTCCTGGCTGATGGACACGACCCTACCCACCAGCGCGGTCGATCCCCGGCCCACGACCACCACATCCACTAGCTTCACGGTCTCCGTGACCGCCTCCGACCCATCCGGCGCCGACGGCAGCACCCCCTCCGGGCTCGCCTCGATTGCGATCTACGTGTCCGAGAATCGCGGTCCGTTTACGCTTTTCACCACCCTCACCACCTCCGACCCATCGGCAACCTTCTCGGGCCAGGCCGGCAACACCTACGCCTTCTACAGCGTCGCCACGGACAACGCCGGCAACGTCCAGCCCACGCCCTCCGCGGCGCAGGCCACGATCACCGTGACCAATACGCCGACGCCCACCCCAACTCCC
>CAWJTV010000034.1:0-800516 GCA_963845755.1 uncultured Planctomycetota bacterium
TACAGCGAACCCCGATTTGCCGGGACGCCTCGAATGGGGAGCTGGCGGCGCTGGGATCGAGGACGCGCTCGCTTTCTACGAGAATATCCTCCAGCGGGACGATACGCACGATCGGCCATCCGGGCTGGTACCGCGGGTGCGTTGGGAAGGCTCTCCACGACCCAGGTCGTGAATGCCGATCAAGCCGAGAGGCTGGTCCGCCGGGCCCTGATCTCATCGAGGGCCTGCGGTGGGAAGCTCCCGAGAACACCGAGTACCTGGGACTCCAGGTCGTGTGCTCCTCAGGCTCGGGGTCTACCTGGAGACCCAGGGCCGCACCGATGAAGCCGTCGCGGCCAGTGAAAAAACGGCCAGCCTGTCCGAGGTCCTCGCCCGCGCCACGCCCGACAATGTCCCACCAGGAGCTGGTGGCGACTTGCCACGATAGTTACGCGAGCCCCTGCGCTCGGGAGAAGCTACGCCGAGGCCCGGGTCCCCTACGGGAAAGCCATCGAGATTCGCGGGCAGCTCGACCCCCCGCCCAGTTCGTCGGCTTGATACCAAGGCACGCCGAAACGCTCATGAACAGCGGAGTCACCCTCTGGAGTATGGACGAGTATTCGCAGGCTGAGACGCGGTTTCGTGAGGCTGAGAAACGCTTGCAGAAGCCCCCGCAAACAGCACAATCACATCGGCCTGGGTCGAGTTTACATGAACTGGAGCGGATTGCTGTTCCATACGGGACGATTCAAGCACGCGATCGATCGGGCCAAGGCCGGGCTGGCCCTGGTCGAGGAGTACCTTCGTCTCGAGCCCAACGATGGGGGAGCCCGCGACGTCTGCCTAGACTCCACGGGAATCGTGCGTTGGCCCTCTCCGGGGCGGAAAACATCGTGAATCGGCCGACGACTGGACCCACGTCATCGCGTTGTCCACGGAACCCGTTCCCTCGGGGTATCATGTTAAACTGGCGATCGAGCTGGCTCACGTCGGCGAAGTAGACCATGCCCAGGCCCAGGTCCAGTCTCTGAATCCGGCACAAGCGATCTCCGGCGAAGATCGTTACAATGTGGCTACCTCTTTTCCCTCTGGGCGGCTGCGGCCCAAAGGACACTCGCATCTCGCCGACCAGCATGCCGCCTCGTGGAATCCGACATCGCGAACGCCTTGCCGTCGCTGAAATCCGCCGCCAACGCGGGCTCTTCAAAGACCCCGCCGTTCGCGATGATGCCAGGAAAGATCCGGAATCTTGAGATCCTTCGCGACCTCCCGGAGTTCCATCGGCTCATTGAGTCGAACGGAGCCAAGCCCTGAATCCCGATCAGGAGTCAGGTCCGTCATTGTTTCGATCGCCAGGAACAGGACCCATCGCCTTTACTGTGCATTGCATAGAAAAGGTAAGCCCGGGCGTTGAGCCAGGGAACGACGGATCGAGCCCTGCTTGCCAAACCCGCGGCCTGAAGGGCCGCAGGAACTCAGCCCAGGGAGAATCCCGGGGGCGTCGAAGGCCCCAAGCAGCCGCGGCCTGAAGGGCCGCAGGAACGGGGACCGACATCCTCCGGCCCTTCAGGCCGGCGGGTTCTGGCCGGTGGCCGCAACCCAGGGATTCTCCCTGGGCTGGACTCCTGCGGCCCTTCAGGCCGCGGGAGGGCAGCCGGCGCGACACCAAACGCGCGCTGACGATCAGGAGCTTAAGTTTTCTCTGCAACGCTCACTAGAAGGGCTCTGCGTGCCGGAGTCAAAAATGCCCACCGTGGGAAGGAGGACGCGCTGAGAGCGTCACTCGAAAATCGAGCGAGCGAACCCCAAACAGAGTGGCTCATGGGCCGAGATTGGTGAACTCCGATCCTACAAGCCCGAAGCGCCAGTGAGTGCATTCTTGGGCTGATGCACTTGCTTGAACTGCGGGCTCGGAACAGGATCGCGGTGGCGCCCACCAATCTTGGTCCAAGAGCCAACAGGGTCAGCTCCTTTGGTCAACGCCGCGAAGTCATTGTGACGCCGAATTCCTCGTTCCAGGGGGAGTGGGCATTCCGGCATCGGCCCCGCTGACGGAACGCGACAGGAAAATCCAACCTACCCCCGCGTAATCCCCCGCGCCTTGGGCAGGATCGTGAACACGCCGTTGTCGCCCGCGACGCCTTCATCGTTCCCATCCAGCAAGACGCCCGCGGCGCTGCTCACCCCATCCGGAGGCGCGGCGATCACCGTGATCTGGCCGCCCTTGCGCGAATGCCTGTTTCCCGCTCAGGAGCAGGCTCACCGAATCGTTCGAATCGCTGTACTGCACGCGGAACGCGACGGGATGAAGGATCGTCACGACCTTCTTCTTGACCTTCTTGGTGGAGGTCCAACCCAACTGGTAGTTGCTCGCATTCCCCGCCGTGGCCGCGTTCATCGCCGAGCTGAACTCGAGCTCGAACCCGCTCAGCACCGGCTTACCCGCCGGCTTTCCACGCTTGTTGAGCTTGCGGGTGAACAGGACCTGCTCGCTGATGATCGTGGGAGGCGTTGGAGTGGGCGTGGGTGTCGGGGTCGGTGTGGTGTCGGGGTCGGGCGTGGGTGTCGGAGTGGGTGTCGGCGTGGGCGTGACGGTTGGGACTTAACCCGGGTCGTCGCCTGGGCGGAGGTCGGCGTCGGCTGGACGAGGCCGAGGTTGTCGGTCGCCACGCTGTAGAAGGCGTAGGTGTGGCCGACCTGGCCGGTGTAGGTCGCCGACGTCGCCGAGGTGTCCGACTGCCAGAGCGTGAAACGCGCCGCCGTCGTCGGAGACATACACGTCGTAGCCGGCGATGCCCGGGCCGGCGCCGTCGGAGCCGGACCAGGAGACCGTGAAGCTGGGCGTGGTCGTGGTCGCGGGGAGCGCGGCGACGGCGCTCGTCGGCGGGCCGGCGTCGATGGTGTTGACGACCTGCGGCGTGGCGAGCGGGGCATTGGTGTCGAAGACGATGCTCGCCTGGGCGTCGATCGCCGCGCCGGTGGCCAGGCCCGCCTTGGGCTGGATCGTGTAGTTGATGTACCCCTCGCCGTTGGGCGGGTCCGTGTCGGGCGGCAGGAAGCCGACGAGCGGGTTCGACGGCGTATCCAGCGTCGTCGGGTCGAGCGACGTGAACGTGACCGTCAGCAGGCCGGTGCTCAGGTTCAGGCTGGCGTCGATGTCGACATACACGCCGAGCGTGGCCGTGGCATCGACCCGCGTGCTGTACGACGTCAAGCCCGGCGGCACGTTGACGACGTAGCTGCCAAACCCGATCGTGCCGAGCTGGAACGTGCTCCAATCCAGGTTCGGGCTGAGCTGCTCGGTGACGACGACGTTGTCCGCGGGGACCTCGGCGGTCTTCTCGTTGGAGAACTCGATCGTGTAGGGGAGGGCTCCGCCGGGCGTGAGGTATCCCGCGGAGCCGTAGCCGGAGGGGCCGAGGAGGTCGTTGGGGTCGTGGGGGGGTTGGTTGTTGCTGGGCGGGGGCTTTGGGCCAGGAGGGCCGGGGGGTTTGGCGGCTTGGGCGATGGCGGCTTGGGCAGCTTGGGCGATGGCGGCTTAGGTGGATTGGACGAGGCTCACCCCATGCGGGCGGAAACAACCACTTCTCCAACCAATTCCTGTTGTCCTGATCTGGTAAGGGTCTTGTTTGGACTCGAGCCAATTACCGAACTGTGAGCCGAAGTACGCTCCAACCCCAGCTCCGTATGAGCCCCATAAGTACGCACCACTAGGGCCCCCAGCGAATTCGCCAGCCACCCCATAAGCAAGCCCGCCGATAACGCCCCGAGAACCTCACCGACGGCCGCCCAGTCAAGCCCATCGGATCGTGAAATATCGGGTCGTTCCCAGCGTACCGCCGATGTTCGGTCTCCCCACCACCGAGACCGAGAGGATCGTTCGACATGAACTGCCCCGTGCTCAGATCATAATACCGAGCCCGCATGTTCAGACCATTCCCATCGCTCGAAACCCCATACTGCCCCACAAACGTAAACGGATTCGCAATCTCCGCGCTGATCGTCGTGACCTGCCCGAAGGGATCGTAGCTATACTGGTTGACATACGCCCCGGCCGAATTCGTGATCCCGACCGTCGATCCCTGCAAATTGTAATCATAGTAGTACGCCGTCCCGCTCGCGGTGACCTGGCTGACCAGCCCCAGCCCATACGTGTAATCCGCGACCAGGTTCCCCGAGCTATCGAACTGCGCCGCGACGTTCCCCAGCCCGAAGGGATCGATCAGGTTGTTGGTCGTCTGGCCATTGACCGTCGAGGAGATCTGATAACCAGCGCGTCATACGTGTACGAGAACGTGCCGTTCGGACCGCTCACGCCGGTCAATTGGTTGAGCGCGTTGAACGTGTACGTGGTCGTCTGCCCTCCCGTCGTGGCCGCGATCAGGTTGCCGTTGGCGTCGTACTGGTAGGTCGTGGTCACGCCGTTGGTCGTGGAGCTGGTGTACTCGTTGACGTCGTTCGAGACGTAATTCGTGACGACGCCGTTGTCGGTGACGGAGGTCCGGTTGCCGTCGGGGTCGTAGGCGTAGAGGATCGTGTCGCCGGGTGAGGAGGCGGAGGTCAGCTCGCCATCGGCGTCATAGCCGTAGGTCGTCGTCACGCCGCCGGTGGTCATCGAGGTGACCTCGCCGACCGCGTTATAGGCGTACGTCATTTGCGAGTTGATCGAGCCGCCGGGCGCGAGGTTGGTGATCTCGGTGATGTCGCCGTCGGCGTTGTACTGGTAGGTCGTGCTCGTGCCGTTCCCCTTGGTCTCGCTGAGGAGGTTCCCGGCCGGGTCGTAGGTGTACGACTCGATCAGGTTGCCGCTGGCGTCGGTCAGCTTGGCTGAGCCGGCCCACCGCGTCGTATCCGTAATTGACCGTGAATCCGGTCTGATCGACGATCTGGGTGATGTTGCCGTCGATGCCGTACTGGACCGTGAGCGTGCCGTAGGGCTCGACGATGGTCGTCGGCAGGTTCTGGCTGTTGTAGGTGAACGACCAGTCGCCGCCGGGGCCGTCGGCCGTGAGCATGTTGCCGTGGCTATCGTACGTGTAGGTATCCGACGTGCCGCCGGGCAGGTTCTCGGTCGATGAGCTGGCCGTTGGTGTTGTAGGCGTAGGTGATGGTCTGGCCGTCGGGATCGGTCGAGGAGGTCACCTCGCCCAGGGAATTGTAGACGTATTGCTGGGTCGTCCCGTCGGGGTTCGTGGTCTCGAGCAGGTTGCCGTTGGCGTCGTACTGGTAGGTGGTCGTGTAGCCTTCCTGGTTGACGAAGGTCAGCGGCTCGGCGAGCGCGTTGTAGGTGAAGGAGATCGTGTAGCCGAGCGGATCGGTCTCGCTGGTCATGTTGCCGTTGGCGTCGTACTGGTAGGTCGTGGTCGTGCCGTCGGCCGCGATGACCTTGATCAGGTTGTCGTTGGAATCATACGCATAGCGCGTGATGTTCCCCAGGGCGTCGATCGTCTCGCCGAGGTTGCCCTGGTCGTCGTTGAGGGTGGTCGTCGTGTCGTCGTCGGCGTTGGTGACGGTGTACTCGCCCGGCGCGGGATAGGCGTAGGTCTCGACCTCGGCCTCGGGACCTGTCCCATTGAGCCGGCCCGTGCTCGCCAGCCGGCCCTGGGCGTCGTAGGACCACTCGATGCCGGTGCCGTCGGCGAAGGTGAGCGAGGTCAGGGCGTTGGCGTCGGCCGCGGTCGGGCCGGTCGCGTAGGTGTAGGTCGTCTTGCCGAACACGTCGGTGAAGGTCAGCAGGTGCTGGCCGCTGGCGTCGTACGTGTACGTGGTCGTCTGATCGCCGGGCTCGGTGATCGAGCTGATGAGGCCCTGGGCGTTGTAGGCGATCGCGATCGCCGAGCCGTTCGAGGCGGTCAGGCTGGTCAGCTCGCCGCTGGAATTGTAGCCGGCCGTGATCCGGTTGCCGTTGGTGTCTTGCTCGTAGTCGAGCGTGCCGTTGGTGTTGAAGGCGATGATCGTGCCGTCGGTCTGGACGTACTGGTAGGCGCCGCTGGTGAGCGTCAGGGTGCCGTACTCGCCGGGCGCATCGGTATAGCTGCCGTCGGAATTCTTGGCGAAGTAGAGCAGCGAGCCGTCGTCGCTGATCGTGACGTTCCCCTGGCTGTCGGCGCTGGCGGTGATCTGCCAGTTATCGGTCCAGCCCAGGCCGAACGGTCCCATCGTGTCGCGGCCCGAGATCGAGGCGTTGAACTGGCGGACGAAATCGAGCGGGATCGCGCCGGGGACGGGGAACGAGGCGTCGGTGACCGAGTCGAGCGAACCGTTCGTGAGCGCGTCGTTGGCCGTGTTGATCGCGAAGGCGAACAGGCGCTGGACGTCGTCGGTGTACTCGCCGAGCCGGCTCAGGTAGGTGGCCTCGCTGTCGAGATAACCGAGGTAGCTGGCCGTCGTCGAGCCGAACTCCGCGGTCAGGTTGGCGAAGACGGCCGGCCAGGCGGAATTCGGGATATACGACGGCTGGAGGCTCGATTCCAGCGACGACCAGTCCATCGGCGTGCTGTCGCCCGTGAGGACCTGCAAGCTGAAATCGATCGAGGCGCCCTGCGTGAGCGTCGTCGATTCGTAGGGGATCTCGATCGTGCCCTGGAACCCCGGCGGCAGCGTCCCGGCCGGACCCGGAATTCTCGATGCCCGAGGACCTGCACGCTCGACCCCGAGAAGCTGGTCTGGCCCGGCAGCCCGATCGTGGCGTTGTCGCTCGTGACCGCGACGACGAACAGCGGCGCCAGGGCATCCGAGCCGCCGTCGTTCGAGTAGGTGAGCGTCAGATAGGCGATGCGCCCCGGCCGCGAGATCGACGGCACGCTCAGGTTGTAGGTGATGTGGCCGGGCGTGGCGTTGCTGGTCACGGTGAACGCCGAGGGATCCGTCGCCTTCTGCCCGCCGCTGGTGACCACGACGTCATAACCGCCCGCCGCCGCGCCGGCCAGGTTGAACTGGGCGAACAGCGTCGTGCTGGACTGGAACGTCACCTGCGTCGCGGCGATCGATGAACCGCCGCCATGGGGAACCAGGCTGACCGTCGTCCCGGCCGTGAACTCGGCCCCCTGGATGGTCAGCGTGGTCGTCCCCGAGTTCCCGGCCTGGCTCGGCCCGACGCTCGTAACCTGGAGCGGCAAGCTCCTGGCCGACAGAGTAAACGGCTGGCCGCTGCCCGAGCCCGTATCGCCCTGAACGAGGATGTAATACGTCCCGGCCTGGGTGTCGGGAATCACGACCTGCTGCGTCGTCTGAGTCGGCGAGGTCGAGGAGGCCAGGTTCGCGCTCGATGACGGGATACTCTGGTACCCGACATAGAGCTCGCCCCCTTGAAGCGCGGCGAACCCGGCGGAGATCGCGACGTCCTGCCCGGCGGGCACGGTGAGCTGATAATAGAGGCTCTGGCCGTCGCCGATCGTGCCCGAGATCGGGCTGCCCAGATCGAGCGCCGGCACGGTGACCTGCACGGGGTTCGTCGACGCCAGCTCGGTGCTGGTGCGGTTCAGTTCGGGCACGAGGCCGAGGCTGTCGGCCAGGACGACCACGTAATAATCATCGGGCGGCAGGCCCGGCACCGGTTCCGGTCACCGTCTGGGAGTATTGCCCGTTCGGCCGCGACGCCGCTCTGCTGCACCCGGCCGAGCAGGACGGAGCTCGGCGTTGAGCGTCGGCTGCGTCGAGAGATAGACCGAGTCGGTCCAGGTGCCGTTGACGGCGTTGCTGCTCTCGTTATCGACCTGGTAGGTCACCGTGAGGTCCTGCCCGACCACGGCGTTGGCCGCGACGGAGAACGGCTGCACGACGAGATTGGCCGGGCTGGTGACGGTGCTGAGCGTGATGTTGATCGGGCCGACGACCGGCTGGAAGATGGAGAGCGCGCCGCTATTGACGCCGGTGAACGAGAGGCCATCGCCCCCGGTCTCGCTGGCATAGGTCACGATCGGGAAGCTGTCGCCGACCATCGGGGTGAAGCCGCTGGCGGTCGACGCATTCACCGAGCCGGCGAGCGCGGCGCTGCCGGTGATGGCGAGCTGGCCGTACTCGTTGCCCGACGCGGCGCCGCCGAGGCCGATGGTGAGCGAGGCGGAAGAGCCCTGCGTGTAGTTCCCGTCGACGGCGAGCGTGCTGCCCGCGCCGAGTCGTCAGGCTGCCGGTGTTGCTGAAGTCGCCGGTGGTCGTGAAACTGGCTCCGTTGGTGAGCGAGAGGCTGCCGCTGCTGCTCGCCAGGCCCGAGATCGCGGCGATCGTCGCCCCCGTGCCGTCAAGGGAGATGTTCGCCTGGTTGGTCGTGATGCTGGTTCCGCTTGGGAAGGCGAGGGTCGAGCCGTTGAGAGCGTTCCAGGTTCCGCCGGTGAGAGTGCTGCTCGAGACCTGCGCGATCGTGCCTGCAGAGACTGAGAGTTCCCGAATCGGCCTCGATAGTGCCGGTGTTGATGAACTGACCCTGAACCCAGGAGCGTCAGTACCGGTGCCTGCGGTCTTCTCGAATGGTGCCGGCGTTGTCGATGACATTCGTGTTGTACAGGTTGTTAATCCCGGCGTCGGATTCGATCAGGTAGGAACCGCCGGGTTCGATCATTAGCGTCGTCGGCGTGACGTTGTCGCTGTGCAGGCCGAAATTCCCCGTCCCGCTCTGGATGATGGTGCCGTAGTCGAACAAGGTCCCGTCGGCGTAGATCTGCGTTTGGTTGGAACCCGAGAGATTGATGGTACCCAGGTTCGTCGCATCGCCTCCGGTCAGTTCCATCGCTCCGTCGGTCCATTGGAACAGATTTTCCGGAAAGTCCAGGGTAACCCCTCCCACGCCCACAGTGAACGTGCCTCCGCTGAACTGAATCGTACCGCTCCCCGAACCGGTAAGTGTCCCCGAATAGGTGACGGTTTGGCCGCCGGTGAGGTCGAGTACCGCCCCCTGGCCCACGTTGAAGACGGCACCCACATAAGTTCCACCAGTCAGTTCAACATTGTCGCCTTGAGCAATGTTGAAGACGGCACCCACGTAGGTTCCACCAGTCAGTTCAACATTGTCGCCTTGCGGAATGTTGAACGTCGCATCGGTAAGCGTTCCGCTGGTCCCCAAGTTGAGAGGGATCTCTTGGGGCAACTGCGGGACGTTGATGAGGCTCCTCGTCCCTGAGGAAGGCATGCTTACGATGGTCGTCCCGAATTCGAGGTATCCCCCATCACTCACCGTCAGCGTGTCGCCAGTGAAGGTCGTCAACACCGGTAGCTGCAGTACACTGCCCGGCCCGTCCACCGTCACGCTCACGTTCTTGAGCGTGGTCAGCACGGGGTCCAGGATGGCCCCCTGGTCGGTGACCGTGAGTGTCCCAGGATCGCTGTGGACGTTGAGTTGGGAGCTGAAGTCCTGCAATGCGGACAGGTCGATCACGCTCCCCGCGCCGGTGCTCTGGACCTGGAGACATGCCGAGATCTGCGAAAGCATCGGCATCGAGACCTCCCCACCGGACGATGCCTGGACCTGGACTTGTAGGGGATAGGTCGCCTGCGCCGCTATCGAGGTCAAGTTCGGCAGCGACAGTACGCCATTGACCCCAGACGCCTGGAACGTGGTCGTGGCGAAGTTATTCCTCAACGTGTAGTTGAAGAGCGCCGGTAGGGCCAGACTAGCGTTGGCCTGGACGTCGAGGTTCGAGGTGTCGAGATCCGCCAGGATGAGAAAGGAGTACGATCCCCCGGTAATCGTCAGATCGCTATTCGTTAGCGTTGCCCACTTGTTAGTGCTCAAGGTACCGGTGCCGTCCAGCGTCACGGTCACGTCGTTGAAGGTGGTCAGCACGGGGTCCAGGAGGTCCCCTGGTCGGTGACCGTGAACGTCCCCGGATCGCCGTAGACGTTGAGTTGGGAGCTGAAGTCCTGCAATGCGGACAGGTCGATCACGCTCCCCGCGCCGGTGCTCTGGACCTGGAGACATGCCGAGATCTGCGAGAGCATCGGCATCGAGACCTCCCCACCGGACGAGGCCTGGACCTGGACCTGTAGGGGATAGGTCGCCTGCGCCGCTATCGAGGCGAGTTCGGGCAAGGACAGCACGCTGTTAGCCCCAGACGCCTGAAACGTGCTCGTGGCAAAATTCGCGGTTGATGTGTAGCTGGTTAGGTCAGCCAGGCTTAGAGTCGCCCCATTCTGGGCTTTGAGACTCACCCCCGAGATCGTCGTTGTCCCCGTGACCGACATCGTGACCTCAGACCCGCTGGTCGTCAGCGACCCGCCGGTCATGGTCAAGCCGCCACTGATCGTCGAGTTGGCCGCGACAGTCAGTCCGCCGCCGGAGATGTCCAACAGGCCGGTGGCCGTGATGCTATTGACCGACTCGACGTTCGAGCTGATCGTCACGGCGGCGCCGGCGTTCAAGTCGTTGATGATCACGTCGTCGCCCGGGCCGGGCAGGCCGTTCGGTTCCAGTTGCCGGGCAAGTCCCAGGAGCCGCCGCTGGGACTGTTCCACATATCAGTCGCCAGGAGTTGGCGGCGCTCCAGGATCTCCATCACCGGCAGCCGGCGATTGAGACGGCTCGAAAACATCCTCCCGCGTCGAAACCGAAAAGAATCGCTCCGGGACATGGTGCAGGCTCCCGATGATGGTACAATGCCATTTCCGAATAAGGATCCGGCGTCGCTGCCGATCCGTCGGCGTGAACCTCGTCGATGATTGGCTACGATCGTCTTCGGACACGACTCCGCGCAAGCCAGGCTCGGCTCGCTTTGTGCCCATCCATGCATTCGTCGTGACTTCCATCTGCGTCCGTCGAAGAAGGTCCACTATTGGTACCGCGCTGAGATGCCCGAAACGAACAAGAAAAAATGGAGAACTCGCGGTACGCCGAAAAGGCAGGGCCCGATGGCGAGGCGGGGCGACGCTTTCTTCGCTCTGTATCACTCCACGGAAATGGGGATCGGAATTCGGGTGGGCGAGGCTCCGTCCGAGCCTCTTCCCCACGGTCGGCTCGCACGGAGGCTCGCCCTCCCGAGAGGCGCGGTCGTATGTATTGCGTGTTGGAGGCCGGCGATGTCCAAGCCGTTTGACTCGACGATGCGGGAGCTACTCGAGCTAGCGCCAGCCGCGTGGCTGGAGTTCCTGGGCGTTCCGGTATCGGACCCGAGCCAGGTGGAAGTGATCGACTCGAACGTCTCGACGGTCACCGCCGAGGCCGACAAGGTCGTGCGGATCGGCGGCGAAGAGCCGCTCATCGTTCACGCCGAGATCCTGGCCGGACGAGACCTGACGCTTCTGGAGCGGGCGCACTGGTATAATACGTTGCTGCGCCGGCGGCACCGGGTGCCGGTCTGGACGGTCGTCGTGCTGCTGCGGCCCGCGGCCGACGGACCGGAGTTGACCGGGACCTACGAGGAGTCGTTCCCCGGCAAGGGCCGCTATCTCTGGTTCGGTTATGACGTCATCCGGGTCTGGCAGCAGCCGCCGGAGCACCTGTTGGCGGCGGGCCTGCCGATCCTGCCGCTGGCCCCGGTGTCGAACGTCGCTCCCGAGCGGTTGCCCGATGTCTTGGCAGCCGTGGCGCGGCGATTGAGGCAAGAAGCCGATTCCGATTTGCAGGAGACCCTGTGGGCGGCCATGAAAGTCTTGATGGGCTTGAACTATCCGGAGGAGCAAGTCAACCAGCTCACCGAGGGGGTTTCTACCATGATCTTCGGAATCCATGGAATCGAGGAGTCGTCGGTTTATCAGGGGATCTACGGGAGGGGACTCGCCGCGGGGCGCGCCGAGGCCGCGGCCGAGGAAGATCGGAGTCTCTTGCTCAGCCTCGGCCGCGACAAGCTTGGTCAACCCCCTGAGCACGTGGAGGCCGAGATCAGCGCCCTGACCGACCGGGAGCGGCTGCGTCAACTCCTCCACCGCCTGCTCCGGGTCTCGACCTGGGACGAGCTCCTGGCCTCACCGAATCCATGAGCGAGGGCTCCTCTGGGCGGGTGGGCCGAGATCGGCCTGCCGCCCTCGAATCGTTTCGCAAGAAGCTCGAACCCCGATCCTCGGAACGCTCGACGCGCGGAGCGACCCATGCCCCTGCCCCCTGATGTCCTCGACCTTATTCGATGCGCCCGATCGGGGGACGAAGCTGCTTGGACCGAACTGGTGCAGTGCATCGCGCCGTTCATTCAGCGCGTGGCCCGCATCCGGATGCGCCTGCATGGGAAATCGGACGAGATTCGACACGATCTCGGCTCGTCGGACGTCTGCCAATCCGTCTTCCGAAGCCTGTTCCAGGGATTGAGGGAGAACCGTTACCGGTTCGATCAGCCCCAGGACCTGGAAAAGCTCCTTTATGTGATGGTTCGCTTCAACGTCGCGACGAAAGCCAGCCGATCCAGCGTGAGACTCCGCGAGTTGATCGAAGATTTCGAGCAGGCGGGATGGATTCACCCCGGCCCGGCCCCTGAGAACGAAGTCGCCGACCAGGACCTGGTCGAGGCGATCCAGGAACAATTCTCGGAGGAGGAGCTGGAGATCCTCACGATGTGGCTCGATGACGTGCCCTGGACGGAGATCGGGCAGAAACTCGGCCTCGCCGGAGATGCGGCGCGGATGCGGCTGAACCGGGCCGTCGCGCGAGTCAGGGATCACATGCGTGCGGACAACCGCAACAGAGAGTGACGGAACCCGAGGTGAAGGGTCCTGTGGGAGGGCGAGCCTCCGTGCGAGCCGGCATAGGGCTGAAGGATTCGGGCGGGAGGGCGAGTCTCCGTCCGACCTGACTGTAACCGGTGAGGGATGAAGCGGCTCGGCAGGAGCCTCGCACTCCCGTCCGCGGTCGAAGTCGAAGAATGAAACAATCCTGGTCCGAGCGACCGGTCACTTGACTAGGAGATCGGCCATGCGTTCGCGAAGGAAGCCAGCTCACGGTGTGCGGATCGACTCGACTCATCCCACCATTGTTTTCGTGACGGTATGTACGAAGAGCCGTCGCCCCTGGCTGGCGTCGTCGGAAAATCATGTTGCTTTGTGCGGCGTCTGGGAGGAAGCCAGAGCCTGGGTCGTCGGACGCTACGTCCTGATGCCGGATCATGTCCACCTCTTTGCCGCACCCGGTCGAACTGGAGATCTCCCTGGATAACTGGGTCCGCTACTGGAAATCCCGTTTCACGTCGAAGCGCTGTGTCCCGTCCCAAGAATGGCAAGTGGATCATTGGGATCGACGATTGCGGTCCGACGAGAGCTACGAAGAGAAGTGGTTGTATGTCCGTAATAATCCCGTACGTGCCGGCCTGGTGAACCACGCCGACGAATGGCCATATCAGGGCGAGCTGAATGTCTTATCGTGGTCGTGAACCGAGATACGTCAGTAGGCGAGCCATGTCGGCTCGGACGGAGCCTCGCCCTACCGGTACCCGCCGGTGGTGGGGCATGCTTAGACTTCTCTCGCATCGGGATGATCCCTCTTGGGAGGGCGAGGCTCTGTCCGAGCTCCCGAGAACGATTGATTCGACCTTGTGCATGGCACCAAGCCGCAAATGGGAGGGCGAGCCTCCGTCCGAGTCTCCGAAAACGAGGATCGCTTCCGGCCCTGCCCCTCGCCGGCTCGCACGGAGGCTCGCCCTCCCGACCAAAACGTCGTCTCTTATCCCGCACGGAGGATGAATGATCGCAGTCGTCCTGATGGGAGAAACTTCATGATCGCGGCAGACGGCGCATCCCGAGACCCGGAAATCCAACGCCTGCTCGACCGTGCCCTCGACGATCAGCAATCAGGCTGGAGCCGCGGCGAACGCATCCCCGTCGAAGACTATCTCGCTCGGTCTCCCGTCCTCCGCGACGATGCCCAGGCGATCCTCGACCTGATCTACCAGGAGTACGTCCTCCGACAGAAAATTGGCGAAGCTCTCGATCCCCACGAGTTTTGCGCACGATTTCCCGACCTCGCCCAGTTGATCCTGGTCCAGCTCGGTATCGATGCGGCCATCGCGCCGACGACACACGTTCTGGCCGAACGCAACAAGAATGCCGACGAGCCACTCGAAACCATCACCGGCTATCAGGTCATCGCTCTCCTCGGCCGTGGCGGGATGGGCGTCGTCTACAAGGCCTGCGACCAGAAACTTGGCCGCATCGTGGCAATCAAGACGCTGGCCGCCGGCCAGCACGCCACGTCGGATCAGCTCGACCGATTCCAGGCCGAGGCCCACGCCGTCGCCCGGCTGCGACACCCGAACATCATCGCCATCCATACGTTCGGCGAGCACGAGAATCGCCCCTTTCTCTCGCTCGAATTCGCCGAAGGCGGCAGCCTCGCCCAGCGGCTGGTCGAAAAACCCATGGCCCCGCGCGAGGCTGCCGCGCTGGTCGAAACCCTCGCCCGCGCCGTTCACGCCGCCCACCAGGCCGGGGTCGTCCACCGCGACCTCAAGCCCGGCAACGTTCTCCTGACCGCCGACGGAGTGCCCAAGGTCAGCGACTTCGGTCTGGCCAAGCTCCTGGACTCCGACTCGGGGTGTACGGTTACCGGCCAGACAATAGGCACGCCGAGCTACATGGCGCCGGAGCAGGCCGAGGGCCATTCGAAGCAGGTCGGACCGGCCGCCGACACCTATGCATTGGGAGCGATCCTCTACCAGGCGTTGACGGGCAAGCCGCCGTTCGTAGGTGAGTCGGCGATGGAGACCCTCAAGCTCGTCACCTCCACCGAAGCCGTATCCCCGCGACGGCTCCGGCCCGACGTCCCGCGCGACCTGGAGACGATCTGCCTGAAATGCCTCGAGAAATCGCCTGGCAAGCGGTACCCCTCGGCCCTCGCCCTCGCCGATGACCTGGGACGATTCCAGCACGAGTCAGCCGATCCTCGGCGCGGCGAATCGGAGCACTTCATCGGTCCTGGAAGTGGGCCAGGCGCCATCCTTGGCAAACGACGTCGGCGGCACTCGTGCTCGTTGCCGCATCGGCTTTCATCGGCCAGACCTATCGGCACAACATTCAGCTCCGCGCCGAGGTAGAGCGGACGGAGGCGAAGGCCGCCGAGTCCCGCGGCAACTATCAGGAGGCTCGCTCGGCCATTCGGGCGATGCTCGCTCGGCTCAGCGACCGCCGGCTCGCTGGTGTCCCGCGCCTGCTCGAGTCTGCGCCGTGAGCAGCGGGAGGACGCCCTGGCCTTCTACGATCGAATCCTCCGCCAGATTGACTCGAATGATGCAGTCGTCCGCCTCGACACCGCCCGCGCTCTCAGCGAAGCGTCGGTGCTTCAGCACCAGCTCGGCCACACCGACGAGGCCGAGAAATCCGTCCGCCGAGCTCTTACTCTTATGGCGGGCCTGCGTTCTGAGCGACGCGACGACCTCGAATCCCTGGTGTGCCAGGTCGAATGTCTCCTCCGGCTTGGCACTTACTTGAGCACCTTGAAAACACGCGATCAGTCGATCTCGGTCGGTCGAGAGTCGGTGGAACTGGCAGAACGCGTCGCACAGGCTGCGCCCGACGATTTGGCCCATCAGGAGCTATTGGCCATTTGCCATCAAGACTTGGGCAATGCCCTTTTCCGCATGGAGCAGAGACAAGAGGCCAAGGTTCACTACCGAAAAGCTATCGAGATTCGCGAGCGCATCGATCCATCAAAACTGCCTGGCGTAACTCAGCGGCTCGCCCAGACTCTGATGAACGAGGGAGTCGTCCTCTGGGGGGAGAAGTCGCATTCGCCGGCTGAGGAGCGTTTTCACCAAGCTGAGAAGAAGTTGCTTTCCCTCCCCCCTGACCAGCTCGACCCAGATGGGAATACTGATGTCGCATTGGGCCTCTTGTACATGAACTGGGGCGGCATGCTATTTATGTTGGGACGATTCGACGAAGCGATCGCTCGGGCGGACGCGGGGATAAAAAGGGTAGAGGCATGTCTTCAGACTGAGCCGAATGATGCGTCTGTTCGTAGAACCTGCCTTGAACTGCACGGTAATCGAGGTTACGCACTCCTGGGGCTGGGGAGGCATCAGGAATCCGCCAAAGAATGGACTCGCGTCGTGGAGTTATCGGACCCGCCGGTTCCAGCCGAGTATCGCATTCGACTCGCCATCGAGCTGGTCTCGGCCGGCGAGGTTGGTCAGGCTTTGGCCCAGGCCCAGGTCGTACAACCGGCTCCGGGAATCTCCGGAGTAGACTGCTACAATCTTGGCTGCCTCTTTTCCCTTTGCGCACGCGCAGTGCGAAAAGACACGGGCCGCTCGCCGGATCAGCGGGCGAATCTCGCCGAATCGCACATCGCGGAGGCGATCCGCTGGCTGAAAGCCGCTGGCGAGGCAGGCTTCTTCCGCGACCCCGCCAACCGCGAACTCGCCAAGAAGGACTCCGACCTCGAGATCCTCCGCGACCGCCCGGAATTCCGCCAACTCGTCGAACCCAGCACGGCGAAGCCATGAATCCCAATCCCTCGCTCACAACTCCGACGTTGGGTACTCTCCATGCTCCACTCCCTGCGGGACCACGTGGAGGTCGGCTAATCAAGGCCTGGTTCAAACCCGGGTAACACTTGGCGGCGCAAAGGCCGCGGGTCTCTCGTCGTAAAAGCTTGCTCTGAAATGGCTTATAGCGGGCAAATCTGGCCGCACTTCGCAAAAAGTGTTACGCTGAAGCGGAGCGATCTGAACGAGGCCCTAAACAAGGCTCGGTTCAGACCCGAGTAACACTTTGCGGCGCAAAGCCTGAGGCCAGCTTGGCGGGAAAGTCTTGCTCGACCACAGTTTACGGCCGGAACAACGCCGCCGTGCATCGCGAAAAGTGTTACCCTGGCTCCGAGCGACTTGAACCAGGCCCTAAACAACAGCCCAAATTTTTTTTTGGATTTTCGTATCTATCGTTCAGGTCGAGAGTTCGGGAGGCTCGCGGCCCAAGAAATGCGATAGGTGCATTAACCTTTTTTGAAAGTTGAGGCATCCTAATTATAGGACCATGTGACCGATCGCTCCCAACCCAGGCCGATCGACGCGACGAACAGATCTATGACGCTGATGATCAGGGTGCTCCCGCCGATTCACCGTCTCGCCCAAACTCATTTCCGCCCAGCGAGATCGGCGATGGCCAACCTCCGAAAAGCTGGCAAAGAGTGCCAACCTACGCCGCGATCATCGCCGGCGAGATGTCTCCGTGAGAACCGGTCGAATCCTCAATGAGGGAATGCGTGAATTCTTTGCGAACTATTCGTTGACTCGATGCTAGCCGTGATATACTATTAGTTGAGGTGATCCAGGATGGAACTGATCTTCCGGCGTGGATCGATTCGGATCGGCGTGGCATCCCTCGACGTGGGAGGGTGTCGGTTTCGCCGAAATCCATTGCCCGTCGGATGGAACGGCCTCCCCCGCTCTCGCCCATCCTTGTTCGCTTCCTGGGCCAATCTCGCGTCTCGTCTATCCCGTTCCCGGGGGA
This sequence comes from uncultured Planctomycetota bacterium, assembly GCA_963845755.1. Classification (GTDB taxonomy): domain Bacteria; phylum Planctomycetota; class Planctomycetia; order Isosphaerales; family Isosphaeraceae; genus CAWJTV01. The sequence goes on from CAWJTV010000034.1 coordinate 17,338, forward strand.
ATTGCTCGATGCGACCTTCATCGGATCGTCCAAGAAGACTGTTCGCCATGTCGCTGGCCGCCATGGTGGTGTTAGGGCTGGTCACGTGCTCGCGGGCCGGAGAACCGGATCCCAAGTCGTACTGGGACGTGAAGGACATCCGCCCCGGGATGAAGGGAGTGGGCCGGACCGTGATGGTCGGTACCAAACTGGAGGAGTTCCACGCCGAAGTGCTCGGGGTCATGAAGGACGTCAACCCGGGCCGCGACATGGTGCTCTGCAAGCTGAGCGGTTGTAACCTCGAGCACGCCGGGATCATCCAGGGGATGAGCGGGAGCCCCATCTATATCGACGGGAAACTGCTGGGTGCGGTGGCGTTCGCGTGGGAGTTCGCCAAGGATCCGATCGCCGGGGTGACACCGTTCTCGCAGATGATTCAGTACGTGCGGTCCAACGATCGGCGGATCGCGGCGGAGTCTCGGGGTCATGCGGCCGGAGGGCAGTTCCACGCGGCCCGGATGCCCGTGTCACCCTGGATCGACGGCCTGTCGGGAGAGGAGCCCGGGCTGGGTGGCTCGTCCCTGCCGATCCCGGTCTCGGGCGGGGCGATGGCCGGCATGGTGCCGATCGTGACACCGCTGTCGGCTTCGGGATTCACCCCACGCGCACTGAGCTTGCTCAACGATCGCCTGCGGCCCATCGGCATGTCGCCCATGGCCGGCGGGGCGGCGCCGGAGCGGATCGTCCACGAGGAAGGCAACCGGCCTCTGGAACCGGGCTCGCCCTTGAGCATCGGGCTGGTCCTCGGCGATTTCGACCTCTCGGGGATCGGCACCGTCACCCATGTGGAAGGCGATCGCGTCTACGGGTTCGGCCATCCCATGTTCAGCCTGGGGGCCTGCGAGCTGCCCATGATGACCGGGTACATTCACACGGTCTATCCGCGGGCGAGCGTTAGTATGAAGATGGGTTCGCCGCTGAAGGTGGTCGGGGCGATTGATACCGACGTTAGCACGAGCGTCGCCGGGCGGGTCGGTGCCAAGCCCGACCTCTTGCCGATGAGCGTCCGCGTCAAGACCGGCCAGTACGCCGACTCCCACACCTACCACGTCCGCATCGTGCGCGAGCCGATGCTGCTCCCCACGCTGATCATGTCCGTACTGACCAACGCCGTGGACACCGAGGGGAACCTGCCCGAAGAGTTGACGGCCAAGTTCACCGCCTCGATCCGCCTCAAGGACCAGGAGACGATCACGCTCTCGGACACCTTCAGCGGACCGCGGTACACCGGCCCGATGGGCGCCTCCGCACTCTTCAGCCCGCTGGCGTCGATCGTGAATATCCTGGTCCGCAACTCGATGGGGCCGGTTCGCATCGATAACATCGACTGCGACGTTCAGATCGAACCGGGGCGCAAGGCCGCGTCGATCGAGTCGGTGCGTCTCCTCTCGGACACGATCGAGCCGGGACACGACCTCAAGGCCTACGTCACCTTGAAGCCGCACAAAGGGGAGCGCGAGACGATCGAGGTCTCGCTGACGATCCCGGGCGATTTCCCGGAAGGCCCGCACGAGGCGGTCTTCTGCGACGCCGCCAGCAGCGTGCGCCGGCTCTTCCGCAATGACCCGGCCTTGCTGGAGCCGCGGGATCTGACGGGGATCCTCCGCAGCCTCCACGCCCAGACCGGGCCGAAGCGGACGGCGGTCTATCTTCAGGTTCCCTCGCCCGAACGCGGCGTATCGATCCAGGGACAAGCCCTGCCGAATTTGCCGTCCAGCGTCCGCGCGGTCTTCGCTTCCAAGCGGGAGGTCCCGGTCGCTCCCATCCGGTCCGATATCATCAAGGTCGCGCCGACGTCATGGGTCATCGAAGGATCCCACACGTTACGCTTTACAGTGGCCAAGGATGCGGGTTTGTCGGTATCGTTGGAGCGATGAGCGGATCGGACCGGCACACCCATCCGCTCGCCATTGCCGCGGATGGGTGGCCGGGCCAGTCACGTGGACAACGAGGATCGACATGCACCATCGAGGGTTCGTCTCGCGGGTCCGGCCGCCCTGGGCCGTCGCGCTCCACGCCGTTGCGTTGGGCTTGTGCCTGGCCGCGATCGTCTCGCTGTTCAGTCCCCTCTGGGCCAAGGTGGAGAGCTGGCGACAGGAGGGTCCGTCCGCCTTCGCCAAGTGCCACCGGGAGAGTGTGGTCGTCTCCGACACCGGTCGAGTTCGCCTTGGACACGCACTCGAGCGAGTCGGGGCGCTGAACGCCGGACGCGTGTGGGACCTGGCGCGGACCCGCGACGGCGCCGTGTTGGCGGCCACCGGCGACTCGGGACAGGTCTTTCGCCGTGAGCCCAAGGCCGATGCGGCTTGGACCGTGCTTTACGACTCGACCGATTCGCAGGTCCTCTCGCTGGTCGAATGCCCGGACGGTTCCCTGTTCGCGGGCACGGGTCCCGGAGGCCAGCTCGTAGACCTCCGCGATCCGAAGCACCCGGCCTCTCGCCCCGACCCGAAGGTCCAGTACATCTGGGACCTGGCCGCCAGTCCCCAGGGCGACGTCTATGCCGCCACCGGCCCCAACGGTCAGTTGTGGAAGCGGTCGCGAGAAGGCCGCTGGTCGCTGGTCTATGACAGCAAGTCAACTCATCTGCTCTGCGTGGCACTCGGGCCGGATGGCTCGGTCTACGCCGGGAGCGATGGTGAGGGTCTGATCTATCGCGTGGGCCCCGATGGCAAGGCCACGATCCTCTTCGACGCCCCTCAAGCGGAGGTCCGAACCCTGCTGGTGACGGCCGACGGCACGCTTTACGCCGGGACGGCCGCGGAGGCCGGCGGACCGAGCGGGACGCGGAATTCCCTGTTCCTGACACGCACAGGCCCCTCGGGCCTCCTCGACGGACCGGCGGCTGAGCGGGCCGACTTCACTTCTGCTGCCGACGAGTCGGCCACCATCCGCACGGTGCAAACGCGCCCCTCCGCGTCCCAGACCCGGCCACAGATCCCGCGATCTCCGCAGGGCGGATCGGCAACGCCCCGGCCGGTTTCCCCGGGCGAGAACGCGGTGTACCGGCTCGACTCCGATGGCGTACCCCGTGAACTCTTGAGGGTCAAGGCGCTGATTCATGCCCTGGCCTGGAGCGCCGATCACCTCTGGGTCGGGACGGGGCCGGAGGGTCAACTTTACGAGGTTCGCGATGAGGGTGAGGAGACGGCACCGGCCGCCAAGCTCGATAACGGGCAGATCCTGTCGCTCCTCCCCGAAGCCGGCGGCGGCCTCCTCATCGGAACGGGGGATCCGGGATCCGTGCTCCGGCTCTCCTCGCAGTTCGCACCCGAGGGACACCTGGTCTCCGAGGTCCATGACACCCAGCTCGTCAGCCGGTTCGGCGCGCTGGGCTGGCGGGCGATTCAGCCGCCCGGAACGTCGGTGTCGATCCAGTCGCGCACGGGGAATGTCGGCGAGCCCGATGAGACCTGGTCGCCATGGTCGCCCGGTCAGGCCGACCCGGCTTCGGCCAGGGTCGCTTCTCCGCCCGGCCGTTTCGTCCAGTATCGGGTCACGATGGGAACGACCGACCCTCACCGGACGCCCGAGCTCCGCTCGGTCTCCCTCAGTTATCGCACGTCCAATCTCGCCCCCGAGATCCGCCGGCTCGACGTTCCGGATGTCAGCGCCTCGGATGGCGCGGCCAAACAGACACGACTCAACTTGCGATGGGATGCGACGGATCCCAACGACGACGACCTGAGCTTCACGATCTCCGGGCGCAAGGACGGCTGGCCCGGCTGGATCCGACTGAACGAAGACCCCATCACCGAGAAGACGTTTTCGTGGGACACTACCGCGTTCCCCTCGGGCTCATACCGAATCAAGCTGGTCGCCAGCGATCGCCCGTCGAACAGCCCCGACGAGGCGCTGACACGCGAACGGGAGAGCCTCACCTTCATCGTGGATCACGACTCGCCCCGCGTCCGCCTCGAACCTCATGGCCGCGGCGCCTCGATCGTGCTCGCCGATGATTTGACGCGTCTCGTCAAGGCCGAATACGCCGTGGACGGCGGACGCTGGACGCCGATCTTCCCGGTCAACGCCCTGTTCGACTCGCTCCAGGAACAGATCAAGCTCTCGCTGCCCGACCTCACAACGGGTACTCACATCCTCATGGTCAAGGCGACTGACTCGGCCGGTAACATCGGCACGGGGGATGCTCTGCTCGAGGTCCAGGACCGTTCGGGGAAGTAGCATGATGGTGAATCGACGAAGCCGGCTGGGACGTCGCCGCGGGCTCAGCCTCGCCGATGTGGTCGTGCTGGTGGTCGTGCTGGGTGCGTTTGTGCTGCTGCTCCTGATGGGGGTCTCCCGGGGGCGGGAACAGGCTCGCCTGGTCGGATGCCGCAAGAACCTGGCCCAGATTGGGTTCGCCCTGGCACTCTACGACCAGATGCATGGTCATCTCCCCGAGATCGGACCGCTCGGCGCTCCGGATGATGCGGCCGATCGCCAATCTCCCGGACCGCTCAAGATCCTGCTCGAGACGCTGCAACTTCCCGACCTGACCGTGCTCCGAGACCGGGCCACCCGGCCGGACCCTCAGCCTGGGCAGGTTCCCGGCGAGATGCCTGTTCCTGGGTTCATCTGCTCGAGCGACCCGAACGCCCTGGCCGGGCGGTTCCGCGCCCCGATCAGTTATCGTGCGGCCACCGGTGACAACCTCCTGGGAGACAACGGCGCATTCTCCGTGGGATCCGGGCTCAGTCTCGCCGCGATCGAGGCCCGCGATGGGCTGAGCTACACGTCGGCGTTCTCGGAGCGGCTGGTTGGCGACGATCAGCCAGGCCACGCCGCGCCGATCAATTACGCGGTCCTTCCCTCACCCCTGCCGTCGGGAGGATGCCCGCGGATCTCCGATCCGGCCGCGTGGCACGGTGATGCCGGCTCCTCCTGGATCGCCGCCGGCTATCGATCGACCCTCTACAACCACGCCTTGCCGCCGAATGGTCAACCGTCCTGCATGGCGGCCGACGGCCGATCCGCATACATGGGCGCCTCGAGCGGGCATGTTGCCGGTGTCAACCTCCTCCTTCTCGATGGGGCCGTCTCCACGATCAAACCCTCCATCAATCACAAGGTATGGCGTGATTATGCGTCGCAAATGCAAATAGATCCAGCACCCGCACCGCTGCTCCTGGCCCCTCGACGCTGAATGGAAGACCAACCTGATGCGAGAGCCCGTCCTGATCTTCGACTTCGGCAACGTGATCGCCTTCTTCGACTATCTCCTGGCCTGGGAGAAGTTCGGCCGCCGGATGGGGCAGCCGGGTTCCGACTTGAAAGCTCTCCTCGAACAGCGCGGCTTCGCGGATCTGCACGGTCGATTCGAGTCGGGGCGGATGACTCCCGAGGCATTCGCCGTGAGCCTGATGGCCATGGGCGAGTTCGAGCTGCCCTATGCGGAGTTCGTCGCCGTCTGGCAGGACATCTTCTGGCTCAACGAGCCAGTGTCTCAGTTAATCACCTCCCTCAAATCGAGCGGCTATACGCTGCTGCTGGGATCGAACACGAACGTCCTGCACTCGACATTCTTTCGCCAGAGGTTCGTACCGCCCTTCGACCAGTTCGATCGGCTGGTGCTCTCTCACGAAGTCGGCCACATGAAGCCGGATCGACGCTTTTACGAAGCCTGCGTTGCCGTCGCGAAGGTTCCGCCTTCCTCGTGCGTCTTCATCGACGACTTGCTAGAGAACGTCGACGGCGCGCACCGGGCGGGCCTGGATGCGATCCCTTACGTCACGACCCAGATGCTGATCGACGACTTAAGGAGCCGGGGAGTCGAGGTCCCGAGCCGTGAGAGCTGACCTCGCGCCACGGCGGGCGAGGTCCAGGAACGAGATCACCCCGTCCCGGACCAGGTCCAATCTCCGGGCCGCGTGGACGAGCCATACGATGAAACCGTCCTCCGGGTCGAAGTAGAGGCGATGCAACGCCTTTTGCACCTTGGACCCGACGCGCATGGGGTACTCATCCGCTGGGAGTTGAAACAGGGTATGAATCTGGAAACTCGTGCAACCGCGAAGCGCGTACTCCACGGCGACCCGGCCCGAGCTGATATCGCCGGTCGCACTGATCTCCGGGGAAGCATCGGGGATTTCGCCCTGCTGCTGGGCCCTGCGAAGCGCCGAGAGGAGACGGAGATTCCGATCGCTCAGGTCGGGTCCTCCGTACGCCACTCCGCGTCGGCCCTCGAAAACCCGATCGGGATCGAAGAGGCGATTCGCGTAGACGAGATAATCCGGTCGGGTTTCGCCATGGACTTCGGCCAGCATCGCCAGTTGAAAGTCGTCGTCGTCGAGGCTGTTGAACAGCTTGAGACCGACCCGGACACGGCCGCCGTTCGTCGTGGCGGATCGGATCAGCCCCGGGACGCGCCTGAGCCACTCGACAACGTTGGCACGCTGGGTTGCTCGATCGGAGCCTGCCAGGGTCGGGGAGAAATCCTTCTCCAATGGCAAGATTGTCGCCCCGCCGCCGGACTGATAGGCGGCGAGCAAGGCGCGGCGTGGTCTCGCGATACTCCTCCTCGCGCCAGGTGGACTCGCCTCCCGCCGGGAGATGGTACTTGACCGACGGCACGACGAGCAGGTCGCCTCCCCGTGCGATCTCGGCGCCGGTCCGGACCAACTCCAGATAATCGGCGAACGGCTGCCACCAACCTCGCCCTTTCCAGGTGATCGTCCATCCCTTCGCTCCGGTCACCGGGCTCGTGATCGGCTCGGGGACCATCTGCGATTCCTTGATCGCCCAGGCCGACATCGACTGCCGGCCCTGGGCATCCTGGGCGATCACCGTCTTGAGGACGACCAGCCCCAGGCGGGCCTCGGCGGCCTCCTCGATCTGCCTGCGATTGAGTGAGAGCTGCCCCGATGCCTTGCCCCACGGATTCCGGATCACCATCCCGGCGTACGAGGCCGTCAGATTCAGCCCATAGGACTCGCGGAGATAATGATCGAGATCCTCGGGGAGACCCTCGCCGGCGAAGCGTTGAAAGTCCGCTCGAACCTGTTTGACCAGTTCGTTGGGGACATCGGCGTGCGGGGGAAGCAGGTGGGACCGTGACTGAGACATGGCGTCTCCGGGGTTGACATCTCTCGGCGAACTTCACGCCGATCGTAACCTCTCCAGTCGTGCGAGACACGCGCCGATGCGATCGAACTCGGCCGGGTCAAGGGCCGGTCCCCAGGGGTCGTAGGCGGCATCCCGAGGGATGACGCCCTGGTGAACCAGGCACCAGAGCATGCGTTGAATATAACCTTCCATCGGGGCAACAAAGGTTTGCTGGGCCAGATCGTCAATCGCGGCGTTCAATTCGAGGAACCGGCCTGCATCGCCTCGCCAGAAGGACCGGAGCAACTCGGCTTGCCAGTCCGTGCAGGCCGCCGCCATGCCGATCAGCGCGGCCTCGGCACCGCACATCAGGCTATAGCCGAGGAATCGGTCTTCGCCGGTGATCAGGAGCTTATCGGGAGCCCGATCACGGATCAGTCGCGCAATGTCCTGGAAGGTCATCACACTGTCGAGAGTGGCGACCTTGATACCCAGGACCTCGGGAAGTCCGAGGAGCGCCTCGAGCAATTTTGGCGGATAGGAGATACCTCCCGCGACTTCATAGAGATAGAATAAGACCAGCGGCAAGCCCACCTCGGCGAGTTCGGCGTGGTAATCCAGGATGAGCAGATCTCGGTCGTCGCGATCGCGAAAGGCGACGGGGGGGTGGACAAGGAGTGCATCGGCCCCAAGACTGGCCGCGCGCGGGCCATCGATCGGGCCGCGACGAACACCTCCGGGACCTCCCGGTGTTCCTGCCGGGCGCCTGCCGCTGCAATCAGGAAGCGGCCGGGAGGAAGCGCACGACGCCACGCATCGAGGACATGATCACGCGTAGCATCGCTCAACCGAAGTCCCCGCCCTGTGTGGGCCCAGACCGCCACTCCGGCGACCGGTTGGCCGGCCATCCAGGCCATGTAACGCTCAAGAGCCGGTTCGTGAACTTCCCCCTCGCACCCGAACGGGACCGGCACCGCCGGGATCAACCCCCCTCTGAGCTGTTCCATCAAGATCGTCATGGGGACCTCACCCGATTCCACCAACCTTCCCAGCACGCGAGCGGCCGGCCCACCACGGGCTCCGCTCATTCGGGAGCACCCATTATCCCTCAACAACCGGCCGAGGCAATCTCCTCCATTCCGTCTCCCCCAGTCCGTCATCGCCGCGTCCTGGGACTGGACCCGGATCCATCGGCACCCCTTTCAAAAAGCCCGTATCATGAGCACCACGTTTGACTTCTTGATTCCAGAGGACAGACTCCTACTGACTCAATTTCCGCGCGTCGTGCGGCCCCGGAATTCATCGCGACTCCCCCACCGACTCACATCCTACCGAATTCCGAACAGTCGGGGCTTGACGAACGGAATCAACGACGTAATGATTGACTGCGTGCATGAGGCCAATCGAGCATCTCATCGACGATCCGGCCGCACTCCTCTCGGCATGAGTGAGAAAGCGACTGTGTTGCGGATGTGGGATGCCCTGGAGGCTTCAAGGAGAATCTGTGCGGGTTCAGCCGGACGCCTGGCAGGGCGGAGTCCTTCGGGACAAGGGCCGTGACCAGGCAACGCCGGGCAAGACATGACGGGCGACACGCCGCACCTCGCACCGCAGGACGGGAAGGATTTCGAGGACGTGATCTGAAGGATTCCTTGGCTGTGGACGGGTCGGAGACTTGCTGACGGTGCTGACGCGCCGGCGTGGCGGTGTCCGAAGCGGATACTCGTGAGTCACCTTGATCGTGGGAGCCCTGGCCCCCGAACGCACGGATTTCGATTCGCGTTCCGGCAGGGTCGAAGCTCAACAAGCTAATTCGGGGAGTCTGTCGATGGGTAGCTTCAAGAGAAACGGTCGGAGTCAGGGGCCCAATCGGCGCCGCAACCAGTCGAAGTCGAGGCGGCAGGGCTTCCCGGGGGTTGAATCGCTCGAGGAGCGTCGTCTGCTGAGCGGGCCCGGCGAGACGTCGTTGAATCCCTTGTGGACACCGACGTCCACGAATCTTTTCGACGCACAGAACGGCCCGATGGCCAACCTGGGCGTCCAGCTCGTCGACATCTACAAGGCCTATGTCGGCAGCAATGGCAACACCGGCGCACTGGCCGCCGAATTCCCGCAGATCGAGTTCCAGAACGGGATGGTGGGCACGCAGCTCAAGAGCTTGGGCGGCGACTTCAGCCAGTTCGTCTCGCAGCTCACCAACGTGGGGATGCACATCACGGACTCGAGTTCCTACTACGGGTTGGTGGACGGCTACGCCCCGGTCTACGAGCTACCGACCATCGCCGCGATGGCCCAGACCCAGAGCGGTACGGCGAACTATTACCCGGTCGCCCTTCAGTCGTATCAAGGAGAAGCGGACAACGAGGCGATGACCTCGACCTTCTCGGACGTGGCGCGGACCCAGTTCGGTGTGGACGGGTCCGGCGTGACGGTCGGCGTGCTCTCGACGAGCGTCAGTCAGTTTGCCGGCGGTCTGGCGGATTCCTACAAGACCGGCGACCTGAATGCCAGCAGCCCCGTGGACGTCGTCCAGGATGCCCCGGCCGGAAACGCGGCGATCGACACCGACGAAGGTCGCGCGATGCTCGAGAACATCCACGACATCGCACCGGGCTCCAGCCTCGCGTTCGCCACCGGAGAGGTCGGCGGAGACCTCGGCTTCGCCCAGAACATCCAGGCCCTCCAGAAGGCGGGGTCGAACATCGAGGTCGACGACCTCGGCGTTCCCGACGATCCGATGTTCCAGAACGGCCTGGTCGCGCAGGCGATCAGCTCGGTCACCTCGGCGGGTGTCACCTACTTCAGCGCCGCCGGCAACACCGCCAATCAGGGCTATCTCTCGACGTTCCGGGCTGCGAGCGCGAACATCACCGGCATCGGCAGCGGCACGTACATGAATTTCAACCCCGGCGGGGCGACGAACGTCGAGCTGCCGATCACCACCGACGGTGCCAACGCCGAGCTGGTCTTCGAGTACGACCAGCCCTTCGAGACCCAGGAGCCCGCCGGATCACCCGGGAAGGTGACCTCGGACGTCAACATCTACGTCATCGACGCGACGACCGGAACCGTCGTCGTCGGGGCCACGGCGAACAACAACAACGTCGCCATCCAGGAACCCTTCCAGGATGTGGTCATCCCCAGCGCCGGCTCCTATTACGTCGCCATCCAGGTCGTCTCCGGATCGAACCCGGGACATGTGGAATTTGTAAATTTCAATGAAAATGTCAATGTAACGATCAGCCAGCAGTACGGCAGCGCCGGCGGGACCTTCTACCCGACCTCATCCGGCCACAACGCGTCGGCCGCCAACATCGGCGTCGGGGCGACGCCCTGGTGGGCACCGGCGCCGTACCTCGCCCAGAGTCCGCTGGCTAACGAGCCGTTCAGCTCCGACGGTCCGGAGTTGACCGTCCTGAACGTGGACGGCAGTCCGATCTCCGGCGGGCCCGTCGAGGTCCTGAACCCGACGGTCACGGCGCCCGACGGCGGCAACACCTCGTTCTTCCCGCCGACGACGGAACAGCCCCTGATCGACACCAGCAATCCGCCCTTCCCCGGCGAACCCGCGACGACCACCAACCTCGCGCAAGCCTTGCCGAGCTTCTTCGGCACGTCCTCGGCGGCCCCGAACGCCGCGGCCATCGCCGCCCTGATGAAGCAACTGGTCCCCACCCTCACACCGGCCGAGATCCGTCAGGGCATGATCACCGCGGCCGAGAACACCCCCATGAACGGCTCGACGGCCGGGACCTGGGACCCGCAGAGCGGCTACGGGCTGCTCAACGCGATCGATGCCCTGAACGCCGTCGATGTCCTGAGGGTCAGCTCGACCAGCCCGGCCGCGGGCGCGACCGTCACCTCCGCGCCGAGCTTCATCCAGGTGACCTTCAACAAGCCGGTTAATTTCTCGACCCTCTCGGCCGCCGACCTCACCTTCACCTCCGCGCCAGCCGGTGTTACGGTCGTCGTCGGGGCGCCGATCGTCGACCCGAGCAACACGAACCCGAACGCACCGACGATCATCGACTTCCCCATCACCCTCCGGAAGGCCGCGGGCCTCCTGGCCAACGGCAAGTACACGTTCTCCGTCCAGGATCCGACGACCGGGACCCAGGTCGTTTCCGAGGATGGGAAGAGCCTGGTCGGTTCCGGTGCGATCACCTTCACGCTCGCCGACACGACGGCACCGACGGTCGTCAACACGACGGTGAGCGGTCGGACCATCCAGATCAAGTTCAGCAAGGCGCTCGACCCCAATACCGTGACGCTGGGCAACATCTTCGTCCTCCGCGAAGGGACCAACAATCCCGTCTGGCCTCCCTCGCCTACGGACCTCTCCAGCTACATCAACCTGAATAGCGACCCGCGCGCCACGATCAGCTACAATCCGCTCACGTTCACGGTGACGCTGGATTATAGCAACCTGCCCCAGACCGAGATGCCGTCCGACAATTACGCGATCATCGTGCAGAGCGCCACCGCGTCGGGCGCCGGAGTCACGGACCTGGTCGGCAACGCGCTGGACGGCTATTTCACCGGCACGTTCCCCACCTCGGCCTTCGACGGCGGTCCCTACGACTTCATCCAGAACCTGGGGTTCGAGGCGCTCCAGGCCCCGAGCATCACCACGTTCGAGATGGATCCGGCCTCCGATTCCGGCCTCCCCAACGACCAGAACACGAACCTGAGCCAGCCGCAGTTCATCGGGCAGATCTACGTACCCTTCCCCGGCTCGGTCTCCGGCGACCAGATCCTGGTCGAGTTCAGCGGCGACAACGGCGGTACGACCAGCCTGGCCGCAGGTTCGGGCGGGCGCGGTTTCGTGGGCAAGTTCGACGTCATCACGACCACGACCTCGGCGGGCACGTTCACGGTGAGCGCGCCGGTGCTGCAAGAGGGCTTCCAGAACGCCGTGGCCGTCGTCGTCGGCCAGGCGGACCTGCCCCCATTGCCGGGCTTGTCCTCCGCGTTCACCGATGCGTTCCGCATCGACAAGACGGCGCCCCAGATCACCTCGGCCTCGTTCACCCAGGGTGGTACGAGCCTGCCCCAGCCCAACTCCGGCCTGCCGAATAGCACGGACATCGCCAGCCTGAGCTCGTTGTATCTGTCCGTGTCCGACCCGGTCAATCCCCAGGTCGCCCCCTTCGGCACGCCGAGCTCCGTCCAGTTCCCGGCGCTGGATCCGTCCACGGCATCCAACGTCAGCAATTACTCGCTGGTCAACGTCGCGACCAACACCGACGAGTCGCAGTTCATCGCCAGCGCGACCTTCGTTTCCCAGGACCCGACGGTCAATGCCGCCGGGTTCATCGTGGCCTACAACGGCTATATCGCGCTGACCTTCACACCGGGACTTCCCAGCGGCTCCTACGAGTTCATCGCCCACACTCACGAGCTCCAGTATCCCGGCCTGACGGACGCGGCGGGCAACTTCCTCGACGACACGTCGGTCCTGCCCGGCGAGGGTACGAGGGACTTCATCCTCAACCTCGCCATCCAGAGCGTGCCGACGTACGTCACCAGCATGGCCCTGGAGAACGGCTACAGCCCAGACCGGCTCGACGGCCGTCGGCGGCGTGCAGTCCTACTTCGAGGTGCCGCCTACGAGCGGGACGAACACGCGCGACAACGTCCAGGCGCCGCCCAACACCGTCGTCATCGACCTCTCCAACCCCGTCCCGTTCGCGAATTACACGCCGGACGTCCTCCTGGTCGGGTCGGCCGACTCCTCGAACGCCCCGGCCGACGGCGATTTCGGCAACCTGGGCGAGGGCGGCCTCGGCGCCGGCGGCAGCGGATTCACGATCGTCCCCGGGACCACCGTCACGCTGTACAACTACAACATCACGTCCGGGACCTCGACCCAGGTCCTGGCAGGCGGCCAGGGCAATCGGCTGGTGCTCCAGCTCGCCGCCGGCACCACGCTGTCGCCCGACGACTACCGGATCTACATGCCCAACCAGGTCGATGCCTCGGGGAACGACACCCGGATCTTCGATATTTACGGCAATCAGCTCGACGGCGAGTTCCTCGGCAACCAGACCTCGCAACCCAGCCCGGATTTCCCGGGGGTCCCGTCCAATGTCAGCATCCCCGAGTATGAGGATGAGCAGTCCAACGGCACCATGCAAATGGACGACATGAGCGGCGACGGCGTGGCCGGCGGCGCGTTCGTGACGGGATTCACCGTCGTGCCTTACGGGAACATCGTGTACGCTCGGCCCGACTATATCGAGAATCCCCTGCTGCCGAGCACGCTGTCCACCGGCACCATGGCCAACCCTTACCCCGTGCTGGCCCCCGAGGGCGACCCCAATTCGCCCCTGGCGGCCAATCCGACCCACGACCCGAACCTCGGCCTGAACAACCCGGCGTTCTTCGAGCCCGGCAGCTTCAACAACGCCTACGACTTCAGTGGCGACGGCAAGTACGAGCAGTCGGCCTTCTACGCGGCCTCGCAGTTGGCCTTCAACGGGCCGGTCGTGGTTGTGGCCCTGCCCGGCCTCCCGTCGCGGAATCCCGTGACCGGCGCCGTGACCGAGGCGAGCTTCACCCTCGTCGCCCCGGCCACCAATAACAGCGGGTCGGGCGGCAGCGCCTCCGTGCCGTTCGACACGATGCTCGTCTTCACGCCGGGCACGACCCTCAAGCTCCACGACGCCTCGCTGTTCGTGCAGAACCAGGGGAGTGGCGCTCCAGTCCGAGGGGACGGCGTCCGATCCGGTGACGTTCACGTCCTACAACGACGCCAGCACCGGTGGTGCCACCAACAACAACCCCGACACGACGCCGCTGCCCGGCGACTGGGGCGGCGTCGTCTTCCGCAACTACGACAACGCGGTGGCCGCCCAGCACCTGACCACCTTCCCGGTGGATGGGTCGCTGGTCGGGCTCAACGGCGCGGCCGCGGTCTCCGGCGCCCAGGATGCGATGTCGATCATCAATTTCACGGACATCAAGTATGCCGGCGGGTCCGTGCCGACGGGCACCAGCAATTTCTACAGCGGCATCACCCTGTACAACTCCCGCCCGATGATCACCAACGACACCATCGCCGCCTCGGGCGGGACCGGTGGCACGGAAGGGGCGATCGGCGCCGACATGGACTCGCTCCGCGAGGACGACACGGCGCGCGGCTTCCTCGTCCGGAGCGTCATTGCGACCGGCAACAGCCTCAACGGCATCTACCTCATGGCCGAGACCAACGGCTTCGTCGAGCCGACGAGCGCCACCAGCGCGAATCCCAACTTCCCGCTGAATCCGTCCACGCTGGGCGGCTCGATCAACTACACGCTCGAGGCCCCCCTCCCCTACCTCGTCGTGGCCCAGCTCGTCGTCGGCCAGGAACTGCTCGAGAACACCGGGGGCGAGACGAGCTTCGTCACGAACCGGCTCTACATCCAGCCCGGCACGGTCCTCAAGTTCAACGGCGGCTCGGGACTCGACGTGCTCAACCCCGGGGCCAGCCTCAACGTCGGCTCGCGGTCGTACATCAACGGCTTCGACGCCGACAACAGCTACAGTCCCAATTCGCCTAACTTCTCGGAGGAAGGCGCGAACGATCCGCAGGTGCTATTCACCTCGATCTACGACGATGCGGCGTCCACGCCCTTCGTGCCGGCCCTCGATGCATTCAGCGAGCCGAGCACGAAGACCCTCGCGCCCAGCCTGTGGGGCAGCGTCGGGATCATCAGTGGCGGCGTCGTCGTCATCAACGACGCCACCTTCAGGTACGGCGGCGGCCAGGTCAACTCGCGGACCTTCACCATCCCTTCGCAGTCGGTGCTGGCGTTCATCACGTTCGATTGGGACGGCTACTTCTTCGTTTCTGCCGACCCGACACTCGGCACGCACGCCTACATCACCAACAACAACTTCATCGACAACTTCGACTCCGCGATGCAGATCGAGCCCGACGGCCTGCTGGCGGGCGATCCGCTCCGGCCGCTGCTCTCCGGCCATCCATTCCTCCGCGGCAACGTGATGCAAGGCAACGGCATCGATGGACTCGGCGTCGTGGCCAATCGCGTCTATCAATACCTGGACGTCAATGGCGTCCCGAACTTTGATGACTACCTCGGTCCCCGTGACGCCATCGCCGTAAGTGCCGCCTACGAAAACCTGGACGTCAACTCGGTCTGGGATCTCACCGACATCACTTACGTCGTCCGTGGAACGATCGTCCTCGGCGGCGCGGACAGCGCTTTCGGTGCCGGCGATGATGGCCTACCGACACCCGGGACCACCTTCACGGCGCCGCCTGCGCCGGTTGTGTCGTTGACCATTCAGGCCGCGCTGCCCGGCACCCTCCTGGCCGACGGCGAGACCATCCCCAGCCCAGGGCAGTCGGTGATCGTGAAGATGTTGAATGACGAGCCCGTCCAGGGCGATGGCCTGGCCATCAACGGCGTGGGCGGGCCCCCCTCGATCCAGCAGAACGGCGCCGGGTTCGTCGTCGGCGTGGATGACGGCCTCGATCCGCCGACCCCGCTCGAGGGCGCTTTCGACCCGGGAGCCTATTCCGAATTCCGCCTCCTCGGCATTCCAGGCAACCAGACCACCGGCCAGGAGCGCGTACCGGTGATCATCACCTCGCTCCGCGACGACACGGTCGGGACGACCGTCCGCGGCGTGAAGATGTACGACATCCTGGAGAACGATCCGGTCTACCAGCAAGTCGTCAACACCAATACCGCCACCAACTCGCTGACCACGCCCGAGCCCGGCGACGCTGGTGTCATCTACATCGGCGGCAACTCGATGCCGGAATGGGACCCCACCAATCCCTTCGATGGCAGCCTCATCCAGGATGCCGACATCTCCTATATGACCCGGATCGAGGAGCAAGGCGCCGGCCTCATCTACACGGTCGAGGGCTCGAGCGTCACGGCCGGCGAGTGGCAGGATGAGAAACAGGGCTATGGCGAGGGTGGGATCATCGGGCCGGGCTTCGGGTTCAAATCCCAGCCGGAGAACCAGCTCAACTCCCCCATGATCTTCACCATCTCGAACTCGAACCTCGCCGACTTCTCCGACGCGGGTGTCTTCGTCCATCCGTTGAACGGCGGGCGGACTCAACATGACGGCACCGCTCTACTCACGCCCCTTCGACCCCGAGGGTGCTTACCTGTACATGTATAACGACACGGTGTCGAACATGCCTCAGGGGGTGCACATCAACTCCCGGAGCGATAACGACACGTCCGCGCCCAGCCCCCAGGAGGCCGTGATCGAGAACACGACGTTCTACAACGACACCTTCGGCGTGCAGACGATCGCTCCGCAGTTCAATGGCCAGAATAATCTGTCCGAAGTCACCACGTTGCTGATGAACGACATCTTCGACGGCTCGTCGCAAATCGCGGTGAATATCCAGGGACAGGCGGGCTTCAGCGAGCTCCAGTACAACCTGTTCTTCAACAACGGCCAGAACGACGTCATCACGACCACCGATGGGGATTTCGGCGGTGCCGCCGGCTCGTTCGAGGGCGATCCGCAGTTCGTCGGTCCGGTCGGCGCGACCAACGACGCGACCGCCGAGAATTTCGAGCTGGAGTCAACCTCGCCGGCGATCGACGCGGGCCGCAGCGAAATCGGACCGATCCCGGTCGCCAACGCGATCTATCCGTCCGTTACCCTCTCGCTCGGTGGCGGCCTCATCTCCGAGCTCATCACCGATCCCAACACGTTGCCGGGCGACGAGGAGCCGGGACACTTCAACCCAGACGGCGGATTCGTCGAGATCCTCGATCAGCGCCAGCTCGTCACCTTGCCGGGGAGCGGCTCTTTCAGCTTCCCCGACGAGTGGCAACCCGTCCTGACCAGCAACCCCAATGGGTTTACCACGTCGTACGCCGCGGCAGGGACTTACAACTACGAGCAGATCACGGGCGTGCGCGACATCCTGGGATATATCCGCGTCCCCGACCCGAACGTCCCCGGCGTCGGCTTCGGCAGCAACCCGTTCATCGACATCGGTGCTTATCAGTACGTCAACCTGAACCCGCCCAAGGTGACCGCGGTCCAGGCGACCGTGTCCAGCTCCAGCTCCAGCACCGGCACGACCACGGTCCCGTTCTACACGGTCGGGGGCCAGGCGGGGAGCAACACGACCCCGTCGACCATCTCCGTGACCTTCAACGAACCGATCGATCCCACCACGCTGAACGGCAACACCATCCAGCTCGAAGAGCTCGGGCTCGCCCCCGGTACGAAGCAGCAGTTCATCAACCTCGCCGGCAAGGTGTCCTACAATAGTGTTACCGACCAGGTGATCATCAGTCTGGGTGCCAGCGGGCTGTCGTTGCCGACGGACGAGTATGAGCTCATCCTGTTCGGCAGCGGCTCGCCGGTGATCGCCAACACGCAGGGCATCGCCCTCGATGGTGAGGACCTCTCCAACGGCGACAATCCCAATAGCGGCGTCACTCAGGCGCTCCCCTCGGGTAACGGCTATCCGGGCGGCAACTTCTACGATCCGTTCATCATCAACACGACACCGCCCTCGGTCACCACGGGCACGTTCCAGATGTCGTCCACCACCGATTCCAATATCGTGGGCGACGACATCACCAACGTGGGCCAGCCGACGTTCGTCGGCACGATCACCGAGCCGAACCCCACCCTGGTCCCGCTGGCCGGCCAGACGGCCATGGTCAACGTCGGCCTGGACATCAACGGAGTGACGTACTTCTCGGCCAGTCAACTCCCCGCCAACCTCGCGCAGTATGCGGCGTACATCCGTCCGGACGCGGGGAGCGGCCTGACCGACGCCAGCGGCAACTTCTCGGTGACCATCGGCATCGATGCCGCCGGCACCGGCCTGGTGACCAACACGTCCGCCCTGCCCGACCTGTTCCCGATCTACAACGTCGGGTCCAGCGGCGACCTCACGCCGGTCTCACCGACGGCCGGCGGCACCAACGCCATCTACTACGTGGCGCAGGCGGTCGTGACCGACCAGAGCGGCAACACGTCCGATCCCGCCAATCCCAACGCCCAGTTGCCTTTCATCGTGGACCAGACGGCTCCCACGGCCTCGTTCGTCAGCCCGACCGCCAACCAGGTCTTCACGTCGCTGACCAACGGCGGCGTCCAGTTCACGATCATTACCAGCAAGAACATCGACCTCACCCACTTCACGGCGGCGTCGATCCAGGTGACCAGCGCCGGGCCAGACGGCATCCTCGGGACGGCCGACGACGTCACGATCCCCATCAACCCCAGCTCGCTCAAGGGCACCTACCTCGACCAGGGGATCGGGGGCAAGGGCGCCGAGGAGTTCACGTTCTCGACCGAGGGCACGCTCACCAACGACCTCTATGAGGTCACGCTGCTGACCACGGGGACGGACAGTGTCCGAGACATCGCGGGCAACACGCTGTCCGGCACGGTCAGCCAGGAGTTCGCGGTCGCGATCCCGTCGCTGGCTCACAACCTGTTCGTCGGGTCGGCCGCCTTTGTCACCAACACGGCCGCCGCGGTGGGCACGAGAGAGAACCCGTACCCGACCATCGGCGCGGCGATGACCGCGGCCAACGCGGGCGACGTGGTGGCGGTCCTGCCCGGCCTCTACACCGAAAATGTAGTGCTCAAGCAGTTCGTGCGACTCCTCTCCGTCGCCGCGTCGAGCACGGATAACAGCGTGTTCGCCACCAGCACCGGCGATGCGCTCTCGACGGTCATCCGGGCCCCGGCCGTCGCCTCCGGGACCACGAACGTCACGATCTCGGCCACGAATCTGCAGAGCTTCACCGGCCTCGAGACGGAGGTCGCCGGCTTCACCATCGCCAGCCCGCTCGTCGGCAATGCGGCCCTCGGGCCGATCAATCCGACGGGGGTCGGCGTCTGGGCGAACGACTCGAACATCCTGATCGACAAGGACTACATCGCCGACGCGGGTATCGGTGTCCTGGCAACCACCTACGAGGGCAGCTCGCTCTCGCCGCAGGTCGAGAACGACGTGATCGCCGGGAATATCTATGGCGTCGAGATCACCGATGGCGGATCGACCCTACCGTCGCCCACGCCGACGCCCACTCCGACGCCGACGCCCACTCCGACGCCGACGCCCACTCCGACGCCGACGCCCACTCCGACGCCGACGCCCACTCCGACGCCGACGCCCACGCCGACGCCCACTCCGACGCCGACCCCAACGCCACCAGTGGGGGGGTCGCGGCCCCTGCAGACCGGGTCGAGCACACCCAATCCGGTCCAGTTGATCAATAATGACTTCGTGTTCAACACGGTCGGGCTGTACGTCAACGCCCTGGCCAGCTCGCCCGACGAAGCCTACGTCGCCAGCAACATCTTCTGGCAGAACCACGACCAGTCCAATGCCAGGAACGGGTTCGCGATCTTCGCGACGTTCCCGAACAAGCAGAACCTGCAAAACAACCTGTTCTACGCCAACGGATTAGGTGATGCTAACCAGACCAACGCGACCAACGAGCTGGGCAATGGGTTCAATTCGGCCAATCTGACTTCGACGCCGGATTCCGAGGGGAACTACGTCGGCAACCCGGCGTTTGTCTTCCCCGTCGATCCCCGGCCCGGCTCGGATGGACCAGCGGCCCTCTTCGTGGACGGCGATTTCCAGTTGACCTCCCAGTCGGCGGCGATCGACAACGCCTGGGAACCCACGGCGATCCCGACAGACCTCCTCGGCAACTCGCAGGTGAAGATCGACGACGACGGCTTCGGCCTGGCCAACTTCGGCCCTCGCGACGTCGGTGCCCTGGAGTTCGACGGCACCGGCGGCACGCCCGTCGGCGGCTCGTTCCGGGTCGTCACGTCCTCGGTGGTGCCCATCGGCGGGGCCGAGTATGCCGGCGGCTCCACGCTCGTGACCTCGACATCACCCACGGCCATCACGCTGACCTTCTCCGGGAACGTCAATCCCAACAGCATCAACGCCACCGACCTGGTACTCTCCGGAACGGCCGTCAACCCGGCGGCGCCCGTGCATGCCACGAGCCTCACCTGGATCGACGGCGACACGGTGCAGTTCAATCTATCCGGCGGGCTCAATCTGCCGGGGACGCTCAATGTGGCCGTCCAGCCCGGTTCGATCGACAGCGTCAGCGGTCAGAGCAACCTGGGCTACTCGGACAAGGTCGTGATTCAGATCGGCACGCCCCCGGCGCACGTGAATCCGACGCCGATGCCGATCTCGCCGACGCCAACCCCAACCTCGCCGACGTCGCCTCCGGGCACGATCGTGGTCACGCCGACCCCCGGACCGGCGCCCTCGCCCGTGTCGGTCTCGAAGAAGAAGCATCACGCGGTCGTCAAGAAGGTCGCTCATCCCAAGCCGGTCAAGCATCACGTGCACGCCAAGCCGGTCAAGCACGTCGTGCACGCCAAGCCGGTCAAGCACGTCGTGCATGCCAAGCCGGTCCATCACACGGTCAAGCCGGCCGTCGTGCATCCGGCCGTGGTGAAGATCGCCAAGGCGGCCACGACGCATCATCAGGAGACCAGGGCGATCGAGGTTCCCCACAACCACAAGCACAAGGCTTGACATGCCGGGAATCGAAGCCCCGAGATGACGATCCACGGGCGGCTCCCTTGCGGAGCCGCCCGTTTTCATTTCGCCCCCGGCCCGGCTTCACCGCGCCGGGAAATCCTGGATCAGGGCTCTCATCTTCTCGAGGCCCGTACGCGCGACGGTGAGCGGGTCCTGCGTCCAGTACTTCCTGTTGAACAGCTCCAGCGACAACATCACGCGAAAACCGCCCGCGGAGAGGTCCTTGAGCAGGGCCTTCAGCGGGGCCGAGCCGTCGCCCGGATAGACACGATCGGCATCGGTCAGCTTCTCGCGCGCGGCTCGGCGGGGTAGTCGTTGAAATGGAACACATGGATGGCGCTCGGCGACAGGAGCTTCACTCCGCCCAGCCCGGAGCCCCCTCGATGTAAGTGGTAGACGTCCGGCAAGATGCAGGCGTTGGGATGCTTGGCCTCCATCGCGACGAGGGTTGCCTCGCCCAATCGGCTCAGGGTCCGCGAGGATCCCCAGACCTCGACCTGGGGGACCACGCCGATCTGGTCGCCGATCTCGAGCAGGTCTCGATACGCGCCCGGCGACCTTGAGCAGGTCGGACATCGCGCGATCGGTCGCCCCGACCGGAGGTGCGGCCAACCGTTTCCCCCCAGCCCGGCGCACCAGCTCCATGCTCCGCCTGGCCGCCTCCAGTCCCTTGCGACGACGCTCCGGGTCGTCGACGATCCATTCGAAGAAGCCGATTGCGCTCTCGATCGAGATGCCGGCATCGCGAAACCGCTTCGCGAGGTCTTCCAGCGAGCCCCCCGACGCCGCGTAACGTTCCAGCTCCTCGACCCAGGGCTCCATCCCCTGATAGCCGGCCTTCTGGGCGATCGCGAGCTCTTCGAGGATCGAGAGCCTCTGGCCCCGGATGGTGCTGGTATTCAACCCCAGCAGGAAGGCGGCCGACTGCGACGCCGAGTTCGGACCGGCGCGCGCCACCTCCGCGGCCTGCGAGCTGGGTCCCTGGGCACCCGCTGCCCGATTCATCGAGCCTCCGACGAGGGCCGCCGTTCCCGCAGCCAGCCATTCCCGTCGCTTGAACTCTGTCTTGAACATCGGTCTTCGCCCCCCTTGACGGTGTCCAGCATTCAATAGGTCAAGTCGCGCCGAAGGCCGCGCCACGCCTCCAGCCGGCAGTCTTCCATCCGCTGTCGGATCAGGGCGGTGATGGCCTGTGTCTCCATGCCGGAGAGCTCCTCCGGGTAGATCGCAGCCCCAAAATGGATGCGGACCGGATGACCCAGCGGAAAGGGCCGGGTGCGGGGCCAGACTTCGAACAGTCCCGCGAGCCCGACCGGGACGACGGGGACGCCCGCGCGGGTCACCAGCACAGCGATCCCCGCCTTGAGAGGCCCCAGCTCGCCATCGGGGCTGCGCGTGCCCTCGGGGAAGAGCGTGACGATGCCACCGGCGCGGAGTCGGCGCAGGGTTTCCTTCATGCCCGAGGCTCCGATGCCCTCGCGCTGGATCGGGAAAGCACCGACCGACCTCATCAAGCAGGCCAGTACCGGGAAAAACAGGGTTAACCGTGCCATGAAGTTCAGCGGCCGGCGCGGAGATGCCCAGGAAGAAGACATCGAGGAAGCTCAGATGGTTGGAGATCAGCAAGAGGCCCCCCGATTCCGGGATACTCTGCCGACCCGTTGCCCGCCAGCCCAGCAGGACCATGGCGAGCGTGCCCGTCATATACTGGACAGTCCGATACCAGAGCAAGCGCGCAAGCGACCGATCTCGCGCAGGGGGGCGAGTTCCGGAGTGCTCCGCGGCAGGGGCCGGAACGGTCGCGGCTGATGGTTGGGGAGCCTGGGCTGAATCATTCACGAGCGAAGGCTCCGTGGGCCCCATCTCGCCTCAAGAGGTCCGCCAGGCGGTCCGAGATGTCGGCCGCCAGCCGTTCGACCACGGCATCGATGCTCAAGCCCGTCGTATCGACGGTCGTGGCATCGTCGGCCGGCTTCATCGGGGCGATCGCGCGCCCGGCGTCCTGGGCATCGCGCTGGCGCTGGTCCCCGAGCACCGACTCGAAACTGACGGACTCGCCTCGGGCCTGATAATCGGCCAGCCTCCGTCGAGCGCGTTCCTCGTCGGTGGCCGTCAGGTAGTACTTGCGGAACGCGTCGGGGAAGACCAGGGTTCCCTGGTCGCGCCCTTCGGTGACGATGTCGTGATCTCTTGCAAAGTCCCGTTGCCAGTCCATGAGCTCGCGACGAACGCTCGGGCTATCGGCGATGAATCGCGACGCCTGGGTAATCTCGACGCGCCGGATGGATTGTGTGACATCGTGGCCGCCCAGCCAGATCGCATCGGGCAAGAGCTCGACCTGGAGTGAGGCCGCCAGCTTGCCGAGATCGGAATCGCTCGTGAGGTCCGTGCCCGATTTCAGGGCCGCGAGGGTGACCGCTCGATACATGGCCCCGGTGTCGAGGAACCGCCAGCCCAGCCGGACAGCCAGCCGCGCGCCACCGTACTCTTCCCCGCCCCGGCGGGACCGTCGATCGTCACCACACGCCGCATCGTCTCCGCACCCTCGTTGACCGTGATCTCGGTAACCTCAATACACAATGGCCCAGCCATCCGGAGTTTTCCAGAGGCTGGGCCAGGAGATTCTCTCGGTCGAGGACGGTCGCGGTGGCTCCCGAGACGCTCTTGCGGCGCCGGTCGGGTGAGACCTCGGTCACCGATCCGCCCATTGCGGGCGGTTCGGGGTGGATCAATGGCGGTTGCTCGTCTTGGTCGAACCGGTGTGCGACGGCAAGGGTTGACGACCGACGTAACCGGCGTCCAGGTCGTGCCAGTACGACACTTCAGGCTCGCCGAGCCGCCAGCATAGGAACACTTCGCGGCCATCCATGATACTGTAAAAGTCGCAGAGGCCGTCGGTCCCCTTGAATTCGACGCCCAGGCGTTTCAGCTCATCGATGTACGATCTCAGTTTGGCGTCTTCCGACTCGAGCTCCGCTTGGCTCTGGGCCAGCTCCTCGGTGTAAAGATCGTTCGAGGGACGGCGCCGTTCGCGTGCGACGATCGACAGTCGTTGCTGGAGATCCTCCACGACACGGGACTGGCGAACGATGTCGCCGAGGATCATGCGAACCAAAGGCAGTGCTCGATTTGCTTCCTCCACGGTGAAGTACTTGCGTTTCTTCTCAACGATGGGCTTTGCTGGGGCCATGTCAGTTACCCTGGGAAAAGATCGATGATAGCAATCAGCATGAGGATGATCGTTCCATCGGAATGAGGCACGACATCCGTGCCGACGCGACAGTTCCAGCCGGCCGGCCCGGCCCGGCTCAAGAGCCCCGTGTGGGATCGTCGTATCGAACGCCCCCTTTCTCCTCTCGGATCGA
The DNA here is from genome assembly GCA_963845755.1 of uncultured Planctomycetota bacterium. Lineage (GTDB taxonomy): Bacteria > Planctomycetota > Planctomycetia > Isosphaerales > Isosphaeraceae > CAWJTV01. Next base: position 41,320 of record CAWJTV010000034.1, read on the forward strand.
AACGACAGGGCAGATCGAAGACATCGGGAATGTGGGCCGACTCTGATCCACGCACCCATCCCAGTTCGCTCATTGATCATTATAGGTCACCCCCTCCCCCCCGCAAGGCCCCGTCGGGGGAGGCCGGAGGATTGGCAGGGGTTCGACCTCATGGACGCCCCGCGCGATCGCGGATCTGTCGGAGCATGCCTTTCAGGGAAAGCGTGTTCCAGACGTCCGTCGATTCCAGCCATCCGCGACGGGCTACGGAGATCCCGTAGTCCAGATCGTCGAAGCCGGAGACGGCATGAGCATCGGGATTGATCACGAGTTTCACTCCTTTCTCTCGCGCCCTGCGGCAGTGGATCGCGTCGAGATCCAGCCGGTGCGGGCTGGCGTTGATCTCGATCATCGTGCCGGCCTTGGCGGCGGCCTCGATCACGGCATCGAGGTCCACGGCGTAGGCGTCGCGCGCCAGCAAGAGCCGGCCGGTCGGGTGGCCGAGCATGGTGACTCGCGGGTGGGACGCCGCGCGGACCAGGCGCCGGGTCATCTCGTCTCGCGGGAGCTGAAAACTGGAATGGATGCTAGCTACCACGTAATCGAACCCCTCCAGCAGATCGTCCGGATAATCGAGCGAGCCATCCGCCAGGATGTCGCACTCGGTTCCCTTGAACACGTGGAACGTGGCGCCGAAGGACGCGTTGAGCGCGTCGATCTCCGCCCATTGCGACCGGACGCGTTCGATGCTCAGGCCGCCGGCATAGCCGGCCGATCGCGAATGATCGGCGATCCCCAGATAATGCAGGCCGCGCAGGCGCGCGGCTTCGGCCATTTCCGCGAGCGTGGCCGATCCATCGCTCCAGTCGGTATGGCAATGAAAGGTACCCGCCAGGTCGTCGCGCTCGATGAGTTTCGGGAGCCTTCCCGCTTCCGCGGCAACGATCTCGCCGGCATCCTCGCGGAGCTCGGGCGGGATCTCCGCAAGTCCCAGCGCCGCGAAGAGATCGGCCTCTGTCTGGCAGGCGATCGACCGGTTCTCCCCGGTCAGGGCATATTCGTTCAACGACAGTCCCTGCACAGCGCCCGCCGCCGCATCGCGATATTGTGGGCCTTCGAGCCCGTGAAATAGTGGAGAGCGAACGGGAACTGGCTGTCTTCGACGGCGCGAAGGTCGCACTGGACGCCGTCCGCCAGGCGGCACGCTGGCCTTGGTCGGGCCGTGCGCCAGCACGGTGGCCACGTGAGGGAGCTTGACGAAGGCGTCGATCACCGCGGAGGCGTGCTTCGAGCTGCAGAGCACGTCGAGATCGCCGATCGTCTCGGCCCGGCGGCGCAGGCTGCCGCAGTATTCCGCCCGGATGACCTGCGGATGGGCGCGAACCGCCGCCATGATCGGTGTGACCAATCGCAGGGCGTGGCTCTGGAGGATCCGATCCCCCGACTTTTCCACGAAGGCGATCCCTTCGAGAATCTTCGCCTCGGTCTTCTCGCCGAACCCCTTGAGTTTGGCGATCTCACCCGATTCACCCGCCTTGCGCAGATCCGCAAGACTCTCGATCGCCAGGGTCTCGTGGAGCGCCTTGATTTTCTTGGGGCCCAGCCCGGGGATGCGCAGCAGGGCCACCAGGCCCGGCGGCGTGCTCCGCCGCAGGTCCTCATAGGCGGGCAACTGGCCCGTGGTCGCCAGTTGGACGATCTTTGCGTACATCGTGTCGCCGATGCCGGGGACTTCCTTGAGCCGGTTCTCCGCGATCACCTCCGACAGCTTATCGGGGAGGTTCAGGAGCGCTTGAGCGGCGGTGTGGTAGGCGCGACACCGGAACGGGTTCTCACCCCGAATCTCCAGCATCGTCCCCATCTCGTCGAGTACCTGGGCAATTCGCGCGGTTTCCATGGCAGTTCGTCTCAATGGCTGCGCGGTTTGATTCCCAACAGCGTCTGCGGACTGTCATACAAGATGGACCGCGCGAATTCCAGTGCCAGCGCGTCGTCGAGTTGACCGAGATCAACACGTTCCGCCAGCACCTGGGCCAGGATCTTCCGAACGATGACCGCCTTCGCGTACGACCACTCGGCACAATAGGCGTCGGAGAAGAAACCGACTTGCTTGTTGGCCGGGAGCATTTCCAGTCGCTCGCGGATCACCTGACCGATCGTGTCCGGGAAGAAGTTGTGCCACCAGTATCCGGCCAGGCTGAGGTTCGGCAATTCGCGCGCCAACGTGCAAAGGGCCTGGTTGGCCGACCGACTGGCCAGGAAACACTGGAACCGCAGCCTGGGGTGACGTCCGATCAGGGTGGCGACCTGGCCGATCGTGCGCTGAGACAACCGGCTGGCCGTCTCGAAGGGGAGCGGCTCGGCTCCGAAGCTGAACTGGAAGACGATTTCCTCCGCGTGTTTCTCCAGGGCGGTCAGGAACACCTCGTTGACATACGAGGCGTAACAATCTCGCTCGGTGGGCCCGGCTCGATCCCTTCGCCCGATCGCCGCGTCCATCTCCGCCTCGGTGACATCCCGGTAATCGATGTCGGTTGACAGATGCGTCGCGGTCGAGACGATCTGGCCGTAGGGAATGTGTGAGACATAGTGGGCGATCGCGTCGTGGACATCTGCCACGTTTCGGATCCGTCGCTCGGTCGACGGCCGGTCACCTCCTCCGATCGGCGCGGGGCTCTCGGGCGACCTGCCCCAGCAACGCTCCAGCTCGTAGAGCGCCGTGTCATATTCGCCCCACTGGCATCTCGTGAAAAAGCCCCATTCCAGCGCGTACTGGAGCCGGTCGTCATCCTCACCGGTACCTCGACGCGCGATTTCGGTCCCCGTGCGCTCGATCCTGGCACGGTCGAGGACCGCGCGCGGCCAGCTCCGGTCGTCGGCCCGCTCGCGAATCATCCCGTCCAGCCTTTTCCAGTTGGTTTCGTCGATCGGAGCCGTCCAGCCGTAGAGGTCGCGGAGGATGATCCGTACGCCCCATGAGGAGCTGGTATTCTGGATAGACCGCAGATAAGGCAGGGCCTCTCCGATCCGCGCGTGGGCCTCGGCCTCGCTCGGCCAGCCAGGAAACTGCGTCAGCCGGCCTCCGGACGGGCAGCCGGCGGAGTACAGGTCCGTGACGACCATGTGATAAAGCAGAATGTCATGCAACCCCCGCGCCGCCAGTTTGCCGCCAACGAGGTGCGTGTGCACGTCCAGGATCGGGACATCACCCAGGGCCTGCTCCAGATCTCCTGCCATCATCATTCTCGTCCCGCCGCAAAGTTTCAGACAGAGTGTTTTTCACCGCAGAGACCGCAGAGACCGCAGAGACGAAGACAGAGAGAAAAGAGAGAACAGAAAAAATCGCTAAATCTGAATTATTTCATAAATTATGATTAACTGTCTTGATAACCATTGACGACGCGTCTCACGCCCTCGGTAGCCAGGATCCTGACGTTGAAATTCATGAGCAGGCCAACGGTCTTCCCTGAGAGTTTCAAATAGGACAGTAATTGAGCCAGGTGGATCGGGATGATCTTGTTGACGGATTTGAGTTCAACGATGACCGTGTTTTCGACCAGCAGGTCGAGCCGATAGCCGCAATCGAGGTAAATTCCCTTGTAAGCAACAGGTAGCTCTTTTTGTTTTTCGACGAAATACCCGCGCTGACGCAACTCGTAGACCAGGCATGCCTCATAAGTCGATTCCAGGAGTCCCGGGCCGAGGGCTCTGTGGACGTCGATCGCAGCACCGATGATTGCCTCGGTCAACTGGTTGATCTCGATCATTGCGGTAAACAACTCCTCGGACTTTCCGAGGTGATGCTCCGAGTCTCGGGAATCTCTGATAGCGACTCTCTACTTGAGTTCGTATCCTTCTTCTTGATGAGTCTCTTTTCTCCCCGTCTTTTCTCTGCGATCTCTGCGGTCTCTGCGGTGGAAATTCTTCGGGATGTTCACTGTGGTTCGCGGATCAAAGCGACGACAACCACTGGCGCATCGCGGCGGGGTCTTCGCCGAACAGGAGCGAGCCCGGTACGATCCAGTCGGCGCCGGCTTCGTTGATCAAGGGGACGGTGTTGCGCCGGATGCCGCCGTCGAGCTGGATATCGACCTGGGCCCCCTGCTCTGCCATCGCCTTGCGGGCTTCGCGAATCTTCGACGGGATCGAGGCGTCCATCGAAGTTCCTTTGGTGCCCATCGGTGTCCCCACGATCGTGACTTGATCGATCGAGCGCCAATAGGGTTCGAGGAGCGTGACGGGCTCGGTCACCAGCAGCGAGATGCCCACGAGCTGGCCGAGCGACTTGGCCTGACCGATGGCCGCGGCGGGATCGCTGAGCGAGTCGAAGCAGAAGATCACGCCATTGGCGCCGGCCTCGGCAAACGGCTCGATCCAGGCTGTGGGATCGGTCGTCATCAGGTGCACTTCGAACGGCCTCGTCGTGTGCTTTCTCAGGGCTTTGACCAGGTCGGGGAAGAAGAGCAGGCTCGGGACATAATGGCCGTCGGCGACGTCGAGGTGGAATCGCTCGGTGAACGGCTCGACGCGGTGGATCTCGGCGCCGAGGTTCGACAGATCGGCCGACCAGAGCGAGGCGGAGCATTTCAGCATGGCGTGACCTTCTCGCGAAAGTGGTGGATCAAGAACGCATCGAGCGCAGACTTCACATCGGCGGCATGGTTTTCGACACTCACCGATTTCGGCGTGATCTCGCGAAGCTCGGCGCCGGGGATGAGCTGGGCGATGGTCTCCGCGAAGGCCCAGGGATGGATCGGGTCCTGGCGATTGCCCAGGATGAGCGTGGGAGCGTGGATCTTGTGATAGTCGTCGCGGGAAGCTACACGGCGTATCGCCGGGCAGTCGCTCCAGCCTCGCGACATAGTCCTCGGCGCGCGGCTGTTCGAACTGACCGACGAGCGACCGGGCGCAGTCGGGCGATTCCAGATCTATCGCCTGGTATTCGGGTGTCTTTCGGAAGTGCTCGAGCCCTTTCTTGCGCCCAGGTCGCGGATCAGTCCGGCGATCGTCGAATAAATACGGACATTCTCCGGAAGCGGCCCATCAATCCACGCTGGCCGCGAGAGGACGAGCCCGAGCACCCGCTCGGGAAACCGCAGCGCGGTGTTCACGGCCACCGCCGACCCGAGCGAGATGCCGCCGATCACGGCGCGATCGATCCCCAGGTGATCGAGGAACGCGATGAGATCCTCGGCCAGAATGGCGATACTCAGCCGGTTCGGATCACCTAGCGGATGCGTCTGGCCATGCCCTCGGCTGTCGAAGCCCAGGAGTCGAATCCCCGGCGCCGGGTTGTAGACCGAAAACGGCTGGCTCACGTCACCGCCGAGTCCGTGCTGAAATACCAGCGGAAGCCCCTGCCCTCGCTCGCAGTAAGGGAAGTCCAGGCCGTCATGATTAAATAGTAACATAATCTGTTATTTCGTCGATAGGCTTACATGATGTCGCGTAGAACGAGAACCATCCGGTCAACTTCCCGCTCTTCCAGCCCGTGAATGATCATGCCGCCGGCATATGCCATTCGACTCATGGAATCGAAATAAGTGCGGTAGAAGGCCTCCAGGAGAAAATGTTCCAACAGATCACGGTCATCGACTTCTCCGTGCTCTCCCGCCTGGCCCGGCGAAAGACGGTGGCGATTGATGAAGAGCTTGAGTAACGTGCCGTGATGCGCCTTGTCCGATTCGATGGCTTTCCGCACCTGTTCCTCATCAAGTTCCTCTCCGCGGGCAGGGTTCTTGGCGTGTGCGAGGACGATGTCAGGACCAAGCCAATCGAAGGCCTCCTCGAGAATCTCCGCCATCCGGTGCAGCTCACCGGGACGGATCAGGTTCGCCGGGTCGATCACCACCTTGAGCCAGGGAGAGTCGACCTCGTCGAGCAGCATGCGGGCCTTGGTCACCGAGTTGACCACATTGTTGATCTCGGGCTCGAAGGCCAGTGTGACCTCGTTCCGATCGGCGATGCTCACAGCTTCCTGTATCGAGTGCCGCAAGAGGTCCCAGGTGCTACGGCAAACGTTGTCGGGATGCCATCGCCACATATCTTCCGGGTCGCGCGTGCCCGTGCAGATCGTGATGATCCGCGTATCCAGCCAACGGCAAGCCGCAGCGAGGGCCCCAAGACGATGCAGGTTCTCCCGGAGGCGAGTCTCATCGGGATCGCAGAGGTTGAACGTGCCCGAGATCGCGGCCATCGTCAAGCCGCGCTGGCGGAACTCGCGGGCGATCCAGATGCAACGGTCCTCGTCGAGTCGTTCGGGGAGTGTCGGCAATCCCGCGCACGACGTATTGAACTGCACGTGAGTCAAGCCACGGTCCGCGATGGCGTCGAGGGTTTCCTCGAGGGTCGCCCGCGGGAAAGTCTTGGCGAAGATCCCCAGATGCATCAGACACCTCCGCTGACGTCCGCCAGCCGGACAAGCTCCCCGGATTCGACCGAGCGCGGCAACGGCGACCATCGCCTGCATCGCGGCCAGTCCATCGTCGAGGCTCGCCCCGGTCTGGGGTGCCCCATCCAGGATCGTCGCCGCGAACCCCTCGATTTGCCGCTTGTACGTGTGCGCGCATCCTCGCCGAGCACCCGATGGAACTGCCGGTCCTTCGTCGAGAAGCATTCGACGTCGCTGGACTTGTGGAACCAGGGCAGATAGACCCGGCCGCTGACGCTGCCGTGCTCGCCGAAGACCTGGAAGCCCTCCTGGAAGTCGCCGCGGACCGGGATCTGGAGATCCAGGTGTCCCAGCGAACCGTCTTCATAGTCAACCGCGATGAACCAGCAATAGGCGCCGAATCGTTCGAGCAGCCGGGCGCGGACGCCGACAATCGGTCCGCCCAGGAATCGCGCCGTATCGATCAGATGGCTGCTATGAGTCAGGATGAAATCGCGCCTTCGATCCGCCTTGGGATCACCCTCGGGCCGGAGCGCCTTCTGGCTTGCCAGCGGGATCGGCTGGAGGTTGTCGGTCATCGCGTAACGATAGATCGAGTCGTAATACCAGGCCTTGAGCGCGATCCGCTCGCCCATCTCCTCGTGGATGAACTGGCGAGCGAAGGCGATGCCGGGGTCGAAGCGCCGGTTGTTGCCGACCTGGACGACCAGGCCGGTCTGCGCCGCGCGGTCGCGGAGCTCGCGGCAGGACTCGACCGTTGTACCGAGCGGTTTCTCGACGAGGACGTGCTTGCGCACCTCGAGTGCCTTCAGGGTCGCGGCCACGTGGAACTGGTCGGCGATGGCGATGATGACGGCGTCAACCTGCGGCTCGGCCAGCATGGCGTCGTAGTCGCGATAGGCCATCTTCGGCCCATGAACGGCGTCCATCCGATCGCGCAGGTCGTCGGCGAGGTCGCAGATCGCGAACAGCTCGGCGTTGCGCGCCTTGCGGCAGGCGTCGAGGTGGGCGAACTGCGCGATCGGGCCGCAGCCCAGCACGCCGATCCGTACGCAGCGCGGGTCCTTGACGATCATCAATGGTCCCCCGCATAACGCTGCCGGAGGGCCTCGCGAAGTGCCGTCAGGTTCTTCCGCTCGGCGAGGGCCGCCAGGGCCGCCAGGTGTTCCTTCATCGGGATGTCCTTGAGCTCACCGGATCGATGGACCTCGATGGCCTGCATGAGCGACTCCAGGCCGATACGCGGGTCGGTCTTACCATCTCGGCCCTTGATCGAGTTGATCGCCGAGCCGGCCAGGAACAGGATGTTCTGGGCATTTCCCTTGGATTCGACGTCCTGGAGGTTGAGGATCAGGTTGCCCTGATCGAGCGCCGGCGCGGGTGATCATGGTGGGGTTGATGCCCGCGATCGGTCGTGTGAGGGCGTCTTCCGAGGCGATCCATTCCGCGCCATAGGGACGGATATAAGGCGCACCGGGCCGTACCGGGGCGGTCTGACGAAAATCGATCCCGTCGAGCCGAGCGAGCATGTCGATGACCTCGCGCAGATCGCACGGGTCTTGATCCCGATGCCGGCATTGTGCCCGTAGATGGCCGGGGGATTGGCCAGATTGCGCGTCGCCTCCCGGACCATGCGCACGGTCCCGCCCGCATAGGTCTCGCTGAACATCACCCCCGAGGCGCCCGCGTCGACGACCGCAAGGACAATGTCCACGATCTGATGGGGCGCGGCGGTCACATGGGGCGAGTAGACCAATCCCAGCCCGCCGCGTCGATCCTTGACCCGATCGATCGCCGCGACGGCGCGTCGGGTCCGATCGGCGACCGGCGAGTAATCGAGGTCGGGATAGAGGTCTTCATCCTCCTTGATGAACATGAGGAGCGGGCTCCCGGCCACTTCCTCCACCAGCCGTCCGACGTCGTCGGGAGTGATCCCAGCCGTCGGTTTGAGGATCGTCCCGAATGCCGGCTGATCAAGGGCAAAGCCCGTCTTCTTGCGGATCCCGACCGGTCCGTACGCCGGGCCGGGGAACGTCGCGAGCACATCATCCGGGATCTGGAGCGCGATCAGGCGTGCGTCCTGATTCTCGTGCATGTCGAAGATGACGGCACCGGCCAGGGTGTGGAGCAGGTCGCACGAGGTCAGGTGGCCGTCGGGGTGCCTCATCATCTTGAGCGGGAATGCGACGTGGAGCAGGCCGATCCGGCCGGTCGCGTCGAAGGCGTCCACGCCGGCCGCCCGCGCCGAGCATTGCTCGAGCAGCGAACCCCGGGGCGGGTCCTTGATCCCACTCGTCGCGTGATAGCTGATTTCTCCGACAGCTTTGGCCAGCGTCTGGGAGCGGAAGGCGAAGTAATACGTCGCCACCACGTGATCGGACACCTTGGGTGGAGGATTCGCTCCTAGGCGATCCCCGATCACCTCTCGCAAGAGCTCCTCGCGCACGTCGAAATCATCCCATAGCCGTGCCAGGGTCTCGGTCGTCAACGAACTCATGATGGCCTTTGCTCCCGGCCGAGCCCGTGATGTTGGCAGGAAATCTCGGTGAGGGCTCGGTCTCCTGGCTTCTCAGGATACTGCACCGCGCCTCATTTTGCACCGGTGTCACCGATCCGTCGCGGGCTCCCCGGCCTTCTTCTCTCATCGATACATCGATTCAGTCGAGCTGCGGTTTTCTCGGATTGACAGGATTTTGACGGGGGGATAGAGTTCCCCGCGTGAGACGGTCAGGCGCGACACGGACCGACTTCCGCCGGCCGCTCAATCCGCGTGATGTCGTACAGCTTCAGAAGAATCCAGGTACCCCGGAGGTCAACTCGCACGGCTCTGGTTTCGGCCCACTCCACTGACAAACACCTCGAACGCCGCCCAATCACCCTCGCGTCGACTCTCCATGTTGTCGCACGATCCGCGTACGCCCGCGCCGTGGATCGCTCCGAGTGTTGCCGGCTCACTCCTTCGAAAAAGGAGGACGGACCTCGGAGCGAAGACCGCCGCGCACCCGTAGGCTCATCCAGGACGGCGGATCACGACGCGAACGGCCGAGAGGGCGTTCTCATGCAACGGATGCGCAGCGTCATCGTCAGGGCAGGTCTTGTGTTGCCCCTCTTCGTGCTCGGCAGCGTCTGGCTCCCCGCGCGTGCCGACCTGATCCGCACCAAGCCGGGCCGGTCCTTCCCGGATATTGCCGGCGATATTGCGGGCAGCCAGACCTACAGGTACGACCCGGCCACACAGACCGGTACCTTCTCCCTGGTCAACGCGCCCCACCTCATCTCCCTGGGACCTTCGGACAAGGACCTCGTCCCGATGCAGCCGGAGAAGGATGGGACGCTCACCCAGTCGCTCAAGATGAAGCTGGACCGCGAAGGACGACTGATCCAGAGCCCGCTCAACCGGTTCGAGATCCGCGGCACGGTGGTGATCGGCGATCGGACGTACCAGGGTCTGCTGCTCGAAGGGAAGCCGACGGCCTTCGGCGCCGGTGGCCCGAACGCCTCCACGGCGCGGAGTTCGGACGTCTTCGACCTGAATATGAACATCACCGGGGGCGAGCTGGCCGGCGCATTCGGAACGGAGGCCTATCTACGCATCACGCCCCAGGCCAATAGCACGTTCCAGGGCGAGTTCACGACCGACTTCTCGGGAGAGCGGCCCCTCACGAACCTCCGAGCCCTCAACCAGCTTCCGAGGTCGGTCCCTGGGCCGATGACCCTGATCGCCATGCTGACCTTCGTGGCCGGGTTGCTGGCCTACCGGATGCGCCGATACCTGATCCGGATCGAGCGCCGTCGGTATCATCCCACGAATCGGAAGCCCAGTCTCTGGGTCTCCTAGCCCGGCCGGAAACCGGCTCTCAATCCGCCTGCAACGACGCCGACAGTTTCCCGAGCGCCTCGTTCTCGATCTGGCGGACGCGCTCGCGGGTCAGGCCGAGCGATTCGCCGATCTCCTTGAGCGTCTTGGGTGGGCAATCGTTGAGCCCGAACCGCATCCGCAATACGGTCGCCTCGCGCTTGTCCATCTCGTCGAGCCGGTCGAGGACCAGCTTGAGGTTGTCGGCCTCGACCATCGCGACGTCCGGCGTGCGGGTCCGCTCGTCCATCAGCATTTCGCCCAGGCTCCAGCCGTTCTCCGGCTGATCGGTCTGAGGGACGAGGTTATACACTTTGATGGCTTTCTTGACGATCGCCAGCTTCTTCTTCGGGAGTTTTAGGGCCTTGGCGATCTCCTCGATGCTCGCCGGACGACCCAGATCTTCCTGGAGGTCGGCGGCCATCCGCCGCCACTTGAACAGCAGCTCGACCATGTAGGCGGGGATGCGGATCGGCTTGGCCGTGTTGACCAGGGCCCGCTTGATCGATTGCTTGATCCAGTAGCTCGCGTAGGTGCTGAACCGCGTCCCGACGGCCGGGTCGAAGCCCTGAACCGCGCGGAGCAGGCCGAGGTTCCCTTCTTCGATCAAGTCCTGGAGCGAGAGTCCCTTTCCGATGTAGCCCCGAGCAATATTCACGACCAGCCGGAGGTTCGCGCGCACCATCCGGTCGCGCGCCAGCTTGTCGCCCGCGCAATCCGATGGGCCAGTTCCTTCTCCTCGTCGGCGGTGAGCAGAGCCATCTCGTTGATCTCCCGGAGATACGTCTCCAGGGGGCTCTGAACCGTATCACGGCGATGTCGGCGAATACGGGCCATGAAGATCCTCTTTGAGTCGATCGCAACTGGGTCCGCTCATCTGGGTCACTGGTCATTGGTCATTGGTCATCGGTGGCAAGTTTCCGAGCCGAGTTCACCGGCGGTACCGCCTACGTCGTACCACGCCACAGATGGAGGATGCGGGATTCCTGGAAGGACACGGTGCCGTCCCGGCCTCTTGTCGAGGCCGGCTCGGACGCCTCTGCGCCTCTCAGATTCGATCGCCCATTTCCACGGTCATGTACGGGGAGTGCTTGGGTTGACGAGACAGGCTTCCTTGCTCGCGACAGCGCACCAATGACCAATGACGAATGACCAATGACCACGCTGACGGTTCGATACCACGATTTATCGGACCGCAAGCCTGAGAACTTAAGCCTGTCCTGTAAATCTAGGGTGTATTGGGGATTTGAGAAGCATGGTGAATTTGGAGGTTCTGCGGATTGTATGGGAGAGACCGATCGAGCGAGATAGGCCGAGGCGTGGCGACGGATTGTGGAAGGCAAAGTCCAAAACAAAAAGCCGTCGTTACTCGACACTTCGGTCGAGACGACGGCTTGGTTGGGGTTGATGTCAACGACGATTCTATGCGGTGGGGAAGGCCCACGGGAAACGGAACACGTCGGGGATCAGGATGGCGTTTCTTCCTCGCTGGACTCGGCGGCTGCGGGCGTCGAGCCGCCCATGCTGAAGAGGGGACCGCCACCGCCGAGCCCGCCCTTGAGCTCCTTGGACTCCTTTTCCTTGTCCTTGGAGGGTTCGGCGACTTCGCCGGTTGGGGCGGCGGATTCTTCCTTCTCGGCCTCGGGCCGGGTCCACTGGGCTTTCTTGCGCGAGAGTCCGATCTTCCGCTCGCCCCGGTCGACGCGGAGGATCTTCACCTCGATCTCGTCGCCGACCTTGACGACCTCCTCGGGGCTGTCCACCTTGTGGTCGGCCAGTTCGGAGATATGGAGCAGGCCCTCCAGGCCCGGCTCGAGCTCGACGAAGACGCCGAAGTTGGTGAGCTTGGTGACCTTCCCTTTGACCACATCGCCCGGCTCGTATCGGCTGGGGATGTCGGTCTCCCAGGGGTCGTCCCGGAGCTGCTTCAGCCCCAGCGCGATCCGCTTGCGATCCTGGTCGACATTGAGCACCTGGCAACTGATGCGCTGGCCTTTCTCCAGGATCTCGTTGGGATGGCCGATCTTCCGGGTCCAGCTCATGTCGGAGATGTGGAGGAGGCCGTCGATCCCCTCCTCGATCTCGATGAACGCCCCGTAGTTGGTGAGGTTGCGGACGGTGCCTTCGACCATGGTGCCCGGCGGGTACTTGCCGGCGACCTGGTCCCACGGGTTGACCTGGGTCTGCTTCATCCCCAGGGAGATCTCTTGCTTCTCCTTGTTGATGCCCAGGACGACGACCTCGATCTTGTCGCCGATATTGACCAGCTCGCTGGGGTGGTTGATCCGCTTGGTCCAGCTCATCTCGGAGATGTGGACCAGGCCCTCGATGCCCTCCTCCAGCTTGACGAAGGCGCCGTAGCTCATGACGTTGACGACCTCGCCGATGACGCGAGTGCCCACGGGATACTTCCGCTCGACGTTCTCCCACGGGCTGGGCGACTTCTGTTTCAGGCCCAGCGCGATCTTCTCGCGCTCCTTGTCGACGTGGAGGACCATCACCTCGACCTGGTCGTCGATCTTGAGCATGTCGCTGGGGTGGTTGATCCGGCCCCAGCTCATATCGGTGATATGGAGCAGGCCGTCGATGCCGCCGAGGTCCACGAACGCGCCGAAGTCGGCGATGTTCTTGACGGTCCCCTTGCGTACCTGGCCGACGGCGATCTCCTCGAGGAGCTGCTTCTTCTGCTGCTCGCGGGTGATCTCGATCAGCTTGCGGCGGCTGACGACGATGTTCCGCCGGCTCTCATCGATCTTCAAGATCATGCACTCGATCTCTTGATCGATGTAATCCGCGATGTCGGAAGGGCGCCGGATGTCGACCTGGCTGGCGGGGAGGAAGACGTTGACCCCGATGTCCACGAGCAGGCCGCCCTTGATCTTGCGGGTGACGCGTCCCTTGACGACGTCGCCCTCATGGTAGCGGGAGATGACCATCTCCCAGGCGCGCATCCGGTGCGCTTTCTTGCGCGAGAGGACGATCTCGCCGGTCTCGTCCTCCATCCCCTCCAGGAGGACCTCGACGCTATCCCCGTGCGGGGAGGCGGCTCGTCCTCCCATTCATTGAGGGGCACGAGCCCCTCGGATTTGTAGCCGACGTCCACGACCACCTGGTCGCCGACGACCTCCACGACCTTGCCCGAGACGATCCGGCCGATCTCGAAACTCTGGCCCTCCCCGAGGAAATGGTCGAGAGTGTTGACGCCGTCCTCGCCCATCCCGAGGGCGGTGAGCTCATCGTCGCTGACATCAAATTCACGAAGAAGATTACGATCTACCATGTTGGAGTTCGCTTGCTTGAAAACCGCCCCCGCGACCACGGGAGACGGACCATCGCCTTAGCCGCGGAAGAAGAGACAACCTCAACCCGATGCGATCCCTCGATCGAGTGGAGAGGGGACCCTCGTCCGACGCGTCTTCAGCGCATACGAGTTGGTCAATAAAGAAGCCACCCCTCCACGCAAGGGGCGGACTAATCCAAACTCTCATTATAAACGCGTCAACGGCGAAGAACAACAGCGGATCCCGCATGGAATAGGGCCGATAACGCGCCGGCCTTCGGTGTGAGCCATCCGGAGCGTCGCCCCGCGCCAAGGGGCGTGTCCGCGTGTCCCCGTCGGCTCGCATCCGGTATTGACCGTGTCGCCGAGCCGGGATAGCCTTCGCCGGCCATACGACCGCTTTGCGACCGGCTCGACGGGATCGCACCATCTCCGGAAATTCGGGAGGGAAGCCCACGATGAGAATCGAGCGCGTGGCTCTGGTGGCTGCGGTCGCCGGCTTACTCTCGCAAGGTGGTTGTGCGACGATGGGGCCGATGGGCGGCGCGCACGCGCCGCCCGCGGACGCGGAGGGCGCCAGCGGGAGCCGATACGGCTACTCCACCAGCCGGGGGATTCAAGACTTCGCGGCGCCTCCGTCGGCGGTCAAGTCGGCGGTCAACGAGGCGATGGACGACCTCAACTTGACGGTCACTCACCGTCGCCATGACGGTTCCGTTTCTCAGATCGATGGCCGGACATCCGATGACCGGACGGTCGTGGTTACCGTCCGTCCCCGGCAGGGGAAGATGCAAGTCAGTTGCCGGATCGGTTGGTTCGGCGATGATCCGCTTTCCCGGACCTTCCTCGAGCGAGTCGGCGTCCGCCTGGGAACCGCCCCCCCCGCGGCCATCCCCCAGGACCTGCCCAGCGCCGGCCTCGAACCCGATCTTCTCCCGCGACGCCATCCCCGACTCCGTCATGCTACGCGACTTCGCCGACGCTCCCTCTCGGGGTCGGCCGGACTTTTGAGCCCGGACCGAAACGCGCGACAAGTGAGCCGGACGGATTCGTGCGTGCCTGGACCTGCGGCTTCAGGAATCTCGGGAAGTGGGGACGCCGCGGGAAACGGTTGGACCGGGCAGACCGCTCGGTCCCGTTTGCACGCCATCGCCTACTTTGGCCTTCCGCGGCCCGCGCGACCAAGCATCCATGCCGAATCGGGCAGCGGACCGTGCGGCCAGGGGGCGAGGAAAACAATCGGGAATCGGCTCCCCGATCGCCTCGCGACGATAGGCCGATCCGCGGCGCCACGCATCCTTGCCGCCTGGAATCGACCCTTCTTTTCGGGATTCATTCTCCAATGACCAATGCGTGTAAAAATGAGGATATGAACGATTTTTTCACGCAATCACGCTTTAAGCTGATCTTCGTATTGCCGACCATCCGTCGGTTTCCTGCGAGCGATCGTCAAAATACGACGATCCGGGCCGTCCGTCAACCCTCTCCCGAATTTTTTTCGATAAGGAATCGGAGCATCGGAATCTCGGTTCGACGCGTCAAATTTCGGGCAGCCGGTCGCACCTCGATATCCTCGGCCGGCATTCCCGGGATCGGCGAGCCAGGAGTTGCGTCGGCCAACAATCCCTGTCAAACTCGGTACCGTGGGGATCGGATCGGTCTCGCAGGAAACGGAAGGGTTTCCAGAGCCCGGAAAATCGGCCATAATAGACGCTGCACTTTGCCGGCTGTCGGACCCGGTCGTGGAGAGCTTCGCTGGCAGGCAGGGAAAGTCGGATAGGCGGAACCGGCGAACGATCAGGGGCGGGTCGTGGCGGATCTCGGAGGCCTCGAGCGATGACAGCACGGATCGGATTCGATCATTACACCATCGCGCACCGGGGATTCACGGCCGAAGCGACCCTGGAGTTCGCCAGGGCCCATCGTTTCGACGGGGTCCAGTTCCTCGAGCCCGCCGCGATCGATCGGTCGCTCGAGCCCGCTCGGCTCCGGGCGTTCCGCGCCAAGGCCGACGCCATGGGCCTCTATCTGGAGGTGGGCCTCCCGTCGCCGAATCCGGTGCGCCGCTCCCGGGAGATCGGGAGCGAGGTCTCGCCGGCAGAACTGGCCGTCGAGCTTGGCTCGCACCTCGACGCGCTGAGGGAGCTGGGCTGTGCTCACGCGCGGCTCTATATCGGCGACCGGCACGATCGTTTCCGGATGGACACGCCGTGGGACCTTCAGATCGCCGCGAGCCTCGCGGTGATCCGGCACCTGACGCCCCTGCTCAAGGAACGAGGCATCCGCCTCGCGATCGAGACCCATGGCGACCTGACCGTGGACGAATTGCTCGGCATCGTCGACGCGCTGGATCCCGAGGTCGCCGGCATCACGCTCGACACGGGGAATCTCCTGATGCGGCTGGACGATCCGCTCACGGCGACCGAGAGGCTGGCCCCCTGGGTGCTGGGAACTCACGTCAAGGACGCCGCGCTGGAGTTCACCCGCGCGGGTTGTGCTGGCAGGCCCGGCCGATCGGGTCCGGCATCCTGCCGATGCCCGATATGCTGGCCGCGATCCTCCGCCACCGTCCGACGATTGCCCTGTCGATCGAGCTTCATCCCCGGACCTACGACCTACCCATCTACGATGCGCGATGGCTGGGCTTCTTCCCCGCGCTGCGTCCGGCGTCCCTGGCCGCCGTCGTCCACCTGGCGGTCGATTGTGAACGCCGATATGCCGAGGCGTCGCTCGCCCGGCCCGAGGTGATCGAGGCGATTCCCTGGGCGAGTCGCGATCTCGACTGGCTCGCCAGCTCCCTCGGCTATCTCCGATCCGTGGTGCCGACCTTGAGCGAGTCCGCGCGCGACCTGGCCGCGACGAACGCGGTCCCTGACCGCTGAGGCAACCACCCGATGACCGGCACCGCGCCCACCAGAGCCCGAATCGTCTCGCTCGATCAATTCCGCGGCTATACCGTCGCCGGCATGCTGCTGGTCAACTTCCTCGGCGGGTATCACGCGATCCCGGCCATCCTCAAACATCACAACACGTATTGCAGTTACGCAGACACGATCATGCCCCAGTTCTTTTTCGCGGTGGGCTTCGCCTACCGCCTCACGTTCCTCCGTCGGCTGGAGATCGAGGGAGCCTGGACCGCCTCCCGGGCCGTCCTGACGCGTTGCGCCGGGCTGATCCTCCTGGGTTTCGTCATCTACCATATCGACGGCAAGGTCTCGACGTGGAATGAGTTGCAGCAGTTGAGCTGGGGCGATCTGGTGTCGCGCGCATTCCGCCGAGAGCTCTTTCAGACGCTGGTCCACATCGCCGTGACATCGCTCTGGGTCCTGCCGGTGATCGCCGCCGGGACGATTCCCCGCCTGATGTTCCTGCTCGCCTCGGCGGGCCTCCATTTGTGGCTGTCCTCCGTCTTCTATCACAACTGGGCCTGGGCGCCCCCCCGCGTGATCGATGGCGGCCCGCTCGGCTTCCTGACCTGGACCATTCCGCTGCTCGTCGGCTCGATGGCCTATGACGCCATGGCCGGAACCGACAGCCTGAGGCTCCCCATCGGCAAACTCGTGCTCTGGTCCGGCCTCCTGATGCTAGCCGGCTACGCAATTGCATGCGCAGGGGGCCGTTGGGCATCGCCGCCGTTTGTCCCGCCCCCCGAAGGCCGGGCGGTCGATCTCTGGACGATGTCCCAGCGCACCGGCAGCGTCTCGTACCTCACGTTCGCATCAGGTTTCTCGCTGGCAGTTTATGCCTTGTTCGTGGTGCTGTCCGACCGGGGCAGTTATCGGAGTGCAATCTTCCGAATCTACGGACAGAATGCACTGGCGGCATACATCCTTCATCCCATGGTGGCTGCTGCCGTCAAGCCGTATGTCCCCAACGATGCTCCGCTCTGGTACGTCGCTGCGGGCTTTGGCCTCTACTTCGCCATCTGCACGCTGTTCATTCGCTACCTGGAACAGCACAAGATCTTTCTTCGGCTCTGAGACCCGTGTGAGACGCCATCACGAGGTTCGGGAGGATGCTCACACAGGCCTTGAGCGGCCCCCCTCCGGCGGCTCACCAGAGCTCGTCCTCCAACTCGTGGGGAGCTTCCTCCTGCATCGCCTCGGCCTGGAGGGCGAGCCGGCTTCGGAGGGTCTCCAGGGATTCCGGGAGCGTTCCTTCGGGGAACTGGCCGAGGACCTTGAGTCCCTGTATCGGCCGGTTCAGCTTTTGGATGAGGATCTGGGCGAGCTTCAGGCGGACGCGCGGTGAGGGCTCCGCCTGCTTGCTGACATAGTCGCGCATGACCAGAACGGCGTCGTCCCATCGGTCTTCTTCCAGCAGGGCTTCGATCAGGTCGCGGCAGTCGCGCTCCGTTGGCTGCCAGCCGGAGGCGGACCGACTCCACTTCCGGTAAACCGCCAGGGCCGCCTCCACCTCGCCAAGATCGAGATGCTGGCGCAACACCCGCAGAGCGCCCGGCCGATGGGTCCTCCACCGATCGCACCGCCGATTTCCCCTTCTCGCCCCGTTTCTTGCGAGTCTTGGTCGGTGTTGCGTATTCGACCGCGACCGGACGACTCACCCGCCGCGCCCGCTTCGCCTGCTTCCGGGATTGTCCGGCCCGCTTCTCCAGCACGGCTAAGAGGTCCCAGTTCTCGCAATCGACCCGCTTGAACTTGAGGAACAGCACGCCCACCACGAAACCCAGGATCGCGCCGAAGGTGTGGTCCAGGGCGAGCGCCACGATGACGCCGGGCGATCGATCCGTGACGTTGGCCATGACGACGCCCGACATCCCCGAGGTGAGCACATCCATCACGATATAGAGCACCGCGAACCACAGGATCGACAGGTCGATCTCCATCGGGGTGAAACGCAACCACAGGATGCAAGTCACTTCATTCCGCGGCGCCCAGACCAGGCAGATTGCCAGGAGACCGAAAATCACCGTCGATGCACCCATCATCGCGATCGAATGCTCGCTCGGCACCAGGATCTGCATCGCGGCGCTCTCCGTGACGCCCAGGAACAAGTAGACGAGCGTGAAGACGATCCAACCGATCTTTCCCTCCACCACGAACCCGAAGGTCCACAGGAAGACCATGTTGCCGGCCAGATGGAAGAACCCCGTGTGCATGAAGAGATTGGTGAGCCACTGGGCCGGATGTACCCCATCCCCGAGAACGAGTGCCCAGTCTTTATACGCGCCCGAGGGAAACAGGAAGAACGCCAGCACGTTGAGCACGATCAACGCGATCGTGGCCACCGGGCGGTGGTAGATCGGCGCATCAGTGCCCCAGGGGATGATCATCGCGACTCTCGGAAGGATCACCAGTACTTATAGTCACCCGAGACGATCACGTAGATCCCCAGGGCGAGGTTGGCGACGACATGACTCACCACGCAAGCGCTCAGCGACTTCGTTTGCCAGAGCAGCCACGCCCAGAGGAAGCCGGTCAAGAGGGCCGGCAGCCACTCGGGGTGGGCCAGGGCGAACAGCACCGACGACACGACCGCCGCCATCAGCGTGACGCGCCCGATCGGCACGCTCTGAAAATCCTGGTCGATCAGCCAGCGGATCAGGAACGAACGCCAGAAGAGTTCCTCGATCAGC
This sequence comes from uncultured Planctomycetota bacterium, assembly GCA_963845755.1. Lineage (GTDB taxonomy): Bacteria > Planctomycetota > Planctomycetia > Isosphaerales > Isosphaeraceae > CAWJTV01. Next base: position 60,422 of record CAWJTV010000034.1, read on the forward strand.
GGGACCAGCACGGCGAGTCCCAGCATCCTGACCCCGATAAAGGCCCAGCGGAACCCGGTCGAGAGTTGGCGGGGGTCGAACGCCGTGCGCTGGCCCATCCCGGGAATTGCGGGGTAATGGTCGTCGAGACCGACCCACAGCCCGATGACCAGCAACCCGGTAACCGTGGCCAGGCCAAGGCTCGGGAAACTCGGGAACGGCCGCAAGTCCTTCCAGGTTGCCCGATACCACCAGGCGGACGCCGCGACGAGTGCGACCTTCGCCGCATACGCCATCGGATACCAGAAGGGACTTGGTTGCTTATCCACCTGGGGGAGATAGCCTTCCACACCGCTCAAGGTCACATAGGCGAAGATGGGTACCAGATAGGGGAGAATCGCCGGCAACTCCGCGATGGGCCGTTGTTTCGCCGGATTCTCGGACGGGGATTCACGGTCGGCTGTTCCTGAGGCGGCGCCGGGGATCGGAGATTCGTGCTCGCGATTCATGGGACCCTCACTGGTCAACGGTTTTCGAAGAGACGCAGCAGTGCCGGGTCATCCAGGCGGGGAACGACTAGGACCGCGGTCGTCAGCCCTTCGGCAGGACTATGCTCGTGCGGGACGCCGACGGCGATGGCGCCGGCCCCGACTGCGGCGGCCAGCCCGGCGGGGCTGTCTTCCAGGACCAGCAGCGCGGCCGACGGCACGCCGAATCGTTCAGCGGCCAGCCGGTAGATCTCCGGATCCGGCTTGCCACGAGTCACATCCTCCGAAGCCAGCACGAATTCGAACCGATCCTTCAGCCCGTGGCGGGTCAGGAGCCGGTCCGCGTACGAATGGCTCGACGACGTGGCGACCGCCAGGGGTAGCCGATGCTGCCTCAGCCGATCGAGCAGGACATACAACCCGGGCGTCGGATGCACGGCGGTATCCATCTCCGCGTAGAACCGATCCTTCACTTCGGCCTGAAGCCGCTCCACCGGCTCTTCCAGGCCGGTCATCGCCTTGAGGACGTGCGCGACTTCCGCCGACCGCCGGCCGATCAATGCCCGCATGATCTCGGGCGTGAATCGCTTTCCCCGCGACTCCAGCACTTCCGAGGAGACCCGAAAAAACAGGGCCTCCGTGTCGAACATCAACCCGTCCAGATCAAAGACCACAGCCCGAATCGTCATGCTGCTCCTCGACGACATGAATGCGAAGGCTCGGCTCCACTCGTTCTCGCCTCATCATGACAGAGTCTAGCAACTCGATGGCCATCATGCTCCTGTTTCCTCGTGGCTCGTAGGTCTGGAAAGTCTGACCTAACGCGGCCTTCGGCCGCACCCAAAGAGGGATTCCGGATTCGCGATTCCGGATTCCCGATGGGGAATGATCCGGGAATCCGGAATCGCGAATCCGGAATTCGGAATCCCCAGAGGCGCGACGCGGCGAGGGATCCTACGGAGGACGAATCTAACGCGGCCTTCGGCCGCACCCAAAGAGGGATTCCCGATTCGCGATTCCGGATTTCCGATGGGGGATGATTCCGGAATCGGGAATCTCGAATCCGGAATTCGGAATCCCCAGAGGCGCGCACGGCGAAGGGATCCTCCGGGGGAGAACTCTAACGCGGCCTTGGAACGCCGACGAAATAACATCCCCATTTCAGGGTGCCAAACTGCTGTTCGCCATGAGAACCTAGGTAAGATAGGAAGATCCAGGCTGTTCCTGGGGCGCGACCCGTCTGCCTCCCCGCGATGTCGGTTTTCGGAGGGCCCTTCTGGTCCCGGGGGGCGTGCGGTGGTATAGCGAGGATTGTTCCGTATCTGGGTCTTTAGCCGGAGGCCAATCATGTCGCCTTATTCCCCGGACGTCGAGCGGACCATGAGAGCATTCTACCATTCCTTGCGCGAGAATGATCGGCGACGGTATGCGGCGGTCGAGGCGGCCAAGTTGGGTCACGGCGGGGTCGAGTACATCGCCAAGGTCTTGGGCGTCGATCCCAAGACCATTCGTCACGGCCAGCGCGACCTCGAGGATCTCCCCGCCGAACCCGCTCCGCAGGTCCGCCAGCCCGGCGGGGGGCGGAGACGGCGGCTCGATCAAGACCCCGAGATCACCAACAACTTCCACAAGGTCCTCCTCGATCGCACCGCCGGCAGCCCAACCGCGGAGTCCCTGATCTGGACCAACTTGACCAAGATCGAAATCGCAGGTGGCATGCGAGAGTGTGGAAGCTTTGTCAGTGTGCATATCGTCAGCCAACTGCTCGATCAGGAAGGTTTCCATGAACGCAAAGCCCTGCGCATGGAACCGCTGAGCCGCCACCCCGAGCGAGACCACCAATTCCAGACGATCGGCCGGCTCAAGGGGGAATACCTCGACTCCCCCACCCGGTCCTGAGCATGGACCTGAAATCCCGAGAACGGCTCGGCAACTTCTTCCGCGCCGGCACGCTCCAGACGCGACAGACGATCCGGGTGTTCGACCACGACTTCGACGAGTTCGCCGAGGGATTCGTGTTGCCCCACGGGATCTACGACCTCAAGCAGAATCGCGGATACATCCACCTAGGCACGAGTCATGATACCAGCGAATTCGCATGCGACTGCGTCAAGGACTGGTGGGACCGATTCGGCAACGCGGTCTACCCGCAGGCGACGTCGCTGCTGCTGCTCTGCGATGGCGGCGGGAGCAACCCGGCGGACAACGACCGCTACCAGCAGCACTTGTTCCGGGCCGACTTGCAACGCCTGGCCAACGACCTGGAGTTGGAGATCCGGGTGGCGCACTATCCGCCGTACGCCTCGAAGTTCAACCCGATCGAACATCGCCTGTTCCCCCACCTGACGCGGGTCTGCAAGGGCGTCATCCTGCACAACATCGACTGGGTCGCCGAACTGATGAGGAAAGCCACGACGCGGACGGGCCTGACGGTTCAAGTTGACATCCTGGACAAGGTCTATCAACTCGGCCGAAAGGTCAGCGAAACCGCCAAGGATGCCGTGAAGCTGCTCCGGGACGCCATCCTGCCACGCTGGAACTACCGCATTTTACCCAATGTGTGAAGTCGGGAAGTTATTTCGTCGGTGTTCCTCGGCCGCACCCAGGGAGGGATTCCCGATTCGAGCCTCCGGTTACACGAGGGGGATGATTCCGGAATCGGGAATCTCGAATCCGGAATTCGGAATCCCCAGAGGCGCGGCACGGCGGCAGGGATCCCTACGGGGGAGAACTCTAAGGATTTCCCCCGCGCGGTATAAAAGTGAAACGAGAACTCCCATTTCCAGTCTCTACATCCTCAGAGCGAAACGTTCAGGGGAGCCAGCCATGGCCAGCGGCGAGGTTGGGGTCGTTCTCAAGAGCATGGAAACCCTCTTCAGCGAGGGAACGGCCGTAGGGCTGACAGACGTCCAGTTGTTGGACCGGTATGTTGGGCCGAGCGATCACGGCGCCGAGGCGGCATTCACGGTCCTGGTGAAGCGGCACGGCCCGATGGTGCTTCGGCTCTGTCGGGGCGAGTTGAATGATATGCATGCGGCTGAGGATGCGTTCCAGGCCACGTTCTTGATCCTGGCGCGGAAGGCTCGCTCGATCCGCAAGGTCGAATCGCTGGCGAGCTGGCTCTACGGCGTGGCTCGGCGGGTTGCCCGGCGGGCGCGACTCGATCGGGTGCGGCGCGTTGCGTACGAGCGGCGAGGTGCACTCATGGTGGGCCATCCCTCCCGCATGGAGCCGCGAACCGTCCGAGCTGGTCCCGGAGATCCAGGAGGAAGTCGATCGACTGCCGGGGAAATACCGCGAGCCGATTATCCTCTGCTACCTCGAAGGCCTGACTCACGAGGAAGCGGCGAGCCAGCTCCGGATCCCGGTGGGTACGGTCAAGATCCGACTATCGCGGGGACGAGACCGGCTGCGCGGTCGGCTCGTCCGCCGTGGGTTGGCCCCGACTCTGGTCGCCTCGGCCCTCTCGACCTCGACCCGAGGCGCCGTGCCCGTTCCCCTGCTGGACCTGACGGTCAAGGCCGCGATGCAAGTCGCGGCGGTCCGGGCGGCCGGCGTTTCCGTCGCCGTCACCGCCCTCGTCGAAGGAGTCCTCCGAGCCATGTTCCTCTCCAAACTCAGAACGATCGCCGCCTTTGTAGCGACCTCCATCACCCTGATCGCGACCTCACTGCTGGTCGTCTCGGCGATGTCTCGGCCGGTCCGGTCGGACCAGGGGCCCGATCCCTCGAAAACCCGTGAGGTGTTGCAGCCTCGCCCGAAGGCTGCGGCCACTCCGACTCCGGACAAACCGGAAGTCGAGAAAACCTTCACCGTCAAGAAGTCGGTCTTTCATCGGACGACGAGGCAACCGGCGCGCGTCGAGGCGTTCCAACTGGTCAACGTGTATCCCAAGGCTTCCGGCGAGCTGAGCAAACTGAACGTCGATATCGGCGATGTCGTCAAGAAGGGCCAGATTCTGGCGACGATCGATTCGCCCGATCTGCGTTACGAATTCGACAAGGCGAGGGCCAGGGTGAGACAGGCCCAGGTACGAATCAAGATGTCCGAGACCAAGATCCGAGAGGCGGAGGCCGGATTGAAGACGGTACAAGCACAGATCGCGGCTGCGGAGGCTGGAGTGAACGAGATGGAGGCAGCCCAAGCCTTTCGCGAGAAACAGCTCAAACGGATCAAGGATCTGGTCGAGCGGCACGCCGTCGAGGAGCGGCTGGCCCTGGAGGAGGAAGACCACTTGAGAGCGGCTCAGGCCGCAACGGTCTCGGCCAAGGTCAAGGTGACCCTCGAGAGGGCCGGGCTGGAGAGAGCGAGAGCCATAATCGATTCGGCCAGGTCCGAGCACATGGAAGCTGAGGAGTATCTCCCCCTCGTCAGGGCGGACTCGAATAAGGCCGAGACGGCGGTCAATTCCTGCGCGATCCTCTCCCCGATCGATGGCGTCGTGACCCGACGCAATTACCACGTCGGCGAGTTCGCCCGTACCGCTGCGATGGGCGGCTCGGAACCACTGGTCACGATCGTTGAGGCGAACAAGCTGCGCGTCGTGGTCTGGATACTCGATCAGGACGCGGTCCTGCTCAACAACGGCGATGCCGTGACCCTCCGGGCGGACGCGCGGAGTGACCGCGAGTACAAGGGGACGATCTCACGAACCGCGGTCGCTGAGGATCCGACCACGAAGTCCGTTCGCGCCGAGATCGACCTGGACAATTCCGACGGCAGCCTGAGGCCAGGCCAGGCGGCGAGTGTCACGGTCAATCTCGAGGATTATCCCGATGTGATCACGATCCCGCAGACCGCCCTCTTTGATCCCAACCCAGGCAACGGGCCCCTGTGCTGCTATCGCGTCGTAGACGGCCGCACGGTTCGTACGCCGATCAGGATTGGAGCGGTCGATTCCGGCGTGGTCGAGATTCTGGACGGCTTGAAAGAGGGGGATACCATCTTTCCCGACTGGACGGTCGTCAAGGACCCCGAACGGAAAGGTGGTCTACAGGGTAACGGCCCGATGCCCGCGCCGAACTCGTGACGGTCGTCGAGGACCCCGAACGGAACGGTGGTTCATAGTCGGCCCCTGGCCATTTCCCGTTCGCCCCCTCTCCTCAAGCGTCAAGATTCGCCTCGCGCCTGGCCGATAACGGCACGGAGGGCGGCTGGTCCGGTCTGAGCCGGGGACGGCCACGATTGCGTCCATCTTCTCAGCTTCATCCCGCTGGGCTTCCGCTTCTTCTCCGTGGGACCCGACCATCAGAGCCGCGATGGAAGTCGCGGTGGTCCGGGCGGCCGCCCTCGCCGCCCTTGTCGAAGGAGCCCTCCGAGCCATGGTCTCCTCGAAGTTCCTGGTGATCGCCGCCTTCGCGGCAACGTCCCTGACCGTGATCCTGACATCACTTCTGGTGATCTCCGCCTCGGGGCGGCCGGTCCGGTCGGACCAGGGTCCCGCGCCCATCCGGACGGGGATCGTGGCGAGGGCTCCTCGGAAGGACGCGTCGACTCAGGACGCGGACGAATCGGAGACCGAGTCCATCGTCACGGTGAAGCGGTCGGACTTCCGCCGGACGACGACGCAGCCGGGGACCGTGCGACCTTCCCAACTTGTCGACGTGTATCCCAAGGTTCCCGGCGAGTTGACGAGCCTCTCGATCGACATCGGCGATCCGGTCCGGCGGGGACAGGTGGTGGCCGTGATCGACGCGCCCGAGGTCCGTGCCGAACTGGGGAAGAGCCAGGCGATGGTGGAGCTGGCCCAGGCGCGAGCCCATCGAGTCGGGGCGGCCGTCCGGGTCGCCGAGGCGATGCTGAGGTCGGAACGGGCGAAGGTGGATGTGGCCGCCGCCGAGTTGAAGAGTAGCGACACGGTTCGAGCCCGTCGCGTGATGGAGCGGATACGAGTCAAAGAGCTATCCGATCGGAACACGGTGGAGCGCCGGGTGCTCGCGGAAGAAGATAAATGGCTGGAGTCCGCCGAGGAGATGCTCCTGGCCAAGAAGGCCCTGCTCGCCGTCGCCAGGGCCGACGTCCAGGCCGCCGAGGCCAGGGTGGAGGCGGCCCGAGCCGAGCTGGACGAAGCTCGGGCCGATGTCCGACTTGCCGAAGCGAGCCAGGCCGGTGCCGAGATCCAGGCCGGCGCCGCGGCGTCATCGCCCCGATCGATGGCATCGTCACCCGCCGCAATTACCACGTCGGCGCAGGCCGTCGGGACCGCGGCGACGGGCGGCTCGCAGCCCCTCCTCACGATCGTTCAGGCGAGCCAGGTCCGCGTCGTGGTCCGGATCCCTCACGCGGACGCCGTCCTCCTCGACAAAGGCGATCCCGTGACGTTCCGGCCGGACGCTTTCGACGATCGCGAGTACCAGGGAACGATCTCACGGACCGCGGTCGCCGAGGAACAAGGGAGCGTCCAGGCCGAGATCGACCTGAACAACGCCGACGCCCAGCTCAGGCCGGGCGAGGCGGGCTGCGTCACCGTGACTCTCGAGGCGCACCCCGATGCGCTCACCATCCCGGTCGAGGCGATTCTCGGCCGGCGCGACGGAACCGATGGTCTATTGAGCTGCTATCGCATCGCGGACGGACTGCGCCGTCAGGACGACGATCCGACTCGGGATGATCAATCGGGACAGCGGCATCGCCGAGGTGCTCGACGGCTTGAACGAGGGAGACGCCATCGTCCCCAACGGGAGGATCGTCGCGGACCACAACCAGGAATACCCACAGCGGTGAGTCCGCGCCCCGCTTCTGAGCGTCCAACGGCCCTCGTCCACGGCCGGGCTCGTTCGAGAAATGCCGTACCAGCCCGCGCAAAAAGCCCCTCGCGACCGCATCCGACGGTCGGGAGGGGCTTGTCTTTGCTTCGTGTCTCGTTCCGGAAGCCGATCGGAACACGTCGGCGACCTGGCCGGAGGCCCCTGCCAGGGGGCGCGGCAGGCATCATGCGGCCTGACGCTTGCGGCGAACGCGATGGGCCAGAGCAATGGCGCCGATGACGCCGGCCCAACCGACCAGGGTGGCGGGCTCGGGTGCAGGCACCTCGGCGATCGTGCCGCCGTTGGGTGCCCAGGCCACGGGATATCCGGTCTGGGGGTTGGCATTCTGGATGCTGACGAACGGAGTGGAGGTCGTCGCTTCATTCGTGATGACGACAATCGTGCCGCTCTTGGCCCCAGCCTCGAGGGGACCGGTGTTGGAGGTGGCATCCAGGTACTGGAACGTGAGCGATCCGGTAACCGTGCCGGGCTGCCAGGCGATCGAGGTCGGCGTCTGGACAGAGTAGCCCGCGGCAGCCGCGGACGCGCTGATCCCGCCGACGGGACCGTCGGTCACCGTGTAGACCGCCGAACCCGGGCTGGCAGCCGCCCCGAAGTTAGCCGGCTGCGGCGTGGCATTGAATGTCATCGAGGCGCTGTTCACGCTCGTCGACTGGCCGCTGTTGTCGACCACGTTGTTCACGTCGAACTGGTAAGCGTAGGCCGTCAGCCCAGCCGCCGCGCCGGTCCCCGTGAACACCTGCGACTCCACGAGCCCCGGGCTCGACGTGGTGTTCTTCAGCGTGTAATTGTCGGTCAAGACCCCGGTTGACGGGGCGAACAACGAGTTGAACTGGGCAGAAGTCATCGTCCCGGGCGTGAGACTCTGGACGATGGCATCGGCATGGACGGTCGGGGTGGCCAGGCTCAGCACTAGACCAGCCCCCAGGGCGAGAGCGAAAGTGAACTTGTTCATTCTGGCGATCTTCCAGGGTTGATCTGGGTGGTTCGTCGTACGCGAACCGAATTGAGCGAGTCAATCCATAACTCGACTCGCCATCCGGAGAACGTCTCCGGACGGGCCCCGCGGGCCAGGCTCACGTCGAGCGCGGGTCGGGGGAACCCGGCAAGGACCTCGGGACACGCCCCGAGCCGGCCCTACTGAGAGGTTGTGAATGAACCGGATCCCCTGATCCAGATCCCACATTCAATCAAGGGAATACCCTTGCCAACGGGGCTTACATCCCTTGTTCGCGAGGATCCGCGATCTCGAATCGATGTCTTCACCGCCTCCGAGTCCCTTCCCTCACCGGCCGCCGGTTCGCGAACACCCACCGGCGGGTTGTCGCCGTCCGGGCGCCCTCGACACTTGACCGGTCGCGGCCGCTGTTACCGTCTTCCGACGAGAGATTAGGACTCGCCTCCATGAGCTTGCCTTGGACCCAACGCTGTACTTGCCAAGGCGTCGCGGACCCTATCAGGAACCCTCTCAGGGGTCAACCCGATTTGGGGGAAGATCGATTCAAGATTTGGAATCGGTCTGCCGAATGATCCTGGCGGCCCTCGATCGGCGGAAGGTTCGGCCGATGCAAACGGTCTCCCATCACGATCGAGCGGGCGATTCGAGCGACGGCTGGGTCGGTGACGGATTCACACCGATCCCGATCGACTCATTCGACCGGGAGGTCGAGGCCGCAGGCTGGGCGCGGCTCGGGGCGATGGCCGTTCCTGCGGGAGGCTCCCCGCCCGCCGCCGCGGTGGCGATCTCGGGGGCGGCCGGGCCGGATTCGGCCTCGGCGGAATCCGGCGACGCCGCGTGGGAGCTCTCGTCCCCGGAGGGTGTTTCCCTATAGAGTTCCAGCGGAGGGAGCGGGACTTCGTCGGCCTCCATGACCGGCGGGCCAATCCGAAGCCCGGCGCGCGCTGCGCCCGGTAATATCGGTACAAGAGAAATCCGCCCACGCCGAGGGCCGCGAGCAGCGTGAGCCATTGCTGGACGTCGCGGATCCCCTTCTGGATCCGATGGGCGAAGAGCCAGCCCAGGCCGAACATCAGCGACGTGCTCAGCGACGCCGCCACCAGGTCGGTCAGCAATAGCTTCAGCGGGGGCAGCTTGAGGATTCCCGCTGTGAGGTACGCCGCCGTGCGGAAACCCGGGACAAACCGGCCGGAAACCAGGATCTTGAACCCGTGCCGGTGGAAGTAGCCCTTGATCTGCGCCTCCCGCTGCCGTGTCAACAGCCGGCGGGTCAACGGCAGGCTGAGGACTTTCTCCCCGTAGAAGAACCCGAGGAAGTAGACGACGAAGTCGCCGAGCAACACGCCGACGAGGCAGGTCGCGATGGCCACGGGCCCCGACATCTGACCGTTGCGGGTCAGCACGGCGGCCAGGATGATGGGCGCCTCCTCGGGGATCGGCAATCCGAGGCCCCCCAGCACCAGGATCAGGGCGATCCCCACATAGCCAAGCTGTCCGATCAGCTCCTCGGTCAAGTCCGGCTCCCCGCTGCGATGGGTCGGTCGGCATGGCGGTCCGGCCAGCGACGATCTCGAACTGCCGGTATCATACCCGTTACCGATCCGTCGGACAGCGCCGCCAGGCCCGATTCGGTCCGTTCGCGATGAGTGCGCGCAGCGGACCCGCGGCCGAAGTCGAGGGGTCGAAGGGTGCAGGAACGCTAATGATTTTTCACGCAGCGATGGGTGCTTGCGTGTCGCGACCTGGCCTGCGCGTAGGGATGACCTGGCCGGTTGCGAATCTGGTCGATGAATTCCTCGTCGTCGTTGAGCCAAGCCGCGCGGAGGTTGAGCACGGCCTCGGGGTTGGCGTTGTTGTTCCAGAATTTCTCGCTCCCTTTGGCGGTGCTGGTTGAGCTGCTTGACCCACGATTCCACCGGGCTGCTGGTGATGGGTAATCCGACCCGGCGGTAGCGCGGGTAGTCCATGGCGCGACTGATTATTCTCCAAGTAGCCGCGCTCGCGATCGAGCACGCACCAGGGATGGTCGGGGTCGTCTTTGGGATTCGTCGGTGGATCGATCCGGCTTTGGTGATCGGCGATCTCGCCCAGGACGTCCCCGACGCGACCTTCCCAGCACGACTCCGCCCAGTGCCGGCCCAACTCAACGCCTTGGCCAGTGGCCTTGGCCGCGGCGTGCACGTGTTCCGCGGCGTGGACGAAATCCAGGATCGGCTCGAAGTCGGCGAAGTGACGACGCTGGATCGACCAGTTATACGGCAGGCCGTCGCTGACGAAGGCCTTGGCCGTGGCGGTGAAGAAGCCGCGCCGGTCCGCGGCGGCAGCCGCCATCCAACCGAACGTCTCGCTGTCATTCAAGGTGGCCAGCCCGGAGCGGACCACCGGGACCGGTCTCCAGTCCGGTTTCTCGGCCGGGGTCGCCGATTCACTCGCCGGTGGCAGCTCGACAGCCGATCCCAGAGGTCCAGCAAAGCACGTGGGGAGGTTCGGCTGTGGATCGACGTCGGATACCTGACGCTTCATCCGCAGCAGGACGGCCGTCTTGGTCTCCCTCCAAGCCGGCTCGTGGACCCCCGGCCCGTGGTCGGGTTGGCGCACCTGAATACGACCGCCATCGATCATGACGGCGGCCAACTCGATCGGCGGATTCGCGGCCGTCGTCGGCGTCATCAACGGGCGATCTTTATAGGCCGTCGTCCGCTCGGTTTGCTCATCGACTCCGATGCCTCCCTGTTCCTGGCAGAGCGTCTGGAGGTGGCGGGGTGAGATCTTCAGTTCCGCAGCGATGCCGGCCAATTTCGCGGCCTCGGCGAACGAGCGGGCGGCGATGGCCATCGCGACCAGGATTGCCCGCATCGTCGGGCTATAGCCGCGGTGATCCAAGCCCTGGCGCGGTCTGATTGGGGGAAAAAGACCCGCCGGCATCGCGGGCAAGAGTGCCGTGCCTCTTTGAGGGAGATCGGCCCGTCGCGGGTCTCCAGCGGTCGCTCTTGGATGGTTCCGGCGCAAGCCTGGCCGCAACCGGGACAGGGTTGCTCGTGCTCGGCGGACTCGGCGCATTGAGACGCGGTTTGCTCGCAGAGCAGGCGTGCCACCTTGCGACCGGCTTCGTGAGCGCGTTGCTCGATGGTGGCGAAGTCGAGCCCCGCACCCGTCTGATCAACCGCGAAGAATTCTTCCTTGACCATCCCGAGAAGTCGCTGAAGACGGGCATCCTGGGCCGAATCGGTAGGCGAGCCGCGAAACATGACGATCCTCCATGATCAAGCTATCTTGCCCCAACGTCCTTCCACCCTATCAAAATTCGTCGAGTTCTCCTATTGACGTTTGGCTACACCCGGATGTGGCGACATTAGCGTTCCTGCTCCCAGGGGTCGAAAGAGCACGCGAGGCGCCCTTGACCGATTCGCCAGGGACGGTTAAGGTCTGGAAAACCCAAGGACGGGTCGAGAGTCGAGGCTTGCGCGATGCGCCAGGCCGACTCAACAGTCGGCCGGAAGCCGTCGCCCTGCCGGCCCATCTCGCCGCCAGACTTCGCTCGGAAGACCGCGAGAGCCGTGATCTCAAGGAGGAGACCAGTCATGCCATCCCAGGACCGCCGGGCTGCCGGTCGTCGCCGCGCCTGGGGGCGCGGACCCATCATCCTGAAGCTGGAATCGCTGGAACGCCGCGCCTTGATGGCGGCCAACTCCAACTCGAACTCGACGCTTCCCGATCTGGCGAACTCCGCGCTCACGGTTTCGAGTAACGTTTCCGACTGGAATCAATCGGTCGAAGTGGAAGGCAAGGTCACGAACCAGGGCCATTCCGCGACGACCGCCACGCTCCAGGTTGGCCTCTATGCGTCCCCCGTTCGTGGCATCGACAAGTTCTCCGTGCCGGTTGGGGAAGTCACCATCCCGGCCGGACTGGCCCCCGGTCAGACGGTTCCCTACGAGACATCAATCCAGCTCCCCGCCACGGCGATCCCCGACGTCAGCAGCAATGGCGGCACGCTCTACATCGCCGCCTGGGTCAATCCGGGGCGAATCATCGCCGAAAGCAACTACCGCAACGATCGCGACCTCGGCCCCCCTTATGACTCTGCACCGATCTCGATCCAGGCGCCGCAACCTTCCAATCTGGTCGGGACGACCCTGGCGGTCACCCCGACCGATCCCACCTGGGGCAGCACGATCACGGTGACGGCCCAGATCACGAACCAGGGTTCGGGATCGTCGCCCCAGACCGAGGCCCTCCTCGCTCTGTCGCCCCAGGGGCTCACTTACGGCGGTTCGACGACCGTCGGCATCGGCACCATCACCGTGCCGCCGCTGGGCCCATTTCAGACGGTCAACCTGGTCCAGAACATCACGTTACCGGCGGTCGAGCCCCTCTCGATTACCAACTACACCAACTTCGGTCTGACCATGACCCAGGATGCCAACTACCTGACCAACAACCTCTACCCGAATCAGCCCGACCAGGGGATTGGATTCGACCAGACCGCGATCACCATCACGACCAGCACGACGTCCACGGCGACCGTCGGCGCACTCCCGGATCTGGCCGCCTCCTCCATCATCGCGCCCACTTCCGCGGTCCGCTGGGGCCAGTCCATCCAGGTCTCGACCGATGTCCAGAACATCGGACAAGGCGACGCGGGCTCGTTCCAGGTCTTCTACCTCCTGACCGGCCAGGCCGGCTCGATCAACGACGCGCTGTATCTCGGCCAGACGGATATCGCGAGCCTGGCCGCCGGAGCCGATGATCCGATCACCCAGACGCTCGCCCTGCCGAATCGCCTCCCCTCCGGGGTGACGCTCGATAGCGTGGGCTACGCGCGGATCGCCGTCATCGTCGATCCGGATAACTTCATCAACGAGACGCTCAAGAGCAACAACGTGTCGATCTCCGGCCCGTTCATCATCCGACTCCCCGGAAACCAGACGACCGTGCCCACGAATCCGGCTGCGGGGTCACTCCCCTCGGTGGCTCAAGTCGCCCAGCAGGATCAAAATGCGATTAAAGCCAAACGCGCCCTCCAGCATGCGGCGATTGTCCACGCGAAGCGGGCCGCGAAACCCCCCAAGAAACTCCGCCGTCGGCCGGCGCCCAATAGCAACTCGTTGGTTGACAAGACGGTCAGCCTCGCGACGGAAGTCACCAAGCTGCCTCATCAGATCGCCAGCGTGCTCGGAAAGTCCCTCTGAGCCGCAAAATACACAACCGCGACCCCGAACCAGACCCTCATGGAAGTCCAGACGTTGCCGTATCCTTCGCCAAGGGTTTCCCAGACCATCCCGAGGTCGCCACCTTACCGCATTACGAGGAACGCGCAACCCGCATAATCCAAGCATCTTCCGTCAAATTGTCGGGCTTTTCGGATACCAAATTCCCGAACTTGAGACAAAATTGGAAATAGTCGGGCGATTTATTGAACGGCGCCCTTCACGTGGCTATGCTTGGCACGGTCGACGTGGTCATTACGGCAAAATGCGTAAGTGAGCCAAGATGGCTGTCGGGTTCCAAGAGGTTATCGGGAATTGACTTGCGGGCAATGTCGCCAATGGAGACACCTTGAAATGACTTACGACCGGCCCCACGCACCTCAGAGCTCGACCTCATCACCGACTCGCTCGCTAGTGGAAGCGCGATTCATCCCGCGGCAATACGAGCCGAACTACGCCTATCCCTTGCTGTCGTTATTTCATGCGCGAGGGGGCGACGAGGAGCAATTGGTGCGCGCAATGCCGGCCTTGAGCTGGCGGAATTACGTAGGTCTGGCGCTTCGGGGGCCACAGCCGGTGGTCAAGCGCGACCGACTGGCGGGTTTTGGCTGGGGCCGCGAGTTCGAGCACCCGGACCGTTGCCGGGGACAGCGCCTGCCGGCCGGGGCGGAGGCCGACGTGGTGCGCCGGCTCCTCTTCGACCCGGACCCGGAGGTCTTCGATGGACTCGAGGAGGCGGTCTTTTCCGCGATTCTCCAGACTCGTCAACTGCTTCACGTCCACTCCGAGCGGATCTATCTGATGGGTTGCGGCGAAGGCGCCGCCGTGGCTTACTGGCTCGGACTGGCCTATCCCGAGCGGTTCGCGGGCATCGTGGCCATCAACGGGTGGCTACCAGTGGGCCTCCGTCCACTGGGTCGTCTCCGCGCGTGTCGCGACCTGCCGATCCTGGTCGTCCACGGTGCGTGGAACACCAGGGCCCCCCTTCACGAAGTGCGCCGAAACGTCGCAACGCTTCGTGCCGGTGGGCTTCGCGTCGCCTTCCAGTCCTATCCTTGCTCACATCGCCTGACGACGCCCATGCTCGCCGACGTGGATACCTGGCTCATGAGCCATTGCACCGGTCAGATGAATTTCTGACGGGTGAACGTGGGGATCGATTGCGCGGGAGCCGGCCCAGGAAAATGGGGATTGGCTCCCGGCCCGGTGTCGGCCCATCCATCTGGGGCCTTGCGCCCTCGGGCCGGGAGCCAATCTCCTTTTCCCGCGCACTCAACCCCGGTGTGATGCTCACGAGACGAACGGCCGGAATCCGCCGACGGGTAGTCGGGTGCTCCGATGCCCAGAAGCGGAGTCGGTGCGCGCAAATCCGACCAGTGTGACGAACGATCTTGGGCACCAGCGACGGAGATTGAGCACTCGCACTTCCGGGACTGATGCCTCACCTCGCGAAGGTTTGACGCTGGTGGAACAGACCGGCGCCGCGGTATCATGTGAGGATGGCGATCGCCCGCGCTGTGAACACCTGACTATCATCGCAGGGGGACGTCTTACAAGTGTCCTATGTATAAAGCCTCAATATTCCCATCGCATCAACAAAATCCGAGACGTCGAATAACGACTTACCTCAAATTTATGGTGTAAAGCCTCGATTAGTAACGACTCTTTACAGATGAGCGGCGAGCCAGACCCCAACTCTCAGGCAGTAGGCGACGAGGTACCCTAACCGTGCGCATTGTCTATCTCCTCGAATTGGTTGGCGGCATGGCGCTCGGATCGGCCCTGGTCCGGTGGAGGATCGGGGAGGGGCAGTCCTTCAACGAATGGTTTACGTATAATCACCCATCCTGGCAATTCGACGAATTGGTCTTCAGCCTTCTGGCCGGAATCGCAGTCGTAGAGTGCACGGGCCTATTGATCGAATCAGTCCGACATAGAGGCCCTCCACACTGGGGAATCGGTAGACGCGTCTGGGCTGTGGTAGGGATATCGACGTTGCTGGGCAATGCATGGTCTGGGCTGTGGGATATTCTTGCATGCAGAGTTTCCGAGGGATCGTTTCCGACGGTCTCTCGGTGTATGAGCGATCTGGTGGACCATCTGTTCGTCTACGTAGAGCAGCTCGCCTGGGTCCCGCTCGGTTTGTGTATCGCTGCATGGCTTGGCCGGTGGACGCGTGACCCTCGACCGGACGGACGTGAATGGGCCGGTCGCGTCTTCGGAGTGGTGATGATTCTCTCGAAACTCTCGGCAGACTTGTACAAGCTTGAGTATTATGCTCGTTAGAACAAACTATTCAATTTCAGTTGAATTGGTACGGCTCAACTATAGTTGAGACTTGCCACTCGAGCCTCGGGCGAACGCTGGGTCGCAAACGGCACTCCAATGATGAATGGAGCTGCTGCCATGCACCACGTCGTTGGCCCGGGCAGGCCGGCGCGTGACGATGGTGGAGCGTGGAAGGGGTGATCCAAAGTCCGAACCTCACGGAGATAATCGATGCACGCCCCTTCGACTGGACCAACCGTCCGGGGGCCGCGCCGGCCCCGCATCAGCCTCCGGGCCATGTTCATGGTGGTCCTGTTTCTCGGCTGTTCGCTCGGCTGGCTCGTACACCGCGCCCGCGTGCAGAAGGCCGCCGTAGACGCCGTCGAACGGGTCCGCGGCGAGGTTCTCTATGAGTGGCAGTACAAGGACGGCAAGTACATCCCCGACGGCAGGCCGTGGTGGCCCCGGTGGCTGGTGAGCGTGCTCGGCGTGGACTACTTGGGGAGCGTCGCGCGGGTCATCGTCACGCAGGACGGTTCCGACGCGGTCCTGGACGAGATCAGCGGCCTCGGCCGGTTGGAGGAGCTGATCTTCACATCCTCGTCGCCCAGCGACGGCGGGCTCGCGCGCCTCGGCGGACTGACCGGGCTGAGTTATCTGGATCTCTCGAAGAGTGGGGTCACCGACGCCGGCCTCTCGCACCTGGGAGGGCTTACGGGCCTTCGCTGGCTGATCGTCAAGAATTGCCCGGTTGGTGACACCGGCCTGGCGCACATCCGGGGCTTGACGCGCCTCGAAGGTCTCGGGCTCAACGGGACCGGGATCACCGACGCCGGTCTGGTGCATCTGAAGGGTCTCTCAGGCCTGCAGGACCTGTACCTCACGGGGACGAGGATCGGGGACGGCGGTTTGGCTCACCTTGAAGGGCTCGAGGGTCTCCAGTTGCTCTATCTGAATCACACGGTGGTCACGGACGCCGGGTTGGGGCATCTCAGGGGGCTGAAGCGACTGAAGTACCTCAACCTCGAGGGGACGGGGGTGACGGACGCCGGGGTGCAGGAACTCCGGAAGGCCCTACCGAATGCGAAAATCGTCCGTTAACTTAGTTGACAGCCCCTCGGACGACCGATTCGAGGAGGTAGGCGGCAGGAGACATAGGCCATGCCTGGCTCTTCAAGGGGGTCGCGACCGCTCGTCGTGGATGGCCGACAGTTGCATTGGCGGGTCACCGACCCTTCACCGCCGAACTCCGGCGGCTGGTTGGCTCAACTTACAGTCTTCTCCCGAGTCGGCGGCACGTCGAGACTCCTGGCTGGCACGACTCGGGATGATTATCCGTATGCCCCACACATCGAATCGTGGTTCAAGCCGCGATGGGTCGAGGCAATCATCCGTCGGGCTCTGGCATCCGGCTGGACCCCGGAAGCGCGAGCCCCCGATTACCGCCTGCCTTTGGACTATGCCGAGATCATCGAGGAGTTAGAGGCCGCTTTGACCGCACAGTTCTGGGCGAGCCCCCGCAAAGCCTAAGGCACTGTTAAACAATAACTTGAACCATTGCGTTGTACTCTGGCACAGGTCTTGCGTCCTGTTTATTGTATGGATGACACGACGACGATGGAAGCTGTGCGGACGAAATATCAGCTCTTACAACCGCTGATGACCGAGCGACTCCGCCGGCAATGGGCCGCGTGTGAGGCCGTGTCGTTGGGACGCGGCGGCGTCCGCCTCGTCGCTGAGGCCACCGGCCTCTCCCGAACCACGATCTGGGCCGGTCGCAAGGAGTTGCAGCGTCGCGCCGAACGCCCCCGGGACGACCTGTCGCCCGAACGTGTTCGCGCTCCGGGCGGCGGTCGTCATCTCGTCGAACAGGACGATCCGGCTCTCCTGGCCGCCTTGCGGGGTCCTGGTCGAATCCTCCACCCGAGGGGACCCGCAATCGCCCTTGTGTTGGACCTCCAAGAGTACGCGGAGGCTGGCCGAGGAACTCTCCGCCCGTGGTCATGCGGTCAGTTACCCGAGCGTCGCCGCCCTGCTCGATGGCTGGGGGTACAGCTTGCAAGCCGATCGCAAGACCGAGGAAGGTCAGGATCACCCCGATCGCGACGCCCAGTTCGAGTATATCAATCGACAGGTGATCGCCTTCCAACGAGAGGGTCAGCCGGTCGTCTCCGTCGATGCCAAGAAGAAGGAATTGATCGGGGATTTCCGCAATCCCGGGCGCGAGTGGCGTCGCCGCGGCCACCCGGAAGAGGTCCGCGCCAAGGACTTCCCGGACAAGCAGCTCGGCAAGGCCATCCCCGAAGGGGTCTATGACCAGGGTCGGGACGAGGGCTGGGTCAGCGTCGGCGTCGATCACGACACGGCCGAATTCGCCGTGGCGAGTCTCCGGCGGTGGTGGCAGGAGATGGGGTCGCCGGTCTATCCCAAGGCCCGTCGGCTCCTGATCACCGCCGACGCCGGAGGGAGTAACGGCTATCGGTCGCGGTTGTGGAAAGTCCGGTTGCAGGACTTGGCGAATGCCTTGGGCCTGCGGATCTCGGTGTGCCACTTCCCGCCCGGGACGAGCAAGTGGAATAAGATCGAGCACCGCATGTTCTGCCACATCACGAAGAACTGGCGTGGCCAGCCGCTCCGCTCGCGGGCCATCGTCGTGAACTTGATCGGCCACACGACGACGAAGACCGGGTTGCGGGTTCGATCGGAGTTGGATACCCAGACTTACAGGACCGGTATCAAGGTCTCGGAGGATGAACTCGGGGCAGTCCGACTGGAGACAGCCTCGTTTCACGGCGAATGGAACTACACGATCGCACCGAAAGACTAAACCCTACTGGTTCAAGTTATTGTTTAACAGTCGCTTAATTCTCATAAATCGAGAGAATCTGCCTATCCGACTGAAATACGCCCATCACTCCAGCCCGCGAGTTCCTCTCGATCGGGCGAATTCCCGCGAACGAACCTCTCCGCAAGCGAGAGTCCCGTTGCCGACGTGGGTCAGCGCAGCGCCAACCGAGTGCCAACGATCAGCTTGAGACGCACTGCATGGATTCTGAATTGCTTGGACTTTATCGAATGTGGCCACCGGGCGGAAACTTACCTGAGACCACTCGTGGCGCGGAGACCGACCCGACGCGCCGCGCGGGGATCGAGGGGCATCCTGGCCGCGCCGGTCCCAGCCACCCCTCATGGGGCGCGTCGGGTCGGAACGACCACGATCCCATCGTGCGTCTGTGAATTCCTGCTGGTCGCCTCAGATCCGCTTCTTCTCGAGCTGCATGTTGAGCCCGAGGCCACGGATCTCATTCGTCAACACATCGAAGCTGGCGGGGGTGCCGGCTTCGAGGGTGTTCTCGCCCTTGACCATACTCTCGTAGATCTTGGTGCGTCCCTCGACGTCGTCCGACTTGACGGTCAAGAGCTCCTGGAGGATGTAGGCCGCGCCGTAGGCTTCGAGCGCCCAGACTTCCATCTCGCCGAAGCGCTGGCCGCCGAAGCGCGCCTTGCCGCCCAGGGGTTGCTGGGTGATCAGAGAGTACGGGCCGGTGGCGCGGGCGTGAATCTTGTCGTCGACCAGGTGGTGGAGCTTGAGCATGTAGATGTAGCCCACGGTCACGCGCTGGTCGAACTTTTCGCCGGTGCGGCCGTCATAGAGCTCGGCCTTGCCGTTCTCGGGCAGGCCGGCGTCCTTGAGGCACTGGCGAATCGTGTCCTCGCTGGCGCCGTCGAACACCGGGCAGATCGCCTGGAACCCGAGCTTGGCGGCGGCCCAACCCAGGTGAGTCTCCAGGATCTGGCCGACGTTCATACGGCTGGGAACGCCGAGTGGATTCAAGAGGATCTCGACGGCGGTGCCGTCGGCGAGGAACGGCATGTCCTCCTCGGGGAGGATCTTGGCGATGACCCCCTTGTTACCGTGACGGCCGGCCATCTTGTCGCCGACGGAGATCACCCGCTTGGTGGCGATGTAGACCTTGACCATCTGCAGGACGCCCGAAGGGAGCTCATCGCCGCGCTTCAGGCTGTTGATCCGCCGCTCCTTCTCGTCCTTGAGGGCTTCGATGCGAGGGGCATACTGGCGGACGGCCTCGCGAGCCTTCGCCACCGCCTCGGGGCTGCGGATGTCCAGCGCATCGAGTTTGAACCGGTCGCTCTCCTCGACCAGGTCCTTGGGGTCCTTGGCGCGGCCCAGCGGCTTGCCGGTCGCCGGGTCGGTCACCGGCGCGCCCAGGGCCTCCTCGATCGTCTTGATCATCTGCTTGTACTCGTCGGCGATCCGGACGTTCTCGGCGGCCTCCGTGTCCTTGAGCTCCTTCTCGAACGCCTTGCGCTCGTCCTCGTTGAGGCTCATCCGCCGGCTGAACCGCTGGGTGTTGATCACGATCCCCTCGACCCCGGAGGGGACCTCGAGCGAGTCGTTCTTGACGTCCTCGCCGGCGCGGCCGAAGATCGCGTGCAGCAGCTTCTCCTCGGGCGTCAGCTCGCTCTTGCTCTTGGGTGCCACCTTGCCAACGAGGATATCCCCCGGCTTGACGTAGGTGCCGATCAGGACGACCCCGTTCTCGTCGAGGTTGCGGAGGGCCTTCTCCGAGACATTGGGGATGTCGCGGGTGAACTCCTCGCGGCCGAGCTTGGTCTCGCGGATCTCGATCTCGAACTCCTCGATATGGATCGACGTGTAGACGTCATCCCGCACGAGTTTCTCGCTGATGATGATCGCGTCCTCGAAGTTGTAGCCGTCCCAGGCCTGAAACGCGACCAGGACGTTGCGGCCCAGCGACAGCTCGCCCCGGTAGGTCGAGGCGCCGTCGGCCAGGATCTCTCCCTTCTTGACGTGCTGGCCGATCTGGACGATCGGTTTCTGGTTGAGGCAGGTCCGCTCGTTGAGCCCGACGTACTTCCGCAGCTTGTAGATCTGGTTGTGGTCGATGATCACCCGGCTGGAGTCAACATAGGTGATCGTGCCGTCCTGGGCGGCCTTGACGACCATGCCCGAGTTGATGGCCACGGCGTGTTCCAGGCCGGTGGCGACAATCGGCGGCTCGGAGACCAGCAACGGTACCGCCTGCCGCTGCATGTTCGATCCCATCAGCGCAGGTTGGCGTCGTCGTGCTCGAGGAACGGGATCAGGCCCGCCGAGACGCCGACCATCTGCTTGGGCGAGATGTCCATGTACTGGATGTGGTCGATCGGGGCGGTGACGAAGTCGGTCTGGTAACGCGCCGTGATGATCTGGCCCTTGAGCTTGCCGTGGTCGTCGACCGGAGTGTCGGCCGGCGCGAGGTAAGCCTCACTCTCCTCGTCGGCGCGCATCCAGACGACGTTCTCGGTCATCTTGGCATGCTTGATCTGGCGGTAGGGCGTGATCAGGAAGCCGTACTCGTTGACGCCGCCGTAAATGCCCAGCGAGCTGATGAGCCCGATGTTCGTCCCTTCCGGGGTCTCGATCGGGCAGATGCGGCCGTAGTGGGAGATGTGGACGTCGCGCACCTCGAAGCCGGCGCGCTTGCGGTTGAGGCCGCCAGGGCCCAGGGCGCTGAGCCGCCGCTCGTGGGTCAATTGCGCCAGAGGGTTGGTCTGGTCAACGACCTGCGAAAGCTCACCTCGGCCGAAGAAGTACTCGATCGCCGCGCTGATGCTCTTGGGGTTGATCAGCGACCGCGGGGTCATATCCTCGGCGTCCTTGAGGCTCATCCGCTCCTGCACAGTACGTCTGAGTTTGAGGAACCCCTTGCGCAGCTCGTCGGAGGCCAGTTCGTCGATGGTGCGCAGCCGGCGGTTGCCCAGGTGGTCGATGTCGTCAACATGCCCCTTGTTCTTCCTCAAGTTGAGGATGTACCGGATCGCGTTGACGTAATCCTCCGGATCGAGGGTCATCCGATCTTCGGGGATGTCCTGGTTGAACTTGCGGTTGATCCGGAACCGGCCCACCTTCCCCAGTCGGTATCGGTTCGTGTCGAAGAACTTCTCGTGGAAAAGCTCGCGGGCCTTCTCCAGTTGAGGGGGGTTGCCCGGCCGCAGCCGCTGGTAGATCCGCAGCAAGGCGCTCTCGTGGTCGGAGGTCGGGTCTTCCTGGAGCGACAGGAGGATCAACGGATCTCGCGCATCCTTCAGGACCGTGATCGTTCCGAGGTTGCCGGCGTCGGCCAGGACCTGCGCCGAGGCCTTGGAGATCGTGTTGCCGCTGTCGATCAAGACCTCGCCGGTGGCCGGGTTAACCACGTCGCCGCAGGCGATGCGGCCCTCGAGCCGGGCGGCCGCCTTGGGATCGGCCGTATCGACCTCCTCGACCTCATAGAACGACTGGAGCAACGACTCGTCGCTCGAATACTTGGGGCTCATGGCGCGGAGCAGCGTCATCGACGAGAACTTGCCCGATTGGTCGATCCGCACCCCCAGGGTGTCCTTCTTGGTGACCTGGAGCTCGATCCAGCTCCCGCGCTCTGGGATGACGCGACAGGCGTGCAGTTTCTTGTCGTTCGACTCGATCTCGACGACGAAATCCACGCCCGGAGAACGGTGGAGCTGGCTGACGACGACACGCTCGGCACCGTTGATGATGAACTCGCCCCCGCCGATCATGATCGGCATATCGCCCAGGTACACCGACTCCTCCAGCGTCGTCTCACCCTTGTTGAGCCGGAGCCAGACGTGCAAGGGACGGCCGTAGGTCAGGCGGAGCTGGCGGCACTCGTCCGGATCGTAGCGGGGCTTACCCAGGTCGTAATGGAGATACTCCAGTTTCAGCGTCTTGTCGTAGCTCTCGATCGGGAAGATCTCGCGGAAGACGCCTTCGAGCCCCGAATCGGCCCGCTCGGCGGCCGGCAGGTCGGCCTGGAGGAATCGCTCATAGCTGCGGGTCTGAATCACCGTGAGGTCGGGGACGGAGAATTCGTCGGAGATCTTCCCGAAATTCCGTCGCTTGCCTGGGATGATTCGACGCACCGAGGTCGAGGTGGGCATGGGGGTCTCGCTCCAGAGGGGAAAGAGGGAGCAGGGCTGCCGGGCGATCGCCGTCCCTGGATCGCCCCTCCCTGCGCGCGACAGACCCCGATGCCGGCAATCAAGGCCGCCGGTCTCGGGGCTGGGCGATTTCAAGAAAGCGTTTTCAGCGTTCAGCCATCTATCTATCAAAGCTTGACTCACTGAACACTGTAAACCGAGCGATTACTTGATCTTGACGGTGGCGCCGGCGTCCTCAAGCTCTTTCTTGAGCTTCTCGGCGTCTTCCTTCGAGACGCCGGTCTTAATCTCCTTGGGCGACGCCTCGACCAGGTCCTTAGCCTCCTTCAGGCCCAGGCTCGTGGCGCGCGGACCACCTTGATGACGTTGATCTTGTTGGCACCGATCGCCTCGAGCACGACGTCGAACTCGGTCTGGACCGCGACAGGCTCGGCCTGCGCGGGGCCACCACCGCCACTGCCCTGCTGGATAACGGTCGCGGCGGCAGCTTCCAGGCCATAAGCTTCCTTCAGGTACTTCGTGAGTTGAAGCACCTCGAGCACTTTCATGTTGACGAGCGAGTCGCCCAGGTTCTTGATGCTATCGGCGAACGGAGTCGCTTCCGCTGTGGACATCGGAGGATGGATCCTTTCATGAGGAAAGTGGGAAAGCTGATGTTATCGATCAATCGCGTGATTCGACGCCGATCTGGCCCCGTGACCGGGCCATCGGCGATGTTCGTAACAGGTCGCCCTGGCTACGGGGAAGAAGATGAATCGGGAGTAGGGACCTCGGCGCCGGCATCCGCCGAGACTCCCTCGCCCTCCTGCTTTTTGACGAAGGCTTCGAGCTGGCCGATCAGTGTGCTGGACGGGGAGGAGACCAGCGCCAGGGCCTCGCGGGCGGGCCCGAGCAAGAGCCCCAGCACCTGGCCGATCAGGACCTCACGGCTGGGCAGCTTGGTGATATCCTCGACCTGGTCCGGGCCGACGACCACGCCGTTGACCGCTCCCCCCTTGATCTGGGGTTTCTTGAGGTTCTTGACCTGGGTGGAGATCTCCTTGGCCAGCTCGGCGATGCCGTCGCCTCCCCAGGCCAGTACCGAGGGCCCCTCCAGGTATCTGGATAGCCCTTCCATGCCCATGTCGGT
Source organism: uncultured Planctomycetota bacterium (assembly GCA_963845755.1). Classification (GTDB taxonomy): domain Bacteria; phylum Planctomycetota; class Planctomycetia; order Isosphaerales; family Isosphaeraceae; genus CAWJTV01. The sequence continues at coordinate 84,184 of CAWJTV010000034.1, forward strand.
GAAGACCCGACGGGCGAGGGAATTCTTCAGGACCCGGAGGCGGATCGACTTCTTCCGCAGGTCGCGGCGGAGGCCGTGCTCGGCGATGGCATCCAGCCCCTTGAGGTCCAGGATCAGCACCGAGCGGGCCCCGTCGAGGTCCGTCCGGAGCTGATCCATCATCAGTTCTTTAACATACTTACTCATGACTCAGGTTGCTTTCCACGCAGCATTGGGATTGTGCCCAGGCGGTCGGGTCGATCGCCCCGTTGAGATAGCAGCTCATGCCGAGACCCGGATGCCCGGGCTCATGGTGGCCGAGACGGTAACCGATCGGATGTAGGTCCCCTTGGCAGCGGCCGGCTTGAGCGACCTCAAGTAGTTCAGGAAGGCGTTGATGTTGTCGGCCAACTGTTCTTCGGAGAAGGCGAGTTTGCCGACGGAGACCGCGACGTTCCCCCCCTTGTCGTTGCGGAACTCGATCTTGCCGGCCTTGAATTCGCGGACGGCGGAAGTGATGTCGGTCGTGACGGTCCCGGACCGGGGCGATGGCATCAGGCCGCGGGGGCCGAGCACGCGACCCAGCGGGCCGACGATGCCCATCATGTCCGGCGTGGCCAACGCCACGTCGAAATCCATCGTCCCCCCCTTGATCTGCTGCGCCAGGTCGTCGGCGCCCACGATGTCCGCGCCGGCGGCCCGGGCCTTCTCCGCATTCTCGCCCTGGGCGAACACGGCCACACGCACGCTCTTGCCGATCCCGTGCGGCAAAGCCACCGAGCCCCGCACGTTCTGATCGGTCTGCTTCGGGTCGATCCCCAGGTGTGTCGACACCTCGACCGTCTGATTGAACTTCGTCGTGTTGAATGATTTGAGAAGCCGGAGCGCCTCCGGCAGGGGTACCGGCGCGACCGATTTGACCTTCTCTCTGAGTGCGCGATAACGCTTCGATTGCTTGGCCATCCGATTCGCTCCTTTCGATGAGATCGACAGAGCTGCCGCCTTGTCCTATTTGGGCTCCCCGGCGGGCGGTCGCATCCGGGTGAGTTTTCCGTTCACGGTGACAGAAGGTCTCGTCGTGGATAACTGAACACTGAATATCGAAGACTATCCTTTGATCTCCACTCCCATGCTTCGTGCGGTGCCCGCGATGATCCGGCAAGCATGTTCGATGTCGCGAGCGTTGAGGTCGGCGATCTTCGTCTCGGCGATCTTCTTGACCTGGTCGGCCGTGACCGAGCCGACCTTGGTCTTGTGGGGCTCGGCGGAGCCGGAGGCGATCCCGGCGGCCTGCTTGAGGAGGACGGCGGCGGGGGGGCTCTTCGTCACGAATTCGAAAGTCCGGTCGGAGTAGATGGTGATCTCGACCGGGATGGTGGTCCCCTTCATCTCCTTGGTACGTTCGTTGAACTGCATCACGAACTGACCGATATTCACGCCGTGCTGGCCCAGGGCCGGGCCGACGGGCGGAGCCGGTGTGGCCTGGCCGCCGGGGCACTGGAGCTTCACTTTCGCCGTCATCACCTTGGCCATCTATTTGGTCCTTGAGTCCTCAGGGTTCTTAAGTCCATGGGATGATCCCGAGCGATCCGCAATGTCGAATAGCCTGCCCTGTGCCCTCGCCGCCCCGACCGACCTCGTAACCGGATCGGCCACGAACGACTCGAGGATGGAAGGTCTAGATCCGCTCCACTTGCCAATACTCCAGATCCACCGGCGTGGGCCGATTGAAGATGATCAGCATGACCTTGACCAGGCCGCGGCCCTCGATGACTTCCTCGACGGTCCCCTCAAAGTTTTCGAATGGGCCGTCCTTGATCTTCACGCGATCGCCACGTTCCACGTAGATCCGGACCTTCGGGGCCTCCGCGGTGGACTTTTCCTCCTCCTGATGGAGCATCTGGTTGACCTCGGCATCGGTCATCTTGGTCGGAGTGCCATGGGCACCGACGAAGTCGCCGACCCCGGGGGTCTCGCGTACCAGGAACCAGGTTTTCTCGTTGAGCTCCATCTGGACCATGATGTAACCGGGATACGTCTTGCGCTCCACAACGCGTTTCTTGTTATTGCGAATCTCGGTGATCTTCTCGGTGGGGACGACGATTTGCCCGAAGTATCGCTGCAGGCCCTGGATCTTGACTCGGCGCTGCAAGGCATCGCGAATGGTGTCCTCGCGCGAGCTCTGGACCTTCAGGACGTACCAGACGAGTTCGGGCGGGGGTTCGTCGTCGTCGAGCGGGCCGGGGGTGTCGGGCGTCGCGCCCGAGTGGCCCGGATCGGGGTCCAAGGCCGGCGTGGCGGCTGCGACCTCAGCGTCCCGGGCAACAGGTCGTCCGCCGTCGGGCGTCTGTTCGTCGACCTCGACACCGGGGGGATCGAGGGCTTGCGCTTCGTCGTCCGCGATCGGGCCGGTCGGCTCGGTGGGGGGCTCGTGATTTGATCGGCTCATAGAAGGAGTCACTCAGTCATTAATCATGATTCATTCGTCATCGGTGATTGATCTTCGGTTTCGCCCAGGTCTGGCCGCTGGTCCTAGGTCTGTTATGAGGCTCGGCTTTGCCAACCCGCCCGAGATTCGTGCAGAGCCACCCATGACAAATGACTAATGACCGGTAATGAATGACGTTCAGGCCGTGGACCCGAATCCGCCTCCCCCGCTGAACTGGAGCACGCCGATTTTCCACAGGATGAACGTCCAAAGCCAGTCCACCACAAAAAGGTACACCGCCATCAGCAGCACGGTGCTCAGCACCACCGTGGTTGCGCGGATGAGGTCATCCTTGTTGGTCCACGAGACCTTGTTCATCTCGGCTTCGGTCGCGATCAGGAATTCTGCGAATGGCGGGAAGTGGACGATCCGGAAGATCATCCAGCCCAGGACGACCGCGAATGACGCCGGCAACGCGAGCCGCCAGAGCGGGGAATACTCGTACGCTGCCTCATAAACCTTCCATGCGCCGGCCGCCACCAGGACGCCCAGCGCCAGCCCCGTGTAGACCCGGGCGTACCACCCCTGCATGGGCTTGTAGACCTGGCTGCGGGTCAGGTTGACGAGGAACTGGGCGAGGAGACCGCTCGGGGCGCCGCCGGGCTTCCCCTTGGCGGGCTTCGCGGACTTCGACGCCGGAACTTCGTCTCGAACTTTACCCATGGCACCGCTCTCGCTTGCTGGGATTTCCGCGCTGCACGCTCGAAGACGGATCCCCGATCACTTGATTGAATTGGACGCCGAACCGAGCCCCCATCTCGCCACTGCGCCCAACATCGCCGCGAGATAGCACGAGCGGAGGGAATCGAACCCCCAACCGCCGGTTTTGGAGACCGGTGCTCTACCAATTGAGCTACGCTCGTTTCTTTCCTTGTATTCACGGAGTCTGCTCACCGGAATGGGGGAGACCGGTGCTCCACCGATTGAGCTAAGCTCGTCTTGTTCGATCCTCGTTTTGTTGGATTCACCCCGCCGAAATCCGATTCACTTCTTGCGCGATTCCTTGTGGGCCATATGCTTCCGCTCGCGGCGGCAGTATTTTTTCAGCTCGAGGCGATTGGCGCCTCGGGTTTCCTTTTGAACGCGGTAATTGCGCTCGCCGCATCCGGTACATTCGAGCCAGACATATTCTCGCATGAAGGTGCTCCTGCCCGCGCCGGAGGGTCATGATGGCGACCCGCGGATCAACGCAATTCACAAGCCCGCGAAAGGATCGATTCGAGATTACAAGTTCAATAAAAGACCCACCGGCCGATGAGCAGACGGCCACTCGAACCCCCGGTAGGGCGAGCGGCCGCTTGCCGGCGATCCCGATCACCGTGGGACTGGGTCTCGCGGAGGATCGCGGTTTCCTTTACTCCAGGATCTTGGTCACGACGCCGGCGCCGACGGTCTTGCCGCCTTCGCGGATCGCGAACCGGAGGCTTTCCTCCATGGCGATCGGCGTGTGCAGCTCAACGGTCATCTTGATGTTGTCGCCCGGCATGCACATCTCGGCCTCGCTGTTATCCTCGGACAACAGGTTGAGGACCGAGCCGGTCACGTCGGTAGTGCGGAAGTAGAACTGTGGACGGTAACCCTTGAAGAACGGTGTGTGTCGTCCCCCTTCCTCCTTGCTCAGGACGTAGACCTCGGCCTCGAACTTGGTGTGGGGCGTGATCGAACCGGGCTTGCAGACGACCTGGCCGCGCTCCAGGTCGGTTTTCTCGACCCCTCGCAGCAGGACGCCGACGTTGTCGCCGGCCATTCCCTCGTCGAGGGTCTTCTGGAACGCCTCGACGCCGGTGATCGTCGAGGCCTTCTTGGTGCCGAAGCCGATGATCTCGACCGGGTCTCCGACCTTGACCTTGCCGCGCTCGATCCGGCCGGTGCCGACGGTGCCGCGTCCCTTGATGGAGAACACGTCCTCGATGGGCATCAGGAACGGCTTGTCGATCTCGCGGATCGGCTCGGGGATGTAGGAGTCCATCGCCGAGACCAGGTCGAGGATGGGCTGTGCGGCCTTGGGGTCGCCGGGGTTGTCCAGGGCGGGCCGGCTGCTGCCTCGGATGATCGGGATCTCGTCGCCGGGGAACTTGTAGTGGGTCAGAAGTTCGCGAAGTTCGAGCTCGACGAGTTCCAGCAACTCCTCGTCGTTGACCAGGTCGATCTTGTTGAGGAACACGACCAGGGCCGGGACGCCGACCTGGCGAGCCAGCAGGATGTGCTCGCGGGTCTGGGGCATCGGCCCATCGGCCGCCGAGACCACCAGGATCGCACCGTCCATCTGGGCCGCGCCGGTGATCATGTTCTTGATGTAGTCGGCGTGGCCCGGGCAGTCGATGTGGGCGTAGTGGCGCTTCTCGCTCTCGTATTCCACGTGCGAGACGGCGATGGTCACCGTCTTGGTCGCGTCGCGGACCGTGCCGCCCTTGGCGATGTCGGCGTACGACTTCGTCTTGGCACGGCCCTTCACGGCCAGGACCGCCAGGATGGCAGCCGTCAGCGTCGTCTTGCCGTGATCAATGTGCCCGATCGTGCCCACGTTGACGTGTGGCTTGGTTCTGGTGAATGTTTCCTTGGCCATTGCTCTGCTCAACGCCTTTCGGCATTCCTTGTGTTTTGCTCAACGCCTTTCGGCATCACTGAGGTCGCTCGCCGAGAAGCCGCCCCACCGTCAACCTGTTCCATTCGGGACGGCCATCCCAACGGTCCGGGGCGGGAACCGATGGACCCAACTTCCCTCTCGTCCGAATGGTGGACTCGACACTCAAGAAACCCAAGAGCTGCCTCTGGGATTTGAACCCAGGACCTCGTCCTTACCAAGGACGCGCTCTACCAACTGAGCCAAGGCAGCACGTTGTTCGTCCGTTTCCGCATACTTCACCCGAGCCGGCCATGCCCGCCTCTTCTCCCGTTCGGCGCCGCCGTCTCTGGTTGCATCCCTGCTCGCCCCGATTCTCCCAGCCGACGGAGAGCGGGTGATGGGAATCGAACCCACGTAGCCTGCTTGGAAGGCAGGTACTCTACCATTGAGTTACACCCGCGGTTGGTCTCCCTTGGCTCCCGGCAGATCCCTGTCTTTCCGAGTCCGGGAGGACCTTGGCGGTTCGGGTGGGAGTTCCATTTTGACCGTCCCGCGAACACCATCATCAGGTTCCAGTCCGTTCCATACCCATCGGGTCGGACCTGGGTGGAGCAGGATTCGAACCTGCGAAGGCATTGCCACCAGATTTACAGTCTGGCCCCTTTGGCCGCTTGGGTATCCACCCATCGATATCGGTTGTTTCGTTTCCATCCGATCCCAGTGGCATCCCTCGACTTCCCAATCCGGGGTATTTCCGCACCTCGGTCAGACCGGCGGCGGGCAGAGCTGGCGGTGAGACTCGAACTCACAACCTTCGGTTTACAAAACCGAAGCTCTGCCGGTTGAGCTACGCCAGCAAGCCGTTTGCAGTCCCACCCCCGGCGCCGAGACCAGGTCGAGCCCAACTGGGCCGTGAAATCACCTAGTATACTCGCACGATACCGCATTGCAACACCTTTCCCGGGCTCGCGGGAAAAAACACCCACGACCCCGGAATCGGGGCGCACTACCAGCGCGTCTGAGTCGTATGCGTTTATCATACGATCGGCTCACGGCCCGCGACAAGGGGTCTGTGCGCGGAGAGGATCAGGAGAGTCCGCTCTCCGGCCAGAGTCATCGCCTCTGCCAGCGTTCCCCCGGGATTGGAGCGTCAGGACGTCCGGTCGGACCTGAACCTCACGGGGAGAGGGTCTCCGCGACGGCTTCGATGGTTGAAGGCGCATGACCTTCCAGGCGATTGTTAATGAAGACGAAGGCGGTCTTGCCGGCGCTGCGCGCCCGCTCGGCGATTTCATGGAGGCCGGCGCGGGTCGATGGGGCGAGTTCCAGGACGGTGCGATAGGGCTCGAAGCGCGTCACGGCCTGCTCGTAGCTGCGGCCATGTTGGAGCAGGGCGCGAACGACCGTGAAATCCGCGGTAATGGCCCCGGGCGTTTCGACCTGGTCGATGAGTTCAGGCATGCGCGTCCAGGCGTTGAAGACATGCGCGACGCCGTAGGCGGCAAGCATAGCGAAGTATCCGGGTTCGAGGTATTCCGGGTTCCGGATCTCGACCGCATGACGGAATCCGTCGGGCAGTGAGGCGAGGAATCCGTCGAGCCGCTCCATGAATTCGGCGGCCGATAGCGTCGATTTCGGGATCGTCCCGAACTCGAAGATCAGGGCCGCGATCCGGTCGCGATAGGGCTCGAGCGGCCGAGTGAACTCGCGGACAAACAACCGGTCATCGAGGAATAACTCATTGACCCGGCCGGCCCGAGGCCCGTAACGGGCATGCCTCGGCCAGGTTGCGACCGTGATCTCCTCAGGCACCTTGAAGGCGAACTTGAGCGAATCGGGAGTTTCGCCGAAGAGCGCTCGCCAATGATCCGGGGCGGGGAACTGGTAGAAGCTGAAGTCGCCACAGACGGCGGGGAAGACCTCGGCGTACTCGGCCAGGCACTCGTCCTCGAACTTCCGCCGCGAGAACTTGCCCCGGGCGGTATAACGCCCTGGCGTGTAGATCGAGCCCAGCCAGCCCTCGTACTTCCATGAGCTCGTGCCGAAATAAAGCCCCTGATCGGCCAGGGCGCGGAGCCGGGGTGCCAGCCTCGCCGCTTGGGAGGGCCGGTCGTCATCGAAGAGCGTGAGTTGGGCCATAGGTGGCGAGGATCGATGGGAAGGCCGTCGGGGGAGGACCGACGTGCCGGGACTTCGGTCAGTCATTATCCACGTTGAAGACGTCCTGAACCGGGAGTTGGAAGCCGGGCAGCACGGCGGCGCCATCGAGGACATCGCCGATCCGCTTGATCACCGACTCCTTGGGCGCAGTGTGGACGCGGACCGTCTGAGTCTTCGGATCCACGACCCAAACCAGCCGCGTGCCTGCGGCGAAGTATTCATCCAGTTTCCGGGCGATCTCGAGCTTGATGTTCTTCCGACTGATGACCTCGACGGCCAGATCGGCTGCCAGCGAGGGAACGCGCTGGTTCCGATGAGTCTGTCGCGAGAGCTTCCCACGAGACGTCCGGGATACGGACCAGCCCGCGAACGAGCCGTAACATACCATCGGAACCCAGCACCGTGCCGAGCTTGCGAGTCTGGACGAATTTGACCAGGGCGTGGGAGATCAAGACCGCGATCGCTGATTCTTCCCACCCCACGGGTTTCTCCACCAGAGTTCCGTTGACCAGCTCGCCGATCGCGGTCCGAAACCGGCTCTCGTTGTTGAGGATCAGGTCGTTCTCGGTGGCAGTGCCCGGCGGAGGCTGGAGTCGAACGCGATCAGCCGGTACGTTCCCCAGTCGGCGGAGGAGGTCGGCCAGAGTTTCCGGCCCGATCTTCGCCGATAGCGGCTTACGACGTGCCGTGGCGGTAGCCATGTCGAAAGACCTCGCCTTGCCGGGAGAGGTGGGAGTATAGATGTCGAAGGTCGCGGAAGATCCGATCCTGGGCAAGCGGCGGCCCCATCAGGTTGTCGAGCCGCCGCTCGGTTCTTGGTCGCGATTCTCTTCTCAACGATCGAGTGGTCACCAATCTCGATGTCGAGGAATATTGCCAGGATGGCACGGTTCGATCCTGATGCGCTTTCCGCGACTTGGCGATCCTGTCTCACAGCATCGGCAAGTCGAGCTTCTCCTCGCTGGCGATCTTGCGGAGCTTGTCCTGGGCGCGGGACTCGATCTGGCGGACGCGCTCCTTGGTGATGCCCAGCTCGCGGCCGAGCTGCTCGAGGGTCTGCTCGCTGGCGCCGCCCAGGCCGAAGCGGCTGGTGATGATCTTCCGCTCGCGCTCGTCGAGCCGGCCGAGCATCCCCTTGACGGCCTCCTGCATCCGCTTGAGGGCGCTCTCGTATTCGTGCTCGTCGGTCCGGTTGTCGGCGGCAGCCTCGAACATCTCTTCATGGCCGGTGACGAACCGATCGCGCCGATAGTTCTCCTCGGGGATCGTCCGGGCGAAGTTCTTCATGATCGCCCAGGAGGCATAGGTGCTGAACTTGTTGCCGCGAGAGAAGTCGAACTTCTCGACGGCGCGGATCAGCGACATGTTGCCGTCGGAGACCAGCTCGAAGAAATTGTTCGACGGTCCGACGTGGCGCTTGGCGATCGAGACGACCAGTCGGAGGTTGGCACGGATGATCTGGTTCTTGACGGCCAGAGCCTCTTCCTGGAGTCGCTCGATCTCGTCCAGTTCCGAGGTCCGGGCGCGGGCCGGATCGACCTTGAGCCGGATCTGGTGAGCCTGGTACTTGAGGTAATTCATCTTGCGGAACAGGTGCATCTCCTGTTCCCGGTCCAGGAGCGGGACCTCGTAGAGGCTGGCCAGATACGGCGGCAACCCCTTGGGGGCCTTGGGCCGTCGGGGCGCCTTGCCGTCGGCCGGCTCGGGCATGGCCGCAAGAATCACGGACGCGCTGGCCGGATCGCTGAAACTCGAGTTGTCGATGAATTCCAGCTTGGTCCCGAGGATCCGCAGGGCACGCATCTCGTTGAGGACCCGGTACACGCTGGAGCGCGTCCGGCCGTACTGCCGGGCCAGGACCTCGGCCGAGACCCCCATACGAAAACGCCGGTAGATCTGCGCCTTGGCGTCCTCGTCCAGCGATGGCACCGCGGAAGGAAAGATCGCCCGGTCGGGGTGATCGCGGTCGTAGGCTTTCAGCGTCAGTCGAACTGTTTCTGTTGAGCGTGACATCTTGCGTGCAATCCTCCGCGCGATCTCGACCAGACCGGACTGGCCTGGACGGACGAGCGCCATGCGACGGGCGCGACGAATAATCTCGTCTCGCTCCACCTCGGTCAGTTGCCGAAACCGTGAGCCCCGTTCGACCTGCGTGCGATGGGCCGTGACGAACCGCTGCAGGCTCGACTCGAGGAACCCGACCTTGGTACGGCCGTCGATCACAAATCGGCGAGCCACCAACCCCTGACGGCGCCATCGCGTCACCGTGCGTGCTGACACGTTGAACCGCCGACTTACCTCATCGACTGTCAAAACGGGTTCGGCCACGTGTTCAACCGCCTGGCGAGCCGTCGCCGAGACATCCTCGACGAACAGCCGCAGATCGTGCTGAACGTCGCCCCCATCCAGGAGCAGCGCAGGCCAGCCTTCGGGGCGAAATCCCGTGATCCGGAAACACAGATACTCATAGGGATAACACCGGGCATCCTCGATCTCATTCAGAAGTTGCTCAGCTCGATCGATCTGTTCCAGACGCCGCTCTTTGGCGGCGTAGCGCGTCTGCTGGTCCTTCAATTGTTTCATCGCGGGATGGCGGTACATCTTGCCCATCCTGGAGCTCCCTTGCAGGCTTGCGAGCTCGCAGCTTCCAGATTGTTCAATTTGCCACGATTGTGATGCCGATCACTCACCCATTCCTACAATCACATTGCGTCCTCCCAGGACGACGAAATCGTTGACTACACCCCCCGTTTCGCGGGCTTTTCTGACACGCCTACTTTCAGCCATTCGCTCCGCCATCTTGTTTTCTTCGCGACGATTTCGCCGATAACCCCGTTACACTCTGGCTCGGAACCCACGAAAACGCCTCCTCTTCTCCCAAAGCGCCCACCATACTACGTTCTAAGTCATTCGTTGGATCGCCCATCCTGGTGACATCGGGACGACCCCTACTTCCATAAAGAGGCGCCCCGGGTCGTTCAGGTTCTTCTCAATATCAAGGACGACCGTTCGACATCTGAGCGTCACGTTGATGTTTGAAGAGGCATCCGCAAAAGTTGTACCCGCGCTTCCGCATTTCCCGGGCTCGCTGATCCATCCACCGGCGTTACCCTTTCTTGCCGCACTTCCGCATCGAACACCTGTTTTAAACAGACGTTTGAATCATCCATTTGGTTCGATCTTTTCCCTACTAATTATGGGACACCGGAACTGGTACGACTGTCTTGCAGAGCAGTTCCGTCGCTGGAGAATCGAGTCAGTACTCGCGTTATTCCTTGATGGAGTTGAATTTACAGCAATTTCGCTCCGTCGCTCATACGTTGGCGACGCAATCCAGTTTTTTTTCAGACGAGCGAGTCGGAACCGAACCCGCGAAGTGTTGAAGCAACTCCACGATACCACTTTGGATGATCGCATTCAACCAGGGAGAATCAGGACTTGTTTCTGGTAAGGCTCCGTCACGGCGGGAAAAGTCCAACATACAGACCGTGATCGTCGGGACGGTACGACATCACCCCAGGCCAAATTGACGTGCCGGGGAGACTTTACATAATGTGTCAAGCGTACGGCGGCGGCGGTGCCAGCAGGAGGCGGGAGCAAGGAGCAAAGGATGGCCGAGCGGAACAGACGGAGTGATGGCGATCTGTCGGTCTGGTGTCACCGGGTGGTGCTGGGATTAGCGGTGATCTTAGTGGTGTCGTGGCCCACTCGGGTGGCCCGGTGCCAGTCCGAGACGAGCGTATCGCTGCGCGAGATGGTGCGGCGTGGGAGCACATCGCGGGTCCGCATCGAGCTGAAGGCCCAGGGGTTGTACCGGCCGGGCCTGCCGCCGGGAAAGGTTTCGTCGGAGGCGCGGCTTCCCAAGCCGCGTGCGCTGGATGTTGCGACGCGGCTGATCTTCAGCGAGCGGATTCTCGACTTGGAGGAGGATGCGGCGAACGGCGCGGAGCAGGACGGAGGCGCGAAGCGAACGGACGGACGGGCGAGTCAAGGGCACGCGACGAAGGTGGTGCGGCATGTGATCCAGGCGGCTGCGGCCATCAACGGCGAGGTCCGTCCGTTTGCGACGATCCTTCGTCCGGAAGTCGCCCTCCTGGTCGCGGAGCGTCAACAGCAGGACGGGCCGGTGGTCGTGGTCAGCCCGGCCGGACCATTGACGCGATCCGAACTCGAAGTGGTGCAGGCCATCGGAGATCCGCTGGCGCTGTCCGACATGCTGCCGGGTCGCACAACGGGGCTCGGGCGGCACTGGCGGGTGGGGCCGTTCGCCGCTCAGGCACTCAGCGGCTACGACGTCATCACGGCCAACGCCCTGGACGCCTCGCTGGAATCGATCGACCGGACCAGGGCGCGAATCCAGATCCACGGCCGGATCGAAGGCTCGGCCAACGGCGGAAACGGCCTGATCACCTGCGAGGGGACCGTCACCTTCGATCGCCAGATGGGCTGGATCGACCGGCTCGAGGTGAACCGCGCCGAGACGCGGAGCCCCGGGCCGGTCGAGATGGGCCTGGATGTCAAGAGCACGCTCACCATGACCCGATCTGCTGATCCGCCACCAGCCACGCTCACCGACGCCGGTCTGGCCCAGCTCAACCTGGAAATCACCCCACGGAGCCAGCGGTTGCTCCTGCTCGCGCCCGATGGCAAGGCCACGCTGCTCCACGACCGACACTGGTTCAGCTTCTGGGACGACCCCAAGTTGAGTGTCCTGAAACGGGTGGAGGGCGGGCAGGTGGTGGCCCAATGCAATCTTTCGGTCGGGCCGGCCGCCGGCCAGGGTCGGCACCAGGACCCGACCCAGTTCCGGGACGACGTCCGCCGCGCCCTCAAAGGTCGGTTCGTGCAGTTCCTGGGCTCGGGCGAGGTCGGCGGCGATCCGGCCGGAGGATTCCGCTACAAGGTCGGCATCCAGGGACACGAAGGCGACCTGGGCGTCGTCTGGTATTATTACCTCGTCGCCAGCCCCGCGGGGGATCAGCTCGTGGCCATCTTTACCCTCGCCGATCAGTACGCGAAGGCATTCGGCGATCAGGACGTCGCGATGCTCGGCACGCTCCGGTGGAACCGGGCGGCCCCGTCCGCAGCCCGTTGAGCCTCGTCCCCGCGCCATGTCCCGGGCTTGTCCGAAGAATCGTCCTTGCACGAGGTTTTCTGTCGCCCCGGACTTACCATGAGCGGGGTGCGATATGGTTTAATAGATCGGGCGTCTCGAGCATTGAGTGCCGAAGAGCGCGTGGAATCGAGGTCGGCAAGGAAGCAAAGTTCCGAAGGCGGTGTCGTATGAGCGAGAGCCAAGGCGATAATTTTCGTCGGATGGAGAGTGAAGGCAGCCGCGGGGGGTCTTGCAGCGAAGGAGAAACACCGCGACGGCATTCCGGCGGTTGCGGCCGCTCATCGATCGGCCTCTTGGCACTCCTGGTCGTCCTGGGACCAGGCCTGATCCCGCCGTCACAGTCCTGGGGGCAGCAGCCGTCGGATCCGCCTGCGGCGGAGAAGGATGCCGCAACGGAGCCATCGCGAGACCTCGTCGAGCCACTGGGCGTGAGGTATCGGTTTCTCGAGGCCTACGGCGTGGTTGAAAACTCCGCCAAGCCTTATCTGATTACCCAGTACCAGGTGGGCGCCCAAGATGTTTTCAAGATCGAGACAGAGAAGCCGCAGGGCGCGCCCGAACAATCCGGGGGCAGCATCCTCACCATCTATACGGAGGGGGCGGCGGTAACCAAGGCGGGAGAAGCGACGGATGTCGTCCGACGATACGACCACGTCCGCATGAAGGGGACACTCCCGTTACCTCTCAACATGGCTCCGCAACTCGAAGGCTTGAACATCTGGTACCGTCTTCGTAGGGGTGGATTTCCGGAGATCATCAACTTGAATCAGGGCCGGGCGCTTTACGAGCCCGTGCGCAATGAGATCATCAACGAGATCTTCCTCCCCTCGCTCTCGCTAATCCTGCCTACGACGCCGAAGCGAGTCGGCGATACATGGGTGATCACACGCCAGGCGGGCCGTGCATTGCTGGGCATTTCCGTGCCGGAAGACGGCAATTTTCAGCTCGAAGGGACCCTGGTGGAGGTTCGGAAGGCGACGTCGGGGACCACCCTGACCGCGGTGTTCGAGATCGCCGGCGACCTGGACCTTGCGGAAGGCAAGGGGGCGATCAAAGCCCGGGTCGAGTTTGCGTTCGCGACGCCGCCCGCCACGTCGCCGCCCGCCGCGACGGCCCCCGCACCGGCGGCTACCGGCAAACGTGCCGCGAGCCGAGCGACCGTCGATGCGCGCGGCCAGATCTCCAAGGTACTGATGGGCCGGGTGCAATCGTTCCCCATCGACAAGGATGGCCGACTCAAGCGGAACATCTACCGCGACCTCATCCTGGAGCGGCGGCCGGTCAAGCCACCGGTCGTGGCGTTGACCATGCCGAATGAGCCTCCGACCGCGAACGAGGCCAACTCGTGGGTGCTCTACGACGACCCGAAAGGGCGATTTCACCTCCTCCATCCCCAGGAACTCATACCGAGACCAGGCGACCTTCAGTTCAACAAAAATGGGGTCGATTTTGTGTCTATGGACGTGGCTCACGGCGACGATTGGGTCCGCATCATCTTGCCTCCCCCGGTTGAAGATCCGGGAGGCAACCAGGAATTCCGCGACCCAGGCGCCATGAAGAGCTGGCTCACCAATTATTTGAAGGAAAATGGCATACCCCAGATGGTCGGACACTCGGGCTGGCTCGCCGACTCTGAGTGGAAACCCTTGGGGCGCAGGGTTTACCACCATGAGGTCGCGGCGGACAAGGAGGATTCGGAGGGGAATAAACTGCGTGTTTACGTGGATGCCTATCTCATCAACTTCGAGCGCAACCTGCGCGTCCGCGTTGACGTCGTGACCCGGCGCGACGACCACGCCCATTTCCGCAAACAGGCCCTGGACCTAATCCGGAGTCTCACCCCCGGACCGGCCAAGGGCACGGGTGCTCCCCCGAACACCGGCAGAGGATCGGGTCCAGTCCCGGGCCAGCCCCCCGCCGCGACGGGTGCCGCGCCGGCCGTGAGTCCGGCGCCGGTTCCTGGCGTCGGCGAAACACCGCCGACAGGCGCCGGCTCACCACCTCCAGCACGTGTCGAACCGCCGATCCCCCCAGCCTCACCGCGGTGATCGATCGGAGGGACTCTCCCGGCGCCCCGAGTCACCGCGTCGCGGCGAGCTCGGCGGCGACTTCTCCGGCCAGGCGTGCGTTGGCGACCAGGAGCGCGCAGTTGGCGCGGAGGCTGTGCCCTCCCGTCGCCCGTCGGATCGCATCGAGCAAAAAAGGCGTCAGCGGCTTGCCCGCGATACCGAGGTGCCGGGCGTCGGCCTCTGCGACATCGAGGGCATTCCGAAGGGCGTCGGGATCCAGGGCATCGGGTTCGGGGACCGGCTGGGTCAGGACGATCGCGCCAGGCAGCCCCAAACTCCGGTGGACGCGGACCAGTTCGGCCGCCTCTGCGGGGGATTCAACCTGGTGCTCCAGCGGTAGACCGGCCGATCGCGTCAGGAAGCCAGGCAGCTCGCTGGTGCGATAACCCACGACGAGAACGCCCCGGGTCTCCAGCGACTCGAGGGTCGCCGGCAGATCCAGGATCGATTTCATCCCGGAGCAAACAACCAGGGCACCGTCAGAACTCGCCAGCTCATCAAGATCGGTGGAGATATCGAAGCTGACGGCCGCGTCGCGGTGCACGCCGCCCAGACCGCCGGTGGCCATCACGCGGGGTTCCACGGCGAACCGTCGCGCGAGCCAGAGTGTGGCCGAGACCGTGGTCGCCGCGTGCCGCCCCGCCGCGACGATCGCGGCCAGGTCGCGGCGATTGGCCTTCGCCCACCTTCGTCGCGTGCATTCCGTATCCATCAAGGTTCGCACACTCGCATCTTCTCTCGCCGCCACTCCTTCCGCGGGTTGCAATTCGTTTCCCATTTCTGTCGCGGCTGAGTGGGCGACTTCGACCAAATCTGGATCGGCCAGGCCGATCCGGACAATGCCCTCCAAGACGGCGATTGTTGCCGGCTCTGCCCCCGCCTCGCGTACGGCCGCTTCCATCGCTCGTGCGGTGTCGAGGTTAGCCGGCCAGGGGAGTCCCTGCGCGATCACCGTTGATTCCAGTGTGACCACCGAACGACCATGAGCCATCGCGTCGAGTATCGCGGATGTCCAAGCGACTCTCTCGCCAATCATGGATCAATCCTCTTCTCGGTACGGCCAGGACCTGGAATCACTTTTCCCGGACGACGGCCCGGAAACGGCGTAGATTCTTCAAGAATCCTTGGCTCCTGAGCAAGACGCCTACCCGCGGTCTTACTGAGTCTCATTGCGATCGTGTCTTGAGGGAATTCGCGGGGAACACGGGATATCTCATGGAACAATTCTCGCATGAGGGAGGAGTGGCTGCAGGGAAGGCCGTGGTTCGACGACCCCGGATGAGCCCTAACTCTCGAAGAGCCCGAAGACTTAAGGTGGCATGGGAGGGCGGCGATACCGCGCGCTCAGGTAGACTGGCCAGGCCGGTCGATCGAACACCTTCTGGAATTGCTGGCGAGAGTGCATCGCATTCCGCTCGGCTCGTGCCACTCTTCATCGGACCGACGAGGAATCACCCGCGCCGGCTTACATGCATAGCAAGGATGAATGCAAGGTGTATGAGTTTGTTGGTCATCGAACCCAGGGGCGGCGACAATCGAGGGAGCGTTTGCGTATAATAATAAGTTCCCCTACGGTTTTCCGGCCCTACCAAGAATGAGCGGCCGACCGAGATGCAATTTCTTGCATGAATCTTGATTGTGTGGAGGAATCCTCCTAGTCCTTTCCCTGGGGATTCCGACATCCGCGCTCTAACCACTCGGCACTTGGTTCGTAGAACTTCAGGGGGGATCACCACGTGCTCTCGGAGAATCCCAGTCCGCTCCTCGGAGAATCGGAGTCGATCGGTACGGAAGACCCGCGACTGTCGGTCCACCGGGCAAGCGACCTCAGATGGAGCCCTTGGGGCATTTTAATGCGTGTGATACTGGATGTCGTCCAAGGCCCTCTCAAGGGTCGCCAGTTCGTCCTCGACCGCCAGGAGACCTATATAGTTGGTCGGTCGCGGTTTGTGCAGTGCCCGATGCCGGAGGATCTGGCATTGTCGCGCGACCACTTCATGATCGACGTCAATCCACCCGAGTGCGAGCTGCGCGATCTGGGGAGCACGAATGGAACGTACATCAACAACAACCGGGTCGCTCAGCGTATGCGTCTGGGGTCCGGCGACACGATCGCCGCGGGCCAGAGCGTCTTTCGGGTTCGCGTCGAGGTGGCGGGGAATCCTTCGTCCGGTGATGATCTGTCGGAGGCGACCCTGCGCACCCACTCGCTCGAAATCAATCCGATCTGTTGCGCCGGATGCGGGACGCAGGCGCCCGGAACCTGACGATCGCCGGCCCGGCCGGTGCGCCGTCAGGTGAGGCGATCGAGTGGTGGTGCACGGCGTGCCGTTCGGAGTCCGCGAGCCTGCCCCAACCGGTTCCTTACTATACCACGCTGCGCGAACTGGGCCGGGGTGCCATGGGCGTGGTCTACCAGGCCCGGCATAACATGACCGGCCAGATCGTCGCCCTCAAGTTGATCATGCCCGAGACCGCCACGACCCGCTCGGCGATCGATCGCTTCCAGCGCGAGATGTCCGTCATCAGCCAGCTCCGCCACCCGAATATCGTCGAATGTTATGAACAGGGAATGACCCGCGGCCAGTTCTGGTTCGCCATGGAGTACGTCGCCGGCACGAACCTCGAAACCCTGGCCAAGGCGGAGGCTGGGGCCTATCCGGTCGAGCAGGGGTGCCGGCTGGCTTGCCAGATCCTCAAGGGGCTCGAACAAGCCCATCAGCTCGGGTTCGTGCACCGCGACATCAAGCCCGAGAACATCCTGATCGCCCAGTTGCCCGAAGGCCTGGCGGTCAAGATCTCCGACTTCGGGCTGGCGAAGAGCTTCCGCGGCGTCGGCCTCTCGGGCCTGACGTTCTCCGGCGAGATGCGCGGCACCATCCCGTTCATGCCCCCGGAACAGATGCTCGACTTCAAGACCGTCACGCCCCTGGCCGACCTGTATGCCACGGCCGCCACGCTCTATTATCTATTGACTTGCCAGTATATCTACGATGAGCCCGCCGGTGGCGACCTGATTCACATGCTCCTGGAAGAGGCGCCGATTCCCATCCACGTGCGCCGGCCGGATGTCCCCAAGGCGCTCGACACCGCCATCCAGAAGTGCCTTGCCCGCGACCCCAAGGAGCGCTACCCGGACGCCACATCGATGCGCCGGGCCTTGAAGGCGTTCTGTTAGGATGCAGTGGTCGGTCGTCAGTCTTCCGAAAGAAGACCGCGCACATCTTCGAGTACCGTCTTGGGCTTCAAGAACTCGAGACTATAGATCTCGCGCTGGTGGCCCTTGGTATCGAGGAGGAAGACACGCGAAGGGTGATCGAGGGCGCCGGTCGGCAGCGTCTTGACCCACATTCCCCAAGCCGTGATGACGGATCGGACCTGGTCTGGCGGGCCGGTCAGGAAGTGCCAGCCGGCGGGGTCGGCCCGGAAGAGCCCGGCATACCGGCCGAGCACTTCGGGCGTGTCGTGCCCGGGGTCGAGGGTGACCGAAACGAACGCGACCGACTTACCCCAGAGCTTCGCCTCCTTGAGCGTGTCCTGGATGCGTACGATCGCCTGGGTCGTCCCCGGACAAACGCCGGTGCACGTCGTGTAGACAAAGGACACGAGCACGACCTTGCCTTTCACGGAGGCGAGGTCGAAGGGCTTGCCGAGCGCGTCGACCAGCAGCGTGCCGCGGAGCGGGCCCGATATCGGCCAGCGGGCTTGGGTTGGAATCGGCACCGACGATCATCAAGGCGAGAAGCAGAGAGATCAACACGATTGGCTCCTGGGTCGTCGCGCACTATACCAGCGAGCGAATCACGGTCTTTGTATTCACCGCTCGGTTGGCTTCGTAGGTAAGATGGGTTCGATGACCATCAGGTCATTCTGGTCATTGTAATGGTTTCCGGCTTCCGCGGCGATGCGTGTGACTCGCCCATCAACGCGGGAACGGAGCGTGAGTCTGGCCCGATGATCCTCACCCTCCTGTGGGATGTTCTTGATCTCCCCTTCGGTCATCCCGTAGCCCCGCAGTCTGTCTTGGGCGAGGCGAACGCCAAGTCCGGACCGCTCCTCAGCGATCTTGGTAGTAGCCAACCCATCTTCTGACACGAAGCCTTTCGCATTCATGTCGCGGCTCCACCGGAGTCGTCCTTTCGCACGCTCCGACTCGCTGAGGGCCGTCCTGTATTCCATCTTGGCCGACTCGAGGCGGGTGCTGAACAGCTCGAGTAGCGGATCGCCTCTCTTGACGGTCTGCCCAACCTTGACGTGGACCTTCTCCACCAGGCAATCAAACGGCGGGTGGACGATCGAGCGGGGATCGGACCGAATCGCATGGTAGGGATCGTAGAGCCGGTGGACCACGCCCTGGTGGAGCTTCTCGATATTGACCTGGACATGGCAGACGGCGCAGTCATTCGCCGTGGGTTGGGGCGCTTCATAGCTTGTTCGATCTCCTGCGAATGGTTCACCGCATGACAAGCGATGCAGTTATTCACCATGGCTTGGGTGCGCTTAGCAGCGGATCGTGTTTCCTTCACCGAGTTCGCGGGCTGTTCCCGTGATACCTCCCCTCCAGGTTGTGGTGTGTCGGAGGGTTTCCAGGTCATTCCCCCCACCCACGATTCGTGAGCGGCCACGCATTGCCAGCGGCCCTGGCGCTTGACGTAGACGTGGGTTAGAGACTCCGGTACTGGAACGGTTTGAATCGTGATCCGGCTGGTGGCCACCACAGTCTCGTCGAAGACGCGGGTTTTGACTTCATGGAGTTGGCGCGGTTGGTTGGAGAAAGCACCGTTGCGAACGTGGGACAGGTAGGATTCCTTGAGGAAGACGATTCCCATTGGGTCAACACCCTCGAAGTCTTCGGCGAGAATCCGGTTAATAATCGCAACATCGCGCCGAGGTATCGCGGCGGTCCAGGCGCGATCGAGCATCTCGACATCGATCGCTGCGTCGCTGGACGCGCCGGCTCGGCGGCCTTGGCGGCCACCGAGGTGTGGTCGACAATTCCTCGACCGCTGTTAAGCTTCTGCGCGGTGGCCTGGGCCACCAGGGCTGCGGAGCCGGTGAGGATCAAGAGCATCGCGACCGCCGCCAGCTTGAGCTTGGTCCAGTACATGGTCCGTAACACTCCTTGAGTCAAAGTGGCCACCGAGGCCGAGACGATCCCAGCGGTCGTCAGCCGGCCCCCGGTCAGCGATTGAGCGGCCCGGGTCGTGGCTTCGACCAAACTCTGTGACAAGCCCATGGGGAGCGTGGGGATGGTGATCGCGAAATCGGAGGGGGCCAGGCCGCGCCGGGTCAACCGATCGCGCAGGCGTGCCCGTGCCCGTGATAGCCGGCTCTTGACGGTTCCGACCGGCCAGCCGAGCCGTCGCGCCGCTTCGAGGTCGCTCGATCCCTCCAGGTCGCAGAGGATCACGGGGGCCTGGAGGCGATCGGGAAGGCGGGCGATCTCCTGGGCCAGGATCGACTGGAGCTCGGCGCGGTCGAGGGGGGATAACGACCCTTCCTCGGCCACGATCTCGAGCTGATCGAAACCCAGACGCTCTCGACCGTGGCGACGATGAATATCGGCTCTGGACCGTGTTGCCACTCGGGTGGCCACGCCGAATAGCCAGCGACCGATCGAGCCGTCCACCCGGACCGAGGCCGCCTTGCGGACCAGGACCAGGAACGTTGCCTGGAACGCATCCTCGGCGTCGTGCGGATCGACCAGGATGCGCCGGCAGACCCCCAGCACCATCGGCCCATGCCGCTCTATCAATACCGAGAAGGCCAGTTCCGAGACTTCATCGTGACCGGTCAGGAAACGCTCCAGGAGCTGACTGTCGGAGAGCCCGCTGAAGGTGCCTACCCTCAGCAACGAGTTGATCTGACCCAGGATAACCCTGGAGTTGCGCCTCACCATCGGCCTTCCCCCTTCACTCATGCCACTCATCCTCTTCTATGCCGTCAAGGGGGCGAGGCGTTCCCGATTTCCGGGGATCGACGGAAGTTGTAGGTCAGGCTTTCCTGCCTGACGCGGTTCATCACCGCTTTGGCTCCTGGAGCGTGATGGTGCCGAGGTCGCGGTCTTCGCCGGGCTTGAGAGGTGGGACGTACTGGAACGCTTCGCGACCCGTCGAACTTGCCACGATGTAGAAGGACATCCCAGGCACGAGTGCCTCGAGAGCGAATGCGCCTTCCGCTCCCGGTTTCTCGTTGTACTCGGCCCGCGCTGAGGCTTCCAGCAGATTGCTGTAGAACATCTGCGAAAAAACCTCGTCGCGACCGAGGTTTTCGGGATTCTTCCGCATCACGATCATCGGGAAGACCTCGCCCTCAGTCATAGGGAGACCGCGGTGTTGGACGACCCGGCCATGGACGCGTGCGGTTGGCTGGAGGCGGATCGCGACCGGAGTCGCCGCTTTGGGGTCGGGACGGATCTCGACGACCGTGGCGAGCCGATGCCGGGCCGAGACGACGATGAGTTGATAGGTCCGGTTCGGATCGGCCCCGGGGAAAGTCAAGCGATCCCCGGGAAACTCGACGCCGCCCAGAACCCAGGTGGTTGAGGTTCCGGAAATCTCGGGACAGAATGCCACGAAGCGGGAGACTGGCTTACCGTCGGGTCCAACCACGCGAGCAGAGAAGGTCACTCCCTTGCGGACTGCAATCTCGACCGGCGCGATCTCCCCGTTATCGGGCACGTTCAGTGAAGCGTGACCGTGCGTGAAGAAGGCTGTGCGCTCATTCCGGCCACGCAGGAACTTGGTACGAATGTACTCGCCCGGGGCCTCAACCAGCAGGTCCCCTGCGCCAGGCATCGCTGAGAGCACGAATCGCCCGTCGGCGTCGGTCGGCACCGAATTCTCCCGGTCGGTTGAGGAGACAACCGCTGCGCCGGCGACCGGCCGCCTGGTGTCGCCATCGATGACGCGGCCTTTCAGGATGCGCCCGACGTTCGAGCGCGAAGTTTTTCTCGAGGACCTTCGCGCCCGCAGGCCACCCCCTTTGCTGGTCGCTCGCGATCAGATAACCGGAATCCCCCGGTGGATAGACGGTCGTGATATAGGTATCTCCCTGGTGGCCGGAGATCCGATAGCGTCCGTCCGCATCGGTGCGCGAATGCAAAGGCATGCCGCGGCCCCGACGCCTCGCCGTCATCTCGACAAGGATTCCGGCCAAAGGCTTGCCGGTGGCCTTGTCGGTCACGCGACCCTGGACCGGCCGCGCTGATTCGAGCGTGTGCGTGAAGGTCGGCTTGACCGCTGTCGTCTCGAGGGCCTGCAATAACGCTGTCGGGGGATCGTTGTCGGCCGTGTTGACGATGACCTCGTCAACGGCGTAGTCGGCGTGGTGGAAAGTTAGCATGGCATAAGACCCTAGACAGCGCCTCACACGTGCGTGGCACGCGCCCCCGCGCTGTGGCACGGTCTCCCGACCTGGCCACCCCGCCGATCGCAGGTCCCCTCCAGGACTCACCGACCGATGCGGGTGTCATCAAGTGGCACAATGGGACATCTTTTTCCCGGGTCGCCCTCCCCGATCTCTTTGGCTGATATCCGGTTGCGGCGACGACCTGGACCGGGAGGTGCGGTCCGGGCGTCCGTCTCGGCAGTGATCGCACGTGGGCCATACTCTCAGGATGCCGCAACTTTGGGAAACCGTTAATGCACCTAGCGGGGATTTCGGCCGATCGTCGCCCCAAATCTCAGCCCCAGCAGCAGATAAAAAATCCGAAATTATTTTCAGGCTGAAGTTTAGGGCCCGGTTCAAACCAGAGTAACACCTGGCGGAGTAACGCGTCGGCTACTTGGCCGGAACACCTTGCCCTGAAATCGTTTGTGGCCGGAACAGAACGGCCGTGCATCGCGAGAGGTGTTACCCTGGCTCCGACCGACATGAACCAGGCCGGATTACGGTCCGCTGCCGTCCCATCGGAGGATCCCCGGGCGATCGATGAATACAACTTTTTTCGCGTTGTGTCGCTCAATGCGACGCGGCCTGACGGAGAAGGGCCCGTCAAAGTCCGGCCATGAACAGCAGCCGAATCGGGACCATCACCCAGCCGAGACGCGGGATGAACACCCACACGTACTGAGAATTCCCACTCCGATTTCCCATGCCGCCGTACCCGTAACCCGAGCCGTATCCGCCATTCCCGTTGCCGTATCCGCCATTCCCATAGCCGTATCCGCCATTCCCGTTGCCGTATCCGCCATTCCCGTTGCCCCAGCCGGAGAATCTCGACGTGTAGCCATTCCCGCTGTTGCCATTGCCCCAGCCGGAGAAGCCCGTCCCGTTGCCGGCCGTCGCATTCGACCCGAGAGCATTACCGAGCCGCGAGGATCGGCGTGAGCCCGCCAGGTTATTCAGATTCTGTCCGGAGTTCGCGACGCCGTTGCGGGCCGCTCCTGAGCCGGGCGTCTGCCCAACGCGCGGAATCTGATTGGAGTGGCGCATAGCGACCGGCGCGCGCGATGCTGGGCCGCGAGGAGCCGTGGAGCCACGGTTTGCCATGGGAGAACGACGGGATACACCGCCTCGATTGGTCGCTGGTCCTCGAGAGGCCATACCGACCCGAGGGCTCGTGGGGCGTCGAACGGCCATACCACCGTGATGCACAGCGCCCGAGCCGTGATGGACGGCCGCACCGCCATGATGGCCACCGCCACCCCCGTGATGGCCGCCCCCGCCATGGCCGCCACCGTGTCCTCCCTTCGCGAGGGCCGGAATGGCCAGGATCGCCAGGATCGCCAGGATGAGGCCCGAGGACCGGATCGTCCGCGGTATCGAGCTTTCGAATGGTCGCATCGCCGCTCTCCTTCGCAAGGGGTCGACTCCCGGAGATTCTCGGAGAGACTCCGATTCAGAAACTGTCCGAGAACGGGGTCCGGCCTTTGTAGGGTGGGTGAAACCCACCAAGAAGACGCTCGATCCTGGTGGGTTTCACCCACCCTACTCAGTTCTCGGATCGTCTCTAAGGTTTCTACGGCCGGCGATCCCGGAGAGTTCTGCTGCGATCGACTTATTGGCTTCTTTCTCGAAAGGTAACCGGCCTTCACCCATCCGAGGGAGGTGGAATCCATTAGTCCGCAAGACCTTCCCTGACACGCCATGAGCTGAGGAATCCTGGTCGGTGTTGCGAGACATCAACACGCAGTGAGGAATTCTGTCAGCATCCCTCACAAATCATTATTGCGCGACTAACACTTTACATCAGAGGGCGAAGAGTGCGCCCGCACGAACATGCGGCTTGCTGAATCGGCGTGCCTCTGCGGGTTGATGCCGCAAGCCCATGGATCTTGCAGCGATCCGAAAAACCACCTTGAAGAAACCGACTCATTTCATGGGAGTCCTGATGCGTCCGAACGCCATCTTGACGGCAATCGCCTTGTTTGCGTCCATGATCGGCGCCGCCGATGCCGGGCAGCTCACCGACCTGCAACTCTTCGATGGGACATCCGGGTCGCCCACGGTCACGATCGACTACACCAACGCCGACGGCACCGGTAAGGACTCGGCCTACGTCTACGCCGATCCCCAGGTGAGCAATGGCACAACCAATCCGATGTATTACTGCGTGGACCTCTGGCACGACAACTACCTGGGATCAACCTACACGATCAACCGCGTCTCGAGCCTGGCGTTCAGCAACAGCACGTTCTCCGACGTGGACAACCGGATCGGCTGGCTGCTGACCCAGGACCAGAGCACGCCCGACGCCCGCGCCGCCGTGCAACTGGCTATCTGGTACACGACGGATGACGTCCACAACTCTCAACTGGACGGCTTCTCGATCCAGACCAGTGATGCCACGATCACCAACGACTATGACAGGCTCATCGAGTTCGCCGGATACAACCCCAATACTCCCTACCTCGCCGACTTCTGGCAGGCGACCCACGATCCTTCCAACACGCTGTACCAGAACCTGGTCAGCGCTTCTGGGAGCTTCAGCCCGTTAGCAATCTCGATCCCCGAGCCCGGCAGCCTCGCCCTGGCGGGCATCGGCCTGCTCTCGGTGGCGGGCGCCGACTTCTGGCGGCGCAGGTTCTGAACGACCCAGGATGGGGACGGATTCCGCCGGATTCGGGCGTCGTCAGCACGCGACCCGCGAATCCGACGGTTACTTCGGTAGCGGGATCGATTGGCGTTCGATCGACCGGTAGTCCGGTGCGAGCTCGGTCACCTCGATGATCTGGTCGGCCGCGATGTCGCGGAAGACCTGGCTGGTCCCACTGGTCGGCCAGTCGATCTGGAGCACCGCGACGCGATCGGCCTTGCCCAGGCCGATCGTCTGTCGCAACGGGTTGGCCCCGAAGCTCGATCCCGAAGAGACGTGCCGGTGGACGGTCAGCGGATGCTCGCCGGCCGTGACCACCTTGATCCGGGCGCCGATGGCCGCGCGGTTGGTCTTGCTCCCGATCAGCCTGACCGTCAGCCAGTGGTTCTCCCGGCCCGGGTTCTGAAACAGAATATTATGATATTTGTCGCCATGGGTCACGCCACCCATCTGGATGAAGACGTCGATGTCGCCGTCATCGTCCCAGTCGCCGCAGGCCACGGCATGACCTTTCTGGAGGTGGCCGGTCCCCGAGGAGCCGGTGATCTCCGCGAACCGCGTGCCGTCAACGTTCTTGAACATTCGGTTGGGGACCAGGGTGCCCAGGTCGGGATCGCCGGTACCCAGATACATGTCGAGGAAGCCGTCGTTGTCGAGATCGCCGTAATTACTCCCCATCGTGGCGAAGACCATGTCCAGCCCGGCTTCTCTCAACCGGTCCTCGAAGCCGTGGCCGCCGCGATTGTGGAAGAGGCGATTCGAGAATCGGTGGTGAGTCTGGCCGAGGAGTCCGCGGACGACATCGGCGAGCGAACGATCGTAGCTGGTCGCGAAGAGATCCAGCCAGCCGTCATTGTCGTAGTCCCAGGCCCAGCATGAGAAACCCCCGCGTGGCCCGTCGATTTCCATCGGTGCGGTCGCGTCACGGAAGGTACCGTCGCCCTGATTGCGATACAGCCGGGGGAGTCCACTCATACAGGTCACGAAGAGGTCGGGGAAACGATCGTTGTCGTAGTCGATCCAGGCGCACCCCTTGTTGAACGCGTCCGCATCTCCAGCGACTCCGGCCTGGGCCGCGACTTCCGCGAAAGTGCCATTTCCCCGATTGCGGTAGAGGCGGTTAGGCTGCTTCTCGCAGGCGATGAAGAGGTCGAGCCAGCCGTCGTTGTCGTAGTCGGCCCAGGCCGCCGCGTTGGAATTGACCGCTTCGAGCAGGCCGGCTTTCTCCGTGACGTCGATGAAACGGCCGTTGCCATCGTTCTTCAGCAGCGACGGCCGGATCGGGAAAGGCAGCCACGCACCCCGCGGGATGAAGAGGTCCAGGTGGCCATCGTTGTCGTAATCGGTCTGGTAGCAGACCAGGCCGCCCATCTGGCTCGAGGCGCCGGCCGAGTCGCTTCGATCCTCGAACGTGCCATCTCCCCGGTTGTGATAGAACGCCAACGGCTGAGTGGGGTCCATGGAGGTCACGACGACGTCGAGACGGCCATCGCCGTCGAAATCGTCCATCACCGCGCCGCCCGCTTGGTTAAGGCGGTCGAGACCCACGATATGACCGACGTCTCGGAACTTGCCGATATCGAACTCGGACGCGAGGAATCGATCCAGGGAGACCCGGAATCGCGGCTCGATTCTCTCCGGGTATTCGCCCAGGGTCATATGGGCCAGATTCAAGAGCCAGCGGACGCCGAGGTCCTCGGGGAACCGCTCGAGATACTCGTGAAAATGCCGGATGGCCAGTCGAGACCCGGCGGGATTCGTATGCACGGCGGCCGGGACGATGGGGAGGATGCAGGAACTCTCGCCCCGGCAGTCGATGCAGTTGTCATTCTCGCCGCGACGCAGGGCGGTCACTCCCTGGAAGTAGATGACGGTATAGAGCCACCGTTCGGCCAGAGGAACCCGCGACTCCAGCGACGTCCGAGCCTCTTCGAGGATGCGATAGGCTCGCGCCGGCTCACCCTGGTAATTGATGAGCGAGGCTTTCATCAGGGTCAGGGTGATGCGGCGTTCCTCGGACGTATCCGAACGGGCGAGAGTCTGGTCCAGGCGTTCGATGTCCCGATCGCCCGCATGGCGGAAGACATCAGCGACCTGCTCCAAACTGGCCGTGGACGGCCAGCGTTCGAGCATCGGCAGGATCGCCATGAAGCCGCCGGTATCGAGCGACGCTCGCTCCCGGTAGGCCAGTTGCGCCGACACGCCGGCCCGGTGAGTTGCGAGGCCCCTCCAATACTTCATGACCGCCCCCGCGATCGTCGCCGCGAGCAGTAGCAATCCGAGCAAGAGCTTCGCGATCCCGCCGACCCGGCGTCTCTGGGGGACAATCCGATCCATGGGAGGTTGCTCGCCTTGGCCGTGGCCATTGACCATTCAGGACGCGGGTGTTGTCTTGTGCCGTACGGGCCAGTATAACGCGCCTCGATCGACGTTCCGAAGTCCGCCGCGGGGAAACCCGCAGGATTCCGGGTCGTCGCTTGCGGCTACGGCTGCACGAAGGACATCCTGAGCGGCGTATTCAGGACGACCGCGTACGACGGGCGAGGAGGGCCTCGACCAGGAGATCGTTGGCGTTTTGCCAGCGGTAGTGTCCGGCGATCGCCCGGCCCAGCATGGCCCGACGCGTCCGTTCGGAGGAGTCGTCGAGCAAGCGGCGCAGACTATCGGCGATCGCGTCCTCGGAATAGGGGTTGAAATACCAGGCCGCCTCGCCGCCGATCTCGGGCAGGGCAGTCGAGTCGGCCAGCGCGATGGGGAGTCCTTGTGACATCGCCTCGACGGCGGGGATTCCGAAGCTCTCGCAGAGCGAGGGGAAGACCAGGGCCGTGGCCTCGGCATAGACGGCACGCAGAGCTCGGCCCTGACGGTAGCCCGGCATGCGAATGAGGGCGCGTCGCCCCGCCGCGACCGCCGCGTCGCGCAACGGGCGAGCCGCCTCCTCGGCGCCGGCACCGATGAGCACCAACGCCAGATCGCCGGCTGCGACTTCGGGCAGCCGGGCGGCGGCATTGATCAGACGCACCAGGTTCTTCCGCGGCTGGAAGTTCGCCACGGATAGCAGATACGGGACCTTCGGAGGCAGACCCAGGTCCTCGCGGACCCGTTCCCGGTCGTGGTTCGGAGCCGGCTCGAAAAACAGGTCGTCGGCCGCGTTGGGCACGTATGCCACACGACCTCGGCAGGCCGGGAACGCGTCGAGCAGTTGCTCGGTGTTGAATCGGGAGACGGAGAGGATCAGATCGGCCGGTTCGAGGACGCGGGCCAGCAGGTCCCGTCTTCGCGGCGACTCGAAGCGCAGGGTCTGCAATACGTCGTGGCTGGTCACCGCCCGCCGAGCCGTTCGGGTAGGGACCAGGAACTCGGCCGGGCAGTACAGCCAGTCGATCGGGCCGGTCCACCACTCGATCGGCGGCCAGGGCTTGATCCGCCACCAACGCAGGAGGTCGCGGGTGCGCAAGGGCAGCTCGCGCCGCGAGGCCAGATCGAGCGACTCCCAGTAGGCCAGGCCATCAGGATGCTTCATCCGTCCAGTCAGCAGGCGGAACGCGATTCCCGGCCGGCGTGCCAGTCGTTCGAGCTGTGCCAGGGCATGTCGGGTGACGCCAGTCGGTGTGCGACAGGCGTCCATGTCGTACAGCAAGGCGACCCGCAAGTCCGGCATCGCCGGCGCGGAGGTCGCCGTGTCGATCGTCCTGAGCCCGAGCTGCGCATCTCCTGTCACCATCCCTGCCCCCCACTTTCCACCCCTGGTGATCGTCGATCCTTATGGCGGGTTGATCGTAGGACAGCCCGCTTCGACTGTCAATTCCGGCGTCCGGCAGCGAGGGCCGGGCGCGTGGAACGCTCCGGTCTGACGAATCGTCGTGGCGCGGAGCTTGAATCCTGGCGAACCGGGATCAACAATAGGAATCGATTGAACGGAGGACGCGCCGATGAGCGGGCGCTCACCCGCCCAGATGGAGCCGCGAGCGGCCAGACGGGGCCGGATCACGAAGGAGCCCAAGCATGGGAATGAGTCGCGACGAGAGTCAAGAGGTACGGCGGTCATCAGGAGCAGTCGCTCCGCCCCAGGGCCGCCACGCGCTTCGCGAGCAGGAGGTGCTCTGGACCGAGTTCCTGGCCCTGGCCCGTACGGTCGTCGACTCGCTGGCCAAGAGCATCGACGCACTCTGTGAACGGCGCCTCGAGCTGGTGCCCGAAGTCAAGAGCGTGGAAGAAGAGTCCGATCGGGAAGAAGTGCGCATCGAGCAAGAGTGTCTGCGGATCCTGGCTCTCTATGAGCCGGTCGCCTCGGACCTGCGGCGGCTGGCAACCATCTTGAAGGTCAATCACGATTGGGAACGGATCGCCGATCTGGCGGCCCGGATCGCGCGACGTGCCCGCAAACTCGCCAAGAAGTGGGAGGGCGTCCCGATCCCCGAGCCCCTCAATACGCTCGCACGCGACGTGCTCGGCCAGGTTCGCGCGAGCTACGACGCCCTGAGCAACCGCGACTCCCAGCGAGCCCGGGCCGTCATCGACGGAGACCGCGCGATCAACCGGCAATATCACCAGCTCCGCAAGGGGCTCAAGGAAGACCTCCGCTTGCATGCCGGCCAGCTCAACGTCTGGCTCCAGTTCATGAGCACCGCACGGAACCTCGAGCGCATTGCCGATCACGCCACCGACATCGCGCAGACGATCGTCTACCTCCAGGAGGGGATCATCATCCGCCACAAGACGGAACCCTCCCCCGCGAACCCGTGATCGCCCCGTACGGATGATGGGTCGCGTGTGGCGAGGCGAGACCGGTTCTCGAGCTGGTGACTTCGAACACGCAACGCTTCTCGAACAGTCGATTTCCCGGAGATCCATGATGCCGCACCCGATTCGCCGATTTCGAGCTACGGGACTGGCCACGGTCCTGACCTTCGCAATCCTCGGCCTTGCCGCCGGAGTGCGAGCCGGTGCGAAGCCGAGTGCGCCCCTGCAACCACAGGCCCCTACGGGATCCTCGATTCTGCTGGAAGTCCAGGGGGAGGTGGCTCATCCGCTCTCCTGGACGGCGACCGAATTCGCCAAGCTGCCGCGACAGTCGGTGCGAGCCAAGGGCCACGACGGAGTCGAGTCGCAGTATCAGGGCGTGTCCTTGATCGAGGCCCTGGCGAGAGCCGGCGTCCCGTCGGGAAAAGAGCTGCGCGGCAAGGCGTTGAGCCTCTTCGTCGTCGTCGAGGCAGCCGACGGTTACCGCGCAGTCTACGCACTTGCGGAGTTGGACCCGGAATTCACCGATCGGGTGATCCTGGTGGCCGACCGCCGGGATGACAAGCCGCTGCCCGCCCACTCGGGGCCGCTCCAGGTGATCGTGCCCGGAGAGAAGAAGCACGCGCGCTGGGTCCGCCAGGTAATCCGGATCAAAGTTGGTCGAGCGTAGAACCAGGCCGCCATGGGAATCAAGCAAGTCCTCTTCCGTTGACCACGAGCGTTCCTTACTCGATATGCTCGACGGTCCAACCGCGCGTGGCGACCAGGAAGTCGGCGATGAACTGGCGGTGGCAGTCGGCCACGCGTTTCTCGGCGCACAACAAGCAGAAAGGCTGGAGAAGGTCATCCAGCCGGCCGATCAGCAAGTCCCCGGTGCGCTCGAAGAGTACGCGGTAGGGCGGACGCCAATCGTCAAGGTCCCGGAACAGGTTGCCGAGTTCGAGGATGGAGTGATACGCGATCCCCCTGTCGCCGAGCAGTTTCTCGATTCCTTTATTGGCGGATCGCGCCTTGACGTAGGCGCCCATGCTGGCGCTCTCCGGTCGAATTCGGACATCGGCGATCGAGCGTATGCCGTGGCCGACCAGGAGGTCCGCGAACTCATCCGGCCGCCGTCCGCCGTAGCCGATGGTGTAGAACGTCATCGGGAAACCCTGATCGTCATGAGATGGATATGGAGAACCGAGACATCGGCCTCGGCGAACCGGCTTTCTTCGAGTGTGACTGAGAATCGGTCCCAGAAGGGCGGGCGGGGGGCGTCAGCCCCCTGTCCGGTGAGCGACGGACCTCCAAGACAGGGGGCTGACGCCCCCCGCTCGCCCGGACCGGCCTCTTCTGGGACAGACTCCGAGACTCGCCCCTCACTGCGAGTGACGGTCAACCCACGTCAGACGATGAGCGTCACAGCCACCCTCATCGCGGCTCGACGTTCACCTCAGTCTTCACGGAGTTGGCGATGAAGCAGGCGTGGTGGGCCTGATCGTGGAGTTGTCGAACCTCCTCGTTTGAGGGCGTCCGTTCACCGGCGAACCGGACCTCGGGTTGTAACGTCACCCGGGTCATGGCCAGGCGACCCGACGCGTCCTTTTCGAGGATGCCGACTGCCTGGTCGCGGTAACTCTCGACGTTGAAACGCTTCCTGCAGGCGATGGCCAGGAACGTCAGCATGTGACAGCTCGACAGGCTGACGACGAACGCCTCCTCGGGATCGACGCAAGATTCACTGCCCAAATAAACCGGGTTGGCCGACGCCCGGACCCGAATGCCCGCGTCGAAGATCCAGTCGTGATCGCGGTTGTAGGTTTCGTAGGTGAAGTCGGCGGTCTCCCGCTTCCATTCGACCGTGGCCTTGTGCTCGGACATGGCGTGTCTCCTCTTGATACCGGATTCTACCCACCTCGCCCCGCCGCTCCCACCCAGTCAGTCGGATCGGCGTCATCCCATCGGACATCGCCGGAAGGTCCGGAGATCGACGGTACGTGGCGACCGGCCAGTCGCAGCCACGTCTGGACCTGAGTCCGGTGGTGGCAGGTGTGCAGCACGCGTCGCCAGAACGTCCAGATCCGCTGTCGCGTCCCCCCGCCGAAGAACGGCATCTCGGTCGGCCACCACGCGGCGCTGGCCTCGGCGAGCTGAGGCAATCGCTGCCTTGCCAGGAAGAAATCCCGGTTCAGGTAGGCCTGGACCGTCGGTGGTTCACCCGGTGGCAACAGTTCGTCGGCTGGCGGTTCCTGAGTGCCAATGAACTGGGCGAAGAACCGGCGCCCCGAGAGGATTTGATGGACAAGGATGTCCCGAATCGTATTCGTTTTCTCGTGCGGTCTGAACTCGAGTTGATCGTCCGGGATCGCTCGCCAGAGGCTGGCCGTTTTGTTCGTC
Source organism: uncultured Planctomycetota bacterium (assembly GCA_963845755.1). Taxonomy (GTDB): domain Bacteria; phylum Planctomycetota; class Planctomycetia; order Isosphaerales; family Isosphaeraceae; genus CAWJTV01. The sequence continues at coordinate 115,723 of CAWJTV010000034.1, forward strand.
TCGCTTGTGTACGTCGTGCGGAGGTGCAGAAAAAGCCGGTCGCTCGCGGCCGGGATGTCCTTGTCGGGGATGGCGATGAACTCGTATTTCATGGAACAACCCTCGCCGCGGAAACGCCGACACTCGCTCATGCACGATCAGGAATACTCAGGCGCCCCTCGCTGCGTTGGTCAGATGGTTTCTTCGGCGCGTCAAAGGCCAGCGTCGGTCTGCGCGGCGCCGAGACTGATGCTATCATAACGAAGAGCGGCTGTCTTCGAGAAGGAACTGAGCGTGACCAGGCATGAATACCCGGATGAGGTCTCGCCGTGAGCGCGGAACCGGGCGAGTGGTCACCAGGATTGCGAGGAGGCCATTTCCGGCAGGAGACTGGCACGCCGCAGATTCGGAGTCGGTCCCCTGCGGGAATTGGCTCGCAAGCCGCTAGCGTCTTCTCAACCAACATACCGTATCGAAGTGGTGAGCCGAATGATGTCCGACGATCTCCAGGCCATGTACCGCTACCTCGACACGTTGACGGCCGGGCCCAACCTGTCCCGTCTGCTCGAAGAATTGTCGCGATTCGAGATCAACCTTGACGACCTGTCCGAATACATGCACTTCGCGGGGAACGGCTACAAGCGCAACCTCGTGCGCTCTCGCCGAATTACCAGGCCTGGATGCTCTGCTGGAAGAACGGCCAGCGTTCGCCAATCCACAACCATAGCGGGTCGGCGTGCGTGGTGCGCGTGCTGCGTGGCACGCTGACCGAGACGCTCTTCGAGATAGCGCCGAACGGCCATGTCAAGGCATCGTTTTCGCGCGATTTCGCCGAGGGTAGCCTGATCGGCAGCGAGGACACGGACATCCACCAAGTCTCGAACTTGCAGGCGGAGGATGCCGACCTTGTGACACTACACGTTTACGCGCCGCCACTGACTCGGATGGAGACGTATTCGCTCTACGACGTTAGCCGCGGCTACGAGGTATGGGAACCGGAGTTCAGTGATGCCGCGGGAATCTGAATGGACAATGGGATGAGGAGACAGGCACACGTATCCCGGCGACGCGGGTCTCCAGAGTCGAGGTTATCGATCCACTCATCAAAGTCCCCGAGGTGGTTCACATAACAGTCGTCGATGATCCTCGCGAGCGATGTTTTCGCCGGTGAGGATGACACAAATCGGCTCCTCTAGCTCTTCGGCGTGAGTCTGGACATAAGCCAGGGTGATCGCGCTCGACGGTTCGACGACGATCGCCTGAGTCTCGAAAAGCGCTTCAGCGCCGCGCGAATGTCTCCCTCCGGGACCAGGGAGACTGTCACGCCCGCTTCCGCGATCGCCTGCTGCACCTGGGAGTGGGGGATCTCCAGGATCAGACCGTCTGCGATAGTCGTCGAGCGTGCGTGGTCGAAACGGGCGTACTTCGGGTAATTGTACGGCTCGCAGCCGAACAGCCGGACCGGGGCCGGGTTGTTCCGCAGGTATGCCTGCAGGCCCATGAGCAACCCGCCGCCACCGACCGGAAACACAAGCGACCGGCAATCGGGAAGGTCGTGCAGGATCTCGGCAGCGATGGACTGGTAGCCGTCGGTCCAGAGCGGGTCCAGGTGGGGATGTACGAAATAGCCCCCGCGTTCCTTGGCGAGGTCGGTGGCGCAGCGAAGGAGGTCGCTGCCCCCGCCGGCAATCTTGATCAATTCCACGCCCAGGGCCCTCAGCTTCTCGTCCTTGGCCCGGGCGATGGTTTGCGGCACGACGCCGGTCATACTGAAGCCGAACGCCTGCGCGCGGTCGCCGCGCCCAGGGCGGTGTTCCCCATCGACGGCACGATCAATTGCCGCGTGCCCCCTTCCCGAATCAAGGTGCTCCAGCAGATGCACCGCCCCGCGAATCTTGAAACAGCCCGAAGGGGCAAGGAACTCGCACTTGGCGTGCACGTCCACTCCTGGGAAAGAGGTTGCCCAGGCGGATCATCGGCGTCGGCACAAGGGGAAGCATGGCGGGTCTCTCGGCAGCAGTTGGCATGCAAGAACGCCCTGTTGTCGATGGTACTAAGTCCGCCTGAAGTGCACCAGACTCGATGAGGGCGCACCTCCCGGCGCCCCGTGCATATCGTCAGTTGATCAGACTATCATGTCCCCGCGCTGGTCCCGTAGGGAGCTTGTTCAAGTCAACGTTGAAGAACGGGTCTACCTTCATGCCGTCGGGGCCGATGTGGACCAACCGGAAGTAGAACCGCCCGGAGTGGTCGAGCGTCGAGAGCAGTGAGTTCATCACGTACATCCGCTTGCCGTCGCCGGTCACGTGCATCATGCCGAAACGCCGCTTCTCGCAAGCGCCTGCCTGAGCAGCGTTTGCGACGCAAGTTCTTGCCATCCTTATTGTTTGCGACGAAACTGGTGGTCACTCGTGATCGCTAGTCATCCCACTATGTCACAGGGAAAATCTTACCCTCGGAAGTTACCCCCGGCTCTATCTCTCTGGCGTGGCCGGATCGAACCGGCCGAACAGCTTCGAGCCGATTATGTCTCCTCCGCGCAGCGCTACGTCGACGGCGGACGGGTGGATCGCCCGTCGGCCGTCGGCGAGCCTGTGGGCTACCCTGTCGAGACACACTCTCCCACGACTCAGGATCGCGACCGCATCGCCCCCCGCCTGGTCGTGGAGGAGCCGGCCCAGGCTATCCTCCAGTTCTGACGTTCCGGTTCGGTGGAGCAGGAGTTGAAGGGGAGTGAGAGGGTCAACCCCTTTTCTCGACAGCGACCGCCCTCCTCGCCGAAGAGCTGAGGTAATCGTTGCCACGCCAGGGATAGTAGAGTCTGATCGTTCGATCCTCGTCTAATGACTGATGTGTCACGGAGAGAGACCGCGGATCTCCGCTTCCTCCCAAGCGACGTACTTCTCAGGATCCTTCCAGAACTTAACCCACGCGGAGTTCAGGAGCGAATGAACTTCGTCGGATGTGCCCGGCTCCGCCAGCCGACAGTTGACCGCGGACGTGCCTTCCCGTGCGAGACGTACGATGCCGTCGATCAGATGGTCCGGGTAGCAGCGGTGATACTCCGGTTCCGGTTTTTGCGCCAGTTTCCGCGAGGAGCTCACACCACTTCACGGAGATCGCCGACGCTTCGACGCCGAAGCCGCCAAGTTTCAGGGCGCTCAGCATCGCCCTCATGCGGGCATCATCGGCGGGGTGAGAGGCCGCTCGGAACACCGGCACTTCGAATGGATCGTCGCCCCGCTTCGCTGTCAGGTGTAGATGAGACCAAGCGTATGCCGGCCCAAGGGTGTTCACGGCGAAGAGGTCGCAGAAGAACTCCTCGGTCCAGATCTTCACCCACGACTCGCGCCACTTCCTGAGCATGAACGCCGGTCGCTCGGGGCCGCGTCTTCGAGCTTCCTTCGCGACCTCCCCTGCGATGTAGGACAGCGCCTCCGACATCGCGTTGAAGACCGCCTCTTGATAAGGCTCGACGATCGGATCGTCTTCCTGCTGAGCGAGAGGATGGCCGAGCTCATGATAGAGGTCGGGGAGGTGGAGGAGGAATCTACCCTCCGTGAGCGGAACGAAGAGAAGGTTGAGCTCGGTGTTGACGCAGAAGTACTGCTGCGAGAGTGATGAGACGACGGGAGCGGCGAGCGGATACTGGATCTCTCGTCGGATCTTCTCGAGCAGTTGGGTGAGATGGTGATCGTCCCCCGCTGCACGACTCAGCGCGGCGATGCCGGTGCTTTCCAGGATGTCCAGGTCCGAGACGATCCGGCGGAAGGCCCTGAACCGCTCCGGCTGATTCGCGGGATCGAGGTAGTCCGCATCTTCAAGCAGAGAGCGGAGCTGATGCAGGTGGTCCTGGATCTTCCTGTGGCAGGTTTGAGAGAGCGCGTCGTAGTCCCTCGGCAGGCGCCGCGGGATCTTCGCGACGAGATGCCTCGCACGGGCGATGAGTTGGTGGGTTAACCCGGTCAGATAGTCGTTCACACCCCGCGTCCCCTCATCTTGCTGAGGAGATCCGACCTCTCATGTTCGATCGCGAGTGCGATGTTCTCGAGGCGCTCGACGAGCGTCGGCTCCACGTCCCGAGAAAGCAGAGCATCGCCGAGCGCGGACAACTCTCGGGGGTTACCCGCTTCGTCTGCGTGGACGAGGACGGCGAACACCTGCGATGCAAGGCTCTTAGCGTCGCCTCTTCCCGCCGCGATCAGAAGGTCGGCGAGCCGTTTTCTCCTGGGGTCAGAGGGCACACTCTTCCCGACCTTCAAACGCAAGATCACCTCGTCGAGAAGCTCGCCGTACTCACGCACCCGGGAGTAGAGCCCGGAATACAGCCCGGAATGGCTCATGAGTGGACCTCCTCTGACTCTTCAAAATCGAGAGCGTCAGCGTCGTACTCGCTTGCGTCCTCGCCGAGCCGGCGATCGGTTAGCTTGAGGGTGATCGGATACCGAGTGCAGTCCTCCGGCCTCGTCCAGGCGAGAGCGGTGAGGTCATAGAGGTCCTCGAGGGGAGCTCTCGAAGTCCAGACTCCCCTCGACGTACCGGAGGTGGAGCGGCTGCACCGTCCCGTTCCGGCTGAACGCTCGCCCGGTGGCACAGAGGTATGCATCGTCTCCGCCGGCAAAGTGGTAGCACCCAACCTGAGGGTTGGTCACGAAATCGCGGTGGCCGTTCGAGGTGGAGACGTCGAAGAGCCTGAGACTCGTGCGCGATGTCTTCCAGATCTCGAGCATCGTGATCGTGGCGTCCGGCTCGATCGTGCCGTCTTTCTCCAGCTCCGCGAACGCCCGCTTGAGCCCTTCGCGTTCGGATGACCAGAGGCGCCCATCTCGGTGGATGACGATGTGCCGAATCGGAGTGCCGGTTGCCGCCTCCTCCTTGATGATCTCCGCGAAGTACTTCTTCACCTGATCGGCGAGGAGACGTTCCTTCTGCCGAGACTCGTGGCACCGAGTCCGGACAAGGCTTCCGTTGCCGGCCACGACGGTGAAACCTGCGGTGTTCTGCTTGACGTCTATTCCGACCGTGACGTCGGCGTGGAGCGGCGTCGAGAGTACGAACGGCCACTTCTCGTTCGTGAGAAGGATCTTGTTCAGCGCGACGTTCCGGAGGTAGCCGGAGAACTTGCCACGCTTGTCGTTCCGGACTCGGTTGAACGGCCTTCCGTCTCTGCCGTGCGCGAGCTCGTAGCATTCGCGGCCCATCGCCGAGTGATTGACGGCGGCGTACACGTCGAGCTTCCTCAATTCTCTTACGACCATCGCGGCGAGTTGATCGTGCTGCCGATGCCGACGATCGCTCGTGTGATGGATCATGACGAGCGCGAAGCCGTCTTTTTTGCAGTGCTCCTCGGCAGCCGCACGAATTGCATTCCCTTGGTCGACGAATGTCTTCGGACCACGGTCGTTGTACGGCACCACGATCGGGTCGTACCCGCCGCCCTGCGGATAGAGTTCGTCTACGACCCGCTTGAGATCCGTAAGGAACTCACCGCCCCAGCTATCCGCGACGCTCTGCGGGAGGAAGAGGTATTGCCTGTCCAGCCTGTCGCGCGAGTAGAAGCCCGCGCCCAAGTCGCGGAGGAGCTCGGCCCGGGTCCGTCCGATCATGTCGAGCGAGGCTTGCTGCGCCCGGGCGTTCCGCGGATCGAGACGATCCGATCGTTCCCGAACTCGTAGTCGGGGAGGACGAACATCTTGTGAGGGACGCTGACCGGGACCGGAGATACATCCAGCACGAACTCGCCGAATCTGAGCCGGCGGAGGAACTGTGCGGCGTAGCGATGGATCCCTTCGCGACGCTCGTGCGGCCTGAGGATCGTTCCGCCGTGATGCCGACCTGCTTCCTCGAACTTCGTGTCGATCACCGGATAGCAGAGCCCAGCCGGCGCACCCCTCAGTTCGCCCTGATTGCTCATGTAGGAGACGACGGATGCGTTGTTCGGGAGGTTTGCAAGCTCCTCGGGGACCGGCTTCTCGGTCTCGGCGAGAATGTAATCGAGGAGCGTAACGCGCGTACCGTTACGTTGGATGAGAATCTCGCTCGCGGTCAGGTCGTTGAATTCGTGGAGGTGGACGACGTACCACCGATGGCCGTAGCGGTAGACGCAACGGCTTCCGCGCCATCGCCTAAAAGCCGCCCGGTCCATGTGGAGCGGGAGCGGCTGGCGACTCGCAAGCCTGTGCTTGACGTTAACGCAGAGCCCGATTCCCCCGTCTGGCGTGACGATCGCTCGGACGGAAAAGCCCGGGTAGCGGACGACATTCCCGGAGAGGATCGTCGGGGTCTTCTCGAAAAACGGCTCTCCGGAGCCAGGCTGCCACAGAGTCGAGTTGGAGTTGAGCGGCGTCTGGACGGTGAAGTTCACAAACCGGAGGCAGATCTCGTCGTTCTCCGGATTCCGCTCGGTATAGTCGAGCGTCCTCACTCCGGGGACGCGATCGAAGTACACTGTCCGCCGCACGAGTTGATACGGACTCGGCGGCTCTGGTGCGTCGTCGCGCAGCACGAGGTACGGTTCGCCTTCGCGCTCGACAACCGTCGCTGGCGTGTGAGTCGCGTAGCTCATCCTCCGGGCGATGATCTGGCGGTTCTGGTGGTACTCCGACTGCTCCGAGTGGAGGCCTCGAATTCGGTACAGGCGGTAGCTCGAGGAGAGCTGGGCGATGTTCGTGATCGGGAAGACGTTTGTCTCGAGCTTGCTCATACATCGTCCTCCCAGCACATCACGCGATAGGAGCAGCGCTGGCACGCTTCTGGCGAGGCCGCGACCGGAAAATCGCATGGTCGGAGATCCGTGCTCTTTCGCCCGTCGAGGACAAGGAGCATGTCCGTCGCGGTCGCGGCGATGTGGGCGTCGATATCCGCGGCGTCATCCTCTGCGAGGGCGTAGGATCGCGTTCGTCCCAGCAGCAGTTGTACCTCGAGCAGGCGGACGTCCAAGGGTTGCCAGCGTGACATCGACTCCGGGAAGTCCTTGTGGGCGTTGCATCGACATAGCGCGAGCGCATATGTGGCGAGCTGAAGCCTCGCCTCCTGAACGCCGAACGCGTGCACCTTCCAGTCAACGATGAGAGGTGGTGCATTCTCGTAGAACGCGATGAGGTCGGGAACGGCTCGCACGGTCATCCCGGAGTGCTTGAACATCAGGGCGGCGTTGCGCGACCAGGTAGCTCGCTGCTTTCAGCTCCGCGGCGAGCTCTCTCATCTGAAAGAGGTTCTTCAGCGCGAGCTCGACCTCGGTCCAGGCGACGTTGATTTCCTCCTCATTGAGGGTCCCTTCGTAGGCCAACGAGTAGAAGGCGACGAAATCATCTCCCTCCTTGGTGGGGATGAGATCGAGATCGTCGAGGCGCTGCGTGCGGCCGTACGCGAGCTGCCCGTCAAAGAGCTCCCGCGCCCTCTTGACGGCCAACTGGAGCGTCACGGTCCTGCGCTCGCAACTGCGGGACGATGAATGAGCTGATGACGTCGTTAACGATGTTTCCACGCCACGAACTTAGGCTCTGGAGCTTGCCGAGCAGATATGCCCGCCGGCGCTCGCGGTCGTTCGCCCTGTGACTCGCGAGGACGTTCTTGAAGTACCACTGACGCTGGCATCTCCTAAACGTCTTGCTCTCCGAGATCGACCAATACATCAGCGCTTCCTCCCCGCATGCTTCGAGCGGAGGAAGGCGAGATAGTCCGCGAGGGCATCCTCCTCCTCTTTGGTCGTGGGGCCGAGGCGGGCCGAGAGCCGCGAAGCTGATTCACGTCGCTTGGTCGGCCCGGGTACAGGATATCCCGCGTACTCGAACAGGGTCTCGTACGGGACCTCATAGAGCTCGCTCAGCTTGTGGAGGTGCGCCGGGGAGGGCTCGCGGATCTTCCCGGTTTCAAGCTGGCTGAGATACGCGTTTGAGATCCCGGTCTCAGCCTCGACGGCGCGTAGGGACAGGCCCTTCGAGCGGCGTAGCACGGCGAGGAATGAGCCAAGGCGATTGGGTTCGGTTGACATGATGCTAAGTTTGCCAAGCACGCTCCGGATGTCAAGCACTCGCTCCGCGGATGGTTCCTCGCCTGCGGAGATTTCTCGCGGTTCGCGTGGACGACGAACGTCACACGCGGCCTGGTATGCGAGGCGCACAAACTCCCTGTCGCCGAAGCGGCAGCTCTCGGGGTGCTTGCATTGCTCCGCCGATTATGACTCGTGCTTGGCAACCGGCTTGCCCGCCCGCCCGTTCACGGGCCGCTGCGGCTTCTTCCGGTAGAGTCGGGAGGACTCGAAGTAGCCGTACCGATCCGTGTACGGATCGTCCTCGGCGACGTAGAGTCCCTCGATGACGCTCTTCATCCGGAGCGGCTTGTCGGCAGGAAGGAGGACGCCGGCGATCTTCTTCTTCGGCGTTTCAGAGGCCATCGGCGTATCTCCTTTCAGTTGAAGAGCTTGCGGATCACGTTTTCCCAGACGAGCAATCGCTCGAGCACCTCAGAACGAAGGTTCGCGCCGGCGAGGTCGGAAGGCGATCCGGGCTCCTCTAACCAGTTAGTATCGGCAAGAGGCGTCACGGAGTCAATGGACAAAGTCCCAATCGGCTCGCTCCCGGGTTGCTTTTCCGCCTCAGGATGATCCCAGATTGGCACGCTGAGCATCGACTTGCGGTGATCTGGGACGCGGCGGTGCTGCTCCGCGGTCATCCTCCATGGCGTTGGGTTGACCGCAGCGGCGCTCGAGGTCGTGCAAGCAGGCCGCCTTGCGCTCCACGCCCGTCCGCTGCATCCGGCCAGTGAGTTCAGGGTTTTCCTCTGGCTCTAGGGGGCCCCGTCTTTTGCTCATGTGCTTGCTGGAGAACCCGGTAGGTTGACGTATGGTTGCCGAGCACACGCTTCTTGACTTTCTGATGACCGCCACGGCCGGAGCTGGGCGCTTTCCACCAACGGTCGCTCCAGGCGCGCGCAACCGCTCCCGCAAGTACGTGCGCACCTCACTCGCCGTCGGCACGGCGCCCAGCAACGACAGCAACGTCTTGACCTCAACCAACTCGCTGACCGACACCATTTGCCGCTCCACGTCACCGAAGAGCTTCTCGTTGGAGATCGCCTTGGCCTCACACTCTTGATGCGATGCCAGGTGCGTCCGCACGACTTGCAGGGCGTTGTACAGCAGCAGGCAGAACGACAACTGGAACAGGACCGCCTTCGGCTGCGTGCCGATGAGGTGCTTCAGCGAGAACACGTCGGTGATCTGCTGGAAGACCGTCTCCAGACCCCAGCGACTCTGATACGTCGAGAGCATCGCCACGGCGGGATACGTCGTCTCGTCCAACAGGTCGGTGATCACGCCGAACTCCTTGCCGTCGGCCAGATGCTTGGTGATCCGGCGCACGTACACGCGGTCGGCCTTGGCGACCTTGCCCAGCCAGCCCCACTCCTGCACGATCCGGCGCCCGTCGGCGTCGCGGGTCTCCTGCGCCGGCCGGGACGCATCGGGAACGAACGTCGTATTGCTGCAGTAGCGGATCAGGAAATGGCCGCCGGCCTTCAACACCTCCCGGGGAAAACTCAGGTTGCAGTAGAGTCGGTCCAGGACCACCAACCACAACTTCTCCGGCCGGCCAGCGCCGCCAACTTCGGCAGCAGGCCCTCGGTGAGAGCCGCTTCACCGGCTTCGCCGTCGAGGTGGCCCACCATCGCGACGGCCAGGCCCGTCCGCAGGTCCAAGCCCACCGACGCCCGCGCACCGAGGATCCCCGCCTGCAAGCCGCGCAACGGCTTGAGGAGCCGGCGAACGTGCTTGATCGCCTTGCCGTCGGCCCCGAAGACTTCGAACCCGGCCCAACACGCCGGCAACGGCTCCACGGCCAGGGTCTCAGGCAGGACCGCGTTGAGCCGCTGGGTGCCTTCGGCGAGCAGGGCCTCGCTGAGGGGCAGGGGCAGGTTCCCCAACTTGTCATAGGACGAGGTGATCGAGACCGGCAGCGTGCCCTGTTCCTGGGCCCGCGTGAAGGCCTGGTAGCCACTCCCCTCGTGCTCGATCAAGGCATCGGTGATCAGATGGGCCAGCGTGCGGAACTTCAACTGCTTCTCGAAGCAGGGCCCGCGATTTCGCGCCCAGAGATCATCCAGCCACGAATCCGCCATCGCGTAGTGCAGCAACCGCCACACCGAGTCGGCCAGAGGAAGCCGACTCAGCACCTCGGCGGCAAACGGGGTGTCGTTGAGGACCGAAGGACTCCGGACGGCTGCGGAAAAGACGGCGACCTCCATAACCGAAGGACTCCTGAGAGGACCGAAGGTGCAATCCGATGGGTATTTATGATACGGACCTCGGATCCGCGGTGGAACGCCAAGACCCTGAACTCACTGGCTGCATCCGGCGGTCTCGGCGATCTCGAGCGTGTGGTCGGAATCCATCTCATTCGTCGCCGGGTCGAACATTCCGAACGAGTAGGTGACTATCCTCGTCGGCGTACCGTCGTCGAAGGTCCGACCGGTCCGTAGCATGATGTGTGTCCGGACGTCCTCTGCGTCGGTGCTTGATTCGATATCCTGTGCCACGGCGAATAAGACGGCTTCGAAGAGCTTGGGGTCACCGTAGCGTGCTTGCAATTGACGCTGGATGACCCCCTCCCGGATCTCGGTCTGGCCGAGGCCGTGCACTCCGAGTTGGTGGACGAAGTCCTCGGCCTGGTTATGGCGTTGAAGGATCTCGAGGTTGTCGAGGAACTCGCTCGACTGGTGGTAGCCGAGATTGAAGAGCTTGCGCCGACCATCGAGGCCGATCTTGAAGTCGAGGACGTCGAACTTGTTCGGGATGCGAATGGGGACGTGGATCACGTCCTTCAGGACCTTGCGGAGGAGCTCATCCCCAGCGTCGAGCGCGGTTGACACCATGTCCTTGAGAAACCGCTTGAGGTCGTAGTTGGTCGCGGCTTCGGGGGAGGCCTCTGAAGTCAGGTCGAACGCGAATACCGGGTGTCTTGTCCGCTGCTGCTCGTCGTGAAAGAGGAATGCGGGGAGGTTGCTCGCCAAGCCTCCGTCAACGAGCCAGCACTGGCGGTTCCGGTCTACCGGCTGAAACACGAACGGGTAGCAGGTGGACGCACGAACGGCGTCCAGCACCGAGCTGCCGTAGAGCGTCTCGTCCTTCGAGAACACGACCGGTTGACGACGAGAGACATCCGACGCGACGATCTTCAGGGGGAAGCAGCGGCGACCATTGCTCCGGACAGCCTCGAAGGCAGCTAGGCTCGCGAAACTGATGTCGCTCGCTTCATCGAGTGACGGGAGCTTGGCAGCGATCTTCTTCAGGAGGAAGACCTTGAGCACCTGACCATCATCAACTCCGAACCGTTCCATGAGCGTCTGCTTCAGAGTCCCGTAGCCGAGGTACGCGCCGAGTGCCCGCGCGACCGAGCCCAGCTTGCCGAATAGGCCCTTCTCTAGGCCCCCAACGACGGCGCCAATCTGGGACTTGAACGCTTCGACGTGTTTGCCGTTGTCGTTGAGGAGGCTCGTGAACTCTGTACCTACGAGGATGTCCTCGATCTCTTGTCCGCTGTAGCCCACCGCGGCGAGCGTCGCGATGACGCTCCCCGCAGACGTGCCGCCGAAGCCCACGAACTCGACTCGCTTCCGCTCTGCAGCCTTGAGGGCTCCGGCGAGCGCCGCTCCGAGGACACCACCACCGTCGAAAATCGCATAGGCTTTCATCAGTTCGGTATTCCTGCTCTTTCGCTTCGTGGCGCCCTTCGAGGTTGACAGTTCAGTACCCATCGGTCGCGAAGACGTGCTCGACGTACAGGTCGTGTTGACGCTCCAGCAGGCGGAGACAAATGGACATCTCCTCGATCCAGACGAGTTGACGAGCAGCCGGTCGTACCGTTCGGGGAGCGACGACACCGTGTAGCATGATCGGCAATGCGGAGACTCCCTCGTGCAGACGCTCCGGAAAAGGTTCCGAAAGAGGTAGTGGAGACCTTTTCCTCGCGGGGGGCATGATGTGATTTGTCAATTGATGAGCATGTCGTGTCCCCGAGCCGGCCCCGTCGGGAAATGGTTCAGGTCAATATTGAAGAACGGGTCGACCTTCATCCCATCGGGGCCGATGTGGACCAGTCGCACATAGAATCGTCCCGAGTGGTCGAGCGTCGAGAGCAGCGAGTTTGACACGTACATCCGCTTGCCATCGGCGGTCGACGTGCATCATGTTGGGCTGGACGCAAGGGGCGACGGTGCTGAAGAGGCGAGGATGCTCGGGGTCGGAGACGTCCCACTGCTGGATCGAGTTGTCGCCGAAGCAGCTCACGTAGAGGTACTTGTCGTCGGGACTCTGGCGCAGGTCGGCGGGGATCGCGCCGGTGTCGGCGACCTTCTTGAACTCGTAAGGACCCGAATCGGTCCCCTTGAATAGCCAGATCGAGTTGTCGAAGGCGCAGTTGGTGAAGCCGTAATTGTTCTCCGGCTTGAGGCTCCAGCGTACCTCCAGTGGCGCCAGGCCCGTCTTGCCAACCTGAAGCGGTTGGCGGTTCTTGAAGTCCCAGACGACCAGCTCGCTGCCGAAATCTTTCAAGTCCATGTTCGCCAGCGGCTTCTTGTAGTTGCGCAACGGCGTGAAGCTACTCGTTACCATGCGGTTCAGCGACGGCTTGATGGCCACGTCGTAGCCATAAGGCGCCTTCTCGGGTTGCTCGATCCGGCGGATGAACTTGCCGTCGTTGGTGAACTCAGCCAGGCCCGTCGGCAGGCCGCCGCTGGATGAGCCGAGGAAGCTGATCAGCATCCGGCCCGGTAGCGCGTAATAGCTGTGAGGGCCGGATAACCCGGATAACTCGGGGACGTTCTCCAGCACCTTTTCCACCTTAGGCCTGGCCGGGTCGGTCGCAACATCCAGGATCCAGATCCGGCTCGAGAACAGACCGCCCGCCCAGATCTTCGTCCGGTCGTCGGTGTAGCCCCAGTGGTGCGTCTCGTTCCCCTTGGTGCCCAGGTCCACGCTATGCAGGATCGTGCCGAAGGTCGCGCTATCCGGATTCACGTCGATGACCGTCATGAAATCATTGTCTTTCGCATCCGCGTTAACGCAGAAGACATAAAGGTATTTCTCGGGGCGATCCAGCCGTTTGACGAACGGCGACAGGCAAGTCTCCGCCGGTGACCGAGTGGGCGGGATCAGCGCGGCCGATGCTATCGCGAACAGGGCCAGGCCCAGAAGCCGACCTCGGTGATTCCTCGACCGCTGTGCCATCGTTCGTCCTCCTCGTTGCGAGCGTCCCAAATGCAATGAATCCCATCGTGTCAGGAACTGACCTGGCTGATCTCGCGTTCGCTCGATTCCGCGGGCGTCGGGGCGGGGGCCCGACCTGGCCATCGGGGCGGCGCCAGGATGAACGTGCCCAGGACGACCAGCCCGAACAGGATGTAGATCACGGTGAAGCCCCACGGCGGGGCATCGTAGAATATCAGTTGATGCGCCCAGTGACCGATGAAATCGCCCGAATAGCCGGCCTGTCCGGCCGCGGTCCGGAGCTGGTCCTCCCACGAAGTGAGCGGGCACTTCATCCCGACGAACTCCTCGGCGACGACGATCCCGATCATGGTCAGATGGATCGAACGGAACCAGAAGTTGCGAATCCAATCCCACCGGAACCCGATCCCGATCAAGATCGCTCCCAGGCCCAGGACGATAAAGCTTGCGTAAGCCGCGTGTATTGCAACGATCAGGTCCGCGAGCAGTTTGGCCCAGGGCATGGCTGGCCTCCTTCGACATAGAGCCCTTCCGCCCAGTGTGCGATGATCCGCCTCAACGTTCAAGGAGCGGCCGGAGGAAGGTCTCGCCCGAATGCCCCATCGGCGGCGCGGCAGATGTGGATCTCCGGGGTGATGCCGGTGTCCCGGGCGTACTTTGTCCGGACGGCTTCGGCGAAATCGCCGGTGCGGTCAGTATGGACCAGGTTGACGGTGCAACCAGCCCAGCCGGCACCGGAGAGCTTCCCACCGAGGTAGCCGGGGGCGGCTTCGGCCGCCTCGATCAGCGCATCGAGCGCCGTGCGAGCTGTTTTCGAAGTCGTCGCGGCTGGAGGCGTGTGAGGCCGACATCAGCCGGCCGAACGCCAGGACATCGCCCGCCTTCAGCGCCTCAACTCCCGCACGCACCCGCTCGTTCTCGCTCAGGACGTGACGGGCTCGCTTCCGCCCGATCGGGTCGAGCTGGCTCCAGTCGGCTTCGAGTTGCTCAAGCGGCACCCACGACAATTGAAATTCCCCGCGATGAGGGATCCGGTCGCGGAACGCTGCCACAACGCGCTCGCACTCCGCGCGCCGCTGGTTGTACATCCCGTCGGCCAGGCGACGGGAGGTCTGGGAATCGCAAATCACGATCGCCGGCGCCGGATTGCCCAGGGGCAACCGGTCGTGCTCAAGGCTCCCGCAATTGAGGAACAGGGCATGATCGGCCCGTCCGAAGAGGCTCGAAAACTGGTCGAGCAGGCCGGAACCAACCCCCACGAATTCGTTCTCCGAGCGCCGAAGGGTTTTGGCCAGCTCCATGCGACACTGGTCACCCGGGTCGTGCATGAACTCGCGATTCGATCGGCCCGGGACGACATCGAGCTGGATCAGGAACCAGGCGATTGCGACCTGGAGGCTCGCGGAACTGGATAATCCTGCACCGAGCGGGATGTCGCCGAAGATGGCCGCTTCGAAGCCCGACTCGAACGGCCCGCACGATTCGGTCAAGGCCCAGAAGACGCCTCGGGCATATCGGGGCCAGGTCCCGGCTTCGGTGCGCTCGATCGCATCGAGCGAGAAGGTATCGGACTCATCAAGATTCAGCGAGAAGAACCGGGACTCCCGGCCATTGATCCCACGCCCCAGTACGATCGTGGAACGATCGATGGCCGCGGCCATGACCAGGCCACCGTTGTAATCGGTGTGGTTGCCCAGGAGCTCCACCCGACCGGGAGCCCAGCCGAGCACCGCCGGCTCGGCGCGGAACTGGGCTGTGAACGCCGCTCGGGCTCGAGGCAACAGGTCTTCCCATGCAGCGGGCATAAATGAGCCTGGGATTCCTGTGGCGGGCAACCCCGGTCAGGTCGCGCCGGGGTTCGATGTCGAGTGTGCCAGGGAGGTGGGCTCCGGCCTGGGCCATGCCGGCTCAGGCGGAGCCTCGTCATCCCGAACATGTCTAGACGACGACCGGCGCCTCGAATTGCATGTTGGCCGCCTCGCGCAGAAGGTGGGCCTTCTCGGTCTTCTCCCAGGTGAATTCGGGCTCCGAGCGACCGAAGTGTCCGCCACTTGCCGTTTTGCGGTAGATCGGCCGGCGCAGGTCCAGGTGCTTCATGATACCCGATGGGGTGAGCGGGAAATGCCGGCGCACCAGTTCGGCGATCATGATATCCGGTACCTGGCCGGTCCCCTGGGTGTCAACGTGCACACTGACCGGCTCCGAGACGCCGATCGCGTAAGCCAGTTGAATCTCGCACCGATCCGCCAGACCCGAGGCTACGACGTTCTTGGCGACGTACCGGGCCATGTAGGCGGCCGAGCGGTCAACCTTTGTGGGATCCTTGCCGCTGAACGCGCCGCCGCCGTGCCGGCCCATGCCGCCGTAGGTATCGACGATGATCTTGCGGCCAGTGACGCCCGAATCCCCGTGCGGGCCGCCAATCACGAACTTGCCCGTCGGGTTGATGTGGAATTTCACTGAGCTGACGTCCAGATCCTGGGGCAGGATCGGCTCGATCACCTGCTCCCGGACCGTCTTGACGATCTGCGCGTGCGAGATGTTCGGGTCGTGCTGGGTTGAGACGACCACCGTATCCACCCGGACCGGCGTCAGGCCGTCGTACTCGATGGTCACCTGGCTCTTGGCGTCGGGCCGCAGCCAGGGGATCGAGCCGTCCTTCCGCAAATCGGTAATTCGATTGATGATCCGGTGCGCCAGTGCGATCGGCAGCGGCATCAACTCGGGGGTATCGTTGCAGGCGAAGCCGAACATCATCCCCTGGTCGCCGGCCCCGATGTCCTTGCCCCGCTCGGTGTTTTCATCGACGCCCATGGCGATGTCGGGCGATTGCTTGCCCAGGGCGACCATCACGGCGCAGGTCGTGGCGTCAAAGCCCATTTCGCTGGAGGTGTAGCCGATCTCGCGCACGACCTGGCGGACGATCGACGGATAATCCACCAGCGCCTTGGTAGTGATCTCGCCGGCCAGACAAACCAGGCCCGTGGTGAGCAGGCTCTCGCAAGCGACGCGGGCATGGGGATCCTGGGCCAAGATGGCATCGAGGATGCCATCGGAGATCTGGTCAGCCATCTTATCGGGATGGCCCATCGAGACGGATTCACTCGTGAACAGGTAGCGATCGTGGTGCGACACGGAAAAGAGTCTCCTGACGGTCGATCTTCGATTGTCCCGGGCCGATGATGGAGGGAGCACCAACGTATTCTGATTGGCGAATCGGCCCTCCAGACGGCCATCGTTATGGTTCTGAGTTTAGCAAGACCTCGTCAGAATGGGAAGAATTGCCGGGCCGCATGTCGCCGAAGGACAACACGTCACCGTCGCCCCAAGGCTACGACTCATCGGGATCGTCGTCGAAAGCCTCGTGATCGATGTCGGTTTCCTCGTTCGGCTTCCAGCGTTCCGAGGGAGGTTCGGCGTCGCGATCGCGACGGTACCAGCTCCAGAGCAGGCGGTGGGTTGCATGTTCCAGAAGGGCCATGGAGCTGGGGAATTCATACTCGACGGGATCGCCATGCTCGAGTATCGAGTGAGTCGAAGTGGTGATATAGGCGGCCTCGGCACGGGCACAGAGGTCGGCGAGGAAGACCGGGAAGTTCTCCGCGGCCGACTGGGTGAGCCGCTCGCCCAGGTAAGCGTAATTCATCTGATTCTCGACGACGCGGAAGGCGATCCGGGGGTCGCGGCGGACGATCACGACCTCGCCGACGGGGTCGCGGGGAATCCGGGTCGCACGGGCGCGGCGGCTGGATGGTTGGGGCCTCATCAGGGTCAGTGCACGGAAGCCGGACACCATCACCGACGGCCATCGCGGCGGTTGGACGTGCCGGTATTCATCCTCGGCGCCGATCCGCCCGGCGCAGATCAGCTCGATGCGGTCCCAGGGAATCCAGTGGGTCGGCTCTCCACGCAAGCCTTCGATCCGGAAGCCCTCGTCCAGGCAGGCGGCGCGATGGACCGTCCGAGCCGGACTCAGCTCCGGGAACAGGTCGGTCCGCCAGGCTTCCGCGGCGATCCGGAGCTCAAACAGCCCGTCCAGTACGGAGCGGACTTCCTTCTCCTCGAGGAGCCAGGGCCAGGTCCCCGGCGACACGCGAAAGGCCCTGCGCAGCATCGGTCGGGTGCATCCCTGTCACTCGACAGACAAGATCTCGGGCCGGCTGGAGTTCCTCGATCGCCTGGAAGATCACCAGGCGGTAGCGGGCTGAAGTCGTGGGCATGATCGGTGTGGACTCCACAGGCTGCTGGGTCGGCCACAATCAACGACCGCGCCGCGGGCCGTTCTTCTTCCCGGTCCGCGGGCCGTTTTTCTTCGATTCCTCTTTGCCCTCGGGCCGTTTCGGCAACCGGAACAGCTCGCCGACCTGCACCGAGAAACCCGGCAGGACGTCGCCGCCATCCAGTCGCATCGAGGCGGTCAGCCGGGTGAACCGGTCCGGAGCCGTGTAGACATCCACGACCCGGCTCCTGGGTCGAACATACCAGACCAGGCAAACGCCCTTTTCGAAATACTCCTGAAGCTTGTCCTCCATCTCTTTTCGGGTGTTGCTGGCACTGATCACCTCCACGGCCAGGTCGGGGACCAGGAGCGGGACTGCTTCCCTGGAGAACGCGCCCCCCGGCACGCGATCCCATGAGATGAAAGACACGTCGGGGATCCGCACCAGGTTCACGTCGAGTTGAACCATCCCCCCTTCTCCGGTCACCCATCCTAGCTCTCGCGGGTCAACGAAGTTGCTCAGGTGTTTGCCGATTCTCATGGCAATGTAGGAGTCTTCTCGTCCGACGGCTTTCCTCACCAAGATACCATCGACCAATTCGTAGAAACGGTCCTCATGAGCATCCAGACGTATGACGTCCTCGACGGTGCCGCAACCCGGGCGAGGATCCTGGCGGATGCGTTCGAAAGGGATTGGGCCGAACCGTCGATAGAGATCGGCGACGGTCCAGACCATATGCGGCGGCTTCCTGACGGCACTGGGTGCGGCCATGGCGAAGACCCTTCAGGGATCGAGAATTGGGGCCAAGAGGTATCCTAACACGATTATCGCGGAGAGCCAATCGCCACCAGGAGTTCGGAGCCGGAACGGCCGCGGTCCGGCGATGGCCCCGGCCCCGCGGGCTGGACCCGGCATGCGACGCCGGACCGGCGAGGGGTTTCCCGACGCCTGTCTTGTGGTACGCTGTGAGAGGACTCGAATCCGCGAGGCTCAACGCCGATGGCGGCCGGGTTGAGCCTGCCGGCTCGCTGCCTTCAACTTCGTAAGGGAATGACCGTTGCGCCAGATCGGAACCTTGCCCAAAGGACCAGACCCAAAGGTCCTGACCGACCATCTCTTTTCTCTCGGGATCAAGGCCCGGCTCGACGAGCGGCCCGAGGGGTGGGACGTCTGGATCTTCAACGAAGACCAGGTCGCTCTCGCGCACGACGAGCTGCGGGAGTACCTCAGCCGCCCCGATGACCCGCGGTTCCGCGCTTCGGCCCCAACCGCCGCGGCGATCCGGCGCAAGCAAGAGGATCTCGACAAGCAATATCGTAAGAATTTCCGCGAGGCCAGCGACCTCTGGGCCGTGCCCGGCTTCCGTCGCCGACCCATCACGTCCCTCCTGGTCGCGGCCTGCATCGTCATCTTCATCCTGCAACGTTCGTCGCAAGGATCCGTCGTCGAGCAACGACTCTTCTTCTCCTCGTACGAGCGCCAGGGTGGGGAACGTCGGAGTCACGGACTGGACGACATCCAACGAGGCGAAGTCTGGCGATTGATCACTCCTATCCTCATGCATGGTAATATTTTGCATCTTCTCTTCAACATGTCCTGGCTCACCGGGCTGGGGACGATGATCGAGATTCGCCGGGGGACTCTCCGGCTCGCCGGGCTGGTCCTGATCGCGGCGGTCATCTCCAATACCGGCCAATTCCTTTACATGGAACAGGCCGATCCCGGAGAGGCCCACCCCTTCTATGGCATGTCGGGAGTTGTCTACGCGCTCTTCGGCTACGTCTGGATGAAAGGGCTCTATGAGCCCGAGCAGAGGATGATCATGCACCCCAACGGCGTCCTCATGATGATGATGTGGCTGTTCCTCTGCATGACCGACAGCATGTCCAGTCTGATTGGCCCGGTTGCCAACGCGGCGCATGTGATGGGGTTGGTCGTGGGGGTGACGCTCGGCGTCTTTCGGTATTAGCTCGATAGACAGGCCCTGAGAGAAATCGGGAGCCGCTCCATGGGGTCACCGCGGATGATCGAGGGTGCGCCGGGGGCCGCCGTGATCGGTGGCGGGTTCATCGGCCCCGTCCACGTCGAGGCGTTGCGGCGGATCGGCGTTGAGGTTGTCGGCCTCCTGGGCCGGTCGGCCGAACACACGGCCGATCTGGCGCGGCGGCTGGGCATCGCCCGAATCTACCGGGATCTGGGCGAGCTCCTGGATGATCGGCGGGTGGGAGTTGTGCACATCGCGTCACCCAATGCTCACCACTTCGAGCAGGCGCGGAGGGTACTGGAGTCGGGGCGCCACGTGATCTGCGAGAAGCCGCTGGCGACCTCGAGCGAGGAAACGGCGGCTTTGCGGGCGCTGGCCCGGTCGCGGCCGGAGCAAGCCGCCGCGGTCAACTACAACGTCCGCTACTATCCCCTCTGTCACGAGATCCGCGAGCGGATCGCCAGCGGCGACCTGGGCCGCGTGCTCAGCGTCACCGGCTCGTACGTCCAGGACTGGCTGCTCTACCCCGAGGACTTCAACTGGCGCGTCGAGCCCGACGGCGGGACGAACCTCCGCGCCGTGGCCGATATCGGCACTCACTGGATGGACCTGGCCCAGTTCCTCATCGGCATGCCAATCCGCGCGGTCAATGCCGACCTGGCCACGTTCCATCCTCGCCGGTTCAAGCCCGTCGGTCCAACCGATACGTTCCAAGGCGCCACGGGAGCCTCCGGGCCGCGACCCACCGAGGCTGTCGAGGTCCGGACCGAGGACCATGGCGCGGTGCTCCTCCGGTTCGACGCGGGCGCACGAGGGGCCTTCCATGTCTCCCAGGTGACCGCCGGCCGCAAGAACCGGCTCACGATCGAGATCGCCGCCACCGAGGCGGCCGTCGCCTGGGACAGCGAGTCGCCCAACCAGCTCTGGATCGGGTCGCGGCGCGGGCCCAATCAACTCCTCGAACGCGACCCCGCCCTGCTCCATCCGGACGCGGCGGCGATCAGCCACTATCCCGGCGGTCATGCCGAGGGATTCCCGGATACCTTCAAACAGCTCTACCTCGACGTCTACAGTTGGATCGTCGAGGGCCGTAAGGCCGGGCGGAAACCTACCTTTCCCACGTTCGCCGATGGGGACTGGGAGGTCGGACTCTGCGAGGCGATCGCCCGCAGCGCCGCCGAATCGCGATGGGTCTCGATGTCTGAGGTACTTCTCCACACAGAGGATGCTCCCCCACCGGCCGCCTCGCCGTCGCGATCGGAAACGGGGGATGCCGAATCCGTGAAAAACGGGGGCTGACGATCATGAAGCTCGGATTCGTCTCGGCGATCTTGCCGGATTACACGCTGGAGCAAGTCTTTCGCTTCGCTCACGACTCGGGCTTCTCGAGCGTCGAGCTGATGTGCTGGCCGCCCGGCAAGTCCGAACGCCGCTACGCCGGAGTCACCCACATCGATGTGACCAACCTTTCGATGGATGCGATCGCGAAGATCCAGGACCTCATGACGATCCAGCAGGTGGCGATCTCGGGGCTGGGGTATTATCCGAATGCATTGTCGGCCGACCGGGCCGAAACCGAGGTCGCCGTGACGCACCTTCGTCAGGTCATCGATGCCGCCGCGGCCCTGAGAGTCGGCGTCGTGAACACGTTCGTCGGCCGCGATCCATCCCTGTCGGTGGACGACAACTGGCCGCGGTTCCTGGAGGTCTGGCGACCTTTGATCGCCCATGCTGAGAGCCGGAACGTCCAGATCGGCATCGAGAACTGCCCGATGCTGTTCAGTCGGGACGAATGGCCCGGCGGCAAGAACTTGGCGACCTCACCGTCGATCTGGAGGCGGATGTTCCAGGACATCCCCAGCCCGAACTTCGGACTGAATTTCGACCCCTCGCATTTCATCTGGCAGCAGATGGACTACCTGGCCCCACTCGCCGAGTTCCGCGACCGAATCTTCCACGTCCACGCCAAGGACGCCCGGATCGATCAGGCCGCCATCAACCAGCACGGGGTCCTGGCCTATCCCAAGCTCTGGCACATACCGAAGATCCCCGGTTTGGGCGACGTCCGCTGGGGTGCCTTCCTGGGCGCCCTGAGCGACATCGGTTACACGGGACACGTCGCCATCGAGGTCGAAGATCGGGCATTCGAGGGCTCGCTCGAGTCGCGGCTCGAATCGCTGCTGATCAGCCGGCGGTACCTGCTCCAGTATTGCAGCGGTTAGGGGCTGCTTCGGTCCAGTCTTCCGGGTTCAGAAAGTCTACGATTTATCAACGGAACACCGAACACGGAACACCAAGCGAGCGGAGCGAGCGGACATGACGGATGGATCGGCTGAGAAACGGGACCTCGACCTGTCGGTCCTGGTCCCGGTTTACAACGAGGTTGACAACGTCGAGCCGCTGTACGACGAGCTGGATGCGGTCCTGCGCCGGCAGTCGCTCCGCTACGAGCTGATCTTCGTCGACGACGGCTCGTCCGACGGTACGGCCGCGCGGCTCGAGGCGATCCAGCGGAGAGATCCCGCGCATGTACGGGCCGCATTCCTGCGTCGGAACTGCGGCCAGACGGCAGCCCTCTCGGCCGCACTCGACCTGGCTCGGGGCGAGATCCTCATCCCGATGGACGGCGACCGTCAGAACGACCCGGCCGACATCCCCCGCCTCCTGGAGGCACTCGGTGCGGGCTACGACGTGGTCTCCGGCTGGCGGAAAGACCGGAAGGATGCCCTGATCTCACGAAAGTTCCCGTCGTGGATGGCCAACCGCCTGATTGCGCGGCTCTCCGGCGTGCCGTTGCACGACTTCGGCTGCACGATGAAAGCCTATCGACGTCACATGCTCGAAGGCGTCCGGCTTTATGGCGAGATGCACCGGTTCATCCCGATCTTCGCCAGTTGGCAAGGCGCGCGGGTCACTGAGCTGGTCGTCCACCACCGCCCGCGCACCGCCGGCAAGACCAAGTACGGAATCGGACGAACCTTCCACGTTGTCCTCGACCTCATCCTGATCCGCTTCTTTCAGCGCTACTCCCAACGTCCGCTTCACTTCTTCGGCCAGTTCGGGCTCTGGTCGTTCGGGTTGAGCATCCTCTGCTTCATGACGATGCTCTACTTCAAATATATCTTCCCTTGGCCCTCTCTCCTGTGGGGCTCCGATCCTACGCTCAAGGGGAAACCCTTCGTCGAGACCCCCCTGCCCTCCCTGACGGTGATGTTCTTCCTGTCCGGTATCGTCAGCATCCTGCTGGGCATCCTGGCCGAAATCATCATGCGTACCTACTATGAGTCGCAGGGCAAGACCACCTACCTGCTGCGCGAGGTGCGCCAAGGACCCCCGCCGGATCAGGACAAGCCCCAGGAGGTCCGCCCTGAAGATCCCGGTCCCAGTCGAAATCAGAGGGTGAGACTATGAGAATACGTATCCTCTTGAGTTCGCCCAAGGTCGATGAGACACCTCCAACGCGCCGTCCTCCTCTCACGGTAGACGGCCTGGGTATTACCCGAGCCGAGGGCCTGGCCCGTCTTCGGGAAGCGATCGAGCGGCGAATGATGGAGGGAGAATCCGTAGCTCAGGTTTTCCAGCCTGACGGCACCGGAACGTCAGGCTGGAACGCCTGACCTAGGAACAGACCGATACCACTCCAGCTCCCCAGGCAGGTTCTCTGCGGCGTACTCCAGGTGGATCACTCGGCGATGCCCCGGGCCGGTCCCCGACGCCGAGGCGTGCAGGATCAACGGCCGCATGATGACGACTCCTCCGGCCGGGACGAGGCAATCGACGGCCAGCGCACCGGCGCGAGACGCCCAGACCGCGATCGCGCCGGCATCAAGCTTGCCCGAAGCGTGCGAGCCGGGCAGGACCCGCATTGGCCCGCTCTCCAGACCGCAATCGTCGAGATGGAGCCGGATCGTCACCATCCGCGCGAGCAGGTCTGCGGGCGCGTGAACGTGCGGAATCCCTCCCTTGAGCGTCCAGGGGCCGAAACCGGGCACTTCACGCCGGGCACGGACGGCGATCGTCAGATCCTGATGCCATGGCAAGTTCCAGTTGGCGGTCGGTGTCTTGTCGAAGAACAGCCCGCGAACCGCAAACGATCCCGGTCCGAGGATCGTCTCGGTGATGCCGGTCAACTCGCGGGATTGGGCCAATTGGCGAACATCCTCGATCCGCCAGAGTAGATCGCGACCGCCGTAGACCTCGCCGCGACGGTCGAGCAGGCCGTCGTGGCCGCCCGTCGCGTACATCTGGGTCGCCTCGATCAGCTCGACCACACGATCAGTCGACGTGATTTGGTCCAGAATCGCATATCCGTCGCGGTCGAGGCGCTCGCGACAATCCCGGGCCTGCTCCACAACCGCGGTCATGCCCCATCCCCCCCTTATGGCGGTCGCCGGACGGAACCGGCTCTCGGATGTGGAGTTTCCACGAAATCCGAAACCTTGGCCAGTCCACTTGGCCGACCGAGGCGACCAACCGTTGAGAGGGCACTCCCTGCGGCCAGGCCGGTTCTGGTAAGGTAAAAGGATCTACCCGAGGAGGTTCCAGTCATGGGATACCGCATCGTCATCGCCGCGGCAATCGCCGTCGCCCAGGCTCCGGCACCGGCACCGAAGGCTCAGGAGAAAGCCCCGGCGGCCGCGGCGTCGGACCAGGCACTCAAGGACGCGCAGCGGTTGTTGCAGAACGGCCGCTATGCGGAGGCGGAGGAGGCCCTGTCGGCGATCCTGACCGAAGCCAAGAAGGAGCCCGCGCGGCTCACGCCCGCGCGGAAAGGCGCGGTCGTGCTGGGACTGGTCGAATGCGCGGCCAGCCAGGGCGAGCATGGCAAGGCGATCGAACGGCTCAAGGCGGCCGAGGCTGAGGAGCCGAAGAACGCCGGCCTGCCGGCGCGACTGGCCGAATTGTACCTGACTCGCGGCGACTGGGAAGCCGCCGAGGCCGCCATGCGCCGTGCCGAGGCGATCGACCCCGATCACTTGCTGGCGCGCTGGGTCGAGGCTCGGCTATATGATCTCCGCGGCGATCTCGACAAGGCGGTCATCGCCTGCAAGTGGTTCGTCAACCGGTACAACGACCGGCGTGCGGAGATCATCAAGGACGCCGAGGCCCTGCTCCTGGTCGGCCAGGCTTGCGAACGGTACTATCGCGCCAACGCACGGGGAGAGGAACTCAGCGATGCGCTCAACGATGTGATCAACGAGATCTATGAGACCGCACTGCGGGTCGACCCCAATTGCTGGCGAGCCCCCTGGTTGGAGGGACGGCTGTTCCTCTCCGGTTACAACGAACGGGCCGCGGCGCGTGAGCTATCCCGGGCCCAGCAGATCAACCCGCATTCGCCCGAGGTGCTCGTCACGCTCGGCCAGTCCGACTTGCAGTCCTATCGCCTGGCGTCGGGCCGGGCCAAGGCGGAGCGGGCCCTGGCCACGAATCCCCACTTCGCGCCGGCCCATATCCTCCTGGCCGACCTGAACATCTCCGACGAGCGGTTCGTCAACGCCCATGCTGCGGCGCGAAAGGCGGTAGCGGAGAACCCGCGCGACGAGGAGGCACTTGGCCGGCTGGCCGCGTCGTGCCGGCTGCTCGTCGACCCGGTGGGGGCGGCCGCCGCGGAGCTGGCCGCCCTGGGCAACAATCCTCGTCCGGCCACCTTCTATGCGTCCCTGGGCGAACGGCTGGCCGACCGCCGCAAGTATCCCTCCGCCGAACGCGCCTTCCTGCTCTCGGCCGCGGCCGACTCCACGCGAGCCGAGGCTCCCATCGGACTGGGAATGCTCTACATGCAGGTCGGTCGCGAGACCGAGGCCAAGAGCCTCTTTGACGCCGCCTTCGCCGCCGACCCCTTCAACGTCCGGGCGAACAATATGATCGAGGTCCTCAAGCACATGGCCCCTTATACCAACGTCGTCTCTAAGCACTACAGCGTGCTGATCGACCCGACGCAGGATGAGCTGCTGGGCCGGTACATGTCGCGGTACCTCGAATCGATCTACGCAACCCTGACCTCGCGATTCGGCTACATCCCGCCGGGGAAGACCAAGATCGAGATCCTCAAGGACCACAAGTGGTTCAGCGCCCGGACGATCGGCCTCCCGTTCGTCCCAACGGTCGGGGCCTGCACCGGGCGGCGTCGTGGCCCTGGCCAGCCCCCGGGCCACCCGCGTCCCCTTCAACTGGGCCCGCGTACTCACCCACGAGGTCACCCACGTCATCACCTTGCAACAGACCGAGTTCAACATCCCGCACTGGTATACCGAGGCCCTGGCCGTCGAGAGCGAGGGATTCCCCCGCCCCCAGGAATGGAACAAGATGCTCCTGGTTCGCGTACCGGACCGCAAGCTCCTGAACCTCGACACCATTAACCTGGGATTCATCCGGCCCAAGGAGCCGGAGGATCGCCAGTTGGCCTATTGCCAGGCCCAGCTCTATGCCCGGTACATGCTCAAGCGATTCGGCGATGACGCGTTGATCAAGATGCTCATGGCCTACCGCAGGGGCGCACGACCGACAGCGCGATCGCCGAATGCTTCCACGTCGAGAAGGCCGACTTCGAGAAGGGCTACCTGACCTACCTGGACGAGGTGATCAAGACGATCCGCACCCGAGTCGATGAGGAGAAGACGATCGAGTTCTCGCGGCTCGAGCGCCAATACAAGGAGAAACCCGAGGACGCCGACTTGAACGCGCGGATGGCCTACGAGCACTTCGCCCGCCGCAATTTCTCCGAGGCGCGGCCGTTCGCCGACAAGGCGCTCGAGCTGAAGCCGCACCATCCGCTCGCCAGCTACGTCAAGGCGCGGCTCCTTCAGTCGATCGGCGACAACGATGCAGCGCTCGCGGTGCTCGAGCCCGCGCACGATCCGAAGAATCCCAATGAGCGGGTGATCGACCTCCTGGGACGGCTGAAGATGGAGGCCGGGCAGCTTGATGAAGCGGAGAAGCTCTACGAGCTGGCGCGGAAGGACGACCCGTTCCATAGCAAGTGGATCGCGGGCATGGCGCAGGTCCACCTCCGCCAGAAGAGGACGGACGCTCTGCTCAACGACCTGGCCATGCTCGCCGCCAACGACGCCGACGACCTCCGGGTGCGCAAGGCGCTGGCCGAACGCCACCTGGCCCTGGGGCACGCCGCCATCGCCGAGAAATGGGCCAACGAGTGCCTGTACATCAACGTCTACGACCCGACCGTGCATGTCTTGCTCGCCGACGCCCAGGTCGCCGGAAAGAAGTTCGCCGAGGCTATTGAGGAGTACGAGGCCGCCCTGGAGCTGAAGATCAAGAAACCCAACGATCTGAAGGTCAAGCTGGCCCAGGCACAACTGGGCAAGGGCGACCGCACCGCCGCCAAGGCCACCCTCGACGGCATCCTCAAGGAAGATCCCGAGCACCCCGAGGCAAAGGCACTCCGGGAACAGATCGAGCGCGTGAAGAAAGGATAAAGTTCATGCGCAATCCTTTACTCTTGTGAGGTGTTCCGATGCAGTGGCGCGACCGGATCGAGGCGAATCCGAAGCTCCTCGTGGGAAAACCCGTGATCAAGGGAACGCGGCTTGCCGTCGAATTCATTCTCGAGCTGCTCGCGGAGCGGTGGACTCACGAGCAGATCCTCAAGAGCTACCCGCAATTGACGGAAGATGACATTTGGGCCGTTCTCTGGTACGCGACGGAAACGATCAAGCAGGAGAAAGTTTACCCCGTCCCGGTGTAAACGATGAGTAAATTCTTGGCTGATGAGAATGTGCCGATCGAAGTCGTCGAGGCCGCTCGGCAAGGCGGCTTGGATGTTGAATGGATCAAGGAGCTCTCGCCGGGAGTCGATGACGACGTCGTGATCGCAACGGCTCGTTTTGATGACCGGGTGTTGATCACCTTCGACAAGGACTTCGGAGAGATGGCTTTTCGACAAGGCAAGACATCGACTGCGGGTGTGATCTTGCTCCGGCCTCGATTGCGGGATCCCGACTATTTGACCCGCTTCACCCTGGCCGTCTTGATGCAGCCCAGGATCTGGGAAGGTTTCTTCTGCGTTGCCCGTGAAGCTCGGATGCGTATGGTTCCTCTCCCGGAGTGATCCCATCGATGCACCTGGAAATACCATTTTCGAGGCCGAGTGGCGTGGTTCGCACCCTGGCGCTACTGGCTACGTTGATTGGTGTTCCATCGCGCGCCGGGGCCGACGATGACAACTCACGACAACCCAACGTCGTCTTGATCATCGCCGACGACATGGCCTGGACCGACTACGGCTTCATGGGGCATCCACAGATCCGCACGCCCCGGCTCGACCGGCTGGCAAGCCAGAGCCTGGTGTTCCGGCGCGGGTATGTGACGACCAGCCTCTGCTCCCCCAGCCTGGCCAGCATCCTCACGGGGCGGTATCCCCACCAGCACAGGATCACCAGCAACGACCCTCCGCTTGCGCCCGGCGTAAGCGAGCGGCTGGCCCAGCGAAACACGGCGTTTCTCCAGCAGCGCCAGGAGATGATCAAGTACTTCGATGACATGCCATCCATGCCTCGACTATTGACCGCGAAGGGGTACCTCAGCTTCCAGTCGGGGAAGTGGTGGGGCGGGTCGTACAAGCGGGGCGGCTTCACCAACGGCATGACCAGCGGCGACCCCGAGCGCGGCGGCCGGCACGGCGACGCCGGCCTGGCAATCGGCCGTCGGGAGATGAAGCCCATCTCGATGTTCATGGAGATGGCGCAGACGCGCAAGGCCCCGTTCTTCCTCTGGTACGCGCCGATGATGCCCCACCAGCCTCACAACCCGCCCGAGCGGTTCCTCGCCCACTACCGCGATAAAGTCCCGTCGCTGGAAGTCGCGAAATACTGGGCGATGTGCGAGTGGTTCGACGAGACTTGTGGGCAGTTGCTCGACTTCCTCGATGCTCACAAGCTGGCCGAGAACACCCTCGTGATCTTCCTGGCCGACAATGGCTGGATTCAGGATCCGCAGGCCGACCGGTATGCACCTCGGTCGAAGCAGTCGCCGAACGAGGGAGGGCTTCGGACCCCGATCCTGGTCCGATGGCCCGGCAAGGTCGCTCCGCGGACCAGCATTACGCCCGCCAGCGCGATCGACGTCGCGCCCACGATCCTCCAGGCGGCAGGACTCCCGCTCGAGCCCGGCACCGAGGGTGTCAACCTCCTTGACGACAAGGCCGTTTCCGGCCGTCCGGCGATCTTCGGCGAGATCTTCACTCACAATGCCGTGAGTATCCACGACCCGTCATCGAGTCTCCGGTACCGCTGGATCGTCGCGGGCGACTGGAAGCTGATTGCCCCCGACCGCCGCCATTCCCCCAATGACGTCGTCGAGCTCTACGACGTGGCACACGACCCGGGCGAGACTCGCAACCTTGCGGCAGAACAACCTCAGAAGCTCACCGACCTGATGGCGCGGCTGAACGCCTGGTGGCCGGCCGGCCCGTAGTCATCGGTGCGTTCATCGTCGCGTCATGTTCATCTTGACCCCCCGCGCGGGTCGGAGGGTCATCGAGGGCAAGGGCGTGACCACGGCATCCGGCGCCAGCGATAGTCGGTACTTCTGGGCAATCGTGGCCAGGACCAGCGTCGCTTCCATCAAGGCGAAGCTGTTGCCAACACAGATCCTCGGGCCGCCGCCGAAGGGGAAATACGCATAACGAGGAATCCGCTGGATCAGTCCGTCGGCCCAGCGCTCGGGGCGAAATGCGGCGGGGTCATCGAACCATCGCGAGTCGCGGTGGATCACGCAGGCGGTCATGAAAACCGTCGTTCCTTTGGCGATGCGATATCCGCCCAGCTCGAGTGGCTCGATCGCCTCGCGACCGAGCATCCAGCCGGGAGGATACAGACGGAGCGTCTCATTGACGATGTTCTCGGTATAGGTCAGGCGGGGAAGCTCGGCGAGTGTAGGCGGTCGCCCATCCAGGACGCTCGCGAGCTCGTCGTGAAGCCGGGCCTCCACCTCGTGGTGTCCGGAGAGCAGGAACCAGGCCCAGGCCAGCGTGTTGGCCGTGGTTTCATGACCCGCCAGGAACAGCGTCATGCACTCGTCGCGGAGTTGCCGGTCGGACATCCGCCGGCCACTCTCTTCATCTTCGACCCGGAGGAGCATCGAGAGCAGGTCTCCCCGGTCCTCGCCGCTGCGCCGACGCTCAGCGATGATCCCGTAGAGGATCTGCTCCAGTCGCCGCACTGTCCGCGCGACCCGGACTTTCATCGGTGTGGGAATCCAGCGGGGGATGATGACCGGGCTCGCCGTGCTGGCGACGAAACTGTGCATCAGGGTCTCCATCGCCGCGCTCACCTCGGCCGTCTCCCCGCCCATCTCTGCGTCGAAGAGCGTCTTGGCGACGATTTCCAGCGTCAGCCGCATCATGTCAACCTGAATATCGCGGACTTGACCATCCGCCCAGGACTCCATCAATCTCTCAGTATAGTCGACCATGAGACGGCCATAGGCCTCGATCCGCTCGCGATGGAAGGCCGGCTGGACGAGCTTGCGCTGGCCGCGCCAGAAGTCGCCTTCGCTGGTCAACAACCCGTCGCCCAGCGTCTGCTTGGCCTGCCGCAGGCGATAGTGCTTGATGAACTTGCGATTCTGGTGGACCAGGACCTCTTCAACCAGGTCCGGATGGTTCGCGAAGAGGATCCAGCGCGGGCCAAACCGGGCGGCGACGAGGTCGCCGTATTCTCGAGCCCAGCGCGTCAGGGAGCCGAGCCGGTCGGCGCTGAACTCGCCGAGATTGCCGAAGAGACCGCGTGCCGGCGGTCCGGGTGGTCGCTTCGGGCTAGTCGATGCGCCCTGGATCACACTGTCCCGAGCCATCAGGATCCTCCGAGCACGTAAGACTTGGGGATCTCCGCGCCGGCGACCGGCCGCAGGTTACGGATCCGGCACATCTGGTACACGTTGATGCGGAAGTCCGGACACGTGCTCACCAGGCAATACGCATCGACCGGCGAGACGCCGTGCTCGGAGATCAGCCAATCCATCAGGTGGGTCGTCGCCGTCTCGACGGCGTGATCGAGCGGCCGGTCGGTATGGATGGCGATCAGGCTATTCGGCTTCTCGATGCGCATGCCAGGAACCCGGTAGCCCCTCTTCACCTCGAGCCGGAGCCGGACGGTGGCCTTGGTCTCGGCGGCCGTGCCGGTGAACTCGGTGTCGCCCTGACTGGCGTGGACGTCGCCGAGGTAGAAGCGCGCGCCTTCGTGGAAGATCGGCAGGAAGATCCGGTTGCGGGGTGCCACATCGCGGATGTCGAGGTTGCCGCCCCATTCCCCCTGTCCGTCGATGCTGGTGGTCACCTCGCGGTCGGGGGCGACGCCCAGCGTCCCGACGAATGGCGTGATCGGCCAGGATCGGCGTTCGTCGAAATGGAGGGTGCCGTCACGGGTCGTGCCGCTGGGGCCCGGCGTGTGGCGGAAGATCTTGGTGGTATACTCGCCCGATAGCTCGGGCCATCGCGTGGATTCACCCAGCGGCCCGCGCCGAGGGCCGATCGCGATCCAAGAGTAGTCATCCACCTCGATCTCGTCGATGATCACGACGAGAGCGTCGCCGCGCGCGGCCCCTTCGACCCAGATCGGACCGGCGATCGGGTTGGCCTGAGGAGGGACCCGGTCGAAGCCCGGCCGCCGCGCCGGGATCGCCTTATCCTGCTCGGTCCGGATGTAGCCGTTGCTGGCGTCGAATGTCTCGACCTCGAACGGCTCGCCCGGCTCGACCCGGAGCAGCGGCTCGTCACGCCAATCGAAGGCGAACTTGCGGGCCTGTTCTCGTGCGATGTGTTTCATGAGACTCTCACTGTAGGTGGGTGAAACCCACCGATGCAAGGCTCGTTAGCGAGGTCCAAGGAATCGGCGGGTAACGCTGAGTTGAGCTTAGCTCAAACCGCACTAAGAGTCTGTCCCAGAAGGGCGAGCGGGGGGCGTCAGCCCCCTGTCCGGTGAACGGCGGACCTCCAAGACAGGGGGCTGACGCCCCCCGCTCGCCCGGACCGGCCCCTTCTGGGACAGACTTTAAGGAACTCGGCTCGGGTCGCCTGCCTTGGGGCGGCTACTCAAGAAGGCGAGGAGATCGCGGAACTCCTGGATCGTCATGGTGGTCACGAGGTCATCGGGCATGATCGAGGTCGTCTGAGGCTTGCGCTCGGCGATCTCATCGGACTTGACCGCGATCCGCCGGCCCTGCGAGTCGGCGAAGTCGAGGACGCCGTCGGCCGACTGATCGAGGAGGATGCCGGTGAAGACGGTCCCATCCGTCCGCGCAACGCTCCAGGGGACGAACTGGGGCGCGATCTCCCGGCTAGGCGCGACGATCGACTCGACGAGCCGGCGACGATCGGTGGTGGAGGCCAACGTGGAGAGGTCTGGCCCGGCGCGTCCACCACGGCCGTCGACCGGGTGGCAGCGATAACAGCCCGGTCCTTTGGTGTGGAAGAAGACCCGCTCTCCGGCTGCGGGATCGGCAGGACCTTCCAGGCGAGCCAGCCAGGCGTCGATGTCATGGTCCTGGGATGCCTTGCGATCCGGTTGCGATGACGTGGCCTTGCCGTGCTCGAGCCAATCGATCAACGCCATCGACGCGTCGTCACCCCGATTCGCGTCCCGGAGTCGTGCGACCTCCTCCCTCGACGACGCAACGCCGCGCAGGCTCCTGAGCGCTTCGTGGCGAATCACCGGAGGAGTCTCTGTCGCCAGCTCGACGAGAAGTTCACGATGATGGGTCGCGTCATCGGCCAGGGCGGCGATCGCTTCGACTCGGACCGGTTCGGGAATCGTGTTATCTCCGGCGAATTTGGCAAGTAGATCGAAGCGGCCGGCATTCGGGCACTGAGAAAGACTGCGCACCGCCTCGATCCGGATCGGCTGATCGGGCGAATCCAGGAAGTGTTTCAAGCGACCGAGTGTCAGTGAAGGATGATCGGGCCGAAGCATTCGCAGGCCGCGGCGCAGGACGCCCGCCGATGTGCGTGGGTTGCTCAAGAGCGCGACGATGTACTCTTCGCCGGACCGCTCGTTGCGTGGGTCATTTCGCAGGCCGTCGAGCTGCTCCAGTGCTGCCAGCGTGGCTTCGAATAGCTCGCGTGTCGCCGCCGTCGAGGTCAAGCCGGCCAGCAGGAGGGCGCGGAAGGCCTCCAGCCGATGCTCTCCAATCCACTGAATGGCCGCAAAGTGAAGAGTCGGGTCGGGATCCGCCAGGAATTTCGGCAAGAGCGCGGCCTTCAGGCCGATCGGCGTCTCGGAGGATCAGGAGCAGACCGAGCCGCTGGCTGGCAACGCGGTCGGTGTCCTTGGCCATCGCGATCATATCGTCCATGGCAAACGTATGCCGCAAGCCTTCCCGCGCCGCTTGCTGGACGAACGGATCATCCGATTCGAGGGCTTTCGAGAAAAGGTCCTTCGCGGACGGGTCGGCGAGTCGGCGCATCGCCTCGGCGCGGACCAGGGGCGACTTGTCCGATGCCGCGAGCCTCTTGAAATCGATGTGGCCCTTCGGCGCAACGCGGACGGCCATCGCGCGAACGTCCGAGGAATCGTCGCGGAGAGACTGGTTGATCAATTGATCCTTCATCATGCGGCCTGCCGCAACCGTCGCGAGCATGCGGGAGCGAGTCCTCGGATCGGTCATGTCCGACTCCGGCATGTTGTTCGGACCTTTCAACTCATGGGCGTTCCGCAGCCGCCAGATCCGCCCCTTGCCGTGCAGCGAGTATTCCTTGTCGACCCAGTCGCTCATGTACAGCGACCCCTCGGGCGCGACCGCGATGCCGACCGGCCGAAAATCCTCACCACCGACGACCACGGGCTTCATGGTCGCGTGAAAGGACGCCCCGCGCGGCTGGAGGTCGTATCGTTCGATCCGATGGTCGCCCCACGAGGTGACCAGGAGCGCACCGCGGTAGTCCGCGGGCAGGTTCTTCGACTCATACGCCACGATTCCGCTGGGAGCTTCACCGGTGCCGGCGACCATCCCCAGGGTGCCCGGCAACTCGCCATTCCACGCGGTAAACGGATGCAGGCCCTTGCGACCGTTTCGAAAGCGGTAGCCGTAGTCGCCGCCGTCGACGATGTGGAGCAAACGGCATGGCGGTCGCGAGTCGGGGTCGTTGTCCACGGCGAAGAGCCGCCCAAACGCGTCGAACGTCATGTGGAACGGGTTCCAGAAGCCGGTCGCGACCTTCTCGAGCTTCGTCCCATCGGGCCGGCATTTGTAGATATTCCCGCCCTCGCCGCCGCCCGAGAGCGTCGTCCCGTCGGAACCGATCAGGCGATAGTCGGCACCCAGGTTCTCGCCCAGGCCGAAATAGACCCATCCCAGGCAGTCGAACGCGAACCCCGACAGGCCGTTGTGGGGATAGTCGCCGGGCGTGTCGAGCCGGACGATCGGCGCGGGGACTTTGCCCCCATCATTGCCGTCAGCCCGACCGTCGTCATCGTGATCGAAGAGGTGATAGACGGCCCACCGTGTCGCGACGAAGACCGAGCCGTCACCCGCGACCGCCAGGTTCATCGTGAATCGCGTCCCTTCGAAGAACGTGCCGACGCACTCCGGCCGGCCGTCGTGATCGCGATCCTCAAACACGCGGATCCGGTCCGCCGGGGGACCCTTGTAGCCCCGGGGCCGGAAGTGCGTATGGCTCTCGATCACCAGGACCCGGCCGCGGGCATCGACCGCCAGCCCCGTGGGCGTGACGATCTCCGGCTCCGCCGCGATCCGCTCGAACACTAGCCGCGGGTCGACCGAGCGCGGAGGTTCGGACGCCGGGGCGTCTGCTCCCGTGAGTGTGATCGATACGGCAATCCAGAGACCAAGGCCGGCGCGGATCATCGTTGTGGGTGCTCCCAGGCGGTTGTCGGGGTACCGGCAACTTGCCGGCTTCTGCGCGCGACGCAAGCGAGACGCCTGCAACAGGATTCCTTGTTGCGCAGTATAACCGCACAGGTCGCATGGGTCCAAGGAAGGAACCCGGACCGGCCGCGAAACCTGGCCTTGGTCACGATTCGAGAACGACTTCCGGCCTTTGTAGGGTGGGTGAAACCCACCATGATCGGGCCGTTCTTGGTGGGGTTTCACCCACCCTACTTCAGGCGCCGCAACGCGGCCCGGGCATCGCGAGTCTCGCGTGCACCATCGAGCCTCGTCACCATCCGTTCCAGCAATCGACGTGCTTCGAGCGTACCGAGCTTCTCCAGCACGGAGATCGCCCGCAGGCGCCGCAATGTCTCCCCCTTGGCGATCGGCCCCAGCGACGTGTCCTTCTTTGGGTCGTTCTCCTGGATGGGCTCGAGCCGTTCGGCCAGGAACGGCACGGCTCGCTCGGGGTCCGCCGCCAAGGCCCAGATTGAGCGATAGGCCTTGGCAGCATCGGCACCGGCCAGGTCGGACCAGGCCTGGCCTAAATCCAGTGGTGCAGAAGGCGCGGCCGGCGCAGTGCGAGCCAGTTTCGCGGTGTCCCAGATCAGCACAGTGCCATCATCACTGGCCGAGGCCAGCCAACGGCCATCGCGCGAGAAGGCGAGCTTGTTGATGTTGTTGCGGTGCCCAACAAGTTTGCAACTCAGGACTAGTGCGGACAGGTCCCAGATGCGCACAGAATGATCCATGTTCGATTCATCCCAACGTCCGCCCGAGGCCAGCCAACGGCCGTCGCTCGAGAAGGCCAGCGAATGGATTGGGCAAGGATGCGACTTCAACCTGGCAACCTCCTGACCGCTTGCCATTTCCCAGAGCTGGATCGAATTGTCCTGTCCTGGTTCTCCGCCCTTGGCGATGACATCGTCACCGAACCCCAGAAGACGCTCATCCGGTGAAATGCTGATCTCCTCATACACGTACTGAGGGGGCTTGGCGACGATGCCAAGGAATCGCGCACGGTCATCGGCATCCCGTGCCTGGACGCCGCACCAAGTCGCGAAGAGGAGGGTCCTGCCATCCGACAAGAATCGCGCGGGGCGTGTATAACTTCCTTCGTCCTTTTCGTCTTCGCGCGTCGGGAATTCAGCTTGAACGGTCCCCGTCGCGATATCGATTAGGCTCTGCCCGACGATCAAGGTTCGGCCGTCGGGCGAGACCGCAACAAGGTCTAACCCACGTCGGTATTCTTTGTATCGGCGGACCTCGCTGCCTGCGGCGACATCCCAGAGTCGGCAAACCTGGCCATATGTGACCAACCGCTTTCCATCCGGCGTGAAGATCATGCCCTCCACGTCCTCGAACCGACCGGAACCACACTTGCCTATGAGGCGCGGGCGGACCGTCGCGGGATTCCACTCCCGGATGGCGCCAAGAAAGTCGCCAGTCACCAGAGTCTTCCCATCCGGTGAAATCGCCATCGCCCGGATCGGGCAGCATGGTGTCTCGCTCGGGAGGAGTTCCGCGCCATCGGCGATGTTCCAGAGACGGATGGCGTTCTCGTATCCGCATGAAGCGAGCCGCTGGCCATCGGGCGAGAAGGCAACATCGAGAACATAATAGGGATTCCCATCGATTCGACGAATCAAGCTCCCAGTCTCCACATTCCAGAGTGAGATGGGGGATCTTTCGGCAGGAGGTTGGCCACGGTCCGCCTCCCTTATCTGGACATAACCACCGGACGCGAGCAACGCGCCCTCGGGCGAGAACCTCAGACACGTCAGCTCGCCTTTGGTGTCGATCCGGCGCACCTCGCGGCCGGTCGTCAGATCTAGGAATCGGATCGAGCCGTCGGAGATGCATACCGCGATCCGTCGGCCATCAGGCGAGGCTGCCACGAAGACGACATGCGCCTCCTTGATTGGAAATCGCCAGCGTTCCTGTCCTGTGGCGACATCGAACGACGCGACCGAATCCGCCGATATCGGCTTGACGTTCGGGTCTGCGTCGAACGGCGAGGCTCCAGCCGGTAACTCCTTCGGCTGCTCCTCCCGTGGCGGGTAATCCGTATCGTCTCCCCCGGTGATGAGAGTCCGCCCGTCGGCCGCGAACGCGATCGCATCGGTGTTCCCGCGATGGGCCTTGATTCGCCGGAGAACCTTCCTTGATCGAGGCTCCCACAGGATGATTTCTCCTGATGCTCCTTCCGTGACGCGGATGTAGGAACCGACCGCGATCGTCCGGCCGTCGGGGGAGAAAGCCATTGACCATACGCGGCCCTCGAACCGATCGCTCCGGCTCAACTCGCGGCCGGATTCCACATCGAAGAGGATGATTCTTCCTTCGTTTGCCAGAGTCTCTCCGGCAGCCATCACCTTGCCGTCGGGCGAGAAGGCCATGCTCATGTGGAGGTCCCGGGGTTGACCGAGTTGACGGACCTCCCGACCCGTCCCGGGATCCCACAGACGAATCACCCCATTTCCCGAGGAGGCCAGGAACTTCCCGTCCGAAGAGAAAGCCACATGATCGACCATCGCACCATGATTGAGCCTCAAGGTTCCGAGCCTTGTGGCGGCGCCGGCGGGGAGCGGATTGCCATCGGCGTCGGTACGATCCGAATCGGCCGGTTTCGGAGCTGGCCGGGCGGCCACGCCGACGGCGTGGGTCGGAGGATCTTCAGGCGGAGCCGATCTCCGCAGCGAGAACGCGGTCAGGACCACGCCACCAATTCCCAGTGACACGACGAGGAGGGTCAACACGACTCGGCGCAATCCTCGAGGCCAGTAAGCCTCGCGGAATCGACCCGGTCAGCGCGGCGACGGTCGTCGTGACGGAACCCTTCGAAATGGTAGCCGTCACCGCCTCGATCAGCGCGGGTGTCAACATCGCCGCCGAAGACAGCCCCGAATCCAGCACGCTCGTTGCCAATGCAGGCGCGACTCCGCGCCGGACCAGCCGTGTACGGAGCAAGTCGCGAGCGCGAGCCAGGTAGCCGCGCACCGTGCCGACCGGCCAGTGGAGCGAAGCAGCGGCCCGGTCGTGCGTCAAACCTTCGAAATAGCACAGCACGATCGCCGCACGGTACTTCTCGGGAAGCCGGGCGACCTCCTCGTGCAAGACCCGATATTCATCGTGGTCGAAGGAGGTGGGATGTTCGACTTGGCCGATCGTTGCAGCTCGATCGGCCGCACGGCGTTCTCGTGCCTGGCGGCGCCGTCTGGCAATCCGAGCCTTGTGCGCCGTGCGGCAGGCGACTTGATGGAGCCAGGGGCCGAGTGATCCACTCGGATGGGCGCAATCGCGCCGGCGCGGCGGGCCAGCACCATGAAGGTTGCCTGGAAGGCGTCCTGAGCGTCATCGTGGTTACCCAGCAGTCGGCGGCAGACCTCCAGCACCATCGGACCGTGCCGGCGGACGATCGTCTCGAAGGCCAGGTTGGATTCGTCCCGCGCCGTGATGAACCGCGAGAGCAACTGATCGTCGCTCCAGCCCGCGACGGTTCCCTCGGTGTACAAGTGATCGACGTCCCGAATCACCGTCTTCCACAACCCGCGCACCATGGCCGGTCCTCCGCTCGGTTCGAGGCGGTCTTTTTCCCTCCATGATGACTATGCCCGCAGGGGCATGGATCAATACAAGACTTTGGCGGGTTTCTCCGTCTGAATAGCTTGCCCTACGTGTGACGCGCAAGCTTCTTGTCATCCACGGTCTTCTCGGGGTTGATGAGACTCCAGAAGATCATTCCGATCACGGCGATGAGCACGTAAGCATAGAGCGACGGATCCCACTGGGCTCGGCCGGTGTAGCCCAGACCTTTCCTCCAGTCGGCGAAGCGGCCGATGAGAATCTGAGAGCCCAGGCGGCCGAATCCTCCGAGCATGTTCATCATTCCGAATAACGCCCCGATGTGCCGGCCGCTGACTCGGGTTGCGGTGGCCCACCAGGCAGCAAGCTGGAGCTGGACGAAAAAGGCGGCCAGCGCGACGAAGACCGAAGCCATCACCGTCGAATCGGTCCAGATGCTGGCCAGGATGCCGAGACCGCCGAATCCCGCGCCGGTCACGGCCTGCGCGGTGCGCCCCCATCGGAGACTGCCGGTCCTCTGCACGAGCCAGTCCGTCAGCCAGCCGCCGGAAAACGTGCCTAATGCCCCGGCGCCCAGCACCAGGCTCGCCAGCCGGCCGGACAGGTCCGGTGATGCCCCTCGCGCCTCCTGCAAGTAGGTCGGATACCACGACGACAGGATTTCATACGTCGCCGACATGGTCACCATGGTGCCGCTCAGCAGCCAGATGTTCGCGCACGGGACCACGCGATCCCACGGAATCGGTCCGTGGGCAATCCCCTTGTCGACGATCGGTTCGCCCGGCAGAGCGTCGTCATCGATCGGCATCGGCGGGGAGGCGTTCTGGCCCTCGGCGATCAGGGCGCACTCGGCCTTATTGGTGGACGGGTGCTCGGAGGGATGGTCGTGGAACCAGGCGTAAAAAGCGATCGCCCAGAAGACGCCCAGCACGGCAAACACGGCGAATGTCCATCGCCAGCCGACCCAGTCGATCAGCCACTGCGAGGTCATCGGCGCAGCCGCACCGCCGATCATCATCGCAGTGGTGACGAAGCCTTGCGCGCGGCCACGC
This sequence comes from uncultured Planctomycetota bacterium, assembly GCA_963845755.1. GTDB lineage: Bacteria > Planctomycetota > Planctomycetia > Isosphaerales > Isosphaeraceae > CAWJTV01. Next base: position 154,612 of record CAWJTV010000034.1, read on the forward strand.
GACGCTTCGGGAAACCACTGGCGCAGCACCCGGGCCGAGTTCGGCAACGCCCCCGCCTCGCCCGCCCCGAACAGGAAACGGATGATGACCAGCGTCACGAAGCCCCACGCAGCACCGGTCAGCGCGGTGAAGATCGACCACCAGACGACGATCCGGGTCAGGACGCCACGCGAGCCATACCGATCGCCCCACCAACCGGCCGGGATCTCGAAGATGGCGTACGCGATCGTGAACGCTCCGAAGATGATCCCCTTCTGTGTCTCGCTGATGCCCAGCTCCTCCTTGATGCGCGGCGCCGCCTGGTTGATGCAGGCACGATCCAGGTACAGAACAAACGTCATCGCCGCGAGGAAGGCGAGGACCATGTAACGCACCCGAGTCGGGGATTCGGATGGGACCTCCAGCGGAAAGGCCTCGGCGTCAGTCACTCACTGTCTCCGAATGAAGTTGTGATGATCTAGGCTAATCACGCAGAAAACGGTTCTACTTGCCAAGCTGCGACCTGGCCTTGGCCATGACGCTCTCGATCATCACGGGCTTGCCGCCCTGCCGTTTACTCTCATCGGCGGCTTCCATGAAAGCGAAAATCTCGATCGTCTCATCGGCGGCGACCGGCGGCGTTCCCGTCCTGAAGAACTTGACGATCTCGACCACCAGGGGCTCATAACCGCCGTAGTCACCGAGTGTGGCGTTCCCCTTGGTCCCGAGGACGGTCCCACCGTACTTGTAAGGGCCCTTGCGCATGCCACGGAACGTACCCACGCGGCCGTTTTCCCAGATTCCGACGACCACCTCTGTACTATCGGTCTGGGTGCGCGAGACCGACCGACAGCCCGTACCCATGATGGTGTAGAGGGTCTCGACCCCGTGGACGCCGTACCAGAACAAATCAGGGTGATGCTCTTCCAGCGAGCAAGGGCCGAAGGTGTCGCAGCCGAGGACGTCGCCCACCTTGGGATCGTGTCGCCTGGCGGCGATCCCGGGGCTGAATCGGAGTGAGGAGCTGGAGAAGCACGGCGTCCCTGACTCTCGGGCCAGGTCGAAGATGGCAATCGTGTCGGCCAGCGACCCGGCAACCGGCTTGTCGATGAAGACCGGCTTGCGCGCTTTGAAGACCGGCCGCGCCTGTTCGAGGTGCGGGCGGCCGTCGACGCTCTCCAGCAAGACGACGTCCACTTTCGAGAGCAGGTCGTCGATCGAGCCGACGATCTCGACGCCGAACTCCTTGTGCAGCTTCGCGGAAAATCCGGCGACGCGGTCGCGGCTGGACGGAATATCCGGGCTCCCACCAGGATAGGCTGCGACGACGCGCACGCCCGCCACCTCGGACTTCGGGCTCGAGGCATTCAAGAGCTTGGTAAACGCCTCCACGTGCGAGGTGTCCAGGCCAATGATACCGGCCCGGAGCGGTTTCGCTTGCGGCGGGTCGTCCCCAACTGCCGCCTCGCCAGCCGTGGCGCACGCCGGCGCGAGGATCCCCGCAATCAACAACAGGAACGCGCCAACCTCGACCATGCGACACAACACGGGAAGACCCTCATCAAGCCGGATTCTCGATCCCCAACGCCCGTCCTTCGATCATCATCGGCCCTGACAGCCGGTGATGCAACGCCCTGGCTCTCGATGCGCTCGGAATCTCCCCCGCGCCTGGATTGTTCGAGGGACTTCTCTCGATCTAAGATGGTTCGTGCTCGGGTAACGTTGCGCGGCATATTGACAGGTTCGGGAATCGTGTCGGTGTGGAGTCACGACTCATGGCTGATTGGTCTCGAGGCTGGCTGCTCGTCTCGGCCGGACTCTTCCTCGGCGGGCTGGGAGGCCTCCCCGGTGCCAGGGCTGGTGAGGGCCCGACTCTTCAACTCGAGATCGATGCGCGCGACCTGCCGCGCCGATTGATGCACTCGCGGATCGAGGTCCCGTGCCGGCCAGGAAAGCTCGCGCTGTGGTATCCCAAGTGGGTGCCGGGCACGCATTCGCCTTGTGGTCCCGTGCAAGACGTTGCGGGGCTTCGCCTCGAGACGCCCGAAGGGAAGGTGGTTCCCTGGCGTCGCGACGAGACCGATCCCTACCGTGTCGAGTGCGAGGTGCCGTCCGGTGTGAGTTCGATCGCAGTCCGGCTCGACACGATCTGCAACGAGGCCGCCGTCAGCGCCGCGGGCTACCTCACGTTCGGCAACGAGTCGGTTGGAATCATCAACTGGAGCACCTGCTTGATGTATCCCGAAGGTCCCTCCGCCGACGACACGCGCGTGGCACTAACCCTCCGGCTGCCGCCCACCTGGAGCTTCGCGTCCGCACTCGAGCCCGATTCCGGGGGAAGCGGTCCGGCCAGCGGCAAGCCCATCAAGTTCCGGACCGTCTCGCTCACCGAGCTGGTCAACAATCCGATGATCGCCGGCGAGTACATGCGGACCATCCCGCTCGATACCGGCAAGAACCCGCCGGCCTTCCTGGATCTGGCATCGGAGTCGGCCGCCGCGCTCCAGGTCCGGCCGGAGGTGGTGGCGATCTACAGTCGGGTGGTCCAGCAGGCTGGTGCCATGTTCGGCACCTGCCATTATCCGTCGTTCCACTTCCTGGTGACGTGCAGCGATCGTCTCGGCTACCTGGGTCTGGAGCACCTGGCGTGCAGCATCAACGGCGTTCACGAGCGCGACCTGATCGAACCGGGGCGGCTTCGCGGTTGGGTCGCGAATCTGTTGCCCCATGAATACGTCCATTCCTGGTGCGGGAAATACCGGCGCCCCGCGGGGATGTGCACGTCGGATTTCCAGACGCCTCAGAAGACCCGATTGCTCTGGGTCTACGAGGGGCTGACGGAATACCTCGGCGAGCTCCTGATGGTCCGTTCCGGCATGATCGACGCGGCGGAATACCGGCGGACGCTGACGGCGACCATCGGCTCGCTGTCGCACCGCGAAGGCCGACGATGGCGCTCGCTCGAAGACACCGCGGTGGCCTCACACTTGCTCCGTGGCGGCAGTCCGAACTGGATCGAGCTCCGGCGCGAGCAGGATTATTACTTCGAAGGGGCGCTCATCTGGCTCGAGGCGGATACCATCATCCGCGAGCGATCCCACGGCAAGAAGAGCCTCGATGACTTCTGCAGGGAGTTCCTGGGCGGCCCACCGACGACCGCCCACGTCGCTCCCTACGAACTCTCCGACGTGGTCCACGTACTCCGGGAGCTGGCCGACTTCGACTGGGACACGTTCTTCCTCAAGCGCACGACACAACCCCTGGACGCGCTGCCGCTGGAGGTCGTGGGCCGTTGCGGGTATCGCCTGGGATATGCCACCCATCCTCCGGGAACTGCCAGCGGCATCAGTCGAAGGGGCGGGGGCGGGGTCTCAGCCCGCGATTCGCTCGGCCTCAGTTTCGACGGCGAGGGCCGGGTGGTTGATGTCGTCCCCGGCATGATCGGCGACCGGTCGGGCCTGGCGCCGGGCATGAAGGTCATCGGCGTGAACAGCAAGACCTTCAGCGCACAACGGCTCCTCGACGCCCTGGCCGACAGCGTCGCCCGCCGCAAGATCGAGCTCCTCCTGATCGAAGGCGAGAATTTCCGCACCATCGTCCTGGACTACGGGGACGGACCGCGCTATCTCGAGCTGGTCCGCGACCCCGCGAAGCCCGATGTCCTGGCGGAAATCCTCAAACCCATCGCGGGACGGGCTCATTGATCGAATCGCTGGGACAACCGATATTCCGAAATCCGACACGTACGAGGTGGCCAGACCGGCCAAGTCTCCATGACAAGGATCGTGATGACCGGACGGAGATGGCTGCCGTGTGTTGCTTGGGCCATGGTCTGGATCGGCGCAGTCTGGCCGGCCCTGGAAGAGGCTAGCTCTTCCGAAACCGACCCTGCCGCAAGCTTTCCTCTAGCACCGCCCGCCGCGCAGAAGGGCTCGCTCCCTGCTGCGCCCAAGGGATATCTCTGCTACCGCTCTGCGGGACCGATCCAGGTCGACGGCCGGCTCGACGAAGCCGCCTGGCAAACAGCTCCCTGGACCGACCCGTTTGTCAACATCGAAGGGGACGTCAAACCGAAGCCGCGGTTCCAGACCCGCGTCAAGATGCTCTGGGACGACCAGTTCTTCTATGTCGGCGCCCTGCTGGAAGAGCCGCACGCCTGGGCAACTCTCACCAAGCACGACGCGGTGATCTTCCAGGACAACGACTTCGAGATCTTCATCGACCCGGACGGCGATAACCACGAGTATTACGAGATCGAGATCAACGCGCTGAACACGGAATGGGACCTGTTCCTGAGAAAGCCATACCGGGACGGAGGGCCGGCCCTCAACGAATGGGAGATCTCCGGATTGCAGACCGCCGTCCACGTGGACGGAACGCTCAACAACGCGAGCGACACGGACACGGCGTGGTCCGTCGAGTTCGCCATCCCCTGGAACGTACTCGGGGAGTCCGCCCATCGTCCTGCACCGCCGCGCGACGGCGACCAGTGGCGCGTGAATTTCTCCCGGGTCGAATGGCAACACCAGATCGTGGACGGCCGGGACCGCAAGGTCCCGAATACCAAGGAGGATAACTGGGTGTGGTCGCCGCAGGGCGCGATCGACATGCATCGACCCGAGCGTTGGGGATATGTTCAGTTCTCGACGGCCTCACCCGGCCAGGCGAGCTACCGGCCCGACCCCGCGGGGCCAATCCGCGACCGCTTGATGCAGATCTATCAGGCTCAGCGCGCTTTCCACGAAAAAAACAACCGCTGGGCCGCAAAAGTCGAGGACCTCATACTCTCCGACTCAACCGGACTGCCCCAGCATACGACGAGCCTTCGGCCGACGGCCGACGGCTACGAGGCGTCCATCACCTTCACGCCGAGCGGCGGAACGCCGCAGACCTGGACGATCCGTCAGGATTCGCGGATCAGCCACTGAACGACTCGGCCAGCCGGCGATAGCCTCCGGCAAAATACAGGAGTGGCTCGCCACCCTGATACTCGCCCGCAACGAGCTCGCCGACGAAGATATCGTGATCGCCGCCTGGCAGAATGTCGTGAACCCGGCAGTCGAGGAATGCGAGGCAACCGGCCAGGATCGGCGCGCCGGTCGCCGCCGTCGTGACGTTGAGGTCGGAGAAATCCTTGGGTCCCGGAGTGGCAAATCGAGCCGAGACGTCCTGCTGCTCGAGACGGAGGATGTTTACCGCGAAGCAGCGGTTCTTCTTCAAGTAGTCGAGCGTCGCGGCGCGTTTATCGACGGCGACCAGCACGAGAGGCGGGTCGAGCGATAGCGAGGCTACGGCGTTGGCCGTGAGGCCGTGGCTGCCCGCTTCGCCATCGGTCGTCACCACGGTGACACCCGTGGCGAAGTGGCCCATGATCTTCCGCTGCATCTTCGAGTCGAACGCCATGGAAGGTCTCGCTTCGTGGCTCTGGCCATCGGGAGTATTGTCATCGCGGCTCGAGTCCGGTCGTTGTCATTGTACGCGAACGCCCCGGCCGGCAATACCCGACGGACGCGCCGAGACCGCTCTGGTGATCGCGTACTCGAGCGAGATCGGCCAAGCTCAGTTCGACCTGGCTCGAACCGTGGCCACGACCTGGTGTGCCGCCTTCACGACGATCGACTCGATATCGTCGGCGAGCGGGGCGGGCCAGGTGCTGCCGTAGAACGCCTCGCCCGCCTCGTAGCCGCCTTCCTTCAACACGCGCACCGACGGGATGTAGCCGACCACGTCATTCGCGTAGGCGGCGACCCAGAGGGTCTTCCCCTCGCCGCCAAGCTCCCGTTGAAGGCGGATCGCGTAGTCCACGACCACCTCGCCGGAGAGGGCCACGATCGTCAACTGGTCGCCCAGGGCGATGGCTTGCGCGGCATAATACGGGTACTCGGAGCGGATCGGCCGGCCCTGATCGATGGACTCGACCATCCGCTGAGCGTGCCTCCGCAAGCCCTGGTTGGGATCCTTCAGCAGCTTCTCGTACGAGGCTCGGTCCGTGGGCCCGCCGAACCGGATCGTGGTCTCCGTGAAGGCCGTGCGCATGGTCCCGGTCAGGTCCTTGTACCAGGTGGGATGATCGAGGACGAACTTGACGGCCGCGGCCAGCTCCTCGCCGTGATCCTTGGCCATCTCGAGCGTCCCGAACGGGTGAGGATCGGCGTCCCCCGCGCAGCCGGTGACGAACAGGGCGACAGCTCCGGGGAAATCGGTTTCAATGCGGTCCTGGGCGAATCCCGCGAAATCCGCGGCGATCTTCATCATGTCGGGACGGAGGGTCGTGTTGTGACAAGCATAGCCAAAGACGATGGCCAGCGGCTTGCCTTCCGATTTCTGCACGCGAAGGATCGGCACGCTCTCATCCACCGGCCCGGCGGGATTCTTCCCGAGCCGGATCCCCCGAGGTGTCGGCTCACGTCGATTGAGCGCGAAATGCGCGCGGCCGATGCCATACGACAGGCTGACGGGCTCCATCTTGCCGAGTGCCTCGCCGACCGCGGCGACGATCTTGTCCTCCAACTCGCGGGTGTATGCGATGTTGTTCTCAAATCCGTCGCGCCCGGGGCGATCGGACCGGGCGGGATCGGGCGGCTCCGCGGGCGCCGGACCGGCATGGTTGTGCGAGGCAAACAGCACGATGTTCTCGCTCGGGATGTCGTACTTGGCCTTGATCCGGTCTTTCACGCGCAGGGTAAACGGCCGGCGAAACGCGATGATGTCGCAGGTAACGAGGACGACGCGGTTACCCTGTGCATCGGACAGTGCGAGCGCCTTGGCCACCAGGGGATGGGCCACGCCCTGCGAGGGCGATGTCCGCGACGCATAGCCCGCCATCCGGACCGGAGCGGTCGGCGTGGTATCCACCCGCGCCACCCCGGCCTTCCAGCCCGTGGACGGCTCGGCCGCGTCGAGCGAGCCAAAGCCGATGAGGATGATCCCAATGCTCCAACAGCCCAGCCTTGTGACGATTCCAGGCATCTCCTCGTCTCCTGATTTGATCGATGCATTCCCATCACGACCGAGTTCATGTCGCGCGTGACGATCTCCTCGGATGCCGTGAACCGAGGGGGACGGCACGGCAGGGAAATCTCCAATGGTCGATGTCCTACCCGATCATGCGGGTATGTCGGCAAGCGACCACGAGAGGCGCTTACCGAGGGCAGCCGCGTAGGTCCGTAAGGTCACGATCGTCGGATTGGCGATTTTTCCGGTCTCAAGTTTGGAGATCGTCGCGCGGTCGATCCCAGTGCGTTCGGCCAGATCCGCAAGGCTGAGGCCCTGACGTTCGCGCTCTAGACGGAGCGTCGCCAAGGCGGTAGCCAGTTCCTCGTCGTGTGCGGTCGGCGGGTATTCGCGCCGGTACGCTTCGATATCACGATCTAGCCCTTCCTGGTACTCGGCAGTCTGGCGGTGCGCTCGCCGAGACTCAACCGCGGCCTGCTGCTCGGGAGTCAGATCGGCGTCGCTCAATCGTCTTCGCTCTCGCATCATCGTGGTCCTCACGGCTCAATCTCGTAGGCGGTGACGGGGCGGATCACTACGATACCGGCATCCTTGTGCCGTTCGTAGACAACGATGATGGTCTTGCTCGTGGACGTCTCGCCGATCACGGCCGGTCTGCCTCTGCTGCGGCTCTGAACTCCACGACTCCGTGCGTCATCAAGGACATCCTCGACCTCGGTTTGGCTCAGCCCGTTGTCGGCGATATGTTTGGTATTACACCGAGGGTCATCTTCGGCGTCCCACTCGATGTAATCGAATTCGATCGCCACACAACCCACCGTTCAATTACTGCCTGTTGAATTTTAAGCAAACCAAACGAATGCGTCAATGATTGGCGAACCGGAAAGCTACGTATTCAAAAAGTAGTCCGTTCACCCGGCCAGACCAGATCAATCCGCTGCGCGAGCCATCGCCCTCCGAGCGATCGTATCGAGATCGACAATTCTCGCCCGACTCCCTGCCGTGCGCACCAATTCGCAGATCCGATCGATCGTCCGGAACGATGGGTCCACCACACCCAGGCACGAGGGATGGGCCAGGAAGCTGAAGACGGCCCGGTGTTCGATGGCCCAGTTGACGCCGGCCTTGATCGCGTCGAGGAACGAGTCCAGCGGCCAGCGGCCGGTGCGAAACGCAGTCACGTCGCTGATCGGGCTCATTGGGACCTCGATCAGACCCGACGGGTATGCGAACGGCTGGGCCTGTCGCTGTGCCGCGATGATCCCGGCCAGGACGTTCTCATCCGGCGGTTTCCCGCCAGTCGGATCGATCGGATGCGCGGGATACTGGCTGCTGACCCAGGAATAGGCCATCTTCCGGAGCATCGCCTGGAGGTCGGGGCGGTCGGCCACGCCGTCGTGAAAACCCCCAGGCGTGCGGAACCCCGCCGGCGCGATCCCGAGCCGATGCTTGAAAGCCGATTCGGCCAGGCGGATGTTGGCCGCAATGACCTCCGAAGGCGATTTCCCTTCGATCAGCCAGGGCGCGCGCTTGAAGCGGAACTGGATATCCTCCGGGCGCCTGGCCTTGACATTGACATGATCATACGTGTGGTTGCCGACCGGATGACCCTGGGCGACGATCTCGCGGAGCCAGCCAACGTCTTCTTGCTCCATCGTCTGGCCGAGCGCGAAGAAGTGGATCATACCGCCGCGGGCCTTGACGTGCCGAGCAGCCTCGACCGCGTACCGTTTGCTGGCTGCGTCGAGGTTCCCCTTCTCGTAGTCCCAGTGGGTTTGTTCCCAGTTGGGGAAGTTCCGGCTCATCTCCAGGTCGAGCGTGATGGCGATGAGGGCCTTGTCGCGAGGGGGAGGAGCCTCGGCGGCAGCCTGTCGAGGAACGGTCAAACTGATCGCGGCACTCGAGGCGAGGAATGCTCGCCGAGTGGCAGGCCGTGAAGGAAGCGCGTTCATCGACGGTTCTCCCATCAACGCCTATTCGAGACCGGCACGGGTCGCACCCACGAGACCTGGGTGATGAACAGGTCGAGCGCGGCGAAGCACACGGCCTGGTTGGTGGCGAACCGCGGCGTGGGCTGGGCCGGGAACGTGGCGATCGTGGCATCACCCACGAGGAAGACGTCGAAGTCCCGGGCCAGGTTCTTGTAGCCGGCCGTCGTCGAGCAGACGCACATGTCCGTGTTGTAGCCCGCCAGCAGGACATGGTGCACGCCCTGCTTCTTGAGGAAATCGCGGAGTGCCGCGTAGCCTTCCCCATCGTAGATCACGACATCGCGGGGGGCGACCTCGATCGATTTCATCACCGGGATCGGCAGCTCCCAGAAGCCGCGTGGGTCATAGGTCGCGCCGGCGTCCAGGCCGGGGAACTGCTTGAAGTAATCGACGGTCGGCGTTTCCGAAGAGACGGACAGTGACGAAGGGAGCGCCGCGCCAGCATAGCGGAACGAATCGAGCCTCGCCTTGAGCTCGTGCCGGCCCTGTTCGCGGTCTCGATCGGTCGGCTGGCTACGAAACGATCGATAGAGCTTCTTCCGGATCGGGTCCTCGGTGCCGGGGAGGCTGTAGGCAACCAGGCCGACCTTGCCTCGCATCGCCTTCAGGAACGGATTGATGACCGTCGTTGCGTGATCGAGGACGATCCGGTTCTTGACAGGCGTGCACTGGAACGCGACACCCGCCGGCTCGGGAGTGCGCCAGCCCTGACCATCGTCGATTCCCCAGGGATGGACCACGATCACGGCCGTCCGGTCTGCCCGCAGCCGGTTCGGCACCTCGATGATCCCCCGGGCGTTATAGGAGAACCGCCAGGCGCGGACCTCGAGATCGGCATCGGGATCGTCGACCAGGACCGGGGCCTCGAACCGGGCGACTTCGCGGACGGGCTCGACAAACTGCGGGAAATCGTTGAGGATGGGCCGGGCATTCGCAATCGATTTCAGGGTGTTCTCATAAACGCGTGTGGATTTATCGCCGGCACGCGCGAGCCCGGTCAGGCTCAGCAAGACGGTCAGACAGACAATCTCCTGGTTCGGTTTGCTCACGGTTGATCCTTTCGCCCGCCGGAGGGCTCGTCCTGGAGAAAGCGGAACAAGTCGCGTATTTGTTCGGGAAGGATTTCCTTGTACAGCGATTCGGGCATCAACGACACGTCCGAGTCCTTCATCTCCTCGATCTCCGAGCGGGCCAGCCGGATACGCTGGCCCTTGGCATCGCGGAGTGTGAGCGCCTCGGGCGTCTGCTCGACGATCAACCCGGTGAAGAGCCGCCCGTCCCGGGTGGCGATGACGGATGCCTGGTATTCCTTGCGGACGACGCCGCTGGGATCGACGAGGCTGACGAGCAGGAAGTCGCGATCCTTGCGGTTGGCGAACGTCAGGTCGGGTCCGATCGTCTCGCCCTTACCATGGAGTCGGTGGCACGTACGCGCACTTCTCCTGGAACAATCGTCGCCCCCGTGCGGCATCACCGGGACTAGCACGCAGGTCATTGTTCAGGCGGCGGACCTCGGCGAGCCGCTCCTCTCTCGTGGCTCCACGGGTCAGGCCCCAGTGCTTGCGAACGAGCCCCGAGAGATCCGGGCTCTGAAGTACGGGGAATTGCCCGATTTGATCGAGAGTCATCTCGCCGACCGGGAGCCGACCGCGGTCGATCTCGTTGAGATAACGAAGCGCCCACGAAGCTCGGCTCAGGAGCAGCGCCCGCGCACGGGTGCGCCATTCCACCCCCAGATGAGGGTAGGCGACGAGCAGGGTCGAGGCGATGGAGTCGTCCTCGAATCGTCCCAATGCCCCGAGCGCCGCGGACCGGACGGAGGTGGATGCGGGTTCGACACCGGTCGCCAGGTACAGAAGGGGCGCGATCGATGGCCGGTCCTTCAGCTCACCCAGGATCTCGAGCATCGCCACGCGAACCGCCTCGTCCGCGAGGGGATTGGCGGCGAGAGCCCGTACGCGCTCGCGCGCCGGGTCGCTCCCCAACCGGGCGGCCAGGCGGCTGCAGGTCATGTCGGCCTGGTTCCGCTCGGCCAGAGCAGTAACGGCGCGCGCGAGGACCGATGCAACGCTTTCGGGGGTTCGCCCGCGCAGAGCCTCGTCAAGCACCGTGAGGAGTGGCGCGCGGGCAACGGCCGTCGGGGCCGAGCCCAGCAATCGCGTGCACGACCCATCGCCCGCCGCGTTCCCCTCCAGGGCGTAACGCCGCATCAGCCGTGGGAGAATCTCAGAACGGATCATCACCGAACGCCAGGCCACCGGCGTTGCGAACACGGCGAGGACGTGTTCTCGATCGGCAGTCGCATGGTGCTCGACCGCCCACCACAGGAGGAGCGGAACGTAGGGATCGTTGCGGTCGCGCTCGCGGGAAAGGAGACGGAAGGCGAGGTCGATCCCGAGCCCGGCATCGAGCCGCCGGGCCGTGCTGGCGAGCTGGGCGCGGACCCTGACGTCCGTCTCGCGTGTGGCCATCGCGATCAGCCGGGCCCCGGCCCACGAAGCGACCGGCGACTCGTCGCCCAGCAGGCGGACGCACCAGGCCCGAACATCCGCGTCGGAGTGCTGAAGCAGCCGATCGGCGGTGGATTCATCGAGTCCCTGGCAGCCCTGGAGCGCCCACAAGGCTTCGAGCGCCGCCGGCCCACGACTCCCGATGACGGTCTGGCGCAGACGCTCGGCGACTCCACCGGCTTGCCGTTCGGCCAGGAGCCGACGGGCCTTCCGGCGATACCAGACATTCGAATGATCGAGCAAGTGAACCAGGTCGTTGTCCGTCAGGTGCTGCAGGTCAGCAGGCTCCGCGGGCCGGGCCCCCTGTGTGGTAATGACGAAGATCCGGCCGTTGGTCCGATCCCAATCGGCATCAGGATCGGGGTGAGCCGTCCGCCGGTCGTGCCAATCGGAAACGTAAAGGGCACCATCGGGACCGATCGTCAGGTCGGTCGGAGCAAACCAGGCGTCGTTAGCTCGCAAGACGTCGCCCACCTGCACGGCCTGAAACGTCGAACCGCGCCGCTGAACCTCATGCCCATGGATCGAGTGATCGAGCAGGTCCGCGGCGATGTAGCGACCGCGCCAGGATCGGGGCAGGGTCTCCGCGTCATAGAACCGCCCACCGACCGCCACGTGTCCACCCTGCACCCCAAAATGAGGCACATGGTCGAAGTAGCCGAACGTGTAAGGGTTGTGCAGGGGACCGTGCTTGCCGAACGACTTCCAGTAATAACCGCCCTGGACGCCGTGCAACATGACGAATCCGCCGACGTTCGTACTGGCGAAGAGCTGTCCGCGGCGATCGAAGTCGAGGCCCCACATGTTGCCTCCGCCCTCGCAGAACAGCTCGAATCGCCGGCTCCTGGGGTGATAGCGCCAGACCCCCTGCTGGAACTCGATGCCGCGGACCCTGGCCGTGACCGTGCTCCCTTGAAGGCCGTAGAGCCAGCCGTCGGGCCCCCAGGTCAAGGAGTTGGCCACCGAGTGCGCGTCTTCCATGCCGAAGCCGGACAGGAGCACTTCGGGATCCCCGTCGGGCCGGTCGTCGCGATCCCGGTCGGGATAAAAGAGGAGATACGGCACCTGGAGGACGTAGACCCCACCGTTGCCGAACGCCAGGCCGCTCGCCAGGTTGAGCCCGGCGATGAAGTCATGGGAACGATCGGCACGGCCGTCGCCATTGGCATCCTCCAGGATCGTGATCCGATCGGCACCCTTCGGCCCGCGGGGAGGCGGCTCGGGAACACGGTCGTAAGCCGTCCGCGAATAGCGATCGACCTTCACCCGCTTCAGTTCGGCCGGATTTGGGTATTGCAGGTACTGGATGACCCAGAGCCGACCCCGGTCATCGAACTCGATCGCCACCGGTTGGCGGACCATGGGCTCGGCCGCGAAGAGGCGGACTTCCAGCCCCTCGGCGACCGTCATCCGCCCGGCCGCCTCTTCAGGAACGTACCCCTGGGCCGTGGCGGTCCGTATCGCGAGGCCGGCCGTTCCAAGCAGGAAAACCAGTGATGTCAGCGCTGGTTTCATGATACCTCGACTTCAGTCCGCAAGAATCGCCGTCTTCTCCAATCCCCCAATCCGGACTGGAAACCGGCCCTCCGGCTGGCCGACGCGAGCCGGAACTGTTTCATTTTAGACGCGGCACCAGCCAGACCGGCTGAGTGAAGGCCCCATTGCAAGCGACATCCCAGGCTTCGACGCGGACCCAGGTTCGTCCCCTCAGATCCAGAGGCAACCGGAGTTTTCGTTCCTCGAAGGCCCCCGTGTCGCTGCAATCGATCCGCTCGCGAAAGACGTGCGAGCCGTCGCCGGAAATGACCTCGACGAATGCCAGCGGAAACGTCCAGCGCAGGTCGACGCGGACCTCGCAACGATGCTCCGGGCCCACTGCCAGCTTGGACCCGCTCGGATTCCCATCCACCGTGAACTCGGTGATCAAGACCTCGCCTGTCGTCGTGAAGAATCGCCCCGCTCGCAGGGCATCGAGGATCGGCTGCCAGCCTTCATCGAACCGCGGAAGCCGGTCGGGCTCCAGGCGAACGTAGTTAATATTCATATGCCCGTAGAGCTCGTGCGTATGGTCGATCTTGAAGACGTCGGCCTCGCCGAGTAGCTGCTTCACCTGGCCCCAGTTGGCCATGTCGTCGAGCAGGTCGAGTGAGCGGCGGCCGAGACGATCGTGGGACAGGTCGGCGGGCATCGCCTTCCATGCGGCGCCCAACCAGTGGGCGGACTGGTAGAAACCTTCGTCGCGAAAGAGATCGGGCGTCCAGCTCGACCCCTTGATTCGCGGATGCGAGGTCCAGGCCAGGCCATGCTCGATTTCCAGCAGGTTTTGCAGGTCCGCGCCATCGCCGACATGATAGACCCGCCCGTAAGGGGGCAGCTCCTCCAGGAACGGCTGGCCCTTGGCGCGCTTCATCGTCCAGTAGACCGGCATCGGGAACAGGTACAGCCAGTGACCGGGCTTGCGGCCCGCTTCGGAAAGGCCGAGAGGGATATTGGCCTCCTCGCCGGGAAGGAATAAGAGCTCGTCATCCGAGAGCCGCCGGCACTCGTCAAACATCGCCCGCACCTCGGCCAGACGGACCGGGCCGGGATCCTGGGGATGTCCGTCGCCGTGGAATTCGGCCAGGTGGACGATTCCCACGCCCATCTCCTTGAACATCCCGACCAGGTCGGGCGTTCGACCTCGGGCCGCCCTTGGCTTTCTCGTTCATCGCCGCCACGGCCGTCGCCATATGCCAGTGGCTGGTCATCGTGCGATAGCCCGGCAGTTTGGGAAATCGATCGCCATGGGTGAATCGAAGGGTCTCCTTCAGGGCGTCTTCCGCCGTGCCGCGGGAAAGGAGATAGAAGACCCCCAGGCGCTGGTCTGTGCCCGGCGGGGCGTTGAACCAGGGGACGAACGACCCGCCTCCCTTCTCGGACTGGCGAATCCCGAAGCCGAACCGATCGTCGAGGCCGCGGTGATCCTTGCCGTACCAGACCGTGCGGAGATTCTCCGTCAGGTCGCGCGGCGAGAAGAACTGGTGCGGCGGCGGGAAACATGCGATCGACCCGGAGGGCGTCTCCGCGATCAACACACGATGGCGGACGGCCAAATGACGATCCGTGGTGTCGGAGGCCGGCTCCTCGCGATGGAGGTTTCCTTCGGTGTCCACCCAGGCGAACTTGAGCAGTCTCTCCGGCTTGGAGAGCATCAGGCCTGTGTCATACAGGATCGCTCGTCGATCCTCCTGAGTATGAACGACCGCTTCGACGTGCAACAACGGGGCCAACGCATAAATCGTGAATCGCAACTCGCCGGAGAATGGCCCGACTTCAACCGCACTCACCGCCACCGTGGTTCGACGACCGTGACTGGTCACGCGGACCTGTTTCAGGTCGAGCCTCGACCGGTAAGTCTGAAACGGACGGTTGGCCGGCGAATCGAAGAAGACATTGAAGACGCTCATCTCCGGAGGCCGGCCGGCCGGAGCCTGGCGGGTGCCGACGAGCAGATACGTCGACGGATCCAGACTCTCCAGGACAGGGGACGCGGGATTCGCACCCGCGAAGATCCCCATTGTCCGGATCAGCGGCCGGCCAGGCTGGAGGTCCAGCACCAGATGGCCCCGAGCATCATGGCCTGGTCCGGGCTCCGACGGCCACGAAAGCCGGAGCTGACCGTCCCGATGTTCAACGGAGACCTCGCTCTCGGTGCGATAACCTGAGAGGTTGACCGTCGGCTCGGCCGCGAGCAGGCTCGGAATGGTCGCGACCATGAGGATAAGAACCATGCCGATCGCCTGGAATCGCGATGGAATCATGGACACGCTCCTTCATCGATTATCCGCGGATCATGCGGGCGAGGAATCGGGCGTCGCAATCGTGTATGTGGGGCCAGATGGCGAACGTACCGTTGGTCGAGCCCTCCCCGAGGGGATTCGGAAAGGGTTGCAGGTGGAAATCGGGATGCTTGGAAAGGAAGGTGTTGACGACGCCGGTGGTCTCGCACCGGGTCAGCGTGGCCACCGTGTAGATCAAGGTTCCGCCCGGCCGGACGCGGGTGGCGACCTTCGTGAGCGCCTCACCCTGACTCGCCGCGAACGGCGCGAGATCCTTCAGGCCAACGGTCCAGCGCGCATCGGGATGATGGCGCCAGGCGCCGACGGCCGAATTCGGAGGGTCGAAGATCACGCCATCATAGCTGGCGGCCTTTCCCACCGGATGGTGGCCGTCCCACACCTTGGTCGTGATGTTGCGAAACGCACTTCCCCGCAGGCGCAGCGCGGTCTGATGCCGCCGTCGCTCGGCCTCGAAGGTGCACAGGACGGACCCCTTACCTGCCATGAGCGCGGCGAGGTGCCAGCAATAGAGCCCGTTGTCGGCCTCGCCGCGGACGTCCCACCATCGCTCGCCGGGGTCCGGGTCGCAGGCCAGGCCGACGACTTGCGAGGCCAGATCCTGCTCGACCAGCCGCCCCGCTTGGATCGCTGCGATGCCCGACAGGTTGACATCCGGCGGCAGCTTGGCGGCGCCCGTCAACCGGCGATGAATCCAGGGCTTCCAGCCGGCGTCCCGGACCTCGCCCCAGATGGCCCTCTCGTCCCCACCGCGCACTCCGACCCAAACCGGTGGCGGATTCTGTAATGCGGCCAGGAATCCGAGCCGGCGGGCCTTGGGCGTCTCGTCACCGGGCGGGATGGGGAGCTGGTCCCGGAGCCAGTCGGGGAACAGCCGCCAGGGGTCGGCGTTGGCGGGCCGGGCACCCAGCCAGCGTTTCAGGCCCTCGGCGCGGGCCGTCCAGTTCGGGGCATCGCCGACGGGCACGAGGCTGTCGACCGGCCGCCCGATTCGTTCGGCCCAGACCCGGGCGAAGGCGCCCAGATCGGAAGAATCGAGCAGCGAGGCCAGCAGGAGCTGTTCTTCCGGCCGGCGCAGGCGGAGCGGTTCGATCCAGCCCCACCATCGCAAGAGTGCGCGGAGACTCCGGGTGATCCCCGCGCGGTCCTTAGCGTTGCGGATCGATTCTCGTCCCTCGAGCGCCGCGGCCATGGCCGGGGCAAGCCGGAAGCGATCCTGGACGACCCGCGCAGGACCATTGGCGCGATCGTCGCGGCCAGCTCGGCGGCCGGTGCGACCGTGGGGCGGATCGTGGCTGAGCGACTGCGTCGTTTCATCGAGGACGCCTTGGGTTCCGGGACGATTTACGATGCGGCCGGTATCAGACGTGCACTTCCTGGCCGGTCATCGGGTCTAACGCGGTGTCGTACAGGCAAGTTGCGATAGCGCTGGCCATCCGCAGAAAAATCAGTATATCCGGGGATCGCATCACGAGGAAGATGGTTGCCAGCCGCAAACTGCAGCAGGACGTGGCGAGTCCACGGGCTGGCGATTGCGTAAATTTCTCTGTAATTGATGTGCTCACATATTAATTTTACAATATCATTGAGATGATCGAGCGGACTGGCGACTCTCACCGCAGCCTGCGCGAACGGCTTCGGCAGCCGGGGCGGCTGCGAAGCAACGACCTGCGGGATCGGCTGGGACGATGGGTTTGGAGTCATGGTATCCTCCCATGGCGGGAGGAAGTTGGAAACTCGGAGAGTGCACATCAGCCCATACCAGATACCGCTCTCAATCAAGGAAAGAACGGCCCTGGGGTCCGCTACCTTCTTGACCGCCGCTTACAGGGCTGTTGCAATAACGCACACATTTGTTAGGCGTTGTGGGTTGTGCCGGTCGCCGGCAGGGCGAAAGCAATTGTTCGATCGCTCCTTGCGCTTTGGGAGCCTGTTCTGGGCATAAATACCTGGAGCCTCTCCAGCGGCTAACACTGTTCGCGAATTCACGGCAGGGCGGCCAGCCGCTATACGAAAAGGGCTTGTACTCCGACGCCCCCGTCTCGAGGTGCCTCCGTGTCCCTGAAGCCTGGCTCCATCCCTGACTTCCCCGCGCTGCCCCCCGCGCCGCCTTTTCCGAGGACAATCCCTACGTCCGGCTCCGTGACGAGCGCGGTCCCGTCTTCCGCGACGTTGACTTGGCCAAGTTCTCTCCCAGCGGCTAGAGCCAAGACATGTGTCAACTTGGATGCAAACACCGAAGGAGACTCAGATGAACTTGAGCCGAAGAAGCTTGCTCAAAGTTGCACTGGGAGCGCCAACGGGTGCGTGGCTTATGAACGACACGGCCGCCGCGGCACCCCATACCGGTGAGGTGAAGATTACGAACATCAAGACCATGGGGCTTGATAATGTCGGAGATGGCTGCTTGATTCGGATCGAGACCGACGCCGGGCTTATCGGTTATGGTGAAGCCGGGCTTCCTTCCGCTGCCGCCCGGGCGCGCATCAAGATGATCGCGCCTCAGTTGATCGGTCAGGATCCCCTCGCGATCGAGCGGCACTTTTACCGGTTGGCTAACACGCAGTATTCCTTCATGGCGAACATCCCGACTGTCAGCGGTATCGATATCGCACTCTGGGATCTCGCCGGAAAGATCACGGGGTACCCGATTTACCGCCTGCTCGGCGGACCAATCCGGAAGAACATTCCGGTTTACTCCCATGGCGGTCCGGCGGACATGCTCGACAAGGCACAGTGTAAGGCGTGGGCCGATCAGGTAAGATCGGCGCCGGAGGCATTCACCCTGTTCAAGTTCGGACTCGGCGGCCGGCCTGGCCCCGGGCGCGGCGGCGCAGGAGGGGCGGAGGGTCCATTCAGCCCGACCATCGACGGTGCGCAACTTCGGAGAGTGGCAAGAAGCTATGCGAACCTGCGCGAAGCACTCGGGGACGACATCGACATCGCCATGCATTGCGTCGGTCAATTCGATACGCCCAGCGCGATCGGTCTATGCAGGGCCATCGAATCGATCGATCCGATGTTTATCGAGGACCCGCTGACGGTTCGCTATTCCGAGGCATGGCTCCAATTAAAGCGGGCGACGCGGGTGCCCCTGTTTGCGGGCGAGAAGGTCGAACTCGTCGCCGGTTTTCGGCCATACCTCGACAACGGGGTATTGGATATGATTCACCCGGATGTCGCGTACTCCGGCGGAATCACCGGATGTCGGAAGATCGCCGATTACGCGGCCCTCACACGTACTCCGATCGGCATACACAGCGGGCCGTGTTCGCTGATCCGGTTCTATGCGTCCATGCATCTCGGTGCTGCGACGCAGAACTTCTTCAAAGTGGAGAACGCCCTGGGCGCTTTTCGGGGCCACAAAGAAAAGATGGCGCAGGGTCCGGAACCGGTGGTTCGGAACAGCGTATTCCCGGTTCCCGAGGGTCCGGGCCTCGGTCTGGATCTGAATGAGGACTGGCTCCGTGCGCATATCGCGAGCGGTGATACGTGGTGGGGATGACGCGGCTTTCGCCAGACTGGTAGACCGTGCTTGGCACGATCGAGGAACACCATGGAACGAAGACGGTTTGTGAAATGCCTGTTGGGCGCCGGCGTCATCGCACCGTACGTCCACGCACAGCCCGCACCCGATTGGGGCGGTCCCGTGCTTGATACCCACTTGCACCTGCGGAAGGACGCGGACGCGTGCTTCACACATATGCAAGGTTGCGGCGTCACGAACGCGATCCTCCTAACGCCCGCGACCGATCAGGAGAGGGCGAAACAGGAAATGGAACGTCGCCCGGGTCGCTTTGCGCGTTCGGTAAGAACCGATCCGACAGTGCCGGATGCGGACAAGGTCTTACGCGACGCGCTCAAGGGCGGGGCGGTCAGTATTGGAGAGATGAAGTTTCATGTGGCGCTGGACTCGCCCGCGATGCGGCGCGTCTACGACATCGCCGCCGAACGGAACGTGCCAGTGATGATGCACATCCAGACGTTTCCCCATTTCCGGGGAGAAATTCCTTACAACACCGGCTACCCTCAGTTCGACAAGGTCCTTCGAGCCTACCCGCGGACGATGTTCATCGGGCATGGCGACCTCTTTTGGGCCCATATCAGCGCCGATGTTCCGACAGATCGCGGCTATCCGGCCGGGCCGATCAAGCGTGATGGTCTTACGGATAAGTGGCTGTCCGACTTCCCGAACCTCTATGCAGACCTGTCGGCCAATTCCGGAAACAACGCGCTGTCGCGCGACACAGAGTTCACGCGCGACTTCATCGTGCGGCACCAGAGAAAGCTGCTCTTCGGTAGCGATTGCAGTTGTACTGACGGCAAGGGATCGGGTGTTTCTCAGAACAACAACCCCGAGGCGGCGAGACTGGCCGGCAAGTGCGTAGCACGCGAAACGCTCGGCCTGCTGAAACAGTTCGCGGCACCCGAGATCTTCCGAAGAGTGGTCTGGGAGAATGGAATCCAACTCTTCAAGCTTCGATTCTCGTAGCCCCTGACGTGTTGAGGAAGCCGTTCGGTGCTTCGGCCAGCAGCCTGGCACAACTCGGTCCCACACGCGTTTTGGGAACTAGCAGCCGCTGTAGTCCCGCCGCGGACCCGCCTCTCAAGGAACTTCAACGTTCGGGACGCGACCGGCGCGTTCGACAGAATAGTCAACGACCGCCACCTTTCCATTTACGCTTCTCCTCCTGACGACGTGCTGTCTTCCGCCCCGGTCGGTAGCCCGGATTCGGCAAGCCGCGCTCGCCAACCGGCTCGCCCTTCGCTGGGTTGGCGACGGAATGGTAATGGTCGCCCTCGACTGTCCCATTCGCCTGTCGCCTCCTCGCTTCGAGGGCCTGACGCGGCGGTTGGGCCGGGATCAGGCAGTCGCACCCATTTCCGATGAGGTCTCCTCGCCCCGCCTTGAGCAAGGCCTCCCTCACCATGAAGTAGTTCTCGGGCTTGAAGAACTGCATCAGCGCCCGCTGCATCTTCCTGTCCCGCAGGCCTTTTGCGATGTAGACCTCTTGCCCCGTGAACGGGTCGAGCCCCGTGTGGAACATGCACGTGGCGATGTCGAACGGAGCCGGGATGAAGTCCTGGACCTGGTCGGGCCGATAGCCGTTCCGCTTCAAGAACACGGCCAGGTCGATCATCGCGTTCAGGTCGCTGCCCGGGTGCGAGGCGATGAAATACGGCACGACGTACTGCTTCTTGCCCGCTCGCCGACTGGCCTGCTGGAACGACTCGGCGAACCCGCGGAAATCGTCCGAGTCCGGCTTCTTCATGAGGCGCAGGACGTTGGAATCGGTGTGCTCGGGGGCCACCTTGAGATGGCCGCCAACGTGGTGCTTTGCCAGCTCCGCGAGGTATTCCGGCGACTTCTGGGCCAGGTCCATCCGGATCCCCGATGCGACGAGGACCCTGTCGATACCCGGCACCTCGCGACTCTTCCTCATCAAGTCCACCAGCGGGCCGTGATCGGTCCCCAGCAGCTTGCAGACCTTGGGATGCACGCACGAGAGCCGCTTGCACCGCGCCTCCACTTCGGGGCGCGTGCAGCGCATCTGGTACATGTTCGCCGTCGGCCCGCCGATGTCGGAGACGACCCCGGAGAATTGAGCGTCTTGTCCCATCCGATTCAGCTCGTCCAGGATCGATTCCTTCGATCGCGACTGGATGGTTCGCCCCTGATGCGCCGTGATCGAGCAGAACGTGCAGCCGCCGAAACAGCCACGCATGATCGTGACCGAGTCCTTCACGACCTCATAGGCGGGGATCTTCTGCCCCTTGTACATCGGGTGAGGCTTCCGCGTGTAGGCCAATCCATAGATCCGGTCCATGTCCTCCTGGCTGACCGGGAGCGGCGGCGGGTTGCAGACGACCGCCTGACGGTCGTGATACTGGACCAGCCGGCGGGCATTCAGTGGGTTGGTCTCCTGGTGGATGATCTTGGTTGCCGTGGCGAAGCGGTGCCTGTCGGTCTTCACTTCTTCATAAGTGGGGAGGACGATGGCATCCTCGGGGACCGATTCGCTGGCACCCAGGGCGTAGGCTACCCCGCGCAGGTCGCGAAGGTCCTTCACCGACTCACCGGCCGCGAGCCTTCGGGCGATGGTCACGATCTGGTGCTCTCCCATGCCGAAGACGACCAGGTCGGCCTTGGCGTCGAGCATGATGGCCCGCCGGACGGTATCGCTCCAGTAGTCGTAGTGGGCGAGCCGGCGGAGCGAGGCTTCCACGCCACCGGCGATGATCGGCACGCCGGGAAAGGCTTCCCGGTGGCGCTGGCAGTAAGGGATGGTGGCACGGTCGGGCCGCAGGCCGATCCGACCACCGGGCGAATAGGCGTCGTCGTTGCGAACTTTCTTGTTCGCCGTGTAGTGGTTAATCATGCTGTCCATGTTGCCGCCGCTGATGCCGAAGAACAGCCGAGGGCGGCCGAATCGCCGCCAGGGCTCGGCGCTCTGCCAGTCCGGCTGGCTCAGGATCGCGACCCGGAACCCGGCCGCCTCCAGCACCCGGCCGAGGATCCCCATCGCGAACGCCGGATGATCGACGTACGCATCGCCGGTGACAAACACCACATCCACGGATTCCCAGCCCCGCGCCTCCATCTCGGCGCGGCTGGCCGGCAAGTGCGGACGCTCCGGTGTCACGACCGGCAAGACCGGTAGCATCGTGGGCGGCAACGTTAGCTTCAGGGATGGCGGGAGAGTAGCGGGCATTCATCAACGGGGGTCATCTCTTCCGGACAAGGCGGACCGTCGTCCGCCCTGTCGTGTGGGACACTCCAACGGCCTGCTTCGAGCAATGCCACCAACTTCTATTCTATCTCGCCCGCCTGAAGTTGGATATATCCGCCCTCCGCCTGGATCGGCCCCCGGGATGCGCATCGACGGGGTGTTGTCGATGTCTCGGACTTTGGTAGGAGGGCTCTGGCCTTCGATCGGAATCGCGGGACAGAGCCGGCTCCTACCCGGTTCGAAATCTCTGGTTGACCAGACTCCGCGCGGGAGTCGCGAGGAAATCCGTTGCGGCCGCTCCTTAAAGTTTTCCTCCGTAAGATCCCTGCGCCGTGCGCGCAGTTGGGGGATCCTTTTCCGAATTCCGGATTCCGGATTCCGGATTCCGGATTCCCGAATCCACCTTCATCCGGAATCCGGAATTCGGAATCGTGAATGCCTCTTGGGTTGCGGCCGAAGGCCGCGTTAGGATAGGGTCTTGAGCAGCTTTTGACCGTCGGCGACTCCCCAGCCGGAGCAGGGATCCCAGCCCGATTTGGCGAAGTAGTCGCCGTTGGTGCCGCTGGTGATATCTCGGAAGGCCCCATCCTGAGTACTCGTGTCGTAGAGCATCGGGTTGAGGAATCCCACGGGATGTCCGAGCGACTGGTTGAGCAGCGCGATGAGTCCGGCCCACAACGGGGCCACCGCGCTGGTCCCGCCGATCACCGTATCATCGCCGTTCGACGCGTACGGCGTAGCCGGTCTTGGGATCCGCGTCGCCGGCGACGTCGGGCAATCCCCGGCCGGCCTTGCCGGAACCCACCGCGGGTGGGACTCCCGCGCTCTTCTGATAGGCCGGCAGGGGGAACTCGGTGCTGATTCCTCCGCCGGTGGAACCACCGTTGGCACCATCGTTCCAGACAACCTCGCTCCCGATCGACGAGGCGGTGGCATTCAACGTCGTCCCGCCGCAGGCCAGCACATTGGGGCTCGACGCCGGGAAATCGACGTGGGGTGCGCCGTCATCGACGCCGTCGCTGGATCCGTTGTCGCCCGAGGCGACGCAGATGGTGATCCCCATGGCAGCCGCGGCCTGGAAGGCCTGGTCGAACTGCTGCATGGCCTGGTCGGTCCAGTTCAACTCGGGACCACCCCAACTGATCGAGATCACCGAGGGCTTGTTGACCGTATCGTGGATCGCCTTGGTGATCGCATCCAGGAATCCCTGGTCGGTGTTGGGACAGAAGTAGACGACGATCTTCGCCTTGGGCGCGACGGCCGACGCCACTTCGATGTCGAGCATCACCTCACCGTCGGGTCCGCCCGGATCGCCAGTCGGCTGGTTCTTTCCGTGATCGACCGACACGCTCGACACATTGGGCATGGGCAGCTTCAGCGAGGAGAAGTAGGTCTCCAGGTCGGCCGTTGAGAAACCTCCTCCCAGCTCGATGATCCCGATGCACTGCCCGGACCCATCCACATTCGTGGGAAAGTCGTATAGCTGGGAAATCTGGGGCGGCGTGAACTGTGCCAGATCGCCACCCGATGCACGTGCACCCGCCGCGACGTCTCGGCGCCGGAAATGCGGCCGCGCCTGGGGACGATTGTCCAGTCCGAACACGCCGACCATGATGTTCTCGAGGTCGGCTGGGATCATGATCGGTCCCGTGCGACCGCGGAAGGTCCCACCATCAGGATGTGTGTATTCCTGGAGCTTGACGCCGAACGCGGTGCCGATATCGGCGGCACGGCCCGAGAGGATCATGCTGCGCCGGGGCACGCTCGTTTCCACGACGGCCAGCTTGTGTGACTTGGCAAATGCCTCGACCCGAGCGACGTCTTCGGCCGAGGCGCCGTGGGCGTCGGCCAGTTCCTCCCGCGTCATGTACCGGCGTTTCTTGGGCGACCTGGCCGAGGTCGATGCGGCCTGAACCGCCGCCGACAGCGGCGCGCGGCCGCAGCCGGACCGTCACTTCGACCCGTTCCTCCGGATGAACCGGGCCGACCATCTTGAATTTCGCCATGGGAGGGCGATGGCTCCCCGCGAGCGGAATGTGCTTCGTCTGAGATGGCATGGAGAGTCTCCTCGAGAAATGGTGCAAAGGTGTAGGCCTTCGCGATCGTACGACAGCCTCTTCATCTCTCCCGGCCAGTCCGGCAGGGCCTGGCCATTCGATCAGGCAGGATCCACCGGGCTGCGTGCCCCTTCATCGCGGCGTCGATTCCGGCCAGGCAAGACCCCGCGGCGCCTCGACCCCGACGTCATCGCCTTGGAGGTCGCTCCATGGCGCCTCGGAGACGCGAGGCCGGATTCACCAGCCACTGTCCTTATCACGATCTTGCCGGTAAAAGCGCAATTGAAAAAAGGCACACGGCGAGCATCGTTCCAAAAGCGTGATGACCTCGGGAGATCCGTACCGAGCACCGAATCATGTGCGGAATACTTGCCGGCATGCTTGCATCCGCACCATCGGAAGACTCGGTCTCTACCAGAAATCGATTCCAGAGCCCGGGATGACAAGAATGTATGGACTTCGGTCCATCATCGACAGACCCTTCTATCCCGCCTCTTCAGAATGAAGAGGCTTCGAACCGGGCAAGAAGGAGCCTCGAGGGGTTCGAAGCCCAAGACATCTGAGACACCACGGTATCCCGAGACAAGAAACTCGGGTTTTCTTGAATCAGCGTTCGTGAGCGCTCAATTAGGTTGATGTCAGTATCCTTGGTTCTGCAAATTCTTGCATAAACTGACACGCTGCTCCCTGGCGTATCTACAGAAAAAGAGCTTTTTTTAGTCGAGGGACTGGACGAGTTGCTTAGGACCCCGTATCATCCTGATTGATGAATTCGTTCGGTCTAACACCCACGATTGCTGCCGACATCCCGGGAGCCATCACTCCCCGAGCGGCATGCAATTCGGGTTTTTGTGATTACCCGCCTGCGAGCTGAGAAGAAACACTGGTGCGGTTGAACGGCCGCCGAGCCACTCACGACCCTGTGCGAGGGTCGGCACGGCGACTGTCCGGATCGTCGTCCCATTGAGCCTGGCCGGGGATTCCCGCGATTCGCTCGGGTGCATCGCGCGGGTCGCCGTGCGCTCGTTCTTCGTTTTGTGATTCTTAAGCGCGCATGCAACGCTCGTTCACGAGTCCGATCCAAGAAAAGTTGACGAGACGCTATGACCTCCATGAGTCGAGGCGGTTCGATGGAAGAGTCCGAGGCAGTTGCTCCGGAGCTTTTGCCCAAGACTGCCGCTGGGCGGCGCTTGGTCGTGGCGAGCGATGTCGGTGTGCGTTGAAGGATAGGATTCCCCATCGGAGGGAGAGTCCACGTTCGACAACCGTCGGTTATGTTGCCCCTGGCATTCTCTTGAGGTCCACATGAAGCCGAAACATCGCGGATTTACGCTGATCGAGCTCTTGGTTGTGATCGCCATCATCGCCGTGCTGATCGCCCTACTGCTGCCGGCGGTCCAGGCGGCCCGCGAGGCCGCACGCCGTTCCCAGTGCGTGAACAATCTGAAGCAGATCGGGCTGGCGGTCCAGAACTACATTTCCTCCAACAGCTCGCTGCCGCCTCAGACCAGTTGGCCGACCATGGCCGCCAATATGACGGGCAACACGCTCGGCTACCAGTGGGGGTTCACCTGGTATTACTCCATCATGCCGTTCCTGGAACAGACCCCCGTGTACAACGCGGTGAACTTCAACGTATCACCCATGGGGCCCCAGCAGGTTACGGCGGCGGCCATGAAGGTGAGCTCGCTCCTCTGCCCCGACGAATCAGGCAACCAGCAGCTCTACCCGCTCAGCGCGACGGGCTACTCGGGTTTCAGCGGCTACTTCGCCTCGACCAGTTACGTCGGTAATTATGGCGGTCCGGCGGCGATCCAGCCCTATAGCGGTGTCATCACTCCGGGGTACGACGTCGAAGGGATGTCCACGAGCACGCCCACTTCTGCGACGGGCCAGCTCCAGACCATCCGCCTGGCGTCGGTCACGGATGGGACGTCCAACACGGCCCTGTGCAGCGAACGGCTCCTCGCCTACAACGCTTATGGCACCACCTCGCTCGTCTATCCCGGGGGGGGGACTAACGCCATGCGCGCGATCTTCCAGGGAACGTACCCCGCGCCACCGAGTTCCGTCGGGGTCGGCATGCTGACGAACGCGAACCCGGCGGTCCTGTTCATGAAGGGATGCCAGAACATTCCCTCCACCACGGGGGCCCTGTATACCAGCACCATCGGCATGGAAATGATCGCGGGACATCCCGCGTATACCACCTTGACGAGCTACGTTCACTGGACCACACCTAATACGGCTCCCTGCCAGAACTCGATCGATCTCTGGAATGTCTCACCGACTCTGAGCGTCGGGTTCATCGGCGCTGATGGCGCGCCCTCGGCGAACAGCAACCATCCCGGCGGAGTGAATGTCGGCTTCACCGACGGCTCCGTGCATTTCGTCAAGAACTCGGTCAACTACATCACGTGGTGGGCGCTGGGAACCCGGGCCATGGGCGAGGTGATCAGCTCGGATTCGTACTGAGCCCGCAGGCTCGGGACGACTCGACTCGTGAGGAAACCCAGACAGCCGGGCGCCCGTGGCGCCCGGCTCTCTCCCCCCTTGAGAGAATCCGGAAGGTTGAGGGTTGAACAAAGCCCGCTCTGATTCAACCTTCATCCTTCATCCTTCCCAAGACGTCCCCCTGCTCGATCCGCTGCAATTCGACCATATCTCGGTACGGGCCACTGGCGGACATCAGCTCGCCGTGGCTGCCAACCTCGACGATCGCTCCATCCTCGAGCACCAGGATGCGGTCGGCGTGCCGGATCGTGCTGAGTCGGTGGGCGATGACGAACGACGTCCGGCCCTGAAGGAGTTGGGCGAGGCTCTGCTGGATCAGCCGTTCGCTCTCGCTGTCGAGGTTGCTGGTGGCCTCGTCGAGGATGAAGATCCTCGGATCGGCCAGGATGGCGCGGGCGATGGCGAGCCGTTGCCGCTGGCCCCCGCTCAGCCGCACCCCGCGCTCGCCGATCAGAGAATCGTAGCCTTCGGGGAGCCGTTCGATGAACTCGGCGGCATTGGCCGCCAGGGCGGCCTGCACGATCCGACCCCGCGTCGCCCAGCGGTCGCCGTAGGCGATGTTCTCGGCGATCGTGCCATCAAAGAGGAACACGTCCTGCTCGACGATCCCCAGCAGCCGGCGGTAGCTCTCGACCGCGATCTCGCGCAGGTTGACCCCATCGAGCGCGATCGTGCCGCGGGTCGGGTCGTAGAATCGGGCGATCAGGTTGCAGAGCGTCGTCTTCCCCGACCCGCTCCGGCCGACCAGGGCGATCGTCTCGCCCGGCTCCACCTCCAGGTCGATCTCGCGGAGCACCGCTCGATTGGTGCCCGGGTACACGAAGCCGACATCCCGGAGAGAAATCCGGCCGGCCACCGCGCCCTTGACCACCGGGCGGTTACCCGGGCAATCGTCCATCTCCCGGCGCTCGGATAACAGGTCCAGCACCCGGTCGAAGCCGGCGAGGTTGTTCTGGAACTGCGTGACGCTGGTCGCCAGCACGGCCATCGGCTCCAGCAGCATGGCCAGGTAGACCAGGAACATCATCAGGTCGCCCATCGAGAGCCGGCCGTCGATCACCTGGAGGCCGCCGTAGAACAGCAGCGCCACCGAGGCCATCGGCAGGATGAACTCCCACAGGAGTTCGATGAGGCGAGAGAGCCACCAGACGTAGAGCTCCAGGCGCGCCATGAAGTGGTTCTGGCCCATGAACCGGGCCGACTCGCTCCGCTGTCGCCCGAAGGCCCGCACCACCCGCATCCCGCCGAAGACCTCGGTCGTCTGGCTGTCGATCTCCTGGCGCTCCTTGCGGACGTCGCGGAACAGCGGGCGAATCCGGCGATTCCAGGTCAGATCGGAATAATACACGCCCGGCACGAGCAATAGCGCGCCGAGCAGGAGCCGCCAGTCCACCAACGCCATGACGATCAGTCCACCCACGAACTGGACGACCGCCGCCCAGGGATTGTACAGCATGCTGAAGATGAGCTCGCCCACCCCACCGGCATCTTCGCGCAACACGCTCGACGCCCCGCCAGACTTGAGCTGATACACGCGGTGGAGCGGCAGGCGCATGGCGTGCTCGTAGACTTTGCGCCGGACCGCGACCTGGACGCGTTTCGTCATCCGCGTGGCCTGCCATCGACTCGAGAGGCCCAGGAACTTGCCGAGCACCGACACGGCCATCACGATCGCGACCAGTGCGGCCAGCCGGATCCGCGGCGACGTGGGGATCGGTACGGGGCTCCACGCCTCGACCCAGTCCGGCACCGGATGCCCCAGCATGACGTAATCGATCGCCGCCTTCGTCGCCGCGGGGGGTACCAGCTTTAGCAGCGTCGCCAGCGAGAGGGCCGCGAGCGCCGTCGCGAGCGTGAGGCGATAACCGATCAACAGACGATACAACTCGCCGTACAATTGCCCCAATGAGCGGTGCTTCGTCGCTGGCTTCGCCGGATCGGGTTGCGGGAAGTCCGTCCGCTTCAAGCCGGAACGGAAGTTCCTCAGGTACTCGCGAAACCGGAGCCGGCTGGCAATCCGTCGATGGATCGTTGGCAAGGAGAATCCCCAAATCTTCCGGAAATCTGGTAGGGTGCCCCGTGAGCACCGGGCCGGCCGGGGACTGCGCCTCGATGCTGGCAGCGCACCCTACCGACCGCCTTTGACGCTTCTCGAACCCCTCTTGAAATCGTCACCAGCTATCAGAGCCTGCATGACTCAGAGTCTGTCCCAGAAGGGGCTGGTCCGGGCGAGCGGGGGGCGTCAGCCCCCTGTCTTGGAGGTCCGTCGCTCACCGGACATGGGGCTGACGCCCCCCGCTCGCCCTTCTGGGACTGACTCTCAGTTGTCTGCACTCCCTCGGCATTGTAGCGGATCGGTCCATGCCTCGCCTCTCCGAGAATCGTTCGTGGCCCTGCACCGGCCTCAATGATCCCACCCGGGAGGACGAGGTATTCCCCGAGCCTCGCCCTCGCCAGGAGCACAACGGCCTGGGTAAGGTGGAGCGGTATCCGAGGACCTGCAATCCATGAAGCTGGGAATCGTCGTCCTTTTCAGTCTGACCTCGTTCCTCGCGGCGGTCTTGTTGTTCTCGGCAGAGCCGATGATCGGCAAGATGGTCCTGCCCCGCTTCGGGGGAACCCCCGCGGTCTGGAATTCGTGCCTGGTCTACTTCCAGGTCATGCTGCTGCTGGGGTATGCGCTGTCGGGCGATCTCCCGGCCGGCATGGGCATCGAACGACGGCGAATCTCGATGCCGTTCCTGGCCGTGCTCGCCGTCCTGCTTTTCCTGGCCTACCTGATGCAGCCGCTCAGCCTGTCGGTCGGCGTCACGGTACCGGCCGAGATCGAGAGGAGCCCAGCCGGCAGCCTGCTGGGAATCCTCTGGATCTCGACATCACTCCCGCTGTTGCTGGTCGCTTCAACGTCCCCACTGGTGCAACGCTGGTTCGCGGAGACCGGACATCCCCGGGCTCGCGATCCCTATTTCCTCTACGCGGCCAGCAATGCCGGCAGTCTGCTGGCGCTGCTCTGTTACCCGTTCGCCATCGAGCCCCATTCGAGTCTCCCCGCGCAAGCTCGTGTCTGGCGCGCCGGCTTCGTGGTCCTCGGGCTCCTGATGATCGCCTGCGGAATCGCCGCGCGCCGGCTGAGCCGGACGCGCGGGGCCTCGACCGCATCCGGGGGCGATCGTCCCGACGCCGAAGACGGGGGAGTGGCCGCGAGGCCAACGATGCGGACCGTGCTTCACTGGCTCGTCCTGGTCTCCATCCCCTCGAGCTGGCTCATGGGGGTCACCACCTACCTGACCACCGATCTGGCGGCCATCCCGCTCCTCTGGGCCATCCCTCTCGCGCTCTATCTTCTGAGCTTCATCATCGCCTTCTCCGGCGGGTCAACGGCCCTCGTGCGGCTCGCCTCGCGGGCCCTGCCCGTTCTGGTCCTGCCGCTGGTCCTGGTGATGACCGCGGGATTCGTCCATGCTGTCTGGATACCGCTCCACTTGCTGACATTCTTGGCGGGCGCGACGGCGTGCCATGGCGTGCTCGCAGGGCGGCGGCCGGCGGCTCGATACCTCTCGGTGTACTATGTGACCATGGCGGCGGGAGGATTGCTGGGCGGTGTTTTCAACGCGCTGATCGCGCCCGTGATTTTCAGCCGGGTCGTCGAGTATCCGCTCGCGGTGATCCTGGGCTGCCTGGTGGCGTCGGGGCGAGAGGGCCGGCTCTGGCGAGGGACTCGCAAGGAATGGTGGAACGATGCGCTCCTCCCCGCGACCGTCTTTCTGCTAACGGTGCTGTTGACGACGAATCGAATGGGCCTGGCGGACTCGACGTTCGGAGCCTTGGGGATCACGATCGCGGCCGGCCTGGGGATCTCGGCCTGCGTGACCGCTCGACGCCGGCCGATCCGATTCGCGGTGGTGGCCGGGGCCATCCTGCTGGCCGGGGGCCTGTCGCAAGGACCGAGCGGGCGGCTGCTTCACATCGAGCGAAGCTTCTTCGGCGTGGTGCGGGTGACCGAGGATCGGCAGCGGAGCGTCCACCGATTGTTCCACGGCAGCACGCTGCACGGCCAGCAGAATCTCGACCCCGCCCGGAGCCGAGATCCCTCGACGTATTACTCCAGTTCCGGCCCGATCGGCCAGCTCTTCGCCGCGATCGGGCCGATACGGGGCCGGCCGGGGACGCGAATCGCCGTCGTCGGCCTGGGGGCGGGCTCGCTCGCCGCCTACGCCAATTCCGCCGAGCGCTGGACGTTCTACGAGATCGACCCGGCCATCGAGCGGATCGCCCGCGATCCGCGCTATTTCACCTATCTGCGGGACTGCGACGCGAAGGCGCTCGACGTCGTCGTGGGCGACGCCCGGCTCCGACTCCGCGACGCGCCCGATCACGCCTATCAGATCATTGTCCTCGACGCGTTCAGCTCTGACGCATTGCCGGTTCACCTGCTGACGCGCGAGGCGATCGTACTCTATCGCTCCAAGCTGGCTGATGAGGGCGTGCTGGCCGTCAACCTGTCAACGCGCTACGTCGACCTCGAGCCGGTGATCGGCCGGCAAGCGGAGGATGCCGGGTTGATCTGTCGGATCAACTACGATACGGAGCTCAGCCCCGAGGAACGGGACACCGGCAAGCAACCGTCAATCTGGGCGGTGCTGGCCGCGACAGACGGCGGCCTGGGAGCACTGACCACCGACACGCGATGGCGCCGCCCATTGCTCGGCCCGGACACGCGAGTCTGGACCGACGACTATTCCGATCTTGCCCGCTATCTCCGCTGGATGCCGAGGCCGTTGGCAGGGCGGCGGGGCCAACTCAAATCCAGCACGGGCATCGAGCCAGAATCCGCTCCCTGAGGGGCGGCCTGGCTCGACGCCACATGAGGGCGGTCACGGCTATTTCGGGAGTTGACTGCCGAACGTGGCCAACAGCTTGAGGGCCGGCACGTCAACCGCCAGGCGGAGGCGAATCGTGTCGCCCTCGCCCTTGAGGCCGAAATGGATGCGATCGCGCTTGGCGTTCGCTCCCTGTAACACCTCGGCGGCCGCCCGGCGGAACGTCTCCTGATTCGTTTCGGCGAAAGCTCCGGCGTTTGCGACGTGCATCAGGATCGCGACGGGCTCATCCAGTTCGGAGGCAGCCGGGTTCGACAATGCCGCCATCGCCTTCCGGAGCGGTGGCAGTCCGTCCTCGCCGAAGGAGAACAGGATTGCATCCTCGCGAAAGGCGAACAACAACGAGGCCTTGCCGAAATGCTTGGTCAGGTCCGCGTCTTTCTCGTCGAAGGGGCCGCTCATCTGATGGATCGCGGTCCCGTCTGCCGCCTTGGCGACGTCGAATGTAACCTTGACCTTGTCGTCGGGCTTGATCGTGGTGGCGGCCTCGCGAACCAGCCGCTCGAACTCTCCACCCTTCTGGACCGTCATTCCGCCCAGCAGCGAGAACCGGGCGCACCCGGGCCCGCCGTCGAGGTCCCCTCGATCGTCATACCCAGATCGATCTCGGGCGCATTGAGGTTGGACCTCACGAGCTCGGTCATGCGCGAGGCGAGCTTCTTCTCCTGCTCGGTATCCAGCTTCGCCAAGCCGTCCTTCGCCGCCTGGTCGAAGGCCTCGAGCATCACGTCCCGGAACTCCTTGGCGACCGGGAAGCTGGCCCAGGTTGCCATGACGGAATCCTTGCTCAGGCCCTGAAAGCGGCTCCGGCGACCGTTCAGGCCCCGTAGCGTCTTCGCCATCGCGGAGTTCGGCTTCCCACTCATGGTGAACTCGAGGGCGACCTCCGAGGTCTTGCGATTCACATCGAGATCGAGGGCGATCGCCTCTCCGTCTCGAATCAGGCTCTTGACGGCCTCGATGGCGAACTTCTGGCCGCTCAGGCGGGCCCGGTATTCGGCGTCTTTCTCGCCCGGCTTCCGCTCGTTCTGCTGGTCGGCCTGCGCTTCGATCTGGGCGAGCACTTGTTCCTTGAGGGCCTCGGGGATCTCCGAAAGCCGGATCTTCACGTTCAGCGCGGGTTCGGCCCGGTCCTTCGGCTTCCAGTCAGACGGATCGAGGGCCTTGAGCTGGTCGGCCCCGCCCGGTACGAGCGAGAACAGGGCGTATCCCTTGGATTCCAGGACGTAGACCGTGGGGTTCCCGCCGGGAGCCGTCACGCTGTGAGAGAACCCCACGATGCCGGCCTGATCGTCGACCGCCAATCCATGCTCCTTCAAGGAGGCCAGGAACTGGCCGAGGTCGGTGACCGGCACGGCGGCTACAATTGTGGGAGGGCTGCCTTGAGGAAAATCCTTGGGCAACGTGACGGCCACGCCGAATCCGCGACCCTGGTCCAGGCCCTTGATCAGCGCTCCTGACTTGAACTGGGCCAACCCATTGAGCACGGCCTGGGCCATCGGGTCGCCCTCGGGAGCCACCGTCTTGATCAGGTACTCGAGGTCGTCGCCCAGTTGGGTCAGCGACTTGGCCGTGATGACGATCGTTTGTCCCTGCGCCGTCCCGATCGAGCCCAGGAGACCGAACGTACTCACCAGGAAGACATGAAATCTCAGCTTTCGAAAGGTCATTCCGATCACCCCTGTTGTCCGCCGGGAAGGAAAGCCTGGGCTCGGAGTCCTGGGCCTTCGGATACCCGCGAGATCACACCGCAACCGCCGGATCGATCCGATTCGTCCGACGATGATGCCTTGATTGGACCATCGGCGGCACGTTTCTGGGCGAGGTCCCAGGGTCCGACGCGTGTCGCGGACCGGTCGGGCTCATCCCATGCGCCCCAAAGTACACTAGAACATCGGCCGTGCCGAAGGGATATCGTCCTCAGAGGCGGCCATAAACGCAACGCCTCCCCGACCGAATCCGGCCCGGGAGGCGTTTTCTCACGACTCGGAAGGCATCGACCTCACGCGATCCGATCGGGCACCACGAACGGTTCGCGATAGGCACGAGTGAGGAGGTGATTGGCCTCGGAGTCGCCGACGAACGACTCGGTCGCGGCGTCGACGGTGAGCTTGCGGCCGAGGCGATACTTCAGGCCGTCGAGCGCGACCTTGTTCTCCTGGAGATGCTCTTCCATGCTGTGGAACGTCCGGAAGGCCTCCTTATCATCACCAAAGGCATGGGTTGACTTGCTGAAGGGGACCTCGTCGCCCAGCCGGTAGGAGATGTTGGCCAGGTGGCAGAGTGCCGCGGAGTAATGCCCTTCGAGGATGTCGGCATTGAGGTCCTCGGCCTTGCGGCTCTTCACCGCGGCGATGAAGTTGCCGAAGTGACCGCGACCCGGCCCGCGATGGGCCTCGACCTTCACCGCTTTCGCCAGGGGGATCGCCTCGCGTTTCCCCTTGGGATAAAACTTCCCTTCCGCGAGGGTTCCCGCCTCGAGGTGGGCGATGTTGCCGACCTTGGTGCCGTGGAATCCGCCCGTCGGCAATCCGCGGACCTCGAAGATAAGTTGGGTGTCACCGAAGTCCATCACCGTGATCTGCGTGTTCGCCGTCTGCCCCTGATCGTGATAGCCGAACCGGCCGCCGAGGCTGAGCACGCTCTTGGGGAAGGTCGCGCCACCGGCGGATCGCGTGGGGATCATCCAGCGGGCGATGTCCATCTGGTGGACGCCCTGGTTGCCGATGTCGCCGTTGCCGAAGTCCCAGAACCAGTGCCAGTTGTAATGGACGAAGTTGGCGTTGTACGGCTGCTGGGGTGCCGGGCCGAGCCAGATGTCGAAATCCAGGTTCGCCGGCGGCATGGCGTTCGGCTTGACTCCGATGCTGCCGCGAGGCTTGTAGCAGAGGGCGCGGGAGACCAGTAACTTGCCGAGCTGGCCCGACTGGATCGCGGCGACCGCCTGGGCCCAGCGAAGATCGGAGCGGCTCTGGGTCCCGTGCTGGACGATCCGGTTATGCCGCCGCGCCGCCTCGACGGCGATCCGGCCCTCGTGGACGTTGTGGCTGCACGGCTTCTCGACGTAGACGTCCTTGTCGGCCTGGCAGGCCCAGATCGTCATCAAGGCATGCCAGTGGTTCGGCGTTGCGATCGAGATCGCATCCACCGACTTGTCATCGAGCACCCTGCGGATGTCCTTCTCGGTCGCCGGTGGCGTGCCAGCATGCTTCGTGAGCTGGTCAACCTGCTTGAGCCGATCGGCGTAGGTCTTGGCGTCGGGATCGACCAGGTAGGCGATCTGCACGTCCGGCATGGGCGCAAACCCGCCAACGTGGGCACTTCCCCTGCCGTTGAGCCCGGCCACGGCGATCCGGACCGTCTCGTTGGCCCCCAGGACCCGGCCCGATGATTTGGTTCCGCCGATGGCAAAGCTCGCTCCCACCCCGGCGACAGCCAGGGAACGGCCCACGAACTGGCGGCGATTCAGGTCTGATGTTCGACATCGCTGCGGCTCCTCCCAGGTTCGGTTAGCCCCCATCAACCCTCACGAAGTCAAACGAAGGTTAAACAACCGCCCATTATGCAACATGAGCAGGTGGATTCCCAGGAGGCACCGACGCCAATCATTCTGCCGATGGAGATTCGGGGGCGAGTGCTGGAGGGGTGAGACGTGCGGCGCCCGAGATTAGAGACAGGTGCAGCCGCGTCCTACTTGGTGGCCCTTCCGAAGACCATACCCACGATGCCGGAAAGGATGCCGGAGACGATCGGCCACACCTTCTGGGCATCCTCCGAGGTTGCTCCATGCCTGAGGAGAATGACAAAGCAATAGGTACCGATCGCACCGATGAAACTGAAGGCGACCAGGTAGGCCAGGAGGTCTTTGACCAGGAACGCGAGGAAATCCTTGCGGCGTCGGAGACGTTTATCCTCGGGATCTTCGGGACCCTTGAATTCCAGTGTCTCGAGACACGCATCCCGGCGCAAGATCTCGCCCAGATCCTTCGGCGTTGGCTTGCTCGTCATAACCCGTTAACCTCATGCCCAATCCCGACGAACTCTGTGTCCAACCTTTCTGCTTCATCCGTAACTCCGACATGCTTTCCCTCTCGCTTGTAGTTGACTGTCGCCTTGTAGAGGGCAATGGCCTTGGTGAAAACCTCGTCGAGGTTTTGTCGCGTGTCACGCATGAGTTGCTCTAGGACGGCATAGAACTCGGGCGTAACCTCAAAAGTGATCCGAGCCGCAAATGTCTCCCGTGACAAGCTGTTGGCGGCCTCCTTTCGGCGATCCTTGGCCTTGATGCCCGGCTCTTGAGATTCCAATGTTGTCGCCATGATCGATACTCCTCCATTCGAATTGTACCCGATTCCCCTCCATCTCCAGTGTAGGACCAAGTGCCCGGGGCGTCCATGCCGGGCACTCGTTGCATCGAGTCGGCTACTTGACGTTGTGAATGGTGACTCCCGGCCAGTCGTCGGTCCGGAACGGAGTGGCGGGCAGGCCCTCGGAGCTATACAGGTTGCACACCGGGTTGTCAGCCCAGGCGTAGCGGACGGCGACGGGATCCGTGACCTCATCGGACCAGACCTCGACCTTGTTCCCACCGGTCACCCGCGCCTTGGCATTCACGAACTTCTGATCGCTGCCAGCGATGGTGAATCCGCGCGCCTCCGGGACGTCGAACGTATAGAGCCGCCGCCCGACATGGTCGAACGTGAGCACGACCTTGCTGCCGTTCTTCGTCATGGATTTGTAAGTCGGGCTCTGATGGGCAATCTGGACGCCGTAGTCGCGGCCAGGGCCCAGCGGGCCAGCCGATGGCCGACATCCTGCTTATTCCGGGGATGGATGTCCCGGCCCTCGCCGACGTCGACGATCACGGCCTCTCCGGTATGGGGCAGCCGGCTCATGGTCATGGTCTGCGCCTCGCGAAGCTCCGCCCAGGCACTGGGCTTGGGATTGGGTGACTCGGCCAGGTAGTCGGCGAGCTGCACCCAGTAGAACGGAAAGTCCCCCTGGCCCCACTCTTCGCGCCAGCTCTGGATCATCAGCGGGAACAGGTCGCGGTACTGATAGGCTCGGCCCGCGTTCGACTCGCCCTGATACCAGATGACGCCGCGGATGCCGTAGCCGATGGTCGGCTTGAGGACGCCATTGTAGATGTTTCCCG
Source organism: uncultured Planctomycetota bacterium (assembly GCA_963845755.1). Classification (GTDB taxonomy): domain Bacteria; phylum Planctomycetota; class Planctomycetia; order Isosphaerales; family Isosphaeraceae; genus CAWJTV01. The sequence goes on from CAWJTV010000034.1 coordinate 191,219, forward strand.
GCCGAGCATTCCCGCGCATCTGGCCCTCGAGGTTCCGGGACGGCGCCTTGCCCTCGGTCTTGGCCTTCGCGTAGTTCTTCTCGGTCTCCTCCCATTTCTGAAGCAACGGGGCGTACTTCGCATCGGCGGCCAGCCGGTCGCGGCGAATCCACGCCTCGCACGCCGAGCCGCCCCAGGCGTCGTCGATCAGGCCAATCGGCACGCCCAGCGTCTGGTGCAACTGCCGGCCGAAGAAGTAACCGACCGCGGAGAAGCTGCCGACGGTTTCCGGCCGGCAGGGCGCCCATTGGCCGCGAAAGTCTTTCTGCGGCTCCTGGGTCCCGAGGGTCGGCACGGAGATCAGCCGGATCCCCGGATACTTCGCCGTCATGACCTCGAGATCCCCATCCTTGGCCGCCCCCACCGCCCACTCCATGTTGGACTGGCCCGAGCAGATCCAGACCTCGCCCACGAGCACGTCATCGAGCTTGACCGTGTTCTTGCCCCGGATCGTCAAGGTGTGCGGTCCTCCCGCCGGCATCGGGTCCAGGACGACCTGCCAGGCGCCGTCCGGGCCCGCCTTCGCGGTCTTGCTCTGGCCGGAGATCTCGACGTTGATCTCCTCACCAGGCTCGGCCCAGCCCCAGACCCGGTCTTTCTGATCGCGCTGGAGGACCATGTGGGTCCCGAAGATCGCCGGAAGTTTCACATCAGCCCGAACGACGGGAGGTTGCGCCGCGACCGCCAGCAAGAGGACGGTGGCCACGCCCGCCGAAATGAAACGCGAAGGCTTCCACTGGCTCTTCATCAAGAGCTCCTTATTCGAGGTTTTTCAAGGGTCCCTAACCCCGGTACCGGGGATGGTCCGGGAGTCCGAGCACTCGCAGCAGGCAGGTAATCGAATTTCCGATCATGCCAGATCAGGGACGGCGAACCAAGACCCGCCTCACCGATGATCGATCCCTCGCAGGAGGCGTTCCATCGCCCTTCGGGGCCCCTCCGGCGGTGGAATTGCATCGTTGCCGGATGCAATCCTCGGAAAATGCGATCGCACCGTGGACCATCGACTCCGCCGGGATCGTATCGAGGATATCGGGCGGTGTGAAAACCCGACGAGGACTCCCGGCCGGGGCCTGAGATCCGGAGATCAGGGCGACTGGTGCGAAAAGGAGCACGTTGATGAATTCCTCATGGCGGTGCGGCGCGCGGCTTCCGATCCTTGCCCTTGTCCTGGCGCTGGCGGCCTGGACGATTCCCGGACCCTCCGCCTTCGCCCATGGTGGTGGCGGAGGTGGCGGCGGGCACGGTGGTGGCGGCGGACACGGCGGCGGCGGACACAGCGGCGGCGGACACAGCAGCGGAGGACACCACTCCGGAGGCACTCATTCCAGCACCTATCACCACGGTGGCTACCACAACGGCGGTTACGGATACTCCAATGGATTCTGGCCCGGTGGTTACCTCGGCTTCGGCGGTTACGGATACGGAGGCTATGGATACGGCGGTTATGGATACGGAGGCTATGGATACGGATATGGATATCCATACTCCAATTATGGTTATGGCTATCCCAATTATTCGTACGTCAACCCCGCCTATGGATACGCTGCGCAGGGAGCGGCCGTAGCGGTGCCGGCGCAGGGGCGTTTCCTGGGCATCGACGAGGTGGCGGTTCAGGATGGCGATACGCAAGGGATGCAGGTGGTCCAGGTGTACCCGGGTTCTCCGGCGGAGCAGGCCGGCCTTCGCGCCGGCGACGTGATCCACGCGGCCAACGGCTACTCCATCCAGCAGCACGGCCATTTGACCTGGGTCATCAACAACGCCGCACCCGACGGCGTACTTCAGTTGACCGTCCACTCCGCAAGCGACGGCGCCTACCACTCGATCACAGCTCGAGTTCCTTGAAAGATCGGGCTCGCCCAGGGACACCCGACAGTGATCCTGGAAACTGAAGTCCCGGCATGTCTCCTGGAGCACGGTGTGGAAGTCCTCCCGATCGAGTGATACGCTAGCCCTCACCCGATCGGGATCGCTCCACTTGCTGCCCTCGGCAGAGACATGACGGAGTCCGCCAATGCTGGGCCTTGTCCCGTTGTCGTTCGTGCTATTCGGGATTGGTGTCGCGTCTGAAAGAGAGGACAAATGCCTCACCGCGCCGCGGAACCCGGGATTTGAGGCGCAGTCGTTCCTCGAGGGATGGCAAGTGGTGACCTATGGGGCCGAGGCGAAGGTTGAGTCGGATGAGGAGGTCTTTCGGGAAGGGCGGCATTCCCTGAGGGTCTCGGCCGAGGCACCGACGGACACGGCGCTGGGACAGGAGGTCGAAGTCCGGCCCGGAGGATGGTACCGGTTCCGCGGCTGGGTGCGCACCCGCGGTCTCGACCCGCTCGATGCGCCGGTCTGCGGGACGTATCAGGTCCAGACCGCGGGTAACCGTGTACCGATCGCGGCGGGCGCGAGTCATCGAGGCGATACCGACTGGACCGAGGTCGTCCTGGTCTTTCAGGCACCGGCCGACGGTCGCGTGCGGATCGCGCCGTTCCTCGTGGGCTTCGGCAAGGGACGCGGCACGGCCTGGTTCGACGGCCTGCAGCTCGAGGCGTTCGAGCCCGCGCGCACGCCGGCGGTCATCACTCGAGAACCGTTGCGCCCCGGCCGAATCGAGCCCGGCCAGTACGGCCAGTTCATCGAGTATCTCTGCGACCTGGTCCCGGGAATGTGGGCCGACAAGCTCTGCGACGGCAACTTCGAGGGCCTGAGCCCGTATACGTTGCTGCATTACCTCAAGGAGACCGATTTTCGACAGCACCCCTGGTATCCCTGCGGGGCGACCAATCGCGGCCGGTTCGAGCGCGATCCGTCGACGAAGATCGGCGGCACGGTCTCGTACCGGATCACCGCCGCGGAAGTCGTGCCGTGCACGCTCGGCATCGCGCAAGACGGGATCGCGGTTCAACAGGGACTCAGTTGCACATTTTCCTGCTACCTGAAGAAGACGGGGACGCCCGGCCCGGTGCGGGTCCGCTTGCATCGCGAGGGGACCGTCTACGCGACGGCCGATCTCGAGCCCACGGCCGAGTGGGTGAAGTACCGCGCCCGGCTCATCCCGACCGCTACCGATGCGCACGCGACGATCTCCATCGAGTTCCACGGGCCGGGGACGCTCTGGCTGGATAGCGCCAGCCTGATGCCCGAGGACGCGATCGGCGGCTGGCGGCGCGACGTGGTCGAGGCGGTCCGCGACATGAAGCCGGGCGTGATCCGGTTCGGCGGCAGCGCGGTCGACGTCGTCAACGCCGGCGATTTCGAGTGGCGCGACACGATCGGCGACCCCGATCGCCGCAAGCCCCTGCGCGCCTGGGGGGGATTGCAGCCTACCGGTCCCGGCCTGGAGGAAATCGTCCAGTTCTGCCGGCTCGTGGGGGCCGAACCGCTGATCTGCGTCCGAATCGTCGGCCGCACCGCCCAGGAAGCCGCCGATCAGGTCCAGTACTTCAACGGAGACGTCCAGACCCCGTTCGGTGCGCTCCGGGCCAAGTTTGGACATCCCGAACCGTATCACATCCGATACTGGCAGGTCGGCAACGAGCAGAGCGGGCCCGACTACGAGAAGCGGCTGCCCGAATTCTGCCGGGCGATGAAGCTGGCCGACCCGAAGATCGAGCTGCTCTCGTCCTATCCGAAGCCGGGCGTGCTCCGCGGAGCCAGGGACTGGCTCGACTACGTATCTCCGCACCATTACGACTGTGCCAATCTCGCGGGATGCGACGCCGACTTCGAATCGATTCGCCGGTTGCTGCACGAGCTGGCGCCTGGGCGGACGATCCGGGTGGGAGTCACCGAGTGGAACACGACGGCCGGCGACGCCGGACCGCGTCGCGCGCGGCTCTGGACGCTGGAGAACGCCCTGGCCTGCTCCAGATATCAAAACCTACTCCATCGCCATTGCGACCTCGTACCGATCGCCAATCGGTCCAACATCGTCAACAGCTTCTGCTCGGGCTTCATCCAGACGGATAACCATCGACTCTACAAGACCCCGACCTACCATGCGCAGATGCTCTATGCGACGATGGCCGGCGATCGCCCGCTGAAGATCGACTCGCCCCTGCCATCCATCTCGGTACCCGACCTCAGCGCCACGCTCTCGGCCGATGGGAAAGCCGTCATCCTGATGGCGGTGAATGACCGGCCCGAGGCGATCGCGCGTCCGCTGGACTTCTCCGCATTCGGGCACGATGGTCAGACGCTCGAGGTCTGGACTCTCGCCGACACGAAGCATGCCGGCGAGCCCGATGTCACCAACAGCTTCGCCGATCCCGAACGCGTGGTCCCGACCCGCTCGACCTTCGCGGTCTCGTCGCCCCGGTTCGATTACGCGTTTCCGCCGCTCTCGCTGACGGTGCTGAAGTGGGCGGTGCGATAAAGCATTGAATCATGCAGGGATGGCGTCTCACGCCGGGATTCCCTCGAATTCCCGAGCGACGACCGGGAAGAACTCTGCGCAGGGAGTCCCTATTGAATTGAGCCGGCACGGATGCGAATCATTTCTTCGGCATGGAGGAGGGACTCCCATGAACCTGTCGTGGAGCGTTCTGGCCCTGGCCCTGATGGGCGCACAGGACCAGCAGCCCAGTCAGCCCAGGCCCCCAAGCCCTTCATTCGCGGTCAGGATCGACTGTTGCGGTCCCGAGTTGATCAAGAGCGAGTCGTGTCGCAAGGCGTCCATGGCGATCGTCTGCCAGGCTTGCGCCGTTGTGAAGGCGGATTGTCGCAAGCCCGGCGTTCTGGCGAAGGTGGCGGATCTGTGTCGCCGAGCGACTCGTGACCTATCTGCTCGATGAGGCGAAGGACGCCGCGTGCGCCAGGATCGCGGAAGCCACCGGCTGCGATGCGAAAACCCCTCCGGGCATCCCACTCGAAGACAAGACCGCAGTGCCCGCGAAGATCCTCTCCTCGACGCTGGAGGTGCAGCTCCCCAAAGTCAAGAGGCCACGGACGACCAGCGAACCGGAAGCCCCGGAATCCTGGCCATTGACGCTTGACGCGGCGATCCGCATCGCGCTGGACAATAACGAGGTCGTGCGCGTCATCGCCTTCGGTGCTCAGGGCATTCCCATCGGCGGATTCGAACCGACCCCGAGAAGCCCGAGACCCCCACGAAGCTGTCCGATGCAAAACCTGCTCCGATCGTGATCGCCCGGCTCAACGCGGATGCCCCCGTCTGGCGGTTCAAGGCCGAGATCATGGCGGAGGTTCGCTCGGTCGAGCAACAGTACTGGAACCTGGCCCAGGCGCACGTCCAGCTCTGGGCCGCCGATCGGGCGGTCAGCCTGGGCCAGGAGATTCTCGATCGCGAGCAGGCGGAATACCAGGTCGGGCGCGGCACAGTCGCCGATGTCGCCGAGGCCGCCCAGCGGCTCGAGCAATTCAAGCTCGACCTGGTGACCCGCACTTCGGACGTGATCACGACCGAACGCCAGTTGCGGAACCTCCTCGGCCTACCTCCGGCCGACAATCGCCGGATCATCCCGGTCACGCCCCCGGCGGAAGAACGCGTGGAGTTTGACTGGGATACCTGCCTGAGCGAGATGATGGACGAGCAGCCGGACATCGAAGAGCAACAACTTCTGGTTCGGGTCGCGGAGCTACGGCTCCTGCTCGCCCGCAACCAATTACTGCCGGAACAGAGCCTGAGGACCCTCGACCAGATCAACGGTCTGGGCCAGCAGTTGGACTCGCTTTCTGCCGTCATGCTCAGCAGGACACTTAAGATGCTCGAACCGTTGGCTCGCACGCCCGCAAAGGTCACATGCACAGACGCGAATTCCGACGATGACAAGGGTTTCCTGAGCTGGCAGACCGGATTAGTTTTCCAGATGCCTCTGGCAACGCGCTCTCCACTGGCGAACTCTCGCCAGGCCCAATACATCCTCCTGCGCTCCCGAGCCTATCTCCAGCAAGTCGTCCACCAGACGACTCACTCGCTCGCTCGATTCTTCCTCATGGTCAACGCCAACTACAAGCAGTACAAGACGGCGTCCCGGCTCCGCCAGGCCGCCGCCCAGCGGCTCGATGCCCAGCGCGCGTATTACGAAGAAGGCCGGGTCACGATCGATCGCTTCCTCGACGCCGTCAGCCAGTACGCCACGGCCGTCGCCACCGAGGCCCAGTACAAGTCGACCTACAACATCGGCCTGGCCGCCCTGGCCGAGGCCAAGGGGACGCTGCTGACCGACCGGGGGATCGCGATCGCCGAGGGACCTCATCCGCGAAAAGCGTATGTTCGGGCGGTAGAGATCCGACCATCCAAACCCATGGCGGCCGATGCGTCGGAGAAGGCCGCGATGCCGGCACCACCTCCGAGTCCCACGCCGCCGCGATGGGCCGAGGTCACCCAGGTCACCCGCCGCGCCGGCAAGCGGGACCTTCGGGCGATGACCGCCTCATTCGATCCGGAACGGTTCTCGAAGGACGAAGTGCCCCGGATCATCTCCCTCAACGACATTCCCCCGGCGCCTCGGTGCGTGGCGATGCCCGAGCTCGCGGCCATCCTCTGGCCCACCGCTCCGTGCGGCGTAACGGGGACCGCAAGCACCGAGCTGACTTCGAAGGATCAGGCCGCCCGCGCGATCGGTCCCCGCGTCGCCAAGATCGACACGGCCTGCACAACCGCCAAGGCTGAGAAACTCGCCAAGCCCCAGACCTGGACGTTCTCCATCTCGATCGGAGGCGCCAACCCGTTGCAGATCAAGGGAACCATCACGCGGACGGAGACCGACGATCCATCCCCCGCAAGACCTTGAGCCGGCCACAGCGCCCGGAGGGTGGGGCCGTCAACCCACCCCCCGGACCTGGATCTCCTTGTGCAAGGCGCATCAATTCGATCTCCTGCGCGCGTCCATCTTGAATCTTTCCGCGAGCGTTGTGTATCGTAAGGTATCGGTGAGAACTCAAAGCCGTGGTAGACGGTGGTGCTGAGTGGTCTCCCTGTTCCCATGGCGAGAGAACGACCTCTCCACTCTGCCGTCACCCTCAGTCTCAGCCAACAACCGGGGCAACTCCCCGGACTGACCGTCGATCATCATCCGGTCGTTTTGTTCCATGAGCTCCCAGAGCTCCAGTCCGCACACATCATGGTTCTCATGAAGGTGTGTCCTCATCCACTCAACTCTCCGGCGTGGATCTTCAAGTAGAAATCCGGATCCGGCTCGGCATCGAGTATAATATCTCCAACTGAGCCTAACTCAACCGATGCTCCCCTTTGCTTGACATGTCCCCCGAGATCGCATCGCACCGAAACCGACAGCGAATCCAACATGTGAGACCATCCATGAGCTGGAATCTGCATCTGGGACGCAGCGCGACCCTGGAAAAGAGTCCCACCCGGTCGGACGGCGTCCGACTTCGCTCCTTGATCGACCAGGCGACCAGGGACAGTCTTGACGAGAGCGACGAACATGCCGGCTTGCTGAGCGTGATCCGCGAGGAAGTCGTTTGCCCCTTCCCCGCGCGGATCGCCGGCGAAGAGGTCGAATGCGTTCGTCTCGAGTGGCCGAAGAACGGCTACGGCCTCAACGCCGTGTGCAAGGCCAAGGACAAGACGCGGGTCGTCAACATCAGCATGCTGGAGTGGGTCGAGCCCCGGCCCCATGGCCACGAATGGATCGAAGCCTTCTTCGCCTGGCGCGATCTGCTGAACTGATTGCAACCAGGGAATCATCTCACGGTCATTCCCCCGACCGACTCGGTCGCCACCTCCGCCCTCCCGACCGATCCCGAAGCCCTGTATCTACCCCCGAGCGGCCGGTACAATTCCTACCGGGTCGATCGGGGTAGGTGCATGGTGTCTTGACTCCTGATCCATGAGTTGACCAGCGTGCTGGTCGAAGGGGGCCACATGGCGAAACAACCCAAACTTCCCAAGCGGCTTTTCAAGGACAAGGACGTCGTCCATGTCTACCAGCACGATCGTGAGTCCAAGATGAGCATGAAGCAAATGTCGCGCGATCATCTGGATGTCTTGCAGAACATTGAATTCGCCCTGGTCACCTTGGCCCGCGAGGATCGGAGTATTGACGATCGCATGGTTGATGCGGCCCTTCGGGAGGAGATGCAGCGGGGCGGCGCGGGCGAGGACACGAGTCCACAAGTCGAGATGTTGTGCGAGCTGTTGCAGACGATACGGTCGACTCGAGAAGACGTCTCGGACGAGCTTTGGCGGGCCGGCTTACGCACGGTACGAGACTCGGTCCGCAGGCACTCGCACCTCCACCCGGGAGAGAAGGCTTATCTTCAGTTCGTGTCGCAATATGTCCGATAGGCTTTCGATCCGCGGCGGCGGCGAGATCGTTGCGTCACGCGATTTCTCACCGTATGATGGACCCTTGTTAAACATTCGGATCCGGCAGTCCGTTCGAGGGAATCCGGTCTGACGGAACGGCCACGTTTCCCGAGGGATCGAGGGCCCAGGTAATGAGGCTCTGGCAACGGTCGCACGCGAAGCCGCTCGGCTCCGGCCCCGTGATCGGGGTGCTGCTGGGAATCGCGATCCTCGGACATCCGGCCGAATCTCCGGGTGGCGAGCCCACCGGCGAGGTGAGGGCCGCTCGCGAGCGATTCTTCGAGCAGAGCGTCCGGCCGCTCCTGGCCGAGAACTGCTATTCGTGCCATGGCGCGAAGAAGCAAAAGGGGGGCTTGCGGCTCGACTCGCTCGAGGCGATCCTGAAGGGCGGCGAATCGGGACCGGCCGTCGTGCCTGGGAAACCCGCGGAGAGCCTGGTTGTCGAGGCGATCAACTACGATGGCCTCGAAATGCCCCCGACCGGCAAGCTGGCCCCGGAAAAGGCCGCCGCACTCGCGCGATGGGTCTCGATGGGCGCCCCCTGGCCGGCCCGCGATCGCGCCGCGGCCCACGCCACGACGGTCGCCGGCGCGAATCCGGCGGGTGCTTCCTTCCGCGACGGCCCTCCCTTGTGGTCGTTCCAGCCGCTCCGCCGCCCCCCGGTCCCCGAGCCGTCGGCGAATGAGCGCGCCACGTGGTCCGACTGGTCCAGCAATCCCATCGACCGGTTCATCCTCCACGGCCTGCGCGACCACGGCCTGACGCCCGCCCCCGAGGCCGACAAGGCGACCCTGATCCGCCGCGTGGCCTTCGACCTGACCGGACTCCCCCCCTCCCCCGACCAAGTCGACGCATTCCTGGCCGATGACCGGCCGGATGCCTACGAGCGGCTCGTCAACCGCTGGCTTGCCTCACCCCGATACGGCCAGCGCTGGGCGCGCCACTGGCTCGACCTCGTCCGCTACGCCGAATCCGACGGATATCGCCAGGACGCCTATCGTCCCGGCGCCTGGCGTTATCGCGACTACGTGGTCCACGCGTTCAACACCGATAAACCCTACGACCGATTCCTGACCGAGCAGCTCGCGGGCGACGAGCTCGATCCCGAGGACCCCGAGCTGCGAATTGCGACCGGATATCTCCGGCTGGGCACCTACGAGTACAACCAGCGAGACGTGCGCGGGCAATGGGCCGACATCCTCAACGACATCACCGACGTCACCGGCGAGGTGTTCCTCGGGCTGGGCATCGGCTGCGCCCGATGCCACGACCACAAGTTCGACCCGATCCTCCAGGCCGACTATTACCGGCTCCAGGCGTTCTTCACGCCGATCATGCCGCGGGATGACCTGACGTCGGCTACGCGGTCAGAGTGTCTCGAGTCCCAGTCGAAGCGCGCCACCTGGGAGAAAGCCGCGGCCGGCATCCTTCGCCAGTTGGATGCGATCGCCCGGCCGTATCGCGATAAGGGGACCGCTTCCGCGACCGCCAAGTTCCAGGACGAGATCAAGGCCCTGCTCGCCAGGCCCGACGCGGATCGAACTCCGCTGGAGCGCCAGATCGGCGCCCTGGCCTATCGCCAGATAGCCTATGAACACGAGCAGGTCCCGGCGGTTCTCAAGGGTGCGGACAAGGCGCGCTGGGCCGAGTTGCAGAAGCAGCTCCGGCGGTTCGATGCCCTGAAGCCGATCGAGGCCGGCCCGGTACTCGCGGCGACGGATGTCGGGCCGATCGCGCCGCCGACGATGATCCCCGGCGAGCGGAAGTCGGAGCCGATCGCGCCGGGGTTCTTGTCGGCCCTCGATCCCGCACCGGCCCGGATCGAGCCATCCCCCGCGGCGCCTCGATCGACCGGCCGCCGGCTGGCGCTGGCGCGTTGGCTGAGCCGGCCCGACAACCCGCTCTCGACCCGGGTCATCGTCAACCGGATCTGGCAATATCACTTCGGCCGGGGCCTGGTCGCCACCTCGGGCGACTTCGGCCGCGTCGGTGAGCTTCCCACTCATCCCGAGTTGCTCGACTGGCTGGCGCGCGAGTTCACCGCGCACGGTTGGCGCTGGAAGCCGATCCATCGGCTGATCCTGACCTCGGCCGCTTACCAGCAGTCCGCGCGCCGGCCTCGATCCGAAGTGGCCGACTCCGCCCGGATCGACCCGGAAAACCGGCTGCTGTGGAAGCAAGGAGTCCGTCGACTCGATGCGGAGGAGATCCGAGATGCGATGCTGGCCGTCAGCGGCGAGCTCGACCCAACAATCGGCGGCCCCAGCGCCGAGGCATCGCGCTCGCGGCGCACCATCGAGACCCGACTGATCCGCAACACGCACGACCCGCTGCTCGACGCCTTCGACGCCCCCGACGGCACCAGCACCACCTCCCGCCGCGACACCACCACGACCAGCACCCAGGCCCTGCTCCTCATCAACGGCGGCTGGACGCTCGCCCGAGCCCGGGCGCTCGCCGGTCGGATCGAGCAGCACGAGCCCGACTCCTCGGACAACTCCGGTCGCATCGTCGTGGCGTACCGCCTGACTCTCGGCCGCATACCCGACCCCGAGGAGATGGGCGAGGCCATCGCCTTTCTCGATCGCCAGGCACGGCGGGCCCAGCCACATGCGCCGCACAGCAGGCCCTCGGCCGGCCACGCGGCCCTGGTCGACTTCTGCCACGTGCTGCTCAATTCCAGCGAATTCCTCTACGTGGATTGAGGAATGGGCCGGAAACCAGCTATAGAGCGCGTAACGCTTGCGTTGCGCACACCCAGGGTTCAACGCGATAGTACCCCCCTGTATCCCTCTTGGTCAGGGGGGAAAAAGACCTACGGAGCGGGCCATTTCCTTTCCCCCCCTTTGCGAAGGGGGAGTTCGGGGGGGTGAATTCGCAGCGCCTCAGGGCGTGCGCAATGCAAAAGCTAAGCGCTCCAGGGAATCGTACCCGGCCATTCGAGGGCTCGGGAAAGGACTGATGGAATAGCCTCTGGGGACCGACGCCTGCTGCTTGTCGGGCGGGTGAACCCGTTCGGTTCCCTCGCACGTTATTCGGCCTCGATCAGGAGGGAACCGAAAAATCGGAGCATCTCACGACGACGGTGCAACGGCTGATCGGGGCCGATCACCGGGTCGTCCCTCCCAAGATGACCCGAGACCTGATAGGCGGAGTCGGGCTGGCTTCCAAACCGGTCGAACGTGAACGAGACCTCTGCGGCCGGGCGTCCTTTGCGGAGGCGCGACAGGACGATTCGTCGGACGATCTTGGTCCGCTCGTCGATCTCGACGGTCACCGATCGCAGCCGCGGACGCGGACGTCCGGCCCTGGGCGTGCCCCGGATGCGGGTCACACCCGCGGTGGCAACGGGTCCGTCGTGGAGCGTCCTCACGTCGAACTCGGTCGTCAACAGGTGGAGGACGGCATCGATGTCGAAGCTGAACAGGTCAAGGGTCTCATCGAGCAATTCGGGCACATCCTCGGGGCGAAATCGAGGCCGAACTCGGTCGCGGATGCGACCCAGACGTGACGTCGCTCGTCACGTCCGCAGGCCCAGACCTCGCCCGACCGCCGTCCTTCGATCCAGAACCGATCCGACCGCGCCCACAGACGGCACTCGACCGTGGCGAGCGCCGCGAGCACGGGGGCCCGCTCCGCAATGCCCGGCGCCAGGTCGATATGGACCCGATAGGTTCGATCGCCCCGAGCCTGGTCCAGGACCTGCCGTGCTTCACTGACCAACCTGATGGTATCCGCATGCGCAAGGTCTTGCCGGACCGTCCAGATCAGGCCGATGATCAAGGCCCCAACAGCCACGCCGGCCGCACACCGCGACGCCGTACGGACGGCGCGGGACGAGACGGCATGCGACCCGCCCCTCGTCCTCGCGGATCGCCTCGACCGCACGCCGGCCAGGATCTGCCGGGCGTCCACGGTGCATTCCTCAACGCGGAGGTAGTCGCGGACCAGCGCCTCCACATCATCATTGCGACGCGGCAATTCCGGGTTCATCGGTCAAGACCTCCCCGATAGCGAGCAAGATGCTGTTCCATCGCCATCCGCGCCCGGTGCACGAGCACGCCGGCGTTGCTGGGTCTGACCTGGAGGATCTCGGCGACCTCCCGGAGCGAGTACCCTTGACTCTTCAGTTCGAGGGCAGCCCTCTGCTGGACGGGGAGCGTTGCCAGCCCCCGCCCGATCACCTCGGCGAGTTCCCGGTCGAGCAAGATTCGGCCGGGCTCGCGGGCGGATCGATCCTCGACTTCGAGGGGGCGACCCTCCTTGCCGAAGAGCGACACGACCACCCGACGTCGCGACAGCACGTTGATACACGCATGACTGATCGCCCTGAGCAAGAGCTTCATGCCGTCGCGCGGCAGGTGGTACGTGCCGCTTTTTGCGAGCAGTTGAACAGTAGCAGTCCTGGACCACATCCTCGGCCTGCTCGCGATTGCGAAGCAAGGATGTGGCATACGCCACGGCCCTCGGCGCCGTGGCGAGCACCCAGACCGAGAGATCGTCCGGGTCGTCGTGCACAACATCGACGGACGGGTGCTGGCCGTCGCCGGAAGGCCGTACCTCATCGTACTGCGCCGTCGACCATTTCGAGATAGGACGGAAAACCCAATGTCGTCGGTCCTGTGCTGGAGAACGACTGGCTCCTGGTGCAAGGGAGCCAGTCCCGCCCGGTTGCCCGATGGCCGGAATCCGAACCCGTCTCACCGGCTCGACGAGCCGAGGTCGATCACGATCGACTTGAAGTCTCTCAAGATCATCTTCACATCGGACCGGGTGATCCCGCTCGCGTGCAAGACCGACGAGACGTCGGACCTCGTCTGTTGCATCAGCGATTGGGGGATACTCGCGCTGGTGAGGACGCCCGACACGTCCTGTCTCAACGCTGCGAGCTCGACCGGCGTGATCTTCCCATGGGAGACGTCGGCCCGGAAGTCCGTCTTGAGGGCGGTGACCGCGGCCGGATCGGGCTTGGTGGCGACCGCCGCGATCGACTCGAAGTCGGATGTCACCGCCTTGACCTCGGCGATGGTGACGTTCGAACTCTGATGGATGGTATTCAGGTCGTCCGCGAGTTGCTGCACGCCCTGCTGGAGCGTGGAGAGCAGCCGGCGCCCTCGAGCAGTTCGCAGCCGATCGCCATTCGGCGGCGCCGGGAGGGCACGAGCCCCTGACGAGCAGCGCGTGAGGAGCCGCCAGTGCGAGTTATCATCATCGGAATTCCCCTTCTCTTCATGACAGAGGCCGAGTGGCCGACCCCACACGCCAGGCGTGCGGATTGATCCATCAAGTCGAATCCTCGCGGCCTGAGTATAAAACACACAGACCCGTCACTTCTTACAATCCGCCCTCACCATTTCTCGACGAGTTCCCAGGAACCCGGCCTTCGATGTAACCCTCGATTCAACAACGGGTTGCAGGGCCGATCCCGGCGATCCCTCGTCGGAAATCCGCAATATGCGGAAAAGTTTATGCAACTGGGAGTGCGCTCGTGCGGATCGTATGGGTAAACGGACGTTGCGCCGAGGACACCTTCCGCTGCATCCAGACCCGGGGCCTACCTCCATGATCGCGACAACCAAGACCACGGTCGATCGGGCCGAGATCAACCGCCGCAACGCCCAGAAGAGCACCGGGCCAAGGACCCCCGAGGGCAAGCAACGCTCCAAATTCAACGCCGTCAAGCACGGCATGACCGCCAAGACCGTCGTCTTGCCCGGCGAGGATCCCCAGAAGTTGCAGATCCGCCTCGAGACCTGGACGGACCAGCTCCAGCCCCAGAACGACATCGAGCAGTTCCTGCTGGAGCAGGCGGTACACTCCTCCTGGATGCTGGAGCGCGCCCAGCGGGCTGAGCTGGCGCGGCTGTCCCACCTCATCGCGTCGGTGCCGGAGTCCCAGTCCCTTCGGGACCACGAACAGGCCGTCGCCCTGGGCTTCTGGCTCTTCAGCGACCGCGGAATCTGCGCCGAAGCGGGCCTCCAGGACAACGTCCTCAACGTCCTGGGCACAGCCCCAACCTCGGCCAGGGGCCCCGGCCACCTGGACCTGCTCGACCACCCCGAAGCCATCGTCTTCCGCCTGGGAACGACGCCGGCCGGCGCCCAGTGGATGCTCGACCGCTGGACCGAGCTCCGCAACCATCTGGAAACCGGCCAGGCCTGGTCGCTCGACCAGAAAAAGAAGGCCCTCCGCCTGCTGGGGAGACGGCCGCTGGGTCTGGACCCCTTCGCGCCAGGAGACCCCTTGCAATGGTATGGCGATGCCGCGGAGGGGACGGGGACCGATCGCGACGACCGGGAGTCGAAGGCCCGCTCCAGGCAACCGATCGGCCAGCGGATCCGTGAGCTGCTCAACAGCCCGGTTGACGGCGCGGAGGCCGAGCGACGGATCGACGCGCAACTGGACCGACGGCTGGTGGCCGGCGAAGCCGACACGATCGCCGTGCTGAAGAGTATCGCGGACCGGGCGATCGGCCGCCTCGAGGCCGTGGCCGCGGAGCATCGCCGGCTCGCCGACGCCGACGATCCGACCGCCCGGCAGTCCTTCGACGCCAGCAACGAGGGCGAGCGCCTGCGCCGCTACCAGTCCTCGTGCAGCCGGCATCTGTTCCGCAACATCGATACCTTCCTCAAAATCCGCAAATCTGGCGTGGCGGTGCCCGATGGCGGAGAACCCTCCACCGCGGCGCCCGAGGTTCCCAGTCCCGTCCAGCCGCAGGCCGATCGCGAGAATCCGCGAAACGAACCCAGCGACCCGCCCGTTGACCGCGTGAGTCCCCAGGACGGCGCCACGGAGGACCATGACGATCCACGCGCCGAGATGATCGGACCGGCTGAAGCCGGAACTCCAACCGGGGACTCCACCGGTTCGGAGCGGGATGTCCGCCTACAGGCAGTCTGCGAACAATGGTACGGTGAGAGTCCGCAAGCCGATCCCGCACCGGCGCGGGCTGCGGAGATCGATCATCTCCAACCGCCGTCGCTCCGCACCGTGATCGTGGCCCTGACGCTCGCGCTCGTCGTCCTGTCCGGCGCCAGCGCCGTGGCCCGCGCGCATGGAAAACGCCAAAACGAACCCAGGGACCTGCCCGTCGAAATGAGGAATCGCCAATTCAAACCCACCGCCGCACCGCGCCAAGCGGCCCCTGTCCACGCCGACACTCTTCATCTCGTTCCCAGGCTCCTGCGTGGGAATGCCGTCCTGGCCGCTCTGCGGCCCACGCGACGCGGAGCGTGGCTCCCGTACGTTCACGCAGAGCATGGGAACGAGGATTCCCCTGGCGGCAGCAAGATTCCGTGTCAGGTGGGTGCAACTCACCAATTCCCCGACCCTTCCGGTCCATCCGCGAAGTCCCGAAGATGAGTGTTAGGTTGGGCCATGATGGGAGGTACATTCGATGAGCCCTCTTCGAGTCCGTAGGACATCCGTGCACGACCCGCGACGACAAGCGGCCAGGGAGTTGCCACGATGACACCGTGTCCCAGCGACCACGACCTCCAGCACCTCCTGAACGAAGATCTCGTCGCGGCCGACGAGGCAAACGTCGTCGCCCACGTCGAATCGTGCCAGCGCTGTCAGGCGCGGCTCGAGAACCTGACGAGCAGCGACGCCCTGCGTGCGTCGTGGCTCGTGCCCCCGGACTCGCAGGTCCTCACGGAGCGAGACCGGCTGACGTACACCTGTCGTCTCGAAGTCCCCCCGGACTCCGGCGCTCGATCCAATCGGCCTGCGGACACCGAGCCGGACCTGACCGCGAATCCCGCCCACGCCGCCAACGTCCCCACCCAGAGCGATCCGACGCCCATCGATCGGGAAGGCCCGGACCCTCTGGCCACGGCGGACAATCTGACCGGGATCGCGACTGAGGCGCCCCCCACGGAAAGGACCGATCCCGACGCGAACGAGCCCGGCGCCGAGAGAGCCGATCTCAACACCGAGCGAACGTTAGCCCTGAGCGGTCCCACCCCCTCGCCCGCGCCGGTGCGACCGAACGGCCGCCACACGGGTGGGCCGACCATTCCTGGCTACGACATCCTCGGCAAGCTCGGCGAGGGGGGCATGGGCATCGTGTACAAGGCCCGCCAGCAGGGCCTGAATCGCCTGGTGGCCCTCAAGATGATCGTGGGCGGACAGCAGGCTCGGGTTGACCACCTCGCGCGATTCCGCATCGAGGCCGAGGCGGTCGCCCGGCTCCGGCACCCGAACATCTTGCAAATCTATGACATCGGCGAAGTTGACGACATGCCATTCGTATCGCTCGAGTTGCTCGAAGGCGGGGACCTCGACGATCGGCTGGCGGGCACGCCCCAGCCCGGACGGTCTGGAGCCCAGCTTATGGCCACATTGGCCCGGGCCGTCCACGCGGCCCATCAGGGCGGGATCATTCACCGCGACCTCAAGCCGTCCAATATCTTGTTCAACGACGAGGGGATCCCCAAGATCACCGACTTCGGCCTGGCCAAGCGGCTGGAATCGGACAGTCGGCAGACCGAGACCGGCCAGATCATGGGCACGCCCAGCTACATGGCACCGGAGCAGGCCCGCGGACATACCAGGGACGTCGGACCGGCCGCGGACACCTACGCGCTGGCGCGATCCTCTACCAGGTCCTGACCGGTCGTCCTCCGTTCATGGGCGAGACGCCGCTGGAGACCGTCCGCCAGGTTGTCTACGACGAACCGGTCTCTCCGTCGCGGCTGGTCCCGCGCGTACCGCGCGACCTGGAAACCATCTGCCTGAAATGCCTGCAAAAGGAACCGAAGAAGCGATACGAAACCGCGCAGGCGCTTGCCGACGACCTGGATCGCTATCGGAGCGGCAACACGATCAAGGCGCGGCGGACCCCATGGCCGGAGCGTGCGGCCAAGTGGTCGAAACGGCGGCCCCTTACCGCCGGGGCGATCGTGGCCAGCCTCCTGGCCATGTCGGGCCTGATTGCCTGGGGCATCGCCATCGAGCGTGACCAGCGGCTTCAGAGGACCCGGCGGGATCAGCAGTTCGTCGTGGAGGAAGCCCGGGGCATGGCGCTCGCCGACCAGGCCGACCAGGCCCAGACGCGCGAAGCGTTGGAGCAAGTCGAGCGCGAGCTGGGGACATTCCATCCCGACGTCAAAACCGACCCTCGGCTCAAGCTGATTCTGGCCCACGTGGACCAGAGGAAGGAGCAGGTCACCGAACGGCTGCACAACTGGAACACCCAGGAGGCGGTACGTCTTCAGTTTCAGAAGTTCCTGGACCGACGCCAGGAGGCCCAGTGGTACGCCGTCGGGTTCGAGGGGCTGAATCCGGCGGACCGCCTCGAGAAGCTCCATGCGGTGGCCGTCTCCGCGCTCCGCGACTACACCACGGAACCCGGCGCCGGCGACCCGACCGAGGCAGTACTGAAACCGCTGCCCCGTGCCCTGTCCGAGGCCGAACAAGCGCGGGTCCGCGACGGTTGCTACGACCTGCTCTTGCTCCTGACACAAGCAGCCGCGCCGGCCGAGGGCCTGAGGATCCTCGACCGGGCGGCCCGGCTTCGCCCGCAACCGACGGCCGCGTACCACCTCCGCCGCGCCGAGTGCCTCGAGCGCGCCGGCGACGACGCCGGCCACGACCTCGAAGTCAAATCCGCCCGGCAACTCCAGCCTTCGACGGCGCTCGATTACTTCCTCAACGGCCGCGAGCTGGTCGTCCGTCGCGAGTTCGCCGAGGCCATCCGTTCCCTCGACCGGGCCGTTCAGCTCGATCCCGATCAGACCTCCGCCCATCTGTTGCTGGCCGTCTGCGACCTCGCCATGCAACCCAAGCGATCGCGAGAGGCGATCAGCAGCCTCAGCACGTGCATCCGCGTCAATCCCGGCGTGGCCGGCCTCTACCTCATGCGCGCTTCGGCCTTCGGCGAGGAGGGCAACCAGGCCCAGGCCGCGATCGTCGCGGGGCGAACGAGTGACCCGGAAGTCGCGCGTCGGAAACAAGAGGCGCACGAAGCCTTCGAGGCCGCGGAGGCCGACTTCTCCCGGGCCCTCAAGTTGGAGCCAGGGGCGGATCTCCGGTACGGACTCTTGACCCAGAGGGCCCTGCTCCGCTTGCGGGCGGACCGCCTCGCGGAGGCGACCGCCGACCTCGATCTGGCGATCCAGGTCCAGCCGAATGCCTATCAGGCTCACACCACGATGGCCCAGGTCCTCCAGCGCCAGGAGCGGCTCGCCGATGCCGATACGTCGTTCGGCCGGGCGATCGCCTGTCATCCGGAACCCCCCGTGCTGGCCGGGCTCTACCGCAGCCGCGCCTTGCTGCGCGCGTCGCGGCCCGGGATCACACCGGCCCAGCAGGACGCGGCACTCCAGGACCTGGCCGAGGCCATCCGCCGGGAGCCGGACGGTGTCCTGAAGGCCGCCGACCACGTCTCGCGGGCCCGGCTGTTCTTCCGGGCGCACCGCGCGGCCGAGGCGCTCGCCGACTGCGACGCCGCGATCGCCCTGGTCCCCCATGATCCGGATGCGCACCGCGTGCGGATCGCGACCCTGATGGAATTGAAGCGGTACGACGCGGTGCTCGCCTCGGCCGACGCCTACCTCGCCCGCGGCAAGCCGATCGTCGAGATCCTCGAGATCCGCGGCCTGGCCCGGGTGGCGCGAAAGGACTACGCGGGCGCGATCGCCGACTTCAATCGGGCCCTCGATCAGAAGCCCGCGACCGAGCCAGCCCAGCGGGGCCGGCTGTTGAACCGGCGGGGCTGGGCTTACCAGTATTCCGACGCACCCCGATTGGCCCGGTCCGACTTCGAGGAATCGCTCCGCCTGGAACCGAACCAGTCCGACGCCTACAGCGGACGGGGCCTGGCTCGGATCCGGCTCGGCGATTGGCGTCCCGCGGTCGCCGACGCCGAGGCCGCGATCCGCCGGTCTCGCGAGGCCGGCGCCGATTCGACGAGTGAGGACGCGGCAGCGGCCCAGGTCCAGGCCCTCTTCAACGCCGCGCGGATCTACGCCCAGGCCGTCGAGTTCGCGGCCCGGGACGTCAGCCGGGAAGGTGAACGGGCGGTATCATTCTATCGCCGCTATCGCACCCGCGCCCTGGATCTGCTCGATGAGGCCCTCAAGCAGGAACCCGATCCGGCGCGCCGGACAGAGATCCTCAACGACCCCGCCTTGCGACCGCTCCGGCTGCGAACCACCCCGAGACCGGCCGCCCGCGGGAACATCAAAGTAGGTCAGGCTTTCCAGCCTGACGCCGCGTTGGGCGCGGGTCTCCTGACCCAGCCCTTGGCCATCAAAGTAGGTCAGGCTTTCCAGCCTGACGCCGCGTTGGGCGCGGGTCTCCTGACCCCGCCTTGGCCGGACGAAGGTCTCCCGCACGCCTCCAAACGGTTGGTGGAGACCTTCGGTCGGCCCGGTGGCGGAATTCGAGTGTGCACAAGCCAACTGTGAGGCGCTCTAGGGCACCCGGAGGCGGAATCGTGAACGGCGATCGCACGAGTCAATGTGATGAAACGATGGGGATGAGCCACCCACGCTCACGTCAAGCGGAAGATCCGGCAGGTCTCGTCGTAACTCGCTTCCAGCTCCAGCGGCACGGCGAACTCATCGGACAGCCACAGGGGCAATGTCGGCAGCGGCTGGCCGAGGGCGAGGGGATGCATCCAGGACTCGAAATGCCAGGCCTCGTCCAGGCGCTTCCAGCGGCAGGCGGCGGCATACAGCGGCGGTGGCTCCGGCGCCAGTGCGGGGTCCGCCTGGCCGATCAGCTCCAGCAGGTCGCCGTACAGGTTGAACTGCCGGGTCGTGACCAGGTTGACGATCGCGACAGAGACCCGCTGCTGGAGCAGGGCCGCGCACTTGGTCACGAACGCGCGGCGGTTCTCGGGCCGGTCCTTGTTGGCGGGGCTGACGATCTCGACGGCCGCGACGAGGCGGCGGTCCCGCCACGCGTCGAAGACTCGAACCTCGTAGGCGTACTGGTCCGGCAGGTCCGCGGCGACGGCGAAGGTCGGCCGTGGCGGCGCCCACACCGCGGTCGCGACGCCGCCCTCACCCTCATCCGCGCCCACGGCCGCGACGTCGGTGGGTTCGTCCTGGTCGTAGGCGGAGACGTCGATCTCCATGGAGGCCCCGAGGTGGACGCGCGGCTCGGCGAGGTAGCGCGGCGGGAGCTTCCGGTTCAGCGCCTTCACGATCTCGGACGGCCACGAGCCGTGAAAGCCCTCCCACGAGGTCTTCTTATCAAGCGGCGGGCGAAAATGGTCGCGCAGCGGCATGGCACAGTCCTCCGTTGCCGTCATTGTATCCGCGGACTCTCGCGCCCTGCCAGCCCGGCGCCTTGCGGTCGGCTGGGCGAGGCTGGAGCGCGTAACGATTGCGTAGCGAACACCCCGGGGTCGATGCGAATTCACCCCCGGTATTCCCGTTACGAAGGGGGCGACGAAAACGCTAGCCCGAGCGCGGGCTCTTGGTCTCCTCCTTGGTAAGGGGGGACGAAAAAACCTCCGATCTCGACCGCGTTCTCACCCCTCGTCTGGACCGTGACCATGACCACCATCCTGAAGGCGCCACGACCGCGCAACCACCGACAGCGAGCCGGATCGCCCCTTGCCGAGCTGGCGCCGATGGAGACCGCGCCTGGAGTGGATGGAGGACCGCACGCTGCTGTCGGCGATCACCGTCACGAACACGCTCGATGACGGCAGCGTCGGCAGCCTGCGCTGGGCGGTCGAACAGGCCAATGCCGGCGGGGGAGCTGAGACGATCAACTTCGACCCCTCCCTGTTCAACACTCCCCAGACGATCACCCTGTCGTCCGGCCAGCTCGAGCTGAGCGACACGACCGGGACCGAGACGATCACCGGCCCGGCGGCGGGCTTGACGATCAGCGGCGGCCGACGAAGCCGGGTCTTCCTGGTGGACAACGGCGTCACGGCGTCGATCTCGGGGGTGATCATCACAGCCGGCAGCGGCTACAGCGGCGGCAGCGGCGACGGCGACGGCGAAGGACCCACTGGCGGCGGCCTGGAGAACTACGGCACAACCACGCTGACCAATTGCACCATCACTGGCAACTACTCCATTGGCGGCGGCGGCTTGAACAACCTCGGCACAGCGACGCTGAACGGTTGCACGATCAGCAACAACGCCGCCGGCAGCGTCCTCGGCGTCGGCGGCGACGGCGGCGGGCTGCGGACCTTCGGCGGCACGCTCACGCTGACCAACTGCACCGTCAGCGGCAACCACGCCAGCAAGAACGGTGGCGGCCTCTACCTCAACAACCTCACCACCGGTGGCACGACCACGCTGACCAACTGCACCCTCAGCGGCAACTCCGCCTGGGTCCGGAGGCGGCGTGGACAACGAAAGTGGGACGGCGACCTTCGGCAACACGATCGTGGCGGAGAACACGGCCACCACCGGGCCCGATGCGTACGGAGCCTTGACTTCCCGGGGGAACAACCTGATCGGCCAGACCGACGGCAGCTCCGGCTGGGTCGGCTCCGACCGGACCGGCATCAGCGCCGCGCCGCTCGACGCCCTGCTGGCACCGCTGGGCCACTACGGCGGCCCGACCCAGACCTTCGCCCTGCTGCCGGGCAGCCCGGCCCTCGACGCGGGCAACAACGCCCTCATCCCCGCCGGCGTCACCACCGACCAGCGCGGGCTCCCCCGCATCGTCAACGGCCATGTCAACATCGGCGCCTTCGAGTCGAGTGGGTTCACCCTCGCCTACAGCTCGGGGAGCGGCCAGACAGCCGGTGCGTTCGCCCCGCTGGTCGTGACGGTCGCCGCCCACAACCCGATCGAGCCCGTGGCGGGGGGCCTGGTCACATTCACCCCGCTGGGGAGCGGAGGAACGTCGGCGGCACTGACGGGCAGCCCGGCGACCATCAGCGCCGGCGGCACGGCCAGCGTCACGGCCACGAGCAACGGTGTCGCCGGCAGCGACACCGTCTCGGCCACGGCCAGCGGCGCTCGGGCGCGGCCTCGTTCCGCCTGACGAACGTCGCGCTGGTGTCGATCGCGGTCTCCCCCGCCGACCCCGAGCTGCCCTTGGGCTTGTGGGAGCCGTTCACCGCCACGGGCACCTATGCCGACGGCTCGACTGCGGACATCACCCGGTTGGTGACCTGGGCGTCGGCGACGCCGTCGGTGGCCACGATCAGCGGCACCGGTGCGGCCTCGGCCCTGGCCCTGGGGACCGGCGCGATCACCGCGTCACTGGCGGGCGTCACCAGCCCCGCCGACACCTTGACCGTGATTGCCCCCACCTCCTTCGTGGTGAGCAACACCGGCGACAGCGGCCCGGGCTCGCTCCGCCAGGCGATCCTCGATTCCAACGCCGCGACCGGATCGACCAACACCATCGACTTCAACATCTCCGGTCCCGGCGTGCCGACGATCGCGCCTCTGAGCCCCCTGCCCACGATCACCAATCCCGTGCGGATCGATGGCGAATCCCAACCCGGCTATTCGGGCACGCCCTTGATCGAGCTCAACGGCAGCCAGGCCGGCAGCGGCGACGGGCTCCTGATCACGGCGCCGAACGTCACCGTCCGCGGCCTGGACATCAATGATTTCAGCCAGGGAGCCGGCATCCACCTCACGGGCACCGGCGCCACGGGCGATTGGATCGATGGCAACTTCCTGGGGACCGATCCGATCGGCACGCTGGCCGTGCCCAACGAATACGGCGTCGAAATCGACGGGGGGGCCAGCGGCAACCTCATCGGAAGCAAAGGCGACGGCATCAACGACGCGGCCGAGCGGAACCTGATCTCAGGCAATCGGAACGGTGGCGTCTGGATCGACGGCCAGGGCACGGATGGCAATGCCGTCGCGGGCAACTTCATCGGCACGAGTGTCACCGGGGATGTTGCCCTGAACAACGGGACCGTTTCCTACTTCTTCGGGAACCCTATCCAGGGCGGAGTCGTGATCGATGGAGGCGCCTCCGGCAACCGGATCGGGACCGATGGTAACAGCGTCCATGACGTCGGTCAGCGGAACGTCATCGAGGGGGGCAATGCCCTATTAGCGAATGGATCGATGGTGTCGCCATCTCCGGCACCGGCACGGACGGCAACGTGGTCGCGGGCAATTTCATCGGGACCGACGCGACCGGGACGATTGCCCTGGCCATCCCTGGTTGCCCGAGCGACGGTGTTTCCATCGAGGCAGGCGCGTCAGGCAACTGGGTCGGGGTCAACCCCACTGGCGGAACGGCTGTTGCCGACGAGGGGAACGTGATCTCCGGCAACTTCGCCGGGTATCAGACCGTCGGCGGGTTCGGTGTCGAGATCTCCGGGTCGAATGGCAACGTCGTCGCCGGGAATCAGATCGGCACCGACCTCACGGGGACCCTGGCACTCGGCAACCTGTCGGGCGGCGTCCTGATCGACCAGGGCGCGTCCAGCAATACGATCGGTGGAATTGCTGCTGATGCGGGCAACCTCATCACCAACAACGGCGGGCCGGGGGTCGAGGTCGGCTTCAACGCAGGCGACCTCTGCATCGGCGACCAGATCACGGCCAACCGCATCTTCGGCAACACCGGGCCGGCCATCGACCTCGGCGAGACGGAGTGACTGACAATGGCACCTCGCCGCGCGCAGGGACCCAACAACCTCCAGAACTTCCCGATCTTCGTCCTGACCGCCGACGGCCAGACCGAGGGTTGGCTGGCCGGCAGCACGCCCGACACGACCTTTCGCATCGATTTCTTCGCCAGCGCCGCCTACGGACCGGGAGGCTCGGGCGAGGCCGCAGGACGACCTGGGCTCGCTGGAGGTGACGACCAACGCGAGCGGGCAAGTGAGTTTCGCCGTCCCGTTCACCGCGCCGGCCGGGCTGCCCATCATCACGGCCACGGCCACCGATCCCCAGGGCAACACCTCGGAATCACGGCCCTTCGTCCGGGCACTTTGCAGGCACCGTCTCTGAGCGTTCGCGCGGTGGCCAACCAGTCGCTCGCTTTCGCGACCCAGTCGGGCGACGGGATCGCGATCGAGGATCCCGAGGCCGGGCCGGTCAACCCGGTTTGGGGCCTGACGCTTTCGGTCTCCGACGGGACGCTGACCTTGTCGAGTACCGCCGGCCTGACCGGCTCGGGCGATGGGACCGGATCGCTGTCGTACAGCGGTCCGCTGGCGGCGCTGAACGCGGCGCTCGAGGGCCTGATCTTCCACCCGCCGGCGGGAGCGCACGTCTTCGCCACGCTCGCCGTCGGTGCCCAGTCCTTCGGCGCGCCGCCACTCCCGACGGAGCAATTCCTGATCACGGACGGCGTCTTCGTGGTCGACACGACGGCCGACAGCGGCCCGGGCTCGCTCCGCCAGGCGATCCTGGACGCCAATCGTCGTGACTGGCCTGACGGTTACGATCGATTTCGCCATCCCCGGCGCCGGGGTGCAGACCATCGCACCCCTCACCCCCCTGCCTGCGATCACGGCCTCCGTGCTGATCGACGGTACGACTCAGCCGGGCTTTGCCGGCACGCCGCTGATCGCGGTGAGCGCCGCGCCGGCGGGTGGCCCCGCCGGCCTGACCCTCGCGGGCTCCGACGTCACCGTTCGCGGCCTGGCGGTCGATCAGTTCGCCGTCGTCGCGACCACCGATCTGGTCCTGGTCGCCCAGGTCCAACCCCGGGCCTCACGACCCAACTGTCGCTGCTCGACTCGCAAGGCCAGGTCCTCGTCCAGAGCGATGGCGTCTCGTCCAGCGATCCGGAGGACCTGATCGCCCAGCAACTCGGGAGTGGGTCCTACATCCTGAAGGTCGCAGCACCGGCGGCGCGGGCACCTACACCTTGACGACGACGGTGGCGCCCACCACCGCCGCTTTCAGCCTCTGCCGGTCGGGAACCACCGGACGCCATCGTGGCGGGCGACTTCACCGGCAACGGCAGGCTCGACCTGGCCGTCGCTAACGCAGTGGACAACACGGTGTCGGTGCTGCTGGGCAACGGCGACGGGACGTTCCAGCCCCAGGTCACCTACGCGGTCGGGTCGGACCCGGTCGCGATCGTGGCGGGTGACTTCACCGGCGATGGGCACCTCGACCTGGCCGTCGCCAACCGACGCGGCTGGCACCGTCTCGGTCCTGCTGGGCAACGGCGACGGCACGTTCCAGCCGCCAGGTCACGTACGCGGTCGGGTCGATCCCCGACTGCGATCGTGGCGGGCGACTTCACCGGCGAATGGCCGACCTCGACCTGGCCGTCACTGCTCCAACCCGGCATCGGCGACCGAAGTCTCGGTGCTGCTGGGCAACGGTGACGGCACGTTCCAGCCCCCGGTCACTTACGCGGTCGGGACGGGCCCTGACGCCATCGTGGCGGGGGACTTCACCGGCGACGGCCACTCGACCTGGCCGTCGCCAACTCAGGGGACAACACCGTCTCGGTGCTGCTGGGCAACGGTGACGGCACGTTCCAGCCCCAGGTCACCTACGCGGTCGGGACGATCCCGACTGCGATCGTGGCGGGTGACTTCAACGGCGACGGCCACCTCGACCTGGCCGTCGCCAACCGGCAACGCAGCGATACGGTATCGGTGCTGCTGGGCAACGGTGACGGGACGTTCCAGCCCCAGGTCACCTACGCGGTCGGGAGCGGACCCAGCCGCGATCGTGGCGGGTGACTTCACCGGCGACGGCCACCTCGACCTGGCCGTCGCCAACTGGCGGCCACGGCACGTGTCGGTGCTGCTGGGCAACGGCGACGGCACGTTCCAGCCCCAGGTCACCTACGCGTCCGGGTGGACCGAGCCTGTCGCGATCGTGGCGGGTGACTTCACCGGCGACGGCCACCTCGACCTGGCCGTCACGAATAGCGAACCGGACTTCAGCGACGTGCCATCCTGCTGGGCAACGGCGACGGCACGTTCCAACCACAGCCCGAACGGCGAACGCGGTCGGGGCGGCCCCGACCGCCATCGCGGCGGGGGACTTCACCGGCGACGGCCGGACTCGACCTGGCCGTCGCCAACTCGACTCGGACGACACACGTGTCGGTGCTGCTGGGCAACGGCGACGGGACGTTCCAGCCCCCGGTCACCTACGCGGTCGGGACGAGCCCGGACGCGATCGTGGCGGGTGACTTCAACGGCGACGGCCGGCTCGACCTGGCCGTCGCCAACTACGCTGACGAGTTCGGCACGGCACGTGTCGGTGCTGCTGGGCAACGGCGACGGCACGTTCCAGCCCCAGGTCACCTACGCGGTCGGGCATGGACCCGACAGCGATCGTGGCGGGTGACTTCACCGGCAACGGCCACCTCGACCTGGCCGTCGCCAACGAACTGCGACGGCACGGTGTCGGTGCTGCTGGGCAACGGCGACGGCACGTTCCAGCCCCAGGTCACCTACGCGGTCGGGTCGGGGCCTGCCGCGCATCGTGGCGGGGGACTTCACCGGCGACGGGCGGACTCGACCTGGCCGTCGTCAACGGACGTCGGCATGGCACTCAGATCCTGCATGGGCAACGGCGACGGGACGTTCCAGCCCGCGAAGTCACCATACGCGGCCGGAAATCGGCGGTCGCTCTGGTGGCCGGCGACTTCACCGGCGACGGCCACCTCGACCTGGCCGTCGCCAACGAAGGCCGACAACACGGTGTCGGTGCTGCTGGGCAACGGCGACGGCACGTTCCAGCCCCAGGTCACCTACGCGGTCGGGTCGGCACCCGACCGCGCATCGTGGCGGGCGACTTCACCGGCGACGGACATCCTCGACCTGGCCGTCCTGAACCAACTGATCCCGGCAACAGCAGCGTGTCGGTGCTGCTGGGCAACGGCGACGGGACGTTCCAGCCCCAGGTCACGTACGCGGTCGGGGCGTACCCACGACGCGATCGTGGCGGGCGACTTCACCGGCGACGGCCACGCTCGACCTGGCCGTCGCCAACTACGTCACGAACAGCGTGTCGGTGCTTGCTGGGCACCGGCGACGGCACGTTCGTCGGCGCCGGGCCAGCTCGCCACCACACCGTATGCCACGCCCCTGGTGGCCGACGTCAACGGCGACGGCACCGACGATGTCCTGGTCGTCGACGGGGCCGGGCGATATCCTCTATCGCCAGGGCATCCCCGGCCAGCCCGGCTCCTTCCTCCCGCCCGTGACGGTCAACCCCGGAATCCCTCGCGCGACATCGCCTGGGTGCCTGACACCATGGATCGGCCCGTTGCTCGCCAGCGTCGACGCCCAGGACAACGCCATCTCGCTCTACGCCTACCGCGACGGCAGCTTCGTCCGGGTGGCGGTCGCTCACCACCGGCCAGCTCCCGGCGCAGATCATCGCGGCCGACCTCAACGGCAACGGCTTGGACGACCTGGTCGTCCGCAATGCCGGCGACGGCACGCTGTCGGTCTTCTTCAACAACCAGCTCGGCAGCTTCCTCGACCGGCTTCGATCAGCCCTTCTTGCCGCCGTTGACGATCTCCGTGGGCCTGGGCGTCTCCGACGTCCAGGCGATCAGCACCAACGCCGATGGCCACCTCGACCTGGTGGTGACCAACACGCTGACCGGCCAGGTGAGCGTCCTGTACAACGACGGCGACGACCGATTCGCGGCCCTCGGTCCCTATCGCGCCGGGACCGGCTTGTCCGCGGTCGATCCCGGCAGCACGCCCGAGGTCACCAGCCTGGAAGCGACGGCGGGCGTGGCGGCCGGACCGCTCACGCCCGGTGGTCCGAACGACCTGGTGACGATCAACCCCGGGCTCCGACACGCTCGACGTGCTCGCGGGCCTGGGCGGACGGCCGGTTCGCCAATCCCGTGACCATCGATACCCCGAGCCCCGCCGAGGTGGTCCGCGTGGCCGACTTCAACGGCGACGGCATCGACGACCTGGCCGTGCTCACCGCCAACGGCGTGAGCATTTATCTCGGCAACGGCAAGGGCGGCTTCTCGCCCCCGGTGACCTACGACGCCGGCGTCGACCCCACCGGCTTGACCGTCGCCGACCTCCTGGGCAACGGCCAGCTCGACCTCCTGGTCGGCAACGCCTATGGCGACGTGCTGATCCTCGTCGGCAACGGCGACGGCACCTTCCGGCCCTTCGAGCCGGTGAAGTCGGCCATCGCCCTGGCCGTCGCCGACCTCACCGGCAACGGCGCCCTCGACTTCGTCTTCGCCGACCAGTCGCTCAATCAGGTCACGGTCGTCTATGGCTCTCCGGACCAGAGCTCCACGAACTCCCAGGTCATCGGCAACCAGGCCACGGGCATCCTCGCGCCGGGCGCCGTGCTGCTGGGCGACCTGAACGGCGACGGCATCCCCGACCTGGTCGTCGCCAATAGCGGCGGCAACAACGTGCTGCGTCTACCCCGGACTGGGCAACGGCCAGTTCGGCCCGCCGATCAACGGCACCCAGGGCTTCCCCGTCGGCACCGACCCGACCGGCCTGGCGGTCGCCGACCTCAACGGCCAGCCCGACCTGCTGGTCGCCGACACCGGCTCCAACGACGTCTCGGTGTTGCTGGGCCAGGGCAGCGGGTCGAGCTGGACGATGATCCCGGGTGCGCGGGTCCAGACCGACGCCGGACCGGTCGCCCTGGCCGTGGGCAACCTGCTGGGCGGCGAATCAGACCGACCTGGCCGTGGCCAACAGCGGGGCCGATAACGTCCAGATCTTCCCCGGCGTCGGCGGCGGGTTCTTCAACGACCAGACGTCGGCGACCAAGACCTATGCCGTCGGCCAGGCGCCGTCCTCGCTGTTCCTGGGCAATTTCAACGGGCTCGGCCAGGGACTGGCCACGCTCAACGCCGGCTCGAATGACGGCACGTTGATCTCGAACCTGGATGCGGCCAACCCGGTGACCCAGACGTTCGCGACCGGCGGCGATTCGCCGACGTCCGGCTTTGCCGGCGACTTCACCGGCAACGGGTTCACCGACCTGGTGGTGGGCAACAACGGCGACGGCCATCTGGCGCTCTTGCTGGGCGGGTCCGGCGGGCTGTCGCTGTCGCAAACCCTGGTCAGCCCCGAGGCCCCCAATCCCACCAGCCTGAGCTTCGCCGGGGTCTCCGACGGGCAACTGAGCTTCTACGTCAGCACGGCGGGCCACGAGGCGGCCATGAACCTGGCGTTCAACCTCGATGGCGACACGGGCGGCTCGGAGCCCGGCTCGCCCGTCGTGGCTGTATCGCCGACCGGCGAATCGTCGCCCTCGGCCGTGCTGAGTCAGGCGACGACCGGCTCGGTGCAGCAGGTCTCGCAGCTCTTGAGCCTCTCGGGCACGACCCTGGACCTGGCCGCCACCTTGCTGACGGTGTCGGTGGTCTCGGGCGAACTTCGAGAGTGAATCGAGCGGCGGGAGCTCCTCGGTGGGGACGAGCGGGTTCGGCCAGCCGGTGGTCCAGGCCAGGGGCAACAGCGGCTCGAACGGCTCGGGAGTGGAACCGACGAAGGAAGACGAGCCCGGCGCGGCGGGGCTGCCGGCCCTCATCGAGACACTGCCGGCCTGGGAGACGATATCGATCGGGTTGGATCGGGCCTGGGACAAGGCACGGGCCGCGATCATCGAGCTCGAAAGCCAGAAACCGGCCGCGAGCGATTCGAAGCCGTCGGCTCGGCCCGCCGTCAACCCCAGGGCCGAGCGGACCGTCCCGGCGCCGAGCCAGCCTGGCATGACGGCCTGGGAACAGAATCGCGGCCTTCGACGCCGCCCTGGAAGACCTGGACGACCAACAACCGAGCGAGCCGCCAGTGGAGGATCCCGCCCGTGAACTCTCCAACGGTTCGATCGAGAACGAGCCGGCTGGCCGGCTGCGAGTGCTGGTTGGACTGGCCGTGTCGTCCGCGGCGGTCGGCGCAGTGGGCATGCCCGTCTCCCGGTGGCTCCGACGACGACGTTCCTCCACGACCGGTCGTTACTCCACCAACCTGGTACAGGGCTCACACATTTGATAGAGTTAACGCCAGCGTGGGTGTGTGGACGCCTCCCGGCCGTGTCCGGAGTCCGACCGCGATCGCCGCGGTCGCGAGGCCCGGGTCGCTTTCGCACCGCGCCTGACGCGAATGGGGCGGCGATGCCCAGCAAGCCCGGACCAGAGACCTCCCTCACCTTGATCGAGAGGGTCCAGAAGTTTCCCGCCGATGGGGAAGCCTGGGACGAGTTCGTCCGTCGTTATCATCCCATGATCCGTGCGTGGTGCGTGAAATGGGGCCTGCAAGCCTCGGACGCCGACGACGTGGCGCAGGATGTCCTGGTCAAGCTGATCACGGCGATGCGGAACTTCCGATACGATCCCTCCCGGAGCTTCCACGCCTGGCTCAAGACCGTGACCCATCACGCCCTGAATGACTTCCATGGCGACCGGAACAAGGAGCCCGGCCAGATCGCACAAGAGCTGTCGATCGCCGACCTGGTCGAAGCCCGCGACGATCTCGAACGGGAGCTGGAAAGCCTCTTCGATCGCGACCTTTTCCAGATGGCCATGCACCGGGTCCAGAAACGCGTCAAGCCCGTCACCTGGGATGCCTTCCGCCTCATGGCGCTGGAAGGTCTCTCCGGACAGCAAGCTGGCGAGCGTTTGCAGATCCCCGTCGCGCATGTCTTCGTGGCCAAGAACCGCGTCCAGAAACTCCTTCAGGAAGAGATCAAGATCATGAAACGGCACGACGACTAAGAGTGGCGACTCCTTCACCATCACCGCGAGACACGAGTAGAATGGTTGTGAATGAACTGGGACGGCTCGAATCCTCAGAGGTGCCGACGATGAACTCACGGATTCCTCATCGCGTGACCCCGATGACCCGCCGCGACTGGCTGCTCGGCGCCGGCGCCGGGTTCGGTGCGTTGGCCCTGACCGATCTGCTGGCGTCCGAAGCGGCGGCTGGATCGGAGTCAACCTCCCCATCGTCGGTCGTCGCAAATGCCTCATGGCGTCAGCCCGCGACGGCCCGGAGCGTGATCTTCCTGTTCATGGAAGGCGGGCCGAGCCACATCGATACGTTCGACCCCAAGCCCGAGGTCAACCGGCTGGCCGGCCAGCCGCTGCCACCGAGCTTCAAGCCGGTCATCACGCCCATGGGCGAGGGCCGTTCGCCGCTCCTGGCGTCGCATCGGAAGTGGAAGCAGCACGGCCAGAGCGGGATCTGGGTCTCCGACTGGCTGCCGCATATCGCCACCTGCGCCGATGACCTGGCGGTGATTCGCTCATGCTGGTCGAACGGGTTGAACCATGTCGGCGGCGTCTGCCAGATGAACACCGGCTCGACCCTGGCCGGCCGGCCCTCGCTGGGGAGCTGGGTGACCTACGGCCTGGGCACGGAGAACGCGAACCTGCCCGGGTTCCTCGTCATGCAAGACTTCCCGCGCTCCACGGTGGCCGGCGGTCCGCGGAACTGGGGCACGGGCTTCATGCCGGCGGTCTACCAGGGGACGCGCCTGGAGGGCGGCGCCGAGCCGATCGCCAACCTGCGAACGCCCGCCGACGTCGGCGGGGCGCGGCAGCGGGGCAAGCTCGACCTGCTCGATCGGCTCAACCGCCGCCATCTCGAGTCCCGGTTCGACCAGTCCGAGCTCGACGCGCGGATCCGAAGCTACGAGCTGGCCTTCCGGATGCAGGCCGAGGCGCCCGAGGCCGTCGACCTGTCGAACGAGACCGCCGAGACCCGCTCCCTCTACGGCTTCGACGACCCGGCGGCCGAGACGACCGCCCGGCTCTGCTTGCTGGCCCGTCGGATGGTCGAACGCGGCGTCCGGTTCATCCAGATCTACTGCGGCGCCGGCAGCAAGTGGGACGCGCACAGCGAGATCGAGCCGAACCACGCCAGGACCTGTCGCGCGATGGACCAGCCCGTCGCCGGGCTGTTGAAAGACCTCAAGCGCCGGGGCCTGCTCGACCAGACCCTGGTCGTCTGGGGTGGCGAGTTCGGCCGCACGCCGATGTCCGAGAAGGGCAACGGCCGCGATCACAACCCGTATGGCTTCACCATGTGGATGGCCGGCGGGGGCGCTGGAAGCGGCATCGTCGTCGGCAAGACCGACGAGCTCGGCCTGCACGCGATCGAAGACCGGCTCCACGTCCACGATATCCATGCGACGATCCTCCATGCATTGGGCGTGGATCACTCCAAGCTCATCTATCGCCACCAGGGCCGGCCTGAACGACCGACCGTCAATGAGGGCCAGCCCTTCCTCCGTCTCTTCAACTCGTAGACGGTCATGCCATCAACACTCCACACAGCTCGCCAATCGGATGCGTTCGATTGATCGTGCGAGCGGCCAGGATCTCGATCCACGTGACGTCGAATGTCTCGTTGCATCTTGCCTATTCCCTTCTTATGGAACATCCGGATTAATCCTTAAGTTTGGCCAGGGGAATTCCGAAAACCGATGATGGAGGGGAGATTGGGCCGAGCCTATCCTGGCATGGTCCGGCGTAACATCAGGGGGGGCCGGATGGTCTGGAGAAGCGAACCCTCGCTCGACGGTATGCGAGTCACGTCACTTTATCTCGCAGCAAGTGGGGGGAAGGATATGCGTAAGATCTTCTCCCCTGGATCGAATCTCGATACAGGTCTTCCACCCCGAGAATAACGCATCCGTCCTTCCGCGAATCAGGCAGCGTCCTGTTGTTAGTCACGAGACGGTCGATGAGGATCATTTCCCTTGCGTCGAATGGCATTGGCAGGGATCAGAGGAGTGGTCTTGAGCCTCGCGCTCGTAACGATCGAGCGCGCCGTGGGTCGGGTCGATGCACGACAGGTGCCGGAGACATCGACGCCGAGCTTCCTGAACACGCCGGTGTCAGATGACTCAACACCTCCTTCTGGGACGCTGGGTTCTACCCCGGCACGAGCACGAAGCGCGGACGCCGCCGCGCGAATGGCGAATTATTTCGCCCAGACGCCGGCACCGGATGGGACTCGAGCGCCGGACGGTCCGAGCACCGCGGTTCCGGGAATCCAGGCACTGCCCACTCCCGGCCAGCCGGCCCAACCACCAGTCCGGTCCGCGCCGGCCGCGGAACCGCAGCACCTCCGAGGCAGGGGCCGGCACCGCCCCCGGCTGCGAGAGGTGGGCAAGGCGCGGTGCGAGCCCCCGGCTCGAATGCCGAGCAGCAGATCCAATTCGACTCCAGCGGTTCGGTCACGATGCATACCAACGAGCTGGATGTTCGCCAGCTCCTGGAACTGCTCAGCCGGCGGAGCCGGATGAACATCCTCGTCTCACCCAAGGTCACCGGCACGATCACCGCCAATTTCGAAGGCGTCACGGTCGAACAGGTTCTCAACTCGATCATCAAGCTGGCCAATCTCGTGGACAAGCACGAAGGCTCGATCCACTACATCTACTCCAAGGACGAGCTGCAAGACGACCAAGAAATGGAAAAAAAAGAACGGATTCGAACGAGAGTCTATAAACTGAATTATGTCCGCGCGGACGAGATCCTGGGGATCATCCGTCCGTTCTTGAGCGCCGACGTCGGTCGGCGGCGGATCTCGGTCACGCCTTCGTATCGGTTCGGAATCAGTGAGTCAGCGACGTTCGTCAGTGGCGGCGGACAGGCGATGTCGGCGGGCGGCGGTGGGGGAGCCGCTGGCGGCGGTGCTAGCTCGATGGGCGGTCCGGGAGGCGGAGCGGCCTCGGGGAGCGGTCCGACCATCGGCGGCTATCAGCCACCAACGGGCGGCAACTCCCTTTCGGACTTCGATCACCTGATCATCCAGGATTATGAATCCAACCTCGAGATCATCGACCAGATCATCCAGCGAATCGACGTCCGGCCGGTCCAGGTCCTGATCGAGGCGGTCATCATCAGCGTGGACCACGAGCACGCGACACAGCTCGGTGTTAACTTCGGCGTGGTCGACAACCTGGGCACGATGCTCGGCACGGTCGGCACCGGAACGGCGTTGAACGGGAACGTCGGCTTTACCCCAACGAAACTGCTGACCGCGGCCGGAACCATCGCCCAAAGTTCCGTTACGGACGCCCAGGGCTTTACCTCGGCACAGAACGGGGTCAAGTTCGGTTTTGTCGCCAACAATGTGACGGGATTCGTCCAGGCTTTGGAGACGATCGGCAGTACCAAGATCCTGGCCAGTCCCCGGATCCTCGTCTTGAACAAGCAACGAGCCGAGATCCAACTCGGTTCTCGGCTCGGGTTCCAGACACTCTCTCAGAACTTCACGAGCACGATCCAGCAGGTCCAGTTTCTGAACACGGGGACCATGCTGCGGCTCCGACCCTTCGTCTCGGACGACGGGATGGTCCGGATGGAGATCCATCCCGAGCGGAGCTCGGGCTCGGTCACCAACAACATTCCCAACCAGCAGACGGCGGAGCTGACGACCAACGTGATGGTCCCCGACGGGGCGACGCTGGTCATTGGCGGCCTGATGGAAGACGAAGACGACTTTTCGATGCAAGGGCTTCCGGGCCTCGCGCGGCTCCCGGTGCTCGGTTATCTCTTCGGCGCCCGGCAGAAGAGCGAGGGACGGCGTGAGCTGGTCGTGCTCTTGACGCCGCATATCTGGTCGCCCGACCTGGAGATGGCGCATGCCCCCACTCCCCCCCCCGGACCAGGGCCGGCCGGCGGCGCGGGTTCGAGAACGAGGAAGACCGCCTTTCTGGAACTATCGACCGGAGAAACCGACCCGAGTTCGAAGACACCCGAATCGGCGGCAGGCCGCGAGATCGCATCCGGGACGGTCGATCCATCCACCACGCTCACCCAGGCTGGCGCGGACTCGACGCCGGCCGCACCGCCCGACCCGGCGACGGCCGCGGTCCCACCAACCCCCGACCGGCAAGTCTCATCGTCGCGCCGACACCGTTTGATGCCAAATCTCCGTCAATGGCTGTCCGGACGAACGCCCGAACGATCGCCTGATCAATCCCCAGCCGCCGGTCTGCAATCGAACGGCGCACCTCAGGACCCCCAGGGACTCAATCCAGCCGACGGTTGACCGGCAGTCCCAGCCTCGGGTATCCTTGCACCCATGACGACGCCTCACGATGAGGCTCCATCGCCGGAGGACGAGCCAGCCATCAACCCCGCCGTGACCACTCCGCTCGGCGCGGCAACGCCCGTTCGTGCTGGCCGGAAGGACCCGATGGTGTCGCTGACGCGATGGGAGCCGGAACCCAGCTCGAGGACGTCACGCGACCAGCAACCGGCTCGAGGACGTGAGGAATCCGTAACGGCGCCGCGGTCAGACCCGGCAGGACTGCCGCTCCGGGCCGGTACCCGCCGGGATCAGTCAGCACACCGTCGCTGCCGGGGAAAGCTTCGCGAGCATCGCCTGGCTCTACTATGGAGCCGAGAGCTATGGCCAGGCCCTCTGGCAATTCAACCGGGGCAGGATCGCCCGGCCTGATCGCCTGAAAGTTGGAGATCTGCTCGTCGTGCCTCCTGCCGGAGTGCTGAATTCCCCGCGAGTGAACCACCAACGATCGGCCTCGCCGAACACCCTGGACCACAACCCGATCGCCCGCGCGAATCCAGCAGCATCCGGGCGTCCGAGATCGGCCGGAACGACGGGCGGTTGGGTCGAGCAGCCGCGCGGTCGCAATCCCAGCGCCGTCGCGAACGATGCGGCCGCATCCGGTCCGAGGGTGACTCATCCTGGACCTCGTCCCGAGTCGCGCGTCCACCTGGTTCGGCGCTGACGAGACCCTGCGCAGCATCGCCCGAGATCGGCTGGGGGACGCCCACCGAGCGGACGAGATCCTCCAGTTGAACCGGGATCGTCTCGACGGCGAGGGCTCGCTCAGACCGGGCCTATTCCTCCGCCTGCCCGACGATGCTCGAACCCAGCGGTCGGTGCCTTGAAGCCTGCCGCGCATCCGAGCCGAGCAGTGCCGCGACTACGACCAAGCTGATTACAGCCCAGCCTGCAACCACCGCGGCCATCACTCTCGAGACCCCGACACGCTCCCAAAGGTCGCCGGTTCCCATGCCAATCAGCAGCAGGTAGAACGAGGGGAAGAGTAGCGCCGTTGTCAACTCCACGATCGCATATCGTGGTGAAATCCGACCACGACAGTGCCGGCATCTGCCGGCCAGGAACAGCCACCCCAGAACTGGAATATTGTCGCGTGCACGGATCAGCGCCAGGCAGCGCGGGCATCGCGACCTCGGACGAAAGAGACTCATCAACCGGCGAATCCGATATACGCACACGTTCAGAAAGCTGCCGATGCATCCGCCCACGATCAAAAACAGGATCGCGAGTACAACATGATGTGAAATAGTCATGAGGCTTCCGTTGACTCATGGGTTGCGAGGCGCGGACCGACCACTCCCGTTGAGGCCGATTGATGGTGTGCCCGCCGTTGTGCCGCGGACGGCTCGATGCGCCCGCTGTGAAGCAGTACCCATTGATAGCACAATAGGACGAGATACAGGCCGAGAAACAGGGGAAGGAAGTATCCCGCGCGGAATCGGCTGCCGAACATGGGATAATTCTTGTAGACGACGAGGAAGGGGATGCCCGCCGCGGTCATCACGTACTTGCCCAGCAGGAAAGCCGTATGTCCATGGGACAGCAGGTAAAGCATGAACGGGTTGCCTTCCTCGCTATTGATCTCGAGCAGTTCGATGGTCAGCAGGCCGTCGACGAGCGTCAAGCCAAGAATCGCCACGATCATGCCGAGCGTGATCGCATCGAATTGATCGACGAAGAACGCGCCACGACGCTCCTCTTCTCGCCTCGGCCCTCGGCGGCGGCCCCCAAAGCGGAACGCATCGAGGGGTGACGTGGGATTCTGGCGCCGATCTTCCCGCTTCCGCGATTCTCCATGGGGATTCTCGTTCATGCGCGATGGTGAAGGTACGCGCGCACTGGGAGCGCGGTTTCCCAGCGACCAAACCCGAGACACGAACGATCCGTGAGCCCCCGGCACGCTGGTAGGACCGGGGCCGCGTCCACCTGTTCAATCCAGCCTAGGCCGAGTTCGCAACGAGCGAGCGAGCATGCGTCTGCGCGTTGACGTAGAACAACATTGGCGAGAGGCGATGGTGATGTAAGGGAAGCAAGGGTTACTCTTCTTCGGCCATGGTGACGCTCAAGGCAGCCTCGAGGCTGGTCAGTCCCTGGCGGACCTTATCAAGCGCGCTATCAAAGAGCATCTTCATCCCTTCCTCGCGAGCGGCCTTGCGGAGCTGGTCCACAGGGGATCGCTTCTGAATCAGAGAAATGAGCCTGGGAGTGATGCGAATCACCTCGAAAACGCCGACTCGTCCGCGATAACCCATGCGCCGGCACTGGAGGCATCCCTTGGGGCGGTAGATGGTCTCGCCGAGCGGCAGGCCATGCTGATCGGCCATTTCGGCACTGACCTCATAGGGTTCCTTGCAGTGCGTGCAGAGCCGGCGAACCAGCCGCTGAGCCTCCAGCACCCGGAGGGAGCAGGCGAGCAGGAACGGCTCGATGCCCATGTCCTGAAGTCGGGTCACGGCCGACAGGGCATCGTTCGTGTGGATCGTCGAGAGGACGAAGTGCCCGGTCAGCGCGGCGCGAAGGCAGATCTCGGCGGTCTCCTGGTCGCGTACCTCGCCGACCATGATAATGTCCGGATCCTGCCGCAGGAACGCCCGCAGGGCCGACTGGAAGGTCAACCCGACCGGGGCTTTGACCTGCACCTGGTTCATCCCCTTGAACTTGTACTCCACCGGGTCCTCGACCGTGCAGATATTGACCTTCGCATCGTTGAGCTGGTTGAGGCACGAATACAGCGTAGTTGACTTGCCGCTTCCGGTCGGGCCGGTTACCAGCGCCAGGCCGTATGGCGAGTGGATCGACTCGATCAGGTCGGTCAACTGCCGCTCGTCCAGGCCCAGGCCGGTCAGATTCAGGGGGATCGCGCCTTTGTCCAGGATTCGCATGACCATCTTCTCGCCATGGACCGTCGGGACCGTATTGACGCGAAGGTCGATCCGCTTGTCGCCCGTCCGCAGCGCGATCGCGCCGTCCTGAGGAATCCGCTTCTCGGCGATATCCATCTTCGCGAGCACTTTCAACCGGGAGATGATCATGATGAACACGGTCTTCGACGGCGACGGGAGTTCGTGCAGCACGCCGTCGATTCGGAGCCGGAACTTGCAGCCGTCTTCGAATGGCTCGAGGTGAATGTCGCTGGCTCCGTTGCGTAGCGCCTGCTCGAGGATCTGATTGACCATGCGGACGATCCGGCCGTTGGCGTCCGCGGTGGGCGTGGCGTCGAGGTTGAGGATGTTCTCATTGTCGTCGCCCTCCTCACCCTCGATCACGTCGAAGCCCTCGCTCCCCTCGCCGATGCCCTTGGTGTGCTGATCGGTCCGATAGAGGAGGTCGAGCTGACTCTGCACGACCGATAGGGGCGCGATGATCGGGTTGATCCGCAGCCCGGTCATGAGCTCGAGCTCGTCCACGACCCCCATCTCCTCGGGGGAGACGAACGCGACGTCGAGCACGTTGTCCCGGACCGCCATCGGGCAGATCAGCCGATCGATGCAGAGTTTCTCCGGAACCAGGCTGCCGATCTCCTTATCGACCACGCCGGCTTCGATATTGTTGCGGATCACCGGCAGGAACAGGTCCTCGGCATAGAGGTTGGTGATCTCTTGCTCGGAGATGTGGCCGGCACGGATCAGGGCCACCTCGGACAAGGTCCCGGACCCGGCTTTGCGGAGCGTCTCCTCGATCTGGTCGAGCTGTTTCGCTGTGAACCAGTTGCGTCGCGCCAGCAGCTCCAGGACCAGAGGTTGCGTTTCTGTTTCTTTGTAGAGGGTGGCCATCACGGTTCGCCAACGGTGTTGAGGATGGGATCTAGGATCTCAGATTCAATATTCCCGATTCAAGATTCAAAATGATGAAGTTTCAAGAATTCGGTCTCTGACGTGTGGAAAACTTCGCGTTTTGCGATGGGGCCGCGTCAGGGATCGGCGGCAGGGGTTGTTGCTGAGTCGGCACGTGACGTCGGAGCACGGCGCCCCCGCGATGAGGGGGCTTTCCCCGACATGAGATCGGTCAGGTCCGACTTTCCGACGATGCTCCGTCCCAATGCGCCCAGCGGTGACTTGAGCAGCTTCTGGATCACGGCGAGCTGGCCGGACGGGTCGAGCATCGTCGCCTCCGGAGACCCGGCAATGCCCGGCCTCGGTGCCGCGGGGCGATTGCCGAGCTGATCCGGATAACTCAGCACGTAGTTCCGGTTATTTCCCCTCAGGATGACTCTCGACGGCAGGACAACGGTTAGCAACAACTGCGAGGAGGGATCTTGGGAGTCGTTCCGGAATCGAAGAGGTTGACCCCTTGAGTAGATCCGGCCGTCGATAATCGCGATCTGGTCGCGACCTTGGAAAAACGTGGCTTCCAGCGTCATCTGCCGAACGAGATCGGCCAGTGGATCGGATGGGGGATCGGAAGGGAGGCTGGCCTGCGATTGGGACGC
This sequence comes from uncultured Planctomycetota bacterium, assembly GCA_963845755.1. Lineage (GTDB taxonomy): Bacteria > Planctomycetota > Planctomycetia > Isosphaerales > Isosphaeraceae > CAWJTV01. The sequence goes on from CAWJTV010000034.1 coordinate 230,900, forward strand.
GTCTGCCGACGGGCTCGTCACGTGGCTGACCTGGAACGGGTCGCGAAACTCTCCGATCAGCCGTTCCGCCGTTTCGGTGCCGGATTCCAGCATGCCTTCCATCACCTCCAGGCCCTTCTCCACGTCGGACCGGCCCGTTGCCCGCTTGGGAAGACTCTCATGGAGTGAGTAGCTGGAGTACCCGAGAAAGACGATCAGGATGAGCGTCGGTGCCAGCTTCAACAGCTTCGCGGTGTTCATTGGAGAGGGGTCCCGTTACGAGGGCGGCTCCCGGGAGCTTCTTCAGCGCCGGCCTGCCTCGGACTGGGCCTTCGCGCCGGTCGCCGACTTTTCGGTCAGGCTGACGAGGGTGACCTGGACGTTGAGACGCCTGGGGTCCGTGTGGTTCGGGGCGAGTTGGATCGAGTCAATTCGCAACAGCCGCCGGTCGGTTTCAACCCAGTTCAGAAACGCATCGATGTCGGTGAAGTGTCCGTCCATCGTCAAGCGAAGGCCGATCGCCCGATAGGGACCGAGGCCCTTGGAACCTTCGGGTTTCAGGTCGATCAGCCTCAGAGGGGATGACCGAATGTGATCGATCACGCGCCGCATCAGTTCGTTGGCGTCGGCCCCGCCCGAGATGAGGCCCTGGTAGGGTGCCAGGCTCTTCCGGAGCTGCTCGACCTCGCGCGCCGTCGCGAGTCGCTTGCGCTCCCTGATCGATCCGCGCCGTCGTGGTGATCATCTGTTCGTTTAAGGGTATGAAGTACATCACATACCATCCAGCGATGATCGCAATGCAGAGGACGACCCGGAGCTTCAGGGGATGACTGAGCTGTTCCAGGATGATCCGCTTGTAGCCGGACTTCGAGGACGGCTGGCTCATGGCCTCAGTTCCCTCGGCGGCAGAGAGTGGGCAGCAGGCACTGACGACATTACAGGTTCGGTCACTTCCGGGTTGGTCTCGTCCTCAGGGTGGTTCAGGTCCAGGTTGGCCGGGTGGCACCCGGCGTGCCCAACCCGATCGCGAGCCGCTCTACCGTGCTCCGCCGGCTTTGGATTCCATCTTCGGCAGGCAGATGACGGTATAAGACGCGAAAGGATGGCCTTTCTGAACGGCCGGATTGGACCGCAGGCCGGAGACCTCGATGAGGGGGAAATTCCGCTTGAGCGACGGATCCTTGCAGCGCAGCCAGGAAGCCGTCGATCTCGCTCGGCAACGACCCGTCATCGGCCATCGGCGTCGCAAAGTTCATGGTCAGTTGTTTCTTGGTGGTGGTCGGAGTTGACTTGGAGCCGATCTCCAGGGTGGCCGTTCCCGACATCGAAGTAATCACCGTGTTTTCGGGCGCGGCCGTGGCGATGGACCGGAGTGGGACGGACCAGGCGATACGACTGTTCTGAAACAGATCGAGCGACTGGGAACGATCCTGGAGTGCCTTCTTCTCAACATCGAGCTTCTTCTGGTCCCAGTCTTTCAGCCAGGAGAACGCTTTGAGTTGGATCCCGACCTCGTTGAGCTGAACTTCGGCTTCTGCCGCCGTCCCGTTCAGGAAGAGCGAGACGGCACCGAGCAGGGCGCCTTGGACGGCAAGCTCCCCCCAGGGAAAGATCTCGCGGAGCGTGGGGGAGGGCTTGAGCGTTCGCGACAGATCGAGCCCCGACTCGTCTTCGAGGGGGCTGGCCAGGGCGACTCCGAGCGCGGCCGAAGCCGCATCGTAGTTCGGCTCGGCGCAGCGAATTAACCGTGTCGCCGGTGCGCTGTTGGAACGCCTCAGGTCGCTGCGTCAGGACGACTTCCGGGCGGCCGTGTAGTATCATGGTATCGATCGGCAGAGGAATCCGGCAGTTCCGCCAGAGCATCCAGAGGGTCGAGTAGGCGGCCAGGACCGCGACCGTCTCCTCGCCGGGGGTCAGATCGAATGTGTGCCAGAAGAGGGGCTGCGATCCCGCGGCCAGCACGCCGATCGCCTGGTGGGGACCGAGGAAGATCCGCACGCACAACACGGAGCCGCGGGGCGGCTTGCGGTGATACGCGCCGGCACGGTACAGCGCGGCGGGGACCGGCTCGGCCAGTCCGACGCGCGTACCCAATCCGCCCATCATCCCGACCAACGACTCGATCGCCCCGCGCGGGGAAGCCGCCACGCAGGCTAGGGGTTGCTTGTTGAGCTCAAGCTTGAGCAACTCGATGATCCGTTCTTCGGACCGGATGTTGGTCGCCTGCACGGCCTCGAGGAAATAGGTCTGCGGGGGCGCGTTGCGATTGGCTTGGGTGATGGGCACCACGGCCTGGAAGACTTGCGACTCGGGCACACCCAGTTGGACCCAGGGACCAGCCTCGGCCTGCCGGCCCCGTCGCGACTTGATCCACGGTCCCATGACGCGCTCCAGGACCTCCTGCGCGGACTCGCCTTCGCAGGACTGGACGTCGCGGAAGACCTGGCGCCGGCTGAGCGGCGTTGCCGACACGATGGAAATGGCGATCCGCCGTTCCTCGATCACCAGCCCGATGGACCGCCGGACGGCGCATCGCGATAAGAGTGACTTCATGGTCGGTTGGCTCTCGGTTTTCGGGCCCGGCCCTCCGGCTGGACCTGTCCTCCGGAGGATCTCCGCGCCGCGCACACCTTGCGGATTCGAGATTCTCAATCCCAGATTCGCGATTCCGTCGCGTGACGCGTTTCCCCAACTGGCATCCGGAATCGGAAATCCGGAATCCTGGTTGGGTTGCAGCCGAAGGCCGCGTGAGCACTCGATCAAATAGCGGCGGGCGACCGCAACCGGCCGCCCGCACAAAGGTCAGGTCCACAACAACCTGTGAGCCCGGGGACGACGATGCCGCCCGCCGGTTCTCGCCATCACGCGATGCGGCGATCAGGAGCCGCTGCTGCTGGAGCTGCCACTCGCGCTGACCGTGACCGGGCAGATCTGCGGGAAGGTCATGATCGTCGAGGTGGACGAAGAGTCAAACCCGGTCTGCGTCCAGTTGACGGTATAAGCGTAGCTCGAGTTCGCATTCCGTGTGAGCATCAGCGACCACGTCGGGTTCCCGGCACTGTCGGCTGTCACCGTGATGGTGCTCGGGACGGTGAAATACTGGGGCGCGGGAAGGTTGACATCGAGCGAACTGATCGTGCTGGCGTAGACGCCGTTCTGGGCCAGGTACCGCTCCTCGGCGGACTGGATGGCCGAGAGGTAATTGAAGGATTCCGCCGCCTTCGATTTCTCCACGGACTGGAGGAAGCGGGGGACGCCGAAGGCAGCCAGAACGCCGATGATGACGATCACGACCGCGAGTTCGACGAGGGTGAACCCTTTGCGGGTTCGCTGGCGTGAGACGAATCTGTGCATGGTCTTTGGCTCTCTCTCGTTACTTGATCCGAATCCAGGTAATCAACCGACAGAAACTGATTCTTCAGGTTCTTCTACCCCGGCCGAGCTGACTTCAGCCGGGAGACGAACACGGCGGATGGGTGGGGCATTCGCCGGGGACAGACCTGACAACCTTCACTGTCCTCGATTGTCCCGGGCAACGATTTTTCCGACTTGCAAGCCCTGCCCATGTGGAGAGGCGACGTCGCCCTGCGGTCGCATGCCGCCGGTGACACTCAACGCTAGTTCAAATCCAGCCTTCGTCAAATCCGTGCGTGATACGCTGGCTGACCCATCGACTCGGCTCCGGGTCGCGAGTTGATCGAATTCAACATGGTTGCACGCCGGTGGAGAAATCGGGCCTAGAGTTGAACGAAGAGAGGGAGAGAATCCGACCCCAGTACCGGATGGCCGCGGAGTGTTGACGGGGCGGAACTCGCGTCCTCCCGGGTTGGCGAAGCCGGTGGTTCGCCTTCCCTTCCAGTCGACAGCGGTAGGTCTCAGAGGGCGCTCCGTCGCGACCAATTAGACATCTCAGATTACGCGTTTCCGGTGTGGATTCAGCTTTCGTGGGTCCCTTCGTCTTAGAATCGGGGATCTGGAATCTCGTTGCGGCGCCAGCCGCGTGAGGGGGTGGAACGTGCCGTTCGAAGAGTGGGTCGTCTCACACGCGAAGATTTCGACCAAACCCCACCGGTCCGCCAAGATGGAAGATACACTGACCTTCTTCCACCAGCTCTCGACCCTGGTCGGCTCGGGGACCCCCTTGCTCCAGGCCCTCAAGATCGCAACGGCGCAATGCGAGAGCATCAAGCTACGGGAGGTCCTGGGTGAGATCGTCTCGAAGGTGTCGGCCGGCAGCAGCTTCCACTCGGCGGCTGCCGCCTTTCCTCAGGTCTTCGAATTCTCGTGGCTCGAGGCAATCCGAACCGGCGAAGTGACGGGAAAGATGGCCTCGGTGCTCACCGAGCTCAGCAAACAGATCCGCGAGACGCGCGAGACCAAGCGGAAGGTCAAGGGCGCCCTGATGTACCCCGTGATCCTGATTTCGGTGGCCGTGATCGCCGTGACCCTCATGCTCTGGCTCGTCGTGCCGGTCTTCGCCAAGATGTTCAAGGACATGGATGCCCAGCTTCCCGGCATCACCCAGTTCGTGGTAGACATGTCGAACTACATCGTCCAGTACGGCATCTACGGCGTGATTGCGATCGGCGCCGCGATCTACGGTTTCAAGCGGTTCCTCAATACCGAGTCCGGGCGCCGGTATGTCGGCGGCACGCTCATGATCCTCCCCACGGTAGGTCAACTGATGGTCGAGATGGCGATGTACCGCTTCGCCTCGAACCTCTCGCTGCTCCTCAAGAGCGGCGTGCCCATGATGGAGACGATCAACACGGTCCAGGGCATCTTCCAGAACAGCCCAATTTACCGCGATGCCCTCGCGCGGGTCGCCGCCCGGGTCGCGGCGGGCAAGCCGCTCAACGCCGCGCTCCAGGAGACCGGATTGTTCCTCCCCATGCTGATTAGCATGGTCCAGGTCGGCGAGGAATCGGGCCAACTGCCCGCGGTGATGGAGCAGATCGCCCCGTTCTACAAGGAGAAGATGGAGACCATGATCTTGAAGGTCACAAAAATGTTGGAGCCCATGACAATCATGTTCATGGGTACGTCGATTGCGGGGATGATGCTGGCGATCTACATGCCGATGTTCGAGATGGCGGGCAGCGTGAAATGAGACCGGTCGTGCGACATCGCCCCGGGCCCATTCAGGGAGCGGGGCGCGTTCCACGATCGAACGATTCCGCGGCGGAGATCCGAGAATGACGAAGAGAATATCGAAACAACAGGCCATGGTGATGGACGGCACGACCGCGGTGACTGCGGCGCTGCCGAGCTCCGCCCGGATCGGGAGGGGGGGAAGCTCGCTCGTCGAGATGATCATCACCATCCTGGTGCTTGGAGTGCTGCTGTCGATGGGGGTCCCCCAGTTCGCGCAGTCACTGGAGCAGTCGTGCGCGAACGTCGCCGGGGCCAACCTGCGCGCATCTGGTCGGCCCAGCGGCTCTACTGGCTGCAGAATCGCACATATTCACCCGACCTGAACACGCTCTTGACCGCGAATTTAATCGACCCGTCCCTCACCACGGCGACCGCGCCCTATACTTACGCCATGTCCAACTCCAGCAGTAGCACGTTCACCGCGACGGCGACCCGCGCCGGCTCGTCGACGTGGTCGGGCAGCTACACGATCATCCAGGACGGGACGTTCTCCGGGACCGTCCAGTCGGGTTCGAGCGTCACCATCGAGCCGGGGTTCCAATGAGACCGATGAGATCGGTTCCTGGCCTTGCCTCTACGGTCCTGCCCGATGGCCGAGGACGGCCCAGAGATCGCCGGTCCTGGCCTCGCCGCGGCTCCGCGTTGCTCGAGGTCCAGATGGCCTTCGCGATCCTGGGGATCGGTCTGGCGGGGCTCTGCCCGTTCGTCGTGATGCGACTCCGGCAGATCCGCCAGCTCGAACAAGGGTTGCAGGGGCAGGTGATCAACAGCCGCGTGGGTGAGGCGATGTGGACGAGCCTGGGCACGGACCGGCGCCAGGGCCAGACCTACTATCTCGTCCCGTGGCAGAACCCGTGGACCCGGAAGCTCGCCGGCAGCTCAGATCGTCGCCTGGTCCCCCGACCCAGTCGTGGTGGGACGCCTTGACGTGAAACTGGCCGGCATGCTCAGATCGTCGCCTACACGGACACGATTCCCAATCCGCCCACCATCCCCTGCGATCCGGGCCCGCTGTCGAACCCATTATCGATCAGCGCATCGAATACCGTGACGATCGTCGAATTGGATGCCTCGCCCGGGAGCCAGAACGTGACCGTCTACGTGAACGTCACCGGCCTGTGATCCGAGACGACGACCTCAGACGCCCCTCTTGGCGACGACGAAGCAGGACATGATGCGACCGTATCGATCCCCCATTCGCTACCGTCGCGGCTTTTCCCTGACCGAGCTGGTGGTGGCCGCCGTGCTGGCCACCTTGCTCATGAGCTTGATGGCGATATCCTGGGTGGCCTTCGGTTCGACCGGCCCTGGAGGTCGAGGCCCGTGCCCGGATCGCGCAGGAGGGCGTACTCGCCACTCAATCGATCGCCTGCGACCTCGGCGGCTTCCTGGCCGACTCGCCCGGACAAACCGGCAACCTGGCCCAGTATCAGTTCGTCGACTGGAACCTCTCCAATAGTGGTGTCTTCCTCCTGAACTTCCAGGGGGCGAACGTGGGAGACACCATCGTCATCACCTATCAGGTCTCGGGGAACGAGCTCGTTCGGTCCAACTCATCCACCGGCGTATCCACGACCATCGCCAAGTACGTGACGGCCTTTTCCGTCGTCTCGAATCCGGACAATTCCAGCCAGGCGTTGATCCAGATCACGATCGCCTTCCGTTATTTCTCGGCAACCTATACCTTGATCGGTGTACCACCCTCATGATCGGACCCGCCCCCGTCCGCCCGCGCAGGGGTTACTCCCTGACGGTCGTGCTCATCTTTCTGATCCTCCTCTTCGCCCTGTGGAGCGCGGCCTCCCGCACATCCTCCAGCTTGCTCAGGATCGAGACGAACCAGGTCCTGCAAGAGACCCGCGACCAGGGTGCCATGAACGCCCTGGCTCAAGCCGTCCAGTTGCTGCAATATAGCACGCCCTCGGATTCGTCGGACCCCGAGCGCACCCAGTACACTTACGGCGTCCAAGTGACGGTTACCAGTGCCTCGGGAGCATGTACGACTTCTGACTACACGATTGTCTATACCGCCCCGCCGAATAAGTACCCGTCGAGCTGGGAGATTCAGGTGTCTGCCGGGTATTACAGCGTCCCGCTGCCCACTCCGGGTGCCAGTCCCCAATGGCCCTGAGAGCAAACCGGACGTCCCAGACTTTGCGGATCCGATTACAACACGGGCATCCCGCCTCGGCGCCGTCTGGGCCGTTCAGGGACTGATGGACAACTGCGTGCCGGTTTTCCGCCGGTAGACGTGAAATGCGTTGACCCTGGTCAAGGGCTCGTACTCTCGCAGAAGGGCGGCGAATCGCGGATCCTGGGAGTAGTAATCGAGGTAGTCGAAATGCTTCCAGTTGAAGACCATCTTGTGATCGGCTTCATCGACGAAGAGGAGCGAGGGTCGGTACTTCAGCAAGTCATCGACCACCGTTTTAAACAGGGATCGTTCTGCATCACTCATCGTCTCGATGGGATGATAAACAATAGCGCTCTTGTGGGAATCCTCGGCATACATGGCCGGCAAGAACCAGAGGCAAGGATGACGCGAGGCCCAGCCCACATCGCTGTATGTGACTAATGGAAACGCGTTCACCAATGCTGGCGAGAACGTGTAAATGCTTCCACCCTTCGCGTGGTCCCTTGCCAGCCGGACCATCCGCCCCAGGGGCGAGTCCGGGCTGTCCAGAATTCCACTCCACTGCCTCGTCTCGTTCACCCGATCGGTGATGGCCAGTACCAGCAGGATCGCCAGGAGGCCCCCACACACTTCGCCGACGAGCCTCATGCGAACCGCATCAAGTCCGCCCGACTCGAGCGCGAGCAGTCCCATGAGCAGCATCGCCGAGGCGTACGGCGGGTAATAATGATAGTGATAGCCCTTGTGCTGAATGAAAACGGCACTCAAGAGGCAGATGTTGGCGATGAGGATGACCTCGCAGCATCTTCGGAGGCTCCCTCGGGGTCGCGCGCACAGGAAACCTAGCCAGGCCATCATCGAGACCATCGCCCCCGGCTCGCTGATCAAGGTCGAGAAGGAGAGCATTTTATTATTCAAGTACATAGGGCTGGCCCACATGACCAGTCTCAGATAGGCCGGAGTGATCGCCAGGATGGCGATCGCATAGGTCACGCCCAGGACAGCCACGACCAGGGCCTCCGGCCGAAGCCAGACCCGCCATTCCCGGCGCACGCGGGCGAGGTAAACTTCGACGGCCAACCAGAGCGGGACGAAGTGCGGCTTGAGCAGGATGCCAACCGCTGCCGCGGCCCCAACGACCCACGGCATCACGCCGTCCATGGGTCGGTCCATCGCTCGGCCCGATGCCATCAACAGGTAGGGCAATGTCAGGGCGATCAAAATATGTTCGCGCTCTCCGAAATCGTAACCGGTCAACGGCAACAGGATGAAGAGCGAGAGGATCAGAAGAAATCGGCGAGCGGCCGGCCGACCCGGCAGGACCCGGCACAGGGTCCATTGGGTCATCAGCAGCGAGCTCACGATCAGGCCGAACACGATCAGGCGCAGCCCAAGAACCTCCGAGATACCCACGGCCCGCGCGAAAATCACCGGCAGGAAGTTGAGCCAGACGATCAACGGTGGATTCGTCTCGACCACGTCCACGTAGAGCCTGTCGCCGGCCAGTACTCGAGCTGCGGCGTGGAGGAGCCAGGCATCGTCGTGGTTCAGCAGACCCAGGAAAACGGGGAGGACGCCGAGGCCAAACACAGCTAGCATTAAGGCCCCGAAAGCCGCTTGATGCGTGCCTTTTCCCGACGAAATGGGGACTGGCTCCGAATGGTCGAGGTGGCTATCCCGCCGCCTGCCGGAATTTCTCACGAAAGGATCGAGGTGGTTCGTTTCCGAAGTTTCGCGCATGGGGTGTAGCATCGAAGTCCCAGGGATCTGTAAAGAGGCGCCCACTTCACCGCGATGCTCGTCAGGAATTGACCGGAATGAAGTTCAGCGGGTGATCGTGATGGACGTCGAGGTCGACGTCTCGCCGACACGACGTTTTCCCGAGTGTGGCGCGGCGGCGACCCGACCTTGCGGCTTGCCGACTCTCCCCCCATAGGTCCAGCGGATGGCCGCAAGTCCGAAGGCCGCCTTCAGCCAGTTGAACGGGCCTGAGCTTGGAACCGGCGACGTCGTTCCACTCGTGGAGCGGAAACTCGTAGATCGCCTGTTCGATCGCAGGTCGTCCCGTCCCGCGGCGGGCGGCGATCGCCCGGGCGACGATCTCGACATCGAAGATCCACCGGCTGCGGAAGGGCTTCTCGAAGAACGCCTTGACCTCGGGCGTGGCGCGGAACAGCTTTGCCCCACATTGCGTATCATAGAAGTGCACCCCCAGGGCGAGGGAGGCAGCCGTCGCGAATGCCCGACCGAGATAATGACGAATGGGTTTGCGCGTGACGGCCCGACCGTGCAAGCAGACCCGTGCGCCGAATACCATGTCGATGTCGGGCCGGAAGTCCAGGATCGAACAAAACGTCCGGATGGCCGCCAGGGGAGTCGCGAGGTCGGCGTCCCAGTAGCCCACATAATCGGGCCGATCGTCGAAGGCTCTAAGGAGGCCCTGGCGGACAGCCTCGGCCTTGCCGGCATTCTGTCGCAGGTGGCAGACCAGGAAGCGTTCGCGAGCTTCGCGATGCAGCTCGTCGAGCAGATTCCGGGTTCCGTCCGTGCTCCCGTCGTTGAACGAAGAGGAATCGTGGGTCAGGGTGCTCCTGTGCGAAGTCCCGCAATGCGCGCAGGTCGAGCCTCTTCGCTTCGTTGTAACAAGGAACGACGACGATCGCCCGTGACATGATGATGACCTCAACGAATATCGGCGAATGTTCCCGGCGGAAGGAATCCCACCGGACTCCCGAACGATGCCGGGATCGGAGAACCGAGCCGCCTCCTACAACGGAGCCCTCAAGGACGCATCGGATCGGTGTGGTCGCCGGCTTCGTCCGGCGACGCTGCTGGTCAAGGGATGACGGTGGCCCGTGGCCGGGTCGTAAAAATCGGGGGCCACGTCACCCGGCTTGTTTCTGGGGACGATCTCCCCGACCTCGCGCCGGATCAGCGCCACGAGGCTCACTCCGGCCGAGTACCCCCGCCGTCGTCGGCCGGACAGGGCCTCGATGAGTACCCGACCTTCGCCCGCGAGGATCGTCTCCAGGATGGCATTGACCGGTCGCCCGGGCAGACTGACGTCGGTCCCGGCCATGCCCGTCGCCCGGCCGCGCCATCGGCTCCAGGCCCGCACTGTGCGAGCGATGGGATACAGTCGCGCGTTGAAGTACGACAGGAGGCGTGTCGTGACGGGCAGACCCGACCACGCACGGCTCAGTCGGTCGGGTTCATACCGCCGATAATGCCCATTGCTCTCGTCGTGCTCCGACCAGAACGACGGATTGGCCGGCACGGTGATCAAGAAGTGGGCCCCTGGAGTCGATGCGGCCAGCAGTTCGGAGAGGAACGCAAAATCATCGGGAACGTGCTCGAGGACATCCATGAGCAGGATCAAGCGGGCCTCCTGCATCGCTCCGGCCACGTCGCGGGGCGCGCGTCCCGAGATAAAGCGCGTCCCGGGGAACCGGCGACGCGCCAGCGCAATCGCCTCGCGCGAGGGATCAATCCCGACGCAGGCGTACTCCCTCTCCATCGAGGCGATGTTCGCACCCGTGCCACAACCGACGTCAACCACCGTCTGTCTCTGCCCCGGTGGGACGATCTGCCGGATCAATTCCCCCATGATCCTCCGGCGGCCGGCGAACCACCAGTGAGAGTCCTCGACCCGCGCGTGAAGCTGAAACTGCGCCGAGTGCATGGTGAATTCCAGACTCTTTGCCGAGGCTCCATCCCGATGCAGGGACTGACTCCCTCGTTGCCGTGTTCGGTGTTCCGACTTCGGTTTGATGCAGGATCGACCTACGGAAAACCGTCTCTCGGGAATACGGTCCCGCGAAGCGGCCTGGCATGGTGATCCTCGACGGGACATCTCCCGCCCTACGGGCAACATAGCTCGCGAGATCGGGACTGTCCGGCAATCCGTCGTTTTTTCGAGACTGCCGCGACGAATCCGGTGATCGGCTTGCTCCGGCGCGGGCCCTCCTGAGTGCGGATTGGTGCCGCAGAGAACGGACGGGAATTCGCCCGGTGTCCGGGACACAGACTCGTCTTTTCGGGAATCACGCTGTCCCTCAGCCCGGCTCCAGTGCGAGTTCCCGATGGCCAACCGGACGACTCGCCTCGGGAGGTCGGGTCCGATCGGCGTCCCGCACGTCGTTTCCGGAAGAATCGCGGTTTCGGAAAGAATCAAGACAACCGGACTCTCCGGTCGAGAATATGGATGATAGTGTCGGCTGTCGGCGCGAATGCCCACACCGACGCTCAGACCGGGTACCCCGAGACGCAGGAGGCGAGGTCGGTCATGGGACGGATCGTTCCGCTGATCGTGATGGTCATTCCTCTGGCGGCGAGCTGCGGGTGCGCCGGCCCGGGATGGTATCGCGCGATCGGGAACCTGCCCGGCGTTGCCTCCTCCGACTACGCATTTTATTTCTTCTGCTCCACGGCCTCGCAGCTCTACCAGTTCACACCGCCCCAGGTGGAATCGTCGATGCTGGAAGCGCTGGCCGATCTCGGCTTCAAGGTCGAAGAGCCGCCAAGCCATCAGAAAGATGGGGAGTGCTTGATCGAGGCCCGTGCCCCCGACGGCCGCCCTACCCGAATCACGATTACGCCCCAGAACGCGATGACCAACGTGAAGGTCGCGGTCGGCCATTTGCAACTCGGCGATTACGAGCTATCACGCACGCTGCTACGCCGCGTGGCCTTGAATTTCGGCACGGTGATGTGCGCTTATAACCCCGTGGAAACGACATTGCCTCGGCGGTTCAATGTGTCGCGTGGGATTCCCGCCTCGCCGCCACCCAGGCCACCCGAAGAGATCGAGGGCGACGGTCTGCGTCCGAGCCCGGGAGAGGCGGCCACGAACCTCGACGAGCCGGCAATCCCCGGCCAGGTCGCCCCGCCGACTATCCCTCAGACTTTGGGCCTCCCCGGCGCCGCGCAAGGATTCATCCCGACGCGCGACTTCCCGAATCCACCCTACATGCCCTATGCCCCATTCCCTTACTATCCTCTACAATGAGGATCTTCCCGAGTTGGTGACCGATCGTCGTCAATTCGAGGCTCGGAGAGGGGCGTGGAAACGTCGATGATACCCACGTCCAACCTGTGACGAATGACCGGATCGAACTGTGCGAGATTTCCATCATGGATCAGGGCCGCCGTCGCCGCCGCCATCACCGATTTCGACCCGATGTCTCCCTGGCCAGCGACCGGGCCATGATCCTGGATCGGCGGCAATTGCTGTCCGGCGGATTGACTGCCGATGTCGGCCATCCCGATGCGGCCCATCATGTCGCGCATCCGGAGGCGCACGCGCGCGCTCATGCGAAGGCGCATCCCACGACAAAACGCGTGGGACCGGCCCAGGAGATCAACACCCAGTACGCCAGGTTCCTCGCCGCATTCCGCGCGATCGAGCAAGCCTACGTCTCGACCCTCAACCAGACGACGACCAATACGATCTCAGTCTCTACCACCGTGACGGAGCCCTACGCGGCCGGCTCGCCCGTCATGGTCGTCGATGATGCCACGGTCTTCGGGCCGGCAGGGACGTTCAGTCCTTCTGTGACCGCGACCGCGGAGGTTGGCGGCATACCCATCGGAACCTTCGTTCTGCTCGGCAGCTCCGGCGACCAGCTCGTCATCGATGTTTCCAAATCGACCTCGATCCCCTTGAATCCGAACACGATCATCACGGCCAACGTCCCGGTCTCCGCCCAGAATAGCGCCGCCTCGATCTTCCCCAGTTACATCGGTTCGAGCACGACCCAACTGGCCGTGACGCTGGTCCAGTACTTCAACAACCTGCCGATCCCGCTGCCCCGAAAGTTCGCTCCGGTCCGTCAGAATCCCCAGACTGGTGCGATTCAGGAATACGTTTACCAGCAGATCGCCAGTGGTCAGGCAAGCAGCCTCAAGTCGGTACTCATGGCGATTACCCTGCCGACCACGCCGGGTGGTGACCTCCAGATATACGACGCCGCGGTAAACTCCGCGGTCGCGACATCCCGCCTCCAGGTGCTCGACGGCGTCAAGCAGATCTTTGCCGGAAAGTATCAGGTCGCGCCCGTGACTTCCTCGACCACAAGCGGAACCGGAACCACGTCGACCAGCACCAGCTCCTCGTCATCGACCGGCTCCTCGTCACCGACCTCCGGGTCGTCAACTACAGCCGCATAACCCTGGACGGGAGGCGGCCTCGGCACGCTCGCCCGTTTCCTCGTTGTGACGGAGAGGCCACGAATGACTCCGTGTATTTTCGGCCAACTCCGCCCTTGAACGAACGTGACCCCAGGTAATCTGACCTCGACAGACTGCATCCTGGGCGTGGGCTCGGTCGCCTGAACAGAACGAGGCCGTCAGACGTCCTCTCGGGCACTTCACCAAAATGAACCGAGCATGGGCATCACATGATTTTTTGCGACAAGAAGTGAAAGTGATGGCGTAGAGTTCTTTCATGGAGCTCTCGCGGGACATGCCAAATCTCGCCCGTTTCGGTTGGAGTCCACTGGTCGTATTTTCAGTAAGTTCCGTCAAGGGCGGGCCAACCATGAGCGAGCCGATTGCGAAGACGATCGCTTCGACCCCCGATCGATCGAGAACTCCTCCGCGGGAGCAACGGCGATGGATTCGCTATACACCCAAGACGACTCGGGCGTCGTTGAGTTGGGATGAGGGTTCCCAGCGCATTCGGTGCGACGCGAACCTGGTCGATATCAGCGGGGGAGGCGCGGCCTTGCTATGCGATCGAGCGCCGGGTCCGGACGAGCCGCTGTGGCTGCGATTGGAATCCGGCTCGACCACGATGGAAGACGTGGAGGCTCGATCCATCGCGATTTCGGATGATCCCGCGGGTAAGCGTCTGGTCCGACTCCGGTTTACGTCCTGGGTCTCGCTAGATTCGGTGCTTGGGCAACTGGAGGAACGCCGGCTCTGGCAGCGCTATCCGGCCCGCGAGAAACGCGCGCGACTGACGTGGCACGAAGCGGGCAGTCAGCGAACGATCCAGGGTGAGCTGTTGAATATCAGCGGCGGTGGCGCGGCCATCATCACCGACGCCGAGCCCACGCCTGACGCCCCGGCCTGGCTGGAGCTGGCGACCGAGGCGGCTGTGATCGACCCGGTCGAATCCAAGGTACTCGGCATTTCGTTCGACCCTTCCGGTCAGAAGTTCGTCCGACTGACGTTCGTCGGAACCTGTCCCATCGAGTTCTTCGAGCTGGTCGTGCATGGCTCGATGTAGGCTTCTTGACGAGCAGACTCGCGGGGACAACTCCCGACATCGGGCTGCCGCGCAACTGGTTATCCAGACGCCGACGCGCATGCGCGAGGAATGCGCTCGGTTGCTGTGAGAGGGGAGAGAACCTTCCGCCGGGCGGTTCCAGGGATTAGATTAGTATCGAGCGGTCCCTTGAGCTTTGCCCTTGGGGCGAAAGGAGCTGAGCGATGAGGCGCGCTCGATTCTCGATTCGTGGGCTGATGCTGGCGATCGTGCTGCTTGCCGCGGCCTTCGCCGCGCTCCGGACTCCTTCGCGCTTCTGGGCCAATACCTGGTTCTCGATGGCCCTTGCCGGCGTCACGCTGGCGGTTCCCGCGGCCCTGTGCACTCGCGATGGAGACAGGGCGTTCTGGTGCGGGTTCGCCACCTGCGGCTGGGTTTACTTCCTCGTCTCACTGGGGCCCTGGATTCACAGGGAAACCAGCTTCCAGCTCGTGACGACGACCTTGCTGGACATCGCGGCGCCGCACATCATCGAGCGGGAGTACCTGCTCCGCAGCTACATGGCCGGGTTCAACCCGCCGAGTGCCCCCCAGGCACCGACGCCCTGGCAGGTCTGGAATCTGCCGGACTTTACCGAGGGCGAGGTCTGGCACCTGGGTTATGCCACCCTCCAATGCCCAGGCCTGTATCTGCGGATCGGCCATGCGGCCCTCTGTCTCCTGCTCGCGTTCTTCGGCGGCGAGGTGGCTCGGTACGTCCATGCGTCGCACTCGGGACCAGGAGTGCCAAGTCGATGACAGAAAGATCGGCCGTTAGGCGACGGATTCAATTCTCGTTGCGCTCGCTCCTGGTCGTGACGGGACTTCTGGCCCTGCTCCTCACGCCTGTGGCCTGGATGGCGCGCCAGCGCGAGCAGGTGCGCCAGGCGCGCGACGAGGCCATTCGCTCCTTCTATCTGGAACAGCAGTATCGCGACGAACAGCGTAAGGGGAAGGTTGCCGAAATTGCGGCGATCGATCGGGCCGGCTCGATCCAGGCACTGCAGGACATACCTCCAAGGTCGCACGACACGACCGCTCAGATTGAGCAACTCGAGCGCGAGAACGCCGAATTGAAGAAAACGGTTGAGCTCCTCCGCCGAGAGATCCAGCGGCGGAAAGACCTGAACCGTTGAAGCGGATCGCGAGCCGGCCCCGCGTTCGAACCCTCCGATAGCCCCTGGTGGCTGCCCCTTTGACAAGCGGGAGTTCCAGCCGTATGATCTCGGATGCTTCGGGTGCGGGTGGCCGAGCGTCGCGGTCTGCGACGGCCGGCAAACAGGGAATCCGGTGTGAATCCGGAACGGTCCCGCCGCTGTAACCGAGCGTCCAAGGGCTCCGCCCCTCTTTTGCCATTGTCGCGCCGGCCTGGAAGCAGGCTGGACCGATGAGAAGGCCGGGAGCCCCAGCTCGGAAGTCAGAAGACCTACCCCCACCGACGTCGGTGCGACTCCGCGAGGGACGGAGAGCCCGGACCAAACCCCTCACCACGAGGAGCCGGAATCGGCGTCGCGACGCGGATCGATGCACCCCCCTGCCCCGTACCGGGCGGGGTGCTCGGCACGATGTGCGCCGCGTCTCGCCCGCTGGTAGATCCATGAATGGGAACACGATCGGTCGTTCGCGCACGCGCTGGTTCAGCGCCTCGATGAGTTCTGGCCTGATGCTGATCGCCCTCGCATTGGGGGGCTGCGGCAACTCGTCCGACGTGATGGAGATCCCCGAAGGCGCACGCACGTCGGCGCTCCAGAAGAAGGTCGATGTCCAGCCACGAGCCGTGAAGTCATCGAAGCCCGGACAGCGGCCCGCCGAACGGCCGTTGACCGAGGTGCCGCTCCAGCAACCCCGGATCCTCACCAATCGCAAGATCGAGAGAACTTCTGATGAACATGCAGCGATGTTCCGTTCCAGACCGATGGACGGGCGACTTCCTGGACAGTCATCGGGCACTGCGCGATCGAGCGCATCGTCCGCGCACCGGCTTCACCCTGATCGAGCTGCTGGTGGTGATCGCGATCATCGCCGTCCTGATTGCCCTGCTGTTACCGGCCGTGCAGGCGGCGCGCGAGGCTGCCCGCCGTGCCCAGTGCGTGAACAACCTGAAGCAGCTTTCCCTGGCACTTTCCAATTATGAGAGCGCCAATGGGATCTATGCCTACGGCATGGCGCGGGAGAGCTGTGGGCCGAACTGCGCGTTCTCTGCCCCCAACAGTTATTATGTCGGCAGCAGCCTGTTCGTTCGGATGCTCCCCTTCATCGAGCAGCAGGCGCTGGCCAACGCTTACAACTATAGCCTGATCAACTGGACGGCCGACAACGGTACGGCCGGCGGGACGGGGCTGGCGGCCCTCTGGTGCCCCAGCGACGGGTCGATCGCCGGCTTGAGGTCCACGTTCGCCGGCTGGGGCTGGGACGGCTCGACGCAGACCCTGGTTTACACCAGCTACGCGGGCAACATGGGGACGTTCTGCAAGGTCCCGATCTCGATCACATCGCCGGCGCAGCATCAGGCCGTGTTGAACCAGGCCAACGGCCTGTTCTTCTACCTCGGCTGGCCGGATTGGAATCCCCCGCGCAGCCCGACCCGATCACTCCGCTGAACCCCGGCAGCGTCCGGCCCGCGACGCTAGCCTCGATCACCGACGGGCTCAGCAACACCTTCGCCTTTGGCGAGAAGGCTCATGGCAAGTTCAGCCAGGTTCCCGACATCTATTATTCGATCGACTACTATTACTACGGTGCCTGGGTCTCCGGCGGCTTCGGCGACACGCTGTTCACCACGCTCTATCCCATGAACCCATTCAACCGGATCGGCGACGATCCTAACGGCGATTTCTTCTACAGCTTCGACGCCCAGGAGGACAACTTCTCCATCGCCGCGTCGAGCTTCCATCCCGGCGGCTGCAATTTCGCATTCCTCGACGGCTCGGTCCACTTCGTCAAGGAGACGATCAATACCTGGCCATACAGCCCGACCAACGGGGCACCGACGAACGTGAGCTATAACGCGGCGACGGGCCTCTTCACGGCCGGCCCCCCATCGGGAGTTTACCAGTCACTCTCGACGCGAGCCGGGAGTGAGATCGTGAGCGCGGATCAGTATTGATGCGGCTCTCATGATCAACGGTCGAAAGAAGTGCCTCCGCTCCTGGGCTCCTCGCCGGTCGGAGATCAACAGATGAACGGGGCGGAGGTCTCAGCTTTCTGGCGTGAGGCCCAGTACGATGTCGAACTTCGCGGCGAGTTCGCCGATCCGCGACCCTTTGACCGGCACGAAGTCCACGGGGAGCATCTGGCCGCCCTTGGCCTGAGTGGCGCGGCGGTAGATGTTGTCCTTCTCGTTGCCGGCATGACCCTTGACGAAGCACTCGGTGGTGAGCAGTTCCTTCCGGCCCTTCCAGATCTTGAAATGGATGTGCGCGGCCGGCCGGCCGGTATACGGCACCGGCTTGATGGTCCGGAAGTAATACTCCCCGGTCGAACCGGTGAGGAACCGTCCGAAACCCTGGAAGTTGGTATCGAACTTGGCCTGGTCGTCGATGTGCGGCTTGAGGTAATTCCCGTCGCGGTCGCACTGCCAGAGCTCAACGACGGCGTTGCGGATCGGGTCGCCATGCGTGTCGAGGATGCGACCGCTCAGGTGCGTGACCGCTCCCACGGCGGGGGTGATGCCGTCGTTGATGATGAGCAGGTCGTTATCAGTATCGAGCGGCAGCTTGGTCGGGTAGTACGGCCCCTCCTGGATACGAGGCGTACGGGTCAACTCCTCGGCGAAGGCGCCTCGGGTCGTGAAAGCCGCGGTGCCGAGCGCGAGGGTGCCGAGGAAGGCGCGCCGACTGGGAAGCGTGATGGCGTCGTTCATCGAAAAGGCTCCTGGAGTGGGAGGTTCGGTTCGCCGACGGATCGAGACCCTGATGGTAGCTCTGTGTCGCGCCCAGGATCAACCCTCAACACCATCTTGCCGGGAAACGGCCGTTTGTCATAGGCTGCACCGGCGCAACAACTCTCTTCGTGGGGAGCAGCCATGCCCATTCGCGTGTTTCAGCCTGGCGACGAGCCCGCACAGGCGCAGATCTATAACCTGACCGCCGGCTCCTTGCCGGGCTTCAAGCCGGCCACGGCCGAGGAGATCGTCCGCCGCTATGCCCGGGCCGAGCCCGATGCCGGATCGCGGTATTATGCCGTCGATCGCGGCGAAATCGTCGGCTACGCCGGGTTCTCACTCAACGGCCGCATCAGCTACCCATGGTGCCTACCCGGGGCCGACGCCGCGCGCGAACCGCTGCTCCAGACGGTCCTCTCAGCCATGAAGGAGCGGAACATCCCGGAAGCCTGGGCCGCTTACCGCGCCGACTGGTCTCCCGTGCTGGGGTTTCTCCGCGGGCACGGCTTCCTCGATAAGCGGCAGATGATCAACTACGTGGCCGAGGTCTCACAGCTCCTCCCGGATACGGCCTTACCTCCCGACCGGGTCATCGAGCCAATGAGTTCCGTCGCGCTAGGTATTCTCAACGATCTGGCACCCGTTCTGTACTCCGGGGAAGAGCCACAGGCATTCCAGCGATTCTATGAGAAGAATCCCTTCCACGATTTCTCGGGCGAGCTCTTCGCCTTGAAGGAAGCGGGAACCGGCACGACACTGGGAATCGCCCACCTCGTCATCGAGGAGCATTTCTCCGATCCGACCAAGATCGACCCCGCCATGCCCTGCTTCCGTTTCGGAGCGTTTGGAACCGAGCGCGAACGACACAAGCGCGTCAACGGCCTCTTCTCGACCGTGTTCGCCGGCGAGATCGATGGTGAGCTCTTGCTCTCGTGGCTGGTCCGCACGCGAGCCCGGCCCGCCGGACTCACGCACATCGCGGCCCAGGCGCCTTCCGATGTGCCCGCTCTCTGTGCCCTGTACGGCCGGTTTTTCCAACGACAGGGCGCATTCCCGATCCTCTCGCGACGGTTGCAGGACTGAGGGTCCCAGCGATTCTCATCCCAGGACCTGTCCCATTCCCATTGGGATTCGTGGACGTCTTCCTCGGGGAGGATTGCCGTGGCGACCTGGATGATGGTCGGGTGGGTGCTCATCATTGCCCTCGGTCTGAGTTCGATCTACGGACTGCACCGACTCGGGCTGTGGATGGAAGAACGCGGATACATCTATTATCTGCATAAGAAGCCGAAGGGCGGCAGCGCGATCGGTTCCCTGGTCGCGTTCCAGCGGGCGATCGAGCCACGCGCGGAGTATGTGATTCAGGCAGAGCAGGTGAACCAGGAGATCGCCGAGGAGGGCGCCTCGGGGCAAGGCGACACCGACGAGGGGAATTCGTCGCCCGTCACGTCGCCTTGAGATGACCTGTGGTCCCAACCCCGATTCAAGCGAGTACGCTCTTCACCACCTTACCGGCGACATCAGTTAGCCTGAACTGTCAACCGTTGTAGGTGTAGGTCAGCCGTTCGTGATTGATGCCGAGGAGGTGGAGGATCGTGGCGTGCAGGTCGTTGATGTGGACGGGATCGAGGGCGGCCGCGTAGCCGATCTCGTCGGTGGCGCCGTGGCTGACGCCCCCTTTGACGCCGCCTCCCGCGAGCCAGACGGTGAACCCGTGGGGATTGTGGTCGCGTCCGGGCTTCTGGCCGGTCTGCGCCACCGGGAGCCGGCCGAACTCGCCACCCCAGATGACCAGGGTCTCGTCGAGCAGGCCGCGTTGTTCGAGATCCTCCAGCAAGCCCGCGACCGGTTGGTCCGTCTCACTGGCAAACTGTTCGTGGTTGCCCTTGATGTTGACGTGGCCGTCCCACGAGCGCTCGTTTTCCATTCCCCCCGAATAGATCTGGACGAAACGCACGCCGCGCTCGACCAGCCGCCGGGCCGTAAGACACTGCCGCGCGAAGTGGTCGCAACGCGGGTCGCCAATGCCGTAAAGCTTCTGGATGGAATGCGGCTCCGAATCGATGTTGATCGCCTCGGGGGCGGCCGACTGCATCCGATAGGCCAATTCGTAGCTCTGAATCCGCGCTGCCAGTTCGGTCTCGGCCGCGAAGTGCTCGGAGTGGATCTTATTGACCTGGCTCATGAACGCCAACTGGGCCCGCTGTTCCGGATCGGTCATGCCCGAAGGGCGTTCGAGATCGTCGATCGGCGAGCCCTTGGGATGAAGGTGCGTCCCCTGGTACGCGCCGGGGAGGAACGCCGCGCCCCAGTTCGCCGCGTGACCCTTGGGCAGTCCCCTACCCTTCGGATCGCTCATCACGACGAACCCGGGCAAGTTCTCGGCCTCGCTACCCAGTCCATAGGCCACCCAGGAGCCCATGCACGGGAAACCCATGCGCGGCATCCCCGTGTTGATCATGAACAGCGCCGGCGAATGATTGTTCGACTCGGTGAAGACCGAGTGGAGGAACGCCATCTTGTCCGCGTGCCGGCCGAGGTTCGGGAAGATCTCCGAGACCATCTTGCCCGACCCGCCCCGGGGCGTGAACCGGAACGGCGACTTCATCAATGAGCCGACCTGATTTTTGAAGAAGCCGGTCGTGTTCTGGAACGACGGGTCGAACTCGCGCATCGACTTGCCATGCCAGCGCTCGAGCGCGGGTTTGTATTCCCACGTATCCACCTGGCTGGGGCCGCCGTTCGTGAAGACCCAGATGACGCGTTTAGCCCGGGCGGGAAAGTGCCCCGGCCTCGCAGCCATGGGGTTGAGCGACACGTCCGCGGCGGCACTCTCGCCACCGAGCAGGCCATCACCGTGAAGCAACGAGGCCAACCCGATCAGCCCGAACCCACCGCCGGCACGTTCGAGCCATCGCCGGCGCGTGAGGAGTGCGGACGAGTCGCCGACGACAGGGCGGATCATGGCGGAACCTCCGGCATTCTGTTTCAGGGGATATAGATAAATTCATTCATGCCGACGAGGGCCTGGCAGAAATCGACGAGTGCCCGCCGGTCCGGATCCGGCCGGCCGTCGCGGGCATAGGCCGCGCGCTGGGCGGCGAGGAACGCAGCGGCGAGCCGGGACTCGGTTACGGTCGGCTCGCGGCCGAAGGCGATCCGATAGGCCCGCGTCACGGCGGATGCCGGATCGCCGCCGTCTGCAATTCGTCCCGCGAATCCCTCGGCGCAATGCCGGGCTAGCCCGCTGTTGAGCATCGCCAGGGCCTGGGGTGCCGTCGTCGTCGTGCTCCTCTGGCCGATGCTCACGAGGTGCTCGGGCCAGTCGAAAAGCATCATCATCGGGATGAGCCGGCTCCGCTTGATGAAGAAATAAACGCTCCGGCGCGGCATTTCCAGGTCGAGCACGCCCGATCCGTACATCCGTCGGTCCAATCGTCCAGCGACGGCCAGCATCGCGTCGCGTATCGGCTCGGCCTCGAGTCGGCGCGGTGTGTGTCGCCACCGGAACACATTCTCGCGATCGATGGCTGCGCGCGATTCGTCGTGCCGGCTGTCCTGCATGTAGACGGCACTCGTCACAATCAGTCGATGAATGGGCTTCAGCCGCCAACCGTTGGCGATTACAGCGTTCGCGAGCCAGTCGAGAAGCTCGGGGTGGGACGGCCGGCTCCCCTGCGCCCGAAATCGTTGGGTGTGGCGACGATCCCCTGGCCGAAGTGGTACTGCCAGAGCCGGTTGACGATCACCCGCGCGGCGAGTTGGCCGGCCCCGTACTCGGTATCCGTGAGCCATCCGGCGAGCGCCGCGCGTCGGTAGCTGGTCGGATGTGCGTGTGCGACCGTCGGCTCGACCTTCCAGCGCGCGGGATTCGTCCTCTCGCCTAGCAGGATCCGGAGCACCCCAGGCGTCGCCTCGCTCACCTTCTGGGCGACATCGCCCCGGCGCAGGATGTACGTCTTGGGATAGAAGTGAGGGAATCCGCGATCGTCGGCATGGTGCTTCGTATGTGGGTAGCCCTCGGCGGTGACCTGCACCTTCACGGGCTTGACGCCGGGACCGGACGCGACCTCGATCTCGCTACGGATGGTGGTCGTGAACGCGGCGGCAATCCGGTAGTAGTCTTCGGAGGAGATCGGGTCGAACTTGTGATCGTGGCATCGCGCCAGCCGACCGAGAGGCCCAGGAACGCGACGCCGGTCGTCGCGACCATGTCGTCGAGCTCGTTATACCGGGCCGATTCGAATTCGGCCTCGGTTAACTGCGTCGGAAACGCGCCGGCGCCAGGAACCCGGTCGCGGCCATGGCCAGTGGGTCATCAGGCGCCAGCTCGTCACCCGCGAGTTGCCAGTGGACGAGCTGGTCGTAAGGCATGTCTTCGTTGAAGGCGCGGATCAAGAAGTCGCGATAGTGGAAGGCGAACGGCCGATCGTAGTCCTGCTCGTAGCCGTGCGACTCGGCAAACCGGGCCACGTCCATCCAGTGGCAGGCGAAGCGTTCTCCGTGATCGGGCGACGCCAGCAAGCGATCGACGAGGCGCTCATAGGCATCGGGCGCCGGATCGTTGACGAAAGCGTCGATCTCTGCGGGAGACGGAGGCAAGCCGGTCAGGTCGAAGGCGACGCGTCGGATCAAGGTGCGTCGGTCGGCGCTGGAATTCGGCTTGAGACCGCGACGCTCCAGCGCGGCGAGGATGAAGCGGTCGACGGGCGTGCGGACCCAGTCCGTGCTGCGCACCGAGGGGGTCGAAACGACGGCCAACGGCCGGAACGACCAGAAGTCCTTGTTGGGCTGAGTGGGTCCTCCCATCGCGCCCGCCGTGGGAGCCCGATCCACGAGCGGCCGGTCATACGGGGCGCCGAGGTCGATCCATCGGGAGATCTCGGCGATCGTGGTATCGGGAAGCTTCGCGCCCTTCTGGGGCATGTGCGGATCTTCATCGTGCCGGATCAGCGCGGCGAGCCGGCTCTCCTTGCCGCCTCCTTCGAGCACGCCGCTTTCGACGAGGGGCTTGCGGTCCGAGAGGTCCAGTCCGCCCTTCTTCGCCTTGCTGCCGTGGCAGTCGAGGCAGTGCTCGATGAGCACGGGTCGGACCTTCGCCTTGAACACCGCGAGCCCCTGCTGCATTTTCTGGGCATGGTCCGGCGGTACGCGACTCGGCGTGTCGTCCGCTTCCAGCGAAGGCGCCAGCCCCATCAGGCTGAGGACCAGGACGGTGAGGCCAGGCGGGATTCGGATTCTCATGGCGGATGTTCGGTTCCTGTCCGGATGGGGGACTCGACGCATCGCGGCGCTTCTCATCAGTCCGCGCGATCTCTCGTTCCCATTGTCTGAAGGACTGGTGCCGATTCCTAGTCCTCTTCGGCCGCGGACGATCAGGGGGGGAGTCCGGACACCCGCTCCCAGTGTTCCGCGCGGATTCGTCGCCCACGCCTTCGCGCCATGTCTCGCCGGTCGGACGCACCTCGTGGCGACCGAGGTGCAGCTTACTCAGAGTCTTCCGCCCTAGGATCCCTGCCCCGTGCGCGCATCCGGGGGATCGTCGATTCCGAATTCCGGATTCCCGAATCCTTTTCATCCGCAATCCGGAATTGGGAATCGTGAATCCTTCTTTGCTTTCGGCCGAAGGCCGCGTTAGGCATTGGCGGAGTAATCGTCCACCATGAGAATCCGCCTTGGGGCAGGGCGCGGGCGGCGCGATTCTCACGTGAATCGCCGGTGGCAGGAGCCGGCGACTCGCTCAGTCCCGGCAGCCGGACCACAAACTCGCTGCCGCGGTTGGCCCCTCCACTGTGGGCCTCGACACTTCCGCCATGCATCTCGACGAGTTCACGCACGAGCGTCAGACCCACTCCCAGGCCCCCCTGAGAACGGTCGATGGACCGGTCGATCTGCGTGAAGAGGTCGAAGACGCTGCCGATCTTCTCCGGCGCGATGCCGATCCCGTTGTCGCAGACGCGGAAGACAATCTCATCGCCGACCCGCACCACATCCAGCACGATCCGGCCGCCATCTTCGGTGTACTTCGCCGCGTTGTTGAGCAGGTTGGCGAGCACTTGCGCCAGCCGGACCAGGTCGGCCTTGACGCATTCCGGCTGCGGGGGGAGGGTGACCGTCAGCTCATGCCGTCGGGCGTCGATCAACGGCCGGCTGGTCTCGATTGCGCGCGCCACGGCGACCGAGACGTTCAACCGGTTCCAGGCGGAGCTGGATCTTGCCACCGGTGATCCGCGAGATGTCCAGCAGGTCATCCACCAGCCGGACCAGGTGCTCGACCTGTCGCGAGATCACCTCGTTGGCCCATTCGAGTTTCGCATCGGAGGTATTCAGCAACCGGAGGATCTCGACGGCGTTGCGGATCGGCGCCAGGGGATTGCGGAGCTCGTGGGCGAGCATCGCGAGGAATTCGTTCTTGCGCCGATCGTTCTCCTGGACATCGCGATACAGCCGGGCGTTGTCGATGGCGATGGCGGCGCGGCCGGCGAGGTCGGCCGCCAGGGTGAGATCCTCCGGTCCGTACACGCGGCGATCGTCGCGGAGGGCCAGCAGGATCGCTCCGAGGATACGCCCCCGCGCGCAGAGCGGCACGGCGACCGCCGTCCGCGGCTCAAATCCGAAGCCGTGGCGGATGGGATCGGGACCGACACTCCCGCCCGGCTCGTCCCGGGTCCCTTCCCGGGCCTCGATCGGATCCGCCGAAGGGTTCGCGACGTTCGAGAAGAGGTCGGCCTCTCCACTCTCGATCACCCCACGGATCAGGCCGGAGATCGCGCCGAGATCGCGCTCATCCGCCACCGAAGCCATCTGCACCCGAGACGACGCGCCCGCATCCGAGCCGTCCCCGGTCTCGATCCAGGCCATCTCGGTTCGCCATCGATCCGGCGCGTTCTCGACGATCAGCGCGACCGCGCACAGGTCGCCCAGGAAGGGCACGGCCTGACGCGCCAGCCCGCGCGGGATCGCTTCGTAGTCGAGCGATCGCACCAGCACGGTGCTCGCCTCGGCCAGGAACTCCGAGCGGCGCGTGGCCTCTTCGGCCGCCGCCCGTGCCGCCTGCGCCCTCGCCAGCGCAACGTGCTCCTCCGCCTGCCGCTTCACCTGCTGCGTCTTCTTGTACAAATCCACGAATACGCCAACCTTGGTCCGTAGGATCTCCGGCACCACCGGCGTGAGGATATAGTCAACCGCGCCCAGCGAATAGCCCTGGGCCGTGTGCATCTCGTCGCTGAAGGCCGTGATGAAGATGATCGGTGTATGGATGGTTTGCCGGCGGCTCCGGATCATCGCGGCCGTCTCCAGGCCGTCCATGTCCGGCATATGCACGTCCAGCAGGATCACCGCGAATTCCTTATCCAGCAGATGCCGCAGCGCCTCCCGGCCGGACCGCGCCTCGACCACGTTCTGGTCCAGCCCTTCCAGGATGGTCTCGTAGACCAGGAGTTTCTCCTCCAGGTCGTCTACCACCAGGATATTGACCTTCTCGTCGCTCACTCGTTCGCTCCGGTAGGCAGCAGGCAGTCGGCAGTACGCTTTCGCGTGGGTCAAGGACAGATTGGCCCTCGAAGCGATCGCCCGTCCGCGGTATGTCTCCGGTCGTTACTGCGTAACGCCTACCGCCTACTTCCCACGATTCTTTCAGCGATGCAGCCACACGCGGAGGACCGAGAGGAGTTGCTCGGTATCCACGGGCTTGGAGAGATAATCCCACGCCCCGGCCTCGATGCATTTCTCCCGGTCGCCCTTCATGGCCTTGGCCGTCAGGGCGATGATCGGCAGCGTGCCGAATTGGGGGAGCTTGCGGATGACGCGCATGGTGTCGAGTCCGTCCATCTCGGGCATCATGATGTCCATCAGGACGATATCGACGTTGGACTGCGTCTGGAGGATCGTGATCGCGTCGCGCCCGGTCTCGGCGGAGACGATGATCATGTTGCGCCACTCGAGGATGCTCGTCAACGCGAAAATGTTTCGGATATCGTCGTTGACGATCAGCACTTTCTTGCCGGCGAGCACCTGGTCGGTCTGATAGAGTTGCTCGAGGGTCCTCCGCTTGACCTCCGGCAGCTTGTCGATCGGAGAATGCAGGAAGAATGCGGTCTGGTCGAGGAGACGCTCGGGCGAGGAGACCTGGCGGAAGACGATCGACGGGGCGAGGGTCCGTACCGCGTCGGTGCCGCCAGTCGGAGGCTGGTCGGAGTAGAGGATGACCGGCAGGGCGACGGATGTCCCATCGCGGCGAAGCTGCTGGAGGAACCCGTCGGCCGTCATGTCGGGGAGCGACGAGTTGACGACCAGGCAATCGACGTGATGGGAGTTGAGCATCGCCAGCCCGTCGCGTCCGTTCGGCGCCGTCTCGACCCGGAACTCGTCGCCGCCGATGGACCGGACAATCTGCTCGCGACGGACCGGATCCCCCCCGACGACGAGCAGCTCCTTGACCCTGGGGCCGATGAAGCCGCGCAGGGTGTCGAGCAACTGGTCCAGCGCGTCGCGATTCTGCAACGGCTTGGTCAACACGGCGGCGGCACCATAGCTCGAGGCCCGGTCGTTCGCGTCCTCGGTCGAGATCACGCAGACGGGAATATGCCGCGTGTTGATGTCATTCTTCAGGCGATCCATAACCCGCCAGCCGTCGATATCCGGCAGGCAGATGTCCAGGGTGATGGCATCGGGCTTGTAGTCGCGGGTCATGGCCAGCGCGGCGGCGCCGAGCGAAGTGACCAGGCCCTTGATCCCCTTCTCTCGCGCCGCTTCCAGCATGAGGCGGGCGAATGCCAGGTCGTTCTCGACGATCAGGAGCAGGGGGTCGCCGGGCTGGACGTTGTCGCGGTCATCGCCCACCTCATTGACGAGCCGCGATGTCTCGATGATCAGGGGTAGGCCGTCGGCGACCGGCGACATCGGCCGCACCGGGGCCGGTGTCAGCAATGCGGCGAACGCGGCCGATGCCAACGAGGGGGGCGCGGACCGGCTCGATCCATTCTCGGGGCCGACCGCGACCGCCCGCCGCGACGTCTTCTGATGGACGTAGTTCTGCGGCAGGAAGAGCGTGAACGTGCTCCCCTTGCCGGGCGAGCTGACCAGCCGGATCTCCCCGCCCAGGAGTCGCGAGATCTCGCGGCTGATCGCCAGACCCAGGCCGGTCCCCCCGTACTTCCGGCTCGTACTGCCGTCGGCCTGCTGGAACGCCTCGAAGATGATCTGCTGCTTGTCCGGCGGGATGCCAATGCCCGTATCCGAGACGGAGATCGCCAGCACGGCCGATGCCCGATTCAAATCCTCGTTGTCCGAGTTCCAGCCGCCGTGCACGGGATCCATGCTCAGACGCACCTGTCCCTGCTGGGTGAACTTGAACGCGTTGGAGAGCAAGTTCTTGATCACCTGCTGGAGTCGCTTCGCATCGGTATAGATCGCCTTGGGCAGCCCCTTGTTGACCTCGATGACGAAATCCACGCTCTTCGACTCGGCCACGTGGCGGAATGTCCGCTCGACGTAGCTGTGCAGGTCGGCCAGCCGGACCTCGCCCACGTTGACCACCACCGTACCCGACTCGATCTTCGAGATGTCGAGGATGTCGTTGATCAGCATCAGCAGGTCGTTGCCCGACGAGTGGATCGTCTTGGCGAATTCGGTCTGCCGCGCCGAGAGGTTCCCCTCGGGGTTCTTCGAAAGCTGGTCGGAGAGGATCAGCAGGCTGTTCAGCGGCGTCCGCAGCTCGTGCGACATGTTCGCCAGGAACTCCGACTTGTATTTCGACGTCACGGCCAACTGCTTGGCCTTCTCCTCAAGCGCCTGCCGGGCCTGCTCGACCTCCTGGTTCTTCCGCTCGACCTCCTGGTTCTGGTGGGCCAGGAGCCGGGCCTTCTCCTGGAGCTCCTCGTTGGTCTGCTGCAATTCCTCCTGGCGGCTCTGGAGCTCCTGGGCCAGCGATTGCGACTGCTTGAGCAGGTCTTCCGTCCGCATGTTCGCCTCGATCGTGTTGAGCACGATCCCGATGCTCTCGGTCAACTGATCGAGGAATGCCTGGTGCGTGGGGTTGAATCGTTCGAATGAGGCCAGCTCCAGCACCCCCTTGACCTGGCCTTCGAAGATGACCGGCAGCACGATGATATTCTGCGGCACCGCATCCCCGAGTCCCGAAGAGATCCGGATGTAGTCGGGCGGTACGTTGGACAGCAGGATCTTCTGCTTCTCGAGCGCACACTGGCCGACCAGGCCTTCGCCAAGCTGGAGCTGACTGCCCACCGCGCTCTGGCCCCTGTACGCGTAGCTGGCCAGGAGCGACAACTGGGCCGGTTCCCTCCCGGTATCGAGAATATAGAACACCGCATGCTGGGCCGAGACCACCGGCGCCAACTCGGAGAGGATCAGCCGGCCTACCGTGAGCAGGTCCTTCTGTCCCTGGAGCATCCGGCTGAACTTCGCCAGGTTGGTCTTCAGCCAGTCCTGCTCGCTGTTCTTGAGCGTGGTATCCTTGAGGTTGCGGATCATCTCATTGATATTGTCCTTGAGCACGGCCACCTCGCCGAGCGCCTCGACCTTGATCGAGCGGGTGAGGTCGCCCTTGGTCACCGCGGTGGCCACCTCGGCGATCGCGCGGACCTGCGTGGTCAGGTTGGCCGCGAGCTGGTTGACGTTGTCGGTGAGGTCCTTCCAGGTGCCCGCGGCGCCGGGCACGCTCGCCTGACCGCCGAGCTTCCCCTCCACGCCCACTTCGCGGGCGACCGAGGTCACCTGATCGGCGAATGTCGCCAGGGTGTCGATCATGCTGTTGATCGTATCGGCCAGCTCGGCGATCTCCCCCTTGGCCTCGACCGTCAGTTTCTGATTCAGGTCGCCGTTAGCGACGGCGGTGACGACCTTGGCGATCCCGCGCACCTGGCTGGTCAGGTTGCCCGCCATGAAGTTCACGTTATCGGTCAGGTCCTTCCACGTGCCGGATACGCCCTTCACCTGGGCCTGGCCGCCGAGCTTCCCCTCCGTGCCGACTTCGCGCGCCACCCGCGTCACCTCGGCGGCGAACGAGCTGAGCTGGTCGACCATCGTATTGACCGTGTTCTTCAGCTCGAGGATCTCCCCCTTGACGTCGACGGTGATCTTCTTCGACAGGTCGCCCGTGGCCACGGCCTTGGTCACATCGGCGATGTTCCGCACCTGGCCGGTGAGATTGCCGGCCATGAAGTTCACGCTGTCGGTGAGGTCCTTCCAGGTGCCCGCCACGTCGCGCACGTCGGCCTGACCGCCCAGCTTCCCTTCGGTGCCGACCTCGCGCGCCACCCGCGTCACCTCGGCGGCGAACGACCGGAGTTGGTCGACCATCGTATTGATGGTATTCTTGAGCTCGAGGATCTCCCCCTTGACGTCGACATCAATCTTCTTGGACAGGTCGCCGGTGGCCACGGCGGTCGTAACCTCGGCGATGTTGCGGACCTGTCCCGTGAGGTTACCGGCCATGGAGTTGACGCTGTCGGTGAGGTCTTTCCAGGTGCCGGCGACGCCCTTGACGTCGGCCTGGCCGCCCAGCTTCCCCTCGGTCCCCACCTCGCGCGCCACCCGGGTCACTTCGGAAGCGAACGAGCTGAGCTGATCGACCATCGTATTGACCGTGTTCTTCAGCTCGAGGATCTCCCCCTTGACGTCGACGGTGATCTTCTTCGACAGGTCGCCGTTGGCCACGGCCTTGGTGACGTCGGCGATGTTCCGCACCTGGCTGGTCAAATTGCCTGCCATGAAATTGACGTTGTCGGTGAGGTCCTTCCAGGTGCCCGCCACGTCGCGCACGTCGGCCTGACCGCCCAGCTTCCCCTCGGTGCCCACCTCGCGCGCCACCCGCGTCACCTCCGAGGCGAACGACCGGAGCTGGTCGACCATCGTGTTGATGGTGTTCTTGAGCTCGAGGATCTCGCCCTTGACGTCAACGGTGATCTTCTTCGACAGGTCGCCGGTGGCCACCGCGGTGGTCACGTCGGCGATGTTCCGGACCTGGGCGGTGAGGTTGCCGGCCATGAAGTTCACGCTGTCGGTGAGGTCCTTCCAGGTGCCGGCGACGCCCTTGACGTCGGCCTGGCCGCCCAGCTTCCCCTCGGTCCCCACCTCGCGCGCCACCCGGGTGACCTCCGACGCGAACGAGCTGAGCTGGTCAACCATCGTATTGATAGTGTTCTTCAGCTCGAGGATCTCGCCCTTGACGTCAACGGTGATCTTCTTCGACAGGTCGCCGGTGGCCACCGCGGTGGTCACGTCGGCGATGTTGCGGACCTGGGCGGTGAGGTTGCCGGCCATGAAGTTCACGCTGTCGGTGAGGTCCTTCCAGGTGCCGGCGACGCCCTTGACGTCGGCCTGGCCACCCAGCTTCCCCTCGGTCCCCACCTCGCGCGCCACCCGGGTCACTTCGGAGGCGAACGAGCTGAGCTGGTCGACCATCGTGTTGATGGTGTTCTTCAGCTCGAGGATCTCGCCCTTGACGTCAACGGTGATCTTCTTGGACAGGTCGCCGTTGGCCACAGCCGTCGTCACCGCGGCGATGTTCCGGACCTGGGCGGTGAGGTTTCCGGCCATGAAGTTGACGTTGTCGGTGAGGTCCTTCCAGGTACCGGAGACACCTTCGACCCGCGCCTGACCGCCCAGCTTCCCCTCGGTGCCCACCTCGCGCGCCACCCGCGTTACCTCGGCGGCGAACGACCGAAGTTGGTCGACCATCGTATTGATGGTGTTCTTCAGCTCGAGGATCTCCCCCTTGACGTCGACAGTGATCTTCTTCGACAGGTCGCCGTTGGCCACGGCGGTCGTGACCTCGGCGATATTGCGGACCTGTCCCGTGAGGTTACCGGCCATGGAGTTGACGCTGTCGGTGAGGTCCTTCCAGGTGCCGGCGACGCCCTTAACGTCGGCCTGGCCGCCCAGCTTCCCCTCGGTCCCCACCTCGCGCGCCACCCGGGTGACCTCCGAGGCGAACGAGCTGAGCTGGTCAACCATCGTGTTGATGGTCTTGGCTGTCCTGAGGAACTCGCCGCGCAAGGGCCGATCGCTGATCTCCAGGGCCATGGTCTGGGACAGGTCGCCCTGGGCGACGGCCCCGATGACGCGGGCCGTCTCGCTGGTCGGATGGACCAGGTCGCCGATCAGGGTATTGACCGATGTCAGCGCCTCTTCCCAGGAGCCGCTGACGGCCCCGACGGAGGCGCGCTGGTTAATCTTGCCTTCCTTGCCCACAACCCGGCTGATCCGCTCCAGCTCGTTGGCCATCCGCTCGTTGAGCTCGATGACGTCGTTGAACGTGTCGGCCACTTTTCCGGCGAGGCCCGTCCAGTCCAGCGGCAAGCGTACGGTGAAGTCCCCCTTCTTCAAGGCGGTCAGGGCCATCAACAAAGCGGTGGTGTCGAGGCCCTGGACGGGCGACTCTTGCAGTGCCGGCATATCATCCTCCCAGAAGACGCGAAGCAGCCAGCAACACGCGGACCACCGAGTCCATCATGTTGCCCCGGGCG
Organism: uncultured Planctomycetota bacterium; assembly: GCA_963845755.1. GTDB lineage: Bacteria > Planctomycetota > Planctomycetia > Isosphaerales > Isosphaeraceae > CAWJTV01. Next base: position 262,785 of record CAWJTV010000034.1, read on the forward strand.
CATAGGAGCGCCGACCGGCAATTCAGGGCGAATTGCCGGGCTCTCGATCGATCAGACATCTGCGGGAGAGCGCGTAAGAGACGGACATCATGTTCCGAGTGGGATTCCGGTCCGACGGTGCCGGGTGAGTCGTGGAGGTCCCGATCGAACGGGACGCACGGTTCCACGCCGATCGAGAGCTTCCCACCATTCGTTCTCGGAAAACGGGTTTCCGGATCCTGGAACTTGTGGTCAGGAAATCACATGCGCTCGCCCATCGACGCCACTCTCGAACGAACCGACCATATTTTCGATGCATGTAGCGATGCATGCGATCGAACTGCGCTCAATCCCGATTCGTCGCGATTTCGCTCAATCCGACGATTCTCGGTCCCCAAGCGGATCACTCGCGAGCATGAATTCCTGACGGTCCCGGCACCCCTTCTCCGTCGAGTTCCAAGCTATGGAGCATAATTAATCGACTGAGCAACCGTCAACGGGGTGACGGCGGGTGCCGAAGAGCCTGGCCGGTCTACCAGGGGACCCAGGATACAAATCCTTGACGGGTAAGCCGATAAATCGAGCGAGCACGGCGGATCGATCGTGTCGCCCCCCTGAAAGCCGCATCGCTCCAGGAGGATCTTCCGGTCTGGCAGGTCTCCGAGCGGATCCGACCCGATCCGAGGTCTCTCTCGCCTGGCGGATCCGCCGTTCTTTAAATGATGTTCGTGTTATGAAATGAAGTTCGGAGTCGAAACCCTCGGAGAGGGGCGAACAACCAAGGCCGCGCCCGTGGGTCGCCGCCGCACGGTCGGCCAAGACCAGGTTCCGAAGAGGCTATTTGAGAATGAAGTAGGGTGGGTGAAACCCGCCAGGAAGCCCCGCGCTCCTGGTGGGTTTCACCCACCCTACAAAGGCCGGTAATCGATGCGAACTTGGCGGAGACGTCCAAGGCCCTCGTGGCCGCCGGCCTCGGGCGCCATGTTAGGTTGGATACCAGACGCTCAGGAGACGAGCTTCCGACTGACCGCCGCCGCCCGGGCCTTCCGGGCTCGGGCAACCAACCCGACCATCGCCAAGGCGGTGAGCCCGAGGACGATTCCGCTCGGCTCCGGCACCGAGCCGGCGAATTCGCTCACATTGATGAGTTCCGTACCACCGTTTACCGTGACGGACAGCCAGTCGCCGTCCGGCGAGATCCGCATCCATCCGTCCTGGAATGCAGCGTTCCCGTTCCAGCCCCAAGACTCACTGCCCAGGTTGGCGACAACCTGCCAGGTGTTGGTGTCGTAGACCAGTAGCGCATTGTTGGTTCCGGAGACATCCCAGTTCGCCGCGAACAGGTAGTGGGAATTCGGTGAGTAGACGGCGTACATCGGCAGGTCGCCGCCCGTCCCCAGGGTCGTCACCGACGTGAACGTCGATCCAGACAGGTTCAAGATTTCGGTACCAGAAAAGGTGGGCACGGCCAATTGCGTGCCATGAGCGTTCGCAGCGATGGTATAGAGGAAAGACGAGCCTATCGATGTCGAGGCCGAGATGCTGTCGGTCGCGACCGAAAACGCGTGCATCGGCCCCCCGGTCTGGTTCGACTCGGCCACACCGATCGTGTTCCGGTCGGCGCTGGCGGACAGCATGGTGTTCTGGCGGAATTCGCCGCTCGGACCGCTACCACCTCCGATGATGGTGGTCACCGCGGTAGCCGGATCGTATTGGCGAAGAGGGGTCCATCCCGATCCCAGGTCCTGGGTGGACAACAGCAGGCTTCCGTTGGATTCGTAGGCGACCGTGAAGCCCCCGCCTTCCTGGAAGGCGGGCGTGTAACTCACCGGAGTGACGGCCCCCGTGGACGTGCTGACGAGATCGAACCCGGTGAAGGTCGTGTTCGCCACCGCCAAGGTCCTGCCGTCCGGCGAGAGGTCCATGCCGAGCAGGCTACCCCCGACCGAGAACGGTGTCAGGAAGCTGCTGGTCTGCGTGTCGTACCGGTCGATGTTCCCGCCGCTCGTGCTGATGTAGAGGATCCCCGAATTACTGAAGACGTAGTCCTCCGCGCCGGTGATCGGGAGGACCTGGGCGAAGGCGGGGCTCGCGAGGCTCGAAGCGACGACCAGCACCGCCGTCGCCAAGATCGATCGATGAAACCATTTCATGCGATTTCTCCATTCGATGTCTATCAAACTGTGATCGCGCACGACGCGTTCACCGGGCATCGTTGTCCCGGTTTTTGGGAATCACCCGGCCATCACGCGTGAAACAACGGCCAGAATCAGGTGTTTTACGGACAGACCCAACCCTGCCCCGCGCGGCTCTTGGATTCCAACCACTCTTCGTCGCACCGCATCCCGGACGTCTCGTGCGGCTCCGAAGAATGTATTAACGAAATGTTACAATGTCAACGACAGGGAACGGATTTCTCGAGACCTTCCAGGAAATGTTGATTTTGTACAACACCTGAACGATCAGGCTTCACCGACAAATCGCCGCAATGACAACAGGATTCATGACTTAGGGAATCGGACGATTGCATTAAGCCGAATTTTGTTTACTTATTCTCCTAATCGTGGCTATTATTGCACAATGGTTCTCGATTTGCAGACCCAGCCTTCGAACTTGCTCCCATGCCTGCATAGATTCTTATGGAGAGCGGTATCCTCGGACATCACCAGGGGCGTAGCGTTCCGGCGGCCGCCTCCCTCCGAGGCTAGCCCCAGCGCGCGGAATGAGGCGGCTACTGTCGAGCCAGCGCCGCCGACAAAAGCCTCAGGCCCCCGTCAAGGTTCGCTCGTACTTCGGGTTGTCGAGCCCTTCGAGCGGCCCGGTGCTGTCGGCGAACCGCGGCACCGACGCGCCGGCGCGGTCGAGCATCGAGACGTAGAGGTTACACAGGGGCGTATCCTTGCCATAGACGAGGTGTCGCCCCGGCGCGAGCCGGCCGCCGGCCTTGCCGGCGAGCACCGTCGGCAGGTTGTGCGGGTCGTGCTCGTTCCCATCGCGCAGGCGCCGAGCCAATCAGGACCATGGAGTGGTCCAGCAAAGTGCCGTCCCCTTCGCGGATCTGCTTCATCCGGTCGAGCAACTGGGCGCACTGCTCGATATGCCAGGTGGTGATCCGCTGATACTGGTCCAGCTTCTTCGCGTCGTTCTCGTGATGGGAGAACTGATGGTGACCGCCCTTCACGCCCTCGACGAATGAGAAGTTCTTGTTGCTGACCGAGTTGCCGAACATGAACGTGGCGATTCGTGTCGCGTCGGTCTGGAACGCCAGGAGGACAAGGTCGAGCATCAGCCGGACGTGCTCCGAGTGATTGATCGACCGCTGGCGGAGCCGGCCCGGGTCGTGGTTGTAGAGGTCAACCCGGCCGCCGAGGGTCGCGATGTCCTTGCGGGCCTGTGAATCGTCGCGATACTGGGCACGCCGGTCGCTCGCCTCGAAGCCGATCCGTTTCTCCACCGCGCGGACCGAGTCGAGGTACTCGTCCAGCTTACGGCGGTCGTCCTGCCCGACCCGTGATCTGAGGGCCTGGGCGTCGTCGGCGACCAGGTCGAGCACGCTCCGGTCGTCATCGCGGCCGGCGGAGGGGCTGGTGCCGGCATTCGAGCGGAAGAGCCGGTCGAAGGCCAGCTTGGGGTTGATCTCGCGGGCGACCGGCGTCGTCGGGCTCGACCACGAGATGTGCGAGCCGTACAGCCGGGTGTAGCCGACGTTGGTATCCACGCCCGTGGTCACCGGCTCGACGCCCAGCTCGAGCGAGGGGATCGGGGTCAACACGCCGATCCGCTTGGCTGCGAGCTGGTCGAGCGAGATCCCGCCCGCGTTCAGGTCGGAGCCCGTCGTGCGATGGATCGTCGTGCCGGTCAGCCAGGCGGCATCCTTGACGTAGTGGCCGTCGCCGGTGAACGTGCCCCGGTTGCTCAGGTGGGTGAAGATGAGCACATCGTCCTTGTGGCGGGCCATAGGCTGGAGGATCGGCGAGAACTCGAAGTCCTTCCCCTGGCCTTTCGGGGTCCAGGTTCGGGGATTGCAGCCGTTGGGCCAGAACAGGCAGGCCATCCGGACCGGCGGCCGGTCGTCGCCCGCCACCGCGCCGCCCATGGCCGCCGCCGGGCGCATGGCATCCAGCAACGGCAAGCCGACCATTGCGCCCATGCCCCGAAGTACCGACCTCCGCGTAATCGGCCGATTCTTCTCGCTCATGGCTGGGTCCCTTTCCTCTTTGAAGATTCCCGATTCTTTATTCAAGATTCCCAAGGGGATGATCTCGAATCTCGAATCCGGAATCTCGAATCCCTTTGTGGGTGCGGCCATAGGCCGTGTTTACGGCGATCAGGGACGCTGTGCACCCCGACGGTACTGGAACGGAACGCTCTCGACGACTGCGGCGATCAACGAGGCTCCACGATAATCGTTCGCTTCCAGCTCCGCCAGGATCCGCTTGACCGCCGGTGCATCGTAATACTCCACGCCCCTCCGCAACGCATAGCCCAGCATCCGCTCGACCAGGTTGCGGACGAACAGATCGCGCTTCGTTTCGACCAGGATCGTCTTGAGCGCCACCGGACCGACGAACGACTCGCCGGTGGTCAGGTTGCCCGAGGCATCCACCGGCTTTTTCTGGATCTCATCGCGCCAGCGGCCCAGGACATCGAAGTTCTCCAGCCCGAACCCCAGCGGGTCGAGCCGCGAGTGGCACGTGGCGCACTCGGCCTTCTTGCGATGCATCTCCAGCCGCTGACGGAAGGTCAGCCCATTACGGATTCGGTCGTCGGTGGGAAGCGACTTGATCATGGCCGGCGGCGGAGGTGGCGGCGTTCCCAGCAGTTCCTCCAGGACCCACTTCCCGCGTAGGACCGGACTGGTGCGCCGGGGATACGAGGTCAACGTCAGGACGGCCGCCATGCCCAGCACGCCCCCGCGCCGGGGATCGTTCAGGTCGACCCGGCGGAACTCGGAGCCGGTCACGCCAGCGATTCCGTAATGCTTCGCCAGGGGCTCGTTGAGATACGTGTAGTAACCATTGAGCAGCTCCACGACCGGCCGGTCCTCGCGGAGGATCCCATGGACGAACGAGACAGCCTCCTCGACCATCGCCTCCCGCAGCTCGGGCGTGTATTCGGGGAAGAGTCGCTTGTCGGGCTCGGCCAGGTCGGCGAGGCTGCCGACGCGGAGCCATTGCCCGGCGAAGTCCTCGGCCATCGCCCGCGACTTCGGGTCGGCGAGCATCCGCCGCACCTGGAGCTGGAGCACCTCGGGCTCGTGGAGCCGCCTGGAGTCGGCGAGTGCCGACAGCTCCCGGTCGGGCATCGACGACCAGAGGAAGTACGACAACCGGCTGGCGAGCTCGTGCTCGGAGACGCGGTACGGCCCCTCGACGTCGGTCCGGTCGCCCTCGAGCAGGAACAGGAAGCTTGGCGAGACCAGTACGGCACGCAACGCGAGCCGGACCGCGGTTTCGAAATCGTCACCGCGAGCCTCCGCGCGGCGGACGAGCCTCATCAATCGCTCGACTTCCTCGTTCCCGACCGGCCGCCGGAAGGCTCGGCGCGAATGCGTCGAGGCATCGGCGCGCGGCCTCGTCACGCGACAGACCCGGACCAGGCCGGTCCTCGAGGTAACGCGACGAATCGGCCAGCTTGAGCACGTCGGCCGCCGCGGCCAGGTATTTCTCCATGAGGATCGGCGGCACGAACAGGGTCAACGCGTTATTCTCGAACCCCGCGCCGCCGCCGCCGTCGGCGGGGAACGCGTCGGCTGGACGGGTGTCGAACGCCCAGTAGGTCGCGGATCGTGTTGTTGTACTGCCGGCGGGTCAGCCGCTGGATCAGGCCGGGGCCCGGATCCGGGACGCCCTCGGTCGCGTCCAGGACCGCCCGGATCGAGTCCGCCGCCCGCTGGCGATCGTCCACATTCGGACCGGCCCGATTGCCCGGCGGAGGCATCGTCCGCTCGATCAACGCATCGACGACCTTGAGCCACACCTCGGGATCACGGCGGAGCGACTCCTCGTCCTCGAACTTGCCCAGGTTGACGTCCCCTTTCGGCTTCCCACCACCGTGGCACCGCAGGCAGTGTTTCTGGAGCAGTGGCCGGACATTCCGCTCGAAGCCATCGCCACGGACTGGCGCAGCGGCTGCCATGGCCAGGACAAACACGGCCAGGCCCAGCGTCCAGCGGACGATCGTGATCCATCGATTCATGGACGGTTCCGGTTTCGAAAGTTACCAGGGGCGGGAGCGCATCGTTGCGGGCAGGCCAGGAATCTCCATATTATCTAAGCGTCAATCGTCCATCCAGTGTCCCGTTCCCCGGTCGACGCCGATCCGTGACGACTGGGTGACTTCGCGGCCAACAGCCTCGTGCTCGAGCGGGCACCGGAAGCGCCGGCCTCGAGCACACCGGGAGAGACCATGCACTCTTCTGATGCCCTCTCGCGGCCGCAGTTCAAGATCATCGACTACATGATCTTCGCCGCCGTCCTGGCGGTTGCCCTTGCCATATTCCGTGAGGAACCGGAGACGCCCGTATCCATCTGGCTTATTTTCGCATTCGCTTTTTTTCACGCCTTCATCACCAGGACGAACCCGCTCAGAAAGGTGCTCGCCCACCTCCCCGTGGATCTGGACCAGCGGATTGCGTCCCTGAAAGACGGGCTGACCCGGGGCAACTCGTTCGATCCGCCCGCGACCTTGAAGGCGCGTTATCTCTTGCTGGATCTCTACGAGGCTCGTCATCGTCACGTGGAAGCCGTCATCGAAGGCCGAAGGATCCTGAAGTTCGCGGAGTACCGCTGGTCATCCGGAGCGACACGCACTTGAGGATCTCGAACTGTCTCGACTCGATGGGCCTGGGGGCCGAGTCCCATGCCGAGCGGCTGAAGGCCGAGACCTATCTGGCCCAACAACCCTGGGATGCCAATGGCCGGTTTGTCCGAGGAAAGTTGCTCGACAAGCAGCGGCGCTACGACGACGCGGCGGAGGCATACGAGCACGCCTTGGAGTGGAATCCTCGGGAGGACACGGTGACCCGGGATGCCATGTTGAGCAAGCTGATACTCGCCTTGTTCCAGGCGGGACGATCCGAGGACTCGCTGAAATGGGCGGAACGGGCGATCGCCGTGGGCGTCTCGTCGCCGCGCTTGTTCATCGCGCATCGCACGGCCGCTGCCGCGGCAGCGAGCCTGGGTCGAACTCGACGAGGCCCAGCGACATCAACAGCGTGCCCATGAGCTGGCGGTCCAGGCGGGAAATACCAAGAACGTCGTGGAGTGCCTGGCCTCCCTTGGCGACCTTCATTTCCGGCGGGGAGATCTCGACAAGGCCGAGGCCCTCTGCCAGGAAGCCGAGGCGCTTCAACCCGAGGAGTCGCGGCACGCCCTCTTGAACCATTCCCACATCCTCCGCGCGCGCGGCCGGTTCCTGGAGGCCAAGGAAAGGATCGAGCAGGCCAGCAAGGTGGGTGTGATCCACATCGCTTCTCTCGAGCGGCGTTCCCAGGCGACATTGCGATTGTGGAAGTCCATCAACGAGATTGACCTCGGCCGACTCGACGAGGCATCGGCCGACGTCGAGGTTGACCTCGGCCGACTCGACGAGGCATCGGCCGACCTCCAGCAGGCGACCGCCGAGCTGTCCACACATCCCCAGTTTGGGCCGCTCTGCGAATCCGCCTGGGTCCGGGTCCTGGCCTTCGGAGGCGCACGCGAGGAAGCCGTCCGCCGGGCCGCCGCACTCCTCCGCGTCCTCAACACATCAACGGTGCGACCGTCCATCGAGTGCGGCGTGCCTCGCTCCGCTCGGTCGGGGCTTGCTCGAGGCCGGCGAAATCGAGCTGGCGCGATACTGCTGGGAACGCTTCTTGTCGAGTACGCCTCCCCCCATCAACGCGCCGATCGGCCATTATTACCTCGGGGAGTGCCGATGGAGCCTCGGCGATCCTATCGGTGCGCTCGAAGAATTCCGACATGCCTCGGCACCGGGGTTCGACTCATATCACGCCAGGCTCGCGGAACAAAGGGCCCGCGACCTCTTTCCCGATCGAGCGACTGGCTCTTGAAACCGGATCGGGGAGCGGAGCGTGGTTCTGATTCCCGAGTTCGGCGACTCATCCTCGCTATGTCTCGGGATTCCAATCGGTTAGCATGAGACCTCGACGAAGAAGCGATGACCGGAACGCGTCGGTGCAGGTGAGAGCGCCAACGCGCGGGCCCGTCGGGCATTGACGGCATTCCGCCCAGATACGTCGCGGTCGATCGGGGGTCGGAAACGTACCCAGCGAGGAGGATGGGAGAGATCATGGACTTCTGGGATCGCATACAGCGTCCTCGCGTCAAGATCATCCACATCATGATCGTCACGGTGGTGCTGGCGATCGTCTTCGGTGCGCTTCGCTCCCGCCCGGCCGAGAGTGCCGTCGGTGTGACGTGTCTGTTCACGCTGATATTCGTCTGGCTCCTGGTCCCGATTCTCCGTCCGGATGCCGTGAAGGGCCTGCTCGACGACCCTCCCGAGGATCCAGATGATTTGATGAGGTCCCTGGAGGAATGTCTCGCCACGAGCTCACCTCGCCCCGTGATGCTGACGGTCCGGGCGACATCGCCTCATGGGACTGTACAAGGTCCGGAAGCGCTATGAGGACGCCATCGAACAGGGCCGATCCATCCTCAGATTGATGTGCATGTCGGATTCCTTCGAGGCCGAGGTGCACCTGGAGATTGCGATCTGCTTCGACTTCCTCGGCCGCCCGGACGAGGCCGAGGCCGAGCGACAGGAGGCCGCGGAATGCCTCGAGTCCGGCCCCGAGGACTACTTCGGCTGGCTCGCCCGGGGCAAGCTTTTCGACAAGCTCAATCGCTACGAGGAAGCCGCCACGGCCTACGAGCGGGCCCTGGAGCTGAGCCTTACAGACGATACAGCATCACGAGAGAATCTCTTGATTTGTATGGTCCATGCGACATTCGCCGCGGGGCGACCCGATGAGACGCTGAGATGGGCGGAAGCGGCGATCGCGCAATGCACCTCGGAAACGCGACTGTACAACGCCCATCGAATGGCCGGGATCGCCGCCGCGAACCTCGGCCGATTGGAGGAAGCCGAGCAGTACCGGCTGCGCGCGTACAACATGGCCCTGGAGGGAGGAGATGCGAAGAAGATTTCCGACAGCCTGGCTCTGCTTGCCCACCTCCATTGCTTGCGGGGCGACCTCGACAAGGCGGAAACCCTCTGCCTCAAGGCGGAGTCGCTCGGTCCCGACTCGACCCGCATGGTCCTCTTGACCTTCGCCGGTGTACTCCGCGCCCGGGGCCAGATCGCCGAGGCGCTCGAGGGGCTGGAGGAGGCCTGCCATTGCGGCGTGATGGCCAGTTCCTACTCCGAACGGCGAATGCAGGCCGCTTTCCGATTGTGGATGGCGATCTACAAGCTCGAGCTCGGCCGCCTTGCCGAAGCCTCTTCGGATCTCCGTGAAGCCGAGGACGAACTCCTCGCGGTTCCGAAGCTCGGCCGCGTCTGCGAGGCCGCACGAGTCCGTGTCCTGGCGCACCAGGGTGCGCGCGATGAGGCGGTCCAGCGTGCCGAGTCGCTACTGGGTCGGCTGGACGAACGCGAGATCAATTCGTCCACGAGGCTGGAGTGTCTCGACCTCCTGGGACGAGCCCTGTTCGAGATCGGGGACTACGAGCGAGCCGAGCGCTTCTGGTACCACTTCCTCTCGCGCACGTCTCCCCCCATCGCCGAGCCGACCGGCCACTATTTCCTCGGCGAGTGCCGATGGAACCGCGGCGATCCGATCGGCGCACGCGACCATTTCCAGCTCGCGACCGCCCCGGGGATCGACTCGCTTCACGCCAGGCTCAGCGAGCAAAGGCTCCGCGACCTCGGTCTCGATCGAGATGGCCCGTCCTGAAGAGACCTCACGGGAACGGCGACCCCGGCCGGCCGTTGGAGGAGATCCGGAGCCGAACCGTCGAACGTCGTCACCCGTCGAGCAAGCCGGCAGGATCGCGGATCTCTGTCGTTTCTTCCGCGACGTCCCTTCGCGATTATTTCGCCGGGGCGGGGTCGAGCCGGACTTCGTCGATCCAGAAAGCGAACGGGCCGGTGTTGGTCCCGCCGCCGAAGAAGATGCCGAGGGTCTGCGTGCCATCGAGGCCGTCGAAGTCCTTCCACGCGAAGTGGAACGGCTTCCATTCCTTGCTGGGGATGAACGTCCTGATGACCGGCACGAAGCCCCGGGCCTGGCTGAAGACCATCACGGAGGCGGTCTGGCCGTCGCCGCGCGCCCAGAACGAGAGCCCGGCCTTGCCCGAGAGGTTCGCCGCGGTCATCGGCGCCGTGCCCGGCGAGAAGAACACGCCCGCCCAGCGCTGGGCGGATTTCCCGGTGATCGTGCCGTTGATCTTCATGGCGTGCTTCGACTCCCCGGCACCGCCGTCGACGACGTCCAACTGCGCCTTCGATTTCCCGCCGATCATGGCGTCGGTCGAGACCATCCAACCGGCGCCGAACTCGGTCTTGGTCGCCGCCTTTTCGCCTTCGAAGTCGCTGATCAGTCCGCCCTCCGAGCCCAAGGGGGGCGGGGCATTGCGCGCCTTGGCGACGGCCTCGTGCTTGCGACGGACCTCGGCGCGATAGGAATCGCGATCGATCGGACGGCCCCGCTTCCAGATTCCGACGATCTTGCGGGTGGAGGCGATGTCGACGGTGGGATCATTGTCGACGAGCACGAGATCGGCGCGGAGGCCCGGGGCGATCCGGCCGCGGTCGGCCAGGTGGAAAGCATCGGCGGTCGTGGCCGTCGCGGCGGTGAGAGCCTCCACCGGTGTCAGCCCGGCGGCCACCAGCAGCGCCAGCTCGCGGTGAAGGCTCGCGCCGTGGGCCGTCCCGGGGTTACTGCAATCGGTACCGGCCAGGATCCGAACGCCCGCTGCCTTCAACGCCTTGACCGCCTCGCTGGGAATCCGGAGCACGTCCGAGGCTTGCGCCGCACCGGGGAAGCTTGATCGCAGCATCCGGACGTCATCCGGGGTCAGGTACGGAGAAAGCACGGGGTCATCCGCCAGGGCGGCGTTGCCAGCCCCTCGATTGACGCTGTCCAGTACGGTGAGCGTGGGGATGACGAAGATCTTGCGATCGGCCGCCAGGCGGACGAAGGCGGCGTCGATCGGCTGATCGTACCAGAGATGGACCAGCCCGTCGGCACCGGAGTCGACGGCCTTCCGGGCGAATTCGCGGGCCAGGATGTGGACGACGGCCAACTTCTTGCGGGCCTTGGCCGCGCGGATGACGGCGGCCAGCGTCGCCTCGTCGATCGGTTTCCATGGCAAGTGGGCCTCCGAACCGTCGTCGTAAACGATCTTGATGTAGTCCGAGCCTTCGGCGACCCGCGCCGCGACGAACGCCTCGGCCTGGTCGGTGGACGCAATGGTCGGGATCGGGACCCCGTACTCGGTCCCGTGACCGCCGGGAGCCGTGATGAGCGTGCCGGCCGAATACAGGTCCGCGCGATCGGCCGCCTTCCCCGCGGCTTGTTCCGCGCGCCGCTCCGCGGCGAACGAGGCGCTGGTAAACATGTCCAGCTCGGTCGTCACGCCGAACATGACCGCCGCGCGGAGGTGGTCGGTGGTGAACGCATGGGTATGCGCGTCGATCAGGCCGGGGAGGAGCGTCTTGCCCCGACCGTCGATCACCGTCGCACCGTTGGGAATCCCCACCTCGGCGCCAACGGCCGCGATCGTCCCATCCCGGACGATCACGTTGGCGACAGGGATCACCTTCGTCCCGTCGAATACCCGGACGTTCTGGAAAGCCACGGTGTCGCCCCGAACGGCTGAGGCGCCCGCCATCACACCGATCGCAGCGATCACTTGTGTGAAAAAGATCAATCGGTGAGACCGCGTCGCCATGTTTCTGACCTCTCAATGAAACAGGGAAATGGAATCGCCGGATCGCCCGAGCAACCGTATTGATCGCCACCGTCGAGGAGACCCAGGACGAGCTCGCCAGGCGGACCAGCTCGGGACTTGCGGGCCTGACGTCCCAGATCCCGACGGCCTGCTCACCGGCAGTGTAGCGCATTTTGCCGTCCGGCGAGAAGGCCACGCCGGAGACGTCCTCACTTCCTGACAGTGCAAGCACCGCCCGGTTCGCGGATTTTTTCTTGATCGCCCCGTCGCAGCCCTGTAGCCTACGTTCTGTCGAAGGCACACCGACTTAGGGCATCCGATGTCTCGATCCAGGGCAACCAGGAATCACGATTGACACCGAGTCCCCCTGGGTGAGACGAAACGTAGGAGTGAGGTGGAGCGATGAGCGCGATGGCGACCATGCTCTGGCTCCCCTGGTTGCTGGCGCTCCCCGCGACGGATCTTGACGACCCGGCTCGCGAGGTCGATGAACTTCGCGGCCGAGTCCAGGTGCTGGTCCAGCCGTTGCTGGATAAGAAGCAGAGCGTTGGGGTGGCCGTCGGCGTGATCCAGGCGGGCCGGACACACGTCTTTGGCTTTGGCCGCGCGGCCCTCGACGCCGACAAGCCGCCCGATGGCAAGACGATCTTCGAGATCGGGTCGGTCACGAAGGTCTTCACGTCGCTGGCATTGGCCGAGATGGCGCGAGAGGGCCTCCTCCGCCTCGATGATCCCGTTCAACGCTACCTGCCCGAGGGAGTGAAGATCGCTTCGCGCCGGGCGAGAGGTCACCCTGGAGGACCTGGCGACCCATACTTCCGGCCTGCCTCGCATTCCGCCGAAAGTGCTGGTGCTCGCCCTGAAATCCGGCAATCCTTACGCCGACTTCAAGGAGAAGGATCTTTACGAGTTCCTCAAGATCTGGAAACCCACCCAGGACATCGGTTCGAAGTGGTCGTACTCGAACCTCGGCGCCGGCCTGCTGGGCCATGCCCTCTCACGACGCGCGGGCGTAGACTACGGCCAGTTGATTGCGAAGCGGATCACCGAACCGCTCGGCATGAAGGACACGAGTGTCAAGCTCAACGACGAGCAAGAACGGCGGCTGGCCAAGCCCTACGAGAAGGGCGGCAAGCCCGCCGCCCGCTGGACTTTCGACGTCTTGGCCGGCGCCGGCGCGATCCACTCGACGGCCGATGATCTGCTCGTGTTCCTCTCCGCCGAGCTGGGCCTCAAGGACTCGAAGCTCCGCACCGCGATGGCAGCCACTCAGGAGCCGCGCCGGGAGACCAGCATGGGAGGGATGCGGATCGGTCTCGCCTGGCTCGTGAAGAAGCTTCCCAAGGAGGACGGAGCGGTCGATCTCTACTGGCACAATGGAGGCACGGCCGGATACAGCAGCTTTCTCGGGTTCAACAAGGCGAAGAAGACCGCTGTGGTCGTCTTGAGCAACACCGGGCCGACCCTCGGGTCATTCGGTGCGCTCGATTCGGTCGGGGCGAACGTCCTCCGACTCCTGAACGCGAAGGAGAATCCGCCCAAGTGAACCGGCCCGGCACGAGTCGGGCGCGCTCGTCGGTCGGCCTCCGGGCTTCACGACTCGAGCCGCCGTGTTCCCCTATGGGAAAGTCGGAGTGTGCGCGCCTGAACTTTACGTCGCGAATCCCAGCCCGACGCACCAGCGAGTCATGGGATGATCCTCACCGGAATTCACTCGCTGACGCCTCGGGCTCGCATCCCATCGATGCTGTCGTCGCGAGTGCAAGCCATCCGTTGAGCGCTCTCGCCGTATTCTTCCAATTTTCTCGGGGAAAACTCGTGTTGCGTCGATCGGAACTCGATAAGTTGGAGTCCCGGCTTCAGCCGGATTCTTCCGCCTAACGCAGCCGAAGTCCGCGTCAGGCCGTGGATCGAAGCTCGACGGACCACTCGGAATTCGGCCTGCCACCGCCCGCCCCGACCCCATCGCCCTGCATTGAGGTAACAACCATGGAAATCCGAATTCGTCCACTGCTCCTGATCTCGGCCATCTGCACCGTCGTGGCGCTCCCATGGAGCGCCACGGCGGCGGCACAGTCGGCCCCCGAGACAGTCGCTGATGGAGCCTTCAAGGTCGAGACGAACCTACGCGCGGGTGTTGCCAAGATCGACATCACGCCGCCGCCCGATACGAAAGTCGTCGGCCATGTGCGCGAGACCCACGGAGTCCGCGATCCGATCCGGGCCGCGATCCTGCTGCTGGACGACGGCCGGACGAAGGCCGCCATCGTCAGCTTCGATCTACTCGCCCCGTGGGACGATCTGGTCGCCGAGGTCCGGTCGGCGGTTTCGGGGGCTGCGGGCATCCCCAAGCCGCATATCCTGATCGCCTGTTCGCATAACCACTCCGGTCCGGCCTGGTCGAAGGAGACTCCGTACGGCAAGCGGGTCATCGAACAAATCACGACTGCCGCAGCCGAGGCCGCACGATCGTTGCGCCCGGTGTCCATCGGTTACGGTGAGGGGTCGATCCAGTTCGGGATCAACCGCCGGAAAGTCATCGACGGCCGGGCGGTCGTTCGACTCAATCCCGAAGGGCCGAATGATCGCCGGGTGAAAGTGCTGAGGATCGACGATGGCCGCGGTTTGGCTCCGATGGCCGTCGTGATGCATGCCGTCTGCCACCCGTGTGTCTTCACCTGGGGCGACAAGTTCTCCGATCCCCACCCCAATGGCTTCCCCAAGATGAGTGCCGACTTTCCGGGTGAGGCCCAGCGGTTCGTCGAGATGGTCTACGGCCTTCCGACCCAGACACTCTTCCTCCAGGGTTGCGCCGGGAACATTCGTCCCAACCTGCCCGGCTTCCCGTATCGCTGCGGCGATGAGGCCGACATCCGCTGGATCGGTCGGGACCTGGGATGCGAGGTGGTCCGGGCGGCGGATCGCGCCGCGATCCGAGAAGAAATGGCCCGGCGACCCAAGGTTTATCCGATCAAGATCGCGTCGTCGGTCGTGGACCTGCCCGGCAAGGAGAAACCGGTCCGATGCGAGTTCCAGGCGCTACGGGTCGGCCCGTTCGTTTTCCTGGCACTCCCCGGCGAGCCGTTCGTCGAATATGGGTTCCAGATTGAGAAAGCCATCGCCGACCGCGCCGTACCGATCGTGGTGGGCTACGCCAACGGCGGCCCGTACTATGTCTGCACGGCCCAAGCCCACAAGGAGGGGGGTTACGAGCCGAACATGACGCCCCTGGCACCCGAGGCCGAGCCGCTCATCGTCAAAGAGATCCTGCTCCTGGCAGACCGAGTTATCGGCGACGTCTTCGAGTCGTTCGCCCCGCGGCTCCCGGTCGAGAACCCGTATTACACCCCGTCGATACCGGGCGGTCCGGCCGCAAAGAAATAGCCGGCTGTGTTAAGAAGGCGGACGGGCTCCGAGTCGTCGAGACGCCTGTCCGTTTTCTTGAAACGGTGCGGTCAATGGTGAGCGAAGAATCGATTCAGAATAACAAATGCAAAATAGAATAAAGATGTAAACTATTGCTGCATTGGAAGCCTCATTGATCGAAACTCGAGTCTTCCATCCGATTCGATCACATTCTCTCAGAGGGTCCCGAAGCGTTCGTAGGCGGCGGTGGCCTTCATCCCGGCACGGATCGCATCCCGGACGCGGTTTTCTTCGTGGACCTTCTCCCACGCCCTGTGCAGGACGGCGGCCTCGATCGATTTCGGGATCACGACCACGCCGTCATCGTCGGCGACGACGAGGTCCCCGGGTGTGAAGAGGACCCCGCCGATCTCGACCGGCACGTCGAAGTCGATCACGCGCTGACGGTCCTTGCTGTCGTATGGGCTGGTGTGCCGGGCGAAGACGGGGAACCCCATCACCCGCATCTGACGGACGTCGCGCACGGCGCCGTCGACGATCGCGCCGACGCACCCGGAGTTCCGCGCGGCGGTCAACAACAGCTCTCCCCAGATCCCCGATCTTGCCGAGCCGCCCGCGGCCGCGATCAACACATCGCCCGGCAGGCAGGCGTCGACCGCGATCAACTCCAGCTCGTAGGGCCGAGGATCCGGGTGCCCCATGTCGGCCCAGAGCGTGGTACGGCATCGGCCGACGAGGACACCGCTGGCCGTCATCGGCCGTAAGGAGAGGCGCGGCGATTGGTGTCGGAACCCCTCGGCGTCGAGCCCGTCGCAGATCAAGGCGCTTCCGAGCCGCTCCCGGATCATCACGGCGGTGATTTCCGGCCTGTCAGATTCCGGCTCAACTCGCGTGTTCATTGTTCTCTCCACGATTCGAATCGCAGCCGTCCTGATGCCGGCCGCAAGCCGCGTGCCTCGGTTCTTCGGCGTGCATCGTGTATTCGGACGTTCTGGGCGGGGTCTTGAGCCGCCAGGGATTCTCTTTCGTGCGGTCCAGCTTGGCCATGAAGCCTCCAGTCTTCGCCAGTCCCGATGAATCCTGCCGTCGCCCCGTGGGCGGGCTTTCTCACCCGCTCGATACGCCGATTGCCGCCTCAGCATGCCCACTTCGGGTTCGGTTCGCAAGAGCAGCCGCCCGCTCCGTATACCCGGTTTAGCTATGACGGTTCTTTCCCCCAGTGCCAGCCCGCCGGATGGCCCTTGACCAGATCGCGATCGACTTCACGTAGGACCTTCGCCACCTGATCGTCGGTCCGTCGTTTCCTCATGATGAGTCCCTGCGACTCAGAGTCTGTCCCCGAAGGGGCCGGTCGGCGAGCGGGGGCGTCAGCCCCCTGTCTTGGAGGTCCGTCGCTTACCGGACAGGGGGCTGACGCCCCCGCTCGCCCTTTGCAGACTCAGTCTTGTGAGGGACTCTCACTTCGACTGGACCAGTTTTGGGGAGCAGAGCACATATGGCCCCGTTTTTCACGCTGTTCCGGTTTTTCCCGCCCCATCCTGGCAGGCTTTTGATTCTCGCGTTAATACTCTTCGTACTACTTTATCGGGAGGCTTGACTTACTGACGTTGCGGATCGGCTTAAATTGCATGAGGGCATCGTTGTAAGCTCCTGGGAAAGTCGAGTTCCGATCGAAACTCCCACTCATTCTTGAGCACACCATGATCGCGTGGCTCACCAGCCCGGCACGGGCCGGCGATGAAGAGCGGTCGCATTAAAGCCCCCTGGAGGGCATTCGCCATGTCTACGCCAGATCGTGATCGAGCGACCCTTCGCTTGTGGAACCTCGTATCTCGCTCGGCCGAACGATCCGGCGCCGGCTCGGCGCCTGCGCCGATCGCCGTCCCGCCGTGCGCATCGGTCGCCTCGGGGGCGCGGAAGACTCTCTGGCGGCGCAGGCTCGCGACCGCGACGGCTGGAGAGGCTCCCCTCTCGCGTCCGGTTCCGGCCCCAGGTCGGCCTGCTCGAACAGCGCGCACTGTTGAGTGCCCTGCCCACCCTCACGGCGCTGAGGGCCTCGACCGCTTTTGCGGGCCTCGGACAGTCGGTCACGTTCACCGCGACGGTCAGCGACTTGACTGCGGGCGGGGCCACTCCGAACGGGGGAACAGTCACATTCAATGACCAGCATGGAGCGCTCGACAGGGCGACGCTGGTTGACGGCGTGGCGGCGTTCACGACCTCGAGCCTGGCGTTAGGCACGTATACCGTCACGGCCTCCTACGGGGGCACGGCGGCCTTCGCACCGAGCGTCACGGGCACGATTGTCACCTCCGCCGGCGACGGCATCCCCAATTACAGCGGTGACAATGGGCCCGCGACCGCGGCCGGGATCGTCTCTCCCTATGGTGTTGCCGTCGACTCCGCGGGCGACCTGTTCCTCTCCGGCGGAGGCGCCGGCAGAATCCGTGAGGTCGTCAAGGCGACCGGTGACATCATCACCGTCGCCGGCGACGGCACCCCCGGCTACAGCGGTGACGGCGGGTCCGCGACCGCCGCCGAGCTGTACGGTGGCGAGGGCCTCGCCGTCGACTCCGCGGGCGACCTGTTCATCGCCGACAACCGAAACAACGTGGTCCGTGAGGTGGTCAAGTCGAGCGGCGACATCTTCACCGTCGCCGGCAACGGCACAGCCGGTTACAGCGGCGACGGCGGGTCCGCGACTGCCGCCGAGCTGAACGGTCCCGACGGCCTCGCGGTCGACTCCGCTGGCAACCTGTTTATCGACGACGCGCGAAACCAGGTGATCCGCGAGGTAGTCAAGTCGACCGGCAACATTATGACGATTGCCGGCACCGGCACCCCGGGTTACACCGGTGACAACGGGCCCGCGACCGCCGCCAAGATGCGCCCCGTCGGCGTCGCCGTCAACTCCGGTGACAACGTGTTCAGCGCCGAGTACAACAACAACGTGATCCGTGAGGTGTTCAAGGCGACCGGTGACATTACGACCGTCGCCGGCAACGGCAAGGGCGCCGGCAACGGCGCCGGCCCCGGCACCGGCACCGGCGGTTACACCGGCGACGGCGGGTCCGCGACCGCCGCCGAGCTGAACTCTCCCCGCGGCGTCGCCGTCGACTCCGTTGGCGACCTCTTCATCGCCGACTTCAATAACAACGTGGTCCGCGAGGTGGTCAAGGCGACCGGCGACATCATCACCGTCGCCGGTAACGGCACCGGGGCCGGCACCGGCCTCGGCGGTTACAGCGGCGACAACGGGCCCGCGACCGCCGCCGAGCTGTCCGAACCCAACGGCGTCGCCATCGATTCCGCGGGCGACCTGTACATCGCCGACCTTGCCAACCACGTGGTCCGCGAGGTCACGCCGGCGGTAACCGTGACCATCACCCTAACGCCGACGCCAACACCGACCACGACGCCAACACCGACCACGACGCCAACACCGACCACGACGCCAACGCCAACGCCCATCCCCGTGGGTCCGATTGGACCCACGGACACGACGCAAACTCACCTGACGGCAACGCCCAGGCCGGCAAACCTCGGGCGGCCGGTCACCCTGACCGCCACGGTCAAGAATCTCAAGCACGGCGGCGGGACGCCGATCGGTTCCATCACCTTTCGGGACGGCGCGCTGAGTCTGGGTACGGTCGCTCTTCGACGTGGCAAGGCGAGCCTCAAGACCTCAAGCCTGCCGCTCGGCCCGAATCCAATTCACGCCGAATACACGCCAAGTCAGGGCTTCGCTCCCAGCGCCGCGACCATCATCGAGAACGTCCGGGCACATCGATCGAGGATCAAGGCCACGCCATCGGCGGAGACCGGGAGACAGGCAGTCCCCTTGACGTCCGGGACCATTCGCATTGCCGGAGTTGCGGCGATTCCCGCTGGCGTCATTACAATCGTCGGTGGACCCACCGTCCTGGGGCCGATCGGGCCCGACTTGGCAAGTGCGGCAGGCAGCGACGGCATCCCCGCAGCAACTCGTCACATCCGGACGAGGCTCTGGTCGCCTAATCCCGACCGGTCTTGATCTCCCGGCGGAGAGGAAAAGACAGCCATGTGGGAATTGGCGTGATGCCGATTTGGGACCTATGTACGGACGATCCCTGTCCCCGCCGAACCGGCGGGTTTTACAGATGTCGTTTGATGGCCAATCCCGACCAGGGGCCACCTCGGTCTCGTCAGGGATCACGTCTCGCCATACTGGTTTATCAGGGGAGTGACCCCACACAGCCTTATCCGACGTTGGTGATCCGAGACAGAGCGCCACGCTTTTCCACGGCTTTGCGCCTTGGGGACAGATTCGACGTTGTTCGGCCCCTGGTCCGGATGGTCACTCTGTGGGATCAGCCTCCCCTGACTCCGGTGATCTTACCAGGTTCCCCTCCAGTTTGGCCAAGATGGCGGGGAGAATCGTGTCTAGCTGGCGCGGTCCCGTTCCCCGCGATTTCGGGACCCGAGCCAGCTCCTCCGCCACAGCGGCCGCTTCCTCACGATGCGCCGTGTGCGGGAGTTGGGCCACTGCGGCGTCGAGGTTTCGCGAGAGCTGATCAGGTGGAATGATATGCTCAAGAGAAAACCTGATCAGTTTATCGAGGATGGGATCCCGCTGCTGAGCGCAGGGGTGTTGGAAGGTCATCCGACCGGCTACCATCTGGTAGGCGATCCGGCAGAACCGACCGGCGACCTGGACACGGACGCTACGGGCGTCCTTGCCCCTGAGCCGCCATCCCGCGGCCAGGACCGCGAAGTGATCATTGCATTTGATCAAGTTATCTGCAATCGTGAGGATGGCGGATCGCAGGTCGCGATTGGCGTGTCGGACCAGCGCGCCGTCGCGACGATCGACCTGGTCGCTCTGGTACCGCGAGGGGAACAACCCGGCGCGGCCCGTAATCGCTCGGGCCTTGGTGTAGCGCTCGATCGGCCCCATCTCGCCGGCGAACTCGGCGGCCGAGACCACGTTGATCCCGACGATGCCCAGCAGGAGCAGGTAGGGCGTCCCGGCCAAGAGCCCGGCCAGGTCACCCTCGACCGCCTGGATGGCTTGAGCCTTGGCGACCTGGTCGGCGTCGAGCTCCAGGAAGATGCGGTGATGGAGCGACGCCGGTTCCTCGGCCGACGGTGCCGACCGGGCCCAAGCGACGATCTTTTCCAGGGTGGACCGATACACTCGGAGGCCGGCCTGTCGAACCTGTTGGCTCAAGCCGGCCAGGCCGATCTGGGCGATCGCCGCGGCCGAGCCGAGGTCCCTGGCCACCCAGAGGATGGCCGGAGAACCGAAGAGATCGCCGACGCACTTCGAGTATCCTGGCATGAACGATTGAAGATGCTCGAGCATCTGCTGTTGGAGGACGACTCGCTTTTGCACCGAGGTGCGGCGGTGCCTGGCCAGCAGTTGGAGTCGGGCATAGACCGGGTCGGGTTCGGGCTCCAGCAGGCCGAAGCCGTTGACGGCGGCGCGGTGGATGGCGGAGAGGTCGGTGTCGTCGGTCTTGTTGCCGGGGTCGGCGGGGAGTCGATACTGCTTGGTGGTGTAAGGATGAACGATGCGGACCTCGAACCCCGCCTTGCGGAAGCTGCGCTGGACCGGGCCGTGATAGCGACCGGTGCGCTCGACGACCACGATCACCTCCCGGATGCCGTGCCGGGCCATGGCCGCGCGAACCGACGTCACGGCGGTCTCGAAGTCGGATCGGTTGTGTTCGACGGTGGTCGGCTCGAGCAGGACTCGGCCGTAGAAGTCGGCGAACATCATCCGGGAGCGTGCCTTGGCGCAATCGACGCACACCAAGCCGAAGTGCTCCGGTCCGACCGCTTGGACGCGCGGGTGAATGACCCCCCGAGGCTTATGAAGGGCATGCGGCTGCGACGGGCGACGGTTCTTCGACGGGGACTTGGTAGCCATGGAACAGGACCTCCGAATCGAGTTGAGAAGAGACCCAACTCCCATTCTGGAAGTCTGATCGGGCGTTCAGTAGAAAAGATCCTTGACCCCCCCAGGCCCCCCCTGTTGTTGCTGGTCAAGAATCTTTAGTACCTCACTTCGCCACATACCAGGGGAGCGGAAACGGAGGTAACGGTCAAGGTTCAATCCCGGTTTGCGCGGGTCTGACCCCGACCTCTCCGCGCTCTGACCCGACCTCACGACCTCTCATAAGCGCTCCATTGCTCCCCGCGAGCCCCTCTCTGATAATGGGAACGGCAGAGAAACGTCAAGCGTGGCTCGGCTCTCCCAACGAACGATCTGCGGATATTATTATGAGCATGAACGAGCAACGAACACTTCACTCGCGTTGGCAAACCGTCGGAGCCCTGGCTTTCGGGATAGGGCTCGGTCTCACGGCGTTCGCGACCTCCCAGGTCGCCGAACCGGCGGTGAAGAGCTCGGCCAAGGCCCAGGATTCCCCCGAGCCGTTCACCACCCTTAACGATGCGTCGCGGATCGCTTATCGTCTCGCCAAGAACGCGGCGCTGGCCCGAAACGGACCGGTGATCTTCGTCGAGGGAGACGACCTCGTTCTCAAGCGAGGGGCCGAACGTAATAAGGTTCGGTTCATCCCCGACATCTACCACACGATGAAGGCAATCTCGCACGTCGCGCTGGCGATCGACGTGACTCTCGCCGCACATGCCGACGAGAACCCTCTGAGCGATGAGGTTCTCAAGGATCTTGGCGAATACCGCGGCCTGTTACCACCCGTGATGGAGAAGCTCGCCACATCGGGACTCGATGGCGAGCATCGGGAACGTCAGAACGTGATTCTCACGGAGTGCGCGGCCTTCCTCGATTCGGTCATCGAACGGCGGGCAGGCTCCCTGGCCGACCGCGTGGCGTTCGCCCGGCACATGTGGCCGTTGATGACGAGGAACGCCGGGTCCGCGGCCCGCCTCGCGCTCGATTCGCTGCATCGCCAGGTCAACACCTGGAAAGGACAGCTCTCAGCGGAGGAATGGAACCGGCTCACGGTCGTGGTCATGGGGACGCAATTGCCACGCAAGGGCAACCTGGCCGTCCAGTATTTCGCGCGCCTGTTGGGCGAGCCGGGCGAGGGCCGGCGAATCATCTACGCCGAGGCTCTCTTCGACGAACAGCGCGCACTCGAGCTCCTGGCCACCCGACTCGTCAACACCCAGATCGGCATCGACTTCTTCAACGATCCCCTTCGGATGCACCGCGACTTGCTCTCCGACGCCGCCCAGGACTACCTTCCCATCCTGATCGATAAACCATGAAGGAGTGCGCAAGCGGGTCGGTGAACTCGCAGGAATGCCCCCCTGGCCCTACCTTGACCCCTGGTCTCCGGAAACAAATCTTGACCCCTGGTCTTCCCTGGCCTTCGTCTCTCTATCTCTCCTTGGAGAACGCAAAGATTCGCAGATGGGAAACCAGCCATCGATCATCCCGCTTGACTCGGATTTGAACGAACGGAACCTTGAGAGGGTGGTCGGTGTGCGGCTCGAAGAAGCCACAGATGAGCAACATCTCCGGGTCCAGGAGCCGGGCATACTCGACGGTGTTCTTGGGTTTGAGGGCTTGAACCCCCGGAAAGGTGTCATTATATATACCATTGAAGATATTTTTATAGAATTCTTCGATTGACACTCGGCCACTTCTCACTTCCGTCTTCGTCTCACCCTTGGTCTTGTTCGTCAGCACGATTTCGGCGTCTTCCGTGTAATTTGAGGCCATCGCCTTGGCGTCCTTGTCGCCGAACGCTTGGGCGCCCTTGTCGAGAATCTGCGCTGCAAGGGTCTTCGCGGCCTCGTCTGCCTGCTGGGCTCGGGTTGTCGGGACCAGCAAAGCCAGCACCGCGAGCGTTGAAACCAAGCGGATCATGAGTTCGCTCCACCTGAGGTTGTTTGGATCGTCATCACGTGGCCCGAGTTGGCGTAGGCCGCCTCGAACCATAATCTTGCCTCCTCGTCATCCTGATAACACGATACGATACGGCGCAGAGGAGACCGGACCTGATGGAACCAGGACACGTCGCCGAATATCATAAGCAAAGGCATTTTTAATCCATAACTCGGACACACGAAAGGCGCCTCGTACGTGCGATATCCAAGGTGAGCATAGAGAGGCAGCATGTGGGGGCTGCAATCACCGTAATTCAGTCGAATTCCCCGACCTCGAGCGTCAACATAGACGGCCTCCATCAGTCGCAGGATCGCCTTCGAACCTCGGTATTCCGGGGCGACCATGAACCGGCTGGTCGTGCCGATGGCGGAGCGGCCGAAGCGGCAGAGCGCGGAGCCCATCCTGAAGCGTTGGACAAGGTCGGAAGGATCGGAGACGTCATCAAGGAATGTCGCCCGCAACGAGCCGACAACCGTCTTGTTGCTTAGCAACGCATACTGATAACTGCAATCGTCCAAAGAGTCGTGGAGGAGTCGCCCGAGATGATCCGCCTCCGGAGGCGAGTAACCCAGGTTCTCGACGTAGACCTGGTAACGAAACCGGAAGAGCTCGTCCCGTGAATCGAGATCGAGCCGGACGACATCCAGGGTCATTGTTGATTTCCCGGGTTAACTTCCTCGAACATCCGCACATAAAGTTCGACCGAGACTTCCGCCACGTGATCGATGTCGGCACGATCCCGTTCGCTATCGGCGTATCGCTCGATCTGCTCGTCGAGTTCCCGGATGTGAATCTGATCCGCCTCGCCGTGACCGGCGACAAAACGAACGCCTTGGTCCGAGAGCCCCAGTTTTTGGCGCAGCTTCTGCGCGGCGCTCGGCCCAAGATCGTTGCCGACGGCCTCGAGGACATACATCCAGCCGAAAAGACCGACTGGGTTGGCATGCTCGGCGATGAAATACGTGTAACCGATCATGCCGGCACAAGAGGGAACGGGCCGCGCCGACGCGATCTCCGCCCGCGAGCAGCCGAGGGCGAGAAGATCCTCGAAGGCCCACGAATCATGCCCTTGTTCTTCCCGGGCGTGATGGAGCAGGTAGCGGGAAAGTTCCCGATGGCTCGACATACAGCGACTGGCGGCCAGAGCCATCACAACCGGACTGTGCGGCGAGTACTGCTGAGCGATCTGCGACAAATATCGGATGTAACGTCTCGGGAACGTCGCCAAGGTCTCCGGAGTACTTTCGTCCTCCAGAACCGACTTCACGAGCGGCGTCTTCCTGAGGCGAGCATCAAGCACTTTTCTCAACTCTCGTAGTCGGTCCATGGATCCTCCATCAAGGTGGCGGAACTCGTATTGATGACACACTGTGTTCGAGAGATGAGACGCACGTCCCGTCCCGGCGGAGCGACGATCCATCGATCGCAGAGCCCGAACTGGGAACTCTCCGTCACGGGAGCGGACACAGATCGTCCGGAATCACTCCCACGTCAAATTAGATCATGACGAATGGATCTTGTCCAGGTAGAATGTGACGATCGCCTGCGATTATCGTGGAGGGATACGATCCACTCAAGGCTGGCAAATCATATATATTTCGATATATATTATTAATATTATAAAAATATAATGTCCATCAGGAGTTGTGTTCGAATCTCATCGAATCAAGGAAGGGGGTCAGATGGACGAGGGGAAACGGGGACGGAGGAGGGGAAACGGGTACGCAACTTGTTTCCCAACCCTTGCTGGCGTGAAGGACTGGATCTCCTACACCGCCAGGTTCTCGGCCAGCCGGGGCGCCAGCTCGGGGATGGCGGTCGCCAGGACGTCCTCGATCCGCTTCGCCAGGGTGAATTCCATGTCCTGGCGAACAGATTCGGGCAGTTCGCCAAGGTCTTTCTCGTTGGCCCTGGGAATGACGACGCGGCGGATGCCGGCGCGGTGGGCGGCCAGCATCTTTTCCTTGATCCCGCCGACCGGCAGGACCAGGCCGGTCAGTGTGATCTCGCCGGTCATGGCGGTGTGGTCGCGTACGGGTAGCTTGGTGTAGAGCGACGTCAAGGCGGTCGCCATGGTCACGCCGGCCGAGGGGCCGTCCTTGGGGACCGCACCGGCCGGGACGTGGATATGCAACCCGGCCTGACGGAACGTCTCGGGGTTGACGCCGAGCTTTTCGGCGTGCGACCAGACATAGGTCTGGGCGGCGCGCGCCGACTCGCGCATCACGTCCCCGAGCTGGCCGGTCAGACGAAGGCCACGCGCGCCGGGGAGCAACCGGGCCTCGACATAGAGCACGTCGCCGCCGGCCTCGGTCCAGGCGAGCCCCGTGGCCACGCCGGGCTCGAGGATCGTGCGTGCCTGATCGAGGAAGAACCGTTCGGGGCCGAGCATCTCCACCAGGTCCTCCGCCCCGACCACGATGGGTTGTGTCTCGCCCTGGGCGACCTTCCGGGCGACCTTGCGCGATACCCGGGCGAGCATCCGCTCGAGGTCGCGCACGCCGGCTTCGCGGGTGTAGCCGCTGATGATCCGGCGCACGGCCTCCGGCGTGATCGTAAGCTGGACCGGCGTCAGCCCGGCCTGGGCCAGTTGCCGCGGGACGAGGTAGCGCATGGCAATCTGCTGCTTCTCGTCTTCGCTATACCCGGTGAGCCAGAGGACTTCCATGCGATCCAGCAGCGCGGGCGGGATCACGTCGAGGGCGTTGGCCGTCGCGATGAAGAAGACCTTCGACAGGTCGAACGGTATGTCGAGGTAGTTGTCGCGAAAGGTCGAGTTCTGGGCCGGGTCGAGGACCTCCAGGAGCGCGGCGGTCGGGTCGCCTCGAAAGTCCTGGCCGACCTTGTCGATCTCGTCGAGCATCAGCACGGGATTCCTGACGCCCGCGCGACGGATCGCCTGGATGATGCGCCCGGGCATGGCACCGATGTAGGTGCGCCGGTGGCCCCGTAACTCGGACTCATCATGCAGGCCGCCCAGGCTCATGCGCTCGAACTGGCGGCCCAGCGAACGGGCGATCGATTGTCCCAACGAGGTCTTGCCCACGCCCGGCGGCCCGACGAAGCACAGGATCGGCGCCTTCGCCTGGGGGTTGAGCTTCAACACCGCCAGGTGCTCGAGGATCCGCTCCTTGATCTTCTCGAGGTCGAAGTGATCCTCGTCGAGCACCCGCTGAGCTTTGTCGAGATCCAGGTCGTCTTCCGTGGATTGGCGCCAGGGGAGCTCGAGGACGAGCTCGAGGTAGGTGCGCGTGATCTGGTAGTCGGGCGCGGCCGGCGGTAGTCGCTCCAGTCGGCCGAGCTCGCGCTCGACTTCCTTGTGCACAGCCTCCGGGAGGTCGGCGGCGACCAGGCGATCGCGCAGCTCCTGGACCTCGGCCCGCTGCGGATCCGTCTCTCCCAGCTCGCCCTGGATCGCCCGGAGCTGCTGGCGGAGCAGGTACTCCCGCTGTTCCTTCCCCATCTCGTTCTGGGCCTGGCTCGCGATCTTCTGTCGGAGTTCCAGCACCTGGAGCTCCTGGGTCAGGTAGCCGTGGATCAGCCGGAGCGCCTCGATGCGGGTGGGCACCTCGAGCAGCGCCTGCTCCTTCGCCACGTCCAGGCTCATCATCGACCCGACGAGAAAGGCGAGGATCAGCGGATCGGGTGCCTGGGCCGCGAGCTGGTCGATATTCGCCCCACTCTCCGGATGCGCCAGCTCGAGCGCCCGGGCCGTCAGTTCGAGCACGGCGCGGCGCAGGGCCTCGACCTCCGTCCCATGATCCTGCGGGAGGGGCAAGGGGCGTATCCGGGCCTTGAGATACGGCTCGGTCTGCTCCAGATGGACCAGCTCCACCCGTTCCACGCCCTGGACCAGGAGCTCGATCCCCGCTGCGGAGCGGCCCATCTTCTTGATGACGGCCCGGGTGCCCACGGGATAGAAATCGTCCGCCGTCGGCATCTCCACCTGGGGGTTGCGCAGGGCAAGCGCAAGGAACGTCTTTTCCTCCGTGGCCAGGATCGCCTCCACCGCCGCCATCGAGAGGGGCCGTCCGATCGAGAGGGGCATGAACAGTTGGGGGAAGAGGACGGAGTTCGACAGGGGCAGCACCGGCACCGATTCCGGCGATACCGGTTTCGCCTCGATGATCGACTGGTTTTCAATCGTCACGACCGGCCCCCTGTCTTGATCCGGACCAGCAGCATGCCGTCGACGTACGACGTCACGATCTCGGCGGTCTCCGAGAGTCCGGGCAATTCCAGGGTCCGCTGGAAGCGGCTGTAGGCGATCTCCAGGCAATGACATCCCATCCCCTGGTAGCAGTGCTCGTCCCGCCGAGACCCCTGCACCAGCAGAGTCGTACCCTGGGCCACCAGCCGGATCTCGTCCGGTCTCACTCCCGCCAGCTCGAACTTGACCAGCCAGCCGTCCGAGGTGCGATAGACATCGGCCCGCGGCTGCCAGACCTCATCAGGATGCGTGGTCTGGGGGAGGAAGAACATGTGTGGAAAATGGACCTTGTCCGTCGCCATCGGTCCTCCGGCTGTCGTGTGCGGACGCCCGGTCCGCCGCGTCGCATCGTTCACATCGCGTTTGGCAACCGACCCCAGCCTCCTCGGTGCCAGATGCCGAAGGAGGGCAGGAACGCAGGATCGGCCGCGAGCGGACCTTTCTCATCAGCGAGCCCTGGTCGATAAACCAGAGGCTCCTCCGGCATCTTTCATGTTTTCACGAGTCTGGCCATGGATCGCGTCCCCAGTCAAGGAGAAGGCGCATGAGTTCGAGGTTCGCGTCACCAGCCACTGAGTTCATTCCAGAAGTACGGCCGCCGAACGCCGGTCGATAGTGAAAAAAGCCTTACCAGTGGCGGAGCGGACTATTTCTCCGAGAGACGCGGGATCGTTCGGTGTCCTGGGACGAGACCCAGGATATCACGTTCATGAGAACAAGCCGAAACCTTGCCCTTCGGGTTTCGTCGGCATTCGCTTGTTTGTGTGCAATCATAGGCTCTCGTCGACCACCCAGAGGGGCCGGTGCCGTTGATGGTCGGGCAAAACTCGGTGTCCGAGGCCCGACCGGCGAGCACACCACCGGGCCGGGAGCAGCCGTGATCCTTCAGCTTCAAATGCAAGGTTGAGCGTTTCATCACAAGTCGTGCGGCGTCCTCCCGTGGGTGTGCCGAATCCCCCGTGATTCTCGGGGAGGACACCCAGGATGTGCTCCCGCTCAATCGGCCCAGTCTTCGACCTTCAAGCCAGGCACCTGGCCAAAGTCCTTCCGTTTGCGAGTCACCAGGGTCGCACGGTTGGCCAAGGTGAGGGCCGCGATCAGAAGGTCGCCCCGTCCGATCTTCTTCAGTTGCTTGTTCTGTCGCATTCGGTCGAACTCACCGGCAGCCGCGGGGTCAATGGCGAGGATGGTGAACCGTTTCAAATCTTTCTCGCTCTCGTCCAGCCGATGCTGGGCTTGGAGCAGCTTGTCGCTGTTCTCCGCCTTAAGCACAATACCGTTGAATCAGCCATAAACCGAAGAGGACGAAGGTCTTGAATCTCGTTCCCATGCTCCGCGTGGGAACGAGGAGATAAAGGTCACTCACACTGGTAGCCAGGCCGGCAAGGCATTGGAATCAGCGCCAGCGCGGGAGCACCGATTCGTGTGCGTTAGGGGACCATCGACGGCCGTGCCAGTCGGTCCTACTCGGGCGCGAACACGTCGGCCGGCAGCTCGAATACTGGTTCAGCCAGGACGGTCTCGGCCTCGGCGCGGAAGCCGTCCAGTTCTTCGGACCAATCGGACTGCTCAAGCTTCGGATTTTCGCGCCGCCAACGTACGGCGCGGTCGAAGTCGGCCCGCGCCTGGGCGATCTGACCCAGCCGGTGGCGGGCCATGGCCAGGAAGAACAGGTCGAAGGCGTCGGACTGGCCCTTGCCGGCCGCGAGACTCCTCTCCAGGGTGGCAATGGCCTCGCCATACTGGCCATTGCGGTAGAGGGCGACTCCCAGCGAATTGAGGTAGATGGCCGAACCGGGAGTCATCGCGACCGCCTTCCGAGCCAGGACCAGCGCCTGCTCGGGATCGCGCAAGGCAACCGGGCCTGTGGCCAGCCTCCAGGCCAGGTTGTTGTAGTACTGGGCGTTCGCCAGGGGAGACGCGACGGCGCGCTTCATGTCAGCCAGGGCCTGCTCTCGGTGGCCCAGCCGATCATGGACCTGACTGCGCAGCTCGTAGAGGGCCGGATCTTGCGGATGGCGCGGGATCAGCGGAGCGAGGTCGGCCAGGGCTTCCGGGAACCGGCCCAGGCGGAGCCAGATCTGCGCACCGGTAGCGAACGGGATCCCGGCCGGGGTCGGCATCGAGGACCTTGGTGAAATCGGCGGCGGCCTCCTGGAGCCGGCCGAGCCGGAGCGACACCTGACCCTTCATGACGCGGGCTTCGATGTCGTCGGAGGAACGCGCCAGATACGTCTCCAGGGTCGTTCGCGCCCCCGGCAGGTTGTTCGTCTGGCCGTATGCCTGGGCCAGCAGGAACAAGGCGTCGGTGTCGTCGGGCCGGAGCCGGAGCCGTCGCTCGAGGTCGGCGATCGCATCGGGCCACTTCTTCTCGAGGTGGAACAGCCAGCCGCGGTGGATCAGGGCCTCGGCGTCGTCGAGGTTGGCGGCCAGCCGGCGGTTCATCTCGGCCAGTTCGGCGCCGCGCCGCGCCTGGGTCTCGATGACTTCGCCGACGACCCGCACCGACCTCGGCGGCAGGACCGGACCCGGGGCATCGCTCGCAGCCGAGGCGGTCGGATACGGCGGTGCGTCCCAGTCCAGGCCCAGCCGGGCGAGCTGGTCGCGGATCCGACGCATGTCCCACACCAGCGCGGTCTTTTGACGGGTTGTGGCGACGAGCTTCGTGCCGTCGGGGCTGAAGGCGAGCGGCTGGGGAGTCACTGGCTGCAAGGTCGTCAGCCGGGCAATCTCTCGGCCGGTAGCGGCGTCGGCCAGCAGCACTTGATCGGGCGCGATCCCCAAGGCCATCAGCCGGCCGTCGCCGGTGAACGCTGGCGGGTAACCGGCGTTCCCGCTCCGCTCGTGGTCGATCCGAAGACCAGGGTCCCACGTCCCCACGCGCCAGAAGTGGTAAGAGTGCTTTCCCTCATCCGGATGCGTGCACGAAACGAGCCAGCGGCCGTCCGGGCTAAAGCCGGCGAAGAACTTCGTGTCGCTGAAAGCATCCTCCGGTCTCAAGATCGTTTCGAGCCGACGGCGGTGTAAATCCCAAACTCGGACGCCCGCCTCATACCAGCCGCCGACCGCCAGCCATCGGCCGTCCGGACTGACGGCGAGCGAGGTCATGCGGCGATTCCCGCCGCTGTCGAGGGCCGTTGCCCGGCTCCAGGCCGGGTGGGGATGGCTGGAATCGATCAGCAAGACCCGGGTGTTGGCGTTATCGACGAGCGCCACGGTCCGATGATCGGGCAACCAGGCCGCTCGATTCCACATCTCGGCCTCCTGCAGCAGCTCGGGCGGCCCGACGCGGATTGCATCGTCCCCGCGATCGGGATCGGGCCGGATCGGCCAGCGATAGAGGCCCCATCTGCCGGCGCTGATGAGGCTTCTTCCGTCGGGGTGAAAGAGCACGCTCTCGCAGAAACCGGCCTTGAGGTTGGCCAATTCACGGCCGGTTTCGACCTCCCACAGGCGCACGCCGTCCCCAACGCTGGTCGCTACCAGCCGGCCGTCGGGACTGAAGTCAGCGAAGGATACCCCGGTGGCGTCCCGCCTCTCGTCGCGGTTGCCGAGCATCTCCGGGTGGAGCGTCCGGCACTCCGCGCCCGCGGCCACGTCCCAGACGCCGATCTTCCCGCCAACGGCCCTGAGAGCCAGTTGGCGGTCGTTCGACGCGAAACTCAGGGATGCTCCCGGCGCCATCGCCAGGGGTTCCCCCGAGGCCGCGTCCCAGAGCCGGGTGGTGCCGTCGTAGCTGGCGGTCGCCAGCAGGTAACCCACGTGCGCAAACTGGGCGAGGACGATCATGCCGTTGTGACCCCGAAGCACCGAGGCCAGCTCCCCCCGGCGGACGTTCCAGACGTAGACGCGGGGCTCATAGACACCGCCGCCGACCGCCAGTAACTGTCCATCGGCGCTCCAGGCCATAGCACCGTAGTCAACCTGCGACCGCCATTCTGTAAGGATTC
This sequence comes from uncultured Planctomycetota bacterium, assembly GCA_963845755.1. Taxonomy (GTDB): domain Bacteria; phylum Planctomycetota; class Planctomycetia; order Isosphaerales; family Isosphaeraceae; genus CAWJTV01. The sequence continues at coordinate 294,054 of CAWJTV010000034.1, forward strand.
GGCCGTTTTCAAGCTCGAGGATCGCGACCCGCGGTTTCTCCGCGTCGGCGTTGTTAACCGCGAGCCGCCGGCCCTCGGGATCGAGTGCCAGGTTATTCGGCGCGAAGTCCAGCGGCAGCCGCCGGACCACCCGGCGCTCAACGTGGTCCCAGACGCCGATGCCCCCCTCGATCGCACAGAACAGCAGCCGGCGGCCATCGGGGTGGAATGCCAGGTTGCTACCAGGACTCGGCAGGCTGCCGATCAGCTCCCGGCGTCCCATGTGCCATACCCGTAGTAGGTTGCCCCCACCAACCAGGCTGTAGACGGCCACCAGCAGCTCGCCGTCCGGGCTGAAGACAGGATAGCCATTCCCCAAAACGCGCCGGTCTGGCACCGGCAGGCGGGCCAGTACGCGGTCGTCGTCCAGCCGGCGCACCACCATCGCGCCGGATCCCTCGACAAAGGCGTACCGCTCGAGAGCGGCATCGACATTGCCGCTGGAGGCGACGAAGTCTTGCTGACGTCGCACGCGGAGGTCGGTCAGCCCCAGGGCGGCGATGGCCTGGTTGCGTATATCGGGCAGTCGTTTCCGTCCCTCGGGGTCGGCGCCCAGGACCTGCGCAGGCCTTGCCGAGCCGGTCCAGGCTGTCGAACCGCTGGCCGATCAGCCCGGTGCGTTGGAGCGCCGCTCCCTCGGAGACCAGCGACTGGCCCTGCGCCAGCCGGGCTTCGCGTTCGGCATCCTTGGCCCGGGAGAGGCTCGCCTCGGACTGGCCCAAGGCGAGCCGGACCTCGTGCTCGGCATGCTCGGCACGGGAGAGGCTCACCCTGGTCAGGCCTTGCTCGAACCGAAGCGCATTGCGCTGCCAATAGAATGTCCACGCCACCACGCTCGAGCCGATGGCGATGAAGATCGTCAGGGTCGCGGCCAGGGCGACGAGGGCCGCCACGGCGGGGTTGCGCTTGCACAACCGCCAGAGCCGTTCGGGGTCCGAGATCGAGCGTGACCGGATCGGCCGATTCTCCAGGAACCGCCGCAGCTCGGCCGCCAGCTCGTCGGCCGTGCCGAACCGATCGTTCGGGTCCTTGGCCAGCGCCTTGAGCACGATCGTCTCCAGGTCGAGGGGGATGCGGCGGTCGAGCTGCCGCGGCGGCGCGGGGGGCTCGTGCACGACCTGGTCGATCAACTGGAGCCGGTCGTCACTTTCAAAGACCGGGCGCAACGTCAGCAGCTCGTACAGGGTCGCGCCCAGGGCATAGATGTCGCACCGGCGGTCCGAGACGCCACGGAACCGTTCGGGGGCCATGTAACGCAAGGTCCCGACCACGTCCTGGGAATGAGATAGGTCTTCCCCCTCCTCGAACTTGGCCAGGCCGAAGTCGGCGACCCAGACATTCCCGACCGCATCCAGCAGCAGGTTTGACGGCTTGATGTCGCGGTGCAGCACGCCGCGCTTGTGGGCGTACGCCAAGGCGTCGGCCACCTGGGCGCCGAGCCGGGCGACCTCGCGGTTATAGCGGTCCTCACCCCGACCGGCCAACGAGGAGGGCGAGGTGCTGACGACCCAATCCATGTCGTTTCGGTCGGCTTCGCTCGGCGTCAGAGCATGGGACAATCGCGTGCGCGGGTCTCCCGACCCCGCCCCTGGGGCGACCGGCGCTGGGCGCGGGTCTCCCGACCCCGCCGTCGTCGCGCCCGTTCTGGACGCGGTCGGCTCGCAGGTCGGAGGCGGCGTCACCTCGGGATGGAGGGCCCGGCCGGCGCCGCGGGTAAGATGCCCGGTCATCAGGCCGTGGGTGACGGCCCACATCAAGGGATCGGTTGCGGCCCGGGCCTCGGCCGGGTCGCGGACGGCCTGCGGCAATGTCCTGTCCCCTTCCTCGTTCCCGATGGGTCCGGTCCCGGCCGGCCCGACCTTCACCTGACCCTGCTTCGAGCGGAGCCGTCGAACATCGGCCAGGACCCTGTCCATGCCGTGACCGGCGATGTATTGCATGGCGTAGTAGCAGACGCCGTCGTGTTCGCCGTAGTCGAACACCGAGACGATGTTGGTGTGGTGCAACTGGGCGGCCGAGCGCGCCTCGTTGTGGAACCGCCGCAGGTAGTCCGAACGCGTGCGGAACCGCGGGTGCATCACCTTGAGCGCCACGTGACTGCGGAGCGATTCCCGCACGGCCTCGTAGACTACACCCATCCCATCTTCGCCGATGAGCCCGAGGATCTGGTAGTCGCCAAGCCTCGAGAACTCAGGCTGGCCCATCCGATCGACGACCGAAGGCCGGTGGTCCGCCGACTTGAGCTGCTCAATCTCGACCAAAGCCGGGAAAAGCTCGCGGATGTCGTCGGCCAGTTCCGGGTGCGCCGCCGTGTACTCGCCCAGGCTCGGCCGCTCCCCGCGGCGGAACCGCTCGAGAAACGACTCGGCCAGGCGGTCGAGGGGATCGCGCGAGTGGGCGGAGTCCGGGGCGTTCACGGGTGGTACTCCTCGCTGCCACCGGTCATCGCGTCGAGCGCTTCCTTGAGGCGACGCAGCGCCCGGATATAGCGCTTGCTGGCGGCCGAATCCTGGAGGCCCAGCGTCTGCGCGGCTTCGGCGTTGGTCAGTTCCTCGAAATGGCGGAGGATCAGGACCTCGCGGTCGAGCGGGTCCATCGCGTCGATCGCCTCCTGAATCCGGGCCTTGCGCTCCAGCCGCATGGCCACCTCGCTGGCGCTGGTCTGGCGGCCGATGAGCTGCGCGGCCAGGGCCGCGGAGCTCGCCCCCGGCATCGCGCCGCGTTCGAGCGACACCTCGCGGGCGGCGTCCCGGACCTGGCAGCCGAGGTGCTTGCGTTGGAGCGTGGTGAGCCTCATGCCCGTGATCCAGCGGAGCCAGAGGAAGAAGGGCATCTCGGCCCGTGCGGAGTATTCGGCGAGTCCCGCGGTGGCGTCGAGGTACGCCTCCTGGATCACGTCGGAGGGGTCGATCCGCCCCTGGAGGCGGCGGTCGAGCCGCAGTGCGACCATCCGGCGGAGCCGGGGGCGGTGGGCATCGAGCAGGTCCGCCCAGGCCTGCCGGTCGCCTTCGGCGGCCCGCCGCACCTGTTCCGCCACGGACGGGTTGTCTATCGATGAATTGGCCATAAGTACAAGATCGCGCGGGGCGACATCCGGGACAGGACGGGACATATTTTCGTCGAGAATACATCCCGCATCCCCCCAGGGCTTACGCACCAGATTTCTCGGGGTTTTCGGCCAGTACAGTTGATTTCTCGGGGATTTGGGCCAGTACATCCAAGAGATAGTCATTCTTCCAGCCCGCAACCAGGCGGCGCGTCGCGATACTCTTGCCCTTGCTGTTCTTCTCCGCCTTGAGCAAGCACAAAGCCATCTTGCGGAGCCATCCCAAGTTCTCCGCGCTGTTCCCGGCCCAGTGCCGTTGATCATCCTCAGAGAAACAGACGTCCAGAACCCAGTGCAGCGAGTTCTCGATCCCCCAATGACCCCGCACCCAACGCAGGTGCTCTGTCGCCGGCTGGGACGCGCTGCTGATGAAGTAGCGGGTCTCACTGCTGGCCTCACCATGGATCACCCGATGGCTGATCACCATCACGATCGCCGTCAGCCCGGCCCAAAGGCCCAGGTTGCGGATCCCCTTCGGCTCGGTGATCACACAGCAACTCCGGGTCTCCTGGCGACCGCTGCGGATCTCTTCCGTCTGACATTCAGTGAAGTCCACCCCGGGCTCGCCCTGATCCAATGCCTCGTCGAACGCCCGCGCGATGTCCTCGTAGAGGTGCGGCTGGTTCTCCTTGACCGCGAGCTCGTAATGGCCACCCCCGTCGATGATCTTGGCGGCGATGTCTTTCTGACAACCCATGGCGTCGATGGTCACCACGGCCCCGTTGAGGTCCAGCATCGCGAGCAAGTCGGGAATGGCCGTAATTTCGTTGGATTTGGCGTCGGTGGCCACTTGCCCCAAGGTCAAATGGTTCACGACCGCCCAGGCGCTGACGACATGCAGGGCCGAGCGGCCGACGGTGCGCGCCGCGCCGCGTTGGGCCTTACCGTCGATGGCGATCGGCGTCAGCTCGGGCGAATCGGTGGCGACGGGGGTCAATCCCGTTCGCTCCATCAGCGCCGTCATCCAGGAGGAGAAGCCCTTCTGAAAGGCCAGCGGGTCGAGCAGGCAGAAGACCCGTCGAAAGGTGTCGTGCGAGGGGATGCCGCCGGGCAATTCGAGGAAGGTCTCGAGCCAGTCGCTCTTGGAGTGGGCATAATCGGCGATCTGCACCCAGTTGTCGGCGCCGCAGAACACGGCGCAGGTGGCGATGAAAATGATCTCATCGAGTCGGTGGATTCGCCCCTGTTCGCGGCGGGGATCGGGCAAGTCGGCGAAATGATCGAGGAGTGAGATCGGGTCTTGGGCGGGAGTAGCGGAGGCCGAATCCGAGCTGACGGTCATGGTGTGGACGTCCCTGAAAAGATCGAGTTATCCTGGCGATCGATGGTACAAAAGACGTCCGTTTCCCGACCAGCCGGACTGTAGGATCGAGGCGAGATGCTCTTTCCCAGAACACTCAGATATCCCAGGCTGGTGCGTAAGCCCTGCGCATCCCCCGACGTCAAAACCCGAGACCCTCCCGCCGCGAGAGAGAGCCGCGAATGTCGAACCGGGCGGCGAGGTCGCATTCTCGAGAAATTCCCTTTTTCCTGTCCCCGCGGGCCGATCGTGCGCGATCTGGGTAGTAGTGCGGCTGCGACGTCCCTCGTGAGGTTCTCGACTCGGAAGCCGCATCCCGCGAACCAATCGATGTCGCGGTCGCGTGGGGTGTGATGCCCCGAGTACAGGACGGTCGCGACCGGGCCCCGTTGTGGGGTTGGCGGGCGCTTTGAGGTTACTCAGTCAGAGCGGCATTCGCATGGGTGGTGGGCGATCGATGGATCGAGCCCCCTGCGTCCTGTTGGTGGCGTGTATCGCGGGAAATGAGGGCTGTCTTCCGCCCGCCACGCGCCTCGCGCCACCCGCTACCGTCCGCCGGAGGAGCCTGGTCCTTCCGGCGATCACATCAAGAAAACCGCTCCAGGCCGGAGCCAGGACGGGCTCGCGAGGCTCCCTCTGCGGGAAGGAGTCCCGTACACGTTACGCACCATGACAAGAACGTGACAATCCAAGACGAGAGGAGATCACCATGTTTCGGTCCACACAGAGTTTCGGCCGTGATTCACAGACAAACCACGCTAGGGCGCGTCGTCCGCGTTCGTTCAACGCGTCGCTCGAGGCCGTCGAGGATCGCACGCTCATGTCGACCCTGAGCGCGATCTTTTGTGGCCCCGGGCAGGGGAGCGTGGTCTTTGGGATTGGCTCCGGCGGTAGTGTTTACATGAACAAAGACGAATCCGGATTCGTCTCCCTGGGCGGCAACGTGACGCAGATCAGCGCCGGCCTCGACGCGGCCGGAAAGCCGGAGGTCTTCGCCATCGGCGGCGGCAACGTCCCGTACGTCAACGATAACGGGGGTGGCTGGGTCTCCCTGGGCGGCTACGTCACGGCGATCAGCGCGACGGCGGACAACACGGTCTTCGGCATCGGGGGCGGCAACGCCGTCTTCGTCAACCACGGGTCGGGTTGGACCTCCCTGGGCGGCAACGTTGTCGAGATCAGTGCCGGCCTCGACGGGGCGACCGGAAAGCCGGAGGTCTACGCCATCGGCGGCAACAACGCCGCTTTTGTCAACGACAACGGAACAGGGTGGGTCAACCTGGGCGGCTACGTGACCGAGCTCAGTGCGATGACGGACAGCTCGGTCTACGTGCGGGGTCAGAACGTGGGCAATGTCTATATCAACGCCGACGGGGTGGGCTTCGGCTCCGTGGGCTCCACCGGCACGCCGAACCCGAATCCGTTGACCAGCGGCAACTGGTCGGGCTACGTGGCCGAAACCAATTTTTCCAATCCTCAACAGAATTCCGTGTCTGCCGTCTCTGGCTCGTGGATCGTTCCGACGGTGACCGGCCCATCCAAGGGCGCGACTTACAGCTCGACATGGGTGGGAATCGACGGCAATTCCAACAAGACCGTGGAGCAAGTCGGCACCGAAGAGGATTGGGTTAACGGAAGCCCCGACTATTACGCATGGTGGGAGATGTACTCGAGCGTCGATAAACAGCCCGAGCAGGTCATCTCAAGCATGAAGGTCGTTCCGGGCGACGTGATCTCGGCCTCGGTCCAGTACATCACCAGCGGAACCCACGCGGGTCAGTTCGAATTGTCGATCTCCGATTCGAGCCGGGGGAGCGATTCCTTCACCACATATCAGACCTCTTCTCAGACACAGAATCCTCTCGCCACACGGAGCTCCGCCGAGTGGATCGTCGAAGCCACCAGCATCAACGGCAATATCGGGACGTTAGCGAATTTCGGAACGACCTACTTCGCCGACGCCACCGCGGTGATCAACGGAGTCTCCGGCCCAATCAACTCTCCCTCGTGGCAGTCGCAAGCGGTGGACATTATCTCGAATGGGACCTATTCCGATTCGACGTCGGCTCTGATCAATTCGGGAGACAGCTTCGTGGTCACGTACAACGGTTCTTCCGAACCCTCGGCGCTGACGGGCCCGAAAGTCGAATCGGGGGAGCGTTCCGGCGCGACCGCTGGAGCCGCCAATACCTCGGCTCAGAAAGTTATCGACCAGGCTCTCACCGAACTGGTGGCTCTCGAGGAGTCCACTCCCCGACGAGCTGTCGTCTTGCAGGGCAATGGCAGCTACAGAACGGCCTTCAGCCACACCCGTTTCGACAGGGTAACGGCCACCGCTTCCAACGAGGGTCCGGTCGGCTAGGCCCAATACCGTTGAAATAGGCGCAAGCCACAGCCTCCTGTTACTTTGGGTTTACTCACGACCCAAGCAACACGGAGGCCATGACTCGCATGCCGCACGGACATTGCACGCTGCCGCCCGATGCGTCGGGCCGGATCTTGGATCGCTTGGCGGGACTGGAACAGATTATCTCGCCCGAGGCCGTTCGCCAAGTCCTCGCGGCCACCGGTAAAACCAATCAACGACGTTGCACACTGACCCACGAGATTGTTTGCTGGGTGGTCCTGGCCATGGGGCTGTTGACCGACTTGCCGATCCGCCAAGTCTTCAAGCATGCACGCCGGCTCCGAGTCGGCGAGGAGAGTCCCCATCGATCCAGCCTGTGTGTGGCCCGGCAACGCCTGGGCATCGCGCCGGTCCGCCACCTGTTCGAGCACGTCGTTCATCCTCTGGCCCGGCCCGATACGCCCGGAGCCTTCTACCGCGGGTTCCGCCTGGTCGGCATCGATGGGACCGTCTACGATGTCCCCGACTCGGAGGCCAACGCCGCGGCCTTCGCGCGCCCTCGGCCGGGCCGCGCGGCGACGGCGCGTTCCCCCAAGTCCGCAAGCTGAGCCTGGTCGAATTGGGGACCCACATCGAACTGGCCTTCGTGGTCCGGTCGATCGCCCACGGCGAACCGTCGATGGTCGGCGGCTTGCTCCGCCATCTGACTCCGGAGATGCTCCTGTTGGAGGATCGCGGGTTTTTCAGCTATGACCACTGGAAAACGGCGATGTTGCGGGGCGTCCAGCTGTTGGCACGCGTGAAAAGCGGCTTGATCCTCAAGTCGATCCAAAACCTGGCGGATGGCTCGTACCTGGCCAAGATTTATCGGGGTTGCTACGACCGTCAGATCGATCGGGATGGGATCGTCGTCCGGGTGATCCGCTATACACTGGACGACCCGCAACGAGTCGGACACGGTGAAACTCATGTGCTGATCACGAATCTCCTTGACGCGGAGCTTTATCCTGCTGAAGAATTGATTATTCTTTATCACGAGAGATGGGAACAGGAGTTGGTCTATGATGAGCAAAAGACCCATCATGATCCGCGGCGGGCGACCAAGCCGGCACAGATGCGAAGCGAGACCCCGGCGGGGGTGATCCAGGAGATCTATGCGCTGTCGCTGGGTCATTTCGTGATCCGAGCCTTGATGGTTGCGGCCGCCGGGACCGTGGGGCTGGACCCGGATCGGCTGTCGTTTCTGGGGTGCTTCCAGATCCTCAAGTGCCGGTTGCCAGAATGCAACAGCTCGACCCCCGAGGCGTTCGAGGAGTGGTACCAGGGATTGTTGTGGGAGATGCAGGGGGAGCGCACCGATGACGAAATGCGGAGGAACCGGATCAATCCGCGAGTGATCAAGCGTAAAATGTCCAAGTGGAAAAAGAAACGATCCAAACATCGACACATTCCGCCCTTGAAGAAAACCTTTGCAGAGACAGTGGTTATGCTTCCTTAAACGGTATTGGGGCTACACCCGCGAGGGGGTCGCCTTCGCCGCGGGCGAGTCGTACCCGCTCTGCGTCGTTACCGAGGGCCGCGGCACGATCCAGGTCAGTTACAGGGGCAAGGCCTACTGGGTCTGCTGCTCCGGCTGCCGCGACCTGTTCAACGACGACCCCGAGTCGGTCCTCGCCGAGGCCGCCGCGCGGGAGAAGGCCAAGGCGAAAAAGTAACGCTGGGGCTCCGATAGCCGCGGAGACTGTCCGCTTGGCGACCAACTGGCCCCTTGATAGCTTGGGCCGCAAACCCGATTACTTTGTACGCGTTCGGCCGAACCACTTGGCCAGTCATGGTGACCTGTCGGGTTTGGACCACCATCAGATCGGCTGGCTCGACGCGCGTGGTGGCGCCATCAGATCGACCATCACAAGCAGTCGAGCCGCCCTGTCGTCCAGTTCTCGTCGCGACTCGGCGTGCGCCCCACGACGTCTTACGTCTGGAGGCAGCGCCAGAGTGCAACGCCGTCTGCCTTTTCGCAGGTCTCTGGTGAGTGTAAGCCGCATCCTTCATCGAACCATTCCCCCTTGAGATCTCGGACTGCCAGGGCGCCCGGCCGGGCCTTTCCTGGTATGATCGAGGCGCAACACAACGGTCTTGGCTGCCAGATACTCGACGCCAGGAGGGCCAACTCGATGGGAGGAATTCCCGTGCCCCTTGGCTCAAGGTGCGACAAATTGGCACTCCTGGTCGGAGGTGGTCCGGCCCCGGGCATCAATGGTGTGATCAGCGCCGTCACCATTGAGGCGATCAATGAGGGCATGGAAGTGATCGGGTTCCAGGACGGGTTCAAATACCTGGTCCAGGGCGATGCCGGGCACTGCCAGGTCCTGACGATCCCCGAAGTCAAGGGGATCCACCTGTACGGCGGCTCGATACTCGGGACCTCCCGGACGAACCCCGCGGCTTCGGAAGCGCACCTGAGCCATGTGGTTCAGGCCCTGCACCGCCAGGATGTCACCGCGCTTGTGACCATCGGCGGCGATGATACCGCATACTCGGCGAGCCAGGTCCACGCCCACGCCGCGGGAGCCATCCGGGTGGCCCACGTGCCCAAGACGATCGACAACGATCTGCCCCTGCCCGGTGCCGCTCCGACATTTGGCTTCGAGACCGCGCGGCATGTGGGCGTGGGAATCATCCGCAATTTGATGCAAGACGCGGAAACGACCTCGCGTTGGTATCTGGTCATATGCATGGGACGCGCCGCGGGGCACCTGGCCCTGGGCATCGGCAAGGCAGCGGGTGCCACGCTGACGATCATTCCCGAGGAGTTCCGCGGCCGGCCGGTCCGGCTGACGGAAGTGTGCGACATCGTGCTCGGCGCCATCCTCAAGCGCAAGAGCCAGGACTCGCACTTCGGCGTCGCCGTGCTCGCCGAGGGCCTGCTCGAAGCGATCGGCGAAGAAGGGCTGCTCGCGGAAATGACCGCCGATGAACTCGGCCGGTACGGCAAGATCCAGCGCGATCCGCACGGCCATCTGCGGCTAGGCGAGATCGAGTTCGGCCGCATCGTCAAGGACACCCTGTCGCAGCGCCTGTCCCAGATGGGAATGGACCTCACGCTGGTCGACAAGGAGCTTGGCTACGAGCTTCGCTGCGCCGACCCGATCCCGTTCGATGCCGAGTATACGCGAGACCTAGGCTACGGGGCCGTGAAGTTCCTGCGCTCCGAAGCAGCATCCCACGATGGTGCCCTCATCAGCTTCTTTTCTGGTCGGATGCAGCCACTGCCGTTTGCCCAACTAATCGATCCCCAAACGGGACGAGTGCGGCAGCGCAAGGTGGACATTGACGGCGAGGCGTACGAATGCGCCCGCCGTTACATGATCCGTCTGGAGCGGGCTGACTTCGACGAACCGCAACACCTGGCGGCTCTCGCCGCCACGGCCGGACTGGATGTAGACCAATTCAGGGCGCGGTTTTCTCGCCTGGTCGAACTTTAGGATTCTGGCTACCACCATCGCGCCCATGCCCTGGCCAACCTGAACCGCCTCCCGGAGGCCATTGCCGATCTCGATCAAGCCATCCGCCGGCGTCCCGACGATGCCCACCTGCGGGATCTCCGGGGACGGATTCATCGGGGCCTGAACCTGTACGAGCCCGCGATCGCCGACCTGGAGGCCGCACTGGCCATGAAGCCGGACCAACACCAGCTCCAGCAAAACCTGGCCGTCTGCGGTAACAACCGTGCCTGGGAGCTGGTCAACGGTCCCGAGCCCCGGCACGACCTTGAACGGGCGCTGACGCTCGCCCAGCGGGCCGTGGAATTGGCTCCCGACGAAGACACCTTCCTCAACACGATGGGCACCGCCCAGTTCCGCGTCGGCCTGCATGGGGAGGCGATCGACACCCTGGAGAGAAGCCTCGCGGCCAGCAGCGGCCAGTCCGACGCCTTCGACCTGTTCTTCCTGGCCATGGCCCGGCACAAGCTCGGCCAGGACGCGCAGGCGCATGCCGACCTCGACCGCGCCCTCGGATGGCGGCGCGAGCACCCAAACCCGAGGCAGCCCCAATGGTCCGCGGAGTTGGACGCGTTCCAGGCCGAGGCCGACGCGGCCCTCGCCGGGCCCGGCGTCAACTGGCCGCACGACGTCTTCGCTGCGCCGCCGTAGGACAAAGACCGCAGACGTGATCGTGCTGCAATTCAGCAGTTTGTCCGCCTCGCGCTGCCCAACAGGCCCGTCAGCCGCCCACGACGGTCGTCGAAATTATCGTCAAGTCCATCAACCTGATCAAAATCGTCACAGTCGGTCTGCCCCTTCGCAGGAATTACCTCAAATTGAGTTGCCAAATCCGAAAAAGTGTCCAGTAATAAAAGATGTCGGGATTCTCCAATGGTGTTCGGGGTGCGCGAAGTGGACATCGAGGGTGGGGCATGGGGCATCGAGGGTTGTGGAGTGTCGGGCGTCGGTCCAGCCGAGACGGACAACGCGATTCCGACAAAACGAACCGAACCGCCGCGTCCGAAGGACCGGAAAACGATGAAACGAAGCCATCGCCGCAGTCTTAGGAGAGGATTTCGAGAAAAACGAAGCCAAAATCATGTGATCTAGCGAAGGTTTAACGATTGTATTGAATTGGCCGAGAGACTCAGACCCCATGACCGAGCATCAACACAAGCTGGCCATGATGCGTGACTGGATGAGCTCTTCATCACGGCTATCCCTCACACATAACGATGGTTGCATGGTCGCTTGTTATATCGTTCGGCAGGGGACAAGGTCTGTCTCCCGCTCCCTGAGCCGGCGTGCCGGAGACGACTGGCCTCATTCCAGGAGCGAACCGGAAGGGAACGGAACCGGGCAGGTTGTTGGCGCGGAGACGTTTGGGTCTTACGATGACAGTTGTCTCCGAGGGATGGACAGGGACCGGTCGGTTCGCCCCTGCGCTCGCGGGCTCGTGATGGCCCCAATTGGTGGTTGTCTGAGCGCCAGTGCGCTGGAGGGCTGAAGACCGGACTCGATCGGCCGGTTCCGTGCGATCGGCCGGAGGAGAAAGGATTCGATCGCGTGACGTTCTCCCGTCGGATTGATCCCGTTATCCTGCGATCAGGATGAGGACCGCACCCGTGCGACGCTCTTTGATTGGTTCGACCGGTCCCCGTGGGGATATGCGCCCTTCGAGGAGTTCGGCCCGCCGGGTCGGCGGCCGATGGCTGACCTGCCTCGTCGTGCTCGCGGGGTTGGCGGCCCCGACGGCTCTCTCGGCCCAGACCGCCAAGGCCGAGGCCGGCGGCGGGGAGGCGACCGCGACCCAGGGAAGCGCGACGTCCGCCATGCCCCTGGCTCACTACATCCCCAAGGATCACCTGTTGTTCTATCTGGAATTTGCCGGGCTGGACGCCCATGCCGCCTCCTGGAACAAGACGGCCGCCTACCGCTTGCTGACCGAGACCCCACTCGGCGTGATGCTCGAGGAAGTCACCACTCAACTCCTGGACAAAGGGTTTGGCTCGGCATCCGAATCCCGATTCACCGGCGCCGACGTCGTCAACCTGGTGAAATACGTCGCCCGGCATGGATTCGTCGTGGCGATCAATACCAAGCCCACTGAGGACACCGACTCCATCGATTCCGTGAACATGACGTTGGTCGTGAAGGGTGGTAGTGCGAAGGAGATCCGCCCGATTTCAAGCCGCATCCTGGGAATGATGATGGGAGGGAAACCGCGGATCGATCGGAAGGAGGGCCGCCAACTGGTCGTCGTGCCGCACCAGGAGACTGCGGGAGCAGATAAGTCCAAGGCGTCGGATTGGACATGGTGGGACGAGAACGGCGACCTGGTGATCGCGACACCCCATCGGACGGCCCCCGACGCCATCATCGCCGCCCTCGACGGCAAGACCCCCAGCGCCACGGACCACCCGATCGTTCAGGAGCTCTCCAAGGTTGACGGCGGATTCGACCCGGTCAGCCGCGTCTTCCTGGATGTGGCCGAGACCCCCCAACTCAAGATGAAGAACTCGACGACGGAATTCTTCGACAAGGTCCGCGACGCGGGCATCCAACGGTTCGACTACCGCTGGGGATTCGATGACGATGCGATCATGTCGGTCTCTCGGCTTGTCGCGCCGAAGCCGCGCAAGCCCATCCTGGCGATCTTCGACCAGCCGGGATTCAACGGCAAGTCGCTGATCCCGCTACCGGAGGGGGTCGGTGCGTTCATGGAGTTGTCGATCAGCCCCAATCAATTGCTCGATACGATCTCCGAGCTGGGACCGCCGGGCGTGGTCAAGGGCAAGATCGATGAGTTTGCGCAGACGGTCGAGAAGACCGGGAGCATCGATCTCCGGAAGGACCTGCTATCGCATCTCGGCCCTCGAATGACGCTCTACATCGCGCCCGGGCGTTCCGCGGCCGCCGGCAATGAATCGTTCGAGACGAGCTGGCTCCAGGAGTTCAATCCCCAGAAAGCCCTTGCGAGCTTGCCGACCATCCCCAAGATCACGCTGGTTGCCGAGGTCGACGATCCGGTCAAGTTCGGCAAGGCGCTGGACGGCGCCATCATCGCGATCAACCACGTGCTCAAGGACGAGGCGCAGCAGAAGGAGGACGAGGCCCAGAAGGAGGAGGCGGGACAGGACGCCGGCGCGGGTGCGAATGCCGGGCGTGCTCCCGGCACGCGGAAGGGTGCGACGAGCAAGAAGGGATCGCGGCGCCGCTCGGAAGACTCCACGTCCGCCCCGAGATTCGAGCCGCTTCCTGGCGAGGTCAGGGCGTATATCCTCCAGACTCCCCGTGACTCGGTCCTGCGGTTCGGCCCGTCAAGCTTCCGCCCCGTGATCCGACTGGAAGGCAAGTACCTCGCGATCTCGGTCGCGGCGGAGCCCGCGGAGATGGCACTCAAGGCCGTCAAGAAAAAGGACTGGAAGCCATCGGAGGATGTCCAGCGCGCCGGCGAGCACTTGCCGGCAAAGATGGTGCTCCTGGCCGTGGGTGATCCCCGCGAGGTGTTGCCCCAGCTCCTCTCGACTTTGCCCGGTACGCTCCAGACGATCATCAACTCGGTGATCGCCCAGACGCGCGCCCAGGCGGGCAACAACCCGGCGGGCGGCGGAATGAACCAGCCCGGCGGTCGCCCTGGGATGACCGCGGGGGGTCCCGGCAGTCGCCCTGGGGGCGCCGGGGGTCGGTTTGGAGGACGTGGGCCCGGCGGGGCCGGTGCTCCCGGTGCCCCGGCACAGGGGGGCAATAATAACGCCGGCTCGCCGACCGAGGGCATGATCACGCTGAAAGTCGACTCGGACAAACTCCCCAATGCCGAGGCCATACGGTCGCGCCTGTTCCTGACGACGGTCGCGATTTCGGTCACGGACCAGGACATCCGGGTCACCAGCCGACAGGCGTTCTTCTCCCCGATTAACATGGGCATCGGCGTCGGTCTCATGTTGCCGGCGATCCAGGCGTCTCGCGCGGCGGCCCGACGAGCTCAGGAAGCCGCCGCGGGCGAGGCTCCCGCCGCTGGTCAGGGACCCGCCGGTGCCGGCGGTCCTCCCCGTGCCGGCGGTCCTCCGGGTGGCCGGCCGGGGGGTGCGCCCGGGAAGGGTGGACGCCGGGGGCGACCCGGTGGCTGATCCTGTGATGGCCCCGTCTTCCCGTTCAACGCGCTGAGATCGGCTGCACCATGTCGTTTCAAAGCCTCGCGCAGCCTTCCCTGATCGTCCGAGGAGTGTGCTCCCGGCGCCGTCGCGCCATCCGGCCGTCCGTTGCGACAGCCGGATGGACTGCCAATCGCCCGACGGAGCCTGGGCCAGGCTGCGTATACCCGTCCGGAACGCTCGAGGTCCTGATGGTCTGGTTGGTCCTGCCGGCGCCGACGGAGGACGTCCCGCAACCCCGACCGGGGGCGGGCCCACTGTTCGGTCGGGCCGGCGTCCCTTCTCAGTGGAGGTCTTAAGATGGAATTCGTGCCTGAAGTGACCGCCTTTCTGGAAAACAAGCCGGGGCGTCTCGCTAAGATCTGTTCGGCGCTGGCCCAGGAGAAGGTGGACATCCGGGCGCTCTCGGTCATGGCGACTGAGGGCCCGAGCGTCTTGAGGTTCGTCACCACCGACGTGGAGGCAACCAAAGTCGTTCTGACCTCGCTCGGAACGGAGTTTCGCATCGATGAGGTGCTGGCCGTCCCGATGGAGAATCGCACCGGGTCGCTGGCCAAGGTCCTGGAGCGGCTTGCGGAAGAGCACATCAATGTGGAGTACGCCTATGCCTCGACGACGACGGCGCCGGGCAAAGCGATGGGGATCTTTCATACGTCCAACCCCAAACGTGCGGCCCAGATCTTGAACGAGTTGACCGGCGCCGCCAACGCCTCGGGTCGCTCGGCGGGGAGGCGACCGCTACACTCTCGTTGAATCGGTGTAACCGCAGGGTCAGGTCGAATCGGATTGAGTCCGGGAACGTGGCGCGACGATGGTCCGACTGGGGAGAAACCGGGAACCGTGGCCAAGAAGAAGAAAGTTCGCGTCGCCCTGCGGAAGAACCGTCAGAAGCGGACGCGGTCCAACGACCTGACCCGCCAGTTCCGCCACGACGAGCCGGGCGCGGGTGCCATGCCGTTGACCGATCGCGTGCGGCCCCGTGGTGAGCTCTCGCGACACCGGACGATCATCGAGGAGGTCGGTGCGGCCGTCGATCGCGAGTCAGCGGGTCTATCTCCGGACGCCGCGGCCACCCGTGCCCTGGACCCGGAAGCGTGCCTGCAGGGCCGCGTCCTCTGCGTTCATGGACTGGTCCTGATGGTTCGGGCCGACGACGGTCGGACTTATCCCTGCCATGTCCGTGGGCTTCTGAGGAACCT
This sequence comes from uncultured Planctomycetota bacterium, assembly GCA_963845755.1. GTDB lineage: Bacteria > Planctomycetota > Planctomycetia > Isosphaerales > Isosphaeraceae > CAWJTV01. Next base: position 309,684 of record CAWJTV010000034.1, read on the forward strand.
GGCCATCGAGGGCCGGAACATCGTCACGGTGGGAGATCGTGTCTGGTTCCGGCCGAACGGCTCTGCCGGCGCCGAGGGGATGATCGAACGAGTCGAGTCTCGCCACGGCGTGATCACCCGCGGTTATCGCAACCGACAGCAGGTCATTGCCGCCAACGTCGACCAGGTGCTGATTGTCTCGGCCCTGGCTGAGCCGGGCTTAAAACTCGGCCTGGTCGACCGCTATCTCGTATCGGCCGAGATCGGCGGCGTCCGCCCGGTCGTCGTCCTCAATAAGGCCGACCTCGTCGAGTTGGCGACCTACCAGTGGGTGATCGGACTCTACTCCCAACTTGGCTATGAGACCGTGGTGACCTCCGTGGCCGACGGCCGCGGCATCGACCGCCTTCGGGCCCTGGTCTCGCAGGGTGTCACGGCTGTCACCGGCCAGAGCGGCGTAGGCAAGAGCTCCCTCTTGAACGTCATCCAGCCGGGCTTGAATCTGAGGGTCCGCGAGGTTTCCGATTGGACCTTCAAAGGGAAGCACACGACCACCACCGCCGAGCTCATCGAGCTTGAAGCCGGCGGCTTCGTCGTGGACACGCCCGGCCTTCGACAGTTCGAGCTCTGGGGAGTCGTCCCTGGCGAGCTGGAAGCCTATTTCGTCGAGTTCCGTCCCTACATCCCTCATTGCCGCTTCCCCGACTGCTCGCATACCCATGAAACCGGCTGCGCCGTCAAGGAGGCCCTCTACTGGGGCCAGATTCACCCTGGGCGATATGAGAGCTATCGTAAGCTCTACGATCAACAGCCGCTGCCCGGAGATTGAACGAAGACCAGTGGGGCCGAACTCCCTCCAAGTCGGCCAGGCCCCTTCGCGTCAAGGCTCGTTCGGTCCAGAATCGCCCTCGTGAACGAAATCATTCGGATTGCGCGGCGCGAATCCGGGATCGAATGCGACTCCTAATCTGGGAGGGTCGAGCGTGTATCGACTTGGACGAGCACCTTCCTGTCCATCATCCATGTGCCTGCCCCTCCGAGGCTGGGGCTCGCCCCAGACCAATCCGACGATCTGACGGTCATCCTACTCTCAAGTCGGCGTCTTCCGCGGTATCGGCGCGGCGACCGGGGAGACGACGTCGCCGAGGGGATGGGATTCGCCCCGTCCCGCACGGGAAGTGAACTCTGGCTACGCGTTCCTGATACAACTCTGAAGTTATGGAGCTTCTCTAAATGCCGTATGATCATCCTTCGACGATCCGATCATCACCGTGCCGGTCCGACGGTGTTCTGGAGCAGGTCGGGATCTGCGGAACGCGGGTATCGCGGGTGGCCAGAAAGTACCTGGTCGCCGCGGTCCTCATTCCGGCCGCGGCGGTCGCCTGGTGTGATCTCTCAGGTCCTCCGGCGCCGGCGCCCGGCGAGCTGGCGCTGGCTGGCCACACCGGCCTTGTGGAAGCGGTGACCTTCTCGCCCGACGGGGAAATCCTTGCTTCCTGCGGCTGGGACTATACGGTCCGGCTCTGGCAACTCGCCCACGGTGATGGCGGGGAGGCAGGCGGCCCTGTGGTGCTGTCCCATGAGTCGACGCGGTTCGCAACGGCCTTCTCACCCGATGGTTCGCTCCTGGTCTCGGCGGGGGACCAATCGTTGACGGTCTGGTCCTGCCGTCCGGATTATCGACGGAGCGTGGAACGCGTCGGTGAGTCCTACCACGCTCTGTCCTTCTCACCAGACGGGCAGACCTTGGCCCTGGGCGCGGAGGATGGCAGGATCCACCTCTGGGAGATGCCCTCGGCACGAGAGCGGATGGTCTTGCTCGGACAAACCGACGCGGTTCGGAGTGTGGGCTTCTCACCCGACGGGAAGCTGCTGGTCTCATTGAGCCAGACAGGCCGCGTGGTTCTCTGGGACGTGATCCGGGGCACCGAATCGCGCGTCCTCGCCGCGGCATGCCCCACCAAGGTTCGATCGGTAGCGTTCTCGCCGGACGGCCAGAGGTTGGCCCTCGGCAAGCTCAACTCGACGGCCCAGGATATCCTCCTGGTCGACGTGCACACCGGCGAGATCAAGACTCGCCTGACGGGTCATCATCTCGGCATCAACGCCCTGGCTTTCTCGCCGGATGGCCGCACGCTGGCGTCCGCCGGGGTCGAGCGCTGCATCAAGCTGTGGGATCTCGGGACCGCCCAGGAGGTGGCCACTCTGAAGGATAACGTCGGCTGTGTGAAGTCAATCGCGTTCTCGCCCGACGGGAGTCGGATGGCCTTTTCCGGCAACGACGAATCAATCCGGCTTCGTGCCATGACGCCTAAAGAGCCGCAGGTCGCGCGCCTCCCCGCTGTCCAGGACCGGGAAACTCAAGTGGGGATCTGAGGTTCGATCCGGACGATCTGGTTGCCGGTCGGGATACGCTTCGGAGATACTCGACAGGACGGCGCCGATCGTGAACCCTGGGATAGCGGTCCCCGAGTGAGTCTCGCGGTCGCCGTCGCCGACGGAGATCGAGCCCAATGCGCCTCCTGGTCGTCAGTGACTTGCACGGTGATCTGGACTGCGTACGGCGTGCCTGCGATCGCGTGGGACCCGACGGGATTCTCTCGTGCGGCGATTGGGGCGACCCCGAGCAAGTCGATGCGTCCACGTTTGCGGCCTTGCTCGACGCAGCACCCGTTTACACGACGTTCGGAAACCACGATCCCATGGACCTGCTGGCCCGGTCGCGGAACCGCGATGGTACGCCGGTCCTGCTGGGACAGGGCGTGTCGCGCGCGATCTCGGGTCTCCGGCTGGCGGCCATCGGTGGGATCTGGGCCAAGTCGCATGCGAAGCCGCACTACGTCACCGATGCCGACGTGGCCGAGATGGCGGACCGAATCTCACAAACCGGACCGATCGATATCCTGATCACCCACGGTTGCCCGATTGGGCTGGCCGACCTCACGCCCTCGGGGCGGCATGGCGGCCAGCGCTGCTTCCTCGAAGCGAACAAGACCATCATGCCCCGTCTTCATCTGTGCGGACACCTGCACCTGGCCCAGGAACGGACTCTCAAGAACGGACAACACGTTATCAACGTCGGCGCCACGCCCGAGGGGTCGATAGCCATAGTGGAATTCGACCAGGAACAAGGAAGTTTGCTGGCGCGGCTGGAGCAAGTCCCCATATCGTGATACGCGATGATCGAACTCACTTCGGCAATTCGGGCTTCTGCGTCAGGATTGTGGTGACATCCACGGAAATGCGAGGCAAGAGTTTCGACTTGGCCCGCGTCCCGTTGAGGAAGCGGCCGTGTACGGTGTAGGTCTTCTGCCTCGACTTGAGCACCAGCACAGTGATCATTTCTTTCTCGGGGTCGGCGATCCAGTATTCGGGGATGCCGGCCCGGGCGTACTCGTCCCGTTTCTTCTCGAGGTCATGTGCGCGATTGTCTTCGCCGACGACCTCGATGACGAGATCGACTTTCTTGCAGTATTGCTTCCCGATTCCCGACATGTGCTCAGCCTTGATGAACAAGATGTCCGGCTCGCGGTACTTACGGCGTCTTATTTGCACTTTGTAACCCGAGAGGATGACAATCCCCAACTTCCCAGCCTTGACGAAAGTGTCTAGCTCCCTGAAAAGGAATTGCAAGATGAGTTGGTGATCGATCGTCGGCATCGGCACGAATTCCAGGTAGCCATCGGAAAACTCGATCTTATGATTCGTCGGCAGCGCGAAGAATTCCTCCTCGGACCACTGGCCCTGCGGAGGGAACAATCGTGCGATCTCCCACGTCGGCTGCGGGTCCGGCAATTCTCGGGTCGGTTTCCGCCTGGACCTCTTCGTAACGGTTGCCATGGTCAAGGTCTCCGGGAGAAAGCCGCTATTCTGTCCACGGGAGTGGTCCCCAGCCGGGTCCTTCAACGAGCCTCATGTGTGGGTTGCCCTGATCGACGCGTCTCGAGGACTGCGAGGTCGGCGCCGTCATGGCGCCGACCTCGTGGTCGATCTTAGCCGTGGCCATAACCGCGGTCGAACGCTTCGAGATCCCGCATGTAGGCCCCGTAAGTGGTGCGGAACGTGTCATAGTCGATGGTCCAGCGCGGGGCGTCCTCGGTGTGCCGGTGACAGTGTTCCTCGATCAACCGGTGCAGGAACTTGAAGAGGTGACGCGGCGTGCGGAGGTTTGCCAGCGATTCCTTGAGGTAATCATCGCTGATGGCGTCGTCGATAAACTTGCGGAGCCGGGGTGCCTCACCGTTGTTCGCCGGCTCGGGGTGGCAGGCACGGAGTCGGTCGGTAGCCAGGTCATAGAGCGACGGCCCGGTCCAGCGCAGGGGCTTGATCATGTTGAGTTTGTCGGGGCGAGCGCGGTCGTAGAACTCCTTGTCTTCCTTCTCGAGATAATAGGCTAGCTCGATGGGTAGCAGGAGTTTCACGCCGATGCCCGGATGACGAAGGAACTTATGGTCCAGGAGCGGCCAGATCAAAGCGCGCATCTTGCGGGGATCTCCCTCGACTTGTTGCGGCTCATCGACCCGATCGATCAGGACGACGATGCCCGCGTAGCCCAGCGTGTGCAGGACGCCCTGGAACTTGCGCAGGAGTTCATAGCGCTCCTCGGCGCCCAGCCGTGAGGCATTGGGCAAGGGCTGGCCGCCCAGTTCGGAGGGCTTGAACCAGAGCAACTCCCAGCGCAGCGCCGACGGGTCTCGGTTGAGCACGCGCAGGCCTTTGCGGATGTCGCGTGCGAACCACTCCGCGCGGGCCAGCCGCCAGGTCCAGTAGAGCCAGCTCGCCAGGATCGGGGCCAGCAGCCACGGGAGAAAACTCCACTTCATCAGCCACGGAGCGATCGCGATCAGCCCGATCACCAGGAGCGTCGTGCCGAATCCGATTTGCAGATCGCGGCGGGTCCAGAGAGGACGGAATCCTGACCGACGTCGCAGACGGCTCCATCGCCGCGCGATCGGCTCGCCCGTCGAGGCATCGTAGAGGGCCGCGAGCAGGAGAAGATCCCGGCGCTGATCCAGGCTCAGGACCGAAAGGTCCACTTTTTCGCTAGTCAGCAAGTCAACCAGATGCGTCACCCCCAGCGATAACAGGGCATCCATGTGATCCGACAGCCGCCACTTCGCCAGGACCTGATCCATGTCCGACGCCCGCATCGCGGCACGACAGTTGTCCAGATAGGGGTTGAAATCGTCGTAGGAGATGACGAAGACCCGCTCCCCCTGGTTGTTCTGATTGTAGGTTTCCATCTCGGAGTTGGCCTGGAGCCGAAGCGCCGTCTTGCCGCTCCCCTTCTCGCCGAATACCAGCGCCGTGGACGGGTCGGCCGGGCTGCCGAAGAACTTGTTCCACGCAGGGTGGTGGATCGTCGCCAGGCACCGTCGCTTGAACACGGTGTCCGTCTGTGCATCCTCTTCACTGAACGGGTTGCCGACGATCCCATGATGTCGAAAGAATTGTTCCAACTTCATCCTTGCCTGGGCCTTTCCTGTATCAGTTCGACCGGAGATGATCGAGTACGGTGACGCGACCTCCCCGGTCCGTGGTTGACCGCTACAACCGACAACATTGTAGCTTTTCGTCTTACCTGATTCGTTCCTGAGCCGCAATCTGAGGCGGTTGACCGTCCCGAGCCTCCCACCATACGATGCGTGAGGATCTCACCCGAACCATCGAGAGGAATCGGCCCGATGACACGACCTGGTCGAATGTTGCGTCGGAAAAACCCCTGGGCGCGGGCTTGGGTGATGGCGCTGATGGCGCTATGGTCCTTCGGCTGTGGAAGCTCGCGGGTCGATCTTCCGGCAGGGGGACGTCAACCAGACCTCGGACCGGCCACCAGGTCCGGCTCGGGGACTCCCTTACGAATTGCGGCGGCGAGCGACTTGCAGATGGCTCTCCCCAAGTTATTGGATCGTTTCGAAGCTCTTACCGGCATGGCGTCAACGCCGGTGTTCCTCGCATCCGGTCAACTGGCCGAGCAGATCAAGCAAGGTGCGCCCTTCGACGTATTCATGGCGGCCAACGAGTCGTTCGTGCGCGACCTGGCCGATCGCGGATTGATCCGTGGAGATTCGGTCCATCCGTATGCACGCGGATCCCTGGTCCTGGCGGTGTATCACGAACTGGGCGATACGGTCCGCTCGCTGTCCGACCTGAAGAAGCCCGAGGTCAAGAAGATCGCACTGGCCAACCCGGCCACTGCGCCGTATGGCAAGGCGGGGAGGCAGGCACTGGAGCGGGCCGGACTCTGGCAGCAGCTACAGCCCAAGATCGTCCAGGCCGAGTCGGTCCGCCAGGCCCTGCTCTATGCTCAGAAGGGTGATGCGGAGGCCGCATTGGTCGGCCGCGGCCATTGCAACGGTCCCCGAGATCCGCCCTGTTGACGTCGATGCCGACCTCTATGATCCCATCGTGCAGGCGCTGGGGATCGTGACGGACTCGTCGCGGACGACCGACGCCGAGGCATTTGCGACGTTCGTCTTGGGTGATGACGGGCAGTCGATCTTGAAGCAATTTGGATTCAAGCCGGCTGAGGCAAGGATCGCGGGCGCCTCCGGAAAGGCTGCAAGCGTTCTTCCGGAGTACGCGGACAAGAAACCATGAGCGACCTCGAACCCTTCTGGCGCTCGCTGCATGTCGCCACGCTAGCGACGTTGCTGATCGTCGCAGTGGGACTCCCGGCGTCGTTGCTTCTGGCGCGGGCGATTCCCCGGCAAGTCCCTGGTGGCCGGCATCCTGGTCTTACCACTGGTCCTGCCACCGACCGTCCTGGGCTTTTATTTGCTCCAGGTCCTGGGTCGTCGCGCCTGGCTAGGACACTGGCTCGAGCAGTCGCTGGGAATCACGATCGTCTTCCACTGGTCGGGGGCCGTCGTGGCTTCGGCGGTGGCGGCGTTTCCGCTATTCTTGCTGCCGGCGCGCGGAGCGTTTGAATCGGTTGACCCGACGCTGGAGGACGTGGCCCGGTTGCTGGGGCGGAGCGAAGCGTCGGTGTTCCTCGCGGTGACGTTGCCCCTGGCCTGGCGCGGGCTGGCTGCGGGAATCGTGCTGGCCTTTGCCCGGGCGCTGGGCGACTTCGGCGCGACCCTGATGGTCGCGGGTAACATCCCCGGCCTGACGCAGACCGCGGCACTGGCAATCTATGACGCGGTCCAGATCAACGATATGGCAACAGCCGGCCGGCTCACGCTCTTGATCTCGCTAATCGCGATCGTGGCCTTGGTGGTCGTCCAGCGTAGTCTGCCGGCGCGAAGGATGGTTCGGTGAGTGCTCCGCCCGGCGAGGTCCTGGATGTCCACCTGATCCACCGGGTTCATCCTGCGCTCTTGCTCGAGGTGTCGCTCCGGCTCGGTCGCGAGATTGGCGTCGTATTCGGTCCGTCGGGGGCCGGCAAGACCACTTTACTCCGCCTGATCGCGGGACTGATCACGCCCCAGCAGGGTCATGTGCGCCTCGAGAGCGAGACACTTTTCGATGCGGCAAGCCGCGTCAATCAACCGCTACGACGGCGCCGGACAGGCATGATCTTCCAGGACGATTGCTTGTTCCCCCACCTGACCGTTGCCGCGAACATCCGATTCGGGCTCAAGGGCTGGACGGGTGACCTGGCCGAGGCCCGGCAGGCGGAGGTCGCCACACTCTGTGGGGTGGAGCGGCTGATGGATCGCGTCCCGTCGACGCTCTCCGGCGGCGAGCGACAGCGCGTGGGCCTGGCGCGGGCGCTGGCGCCGCGGCCCCGGCTGTTGCTCTGCGACGAGCCCGTCTCGGCGCTCGATCTGTCCAATCGCCACGCGATCCTCGATCGCTTGGCGCCGTCCAGCGCGTCGAGGCGATCCCCGTACTCTACGTGACCCACAGCGCGTCCGAGGCCATCGCGCCTGGGATCCCGACTGTTCCTGCTGGAGCAAGGGCGGATCGTCCTCGAAGGTCCTCCCCTGGATGTCCTGAGCCAGGCGAGACGACCCGTGGACGGGTCGATCTCGTTTGAGGGTGTTCAAAACGTCTTCCCGGCTCGAATCGAGAGTCATCTCCCCGAGCACAGAGCCAGCCGGCTCCGGATCGTCGACGGGCCGGAACTCTTGGTCGGAACCCTCAACTGGCCGGCCGGCAGCCGGGTGGTCGTCGAGATCCGGGCCGACGACATCTTGCTCGCCCGACACGCCATCGACGGCCTCTCCGCGCGCAACCAGATCCCCGGAACGGTCGAACGGATCGTCCCCCACGGACCGGAAGTCGAAGCCGTCGTCCGCACGGGCGAGCTCCGCTGGGTCGTCAGCCTCGTCGCCTCGGCCGTCGAACAGCTCGACCTCCTGCCAGGCTCCGATGTCCACCTGATCGTCAAGGCGCGGAGCTGCCACGTCCGGGATGACTGACCCCGAACTCCCATCGCGAGCGACACTCCGAAGCCTTTCATTTCCCGCTTGACAATCGTCCGATCTTGAGTACGATAAAACCAAATCTAAAAAACCAAATCTCGATTTCGGGTTCGATTTCTGATGAAGGAGGGTCCTCATGGCGCGACCGCCGGCCAGGGAGCTGACGGAGCGTGAGCTCGAAGTGATGCACGTCCTGTGGCATCGCGGGGAGTCGACGGTAGCCGAGGTGCGCGATGCGATGGCGGCCGAGGGGCTGGATCGCGCGTATACGACGATCGCGACGCTCGTGCGAATCCTCACGGACAAGGGGTTCCTGATCCAGACCAACGAGGAGCGACCGTTCTCGTACCGGGCGGCGCGGTCGTACGAAGACGTTTCGAGGAAGCTGCTGGGCGAGCTGATCGATCGGGTCTTCCGCGGCTCGCGCGAGCTGTTGCTGGTTCGGCTGATGGAACAGAAGTCGCTGACGGCGAAGGAGCGGACCTTGCTGGAAGAGATCCTGCGCCAACGGGAGAAACGACGATGAACGCGCTCGGCCTGATCTTGCTAGGAAGCATCACACACGCGACGGGGTTCGCGGTGCTGGGAGTCCTGGTCTACCTGGTATTTCGTCGGCGCGGTCCGGCTGCGGGCTCGCTCGCGGCGGGCTCGAGTCTGTTAATCATGGTACTGGTGTCGATGGTCGTTCTGAGCCCCTGGCCTCGGTGGTGGACCGTCGCTCCGGAGTCGTTTGCGACAACCTCGGCTGGTGTTCTCAGGGCCGCCGAGCCGATCGAGCGATCGCCGGCGGCCGAGCAAGGCTCGGAACCCTTGGTGGGACGGTTATCCGACACTTCAAAGGATTCGCGACCGCAGGCGCCGCGAGACGCAGACGTGCCGCGACCGACCCTCTTGGCTTTTCTACTCGAAGAGCTGAGACGGCCTACGCTCGAACGAGCCTCATCGCGGTGGGGCTGGCTGGAATGGCTCGCGGTCGGGTTCTTCATCAGCGTGGCCCTCGGGCTCGTTCGCCTGGGTCTCGGTCTCTGGAGCATGATGCGCCTGCGGGCGCGCAGCGTTCCGATCGACGATCGCGAGCTGCACGACGCGATCGAGATCCTGCGGGCCGAATTGAGTTGTACGCGACCGGTGGAAGTTCGGGAACTCGCCGAGCTGGCGACCCCAGCCACGATCGGATGGAGACGGCCGCTTCTTTTCTTGCCCCGCGACTGGCGCGATTGGAGCTCCGACGAGCGCAGGGCGGTGCTGGCACACGAGCTGGCGACACGTCGCCGGGGCGATTTCCTGGCCGGTCTGGCGGCACAGGTTGGCCTGGCGTTGCACTTCTATCATCCCCTGGCGCACTGGCTGGCAAGCCGGCTCCGGCTGGAGCAGGAACTGGCGGCCGACGCCTGGGGCGGCCCGACTCTCGGGGGGCAAGCCGACGTATCTCGCGACCCTGGCCAAGATGGCCTTGCGCCGCGACAGCCGCGCCATGACCTGGCCGGCCCGTGCATTTCTCCCGTCACATGGCACCTTTGTTCGGAGGATCGAGATGCTTCGCAATTCGAAACAGATCCGTCCGGGTTCCCTCTCGGTGGTGACCCGGTTGTTGACGGTCGGCCTCCTCTCGGGGCTGGGCCTCCTGGTTGCCGGTCTGCGCGGGCCGGATGGCGGGTCGCCGGTCCTGGCTCAGAATCAGCCGATCGCCCAGCCCGATGGTGGTGGGCGCAAGACGCCCTTCATGAGTACAACCTGAACTTCCTCCCGGTTGATACGAAGATGGTATTGGCGATCCAGCCCGCTTCACTGCTTCACCGCCGCGATGTCCACTCGATCGTCAGTTCGATCTTGCGCGGGTCGCAACTCCGAAGCGTGCTCGTCCTCCCTCCGGAGGATATCGATCAGTTCCTCCTGTTCTGGGAAGGAGACCCTCAGCCCGCGGGTGGGCCACAGGTCCTGGGTCAGATTCCTTCGGGATTCGTGCTGCGTATGTCGAAGCCGCAGGACTGGAAGGCGCACCTGGCCCAGGTCCACGGCCCTTCCGTTGAGGTACGCCACGCAGGCCAGACATACTTGCGTAGTGACAATGCTCCCTTGCCCGGGGCCTTTTTCACTCCGGATGACCGGACGCTGGTTCACACCCACAACGAAGAGTTGCTCCGTGAGCTGCTCGAGGACCGCAACGCACCCGCTCCGCATCGGTCGTGGGACGAAGCTTGGAAGAAAGTCGCCAAGGGACAGGTGATGATGGGTCTCGAGACGCGCTGGATCCGGCGACGAGTCGCTCATATTCAGCAGAATGGCCGCCCTGGACCGAGAACGCCTCAAGAAACCCTGGTGTCGCACGTCCAGAGCTTCTCTCCACTCTGGGAGAATGCCCGGTCCTATGCCTTGGGGATCAACGGCAACGACAAGGGCTTGACCGTCGACCTGGTCGCCGGCACCGGATCCGATCAGGACGCGAAGCCCGTGGCCGAGACGATCCAGGCCATGGTGATCCTCGGCAAGAATGCGTTGCATGGGCTACCGCAGGATCTCCGTCAGCCCGTCTCGGGCGGCGAGGGCATGGAATGGCTGCTCAAGGCCGCTGGTTCCCTCCTGGAGAAGGCCGGTGTTGAGACATCTGAGGGATTCGTTCATCTCAGCGCACACTCCTCGGTCGACCTGGCCGAAGGGATCAAGGTCCTGGTTCCGGTCGTCACGACCGCCCAGGCCTCGAGCCGGCGCTTCCAGAGCGTCAACAACCTCAAGCAGATCGGCCTGGCGTTCTACAATTATCGCGACGCGAATAATCGTTTCCCGGCCGCAGTCAATTTCGGCGGGAAGAGCGGCAAGGTGCCCTATAGCTGGCGAGTCGCGATCCTGCCGTATATCGAACAGCAGGCGTTATACAACGCCTATAACTTCGACGAGCCCTGGGACGGTCCCAACAACCGCAGACTGATCGAGAAGATGCCCGCGATCTACGGTTACCCCGGAGCCGAGGGAACGCTTGCAATCCCAGGCTATAGCGCGTACTTCGTGTTCACGGGTCCGTCAACCGCCTTGAGTGTTGGCCCTCCCGGTGGGGCCGCGGGTCGAGCGGGCGGAATGAGCGCAGCGATTGGAGCGACGGGGCAACCTCATCAACCGAACGCCGGTCCTCCGAAGGGGGCTGGTGATCGTCTCAACACTCCTCCGTTGCAACCAGTTGACGCGCCGGTCTCAGACGAACCCGGCGTGCGCCAGATCACCGATGGAACGTCGAACACGATCCTGGCTGTCGAGTCCAGGCGCGACATCCCCTGGACCAAGCCCGAGGACATTCCGTTCGATTCCAAAGTGCAACTGCCCAACGTGGGCGAGTTCTCGGAGGACGGCTTCAATGCGCTCTTCGCCGACGGGTCCGTCCGCTTCGTGAAGAAGTCGATCCAACCGCAGGTCTTGAAGGCCCTGATCACCCGTGACGGTGGCGAGGTCATCAGCAGCGACTCATATTGACGGCTCGTCGCCTCGACCGAGATCCGGCGCTTCGCCAACGGGCCGGGCGGCTCCACTCGAGGGAGTCGCTCGGCCCGCTTCGCGCACGAGCGCGCACGCACTGCCACGTTGTTCGCGAGCATGGTATATTGAACATTCGCGAGGCCCAAGGCGAGGGAGGACTTGACATGAGCACCATGATCGCGACCCAGTCGCGCATCGAACGCGTTCCCGAGGACCTGCCTCGGATTGAGGTGACGCCGGAGGACTTGCTGGCGATGCCCGACGGCGGGCATTACGAGTTGGTCGACGGCGAATTGAGGGAGCGCGAAAGTGAGTCCACTATCCAAACTGGTCGCATTTGGAGTCGGCCGCATCCTTGGCAATCATTGCTACCAGCACGACCTTGGCTGGCTCTTCGCGGCCGATCACGGGTACCGCTGCTTTTCGTGGAAACCTCGACTGGTGAGACGAGCTGACGTCACGTTCATCCGAAAGGAAGGGTATCCCTGGGAGCAACTGTCGAAGGAAGGATTCACGACGATCCCTCCTGACCTGGCGGTCGAGGTCGTTTCTCCCAACGATGTGGTCCAAGAGCTTCTCGAAAAGGTCCAGGAATACCTCAGAGCGGGCGTGAGGCTCGTCTGGATCATCAACCCCGAGACTCGTACCGTACAGGTCATCCGTAGCAACAAATCGGGAACGTGGCTCGAGGCTGGGGACGAGCTCTCGGGCGAGGACGTGATCCCGGGCTTCCGCTGCCGGGTCAGCGACTTCTTCCCCCAGGAAGTCAAGACGGCTGCGGAGCCCGAGCCGGTCCCCGAAAACGTTAATCTTGATGTCGTTTGACCCATCGTCTGCCTTGCGTGTCTGTTGCCCTGGGTAGACCTGCCATGGCCGATTTCGACTCTACAACCCAGGACCACCCACCGCGCGAACCGGGACCGCAGAAGGTGCCGCCGCCCGACAGCTTCTTCCCTGACCAACGGGTCATCGAGGGGAGCAGCTCCAAGATGGACTCGGAGACGCGTCGGCTGCTCCAGGTCCGGCTCCGCGCCGCGTCCATCGTCCTGGTATTCGGCTTCGGCTTGTTCTTCGTCCGGTCGTTGTTCTTTCACAAGCCGGACTCGCTGGCTGTCCTGTTCCACGGACTGATGCTTGCGATGCTGATCGTGAGCCTGGCTCTGCTATCCTGCAGTTGGCGGCCGACGCTTCGCGAGCTTCGAAACTTCGAGGTGGTGCTCTTCGCCACGCTCATCGCCTGCTTCATGGCGGCGCAATATACTCAGATGCTACGCCGGGCCTATCTGGGCAATCCGCTCATGTTCCTGGCGGCGGTTAAGAGCAGCGTGCTCTGGACCTTCACGATGATCCTGACTTACGCGATCTTCATCCCGAACCACTGGCGGAGGGCCGCCGGTGTGATCGTCCCGATGGCACTGGCGCCCATGGTGGTCCCCTGGGTGCTGGGGAAGCTTCATCCCGAATCGTCCGCGATAGCTATCCCTGCGGCCAACCTCGAGCAGGTCAGCGAGCACGGATTGTTCCTGCTTCTCGGCGCGTTCACGGCGATCTTCGGCACGCACATCATCAACACGCTACGGACCGAGGCCTTCGCTGCGCGCTTGCAGAGCCAGTATCAGCTCGGCCCCAAGCTCGGCAGTGGCGGCATGGGCGAGGTGTACCTGGCGGAACATCAGTTGCTCAAGCGGCCCTGCGCCATCAAGCTGATCCGTCAGGAGCGTTCGAGCGACGCCCATACGATGGCCCGGTTCGAGCGCGAGGTCCGTGCGACCGCCCGGTTGTCGCACTGGAACACGATCGAGATCTTCGACTACGGCCGCACCGACGACGGCACGTTCTACTATGTGATGGAATACCTGCCCGGCCTGAGCCTGGACATCCTGGTCCGCCGCCATGGGCCGCTCGCCCCGGCCCGGGTGATCTACCTGCTGCGCCAGGCGTGTGAGGCCCTCAATGAGGCGCATGGGGTGGGCTTGATTCATCGCGACATCAAGCCGGCTAACCTGTTCGCCGCCTATCGGGGTGGCCTCCATGACGTGACCAAGCTGCTGGACTTCGGGCTGGTCAAGACCTTGCAGGGAGACGAAGCGATCCAGCTTTCGCAGGAGAACATGATCGCCGGCTCACCGCTTTACGTCGCGCCCGAACAGGTCATTCACAGCCAGCCTCCCGACCGGCGGGCAGACATCTACTCGCTGGGTGCGGTCGCCTATTTCCTTCTGACGGGCCGCCCGCCGTTTCTGGGCGACAGCGCGTTCGAGGTCATGATGGCGCACACCCAGGACGCCGTGATCCCGCCCTCAGCGATCCGGCCCGGGCTCCCCGGGGACCTGGAGCGCGTCGTTTTGCGGTGCCTGGCCAAGAAGCCCGGCGATCGATTCCCCGACGCATCGAGGCTCGCCGAGGCGCTCGGCGCCTGCTCCGAAGCTGCGAATTGGTCGCCCCGGCATGCCGCCCGATGGTGGCAGGCCCATGAGGGCGATTTCGCTCGCGAACCGGCCCAGTCCGAGTCCGGGGGCTGTGAGCCTGGCGCATCCCGTTATCGAAGCGACGAGCCAAGCTCCGACCCGGCTCTGGAATCGGCCGAGACGCCGCGCCTGATGTGACCCCGGAATTCACGACAGCACCCCGCACAACCGCACGCGAGGCGATGCAACCAACTCCAACCTTTCCCGAGCCGAATGATGAGCGTGCCCGACGCGCCTGGCTGACGGAGCCGCTCGATGTCACGGTCCACCTGGCCTTCGCATTCGACGTCGGAGACGAGATCGACCTGGATCGCGCCAGGACGATTCTCCAGGGGGAGCCCGGCCAGTTGCCCCGGCGCCGTCGTACGCCCGAATCGATCGGCTACCGGCCGGCCCCGATCCGGGTTGAGGTCGACCCCGTCGGGGTTCGGTTGCCGGGCGAACCGTCGATGATCCGGCCGGCCCGCGGCGAGCTCACGCTCTTCGATTTCGGCGCGATCTCTCTGACCGTGCGGTTCTCGCTGGTGGCGAGCCCCCTGGCCTTGACCGAGTTGGCTGGCCGGCTCGCCGAACCGGCCCCCATGACCGAAGCGGCGCGTCGGCTCCTCGAACCGTGGCTCCGCCAGATCCAGCCGGCCGTCTCGGACTATGCCTTCAGCGAGATCAGCGAGGAATACATCGTTTTCCAGCTAGGAGGGCGACGCACCGGCTGGCTCGAGGATCGCGCCGACTGGATCGCCGGGCTCGTGCGCCTGGAATCCGACCCGCTCAGCGCCGGTGAGATCCGCGAGGCCACCCGGCTGAGCCTCTCGTACACGCCCAGCGACCTGGTCATTCTCGACTGGGCCGCGGGGTTCGTCGCCGACACCGATTGTGCCGATACCTTGCAGGTCATCGAGTTCGCCAACGTCCAGCTCCTGGAGTTCCGCCACATCGACGACCGTCTGGACGATCGACTCGAGGCGGCCTACCGGCTCATCCGTCCCGAGCGGCGATCCCGGCGAATGCCCCGGTTCTGGAGGCTCCACGGCGACGCCGTGCGGCAGATCCGCGAGATGGAGATCGAGGCCACCAGCTTGTTCGAGCGGGTCAACAACTCGTTGAAGCTGATCGGCGACCACTACCTGGCGCGCGTCTTCGAGGTCGCCTCAACGCGGTTCCACCTCCGCGACTGGCAACAGAGCATCCGCCGCAAACTGGAGACCGTCGGCGACGTCTACGACCTCCTCGTGCAGCAGGCCGGCGGCCAGCGCATGGAAGCCCTGGAAATCACCGTCGTCGTGCTGATCGCATTGGAGATCGTGCTCGCTGTCCTGCGTCATTGAGGGAGGGCTGTCACGTCGCAGATCCGGGTGCCCGGTCTCTGCGGCGCTCAGTGATGGAACATCGCGGCCCGGCCGACTTCGTCCCCTCCACTCGCGATGCGGGCCTGATCCTCGTCGTGCGGCAGATGCCTCGAGCCCAGGAGGAAAAAGATACACCCCAGTACCAGGACCGGCACGACCGCAAGCATGGCTACGGCGAGGTTGGTTACACCATCGGGCGTATCGACGGGTGTCGCGCCGATGGAGGCGAAGAACTGACCGAGCGACGACGCGGCGATGCTCGGTTTGCCGAAGAACTCGGAGATCCATCCCAGGATGATCGGAGAACTGATGTCGCCAAACAAGTGGATGAGAAAGATGAAGGAAGCGTAGCCAGCCGCGCGGCGATTTGCCGGCACCACGTTGGCTGTCACCGTATTGCAGGGCCCCAGCACCATCGACAAGAGGACCGAGGCCCCGAATAAGAAGCCCAGTGAGACCTTGTAATCGTGGTCGAGAATCCCGACGACCGCCAGCGGCGCTGCGGCCAGTACGACCGCCGCGGCGAGCAGGAGATAGGCCCGCCGGGTCAGTTTCCGCAGGAGATCCGGGAGAAACATCCCCAGCAAGATGCCGAGGATCCCGGCGCCGACCAACAGAAGACCAATCCAGAATCCGGCGTCCCCTGCCGAGAGACCATACACGCGTTGATAGTAAGTCGAGCCCCAGGCCGCATACGCGCCGGTCGCGAAGGTGACTGCCGCCATGCCGGCGGTGTTGTAGAGGAACGTTGGCGTCTTGAACAGGACGAGGTATTCTTTCAGACTGGGTCGATCCACGAACTTGGCGCCCGCGCTGCCTTCCGACGCCCCTCGGCCGGGATCCATGATGGCCAGGCCCGCGAGTGCGGCCAGGAGCCCGGGCATCCCGACGACGAAGAAGACCGCCTGCCACCCCAGCCGATCCGCGATCGATCCTCCCAGGATGTATCCCAGGGCCGTTCCGACGGGTAGGGCCAGGTAATAGACTCCCATCGCCCGGCCCCGCTCCTTGATCGAGAACAGGTCCGCGATCAGCGCCGGCGCGATCGCGCCGTAGCTGGCCTCTCCCAGGCCCAGGAGTGCCCGCCAGAAGAACATATGATAGAAGTCGGCCGAAAACGCCGTGAAGACCGTGGCGAAGCTCCAGAGCCCGACTCCCCCCGCGAGCAGCAGCTTGCGACTATAACGATCCCCCATCCAGCCCATCACCGGCGAGACGATGGTATACACAATCATGAACGAGACGCCAAGAACGCCGAACCAGTAATCGTTGATGTTCAAAGCCGTTTGGATATGAGTTCCGGCCGCGAAGAATGAGAAACGATCGATGTAGTTCAACAGGTTCATCGCGAACAGGACAGCCAGAGCGAAATACTTACCGCCGAATACCGGCAGCCTCGCCGTTTCCTTGACCATTTCAGGCTTCGGGGGATGCATTACCAGGTAACCTCGCCGAAAGAAGAATGGATGATTCGAGATCCCACGTTATACCGTGTGGATGGCAGGTTGCGAAAGTCATGTCCAGCCGTCCGTTGATCGCCGACACGCAAGGCAAGCCGGGGACGCCCCCACCGCGCGACATCGCGGATCGGCGGGTCGGACCCAAGGAACTGGGGCTGATCTTTGGCCTGGGCCGGATGTCGGAAGGGCCCCCGACTCCGGTCACACGGCCGCCGACATCGTCGCGTCGTGGGGAACGTATTCGAATCGGGCACACTGCGTGAAGAACGATAGGGGATTGTCGTGGACGATCTTGCGGATGATCGCGTCGTCGTGGCCGCGCCGGCGCATCTCGAAGATGAACTCGGGAACCGCCAGGGGATCGCTGTGTCCCCAGTCGCCGGCCGAGTTGACCATGACCCGATCCGGGCCGTAGACCTCGATCATGTCGGCAGCCCGCTGGGGGGTGCACTTGGTGATCGGATAGAGCGTCATGCCGACCCAGTGGCCGGCATCGAGCGCGGCGCGGATCGTGTGCTCTTCCACATGATCGATGCACACCCGCTCCGGACGGATCCGCACGTCATCCCGCAGCATGTCCAGGATCATCCGCGTCCCCTGGTACTTGTCGGCCAGGTGCGGCGTGTGGACGAGGATCAGCTCATCTGTCCGCGCAGCCAGGTCGAGATGCTCGAGGAACACGGTCGACTCGTTGCGCGTGTTCTTGTTCAGGCCGATCTCACCGATCCCGAGCACTCCCGGCCGGTCGAGGAACTCCGGGATCATCGCGATCACCTCGCGCGACAGCGCGACATTCTCGGCCTCCTTGGCGTTGATGCAGAGCCAGCATTGATGCGCGATGCCGTAGACCGCGGCCCGCTTGGGCTCGTACTCGGTCAACTGGCGGAAGTAGTCGCGAAAGCCTTCGGCGCCCGAGCGGTCGAACCCCGCCCAGAACGCCGGCTCGCTGACCATCTCGCAGCCGGCCAGCGCCATGCGCTTGTAGTCGTCGGTCACGCGAGAGACCATGTGAATGTGCGGATCGATGTAGGCGGTCATAGGATGTAGCTCCAGGTCACGCTGGCCAGGGATGAACGAGGCCGATCACGTTCACCAGGTGATTGCGTACAGCTCGGTCGGTTGCTCGTCCTAACCTCAGGAAGAAATCGGGAAGTTGGCTGGAATAGTCATTATTAACCAGCGGTCGCGGATTGATCCCGTGGGCGATCTGGTGACGCAGCCGCATCGCCGCTGCTAGTCGCTGGATGGCTTGTCCCGAGGCGCAGTTCTGCCAGACCCACGATTGCTGCACATCTTGCAGGCCGAGCGCGTCGGAGAGAAGCATTCGCACGTTTTCCATGTTGGGGTTGTTGAACCGTCCCAACTGGCCGTGTATCCAAGCATTGTGTACGGACCACGCACCCCGGGGAGGGACCGCAGGCCGCATGACGACGATCGATTCACGGACCAGCTCTTCGATGTAAGCTTCCCAGGCGGAAACGCAGATCACCACGGTTGCGCGGTTCAAAGACGCCAGCCCGTACTGGCGCCCGGGTCTACCCGTTTTCAGACGGTCGTGGGCCGAATCCAGCTCCCTGGCGTCCTTGAACAGCTGTTGCAGATGGACTGTGAACGCATCGGAGGCCAAGGCGTCACCCTACTTTCGCGCCCGGGTCGGTTTTCGCAGGTGCTGGTCCAGCTCGTCCACATCGATCTGACTCTCCTCCAACTTAACCAGTCCGTCTGTCAGGGTTGAGGCAAACGATCCGAGCCCGACGATGAAGGACCTGGCCGATTCCGGCTCGTCGAACTCGTCCTTGATCTCCACAAATCGCGCGGCCAAGTCTTGCGTGCCGAAGTATTGAAGACCGAGATAAACGATCAGAATGAGCTGGTAGACCAGATCCTCCGAAAGCCTCTCCAGGAGCTCGCGGATCTGGGCTTTTTGAGGAATCGGCGGTTCCGGATCTTCCCAGGGACCCACGAGCGGCCAATCTGCGTAGAACTTTGGGAGCTCGTTAAAAACGTAGTCGCTGCGCTCTTCGTCCAGGCGGATCAATTTCGGAATGACTTCCGAGAGCTTCGGGGCACCTTTCTTCTCAGCCGGTGCTCGTCTGGGATGTCGGGGTTTCATGCTCGTCCTCGAGATCGCGCCGTGGAAACGTCGTCCACTGTCATTGATGGGAGTCGGCGCCGAGTCAACGGCCGTGGGCCCGAGATCGGAGTAGGCTCATTTTCTCGCGCCAGGCGGGGTTGTAATCCAGCGAGAAGATCCGCTGAATCGTCTCGGCGCGTCCAGGACCGGGTTCGACGAGGGCCTCGAGGGCGCGCCGGAGCTGACTAAGTCGGGCATCCGGGTGTTCGTTGTGCCGCGCCGGGCGCGGTCGATCCGGTCGAGGGTGGCGGCGATTTCCAGAATCTTGCACCGCGCCTCGAGGAAATCGTGGTCGAGGACCTCGGCCGCATCGCGTTTGTTGAGCATCTCTTGCGTCCTCCGTCACCTGAGGGGTCTCGATCTATCATGGCAGAACCGGTTTCCCCGTGCAAATCGCTCGCGTTCGAGGAAGCGATCTGGCGGGCTGCTTGACTTGGAAGAAACCTTCCATCCTCGAGCCCGCAACCCCTCGCCGCAGGCCATCCCGCCAACGGACTTTTCGCCATAACATGAATCCCTGTAATGAGAAGGCCAGATTATGTCCGGGCGTCTCCTTGGTTCCGAGTTTTCGATCTGGTATGGTGGTTGTCATGACGCCGCGGTTGCCGATTCTGGCAATCAACGCAGTGGCGCTCCCTTTGCTGATCGAGAAGGAGACAAGCGATGCGCGTGTTCGGCTTTCGATTGCCGTTCTTCGTCGCGGCGGTTTGGGTGAGTATAGGCTCGACGGTCTGGGCGCTCAGTTACGGGGCCAACCGGGTCGAGACGGTGTATACCTCTAGCCTCACTGTCCCCACGTCGTATGTGGTTTCCAGCTCGTGGGTGCAACCGGCCGCCTACGTGGTACCCCAGTATTATTCCACGGCATACCTGGCGGACCCGATCGCTGTGGTGCAACCGTCGTATGTCACCACGGCCTATGTCCGGCGAGGGCTCTTTGGCCGCCGTTGGCTGGTGGAACGGCCGCTTTATGCGCGTGATCTGGCGACCTCCTACTACGTCCCCACATCCTACTATCGGACGACCTCGTACATCCCGACCGTCTCGACCAATTCGGTGGTCTGGCCCAGTGAGTATGTTGGGTCGGCCGATTGTGTCTGTCCGGGGCTGGTGGCTTCGGCCGCATCGCCGGTCGTGAAAGCGCAGTCGAGCGCGACCGCACCCCGCACCGACGGCGGATCGCAGACCATCGAGAGCAAGCCGGCCGAGGAGCCGGCGATGGACTCGAATGTCGGGCCTGCCCCCGGGGTCACCGATAACACGCCACCGGCGCCTACCGCTGTCCGGCAGGAGACCCAGCCCGGAGCGGAGCCGACAAGACCAGCCGCCGGGACTCCCACCGTCCAGCCGAACCCGAACTCGAGCACGACTTCGCCGGTTCGGCCGGCCCCGGCCGCCGGCTCACAAGGCGGTACGCCGAAGGGCCAATCCGGTGCGACGGAGGCACAGGGGAAAAATGCCACGGGCGCCGGAAGCCCGACCGGGACTTCGCAGGTTCCGACCTCGCCGTTGAATAACAATCTCGGTGTCCCGACAGCCCCGGATGGGGGTCCCCCGGTCACCCTACCGCCGGACCCCGGACCCTTGAACAATACACCGACCGGCGAAGGCCGGTACGAGGCGCGGAGGCCGGTCTTCTCGACCCCGGCCATCCGGCCTGAATTCCCCAACGTCCTCCAGGGATTTGTCCAGTCGAGGGCGGGCGGCCAGCGAGAAGAAGGGGTTCGCGTGAGCATCAGCGATCCCCTCAATCCAACACGCGAGAAGACCACCGTGACCGACGCGTTCGGCAGGTTCGCGATCAAGCTGACCGATGGAAATTGGACCGTGAACGTGACCATGCCCAGCGGTCGAGTCTACGCGGTCAGCCAGGTCCACGTCAGCAACGGACTGGTCAGCGATACCCAGGGACGCCGGGTCCCCAGGCTGGAGATCACACGCTGATTCTCCCGTAGGCTCCCGCGCGGCGTCAGGTCGTGACGGCTCGCATCCCGCTCGTCTGGTCGGTCGGTCGGGGTCGAGCCGTCGTCACGAGATCGGTTGACAATCCGTTGCCTGGACTTCCGGGCAGAACAGGAGTCTTACCGATGGACGAGGTCCGCGAAATCCGACTATGTGACGTCTCCAACGAACTCGAAGCCGCCATGGTGGTCAACTTGCTCAACGAGGACAAGATCCCCGCCCGGAGCGACGCCAACCAGGCCATGAACATCTTCGGCGGGCTCCCCTTCGAGCCCGGCCACACCATCTTCGTCCCGGCATCGATGGCGCACAAGGCGCGTGAGATCCTCAGCCGCTATCCTCACTTCCACAATCTTCGAAACGTCCACGAGCCGGGGCATTGAGACGATTTGACCACGACGAACCAAGCCCCCTCCGCGGAACGGCCGGTGCGGGTCTGTTATGTGGTGAGCTACTTCCATCCGTTCGCCAGCGGCGCGGAAGGACAGGCGCTGGCCCAGGGCCTGGAGCTGGCGCGGCGCGGTCATGAAGTCCATGTGGTGACCCGGGCCGTGCCGGGCTATCCGATCGATGATGAGGACTATCACGGGGTTTTCATCCACCGCTGGATCCGAACGGCGGCGGCTGGGCCCCTGTTCGGATTGAGCTTCGTAGCGGGCGTGATCTCGGCGCCGCGGCGCCTTCGTGCCGAGGTTGACGTGATCCACACCCATCAGGGGCTCTGGGAGGCGGTGGCGACCGGCCTGGCGCATCCGCTGCTCCTCGGCAGGCCAACCCTGGTACAACCGGCCAGCTCGGGGTACTACGGGGAGGCCGACGAGCTTCGCCGCACGCGCGGGGCCGGGATTCTCCGTCGCGCCATCCTGGCCAACACGGCGTTCGCGGCGATCTCCGTCGAGATCGAGCACCAGTGGCGTGCGCTGGGTGTCGCGGACCGGCGGATGACCCGGATGGTCAGCGGGGTTGACGCCGAGCATTTCCGCCCGGGGACCAGTTCGGTCGAGGCCGGCTTGCTGCCGCGCCCCCGCGATCTTTACCGGAAGGCTCCATCCCCAGAAGAATCTGCCGCTCTTGCTCGAGGCCTGGACCGAAGTCGCTCGGCGCACGCCGGCCAACCTCATCCTGGTGGGGCCTGGCAACGATCGGCAGCACCTGGCCGAACTGGCCGGGTCGCTGGGCATTGCCGACCGGGTCCAGTTCACCGGCGCCGTCGATGACCCGGCCGATTACCTCCGCGCGGGGGATGTCTTCGTCCTCCCGAGCGTGGCGGAGGGCATGAGCAATTCGCTCCTCGAAGCGATGGCCACGGCTCTGCCTTGCGTCGTTTCGGGGATTGCCGGCAACACGGACCTCATCGCCGACTCCAAGGCCGGACGACTCGTCCAGAAGCCCACCGCGTCGGAATGGTTGACCATCCTCCTGGAGCTACTCGATAACCCGGACGAGGCCCGCCGGCTCGGAATCGCCGCCCGCAGACGGATCGAGGAGGAGTTCGCCCTTCCCGTCGTGGTTGACCGCTACCTGGACCTCTACCGGCGAATGATCGCCGGCACGTGGCCCGCGGCAGCATGAGGTGAGGATGGATCAAGAGACATCCCGAACCGGGAATCCCTCATTCCGAATCCGTTCGTTTACGACGCTCACTCGACCGATGAGCCGACCGGCTCGATCGTTTCGACGAGGTTGTCGATCTTGCGGTTCTTCGGCTGGTACTTGAGCAGCGTCATCCCCATCTTGAACTTGTCTTTCAAGGTCTTCTGGGAGAGGCACGTGTAGAGGCAAAGCCGATCGCATTCGACGGTCTGGCGACGGATTTCCTGGGCCTTGGGGCCATACCAGATCTCGCGTGCCGAGTTCTCCTTGATGTTGCCGATCGGCGGGTAAAAGAAGCAGACCTCGATGTCGCCGTTGGTCCGGATGAAGAAGTCGCGCATGCCGACTCGGCATGGCATCACATCCTTCGGGCGCTCTCCTCGCGGAAGTGCGGCACCAGGAGGGAGATGAGCAACTCCGAGTTGATGATCGGCTCGCCCTGCCGTTTCATGGCGAGCAACGTGTTGACGACCTTCTGAAGCTCATCGTGTTCGTCCGCTTCGATCCAAAGTTCGTCGTAGGTCTCCGGCGTCCAGCGGTCCATCGGTTGAAAGTTCATGCCCGTGGCGCCGATCTCCTTGGCCCACCGGACCATGTCCGGCAAGTACTGATAGTTCTTCTTGCCGACCGTCGGCTTGACGAGGATCGGGAAATCGATCCCCTGTTTGCCCTGCTCTTCCCGGACGTACTTGATGCCGTCGCTGAGCTTCTGGAACAAGCCGGGCCATCCGCGCAGGTAGTCGTGCAACTCGGCGAACGGCGCGTTGACCGACACGTTGAGACTCCACGGACGCGATGCGACGTAGTGCGCGGCATTTTTCTTGTTCAGCGCCGAGCCGTTGGTCGTCACTCCCGCGTGAATCCCATTCCGATGGCAGAACTCGATCAGGTCGAGGAATCCCGGCTTGATGAACGGCTCGCCGCCGCTGAAGCTGATCGAGAAAGTTCCCACGAATTCTTTGACGCTCAACAGCGCCTTCTGCCACTCCTCGATCGACATCTCGTCCTTGTACTTCGGCAGCCGCCAGTACTCGCAGTAGCGGCACTTGACGTTGCACCGCTCGTTCACGAGCCCGTAGAACGTGATCGGTCTCGTGATGTCCTTGCCGGAATGGATGTAAAGTTCTTCTGCGAAGTGATTATAAGTATGTTTGATGCGCCAGTTGGGCGAGTGTGGCGACTTTCATGGAGGGTCTCCGGTGTAGAAGCGAAGGAATTCGAGCAAATCGACAGGTGTTCACACAATGGGTATGTTCAAACCATTTGATATAACGTGCCGACGTTTCCCGGGTATCTTCACAATGTCACACGCTAAATCGTGGTTTGTCGCCCCCGGTTTGTCAAGAGACGGGCGTATTTTCCACCCGGTCGAGTATTCGGGACGCCCTGGCCGCAAGACTCGGACGATCCGGGCCGACTCGCGCGGAATCCCGCTCGAGGGACGCGGTCGACTGCGACCCGATCGCAGGCGCGTCGAGTCCGGGCGATCCCCCGACCATCGCGATGACTGGGAGGGCTTCCTCGTGGCGGACGAGGATGTTTCGCGACGTAGGATCATGCGCTGGCCCCGAGTCGCCGGCGAATGGTCGCGGCATCCACGGGGCGGATGACTCCTTTCTCGGTGATGATGCCGGCGATCAGTTCCGCGGGGGTGACGTCGAAGGCGGGGTTGTAGACTTCAACGTCGTCGGGCGCGGTCTGACGCCCGAAACCGTGGGTGACTTCGCGCGGGTCGCGTTGTTCGATCGGAATGGCCGAACCGTCGGGGATGGACAGGTCGAAGGTGCTCGATGGGGCGGCGACGTAGAAAGGGATGGCGTGGGCGCGGGCCAGGACCGCGACTCCGTAGGTGCCGATCTTGTTGGCCGTATCGCCGTTGGCGGCGATCCGATCGGCCCCGACGACCACCATCTGGATCTTCCCCTCCCGCATGACCTGTGCGGCCATGTTGTCGCAGATCAAGGTGACCGGAATGCCGCGCCGTTTCAGCTCCCAGGCGGTGAGCCGGGCGCCCTGGAGGAGTGGCCGGGTTTCATCGGCGTAGACACGCACGTGAGTCCCTTGCTCGTGGGCCGAGAAGATGACCGCGAGGGCCGTCCCATACTCGGACGTCGCCAGGCCGCCGGCATTGCAGTGGGTCAGGATTCCCTGGCCCGATTCGATCAGGCCCGCGCCGTGACGGCCGATTGCCCGGCACATGAGGCGGTCTTCCTCATCGATCTGTCGCGCCTCGGCGAGCAGCCGCTCCAGTAAGGCCCGGCCGCTACTTTCGCCCGCGGCCGCGGCGTTCATGCGATCCAGGGCCCAGAAGAGATTGACGGCCGTCGGCCGACTGGTGCGAAGGTTCTCCGTTGCCTCCTCGACGCGCACTTCGCACCGACTCCGCGGCGTCCCAGCCCCTCGACTTGGCCCCGATCACGGCCCCGTAGGCCGCCGCCACGCCGATCGCCGGCGCCCCGCGGACCCGCAACGACTTGATCGCCTCCCAGACGGTCTCGACATCGTGACAGTCCATCTCGACGTACTCGGTCGGCAACCGTGTCTGGTCGATTAGCCGGAGGAAACCCGAGGTGGCATCCCCGATCCATCGGACCGTCTGAAGCTGGTTCTCGATCATGAGTTCCTGGTCCTGGATTCGATGCTGTCGAGCCCGTGCCGGCGCTCTCGGCTTGGTCCTGTCACTGCCCCTCCTGTCCCCGTAAAGTTGTCGGCTGACCTCTCAAACGAGCGACACTCATCCCGCCGATAAGTCGAAGTCCCGCCCCGGGGAGTTGAGGCGTGGAACTCGGAAAAACGAGTCTCAGGTCGAGTCTCGTTTCGGTGGCGGCCCGCCTGGAGCCAGATCCTCGACGGCATTCCCGCTATTTTCCGCAGAAAGAACGGCCGGAAGTTCACTCCACGACCGGATCGATCGGCCCATGTGCCGCGAACGATCGAGTCATAGCTAGTCTAGCGTCTTTCGGCCGGCGGATTCGAGCCTGTTGCCGAGAATCAACACGGGTGTCTCGGCTCAACTCGATCCGATCACGACGGGAGGGCGACGCGGTCGGATCAGGATTCCTCAGGATTGCGAAGGATCCGCCCCCCGGCGAAAGCGATCTCGGTGACGATCCAGCGTCCGGGTCCCTCATCGACGACTTCGGCCTGAAATCCTTTGCCTTGAATCTGTTCCGGATCGAGATCCTGGTCCGTGAGCAGGAGCGTATAGGGGACGATCAGGAGCCGGGGCTGACCGGCTCCGACACCCTGAACTCGCAGCTGCATCTCGATCAGATCGCTCCCAGGCGGATTCTCTTCGAGCATTGCAGTTCGCACGATCCCTCGAATCCGCATGGCATTCTCCGGCAAGATCCGATCGACCCGCATGAACCGCGCATTGAAAGTGAAAAGACGAGGATGCATCACTCGACGATGGGGGAACACAGCCTACAATGAATGAGTAGTAGGGCTCTTGTCAAGCAAGAGCACGGCATGGTTTTTGCGATCTTTCAAATCGTTGAGGGATCGCGATTGTTGTGATCCGTGAAGTCAGATTGCAGACGCCTTCTGAGATGTTACACCTAGCGACATTTGCGCGTCTTGACGCTCCGATCGTCTTGGCCCATGGGCTGGGCGGATACGCCCGGATCGGGGTGGGCCGGTGGACGTTCGCGACCTATTTTCGGGGGATTCCCGAGGCCATGCGGGCGTCGGGTAACCGGGTGTTGGTCACCCGCGTGCCCCCGATCGCCGGCGTCGAGATGCGGTCACGCCGGTTGGGAGAGCAGATCAAGCGCGTTTTCGGCGACGAGCCAGTTCACCTGATCGGCCACAGCATGGGTGGTCTCGACGCGCGGCGGCTGGTGGCGGATCCCGCATGGCAGAAGCGGGTCTTGAGCCTGACGACAATCGGGACGCCGCATCTGGGAAGCTCCCTGGCCGACTTCGCCAAGCTCCGCGTCGGCCGGATCTACGATCTACTGGCCGCCATGGGGATCGATCCCCAAGGGTGCCTCGATGTCACGCGTGGCATGGCGCGCCGTTTCCACGATAAGAATCCGATGCCCACCGGGTTCCCGTGTTTCTGCGTTGCGGGGGATCCGACGGTGGATGCAGTCTGCTGGCCACTGCGGCGCCTCCATGCCGTTCTCGGGGAGATGGAAGGTCCCAATGACGGCCTGGTCTCAGTCGAGTCGGCCACTGCATTTGGTATCCCCCTCCCCGCATGGCCCGCCGACCACCTCCGGCAGTTGAACTGGCTGGCTTACGATCATTCGCCTGGCGTCGAGCCGTTGGAGCTCTACGCCCAGGTCGTCGCTCATCTCGCCTCCCTCGGTTTCGGCACGATTCCCGAACTCGAGAGCATCAATGGCACGCCACAAACCACCCTCCTGGTGCCGAGCCCATCGATTTCCAGGCCGACTTCGAAGGCGGGTTGACCTCGCCCCACTTGCCCGATCCGGACTCGCGCGGTCTACTCAGGGTGCACTTGACACCCCGACCCAGGTTCGGAGTCGCTAAGCCATGCCCGCCGAACGCGATTGGTCCCGTCGTGAGGTCCTCAAGGTGGCCGCCACGGCAGGCCTGGCACCTGCCCTGAGCCAAAATGTCGCACGACCCGAGAGGGTGACCACCTCCGATCCCGAGCGGATCCGTCGCGAGAACGAGCACGCCGGCACGCGCGACTGGATGACGACGAACGTCCGGGTCGACCCCAAGACCCGGTATCGGAGCCCCTGGATCGAGGGCTATGCCTCGCGGACCAGTGTCCGGCCGGGTGAAACGATCGCGATCCATGTCAGCACGAATCCGCGGTCGCCGTTCAATCTTGAAATCTACCGGATGGGCTATTACCAGGGTCATGGCGGGCGGCTGATCCAGAAACTCGGGCCGTTCAAGGGCACGGTCCAGCCCGATCCGCCGATCGGCCCCAAGCGCTTGCGCGAATGTGCCTGGGAACCGAGTACGACGATCACGATTCCCCCCGACTGGACCAGCGGCGTCTACCTGGGGAAGCTCACCGCGGAGCGCGAAGGGCTCCAGAGTTACGTCGTCTTCGTGGTCCGCGACGATCGCCGGGCCGACTTCCTGTTCCAGGTCTCGGACACGACCTGGAACGCGTACAACCGTTGGCCCAGCCAGTTCGCGCTCTACGACGACGGCAAGAAGGAGTGGTACTGGGGACCGAACGTCCAGACGAGCTTCGACCGGCCTTACGGCAAGTATTGCCAGATCTTCGACGCACCCTTGTCGGTCGGCTCGGGCGAGTTCCTCCTCTGGGAATTCCCGCTGGCCTACTGGATGGAGCAGCACGGCTACGACCTGACCTACATCTCGAACCTCGACACCCACGCCGATCCGGACGGGTTGCTACGGGCCAAGGGCTGGCTGTCGGTCGGCCACGATGAATACTGGTCGCTGGCGATGTTCGACACGATGAAGCGGATGGTCGCCGCGGGGTTAAACCTGGCGTTCCTGTCGGGGAATAGCATCTGCGGCGTGATCGACATCCACGCCGCGAGCGACGGCCGACCCAACCGGATCATCGAGCGCGTGGGGCGGTATGGCTCGCCCCAGAAGGAAGAGTTGAAGGATTTTCCCGAAGAAGCGCTCTTCACCAAGAACGGCCCGAACGAAGCGACCTTGATGGGCGCCCAGAGCACGTACCCCGTGACCGGCGGCGGCGACTGGACTTGCCGCAAGCCGGACCACTGGCTCTTCGCCGGGTCCGGCATGAAGGAAGGCGACGGCATTCCGGGACTCGTCGGCTGGGAGTGGCATGGCGCGCCGGCACCGATCCCGGGGCTGGAGATCGTCGCCAGCGGGATTGCGAAGAGCCCCCGTGGCCAGGGGACCTACACCGCGACCATCTACCCCGGCCCGAAAGGGAACTTCGTCTTCAATGCGGCGACGATCTGGTGGGCCGATGGCCTCTCGGAACCGCCGGGTTACGTGCGCCCGGCCGTCTATACCCGTCCCCAGGGTCCGGACCGGCGCGTCCAGCAGATCACCCGGAACTTGCTCGATCGAATGCGGGACATTAAGCTCTGAAGGCTGCGGGCCCAGGGTCGGATTGACACATCGTTCAAAGCCAGAGGAGATATCGATGCGACGGACACTGATCATCGCCCTCGCGCTGCTGGCCGGCTTCTCGGTCAAGAGCGGACCGGCACGCTCCGACGAACCGAAGAAGCCACAACCGGAGGCCGCGCTGGTCGGCACCTGGAAATTGGTCTCGGCGAAGTACGGCGAACAGGAATTCAAGTTTCCGGAAGGAACCAGCATGGTCAAACACATCACCCCGACGCATTTCATGTGGGTGACCTACGACGAAGAGGGCAAGGTGGCGAGAGCCGCGGGAGGACCTTACACCCTCAAGGGGGAGGAATACGTAGAAACGCCCGAATACGGCATCAGCCAGGACTTCGACATCATCAAGGGGAAAGCGCAGGCATTCAAATGCAAGGTCGACGGGAACAAGTGGCACCATGACGGCCAGCTCAGCAATGGCCTGAAGATCGAGGAGATCTGGGAACGCGTCGAGAAGAAGGAGTGAACCGGAAAGCCTGCCGGTTGCCCTCATGACCAACGAACATCTCCTTGATGCAAGCAATCGAGGGAATTCACCGGCCCTGGCGATCACTTCGAAATCCAGGGCCTGATCGGCCGTGATCCCCTCACCTCCGGCGATGGTGCACAAGGCCCGCAGATTCTCTGGCGTGATCGATTGGCGGGCGAATGGCGTGCTCCCGTCGGCGAGGCCGAGATTGGCGCCGCCGGGGTGCTTGCTAGAAATCCCCGGGCGTTGCGGGTCGTTCACCCGGAGGCTCATCGTGAGCACGTCGAGGTCCCGAGGGGCCGTCCAGGGGATCCTCACATTCGCGACCTCGCCTACGATCAGGGTGTTGGATGTCCCGTCCGTGATGTCTTCGATCCGGGTAGACCGCTGAGCCGGGAAGATCGTGCCCGGGCCGGTCACGGCCACGTAGCTGGTCAGGGTCGTGGTGGAGTCATGCCAGCTCGGACAGACATAGATGGTCGGGATGCGGTTGAGGAGCTTGATGTTATTGGGGCCGTCCCAGGGCTCGTTGAAGTTGTACTGGTTGTAGAGATCCGATCGTTCCAGCCAGGGCAGGATCAGCACGCGCAACTATGCATCGGCTTGCCGCTCGCGTCGGCGATGTAGGCCGGCGGGAAAGACCCGTACGTCGAATGGTAGTTGTCGAGGGCCAGCTTGATCCCGCAGAAGTTGCAGGTGCACTGGGATCGCCGCGCGGCCTCCCGGGCGCTCCGGACCGCCGGCACAACCAGGGCGGCACAAGACAGCCACGCAAGAGAGAGCGATGGCGATCTCGAAGACCCTGGTGCGGCTGATCCATTGTCGCCGACCCCGACCGTCCGTTTTCGTGAGGGCCGAAGGCACATCGCCTTCAAAGTCCGGGTCCAGGTTCATGATCGGGCCTCCGTCGGATGATCAACCGATTCTCAGCGTGACGGCGCCGGCGGCGTGTCGATCACCTTGGCGCCGAACGAGTGAGGATCACTCGGCAGCGGCTCGCCGTCGGCGATCGTCAGCATCGCCCGAAGCGTCGCCGGCGAAAGATGGTCAGGGAGTTCGAGGACATGCCCCGTTCCGAGCAGCGCCCGGGCGCCGCTGATCTGACTCCCGGGTCCGCGCCCCGAACCGTCGTTGACGCCGAAGCTCATCCGGTCGAATTGCAGGTCTTCCGGCTTCATCCAGGGGATTCCCGCATCGGCCATCTCGACCACCAGGACGGTCCGATTCGCGCCGTCGCGGAGATCCTGCTTCGATCGCGTCGCTGCTCCGGGCCAGGCCGTCTCGGGGCCGACCACCGCGACGAATGTGGTCTGTTGCGACCCGCCCGCATCCAACCCTCGGCGACGATAATAGTCGCCGATCCGACCGGCGAGCTGGGCGTTGTGAGGACCATCCCAGGGCTCGTCGAACCGATAGGCTTTGTACAGCTCCGAGTAAGGATGAGGCGCGTTCTTCAAGATCAGCACCCTCCAGCTATGCCAGGGCGTGCCGTCGAGGCCGAGCACATAAGCGGGCGGGTAGCAACCCCATTCCGAGTGATAGCTGGCAACTGCCAGCCCGATCTGACTGAGGTTTCAGGTGATCCCTGCGCGTTGCGCCGACTGCCGGGCCCCGCGCACGGCCGGCCAGAGCAAGACGCCGATCGTCGCGAGGCTCGCGGCCAGGATCAACGGAAATCGAAGCGATCGGTGGATACTCATCGGTCTTCGGTGGCGAAAGGTCATGGTCTCTCGGGACGTGTGCGAGAGCAATCCCCCATTGGATTCTATGAGGATACCTGATCTCACGGCTTGACGCGATCCGGATCACTGATCGAGAAAGACCAGTCGTTCGACGTTCCCTCGCCGACGCCCGAATCCGCCGCGAACTTGACCTGGACGTAATATGAGCCGGTCCTTGTCAGGTCGAACCAGTCGTTCAGGTCGAGCTGCATGGCCTCGAATGCCTCGAATGGCGCCAGCGAGCGGGTCGCTTCGCCGGGAACGAACGCGTCCGTCCGTTTCGGCTTCAACGTGTCTTGGGGATGGTCCGAGAACAATTCATCCTGGGAGCGCGGTACAGAATAGGAGACCGCCAGCGTGACCCCGCGCCGCAATGCCGGCCGGCCATCATCGCCCCGGCGGAGGAACTCTGTTGGCGCAGTGTTCTCGACTCCGCGCCGATTGCGAAGGCCCAGGACCACGCGGATCGGCTGGTCCGGCTCGTAGGCGATCCTGGACGGTTTGTCTGACTGGAGCCATGCGTCCAGACCGCCGGGGAGGGCGATCCAGCGCGGTCCGCCACGAACGGAGCTGACCTCGATCTCGGCGGCCGGGACGCGCGCGATCCCGTGCGGGCCCACGAATCCGTAGAATCGCTCCCAGCAATCCGCCTTGCGGACCTCCTCGGCCTGCCAGATCCAGCCGCCTTGCTCGTATTCGCGGTGAGTGGTGCCATCGGGTTTCTGGATGCTGAGCGGGATGTCCTTGAGCGCGACCCACCGGGCCGGGATCGGCATCCCCGGAACCTTGATCAGCCGGGTTTCTCCCTGCCCTTCGAGCGAGAAGATCGCCCGGGCCTGGCGGACGTCATCGAGGGTCGCGGGCCGGCCCAGCGCCGGGAATGCCAGATGAGGCGTGCGGTCGTTGATGTCGGGCTCGATGGGGAGCGGGTCGGTGGTGAACCGATCGCCATATCGCTTCAGGAAGGCCGCGCATGACTCCACGGCCCGGTCGCGACGGTCCTCCGGCCAGTACATCTCGAATTCGGGCGCGCCGCCGAGCGTCGAGATCCTCCAGGCGAGGTAATCGCAGACGCGGAACGGAGAGTCCACTTCACTCTTGACCGCTTCCATGTCGGCCTTGTTCGAGCTGAAACCACCTCCACCTCCGCGCTTCGTCTTGTATTGGATCACGGTCTGTTGATTGCGCTGGACGGTCCCCATGGCGGCCTTGTTCCCCAGCACGTCGATCAGCGCCTCGCGGAATCCGCCCGATCGCAGCAATGGCGACGTGTAGAACCTGTCGTTATAGAGCCAGGACATCTGGCGGTTTTCCGGGTCGCGGATAAACGACGTCCACGGCGACTGCGGGTCGTTGAACAGCCAGTGGGCGGCGTCGCGAATCGCCGGGTCATCGGGATAGGTCCACAACGGCTCGAAGCGGGTTAACTCGTAGGACTCCGCACGCTCCGGGTCGCTCTTGCGGATGTCCGCCGCATACACGTCAAGAGCCTCCCGCTCGCCGCCCCGGGTGCGGATGACGGCGGCCTTGGCCACGAAATCGTCCAGCTTATGGTCCGGCTGGTAGCCGTCGTCGTGATTCCGGGCGCTGGCCTCGCGAGCCCGGGCCATCAGCTCCCGGATCACGGGCAGCGCGGCCTTCGGGTCCCAGCGGTCGAACTGTAACGCGACCGCACAGGGCCAAGGCAGCACGGAGTCTGGCGTCGTCCGCGTCCCGCCGGCTCGAGCGACCTCGAGGATGCGGCGAGCCACCAGCTCGGATACGCTGGGATCGCGACGCGATCGCAACTCCTCGCCCTTCATCGGCCGGCCGGGTTGGGGCAGTTGGGACGGATGAACGAAAGTCCCGTAGACCTGGGGCAGGCCGGGGTCGTCGCGGGCCTGCACGATCCCCACCGCCGCCTGGAACCACTCGTCGCGCCCGGCCGAGTCGTCGCGGAGCGTCCGATACCAGCGCTCGGTCACTGAGATCGCCCGGTTCTTCTCCCAGAAGGCGCGCAGGGTTTGCGCGATCTTCTTCCTTCCCGCGAGGTCGTTCAGTTGCACCGAATACTGCGCGTTTTCGAATTCGTTCGTATTGAGGATGCGCTCGATCGCGGCGAGTCCGGCCTCGAAGACGGAATGAACCTTGCGTTCGATCGACTCGAATCGTCCCCCAATCGTGACCGATCTCGTGAGCCGCATATCGGTCTCCAGGGCGGCCAGGAGCGGCTCCACGGCGGGCTGGCCCTCGTTGACCAGCGCCTGGACCAGGGGCGAGCGTTCGGGGGTCCCCATAGGCCCGTACATCCCCACCGTCCGCTTGTCGATCTGGTCGAGGTCGCGGATCATGGCGGCGATCCGCGCCGAGGAGTCGCCCCCGCGCTTAGGGATCGGCCCCCGCGCGGGCTCCCGGGCGCGCCGTTCCTGATCGGCCAGCAACTCGGGGAGCTGCCGGAGGAACGGCATGTAGGCCGGGTGCGCGCCGCTGAAGCGGTCCTGGAGCTTCTCGAAGCCCATCGCTGCGGCCTTCGCGTCCACCGCCTTCACGAAGGTCGAGAGCCGCCGTGCGGCGTCGAGCGCGACCGCATCGTCGCCCCGCATGTGGGCGTCGATGAGCCGGTAGTACACCGTGACGGCCCATTCCGTGGCCAGGGTGAGGTAGGTGATGTGATAATCGGTGACGTCGCGGCCCCGGACCTCCGGCGTCCAGTTCGTCGCGGCGGCGAAGAGGGCCTCGGCCAGGTCGGCCCGGCCGAGTCTCAGCAGCAGGCAGAGCTTCAGAGCCGAACGGGTCTCGACCCCCGAGGGTCCATCCCCTCTCCACTCGGAACGGCCGCCACCGATGAACGCGCCTCCCTCGCCGGCGCGGCCCCTCCCCTTGGTTACGGCACCGGCGCGGTCGCGTTTCATGGACTCGGCCGGCCCGCGGATGTCCTCCTTGAGGTCGGCCAGGGCGCCGACGGACAGCGCCGGATAGACCACGCCGTCCCAACTGACCACGAACCGGCCGGCGTCGACTTCGCGCCGGGGAAGGACGAATCCTCGCGTCTTGATGATATGGCTTTCGCCGACTTCGACATCCCGGTACTCGCACCCGCGCGGGTCGGCCATCCCCTGCTCGAACAGGGCAGTCGTCGCCGAGACCAGGAACCTCGGCAGCTTCGTCTGGGGCGGTGTCCAGGGTTCCTTCTGTTGCGGCGGATCGGGGATCGACCGCCCATCGAACCTCGGTGCCGGCCGGCGTTCCTCGGCAAAGGGGCCGGCTTGTAGAGTGAGGGCAACCAGCAGGAGCAACAGGTCTTTCGTAATCCATGAGGCGTTCATCGCAACTTCTGAAATGTCCATGGGTACGTGGTTCCTTCCGGGCCGCGTGGAGTGTGACAAGAAGAGCCCGATCGGCGAATACCGCGCCTCGATCAGGGCCGGTCGCTCCAGGCGATTGCCTTTCGACGCCGCTCTTCAATCGGAACACCGAGCATCTCGGCCGTCCTTAACCGGAACTGAGCATCGGGGCTCAAGGCGTTCGGGGTGTTCTTGGGATCGGGGGCCCTCCGCGCCGAGTCGGGAAAGTTCCGGATCAGCGCGACGGCAACGCGGGGGTCATAGGCCGTCAGGGCCGCAATCGGCGGTGGATTGCCGATGGAATAAGCGGCGCCCGACTCCACGAGGTGGTCCGCGAGGTGTTCGAGCGGCGGTGCCATGATGATGGCGGCCAGGGCGCGGTCGTAACGCGAGACTCCCATCGCCACGATCACGCCCACCTGGACGGCGCTCATCTCCGGCCACTGCGGCAGTGGCGCACGGCAGGCCGCGGTCAGCCAGAGTCGCTCCTCGAGACGATCGGGCTCGAGGCTCTCGACCACCGGCAAGAGTCCGGCCATCACCCAGGGGACCCGCGAATGGGGCACTTTGCCGTCCTGCCGGTCCGCGAGCTGGCGGAGCCGTGTGAACGCCTCGTCCAGCAGCTCGTGCGCCCGGGCCGGATCGGTCGCCGCCAGCTCGGAGGCCATGAGACCGAGCCCGTAGAACACTCGCGCGGGCCACTGCCTGTCGAGCGTCCCGAGAATCCTGCGGGCGCGGGGCAGGTCTGCCCGCGCCATCCGCCGGCAGATCCGCAGCACGGCCTCATCGCGGGTGTTGTACTGGAACTGCGGCGGAGGGGGCGGGACCAGTCGTTCGGCCTCGGCCGGGTTGATCGCCGCCAGCCGGATGGCAGCCTCGGTGAGGTGGGGATTGATCCGCTCGGCTCTGCCGATGATGACGTTCTTCCATTCGTCGCGTTCGCAGATCGCCCGCGCCGCGGCGACGTCGATCACCGCCAGCACCTCGGCGAACTCCTCCAGATCGTCGAAGTAGCGGTCTTTCAAGACGGTATCGAGGATCGCCCGCCCTTCGCGGATGATCGGCGTCGCCCGGTCGAGATCGTCGATCGCTAGCCAGCGGTCAGCCACGTGGCCGAGGGCCGTGACCCGGGCCCCCGGGTCCTCGACGCGACGGGCTTCGGCCAGGGCGCGGTCGAGCAGCTCGTTGCGACGCGCGCGATCGGTGTCGGTCATCGTGTCGGCCATGGCGAGGAAGCTCTCGACGCGCGAGGCGGGGTTCAGGTCGGACTCGACCGTGGCGACAGCCACGGCCGGGTCGGTCTCAACCTGCCCGAGGACGACCTGCGTCAGAATCCCCGCAGGCTGGGACAGGACCCGATTTTCGAGCATCTCCAGGACGCGATCCGGATCGACCCGCGCCAGGGCGGAGACGACGGGATCCCCCTCGCGGTCGTTCGACCGCGACCGCGGCCGCACGGCATCGAACACCGGGGCGAGCAGCTCGCGCGCAATCGTTTTTTCCTCGGCTCGGGTCAAGTGCGGCGGCAGCGTCTTCGGCATCGCCGTCGGTGGCTGGTCCACGCGGGCCAGTCGGATGTCCACGTTTGCGTCCCCCGGCTTGACGATCGCCCCGCCGAAGCGGAAACCGGCCTTCTCGGCAAAGACGAGGGCTTCTCCGCTCCCGATTCCGGCCAGCCGGTAGTGTCCCTGATCGTCGGTAGTCGTCGCCGACCGCTTCGGCGAATCTCTCGACTGAAAGACCGCGGCGCCAGCCACGCCCCGGCCCTCGCGATCGACGACCCGGCCCCTAACGAGCTGGAGCGTCGGCGACCGGCGGAGGGTGAGGTCCGGAAACGTGAGCTGGTCCCCTCCCTTCGATGTGGCCCAGTTGGTCTGATTGGAACGGTAGCCGGCGGCGTTGGCGTGGAAGCGGAACTCCCGGCCCTTCCGGTAGATCGTCATCGGCGTCCGGAATGTCCCATCAGGCCCGGTGCGGACCTGTTCGTCGACCAGAAGCTCCTGGGGGAAATGGATCTGCCCGCCCATGGCTTCCTCGCTGTATTGCAACCGCACCCAGGCCCCCGGGACGGGCGTCCCGTCAGGGCCAACCACGCGACCAGCCAGTGCCACCGCAACCCCGGGAACGATCGTCACCAGAATCACGTCCGTGCGTCCCGCCTGGACTTTCACCGGCCCATCCGTCATCCGATCGCCCTGGCGGGCTTCGAGCGTCATCTCGTCTCCCGGCGCGAGACCGGGGACGGTGAACTCCCCGTGGTCGTCGGTCGCTTTCGGAATCCATCCCAATCCCGAACGCCCGATGATGGTCGCGTGGGCCGCGGGTTGACCCGCCTCGTCGCGCACGATGAACCGGAGCGGCGGCGCGGCGAGGATGGCTTCCCTGGGCTCCAGCTCGATCCGCTCCGCGGTCTCGGTCACGGGGAAGTCCTTCCATTGCTGGCCGGGTGCCATGACGTGCGTCGGGGATCCTCGCCACACGTGGATCCCCGCGGTGCCCGGTAGCGTGGTGAACGTGTATCGTCCCTGAGCGTCGGTCTCGCCCTTCACCGTCTTCCCGCCCGGGAAGCGGTGGAAGGACAGTTCGATCCCCTGCACGGGACGACCTGTGCCCCGCTCTCGGATCACACCCGTGATCGTCGCCGGTTTCCGGAGCGGGATCTCCACCAGATTCTCCCGCCCCGCGATTACAGCGAATGGCCGCGGGAGGTCGGGCAGGACCGGAAGTTCCCGCGGTGGCTCGATCACGAGATGGATCTCACCCACGGCCATCGCCGGGACCGCGAACCGGCCGTCTTCGTTGGTCGTCCCTGTGGCGTGGCCGGCCGTCTCGGGGTCGGGCCAGATGTTATTGCCGGATCGTGTGCTGGCGTAGACCCGCCAGTCTTTCATCAGGGTGCGATCGGCGGCCACGAGCCGCACGACGAGCGGCGCAGCCGGTCGAAACGCGACGTGCTTCGGTTTCGAATCAACGGGGTAGAACGATCGCGACTGGCTGCCGAACGCCGTCGAGTTAACTGCAATATGGGAAATCTCATCATTGGCGGCGGCATCGATGACGGCCAGGCCGTTCTGATCCGTCGTTGCGTCGGTGAGATTAACCACGGCCCGGGGTACGATCGTCAATTCACGGCCGAATTGACCGAGGCTCACACGCGCGCTGGCAACCGGTTCACCGTCGGGACCCACCACTTTGACCTCGGCCTTCCCGGGCAGTCCGAGCACGATCCGGACGTCTTCCTTGGCGGCTGGCATGGCGCCGGGGAATTTCGTGAACCCTAGCCGAAAACCCGGCTTCACGGCCCAGAGGATCGGTGCGAAGTCGCGCTTCTCTGCCGCCAGTCCGGCCGGACGCGGGATCATGAACCGGCCGTTGGCATCCGATCGTCCCCGCACGAGGATCGGCGGGTCGTACACCGGCGTGCCTGCGAGGATCAGGTCGGCCCCGGCCACGGGCTTGCCGTCGGGCCCGATCACTGTCCCCGACATCGGCGTGATCGGACTCTGGCCGACCATCAGCCCGATCAGCGTCGCGATGAGGACCATCCTTACCTCCCCGCACGATGAATGCTCGCTGAGACGTGTCGTGTTTTCCTCAGTTCATCAGTTTACTTTGATTCGAAACTCCGGACAAGGCGCGCCGACCGCTCCTCGCAAGTCGTGCCCCGACGCGTTCAGGGCCGAGTGGCGAAGACGATCCAGCCCCCGGCACGGAGGCTGGGGGCCAGCCAGGGTGTCGAGATCGGCTCGGAAGAGACCTCGTCGAGAGGAAGCACCTCATCGATCCGGAAGCCGGCGCTGTGCAACTCGCGTTTGAGCTCACCCCAACGATAGAGGTGCACGCGCATGCCTGGGATGCCGCGATAGGTCATCCGACGTTCCCCCAGCTCGTCGCGTGCGAAGACGGCCCGGTACACCTGTTTGAGGAGCCAGGCGAGGCCCTGACGGTCCCGTAAGTTGAGCCAGAGGTTATGGGCGTGGAGCGCAAGCCGCCCGCCAGGGCACAGGACGCGGTAAGCCTCCTCCAGGGCTCGCCGTCGGGGATCTCGGCCCCGGATCATTCCCAGCGTGCTGAACATCGATAGGGCGTACTCGAACGTCCGATCGGCGAAGCAACCCAACCGGCAAAGATTGGACTCGACCCGCAACAGGTCGACTCCGGCGAACCGAGCCTTGTGTCCGACCACGTCGAGCATCGGCCGCGACAGATCGACCGCGGAGACGGCGAACCCGCGGCCGGCGAAATGGATCGCGTGTCGTCCCGCCCCGCAGCCCAGGTCGATCAGCCGGCCGGGGGTGACGAACCGTTCGTCGAGTGCCCGGGCGTCGGCGCGGAACAGGGGATGGTCGGCGAAGTAAGCATCCTCCTCGGCCGCCAATCGCGGCGTGTGGGTATACTGCCAGAGGGGAGGATCGACCCCTTCTGGCAACCGCCAGGCCGGTGGGATGCGATGGTCGCTCATACGGTGCGGCGGCCCGGCGTCGCGAGGACCATCCCCGCGCGGGGCTTCAGCTCCAGGCCACGGAGCATCCCTTGCTCCAGGCGGACCGAACGGTGGGACCAGGCTTCCTCGAGAAAGGCGCCTTCGGAGAGCCCCACATTGAATGTCAGATCGATTCGTCGCGTCGAACGCCCCGCGTTGATCGCGACGACAACCATCTCATCCCCCAGCTCCCGGACGTACGCGATGACATCGCCCTGCGCTTGTACGAAGCGGAACGAGCCTCGGCGCAGGGCCGGCCGCTCGCGACGCAAGGCGATCAGTCGCTGAAATTCGTGCAACAACTCCGTGTCCCAGGTTTCGGGCCGATGCCAGGGAAATGCGCCTCGATTGGCGGGGTCGTGGCCGCCGGCCATGCCGATCTCATCTCCGTAGTAGACTGACGGTGCGCCGGGATAGGTCATCTGAAACAAGGTCGCAAGCCGGAGGGCGGTCCGATCGCCGTTGGCCAGCGTGACGAACCGCGCCATGTCGTGGCTGCCCAGCAGGTTCAGCATGACGTCCGTCACGTTCGCGTGATACAGACCGATCAGCCGCTCGATCGCCCGGCGAAACGTCTCGGCTCCCGTTCGGCCCACCGGATGCAGGCTCGTCCGCGACAGGTCCTCGAGGTTGACATTCTCCCCGATGAAGAAGGCGATGCACGCGCGGGTGAACTGGTAGTTCATCACCGCGTCCCACATGTCGCCCTGAAGCCATCGCTGGGCCTCGCTCCAGACCTCGCCGACAATGTACGCCTCGGGGTTGACCGACCGGATGCGCACGCGGAATTCGCGCCAAAAATCGTCGTCATCGATTTCGTTGGGGACATCCAGCCGCCAGCCGTCGATGCCGAACTCCATCCACTTTCGCCCGATCTCCCAGAGGAATTCTCGCACCTCGGGGCAGTCGGTGTTGAATTTTGGCAGGGCCGGAAGTCCCCACCAGGCCCGGTAATTGGGCGACTTCTCGACGTCGTAGGCATACAGCGGGAACTCTTTGACGGTGAACCAGTCGAGATAGGCCGAGTCCGGGCCGTTCTCCAGGATGTCGTGGAATGGGAAGAAGCCGCGGCTCGCATGGTTGAACACGCCGTCGAGCACAACGCGAATGTCTCGGTCGTGGGCCGCGTCGAGCATGCGCCGAAGCGCCGGGTTCCCGCCCAGCATCGGGTCGACCTTCTCGTAGTCGTGGGTGTGGTAACGATGGTTCGACGCCGACTGGAAGACCGGCGTGAAATACAGGGCGTTGACTCCGAGGTCACCCAGATAATCCAGGTGCTCGACGACGCCGATCAGGTCGCCCCCCTGGTAGCCGTGATACGTCGGCGGAGCGCCCCATTCGTCGAGGTGCCGGGGCTTGGGCACCGTGACGCTCCGCGCAAACCGGTCGGGGAAGATCTGGTAGAAGATGGCGTCGCGCACCCAGTCGGGCGTCTGGGGGTCGGGCACGGGTCACTCCCGTTTTTCTGAGCAAGGAGTCGTCGCGGGCTGAATCCGATGGGAACGCGCACGCCAAGCAAGCCAATCGCTCGAAGCGTGAACGCCTCGTACTCGTGGGACGAAACAAAGGAGTGGGCGCCTTCGCAACGAGCTCGATGTCCTCAACGATGCGGACGTAACCTGCACACAGGACGGCCACTTCCCAATTAGACCAGATTCGCCGTGCAACGATCCAGGGGCCGGTGGATTCCGGGACGACGCGACTGGTGTTGCCCGAAGCCATGGTCAAACGTTTGGACCTGCTGCTCGGCGACTCGGTCAACGTTCATCACGTCGGTAGCCGCCGCCGAAACTGGAGGAGACCGACCTCACGTGACCGTCCGGGCCGAGGGCCCGTACAACGCCTGATGTCCCCGTGGCGGTTGAACGCCTTGGAAATAGCGTGGCGCCCTGTCGGATCACCCGAACGCCTGATGCGGTAGCGTGAGGTCACTCCTCTGATGAACCAGTGTGGCGAGTGGTGATCGTAGCGACAGAGGTGGCCCTTGGCCCAGTGGTTACCTAGTCAAACGTCTCCTAACTCCTCGCGCTCCGCGAGGCCGATGAAGGTACGCGCTCGACTTCCCGTCCCAAAACCATCATGGCAGGCTTTATTCCCCCTTCGGGCCGCGGTTCATCGCGAAGCGCCCGTGAGCGGTGCTGACTTGGACCGTCCCGGGATGCCTGAGCGACCCCTCGCGGGCAGATGAGGTTGAACCGATCGCTCACCCGAACTAATCCACCGCCCCAAAAAATTTCTCAAAAAAATCATTTCCCCGTAACGTAAGGACTTAAGTCGATGATTTTTCCCGTTTTGACCGCAATGCGTTCATCTTTTCTCAAAGTTGAGGCATCCTAAGCAATAGACGCTCATCCTTGATACCTTGGAGGTCGCCTGCGAACGCGGTTTATCGCGATCGGTGCCTCGAGTCGGAAATAGCAACAAAGCGGTCACGTCGGGCCCGCTCCGAAATGTCGACGCAATCAGGAATGATAGCTTGGAAGTATGGATGATTCATTCCGTGCTTGACATCCTCGTGCTCCGACGAACCGACCCAAGCAGCCAGGACTTGGAGAGTCCCGAATCCGCAAAACGAGCCTCATGACGCCATGCGACACCCATACCGATGAAAATGGCGTCGAGCGGATTTCGGGCCCTGTGAATGGTCTCGGACGTTTCTCTCTGGTGCCTTTGTATTTCGGCGGGGCAGGAGCCCCCCCGAAGCGCCAACTTTCAGAGCAACCCAATTGGTCGCATAGTCCGCTCTATCGACAAATTTTCGCCAATCCGCAAAACGGGCTCAGCCGACTGGAGAGCACCTACCACTCGAACCCGAAAGTTCGTCGCGATCCTCATGCTGTACACGGAATCCTGGAACTCGAAGCTTACCCGAGCCCAGGCCGCGCCGGTTGCAGCCGCGATCGAGTCTTGCATCATGGAATACCTGCTGGCCGCCTAAGAGCGCTCGGAAAAAATGAGTTCACTGGCCCAGGAGCCTCAAACAGATCAAGGAACATGCTAACTTGAGGAACGCGTCTTGAATCTCGGTGAGCCGATCCAAACGGCGGCGCAGCCGGCCGAAGGAGTGCAGCCACGCGATGGTCCGCTCTACGTACCAGCGGGACTTGCCCAAACCGCTGCCGTGCTCCGTATTGCGGGCCGCCAGCACCGGCGTGGTCCCCCGGCCGCGCAAACCCTGCCGCACCGGTTCCGAGTCGTAGCCCCGATCCCCCTGCAAGCGGTCGGGCTTCTGCCGCTTCGGCCCCGGCTTGCCGCCCACCGGCGGCATGTCGTCGAGCGTCGTGAAGACCTGGGTGATCTCGGGGACGTTGGCGGCGGTCACCGTCGCCGCCAGCGGCACGCCTTGGGCGTCGGTCATCACGTGGTGCTTGCTGCCGGATTTGCTCCGGTCCGTCGGATTCGGGCCGGTATCCTCGCCCCCTTCCGGGGCCTTGGCGAAGGAGGCGTCGATCAGCGCCCGCTCCCAGTCGATCGCGTCAGCGCCGTTGAGCTCGGCCAGCAAGACGGCGTGCAACTGGCGCCAGACACCGGCCTGCTGCCACGCCTGCAGGTAGGACCGGCAGGTCTTGCCGCAGCCGCAGCCGAGGTCGGCGGGCAAGTCGTCCCAGGCGATGCCGGTCTTGAGCAC
Organism: uncultured Planctomycetota bacterium; assembly: GCA_963845755.1. GTDB lineage: Bacteria > Planctomycetota > Planctomycetia > Isosphaerales > Isosphaeraceae > CAWJTV01. The sequence goes on from CAWJTV010000034.1 coordinate 352,156, forward strand.
GAACAAGATGCCGGTGAGGATCTTGCGGTAGTCCAGGGGTTTGCGTCCCGGGAAGCGGAAGCGGCGCGGAGGCGGGGGTGGCAGCAAGGGCTCCAGGCGCTTCCACAGCGCATCGGAGACAAGGGGTTTCATGGTGGTCCTCCTTCGGTTCGGGAGATCACTCTCCGAAGGACTCAAGAGCAGACAGCGTGCCAGTGGATTCATTTTTTCCGAGCGCTCAAGAAAGAGAACTCCTGGGCTCCCCTCTCCGCGGGCCAATCTCAGATGCTCGGGACGCGGCCGGTCTATACCGCCTCATGAGCCAATCAAACGGGCGGGATATCCAGCTTGCCAAGGTCACAATGGTCCAGGCACGCCAGGTCGGCAGGACGAAACTGCGACGGCCGTCGAGGCCCCGCACAATCCCCCGGACGACACGATCGGTCGGCTCCTGTCGAGGCCATCCTCCCCCCTTCCGGCTCGTGCCGCTGGCAACCGTCGAGAACTCACTGACTGTCCGCCCGGGACAGGCCGCCCACACCCGTACGCCCGTGCCCCAGAGCTCATAGCGCAGACTCTTCACCAAACCATTCACCGCATGCTTGCTTGCCACATAAACTGCGGAATGGGCGACACCGATAAACCCGAGGACGGAGGAAAGCTGGAGAATTTGACCGGACCCCCTTGGTTTCATGTGGCGAATGGCCTTCTGGCTCAAGTCGATGAGGGCCACGAGGTTCAGCTCGATGATCAGTCGGATGGCGTCCGGATCCTGCTCGGCAAAGTCGGCGTAGTTGCCCAGCCCGGCGTTATTGACGAGCAGGTTGACACCTCCGGGAAGCATCAAGGCGCGATCCCAGAGTTCTTGGCGGAAGACGGCGTCTCCGAGGTCGCCTGCGAGGATCTCGACCTTCCCGGGCGGTAGTTCCGCGGCGAGCGACTCGAGGCGATCGAGGCGCCGGGCCGTCGCGAGGACCGTCATGCCGCGTTCCCGCACCAGTTGACGGACCAGCTCGCGACCCAGCCCGGATGACGCGCCAGTCACCAGGGCATTCCGTTCGAGCACTTCCGGTTTTGTCATATCGCAAATCCCGCATCATGTGGCCCAACCGCGAATCCCTCGAAGTTCCCATCGTCTTTATCACAAAGAGGTGGACTTCACCACGAGGAAGCGTGCGATCCCCATCCACCGACTCTCCTGGTCTTGCACCCCCGTAATTCGGGAAAGGAGGCGCGTATGACCCGGGAGGGGTGACTCCCGGGATTGAGCCGATTGTTGAGCAGTAGACAGACGTTGTACAATCCAGGAGTCGTGCGCGGGCGAGGGGAAGCGGACCCCACCCGAGTCGGAACTTGCACCGAGGGAGAAACGACCGCCGTGGCTGCCATCGATGATCGTCAAACGTTGACCAAGACTTCTTCGAGACCGAGTACCGGGGCGGATGTTCTGGTCGAGTCGCTGGTGCGGCACGGTGTGGAGGTCATTTTCGCCTATCCGGGCGGCGCGAGCATGCCGCTGCATCAGGCGCTGACGCGATACCGCGATCGAATCCGGACGATCCTGCCGCGTCACGAGCAAGGAGGCATCTTCGCGGCCCAGGGCTATGGCGCGCAACCGGCAGACCGGGAGTGGTGATGGCGACATCGGGACCCGGTGCGCTGAACCTCGTGACCGGCCTGGCTGATGCCAAGATGGACTCAGTGCCCCTGGTGGCCATCACGGGTCAAGTGCCGAGCCACGTGATCGGCACCGACGCCTTCCAGGAGACGCCGATCGTGGAGGTCTCCCGGGCAATCACCAAGCATCACTACCTGGTCCAGCACGCGAGGGAGATCGCGCGGATCGTCAAGGAGGCGTTCCACCTGGCCAGTACCGGCCGGCCAGGACCGGTCCTGATCGACATTCCCAAGGATATCCAGAATACGGTCGTGCCCACCCCTCAGTACGACGTGGCCATGGACCTGCCGGGTTATCGGCTGCCTCCGCCCCCATCCCCCGAGCGGATCCGGGAAGTTCTCTCGGCGATCCGGGAGAGCGAACGCCCGATCATCTACTGTGGCGGCGGGGTGGTGGCCTCGGGCGCCGCCGAAGAGCTGCGCGAGTTTGCCTCCAAGACGGGGATTCCCGTGGCGATGACCGTCCACGGACTGGGTGCCATGCCCAGCGACCATTACCTCTCGCTGAACATGCTGGGGATGCACGGCACGGTCTACGCGAATTACGCCGTGAACGCGGCCGACCTGCTCCTGGCCTTCGGAGTGCGGTTCGATGATCGCGTCACCGGAAAGCTCAGCGAGTTCGCCAAGCACGGGCGAATCGTCCACGTCGATATCGACGCCTCCGAGATCAACAAGAACAAGTTCGCTCACGTCCCCATCCATACCGATGTCAAGGCGTTCTTGGAGGCGATCAACCCGCTGGTCGCGCCGGGCGACTGGCGGCAGTGGCATCAACAGATCGACGAGTGGCGCGCCAGCGACCCCATGACCTACGACCAGCGGGACGACCTGATCCTGCCCCAGTTCGTCATCGAGCAGTTCTCGGCGATGGCGCAGGGCGAATTCATCATGACGACCGGGGTGGGACAGCACCAGATGTGGGCTGCGCAGTGGAGTCGGTTCAAGCACCCGCGCACCTGGATCACCTCGGGGGGCCTGGGCTCGATGGGCTACGGCCTGCCGGCTGCCATGGGTGCACAGGCCGCTTTCCCCGAGGCGCTGGTCGTCGACATCGACGGCGACGGAAGCTTTCTCATGAACATCCAGGAGCTGGCCACGGTCTACTGCGAGGACCTGCCGGTCAAGGTCATCGTGCTCAACAACCAGCACCTGGGCATGGTCGTGCAGTGGGAGGATCGGTTCCACGAGGGGAACCGCGCCACACCTACCTCGGGCCGATCCACCACCCCGAGGCGACCGGTCAGGGTGAAGGCGAGGTACCCGGGTCGATCTATCCGGACTTCGTCGAGATTGCACGCGGGTTCGGCGTCAAGGCCCGCCAGGTCCGCCGGAAGTCCGAGGTCCTCGACGCCCTCAAGGAGATGATCGCCCATCCCGGACCGTACGTCCTCGACGTGCTCGTCCCCTACCAGGAGCACGTCCTGCCCATGATCCCCTCGGGCATGACCGTGAAGGAGATCATCAAGACCTAGTTTTCGGCGTGCAATTCCCGGCAAGATGCAGACCTGAACCTGGCCGAACCGGACACCGAAACCTCGAGATCAATTGGCCCACATCGGCTCGTCGATGAGCAGTCCATACTTTTTCATCTTCTTGTAGAGCGTGGTGCGGTTGATGTTCAGGACGCGGGCGGTCTCCTGGCGATTCCAGTTGAAGGCCTGAAGCGCCTGAATGATGATGCGCTTCTCGGGTTCTTCCAGGGCTTCTTTCAGAGGCCGGATGCCGATGGGGAGGTGAGGCCGGGGCGGAGAGCCGCCAGTACGAGTCTGGTGGTGATGGTTGAGGATGGGAGCCAGGTGGCTGGAGTTGATCCGTGTCCCGTTGCACATGGCGACGGAGCGCCGGATCGCCGCTTCGAGCTCGCGGACGTTGCCGGGCCAGTCGTGACGCTGGAGGACGTCGAGTGCATCGCGAGTGAACCCCACGACACTCTTACGGAACTCATGGGCATATCGTGAGCGGAACGACTCGGCGAGCAGTTCCACGTCGGTCCCACGGTGCTTCAACGGCGGGAGCATCAGGCTGATGGCGCCGACGCGATGGAAGAGTTCCTGGCGGAAGCGCCCTGCTCGATCAGCGCCGGGAGGTTCTCGCTGGTGGACATCACGAACCGGATCTCGCCGGGAAGGTGAGGAAAAGCCGTGGCAGACGTGTAGTCCCGGTGTTGCAACTCGCGGAGCAGGTTGAACTGGATCTCCGTGGGCAGGGCGGCCATCTCGTGCACGTAGAGTGTCCCCCCGCGGGCCTGATCCAGCATGTGCGACCAGGTGATACCCGGCTCGGTCGGGCCGGTGTTTTCGCCATCGGGCGTCGCCAGCTCGTCGGCCAGGGCCGACGCCTCGACCGTGACGAAAGGACGTTGGGCGCCGCAGCAGAGGGTATGGAGCAGCCGAGCGACCAGCGACTTGCCGGTCCCCGACTCTCCGACGATCAGCACGCCGGTGCGAGCCGATGCGAGGGTCGCGGTCAGCTCGAGGACCTGTCGCCAGCTCGGGTCATTACCGATGAGGCCGAGTTCTCGAGCGATCAGATCCACGCGATGGGCGGGGCTGGTCGTCGGTGCGTGTACCGCCAGAGCTCCCTGCGGAGCGGCCATCATCCCTGAAGGGGCCATGGTGGCCGACGCGGCCAGAGTGCCCGGCGCCAGGGTACCGACGGCGGACGAATTCGTTCCAATCCCGGAGTGCGAGGTGCCGGAGTGCAGGGTCAGGGACGGGATCGGTCCGCCCCGATCCATGGAGTGGATCGGCTGGAGCTTGGCACCGGCGACCGAGGCAGACGCCGACGGCGGAGCTACAGCGGCGGGTTCACTCGACCGCGTCTCGCACTGTTCCAGGGCCTGTAAGACCGCGGCCCGCAGCTCCGCCGCGGGGACCGGGTACTTCAAGACCGCCATGGCGCCGAGCCGGAGGGCTTCCTTGGCCCGCTCGGGGTGGAGACGCGGGAACAACAGCACCACGGGGACTTCGCGATGCTTGCGCCGTACGTAGGTCAAGAGCTCCAACGCATCCCCATCGCTGGGATCGACCCCGGCCAGGACCAGATCGATGTCGTTACGCTCCATCAGGCGGACCGCCATCCGATCGTTGGTGGCGTCTTCGATGGTGTGGCCCAGCGACTTCAGCATCGAGGTCAGCAAGGCCAGTCCGGCAGGATCCGGGTAAAGGATCAGGATTTCGAAGCTTGTGCATGGGATTCAATCTCTCGTCAGATGCCCGTGCCGAAACACTAAGCCGGTCCATCCTCCGTGAGTGTCCTGAAGGCAAGCCGTCGAGGGGGTGCCAATGGGGCGATTCGTGTGTCACGGATTCCATCCTCACCCCGACGGACCAAGCGACAACCGACGCAGTTGCCTCGCTAGAATGGCGAGCCTCGTTGCCCATCCGATCCCGGACAGCCGGGTGAACTGCCGATCTGGATGGGCGGCTCGTGTGGTTCTCAATAAACAGGTATGTCATGGATGCAACATCGTCAAAGGCGATCTGAAGACAAGCTCACTGTCACCCGGCGACCGTTCATCGTCGCCCTGGTCTCCTCGACCGATCGAGGCAGGGCGGGAATTCGATTCGAGTTCGATCGATGTAAAGAAATCTTAAGGGCGTTGCCTCTCAGCGCAGGCGAGGGCTCCCTCATGGGGCCGAGCATCTGGGGGCGAGGGCTCATCCGAACGAATTGTCACGGCCTTGGTTTCACTGCCAGTCCCTGACAACCCATAGTCCATCCGCTCCAATCTCTTCGATGATCCAGCGGTGCTGTGTCAGGCCCGCGGATGCGCCTCATGATAAGTATCGAGGATTCGGTCTTGTGTGACGTGGGTGTAGATTTGCGTGCTCGAGAGATTTCGATGGCCGAGAAGCTCCTGGACGCTCCGAAGATCAGCACCGCGATCCAACAAATGGGTCGCGAAACTGTGCCGCAAGGTATGGGGACTCGCGGCGTCGACCAAGCCTGCTCGTTCCAAATGACTCTCTAGCAGACGACCAACGCTCCGCGTCGTCAAGCGGGTACCACGTTGGTTGAGGAAAACTGCGGGTTCCCGGACGGCCTTGGGCCGCCGTAAAGGGACCCAGCGCCGCAGCCAGTCCGTCGCCAGGCCGCCGATCGGAGACAGACGCTCGCGACGACCTTTCCCACGTACGCGGATCAGTTCCTGGTCTGCATCGATATCCTCCAGGTTCAAGCCTACAAGCTCCCCGACGCGCAGACCGCCGCCATAAAGCGTCTCCAGCATCGCGCGATCGCGAATTCCCGGCAGCGTGTCAACGGGCATGCTCTCCAGCAGCCGGATCACCTCATCGACCCGAAGCAGTCGCGGCAACCGTAACGCCTGCTTGGGATTACGGAGACCCGCCGATGGGTCCGCCGTGACCGTTCCTTTGCGGCGCAAATAGCGGAAGTACGAGCGTAAGCTCGCCAGCCGCCGTGCGATCGTGCTCGGGGCGTACCCTCGACTCATCAGCCACGCCGCGTACCGGCGCAGCCGAACCGAATCGACGCAAGTCGGGTCGGCATCCTTTCCACGAATCTCCTGGAGATAAGTGCTATACAAAGCCAGGTCGGCCTGGTAGGATCGTAAAGTGTGTGCCGAAACTTGCCTCTCAAGGCGAAGATGATCGAGAAACGCGTTGATGGAATGATGCATGGGCATCCTCATTGCCAGATCGCGGCCAGACGCGCGGGAGGCGGCCGGCGAGGCGCAGACCGCGCCACATGGAGCCTTCGAACTCGTCAACAGACGGGACCCCGTCCGTGTCTTCATCGGGTCTTGCTCCTGATGTGCGACATTCTTCTGTCCGTCCCGTTCCTGGTTCGACCGCCGGCCGGTCAGGCTGAGTTAGCAAATCTGGGGCCCGCCCTACGTCACCCCGGCCCGTACCGACTCAACCTCGAATCGGCATGACCTGTCGTCCAAGGACTTCACGGGAATGGCCTCGAGACCGTAGTGAAATCGCTCGATTCGACGGAATCGCTTTCTCTGGCTGGGTTTGTCGCGTTCTCGGGCAGAAACCTTTTCCGACTGGGTCGTCTGCGATCGCCGGTCAGGACAGGGACTTCGACTCTCCGAAGCCCCCTTCCTCCGACATAAGACTCGATCATATCGGATTGACTTCCGCTCCTTTTGCAATATCTCGTTCGCTGCCAACGTCGGCAGTCAGAGTGATCCCAGCCTCAGTCATCAGTACAATTAGGATCGAAGGAGATTCTCCACGATTCGCTTTCACTTGGCAACGGTGTGTCGGTCAGATCGAGGGTTTTTTTCCAAATCATCATGAACGTAGCTGATGAGACCAGATCTTCCGCTGCTCGATGAGCCGCGATCGGCACGAGATGAAGATCTGTGGAGTCTCGGGCTGGACAATCTTGGCGAAACACGTTGCGTCCGGAGGTGGGCCACGGGGATTCCGACCGTGCGCGCCATCTCTCCGGATGTCCGAATTCTTCGAGGTGGGACGCTCAGGTCGATGCCGACGACGAGTGATTTTCGCGTTTTCGACGCGAGCGGCCTTTCCATCGGGGAGCGACGGGCTATAATGGCCTTGCGCCGTGGAGCAGCGGCTAGCTCGCCAGGCTCATAACCTGGAGGTCGTAGGTTCGATTCCTACCGGCGCAACTCTTTCCCTCCCATCATAAACGGCCCTCTCCTACCGGTCCCTTCTTACGAGCTGATGAATGGACCGCGGTGGTCGCTCCCTCATACCTCCTCGAACTGCCCCTGGCCATCATTGACCCCGCACGTTCATGCCGTTTCTCTCCTGTGTTCGGTCGGCCATGGCTGGCGACAACGGCCGGCAACGGAGCCAAGGGCCGGCGCGAATCGAGACTTCGCCCGATCCTCTCTGGAGGTTGCGGTCGGGGAGCACGCGTGCTAAGCTTTCGCGAAACGCGCCCGACCCAGTCCACGACCGGCCGAACTCGTACCACCGGACTCGACGTGCATGGCCGATTTGCACGCCTACGAAGGCGAAACGCTTACCCATCGGCTCGTCTTGCCCCGCGACGCCAACCATCACGGCACGCTCTACGCCGGTGTTCTGCTATCCCTCTCGCTCGAAGCCGGCTATGCGACGGCTTTTCGCGCTGCGGGCCTCAATGCCAATCTGGTCCTCAAACGCGTGCTGGACCTTCGATGTTATGAACCCGTCTCTGTTGGCCGTGTGATCCAAATTCGAGGTCGAGAGATCCATCGTGCCCGGGCCCAGATTGTCGTCGGTCTCTGGGGATCCAATGCGGCCGACCCCAAGTCTCCGTGGATGGATGGACTTATGCAGTTTGTCCAGGTCGATTCGACCGGGCGACCTGAACCGCTTGATGAGGAACCGGACGACGAGCCGATCGCGCTCGATCCTCCCTGGTGTCATCTACGGGAACGGGCCCGGAAGCTCTTGCATGTTCGACAATAGTTGCACGTCCGTCGCTGGGAGTGCCTGATCCAGGAGGTCTGATCTCGTGCGCTGGTCCCATGCTCTGATCCCGACGTTGAAAGAGACTCCGGCTGACGCCGTGGCGCCCAGTCACGTGCTCTTGCTCCGGGCGGGCATGATCCGCCAGCTCGGCGCCGGGACGTACACCTATATGCCGCTGGGCCTGAGGGTGTTGCAGAAGGCCGCCCAGATCGTACGCGAGGAGATGGACGCCGCCGGGGCGATCGAGCTGCTCATGCCGGCACTCCAGCCCGTCGAGTTGTGGAAGGAGTCCGGCCGCTACGAGGCTTATGGCGACCTGCTGATGAAGCTAACCATCAGCGGCGGACACCAGATGGCACTCGGGCCGACCCATGAGGAAGTCATCACGGACATGGTCCGCGACCTGATCCGTTCGTACAAGCAGTTGCCCATCACCCTCTATCAGATCCAGACCAAGTTCCGCGACGAGCCTCGCCCGCGCTTCGGCATCGTCCGCACGCGCGAATTCCTGATGAAGGACGCCTACAGCATCGATGCCGACCTGCCGCAGCTCAACGCCAGCTACGACAAGATGTTCGAGGCCTATTGCCGGATCTTCGACCGTTGCGGTCTGCCTTATGTGGTCGTCGAGGCCGAGAGCGGCCCGATCGGCGGCGATTCGTCGCACGAGTTTATGGTCCCCTGCTCCACCGGGGAGGACAAGGTGATCTTCTGCTCCCGCTGTGGTTATGCGGCCAACCAGGAGCGAGCGGAGATCGGCGGCGGCCCCACCGCGGTCGTACCCGGGTCCGACGCCTCCCCCTACCAGGCTGTCGAAACTCCGAACAAACGGACCATTCGCGATGTCTGCCAGTTCCTGGGCGTGGCAGAATCGACCTCGGCCAAGCTGCTGGTCTACCTGGCCGATGGCAAGCCGGTCGCTGCGCTGCTGCGGGGCGATCACGAGCTGAACGAGGCGAAACTCCGCCGGGCGGTCGGCGCCGCGACGCTGGTCGCGGCGGACGCGGCCACGATCGAGAAGGCTACCGGGACACCCATCGGTTTCCTCGGGCCGATCGCGATCAAGATCCCGCTGGTGATCGACCGCGCCATCGTGGCGATGCCGACCGTCGTCGTCGGCGGCAACGCGGTGGATGTCCACTTCAAGGGAGTCGTCCCCGGCGCGACTTCCCCCTCGAACCGGTCCATGACATCCGGAACGCCGACGCCGGGGACCCCTGCCCTCGTTGCGCGGGGCCTCTGGAGATCAAATCCGGCCTGGAGATCGGCCATGTCTTCAAGCTCGGGACCAAGTATTCCCGATCGATGGGCGCGACCTACCTCGACGAGAAGGGGACCGAGACGCTCCTGATCATGGGCTGCTACGGGATCGGCATCAACCGGATCGTGGCCTCGGCCGTCGAGGCCGGCCACGACGAAAACGGGATCATCTGGCCGCTGTCGATCGCACCGTATCACGTCCTATTGGTCCCGCTCCCCGGGAAGGACCCGGCCGTGATGGAGCGATCCCTGGCGCTCGAATCCGCGCTGACGTCGGCAGGGCTCGATGTCCTGATCGACGACCGGGATCAACGGCCGGGCTTCAAATTCAAGGATGCCGACCTGATCGGGATCCCGTTTCGCGTCGTGATCGGGGAGCGCAGGTCTCAAGGAGGGGAAGATCGAGATCAAGTGGCGCAACCAGTCGGAGGCCAGGCAGGTCCCCGCCGACACGGCGGCGGCGGCGATTCTCGCGGAGATCGAGACGGCGCGACGGCAGCATGAAGCATGGTGCCGGGAGCGACAGCAGACTCGGGCCGCGGCGAGGCCGTCATGAGGCGGATCCCGCCGATCCCCCGGCTCCCGTATTTCCTGCTGGCCGCGCTGACTCTGGTCTCGTTCGGCGGCCCGTTCGCGATGTTCGTCGTCGTTCGTGCCGGTCCCCGTCCGGATTGGCCTCCCGACCGTGTTGTCGAGTGGGTCGTCATCGGCCTGGTCATCGGTCTGGCCATCGCGCTCTTTTCCGCGTGCGTCACGATTGGATGGTGGTATCCCTGGACTCATGTGACCAGGAAGTCCGACGACCGCTAATTCCGGCGCGTCAACACCTTCGGTAAATCCATGACTCCCCGTGAACTTTGGACGCTGATCGGTGTTGCCGTCGGTCTGGTTGGATTGGCGTTCGCCCTCAGCGCGGTGCTCTGCGGAGTGCTCCGCCGGCTTGCACCGCGATGGGGACTGCTGGACCGACCAGGGGGACACAAGGCGCACCGAGAGCCGACGCCGATGGGCGGCGGAATCGCGATCTGGTTGACCACGGCCATCCTCCTGATCCTGGGGGTGCTGGTCATCGAGTTTGGTGGTGACTGGCTCCCGAACTCACTGGCCCGGCACATCGGTGGGGCCCAGAGTCGCGTTGGGATCCTGATCGAGATGCTCACGCTGGCAACCGCAATCATGATCATGGGGCTGATCGACGACCTCAAGGATCTCGACTGGCGGCTCAGGCTGGGTATCCAGGTCGCCTGCGCCACGGCCCTGGCTGTCTCTGGGATACGCGTGACGCTGTTCTGGCCCTTCACGTATCCGATCCTCGGAGGCACCGTGACGGTCTTGTGGATCGTCGCGCTGACGAATTCCTTCAACATGCTCGACAATATGGACGGGCTGGCGGCGAGCGTCGGGTTGATCGCCGCGACGCTGTTCTGTGGGGCCCAGATCGCCGTCGGAGACCTGTTTCCGCCGGCGGTCCTGCTGGTCGTGATCGGCGCCCTGGGTGGGTTCTTGGTGCACAACCACTTTCCGGCCCGCCTCTACATGGGGGATGCTGGAAGCAATTTCCTCGGGTTCCTGCTCGGGACCATGACGGTGGTCGGTACTTTCTACAAGACCGGATCCTCGCCCTACAGCGTACTCGCTCCGCTGCTGGTCATGGCGGTGCCGCTGTACGACATGACCTCGGTCGTGCTGATCCGGTTGAGGGAGGGACGGAGCCCGTTCAAGGCCGATCGCCGGCACTTTTCGCATCGGCTGGTTGCCCATGGCTTGACGCCGCCGCAGGCGGTCTGGACGATTGATTTGGTGACCCTTGCGGGCGGCCTGGGTGCGCTGCTGCTGCACGAGCTCGAGTGGCCCGGCGCAACCGTGGTGCTGGCCCAGACCGGCTGCTTGCTGGGAGTGGTCGCCATCCTGGAATTCTCGGCGAGCCGTTCGGAGCGAGGCCATGAGCAGACGAGGGGCGCAATCCTCGGTCCCCCCCAACCCGAGCAAGAGCCGACAGTCGGAGAAGAGATCCGCCCCATCGCCGGAACGGCAAGCCCTGCTGTCTGACAACGATGAGCCAGACTGGAGCGAGTCGGCGGCCTATCTGGGCGAACGGCTCCGGCGCGTGGCCCTGGGCCTGACGGCCGCCCTGATCACGGCGCGCGCCTTTGCGACCAGCGAGCCCGACTTCGAGATCGGGGCCGGAACCGGCCTGTACTGGGTCCTCGCCATGATCCTGGCCGCGGGACTGGCCGTGTTCGCCGGGCTCCTCGGCGGCCGGTTCCGATTCCGATGGTCGTGGACCGACCTCGCGGTCGTCATGCTGATCGGGCTCGTCGCCGGCAGTGCGACGCATGCCTTCGACCGGCGTCCCGCCATCAACCTGGCCTGGGAATGGATCGCGATCGGCATCGCCTATCTCGTCTTGCGTCATCTGCCCCGAACTCGCGGGGAGTCGTCGGCACTGGCTGCGGCGCTGGTCGCGACCGCGGTCGCCGTTTCCGTCTACGGGCTCTATCAAGGCGGCGTCGAGTTGCCGCAGATCCGGAACGAATATCGACGGAATCCGAGTCACTTCCTGACCCGGCATTCCGAGCTGGGCATCGCACCGGGCACTCGGGAGCAGTACCTCTTTGAGCAGCGACTGCTCGGCTCGACCGAGGTCACCTCCACATTTGCCCTGACGAACTCGCTGGCCGGCTTCATCGTGGGGCCGCTCGTGATCGCGTTGGCCGTTGGTCTGTACAACCTGTCGCGCCGCGATGGAGAGACGTCGCGGTGGATCGCGTTGATCGGGGCGGCGCCGCTGATCCTGATCCTGCTGGTCTGCCTGGAACTGACCAAGAGCCGCAGTGCCTATCTTGGACTTGTGGTTGGCCTGGGCATCGTCGCGTGGCCGTGGCGGCGGCAGGTCTCGAGGCGTCTTCTCCTGGGGACGGGCCTGGCCGGCCTCCTGATCGTCGCGAGCCTGGTGGCGGCGGGGTTCGCCACGCGGCAGCTCGATCGCCAGGTGCTGACCCAATCCTCGTTGTCATTCGGCTACCGGCTGGAATGGTGGCAGGGCACCTGGCGCCGCCCTCACGGGGGGGTCGGGCGACCTCGCGGGTGCCATGAGGTCCTCGATGTTCTGGTCGGGGGTCGGCCCGGGGAACTTCCGCGCGAGTTATCTACGATACAAGTTGCCGGTGTCGAGCGAGGAGATCCTCGACCCGCACAATCTGTTCCTGGAGGTGTGGGCGACCGCCGGGATCTCGGCGCTCCTCGTCCTTCTGGCCGTGCTGGCGCTGGGTCTCTGGAACCTGCTGGGACCACCATCGCGATCTTCGGACGCCTCGGATACCGCTCATCCGTCTCGCCCGGGGAGGCGCGCATCGCAGAATCCCGAGGTACCCGACCGAACGGGTTCGCGTTCGGAGGGCGAGGCGCCCGACGCGCCGCCGTGCCGGCCGGTCTGGCTGATGCCGGCGGCCGGGGCCGGTTGGATCCTGGTGTTCGTGCTCCTGCCCTTGAATCTTTTCATGGTGGGCTCGTTTTCCCGATGGGTGATCCTCGGCGGGAGCTGGCTGGCGGCTGTCTTGCTGGGACGTCCGCTCTGGCGGCGTATCCCGATTCCTGCGATCGCACTCGGTGGAGGTTTCGCCGCGGTCCTGGTCAACCTACTGGCCGCGGGTGGGATCGGCATCCCCACTGTGGCGATGGGGTTCTGGTCCTTGCTGGCACTCGGCCTCAACCTTCGCGACGATCGCCCGTGCAGCCGGCTCCACGAGTACCCGAGCCGGGTCCCTCCGTTCGCCCTATCAACCGCCTGGGCGGCCATACTGGGCCTTTTCCTGGGCGCCGTCGTGCCCTACTGGCGCGCGGAAGCCGCGATCGCGCAGGCTGAGGAGGCCACTCGCCCCGGCCGGGCGCCGGACTTCGAACGGGCCGAGCGAATCTACCTCGATCGCGCCATCGTGGCGGATCGCTACTATGCCCGCCCCTGGCTGAAGTATGCCGCCCTGCAGTTCGATGCCTGGGCGTTTCGCGGAGCCAAGTTCGAGGATCAGCGCTGGAAGGAGATACCCGAGCTCCTCCGGGATGCGGTCACCCTGCCCCGCAACCCGAATGCGTGGTCACTCCACGTCCGTCGCGCCGAGGCCATCCGGGGATTGTTGCAAACCGTCGGTTCCCAGCTCAAGCCGATCGACCTGGTGACCTTCGGCGCCGAGATCGTCAAGGAGTTCCGGACGGCCAGCCTCCTCTATCCGTCCAACGCCACGCTCCACGCCCAACTCGCCGAGTCCAGCGCGGAGATCTCGAAGTTCGACGATGCAGTCCAGGAAGCGGAGGAAGCGTTGCGACTCGACGCACTGCTGGCCCCGCACCCCGACAAGCGGCTGCCGGCCTCCACGCGTCGGCGCCTGGAGGCTCGGCTACCCGAATGGAAGGGACGCATTCCGGAATAGGCGCCCGTTGCACGCCGGCAACGGCAACGTGCCCTCGATCGTCACAGCCCAGCCGCCAGGTCGTCTCGACCTGGGGCGGCCATGACCGATCGCGTTATGAACCGACGACTAATGGATCGTCAACGGAGACCAGCAGGGGGATCGCCGCGCCCCGCCCCGGCCGGAGTCTTCCCGCCAGCGGCTTCTTGATCGCCAGACCGATCGCGGCGGCGCTCAGGATCAGCGTCGCAACGTTCGGCCAACTCAACCCGCCAAGCCTTTCGAGCGGACGCGAGGCCGGCCCGCCCGGGAAGATCGCGCCGTTGCCAACTCGCGAGGCCACACAACAGCATAATTTTGTATCGTTGATGGCATAGGTCGCCCCGTCCGGCCCCATCGCGGTCGGTGTGTAAGCTTCCCCGGTGGCCGGCGCCAGGAATAACCCCGGGGACAGCGTGTTCGTGACGAACGACCAGCGATACACGTGGCCGTCCTCGCTGTTAATGATGGCGCACTTGTTGATTTCGTCGATTGCTGCCGAGTTGATGCACCATTCGCGGACGCCGGCCTGGCCCGGGTTCGGGGTCACTCCGACGACCGTGATGACCTCCTTCATCACCGAGACGCTCGGGAAGACGAGATCGGGCTGGGTCGCATTCGGGTCCAGGATCGCCACCTTGTTCTGGCCGGTGCCGCCGATGCCCGGGTCCGAGTAGTCGTTGTACTTGGTCAAGACCAGGTACGAGGACCGGCCCGTGTACGAAGGTACAAGCCCGGAAGGGACGATCGACGCGGAATCGTCCCAGCCGAACGATCCGGGGATTTTCTGCGTGGAGATCGTCCTGTCGAAGTGGAGGAGCCAGCCGCGCGCGTGGTGGGATGGGAGATTCGCCTCGAGCACCCCGTAGTAGACATCGCCGTCGGGCCCGACGGTCGGAGTACCCGAGCCATCGTCCGACAACGAGGCGGGCATATTCGCGTTGCGCGGATCCGTGAGCAAGACCGTGTTCAAGGGAGTGAGCGTCGCGGCGTCGAACAAGGCACAGGTAGCCGTAGGAACCATCGCTCTGGTTGACCCCCACGTAGAGCTGTTTTCCATTGGGCGAGAGCGCCGGGGCACAGTTATGAACGACCTTCACGATATTGGGATCGCCACAGAGCAGCGAAGCCGCGACGGACGTGCTGGCGCCGGTACTGGAAATCCGGCCCAGGCCGCCGGGAACGCTGGAACCGAAGTATCCGAAATAGATGTTCCCTTGCGAGTCGGCGGTGAGCGGAGTGGAGATGTAGAGGGAGGCATTGGCCTGGCCAACGCGAGTCATATTCCCCTGGGCCGAATTAGGCTTGGAGCGGACCAGGATCGTACCCCCTGCCCCGGGGACGGCCACGCCGGTATCGCCGGCCAGCAGGGTGATTCCCAGCGGCGGGATCCAGTTGGATTCGGGGGGAATCTGGTAATCCGTGTTCATGGTCCAGAGCAGTTGACCCGTCAACCCATTGAAGGCGTTGACGGCGAAGCCTCCGTTGGCCCCCGTTTTCACCGGCACGATCACTGTGTTCGTGGCCGTGATCACAGGCGACCCATAATGAGTATACAGAGCGCCATTATTGGGATTGTATTGCGGCATCAGATCGACCGAAGTCGACCACCGGACCGTTTGGGGGACCTGGGAAGGGCTCGTTGCCAGGGAGGAATGCTGGGAGTTGCGGCCGTAACTCGTCCAGAATTGCGCCGAAGCCGTGGTGGGTGTGATCGCTCCCATTCCCAGGACCGCGAGCCAACAGAAGAGCGCACCGGCAGGTCCACGGCCCGATCCGTCGATCGTGCTTCATTGATGAGACTCCTCGCTGAGTTGCCTACGTCTGCGTAAGGGGAATCCGGGAAACCGGATTGGAATCAACCTTGCATCGCGGGAACAGCGATGCTTCCCCGACCTTCGCTTCAAGGTCAGGAGCGGGGCAAATAGATCCGCGATTCTTCTCTTGGGGTCCGGTCATGCATCCCAAACCTAGGATACACGCGCACGTTGGGTTTCTCAATAAACATGATCCAAAGGCATTTGCGACAAAGATCGACCATCCCCGACGTGTTCGCGGTCACTCCGAATGCCGCTCCGGTTGAGGCACCACGATTTCGACCTGATGGGGGATCGGTTCGAGATGGCCGGCATGGTCTTCGGCGGCTGCGGATAGGGAGATCGGGCGATCGGGCAAACGATCGACATCGATGGCGACTTCCCAGCGGGAGTAATCGCCGACCATGGCACGCACTGGATATCCGTTCACGCGCACGGCCCGAACCGTGCGATCATCGACAGTCACACCGCGGACGCGCACCTTTCCTCCATCGATCCGATCAACCCGGGTGATGACCGTAAAGGGTGGCCGGTCGTCGGTCGGCTCCAGTGGTCCGGGAAAACTCCGGGGATCCGGCCGATCGCCGGTTTCAGCGAAGTAGATCCAGCCGGTGCGATGGAATTTCATCTCACGGTAGGCGTGTCGCTCGTACCGTGGGCGCCACAGGCCGAATTCGCAGTTCGTCACCTTGAGGCCATCGACCAGGACATCGGGGGCGTCCAGGGTCAAGGCCCAGTGCGCGTCCCAGACCCGGAACCGACGGATCACGTACGGGTGATGCGGACCCGGACCAACTCCACCGACGCCGCCGGTCTCACCGTCGCCGGGTCCGCCGCCGAGATTCAGCCCGTATCCACGCTGGGTATGCGCCTCGTTGTCCTCGAAGCGGAGGAGCGGGAGCGTGCGGATATCCAACTGCCGTCTCGTACCATCCGGGCTCCGTACGCTCATCGTCGGGTTGAATCCGGGGACAGCGGGCGCCTCGTATCGGAAGCCATACTGGTCGCATTCGACCGCCACGTTGCGCACGAAGGCGTTCTGGCTATTGGCCCACCAGAAACCGGCGCCTTCGTTGCGATCGAACGCGAGGGTCTGCTGTGGCAAAGGAGCACCCCGGCCGGCTCGCACGGCCAGATTTCCGTCCAGGATGTTCTCGACCTCAGTGCCGTCCTCAAGAAAGAAGCCATGGCCGACACTCCGGTAGCCCACGCAATCCTGGACGACCAGGCCATTCGTCCCATGGATCGTGATCCACCGGTTGCCGCTATCCCAGATCGAAGCCCCGATCACCGACGCTCCGCGCATCGTGTCGCCTACCCGATGGAAGTGAAGGCTGTATTTGCCGAGCTGGCCCGTCTTTCCCAGGTGGCGGAATTCCGCGTACGAGATCGACCCCGACGAATGGCGGTGGTACATCGTGTGGCCGCGGGCTACGGAGGGATCGGCCGACTCGACGATGACATTCCGGGAGAGTAGCGCAACCTCGCCACCATTTTCACCTCGGACGACGTGAGGGAATTCGAGAGGCCTGTCCAGCGTGAGCCGAGGGCCGTCGATCGTGCGGATGATCCGTTCCTCCGTCTCCGGCACCGTGGGAGCCTTCTCACCAGCCGCTCCCTTGGGAAGGGGCTGCCGGCTGGTTGCGGTGACGATCACGCGATCGCCGGCACGCCAGCCGGGGACCGGCTCGGCGAGCACCAGACCCGTCGCACCCTTTTCGGCCGTCGCGGAGAGCTTGACCCAGGTCCGCGCGAGCCCGGCACCGTGAAACTCCATGCGGCCTCCGCAACAGACGATTGCCGGGCATTCCTCCGGATCGAGGCCCTCGACCGCCGTCAGCCGGATCAAGGCCGTGCGGCCGGCCGCGACCGGATGCTCCGCCATCCCAACCTCCAGGGTCGCCCGGGTCGCCGTCGGACCGGGTATCACCACCGCATGCGATTCACAGTCGAATCCCGATTCGCCGGGATCGTCGCCGGCCTGGATCTTGATCAGTCCGACATCGAGCCGCGTATCCCGCTCCGGGTCGAATCGCAAGGTGCCCGCGACATGGATCGACCGAATGGTCGTGTCGCCGACGATGTCATAGACCACGACGTGCCCGGTCCGGATCTGAACCCGATCCCCCTGCCCCGGAATCCGGCCCTCCTCCCAGCTTGTGGCGTCCGACCATCGGCCGTTGTGGACCGAGCGGATCAGCGGTGCTCCCATCGCTGAGGACAGACCGAATGTCATCCACAATACCAGAGGAATTGCACTTGATCTCATGATATTCGGAAGTTGACCGTATTCGGAAGTAACCAAGGCATTCGCGGCATCAGGGTTTCCGCCACCGAGCTCGGTTTTCGGAATCACCGAGGTATTAGATCTTAGCGAGTGTTATGCCCGGAACTCAACGGGCGTGAACGGCGTCCGCGGCGGCAGGAGCGGCTTCGGCGCGGAGAGCCACAGGAAGTTGCCGGCGATGCCCCGTTCGACCTCGGGGCGGAAGAAGACGTGATCCGGCCCGAGGACGAACGGCGTGCGGAATGTGACGTTGAATTGAACCTCCACGCCCGTCACCGGGCGCCGCCGCCGGTGAACGGGTTGGAGATCGGATTGATGGCGTTGATGACCGAGTTGGCCGCGGTGAAGCTCGAAATCGAGCACCATCGTCGTCAATCTGAGCTGACCGAACCTGCCGTGGGCCACGACGAAATTGTTATCGGACAGCCAGTTCGTGCGCTCGATCATACGGCCGTCCGGAGGGTCCGTCAACGCGACGGGGAACACGCGATCGAGCTCGATCCTGACATCGTTGATGTTCGCCGTCGTGCCCCCGCCGAGTAGCCCGGTGAACGTGGCGCTGTTGATCGCCGGAACCGGGCATCGGCGTGTCCGGCCCGCTCAGACGGCCCAGATCACGGAAACCCCATACACGATCTCGAGTGTTCCTGAATCGGTGAGGATGAGGTAGGCGCCCGGATGACCGTAAGTGCCGGCGTTCCAGAGGGCTTGACCGGTGGAGCTGTAGACGACGAGGTTGCCGTCGCCCTGCATGACCGCAAAAGCGCCCGCGTGGCCGGAGGTCCCCGAGGCCCAGATGGCCTGGTGGTTGGGCCCGTACTCGACGAGATTGCCGTCCGATTGCATGACGAGCACGTACTGGCCGTTCGGGGAGTAAATCGCCTGCCCGGCGGTGAGGGTCCGTCCCGGCAGCACGATGCTGCTGACGGACCAGATCGCCGTGCCGTTGATCTGGTAGATCGCGGTATTGCCGTTGTTCTGAAGCTCGAGGTAGGCGCCGGGATTACCGTAAGTGCCGGCGTCCCAGAGGGCTTGACCGGTGGAGCTGTAGACGACGAGGTTGCCGTCGCCCTGCATGGCCGCAAAAGCGCCCGCGTGGCCGTAGGTCCCCGCGGCCCAGATAACCTGGCCCCCGGGTCCATAGTCGACGAGGTTGCCGTCCGATTGCATGACGAGCACGTACTGGCCGTTCGGGGAGTAAATCGCCTGCCCGGCGGTGAGGGTCCGTCCCGGCAGCGCGATGCTGTTGACGGACCAGATCGCCGTGCCGTTGCTCTGGTAGATCGCGGCATTGCCGTTGTTCTGAAGCTCGAGGTATGCCGAGATTACCGCTAGTGCCGGAGGCCCAGAGGGCTTGATTAGTGGAGCTGTACACGACGAGGTTGCCGTCGAGCTGCATGACCGCATAAGCGCCCGCGTGGCCGTTGGTCTCCGAGTCCCAGATGACCTGGTGGTTGGGCCCGTACTCGACGAGGTTGCCGTCCGATTGCATGACGAGCTCGTACTGGCCGTTTGGGGAGTGAATCGCCTGCCCGGCGGTGAGGGTCAGATGCACCAGGCCGCCGATCATTAGATTGGCGACCGGGCTGCCAATCCCCGTGACCTGGTCATAGCCGGGGCCGGCGCTAATGCCATTCTGATTGCTGCCGGTCGTGATGTCGTGGAAGTCGGAACTGGGGAGACTGTACAGGTAGGGAAGGGTCTGGCTGGATCCGGTCAGAGCCGGCAGCCCCTCCGAAGACCGGATCTGGTCGGTCAGGGCGATCAGTCCCGCCCACTGGGGAGCCCCGGCGCTGGTACCCCACTGGGTTTCCCAGGGCGAGCTGGTGCCATTGTTATACGAATCGTACACCGAGTAACCGTTGCCCGTGTAACCTGCGCCTCGGAGTCCCATTCGGACCCGTATTGTAGGACACGTCGGGGACCGTGCGATGCTGGCTTTTCTCGACGCCCTGCTGATACGCCGGTTGAGACTCGATCGTACTTGTACCGCCGCCGCTGGATAGCTGTTGTCCGGACGGGTAGGTCAGGTTCCACGTCGTTTCACTTCCGTATCCGCCGGAGGCATTCAGCGTCAGAGAAGTGCCGCCAACCCCGACGACATTCGGGGAAGCCGCCGGGTACACCAGCGTTCCGCTATCACCCGATGCGGCCACGAACGTGACGCCGGGCGTGAGGAAATCCGAGTCGTATTGCGTCTCGCCTGAGAACTCGGAACGACCCCAGCTAATCGACACCACCGAGGCCCCGAACTGGGATGATGCCGCAGTGACGACGGCTGTGTAGAGATCGCTGTTCGCACTGGAGTTCGCCTCGACCAACACCATGTTGGCCGCCGGGGCGATCACGTGCGCCCACTCGACGTCGAGTGCCTCCTCGGCCTCCCACCCCCCCGTCGGATCCGTCGCCGTCGGCGGGGCACCACCCGTTTGACCGACGACCTTGAAGCTGGGCGGATCGGACAGCCCAAAGTGCACGTCAAACTGATGCAAGTCGCCGGCAATGTCCGGGTCGTTGTAGGCGTCGACGATGGCGATGGTCTCGCCGGTTCCCGTGAGATTCATCTGGCTGAACCCGTAAGCAGCCCTGATTTGCGACGGTGTGTAGCCCGTCGGCGAGGTTGTGCCGGCGGGCTGGCTCTCCATCCCTCCGAGTCTGGAGATCGAGAGGAACGGCTCGGAGTACCCGGGCGATGGCACTCCTACGTCTGGCAGGGGGGTTGCCGACAGGAGTATCCGCTCGTCCAGCCGCTCGAGCTGGAACCGGCAATGGCGCGCTCGGCGGCGAGCCCGGAAGTCGGAGGAACGATGGAGACGGAAGGACGGGGTGCGCGGAAACATGGTGCTGCTCCTCAGGTTTGTCATGGGGTCGAGTCAATTGATGGGCACAAAAAGCGCGTAGAGCGATCGGTCCAGGGAACGACGGTGGCGTCCACGGATGGTGAATCGGACTCTCGTGCGGTTCCCCTAACGGACGATGAAAGGGGGTGCACCGAGCAATCGGCCACACGGGCCGGCGACCATCCGGTCTCCAGACCTCCGTGCGAAACGCCCTGGGGGACAGACCCCCGCCGAGAAAGAACCGCGCCCGCACGGTGCCGCTACCTTGACGAGCGGAAGCGACCGCCATCAGGGACAACGGGAGTCGAAAAAGGATCACCAATCGGACGATCGCGATCGTCAACGCGGCGATGGCGAACACGTCAGCAGCGACGCTCACAACGAGTCCATTCTCGGGACCGCTTCCTGATCCGGTGTCAACGGCCGCGGGGACCGCCACGACCACGACGGCTGGGGGCGCGACCCCGAGCGCCGTCTCGCGGTTGTTGATGCGGCCCGCCGCGAGGGAACGAGTCGGCGCTCTCACACCGCGAAACTCAATCAGACTCCGACGCCTTGAGACTCCCCGACCCGCTCCGCGAGGCCCTGTCGCGCGAAAGACACCGTAATCCCTCCTGGCGCGGCCCCCTCCACCGCGACCTCATGGCCCGGCGAAGACGTCGGCGGGCAAGTCGGGCATCCCCAGCTTGGCCTTCCACTCAGTGGCCTTTTCGGGCTTGCCCCATTCCTCGTACAGGCGGACCACCCGCTCGGCGGCCTCGCGGAGGCGAAACCAATCCGGCACCCCGATCCGCGCCTCGCGGGCCTTCATTCCCTCGTAGCCCGCAACCACCGGTGACTCAGCCTCGCCAGACCTCCCTTGCCCCAGGAGCGCCCCGCCCAGCAGGCTCATCGCGTTGTACCGCGACCAGTCGTCAGGGTTCACCTTCTCGAGGATCGTCACGGCCTCTTGCAAGAGCGGCTCGGCCTCTGACATCCGCGATTGCTCGAGCAGGTTTCGGCCGAGCGCCACGAGGACTCCGGCCAGCGTGGGACTGTCAGTCTTGGCGGCCTTTTGGAGACGGGCAAGCGACTCGCGAAGCAGGCTCTCAGCCTCGGCCCATCTGCCGAGCGACTCGTAGGCCGCGGCCAATCCTTTGCGATTTTCAAGAGTAAAGGGATGGTCAGGACGCCTCTGGGTCTCGAGTCGATTGAGCGTCTCCTCGTACAGCTTGATCGCTTCGGAGAGCCGTCCAGCCTCTTGGTAGGCGATGGCTAGGTTGACGAGGCTCATGAAGGTATCGTCGTGGTCGAGACCCAGCTTGGCCTTGTACAGCTCGAGCGTCGATGCGTGCAGCCCAATCGCGTCGGTCGTCCGGCCAATTCCCTGGTAGATGGCGGCGAGGTTATTGCGGCACATGAGCGTCAGGGGATGGTCGGAGTCGAGCTTGGTCTTCGCCCGCTCAAGCGCGGTTTCGAACAATCCGAGCACTCGAAGAACTGGCCATCATCCCCATAATCGCTCGCCAGGGCGATCATGCATCTCAGCGTAAGGGGATGATCGGGGCCGAGCTTGACCGAGTACCCTTTCAGCGCCGCCTGATGCTGCGCGATGGCTTCCGAGAACCGGCCGGCGGCCCGGTAGGCGATGCCGAGGTTCATGCGGTTCATGATCGTGTCAACGTGGTCGGAGCCCAGCTTGGCTTCTTTCAGCCTGAGAGCCTCCTGTTGCAGCGTGATCGCATCCGACAGCCGGCCGGCCGCCCGGTAGCTGCTGGCCAGGTTGCCGAGGCTCTTCAACGTCTTTGGGTGGTCGGGACCCAACTTGATCTTGCTGAGCCGGCACACCTCCTCGAGCAATTCGATCGCTTGGGAGAGTCGGCCGGCACTCAGGTAAGATCCAGCCAGGTCGTTGCGGCTGGCGAGCGTATCGGGGTGGTCGGGGCCCAGCGTGATTTGCCGCCGCTGAAGCGTCGCTTCATGCAGCGCGATCGCATCCGACAGCCGACCTTGTTCGTCGTAGGTGTTGGCCAGGCGAGCACAACTGGAAAGCGTGTCGGGGTGGTCGGGACCCAGTGCGGCCTCGCGCACGTCGCGAGCCCTCGTGAGTCAACTCTCGGCCCGGTCATTCAGACCCAAGCCGAGGTAAGTCCGGCCCAGGGCGTCCAGCAGCGACCCCTGGGTTGCCTTCGAACCGGCGAACGCCTGGTCGAGCTGGTCGCTGGCCCGGTCCAGCACGTCAACCACCTTGAGCTCGCGGCCGTCCTGCGAGGGATCCGGGCGTCGGAACGTCTCCACCAGGAACGTGCTCACCGCCTCGGCCTGCTTCCGCGACTCCTCCGACTGCGCCAGAGCCTCGAGGGTCTCGTCGTGAGACCTCTTAAGCCGATCGTTGGCCTGCGCCTGCACGGCGGCCACGACCCCCAGCCCGATCACTCCGGCCACAAGCGCCACCACCGCCGCCGTCGCCGCCGTGCGGTGCCGCCACCCCCATCGCCGTACCCGGATCGAGACGGGCTCGCGCCAGGCCGTCACGGGCTCGTCGGCCAGCCATCGCGTCACGTCGTCCGCCAGGCTTCGAGCCGAGAGATAGCGGTCTTCGGCGCGCGACGCCAGCGCCTTCAAGCAGATCGCCTCCAGGGCGCAGGGAGAGTCGCGGATCCCGGCTGCGCGGCGGTACGATCGCGGCCTCCCGCCCCGCCTCGAGCCGGTCCGGGGCCCGCAAGCCTGAGGTCTCGAAGGCGGATTTCCCTGTCAGAATCGCGTACAAGATCAGGCCCAGGCTGAAGACATCGCTGGCTGGACCCACCGTTTCTCCCTTGGCCTGTTCCGGGCTCATGTAATGCGGCGTACCCAGGATTTCCCCGGTGACCGTCACGTCCTCGGACGACGGGCCCGGCGATGGGGCATCCCCTGCGTCGTCGTTCGCCGCCCCGTCGCCGAACCGCTTGGCCAGGCCCCAGTCCATGACCAACGTCTCACCGTAAGGGCCGAGCATGATGTTCGATGGCTTCAGGTCGCGGTGCACCACCCCCTGATCGTGGGCATAGGCTACCGTGTTGCAGGCCGCGATGAACTGCTGGAGCAACCCACGGAAACCCAGGCTCCTTCGGCCGGGGTCGCGGCGGAGCGAATCATCACTGTGGAACGTGTCGATCGCCCCCTGGAGATTCTGGCCGCGAATGAAGGGCATGGTGTAGAACGGCCCTCCGTCGTCCTGGCCCAGGCCGTAGATCGGCACGATGCCGGGATGCTGGAGCCGGGCCGTGAGGGCGGCCTCGCGAAGAAACCGGCAGCGCGCCGAGGCGCGTAGCTTGTCGGGCCGGATCCGCTTCAGCGCCACGAGGCGATCCAGTTCTTCCTGATGGGCTGTGTAGACGACCCCCAGCCCGCCATGGTCGTGATGGCGCCGGGGCCGATAGACGGCCGTGGCTCGCAAGACCTCGGGCACCCGGTGATCGGGCCCCGCACGCGTGGGATCGCAGTGCCCGGCCATCGAACGCGATTCGAGCTTTTCGGTATCGAGAGCCGAATCCATGGCCTGAAGGGCTTCAACCCGGTGCCGGACCTCCCCGACGAGTTCCGGACAACTGGCACAAAGCTCCTCGATGGACAGGGGCATGCCGTGGTCTCGCATGTCTTCCCAGCGATCGACCAGGTCATCGACGCGTGTCTCGGTTTCCATGGGTGTCCTCGCCTTGCGAATCCCCGTTTCGGCACGGGGCTCCGACCCCGTCGAACGCCTGGCCGCAGGTCTCCCCGGCTGGCGAACAGAACGTTCCTGACTTCAGGTCAGCGCCGCCGTCGCGTTCAATGCATGAATAATGCATGAATTCTGATGCTACCACCCCGACGCTGCCGGTGAAAGTAGAAACCGTGGGGCGCCGGACCGCTCGACCGTCGTTGCCCAGGGTGCTGTCTGATCTGCGACGGTTGTGGTGGGTGAACGAAAGCCTTGCTGGTTTCTCCACTTTCCTTGTCCCTGATCGGGGTGGCTTCCGCTCGTCAGAGTAGATCAGCTCCCTCCGGAGGCGCTGGAGACTCGGGACGGCGGCCAGGCCGTCGGCCCGAGCCCCAAGTCCTCGCGATAACCTGAGCGGCCGAACGATTTCGGCGATCCTACGCAGGACCGCGTCGCGGTGTGGTGGTCCGGTTGGATTGCGACTAGGCCGCGAATCGGTCGCTGGGCCGGGATCTTCGGATCATCGGCAAGTCCTTCGTCATGATGCCGCTCGGCCGCGGAGCTTCTTGAAACCGTCAGGATGTGAACGACCACCGTTGGGCGCCCCGTAGCGGACCGAGGTCTCGCGAGGAGAGATCGCCAGTCTTCGGGGTCAGGAGCTCCCGCGCCCAGCGGAGTTCAGGTGATCGGGCAACCGATCGGCCCGTCGTTCGTTGCGCGCTACGTCTCGTTCGTTTTTCTTTCTAAAGCTCAGCCTCTCAGACAAGGAGACTTCAGCATGTCGATTCAATTGCGCCTTCTCGGATCGATTCGGTTGCTATTCGCGAGCATCGCAGTGATGGGAAAGATTCTCCCCCGGCTTTGGAACGCTTTGAAAAAGGAAACACTCCTTCGACGTCGTCCCCAGGCGATACGACGCAGGTCACGCATCTCGACCTGCCTGCTGAGTGGAACTATGATAATATTTACATCAATGACGGCTCTTGCTGGGGGCATCCAAGTCGCTTCATCGGGGGCAATGGAGTCGGTGCCACTGCAAAACAAGCTGAAACCAGGGGCGACGGGATCGGTGCTCGCCTATTCCAACGCCACTGACTCTGTAACCAGCGCAAAGATCGTGAATGGCGATCCGAGTGCCGCCCCGGGTCGAACATACGATCCCCCGAAGGGCATCTCTTATTTCTTCAATGTGAACGTGACCAAAGGCATTTGGCCTTTTTCGAAGACGACGACCACTCTCTACAGTCCCGCAGTCGGCTACGGGCCAGTACCCAAGGCCGTTGGGGTTAGGGAATTCGTCACCAGTAAGTCGATATCTGGTGACGGTTCGGCCATGGGTCACGGGGAGTTCACCGGTACGGGGAGTGCTGGAACCCTCACCGGCTCATCACTCCTGGCCAGCGCGGAGGCGAGTTCAGTGTCGCCAGGAAACGCAGAGGGGGCAGGTTACAGCAACGACCCTTACACCGTGCTCCACAACTCGTCGGGCACCTTTGAGTACAATCCAACCATCTCGAATCTGAGTCTCACCATCCAGGGGCCGGGGGCGGGCGGCTCCGGTGGGGTCGCCGGGATCG
Organism: uncultured Planctomycetota bacterium; assembly: GCA_963845755.1. Lineage (GTDB taxonomy): Bacteria > Planctomycetota > Planctomycetia > Isosphaerales > Isosphaeraceae > CAWJTV01. Next base: position 378,106 of record CAWJTV010000034.1, read on the forward strand.
AACTCGCGGCTTACTCCAGTCTCGTCCCGACTACGGACGGCTCGCTCGGCATGCTCTGGGATATGGTCGTTGATCTCAATTCGAACGGTCAGTCTAGCGTCGGCTTTCAGAGTGCCTCCATCCTCGGGTTGAACGATGCGCAGGAGGCGCAGCAGATCGTTGATAATCTCACTTTCAATACATCCGATCTCTCCAATCTCAGCATCGCTCTTGCGAACCCTCAAGGTTTCGAGCTGTTCGATCAAACGATCTCCGCCGCCCAAGATTTCACGATGTCGGAGACCGTAGGCTCGTTCGCGATAGCCGGTTCCGTGCCCGAACCCTCGACCCTCGTACTGGCCGGCATCGCATGCACGATACTCATCGCGGTTCAGATTCTGAGGCGGCGAGGCCGGCGGATCGTCGAGATGACTGGACTGGCATGATGGGTGGCGATCGGATGCCCAGCGTCTCATTCTCGAGACGGAGAATGCTGGTCGATTATCCAGGGCGAGACGTGGTCCCGCATCTCCCCAGCGATCGGAGACATCATCAACGCGCGTCCTCGTTTTCCTGGGTGTCCTCGCCGTCGAGAATCCATCGAACATCAGTCGGGCAATCGGCCACCGAGCCTCTGATGGAGCTTGAGCCGGGCCGAGCGCCAGCGGTACTTCACGACCCGCTCGGTGACACCCAGAAGGGCGGCGGCCTCTGCCTGAGTCAGGCCCTGATACCACAACAGATCGAACGCCTCTCTCTCCTCATCGGGCAAGTTCCCAACCTGCTCGTGGAACTCGGTCCACGCTGACAGCCGGGTTGGGTCGTCCGTGTCATTGGTCGCGTCCAGCCGGCCGGGCGGGCTCTCCGAGCCGTCCGAGCCGGCCTGGCTGGCATGATGACGCCCTGGTCCTTCCGGCCCGTCGTAGTGCCGCGCCAGGTCGATCAGCTCGCGGCGGATCTGCAACGCGGCCAGGTTGATGAAGCTGCGCACCGAGACTGGCTTGACCTCGTTGAGCGCCCGACAGAGCCGCATCGCTGCGTTCTGGAGGATGTCGTCGGTCTCCTCCCACCGCTTTACGCCGGGGTAGCCGCGGAGCATCTTGCGGGCCAGCCGGCACAACCGCTCACGGGCGATCTCCAACAGCTCGTCGCGCGCCGATTCGTCGCCGGCCCGCAGGCGGTCGAGGCGAAGCTGGATCTGCGTCGTGGAATGGCTTGCAAAGGCCATGGAAGTCATCCGCCAGCCCGGCGATCTCAACGTCCCGAGCCCATCATCACACGCGATGCTTGGGTCTCGATGCTACCACCTGCCCTCTACCGGTGATAGGAACGTGGGCCGTCTTTTCGAGGGCGGTCCTCCTCGATGGCTGCACCTCCCCGTCGGCCCGGTCGATCTCCCCCTTGCCGATCGCGGGGTAGCGGCCCGCTGGTTCGAGGGGCCGCAAATGGGGCGCATGCACGATTCAGTAGGAGTAAATAACTAAATATAGTATGTGCTATATTGACACCGATAAATCGGGCATCGGCTGGGTACACCTGTTCTTCCACCTGTTTCGACGTGCACAGGAGGCCGGACACTGACGCACCAGCACACCGGGGGCTCACCCCCCTTCCCCGGCCGGGCGGGTCTGGAATTCTCGGAGATACGATTCGTAAGCGGGATCGCCGGGCCGCCTGAGGTCGCGTCCGAACGGGAAGGCCGGCATCCCGCGCGACGGGAGCGGACCGACCGTGTCGCTGGCGGCCGTGAACGGGTCGGCATCCTTGCAATAACCATAAGAGCGGAGCACGTAGCTGCGCGTCCAGCCCTTGGCCAGCGGCGGCAGGTCCGCCGCATCGAACTCGAGCCGCACCTCGTCTCCCGGCCCGATCAGGCAGAGCTGGTCGTCATCATGCTGGAGCAGCCTCGCTACGTCGCCGTACCGGGTCAGCCTGCCCGAGAACCGCGCCAGCGGTGCCGGATCGACGTAGTCGTAATCGTAGAGCAAGGGGAGGCGCCCGTCGGGCGAGACCTCGCGGGTGTAGCCCCGATAGGCCAGTGCGGCGCGGGCCACGGGAAGCGTCGCGACCCGGAGCGCGGACTCTGCCGCGCGGTCGCGGACCGCGATGAATGCCTGGTCGTAGTAGCATTCCATGTTGGTCTTGATTCGAAGTTCGCAATGAGGACCGCTCAGCTTTCCGGTCAAGTCGAGCGTCATGAGCCGGGGCATCCCGGCGGGATAGCCCGCGTGGGGCTCGATGATTTCCCAGGTTCCATCGTCGCGCCGCCGCTCGATGGCCGGAGGTTTCAGCGAGACTCCCGCCGTCGCAGCGGCGTAGTTGGTCTGAGAGTAAGGATACTCCACCCATCCCACCAGGCAGAGCACGAGCCGATCCTCGGGCGAGAACTTGCCGAGGCGATCGCCGAAATCGAGGACGATGCCGTGTTCCTCGGCGTAGCCGATCCAGCCGGCTCGCTTCCGGAAATCGTCCGCGGTGCGGCGATCCCAGTGTCGCAGGATCACGGTCAGGTCGCGGCCCTCGAGGTCGCGGCGCGGACCGGCTCGACTTGCGTCCGCCACGCCATCAGTTCGCCAGTCGGCCGCGGACCTTCGGGTGCGAATCGTTCGTCCGGTGTGGACGAGACTCCGGGAGGCCGGTCAACCACTTCGAGCCGGACGTGGTCGAGGTAAGCGATCTCGTCCATCGGCTCGGTGATCGACAGCCGGAACACGCCATCGATTGGCCGGAGCTGATCGCCGGAGATGGCGACGGCCTCGTCGCGGTCGGGCTGGCTGTAGACCCCCGGCGCGACCAGGTAGCCAAGGCCCCCGCCGCCCAGGAAGTCGCCCATGCACACGAAGCGTTGACCGTTCCACGTGAAAAGGACCGGACAACTGCCGGTTTTGCGGTTGTTCTCGGCCAGGTTCAGCCGCTGGTCGGCCGCGACATTAAGCTCGCACTGGATGACCCCATCGGGCCATCGCAGGTGGATCAGGTCCGTCTTCTTGCTCTCGCCGAGCCCCAGAACGATCGGGGCCATCGACTGGCCGAGGCCGGAATCTGGAGTCGTGTAGTCGAAGCTTGCACGAACCCCCTGCCCTTCGAGGATGACTCGAGTCCCAAGACCGTGGGAATTCGTCCGAGACAACTCGGGCTTGACTCGCCAATGTCCGCCGAGTTGGAGGGCCAGCCAGTGCCGGCCATTGCCCTTGTTGGCGGCAACGACCGGCGCCTCGCCAGACCTCAGGACCAAAATGTCGGGAAGCGGATCACCGATGAGATCGACGGCAATCACGCTTTCGACCCCAGAGGTCTCGAATGGCAGCGGCAGGGTCTGAACCGTATGGCGCTTGCCCTCATTGCGAGCCCAGGACGGCAGATGAACATCGCGAGGCTGGTTCGACGGGCTCGGCAGACCGAGCAGGTCCGGCCGGCCGTCGAGGTCCAGGTCGATCGCCTGGGCCGATCGCCAGCTCGCGGCATTGATTGGCCATGCCTCGAAGGCGAGCCGAGTCCCTTCCACGGTCGTCCGCTCCGTGGTATTCCGCCAACAGAGCACCGGCCCTCCCGCGCACGGCGCGACCAGGTCGGCGCGGCCATCGGCGTCGAAGTCAGCGACGAGCAGGCCCGAGGCGGATGTGGCCGATGCGAGGCCCTTCACAACAGCGACATGAAATTGGCCAAGTCGATCGTTGAGGATCGCGACCGGCTCGGCGCCGTCGGCGACGGAGACCAAGTCGAGGTCGCGGTCGTTGTCGATATCGAGGATGGCGATGCCGGTGTGGGCCGATTGGCCGCCCGCCAGCGCCTCGACACCCGCCCAGGGAGTCAAGCCGATCGAGAGTCCACCCTTCGCCTTGATGTTCTCCCACGCGACCGCCAAGGGTGCCCAGGCGGGTTCGGGGCTACCCGCGATGGGTTCGGGCTTGCCGTCGTTGCGATAAACCGAATTGGCCAGGCCCGTTGGTGGTCCACCGGAGTCGCGGAATGCCTGGTCCGCATTCGCGGTGGCGCAGTAGTTCACGATGTAAAGGTCGAGGTCGCCATCCTGGTCCAGATCCGTCCAGCGGGCCGTGAGCGAAAGCGCCGGCGGCCCCATCGGCTTCATCGTGCTCGTGATGTCCTCAAACAACTTCCCAGCCCGGTTGCGTAGCAGTCGATTGTCGCCGACTCCCGTCAGAAAAAGATCGATACGCCGGTCAGCGTCGAAGTCGGCCGCCGCCACGCCTACGCTCGCACGGTTCCCGGTCAAACCGAACTCGCCTGACGCGTCCTCGAAGCCTTCCTCCCCCTTGTTCACGAGCAAGATGTCACGAATCCCCTTGGGCCCGATTACCGCGGAGGTAAGATAGAGGTCAAGCTTACCATCGCCGTCGGCGTCGAAGGCGGCAACCGCCGCCCCAAACCGTTGGCGAATCCGCCCGATCACCGCCGCTGGACCGATGAAATCCGAGGGTTTGACCCACCGTTCGTCTGGCGCGAGCTTCACCTGCAGGGGCCGGGTGAGTTCGAGGTCAGGTGGCCGTGGTGGGGAAGGATCCGCGGTCTCGGATCGTGGAAATGGATTCACGACGCTCGCGTACTTGCCCATCTCGCCATAAACTTTCCCGGCCAGAGTGCCGGGACCGGGTGACGGCTCGGGGCGATCCGGATCGATCTTCTTCCAGCGGGCGAGCAACTCTTTCGATCGCGCCGGATTCTTCATGAAACGGGATGCCATGAACATTTTGTAAATCGCTGGCGTCAAGTACGGGTCCCGTTCGAGAGCCTTGGAGAACAACTCCATCTGTTCTTGCGCCTGTCCGGGACCCGCCGGCGCCGTCGGATTATTCGTGTCTGGTAGAGTGCTCCCCATCCAGTACCAGCCGCCCGCATCGTTGGGATCGATCTCGGTCACGCGCTTGAAGTGGTGGAAGGCTTCGGAGAGATTCCCCTGTTGTTCGAGGATGATGCCCCGGCAGAAATGGGCGTACGGGTTGTCGGGATCGCGATCCAGGACCCTGGACAGGAGATCGAGGGCTTCGTCGAAGTTGCTGGGCGCCTGGTTGGCCCCCCCTTTCTTCGCGGCTTCCGCTTTGACTCCCGTATCATTTAACAGCGCGAACGGCCAGGTTGATCGCACCGGGGATCCACCCAGGGGCACGAGTATGCACGTCCCGAAATGCCTGAATCGCGTCCGAATACTTATACTGCTCCATGCATCCCAGGCCTTTGAAGTGCTTCACCATCACCTCGGCCAACTGGTCGGGTGGGATCTCGTCCTTGAGGGGTTCCGCCGCCACGGACTCCCGGACGACTGCCCCTGGCGCGGATGGTTCCTTGATCGTGGTTTCGGGCTCGGGCTGCGAGTGACAGGCGGAGACCGCAATGAGGCCAAGCGCCGCGATGAAGACGAGGGCGAGGCGCCCAAAGACTCGCGCAGGCATCGTCACACTCCTCGGAGATGATGGATCGAAACCGGATGAGATCGAATCACTCAAACTCGGCCGCTCGCAACGAGATAACGAAAATGAGCCCGCGGCGATCATCAGAACGGCCTACTCAGAGCCCGCTCACGACGTGCGACCGCCGGGGCGAAGGATTGGCCGAGCGTAGAGTTCAGTATAGGCATCGGCTCGCAGGTGGGAAAGCAGATGATGCCCTCGTCGCCGTTCACGTTCGGCGCAGGGCCGCCAGGTCGAACCGGACCGACCACGATCTTCTCGCCGGGTCCCGGGTCGGCCTGGGAAAGGATCCGGCCGTCGTAGTCAACGATCATGCTCCCACCCGGCCAGGAGAATGGCGGGTAGTTCCGGGCGCTGGCCCCTTGATTGGCCGCCACGACGAACGCGAAGTTCTCCACGGCGCGGGCGCGGTTGAACAGGGTCCACCAGTCCATTGGGGGCGTGGCGCCCCAGGGGTCCATGTAGGCGGAGACGCGGATCAGGACCTCCGCCCCGCCCAGGGCCAGTGCCCGGATCGCTTCGGGAAACAGCCAGTCGTAGCAGATCGCCGCGCCGAGTCGGCCGATCTCGGTCTCGACAACCGGGAACATCGGCTCGTCATAACCGGCCAGGTCATGCGGGCTGGCGTGAATCTCCCAGGGCAGCCACGGGTTGACTTTCCGGTAGCGACTCAGAATCCCATCGGGGCCGATCAGGCATGTCGTGTTGAAGACGACTCCCGGCCATCTCGGATCGGCCTCCAGGAATGAGCCCGTCTGAATGAAGACCCCCCTCTCCCGCGCCTTCCTGACGTAGCGCTCGGTGTGCTCGTTGGGGATCGGGACAGCCAGCCGATCGGCCAGTTCCTCGACAGTTTCGTAGATCGGAGCCGCGTGAGCGAACTCCGGAAAGACCAGAAGCCTGATGTCGAAAAACGGCCCATAGCCGACGACCGAGCGATCGATCATCCCGAGGAGGTAGCCGACCCGCTCGGCGATCTCGTCGCGATGGCGGGGACACGGGAGATCGGTCTGGCAGGCGGCGGCATAATAGCGAGGAATCTCAGCCATGCCCGTTCCGGGGGAAATGGGGGCGACTCAGGCGACACTCAGGCCGTCGTGTCACGCGGAACTCCCCTGGTCGCGACTGGGGGCAGTTCGTCATCCGATTCCAGCAACATGTCGTAGGGAAGTCACTTGAGCGAATCCTCCTCGTCCTGGGGCGGAGGCTTGACCTGGTTGCTGGCATCGAGGAAGGCGGCCAGGGCGATGTCCGCCTTGCGATTGGGGTCGTCGAGTCGCAGGAACACGTCCGCGGCGCGGCCGGTCCGCCCTGAGAGGAACCATTCCGCGCCAGGACCAGCCAGGCGTCCCGGTCGTCTGGATGGATCTGGACATGGGATTCGATGCGTGCGAGCTGCCGCGCGAAGTCGCCGGGCTCGCCGTAGATCGATTGGATGTCGGGGGCGGTCTCCAGCCAGCCAGGCTGGGCGGTCTCGGCCTCGCGAAGCCGGTTCGCGGCAACTGTGTAATTGCCCCGGACAATCGCGAGCTGGGCAAGACGAACGTAGGGCGCGGCCAGGTCGGCGGAGGCCCGAACGGCCTGTTGATAGCGTTCTTCGGCTTTCTTCAGGTTTCCGGCGCGAAAGAGCCGATCGCCGATCGTCATCAACTGGGAGGCGCGCTTGGGATCGCTGGGTGCCCGGGCCGCCTTCTCCGGTTGGCGCGGCACCCGTGCCGCGAGGTCCGGCGGCGGAGGGGGAAGGAGCGGCCCGCGCTGCCACATCGGCGGAGCCTGCATCGGTCCGAAGGGACCGAAGCCGAATGCGCTCGGCCCCATCACCAGTCCCGGGTAGCCGACGGCTCCGCCCGGCCCGAAGCCGGCGTAGAACGGCATGACAAAGAAGCCCGGATAACCGCCCACCACGGCGAGAGAGTTCCCACCTCCGCCCATGTGGCGCCCTCCCCCGCCCCCGCCCATGTGGTGGTGCTGGGCGCGGGACGCATTCGGGGCGAACAACAGAATTGTCACGCCAAGGCAAAGCATCTTGCAGCCGGGCATGATGAGTCTCAGCCTCCATTCCAGGAAGATGGGAGGGTTCATGGCAATTATTGGCGAGGGATGGCCGCGGAATCAATGGATGCAAACCGAATTGAGCCACAGGTCAGACCGGCGCACTTCAGACCAGAGAAGGATCCGGCTCGGTCAACTCAATCGCGGCGCAAACCGGCGCGCGGGGGGCGGGGCGTGATTCCCTGAAGGATCAGATCGGCGCCAACATCGAGCTCGAGCGCGGCCCGGATGATAGTCGGGGTCGAGAACAAGGTCAGCCGGTGCCAGATCCTCGACTCGAGCCGCTCGCGTGGAGCGGGACCGGTCGAACGAACCGGACGCTGTGCACTCCGTTGACGCCGTTCGGGCCGGTGAAACGGTTGATGTGATTCGAGGCGCAGAGGCTGAGCCACTGGAGCTGTGAATCGCGTGCACGGTTCGGCGGAGACGGGACGTCACCGGCGGCCGTGACCAGGTCCAGGTCGTGGACGTCGTTATCGGCTTGCCAGAAGAGGAGACCGCCGGCCAGGGCATCGGCGTCGGCGCGGAGCAGGACGGCGTCCCGATCCCGAGCTCGCCGATCGGAGAGCGTCCAGAAGACGGAGTTCTGCGACGAGATCAGCCAAGGCCGGTAGGGACCGGGGAGGGAGCCGTGCCAGGCACCAAGACGAACAAGCGACCGATCCGAAACGATCGTCGAGCGATCGAGCACAAGATCCGCCTCGAAACGGCGACGAGCCACGCCTACGGGAAGCAGTTCGATCGCGGATTCGCCCCCCGCGACCGCGCATTGAGTCAGCGCGATCAACCCATAGGCGACCTCCGCCCGCAGCGCCGTCCCATTGGCGATCAAGATCGTGTTCACAACGCGGCAAACGGGGCGATCGACGGTAAATTGGAAAACCGGGTGGGTTAGATCGCCCGTCATCGTCTGAGTCGTCGCCGCGCGGAACGCGATGATCCCGCCCGTCACACCCGGCGATGATTGCGGCACGGTGAGCTGGCAGCCCGAGAGGACGAGATGGGCATCCTCGGCTTTGATCAATGCGGCAAGTCGAGATTCGGGATCGTGGCGCAGGATGAGGCCGGAAAGGACGAGAGCCCCACCGTGGACCTCGATCAGGGCTCCACCGCTCGATTTGGATTCGGAGGACCAAGAGAGCGGCTCCGATCCCGGAGTCGCCGGCTCGACCCGGATCTCGATTTGAAGGCCGATGGGAATCTGGACCGGCGTGAAGCGATGTGCCCCCGAGCCCTGCACGCGGATTCGCACGTGCTTTTTGGCCGAGGACAGGTGATCGCGCATGAAGGCGCCGAGGTCCCCATTCCACTGCGGATCCGACGCGTTCATGGACAGCTCGACCAGATCGGCGGCCGGTGCCGGCGCCGATTGAGGGGCACGTCCAGAGATCGTCCCCCTGGCGAAACCGTCCGGCGTCTTGGCCTGGAGTTTCTTGGCGATGGCCCCTCCCACGCGTGGGGATGGCAGTGCCGTCCAGACCGGCTCGGGAACGATGGGTGTGAGATAGTGCCCGACGGTTTTCTCGAACAGGCCCGGCCAGGGCGACGGTGCCTGACTCAGCAAGGTGGGCCGGTCCAACAAGAAGGGCTGAAGTCCCGCCGGCGCGACCGTCGCCAGATCCGCGTCCGACGGTCGCCGCCAGGGGAACCAGATCTCGAGACTGTCCCGTTCCGTCGCGTTCCACGTGGAACGGACCGCCTTGAGATCATCGATGCCGATCGTCGGATCGCGGTCGTTGCCCCGAGCGAAGAATCCCTTCCACCCCGCGTAGAGGTTTCGATCCCCGGCCCAATCGACCTGCTGAACTGCGGTTCCCTCCAACTCTGAAGAGATGATGCTGGCGATCCCCTCTTCCTGGAGCCGGCCGAAGGCCGTCCCGTAGCTGCGAAAGACCAGCGGTTTGCATCGGCTCCCTACCGCCGCCGATGCGCGCTGGACGATCGGCCCCGGGCCTGCGATCACGGAGTCAATGAAGCCAAGCCGATGCTCCGCCCCGTCCTCCGGCCTCGAGATCCGGACGAGTGGACCGGCTTCGTACAGGATGATCGCCCGGTCCAGGATGAGGTCCCCGGCCCCGCCCGAGAAATCGATGACCGGCCCGAGCTTGCCGAATCGCCCCCGCACTACGGTTCGCTCGAGGCGGATCCGAGTGGGCCGTGAAGGCAGCGACTCGGCTTGGGCTCGGATCAGCGCAAACGGCTTGTTCGCGGGGTTGAGGATCGTGATCGTGCAATCGCGGAGGGTGAGGTTCGAGTTCCCACAGGCGAACAAAGCTGTCTGCAAGGTCAGGTCGGGAACGTTGAGGATCAGGTCGATCCCCTCGAGCGTGATGTTCTTCTTCTCGAGGTTGAGGACTGCGGAGTGCGGTTGCGATGCGTCGAGCCGCGACCGCTCGACACGGAGGATCGGCCGGAAGCCCGGACGCGCCCGGATGAGGCGGGATTCCCCCGAGATCCGCACATCCTCGATCGGGAGTGGTCCCTGGTCAGCCACCTCGATTGTGCCCCCGCCGAACTCATCCAGCGCCCTCTGGAGAGTGGGCATGGACGGGGTACCGCCCGGCCCCGCGACCCGTCGCACCACGACGAACGGAGTCTCAGTGTGCCCGGAGAGCGGCACCCGGGTCCACTCGGGAAGATTCTGGCGGGAACCCAGCATCTCGGCCGCCAGCCGCACCTCGCTTCCGGGGATCGACTCCCGATCCTCGGGCTCTTCCCAGGGCGACGGACGACTCGGGATTGGCGGATCGCGCGTCTCGGGTCCGGTCTTCCGACGCGTGAGCTCGCCGGAATTCGGGTGCGACGTGGCAGCGGGACGGACCACCGGGCTAGCGGCCCGATCCAGCACAATGACCGGCTCGGACTCTATTGGTTCTTCGTCGACCTGGGCGGATCCCCTGATGCCCGCCAGGAATTGGTTGAGGCCGATCAGTAGCATGACGAGCGATGCCCCAATCGCTACGGAGGAGAGGATCCACGAGGGGGCTGACGGTCGGGTCGTCGAGGTGACAGCCTCGATCGGAGTCTCGACTTCCTCGGGTTCGGGCGCGACGCCGATCCCGCCGGCTCGCGGAATGATCGGGGCCGGACCATGTGCCGGCGTTCTCGCGGGGGCCGGGCGTGACTCGCCAGCCAGTTCCGCCAAGCTACCGAGCGACTCCATGGAGATAAGCGACTCGCCGGAGCCGTTCGAGGGTGCTTCCCCCCGTGAGACGGACCCCCATGACTCGGCCGGGACAGCACGCCAATCGTGGTCCGGCTCCGATTCCATCGGAGCCAGGGCGAACCCTTCCCCCTGAGCATCAGGGTCGCTCGGAGTTGCCTCCAGCGCCGCGATCAGTTGATCGTAGTCAACAAAGCGATCGTCGGAATGCTTCGCCATCATGCGGAGGATGATCCCCGAGATGGCGGCCGGGATATCCGGTCGGAGGTCCCGAATATCCGGCACGGGCGATCGAGCGTGGCGCGTCAACTTGTCCGTGATGTCGCCGCCCGGATACGGCGGCACCCCGGCGAGGAGGTAATAAAAGGTACAACCCAAGGAGTACATATCGCTCAGGATGCTGGTCGCCCGACTGTCGCGTGCCTGCTCCGGCGCCATGTAGTCCACGGTGCCGACCGTCGTTCCCTCCCGCGTCACGCGTTCATCCTCGAAATCCGACTGGAGGGCCAGGCCCAGATCGATGATCTTGACCTCACCGCCGGCCGTCCTCAGGATGTTCGAGGGCTTGATGTCTCGATGGATCAGTCCGCGGCTCGCCGCGTATCGGAGGCCGCTGGCGACGCTTCGGATCACCGCGATCGTGTCGGATACCGACAGCGGGCCGTTGCGCTGGATGTAATCGTGGAAGTCGCCGCCGCGGACATACTCGAGCACCAGGTAATGCCGCCCCTCGTCGATCCCGCGATCGTAAATCGAGACGATGTTAGGGTGTTCGAGAGTCTCCGCGCTGCGCGCCTCGCGCAGGAATCGCTGGAGCAGCGTGGAGTTGCGGGTAAGCGTCCGGATCAAGACCTTCACCGCGACCTCGTGACCGGTCTGGGCATGGACGGCCCGATAGACCGTGCTCATCCCGCCGCTACCCAGCGGTTCGAGGATTCGGTAACTCCCGATCCTCAGGTCGGGCACGGAGTCACGCGGAGGGTCAGCTCGCGAACTAGACTCTTCCATCGCGTTGCCCGAAGTTCTTCCTCACCAAGGACCTGGTTTGCCGGAGAATCCTCGTCCCCATCGGATCGCTCGGCCAGTATCATTCCCGCGTGGCCCTTCGGGTCGCCGCCGGGAGAATCGTGCGGACGATCGAGAATGAGCGGGCCATCGAACATCAATCGCGGGTGACGGACTCGGGGACGGTGGATATGGCCGACGGTTGCCGGCTTGGGTTCTCCCCGACCGGGAGCACCTAAGGAGAGTTTAGCAACCGGCCCCGCCCAATTCGGTTGCCGTTATTGTACAACGCCAGCGGTCGGCTGTGACAGCCCTTCCCAACTCGCGCGGAGGACTCAGCCTCGATGCGCCCGGCGAAGTGTTCCCGTGCCCCGCGCCCCAAGACACGTGCTGACACAGGGTTCGATCAGAGGACCTGTAGGCTCAACCCGCCGTCAACATCGAAGACACTTCCGGCGGAGTAGGGGAATGCGCCTGCGGCGATGGCGGCGACGGCGCGTCCGACATCTTCGGCCTGTCCCCATCGGCCGGCCGGGATGAGTCCACGTGCAATCTTTTCGTCGTACGCCGCGCGAACCGGCCGGGTCATGTCGCTTTCGATGAGGCCGGGTCGGATCTCATAAACGCCGATGCCCATCCCGGCCAGCCGGACCGCGAAGAGCTGCGCGACCATACTCAGCCCCGCCTTCGACACGCAATACTCGCCCCGAGAGACACTGGCGAACCGGCTCGAGATCGACGTGATGAAGACGATCCGTGGCTCGGCGACGACGCCGTTGGCTCGCAACTCGAGGAGCGCCTGCGCCACGGTCTGGGTGAGAAAGAACGGCCCGCGCAAATTCGTGTCCAGAACGCGGTCCCAACTGGCGGGGGTCGTCTCCATAAGGTCAAGCCGACGATCTGGGGCCACCCCCGCGTTGTTGACCCACAGGTCAACTCGTCCCGCCACCGCTAGGGAATCCGACACCAGACGCCGTCCCTCGGCCAGGTCCGCGATATCGGACTGGATCGGCACCGCCCGCGGCGACCCGCGCGCTTCCGCTTCCCGACACGTTGCCACCGCCGCCTCAAGGTCGGACCGGTAGTTCACCACGATGGTAAAACCCAGTTCGGCCACGGCCAGGACGATGCCTCGACCGATCCCGCGCCCTCCCCCGGTTACGACCGCAACTCGTGCTGCCCCATCCATCCGCGCAGTCCTCCTCGTTCCTCCAACACGCCGATCGAACCGTCCTCACGACCGCGTCAACGGATTCCCGACTGGCGGTCCGTGGTCTTCTCCTCAAACATGATCGTCATCTTGCAATTCCTGGAGGCGGTCGGCAAGCAAGTTGACAGGAAACCCCACGATGCCGGACAATTCTTGATCAGAGACGACTCCGCGCTCGTAGCTCAGTAGGATAGAGCGGCGGTTTCCTAAACCGCAGGTCGCAGGTTCGAATCCTGCCGGGCGCAGCTCGTCGGAAGATGGGGTGCTCCGGTCCGGTGCAGGGTTGTCGTCACGAGCTGCCCCGGTTCTGTCGCGCCCGTAGCTCAGGAGGATAGAGCAACGGTTTTCTAAACCGTCGGTCGCAGGTTCGAGTCCTGCCGGGCGTAATCGCGCCGAATCTCTCCAAGTGACTCTCGGCGGAATGTGGTAGTCCGATCTCAACGAGGGGTTCTCCACGCCAGCTCGAGCGACCGCCTTGCGAGGGGTCGTTCCGTTGATACGCGGACAATGGGTCGAATGCCTCCCGCGGTGACGATGACAAGTTTCGGGGATTTTGATACAACGGTCACCTGAGAAGAACGCGCGATCGCGTTGTGGTCCCGTTCCACGTGAAACGACCGGTTGCGGACCCGTCGTCTTTGCTCTTTCTGTCCCGACCTCGATCAGCCGGCCCGACCAGGACGATTTGGCCAAGGCGGATGAATGCGATGAGTGAAGAGCGGCTCACCGACATCTCGACGATCTGGACGACGATCAGCAGCGCCCATACGCCGGGCCCGAAGAGCCAAGCCGCGATGGAAGACCTCGTCGGCCGGTATCACGATGCCCTCACGCGCTACATCCATCTGAAGGTCCGCGACAAGAATCTGGCCGACGAAGTCCTCCAGGAGTTCTGGACCAAGCTCCTGACCGGCAAGTTGGCCGGGGCCGATAAGAGCAAAGGCCGGTTCCGTGACTACTTGCGAACCGTCCTCCACCGGCTGATCATCGACCACTTCCGCACCCGGAAGCTCCAATCGCTCCCCCCGGGCGACTTGCTCGATGCCAGCCGTCCCGATGAGGATTTCGACCGTGTCTGGCGCGAGGCCGTGATCAACCGGGTCTGGTCGCGTCTGGAGACCTACCAGGCCACGACGCCGAAGAATCGTTACGCAACCGTTCTCCAGCTTCGACGCGATCACCCCGACGCGTCGATCGAGGAAATCGCCGAGAAACTCGGCGAGATCACGCGGACCCCGGTCCGAGCCGAAGCTTTTCGAAAGAACCTCCAGCGCGCACGTGCCAAGTTTATCGAACTCCTGGTCCAGGAGCTGCGCGAGACGATCCACCCAACCAGTACCGAAGACATCGAGGCGGAAATCTTCGACCTGGGCCTTGGCCATCTCTATCGACGCTATTCCGCAGCCTCCGAGGAGTAGGACGCCCTCGCGTGTCCGGATGCGATGTGAGGCTCGTTCGATCCTCCTCAACTCCTTTTTAAATCAACGGCTACGGCCTTCCTCACACCCTGACTAGCCCGCGCCAATCACGACCCGAATGACCCCAACTGCGAAACCTGAGATCGAACGAATTCGTTCGGTCTCGGGGGGTTAGGTACGTTGAAAAAAATGCGCATCCCCTTGACCGCTTCGTTTCAGCATGTACAGTTCATTGAAGACGGTCTGCCTAATCACAGGTTGGTGATGATGTGCATTCCGTCATTTCCTGGATCAATGCGTACTCACAGCAATGGATGGACCGCGCCCAGCACAACGGGCACCAGAGGGGAGCGGCAATGCTGGTTCTCTCCCGTAAGAAAAACGAGAGCATCATCATCAACGACAACATCACGGTCACGGTGATCGAGATCCGTGGAGACAAGGTGCGTCTTGGCATCGAGGCTCCGAAGGATGTCACCGTCCATCGCCGTGAGGTTTATGAGGCGATTCAGAATCAGGCCCGTGCCTCGGATCAGGGCGCCAAAGTGGGTCGCTCGGAAATCTGAGACAGCGCGGGCCTGCGCATGCCATGGGGATCCGAACCGGGTTACCCGGTTTCACGATTCGCCTGGCGACGACCGTTACGTGCGCGATCGAACACCGAGCCGGTCAACTCGAATTTCGAGACTTCAGGACTCGGATGAATTCCTTCATCCAGGGCCCGTTGTCGGGCCAACCGCGCACCGTGACCAGGGGACCATCCACGACGACCTCCCGATCGACGAACTCGGCCCCCGCGTTTCGGATGTCGAGCCGGAGATCCGGATAGGCGGTGAGGGTCTTCCCGCGGCCACCTCCGGCTGCCAGAACCAGCAAGGGCCCGTGGCAGTTGGCCGCGATCGGCTTACCCGCCTCGACGAAGTGCCGGACGATCGCCACGGCGTCCTCGCGGTTTCGCAAGTATTCCGGGGCCCGACCGCCAGGAAGGACCAGCGCGTCATAAGACTCTGCGACGACCTCGCCCAGTCCCAGGTCCGCCTGCACCCGGTAGCCCGGCTTCTCGGTATACGTGTCGAATCCGGGCTCGAAGTCATGGACGACGGAGAGGAACGCGCGCTTCTGAGGCGCCGCGATGTGCACCTGCCAGCCTTCCTCCTCCAGCCGGAACTTGGCGTAATAGATCTCCTGGGCCTCGCCAGCGTCCCCCGTGATCATCAGGATTTTGATCATGTTGCATCCCCGGCTTCGTCCCTCGATCGGGCCATTCCGGTCGGTCGAAGACGTTAGGCTATCGCGTCAGGAGTCCGGCTGCAACCCATTCCTTCGGCAGGCGCGTCGATCGACGGATGCGGCCGATTCCCCGGGTTCGCTTGACCACGCGACCTGAGCCCGTTTACAGTCTATCGTCGGAGAGCATGATGGCCCCGTCGTCTAGCCTGGTCTAGGACACATGCCTTTCACGCATGCAACACGGGTTCAAATCCCGTCGGGGTCACTCTCGGTGTTCGCCATTTCAAGCCGCGGGTCGTCGGCCCGCGAGCGATAATTGCCGGACTCCATCAGTCGTCACTGACGTCCGGCTTCCGCCCCGAGTGCATGAAGATGGACCTCGACGCATCCCGCGAGGATGGGGATGTTGTAGCCTCCTTCGAGCACGCTGACAATTCGCCCGGCGGAATGGGTTTCCGCAACGGCGACGATCGCCTTCGTGAGTGCCGCGAAGTCCTCGAAATCCAGCCCGAGGTCTCCGACGGGATCTTCGGCATGTGCGTCGAAGCCCGCGCTGATGAGCACCAGGTCCGGGCGGACCTTGTCGGCAAGAGTCTCCAGGCCCGCCCGGAACGCGGCGTGATACTCGCCGCGAGGCGTGCCATAAGTCACGGGGATGTTCCGCGTCGAGCCGAGTCCATCGCCGGTCCCGGTTTCCGTCTTCGCTCCCGTCCCGGGATAGAAGGGGTGGCGGTGGATGGAGAGGAAGCCGACGCGCGACGTCTCGTAGAAAATCTCCTGTGTACCGTTGCCGTGATGGACGTCAAAGTCAACGATCAGCACTCGGTTCAAATCGAACCGCGCCAGCGCGTCCTCCGCCGCGATCGCGACATTGCCATAGATGCAGAATCCCATCCCGGCCGCGGGCCTTGCGTGGTGGCCCGGGGGACGAACCAGGCAGAGGGCACGACGTCCCGGAGCCGCCATGACGAACGAGACGGCTTCGACCGCGGCCCCCGCGGCCAGCCGGGCCGCCAGGCCCGACCCGGGCCGCAGCCAGGTGTCGGGGTCCAGCATCCCGCCGCCCCCGGATTCGAGCTCCTTGACTTCCTCGAGGTAGCTGCCCTTGTGGACGCGCGACAGCTCCTCGTGCGTGACCTCGCGGACCAGGCCGCTGGGGCAGGTCTTGAGATATCCCGTTCGCTCGAGCTGCCGCAGAATCGCCTGGAGCCGCTCGGGGCGTTCCGGGTGATGAGCCGGGACGCGATGTTCGATCATGCGCCGATCCGTGAAGACCGAGATGGTCATGGCTCCTCCTCGGGATCCGACGAACGGGAGTGTCTCTTGGTGATCGTGATCGCGATCGCTCCCCGGATCATACCAGATCGGGATTGTACCGAGGCAACGGGGCGGGCCGCCGTTTCCGTTCTGAGGTTCCACGTGAAACCGGTTTGAGGGCAGGGGGGTGGAATCGAGGCGGATTTACCGGAGGCCGCTCAGCCCGTTAGAATCGAACCGCATGAGCGGAATCTCCTGGCGACGTGATCCCGGCCTCGCGCGCGAACTCTGGGTCGTGGTGGCGTTGACCCTGGTCGGGGGTACGCTCCGACTCTGGTCGCTGGGCCGGCTCGGACTGGTCCATTTCGACGAGGGGATCTATGCGCTCGCCGGCTTGTGGGTATTCTCGCCGAGCGGCTTGCTGGGACTCGATCCGACGACGATCCCGTACGCACCGCCCGGCTTCCCATTCCTCGTCGGTTGGGCCTACATGTTCCTGGGCATTGGCGACACGCCGGCGATCCTCGTCTCGATCGCGGCAGGGACGCTGACGATCCCCGCGGTCGGCTGGGTGGCCTGTCGGACGTTCGGCCGCGGGGCAGGGGCCGCGACCGCAGCCTACGCTGCATTCTCCGGGCCGCATATCGCGTTCTCGCGCATGGCGCTCACCGACGCCACGTTCTTGCTGACCTGGGTGCTGGCGATCGGGGCGGGGCAGCGCTTCCTGGAGCGGCCCGGTTTCTCGAGAGCGGTGATGCTGGGACTGTCGGTCGGCGTCGCGCAGCTCTTCAAGTACAACGGATGGATCGGAGGCGTCCTCGTCGCGATCAGTGCGGTGGTCTGCTTGCTGTCCCATCCCGATGCGCGGAGCCCCGAAGACATTGCTCGCCATCT
This sequence comes from uncultured Planctomycetota bacterium, assembly GCA_963845755.1. GTDB lineage: Bacteria > Planctomycetota > Planctomycetia > Isosphaerales > Isosphaeraceae > CAWJTV01. The sequence continues at coordinate 395,740 of CAWJTV010000034.1, forward strand.
GGGGATGGGGACTCCTGGCCGCACTGGTGGCTGCGATCGTCTACTGGCCCTGGTACCGATTCGTGGACTCGCACGGGGGCTATGCCTCGTTGCTGGCACACCACCGGGGCTACGTGGACGGGATTTCCTCCTGGCTCGGTCATCTCCACATCCAACTCTCACAAGCGAGGGCCCTTGCCGCGGGAGTTGCGTGGGACCTCCTCGCCGGCCTTGTGGCGGCCGTGGGGGCGTGGGGGGCGACACGGGACCGATTCCAGGAACTTGGGCGGCTGCGTCGGACCTTGCTTCCCGTCGGGTTCCTCGTGGTGATCGGTGCAACCGAATTGCTCGGCCTGGCCCTGGTCATCCTTCTGGTGTGGACGACCGCACTCGACTCCAAGAGATTGACGACCTCGATGGTCCATCTGTTGGCTGGCTGGCTCGTCCTCTTTCTCATGACGCCGCTCTATCATCCCTATGCTCGTCTCTGGCTGCCGGTCGAGGCATTCGGTTGGCTATTCATGGGGGGCGGGTTTGCGGTGATCCTGAGGAGATTCAACGCCGTCGAACCTGGGACCGGTCGAGGCGGAATCCTCCCGACGCCCCGGGATCCGATCGTCGCTCTCGGAGTGATTTGCTTGTTCGTCTTCTTCTTCGGGATTGGCCGGGACATCATGTCGCCGGCGCACACAGTCTCGACCATGCTCGGTCCATCCGACTCCCTACGGCAAGCCTGCCGAATCCTCTCACGCGACCTCCCCGAGGATGCCAGGGCCCTACGTCTCTATGTTCGTCCACCGGTCACGTTCTACCTTGCGGGTCGGATTCCCGTGTATCCTCAGCCCGACCTGGAGCATCTGCTCGCAACGGGGAATCCAAGATCCTGGGCCCTACTCGACATGGCGATGATCCGTCAACAGCGCGGAGGACGAGAGCGTCTTGCCGGCCTGATCGACCGCTGGACCGTGGTCCGCGAGGTCGCGACCACGCTCAACCTGCCCACCTTGCTGGACATCGAACCGTCGGCAGCTATGAATGGGGCAGGGGACCTGTCGGCTCCGCTGCTGCTCCTGAGACCGAAACCATCCGAGATAAGCCCATGAATCCGGAACCACCCGTCTCGCTCTGGCCCAATCCCGATGCGCTTGGGCCGGTCACCGACCTGTACGAGCTGACGATGATCGTCGGGTATTTCGCATCGGGGATGGCGAATCGGATCGCGTCGTTCGAGCTGTTCGTGCGGAAGATGCCGGCAAACCGCGCCTACATGGTGTTTGCCGGTCTCGAGCAGGCGATCGGCGACGTGCTCCGGTTGGCCTTCGCGTCCGACCAGGTCGAGGCGATCCGGCATTGGCCGGTCTTCGCGGGGATCGATCCGGCGATCATGGACTCACTCGCGGGACTTCGGTTCGAAGGAGACGTCTGGGCCGTCCCCGAGGGGACCGTGGTTTTCCCGGGGGAGACCCTGCTGCGGGTCACGGCCCCGCTGCCCCAGGCGCAATGGCTCGAGACGTATCTGGTTGCGGCGCTGGCCTATCCGACCTTGGTCGCATCGAAGGCGGCTCGGACCGTCATGGCGGCCGGGGGCCGGCCTCTTTACGAGTTCGGAGCGCGCCGCGGGCACGGCCCTCATGCCGGGTTCCTCGCGGCACGAGCCGCCTACCTTGCCGGCTTCGCGGGGACCAGCCACGTCGAGGCCGCTCGGCTGCTGGGAATTCCCGCGTCGGGGACGATGGCCCACTCGTGGGTCCAGGCCTTCGCCAGCGAGCCCGAAGCGTTCCAGGCGTTCGCGCAGGTCTTCGGGGCATCCACCACTCTCCTCGTCGACACTTACGACACGATCGAGGGCGTCCGGCGATGCCGCGGCCGTCGAGGCGACCCATCCAGGCCGTCCGGATCGACAGTGGTGACCTCGACGACCTGTCGCGGCGGTCGCGCACGATCCTCGATGATCGCGGACGGGCCGGCGTGAAGATCATGGCCTCCGGCGACCTCGACGAATACCGGATCGCCCGGCTGGTCGAAGCGGGTCGCGCCGATCGACGGTTTCGGCGTCGGTACCGAGTTGATCACGTCTCGCGACGCCCCGGCTTTGGGGATGGTGTACAAGCTGGTCGAGCTGGACGGCGAGGGCAAGTTCAAGCTCAGCCCGGGCAAGAAGACCTATCCCATGGCCAAGCAGGTCTTCCGCCGTCGAGACGCGGCAGGGCAGTTCGTCGGCGACCACGTCACGCGCGCCGATGAATCGGCCGAAGGTGAGCCGCTCCTGGTCCCGATCATCCAGGCCGGACGTCTGGCGAGACCGTTCCCTTCGCTGGAGACCATCCGCGAGCGTTGCCGGCAGCAGCTCGCCGCCTTGCCGGACCGTCTGATCCGTCTCGACTCCACCCCCGATTACCCGATCACGTATAGCGAGACTCTCGAAGCCGATGCTCGACGCCTGATGAGCCGATAAAGAGAGAGCGAACTGAACTTTACACCCCTCGTCGCGGCCGATACGATCCCGTGCGTTCTGCGGAGTCAAGGGCTCCTGCGCGATTGCGGCGTGTCTTCAGTTCCACGATCGCTCCCCGGCCGGTCCTGAAGGACCTGGTCTGGCTGACCGACGCCGCCCGGGCCACGGACGTCTGGGCTCACGCGGAACCTGTCATGGAGGTCAACGACCGTGAATCGACGTCGTCTAGGACGCGGCCTGGAAGCCTTGCTGGGGCGTGAGGAAGGGGGATTCGAACCCGGATCGTTCGAGACGGCCGAGCAGCTTCAGGTCGCCGTCGATCTGATCGATCCCAATCCGTTTCAACCCCGCCGGCAGTTCAACCCGGAGGAAATTGCTTCGCTGGCCGGCTCGCTCCGGCAGCATGGGATGCTCCAGCCGATCCTGGTCCGGGCCGTCGGCACGCGCTACCAGCTCATCGCCGGCGAACGTCGGCTTCGCGCCAGCATCGAGGCCCACCTCCAGGACATCCCCGCTCGCGTCCTCGACCTCGACGATCAACGCGTTTTCGAGATCGCGATGGTCGAGAACCTCCAGCGCGAGGATCTCAACGCGATCGACAAGGCCGCCGCATTCCGCGATTACCTCGCGCGCTACGGCGGAACTCAGGAAGAGCTGGCGGGCCGGCTGGGCCTCGATCGTTCGACGGTCTCCAACCTGATCCGCCTCCTCGAGCTTCCCGACGAGGTCCTTCAGGCGGTCCGTTCCAATCAGATCAGTCAGGGACACGCCCGCGCACTGCTGGGGCTCGACGACCCCGAGGCCCGCGTGATCGCCTGCCGTCGCATCGTGGCCGACCATCTCTCGGTTCGCCAGACGGAGGCCCTCGTCGCGACCGGTGTCCCCACGCCCAGTCGCCCCAGGGTCCGCAAGGATCCCGCTCATCCTCCCGATGCCAAGTCCCCCCATATCCTCGATCTCGAGCAGGTCCTTCACCGCCGACTCGGGACCACCGTGATGATCCGAGCCAAGACGCCGGAACGCGGTCAGATTATCATCGACTACCATTCCCGTGAGGAGTTCGATCGCCTGACCGGCCTGTTTCAGACTCACCCCGAGTCCGATTCCGAATGATGACCCGACAGGCTTAAAAAACGAGCGGGGACGGGCTCCGAGTTTTCGAGGCGCCTGTCCTCGTTTTATTAGGGGCTCTCCATCCTCGAGCGTTCTTTGACAGGTGGTATCCGCGAACGACCCCCAACATAATTGAAATTGGCGCCCGTCCTGGCCCCGTTACCCACAGGATTACCAAGGTAGCTTCCCATTTCGTCCTCGGGCGCAGTGGTTTTGGAGAATTCGGATTCACGGTACCGAACCGGAACCGAACGGAGACGCTTCAATTCCTCCCACCTACCTCGGGAGGTCCGAAGTGGTTGCGCCATTCCGCCACCCAGGGCTCGAGCGCGCGGCATCGGGTTTGCTTAACAGGGTTCCTCTCCAAATGAAAGAATTCCGAGACGCGCAGCCATGCCAGTTGGTTTGAATCTTAGGCGAAGTCCGCCAAAGCAACCGAGTGTAAGACCTCATGAGTCGGCGACTGCCGCCGAGCCGACGCTCCTTGCCCATTCGATACCCCCTGTGATGACCGATCCGGAAAAGCTCCACGAACTTCGGCGATTGTTGAGTGGATTCAGTCATCGTTGCCGAAATTCGCTTAACGGCATGAAGATGAGCCTGTACCTCTTCCGTCGCGAGGCCAGGGAGAGGATTCCCTCGTGCTGGGGCGACCTGGAACGGAAATACCAGCAGATCGAGGTGTTGTTCGACCATCTTCAGGCGCTCTACCGACCCATGACATTGACCATGGTTCGTTCCTCCCTCGGCCTGCTCATCTCGGACCGTGCACCGAAATGGCAATCGTCATTGCAGGGCACGGAGCGAACGCTCCATCTTGATCCACCGGCTCAAGAGGATGTCGGCGATTTCGATCCGATTCAACTCGGGATCGGCCTGGATGCTCTAGCGTCCTGGAGGGCGGAGTCCACGGAAAGGGGGACGCATACGCGGGTCGGATGGAGGATTCACGACGGATCCTTTGAAGTGTCCTGGAAAGAGCAATCGAAGGTCCTTCCGTGCACTTCATTCTTCGCCATCGGCCCAGGCTCTAACCCAACCCCACCGCCGCATTCCGTGGTCTTGCCTCTTCTTGCGCGGATTCTCCAGGCCCATGGAGGGCAACTCGAATCGCCCGACGAGTCGGCACTCTGCCTGAAGTTCCGCTGGCCGCAGTTCCACACCGTCTCGTGAGCGATCATCGCGGTCCTGGCCACCGAGCCGGGTGAAACCGAGCCGGCAGACCCGTGCTGCCATCGCGATCGAGAGGCGTCTCCGGCCAAACTTCGCCAGGCACAAAAACCATCAACACTTGATTGTTCAATCACTCCGAACCTCGCTTGACGCCGACGCCTGATGCGGCTTAACATGCCTTGGTACAGTCCCGCGGAGACTTGAAATCGACTCTGGGATGGCGAACCTCCCGCGAGCTGGCGGCGGAAAATGGCTCGGAAGGAGCCGCGATCGTGGCCAGGGTTTCGCGTCATGACTCTGCGACGGTGTACGGAACGAGACTACGCGGGGCGTAGCGCAGCCTGGTTAGCGCGCCTGCCTTGGGAGCAGGAGGTCACCAGTTCGAATCTGGTCGCCCCGATCGCGGTTGTCCTTGGGGTAAGCCGCACCACGAGTTTCAGGGCGTAATGCCGTGCCAGCAGACAACGATTCCGCCAAGGGGCGAGCCGCCCGGGTCGGGGCAAGCCTGGTCGAAGACGGCATGACCGTCGGGCTCGGGTCGGGTTCGACGGCGGTACTGATGGTTCGACACCTCGCGGATCGAATCCAGAACGAGGAATTGAGCATCATCGGGGTCCCCTCCAGTGGATCGACGGCCGAGCTGGCGCGAAGCCTCGGGATCCCGCTGCGCGACCTCGACGAGGTCGGGGCGCTGGACATCAATCTCGACGGTGCTGACGAGATCGATCCGCAGTTCCGGATGATCAAGGGCAGGGGGGGTGCCTTGCTGCGCGAGAAGATCGTGGTCGCGGCATCCGCCCGTCGTGTCACGATGATCGCGGACGAGAAGCGCGTCGCACAACTCGGTCAATCCGCACCGATTCCCGTGGAAGTGAGCGTGTTCGGGATGAAGCACACCGAGCGCCTGTTGCAGCGACTCGGCGCCTCGACTTCGATCCGACGGGGCGGAGACGGCACCCTCATCCTCACGGACGGGGGAAACGTCATCGTGGACTGCCGGTTTCCGGCCATCGCCGATCCGAGCTTGCTGGACACGCAGCTCCAGAGTCTGGCGGGCGTCCTCGAGACCGGCCTCTTCATCGGACTGTGCGATCTCCTGATCGTCGGCTCGAGCGCGGGTGTGGAACAGCTCACGTCGCCAGACGGGTCTTGAGCTCGTCCAGGATCTCGGCGGTTCGCGAGGCACCGATTCGATCGCAGCCCACCTCGGCGCACGCGATCATCGACGGCAGGTCGCGCACACCGCCGGCCGCCTTCAACTTGACGTGCGGCGGCGAAGATTGCCGCATCAGGCGAAGGTCATCCAGCGTGGCGCCTCCCGTCCCGTAGCCTGTGGAGGTCTTCACATAGTCGGCGCCAACCTCCCCGCAGATCCGGCAGAGCCGTATCTTCTGTTCGTCGTTCAAATAACAGTTCTCGAAGATGACTTTCACGAGCGACCCGCCCTCGTGGGCAGCCCGCGTGACGGCCTCGATATCGGAAGCGACGGCATCCCACTCGCCGGCAAGCGCCTGTCCGATATTGATGACCATATCCAGCTCCGTCGCCCCATCGGCCATGGCCTGACGCACCTCGAGGACTTTCACCGCCGAGGCATGACCACCATGTGGGAAGCCCACGGTCGTGCCCACCGCGACCCCGGAACCTTTCAAGAGCCGGGCTGCGAGGGCGACCGCATACGGCTTGATGCAGACACTGGCCACACCGTATCGGGCGGCCAGCCGGCATCCCTCTTCGAGTTCGGATCCGCCGAGGGTCGGTCCGAGCAGCGAGTGATCGATTCGCCCAGCAATGGCGTCGTAGGTCAGGATGAAGCTCATGATCGGGAGGGTCCCCTGGTACGTTCGGGCCGAGTAGATCCGAGAATCCCCGACTCGATTCTGACCTCCGAGACCGCTGGCGGCAAGTGGGCGGCTCTCGTCGAGACCCGGCGGGTTTCGATTCCCAACGGGGCCGGAACCGACAGGGGCTGGGCGCGTTCAGGACGAGGGTGAGAGCGAGGGACGGTCGGCGCGGCGACGGAGTGCGGGAGTGGGGGGTCGGCGCGAACTCAGGGTCGGGCGGAACATCATCGTGATGGCCAGCGGGAGATAGAGCATGACCAGGGCGCCCCCCTTGTCGAGATACCAGAACTGGCTGGCGGCCAACAGGGCCGCGGACAGGGCGATCAGCTCGGCGAGCCCCTTTCCTGCGCACGCGATCATCGACCAGATCACCAGGGCCAGGTAGGCGATCAGCACGGGGAGCCGGAAGCTCGAATCCATGCTCACCCAGAAACTCGCCGAGGACGGCGGCTCGGTCTGGGGCCACAGACCGACTTCCGTGATGCTCCGCGCGCCCAGGGCCCGTGCCCAGTCTCGCAGGACAGGTACCGAGTGTCCCAGGAGCGCACAGCCCGACACGACGGCGGTCGCCACCACGAGGAACCGCAGGGCGCCTCGTCCCCGGAAGAACCCCAACCAGAGGGCGACCAGTCCCAGGCAGGCCGGTATCCAGCCGGCCGCCAGACCGATCAGGACCGCCGCCACCGTGGGGCGAAGATGCCAGAACACGGCTCCCACGATCATCGCCGCGGCGATGAGCTGGCCACTGTCGACCAGGGCCATCCGCGTGTACGGCAGCAGCAGATAACACGCGGCCATCGCCATGCCCGTGATCGGCCGTTCGAAATGTCGCCATCCGATCGCGATCAGCCCGACCACCAGGCCCAGGTGCGCCAGGCTGGCCAGCACGCGCTGGACGATCACCTGCGGCTGCTGGTTCTTCAACGACGGGGGCAGGGGGGTGTTCTCAATCACCTGTTTCATGGTCGCACTGGCCTTGCCCGGTGTGAGCGGCGGCCGATGATTCTCGCGACCGGAGGGCTCCGCCGGATTCCGCGCCGCCCCCTCCTCGACCGGCAGGCTGACGGTCTCGGACAGCATCAACCCCAGCAGGCCGACCGACAGGCACAGCAGCCCCGAAGCGTTCAGATTCGGCTCCAGGAGCGGGCGACGGGACAATCCCAGGTCGAGCACGCAGCGGAAGAACCACAGGCCCGTCCCGAGGAACAGCCAGATATACGCGGCCCATGGGGGCTGTTGCGACTTGCCCACGAGCAGCAGCATCCCCGGCACCAGTGCGAACAACAACAGCAGATCCAGGTTCCGCACGCTCCAGAAGCGGCTGAACTTGAAAAACACGGTGACGCACGCCAGCAGCGTGAGGAACAGCCAGACCTCGAGGCTCAAGTCCAAAGCAGTGACTAACGAACCGTCCACGGCAGCCTCGTGAGATCAATCCGACTCGTAGGGGAGGGGTTCCCCACCGAGCTGACACAACGCGTTGAGTGCCGCGCACTGCTCGGCTTCCTTCTTGTTGCGCCCCCAGGCCGGGGCGTAGCACCTCGTCCCGATCCGCGCCGAGATCTTGAAGCACTTCGAATGATCCGGGCCCTTCTCGTCCAGCAACTGGTAGCCCGGCGTCTCGCCGAACTCGCGCTGGGCGACCTGCTGTAATTGACTCTTGTGATTCAATCCGCCCTGGCCTTCCACGGCGGCGTCGATCTCGGGCCCGAACTGCCGGACGATGAATCGCCTCGCGGCCTCGATCCCGCCGTCGAGATAGACCGCCCCGATCAGGCTCTCGAGGACATCGCCCATCATCGACGACGGCGTCTGATCGTGCGAACCCATCCCCTTGCCGATGATCAAGAAATCATCGATCCCCAGCTCCTGTGAGATCTTGGCGCAGGTCTTCCGCGAGACCACGATCGACTTGATCCGCGTCAGTTCCCCTTCCAGGTAGTCGGGAAACCTCTGAAAGAGCATATCGCAGACGATCGCCCCGAGGATCGCATCGCCGAGGAACTCGAGCCGCTCGTTCGACACCAGCCGGTGATTGGCACCCGAGGCATGGGTCAGCGCTTCGCGCAGGAGATCCAGTTCACGGAAGCCATGCCCGATGATCTCCTGGCATTCGGCCAGCAGCTCGGTGTCGTCGCTGTGAGTCATCCGCGGCATGATCGCACCCAGAAGCCACCCAAGGAGTTGCGTTGCGGAACTGATAGACTATAAGTCCCTCCCGGCCTTGTCAACCGCCTCATGATTGTGCGGCACAAGTCAAAGCAACATGATCGATCCCGTACCCGGGGCCGACTCGATCGCACGTGCCGACGCCCAGCCGGACTCGCGATGGCCGACACACGCAGCCCGGCCACCACGGCCAGTCCTGAGCCAATCCATCAATTCGACATCCGTTTCGCTTCTAGGAGGAGATTCAAGGAGGGCTGACGGTCGGAGGACAGAGCCCCCTCCTCCACGCGGACTTCCAGCGTGACCAACGTCGTTTTGTAGGAGCCGGCTCCGTCCGGCGATCTTCATTCAAGCGTGAAGCGATCTAAGAGCGCATCACGCTTGCGTTGCGCACGCGAGGCTAGCCGATCATCTGCGGCCTGAGGAATGCCGACGAAATAACTTCCCGGATTCCGGAGGTACTTAGTGACTATCTCGGAAGGTCTTTGTAGGGTGCTCTGTGAGCACCGATCCGGTGTACTTTGCCGAATTCGGTGCTCACAGAGCACCCTACGAGACGGCCATTGAGGCTTCCAGGACAGACTCGTACTTACCAGCGGGTTTTCGGGAAGTTGTTTCGTCAGCGGTCCAAAGGCCGCCGGAGCCCAGCCCCGGGTGAAACCCGGGGTCCGACAGCAAACCCGCATCCGAGCGGCCTGTAGGGCCGCAGGAGACCCCCGCCAGCACCCCTTCAGGGTGCACCCGTCGGGGCGGTGCGACCGAGTCCCGGGGTTTCCACCCCGGGCTGGGCTCCGGCGGCCCTTCAGGCCGCAGAAGATCCGCTGTTTGCGTGCGCAACCCATCGGTGAAGCGATCTCGGCAGTCTCCGGGGAAGTCTCGCGCGCCCTCCGCTCGAATTCACGGAAGGAGGACTTCGGCCAGATAACCCACGGCGCGATTGGGCGTTAGGTTCGATCTCGGGAGAATTCCCGTCCAAGTCCGAATAAAATCGTGGAAGGATTCCCCGGTCTCAAGACAGTATGGAGTACCAGGTAGGGACAGGCAGACGGGAGTGCTCCTGATGGCGATACGCGTTTCCGGAACGGCGATCGGTGAAATCCAGACCCTCTTCTGTTGGGGAGCGATGGGGTCGTGGACAGATAACCAGTTAGTGACGCAGTTCCTCGCCGGCCAGGATGGGAGCGAGGCTGCGTTTCGGATGCTGATCCATCGCCACGGGCCGATGGTGCTGGGCGTCTGCCGGCGGATCCTGGGCAACGAGCACGCGGCGGAGGATGCCTTCCAGGCGACCTTCCTGGTGCTGGTGAAGAAGGCGGGGAGGCTCCGGGATTGCAATTTGCTGACGAATTGGCTCTACGGCGTGGCCCTCCGCGTGGCCAGCCGGGAGCGAGCCCGCGGGGCGCGTCGGCGTGTCGTGGAACAAAAAGCGGCCGAGTCATCGATCCGGTCCGAGGGCGAACTCGAACGGTTGGAGTTGCGGTCGGTCATCGATGAGGAGATCCGGCGACTGCCCGAGCGGTATCGGTTGCCGCTGCTGCTCTGCCACGTCGAGGGCCTGCGTCACGACGAGGTCGCGCAGCGGCTGGGCTGCCCGGTGGGGACGGTCGAGAGCCGATTGTCCCGGGCGCGGCAGCAGTTGCGAGCCCGGCTCGAACGGCGGGGGCTGGCGCCGTCGGCCTCGGCGCTGGGAGCCATCCCGCAATCGGAGAAAACCGGATGTCTTCCCCCCTCGCTGGTCGAGGCCACCGTCCAGGCCGCGGTCGGGCCGGCGGCCAGCCCGCCCGGGATCATGACCGCGGCGGCCTCGTTCGCTCTTCCACGCGTCGCTCGTCTCTTCGCCGGGCTTCCTTCCAGGGCCGCGGTGGTCGCGACGGCCCTGGCGATCTCCGTCGGCGCCGCCATCGGCCTGGGCGTCTTCCGGGTGGACGGCGAGACGCCTCGGCCCAGCTCGATGCCTCCCGCTCCAGTCGAGGATCCGGCTCGCGAGAGCCCGCATGCTCAGCCCGCGCGAGTCGTACCGATCAATCCACTCCGGCCCTCGTCGGCCGTCGCCAGCCCCATCTCCGGCATCACCATCGACGGCCGGCTCGATGACTGGCCGAAGGATCTCGAGTCGTATCCGATCCGGCGCCAGCTCTCCGATCGGCCGGCATCCGACGCGAAATCTCGGGAGCGGAGTCGAGATCCCGAGGCGCACTTTCAGGCTGGGTACGACCACCAGGCCGGATTGATCTATCTGGCCGTCGTGGTGCGCGACAGAGAATTCGTCGTCCCCGTCGCTGCAGAGAAGGGGCTCGAGAACAACCGCTACGAGACCGACGCGGTCGAGGTCTACGTCGATGGAGCCTTCTCCGATCGCAAGATCCCCGAACCGTCCGGGGACTGGCGTGAGTCGCTCAATGCCGCGACGATGCCCGTTCTCCAGTACGTCGGCATTCCCGGCCCCGCTGCTGCCTATGGGGACCCCTGGGGTTCCAACCCGTCGCTGGTCTATGCCAGGACCCGGGAGCCGCGCACTCGGATGGAGGCTCGACGTGAAGGGGACCTCACAACCTACGAGTGGGCCATCCAGGCTTACGACCGATTCCCCGATCGGCCGACTGCACTCGTCGCCGGGAAGCGGATCGGACTCGATGTGGTCGTCGTTGACAAGGACTCCGGCAAGGGACTGTCCGCCTGGATGTACTGGGGCCCGAAATACACTGGTTTCAAGGGCTGCGATGCCTCGAACCTCGGCGAGTTGATCCTCGCCGAAACACCTGGGCCGCATCACATCGCCCAACGCCCAGCCAACCGTTCGAGGGGCTTCTCCGAAAACTCCACGCCTTCGGTCTCGGCGGATTAGCCGCTGATCAGATAGACGGGTGAGCCTCTCGAGTCCACGCGATCGGGTCCGGGGATCCTCGTCCACGCTGCGCGCATCGGGCGGGCCGGGGAATTCGCTGACGTTGTCCTGAAAACTCGGATGGGATAACATGATGATTTCTTCACTATTGATACCGATCTCCCGAGGCGTCGGCGCCTTCCTGCTCGGCGGGGTGATCCTCTGGCAGGTGGCCGAGCATTGCGGCCCGAGCATGGGCACGGCCATCGTCCATGTCTCGATGACCCCGGTGGAGGTGACGATCGATGAGACCACCTTCCCGGTCGAGTCGATCTGGATGACTCCCGTCGTCTGTGACCTGAGGCCCGGCCGCCACACGGTCCGGATGCTTCAGGAGGGCCGGATGCTCTATGAAGAGCAATTCCTGTTGAAACCCGGCGAGGAGATAATCCTGACAGCCTGGGATGGGTACAAAGATGGGCGAAGTTCGCCCGAGACCGACTGGGGTGTGAACCCCGATCGAGCCCATCACGCGCCGACCTTGAAGGCTCCGGTCGCCCATGAATGCAGCGACCGATTATCGCCCGACCAGCCGAAAAGACGGCATGATGTTTGCAACCCTCCCTGGGGTAGTCGTGGCGATTGATCGTCGTCCGGCTCACCCGCCACCGGAACCGGAGCTCGCTCCCCGGCCCTTTGCCGTGGATAACCGATGGGCCGGGGAGCGGCTCACACTGAGTGCGCCGTCGCGAGCCGGGCTTGCAACCAGGGGAGGAACCATCATGGATCGTCGAGAATTGTTGAGCGGTTTGGGTGGTGGTATGGCCGGGCTGGCCGCCTTGGGAGTCGGCACCGCCCGCGCCGACCAAAAGGGTCACCCGCATGTCGAGCACTGCCAGACCCTGAGCGACTGTGCCAGGACCTGCAACGAGGCGTCCCATCACTGCCTCGGGCAGGTGGCCAAAGGTGGTCCCCATGCCGAGTACCACGTCAAGGCCCACGAGGCGGCGATGGACTGCCAGGCATTCTGCACGCTGACGGCCACCTTGGCGGCACGCAGTAGCCCGATGGCGCGGTACGCCCACGCCGCATGTGCCGACGCCTGCCGCGACTGTGCCGCAGCGTGTGAGGGGCACCAGGATGAGATCATGAAGGAATGCGTCACGGCGTGCCAGAACTGCGAGAAGATGTGTCGGCAGATGGCGGCTGGCACCCGCTGACCGGCCGAGGATCGGCCGCTTGAACGGTTCTCAAAGGGTGTCCGAGAAGGACACGGTATCGTCGTGGTCTTGGGGTGGGTCGAGCCTGGATTCATCGAGGCGAGGCCCACCGGATTCGCCGGCATCGGTGGAGACCGGTCTGTTGCGAAGTTGAAACGTTTCCTGACCTGTTCCGAATCGGCAGCGTCTTTTCTGGCCGATTCAGATGGTAGTCGCTTGACAACTCCGCCTTAATTATGATATACAATGAGGAACCTTGCATGACGATGTGTGACCTGGGATCCTGCCGCCTTCCCGTGAATCACCTGGCTTCGAAGCCTTTCCATCACGCCTCTTTTATGAGGCTTGTGTGATTCCAGAAGAGACGATCTCGGTTGCCGAGCATCCGCGAGGAAGCAGTAACTCAGGTGCTGGTTCCAACGATTATGCGACCCGTTGCACGGTAGATCTGCCATGTCGGCGCACCGAGAATACCGGCATCTCCTTCTGAGAATGGGTCAGTCCAGCCTGGCCCGCGAAGAGCGAAAGCTCTCGGTTCGAGAATCCCTGAACACCGTCATTCTTGGCGGCCTCTCCACAGCGTTCGGTGTCATCGTGCTGATGGCGATGGGCATCGGGATGGAGGGACCTCCCGCTCGAGAATACCTCGACCACACGGGAGTCTGGGGCCTGCTGGCCATGTTCGGCGAATTGCTGGGTCTGGCCGGCATCATCCTGGCCCAGAAGCGGTACGGAGCGATCGCTCCGCTTTCGATCCTGGGGACCGTCCTCTGCCTGAGCCACTTCGTCCTCTTTTTGTGCATGAGACCATGATCCGGCGATGGGCCGGTGGTCATGGCCTGGGGGCGGAATCGATCGCTCCGCCGTGAGTGCGGTGGTCTCGCGGCGGGGGACGTCGGCCGCTATCATGGCGCGCGCCTCGGCGCGCGCCCGTGGATCCTCTGAGAGTCTGTCCCAGAAGGGCGAGCGGGGGGCGTCAGCCCCCTGTCCGGTGAGCGACGGACCTCCAAGACAGGGGCTGACGCCCCCCGCTCGCCCGGACCGGCCCCTTCGGGGACAGACTCTGAGTGACCCTTGCGGGGAGTGCGCGGCTCCGAGGGAGGGTTTGCGACCTGCCGACGACCAACCAGGAATACCACCAATGCACGACAATTCGCTCAGTTTGCAGCCGAGGACGGACTTCAGCCGACGGGAGTTCGTCGTGACGTCGCTCGCCGCCGGGTTCGCCCTCGCGGCTCAGCCGGTCTCTGCGCAGACGATCACCACCGACACCAAGGGACTGGAAGCCGGCGAGGTGAAGGTCCCGGTCCCGGACGGCGAGATTCCGGCCTACCGCGCCATGCCGGCGGAAGGGGAGAAGTTCCCGACGATCCTGGTCGTCCAGGAAATCTTCGGGGTCCACGAACACATCAAGGACGTCTGCCGCCGGTTGGCCAAGCTGGGATACTACGCCATCGCACCCGAGATGTACGCCCGTCAGGGGGACGTCTCCAATCTCAAGGATTTCCAGGAAATCCTCAAGATCGTGATGAAGGTCCCCGACGCTCAGGTCATGTCCGACCTGGACGCGGCCGTGGCCTATGCGAAGAAATCCGGCAAGGCCGACACCGCCAGGCTCGGCATCACCGGCTTCTGCTGGGGCGGTCGCATCGTCTGGCTCTACGGCGCGCACAACCCCAACCTGAAGGCAGGGGTCGCCTGGTACGGCCGGCTCGTCGGTCAGGCCGATGACCTTCATCCCAAACATCCCGTCGACGTCGCAGCGTCGATCAAGGCCCCCATCCTCGGCCTTTATGGTGCGGCGGACCAGGGCATCCCGGTTTCCTCGGTCAACCAGATGCGCACTGCGATGAAGGAAGCGGGCAACACCGCCGAGATCATCGTCTATCCGGACACGCCCCATGCCTTCTTCGCCGACTACCGGCCGAGCTACCGCAAGGAGCAGGCCGAGGACGGCTGGAAGCGCCTGCTCGTATGGTTCAAGAAGAACGGCCTGGCGTGAGTGACCTGGAAAGCAAAGTACGAGCGGCCCTGACGGCGAGGGGATGACCATCGGCGCCGCCAAGGGCCGCTCTCGTTATCATGGAATCCGGAGCCAGCGAGGAGGCCAATCGATCCCGCCGCGACCACCCGGGAGCGGAACACATCCTTACTTCTGCGAGGGTCCCTCGGCCGGCACCAGCCAGGGAGTTCCTCCATGCGCAACCTGTCTTATCATTGCTGGTCAATGGCCCTTCTCGCATCGCTCGGCTCGGGCGGCTGCAACAGTTCCAGACCGGACGTCGCCTCTCACGCGGCGGACCATCCCGAGGAGGCCAAGGCCAATCCCAAGCCTGAGTCCGGTGAAGGAATCCCGCCCGACCGGCTCGATTCCATTTTGAAAGCGCACTACCACGGCCTCGGGTCCATCGAGCGGTACGATTACGAGAAGGCCGCCGAGTCATTCCGGAAGGTCCACGAGCTGGCACCGCAGTGGATCCCGGGATCGATCAACCTTGCGATTGCCCTGATGCACGACACAGGTGTTCGAAGGGATGGACTGGGACTGTCTGATGAACGACATCCGTGGCCGAGGCGCTCGCTCTTTTCAATGATGTCATCGAGCGCGATCCCAGGAACAAGCACGCCCGATACTGTCGCGGGCTGATGTTCGAGATGGTCGATCAATTCGAGAAGGCCCATGCCGACTTCCAGGTCGTCGTTGACCAGGATCCGAACGATGCTCACGCCTGGTACATGCTGGGCTCGACCGTGGGACACATGGTGAAAGGTGGTCGTCAAGCGGACGAGCAGATCGCGGACTTAAAGAAGGCCCTGGAGTGCAATCCGTATCTATCAGCCGCGGTGTACAAACTGTCTTTCGCCTACCGCTTGGCAGGTGATCAGGAGGCGACGAAGACGCTTCTCAACCTCTGGAAACAGCTCGATGGAGGACAAAGCGGCAGTCGCTTCGGCGATGAGATGGCGAAACTCTACGGCGTGGAAGGCCGCTATGCCCAGGTGATCAACCCGCTCGTCGATCAAAAGGCTCCCTCGAGCCCGATCCGGCCTCCTCGATTCGATCTCCCGGCGCCGATGAAGGTCCAACTCTCGGAAGGAGAGCGTTGGGTGTCGTCGTCGGATTTCACGGGCCGGATGGCCGTCATTGGTCGGGCGCGGGCGCGCTTCGGCGCCCCGATCGTGGCGTTCGACGCCGATGATGACGGCCGGACCGATCTCCTCCTGCCTGCGGCCATCGTCGGTCCGCGAGGCATCCGCGACGCCCTACTCCTGAATCGTGGCGAAGGGTCCTTCGAGGATGCAACCCTGCTATGGGGTTTGCCGACCGATCGAGCGAGCCTGGGTGCAGCCGCGGGCGACTTTGACGGCGATGGCCGCGTGGACCTCTTTCTCACCGGCATCGGGGACAACTTCCTGTATCGCAACGAGAGACCTAACCGCTTCCAGGACGTGACGAAAGCCGCGGGCGTGGGCGGTCCTCCCGCGCTGAGCGTGACGGCGCGGTGGCTCGACCTCGACCAGGACGGCGATCTCGACTTGTATGTCGTCAACTACACCGGCATCGATCATCTTGACCAGGCGCTTCACCGACAAGACACCCCCCGGGATCGCCAATAGCGTGTATCGCAACGATGGCCAACCATCGCCCATTCCCGGCACTCCGCCGAGCGAGTGGGCTCCCCGGGCGATGGCCCGAGATCCCGCGAAGGTGCCCTCGGGCCTCTCGATCAAGATGACCCCCTGGACCGGCTCCGAGGCGATTCTCGGCGGTGTTGCCGCCCACACAGGGCTGGCCCTGCTCGATCTCGACGACGATCGCGACCTGGACCTCGTGCTCGCCGCCGAGGGCGCAGTTCCGCACGCGATCCTCAATGATCGCATCGGGCGACTTCCATGCTGCGACGATCCAGGGTCCCGCGCCGCGCGTCGCGGATGCAGGACTGCTCGTCATCGATCTCGACAGTGACAATCACCCCGATCTCGTGGCCTCGGATGCCGGGGGCAAGGTGACAGCGTGGAGAAACGTCACCTTCCGCAAGCGCGCTGACGTGACGATCGCTCTCGAGCGCTGGCCGACCAATGCTGTCGGCTGCCGGGGCGCCATGGCCGCCGATGTCGACCTTGATGGCCGGCCCGACCTGCTGGGCCTGACTTCGTCCGATGGCTTGCCGATCCCCGGATGGGCACGAAACAACGGCATGCGCCTCTCCGCGATGAGTCTGCCAATCGGCCCCGACGATTCGGGAGCCCGCACGATCCCGGCGATGGCCTGGTCAGACCTGGCCGGCGATGCGCTCCCCGACCTCGTCTTCATCAAGGATGGCGAGAGTCCTCGGGTGGTCCGCAACCTGGGTAACGGACATCACTGGCTGGCGCTCCGGCTCAGCGGCCGATGGGCGTCCTTTGGCCGGCTGAGGACCAATCCCCACGGGATCGGAGCGCGGGTCTGGCTCCAGGGGCCGAACCTGAATGTCCCGTTTGATGCCACCACGCTCGAGTCGGGACTGTCGCAATCGTGCGTCCCCCTCACCCTGGGCCTGGGTTCAAATGACGCATCGGCCGTCATGCACGTCCGCTGGCCGGATGGCGTCAACCAGTGCGAGTTGAACGTCCCGGCCGATCAGACACTCTCCCTGGTGGAAACGACGCACCGCGTGAGCACCTGCCCGATCCTCTTCGCCTGGGATGGCCGACGGTTTCATTGCGTCGGCGACCTGCTCGATGGGGCTGGCCTGGGTTACTATCTCGCGCCCGGCGTCTGGAACGAGCCCGACCGCGACGAAGCCGTCGCCATCGACGGGAGTCAACTCCAGGCGGCCGATGGCGTGTACCGCGTGATCATCACAGAACCCATGGACGAAGTGGCGTACCTGGACCATCTGACTCTCGAGGTGGTTGATCGACCGCCAGGCGTCTCGACGGCTCCGGATGAACGGTTCGTGGCCGAGGGAACCCGGCCGACCGGTCAGATCCTCGCCTGGAAACGCAGCATCGAGCCCGTGAAGGCAACGGACCTCACGGGCAACGATCTGACCGAGACCCTCCGCTCCTGGGATCGCCGCACGGCGGACCACTTCAAGCGGCTGGAAGGTTGGAATGGCTATGCCCAGGAACATGGGATCGTCCTGGACTTCGGCGACCGCTTGTCTCGATTGAGTGGGTCCGACCGCCTCAGCCTTTGCCTCGCGGGTTGGGTCGAGTTTCCCTTCTCGCAGACCAATTACGCGGCCTCGACAGCCGGAGTTCCGCTGCGGCTCCCCGTACTCGAGCGCCGGCAGGAGGATGGGAGCTGGACGCCCATCGACGCGAATCCGGGTTGTCCGTCGGGCTTGCCGAAGCTCACAATGCTCGATGTTACCGGAAAGCTCAACGGCCCGCGATGCGTCATCCGGCTCCGGACCAACCTGGAGTGCTATTGGGATCAGGCATTCCTGGCTGTCGTCGAGCCGGACCCTGGCATTCGGGTGACGTCTTTACCTGTGACTCGCGCAGTCCTGGGTTATCGCGGTTACACGCTCGAGAGCTCGCCCGACGGTCGGATGCCCATGCTCTACGATTACGACAACGTCGTCCCCATGCCCCTGGCGCGGATGTCGGGGTATCTGACCCGATACGGGCAGGTCGCCCCGTTGCTCCAGGCGGACGACGATCGTCTCTGCCTGGTCGGGCCGGGTGACGAGGTCCGAGTGGACTTCGACGGGACGTCCGTTCCGGGTCTCGCACTGGGCTGGACGCGCTGCTACGTCCTGCGCACGGTAGGATATTGCAAGGACGCCGATCTCTTCACGGCAACGGGAGACACGGTGGGGCCGCTCCCCTGGCGCGGATGAAATCCTACCCGTTCGGTCCGGAGGGACAGCGTCCGGCAGACGCGGCCTACCACGCCTACATCAGGGACTATCAAACGCGCGCGCGGCGGGCAATGTGGGAAACGACAGGAACGGCTCGCCCCAGGCGGTGACCCCGAAACCGCCACGGACCCGATGATTCGTTCGGCCGCAATGACTTCCACGCGGTTCCCAGGCGTCTTATGATGAGGTGGACGTTCGCGGGGCAAGGGGGATGAGCCATGTCCCAATCCACGGCCGGACAAAACCCACTCGTTGGCCTGATCGCACTGCGAATCGGCTGGATCACGCGCAACGCCCTGGACGCGGCAACGAGCGCCGCAACTCGGCAGAAAGACCGATCGATCGGCCGGATCCTGGTGGAGCAGGGGGAGTTGGCCGAAGACGAGCGACTCCTGCTGGAATCGCTCGCGCAAAAACACCTGTCGAAGCACGGCGATGAGGCGGGGCGCCGGCTCTGGACGTCGGGCTCGATGGAAGGGCTTCCGGACGACCTTCCGTCTCTCGGGACCGAACCGGATTCCGGGACCGGCCCGAGCCAGACGTCGCGACGGCCGCTCGCAAGGCGCAAGGCGTGGATCGCGGCGCTGGGGACCAGCCTGGCGGCCCTGACGGTGGGATTCGCCGTGGTCGGCTACCTGGGGCAGGAAACCGATCGCCAGCGCCGGCGGGCCGATCACGATTTCGTCAAGGCCGCCGATACCGTCGAGCAGCTCCTGACTCGCATCGGCGAGGATCGGCTGAGGGATCTGCCGCAGTTGGAATCCCTCCGGGCCGAGCTCCTCGACGACGCCGTCCAGTTCCAGCTCGGGCTCCTGGCCGAACGCAGCGACGATCCTGAGGTCCTGTTCAGGGTCACCCGCGCCGCCCGGATGGCCGCCAACCTCCAGGTCCAGTTGAATCGCCAGGAGGAGGCCGAACGGACGTGCATCCAGGCGATCTCGATCGTGGACGAGCTGATCGCCCGAGCGCCGCGTGACCTGAGATATCGCCGCGAGCGGGCTGTGCTCTCCGATACCCTCGGGCTGAGTCTCGCCAAGCTCGGCCGCATCGACGAGGCCGAGACGGCCTACCGGGAAGCCATCGACATCCGCGGTTTGATCGTCCAGGAAGACCCCAGGTCGGGCGAGGACCGCTGGCGGATGGCCGTGGGCCTCGATCAACTGGCGGTCATGCTCCAGGGTGGCGGCCGATGGGAGGAGGCCGAACACTTCTTCGTCCGCGGGCAACAGCTCTGCCTGGCCAATCCGCCATCGAGCCCGGCCGACCCGCGAGTCCGCCAGCAACTCGTGACCATCCTGGACCATCTCGGCCGGCTCCTCATGGACCGTGGGAAACCCACCGAGGCGCTGAAGAGCTATGCGGAGGCCGTCGCCGCCCAGAAGACCCTGGTCGCGTCCGCCCCCCGCTCCGGCGGCTTCCGCGAGCTGCTGGTCCGGCTCTTGCTCGATCAGTCCGGCGCGCTGAGCGGCAGCGGCCGGTCCGCCGAGGCGGAGCGGACACTCCTCGAGGCCCGCGCGCTGATCGATCCCTTGAGGGCCGATCATCCCGCGATCGCCGCCTATCAAGAGCTCGGCGCCTCCGTGTACGCAACGCTCGCCCACGCGATCCGCCGCGACCCGGCGCGGGGTCCCGAGGCTCGCGAGACGCTGAAGACCGCGGTCGCGATCCAGGAGAAGCTGGTCGCGAGGTCGCCCACGATCCCCACCTATCTCTCCAACCTGGCAGCGATGTGCGACAGCCTCGCCAACCTCCTCCGTTCCCAGAACGCCCACGACGAAGCCGAATCGCTCTACCGCCAGGAGCTCACCTATCACGCCCGCCTGGCGATGGAGTATCCCCGGGTCCTCGCCTACCGATACGGCCATGGTCAGGTGCTTCACAACCTCGCCGACCTCCTCCGGGAACGCGGTCGTTGCCACGAAGGACTTCCGCTCGAGCGCGAAGCCGTGCGGGAGCTGGCCACCGTCTACGAGTCGAACGTCCGCGACCCCCATTACCGGACGGCGATCAGTTATGCGTACTGGACTCTCTGTTCCATCCTCATCGAAAGCAAGGACCATCGCGACGCTGCGAAGGCCGTGGCCGAGTACCTCCGGATCGAGCCCAATGGTTACGAGGAATCGTCCGAGGCGACCGGCTTCCTCTGCCGATGCGCCCAGCTCTGCCGCCAGGATTCCTCGCTGCCGGCGAAGGAGGCGGAGGCACTCGCGCGACGCTACGCCGACCAGGCCATCGCCGCGCTGCGGACCGCGGTCCGAAACGGATTCCGCGACACAAAGCTCGTCAACACGGCCGAAATCTACGAACCCATCCGCTCGCGGGACGATTTTCGCGGGATCGTCCGCGAGGTCGAGGCCATGTTGGTCGAACTGAGGCGCTATTGAAATGGGGACTGGCTCCGAGTCTTCGAGGTGCCTGTCCCCATTTCGATAGCGCCTTCCACCACGGTCCTTCAAGTCCGGCGCCCGTTATGGTCGAGGTACGGATACTCCATGTACCGCACCTTGGCCCGGGCGACGGCCTCGCCGTGATAGCGCGCCACGACGCGAAGTGCCATATCGATGCCGGCTGCGATACCGGCCGAGGTGATCGTCGATCCGTCCTCCACGACGTGCTGATCCCGGATCACCTCGATGGAAGGGAAAGTGTCTCGCATCCGGTCCAGAGACATCCAGTGAGTCGTCGCGCGGCGGCCGTCGAGCAAACCGGCCTGGCCGAGCACGAATGAACCCGTGCAGACCGAGGTCAATAACTCCACCTCGACGGACCGCCCTCGGATCCAGCCGACGACCTCCTGATGGTTCACCAGGCTCCGGGTCCCCCAGCCGCCCGGGACGACCAGGACATCGAGCTTCGGGCAGCCCGCGAGGTCATGATCCGGCAAGACGCGCAACCCACCCGTGGCGACGACGGGCTCCGTCGTCTCGGCGACCAGGACAACCTCGAATGGCGACGGCTCCTCCCGCCGACGCGATTCGTCAAATCGCGTCACCGAGAACACCTCGAACGGCCCGCAGAAGTCGAGGACTTCGACCTCCGGGAAGACGACGATGCCCACGCGTTTCCGGATCATCGCGCGCTCCTTTCGTTGAGTCGGTCTGGTGCTCTCACTCCGAGACGAGACCGTACCGGAGCGGTTGCTGCTCGCAAGGCATACGACCCAGGAAAATGGGGACTGGCTCCCGCACCTGCGTGAAACCCTCGATCTCAAAACCACCGCACGAGGGCCGAGCGCCTCTCCCCATTTTCCACGCGCTCAACCCAGGCGGGAAGCCCTATAACAGCTTCAGTCGCCTTCCGGCCGTCGACGGACATGGGGAAAAACGGGAACTGGGGAAAAAACGCGGAACCGGAGGATTCGAGAGATCCGGCGAGGAGCCCTCGCCTCGCTGCTTCCGCTTCCATTGGGTGCTCCGCTAATCACCCGGCGAAAAAAAATTTTGGATTCTCCTATCTTCCACTGAGAGCAGGAGTTCAGGCAGATCTTGGACCAAGAAACGCGCTAGGTGCATTAACGCTTTCGAAAAGTTGCGGCATCCTAAGAGTATGACCCAAGCGCGATCAATACCGAGACTGGCAGGTGGACTGCGCCGACCCCGTCGCGGGCCCGCCGTAACCCGATTTCAGCCAGCGAGATCGGGAATGGTGACCTCCCAAAAAGCTGCCACAACGTGCCGACCTGTTCTACGACCGTCCCGGACGATGACACTGGGAAGCGATCGCCCGCCCGCCCGAGCCGACTGTGGTCGTCACTCCCCCAAGGATGGCCGTCCTCGTTTTTTTGTTGCATCTATTTGACAGTGTCATATAGCCTCGATATAACAGTGTCATGAAGAACGGCGAGACTCTCGGGACGATCGATGAGCTGAGTGTCGCGGTAGCGGCGGCCCTGGAGAGGGGGTATGCCGGTGCGCCGAATGCTCGGGTGCGCGAGGTGCCGGACCCTCGGACGATCCGCTACTACACGACCCTGGGCCTGATCGACCGCCCGGCCGAGATGCGCGGCCGCACGGCGTTTTACGGACGGAGGCACCTGCTCCAGTTGGTGGCGATCAAGAAGCTCCAGGCGCTCGGCCGGAGCCTGGCCGAGATTCAGCACGCCCTGACGGGCTTGACCGACAAGGCACTCGCCCAGCTCGCGGAGATGGACCTGCAGGATGCGCGGATCGATGGCCAACAAACCCCGAGGCCGGCCACGCGCGAATTCTGGCGGCAGGAGCCGTCGATTCCGGACGTGGCCGAGACGGCGGAGGTCGGTAGGGGGGCGGATCGGCTCACGGGAGATCGCCAGGCGGAGCCGATCCGATCCCAGACCTTTCATGGTGTGCCGCTCGTCAACGGCGTGACGCTCCTGCTGGCCTCGTCGCGCCCGATCGATGCCGCGGACTTCGAGGCGATCCGCACCGCGGCGGGACCTCTGATCGAGATCCTATTGCGTCGTCAGCTCATTCACCCGCATGAGGAAGGAGACACCCGATGAGTCGATCACTGCCGCTGATCTCGGACAACGAACGGGTCCCTGGGAGTTTCTCCTCACCCGCTGCCGACGACGAGGCGGGCTTCGGTGCCCTGAGAACGGACAGAGGCCATCTGCCCCTGGAATCCATGGACGTGCGTGGCCGGATCGACGGCCTGCTGGCGCACGTGACCGTCCGGCAAACGTTCGTCAACGCGCTCGAGGAACCGCTCGAGGCGGCCTACATCTTCCCACTCCCCGATCGCGCCGCGGTGACCCGGTTCCGCATGCAGGTTGCCGGCCGCGAAATCGAAGGTGTGCTGGAGGAGCGGGGCCAGGCGCGCGAGCACTACGACCAGGCGATCGCCCAGGGCCGCCGCGCGGCGATCGCCGAGGAGGATCGGCCCGGAGTCTTCAACCTTCGTGTCGGCAACCTGATGCCCGGCGATCGCGCGACTGTCGAGTTGACGTTCTGCGGGGTGTTGCCGTACTCCGACGGCGCGGCAACGTTCCGGTTCCCGCTGGTGGTCGCCCCGCGATACATTCCCGGCACCCCGCTGCCCGGGCTCTCGGTCGGCGACGGGACCGCGGTCGATACGAACGCCGTGCCAGACGCCTCACGGATCAGCCCGCCGGTGTTGCTGCCCGGTTTCCCAAACCCGGTCCGTCTGAGCCTGGAAATCGAGCTCCATGACGGCGGTGAAGATATGGATGAAGTCCATTGCAGCCTTCACGCCGTGAACGAAGAGTCCCACGACGGCTATCGGCGCATCCGGCTGTATCCCGGCGAGCGGCTCAACCGCGACTTCATCCTGCGTTTCCGCCTGGGCGGCCCGGAGATCCGATCCACCATGACCTTGCATCCGGACGCGACCGGAGGCCGAGAAGGGACGTTCGCGCTGACGGTCGTGCCACCCGCTTTCGATGACGCGTCTCCCCAGAAGCCCCGCGACGTCGTCTTCGTCCTCGACCGATCGGGCAGTATGAAAGGGTGGAAGATGGTCGCGGCACGAAGGGCGGTAGCACGGATGATCGATACGCTCAACGACTCCGATCGGTTCTGCGTCCTCGCTTTTGACGACGTCGTGGAGTCTCCGCCCAGCCTATCCGGGGACTTGGCCGGGGCGACGGATCGCCACCGATTCTCCGCGGTGGAGTACCTGGCGAAGGTCGAGGCCCGGCGCGGCACCGAAATGGCCCGGCCGATCGAACAGGCGGTCAAACTGCTCGATTCGAGCGGGTCCGCCTGCCGCGATCGAATCCTCGTCCTGATCACCGACGGCCAGGTCGGCAATGAGGACCAGATCCTCAGCGTCCTCGGAGACAGGTTAAGACGGATTCGCGTCTTCACGCTCGGCATCGACCGCGCCGTGAACGAAGGATTCCTACGGCGTCTGGCCGAGCGGGGGGGTGGTTCGTGTGAGCTGGTCGAATCGGAAGACCGGCTCGACGAGGTCATGGCGTCTATCCATCAACGGATTGGAATGTCGATCCTGACGGGGTTGAGTGTCACGTCCGATGAGCTGGCCATCGAGCCGGGTGAGGTCGTCCCCCGCCGCCTGCCAGACCTGTTCGCCGGCTCGCCGCTCTTGATCCTCGGTCGATACCGGGGGCGTCCGGCGGGGACCGTGACCATTGCCGCCGCCGATGCCAACGGGCAGGCCTGGTCCGAGCCGATCCATGCCCGAATCCGCGAGAATCCGGCCATTGCCGCTGCGTGGGCGCGCGGGCAGGTGCGCCAACTGGAAGACCGCTACGTGGCCAACGACGCAGATCGCGGCCGGCTCGAGAAGGCCATCGTGGCGATCTCACTGAAGTTCCAGGTCCTATGCCGATTCACGGCCTACGTCGCCGTCGATCGTTCGCAGGTCGCGAACGAGGACGGTTCGCTCCATCGGATCACCCAGCCAGTCGAGCAGCCGGAGGGGTGGGATCACGCTACTCCGACCGCGCATGGATTCTCGGTCAAGTGTTCCCGAATCTCCCCACGGAGTATCGAGTTCGCCACGCGAGCCTCGATTCGCACCGAAGATTTGGCAGTCGATCGCCAAGCGAGCAGCCCGCCAGCCGCCTGTGCTCCTCCTCGGCCGACCACCCTGGCCCACGAAGGTCCCGCACGCGTCGTATTCAGACGCCTAAAGGATCTCATCAGTGCGATTCCTGCGGCTCTCTTGGACAGGCCGGTTCCGCGCGGTTCCGAGGAATCGAGCACGCGCCCATCGTCCCCCGTCAGCCTGCCGGAACGGTTCGAATCGCCCCAGGTGGTTGCTCGAGGTGGCTACGGACGAGTGTGGAAGGCGTTCGACAGACTCAACGGCCGGCATGTAATCATTGTGTTTACCCCACGCCGGAGAATCATGACAAGGAATTCAAGGATCAACAGCAACGCGCGGAATACCTATCACGACTGAGCCATCCCGCAATCATCCCGATTCTAGAGGTCGTCGATTCCCAATCGGGGATTCTCACGATCATGCCGTTCATATCGGGATGCCTGCTGGCGGACTGGGCCCAATCTCACGGATGTATGGATCCGCGCCGGGTCGCTGACCTGGTCGCCGAGATTGCCGACGCGCTGCACCTGATTCACGGCCAGGGATTGATCCACGGCGACCTAAAACCGCAGAACATCCTGATCGGCGACGATGGACGACCGCGACTGCTCGGCTTCAGCCACAGCATTCCGTTGGGCTCGCCCGATCCGGCGACAACGATGGGCTTCACGCCGGCCTACGCGCCTCCGGAGCAGATCCAGCAAGCTGGCCGGTGCCGGGACGTGCGCATGGACATGTATAGTCTGGGCGTGATTCTTTACGAAAGCCTGACCGGTCAGCAACCGTTCGGCGGCGGTACGATTCAGGAGACGTTCCAGAGGGTGCTCGCTAACAATCCGACACCACCCCGCCAGCTCGTCCCAACGATCCCCGACAACCTCGCGGCCATCTGCCTCAAGGCGATGGCCAGGAACCCCGAGGATCGTCACGCGTCAGCAGCCGAGTTGGCCTCGGCCCTCCGCGACACCCTCAAGCCCCGGCCAGGGAAAGGATTCTGGAAATCATGATCATCCCTCGGCGACCGGGCTGACTGTCGTCGTCACCCATTACGAGATCGACGTGCTACCGAGGGATCCGATTCCTGTCGCCCTCGTTGGCGCGTCGAACTGCGTAAGATCGGCGAGTCACTTCGATTCGTCAGGCATTTGGTCCTTGGCAAGCTCCTCGATCCTGGCCTTTAGCTCGCGGTACTTCGCTGTGAGCTTCTCCTTGGCAACCCTGGCGGTTTGCGAAGTCGCTTCGCGGAGCTTTTGCAAATCCTCCTCGGTCTGCTTCAGGTCCGCTTCGAGGTAAGCGACGAGCTTCTCACGGTCCTTATGAAACTCGGCCTTGAGCCGCTCCAGCCGGGGCCCGAGTTTAGCCCTGGCATCCTCTTTGACGCTGCCGGCGTACTCCTTGAGGTGTTCGATCTCTTCACGACTCGACTTCAGGTTCGCGGACAGGGTGGACTCCATCTTCGCGCGGGCCGCGTTCCATTCTTCATGGAGCGTCTTCACCTCCGCAGCCATCTTCTCGCGGGCCGGCCCGGACGCCTTGTCGGCTTTCTCCTCGAGTGTCTTGAAGTCCTCGGCGAGGGTGTTCATGCGCAGTTCCAGGGTGGTGGCGAGTTTCTCACGAGCAATTGCCCACTTCTTGCTGAGGACCTCCATCTCCGCGGCCATCTTCTCGCGGGCCGGGCCGGACGCCTTCGCGGCTTCGTCCTTGAGCTTGTGGTACTGGTCGCCGGCTGCCCTGGCATTCGACTCCATCTTGGTGACCAGTTTCGCCCAGTGTTCCTTGAGCCGTTCGCTGAACGTCTTTTCTGCCGGATCCTGGGCTACGACAGGACCCGTCACTCCCAAGGACACCGTCGCCAGGGTTGCGAACACCAGAGATCGACAGCCGAACGGTAACCGCTTCACGATCGGGCTCTTCTTTGACATCCGCATGCTCCTGAAGGGGTTTCGCCCGAGAGCACCGGGGATAGACGACCCGGCACACCCATCGGAATGATTGTGGCGGATTTCTCCGCTGAACATCTCGAAGCGGACGTTGCGATCGTACTCGAATCGCGTGAGCCAACAAGATGCCACTCTCTCTGTCCGTAAGAATGCGGATCGGCACCCCACGTGTCGCCTCATCGCAGCAGTCTCTTGTCGAACCTTGGATTGGGAGCCGGCAGGCATGCGTGCAGGCTTCGATCGATTCCTCTCGCATGTCACCGCTCTCGGTTTGTAAGATAGCCTCATGAATGCACAATCCCAGGCCGCGGGCGGCTTGACACTTTCGGCCCTACAGCGGATCATCTTACAAATGTACGGTGAAAAGGACGCAGCGCGCGGAGACGCAGCGACGTTCCTCTGGCTCACCGAGGAGTTCGGCGAGCTGGCCACGGCGCTCCGCTCCGGGACGCGCGACGAGCTGGCCGCCGAGATGGCCGACGTCCTGGCGTGGCTGGCGACCCTGGCCAATATCCGGGGGATCGACCTGGAGGGGGCTGTGTTGAAGAAGTATGGCCGGGCCTGCCCCGGTTGCGCGGCGGTGCCCTGCGTCTGCGACCCGGCCGAAAAGCCGTGAACTCCGCAATCACCGAGGGTTTCCGGCGAATAACGATCGATGAAGTTTCTCTCGGAGCATGATGTCGAGGCGGCGGCGGAACGGATCGAACAAGCGGAGGCCCTCTTTCGTATCAGCCACTATCCTCTCGCGATCGACATCGCCGGACGAGCGGTCGAATGCATCCTCCGAGCCTACTTCTTCAAGAAGCATCGTGTGCCCGCAAAACTCGAGGCCGCCCACGACATTGTTAAGTTGTTCCGGGCGAGCAATCTCAGGCTCATCGCCCAGGGATCGCAGCCGAATCGAAGGGAATCCGAGCACGAGATCAGCCGTATCGATCGAGGATCGTCGATGACACCCCGGAGGGTTCATTAAGAGCCGAGGAGAAGCGACGGATCGTGATCATCGTGCCTCGGACCCCCCGAGGAAATCCGGAAAGACTGCATCCCAGGTTCCTGACAACCACTTTGCCCCCAGGAATCGTCAACATCCATGAGAACCGACCCCGAAGTCCGCGTGAAGCTGATCCGAAGTCCTGACTTGAGATCCTGGGCCCTGGTCTACGCGAGTGCCCTGGTGATGGCCCTGGCAAGCTCGGGCCAGGCCGCACCGCCGCGCATCGAGGTCGAGAACCTGAGGATCGGCTTCGGCGGGTCCAACTCGTTCAAGGTGGGGACCTGGACGCCGGCCTGGATCCAGCTCCGGGCGGGCGACCAGAACTTCGACGGGTTCATGGAGGTCCGCGTTGCCGACGACGACGGGACGCCGACGTCCTACCGGCTGCCGGTCCAGGTGCCGGCCCGTTCCAGCCAGCAGTTTACCGCGTACGTCCGGCCGGGCTCGCACGATCCCGATCTGAACATCCGCCTGCTGGACTCCTCGGGACGTCGGGTCGGCGGCGCGTCGCAGGACACCGTGATGCCCCAGCCTCCCGTGGCGCTAATGCCGCAGGAGTTGCTGATCCTGACCATGGGGCGACCGCAGGGAGTCGAGGCGATCACCGAGCTGCCCGGCTTCCGACAGGGCGGTCAACCGGGGCCATATGGAATGCGCCGGGTCGGTGGCGAGCTGGTGCTGGCCCGGATCGACACCCAGATGGGACGTCTGCCCGGGCGCTGGTATGGCTTTGACGCCGCCCGTGCTATCGTCCTGGATACCGCCGATCGCGAAGTGCTCACGGCGCTCGACGGCGGGCGCGGCCTGGCCCTGGTGGAATGGGTCCGGCGTGGCGGCCACCTCATTGTCTCGGTCGGAGCCAACTGGCAAGCCGTGAAGGACAGCGTCCTGGCCCCCATCCTGCCGGGATTACCCAACGGCACGGACATGGCCCCCTCGCTGGCGGCACTGGACACCTTCGCCGGCTCGAACAAGCCGATCACACCGCCCGGGTCGGCGAAAGTGCTCGTGACCAAGCTGGAAGACATCGACCGGCGCGGGGGGACCGTCCTGAGCAGCGTGATGTCGAACCTGCCGTTGATCGTCCGCGGCCCGTACGGATTCGGACGCGTGACCCTGATTGCCCTGGACGTGGACCAGAAGCTCCTCTCAGACTGGCCCGACCGCGGTCGATTCTGGGGCCGAGCCATCGACTTGCACTCCCAGAAGACCGACCAGGGCGCGGGCGGTCCGCAGATGGGCGGAGGGGTCCGGTTCAACCAGTCGTTGGTCTCCGACCTCGCCACCCAGCTCCGCGCGTCGCTCGAGCAGTTCCCGGGCGTGAAGCTGATCCCGTTCGGCTGGGTCGCGTTCTTCATCTTCCTGTATATCCTGCTCATCGGACCGGGTGACTACTTCTTCCTCAAGAAAGTGCTGAAGCGGATGGAGCTCACCTGGATCACCTTCCCCACCATCGTGGTGGCCGTGAGCCTGATCGCTTACTATGCGGCCTATCTGCTCAAGGGGAATGACCTGCTGGTCAATCAGGTGACCGTCGTGGACGTCAACCAGGTTGACGGCATGGCACGGGGCTCGACCTGGGCCAGCCTGTTCAGCCCTCAGAACCGCGACTACACGATCCGGGCGGTGCCCCTGCCGCTGAACCGCCCTTCGTCCGGAAGGGAATCCGCCGAACCCGAGCGGCCCGCGCCGGGGACCGAGGTCATGATGAGCTGGTTCAGCTCGCCCGAGAATCAGTTCGGTGCCATGGGGAGCTCCAGCCGCCGGTTCAGCTTCGCCGGCAACGGTTATGCCTATCAGCCGATCGGTGGCGTTGAGTCGTTGGAAGACGTGCGCATACCCATCTGGAGTACGAAGTGCGTGACGGCGACCTGGTTCGGACCCGGTGTCTCGCTGGTCAACGCCGACTTGCAACCCGTGGGGACCGATCGGTTGGCCGGTACCGTGATCAATCGCCTCGATATCCCGCTGGAGGACGCCGTACTGGCCTTCGGCAAGCAGGTCTACCTTCTGGAGAACATCGCCCCCGGTGCGACCAGCCGGGTCGGTTTGAGCAGTGGCCACGACCGCAGCCTTTCGGGTTACCTCCTGGAAAAGAAGTCCAGGTATCTGGATCCCTCGTACGGAAACGGCAACTTCCGGATCGACCGGAGTGCCCTGATGCTCACCGTGATGTTCCACGACAGCGAGTCGTCCGCAGCCGGCGGGGGCATGCTGTCCAACGACCCGCTCCACGACGAGGACCTGACCGGACAACTGTCCCTGCAGCGACCGATGCTGGTGGCCCGCGTCAAGCGTCCCGGCGTCCGGCTCGTCCTGGACAACGCGCCCTCGCCCGCCAAGGTCGAACGAGACGACGATGGTTCGGATCATCCTTCCGCTGAGCCCGGCGAAGCCGGCAGGCTGAGGGATCCCCTTCGCAGGAAGACCCGGCGGCTGCCCGAAATCGGCCGGCGGGCGCGTGATCGCCAACCGCTCAATCTCATAGACGATTCCTCAATCGACCGCGGAAACGAGGCGCACTCCCATGATCGAAACGCATGATCTGACCAAGATGTACGGTGAGCTCTATGCTCTCAACCGGCTCAACTTGACGCTGAACCAGGGGGACGTCTACGGCTTCATCGGCCCTAACGGGGCGGGCAAGACGACGACGATGCGGATCCTCGCCACGCTCCTGAATCCCTCCTGGGGTGAGGCGACCGTGTGCGGCTACTCGATCTACACCGGGTCGAAGGAGATCCGCCGCGTGATCGGGTACATGCCCGACTTCTTCGGCGTCTACGACGATATGAAGGTGATCGAGTATCTCGAATTCTTCGCCTCGGCCTATCGGATCAAGGGCGCGGCGCGGCGGAAGATCTGCGAGGAGGTCCTCGAGCTGGTCAACCTGACCTACAAGCGCGATGCCCTGGTGACCAGCCTCTCCCGCGGCATGACCCAGCGCCTGGGCCTGGCCCGCACGCTGCTCCACGACCCGCAGGTGCTGCTCCTGGACGAGCCAGCGTCCGGCCTCGACCCGCGCGCCGCGCATCGAGATGCGCGCGCTGCTCAAGGAGTTGCGATCCATGGGCAAGACGATCCTCGTCTCCAGCCACATCCTCCCCGAGCTGGCCGACATCTGCAACAAGATCGGCATCATCGAGCAGGGCTGCCTGCTGGTCAACGGCGAGGTCACCGAGGTGATGAGGCAGGTCCGTACCGACATCGTCCTGAACATCGCCGTCTCCGAGCGCATGACCGACGCCGCCAACCTCCTCGAGACCCAACCCGAGGTCGAGAACGTCCAGGACAAGAACGGGGTCCTGATTGTCAAGTTGAACGAGGGCGTCAACCAGTATGGCTTCCTGGCGAACCGGCTCGTCGAGCATGGGTATGAGCTGACCCTCTTCAAGGAGGACGAGATCAACCTCGAGACGGCCTTCATGCACCTGACCAAGGGGATCACGAGCTGACGGCACGAGGGGGGCTTGCCGCCCAGAGTTGCCGAAAGTGAGGGGGAACCCGACAGCGAGCGGGTCTACCCTCTGGGGCAACCGAGCAAAGCAAGACACGGCGAACGCGTCGGGGGGGCCGGCGCGCCGCCGTGTCGGATGTCGATCGCGATCGATCGGCTGAGCAGGTCAGGGTATAACCCCACCGATGGCCGTCACGAAGCCGGTCGGTGCC
Organism: uncultured Planctomycetota bacterium; assembly: GCA_963845755.1. Lineage (GTDB taxonomy): Bacteria > Planctomycetota > Planctomycetia > Isosphaerales > Isosphaeraceae > CAWJTV01. The sequence continues at coordinate 427,482 of CAWJTV010000034.1, forward strand.
GGACCGGTCGTACTCTCCAGATTCGGGGGGGTTGCCAGCGACTGAATGAACGGAGGATTGGACTGGGATGATAAGCCGTAATTGATGAATAATCGGGAGTAGCCGTTGATGGTGCCCTCGGTGTACATGGTGTTGTAGATATTCCCGCTGATCGAGAAGACGCTGCCTGGGCTGATGGTGATCCCGCCCTGGATGAAGGAGCCAACCGAGGGAATCAAGACGGTGATGAGCGAATTGGTGACGTTGGTGAAGTTGAGCGATAGGACATTGGAACCGGTGCCCGTCCCCTTGGGCGGCTGGGCGATCAGGCCGAGGTCCCGGTTGATCTGGAAATTGGCACCATTGGAGAGGGTGATGGCCCCGCCGACATTGAGCAAGTCGAGGTCGCGGCCGACGGTGATGCCGGTCCCGCTCCCGCTCAGGTCGATCCCATTGAGGACGTCCAGCGTGCTGAGGTCGCCGCCGGTCGTGATCGAGGCACCGGGCAGGATGGCGTCGAACGCGATCCGATCGATAGCCGAACTCCCGCTAACCTGCAACGGGCCGGACAATTCGGCGTCCTGGAAGCCCTCGATGTCGCCGATCGCACCGCTCGTGACCGAGATCTGGCCGATGTTGAGCAGGTGGACCCGGCCCGATTCACCGTATGCGAAACTCTTGGCGAAGCCCTTCCTCTGGGCTTGCCCGAGCGGGTTGATGGTCAGGTCGGTGTTGGTGGTCGAGCCGTCGATGATCAGCCCCACGCGGCCGCCCGGCATGGCGTAGGCCCGGATGGTACCGATCGGCTGGGGATAATTGCCGTTCTGCTCGGAGACGAGCGTCGTGGCCGTCGAGGCAGTCGCGTTCCCCTCCTGTCCGTTCGTTCCTTCGGCCGTGTTGGTCGCAATCGTATTCGAGGTATACGAAAGCCTGATCATGTAATGGGAGCCGTCGAGCGCGGTGACTTCCACGGCCTGGCCGCCCCGAGCCGTCTGAACCGCCACGGCGCTCTTCACCCGGAAGCCATGAACGTTGTTGAAATGCGGGGCGTGAAGGGCCAGGAACGGCGGCTGTTTGAGGTTTTGAGCCGCCTTGGCACCGGGATGTTTGAGCAAATAGCGGCTGGCTTCGACGAACCGAGTTCCGGCCGACGTGCCCCCCGAGAGCATCACGCGGACCTCGAGGTGGCCGTCCACCGTCGGTTGGAAGGTGCGGGACGATGCCCGACGAGTTCCAGATAGCCACCCCGCTGGCTCGAGCGCCAGTCGGTGATGGCGGCTCGGTGCCAGGCGACCGATGGCCGACGACCAGCCCGTCCGACGGACTTCGCGGAGGAAGCCGACGATCGCCCTGCCCAGAAGGAGGCTCCACGTAGGCACCGCGGGCGCGGGTGATCCAGATGAGCGAGGAATGGCGTTTCTCGTGCAAGATTGCGTCATGCGACGATCCTCCTGATCGTAGCCAACCGGTGCTCGCGGAGTCCGCTTCGTCCCGCTCGACCCCGCGCCAGGCGGGCAAGGGCCGAACAACCTGTCGGCCCCTCGTGCTCCCTCCGGTTCCACCGGCGCACGAAGGACGATGATCGGGACTTTTCCGGTTGTCTCCTGAACTGCTTCCTCTTATCGGCGAGCCGGCGCACGGCCGCACGCTCGAACATCGGAATCACCCACTCCTCGGATCCTGCCGCGCGACTTGTGGGGGATCGCACGAAAGCGACAATCCTGCACACAGGGCCGATAATGCCGAAAATAATGATTGTGCGGACGAGGATTCACGAAGGGTCCTCCACCGGGCCCGGGAAGCCGGAGCGTATGGTCTAACGCACCCTGGAGAGGGCGCCCGACGGTCGGTGCAGGGCATAACTCGCTGCGCTATCGACGAATCGACGACCAGCCCGACACGTTCCAGATGTTGCGCAACTGCTGACGGCACGGCTCCGGCAGATCGCCGGAGAAGGTCAGGCCAATCCGGCGGCCATCGACCACGCCGCGAACCTCGCCATGGAGGACGGCGTGGTGCCGACAAGCCTCACCGATCTCCTGGACAAACGCACGGGTAATCTGACCACGGGTCAGCCGAGGCACTCCCCCCCTGATCTGGACGACAAAGCGTGGACGTGGACGGCACGCGATCCAGAGTCCCCAGATGACCAGGGCCACCAGGGCCGCTTCGAAGAATACGATCAAGGCTCATCCCCGCTCGATGACCACCGATGATCGATCGCGCCTTGACGGCAAGAATCGCCGCGCAATCGCCGAACAGAGGTATCACGGTGGGGGTTCACCCGTCTTGTTTCCATTTTGATGAGAACCGTGGTTCATCATTCGTGACGAACCGTCTTGCCGAAATCCGGATCGAGGGCGGGGCGTATCAATCTAACTGAACAGCTCGCGGACGAGCTTTTCCGCCGTCGACGACCTTGATCGGCCGGCCGATGGGGGTCATGGCCTCCTTGGTTGGGTTGACCTTGAGCGCGTGGCAGAACGACGCGAGAAGGTCGGGGACACCGACGGGATGGTCCTTGACCTCGGTGCCGTCGGGGTTGGACGCACCGATCACCTGACCACCCTTGACACCGCCACCGGCCAGGGCCACGTTGAAGACCCTGGGGAAATGGTCGCGGCCTGCGTTGCCGTTGATCTTCGGCGTGCGGCCGAACTCGCCCATCCAGACGACCAGCGTGTGCTCGAGCCGGCCCAATCGCTTCAGGTCGGTGATCAGCGCGGCGAACGCCGGATCCACCTGAGATGCCAGCTTGCCGACTGCGCTCATGATTCTGCTGATGAGTGTCCCAGCCGTTGCAGCGGACCTCGACGAACGTGACGCCCGCCTCGACCAGCCGGCGAGCGAGCAGGCAGCCCTGGCCGAAGGGGTTCCGACCGTAGGCCTCGCGAACTGGATCGGACTCTTCTTCGAGGTTGAACGCTGCGCATCTGGGGCGAGAGAATCATCCGGGCGGTCTGAGTGTACAAGGCGCGGTGGTCCCGGACCCGGTCCGAGCCACCGATCCGCTCGAAGCCCGCGCCTTCGAGCCGGTCGAGCAAGCCGAGCCGGCGTCGGAACCGCCCGTGGGGAACCTTAGGCTCCGTGTTCTCGGGCGGTTTCTCGGGGTTCTGGACGACGAACGGCTCGAGCGCGGCGCCCAGAAAACCCGCGCCGATCGTCGGCCCGCCGATGCTCACGATGTGCGGCAGGTCGAAGTGGCTCTGGCCCAGCTCCGACGCCACCGAGCAGCCGAGGTGCGGGTGCTTGAGCGTCGCCGATGGCACATAGCCGGTGTGGAGCTGGTAGGTGGTGCGCTGATGGTTCCCCTCTTTGTTGGTCATGGACCGCACCAGGGCGATGTCGTTCATCATCTTCGCCGTGGAATCCCAACCTTCCGCGATCGAGATCCCGGAGACGGCCGTCGCGATGGCCTTGGTCTCCCCGCCGTGCTCGGTCCCCGGTTTGGGGTCGAACGTCTCGAGCTGGCTCGGTCCGCCCGACATCCAGAGCAGGATGCAGGCCATCTGTTTCTTCCGGATGTCGGCCGCATGGACGGCCATCCAGTCGGTGAAGCTGAGCGGGATCGCCCCCGTCGCGGCCAGACCGGCCGCCCCCAGTCCGATCGTCCGGAGGAAATGCCGGCGCCCGATCACGCCCGCGCCGCTCATCGCCACCTGGACCAACTCGCGTTCCATGGTCATGACTATGGGCCTCGATCTGTTTCGGATGAATGAGTCGTCGTCTTGCTCAGGAGGTCGCGGTTCGGTCCGAGCCTCCCCGAACCGGAGATCGCTTGTGGGAATCCCGAATCACTTCGCATTGGGAAATGCTCAATCCGGTATCTCGAACCCGGAAGGATGATCAGCGCCGGGTGACGAACTCGGTCGTGTTGATCAGACTCCAGTAGATGTCTTCGAACCCCTCGCGGCGATTGCCGACCGCGGCCAGGTAACGGCCACAGATTTCGACTTCCTTGGCCGTGGGGCCGCGAGAGAGAACGCGGAGATACAGCGCATCCAGCGCGGCCCGGTTATCGGGCGTGGCGGCGAGGATCTCGCCGAGGACGGTCCCCTGGCGCGCGGCAGTCCGGTTGTTGACCATCGGGCTATTCATCAGGAAGAGGGCCTGGGGGATCGAGCCCAGGACGTCGTCGTTGAGGACCGAGGGATCGATACCGAAGAGGCGATCGAACGCGAACCGCGGGCCGCCCCGCCGCAGGAGGGCACCGGCCTTCTTGGCGGGCACGGGCAGGCCGGCGGCTTCCAGGGACTTCTTGGCCGCCCCCTTGGACTGACCCTTGACGGAGTCGGACGCCAGTGCTCGCTTGGGATCGCCCAGGCTGACCGGGGCGTTCTTGCCCTTGGCCATGGCGCGGGTTGTTCCTCGGCAGCACAACATTGCCTTGATCGTCCTGGGGAAGTCCCAATGCCTGGGCCAGCGCTTCGAACACCTGGTCGGCGCGCATGCGGCTGGGGCATCCGGAGGCGAATGGGGTCTTGCCGGCCGCGGTGGCGGTCGAGCGGACGCGCCGCTGATAGGCCTCGGTGTTCATGAGCGTCCGAAAGAGCCAGCGGAGATCATAACCACCGCGCTGCCACTGTTCGGACAGGGGATCCAGGACTTCGGGGGCTCGGGCGGTCCGCTCCGGCCCGATATCGTCGATCGGCTCGTAGAAGCCCTCGCCCATCAAGGCGTACCAGGTCCGGTTGATGAACGCCTTGGCGAACCAGGGGTTATCCTGGCCGGTGACATACGAGGCCGCCAGGTCCCGGCGTTGCGCGGGGCTCAGGGACTCGGGCAGGGCCGGCTCGGGAGTCTTCGATCCCGAGTGGGACAGGAAGAACCGCGGGGCGATCGGGATCTGCTTGTTGGCATTGTCCTTGTCGGGCATGGAGTAGCGGGCGCGTGGCCGGTCTACGATGGCGAACACCGGGGGCTGACCCGGACTGGCCTTGACGACCTGCCGCGGCTGGGCGCCGGCGAAGAACGCCGCGAATTCGTGGAACTGGACCTGCTTCCACGAATCGGTCTTGTGGTCGTGACACTGCGCACACTGGATCTGCACGCCGAGGAAGATCCGGGAAACCTCGCCGGCCATCTCGACGGGCCGGCCTTCATAGGCCAGCGCAAACGCCACCGCGCCGTTCTCGTCGTTGCGGCCGGTGGCCTGGATCAGCTTCGCCACGATCTCGTCCCAGGGCTTATTGGTGTGGAACTGCTCGGTCAGCCAGTCTTCCATCTCATCGAACCCGACCCGGGCCAGGTTTTCGTTGGTCGCATGGAACTTGACCACGTCGCGCCAGTACCGCGCCCAGTTCCGGGCCCAGTCCTTGCTATCGAGCAATCTCCCGATGAGACGGGCGCGCTTATCGCGAGAGCGATCCCGGACGAAGGCCACGTACTGCTCTGGAGTAGGAGGCTTGCCGATCAGGTCGAAGTACACCCGCCGGACGAACTCGACGTCGGTCGTCTTCGGAGCCGGATCAACCTTGGGGTCGGTCTTGAACAGGTATTGCTGGACCAGGCGATCGAGCTCGGCCGAGGTGATCGTTGGAGGGGTAACCGACCGCGCCGGACGCTGTAACTTGACCGGAACAGCGCCTCGGCCGCCGGCGTGCTCTCCCTGCACCGCGGCATGGAGCTGGCGCAGGGCTTGGGTCAACTCGCGGGCATCTTGGGGCGTGAGCTTCGGCGTTTTCGACCCGTCCGCTGCCGACGGCCCGGATCCCGGCGCGGGGACGCTTTTCTGCCCCTCACCAACCTGGAAGGCTCGCGCGCGCCCCGCCGCAACGACGACCGTGATGACAGCAAAGGCCACGACCACGCCCAGGACGGCGCCTCGCGCCCGTCCGCATTCGATCGTTCGGCTGACCCTCTCCATTTGGATCACAGCTTCCCCCTTCTTTCGTTCTGTACGATCCTGTGCGAAACGCCGTTGACGGACCGCGCCCAAACGACTCCTTGTCCACCCCTTACTATATAACCCCAGATCGCTCCTCCAGTTTCGCAACAACACGGGGTCGGTTGCACGCGTCGGCTCGATCCGACGATCCCCCTTCCAGCCGGATCCGGTCAATAACAAGCACGCATTCAGTAAATGATCGATTCCTCCCTACATCCTAAGTATAGTCAACATGTGGCCAAAAACCCCGGGCTTATGTAAGTGTCGATTCGGATTCGACGACGAGATCAGCCTGTCGCCGGAAGGCGCCGTAAACCGGACCTGGGCTGTGCTCCTGGAAAGGTGCCAGGACGGCAATCTGCGCCCAATCCCGACGCTGGCCGAATTCGAGAAGTGATCCGTTCACCTGCTATGGTAGGTTTGCTTCGACGAGCGACGACGACAGAAAGCCAGCAATCGAGACCGACAACCGCGGGGTCGGATCGACTTTCCGGCGCTCCGGAGAGCTCGACGCTGAAATTATTATACTATCAATATATTTTTCGTGATAATCGACGCCCGTTCTTACCCCACTTCCCGGGGAATTGCTACGCCTCGGCCGTCTCTTTCCCGGCTGCTGGCGACGGAGGAACCGATCCCCATCCTGGTTGCCACCAGCGTCCCACGAGCCAGGCGAACCATCTCGGTGCCGCCCCCGGCCAGATGCCGGCTTTCCTCATGCTGATCCCCATCGCGATCAGGAAGAAGATCATCCCCCAGACGATCTGGTCGAGGCCGACGACGATCTTGCGGAGGTGGTCGTAAGCGCCCCAGCCAGAGTGGGCCAGCCACGCGGCCAGGTTGATCGCCGCGCTGCCCAGGTACAACCGGTCCATGATCAGGAAGCTGTACGACCAGGCAGAGACGGCGATCAGCAGGGGATAGACGGCGATCAGTCCCGGTGCCATCGTCGGCCAGATCCGCGGATGTCCGGTCGCGGCGTCGAGTCCGAGCAGAAGCAGCGCCAGCGCACCGGAACGCCGGGCCAGGAGACCGAGTCCGTCGTCGAAGAGCGCGCCGAGGACCAGGAGCGACCCGATGGCCAGATGGAGTCCGATCGGCCAGAGCTCGATGGTCGGCCAGAGTTCGCCGACGCCGCGGGTGATTGCGCTGACCAGGCAGCCCGCCGCCAGGACAGCCCGCCGGGAGTCGCGATTCCGCCAGGCCGCGAACGACAGCACCAACCCCGCTCCGCACATCGGCAGTGCGCGGGGTGCGACCAGCCAGGCGAGGTCGATCGATCGGGGGTCGACGACCGCCAGACTTGCCAGGCCGACGGCCATCAGGTCCCAGGCCCTTGGCACGCGACGCGCGATCGCATAGGCCTGGAACAGCGTGGCCGCCAGCAATGCCACATAGGCCGGAGAGCCGCCCAGGGTCTGGATGAACATCTCCAAGAACGTGCGGTAGACCAGGTCGCCGCGATGTCCGGTCATCGCCAGAAATGCCAGGCCCAGCGGGAGGGCCGAGGCTACGGTCATGATGCGCCGGCGACCCGACGCGAGCCCGATCTCGAGCCAGACGAGGCTGACCGCCAGCCCGATCGGGACCAGGAAGTAAGGGCCGAAGATCGTGTGGCTCCCGCCCACGTAATGGAACGAGACACAGAGCGACGAACATCGTACGGACAGGCCCCCCACCAGCACGATGAATAGCGCCCAGGGATACATCGGCCATCGCCAGGGACTGCCGTTTTTCTCCAGATACGCCCTTCCGCGCCGCGCCGCCGGCACAAGCGTCGCGACGGCCAGGCCGGCCAGTGGCGAGAAGCCGAAGAGCGCCCATTGCAAGGTCGGATTGTCCGGGTCTCCCAGGAGCGGGCTGATCGCGACCGGATACAGGAAGATCAGGGCCATGATCGCGTAGTAGGACAGCCGATACCAACCCGGCAGCCGGAGCCGGATCGTGTGCAGCACCGCTTCCGTGACGACCACGGCGAAGAGCAACCCGCCGAGATAACCCAGAGTGCCCTTGCTCGAGCTGGCCGCCATCGTGTCATCGCAGCTCATCGCGATTGCCAGGAACATCATCACCACCAGGATCAGCAAACTGCGCAAGTCGTCCCAGAGCCGGCCAACTCGGATCAGCACACAGGCGGTCGTCGCCAGTAGCAGCGTGTACCCTGCCAGGCTCAACGCCAGGGCCCAGCTCTGCGCGGCCGGTCCGCCGGCGCCGAACGACATCCTCAAACCGACGAACACGAGGTCCGCGCTCAGGATGTAAAACGGATTGCTCGTGTACAGGAACCGGACCAGGTTCCTCGCCGGCCTGGCCAGCCCGACACGACCCGAACCGCTCGAAGTCCCGACTGCGGCCGGCCGGGCCTCCACCGCGGCCGTAATGCCACGCTCGCCAAATCCTTCCCGACGATCGCCCGAAGCTTCCATGGTCCACCCCCTCGAAGCTCGCCTCACGATGCCGCGATGCGGCGCAAATCACGATGTGGAGAAAGTCGATTCCACCCCTGCTTCGGATCGCCCGACATCTGAGAAAGGATCGGGCCGCGAGGCGAAATCTCCCGTCATTATGACGTCCTGGGACATTTGTCGCAAGACGTTGGATGGGATTCTCGATGGTGGATCGGGTGTCGTGGGAAGTGAGTGTGCTTCACTCTCGGGTTGCGCACACCAGAAACCAACCGGAAGCGTCAGCGCGGGAAATGCCATCGGACCCGCACTAACGCTTCCGGTTAGAATAAGTGTGCTTCGTGTCGAGCTGTGCGCAAACCCTACGTGAGGCGCTCTAGGCGTCCGGGGACAACTCCTTGCGATATCGGGAGAACAATTCCTTGTGTAACTCCTTGGGGGAGAGCTTTTCGTGGGGACAGGTGAGTTGGTTCGGGGTTTCCCAACCGATCGAGATCCCCAGAGAGCGTAACCAGGCGCGGAGCTTCTTGAACCCCTCGCGGCCATACTCTCGTTCCAGCAGCGTCTCGGCGAAGCGGGAGGCGATGCACAGGTGGAACTGACCCTCGTCGTCGAAAAAGACCAGTGGGGAGTCCGCCACGGGGCGGTGGGTCGGTCCGCGCCAGTAGCCGAGGTATTGTTCGTCCTCGTCTTCGGCGACGAACGCGATTAGGCGGCAGACCTCTTCGATCGCGCGGAGGTTTGCGACGATATCCGCCTGGCTGAGCTCCTCCTCGCTCAAGTAGCTCGAATCCAGCCAGGGAGCCCATCCTTCGGCCCACTCCAGGCGGATTCCGGTCCGCTCCGCCAGCTCGTCGCGATGGGGCAACAGGATCTTCAGGTCGTCCGGCACGGGTTCCCCGCCGAGCCGGTTGCGGGAAAACTGTGACAGAATCTCCGTCGAATTCATGAACACGTCCTCCGCCGTCGTTTGGCCAGCTCCACCGACGCCGGGGTGAGGCCGGCAGGAATGAGAGCACCCGTTGGCCGCGAGGCACGGCCCCGGGTCCCGGATTGTACGGTATTCTCGCACGGAACCGAACCACGGACTTCGATTTCTTCCGGAACTTTCGAACGACCGGGCATCCTCGGCCCTTCAAGCCGACCGCCGAGGCGCGGTATCTTGAGATCGAGCCGGGAGCGTCGAAGATCAGCGCCGTTTGTGGAAGGTTCGTTCCCCCAACCGGAGAGCCCGCTCCCCAGGTCCTCGATTCCGGAAAACGGAGCACACACCATGGCAAGCCGTGCAGCGACAGAGTGGCGATACGAGAAGCTCACCTGGCCCGAGATCAACGACGCGGTCGAGTTGGGGAAGGTCTGCGTGCTGCCTTGCAGCGCAGTGGAGCAACACGGCCCTCACCTGCCGCTCGACGTTGACGTCATCTGCCCCACGGAGATCGCTCGCGGCGCCGGCCGGACCATCCCCGAGAAGATGCTGTTGCTCCCCACGCATTGCTACGGCTACACAGGTCACGTGATGGACTTCCCAGGGACGATCAACACCCACTTCGAACACTTCATCGACGGCGTGCTCGACATCACCAAGAGCCTCGCCTACCACGGGTTCAAGAAGATCATCCTGCTCAATGGACATGGCTCGAACTGGCCCAACCTCGACCTGGCCGCCCGGCGGACTAACCTGGAAACCGACGCCGAATGCGTGCCGATCTGCTGGTGGGGCCTGTTGACGGTTGACAAGGAGTTCATGCCTCGATGGCGGGAAAGCAAGTTCCCGGGCGGTTGTTCGCACGCCTGTGAACTCGAGACTTCGCTGTATCTCTACCTGGACGGTGACAACGTCCGGAAGGACCAGATCCAGAGCGGCACCATCTCGTTCAATAACGAAGACAGTCCGTTCATGTGGGTCGACCTGCTGGGCGCCGGGCCGGCAAGCCTCATCTCGTGGACGAGTAGCTATTCGGAGACCGGCGTGCTCGGCGACGCCGAGCTGGCCACGGTCGAGAAAGGACGGGTCGCTTACGAGGAGTCGGTCAAGCAGCTCGTCCGGTTCATCACCTGGTTCAAGGACCGTCCCAAGGATGTCCGCCGCGATCGTCATCGCACCCCGCCGACGATTCCGATGCCCTGGGGCCAGCAGCCTCTGCGGTGACGAATGGGGCAGTCTCAGTTGCCCGGCACGTTGGAGTTCCCGAAGAAGCGATGAAGGAAGTGCTTGCGGGTCTGGGCTTGCGCCTCGTCGGGATACTGCTCGACCTCGCCGCGCGAGCTCATGCGGTAGGGCCCGTGGCCGAAGACGAAGTGATCCCGGACCCCTTGAGCGTTGAGGAACGTGCCGGATTCCCACACGAGACGCCCGGTCTTCGCCTCGTAAGCGAACAGCGCCGCCTTGATCACCGCGTCTTGCCGGTTCGTCTGCGAGAAGTTCAGCGAGGAACCGCTGCCGCTGGTGATCGCCGGTCCCGTGAGCGACGCGCCAAGTCCGAGACCCGGCAGGCCGGTCGTGGTATCACGCTGGTCGGTCCCCCATGCGCCAAAGGCCGGCTCCAGGATCACCTGGGCCTTGTCCTTGTTGTTCTCCAGGAGGACTCCCTGTTCGGCCATCGTGCGTCGGATGCTGGAGACGATCCATTCCTTGTCCACGTTCGTGACGAACTGGGTGTCGACAAAGACCTTGGCCCCCGCAAGCGGCTGGAAGTTCACCCGGCACAGGGCATCGTCCCATGTGCCGGTGAGAAGGAGCTGCTCGGTCCCGGTGCGCGCCGTCCCCGTCACCTTCACGCTGGTGCAGCCCGCAGCCCACGCCAGCACGAAGGCGGCCGCCAGGAATTGAGTCCGCTGGATCCATCCATTCCGTTGCATGTTCGACCGCCATCGTTAACCAGGAAACCGGCGATGGCGGATCCCGAGAAAGACCCATCACTTGAGCTGAGACGGATCGTCCATCTCAGCGGTTTCGTTCCCACGGGTCCGGTGGACCATCCCCACGGGGCGGCACAGTATAGCTCCGCTACCCATCTCCGACAACGCCAGCTCGGAACGCTTCGCCAGCGGGCCAACAGGGCAGGGTTAACGGACCGTCGGCGCACCGGCCGGCGTGCCACCGGCGGGCCGCGGATTGGCGGGGAGGATGACCTTCATCAGCGAGTGGTCCGGGCACTCTCTGGCCTGATTCAGCGTCTCGAGGGTCAGCAACGGTTCCATGGGGGCGATGACGAGGATCGTGTCGCCGGGCTCCAATGTGATGTGCGGGTCGGGGTTGACGTCGACGGCACCGTCGCTCTGGTGCATGACGACGTTAATCTGCTTGTCCGATTGAATGTCGCCCACGGTCCGTCCTACCAGGCGGCCGGTCGGGCAGATCGTGATGTCGGTCAGATGCACCTCTTGCCCGGCGAGCTGGAACCCCTGGTAGACCTTGCGGCCGGTCGCCGCGGCAATAAAGGCGGGTGCGGCGACTTGCGACGTCGAAATCGTCGGCATGGCGAAGGCGCCGGCGACCTTGATGGCCAGGGTCTCGTCGAACAGTCGGATCACGATCTTTGCGTCGGGATTCAGGTCGCGGGCGGTGATCGCAGCATCGAGGTTCGTCAGATCGTCGCTGGTCGTGACGATCACGGCCCGGGCCTGGCGGACGCCCGCCTGCTCCAGCACCGAGCTCATGCGAGCATTCCCCTGGACGACCGGTACGCCCCGTTCGAACAACTCGCCCAGCAGCGGTGCGCCCGCGGCCATCTCGATCACCACCAGGCTCTCGCGCATCTCGAGCAGTCCTTTGACGACCTGGTATCCGACCTTGCCGACCCCGATCACGACGAAATGATTGCGGCAGAGTGAGGCGAGCATGCGATTCCACTCCGGAAGGTTCTGCTTTCTCGTGAAGATCAGGAAGGCCAGCCGGATCACCGAATCGGCAATCGCTCCCAGGCCCAGGACCGGGAACAGGAAGAACAGGGGCTGCAAGTACCACTCGTCGGGGAAGTCGAGCGACGACTCCAGGAAGATCATCAAGAAGACGGCATGGCAGGCGCGGGCGAACGAAAGCCGTTCTCCGTTGTAGAAGCCGTGGAGGATCGCGCCACCGCCGACGACCAGGATCGTGAAGATGATCAGCGGCCATCGGAATTCCCAGAGCACGTACCTCATGAAGCGGAGGTACATCAACAGCCGCACGGGCGCCCGGACGCGAGGGATCATCGGTCTTACCACGATCGACCTACCTCAACTCTCGAGCTTAGTTCCGCCATCCCGATCCAGCTCGGCAAGGACTTCGCCCAGGCTGCGGTCGAGGATCGCGACCATCTCGTCGATGTGCTCGTCGGTGACAATCAGCGGCGGGCCGAACGCGATCCAGTGGGGGTCGAACCGGCAGAGCAATCCCTGCGCCAGCGCCCGGCGGCCGACGCTGACACCCAGAGACACCGAATCGGGAAAACGCCGTTTCGTCGCGCGGTCGCTCACGAACTCGATCGCCTGGAATAACCCCTTGCCGCGGATATCGCCGATGACCGGGTACTTCCGCTGAAGCTCCTCGAAGCGATCGCGCAGACGACGGCCCCGCGCCTGGACGTTCGCCAGCAGGTCCCGCTCGAGGATCTCTCGCAGCACGGCGATGCCGGCGGCGCAGGAGATCGGGTTCCCCTCGAACGTGTGCCCTTCCACGAAGCCCGGATTCTCCGCGATCGGCCCCCAGAATGCCTCGGCGATCGGTTGCCGGCAGATCATCGCCGAGAGCGGCGCATAGCCGCCGGAGAGACCCTTGGCGACCAGCAAGACGTCCGGCGTGACGCCGAAGGTCTCGGCGGCGAACATCCGCCCCGTGCGCCCGATCCCCGTGATGATCTCGTCGAAGATCAAGAGGACGTTGTGCCGGTCGCAGAGCTCGCGAAGGATCGGCAGATACTCTTCGGGCGGGTCGATGACGCCGCCGGTGTGCCCGATCGGTTCGACCAGGACGGCCGCGACGGTCGCCGGGTCCTCCATCGCGATGACGTCGCCGACGATCGTCGCGCAGGTGATCCCGCAGTCGGGATACGACTTACCGAACGGACATCGATAGCACGTTGGCGGGAAAACGTGGATGAACCCCGGGGCCAGCGGCTCGTTCACCGTCCGCCGCGACTTCAATCCCGAGGCCGATAGCGCGCCCAGCGTCGAGCCGTGCCACGACTGGTACCGGCTGATGATCTTGTACTTGCCGGGCGAGCCCGTCAGCTTGTGGTATTGCCGCGCCAGCTTGATCGCCGCCTCGACCACCTCCGCCCCGCCACATTGGAACTTCACCGTCGACAGGTCCCCGGGTGCCAGCTCCGCCAGCAGATTGGCCAGTTGCACCGCCAGGGGGTTCGTGCCGTGCATCGGCGGCGAGAACGTCAGGACGTCGAGCTGACGCTTGATCGCCTCGATGACCCGCCGGTTGTTGTGTCCGACCGAGACGACGTAGATCCCCGAAATCCCGTCGTAGTAGCGCCGGCCTTGCACATCCCAGTAGAACACCCCGTCCGCCCGGGCCATCACGAGCGGCTGCTTCGACCACTCGGCCATCTGGTCGCGGACGAAGATCTGCCTGAGGAACGCCTCTTCCGTCGTCTGGTCCTCGGAGATCAATCCGGGCGAAGCGATTGTGCTGGACGTGGACATCGTCGTTCCTCGCGAGATTGAAAAAGCAATAAGACTTCAATGCAAGTTTCGAACACGAAATACACGAAAAAATGCAAGACGACAAATATTCTTACAATTATCGCATTGTATCTGTTTTAATCATCATCCGTATTTCCCTTTCGTGTATTTCGCGTATTTCGTGTTCAATTCTTATTTTGATCCATTTGACTATAGCCGACCGCTGTGGCCGCGTAGAGGAGAGCGACGCGGACGAGGTCGTCGATCTCGACCCATTCGGAGACGGTGTGTTGACCCCCGGCGCGGGGCCCGTGGGTGATGGCCGGGACGCCTCCCAGGGCGCTGAAACTATTGCCGTCGTTGACGAACGGCTTGGGACCTGTGGGCAGGGGTGCACCCGAGATGGCCTCGTAGCAGCCCTGGAAAACGACAACCAGCGGGTCGGCCGGGTCGAGCGCGAAAGCGTCGCGGATCAGCATCCAGCGGAGGTCGACGGCTGTGTGCGTCTCCGCGGCGAGGCGGTCGATCCGATCGCGGAAGTCGCGCTCGACGGCGGCGGGATCGGTGCCGGGCAACCAGCGCCGGGTCCCTTCCAGCCAGGCGGCCTGGGGATACTGGTTGTAGATCTCGCCCGAGTGGATCTGCCCGATGAAGACGCTGGCCGGTCCGCAAACGGGATGGGGAGAAGCGCGGAGCTCGTCATCGAGCCGGCCAAGGCGTGCGACCAGCTCGGCGGCGGCGGCGATCACGCTGGGCTCGTCGGACGGTCGCATGACCTCGTGGACCGGCAGTCCCTGGCGGTGGATTTCCAGCCGCCATGTGGCGTTGCCCCGGCCGGCAACCGGCAGGACGTCGCGGAGCGGCTCGGGGATCAAAACGGCGTCGCCGAGATGACCCTCGCGGATCATCCGGTCGAGCTGGCGGCCGTCGCCCCAGGGGGCTTCGTGCAAGTCGTGAGCCGTCAAGAGGACGGAGCCAGCCTCCAGTGCTTCGGAGTCGCGGAGTGCGCGGACCGCCTCAACCGCGGCGGCGACGCCCGCTTTCATGTCCGACGCGCCGCTGCCGGTGATCCGGCCGTCCTCGACATTCGGCGGGATGAACGGCAGGTGCACCGTATCGAGATGACCGTCGAACTGGAGCGTCGGCCCCGGCCGGCCGCTGTCATGACGGATCGAGACAGCCGGTGCGACAGCATGACCGGCGGCGAGCCTCTGCACGCGGAACCCGTCGGCTGCGAGGATCTCCGCGAGACGGTCGCTCACCGCCCCCGCATCGCCGGTGGGACTGGGCATCTCGATCAGCCCTCGAGCCGTCTCGACGAGCCGACGACGATTCACATGAGGTTTCAGGCGTTCGATGAGGGCGGATGTGGTATTCATGAGGAAGCATTATAACCGGCGGATCGCCCTGACTCCAGAAGCCGGAGGGGGTCCGCGTTGATCTCGACCCGGATGAAGTTCCTGGTATACAGTAACCCTGGCGTCGCGGCCTGTCGTCCTGCGGCTGGTTTTCTCTTCCCGGAGGCCCTTCCATGGCAACGATCTCTCGCGCCCGTCCGCCGGTGCGATCGCAAAGTTCGCTGGCCGCGCCCGAGGTGTACCGTATCAATGTCGACGAATACGAGCGGTGGATCGACGTGAACGACATCCTGCCGCGACAGAAGTAGATCGATCCGCCCCCGCGCCGGCTCGTCGAGCCGCTCGGGCAAATCCGGGTGGACCGCGATCCTGGCCAGACATCGAGGCGAAACCATGGAGCCGATCATCGTCTTGCCGGGCGAAGGCAAGCTGATCAGTCCAATCGGCGAGGACTGGAGCTCTTTCAAGGCGCTGGGGGCCCAGACGGGCGGCTCATTCGCCCTGATGGAACAGACCGTGCCGGCGGGCCGTGGTCCGCGACGGCACGTCCACCGCCGGGAGGAGGAGTCGTTCTACATCCTCGAAGGAGAATTCGGCTTCGAAGTCGGTGATCATCGCTTCCTGGCCCGACCGGGGACCTTCGTCCTGGGGCCGAGGGATATCCCCCATCGCTTCTGGAATGCCGGGACTCGGGACGGAAAGTTCCTCCTGATCATCTCTCCCGCCGGACTGGAGCCATTCTTCGAGGAGTTCAGCCGACTCATCGCCGAGGTCCCCGACGACCTCGCTCGACAAGGCGAACTGGCAGGCCGTTACGGGATCGAGTTTATTTGATGGTAAGAGACGACGTGGGATCGTATGCTGACAATCGACGCCGGTCGCAAAGACCCCGAGTCGGATCGCGCGGGACACCGCTCAATGACGACCGTCGCGGCGCTAGCCGAGTCGCTCCGCATCCGTCCCGATCTCCCCGACACCACCAACCTCACTGAGGCGCCGGTTCGGTTTGGTACCAAGGCTGTTGTCGTTATCCCTCGACTCAAGGAATGGGAACTGGCGACGAATCACGAGCTGAGAAACGCCCACAAAAGCCCCGGGACGATTTCAAGGTTCCTCCATATTGAGCCGATCACCAGGTTCGTCGTTCCCCGAAATTGTCGTGGGTGGCCAGGCTGCGTGCTTCTGATTGGTTGGGTGCGGTAGTCGTTCTTCAGACATCGGTGGGCCCAAGATCGTGTCTTTCTCTCGTCCGAACGGTCGCGGCACGCGACTTTTCAGCTTCGCTCTCGGGATTCTGATCCTGTCGCTCACGATCCGGCTCGGTCCCGGGCCCCTTCCCTCAGTGTCCCCCGGCGTGGGCGCGTCTGAGAGGGACGAGCCATGGTATACGCCCATTCCCGAAGATTTCCGCCCGCTCTATGATCAGGACACAGCGAATCTCAAGAAACAGACGTGGGACCAGTACTGGACCTGGGTGAAGGTCTTCTACGAGGGGAACTTCCTCTCCGACGGTTGGACCGAACGGTCGAAATCGCTCGTGACCGTCATCACATCGGACGCCGAGGTGAAGAGGCTGCGGACTGCGCTCAACGCCCTGGGAAGGGAGATCGGCGCGGAGTGGTCGAAGGATTACGCCGTCCGCAAGGTCAGCTCGGCCGACTTGCTCGCCTGGGGAAAGACGCTCGAAAAGGCCCAGGCCAGGGACGATGGCAGCGGTGTGGAGATCCGCCGCACGATTGACTCGATCCGCGCCGTGCACCGGAAGAAATGGGGTGGTGCGTAGCATCTCGCCGGACGCGCCCTTGTCACGATTCGTGGGGATCGTCTCGCCAGCCGTCGGCCGACTCGCGCGCTCCGTCCACGCTCACCGCTCCCCAAATTCGTTGTGCCGAACGGATCGAGCGAAAGCTGAAGGACTTGAAATCCACCTTCGCCTTCGAGAAGACGCCGCTGGCGAAGGTTGCGACGTTCTTCGAGGAGCAGAGTAACGAGAACGTCGTGCTCGACCCGCGCGGGCGGATGAACGGGAAGATCGACCCCGCGACGCCGATCACCGGCTCCGGCAAGGACGTGCCCCTGGGCGCGGCGATTGAGAAGCGGGTCGGGCCACTGGGCCTGTACATTGCCTTACGCGACGAGGTGATCGTGCTCGAGGCGAAAACGAACTCCGCAGTGGACGCCGCGGCTGCGAGATGATCGGGAGATCGTCATTGTGATCCGGGCGTTCTGCCTGCATACTCATCGTTCGGGTGCTGGCAATCCGCTTGCCCTGATGCCTGTGTTCAGGTCGAATCCTGCACCACCATGGAGACGCTACGATGAGGAATCATCCGACGATACGATGGGCGCTGGTCGTCGCCGCCGTCTGGATCGGCGTCCATGCATTGGACGGGCGCGCCTGGCGGCGCCCGGCGAGAAGGACAAGGATAAGGTCTTCGTCGGGTATTTGTTCGGCTCGACGCGCGACATCGACTTTCGGCTGTACACCCACATCTGCCATGCCTTCTTGACGGCCGATGGGGAGGGTCGCGTGCAGAAGGGGCGCTCCGTGCCCAGCCGGCAGCTCACCGACGAGGCCCACAAGGCGGGCGTCCGGGTGATTCTCTCCCTCGGCGGCTGGGGGTGGGACAAGCAATTTGCCTCCATCGTCTCCAAGCCGGAGTCAGAAGACCGTTATGCCCGGTCCGTGATGGAGATCATCGACGAGTTCGATTATGACGGAATCGATTTCGACTGGGAGTATCCCGATACCAAGGACGAAGTCCCTGGCTTCGAGCGGCTGACGCGCCGCTTCCGCAAGGAGCTCGATGAGCTGGGACGGAAGAAAAGGCGGTCGATGCAGGTCACGATGGCCGCCTCATCGAATCCGGGAACGATCCGATGGCTCGACAAGGCGTTCTTGCTCGAGACCATGGACTGGATCAACGTGATGACCTACGACTACACCGGGGACTGGACGAATTACGCCGGCCACCACTCGCCGCTGCATGCCTCGTCGAAGCAGCCAGGCGGCAACCCTCGCTCGACCGAATTGACCATGAAATACCTGTTGGAAGAGCGGGGCCTGCCCGCGAACCGGCTGGCGGTGGGGATTCCGCTCTATGGCCGCGGCTTCAACGTCGCCGAGCCCTATGCATCGACGAAAGGCGCACCGAAGGGTCGCGTCCCGGGGGGTAACTACAGCAACATCCGCAAGCTCCAGAGCGAGGCCGGCTGGGTCCGCAAGTGGGACGACGAGACCAAGAACCCGTGGCTAGTCTCCACCAAGGGGCCTGTCGTGATCGGCTACGACGACGCCGAGTCGGTGGCGATCAAGACCGACTGGGCGATGAAGCAAGGCTTCCGCGGCGTCTTCTTCTGGCAAATCCGCGCCGACCGCCTCGACGACGGCACCCATCCGCTCCAGGAGGCTTCGCACAAGGAATGGCAGAGGGCGGCCCCGAAGGAGCGTTGAGTCGCATCGTGATCGTGGGTGCATGGCCGCCTCAGCAGCTCATCCGTCCAGATCACGATCCCACAAAGGGTGATGGCGGTCGTGTGCCAGGGATAAAAGTGGGTCCGCTGGCACAACCGGGCCGGAACCGACAACTCTCGCAATCTCCGTCGTGTCCGGGCCTCTCCAGTCGTCCGGCTCGCTCTCGGCGCGAGGTGCGAGACGAGGTTGCCGTGAGAGGTCGGGAAGCGGCGGGGACCAAGGGTACCAGGTCACCACTTCGACCAGGCACCAGACCACGTTCAAGATGACATCGACCCAGACCATTTGACGCTCGCTTGCATGAGATGGCGAACAGGCTGGCTATTGGCTGACCCTCGCCTACTTCCTCAATACGCATTCGGCAGGGCGTTGTGCCAGGTATTCGATTCGACGGATGAGGAATATCGCTTTTCCCAAGGTTAGCGACGCTCTCGGGAGAGGGGGGAGTAGTTCTGCTTGGCGGTCGTTTTCGCGCGGTTCCCAATCGAGAACGAGTCGCACGGCCACGTGTCCGACCCGGTATCCGCCCATGGTCCCCGATTGTCGGGCTATGCCCGTTTGCTCAAGTCGTGGCAAGCAACAACGAAGCTCAGCAGATCGCCGAGGCACAAAACCAGGTTGAAGAGTAAGTCGGCCCAGCCCATTTTTACGCACTCCTGCATGATGTCGCTGCCGGAGAGGCTCGTACCCCTCGCTCGTGTTACGAGTCTATGCTCAAGGGGCGGTGTATCGTGCCAGATAAACTCAGGAGGATCGTGCGGCCGAGAAATATCAACCAAACTTAGGTCCAGGTCATGACGCTCCCGGCTGCGTCCTTCCGTCCCGATTCGGGGGCTCAATCAGAGACGCAGGGAACAGACTCTCACAATCTGTTCCGGAAGGGGCAGGTCTGGGCGAGCGGGGGGCGTCAGCCCCCTGTCCGGCGATCGACGACCTTCGAAGAGAGGGGGCTGACGCCCCCCGCTCGCCTTTCCGGAACAGACTCTCAGCCGTCCAACTCCCGATCCCACAGAGGGTGCCTGCGATCGGGCAACCACGGCATGGGCGGCGCCAGTGTCGGCGATGGGACCGCTCCGAGAATCCTGGCGAGCTCGGAAGCATCCGGGCACGTCCAGTCGTCGGGATGGACTTCACGTCGCGGATCAGAACGGGCCAGCCGCGCCCGGCCATGGCTTCCTGGATCGAAGGGCGAGAAACGTACGGATCGCCGAGGCGGATCCTCTTGCAGGGACCATGTGATTCCCAAGAAGTCCGGCGCGTTCCGTGGTCCGAGGGGAGTCCTTCGAAAGCCGGCACGACCTCCGAAAAACCTGGATGGGTCGAGACTTGCGGGCGGGCGTCCGGACGGTGCGGGCGGGCCGGAGCATGACCTTCCGAGAACAACTGCAACGGACGAGGATCCCTCGCTGCCGGAGTCGCTCCCAAGACCCTCGCAAGCTCCGAGGCGTCCGGGCATTTCCAGTCGTCCGGATGGGTGTCCATGCACGGTCCTCGACGGCGTGTCCCTGCCCGGGTGGCCATGACCTGAGTTACGACGATGAGTATCTCGACCATGGGCACGAACATTCTTAGAAGGAACTCACTCCAATGCATGGCACGCCCTCACGCATGACCTCGCGAGTGAACTTTTCCTTGACTGGTCTCTACCTGATTGATTTATACGGGATGACCATCGATTCGTGCCACAGGCTCGCTTCCACTGGCGAGCATTGCACTCCTGGGTCGTTCGAAAGACTCTTCGCGTACGGGCAGGGGCTCTGACCTGATGGGCGTTTCCGCACGGATTCGATCGACCGGTGTCAGGGCCCTGGAGGCGAGCCCGAGGCGTGGATGAGGCGATCGCGTCCCAGATCGGCGAACGAGGCACAACCGGTAAGGCCGAGGGTCAGGTCGAGATCGGCGATGAGGTTGAGGAGGACGTCCCGGACGCCGTTCTCTCCGGCGACGGCCAGGCCGTAGGCGTAAGGACGGCCCAGGAA
Organism: uncultured Planctomycetota bacterium; assembly: GCA_963845755.1. Lineage (GTDB taxonomy): Bacteria > Planctomycetota > Planctomycetia > Isosphaerales > Isosphaeraceae > CAWJTV01. Next base: position 448,181 of record CAWJTV010000034.1, read on the forward strand.
GACGGATCGGGCCCCGAGGGCCATGGCCTTGAGGATGTCGGAACCGCGGCGGATGCCGCTGTCGAAGAGGACCGTTGTCTGACCGCCGACCGCGTCGGCCACCTGCGGCAGGGCATCGAGGGCCGCGATCGCGCCGTTGACCTGCCGGCCGCCATGGTTGGAGACGATCACGCCCGCGGCACCGTGGTGGACGGCCTTGCGGGCGTCGTCGGGATGGAGCACGCCCTTGATGAGGATCGGCAGCCGGGTCGCCTGCCGCAACCGTTCGAGGTCGGCCCAGGTGCGCGAGGGATCCGAGAAGACCTGGGCAAAGTACGCGAACGTCCGCGCCGGGTCCTGGCGCGGATCGCCGCCGACCGCCTGGCAGAAGACCGGATCGCTCAGGAAATTGGCCAGGCCGTCGCCGTGCAGGAACGGGAGGTAGGCGTTGCGCATGTCGCGCTCGCGCCAGCCCAGGAAGAAGGTATCGACGGTCACGACGACGGCACTGAAGCCGGCTTGCTCCGCACGCTGCACTAAGCTGGTGGCCAGGTCGTCGCTCCCCGGCCAGTAGAGCTGGAACCAGCGCGGGGCGTCTCCCATCACCTGGGCCACCTGCTCGATCGACATGGAGGACGCGGTGCTCAGGATCATCGGGACCCCAACTGCGGCGGCGGCCCGGGCCACGGCCAGGTCGGCTTCCTTGTGGAGGATCGACAGGACGCCGATCGGGGCCAGGAGGACCGGCACGGGGAGCCGTTGTCCCAGGATCTCCACGCCGAGCTCCCGACTCGACACGTTGCACAAGAACCTCGGCACGAGCCGCCAGCGGCGAAACGCCTCCAGGTTGGCGCGCACGGTCGCTTCCGAACCCGCCCCACCGGCAACGTAATCGAACGCCTCGACGCTCAACGCGGACTTCGCGTCGCTTTCGAGCTCCTCGACCGAGACCGGCTGCTCGGTTCGCTTGCCCGCCAGCCCGGCCTGGTAGATCTCCATCTGTCGTTTCAGGCCCGGCGACCCGCCCGCGGTCGGATGCGTCATGGTCGTTCTCATTTCGTTGTTCGAGGCCGTGACCGGCGTCAATCCACTCCCGGCGGCACGCCCACCCGCCGGACGTCAGGCTCCGCCAAAAACATGATGCGATTGAGTCCCTCACCGGATCAAGCCCTTGGTACGACCAGGCCCCAGCCTCACATCCGGCCCGAGACCCGAGATGCTGCGCTTGAAAACCGCCGATGTTCCTGAAAAGATTGAGTAGCGAGGCAACTCTACGGACAGACATTTCGCATGATCACGGGCTTGAACGACGATCGGCCCGAATGCACGGGATACCTTCCCATGAACGATCCCCAGACCCACTTCGTCGCGGTTTGCTCCCACTGCTCGACGGCTTTGAAGGTCCGCCGCGTATTTGCCGGGCAGGCCGTCCGGTGCAAGCATTGCGAGAAAACGTTCGTGGCCGAAGAGACGGACGTTCCTGACACGAAGGGATCCGAGGAGACCGTCGCACAACCCGTCCCGGACCCGTCGAAGGAGGAGCGGATCACGGTGTCCTGTCCGAGTTGCCAGACCACCCTCAGCGTTCGGCGCGTCTATATCGGCCGTCGGGTTCGTTGCAAGCAATGCGATGAGCCGTTCCTTGTCTCGGATCCCACGGCAGCAGACCAGCCATCCCACGCCGACCAGGCCGATCGACCCGAAACTAATGGCGCGCACGAGGCAGTTCAGGCCGAGATCAGTCGGCGAAGCCAGGAACTCCAGGCTGCGCACGACCAACACCAGGCTGAGCGTGACCGGGCCAGGTCGTTGCAAGCCAACCTGGATCGGCTCTCGTCCGAGAATCAGGAACTCGAGGCCGCGAACGCTCGACTCCAGGCCGAAGTTCGACCGGCTCTCGTCCGAGAGCCAGCGGCGGCGTGACGAGCACGACACGCTCCAGGCCAGTCATGCCGAGTCTGCTTCCGAGAATCAGCACCTCCGGTTCGCTCTCGACCGGATCAGGCCGGAGCATGACCGGCTCCTTCACGAGCTCGAAAACGCGACCAACGAGCTGAACGCCATTCGCAACGATCTGGGCGGAATCGCGACAGGGGAGGTCGGGGCCCTCGCAGCGGATCGGACCGCGTTGACCGCCGAGGCGGACCGGCTCCGTGGCGAGATCCAGGTCCTTCGCGATGAACAATCGGCTCGGGATCTCACCGCTGGCGATCGGGAAAGGCGGTGCGACGCGGACGTGAACGCCGCTCGTGCCGAGGTCGACCGGCTCGCGGGCCTCCTCCAGCAGCGTGAAGCGGAGCTGGAGTCAGCCCGCGACGAGCAGGACCGCCTGGCCCTCGACCGGCAACGTGCCCTGGATGAGACCGAAGCAGCTCGAGCGGCGCTCGCCGAGCGCGCGCCTCTCATTCAGGCCGAACGCGATCGGCTCCAGGAGGAGGCGGACCAGCTCCGGATCGAGGGGGATCGACTCCGTATCGACATTGAGAGCCTCCAGCGCGGGCTTGCCGATGCGGAACAGGGCCGCCTGGAAGGGATTGGCCGCCTCGAGGCCCAGCTCGCCGAACTGGCGGAGCAACACGGACAGCTCCAGGAGCAACACAAGGCCGTCGAACGGGCGTGCACGGAACATCAAGAGCGGAATCAGGAGCTCCGGGCAGATCTCGATCGGCTCCAATCGTCGCAGCCGGGCCCGGCATCGAGCGACGACCTTCAAGCCGCGCGTTCCGAAGTCGCATCCTTGAAGCGACAGCTCAACGAGTCGGAGCGAATCCAGAGCGAGATGGCGGCGCTCCTGGCGGGGATCGGAATTCGATACCGCGAGGTTTGAACGTCGGATGATCTCGGGTCATGGTCACCAGGCTCGATCGAGAAGATCCTCGAGGTCGGCCTGAGTGCAGGGCCGCGGGTTGGTGCGATGACAGTGGTCGAGCAGAGCGAGTCGCGCATAATCGGGGATGCCGTCATGCCGTAGGCCGTCGACCTGTGCGAGCCGGCGGGGCAGGGGGAGGCGTGCGAGCACCAGCTCCGTCATGATGATGAGGTGTCCTTCGGCATCGCCGCTGCGGCCCAGCCCCAATCGCCCGGCCAGCTCCACCATCCTGGCCGTGGCGGCCCCACGGTTGAACCGCAAGGCGTGGGGCAGCAGGATCGCGTTGAGCGTCCCATGATGGGCACGCCCCTCCGACCCCAGGGCATGCGACAGCGAATGGACGACGCCCAGCCCCTTGTGGAAACTGATGCCGCCGAGTAGGGCACCCATCATCATCGCCGAGCGCGCCTCGGCGTTCGATCCGTCGCGCACGGCCGTTTCCAATCCCTTGAATATCGACCGCAAACCCTCCAGCGCGATCCCGTCACAGATCGGGTGGCACACGGTTGAAAGATAGCTTTCTACACAATGCGTGAATGCGTCCATGCCAGTACCCGCGGTCAAGACCGGTGGCAGGTCGCGCGTCAAATCCGGGTCGCAGATCGCGACGGTCGGCAGCAGATGCGGACTCAGGACGATCGTCTTTCGTCCCGTCTGGGGTAACTGGATCAAGGCCCCGCGACCGGCCTCGCTGCCCGTCCCGGCCGTGGTGGGTATGGCCACCATGGCGGGGAGATCGGGTCCGATCCGATCCTGGCCGCCATGGGTCAGGTCGTAGTCGGCCAGTTGACCCGAGTGCGTGACCAGGAGCCGGATCGCCTTGGCGGCATCGATCGCGCTGCCACCACCGAGGCCGAGGATTCCATCGCACTCGGCCTCGCGATAGCGGGTCAGTCCGGCCAGGACATCCTCTTCCATCGGGTTGGCCTGGACTTCACTGAAGACCACGGCCTGCTTCCCCAGAGGGGCCACCACGTGACCGACCAATCCGGTCGCCAGAACCCCGGGGTCGGTCACGACCAGCGGACGAGCGACCCCCGAATGGTTCAGCTCGCTCGTCAGGAGTTCGCGCGCTCCCGAGCCGAAGAGGATCCGGTTGGGAAAGGTGAACGTGGCGACCGATCGCCCGGGTGGACTGCCGGATGAGGGGGGCCGATCGGGATGAGCCTCCGGCAGGGTTGATTTGGAATCGCGGGGGGGCGCGGCGTCACAAGGGCCGAAGGCGTCGTTGTCAAGATGCACTCTCCCGGGCCGTCGAGAGCCGTCGATCGGCTCGTCCGACTATGAGGAGTTGATAGCGGGCGATTCCGATTCCCGTGTCATCGGTCGCCTCAAGGGCCTTGATCCGTCCGGAGACCCGTTCGATCGGGTCCGCACGCTCGGAAGATCGGCAAAGCCCCCGGCCGGGCGTCAGGTGCCGGAGTTGATCCCATCCAACGAGGAGATCAACTGTTCCATCTCCTCCGCCGCGTGCGAGTTGCCGGCGGACCGAGCCTTGGCCACTCCCGCCTGGAGGATGGTCAGAGCGGCCTGCAACTCTCCCGTCTCGGCGTAGGACTGGCCCAGTTGCTGGTAAGCTGCCACCTGGCCGTCCGGATCGTCGGCGATCAAGGAACGGAGTCGCTGGCGCCCGTCCTCGACGTCACCATCCCGGAGGCACTGGAGCGCCAGCCCGTACCGCAGAAACGGATCGTTCGGATCCTCGGCCAGGCTCTCTTCCAGCATCAGTCGCTTCGGTGATTTTTCCGCCATGGACTGACTCGGTCGGTTCCAGGGCCCGCGAATTCACCCACCCTCAAGACCGGCATCGGTCCTTCGGCCGCCGATCCAGGTACCGTCAGTTGACCCGTTCCGACGGCCCACCACAGGTCCTCTCCGTCCTGCAAATCAGGCTAGCGATCCACCGGGCTCACTGTCAATGCAAGCTCTTAAGGAATACGGAACACTTCTTCAGATCGTGTTTCGTGTTCGCCGCAGGCCAGCCATCGGGCCGGACGATCGCGACTGACTTCCTCATCAGGATGGAGATCAGGAACCCGAAGTCTGGACTGAGTTTATTTCCGGAGGGTTCACGACCGATCGCGCTTCCTTCCTGATCAGGAGAACTGAGGCAAGCCAGGGGAAGATTGCGGATCATTACGAAAGCAGGGAAACCTGGGGAACATCGGTGGCTCCATCCTCAAGCCTGGAAACGGGGTAACCGATCCAAAACCAAGCCGGCATCGACGACAGGAGAAGCCGACGAGAAGCCGGATGGAACGGGATGGGGTTGAAACGAGTGCAGCTTCGGTCTATCGCTGAGGGGACGAGCGCCGTGCCAACGCCACTGACGAGTCGAGGTGACGGATTCCTTCGGAAGATCGCACTGAGCCTGACAGTGATGGTGGTCGCGATAACGCCGACGCCCAGCCGGGTCCAGGCTGCGTCGGAATCGCGGCGAACCGCCGTCGTGGAAGCCATCGGGAAGGTTCACCCGTGCGTGGTCAGTATCTCCAGTGAAAAGAAGGCCGAGTCGCATAGCCGCTGGCCGTTCTCCGCCGAAGAGAACCAGCGGCCTCGCGTGAACGGCATGGGCAGCGGCGTCGTGATCGACCGGCGCGGTTACATCTTGACCAACCATCATGTCGTGGACAAGGTCCAGGGAATCGTGGTGCAACTCTTCGACGGCAGCACCTACCCGGCCCGGTTGCTCCAGTACGACGCGGTCATGGATCTGGCTTTGGTGAAAGTTGAGGCCCCTCGCCCCCTGCCGGCGATCGACCTGGGCACATCCTCCGACCTGATGGTCGGGGAGACGGTGATCACCATCGGCAACGCGTTCGGCTACGAGAACACGGTCTCCCAGGGGATCATCAGCGCCCTGCATCGGGATGTGACGCTCTCCGACGAGCAGGTCTATCGCAACTTGATCCAGACCGATGCCTGCATCAATCCCGGCAACTCGGGGGGACCGCTGATCAACATTGACGGAGAGCTGATCGGGATCAACGTGGCGGTACGAGCCGGGGCCCAGGGGATCGGTTTCGCCCTGCCGATCGACGAGGTCAGGCGCGTCGCCGCCGAACTGATGAGCACCCGACGGCTGGCCTCAACCTGGCATGGTCTGGTCACCACCGACCAGCGCCGGGGGTCGAAACACGGCGTCATCGTCGCCGAGGTCCAAACCGGAAGCCCGGCCGAAACCTCGGGATTCCGGGCTGGGGATGAACTGGTCCGGGTCGGTGATCAGCCGATCACGAACGGCCTGGACCTCGAGCGATGGCTGCTGGATGTCCGCCCGGGCCGCCCGGCGAGTGTGACCTTCCGACGCGGTGGCACGGAGAGCGCCGTGGCGCTGGATGTCCGGCCCATCCCCAATGCATCGGGAGCACCCGCCAGCACCACCGACGACATCGTCTGGCGACTCCTCGGGCTCAAGACGGTCCACGTCTCGCCGGAATATGTGGCGGCGGTCTCGTCCAAGCTCCGTGGTGGCCTCTACGTCCAGGCCGTGTCGCCCGGGAGCCTCGCCGCCGAGGCGGCCATCCAGAAAGGGGATATCCTGGTCGGGATGAACGTCGGAAGCCGGCACTGGGAGACGATCTGGCCCGACAATATCGTGTATGTTCTGCGCCAGCCCGAGACCGCCCAGACGCAAAGCGCCTTGTTCTACGTGGTACGGAGAAACGGCATCCAGCCGCGTCGGATCAGCCTCGCGGCTTCGGTGACCCAATCGGCCTTGATTCGCTGAGGCCCTTCCTCGGCGACCACTCCGGTCGCCGATTCGCGTGCAGCCGTCTCGAGCGACGATTCGGCTTGGGATCGTGGTGGTGAATCGGACCTCGAACGATCCGCAGCCACGGTCCCGCAACTCGCAAAGCCCGGCCTGAGAATCGCCCTCCAGAGTGCTCGACGTTCGCAAATCGTCGGGAAGCGCCGACCTCACTCGGCCCGCTCGCGTCGCTGAAAACAACCGAAAAAACGCATTCCCGGTAAACTTAACCGGGCCGAGACGCTTTGACGCTCGATAACGACGCACTATCGAGCGAGATCGACTGTCCGGTGACGGCAAATTGGGCCTGGGATCACAGGGGCATCGACACAATCGTGTCGAACCGCTAGCTTGATCGAATGCGCCATCGAGCGTTCGGGAACCGCCGGAGAAGCGTGGCCGGGGAACCTCGACCCGAAGGCTGGGGCGGAGCAAAGCCAGGATACCGTCATGGAGGAAGACCTCCCACAGGGACCCGAAGACGAGCGTCCCGCCCGGGATGTGATCATCATCTTCGCTGTCTTCTTCGAAGCGGGCCTGGCTCCCTTCTCGCTCATCCTCGGCTGGTTCCTGGGGCATCCGCCGTTGGGCGGGTTCGTCTGGAACCCAGGCGATGTGCTGTGGGGAGTGGCGGCGGCATTCCCCTTGATCGCCATGTTCCTGACGATCCTGATCTGGCCGATCGGGCCGCTGGCCCGCGCCAAGCAATTCTGCGACAGGGAGGTCGCCCCGATGTTCGAGAACAGCACATGGTCCGATCTGGCCATGCTTTCCCTGTCGGCGGGAGTCGGTGAAGAGATGCTGTTCCGCGGCGTTCTCCAGCCGGCATTTACTCACGGGATGGGGCTGACCTGGGGCCTGGTCCTGGCGAGTGTGCTCTTCGGACTCTTGCATCCCATTTCCTTATCATACATCGCGATCGCTGCGGCCCTCGGTTTCTATTTCGGCGCCGTCCGGATCATCAACGGGAATCTGCTGGCGGTCATGGTGACCCACTCCCTCTTCGATTTCGCCGCCCTCGCCTACCTCATCCGGTTCCAGCATTGGGACGAGGGACCGCCCAGCACGGATTCAGCGCACCCGCGATCTCCGGGGAGATGCCCGAACCGCAAGGTCCGGCGCCGGCGGCGACTCGACAACTCCTGATGATTTTGCACGATCTCTCGGCTATGCTGGCGATCGACCCGTGGGCGGGATGGGAGCGTAGAAGAAGGCGTGCCCATGGGGAGCCGGCGCCTCGGGATCGGTGGGCGTACGGCTGAGGCTGAGAACCTGGCCAGCCGTGGCCCGCGGGACCTGGTGTCGCCCTGGGGCGTGAGTCGGAACCCTCTTCGCGAAAGGGTCAAAAAGGATGGTGACGATCGTGATCCCAAACCCGTGTGTACGACCCGCTCGCCACGGCAACGCGCGCGCCTCGCTGGCGACGATCGTTGTGGTCGCCGCCTGGCTCCTGGGCGGCCTGCTGCCGGCTTCGGCCTCGGCCGAGGTCCTGCGCTGGAAGTTCAAGGCCGGTGAGGTGTTGCACTATTCGATCGAGATGAAGACCCAGATGAATCTCAAGAGCGCGGATCGTCAGGACCGGTCGAGCGAATCGCGGATTATCGACATGAGCTGGACGGTGCTGAATGTTGCGCCGGGGGCGAGGCGGAGATCACCCAGCGGATCGACCGCATCCGGATGAAGGGCGAGCGGCCGCCGTACATGCCGCTCGATTTCGATTCGAGCAGCTCCAAGGGGGTTGCGGCCGGCTTCGAGGAGTTAGCGAAACATTTCAAGTCCATGGTCGGTCTCGAGTTCACATTCTCGATGCGGCCCACCGGAGAGATCGGGGATATCAAGTTCCCGAAGCAGACCCTCGACACGATCCGGAAGGCGGCGCCGCGCGGGGGAGCGCAGGAGGCAGATGCCGAGAAGCCGCTCAAGGAGATGCTCCGCCAGTCCAGTCCACCGACCTTCCCCGTTGGCGAGGTCGAGCCGGGCAAGACCTGGAAGAGCAAACAGGAGCGCATCCCCACTCAAGTTGCAATCATGGTTATGGAACGAACGTTCACATTTCAGGGCCCGGACCCGAAGACGCCCGAACTCCTGCTGCTGGGCATGGACACCAAGGTGACCCTTGAGCCCGTCGAGGGCGCGACGTCTACGATTCGGAAACAAGAAGGGAAGGGGAGCATGAAGCTCGACACCCGGTCCGGTCACCTGGTCAGCGTTCGCATGACGCAGAAGATCGACATGACCATCAGCGAGCCCAATGGTCAGGCGATCGAGCAGGCGACCGAGACGACCACGGCGATGAACCTTTTGCCATGACCCCGAGGGCCCGGACGGCGCCCTCCGCTCCGGCGGCCGGAACGCAGGTCGCGGGCTCTCAGGCGATCCCGTGCTTCTTCAGCTTGCTGATGAAGGTGCTCCGCGGCATGCCGAGCATCCGCGCCGCGACGCTCTTGTTCCCCTGGGCTTCGTGGAGCGAGTCGACAAGCCGTTGGCGCTCGTACGAGTGGTACTCCGAGTCCCAGTCTTCCGCCGGTCCGGCCCGCGAATCGGCCTCGGCCCATCCCGAGCCGAGGCGACCGGCCCCACTCGTCGGAGACGGGACCGAGGGCGCCGCCAGGCCACCGGCATCACGGACGGAACCCGCGATCGCGAGGCTCGCCGGCAGGCGCGGCCTCGGTCCGCGCCGACCGGTCTTTCGCAGCTCGGGAGGCAGGTCGTCCACGGTGACGGCCGGCCCATCGGCCAGGACCACGGCCCGTTCCAGGACGTTCTCCAGCTCGCGGATGTTGCCCGGCCAGTCGTAGGCGGCGAGGGCCTCGACCGCCTCGGGATCCAGGTGCGTGATCGGCTTCCCCGTGCGCTGCGCGTGGAGATTCAGGAAGTAGACGGCCAGTTCAAAGATGTCCTCACGACGCTCGCGCAGGGCCGGTAGGTGCAGGCAGATCACATTGAGCCGGTAATACAGGTCCTCACGAAATCGACCGGCGCGGATCAGTGCCTCCAGATCCTGATGGGTTGCGGCCAGGATCCGCACGTCCACCGTGATCGGCTGCGAGCTGCCGACGCGCTCGAACGACATCTCCTGGAGCACGCGAAGCAGCTTGGTCTGGACCTCGATGTTGATGTCGCCGATCTCGTCGAGGAAGAGCGTACCGCCGTGCGCCTGTTCGAACCGTCCCACGCGATCGCGATCGGCCCCGGTGAACGCCCCCTTGACATGGCCGAACAGCTCGCTCTCCAGCAAGCTTTGCGACAGGGCCGCGCAATGGACCTTCACGAACGGCCGCGACCCGCGCGTGCCGGCATGGTGGATGGCGGCCGCCAGGAGTTCCTTACCGGTGCCGCTCTCGCCCCGGATCAGGACGGCCGAAGGGCTCGCGGCGACCTTTCGCGCCATGCCGATCATTCTCCGGACGGCTGCACTGGATCCTTTGATCGCACCGAAGACCCCCGGCTCGCCATCGGCCTCGATCGCATTATGAACCTCGCCGGATTCATCGGCGTGCCCGGCGGCCTCCCGCTCGCGACCGGCGCGGTCCCGGAGCTGGTCCTGGAGGATCAGGATGCGCCGCTGCTGCTCGGCGATCTTGTCCACCTTGTCGCGCAGGTCCTGGTTGAGGCTCTCCAGCGTCTCCTGGATGTCGGCGGAATGAAGGACCATGGTCGCGACGGAGCTGAGCGCGCGCCGAGGAATGCCATCTCCTCGTTTTCATAGGGCATCCCGCTCCGCTTGGGGCCGAGGACCAGCAGGCCCGCGAGCGTGCCGTCACCCCCCAGGGCCGTGGCCGCCTCGCCTCCCAGCGCAATCATCGCGTCGCTGACCGGGTCCGCTCCGTCTTGGAGCGCGGTCGCATGCGAGAGCCGGACGGTCGGTGCCTGCCTCAGGCGAATGACCAGCGGATTCTCGGCGTCCAGCGACGGCTCCTCGGGCGTCGGGCCGTGGCTGGCCACGAGCTGGAACGATTGCCCCGAGGCTTCGACAAGGTACAATGCACCCCACTCCAGCCGCAGAACCTCGCCGGCGGCTTCCAGGAGCCGGCGGCCCAGCGTCACCCGGTCGATGAGGCTCCCCACCGCCAGCCGCATCTTCTTCATCGCTTCGTCGAACTTGTACTTCTCGCGGAAGAACCGCCGGTCGAGCACCCGCTGGAATCGGCCCTTGGCGACTTCCAGCAGGATCAAGATCGCGACCACCGAGATGACCGCCGCAATCGCCCGCGGTATCGTCGGGTACGAGAACAATCGGTCCCCGATCAACTTGCCGCCGACCAGGAGCATCCCCGAATAGATCAGGCCGCCGATCCGGCTGAACGCAAGGTGCACGACACTTCGGTTGATGATGTCCTCGACCTGCATCAACTTGTATCGCGTGATGCTAACGGCATGCGCGACAGTGAACAGGAGCGACACGCCGAACATGGGCCAGGCCGAATTGTCGCGTCCCAGCGTCGCCGGATCGTTCCAGGCCTGGATCATCAGGTAAGCGATCGGTAGTGCGGCGAGTACCGCGGCGAGCAGACACCATTGGGCCTGGTTCCGCTCGGCGGCGTGTCTTCGCGTGCCGGAAACTCGAGATCAGGCAGAGGATGCAAACTCCGAAGATCGCGACCGCGATCGCGATATATCCCAGGGCCAGCCAGCGGACGGTCGCGAAGGCCATCGCCGTCCCGCGCCCACCCTGATGCAGCACGAACCAGCGAGCCGTGAGCATCCCCACCATCAATACGCTCAGGTACGCGGTGGTGGCCCCGTAGAGCCATCGCAAGACCCCACGCCGATGCCTCAAGAAGAACGGATTGGCACGAGGAAACACCAGGTAGAAATGCAGCATCACGACCGGCACGAAGAGGGCAAAGACCGCGAAGAGATAGATGAGGAGCGGCTGAACGACGATCTCCGTCCAGTGATAGCCGCCCATGAAGGCGCCCGCGGTCATGATGCAGAGGATAAAGAAGAGCCGCGCCGAGTCGTCATTGGGACGCTTCCAGTAGACCCGAGCACCGATGGCCAGGATCAGCAATTCCTGCATGAACCAGATCCAGGACCAGAAATACGTCCTTGCCGGCGGATACTGGACGGTCACCTGGGCCGAATGGATGGCCTGGCTGTCCCGATCGCGCCAGCGCACCGCAATGGTCTTGCCGACCTGCTGTCGCAAGTCGCGCAAGGCCTGGATGTAATCCGCGTAAACACCCGGGGCGATCTCCGAGCGGCCGATCGAGAGCAGCTCATCCCCAACTCGTGGCGTCCCATCGGGCCATGCGTAGTCCGACGAAATCTCTTCCTCGACCTCCGTGCCGAACATGCATCGCACGCCAATCGTTCCCATCCATGCAACCTGGCAGAGGACGGCAATCGAATAGATAATCACCCCGAGAGAACACCCCATCCAGAGGGCTCTCACGAGATGGGCGCGTCGGCCTCGTCTCACCGGCAGGGAGGTAGGGGCCAGCCCCCCTTCGCCCCAGGAATCGGTAGTCGGTCCATTGAATATAGCCACGTTCAGTCCCGGTGCAAAACACAGTGGGTGATGCATCCATGCAATCGCGATCCCGGGTTTGATGCTGAGATCGATTGGCATTGGTCGTCTTGACCTCTCATTCCACCCTAGCGTTTCGGCGCCGATTCGCAAGCTTTTCGTTAGCGAAATATCGACAGGCAGGCTGGCCGTCCCCGCGCGGACGTTGTTTTGAGACAACCTTCCACTCTCGGTCCATCTTGTTTAAACATCATTCCTCTTTACCCCAAGTCACCCATGTTACGCTCCTGGTCCAAAAATGTGGGCAATTTGAGATGTTTTATCAGATGAGGTAATCTGGAATGAGCATTTGGCAGGGTAACGACGAGTCTTCGGCGCCGAGATTTCGTCACTTTGTGCGATTGCGACACCATGAGACGGAAGGAGGAAGGTCCGCGTTTGCGGTTCTGGGGAGCCAAAAAGGACTGGGCACGAGCCATGCTTAGAGATAAGTGTCTGTGGGGTGGACACCAATGCATCGTCGCGAGTTGGCCCCACAAGCAACCCACTGAGATCGCCATCAGTGATTTGAGTCGCGGGTGGAAGGGTCCAGCCGATGTGATCGGGGGCCACCGAGGAGACACCATGCGTTTAGCAGCGAAGTGGCAGGGTTCGTGGAAGTGGGAGAGCGGATTCGATGCATGCCATGTAGAGCCCGTCCGAATCAGTGGAGAATGGGTGGATGTCATGCGCCTAGGACGAGGAGATCCCCTCGTCATCGTGCCGGGGCTAGCGGGTGGATGGAAGCTTTTATGGCCGTTGGCGGCCGAGCTGGCTCGGGATTTTGAAGTCTTCGTGTATGGGTTGCGGGGCGATCGTCATCCGTGGACCGTTTTCGACGGGGAATCGGGTCGGACCTCCGAGATGCGTGATTACGCCGAGGATCTCTCGGCGTTGATCGATGGACTGGGATTGTCCAGTCCCTCGGTCCTGGGGATCTCGTTCGGTGGGGCAATCGCGCTGGAGCTGGCCGCCCAGCAGCCGCAGAGTCTCGGCGCCCTGGTGGTCCACGGTGCGGAGTCTCGCTTTCACCCCACGCTCGGCTCGACGATCGCACGGCGCGTCCTTGAACGGTTCCCGCTCCCGCGCGACAGCGGCTTTGTCAATCAGTTCTTCCACTTGCTCTACGGGAAGAAGCCCCAGCCCGGACCCCTCGTGGATTTTGTCATCGAGCGGATCTGGGAGACCGAGCAGAGCGTGATGGCCAGGCGGCTCGCCCAGTTGGAGTCCTTCGACGTTTCCGATCAGCTCTGGAGGATCGACGTACCGACGATGGTCATTGCCGGGAGCCGTGACGTCGTGGTCCCGGCCGCGCGACAACGTGCCCTGGCGGAAGCCATCTCGAGTGCCCGGTTCGAGCTGGTCGAAGACGCCGGCCACCTCGGCTTCTTGACCCATCGTGCGGAAGTCGTCCGAAATGTGAAGCGACATCTGCAGCGCGTCAAGGCGATGGTGTAGGAACGACGCGCTTGATCGTGACGATCTCCACCCGGGACATTTTCGGCCCGACGTTCGCGGTCCGCGTATGCTTCAGTTCCTCGACCCAGCCGTCCCTGGCGTCGATGAGGAAGTCGCACCGGTTCTCGACGTTCAACCGCTTTCACGATCGCCTCGACGTTCTTCATATCGGGGATGGGACTACCGACCTTCTCGCCGAGATTCCGCATCGTGTCGAGCATGATGCGCATCGCGGCCTCCGAATCCACGGTCTGGGTCCACGTCACCGCGGCGCGGCCCGTCTTTTCGTCGTAAGAGGTCAGCTTCAGCTTCCCTCGTCTGGGGAGCGACTCGCCGCCGAGCGGATTGGGGAGTTCATCCTTGTACTCGATCGTGCGATGCCTGGGGTAGCTCCTTCCAAGCGGGAGGAAGAACACCCCCATATCACGGAGGTAGAGCTCCTCGACCTGCTCCCTGCTGGCGAACATCGATTCGACCTGGGTTCGCACCTGGTTTATCACCGACGGTTCGATACCCAGGCGTTTCGGATCCCCGGTCATCAGCTCGAGGATCTGCTTGCCGCGGGACTGCAGTTCCCGCCAGTTGCGCAGCCCGGTGGCGGTCGCTTGCGCGTCCAGCTCGATGAGGGCCTTCCATCCTCTCATGATGTCGGTTATCTGCCGGACGATCGGGTCCCTGGCGGTTTTCAGGTCATCCAGCTCGGTCTCCTGGATCGTCCAGCCGATGAGGTATCCGTTTTCCCCCGCTTCGATGACCGAAATCTCGACACGGCTGCGGCTGGAGCCCTGGTGTTTCGATTTTCCCTGGGTCGTCTTCTGGATCGACTTGACCAGTTCGTAGATCCGAGTCTCGCCGGGTCTCCATCGCGGGACGATCAAGACCTCCTCCTCGAGGGCCGGATCCTCTGTCGGGGGAATCGGCCTGGGTACGGCGAGGATCCCGATCGTCACCACGGCTGCCACCACCACGATGATCGCCAGTCGTCGCTTCATGGGCCTCGGGACCTCAGGGCCGAATCTCCCGGTAGAATCTCCCCATCGCCTCGACTTTGTCCCATTGCGGGTACAAGGTCCCCCAGACGAAGACCATCACGCCGCGCGACGGGGGCCGCGTGCCATGATCGAGCACGGCACGGACCTGCTCGGGTGGGACCGTCTCGCCCCAGTCGGAGAGTTGCACGATCGGCCAGATCTGGACCCGTTCTCCGACCCCTCCCTTGATCCCGAGGGATCGGCCAAGCGTCGCGGTCTGCCGCGAGATCCAGGACGGATCGTCCGGGTGGCCGAAGCGCGCGTGGTAGGGCATGATGCTCAGGACGTCCAGGTAGCGGGCCTGGGCCTTCAGGTCGATGGCGAGCTTTTCGCGTGTCGCATGGTCGAAGTCCGACTCCGACCACGGACAGTGGAACGTGCCCAGCAGGGCACCGGGCCGTTCCTGATCGAGGATCGACCGGAATTCCCGGACCCAGTCGGTGAATACCTCGCAACGCCATCGGACCCAGGCCGGCTTCTCGGTCCCGAGCAATCGCCGGGCCCGTTCCGCCGTCGATCCCGAGAGAGCCATCCCGGTCGCTCTCGCGAACTCGGAAAGGCAGCGATCGCAGAAGCAGGTATCGGGCAGTGTGGGTTTGGCCTGCTCCCAACTGGCCTGGGCATGGTGATAGTCGAGCCAGATGCCATCGATCGGCGCGGCTCGAAGGGTCCGGCGAAAGGCGTCCATGCGATGGCGTCGGTAGGCTTCGTGCGTCGGACAGACGCCTTGCCAGTCGTCGGGCGGCGGCGAGACCTGGCCGTCAGGCCCGATCGGCCGTGCGTCGGGATGATCCTTCAGATAACTCGCTTCGTGCATCGTGTTGAATTCGGCGAAGACCTTCACGCCGGTCGACTTCGCTTTCAGATCCGCGACCAGTTTGGGGGTGACCGAGCCCGACCCGATCCAGATCGCATTGACTCCGTAGTCTTCGAGAGTCCTGCCCCGGTCGAAGACCTGGCTGGGGATGCCTCCGTAGATGCCGCGAATCGCGATGCCGGGGCGCTTCTCCGGGGTTCCGGGTGGCTCTACGGCCTGAGCCAGTCCGCCGATGCCGAGTGCCGTCCCGATCAGAATCATCTCCAGGCGGATTGGTCGAGGACGGGGCATCGATCGCGGTTCCTTTCCGATTCGTCGAGCACGACGTGACGACTCCCGGCCCCCCGAGCTTTCTCGAGGCGGGACGGTTGCGTTAGTATGGCCGGGTGTGCGAGACGTCACAAGAGGTGTCACCATGCGAAGCGACGGGATGACTCCGCGGTTGGAACAGGCGATGCGCTGGTCCGCCGTCTGTCATCGCGGGCAGACTCGGAAGGGGAGCGATACGCCTTACTTCGAGCACGCCGCAGCCGTGGGACTGATCCTGGACCGGGCCGGGTTCGACGAAGACGTGGTCATCGCCGGATTGCTGCACGACGTGGTCGAAGACACGCCGGCCACATTCGAGGACGTGGTCGCACGCTTCGGCCCGGTGGTGTGCGAGATCGTGCGCCAGTGCTCGGAGGTCAAGCTCGACGGGGAGGGTCGCAAGCGGCCGTGGATCGACCGCAAGCGCGACCATCTGGCGGCGCTGGTCGGTGCACCAACGGCGACCTGGGCCGTGATCCTCGCAGACAAGCTCCACAACCTCATCTCGATCGAGCTCGACCTGGACGAGGGCCGGCCCGTCTGGTCGCAGTTCAATGCCGAGCGATCCCAGGTCCTCTGGTATTACCGCGCCACCGTTACCGCCTGCGCGTTGGACGACCCGCGCGTCGCAGGGCTGGCCGGCGCCTGCCGCGTGGTGCTGGCCCGAATCGAGTCACGGCCGTAGCCGGGATCACGCCTCCAGGAGCGGCAGGGGCTCGAATCGCTGACCCAGGACGGCCTCGGAAGACAGTCCCAGCCACTGGTCGAGGATCGTGCCGTAGACGCGACGGAAGTCGATCGACCATCTCAAGTCGCCGTCGACCAGGTCGCCGAGTCGAGGCGTCTGGCCGACCAGGCCGGCCCTCACCTTCGGCCCTGCGAGGAACACCGGCCCGGCTGTGCCGTGATCCGTGCCCAGAGACCCATTTTCAGCGGGCCTTCTGCCGAACTCGCTGAAGGCCAGCAGGAGCACACCGTCGGCCCGATTCGCCGTCGCCAGGTCATCGAGGAATGCTCGGATGCTCCGCGAGAACTGCCCCAGCAACTGCGATTGGGCCGGCAACTGGACCGCATGCGTGTCGTAACCCGACTGGATCGCGTAGTAGACTCGTGCCGCCGCGCCTGCCTTGATCGAGCGAGCGATCAGCTCCAGGTGCCTGGCCAGCTCCGAGTCGGGGTAACGCGTGGCGGCTTCACCGGTTCGACCCGCGGCGGCCGAGACCTCCTCGGCGGTCGCAGTACGCGCCCGTGACCGTGCGATTGACAAACGACGCGAGATCCTCGCCGTCTGAGGAACTGCGTGCCGCATTCGCCGCGGCCGGAATCGCCAGCGACAGATCGGCCGGATCGGAGAACGACGCCGTGATGGTTCGACGCCCGCGCAAGGCGCGCGGCAAGTCGCGGTCGCCGACGAACACCGCGGAAGGCCCGGTTGTGACCCTGGTGCCGTCGAGGGCACGCCCCAGCCAGCCATGCGATTCGGGTCCCGGTTGATCGGGCCGCGCGGTCTGCCAGATCGCCATGCTCCGGAAATGCGAGCGATCGGGGTTCGGATACCCCACGCCCTGGATGATCGCCAGCCGGCCGTCGTCAACCATCTCGGCCGCCCGGCGCATCGAAGGATGGAGGCCGACCTGGTCCGTCAGCTTGCAGATCTTATCCGTGGCGAGTCGCAATTCGCGGCGGTGACGGGCGTATTCCTCGTCGCCGTAGGGAACCACGGTGTTGATCCCGTCGTTGCCGCCATCGAGCTGGATCACGACCAGCACCCGGCCGTCGCGATCCGCCGGCGCGGCCATTGCGGTCCGCGCGAGGAAGGCCGGCATCGTCGGTGCGAGGGAGAGTAAAGCCGAACGCTTCAAGAGGGCACGACGCGAGAGCATGGACAAGGCTCCGTGGAAGGAATCCGGTTTCGAACTCAATCACGAATTAAGGCGAGGGGGAAAATACCGAAAATACGAAAATGAACACGAAATACACGAAATGCACGATAAGGAAAGCGATCAAGCTGCCACACCTCTGATACCCCGTGCCAGGAATCCGGTCCCGCAAAGGGGTACGAGAAACGCAATGGCTCTCGATCTTGTTTGACATCGGCATGTGACTCTCGAAGTATTTTTCTGATTTTTTCGTGTATTTCGTGTATTTCGTGTTCAATTCTTGTATTTTCAGGTCTTGCGCTCAGGTCAACTGCGCATCGGGTCGAGAGAGCAGGAGCGCCACGGCTCGGTTGGAGCGCTCGAGGGGCGTCCCGCTGGTCGAGGACGCATCCTTGAGGATCGCCTGGCATGCCTCCGGGTCGAGTCGGCGGCCGAGGAGCAGCTCGTGGAAGAATGGGAGAGCATCGTGGTTTCGACCGTACCGGGCAGCCAGTCGTTGCAAGTCCGGCACGTCACCAGTCGATCCCGCGTGCAATCGCCCTTCGACCAGCGCGGCGGCGAAGTTGGCCCGGGCGACGACGGTCCGTCCCGACAGCCAGTTCCGGCCACCCGGCCAACCGCCTACATTGGGCGGGAAGAAGAGTTCCTGGCCCAGCCGGCGGGACCACTCGGCGAGCAGGAGCGTACTCGGCGGCGGGTTGAAGAGTTCGAGACTCCGCACCTTGCCGACGGCGAACGCGACGGGTTCCGACACCTGGGCGTGCAGGTTCCGCGCGGAGAAGAACAACTCCGAACGGAGGATCGTCTCGACGGCAGGGCCGATATGCAGGCGATCGTTCCGCATCTGATCGGCCAGGCTCGCAATGGCGGAGTCATCGGCGACATTCTCGCCAAGGAACGTCTGGCAAAGCCGCCACGCCAGCCGTTGCGCGATCGCGGGCTGGTCCAGGAGGATATCCGCCAGCTTCTCGCCATCGAAGCGTCCCGTTGTTCCCAGGATCGTTTTGGTCCCGTCGTCGTGCCAGTGCGGGCGAAAGGTATATCGGCCCTGTGTGACAGTTCGTCCGGTGAGGGCACGTGCGGCTTCCTTGACGTCGCGCTCGGAGAAATGGCCGACACCGAGCGTGAACAGCTCCATCAGCTCGCGGGCGAGGTTCTCGTTCGGCTTCCCCTTCCGATTCGATGGGGCATCGAGCCAGGCCAGCAGGGCAGGATCGCAGAGCATCGCTTTGACGAGATCGCCGAATGGCCCGCGGGCGTGTCGGCGAAACGTGTCGTTCTGCCGTTTCATCGCCGTGAGGTCGTCAACCTTGAGCTGGCTGGTGGCAAAGTGGTTGTGCCAGAGCAGCGTGAGCCGCTCCGCGAGCGGGTCGGGGGTGAAGAGCATCCGGTACAGCCACCAGGCCTGGAGTCGGTGGGCGTCGCTGGCGCCGGCGGCATCGCCGAGGAGATCGGCGGTCGCCGCGAAGTCGGCGGGTACGCCTTCGCTACGGCACGCGCCGTCGAGCACCCGACTGATGGCGATCTTGGGGCCGTCGGCCAGGTCGCGCTGCAATTCGTTCCAGGTCGCGGCGAAGCCGGCGCGGCGGCGGAGCGTCCAGGCCCGGGATAGGTTCCACGGAGCGCTCGGGCTCGGACGATAGGGAAGCCACGGCGATCGGTTCATGAGTTCGGGCTCCTCGACAGGATCCCCATGTCGGTACGCTCAATCCTTCTTAAATTGGATGTCGCCGACGTCGGTGATTTCGCCGGGCCGCACGGCCACGTCTCGAGCGAAAGCAAAGGGGTAACCCTTGTTGCCCGCGACCCGGCTCTCCACTGCCAGGGCGTATTTGCAGCCGGTCGGCACCTGGTTCACGCTGAACTTGCCCGCCCCGTCCGAGGCCAGGCGGTCCGGCAGGCTCATGCTGAAATCACCGCCGGGCTGCGGATCGGTCCGGATCGTGGCCCCCGAAACCGGATTGCCATCGGAATCGGTCACGCGGCCGGCGATGGTCGCCAGCGGCTCGAGCGTGACCTTCACCGGGCCATCTTTGTCGTCTACCGGCTTGATGTGGAAGATCTTGCCCAGCTTCCGTTCCTCCTGGATCACGAGCACCGTGCGATCCTCGCCGGGCGCGAGCGTCACGACGTCGAACTCCGCCTCGTGCTTCACGTTCCACTCGTGGTTTCCGCGCCCCGTCCGACCCGACAGACTCAGTCCCGTCACCGGCTTACCCGCTTGATCGATGACCCGCACGCGGACCTTCGTTCCGGGAACGAGCGCGAGGTCCAAATGAACCGTCTCCGTTCCCTCGGGCGAATTGATCTCCTTCAGGGAATTCGGCCAGTGTCTGCCAGGGTCGACCGGGTTGGCGTAGGTCGGGAAATGGCCGTTCTTGTCCATGCCCTTGATCGACTCGGAGCCGGCGCCTTGGAGATAGGGCTTCTTATTGTAGGACATCACTCCCACGAGCGCCCGACCGGGTAAGCCGACCAGCCGGTAGGAACCATCCGCCCTGGACTGGTATCGGTCCTGGATTTCGAACCCGCCTGGTACGGTTCGATTGTTGCCGAATCCCGGTGCCACCTGGGCGAAGGGGTTATCCAGGAACGGGAAGTATTTCAGCCAGCATCCCGAGACGGGCTTTCCCGTCTCCTCGTCGGTCACTTTTCCTTCGATCCAGATGCCGCGATGCAGCGCAATCTCGAGTGAGACGGGTGCGACCCCTGGCGGGTCGGGCACGGCAACTTCTTGCATGAAGTAGGGTTGATCGTCAGCGGGCACGATGATCACGCCGTTGCCCTGGCCCTTGGGCAGACCAACCAACTCGAATCGGCCCTGGGCATCGGTGGTGGTCTTGAGGCCCTTGGTGCCAACCCAGTTGGTCCCGGCGAAGCGATTGCTCCGGATCTCGACGTTGGCCAACGGTTGCATCGTCTTGGCGTCGCGCACGATTCCCTCCAAAGGACGTCCCGGCGAAGCGGCATAGACGAAATCGGACCCCTGGATGGTCTGAGAACCCGGACTGTACTGGGATGAGAAGCCGGGTGCGGCGACCGGTTCCATCCGCCGCGTGACAGCCGTGATCCGTGTGTAAGCGGTCGTTGGACCCTGGATCGCCAGATCGACGACACGCTCGGCTCCCATGCCGTCGAATCGGAATCGGCCCTGGGCGTCAGTCGTTGTTTGTGGTCGATTGTCCTCGCCCTTGATCGAAGGTTCGCTGTCCAGATGTTTGTAGGCGATGTAGGGTTCCGCGCCCTGCTTGGCCGCCTCGATCCAGGCGTCGAGGTTCTCGCCCTTGGGCTTGGTGATCTGGTTGACCTGCACCGTGACCCCGGCGACCGGGCGGCCCTCGAGGTCGACGATCCGACCGGTGATGGGCATTGTCCGAGTCACAGCCTTGGCTTGCTCGCCCTTGGCCGTAGCCGGTGCATTCTCCGGCTCCTTGAGCGGCTTGCCGGTCGTCGCATTGAAGCTGCCCAGGTCGATCACCTGGCCCGGCTCGGTCTTCAGGTCGCGGGCCAGTACGAACGGCTTGAATCGCTGCGGGTCCATCCTGCCTCGAGCATCGAGGCCAAGGGCCAATCGGTCGCGGGCGTGAAGGGTGTACGTCACGCCGGGGATCACGTTCTCGATCCGGAATCGGCCGCTGGTGTCGATGGGTATGGGGAACAGGATCGTTTCCGCCGGTTGCTCGCCATTCTCGTGTGCCAGATGGGGCTCGACCCCGCCGGTGACCGGCTTGCCATCCGAGTCCAGGACCCGTCCCGTGACGGTCGCGCAGGGACCGAGCACGACCGTGCGCTCGCCTCCCTTGGTCACGTCCTCGGGCCTGATGACCAGGACGGCACCGAGCTTGCGCCCGTCGTGCCGGAAGACGACCGTCCGCGACGTCTTGGCGTCGAGGCCGACGATCTGGGTCCGGCTCTGCTCGTACAGGTTGAGGTCGCCCAGGTCGATCCAGGCCGGGAACCGTCCGAAGGCTTCCACGTGGGTGATCGGCTGGCCCTGCGGGTCAACGAGCTGAACGGTCAGGGAGGGGGTCGGCTCGACCGTCAGGTCGCGGTGGACTTCCTCGACACCCGCAGGGGGATCGATCGCGGCCAGGGACTGGAACTGGCGCGGGTGGATTCGATTGTAGGTCGGAAGACCTTCCTCCCGACCCGCGCGCTCGCGCGGCCGCTCCGGGAACGTGTCAACGCCGACACCCAGCCGGTAGGACCGGTCGAAGGTCTGGGCGGCGACGATGCCGCGACCCGGCAGGCCGGCGATGCGGAAACGGCCGTCGGTGTCGGTGCGGTAGCGGCTGCCGGTCCATTCGAGCGACAGACTGTTCGCATCGAAGTTACGGAAGTCCTTCGCGCACTCGTTGGCCAGGAACGGGTAATAATGAATGGCCGCCTGGACCGGTTGGCGGGTCTTGGAGTCCGTGACACGGCCGGTGATCCAGATGCCCCGCTTCAGCGCGATGTCGTAACGTACCGGTCCGAGCCCTGGCCCGGCGGGGACTTCCAGGAATTCGGTGATGAAATAGGGCCGCTCCAGCGGCGGATACACGCTCAACTTGTGTCCGCTCGCCTTGGGGAGGCCGACGAGGCGGTAGTGTCCCTCGGCATCGGTCGTGGTTGAGATCAGCCCCTGGATATCCAGCAGTGTACCAGCGAGCTGCATGGCGGTGACAATCGCGCCGGGGATCGGAGCCCTGGAATCGGTGTCACGGACGACGCCTTCAATCGGCAGGCCCGGCTCGACCACGATCGTGCAGTCGGCACCGTGGTAGCCGCGGTCGAAGAGTGGCACTGCTTCTCCACCAGGGCCTTCGACTCGTTTCATCTGTCGGGTCACAACCTGGTAGCGTCGGAATGCGATCGCCGGCCCGGAGATCGCCAATGTCGCCTGGCGGTCGCGGCCCAGGCCGGTCAGCCGGAACCGGCCGACAGCGTCCGTGGTCACCGGAGCCGGCACCGCGGGCTCGTTCCCAGGGAGATAGCTCTCGGCCGGGAAGCCCTGGAGTTGTGACTGCTCACCGCCGGCGGGGACCGGGCCCCTGTCAACCGCCTTCAGCCACTGGTCGACGGCCTCGGCGCTCTGCGGCTTCCAGACCATGAGCACCCGGACGGAGGCCCCCGGGACCGGCCGGCCCTCCAGGTCAACAATCCGCCCATCGATCGGCGTATCGTCGCGCACGAGCCGTATTGGTTTCGCTTCGGTGACATCGCTGCCAATGGACCCTTCCCGGACCCACACGGGACCAAAACCCGGCGCCGCGGCGACGAGCAGGGTATCCCTCCAGCGGTCCGGGCTCTCCGGGGCCTGGGGCAAGATCGACGGGTCCGGACCTTCGTAGGTCAGCGTGAATCGGCCCTCCGCGTCGGCAACGACGCGGCCAAGTTCCTGACGGTCTCCGTGCTCTCCGTACGGGCCGATCCCCGCCGGTCGGTAGCGGGCGACCGTCACCGTTGCGCCCGGGATCGGCTTGCCGTCCGGTTCGACGACGCGTCCCTTCACCGTCTTCGGCTCCCCGCGTGGAGACGAATGGGAAGTCGTCGATGAACCATCGCCAGTCACCTTCGACTTCTCCACCTTCGGCTCGTCTCCGCGGACCTCGCGATGTCCCCCGCCGACGCCCAGAAGGGCGACCAGGAGCGTACCCGCCAGGCCGGCGGCCAGCGTCGCGGCGATGGCCCGCCAGCCGGCCTGAGTCGATAATGTCCGCGTCGAGTCGAGGATTCGCGCGATCCGACGAGCCAGAAGCGACCGTAGCGAGATCATCCCCACGCCCGACGGGGCCAGCGGCGGCAACCGTCGCTCGGCCAGCTCGAGCAGGTGCCCGGCATATCGTCTGCGGTCGGCACCAAACTCCACCACGCAATCGTCGCAGACCTCCTCGGCCGTTTCCTCCAGCCGCTTCGACAGGAACCAGAGCAAAGGCTGAAGCCAGAAGACGGCGGTCGTACTCTGCCGCAAGACGTTCCACAACCCATCCCGGGCGCCAGGTGGGCCAGTTCGTGGACGAACGTCTCGCGCAGGTTCTCCTTGGCATCCTCAGGTAGCAGGATGGCTGGTCTACGGACTCCGTCCAGGCAGGGGCTGGACAGGAACGGGGAGCGAAGGACCGCGGGGGGAGTCAGGCGCATGCCTCGGGCGAGCTCCTGGCAGAGCACCTCGGCGTCGGGCCCGGCCGCGATCGCGGAGGATCGCAACCTCGCCATGCGACAGTGGCCGACCACCAGCCGCGCACCCAGCGCGGCGGCGCCGACCAGCCATACCATCAGTAAGATCGAGCTCGCCCAGCCGACGAGTTCCGCATTTGCCGGCGAACGGGAGACGGGGAGAGACATCGCCGTCGTGACATCAATCGGGGGCTCGACCGTCGGCGACAGATCGTTCGTCCGTTCCGCTCGATCCGGGGCACGCGTGAACTCGCCCGTCGGCTCGATGGGCGGGCGATCTGGCACGATCGGCAGGGCGGTCGCTTCGCGCTCGGCGATGGGCCCGAGTCGATCGCGGCCTCGATCCATGATGCCGACGTCGGTCTCGTGGCTTTCCACTGCAACGGGGAATCGGATCAGCAGGCCGTGGAATCCCATCGCCGCCAACGCAATCGATGCGATCGGGCAGAGCAGGATCGCGACCAGGGTCGTGCGATAGGACGCCGACTGCACGGCCGGCCCCCATCGTCGCAACGATCGACCGGCCAGGAGGCCGAGAGCCAGCAGCACGGTCGACTGGATCAGCCAGGTCAGGATCGTGTCGATCGGGGCCGCGGCCCCGGCCGTGAGCACTCGCCAGAACATCGCCGCGCCTCCCTCTCTCAGTCGTTCTTGAATCGGATCTCGCCCAGATCGGTGGTCTCGCCGGCCCGAACCGTCGCATCCTTGAAGGCCACGCGACGATCCTTGGCCGCCATCCCGCTCTCCACCACCAGAGAGTACTTGCAACCGGTCGGCACATCGCTCCGGACGAACTTGCCAGTCGCGTCCGAGGTCAGCCAACCCGCCAGGCTCAGGCTGAAATCACCGCCGGGCTGCGGATCGGTCCGGATCGTGGCCCCCGAAACCGGATTGCCATCGGCGTCCAGCACGCGTCCGGCAATCGTCGCCAACGGCTCGAGCGCGACGGTCACCGGGCCCTTCGTGTCGTCTCCGGGCTTGACGTGGACGATCTTGCCCAGCTTTCGCTCCTCCTGGATGACGAGGACCATCCGATCCTCCTCGGGGGCGAGGGTCACCACTTCGAACTCGGCCCCGTGCTTGACGTTCCATTCGTGGCGCCCGCGGCTCGTCCGTCCGCCGACCTTCAGTTCGGTCACGGGCTTGCCATGAGGATCGACGACCCGGACCCGAACTTTCGCCCCGGCAAGGAGCGCGAGATCAACCGGGATGACCTTCGTCCCCTCGGCAGGATTGATCTCCTTCATGACCGTCGGCCAGTACTTGCCGGGATTGACCGGGTTGCGGTAGGTCGGGAAATGACCATGCTCGTTCTTGCCCTTGATCGACTCGGAGCCGGCACCCTGGAGATAGGGCTTGTCCGAGTGGGAAACCACGCCGACGATCGCTCGTCCCGGCAAGCCCACCAGGCGGTACGTCCCGTCCGCCTTGGTCTGATATCGATCCTGGTACGTGACACCGTTGGTGTTGCCATGCTTGTCGAACACGGAGGTTGCCTGGGCGAACGTGTTCTCCAGGAAAGGAAGGTAGTGCAGCCAGGCGCCGGGAACCGGCTTGCCGGTCTCCTGGTCGGTGACTTTTCCTTCGATCCAGATCCCTTTGTCCAGGCCGATCTCGACCGGGACCGGAGCGATCCCCGGCGGGTCCGGCACCTCGTAGTCTTTCAGGAAATACGGCTGATCGTCGTTCGGAGCCACCAGGACTTTATTCCCGCGACCCTTGGGGAAGCCGACCAGTCGGAAGCGGCCTTGCCCGTCGGTTGTCGTCTTGAGGTCCCTGATCCCGTGCATGACCGCCCCGGCAAAATGCTCGCTCCGTACGTTCGCTCCCGCCAGGGGCTGCCCCGTCTTGGCGTCGCGGACGATCCCCTCCACCGGCCGGCCGGGAGCCGCGGTATAGGTGAAATCCGCCCCGAAGACACGATCGCCCTCCGAGCCATAGTTCGAGGGGAATCCCTTCGCGGGGATCGGCTCCATTCGTCGCGTGACCACATTCAGCGAGTTGTAACCGATGGTCGGACCCTGGATGGTGATATGGACCACCCTCTCGCCTCCAAGTCCATCGAGCCGGAATCGGCCGTGGGCATCGGTCGTCGCCTGGGGTCGCTTCTCTTCCGGCTTGATCGGTGGCTCGTAGACCAGTTGGTCATAGGCCGTCCAGGGCGGCTCACCCCGCTTGACCGCCTCGATCCAGCGGTCCAGGTTCTCGCCCTTGGGCTTGGTGATCTGCGTGACCTGCACCGCGACCCCGGCGACCGGCCGGCCTTCGAGGTCGACGATCCGACCGGTGATGGGTACGCCGGCCGGCTTCTGCGGCGATGTCGGAGCGGCCTTGGCGACGGTCGCGGCTTTCGAGGGCACCGGCTCCTGGCTCGGTTCCGGTACGGCACGGCCTGCCGCGGCGGACGTCTCTGACCCCGGCCCTTCGGCGAGGGCCGCGGGATGGTCCAGACCGACGCCGACGAGGCCGACGAGCATGGTCCCGGCCAGGCCCGCGATCAGTGTCGCGGCGATGGTCCGGGCGCCGGCCCGCGTGGAGAGGTTCCGCGTCGAGTCGAGGATCCGCGCGATCCGACGGGCCAGCATCGACCGGAGCGAGATCATCCCGACGCCCGCCGGCGCCAGCGGCGGCAATTGCCGTTGGGCCAGCTCGAGCAGGAGACCCGCATACCGGCCACGGTCGGCGCCGAAGGCCACCACGTGATCGTCGCAGACCTCCTCGGCCGTCTCCTCCAATCGCTTCGACAAGGCCCAGAGCAAGGGCTGTACCCAGAAGAGCGCCGTGGCCGCCTGACGCAAGACGTTCCACAATCCATCCCGGCGCGCGCAGGTGGGCTAGCTCGTGCACGAACGTATCGCGCAGGTTGTCCTCGGCGTCCTCGGGCAGCAGGATGGCCGGCTTGCGGAGCCCGTCCAGGCAGGGACTCGACAGGAACGGCGTGCGCAGGACCGCAGGCGGCCCCAGGTGCATCCGTCGTGCGAGGTCGCCACAGAGTGCCCGTACGTCCGGCTCCGCCTCCATCGCTGTCGAGCGCAGGTTCCTCATCCGACGATGCCCCAGGACCAGGCGCAGGCCCAGCACGACGGCTCCCAGCAGCCACGCCGCGAGAATCAGTAGACCCGCCCCGACGATCCGATCCGCCCATCGGGACAGGGCATTCGACGGGACGGCCGCCGGTGTCATCGACATCCTCGCTGAGGCAATCGACGCTCCGCTGGCCGGGATGCCCGGCATTGTGGCCAGCAAGGGAGTCGGCCTGGTCGGCAACGTCCATTCCTCGGTCGGTTCGTTGCCGTCCGGGGTTGCCCGTGCCGCCGGCGCGGAAGGCAGATTGGCAATCAAGGCGTCGTCAACCGCCACGGGGGCCGGTAACGGGATCAGAAGGCCATCGAACCCCACCGCCGCCATCGACATCGAGGCGATCGGGCAGAGCATGACCGCCCCGAGCGTGGTGCGATAGAGGGCCGACTGGACCGCCGGCCCTCGCCTCCTCAGCAGACGACCGGCCAGCAGGCCGACGATCAGCAGGGCGGTCGACTGGATCAGCCAGCTCAGGATCAGTCCCGCCGCGTTCCACGAACCGACTGCAAGGAATTGCCCCATCATCGCCGCGCCTCCTTCAGCCCTTCTGATGTTGATCGATCAACCGGTGCAGTTCATCGAGCTCGTCCCGGGACAATCGCTCGCCCTTGAGCAGGTGAGCGACCAGGCTGCCCACGTTGCCGCCGAAGACGCGATCCAGCATCTCGCGGGCGGCGGTCCGCTTGACCTTGTCCTCTTTCAGGAGCGGAAAAAAGACGAAGGTCCGGTCGGCCGAGTCGTGTCCCACAGCCCCCTTCGCCTCGAGCTGCCGCAAGAGGGTTTGAACCGTACTGTGCGCCACGGGCTCGGATTCATTCAGGGCGTCCGTGATCTCGCGGGCACTGGCGCGCCCACGATCCCACAACACTTGCATGATCCGGAACTGCATCCGCCCGAGTTGAATCTCACCCATCGCCTTCGCCTCCCCGATCGCAGTGTCGTCTACTGCGATAAATTTACTGGAGTATACGACCGGTGTCAACGGGGTGCGGTTTTCTTTCCGAGTCGGTTTCCAGAGTGATCGCTGGTTCGGATGTCCTCGCCGGGTCGGTGGGATCGCGATTCCGCCACGCCTTCGCCGGAGCAAGGCCGTCGCAACGTCGGCAAGGGCGGAAAAGAAAGGGGAAGGCCGGGGGTGCCCGGTAAGAGATGAGCTTCGGCATTTTCCGCGACCTGCTGAGGATCGCAGCCGGTCAGGGCGGTTCAAAGCATCCGCCGATGCGCACGTGCTAATCACCCGCCTTCCGGATTTTCCGGATTTTTTTATCCCCTGCAGCTATAGGGGTTTGCGCCGGCGATTTTCCCAAAAACGCGCGCAATGCATTAACGAAATTGAAAAGTTGCGGCATCCTATAAAGTAGGAGCTACGAGTATGACCACTTTGCGGGATTTTGGGAACATCCGTGCGCCACGCCACCCAGGAAGCGACTGTTCCTACCGGCCTACTGCCTCGTTCCAAGTCATTCCGGATCCTTGTGATCCGGAGTCGGACCTCGCCAAAATCTAAACTATGAGTGCCAAATCGTGCCATGGTCCCGGGTCAAGCCGTAACGATGCATACTTGCATGCATGAACAGAATGCCGCACCCCGCCGACGAACCTGGCATGCCACGTCCGCAAAAACGCGAAAACGAAGCCACTTACGAGGCCCGACGGACCCGATTTCGTCAAAACGAAGCCGCGGTTGTAGGATTTGAGAAAAGTTTGTCGATTATATCGAATGAATCGAGTGATACGGATAGCATGACCAGGCGGGAAAGAAACCTGCGGCAATGCACTGTTGGCCAGGTAGCTCATCGAGACTCTGTCTTGTACATGATGGTTGCATGTCCGTGTGTCGCGCCTGGGGCTCTGTCGCGTCATAGACAAGTCGAGTTGGCGAGATTGAGGATGATCGACCATGTTGCGCACAACTGTTGGATGGATGCTCTTGACCCTGGTGATTCCTGGTTCGCTGGCCTCCGGCCAGGAGCGTCGGCGCGATCCTTATGACGTCGTGATTCGTGGAGGCAAGATCGTCAACGGCACCGGGAATCCGTGGTTCGAGGGCGACGTCGCGGTCCGGGGCGATCGGATTGCGGCGATCGGTCACCTGGGGGCCGACGTCGAGGCTCGCCGGGTCATCGATGCCAGGGGCCTTATCGTGGCTCCAGGCTTCATCGACATGCATTCGCACTCCGATCGGGTGCTGCTCATCGACGGCGACGCCAACAGCAAGATCCGCGACGGCGTGACCACCGAGATTCTGGGCGAGGATACGTCGGCCGGGCCGGTCAAGGGAAAACTCAAGACTCGCGGCGACACTCCGCCGAGCTGGACGACCCTGGGAGGTTACTTCGATGCCCTCGAGTCGCGGGGGATTTCCGTAAATGTGGCGAGCTATACCGGGCTCGGGACCCTGCTGGGCTGCGTGCTGGGTGACTCCCTGGGCCGGCCTGACGCCGGACAGCTCGAATCCATGAAGGGACTTCTGGACGAAGCCATGCGCGACGGGGCGATCGGCCTCTCCACCATGCTCGCCAGCCCGCGCGAGCTCGCCGTGACCACCGACGATATCGTTGCCCTCGCCGCGGTGGTCAAGCGGCACGGCGGCCTCTATTCGTCCCACATCCGCAACGAGGGAACGGAGGTCTTCGCGGCCGACAAGGAGGCGATCGAGATCGGCCGGCGCGCGGGGATTCCGGTTGACATCATCCATATCAAAATCGCCGACCAGACGCTCTGGCACCGCATGAACGAGATCATCGCGCTGATCGACGCCGCGCGACGTGAGGGTGTCAACGTTCAGGCAAATGTCTATCCCTACACGCGCGGCAATAATGATCTGGTCAGCATCATTCCCCCGTGGGCCCATGAGGGGGGGACCGGCCAACTGATCGCGCGGTTGAAGGATCCCCAGGTCCGCGACCGGCTCAAGGGCGAGATCCGCGCCGGTCTGCCCGGCTGGTACAACCATTACACGGCCGTGGGTGGCGACTGGGGGCGCATGCTCATCAGCGCCCGATTGTCCGCGGGAAACCGATCGTTCCAGGGCCAGACGATGGATCGGATTATCGCGGCGAAAACCGCCGGCAAGAGTCCGACGCCGGATCCCCTTGATGTCCTCTTCGACTTCCTGATCGAGGAGAATGGTTCGATCGGAACGATCTACGCCGCACCATACCGAGGAGGACATGAACCTGGTGTTGAGTCAACCGTGGTGCTCGATCGGCTCCGATGGGTCCGCCCTGGCCATCGAGGGCCCGCTCCGGGCCGGTCACCCCCACCCGCGAAGCTTCGGGACGTTCGCGCGAGTGCTGGGCGAATATGTGAGGCAGCGCCGGCTCTTGAGGCTGGAGGACGCTGTCCGGAAAATGACGTCCCTGAACGCGGCGAAGGCCGGCCTCATCGATCGCGGCATCCTGCGACCGGGATTATCGGCTGACGTGACCCTCTTCGACCCGGCCACAGTCATCGACCATGCCACCTACCTCGAGCCGTTCCAGTACAGCACGGGAATCCGCTTCGTTCTGGTCAATGGCCAGGTCGTCCTCGACGACCGCCATCACACGGGGGCACATCCGGGTCGCGCCTTGCGCCATGGTCGCTGAAGACCAATCGGCTCGATGCCTCAGGAGACAAGCATGGTAAACGGACAGCACGATGAGCCTCACGGAATCCGTATGAGGAAGTTGCGTCTGTCGTTGAACCAACACGCCTTGTGGCCTTGTCCGTCCCTGGTCACATCCGGATTGGAAGAAAAAAAACCGGCCAACGATTAGGTTTCAGACGAGGACCTCTCCCCTCCTCGTCCAAAACCCGATCGACTGGCCGGTTAGAAGCAGGCCATCAGCCCTTTACAACACGTGGACCGACGGCCATTGGCTTGAGAAAGGGCGAGCGGGGGGTCGTGCGAGGCGTCCCGCTCGCCCTTTGGCGGGGAGCCGAACCATGGTTATGGGACGGCGACGCCTTTGGGGTGGATGCTTAAAAGTTATCTGTCTGGGTTTTCATCACCCGTCGTCTTTGTCAGACTCTTGTGTTTGAGTTACGAGAGGGTAGAAAGCAAACACAATGCCAACTCGCCTTCACACGGCAAGAACGTGGGGCCAAGGCGTCTGAGAATGCCCCATTAGTTTGTCGTATGTCCCGATTTTCTCAAGTCACTACGTCGTTCGGCCGGATCTTGAGATGTGGGAGTTCCTCATGCGCCGGCATCGAGCATGGCGGTCGGGGCTCGTATATTTTGTGGGCACTTTGGCCCAAGAAGAATGCATCTCCCTGGGATATCGAGAATCCAGATGAGCGGAGAGGAAGAAACCGGGAAGTTGGTGCTGGAAAATCTGGCTCAGTCTGTCATGGCCTGGGTTGGTCAGCAAAAAGAAAGAGCATTGACCCGTTGGTTGCGTCGTGAGCTGGATTCGGATGGGGTTCCGGTCCGACTGAGGACCGCCGAGTGGCCGGAGTGTCTCAAGTTGCTTGTCGAGGTAAAACGCCGGGGAGGAGAGTGGCCGGAGAGTTCTGAGTCGCAAGTCCGCGGGCTGATCCTGGCGACGTTGCGGTTTGCCCGGCCTGATGGCGGGCTGTCGATGGGTTTCGACGAGTCACTCCAGGATTCCTCCCTGGCCCAGATGGCGACGGACTGGGCGACTTGCTACCGAGGCACGGGGATCGCTCGGGTGCTTCAATGGTGGTTCGATCCGGGTCGGAAGGAGCATGCTCCCCCTCCGCTGCCGGCCTGGTCCGCCCCGGATCGTGTCCTGGCCATCCTCCGTCCCGATTGGCTGGCCGCGGGGGATTTCCTGGCGATCGACCACCGAGATCCCCGAAGTCCTTGCCGGTTCGAGCTTTTCGGAGCGGGTCGTTCGTGGCTGGGACCGCAATGGAGCGTTGCTGGCGTGGACGCTCCGCGCTCGCGACCAAAGCCGCGGGTCTGGATCACCGGGTCCGCGGCCGACCTCGCCGAGTGGTCCTATCGCGCGGGGCCATTGCGGATGACTCAATCCGCGTTGCTGGTACGCGGCCGGCGTCTGGCCTTGCTGTCGGTCCTTCTCGAGGGCCGCGATCTCCTGAATGTGAACGGCTGGACGGTGCAACTCGCGCTCCCGCCGTCGATCGCGGCCGCGCCGGTGGAGGGCTGCCGCGCCCTGGCCCTCGCCGAATCCCACGGTCGCGGTTCCGCGCAGGTACTGCCGATCGGCCTGCCGTGCGCGGATTATCCCACCGACCGCGGGCGGTTTCAGGCCGAGTGGCCGGACCTGACCTTGAACCATTCGGCCGCGGGCCGGCGCTGCTGGCTCCCCCTCCTGGTCTCCTGGGACCCCGCGCGACATCGTAAGAGCTTGCGCTGGCGCATCTTGACCGTCTCCGAACGGTCGCGAGCCGTTGGCCGGGACCGGGCCTTCGCCGCACGCGTGAGCTGGGGCCGCGACGAGTCCTATGTCATCTATCGCAGCCTGGGAACTCCGGCGCCTCGTGCCTTCCTGGGACACCAGACCAAGTCCCGATTCCTCTTCGGACAATTCACGACCGATGGCGAGGTCAAACCGATTGTGACCGTCGATTGAGTCTCATGCATCCCACTGACTACCCTGCTCCTTCCTGATCTCCCCGATAACCCGGGCCCTTGCGATGACTGACAGGGACCAAGTGATGTAGATCAGGGTGACACCCACGGTTAGATACCCGGAATGTTGATGGGCCTTCTGTAACGACGCCTGGCCCTGGACGATCAACTGCCCCATGACAAGCTGCGCGATCACCAAGATAGCAGCCAGTACGCCCGTGATCATGAGAAGCGGTTTCATTGTGGGACCGAATCCTTCAGAATAGAAAAGTCGGTCAGGCTTTCCGGCCTGACGCTCCAAACCGTCAGGCCGGAAAGCCTGACCTACGTACGGGCTATCATGAACGAAGACCGAATCCGTGAGAACCTGGGGATGATCCGGAACCGAATCGCCGCGGCGGCGCGGCGGTCCGGCCGTGCCGCCGATGCCGTCCGCCTGATCGCCGTGACCAAACGCAGCCCATTGGAATGGATCCGGCCGCTTGTCGTCGCCGGGGCACGCGACCTGGGAGAGAACTATCCCCAGGAACTTTGGCGGAAGGCGGAAGCGCTCGCGGACCTCGGGGATTCCGTCCGCTGGCACTTGATTGGACACTTGCAATCCAACAAGGTCAAGAAAACTCTCCCCCTGGTCGTCATGATCCACGCGGTGGATTCGCTGAAGCTGCTGCAAACCCTCAATGATTCGGCGGTGACCCTCCCCACACCGCCCTCGGTCTGCTTGCAGGTCAACACCTCGGGCGAGACGAGCAAGCATGGTTGGACTGCCGCCCAGGTACTCGACGACAGTGAATCGATTGCGGCGTGCCGTGCGATCCCGATTGTCGGCTTGATGACAATGGCCGCGCTGGGGACGACGCCGGAGACGGCGCGCGGGTCGTTCGTCGCGCTCCGTGAGCTGCGCGACGGCCTGTGCCATCGGACAGGCATGGCACTGGACGAGCTTTCGATGGGGATGTCGAATGATTTCGAGACGGCCATCGAAGAGGGGGCCACGCTGGTCCGGATCGGCTCGGCTTTGTTCGAGGGGGTTGAACCGTGATCGCGATCGTTCCGCACGCCGAGGGCGCGATCGTCTCCGTCGTGGCACAACCGGGCTCGAAGCGCAATGCCGTCCTCGGCGAGCGCGCCGGGGCGTTCCGGATCGCGGTGACGGCCCCACCGGATAAAGGGAAGGCCAACGCGGCCATTCAGACGATGCTCGCGGAGAACCTGGGGTGCAAGACCGCGCAGGTGTCGCTGATCTCCGGTGCGTCCTCGCGGCAGAAGCGGTTCCTCATCCGAGGAGTAGACATCGAGGAGCTGCGGAAACGCATCTTAGAGCGTTTATGAGAAGGTGTTGTCGGGTGCTCGGTGAGCACCAATAGTTCTCGGGAAAAGGATTCGGTGCTCGCAGAGCACGCTACCAATGACCATAGAATACCCGGAAGCGATGCCGATCGAACTTTGGACGGGTGCGCCGCCTTGCGCGGTCGTCCGGGTGCCAGGGTCGAAGAGCCTGACCAACCGGGCGCTGATCGTCGCCGCTATGGCGGACGGGCCGAGTGTCCTGACCGGCACTCTCGATTGCGAGGATACGCGTGTGATGGTCGAGGCGATCCGGAGCCTGGGC
Organism: uncultured Planctomycetota bacterium; assembly: GCA_963845755.1. Taxonomy (GTDB): domain Bacteria; phylum Planctomycetota; class Planctomycetia; order Isosphaerales; family Isosphaeraceae; genus CAWJTV01. Next base: position 482,184 of record CAWJTV010000034.1, read on the forward strand.
ATCGACGTTGAGCACGAGGCAACCTCGGCGTCGATCCGGCTGAGCGGTTGCGGTGGCAATATTCCTGCTCGGACGGCCGCATTGGAAGTGGCCAACTCGGGCACGAGCCTCCGCTTCCTGACGGCGATGCTGGCGACCGGGCAGGGGACCTTCCACCTCGACGGGACGCCCCGGATGCGTCAGCGGCCCGTCGCCGACCTCCTCACGGCGCTGCAACGGTCTGGGCGCCGATGCGCGATCGGACCTCGGGACCGGCTGCCCGCCGTTGACCATCCGGGCCAGCGGACTCGACGGTGGCTATGCCTTCGTAAAGGGCGACGTCTCCAGCCAGTTCCTGAGCGGCCTGCTCATGGCGCTGCCATATTCCCGGGATGTGACCACGGTCGAGGTCCGGGGCACGCTGGTCTCGCAACCCTACGTGACCATGACGTTGGCGGTGATGGAGTCCTTCGGTGTCCGCGTGGACAACCGCAAGTTCCGCCGCTTCGACGTATCGCCCGCGCACTACCATGGCCGGAACTATGCGATCGAGCCGGACGCCTCGGCCGCCAGCTATTTCTTCGCCATGGCGGCGATCACCGGAGGCACCATCACCGTCGAGGGGCTTGGAGGCACGAGCCTTCAGGGTGACCTGGCGTTCGTGGACATCCTCGAATACATGGGCTGCTCCGTGAACCGGGACGCGGAGCGGACAACCGTGACCGGCGGCCAGCTGCGCGCCGTCGACGTTGACATGAACGCCCTGTCGGACACCGTGATGACCCTGGCCGTGATCGCCCTGTTCGCCGGCGGCGTCTCGCGCATCCGAAATGTAGCCCACATCCGTCACAAGGAAAGCGATCGGATCGCCGCTCTGGCGACGGAACTCCGCAAGTTGGGCGCCGAGGTCGACGAACTCCCCGACGGCCTGGTCATCAACCCTCCCTCGAACGACCGCCTCCACGGGGCACCGATCGCCACCTACGACGATCACCGCATGGCGATGTCGTTCGCCATCGCCGGCCTGCGCATTCCCGGCGTCACGATCCTCGACCCCGGCTGCGTTGCCAAGACTTACCCGGGGTTCTGGGAGGACGTCGAACTTGTCCGGGTCGATGGCGGCAGATGCTCCGAAGCGCACAACTGTTAAGAATCGTTAACACTGGGACTGGCCACTACTTCCCGGTACGACGGGTGTTCATAATGTGTGGGCTCAGCCGGGATTGGGGCCGCACCTGGTCGCCCTTCCGTGCGGGAGGGGACGCTGCCCCCGGTTGGACATCGCCCCATGAGTTTCGAGGAGGGCAAAGTCCCATGCAATCGCGCCGCGGATTCATGCTCATGCTCACTATGGCCTTCGTGGCCATGGCTTTCGTCGTTGGCTCGGTCATCGCCGACGAGTTACTTGGCGTGATCAGCAAGGTCGACGTCGAGGGCAAGAAGCTCACCGTCATCGAGAAGGACACCGACAAGGAGATCGAGATCACGATCAACGACAAGACCGAACAGGTGAGCAAGAAGAAGGGTGAAGACGAGCCGACGGTCGTGAAGCTCGACATGGAGAACCTGGAGAAGTTGGCCAAGGGGGTTGATCGGGCCAAGGAGAAAGGGAGGAAGGGAGTCAACGCCAAGATTACCCACGAGAAGGGTGTTGCCTCAAAGGTCGAACTTAAGGGAGGCAGGGGGAAGAAGGTGCAGTAATCCGATTTGCGGACACCTCAAAGGCGTGGTCGGGGCCGGTGTTGGTTCGATCCAGGGCGGTTGAGCCATCCCCGGCCTTTCCGCGCGGATCGAGCCGACGCACACGCGGTCGGGTCGGGGTCGCTTCGCCAGGTCATTTTCATCTCACCGATGGTCAGAACCTCATCTTCCCTCGCAATGCGCTTTCCTCTTGAAGGTCGCGTTCATTCGATTGTCGGGGAGACACAGGATTCCGTTGACGCGACCGTCAACCGGGGCGTTTCGTCGGTCCCTCAGAAGGAACTTTCGGAACGTCCTTGAAACGCGGCGATTCGAAGGTCTTGATTCCTTCGGGGGTCAAGCGACGGAAGATCGCCGCGTGCGCCGGGGGTCTCGTCGACCAGCCTGAGCCCCCGGTCGGGACCGAGAAGATAGGCGGTCGTCTCGAGGGCGTCGGCGGTCGCCCCGTCGGGGGCGACGACGGTGACAGCCGCGCGGTCCTCGTGACCCAGACCCGTCGCCGGATTGATGATGTGCGAATAGCGATGTCCATCGATGATGACGAACCGTTCGGCGTCGCCGGCGGTCGAAACCGCGGCGTTCTTCAGCAGCAGGGTAGGTGGATGGTCACCGAGCTTGGGGTCCAGCGGCGCGATGGCGATCCTCCAGCCCTCGGCGTCGGGGGGAGGGTCGCCAACGACGATGTCGCCGGCGCCGCCGACCAGCGCCCGCGTGATCCCCTTCGACCTGAGCACGTCGAGCCCGGCCTGGGCGGCGTAGCCCTTGGCGATCCCGCCGACGTCGAGCTTCATTCCCGGCTTCAAGAGCTGGACGGTCCGTGCCGCCGGGTCGAGCACCATCTTGTCCGAGCCGACGAGCTGTCGGGCCTCGGCGATCCGCGCCGGGTCCGGCAACTTCCGGTCGCGGCGCGCGCGCGCCAGAGCCGGCCGACCGGTGCGATCGTGACATCGAACGCCCCACCCGATCGCTCGTACATCCGCTTCGATCGCGCGAGCACGTCGAAGAGGTCGGCTTCGACCTTCGCCGGCGGCCCGCCGGCCGATCGCGACAACTTCGACAGCGCGCTCTCCGGATCGTAATCGCTCAACACGGCATTCAGCGCCTCGATCCGATCGAAGGCCGCTCGGGAGGCGCGTCTGGCGGTCGCGTCGTCCGTCGAGTATAAAACAAGATGAAATGCGCTGGCCATGTGCGTCTCCTCAAACTCGAAACGCGACAGGCGCCGGCCAGATTCACGAACCTGCCCGGCCGTTCTCCCGACCTCACCGCCGGGACTTGACGGGAACGATTGAACCCACAGCCACGCGATCAAAGTCGCACCCATGAAGGCCTCCGGGGCGTGAACTCGGCCTCGGGAATCCGTACTCGTGCCAGGAAATCCGGTCACTTGGAGCATATCAAACGTGAGCCGTTTCTCGAATACCGTCGGGCTGGCCGTCGTCGCCTCGGCGCTCTGGCTCGGGTCGCCACGGATGGCGACTTCCGCGCCCAGGAGCCGGCGGCGGAGACCGCCAGTTCAATGAAGCCTTATGTGGAGACTATCCCCGGGACCGCCGTCAAGTTCGAGATGGTCCCGATTCCCGGCGGGACCTTCACCATGGGCAGCCCTCCGGAAGAGGCGAAGCTCGAGAAGGACGACGACCCGCTCATCAAGGTCGCGCCGAGTCCGCAGCACCCGGTCCAGATCGCCCCTTTCTGGATGGGCAAGTACGAAGTCACCTGGGACGAGTACGACCAGTTCGCGTTCTCCTTGGACTTGAAGAAGAAATCGCGAGAGAAAGTCGATCTCACCCAGCAGCCCGAGACCGAGAAGAAGGCCGACGCGGTGACCCGGCCGACCCCTCCGTACGCCGACATGACGTTCGGCTTCGGCCGGGATGGTCAACCCGCCATCTGTATGACTCACCACGCGGCGATGGAATACTGCCGGTGGCTCTCGGCCAAGACCGGGAAAACCTACCGTCTGCCGACGGAAGCCGAATGGGAATATGCCTGCCGCGCCGGGACGAAAACCGCCTATTCCTGGGGTGATGACCCGGAGAAGCTCGACGCGTACGCCTGGGACGTCAACAATGCCGAGAAGCCCATGCCCGTCGGCAAGAAGAAGCCCAATCCGTGGGGCCTCTATGACATTCACGGGAACGTCTCGGAGTGGTGCCTGGATCATTACTCGGCCGACGCCTACAAGACCTATCCTACCGGGAAGCCGACCCTGGGCCCGGTCAGCCTGCCGGATGCCAAGGAGTATCCCTACATCGTCCGGGGCGGGTCGTGGGACGACGACCCCGAGAAACTCCGTAGCGCGGCCCGCCGGGGTTCGAACAAGGAATGGAGCACCCAGGACCCGCAACGTCCCCAGAGCATCTGGTGGCACACCGACGCCACATTCGCGGGGTTCCGGATTATCCGCCCGCTGAACGAGCAAGCCAATCTCAAGGGCCTCAAGTCGCCGGTCGTCAAGGGCAGGGGCACCCGATGATCCGTCGGGTCCCGGCCCGTTCGAGTCGAGTCGCGTTCCGCCAAGTCGCCTTGAATCGATAGGACGAAGAGTGAGCGTGTCCGAGGGGTGAGGGCCGAGTGGCCCTCCGAGTTGATGACATCCCAACCAGCACCAGGAGTCGAACGATGACCGAGCCAACCTCTTCGAAGAACTTCTCCCCTTCGCGGCGTGATTTCCTGAAGACTTCGACCGCCGCCGCGGTCGGCCTGGGCGCGATGGGCCATGTCCACGCCGCCGGCAGCGATGTCATCAAAGTGGGGCTGATCGGCTGCGGCGGCCGTGGCCGCGGCGCCGCGGACAACATCTGCGAGGCGGCCGGTAGCAGCTACAATATCAAGCTCCACGCTCTGGGCGACGTGTTTCCCGACCACCTCAAGGATTGCCGTGAGTTCCTCCGCAACAACGCCAATTCCAAGGAGCGGATGGACATCTCCGACGATCGCTGCTTCGTCGGGTTCGATGCTTACCAGAAAGTGATCGAGTGCTGCGACCTCGTGATGCTGGCCACCCCTCCCGGCTTCCGGCCGCTGCACATCGAGGCGACCATCAAGGCCGGCAAGCAGCTCTTCACCGAGAAGCCGGTGGCCGTCGATGGCACGGGCATCCGCAAGGTCCTGGACGCTTATGAGGAAGCCAAGAAGAAGGGCCTGTCGGTCGTCGCCGGCACCCAGCGCCGCCATCAGGCGGGCTACCTTGAGAGCCTGAAGCGGATTCACGACGGAGTGCTGGGCGACCTGGTCACCGGCCGCGTCTACTGGAACCAGGGCGACATCTGGGTCCATCCCCGCAAGGAAGGCTGGAGCGACACCGAGTATCAGATTCGCAACTGGTACCACTTCCTCTGGCTCTGCGGCGATCACATCGTCGAACAGCATGTGCACAATCTCGACGTGGCGATCTGGGCACTGGGTGCCCATCCGGTGAGTGCCGTCGGGATGGGCGGCCGCCAGGTGCACAACGAGCCGGCCTATGGACAGAGTTACGACCACTTCGCCGTCGATTACGAGTTCCCCGACGGCAAGCACGTCCTGAGCATGGCCCGGCAGATCCAGGGCTGCGCCGACAATGTCTCGGAGACGATCATCGGCACCAACGGCGAGTTTCACAGCGGTGGCTATCGCTTCACCGGACGATACAAGGATCGCATCCGCATCCGCGAGGTGAATCCCTACGTCCAGGAACACATCGACCTGCTCGAGAGCATTACGGCTCATAAGCCGATCAACGAGCTGAAGCAGGTGGCCGAGAGCACGCTCACGGCGATCATGGGTCGCGATTCGGCGTACACGGGCAAGAAGCTCTCCTGGGACCAGGCGCTCAACTCGACGCTCAACACGTTCCCCAAGTCACCGCTGGCGTGGGGCCCGATGAAGGAAGGCCCGGTGCCCCGTCCGGGCATGGAGCTGGGCTGAGTTATCGGATCCGGCTCCGTCCGACGACCCGAGATCCTCGGCGGACGGAGCCCCTTCTCCGATCGCGCAACGTCTCCCCCGCAAACCCACGAGGACATCCCGATGAGGAAGCTGCTGGCTTACGCGCTCTCGACACTCGTGACGGCCTGGTTGATCGGCACCGTCGCACCCGCGCAGGCCGCCGACACGGCCAAGGTTGTCCTGGTCGCCGGCCGGCCCAGCCACGGCCCGGGCGATCATGAGTTCAATGCCGGTTGCAAACTACTGGCCAAGTGCCTGGTGCAGGTCCCTGGCATCGAGCCCGTGGTCGTGACGGGAGGCTGGCCCAAGGATGAATCGGTATTCGAGGGCGCCGGACGCTCGTGTTCTTCATGGACGGCGGCGGCGGACACCCCATGATTCAGGGGAACCATCTGGAGACGCTCCAGAAGCTGATGGATAAGGGCGTGGGCCTGGTCTGTCTGCACTACGCGGTCGAGGTCCCCAAGGGCGGGCCGGGCGACAAGTTCCTGGACTGGATCGGCGGCTATTATGAGACCGGCTTCTCGACCAACCCGCACTGGACGGCGGAGATCCAGAGCCTGCCGACGCATGCGATCACCCGGGGTGTCAAGCCGTTCGCCGTCAAGGACGAGTGGTACTTCAACATCCGATTTCGCCCAGGCATGAAAGGCGTCGTGCCACTCGTCGTGGCCAAGCCCGATGACAAGACGCGCCAGGGAGTCTCCTCATCCCCGCGCGGGCCGTACCAGCACATCGTTGAGGCCAAGGGGCGCGACGAAGTGCTCGCCTGGGCGGTGGAACGCCCGGACGGCGGCCGTGGCTTCGGCTTCACGGGCGCCCACGCCCATAAGAATTGGGGCGATCCCAGTTTTCGCAAGCTGGTCCTCAACGCGATCCTCTGGACCGCCAAGCTCGACGTGCCTGCCGAAGGGGTTAACTCGTCGGTCACCGATGAGGAGTTGAAGCAGAACCTCGATCCCAAGAGATGAGCCGGACGACTCCTATCCGCCCTCATCGCCGCCGGCTTCACGGAGCGCGCGAGCGATTCGACTCCGCGCCTCCGTGGAGAGGATGTTCTCGTTCGGGTCGCCCTCGACCACGAGTTGATTGCGGCGACGGACGACCCGACGGATGAGGCCGATCTGCTGGCGATACCGACGACACGAGCGGCACAGCATCAGATGACACCTGAAGCGCCACACGCTCGAGGCGGGGCAGTGTCTCGTCCAGCTCTCGCGACGCCAGCGCCGAAGCGGCGTCGCAATGGAGAGTCAGGATTTCTAGCAGACCGCTCGACCAACTCATGGGGTCCCCCTCGACCCGCCGTGGTCCTCGCAGAACCAATGTTTCTCGAGACATTCGCGGAGCAGGAGCCGGGCACGGTGGAGACGCACGCGGAGATTCCCCTCGCTCAGGGCGAGGTCGCGGCGGAGTTCCGCCGTATCCAGGCCCTCGAGCTCGCGCAAGACGAAGACGGAGGATAACGATCGCGGCAGTCGAGCCAGGCAGCCGTCGAGCACGTCCCAGAACTCGCGATCCTCGAGCGCCTGTTCCGGTGCCTTCCAGGATGTCACGGCAGTTTTCCACAGCCCCTTAGGGCTGAAGTACCGCTGACTGACGAGATCCGGTCGGCCGACCGCGTCGTCGTCCGTCTCGGAGTCGGTCGCAGGTACAGGACTCGCCGCGCGCCGATAGTGATCCACGATCTTATGGCGCAGGATGGAAACCAACCACGTCCGGATGGCCGCGCGCTGTTCGAATCGGCCTTGCGACTGGAGCGCCGCGAGGAAGGCATCCTGAACCAGGTCTTCCGCCAGCTCCCGGTTGCCGACCCGAGATCGGGCGTACTGGTACAAGGCGTCCCCGTGCGCGTCCAGCCAGGTCGCGGCATCGCCGGACATCGCCGGCGAATCGGAACGGTCGGTCTGCGGGGTCTGACGGGCGTTCATTGATCCCTCGCCGACTCCTCTCCTGGCGCCGACCCGGTCAGCCGTGATACCCCCGATTCATGTTACATCGATCACTCGCCCGGACAAGTCCCCGAGGCAAGAAGAGCGCTGCAATCCCGTGGGAGTGAGATCACTCGGGAACGGTCACCTCTTTTTTCGCCAGGTGGCTGTAACGCCGAAGCGATCTCCGCGACTAAACCGCGTGCGGACAGACGGTCCGCGGTTGCAAGGAGTCTCCTCTTCTGGCATGGAGTTCGATCGTGATGCGCAAGGTATCTCCGCCGGTTTTGCTCCGGGTCGTCGCAGCGTTGGCCGTTCTTGGGATCACGTCCACGGCGTCTGCGGCCCAGATACAGATCACCGTGACCAACAACCAGCCGGCTGGCGGCTTCGCGCTGGCGCCGGTGTGGCTGGGAATCCAGGATGGTACGTTCAACGCGTTCACACCGGGCACGACCGCCAGCCCGGAGATCGCCACGTTAGCCCAGTTCGGCAACACCGCCCCGCTCTCGTCTTCCTTCGAGTCCCTGGGCATCGGAGTTGATACGACCCTGACCTCCGGGGTGCCGGCCTTGAAGCAGTTTGTGCCGGGTCAGTCGAATTCAACGATCCTCGACGTGAACAATCCCGCCATGACCCAGTACTTCAGCTTCGCGGGGATGGTCGTTCCGTCCAACGACTTCTTCATGGGCAATGCCACCCCGCTCCAAATCTTCAACTCGAACGGCAGATTCATCGGCCCGATGACGATCCAGATCTTTGGTTCGGACGTCTGGGATTCGGATACCGAAGCCCAGAGCACAACGACGGCCCTCACCTTCATAGCGGGCCAGACTCCCGGGAGTGGGACGCAGATCACCAATGGGACGATCACCACGGTGTTGCCGAATTCGGCAGACTTCCTGAACAGCATCAACGGCCTGACCACGGCAGCCGGCTATACGATTACCAACGTCCCCACGAGCGACCAACTCATCGCCACGATCCAGCTCAGTTCCGTGCCAGAGCCCGCGTCGATCGTGCTCCTGGGCATGGGGTTCGTCGGCATGATCGTGGGAAGCCGGGCTGTGCGATCGCGAAAAGCCGGCAAGAACGGATGAACGATCGATTCGGTTGTTGATGATGGCAATCTCGCGGCCGGGCGCCACGTCGATCGTTTATCCTCATTCTGATGACGTGGCGACCGGCCGATCCATTATTACGCCGGCAATGAAGAGCCTCATGTAGGTCAGGCTTTCCAGCCTGACTCTTCAGGCGCGTCAGGCTGGAAAGCCTGACCTCCTTTCTCGCCGGCGGAATACATCGAGTTCGCGAGGGAGGTATTCTATGGCCCGTCGTGCGAACTCGTCTTTTCCTCGAACGGATCGGAGATCGTTTCGTCCTCCGCTCGGCGAGATGAGAGGGCGATCAACCGTTCGCCCAGCACGTAATAGACGGGGATGACGAACCGGCCGAGGACCGTGCTGACCAGGATGCCAAACGCGATGACGACGCCCAGGGAGTTCCGGCTGTAAGCCCCGGCGCCGGTGGCGCGTGCCATCGGCAAGACGCCCATCACGAAGGCGAACGAGGTCATCAGGATCGGCCGCAGCCGTTGCCGCGCCGCCTCCTTGGCCGAATCGATGATGCTCATCCCGTGCTTCTCCTGGAGCTCGACCCCGAACTCGACGATCAGGATGGCATTTTTTGTCTCCAGGCCGATGAGCATCACGAGCCCGATCTGCCCGAAGACGTCCAGCGGCATGTTGTAGAGCCACAGCCCCACCACCGCGCCGAACATCGCCAGAGGGACCGTGAAGATGATCACCAGCGGCCGGACCCAGCTCTCGTAGAGCGCCGCCATGAACAGGAAGACGCAGACGATCGAGAGCGCGAAGATCCAGCCCGCGACGTTGCCCGTCTTCTGCTCCTGGAATGTGGTCCCGGTCCACTCATAAGAGAAGCCTTCCGGGAGCGTGAGATCGGCGACTTCTTCCATCGCCTTGATGGCCTGACCGGAACTGTAACCCGTCGCGGGCTGACCGTTGATCCTGGCGGCATTGTAGAGGTTGTAGTGGGGCACGTCGATGGGACCGAGGGTGTAATTCACATCCCCCAGGGCGCCGAGTTGCACCTTCTGCCTCTGTCGATTGAGCACGTAGAGGGAGCGGATGTCGGCAGGCTTGGCCCTGTTCTTCCCCTCCGCCTGGATGAAGACTTTCCAGACCTTGCCGTAAAGGTTGAAGTCGTTGACATAATAGCCGCCGAGGTAGGTCTGGAGCACGGAGAAGACGTCGGCGACGGAGACGTCGAGCCGCTCGGCCTTGGTGCGATCGAAGTCGAAGCGGAGCTGGGGCACGCGGGCCGAGAAGGGGGTGAATAGTCCCGCCAGCTCCGGACGTCTGCGAGCGGCATCGAGGAACTGGTCGGTGATCTGGGCCAGCGCCTCGACTCCCTTGCCGTCGCGGTCCTCGATCATGAACTCGAATCCGCCGGTCTGGCTCAGGCCGCGGATCGGCGGCGGTTCGAGGACCAGGGCGACGGCGCCTTGCACCTCGGCCCGCAGCGCGGCCTGGAGCTTCCTCGCCATCGCGTTGGCACGCAGCTCGGGCGTCTTCCGTTCCGACCACTCCTTGAGCGTGACGAACGCCACCGCGGAATTCGTCTGGTTGGTGGAGCTGAGGACATTGAAGCCGTCGAGCAGCACCACGTCGCTGACGCCATCCAACTGCATCGCGATGCGGCTGACATCTTGCGCGATCCGTGTGGTCACCTGACGTCCGGTGCCATCCGGCGTCTGAATTGCCGCGATCAGATACCCCTGGTCCTCGGTCGGGATGAACGCCTTGGGCCGCTCGATCAGCATGTAATACGTCAGGGCCAGCAGGGCCAGCGAGGGAATCACGATCGTCCACCACTGGTGGGCCGTGAATTCGAGGAACGCGTCGTACGAGTTCTCGAGCCACGCATGCCCCGGTTGAACCATTGGAACAGGATGAACTTCGACTCGCCATGCTTGGGCCGGAGGAACACCCGCGACATCGCAGGGCTGAAGGTGAGGGAGTTGATCGCGGAGAATAAGAACGAGAACACAATCGTGAGGGCGAATTGCTTATACAGGTTGCCGGTCAGGCCGGGGATGAACGCCACCGGGACGAAGACCGCCGCCAGGACGAGCGTGATGGTGACGATCGGCGCGGTGATTTCTGCCATCGCCGCCCGCACCGCCTGGAGCGGCGAGTCGCCACGCTCGAGGAACTTCTCGACGTTCTCCACGACGATGATCGCGTCGTTAACCACCAGGCCGATCGCGAGGATCAACCCGCAGAGTGTGAGTGTGTTGATCGAGAAGCCGAACGCGGACATCATGGCGAAGGTGGCCACGAGCGCCACCGGGATGGCCAGCATCGGGATGATCGTCGCCCGCACGCCCTGGAGGAACACGAAGACCACGAGGAGGACCAGGACGAACGCTTCGAGGAGGGTCTCCTGGACCTCGACGATGTTCTCGTGAACGTACTTGGTCGTGTCGTAGGCGATGCGGTACTCCAGACCTGGCGGGAAGTTCCTGGCGAGCCGGTCCATGCTCGCGCGGACCTGCTTGACGATGTCCAGCGCATTGGCGTCGGAATACTGGTAGACCGGGAGCGTGCCGGCCGGCTTGCCGCTGAGCCAGCCGGAGGTCTCGTAGTTCTCCGAATCCAGCTCGACTCGTGCGACCTCGCTGAGACGGACGATCGAGCCGTCGTCCCGGCGTCGTACGACGATCTCTTCGAACTCGGAAACCTTCGCGAGTCGGCCCTTGGTGAGGATCGGAAATTCGAAGACCAGCCCAGGCGGCCCCGGCTGGCCGCCGATCTTGCCCGCGGCCGCCTGGCGGTTCTCCGACTGGATCGCCTGGATGACCTCGGTGGGCGAGATGCGCTGGGCGGCCATGCGGTCCGGGTCGAGCCAGACACGCATGGCGTACTTCCGCCCGAACGCGTTAACGTCGCTGACGCCGGGGATCCGACGGAGGACGTCGAGCACGTAAATCTGCGCGTAATTATCCAGGAATGTGGAGTCGTAATGACCGTCGGGCGAGACCAGGTTGACCACGCAGACCATGTCCGTCGAGGTCTTCTTGATGGTCACGCCGAACTGCTTCACCTCCGGCGGCAGTACGGCCTCGGCCGTCTGGACGCGGTTCTGGATGTCGACCGCGGCGATGTCCTGCGAATAGCCGACGTCGAAGGTCGCGACGATGTTCGCGAGGCCATTGCTGGTGCTCTCGGAGCTGAAATAGATCATCCCCTTCACACCGTTGATCTGCTGCTCGATCGGCGTACTGACGGTCTCGGCCACGGTCCTGGCGTCGGCGCCGGTATAGGTCGTGGTCACCTGGACCTGCGCGGGCGTGACCTGGGGATACTGCGAGACTGGGAGGATGAACAGGCAGATGCCGCCGACCAGGAGCATCAGCAGGGCCAGCACCGTCGCGAAGATCGGCCGGCCGATGAAGAAGTTGACCATGCTCGAGCCTTCCTCCGTACGATCTCCGCGCGGTGCGGCCGCTTTAAAGATTCCGATTCAATATTCAAAATTTCAGATAAGGATGATTACGGTTTTTAAATTTTTAATCCCGAATCTTGAACTCCTCTTGGATTGCGGTCGAAGGCCGCATCGGGCTCCCCTCGCTGGCGAGTCTGGTTTGGGTTGTGACGAGAAAAGCCCGAATCGCTGCCCATCCCTCATTTCTGTTTGTCGGGCGCCGTGTCCTTCGTGACGGGATGCGTCGGCTTGCGACGGGCGTCGGGCTCCAGCCCGGGAATGCGCGAGATGGAGCTGTTGAATCGCTGATCGCCGGTCGCGGTCGTTGTCTCGGCCCGGATGTACTTCGTCAGCGGAGCTTCCTGTGGCTCGACGATCTGATCCTGGCGCACGAGCTGGATCCCTTCGACGACGACCTTCTGGCCCGATTCGAGCCCCGATTCCAGCACTCGCAGTCCCTCATAGACATCGACCGGCTTGACCTTGACGACCTGCACCTTGTTCGCGGCGTCGACGACATAGACGCGCGAGCCATCCTGCCCCTCGATCACCGACTGCTCCGGAACAACCACGGCATCCACATACTGGCCGACGATCATCCCGGCGCGGACATACTCGCCCGGCAAGAGGGACCCGTCGGGATTCGGGACCGCCGCACGCATCAGGAACGTCAACGTGGTAGTGTCCACGACGTTGTCGATAAAGATGGCCCTGCCGAAATGGGGGTGCTGGCGCTCGCCCTCGACAGTCAGCTCGACCTTCAAGCCGGGGCCGAGGCTGCGCCGTCGCCACCGGGAGATACCGAGCGGGCGGGCGAAAGTCCAATCCCATCGGATCGAGCTGCTGGATCGTGACCAGCTCGGTCGCCTGGCCATCGCCGACCAGGTTGCCGACCTTGATCTTCAGCTCGCCGATGCGCCCATCGATGGGTGCCATCATCCGGCAATAGCCCAGATTGAGGTGGGCATCGTCGACGCCGGCCTTGGCTCGGGCGAAGTCGGACTTGGCGGTCTCGATATTGATCCGATAATCGGCCTCCTCCTGCTCCAGGTTGGCGCGATCGGACTCGACTTGAGCCGCGGTCTTCTTGAGCTGAGCCTCGGCCTTATCGTAGTCGTCCTGAGACGCCGCCTTGCGCGAAAGCAGGCTGCGTTCGCGCCGTTCCTCGACGCGGTCGAGCAATAGCTGGGCCTGGTCCAGATCGAGTTGGGCCTTGGCGACCTGGGGCCTTCGCGAGGCCTCGGCTTTCTTCAAAGCCGCCCCGGCCGCCTCGAGCTGCGCCTCGGCCTGCGCGAGCTGGAGCTTGTAAGGCTGCTCGTCGATCACCAGCAAGAGTTGAGCTTTCTTGACATTGCCGCCTTCCTCGAAATGCTTCTCCGTGAGGAATCCCTTGACTCGCGCCCGTATCGTCACGTCCTGGAGGGCTCGGGTCGTGCCGATCGGGTTGACGACGATCGGCAGAGTCCGCTTCTCCGATAGGGTGACCGTAACCTTGGGCGGCGGCGGTTTATGCTCCGGTTCCTGAGTCACGCGACAGCCGGCGAGCCCCAGCGCGATTGTCGCCGCCGAGCCCGCTATCAGCGGGAACATTCTGGATACGAACGACCGAGCCGGTGCTGGCGATAGCGTCATGTTCGTTGTCCGTCGTCCTTCTTCCGTTCCGAGTCCGCCTCGGGGCAGGGCGCGATCCCTGGGCCAGGCGGAAGCCATCATACTGAGGCTCATCAGGGAACGCCATGGACGTCGGACGGCTTCTTACGAGCCACATCCCAGCCGGGAAGGGTGACCGGCTCCTGGCCCGGCGGCGGTGGCTCGACCAGCTTGCCGTAGAGCTCGGGGCGACGCGCCCGGAGATAGCGCCGGCCCGACGAATGCTCCAGTTTTTCGGGTGTCAGCAGGGCCACGACGACATCGTCATCGAGCGCCCGGCTCTCGGCGAGGACCTCGCCGAACGGGTCGAGGATCATGGCGAGGCCGGGCTTGACCGTGTCGTCGTCGAGGCCGATCGGGTTGCTGAAGACGGCATAGACGCCGTTCTCCCAGGCGCACGCCGGGAGCCACCTCATTAGCCAGCCACGACCCTTCGGGCCTTGAAACTCGAGTTGCAGCCGGACCGGGTCGCGTTCTCGGTTGTCCCACAAGGTCCGGCCCACGATGCCTCGCCCCGGCATGATCGAGGGAAGGCATCCGGTCACATGCGGCATGAAGATGACCTCGGCGCCCATCATCGCCGTGATGCGGACGTTCTCCGGCAAGTTGTTGTCGTAGCAGATCAGGAAGCCGGCCTTGATGCCCCGGATCTCGACGACGTTGTACGAATCCCCGGGAGTCAAGGCGGGATTGATGAACGTGTGCAGTTTGCGATACTTGGTGATGAATCCCTCCGGACCGACCGTCACATAGCAATTATGGAGCGTCCCCGACGGATCCGACTCGACGAGCCCGGCCATCACCACAGCATCATACCTCCGCGCAATCGCTTCCAATGCACGGACCGACAGACCGCCCGGGACCGGCTCCGCCACCGCGGAAAGCCCGGAGCGGCTCAAGTTCTGGAGATAAGTATAACCCGAAATCGCACATTCGTGGAAGCTGACGATCTCGGCACCTTGCTCCACGGCGCGGCGAGTCAGTGCGTCGATCCGGGAGAGATTATATTCTTTATCGTTATTGCGATGCTCGAACTGGGCGGTGGCCACTCGGATGTCTCGCACGGGAACGTCCTTTTCAGCCAGCACAGAAACGGGATGTCTCCGATGGTTCGATCCCGGATGCATCATTCTGACACAGGATCGGCCTGGATGCCGATTCTAACAGGATGGATCTGCTCGCGTGCGATGAAGGCGTCCGGATTTCGGGTGCCCGGGAGGAGCGATGCAGGAGTACGACACGTGCGGCAGGTGCCTGATCCAGGACCACGGCAATTCGATCCGGGTGCACGGATGATTCCAATACGGCCTGGACCAGGAAATGGGGAGCAGCGCACTTCGAGACGCGCGTCCGCCCTGTGCTGGCCCTCAGGCGTTGCGGCGTGCCGACATGGCGAGTATGTTAAGCAATTGTCGAATCGCCGGGGACGCTGCATCGTCAACCTCCGAGATTCAGTCACGCCAACGACACCACTCCATTCGAAATACCGCGGGTCTTCCCGCTGGTCCGCCAGACTACGCCGCTCGATCCGAGAAGGAGACAACATGGACCGCATCTTCAGAGGGACTTCGCGCGTGTTGATCGCAGTGTTCGTGGCGGTGGCGACGGCGGGCCTTGCGATGGCGCAGCAAGCCGCGGTGGTTGGGACGCTCGACGGCCACACCGAGGCCGTTTACTCGGTCGCCTGGAGTCCGGACGGCAAGACGCTGGCGACGGCCGGATTCGACAACACGGTCCGGTTCTGGGACGTCGCCAAACGCAAGGAGATCCAGAAGTACGAAGGGCATTCCAAGCTGGTCCTTGCCGTCGCGATCTCGCCGAACGGGCGGCAGATCCTCTCCGGGAGCATCGATAACACCGCAAAGGTCTGGGACGTTCCGTCATTCGAACCGCGGCGTCTGGACGCCGGGCAACCGATCAACTCCTTCGCGCTGAGCGACGATGGGACCAAGTTGGCGACCGGCGGCGATGACAAGATTCTGCGGATCTGGAACCGGACCGATTGGAAGCTGATCCGGGAAATCTCAGTAGCGGACCAGCCGATTGTCTCCGTCGCGTTCCGCCAGGATGGATCTCAGATCGCCCTGGCCCTCGCGAACAAGTCGGTGCGGATTTGCGGCGTCGCCGACGGCAAGGAGGTCAAGAAAATCGAAGGCTTACCGTCGCCGATCACTTCGATAGCGTTCCGGGCGGATGGCTCGCGGCTAGCGATCGCCGGAGAGGACAACATGATCCGGATCGTCGGCGCCGGTGATGGCAAGACCATCAAGGAGCTGAAGGGACACACCGGGCGGATTCACGCTTTGGCATTCGCGCCGAAGGACGGCAACCAGATGGCTTCGGGATCGGCCGACAAGACGGCCCGGCTCTGGGACACGAATCAGGGGAAAACTTTGCGGACCTTGGCGGGCCATGGGGACGCCGTTGGCGGCCTGGGTTTCAGCCGGGATGGCACCAAGCTCGTGACCGGCTCGCAGGACAAGACGGTCCGAACCTGGAACGCGGCCGACGGCAAGCTACTCCTGGCGATCCCGGGGCTCCCGGCCGGAGTGAGTGCCGTGGCTGTCTCGGGCAACGGTGCACTCACGGCGGCGGGCCTGACGGACGGGACCGTCAAGGTCTTCGACACGGCGGCGACCCAGGCCGCGAAGTCCGAGCGTGCCACCTACCGGGGCTCCGCTAGCCCGGTGACCGGGCTGGCATTCTTGCCGGATTCGACCGGGCTGATCTCCGCCTCCACCGACAAGACCGTCGAACTCTGGACACTTCCTTCTTCCGCGGCATTCAAGACATTCACAGGCCATACCGGCCAAATTTATGGCGTCGCCTGGAGCCCCGACGGCAAGCTGGCGGCGACCGCGGCCGCCGACAAGACGGCGCGGATCTGGGATGTGGCCAAGGGGACCTCGCTCCGATCGATCGCCGCCGATCCCAACGTTGTCTATGCCGTCGCGTTCGGCCGCAAGGGAGACGTGCTCGCCACTGGCGGTGACGACAAGTTGATCAAGTACTGGAACGTCGCCGACGGCAAGGAACTGCGGAAGAGTCAGGGCCACGGCGCCGCGGTCTATAGCCTGGCCTTTCATCCCGACGGCACCACGCTGGCTTCCGGCTCGGTCAACAAGACCGTGCGAATCTGGAACGTGACCGATGGCAAGGAGCGACACAAGCTCGACGGGCACCCTTATGAAATCTACTCGATCTCCTTCAGTCCCGACGGTCAGAAACTGGCTTCGGTCGACGTCGGCGGCACCCTGTTCGTCTGGAACGTCTCCGAGGCCAAGCCGATCTTTCACCAACGCGTGGCCGCGGACATCATGACCTACGGCGTAGCCTGGAGTCCCGATGGGTCTCAACTGGCCGTCGCCGGGTCGAACAACAGGACGTACCTGCTGAAACTGCCGTGATCGCAGCGGTCATCCCTGTTCGGGCAGATCGGACATGGGAACCATCTCACCCCAGGCGCGGAGGATGCCGACGGGACCGTCGAACCTCCAGCCGCCGTTCTCGAAGACGAACTGGTAGACCGGGCCGATGCGATTGGTCGGGCAGATCCAAACGTTCGGACCTTCGCGCCAGGCCTTGAAGTTCTTGTTGAGGTTCCGCGGGATGCCGACGAGTCCCCCCTCGGCCGCGACCGACAGGGCATGGGTCTGGAGGTAGCGCGCCGAACAGAGCGACCGCGCCGCCTGGAGCCGCTCGGACTCGCTGAGGCCCGGCCGATTGGCGACGGTGAAGAGCTCGGAGCACGTCCGCATCGCCCCGCGCACCGGTTGCGTGGCGATGATCTCGAACGCCAGGCCACCGATCACGATCGAGGTGATGGCACTCGCGATCAGGATCCAGCGGATTCGGGACATGGGGAACCATCCACGGCGAGCCGAACGGGCTGGGAGCAACAGGCGTCATCCCCTATGATAATGGGGATGTCCGCTCGCTGCCGATAGAATCCTCAGAAGTTTCCCGCGATGCCCGATTGGGACGATCCATGAGTAAGATCCCCGACAATCGCACCACGCCGAAGGGTCGTACGTTCAAGATGAAGCCTAAAAGGAAGGCTGAGGACGGCGAGGGTTCGTTCGAATACGGTTATCGTGATGTGCGGAAGAAGCTCCCGAGCGGTCGGTATGGCTTCGTGCGTGTTCCCTTAACCTTGGATGATTTGTTGCACCCCAAGGAAGGAGACGTCCAAGTCCATAGTGTTTCGCATACCGACGATCGCACCTACCTAAGGTGTGTACTTGGGGCTCGGCTCGCGATCGACCACTCGGTCGTTGTGTTCTCCAACTGTGGCATATTCTGGGACATTCCCGGCCTGAGACACCATAGCCCCGACCTGGCCGTGATCTTCGGAGTGAAGCAGCGAAAGGACTGGGTGGCATTCTACGTCAAGAAGGAGAAGGTACGGCCATCCTTGATCATCGAGGTGACGTCGACCGGTACGCGGGTTCTCGACGTCAAGACGAAGGTCGAGCAATACGCGGAGGCGCGGGTGCCCTATTACGTCATCGCCGATGCCCGGGAGGAACCGGACGCAGAAGGACAGGTCCGTAGGCGGCTCGACCTGATTGCCTATCGGTTGAAAGGAGAGGCTTACGAGCGTGTGCCGGCAGATCAACAGGGACGAGTTCGCCTGGAGCCGGTGAACTTGCTGTTGGGAGTGCGGGTGGATCGCCTGACGGGTAGCGACCGCCTCGTGCTGATCGATCCGGCGACCAACGAGGAAATCGGCGACTACACGGCCGTGGACCAAGCCTATGCCGCCGCGGTAAAGGCCCGCGCCGCCGCCGAGGCTCGGGGCAAAGTCGCTGAAGCCCAGATCAAGGCCGCCGAGGTCCGACTTCAGGCCGCCCAGGCTCGGCTTCGCGAGCTGGAGGCCGGCTCGGAACGGGTGCAAGCGTGGAGAGTAAACGATGGCACGGCCAAGGAAAGCCCAATCACGACCTCAGCCGCTTCTTGAGATCCTCGCGAAGCCGGTCGATCACCGAGTCGGCCTTGGCCTGCGCGAGGATCTGCTGGATGACGGTCTTGATCCCGCGCGGTCCCCACTGGCAGCCCTGACGAAGGTAGGTCTTGGCACCCTGGCCAAGGACGTACGACGTCATGGCGCCGGTCGCCGCCTGGCCTAATCCAATCGCGCCGTAGCCCAGTGCGGTGAGCGGAGCAGCCAGCCCGCCGCTCATGACCGTCAACCCGGCCAGCGACGACTTCAGTCCGCTGGCCAGCAAGCGGCTGGCAACGCCGACGAGGCCCATCGCGCCGAGCGCCAGCATCATGTCGCGGACCAGGCTGGCCGCGGTCCGGCGCGTCAAAGGGATGCCGTAAAGCTTGCTCAACGTGAGGATCATCCCCACGTCAACGGCCAGGCCGCCGGCCATGTCAGCGACCGGTATGGGGTTGATCGCGACCGCCGCTCCTTTGGCCATCGCGAAGTTCCAGATCAGCCGGTTGGCCGCCTCATCCCGGATCTGAATCTTCCGCGCCACGATCTCGGCATGGAGGTCGCCCGCCATGAGCAAGGTATTCAAGGCGACCAGAGCTTTGCCCTCGCGGTCGAGTACGTCGAGGATGCGGACCTTGAGCGGCTCGATCAACGGAGCCGGACGCTCCCACTGGGTCTGGACCGTCCCGTCGGGAAGTTGCACCCGGACCTTGAAGGCGTCGGGCCGGGCCGCGGTCATCACGACGTCTTCGGGACGGACCAGGTGCTTGACCCGCTCGTCCTTGATCTTGGCATAGATCTGGTCGCGGTCGAGGTCGGGATAGCGATCGATCTGGTTGAAGACCAGGATGATCGGCTTTTGTACTTCGCGTAGCTCATTGAGAGCCTCGATCTCGACGCGCTGCATGTCGCCCGAGACGATGAAGAGGATCAGATCCGCATGACGCGCGACATCGATGCGCGAGCGCCTCGCGGGCCTCGCCGCCGACCTCATCGATGCCCGGAGTATCGACCACGACGAGTTTGGCACCCGCCAATCCGGGACGGCCGATGGCGCTCTGCTCCCATCGCTGGGCGGCGCGGACGACCGTGGTGCCGTGCGTCGCGCCGATCTTGAACACCTCCTGGCCGATCAGCGCAGTTGAGGACCGACGACTTCCCCCGGCTGACCATGCCGAATGCAGCGATCTCGATGGTCGTCTCGTCGAGCTTCCGGGTCAGGTCGCGGAGCTGGCGCAGTTCCTCGGCCAGCACCTGCTCTTCCTCGGGCGTGAGTTTGAGCCCCGCCAGGGTCTCCTCGAGGCTCTCCCGCGCAGCGCTCGACAGTCTGGTCGGTCACCTCACTCTGTCGGTCCAGTTCGTCGAGCAACTCGATCAGCTCCTCGTTGCCGGCCATGGTCCGGGGTCCTTTATTGTCGCCGGGTTCGGATGGCTTGTTCGCACCACTCGGCTGTTCGCAGAAGTTTCAGGTCCTGGAATGGCGAGGCGACGAGCTGCAAGGCAACCGGCAGGCCGTCCGGCGCGAGGCCGATTGGGAACGAGACTGTGGGCAGCCCCGTGTAGCTCCACGGCGCAGTTGAAGGATGGATCCCCGGTGGTCGCCCGATCGGGAGCCGTACTGGGAGCAGCGGGCGTAATCCATGCGGGGGCCTTCTTCGAATTCAAGTGTTCCATCATTCGAAACATCGTCAATGTCATGCGATCCCTGGCTTGGATGTAGTCCAACGCCAGTCGTGTTCGGCCCTCCAAAACGATTTCTCGGATGCGAGGTGGATAATCGTCAGGAAAGTCATCGAGCCAGTCGGAATGCACCTTGGCGGCTTCGGCGGTCAAGACCGTGCGATGGTCCTGGAGGATCGCCTCGAAGTCGACAGGGTCATCGAGTTCGACGATGTCTGCTCCTCGATCCACGAAGGCTTGAACAGCCTCGTCGAGCACAGAGCGAAGGGCCGGCGTGGCGAGACGATCAAAAAAGCCCCGCGGGCGGCCGAGTCTAACAGGCAGTGGCGGGCAGAAATCGAACTGACGGTCGAGTCTTTTCTCGTCGGCCATCGCCAGCAGCAGGAGTCGAAGGTCATCGACCGTTCGACCGATCGGGCCGACATGATCCAGGCTTTCGGCAAACGGCAAGAGACCTTGCATCGCGTGAGTAATAGTCATCTTGCCCGGCTTCATCCCGGAGACACCGCAAAACGCGGCTGGCCGTGTGATCGACCCGCCCGTCTGGGTGCCCAACGCCCCGTAGCACATGCCGCAGGCCACTGCCGCGGCCGAGCCGCTCGACGAGCCGCCAGGCGTCCGTTCAAGATTCCACGGATTGCGCGTCACCGGGGGATCGAGACAAGCATACGCTGTCGTCACGGTTTTGCCCATGATCACCGCGCCCGCCGTCCGGAGCCGGGCGACGACCTCAGCATCCTTCTGGGCGATCCGATCGACCCAGCGCTCCGCCCCGCAGGCCGTGGGCAGTCCCTTCACGTCGAAGATGTCCTTGATTCCGATCGGAATGCCATGAAGCGGGCCACGATCGTTGCCGGCTTTCAGCTCCTCATCGAGCGCCCGCGCCTGAGCGAGTGCTCCCTCTCGATCGAGCACGACCCAGGCGTGGACCTTGCGCTCCCACTCATCGACCTGTTCGAAAACAACGATTGAGCACATCGACGCAGGAAACGCGGCCCTCTCGAATCGCGCAGCCGATGCCGGCAATCGTCTGCTCGGGCCTGGGAAAAAGGCGCGGATAGTCTCGGTGTGCGTCGCTCATCGGGTTCGTCCTGGATTGGCCTTTCAATTCTTGGATGCGGGGGTTTCCTGGGACTTCGCGGAACCGGTAAGGAACCGACCGGAGACTTTTTGAACGGCCTGCTTGGCGAATTCCTGAAGGAAATCGGTGCGGCTGGTGAGATCGAACTGGTGGATCAAGGCCGCCTGGAGGCCGCCGTCGCCCCAGGTCTGACCGTGCCGGAAATACTCGGTGAACGTCTCGCCGGAGATATGGGTCAAGTAGGCCATTGATACGGCCTGGACGGCGCCTCCCGCCGCGTAGCCCACCAGCGACGACTTGAAGATACCCGCGATTAGCGACGTGGTCGCCTCGACCAGGCCGAGCTTCAGCAGCATCTGGATCATCTCGGTGCCGATCATCCGGACGTTCGAGGCCGAGATCGTCACACCATAAACGTTTGCGAGCTCCGTAATCATCTGGAACTGCACGGCGCCGCTGGCGAGCAGCTCCAGGGCGGGGAACGGGTTGGTGAAGACCGTCGCGGCCGTCATCCACTGGAACTTCTCGACCACCGACTCGGCCCGCAGATCCCGCTCCCTCGAGAGCTGATCCTGGGCCTTTTTGCTCAGCAGGTGGGCGCGGAGCAGGAGATTGCCGGCGCGGAGAGCGTCTCCCTCGCGCTTGAGGATCCGGGCAATCCGGTCGCGAAGCGATGCGAGTTCAGGCTGCTGGTCTTCGAGGATCGTCTCGGTCGTGCCATTGGCGCGACGGACGCGGACGGGACTCGGCCGAGGGGACGCAGCACCCGCGACCACGTCATCGGCCGGTACCAGCCCGCGAAGCCGCTCTCGGAGCTTGGCCAGGATCGCGTCGCGATCCTCATCGGTGAACCGATCCGTCTTGTTGAAGAACACGATCGACCGCTTCCCCTGCCGGACCAGCGCCGAGAGTGGCTCGAATTCGGTGCGAATCAGATCGTGGTCGACGACGAAGATCAGCAGATCCGCGCGGGCGGCTAGCTCGCGGGCTTCTTGCTCGCGCGTGGCGCCGCCCGCCCCGATCTCCGAGAGACCGGGCGTGTCGGTGAGGAACACCGTCCCTTCCACGCCACCCAGAGTGTACGTGTGGTGCTCGGCCTGCTGGGTCGTCCCCATGACGGCCTCGGTCTTGCCGACGTCTCGGCCCAGGAGCGCGTTGATGAGCGAAGTCTTGCCCGCGGAACCTGTTCCGAAAATGACGACGTGGAACTCGCGATGTTCCCGGCCGGACCGTAGTTCGCCCAATTCGCGGTTCAGCTCCGCCTTGGCCGACTGGTCGCCGACGCGCCGGATCACCCCTTCGGCCTGATCCGCCTGGAGAGCCGCCGCCTGAATCACATCGGCCGGGACCGGTGTGGCGGCTGGCGATCGGGATCGCGATCGCCAGGCCAGCCGGGCCAGCCAGAGAGAGCCGATCGCCAACAGGACGATCAGGACGACGAGAAACGCCAGCCCTAATGCCCTGGATTCCTGCGCAAACCGCTGATGGAGCTGGTTCAGGGAGCTCACCAGCCAGGCCGCCAGTCCCAGCGCCGCAGTGACAAGCAGGAGCGCCACCGTCGCATAAGTGTAGGTCGTACGCCTTGGCATGCCTGGAAGCTCGCACAGTTGAGGTCCGAGATGATCTCGATCCCATCCCCGTGAAGTGGGTTCGTCGGATGCCCCCCGGTATTCACGATCGGCGGCCGGATGTGGCGTCGACCTCGATTGTGACAGGATCGAGACGAGTTTGCATCACTTCAACCGGCCGAGTCGCTTCCAGAGGATGCGGATCCGGAGGATACTCCCCGTGCAAACGAAATCTCCACAAGGTTGTCTGGGCGAGCCAGGACCTTGTGGAGTTCGGAAGGGATCGGACTTCGCGTCGTGAGAGATCAGCGCCGGAACCAGTTCATCCCCAGTCCGCCGAAGAGGCTGCTGATGAACCCGCGGCGCGGGGCCGGTTGCGTCGAGTTTGTCGAATTGGACGCAGTCGCCGGTGCGGCTGGTTGGATCGGGTCGGAATCGAAGAGCGTGCCGACATTGGCGGAGCGGGACACATCGATGTCGTCAATGGGCAGCAACGGCCCGTCATTGGCATGGGCCACCGTCTCGTCGTCCACACCCGCTCCGGAAGAGCGCGCTGCGGAGTCTCGCTCGGGCTGCGCGGCCGGTGGCGACAGTTCCGGCGCGTCGTCCACCATGCTTGGCGCAGTGGGCTGCGTCCGTGGAGCACGTCGGGACGGAGCCGCCGCCCCCTGATCATTAAACGGTGACGCGTCTCGTGGAGTGGCCGGGCGTGGAGGCGGATTGCCTCCGGGTAAGGGGATGGGTCCCGGCCCACCGTTATCCATCTCGAAGGGAGAACGTCTGCCCTCTGGCAAGGTAGGAGCAGCTGGCCGGCCACCACCGGGTACCGGGCCGATTTCTTCCTCACCCAGGCCTGGCCCCCCCTCGCCCAGCTCTGGAGGCTTGCCCAGAGGCTGTTCGCGGAAGGACTTCTCCTTGTCCGGAGCCTCTTGACTGGGAGCTCCCCATCCCGTGGGGAACTTCCTCCAGTAGGTGGGATGGTAGCCGAAATACTGCTGTTTGTAGAGCTTGTAGACCGGATCCTCGTTCGCGCAGGGTGGCCGCTCTCGGCGGATCGGCGCCAGCGGGAACATGCCGCTCTGCTGAGCCTGCGCTCGTTCGGAGAGGCTGACCACCAGGGCCAGCACCGTCAATCCGATCGCCCGAGCTCCACTCGTCCAGTTTGTGCGCATCCTGGCCTCATCCGATCTCGGTTGTCTTGGTTCGCCTCCGAAATCTCCTGGGCGGAGGCCGTCCCATCCGGATTTCAAGTCTAACTCGTTCGATCGGGTCCCTTCTTCCTCTCACTCCAGCGAATTTGGAGAAAACAGCGATTATCCGGACTTTGCGCAAATAACGAATTCCGGGTATTCACAGGTTGCAACGCTTTTGAGTGTTCTCGCAGGACGCCCCTCGTCGAAACCATGCAGTGGGCCGCGGGGAGCCCCGGAAGGGAGCCGTTTCGGACACGGTCTCATTGTCTTGCATAGGAATTCGGACTTGTGGCATCGATCGCAAAGCCGGTCCGCATTCTTGGGATTTCACGAAGGAGGGATTCGCCGATGAACGATTCACGATGGAGAATCGCCTGCGCCGGGCTGCTGTACGCCGCAGGATGGCTCAGCGGTGGGAAGGCGGAGGCCCAGAGTCTGGGCACCCCTTCCCCGAATACAGGTCCGTCGATGGGGACTCCGAGTTTGGGGACCGCGACCATGCCCTTTCCCCTGGCGATGCCGATGATCGCCCCATCGAACCTGAACGCAGCCGCCAGTTCGGGGACGGACGTGGGAGGAAACCCCGTGCAGGGCAATATCTTCGCCAACCCCTACATGGTGCCATTCTTCTACGGAAGTATGATGCCGGGCGGCTTCGGCACCGGCACGTCCGCATCGGCCTCGACCTCGAGTGCAACATCGGCCTCGACCGCGGCGGCCGGGATGGGGATGGGAATGAACCAAATGGGACTGCTGATGATGGCGACGCAAAACCCGAACGGAGTCGGCTCGGGCCGGATGAGCGGCGTACGGGGCGGGACTCCGTCGCGAACCGGTTCGAGCACGCAGGCCCAGCCACGTCGAAACGGGTCCAATCAACCCGGTGGTTTGGCCGCCCGTTACTTCAATCGGGCCGCGCCCTGCGCGAGCATCCCTCGGAACTACTACAATCGGCAAACTCGCTATTTCCCGTAAATCCCTAACTGAGGTGCGACTTACCCTGTTTCGATTTGAGCGAACAAGCGATTGTGCCGATTCTATCTCTTGTCAAGAGGGATTCGCCAGGAAATGGGCCGGGTCCCGACAATTGGAGTCTAAGCGACCGGGAACAGGGCGCGTTCCATGGCGAACTGGACTGTCCGTGATCGTCCCCGGGGGTTGGTTTCGGTCCGTCCCCGGGCGCCTGTTCGGCCGATGTCGGAGTGCCGGGAGGATGACTCAGATGAATGGCAGAAGGACGAACTACCGACGGGCCGGCTGGCTGACGATGCTTCTCCTCTGCGCCGCTTGCGGATGCCAGACGGTTCGGACGCCGGAAAATAAAATCGCCAACAGCAATATTCCGCGCGAGTTTACCAAGGTCAGCATGCCCGATTACATCGTGGAGCCGCCGGACCTGGTGCTCGTGGAGGTTCTTGAAGCCGCGCCCGGTCGCCCGATCTCCGGGGAGCGGCTGGTGCGACCCGACGGTAAGATCTCGCTGGGTTTCTACGGAGAGGTCTATGTCGCGGGTCTCACCATCCCGGAGGTCAAAGAGAAGGTTGTCCTTCACCTGAGGAAGTACCTCAGCGATCAGACTCTCGGATTGGTCGAGATCGATCCATACACCAGCGAACCGACGGTCGATCCCAAGACCAACAAGCCCAAGCCGGTCGATCCCCGTGATACCGACCGGGTCTTTGTTGACGTCACGGCCTATAACAGCAAGAATTACTACGTTCTGGGCGACGTCCTCGTGCCGGGTAAGATGCCGATCACCGGCAACGAAACCGTGCTCGACGCGCTCCAGTATGCCCAGGGCCTGCTGCCGACGGCTGCGCCCAGAACATCCGCCTGGTGCGCCCGGCACCTCCCGGGGCTTGCTGCGAGCAGGTCTTGCCGGTCAACCTGGCCGCAATCACCAGCGGCGGCGACCCTTCGACCAACTATCAAGTGATGCCGGGAGACCGGATCATCGTCTATCGCGACCCAATCGTCCGGTTCACCGTGTTGCTGGACCGTTTAATTGCACCGTACCAGGCCGTGATCGGGTCGGGTCTGCAGACCACGTTCTTCATTCGTTACTTGCAGTTCCTCAAGGCGCCCGTCGGGGGCGCGGCAGGTGCAGCAAGCACGAGAATTCCTCCGCAGCTCCCCCTGGAGCCAGGAGCGAGATAGCCTGACCTGAGCAGTTCGACCTCCGTCGTCTCGCTTCCGCGAGTCGCCGGTTCGGGAACTGGGATTCGTCTGGCCGGCCTTTCCCCGGGGTAGGGAGGGGCCGGCCCGGTCTCGTTTCCTGACCGCGTCTTCGACACGCGGACCTCCGATCGGTCCCTTTCGAGAGGATCTGACGGAGACTCGGGTAGGATCCTGGTGGACGTCCGCGGCGATTTGTGGTTAGCTCCACGGTTGAAACGGAAAGGAAACGCCCGTGGCACGGATCCTGCCTTCCCTCCGGACCGAGGCGGATGAGTCCCGCGTCCCCGCAAGACCTCGCAAGCACCCCGCCAAAGCGGCGGCGGTCTTGCTTGTCCTCGTCGCACTCGGTCTCTGTTGCGTGTTCCGGCGGCCCTGGTTCCAGGGGAATCTGGGCGTCGTCGATGCCGGTCGGGCCTTCCGATCAGCCCAGCCTACAACTCAGCTCACCGAGTGGATCCGTGACTACCATCTCCGATCCATCCTGAACCTGCGCGGTGGAAGCTTCGCGGACTGGTGGTACGAGGCGGAAGTCCAAACGGCTCGGGATCAGGGCGTGTCGTTCTACGACCTTCAGCTCAGCGCCACGCGGCGACCGACCCGGCGCGAACTGCTCCGACTCATCGATACCTTGAAGTCCTGCCCGTATCCCCTCCTAATCCACTGTAAGTCCGGTGCCGATCGGACCGGACTTGCTTCGGCCGTCTATCTGCTGGTGAATCGCGGCGAATCTCCTGAAGGCGCCGAGCATGCGTTCTCCATCGAATTCGGTCATATCCCCCTCGGTGGCCCCGAACACCTACATGAGCCGCTCGATGAATACGCCGCGTGGCTGACCGGCCGGGGACTCTCGCACACGCCGGAAAGGTTCCGCGACTGGGTCAAGAACGACTATGAGCCCGGCGGAGATCGAGCCGACCCACCTCCCCTGGAGCCCGGCCCGCGCGTCCGACGCCCCTGATACAACTGTCCTCTGAAACGTGGGAGATCCCCGGACACGAAGAGTCGCGGCCCTGGGCGCGGTGTTGGGGAACACGCTTGCATCCACCGCTCATCGATAGAGCAAATATCGCTCACGGATGGTACGGAACTCCGTGAGATCCTTGTCCCACCGCCTCAGAATCTCCTCAACCGGCTTGCCATCGAGGATATCCTGGTAGGCGGCCCGATTGGCCATCAGGCGGAGCATCCCTTCCGGCTTCCACTGATCCGGATAAAGCGTCCGAAGCTGGACGGCCAGCGTGATCCCCAGCCGGATGGGATCGAACCCTGACCAGTTGTCGATGATGATATGCACGCCCCCGCATCGGACGCCGGCGAACTGCCGCTGGGTCGGGGTGAAGACGCTGGGGACGAATCGAGCCCCCTCGACCTTCGCATCATTGAGGGCCGCGGCGAACGGCTCCGGGTCAATCCAGGGGTGCGCCACGCGCTCGAACGGCGTGTCGGTGCCTCGGCCCGTGGCCAGGTTGGTCGCCTCCAGCATGCCGACGCCCGGGTAGAGGATCGCCTCGGTCAGGCTCCGCATGTTGGGAGACGGATTGATCCAGACCAGCCCCGTGCGGTAGAAAAGGTCGCCCCGCGACCAGCCGCGGCAGGCGATCACCTCGAGCGAGGCGCCGATCTTTCGTTCGGCGTTATAGAGCCGTGCCAGCTCGCCGACAGTCATCCCATGACGGACAGGCAGGGCATGATACGCGATGAACGAGGCGAACTCGTCGTCGCGGAGCGGGCCCGAGACCTCAAGGCCCCCGATCGGGTTAGGGCGGTCGAGGACCAAGACGGTTTTGCCCGCATCCTTGGCGGCCTCCAGTACCAGGCCGAGCGTGGTGATGTAGGTGTAGAACCGGGCTCCGATGTCCTGAATGTCGTAGACCAGGACATCGATCCCCTCGAGTTCCCTGGGCATCGGCTTGCGGTTTCGTCCGTAGAGGCTGACGATCGGCAGGCCGGTCGCCTCATCCGTGCTATCCGGGACGGCGGCGTCGACCTCGCCGCGGATGCCGTGCTCGGGACTGAACAGCTTGGCGAGCTTGACCCCCGGAGCCCGGAACAGGACGTCGATGGTCGAGGCTCCGCCGCGCGTCCGTCCCGTGTGATTGGTCACCAGACCGATTCTTCGGTTGCGCAGTGGCCGGAAGCCGTCTTCGACCAGGACGTCGATCCCGCAGTGGACCGGATCGGCCGCGACCGAGCCGGTTCCAGCTCGGGCGCAGAGCGGATCGGCCGCGACGGTGGCGGAGCCGGATTAGACAACGGGACCGGCCGGGATGAGGCATCGGCGACCGCGGCGGCCGCGAGAGTGGCGACCTCGAAGCGGAGCGACGTTGGCGAAGCTCCTCGACCATCGGGATGCAGACGACTGGTCAGGATGACGACGAAGGTCTCCGTCTCCGGATCGATCCAGAGGCTCGTGCCGGTGAAGCCGGTGTGTCCGAACCCGGTGGGACCGAACAGCCCTCCGCGCGGGCGCTCTGACTCGTCTCGACGTCCCAGCCCAACCCCCGGCGCTGGTTCGGCGGCGTGTCGGCCGCGTCGATCATGGTCTTGACCGCGAGCGGCGAGAGGACGCGCCGGCCGTTGGGGCCGAGACCGCCGTTGAGGAGGGTCTGAGCGAAGATGGCGAGGTCGTCGGCCGTGGCGAACAGACCCGCATGTCCGGCAACACCGCCCAGGGCTCGCGACCGGGGATCGTGGACGACTCCGCGGAGCATCCGGCCTCCGCGCGATTCGGGCTCCGTCGGCGCGACCCGCACGACGGCGGCTCTGTCGTTCGTCGCCTCGGCCTGATCCAGCGGGCGGAAGTGGGTGTCCTTCATCCCCAGTACGTCGAAGATGCGCCTCGTGGCGAACCGGTCGAGTCGTTCTCCGCTGATGCGTTCCACCAGGCGTCCCAGGATCAGGAACCCCACGTCGGAATAGCGGAACCGCTCGCCGGGCGGCCCGACGAGGTCGAGGTCGGCGAGCCGCTTCCAGGCGGTCTCGGGCCCCTGCTGGTAATCCGCGATCGGATCATCGGGGATCAATCCCGCGCGGTGACGGAGGAGCTGATCGATCGTGATGGCACCCTTGCCGTGATTGTCGAACTCGGGGAGCACGCGGCCGAGCCGATCGGTCAGTCGCAGCTTCCCCTCCTCGATCAGGATCATAACTGACGTCGCCGTGGCGACCGGCTTGGTGAGGGAAGCCATGTCGAAGACGGTGTCGCGCGTCATCGCCTCGGGCGCGGGGCCGGCGACGCGTCGGCCCGCCGCGCGCGCATAAGTGATGAACCCGCGACGGCCGACCAGCACCACGGCGCCGGGGACCTGGCCGCGTCCGATCGCCCGGTCGATCGCGCCGTCGATCCGTTTCAGCCGTTCGGCGTCGAAGCCGATCGTCGACGGATCGGCCGCCGGCAACTCCGCGCGAGCCCTCTCTGCCATCGCCAAGGCGACCAGAACCATGATCCAGAGGAATCCCATCGAACGTATCACAGTCTCCCCTCCGCCAAAGCATGGAGTCCCGGCCAAACTGAAGGTCTCCTATCGGGAGGATGGTTATGCGGTCATCGCCCGGACGCATACCTCATGTCGACGAATCCGGCGCCTGAACCGGTTGTTGCTCCTTGATCCATCGCAAGGCGATCTCGGTAGCAAGTTGCGCCGTGTGATGCAGCGCGGAGGAATCGACCCGATCCTCGCTTCGGACCCATTTCAAATAATCGTCGCCGATGAATGCAACAAAGTCTTGATGGCAGCGGTCAGACGGCCAGAGCTCGGCTCGCCGGAAGGATCGGGTCGCAAGGTGATTCGTGAGCCAGAGGCTCTCCGACGCTGCCTGGACCAGGTCACGAAGGTTCCGACTCGCGATCGTGAGTTTCTTGCCAATCCCCGGAGCGAACCAGTTGAGCAGCAACGTCGGGATTCGAGGAGATTCCGACAGGACCCACCGAAACATGGCGCGGGAGCCGGCGAAATCGAGGACCTGTCCTCCGGCTCCCGCAAAGATGATCTCGACGCGATGCGTTCTCGGAGACGACCACGTGCGTGCCAGCTCCATCAGGACTGCGACTCCGGTCCTGTCCGCCGGCTTAGTCACTGGTCTCGACCGATTGGATCGCCACGCCGAGATCACCCGGCCGGCCACATAGATCCAGAGAAGTCCGATCAAACTCAATCCCCATAAGCGCGAATGAGACAAAGATCCAGGAGTATGATGAGAATCCAAGGTCAAGGAGAAGGCATCGTATACCAGGAAGATGCAAAGGATCTCGCCCCAGGCGGATGAAAGCCAGGAAGACGATTCGTGTGAGTCCGCAGAGATCCGGCCGATCGGCGTCTGGAAGACGACTCGACAGCAAGGCGAGGAGTCGGGTCCCTTCCGTGCGACGATCAGCGGTGCCGTGCTCTTAGGGGGCAAGTCCCAACCGAAACGGAAGCCGAGGCGGAGCGCCAGGATCAACCAGAGAATGGCCAGAATCAGGAGCGGCCAGCCGAAGACGTGAGTCGGCCACTCGCTCCTGAAGGTCCAGACGACTGCCATCGCCGCGGTCATGGCGAAGCCGAATCCCAGCCAGCTCACCCAGGAGACAGCCCATGCCGGAAAGCCGGATCCGACCACCGCCCGGTTCTCGACTTGAAAACCCATGCTCGCGAACTGCTCCGCGACGAGATCGGCGACCCGTGCCTCGCCGTCCGGCCCTGCGAACCGCGGATCACCCAGTTTCTGGAACATTTCCAGGGCCTTCGCGGCGTCGAACCTCATGGACCTCGGCTTTCCACCCCAACTCCGGATCTTCGACGATGTGAATCGGCCCAGGCGGAGAGACGGAGGTCTCCCGGCGCCTGGGCATCGCGAACGTACCAATCAGGCGAACTCGGTGTACCCCGGCACGGGGACACCGCGGGTCTTCAAGGGACCGTACTCATAGCTCGGCGGGCTCAGGTCTTCCTTGGAGTTGAGGATCATCTCCGGCGTGACGACCTTGCCCGTGTACGCGGCGGTGCGGGCCATCAGGGCGAGCAGGGTGCTCTGCGCCGCATGCTCGCCATTGTTGGCCGGCTTGCCGGCGCGGATTGCGGCGAACATCTCGTCGTGTTCGACTTGATACATGTTGGACTTGGGGCCGCGATAGCGCCACGACTTCTCGGCCCTGATGATGTTGCCGAAGACATCGGCCGTGCCCGTGCTGCCGAGGATGTAGTCCTTGACCCGATTGGGCGTGTTGACCCAGTGGCGGCACTGGTGGTAGCCGCGGACGTTGTCGGGGTACTCGAAGACGACCGAGAAATGGTCCCAGATGTTACCGTACTTCGCGTCGGTGCGCGATTGCCGACCGCCCACGCCCCAGCAACGGAGAGGCGGCTTGTCGCCCATGACCCAGCCCATGGTGTCGAGGCCGTGGATCGCCTGCTCGACGATATGATCACCGGAAAGCCAGCAATAGTAATACCAGTTCCTCATCTGATATTCCATGTCGGACGAGCATTCCTCGCGCTTCTTCCGCGGTTCCCACACACCCGAGGAGTCGTAGGTCGTCTCGATGGCGACGACCTTGCCGATCTGGCCGTCGAAGACGCGCTTCATGGTCTCGCGGCGAGGCCCGTCGTAGCGCCAGCAGAATCCGTTGACCAGCGAAAGGTTCTTCTCCTTGGCGACCTTGCACGCCGCGAGGTACTTGCGCAGGCCCGGCCCATCGACAGCCATCGGCTTCTCGACGAAGGCATTGACGCCCTTCTCCACGGCGTAGGCCAGGTGGATGGGCCGGAAGTGCGGGGGCGTGGTCAGGAGGACCATGTCGACCTGGTCGATGACGTGCTTGTAAGCGTCGAAGCCGGTGTATTGCCGGTCCTTGGGGACCTCGACGCGTGAGCCCACGCCGGAGCCCTTGAGGCCCGAAAGGCTGTCCTCGAGCCGGTCCGGGAAGGCATCGGCCATGGCGACGAGCTTGGTGTTGGAGTCGGCGGTGAGGGCCTGCTCCGCCGCGCCGCTGCCCCGGCCGCCACAGCCGACCAGTCCGAGCTTGATCGTGCTGCTGCCGTCCGCGTGGACCATCGGCACGTAAAATCCGGTCGAGACGGTCGCGGCCGCGGCGGTGGTGCCTTTCAGGAAATCCCTGCGGGATGATGAGGAAGGAGCCGATTCGGCGGGGTTCGTCGCTTGGGGTCGGTCGGTCACGGGAAGGTCTCCAGGTGAGCGAGAAGGCAGGGTGAATGGTCCCCGTGGGCCGCGATCTCCTCGACCCACACCAAGTCGTTTCATGGTAACGCCTTTCCGGGCAGGATGCTATGCGACTCGGAGGTTTCGCCCAGGTCAGTCCGGGGATCGGATCGCCACGATAGACGTAGTGAGGGCGATCCTGAACGTCGAGCCAGACGAGGGTCGCCGACCGTTCCGGCGCGTGGTAGGATGAATTGCCCCACAGGGATCTTCCGCGGAGCGACATGGGTGCGCGAACTTCTCGCAACGGAGTCACCACGTTGAACCGACGAATGACGATCGAGATCTGCGTGGGCGACGTCGAGTCGGCCATCGCAGCAGAGGTTGGGGGTGCGGATCGGGTCGAGCTGTGCGACAACCTGTCCGTCGGCGGGACGACACCCAGCGCCGGCACGATCGCCGAGACTTGCCGGTGGCTGAGCATCCCCGTTCACGTCCTGATCCGACCGCGGGCGGGCGACTTCGTCTATTCGGAGCGCGAGCTGGCCGTCATGCGGCACGACATCGAGGCCGCCAAGGCGCTCGGGGCCGCCGGAGTCGTCCTGGGCGTGCTGACGGGCGAGTTCGGCATCGACCGCGACCAGACCTCGGCGCTCATCGCCCTGGCGCGGCCCTTGAGCGTCACCTTTCACCGGGCGATCGACCAGGCCGCCGAAGCGCTCGAAGCGCTCGAGGCCTTGATGATCCTCGGCGCCGACCGCGTGCTGACGTCGGGCGGCCGGCCGACCGCCCTCGAGGGCATGGAGGCCTTGAAAACGCTCGTCGATCGGGCCGCGGAACGGATCGCGATCATGGCCGGCGGCCGACTCGATCTCGACAACCTCGAGACCATCATCCGAGGCAGCCGGGTCGCCGAGGTCCATCTCGGTTCGGCCGTGAGCCGAACGGTACCCGGCCCCGAGCCCGCCCGGCGCGCGACGGATCCGAGACGTCGTGGAATCGCGTCGACGCCCAGAGAGTCGCGGCGGTGGTGGCGCTGGTCCAGGGCCTCGGTGATGGTCGATGAAACGATCATGAATTCTCGCATGTTTAATTAATCAATCAATGGCTGCGTGCTGCGCAGATAGGCGAACAGGTCGCGGACGTCCTGGTCGCCCAGGGTCTTCAGCAGGCCCTCGGGCATGATCGATTTCGGGCTGGTCTTGATCGCGTCGATCTCGTCACGGGCGATCGTCCGTTCTTTTCCGTCGTCGGCGCGGATGACCACGACATTCTTATCCTGCTCGGTCACGACGCCACTCACGACACGGCCGTCGGTCGTGGCGAGGATCGACATGGTGTAGCCCTCGCGGATCTCGGCGCTCGGGTTGACCATGTTCAGCAGCATGGTCTCGAGATCATCGCGACGGTAGGTCGTCAGGTCGGGGCCGACCTTGCCCCCGTTGCCGAAGAGGGTATGACAGCGGGCGCATTGCCGGTCGAAGATCGCCCTGCCGGGCTTTGGGATGCCGGAGCCGGCACGGACGACGGCGGCCAGCCGCTCGACTTCCGCGCGGAGCTCGGCCGACGTGGCGGGCCGGATCGGTCCGAAGAGCCGGGCCACGCGATCGGCGATCCCGGTCTCTCCCGGCACGAGCAGCTTCTCGACCACCTCGCGCGGTACCGTCTGTGGGTCGATGGACCGGGCCTCGATCGCCGCGAGGAAGAGGACGGCCCAGCCCGGTCGAGAGGCGAGCAGATTCTGAGCCGATGCCAGGACGTCGTCGGCCATGTTGGGATACGCCCCGAGCACCCTGGCGGGGATGGCCGGGTCGTCGTAGCCGGCCAGTGCCGCTCAGGGCGGCGCTGCGCAGAGCATTATCGGGCGACTCGCAGGCGATACGAAGCACGACCGGCACGCAGGCCGGCCGGCGCACTTCGGCCAGGACCTGGAGGAGCTGGAGCTGCCTGGCGCGATCGGCGCGTTCGTCGGTCAGCAGTCGGAGGGCTTCGGTCATCGCCTCGGGCTTCCCCTGGCGCAGGCCGATCGTGAGCGACTGTCCGCTGTACCTGGCCAGTGCGTCGACCAGCTCAGGCGGCAGCCCGGCCAGCGATCGTCCCGCGTAGGCCGACTCGAACCCGGCCATCAGGCGCTTGACGCGATCGGGGCCCGGAGCCAGGGCCAGGAGTCGGGCGCATCGGGTCAAATCCGGCCGCGTACCGGCCGCGGCGAACCGACGCATCAGGCGATCCAGCACCATCGACTTCGCGACCGGCAGGTCCCAGACGGTCCGATCCTCGAACATCGCCAGCACCGCTTCGGGATCGGTCCCGACCTTCGACTCGATCGCCCACCAGAGCAGGAGCGGGATGTGGATGTCGCCGGCATCCTCGCCCCGGGCCAGGAGAGCCCGGACGATCGGCAACGCATCGCGTGCCGGTAGCCGCTTCGCCGAGCACGCGAGCTGGCTGCGGACCTCGACCTCCGGCTCGATCGCGGCGCGCCGTGCCAGCGAAGCGGCGACGGACGACGAGACTTTCGAGCCATCGCAGGCCAGCCGCGCCGTCCAAAGCCGCACGAAGGGGTCGGGATAATCGAGCGTCTTCAAGGTTGTCGCTTCGTCCAGTCCACCCATGAGGTTCAAAGCCCAGAGGGTCTCGAGCGCATCTTGACCGGTTCGCTTCCCGACCAGTTCCCGGAGTTGAGGTACGAGCGACTGGTCCTTCCGATCGCCGATCAACCGCAGCGCCGTCTCGCGCGTCCACTTGTTGGAATCCGCCAGGAGTTCGACCAGCGCGGGGGTGCTCAGGGTCGCCAGATCCGTGGATTTGGCTGCCGCTCGATCTCCCTTCGCGCGGAGCCGATAGATCCTCCCGTTGCCCGGCTCGATTTGACCCTGGTGGTTGAGGTAGTGATTGACCTGGCGGTCGTACCAATCGGCGATGTAGAGCGCACCGTCGGGGCCGAGTTTGATATCCACGGGCCGGTACCACGGGTCGGACGACGACACGGCCAGACCGACGTCCCGCGTTTGAAACGAGGAGCCATCCGGTCGAATCGCGCTCGTCACGACGTGATTGAGCAACGGCGCGACCCCGAAGAGGAGCCCGCGATAACGCTCGGGGAACGCATCGGCCTCGTAGAAGACGAACGTGTGAGTGAACCGCGGGACGCGGTTGTGCTTCATCGCCGGAAAGTAGCCGAACGCATAGGGATTCGACAGCGGACCATGCTTGTTGAACCCCTTCTGGAGATAGGCGCCCTGGACGTAGTGGAACCCGCGTGTGTCGCCTCCATTGTGTCCCGAGTAGATCCGCCCCTTGGCATCGATCTCGACGCCGAACGCGTTGCCGCCCCCTTCGGCGAAGACCTCGTAGCGCCGGGTCTCGGGGTGGTATCGCCAAATGAGCTGTCCCATCGAGTGCACCGGCTCCTTGCCGTCATCGAGGCCCGGCCGGGTGACGTGGCCGGTGACCGTCGAGCCCTGCGCGGCGTAGAGCCAGCCGTCGGGACCCCATCGCAGACTGTTGACCACGGAGTGGGTGTCTTCCAGCCCGAATCCCTTGAGGTGGACCTCGGGGTCGCCGTCGGGCACGTCGTCGCGGTTACGGTCGGGGTAGAAAAGCAAGTACGGCGGGTTCAACACCCAGACGCCGCCGCGTCCCTGCGCCACGGCGGTCGCGATGTTCAGCCCGTCCACGAAAGTCTTGTGCCGGTCGAACACGCCGTCGCCGTCGGTATCCTCATGGATCGTGATCTTGTCCTTGCCGCGGAAATGGTGGGGCGGGGCAGGGGGGACCTTATCGTAGACCGCACGCCAGACGCCGTCGTGGCTGACCATCCGCAGCCCCGCCGGGAACGGGTACTGGAGATACTGCACGACCCAGAGCCGCCCGCGTTCGTCGAAGTTGATCGAGACCGG
The DNA here is from genome assembly GCA_963845755.1 of uncultured Planctomycetota bacterium. GTDB lineage: Bacteria > Planctomycetota > Planctomycetia > Isosphaerales > Isosphaeraceae > CAWJTV01. Next base: position 518,569 of record CAWJTV010000034.1, read on the forward strand.
CTGACGGACCACCGGCTCGGCCAAGACCAGGTCGAGCTGGAGGTCGTCGGGAACTGTGAATGAGGCCAGGGCCGCGCGAGGCGAGAGCGCGCCCTGGCCGCGATCAAAAGGGACGCGGGACTCCGGGGAGGCCGCGGCTGCGGCAGATCCCGTGCCGGGATGCGTGCGCAATTCGGCCGCAACGGGCGGAGCGGACTTCCGGTCCAGGGCCCAGAGCACCGCGTTGCGAAGGAGTCGGCGGAACGCAGGAATCGCGAAGTCGCCCGGGTGGCCCAGCGAGGTGTAGAAGATCCGCGCATTGCCCTTGGCGTTGATCCACGCGACCGGCTCGGCCGGATGGTCCGGGATCTTTCCCATCAACAGAGGGACGGTCGAGGACGCCAGCGGACTCACCTTGTAGAGCGAGCCCTGGCCACTGAACGGTGTCTCGACCCCGTCAACGATCGGGACGGGCTTCTTGGTGATCACCCGTTCGATGACCGGCTTGAGGTCGTTCGCGTGATGATTGGTGTAATGGCCGCCGAGGACGTCCGGGTCGAACGTGGTCCATTCGGCGTGACCGGCCGGCGCCTTGCCGCGGGTGTCGAACGCATGACAGGCCGTGCGGATGCCGACGACCGGCTTGCCGGCCTCGATGTAACGGCGGATGATCGCCATCTCGGCGGCCTTCGGTGCGCGGCGGCGGACGCTCAAGACCAAGACGTCGGCGTCGTCGAGCGCCGCGACCCCCGGGAAATCGTGCGGCGTCTTCGGATCGGCGATCGCCATCGTGCAGCGGATGCCCAGCGGCTCCAGCTCCTTGGCGGCGAATGCCGGCAAGGTTTTTTCTGTCTGGTACTCGTCCTCGCCGATCACGAACACGGCGCGGGGGCAATCGTCGGTCTGGAACCGGAACGCGGGCTGGCCGGTGAGGTCGGTCGAGAGGATGCTCGGAGCCACGTACTTCTCGACGTGCTCGATCATCCGGTTCGTCCCCTCGAAGTGGCTGACATACGGCCAGCTCCGCGAGTTATACATGGTGTCGGTGAGGTCGCGGACGAGCACGACATTCTTGCCATGGCTGGCGAGCTGACGTAGTCCGAACGGTCGTCCCAGCACGCACATATTCAAGTGAACGCCCATCAGCATGACGTTCTTGATCCCGCGGGCTTCGAGCAGGTTCCAGATCTCGACGCCCGAGTCGCTGATGGCATCTTCGTCCCGGATCTCGATCGCGGCGACCTGCGACCTCCAGGGAGATCCCTGGGGGCACTGGGGACCGTCGTCACAGCCGCCGTCGGACTGGTCGATCGGGTAGACTCCCTTTTCCTCGGAGGGGATCCGGCTGCACCAGCCGGCGATATCCTTCGGGAGGTTCGCCGCCCGGGGGGCAGTCTGTGCGCGCTTCCGTCCAGGGTAGTCCTTGTAAGCCTCCATGCAACTGCTCGGCGCGTGGATGATCAGAACGCCCTTGGCCCGCGCCGCGGCGATCGTCCGGTTCATCGCCGGTGCCACCTCGCCGACCCGACGCGTCGCCCCCTGGCACCAGTGCTGGTTCCACATGTCGCAGATGATGATGGCCGTCTGGCCCGGGTCCCAGCGCAGGACCTCGTCCTTCACGACAGACCCGCCCGAGTCCGGCACCCGTGCCCGCGCATGGAGGACCAACGGTGCGCGCGGCGGGTCCTCGACCCGCGCTCCGGCCACCGCGGCGACTGCCATGACCAGGCCGCTGAGCCAGGCCACTGCCCCCGTCCTTGCCGCACCAGGTCACACGCATGGCTGATCCTCCTTTCCTTCCCGACCGACCGGCTGCTCGATTTGCGATGTTAAACACTCGCTGGATAATCTACCCCTCTCAACGCCAGATCGCCATGGTCGCGCGGGCTGTTCGAGCCGCGTTTACTGGAAGGCAATCCAATCAGAGAAATCGATTCAAGTACCCCAATCACTACAAGCTTGATATACGGATTATTTTCTCCAGATTGCCGATGGGTTCGTTCGGTTCGTTTGCTGCATCTTGTCATTGAAGCGACCTCACACCGAACTCCAATCGTTAAATTTTGCCGGATCGATACAATCGTGGCTTCGTTTGATCGATTTTCCGCGTCGGTTTCGTTCGCGGACCCTGTGGTTGACCGTGGTGTCTGGCTTCGTTTGATTGATTTCGGATGCGCGCGTCATCCTCTTGCATCAATCCATGCGATAGTCCCTGGCTTCGTTTTGATGATTTCGCCATGCTGATCTCGCAGTCGTGATTTCCGGGTGTGGGCTGTCGATGAGGTGGGCGCGCACGATGACTTACAGATATTATGGGACACTTGAGCGTGCCTGGCCACGAATTCTGGAAGAAAAGTTGGCGGCGACCGGGTGTCGCCGAGGGCGAGTCGGGAAGATATACCTTTGAAGGTCAAGGGCCGCCGGCCGTGATGGCGGTATGGGAGGAGTTCCGCTCGAGGTGTGGGCTGGCCATCAGTGCAACGTCGAACCGGGCGGACAGCACGGCGAGCCGGTGGCCCAGGCATGGGCTCACGTCCTCGGCTCGCCATCTGAACACCAGAGCAGGGGGAACGGCCGGCGGATCATGCCCTGCTGCGCCGATTATCACGCGGGTGATCTGCTCGCGGCCTTGGTCAGGTCCCGGGTGACCATCGGAAGCCGTAGAGAAGGCGCCCGCATCAGGGGTCTTCGTCCGCCGGAACAGGGAAGAGTGCAGAGGGGGTTCGGGGGAGAGGGGACGTGTCACGCGACACCAAGTTGGATCGCGAAATCCCGACACCCGGTTTGATCGTACCTGCTCATCGGTGCGCGTTTATGGGTCGAAGGTGACAGTCGTTCAGGAGCGAAAAGGGCGGCAGCGTCAGAGCCGATCCAGCCCGCAGAGGGCCAGAGGCAACCCCTGTGGGTGCTTCGGTGTCGTCGGACGAATGGCACTAGCTTAAGCGTAACACTTTATGCCATTTGAGCTTAAGTGCGGATCTCCAGACATATTTTCAACGATTGTAGATATTCGCTTGTAATATTGATAGAGAGTTTAGCCTCAAATCAAGCCACATGGACCCAACCTCATATCCTCCTGAATACTATTAATGGGCAAACCGTCGCGACACAACTCGTTTTCTGAAAACGAGTTACGCTTAAGCTAGTGATGAGGTAGGCGGCCAGCCCCTTGATCTCAAGGGAATCCAACCGCCCCCTCCCGAACCGGACAGGCACGTTTTCGTGCATCCGGCTCTCCAGACACAGGATCTACATTTGTGTCACGGTCCAACCCGGTATGCCAGGTCCGCCAGTCGGAGGCCATCATATTCTCCTCGGTGGATCTTACGGTGGCACTCTCGGCAGACGGGCACTTGCTTCCGGTTCTGGAGTCGCATCAGCCAGGCAAACCCACCGACAGGTTTGCCCTCCATCTTTCGGATGTGACGGACGTGGTGCATCTGCACCCCGACCGTTGTTTCGCAGATGATGCATGGGTGGTCCAGGCGGGACCTTGTCCGGAATCGGACGTGCATCTCCAGTGGGTCGGTTTGATCTCTTCCCGTTAGAAATGCCGTGGGGTTCCGGGTCCAGTCGGAGTTGGCTTTGAAGAAGGTGTTCCGTTCCTTCCCCTCGCCGTCTTTCCAGTTGAATTGCAGAGTGCGTCCGTGTTCGCAGAGGAGCTGCTTAACGGGCTTCTGCAACTTGTGGGCTAAGGTCTTCGCAAGTGACAAATGCAGGATGTACTGGATACGGCTCATGGAGGCGAAGTTGTCAGCAAACCTGTAGTAGTTCAACAGCCCCCAATTGGTGCTGTTGAACAGTTCGATGATGTGCTTCACCTCCAGGCAGACCCACGCTGTCTTGGATCGGGCGATGCCCTCACCGTCACAGAAGCCCTTCTGGTGAAGACGCTTGACCAGTTTCCTGATCGGCGCTCGCATCAGCGGGCTCCACCCCGTACACCGGCGCCGGTAGTGCCGCCGTTGGTTGTGGCAGTGGGTAACCTTGGGCTGTGGGTTGACGGCCCCCACCTGAAGCCGCGTCCCGAGAAAGAAGGCCTCCTCGGTCTTGGCGTGAGTGACGACCGTCTTTTCCTGGCTGAGTTGCAGTTTCAGCCTGTCCCATAGGAACGCCTGAATCTCGTCCTTGATCTGTTCGGCCAGGGACCTCGGCCCCGTGACGCCGACGATCCAATCGTCTGCATATCTGATGTATTTGACTCTGACGAAGCCAGGGTCAAACGTGTCCATCGACGGGAGAGATCGCATCTGTTTCGTCAAAGCGCGAATCTCCGGCGTCATGATCCCACCTGACCGTTTCAACGCTCGCTGCCTGCGATAGTTGATCCGGTGATACTCGGGGCTGTCCTTCCGCTTGCTGCCCTTCTCGTACTTCTGCTGTAGTCCCTCGACGAAGAGGTCGAGTTCGTGCAGGTAGATGTTGGCGAGGATAGGGCTGGCCACGCTCCCCTGCGGGGTCCCGATAAACGAGGCCCCCGGTTCCTTCCTCCATAGGTAGCCTGCCCGGAGTGCTTTCCAGATCAGGCCGATGAAGCGTTCGTCCGAGATCCTCTTCCGGATCAGGGAAACCAGGACGTGGTGATCGATCTCGTCGAAGCAGGATTTTATATCCCCTTCGATGATCCACGTCACACCAGACCACTTGGTCCTGAACTCATGCAGGGCCGTGTGAGTCCCTCGACCAGGCCGAAAACCATGGCTACAGTCGCTAAAGGTAGGCCCTTTCGGACTGTCGTAGATCGCTTCGAGGATCACATGGATGACCTCTTGGACGATCTTGTCCCTTGGGGATGAGATGCCGAGAGGCCGCATCTTGCCATTTGCCTTGGGAATGTATTCCCGCCGCGAAGGCTTGAATTGGAAACCCTCGTCTCGCAGGGTCGCCACGATGTCGTCGATGGCATCCATGGAGAACCCATCGAGAGTCATCCCGTCGGTGCCAGGAGTCAAGTTCCCGGGAGCGGATTTGATTTTCTCATACGCGACGATGTAGAGATCCGTCTTGTAGAGGAGTCGATACAGATCCGCGTTGACCCAGTTGAGGTCCGTGTTGCACTTCCGCAGTGCTTCAAGCCTGAGTAGGGCTGAATGACTCATCCGAGTCACCCCGTTCTTGGTGAAGCCCTGTGTCCTGTCCCCCTTGGGCCGATGCCTACTACGGGGACTCTGTCGCCTTGGGCATTGCTGCCGTTAGGCGATCCCGTGGTTGTCGGTCAGGTCCGGTCCACGTTGAGGGCCTCCGTTCATCCCTTGCCCCTGCTCATTGCAGGGTGTGTCCTGCCGGAAGATCACGGAGGTGAATGGCATGCCCCCGTGAGACAGGAATCCGGGTTTCAGCGTCATTCCCGGCGGTGATCGAGCACACCCACTGGGACTGGAGTTCAAGCAATCCAGCCTTACCCATGCGTGGCCTAACTTGCGAACGTCTCTCGGCCCTTTGACGCTGGGCCTCACGTCGCTTCTTCCGCATGCTGTTGTCCCCTCGATCCTTTCGGTTGAAGGTCAGCGGAACGTTTGACCCGCCTTCTTCCAGCGGGGTCGGGGCACTCCCGACAAGACCAGACAAACCTTAGCCACGGCGCACCCATTCGTCGATCACACCGAGGCAAGCAAGCAGTAGAGGGATGACGATCTGCCTGGCTCCGCGCGGCGGTTGCGGCGCGGGGGCGTTCCGTTCACGATTGACCCGCCAGGTCTTCGGTCTCGCGTCCATCCTCGGATCCTCTCCTGTGGTAAGAAGAAGGATGACGAAGAGGCCGCCAGCCGGATACCCGGTCCTTCAATACCTGCAATTCGGTAGGATCAGGAGAATCGCAAGGGAGCCTCGCATCATGAGCATCTTCGACCGATTCAAATTGACGGGAAAGCGTCTCTTCATCACGGGAGGTAGTCGCGGCTTGGGACGGGAGATGGCACTCGCGATCGCCGAGGCCGGCGCCGACGTGATCCTCGTTGGCCGCGACCCGGCAGGTTTGGAGAAGGCAGCCGGCGACATCCGCGCCCTGGGCCGCCAATGCTGGACCCTCGCGGCGGACGTCGGAAAGCCGGCCGAATGCGAAGAGGCGTGCCGGTTGGCTCTGGATCATCACGGCCCGATCGACATTCTGATCAACAACGTGGGCGGCCGGCACGAGAACATCCCCACGGAAGCGATGTCGCTCGACAAATGGCGCGAGCTGATCGACCTGAACCTCACCAGCTGCATGCAATGTACGAAATGGCTCGGCGCGGCGATGATCGAGCGCGGCGGGGGCGGGCGAATCATTAACATCGCTTCGATCAACGCGCTCGTGGCGGGGCGTGGCATCACGGGCCGGCACTACGAGACAGCGAAGGCGGCGATGCTTCAGTTCACCCGCGCGGTCGCGGCCGACTGGGCGGTGCACAAGATCACGGTAAACGCCATCCTGCCGGGCGGCTTCATGACAGAGGCGAACCAGCGCTGGTCCGAAATCCATCCGGAGGTGATCGAGCAGTTCCGCGCCAATATCCCGCTGGGCGATTTCGGCCAGCCGGAGGATCTTGGGCCGCTCGCGGTGTACCTGGCCAGCGACGCCTCGCGCTACATGACCGGGGCAGCCCTGGTGATCGACGGCGGGTACACGTTGTGGTAGGAAGACTGACGCGGGAATGTGATCACGCCAGTCTCCTTGTCGAGGACTTGAAATGAACGGACCCAGAACGGTCAGATCGTTCGTGTCAAGTAGCCCGGAGTATCATCGGGCATTCCAAGCGTTCCTGGCCCACACTGACCAGAAGGACAAGGCCAGGGAGTGGATAAGGCACGAGGTCGACGGGCTCGCGAATCGGTCGGTCATGATTGACGCGGGCGCCGGCAGCGGGCGGCTCACTTCGTGGCTCACTCCGCTGTTCGGGACTGTGATCGCCATCGAACCGAACCCCTCCATGGAGTCGGAGCTTCGGATCGCTTGCCCAGACGCGGTGGTGATCGCCGCCACGATCGCCTCGGCCTCACCGCCGACGGCAGGGGACTTCGTGCTGTGCTCGCACGTGTTCTATCACATCCCCCGGTCGCAGTGGGAAGCGACCTTGCTGCACTTGATGGGCTGGCTAGCTCCCGGGGGCGTTCTCGCCGTCGCGTTGCAGAACCCCCGTGCTGACTGCATGCGCATGGTCAACCATTTCCTCGGGGGCCGCCTCGATCTGAGCGAGCTTTGCCCGATGGCGAACGCAGAGGATGGTGAGTATGAGGCACGGCTGGAGACCGTTCCTGCTCACATTCGCGCGCCCGACCTCGGGACAGCCTGCGAGATCGCCGAATTCTTCCTGAATGACCTGCCCATGCCCGCGCCACCGAGGTGGGAGGACCTGGAGCATTACGTTGAACGAGCATTTCAAGCAGGCCGAAGGTGGTTACCAGCTCTCGTGTCATCAAGACTTCTTACGAGTCTCCAGATCGATTGGATCGCCTCTATCGGCGATAAGAGCGGACCGTCCGCACGGGGCGCGGCGGTCGTCCCCTTGATCTGGGGGCGAGAGCTTCTGCGCCAAACGGTGCAGGGACTGGACCACCGTTCGGCTCGTCTCGGGAGGCCGACGGTTGATTGGCGGCTGGATGGACCGGACTATCTGGGTCTGGGACGCGACGCCGCTGCCGGAATAGCAGCGAGGGTGGGGACACTGTTCGCAGTCGTCCTCAATCGGCCGGCTCCGCCCGTGCAGACCTCACCTTCCTCGCGATGACGCGGCAGCGGTTCGGTCGGCCGCAAGAGGCCCGAGAGGGCCTCGACCGCCTCCGGGAGAACCTGGAGGACCCAGCCCGCGCTAGATGGCGAGGCCCCGGGCTTCTTGCGCGAGGCCCGAGCGGTCTTTGCCGCTTCACGCCGTTGGCCTGCGAGCCACGCTGCTGAACGATCAGCCCGGCGTGCCGCGTCGCCGTGATCTCGCCGCCGTGGAGCGCCTTCCTTTTGCGCGCGTCGGTCCGACGACACGAATGGCACTAGCCTAAGCGTAAGTCGCTGATACTAAGTGACTTGTGTCTGTGACGGTCGGGGTTCTTGCAGAGAATACCCGACTATGATCATGATTTGACGATGGGCTAGCCGGGAAACCAAGGCCTCAGATGGAGCCCCTAGGAATCCGGTCCATGGATCAAGGAAGTCCATTGTTTGCAAGTTCAATTTCTGCCAGAGGTTGCGCTTATGCTAGTGCCATTCGTGTCGTCGGACCGACGCGCAGAGAGCCGTTCCACAAGACGCCGGTGAATCCAGAACTAACCGCGTCCCTGTTCCCCTCCCTTGGATACAAATTCAAGAGGACTCGGTTTCACGCTCAAGCGAATCCCTTGTCTTTGAGCCACTTCTCAATCACAGATGGAAGGGTGGTGCCCGGGTTTCTCGTGTCGAAGGGCTTGTAGAGTTTGCCGTTCAGATCGGCTTGAAGGGTCTTGAGAGTCTTGTCCTTCAGCAGTAAGACCGGCTTGTTGAGGGCCATCATGTAGCCGACCTCTAGGCCGACATTGGGATTGAACTCCTCTTGCTCGATCCGATCGAAGATGGCGATGCCGAAGCCGCAGCCGTGCATGTAGGTCTTGATATTGGAGAAGGTGTCGTCGTCGTATTCCTTGTGATCGGCCCGCATGGCGGCAATTCCATGCTTTGCGGTCGTCTCCTGGATCACACGGACGATGTCACTGTGAGCGTCGGTCTCGGTGAACCGCATCATATGAAGGCGGCCTTGCGTGGGTCGGGATGCTCAGCCTGGAACGCCTGGAGGCTTTCTTGGATATCGGGCGGCAAAGATGGAAGGCTTGGCTTCGGCGGTAATGCTTTGCTTCTTCGTCCAGATGGGCGAGTCGAGACTGAACCTGGATCAGGCATCTCAACGAGCGCAGCACTCGAATAGTTCGCCAGGCGCCGCCCCTTTCCTTCGTCCCACACGCATTCAAGATTGCTAAACATTGAGTCTACTTGCGCAGTATGGGTAAGCTGGCCCCCCCCTCAGACTACGCAGTCCGCTTGGAATATTAGCAATATCCCTCGGCAAAGACGAGGAATCAGCTCGAGCCGAGTCCCTCATACTCGGGGGATAGCCGGTAACTCCGCGACTTCCTGGCCGGGTCAACCACGAGCACGAACCCGCCGCTCACCCATGAAGAGAGGATGTTCCGGGCCGTCCTCTGGGAGACGCCGAAGAGGCCCTCGACGTCGCGGCTGGTGATGACGACCGAGCGGCGGAAGAGCTCCAGGGCCCGGCGCCGGCGGGGGTCGAGGCGACGCAGCGCGGCCGAGTCATCCCTCATGCCCCGGTCGGCGGCCTCCCGGGCGCGGCGGCGGACGCTCTCGAAGCTGTCGGCCATGCCCGCGCAGAAGTATTCGACCCACGCCGTGATGTCCGCCTCGGCACGGCCCTGATAGTAATTGTGCGACGGCCCGACCGCCAATGCCCGGTAGTAGGCCGACAGGTCTCTGGCGTAGTATTCTTCCAGCGAATAGAGCCCCTTCAGGTCGTACCCGCCCCGGTGGAGGATCAGGGTCGTCAGGAGCCTCGCCGTGCGGCCGTTGCCGTCGTAGTAGGGGTGGATCGTGGCGAACTGGTAGTGGGCGATCCCGGCGCGGATCGGGCACGGGACGCCCTCGTGCTCGCTGCGCCGGAGCCAGTCGACGAGCTCCTCCATGAGCCGGGGGACATCCGATGCCTCCGGGGGCATGTAGACGATCCGACGGCTGCCGGCGTCGCGGATCACGTTCTGCCCGCCCCGGTATGGGGTGGGCTTCTTCACCGCCTTGCCGCTGGCCATCACGAGGGCGTGAAGGGTTCGGACCTGGAGGTCCGTCACGTCCCCTCCCTGGGCCGCGAATCGTTCGAGCCGCTCGATCGCCGCGTAGTAGCCGAGGACCTCGGCCTCGTCTCGCTCCCGGCCCGGGAAATGCCTCCCCTGCTCGATCAACGAGGAGACCTCCTCCCGAGCGAGGCGGTTGCCCTCGATCATCGTGGAGTAGTGGGTGGAGAAGAGCCGCGCGGTCTCGCGGAGGCCGGCGAGCACGGAGGACGTGATCGGCAGGTCCTCCACGGCCTGCCGGGCCGCCTCGATCCTCATGAGGTGGGTCGCGGTGCGGGGCGTGATCCGGTAGTTGGGCTCGAACGGCATTCGGCGGCACTTTCTCGGTCGGTTTCCTTGCCGTTATTGTGCCGTTAAAGTGCCGATAAATCAAGCGATCGGTGTGGGTCGAGGTAGGCACTCTGCTCACAACCTGGGACGCGTATCTGGATTGCGGCGTCGCCGGCGAGGCGGCGGGGGGTGAACGCCGACATTGCGATTAGTCCGACGCTTGGGCGGTCTAGACAAGCGCATGTCCCGCCGGGCCGGCTCGATGGCCGCCCCGCCCCGGGCCCGGCCCGGCCGATCGCCGGACGGAGCCGGTTCGTCCAACAGACGGGGCGGAGTCGGGCCGGAGCCGGCGACGTTGCTTGCTTCGGTGGGATCGACGAATGGGTGCGCCGTGGCTAAGGTTTGTCTGGTCTTGTCGGGAGTGCCCCGACCCCGCTGGAAGAAGGCGGGTCAAACGTTCCGCTGACCTTCAACCGAAAGGATCGAGGGGACAACAGCATGCGGAAGAAGCGACGTGAGGCCCAGCGTCAAAGGGCCGAGAGACGTTCGCAAGTTAGGCCACGCATGGGTAAGGCTGGATTGCTTGAACTCCAGTCCCAGTGGGTGTGCCCGATCACCGCCGGGAATGACGCTGAAACCCGGATTCCTGTCTCACGGGGGCATGCCATTCACCTCCGTGATCTTCCGGCAGGACACACCCTGCAATGAGCAGGGGCAAGGGATGAACGGAGGCCCTCAACGTGGACCGGACCTGACCGACAACCACGGGATCGCCTAACGGCAGCAATGCCCAAGGCGACAGAGTCCCCGTAGTAGGCATCGGCCCAAGGGGGACAGGACACAGGGCTTCACCAAGAAAGGGGTGACTCGGATGAGTCATTCAGCCCTACTCAGGCTTGAAGCACTGCGGAAGTGCAACACGGACCTCAACTGGGTCAACGCGGATCTGTATCGACTCCTCTACAAGACGGATCTCTACATCGTCGCGTATGAGAAAATCAAATCCGCTCCCGGGAACTTGACTCCTGGCACCGACGGGATGACTCTCGATGGGTTCTCCATGGATGCCATCGACGACATCGTGGCGACCCTGCGAGACGAGGGTTTCCAATTCAAGCCTTCGCGGCGGGAATACATTCCCAAGGCAAATGGCAAGATGCGGCCTCTCGGCATCTCATCCCCAAGGGACAAGATCGTCCAAGAGGTCATCCATGTGATCCTCGAAGCGATCTACGACAGTCCGAAAGGGCCTACCTTTAGCGACTGTAGCCATGGTTTTCGGCCTGGTCGAGGGACTCACACGGCCCTGCATGAGTTCAGGACCAAGTGGTCTGGTGTGACGTGGATCATCGAAGGGGATATAAAATCCTGCTTCGACGAGATCGATCACCACGTCCTGGTTTCCCTGATCCGGAAGAGGATCTCGGACGAACGCTTCATCGGCCTGATCTGGAAAGCACTCCGGGCAGGCTACCTATGGAGGAAGGAACCGGGGGCCTCGTTTATCGGGACCCCGCAGGGGAGCGTGGCCAGCCCTATCCTCGCCAACATCTACCTGCACGAACTCGACCTCTTCGTCGAGGGACTACAGCAGAAGTACGAGAAGGGCAGCAAGCGGAAGGACAGCCCCGAGTATCACCGGATCAACTATCGCAGGCAGCGAGCGTTGAAACGGTCAGGTGGGATCATGACGCCGGAGATTCGCGCTTTGACGAAACAGATGCGATCTCTCCCGTCGATGGACACGTTTGACCCTGGCTTCGTCAGAGTCAAATACATCAGATATGCAGACGATTGGATCGTCGGCGTCACGGGGCCGAGGTCCCTGGCCGAACAGATCAAGGACGAGATTCAGGCGTTCCTATGGGACAGGCTGAAACTGCAACTCAGCCAGGAAAAGACGGTCGTCACTCACGCCAAGACCGAGGAGGCCTTCTTTCTCGGGACGCGGCTTCAGGTGGGGGCCGTCAACCCACAGCCCAAGGTTACCCACTGCCACAACCAACGGCGGCACTACCGGCGCCGGTGTACGGGGTGGAGCCCGCTGATGCGAGCGCCGATCAGGAAACTGGTCAAGCGTCTTCACCAGAAGGGCTTCTGTGACGGTGAGGGCATCGCCCGATCCAAGACAGCGTGGGTCTGCCTGGAGGTGAAGCACATCATCGAACTGTTCAACAGCACCAATTGGGGGCTGTTGAACTACTACAGGTTTGCTGACAACTTCGCCTCCATGAGCCGTATCCAGTACATCCTGCATTTGTCACTTGCGAAGACCTTAGCCCACAAGTTGCAGAAGCCCGTTAAGCAGCTCCTCTGCGAACACGGACGCACTCTGCAATTCAACTGGAAAGACGGCGAGGGGAAGGAACGGAACACCTTCTTCAAAGCCAACTCCGACTGGACCCGGAACCCCACGGCATTTCTAACGGGAAGAGATCAAACCGACCCACTGGAGATGCACGTCCGATTCCGGACAAGGTCCCGCCTGGACCACCCATGCATCATCTGCGAAACAACGGTCGGGGTGCAGATGCACCACGTCCGTCACATCCGAAAGATGGAGGGCAAACCTGTCGGTGGGTTTGCCTGGCTGATGCGACTCCAGAACCGGAAGCAAGTGCCCGTCTGCCGAGAGTGCCACCGTAAGATCCACCGAGGAGAATATGATGGCCTCCGACTGGCGGACCTGGCATACCGGGTTGGACCGTGACACAAATGTAGATCCTGTGTCTGGAGAGCCGGATGCACGAAAACGTGCCTGTCCGGTTCGGGAGGGGGCGGTTGGATTCCCTTGAGATCAAGGGGCTGGCCGCCTACCTCATCACTAGCTTAAGCGTAACAGCTTATGCCATTGGAGTTTAGGCACGGGTCGTCAGGCATATTTTCAGCGATTGCAAATATTCGCTTGTAATATTGATAGAGGATTTGGCCTCAATTCAAGCCACATGGACCCAGCCTTATATCCTCCTGAGTACTACTGATGGGATAAACATTGCGACGCAACTCATTTTCTAAAAAAGAGTTACGCTTAAGCTAGTGCCATTCGTGGGATCGACCGAAGCACCTTCGAAACATGCCTTGTGGCTGGACGCCACTCTGTGCGTCTGTCACCTTCGACTCGTGAACGGGCACCGATGAAGAGGTTCGATCAAACCGGGTGTCGGGATTTCGCGATCCAACTTGGTGTCGCGTGACAGGACGCGTCTCCTCCGAAACTCATCACGAGCGCGGGCGAAGCCCGCCACCGCTGGCGTTGGCGCCTAGAGCGATTCACGCTTGGGTGGCTGACGGTCGGGGGACAGAGCCCCATACGAAACTGGTTAAGCCGCAATCCTTGGTGCGAACAGCAGTTGTCGCGTACTGGGGCGTTTCTTCCGTCGGCCACGCCGGGGCAAACGACTCAAGCGGACTCGCAGTTTCTCCAACACCCGCCGCAACCGCGCTGGGTCGCTCAGCGCCGCGGCGATTTGCAATGCCAGCCGCTTCACCCGCCGAGCCGCCCGGACCAGGCTGATCCCACACAGGGGCCCTCCGCGCAGCAGCGTCCCCCAGTGCTGCACCAGCATCCCCAACAGCTTGGCATACCTCTCGCACAACACCCGCTGGCCCCGCCGACCCCGCGTCCGGTCCACACCCCCTCCCGATTTCCACGCCTTATACAACAACTCCACCTGCCAGCGGACACGATAAAGCACGCAGATTTCTTCAATTGTCAACGTGCCCGCCGGCAAATCGGTGATCAGCACCGTCCCCTGGCACATCACGCGCTGGCGATCACTCAGCGTCTTCCCCTTCTTCCGCAGCTCCTTTCGCAGCCGACGCAATCGGATCTCGGCCACCTCCCGGGGCACCCGCAGGGCCACCAACCGACAGCCCAAGGTCGCCTTGGTCCCCAGGACGACCGTAGTGTCGATCCGACCCTCCGTTTGCCGATCCAACCACGCGCTGATATTGACCCCACCCGGCTCACCGGCTCGCACTTTCAACTGCGCCGGGACGCGGCTGATAAAGTGAATCCCCTTCTGCTGATCGGCGGCCAGTCGTTCCAGGTCGAAAAAGCCCAGGTCGCACAACCGCAGGCTGTTGGCAGGTAAGGGCGCCAGCTCCTCGGCCAGGGTTCGCTCAGAATCGCGCGCCGGTGCCGGTGGCTGAATCTCCAAGCGGCCGGTGGTCACATCCCACCGCGTCAAGAGCTTCCATCCCGCTTGACCGCCTTGGGGATCAGAGCCACCACAGCCGGGGAAGGATCCGGCCAATTCGGCCGGCAACCCGACGATGGTGACGTCCTCGACGGAAACGGTCGCGAAGCGGCGCAACAGCGGAATCATCTCGGGCCGGGCCGCGAACAGCAGGTTCAACGCCTTCTCGAGCACCCGACGCAAACAGTCCGCGGCGCGGGCGTTGAAGCGTTCGTTGAAAGCCGCCTCGCTGATGTCGAGGTCTTCAATGATCTCCTCAATGGTGGCGTCGGGATTCTCCAGCCAATGAAAGACCAGGGCCTGGACGAATCGGGACCCGGTGAGCTTGCGCTGGCGCCGAATCATGCCGGAATCCTTGGCAGCCTCATCGGCGTCGGTGGTGAAGAGGGCTTGCAAGGCATCAGCCAGTTGATCGATCGTGATGGTCATCCGGTACTCCTCCGGTGCGGAAATACTGATCAAATGTATTGTACCAGAGGAGTTACTTCTTAACCAGTTTCTCATGGGGCGTCAGCCCCCTGTCCGGTGAGCGACGGACCTCCAAGACAGGGGGCTGACGCCCCTGTCACCCGACAGTAGGTTTTGCCGCGAATCCCGACAAAAAGGTTTTGCCGCCTCGTGGCGGGGGGTAGTCTGTGATGGTCCGATCCTGCCAACTCCTGCGAGGGTCACTATGCCCGCTCCACTCCCGCCGACAACCCGGCGCCTCATCTTGCTACGATCCCGTCGCGGCCAGACCGCGGCGGCCATCGCGGACGCCCTGCATCTCTGCCCCCGCACGGTCCGGCACCTGCTCCAGCGGGCTCGCGACCCGGCGAGCCCTCAGGGGACCGCTTATCGGCCCGGTCCGGGGCGGCCCGCCGACGACCACCCGCTCCGAGCCCAGGCCCTGGCCCTGCGACAGCAGCATCCGACCTGGGGAGCGGGCTACATCCGCGTCCGCCTGGCCACCGAGGCCGACCCGGCGACGGTGCCTAGCGAGCGCGCACGTTGCGGCGCTGGTTCCGCCGCCAGCGGCACCCGCCTGCGGCGGGGGGACGGCGGTCGCCGTCGGCCGCCGACCGTGCCATCGCCCCGCATGACATCTGGCAGAGGGACGCCGCGGAGCAACTCCGCACGGCCGACGGCCAGGGCGCTGCTGGCTGCGGCTGGTGGATGAATATACGGGGGCCTTCCTGGGCACCACGGTTTTCCCCCCACTACTACTGGGCCCACGTCCCCGAGGCCGAGGTGCAGCGGCACTTGCACCGCGCCTTCGAGCGGTGGGGGCTGCCGCGCCGCATGCGGGTCGATAACGGCAAGCCGTGGGGGTCCTGGAGCGACCTGCCCCCCGCGCTGGCGTTGTGGCTGATCGGCCTGGGGGTCGGCGTGATCTGGAACGACCCGCGGCGGCCGCAACAGAACGGCGTGGTGGAGCGGTCGCAGGGGACGGCCAAGCGGTGGGCGGAGCCGCACGCCTGCGGCAACCCGGCGGAGCTGCAGGCCCGCCTGGACGCCGACGACCGGTTGCAGCGGGAGCGGTATCCCGTCGCCGGGGGACACAGCCGTTGGGAGCTGTTCCCGGGTCTGGCGCACAGCGGCCGCGCCTACCGCGAGGCGGACGAGGCCGGCGCGTGGTGCCGGGGGCGGGTGCGCGACCACCTAGCGGAGTGGGCCGTGCCGCGCCGGGTGGACAGCCAGGGAAAGGTGTCGATCTATAACAGGAATATCTATGTAGGAGTGTTATATGCGGGCCGGGACGTCTGGGTCCAGTTCGACCCGGGGCACGGCGAGTGGCTGATCAACGACGGCGGGGGCCAGCAGCTGCGGGCCCGGCCGGCCCCCGAGATCGACGCGGAGTCGATCCGCGGGTTGCGATTGTCGGGACGGAAGTAGGGACCGCCGGGTGTCCATGCGGCAAAACCTTTATGTCGGGATTCGCGGCAAAACCTACTGTCGGGTGACAGCCCCCCGCTCGCCCGGACCGGCCCTTCTGGGACAGACTCTTATTGCGGGCTTCCCAAATCACCTCTGTGTTTCGGTTCTCCCCGTACGGGGATGACCTGTCCGTTTCATCAGTGAATCACCGTTTACGGAGTACGCCGCAGACCAGACGGCTCGGCTGCATGGCGGTTAAAGACTGCGCGGTCGCTTGGCTTCGTTTTGCAGAATTCAGGATGTGCTGCGCGGCGTTTTGGCTCGTTTCGCGGGTTCGGCATCCGGCAGGACGAGGATTCTTGGCTTCGTTTCAGCGATTCCGCGCGGCACGCTTCGCATTCCAGTGCGATCTCTCGTTGAAGTACAAGAATATCGTGCGTGGATTAATAGTTCCTTGCACCCAAGATCTCAAGTGAGAATATTCCTTCATGACTGAGTGAACCCAAAGCGAGCGTGCTCGCATTTTACCCGAATGGAGGCACCGATCGCATCGAACCGTCCTGGCAGACGACTTCCCGGGACTCAAAGCGGAAAACCTCGACCCGAGACGGGTGGTCGGTTGCACGCACCCTGCGAATCCGCGGGGGATCCTCCTGACCAATCTCGGCCCATTAGCGAACCTCATATTCTTCAGGATGCCGCAACTTGGAAAAAACGTTAATGCATTTCGGGCGAATTGGGCTCGTTTATTGATTCAAGTCCCTACCTGACAAGGAAATAAAATCTTCGAAAACTTTTTCGGGCCGGTGGACTGATTCCTGTGCGCTGCCGGTCGGCCAACGCGCGTGCTCGCGTCCGATCCGGCCAACCCGCGTCACGATCGTGGCGATCACGTCCGATCGATCCGGCCTGCTCATCGATATCGATGAGACTCGGGATCCCTCGTTCGTTATGGGGACGGTGCGTCCCGTCGTGTGAAGACGTCCAAGCTTTCCAATTCCGCCGTGAACGGTTTGGTTGACGAGTTTACTGCCGCGACACCGATCTTGACTTCGTCAGGCAGGTGGACTTCCAGAGGGGGAAACGGCGTCCAGTGAACGCCATCCTGACTGGCGGACGCATAGATTCTTCCCCCGCGACGTTCCAACCGCAAATGGGTGGGAAGGTCGTGGAGGGCATGTCCCTGGCTGAAGGCTGCCGGCCCTCCTTGAAATGCTCGAAATTGACGTATGTGATGAATGCCTCGTCACGGATCAAGCCGGCTCGCTCGAGGCGGAAATAGTTGTCCCGGTCCACCCAGAGAAGCAGTCCGGTACCATGATAAGGGAGGCCATCCGCAACATTGGACTCGGGGCCCGGGTGAACACCACCGGTTGACTTGACCATCGCGATAAACTCTCCCTTGACGGGACTCAGGACGGTGGGGGAGTTGACCTGGCCGCTATCGGCGACAAGATTGTGGAGTGTGCCTGGGACGGCGATCGTCAGCTTGCCATCCTTCTGCTGGAAGCGGCAATCGCCATCCGGATCGGAGGCCTGGCCCCACCCTTTGAGCACTGGCGGGGATGCAGCCCACAAGGTACACGTCGCGATGAGGAGGCCAGCCGCCCCCCAAAGGCATGAACGAAACCGACTCATATCGCCTCCCGAGAGTTGCATGGACATTGGCATGTGTTCTTGAGGACCCCTGTTGTCGCTGACGACTCGAGTGTCGGATTCGACGATGGTTCACACGTGTAATGATTCAACGTGAAATGGGGAAACCGGGGTTGAGAGATCAGGTAGAGTGCACATGGGAACAGATGGGGGTCGATTTGCCGCTTTTGTGCCAATCCCGAAAGGGAAAGACAGGGCGGCATCGTGCCGCTCCCTTCGGTCTTGGCCCCTGAGTCGGCGCTCGCGTCGTGTCGCCTCGGAGCCCTATCCCCGCCCAGGTCGTCGTCCATCATAGTCCCGCCCAACGACTCAGGCAACGACTCCGCGGCGATCAGACCGCCGGCCGACTCGCCTCTCGTGCGGCTTTCTTCCGCTGGCGTGCCGCATCCAGCCTGGGGTCCCGCTCGGCGAGGATCGCCCGGTCGCGACCGGCCAGGTTGTCCGCCGGTGCGACGTAGCCGATCGCACCGTGCAAGCGGAGTTCGTTGTCGTGGGCCACGAATTCCGTGACGAGTCGCCGCGCGTCTGAAGCAAGACACGGGCGCGTCCGAGTGAATGTGGGCGGAAGACGCAGGTAAGTTGTCTTGAGATCAACGGGCCCGCAAGGAGGCTTACTTCGCGACTTTTCGAAAAAAACCTTGGACCATTGACTCCCTATCATCTAATAGGTAAGGTTCAGCGAACGAGGCGGAGAAATTACAGATGCCGAGGGTCTCAGGATTGGCTCCAGGCGGTCTTGAGCGCCTCCGATCCCTTCCCGATCGGAATCGAGCGATGAGCGATCGCGATACGCGCAGAGAGTTGCTGGATCTGGCCGACACGTTGGTGCGGACACGGGGCTATAACGGTTTCAGCTATCGCGACCTGGCCGAGCAGATCGGGATCAAGACGGCGAGCATCCACTATCATTTCCCCACCAAGGGTGACCTGGGCGAAGCCTTGATCGAGAATGAAAGGGAGGTGTTCGCCAGGAACCTCGCCCAACTCGACGCCGCGGAAAAGGACCCGCGACGCCGGCTGGAGCGATTCATCCAGCTCTTTCAGGCCAGCACGATCGGTTGTCATAACCGGATGTGCCTGGGGGCCATGCTCGCGGTCGAGCAGGAGACCTTGCCGGACGCCGTCGGTCAAGGGGTCCGGCGACTCTTCGCGGACAACGAGGACTGGCTTGCGAAGTTGCTGGAAGAAGGGCGAAAGACGAGGCAATTCCGGTTCAAGGGGTCCGCGGATGTGGCCGCCCGGTCCTTGTTCTCGTCGCTCGAAGGGGCGTTGTTGACAGCCAGAGCCTTTCACGATACCGGCCGGTTCGAGGCCACCTCTCGATGGGTCCTTGAGACCCTGATTGCCTGACATTTTTGGGGCCCAGCTCACCTACCTATTGATAGCTAGTCAGGATGGTACTGCCTTTGAATGGAGAGCAGCTTGCGGTGAACTCGTCTCTGAACCCGATGGCCTTCGCGATGCGACACCCGGTCAGTGTCAAGGCGGGCGTGGCGGCCCTGGCGGTTGCCAGCGCCCTCGCCGTGGAGCGCATGGCCGTCAATGTCTTCCCCGCCCTCGACCTGCCGGTCATCTACATTGCCCAGGCCTACGGCGGCATGGACCCGAGTCACAAGGAGAGCCAGCTCACTTCCTGATACGTGGGCCACTCGTTCTAAATGACATACTCTCCAAGGACACCGCCCTATGAATCGGACATTGCCCACCCCCTGGAAACCCACCAAAGCCCAGGTCCTCGCCGCGCGCAACAAGCTCGTCCCGGATCTCGCCGCCAAAGACCTCATCGTCCTCTTCGCGGGCATCAATCCCGGCCTCTACACCGCCGCCATCGGCCGCCACTTCGGCCGCCCCGGCAACCGCTTTTGGCCCGCCCTCCACGGCGGCGGCTTCACCCCGCGCGTCTTCTCACCCTTTGAAGAATCCCTCCTCCTCGACCTCAAATTCGGCATCACCAACATCGTCGAACGCGCCACGGCCCGCGCCGATGAACTCACCGACGACGAGCTTCGCGCCGGCGGCCAGCTCCTCCAAGCCAAAGTCGAACTCTGGCGCCCCACCGTCGTCGCCTTCGTCGGCATCGGCCCCTACCGCATCGTCTCCGGCATCAAAGACGCCCGCGTCGGCCTCCAAAAGGCCCCCTTCGGCGGCAGCCACGCCTGGGTCCTCCCCAACCCCAGCGGCCTCAACGCCCACTATCAGCCCGCCGCCCTCGCTCAACTCTTCGGAGACCTCCGCCTCTGGGCCATTGCAGAGCACGGGCGTCGATGAAATACCTGTTGGTCGTCGTTGCATTCGAGGCGACCGAAGTTGACGATTACGGCCAGGTGTTCAGAAAAAAGCCAAACGGAAAATAGGAGGTAGGCGTCCATTATGACACGGTTATTGTCGGTCAATGTGGGTCAACCCCGCGAGATCGCGTGGCGCGGTAAGACTGTCTACACGTCCGTTTGGAAGGAGCCGGTGGAGGGACGTCGCCTGGTTCGGCGTCTCAACATCGATGGTGACGCACAGGGTGATCTAGCCGGTCACGGTGGAGAACACCGGGCTGTGTTTGTCTACCAGATGGATTCCTATCACTATTGGCAGCGTGAACTGAAGCGAGCCGATTTCACTTTCGGGCAATTCGGAGAGAACTTCACGGTGGAAGGCCTCGCCGACAGCGAGGTCTGCGTCGGCGATCGCTATCGCATCGGCGGCGCCCTGTTCGAAGTTACGCAGCCGCGTGTGACCTGCTACCGCGTTGGCATACGAATGGATGAGCCCAGGATGGCGGCGTTGCTGGTCGCGCATCACCGCCCGGGGTTCTATTTTCGCGTCATAGAAGAGGGTGAGGTGGGCGCCGGCGATGAAATCGTCAAAGTTGACCAGGGCCCCGAACGCCTCACGGTCGCCGCGGTCAACGGCGCTGCTCTATCTTCCGGGACCCGCCAAAGAAGAACTTGAGCGGGCTCTGCGCATCCCGGCCCTGAGCCCGGGCTGGAAGTCTTCCTTTGAGGCTCTTCTCCAACAGATGGCGCAGCCGGGATCGCGCACCGGGAATGCCGGATTGGCGTCACCAGAACAGATGACCACGGCCGTTCCCGGATTCCGGCCTCTGAAAGTGGCCAGAATGGATCGCGAGAGCAGCAGTGCGGTCTCGCTGGTGCTGGAGCCTGTGGACGGTCGTCCTCTGACCGTCCCTCTCCCCGGGCAGTTCGTGGTGTTGCGACTCCGTCCTAACGCTGACGCGCCTCCGGTCCTGCGCAGCTACTCCTTGTCAAATCTGCCGGACCCCGGTCGTTATCGCATCACCATTCAGCAGGAGCCGCACGGAATCGCCAGCACCTACGTGAGCACACAGCTTCGTCCAGGCGACGTGCTGGATGTTAGCGAGCCCCGGGGCGCCTTCACACTGAGGCGCGGCGATCTTCCTGTGGTGCTATTGAGCGCAGGGGTGGGGGTGACTCCGGTGATGGCCATGCTCCACGCGCTGGCGGCCCAGGAGTCGGTGCGCCCGGTCTGGTGGATTTATGGAGCACGCAACTGCCTGGATCACATCTTCGCCCGGGAAGCACGCGATCTGCTGGCTAAACTACCCCACGCCCGGAGCCACGTCCAGTACAGCCGGCCCGATGCGACTGACCGATTGGGTCTCGATTTCGACGCTGCCGGCAGGCTGACTGTCACGGTTCTCAAAGAACTGGACGTACCTCGCGACTCCGATTTTTATCTGTGCGGCCCTCCGGCCTTCCTTGAGGACTTGACCGCCGGCCTCGTCCGATGGGGTGTCATCCACGATCGCATCCACACGGAAGCTTTCGGTTCAGGCAAGGCTATGACGCCGGGTGTGAACGCGGTGCCGCGACCCCTACCGCACGCGCCGACCGACTCCCACGGTGAAGGTCCAAGAATCTCCTTTGCTCGCGCCGGGCTTACGGTTTCCTGGGACTCGAACTTCCAGAACCTGCTGGAACTCGCCGAAGCCTGCGACGTCCCGGTGCGCTGGTCTTGCCGGACCGGAGTTTGCCATACCTGCGAGTGCGGGTTGATTTCCGGGTCGGTGAAGTATGATCCCGAGCCGCTCGAACCTCCGGCGGCAGGGAACCTATTGATGTGCTGCTCGCGCCCCCAGGAAGACGTGGTAATCGACATGTAGAACGCAATGATTGGAAGCAAGAGTCACCGGCGTGGCACGGGTTCCTAAGCAACTCCGCAGAAATAACTTGACAAAAGTCCCACGATCTCGCGGAAAACTGGCTCTATCTCAGGCAGACGCCAGCTCGAAAGGCGCGGCGATGTCAAATCAATTCTGCCGAGTTGCTTAGTCGATGGGGCTTTCTTTACCCGGTTAGTGCGGATGGGGAGCCGGAAGGCTTCTCGCATAGCCCAGACTTGCGTCCCGAGGGACGCCGGAACCCCGATGACTCTCGAAACGTGCGAGCGCTCGCGCGGTAATGAAGGTCCACCGTGTCCTGAGGGGCAGATTGTTGCGCGCGTCAGTCGGATCGACGAATGACAGTAGACTAGGCGCAAGTGTTTTCTGATAAATGACTTGGACCTGTACAGGGCCGGTCGTTTAGGGGAAAAATCTTAGTCTGTTCACATTATGATTAATTGGCTGGCCGGGAAACATAGGGCTCCAGATGGAGACCCCGAGAATCAAGCACGCGAGGAACAGGAAGCAGCATCGCGAATGGTAACGGGCAGACGACGCTCAGCCCCGTGTATGAGTTCTGGTACGCCGGACTCCCCGGCGGAGGGGTGATCCGGGGCGGCACCGGCGTGACGGTCCCGACAAGCGGTGCGGCTGGGGCCCGGACGCTTTACAAATACGACTTCTCCGTCGGGAAGTACTGGACCCCACACGATGCGTGGCCGGGCGACTTGGTCACCTATCTCTCGATCAACGGCTTTACCACCCTGGACGACCGCGGTCCGACTTACTCGTATCTCAGAGGCTGTCTCGGAAGGTCTTTGTAGGGTGCTCTGTGAGCACCAAGCCGGCGTAGTTTGCCGAATTCGGTGCTCACAGAGCACCCTACGGGACGGCCATCGAGGCTTCCGGGACAGACTCTAAGTTTGACACCGGGCCCGCGCTTCCACGTGCGAAACAACGACTATTTCTCCGCAGGAGTCGAGGTTCCTGTAACCGGACCCAAGACCGAGAACTACGCCTTCGCGCCGATGTTCTGGATCACCAAGTCCTGGTGACCGACCGAACGAGACCGGCGCGATTAGCTCGGCGCGGGCCCGATGTCCCGGGCCGGGGCCGGTCCCAGGATCAGCGAGTATCCCGCCATCTCCTTGCCATCCCCAGACCTCCTAGCTACAACCGTTGAAGGGGCCCTCCCTCGTTATTCGCGATATTCCTTGAGCAGATAACCAGCGGAGGCCCCAGTCATCGCGCGTCCGGAGGCAGACCAGGTGGCCGGATGCGAGCGAAGCCCCTCGATGAGTGGGCGCTCTTGATCGCGGCTTCGTGCGTGCTCATTCTACACACGGACCAACGAAGGAGACTTCCCATGTCCAACATGCAGAGGCGTGAATTCCTGGCGGGTGCGGGGCTCACGGCCGCGGCGGCCGCGGCGCTGGCGAGCCCGAGGGCTGCCGAGGCCGGCGATCCGAGCTTCATGAACAACGTCCCGGACCCGCTTCTCGCGGGCGAAGAGCTGCCGACGTTCAAGTACGAGCTGGAGAAGTCGGCGGGGAAGGTCATGGACGGCAGCGAAGCCAGAGAGGCCACGGTCAAGCAGCTTCCGATCTCCAAGGGGATCGCCGGGGTTTCGATGACGCTGGCCCCGGGCGCCATGCGCGAGCTCCACTGGCACGCCACCGCAGCCGAGTGGGCGTTCGTGGACAAGGGGCGAGTCCGGACGACCGTCCTCGCCCCGGGGGGTTACACCGAGACGAATGACTTTGAGCCGGGGGACGTCTGGTACTTCCCGCGCGGCCACGGCCACATGCTCGAGTGCGTCGGCCAGGAGGCGTGCCACTTCGTCCTGATCTTCGACAACGGCTACTTCTCCGAGTTCGGCACCTTCAGCATCACCGACTGGATGGCCCACACCCCCAAGGCGCTCCTGGCGAAGAACTTCGGCGTCCCCGAATCGACCTTCGATGGGTACCCGAAGAAGGAGGTGTATTTCGCCCGGGGTGAGGTGCCGCCCAAGAAGGCGGCTGACCCGCTCGCGGGACCGAAAAAGCCGCCGATGACGCACAAGTGGCAACTCCTCGCCAGCGACCCGCTCGTCGACAACACGGGAGGCCGGCTGTGGCTGGTCGATTCCACCAAGTTTCCCATCTCCAAGACCATCACAGGCGCGGTCCTCGAACTCGAGCCCGGGGCGCTGCGGGAGTTGCACTGGCACCCCACCGCCGACGAGTGGCAGTACGTCCTCGAGGGTAAGGTCAGCATGACGCTGTTCGGCTCGGGCGGGCGCTACCGGACGGAGACGTTCGAGAAGGGTGACGTCGGTTACTCCCCCCAAGGGTACGGGCACTCGATCGAGAACGTCGGCGACGGGAAGTGCCGCGTCCTCATCGGGTTCAACTCCGGGGTCTACGAGGAGATCGACCTGTCGGAATGGATCGCCGGCAATCCGCCCGACGTGCTCGCCACCAACTTCGGTAAGCCGGCTTCGCATTTCGAGCAGTTTCCCCGCCGCGACGTGTTCATCACGTCCAAGGGCGGGACTTGAAGACCTTGGCCTGGTCTCCCGGGACCGCCGTCAAGAGGGCATGATCGGTGGGATCTGGCGACCTTGCTCACCGGCTCCGCCATGGGCACGAGGGAGGAGATCGCATGACCCTCGCGATCGGCTCGGCCGCTCCACCCCGGTCGGTCATCACCTGGAAATCGCGGCGGAGGCGGCTCCAGCAGACCTGGTGGTGGGGCCGGGGTTCCGATCGCAATCCGGGGATGGAGAAGCCGAGCCGTCGCGGATCAGAAGTAGACCTGGAACCGCAACCAATACAGATCGTTCGACTTCTGGAAGCCACCTGCGTTGTAGAAGACGGGGCTGCCGAACATGGCGTGCTCCCAGTCGAGGTAGACCTTGACGAACTTGTTGAGATACCAGTTGAAGCCGACGTCGACCATCTGGGCGCGGTTGGTCCAGAGGTTCGGGTCGGCCAGCCCGCCGGTGAAGACCGACCGGCCCAGCGTCAGCTCGCTGTATCGGGCCGTCATCTCAAGGGCCCCCAGGCCGAAGTGCCCCGGACGCAGGTCGAAGGGGCGCAGGGGATCGATCAGCGTCCGGTCGCGGATCGTCTCGCCGGTCAGGATGTACCCGGCCTGGACGAAATAGCCGCTCGTCGGCACACGGACCGGCGGCGGCCCGGAGCTGCCCTGGGCGTAATCCTGGAACCCGCTGTCCCAGGCCCCCAGCAGGGAGAGGCCCTGATAGTAGTAGGCCATGTGCAGCTCCCAGAGGGCGCGATACCCGCCGCTCCATCACGCCGTTGTTGAAGGCCAGGAAGGGGACCTGCGCGGATCCCGGGCTCAGTGTCGAGGTGGCTGCCGGTGGCGCCGAGGTCGTCAAGACGGCCGGCGAGAGGGGATTGTTCTCGATCCCCGCGTCGACTGAGCCGCCGATCTGCAGGTTCTGCAGGAAGGAATCCGTCCACGGATCGAACGGCTTGAAGTTGAGGAAGGCCATGACATCCTGGTGGCTGCTGAAGTTCAAGTACGAGTTCCGCTGCCCGTCGAAGGATCCGACGGCGTACTCCAGCCGTTTCTCGAACAGGCTCCCCCACCCCATGAAGCCGAAGCGGCGGTTGCCCTCGAAGTTGGTGGCGAACAGCGACCGCTCGGGGGCGAGCAGGTGCCAGACGTGGACTCGGTACCATTCATAGGTGAAGGGGGTCTTGTAGCGGCCGAGCCGGAGCTGGAACCCGTCGCTAAATCGGTAGTTGAGGTAGCTATCCAGCAGGTTGAGAGTGGCGTAGGTCTGCTGGAACGAGAACTCGTAGGAGATGGGCCGGATCAGGTTGCCTTCGAAGTAGAAGCGGGTCCGCGGGTTGAAGATGCCGCTGCTGGCGAATTCCTGGTTGGAGTTGGCATAGATCCGCGCGTCGAGCTGCTGGAGCGCGCGGACGCCGAAGGTGATCTCGTTGTCCTCGGTACCCCAGCGGAACCCGTCGTTGGCGAAGTCGTACGTTCCGCCCAGCAAGGGGATCCTGCCGCGCTGGCGATTGCCCACAAGCTAGTGCTTTGTCACAGCTAAAAATTGGGGTTGGGGAAACCTCCGCGACCGTGGATGATACGGGGAACAAGGAGGCCCCCATGAACAAGAAGTACATTGTCCGGCTTACGGCTGAGGAACGGGACGAGTTGGCGGCCGTGATCAAGAAGTTGAAGGGAACCAGCGAGAAGGTTCGAACGCGCCCAGATCCTGTTCAAGGCCGATGCGGACGGTCCGAACTGGACCGATCGTCGCATCGCCGAGGCGTTCGGATGCCGAACGCAGACCGTCGAGAACATTCGTCAGCGTCTCGTGGAGTACGGCTTTCGAGAGGCATTGGACCGCAGCAGGCACAGATGCCGCCGGTCGAGAAGCGACTCAACGGCGAACAGGAGGCGAAGATCATCGCCACACGGCTCGGGTCACCGCCCCCGGGTTATGCCAACTGGACGCTGCGGCTCTTAGCTCGAAAGGTGGTGGAACTGGGGATCGTCGAAACCGTCAGTTACGAGACGGTGCGGCGGACTCTGAAAAAAAAACGGGATGACCAACCGCAAGATCGAGTACTGGGTCATCCCGCCCGAGGCTGACGGTGAGTTCGTGGCCCACATGGAAGAGGTGCTGGAGACCTACGCCAAGCCTTACGACTCGATGCGGCCGATCCTGTCCATGGACGAACAGCCGGTGCAATTGCTGAAGGAGTCCCGCGTGCCGATCCCTGCCACGCGCCGACACGCCAAGCGCGTCAACTACGAATACGAGCGTGCCGGGACGGCGAACATCTTTATGTTCACCGAGCCGCTGGCGGGCTGGCGCGAGGTGGCCGTCCGGGATACCAAGACCGAAGGTTGACTGGGCGATCGAGATGGCCGCGCTGTTGGAGGGCCGTTATGCCAGTGCCGAGCGAGTGATCGTGGTATGCGACAACTTGAACACGCACACCAAGGGTGCCTTCTACGAAGTCTTTGCACCGCCCCGTGCTCGCCAGTTGGTCCGCCGCATCGAGTTCTGCTACACCCCCAAGCACGGCAGTTGGCTGAACATCGCCGAGAACGAGCTCAGCTCGTTGACGCGGCAGTGTATAGCCGGCCGCCGCTTCGGTGATGCCCAGGCGCTGCGCGAGTGGAGACCACCGCTTGGTCAACCGACGTCAACAGCACCCAGCGCGGAGTGGATTGGCAGATGAAGATCGACGATGCCCGCTCCAAATTGAAGTCGATCTACCCCAAAATTAAGCTGTGACAGAGCACTAGTGCCATTCGTCGGATCGACCGAAGCAGGGTTTCCGAGAGGTGATGTTGGACGGCGACTGTCGGTCTGATCGGCGTTACCTCGAAACCCGTGCATCATTGGCGGTGGCCCTGTCTACTACGCCCCGACTCACCGAGCTCGAACGCCTGGCCGGCCCGTCCGCGCCATGCTCGTCGCGCCACATCATTTGACCAATTTCACTTCGCCGCTTTTCACCGCGTGCCGAGCTGGATGCCGGTATGCGCTGCTTTTTCGAATCTGCCCCAGATCTTCAAATGGCTCTGCCTTCCTGATCGAATGTCACTCTGATTACGCGATCGGTATCAGAGTTCGACTACGCGGAAATCGGGGCGCGAATACTCGAATGATTTTGTCCGAGATCAACCCGATTTGGCGATGTTTAGAATAGCCGGAACACCGATCCGCGCCGGGACAATCACCACCGAGGACTTGACTGCCTCGATGGATTTACGGTGACCTCGCGCACAGCTTGATTCTTGATATGTCGTTCCGAGATTACGAACGTGATCAGAGGTTCCGTTCGTTGACGGGCGAGCTGGCAAGTTCCGGACGGGTGTCAGGATCTAACCAGGTACGTCAGTGCGCTGGACGGTGGACCTGACGACAACGTCCCCCCCTTCAGCGACCGACCCAACCCCAGGCCAGGCCCAAAGTTGGGGCGGACCCTACTAAATCAGGAGGGCTAATGCATGTCCGCGTGTGGTCGAGGGGCTGACGCCTCGGCTACGTTCTGACGTCTTGTTCGGGGCCTGAGGATGACTTCCCGCATAGCCTCCGAGAGCCGAAGGGCTTCTTGGGCCCGAACCTCCAACTCGAACGGCTCGGCATCGGATCTCACCGAGACGCAGACGAAGTTAGGACCAAACCGGCCGGCGAGAACAGACGGCGGCAGGTTGCGATTCATCAACCACCCACTCGACTTACTTAGACTTCGGTTTTTTCCTCGGCGTTCTGATTAACTCTGGAGCAGCTGCACTCTGGCTCGGCAACTACGAATTTTGGCGTCTTGGACCTTCGGAATTCGAATGGCACAACGACCAGAGTGTCTGCAGAGGATTGAGTTGGACGGGAGGGTCAATGATGAGAGGACAGCAGTTCGATCCCCTGGCGTTACGGGTGCGAGAGGTCCGGCGGAAGTTGTACGGCGAACGGGGGGCACCCCTGCTGGCGGAGGACCTGGAACTGCCCGCTCGTACCTGGCTGAATTACGAGTCGGGCGTCGTCATCCCCGCCACAGTGATTCTCCGCTTCATCGACCTTACGGGAGTGGAGCCTCGCTGGCTTCTCACTGGCCAGGGGGACGCTATGCAACAGCTTCCCGCGTTGAGGATTGGGCGTCCCGCAGGGCCTCCACCTCAGGTAGCCGGAGCATGAACTCCTCGGCTTCGTTGATGAGGAACCAACTCCCGCACTCCATGCAGGTGCCGAGCAGGTGGTCGGGCGACCGCTCGTCGGGTTGATGGATCAAGAGGAGGCCATCGCAGATCGGGCATTCGCTACCCGAGTGATCCAGGAGACCAGATGTCAGCCGGATCAGGTCCAAACTGAATAGAATCGAGGTCATCGGCGAGCCCCATATGGATTAAGCTGGCAGCCTAGCCAACCAAAGGCTTCGGACGAGATATAATTTAGGCCAGGCAACGTCGAAATGTCACGCTATTTTCTGTCGGATTTGCAAGAATCAGTCGTGCTCCTCATCGTGCATGCCATAAGTCATGTGGCGACTGCCAGTTAAACAAAGTGCGCCGCTCCGGATTTCGTCCAAGATTAGACTGGACCAATCGGCCGGCCTGATTGGGATCGAGGCTGACTCCACTGCCTCGAAGAAATGGGCGGGTTAGGCGAGAAGTCCCGAGGCGCGGTACAAATAGCCAGGATCAGGTTCCCGTGTCGGTCGGCGTCGACGATCCGGACCGCTCGAGTCCGATTCGGCGCCGGGCGCGGCTCCTGATCAAACCGACCGCAAGACGGAAGGTCTGCTCCTCTCTTCGCACACGAAATCCCGCACATCCGCCATGGGATTCACCGGTAAATCCCGCGCAGACCTTCGACCCCTTTTTGGTTTGAGTCCAGGGAAGTCCTATAATTTCTATCGAGATAGTACGCGAGGAACCCCTCGGCCTAACATGATGCCAGAGGCTGATAGCATGCGTGTCCCCAAACAAGAACTTCCCGATGTGGAATCGATCCGGGAGCGGGCTGGTTGGAATCTGCCAGCCCATTATCGGCTGATCGATGTTCGATGCGAGTACGGCTCGATGGCTTTGCCGGGCGTTCCGGATGACTTCCAGATCGTGATCGAGTACGAGAATCTTCTCGAAAAGCCATACCAAGGCGGCAAGGAGATCGAGTATCACCAGGCCTGGGCGGAACCGCTGGTCTCCAGGATCCGGGAGGAGTGGCCCGCCTCGACATTGCGCATCCTATTGCACGAGACCGTGGACAGCGCGTGATCTGACGTAGGTCAACAACAATCAAGGCATTGTCAGCCCGGATTGAGGATGGACCGCTCCAGACTGGCGAAGTCGTGGGTGCGTGTGCCCTGACGAAGCGCACCGTCGAGTGCATCGCGAAGCGATTCGCCCAGTCCGCGCTGCCGGATCGCTGCGAGTCGGTCGCGGCATCGGAAATACGCGTCAATCACGACGGGGTCCCACTGGGTCCCGGCTCCCTGGCGAAGGATCTCATCGATGCGTTCCGGCGGCATCGCAATGCGATAGGGGCGTGAGGTGTTCATGGCGTCGAAGCTGTCGGCTACCGCAAGGATGCGTGGGAGCATTGGTATGGCCTCTCCCTTCAGTCCTTCGGGATAGCCGCTACCGTCGTAGCGTTCGTGGTGATACAGGACTCCGGGCAGCAGATGGGCGATCGCGTGGAGATCCGTCAGGATGCCGTGCCCGATCACCACATGTTGTTGTATGTGTTTGAGCTCGTCGGAGGTCAGGGGCCCGGACTTGGTGAGGACGTCGTCGCGGATGCCGATCTTCCCGATGTCGTGCAGGAGGCCGGCCAGATAGACGTCGCTCAATTCATCCTCGGGCAATCCGAGCGCGCAGCCCAGCTCGACGGCTGTGCGGGCCACGCGCTCGCTATGGCCGTAGGTGTAGGCATCCTTGGCATCGATCGCCGCGGTCAGCGAGCGGGTCAGGCCGACCAGAAGTTCCTTGATGTGATGGTAGCGGTGATAGGATTGAGCATGGAAGCCCAGGAGCGAGGCAAATGGCATGAGCAGTGCGGCGTCCCTGCGACGGAATGGGACGATCTGCGGGGTTGTCGATGCGGGCTCGCCGGGCCCCGGGGTCGAACCTCTGCGCGCGGCGGGGTTACCCGGGCTGCGGCCGGCGACCACCCGATTGTTGAAGGCCAGGATCCATCCTGGCCGCTTCCTGGCCGCGACCGGCACCGCCAGCAGATTCACGTATACGCGAGAACCGAACCCCCCAGCTCGTTTCTCGAACGTTGTTGATGATGCACATAACCCGATTCCGCGAACAGGCTCGGATCGTTCAGGATGGTGGCGATCTGAGTGCAGTCCCAGGACGTCAGGAGCGGTTCGCCCTGGAAGACGACTTCCTCATCCTGCTGGGGCGGGATTCCGACGAATGACTGCGCATTCGACCAGCTCGCTGGCGGCCTGGAGGATGCGCCTTCGCTCCCGGACGGGTTCCTTGTGGATGCTCGTGACACGGTGCAGTCGCTCGAGGCTCATGATCGCCTCCCAGGCGAGCATCGACTGGCGGTTCGCCTCGGCGTTCGACGAGTTCCTGATGACGGTGGAATTCATGGGTTTCGCGACTCCGCGACGTGATCGGTTGGTTCCACATGACGCTGACTAAGGCCGCTCGGACGACGAGACGACCCCCTGATCCTGGCTTCGTCCGACCAGGTTCAGGAACCGAGGCTGCCGGCGGATCGCGACGAGGTCGGGGTCCTGCGCGGCCCGCGAGAGGTCGGCACCTTCGGCCAGG
Organism: uncultured Planctomycetota bacterium; assembly: GCA_963845755.1. GTDB lineage: Bacteria > Planctomycetota > Planctomycetia > Isosphaerales > Isosphaeraceae > CAWJTV01. The sequence goes on from CAWJTV010000034.1 coordinate 549,736, forward strand.
GCCCGATCGAGGAGATCCAGCGACTGGTCCGCGGTCGCGATGGTGCCGAAGACGGCGTAGGCCCTGGCAGCGACGCAGGCGGCCGCATAGAGCGTAGCCGGGGACCGAGGCTCGCGTTGGAGGCAATGGTTGATCTCGAGGGACGCCGCTTTCCAGTCGCCCTTGCGAGCCAGCAGGATCGCGCGGTAGCGTCGGGCTTCATTGCGGTTGGGGTCGGCCTCGATGGCGCGGTCGAAGTCCCGGAGGGCGCCCGCATTCTCGTCCCGGCCCATCGCGATCATGGCGCGTCCATAGAGGGCCTGGGCGTTGCGGGGATCGAAACGCAGGGCATCGTCGAAGGCCGCTCGCGCCCTGACGGCGTCTCGCGTTGAGATGGCGAAACCGTAAGCCCAGGCCAGCCGCGCACAGGTCGGGGCGGAAGGTGGTCGCCCTCCGCACGCGCGAACCCTCGGGCGAAGGCCGCATCGGCCTCTTCATGGCGACCCAGGCCCTCAAGGGCGATGCCGCGGCCGATGGAGGTGATCGCGTCGTTCGCGCCCATGTCTCGCGCCCGATCGAAGTCCCCTAGCGCCGCGGCATGCTGTTTCAATTCCAGTCGGGCGAGGCCGCGGTTGACGTATGCGGGCACAAGGTCGGGATCCCGCTCGAGGGCGGCCGTGTAGTCCTGGACGGCCGCGATCTTGCTACCCACTCGGTCGAGCACGCAGCCGCGGTTGAAATAGCCCCAGGAGAATTCCGGCCAGATGCCCGTGCACTGGCCGAAGTCGCCCGCAGCCTCGATGAGCTCCCCACGCTCCAGGTGGCAGATTCCCCTCTGGACGAGCGACCAGTAATGGCGTGGGTTCAGCCGGAGGGCTTCGTCCAGCTCGGCAATGGCCGCCCGCAAGGTCTCCGCGCTGCCGCGCCGCACCATTGCAGCCGCGATCAGGTAGTGATCCCGCGCCGTGGTGGCGGGTGTCTCCTCGGCGCGCCGGCGGGCCAGGGAAGCCCTCTCCGTCTCGCCCCGCAGGGACAAGTAACGGACGCGGTCGAGCCAGAGCGCCCGCGACGGAAGCAGGCCGGGGATCGATTCGGCCCGATCGAGGAGCCGCAGCGCCGCGATTGAGGATTCCTTGGTCCCGACGGCCTGACGGACGCGGGCGTCGGCCAGGAGCAGGAGCAGCTCGCGACGGTCTTCCGCCACGCGGAGTTGCTCCTTCGGTGCGAGCCGGAGCCAGGCGGGGTTCTGCTCCCAATCTGGATCATCGGGGGCGCCGAAAAGGGAGAGAGTCCGCTCGCAGGCGATGATCCCCGCGCTCAGGTGGTCCTGCATCTCCAGGCGCGTATTGACCAGGCAGAGTGCCTTCAGTACGCCCGCGTCATGATCGTGGAGCAGGTCGCGCGCCTGTGCGTCGGCCAGTTGAGAACGGGCGGCCGCCAGTGCCGTGCCAACCGCCAGCAGGATCAGTATCGCCCCGACGGCCACGCTGGCCGAGGAGGCCAGCCGCGGGTGCCGGCGCGCGAATTTCCGCAGGCGCTCCAGCCGGCTTAACTCGGGCGCGTACTTGAGGGGGCGATCCTCCAGGAAGCGGCGCAGGTCGTCGGCCAGATGGTCGGCTTCCTGGTATCGCCGTGACGGCTCCGGGGCCAGGCACTTGCGTGCGATGCTTTCGAGACCCCAGGAAAGATCCGGCCGATCTCGACGGATCGAAGGGACCGTCTGGCTCCGCTCCGCGGCCATTGCCTTGATTTGCAAGGGGAGCGCGGAGTAGCTCCCGCTCTGGTCGAACGGTCGGTGGCCGGTGAGCATCTCGGCCAGGACCATTCCCAGTGAATAGATGTCCGATCGGCAATCCACCTGGCCGATCAGCTCCGGCGTTCGTCCAACGAGGGCGCGGAGGTGTTCCGGGGCCATGTAGGCCACGGTCCCTCCGATCGTCGCATGCGCCGGGTCGTCGTCCTGGGTCTGAGCGAGGTTGAAGTCGAGGAGTAGCGGCTGACCCTCGGCACTCATGAGGATGTTGGACGGCTTGATATCGCGGTGGAGGATGCCACGCTGATGGGCATGGTGCAGTCCCTCGGCGAGCTGAGCCACGATCCAGGCCGCGGCGCGCTCATAACTCATCGTCCGCAGGAGGGACAGGGGAATCGCCGGGTCCTGTCGGCGGGTCGAGGGAAGAGCGTTCTGCCTTGCTTCCCGCTCGTCCCGCGGCGCTGCTTCCTCGGCCCTCGAGGTGGGTTTGGGCGCCTCGACTGACTCGAGCGCGCGCACGAACGCTTCACCGGTGACCACACGCCGGGAATCGGTCCAGAGCCTGGCCAGGACCGCGGAGAGGCTCGCCCCACCCAGGTAGGGCATGCAGACGGCCCGGAGGCCCGCGCGGAGATCCTCGTGGAGGGAATAGATGGGGACGATATTGGTGTGGAGCAACTGGGCGAGGGTCTGCGGCTCGGTCCCCTCGATATCGCTGACCTTCAAGACGACCGGTTGACCCGCCAGATCGGCCTGATTCGCCAGGAATACCCGAGCGAAGGCGACTTCTCCGAGCGGACGGCACAGGCGGAATCCGAACACCTCGTCACCCACGTCGGGCAGGCGGAGGGGGCATGACGTGCCGTCGTGCTCGCCGCCCATGGAGCGGAGCAGGGTCTCCTTCGCGAGCAGCTTCCCGAACGTCCTCGTCTGTTCCGGGAATCGTTCGTGATAATCCGAGAGGCTGGTCTCGTGGCCGCGGCGTCGCTTCTGGAAGTAGTCCTCCAGCAGCAGGCTGGCGGCGTCCGGGTCGTCGACCGGGTCATTGGGCCATCGGTCGAGGAGCTCCTCGGGCTGGGCCGGTCGGCCCTCGACCCAGCCCGAACGCAGCTCGTCGAGCAATTCCCGCTTGCGAGCCCTCAGCATCGAGAAGCTCCCCTTCGCGAGCCGTCGGGAATCGCGCGAATCTTCACTCTGATCGTCGAATCCGAGGTCCATAAGATACCGGCAAGCGAAGAGGTTAGAGTCGTCCTCCGTAGGATCCCTCCGCCTCCGCGCCTCTGGGGATTCCGAATTCCGGATTCGCGATTCCGGATTCCCGGATCCTTCCCCTTCGGGAATCCGGAATCGCGAATCGGGAATCCCGATGGGGTTGCGGCCGAAGGCCGCGTTAGGCTTTCCAGCCTGAAGGAACGGGGAGTCAGGCTGGAAGGCCTCGACTACTGGACTCTGCAACGGGATCGGCGCGAGACGGAATCGGCGAAACCGCCGGCCGGCCACAAGTGCGACATTCGAGCGAAGCGAGGTTGAGGCACGAGCGGTCCCTCCGATCGGATCGTCCTCCCCAACACCTTCTTCCTCCACTCTAGGCCGCGAACGGTCGCTCGCGTCCGGAAAGCGGCGGCAAAGATCGCCCCGGTGATCACCAACCGCGCCACCCAGGTCCCGGTCCCGATTGACTTCTGGTCCCGATCAACGGCCGCGGCCGCCGCCGTCGCGAGTTCGGCACCCGAGACAAACGATGCCGCCGCGGGAATCTTCGGTCAGGGTGGCCTCGGCCGGATCGATCGGAACCTCCCGCCCGGGTTTGGGTCGAAGGGTATTCGACGGCGATGGCTCCGCGGCCAGGAGGTCCCCTGCCGTCCCGGAATCGACCACGGCGCCCGGGGACGGTTCTACGGCACGCGTCGAGGGCTGGTCGAGCGCCTGAATCGTGACTTTGTCGAAGGGCTGCACCGGCTCGATCCCCTCGCCGTCGCGATCGAACGGCAATACCTGTGTCAGCGTGACCAGATTGAGAGCGAGTCGGCTGAAAACCGGCGACGTAGACTGGGTCGGTCCAAGGACGAGCTGGATCGTTGTCGCCGACCCTGGACTGGCTTCGCCGCTGTTGGCTCCGCCGAGCGGGCCCATGCCCAGGACCGTCAGGCTGCTCGCGGACTGGACCTGTGCCAGGGTCAAAGCGGGTCCCGTAGTGGAATCGACCGGAGAGCCGCTGCCGGAACCGACCAAGGTCGAGCCTGTCCCTCCGGCTCCGCCGGAAAAGGGGCCCACGATGCTGAAACCGTTCGAGGGCGAAAACCCCGCGCCGCCGGCAACGCCTTCCAGTTGGATCTGGAGTGCGGGGGACGGACCGTCCACCAGCGCGGGCGGATTGTCCTGTTGCCCGGAGAGAGCGACGGTCAACTGGTAGGACAGGCCCGGGGACTGGGTTGGGGACCATCCGCTGACGATGACTGTATAGTCCCCGGCCAGGAGGGGGGCAAAGAAGAGCAGTTGGTCGAACGAGGGCGACAGGTCAATGACCTGCCCAGAAGCTGCCTCCACGGCTACTCGTATTCCCGCCGGCAGGTCATTGCCGCTCAGCAAGAATGAGTAGCTCTGCGTCTGAAGGAGCTGGATCGCATATTCGTCCTGCATGGAATACGCCGAAGGATTCGCGGGCGATTCCGTCCCGCGCGTGATGGTCACGCCGGCCTGAAGCTCGTCGGGGAAGAGGACCCCAATCGGCTGGGCATTCGCCTGGCCGACTTGTGCGACGATCGCGTATCCCTCGGCCATGTTGCCCGAGACCTCGCCGTCGGGCCCATCGACCGTGAAAGGAATTACGTTGTCGCCACTCGGATCGTTACCGACTAGCGGGTTGCCGCCGAGGTCCATCAAGCCTCCCGGCCCCGAGAGATGCAGCGTGTAGGAGCCATTCGGCAGTCGGTCGACCATCAGGAACGTGGCCGTGTCAGTGGCAGGGTCGTACGACAGGAAACGCGGATTATACTCTGTTCCGTCCGATCCCTCGACGAAGACCTCGGGGAGCGACTCCTGACCGGTCATCGTGAACGCCTGGTAGGCAAGCTGCGGGATGTTGACGGGTTCCGAGAATTGCACGGTCATTTGTGTGGGCTCCTGGTCGTAAACCTGGCCGCTGGCCGGCGACGAAGTCGCAACTCGCGGTGGCGTCGTGGCCGGCTGTACGAGGAGATTCAGGACGTAAGAGCCGGTGCTCCAGCCGAGCTGCGCGCTCTGAGCCTGGTTGGGATCGAAGAGGCCGGGACTGCCGGGCGGCTGGTACTCGAGGGGAGAGGGTGTGTTGGAGCCGTCGGCGACGGCGAGGTAGTAGGTTCCGGCCGTCAGGCCGATGGTCAACGCCGAGTCCGTGAACAAGGGGGTCGAACCGTCGGTGCCCGGGGTCGGATCGAGCGTGTTGTTGTTGCCGGCGAGGAACACGAGCTGGCCATCGGCGGAGTCGAGCTCCCACAGGCTGATGCCGGGATCCAGGGGCGAGCCGATCCGGCCCGCGAAGGCCTCGGCGAGCATCGCGTACCGCCCGGGCCCCTCGACCTGGAATTGATAGAGATCCACCTGGTTGGCCGGGTTGAATTGCGGGTCGGGATCAGTCGGGTTGTAGAACGGATCGACACCGATGGCGCCGCTGACATGTACGATCCCGGTGCCTGTCACATCGCCCAGATTGCGCACCGTGGCCGCCGTGTCATCCGACGTGGTCGCGCCGGCGATACCGTCGATGCCGGCGATCTGGAACGTGATGAACTCATCCGCACCGGCCGGCTGCTGTGCGGACTCACCGAGCGGGACGCCGTCCGGATCGGCCATCACGGCCGAATCCGTGCTCGAGTTGCCGGAGAGCTGCACCACGTAATTGCCGGGCCCCAGTGGCGCCAGGGGGAAGAGCTGGAGCTCGTCGGCCGCAGCGGAGAAATTCACGGAGGCCAGCGCGACGGGACTCCCGGATCCGTCGAAGAGATGGCCATCCGGGTTCGCGAGGAGCTCGACCGTCTGGCCGGGAATGATCGTGTTAGGATCGAGCGCATTGCTCATCTCCAGCCGGATCGCCAGCGGAGAGCTGTCGAAGACCGAACCTTCCGCGGGATTGGACGAGAGGACCGTGGGACCATCACCGGAAAGGCCGAGGTCGGTCGCGTCGATCGTGAGCTCATAATTCCCGGTCGTACCGTCGAAGCCGCTCGCTGCGATCACGGGAGAGAAGTAAAGGTTCCCCGCGCCGCTGATGGCTACGAAATAATCGCCCGGTCCGAGGTCCTGGCTCTGGTCAGCGATCCCATCCGATGGGTTCGCCTCGACCTGCGTGAGCAAACGGTAGCCGTCCACGTCATACGGGTCGCTGAAATCCTGGGGATCGTCGTTAAAGAGGCTGAGAACGCTCGCGAAAGGCGGACTTCCGGCGGGTGTGTTCACCCGGAAATCGACCCGACTGGCGTCGTCCAGATGGAAGTGGAACCAGGTGACGTCCGCGGCCCCAGCCGGACCGTTGCCGATCGAGCCCAGAACGCCCACCGGCTGGGTCAACGTGCCGAGATCCTGGGCCAGATCGATCGTCTCGTTCGGCTCAACCGTCAGCATCGGCGCGAGTGATGGCGAGGCATTCAACAGCGCACGCACTTCGAGGAACTCGACGGAGAGGCCCGCCATGAGGCCGCGTCGATTCCTCCGTCGGGGGCGAATCGCGAGGGTATTCAGGGTTTTGTCGGTTTCGAAGGTCAACATCGAGTTGCTCATAAGATCCCCTGACATGATGAGGACTGACTCGGGGTCTTCGAGATACCCGTCTCCCTTTCTTGAGGCACTCGAGCGATGCGTGATCAGGAATATGGCCGACCCAGTCGGCCCGTCGCTCCCCGACAAGCCAGGCCCACACGAAGGCCCGCCGGGTCCGGACTTCACGAGAGACCAGATCGTCTCCGAAAACATCTCATGCGTTTACGGTCAATCCGCCCGACAGCAGGCTCGTGTTTCCGTTGCTGTTCGTGGCCGACGCCATGATGGTATGCTTGCCACTCGACAGCGTGGGGGTAAACTTCCAGGCGCCGGACGCACTGGCCGACACGATGCCGAGGACAACATCGCCGTCAACGATCGTGACCAGGCTGCCGGCGGTCGCCTGGCCCGAGAGGGTCCCCGAGGAATAACGAGGCGTTGCCGCCGTCGGGGCCCCGGAACCACCGACCTGGATCTGGATAACCGGAGACGGCGAACTGTCGTTCCCCGATCCGTCCGTCGTGACCGCCGAGAAGGCGTAGATCCCGTTCGCGACCTTGGACGACGAGGGCACATAGCTGAAACTCCAGTTCCCTTGCCCGTTCACGCTCGCGGTTCCCACCGAGGAACCATTGAGGAGGACCTGCACGCTCTGGTTCGGCGTCGCGGTGCCGACGACCGACAACGACTGCTGGCTCGGAATGAGGACGATGCCGAGGAGACTGAGGCCGGCGCTGGTGGACAGGCTCACCCCGGCCATGGCGGGCTGATACATCGTCTCGACCGTCGCCTTGTACGGCGACGACCCGGTGCTCATATTGCCCGCAACGTCCTCCGCCTGCGCGGTGATGTTGTAGTTCCCGTCGGGCAGGGTGACCGCCATATCATTGAACGTCCAGGCGCCGTTCGTCCCCGCCATCGACGTGCCCAGGAACTCGCCGTTGAGCATGACGTCGATCAAGTCGCCCGCCTCGGCCGTCCCGGAGAACGTCAAGTTGTGTGCCGTGGTGACGCCGTCGTGGTTGCTGCTGGTGTCGGGGCTGATGCCGGTGATCACGGGTGCCGGCGGGGGCTGCGTGTCGATGACGACCGTCAAGGTCGAGGACGAGGCGCTGGTAGTGCCGGCGATGTCCATGGCGGTCGCCGTCACGTTGTACGTCCCGTCGGGCAATCCCGGAGAGGACGAGGTCGTACCACCCAGCAGGCCGACGACGTCTCCCAGCAGCGAACCGACGAGCCCAAGGAGACCCCCGACCAGATTCGAGGACTGACCCGAATTCGAGGACTGACCCGAATTCGAGGATTGCGTCGATTGACCGACCGTGTACGACCAGTGGCCGGAGATGTCGGCTTCTGTCGTCGCGAACGGCTGACTGCCGCCGTTGCTGTACAGGTTGATGACGTCGAACGGCTCGGACGTGCCCGAGAACGTGGGCGTATTCACGTCGGTGACGCCGTCCGTACTGCTGAGTCCCGTGTCCGGCGTGATGTCGTTGAGCACGGGGATTTGCGGCATGTGGGTGTCAATCGTCACCTCGTAAGAGTAAGAGAGCGGCGTCGTATACCCGGTCGGGTCGGTCGCCATCGCCGTGAAAAAGTAGATGCCATCGCTGAGCGTGGTCGCGGTGTTGTCGAAGGTCCACGTATCGGTGAGGAATGCCGTAGTCGTGCCGATCACATTGCCATCGCAGTAGAGCGTGATGACGTCATTCGAAGGCGCCGAACCGAAGAGCGAGATGTTTGGGACGTTGGTGATGCCGTCCTGATTGCTCACGCCATTGTCGGGCGTGATGCCGGTGATGACCGGGCTGGCGATGCCGTACTCGAAGCTGCCCGAGTTGTCGGCCTGGCCGCCGCCGGTGTGCTCGGGAGTACCGTCGGCCTCCGCGATGATGGGCGAGGCCTGCGTGGGCGGGGTGGCCCCCTTGAAGTTCAGGCCCAGTGCATAGTCGCCCGTGCCCATCTGCGTCGTATCCGCCCCCTGAGCCAGGATGTAGAATTTCTCGCCCGCAGTCACATTCGAGAGGCTCACCGTGAGCGTCGCGCCGAACTGTCCTTCGCCACTGGCGGTGGCCAGCACGGTCGAGCCGTTCGAGGCGTAGACCGTCACTTTGGGCGACAGCATGCTCAGGCCACTGCTCTGCATGTCGAGCTCGAGTGTGCTCCCCGCTCCGGAAGGAGCCGTAAAGGTGAAATACTCCGATTGGCCGGCGGTCGAGATGTCGAGGTTCGTTACGAGTGCCGTCAAGGTCGACGTGGAGATCGTCGAGTTGATCGACGCGGCCGTGCTCAGGGTACTGTTGGAAGCACCGCCCGTGTTGTAGGCGTCGGCAGTGCGCGGTCCATTGCCGCTGTAGATGGACCGGATCCCGGAGATGTCATCGCTGGCCAGGGCGGTCTTCCGTCCGGTGTAGGTACCGAACATCACCGCGTTGCTGACGCTGCTCTCGTTGAGCCCGAGCGCGTGGCCGAACTCGTGCATCGCCACGGTGTACAGGTCGTAAGTCGAATTGATGTTGAAGGTCTGGCCGGTGTTGAAGGTCATGTCGCCGGCGATCGAGAAGTTGTTGTCCTGCGGCGGCTGATAGGTCAGTGCCAGCGTGGAGCAGTTGAAGTTATAGCCGCCGATCCGGATATCGCCGAACCCGGAAGCGCCCTGCTCCTGTGGGCCCGATCCCGCCGGAGCGCCGTTATCCGGGACGACCTCGAAGTTGATGTTCGTCTGCTGGGCCCAGACCTGGGCGGCCTGAAGGATGACGTTCTCCCACTTGCCGGCCAGCGTCGATTTGCTGTTGAACGTCGAGAAGAGATTGCTCGCGACCCCACCGCCCAGATTGGTCCCGTCCGGCATGAAGCTGATCGTGATAAGTTGCGGATTCGGCCAGACGCTGCCGGTGGCCGAGTACATGACAACGCGGGATTCCAGACCCTCGAGGACAGGACAGACCCGGTTCCGCCGCCGGACGGGAGTACGAGGTCTCCGGTCCTCGCGGGACGACCGTCGAATTGAGATCATGAGCCGATTTTCCCGATTAAATTTCAATGGATGCGTTTCAGAGAATTCAAAAACGTTCGATCAACCAAGTGAAGTCTTCCGAGTCCGACGGGCCTACCATGGGACTGCGGCCGTTGAGAGATGGGCCGCTGAGCCCTTTCAGTTTTCATAGCTCGCGAGAAGGCGCTCGTCTGATCGTGTTGCACGATTGCAACCGCGTGGTGAGGTGTCGCACCACGTCTTCCTCTGGGAAGCTGGCATGACCGACGGCCCGGGACCGATCGATCTCCGCCCCAGGTCCGTCCCGGAGGGTTACGATCTCCTCGAGGTCCTCGGCCGCGGCGAAATGGGCGTGGTCCACGACCGGGGCGAGTGCAACGGCCTGCCCGCCTGCGCGATCGAGGGCCTCGGGGCGGACAACCTGAGACGACGGATTGGGCGCACTCCCTGGCCGGCGGTCGCGGCGGCGCAGGCCTTCGAGCGGGTGGAGTGCGAAGTCGCCGAGGCGGCGTCCGGCATTTATCGATTTTGCGAGTTCTTGGCCGAATCAGCCTGGCTCTTGGAGAGGACTTCGAAGTTGCCGACCAGCACCCGCTCGGTGCCGTCGAAGGTCGGCCAGTCAACGGTGTTGGCCAGTGGGGGGTTCTTCGGGTCGCCGGGGACGTACTTGCGGAGGATCTCGGTATGGGTGTCGTCGGAGGGGCCGATGATGACCGCCACGCGGACCGGCTTATCGTCGATCTGGAGGAAGACGAAGTAGTCCTGACCGCCCTGGAACTGGATGGCATTCGAAGGGACGGTCCAGACCTGCTTACGGGCGATCGCGATGGTGACGGTTACGTACCAGCCGGGGTGGAGATATCCGTCGGCGTTGGAGATATCGATCTCGGTCTGGAGGGTGCGGGTGGACGGGTTGAGCGAGAAGCCGGAGCGGACGACCTTGCCCTCCCGCGTCGCGCCCGGGATCGCCTGGAAGCGGATGAGGGCCGTGTCGTGATCGTGGACGAAGAAGGACGCCAACTCGGGGACCCCGACGAAGGCGCGGAGCGGGTCAGTTTGCTCGAGGACGAACAAGGGCCGGCCGTTGGTGCCGCCGCCGGGCTCGAGGTAGTCGCCCGGGCTGACGTTCCGCTGGGTGATCACCCCGTCATAAGGGGCCTTGATCTGGCCGTATTCGACGTTGACCCGGGCCTCGTGCTCGTTGGCCTTGGCGACGATCAGCGCAGAGCGCGCGGCCTCGAGATCGGCCCCGGCCCGGTCGAGATCGGCCGCCGCCTGGTCGCGCGCGGATTCCATCTCGGAAACCATCGCGTTGGCCTGGTCGCGGGCCGCGATGGCTTCCTCGAACTGGCGATACGTCTCGTCGCGGACCTGCACGTCGAGGACGCGCTGGGTGACGAGCTGCTCGAGCCGTTTGTATTCCGACTCCCATCGCGTGTAACTGGCTTGCGACCGCTTCACCCCGGCCTCGGCCGATCGGATCCGGGCCTTGGCCGTCTCGAGCTTCGCCTGGGTGGCCCGTAGCGCCGCTCTGGGCCACTCCGATCTGGACCTCGGCGGATTTCACTTCCGCTGTTCGCTGGGCGAGGTGCGCGTCCAGGTCGGGGATCCACATGTCGATCAGGACATCGCCTGCCTTGACGCGGTCGCCGATGTTGTACCGGTACTTCTGGACGTAGCCGGCGATTCGCGAGTAGATCGGGGTCACCTCGAACGCCTGGAGCGTCCCCGGCTGGACGACCATCCAGCGGATGTCGCGCTTCTCGGGCCGCACGACCTGAATCCCGGCGGTCTTCCCGGCCTCACTCCTGGCCGTCGCGCCTTTCTCTCCGGGCGAACGGTCGGAATGCTGGCAGCCGACTGCCAGGAGCAGGCTCAGGGAGATGAGCGCCAGGGCCGGACCTTGTCTGGAGAAATCGCCGTTGCCCAACTTGCGGATTCGAGATTTCGGATTCGAGATTCCCGATGAGGACGATTGAGGGATCTGGGATCTCGAATCCGGAATCGGGGATCTCGAATCCGGAATCCCTTGCGGGATCGGAAGTCTCGAATCCGGAATCGGGGATCTCGAATCCGGAATCCCTTGCGGGATCGGAAGTCTCGAATCCGGAATCGGGGATCTCGAATCCGGAATCCCTCCTCGGTTCGCCGAAGACCGCGTCAGGGCTCATCGGCAGGTTCCTGGTGGATGGGGTCATAGTGGGTACTCTGCGGGTCGTCCGGGTCGAGCGAGGGGGATTGATTGGAGGCGCGGCCGAGCAAGAGGGCGAAGACGGCCGGCAGGACCAGTAGCGTGGCGAAGGTCGCCAGGGCCATGCCGCCGATCACGGCCCGGGCGAGTGGGGCGTTCTGCTCGCTCCCCTCTTCCAGGCCCAGCGACATCGGGATCATCCCGGCGATCATCGCACAGCCGGTCATGATGATCGGCCTGAGCCGCCCCTTGGCCGCGGTGATGACGGCACGGTCGGCCGGCATCCCCTCCTCGCGGCGATGACGGTCGCCGAAGCTGACCAGCATGATCGCGTTGGAGACCGCCACGCCGACGGCCATGATCGCGCCCATGAACGACTCGATGTTCAACGTCGTTCGCGTGATCCAGAGCGCCAACTCCACGCCGCACAGGACCGCCGGCACCGAGGCCACGGCCGTGATGGCCAGCAGGGGGGCCTGGAAGTAGGCCGTCAGCATGATCAGGATCACGATCACGGCGACGAGCAGGCCGATCCCCAGCGACTGGAACATCTCTCGCATCGGCCGGACCTGTCCGCGCAGCTCGACCTCGATCCCGCGGGGGGGCTCGCCGGCGCGTCGGATCGCCGCATCGAGCCGGTCGATCACGCGGCCGAGGTCCTCTCCCTCGATGTTGGCCGTCAAGCTCAGGTCAGCGCCTCATGTTGTAGCGGTCAACCTCGCCGGGCATCTCGCTCCGCATGACGCGGGCGACGTCGCGGATCAGCAAGGGGGGAGTCGGGTTGGATGGGGAGTCGGTCACTTTCGCCGCCTGCCGGCGATTGGCCGTCGTGGTCAGGGGCACGAGCTCGACGTCGGTCGCCTCGGTCATCTTCGGCTGCGGGACCTGCACCTGGACCTGGTAGGAATTGCCGCTGACCTCGTCGCGCCAGTAGATTCGCGTGGTGTAACGGCTGGAGTAGGTGGCCGCGATCAGCGATTGGCCGACATCGCGGGCCGTCACCTCACTGAGGCCGGCCCGCTGCCGGTCGAGGATGACCTGGACGGTCGGGTAGTGGAGCGATTGCTGGATCTGCACGTCGCGGAGCGAGCCAATCCCATCGAACTCCGCGCGGAGCTTGTCCATGAAGTTGCTGGAGTCGGCCATGTTCCGACCGCTCACAACGACCTCCACCGGCGCAGGGGCGCCCAGGCTCATGGTCTCGGAGATCAGGTCGCCCGGCTCGAACGCGAAGATCATATCGGCGACCCGGCGGTCGGCTTGCTCGCGGTTGAGTCCCAGGAGCCGCAGCTCCTGACGGAACCAGGGGCCGACCTTCTCGGGCAAGGCTTTCCGCAACCGCTCCTGGAGCTCGAAGATATCGACTCCGCTCCCCTCGCGGAGACCGACGCGGAGCAGGCTGTCGTCGGATCCGCGGCTCCAAAGATAGGCCATGTTGATGGTGAACTGCGGCGGGTTCGCCCCGGCGTAGCCCATGGTGACGTCGATGTTGTCGGGCCCCGCCTCCTCGGCGATCACCTCGAGCGTCTTCTGCGCCACCTTGGCGGTCAGCTCGAAGTGGGTCCCCTGGGGCGGCCGGACGCGGAGCTGGAACTGTCCGGTATCGACCCTGGGGAAGAGCTCGCGGCCCAGATGTCCCCAGATGACGACGACCGCGGTTCCGGTGGCCAGAAGGTAGGCCAGCACGACCACAAAGCGATGCGCCACCGTCCATTCGACGACTCGCTCGAATCGGTTCTGAATCCGCGTGAAGAACCCCGGCTTCGCCTCAGTCCCGTTTCCGTGGCCGTGCGTCCCGGGCCGGTTCGCCAGCAGCCAGACGCTCATCACCGGCACGAAGGTGCTGGAGAGCAGGTATGAGGTGATCATCGCCCCGCCGACGGCCAGTGACAGCGGCACGAACAGCGAGCGCACCGCCCCCTTCATGATGAACGACGGGATGAACACCGAGAGGATGCACAACAGGGCCAGCAGCCGCGGGACCGCCGTCTCCATGTTCCCTTGCCGCACGGCGCGCGACATCGACGGCGTGTGCTCCATCTGGGTGTGAATGTTCTCGATCTCGACCGTCGCCTCGTCGACCAGGATGCCGATGGCGAGCGCCAGGCCGCCCAGGGTCATGATGTTGATCGTGTTGCCCGTCAGGTCCAGGATGACGATCGACCCCAGGAGGGCCAGCGGGATGTTCAGCACGACGACGATCACCGCCCGCAGGTCGCGGAGGAACAGCAGCACCATCAGTCCGGTCAGGCCGGCACCCAGCGCCCCCTCGACGCCGACGCTCTCGATGGCACGATAGACGATCGGCGACTCGTCGAACTGGTAGGAGACCTTCACGTCGTCGGGCATGGCGGCCTGGAACCGCGGCAGGTTTTGCTTGACCGCGTCGACGACCGTCAGCGTCGAGGCACTGGCCTGCTTGACCACGGGCAGATAGACCGACTTGCGGCCATTGACCAGCGCATAACCGACCGGGATATCGGTCGAGTCGGCCACGGTGCCGACATCGCGGATATAGACGTTCTCCCCGAGCTTGAGCGGGACGTTCCGCAGCTCTTGCGGGTCAACGACCAGGGTATTGGCCGGCACGATCGTCATCTGATCCTTGATCGTGACGTTGCCGGAGGGGCTGATAAAGTTGCCGCGTTCGATGGCATCGACGACGTCCTGGGGCGAGAGGTTGTAGGAGCGGAGGCGGTCGGGGTCCACGTTGACGACGATCGTCCGGATGTTGCCGCCGAACGGCGGCGGCGACGAGATGCCTGCCAGTCCGGAGAACATCGGCCGGACCCGGTACAGGGCCAGGTCCTGCATTTCGCCGACCGAACGGCTCGGGCTCTCGAAGACCAGGTAGCCGACCGGCAGGCTGCCCGCGTCAAGCCGGACCACATAGGGCGGCAGTGACCCGACCGGCATGATCGAGAGGGCACGGTTGCAGTAGGCGACCGTCTGGGCCGTCGCCTCGGCCATGTCGGTCCCGGGCTGGAAGAACAGCTTGAGCATCACCATGCTCTGGATCGACCGGGATTCCACGTGCTCCACGCTGTTGATGTACTGGAAGAACAATTCGTACTGGTTGGTGATCAGGCCCTCGATCTGCTTCGGATCCATCCCGCCATAGTTGTGGATGACGTAGAGCTGCGGCTGGTTGAGCGACGGAAAGATGTCCTTCTGCATCCGGAAGATGCTGAAGAGGCCGCCCAGGCCCAGGGCCAGTACCAGCATCATCACAGTGATCGGCCGGCGCAGTGCGAAGACGATGGGGTTCATAAGTGATTCGCTTGCCTTGCAGACAGATCATTCATGCTGGCGTGGATACGCCACGCGAAGTCGCGTTGACACACGAAGGATACGCAGGTCCGACGGAAGAGTCCATGTGCGTATTTGGACTCGGTGCGTGCCGTCACGTCAACGTGTCGGCGGTGTGGCCGGACTCGCGCCCGCGTTCGAGTCCGCGAGGGGTGCGTGGCCCTGGGCAGCTTGCGAGGTCAACCACTGCGCCGGTTGGCCGAGTGCTCGGTAGAGGTCGAACTGGGCGGTGTTGTATTCGCCGATGGCGAACGCGTATTGCTCGTAGGCGCCCTCGAGTGCAATGATCGCGGCGACGACCTCCTGGGGGCGGACGATCAGGCGGAGCAGCTCGCCGGCGGGCCGGGCCGTCTCGCGCAGGCCGATGAAGTTCTTGTCGGCCGATTCGATCGCCTGGCGAACGCCTTCTTCGGTCTCGACCACCCGGAGGCGGGCTGTCTGGAGCCGGGCGACGGCCTGTGTCACCTCGGACTTGACCCGGAAGACGGTCCGGGTGAACGTGATCGACGCCAGGTCTTTCTCGGCCCGGCGCTGGCGGATCAGCCCCATATTGCCGATCCCGCCGTTGCGGAGCTGCCAGACCGCAGAGAGCTCGACATTGAACGCCGAGCCGTTGCTGTTCAGCAGGCCATTCGGGCCGGCGGAGAGGTTGCCGGCGGCGAGCTGACCGGTCGCCGAGGTCGGGCTGATGACGTAGACCTCGGGCAGGAACGGACGATGCGTCTCCCGGCGGAGGAGCTGCTCGGCCGCGGCGACGAGCTCGCGCTGCGAGGCGATCTCGGGGCGATTGTGCACGGCGACCGGCACCAGCTCCTCAAGCGTCTGATCGCACGGTACGAGCGTGACCTGGAGGAACGGAGGCTCGATCGGTTCCAGCAGAGTGGACGGCTCGAGCAGCAGGATTTCGGCCAGTTGGGCGCTGGCCACCCGCCAGTCGCGGATCGCGACCTGCTGGGTCTGACGCAGGCTCTGGAGCTCGGTCTGCGCCCGATTGATCTCCAGTGGAGCGATCAAGCTCGGGGCCAGCCCCTTGGTGAAGTTCACCAGCAGTTCGGCGCGGTCGATCGAGGCCCCGGCACCAAGCAGCCGCCCGCGCGCCGCCTGGAGGTTGAAGAACGCCTGCGAGACCTGAAGCAAGACGTCGTTCCGCGCCGTCTGCAGATCGGCCCGTCGCGACTCGACCACCCGCCGCGCCGCCAGAGGAGAGAAGATGGCGTCGGTGAGCCCAACGTTCAGGAACGGACCGCCTCCGACGAAGAACGACTGACGCCCCTTGCGGAAGTTCTCGCCGCTGAAGATGTTCTGCTGCACGCCGTCATGCCGGAAATAATCGACGCCGGCATTGACGTTCGGAATCCACAATGCCTTGGCCTGGAGATGCAAGGCCAGGGCCTGCTGGAGAAAGGCCGTCGCCGCGGCGATGTCGAGCGGCCGGAGTCCGGCCAGGGACATCGCGGTCGCGAGGTTGATCGGCAAGCCGCTCGGGACGTGGGCGTCCATCCCACCGCGCGACAGGCCGGCCCCCGCGGGGCCGGGAATGGGCCGCGGCGCCGCCGGTACCGGCATCATTCTCTCCACCGCGCCGAGCTCCGACCGCTGATCTCCTGCACTCGGCGGAGAGACCCGCTCATCCAGCGCGGGCGGGAGAGGACCCGGCTGCGCATGAGCCTCCGGACCCAGCAGCATGGCACCCAACGTCAACGGCAACAGCCAGCGGCGATGGCGTCTCCGACGCATGGGCGCCTCTCTATCCTGGAGCCCGAAGAGTTCTCAAGACCGGGCGGACCCTGCCGAGAAGGGCCCGCACCTCGGGACCTGGCTCTTCGCTGTAGACCGGACACACACTCACACACGGACTGACGCCAATCGTCCAAGGATCTCCCAGTTCCCTCCCCGTTCGCAAGAACCGGAGTCGTCGGCATCATCGATAGGATTATCGACCAGAGGAACAGCCTTACCATGAGGGAAACTCGCCCCAATTCCCTGAAGGTTCGAGAGTGGCCTTCGCGGCGGGATCACTTCCCAAGTCTCCAGTACCGAGCGTTGAGCCTTACGTCCGCTGATCTTGCGACTGCCGCCCGCGACATGCTCGGCGCCGGGCCACACTCCCAATTTAGATGAACATATTTATATTTATCGTATTAATGGTCATCTGCGGCCTCAAATCGGCCGGATACGCCCGACCGGGAGCACCAGCTCGTTCCGTTCGAAAATAGATCGATGCATAGATGGTTGGTGGCGAACCCGTGCTCGGGAAAGTGAATCAGGAATCTTGAAAAAAATGCCCCGAGCAAGAAGAATTTCCTTGGAAATGGTTCAAGTCTTGCGTAGGATGATAAGATGCGATTTTATCGGAAGGCGAGCTGGCAAGATGGAGGCAGCGAGGTTGCCGCCGCTGTCGCGCTTCTGGCGCTGCTGGGAACAAGAAAGACATCCGGGAGCCCGGTCAAGGAGGATGCCGGTTGGACGATTGGGGTCTGGGACGACCTGTTTTCGACCGCGACAATCCTCATGGCGTGTCCGGAGGATTGCCCGCGGACTTTTTTCGTCAACATCTTGCGAACCGGCTCGGGATCGATCCGTGATCGGCTGATACAACCGGACGCATTGATGATGCAACGTGATGTGAGCGGACACACCGGGCGGCCATTCTGAATCCGTCGGGATGGGGAAGACCGCCGCTTTCACCCACCAACCACCCCCCCACTTCGGCACGGCCAGGGACGTGCAGAGGAGAGTGTCTCGTGAGCATGGGCGAAAGTGCCTACGATCGTATCAACGACTACGGCGCCGTCAAGATCGGGCTGGCCAGTCCGTACGACATCCGGAGCTGGTCATTCGGGGAGGTCAAGAAGCCCGAGACGATCAACTACCGGACCTATCGTCCCGAGAAGGACGGACTATTCTGCGAGCGCATCTTCGGGCCGGAGAAGGACTGGGAATGTGCCTGCGGCAAGTACCGCGGGATGAAGTACAAGGGGATGATCTGCGACCGTTGCGGCGTCAAGGTGACCCACTCCCGCGTGCGCCGCAAGCGCATGGGCCACATCGAGCTGGCCGCGCCCGTCGTTCACATCTGGTTCTTCAAGGCCATGCCCAGCCGCCTGGGCACGCTGCTGGACATGCGCACCACCAGCCTGGAACGGATCATTTACTTCCAGGATTACGTGGTCGTGGAGAAGGGCGATACGCCGCTCAATGAGCGACATCTCCTGACCGAGGAGGAGTTCCGGAAGGCCAAGGAACAATACGGCGAGGGCTTCCAGGCTGACATCGGCGCCGAGGCCGTCCGCAAGCTGTTGATGCGGCTGGACCTGGTCGCGCTGTCCAAGGAGCTTCGCCAGCAGCTCGTCGATACCTCGAGCAAGCAAAAGATCAAGGACCTGACCAAGCGGCTCAAGGTCGTCGAGGCCCTGCGCGACAGCGATAACCGTCCCGAGTGGATGGTCCTGGAGTGCATCCCGGTCATCCCACCGGACCTCCGCCCGCTCGTGCTGCTGGATTCGGGCAACTTCGCCACCAGCGACCTGAACGACCTCTACCGCCGCATCATCAACCGCAACAACCGGCTCAAGAAGCTGGTTGACTTGAATGCGCCGGAAGTCATCATCCGCAACGAGAAGCGGATGCTCCAGCAGGCTGTCGACGCCCTGTTCGATAACAACCGCTGCAAGCGCCCGGTCCTGGGCAGCTCGAACCGGCCGCTCAAGTCGTTGACCGACATGATCAAGGGCAAGCAGGGGCGGTTCCGCGAGAACCTGCTGGGCAAGCGCGTCGATTACTCGGCGCGCTCGGTGATCGTCGTCGGCCCTGACCTGAAGCTTCACCAGTGCGGATTGCCCAAGAAGATTGCGCTGGAGCTGTTCCAGCCGTTCATCATCCGCCGCCTCAAGGAACTGGGCCACGCCGACACGATCAAGTCGGCCAAGAAGATGCTGGAGCGGCGGAGCGAGGAGGTCTGGGACATCCTCGAGGAAGTGATCCGCAACCACCCGGTGCTCTTGAACCGGGCCCCCACGCTACACCGCATGGGGATCCAGGCGTTCGAGCCGGTGCTGGTCGAAGGGAACGCCATCCGGATCCACCCGCTGGTCTGCAAGGGGTTCAACGCCGACTTCGACGGCGACCAGATGGCCGTGCATCTGCCGCTGTCGATCGAGGCCCAGGTCGAGGCGATGACGCTGATGATGGCGACGAACAACATCTTCAGCCCGGCCAACGGCAACCCGATCATCAGCCCGACGCAGGACATCGTCATGGGGGCCTACTACCTGACGGTCAGCCGCCCCAACGAGAACGGCGAGAACATGGTCTTCGCCACGCCCAACGAAGTTTTCCTGGCCCATAGCCAGGGGAAGGTGGCGCTGCACGCGATGATCAAGCTCCGCCTGCCCGGTCACAAGCGGCTGCGGGGCGACGGCGAGAAGGAGTTCACGCCGGGCATGATCATCCGGACCACCGTCGGCCGGGTCGTTTTCAACGATATCCTCCACGCCCGGATGCCGTTCTACAACCAGACCCTCGGACAGAAGCAGCTCCAGGCGATCATCGCCGACTGCTACCAGATCCTGGGCCGTCGCGAGACCATCGCGCTGCTGGATCGGATGAAGGACCTGGGTTTCCGCGAGTTCGACGCCGCTCGGGACTTTCATTCGCGACCGACGACCTGAAGACGCCGATCTCGAAGGACGCGATCATCGCCGAGGCCGAGAAGGACGTCTCCAAGCACAACAAGCACTATCAGCGCGGGATCATCACCGACCAGGAACGGTACAACAAGGTGCTCGACGCCTGGACGCACGCCCGCGAACGGATCACTGCTGAGATGATGGAGGCCCTGCGCAACGACGTCCGCGAGGGCCAGACCTACTTGAACCCGATCTTCCTGATGGCCGAGTCGGGAGCCCGCGGCGGCGTCGAGCAGATCCGCCAGTTGGCCGGCATGCGCGGCCTGATGGCGAAGCCCTCGGGCAAGATCATCGAAACCCCGATCAAGGCGAACTTCCGCGAGGGCCTCTCGGTGCTCGAGTACTTCAGCTCGACGCACGGCGCGCGGAAGGGTCTGGCCGACACGGCGCTCAAGACGGCCGATAGCGGCTATCTGACCCGAAAGCTGGCCGACGTCGCTCAGAACGTCGTCATCACCATGCAAGACTGCGGGACCTCGCAGGGCATCACCAAGGGCGTCATTTACAAGGGAGAGAAGGTCGAGGTCAGCCTGGTGCAGTCGGTCCGGGGCCGGGTCAGCCGGGTCAACATCATCGACCCGATCAGCGATGAGGTGGTCGTCAAGGAAAACGAGATGATCACCCTGGCCGCCGCCAAGAAGCTGGAGGACATGCAGATCGAGAAGATCCAGGTCCGCAGCCCGATGACGTGCGAGGCCTCGCTGGGCGTCTGCCGGCAATGCTATGGCATGGACCTGGCGACCGGCCAGCTCGTCGAGGCGGGGATGGCCGTCGGGATCATCGCCGCGCAATCGATCGGGGAGCCCGGTACGCAGCTTACCATGCGGACGTTCCACATCGGCGGCGTCGCCACCCGCGGCGTGGAAGAAAAGGACGTCAAGTCGAAGCGCGACGGCAAGGTCAAGTTCGTCAGCCTCAACATCGTGATCAACGACGAGGGGAAGAGCATCGCCCTGTCGCGCAACGGCGAAATCCAGATCCTCGACGCCAAGGGGCGCGAGCTGGAGAAGTACGACGTACCCGACGGCGCCATCATCATGGTCGAGGACGGCCAGCAGATCAACCGCGGCCAGATGCTGTGTGAATGGGACCCGCACAACATCCCGATCCTCGCCGAGGTCGGCGGCCAGGTCAAGTTCGACGACATCGTCGAGGGCGAGACGATGAAGATCGAGATCGACCCCTCGGGCCACGTACGGCGGACGATCATCGAGCACAAGGGGGACCTCCACCCGCAGGTCGTCATCGTCAACGCCGAGGGGAAGACGCTCGACTACAAGTACATCCCCGAGCGGGCCTCGATCGAGGTCAACGACGGGCAGATGATCTCCGCCGGCACCCTGCTGGCCAAGACCCCGCGCGAGGTGGGCGGGACCCAGGACATCACCGGCGGCCTGCCGCGGGTCACCGAGCTATTCGAGGCCCGGCGTCCCAAGGAGCCGGCGGTCATCGCCGAGATCGACGGCCGCGTCGAGCTCCTGGAAGAGAAGCGCCGGGGCAAGCGGACGATCATCGTCCGCAACGAGAGCGGCATCGAGCGCGAGCACCTCGTACCGCACGGCAAGTACCTCCGCGTTCACGGCGGCGACCGCGTCCGGGCCGGCGATGCCCTGGTCGAGGGGCCGCTCGTGCCGCACGACATCCTGCGGATCTCCGGCGAGGAGGCCGTCCAGCGCCTACCTCCTTCGTGAGATCCAGAACGTCTATCGCTCCCAGCGCGTCGAAATCGACGACAAGCACCTGGAGATCATCATCGCCCAGATGCTCCGCAAGGTGCGGGTCGACAGCGTCGGCGACACGCCGTTGTTGCCCGGCTCGGTCATCGACAAGTTCGAGTTCCGCCGCGTCAACCACGAGTTGATGACCTGCGTGAAGATCAAGGACCCCGGCGACACCGAGTTCCGGATCAGCGACATCGTGCCCCGCGACCACTTCGACCAGGAGAACCTCCGCGTCGAGTCCGGCGACGGGCGCAAGGCCGAGTGGATCCGGCCCAAGCCGGCGGCAGCCAGCACCCAGCTCCTGGGGATCACCAAGGCGGCCGTACAGTCGGAGAGCTTCATCTCGGCGGCCAGCTTCCAGGAGACGACCAAGGTCCTCACCGAGGCGGCACTGGCCGGCAAGGTCGATTACCTGGTCGGCCTGAAAGAGAACGTCATCCTCGGCCACCTGGTGCCGGCCGGGACCGGCTTCAAGGCCCATCTCGACGCCGAGGTCCGCATCCGGCCTGAGGCCCTCGAGGCCCTCGCCGACAAGGGGCCGGCCTACGCTCGCTATCGCGACGAGGCGACCGTCGCCGGCGCCAAGCACTGATCCCCAGTCCCGACAGCTCGTGAGTTTACTCTCGACCGGCCTGGCTCCTCTCCGGGAGCGCAGGCCGGTCTGATTTCACCAAGGATCAGGACGTTTTATTGGCCTCGATCCCAGCCACTCGCTCGAAGAACTCCTTGAGCGGCGGGATGCAAACCTCGAGGCTGTAGTGTTCCTCGATCGTGCGGCGGGCGACCTGGCCCAGTGGGGCGAATTCGGCCGGGTCGTCGAGCACCCGCAGGGCCGTCTCGGTCAGGCGTTCGACGTCGAACAGAGGCTCGACCAGCCCGTTCTCGCCCGGACGGATCACCTCGCGGACCGGCGGTACGTCCGAGCCCAGCACGACGCAGCCGCAGGCCATCGCATTCAACAGCGACCACGAGAGCACAAACGGGGCCGTCAGGTAGATGTGCAGATCGCTGATCCGCATGATGTCGGCCAGTTGCTCGGGGAGAATGCGTCCCAGGAACAGGAACCGCGACAGGTCGTAGCTCCCCCGACTCAGGACCCACTGCTTGAAGCTAGGTGCCCCGGTGTGGAGCTTATCCCATCCGTAGTGGATCTCCTCGCCACCGACCACCACGAAGAGCACGTCGGACCTCTGCCGAGCGATCCGATCGGCCGTCTGCATGAACACGTCGAACCCCCGGATCGACTCCAGTCCCCGCGAGACGAACGTGACCACGCGCGAGCCCGGCGGAATCGACGTCGTCCCGATTCGTCGCGGCGCCGGACCAGGATGGTAGAGCTCCAGGTCGATCCCATCGAAGTGCACCTCGATCTTGGACTGAAACCGCGCCGGGAACGAGGCTTTCTGCCAGTGTGTCGCCGAGTAGCCGGCGTCGCAGTTAACCAGCGTCGCCAGGGTCGGCGCGTTGATGCAGCGCGGGAAGAACGGGGCCGGCTCGGCCGGCGGCAGGTCGATTCGGTAAGAGATGTCGCGATGGTTGTTCGCGAAGTAATACTCACAATAATTGATGATGGGGCAGTCGAGCAACTCGCGGAGGAACAGCGTGGGCGCGCCACGACCGCCGTGAGCGACAACCAGCTCGGGGCGGAGCTGGGTCTTGGCCTTGATGGTGTCGTGGACCGAGCGGCATTGTTCGAGGTATTGGCCGTAAATCTGGGGCCAGGGGATGCCCTCGCCGGACTTGTGCTCGGCCGTCAGGGGCATTTGGTACAACTCGAGGACCTGGAGCATCTCGGGCGTCGGCGTCGGACAGCTCGAGAGGCTTTGCACCAGGAACTGGCACTTCCAACCGTATCGTCGGTGTAGCTCGAATCCGAGTCGTCCGAACTGGGCGGGGAAAGCGTCATGGATGAAGAGGACGTTCATCACCATCCTCCCCGGGCGGCGGCCAGGCTGCCGAGCTGCTCGGCGAGTTGGGGTAGACACGCGTCCTGGCTGAATCGCTCGCGCACGAATTGCGCCGCGGCGTCGCCGAGCGGCCGGTGGGCTTCCGGGTCATCCAGCACGGCCAGAGCCCGTCGCGCCAGGGTGTCGGCGTCTCGAGCGTCAACTAGCAGGCCGGTCTCTCCAGGACGGATGACCTGGCGGTGCGGCTCGGTGTCCGAGACCAGCACGACGCAGCCGGCGGCCATCGCCTCGAGCAGCGACCGCGCGACCGGATAGACACGCCCCGGCGCGACGTGCAGATCGCTGGCCGCCAGGACCTCCGCTACGGTCGCCGGCGTCGAGGCGCCCAGGAACCAGAGCCGATGCGGGTCCACGACCGGTCGCCCGGCCAGCAAATGTGCGGGGTAATCCTTGTTATGGAACGCGACATCCAGACTCCGTTTGACGATCGGGTCGCCCACCACGACGATCAAGGCGTCGGGCCGGTCGCGGAGCACCGCGTCGGCGGTTGCCAGGAACCGGTCGAACCCGCGAACCTGGTCCAACGACCGGGCTACGAAGCTGACGACCCTCGTCGAATCGGCGATCGCACGACCGGCAATGGTGCGACCGCCGGTCCTCGCGGCATGCCAGGCCGAACGCACGAAACGGCGCGTGTCAACGCCGTCGTGCAACACCAGGAGCCCGTCACGATATTCGGTCGGGAACAGCCCGCGCTGCCAGTCCGTCGGTGTCCAGCCCAGCGTGGCCTGTTCGAGGTCGAGGAGATCGATCGCGGCCATCGACCGTCGCCAGTGGAAGTAAGCCGGCGGAGTCTCGGGCCCGGTCTCGTCGGCCAGGTCGTTTCGGTGGGCGTGATAGTAATAATCCAGGAAGTTGACCACCGGCGCGGCGGGCCAGTAGACCGGCGCGAACAAGGACGAGCCCAACCCCGCGGAACGGCCGACGATCAGGTCAATCGGGCGGGGCCGGCGCTGTTCCAGGACCTCCCAGCATCCGTAGGAGTAGCACAGGCTGCGTTCCATCGCGCGAGACCAGGTCACGGCCGATTCGCGCCAACACCCCCCACGCCGAAGACCTGAACCTCCAGCCCCTGGCCGACCGAGGCGGGCCAGGTTTCGCGCGGATCGAGCGAATGGCAGTAGAACCACGACCGATATCCCCGTCGGCGGACCAGCCAGTCGGCAACGGCACCCAGCCGGCCCGGAAACGTGGGCTCTACCCAGAGCACGTTGAGCGGGTCTTGAGCCATGAGTGCGGCGGGGTTTCGGGGCCCGACAGTCGGAGGCTTCGCGCGAGCGATCGGGCTCGCTCACCACGCGAAATGGGCGAACGCCTTGTTGGCATCGGCCATGCGGTGGACGTTCTCGCGGCGGGTGATGGCGGCCCCTTCCCGGTTGTAGGCGGCAACCAGCTCGTCGGCGAGCTTGATCGCCATCGGCCGCCCCTTCTTCTCGCGGGCGGCCATCAGGAGCCATCGGATCGACAAGGTCTGCTGCCGGTTCTTGTTAACCTGCATCGGGACCTGGTACGTCGCACCGCCAACGCGCTTGGAGCGGACCTCGATCAGCGGCTTGACGTTCTCCACCGCACGCGTGAACACATCGATCGGGTTTTCATTCGGGAGCCGCTTGTGGATCAGCTCCATCGCGTCATAGAAGATCTTGATCGCTACGCTCTTCTTGCCGTCGTGCATGACGCAGTTGATGAACTTGCCGGCCAGCTTCGAGCCGAATCGCGGGTCCGGGCGGAGGTGGGTCTTGCTGGCGGTGAACTTCCGGGCCATACGGGTCAGTCCCTCTCAGCTTGGGATTCCAGATTGCCGATTCCAGATTCCAGAATTCGCGGATTCCCGATTCCAAGGCACAAGAACCAGACTGGAGGGATCGTCTCTCCATGGGGAATCTGGAATCTCGAATCTGGAATCCGTGAACGTTATTTCTTCTTGGCCCCCGGCGCGGCGGCCTTCTTGCGGGGAGCGCCATACTTGGAACGCGCCTGTTTCCGCTCGCCGACACCCTGGCAGTCGAGCACGCCGCGGACGATGTGATAGCGCACGCCCGGCAAGTCGCGGACGCGACCGCCCCGCACGAGGACGATCGAGTGTTCCTGGAGATTGTGCCCTTCGCCACCGATGTAAGCGGTGATCTCCTTGCCGTTGGATAGCCGCACACGTGCGACTTTCCGCAGCGCCGAGTTGGGCTTCTTGGGCGTCATCGTCTTGACCTGGAGGCACACGCCCCGCTTGAACGGCGAGGACTCCAGGACGGGCGCCTTGGTCTTATACTTGACCGGCCGGCGCGGTTTTCGGACAAGCTGGTTGATCGTGGGCATGTATCCGTCGTTCCGTTCCCTTGACCTCACCGCCGCGACATCGGGTCCCAACGGCTGGTTCGAACCGATGCTCCAACAGGCTCGCCCCGCACGCATTCCCTGCTCTAGCACGGCGCGCAGCGAGACTGATTCTCAGAGTGCCAAAGTTCTTAAGATACCGCCAACCCTGAGAATGTCAAGCATTCGACCAGGCTTCAGGCCAGTTTGGGCACGGGAAGCGAGCTTAGAGCCGTGAGGGTCGCCACCAGGCCGATATACTGCATGAGAATCCCCGGATCCGGCTCTTGAGCCGGCCTTTCCACGACCGTGCGAGCGGCTCCAACCACCATTAACACGAGCAGCAGGAGCGAGAGGCCTTCTTCCTGAGCCAGGGCCCAGGCGGTGGCGATGGCGGCAACCGCCAGCCAGCGTTGCGGGCGGGTCAGGCTGCGGAATGCGCGTCCGCCGTCGAGCTGCCAGATCGGAATCAGGTTGAATAAGTTGATGAGAGCTCCCACTTGCGCCAGCGCGGCCCAGATCGGTTGGTGGGACAGGGCGTAGATGCCGGCGCAGGCCACGGCGGCGAAGAGGCCCCAGATCGGGCCAGCCAATCCGACGCGTGCGTCTTGCCTCGGATCGATGAAACCCTGTTTCAGTCGGATGACCGCCCCGATGCCCGGTAGGAACAACGGCGCACTGGCCTTGACGCCATACCGCATCAGGGCGGCGACATGGCCCATCTCGTGGATGTAGATCGACAAGACCAAGCCCAGAGCAAACCAACCGCCGAATACCGTCCAGTACACGCTGAAGGCCGCGAGCATCGACCAGAACGTACTCGCCTTGGTCAGACCGAGCAGGAGCAACTTCCCTTTGGAGAGGAGTAAGACCGCCAGAACCTTGAACTTCCAGACAGCCACCGCGACTGTACCGATAACCCCCGAAACCACGCCTCCCGACCATCGTGAGCCGGTCGCCGGACCGCCCGGGCGGGGCTGGGACTTCGGCGCCGCGGCCGTCCTGGAAACCGGCCGTGATTCGACCTGTCGGTTCAGCCGGCTGATGCGGCCGGCGATGGTCGCGTGCTGGCGGCTCTCCGGCGGTAGAAGGGTCATCGCCTCCTGCCAGAAAGCCAGGGCGCCGGACGGATCGCCCTGGCGTTCCGCGGCCTCGGCAGAGCCAGCCAGCTCCTTGAGCCGGTCACTGTGGACTAACCAGTGGCAGCCTGGGCAAATCAGGAGATTTGACCCGACCTCGCCACCGCACGACGGGCACCAGAACGCAGAGACAATTGAGGGGCTCGCCGGTTCACCGTTCATCGTCGATCACCTCGGGGGCCGGTTCGCCGGGATCGGCTGTACCCAGGCGGAACGGCCCGTTGAACGCCAGAACTAACCGCCGATTGATCTTCCAGGCTTCCCACAGGGCGAAGGCGAAGATCAGGCCGGAGATGGGCGCACCGTATGCCGCAAGAATGGGGAAGGTGTAGCACAGACCGATCACAATGACCAAAGCTACGAGGAAATCCGCAAGTTTGGGCGGTGGTTCTTTGTCGGCGGGAACCTCCTTAGCGACCACGTCCTCGGCCGCCTTCTCCGCCTTGGCGTCGTTGGCTACGACGAGTGTGCCATCCGCAGACGGCGGCGCCGGCTTCGGTGCCGCCTCGGCTTCCTGGGACTTCACCGCCCCGCCCACTGGAGCCACGGCCGCTTTAGCCTTGGTCTTGGCCCGATCGCGCTCGATCTTCTCGAGCAACGCCTGGGCCTCTTTTTGAGCCTGCTCGGCCTCGCCCTTCTTCACGTGAGCCGCGTTGCCTTCGAGGGCAATGGGGACGAGCATCGCCGTGATCGCGGAATACGTCAAGAACAGGGCGAGGAACTGGTACCCGAGCCCGCCGCGATTCCCCGACCCCTTTCGGACGGCACCACCGACCATCAAGCCGATCAGGACCGCAATGATGCCGATATTCCAGCCGGTCGCCCGGATGATTGCGTAATAAATCACAGCCCCGGCAACCGCGGCGATCGAGCCGAGAACCAGCGCCTTGATCGCTCGACCGAATCGCGAACCGCCGCGAAAAGCGGCCTCGACCCCGTGGCGACACCGCGCGCAGAACACCTTGCCGCTGAGCTCGTAGTATTCCTCTGCGATCGGCTGTTTGCAGACCGTGCAGGCCGGACCTGCTGCACTGGCCGGCGCGGCGAACTCCGCCTGGTCGAACTGGAGATCTTCTCCGGCTTCTTCGGGGAGTGCCTCGTCTCCCGTCGGCGTTGGGAAGGCGTTCGGTTCGGACACGGGCGGCCTCAAGATGATGTCAAACGAGGAGAGCGACTGGCGGAACGGTACTAGGACCCTTGCATTATAATGACGCTACGGCCGGAACAAAAGCTCACGATTCGCGCGAAGTCACCTCGGGCATTGGACACGGCGTGCTACAGGATTGGTGATGGTATCGTGGGGTTGGCATGGGGGATCGGAGCGGACGTCGAAGCGGCCTCCCGAGCCCCTGTTTTTCGGTAATGCTCACCGTCGCCCGCGAAAACGATCGCGAGGTCCCGAGGGTCCGGGGACACGTGGCCCGGTACCACCCGGCGGTCTGGTGATCCGTGGACCGGCCGGGTTGGCTAATGTTGAAGGGTTCCCCTGAATCTCCCGGTCAATCTCATCTCGAGAGCGGGTGTAGGCGGCGATCAGGCGGTCGAACTCGGACTTGATGCCCGGGGTCGCCTTGAGTTCGACGAAGCTCCTGGAGGACGCGGTCGATCGCTCGGAGCAGGGGGGGGCCGCTGGATCGAGCGAACGCGGTCCGCTCGTCGGCCTCGAGAGGAGTGAGACTCCGACCGTGCTGCGCCGCGGCCTTCAATCGCTCGACGGCTCGGGAGATGCGGGCCTCGCCGCCAGGAATCGACGCGGGATCGCGGATCTGGGCATATCCGTCGGCGATGTCGTTGTAGGCGCTGGCCAGCGCGTCGAGGACGGCCTGATGCGCCGCGGTACCGCTCGCCGTTGCGCTCGATGCGGGACCGGGCTGGGATTGGGTCGATTCGGCGACCGCGAGGGCAGGGCCTTTCACCCCGGGCTTCGCCCCATCCGCGACGCTCGGTCGATTCGATCTCAGTGCGTTGGAGACGACGGTATAGGCAACCGCGAAGGAAAATGCGCCGCTAATCACCCCGCCGGCGATTACGGCATGAGTCACCCACTGGGGCCGTCGTGGCTTCGCGGCCGCCGTTTCCCGCACGGCGTCCCCGGTACGAACCGGCGAGGCGGGGGCTGCGGGAGCCATCACGGGTGTCGCCGTTGCCTGGAGGCCAGCGCGGGCCGAGATTGCGGGCATCGCTTCGGACGAGTCGACTTCCCACCATTCCGGGTCGTCATCGTCCTGGTCCGGGATTGGGATGAAGGTCATCGCGCCGTGATCCGGCCCAAGCTCGGGGGGCGAGTCGGAATGCGCTCCGTTCGGGACCGACGATTTCGGCAGGGCCGGTACCGGGTTCGGCGCACGTCCCCGGGAGGGTGGCTCAGGCTCCCGGCCCCGGCTCGCGGGCACCGATTCCCGCACCACCGCTCCAGGAGCGGACCACTGGGATCGTGTCGGAATCGTGAAGATGCCGCGACAGGCCGTACAGCGGCCCTGCTTCCCCGCCAGTTGCGCCGCGAGCCGGTAGCCGTGACCACAGGTCGGGCAGTTGAAGACGATCTTTTCCGGATTCGCCGGGCCCGCCACTTGCGCTTGCGGCGGTGACGGCATTGGCCGCTTCACGATCTCCGGCTGCCGGCGCGGATTCGCCGGGACCCGGAAGACTTCCTTGCAGACCTTGCAACGGCCCCGCTTCCCCCCCAGGTCGGCGGCAAATCGATAGGCGTGTCCGCAATTGGGGCAACAGAATGAGATCTCGGACATGGCCCAACCTGCTAGGAAACTCCCATCCCGGACGATCCAACGATCCGGCTGATCGCATCGAACGTCCACCCCCGTGCCGATCTGTGCGCGACACTTCCTCTCTATTGTCTTCTCTCGTGCGGTTTTGTCGAGTGGCACCTTCGTCCCGTCGTGGTCCATGAGACGTTTGTTCAGGCTGCCGCGGTCCCACATAAAAGCGGTGACTGCGACAGCTTCACCCGATACAGCCTCTTAACCATCCCGAAGACATGGCAGAAGGTTCAGAGGCTGAGAAACCATGGAGTCAAATTCCCGGACTGCGGATGGTCATAGGATATAAATCCCGTCTACATAGGGTATTACGTCAATTGAATCGGGAATCGACGATCCGATTCCACCAGATCCCAGCGCTCGAGGCGAGCATCAACCCGGCAAGAGTCCGCCAACCAGGAGAGCCACGCCGGCGAGGCAGAGGACGACGGCCCAGGCGTATCGGCCGTGACGGGCATAGCTATTCCGCCGGACGCCATCGACGGTGATCGACTTGAGTTCCAGGTACGGCACCGGCGCGGCGTCGGAACCAGCCGACCGCCTCGACCGGCTTGCCGGCGAACTGGCCGGCGCGGAACAGTCCGAACAGCCACTCCCAGATGTGCAGGGGTTGTCGGTAGTCGAGGAACAGGATGCCCGTGCCGTCGCGCATCACGAAGTCCTCGGACCAGATCAAGCCCGGGACACCTTTGCCGATGATCGTTCCCCGCAACCGGGCCGGCACGGGGCGGACGTTCGACACCTTCACCTTGTGCAGCAGTCCCGCCACCGACAGCGGCGCGAAATAATCGCCCCGGTAGACCAGGAACGTCTTGATCAGCGATCCGATGCCGAGTCCCAGCACAGGAAGGCCGATCATGGCGAGCATGGCCTGGGACCCCATGGCCACGACGCCCGCGGCCAGGCAGGCCGCCGCGGCACCCAGTCCCAGCAGCATCAACAGGAGCGGCAAGAACATCACGAGCAGATCGACCGCGAAATCATCCCAGTAGGATTCGGGTTTGCGCCGATCGAAGACGACGTAGGGCTCTTGACCCATGACCGCGGCCTGGTCGCCCAGGTACTGGAGCCGATGTGCGATGAGCGGATGCGTCGAACCCAGCTCATAGAACGTGGCCCACGGGTTCCACAGGTCCCATTGCATCGCGCTCTTGAGGTTTTCCTTGCTGACGGTGGGCTCGCGCAATTCCGTTCCGTCGGGGCTCGACCGGTCGAATCCCAGCGCGGCGGAGCTGGCCACCATGGCTACGGCCGACTTCCGATCGAAGATCCCCAGTGCGCCGAGGGCGTCCAGGGTCGGGGCCGCACGCTTCTTCTTGGATTTGGCCTTTCGATCCCCGGACTCGTCTTCGGATTCGGCCGGCGGTACGGTCCCTCGTGCAGCCAGCCCGTAGCCGATCTTGACCAGCGCCGAGGCCAGAGCACTGGGGTTGCCGGTCACCCGGCCGGCGAAGCGATCGGCGTAATACTCGCGGCAGCGGCTGAACCACAAGACGATGTACTCGCTGGCGATGTACAGGACATACGCACCGACGGCCACGATGTACCGGTAGGCGTTATCCTTGCCTCTCCCGCCCGCCTCCATCGCTGTGCGAAAGGCAAAGTAGAGCAGGAGCGGGACGAGCTGGACGATCGTCATCAGCAGCATGTCCCAGTTCTTGCCGTGGCCGATCTCGTGCGCGACGACACCTTCCACCTCCTCGGGCTCCAGCAGGTCGAGGATTCCCTGCGTGATCACGATCCGCATATTGTTGGGATGGTGGCCGTACGTGAAGGCGTTCGGGGCCCCGTCGTGGATCAGGCCGAACCAGGGGACTCGCATATTCTGCTCGGCCGCCACGCGCTCGACGAATTCGCGCAGATGCGCGGGGAGCTGATCCGGCGGGACCCATGAGAACTTGTAGATCCACCTCAAGGCGAGGTCCATCAGCCACGGGCCGAAGGCGAATTGCAAGACGATGATCGCCACGCCGATCCCGACAGCCACGGCCGTCGTGATCACCTGGAGCTCTGCCAGGGCGATCAGGACGAGTCCCAGGATGCCGTAGAGCAGGACCAGTACTCCGGCCGACCGGATCCAGAGATTGGGAAGCGGGAGCATTCCGGAAGCCAGGTCGCGCATCCGGACGTGACCGCGCTCGTCGAGCGCCGATTCGGTCGGGTCGTTCGCCGAGGAAATCAGGCCCTCGGCGCTCTCGCCGGCGTCCCAGTCGTCGGCCTCGAGGTTAAAGGCATGGCGGTCGGCCTCCATCGCCTTGGTGAGCTCGCCCGCGTCGAACCAGTAGCCCTCGCACTCGGGGCAACGGTTGACCATCAGGTCCGCGCGGAGAAATGGCGACTCTTCCATCGGTATCTGACATCGCGGACAGTGACGGTGTGAGGGAGACGGATCGGCCGGCGCCTGTCCGAGCATTTGCTCGAGGTCCCTGGGCCTGCGGCTGAACAGGAAGACCTCACCCCGGTCGAGCCAGACTCCCTTGCAGGTCTTGCAGAAGTCGACGAGCACGCCTCCCTTGGCCATCGTCTCGACCAGGGAGGGTCGTTCACAGTGTGGACAATTCATCGTCGATGACTCCCTCCAGTGACCAGCGATTCGTGTCGAAGCCGATGATACGAGGCCGACGCCCGATCGCGCCGGTCCCGCAGTATCTTAGCAAGGGATTCGGATCGTTGGACCAAGTATTTCGGGATTTCACGAGGGTCTGGATCGTTGGAGACGCGGGACACGCACTGGCCGAGCCGAGTGGCCAAGTACGGGTCAGCCTATCGAAGGGGTCCTCTGAGTGCCGACGGATCAAGGCCGGAGCGACACGGACCTACGATCGGAGTTCGTGGTTTGTCTTGTTTGCATGGTGATGAAAGAAGACCCTGGCCGGTGCGAGACCATTCTTCTCCGATTCTGGAGCACATAAACGGATGAGTTGCGCACGCAATGTCGGCCGATCTCCGGCGGCCTAAATGGCCACTTGAGCCCAGCCCCGGGTGAAATCCGGGGTCCGCTTCGACGGGCCGTTCGCCCGATCGACGATCACCGACCCGCTCCAAGCTTCGCGAACATCGGCGCCAGCGACTGCTCGTAATTTCTCCACCGGCCGACCGAAGTGAAGTAGATCGGCCGGCGGACCTGCGCGACGCTCGTCGTCCGGACCGGCCGCCGCGCCCGGTCGAAGTCGAGACAAACCGGGTCCCAATCGATGCCACACCAGGCCAGGAGTCGACGCGACACTCCTTCCAGGTCGTCGACCATCGCCTCGTATTCCAGCTCGAAGATCGGGCTGGGTAATACGCGTCGCCAGTGATCCATCACGCGACGATACTCGCTGATCCGCGAGGCGATATGGTCGGGGTCGCAGGCCCATCGCAGCTCGGCGAAGTGGGTCATCCAGCACGAAAGCGCCACGTCGCGCAGGTCGCGCCGGCAGTGGATCAGCCTGGCTCGCGGGAACATCGCGGCGATGAGGCCGAGGTAAAGCGTGTTCTCCGGCATCTTGTCGACGACCCGGTCCGCGTCGCCATCCAGGGCATCGAGAGCGTCGAGGTGGCGTTGGCCAAGAAGTCGGAGCGATTCGCGTTCCAGGTCCGGGACACAATCGAGGGGCGCCCGGTCGCGATGGCCCGTCACTTCGGGCAAGGTCTCGAACGCCTCGCGGACCAACCGCAGCTCGCCGGCACCGAACGCTCGGGGATGGCTGGCGAGGACCTGTTCGGCGAGGCTGGTGCCCGACCGCGGCATGCCGACGATGAAGACGGGCCGTTCCGTCTCCATGCCCAGATCTCGCACACGTTCGAAGAACGCGGGCGTGAACGTCGCGATCAACCGGTCGACGAACGACTGGTGCGATGCAGGATCATATCCCCGGCCCCGCGCCTGGAAGTCGTTTTTTTGCAGAGCATTGGCCTGGGTGAGGAGGGCGGCGGCAAGTTCGAATTCGCGGCGGGCGTCCCGCGTGTGGGCCAGGCCGAACAGGAGCGGCCACCGTTCACCAGCGGAGAGGTTGGGATCGGCCAGGAGGTCCTCGATCGCGATCTGGTCCGCCGCGGAAAGTTTGTCCCCGAGCCGGGTCGCCAGCCGTGCCCAGGCTCCGGCGTGGCTCGGATCGTGCCCCAGCGCCTCACGAAGCGATGCCTGCGCCTCGTCCAGGTGGCCGAGTTCCTCCAGGACACCGCCCAGGCCGGCATGAGCCGCGGCCAGAGTGGGTTGCAGCCGGATCGCTTCGCGGAAACAGGCCGCGGCCTCGTCCAACCGGCCGAGTGTGTGCAGGACGTTGCCGAGGTTGGTGCGGGCCGCGTGGAATCCGGGGCTGAGGCGGACGGCCTCCTGACAGTGGACGAGCGCCTCCAACACCTCACCCAGGTCGTGGAGGATTATCCCGAGGTTGTTCCGCGCCTCGGCCGACGCCGGATCCCGCCGCACCGCTTCGCGGAACTGCTCAAGCGCCGCGACCATGTCCCCATGGAGCCGCAGCGCGTTCCCGTAATTGTTCCGCGCGGCTACAAAGTCGGGGGCGATCCGCACCGCCTCCCGGAAGTGGATCAACGCCGTGTCAACGTCGCCCCGAGCCATGAATGTGGAACCGAGGTTACAATGGACGCCGGGACTCTCCGGCTCGAGCTGGAGCGCCGGCTCGGCAGCAGGCGATGACCTCGTCGAGTTGCCCCAGTGCCCAGTACGCCTCGCCGAGATTGGCGTGATAGATCGCCTCGGTCGGTCGCAGGGAGACCGCCCGGTGGATCAGTGCCGCGGCCCTAGTGGGATCCCCACGCTGGAGCGCCACCAGGCCCAGCAGGTGAAGGGCTTCGGGCTCGTCCGGATCCACGGCCAGAACGGCCTCGTAGATCCGCGCGGCCCGATCGAGGTCGCCCCGTTCGTGGTATGCCAGCGCCTCACTCAAATCCACGGCCATCGTTCACAAGGATCCAAAAGGGGAGAACGTCGCTCGGATTTCCGCTCATCGTACGCTTGGTCCCTTCAGCCTGCCAGCGATCGAGGTTGTCGGGAAGTCGCGGCGCAATGCCGTTGCGGCTGCCGGAGGGATGAGGTTTTGACCGCTCGGCTCGATGGCCGGTAAGATCGTATGGCATGGCCAGTGTGACGATCGAGTTGACACAAGACCGAGCAAGAACCAACGGAGGGCCGGCGACGTGGTGCCCGCGAAAGACTTCAAGCGACGGATGGTCGTCGAGATCGACGGCACACCGCACATGATCGAGCAGATCCAGGTCCAGACGCCTTCGGCCCGCGGCGCGGCCACGCTCTACAAGATCAAGGCCCGTAACCTCAAGACGCAAGCCCGGGTCGAGAAGTCCTACCGCGGCACCGATGCGCTGAATGAGTCGAGCTTCGAGCGACGGGACATCCAGTATCTCTACCGCGACGCCGACGCGCTGCACTTCATGGACTCGGCCAACTTCAACCAGTTCTCGATCACGGCCGAAGAACTGCGCGACCAGGTGCCGTTCATGACCGAGAACATGGAGGGAATCCAGGCCATGGTCGTGGACGACGAGGTGATCGCGATCGAGCTGCCGGACACGGTCGAGCTGCCGATCGTCGAGACGACGCCCGGCGTCCGGGGCAACTCGGCGACCGGCCGCACCAAGCCCGCCACCCTCTCGACCGGGTTCGTCGTCCAGGTCCCGGAGCACCTCGACCAGGGGGTAACCGTCCGCGTCGATACCCGCACGGGCGAGTACCTGGGACGGGCGGGGTGAGAGTCGGCCGGGCCGTTCCCTTCATTCGCCGCGCGCGAACGGCTCGGCCGGGAAGACCAGGTCGAGCATCAGCAGTCGGAAGTCGGGCAGGTCGCGGAGCGGGTCGAGGGCAGATTCCCGCTTCATGGCGTCGGTGTAGCGGTAGCCCTGGGCCCCGGCCTTGTGGAGCAGGGTCATCGCCATGTCGGCCTCGGTCTCGCCTTCTGCGGCCGAGAACCCGGCCTGCGCGCGACCCGAGGCGGCGGCCAGCGCGGCGTGGCAACAGGCAAGCTCGTACCACTCCTCCGCCGTGGGCGATGGCAGGCCCTCGTACAGGGTGATGGCCCTGCGAGTGTCGGCGACCGCCCCGGCGGCGTCTCCGCTGGCCAGTCGCGTCAGCCCGAGCCGGCGGATGCTGTAGGCCAGGTGGCTGCGGTACATGGTCAGTGCGGGGTTGGCTTTGACCAACTCTTCTCGGATCGCGATCGCTTTTTCATAGCCCTGCCGCGCCTCGCCGAACCGATGGAGGACGCGGAGGACGTCTGCGGTATTCGTGTGGCCGCTCGCCAGGGCGTTCTGGAAATACGGAAGGCCGGGGTTCTCGTCGGCCAGCTTCTGGTAGATCGCTCGTGCCTGTTCAAGTTCATTCAAGGACTCGACGGGTTCACCGCTACCCAACAGCAAAATGCCCATGTTGAGGTGGTTGAGGGCCATGTCCCTCCGGAACCGCAGGTAAGTCGGGTTCTCGTCGGCCAGCCTCCGCCGGATCGCCAGCGACCTCCGCAACGAGGCCAGGGCTTCGGCCGGCTTGCCAATCTCCATCAGGTACACGCCGATGAGCTCGTGGCTGTACGCCAGGCTGCTCTGGAACGGGGAAACGGCGGGGTTTTCATCAACCAGCTTCTGCAGGATCGCCAAGGCCTCGCGATAAGACTTCAGCGCCTCATCAACCTTTCCCGCATTCCGCAGCAGCGAGCCGATCTCGTTGTGGCTATGAGCCAGGTGGCTCCGGAACTCGGTGACGGCGGAGTTGTCGTCGACCAGCTTCCGCCGGATCGCCAACGCCTGGCGATGGATATCCAGCGCCTCGGCCGTCTTGCCGATCCTCGACAACAAGAGGCCGATGTTGTCCTGGGTGTTCGCCAGATTTCTCCGGAAATCGGTGACTGTGGGGTTCTCTTCGGCCAGCCTTTGCTGGATCTCCAGCGACCGGCGATACGACTCCAGCGCCTCGGCCGTCTCGACGGTATCGGCCAGCACAAGGCCGATATTGTTGTGGGCGTTCGAGAGTCGGGTCCGGAACTGGATGTCGTTGGGGTTTTCGTCGGCCAGCTTCTGCCGGATCGCCAGCGCCTGGCGGAAAGCTGCCATCGCGTCGGCCGTCTTCCCCGTGCTCCTGTGCAGGGCCCCGAGCTGGGTGTAAACCAGGCCGAGCCAGTGGCGACGATCTTCGGAACCCGGGCCGGAAAGGGGCAGGCCCTCGATTAGTTCGCGCGCTTCCTCGAAGTGCGCGAGGGCCTCGGGCGGCTTGGCCATCGCAAGGTCCAGGATCCCGACCGCGTACAGGCTCCTGGCCACATCGAACCGGGCCTCGACTTCGGCGGCGGACACCGAGGCCAGCTCGCGACGAATCGCCAGCCCCTTCTGGTGAGTCTCGAGCGCCGCGACCTGGTCGCCGATCTTCTGGGTCAGATCGCCGAGCTCGAAGTAAGCATTCCCCATCGACACGCGCGAGGCGCGGTCGAGCTGATCCTTGAGCAGGCCTTCCAGCTTGCCGTAGAACTCGGCGGCGCCCTTGAGGAGCTTATCGCGCAGCGGCTTGAATTGGTCGGCCTTGAGCACCAGGTCATCGCCGACCTCGCCGTGGAACAGCTTGATCGCCTCCATCGCCAGGTCGAACCGCTGCTTCTCGCGTATGTTTGCGCGTGCGAGCTCGCTGTTGGCCTGCTGGAGCCGGCCATTGGCCCGAGTCTGCACGGCGAGCACGGCTCCGGTGCCCGCCAGGGCCACCAGCACCGCGGCCGCCAGTGAAGTGACCGCCGTCCGGTGCCGCCGCGCCCACCGCCGGGCGCGGCGCGACCACGGCTCACGCCAGGCGGTCACCGGCTCGTCGGCCGCCCACCGCTCCAGGTCCTCGGCCAGCCCACGACAGGAGGCGTAGCGATCCTCGGGTTTCGTCGCCATCGCCTCGAGGCAGACCGCCTCGAGCGCCTTGTCGATCGACGGGTCGAGCTGGCGCGGCCGGGCGAACTCGCCGCGCTGCACCTTGCGGAGCACCTCGCCGATGTCGTCGCCCTCGAAAGGCGACCGCCCGGTGAGCAGGCAGTAAAGCGTGGCACCCAGGCTATAGACGTCCGACCGCGGCCCCAGCCGGTCCAGTTCGCCGCAGGCCTGCTCGGGGCTCATGTAGGCCGGGGTTCCCAGCGCGCTGCCGGGCAGCGTCTCGGCGCTGCCGCTGGCCGAGCTCGGCATCAGCGTTCGCTCCCCGGTGTCTCTCCCGGGTTCAATCCGGCCCAGCGGCTTGGCCAGGCCCCAATCGACCACCAGCGTCTCGCCGTGCTTGCCGACGATGATGTTCCCCGGCTTGATGTCGCGGTGCAGCACGCCGCGGCTGTGCGCGTAGTCGATCGCGTTGCAGACGTCCGTGAATCGTCGCAGGAGCTTGCGCAGTTCCAGCGACCGGCGGCCGGGGTTGCCCTTCAGAGCCTCGTCGGCGTGGAAGTGTTCGATGGCCTCCTTGAGGCTGTCGCCCTTGATGAAACGCATCGCGTAGTAGGGGCGGCCGCCGTCGTACGTGCCCAGCCCATAGACCGGCACGATCCCGGGGTGTTCGAGTCCGCCGGTGATCTCGGCCTCGATCAGGAACCGTTGTCGGCTGGACGGGTCGTCGGCGTGGTGCTCGAGGATTTGTTTCAGCGCCACCTCGCGGTTCAGTTCGGAGTCCAACGCCACGAACACCGCCCCCAGCCCGCCCCGAGCATGCGGCCGGAGTACGCGAAACCGCTGACCGTCACTGGTGGCCGATCCGACGGCGTACGACGCCGTGCGGTCCGCGTCTTCGTCGTCGGTCGGGACGTGTGCCGACGGGACATGACCCAGCGTCGCCTCGATCTCCGGGTCGCCGATCCGTGCCAGTCTCTCTCTTGTCGATCTGCCGGCCGAGACCGCGGCGAGGCTTTTCTCCACGTCGCCGCCATGGGTTTCCAGGTGAACCGCAGCCAGCGCCTCCAGGAGCGCCCGCTTGGCGGGGGTGAGGTCGCCTCGGGCTTCCAGATGGTCGGCCAGGCTCCGGGACTTGTCGAGCGTCCAGGCCTGGAAGGCGGCCACAAGCTGGCCCTGGTTGATGATCCCGTTCTGCAGCGCGAGCAGTCCGAAGAGGAGATGGCGATCGGCGGCGATCATGGCGAGGCTCCGCTCCAACACGTTGTCCCCAGCAGGCGCGAACACGGGAACGGTGCCCGATCGCTTGGGGAATGTCGCGACGGAGTTAGTATCGCAGGAACGAACGCCCCGGACAGCCCACGGCACACGCCCGCTCGAGGATTCGCCCCGTTTGAACGATTTTCGACAGGATCGGTTCGGGATGCTGATCGAGCGTCAAACTCGTGGACTTTCCGACGCGACTCCAGGCTGACCGAGCTTGTTGCCGACGTCATATCCCGGGCGGCCAGGGTGAACGCGACCCGCCAAGGTCGCGGACTTTCGACCTGTGTATCTCTTCCGCTCAGACCAAGAAGCGAGTATGATCCTTGCCGGTATTCGGGCGCTCTGCATCGATTGGCTTACGGACATGGGACCAAGCGGGGCGCCGGTGCAATGCAACAGGAGGTTGCCATGCTGGCATATCGTACCAAGCGGATGTTCTACGTCGTCGCCGGGCCCTTGATGTGGGCCAATGGTGCCATCTACCGCTCGGTCCGCTCCCCACGGCCGGGAACAGAGCTCGTCAAGGTACAGCTTGGGCCGGGCCAGAAGAATTATCTGCCCGGCTGGGTCAACGTCGACGCGAACCTCTTCACCGGGAAGTGTGACGTCTGGGCCGATTTGCGAAACCCGCTCCCGTTTCGCGATGAGAGCGTGGATGTCTTCTACTCACACCACGTGATCGAGCATCTGCCCGACCTGGCTTTCCATTTCTCCGAGCTGTTCCGCTGCCTCAAACCCGGGGGGATCTTCCGCGTGGGCGGCCCCAACGGCGACAACGCGATGCGAAAGTACCTGGAGGGGGACGCCGACTGGTTCATCGAGTTCCCGGACCGGCGGAGCAGCCTGGGAGGTCGATTCGAAAACTTCATCTTCTGCCGCCGAGAACACCTGACGATCCTGACCTACTCCTGGCTTCAGGAGCTGGCCGCGGGTGTGGGTCTCGGGAACATCCGCGCCTGCCAGCCCGGCAGGGAGACGGATTATCCCGGACAGATCGATGCCGCCGTGCTGGCGTTGGAGCCCGAGACGACTCCCGAGTGCCCGCACACCCTGATCGTCGAGGGGCGGAAGCCCTCTTGACGGCGGAATGAGCGGGATTGATCCTTCCACTGCGCCCTTCAATCCGGTACGACCGCGTATTCGCGTCGTCCCTTGCGGACGACGATGCGAGGCGCGAGCACCTCGCGGGTGCGGCGAAGCAGCCAGTGGCCGCAGGGGACTAACAACGGCCGGACCAGGGTCGCATCGATGAGGATGCCGACCACCAGGGCGAACCCGAGCTGGCGGAGTGAGCCCAGTGGGCTGAACAGGAACGAGGCAAAGCTGGTGGCCGTGATCAACGCGGCTGAGCTGATCAGGCCGCCGGTCTGCCCGATCGCCCGGACGATCCCGCGACGGAGTCCACGCCTCTGGGACTCCTCGTTCAGGCGGGTCATGAGGAAGACGTTGTAATCGACCCCGACGGCGACCAAGAGCACGAACAGGAAATACGGCACCTTCCAGTCGAGACCTTCCGCACCCAGAATCGTGACGAAGACCAGATGGGTTGTGCCCAGGGCAAAGAGGTACGTCAGCACCATGGTCGCTACAAGGTTGAAGCACGACAGCGGGTCGCGGAGGGCGACGAGCAGCACCAGGAACACGCCCACCGGGACGATGAACCAGCTCTGAACCTGGTCGGCGCGGGTCAGGTCGCGGATGTCCGCCGATTCGGCGTTGGCGCCGGCGACTCGCGCGGTGACCTGGATCCCCTCGTATTCACCCAGGAAGTCGTTGAGGCGGCGCCGGAGGGTCAGGACCTGGTTCATCGCGTCATTGGAGAAGATCCGGTCGGCCTGGGTCAGGTCGATCCGCGCGGTGGCCGTCGGGCGTGATGTAAGCGGCGAAGCTCTGGAGCAGCTCGGGATGCTCGTGTACGGTCTGGTCGTCGATGAGGAGTCGATCCAGCGCACGGCGGCCGACCGGATCGTTGAGGATCTCGGCGACCTCCCGACGGGCGCGGCCGGCGCCCTCGGCGATCTGCGAGGCACCTTCAGCGGCCCGCGTCAATTCGCGCAGCAAGACCTCCTGAGGGCTCTCGATTCTCGGCGTGACCGCGGGTTTCGGCTTGATCTCACCGGCAAGGATTCCCGCCGCATTGCCCTTCGCCGGCGCAGGATTCGCACCTTCCACCGGAGCGGCCGGCGTGGGCTTCGAAGCCTTATCGGGTTTCTCCTTCGATCGGAGTATGGCCTGCGGGTTGAGGGCCTCGAAGGCGCGGCTCAGCGCCGGCAGATTCATGGCCGCCGGCATCCCCTGGCTCAATTGCATGACGGCCGATGCCTGGTTCAAGCCCGAGGCCAGCGTTTCGCCGGTGGCCTGGGCGCGGGCGACCGACGGGTCGGACCGCGGCGTCGTGCCATCAAGGGGCTTTCCCGTCAGCGGTAGCCCGGTTGCCTCCTCCAGCCAGATGGCGGCTCGCAGCTTGGCCGCACCCTGGGTCAGCCCCTTGCCGAGTTGCTCGGCCCCCGCCTGGAGCAGGCGGAATCCGGCATTCACCTCACCGAGTCGAGAGCTCAGCCGGGCGCGCGAGAACGGCTGCGGGCTCCCCAACGGTTGCGTCGCGGAGCGCACCTCGTCGAGCCGGCGGTGGTGCGACAGCAACCGACTGATGTCGTCGATCAGCGCCAGGCCCTCCGAGTTGCGAAAATCGGCGTTCGACTCGAGCACGACCGTCAAGGGGGCCAGCATCCCCGGCTCGAACTTGGAGGCGACCAGCCGGAAATCCTCCACGGACTGCGTGCGTTTCGGCAGCTCGGTCATCAGGTCCTGGATAAACCCGGTCCGCAGCGCCAGCAGGGACAGCGGGAGCATCGCGAGGATCGTGAACAGCCAGCTCCGCAACGGCCGCGCCATCGCCGCGGCGCCGAGCCGATCCCAGAGTTCCGTCGAGGTGCCCGCCAGGCCGTCGAAGGCCCGCGGGTGAATCCGCGCCAGCAGGACCAGGAGCGCCGGCGTCAGGCTCAGCGTTGCCAGGAGCGCCAGGCCCAGCCCCATGGCCACGCTCGGCCCCGTGCTCGAGAACAGCTTGAACTTGGTCGTGCCCATAAGGAGCAGGCCGATCATGATGGTCCCGGCGCTCGTGACCAGCGGCATGAACGATCGCGACAGCGTCGCCCGCATCGAGCCGACCGGGTTATTCCGGTTGAGATGCTCGGCGAACCGCCAGGAGAGGAACAGGCAGAAGTCGGTCCCGGTCCCGAATAGGATCGCGATCAGGAACAGCTCGACCAGCGACGAGACCTCCCAGCCGCCCCGGATCGTCCAGGCGAGCAATCCTCGCGCGATGATCACGCTGAGACCGATCGTCACCAGCGGCACGAGCGCCAGCCAGAACGATCGGTAGACCAGCAGCAGGACGATCATCAGTAAGACGACCGTCGCCACGGCGGCCCGGTCGAGGGACGTCTTGACGTTGGCCATGTAGTCGCGCCCGATCACGGCGTCGCCCGTCCATCGGATCTCGAGCCCGGAGGGGACGCCGAGTTCCGCGGCGTGTGCCTGGTGCTTCATCCATGCGACCGCTTCGTGCGACGCCGGCGCGACGAACGACGAGGCCAGCGATACGGCCACCAACATCAGCGTGCCATCGTGGCTGACCAGTCGCTGGGCGATCTCGGGGATCGCGCCCGGCCCGATCACGCGGAGGACTTCCCCCGGGCGGCCATCCGCCTCGAATCGCCGGGATAACCTCAGGGCGAACTGCTTGTCGGCATCCGTCAGCCCGGCCGGCCGGTGCAGCACCGCCACGACCAACGACTCATACGCCTGGTCGGGCCAGCATTGACGGACCAGCTCGGCCGCCCGGCGGCTCTCCGCGCCCGACGCCAGCATCCGCGCCTGACCCTCGGCCGCCAGACGTGTCAGATCGGGGGAGAACCAGGCAACGACCCCGGCCGCGATCAACCAGGCCGCGACGATCCAACCAGGCTTGCGGCAAACGATCGTCCCAATGACGTCCAGCGACATCTCTCGACCACTCCGGGAGACCTGGGTCGCCTCGCCCCGGTTTGCCGTCTCCGGTTTTCCGTGTCCAGAATCGGAAGGTCTACTTGCTGAACGCGGAACACCGCGGCGAAGCGACGGTTTTCGCAATTTCCAGGGTTCAGGATCATCCGGGCAATCCGGAGATGTTCCGAGCAAGAGCTTGTCCAATATACAAACTTTTCATGCCCGAGATCAAGCAGAGTTGGTGTGCAGGCAGGCGGCACCGGTGCGTAAAAAATTCCGTTTGCACACATTTTAGCTCGCGGGCTTCGGGTCTGACTTCGTCTCGCCGGCCGGCGGGAACAACGCTCTGACCTCCTCGGACGGGCTGACGGGCACGATCTCGAACTCGACGAGATCCCGCCATTGCAACACCCACCTTTGGAGGAGTATCGTGTCGTCGCATTCCATCAGTTGAAAGCACCGGTCGAAGTTGGCATCGACCCAGCTATCGACGTAACGGAGGCCCGCCGGGAGGGCGCGGTCTTGTTCGCGAAGGCGGGCGTAGATCGGAGCCGGGTCGCGGTCCTTGAATCGCTCGATGACCATGAAAAGCATCTGCGCTCCCAGGATTCCGGGGTGGTGTTCCTCGATCGGTGTCGCCGCTTTGGGAAGCTACGGCGCACCCGCGCCGCGATCGGAGCGGGAGGCTTCGGCCGCCGCCCGGTCCGCGCACCACGGATGATAATCATTGCAAAAATCGATCCGTTCGCCGATGCTCGGATGGCTGGCCCGGAAGACCTTGTAGAACAGGCCGGGGCGGGGGTTGCCCAGGTTCTCCGCTTGCATCTTGGCGAACGCCTGGGCGGAGGAATGGTTGGCCCGGGTTAGATCGAGGGAGTACTTGTCGGCCTCGTGCTCCTGGTGCCGACTGTAGGCCAGGGCGACCGGGCTCAAGATCAGTGACGCCACTTCGATCAGCATGAGGACCAGGGGCACCGAGGCGATGTCCGAGAGCCGATCGAAGCCAAGCCGTCGGGAGTACCGCGCGATCAGCCAGCTTCCCGCACGGTACACGAAATACAACCCGGCGAGAACCACCAGAGAGCCGAGCAGGATCGACCGGACGACGTGGCCCAGCACATAGTGACCCATCTCGTGACCCATGACCGCGAGCACCTCGGGCTCGTCGAATTTGTTGAGCATCGTATCCCACAGCACGATCCGTTTTGTGCCGAGGACACCCGTCACGTAGGCGTTGACGGCGTTGGTATCGACGCTCTTCTCGACCTCGAACACCCGGCTGCCGTTGATCCCCCGCGCTCGGCCAGCGCCAGGATCGACCGCTCCAGCGCCTGGTTCTTCATCGGCCCGAACTTGTTGAAAAGGGGATCGATCCAGATCGGCTCCACCATCATCGTCGCGAACAAGAATGGCACCGCGAGCAGACCGGTGTAGAGCCACCACCGCCGAGGGCTGCGCGCGATGAGCAGGTAGGGCACCCAGGAAAACGCGAACCCGACCGCCATCATCACGGCCAGCCCGATCACCTTGTCTCCGAACCATTTGCCCAGGGTCTGGTTCGACAGGCCGTAGGCATGCAGGCGCAGATACCCCTGATAGAAAGACAGTGGCAGATTGACCAGGAAGACAACCGCCAGATAGAGAAGCACATAGAGGCCGACGCTGAGGAACCAGTTGCCTCCCAGGCGCTGCGCCAGGCTTCGCAGTCGCGCCGAGGCTCCCGAGAAGGCCAGGGTCCCGGTCAGAAGGATCGCCCAGACCACGTTGAAGACCCATAGCCAGTTACTCGTCCGATAAAACTCCATCGCCTTCGCGCTGGGTTCGGGTACCGGGACGGGCTGCAGCTCGTCCGGCCTCGTCGGCGCGGAAACCCTCGCGGCGCCCGGCGATCCCGGGCTCTCGCGGTCGGACGACTCGGTTTGCCCGAGGCTCGGACAAGCCACGAAGACAAGTAGCGTACCGGCAAGGACGAATGCTTTTTGGAATCGGTTCATCAGTCTTGGGAAGATTGCGCGATTCTTCATCGTGATAGGGGATCCGGACTCTCGAATCCGGAATCGTCGCCCCACTCCATCCCCTTAGACAATCCGATGCGTCGGCCGCTCGCCTTCGTCGGGCTCGGGCTCCGACACGACCTCGAGGGGCGGCTTGTAGTAGAAGAAGGCGACCGCTAGCGCCAGGCCGAAGACCGCCGTGAGTCCCCAGCCCAGGTAAGCCATGTACTGGGTGCGGACGAGCTGAGTCTGGAGCTCC
Source organism: uncultured Planctomycetota bacterium (assembly GCA_963845755.1). GTDB lineage: Bacteria > Planctomycetota > Planctomycetia > Isosphaerales > Isosphaeraceae > CAWJTV01. Next base: position 594,659 of record CAWJTV010000034.1, read on the forward strand.
AGCGTGGCCTTGCCCAGATCGGACTCGCTCAAGGGCGCGAGCTGGTCGAGCCGATGCTGCCGCCGATCGTTCGATTCCTGGAGGCTGGCGATCTGCTCGCGGAGCTTGGGTGCCTCCTTCGCCTCGGACTCGTTTTTTTCGAGGTCCTTCTTCGCCGATGCGAGCTGGCCGTCGAGATCGATCAGACGCTTCTCGAGGTCCCTGGCCTGGCCGCCCAGCCGCTCGGTGATCGACCGCTGGAGCGTGACCTGTCGCTGGGCCTCGTCGCGTTCTCGGGCCGTCTTGTTGTAGCGATCGAGGAACTCTTCCGGCTTGTCGCTACCAACCTTCTGGACCAACGTATCCATCGCCAGCCGCTGGTTTTCGCCGAGGTCCTGGACTGCGCGAGCCAGGGCCAGGAAGGACTCGTTCTGGTCCTGGATCCGCGTCTGGAGCTGGTAGAGCCACATGGCCAGGGCCACGGCCAGCACGCCCAGGAACGTGCCGAGCATGCCGAAGACCGCGGCGATCTGGACCTTCTCAGCCGGTGAGGTCACGGGAAAATGTGCAGGTCGGGTGAGCATCTTGAGGAGCTCCGCCTCGAGGCGGGGTGAGATCATGCCACCCCCGCCGCCTTCGGGATTTGGTAGTTTTTCCAGGTCGTTGACCAGTCGCGCCAGGGCGATCCGCTCGCCGCGGTCGGCCGTCAGGAAATAGCCGCCGACCTGAACCAAGCCGCCGTCGCGCCACTGGAAGAACCCGCGCGACTGGTTGATCGGGTCGACCACGTAGGCCACCTGGAGCGGCTGGGCGAAAAAATTCTGGTGGATGAACAGGTCGTGGTGCGAGAGGAAGATGCCGAAGCTCGGGTGGGTGTGATACCAGCCGACGATATCGCAATCCGGGTGGAGCCGGTCGCGCTCGCGGGTGATCTCCTCCCAGGAATCGTGCGTATAAGTGAAGCTCGCCTGGGTGTTGGCGTAATGCTTGGCCTCGAGCGACTGGGTGACCCAGACGAACGGCAGACCCGTGGCCGAGTCGAGGCACTCCTTGCCCAGCAGGATTCCGCCGAGCTCGACGGACGTATCGCTGAGTGCGTGGCGTTCGATGGCGTCGGCGGTCCGCCGGTCGAGGAAAATCGGCAGGTCGATCGGGCCCGGGACCTCGTAGGCCAGGCATGTGATTTTCCGGTCCCGGTCGGGGCGTTGCCGGCGCTCCGGCTCGCGGACCTTCATCTCATCGAAGACGATGTCATCCCCGCTCAACGGCTGAGTCCCCATGCCCGGTCCGATTCCCAACACCCCGGTCGCCGGCCAGAAGGAAGAACCCGGAGCTGGCTGGGCCGTCAACGCGCACGATATCGTAAGGCGGGATGCCGACGCGGGAAAGCGGTTCCTCCGCCAGGCGCGAGGAATCCTCCACCGTGCTGGCGAACTCCGGGAGGGCCGGCTTGCCACAGCTCGCGCACACGGCCTCGCTGGCGCGGACCTTGACCCGGGGCCTCATCACCCCACCACGCCAGGCGCACCGCGGACACTCGATCGCCACCACCAGCTCGCGGTCGAGGACCAGGTGCAGCGGACCGTCCAGGTGCTCCCCGGCCGCCTTCAGCAGTTCCGACACCGATGACTCATGTCCCAGCGCCAGCTCGACCGGCTCCGGATAAGTCTCGTGGCTCAGGCAATCGTCGCGTCGCGGCAAGCGGGTGGAATAGAACTGGTTCGCCACGCCGTTGAAGACCAGGGCGCTGCCCGCCGCCACGGGGAGCCCGTGAAGCAGCTTCAACGCCTCCTGAACCTGGAGCGCGGCCATCATCGACGCGATCGTGGGCGCCGTCGGCACCTTGCCTCCCACGATCTCCTCGCGGCGAAGCAACGGACAGTTATAGCGAAGGTTCAGGAGTTGATAGTCGCGCTCCGTCATGGCGCATTCATAGCAGGCCGAATCGGGCGGGACGAAGACCTTGACGACCCCCTGGATCTCCTGGATGCCTGCGTCGATCCAGGGCGTACTCACCTTCCAGCACTGCCGGTTCACCCACAGCCGAGCTTCCCGGTTGTCCAGGCAGCCGATGACCAGGTCGACCTCCGCGAACAGGCCCAGGCCCACGTCGGTGATCACGTCGCCGTGAATCGGAATCAGCGTGATCTCGGGATTCAGCTCGCGCGTCCGCCGGGCGGCCACCTCCGCCTTGGACTGGCCGCCGTCCTCCGACCGGAACAAGACCGACCGCGACAGATTCGACGGCTCGACTTCATCCAGGTCGATCACGAAGATCGTACCCAGGCCCACCAGCGCCAGGTTCTTCAGGACCTCGTTGCCCAGGGCACCCGCGCCGACGACCAGCACCCGCGCATCACGCAGTCGCTCTTGCCGCCACCACGAGATCAATCGCAACCGGTTGTAGCGATCCAGGTCGTCGATGACCAGGGATTCCGGATCGGAATTCTTGCGATCGATGAGAACCTCCGGCGCGGTTGGCCGATCGGGCTCATTCGGCCCGTCGCGAAGCGTCTGAGGTGGTTCATCCATCGTTGCGATCCGCTTCCGCGTAGGGTGCGTGAAACCCACCAAGAAGTGGCCCGATCGGGGTGTGTTTTACCCACCCTATCAAGGGCCGGACGTCGTTCTCGGACCGTTCCTGCGCCGTGTTGGAACTCAATCGATAAAGACGATTTCGTCGCTCGGCGGTCGCGTCGCCTGGGGCGGTGGCTCCGGCTGCGACGCGGCGGCGGTCTCCACGATCAAGACTTCGTCCTCACGTCCGACATCACCACGAGACGGAGCGGAGGCGGCCTCGGCGGTCACCAGGGCTTGTAACTCGGGATTTGAGGGGAGGATCCTGTTGAGGAGGTCTTCGGCTTCCTCGCGACGACGCGTTGACGCCGGCTCATCGTTGGTGCCAAAGACCTTGCCGTATCGCGCGACGAACTTGCGTACCCGCTCGACCGGCCTGTTCGGTTCGGCGGCGGCCCGGGACGTCGTGGCCCCGGACGATCCGTTGCCTCGGGCCGAGGGTGCATCCGTCTTCCCGCCTGACGACTCTCCCAATCGCCCCAGCGCCGCCCGAAGATCCCGGAGTGAGCGTTGATCGGTCGGGAACAGGATCGCCGTCTGGTTGGCGACCCAAAGCGCGGCATCGCGGTTATACGGGCTCCGGATGTCGTAATTGTGGTAGCGCAGCATGTCCCAGAGCATGATGCACAGCTCATCGAGCTGGATACTGGGCACCCAGTGCGTTCCGTAGCCCCCCAGGCAAACCATGCCGATTTCCGAGATATTCGGATGGTAGATTGGGGTCAGCCAGCGGAGCTCGGGCATCGTCCGGGGATAGGAGGAGCCCAACTTGACCTCAACATGGTGCTTCTCCAGGGACTTGATCTTGCCGTGGTCGCGCCATAACCCTCGACCCTGGAAAAGGATCCGATAATATTGCGGCGGTTCTCCCTGGGTGGTGAAGCGGAAGACCGAGCTCTCCGAGCGGAGCCGCTCCAGCGCCGCGAGGTCATTGCGGAGCCGTCGCATGCGAGGGGATTCGTACATGATCGTGCGGCGCCCTGGAAAGGAGCGAGGGCCTATTGGTGCAAATGGTCCGGAGCTGCCGAGCGGAATGGTTCGTGATCGCGCAACGCCACGGTCGAGAAACCTCGCCCGGGCGCCGCGATCTCCGTGAACCGCCCCCTCAAATCGAGCCGGCCACAACCTCGGGATAAACGATCAGATGGTCGCCGTTCTGGATCCCGCCCTCCACCAGTGTCCAGCTCTCGAGCAATCGACGGCCCCCTTCTTTGTGGTCCAGGGCGTAGCTCATCGGCTGTCCGTCGGGACTGGTCGCGGGTAGATTCATCTTGGTGATGATGTTCGGGATGATCCGGCTTACAGGCACGCTGAAGGCGATGACCGCCTTGACCGATTTGGCTCCAGTCTGATCCAGGAAGGTGACCTGGATACCACTGGGATCGGCATTTCCGCCGTATGACATGGTCAGGATACCTCCTCAGCATACCATTCGGGCGTCATCCCGAAATATTGGGGACATGCCGCCCCGTTTTGGGGTATTCCAGGTGATCCGGCGCCCTGGTCGCAATACCCTAGACAACAGGATAACGCGATTGCCGCCCGCGCGAAACAGGTTGTTCGCCGATTTCTCGCGCCGCGCCGCCTCCCGGCATCGTGGTCACGGTCCCGAGGGCGTTCGAAAAGCCGCGGAGGGGCGATCCAACTCATGGCCGTGCCTTGAGTTGGATCGCCCCTCCGGAGCGACACCGTGCGAGATGAAACGAAGGGACGAAGCCGGCTTTGATGCTTCGTTCCTCACCACCTGACCACGATCGAAAGCATTGCGAGCCTCGCCGCAACCGTTCGACCTGATCAGGTGACCGTTCGGAACAGGGTCATGCTCAGCACCCCGATGACCGCGAAGACCACCAGGAACACGAAGAACAACACCTTGGCGATATCCTCAAACCCGCTAGCCAGGCCACCGAACCCGAGCACAGCCGCGATGCCGGCGAACACGAGGAAGATGAGGGCCCACTTGAGCAACGACATGGTAATCCTCCATCTCGATCGAAGACCGAGGGGTTGTTGGAACTCTTAAGAACCGAGCGTCTTTCAGCCAGGCCGTGGGTCAGCCGGCTCCTGATTCCATCAGAAGTGCAATTTCAGTGCCGCTTCGCACCGAGAACCATGCGGTGTGGCCGGATCGAGAACCCCGACGGCTGAGAGTCTGTCCCAGAAGGGCGAGCGGGGGCGTCAGTCCCCTGTCCGGTGAGCGACGGACCTCCAAGACAGGGGGCTGACGCCCCCCGCTCGCCCGGACCGGCCTCGTCTGGGACAGACTCTTCACCGAGCGACTTGGCCACGGAGAATGAGAATCTCCGATCTTCCGCCGAACCGAGCCGGGTCGGCAAGCGGGGCACGGCCGTGATCCCGGCTGCCCTCGGGCGACGCGACAACCTTCCGGACCCTGACCTGTGGACCGGGACTTCCTCGACGCCAACATCTTGCGATCGGACGCCTGGCGGTCGGGTGCAGCCCTCCAACGGCTCTGGCGCCTGGAAGGCGTGGACGACCGAGGTGGGCGTGTTCACGCCTCACACGCCCCGGCGTCGATCACCGGCTCCTCGTCGATTCCGAATTAGCGGGTCCCAGCCGCCGTGTTCGCGGCGTTCCGTGTTGGGGCCGCATAGACCGCGGGATAGCCGAAACCCATCGGCGGAGGGCCGTAAGGATTGGCGTAGTAGGGACAAAGATCTTCCTTCCCGAGGACGTCGGAGCACCAGTTCCGCAGGGAGAGCTGTCTGAGGACATAGCCATGGGGATGATGATGGCCCATCCCATGGCCGCGCGTATAGGGATAGCCCAACCCGAGATCGTAAGAGTCAAGCCCGGAACCCCCATGCCCCGGAACGAGATAAGCGGCACCGCCCGTAGGCGTGCCGTAAGCGCCGTAGACGGCACCGCTGTCCTGTGCTCTGGCCGAAGATCCCGCGAGGACATAGAGCCCCAATCCCAGGGCGATCGCCCTCGAAGGCAATCGACCAACGATCCGCGCCAGCGAAATCATGACTATTGTCCTCACGTGAAATCATTATCACTTCGTCGATTTGCTGAGAGCTGCACCGGAAGGTTCGTCGGGTGAGGCTTGCGGGTTGCCCGGTCTTCCGCGTCAATTATACAACGGATTTCGGGCCAACTCGGCGTTGAGTGGCTCGTCTTGCTCGTCGTTCGGTTTATCGCGACGATGCGGATTCCACCGATCTTGACAGTTCAACCGGACGCGATGATCTCCCTGGCGCCCGGCGGCACTCAGTCATCGACGTGGGTAAGCTCAACGGCCTGCAACCAATAGAGTTGGAGACCGAACCACAGATTGTAGTCGTCGATCCTCGCACCGCAGGAGAGGACGACCGAACCGTTGGGTTGACGTTCGATCTTGAGTTGGTCACGCAAAGCCTGCTTACCAAATTGGGCCTCCGGAAGCCATTCCTCCTTGAGCTTGTCGATATTCACATCAGTACCCGTCTTGGGAGTGTAGACGACACGGAACTCGTCGCGCAGGAATGAGGCGGTCGCCCCGACAGCGTGGACTTTCTCCTGGGCCTTGGGAACGTGCCGGAGCATCCACGCCGGGGCGTCGAAGTCAACCTGTTTCCATTCGGGCAAGTTATCAGGGAGAGCACGAGCCTGGGGAGCCTCATCCACCCGCCGGAGCACCGATTCGAGATAGCGATCGCTGCTCGCGCAGAGCACCGTGTTGGGCTTGAGCAGGACGTAGTACGTTCCCTGCCACTTGGTCTGAATGAACCCAGACTCCATGACCGTCGTTGAAGGAAATACGAAGACTTCGCGACCGACCAGGGTCCTCACGGCCCTGGCTCCTTTGCGGAGACTTTCCGTCCATTCCTTGGCCACATTGCCGAGGTCTTTCTCGAAGACGATGATCGCGCAACTTTCACTGCGGCAGACTGCCGAAACTGCTGACACTCTCGAAGTTCCTGGCGCCGTTGACGATGCATTCGATCTTGCGGCTCCGCAGGGGCTTCGAATACTTCCCGTCGTCCAGATACAGATCACCGGTCGCCAAGCCCACCCCGATATCCTGCCACCGAACCTTCTCGGGTCCGTCCGGATTGCGATCCGGCAGGGTCACGGAACGGGCCACGAATAGGGTTTCGGTGTCTTCCGGAAGCCATCGCAATACGCGTTCGACACTCGGAGGCAGCCGTCTGGGCGGATCGTCTTTCGCGAACAGATAGTGCGGGGCCAGGCACAGGAGCGCCAGGGCAAGTAGCAGCCGGCAGGGAAGTCTCAACGGTTCGCCTTGATGGGGAGCAACTCGCATCGCGGCTCCTTCCTCCAAATCGGATCTCCGGTCTAATGAAGGCTCCCTCGAGGATACCGCACCAAAGGTTTTGTCGCGAGATTCCGCCTCTCGACAACGCGGCGCGTCTGGCCCATACTCGCGACAATCGCGGGCGTCCGTCCCGCATATTCTCGATCTGGGAGTCGCCATGAGGATCTTTTTCGACGGCCACCTGGACCTGTCATGGAACGCGCTTTCCTGGGGCCGGGATATCACGCTCGACCTGGACGCCTTGAACGCGAGCGAGCGGGGGATGACGGATCATCCGGCGCGGGGTCGAGCGACGACCACGCTGCCAGAGATGCGCCGGGGTTCGATCGCGGCCTGTCAGGCGACCCTGCTGGCCCGGGCCCGTCCCGAGGGACGGCCGCACGACGGACCGACTCGATTGAACCTCGACTTCGCCAACCAGGAAATCGCCTCGGCGACGGCCCGCGGCCAGCTCGCCTATTACGAGTTGCTCGAGCGCCGCGGGCTGATGCGGATGATCCGGACCGTGGGCGAGCTCGACGCCCACTGGCAGAGCTGGTCAACCGATCCGGATTCCACGCCGATCGGTTATATCCTGGCCATGGAAGGCGCCGATCCGATCGTCGATGTCGATCACGCCGCCGCCTGGTGGGAACTGGGGCTCCGCTCGGTGAACCTGGCCCACTACGGCAAGAGCCGGTACGCGGTCGGGACCGGGGGCGACGGACCGCTCACTCCGGACGGAATCCTGCTCCTGAAGGAGTTCGAACGGCTCGGCATGATACTAGACGCGACCCACCTCTCGGACACCAGCTTCTTCCAGGCGCTCGACGTCTTCAGTGGGCCGGTGCTGGCCAGTCACAACAACTGCCGGGTGCTCGTCCCCGACGGCCGGCAGTTCAGCGACGAGCAGATCCGACTGCTGATCGACCGCGGTGCCGTCATCGGCGCGGCCCTCGACGCCTGGATGCTCGTCCCCGGCTGGATCCGGGGCCAGACCACGCGCGAAGCGGTCGGTCTCGAGGCCGTGGCCGACCACATCGATCGCGTCTGCCAGATCGCCGGTAACGCCCGTCACGCCGCCATCGGCAGCGACCTCGACGGCGGCTTCGGCACCGAGCAGGTCCCGATCGGCCTCGACCGGATTTCGGAACTCCAGAAGGTCAACGGCATCCTGTCCGATCGCGGCTATCCTTCCGAAGACATCGACGCCATCTTCCACGGCAACTGGCTCCGGTTCTTCCGGGAGCACCTTCCGCGCTGAGCCTGGTAGCCAAGAAACCGGGGTGGTAGAATTCCGTTTAGGCTGTCAAGAGGGCGGATCGGGGAGACGGTTGTGGCGAAACGAGATGCGGTGGCACGGAAGCGGAGGACGAGGGAGCACATCATCGCGTCCATCAGCCGCAATTACGTGGAGAGGTTTATTCTTGCAAAGGGCCATACTTCGGAGCGTCGGGTCAACGACTATGGTATCGACCTTAACGTGGGAACTTTCGATGAGGATGGATACCCCGAAGGTGGGTTAGTACTGATCCAGCTCAAGGCTACCGACCAGCTCGTAAGGTGGAAACGCGACGAGTGTGTTTGGGTCAACATCGAGGTGGGGCATTATTTGGGGTGGATTGATGAGCCGATGCCGGTCTTCCTGATCCTCTACGATGCCCAACAAGAAAGCGCGTATTGGGTCCACATCCAGGATTACTTCGCGGCGGATCCTTCACAGAGACCGAAGCGAGGCGCCAAGACACTCAGGATGTACATCCCGCTGGCCAACGAGTTCACGGGCGATACTGTTGATTACATGAGGGCCAAGAAAGCTGAGATCCTGGCCAAGGATCGACGAAGGAGGAGACGCCGTGGTTAAGAACGTTACCTATGGTCAGCTCCGGAAGGTCTTGTTGTCCCTCGGTTGCGAACCGGTTCCCTCGAAGGAGAATCACTTCGTTTTCGATCACCCGAGGAGTAATCTTCTCATCATTCTCCGACGGGGTACCGACGACCAACTCGTGCGGCCCATGGACTTGTCGAGTGTTCGGAGTCAGCTCGTAGGTCATGGTCTGATCAAGGACGATGAAGAGGCGTTTGATTCACTTTTCCTGATCCGGAAAGGCGACCGCCTGATCTGGACCGACCCGAAGACCGGGAAGGAAGCGAAGGTCACGGCAGCGGCCGGAGAAAGCGATGGGTTAGTGGTCGTCAAGGAGAATGGTCGGCTGGTGCCATGTCCGGTCGATCAGGTGAAGCGGGTCAATCGCGCTGCGACGGCCAGCAGGAAGTGACAGGTTGGACGATCCGAAACTCGTGCCGGCAAAGGGATTGCGGAGGCAATATGGCGACGCCCGATGCGATGGACCGCATGCCGGAACGAACCCGAGAGCACGTCATCGCCGCCATGGGTTTCATCCATGTTCTGAAAGCATTCATCGACAAGGTGCATATAGGTGATCGACCCCGTGAGGACTACGGCTACGATCTGATCGCCACGACCTTCGACGAGAGCGGATACCAGGAGGACGGCGAAATCCGGGTCCAGATCAAGGCTACCGATATACTTGAGAAGTACCGACATAAGGGTTTCCTGGCGTGCGAGATCGAACGCAAGCATTACAACTTGTGGATGAATACGGATATGCCGGTCTTTCTCATCCTGTATGACGCTCAGGAAAAGAGGGCCTATTGGCGATACGTGCAGCCGTATTTCGTCGCGGGATCGCGGCGAAGGCCGAAGGCAGGCACCAAGACAGTCACGGTCCGCATCCCTATGACCCATGAGTTCTCTGAGGACACAGTTGATTATATGCGGGCCAAGAAGGCTGCAATCCTGGCCCAACAGGGAAAGGTGATTCACCATGATTGAGAAGATCACCTATGCAAAATTCCGCGAAGTGCTGTCGTCCCTGGGTTATGCCCCTGAAGAGTTCGGAGGCAATAGTGTCGTCTTCCGCAATCCCAAACACCGTTTAAGAGTCTTCCTACCGAAGCTCTCCGATAGGCAATTCGTGCCGCCTATCGAGTTGATGAGCGCCCGCAACAGTCTGATTGGAAACGGCGTCGTTCGCGATGAATACGGATTCGACTCGCTCTTCCTGATCCGCAAAGGCGACCGGTTGCTCTGGACCGACCCGGAGACCGGGAAGGAAGCGAAGGTCACGGCAGCGGCCGGGGAGAGCGATGGGTTAGTAGTCGTCAAGCAGAACGGCACGTTGTTGCCGTGTCCGGTCGATCAGGTGAAGCGGGTCAAGCGGGCCGCGACGGCCACCAGGAAATAGCACGTTGGACGACCTTAACGCGGTGACAGCGGCCTGGCGCGAGGCAGCACGCGGGCTCTGTGGAACAACCGCCGGGATCCCGGTGGACGGCGCCGCGCGCACCGGCAATGGCGCGTCCGCGACCCTGGTGGACCGGCTCGATGCCATCGGGGAGGGGATCCGGCTGAGGCGCCGGCTCGATGGGCTGGTCCAGGATGAGGCGACCGAATCGAGCCGGCGCGCGGTGGTGTACCAGTTAAGCGACCTGCAACGGTCCGCGGGCGAGGAGCTGACCGGGTTGAGGCCCGGCACGGCCCGGCACCGTGAGGTCGCGACCCGCGCCCGGGAATGGCTGGCTGAGGCGCGGGTCGCCGTGCGGAACGCGCTGACCGTGCTCCAGTTCGAGCCGTTACACCAGGCCATGGCGCTGGAGGCGCTGCGGGCCGACCTCGAATGGTTGAGCGCCGTCGTGGCCCGGCTCGACGGCGAGGCGCCGCTGGCCCCGACGGTCTGGATGGACGTCGAGGTGGAGCGGTTGCGCAGCTCGCTGAGCCCGCCGGACGGCCGGCATCCCGATCCGCAAGATGAGCCCTTGTGCACCCGTTGCGAACGGATGAAGGCGGGACTGCTGGAGCGTCGAGTCCGTCGCGAGCTGGCCCGGCCGATGTTCGGTGCCAGTCCTGAGCCGCTCTGGATCCAGCGGTTCCACCTGTCGCGGCTCCAGGCCCAGGTCGCCGCCCTGGACCTGGCCGCGGACGCAAACCTCAGCCCCGCGGGCGTTTCCGAAAAGCCCGGCGATTGGTTGGAAGACCTGAGCCGGCGTCGCGTCGAGCTGGCCGCCGCGGCCGACGATCGCATGGCGGCATTGCCGCCGTCCGGCCGCCGCGAAGCCTCCACCGCGATCATCCCGGCGGCTTTCGACGAGGTCGGCGAGATCACGGCGTTCCTCGGCCAGATGCCGCCCCGCCGCGCCGTCCGCCGGCTGGAGCTCGCCGAGGAGGACCTGGGTCGGCTCGCCGAATCGTGCCGGCGCTGGGCCAGCGACGCCGCGCGCGGCTCCGACCCCCCGTCCCACCCCGATTCGCTCCGGCCGACCGGGAGTGCGGACATCGCGGCGCCCGCCGATGACCCGAACGCCAGTTCGATCGGCATCGCGGAGGAGGCGGACGAATTGTCTCGGACCGACGATCGTGCCGAGGCACGCGAGGCGGCCGCGCTCCTGCGGCGCCAGTCTCGCCGGGTCGATCGCCTCGCGCCACGGGTCCACCGAGAATGGCAGGAGACGCTGTTGAATCTCCGCCTGACCTCGCTCCTCGGCCGCCGCGTGGTGACCTTCCTCGAGAACCTGGTACTGATCCTGATCCCGGTGCTCATCGGGCTCATCGCCGCCGAGTATCTGCTCGAGAGATCGCATCCGCTCTCGGCCGCCCAGCACCGGTTCTTCGCCTGGGCCGATCTGGCCGTCTGCTCGGTGTTCCTCCTCGATCTGGGCCTCAAGCTCTGCCTGGCTCCGGATCGGTTGGCGTACTTCCTCCACCACCTGGTGGTCAACCTGATCCCCTCGCTCCCGTTCGGGTTCGTCTCCCACGAGATCGACCTGGCCGACCTCGGTACGGCGGCGGCCAGCGAATCGGGCACTCTGGAAGTCCTGGCCGAATACGGACGGATGGCCCAGGTGCTCCGTTTTGCCCGGCTGGTGCTGCCCATCGCCCGACTCACACGGGTGGGCCTGATCTTCCTGAGACTGAGCGATCGACTGGTCCGCCGCATGGCCGTCCTGCTCAACCGCAATATCATCCTGTTCGAGCCGTCAACGACGCAGAAGCCCGAATCCAGCGATCGGCACCGACTGCTGGCGATCCGGAGCGAGCTGGAGCACGCCCGAGCGGCGATCGAAAGCCGGCTTGACCGGGAACAGCGCAGGGAGCTGGTCGCCCGGGTCCTGTCCGACTTCGATGGCCTGATCCAGGGGCTGCCCGCCCCGGCCCTGGAGGGGACTCATCCGGACGAGGAGCAACGCGAGATCCCGGTCGAGGCGGTGGTCGAGCGGCTGATCCAGATGACTCCCGAGCGGCTCATCGACCGGATGGGCCCGTCGTCCGTTCTCGCCGTGGACCGGTATCTCCGCCTGCTCAACGCCCCACTGATCCGCCGCCTGCCGCTGGCTCGAAAGCTAGCGAGCGTCCGCGAGAAGAGCCCGGCGGAGGCGGTGGCCCTGGCCGCCAACTACCTGGGTCACCTGATCCAGCGCGGGCTGGATGCCGCCTACTTCCTGGCCGACTTGCAGGGCACGCTCTCCCCGCCGGTCTTCCTCGACCGCCTGGGCGCCACGATCGTCAACGCCACTCGTACACCGGCCAAGCGGCTGCTCTGGCTCGGCTCCGCCTGCTTCATCCTGTTCCTGATCGTCAATGTCGTCGCCTTCCCGAAACCGATCGTCCGGGTGGTCAACAAGATCCAGACCTTGCTCGGCTGGCCGGTAATCGTCCTGGGCGTGATCTGCCTGGCCTTGTGGACCCTGGGGGCGTGGTTCCGCAAGATCGCCAACCAGGCGGCCGATTTCAGCGAGCGGATCGTGGAGGCGCAGTTCGCCGCCCATACCAAGAGCTTGAAATCCCGGCGCCGCGATCAGGATGCCCAGTTCCTGGCCGAGCGAGTCATCGACCCGGAGCTGCTCCTCCGTTCCTCGGACGATCGGATCGTGATGCCCGCGGGCTCGGGCGAGGCCGAGGCGGCCGCGCGGTCCGGCTGGGTCCTCTTCGAGAACCGCGAGCTGGCGTTCTTGCGGAACGTCCGCCTGCTGTACCAGGATTACCTGGACGGCTCGCCGCTGCACCGCAGCGACACCAAGGCCTCGATCCAGCTCCTGGGCAACCTGGCGCTGACCAACCTGCGGCGCAGCCATCTCCGGCACCTGCTGCGAGAGAGCCGAACGCTCGACCGTCTCGACCTGAGCCGGTCCGGCGGCCTGTTCGGCGGCCCCTACCTCTGGTTCAACTACATCACCCGGATGCTCGTCCAGGAAACGGCGATCCTGATCCTGGATTATAATCGTCACGCCGTGCCGATGGACCGGCTGGCATGCTCGCCCGAGTCGGTCCGCCGCGCGTTCCGCACCTGGCTGGCCCACCGGATGAAGATCGACCTGGCCGACGTCTGGCTGCCGGAGTCGGTGAAACCCGCATCGACGGGGGCCCCTGTCGCGTCGGCGTCGGTCTCCCTCGCGAGTTGCGAGGGACTCGCGGCGCCCCGCGTCATCGCCAGCCGGCCAGCGATCGGATCCAATCCCGGCAGCCACGGCGGGCGGCGTCGGGAGGCCGAGGCGTTCCTGGAGACGGTCGAGTTCACCGCGGTCAACTTCCTCGCCGACGACGCCGATCGCGACACCGAGATCCGCTCCCGGTTCGGGCCCCAGGTCGCCGAGCTGGTGCGGCGCGACCGCCAGCAGAACGTCCGCCGGGCCTTCCGGAGCTTCCCCCTCCACGAGCTGCCGACCTCCTCACGAACGATCAACCCGTACAACCTCTACGAGACCTTCCTCTCCGGCGGCCGGGTCGCTCTCCTCCCTGTCTTCGTGATCGGGGCCCTGGCCCGCGTCCTGGGGTTGGCGGTGAGGAGCGTCTTCCGCGTCGTTCACGAGATCCTCCATCCCCAGGTCGACCAGGATCGCACCGTCCCGCCCGACACTTACTGGGCAGCCCTGCGGAAGATCCACCGCATGCGCAAGCCGGTGTTCATGGGATCGCTCTGGCTGCGGGCCCGCTTCGACGTGGAGTACCTGGGCTTGGCCCTGCCCACGGCACCGCCGGGGATCGCCGCCGAGTCGCTGATGGAGGCCGACCTCGATTACATCGGCGCGACCCGTCAGGACCGGATCATCGCCGAGCAGGTCCGGCGCGAGCATCACGAGCGGCTGGAGTGGATCACCGGCTGGCTGCACCAGTTCGTCTGGACCTTCGATGAGTTGCCGAACTACCTGCGCGCGAGATCCCCTTCCTGGCCAATCGCGGGGGCGAGGCGCTGCGGGCGCTCATCACCGCCTGCGTCCTCGACCACGACGACATCGCGACGCTCGCCCTCTCGATCGAAGGGCTCAAACGAGTCCTGGCCCAGGCCGCCGATGCCGCGCAAGATCCCCGGCTGCTCCCCGCCGACCTCCCCGAGCCGATCGTCGGCCTCCGGACGCTCTGGCACCCGGTGCATCGCTGCCGGCGCCCCATCGGCGACCTCTTCGGACTCCCGTGTTTCCCGGCTTACGACTCGGCCCAGAGGACCCGTATCACCCGATATCTCCGCCGACACCGCCGCGCCGTCCGGGGCTGGATCAAGGTGGTCCTCGGCCAGGGCGGCCCCGATCCCTGGGCGACGGTCAAGGCCCGGATGCGCGACGTCATGCTCCGCACCGACCTCTGGAGCGACCAGATCCTGGTCCTCCGCGCCGTCCAGAGCTTGACCATGCTCGACGTCCAGCACAACTGCGAGCTGGTCTGGGCCCTGGGCGGTTACACTAGCCCCGAACCGGGAGGCGCCGAGCCCGAAGCCAGGCCCCCCGCCTCCCTCCTTCGCCGTGACGACGACGAGGCACCGAACACGCCCGCCGCACCGGATGGCTCGATCTCATCCGGCCAGGAAACGTCGTCCGTAATCGCATGAGGGAGAGCCAAACCCGAGGTCTCCGACGAGCGAATCCGTCGATCCGCCTCTCGGGACGATCCTGCCCGGGATTGTGGGAACGGTCGGGACCCTCGCGGTCACGGACACGTATTCCGACCCCCTGGGCGGGAATATCGCCTTCCAGCTTGTCGGCCCGAACTCCATATCGCTTCTGGACGTCACCGGCGCCGCTTCACTCACCGACTCGATGTTCGACGTCAGCCAGATGGACGGGTTCCAACCCACCAGCGGTGAGATCTTCGAGATCATGACGTCGGCCGGCCTGGGCGTGGCGATGTTCATGAATCCGATCTTCCAGGTCGGGAACCTCACGTGTACTGCGTCCTACATCAACGCCGATTTTCGCGGAGGGAAATCGACTAACACTCCTGGCCTCATCAGCCCGTGCCAGCGTAGGTGAAGCGGAGCGTCCTGCCACCGGCCCAGGGAATCGCTCCGGCTTTGGCGTCGAGCCCCGCTTGCCTCAGGATCGGATTGTGCGACCGCCTCTGGAAGTGGACATGGATCTGGTCTCTTGTGACGCGAACCGTCCCACCCGTCTCGATGATCTTGCGGCAGAGCCGCTTGGGCTTCGCCTCGGCAAAGCCGTCCAGTTCGCTCGCCAGCCAGCGATAGCACCCATTGGCCAGGACCGTCAAGGCCGCGTCCAGGTCGGCGTTGAGAGGGACTTCGCTGGCCAGGCAGTCAAGATGGAAGAAGTTGACGCCGCTACCCAGGGAATCCTCGATCCCGTTGCGGCTCGTATAGCGCGTGATGATCTGCCGAGCCGTTGCCTCAAGATTGTTGCTCAAGACGAGCGTGGGTTTGTCTCGCCCCAATCCGGTGATGGCGATCTGCCGCAATCCCCCCTCGTAGTCGGCGACCCGGATGGTCTGCTCAAGATCTCGGATGTTCCGATGTCGGCGGTGCGGGGTGTCGATCACGGTGCGTCGCCATGCGGATGGCGGCTGCTTTTCCAATCCCCGGAGGATCCGGCTGCCTCGCCGTCGGATGGTGATGAACCAGGTCTTACCACGGAGGTTGAGTCGGTTCATCTCGGCGTAGGTCGTGAGCCTCGAATCGAAATAGACCCAGGTGGGATCCGCGCCAGGATCGACCGGCAGAACTCGACGAATTTCAGCAATTGTCCCGGGGCTCCGTCGCGGATGACGGTGGCGTCCGAGTAGCACAACAGCCGGGATTTCACGGCTTGAGCGAAGAACGTGAGGATGCTGGGGACGGCTTTACCACGCATCGGCACATAATGATTTTCCAACCCGGTGTCCTCGCCGCGATGCGGCACGGAGTGGAAGTCCAGGCTGAACGCCTCCGGCGCGGGATCCAGCCGCGGCAGGAGCCGGGAGACCCATCCGGCGAGCAACTGTCGTTGATTCTCCCGGACCGTGCGGTACGAATAGTCGGTGGCGAAGGTCGCCTTGGGCAAGATATTCAAGCCGGCGAAGAGCCCCAGGGCCTCGTCGAAATTGAAGTCGCTGATGTGACTGCGTCGTTCCTTGTCGATCCGTTTCAGGGCCAGCAGACTCCACAGGGCCGAGGTGGCCGGGACCATGTCGGATCCGGGATAACCGGCCTGCTTGACCAGGTCGTCGAAGCCCAGTTGCACCAGGAGCGGCCAGAAGGCGAAGAGGCCCGCGACGCGGGTCTCCAACGGCGCCGTCATTTCCTGGAACGAGCAGTTCCGGACATCGGCGACGGGGGCGGTGAGTGGAAGGCACGAGCGATCGCGATCCGTGCGTGATGGCCTGCCGACCTTCGGCTTGTGAAAAAGGGGGGAGGCGAACCGGAGTGGATCGCGCTCCGAAACTGATGGACCAGTTGCCGGATGCTCCCGTGCGTATAGCCGTATCGGTCAGCGACGTCGTTCTGGCGAAGGCCGTCAACGAAGATGGCGCGCAACGCCTCGTATTGGCGGTGATAGGTCGCGGAATCCGCATCCGTGAAGAACTGGCGGCAAGAGGTATCCTCCATGGCTGCACTCCGAGTGTGAGGTGGTTTTCAGCGAAGTCCTCCTCTCAACCGTCGTATCAAAATGGGAGGCCTGGGGCCAAGCGGGAGGGTACTCGAAGCTTGGAAAAAAGGGAGAGACGGCGGGATCGACCAGTCATCCAGCAGGATCACTCGGCCACGGCCGCTGAAAACCGGCTAACACGAGCCGGAGCCGGATCGCGGGAACACGCTGATCCTGCACCGAGAACTGTGAGTGAATTTCCCTCCGCGAAAATCGGCGTCAACAATGATACGGACGTCCTGCTCACCGTCAGCGGCAGCGCGGTGCTGGAGCCGGCATCGCTCGTGATGCTCGGCCTGGGCGTCGCGGGCATCGCGGTCTTCATGGCTCGCAAGTCCCGATTAGCGGGTCGAAGTTGAGGCAGTTTGGGACGACGACGCAGTCTCCCGAAGAATAGAAATCCGCAAGATTTTTATGTCTCAGTCGGGCCAAGAATTGCGCCGAAAAATCGGGCCAATTCTCCGATAGGTGCATTAACCGAATTCCAAACCTGCGGCATACTGATTAGAGGGGGATGGCGCGTGCGCGAGCGGTCTGGTCTGGCTCGGCCCGTTGTCCCCGTCTCAGGTAGGCTCTCCTCCCATCTTCACCGACGACGGTTCTCGCTCTGGCCGACCCTGCCGCAGGTCGAGGACCGTGCACCCTGCGCCGGAAACCCGCCGAAACGTTGCCAACGAGTGCAAGTTGGTGACACAGGTTTTCCGCCCGAAATCCAATGAGAAAAAGGATTTAATTCAAGACGAGTCGAACTGGGCCGAAAGCGCGAGAGTGCCAGGGCCCGCGGCTGTGCCACGTTCCTGGAAAAGCCGGCCTCAGGATCACTCGGGCTCTGAACGCACAGACCCATCGGCCGAACCTGAATCGTTGCAAGCGAACCATAATGATCTCGTGGAACGGGCGAGTGCGGCCTTTTCACCGCTCAAACCTGGCGCCGCCGAGACAACTCGAAAGTCCGGCCGGTCGGTCGTCACTCGGCAGCGGGATGGCGCGATGTTGCGGAACTCTTTGGGGAAAGCGATGCGCCGGGATGCTTGACAAGGTAGGAGCGATTCTCTAAAGTGACCGAACTTATTTGTCAGCCAAGTACCTCCGTGCGCTCGAATCTTTGGACTGCCAGCGAAACGAGATGCCTCCGGGGCGATGGTTTTGAGTTGGTTCGCTGAGCCGTCCTCCATCTCATCGCCGCCCGAAACTCACCAGGTGCAGAGTAGAGTCTCCATGGACAACCCGATCCAGGTCAACCTGGGGCGCATTGCGCAGGACCTGCAAATTCGGCGCGTGCAAGTGGAGAGTGTCGTCCAGCTCCTGGACGAGGGGAATACCGTCCCCTTCATCACTCGCTATCGGAAGGAACGGACGGGCAACCTCAACGAGGTGACGATCCGGGAGATCCAGCTCCGGGTGCAGCGATTGCGCGAGTTGGCCGACCGCAAGGAGACGATCCTCAAGGCGATCGAGGCCCAGGGGAAGCTGACTCCCGACCTGACCGCGGCCATTCGCGCGGCCGACAACCCCAAGCGGCTCGAAGACCTTTACCTGCCGTTCAAGCCCAAGAAGCGCACCAAGGCGTCCGACGCCCGCGAGCGGGGCCTCGAGCCCCTGGCCTTCCGGATCTGGACCCGCGACGACACCCTCGCCGACCTCGACGCGGCTGCCCAGGAGCTGGTGAACGCCGAGAAGGGCGTCGAATCGGTCGAGAAGGTCCTGGAAGGTGTCGGCCATATCCTCGCCGAGGCGATCAGCGAGATGGCCATGGTCCGCGACGCCGTGCGCAAGGTCGTGTGGAAGACCGGCAAGATCGTCACCAACAAGGCCGAGATCCCGGAAGGCCAGGGACTCGAGTACCGCGATTACTTCGACTACTCCGAGCCGGTCGCCCAGATTCCGCCTCATCGTGTGCTGGCAATTAATCGTGGGGATAAGGAAGGGCCGCTGAAGGTGAAGCTCGAGGTATCCCGGCCCGATGTGGAGGCCGTGCTTTTCACCCAGCTCCCGCTGGATGGCCATCCGCAGGCCGAGCTGTTCCGCGCCGCGGCGATCGACGCGCTGGATCGGCTGATCCTCCCGAGCATGGAACGCGAAGTCCGACGCGACCTGACCGAGGCCGCCGAGAAGCACGCCGTCGAGGTCTTCGCCCGTAACCTCGGCAGCTTACTGCTCCAGCCACCGATCCCGAAACAAGTGGTCCTGGCCGTCGATCCGGGGTTCCGCACAGGCTGCAAGGTCGCCGTGCTCGATCCGAGCGGGAATCTGCTGGATCAGGTGGTCATCTTTCCCCATCCTCCCCAGAATCGTCGGTCCGAGGCCAAGGTGGTGCTCAAGGACCTGGTGGGCAAGCACCATGTGAACGTGGTGGCAATCGGCAACGGGACGGCGTGCCGTGAGACCGAGGAGTTGATCGCCGAGATCATTGCCGAGGGGACGCGTTTTAGTCAGGGTGAAGGCGCCGCGGCCCCCGAATCCCCGCCCGAGATTGCCGAAATGCTCGCTCTCGTGGAGGAAGGTGCTGGCGAGTCCCGCACGGCGGCCGCAACGTCCGACGACGAGGTCGCCCCGGGCGAGGAGTCGAGCATCCCGGCGGAGCCTGCAATCGATCCTGCCGGCGAGCCGGCGTTCGCAGTGGTCAGCGACCAGACGTCTCCCGACAACAGCGAGTCGGATCCGCCAATACCAGCGGAGCCCGCCCCGGACGAACCGATGGCGTCGGAGGAAAACAGTCTCGGGAATGGGTCTGGCGGTGACTCGCACGCGCGGGCGGAAACGCATACCTCGACCCCGACGGAAGCGACGGTCCAGATGCTGCCGCCGATTTCGGGAGGGGCCCTGGACGCCGACCCCCCGTCAACCGAACCCGAAGGCGGATCCGAGGCCGGACTGCACGAACCACCTTCGACGGAAGGTGTATCCACCGCTCTGATGGAAGGAGCCGGGACGGGCTTCGGCGACCCGGGCGCCGCACGATCGCAAGAGGAGCCCGCCGCAGCCGAGCCGGTTTCGACCGGCGACCACCAACCTGCCCCCTCGGGGGCGGCTCCGGAACCGACCGCGGTCGGTCCGATCGAGGGGCAAGACGCAACTGCTGTCCCGGAAGCCAACCATAGAGAGGCCGCAGGCCCGGACTCGACCAGTGAGTCGATCTCCCCGGCGGCCGCGGATCTCGGCGAGATGACCGCTGAGCCGACTCCTACCGGGGACCATCAGCCGGTCCCATCAGCAGAGTCGACTCCGTCTGCGCCGACAGACGAGTCGTCGACGATTTCCGCTCCGAGCGAGGCAACGTCCAGTGTCCCGGTCGGATCCGCGGCGGCGCCCGGCGGTCGGCCTCCTCGCCAGGGCCGCGGTGGCGGCCAGGGGAAATCGGAGTCTCGTCGGCCGCCTCGTGCTAAGCCCTCCGCGACCCCACCCCCTCCGCCATCGCCCCCGCAGCCGCACCCGGCCGACGCCTTGCTCGCCCAGCTTGCCTACGTGATTGTGAACGAGGCCGGGGCCAGCGTTTACTCGACCAGTCAGGTCGGCCGCGACGAGCTGCCGGACTCGGATCCGACTTTGCGGAGCACCATCTCGATCGGACGACGACTCCAGGATCCTCTGTCTGAACTGGTCAAGATCGAGCCCCAGAACATCGGCGTCGGTCTCTATCAGCACGACGTCAATCCTAAGCAGCTCAAGGAAACGCTCGAGTCGGTCATCTCGAGCTGCGTCAACTTCGTCGGGGTCAACCTGAACACGGCGAGCGTTCCGTTGCTTCGCCATGTCTCCGGCCTCAACCAGTTGACGGCGCGACGGATCGTCGAATTCCGCATGGAACACGGCCCCTACCGACGGCGCACTCAGTTGACGGAGGTCGAGGGGGTTGGCCCGGCGACGTTCACGCAGGCCGCTGGCTTCCTCAAGCTCCTCGATGGCGAGGATCCGCTGGATCGCACGTGGGTCCACCCCGAGAGTTACCCGGCCGCCATGAAGCTGGTGGAGAAGTTTGGATTCACGCCAGAGGTCGTGCGAGACAAGGTAAGCCTGCCCGAACTGCGCACGCAGTTGACCCAGGCCGACGTCCCGGGTCTGGTCACGGAGCTGGAGATCGGCGAGTTCACGCTCCGCGACATCATTGAAGCGCTCGGTTCAACCGGATCGCGACCCGCGCGATGACTTGCCCAAGCCGATCTTCAAGAAAGGCGTGCTCAAGCTGGAGGACCTCACCGCCGGCATGGAGCTGAAGGGAACGGTCCTCAACGTCGTGGATTTCGGCGCGTTCGTCAACATCGGCCTGAAAGATTCCGGGCTGGTCCACATCAGTCAACTGGCCAACCGGTACGTCAAGAGCCCACACGACGTCGTCAGCGTCAGCGACGTGGTAACAGTGTGGGTCATGGGTGTGGACCAGGAACGGAAACGGGTCTCACTGACCATGGTCAAGCCGGGTACAGAACGGCATCGGGGCGCCCCGAGTGGCGGCCGTCGTGGTGGCGGCCCTGGCGGCGATCCTCGAGACCCGAACCGCGAGCGTGAGCCGCGCGGCGGGCCGCCTGGCCAGGGGCGTCGCGGTGGCCCCGGCGGCAACCGTGGTCCGCGTCCGACCGGCTCCGCGCTGACTTCCCCGCCGGTAGGTGCCCCTTCGGTCGCGGTCCTTGCCGAGACGCCGTCTCGCCGGTCAGATCGGGATCATGGTCGCGGCCCGGGACCGGGTCCCGGCGGCGGCCCGCGCGCTGGCGAGGCATCCGGCGCAGGACCGGCTCCTCCACGGTTTGGCCGTGGACCGGGTTCCGGTGGTGGTCCGCCTGGCTCGAGAGGCCCTCAGCATGGTCACGGAGGCGGCCGGCCACAGCGGTACGATCGCGATCGCATCCAGGATCGAGGAGCACCCCCACGGTCGCCCAGCCGTCCCTCCCGACCCAGCTCACCGCCGCCCCCACTCTCCAAAGATGCCCTGGCCGGCAACGTCCCGCTCCGAACCTTCGGCCAGCTCAAGCAACTCTGGGAAGCCCGCGTTGAAGGGCCCGAGTCAGCCGATGTCCCTCAGTCGGAAGCCGAGACCGGGCCGTCCTCCGCTCAGGTTCAATCTCCGCACGAGTCGCAACCCCCCGATTCGACCAATACCCCAGTGACCCCGGCCGAGCCGGAGCCGCCGTCGAACCCCAACTAAGCTCGCCGCGTATCCACATTGAGACGGGACGTCCATCTGCCCTACCATGGCGATTGTGCAATGTTGAATGGAGTGATGCATTTGCATAAGACCCTCTGGCGGAGCCGGCCGTCGAATTGCTCACCTTGGGTGAATTGGTGGGAGCCGCTATAATTTCGGAAGGTGATTGCTCGCGGGTGGCTTCCGCACACCGGAACCCCTTCGAGATGACCGGGTATCGATGGTCTGCTGAGGATAGATCGGTAATGGGTGTATTCGCCTGGCGGAACTTGCTCACACGGCCGCTTCGGACGATCTTGGCGTTAGTGGGGTTGTCGATCCCGATCCTCGGTGTATTAGGGCTGTTCTGCGTCTCGAACGGTTTGCGGAATCTGGTGGGTGAGACCCTGGGCGGAATTGAGGGGTTGATCGTACTGGGCGATAACCAGCCCAGCCCGGTCTTCAGCACCATCCCCGCGACCCTGGCCGACGAACTGAGGCGGATGCCCAAGATTCGGGCGGTCGCACCGGAGGTCTGGGGGATCGCTCCGTCGATCGAGGGATGGGGCATGATCTCTGGTCTCTTCTCCGGGAAGAAGACAACAATCTTCGACCAGCCGGTGATCGCCGGCCAGGAGATCGTCGCTCATCAGAATCTCCGCAGCGCCGTCTTCCCGAGGGCACTCCGGGAGCACGGTGAAGGACGATTCCTCCTGCCCAGCGATGAAGGTCAGCCGAATATCGTCATCAGCCGCAAGATCGCCCGCGATCACCCCAACGCTCAGGGCCAGCCCAGGAAAGTTGGCGATTCGCTGGATATCGGCGGCAAGCCGTTCCGAATCGTCGGCCTCTATGAAACGGGCTCGATGCTCCTGGATGTTGTGATCCTCATGGACATCGGGATGGCGCGAAGCGTCTTGAATCGGCCTCCCGGGTCGGTCTCCTGCATCTATGTCGAGGGAGAAGATCCCGTGGATAACACCGCACTCTCCGCGGCGATCGAGAAGGCTCATCCCAGCGTCAACGCCCGGAGTATGCGAGAGGCGCAGGCCAATTTCAGCTCCTTGTTGGGACAAGTCGACACTTTCTTACTGATGACGGTCAGCCTGGCCCTCATCGTGGGGATCGTCGGCATCATCAATACCATGCTGATGAGCACGACCGAGCGGTTCACCGAGTTCGGCGTACTCCGCACCAACGGCTGGTCTCAGGGCAACATCCTGACGCTGGTCACCCTCGAGAGTGCCTATCTGGGTCTACTCTCCGGTCTGGTCGGCTGCGGCCTGGCGTGGGCCGGCATCCTGGTGGCCAATCAGTTCATCTCCGGGGGGATGCACCTGGACTTGACGCCCTCGCTCGCGGCGCTAGGCATCGGACTGTCGGTCGCAATGGGCATGCTGGGCGGATTGTATCCAGCCTGGAAGGCCGCCCGGATGGTCCCCATGGAGGCGATCCGGTTGGGATCGCATTGAATCTTGGCAGTAGGCAGTCGGCGGTGAAAACCGGGACAGGAAGTCGGATTCGGAATCTTGCCGCACTTTGAACTGCGGTCGCTGTACTCTATGAGGATCGTTCGAGGGGAGAAAGACCACCAGGCAGACTGAAAAACTTCCACAATTCCTCCTACTGCCTACTGCCTACCATTTCGCGAGAGGTCTCCCGATGATCGATGTGAGGAACGTTCATAAGTCCTACCAAAGCGGCAGTCGTTGGGTCGAGGCCTTGCGTGGGGTCACTTGCGAGATCGAGCGAGGGCGATTCGCATTCATCGTCGGACCGAGCGGGTCGGGCAAGAGCACGCTCCTCTACCTCATCGGGTCCCTGGACCGTCCGACGTCGGGCGAGATCATCGTCGAGGGTCAGAATCTCGTCACGATGTCGGCGGCCGAACAGAACGCGTATCGTCGCGACCAGATCGGCTTCATTTTCCAGTCATTCAACCTGATCAGTAACCTGACGGCGCTGGAGAACGTGCTGGTCCCGTTCCTGCCGCGGGGCGTGTCGGCGGAACAGCGGCAGAGGGCGATCTCCTTGCTGAAAGATGTCGGCCTGGAGGATCGCATCGATCACCGGCCGTATCAGCTCTCCGGCGGCGAGCAGCAGCGGGTGGCGATCGCCCGAGCGCTGGTCAAGCAACCCGTGCTCATCCTCGCCGACGAGCCGACCGGCGAGCTGGACTCCAAATCCGGAGACGAGATCTACAGGATCCTTCGCAGGCTCCAGGAAGCCTCGGGGACCACTTTGGTCATCGTGACCCACGATCGCCGATTCATCACCGCCGACGACATGGTCCTCGAGATCCAGGACGGTCAACTCGCCAACGGGCAAGACTCCGAAACCGTGGATTACTCGGCCGCGTTGAGCCCGCGATGACCTTCATCGGCATGAGCGGGTTTTGTCATCACAATCGCAAGATCACCTTGCCGAAGACCTGATTGGATTCCATCCGCTCCTGGGCGGCATGAACATCTTTGAACGCGAAGGTCGAATCGACCACGGGGCGAACCGTTCCGCGAGCCAGCCAGGGGACGACCTGTTCGGCAAACTGCCGCGTGGCGGCGATCTTCTCTTCGAGCGGCCGAGCTCGGAGCGTGGTCCCGACGATCGTCAGCCGTTTGCGAAGCATCAGGTTGAGGTCGAACGGGGCATTGGTGCCCCCCAGCAAGCCGACGAGCACCAAGCGGCCCTTTGGTGCCAGCGCCGCAAGGTTTCCCGCAAGCGCTGAGGCGCCGATCAAGTCGATCACGACGTGGACCCCCGCACCGGCGGTCTCAGACCGGACCACCGCGGCGAAGTCCTCACGAGCGGTATCGATCCCGTGATCCAGCCCCAGGAGTGCCGCTTGATCGAGCTTCGCCGTGGTCCGCGACGTGCCAAACACAGTGCAGCCCATCGCGTTGGCAACCTGGAGGACCGCCGTTCCGACGCCGCTGCCTACTGCGTGGATCAGGACGCGCTGGCCCGGCGCGAGACGACCTTGGGTCAGCAAGGCGTCGTGCGCGGTAATAAACGCCTCGGGAACGGCCGCGGCCTCCACGAAATCCAGATTCGTCGGGATCGGCACGACCAGGCGCTCGTGGGTCAGGACGAGTTCGGCTTGCCCGCCACCGCCGACGATCCCGAAGACCCGGTCGCCCGGCTTCAGCGAACCAGTCACATCCGGACCCAGAGCATCGACCTCGCCGGCGTACTCCAGTCCGGGAATGTCCGCCGGCACTCCCGGCGGTGCGGGATACATTCCCCGGCATTGTAAAACGTCGGCCCGGTTCAACCCGCATGCCCGCACTCGGACCCGCACCTGCTCGCCCTTCGGTTCGGGCGTGGGGACGTCGCGAAACTGAAGCACTTCCGGTCCGCCGATGCCCGTGATGACGATGGCTATCATGGGGATGTCATTTCGTTGGGGTCGTCAAGACTGCGCTAACAGATCGGCCCGCACAAATCCTCGGACTCCGAAGAGGCTCATGTCGGGAAATTGGTGGTGGCCTATCCTGTCGTGGCGGATGACAGCCGGACAACGCGCCTGAAGGCCCTCGGAGACCAGGTGTTCGGCCCGCGGTGGCCGGCGGTTTGGCCCTGGCCAGTCTGGTGTCCCACCGAATTCCCCCCATGCGCCACTCCTCAATCCGATCGTGCGGTCCCCCTCTGTTCCACGCGGGTTTACAATGTCATGATGGTCCAAAGATCATGGTATTTGCTTCCTGAGTGATAACCAAGCCACATGCTGACGAAGGATCCGGAGTTATTGGATTGGGATCCCGAAACGGACGTGCCTGCACTCGCGCCCGCCGAGGTTCGAGTCTGGGTCGTCGAACTCGATGCCGGTCAGGCGCCGGACGATGACCCGGATGCCGCCGAGCCCGGTCCGGAGCTGGCGATCCTCTCGGAGGACGAACGGGCTAGGGCCGCGCGGTTCGTCCGGGCGCGGGACCGGCGTCGGTTCGCACGCTGTCGCGCCGCGCTCAGGGAGATCCTCGGCCGTTTGCGGGACGAGCCAGCCAGCTCGCTGCGATTCCGGGCGGCGGCGGTGGGCAAACCGGGGCTGGATGATGGCCCGGGCGATCATCATCCCGCGCTGCGATTCAACGTCTCGCATTCGTCGCACCTGGCGCTCATCGCCGTCTGTATCGGGCGTGAGGTCGGAGTTGATATCGAGCGGATCCGGCCCATCTCGGAGGCGGTCCGGATCGTCGAGTCCTTCTTCACCGCGGCCGAGTTTGCTGAGTTCACGGCGATCGCCGAAGACGCCAGACTCATGGCCTTCCATCGGGGGTGGACGCGGAAAGAGGCGGTTCTGAAGGGATTCGGGACGGGGATTTCCGGCCTGTCTGCGCGGCACGAGACGGGGTTCGGCTCGACTGCGCTGACGCCTCGGTTCACGCCCGCGTCTCCGTCGCCTCGAGTGGATCGGTGGATGCTGTGGGAAGCCGCGCCGCGGCCGGGATTCGTCGCCGCGCTGGCCGTTGATCAGGGGTGTGCCGCCGGACCGGAGCCAACCGGTGACCAGTCGCCGGCGCCGGATGGCTCGTTGCCCGCGCCGCCCGGGAGACCGTAGACTAGACAGGACGGCCGCGAGGCGCGGCGCCCCTGCGGTCCTTGCGGATCGCTCGCACGCGCCGCCGGGCTGCCGAGACGTGGCCGGAAAGGCGGGTTCAGCGACCCATGGAACTGGTCGTCCTCGGTCTGATCGTCCTGCTGCTGTACCTGTTCATCCGGCTGCTGACATCGTTCAGCGCCTGGATGAGTGGGGCGCGGTATCGGGCCTACCGTCATCTCGCCGTGCAACATCACGGCCGGTACGAGAGCCGGGGGCTGTCGGACCCACCCACCGTCAGCTTTAACCACAACGGGTCAACGATCCGGGTGGGCCTGGCGCCGACGGTGGCCGGTCAGCCGTCCCAGGTCCCTCGGACTCGCGTCGTTGCGCGATTCGGCCGCGGCATCCCGTTCCGGCTCGAGCTGGCTCCTGTCGCCCGCCCGGCCCCGCCTCAGGCGCCCCGGGGAACCCGGTTGGTCAAGCTCGGCGACGCGGCGTTCGACCGCGCCTTCGTCGCCCAGGCCAACGACCTGGAAATGGCCCGCGACTTCCTCGGCACTCGGGTGCGAGGCTCCGTCGGGAACTTGCAGCGAATGGTCCATCCCGGCGGGATGCTGGTTTCGATCAACCCCGAGCGGATGCTCGTCCAGATCGACCGCAACCTCGGTCAGAGCGTTGAGGCGCTGGGCGCAGCGGTCAAGGAAGCCCTGGTCATTCACGATGGGCTGCTCGATGGCGTGTTGCGACGCATGAACCAGGGGATCGCGATCGTCGACCAGCCGGACGCCTGGGTCGAGGACACCGGCCCTCCCATCTGCAAGGTCTGCGGCGAGCCGATCCAGGCCTGCGCCGTCATCGTCTGTGCCTCTTGCAATACGCCTCATCACCGCGATTGCTGGGAATACGTCGGCGCCTGCTCGATCTACGGCTGCAACGGGAAAGTCGGTGTGACGGAGTAGGACGTAGCGTCCGCTTTCGCGACGTATTTCACCGTGGTCTCCTCGTGGGAAATGGAGATATCCCCATGAATTCGCCGCGACGAAGCCGATTCGTCATTCTGTCGTTCGTACTGGCGTTCCTGTCGATCGCCCCAGCCGCGCCCGACGCGCCGCCCCAGCCCTCGCCGCTGGCCAATGCCCGGTACCAGTCGGCCCTCAAGCAGTACGAGATTGCCTGGTCCTATTATCAGCAGGCCCGGATCGACTCGTATCAGGTCTACGTCTGGTCGCGGCTGATTGTGGACTCGCGCCGCGACCAGAGCAGCAAGCCGGCCGACCGGATCGCCGCCCTGGAGGAGCACCTCGACCGGATGAAAAAGCTCGAGACTCTGATCATCAAGATCCGACGTCTGGGTTTCGGACGGTCGTCCGACGTCGGCGCTTCGGAGTATTACCGCCTGGAGGCCGAGGTCTGGCTGGACCAGGCACGAAGCGGACGGTAGTCGTTGGCAATGCGTGGCTGGCTGGAAAGACAGTTCTCGCGCTTGGTTCGCTTTCGAATCAGAGGGCGGATCTTCCGCCGAATGCCCATCTCACGGGAATAATAACCCCTCGAGAAGGGGTCTCCAGGGATGAGCCCCAATCCTGGGTACCGAAAGCCTGTTGACACGGAACTTGCACGGCAGCGGGGCATGGAATCTGCATGACTATAAATAACCAAAGCAGGGATGCGCCGGAATCCGGCCGAGAAGGCGTCCCGATCGAGCTTCGCGGAGCAATGCTCCCCGTGTGGAACTGCGAACGCAACCTTATCAAGGACATTCCAATGTTTTCACCACTGCGGGGCGGAATCCGATTCCCCCTGACGGCCGTTGGCTTGGCCTTTGTTATCTGGGTCCCGTCCGGTTCGCTGGCCATGGCCCAAGGAGGAGGGGCCGGTGGCGCCGGTGGGGGAAGTGCCGGTGGCGGAGGGATCGGCGGCGGCCAGGCGGCCGGTGGTATGGGTGGCATGGGTCACATGGGTGCCTTTGGTATGAGCGGTGCCAGTGCAGGCAATGTCGGTGGCTGGGGTGGTACGGGTGGCACGAACAACATGGGCGGCATCGGCAACGTGGCGGGCACAAGCGGCCTGAGCGGTTACGGTTACGGCTACGCCAATGGCGGTCCGGGCTATGGCAATCCGGGCTTGTCACCCGGCTATCCGGGTGGTGGCGCCTACGGCTCGGGATACGGTGGTTACGGTTACGGCTCTCCCTATGGCGGCGGTGCTGCGATGGGTTATGGCTATCCGAATGCAGGCGGCGTCGGGCGGGCCTGGGGCGGCTGTGGCTCCCCGTACTATAGTGGCGCTCCGATGGGCTATGTCTATCCGTATTATGGTGGCTATGGGATGGGCTACGGCTATCCCAACACGACGGTGGCTTACACCGCGCCCACGGCGGGTTTCGGCTATTCATCGGCCTACGTGTCTCCGGCCACGGGAGCCACCAACGCGGTAGCCCGAGGCCATTATCTCGGAATCGACGAGGAGCCGGTGATCGACACCGGGGGCGTGCGTAGCATCAAGGTCGCCAAGGTCTATCCCGGCACCGCAGCGGAGCAGGCGGGTCTTCATGTCGGCGACGTGCTGCACTCGATCAATGGTTACCTTACTCAACAGCGCGGAAACCTGGCCTGGATCATTGCCAATGCGGCTCCCGACAAGATCCTCAAGATGAACGTGCACACGGTGCGTGATGGCAAGGAGTACACCGTCACGGCCCGGGTTCCATGATCGGACGTCAGTATGACGTGGAGTCTGGGTTGGGAGTCCCCGGATCTGGCGGGAATCGAAACTGCCGAGACCAGTGAAGAAGGGGACAGGCGCCTCGCAGACTCGGAGGCAGTCCCCTCTCGTTTCAGGGTTCTACTCTTTCCGGGCGGTTCACTCCGGATCGCGCGGAGTATTGCTGTTGCGGCTGGGCGATTCGGCACCGCTTTGTTTGGGGCTCGACCGTGGACGAGACTTGCGCTTTGGTGTCGGCGTCACGCCGGATTGCGAGCCGAGCCTTCGTTCCAGGGTCCGTGTCGCCTTTCGGGCGGCCGCCTTGAGACGCGAATCGGGGCTCTGTTGGGCGTCGCGTAGTTCGGGTAGGCATTTCTCGGTACCGACGGTTTCTAGCATCAGGCAGGCCAAGGTGCGCGCCTGATCGGAGCCGTTCTCCAGGAGCTTCAGCAGGGCCGGCTCCGCCGCGGGCCCGTAGTTTCGAACGGCCGTCCGAACCTCCCTCTCCAACGGGCGTTCCTCGACCAGGGCAACGATTTTGTCGATGACCTCCAGGTCCTTGGCCTTGCTCAGTGCCTTGATCGCCGCGGAACGCACGGAGGAGTTCTGGTTGTCGAGGAGCGCGCGGAGCGCGTGAAGGTCGCTCGGCCTGGCCCAGACGCCCAGCACGCCGAGGGCGTTCTCCCGAACGGAGGCGTTTGGATCGGCGAACAGGCTCATCATCGTCAACACCACGGCTTTCTGGAAGTTCGGATCCACCGGTTCCTTCGCGAGTTTCTGGAGCGCGCTGATGCGCGTTGAGGAATCGCCCTCCTTGGCCGTCTTCAAGGCCCGCGGGATCGTCTCGCTACGGGCGAGGTCGCGGCCGTGGATGATGGCGTCGGCGATGGCTTTTCGCGTCTTGGGGTCGGCCTCGTTCTGGAGTCGATCGAGAGCTTCCTGAACGTGTTTCTTGACAAAGGGATTGTCCGACCAGATCTCCATGGTCAGTGCGGGGAGGTTATCGATCGTCGCCCATTTCACGAGGGCGCGCACGGCCGCGGTGGGTTCCCTCAGCTCGTCCCTGGGCTGCGTCAGCATCAATTCCAGGGCCTTGGCGATCTCCGCCCGGAGCGGTTCATCGGCAGTCGGGCCGATACCGGCCAGCAGGGCAGCGGCCTGCATCCGGCTAAATGTCGTATTACCCCGAAGTCCTTCGAGAGCGGAGACCACGATGTGAGATGATGCTCTCGCGGGGGCAGGAGCTTCCGGAGGGGCAAGCGCAGTGGGCGCGTCTTCCTTCGTGGCGAAGGGTGCCATCGGCGTAACCGCCGGGGGCGTAATCACACGGGCGCGGCGCCCTTGGTCGCGGCGAGGTTGACCGGCCGGTTCACGCCCCGGGACTGGAGCTGCATCTGTGCCCGTTCGCGAGCTTTTTCGATCGCTGGCAGCAACATCGCAATCATCGCGCCGACCAGGGCGGCCGGAGCGACGAGCCCGAAAATCATCAGCGCCCACGCCGCGAGCGGAGTCTTCGGAACGGTCCGCTCGGCCATCGGAATGCCGATCGCCTCGGAGTAAGGGTCTTCGACCACGGTCGTGCGCGGCTTCGCGCCGGGTGCGAACGACCGCCGGTACTGCGCCGTGATCGTCAGGACGAACCAGGGGACCGTGACCAGTAAACCGAGGAACACGAACAGCATTCCCGAGCCGGCGATCACCGCGATGGCGATGTAGAAGAGCACGCCCGTTAACCACTCGCGCCGGAGCGTGCGGAAGCTCGTTGACAAGGCCGCGACCGCTCCCATCCGGCCGTCTACGATCAGGTGCAACGTGAACATCGACAGCGCCGCGACGATCAGTCCAGGGACGATCAGGAAAACACCGCCGATCATCGTCAGGATGTTAACAAGGATCATCCCTTTGAACACTCGTACCGCATTTCCCGGCCCTCCGAGAGCGAACATGTCGCCGATCCCGATCTCGCGGCCATCGATCTGCTTCAAAGCCATTCGGATGAGGCCCGCGCCCAACCAGCCCTGTATTCCCACGTTGAGCAGGAAAAATACCGGCATCACGAATGGGAACGGGTGCGGTCCAAGGAGGTACACTTCCGCGAGGTACAACCCGACCATCAGCGCCTGGAGGAAGATTCCCACGCCGGCGATCAGCACGAACATCACGAAGGTGGCGAGCACCCAGGTGACGAACTCCGATCGCAGCAATTGCCATCCTAATCCAATGGCACCATACGAGAGGACTCGGCCGGATGGCCCGTCGGGCACATTCAGATCCTCCTCCCAAACGTCCTCGTGGTCGCTGCTGGGCTTCGAGTTGAGAACCGCCACCGGCATCGGTGGTGGCACGGATCGGGAGTCGCTCTTGTGGACCGTATCCGCCAGCGGATTTGCCGGGGACCCCGACGGGACCACCACGGCGGTTCCGCACCACGGACACTTCCCAGGGCGTCCCGCGGAGTCGTCCGTCACGGTCAGGTTCTTGGCGCAGGACTCGTTCGGGCAACGGAATCGGATTGACATCGTTGTCTCGTCCAGAAGGAAGACCTTGGGGTGGTCGCTCGAATCATCGCTTGCTATCGTAAATCCGAGCATTGAGGAAGACCGCTGCCAGATGAAGCGGTTCATGTCGATAATCTAGAACTCGCTCGGCCCGGAGGGGCGTCCCACGGTCCAGCCTCGGTGCGGAGTATCACCGTTAGTGTGCCGAGTTCCCGGCTCAGCAAACGTAAATGGAGTCCGCTGTATCGGTCGGGGCCATCCACCGATCGAATTGGCCCTCGCGATGATCTGGGCGTTCATGATCGCCATGTGCGCAGGTGGGTCGAACCTCGAACGCCCCTGATATCGTTCGGAAAGATCGAGGCAACCCAGGCGCGAAGGACGACCGTCTCCTCGGTCAAACCCGTCTTCGGGTCTCTGCCGGCGGGTTCTCGTACGGCAATCCCACGTACTCCGAAAAGAGTGGGTTCGGCAGCGCGACACATCGGCCTTCAGCTCTGTACTTGAGGCTCTCCGGGACGTTCCGCTCTTGACGCCGCTCGCGTAATCGGGATGTTACCAAGAAGGAGATCTTCGAATGCGGGGAGTCACGCGCACCATGAACACATGGCTGAAGAATCTGGGGCTGGACCGTCCGGAGCTCCGGGCCTGGGCGATGTACGACTGGGCGAACTCGGCGATGGTATGCACGATCATCACGGCCGTATTCCCCATTTATTATTCGAGTGTGGCTTGCGGCGGGGTGATGAAGGAAGAGGGGGCGACGCGCTGGTACGCCATCGCGACGACCGTCGGGATGGTCATCATCGCCGTGATCTCGCCGCTGCTGGGTACCATGGCCGATTTCAACGGCCGGAAGAAACGGATGCTCGGCGGGTTTCTGACGCTCGGGGTCGGATCGGTCGCCGCGATGTTCTTTATCTACAAGGGCAACTGGATCCTGGCCTCGATCCTCTTCATCCTGGCCAACATCGGAGCCAATGGCAGCTTCGTCTTCTACGATGCGCTGTTACCCCACATCGCTCGCAAGGATGAGGTCAACCGAGTCTCGACAGCCGGCTACGCCCTGGGCTACCTCGGCGGCGGCGTGCTGCTCGCAATGAACCTGGCCTGGATCCAGAAGCCGGAGTGGTTCGGGCTGCCGTCAGGGGAGAATCTGACGATGGCCCAGGCCACGCTCCCCGCGCGGCTGTCGTTCGTGTCGGTGGCGATCTGGTGGCTGGTCTTCTCGATCCCGCTGTTCCGTCGCGTGCCGGAGCCCAGGGCGACCGGGTTGCCCGTCGGGTACGAAGCCGAGGCCGGTTCGTCGCTCCCGATCCGAGCGGCCGTCGCCCGGTTGGGCGAGACGTTTCGAGCCCTACGCCGTTATCGCCAGGCGTTCGTCATGCTTCTGGCCTTCCTGATCTTCAACGACGGCATCGGCACGATCATGCGGATGGCGACCATCTACGCGACCGAGCTCAAGATCGATCAGGGGATCACGATCGCCTCGATCCTGATCGTGCAGTTCGTCGGCATCCCGTTTGCTTTCCTCTTCGGGATGCTGGCCGGCCGGATCGGCGCCAAGCTCTCGATCGCGCTGGGGCTACTGGTCTACGTGGGGATCTGCGTTTTCGGCTACTTCATGACCAATGGTACGCATTTCCTGATCCTGGCCATCCTGGTCGGAACCGTGCAGGGAGGAACCCAGGCCCTGAGCCGCTCTCTCTTCGCCACGTTGATCCCGCGCGACAAGTCGGGCGAGTTCTTCGGATTCTTCGGCGTCGCCGAGAAATTCGCCGGGATCTTCGGGCCGGCCATCTTCGCCGTGATCAACTTCCTGAGCGGCTCCAGCCGCGGCGCGATCATCTCGGTCATCGCGTTCTTCATCGTCGGCGGCGGATTGCTCGCGATGGTTGATGTCCCGGAGGGTCAGCGAATCGCTCGCGAGGAAGAGGATCATACCGACCACACACGGACGGCACTCGACCTCGAATCGAGCTGACCGCCGTGCCGCCGTCTCTCATAATTCCTGTTCGGGACTGGCTGGTGTCCGCTTCACCCAGTGGGCCACGCTGATCGCCCACGACGCACCAGGTAGAGCACGGGGTAGCTCAACGAAGCCCAGGTCCCCCACAGCGTGGCCGCATCCCGTTGTGATGCCGAGTCCGGTAGATTGTAGATCATCCAGACCAATGAGAAGGTCCAGGGGATGCCGAGGATCGACATGAACCGGTTGAACTTGCCCGGCAATGAGGGGTACAGGTAGCGGGACGGTACGAATGTGAGCAGGGCCAGCACGACGACGACCGCCAGCGAGACCCAGCTCCCGAACGGCAGTGCGTAGAGATACACGGCCACCACGTTCCAGAGCGACGGGAAGCCGAGGAAATAGCCGTCGTCGGTCTTGGCCTGGACCTGGCAGAAGCCATAGGCACTGGCCACTAATGGGAGGAAGAGCCAGGCTTCATATCCGGCTGGCAGGATCCCCGCGCGATAGATCAGCATCAAGGGAAGGAACGTGTAGGTCAGGAAATCGATGATATCGTCCAGGCGGCGGCCATCGAAGCTGGGAACGGCCTCCTTGATCCGGACCCGCCGCGCCAGTGTGCCGTCGGTCGCGTCGACGACCGTGGCGATCACCATCAGCAAGAACGACCCGCGAAACGCACCGGTCCTCCGTGGATGAGCAACACCGCGATCATCCCGGCGAGGATCAGTCCCAGCCCTGTGTAGGCGTGGACGCACCAACCCTGGACCCGTTGGAGCAGCCCCGGCGCACGCCACTCGCGCTTCGGTTTCGCCACTTTCCGACGTCTACGTACTTGCAACTTGACCATCGAAGCCTCCTGGGGTACGCCCCGGCAGGATGAACGATGACTCAACCCGGTCTGACTCAACCTTCATCGTTCCCATCCCATCCCTGCCCCATGCAGGGTGAGGGACCTACGACCTACGACCTACTGGCCAAGCATGCTCCACCAATATCCCCGACTTCCTGCGCTGCACCAACTGATAGTAAACCGCGCCAGCGGCGAGCAAGACCAGGGTTGACAAGGGGGCGGCGAAACGGCCCAAGGGGTCCGGTCCGTAAATCTCGGCCCGCGGCCAACTGATATTCAGGACAACGAAGATGCCCCAGGCGACCGCGAAGGCGTTGACCGGCAGGCCGAGCCGACCAATCGAGAAGAGACCAGAACGATCGGCGACGGCCTCGACCTGGATGACCGAGCGACGGTCTGCGTGCGGTCCACTTCGACGGAACCGCGCGAGCAACATCGGGAAGGTCACCAGCAGGTACGCCAGGTTCACCCAGACGATGGCGACCGAGCAGAGAGTCTCGATGACCCGCGGCAAGTTGATGTTCACGATCAACAGCGCGGCCGCCAGTCCGCCGATCAGGATCGGCGGCAGGATCGGGGCCTGCGTCCGCTCGGGCACGTGGCCGAGCAACCGCGCAAACGGGAGATTGTTGTCCCGAGCCATCGCGAAGACCAACCGGACCGTCCCGGCGTGGACGGCGAGCACGCAGACGAACACGGCGAGGATGACGTCGGCCAGGAACAAGGTGCCGATACCGGAGCCCAGTACATCCTTGATCAGGAAGGAAAGGCCGCCCGAGATCCGGCCGAGTTCAGGGAGGGTCGGGTCGCTCACCGCGAGGATGCTGAAAAGGATCAGCAACCCACCGGTCACGGTGGCGGCGCTGAGTGCCAGGAGGATCGCCCGAGGCGCACGGCGACGCGGCTGCCCGGTCTCCTCGGCCAGGGTACCAGCGGTGTCAAATCCATAGAGGACGTAAGATGCCATCAGTGCCGCTGCCAGGAATGACCCAATATAGCCGAGCGGTTGCCCGCTACCCCGCCCCTGCGTGTCGAACAAGACGATCGGTCCACGAACGGCCCGCGCAGCCAGCAGGCCGATCAGCAAGACCACCCCAACCAGCTCGGCGGCGACCCCGACGTTGTTGATGCGCGCCATGAGCCGCACGCCGGCCACATTGATAACGGTGGTCGCTGCGATCAACACGCAGCCGAGTATCACCGCGTTGCGGGCGGTGTCCGAGAGGTTCGACGAGTCACCGATCAATTGGAACACCGGTGAGATCTGCGGGAGCGTGGCCTGCGGCGCCAGGGCGACCGCCGATAGCGAGATCACTGAGCCGCACAAATAGACCCAACCGGCCATCCAACCGACGGCGCGGCCGCCGGTCCGCCGAGACCACTGGTAGATCCCCCCCGACAGCGGATATTGCGCCGAGAGCTCGGCGAAGCACAACGCCACGGTCAGTTGCCCCAGGAACACGGCCGGCCAGGTCCAGAAGAAGGCGGGACCCCCGGCCCCATAGCCCACGTAGAACATCTGGAACACGCCGGTCAGGATCGAGATATACGAGAACCCTGCGGCGAACGCGGAAAAGCTGCCGAGCGTCCGGTCGAGCACCGGCTTGTAGCCGAAGGACGCCAGATCCCGACTATCATCCGGGAAGGATGAAGGATCAACGTTTTCCATCCTTCAGCCCTCGGCCTTCGGCGTTCCGAAGACGCTTTTAGCGATCCGAAGACACGTTCAGCCTTTGTCCCCTCTCATTCATCCTTCAGCCCTCATCCTTCGGCCTTCCCGAGGGAGCGGAGCGAGCGAGGTAGATGCCCCATTTCATATCGACGGCCTGGCAGAAGCCGACCTTCATCGCCCAACGCTCGACGAGGTAATTCAGGTCGGCCTCCGAGAACGACGCGAGGAACTCGGCGCGGTGATTGGTCAGTCGGTCCATCTCGGCCTGAAGGATCTCGACGAATTTGGCGGTGGCGTCGTCAACAACAACATCCACGAATCCGGCAGCGCGGAGTCGTTCGCCGTATTGCTCGGGCTCGATCACGCTGTAGCCGGTCTTCTCGATGTAGCGCTCGAATTCCGCCGAGCCGGGCGACTTGCCGCGCACGTAATCGGTGATCGCCAGCCGGCCGCCGGGGGCCATGAGCTGATAAAGCCGGGAGAATAGTCGATCTTTATCGGGGATGTGCATGAAGGCGTCCCGGCTCCAGATGACATCGAACGGCTCGGAGAACGTCGTCTCGAGCACGTCGCCGAGCAGGAAGTTCACCGAGTCACCCATCCCGAGTCGCGCGGTCTGCTCGACGGCGATGGCGACCATTTCCTCGGCGAGGTCGATCCCCGTGACCTTCGCCCCATAGGCACGGGCCACGTGGAACGCGGCACCGCCGATCCCGCTGCCCACGTCGAGCACGCGCGCCCCCGGCCGAAGTGCCGAGCCCAGCCGGGCGCAGAGGTCCTCGGTCGTCGCGTGGCCGCCGGTGCTGATGTATCCCTCACCGAAGATCTTCTCGTATCTCAGGATCGAGGTACGGCTGTACTGTCCATTGTTGTCGAACTTCGAACTGGCCGTCGGGGCGGTTTGGAGCGTCGTCATGGGATGCCTGAATTCCGAGGTTTCCGTCCACTCCCGGCACAGCGGCCGGGAGAAACTCGCTAAAGCGAATATTATGCGAAGGTTACGCGAAGAATGTAAAGACCGCGTTCGCCGGCCGCATCCCCTGATAGGGAGACCGAGCAGACTGACCGCGGCACTACGAGGTTCCTCCAGGAGGTGTCGGTGCGACGGAATCCAGCCGCCGTCGGGCCGTTCGATACGCCTCAAAGTTCTCGCGGGCATACCGTCCATAATCGAAGTCGATGTCGGAGTTCAACGACTGGATGACCGCCCAGAGAGCCTCGCGGAGCAGCGACACGGCCTGAAAGATTCGCAGCTCGGCGAGATCGCGCGGGTCGGGCTTAACGGTCTCACGATAGGCCGACAACAAGGCAATCTCCTGGTCCTCGGCAAGTGCGGCATTGGCCGAGACGTTGGCCAGGTCGAACAGGGGATGGCCGACCCCGCCGTATTCCCAGTCAACCAGCCAGAGCCGACAGCCATCGTCGATCAGGTTGGCCGGCAGCAGATCGTTGTGGCAAAGTACCGGCCGGAACGGTGCGATCCGCCATGATAATTGGCGGGCGTCCTCGAGCATCGCGGCGATGTCGAATGGCGTTTCCGCGCCGAGCCGGGCCGCCGTGCGCAGCGTATGTGCGTACGGTCTGGAACGGACAGAAATACAGGACCTCGCCGGCCAGTGAGTCCCATGCCCCGTGAAGGCGGCGGAGCAGGGCCGACCAGGCGATCGAGTACGTCCGGCGAGGAAACATCGGTCGCCGCCAGGGTCCGCCCCTCGACGAAACGGGTGATGAGTAAACCGTCCTCGTGATGGATGGTTTCCGGCGCGAGTCCCCAGGCGCTGACCACTTCTTGACAGACCGCCTCGTTGCGGCGGTCGATGCCCAGCAACGGACGCGGTACGCAGAGCCGCGCAACATAGGACTCGGCCGCGCTGCCACCGATTCGGATCGCGAAGTTCCGGTTGGTGATCCCTCCGGTGATTGGCCGGATCGCCGGGTCGTTGCGCCAGAGTCCCAGCTCGTTCAGCCGGCGGATCAACGCGGGCCGTGGGTCCGTGGGGGCATCGTGGCCATCGAGCATCTTGGTCCTGTTCTCCAGAGCCAGAGACATTCGGTCGAACATTTCGTCAGGGTCGTGAGATACCCGCCGAACCGGAGGAATCAGGGTATCATCTGATAGGTCACAAAGGCGATCTTGCGGCCATCGGGCGACCAGCACGGGACGTTGATCGTCCCCTGACCGCCGAAGAACCGACCCAGAACGTCGATCTTCTTGGTCGCCAGGGTCAGCTTGCGCAGGCTGACATCCTTGTTGGGCGGGTGGCCCGTCACATCCTTATCGTAGGAGAGGAACACCAGCGAGCGGCCGTCCGGCGCAAGGTGAGGGAACCAGTTGTTGAACGCGTCGGCGGTGACCGGTTCCTGCTCGCTGCCGTCGGGCTTCATGCGCCAGATCTGCATCGTGCCGGTTCGCACGGAGTTGAAGTAGATGAAGCGGCCGTCGGGCGAATACTCCGGGCCGTCGTCCAGGCCCTTGGCGGTGGTCAAGCGGGTCTCCGCACCGCCCGCGGCGGGAATCGTGTAGATATCGAACTCGCCGCCGCGCTCGCCGCAGAAAGCCAGGGTGCGGCCGTCGGGTGACCAGCCGTGCCAGTAGGAGGGGCCCGTCGGAGTGATGAGCTGCGGCGTGCCGCCGGTGATCGGGAGCGTGTAGATGAGGGACTGCCGCTTTCCCTGAGATTGGTCGCTGATGGCCAGCAAGGTGCCATCCGGAGAGATCCCGTGATCATTATTGCAACGGGTGGCGAAGCCGGTGTCGATCACCGCCGGCTCGCCGCCGGCCGCGGGGATGCGGTAGATCCGGCCGCCACTGTTGTAAATCAACGAACGGCCGTCGCTCAGCCAGTTGGGCGCCTCGATCCGGGTGGGAGTGACGTAGACCACGCGCCGATCCGTCGAGGCCATCGTCTGAGTTTCGAGAGTGCTGTAGACGACCGGCCGGCCCGATGAAGCTGCGAACGAATTGGTCAGCTCCACGTTCGAGAACACGGCCTTCTCCGTCACGTCGTCGTTGTGAGCGCAGACTCCGAGTCCGACGTAGAACGGCTCCTGGAAGGTCATCGGCACCGCGGCCCCCGAGAATGTCAGCTTGTCCCCCGAAGCCAGATACATCAGGACATATTTCCCCTTCTTCTCAAGACGCAACCGTTTCGGTGCCGAGACGTTGGCCTGAACTTCGTGGGTGGCGGCGCCTTGGGCCTCGCGGAATTGTAGGGACGTCAGCCCGTCGCCGTGAAGCGCGATGTCAACATAAGCCGAGTCGGCATCGAGCGACTGACGAATCACCAGGCACGCCTTGCGATGCAGCTCCGTGCCGGTTCCGAGGAATGAGACGTCGGCTGTGAGTGCGAGGTCGCCCGTCGTTTTCTTCCAGACATAATGGAACGCGTCGCGGGCCGCCCACATGTTCGCGCCGCTGCCGGCCACGGTGAAGCGGCGTCAGGCCGCGTCGTACTCGACCGACCCCGGATGCCGGACGGTGCCGACATCCTGGTGCCCTTCAAAGATCCCGATAGCCTCGGCTCTCGCCCTGAGCCGGCGAGGGTGGCCGGCGTCGCGGTCGATGGGAAGAGGCGGCGTATACGTGAATCCAGCCAACGAGCAGGAAAGGTACGAATCCGAATGTGATCAGGGAGGGTCTCATGGCGTTTTTCCTCGGACATCTCGAATCGGGAATATCGAATCCGAATGAGTCAACTCGCACGATGGAGCGAAGCGAAGGCCAGGGTCGTCACGACGGCGACCAGGTCGCCGGAGGCGGGGTGAGTCGGCGATGACCGATTCGCCTCCGACCGTTGGGCCGAGCGGACCAGCCAGCGCGACGACCAGCAGGCCGATCACAATCAACGGGATCCAGGGCACGAGCGCAACCAGCAGGAACAAGAGGGACTTGCCGAACGCGGTGAGCGCATCCAGAGAGCGGAAGAAGGTATGGCCGAGCTGGGCCTGGAGCGTCATCGGGGCAGGGGGCGTGTAGTCCTTCCACTCGGTCGCCGTGACGGTGACGGTGCTCAATCCGCGCGGTTGGCGAGGAAGCGGAGCCGGCCCTGCATCTGCTCGACCTCGCCGCGGACCCGCGTCAGCTCGCGCTCGACGCTCAGGATATCCTCGAGCTTGCCGGTCGAGTCGGCGAGGTGCTTGAGCAGGCGTTTCTCCTCCTCCTGCTTGTTGCGGATCCGGGCCTCGATGTCGTAATACTCCTCCGTCACATCCTGCGATCCGACGTGATTGGTCCGCACTTCGCCGATCTGGCTCACGGCACTCACGAACGAATCGAAGCGGTCGACCGGCACGCGGACTCGCCAGGTCGCATCGCGCTGGGTACCGGTCTGGGCGGAGATGGTCGACTCGGCAAGGAATCCACCGTTCGTCTTTGATCAGGTCGAGGATCGCTCCGCTCGGTGGCGCTGAGGCTCTTGACGAGCAGCTCGATGCGAGCGTCGTAGATGATCTTCCGGGGCATGGCGGGCGGAGGTGTGGGCGGCTTCGACTGATCCGTAGTCTGCCTCGCGGGCGTCGCCGAGGTCTCGGTAGGTTCGGCATTGATGAAACGAACACTTCCATCCGCGTTCTGGACGTCGGAGTCGCTCTTCGCGACCGACTGTGCAAAGTTCCGCGCGTTGATGTTCGCGCCGGAGCTTCGGGGCCTCCTCGGCACAGCCGCCGGAGAATGCGGCCAGGATCATGGCCAGGCAAAGGAACACCGCCGGTTCGATCGTTGGTCGAGGATGCGGATGACTGTCAATCCGGACGGCTTTCATGGGATGACTCCAGTGCCTCGAGAGACAGGATGAGCGGATTGAGATGTCGAGTATCAGTTCCGTGACGGAGATGGGTGCGCGGCGGCCCACTCGGTCCCAACCGGCATTATGAGGGTGTGCGCACCGATTTCCAAAGAGGGGAGATACTCGTCGCGTCGAGATGTCCGGGCCAATCGCCGTCAGCGAGTATTATGGTCCCACTGGCTCAATGATGCCGATGTCGCCGTGAGAAAGGGCCGGGGAGTGTCCGGAGAAGACAGGACAAGCGGAGCGGGGCGTTTCGGTGGGTCCGAGATGGCCAAGGCCCTGGTGCTGGTCGCGACGAACGTCGGGGGCTTGAGCCGGATGCGAACCCCAGCCGAGGTCGTGATCGGTGGCAACGCGGTCCCGCCCGGGCGAGCGGCCGCGCCGTATCGAGCCGGTCAGAGGCGAAAAAGGGGGACGGCTTTTACGCTTGCTCTTTGCGAGGCCGGCCTCGGGGACGCAAGCACGACTCGAGCCCCAGCCGAATCGCGGTCTTCCGGGTCCAGGCCTCTCCGCCGAACGGTCGGCCCCGTGACACCGAGTGCCGCAACCGCTGGAGGTCGCCGGCCGATGAGCGGCTCGTTGACGCGCTCCAGCCACCGATCATCGCGGACCGGCACCCGGCCCCGCCACAGCAACGGATCGCGACGCAGCCAGCCGGGGAGGCTCGACCACGTCCAGTCCTCGGCTCGTGAGACCAGTTCGGCCCGCAACGCATTCCGTTCGACGTAGCGGAGCACCGTGACCAGATGGTCGTCACTCTGGACGGGGAACGCCTGGAACCGCCCCTGCCAGATGTGCCCCGAGGTGCCGTAATGGCGATGGTAGCGGCGCGCGTGGGCCGTGAGCAGCCACTGCATCCAGCGACCCAGGTCGCCATCCTGCTTGGTTCTCAGCACCAAGTGGAAGTGGTTGGGCATCAGGCAATAGCCGAGGAGGTCAAACCGGGAGGCGGGCGCGAGCGTCAACCATCGCCTCGACGAAGGCGTCATAATCACCAGGCTTGTGGAAAACGGCCTCGCGGCGATTGCCCCGATTCAGGGCGTGATACCACATCCCACCGACCGAGGCGCGAGCGGTTCGCGGCATGCCGCTCACTGTACTCAACGAGGTCCCGGCTGTCAATAAAGCGCTATGTCCCCGTTTTTCCTGCGTTTTTCCCCTTGTCAATAAAGCGCTATGTCCCCGTTTTTCCCGTATGTCCCCGTTTTTCCCGTCCCCACTGAAGACCTATACCTTTGCACGGCGCACTATGTCCCCGTTTTTCCCCCTTGTCCCCGTTTTTCCCCCTGTCCCCGTTTTTCCTGCTCCCCTATGGCGTGACCGTTTCCGTTGTCGCCGGACGTACGCGAGTGAGCCGACAGCGCCCATGCTGAGAAGGGCGAGGGTAGAGGGTTCTGGAATAGAGTTGTTGAAAGTAAGCCGGGCCACTCAAGCCGCCACCGCCGAAATCGTTGATAAACGCCCCTGTCGTGCCATTGAAACGCAGCATGACATTATTGTTAAAGTCGCTAACTAGGAGATCGCCTCCCATGAACGCTAGCCCAACGAGATTTGCTGCTGAAAAGGGGATCAGTGGCGAAGACGTTCATAAATGCGCCTGTCGTCCCGTTGAAACGCACAACATCACCACTGAAACCGCCGCTGACATAGAGGTTCCCGTCTGGCCCGAAGACCATTCCTCCGGCTCCATTCGAGCCCGCCACCAGAGGCGAAGACATTCATAAATGCGCCTGTCGTCCCATTGAAACGGAGGACATTATTGTTGTGGAAATCGCTGACGTACAGATTGCCATCCCGTCCAAAGATTAGATCCTCGGGTTCAACCAGTCCTCCACCGGAGGCGAAAGTACCCAGAAGAGCTCCGGTCTTGCCGTCGAATCGCTCAATTCGGTCACCAACGCCGATGTAAAGATCGCCGTCCGGCCCGAAAACCAGGCCATTCAGTTCACCCGAGCCGCCGCCGCCAGTCGGAATAAATACATTCACAAATGTTCCATTCAATCCATTATAACTCAGAACACTTCTGGAATTAAAGCTTGTAACGTAAAAGTTGCCATCGGGCCCGAAAGTCTGATCCACTGGTCCATCCAATCCCCCACCAGAGGCGAAGGTGCCGAGAAAGGCCCCCGTCGTCGTATCATAACGCAGCACGCTGTTGGTGAAATAGCTGCTGACTATCAGATCCGCCTTTGCTCGCCCCACTGCTCCCAGGAGCGAAGCCAAGGCCGCCAAGCCCCATGCGATTCGTTTCATCGTTGTGTCTCACACTTGAGGTTAGCACCTATCGGTGGGATGAGGTCTGACTCCACACCTCCGGACCGCACGCCTCCGGGAAATAACTAGAAACTAGGTCTGCCCACAAGCCTCCCAAGGTCTGCCCACAAGCCTCCCAAGCCTCCCATAACTAGAAACTAGGTCTGCCCACAAGCCTCCTTAAAGCGCTATGTCCCCGTTTTTCCAAGCTTCTCTATGTCCCCGTTTTTCTTTCCAGTTTTAGTGTCGCCTGACAGACCCTGCCCCCGCTTTCTCTCTGGGTAGTATCACAAAGGGTCAGCCACGAAGGCGAAGGGATCGACGGTGCCAGCCGCAGGCAAGCCCGATCACTGCTACGGTACCACACATCACCAGGGTGGAGGGTTCAGGTACGCTGCTTGCCTGTGCATATCCGAGATTGGCCGAATTAGCATTCATGATCTGATCGAAATTTAATGATATTTTTTTATCCACTTCTGAATTCGATATGCTGAAAGGAACGCTGAAATCTACCGTCATCAGGGTGGCGATCGTAGTCGACCCAGATGTTGTCACCGCGAAGTCGCTGGGTGAGAACGCCCCAGATGTCGTCAACACACCATCAACGAGGGAGGCGCCGGCCGAAAAAAGAGTCTGCCCATTGAGAAGAAGCTGAAATGACATGGCCGACGAGGCACTACCCCGGTTGACCAGGAAGGGGTCGATGTGGAGCTTGAAGATACCCAGGTTGAACACTTGCCTGGAAAACGAGGATACCGTCTGCGTCTGCTGAGGCAAAGACGGCGGATGTTTGTTTCGTCCCGGCATCTGTAAGGGCGTTCGTAGAAACGTCAAAGCCAAACTCAGACGTTACACTAGAAGCAAATGTGTCAGCAAATGAAAAAGTGTGCATTGGTACCGCAGTTCCTTCTGCTTGACCGGACACGCTGGCAACGACGCCGGTATCTAGATCGGCGAAGTCGGCTCCATCGGAACTCGTAGCACCTATGGCCGCGATACAAGGATTCGGTGTAAAGACGAGACCAGGGATTTGAGGAATTAGAATTGCGCCCGCCCACGCGTCGGACCTTGAGCTGACGAGGGTCATGGATAATGCGATCAGGAACGCGGTCGAGCGAGGCA
Organism: uncultured Planctomycetota bacterium; assembly: GCA_963845755.1. Lineage (GTDB taxonomy): Bacteria > Planctomycetota > Planctomycetia > Isosphaerales > Isosphaeraceae > CAWJTV01. The sequence goes on from CAWJTV010000034.1 coordinate 638,919, forward strand.
TGGAACGCGACACGGTCTTTACCTCCTTGAGGGGAAAAGAGGGAACCAAAAAGGGGGACAGGCCAAAAAGGGGGACATAAGGCCAAAAAGGGGGACAGGCCAAAAAGGGGGACATAAGGCCAAAAAGGGGGACAGGCCAAAAAGGGGGACATAAGGCCAAAAAGGGAGACAGGCCAAAAAGGGGGACATAGCACATATTTGGGCATGCCCTACGTCCCCGTTTTCTCATGTTGGGCCAAAAAGGGGGACATAGCGCATATTTGGGCATGCCCTACGTCCCCGTTTTCTCATGTTGCGATCCGACCGGGGCAAAAACTTGAAACTAGGTCTGACCCCGAGCCACCCCCGAGGGGCGATCCCCTGAGGGCGACCCAGCCCGGTCCTCACTTTCACTTCACTTGCCTGACCGGCGCCGGCGAGCGACGCAGCCCAGGCCTGCCAGAAAGGCTGTGCCCGCCATGACCAAGGATGCGGGCTCGGGCACCCCGGCCACGGCGATGTTGTTCACGGCGACGGGGCTGAAGCTTCCGCTCAGTATGGAACTGAAGAGCGGCGTGGAGGATTCGAAGGCGAACCCCAATCCGATGGTCCTGCTCGACACAAGTAGGCTCGCGAACGGGGAGCTAGCGGCACTGGACCCGGCCGTGATGTTGTTGACCAGCAGGTCGAAGCGGTTGCCCATCGAGCTCTCGTTGTATTGGACCCCTTCAACGGTCCCGGAGAAATAACTGCCCACGGTGAGCGACGCGGTGGACGCGGGGAAGAACTGGGCCACGTTAACCCCGAACGCAGTTCCCGTCCCGACCAAGTTGAAGCTCCCTGAGACCGAGACTGGCGCGCCTACGATCGGGTCCGAGGCGAAAGACGATCCCGTGACGAAGTCCCCAGTGAAGTTCAGGACGCCAGCGCTCATGCTTGCAGTCCCGTTCGAATTGAGCGACCCGCCGTTGCTCAGCTCTATGACGGGCCCGGAGGGCGGAGGCGGAGTCGGAGGCAGGACGCATTGACAGGTGGTCATCACGTCGAGGGGGCTTCCATGCTTGTCCTTGATCGTAACGTCGAATGTCGCGCACATGTCCGGAGCCATGCAGTCAACATTGGCGCAGATGCCCTGTTTGGTCGTCTTCGAGATGCCATAGAGGCAATCTCCCGATCTGACGTTGGGGCACCATGCAAGTACCAACGCGACCACCGGGAGCGACGTGAGCACTGACGGAACGCGCCTCATCATCCACCTCCTATAGTTCGCCTCAGGGAATACCGACAACGTCGCTGCGGGGGTCAGACCGGGTTTCTGGGACCAAAAAGGGGACATAGCGCATATTTGAACAGGAACCAAAAAGGGGGAAAAGGACCAAAAAGGGGACATAGCGCATATTTGAACATGCCGTGCTCTGAAGATTACCCACGAAATGTGCTACGTCCCCGTGTTCTCGCATATTTGAACATGCCGTGCTCTGAAGATTACCCACGAAATGTGCTACGTCCCCGTGTTCTCGCCCATGCCGTGCTCTGAAGATTACCCACGAAATGTGCTACGTCCCCGTGTTCTCGCCCCCGTTTTCTCGCCCCACGAAATGTGCTACGTCCCCGTTTTCTCCCTTTCTCGCCCCACGAAATGTGCTACGTCCCCGTTTTCTCCCTTTCTCGCCCCACGAAATGTGCTACGTCCCCGTTTTCTCCCTCGTCCCCGTTTTCTCCCTACCTTATCAGATACTTCGTTTCACCGTCGCCGGCCGAAGAATCCGGCCGTCGTAGCGAAACCAATGACGAAGAGGACGAGGCTGGAAGGTTCAGGGACAGATTCATAAGCTCCGATCACCTCGCTGCCGGAGATGCCAATCGCTATGGTAGAAGTGCTCCCGGACACGTGGAGCGTAGTGTAAGTCGTCCCGTTGTACAGGAAGCCGTAATCAGTCCCGCCGCTTTGATAGAATCCGACCACGTTGCTGCCGTAGACGCCCAACGGCCCGGTCAATGTGGCCCCAGGCACGGCGAGCGTGGTGTAGGTCCCCGCGTTGTACAGGTAGCCGTAATACTTCCCGCCGCTTTCATAGGTTCCGACCACGTTGCCGCCCGAGACGCCCGCCGCTTCGGTCAATGTGGCCCCAGGCACGGCGAGCGTGGTGTAGGTCCCCGCGTTGTACAGGTAGCCGTAATACTTCCCGCCACTCTCATAGGTTCCGACCACGTTGCCGCCCGAGACGCCCGCCGCCCCGGTCAATGTGGCCCCAGGCACGGCGAGCTTGGTGTAGGTCCCCGCGTTGTACAGGAAGCCGTAATCAGTCCCGCCGCTCTTATAGGTCCCGACCACGTTGCTGCCCGAGACTTGCCTTGCCGCAGTCAATGTGGCCCCAGGCACGGCGAGCGTGGTGTAGGTCCCCGCGTTGTACAGGAAGCCGTAATCAGTCCCGCCGCTCTTATAGAATCCGACCACGTTGCCGCCGTAGACGCCCGTTGCCTCGGTCATTGTGGACCCGCTCGGGGCGAGCTGGGTGAAGATCCCCGCGCTCTCCATGTAGCCGTAATTAGTCCCGCCGCTTATATAGAATCCGACCACGTTGCCGCCCGAGATGCCCGTTGGCACCGTCGCTGTGGACCCAGGCACGTCGGACAGGGTGTAGGTCCCCGCGTTGTACAGATAGGCGTGCCCCGCTTTCGCTTGCCCGTTGCCGAAAATGAGGACCGCAGCCGCCAGCAGCCATGTCAAGTGTCTCACTTGTCCGTCTCCTTTCGTCAATGGTAACCGTTCACCCCCCGTGAACCTTTTGTACAGTAAGTACGTATTGCTGTGTATGAATCACAAGCTTCCGATCCCCGAACCACTCTGGAACACCATCCCCGCTGATGCCCAGGCCGCTCTTCTGACCGCCTGGAAGGAGATGGAAGATCGGATTGCCGCGTTGGAAGCCCAAATGCGGGACCTCCAAGCCCGCCTACAACTCAATTTCACCAACCCGTCCAAGCCTCTTCATCCGACCCGATCGGCCTAAAATGCAAGCCGCCGTCCCCGCGAAAACGCGGGGGACAGCCCGGCCATCGCAAGGCGTTCCGAGTCTTGGTCCCGCTTGGGGGGAAAAAGGGGGACATAGCGCTTTTGCCTTGTTCTTGCCACGGCCGAGTCGCTCGGGGTCACTGCAGGCCATACCGGTGTCGCAAGCCAACCCGGTGCTGCGGGCCAAGTCATGCTCGCGTACCACGCCGCAGACGCACAACAACTCCGGCCGAAGACCCCACCGTTCTTGAGCGGGCTCACCGCATGCTGCGCCGCTTCTTCCGGCGCGGATCGGACCCGGGCGATTTCACAGCAGTTGGCCGAGCCGGTCGTGATCCAAAAGACCGTTTTGATTGGCAATCGCCACCGACATCGCGGTGGTTTCTCACCCAGCCGAACCGGGAAGCGATCGGTTCGGTGAATGAAGCACATGTTCTATTACGGGGTCGCCATCGGACCAATGGGTCGTCGATTTTTTCAGTCGGTCGAATCGAATACCCCGCCTGGATCCTGACCGCGAAGAGAACGGGTGTCAGGGACGGTACGGAACCGCTCGCATTTCCCTGCCACTACTCATAAGAATGCAGGGAGGCGGTCGTTTTATGACTTCAATCTTTCGCGGAGTCGCCTTTTTCTTTTTCTGACTGATCCATCCAACTGCGTAGCTTGTCCAGAATGCGCCGCTTTCGCGGCTGATCCCTGACTGGGTGAGGCAGAGCATCCCGGCGACTTCGATCTCCGTCTTTTCTTCCCAGAACAAGCCTTCGAGGAGGCGGCGTTGCGGATCGGGCAGCCGCTGAAGGCAGGTTTGCAATGACTCAGACATCTCGATGGACGACAATGCTTCGTCAAGCGCGACATCGCAATGATCGCCGCCCTCCAGGTGGCATCCGCAATGCCGGGCATAGGCCCATTCGCGCCGGTAGCGACTCAGAGACCGGGTCCAGACGCGCTGCTTGACGAAGGCGTCCAGTGAAACGCCGCGCGCCGGGTCGAAGTCTCGCTCCGCCTCCCAGGTGGCGGCGATTACCTCCGCCCTCAATTCCTCTGACCAGTCCCTCGGTGACCAGTTCGGCGGCACAGGCCACGTGTGAATCGATCTTAGGAATCGGTGAGCCATCTCCGTCTCCCGATGCTCGTCCACCGTCGGACTGGACCGCTACCGGCGCAACAGACCTCGCATCATGCCACTCATCGGCCACAGCTTCCGTATGAACCGAGCACGCATCCGTCCGGAGTCGATACAACTCGCGAGGCAAGAGAAGATATTGTTGGGCCCTTTCACGGCCCGGCGGTCCGGCTCAGAAATAAGCGCCGGCGTCTGTTCGTTAGACCGGGCGACGCTGATCCGTCATGGATTCTTCCCGTCGATGGACGAAGAACCGGCCGCCCAGACAGGGCGGGAGCGTGACATCAACCGTTCTGACTTGATGTTAAGGGCCAATCCTTGGCCCTGGTCAAGGTCGGGGTATGACGTTGTTCCGGCGGCGCGAAGCATACCCTTCCTCGAGGCTACGGCTCCCCGCCCCGGGTCAACGCATTCCTACGACGCAGTTCTCCCACGTTGAGTGGAACCGGGATCAAGATACGATGAAAAGCCGGGCCGATCTTCGTCCAGAGGCCGGCTTGATTTGCAGCAACCGTTCAGTCCCCAACTCGGCCCAGGAATTGCGGTGCGGGTGAGGCCGGACCGATGTGCCACGATCGCTCCAACCAGATAATCCAACACCGGGCGGTTCTTCAATCGCAAGGTTTGGACCACCGTCAGCATCCGCTCCACGAAGCGGCACCCCGCGGCGCTGTGGCAGCCGAAGGCGTTCTTCCGCCACAACACGCCCAGGCGAAGGACTCGTTCGGCATGGTTGTTCGTGGGCTCGACCCCCTCAAGGGCCGCAAACAGCCACAAGGCGGGATACAAGGCCAACACGTTGGCACAAAAGGTCGCGGCCTTGGAATCCGCGCAGGAGCAACCCTGCTCCAAGGTGCTCTGGAGTTCGCGCACCATCCGCTCGACACGGGCTTGCAGGCCCGGCCGGTCGAGTTCGCCGCGGCGGAACGCCCACCAGTCGGCAAACAAGCATTCCACGACCTCCAGGCCCACCCGTCCGATTGCGTCAGCGGGCCCTCCTCGATCGATCAGCTTCTGAAAGTCGCGCTTGAGGTGAGCCCAACAGATCTGCCGCAATTCCAGGGGCAGCTTGCTATAAGCCGACCAGCGGTCGCTACAGACGACGCCGGTGATCGCCTCACCCAAGAGGGCCTGAAGGCCCGCAAAACTCCGCCGGAGGTGGATCACGAAAAAGGCCGCTGTCGCCGTCGCCGCCGTCCACAGCCAGCGCTTCTGGCCTGCTTCACTCCAGCCGGTCTCGTCGGTGTTCTTCACCGCCGCGTCCCGGACTTCCTTCTGGACCTCTTGATATGCACCGGCCAAGGCGGCACTGGTCTCGGCTTCCAAGGCGATCACGGTCCCCAACGCGATCGGCACCTCGAAGACGGTCTCGACGATCTCTTCGACGGCTCGACGGCTCAGGTGATGACGTCCGGTGAGGTACGACATGACCGCAGCCAACCGCGGCGCGATGACATGGGCACGGATCTCGGCGGGGATCTCACCCCGATTGAGATGGCCACAGCCGGGGCAGGTGCGCACGTGTGCTTGGTGCTCGGTGATGATGGCCATCAGCGGGGGCAACTCGGCGACTTGGTGCCAGGTCGGCTCAGGATCGCCCGGTGCGGGTTGCTCGGGCAAGGGGGCTTGGCATTGGGTGCAGATCGTCGGCACGTAGGGGACGATCTTCTGAACCCGGTCCGGCGGGAGCCGATGGCGATGCGAGCCGGGATGTCCCGGTTGCCCGCCCGGTTTACGTCCACTGGCGGTCTTGACGACCGACTTGGGGGCCCCCGGTGGATCGGCCGAAGGGGGTGAGGAGGAGTTGGAGGAGTGGCGGTTGAGTTGGCAGCGGAGTTCGTGGAGTTCGGCTTGCAACTGGGCGATCTGTTGCTGGGCGAGTTCCAGCGCGGCCCAGAGCTTTCCGCATTCCGGACAGGCCGTCCCAGGGGTGGCAGGGAGATCGCTCATACAGTCATAACGATTCGGCTGGCGGAAACGATCGCATGAGTTTTGGCGAAGACTCGGCTCCTCGCATCATTCATGCCGTAGGGGGACTGAACGGTTACGATTTGCAATTGCCTCGAGCGTTGCGTCGGCGATGCATCAAGCCAAATCTGGACGAGCCTCGCTTCGATCAGACTGGCCGGAGTCATGTTACACGGAGTTATCTCGGTTGCAAGAATTTTTTGAAGTTTGTGTGAACTTGAAATCCTCAACTCAGTAAGGATTTCAACTCATGCTGGAGTCGGTCTGGGTCGGCAGGAACACGAGAAAGAATCTCCGATCGGATGGACGAATTGAGGCGTGACCCTAAACTGTGGTTACCGATTGGGTTCAGCGACCAGCGGTGCATCAAGGCGTCATGGGACTGTTCAGAAGCAGACTCAACTCGTTTGAGTCATCGGAATTTGAGAGACTCCTCGCTGGACACCACCACGATTTGCCCCGTGGGGGCCAAACAAATCAGCCCGGGGCAACCAACTTATTCCATTTAGGTCGCAAGTCTTTATGTCAGAACAATTTCCCTCCCAGGATCGTATCTATGTATGGAAGTAGAGACAATCCTCAGAGGAGGGCAACTATGGAACTGGAACTCTGGCCGCAACTGTATCACCTCGTCATGGCGGTGGGTGGCTCGATCCGCCAGGTCAACGTCTCCTACCAGCCCCACATCTTGGTCCTGGTCCACCTGTGGGCCGCCCTTCACGATCGACCGGCCTGCTGGGCTTGTGATCCTCGGCACTGGAAGACCACGACGCTCCAGCCGGGTCGTTTGCCCGCGCCCTCGACTCTGAGCCGACGACTCCGGAGCTTGGCCGTGGGCGTCCTCATGCGGACTTTGGCGACGCGGCTCCGCGATGTAGTCCCCCCGCGGTTGGTACAGATCCTCGACGGTAAGCCCTTGCCGGTTGGTGGTGCCAGTCACGATCCGGATGCCCGCAATGGCCACGGCGCCGGCAAGATCGCCAAGGGCTACAAATTGCACGCCGTCTGGAGCAACCGTCCGATGCCCGAGGTGTGTTCGATCACACCGCTGAATGTCGCCGAGACCAAGGCCGCCGAGCAGTTGCTGCCGGAATTGGCCGACTGCGGCGGCGGTGGCTACGTGCTGGGCGATGGCGAGTACGACGCCAACCCGGTCTTCGACGCGGCGGGCGCCGCGGGCTACCAGTTGGTAGCCCCGCGCGAGGACCCCAAGGCCGGACTGGGACACCGCCGCCAAAGCCCGTACCGCCTCCGCTGCATCGAGCTGTTGCAGGGAGATTTCGGGAAGAGCCTCTACGCGATGCGCGGCGCGATCGAGCGATCCTTCGGCCAGGCGACCTCCTTCGGTGGCGGCCTGGGTCCGCTGCCGGCCTGGGTGCGCCGGTCGTGGCGGGTGTGGCGTTGGGTCTGGGCCAAACTGCTGATCAATGCTGTGCGGATCGTGAATCGACAAGGACTTACGTTCCAAATGGAATAAGTTGAACGCCCCGGGAACCGAGGGACCCTCCCTGAATAAGCCCTGAATGGGCGACACAAGGAGGGTCCCCTGACCGGCCGTGTGTCGCCCTTTCAGGGCTTCGCGTGGGGTGGGCGACTGAGTCTCGGGGCGTTGCCCCGGGCTGGTATGTTTCGGCCCCCCTCCGGGGCAACGATCCGCCCCGAGCGCCGCCCGAGTCCGGTGGTGTTTAGCGAGGAGTCTCGAATTTGAGGTCTCAGCAATGCCATCGCCGCCGGGAGAATGGCGAGGGAGTGTCGGCGGGGGGCTGGACAATCCGGGCGGAGGGATCGGCCGTATCCCTGATCGCGGAAGACACGACCCTGGGTCTGGCGAACGCCCGAGAATTGAGCCGTATGCGGACTCCGGCCCATCCGGAGATCGGTGGCAACGCCGTCCGGCCCGAGCGGCGGCCGTGGCGTACCGAGCCGGTCAGCGTGCTTTTCTCAGGAATCGTCCCGATCAGCTCCAGTTGCTGGATGCTGCCAGCCGGAGCCTGGAACAGCTCCATCAGCCCGCCGCGGGCGAGCTTGAGCGTCACGACGTTGCCACCTCCGTCTGTGTAGGCGATTCGCGTCCCCGCGCCGAAGGTCGCGACGAACGGCGTACCGATCATTCCATCCGAGCCGGCGAGGAGGTCGCCGTTCGCGTCGGTCAGGCCGTTATTCAGGAGCGCGTTCGCCGCGCCGTCGATCACGATTCGGTCGACGTGGTTCATCGGCAGCGGGGAGGCGGGGATCAGCGTGACGGTCAGGTTCGCGGCGATTGTAGACCGCGGAGCGAATCGGTGCGGAGCCAGCGGCGACACTGCCGAAGGCGCCTCCGCGACCGGCCGCGATAACGAAGGCCCCGTAGTTGGCCACGTTCTGCGCCTGGGACGAATTGAGTGGCGCATTGAAGGAGAAGGTGACCGCTGTGATCCCGGCTCGACTGGTCGAGAGCTGCTCGGATGTGACGATCAACGGCTTGTCGATCGTTACGGTCTCGATTCTCGGGTTTCCCAGGAGGGCGCCGCCGGTGGGAGTGCTCAGGCTCAGCGCGACCGTCGCATCGTACGGATTCCCGCTGTTGCTGGAGATTGGTAGGCTGAACGATTCTTGCAAGACGCCGGGCGGGAAGGCCAAGGTGCCCGCGACGGGCGTAAAGTCAACGCCCGGGATCGCACTGGCGGCCGTTGACGCATAGCTCACTCCGACCGTTCCGCTCGATCCGCCCGATCGAACGACCGTGATCAACGCGTTACCCGCGGACGGTAGGAGGGTGACCGCAGCAGAGCCGAAGCTCAGCGTCCCGGCCGAGGCCGTGAGGCTCAGTGTCGCCACAGCCGGAGTACCTAGCGAACCGCCGGTGGGATCGCTCAGTGCGAGATTGACGGTCCATTCGCCGATATGGGTCAAGCTTCCCGCGAGCGGCACGGAGAAGCTCGCGGTCGTCTGGCCTGGACTGAAGTACAAGGTGCCGATCGCGGCCTTGTACTCGACGCCCGGCACGGCCGTGCCGCCGCCGGTCGCATAAGCGACCGACGAGCTGCCTGCGGGAGAATTCCGGGTCACGGTGATGAGGGCCGATCCCTCCGACTCGTCGTCCGAATAGGCTGACGCACTAAACTGGACTTCAATGGCCCGGGTGTCCACGATCGTCAGCACAGCCGTGCTGGGAGTGCCCAGGATCGCCCCGCCGGTCGGGCCGCTCAGCGTCAGGTCTACCGTCAGGCCGTCGGCTGGCGGAGAATTCGCATCGATCGGGATCGTGAAAGTCTGGACGCTCTGGTTGGGAGAGAATACCAAATTCCCGTGCGTTGCTGTGTAGTTGACACCTGGCACGGCCGTACCCCCGCCCGTGGCATACGCGACGGAGACCGTCGCGCCGATGTTGCCGGTGCGGGTCACGGAGATTGTGGCCGAACTCCTCGACTCGTCAACCGAGACCGCCGCGGAGGCGAACTGGACGACGACCGGCGAGGTGAGCGTATCGTTCGAGAACGCAGACGTGTCGCCGTTGGACAGGTTCGTGGCGGTGGCCGAGACCGCCAGCCCGCCTGAGAGGGCGCCGGAGATGGTCAGGTTGATGGTCGCATTTCCGTTCGAATCGGTCGTCAAGACCGTCGAACCGATCAGCGTCTGCCCCTGACCGTGACCGGAAGGGTCGGCCGTGGCATTGCTGAAGAACTGGATCAGGAACGACGCGTCGGGCGCGGAGGCGAAGCTCGCTTGAATCAGCGTCGTCGTGACCGAGGGGATGCTCGCCGTGAGGACAGGGGCCGTTTGAGCATCGTTGCCTTGCCCACTCAAGATGATTCCGAGTTGAGCATTGGAGAAGATGGCGTTGGAGAGCGCCGAGTTCCCCGTGCCCGCGGTGATGCCGATCCCCGAGCCGCCGTTGTAGGCGAGGGTGTTCGCCGCGCCGGCGTTCGTGCCGCCGATCGTGTTGTTCGAGGCGTTGCCGTCGATCGTCACGCCGTCCCCGGCGTTTCCGATCAGGTCCGAACCACCGGCGTTCGTGCCGATGAGGTTACCCCACAGGATATTGCCGATGCTGTCCGAGCCGCTGAGATGCACACCGTCGCCATTGCCGGCGATGACGTTCCCTGCCCCGGTGGCGGTCCCGCCGATGAGGTTGGCGGGGGCATTCAGGATCTCGACGCCGTCGGTGGCGTTGCCCATCGGTGCCGATCCGTCCGATGTCGTGCCGATCCGGTTGGCCGCGACCAGGTTGCCCGTCGCGGCCGAGCCTTCGAGCACGATCCCCGCGCCATTGTTCGCGACGACGTTCCCCGCGCCCGCAGCGGTGCCGCCGACGCTGTTGTCGCCGGCGCCGTAGAGGAAGACGCCGTCGAACTTGTTGGCGTTGTCGTCGTTCCCCGAGACCGTGCCGATGAAGTTGCCTTCAACGACGTTCGAGCTGGGCTCCGCGTTGGGGATCGCCGTCGTGGGGGAGTCGGCGGCGTCGAGCTGGGTGCCAGAGATCGTCACGCCGTTCCGGCCGTTGTCGGCGATCGTATTCTGGGCGGCGGACGTGTTCCCGCCCACCAGGTTCCCTGAGGACGCGAGGAACACGCCGTCCCGGTTGGGAATCGGCTCGACCCGGCCGTTGCGGTTGTTGCAGCCGATCAGGTTTCCCTGGACGATGTTGCCGGTGGCGGCGGTGGTGCCCGTGGCGGTGGGTGTGGGGATGACGACGCCGGGGATCGTGCCGTTGACGTAGTTCTCGATCGCAATGCCGTCGCGGGTATTTCCGGCGATGACGTTGCCGGAGTTGGGGACCTGGCCGCCGACGAGGTTGGACGGAGCGTCCTCGATCAGGATGCCGTCATCGGCATTGGGCCGGGCCGTGGTCCCCAGGATCGGGACGATCAGGCCGGCCAGGCCGACCTGGGTGCCGATCTCGTTGTTGGCGACGGTATTCCCCTTCGCCGCTGGATCCAGGATATGGACGCCGTTTCCCTGGTTCCCCGAGATCAAGTTCCCCGCCCCGGCGAGTCCCTGGCCGCTCGTCTGGCCGATGTGGTTGTCCGCCGAGAGCAAGAGGACGCCGTCGCCGCCGTTGTCGAGGATGAAGTTGGTTGCGATTGCGTTGCCCGTCCCCTGCGAGCCGTAGACGATCACGCCGTCGCCCGTGTTCCCCTGGATCAGGTTGCGATCGGGTGGGCTCGCGCCTCCGATCACGTTGTTCGGGCTGTCCACCAGGATGCCCACGCCGTCCGCGTAGGGGTTGTCGGCAGGGTTGACGGGGTTGTACCCCTTCGAGTTGAACTGGGTCACGCCGAGGAAGTTGCCCCAGACCGTATCGCCGAGCGTGCCGGTGATCGTGGTGCTGCCCGGCTCCAGTACGATCCCCGCGCCTCCGAACCCGGTGATGCTCAGGCCGTCGATCGTGCATCCCGGCGCCGCGACAACCAGGCCGTTGGCGTTGGTGTTGCCCGTCTCCGATCCGTCGAGCTGGATGAGGATCGTCGCGATGTCAGTTTCCTGGTCGTTGAAGGCGGCGAACCCCGGGAGCTGTGACGAGTCGTTGGTCTGCGTGACAGGCTGGCTGTAAGCGTCGATGATCAGCGGGGCCGTGATCGGCGGGAGTGGAGATCGCAGTTCGATCGATTGCAAGCCAATCGCCGGAATCGAAAAGGTGATATCATTGGGTGTCGATGCGGTGAGGCTGGGATTGGCGTTGGAATAATCGATCGCGTAGCGAAGGGACCCGACCGTATCGGCGTCCGTCGTGCTCGTGACGAGGAACGGGTTGATGGCCTCGATGGCTTCGGAGAACTCCGAGGTGTCGCCGGCGTTCAGGCCGGAGGCGGAAGGCGTCGGAGCCAGGTACGTCGCCGTCGTGGTGATCCAGTCACCCGGCGGGACGACCGTAGGCAGGTCGACGGTAAACGTCCCGTTCACACTACCGAAGATCTGGCCGGTGGCATCGGTCCTGACTGCCGCTGAGCCGATCCAGATCTGTCCCTCATAGTTTCCCGACGGGTCGGCCGCGGCGTTGCTGAAGAACTCGATGAGGTACGTCGAGTTCGGCTGGCCGTTGTAGGCGAAGAAGATCGCGGTCGAGTTGAGCGCCGGGTCGGGGAGCGCGGGCTTGGTGGGATCGAAGGTCGGGGATGGTATCGAATCGTTGGCGGGTCCGCTCAGCGAGATCCCAATCACGCCGTTGGAAAAAATGTCATTCGCGAGGATGGCGTCGCCGGTTCCTGCAGCGCCGGTGATGGTGTCCTCGGAAACCGACACGCCATCGTCCGTATTGAAGGCGATCGTGTTCCCGTCGCCGGACCCTGTCCCGCCGATGGTGTTATTCGAGGCACCGCCGCTGAGGAGCACTCCATCGATCTCGTTGCCGAGCACAACTGGCCGGTGACGTCGGTGCCGATGAGATTGCCGAGGATCGCATTATCGACCGCCGAGGTGCCGTCAATCTGGATGCCCCAGTTGTTGGTGGAGATGACGTTTCGACTGGTGGCGGCTGCGCCGCCGATCGTGTTACCGGACACGTCCTCGATCAAGATGCCTTGCTGGGCGTTGGGCAAGGGAAGCGAGCCGGTCTTGTCCGTTCCGATGAAGTTGCCCAAGATCAGGCTGCCCGAAGGGGTCGGTCCCGTGATCTCGACGCCGACGGTGTTGCCCGAGATGATTTGCGAGCTGCTGGCATCCCCCTGGATTGTGACCCCGCCGGCTCCCTGGATCAGCACCCCCTCGAAGGCGTTACCGAGGTCAAGCTCGCCCGTTGCGTCGGTGCCGATCAGATTGCCGATCACGGTGATTCCCGCGATCGTCGAGCCCGAGATCAGGACGCCGACCCGATTGGCCGAGATTACGTTGCCCGGCCCGATCAGCGTCTGCGACGACGTGACGACCACTCCGTCGTCGGAGTTCCCCAGGGCCTGGCTGCCGTCGGAGGTCACGCCGATCATGTTGTTCGACACGACGTTGCCGGTTGCCGAGCTGCCGCTGATCTCGACGCCGTCGGCCAGGTTGGCTGAGATCGCGTTGCCGGCGCCGGACGAGCTGCCACCGATGGTGTTGTTCGCGCCGCCGATGATGTCAACCCCGTCTTCGTGGTTTCCGGGCGGTTCGTTGCCGAACACGAAACCGCCGCCAGGGGCCACGCCGATGAAGTTGCCGGCGACCTGAACCTGGGTCGCGCCCTGATCGAGCTGAACACCGTCCCCGTCGTTCGCCGACACGATGTTCCCCGCCCCGCTCACTCCGATCAAGTCGCTCGACGACTGGACGAGCACTCCCTCGGCGCCATTCGAGGCCGACCAGTAAACGCCATAATCCGATGGTCCGACCACGCCCACCTGGTTGCCCAGCACCTGGCTCCCCACCGATCCGCCCTGAAGCCAGACACCCTCGTCTCCATTCCCCGCGATGACGTTGTCGTCCTGCGTCGAAGCCCCGCCGAGGGTCGTGTTCTCTCCGTCGATGATGACCCCTTGCAGTGAATTGCCCGGGGTTACGAGCTGTTCCCCGTTGGGAGAAGGCAGCGGCTGGCCCGTATTCGGATCAACCGGATAAAGGAGATACGCCCCGATGAAATCCCCCTGGATCGAGTCGCCGACATCGTCGGAATTCGGGACGTCAACCCCCACCCCAAATCCGTCGATGATCAGGCCTCGGATCATCGAGTCGGAGGCATCGAGCGTGAAGCCCGTCGCCCCGCCGGTGCCGTTGCCGTCGACGATCACCCGGACCCGGGCGTTGTTCCCCTGCGTGGCCTGAACCGTGTTTGTCGTCGAGGTGATCTCGGTCGGCTGGCTCTGATTCGGATAGGTGTATGGAACCCCGACATGCGCCTGAGAAAACCCATCGATATCCACCGGGGTCGTGATCTTCGGCAGGGCTTCGGTCAGAGCGATCGTCCAATCCTGAGTCGCCGGGTTGAAGTCAACATCGGGATCGTTCGTCACGGCCGCGAGATCAAAGAGGATTTGATTCGGTCCTGGATTATCGAGGTTGGACTGGTCGATCGCGTCTCGGAACGATCCGATGCCGCTGTCGTCGGTCGTGGTGACGTAATAGGTGGTCAGCAGCCGGCGAGATTCCAGGACCTCCAGGCCGAACCTGGGCCGCATGCGACGAGAAGTCGCACGCCATGGCTTTCGTTCGGTCTTGAGGCGGAGACGACGCGGGAGGAGCATGGAAGGGTCGATCCTTGAGTGACTCCGCCCCCGCGCAGGAATGCCCCCTCCCTGACGCGCCGCGCCGAGCGAGTCGAGTGTCATCCACCAGGGTTCGTCCAACCGGGTCAATCGCTCCGACGAAGGCGAGCGACGCCGAAGGTCATGATTCCCCAAGAGAACGATAGGACAGGGCGCGATCGAATGAGACGTGGATCGCGAAATTCCCCGGAATGATTGGCGTAAGGTACACTTATTGCCAGGAGAGTGTCGGTTCACACGCGCTCCCTTCGCACGACGATGAGCATCATGAGGTACATCGATGATGGTTGGTCCGCAGACGCACCGACGAATCGCCGTATTCGGCATCGGGTTGGGATTGGCCCTGGTGTGCTGGCGGACCTGGGCGGAACCCCCGCGCCATCCGGAGCCATCCAAACCCGAGCCGGATTTTGCGAATCTTCGATACGGCCCGCACGAACGGAACGTTCTGGACCTCTGGAAGGCGCGGCCCAGGCCGGGAAAGACCGTAAAGCCCACGCCGGTCGTCGTGTTCTTCCACGGTGGAGGGTTTCGGCTCGGCGACAAGTCCAGCGTACCGGGCTGGCTGGTTGCGAATTGTTTGGATGCCGGGATCTCGATCGCTTCGGCGAACTATCGGCTGTCAACGACGGACACATTCCCAGCCCCGATGCACGACGGCGCCCGCGCCATCCAGTATCTGCGTTCCCGGTCGAAGGAACTGGGGCTCGACCCGGACGGGATCGCCGCCTCGGGGAGTTCGGCCGGGGCGGGGATCGCCCTCTGGGTCGGTTTTCATGACGACCTCGCCGATCCCCGAAGTCCCGACCCGATCGCGCGCCAGTCGACCCGTCTCACCTGCATCGGCGTCAACGGGGCCCAGACTTCGTACGACCCGCGGTTCATCCGGCAAATCGTCGGCGGCCGCGCTCACGAACATTCTGCGCTTGCGTCGTTCTATGGTCTTTCCGAACCCGAGCGGGATACGCCCAAAGCCCACAGGCTCTACGAGGCCGCCTCGCCGATCAACCACGCGACAACCGGCGACCCACCGGTATTCCTCTTCTACTTGGAGCCCGACGAACCGCTCCCGGCCGACGCCAAGCCGGGGCAGGGGATCCATCACCCGCGATTCGGCGCAGCACTCAAGGCCAAGCTCGACCCCATGGGTCTCGAATGCATCGTCCGCCACGCCAAGGATTTCCGCGAGCCGGACGATCCCAACCCCACGATGTTCCACGAGATGACCTCGTTTTTCGAACGGCACCTGTTCGTTCCGAGCGACCAGTAGCACCAGGCCGAGCGTTCCAAGGTAGAATCGACCCCTCCGATCCCAAGGTCGACCGGCCTGGAATCTAGGCAAAGGTCCAAGCGCTGAGGTCTGGCGGTCCGACGGCGAATCCCGGGTGATCGAGCAACTCCAGGAGAACGGCACCTAAGCCCCGGTCACACAAAGCCGTCTCTTGTCCGTGCAGGCGAAAGAGTTGCTCCCGGGCTGATCGAAAAGGATTCCAGCAAGGAACGGGCCTGGGAGCGCACGGCTGAGTCAGTGGGCAAAGCGATCACGGCGAAGGAAGTCACCGAATGACGAGGTCGAAAGATTCTCGGTCATTGCGAGCGGAAGGCCACGACTGACGAGTGCGCAACATTTCCATGATGACCATCCACGGGAGGAGGCGCTAAGAAGATCGGAATTGGCCCCGGGTCTTCGAGGTGCCTCGCCTTTTTTTCGTTAAGGCTTGTAAGGAGAAAGCGGACGGAAGACGATAACCTGTCCAACTCATCGGAGCGTGGCGCTATATTCTAGAGTCTGAACGCCTTGACTCTAGGCCAGCCGTTTCTTCCCTCCGCGTGAGATCGTCAAGGATGCCTGTGTTTTCGCCGGTTCGGGAATCCGACCCGATCACCAGCGGTGGTCTCCATCGGGAAGGAGGCCGATTTGGATGAGGAACAGTCGGCAGAAGCCCGGCCGCCGGGATCGCGATCTTCTTTCCCGATCATCGTGCTGACGGGATCGATCCTGGCGTTGGCACTCGGTTTCGGTTGGACGATCTGGCAAACCCGTCAGTCCGTCGGAGGGAGGAACACAAGCCAGGCTCGGCGCGCGACCTCTTGGCCGCCATCGCCGTGGAAGAACGCACGCCCCGGTGTCGCTTACGTAGGCGATGTCGCCTGCGCCCGCTGTCACGCGGACATCGCCGCGACGTTCCATCGCCATCCCATGGGTCGGTCATTGGCCCCAATCAGCGTTACGCCTGTTGGTGGCGATGGATCGGACCGCTTGACCACGTTCGAGGCCGATTCCTCGGAGTTCACCATCGAACGGAGCAACGGCCGAGAGTTTCACCGCGAGACCCAGTACGACGAGGCGGGACGTGTTTTAGCCCAGATCCAGGAAGAGGTGAAATACGCGCTGGGATCGGGCCGCTTCGGAATCACCTACCTGGTGGAGCACGATGGCCGATTGTTCCAATCGCCCATTTCCTGGTATAGCCAGAAAAACCGATGGGACCTCTCGCCGGGTTACGAACAACACAACCTCCACTTTGATCGACCGATCGAGTCGGCGTGCCTGTTCTGTCATACCAATCGCGTCAAGCCCATCCCCCTGTCGGTCAATCGGTATGAGGAGCCCATCTTCCAGGACTACGCGATCGGCTGCGAGCGGTGCCACGGTCCCGGTGAACTGCATGTCAGGCGGCCGGAGGTGGTTGAACGGACGGGACCTGACGATCGTCAATCCCAAGCATCTGGAGCCCGCGCTCCGTGTTGCCGTCTGCGCAATGCCACCTGGTGGGTGACCAGCGGGTCGAGCGCCTGGACCACGACACATTTGACTATCGTCCCGGCCTTCCCACGTCGGCGTTCTTCGCGGTCTTCGGCCGCGAGCACGACCAGGGGCACAAGGCTGTGGGACACGTCGAGCAGATGAAGGAAAGCCGGTGTTTCCGCTCGAGCTCCGGCAGACTCGACTGCACCTCATGCCACGACCCTCACGAGGTACCCGCGCCTGGGGAAGCGGCCGCCTATTTCCGACGGCAGTGCCTGGCATGCCACGAACGAAATCGCTGCACGCTTCCCGATCCGGTACGTCTGGCCCGGAGCCCAGTCAACAGTTGCATTCAGTGTCACATGCCGAAATCGCCGAGCTTCGATGTCATCCATGTCGCGACCACGGACCACCGGATCTTGCGGACTCCTCAGGAATCGACGCCTCAGCCAGCTCGAGCCGCGAGCGGACTTCCCCTGACGCTCTTGAACGGCGATGAGATGGGTGAGGAGAACTCGCATGTCCTGGGACGTGAGCTGGCGATCGCCTTGATGTCGGAGGTGCCCGATCTGACGAATACACCTCGGATCAGGCAGAGGGCATCCTCCCTGCTGGACCAGG
Source organism: uncultured Planctomycetota bacterium (assembly GCA_963845755.1). Classification (GTDB taxonomy): domain Bacteria; phylum Planctomycetota; class Planctomycetia; order Isosphaerales; family Isosphaeraceae; genus CAWJTV01. The sequence continues at coordinate 656,534 of CAWJTV010000034.1, forward strand.
CTCTGGCAAGGTCGCCCGATGACCTGGCCGCCCGTCGGATGAGGGCCCAGGTCCTGGAGCGGTCGGGACACGACGCCGATGCCATGCGGCTCATCGAGTCGGTTTTGCGGTCTGCCCCCGCGGATGAACACGCCCTTGACCAGTATCTCGTGTACGCGATCAAGTCGGAAGCGATCCCGCATGCCCTGGCACCCGCCCGGCAGGCCGTCGCCGTCAATCCCTGGTCCGCGACGTTCCACGAGCGGCTGGCCTACGTCTGCCTGGAGCGTCACGACTGGGACGAGGCACTCCGGGAATCCCGCGAAGCGCTTCGACTCAATCCGTTCCTCCGCTTCGCACGGATGTTCCTGATTCAATGCCTCCTCAACGACAAAGATCTCGAGCACGCCGAAGGGGAGTTTTCCGCCTTGCTCAAGCTGAACCCCAATCAGCACGAATCTCTGAAACTATGGTTCGCCGAGCAGCGTCGCAATGCGCGAAGCTGAACGAACCCCAGAAACCGATCGCGGCACGAGGCGATGAACCCGAAAAGCTCATTGATGGGTGAATTCAAAGTGACCTTCCCAAGTTGAACTGAGGGATAAGTGGGATTCTGCTAAAATGAACATTTATATTTTTGAGAATAATCGATCAAACGATGCCCGAATTCACAAAGGATCTGCGCCGCTGCTCCTTCAGATACAACAACACTCGCGCCAGGTCACCGACGAGATGCGAACCTGGCGGATCGGCTACGATCGACGAATTGTTTCCTCACGCCCTTGACACGTCGGGAACTTCCGACCTATTATCTTCAGGATGACGACGCCAGACATTTTCGCCGTCCTGTCAAACCCGGTTCGCCGCCGGATTCTGGAACTCCTGATGGACCGGCCGTATACGGTCAACCATCTGGTTAGCGAGTTCCATCTGCACCGCCCTGCGGTTTCCGAGCATCTTCAGGTATTGCGAAACGCAAGTCTGGTTCGCGATGAGCGATGTGGTCGCGAGCGCTACTACCATCTCGATCCGGCGCGCCTGATGGAGATCGACGAGTGGCTGAAGCCATTTGCGCACTACTGGCGCGAGCGAATGCAGGACCTTGAGACCATCCTGGACAAGGAGGAACCATGACGGAACGAGGCGTGATTCGATTGTCGCAACTTATCAATCATCCTCCTGCGAAGGTCTGGAGGGCGCTGACGGATCCGGAGATCCACGCGAAATGGTGGGCGGCGGGCGACGTGAAACCGGTCGTCGGGCATCGTTTCACTCTGGACATGGGACCCTGGGGGCAACAGCCCTGTGAGGTCCTCGCGGTCGAGGCGGAACGTCTCCTGCGCTATAGCTTCGCACCCGGCACGCTCGATTCGACGATCACATGGCGACTCGAGCCGGAGGGCGACGGCACGCGTCTGCACCTCGAGCACGCCGGTTTTGACCTCGACTCTCCACTGGCAAAGAAAGCCTTCGAGGGCATGGGTGGCGGCTGGCGGGCGATCCTTGAACGCATCGCGCCGGCTATCGACTCCCTCGTCGAGGTCTGAGGCTTACAATCGCCTCGACCACGCTCCAACCGCTCGGCACGAAGCAAAGGACCGGCCCCGCATCCCGACTCAAGACCGCCAGATGGTGGTGGCGCGAATCAAGGGACGGATGGTGAGACAGCCCGATTGGGCCGGGTCCGGGAAGCCGGCGTCAACCTCGAGTAGCCTCATCCCCCGAGTTCACGGGAGAGCGCCGCAAATCGAGGGGCCGTTGCTGGCAGGTCAGGCAAGGATCTCAGGAACGACGTGCCCGTGGACGTCGGTGAGTCGGCGGTCGATGCCGTTGTGACGGAATGTGAGGCGGGTGTGGTCGATCCCCATCAGGTGCAGGATCGTGGCGTGCAGGTCGTAGCAATACGTCTGACCGACGGCCGACTTCCAGGCCCAGGGGTCGCTTTCGCCGTGGGCCGAGCCTCCATTGACCCCGGCGCCGGCCAGCCATGCAACCGAGGTGCCACCGTTGTGGTCGCGTCCGGTGGCGCCCTGGGTGAACGGTTGGCGGCCGAACTCGGTGCTGAAGAGGACCAGTGTATCCTCGAGCAGGCCGCGGGCCTTGAGGTCGCGCAACAGAGCTGCCGCCGGACGGTCGACCGTCCGGGCGATGGACGGAAGCTCCTTCGGGATGTTGGTATGGTTGTCCCAATTGTTCGACGGTCCTCCGGCTCCGCTCCAGACCTGGACGAACCGCACCCCGCGCTCCACCAGTCGGCGGGCGAGCAGACAGCGCCGCCCGAAGTCGGTGGTGGCGGGGTCTTCGAGCCCATAGAGGGTGCGGGTCGCCACGGTTTCGCCCGCCAGATCGAGGGCCTCCGGCGCGGTGTGTTGCATCCTTGCGGCCAGCTCGTACGCGGCGATCCGCGAGTCCAGCCGCGTATCCCCTTCGTTGACCGCGGCATGGCTACGGTTGAGCTGTTCCAGCACCGCTAGCCCGTCGCGCTGGCTATCGGCCGTGATGAAACCGGCCGAGGCCGGGGGGAATAAGTCGGGGATCGGCCGGGGCGCGCCGGCGTCGAGGATCGTCCCCTGGTGCGATTGCGGCAGGAATCCCGACGTGAAGTTCCCCTTGGCATTGTAGGGCAATCCTCGCGGGTCCGGCAGAACCACGAAGGTGGGTAGGTTATCGCTCAAGGAGCCTAGCCCGTACGACAGCCACGCCCCGAGGCACGGGAATCCGGGCATCAAAAACCCGCAGTTCATCATGTAGCTGGCCGGCCCGTGCACGTTTGTCTTCGACGAGAGAGCCATCAAGAATGCCAGGTCATCGACACATGTGGCGATCTCAGGAAAAACGCTGCTGACCCACCGGCCCGATTCACCATATTGCTTGAACGAGAACGGGCTCTTCATGAGGTTTCCCGGCGCGCTCGTCGGAGCCTCAACGTGGCTCCCCGGGTCGAACCGTTGACCGTGACGCCGTTCCAGCTCGGGCTTGTAGTCGAACGTGTCCATCTGGCTGGCGCCGCCGTTCAGGAAGAGCTGGATCACCCGGCGGACCTTCGCGCGATGATGCAACCCGCCGTTGAGGTCGGCGATCGGCCTGGGTCGGCCCGGATCCGTCCCTGCGATCAGGCCGTCGCGGCCCAGCAGCTCGGCCAGCGCGATTCCGCCCAGGCCGCCGCCGATTTGCCAGAGAAGATCACGTCGAGACGTGCGATGGAACATGGACAGATCCCTCGCCATGGTCAATTTACGAACAGGAATTCATTGCTATTCAGGATGATGCGGCAGAGATTCACCAGGCCGTATCGTGCCGCGTAGTTCGACAGCAGGACGACCTCTTGGGACGTGGGCTCGCGGCAATAGGCCAACTCGAAGGCGGTCTTGATCCGTGCCGGGACGTTCGGCGCGAGCGACTCCAGCCGTCGGGCGAAGTGCTCGCACTGGCGGAGGACGAACGGGTCGTTGAGTAGGGCCAGGGCCTGGAGCGGTGTTGTCAACTCGTTGCGAACGGCGGTCAATTGGGAGGCGTCCGCGGCGTCGAGGGCGTCGTAGAACGGGTCGGGCAGCGTTCGGAATAAGAAGCGGTAGACGCTCCGCCGTGACGCGCCCGGGCTGCTCCAATCGTATCGGGTGTAGTCGACCACCGGAGTGACATGCACGCCCGGACCGAGCGTGAATTGTTGGACCGAGGGCCCGCCCATGGTGGTCTCGAGCTGTCCGGCGACGCGCAGGATCGCGTCATGGACCGATTCGGCGTCGAGTCGTCGGCGCTGCTGGCGCCAGAGCAACCGATTGTCACTATCTACGGCGGCCGTCGTTGGATCATCGCGGGTTTCCTGCCGGTAGCCCGCTGAGGTGACGATCAAACGATGGAGCACTTTGAGCGAGCCGCCGGAATCCCGAAACGTCGCGGCCAACCAGTCGAGCAGCTCGGGATGGGATGGCGTATCCCCCATCCGTCCGAAGTCGTTGGGCGTCGCCACGATCCCCCGGTCGAAGTGATCGTGCCAGACTCGGTTGACGATCGAACGCCATGTCAGCGGATTCTTCGTCTCGGTGAGCCATCGCGCCAGCGCCGCACGACGGGCGGATTCCTCCTGACCAGTTGCGGATGCGAACCGCGCGGGTAGCCCGGCCACGCAGGTCAGAGAGCCGGGAGCGGCGGTCTCTCCCGGCTGATGGATATCGCCGCGGCGCAACATGTGAACCGGTCGCGGACTGCCCGGCGGCTTGTGGCCGGCATCCGGGGCGAACTCGCTCGCCGCGGCGAAGACCAGCCGCTGAGGCGGCAGCGCCGATAGTTCGGCCCCCAGCCAGGCCGAGAGTGAAGGATCGCGTCCTTGAGCCTGCTTGAGTTCCGAGGCCAACGCAAGACGCAGCCGCGCCACTGTCGGCTCGGTATCGTAGGCCCGTTCCGCCTTGTCAACGCCAGCGAAGACCGCCTGGAGGCTGTAATAATCCTCCTGTGTGATCGGGTCGAACTTGTGGTCGTGGCATCGGGCACAGTGAACCGTGGCGCTGACGAATGTCGACATCACGGTGCTGACCATGTCGTCGCGGTCGATGTAGTAACCGATCTGGCGATCGATGCTGTCGTCGCGGATGTCGCGGAGCGAGCTCTCGTCCCAGGGGCCTGCGGCGATCATGCCCAGGGCGACGACGAGCCCCGGCTCGTCGGGGAACAGGGCGTCGGCGGCGACCTGCTCCTGGACGAATCGCGGATAGGGCGTGTCGTGGTTGAAGGCCGCGATCAGGTAGTCGCGATAGGGCCAGGCATGCGGCCGGATACGGTCCTGGTCGTGCCCGTGGGTCTCGGCGAAGTGGACCACGTCCATCCAGTGCCGCGCCCAACGCTCGCCGTAGTGAGGACTCGCCAGTAGCCGATCGACGAGCCGCTCGTACGCGTCGGGATTCGGGTCGTCGAGGAACTGCGCGACCTCGTCTGGTGTCGGAGGCAGCCCGATCAGGTCAAACGTGAGCCGGCGGATTAGGGTGCGTCGGTCGGCCTCACGCGAGGGTCGCAGGCCCTTCTCCGCCAGCTTGGCCAGGATGAAAGGGTCGATCGGAGTGTGCGCCCATCCGGCCATTGCGGGCTCGACCGGCGGTATGGCTGGCCTTCGGATCGGCCGGAGCGACCACCAATCGCGAGCCTCGCTGGGCTTCGTCGCCAGATTGCCTCTCCTATCGCGCGGGTCGGGTGCACCTATCTCGATCCATCGGCGGAAGTCGGCGATGACCGCGGCGGAGAGCTTTCCCTTCGGCGGCATGGGCTCATAGCCGTCGGCGGCCGTGATCGCGAGGAGCAGGATGCTCGCCTCCGTATCGCCCGGGACGACGGCAGGACCCGAGGTGCCACCCTTGCGAATCCCCTCGCGCGTATCCAGACGCAGGTGCCCTTTGGGCTTCGCGAGCGAGCTGGCATGACACTCCTGGCACCGTTCGACCAGCACAGGGCGGATCTTGCTCTCGAAAAAGGCAATTCCCGCCGCGTCATCGGCGGCCGAAGCGGCCCGCGGCAGGATCGCCAGCAAGACGAGCGAGATCGACAGGAAATCTCCGACACAGGACGCGATCATCGGACTCGCCCGGTTCCCCAGTCTATCGAAAGGTGATCGCTTCATCCGTGCCGGGCCTCCGTCACATTTCGGATCAGGCTCCCGTCCAGGTCGCTGAGACTTTGACGGTTTGGACCGAGCCATGACCTTCTCGGTTCGAGTCCTGATCACCAGGGATCGTCGTTTTGCTTGCGCAATGCGCGGGCGTTAAACAAGATTGTAACACAAGGCGCGACGATCTTGACTACCTGACCTTTCCCGCGGTAGGTGGGAAGAGGGCACCCACGGATAGGCAACAATGGGCTGGCCACACCTCGATGCGACAGCCGTTGTCAGTTATGATCGTCTTGGTTCTCGTCGGCTGCAGAAGGAGAAAGTAGTCATCCTGATGGTGGCCGCCTGATGCCAACGTCCCGTTCGCGACATTCGGATCGGATGGCGATGATGATGACGTATCGGCGCGGGGGCCCTCATGGTGGTCATCGCGTTGAGGGTCGCAGGGCTGCCAGCCGGCGTGATTCACGGTCTCCTGGCGCCCGTGATCGTTTGGTTTATTTGTGTGATTCGGAGGACAGGGGAGCTTGGTGACAATCGGGCTCCCAGGCCCGTCGCGGTACGGACCCCGCCCAGGGCTGGGACAAGTCCCACTCCTCATCCCCTCTGGGACCGCTGGCTTGATGGATGATCATGAACATGGGGAAACGTGGGCAATCTGAGTTCGACGCCGCCAGTTACCGCCGGTCGCATCGGTTTGCTGGAGAGCATCTGACCCGGCGGCAACTCCTCGCGGCCGCGATTCTTGGTGTCGGTGGCGTATCCGCCGCCTTCGCTTCGGCCAACGGCGCCGGGCCAGCTCCTGATCCCTGCCGCGACGACCTGGCCATCGACGACGCGACGGCATTACTGTATTCCGGCGAAGCTCCGCTGACACCGGCCGAAGGGCTGCGGGACGCGCAGGCGGTCTGGGCTCACGTGCCGGGTCGGCCGAAGCGATCGGTCCTGATCTACCTCCACGGACATAACGGCTATGTCACCGTCAACGCGGCGGGCCGCTCCCGCGTTCCGGACTGGGCCGTGCGCGACGAGTCCGCTCGTAAAGGGGCGTCGGCCAAGGAGGCGGCCCCGCTGGTCTACGGCCTGAACCGCCTGGGAGCGAGTCCCGCGGGCCAGGAACCCATCGTGCTCGTCCCGGAGGACAGCACGCTCGCCAGCGGCGCGTTCTGGGCGAAGGAGCCGGCCGGCCAGTACGCCGACCCCGCGCGGCTCGGGAACCTGGTGGCCGACTCGCTGCGGCACCTGGCGTGTCTCTGCCGGCCCAACGGCCGCACGTATCTGCCAGAGGGCTTTGCCGGGCTCCGCACCCCCCCCGGTGCGAAGCCCGGTGTGGCGGCAGCACAGGCTCTGGACCGTGTCTACCTCTGCGGTCATTCCGGCGCGGGCCTGCCACTGGAAGAGGCCGCTGGCTCGGCGCTGATCCTGCCCGATCGCGGCAATCCGGCCGACCTCTGGCTCTTCGACTGCACGTACTGGTCGAAGGTCGCGGGGTTCGTCCGTTTCTGCGACCGCTGGAAAGCGGCGAACCGACTGGCCGCCGGCCGACGCGATGCGGCCCGCTTCATCTGCATCTACCGACCGCGGACGCAGACCGAGGAGGTCGCCGACGCCCTTCGCGCTGACATTGCCAGGATCCTCCGGGTCGAGCCCAAAGCGCTCGTCATGGACCACTCGCCGACTAACTTCGAAGGGGAGATCCGGCCCGCGCTGAGGACCTCGGGGGCCTTGTTCGTGCGCACTGAGATCCCGCATGACCAGATACCCACCTTTTTCATTCCGGCGCTGCTCGAGACATCGTCGGCATGAGTCTCGTCCGGTGCGATCCTCATCATAATGGCGCCCAACATCAACGCGAACTGGCAAGGCCGGCTTGATCCGCATCCCAGATCGGTGTTGCTCTGAAGCGACATATGAGGTTTCTCTGCGCCTCATGCGTCACCGCCTGCATGCCAGCGCGTTTAAGGAGAGGACGGACAGACAGCCCAATGCGGCTGTTCAAACCACACAACCTTACTTGTTGGACTCACAAAACCATGGTGCAGCGACTGACTTCTGGCGATCGACACCGCGGGGTCCTCTTGAGCCGCCGACAATCCGCGGCGCGTGGAAAGGAGGGCTGAATCCCATGGCACAGCCTCGCTTGATTCTTCCGCAGGCCGATTCCACCTGCGGGAAGTTATTCTATAGAGATCGTCAGACTGCCGACGCGCACCGCGTCGCGCTCGAAGTCTGGAATCGGGCCACGGGTCGAGTCCGCGAAGGATATCGGCTGGTGGTCTGCCGCTGCCGGCGTTGTGGAGGGTACCATGTTGGCCACAAATCCATCAGTACAAAGCCGATCGACGCCGATCCGCTCCCGGATCGAGAAAGTAACCTGGAGACATACCAACCCGAGGTACAAACCATAACCTGGCCAAGTACCCGACGATTCGGGACTTGAAGAATTGGTGTCGCCTCGTCGGTTGTCAGCGGTCCGCTGTCTGTTGTAAGCTGCCGGTATCTGGTCCTTGGTCCTTCGTGACATCGACGGCGGGAAGTCGGGACCAGCGACAACCGGAATCGAGCATGAGTGATGAGTGACCAGACCCGCATCGAGTGGACCGACGCGACCTGGAACCCGATCCGGGGGTGTTCGAAGATCAGCCCGGGATGCACTCATTGTTATGCCGAGACTTTCGCCGAACGGTTCCGCGGGGTTCCCGGCCATCCCTATGAGCAAGGCTTCGACCTCCGGACGATTCCCGAGAAGCTGGCCGATCCCTTGCGCTGGCGTGTGCCCCGGATGGTGTTCGTTAACTCGATGAGCGACCTGTTTCACCAGGACGTGTCTGACGATTACATCCGCAAAGTTGTCCATGTGATGCTAGTGGCCAACTGGCACACCTATCAGGTCCTGACCAAGCGTCGGTACGGATGCGCGAGTTACTGGAAACGCACCTCCGCGACGCCGCTGAGGCCACGCAGATCTGGTGGGGCGTGAGCGTCGAGAATCGGCGCGACGGCCTGCCGCGGATCGACGACCTCCGCGCGGCACCGGCACAGACCCGATTCCTCTCCGTCGAGCCTCTGCTCGAAGATCTTGGCCCGCTCGACTTGACCGGGATTCACTGGGTCATCGTGGGAGGCGAGAGCGGACCCGGTTCCCGGCCGATGGATGCGGAGTGGGTCACTTCGATCCGAGACCAGTGTCGGACGGCCGGCGTCCCCTTCTTCTTCAAGCAGTGGGGCGGGACGCGCAAGGGGAAGGCCGGTCGCGCGCTCGACGGACAGACCTACGACGAGAAGCCCCCGAGGACGATCCCTCCCACTCCTGATGACGCGTTCCGACGATCCTTGCTAGCCGAGGTCGATGCGAGCAACCCATGAGCCTCTCCTTCCGTTGCACGCGGTGTGGCAAGGCTTACTCCGTGGCCAGCCAACCTGCCGGCCGGAAGGCACGGTGCCACGAATGCGAACTGGTCCAGAACATCCCGGTGCTCACCGAGCCCTCGACGGACTCCCCATTCGAACGGGGCGACAATGTTTACTCGCTTGCCGCCGTGTCGCCCACGACGCCCGCGATGCCGGAGTCGGCCCTCAGCGTTTCCTCTATCGAAGACCGCCCGGGATCAACCGGGGCGGTGGCGGCTCAACGGCCCCCCGCCGGCCGTTGGCGACGAGTGCTGCGCGACTTCGCGGTCGAATCGAGCTTCCTCGAACAGGAGATCCTCCTGCTGGTCGCACTGAGCGCGGCCGACCTTCTCGTAACCTATGCCCTGCTCCGGCAAGGTCCCTCGTTCTACGAGGCTAACCCGTTCGCCCAATGGGTCTTTCAGCGCTGGAACATCGCCGGGATGACGCTGTTCAAGTTCGGAGTGATCGGCGGCGTCATCGTCATCGGCGAGGTGGCCGAGCGCCGGCGTCCCGGGCTGGGACGCGCCCTGATGGCTGTGAGCTGCGTGGCCACGGCGGCCGTCGTCGCCTATGGCCTGCGGCTACTGCTGGGATTCGGAGGTCACGTCGGGACGTGATTTCGTATGCATGAGATCTCTGTGATGAGGCTATTGCTGCGTTAGGCGCAAGCACTCATCTTAGCCATGGGCCATCCCGTCTTCAGACCGACACCAAGTCCTGTCCCTGTCCGTCGACCAGCGAGAGTAGGAGCGAGCGGTTCTTGTCGCGGGACTCGCCGATGGCGGTGACATACACGGCCGGGTCGTCCTTGACGGGGCATTCGTGTTCGCAGATGCCGCAGCCGATGCACTTGTCCGCGTCGATGTACGGCTGCTTGAGCTCGATGGTGGCGCCCCAGCGATTGATGGTCTCGACATTGCGGGTGAAGATCGCCTTGGGGCTGACCGGGCAGACCTCCTCGCAGACCACGCAACTGGTGTCCATCGCCCAGGGGAGGCAGCGGCCTCGATTGTAGAACGCCGTCCCGGTCTTGATCGGCCCCTTGCCTTCGAACGGACCGTTGCCGAGCTTCTCGGCGATCGAGATCTCCCGGATGGCGCCGGTCGGGCAGACCTGACTGCACAGCGTGCAGTTCAGCTCGCACCAGCCCATCTTCGAGATCATGATCGGGGTCCAGAGGCCCTCCAGGCCGGCCTCGAACAGCGCGGGCTGGAGGACGTTGGTCGGGCAGACGCGGATACACTGGTCGCACTTGATGCAGCGGCGGAGGAACTCATCCTCGGCGACCGAGCCGGGAGGCCGGATCACGGCGCGGTTGAAGTTCTTGCGCACCCCGCCCGAGAGCCGGGCCATCGGGAAGAACAGCAACCCGAAAAGGCCCGCGAGCACCAGTTGGCGACGGCCGACGGCCGGATATGGCACCTCGCTGGCCTTGCGGGGCAGGAACCGGAACGACAGGGCGTCGTGCGGGCAGTCCTCGATGCAGTTGAGGCAGACGAAGCACTCGCTCTTGCGCAGGTCACCCTGCGGGTCGGACGCCCCTTCGCAGCTCTTGAGGCAGAGGTCGCAGTCGGTACAGCGCACCGGGTCGCGGTCGATCCGCCAGAGCGCGAACCGGCTGAAGATCCCCAGCAACGCTCCCAGCGGGCAGATCGCGCGGCAGAAGAACCGCGGGATCCACCAATTGGCTACGAGGAAGCCGATGAAGATCAGCCCGACGATCCAGGCCTGCCAGTATTCGCGGGGCTCGGTGTAGATGCTCTCGGTCACGTTGTGCACCGTCGGTAGGACGCTCGTCGTCATCGAGCGGACCGTCAGCGCAATCGGGTCCAGCAGGCCGATCTGGAGCGAGCTGTTGCCCCGCTTGTGCTCCTCGGCGGCGCGGGAGATACCCGTCTCGATCGCGGCGAAGACGCGCGACACCCCGGTCTGTCGCAATTCTACCCCGCGGTAGGCGTGCCAGATCTCGCCCGGCGCGGCGAGGGTCGTCGGGATGATCCAGAGGGCCGCCATCGCGATCATTACCGCCAGAATATAATATTTGAGTGCGTAGATTTTACGATAGCGGTTGACCTCGATCATCTGCTTGGTATTGCGCCGGTTGCCGATCCAGCCGAAGAAGTGGTGCAGGATGCCGAACGGGCACATCCAGTTGCACCAGACCCGGCCCAGCATCATGGTCACCGCGATGATCACCAGGCCCCAGACCAGGTTGCGGTAGATCGTATGAGTCGTCAGCGCCGTGGCGACGGCCACCAAGGGAGTGGCTTCCAGGAACAACGACACCGGCCATCCCTTGAGGTACCGCAGGTCGGTGATCACGAGGAAAAACAGGAAGAGTCCCAGGAACAGCGCTTCATATACGCGGCGGATCTTAACCATTGGTCCCTCCGGCGGGGGGCGTTGAAATTCGGCTGGGCGGCAGGCTGATCATGTACTCGAGGGTCTTAAGATCATAATCGTGAACTATTAGTGTCCAACACGTCGAGTCGCGTTCGATCGATCGAACAGGATCCGCTTCAGGTCGAGCACAAATCCCGGCAGGACGTCCTCGCCGGAGAGGGTCGTCGGCTTGTCGAGTTTTTCGACGGGACGGCCGGGTCGATAGATTTCGACGGTTCGGCCCCTGGGATCGATGAGCCAGCCGAGCCGGATACCCTGGGCGACGTACTCATCCATCTTTTCCTTCAGTTTGCTCATGTCATCGCTCTTTGACCTCAGCTCAACGACGAAATCGGGGCAGATGTGCGCAAACTTTTCTCGTTCAACCTTGGGCAGGGCGTCCCAGCGTTCTTTGGTCATCCAGGAGGCGTCGGGTCCGCGGATCGCCGTGTTGGGGAGCGTAAAGCCTACGGATGAATCGAAGACGGTTCCCAGTCCCGAGTGCTGGTTCCAGTGCCAGAGCTGCCCAGTGAGGCTCGTGTTCCGTTGGCTGCTGTCCGGTCCGGCCGGTGGCATGACGATCAGCTCTCCGTTCGCCTTTCGTTCCAGCCACAGATTGGGATTGGCCTGGCAGAGCCGCCAGAAGGCGCGATCGGAAACGCGCAAACCCTTCGGGACGACGAGCGGTATCGTCGCTTGCCGCCTGCGGCTGGTCCCTCGCGCTTCTGGATCCCGCACCGACTGGCTCATACCGTGATCTCCTGCGTCCAGTTGGGCCGCCAGTCCAGGCCGAGTCCGCGCTTGATCACCTTGTCGAGGTAGATGATCTGGTCGCGGGGCTTCTCCAGCAGCTTGGTGACGCACCAGCTATCGACCGACGTATGATCGGTGCCGATGACCATCGTGTCGCCCCGCTTGACGTCGTTGAGGCTGCCGCCGGTCGGCCCGTTGCGCATCAGGAGCTTCCGGCCGTCGGCGATGACCAGCGTGGGTTTCATCATCAGCGCGAAGTCGGAGATGATCCCGTGGATGTTCTGGTGGAACTGGTTGCGGGGGTTGCCCAGCAGTCCGTACCAGTTCTTCATCGTGACGGTCGCCTTGCAGAGGTTGTGGTCCTTGACCGGCGAGATGCCGATGACCTTGGTCGCCTCGCGGAACGGGCGGTAGAACATCCGCCACGTGTTGGTGATCGTCTCGCCGCCGACGTAGAGCGTCTCGAAATAACTGTCCTTGGGCAGCATCAACTCGGCCGGCGCGGACGGCCGCCTCGCCGACCTTGGTCTTGTAGAAGCAGCTCTCGGGATTATTGATCGGGTTATCCGCGACGATGACCTTCCGTGCCCCGGCGCCGAAACAGAGGCGGGTCACCGCGGCGACGGTGTCGGGCTGGGTCGTGGCGGCGAGATCAGGGTTTTTATCGAAGGCGACGTTCGGCTTGATGACGACCACGTCGCCTTTTTCGATGAAGTGGCCGACGCCGCCCATCGTGTCGAGAGCCGCCTTGACCATCGAGAAGGCTTGTGCCTCGCGGGCCTTCAGCTCTTCCTCCTTGGACGTGTGGTCCTCGGCGCGGACTGGCTGGGAGCGGACCACGACCAGGCTGGGCCGACCGACTGGCAGCGTGACCGAGTAGTTCTTCAGCCGCACCGGCGGCGGCGGCTTGACTCCTTCCATCCCCCAACGGTCGCGGAGCAACAGGCCCGCTCCGACCGCACCGCCGGTTACCAGCGCAAAACCGCCAACTTGCGCGGCGAATTGACGGCGGGAGAAGCGCTCATCCGCCGGGTTCACCCCGCCGAACCTCTCCAGGTTCTTCTGCTGAGTCCGGGTCAGTTTATCGGCCATCGTGGACCTCGGTTCGGGATAGAGGAAGTTTGCGGCTTTCTTGACCGGGGCGGCCTCACTTACTGCTTCCGATCGCGGCGACGGTCGCCGGCAGACTTTTTGCCAGGGCGCGAGCGAAGGATTCGGCCGGCCCGGCACTCGTGCCACCGTTGGCACCAGCGAGGGTGTTCCCCTTGCGGAAGACAACGTTGACCAGGCCGATATTGTTGCTGATGACCATCTCGTCGGCGCCGTCCGACGAGATCATCTTCACCTCGGCGCCATCTTTCTTGACGCCGGCGAGGTATTTCTCGAACATCGCCTTGGCTTCCTCGGCGTCGCGATAGGGCCGGAGGAAACCCTGCCAGGAGACATCTCCATCCTTGTAATCCGCCATAAAGACGTCGGAGAGGAAGCTATACCCGAAGACGTCCTGGGCGACGTACTTGGGTTCTCCCTCCCGCTTCGGAACGGGCAGGAGAGCGAAGAGGGTGGCGGGAGTGACCTCGGCGGCGGCCTTTGTCGCCGTGGCGGGGACTTCGCTAGCGGGCTTGCGGCGGTCCCGGTCGGAGCCGTCGTACCGGCCGGAGTCGTCGCGAACGCCTGGGAGCCTGATGGTGCGGCACCGCCGGGCTTCTGGCGGTCAGCGACTCGCCTGGCCACTTCCATCCCGAAGGCGGCGAACTTGGGGTCGTCCTGCGTCGAGACGATCTGAGTGTAATACTTCCCCGCGTAGAACAGCGTACTGCCGGCGGAGGTATATCCCTGATCGCCGATCGCGGCGGATTTGGCCTCGTCGGGCTTCTCCGATCCGTACTTGCCGAGGGCCTTGAGCGCGTCGGGCATCTCGAAGATGTAGAGCTGAATCTCGTTCGACGGGTCGCCGGTCGGGTGATAGAAGGCGTACGCCATCCCCTTGACGCCATACTGGAGGAAGCTCTCGGCGCGACCGTCGATCTTCTCGTAGAGGTTCTCGGCGTTGAAGGACTCGATGTAATGCTCGCCCGACTTGCCGACGGTCCACTCCGCCGGCAGACCCGAGAGCGGCAGCATGGCGGCGATCGTGCGCTGGGGTTCGGGTACGGCGGCTAGCTCCGCCTCGACTTCCGCCGGACTCAACCCATGCCCCGCTGCCGGGGGCGGGGCCGGGGTGGTTACGGAGGGAGCTGACACCGTTGCGGCCACGACGGCCGGGCTCACGGCCGGCATGTTTGTAGCGATCGCACGCAGATCGACCGGGGGCGCGGTGTAATCGAGCAGTTGCTGCGGGCCGTCGAGCCCGACGCTCTGCCGGACCCCGGCCAGTGATTGCAACACGTTCGGGAACCGCTGCGATACCGAAGGGGACGTGCCCGCCACTGCTCGAAGCGCCAGCATCGACTCGTCCAGCTTCTTGACGTTGTCGACCAGGTGCTTCCGCACGAGTGCCAGCCGCTCCGTCTCCTGCTTGACGGCGGCGTCGGCCTCCCTGAGATCCTGGAACCCTCTGCCTTGCTCCAGCACGGACCAGGTCTTGTTCGGGTCGAACTCATACCGGTCCTTGTCGAAGGAACGGCTCTTGAGTACCAGCGCCGCGAAGATCGCCGGGATGCTCATCACGAGCATCATGCCGACCACGATCGACGAGAATTCGGGCCGCTGCAACACCCGCCCTCGACGGGCCTTGAACCAATCGAGGCGGCCCAGGACCGCGAACGCCAACGGCGTGGTGGCCAGCGCCACCAGCGCCGCCGAGAGCGCCAGAATCAGGAATGGGTCGCTCGTCAACTCGTCACGGTAGTGGGACCAGAGACTCGTCAGGCTCATCGTGCCCCTCAGTCATCAATCATTTATGTTCGGATTCAGGATGGGGATCGGGTGGGCTCACCAATGACCAGAGTGCGAAGGAGGGAGAAAAAACCAGATCCGACGCTCGATTCGACCACGTTCAAATCGCGTTCGATACCCATTATAGCGGCACAGGGAAGCCACCAGCAACGAGGCTGCTCTGCACTCCCGGATACATGATTCATCATGCGAGGATGATGCCACGCGCCCGAGGGACTTGGGGAATCCTGTCGGGCCCAAATCAGCCCGACTGAGATATCGGCGTCAACGGACCATGGAATGGCCGGGGCCTCGTCAGTAACCGTGCGATCCTGGAATACCGTCAAACCGACCTGACCGGCATCGCCAACAGAATCAATGTAATCCGGAGAATTAATGTAATCCTGGGATCCATTAGCCCTGATACTCCGGGGATTCTCAGCGTAATCCCTGCAACCGGCCATCCGGAATATTTTCCCCAATCCTCCATTTCTGGGTTCGTTTTCCGCAAAATCCTCCCGGAAGCTGGGCGCGTTGGCTTTGTTTTCATCGAATTCGCGTTCAACCAGCCGTGGGATGGCTTCGTTTTGACGAATCCGCGCCGACTCTTGACCCGTCTCGAGCCATCCGCCATTCGGCAGCAGGGCGTCCTGGCCTCGTATCGACGATTGAGCCATCTCGCGATCGCCGAGTGCATGGATTCGTGAGTTCCGATGTTTCTGTATCGATCCACTTGCTTGCATCATTTCGTCGCGCACCCCGAACGCCCAGGCAAGTCCCGTAACCTTAATGATTATACACACTTTTTCGAGCTCAGCATCTCGGCCCTGCGTTTTTTTTGGGACGGGGGCTGGTGAGATGGAGACGACGGTCAGCATGACTCCCAGGAAGCCATCGACCCCGAGCGTACCGTTGAGCGGCGAAGCGAAGTCAGGTTCATCCGGCAGAAGCGCGCGCGGGGTTGAAAAACGTGGACACACTGATTCCACTTGGAGTTGTGTCAAGAGACTCCAAACCGGGAGGTCAGCATGTCCACCAGTTTTTTGTACCATGCCTTCGGCATCCGGGGCTACCAGTACGTGCGCACCGAGTATCAGAATGGTCAGGTGATCTTCACCATTCACCAAGAACCGGAGACCTACCGGTGTTCGGCCTGCGGTTGTCGTCAGGTCATCTCGCGGGGCCAGGTCGAGCGCCGCTTCCGATCCTTGCCCATTGGCGGCCGAGCGACGTTCGTGGTCTTCCCGATCCCGCGCGTGGAGTGTCAGGCGTGTGGAGTGGTGCGTCAGGTCGAAGTCCCCTTTGCCGACCCCAGACGGAGCTACACCAAGGCCTTCGAGCGGTATGCGCTCGAGCTGTCCAAACGCATGACGATCCGCGACGTGGCCGTCCACTTGGGGGTCGGCTGGGACGTGATCAAGGACATCCAGAAACGCGACCTGTCGCGCCGCTTCGCCAAGCCCAAGCTCAAACATCTGCGGGCCATCGCCATCGACGAGATCGCCGTCGCCAAGGGGCACCGCTACCTGACGGTGGTCATGGACTTGGAGAGCGGCGCCGTGGTCTTCGTCGGCGATGGCAAGGGGGCCGATGCGCTGAAGCCGTTCTGGAAGCGACTGCGGCCCAGCGGGGCCAAGATCCAGGCGGTGGCCATGGACATGTCGGGGGGGTATCAGGCGGCGGTCCGGACCAACCTGCCCCAGGCGAAGATCGTCTTCGATCACTTCCACGTGATCAAGCTGTTCAACGAGAAGCTCTCGGACCTGCGCCGGGCCCTGTATCGCGAGGCGACCGACGTGCAGCACAAGGCGGTCCTCAAGGGGACGCGGTGGCTGCTGCTGAAGAACGCCGAGAACCTTGACCCGGAGAAGGATGAGAAGGGTCGGTTGCAGGAGGCGCTGAAGCTGAACGAGCCGTTGGCTGTGGCCTACTACATGAAGGAGGACCTGCGTCGGTTCTGGGAGCAGCCGGGGAAGCAGTTCGCGACGACGTTCCTGGACGGCTGGATTCGCCGAGCGGAGGCATCGGGGATCAAGATCCTGCAGCAGATGGCCAAGACGCTGGCGGCGCACCGCTCGGGCCTGCTGGCGTATTACGATGTGATGATCACCAGCGGTCCGCTGGAGGGGACCAACAACAAGATCAAGACGATGAAGCGGCAAGTGTACGGGTTCAGGGACCTGGAATTCTTCAAGCTAAAGATCCTGGCGATCCATGAAACGAGGTATGCCTTGGTGGGCTGAGATCAGTGGGGCGTTACTACACAATAACTTGCGTCGGTGTCGAATTCGCGCACGCTACTTCCGGATGAACCGGACACCCTTTATCGCTGCCGACTCCTCGTATGTGCCGAACTGAACTACTTAAGAAGCGAGTGATTGATCGTCCGGACCGGTACGAGCCGAGGGCGGTGAAGCGGCGGCCGAATCCGCATCCGTTGCTGCGGATGGCCCGAAAGAGGGCCAAGGTTCTGATCAAACGAGGTATCATACCCTACAGCAAAGCATAGCCTCATTCGCGGAAGAGGGTCGCCGCAACCTATTCAAGGAAGACGGCTTTGCGTTATCCTCGTGCGATTCGGGCCTGATCCGCTCGGTGCGCTCGAAGAGGACAAATGATGAGGATGCTGATTTATCCCCTGATCCTGGTGGTCGTGCTCTCCCCTCAATGCCGCGGACTTTCCCGCGCCGACCGGAGGGGACTTTGTCCTCCGAGACTTCCGCTTTGTCTCGGGTGAGATCCTGCCCGAACTCCGAATCCACTACCGCACCCTCGGCGCGATGCAGAAGGACCGGCACGGCGTCGTCCGCAACGCGGTCCTCATCCTGCACGGGACCACCGGCAGCGGCGCGAGCTTCCTCCGACCGGAATTCGCGGGAGAGCTCTTCGGCAAGGATCAGCCCCTCGACGCCGCCCGAACCTTCATCATCCTGCCCGACGGCATCGGTCACGGCGGATCGAGCAAACCCAGCGATGGCCTCCGCGCCCGCTTCCCGAGGTATGGCTACAAGGACATGATCGAGGCGCAACACCGGCTCCTGACCCAGGGACTCAAGGTCGATCACCTGCGACTGGTCCTGGGCACCTCGATGGGGGGCATGCAGACCTGGCTGTGGGGGCAAACCTATCCGGAATTCATGGACGCCCTGGTGCCGTTAGCATCCTTGCCGGCCCAGATTTCGGGGCGGAACCGGGTCTGGCGGCGGATCGTCGCCGACGCGATTCGCAACGACCCGGCGTGGGACCGCGGCGATTACCGGACCCAGCCTCCCGGGCTTCGGACCGCCGCCGAAATGCTCTTCTTCATGTCCAACAATCCGGTCGAGCGGCAGAAGGAGGCACCGACCCGCGAGCGGGCAGACCGGGTCCTGGATGAGTACTTGGCCAGGACGATCCGGCCGATGGACGCCAACGACGTGTTGTACGCGATCGAGAGCTCGGCGGACTACGACCCCGGACCAGGACTGGAGCGGATCACGGCACCGCTGGTGGCGATTAACTTCGAGGACGACCTGATCAACCCGCCCGAGTTGGGCATCCTCGAGCGCGAGATCAAGCGAGTCCGTAGGGGCCAAGCATTCGTAATCCGGCGGAGCGACCGGACGAGAGGTCACGGCACCCACACGCTCGCCGCCGTCTGGAAGGACCACCTGATCCGGCTGCTGCATGACATCAATCGCGGGGATCCCGGCGCGGGAGGATGAACGATGTGGCGATCGCTCTGGTCCCGACTGCAACGACGACCACCCAATGTCGTCTGGATCTGCGCCGACGATTTCGCCCCCTACGTGAGCCGCACCTACGGCAACCCACTGGCCAGGACACCGAACCTCGACCGGCTCGCGGCGCAGGGCATCCGCTTCGACCGAGCATACTGCGCCTGCCCACTCTCGACCCCTTCGCGGATGTCGTTCCTGACGGGTCGTTATCCCCGCTCGGTCGGCGTCACGCTCTCACGGACCGCGCTGCCGGAAGACGAGGTCACGATCGGGACCCTGCTCAGGCGGTTGGGCTACGAGGCGACGGCGCTGGGGAAGACCCACTATTACGAACCGCTGCACGGCGAGTTCGATCGGTGCGTTGATCTCTTCGAGCACGAGGCATGGCTGGCAGCGAGGCCGTCCGAGCCGGTCCCGCCGAACGTCGAGGTCCTCGGACCGTGGCGACCGTTTTACGACGACGCCTCCGTGTGGCTCAATAGTGCTTGCCTGCCCTACGCCCCCGACGCCGAGATGCCGGATACCTTCTTCGCGGGCCTGGTCCCGCGTTATCTCAGGCGGAGTCGATCGAAGCCGTTCTTCCTCTGGGTCGGATTCTATGTGACCCACTCGCCGTTCCGGTTCCCTATCGAATTCCGGGGCCGCTTTGACCCCTCATCATTTGGCCTGCCCGAGATCGTGCTCGACGACATGGACCTGATCCCGCCCGTCTTTCGGGACCTGACCGACGACGAGAAACGAGGGATTGCAGCCGCCTACTACACCTCGGTCGAGTACATGGATCGGAACGTGGGGCTCATCCTCGACGCGCTCGACCGGTCCCGCCACGCTGATGAAACGCTCGTGGTCTTCAACAGCGACCACGGCTACCTGCTCGGGCAGCATGGTCGCTTCGAGAAGCACTGCTGCTACGAGGAGGCGGTCCGGTCGGCGCTGATCATGCGGATGCCTGGTGTGATCGCACCCGGCCGGACGACCTCGGCGCTGGTCGAACTCATCGACGTGGTGCCAACGATCCTCGAACTGTGCGAGGTCGATCGACCAGCCAACGTCCAGGGTAGATCCCTGGTCCCGCTGCTGCGTGCCGAGGTCGAACGGCACCGCGACCACGTCGTGGTCGAGTACGCTGACAACGCGGAAGCCATGATCCGGACCGAGCGTTGGAAGCTGGTCTATTCGGCGGGGAACCGTAGACGACAGGACGGATACGCCCTGGACGCCGTTGCACCGGGCAAGTCGATCCGCCTCTACGACCTGGAGGACGACCCGGGCGAACTCAGGGACGTGGCGGGGATGACCGGGAACGCCGCCGTGATCGGCGACTTGCTCGCCCCGCTCGCCGATCACATGCAGAGGACCGCCCGCGAGGTCGATCGGGTCCCACAGACCGAAGATATCCATGCCCTACTCTCATTCTGCCTGCCGCCGGAGCAGTCCGTGTGGACATCCAGGCTCTCCCAACGGAATCTCGATTCCGGCGGTGAGTGCCTGTAAGGTAAGTGACGGGACAGGAGACGTCTCGCAGGATCGGCATCCACGTTCACTCTCGGCGCCCGGTCCGGCTGCCTATAAGACCCGATGACGATTAGGCACGTACGAAGATCATGATGGGCCCTCGCTACGGTGAGGCCGGAGGAGAACGTCCATGAGCGCGTCGCCCTACTTCGAGGATGCGGCCGATTATCACGACTGGTGGTTCTTTTCCGGCACGGGCCTGGGTGCGGCGACCCCGGGCGAGACATTGAAGCGTCTCCATGACCAACTGTCCGAGGCCGGCGCAAACACGGTGATCGCGATCCGGTTCCTGGATGAGAACGAACGGGGCATCGACCCGCAACTCTGGCGCAGGGCTTTCGTCTTCGGGCACGTGGGCTTGCAGGTCACGCTCAGCTTGCAGGCGCTCGAGGCGATCGGGGCGGTCGGGATTGTTAGGGCCCTGCGATCGTCCCACGGCGAGCCATCCTTCATCACCCAGGCCCAGGAGATGGCGAGGTCCGGCAACTATGACACTGGGGAACTCCCGGAGATCCACAAAGGGCTGCGCGAGAACATCGCCATCGGCATGTCGCATGTCCTGGGCGATATCCCCGAGGGGCTCCAGGCGGCAATCCCACCGCCCCGACCGCCCGAGGGGGTCGAAACGCGCGAGGTCCTCCGTCGCCTGATCGATGCGTACGTCGCGGCTCACCAGGAGGATCTGGGCCGTGATGTGGCGAGGTACGGCGACTCGCGCCGGCACCCCGACTTCGATCCCCGGCGCGCCCGGGAAGAGCGGGCGCGGCGGATCAACCATTTGAACGATCAGGGATACCAACGCAATGCGATCGACGGCCTCCGCGAGCGGCTCGATAAACTCAAGGCCCTGGCAGAGAACGAGTCGCCCGAGTCGCCCCGACTGAACAAGGCTTTACGGAGCGTCCTGGAGGAATACGAGGGCTTTGGCAAGCATCCCCCCGAAGACCTCACGCTCGAGGTCGCGGCGTGGCTTCGCGAGGTCGAACGGTTCCGCGACGCCCATCCCGACGCGCTGGCGCCGAAGGCGAGCACGGACGAGAGCGTCAACGCCCAGCTCGCCGAGATCGGTCCGTACGAAGTGTCCTACGACCGCGAGACCCCCTCCATCCGGTGGCGAAAGCCGGCCGGGCTAGCCTGCGACTGGACCAGGATCCAGTTGAGTTTCAGCGTCGTCCTCGAGAAGAGGACCGATCCATCGTGCGTGAACGCGGCGCTCAACGCGCTGTGCGACGAATGGGGCCGATTCCGGGCACGGTGGCCCGAGTTTCGTCCCGAGCTGGAGCGGTATGTCATAGACCTCTTCCGCAACGTGATCTCCGGTAACCTCCCCACCGACGAACGCGCAGCCTATGAGGACGACGACGGCGAACTATCCGAGGAGAAGATCCTGAGGGCCGTCAAGGGAGGGACGATCGTGCTGACTCGTTGCTTCGAGGAACCGGTAAACTCAGAGATCTGCCTCGGTGTGCCCTGGGATGAGGAGCACGGGATCGAGGTGCAGTTCGACGCCGACGGCGAGATCCTCCTCTGGTTCTGAGGCGTCGTCCCTCGCCAGTCCTCTTAAATCAAACCGGACATGAAACACTTCCATAGGACTGGGCGTTGGTTTATTTGCTTCGCGGAGGGTCGGGGAGGGTCGGGGTCAGACCGAGTTTCAAGTTTTTTCGCGAGGCTGGATAAAGAATCTAGAAACTCGGTCTTTATTCCCCCCAAGATTATTTTATCGAGAAATAATACACCTTCGAATCGTCGCTTCCGGCGGCGATCGCGGACGCATCAGCGGAGATTTGCATGGGCCAGCTCATGTTGCTTGTGGCGAAGCTCCCGACCAGCGTTCCGTCCGATTTGAACAAGTAGAAATCCCCCGGAGTCTTGTCGGGGTAGCCATCCGCCACCGTCACATATGAACCGGCCGAATCGATGGACGAACTGTTGGGATTGTGTTTGGTCGGCTGCGTCCAAAGCTGTTGTCCCGAAGTTCCGCCGTTGGCAAAAACAAAGACTTTGCCGGCAGTCTTGCTGTTGCCCACGGCCGATAGCAAGGAACCGTCGTCGGACAGCGCCACTGATCGGCATCCGCGGCATCCGGTCAAGGGCGCGCTCCAGGCCGGTTGAGGCTTCGTGCCGAAACTGGACGTCTGAAAACAGTGGACGGCCGCGTCGCTCCCCGCGATGGCAAACGTCAACCCATCGGCCGACATCGCCACCCAATGAATCGAGCCGTTATTCAGTTGCCACGTCACGGGAGCACCCAAGGTCCCCGAGCTATTCTTCACGAGAATCACGGAGCCCCGGAACGTTCCCGCCGCGATCCACTGGCCATCGGCCGAGATCGCCACGGCCACCACGCTGTCTCCCGAGGCGATCGGTACGTTCTGCGGCGCGTTCCACGTCGTTCCGGTTCGCGAGAACAAGTAAACGTCGTCGGCTCCCGCGACCATGAAGGAGCCGTCGTTCGAGACGGCCACCATATTGACGCGAGTCTTCGTGTTGTAAGCGTAAACTCGTTTTCCGGAGGCGACGTTATAGACATAAAGAAACCCGTTTGCGGACGCCGCAAGTCCTGCGGCGGCGGCCCACCGGCCGTCGCGCGACAAACCGACCCAATAGACGCCTTCTGTGGCCTGGAACTCGTCCTGCCAAAGCGACTTGCCCTTGGCGTTCCAGGCGAATGTCCCCACTGTGATGAGCTTGGCGTCCGCTTGACTATGCTTCGCTCCCGCGGCGTAAGGGAAAAAGAACGTCCCCGCAACGATCGTCTGTCCATCGCCCGAGATCGCCACGGAATTGACATATTCTTGCGGCGAGGAAATCGGCGATTTCTTCCACGTTGGCGTCAGGCCCGAGGACTTCTTGCTCTTGGACTTTGTTTTAGACTCAGATGTCGATTTTGATCGGGCCATAAGTCATTCCTCGTGTGGTTTTCGAAGTTGGGAAACGTCGCGAGTGATCGCAACCGGGATTTCCTCTATGAGCGCTGACCTGCTCGTCCGGAACTTCGGTCGGCTCAAATCAACACGCTTTGAACACCAGCCGCATTTCCGAGTCCAGGGAAAAATGGCGAGATTGGGCGGCCGGCAAGCCGGATGTCCGACCGGACGTTCCGACGGCCCCTTCGACTCCTTCCTCGCCCAGTCACCATGACCTCAGGGCAGACCAGTTCCCGCGCCTGAAAGGCGAAGCCTTCGGGTTCCGTTACGCGGACGACTTTGTGATCGGGGTGGCCCGAGAAGACGACGCCCAGCGCATCCGGGAGGTCTTACCCAAGCGGATGAGCAAGTACGGCCTGACGGTCCACCCGGAGAATGGAGAAGCGATGCCGTCTTCCCCGCGCCCGAGTGGTCCACGGCCTGCTGAGCGGCGTAGCGAAGTCATGAGATGAAGAGCCAGATGCGAATGGCACGTCCTGAAGCCCTAACCTGCATTGAGCAAAGCAGTTTTGGCTTGCTTCCGGGGCACGGTCAACAACGGGTACGGCTTGGGCCGGCGTTTGCGGGCTCGCGGTTCCACTCGATCGGGGCGATAGCCCTCCTCGTCGTCGGCGATCGAATTCAGGACGACGCGCCAGAGCCACGGCCGAGCCGGCGCCGACGCTTCCCGCAGGGCTGGTCCGAACTCCTGCACCGTCTGCAACGCCCCCTTGAAACTCAGCCGGCGCGGCTCGCGCCGGTGGGCCAATGACGCTCTCGCCATCAACGCCCGGATCACATTGTATCCCAACAGCGCCATCCAAATCTCCTTGCGCACCATCTCCGGCGTCTTGCTCCCCAGCATGTCGATCCCCAGCACCACCTTCAGCGACCGCAGATCCAACTCCACGTGCCACCGCTTGCGATACAATATCCCAACATCTTTTTTGGTGTAGATCTCCGCATTCAAGAGCGTCGTGACCACCTCCAGCACCCGCGTGCGGAAGCCACGCTGCTCGACGTGAATCCGGATGATCCGCACCTCCACCGTCGCGGCGACGCTCTCATAGGTCGCTTCGTCCATCCACTCCGGACGCGCCGGCCGGTCCCATCTGACGATCTGATCGCCCTGGCCCAACCGCCGACCCCGGCGAAAGTCGCTCTTCCGCCGTTGATGGAGCCGGAACACGCTATCCACTCCACGCTGCTGCAACAGTACGATATCAAAATACGATCCATAATAACGGTCACCCAGGACCACATCTCCCGGCTCCAACTCGTCCCGGAGGCCGCGAAACAAGGCATTTTCCCCGGTCTGCTTCCCCTGGTACTTGCCGATGGCCGCCTCCAGCACCGACCCGGTGGCCAGGCAGAAGATCACCACGAACCGGGCGATCGGAAAGCCCAACCCGGGCTTCTGGGACGAGAGCTGGGGATACGCCTTCTGGTTGGCCAGGGTATCGGCCATGATCGCCGTGCTGCCGTCGACCATCTTGACCCGGCGGCGGCACCACAGCCAGACCTCGGCCGCCCCTTGAGAGGTCTGGGCACCAAGTTGTCGCATCAAGCAATGAAGGGCCGATTCCGGCAGCCGGGCCCGAGCCTTGCAGTAGGGACCGGTGTCGGCGGCGTCGAGCTTCTGACCGTGCGCAGGCCATCCAGGCGGACAGCCGCTTCAGCACCGCCCGGCACGAGCGATCGGCGCTGAGCCGCTGCCAGAAGAAGGCCCAGAAGGTCACATAGGGGGTGTAAAGCTTCGCCCTCCAGCGCCCCCCTTCCTCCTTGAGCACCTGCTCGACGGTGGCCTTGGGGAGGATCTCCTCGACGCCCAGTTCCGGTGGGACGGTCCCGGGGTTGCGGAGGCGATGGAATGGGGCGCGGAACCGCGGTGTGGTAGACTGGGCCATGAGAGACCTCCTTGCGAGTGATGGTGTGGATGACACCCCCATCATCCGACAAGTGAGGTCTCGTTTCACCGCCAGAGAGACGGCCGGCGAGGCCGCCGGGGCCGGCGATCTCTAAGGAATTCATGGATGCGCTCCGGAATCGCCGTGTTGCAAGGAGGTTACGCCTTCAGGACGTGCCATTGAGCCAGATGCGTTTAACGCACGTCTGGATCTGTGGGGGGCCTGGGTGACCACCCAGGTCTACCCGGCCCGACCCGAATACGCCGACCCGCACGGCCGTTGTCGTTTCCCGTCCACATCCTTTCAGCCGCGTCGCCTCTTCGTCCACACGCCGAGCCCCATTACCACGGCGGTCCCGGCCAGCACGAACGAGGAGGGTTCAGGGACGCTCGCGATGCCGATCGTGACGGTTTGGGTCGCGTCAACGGTCGAGATGGCTTGAAAGGATATGCTGTTGTTAGGGCCGAACGTCCCAGTGACCTGGACGGCGAATCCGTCATTCACAGTATTCGCCGACCCGAGGAATGACACGCTACCGCCGTTGAACTGGGCGTTGTTGCTCGCCAAAACGGTCAACGCGAGGGCGCCGAAGTTATAAGTGACTTGCGGATCGTCGAAATTAAAGAAAAGGATGGGGTTTACCACGTTCTGACTCAATGTGAGTGTCTGTACTTGCGGCGTGCCGGCGAACTCGCCGAGGGAAGCCCCTGTGTCGAACGTGGTCCCGTCCGGGGCCGCAGCCGCGGTGCCGAGGCCCATGCTCCATTCCCGGCCGCCGAAAACCTCGCCTGCGTTGATCGGCCCACCAACCGAGGTGGTGTCGGTCACTGCGATCGTCCCGCCGGCCAGCGTCCCCGCGCTGGTCCCGTCTTCGCTCGCGTCTGGAGCCCAGTTCACTGTGTCAACGACGCCAGCGGTCCCGACTGTCGGGACGAGACCGGACGCAACGGCCAGAAGAAGAGTGGACATAGCCTTCCGCATCGTGAACATCGTCCGTATCCCTTCCATCAAGAAAAGTGGGCTACCAAGGTCCGGGTATTAGGCCGAGCGATTCTAATATTTCAATCAGGAAAACACGATGGCCCCGAAATTATGTTGTTTTTTTTCGACATAAGACACTTCGATTTAACTGACGGATGCCGGGCATCACCCGAACGGGGGAAATCTGGGGTCAGGGGCGAATGGCACTCGGATTTCTGTAACTCGTTGCAAAACAATCAGTTATGTCGTCGATATCCGCTCGCATTTGTTGCCCTCGCTTTGGGCCATGTTGGGAATCCCCGGGGATTGCGAGAACCATCCCCGCGCACGACTCCGAACAAATGCGGTAACAATCGACGAAACTCTTCTCATTACAATACTTTGCAAAAATCCGAGTGCCATTCAGAACTGCTCTGCTCTGAAACCTTGGCGACGGGATCGGACCCGCTCTGCGCAACACCCCCACCCAAGGCTCCCGCCTCGCATAGGAACGCATGCATACAAGACGATTCCAAAGGTCGATATCGGTCCGCTCTGTGGCCAGGCCATCTCGAACCGTTGGCCTAGCCAGCGGGGTCGACCGGATGGCCGCCCCAAAAAGGACCGCGCCACGGGTTGGACATCGGGGAGAGACAGCATTCTGCTCGACGTGCACCACCGGCCCCGGCGAACGGGCGCGGCGGGCGACAAGTTCGGATACGCCCGAGGTCACTTCGCCAGGCTGACACGCGGGCTCGAAGCACCGGTTTCATTACGGCGTAAGACCCATGCGCGGTCGCTCTGCAGGATACCAGAGACCGACTCCGTTTTCATCGGTTCGGGTGCCGCCACAGCCCTGAGAAATCCGCCCCTCGGGCGGTAGGCCGGCACGCGGAAGCCGCGTGGATGGCGACCGAGGGCCGGCAAAGGCCGTAAGGGGACGGGCTCGAAGGCGGCTTCGAGTGCGACCGCTATCAGACCCTGAAGAACCCGGCTGAACCTGGAACACGCCCACCCGCCACCGGCGGCTAACTGCTGTCCAGTCGGATCTGGATCGGCCCGGCTCCGGCCGGCTCGAAGACCTCGTCCGGCCAGTGTCGAAACCGCAGGCTCTCCAACAATCGTTGCGCCATGTTCTTCAACGAGCCGAACAGCTCCACGGCCGTTCGCTTCCCCTGCTCTTGGGCCAGGTGCCGCAACAGGCTCCCCTTCTCCACCAGTTGCAACAGCAGATGGGCGATCTGCAACAGGAAATAGTAGGCCGGCCAGCATCTGTGGCTGTAGGCATGTTCCAGGTTCAGGCCACTGTTCTTCTGGGTGTTAAATCCCTCGTTCTCCTCGCGCCAGCGTGCCCTCCCTCCGTTGGTCGCTACTTCCACCACAGTCTCGTGGCTCAAATCCAGAGAGGTCACCCACGACCATTCCGTCTGCTTTCCCTCCTTGCCCGTCTCGGTGCACTCCAGAGCGTTGATGGTCCAGTCCCGACCATCACTGTCCCTGTAGTGCAGGCCGTTGATCCAGCGATAGACCTGCCGGACCCCTTGCGGCGTCATCCGTTCCACGCGCTGGTCGGGACACAACCGCAGCAACCCCTGGAAATCCTCCCAGAGGGCGGGAAGTCGTCCAGGCTGAAACGTGTAAATGTAGTCGCATCGATAATCTTTGGCGACCTGGAATCCTTCTCCGCAGGCATACAGGCCGTCACCGCCGAGGCAAATCCGCAACTGCGGGAACTCGATCCGCAACTTCTCCACCAGGCGTCGCAAGCGCCTTCAACTCGCAATCCTGCTTGATCCGTTCCGCGCTGGCACCCGCTGGGGCACTGGCGACGTCGTGGTTGTCGATGAACTCACTGGCGATCGAGATGACCGTGCCGGCCGGCCCCAGCACCTTGGCCTCCAGCACCTGGTGCATATATAGCGTCGTCTCACCGTGCCGCTGGGTCAGGCAATCGTCGCAATGCCGGGAGTGAAACACCAGATAGCCCGAGCCGTCAATCAAGACGACGAACCGCCCCTGCAGCCGCGCCGCGTCCAGAGCCTTCATGCGGATCAACCGCTGGACCATCCGCTGCCGCAACCCGGCGATGGGGTCGGGGCCGATTTTCCCCAGGAAGTACTCCAAGGTCTGGTTCACCGGCCGGCTCTCTTGCACCGTACCCGCCAGACGATTGAGATTGGGCAGGACCTCCGGGCCGTCGGTGTTCAACTGGTAGTCCAGTTGGCGCCGGCTGCTCAACTTGCACAGGAACAAACTCAGCCCCCACCACAGCAGGAACCGCTTGTGGTAGATCACCAAGGGGGCAAACCGCGGGTCATCGATCGCATCGATCCAGGTGTTGAGATCGGGGAAGAAGTGACCCAGGGTTCGCACCAGGATAGGTCCGATGTTCAGCGTCGTCCCCGCCGCCGCTTTCGGTGCGAGACGTGGCCCTGGATCAAGGCCAGGGTCAACTGGCTGATTTCGTGGATCAGGCCTTTGAGACGTTGGTGTTCTTGCACCCATTCTTGGACCTCCGTGAGCAGGTCCTGGGGCACATACACCGTGCGAGTCTTACCCCCCTCCGAGAAGGTGAGGTGGTGGGCGGAGTGCAACGGGCCACCGTGGTGGCAGGCGCAGGAGGGCTGGCCGCAACGTTTCTGCACCTGGGCCAGGCTGGCCGCCAGGAGCGGCCCAGCCGGAGCCAGTTGCTTGAGGCGGCGGTCGAGCATCCGACGGACCAGCGTGGGGTGGCTCGGCACATGCATCGATGGGCCCCTGGAACTTCCGGTAAGTGGACCTTATACCGGGAAAGGCCCGAAAAGTCATGAGGTGCGAAGAAAAAAATTGAGGGCCTAGGATGGTCGGGCGCTTCAACAGAGGTTCTACTCGGGACTTACGCTGCCGTCAAGGTGCGACAAATTCCCCAATTCCTCAGACTGGTGCCGCCAGAATGGCGACATGTCGGCTGACACCATTTATCGTTTGGCCTGCCCCCCGTTACTGGGCGCGGCATCGGTGAACTCGACGCCGCGCCCCTTGTTGCCCGGGGGCAGGCTGCCGGCGGCGGTAGCGGTCCCGCCGTTGATGTCGTGATCCGCGTTGCCCTAGACGACGTTGGTCCCAGCGTGGTTGCCCACCACGGCGGGGGTCCCGATGTGGTTGCCCACCGCGGAGTTGGTCCCAGCGTGGTTTCCCACCACGGCGTTGGTCCCAGCGTGGTTTCCCACCACGGCGTTGGCCCCGATGTGGTCGCCCGAGATGACGGCGAACGTGGAAAGGAGTTCACGACCTTCAAGGGCCTCGACCAGGGGTTGACGGTTGGGCAGAGGGCGGCGGGTCATGCGGACAGTCTGGCGGCCGAAGAATCGCGATAACAGCATTGTCGTAGTCTCCAAACGTGGCGGACGATGATCGGGAGGCCGGGGCGTCCACCGCCTCGACCCTTCGCCCGATCGGGGTCGTACTTCTGCTTCTTGCCCGGGTCTTCTCAGTTGCGCAACCCGAGTGCTTCCGTACCGGTGAGATAAGCAGCGCCGGCGATCCGTGACGCGGAACTTCGAGTTCGAGTCGAACGGATCGGCCGCGACCGCTGTCGCTTCGTCGGGTCTCATCGTCGTGGCAATGGGGCCGCCTCACACCGGAATCTTGTCGAGAGGCCTCAGCGCTTCTTCAACGCTTCCTGGATCTTGGCCACGGCCGCGTCGATCTGCGCCAGGGCAGCCCCGTGATGGGGAGGGGCGCCTTTCGCTGACAACTCCTCCCGCACGGTCCGCAACGGTCCGAGGGTGTCGCGGAGGATCGCGTCCGATTTTGCCTGTGTCATACCACCGGATTTACCGCTCGCACCCGGATCCGCTGCGTGCAAATTGTGGAGTGCGCTCCGCACGTGTTCGAGCGCTTCGTGGCGTTGGTTGTCGTAATCATGATCGGCCCGGTGGAGGTTCGCGACGACCTTGTGCAGGGTCTCGACAATCCGCTTCTCCTGCGGCGTGTGTTCGTGCTTCTTTTCGGCTTCCTTCTTGCGGTGCTCTACCGCCTGCTTCTTTTTCTCCTGCAGTTCGTGCTCACGTTTCCTCTCGGCCTCCTTCTTGCGGTGCTCTTCCTCCTTCTTCCTCTGGAGTTCGTGCTCGCGCTTCTTCTCGGCCTCCTTCTTGCGGTGCTCTTCCTTCTTCTTCTGGAGTTCGTGCTCGCGCTTCTTCTCGGCCTCCTTCCTGCGGTGCTCTTCCTCCTTCTTCTTCTGGAGTTCGTGCTCGCGCTTCTTCTCGGTCTCCCTCCTGGTGTGTTCGGCCTGCGCCTTGGGGTGCTGGGCGCCGGCCGGACTGACCCCGAACGCAGCACTCATGAACAACGAAGCAATCGCCACTGTAATCATTCGCCTCATCGCGCTCCTCCTGTGGTCTGCGCGGCTCGCGCCGCATGAAGAAGGACCGAGTCCGCCGTCTGGCCGCTGCTATTGATCAGGTTGATTGCCGCGTAGGTCTTGGTCGCCAGCAGGATGCGGTCCTCCATGCCCTCGAACCGGAACAGGGCGCCACGCCGGAACACTCCCCGTGAAGGGCGGTTTCTGCCGCGAAAGAAGCCCGACAAGGCCGACCAAAGTGGGTGCCGGCGAATCGATCGCATCAGATTCATTCCTCGATGGTGTGTCCGCTGGCGCAGCAGCGTCTATCCCGACGTTCGCGACGATCCATCCTGATAGGAGCCTGAGGTACAGATCTGATGACACCGGGCGTGGGTTCCGGTCAGATCGGTGCCCTTGAAAACGCCTTCGTCGCACGCGGCACCTACAGGAACTGCGCCGCGGCCTCAAATCTCCACAGGCCTGGGGACGTTTTTCTCGACCGGCCGGCGCGGCAGCTGACCAACCGAGGAGGCTTTCCGGGATCCAACACCGGAATTCGCAACCTTCTCTCGCCCATGATTTCCGAACGCCGTGGCCTCGTCGTCCCTTGATGCCAATGGCTTACGTCAACAAGGGTCGGATTCCCGAGCGGCCGCCGGAGAGAACGCGACCTTCGTCCTGTGGATGTTGCAGGCTCCGGCGCAGTTCTATCCCGAGGAGTCTCGTTCCGACGTCGAGCGAACGGGGCCATCGACGGGCCACGCGACACCTGACCTAGCTCATGACGGGTAACGGGTGTCGCTGCCTGGCGTCACCCCACCGCAAGTCGCCATGCGCCGGACGGATGCGGGACCGAGCCGAGCCGGCCGCGAATGGGCCGGGCAGGATGAAGGACATCGGAGCGGTTTGTTCGGACTGAGCTGTTCAGTCCGCAGGTGGGATTTTCCTTTTCTTAGGAGGGTGGCTCATGCAACGCTCGGGTATCATGGGGTTCATTGCTGCTGTCGCGCTGGGGACCATAGCCTCGATGATTCCGTTGCCCTGTCGAGCCGGGATCGTCGTGGAGACCGAGTTTGGCGTGAACCTTGATGATTGGACTTCGAACACGCCGAGCGAGGTCAAATGGACAAGCAGCGGCGGAAATCCAGGCGGATATGCCCGTTTCGAGGACGCCAGTAGCACCGGAACGTATATCGCAGCCCCGGCTAAGTTCCAGCTCGACTACGAGGCGCTCGGCCTCGACGGCTCGGGCGTTATCTCGTTCGATCACAAGATTTTCGCATCCGGTTCCGGTGACACGTATGCCCCTTACATGATCACCTTATCCGGTCCGAAGGGGATAGCGACCTGGACGGGCGATATGCCCGTGGTGACGAACGGCACCACCCCGTGGGTGACGGTCACCGCACCGCTCATCCAGTCGGATTGGACGGTGATGAGTGGCTCATGGTCCGGCCTGATGGAGAAAGTGTCGGGCCTTGAGATCCAGATGGAGCTTGTCGTCAACCCCTCCGGCACCGGCTCTGACACCGAAGGGATCGACAATGTTATACTGGCGACCGTTCCCGAACCGGGCGGCATGACGCTGGCAATCATCGGCATGGCTTCCGTCGGGCTCATGCACCGGCGATGTCAGCGGACGACGCGGCTCGGCGGTGTCGCTTGAGCTCCATCGACGCCTCGGCGAGTCCGTCGACCGAGACCGATAGACCCCCGAGCCGGTCACGCGGGACGCACACCGCCATGCGACCCACCGGCCGGCGACCGCTCCTCTGACCGTCGGGAGGGAGATCGTGCCGAACGAGTCGGATGACGTGGCCGAGCTCCAGCGACGCGTCGAGCAGGGGGACAGCCAGGCTCTGCTTGCGTTGTTCGCCTGCCATCGCGAACGGTTGAAGCACATCGTCCGGCTGCGGATCGACGACCGCCTCCGGAGGCGGGTCGATCCCTCCGACGTGCTCCAGGAGGCGTTCCTCGATATCGCCCGCCGCGCGCCGGATTACGTGGCCGCACCCGCGATGCCCCCGTTCCTCTGGTTCCGCTGGATCGCCGGGGAGAAGCTCCTGGCCCTGCACCGGCGGCACCTCGGGGCCCGGCTGGGTGGCGCCGGGCTGGAGGTCTCGATCCATCGAGGCGGGTTGCCGCACGCGTCGTCGGCCTCGCTGGCCGCCATGCTCCTGGGCCGGCTGACCTCGCCGACCCGCGCGGCGCGGCGGTCCGAGGTGCAGCGCAAGATCCAGCAGGCCCTCGACGCGATGGAGCCCCTCGACCGCGAGATCATCACCCTGCGGCACTTCGAGGAGCTCAGCAACGTCGAGGCCGCCAAGGTCCTGGGCCTCTCGAAGACCGCCGCATCCAACCGGTATATTAGGGCGCTGAAGCGCCTCAAGGATGCCATGGGCGGACCCGACGGAGTCCTGGACATCTGAGCCCGAGGTCCCACCGCGATGACGTCCTCGACGAGTGATGACGCCAACCCGCTGGAGCAGCTTCTCGAGGAGTTCCTCGAGCGGCAACGCCGCGGCGAGCACCCGGCCCTGAGCGAGTACACCGCCCGGTATCCCGAGCTGGCCGGCGAGATCCGCGACGTCTTCCCGATGCTGGCCATGGTCGAGCTGTTCAAGCCGGGGCCGGCCGAGCTGCCGGGCCCGGCCTCGTCGGCGGGCCGGAACGGCCTCGGACCGGGGTTCGACCGACTGGGGGACTACCGCATCCTGCGCCCTATCGACGGCGGCGGGATGGGGATGGTCTACGAGGCGGAGCGCGAGTCGCTCCAGTGCCGCGTCGCGCTCAAGGTCATGCACCCCGAGTTCCGCACCAGCGCCAGCTACCTGCAGCGGTTCCACAGAGAGGCCCGATCGGCGGCCCGGCTTGCACCATACGAACATCGTCAGCGTGTTCGACTTCGGCGAGCACGACGGCGTGTGCTACTACGCGATGCAGTATATCGCCGGCCACGGACTGGACTCGGTGCTCAAGGACGTGCGCCGGCTCCGCCGCGCCAAGCTCGGCGCGGCGTTCGCTGGGCCGTCGGATGAGGACGAGCCCTCGCCCGATCGCTCGCGGCGGACGGTGACGCTGGGCCTGCTGACCGGCCGGTTCGCGGCCGAGCCGTCATCCGGGGTACCGGAGACCGCCACCTCGGTGGGATCGGAGATCGAGGGCACCGACAAGCCCGGGCGTCCGACCGGGCCGGAACCGCCGCGGGACGGGGCCTTGGGAAGCTCGACGATCGGCCCGGGCACGACCGGCGAATCATCCTCGTCCCAACTGGCCGGGACGACCGAGGACCTCTACCATCGCGAGGCTGCCCGGATCGGGGCCCAGGTCGCCGACGCCCTGGATTACGCCCACCGCCGCGGCGTGCTCCACCGCGACATCAAGCCCTCCAACCTCCTGCTGGACGCCGTGGGCAACGTCTGGGTCACCGACTTCGGCCTGGCAAAGTTCACCGAGGGCGAGGACCTGTCACGGTCGCAGGACCTGGTCGGTACGCTGCGGTACATGGCACCCGAGCGGTTCCGGGGGGCCTCCGATCGCCGGTGCGACGTCTATGCCCTGGGCGCGACGCTCTACGAGATGTTGACCCTCCGCCCGGCGTTCGAGGGCCAGGACCAGCTCCAACTGATCGAGCGGATCGCGCA
The DNA here is from genome assembly GCA_963845755.1 of uncultured Planctomycetota bacterium. Lineage (GTDB taxonomy): Bacteria > Planctomycetota > Planctomycetia > Isosphaerales > Isosphaeraceae > CAWJTV01. The sequence goes on from CAWJTV010000034.1 coordinate 690,492, forward strand.
TGAGCCGCCGGTCCCGCCCCGCCAGATCGACCGCCGTATCCCCCGCGACCTGGAGATGATCGTACTCAAGGCGATGGCCAAGGACCCCGGCGACCGCTTCGCCACGGCGCGGGAGATGGCCGAGGAGCTGAAGTTGTTCCTCGACAACCGGCCGCTGACGCTGCGATCCGTGCCGGCGCACGATCGGCTCTGGCGATGGTGCAAGCGGAACCCGTGGCTGGCCACGTCCACCGCCACCGCGGTCGCGCTGTTGACGCTCCTCGCCATCGTCTCGACCGTCGCGGCCTTCGTCGTCTACAACAGTAACCAGCAGTTCGTCCTGGACAATCGGAGAATCCAGCAGGCGGTCGCGCAGCTCTCGGATGGCCTGCAAGCCGAGGCTCGCGCCGGCCGCTTCAGCCGACAGATCGGCCAGCGATTCGACGGCCTCGACACGCTGGCCAAGGCGGCCGGGATCGTCAGGGACCTGAAGCTGCCTCGCGGGCGGTTCGATTCCCTGCGCGATGACGCGATCGCCTGCCTGGCGCTGCCGGACCTCAAGCCGATCGGGCGGGACATCACGTTGCCGGAAGGCGCGTTCGCGTTCGCCTTCAACGCGGCCATGACCCGCTATGCGATCCGGTTCCGTGACGGGACGATCGAGGTGCGTCGTGTCACCGACGACCAGGTGACCGCCCGTTTCCCAGCCCGCGGTGATCGCGAGATCTTTGTCTTCGGCTTCAGCCCCGACGGCCGGTACCTGGCGACGACGGAACAGCCAGGCAGTGCCCTGGCCGTCTGGGACATCGATCGGGGCACCCGCGCCGTGAACGACCTGGGCGAGACACGCTCGGATTCGGCCCGATTCAGCCCGGACAGCCGGCGGATGGGTGTGCTTCACACGGACGGATGGCTTGTCGTACACGACCTGGCGACCGGCCAGCCGAGCTGGCGATGGCAAGTGCCCTGGCCGTTGGATCTGGCCTTCCGTGCCGACGGGCGCGAGGTCGCGATCCTGTATGCCGATGAACGCAGGAATCTCGTCTGCCTCATTTCTGAGGCGGAAACAGGCCGCTCCATCCGGTCGTTCCCGCTGCCAACAATCAAAGGGACCGCGATCGCCTGGAGTCCCGACGGCGCTGCCATGGCGATCTCCGACGGTGATCGGAAAATCTATCTCTGCGACACCGCGACCGGCACGCTGAAATCGGCCTTCGAAGGCTTTGCCAGCGGCGGGATCCGTACAGCCTTCCACCCCGCCGGCACCCTGCTGGCAAGCAATGGGTGGGAAGGGCGGCTGCGGCTCTGGGACCCGGTCCTGGGCCGACCCTGGCTCAGCGTGACGGGCGGATGGAGTTCGCAGGGATTCGGCCAGGACGGACAAATCGTCCTTCATTCTGAGGGCAAACTGTCCACATATCAGGTCGATCCGGCGCTGGAATACCGGACGTTTGCCCATGCCTCGAGCGAGACGATCGATTATGCACGTCCGTCGATCCGGCGCGATGGCCGGCTGCTGGCCGTGGGCACGGACAAGGGCGCGGCGGTCTGGGACCTGGCCCGGGGTACGGAACTCGCGTTCCTGCCGATCGGCAATGCGTGGCATCTGATGTTTGAGGCGTCGGGCGACTTGCTGACGAACGGGTCGGAGGGCGTGCAGCGGTGGCCGGTCCGGCTCGACACCAGCCGCGGTGAATTCCGGATCGGTCCGCCGCGCCGGTTCCCGTTGCCGGCGGGAAGTTGTGCGATCGACGCGGACCGGACAGGTCGGATCGTCGCCGTGGCTCATTCCAAGAATGCCTTTGTCGCGAGCCCGAGCGAGACGATCCGCGTGGGGCCCCTGGACGATTGCCGCTCTATTGCCATCAGCCCGGACGGAAGATGGTTGGCAACCGGCAGTCATGTAACGGGCGGCGTACAGGTCCGGCGCGTCGCCGATCCCACGGCGGTGATCGAACTGAGAAGCGCTGAAGGTGCCAGGTTGCACTTCAGCCCCGATGGGAAGTGGTTGATGACGGGCGGTGCGCCATGCCGCCTCTGGAGGGTCGGCACCTGGCGCGAGGCGTTGCAACTCGGCGGCGACGGCCTTTGTTTTTCGGCCGACGGCCGCCTGGTAGTGGTCGCCGAGCAGAGCCGAGCCCTTCGCCTGGTCGAGACCGAGACCGGCCGCACGCTCGCGCGACTCGAGAGCCCCGACCAATGCGGCGTGGCATCCGCCACATTCAGTCCCGACGGGTCGCGGTTGGTTCTGACCACCAACGAGCCGGGGGCCGTGCACGTGTGGGACCTGCGGGCTATCCGCAAGCGGCTCGCCGAGATCGGACTCGACTGGGATGCGCCCGCCTATCCCGATGACGATCCGGCTGACCCATCGGCACCACCCTTCACGCGTGTGCAGACCATCACCCTCGACGATGCGTTTGCCGCGGCGGAGAAGCTGGCCCAGGACGGCCGATGGGAGGAGGCGGCCGCTGCGCATGCTCGGCTCCTTTCCGACCTGGCACCGGAATCCCCTTATTACTGGTTCAGGGACGCCATCTTGCGGCTGGCGGTGGACGATGCGGCAGGGTACCGCTCGAACTGCCGACACATGCTCGACATGCTCCGCGACCCCGACTCGATTCTGTGGAAGGTGTTCGGATCGGCTGCGTGCGTCCTCGCCGACAACGACCCAGCCGTGAACGCGCAGAGGGTGCCCCTCGCCGAGTGGCGCTTCGGGTACTGTCCCGACTTCTGGACCGAGTTCGCCTTGGGTCTGGCCCTCTACCGCGACGGCCGGTTTGCCGGCGCCAAGGTCCGACTCATGAGCAACCTCGCCCGCGATCCCGCCTGGGATTTCCATGCCCTGAACTGGGCGGTCCTGGCCATGGTCGAGCAAAAGCTCGGCCGATCCGGCGAGGCCCGACGCTGGCTGGAGCGGGCCGAGGCGCTGGGTCGTCGCCCGTCTGACCGGCCGACCAGGCGGAGTCGATCGCGCCGGCGCGGAAAACTGGCCGTGGGACGTCGGCATCCTCCTGCACCTACTGCTCCGCGAGGCCCGCGCCCTTCTCGGCGCGGGCCTGCCGGACCTGCCCGCCGACGTCTTCGCTCCCCCCGGAGCGAGAGTTCAAGAGAACCTTTAGGCGGCCGCCGTGTTAGTTCGGTCCCGTCCCGACGTGGCACTGGAAGATGCTGATCTCCGGCCCGAGAACCTCGTACTGCTACCGGCGGTGGACAACGAGGCAGAATAACACAAAAGCGCCTCGTCCGCCATTCAACACGATGTCTACCTCCCCGGTAAGTCGTTGGAAATCTTGTCAACCCCATTCGGAGAATGAAACGGCCCTGGCGGCTCCGCCGACAGGGGAGACCAACGACCGCACCGATGATACAATGCCAGCTCGTGGAGGAGGCGAGAGGAAGAATGCCTTGGTCATGACGCCAGGCCATGCCATCCAGGAAATCACTATGGCATCCATCACAGTCGATTCCAACTCGGCGTTGCAAGTCGTGCAAGAGCTGTCGGTTCCCCTGGAGCGGGACATTTTCCTGCGGACCCTCATCCGCGAGCTGGCCGGCACCCTCCAGGAAGTCGTGGGCCTGGAGGAGGCCTCCGGCTTTATCAGCGTGGTCGGTCAGAACGTCGGGGAGCAGATCAACGCGAGCTACAAGGCGGCACTCGGTGTCTCGCAACTCTCCCGGGAGCAGGTGGCGGCCGTGCTCGTCGACCTGAAGCGCCGGATTCAGGGGGATTTCTACATCATCGAGGAGGACGACGAGAAGCTCGTCTTCGGCAATCGGGCCTGCCCATTCGCCGAGAAGGTCCTCGGACGGCCTGCGATGTGCATGATGACGTCCAACGTCTTCGGCGGCATCGCGGCGGAGAACCTCGGCTACGCAAAGGTTGTCCTGGAGGAGACCATTGCCCAGGGGCATGCGGGCTGTCGGGTGGTTGTCCACCTGAAACCGACGCCTGAAGCGGAGGCCGCCGACGGTCGCGAATACTTCGAGGGATAGATTCACCGATGCCTGCTGAGATACTCCTCAAGGTCATCGACCGCTGGCCGGAAGCCATCTTGATCCTGTCGAGCGAAGGGAACATCCTGGGGGCGAACCGGCGGGTGACCCGGCTCGGGATCGACCGAGATCGACTCCCGGGCCGACCTCTCGCCGAGATCACCGTCGAGCCGCCCGGCACGGTTGCCGCCTATCTCCGTCGGTGCACGCGGACCGCCGATCCGATCCCCGGCTCGCTGACGCTGAAGCGGGATGATGGGGGGGTGATTCCCTGCCGCTCGGATGGGAGCGTCTTGATCCCCGCTTCGGAGATCGCTGAGCCTGTGGTGATGTTCCGCCTGCAGCCGAAGGATGCCGCCGTCAGCCAGTTCCTCGAACTCAATCGGAAGATTGACCGGCTCGGTCGGGAAGTCCACCGCCGACAGCGGATCGAGCAGGAACTCCGCGAGCAGAAGGAATGGCTCAGGGTGACGCTCATGAGCATCGGCGATGCGGTCATCGCGACGGATACCCTTGGCCGAGTTGTCTTTACCAACCCCGCCGCGCGGTCGCTCACCGGCTGGGGGGAGGCTGAGGCTTCCGGCCGGCCGCTCGACGAGGTCTTCCGCATCGTCAATGAGGTCACCCGTGGTCCCGTCGAGAACCCGGTTGAGCGGGTGCTCGCCACGGGCCAGGTCGTGGGTCTGGCCAATCACACGGTGCTCATCACCGCCGACGCCAAAGAGATCCCGATCGACGATAGCGCGGCCCCGATCATTACCGAAGACGGGCAGCTCGGCGGCGTGGTCCTCACGTTCCGCGACGTGACGGAGCGGCGGCGGGCCCAGGAGTTGAACCAGTGGATGGCGGCGATCGTCGAGTCCTCCGACGACATCATCGCGTCCAAGACTCTGGACGGCGTGATCACCAGTTGGAACAGGGGAGCCGAGCGGATCCTCGGCTATACCGCCGAGGAGGTCATCGGCCGGCATGTCTCCATGCTCATGCCCCCCGAACTGGTCGAGGACATGCCGCGGATTCTCGAGCGGATTCGCCGCGGCGAGAAGGTGGACCACTACCAGACCAAGCGCCAGCGGAAGGACGGGACGATCATCGACGTCTCGCTCACCGTCTCGCCGATCCGGGATGCTGTGGGGCGGATCATCGGGGCCTCGAAGATCGGCCGCGATATCACCGCGGAGAAGCGGGCTCGTGAGGAGCGGGAAGAGCTCTTGAGGGCTGCCGAGGCGGCCAAGGCCGAGGCCGAGGCCGCCAGCCACATGAAGGACGAGTTCCTGGCCATGCTCTCGCACGAGCTGAGGACCCCGCTCAACGCGATCGTCGGCTGGGTGAGCATCTTGGGCTCCGGCCGGGTGGGGCCCGAGGACTTCCAGACGGGCCTGGAGGTCATTGGTCGCAACGCCAGGGCGCAGGCCCAGCTTGTGGAGGACCTGCTGGACGTCTCCCGCATCGTCTCGAAGAACTTCCGGCTCGATGTCCGCCGGGTAAACCTGGTGGAGGTCATCGAGGCGGCGATCGCTGCGGTGATGCCGGTGGCCGAAGCCAAGGGCGTCCGGATCGCGAAGGTCCTCGATTCGCTGGCCGGCCCGGTCTCCGGCGATGCGACCCGGCTCCAGCAGGTCGTCTGGAACCTCCTGTCCAACGCCGTGAAGTTCACGCCCGAGGGGGGCCGCGTCCAGGTCCTCCTGGAGCGGGTGAACTCGCACGCCGAGATCTCGGTCATCGACACCGGGGTCGGCATCAGTCCTGAGTTCCTGCCGCACGTCTTCGATCGTTTCCGCCAGGCCGATTCGTCCACCACGCGCCGCCATAGCGGGCTGGGGCTGGGCCTGACGATCGTCAAGGAACTGACTGAGTTACAAGGAGGCTCAGTGCGGGCCAAGAGCCCCGGCGAGGGCCAGGGGGCGACGTTCGTCGTGACGCTACCCATCACGGTGGTGCACGGGGAGACGCCGGGGCAAGTCCGTCCGCAGGAGCACGAAGAGGGCGGATTCGGGTGTACCCAAGAGTCGCTCTCGGGTATCCGGGTGCTGGTGGTGGACGACGAGCCGGATGCCAGGCACCTGATCGGCCGCGTTTTGACGGCGTGCGGTGCGGAGGTGGCCGAGGCCGGGTCGGCGGCTGAGGCCCTGCGGCTGATCGAGTCCTCCTTGCCGGATATCCTGGTCAGCGACATCGGGATGCCGAACGTGGACGGGTACGATTTGATTCGCCAGATCCGGACTCGGCTCGCGGCGAAGGCCCTGCCGGCGGCGGCCCTGACGGCATTCGCCCGGTCAGAGGATCGGAGGCGTGCCCTGCTGGCTGGCTTCCAGACGCACGTGGCCAAGCCGGTGGACCCGGCGGAACTGGTCGCGGTCGTCGCCAGCCTCGTCGAGCGGACGGGAGGACCGCGACCATGACCACGGAGGGAGAAACATCGCAATCCGTCCGAGGGATCGGACCGCCGATTGATCTAGGCCCAAATGGCCGACCTCCCAGGAACGCCGAGAGAGCCCCACTCTGGTTGGGTTGGTGGCGGGTCGGGGGGCATCGCATCAATGCTACAAGTCGCTCGCTATTCGCAGCTTATCGCGATCTACGCGGCATTCAGAAATGGTCTCTTGTTCCTCTGCCTTCTTCTCTGTCAGTCACGAACACCCTTCCTCTCGCCCTGAGATCCCAATATCGAGTGTCCTTCGAATAGCGCGAGAAGGCTCAACATATTTTTGATAATATTTATCATTATTATCCATCATTTGAACTCTCAAGCTTGCATCAGAGAAGAGCTTGCGTGCAGCATCCACACACTCCTCGGCGGTGTCGAACCCGAGGAAGTTCTGGCCCTCCTGGAATTCGCCCGGTATCTCGTAGGACAACCTCTCCGAAACGATCGCCTTCGAGAACGCGACGTACTCGCCCATTTTCCAGCCAATCGACCGATGAAGTCCTTCCGTCGAGACGCATATCGGATAGACTCCGAGCATCTTGACGTAGTTCTCCTTCTGGGAAACCTCGTCGTCGTGCAAGAGTAATTCCGTGTAATTCCTGACGGCATAATCGGTACGCTCGAATCCCCCGAAGAAGTCGCCGCCAAATTCTCGCCTCAGCGCTTCGAGGCAGCGTGCTCTTGTTTCATTCAGGCGAATCCTCTGTCTCGCCTTTTCTTCGGACCTGTCCGGGTGATCGAACGGGTCCCAGGTACGGGTCACGAACAGGACTTTCGGGGGTAGACCTTCCACGGGGGGGGAATACATGTTCGCGGGCGTCGGGCGGAATAACGGCATCTCGCGGCTCTGGGGAGCGTTCGATGGACTCGAACACCGCGCGAAAGCACGGACCCTCTCGGATTCAAGGTCGTCGAACGAGTCCGGATATAACGGGTAGCTTAGCCCGAGGGGAACGACTTTGCTCGTGAGAGCCGTGGGGATCCGAGGGTGCGAGTAGCTGCGCTTGAAGTAAAGGTCGAACGCCCTCCGCTGCCTCGCCATCGATCTCATCGCTGTCATGGTTGTCGTAATATAATCGAACGGTCCCATTCACGACGACCAGCAGATGGGCCAGCCGGGCGTCACGGAGATGCTGAGGCTTACTGATATCGAAAGCCTTATCGATAAGGCACTCCTGCGACAGGGTAACCGCCCCGGCCCCTCGCAACAGGGCAAATCCGGTGAATAATTTCGATACGTGTACCGAATTACCATAGCAATATATTGTGCAATGCAGCATTCCGATCCCCTCATCATTCTCACGAAATGGTATCCGGAGGCGAATCGAGGGAAGCGGGGGATGGGCGAAACGGGGGACGTGCTTAATGCTGATGTCGGGGTCGTTGTTCGCGACCCGGAGCGAAGCTCTCGATCACACGAAGAGCGACTCGACGAAGGTATCGGCATCGAACGGCTGCAGGTCGTCGATGGCCTCGCCGACACCGATGAATTTGACGGGCAGGTTGATGTTCTGGCGGACGGCGACGACGACACCCCCCTTGGCCGTGCCGTCGAGCTTGGTGAGGATCACGCCGGTGCAGCCGATGCTCTTCGTGAAGACCTCGGCCTGACGAATGGCATTCTGGCCATTGGTGGCGTCGATCACGAGGAGCACCTCGTCGGGCGCACCGGGGATCTGCCGCTGGACGATGGCGCGGATCTTCTCGAGCTCGCGCATCAGGTGAGTCTGGGTATGGAGCCGGCCGGCGGTGTCAACGATCAGGACGTCGACGGCGCGGACCAGGGCGCGCTGGCAGGCATCGTGGGCCACGCTGGCCGGGTCGGCGCCGGGAGACCCACGGACGATCTCACAGCCGGCGCGGCCGGCCCAGATCGCAAGCTGATCGGCCGCGGCGGCCCGGAACGTGTCGCAGGCGGCCAGCAGAATCGTGTTGCCCTCATCCTTCAGCCGCTGTGCCAGCTTGGCGATCGAGGTGGTCTTTCCCGAGCCGTTGACCCCGGCAATCAGGTAGACGCTCGGCTTCTTGGGGGAGACCACCAGCGCCCCCGGCCTGGGGTCCTCCAGAAGTCCCTTGAGCTCGGATTTTACGAATGCCAGGAGGTTCTCGTCGGCCGTCTGGTCGGCGAACGATTCCCGCACCCGGTCGATCAGGCGCGTCGTTGCGGAGACGCCCACGTCCGCCTGGATCAGCTTGCTCTCCAGGTCGTCCAGGAACGACTGGTCAACCTTCCGCCCGAACCACGAGCGGACGTTGAAAAGCTGGGCCGTCCGGGCCAGCCCCTTCTTGAACCGTTCCAGTAATCCTGAGATTGCCATGGTCAGTCGTCAGTGGTCCGTGGTCAGTAGTCAGAAACCCATAGTCCGTGGTCAGGGCCGCGACGGCGCCTCATTGACTACCGGCTTCATCCGGCTCCGGCTCGGGACCCGCCTTCGGATCCGGTATCTGCCATTGCAGGACGCGGTCGAGGATTCCGTTGACGAACCGGCTCGACTGGGCCGTACTGTACCGCTTGGCCAACTCGAGGGCTTCGTTGATCGCGACTCGGGCCGGGACCTCGGGACAGAACAACATCTCGTAAGCACCCAGGCGGAGGATATTTCGGTCGATGGCCGCCATGCGGTCGAGCCTCCAGTTCTCGGCGACCTGCGAGATCAAGTCATCGATCCGCTCCTGGTGTTCCTTCACCCCGGAGATCAGCCCTTCGGTGAACTCGCTGAGCTTGCGATCGTTCAGCAGCCGGCGCTGGATGAACCGACGCACTTCCTCGGGGGTGACCCCAGGGTTCTGCTCCACCTGGTAGAGGATCTGGAGGGCGACTTCACGGCCTCGGGATCGTCGCGTCATGATCGGGTGGTCTCACACCGCTCCGGGCACGCGGCAACCACGTCGCATCGCCAGGACTCGCCGCAAGAGGCCGGATCGATCCATCGATCCGCCGCCGTGGTCGAGCCCCAGCCGGTACGATCCGGCGCATCAGCCGGGGTCGTGCGGCCCGTTGAGGGTTCGGTTCCGTTCGATTCGAGGCGGGCCGGGATGCTTCGTCATGCCCGTGTCGCCCTGGGTTTCCTCCGCTTCTTCTATGCGGAATGATACGCCAAGGCAGGCCAAGCCGGAAAGGGGGGAGCGCTCAATCGGATGACGGGTGACACGAGGTGGGTGGCGGGTATGATACGGTCACCGGATCGTGATTCCTGGGTCAACGGCCGGCTGCACCACACCATCCGAGAGGGCGCTGGGCCGCGAACGATGCTGCGAATCGCACGCCACCCACTCCGCGTCGCCCGATTCCTCCTGCTGGCCGTGGTCTGCGCACTGATCGGTGTCGCGCTGGTGCTGACGCGAGATGGGGTGAACTGGATCGGCCCCCTCCGATTTCTGGTGCGTCGGGCGGCGATCGGGGTGCTGGGGACGATGCTTGCGGGGTACCTTGCGGTGTTCCCGACGGCCGTGGCGAGTACGGTTCTCTCCGGATGGATGGTCTGGCGATCTGGACGGGCGGGGACGAATCGGGCCGGATTCGGCAGGTTCAGGTTGTCCCGGTCGGCCGCCTTACGGTGGCTGCTCCTCTCCAGCTCGACGGTTGTCGGACTCGCCCTGGTGGAGGCAGCCTCGGCGGCCTGGCTGGCGTGGATCCATCGCCTGCCGGCGTTGGCGGACCGGCAAGTCAGGCCGGCGCGAACGGGCATCGAGGTGTCGATCGTGGTGATCGGCGGTTCGAGCGCCCTGGGCGTGCCGTACGAGGGATGGCTTTCCGTGGGAACGATCGTCGGCCGCGAACTCGGCCGGGCGATCCCGAACCGACGGTTCCGGGTCGAGATCCTGGCGAAACGCGGGGCGACCCTGGAAGATCAGCATCGGGAACTGGCCCGACGGCTCCACGGGCCGGATGTCTTGATCGTCTATTCGGGGCACAACGAGTTCGTGACCCGGTTCTCCTGGTTGCATCGGACGGCCTACTACCTTGACGATTCGTTCGCCGGCCGCCACTGGGACGCGCTTCAGCAACTGTCCGGAGTCTCGCCGCTGTTCCGACTGCTCCGGGAAAACCTGGAGAGGCAGCGCGTCGGACTGATCCCGACGCGGGTGTTTGGTCCTCGGGAGACGCTCGTGGGCCGGCCCGTATACACGACCGACGAGAGGTCCGCCATCGAGGACGACTTTCGGCACCGGCTGGAATCGATCGTCGCGGACTGCGAGCGGATCGGTTGCCTGCCTGTCCTGATCGTTCCCGCCAGCCGCGACTCCTGGGACCCGAATCAATCGTATGGGGCCGCCTCGATGTCGCTAACGCAGCGCGAAGCGCTGTTCCGACAAATGACGGCGATCCGCCTTCGGGAGGTCGAAGACCCAGCCGATGCACTGGCCGGTTATCGAGACATCCTCGACGATCAACCGACGCTGGCCGAGGCGCACTACCGGCTGGCGCGTCGGCTCGAGTCGGCCGGGTCGTTCGCCGAGGCCAGGCACCACTACGTCCTGGCCCGCGATTGCGACGGCCTGCCGATGCGCTGCACCACGTCGCTGGAAGACGCCTATCGCGTCGCAGCGGAGCGGTCGTCCCACGCGATCCTGATCGACGGCCCGGCGGTCCTGAGGGCTCGCTCACTCCACGGCATCCTCGACGATGTCTGGTTTCACGACAACGTCCACCCGACGCTCCGCGGTCATGTCGCGCTCGCCGAGGCGGTGCTCGGCCATCTGAAAGTCCACCGGGCCCTGGATTGGCCGGAGTCCCTCGTCGCCCCGGTGCTGGATTCCGCCCGCTGTGCCGTCGAGTTTGGCCTCGACCCCCGGGCCTGGGCCACTGTCTGCGATCGGACGGTCAACCAGCTCAACCTGATCGCGCTGGTCCCTTTCGATCCGGCCGAACGGATCCGGCTTCGCGATCGCTACGCCATCGCCGCCGACCGGATCCGCGCCGGGACACGGCCGGAGGACGCCGGCATCCCCGGTGCCACCTCCAATTAAACGTCCTATGGGTTCCTAAGGTGGGACGAAATCTCGGAACCCCTGACACCCGGCTGCCTTCCCGAATTGTCGGTACTCCGCCGGCAAGACGTCCCCGCGACCGCGAACCCTGCGGATCATCGAATCGCTCGTCTCGGGAGTAGAAAAAATCGACCTTTCATCAGACAATCGTTAGTGGGACCATGCGAAACGTCAAACCCGGAGCCGGGCATGGCAACATGATCGACGGGAGCACGCGAGATTAAGACACCAATGACATATGGATTTCATTGGTAAGCCTAAAAGGGAGCGGAAAGCGTCGACCGCTGACCTAACGACCTGGGCATCAAGACAATGCGTTCGCGAGGGGGAGGATTCTCGGCGGCACAGCGTTCGCTGTACGGTATCGTCAAGTTTTTGTGACAGGGCGAGCGTTGATGGTAGGAGGACTGATTGCTGATATCGCTTATCGGGCCTATGCTTAGGGAAAGATTGAGAGTGATTTGCCGACATGGTAAACTCGCGGCAGATCGATCCCTTGGCGACGTGGTTTTCCCGCTGTGATGATGCAGCTTCAGGATAATTCATGCTGGATCCACAGACATCGCGATTCTGGCAGGCGGCCGTCCTCAGCAGTTTGATGGACGTGGAGAGCCTCACTCGCTGCTGGAACGCCATCCCATCGAGTAAGCGGGAGGCCGCGGAGCACATCGACCGCCGGCTGGCGCGGCAGGCGGTCCAGTCGCGCACCTTGACGCTCTGGCAGGCGCAACAGCTCCTGGCAGGTCGGACCAGCGGGTTCAAGGTGGACCGTTACGTGTTGCTGGACTTGATCGGCCAAGGGGGGATGGGCCGAGTCTACCTGGCGCGGGACACGCGTCTGAACCGCCGGGTGGCGTTGAAGATCCTGTCGCCCGAGCGAATCAACAATCCCCGGGCGGTCGCCCGGTTCCAGCGCGAGGCAAGGGTCGGTGCCCAGTTGCAGCACGAGAACCTCGTGCGCGTCTACGACTTCGGCGAATCGAACGGCCGATACTTCCTCGTCATGGAATATATCGAGGGCCGGACGATCGGCCACTTGATCTCCGAACAGGGGCCATTGCCCGCGGGAACGGCGGTGCGGCTGGTCCGGCAGGTGGCCTTGGGGCTGAGTCATGCCCACAACAAGGGTCTGATCCATCGGGACGTCAACCCTTACAACATCATGGTCACCCACGACGAGACCGCCAAGCTGGCCGACCTGGGACTGGCGATCGACTTGACCGAAGATGCGCCGCGTCACGAAGGACGGGGCGACCGTGGGCACATTCGACTATGTCGCCCCCGAGCAGGCGCGGCATTCCCATGCCGCCGACATCCGGAGCGATATCTACTCGCTAGGGTGCACGCTGTATCACATGCTCTCTGGTCAGGTCCCATTCCCCACTCCGAGCTTGCCCGCGAAGCTTTTCGGACACCAGGCGCTGGAGGCGAAGCCCGTGGAGACCCTGGTCTCCGGTGTGCCCGCGGGACTGGCCGAGGTGGTGCGCACGATGATGCGCAAGTCGCCCGACGAGCGATACGCGACGCCGATGCAGGTGGCGCAGGCCCTCGAGCCCTACCTGGACGAGTATGCGGAAGTGGGACTTCGCGGCGACGGTGCGATGCGGTCGTCCCCCCCGCCGGGTACCCAGGCCTCGCCCCATCCGGACGAGGGCCGCATCGCGTCCGGCGAGGCAGCCACGCCGACCGCGGCGTCGTCGCGGTCCGACGAGGACGGGACCGTCGCCCTCTCCCGATCCGACGCCCAGCCGGGTTCCGCCGCACTGAGTCCCCCGGTCGTTCCCGTCACCTTGGTGCGAGGTTCCGGTGCGACGGACGAAGACAGCACTCAGTCCTCTTCTTCCTCCGACCTCGACAGCCCGGCGCTTCCCTTGCTTACCCCGGTGAACGACGTCGTCGAGGATGGCGACACCGGCTCGATCGTCATCGACCTGGGTCCCGAGCCGCCGCTGAGCGATCGGCTGGCGCGGTCCAAGTCGCGATCCCCGGCCGCCGCGCCCGGCCTCCATCCTCTGCTGGACCCGCTGCTCGACGGGAAAGACGCGAGGCCCACGAACTCGACGTCGCACGGATCGACGTGGTGGTCGCCGGTGTATTCGCCCTGGGGAATCGTCGCGCTCGCCGTGCTTGCCGGCATGGTGGTCGTCCTCCTCGGACTGGCCGTGTGGCCCCGCCCACTCTCGAGGCCCCATGCCAGGCCGGATGACGCGACCGAGACCCGACCGACGCCGGACCTCGAAACGAAGGCGGACTCCCACCAAAACGTCGGGACGCAAGAGTCCGACATCATCGTCCGCATCGAGAATCCGGGGACGAAGGATGCGTCGAGGGAGAAGCCGGCCCAGGACCTGGTGGAAGCGATCGAGACTGCCATGGGAAACCTGGGTTACGTCGAGTTGCGAAATCGACGGCCGTTGATCCTCCAAGCGGGGCGGATCCCCAATCTGGGTTCGGCCCGGAAGGCGAAGGTGGATATTCGCGCCGCACCCGGGATCGTGCCCACTCTCGTGATTCAGTTCGGCGGCGACAAGGCTTTCTTGCGGACCGGATCGACGGTGTCCCTCTCGCTCTCCGGGCTGGACATCCAGGTCCAGTACGTCCCCAGGCCGGGGGGCGCCGCCCCGTCCCGCTGATCGAAGCCGGCGGTCCCGTCAAGCTCGATCGTTGCGCTTTTCAGGTCGTGGACGGTCCGCCACCCGAGGGCTGCCTTGCCCTGGCCGTGGATAGCCAGGTCCTGACCGTCGAGGACTGCTGGTTCCAGGGGTTCGACACGGCAATCAAAGTCCAGTCCTATGAGTCGACGGTCGCACAGATCCGCCAGACGATGATCGTGTCCTGTCCGAGGATGAACGAACGGCGTGGCTCTGGCGTGGAGCTCGATCTCGCGGCCGGCGGTGTGGTCGCTGGCGTCTCGCGGCGGTTGTTGATGGAGCATTGTACTTTCGAAGGTGCGGGCTTCCTGAAACTCGTCCCCGAGTCGATCCACTCGCCCCTGGAGATCGAGGTCACGCGTTGCGCCGTGCCGCACCGATTGGCTCGTGGCCTGGAACCCTTCGAAGCCCGAGGACGTGTTCGCGACCCAGTTCCACTGGCAGGGTGAGAGAAATCGGTTCGCGATCCTTGGGAACTCGTGGATCGAGCTCTCCGAGAAGGACGGGCCCGCGCTCACGACCGAGGTTACCGACCTGGACAGTTGGTCGAAGTTCGCCGTCCACGAGCACGACCCGATCCGGACCGAACTGCGATACCGGAACAATCCCGAGGCACGGACCCAATCCTTACAGCCCGGAGATTTCGCCTTCGACTCGCCAGACCCCCCCGGCGCCGACTCCGATCAAGTCGGGCCCTGGGGCCAGTTGAGAACCGAACATGCGGCGCGGACACCCGACTGACATTCCGGGCCGGCGACATCTTCCGCCCGTTGCAACCCCGGGGAACTTCTAGAATCCGAGTAGCCCCGATCCTGCTCCCGAGGGGACTTCCATCGTGCGCCGAATCGCCGTGGCCCTGGTTTCCGCGCAGCTCGTCGGTGCACTGACGACCCTCGCGGCCGTCGCGGCGGAGCCGACGGTCCTCGATCTGTGGCCGGGGAAGACGCCGGGAGACGTCGGCATCAAGGGCCAGGAAACCAGCCGAATCCATCCGTCGCCCCTGGTGGGACCGACCAAACTGATCACGAACGTGACCAGGCCAACCCTGACGATCTACCAGCCGGACCGGGCCAGGAACACGGGGACGGCGATGATCATCTGTCCGGGGGGCGGCTACTGGGATCTCTACTGGGAGCTCGAAGGGGAGGAAGTGGCGGCGTGGCTGAACGCGCAGGGCATGACTGGCATCATCCTCAAGTATCGATGTCCGCGGCGGCCCGGGGATGTCCGCGGTGAGCCGCCCCTGGGCCCGCAGCTCGACGCCCAGCGGGCCGTCCGGCTGGTCCGGAGCCGCGCCGCGGAATGGGGGATCGACCCGAAGCGGATCGGGATCGTCGGGTTCTCGGCCGGCGGCCACCTCGCCATCGCGACCGCCGCCGGGTTCGGGAGGCGACTCTATGAACCGATCGACGCTGTCGACACGATCAGTTGCCGGACCGATTTCGCCGTTGCGTGCTATTCGGGTTACCTCAAACCCAAGGATAAGGAGGGAATCCGGGCCGATCTCCAAATTCCGCCCGTTACACCCCCGATCTTCCTGGCCCACGCCTCCGACGACACGGAAAGCTACGGCGGCTCAAACGCGGAGAACAGCGCCTTCATGTATATGGCCTTGAAGCGCGCCGGTATTCCCGCGGAACTGCACATTTATGCGACGGGGGACCACGACTTCGGCGTCCGGCAAAACGAAAAACTCCCCTCGAGCTGGACGCCGCTCTGCATCAAATGGCTGCGCAGTCAGAATCTTCTGAAGCCGGCCTCGAACCCGTGATAGGAGGGTCGCCGGGCTTTTCCGCCCGGCCGGGCAATCTCCATTTAGTTGCACAGCTCAGGTGTCAGCGAAGGGGCTGGACTGTGAACGCGTCGAGGAAACTGACATACGTGATCGGGTCTATCGGCTTGCTGGGGGGCCTGCTCGCCGCACTCGCCCCGAGGCCCTCGCGGGAGGCGGACCCGACGATCGTGCAACATCTGGCCGGCAAGCCGGTGTGGCCGCCGGAGCAGGACGCCGCGCCGCCGGAAGTCCGGGAATTCCTGGACCGCGTGCTGGAGAAGCTCCCGGACCGCGGTTCCGGAGTCAGAGGCTATCAATTCTCCCACTGGGAATGGGCTGGGAAGCCGACCCACGAGGCCATCGGGCTCAAAGCGGTCCCTCTCGCCGATCCGCAGAGGTTGATCGATCGCGTCATGGACGTGGATCGTTATGCGAGTCATGTCGCCCACGTCGAAACTTGCCGTTCCGAGCCGGATCCGGCGTTCACGCGACCCGAGAAGGTGCGATTCTACCAGGTCATCAACGTACCGGGAGTGGCCAAGATCCAGCAGGTGTTGGTGCTGGTGGATGGAGGGACGATGAAGGGCTACCGGGTCGCTTACTGGTACCTGCTCAAGGACAAGACCCCATCGTTGGATCCGAAGGCCGGCGCTCGCAGCGACTTCAATGTCGGGGCCTGGTTCGCAGCCCCGGGCGTGGTGGGTTACGCGATGACCTGCTGGCCCAAGCGGGACGATCTGAACCGGCTCCAATGGATCTCGCTGACCTCCGGGGCGAATGCCCTTGCGAAGCGAATGGTCGAGGGCAATATTGACGGCATGGTGGCGTGGGCGCAGAAGTAGAAGGACGCCTTGCCGCCTTTGCATTCATCATGGCGGCCGAGTGAGAGTCCGGCGAGATTGCTGAGAACGTCACGACGATCCTGTCAGGAAATCGGGCTCGGCGGCAACTCTCTAGTCGAACCATGAGCGAGCCCAGCCGACCGCCTACACCTGAGCCCGAGATGGCGGCGATCCGTGCCCTGGACTGGGGCAGAACCCTCGCCGAGCACGATCGCTGGCTGCGCCGGGTGGTCGCGGCGCGACTGGGCGAGCCGCAGGCCGTCGACGAGGTGATGCAGGACGTCGCGCTGGCCGCGGTGGCTCAGCGGACACCGTTGCTGAATCCGGCGCGGGCGGCCGTCTGGCTGTATCGGCTGGCGGTGCGGCACGTGCTGATCTACCGGCGCAAGACCGGCCGGCAGCGCGGGCTGGTGCATCGCTATGCCTCTCGGCGGACGTTGAGCGATCTCGACGCAGCCCCCTCGCCGCTGGCCTGGCTGGTGAGTGAGGAGCGGCAGAAGCTCGTTCAAGACGCCCTGCGCCGGCTGCCGTCACGCGACGCCGAGATCCTGGTCCTCAAGCACGCCGAGGGATTTACCGCCCGGGTCCTGGCGGATCGTCTGGGTGTCACCGTGGCGACCGTCGAGACGCGGTTGCACCGCGCCCGCCATCGGCTTCGCATCGAGCTGGCCGAGTTATCCGCCGAATTCGAGGCATCCGACCATGACCATGATCGAAAGTGATTGCGGATCTCCGCTCGACGAGTTCATCGACCGCATCGTCGATGGGGAACTCAGCCCGACCGAGCTCGGCGCGACCCTCGATCGTCTCGACCGCGAGCCCGACGGCTGGAAACGATGTACCCTGGCGTTCCTCGAGGCGCAGTGCTGGCGCGAGTCGTTCCGCGCCCTCGATCCGCCGGTCGGCGTTTCGGTCGGGGCCCCATCGCAGCCGATGCCGCCGGCCTCCGGGCGAGAACTCCGGCGATTCCGTGGCTGGCGGCGCGGGGTCATCGCCGCCGGGATCGCCGCGGTCTCCTTCGCGATGGGGTGGCTCGTCCATCCCGTTCGACCGCCCTCGCCGGCCCAGAACGGGAAAACACAGATGCCACCCATGATCGCGACTCATGTTGAGGATGCTCCGAAACCACCCGTCGAGAGCCCGGGGGTTCGGGAATCTGCCGAATTGGCGGGCGAATTCGCGAGACCGCCTCTCCAACCCCGGTTTGTCGCGGATCCCCGTGAATCCATCGTGACAGTCGCTCATTTGCGGGTCGGAAGTGCCGAGGTGCCGGTCCTGGCCGGTCCGAAGATCGACGAGGAGTGGGTCAGGACTCAGCCGCCCGCTTTGAATGAGTACCAGCGCCGCGCTACTGGAACGCCAGGGCTATCAGGTCGCCCAGCATCGGCGGATCAAAATGGCCACGCTGCCTGACGGCCGTCGCGTGGCCGTCCCCATCGACCAGGTGCAAGTCAGTTATACCGGAAACAACCCCTTGTGACGTTCGGCCCGATCGGGCGGACGGAGAAGGTGTCTCACGGAAGTTCGACGATCGTTCATTATCGACGAAACGGAGACTCGACATGCGGTTTCGACTCGCGTTGTGCATGGCACTTGGGCTCATCCTGACCTTGAGTCACCCGGCTGACACTTTCGGCCGGCAGGGACAAGGGAACCAAAACCCGCAGAAAGGGCAACAAGCGGGTGAGACGGTCGTCGAGGCGGTCTTCGGCTACAGCGGACAAGGGAACCAAAGCGCTCCGCAAGCGCAAGAAGACCAAAGGAAGGGCCAGCAGGGTAACCCCGGCGCAGAGAAGCAAGGCGCGAACCAGGGACAGGGCCAGCAGGGTAACCCCGCGCACAGAAGCAGGGCCAAGGGCAGCCAAGCCAGGACCCGAACGATCAAAACGGGAGTTCCCAGCAGAGTCCCGCGCCTGGATCAAGGATGTCACCGCGGGGCCTCTTGCCGGACGACAATATCAGTACACTCTGAGTCCCAATGCTTTCGCCTTCGTCGGGATTGGTAGCCGAAACTCCGGCATGCGCCTCGCGGCCGCGGACGATGCGCTCCGGGCGCAACTGAAACTCCCCAAGGAGGAGGGACTGATCGTGACCGCCATGGAACCCGGTTCTCCCGCCGCTTCAGCGGGGATCGAGCCGAATGACGTCTTGCTCCGCCTGGGCAGTGAGGCTCCCAAGGGCATCGCTCTCGGGAAGCCCGAAGACCTCGAAAAGGGGCTGAAGCTCGTCGGCGACTCGCCGCAACAATTGTTCCTCCTCCGCCGGGGTCGAAAACTCGCGATCAAGGTCCAGCCGGAAGTGAAGGTCAGTCTGGGACCCGTCCGGCCCGAGCCACCCTCTTATTGGATCGGAGTCTCGGTCGGTTCCATCGAGCCGGCGCTGCGCACAACTCCAACTCCCCGAGAAGCACGGCTTGCTCGCCCTTGAAGTGGTCAAGGATAGTCCGGCGCAGAAGGCGGGCGTCAGGCCTCACGACATCCTGCTCAGACTGGACGGTGAAGCTCTGATCAACCAGGCTGAGCTCATCCAGATCGTCCAGGCCAAGGGTGAGAAACCGATTTCCCTCGAACTGGTACGCGAGGGGAAAAAAGAGACGATCGAGATCACTCCACAGCGAAGGGAGAACCGGGCCGCCTGGAGATGGGAAATGCCGAAGGCATCCACTTGGGAGATGATCAACGTCGGCTCGCTCCTGCCGGGCCAGACTGCTGGCGCAAACAACGGAGGCGGAGTCGTATACTTCGACCACGATAATGACGGGGATCTCGATCTCCTGACTGTGTCGAATCGTGGATCGAATCGGCAAGCAATTGAGGGCAGCGACGGGGCAATGGCGAAGCGACTCGACGACTTGACCTCCCAGGTCAAGGAACTCCGCCAGGCCATCGACGCCCTGACCATGGCCGCACAGGGAAGGAATTCTCAGCAGGGGACAAACCCCAACTCCTACGCCCCCCGATTCTCAGCAGGGAGCCAACGCCACCAATCCCCAGCAGGGGGCCAACACCGCAAATCGCCAGCAGGGAGCCAACGCCACCAATCCCCAGCAGGGAGCCGACGCCGCTAATCCCCAGCAGGGAGCCAACGCCAACAATCCCCAGGCGGGGCCGGTAGCGATGACTGCCGAAGGTGTGCTCCAGGTCGTTATTCGTCCGCGGCAGATCCGACGACTCGTAGCAGGCAAACAAGCCCGGCCAGTAGCTCCGGGTCACCTTCACGAACTGCTTCAAACTCGCCCGCACCGCGGGCTCGTCCGTCGTCGCCACCGCCCGGCGCATTCGCGCGAGCAGTTGCACCATCCGCCGTCGCACCTTCTTCGCCGGCAGCCCCTCCTCGTTCTTGAGGATCCGGGCAGCGCTGCTTGACCCATTGGACGACTCGCCACTGCCGGGAACAGCGCGGCCGTCTCCTCCAGCCTGCGCCGCAGCAATTGCCTCAGCCGTTTCAAACCCCCGGGCAGGTCGCCCGCCTTGGCGACGACATCGTCCAAGCTGGCGGCAATCCGGCTCAATCGATCCTGCCGCTTCAGCCCGGAGGCCGAAAGCGGTGGCAGTCCGTCGTCGGTCAAGGCCCCGCGCACCGCGGCGCAGTAGTCCCGCACCACCTCCGCCTCCGCGTCCTCCGCGTCGTCCTCCAGCTCCTTCTCCGCCTGAGCGCTCGATCTTCCGGATGCCCCGCACCCGCTTCTTCAACTCCTTCTTGGCGTGGCGATCCGCCTCGTAGATCGGCTTGGCCGCCTCGCGGAAGTAGTGGAAATGGCAGAGCTGATGGGGGACACCTTTGAGGGCGATAGCCACGGCGTTGCGGATGCTCTCCTGACCGTCGGAGACCACGCCGGTGATCGGCACCGGCAGGACCTTCCGCACCTGGTCGATCAGGCCGGCCAGGTCCTGGGCCGTGGACGACAGCAGGCTCTTGGCCAGGAGGATCTCGCCGGAGAGGCAGTCGCGCAGCACCCAGAGGACCTCGTGGCCGACATCCGGCTGCAGGCCGTCGATGGCCAGGATGACGCGGCCCTGCGGGCGCAACAGCGGACCGAGTCGCTGGGGATCGGCCGTGGCCAGGGACCGCAGCTCGTCGTAGCGGTCCAACAGGTTGGTGACGGTGCGTTCGGCCGTTGCTAACAATCCCCAACAGGGACCCAACGCCAACAATCCCCAACAGGGGCCCAACGCCAACAATCCCCAGCCGTGACCGGACTCATCCCGGTCAGGTCAATCTGTGGGAGGATCGACGGGCCGGGGCACTCGCCCGCCGCCGATCCCGTCCCTTTGGTTCCCTCGACACTCAGCCCGGCTTTCCCCAGCCGGCTGACGATCACCGGCCAGTGCCGGGCCAGGCTGTGCTCATCCATGGTATGCGTGCAAAGGATCGTCTCGCGGTCCTGGCGGCCGATTACACGCACCCCGCCCGGTGCGCGATGCAAGGCCCGCCGGACCGCGTTGATGCTCGGTGCCCGAACGTAAAACCGGCCGCCCGGTTCGGCCTCGCGTTCCGCGAACTCGTCGTTTCTGGTAGGATTCATGGTGAACAATCCATCCTCAGTTCACAGGAGGGCCGCGATGCAGAACAATGACCGAACCCGTCAAGCCGAGGAAGAGCTCAGCCGCACCATTCGATTCCGTGCGGATGGACAAGACAGTCTTTTCCGTCGTCTCCAGCTTCGAAGAAGCCGATGCCTCTGACAAGGAATACTGGCGGACTCAGAGCCCGCAGGCACGTCTCGAAGCCCTCGAATTGATGCGCCAGGTGGCTTATGGCTATGACCCCCTCACGGCTCGAATCGAACGGGTTCTTGAAGTCGTCAAGCGAGAGCCAAATTGAGTATCGGAAGGATCCATCATGTCCGACCCTCCCACCCATGTCCGCGCACTCCAGGCCGAGCAAGTCCTCGAACTGACCTGGCCCGACGATCGGGTCAACCGCCTACAGTATCACCTGCTTCGGAGCGAATGCCCGTGTGCTTCGTGTCGCAACGAGTGGACGGGCGAACGGGTGCTCGACCCGAAGTCCATCCGGTCCGACTTGAAGCTCGTCGGCATGGAGAATATCGGCACTTACGCCATTCAGCCAGCCTGGAACGATGGCCATGCCTCGGGCCTCTTCTCCTGGGAAACGTTGCGTGCTCTCGGCGATGACATTCACGGAGCGCGCTGAGACGAGGTCCCGACACGCGTGGTGGAACCACTTTTCCCTAACGCGACCTTCGGCCGCAACCCAATCGGGATTCCCGATTCGCGATTCCGGATTCCCGAAAGGGAATGATCCGGGAATCGGGAATCGCGAATCCGGAATTCGGAATCCCCAGATGCGCGCACGACGCAGGGATCCTACGGAGGAAGACTCTAACGAACCGATCTTGACCGTCGCCGTTCCGACCTGCAACGGCGCCGCTCATCTCGCCGAGACCCTGCACAGCATCATGGCCCAGGAGGGCGTCGTTTTCGATCTCGTCATCTCCGATGATCGATCAGACGATCCGACCCTCGAAGTGGTTCGCTCCGTGGCCGGGGATCGAGCCCGGATCGAGGTGAACTCGGAGCGGCTCGGCCTCGCGGGCAACTGGAACCGTTGCGTCGCGCTGGGCCACACGCCGATAGTCGCCATCTTCCACCAGGACGATGTGATGGAGCCCGGTCACCTCGCGGCCCAGGTGCGGGCGTTCGCGGCGGATGAGGGCATCGGATTGGTCGCCGGCGCCTCCGATGTGATCGACGACAAGGGCGATCCGATCCCCGATCATGTGGTGGGTCGCGGTGGGCTCGGACCGGTGGATCGGATCTTCCAGCCCGGCGAGCTTGCCGGACTGATGGTCGAGGGAAACCCGTTGCGCTGCTCGGCGGTGATACTTCGTCGCGCGGCCTTCACGGAATCCGGTGGATTCGACGCCTCGTATCGATATGTGCTCGATTGGGAGTTCTGGCTGCGCGTGTCGAGGCGATGGAAGATCGTCTGGCTGGCGAAGCCGTCCGTGCATGTGCGCTGGCACGCCGCGAGCGAGACGCATCGCTTCAAGACCGGCACGGCCGACCTGGAGGAAACCGCCCGACTGCTCGAACAGCTTTTCGCGATCGATCTGAAGGACCGTCCCGATGTCGACGTGCTGCGCCGGGCGCGAACGGCCGGCTCGCTCGCGCGTTCTTGAACCGGGCCCATGAGGCCCTTCGTGCCGGACGGACAGATTTGGCCCGCGACGCGCTTCGTCGCGGGTTGCGACGGTCACCTGGCCTGATCGCCACGATCCTCCGCGATCCTCGACTGTGCATCCAGATGACAACCCTGGCCGCCGCGCCGCAACTGGCCCGGCGGCTATTCATGGAGCGTTCGCCCGCGTGGTGAGGACGGAGATCCGCGCGACGGACCGCCGCCCCTCGTCCGTGTCGGGCGCCTTCTGTGCGATCTCGCGGTAAGAGCTGAGCGCGGCCGCGGTCTTGCCCATCTTTTCCAGGTTCCGGGCGATGGGGAATTGAATGCGGGCGCGCTTCGCAATCGTGCCATCTCTGCACTTCCCGGTTCACAGCCTCCTCGCGTCGCTGGCGGGCAGCCGACTCCGATTCGGGTTCGCGCTTGCCGCGCGTTTCCCTGGCGAGTCGGGATTCCAGCTCGGCCGCCAGCACGATTCCGGGTCCCGCCGAGGCGCGCGACCAGGGATTTCAGGAACGACTCGACCTGGGAGCGTTCTCTCGCCGAGAGCGCGAAGAACCGTTTCGCGGAGGCCTTGGCCTGACCTTCATGCAGCGCGACCGCTTCTTCCAGGTTCCGAGCCCGACCGTCGTGGAGGTAAGGGCCGGAATCGCGGTAGCCCCAGAGCGGAGGAGTGCGCCACTCCCGCGGTGACGGCCCTGTGGGAGTATCAGGGCCGTTCATCCCGTAGGTGCTGCCGGAATCGCTCAGGCTCTGGCCCATGTTATGCAGAAGCAGGTCGCTGTAGATTCCACCGACCTCGCCGATCGTCGGGGTGTGGCAGAGCACGCATTCGGCCTCGGTGAAGAGTCGGCGCCCCTCTCGCATGTCCGGCGTGCCCCGCGGACCGTACGGATCGACGACCACCGGCGCGGGCAGGGACCGGACGTAGGCGGCCAGGGCATCGCAGTCGGCCTCGGTCAGATCGAGTCCCTTCGCCTTCTGCTTCGGGGCGACGGGCGAACTCGGCTGCGAATGACCGGGCACCTCCAGCCCCAACTCGTTGGCACAGGCGCCTCGGACAAACTCATGCAGGCTGGGGATCTGGGCCTTCCAGCCGAACCGGCCGAATCGTCCATCCTGGGTGCGGCTGACCCGGCCCCGGACGTCTGTCGGCTGCATGGCCGCCACCGCCACTAGGACATCGAGCGGAATCTCGTCGATTCGACCCGCGCCGAACAGGGCCGGTGTGTTGCGTTCGACGAGGCTGAGACTGAAGCCGTTGATCGCTTGCGACACGGCCGTTGCGGTCCCCAGCCTTCGCCCCGGCGTTGTGGTCTCCTTGAGTGCGCGGATGCGACGCACGACGAGGTCCTCGCTACGGGTGCGTGTCGGCTTCGTTTCTTTGTCGCTCTTGGGCTCGAAGAGACGCCTCCGCCACGAGTCGTACTCGGGATCCGTCGAATAGCGGTGGAGCAAGGCGCGTGCGCGAGTTGCCCAGGCTGGGGATGACCTGATCCAGACTGCCGCCGGATCCGCAACCGTTGGGAGCAGCCGTGACGATGACGACGTTCTTGCTCTCGGGACCGGCACCGCCGGGGGCCCCCAGGCCATGGCAGGCCACGCATGAGGTGTCATTGAAGACCGGTCCCAGACCGTCGCCGCCGTGACTCATGGGATCATCGGGCACCCACTCCTTGGCGAAGAGCACCGCACCGCGTTCCTGCTCTTCCCGGAGTGATTCCGAGGGCCTAGCCATCGCTGGCGGGGTACGAGATTCCGGCTTCGCCTTCGGCTCGGGCGGAATCGGGACGATCTCCGTGTCCGTTTTCGCAATCACGACAGTCGGGACCTCCCTGATCGTCCCGGCTGGCTCTGGATCGGACTTCGTCGCGGGGCGGGAGGTCGGTGCAGCGGCCAGGAGCGTGGCCGGCGGATTGGTCGGTGTCGGCGCCTCGTCGATCGGCCGGGGCCCGTCCGGCACCGGGGCGAACGGCTTCGAGCGGGCTGGCGCCACGTCCTCGGCTGGAGTCGGCTCGTTCGCGGGTGCGGCGAGATTCCCCGGGATGGGCACCTTGTCCTTCGGAGACGCATCCTGCTGGACGGTGGCGGGCAGAATGATCGTCGCGCGACGCGGACCGATCCAGCCAGCGGTCGCGGCGATCCCGACCGCGATGGCCACGCCCATCACCAATTTCAGCCGGGCCAGGGCCATGGCGCAGGAGCACGGCTTCCGTCAGGGGAATGACGGAGGCCGAGGCAAATCCGATCGCCGCCGCATTTCCCAGGGTAAACTGCATGGCGGCGCGGGTCGTGGAATCGATCAGGAAGGACGGTACCGCGACTCCAGTCTCCTCGCCGCTGAGCATCGCAGGGATCAGCGCGGCGGTGGGGGCGAGGCCGCGTCGCGTCAGCCGCACACGGAGCCGTTCCCGCGCCGCCGGAGCCGCACGCCCACCGTGCCCACCGGACAACGCAGACGTTCGGCCGCCTCCTGGTAGGTCCGCCCTTCCAGGTCGCAAAGGACGATCGGGATGCGATATCGGTCGGGCAGCCGCGAGACCTCTTCGTGCAGGACCTCGAACTCCTCGCGACAGATGAGCATTCCCTCGGGCCGGCACGCACGGTCGATCGGTTCCTGCGCCGATTCCATCCCCTCTCGGCGACTCACGCTGCCGCCTGCGATGAGCCCGGAGCCTCGCCTCCCGCGCCGTGCGCAGGGCCACTCCGTAGAGCCAATGCCCCAGCAGTTCCGGCTGGCGGATCGATCCGGCCCGCCGGGCCAGGATCAGGAATGTGGACTGGAATGCGTCCTCGGCGGTGTGCGCGTCGCCGAGGATCTGCTGACAGATGCGCAACACCATCGGCCCGTGCCGGCGAACCAGGGTCGCGAACGCCGTCTCGGCCGGCTCGTCGCGATGGGCCGCGAAACGCGACAGCAACTGGCCATCGCTGACTCCCGAGATCGGTCTCTCGTCCGGGAGTCCCTGTGGTGGCTTGCGAACAGCCTGAGTTTGTCCATTCCGCATGATCGAGACCTCCCCAAAAGCCTCTCTGCGATCCTCATCATACTACTGGGAGGCCGGCCTTGCATTCTTTCAACTTTCGAAGGAGGTGGAGCCAGGCAGCCACCGTCCGCGCAGGGTCGAAACCGAGGAGTAATCGGCGCGGGGGACCTTTGGACGTGGAATCCGGGCGGCGAGCGCGATTAACGCTTGGGTGGCTGACGGTCGGGAGACAGAGCCCCCTCCGACACCCGGACTTCCGGGCGGACCACCGTCGTTTTGGAGGAGCCGGCTCCGTCCGGCGATCGTCATTCAAGCGTTAAGCGATCTAGGTGCAGGTGGGGAGAGGGGATACGCCTCACGGCGTACTGCCTACCGCGTACGGGGTGCTGACATCGGGAGCCACCTCGTCCACAAGTTTCTGGGGTGTCAACTCTGCGGAATAGTCATCCGTCAGATCATCATGCGTTTCGACAAGTGCCGGCGCGGCCGAGAAGATCGCCGTGACGGGCGGCGCGGGGAGAAGCGGTCCACGAAGTCCAGGATTCGCGCGGCATAAGCCTCGGGCTCGCGCTCGCGGCAGCGGTTATGCTTGGCATCCGGGACCAGCCACAGTTCCTTGGGCCCATTCGCCCACTGAAACAGTCCCTCGGCGATCTTCGGGCTGATATAGGTGTCGCGGCCACCGTGGATCATGAGCCAGGGGCGGGGCGCCAGTCGCCCCACCGCACGCTCGACGTCCGGGAATCGACAGTTCAACCGCCGCTCGGACTTCCGGCGGCCCGACCAGGCCAGGACGTGAAACAGCCAAAGTGGGACCATGCTGCGCAGGAAACGGCTCCTCAGATAGAGCTCCGCCCATCGGAGGATGTAGGCCACCATCGTCCCCGTGGTCGGGAACGCGCCATCGGTGATCGCGCCCCAGATGTCGCGTTCGCCCGGCATGACCAGCAAGGCCGTCGTGCCGCCCCGGCTGACGCCGAAGAGACCGAAGCCCGCGGGATCGCGATCCGGCCGCGATCGCAGATAGCTCAGCGCCGCTCGGAGGTCGCGGACCTCTCGATCGGAGGCCCAATGCATGGGGGAATAGCCCGCCTCGCTGCCGCTGACCCCGTGATTGCGAAAGTCGAACGTGAAGATGTCGAAGCCCAGGTCGCGGAGACCATCGATGTACGGCCGGAAGCTCCAGCGGTCGCTGAGGAACTCATGGCAATACAGCAAGACTCCGGCCCGTTCCGGCGTCCGCGCCCGCAGGTAGCTGCCCGAGAGACCCACCCCATCGTCGGTGCAGAACTCGACCGTTTCTCCGCGCTCCACGGGCACGATGCGGAGCGGCAGGAACAGCGGGGGTTCCTCGAATTTCTGGCCGATGATCGGTGCGTACTTGGTGGTCAGATACAGGATCCAGGCGATCGCCAGCACCGCCGGCAGGACCGCCGCCAGCGTGAGGGTCGGATGCGAGCTGACTAGGCCAATCACGGATGCACTCCTGGTCGCGCCACCGGACCTTCGCACCAGTCCCGGCGAACCGGGTCCGCGACGAAGTGGGGAGACTGCCGAGCGCGACCACTCGGCAAAGGAAAGCGTTCAATCAGTGAAGCGTCGCAAGATGAGCGTGATATTCTGACCGCCGAACCCGAAACTGTTCGACAAGGCCACATCGACGGTCTTTTCTCGGGCGGTATGGGGGATGTAATCAAGATCGCACGCGGGATCGGGATTGTCCAGATTGATGGTCGGCGGCAGGGTGCTATCCCGCATCGTGAGTAAACAGACGATCGCCTCGACGGAGCCGGCCGCCGCGATCAAATGCCCCATCATACTCTTGGTGCTGGAGATCGGGACCTTGTAGGCCGATTCCCCGAAGGTCCGCTTGATGGCGAGGGTCTCGATCGAGTCGTTGACGGAGGTGCTGGTGCCGTGGGCGTTGACATAGTCGATCTCGGCGGGATCCAGCCGGGCATCGGCCAGGGCCTCTTTCATGCAGGCGATCGCGCCGCGGCCCTCATCATGGCTGTCGGTGATCCGGAAAGCGTCGGCGGTCGAGCCGTAGCCGACGATCTCGCCGTAGATCCGGGCGCCGCGAGACCTGGCGTGTTCGAGCTCCTCGAGGACCAGCATGCCCGCCCCCTCGCCCAGGATGAAGCCGTCGCGATCCCGGTCGAACGGACGGCTGGCGCGGGTCGGCTCGTCGTTGCGGGTGGAGAGTGCGGTCAGGAGGATGAATCCGGTGACACCAAAGGGATGGATCATGCTGTGCGTGCCGCCCGAGAGGATCACGTCGGCATTTCCTCTCCGGATCAGCTCGAACGCTTCGCCGATGGCCTGGGAGCTGGCGGCGCAGGCCGTCAGGCAGTTGGAATTGGGGCCCTGGGCACCGAAGACGCTGGCCAGGTGCCCCGAGGGGGTGCCCGGTTCTTGCTCGGCCTCGTGGATCGGATGCAGATCCTTGATCCCCATCCGCGTGAATTCGGAGGTATCCACGCGACCGTCGCGCGTGGTCTGATACATCAATTTGACGAACCGGGGAAAATCTTGCTGCCCTTCGCCCGAGCCCAGGTAGACGCCGAACCGTCTCCGGTTCAAATCCGGCTTGGTCTCCAGGCCGGAGTCCTTCATGGCCATCTTGGCCGCGGCGAGGGCGAACTGACTGTTGCGCGAGTGCTCGGCCCATCGGTTCGGGTCATCGAGGTAGTCGCCGAGGCGGAAGTCCTTGACCTCCGCGGCGATGCGCGTGGGGAAGGTGCGGGCGTCGAACAGCCCGATCGTCCCGACGCCACTCCGGCCTTCCAGGAGCGCCGACCAGGTCGATTCCAGGTCCCTGCCCACCGGGGTGACCATCCCCATCCCCGTCACGACAACTCGCCGCATGTGCGCCTTCCTCGGATCGTTCGATCCGTTCCCTGGGTTGGATTGACAGTCCGCCGGTTCAAGTCGCCTGGGGTTCGGGGGTCGAATCGGGTGCAAGGCCGCGGATCACCAGCGCCGCTGCCTGGCCGAGGGGTGTGAGATTCGTATTGACGAACGTCGGGTTGCTCATGGGGCGAGGCGACTTCACAATCAAATCGGCCTCCACCTCCGGGTCGGGCTGCTCGCAGTTGAGGATCGCCGGGACCATCCCGCGGTTGGCCGAGACCAGGCTGACGATCAGCTCGACGGCACCGCCGCCGGAGACCATGTTGCCCATATAGCCCTTGAGAGCGGTGACCGGCACACCCCTCGGGCCGAAGATTCGCTGCAAAGCCCGTGCCTCGGCCAGGTCGGAGATGCGCGTCCCCGACCCATGAGCGTTGACGTGGCCGATTGCCGAGGGTTCGAAGCCGGCGTCCTCGAGCGCGGCGGCGATCGCCACCTCGGTTCCGATTCCTCCCGGATGGAGCCCGCCTCCCGGCATCGCATCGCAACCGGAGCCACCACCGAGCACCTCACCGTAGATTCGCGCTCCCCGCGCAAGTGCGTGCTCGTGCTCCTCGAGGATGAGGATCCCCGCGCCTTCGCCGGCCACCCAGCCATCGCGACGGCGATCAAACGGCCGGCAGGCCTGGCTGGGATCCCCCTTCCACCCCGACATGTTCTCCAGCAATCCCATTCGGACCAGGCTTAGCGGATGGATCTTGGAATCGGCCCCGCCCGTAATCATCACGTCGGCCCGTCCGCGGCCAATGATCCGCGCGGCTTCGCTGATTGCCAGGTTCGACGAGGCGTCGGCCTCCGTGATCGTGTTGCTCGGTCCCTGGCAGTCCATCAGGATCGAGATATGGCAGGCGAGCATGTTGGGCAGGTACTTCAGCAGCCAGATCGGCTCGATCATCCCGATCGATTCCCGGCCCCAGACCTGAAAATCGAACGCGCGATTCTGTTCGGACGCATGATAGATCGCCGGCGCCAGCTCATCGAGCTCGCTGGAGATCAGTCCGGCACCCAGATCAATCCCGATCCGCGCGGATCCACGCCGCCATCGATCAGGCCCGCGTCGTCGATCGCAAACTGGGCGGCCGTGACCGCGAGCTGGATATCGCGTGCCATGTACTTGCGAGTCTTGCGCAACTCCTTGGTGAACTTGGGCAAGGCCGATTTCTTCAGGTCGAAGCCGGAAATCTCGGCCGCCACGTCGTTGGGCAGACCGGCCACCCGAAGGGACTCTAACCGGCGCACCGCTCCCCGACCCTCCAGGAGCGAAGTCCAGACGGCGTCCGGACGATCCCCCAGGGGCGTCACCAGGCCCAAACCGGTTATGACCACTCGGCGTTCGGAACCAAGCATGAAAGACTCGCGGATCTTCCCCGGGATCGAGCTCGCTCGTTGTCAGGTCCAGAGGCGCCCGCCCGTATCGGAACACCTTACCATTATGGCGCCCGAACCGCATTGATGACGGCACAAACCCGACGCAGAACTCATTTTTTTCCGTAATCCTCTAGAACACCCAATCGCCCAACTTGGCGTTTCCGTGCCAGGTCGCACCTCCGCAGAGGCTCAAGTCAGCGGACCGTCCTCGTGAGGCTGTCCGTTGGACTCGGGGCTGTTGTCGGCCGCCGCAGAGGCCAGGCGCACGCGCTCTTGCGCTTGGCCAGATCGAGCACGCCCAGCAACTGCTGCGTGAAGACGAAATTCTTCGGACCGAAGATTTGATTAGCTCGGGAGTTATCGAGGTGGGCGAACACGATCTCGGCGTCGGCGAGGAGTTCGCCGTTCAAGAACGCCTTGGCGTCAACCACGGCCCCCTCGCTCCTGAGGTCCGTCAAGGTGACCTCGTAGATGAGCTGATCGCCCGCACAGGCCACTCCGAAGAATTCCGCACGGGGAATCTTGGCCAGGATCACTTTTTCGGCGAAGCCGCCCGCTTCGCCGACCAGGATGCCCCCCGTCTGGGCCAGCCCCTCGATGATCAGTGAGGCCGGCATGACCGGAAACCCCGGGAAATGATCGTGAAGGTGCTCCTCGGCCAGGGTGAGGTTCTTGATCGCACGGGCGAACTGGCCGCTGCGAAATTCCAGGAATTTGTCGATCCAGATCCATCTCATCGCCAGAAACACCCGCCCTCATGACCCGAATCCCAGAATCCGCCCCGCCGGAACAAAGGGGAGTGGGGCCTTGGGGCGAAATCCCGCCCCGAACAGCCACCCGAGCCCCGTTGGCCCCGGCTCGATGGATTCCTTACCAGCCGCTCGTCTGCTCCAGCAAGCGAGCTTGCAAGCTTCGATCACGCGGCGAGCTTGCTCTGAACATATTGAACGAGCATCTCGACGGTGTAAAGGTCTCCGATCTTGTCAACCGAGGGATCGTCCTCGAGTTTCGAGATGTCGGCGTAGGGGAGGCGGGTCTTCAGTTCATCGACGCCCTTGCTCGTGAGCTTGCCGTCGGCGACCCATTCGGGGTCGGCCATGAGGTTCTCGGGGAACAGCTCACCGCGCGGGATCTTGATCCCGAAATTGCGCTCCAGGCGGAAGACGATGTCCAGGAAGTCGATGGACTCGGCGCCCAGGTCGCCCTGAAGGGTGGCGTCGCGGGTGACCTCATCCTCGTCCACACCCAGGGCATCGACCAGTGTGGCCTGGACTTTCTCAAAGATTTCTTCGTATGTCGGCATAGGATCCTCAGAATCCAGATGGGAGGGCCCACCTACCCCAAGACGTCATCCGACTCCTGAAGCGGCGACGATCAGGCGGCATGACATAATCGTCGGCGAGATCGGCATCCCAACTTCAGGTGGCTCAGGGATTGACTCAGGGGCAGATCATGGCGAGAAGCGGCCCGACGGGTCGTCTATCGCCGGGACCTCGGGCCGGAATTCGACTCATATCATGAGCAAAAAGCGAAAACCTTGCAACATCATCAGGAGTGACGGGGGGTCACGCGGCGAGGATCAGGCCGGACGGGAGGGTCCAAACCGACCGAGGACCTGCCGGGGAGGGAGGGACGCCCCATGTTTCAACGGCAGGGATGCCGAGCGTCCGTGACGGCGGAGCCGGCTCGCGACGTCCGCCGGTTCGGATCAAACGGTGGTGGGAAATTCCGCGGGCTCGGGGCGTCGCGCGATCGCTCGCGCCCCGACCGAGCCCTTTCGCAAGGTCGTGTACAGATCGCGAAAACCCTCGACGATCAAGGAATCGGTGGTGTGCAATTCGGGATCCCGGTCGCGCAAGTTGTACCGGGTCAAGATGATCCGTCCCTTAACCATATCCTGGCCGTCGATGAGGCCGACCCCCTTGAAGGTGCAGTCGCGCGCGTCGAAGGACGTCAGCTCGACCCGCAGCTCGAGCTGGCGGCCAGGCTCCACGAAACTGCCGTACTTGATCGTCTTGGCCTGCTTCAGGACGATGACGCTATGCGCGAAATCCTCCAGCTCGCGGATTAGCCAGGCGCCCGCTTGCGTGAGGGCCTCCAGCATCAAGACGCCCGGCATCACCGGGAAGCCTGGGAAATGGTCGCTCAGATATTCCTCTGCCAGAGAGAGGTTTTTCACGGCGACCAGGCGGGGCCCTTGTCCATTCTTGAGAGTTTGATCCCCGGAGAGCCGGCAACGATTCGGCTCGACCTCAAGAATCCGATCGATTAACACAAAACGCATGAATGCACCCAGAAGTCCACTCGGTCACAAGGTCAGCGTGAGCAGACCGACATGGCCCAACGAATCCAACAAGCCTCACGGGTGTCACGAATTAGAATCAACAACTTTAGCCAAAGACCGGCACGACAATCAAGAGGCGAGCGTCGCCGAATCGAGGAATCATTCGACATAATGTCTTGGAGGTAAAATACAACCCTCAACGCGCGAGTCAACGGGTTTGATCGGATTTCGCGGATGGCGACTTAAGCACCTGGCCAGGGTTATCCAGCACTGGGTCCCGAGCGAGCGGGGGGCGTCAGCCCCCTGTCAGGTCGATCGGACAGGGAACTGACGCCCCCCGCTCGCCTCTTGGAACCGCCTCCGAACCCCAAAGAATCCGAGGAAACCACGGCCGGCTGCTTAGCTCTCGACGGGTTCCCCTACCTGCTGATTCGGGGTGCCCGGCCGTGGCCGTTCGTCCAAACTGTTCGCTCGATCCGCGTCCTCGCGCGAATCTTGATTCCGGGCGATCGCCCACCAGGCAGGCCGAAATCATGCATGCGGACTTCGATATGATCCCATAATTCGAGTCTACCTCCGTAGGATCCCTGCCGCATGCCGCGCCTCTGGGGGATCCTTGATTCCAGATTCCCAATTCCGGATTCCGGACTCCAGATTCCCGAATCCTTCTTCATCCGGAATCCGGAATTGGGAATCGCGAATCCCCCTTTGGTTGCGGCCGAACGCCGCGTTAGGGAATGGCCAGGAAGAAAGCCTCCTCAACCACATCGACCGCCATCCAGCCGCGACCTCGAATCCACGAGGCGTCTCTCGGATTGCCTGGCTCGGTCGTCACCATCACGCGGCGGCGCGCTCGATCGGAGGGACCCGCGCGATCCCCGGATCGTGACGCGAGGAGGAGGCAGCCCGATGCGGTCGACCCCGCCGGTCAGTGATTTGGCTCGTCGAACTCGCGAGCGATGAGGTCGGACAGGGCATCCAGGGCCGCCTGGGCGTCGGGACCGTCGGCCTCCAACTCGAGGCAAGTGCCGCACGCGGCGGCGAGAGCCATCAGGTCGAGCATGCTCCGGCCGCTGACCTTGCGGCCGTCGCAGGCGACCCGCACTTCGGCCTGAAACTGCCGGGCCAGCCGCACGAACTTGTCGGCGGCCCGAAGGTGCAGGCCGAGGGTGTTGGTGATCTCAACCTGCCGGCTGTGCAGGTGGTTCTGGGATTCCTCGGGGTTGATCACCGCGGTCGGCAGTTCTACCGACGCAGGCTCAGCGCTGCCATTCGAACTTCCGTCGTCTCTCACCTGGGACGAACCAGAGGCGACACTCCCGTTGGACATGGGAATGGGCTGGTCGCTGAGTGTCGTTCGGCCGCCCCATCTTCCGGTGTCCTGCCCGGAGAGAAGTGCGTTCAGGACGGCAATGTCGACGGGCTTGAGGAAATGGTGGTCGAACCCGGCCGCAAGTGCATTTCGGCGGTCCTCCTCCTGGCCGTATCCCGTGACGGCGATCAGGATGAGCGACCCAGGCAGCTCACGGCGGAGCCGGGCGGCAACCTGATAGCCGTCCAGTCCGGGCATGCCGAGATCGAGCAGGACATAACGCGGCTGCTGCTGGTGGGCGATCTCGATCGCCTCATATCCGTCGAAGGCGACCCGGACCTGGTGGCCCATGTGTCTCAGCAAACAGGCCATGCTATGTACCGTATCCCGATCGTCGTCAACGACAAGGACTCTGGCAGGATCGTCATAAGGTTTCGAGCGGGTCATCAAGGTTCACCTCGACCTTCGAGGACAGATGGGCGAGGCACCATGACCTGGCCGATCGGACGGCAGACGTGGCCCCTCAAGCCGGACGGTCGCGTTGACCTGTCCCCCACGGGCCGTCAACCGTGCCCCACCCCGGCCATATCTGTATATATATATAAACATCTTTTCGGCGTCAACCTGTTACGATGGCCATCGAGGCGTGCTAGCGGACCTGGCTTGCGCCGGACTCGTTTAGGGGCTGGCTGAGCGCCGTAAGTCCGGGCCGTAAATTGAGATTATCGAGATGGGGAGGTTGGGCCGGTATCGGGAAACCGGGTAAAATTGTCGCGGATTTCCCCGACACCTGCGGGTTTTCCCGACACGCGGGGTTTTCCCCGACACCCGGCAGGTCAGCCATCCGACAGCCAGCCCCGCCGGATGGCATACCCGACGATGGCGGCGCGGCCATTGAGGCCCAACTTCTCCATGGAACGGGCCTTATGCGTCTCGACCGTCTTGATGCTCACCTCGAGCTGGACGGCGATCTCGCGGTTTGTGAAGCCGGCGCGATCAGCCGCAGCACCTCCTCCTCGCGGTCGCTCAGCGGATGACCGGCCGTCGCATCCGGATGGTCCGACCGGCCCACGAGGCCGTCGAGGATCTTGCCGGTCAGGTCCGGGTCGAGGTAGGAGCCGCCGCGGGCCACGGCGCGGATGGCGTGGATCAGCTCATCGGCCGCGGCCCGCTTCAGCAGGTAGCCCGCGGCCCCGGCCCGGAGCAGTTGCTGGAGGTAGCCGCGGTCCTCGTGCAACGTCAGCGCCAGCACCTTGGCTTCGGGCCGTTCCCGCTTGATTCGCTCGGTCGCCGCCGCCCCACTCAGCAGCGGCATCGAGACGTCCATGACGACCACATCGGGATCGAGGGCCATCGCCAGCCGGCATGCCGCCTCGCCGTCGGCCGCCTCGCCGACCACCTCCAGGTCGACCTGCGCGTCGATGAGCGCCCGGAGCCCGGCGCGAACGACGTTGTGGTCGTCGGCCAGGAGGATGCGCAACTTAGCCCCCATGACCGGCCTCCCCCGAAATCTCAGGGAGCGGGATACGGGCACGGAGCGTCGTCCCCGCGCCCTCACCCGACTCGATCAGGAGCGTCCCGTCCAGCAGGGCGAGGCGCTCGCGCATCCCGATGATGCCCAGTCGCCGCTCGGGGGCGGGTCCGAGCTGATCCGGGTCGAAGCCCTTGCCGTCGTCTTCGACCAGGGTCGTGACCTCGCCCGGCCGCCGCTCGACGATCACGCTGACGTAGTGGGCCGCGGCATGCTTGGCGATATTGTTCAACGCCTCCTGTACGACGCGATAGAGGGCCGTCTCGACCTCCGGCGGCAGGCGGTAGGCGTCCTGGCCGGGAGACTGGAAGTCGGCCGCGACTCCGGTCCGCTCCGACCACTTCGCAACGTAGGTGGCCAGTGCCGGACCGAGGCCGATGTCGTCCAGTGCGCTGGGCCGCAGCTCGACGGCCAGGTCGTGCGCCTCGCGGCCGATCCGCCCGACACTCGCCTCGACCTCCCGGAGTCGCCCGCGGCCCGGCGAGCCCTCCGGGATGGCCCTCTCCAGCTCCTTGAGGCCGAGCATCAGGGCGGTCAGCTCCTGGCCCAGGCCATCGTGCAGCTCGCGGGAGACGCGCCGACGCTCGTCCTCCTGGACCCGGACCAGCCGCCGGAGCAGCTCGACCCGCGCCGCGTTGGCCCGCATCAGCTCCGCCGTCCGCTCGGCCACCCGGGCCTCCAGCTCGTCGCGGGCCTGGCGGAGGTCGTCCTCCATGCGCTTGCGGTCGGTCAGGTCGCGGAGGACCTTGACGAAGCCGAGCGACCCGCCGTCGCCCATCGGGGTCAGCACGCCGGAGGCATAGAATCGCGACCCGTCCTGGCGGAGATGCCACCGCTCGTCGGCCGCCCGCCCGTCGCGCCGGGCGGTCTCCGCCTCCGCCGCCGGCACGCCGTCGGCCCGGTCCTCCGGCGTGAAGAGGATGTCGTGCGGGCGACCGACGATCTCCCGCTCGGCGTACCCGAAGGTCGCCTCCGAGCCGGGGTTCCAGCCGGTGACCCGGCGACCGGGGTCCAGCGTGTAGATGGCATAGTCGGTGGCGCTCTCGACGATCAGGCGCAGCCGCTCCTCGCCCTCCCGGAGGGCTTCGAGCGCAATGCGCTGATCGTGGATCTCCGTGGCGGTGCCGAACCACGTCGTGATCCGGCCGGCCTCGTCGTGCAGGGGCAGGGCTTGCACGAGGAACCAGCGGAACGCGCCGTCCGACGCCCTGCGAATGCGGTACTCCAGGCGTAAGGGCTGCCCGGCGTCGACCGCCCGCTGGAACATCGACCGCGACCGCTCGCGGTCATCGGGGTGGATCACGTCGAACCACCCGTACGCTCTTGCCTGCTCCAGCGTCTGGCCGGTGTAGTCGAGCCACCGGCGGTTGAACCAGTCGGCGGCCCCGGACGGATCGTTCTGCCAGATGACGTCGGGCACGAGGTCGACCACCGCGCGGAACCGCGACTCGCTTTGGCGAAGCTCCTGCTCCGCCCGCCTGCGCTCGGTGATATCGACGGCCATCCCGACGACGAACCGGCGCCCATCCCCCAGGGTCCCGGGCGAGCTGGCGCTGAAGGTCCAGTACCGCTCGCCGCCGTCGCGGGTGCGGATGGCGAACTCGAGGTCCAGCGAAAGTCGGGCGCCGCCGAATAGTTCGTGCAGTTGATCGCGCACGGCGTCAGCCCGCGAGACGTGCGCGAGGGCCAGCCAGGCCTCCAGCGTCGGCAGGTCCGCCAGCGCGTAGCCGGTCAGCTCGGTCCACTTGCGGCTGAGCTGAAGGACCTCGCTGTCCTCGGCGTACATGATTACCGGGATCGGCGCCTCCTCGATAGCCCGGCGGAACTGCTCTTCCCGCTCACGCAGGTCCGCCTCGGCGCCTTGGCCTCGGTGATGTCCCGGCAGGTCATGAGGCCGCCGATGCGCCCGCCGCCCAGGGTGATCGGCCGGCCGCTATAGCTGGCGATGAACTCGACGGGCCGATGCCGGCCCTTGACCCTCACCGCGAGGTCCGTGAACGTCTCCCCCCGCCTCATCCGCGACTGCGGCCACTCCTCGACCGGCATGGGCCCGTCGTCGGGGTATCCGAGGTCGAACATCGGGATGCCCACCTCGCTGGCCTTCTTCATCTCCTCCGTCGAGGCAAAGCCGTGGAGGAGGAGTGCGGCGGGGTTGAAGTAGAAGAACGCGCCGGTCGCGTCGGCGAGCACGATGCCCTCGGCCATGCCCTCCATGACCGCCGTCCGCTCGGCGAGCAGTCGCTCGCGCTCGGCCTCGGCCCGCCGGCGCTCGGTGATGTCGACGAACGTGATGACCACGCCGTTGATCCGATTGTCCGTGGTTCGATACGGCAGCGCCTTTCGGAGGTAGTGCCGACCGTTGGCGCGCCGACACCTCGCGCTCGACCGGCACGAGTCGATCGAGCACCGCGCGCGCGTCACTGTCCAGGTGCGGGTCGTCGAACTTGCGGTCGAGGTTGCCCAGCGGCCGCCCGACGTCCGAGGCGATCAGGTGGAGCAGCTCGCGTACGGCCGGCGTGTACCGGCGGATTCGGAACCCGGTGTCGAGGAACAGCACGGCGATATCGGTACTGGCCAGCAGGCTCGCCAGGTCGCTGCTGGCCGCCAGGTGCTCCTCCATCTTCGCCCGGAGCTGGGCGTTGACCGTCGTCAGCTCCTCGTTGAGCGACTGCATCTCCTCCTTGCTGGTCTCGAGCTCCTCGTTGGCGCTCTGGAGCTCCTCGTTGACGCTCATGATCTCCTCGTTGGAGGCCTTGAGCTCCTCGTTGCTGGTCTGCAGCTCTTCGATGGTGCTCCGCAGCTCGGCACGGAGCCGGCGCATCTCATCAGTCGCGACCTCGCCGTTGGACTCGCGGCCGTCCGGGTCGTTCGAAACGAAGTCCCCTCGTTCCTCGAAGCTGACGACGAAGTAGTCGGGGGCGCCGGGCCTCTCGTCGATGGCGAGGCCCCCGACGACGGGCGAAGCGGTGACCGCGATCCGCACACGGCGGCCCGGCTCGAGGTCGACCCAGCCCTCGAGCACGGTGACCCTCCCCATCTCCGCCGCCGCCCGATGCAGCGCGACGCGCACCGCCCCGCGGACGCCCTCGCGGGCCAGCAGCATCAGGTCGCGAGTCGGCTCGCCGGACGGCT
The DNA here is from genome assembly GCA_963845755.1 of uncultured Planctomycetota bacterium. GTDB lineage: Bacteria > Planctomycetota > Planctomycetia > Isosphaerales > Isosphaeraceae > CAWJTV01. Next base: position 728,825 of record CAWJTV010000034.1, read on the forward strand.
GCTGGAGGAACGGCCGCGTGTCGCCGTGGTAATAGAGGATGCGGTGGTCGCGGTCGACCGTCACGGCGGCCGGCGTGTGCCCTTCCAGCAGGATGCGCTGGGTGAGCTGCGCGATCGACAGGCCGCGCCGTTCCGCTGACGCAGCCTCGACGACGGGGCACTGCCGAGGTTGATCCCGGCGCCGTCCTCGTCGTCCAGGATCGGGTGCGGCAATGGGAAATCGACCGACCCGTGCCGCGTCGGGCCGACCCGTCGGTAGATCCGCGCCTTCTTGTCGATCACCTCGTACAGGTCCTCGGTCCCGGCGATCGTCTCGCTGCTGCCCAGGAACAGCGCCCCGCCCTCGCGCAGCCCGAAATGGAGCAGCGCCAGCACGCGCGACTGCACCTCCGGCTCGAGGTAGATCATCAGGTTGCGGCAGGTGGCGATGTCGAGCCGGCTGAATGGCGGGTCCTGGAGGACGTTCTGCGGTGCGAAGACCACCCGGTCACGCAGCTCCGGCCGCACCCGGTAGACCGAATCGTCCCTGGAGAAGAACCGCTCGAGTCGCTCGACCGTGATCTCGGACTCGATGCCGCCGGGGTAGATCCCGGCCCGGGCGTGGGCGAGCGCGCGATCGGCCAGGTCGGTGGCGAAGACCTTGATGTCCAGTTGTTTGCCGGCCCGGTCGGCCTCCTCTACCAGCAACATGGCCAGCGTGTAGGCCTCCTCGCCGCTGGAGCAGGCGGTCACCCAGGCGCGGACCGAGGCACCCGGCTCGCGCGCATCGACCAGCGGCGAGATGACCTGCTCGCGCAACGCCTCCCAGGCCTCGGGGTCGCGGAAGAAGCCCGTGACGTGGATGAGCAGGTCGTCGGCCAGCGGTGTCACCTCGGTGGGACTCTGCCTCAGCAGCCTGGCGTACTCCGCCAGGCTCGTGATGCCGTTGAGGCCCATCCGCCGCTGCACCCGCCGGAGCAGGGTCGGCTTCTTGTAGCCGGAGAAGTCATGGTGGGTTCGGGTGCGGAGGATGGCCAGGACCTCCCGGAGATGGTGCTGCTCCTGCTTCAGGATCGTCTCGGCGTCGGCCTCCCGTCCGCCGCGGGCGTAGGGATGCCCGGCGTAGGCCAGCAGCACCTCGGGCATGTCGGCCGGGCGGAGGATGTGGTCGGCGTAGCCGGCGTCGATCAGGTGCCGGGGCATGCTCGGGAACTGGGCCGACTCCACGTCCTGGGCGATGCACATCCCGCCGACGGCCTTGACCGCCTGCGCCCCGGCCGTGCCATTGGAGCCCATGCCGCTCATCACGATGCAGATGGCCCGCTCGCGCTGCTCCTCGGCCAGGCTCCGGAAGAAGTCGTCGACCGGGCGATTCGCGGCCCGCGACGTGCCGAGCGGCGGGCCCAGGTGCAGCCGGCCCTCCCGGATCGTCAGGACATGCCCGGGGCGGATGACGTAGACGTGGTCGGGCTCGACCGCCATGCCGTCCTCGACCTGGCTCACCGGCATGGCGGTGTGCCGGGAGAGGAGCTCCGCCATCATGCTCTCGCGGTCCGGCGAGAGGTGCTGGACCAGGACAAACGCCATCCCGCCGTCGGGACGCATCGCGTCCAGGAGGTCGCTGACCGCTTCCAGCCCGCCGGCAGAGGCCCCGATGCCGACGACCGGGAACGGCAGGCGCGGTGGCTGCTCGGCGTCGACGGGTTGGGCCATCCGGTCCATCTCCCGATCGGGCTGCCCTTGCGTCGCTTCATCGGGAGTTGATGGACTCTCCTCGGCCATTGACGTGACATCCTCTCGGGCGTGCGGCCCGTGGTCGCGGAATGCGGAGTCCGGCCGGTGTTTCAACCCTCCGGCGATCCGAACGGCATCAAGGCCAGCCGCCCGAAACTCGGACTCTCCGGGACCGCTGAAACGGCCCTACAACCAGAACTGCCCTGAGTGCGACTTACTCGGCCGAATGCCTCCCCGGTCCGTCGTATCAACGGACGCGACACCTACTTCCGCGAGCCCGATCCGATCCGACTTCGTATCGCAATCGCCGCCCGGACATCGATGCTACCATAGGCAGGTCGTGGCTGGCCATGAGACACCACCTCTTCCTTATCGGGAATCCTGAGGGCTGAGAGTCTGTCCCAGAAGGGGCCGGTCCGGGCGAGCGGGGGGCGTCAACCCCCTGTCTTGGAGGTCCGTCGCTCACCGGACAGGGGGCTGACGCCCCCCGCTCGCCCTTCCGGGACAGACTCTGAAGGCCGAATCAGATCGGTTCTGACGAACCGTAGCGACGAGTCGATCGAATCTCAGGACGAGCTGGTGCGTCGACGTTCGGGCATCCCGCCGGCATGACCCATCGATCGGTCAGGGCGCCTCGAATCGCTTCACCAGCCGGAGACACTGCTCGACCTCGTCGGCGATCGCCTGGTCGAATTCGGCCCTGGCCAGGATACTCGACACGAGGTCGGCGTCGAGGCCGCCCGACGCGGAGAGCCAACCGGCCTCGTCGCGGATGGTGAGGGTCAGAGACTCGCAGGTCAGCGAATAATCGAGTGTCGCCACCTCGTCGAGACGGCGGCGGCGCGACCAGGCGTCAACGCTCGACCAAAGATCCTTGATGGACTTGCTGATCCGTTCGATCGCTTCGGGGTCGAGTCCGCTCCGGGCCTGGAGCAGCCGCCGGAGCTGCGACAGCCGGCGCAGGGTGTCGCCGTTGTCTCGCAAGTCCAGGGGAACCGTTCCCTCGACCCGCGGGACATCGAGCTGGTCTCGCCAGGCACAGGACTGTTCCAGCGAGTCGAAGATCTGATCCGGGGTGTAGGGTTTGGGGATGTAGTCGTCGGCCCCGGCTTCGAAGCTCTCGATCCGGTTCTCGGCCGTGAGTCGCGCCGTGACGATGACGACCGGGATCGGGCTGGCCGGCTCCGAGGACTTGAGCGACCGGCAGACGTCATACCCGTTCATGTCGGGGAGCATGAGATCGAGGAAGACGACGTCCGGCGCGTGCTGGCGGATCTTCTCCAGGGCCTCCTCGCCTCGGAACGCCGACTCGGTCTGGTAGCCGCGGAGCTGGAGGAGCATGGCCAGGAGCTTGTTGGCCTCGGGTTCGTCCTCGACGATCAGGGCGGTGGGCATGGGTCGTCCTCGGCGGATGACGGAGCTGCTCGAAGCCGCGGCTCCCTGCGGGCGATGGACCTCACGATTGGTGGGCGGGCAAATCCGGGCCATCGGGAGACGGTCCCGCACCATCGGCTCCGGAGGGATGGTTGTCCGCAAGGTCCCCGCCGGTATCGCTGTGGCGGGGCAGGATAACGGTCACCCGCGTCCCTCCCGCTGGTACGGCCTCGGCGAAGATGCGACCTTCGTGCAGATCCACGAACTGTTTGGCGATACTCAGGCCCAGGCCCAGCCCGCGCTTGCAGAAACCGAAGTCGCCGGAGGAGTGGCGGCTGGGATCGAACTGCGTGAAGAACGGCTGGAAGAGGTGCGGAATCGCCTCCGGCTCGAGGCCCACGCCCCGATCCTCCACGACGATCTCGGCCTCGTCCGCCACATGGAGTCGAGCCGTCAACTCGATCTGCCCTCCGTCCGGCGTGAACTTGATGGCGTTGGTCAGGAGATTAATCAGGACCGCGCTGATCTTGTCCGCATCGATCTCGAATGTACCCAGGTCCGCGGCCGTGACGATGTGGACGTGGATTCGTCGGGCGTTCAGGAAGGGCGCACCTGATCGACGACCTTCTCGATCAGATCGGTGAGTCGGACCGGACTGCGTTGGAGCGTCCGACGGAAATCCTCGGCGCGGAGCAAGGTCAGCATGTTGGTCACCAGCCGCGCCAGTTGCTTTCCGCTGGTGGTGATCTGCCGGAGGATCTCCTGCTCCTGGTCCGATCGGTTGGGGTTGGCCAGGCGCAAGAGCTCGGCCAGGCCGAGGACCAGCGTGATCGGCGTGTTGAACTCGTGGCTGGCCACTTCGATGAATGCCGTCTTGAGCTGGCCGGCGCGGGCCAGCTCGCTGTTGGCCTCGACCAGTTGGACGTTGGCCGCTTGCAACTCGCCGATCAGCCGGCGGCGCTCGGCCAGCAGGTCGTACTGCTCGACCCCCTGCCGGATGATCCCTTCCAGCTCGGCCGAGTCCCACGGCTTGAGGATATAGCGGAAGATATGCCCCTCATTCACGGCATTGATCACCGCCTGGATGTCCGCATAGCCGGTGAAGAGCATCCGGATCGTGTCGGGCTTGAGCTCTCGAGCCTGGCGCAGGAGCACGTCGCCCGGCATGCCGGGCATTCTCTGGTCGGTGAGGATCACCTCGACGTCGTTCTTCTCCAGCAAGCCGATCGCTTCCGAACCGGAGGGGCTGGTCAACACGCGGTAAGTCCGGTGGAACTGGTGGCGCAGACTGTCCAGCACGTCCACCTCGTCGTCGACGACCAGCAGCGTCTTTCGCCTTCGCTCCATTCCGTTGCCTCCGGTCGACTGCGCCAAGGCTGGCCCTCCCTCCGGTTCCACGGACTTCTGGCGAGGTCGCAGGTCAGCCCCCCGCCGCGGTCGCTCGTTCCCACCGGAGTTGCCCGCTAGTCCGGTGCCCGATCACTCGCCGCTCCTGCCTTTCGACCGTTCAGACCTGCAACTTGCCGGCCGCTGGCAGGGTCGCCGGATTCAGTGGTCTGACGGGGAAACTTGAAGCTGCCGGACCACCGTCTCCAGCGCAGAGACCCGCTCCTTCAGTTCGGTGACTTCCACCAGGAGATGTTCGCGCTCCATGGCGATGGTTTCGAGACGATCGTACTCCAGCGCGGCCTGGCGCACGGCGCCGATCAACTCTTCCGGCTGCCAGGGCTTCTTCAAGAACTGGAAGATATGCCCCTGGTTGATCGCCGCGATGATCGACTCCAGATCGGCGAACCCGGTGAACAGCATCCGGATCGCATGCGGATGCCGTGCCTTCAGTCGTGTCAGGAGCTCGATCCCCGTGATTTGCGGCATCCGCTGGTCGGACATCACAATGTGCACCTCCTCCTCCTGCATCAGGCGATATCCCTCCTCGGCGCGTATGCGCCTTGAGGACCCGGAATTCGCGGCGCAGCAAGTCCTGGACGGAGTCGCAGACGTCAGGCTCATCATCCACGACCAGAAGACAGTGCCGGGAAGTGGGCATCTCGAAAGTGACTCCCTGAGGACGTTCCAGACCGCCGGCAATCGAGCGAAGTTGCTCCAATGTCAGTATATCCGGGAACCATCCGACGTTCGACCTCCTTCTCCTCGTCGTCGTCGCGACGTTGCGTGCACGCATTTGGCAGGCACGTCACGGTTTCGAAACCGGCGGGGGCCCGGGGTGCCTGCGGCCGCTTGAAGATGATAGTCTGGTGAGGGTCCCTGGTCCTGGGACTTCCCGGAAGGGTCGCGAGATTAGCCCAGGGCTGCGGCGGATCGATTGGGTTGAACATGCCCGCCTTTACGCACCACATCTTCGTTTGCGGGAATGTCCGAGACGCCGGCCATAAGCGGGGCTGTTGCGATCCGGAGGGGCGCCAGGTGCTGCGCGACGCGTTCAAGAAGGAGCTGAAGAAGGCGGGTTTCGGGGGTCTGGCCCGGGCGAATCATGCCGGTTGTCTGGAACAGTGCGAGCACGGTCCAACGGTTGTGATCTACCCACAAGGCATCTGGTATGGCCGGGTAAAGGTCGAGGACGTGGGCCGGATCGTGGCCCGGACCATCATCGGGGGCGAGATCCTCAACGACTTGCTGATCGACGACGATTGCTTGAATAATCCCAATTGTCCGCACCGCCGGGGATCTGCTGGAGAGGAGAATCGTGGCTGAGCTGGTCGGGACCGTCGAGGAGATGCGCCGCGCGGTGGCCGCGGCGCGGGAACGCGGCCTTCGCGTCGGCCTGGTGCCGACGATGGGGGCCCTGCATGATGGCCACGTCCGGCTGATCGAGCATTGCCGGGCTCTCAGCGGCTCGGTGGTCGTCTCGATCTTCGTAAATCCGACCCAGTTTGGTCCGAACGAGGATTACGAGCGCTATCCCCGCACCCTCGCCGACGACCTCGCGCGTTGCCGCGCCGCCGGCACCGACTGGGTCTTCGCGCCGGCCGCGACCGCCGTTTATCCGAATGGGCCAGGCTCGACATTCGTCGAGGTGCCTGGCCTCTCCGACGTCTACGAAGGGGCGATCCGCCCCGGCCATTTCCGGGGCGTCGCGACGGTGGTCCTCAAGCTCTTCGAGATCGTCCGCCCCGATCTGGCGGTGTTCGGCCAGAAGGATTATCAGCAGCAACTCCTGATTCGCCGGATGGTCCAGGATCTTCACGTACCCGTCGAGATCGTGACCGTACCGACCGTCCGCGAGCCGGACGGATTGGCCCTCAGCAGCCGGAACCGCTACTTGAGTCCCTCCGATCGCCACGCGGCCAGCGTGCTTTCGCGCGCACTGGTGCGGGCCAGGCAGGCCGTGACGCGAGGTGAGCGGGATGCGAACCGGGTTCGACAGATGCTCCGCGAAACCCTAGAATCAGAGATGTCGGCGAAGGTCGATTATGCCGAGGTCGCCGATGCCGAGACGCTGGAGCCTCTGGACGACCTGGCCCCGCCCCGACGGGCCGTGGCCCTCCTGGCGGCCTCGTTCGGCTCGACCCGTCTCATTGATAACCTGCCGCTGACGGAGTGAACGAATCGTCAAGCGGCCGCTCGCCGTTCTGCGGCGGGGCAAGCGGCAGCCGGGCGCACCGTGTCGCAGGCAGAATCGTAACGGCGCAAACCGCCAGATTATAAGGACTTCCCGTCCCATGATGCCGATCTTGGTTCGGATTTCATTGACGATCCCGTTCTACGGTCATGCCGAGATCCCGATCTATGGGTTTGGCATGATGCTCGTCCTGGCTTTCCTGATCGCCCCGGCGCTGGCCTGGTGGCGCGCCCGCCGGGAGGGGCTCGATCCGGAAGTCATCCTGGATATGGCCTTCTGGCTGTTCGTCTGCGGGTTGATCGGCGCCCGGACCTTCTACTGCATCCAGTATTGGGGACGCGATATCCATAACCTGTGGGAGGCCGTGCAGTACTGGAACGGTGGCATCGTCTATTACGGCTCGATCATCGGGGGTGTAATCGGCTTCTTCGCGTACCGGTGGTTCCATCCGTTTCCCATCCGTCCCTATCTGGATGCCGTGGCGCCTTCGATCGCGATCGGTACGTTTTTCGGCCGGCTGGGCTGCTTCCTCAATGGCTGCTGTTTCGGCGATCCGTGCCGCCTCCCCTGGGCGGTCTCCTTCCCGGCAAGGTCCGCTCCCTGGGATCACCAGAAGGCCCTGGGCCTGATCGACACGCGGGCACTCCACTCGCTGCCGATTCACCCCACACAACTCTACTCGGCCCTCGATGCCCTGGTCCTCTTGCTGTTGCTGACAGCCTATTATCCCGTGCGGCGGCGCGACGGCGAGGTCATGGGTCTGTTGATGCTGGCCTACCCGATTACGCGGTTCTTCATCGAATTCCTGCGGAATGACGAAGTGGTGTTCTTCGCCGGGATGACGATCTCGCAGAACATCAGCCTCCTGCTGCTGCTGGGCGGCGTCTTGTACTGGGCGTGGATTCTGTGGCTACCCGGACGCCGACATGACTTGGAGCACTCTGTGAACAAGCCGCACGCCGCCGATCTGGCCGCCGCACGATCTTGATCGGCGGACTCATTCCCACAAGCCATACCGAGGTGACTTCGAATCGATTCTTTTACAGTCCCTCAGGTGTTAACTTCCCCGGTATCTGGCGCAGTCTCTTCGACGATAAATGACACGGTCCGAGAATCTACGACCGACAAAGGACACACAAACCGATTCCACACAACATAACTTCGATAATCGGACGTTCCACGCGGCCACTTCCCGCCCCGTGAAACATCAGCACCGCTTGCATGCGTGCGCGGCCGCCTTCGCCCTCCGCCGGTCGGAGCACCCACGGCGGATGCGGCCCCCGGAAAATAATTCGGCGCGGCCTGCGGATTTTTCCGCCGCGCCAGCGATCTACTTGGTGAGCGGGGGACACGACGGCAGTCGCCGACGTCCGGCGGGCCGATGTCCCCGCGAAGGAAGCGTTCCATCCTGAAAGGCGGTTTCGCCCCGGTTCGGGGCGAAAACCTCATCGGCGGATGGGCTACCGGAATAGAATCGCTTGCGTTCTCGACTTGACCGGAACCCCGGAGTCACGACGCGAGGGAGACGCCATGGACACCGACCACTGTCCGAAGTGTGACGCAACGACGGTCGTAGCCGGGCACATGAATCTCGTGTCTGGCGGTGGCATCTTTACACCAAAGGGCATGCGATTCTTCGATCTTCGCGGGGGGTTATCGTGGAATATGCCCCCCTGTGGGGACTTCCGAGCGTGCCTTACGTGTGGCCTCGTTTGGAGCAACCTGAAGCCGGAAAAACTCCGCGAGTACATCGACAACCACGGCACCGCCGAGACCAAGCTCAAGCTGTCGCCCTTCCGGAAAGCCCCTCCGGAACAAGACCTGGTCTGATCAGATGGTTCGTCCCTGGCGACGTCCGCGACCCGGTCGGACGGTACCTACGTCCGGACCCACGTCGAGGGGTCATCACCATGACCCCCCATTCTTGGTGACGTCTCCGACTGGCCCGGTGTGCTTCCCATCCATGATACTGCCATACATGGTGCCAAATAGCTGCGAAGAAACCGCGCCATTTACCGGGGAACTTAACACCCTCAGGGCACCGGAATGTGGTCGAGGATCCGCTGGAGGAGATCGTCCGGCGTGAGGCCCTCGGCGTCGGCCTCGTAGCTGACGAGGATGCGGTGGCGCATGATGTCGCGGGCGAGACTCTTGACGTCGTGGGGCGTTACGAAGTCACGGCCGGCCAGGAGGGCGTGGCCGCGCGAGGCGCGGACCAGCGCGATGGTCGCGCGCGGGCTGGCGCCCAGCTCCAGCAACGGCGCCAGGGGCAAGCCGTAGGCGGCGGGTTCGCGGGTCGCGCAGGACCAGGTCGAACGATGTATTCCTTGATCGCCGGCGCGATCCGGATCGAGGCGGCCAGGCTGCGGAACGCCGTCACGTCCTGGGGACCATAGAGGGGCGGTTCCTCCAGGCCCATCGAGTCGGGATCGCCGTGGAGACTCTCGGAGACGCTCGGGAGCTCGAGCATCGCCAACTCCGCATCGCGGGCCGGATAGCCGACGACCAGTTTCATCAGGAACCGATCGAGCTGCGCCTCGGGGAGCGGGTAAGTCCCTTCGTGCTCGATCGGGTTCTGGGTCGCCAGCACCCAGAAGGTCGAGGGCAAAGTGATCGTCTCGTCGCCGACGGTGATCTGGCCTTCCTGCATGGCTTCCAGCAGGGCACTCTGCACCTTGGCCGGCGCACGGTTGATCTCATCGGCCAAAAGGACGCTCGTGACGATCGGGCCGGGGCGGACGTCGAACGTCCCGGTCGCCGGACGGTAGATCTGGGTCCCTGTGAGGTCCGCGGGGAGGAGATCGGGCGTGAACTGGATCCGGCGGAACGCGAGGTCGAGCGCCCGGGCCAGGGCCCGCACGGCGCGGGTCTTGGCGAGGCCGGGCACGCCCTCGATCAGGACGTGACCACCGGCAAGCAAGGCGATGACCAGCCGTTCGAGTAGCGTGCGCTGCCCGACGACCAAGCCTTCAATCCGATCGATGAGGCGGAGCAACCCCTCCTGCGCCGCGTCGATCGCGGCGGGAGGACGGGCAGGATCGTCGATGGACATCAAACCTGAAGATCCCCCTCGTCCTCACGTCGCGATCGATCCGCCACGAGATCTTCCGGTCCCTCTCCAGGAGTGCAAGGTCGCATTCCTGCGGGCCGCCGCAGGGTTGTCAAAATCGATCGGGTTCAGGTCGAAACTCATCGAGCCAGGCTGGAATCGAATGAAGAGTGTGGGGCCTTTACCCGTTCTTTTCCGCACGACGGCGTTCCATCAACCGTCTCAGGATATCTCCCGCGGCGTCGCTGGTGTCCTTGAAGGACGGCTTTGCGGGACCGGCCTTGGCCTGTTGCTGCTGAGCCTTCTTGGCCGCATAGAAGGGGTTGGACTCGTCGATGAATTCCTCGGGAGCCTGCTCGCCGTCTTCGTCTTCGTCTTCGTCTCCGTCTGCGTCTTCCTCCTCCTCGCTGTCGTCCGCGTTGAGGAGATCGTCGGCGGTTTCCACCTCGTCGTCGTCGGTTTCCTCCTCTTGCACGGCCTGACGCTCGTACTCGTCATCGCTGGCGGATGGAGGGGGGGTGGCGCCTTCGGGGTCGAGCTACCGCCATCCTTGAAGGCCGTGATCGTGATCGTATCGCCTCCGTACACGGCCGTCGGCTGATCGGCCGAAACCCCGGCGCCTTCGCCGAACAACCACGAATCGATCTCGTCGCCCGAGACGTCGTCGGGTGAAGCCTTGGCCTGCGCCGCGGGTGCCGCGGGCTTCGCGGCCGCGACCTTGGCCGCGGGTGCCGGGATATCCGAGATCCCGACCGCGAACGTCAAGGGCCCCACCTGCACCAGGTCCTGATCCTTGAGGCGACACTCATCGGTCAGGGCCTTTCCATTGACCAGGGTGCCGTTGCGGCTCCCCAGGTCGCGAACCAGCACGGTATCCGCGCTGATGGTGAACTCCGCATGCTCGCGACTGACCTGCTCGCTATTCGGCCGGAGGTGACAGGTCTCGCCCCGGCCGATCTTGAAGCTCGGTCCGACCAGGGGAATCACTTTCCCCTCAGGTTTGCCTCGAACGACCACCAGTTGTACTTTCATGAAAAACCGTCCCGACCCCCGGGGTCTTCAACGACTAAGATCCGCATCCACACGAACCAGGTCTCGAACCTCCCACCCGGTTATCCGGATTCGATTCCACCGACCGCATCATCTCGGCCGGACAACCCGTTTGCATTCCAAGGTCCGCCGTCATCCTCACAATCGCCCGGCTCACCGTGGAAGCCGGATATCATGAAGACATCAGGGACCCCTGGCGCAGAATGACACCTCCTCCCGTTCCTCGATTGTGTCATGGCGGACTGCAGCGAACCGAGCTGACGTGGGACGATCAGAGCCGAGCGAGCAAGGCCTGCTCTCTCCAACGAACACCTTCATTGTAGCCTATTGTTTCGGAGATCCAAGATCCTAACTCAAGCTCCAGTCGATTCGATAGTCATCTCAGGTCGACATCGGACTTTTTTTCGACCCAAGGTTCGCCCCGGCACTACGGATTCCGGGACCGGCTAGCGCGCCCCGGTCCAACTCGCCGTGCGATATATGGCCCACTCCAGTTCAGACGCCCGCGTCCGAATCTCGGTCGAGACGGCGACTGTCTCCGATCCCAGACCCAGTGCAATGGGTATCGACTCCCTCAATCGCCCGGCCCACTCGTCGCACGATCGAGGCACCTCCGCCAGATCGTGGCAACCGCGGAGCTCCGTCGCCGGCGGCGAACCGGCCAGAAGGATCGAACCCTGTTGCAGGATCGCCCCACGTCGGCGGCGCTGTGCGCCTACCAACCAGTTTAAACCCCTGATAGACGAGATCCTCTGGATCAAGATCGGCGAAACAGAGAAGGGGTCGCACGCCGCCCTCCGTCGGCTCCGGGTCCACCTCGGCCCGCCGATCGACGAGTACACCCAACTCGCCCAGCACCCTCGCGATCGCTCCATGGACAGCCCGATACACCGCTGTATGGGGACGTGTCGATGGATGGGTGGCCGGTAGGATGAGGGCATAGGTCAGTTCGTGATGATGCCAGATCGCCCCACCCCCTGTCAATCGCCTGACGATCGGGACCGATCGCCAGCGCGGATCGCTCCGGACCAAGGCCAGTTGCTGGAAGTAGCCGAGACTGAGCGTGGGAACCGTCCAGGTGTAAGTGCGCAGATAGGCCGCTCCGCCATGCGCCGCGACCGCATCAAGCAGCGCCTCGTCCAGTGCCATGTTCGCCGGGCCATCGGCGGCCTCGTGGGGAAAGACTCGACAAAGAGGACTCATGGAGATTTCCGTGGCCGGTCAGCCGATGCGCCATCCGGATCCGTCGGCGGCCGTCTCGCCGATCGGGCGCCGGGCGATCGCCACCTGACATGTCCCGAGCCGAGCGCGGCAAGGGAGGCTCGCAACTTCCGGAGACAACCGCGATAATCCGTCATTTCAATGGACACGCCAGGGCTGGACAAGACCCCGATCCTTCGAATTCCCGTGGAGCACGTGATGACGACGTCCGAGAATTTGTTCGCGGACAGCGCGCCGAAGAAGGGCCCGCGGTCCAGGAGGAGCCCGAGAGCCGGCCCGGTGGCATTCCTCTTTATGTCTGGGTCATCGCCGCAGTCCTGGTCGCGATCCCGGTGGGAATGGTCTGGGGCGAAGGCGCAAACCGCCTGAAACTGCTCTCCGACCTGATCCTCCGAGCCCTGACGGCCCTGGCGGCTCCGCTGGTCGTGCTCGCCATCTTGAGCGCGATCGTCACCAATGAGATCAAGGGGCGGCTGGGAGCCCTCATGATGGGTTTTTACCTCATCAATACGCTCATCGCCATGATCATCGGCTTGAGTTTGACGAACCTGATCCGACCGGGAATCGGCGCTTCGCTGAGCGGTCCGGGTCCCGCGGGCCCACCTCCGGTGCAGAAATCGATCCCCGACCTGATCCTGGACCTCATCCCGCGCAGCATCGGCGAGCCGTTCACGCAGAATCACCTCGCCCAGCTCGTCTTGCTGACGCTGGCACTGGGGATCGGACTTGTAAAGATTCGTGAAGGCCAAAAGGCGCGAGGCGAGAGGTCGTTCCAGGTGGTCGTCGACCTCCTCACGATCGGATTCGAGCTGTTAATGAAGGTCTTGCTCTGGGTGGTCGCTCTGGTGCCGCTGGCGGTCTTCGGCGTCGTGGCCTCGAGCGTCGGTCATCAGGAAGGAATGAAGGTATTCGCCGCGCTGATCCGTCTGATCGCGGTAGTCGCGATGGGTCTGACGATCCAGGTGTCCTGGTACTTGCTCCAGATGGCGGTGTTTGCGCGGATGTCGCCCGTACGGTTCCTCCGCGGCGCACTGGACGTCATGGCCAACACATTCAGCACAGCCAGCACGGCCGCGACGATCCCGATTACCCTCCGATCGCTCGAGCGGCTCGGGATCTCGCGGCGGTCGAGCCAGTTGACCGCCTGCATCGGTACGAACTTCAACAACGACGGGACCGCCCTTTACCAGGCGACGGCCGTGCTCTTCATCGCCCAGGCGCTCGGGTTCGATCTGAGCCTGATGGACCAGATCTTGATCGTGCTGACGACCTTGATCGCCAGTGTCGGGGCCGGCGGCATCCCCTCCGGCAGCTTCGTCACGATGCCGCTGATCTTCGCGGCGGTCCGGATGCCCGTCGACAAGATCCCAATCCTGCTGACGGTCGATTGGCTGCTCGACCGGCTCCGGACCACGTCGAACGTGCTGGGAGACATGACCGTAGCCGTCCTGCTCGACCGGGTCGCGCCGCCGGAACGCGACACTCCTGGAGTTGTCGCGGAGGTTGCGAGCGAGGACAATCAATAGATGAGGCGAAAAGAAAGGATCTCGGAGCCGTTCTCGTGTGACGCAAAGATGACGAATCCGGGCGTTTCCGCTAGACTGGCAGGAGTACCGGCGGTGGCGCTGAATTGCGGATGGCTGGGCCATGGGGTGAGTGGAATCCGGACAGAAGGGCGAGTGACGATGGTAACCATCACGTTTCCCGATCGCGCGACCGAAAAGCGGGCGCTCGCTTTCCTTCTCGGGCGATTCTCCGGGCGGATCCTCAGATCCGGCGAGCATCTGGTGCCCGAAGCGGCCCTGGAAGCGCTCGCCGACCAGGATATCCCATTCGCCGTGCGAGGAAAGGCGACGTATGAGCAGCAGTTGGCGGCGTTTCGAGGTGCTGCTGCCCCTCCGATTCAATGATGGGCGTGATGTACCTCCTGATTGGCTCGCCGAGGCCGTCCTTGGGGTCGTCAACCACTTCGGCGCCGCCAGCTATGAAACGCAGAAGCTCGAAGGCCATTGGCGACATGCGGGCGTTCTCTATCGAGATGATCTCGTGCGAATCGTCATCGACGCACCCGACCTGACTAAGAATCGGCAGTGGATGAAGCGGTTCAAAAAACGGTGGAAGGACCGGCTTGACCAGCTCGAACTCTGGGTGGTGAGCTATAGGATCGACTTCGAGTGAGATCTGGCTGATTTTCTGGCACTGCTGGTCGCCGCGCACCTCTCCGACCGGCGCTGAGGTTCAGATCTGATAGTTGATCCGCCTGGCATAATCGGCATCCGAGAGGCCGTCATTGCTCTCGCGATACCGGAGCCGGGGATCTTCGATGGTCACGGTCGTATAGGGTGCGATACTGCGAGTGATCCATGCCGAGGAGCCGATCACGGAGTGGTGGCCGATGACGGTCTTCCCGCCCAGGATCGTCGCGTTGGCATAGATGACCACTTCATCCTCGATGGTCGGATGTCGCTTGGCATCGCGTAGGATCTGGCCGGTCTCGTCGCGGGGGAAGCTGAGGGCGCCCAGCGTCACGCCCTGATAGAGCTTCACGCCGTCGCCGATCTCGGTCGTCTGACCGACGACGACGCCCGTGCCATGGTCGATGAAGAACCGCCGGCCAATCGTGGCACCCGGATGGATGTCGATGCCGGTCTTTCCCTTGGCGTACTCGGTCATCATCCTCGGGATCAGCGGCACGCCCAGGCGGAGTAGCTCGTGGGCCATCCGGTAGACCGTGACCGCAGCGACGCCCGGGTAACAGAAGACGATCTCCACCAGGCTCTTGGCGGCGGGGTCGCCGTCATAGGCGGCCTGTACATCCTCCGCGAGCGTGTGCCGCAGCTCGGGGATCGTGTCGAGGAAACGGACCACGATCTCGTGCGCCCGGGACTCATAGTCGGTTTCGAGATCGGGCGCGTTGCACTCGTGCCGGAACGCGCGGGCGATCTGCTGGCTCAGACGAGCGTGCAGGCTATCGATGAGATCGCCCACATGGTAGGCGACGTTCCCCAGATGCAGGTTCTGCCGGCGGCCGTAGCCGGGATACAGGATCTCCCTCAAGTCCGCCAGGATGTCGACGACTTCGCGATAGCTAGGCAAGGGGGAGTGGCCGAGGTGATGAATCGCGCCGCACTCTTCGTAAGTCTCGACGATCCGCCGCGTGATCTCCGGGAGCGTTTGTTTCAATTCATGCTGTTCAGGAAGCAGCGCATCCATAGAGTCGTCCTCCGTAGGATCCCGGCGCCGTGCGCGCCTCTGGGGATTCCGAATTCCGGATTCGCGATTCCGGATTCCCGGATCATTCCCCTTCGGGAATCCGGAATCGCGAATCGGGAATCCCGATTGGGTTGCGGCCGAAGGCCGCGTTAGAGTCGTCCTCCGTAGGATCCCGACGCCGTGCGCGCCTCTGGGGATTCCGAATTCCGGATTCGCGATTCCGGATTCCCGGATCCTTCCCCTTCGGGAATCCGGAATCGCGAATCAGGAATCCCGATTGGGTTGCGGCCGAAGGCCGCGTTAGGAATTCCTCCCTTATTTCTTCATTGGACTATGCAACCGGTCTGGTTTCAAGGGGACGACGTGTCCTGGAGCATCCGCCAGCGTTCGACGAACCGTCGGTAGTCCTCGGGCGTGTCGATGCCAATGCTGGGCTCGTCAACGAGGCCGACGGCGATCGGGTAGCCGGCATCGAGGACACGGAGCTGCTCGAGCTTCTCGGAGGATTCCAGCGGGGAAGGGGGGAGGGTGGCGAGCGCCAGGAGGAATTCGCGGCGATAGGCATAGAGTCCCAGGTGGAGAAAAGCGACTGGTGTCGCGGCCGACGCGGGGTCGGGCAGGCCGTCGCGGTGACAGGGGATCGGGCTGCGGGAGAAGTAGAGGGCGCGTCCGCGTCGGGAGCAGACGACCTTGACGCACGACGGATCGCGGTAGGTCGACTCGGCTCGGATCGGAGTTGCCAGCGTCGCCATGGGGGCGTCGGGGTCGGCTTCGAGCAAGGCAACCACCTGGTCGAGCGCAGCACCGGAGACCTCGGGCTCGTCGCCTTGCAGATTGACGATGATGCGCGTCCCTTCGAGGTTCGCGGCCACTTCGGCCACGCGGTCGGTGCCGGTTGCATGATCGGCGCGGGTCATCGCGACCTCGCCGCCGAAGGCAGTGACCGCCTCGGCGATGCGGCGGTCGTCGGTGGCGACGATGATACGTCCCAGCGATCGTGCCTGTTGCGCGGCCTCGACGACGTGCTGGATCAACGGCCGCCCGGTGGCGGATAAAAGGGGTTTGCCGGGGAGTCGGGTCGAAGCGAAACGAGCCGGAATGACACCGACGATTTCCGTGTTTCCCAAGAATATCTCCCGTGAAACGGTCCGATACTAGGGGCACTGATCGAGACTCAGCCTCGACCAGCCCGCGGACACGGCGCCTTTACTCTAGGTCGTCTCAAGATGGGACACAAGACCGAGTCGAGGCCCGCGGTTCCGGCTCGATCGGCCGGCGGCGCCCTGGTGGCGTTCGCCCGCCTTCGGGAGACCGGTGCGATCGGAGCCGCATCGGTAAGGGCAGGGCCTTCGGGCCTGTCGCCCCATGGATCGGCCGGAATGATTCCGACCGGTCTGCCACAGGAGGTCCAGTCCGAATCGTCGTCCTCGGGACTCGAGACGCGGACGGTCGTCGTCCGCAGGGAGCCCCGCCCGGATTTCGATTCTCTGCGCCCGGGCCGTGGGTCCGCAGGCGTGGGGGGAGTTTACGCAAGAATGTGATCAATCTTGGGATGCGACCGTAAGCCATCAGGTGGTCCGTCTCTACCAACCTTTGCTTGCGCCTCTGAATGGTCCGCCCCGATCGACGATCGTGGCGGGTCTCCGTGTCCGGATCCGGGGCCGAACTGAGTCAGCCGCAACCCCGGGCACGCCAAGGACGGAGAGCGTTCACAACCGATTCGCGAGGCGGCCTGAGCCAATGGTTTGGCGGCCGTCCAGGGAGACACGATTCATGGGATGGACCGTACACCAAAGCCGCCGGCGCTGCCGCCTTCGTCATCGGCCTCGCATCGAATCTCTCGATGATCGGTGTCTCCTCTCGGCGGGCCTGGGAACCCACCCCATGGGGGTTGTCGCGGAAATCCGCCACCAACACGCCGGCCTGGTCCGGTCGGGACACGACGCGGCATCGCATGGAAGGGGGGCCCATCTCGTGGTCCGTTATCATGCCAACGTCGCGAAGGAGCGCGAGCGGCCGGCCGGTACGCTCATCACCGGTTCGGCCACGGCCTACGACCCAATCATCGGCGCCTCGCAGGTCCGATCCCAGTACAATGTCGACGGGACCGGCATGACCGTCGCGGTCATCGACACCGGCGTCGATTACAACAACTCGGCCCTGGGCGGCTCCTTCGGCCCCGGATCCAAGGTGATCGCTGGCTACGATTTCGCCGACAACTCCGCCAATCCCATGGCCACGAGCTCGCAGCACGGGACCGCCGTCGCGGGTCTTATCGGCTCCGACAATCCCGGCGATCTGGGCGTCGCGCCGGGGGTGGACATCGTCGCGCTCCGCGTCACGGACAGCACCAACACCGCGAGCCTGACCTCCGTCGCCAACGCCCTGCAATGGGTGATCAATAATCACGCGCAGTACAACATCACCGCGGTCAACATGTCGCTATCCGACGGGAACAATTACGCGCAGAACTGGTTCGCCACGGGCGGCGGCGAGGCGACGGTGGTCACCAACCTGATCGGTCAGCTCACCGCGATGAACATCCCCGTGGTCGCGGCGACGGGGAACAACTTCAACGGTGAACAAGGAGAGGGTTTCGCGGCAATCGTGGCCAACACGATCAGCGTGACGGCGACGGACCTGTCCGGCCAACTCCTCCAGAACGCACAGCGTCTCGGGTCGTCGATCGGCGGCGCCTCGTCCACCACGGTCGCCGCGCCGGGCGAGGGGCTCACGGCCCCGTCGGGCGACTCCGGCTCCTCCACGGTTGAAGGAACGAGTTTTGCCACGCCGCTGGTCACCGGGTCTGTGGTCCTGCTCCAGCAGATCTACGAGTCCCGTTTCGGATCGCTCCCCAGCGTCTCGCAGCTCAAGTCGTGGATCCAGCAGGGTTCCGACCCGATCAATGATCCGGTCACCGGCATCACGATCGGACAGCTCGATATTCCCAAGGCGGCGGCCCTGATCCCGCAGGCGACGAGGGCGCCCGCTCCGGCACCGGCCCCCGCCACGCCGGCACCGGTCACCTCGACCTATGGGTTCTCGACCTCGACGGCCAGTAGCCCGGTCTCTCCCTCGACCGTGTCCACCGCGACGGCCACCACGCCGGCGACGACTGTCACCGCACCACCGGTGGTGACCGTGGCGACGACGCACCCGACGACAGCGAGCAGCCAGGTGCTCGGCAATAACAGTGGCAGCACGGTGGGATCGAACAGCACCGTGAATCAGCCCCTGGTCGCCGACTCGGTCCTCGAGACGTTGTTGAAGTCCATGAGCGTCTGGGCCGCCTCGTCCGCATCGCGGACTTGATCGCGACTGTCCATCCCGGGAGTCGCTTGTCGGACCAGGCCGCAGGGGGTGACGAGACCGGCCGCGAGGGCGAACCGCCTTCGCGGCCGGTTCCGTTTCGAATCCCGATCGTGAAGAACTCGACTCGTCCGGATCGCCGGGCCGGGCCCGGTCGTCGGCCGATGCTCGCCTCGGTTGGACCGTCGCCGTAGAATACGGGAGTGGTCGCCGGATCCTCTCGGAGCGGCCGACTTGGCCGTCGGGCTCACCGCGATCGACGTTTGCACCAGGAGGAGACAGCCTTGGCCTCGACTTTGAAAACCGCGCTCGTTACCGGGGCGGGAAGCGGCATCGGGCGGAGCATCACGGCCACCTTGGCCGACATGGGCCTGCGCGTCGCCCTTCTCGGCCGCAATCGTGAGAAGCTCGAGCGCGCCCGGGCCGAGCTGGCCAGCGGTCGCGATTCGGCGTTCGTCGCCGCCTGCGATATCAGCGACCGGTTTGCCGTCACGGCGGCCGTCGATCAGATATTGGCCGCGTTCGAGGGGATCGACGTACTCGTGTGCAACGCGGGGACCAACGTGAAGAACCGGAGCCTCGAATCCCTCGACCCGGCCGACTGGGACCGAATGATCGCTATCAACCTCACAGGGGCCTTCAACCTCGTTCATGCGATCCTGCCGTCGATGCGGCAGAAGCAGAACGGGCTGGTCATTCAGATCTGCTCGGTGTCCGGTTTGCGCGCGAGCACCCTAGGGGCGCCGGCTACTCGGCGTCGAAGTTCGGCCAGTCCGCTCTCGGCATTTGTCTGGGTCGCGAGGAGGGCACCCGCGGCATCCGGTCCTCCGTCATCTATCCCGGCGAGGTGAACACGCCGATCCTCGATGCGCGGCCGGTTCCCGTGGGACCCGACCGACGCGCGGCGATTCTCCAGCCGGAAGATGTCGCCGCGGCCGTCCGGTTCCTCGTCAACCTCCACCCGCGCGCCCACGTGCCCGAACTCGTCATCAAGCCGACGGTCGATGACTTCTGCTGATTTCCCGGGTGGCAAGCAAGGCCGGGGCGGCCTGATCCGCCCGTCTACCGACATCCTTCTCGCCACTTCGCCGCTCGCGGAGCCGCGCGCTTACGAAGAGGCCGCGGCTTTGCGGTGCACCTCGTCATGATTCATCTGGCCGGCCTCGACCTCGCCGGTCGCGTATTCGTTGAACTCGGTGTAGACCAGGTGACGATAGAGCTTGCTCTCGTTCTGAAGGTGAACCGGCGCCCCCGTCTCTTCGACGCGGCCGTGTTGCAGGACAAGGACATGGTCGCTCGCCCGCAGGCTCGAGAGGCGGTGCGGGATCAATATCAGCGTCCGGCCGTTCGATAGGCGCGCCAACGTGTCGTCGATGAAGTGCCTGGCGTCCTGATCGATCGGAGAGTTCGGTTCTTCCACGACCAGGATCGAGGGGTCGTGCAGGTAGGCGCGGGCCAGGGCGATCCGGAACTGCTCGTCGGGTTTGAGGTAGTGGCCGAGCTGGCCAATAATCGTATCGTAGCCGTGCGGGAGATCCTGGATGAAGTGGTGGGCGTGCGTGATCTTGGCGGCCTCGATCACGCGCGGCAGGGTGTTCATCGGATCGCCCAGGCCGATGTTGACCAGTACGCTGTCGGTGAACACCAGGTCGGCCTGGAGCACGGTGGCGACTTGGGCGCGGACCGAGTCGAGTGTCGCCTCGCGGATATCGCGGCCGTCGATCAGCACTCGGCCCGACTTGGGGTCGATCAATCGGGGAATGAGGCAGGCAATCGCCAGCTTCGAGTCGTCGTCAAATCCCACCAGCGCCGTCCGCACGCCCGCGGGGATCTCCACCGAGACGTCGTCGAGCAGGATCCGACCCGATCGGCTCTCCAGGGAGACATTCTCCAGCGTGATCTGCTCCTTGAGCGAGTTGAGGAAATGTGCGCCGACGGTCTGGTGCAACTCGGGCTTGCGTTCGAGGAACTCCAGGATGCCGGTCGCCGACCGGTTGGCCTGCCGGAGGGCCTTCTGGAGCCTCAGCCATTCCGTGATCGGGTAGGCCATCCCCGTGAGCGACACGAACAAAATCACCATGGTCGCGATCGAGAATTGCTTGGTCACGACGACGTTATAGCCGAGCAGCCCGAGGGCCAGGGCCAGGGCCGCCCCGAAGAGCAGGAGGGTGCTCGGATTGAGCTGGGCGCCGGTCGCCATCCGCCGAGCGTCGGCAAGCCGGAATCGGTTCAGGTGCTCCTCGAATCGCTGACGATCGTATTCCTCGATGTTGTAGATCCGGACCGTTCGGAGCAATCCCAGGTCCTCGTGGAGCAGGCACAACTGGACCGACGCATCCCGCATGGCCGCGTCCGACGACAGGCGGGCATCGCGGCTCCATGACCCGGGCGGTCATCCAGACCAGCCCGCCCAGCGACGCTAGGAACACCGTCAACGTCGGCGAGACGAGGAGGGACAGAAGCAGCAGGCCGGCCGCCAGGACGTGGACGCGGGGCGTGAATTCCAGGTCGGCAAACAGGCCGTCGCGGATGTCATTCACCTCGCGCGTCCAGAGGTTGATCACCGGCCCCACGCCCTCGGTCGGCAACGACGATTGGCCCAGCCGGTACATCTGGCGATGGAGCTGGAGCCGGAGGGTCGTCGCCACCTCGGTCGCCGCGCGCACCGTCACCTGACGCCGCCACTGGGAGAGGATCGCGATCAAGATCAAGCAGATCAATCCCAACGCGAGCAACGAGCCGAGCGCCGAGGTTGTTCCGCAGGGTCGGCAGCAACGCGGTGAAGGCCATCATGGCCCTCGCCTCGACGCGATGGATCGGGTTCCTACCGGCGTAGTTGTCCGCGATCATCGGGAAAACGCCCGTGTCATCGTAGAGCAGGAAGTTATGCTCCTGCCCGACGTAGTGCGACGTCACCCATGTCGGCAACTCATTGACGCGATCCTTGGGGAACCGTGCCTCGCCCCGCGACGACATCAGCGCGACGAACAGGGCCAGGATCCCCAGCAAAGCCACGATCAAGAGTGAATGAATGACCCCGAGTGTCCGCGCAGTGACTTGATCGCGCCGAGAACTCAGGAGGTTTCGCGCGCGACGATATGCAAGGGCCTGCATGCGTGAGATCCCCCGACTTGGGGCCAAGCGCTCGATACGGGGTTGCCCGACCCGCCGGCTCCGATGCGCGTGTCCGCACCCACCGCGACCGCCCCTCGCCTCGGTCGTCCAGAGCCACTCCCCAGTCCTCGGGAGTGGCTCCCGACCGAAGCCGACGCAACCGCGCACCGGCGAGGGCGGTCGCGTCAGGCCAGGTCGCGGTCCTCGAACAAGAGGAACGCCAACAACAACGCTGCTACACTGTACAACACGCAATACCCGAATGTCGGCAGGACGTACCCAAGCCACGGGATCACGGCCCCTGTGGAGATCGATGGGCCCGCGTTGAAGAATTCCAGGGCTGGCAGCGCCCACGCAAAGAATTTGGCCATGAATCCGACCAGCTCATTCACCTGCTTCGCCTCGGCCGCTTCCACCAGTACCGGGCTCAGGTGCCCGAGGAAGAAGATCAGGATGCAAACCACCAGGTTGGCCAGCATGGGTAGTCGTGTGGAGATCGCCACGCTGATGGCCGTCAGGACGGTCACTTCCATGAAGCCCAGCGCCAATCCCGGCATAACCTGCATCACCTGCGCCCACTGCTTCGACGATTCCGCGATCCCTCCGGCCGATTCGCGCAGATCGTACTCGTACTTGTACCACACGCCCGCGGCAAACAACCCACCCAGGATCGCGTAGAGTGCCAGCACGCCCAGCTCGATCCCCAGGAATTTCCCGATGATGAATTGCCGACGGTTGATCGGCTTCGATAACAACGTGATCGCCGTCTTCCCCTCGATCTCTTCGGCAACTGTAGAGCTCGCCGTCAAGAGGGCCAGCAGCATGCAGAAGAACGAGATCGTGGTCAATCCCGTGTCTTTGTACATCTTGATGTCTTCACCAAACGTGAAGTACGAGATGAAGATCGTCACGATCAGCAAGGCACCGGCGAAGACCGCCATGACGAAGAACGCCGGCTGTCGGATGGCTTCCTTCGCGGTTGCAAGAGCAATGGTGATTGATTTCATGATTCCCTTGGGATTGAGTCATCCAGGATGAATGAGAAAGAATCGAACGATCGCGGAGTCCGAGTCGCCGGGATTCGGGACTCTCTGGTCCGCTAATGACGAATCGTGAAGCCGGAAATCGGAGATGCACCCAGTGGTTCGTACGCGGTGTCTACGGTTTCGATGTATGAGTTCATCTCTTCGAGGATGGCCGACAAGAAGTGATCCACCTCCTGGCCGTGGCCCTCAACCACAAGTTCAACGCGGCCGTCGGGCAGGTTGCGAACGAAGCCCGCAACGTCGAAACCGCGGGCCAGGGACTGGCAGGTGTATCGGAAGCCCACCCCCTGGACACGGCCCGAAAAAACGACGCGGCGACGCTCTCGATGCATGCAATTCCGCCTGGCTGAGGCCAGGCCCGACGGATCCCAGGATGACTCATGGGCAAGTCCGACACGCCCGAAGAAAGAAGGGGACCGGCTCCGAGTCGTCGAGGTGCCTGTCCCCCTATTCGTTCGGGCGTTGTAGCGCCGGCCCATCCATCCTAGCGGCTCCCGCCCAGAGGAAGCAAGTCGTCATGGGCAAGTGCGTCTCGGCAGGTGAGGTAGGCCCGGACTCAATGGAAGCATCGGAGCTCCCGTCCAGGCTTCGTCAGCGACGGCGAACCCCGGTCTGGAGCAAGCTGGGAGTGGCTAGCCCGCGGGTGTAACTCGAAATCAGGGTGGAATATCGATCAAGCATCCCATGGTCGCGAGAGCAGCAGGCGGAGCGGTGCAGGGCTTTCGGAATGCCCAAGTCCCTGCACCGCTCCGCCAGGCTTATGCGGCTCAAAGGCCATTGAGTTCGACGTGTTCGACGAGAGAGGCCGTGGCCGCCTGGAGGGGCAAGAGCGCCGATCGGGCCGGCCCAACACCCACGCCCTGGAATGGGACGGACGGTGCCCCCGACGAGTTCCCGGCGCGGACGACCACGTTGGACACCGTGAACGGCAAGCGGTTCTCCAGTCGGAGCGTCGTGCTGCCCACGGCCCGTCGCGCCGGCTTCACCGTGACGAAGGCCCCGGCCAGAGCGCGATCGATGGCCCGAGAGAGCGTGGCGCCATCCACCACGGATATCGACGAATTCTCGCGGAAGGACACTTTCCCGAACGGGGACCAGGCGTTGGGCGCGGCACAGGTAGTGACCACGATCCGGCCGCGGGTCTCACCCGTCCGGGCCTCGGTCAAGAAGACCTTCAGCGCCAGCGAAGGGGCCGTCGCCGCCGGAAGCCCGTCGGCCTCGATGACCTTGAGAGGGAGTCCCATCACGCGCAGACCGTCGAGCTGACCCTGGAGCCGTCGGGCGTCGCGGCTGAGGGTCCCTTCGCCTTGGACCTGGATGAAGAGACGCGACTCGCTGAGTGCCGAAGACTCGACCAGCTCGCTCGCGCTCGAGTCGTCGAGCGCCTCGACGAATCGCGCGGCCAGCGCGATCTCGTGGCCGTTCATAACCTTGCCGCCGGCCTGCTCCATCATGACCTCGAACGGCAGGTCGTTACAGAGCCGCCACATGACGGCCTGGGCGACCCCCTGACTGGTGCCAAGGGTGGCCAGGCTCCGCAGTGCCTTGCGGATGCGAGGGTCAGCCGTATAGGTGTCAACGTCCATGAGGGTCAGTTTGTCGCGACCACTCGGGGCTGCGAGCCCGTAATTCAGGCAGACGCCGGGGATAGAAACCTCGATCGTCTCGCCGGCGGGGACGGCCACCGCGTGGCTGACCGGGTCCACGGTCGGCGCGACGGAGTGCAGCCCGGCAATCGCCTCACCCTGGAACTCGCCAAAGGCGCCTTCCCGGTTGGTCACCGAACCGAGGCCGATGCTCTGAAGGCCGCCGCCACGGCCGCCGGCGCCCCCGCCACCGGGCTGGGCGACCTTGCTGGACGCCACAAGGCCCGGCGGAATGATCACGCTCAACCGACGGCTCGAGTTGTTCTTGATCGTCATGCGGACCTGATCCTGGCCGTGACCGCGGGTCACGACCGCCAGCTCGCCGGACTTGCTGGCCTGGAGGAGGTCAACCGTTGCGGTCACGACTTCGACCGGCGGCGCGGACGGCTCCGTGGTCACCGGAGCCGGTGTCTGGGCCGTCGCAATTGACCCGCCCAGGAACAGCATTCCACTGAGAAGGCCCGCGGCCGCCAGGGCCCGGACCAGACAAAGGTGTTGACACTGCATCGCGCTTGTCCCTTTCTGGACGGGGCCGACGCCGGAGGGCCGAACCATCCTGCCGTTCCCTCCCAGGCCCGAGTCACCGACAAAACTGTGGGAGATCATCCGATCCCTTCCCCACGCACCACCGTGACATCTTCCCATTCTGTGCAGACGTTGCCGCGCTCTTCAATATTCGAACGCATCACGTCCTAGTATTCGGCCGACAGCCGTCCAATCATTCGGTCGAATTGGCGAAATGCCCAAAACGCGCGATTTCGCCGCTCGGCGGCATTCCGGATCGTCATCTCCCGGATTCTCATCGCATTCGGGACAGTCAACAGGTCGCGCCGTCCGCGGGCGCCGAACCCAATCTCGTGTCCGGGACACGCGACCCGCCGATCGAAAGGATCGCCTTGTCACCCGAATTCGCGGCCGACCATAATCCAACGTGGCGGTATCGTGGCGGCTCGTCGATGACTCTGTGTGCGAAGCAAGGGAGGATCCATCGATGCAGTCCCAGGCGAATCGCGTGTTGATCACCGGGGGCAGCCGTGGGTTGGGACGAGCAGCGGGCGAGTGGCTCGCCGCGCAGGGATCCGCGGTCGGACTCATCGCCAGGACACAGATCGACCTGAGCGCC
This sequence comes from uncultured Planctomycetota bacterium, assembly GCA_963845755.1. Classification (GTDB taxonomy): domain Bacteria; phylum Planctomycetota; class Planctomycetia; order Isosphaerales; family Isosphaeraceae; genus CAWJTV01. Next base: position 754,263 of record CAWJTV010000034.1, read on the forward strand.
GCGGTCGCGGCGATCGAAGGGGCAGGGGGATTCGCATGCTCTCAGGTCTGTGATGTCCGGGACCGCGCAAGGCTCGAGGCATCGACGACCCGAATTGCCGGTGTACTGGGCGGACTCGACGCCCTCGTATGCGCAGTCGGCCGGCTGCGCGGGATCGGGCCGACCGCCATTGTCGACGCGGATCTCTGGTGGGATGACGTCGAGACCGCGGTACGCGGCGTCCATCATGCCATCCGTGCGGCACTCCCCTGGCTCCGCAAATCCGCGAAGGGATCGATTACGGTCCTGGTCGGTCCTGGCCACCAGGGGCGCTTCCGTTTGCGACGGGCTACGGGTGTGCTCAGGCCGCGCTGGTCCGCCTCGTCGAATCGCTCGGCCAGGAGTTGGCTGCGGAAAACATCGTCATTTACGCCGTGACTCCCGGACTGGTTCCGACGGGGGTCGTCCGCGGTCTCATCGATAGTCGCGAGGGGCGGCGATGGCTGCCCCGCTTCAATGAAGCGTTCGCCGAAGGCAAGGAAGTCGACCCATCGATTGCCGCCGAGATGGTGGCATGGCTGATCGAGAGGCGTCCGACCGAGTTGAATGGCCGAGTCGTCGCCGCCCCCGCAACCCCGGCCATCCTGGAGACCCGGCTGGAACGCATTCAGTCCGAGAATCTGGGCGTCCTTCGGCTGCGATAACGCTGTGGAAGGGCTCGGTCCGATCCGGACGCACGGATTCGATTCGCGGCGAACCGTCCGACCGACACCCTGCCAGGCCATTGACCAGAGTCCGTTAAGAAAATTAAACTCCCTATTAGAGGCAGCCGAATGCGTTTCGGGATCGAGAGGGCCGGGGCTTAAGCCGAGCCTTGGTTCCCCGGACGAGAGGGGACTGGCTCCACGACTTCGCCCTCCTTGTCAGGGCTCCTGAACAAGCGATCTCACGGGGCGGGGGCCTCGCGGGGAGAACGAGTTCGCTCGAGTAACGCGATCGAGCATTGTGAGGACCTACATGAGTTTCGCCGAGGACGATGCTGGCGGCGACGTCGAGCTGGAAACGATGCATGGCCGGAGCTGGCCCTCGATCACGCAATTCTCGGTCTTCCTCGAGAACCGCGTAGGTCAATTGCTCGAGGTCTACCGCTCGTTTCAGGGGTCGAAGGTTCGGATCGTCGGCCTGACCATTTCTGATTCGGCCGATTGTTCGATCCTCCGGCTGCTCCTGAGTCATTCCGAGCAGGGCCGAGAGATCCTCGCCCTGAATAAGCACGCGTTCGCCGAGAACGAGCTGCTGGTGGTCGAGCTGCCCACCGGCCCGCATTCGCTCTCCGACATGTGCGTGGCGCTGCTCCAGGCCGAGATCAACATCCACTATGCCTACCCGTTGCTCGTGCATCCGCGGAATCGCGGGGCCGTGGCGCTCCACGTCGATAATATCGAGCAGGCGAACATGACCTTGCACAGCATGGGCTTCGATCTCCTCTGCGAGGCGGATCTGGCTGTTTAGGATTCGGTCTCCGCCGTCGGGCCGGGGCCGAGCCATGTAAGGCGAGCGCAACCTGATGAGCAACGGTCTTTCGGGGAAGCTGGCATGGACTGAGGCCGATCCGCTGGACCCACACCTGGCGACCGCGACCGAGGAACTCGCCAGCGAAGATGGCCGATCAGCCGATCAAGCGGAATGGCCGGAACCACTCTGGGGAACGATCGAGCGCCTCGGGGCGTCCCGGTGGACGCTTCCCCGCGAATGCGGTGGCGAAGCCTGTAGTCGTCCGCTGCTGGTCCAGCGTTACGCGCGGCTGGCCGGTGGCAGCCTCACCGCGGTCTTCATCCTTTCCCAGCACGATGCGGCACTGCGCCGATTGCTGGCCGCGCCGGCGAACCCGACAGCCGACCGTTGGCTGAATGCCGTCGGCCGGAAGCGTGCCGTCGCGACGGTCGGCATCTCGCACCTGACGACCTCGCGGCGACTGGGTGCGCAGGCAATCCACGTCTTCGAGGTTGCGCCCGGCCGTTATCGTTTGAACGGGACGATGCCCTGGGTGACGGCGGCCTCGCGTGCCAACCTCATCGTCACGGGCGCGGCACTCGACGACGGCCGGCAAATGCTGATCGCGCTGCCGGCCGATCGGCCGGGCGTGACGATTTGCCCGCCCTTCGCACTGGCGGCGCTCCAGGCGTCGTGCACGTCGCAGGTCGATCTTCGAGACGTGGAGGTGGATGATTCCGACCTCCTGGCCGGGCCCGCGGCCGAGGTCCTGTCGCACGCCGGTGCGGTAGGAACCGGAGGGCTGGAGACGTCCGCCCTCGCACTCGGCCAGGCCCGCGCGGCGTTATCGGCCCTGGTCGCCCTGGCGCCGGACCGGAGCGAACTCCTCGAACCGTTGGATGTTCTCTGCGAGACGTCGCGCGCGCTCTGGGTCCAGCTCATGGCCCATGCGCGAGGCGAGCCCGACGCCTCCACTGCCAGCCAGATCCGAACCCAGGCCAACGCCCTGGTCCTCCGCTCGACGCAGGCCTATCTGACCGCGCGAAAAGGGACGGGATTCCTCCGGAGCGAGCCGGCCCAGCGGTGGGCACGGCAGGCCCTCTTCTTCCTCGTCTGGTCGTGCCCGGCGCCGATCGCCGAGGCCGCCATCCGCGACCTCGCAGGCCTCTGCCCGGCGTAACCCGCACATTTCGTTCTCAACCAAGCGACGATGGGCAAGTCGGCTCATCGATTGCACGAGATACGCTCCAGGAGAAACGGGACCGGCTCGGTGGAGGCGTCGCGGAACCCGCGGCGATCGCTTGAGCCGAAGTGAGAGTGCTTAACGTTTGGGTTGCACACACCCTGAGGCGATTCGAATTCACCCCCCCTTCAGAACCGGCTTGGCCGGTTGCGCCGAACTCGGGAACCCGTGGCACCGGTCCGACAGAGCTTCATTCAATGCGCGGGGATCACGGGACCTCCGCTGGTTTCCGTCCTTTCCCACCGGCGGCACTCCGTTTCCCGGGAGCGGGAAAGCAGAGCTGGTTACCGTTGTCGGGGAGGGTCGGGACCGGAGTTTGGACAATCCGGTCGAGGTCCGGGAGCCCCTCACGGGCGAAGATGATGCAATAGGAGTCCTGATAGAGAGATATCCAACCCGTCATACGGCTCAACGGGACAACGACCGGCCATCTCTTGGGTATCAGGATGAGATCCGTGGGCGACCCCGTTTTCAGCAAGGCATCCCAGGCACCGCTTCCTCGTGCGAGGTCGAGCGACTGCCGATAGCTCTGGTCCGAGTAAACCGTCTCGCGTCTGCCGTCGATCGAGACCTTGACCTCGGGCCCCAGGTGCCAGATGACATACTCACCCCAGTCGAAAGGGACCACCATGTTCCCATGAAACCGGCTCTGATTCAGGAATGCGACCGCCCGCGCCGGGTAAGGGAAGTAGATTGGCTCGATGCGAATGCAGCCGAAACGCGGGAGCGAAATGCCGATGAGCAACACCGACATGAACAGACTCAGCGCCGTGGCTGGAGTCGATTCCTCAACGGATGGTGATCCAAGCGGCCGCCATTGATTCCAGGCGTCCGCGATGTGCACTCCGCCCAGAACCACCAGCGAGAGAGCGAACAACGGGTAATGACGATGGGCGATGAGAGGAAGGATCGCCGTGAGGACAAGAATGAGGACTGCCGCCGGTTTCCTTGGGCGTCGACTCCGGATCAGACTGATCGCGCCGATCAGCACGAGTCCGAGATAGAGGATTCCCGGCACGCTCGAGAATCGCACGGGCGTCCACTCGATGATCTCGGGCCGGGGTACCGTGCCAGTTCGGAGCAGGAATTGCACGAGCTCCACGCCATAGGGGTTGAATAACAGTGCAAGCCCGCAGATCGAGCCGAGAAGTCCCAGTTGGCCCAGATCGACCAGGTATCCGAGCGGAGTGTGGTGATGGTCTCGGAGGACCGCGAGGCGGCGCACCAGCAGCCAGCCCAGGACGATGCCTACGCCCGCGAGGACCCCGCCGTGCAGGTTCACCCAGGCCGCGAAGATGATCGGCAAGACCCATAGGGTGGACTCATACCCTGCCTCCGCGCGCTCGAGCAGGAGCAACACCACGAAATAGAGACCGTAAGTGAATATCTGAGGCCGGATCGTGCCCAGGCCCATCTGATACGGGAAACCGATGAGCACCAGCAGCATCAGCGAGCGCCCGGGCCCGAGGCCACAACGACCCAGATGGACATAGCTCAGCCCGGCGATCAGCAGGCTGACGAGCACCTTGGCTGCGATCAGCCCTGGCGGCCCCCATCGGTTGTAGACCATGGCAAAGATGACTTCGGACAGCCACTCGTGATTGATCCAGGACTGTCCTGCAGTCCGATAGGAGTATCTATCGGTCTGAATGGGCTGACCTGTGCTCGAGATGTCCTGGCCGAATCGGATGTGGCCCCAGATGTCGGGATCGGCCACAGTCTCAGCAAACCAGAACACACTCAGACTGCTGAGCAAGGCGATCGGACCGATTGCTCGCCAGGGAGGAAATCTCGACAGCGTCATTCTTGGCATTTCCCTCGGGCTCGGACCGATTTCCGTGGGTTAATGGGGGTCTCTAAGAGAGTTCGGAAGCAGCAAGCTACGCAACGACTGACCGACTTCTAACCGCGCGGCTGCTGGCGGTTCCCGCGAACCGTCAGTGCAGCGACCTGGTGGCGGAAAAGACACCCGGCGGGGTTCGCGATGCGCCGTCGGTTCGCAGCTTCCCAACGCTCTAAGGCTTCGGTCTCACCGCGTCGGATACTCGGCCGACCGCAGCGACGATCGACTCTTCGACCGCTTCCGACCACGGCGAGGGCTGGCCGTAATAGATCATGGCCGTGGCGCCCTCGTAGCCGCCTTCCTTTAGGACACGCTTCGAAGGGATGTAGGCCATCACGTCGTTGCAATAGGCCGAGACCCAGGTGTGCGATGAGCCGAGGTTACGCTTCAGCCGTAGGGAATAGTCGACGACGACCTCGCCGCCCAGGAAGATCCAGGTCAGCCCGTCAAGGCGCCAGGCCTGGACCGGATAGGGATAGTCCGGTTCGAGATGGCCAAGACGTTCGATCCGTTTCTGGAGATGCTTGGCCCGGCTGGCGATGTAGAAGTTGTCGGACTGAGTGTCGCGCTCGAGCTGCTCGCGCGTCGGGAGGTTGGCGAAGGCGAGCGGGATCTCCTCGTAGGCCGATTCCATCGACCCGTCGATCGTCTGCATGGGCGTGGCCAGGACGCTCGCCACGCTGGTACCGAGCTGCTTCCCGTAGGTCTCGGCCAGGTCGAGCGCCGCCGGGGGATCGGATTCTGATCGCCGCCGCAGCCCGCGACGAACAGAGCCGTCGCGCCCGGAAATCGCGTTTCGAGATCAACCTGGGCAAAGCCTGCGTAATCGCCGGAGAACTTGTAGAAGTCGAGCACGGTGCAATGGCAGGCGTAACCGAAAACCACCGCCATGAGCGAACCATCCGGCCGTGCGACGCGCAGCACCGGGACATCGTGATCGTCGGGACCTTGCAGAGCGAGTCGCTGCCTCAGCTTGGGAACGTCCGCTTCGCGATTGGCGCGGCGATTGACGGCGAATTCGCAGCGCCCGTTGCCCCAGGACATGCGCGCATCCTGGAGCCGGTCGAGTGCCTCACCGGCGACGTTCACCACGGTGGTCTCGAGCGTCTTCGCGTATTCGGCGATCCGATTCCTCTCGGCATCGTCGATCTTGTACATCGTCAGCAAGTTGGTACCGACAACAGGACCACAGTGGGTGTGCGAACAGGCGATCACGATGCGGTCGCGGTCCAGCTTGTGACGCATTTGAAGCGTATCGCGAATGCGGTCGGAGAGTTCTCGATCGATGCCGCAGACGTCAAGCGTGATCAGCACGGCGCGCCGGCCGACTGGCTCCTCGAGGGCCAGGGCCTTGGCCCAGAGGTCATGCACCGCACCCTCCGAGGCGTGAGTCCGTGCAGCGTAGCCCGCCATCCACATCGGCGACTTGGGCGTGATCGCGACCCGCGCCGTGCCCGCTCGCCAGCCAGCCCGCGCCTCGGATGGACCGAGCGCGAGGGCTCCGAGGGCCGTCATAATCAAACAGAACTCGAGAGTAGACCCGGATCGTCGCTTCCTCATGGCCGTAATCCTCGCAAAGCCCACCCATCGCTCACAATCGACTGCGCTACCGGAGGTGCCCAGACCGCGACGGCTACCCCTCCGCCTTCGCCGTTGCCCGGCGTCTCCTCCGATTCATCGAGGGATTCGTCGAGGCTCTCGAACTCGACAACATCGTCCTCAACCTTACTCCCCAGTTGAGTGTGTACCTCCGCGAAGAAACGCTTGGGGAGCCGGATATTGAGCTGCGCCGCAATCGATGTTGCCCAGCATGCATGGAACGATTCCCAGGATCGATGAAGGGAGAGCGGCGGTTGAAAGTGGTCGCGCAGTGGCATGCCTCATCTCGGTGGATTGTCGGTTTACAGTCCGGGAGCGCACCAGCTTGCTGAGAAGATCCTCGCCTATCCTCCCGAGAGATTCATTAGCGTCTGGGCGTAGGCCATGAGGAGGGCGATGCAGACGAAGCCCACGAATCCGCCGAGGATGAGCATCAGCAACGGCTGCACGAGCTGACCCAGGTTCTTGACCATGGTCTCAACCTGTTCCTCGTAGTCGTCGGCCAGATGCGTGAGGCTTTCGGGCAGCTTTCCGGTTTCCTCGCCGGACGAGACGATGGCGATGACGTCGGGATAGAACTGCCGGCTTCGGGATAGGGTCGCGCTGAGGTCCTTTCCCGCCAGGACCTCAGCGCGACACGAGCGGACGGCCTGGCGGATCGGGCTCATCATCAGCACGTCGGCGGTCAGGTCGATGGATCGGCCGTAGTCGAGGCCGGCATCGAGCAGCACGGAGAGGGTCCGGGCGAATCGCGTGGTGTCCACTTTGCGGCAGAGCGAGCCGAATACCGGCATCATCAGCACCAGGCGATCGATAAGGTCCTTGCCGGCGGGCTTCCGGTAGAATTGGAGGAGAGCGAAACCCGATCCGACTAGGACCGCCGGGATGAGCCACCAGCCGAGCGTTGCCATGAATCGGCTGAAGGTGATCAGCGCGACCGTGATTCCGGGCAACTCTTTCTTGCCGGGGAGATCTTGAATGAGCGCCAGGATCTTCGGCAGTACGAAGACGGTGATCACGCCGATCGAGCCCGCGGCCACGATCAAGACGATGATGGGATAGATCATGGCTGAGCGCGCCTGGCGGATCAGTCGCTGCCGGGCCTCGTAATGCCGTCCCAGCATCTTCAAGGTCTCCGGCGCGCCCCGCGCGCCTCGGCGACCTTGATCATGCTGACGAACATCGGGTCGAACGTCCGTGGCTCCGCGGCCACCGCGTCTTCCAGGGTCAACCCCTGACGGATCGCGACCTGGAGGCGGCCGATCACGGGTCCGAGAGCCGTCCTGGCAAACTGCTTCTCCAGGCTGGAGAGCGACCGCGAGAAATCGATACCGGAGTGGAGATACGTCCCGAACTGGCGGCAGAACTGCGCGAGCTGACCCGAGCTGACGCGGCCGAAGAGGATCCGCTCGGTCCAGGTCGGCCCGGCGGCAGGGATTTCCGTTTTCTTCTCCGAGCGATCGCGGTTGACTCCCGACCTCGTCGCGCGCGGCTTCGTCGAGCCGCCGGAGCCGACCGGACTCGGCCGGAACGTCGAGGGGTCCATCGCCGACCCATTCGGACCGGAATCCGGCAGCGGTGGAGGAGTGGACCCCGGCTTCTTGCGACGCGGGGGGCGCAGACCGGAGTCCTCGAAGTCTCGACTCATCGCCGGGTTCCTCAAGACTTGTGCAAAAAAACCCCTCGGGAGGCCGTCGAGTGGAACGTCCTTCGGCCCGATGGCTCATACCCTTATCGTCCCGAGTGGCGCACCCGCGGTCAAGCCGGCTGAATTGACAGTTGTCGTTGGAGGAGACTCGCGATCCGGTTATGGCGGCTTATATCGCCGGGCTGACCGCAGCGGCATCGGTTCCTGGCTATCTTCGTTCCCGGGCGAATTTCCCCTGGAGCCGGTAGATATTGAGCAGGGCCCTGTCCATCATTTGCTCGCCCGCTCCGAGTTCGGCCAGCGAAACGCCCGGATCGGCGCCGTAACCCCCCTCCGAGGCCGCTTCGATCGTCGGGAAATACATCGAATGGCCGTTGCAATAGCCGAAGAACAGGGTGTGCTTGACGTACGAGCGTGCCTTGAGCCGATTGGCATGGTTACAGAAGAACTCGCCCGAGCCTCCCACCAGGGCGATCTCACCGTTCAGGAGCACCGTGTTCAGCTCGGCGGCGAGGGATTCGCCGTAGAGCTTGGCGTAGGCGTGCGTGATCTCGGGAAAGAAGCTTCGTTCGAAAACGCCGGCGACCCTGGGGTCCTTGAGGTCGAACGCGCGTCTTGAAGTGGAACGTATCGACCATGCCCTTGATCGACGGGTGCGGTGGGGTCTCGGTCTTGATCGCACGTGCCAACGTAATCACGCGGTCGGCGAGGATCTGACCGAAGTTCTTCGGTTCCCAGGGGCCAGACGACGGGTTGGGACTCATGTCGCCCGCCGCCCCCTGCATGAAGATGCACTTGGTGGAGAGCTCGGTCTCGACCTTGTTCTTGAGGAAACCCGGGTAATCGGCCGAGTACTTGAGGATCTTGCCCTCGGTCATGACCGGGTGCGCGGCGAAGTTGACCAGGATGGCGATCGGCTTCCCCGCCAGGTCGTCAAAGCGAAGGACCGCCAGCATCGGATCGGTGGCCTTCGGCTGCCGTTTCGTATGCCGGTTGCGGTTCAACGTGACCGACTCGGTTGCAACCCCGAGCCGGGCCGGTTTCAAGGCCCGGTCGGCTTCGAGGATGACCTCGACGAGCAGATGGGGCAGATTCTGGGAATAGGCCACCGCGGCGTCGAACTTCCCCTTTCCCAGTCCGGGCTCGTCGAGCAGCTCGATGACGGGTCCGTGGTGCGAGTGGCTTCCGGAGATCAGGACATGGCGGATGCCGGCCCTCTCCGCGATTTCCCGGCGGATGATCGTCATCATGGCTTCGGTGGGACCGCGGCCCAGGTCCGTTCCGACGATCGCGAGCTTGTCGTCGCCCGCCGCGATGACGACCGCCTTGGCCATCAGAGGGTCAAGCGTGCCCTCGCTGGGCGCATGGTGCCGCGCCCCGTATCCCCACATCGGGATTCCGATAGGAGGCGTGATGTCCTTGTCGGCCGCCCCGGCGCGAATCTTAGGGCCATCGGCCGCCGCCGCGACGACAGCCTGGAGTCCCAACAGCGCCACTGTCAGCGCGCACATCCATCTCAAACTTCTCGAAAGCATGCTATTCCCCTTCGCTGGCGTTGACGAACCCGTCGCGGTTTGGCCGCAGTCGGTCGGATTGGCCCTCGGATTCTCCCGAGGATAATCGGGCTTCTCGGTGATCTCTACCGGGTTCTGGATGCGACCGAACGACTTCAGCCGCTGTTTCCGCTTTTCCCCGCCATTCGGGTTTTCGGGAAGTGAGACCAGGGCCGTTCCCCGAAAGTAGAGCCGGAATGGGGGAAGTCCGCACTCCAGGACGACACCCTGAACTCTCGCAGATCCGCCAACTTCGAGGTACAATTCGCCTCCGGGGCGCGCCCGAGCTCCCACGATTTGTGGCGAAGGTCAACGGGCGACAAACATGAAAGTGTCTGGCCGACGCCCCTGGCGATGCGTGTTCTTCGGTTTCGGAGGTCGGACCATGGCGGACGCTCCCGATCGCCGCAAAAGAATCGGAAAAGTTGGGGTTGTTTTGACCGCTCTCGCGGTCATTGTGGCGGCCATTGGCATTTACATTTTCCTATCACCGGGGCAGTATCGAGCGAGAAGGGTCATCGTCCGGTTTGCCCGGGCCCTCGGAAATCTTGTTGGCCAGAGGGATCGAGCCCGGAAACCGATCGAGGTCATCGTCCGGCAGATCGAACATGGCGATGATTCTCAAAGAATGTCGGCAATCCACGAACTCTCCGGTGACTTGACGGATCCGGCTGACTTCGCGCAGGTGTTTCCTAATCTCATTCGGGCCATGAAGGACGAATCGGAGATGGTTCGGGAAGCGGCGGCTTTCGTCGTCGGTAACTCGATTTTTCGCCTGAGTCGTCTGGACTGGCCCGCCACGGATGAACGGGACCCGACGATCGTGGCGCTCTGCCCCAAGGCCGAGGAGGCGCTTGCGGTCCTGCTCGAGGAGTCTTCGCCAATACGCGGGTATGACCTACGATTGATGCCCGCGTTGACCGACGCGTCGGGCATCCCGACAGCGGGCAAAAGCCTGATCATTGTGGCGGACGTGGATCATGTGCTGCAATTGCGCATCTTCAATGGAGATGGCAAGGCGGTCGTGGATATCGATGAGAAAGGGCTGCCGCCTTTCTCAGACCGCGCCCTTCCTATCGAAAAACTCAGGAAGCGACTCGAGAACTTGTGGCCTCCCCACGAGCGGACCAAGAGCGAGAACGACGAGGTCATCACCGCTGTCACCGCAGTCGTCGATCGCACCTCGGATCTCCGCGCCTGGAGCGGCGAAATCCCTGGCAAAGGTGGCCGAGATCGGGGGGCTCGACGCTCCGCCACCTCGACTGGTCGCGTGCCTGGACGATGAAGATGAGCATGTCCGAATGGCTGCAGCAGAGGCCCTGATCTATTATCGCAAGGGTCCCGAGTTGCTTGTTCCCGTGGTGCTGCGACGCATTCCGACCGAAAGTCCGGTTGTTCGCGATGCATTCAGGGAAGTGTTTTGGTTCGTTCGCCTCGAACCCTTGGTCTTACCAACCTTGATCGAAGGATTGTCGAGCAAGAACATTGATGTGCGTCTCAATTGCACGGCAGCGATTAACCACATGGGGCGCGACGCCAGGCCGGCCCTGCCCCCCATCCTCGCGTTGATTCGCAAGGAACTCGAAACGCCTCAACCTGCCGATGCGAACGATTGCGCATTCCAGCCGGCGTATCATCGCGATGGCGGCCGGGGCGATCGGAGAGCTCACGCCGGATACGGATCACCCACCTGGGGCCGTCGAGACTTCTCTGTGAGGTCTTGAAGCGTGCGAGTGAAACGGAACAGGGATCGGACCCCAACCGCCCTGTCTCGCCAGCCTCGAAGGCGAAAGCTTCTTTCGCGTTGAAGGCTGGGAGTGAAGTAATGCAGGCTGAGGCCGCCTGGTCTCTGGGAATCCTCGGCCGATCCGCGGCATCCGCCGTGCCACTCCTCATCTCGACGTTCGAGGCCGCCCCGGAGTCTTCCGATGTCGTCCGTGAAGTCATCGCCGAGGCTCTTGCCGAGATCAGCCGAGGGACGCTCGACGAGGACCGCGTCCTTGCAAGCCTGGCGAAAGCATGGAAAACCGCGCCCAAGAAGCAGAAAACCGTGTTCGCTCGGGCGCTCCGAAGTCTCGGCCCGAAGTCAGAACAGCTTGTCCCGGATCTCAAACAATGGCCTTCCGACGGAACGCGTTCAGCGATTCGACGCGTTCGATATCCGAGATCCCGACGTGGAATACCTGTGCGTGAATAGCGTGACTCACGCCTCTCTACGATAGACCGGAGATGGTCGGACCGAGCCGCAATCCCGAGAATTCTGCTCATTTGATCATTAAAATTGGCACTCACCCTGTTCCTTGGAGACGTGATGTCCATGCGACTCGCCCGAACGATCCTCGCGCTCACGCTCGGCCTGTTCCTGCTCGTATCGAACGGACCTCGTACCGCTGAGGCGGGCGACGGCCCAGCGGAGAGCAAGCGGTATTTGATCATCCACGCGGATGACGCCGGTATGTGCCATTCCGTGAACCGGGCGACGGTCGAGGCGCTGGAGAAAGGAATCGTCTCGTCGTGCAGCATCATGATCCCCTGTCCGTGGGTCAAGGAATTCGCGGAATACGCCCGGGCGCATCCGGACAAGGACTATGGGGTTCATCTCACGCTCAACTCGGAGTGGCAGGTCTACCGATGGGGACCCGTAGCCGGTCGGGACAGAGTCCCGAGCCTCCTGGATCAGGACGGCTACCTCTATCGCGACGTGCAATCGGTGGCCAAGCACGCCAAGGTTGAGGAGGTCGAGATCGAGCTCACGGCCCAGATCGATCGCGCCAGGGCACTCGGAATTCCCCTCAGCCATCTCGACACACACATGGGGGCCGTGGTGAGCCGGCCCGACCTGGTCGAGGTCTATGTCCGGCTCGGCCTGAAGTATAACCTCCCCGTGCTCTTCCTCCGCAAGATCGAAGGCCCGATCGTTGAGGCGTATCCCTCCTTACGCGAGAGAGGGAAGGCTTTGCTGGCAGCACTGGACGAGAAGCGATTACCGGTGCTCGACAACCTGGTCCAGTTTTACGGGGGCAATACGCACGAGCAGAGGGTTCAGGACTACCTGAAGGCGCTGCGGGCCCTGCCGCCGGGTGTCAGCCAGCTCATCATCCATTGTGGTGTCCTCGACGATGAGTTACGCGCGGTCACCGGTAGCGCCGCCAACCGCGATGGCGACCGCCAGATCTTTACGTCTATGATGATGGCCGCCGAAATCCAGAAGCTGGGGATCGAGGTCATCTCCTGGAAACAGTTCCGTGCGATGAACGAAGCCGCCGCGCGTGCCAGGCGGGAAAAAGGGATCGGGAAGTGATCGCTTGAATCTGGAACGCCTCGACCTCAGGCCGGCTGCCATTTGAGGACCGGCGTCTTGGCGGCCTTGACCTCATCGGGACGGCTGATCGGGGTGGTGTGTGGCGCATCGTGGAGCGAATGCGGATCTTCCTGGGCGATTGCGCGGAGGACCGCGGCGAAGGCTTCGAGGGTCTCTCGGCTCTCGGTCTCGGTCGGCTCGATCATCATCGCCTCGGGGACGATGAGTGGGAAATACACGGTCGGAGCGTGGAAGTTGTAGTCGATCAGCCGCTTGGCGATATCCATGGCCCGGATCCGCGCTCCTTGGCGATCGGCCTCGCCGACGCGACGAACTCGTGCATACACGGCCCGGAATAGTGGACCGGATAGGTGCCCTTGACCAGCGACATCAAGTAGTTTGCGTTCAACACCGCGTGCTCGGCGACCTGCTTCAGTCCCTCGGGTCCCTGGCTGCGGATATAGCAATACGCGCGGAAGAGGACTCCCGTGTTGCCGAAGAACGTTCGAACCCGCCCGATCGATCTGGGTCGTTCGTGGTCGAGGTGATAGAGACCGGCTTCGCTCCGCGCGACGATCGGCGCGGGCAGGTACGGCGCCAGGGGCTCCCGGACGGCAATCGGACCGGCTCCCGGACCTCCGCCGCCATGCGGGCCGGAGAAGGTCTTGTGGGGGTTGTAGTGCATCAGGTCGACACCCATGTCACCGGGCCGCACGATGCCGAGGATTGCGTTCATGTTGGCCCCATCGAGGTAGAGCAGGGCCCCCCGATCGTGGAGCAGCCGGGCGATCGTGCCGATCTGGGGATCGAACAGTCCGACCGTGTTGGGATTGGTGATCATGAATACGGCCGTCTGGTCGTTCAGCTTGGCCCGAAGATCGTCCAGCGCGACCAGTCCGTTGCTATCGCTCTTGATCGTCACGGCCTCGAATCCTGCGATGTGAGCCGAGGCGGGATTGGTCCCGTGGGCACTGTCGGGGATGAGGACCTGGGTCCGCGTTTCCCCACGATCGCGGAAGTAGGCCGCCGCGACCATCAGGGCGGTCAACTCACCGTGGGCTCCGGCCGCCGGCTGCAAGCTGACGGCATGCAATCCGGCGATCTCGGCCAGGATCTCCTGAAGGTCGAAGAGGATACCGAGCAGTCCTTGCAGCGTTCCTTCATCCTGATAGGGGTGCTGTGCACCGAGTCCCGGCAGCGCCGCCAGACGCTCGTTCCGCTTCGGGTTGTACTTCATCGTACACGAGCCGAGCGGATAGAAATTGCCGTCGATCGACATGTTGAGCGTCGAGAGATTCGTGTAGTGCCGGACCACGTCCAGCTCGCCCAGCTCGGGCAGGGGGGGCGGAGCCGGCGATCGATGCGCGTCGGGAATCAACGACGAGAGTGGTCGGTCCGGCACGTCGCTATCCGGCAAGATCGCCGTTGTGCGACCGGATCGGCTGGTTTCGAAGAGAAGCGGTTGTTGATCGAGTTTATACATGGTCTTCCAAGTGATCCGTTCAAGCAAAGAACTCGGCGACGCGACAGCGGAATCCGGGGATCACGTCGCCGCCATCGATCTCCTGGTTTTCATCCAGCGTGACCGGCTCGGCATCAGGCCGATAGACTGTGACCGTCCGGCGCTCGGGATCGACCGTCCAGACCAGTAAACTGCCGGCTTTGAGCCACATCTGAGCCTTTTCTGCGACCTCATCTTCATCGTCGCTGGGTGAGATCACCTCGACCGCCAGGTCGGGTGCAAACGGAAGGTGTTTCTCGGGCTTGGTGATCGTGGCCAACCGCTCTGTGCGGACGAAGCCCACATCCGGACCCCGAACGGTATCGGGATCGCGCTCGACGAGGAAACCCGTCTCGGCAGCCGTAGAGTCTCGCCCATTTGCTGGGCCTCGACGTAATTGCCGACAAGTCGACCGATTTTCAGCGAGATCTTCCCGTGTCGCCATCCTGGTAGCGGCATCGTGACAATCTCTCCGCGGATCAGTTCCTGCCGGAACCCCGTCTCCTCGGGCCAGGCCAGGAACTCATCCGCCGTGATCAAGCGCGTCTGTGTCGACATGGTCGAATCTCCGCGGGGCCTGTCTGTCCTCAGCGTTCGACTCTCCTCATCGCCTCATTATACGCATCCGCCAGACCATCGATCTCGTCCTTCGTGCGTTTCTCGGTGACAGCGATGAGGATGCAATCGGCCAGGTCGGGATACCAGCGACCGAGGTCGATCCCGCCGTGATAGCCGAGCCGGCCGACCTCGTCGAGCACGCGCTTCGGGTCCTTCTGGCAACGGACGACGAACTCCTTGAAGAAAGGACCAGAGAAGGCGAGGGAGAGACCGGGGACCGCGGCGAGCCGCTCGGCGGCATAGTGCGCTTTGCGTGCGGAGAGCTCGGCCGCCTGCCGCAGGCCGCTCGGCCCCATGACCGCCAGGTAGATGCTGGCCCTCAGCGCGAGCAGCCCCTGGTTGGTACAGATGTTCGACGTCGCCTTTTCGCGGCGGATGTGCTGCTCGCGGGTCTGGAGCGTCAGCACCCAGCACCGTTTCCCGTTCCGGTCGGTCGTCTGGCCGACGATCCGGCCCGGCATCTTCCGCACAAAAGCCTCCCGGCAGGCCATGATCCCCAGGTAAGGACCACCGAAAGCCAGGGGGTTGCCGAGAGACTGTCCCTCCGCGACCACGATATCGGCCCCATAGTCCCCAGGCCGGTTCAGGAGTCCCAGGCTGATCGGATCGACGATCACGATCGCGAGCGCGCCTCGGGTCTGGGCCGCGGCGAGGATCGATCGAATGTCCTCGAGCTGGCCGAAGACGTTGGGGTATTGCACGACCACGGCCGCGGTCTGGTCGGTTACGGCTTGAGCGAACGCATCGGCGACGGCCTGTCCGCCCGGTGTGGGAACGGTGACGAGCTTCGGCTCCATCTGCGCCAGGTAGGTTGCGAGCACCTGTCGGTATTCGGGGTGGACCGACTCGGCGACGACCACCTGGCCGAACCGACGCGTGACGGTCAGCGCCATCAACATCGCCTCGGCCGTGGCCGACCCGCCGTCGTAGAGGCTGGCATTCGAGACGTCCAGGCCCGTGAGCTGGGTGACCAACGTCTGGTATTCGAAAGTCGCCTGGAGCGTCCCCTGGCTGGCTTCGGGCTGGTACGGTGTGTACGACGTGTAGAATTCGCCCCGGGATGCCAGGTTGTCGACCACCGCCGGGATGAAGTGGTCGTAACACCCGCCCCCGAGGAAGCATACCCGCTGGTCGGCTCCCTGGTTCCGCGATAGTCGACTTTGCACCTGGCTGGTGAGCTCCAGCTCGGTCAAGGCCGGGGGAACCTGAAGCGGCCGATTCAGGCGCAGGTCCGCGGGGATTTGCTCGAAGAGCTGTTCCAGCGAGTCGAGTCCGATCGCGCCCAACATCGCGCGGATGTCGTCGGGCGTGTTCGCAATGTACGCCATGTGGTGTCTGTTCCGGAAAGTAGGTCAGGCTTCCCAGCCTGACAGGACCGGACGTCAGGCTGGGAAGCCTGACCTACGCGGGTATCTGCCCGCAAGCCGCCTTTTCAGTGGTCTTCTTCAGCCACCTGCTTCTCGTACGCCTCGAGATCCATCAGTTTCACGATGGCGGACGGGTCCTCGACGCGGATCTTGATCAGCCAACCCTTGCCGAAGGGATCGTCGCCGAGCAGTTGGACGTTCTTGACCACGTCCTCGTTCACCTCGAGGACTTCACCGGCAACCGGTGCGTAGAGGTCGCCGACGGACTTGACGCTGTCCACCGCGCCGAATTGCTGGCCGGCGGCCAGATGAGTTCCGATGGGGGGAAGATCGATCGCAGTCAGATCAGTTAACTGGTCCACGGCGAACTTGGAGATCCCCACCGTTGCGACTTCACCTTGAAGGTGGGCCCACTCGTGGGTCGGCGTGAATCGTAAATCCTTGGGGTCCATGGAATGCGTTCCTGAGAGGAATCCGCCAAAAGGGTCAAGAACAGACAAGACTCGTACAATCAAGAGGAGGCCGTCGGGTGCTTTCGCTTGTAGAAGGGCAGATTGACCACGCGCGCGGGCTCGCGATGACCTCGGATGTCCACCACCAGCGCGGTTTCATTCGTGGCGATCCGCGGATCGACCAGGGCCATCGCCACGCTCGCCTGCAACGTCGGCGAGAACGTGCCCGAGGTCACTCGGCCGGCCTCGCGGTCGCCGGCGAGCACGCTCGCATCTTGCCGGGCGATCCGGCGGCCTTCCAGGATGAGGCCGATCCGCGTGAGCACGTGGGCGGCCTTCCTGGTGATCAGGGCTTCACGCCCGACGAAATCCCCCTTGTCCAGCTTGACGGCCCACCCCACTCCCGCCGTGAACGGATCGATCATCTCGGAAAGCTCGTGACCATATAGCGGCATCCCGGCCTCGAGCCGCAACGTGTCGCGGGCGCCCAATCCGCACGGCAAGATCCCGTGCGGCTTTCCCGATTCCAGCAGCGCGTTCCACAGGTCCACGGCGGACCCGGCCGAGACGATAACCTCGAAACCGTCTTCGCCCGTGTAGCCGGTTCGGCTGATCACGGCCCCGCCGCATCCCCGGACCTGCCCCATGGTGAGGTGATAATACCCGACCTGTTCCAGTGGCTGGTCGAACAGGGGCTGGAGTGTCTCGAGCGCCTTTGGACCTTGCACCGCGATCATCGCCGTATCCAAAGTCCGATCGCGCATGGTCCCCGCGGAGTCATCGCGATGATGCTCCAACTGCTCAACCACCTTCGTCCGGTTCGAGGCATTGCAGACCATCAGGAAGGCAAATGGCTGCCGATAGACCAGAATGTCGTCGATCACACCCGCGTGGTTGTTGGTCATCAGGCTATACTGGATCTGACCCTCCGCCAGCCGAGCGACCTGGTTGGTCGTGACTCGCTCCAGCCATTCCAGGACACCCGGGCCGTCGAACGTCAATCGCCCCATGTGGCTGATGTCGAACAGCCCGACCCGTTGCCGGACCGCCACATGCTCATCAACAATCGTTGTATACTGGACCGGCATCGACCACCCACCGAACTCCACCAGGCGAGCGCCGTGCGATTGATGCCATGGGTGCAAGGGAGTCTGGAGAGACGATGCTGTCGATGACACGAGAGCCTCGCGGTGCGGTCCTCATCGGGATGGCGACAACTGGCGAGGGGCCAGACGTGGGTTGATTCTAAAGGGATGCGGCCGAATTGGAAAGTCCGGCCTCGGGGCGGGATTCGCGGACGGCGGTACGAAGGTTTGAGGAACACGAGAGACCATGGTGGAGCAAGATGAGGGCAGGTCGAATGACTCCGTTGGACTGAGACAGGTGTACAACCAGCGGTTCGACCACCGAAGCCGGGCACTGGACCGGTGGACGCGGTGGGACCGTCGAGTCGCCGATGCCCGGCTCGTAACTTTTGTCGCAATGCTGATCGCCGCTTATCTGGTCTATCGTGGCGTGGAGGGCGCCGGGTGGTGGCTGATTCTCGGCGTGGGAGTGTTCCTCGCGCTGGTCGTCTCGCATGAGCCGATCAATCGGGCGGGCAACCGCGCGCGTCGTGCCGTTGAGTTCTACGCGAAGGGTCTGGCCCGGCTGGATGGCCGGTGGGCCGGGACGGGCGTGGCGGGATTGGATTACCTCGATGTCGATCACCCGTACGCGGCCGACCTGGACCTTTTCGGCCGGGGTTCGATATTCGAGCGGCTCTGCACGGCTCGGACCCGGGCCGGCGAGGGAGTGCTCGCATCCTGGCTCCTCTCACCGGCGGCGCCGGCGGCGATCCACGAACGCCACGCGGCGATCGATGAGCTGCGTCCCCGCCTCGACCTGCGCGAGGATCTCGAATTGCTGGGAGCCGAAGTCCGCGCGGGCCTCGACCCGGCGGCACTCACGACCTGGTGTGCCGTCCCGCGCGCCTTTCATGGCCCCGTCCTGCCTATCATCGCGGCGGTCCTGGCGGTCCTGGCGACGTCTGCGTTCATCGGTTGGTTATTCTTCGAGGTTCCCGCTCTCCCCTTGCTGATCATCCTCACCATCGAGGGGAACTTCGCGCTGGTCCTGTCCCGGCGAGTCCGCAATGTCCTCGCCGACGTCGATCGGCGGACGCACGACCTGGTCCTCCTCTCGGAGCTCCTCTCTCGCCTGGAGCGCGAACCGTTCGAGACCCCGCTGTTGCAACGGCTCCGCGCGGCGCTGGAGACCGAGGGTCTGCCGGCGTCGGTCCGGATCCGACGCCTCGCCCGGCTACTGAACCTCCTGGATAATCGGCGGAATCAGCTCTTCATGCCCCTGGCGGCGCTCTGGCTGTGGACGACGCAGCTCGCCATGCGGATCGACGCCTGGCGCGGGACCGTCGGGCCGGAGGTTGCCCACTGGATCGACGCCATCGGCAATTTCGAGGCCCTTTCCGCGCTCGGGGCCTACGCGGCGGAGAACCCGGCAGATCCCTTCCCGGAGCTGGACGGGACCACCGGTTATGAAGCCGAGGCCCTGGGCCATCCCTTGATTCCGGAACACGATTGTATCCGCAACGACTTCTCCCTGGGCGATCCCGCTCGCGTCCTGATCGTGAGCGGGTCGAATATGTCGGGCAAGAGCACTCTGCTCCGGACCGTCGGTGTCAATGCGGTGCTGGCGTTCGCCGGGGCGCCGGTCCGCGCCCGGCGGCTCCGCCTCTCGTTGCTGGCCGTCGGCGCCACGCTCCGGATCCAGGATTCGCTCCAGGCCGGCCGCTCCCGGTTCTATGCCGAGATCACCCGCGTCCGGCAGTTGGTCGACCGAGCCGGGGGCCCGCTCCCCCTCCTGTTCCTCTTCGATGAGCTGTTTCACGGCACCAATTCGCACGACCGCTGCGTCGGCGCCGAATCGGTCGTCACGGGTTTGATCGACCGGGGTGCAATCGGCCTACTCACGACCCACGACCTGACCCTGGCCCAGATCGCCGACCGCCTGCGCCTCGGGTCGCCAATGTCCATTTCGAAGATCAGCTCGTCAACGGCAAGATGTTGTTCGACTACCGGATGCGCCCCGGCGTCGTCCAGCACAGCAATGCCCTGGCCTTGATGCGCGCGATCGGGTTGGAAGTCTGAGCGCTCAGAAGGTTGGACCGTTGGAAGTCGTCGAACTAACCCGACTTCCGCAGGAAGGAATTAAGAGATAGCCAATTTCGGGGGCGTTCGCGCTCGAAAAAACCTTGTTTTCTGCGTTGTGTCCCCTGTTTTTGGTCATTGTAGTGACGAAATCCCAGCGTATCCATCTGGATTGGCCAGGATCTTGCGGTAGCATGGTGAGGATGGACCTACGACCAACCCAGCCCGGACATAGTGACTGAAAAACATCGCAGACCCTAGAAAACGAGGGGTTCTACGAGGTAGGGTGCGGAAGTTGGGCTAAAGCGGTTCGCTGTTGTGTTGCGCACGCTCGGAACCCTCCCCGATGAACCCCCCCGTACCCCCTTTCGTAAGGGGGGAAAGGAAACGGCCCGCTCCGTAGGTCTTTTTTCGAGACTTCTCGCCCAATACCACCAGGACCGGGGCCGGCCGAAGCGGATCGTGGCCCCGAAGGGGTCAAACATACCAGCCCGGGGCAACCAACTTATTCCATTTGGAACGTAAGTCCTTGTCGATTCACGATCCGCACAGCATTGATCAGCAGTTTGGCCCAGACCCAACGCCACACCCGCCACGACCGGCGCACCCAGGCCGGCAGCGGACCCAGGCCGCCACCGAAGGAGGTCGCCTGGCCGAAGGATCGCTCGATCGCGCCGCGCATCGCGTAGAGGCTCTTCCCGAAATCTCCCTGCAACAGCTCGATGCAGCGGAGGCGGTACGGGCTTTGGCGGCGGTGTCCCAGTCCGGCCTTGGGGTCCTCGCGCGGGGCTACCAACTGGTAGCCCGCGGCGCCCGCCGCGTCGAAGACCGGGTTGGCGTCGTACTCGCCATCGCCCAGCACGTAGCCACCGCCGCCGCAGTCGGCCAATTCCGGCAGCAACTGCTCGGCGGCCTTGGTCTCGGCGACATTCAGCGGTGTGATCGAACACACCTCGGGCATCGGACGGTTGCTCCAGACGGCGTGCAATTTGTAGCCCTTGGCGATCTTGCCGGCGCCGTGGCCATTGCGGGCATCCGGATCGTGACTGGCACCACCAACCGGCAAGGGCTTACCGTCGAGGATCTGTACCAACCGCGGGGGGACTACATCGCGGAGCCGCGTCGCCAAAGTCCGCATGAGGACGCCCACGGCCAAGCTCCGGAGTCGTCGGCTCAGAGTCGAGGGCGCGGGTAAACGACCCGGCTGGAGCGTCGTGGTCTTCCAGTGCCGAGGATCACAAGCCCAGCAGGCCGGTCGATCGTGAAGGGCGGCCCACAGGTGGACCAGGACCAAGATGTGGGGCTGGTAGGAGACGTTGACCTGGCGGATCGAGCCACCCACCGCCATGACGAGGTGATACAGTTGCGGCCAGAGTTCCAGTTCCATAGTTGCCCTCCTCTGAGGATTGTCTCTACTTCCATACATAGATACGATCCTGGGAGGGAAATTGTTCTGACATAAAGACTTACGACATAAATGGAATAAGTTGAACGCCCCGGGACGGTGGCGACGACCACCCCGAGGGCAGCCCTGTAAGGGCGAAACCGACTAGGTCGGAGCCTTCGCCTGTGCCGCCCTTTCAGGGCTTGTTCATGGGGTTTTTCGGTTCCCGGGGCGTTGCCCCGGGCTGATTTGTTTGGCCCCTTCGGGGCAAATCGTGGTGGTGTCCAGCGAGGAGTCTCCTTTTTTCCCCCCTTACGAAGGGGGGATACAGGGGGGTTCTGTCGCCTCGACCCTGGGGTGTGCGCAACGCCAGCGTTACGCGCTCTAGCGGGGAGATTCTCCATGCCGATCACATGGAGCAAGCTTTCCATCGCCAAGAGTATCTTGAGGCTCAAGCCGAGTCGTTGAATCTCTTACCCATCCAGCTTCGGTAATCGCCCCGTGCTATCGCCATGCCGATCGATTGTAACGCCCAGTCCGGCGAGCATCGAGAGGTACAGATTGTTGAGCGGCTGGGGCTCGTATCGGATGTGCCGGCCGGGCTTGATCGTGCCGCCTCCCTTCCCGGCGAGGAGGATCGGCAGGTCGTCGTGATTGTGGCGGTCGCCGTCGCCGATGCCGCTGCCGTAGACGATCATGACGTGATCCAGCAGCGTACCTTCGCCTTCTCGCATCGACTTGAGCTTCCCGAGCAAGTAGGCGAACTGCTCGATGTGGAAACGGTTGATCGTCTTGATCTTCTCGTGCTTCTTGGGATCATTCCCGTGGTGGGAGAGATCATGGTGCCCGTCGGGGACGTTGAGGAAGTGATAGGCACGGTTGCTCGCCTCGTTGGCGAACATGAACGTGCAGATCCGCGTCGCATCGGCCTGGAACGCGAGCGCCATCAGGTCGAGCATCAGCCGGATGTGCTCGCGAAGGTCGTTGGGTGTCCCTCCGGGCGGCGTCCATGCGGAGCGGGGCTGGCAATCGCCGGCCACGTCAGCCTGGCCGATCCGGCGCTCGATCTCGCGAATCGAATCGAGATACTCATCGATCTTGCGCCGGTCGCCCGTCCCCAGTTGACCGTGGAGCTGCCGGGCGTCATCGAGGACGTGATCGAGGATGCTCTTCTCATAACGCTCCTTCCTGAGCCGTTCGACGGGCGTATCCTGTCGGCCGCGCGTGCCGAACAAGCGGTCGAAGACCAGCCGGGGATTGATCTCCTTGGCCATCGGCAGCGTGGACGACTTCCACGAGATGTTCGAGGAAGTAGGCGCAGCTATAACCCGAGTCGCAGCTCCCCGCCTGGGCCGAGGGATCGATTCCCAGCTCCAGGGACGGGAGACGCGTTGCACCGGCCGATCTGGCCGGCGGCGACCTGATCGATCGAGACTCCCGCGCGGATATTGGCCCCGTCGGTCTTGAACGGGTGGGTGCCGGTCAGGAAACAGGCGAGCGAACGGGCGTGGTCCCCGCCCTCGTCCCCCAGGGGAGCGGCGTTATTCTGCGACAGCCCGGAGAGCACGAGCAAGTCGTCCCGGTATGGCTCCGAGCGCCCGGAGAATCGGCGTGAAGGTGAAGCCGTCTCCGGTCTTTGCCGGCGTCCAGTCGGGCGTATGGACGCCGTTGGGGACATACAAGAACGCGGCCCGTCTGGGGATCGGCAGACGGGCTTCCGGCCCCCGGGCTCGGGCCGTGATCGGGGCCATCGCCTCCAGCCAGGGTAGGGCGATCGCGGCGCCCATCCCCCGCAAGACCGTTCGCCTCGACAGTCGTCCTGTCCGCACCATCGCTGCGTCTCCTCCGATTGCGCCGTCCGTTCAAGATCCACGCTTCAGGAACGGGTCGCTCATCACGACTCCGACCACCAGGGCCGAGAACCGGTAGTCCTTCGACTCGAGCTCTTTGACAATCCGATCGACGGCACAACGATCGGACGGTTCCACGCCTCGGCCCAGCGAGTAGGTCAGCATCTTCTCGGCCAGGCAGCGGGCAAACGTGCGCGGGCGGCCCTTGAGCCGCGCCTTCAGCTCCCCGGGCCCGCGGAAGGATTCGCCGGAAGGAAGCGTCCCCGAAGCATCGACGGGCTGTCCGGCTTCCCGCTCTCGCCACGCGCCGACGCCATCGTAGTTCTCCAACCCAAACCCCAGCGGGTCGAGGCGATTGTGGCAGACGGCACAACTCGTCTGCGCGGTGCTGCTCCATCCGCTGGCGGAGCGACCGACTCGAGTCGGCCACATGCTCTTCCTTCAGCGTCGAGACATCGGGCGGCGGCGGCGGCGGCGGTGTCCCGAGGATCTGCTCGAGGACCCAGCGTCCGCGCTTCACCGGCGAGGTCCGATTCGGATTCGAGGTCACGGTCAGGATGCTGGCCTGGGTCAGCAGTCCGCCCCGGTGCTGGCCATCCAGGCGGACCCGGCGGAACGCCTCGCCCGTGATCCCCGCCAAACCGTAATGCTGCGCCAACCGCTCGTTGACATACGTGAAATCCGCGTCGAGGAAGTCGAGGATGCTCCGATCGCGCCGCATGACCTCATCGAAGAACAGCTCGGTCTCCCGGAGCATGGCCTCGCGGAGCGGCTCATCGAAGCCGGGGAACCGATCGCGATCGGGATGCACCACCCTCAGGTTCCGGATCTGCAACCATTGCCCGGCGAAGTTTTCGACCATCGCTCGGGCTCTCGGGTCCAGCAGCATGCGGCGGACCTGGCCCGAGAGGACCTCCGGCGCACGAAGCTTCCCCTCGCCCGCCAGTCGAAACAACTCCTCGTCTGGCATGGTGCTCCAGAGAAAATACGAGAGGCGCGACGCCAGCTCGAATTCGCCGATCGGCTCCGTCCGGTCGCCGGAGGGCGGCAGGCTGACCGGTCGCGCGCGGCCGAGCGTCAAGCTCGACCCGGAAGAGAAAGTGCGGCGAGACCAGTACGGCCTGCACGGCGAGCTGGATCCTGCGCTCGAAGCTGTCCCCATTCGCGAGCGCCAGGTTGACGAGCCTCAGCAGCCGGGCGATCTCCCCGGGTGCGACCGGCCGACGATAGGCCCGCATCGCAAACCGTTCCAGAATGGCCCGGGCCACGTCCGGATATTCGCCCGGAGATGACGGCTCGCGAAACAGGATCCTCCGATGGGAGTCCGGCAATGGGTCAGTCGGCCTTCGATCCGACGGACGGACGATGGCCCGCTCGCTGATCGTCCCGGCCGCGGCCAGGTACTTCTCCATCAATATCGGAGGCAAGCTCAAAACGTCGCCGATGTTGTCGAAGCCGTACCCCACATCATCGAAGGGGAAATCCTCGGCCGGCCGGTAGTCCAATCCCACCAGGTCACGGATGGTATTGTTATACTCGGCGCGATTCGAGCGCCGGATCGTCACGCGGCCCGGATTGCCCGGGCGACCGCAGTTGTCCCGTTCCAGAACGGCCTTGATCCAGGCCGTCAGCCGTGACGACTCCTCGTCCGTCGGCTGGGGCCGGTCCTCCGGCGGCATGATCCCACCTTCGACATATTCGCGGACCCGCTCCCAGACTCGCCGCCGCGACCAAATCTCAGCGTCGCCCGGGAGTGTCAACAGGTCGAGACCCCCCTTGGGACGCGTAGGACCATGACAGCCCCTACAGTGTTTGGCCAGGTAGGATTCGACCTGGGAACGGCCGGAATCCGGTTCCGCCGAGCGCGGCTGCGGCCCATCCACCGCAGCAGTCGGCTCGCCCGCGAAACTCGGCCATGTGCCGCAACTCGCGCACGACAGCAACCATGCGATTACCGGGATCCATCCGTTGCGCTGCATCCTTGCCTCGCTTTTACGTGGAGGTCTCCGATCGGAGGGCGCTGATTTTAATGAGTATCCCATTCGGCATCGACCCCAGATCAAGCACCTCGGCCGGGTTGACCAGCCTGAGAAGAAGCAACCACCCCAATCGGGACGGCAACTTCGACGCCGTGACGATCTTTCTTCAAGAGAGTTGAGGCCTCAGAAATCGAAGCTGCCTCGGGCCAGCTCCTCTTCCCATTCATCCATGAGTGGCCAGTCGATAGCACAGGTTCCGAAATCCGACATGTGGGAATAAGACTGGAGTCGCGAGATGGTCTTATCGAGCAAGATATTGTCCTTGCGGAAGATCGGTCCATGAGACGGCAGCAGGTACTCGACGTCGGACCCGCGAATTCGCTCCAGGCTGGCGATGAAGTCGGGGAGATTGGAGCCATGGTGGGCGTCGATCACCCCGACGCAGCCGTCTCGAAAGATGTTGTCCCCGGAAAAGAGCAGATTGCCCATGCGGAGGGCGAGCTGGCCGGCGGTATGGCCGGGCGTACTCCAGACCTCCAAGGTCTTGTCACCAACCAGGATGTGATCCCCCTCATTGACAAGTCGATCGACCTTGCACTTGGGAATCGGAATATGGATGCCCTGGGCGTCGATCCGCGCGTAGGTCAAGACCTCATCACCCTCCTCGATCGCGGCAACGCTCGTGGGATGGGCAGCGACGGCGCACTTCAACACCTCGCGTGCTCGCATCAGCCCCTGGATGTGGTCAACGTCGGCATGAGTGGCAATAATCAACTTGCACGCGGACAGGCTGAAATTCATCTGCCGGATCAATTCCAGCACGTCCGGCAGCTCGGCGAGGAATCCGACATCGATCAGGGCGAACTCGGAACCGCCATCGATCAGGTAGATGTTCACCCCCAAGCGTCGCCGTGACTGGTAGTTCATCTCCAGAACGCCGGGAAACACGTAACGCCGCTGGATCATTGCGGAGGTCGGCTCCTTCAAGATGGGCTGTCCCGATCGGTTCTGGCCCGTTGGCCGATACCTAATTCTACGAAAAAAACGAGCCCTGCATCAACGAACTTGGAAACAAAACCGCTCCCCGAGGGAACAAATCGTCTCCCGGACTCGTCCAAAACTCTCGGAAAGCCTCGAGTCACCCAATCCGCCGTCCGCCGAGACCTCCCCTCACGATTCGGTTGTGCTGACCGGATTTCCCTCGTTGGCACGGGATTCTCGCAACGCCGGGTTATCCGGCGACTTGACAGGTGGACGGGAGCGAGTTACCCTGGATTGCTTTTTGATGGAAGTGTAGAGATTATCGTAAGATGAGTTGACTGCTGTT
Organism: uncultured Planctomycetota bacterium; assembly: GCA_963845755.1. Taxonomy (GTDB): domain Bacteria; phylum Planctomycetota; class Planctomycetia; order Isosphaerales; family Isosphaeraceae; genus CAWJTV01. The sequence continues at coordinate 780,547 of CAWJTV010000034.1, forward strand.
CCCGTTTCCAAGCGGTTACTTGACCCCAGCGGTCCATCGCCACGCGGCGGCGCTTCAGCCACGGGCGAGCGTCTTTCCTGGGGTCTTGCTTCGCGCCAACGAGTTGCCTGACACTTCGGCTCGCATTCCATCCTCGTGAATCACTCGGCCATGCATGACCCCATAATATCCCGAGAGTTCGGACTGTCCCCTCCCGATCGGGTCTCGGGTCGCGGGTTCTGCGGGCAGGGTGCACCCTGACAGCGTTATCAACGATCGAGGTCGCCGGAAGGTAGGGGGGGACGGGTGCAGCCGGATGATTGCGGGGCGAGGGGATTCGTCCTGGTTCTTCGCAAGGATCGATCATCGCGCATTTTCATGAGGTTCGCCGACATGCTCAACGTGCTTCCGTCGAGGCGATGGGGATCCTCAGGGATCTGGACCGGGGCGATCGCATGCCTCAGCGGCGTCCTGCTCCTGCTCTCGCCCCTGCCCGTCCTGGGCCAGGAACCGTCGCGGAAATCGAGTTCCTCCGGTGCCGAGAAGTCCAAATCGGCCGATGCAAAGGATGCGGAGAAGGATGACGACCAGGCTCCCGCCCCGGCACCTGACGTCGTCGCCGACCCGTCTCAGACCCGAAAGGTCATGCCGATCGAGGTCTTCAAGGACCCGGCGATCGAGGAGCTCCACCTCCTCGATCTGAAGAAGTTCAGACCGATCGCCGCCCCGGCACTCGCGGATAACGATATCCTCAAGGTCAAGGACATGGCGCGGAATATCAATGTGGCGGTGGACCCCACGCTCATCGATCGCGTGGTCCGCCACCTGGCGGCAAGGTTGACCGATCCGAAGGGCATCCAGGCCTTGATCGAGCCGCCCCCCGACATCGCGATACCCGAGGACGCGCCCAAGAACGCGAGGAAGAAGGCAGAGAGGGAGATCTCCGCCAAGATGCAGGCCAACGCCGAGGCCGCCAAGGCGATCCCGTCAGCAACCGCCAACCTCCTCGAGCCGCTCTTCACGGCGCGGAGCACCGGGAATCTGCCGTTCTTGAAAGTGTACCAGCGTTCCCTGAATCAGAACCTGCCGAGCCTCCTTAGCAATCACTTGATCTCGCGCGTTCAGGCGATGATCGTCCTGGGCGAATCCGGCAGCGTCAACTCCATCAACCCCATCTTCGTCAAAGAGATCAACAACCCGAAGCAGACGCTGTGGGTGAAACTCTGGGCCCTGGAGGGGATCACCAAGGTTAAGGATCACGGGGAGCGGATGACGACCGATGAGGAGAGTCGGACTGCGAAAGCCATCTCGGACTTCCTGGGCTCGGAAAAGAACGGCGATCTGCCCTGGCTATTGCAGCTCCGTGGCCTGGAAGCCCTCGCCGCTCTCCGGCAAGGGTTCCTGCCCACTCAGCCCTCGAAGGTCCACATGGCCACGACGGCCATGAAGTTCCTGGCGGATCCGGAGGCCAAGCTCGAGGTCCGCGCCGAGGCCGCCCGGGCGCTCGGCATGATGCAGATCGGCAGCTCGGTCCAGAAGTTCAATTTCCTCCTGGTGGCCCACGCGGCGGGACAGGTGGCGGTCGAAATCGCCACTCAGATCAATGGCCTCTACTTCGAAGGCTCCGGCACGGGGAAGGACGCGAAAGCACCTCACGAAGAGAATCGCACCAAGTCGTTGTATCTCGCGGCGCTCTTGATGGGCCCCGTCTATCAGTGTTTCGATGGCGTCTCCTCCCAGCGGGATTCGGGCCTGCTCCGAATGGACCAGTCAGCCACACGGGCCGACATCCAGAAGATCTTCGGCATGATCAAGGAGATTTCCCAGAGCGTGGTGGACCTGATGGGTTCGCCTCCCAAGCAGTACAAGGACCGGAAGAAAAAACTCTCGTCCCAGACCTCGGAGCTCCGGGCGTTCCTGGAGGAACATCGGCCGGCCAATCGCCGCCTGGTCCCGGGTGGAGATCCGCTCCCGGGCGATGAAGCCGGGACTGCGCTTCCCAGACCGGCCCAACACCTGGCGGACTCCCGTCGTGGACGCTAGCCCGGCCCAGTCTGGCCCGAACGAGGTCGTCCTCTCGGTTCCGGAGATCCGGGATTACCGGGCCATCAACGGCGAGGTGGTTCGCCTCCTCGACCAAGGTTGCCGCGCGATCCGCCTGACCGGTGCCGGAGGTCAGCGTCTCCTCGCCTCGGGACTCATCGGATCGTGGGCCGCCTCGATCGAAGTGGTCGGCGACGCAGGGCCGGAACTGGGCGCGGAAGTGGATGCCCCAAACCTGACGTTGATCTGTCGCGGTTCCGTCGGTGACGGAGGAGCGAGCGGGCTCATCGCGGGCCGTGTCCTGATCCTGGGCAGGGCGGGTGACGCGTTCGGCTATGGTCAACGCGGTGGTCTCGCCATGGTGGTCGGAACCGTCGGCGGCACGTTACGGACTCCGCCGGCGCGGGGGCGACCTCATCCTGATCGGCTGGGCGGGTCCGCTTTGCGGTGAGGGCCAGTCGGGCGGACGCCTGCTCACGCTCGGCGACCTGGGCCCGCATGCCGGGCGTGACCATCGTGGCGGACGCTTCATCCGTATCGATCCGACGGACCCGCTGGCCGATCCCGACGATCGCGCCGCGCTCGCGTCGGCGTACGAGGTCTTCCAGCCATGGCTGGGCCGGTCCGTTGAGGTATCGGCTCCCCGGACGCGTCCGGATCATTGAGCGGGGAACACATCCATGATCACCATCCGCCCGGCAGCCGCGGTCCGATCGCTCGCGATTGCGGGCCTGTGCCTCTGGACCGCGGGCTGCTCGGAAGAGCTCGGCCCCGAGCCGATTCGGTTGACCATCGTCAAGGGTGTGGTTCGCGAGGGGACGCGTCCGGTGTCGCGGGGCTGGATCGAGTTCTATCCCGTGAATGGGACGGTCGGCAATCTCCGATCGGCTCGCCTGCATGCCGATGGTTCGTTCGAGGCCAGAGGTGTGGCCCTGGGCGAGAACCTCATCCGACTGGAAAACGCCGCCATCGACTCGCCCGGCGCGGCCCAACTCTTCCGGTTGTATGGCTCGCCGATCCGCCGGATCATCGGGGATCAGCCGGGGGCGGTACCCCTGGACATCGATCTGGTCGAGGAGGCGATCCGCTATCAGCGGACTCACGGACGCGAGGCCCGGCCCGAACCATCCCCGCGGGGAGAGCCGCGATGAGTCCTCCCGTCGGGACAACAGTACCCGCTTCTCCGCCCGGCGAAGCTCCGGTGCATTCGCGCGTTCATCTCCTGTATCGCGACGGCGCCGGCGACTTGCATCTGGACTTGCCGCTCTCTCAGATCGAGGCGGCGTTGGGAGATCCGACCGGCCTACTCTGGGTGGACTTCGAGGCCGTGGAAGACCCCGGGATCGCCGAGGTCCAGCACTGGCTCTGCGATGTCTTCCATTTCCATCCTCTGGCCGTCGAGGATGCGCTCCAGGAGACCCACCTCCCCAAGGTGGACGACTGGGGCGCTTACTTGTATCTGGTGTTTGATGTCCTCCGGATCAACCCGGACTCGGGGAACCTCGAGTTCCAGGAGCTGGATGTCTTCCTCGGCTCGAATTTCCTGGTCACTTACCACACGGCACCCCTGGAGATCCTCGACCGGAAACGGGCGAGCGTCCAGCGCGACCCGCGCGAACAGATGCGTCACGGTGCCGACCACCTCCTTTTCCGTCTCCTGGAACTGGCCGTCGATCAGTCGCTCGAAGTGATCGAACACCTCGACGAGCGCGTTGACCAGATCCAGAATAAGGTGATCGAGAATCCTCGTCCCGAAATCGTCCGCACGATCTTCCGGATCAAGCGATCGGCCATCCGGCTCCACAAGAGCCTGGGACCCCAGCGCGAGGTCCTCAACCGCCTGGCACGGGACTCCTATCCACCCGTCCGGGCCGAGAATCGCGTTTATTTCCGGGACCTGTACGATCACGTCGTCCGGATTCACGATATCTCCGAGAGCCTCCGCGACCTGATCGCCGGTACGCTCGAGACCTATTTATCGGTCATCTCGAACCGGACCAACGAGATCATGAAAGTATTGACGATGGTCTCGGTGATGTTTCTGCCGATGTCATTCCTGGCCGGCTTCTTCGGGATGAATTTCTTCGGCGAGTCGCTGGCGCTCAAGACCCCGATGGCCCGGGGCTTGCTCTTCCTGTTGACGTGCACGATCATGGCAATATCCCCCTGCGCCATGTGGGTTTATGCGCGACGCCGGAAATGGTTTTGACGGCGTCGGAACCGATGTCGCGGCCGGACTGAGGGCTTGCCGACGATGAAACCCCGATGGCGGGTGAAACCTCACGATCCCGTGCGGATCCTCGACCTGAGCCGAGGCTCGGGTCTCTCGCCGCTAGTGGCCCAGATCCTGCTGAATCGCGGGATCGACGACCCGTCGCGAGCCCGGTCGTTCCTCGAAGCCCGCATGTCCAGCCTGCACGACCCCGAGCTCCTGCCCGGTGCCGTGGAGGCGGCCGGCCGGATCGTCCGTGCGATCCAGGAAGGCCGCAAGATCGTCATCTACGGCGATTACGACGTGGACGGCGTGTGCGGCACCAGTATCCTCTGGTCCTGCCTCAGACTGGCCGGCTGTCGCAACATCTCCTACTACATCCCTCACCGGGTCGAGGAAGGCTACGGGGTCAACGCCGAGGCGCTCCGTCGTCTAACCGTCGAGGGCCAGGCCGAGCTGATCATCACGGTCGATTGCGGAATCTCGGCCGTTCGCGAAGCGGCTCTGGCGCGGGAGCTGGGCGTCGAGTTGATAATCACGGATCACCACACGATCGGCCCGAGCCTGCCGGATGCGGAGGTCGTCGTCCATCCGCGCCGGCCCGGAAGCGCGTATCCCAGTGGCGACCTCTGCGGGGCCGGCGTGGCGTTCAAGCTGGCGTGGCAGGTCTGCAAGGGGTTCGGGGATGGGAAGAAAGCCTCTCCGCACCTCCGAGATTACCTGGTTCGGGCCATGGGACTCGTGGCCCTGGCCACCATCGCCGACGTGGTCCCCCTCTCGGATGAGAACCGCGTCCTGGTTCGGCATGGGCTTGCCGGCATCGCCGGCGACCCCAGCGTCGGCTTGCGCGCGCTGCTGGAAGTCAGCGGGTGTCTCGACAAGAAGCGGCTCTCGTCGGGTACCGTCGGTTTCGTCATCGGCCCGCGGATCAATGCGGCCGGACGACTCGAGCGCGCCATGAGGGCCGTCGAGATGCTGACGACCGAGGACGCGAGCCTGGCAGGGGAGATCGCCCGGGAGCTCGACCAGTGCAACTCTCGCCGTCAGGAGGTCGAGCGGAAGATCTATGACGAAGCCCGGGCTATGATCGAGGGCTGGGGAGGCGTCAGCGATCGCCGCGCGATCGTGCTGGCCGCCAGGGGATGGCACCCCGGTGTCATCGGCATCGTCGCCAGCCGGCTGGTCGAGAACTATCACCGGCCAACCGTCGTACTGGCCATCGGGGAAACCGTCGCTCAAGGCTCGGCCCGCTCGATCCCCGGCTTCGACCTGTACGAGGCGATCAAGGATTGCTCGGAATCCCTCCTGACGTTTGGCGGTCATGCTGCCGCCGCGGGTCTGAAGGTCAAGGAGGATCTCGTCTCGACCTTCGCCGGTTTGTTCGAAGAACGTTGCCGGCGCACGATCTCGGCCGAGCAACTCGAGCGCGTCTTGACGATCGACGCCGAGGTGCCCCTCGGCGTCCTGAGCGTTCGTGTCGTCGAAGAGATGGACAAGCTCGAGCCATTCGGAGTGGGCAATCCGAAACCTCTGCTCCTCTCCAGCCCGCTCCAGGTCATCGGCCAGCCCCGCATCGTCGGCGAGCACAAGAACCATCTCCAGCTCCGATTCAAACAGGGCGACGTCATCCTGAAAGCGATCGGCTGGAACCTGGCCGAACGGGGCCAGGCCCTGAGCGCGGGCTCGATCTGTTCCGTCGTGTTTCATCCGTCGATCAACGAGTGGAATAATCGCCGCGAGGTGCAGCTCGAGATCCGGGACTTCGCCCTGGAAACACCGGAAAACCCGATCGATCGCCGGCTGGAGCCGGCGGCGAGCGGCATGTCCTCGGGAAGCATGTAGGCGCGCCGGGCTCGGGTCTCTTGACCACTACAATGAACATTCTCGAAGACTGGCAAGGCCCTGTGAACCAGGGACATCGCCCTCGACTCCTTCGACGGCACCCATGGGGCCCTTCCTCGTGCGGATGGAGTAACCATTGACGCCAACGGGAATCTCTCTGGCACGCCCTTCACCAGGGGGGATGATGACGCTGGCGCGGAGTGGGATATCGCGGTTACCGTCCCCGAGCCGTTGTCGCTCGGCCTGAGCGGGATCGGCCTGGCCGTCGTCGCCGTCCTGGGGAAACGTCATCGGCTCCGCAGTATTGGTCGTTCATAGGGGCCATCCGGGATCCCATTTCGAAACACCTGACGCGGCCGTTTGACCGCAAGCAAAGCGAGGTTCCGGATTCCGGATTCCCAATTCCGGATTCCGGATGAAGAAGGATTCGGGAATCTGGAGTCTGGAATCCGGAATTGGGAATCTCGAATCGGGAATCTCGAATCGGGAATCTCGAATCGGGAATCTCGAATCGGGAATCTCGAATCGGGAATCTCGAATCGGGAATCTCGAATCGGGAATCTCGAATCGGGAATCTCGAATCGGGAATCTCGAATCGGGAATCTCGAATCGGGAATCTCGAATCGGGAATCTCGAATCGGGAATCTCGAATCGGGAATCTCGAATCGGGAATCCGAATCGGGATCTGAATAATCCGGAATCAAGGATCCCCCAGATGCGCAGGGCTCAAGGATCCTACCGAGGAAGACTCGAGGCTTTTTCCGGGACTGCGCCCGGAACAAGTGGCCCCTGCTGGCAGTCCGGCCATCCGGATCGAGAACCGAGCACCTCCTACAAAAGACCGAGCCAGCGAGCCCCATATGGGCCTGGCTGGTGCCTACGCTGACCTCGCGTCTCCGGTGGGTGACGGCGATCGGGCCGGCCCAGGAGCGACTGCTCAGACCGGTGCCGGGCGGTCCTGTCTGCGGCGTTAGGGGCGGCGCCAGAGGACGGTCAAACCGTGGTTGGTCGGACGGTGCTCCAGTAGGCACCACGTCGGGTCGTGACGAACGAACGCGGCGATGGCCGGCCAGAGCCCCTCGCCACCGTCCTCTCCTTCCTCGCCGTAGGTTTCCGTGTCATGAAGGATCAGATAACGCCGCACTCTCGCTCCGGCAACCGCGAGCTCGGCCTCGAGTTGTTGGAATGTGTGGAGGGTGTCGATGAAAAGCAGGTCTGTCGGCTCCGGGTCGGCGTGGCGCGTATCTTCCTCGCGGAATGAGAAGTCCACTCCTTGCAGTTGCGCCAGTCGTTCGAGCTCGGCGACCTCCGGAAGGCGGCACCAGTCATAAGCGACCAGGCGTTCGGGGACGGCCCGGAGCAGCGCCAGCGTGGAGACTCCCCGGCGCGTGCCGAACTCGGTCACGTGCGAGCAGCAACCGGCGTATCGGTAGAGGGTGGGCAGATGCTGGTGGATATCGCTGACCATCGTACACGCCTTCCGGTACGCGGTCGCCAGTTCCGGATGGATTCGGGTCATGTCCGTCCCCTACGGGCCTCGGCGCGCGGTTCGAGAGTGCCGGACTCGTCACGAATTCCTCTTACGCCGGCCCGTCCTTGCAAAGGTAGAAGACGTGCTCCCGGCCGAACGGCGAGTCGGTCGGCACGTTCTCTTCCAGCCGGAATGGCACACCGCGGAACTCGCGGACGAGGTCCCCGCGGCAAAAGCGGATCTCGGGGAGCGAAGTGCCCGCGGCGGGCCCCTCCACGCGGTGGTGCTCCTCGGTGGCTCGGACGAACGGTGTGGATACGACCAGGACCATGCGGCGGCGGAAAGACGCCAGGGCGTTGCGCAGGACGCCCCGCCAGTGCAAGTTGTGCTCCAGCACGTGCCGCAGAAAGAGGCCGTCGGTCGTCGAGGTGTAGCCGACCAGGTCGGCGGTCTGGTCGCAGGCGGCGGACGGGTCGCGATCGATGCCCCTGTAGAAGCCCGTCGGGATGAATCGCTTGAAGTAGGCCGTGCCGCAGCCCCAGTCCTCAACCCGGCCGACATCGGCCAGGTAGGCCGCCCCGCGCTTGTAAGTCGTGTCGCAGCCAGCCCGTCGCGGACGGGCCGGTCGGTCGTGCCCGTCCCCCGGCTCACCTGCGCCGCCCGCCCAGGCGCGGCATCGTGACACTTCCGTGGCCACGAGGGCCGCGTAATCCTGCCGCCAGTGCGGGCGCAGCGTGAACGCTCCGGCCGCGGCCGCGGCCGCCCCGACGGAATCATACAGACCCTGCATGTCCTCGCGGCCCGAGAGATGACAGGGGCTCACATCCCATCGATAGACGTAGTACCATTCCGGCACCGGTAGCGGCTCCTCCTCGACCCGGCAGCAAACGCGTGGATGGCCGGTCAGTCGCTGGTCCATCTCCTTGTCCTGCGAGCCGGTCACGATCGGGTAGCCGTCCACGGTTTCCCAGGCGCGCCGACGGAACAGCGACAGGTTGTGCCCCACCCCCATCGCGTGGTCGCTGCGCAGGCCGTGACGATCCAGGTACCAGTAGCGAGCCGGGTTGTAGTAGTCGCGCTCGCCGAGTCGCTCACGCGACAGCTCCAGCCGGTGGGGCAGGCTGATATCGTCGTCTTCCCAGGGGGCCAGGAGGCTGCCGGCGGCCAGGGACACCAGCGCGTTGTACTTCTCGCCCAGCGTGCGGAAACGCTGCGGGTGGTTGACGACCCTCACGCGTGGGTGGTCGAACACCACTTGCTGGTCAGGGTGGTCGTTGAGGATCAGCAGCTCGCTATGAACGTCCGTCTGGCGCAGGAAAGACTCGACGGTTTCCTCGAGCAAGTGCTGCCAGGGGGAGCCGCAGCGGCCGAATGTGGGGCACAGGCAACTGATCAGCGGCGGCGCCGCGCGAACCGTCGTCGGTAGCACGGCGTCGGCGACGCGCAGGGCCTGGACGACTTCGGCCTCGCTGGCGCCGGCGCGGAAGTGCTCCAGCACCGGAGTCTCGTCCAGGCCGACCTCGCGGTGGCCGATCAGGTAGTTCGTCATCCGGTCGCGCAGGCGCATCGGGTAGGGCACGCCCGCGGGCCGGCCGAAACGGTGAATCCAGCGCAACCACGGCAAGCAGAGGCAGCGCCGGCCGAGGTTGCGGAACTTCTGGTGGATGTAACCTTCCTCGCCGCCGAAGCCGCGGAACGCGGGGTGAAAACCGGGCCACGCCGCCTTGCGGCACGAGAAAAGGCCCAGGCCCTGCATCGGGATCTCGAAGCCCTCATCGTCGCGCCCTGCCGCGCCCGCGGGTCCACCGCCCAGGTCCCCCACATCTGGTCCTTCCAGACCGGCTCGAGATGGGACGCGACCCGCTCGAGGTCGTCGTCCACCAGCGGGCCCTGGAGCAGGTCCAGGCAGTCGGGGTGCTCGCGATAGAACCGCTTGAGCCGCCGGAGCACTCCCTCGTCCAGCAGCACGTGACTATCGATGCAAAGCACGCTTTCGCCTTGGGCCTCGCGAAAGACCAGGTCGCGGGGTGCCGACGTGCCCACGGGCTGCGACGCCAGGATGTAGCGCCCCTTCACCGACCTCTCCACAAAGGCCCGCGTTGACTCACAGCCGAAATTGTCCACGACCACAACCTCGACTCCGTCCATGTCCTGGTAGAGCCGCAGCGCCTGGAGCGTGAAGTAGACGCCGTCGAAGTCGCGATAGGTCGCCATTCCGACCGTGAGTTCCATGACCGCACCCTCGGGCGCACCTCATTTCGATACGAGCGGCTGCGACAGGATGAGTCTAGAATTTCGGCGTGGTCGTCAGCGGATGAGTGGGAGTCCCCGTCGATCCCCCGGACGCGACCCGGAAATAGCGAAGGGAAAAATGGGTGGTGGCGCCGGCATCGTCGGTCACCGACAGATTCACGGTGTTGATGCCTCCCGTCGTTTCCCCGGGGTCGCCGCCGAGATGGAACTGGAGCGAGAGCGGATTCTGGCCCGAGATGCCCGCGAAGTCCCGAGCGGAGCCGTTGATGAGCAGTTTCTGATCGGTGATCCGCGTCGCCGGGGTGAAGGGGTACACCTCGACGGTCACCGGCATCGGAGTGCCGTCGAAAAAGGAATCAATCAGGTCGTCGGGGCCAGGATCGAAGTATCTCGCCACCGACGGACCGACCAGGCGCATCAGCGCCGACATGGCTCAGCCCTCCCCGGAACCTCCGCCGCGGCGGAGCGCCCCGGCGATCCCGGGGCAGCATCGGACCCGTTCCCGTTCGTTCCGGGAACGCCCCGGGCGGGAAACCAGACTTTTCGGAATCCAAGTGTACGGCCCCGCGCCCGACAATGCAACCGTCCATCGGGGATCCCTTGCGCGGTTGCGCGGCCGGACGCGGGGCGGCGAGGGCGCGACTGCGTCCCATCGTTAAGGTTCAGGGCATGGTCTGAACCGGCCGGAAGCCCACGTCGCCGCCCCGATCCCACGGTGCCAGGTAATTGCCTTCCGAGGATTGGATGGTCAGCGGCCCGTGCCCGAAGGCGCCACCCCGAAAGATCCGTGAGGTCGCGTCGTTGACGATACCGGCCGACGCGTCCGGCCCGCCCTCAGCCACGCGGCCTTGCCGGTCCTGGCACCATTCCCAGGCGTTGCCGTGCATATCGAAGAGACCCAGGTCGTTGGGCCGCAGCGTCCCGACCGGGTGCAGCCGGCTCCACGCGTTGCTGAGACACCAGGCGTACTTCGGTAACAGGTCTTCGGCCTCGCCGAGCGACCAGCGCGTCACGCTGCCGGCGCGGCAGGCGTACTCCCACTCGTTCGTCGTCGGCAGCCGGTACCCGGACCGGGTCCGGAAATCGGCAACCACCTTCATCCCCTGAGCATACTGACCCTTCTCGTTGGGCACGTAACACCACTGCTCCTTCGGGATGCCCTCCTGCTCGCTCAGCCAGTTGCAGTAGGCCGCCGCGTCGTACCACGTCACCTCATGGGCCGGGCAGTCGTCGGTCCGGGCGAAGGAATCGGGAGTGACCGGGACCTTGCGGAAGCGGCGGAATTCGGCGATGGTCACTTCGCGGCGCCGAGATGGCGAGGGCGTGATCGATCCGGAGCTGGGTTCGCCCCTCCCCCGATCCTCGCTGAATCCGACCCGGCGGGACGAGGACCATCGTCTGGCCCTGGCCATTGACGAACCAGCGTCGAGGACCGCCCGACCTCGCGCCGGCCGCGGCGCGGTCGATCTCCGCCAGGCGCCCCTGTTGCCCCCAATGGCGCAGCAACCAGTTGACCGCCCCATGGACTCCCGGGTCAGGGTCGTTCTGGTAAAGCGCGACGAGCCCCGTGGCCAGTCTCTCCCGTTCCGAGGGCGGCAGGCGGTCTTCGTCGAACTCCCCGAGCGCCAGCAGGGCGGCCCGACGGACCGAGACATCACCGTCCCCCATGAGCAGGGCTTTCACCCCCGCGGCCGCGGCCCCGCCCCGTCCCAGGCGGTCGATCAGGTAGCTACGCAGCGTCGGATCGGGAGCGTGCTGTAGCAAAGGAATGGCGCGTTGCCAACGCCCGAGGGAAGCGAGGGCCGCCGCCGCGTTGGCCCGCCGCCGCTGCCGGGTCTGGCGGACATCCAGGTCGGCCGCCGGTTCGCCCTCCCCGGCCGCTTCCTTCTCCAGGGAAACGAAGGCGTCCGGCAGACCCTCGGCGTAGTCGCCGAAGACACCGGTCATCGTGCGGCGGCCGGCCGCATCGAGCCCGTCCTCCACGAGGAGGGCGGCCAGGGGAGACAGCAGGTGTCGGCGCACCGGCCGCAACGCACCCGCCCAGCGCGCCAGTGACAGGCCGTCCTCCGCCATCAGCCGTGCCGCGACGTCACGATTGACGTCCTGCCACCGCGCATCGTCCGGGGCGTACTCCGCCAGCGCGCAGGCCGCGCGCAGGCGCTCGCCCGGCAGATTCTTGCGATTCCCCAGAACTTCCCAGAACCGCGCGCTGACTTCCGCCTCGTGCGGCTGCAAGGCCCGGCGAATGACCAGCACCTCCTGCGGGCCGGCGGTCAACAGCCTCTCGCGGAGGTAGCCAACCTGTTCCCGCGACACCGGCAGCAGGCCCAGACTGGCGTGCAATTGTCGCCGCGGATCATGGCGGGCTTTGGCGTCCTCGTAGGCCCCGCGCAAGGGACCGTCGAGCCAGCGTCGGTATGGGCCCATTTCGCCCACGATTTCCGGCACGTCCTCGGTCGCGGCCTCGAGCAGGCGATTCTGCAAGCCCTGGGCGCGTTGTCGGCCGTAACCCTCTCGGGCGATCACGAGCAGCAGTGCCAGGCCGGCCGATAGCAGCAATCCTCTCGTCGCGTGGTGGCGGGCGGCCCGTCGCATCATCGTCCGCTGCGGCGTCGTCCAGTCCCGAGGTCGCGTGAGCAGGCGGAGGGCCAGCCATTCCCACCACGGAGGTAGGAAGCGGTTCTCCGGCTGGCCGCTCCACAGGGCGGTTTGCTCGGCCAGGCGCAGCTCGGCCCGCCCGCGCCGGGTCTCCCGCAGCTTCCGCGTGAGCCAGTCCCGCAACGACGGCACCAGGTAGTCGTGCGTGAGCTGGTAGTAGCTCGGCACGCGCGTTCGACTCGGTCCCGGACGGGCCCGATGCCGAAGGCCCCGGCTGGCCGTTCGGCGGCGCCCCTCCGCCTCGTTCACCATCCCCGCGAGATCGGTCGGTGTGATCAGGCGCAGCTCGGCGTCCAGGATGTGGAGCAGGTCCTCGAACGCCCGCGGTCGGTCCGCGTAGCCCGAGAGCCGCAACAGCTCGTCCTCGGAACGCATATGCCCCTTGATGTCGGTCCCGGAGTTGGGCAGCAGCGCTTTCAGGATCGCCCGCGCCGCCTCCTGGTGGTAGCGGTGCTCGGGAGGCGCGTCGGCGGCGCTGAAAGTTTCTTCCAGGAAGGTGGCGCCCACTCCGAGCGTGCCTCCCACCCCGCGCAGTGATGCCGGCGTCCAGGCTCGGTCCTTCATCATCTGGGCGAACAGGGCCAGCCGGACGCAGATCACTTTCCCTTCCTGGGACAGGCCCGAGACCGCTTGCTCCACGAAATGCCGCTGCTCGCGGCCCAGGTTCCCGGGGACATCGGGCAGTGCGCCGAAGGCCCGCCCGAAGGCGGCGAGCACCTTCTCGGCGTGGCGCACCGGGAACAGGTCCACGGCCGCGGAGTTGCGCCCCTCGACCAGCGGGACCTCCAGCTCCCCCATGAATCGCGTCGCCGCCATCCAGAAATCGTCCCGGACCAGGACCAGGCACTGGACCCGTCCCCCGTCGCACTGCCGCAGCGCCTCGACCAGCTCGCCCTCGGGCGACTCTCGCCGCGCGTGCAGCCACTGCTCGAACTGATCCAGCACGATGAGCAACTTCTTCCCCGCCGGCAGGGCCTGGCCGCGACGCAGACTGGCCAGGGTCGCCGGCAGACCCTCGGTCGGCGACAGGTCAGGGCAGTGCTTCGCCAGCAACGCTCTCAGCCGGGCCTCCGTCCGGTCGGCCGTAGCCTCGACGTAGACGGCCAGGACATGATCGGCCAGCAGGGGAACAAGACCCGCCTTGACCAGCGACGACTTGCCACAGCCGGACGGCCCGTAGATCAGCCCCACGGGAAACGTCTCCCCGGGGTCGGTCTGCTCGACGCCGGTCTTCCAGAATCGGATGCTCTCGGGCAAGCCTTCCCGATCCCGCGGGCCGGGCAAGAGGCTCAGGAAGAAGTCCGCGTCGGCGGCGTCGAAGGACCGCAAACCCCGCGGGACGACCGTCGCGGCTACACCCTGCGAGGGGAAGCTGTTCGTGCTCGCCGGTGGATTCCGGTGGCTCGCCGAGACCGGTGTTGTGCTGGGCAGGACCTTCATCCACGCCGCCGGCGAGCCCGAGCCCTCGGCGCCGGAGGCGAGGACATGTTCCAGGTCGTCGGCCAGGTCATGGGCCGTACTGTACCGTTCCGAGGCCCGGCGGGCGAGGGCCTTGAGGCAAATGCGGCTCCAGCTCGCGGGAGATGGCGGCGTCCAGATGACGCGGAGGGCGGGGTTCGGCCTCCGCGACCAGCCGTAGGGTCTCCTCCAGGGAAGTGGCGCGGAAGGGCCGCTTCCGGGTCAGCAGTTCGTACAGGACCACGCCCAGGCTGAAGACGTCGGAACGCCCGTCGACCCGGTGCCCCTCCCCGCGAGCTTGTTCGGGACTCATGTAAGACGGCGTCCCCGCATAGCTCGGAGCGGTGTCGAAGCTCGTCTCGCGCAGGGCCAGACCGAAGTCGGCCACATAAGGCCGGCCGGCGGGATCGAGAAGGATGTTGCCGGGCTTGATGTCGCGGTGGACGACGCCCCGCTGATGGGCGTGGTGCAAGGCCTCGGCGACGGTCGTGACCAGCCGCGCCGCCTCGGAGAAGGACGGCCATTGCAGCTTGACCTGTTGGGCCAGCGTCCGGCCTTCGATGAACTTCGAAACGATGAAGCATGGGAAGTCGGGACCGCTCCCGACGTCGTAGACCGGCACGATGTTCGGGTGGTCGAGGTGCCGCCGCGGCGCGGGCTTCGGCCAGGTAGAATTGGGCGGCCTCGGGGACGGGGACCAGCTTGGGGTGCGGCACCTTGACCGCAACCTGGCGCTCCAACTGCTCGTCGTCGACGAGGTAGACCCTGCCGAATCCTCCCTCGCCGAGCAGGGAACGAACGCGGTACCGGCCGATATGCGACGGGCCCCCGTCCCTCCCTTCTACGGCGGAAACAGGCTCGCCGGATCCGGCTGTGACGGTCGGTCCGACGAGGCATCCCCGGATCCGAGCGACATCGCCAGCAGGTACACCTTCGCACTCTCCGACCGCCATGGTCCGGTCAAGTTCCCCTGAGCTATCCATGAGCGCCTCGAGCCGACATCTTCGGGGCAACCTCATCCCGCCTGGATGATAACAGACCGATGGTCAGGCCGCCAAGGTTCCTGAGCGACGTCGTGCGGGGCAGGTGGCCGTTTCCCAGGTCATGAGAAGGCGCATCAAAGGCGACCCCGATGGCCCGGGAAGCGAGCCAGAAAAAGTCCGGAAATGTTCCCATGCGAAATCTGCCGCTTGACGCCCAGCTTCAGCGGCCCGCGCCGCGGGTCCGCTGCAACCGCAGGTCAGGCATCTTTCTCGCCTGTGCCCTTTGAACTGATACGCTCGCGCGGTTGGTAGGCTCGACCCCACTCCCAGGCCAGGAAGCGCCACCCCCACCCGAGACAACGTCCCTCGGATGGACTGCCCGGAGTTCGGTATGTGATCGCCAGTCCCCCCAAAACAACCCAAGACTCCGCATTGAGCAGTCTAACACAGAGGTTTAGGGTCCCGCGCAGCAGGTCCGCTACAATGCATCGCTATTCGACGGTGCCATGGTGTGGGAAAATGCTGAACTTCTTACACGTCCTGCACCAGCGTCCTCTCCCGAGAGTCGCCCAGACGATGAGGTAAGCACCCGCCGGGACGAGGATGATCGCTGGCCCCCAGAAGAACGGGACAAAGCCAGCGACCGGAAGGGAGGCGATCATCCCGAGGCCAACGAGAAAGAGCCGGAGCCGGCTCTTCTGAAGCATTTCGCCGCCACACGTTCTGCATCCTGGTTCGGGCATGACACTGAAGCTACCTAATCCGCACCCGGGTTCGGGCATGACGCTGAAGCCGCCTGACGACCAGGTTCGGCGGCCCGGGCGGAGCGGGTCCGCTGCATCGCTTCGTCAGACATCATTGTGACTTCGGGAAGACCGCCGGCACAGTATCATCCCCTCGAATCGGCCGACTGACCTGAGTCCACCCGCCCTCGTCCTCTAACTGATAGTTCAGGATGCATCGATCTTTCTGGAAGTTAAGCGTGAAATGAGGTCCCTTCACATAGCGATGCGGGGTGTAGGAGTTGTGGTCAGTCCGCCAACCGTCGGGATGCGACCGAAGCCATGCGTCGAGGATACGGTCCTCCTCTGATCCCGTGGCGATGGCACGTTCGGAAACCGGCCGCCCATCTTCGTAGACCAGGATGTGTGTCGCTGGTCCCAGCTTGGCGACCGCCACGGTTTGACGTGGGATCGAGCAACCGACGACCATCGACAGTAGAATCGCCCCGACGGCATCGGCGAGCGCTGGCAGTGGGGGCTTCCTCGTACGATCCATCTTTTGACCCCCCGAATGCCTTGGCGTCTAACACGCTGTTTCAAAACGGGGACTGGCTCCGAGACTTCGAGGTGCCTGTCCTCCTTTTGAAACCACCATAAAGGCTCAGGTTCAACCGCCCGCGCAGCGGGTCCGCTGCAAGCTTTCGTCAGGTTGCACGGGTATCACCCGTAGATGACAACCGCGAGGCCGCGGCTCGAGTCCGCACCGCGGCGGACAACGTCCAGCCAGAAATCTCCATACTTGGCGAACTCTTCATGGGTCTCGAAGCGATGCTGCCGGCCCATCGAGAAGACTGCTCGACACTCCTCAAGATCGATGCAACGGGCCATCTCGCCGAACCTCCTGGTCGTCTCCGGTCCCCACGCGATGTCGAGGCCGAAAGGCCGCTTCATTCCCCCGATCTCAACGATCTGGTATCGTTCGTCCTCTCGATAACTCCAGAATAAGTGGGCGAAGAGGTTGTTGCAGGCAGTCGCCGCGTCACTTGTCCACTTCCTTCGCATCGCGACGAGCCCATCCATAAAGTCATACTGCGCGGAGAGAAGACCCGAACAGTCTCTCGGTTCCCAATCCAGCGGTTCGACGGCACGGTAGGTATCGTTCGTCTCAGAAAGTCTACACGTGAAAGCGGGCCAGTCACCGATAAGGTAGACTTCGCAATCGACTCCCATGGCGCCTCCGACAACCGATAGCCTGAATTCAGCGGCCCGCCGAAGGCGGGTCCGCGGCATCGCCTCGTGAGACGGGCCGTCCCGTCTCGCGCAGGGTAGAGGCACCCGCCAGCAAAAGCAACAGGCCAGCGAGGACGATGCCGGCGACCGAGTACCACCCGAAGCCGAAGGCATGGGGGCCGGACACCAGGCCATCGGCGACGACCAAGGCGCCGGCCAGGAGGAATAACGACCCGGCGATGGTTTTGGCTCGCAGTCTCACGAGATCACCCAATGGCCATTCGATACGGGAAGCCCGTCTATCGATAAGCTCCGCGGCACGGCCCGCTGAGCACCGCCTGGATGTTACCAGAACGCGACGCGTCGAGCCGAGTCCGCTGAAGCGCGAGATCATGCCTCGGGCCTCGGCATGGTGCGTCGGGACTCGCGACTGACGCGACAACGGAACGCCCGCGAATCTCAGCCAGCCAGCGACATCGAAACTCGGCCTGCCGGGAGCGAAGCCATCCGTTCCGCAATTGTAAGGCCCGGCATCGTCCTCAACGATGATCGTCCCCTGCTCGTCGGGCACCATCACGAGCCTCGCCACGAACTTGGAGAAAGCCTCCTCCGAGAAGAGTTCGGTGCGAAGATTGGCGATCACAGCAGGCCGAACGCGGACCCGGTCGGGCCACCGCACATGTCGGAGATAGAAGCCGTCGATTGCCGCCCGAAGCCGGACCCAGTTCTTGTCATGGCCGTTGGGCATGCCCTGCCTCTCCGACGGCTAACGTCCCCGATCAGCGGGTCCGCTGGATCGAATCGTTAGAGTCGTCCTTCGTAGGATCCCTCCGCCCTGCCGCACTCCGGGGATTCCGAATTCCGGATTCCCGGATCATTCCCCTTCGGGAATCGGGAATCTCGAATCGGGAATCCCGATTGGGTTGCGGCCGAAGGCCGCGTTAGGCGTTACTGACCACCCAAAGGTAAACCAACCGGGCGAAGCCGAACACAAAGAAGAAGCCCCCGGCTCCGAAAAGGGACACAGACGCCGCAAGCCATCGCCCAGCCGTGCTGTATATCTGATTCCGCGTATCGGAAGCTGACTTCACCTCGGCTCCGTTGTCGGGGACCCTCGCCAGCCGAATCGCCTTGATGTGATAATGCAAGCCGTCCGCAGAATGATATCGGTGGGACAGGGCACAAGCAGTCGCCATGATGAACAGTAGCGAGGAAATGCCCAGACATAATCCGGCCCAAGCATCGCGCATCTGTACAGGAGCATCCTTGCTTGCGGCAAGGTTTACGAGGAAGAACGCCAGACCGGCGATGCCCAGCAAGGACAATCGAATGATCTCAGCGGAATAGCTCTGATACTGGGTCAACAATTCTACGTCGGCACGATACTGATCTTCCGGGACAGGAGTCGTGCCAAGATCGGTCTTCACGCGCGAACCTCCCGACTCCGAACGGAGCCGCCTGACACAAAGCAAAGCTCAGCGGCCCGGCCCGCCGAGGATGAGCGTCGACTCCGCCAGAGGCCGCCGCGGCGGGCCGGGTCCGCTGAAGCGGCGGGTTAGTCTCGCCGTAGCTACGGAAGGAGGTCTCGACTGTTGTCGAAAACGCAGCCGTCTCCCCCCGCCCACCTCACGTCCTGGAAACGATCCGTATCCCAGAATACGATCGGTCGAGTCCCCGTGGGAACGGTCCACTCCGCTTGCTCGTCTTCGGTCATCAAGAACTCGTGGGCGAGATAGTCCCGCAAGTCCGTACCATAGACGATGATATCGGTCTGGTGAACCGAGAACACCGGGTTGCCCGCCAGATGAGGTTCGGCGGGCATCATCCGGTGCATGTACAACGGGATGAGCCGCGGAGCCGCGGCGACCAACTGCTCGGCAACCCGCTTCGCCTCGACCGTCGATCGCGGGCGTGGTCCCCATTCCTCCAACCAAAATCCGTTGTGTTCGACATCAAAGACGACACCGCTACGAGGCAGATCAAACCAGTCCCGCAGGGCTGCTTCGTCTCCGGAACGCCAGTCGGGAAACCGCTCGCCCCGTGGCAGGGCGGTCTGGAGGAACGTCCGCAGGTCGGGCGGGAACCGGAACGCGAACCGTGACTCGGCAGCGGCGACTTCGGCGTCCGATAGCCCGTCATCGAAGACGATGCCGCGCGACCGCAGATGGGCAATCATGTCGTCCCAAACGTCCGCATCCACGACTACGACCTCCGCCGCCTAAAGCCAAGGTTCAGCGGCCCGCGCAGCGGGTCCGCTGGCACCGCCGGTTACGCGGCGGTTCGGACATCTTTTCGGCCTCCAACTCTTGGAGGGCTTCCGGGGCGAAGTCCGCCCCATTGGGCCAAACGACCGTACCGCAAATCGAGCCCAATGTCACGCACGCGAAATACGCTGGGTCTCGGAGTGGCTCGAAGATCGGGCCATCGAGCCGTGGACGCACATCGACCTGCCTGGTCGTTCCATCATTGAAAGTCAACCGCAACGAATGTGGCCCACAGACCCGCGCCTCACGGATGCGAAGGATCATATCCCACTCCTCGACTCACTCCAGCCCCTCGATCGTTGGCAGAGGCTGGCTGGCACGCGCCAGTTCCCAGGAATGCTCCAATTCGTCGCGATGGGCTGCGGCCCACTCTGAGACGAGTGTCCGTGCACGCCGCGGCATATGGCCCTCGAGTACCTCGGCCGTCTCGATCGACACCGTGGCCTCGTACTCGCCGTCCGTCGATGGCGTGGAGGTGTCGATTGCGTAGAGGGTGACCAAGCCTTGATCTGCCTGAAGCGAGGGTTCAGCGGCCCGCCGAGAGGCGGGTCCGCTGCAACCAATTGATGGGCTCCAGCCTATGCCGACCAGACCTCGGTGCCAGGTGGCACATCGGATTTGGGTAAGGCCACCACGATCGCGTAAGCACCGTGCTCGCTGACGTTGAAGAAGTCGATGCCATCGATCGCCGTCCGAACTTCCGACCCATCGGGGCGGCGCAGGCACAAGCCGTCGCCGATATGGAACCGCTCATCGCCCTCAGGCACGATTCCCGGCACGAGGATGGTGCCACGCTGACGGATCGTGAAGACATCCTCGACAGTAAAGAGTTAACGGACCATCGAGAGAGCCTCC
>CAWJTV010000035.1:0-68888 GCA_963845755.1 uncultured Planctomycetota bacterium
CGTTCCCTCAGCCCTGCGCGGCAGATCGACGCCCGCCGGCTCGCTCGAACACATCGACGACCTCGACCTCGACGCGGCCAACCCGGCGAAGCCGGCGTCCGGCGACATGATGGAAGAGCGCGGATCCTCGGACAATGTGGCGTCGTTCGTTCAGCGCACGTCGCTCGACGCCTACGCCACGGCCGATCGCCTGGCAGCCCTGGGCCGCGACGACTCCAAGGCTCGTTATCCTTCGTCGGCGCTGGCCCAACGGCTCGGCCTGATCGCCCGGCTGCTCAAAGGGGGCCTTGGTGCTCGCGTCTTCTACACGTTACAAACCGGATACGACACGCACCGGGCACAGCCTGGAACGCACTTCCAGCTTCTCAATGAACTCTCCGGCGCCCTTGAGGCCTTTCACGCCGACCTCGGCGCATCGGGGTTGCTCGATCGCGTGCTGGTGATAGCCTTCAGTGAATTCGGACGGCGCGTCGCCGAGAATGGGAGCGCCGGCACAGACCACGGCACATCCGGCCCGGTCTTTCTGGCTGGCACGCACATTCAGTCAGGACTGATCGGCTCGTATCCAAGCTTGACCTATCTGGTCGACGGCGATTTGAGAATGACGGTTGACTTCCGCCGCGTTTATGCGACTGTCCTGGAAGACTGGCTCGGACTCGCCTCCAAGAATGCCCTGAACGGAACGTTCGATCGAATGCCGCTGTTCCGGCCGACCCGATCGTAATCAAGCCCGGAATCGAGGCGCTTTATTAGGCCCTTATGGGCCGGGCATCGACAATTTGTTGTCGATGTTTCTACGCCGGTACTTTGAGGGTCTGCAACAGCTTGCGGACTTCGTCTTGGATGGCTTGATAATGATTCTCCAACGGGCCGCGATTCTCGAGGGGGAGCGGGGGATCGGATTCGGGCTGACACGCCTTGGCCAGAATCGGTTTGAGCACCTGCTCACGCACGATTCCCACCGCGGCCATCGTCCGAAGACCCGACTCCGTGGCCGCGTAACGCCGCGACTTCTGCACACGCTCCACCAACCCCTTGGCCCGCAGCTTCTTCAGGTCGTACGACGCCTGTCGTGGACCGTACTCCGCCTCGCTCTGACCCGTCAGATCCCGAACTTGGGCCGCCAGCTCTCGGCTGACCAGGCCACCGGGACGACTCGACAACATCACCACCGCCTGCAACACGGCCACCATCCGCGGGCGATTCACATCGATCCCCGCCACGCGGCTGCGACCCACCTGCGAGGGCAAGGGCAACGCTTCCAACGTCCCATCATCCAGCGTGGCGGCGTCCACGCACCGGACCACCGCCAGGAACCGCTCCAGGATGTCCCTCAAGTGCCCCGCGATCTCCGGCAACGCCCACAGCGAGCGATGCCAATGCTGTTGATCTCGAAGGTTGTGCACGATCACCTCCGTCCGCCAGACGCGGCCGCCTTTGGTATACATCTTCAGGGTCAAGCTCCCGCAGTGGATCTTGAACACCGTCAGATCATACGTAGGTCTCTCGGTCACGACTTGCAAACGAGGGTCGCGCTTGGTCCGTTCCCGGGTGTTGGGGCGGTGCTTGTAACCGAAGATCGTGATCACCCTCTTGAGATCCAACTGGGCTCGGGTGCGATCGATCAGGCCCTGAAAGGCCGTTTCCAGATCCCGACCACCCCGGAACAGCAGGTTGCGGCTGTACTCGACCTGATAGATCGAGAACGCGTACTGGCAGTGCATCTTCTTCTGTTCGGCCACATCCAAGGCCAGACAGAGGCACTGAGACAGCCAATACCGCAGGACCTGTTCCAGCCGCCCTATCGCGCCAGCTTGGCGCAAGGTATCTGCGAGCTGGTTCAGGTCTGCGGCATTGTCCCAATCGGTGAAGCAGTTACCTTCCTTGGTGAAGCGGATTCCTTGCCGCGTCGCCTGGTTGGCCACGTATTCATGGCCGTTGAGGATGACCAGGGCGCCGAAGGGAGGGTGGCCGCACATGCGGACGGTCAGATGTCCCCAGTCGGCATCCCAGATATGAAAGAAGTAGTGATTGACGTAAGGGAACGGCTCCTTGCGGCGGAGGTTGATCCCGTCGTTGCCGTAGCGTTGCACGTCCCAGATGGGGGCCGGGGCGCGGTTGACCAAGACACAGAAGATCCCCGTGCGCGTGGGATCGGTGGGCAGGTACTGTTCGCCGATCTCATGCTTCCGTTCGCCGGCGCGACAGTCGATCACCGGAATCCCGTGCTTCTTGGCCCAGCCCCGCATGCGGCGGCTGAACCGGCCTGCCAGTGCATCAGGTGGGTATTGTCGAGATGGTCGTCCGAGTCGAACAGGTCGCGCCACCAGGTGCGAAAACCTCCCGGAGTCTGCGCGATCGGGAAGTAGGCGTTGATGGTCAGCCGATCGATGCAATCGTAGACGCCTTCGAGCCGGGAGGCATAATGCCGACTCAAGGGATCGGGACCGAAGAGAGTCGGGTCCGGCTTGGGCCGACGCCGACGATGGGACTTGGGGTTGGGTCGCTTGGGTCCCTGTGGAGGAAGACGCCTGGGTTTGGGCTTGGGAACCGATTGGTGCCCCGGCGGAGGAAGGATCATCGGAGGGCTCCTGCGTCACAAGGTGCAGCGCGTCATGATAGCCGGACAACTGCCCCGCAGGGGCCACTTTTTCGGGCGCAGTCCCGAAAAAGCGTAGAGTCTACCTCCGTAGGATCCCTGCGCCATGCGCGCATCTGGGGAATCCTGGATTCCGGATTCGAGATTCGAGATTCCCAAGGGAACGATTTTAGGGATCGGGAATCCGGAATCTCGAATCCCTCTTGGGTTGCGGCCGCGGGCCGCGTCAGAGCGCCTCACAGTTGGGTGGCACACACTCGAAGCCTGCTCCCGAAGAACCCCCCCGAACCCCCCCCTTCGCAAGGGGGGGATATTTGATCGGGAAAAGCCCGTTTCCTGTCCCCCCCTTGCGAAGGGGGGGTTCGGGGGGGTGAATTCGCAGCGACTCAGGGCGTGCGCAACCCAAAGTTAAGCGCTCTCAGCCTATGTTTGGGGTGACGGAGCCGGGGCCGCCTGGTCCTGTGCGCAAAAACCGCTATTTTCCCAGGCTTTTCGCTTGGGTTGTGGTCTCGCCGGCCCCAAAAGTGTAGTGACAACTCTAGGCGGGAACTTCCAATTGAATTCCGATTAATTACCTTGATTTCGCCAGAATCTGTCGTGATAATGATTGCGGTGCATCTCCGGACATCCCTCGCCAGCGATGCCAGCAACCAGTCATGTATCCAAGAACCGTCAAAGTCCGCTCCCAGAACGGCACCGTCCACGAATACGTCCGCGTCGTCGAAGCTTACCGCGACGGCGGCAAGGTCAAGCAACGTGTCGTCGCCGACCTCGGGCGCAAGGATCTCCTTGTCGAGCTGCTCCCCAAGCTCCGCCGGCTCCTCGACGGCGACGCCCAGTGCGACGCCGGCGATCCCGCCGACCCTCACGTGATCGATGCCTCTACCTGGGGGCCGATCCTCGTCGTTCGGGCCCTGTTCGACCAACTCGGCCTCTGGGCGATCCTCGACCAATACCTCGGGCTCGCCAAGGGCGTCCCCTTCGCCGACCGCGCCTTCGTGCTCGTCGCCAACCGGCTCATCGCCCCGGCCAGTG
The DNA here is from genome assembly GCA_963845755.1 of uncultured Planctomycetota bacterium. GTDB lineage: Bacteria > Planctomycetota > Planctomycetia > Isosphaerales > Isosphaeraceae > CAWJTV01. Next base: position 3,635 of record CAWJTV010000035.1, read on the forward strand.
AGCATGGGCTCGCCGGCTGGCTCGAGACCGATTTCGTCTGCGACCGCAAGGGCCGTCGCTTCGTTCCTCATTGGCACCAACGCCGACGGGTCCGCGTCCATCCCCGCCAGCTCGACGCCTGGTACCGCACCCTCGACCAGCTCCACGCGGCCAAAGATCGCATCGAAGTGGCGCTCTACCACCGCCTTCGCGATCTCTTCAGCTTCAAGCCCGACCTGGTCCTCTACGATATGACCAGCACCTATTTCGAGGGCGCCGGCCCGCGCGACTTCGCCAAGCACGGCTACAGCCGCGATGGCAAGCCGCAGAACGTCCAGGTGGTCGTCGGCGTGGTGATGGTCGCCGGCTGGCCGATCGCTCATCATGTCTGGGCGGGCAACTGCATCGACCATTCCACGGTCCAAGACGTCATCCGCGACCTGCGCCAGCGGTTCGCCTTCGGCCGGCTCGTCTTCGTCGGTGATCGGGGTATGGTCACCGATGAGAACATCGAGGCGATTACGAAAGACGAGCATGGGTTCCTGGTTGGCGTCAAGCGGCGGTGCAACGCCCAGATCGACGCTTGGCTCGACGCCGTTGACGACACCCAGTGGGTCCGTTGCCCCGGGGGCATCAATACCCAGGAACGGAAGACCAACCCACGGCGCACCGGTGCCCAGGAAGTCGCCTCCGGAGATCCCGACCTGCGCGTCATCGTCATCGACTCGGACGAGCGCCGCGGCTACGAGCAGGCGAAGCGGGAACAGGCGATGGAGCGAGCCGGCCAGCGCCTGGAGAAGCTCAAGGGGCGCGTCGCCGCGGGGAACTTGAAGCGGCCCGAGAAGATCGGGGCGGCCGTCGAGCGGATTATGCAGAAATATCACGGTTATCGCTACTTCGATTGGAAACTCAAGGATGGGACGCTGGAGATCACCGAGAGCGAGGCGCGGCTGGGACGTGAGAAGAAGATCGAGGGAAAATATGTGATCATGACGAGTGAGAAAGGGCTGAGCGTGCGGGACGCGGTGGCGATGTACAAGGAATTGACCGAGGTCGAGAGCGGGTTCCGCCAACTCAAGGATGTGCTGGCGCTGCGGCTGATCTATCACCAGATCGAGATACGAATCAAGGCTCATATTTTTGTGGCGGCGTTGGCGTTGTTGGTTCAACGCCTGCTGGGCCGCCGGCTCAACGAGGCGGGGTTGGATCTGTCGCCGTCGCGGGCCATGCAAGCATTGGCGACCGTGAGGCTGGTGACGTTCCGTCTGGAAGGCCAACCGCAGCGGCGAGGGCTGGCCGGCGGCTGTCCCGATGCCCGGAGGGGTGCTGAAGGTGCTGAAGCTGGTGGACCAACGCCCTCCGGCGCCGCTGGAGGGGGAGAATACGGTCATGTAGTGACTAATGGAAAATCCGACCCTTGCGCCGCAAGGACTTACGATGCGCCACCCCAAACATGGGCTAGGGCAGAGCGAAACACGGTGCCAATCTTCGTGCTCAGGGCGCCCGACGGCGCGGACGTGTGATCGAGCGTCCGCGGCAATTCGCATTCGGGGAACGGAGATGCTCGCGGACTAACGACATGCATTCTTCGACGTCCACCTCGGATACGCCCGTTTGAGCATGCGGCCTCAAGGCCCTTGCTTAAGCTACCCCAGCCATGGCGATTCTCCCGGAACTGCGTCACATGCGATCCGGGAGCTGGGCGACCACACGCGCCAAGCCCGGATTGGCCGAACGGATACGATTCGTGGGCGACCGTCTGGAACCGATCTTGACGTTGTGTAAGACTGGTAGGAGGAACCGCCTCTCTTTTCAACTGCAAGAGGGACATCCTCCTCAATTGGGCGTCCGCAGGCTTTCCGGCAGCGAGCGCGGCCAATCGCCCTGATACGTGACATTCCGGACGCACGCCTGCGTCACATCGGCATAGTGGAACAGGCCGAACGTGCGTTGATTGGTCGGCTCGAGAGTGCGCTCGTAGATCGCCTGGTCGTTGAGCTCGAGCGTGAGGCGGTCGCCGGTCAAGCGGAGCACCAGGCGATTCCACTTCCGGGGCTTCAAGGGAAGCGTTGCGGGGCCTCGCCGGTTCTCCGGCTCGTGACGCAAGTTGTCGGGGGTCAAGCCGGTCCGTTCGTAGGCGCCATCCGTCAGCCAGTGGATCTTGACGCCATTCGAATCGAGCACGAAGGCTAACCGGTCCAGTACGGGGTGAACCAGGACCTTCCCCGGCTCGTACTCGAATTCGTAGGTGATCCGGCCGTTTTCGAGCATCGGCCGGTGATAGCGCAACACGCTCTCCTGGTACGTGCGCCGGGATGTCTTCGATGAGACGACCGACGATCTCCTCGCCGCGCTTCTCCCAGTCGGCGTTGTCCCCGCTGAGGAATCGGGGGTCGTCGTCGATCAACCAGCCAGTCAGGTCGGGGAGTGCGGCGAGATTCAGTATCTCGGGGATTCGCGGATCTCCTGTGATCGCGATCTTGCGCACGGATCCCGACTGGTCGGCCCGACAGAGCAGGGCGAGCCAGGGGTCGCACTCGGCAGGGGCCGGGGCGTCGTGGACCTTTCGGCCGTTGATGAAGGCGGTCATCCGGCCCCCCTTGACGACGAGCCGGTAAGGATACCAATCGCCAAGCTTTTCGATCGGCGGATTGAGGGTCAGGTCGGGCAGCGGCCGACCGAGATGCGACCGCTCGAGATGCTTCCCGTCGGCCCTGCATCCCAGGGACAGTCCGGCGTAGGCTACGCCGATCTCCCGATCTGCCGCCGCGGTCAGTTCGCAGTCAAGCTGGAAGTCCCCGCGCAAGGGGACCGTCAGTTCCATCAGATCGTTGGCGTGCCCGGGGTGGTGCAGGTATTCACCGCCGCGAACCGTCCATCGAGGGATCGGTTCCCCCTCGCCGCGAGTCCGGTCGCGCGACGGAGTGACCCGCGCCCAAGGTGCGAGGTCGAGTTCGCTGTCCGCGGTCCGAGCGGGGTTTGCCCCCGATCGCCGATCCTCGTTCAGCAGCGTCGCCCGTGCTCGGAGGTTCTGGACCTGATCCTTCCAGAGTGTACGGGGCGCTCGCCTCTCGGCCTCGATGGGCGGCTCCTTGTCGGTACGGACGGCCAGGGCTTCGGCGATGGCGATGGCCTGGGCGCGGAGCGCCGGGCGGCGGATGGCCCTATCGGCGAGGACGAGCTCGGGCCATCGCGTCCACTCCTGCTGGTTCAGGGGGGCCTTCTCGAGTCTCGGCCGGACTGGCTCGATCAGCCTGGCCGCTTCAGCGTCTTCGCCTCGGGCGATGTGGACCAGGGCCAGGAGGACTCGACGACCGCGCTCGGATGAAGCCGTTTCGTCGTCGCTGGCTCGCGTCAGTTTATCGAGTCTTGCGGCCAGGTCGTCGAGCTTGCCCACCTCCTTGGCGGTGTTGACCAGATCGACAGCGCCGGGGCACGGAGCGAGCCGCCGGTTTGCAGACGGACGCCGTCCTGGTGGACGCTTGGCAAGGCCGGGAACGACGGTTGGAAATCTCCCGAGAGCCGGACCATGGGGTGATCGGGACCGGGTAAGACCCAGCTAGCCTGGATTCCCATGGAGGGGAAACCGGCTAACAAATTGGCTTGCAACTGATCCGGTTTATCCCTAAAATCCGGTGTTCTGGCACCGTCTCGTTATCGACGCCCAAGAACTATAGATACCCCAGCCACAGGGTCAACCCAAACATCCAACCGATGCAGATTCGATGTTGGGTCGCCATTTCGGCCTGAAATCCCAGGATTTCCCGCATTCTATCAACACATCAACGAGCGACTCCGAATCAGGATGGCACCGTGGCATCATGGACGATAATTCCAGAGAGTGCCTAACACTGGCCCGCCGCTTCTTGGAGCCTTCCAACTCCACCCATCGACAATACGAGGCCCTCCGAGCGTTCTTCGTTCGACCGACTACCATCGGCCGAGGCGGCCGCTCGCTTCGGCTACTCACCGGGGAGCTTCCGCGTCCTCGTCCACCAGTTCCGCAGCCAGCCCGACCGCGATTTCTTCGCCCCCGCCCCACGCCAGGGCCGGCCTCCCGCCAAACGGAAACGGCTGCGGCAACAGGTCGTCGCCCTGCGCAAGCAGAACCTCTCCGTCCACGACATCAGCCGCGCCTTGGCCCGCGACGGCGAGGCCCTCAGCCCGGCGGCGGTCGCCGCCATCCTCAAGGAAGAGGGCTTCGCCAAGCTGCCGCGACGAGTTGACGACGAGCGACCCGAACAGCCGCGCCCCGTCGTCGCCGAGATCGCCGATGTTCGCCGTCTCGACCTGACACAACGCCACCTGCGTACCCAGTTCGGCGGCCTGTTCCTGTTCTTCCCCTGGCTGATCGCCGCCGACTTGGACATGCTCCTGGGGCGGTGCGGCTTCCCCGGCTCCGAGATGATTCCCGGCCGCCTGCGCCGTTACGGTCGCTCCTGGCTCTGAAACTCTTCGGCGATGCGCGCCATTCCCACGTCATGAGCGCGGTACTCGACGACGGGCTGGCTCTCTTCGCTGGCTTGAATGTGATCCCCAAGCGATCGTTCCTGACCGAATACAGTTGCCGGATCCCGCCGACGTGCTATCCCACCTTGATGCGCGACTGGTTCGACACGGTCAGTCGTCTGGGCTTGCGATGGGGGACCTCGTTCGACCTGGACTTCCACACCATCCCCTTCCACGGCGAGGATGCCCTGGTCGAGAAGCACTACATCTCCAAGCGGAGCCGGAGTCAGAAGGGGATCCTGGCCTTCCTGGCCGAGGACGCCGAGACCCGCGTCTTCTGCTACGCCAATGCCGAGTTGCGCAAGGATCAGCGGGATGACGAGGTCCTTCGCTTCGTCGAATTCTGGAAGCGACGGACCGGACGGTTGCCCGCGGAGCTGATCTTCGACTGCACGTTGACGACGTACGCCAAGCTCAACGAGCTGAACCGGATGAAGATCGACTTCATCACGTTGCGGCGACGGACCCCAAGCACCTGGCGGAGATCGGCGGGTCCGCTCTCGGCCTGGCGGCGGGTCGAGCTGGAGAATGTCGCCCGCGCCTACAAGACACCGCGGGTGCTGGACCGCCAGGTCGCGCTGACGGACTACGATGGCCCGATCCGCCAGTTGACCGTGGCCGATTTGGGTCACGAGGAGCCGACGTTGCTCTTGACCAACCAGTTGAGCCGGTCGGCGTCGCACCTGATCGGCCGCTACGCCCGGCGGATGATCATCGAGAACACCATCGCCGACGGGATCGACTTCTTCCACATGGACGGCTGAGCTCGGCGGTGGCGATGAAGGTCAACTGCGACCTGCAACTGACCTTGATGGCCAGCAGCCTGTACCGGCTGCTGGCAGCCCGAGTGGCCAGGGTTACGAGGTCGCCGAGTCGCGCGACCTGTTCCGAGACTTGGTGGATGCCACGGCGGGAATCACGATCGGAGAGAGCGAGTTGGTGGTCCGGTATCAGAGGCGGGCACACAATCCGCTGCTGATCGCCGCCGGGTTTGATCAGACCGACGTGGCCGTCCCCTGGCTGGGGGGCAAGCGACTGCGGCTGGTCTTCGGATGAGGTATGCTGGCCCCCGGGCCGACCGTGGTGTAAAGTCCAGAACTAACGTCGCAACGCATTGCCACATCTTCATGCAGCTTGCCGATTTGTTAGCGAGTTTCCAATGGGAATCCAGGCTAGCCTGGATTCCCATGGAGGCAGATTGGGCTAACATTTGTTGCCGCATGATTGGAAAAAAGCCCGCGATACCAGCTTTTCGCCTCGGAACTGGTTATGCTCCTCCAAGAGTTAAAGGTGGGTCTCCCACTAAGTTAACTTGATCACCATGGATGATATGTTCGTCGATCGAATCTCACTTCCTCCTGGAAAACAAGGGTTTCTTGCGACAAATCTATCGAATTCACCACAGTGGATGCATTGAGTTGACACCGTGGATGCTCTTTTTTCAGTTTACGGATCACCTAACATCGAGAGAGGCGTTTCGATGAGCGTTTCAAGCCAGAACCACTTGAAATCCAGGGGAAAACCCACTTCGACGAATTTTGCTTCGTTTATGGATTGCGTGTAGCTACCCGTTTTGCTCCATGGGAAGGCTAGCGAGAAAGTCGTAGCGCTCCTTCGCGTTGAGCGAATGAGCCCGTTCGACGATCGCTCCGGCTTCGAGGGCGAAAAACGCTTCGCCGATAACGGCATGCCGAGCGCGACGGATGGCTTCGGCCGTCGAAGCCGGTGGGTTCTCGGCTGTCAGGTCGGTCAACGCGCGGATCGGGACCGTTTCGGGCCATCCGCCGCGGAGGACCACGTTTCGCGCCTGGGCTTCGGTCTGGTCCTTGTAATGGAACAGGCCGAACTGCCGGCCAAGGTTTGGCTCGAGGGTGCGCTCGTAGATTGGCTGACCATTCAAGTCGATCTTCACCTTGCCGGCGTCAATGACGACCTTCAGCGTATTCCATTCGCCAGCCTTCAAAGGAATCGGTGTGGGACCTCGACGATTGGCGGGCTCCTCGACTGCGTTGTCAGCGGGGAGGCCGGAGAGGTCGTTGCCGCCCGCAGTCATCCAGTGGAGCTTGACTCCGCCGGGTTCGAGCAGGAACGCCAGCCGATCGATTGCCGGATGGACCAGCACCTGGCCGGGCTCGTAGCGGAACTCGTACGTCAGGACGTCGCCATCGCGGAGTGGGCGATGATAATACAGCCGGCTCTGGTCGGCCTCGGTGACGGATCCGGCGGATTCGGTGTCGTAGTAATTCACGGCCTTGGTGTCGACGAGGGTGCGACGACCGTGGATTACGCCGTCCATCGCCGCCCAATCATATTCCTCCGGGTTGACGGGACCGCGGGACCTCTTCGCTCGCCGTCCACCCTGTCGGCCAACGCCTGCAGTATCACTCGAGGATGTATCACGATCATAATTCTCAGTCCGGCGCGGGTTGGGACTCGCCATAGAAGCCGGAGACCCATCCTTCGAGTCGATCGTCATGGCTGAGCCGGACCTCGCGCGGGATAACCGGCTGGCCCGAGATCGTGGCGTGACGCCAGACCGAGTGTCGCTCGCGATCCGTCGCGAAAGCCAGCCAGGGACTGGTGGGGCTGGGGTCGTCATCCTCGTAGAGTAGGTGGCCATTGACCAGATAGCGAACGCTTTTCGGGGTCGCATGGACGGTCAAGCGGTTGAAGCCGTCCGATCGGGACAGCCGCCAGGGGATGTCGAGGATCTCGCTCGGCCCAACCTGTGAGACCCTGGCGTTTCCGCCCAGCGGTGAGGGCAGGATCGAGAGGCCATCGTGTGCGACGGCAGATCCGGCCCAAGCTCCCGCGTAACACTCGACCGAGAATTCGTACGAGCCCGCGAGCGGGTAGTCGAACAGGAGCAGATCGGTAGCGCTCCCGGCCGGATGGGCAAGATAGCCTTGGTGGGCGATCCAGTATGTCGGCGAGCCGGTACTGAGGAGATCCTCGCTCGTTCGCGTGTCGGCGGCGTGCCAGTCCGTCGGGACAGAGGTCGCGAGGGCCTTGGGAGCACCGGCCTGGTAGGCGTCGGCCTCGGCGAGATCGCAGTTCAGACGGGCGAGCATGGCCCAGTCGTTGACCTGTTGGGCGCGCTCGGTCAGGGCCCGTGTCAAACGGCGGGCGAGTCCGGCTATCGACGCGTCACCGCCTCGGAGCAGGGAGCGAGCGACCAGGTAGTCGGTCCAGGGAAACGATGACTTCTTTCGATCCTGGTCGTTCGACGCAATCGCGCCGGACCGCGTGCTCATGTCGCCCGCCTTCTCCGCGGCCTTCTCCTGGTTCTCCCTGAGCAGTATGGTGAGGCGGGCCTCGATGCGCGGTATGACCTTGGGAGCGTGTCCGTTGGCGATCTCGATGAGCGTGTCGAGCGCCTCGCCATTTTCGATCTTCTGGTCCGCCGCGGCCCGAGCCTCCTCGGCAAGCTGATCGAGCGTGCCGGCCTCGACGCGCGGCATCGATCAGGGCGGCGGCCGTGCTGACCACGGGTTCGTCGAATCCCTGGGATCGCCTGGTATCAGGCTTCGCCCCGCTTCGGGACTGGGCGAATACGTCCAGTTCGAGATCGCGCGCCCCCAGTGACGCCAGGATGCGGACGACCCTGCGGTCCTTTGCGGGCATGGTCCAGTCGTGGAGCGTCGCATAACGCTCTCCAGGCGGTCGGGCGGCGAGCTGGCGGATGATCCGATCCAGGACGCCGGTAACCGGAGGATCCCCGCCGGAATAGGCCGGAGTGTCCACGAATTTGCCCAGGACGGCGAGAGCATCGCGCCAGAGTCCGGCGCGGGCATATTCGGAGGCCACTCGCTGGAATTGTTGCTTGCGTAGGAGGACGGGATGATCGCCGCCGCCGTATCGGCTCGCGTTCTTCTCCATGGTCTCGATGTAGGCCTCGAGCCGTTGGCGAGCACCGGGGGCGTCGCCGAGTTGAAACTGGCGGCGGGCGAGCAGGAGCAGCAGCGTCGCCAGCGGCTCGGGCTGAGCGGAGCCCTCGAAGCCCTTGGCACAACTCGCAAGGACCTCGGTCGCGACGGAGGCGACCTCGGGCTGCGGCCACTTGAGGGCCGGCAAGGCCGCGTGGCAGGCGAGCTCTGCGGTACTACGAAGCGTGTCGCGCTTGAGCCGGGTCGCGATCAACTTCAGGGCGGCCACGGTCCCGGCGGCGTCGTTCGAGGCGATCGCCAACTGGGCCGAGAGGATCGCGGCCGGCAATTCAGCCAGCGGTTGGCCTTGCCGCTGGGCGATGGCCACCTTCAACTCGCCGGCCTTCCCGGCGCGGACGGCCCAGGCGGCCAGGAGGGACCCGGCGCTCCGTGTCCTCAGCAGGGCCTTCGGGCTCGGCGGCGGGGCATACAGGAAGATTTCCGAGGGACGCGCCGCGGGCAAGACCGCCGCGCGGAGGACCTCATAGACCTGACCTGCCGGAGCATGGTGCTGCTCCCAAAGTCGCTCCAGCTCGACCAGATTGGCGACCACGCGCGGGGAGACCAGGTCGTTCGAACCCTCCTCAATCCCCTGCTGGGCCAGGACCAATGCGCGACGCACCGCGGTGGGATTCGTCGGGACGACCGGCGGACCGGCTCGCAACGCTTCGCGCAAGGCGCGATAGCTCAGGTCGGGCAGCTCGCGCGCGGCGGCCAGTTTTGCGATCTGCATCGCCTGCTCGAACCGATCCAGCGTCAAGATTGGCAGGCCGGCGCGCGCTTCAACCCTGGCCTTGGGCGTGGCGGACTTCGCCTTGGGCGTGGCGGACTTCTCGGCCTGGAACGACGTTCGGCGGATGACGCGGACGGTCCGCGATCCGGGAGACCTGGGGTTGGTGGATTCGGCCGCAACCGAAAACGGATTCGAGATTCGAGATTCGAGATTCGAGATTCCCGGAACATCCGCGCGGGGGCGCTGCAATCTCGAGTGGGAGAGGTCCGAAGACCGATTCAGGATCCGAGATTCACGAGTCCAGAATGCCGGAGCTCCCCGGTGAGGTAGCTTGAATGTTGAATGTCGAATGTTGGATCGCGGAAGCCCAATTCGCACGGACGGCGCAAGGACGCCACCGAAGGAGAGTCCAACTTCTCCTGACGCCAACTTTGAGAAGGGAGGAGGGGATGGGTTGAGCGCCGGCGCCATTGAAGTGGCGCGGGGTGCTGCCGCCGGTTTGGGGGCCGCCTGAGTCGCCGGGAGATTCCGCGTCGGGACTTTCCCGGCCTTGCGGCCGGGGGGCTCGATGAGGGTCTCGAGCATCCGGGTCCAGACGGCCTCGGCGACGGGTCGGTCGCCGGCGGCCAGGGCCAGGTCGCCGCGCTCGCGGAGCATGGCCATCAGGGCGTGGTTGTCGGACAGTCTGTGAGCCGCCTCGACGGCGCTGCGCCTCCAGCTTCTCGGCGACGGCGGTCAGCCTGGCCGCATCGCCGTGCGTCGCGCAGGCACGGGCGACCACCCAGAGAGGGAGCTGCTGGCCGGCCTGGGCGCGCTGTCGCGAGTTGGCCCGTGCCCCCTCGAGCATGGGCTCGAGCGGAGTCTTGTCGACCAGGGAGACCAGCCGGTCCAGAGCCGCCTCGATCCGCTTCGAATCGCCGATGCCCATCACGACGAGCACCTCGGCGATCGCGACCGAGAAGTCCTCAGGATGCGCCTTCCGGAGGGCCTCCAGCGGTTGGATGAGTGCCTCGAGCTCCTGGAGTCGGTCAGGCGCGAGCGGTGCTCCTTCCGGGCCGGCGATCGCCTCTGCCAGCAGGCTGCGCACCTCGGCTTTGTCGAGTTCGAGGGGATGCACCAGCACCATCAGGTCGACGGCCGGTCCCGTTTTCCGTACCTTGCGGACCCCACGTTCCTGATCCGCGACCCTCCGGGCCTCCGGGAGGACGGCTCCCGCGTTCTCGACGGCGATCATGCGGCGGAGCGATCCTGTGAGATCCACCTTTTTCAGTCCGGCGAGGACGCGATTCAGGCCCTCCCGACATCGAAGCACCACCGCTTCGCGATCCCCGATATAGTTGGGGCTCGATAGAGGGATCTCCCGTTCAAGCGCGAGAGCCTGGCCAAAGATGGAGACGGCGTCCACCGCGAAGTCCAGCTCGGTCAGTTTGTCCCCGACCGCGGCCAGTGCCCTCAGCTTCATCTGCTGGATGTACTCCACGTTGTAGAGATTCGCGGAATCCTCGTACCTGGTAAAATCGACCAGGACTCGACGAGCGTCGTCTCTGCGGTCTTCGTGGGCGTAAATCGTGACCAGGCGCAGAGCCGGCGCGTGGTTGAGGTTCAGGCGATAGTAGGGGTCGTTGGCGGTTCTGTAGATGCTCGTCTCATAGAGGTCCAGGGCCAGGTCACGCGTCGGAGCGTAGTCCTCGAGCTCGCCACCGAGCGTCCCGAATACGTTCGTCGAGAGCGGCTGATCCTTCGTTTCTTCGAGGAATCGCCGGACCATCTCCCTGGCTAGGTCGAATCGCCCCAGGCGGCAGTCGATCGTTGCACGGATCACGTCGCCGGCTATCCAGTCCGGCAGGGACTTGCGCAGGGTGTCCACCTGCGAGGAGAGCTCCTCCAGCCTCCCCTGCGCCGTTGCCAGGTCCAGTATCCTCGAGACGACCGTGGACATCCGGCCGTCCGGCGCGTTCGAGAGGACCGCATCGAAAAGCTCCCACTGGAGCGGGGCGGAGAACGACTCGGGCCTGGGAACGACCGAGTCGCGGGCGAACTCGTAGATCTCCGGATTCTTCCAGATCTTCTCGTTTCGAAGGTACGAGAAGAGATAGGAATGCTCTTCGGGGAAGGCGTCCCAGACCCGGCGCAGCAGCGGCATCGCCCGGTCATGGAGCTTGTCGTCGTCGAGCACGTTCCCGAGGAGCTGGATGAGATAATAGGAGTCGCCGAGCTGGCGCAGATCGACCTGTTCGATCAGGCCGAGCAGTTGCTCGATCTGCTTCGCCTGCTGGAAGGCACGGATGACCTGGTAGAAGTAACGAGCCACGATCGCCGGGTCCTTCGCCAGGATCACCTTGTAGTGCTCGAGGGCCGACTCGGCCTGACCGTCCTGGACGAGCTGCTGGGCGACCTGAAACCGGAGGCTCAGGTCGTCGGGGCGAATCTCGACGATCTTCCCGAGCTCGCGGCGCGCATCGTCGCGGCGGCCGGATGCCTTGTAATAATCGGCCAGCGCCTGGTGGAGCTGGATAGCCCCCGGCGACTTCTCGAGCTGTGTGTTGGCCTTGTCGATGAGCTGGCCCAGGCGTCCGGATCGGGAGAGGACGCCGATGGCGGCGGTGCGCGCGGCGTCGGGCTCGTCCACATTGGAAACGTTGGGATTGGTCTGGCGGGCCGCCGACGTCGAACGAAGGATCTGCATGGCCACCTGAACGGCGACGTCGAGCTTGTCCTGGCGTTGGTACTGGAGCATCAGCGCGACGAGCGCGGCGGCCTTGTTGCCGGCACGGCGTCGGGCGCGGCCGAGCACGGCCTCGGCCAGCTCGTGCAGGCCGAGCTGGTGCATCTGGCCGGCCAGGCGGACCTGGGTGTCGGTATCCAGTCGCAGGCCGAAGAGCCGCTCCGCGGCCTGTCGCGCCCGATCCATATTGCCCGTGAGGACCGAGACGCGCATCGCCAGTTCCTCGCGGCGTTTCATGGTGGAGTTGTCCATGGGCTGAACGGCATCGGCCAGCACCAGCGCGTCGTCCCGCTCCCCTTGCTGCTCCAGCAATTCGGCCAGCTCGATCCGGAGATCGGAATTGGCCCGCGACGCTTCGGCGACCCGCTTGAACTCGGCGATCGCCTCGTCCTTGTCGTCGTTCCACCAGAGGATGTAGCTGAGGCACAGCCGCGGATAGAGGGCGTCGGCGGGCGTGGCGGCCGCTTCGGCCTGGCTGCGGAAGTGACCGACCAGGTCGCTCAGAACGTCGTCGATCCGGTAGTGCTCGAAGGCCGTGCGTAGCGCCTGAATCGCGGTCTCGTCGAGATATTCGTTCGGGAGCGGGAAATCAACCGGCAGGTATCGGTAGTTCTTGCCGATCCAGATCTGATACCGGGGCACGTAACCCGGCCCATAGGAGGCGATTCGCGCGCGGTTGGCCCTGGCGGCGGCGCCCGGGGACTGGTGCTCCTGGCGGCGCCTCAGCATGGCGAGATCGTAGTCGAGGAGCTTGAGGATGTCGCCATAACTCTTTCGCTCGGCGCAGGCGCTCATGCCCTGGGAGAGCGCCGGTCCCGGTCCGCCGAAGTAATACGAGCCCGTGTAGTAATAGGAGAAGGTGCGGCCGGCCTGGAGCCGCTCGTAACGGTCGAGGAGTTGAATCAGGCCCTCGACGTCACCGCGGCGCGCCGCCAGCGAGAAGGCGCCGGCGATCTGGGCCAGTTGCGCCGATCCGGCGATGGCATCGCGATAGAACCGTTCTCCCTCGTCGGTCTGCTTGGCGCGCCTCAGCTCGTCGGCGACGTTCTGGAGGATCTGGGCCTGGGCCAGCTCGGGCCGCCGCGTTCTCAGGGCCTGATAGCAGGCCAGGACATGCTTCAGCTCGTCGTTGTCGAGGGGCGGGGTGTGGTCACTCCGGCTGGTGTCGCGGCTGGCGTTGGCGTAATAGCGCATCCCCGTGCCGAGCTGTCGGCCACCGAGCGCGTAAAGGTAGGCCCAGAGAGCGAGCGGGTCCGTTGGCGCGGCCCGGCTCAGCGATCGGGCCGCGGCGAACGCCCCCGCGTTGTCGTAGCGCATCACGCAGAGGTAGAACCAATCCCAGAGCGCGCGGAGATTGGCCGGCGACCTCTCCGACGCCTTGCGGAACGCTGCGATGACCTCCTCCGCCCTCGCCGTGCCACGTTTCTGCGCCAGGCTGACGAGCCATCCCAGGGCGGACATGCGCGCCTGGCCGATATCCTGAGGAGCCCAGGCCGAGACCGGCCCGCTGGAGGAATAGTAAGCGCGACCATCGAGCTCGCAGGCCATGCGGATCTCATAAATCTGGCCGATGCGGTCCTCCAGCGGGACCGTCGCCTTCCGGTAGATCGAGGATTGGCGTGCGCCGGCGCCCTGGAGTTTCGGATCGCGAGTTCGGGCCTTGACGATCGCGCTCTTCTCGTCGTCGGCCAGGGTCAGATCGAGCAGGGTGCGGAAGGCCCGCTCGGCCGCTTCCCGCTTGCCTACTCCCGCCAGGGCCTCGCCCCGCCGGTAGAGGGCCTCCCAGTCCGCCGGTTCCTTGCGGATCATCGTCTCGGTGATCTCCAACACCGGAGTCAGCTTCCGGTGTCCCAGCAGGCTGTCGATCGCCTGGAAGATGCGATGGGCCGCCTCCCCCTTGTCCGTGGCCATCTTCGACCAGACCGCCTGGGCTTCCTCCAGCGCGCCATAGCGTGCGTAAAGCTGACCGAGCCGAGCGGCGCCCTCGTCGGTGACGGCGATGTCGTTGAGCTGCTTCTGATAACGTGCGGCCCCTTCGAAATCGCCCTCCTCCTCGGCCAGCTTGGAGAGTTGATGGAGCAGTTGGGTGTCGCGCGTGTTGGCGGCCAGGAGCGGCTCGAGCTCGCCGCGCGCGGCGCCCATATCGCCCGACGAGGCGTAGGCCTGCGCCCGGCAGAGCGCCACGTCCCGCTGTTGCGCCTGCCCGGCGCCGGCGCCGCGCGCGCCTCGCGCTCCTGGTGCTGGAGCCGGGTGAGGAGGCGGTCGAACTGGTTGCGCTGGAGGTAGAGCTCCGCGAGCTTGCCGACGGTGCCAAGCTTGTTATCGAGGTCTTCCGCCTTGTCGAAGGCCCGCCAGTACATCTCGATCGCCTCGTCGGTGCGGTACATCTCGGCGAGGTTCGCGGCCAGCGTGAGGACGATCTTGGTATCGTTGGGATTGACACGCACGGCGCGTCGGAGGGCGTCGAGCCCCTCCTCCGATCGCCCGATCTGGAAGCACAACTGCGAGAAGAACTCGTAACTCTCGGGATTGCCCGGCGCCGAGACCAGCAGGTCGTTGCCGGCCTTGAGGGCCGCGTCCACGCGACCCATCCGCGCTTCCAGCCGGGCGACGCCGGTGAGGTACTCGGACCGGTTTTTGCGGTCGATCTCGGCGAGCCGTCGAAGGCCGGTTGCGGCGTCGGCCAGGTTACCGGCCGACTCGCGAAGCCGGGCGGCCATCGCCCACGCGGCCATCGATCGCGGCTCGACCTGCACGGCGCGATCGGCGGCACGGACTGCCTCCTGGAGCTTGCCGTCGGCTTCGAGGTAGCGGGCCATGGCCGTCCAGGGTTCCGCGAATTTCCCCGTGCTGTCTTCCAGCGCTCTGCGCATCTCCCCGATCTTCCGAGTCAGCCGGCCGGCGGCCTGGTCGTTCTTCACCCTCGCCTCCAGCACGGCCGTCTTCTGCTCGTCCTTCTGGGCCAGCTTCGATGCCGCGGCCAGGTGCACCTCAGCCGCGTCGAACTTCTCCAGGCGGTGCGACAGCTCGGCCAACTTCAGACGCAGGTCGAATTCGTCCGGATCGAGCTTAACGGCCTCGCTCAACGGCCCGGTCGCTTCCTTGAGATACCCGAAGCCGGCCAGGACTTCGCCCAGCCGGCCGAGATTCCTGGCATTCGCGTTCGATCCCTCCGCGATTCTCCCCCAAGCCGCCATCGCCTCGGCCGGACGCTTGAGCTGATGCAGATACTCGCCAAGATACTCGTGATACTGGGGATTGCCCGGCGCCTGATCGCACGCCTTGCGATAGAGCGCCAGCGCTTCGTCGACGAGATCGGCCTGGCGCAACAGGTCGGCGACCTGGGCGGTGGTCACCGCATCGTTCGGCTTGGCGTCCAGCAACTTCCGCCAGATCGCCGCGGCGGCGGCCTTGCGCTCGGCCTGGGGACGGGATGCGTCGCGGAGAACGAGGCCGCCCCAGTCCCGCAGGGTATCCGGATTATTCGGGTCCGCCCGATCCATGGCCTCGTATTGCGCGGCCGCTTCGGCGTATTTCTGGTCCTGGGCGAGCTGCCCGATTAACGCCAGCCGGAGCTCGCGACGTGCCGGCGCCAGTTTGATCGCCTTCTCGTACCATCCCTGGGCCTCGGCGACGCGGCCCATCGCGGCGAGCGTCCGGCCCAGCCGCACCAGGGCCTCGACGTCCTCGGGCTCCTTCTTCGTCCAGCGCTCGTAGTACGTCACCAGCCCGGCGCGATCGTCGTTGCGGAGGAACACCTCCTCGATCTTCCGCCGCACTTCCTTGTGCAGCCAGCTATCGGGGCGGAGCTTCCCCATCATGGCTTCAAAGTCGTGGAGCGCGTCCTCGCCCCGCCCCAGTCGGACTTTCAGCTCGGCGGCCTGCATCGCGAGCTGCACCTGCCGGAACGGGTCGGTGACTTTCCTGGCCAGGGCCTCGTAGCGGGGAAGGGCCTGGGCGGGCTGATCCTCTTCCGCCAGTGCGAAGGCGATCTGTTCCTGGACGCGGAGATCATTCGGGAAGAGGGCCTCGAGGCGGCCCCAGACCTGGACGGCCTGGTCGTTCTTCTGAGTGCGCTGGTAGACGCGTCCCAGGGCCTGGAAGATCTCCAGGAGGTCGTTGCGCTGCGGCTTCCGCTGCAAGGCCCGTTCGAAGGCGGCGGCGGCCTGATCGGGCTGGCCGACCAGGACCAGGGCCTGGCCCAGGTAGTAAGGCGGCATGGGGTCATCCGGACGTACGCCCTCGGCCTGCCGCAGCGCCTCGACCGCCGCGGCATCCTGCCCGCGCTGGGACTCGAGGAGCCCGAGGATCAGCCAGGCGGTGCCGTCCCTGGGATCCTTGGAGAGCCGGTCACGGAACGACTTGAGGAACTGATCGAGCGTACCGCGCTCGACGTGGTAGCCGTAGACGCGATCGAGCGCCGTGCCGCGCCGCGGGTTCTTCTCCACGAGCGCCAGAAACCGCTGCATGGCGCGCTGCTCGCGCGCCTCCTCGGCTGCCGCGGAATCCGCGCGATCGGTCCCCTGGGCCCAAACGGTCTGTCCCAGGCCGAGCGCCAGCCCGACGACGATCCTCCACTGCCAGAGCCGATGAGCCGATCCCGGATGACTGGACATGTTGCGATCCTCAAGATGCGGAATGCTTATGGTGTGCGCCGAAGCCGTTACCGGATCGATCATCTTACGAATGTCAGGAGCCCAGCGCAGGATAGTGCTTCCCAATGGCTTCGTCAATTGTGGTCGTGCGATGGTCGGGTTCGGATCGTCGTCGCCTGGTTGACGGTCGTGCTTGGTCTCATACGACGAAACCGTGCATGCAACCTGTCTCGTCGTCCTGGCTTCATCATGTGGGAAGATGGTTGCAAGATGGGACGCCTGGGTTCGTTTTGAACTCTCGACGAAGTTCCGGCGATCCAGCCCATGGTTTCAATGACCACTGCTTTCAATAGAATCGTCACATCTTGCCCATTTCCTATAATCGTGGCTTCGTTTTCGTTTTTTCGCAGAGTTGGTGGCTTCGTTCTGCGATTTTTTGCAGGAGTAGTGGCTTCGTTTCCTGTGAGGCCATCCTCAATCAATCGGGTTACGAGGATAATTCCGATTGGATCGGTATCGAAGCTGAGCCGCATGGAATGTGACTTTGATGCAAGCATTGACGCTGTGGTTCGACTCCTTGGGTCGATTGCCCTGATGCGTGGAGGTCTCATTTTTGCTCCTGGTCGCGGATTTGACTCGCGTGGATTCCATGGTATTGAGCGTTATGGCGGGCGTAGCGGGTTAGTCAGACTCTATCTAAAGTATGATCCGCCAAAGTGCCTCGCCAGTTGCATAAAAAAACGCGAATCTGTGTTGGTTCCCTGGGGACAGTGCCGGCTGACTAAGCCAGTTGGTCGAGCTCCACCAGGATCGGGGCCGCTCGCTTTCGACCCGAATCCTCGTCGCGCCGTATCTGACCGCCACAAGGCCAACGATCGACGTCCGAGGGCATCAGAGACCTGGAGGGTCTTCCACGAGGCCTCGAAGCGCCAGGAAGCAATTCCTGCTCCTCGTGAACCAATCAGGGAATGCACTGATCCGGAATCTCACGCGGAGGCGCGGAGACGCGGAGAGAATCATCGTCAGCCCGAATCCGATCGGGACCGGCGCGATCAGAATCGGCATTCCTCCGCGTGATCCGCGCCTCCGCGTGAGACTCCTCCATCCAGAGTACGCGCGCATTGCGCAGGGCTCCTCTCGGAGGGAGACGCTATCTCGCCGCGGGCTGCGGTCGGGCACTTTTCGGGGATGGTGATCGGGTCGGCGCAGTTCCCCGATTCGTGTAATTCCAGGTGGTCAGGTCGCGACGTACAAAGGTGACCTCTGTCGTATAGCCGCTTCATGTGATTCTTCGGAGTGTCCCAGAACCTGCACCGCTCATTAATCAGAATCGTTTTGGTTCGGGCGTCGTAGCCGAGCGGTGTCTCGCCGGCCTCAATCGGCCCGCAATCCTGGATGATCACGATCGAGCCGGATGGATCGATCGAGAACTCGGGAAGATCCTTGATCTCTTCTCGAAGCTGTTTGACAGCCTTTGAGATCTCTCTCTGGGCTGGAGGTCTCGGATGGTCGATCAGCGACTAATAGTTCCTCCTTCCCGATCCTTTCTTCCGCGAGTAATTCGCGCGATCTGAGGTGGACCCCTAAAACTGGACCACTCGGGATGTTAAACTGATCAGAGATCACTGTTCCATCCCGAGGAGCATCATGACAGGCACACGAACGCGACATCCGGCAGCCTTCCGGGCTCGGGTCGCTCTGGAGGCCGCCAAGCCGACCAAGACCCTGGCCGAGCTGTCCACGACCTTTCACGTCCACTCGGTCCAGATCAGCCAGTGGAAGAAGCAACTCCTGGACGGGATCGAGTCCCTCTTCCAGGACGGACGCCGCCGCGACCACGACGAGAGCCAGGCGATCCAGGCCGAGCTGTACGAGCAGATCGGCCGGCTCAAGATGGAGGTCGAGTGGCTGGAAAAAAAAGTTGCCCGCGGTGGCTGACCTCAAGCGGCCTCTGATCGATCCATCTCATAGTTATCTGAGCATCCGTAGACAATGCGAACTGCTGGGTCTCAACCGATCGAGCTACTATCTCCCACCGGCTGTCGAGTCGGAGGAGAACCTGCGCGTGATGCGGCTGATCGACGAGCAGTTCCTCAAAACCCCGTTCTACGGCAGCCGGCGGATGACGGCGATTTTGGAGCGTTCTGGGGAGACGGTCAATCGCAAGCGGGTCCAGCGGCTCATGGCTTTGATGGGCCTGGAGGCGCTCTTCCCCAGGCCACGGACCACCACCATCGCATCGGACGCGCGGGTCTACCCGTACTTGCTCCGCGATCGGGTGCTGACCCACGTCAACGAGGTCTGGAGTTCAGACATCACATATATTCCGATGCGTCATGGTTTCATGTACCTGACGGCGGTGATCGACTGGTTCAGCCGGTATGTACTCTCGTGGCGGCTGTCGAATACCCTGGAGGGGCGATTCTGCCTGGAGGCCCTCGACGAGGCGTTGTCGCTGGGCCGGCCGGAGATCTTCAACACCGACCAGGGGTCCCAGTTCACGGCACAGGAGTACACCAGCCGCCTGGAGGAGGCCGGGATCGCGGTGAGCCGGGACGGTCGGGGGCGGGCGTTGGACAACGTGTTCGTGGAGCGGCTGTGGAGGAGTGTAAAATACGAAGACATATACATCAAAGAGTATGAACGAGTTCCAGAGCTAGAGTCGGGGCTGAGGTCCTACTTCTGGTTCTACGATGAGGAGCGTCCCCATCAATCACTCGATTACCGGACCCCAGGCGAGGTCCATCGGGCCGGGTTAAACGGAGGGCTGAAGGGGGAAAAGCCTTAACAAATGCAGGTGGCCTGAGTGGTCCACCTTTTGGGGTCCACTATAGTCTGAACTTCTCATCGGTCCTCGCACGATGATTCCACGACTTCGCCGGCCAATCGCCAATTCTCGTTGGACTCGGCAGCAAGTCCGGTCGCCAGCTTTTTTCATTTGCCGCCCGACATTCCCGAGGTTATCCTGTTTGACTGATGTCAGAGTCTCCTCCTGGCCTCATTAGATTCCGGTTCCATCGAAGCCCAATCGACGCTGAAGATCGAAAGGGGCACTCTTCTTGACATTGGCCGGGAACCCAGGTGAGACCTGAGACAGGCATAAGACGAGATTCGAGGATCCGCACATGAGCGAATCGCAGACGCCCGACGAGGTGAAACAGCAGCTCGACCAGTTCCGCGCGGACTTCGAGGCGTTGCGAGCTGAGATCGGCAAGGTCATGGTCGGGCTTCGGGAGATCGTCGACGATACGCTGACGGCTCTGATCGCCGGGGGACATGTGTTGCTCGAAGGCGTTCCGGGGTTGGGCAAGACGCTGCTGGTCCGGACGCTGGCCGACGCGCTGCACCTGAAGTTCCAGCGGATCCAGTTCACGCCCGACCTGATGCCGGCCGATCTGATCGGGACCAACGTCCTGCACGAAGCGCCCGAGAGCGGCGTCCGGCGGTTCGAGTTCCAGCGCGGGCCGGTGTTCGCCAACCTCGTACTGGCGGACGAGATCAACCGGGCGACGCCCAAGACCCAGTCGGCCCTGCTCGAAGCCATGCAGGAGCGATCGGTGACCGTGGCGGGGACGACACACTTGCTGGAACCTCCGTTCTTCGTCCTGGCGACCCAGAACCCACTCGAGATGGAAGGGACCTACCCCCTCCCGGAAGCCCAGCTCGACCGGTTCTTCTACAAACTCCTCGTGAAGTTCCCGACGTCGGAGGAGATGGAGATGATCCTCGATCGGACAACCGAGGCGTACCTGCCCCACGCCGAGCCGATCTTCGACGGCCGGCGCATCGTTGAGCTCTCCCAGCTCGCGCGGCAGATTCCGATCGCCGACGAGCTGCGGCGCTATGCAATCGCCCTGGTCCTGGCGACTCATCCCGAGAACAGCCGCGCGACCGACATGGCCAAACGATTCGTCCGCTACGGGTCCAGTCCCCGAGGCGCGCAGGCCCTCATCCTGGGCGCCAAGATCCGCGCCATCCTCGACCAACGCTACCATGTGGCCCGCGAAGACCTCCGCGCCACCGCTCACGCCGCTCTCCGCCATCGCCTGATCCTGAACTTCGAAGGCCAGGCCGAGAATATCCAGGCCGATGACATCATCGACGACCTGCTGCGGTCGGTGTCGGTCGCTGTAGCGGCCTGAGTGAGGTTGAGTGCGCAGGATATTTCTGGGGAGCGAGAGTGGCTCGATGGCCCTGTTCGATTCCGACTTCCTGAAGAAGCTCGAGTACCTCTCGCTGGTCTCGCGGCGGGTATTTCGCGGCCAGCTCCTGGCGCAGCGGCGGACCATGCAACTCGGCGGTGGCATCGAGTTCGCCGACCATCGCGAGTACACGCCCGGCGACGATTTTCGTTACCTCGACTGGAACGTGTTCGCACGTCACGATGAGCTCTTGCTCAAGCGGTTCCAGGAAGAGGAAGACCTGCACGTCTACTTGCTCCTGGATTGTTCGCGGAGCATGGCGTTTGGCGATCCGCCCAAGTTCGACTACGCGCGGCAAGTGGCCGCGGCGCTGGGATACATCGCGCTGGCGGACCTCGACCGCGTGGCGGTCGTGGCCTTTGCGGGGGACATCGCGGCCGATTTCCCGCTCACGCGCGGCAAGGGCCGGATCCTGGCGATGCTCAAGTTCCTCGAAGGGCTCGAACCTCAGGGGAGCGTGACCGACCTGGCGCGCGTGGTAAAGAACTTCGTCCATCGGGGCCAGCGGCGGGGCCTGGTCGTCGTGTTGAGCGACCTGTTCGACCCGAAGGGTTTTCAGGCGGGGCTGGATCTGCTGCGGCATCATCGCCACGAGCCGCATGTCGTGCAGATCTGCGACCCCCGCGAGGCCAACCCCGGCATCAAGGGCGACGTCGAGCTGCTCGACGTCGAGACCGACGCGATCCGGAAGGTCACGATCACCGAGCGGAACCTCCGGCAGTACCGGAAGATCTTCGCCGCGTTCCTCGAATCGGTGCGGACCTATTGCAACGCCTATGGGATCGGCGGGACGCTCGCATCGACCGAGGTCCCCTTCGACGAACTGCTGCTCCGGATGATGCGGGCGGCGGGAGCGCTGGCATGAGCCTGGTTCATCCGGCGGCATTGTTCCTCGGCGCACTGGCGATCCCGATTGTCGTCTTCTATATCCTGAAGATCCGGCTGCGTCGGGTTCCTGTCTCGACGTTGCTCTTCTGGGAGCAAATCTTCGAGGAGAAGAAGCCGCGCTCGCTGTGGCAGCGGCTGAGGCACTGGATCTCGCTGCTGCTCCAACTGGCGTTCCTGGCGCTCCTGGTCTTCGCCGTGGGCGACCCGATCTTCCGATGGCAGCAGGCGCGGGCGCGCCGGGTTGTGCTCGTCGTGGACAACTCGGCGAGCATGGAGGCCGGCGATGTGCTGCCGAACCGGCTGGAGGCGGCCAAGACGCAGGGGCGGCGGCTGATCGACGGCATGCGGCTGGGGGACGAGCTGGCAATCATCGTCGCGGAGCCCTCGCCGCGGGTCGCCTGCGGACTGACCGACCACGCCGCGCACTCTCCGCGAGGCGCTCGACTCGATCGCGCCGGGCGCCGGGCCGACTCGCGTTGCGGAGGCCGTGACCCTGGCGCGCCGGCTCCTTTCCGGCACCGACAAAGTGCGCCGCGCCGTCGTGCTCAGCGACGGCGGATTCGAAGGTGCCGCGGATCTCGCCCGCCAGGATGATATCGAATTTATTCCGATCGGGTCCAGGATCGGCAACGTCGGGATCACCCAGCTCCAGGCGCGGCGCAGCCTGCTCGACCCGATCGGCTATGAGATTCTCGTCGAGGTCGCCAATGACTCGGACGAGGAGGTCTCCTGCCGGCTGGAACTCGACCTCGAGGAGGACCCGATCGACGTCGTCCCGCTCAAGCTCAAGCCCGGGGAGCACAAGGTCGAGGTGTTCGAGAAGACGTCGGCCGAAGGCGGTCATCTCCGCGCGCGGATCGATCGGTCTGATTCGCTGACCGCCGACAACACCGCCTGGGCGATCCTCCCGCGACGATCGCGGCGGAAAGTCACGCTCATCACCACGGGGAACGTCTTCCTCGAAAAAGTGTTCGAGGCGATTCCGCTGGTTGACCTGGAGGTCCTCAGGCCGCGCGAAGATCAACCGCTGCCCGCCCCGAAGCCGGCGCCCGCGGGCCATGAAGGATTGCCGGTCGTCGTTTACCATCGCGCGGTGCCCGAGACTCTGCCAGCGGGGAATGTTCTCGTCATCGAGCCGATCCGATCAGGCCCCCTGTGGCAGTTGGGTGACGTACTGCACAACCCCGTCGTCGCAAAGCAGGACAAAGAGTCACCCTTGATGGCCCATATCCGGCTCGATAACGTTCTGATGCCCGAGGCCAAGAAACTGACGATCACGGCCAGGTCCCAGGTGCTGGCCGAGTCGGCGTCGGGCGATCCGCTCTACGCAGTGCTGGATCGGCCGGTCGGAGAAGGCTCAGGAAAGATCGCTGTCCTCTCGGTCGACCTCGACAAGAGCGACCTGCCGCTTCAGACCGTGTTCCCCATCCTGATGACGAACCTGATGAGCTGGTTCGGCGGGACCAAGGGCGAGCTGCGCGAGTCGTTGCCGGCCGGCGCGGTCGCGGAGGTCGAGATTCCGGCGGAGCGGGGTCAGGGAGTCGAGTGGGTCTTGCGCAGTCCCGACGGCCGCGAACGGCCAATCCTGGTGCCGGAAGGTTCGACCAAGATCACGGTTGGCCCACTCGACCACACTGGCGTCTGGGATGTCGTCCGCCGATCGGTGGGAAATGCCGGGCGAGGTCAGGGGAGCGACGTCGTGGCCGAGTTGGCCTGCAACCTGGCCGACCGTCGCGAGAGCGACTTGCGGCCCGTCGATGGTCTTCCCGAACGGTCCGGGAGCCTGGCCGCCGGTTGGGCCGTCCGGCCGATCTGGTACTATCTGTTAACCTCGGCCTGGCTGCTGATCTCCTGGGAGTGGTTGCTCTATCAGCGAAGGTGGATTGATTGATGCTGTCCTTGCCGTTCCAGGTCCAGCTCGAGTTGACGCGACCCTGGTGGCTGCTGGGTTTGGCAGTCGTGCCGGCCCTGGTGTTCTACTTCTACCGTGGCCTGGTGGACTTCGTCCGTTGGCAGCGGGTCCTCTCGCTCCTGCTCCGTGGGGCGCTGGTGGTCTTGTTGATCCTGGCACTGGGAGGGCTGAGCCTCGTCCGGCCGACGCGCGAGCTGTTCGTCGTCTTCGCCCTGGACCGTAGTGAGAGCGTGGGCGAAGCGGGAACTCACGCGGTCGATGCGTACCTGAAGAAGGCGGCCGCGTATGCGGGCGCGAACCGGTTCGCCGTGGTGCCCTTCGCCGCCGAACCGGGGAGTGTCCAAAATGGCCCCGAGGCCGTCAAGGAGCTCGAGGACGAACCGCGTAGAATCTCGGCGAATTCGACTCGTCCTTCATCCTTCATCCTTCATCCCTCTGAAGAAAAGGGGAGCGACCTGGCCACGGCACTCGAGGTGGCCGCCGCAGCGATTCCGCCGTTTTATGTTCCGCGGATCGTGCTCATCTCCGACGGCAATTCTACGGAGGGCGACGCCCTCAAGGCCGCCGCGTCGATGCGAGGGAAGGTCGAGGTGTCGAGCGTTCCCTTGCCGGGGCGGACCGAGCCCGAGGCGCAGCTATCGTCCGTGAATGCCCCGGCGCAGGTCCTTCAGGGAGAGCCGTTCAACGTCGAGATCCTGGTCAACAGCAACCACGATGACGACCAGGGGAAGATCGAGGTCTACCGGGGCGACCTCAAGGTCGCCGACCAGCCCGTCAAGCTCAAGGCGGGGGAGAACCGTGTCGTTCTCAAGCAGACTGTGGATCTGGGCGGCCTGACGCCGATCACCGCGCGACTCAAGGGTTATCGCGATACACTCCTCGACAACAACAGCGATTTCGCGCTCGTCTCGGCCGCCGGCAAGCCGCGGGTGCTGCTGGTCGAGAGCGACCCCGATCAGGCCAAGCACCTGACCTGGTCTCTGGAAGAGCAGAACATTCAGGTCAACGTCCGTCCGCCCCGCGGCGTGCCGGAGAACCTCGAGGAGTTGCAGAACTACGATCTCCTGATGCTCTCGAACGTACCGGCCACCGCGCTCGACCCTGCGCCAGATGGAGGTGGCCCGGACGTACGTTCGCGACCTGGGCGGCGGCCTGATCATGCTCGGCGGCGACCAGTCGTTCGGCCTCGGCGGCTATTACAAGAGCTCGCTGGAGGAGATCCTGCCGGTTCGCAGCGATTTCGAAAAGAGAAAGAAAAGCCCAGCCTGGCGATGATGCTGGTGATCGACAAGTCCGGCTCGATGGGCGGAGAGAAGATCGAGATGGCCAAGGAGGCGGCGCGGGCGGCTGTCGAGCTGCTGGGGCCCAGCGACAAGGTCGGTGTGCTCGCATTCGAAGGCGAGAACTTCTGGGTCAGCGAGCTGCACCCGTGTACCGATAAAGGCTTCATCCTCGACCGGATCGCGGGCCTTGAGGCCGGCGGCGGTACGGTGATGGCTCCGGCCATGGAGGAGGCACACGAGACCTTGAGGTCGGCCGTGGCCAAGCTCAAACACATGATCATTCTCACCGACGGCATTTCCGCACCGGGCGACTTCGAGGGGATCGCGCAGGCGATCGGCGCCGATCGGATCACGGTCTCCACGGTCGCGCTGGGGGGAGACGCCGACCAGAATCTGCTCGAGGAGATCGCCAGGCTGGGCAACGGCCGGTTCTACCTCGCCGACGATGCCGCCCAGGTGCCGCAGATCTTCGCCAAGGAGACGGTGACGGCCAGCAAGTCGGCGATCAACGAGCAGCCGTTCTCGCCGGCCCTGGTCCGCCCGACCCAGGTGCTATCGGAGATCCGGCTGGACGAGGCCCCGTTCCTGCTGGGGTACGTCGTGACTCGCCCGAAGCCGACCGCCGAGGTGATCCTCGCGACCGAGTCGGGCGACCCGCTCCTGGCCTGGTGGCGCTACGGCCTGGGGATCAGTGCGGCCTTCACGTCCGATGCCAAGTCCCGATGGGCAGCCGAGTGGCTGAGCTGGCCGCAGTTCGGCCAGTTCTGGGCGCAGGTCGTTCGTCATTCGCTGCGGAAATCCGAGGCCAAGGGTGCGCTCGTTCAGCTCGCGCGGAAGGGAGGCAGGGCAGTTGTCTCGATCGACGCCATCGAGCAGCCGTCGGGCCGGTTCCTCAACCGTGCCACGACCGAGCTGACCCTGGTCAACCCGCAGCTCAACACCAAGAAGATCCCGATGCCCCAGGTGGCACCCGGTCGTTACCAGGCCGACATCGATACTACACGGCAGGGGACCTATCAACTCATGTTCAGCCAGACCAAGGACTCGCAGCTCGTGGGCCGCCAGACGCGCGGGCTGGCCGTGGGCTATCCGGACGAGCTGCGG
Source organism: uncultured Planctomycetota bacterium (assembly GCA_963845755.1). Classification (GTDB taxonomy): domain Bacteria; phylum Planctomycetota; class Planctomycetia; order Isosphaerales; family Isosphaeraceae; genus CAWJTV01. Next base: position 29,491 of record CAWJTV010000035.1, read on the forward strand.
CTGCGTCCGCCGAACACCGAGCTTTTGCGATCGATCGCCGGGGCGACGGGCGGCCAGTTCGACCCGAAACCCGAGGCCGTCTTCGACGTCCCGGAGCGAACGGCTCCGCGGGCCGAGCCGCTGTGGCCCTACCTGGCCACCGCCGCGGCGTTTCTGTTCGTGCTCGATGTGGCACTACGTCGCATTGATTTGACACTATTGGGACGGCGGCGGCGGATCCCGCTTCCCGTCAGGGCAAGTTGATCGTACAATCGTCCGAAACTGGGAGTTGCGAGTTGTGAGTGAAGAGCAGACCTGTCGAATTGGTTACTTCGTGAGCCACTCGTAGCTTGGGGAGCATATTCCATGGGCGAGCATATCTTGGCGAAGCTCGAGCCGGTGCGACGTCGGCAACTGAGGCGGGAATTGCTCCGCTTCGCGGCCCTGGGGCTGTTGGCGAGTTCCCTCGTTGGGATCGGGCTCGCCGTACCGCGTTGGCAGGGGCCCAGCACGGGTGCCGCTACGGTCTGGGCGGCGCTGGCGATTGTTCTCGCCGGCCCGGCACTCGGGGCGATCCTGGGGCTGACTCGCGGTCGATCCGCCCGCGCGGCGGCCGCGGCCGTCGATGCTCATTACGATTTGAAGGACCGGGCTGTCTCCGCGGTTGACTTCGTCGGCCGCACGCGGTCAACGACGCTCCACGCCCTCCAACTCGCCGACGCCGAGCATCATCTTCAGGGACTCGACCCGCGCCGCGTGGTGCCGTTCCGTATTCCGATCGCCATGCCGTTCGCCGCCGTCGCCGCCATCGTGGCGCTAGGATTGCTCTTCTGGCCGCGGCCTGCCGCCGTTCAGGCAAGGAGCCCCGAGCCGCTGGAGAACGTCCTGTCCGCCGCCGAGGAGGCTGAGGAGAGCCTCGAAGAGCTCGACGAGGCCGCCAGGCGGGAGAACGACCCGAGCCTCAAAGAGTTGGTCCAGAACCTCAACGAGTCGATCGAGCAAATGAAGCTGCCGGGCGTGGACGTCAAGGAGGCCCTGGCCAAGCTCTCCGAGATGCAAGCGGCGATCTCGGCCCAGCAGGCCCAGTTTAACGTCGGGCTGGTCAACACGCAGATGCAGGCCGCTGGGTGAGGCCCTGGCATCCACGCAATCGCTCGACGGCGCCGGTCAGTCACTCCAGCTCGGCAATTACGACAGGGCCGCCGATCAACTCGAACAGGCCGACCCCAAGTTCGACCGCAAGGAAGTCAAAAACCTCAAGGAGAAACTGAGTCAGGCCGCCAAGCAGATGGAAGAGGCCGGACTGGCCGACCTGAGCACCACGACGACCCAACTCGCCGAATCGCTCGAGGACGAAGGGGCGCTCGCCAGCTCCCTCAAGAAGCTCAGCAACCTGGCCCGCGCCCAGGGGCGCCGCAAACGGATCAACGACCTGCTAACCATGCAGAACCGGAACCTCGGGGAATGTAAGGGCAACTGCCAGAAGAATAGCACGGCTCGCATCCGCCTCCGCAAGAAGTCGACGAAGCCCAGCAGCAACTGGAGCATGAAGATCAGCGGCAATACGGACGGGGACAAGACGAAGCTCGACTCGGGCCGCAAGCGGGAACAGATCCAGGGTCAGATGGGTGAAGGCGACTCCGAGACCGAGACCACCCACATGCCCGAAGGCCGCCAGACCGCCGCTCGGACCTACCGCGAGCAGTATCAGAAATACCGTCGACTGACCGAGGCCGCGCTCAATTCCGAGCCGATCCCCCTGGGCCATCGCCAGACGATCCGGAAGTACTTCGAGCTGATCCGGCCCCAGGGCGACGAGACCGAGAAAGCCGCCGTTCCCGACGACGCAAAGAAATAATGGGAATCGAGTCTGTCGCCTCGATACCGGGCTGATGCGCTTCAAATGTCGCAACGAAGCCCGCTGAGCGTCCAGCCGCCTCGGCGCGGAGGCGGGCGGGACGATGGGAATTGGGACGGTTTTCATGCGCTGGCGTCGTCGAGTCGCCGGATCGTCGCTGCGTCCAGTTCGAGCCGGGCACCCTCGATCAGATCGTGGAGTTGTTCGAGACGGGTGGCGCTCGCAATCGGTGCCGTGACGGTCGGCCGTGCGGCGAGCCAGGCGATCGCGACTCGCGTCGGGTTGGCATGGTACTGAGCGGCCGCCTCGTCGAGGGCTTTCAGGATGCGGAAGCCATGGTCGTTCACGTACTTCTTGACCGATTGGCCCCTGGCGCTCTTGGCGAGGTCTGCCTCCGATCGATATTTGCCGGTCAAGAACCCGCTGGCCAGCGAATAGTAGGGGATGACGCCAAGGCCGGCATCCCGGCAGACCTTCTCCAGGTCCGGCTCGAACAAAGCGCGCTCGCAAAGGTTGTAGTGCGGCTGGAGGCACTGGAAGGCCGGGAGTCCCGTTTTCCGGCTCACCTCCAACGACTCGGCCAGTCGCGCAGCGGAGTAGTTCGATGCCCCGATCGCCCGCACCTTGCCTTGCTCGATCAAGTCGCCGAACGCCCCGAGAGTCTCTTCCAGCGGCGTGGTCTCATCGTCCTTGTGTGACTGGTACAGGTCGATGTGATCGGTTTGAAGGCGTCTCAGGGAATCCTCGACCGCTTGGAGGATGTAGGCTCGGGACAGGCCCTTCCTGTCCGGCCCCATCTCCATGCCGACCTTGGTCGCGACGATGACCTTATCGCGGTTGCCGCTCCGTTTCAGCCATCTCCCGAGGATCGTCTCGGACTCGCCGCCCTGGTTCCCCGGGGCCCATCGGGAATAAACGTCGGCAGTGTCAACGAGGTTGAAGCCAGCCGCTACGAAGCCGTCCAGGAGACGGAACGACGTTGGCTCGTCGGCTGTCCAGCCAAAGACATTCCCGCCGAACGCCAGCGGTGCCACTTCAAGCCCGGAGTTTCCCACTTTGCGCATCTGCATGGCCGACCTCTTGCATACGAACGCCTGGACGCTCACGGGTCCCGGACCATTCCCACTGTGTTCAGGATAGGGAATGGGAGTGCGGGTCGCAACAGAGCACCATGCCGCGGGCTCGCGTCAGGGTCCGGGTTCACCGTGCGGAAGGCAAGTTTATCGATCGACCGCGGGAGTTCTTACAGCCGGAGCATAAGCATGGCCACGATCATGACGAGCGCGATGATGGGCACGACGACCTTGGGATTCCACGGGACCCGCTGGAACCGGGAAGAGATGTGGTACCAGATGTCCTGTCGGGCCGACTCGATTCGCTCGCCCATCGCGCTGAGGATCGGTGTCTGGATGGCAACGGGATTGCCCAGGATCTCGCACCATTGCCCGTAACAAAGCCAGACGAGCTCGATGATGAGGGGCGTGAGAAGCGGTGCGAGCACGAAGATCGAAGCGATCGGCAGGAGTTTAGACCTGGTCCGGTCGGGCTTGAGGTCGGGAGCTAATGGAAGCGTATTCTTGGCCATGACTTGAGTTCTCGGGGGACGTATTGGGGGAGGCAGGTTGTCGGCCGGCCGCATCATCGCGGGAAGGGGGCCGAATTCGCGGACCTACTTGTTCGCCAGCATGTTGTACATCTGGATGCCGGCGGGGCCGACGAGGACGACGAAGACGCCGGGGAAGATGAACAGCAGCAAGGGGATCATGATCTTGACGGCCGTCTTGGCGGCCTTCTCCTCGGCGAGCTGACGTCGCCTGAGGCGCATCGAGTCGGATTGAACGCGGAGGGCCGTCCCGATGCTCGAGCCAAACTTCTCGGCCTGGATGATCACGGCGGCCAGCGCGCCACGTCATCGACTCCGGAGCGAGTCCCCAGGTCACGAAGGACATCTCTCCGCGTGCGACCCATCTGAAGCTGGAAGTTGGCGATGGCGAACTCCTCACAGAGAACCGGTGCGGACTGGCCCAGCTCGCTGGTGACCCGGCGCATCGCCGAATCCAGTCCCAGGCCGGCCTCGACGCAGACGACCATGAGGTCCAGGGCATCGGGCATTCCGAGGAATATGGATTCGGCCCGCTTCTTCTTCCGGCGTTCCAGGAGGAAGTCGGGGACGTAGAAGCCCAATCCTGCCGCTGCCATCACGTAAAGCCCGGCCGACTGCGTCATGCCGTATTTCATGACCAGTAACGGCACGGCCACCGCCAGCGCGATCAGGAGGCACATGACCTTGATGCCGAAGTACACCGCGACTGCGTTCTCCTGGCGGAAGCCCGCATTCAGGAGCTTCAGACGGATCTTTCCCAGCTCCATGTCGCTGGACGGGCCGAGCGACCGGCCCAGTTTGTTCGCCGCGGCCGTGACCTTCGCCTGGAACAGGTCCTGTTTCTTCGCCAGGCTCGCCTCCGCGGCGCCTCGGCTGGCCCCGGGGTCGAGGAGCCGCTTCAGCCGATCCTCGGCCCTTCGCGGTTGGCCTGCGATCATCCCGAGGGCCGCCCAGGCCCCCAGCGTGATCGACACGAACACGATCAGGGGGATCAGCGTGGCATGAGACAGGATCACGTCGGTTTACACCTTGATCGCGATGATCTTCTTGATCGACAGGGCGCCGACCACCTGGAGGATGGCCGTGATCGTCAGCATCTTGACGCCGATCGGAGTCGTAAAGAGAACGCTGATATAATCATAATTAGCGACTGAGAGGAAGGCCAGCAGGCCCGGCGGCATGGCCAGGAGAATGGCCCCGGAGAGCCGCCCTTCGGCCGTCAAGGCCTTGACATGCCCGAAGAGCTCGAACCGCTGACGGACCAGCCTCCCGATCTTGTCGAGCACCTCGGCGAGGTCGCCGCCGGTCGCGCGCTGGATGATCACCGCGATCACGAAGAACCGGACGTCGATCGCGGGGATCCGATCGGCCATGTTGCGGAGGGCCAGCTCGATGGGGATCCCGAGGTTCTGCTCCTCGAAGACGCGATTGAATTCGTCGGCGATCGGGCCTTTCATCTCCTCCGCGACCAGGTGCAGGCCGGAAGCCAGGCTGTGGCCGGCGCGTAGCGCCCTGCCGATCAACTCGACCGCGCCGGGCATGGCGGCGACGAATTGCTTGATCCGCTGGCTTCGGCGTCGCAGCAGCCAGAGGAACGGGAGCGCACCCATGAAGAGGGCTGCGAGGGGGATCGCGTAGATTGGGAGGCGGAACCCGACGCAGACCCCGGCCCCGACCAGGGCGAGCCCGCCGACCAGGAACAAGAACCGGTTGAAGGTCAGGTTGACGTCGGCTTGCTCGTAGAGCAAGTTCAAGTTCTCGGCGTTGGGGATCATCCGGGCCCAGAAGGAGGGATGTCCCAGGTCGATCGCGGCGGGACGGGCCAGGATGCCGCTGGCGAGGTCCGCCGCCTTGGCCTTCCGCTTCTTCTTGCCGGTGAGCCCGGCGAGCCGCTCCTCGGCGCATGTTTCCGACGCCCGCGACATCACCAGGCCGAAACCGCCGATCATCACAATGACACCGACACCAATGATCATCGAGACGATCGTGGGGTTGTTCATCATTGACCTCCGGGCTGGGACCGCTTCGAGATCGCGGGATTATCAATCCTTCAGGAGGATACGCTGGCGGAAGAGGTCCGCCGACAGTTGGAAGCCCGAACTTTCGAGCCGCTCCATGAAGGTCGGCCGGATGCCGGTGGCGAGGAATTCGCCGCGGGCGCGGCCGTCCTCACCGACGCCGATCTGCCGGAAGGCGAAGATCTCCTGCATGATGATCGTGTCGCCTTCCATGCCGATGACCTCGGAGATGCTCGTGACTTTTCGCGGACCACCCTGGAGCCGGCTGGCCTGGATGATCAGGTCAACGGCGGAGGCAAACTGCGACCTCAGGGCGCAGGATCGGCAACTCGAGCCCGGCCATGCTGATCATGGTCTCCAGCCGGCTGAGCGCGTCGCGAGGCGTATTGGCGTGAACGGTGGTCATCGACCCTTCGTGTCCCGTGTTCATCGCCTGGATCATGTCGAGCGTCTCGGCGACTCGGCACTCGCCGATGATGATCCGGTCGGGCCGCATTCGCAGCGCGTTCTTTACGAGGTCGGTCGCCGTTATGGCGCACCCGGCCTTCGATGTTGGCAGGGCGGGTCTCCAGCCTCACAACGTGGTCCTGCTGGAGCTGGAGTTCGGCCGCATCCTCGATCGTGATCACGCGATGATCCGGTTGGATGAAACTGGAGAGCGTGTTGAGGAGCGTGGTCTTGCCCGAGCCGGTCCCGCCCGAAATGATCACGTTTAGACGCGCCTTCATGGCGCCTTCCATCAGCACCAGCATCTCCGGCGTGAACGCCTTGAATCGGAGCAGGTCGTCCTTGGAGAGCGGCCGGGAGCCGAACATCCGGATGGTGACGACGGGGCCGTCCAGGGCCAGCGGCGGGATGATCGCATTGAAGCGAGAGCCGTCGGGGAGCCGCGCATCGACCATCGGCGAGGTCTCATCCACCCGGCGGCCGACGCGGGAGACGATCCGGTCGATAATCTGGAGCAAGTGGTCGCTGTCGCGGAAGACCACCTCTGACCGCAGAATCCGCCCTTCCTTTTCCACGTAGATCTTCTTCGGGCCGTTGATCATGATATCGCCGATCTTCTCGTCCTTCAGGAGCAGCTCGAGTGGCCCGAACCCGAACGTCTCATCGAGGATCTCGTTGATCAGGCGCTGACGCTCGTTGCGGTTGAGCAGCGGGTTCTCGGTGTCGCAGAGTTGCTCGACAACCCCCCGGATCTCGTGCCGCAGCAACTTGGGATCGATTTCGCTGACCCGGTTCATATCGAGCCGGTCAACGAGACGCGTGTGGATATGTCGCTTGAGGGCCTCGAACTGCTCCTGGGCCGGATCGGGTTCCTTGACGGTCTCGACGGGACTCGGCGCGGGGTTCAACGGGCTCGTTATCGCCGGCACAGGGCCGGATACCGTCGCGGCAGCGACTGGGCCCTGAGACGATGACTCGGATCCTACGGCCCCCAGGTCGGACGAGGAGGCGCCCGCCGGGCCACACGATCGCTTTGCTCCGAAGGGCGTGCGACTTAGTCCTTTCAGCATCGTTTCTTGCCCCCTTGTCGTTTGCCCTTGGTTCGCTCGTCGTGCAGAGTGGTCTTGTCGATATTGGTCCGGCCTAGGAAATCGGCAATAACGCACTCTGCTACACAACCATAGAGCGCTTCACAGTCGACTTGCACTGGCTCGAGGTCCTCGACCGATCAAAACCTCCCACGGATGGATGGAGGATGAGTCAGAATCGGTCTGATTCATCCTTCACCCTTCAGCCTTCCCGCAGGGAAGGGGGGTATTCGCATCGCTCGGAGGCGTGCGCTGCTCAATCGTTAAGCGCGCTAGAAAAACGCCGCGAACAGGCCCTTCCGCGGCTTGGCCGCCGGTTGCTCGGGCGCGGATTTCAGGGCGCGCACCATCTCGAGGAACACCTGGTGCGCACGGCTCCCTTTTGCGACATCGGCGACGGGGACTCCCTGGATTCGCGCCGCCTGGAAGATCTTGGTCGCATTGGGGATTTGCCAGGTGATCGGCATCGTCAGGGTCTCCTCGGCCTTCTTGAGGCTGATTTCCGAGTCGATCGACCCCGAACGATTGACGACGAGCTTGACCCGCTCGGCCAGCCCGTCGAACTGCTGGAGGAGGCGAATCAGCCGTGCCGTGTTACGCAGGCAACAGAGATCGAGCTGGACGATGATCAGGATGACGTCGGACATCTCGAAAGCGGCGAAGTCGGAGGCCTGGAGCCCTTTGCTCGTGTCGATCACGATCGAGCCGAAGGTCGTCTTGAGGAGGCCGAGTAGCCGGTTGAGCCTCTCGGGGTCGATCTTGGCGGCGTCCTCGATCTCAGTCGGATGAGGCAGGACGTATAGCCCGGACGCGTGGCGGGTCATCGACCGCCTGAGGAGGGTCTGATCGAGTCGTTCGAAACTCTGGAGCACGCTGTAGAGCGTATTGTCCGGGACCATGTCGAGCGTGGCGTCCACGGCGCCGAACACGAGATCGAAATCGAGGAGGATCGTCTCGCGTTCGTGGGATGTGGCGAGGGTCGCGGCGAGATTCACCGCGATGGAGGTCGCACCCACGCCGCCGGCGGCTCCCGTGACGGAGATGATCTGGGGTCCTGATGGCGCGGCCGTGGGCAAGAAGACACGATCGCGGAGGAGCCGGTTGACCATCTCGAGCAGTTCCGACGGCTGCGTGGGCAGCGTCAGGAATTCGCGGGCTCCGGCACGCATCGCGCGAAGGATCACCGTACTGTCGCTGCTCCAGCTCGCGGGCAGGACGGCGGTCCCGGGAAGGGAGCGCGTGAGGGTGGCGACCAGATCCACGGCCTGGCCGGGCTCAGGATCCAGGACGACGACGATCACGTCGGGAGCCATTCCGACGACGCGTGCGGCGGCTCCCGCGTAGGCATCAAGGACCTCGGCGACCCAGATCCGGTCGATCGTCCCGAAGAATTGTCGCAGCGCGCTGCTGGATTCCTCGTTCGGATCGACCAGGACGACTCGGATCAGATCCTTCATGGTGTTCGACTCGCGTGGTCTCGCGGGGCGGTGATGTCTCGATGGTCGGAAGGTCCGGCACGACGCTCAGTTCGGATCAGCCTCGTCCCGGCCGAGGATTCGGAGCCGGCCCTCAGGCCAGGACTGCGTCAGGGTTGATCCAGATCGCCGGCCAGGGCCTCTGCCATGGGAGGGGAACCGAATGAAGGTTGCCGATTGGGGGTCTCCAGATTGACGACGGGCTCCGGGCGCGAAGCTCGCGCCTCCACCGCCTCCTGGTCGATTCGGAAGCGACGCACCTGGTTGATCCCACGATAAACCGTGGTGAAACGCGGCGCGACCGGTGTGGGACTCGGGGGCCGCGTGGAGAGCTGCGCCATCGCGTCCTTCATCGCGGCCAGTTCCTTTTCAACCTGCTTCCGACGGTCTTCCTCGAGCTTCCATCGTTTCTCCAGCGCGTCCATGTCCGGATGCTTCGCCTTGGACTCGACGACGACGACGTGATCGTTGACACCGCGGAGCGCCAGCGCCAGCGGACCCTTGGACCGGGCGGCCACGAGGATGGTGACCTGGTCGGGCGCCACCGCCAGCGTGACGGTCCGCGTCGAGAGCGTCCGCTCTTCGGCGCGGGTGAAAACCTGGCCGGACGCGAGGACCAGGATATCCTGAAGGATCGTCTCAGCCTGCTGGACGCCTTTCTCGGAGTCGTAGCGGACGACGTCCACCCGGTGTCCCGGAAGGACGAAGCCGGAAACGCCCGATTGCTCGGTGACGTCCACGGCATAGGCCCGCATCCCCACGGGGATGTTGGCGACCAGGCCGGGAGGCATCCCCTTGGGACCCAGCTTCTTCTCCACGAGGATATCGCCTTCGAGCAGGGTGGTCTTCACCCACCGCTCTTCGATGTCCTTGGTCGATGAGAAGGCACCCGGTGGGACGGCCGACTTCGCCATTCGTGTCACCTTGATCATGTCCGGCTTGAGCAGCTCCTCCTCCTTGATATCGCGCGTGGCGACCAGGACGTCCTGGGTCTCCTCCTTCACCTTTCCGGACTCCTGCGACAGCATCTGACGGCTGAGTATCATGGCGCCCAATCCGAAGGCGATCGCCAGTCCCAGTGTCATCAAGGACTTGCCATTCACAAGGATTCCTCCCTTCAGGCCGGCTCGTGAGCCGGTCGCTTGCACACGGGCGACCCGATGGCCGCATCAGACGAGGAGGCCGGCCCATGCGAAATAGGAGATCGTCCCGACAGCGATCGGGATCCCGTACGGGAGTAGGAGCATCTCCGGCTTGCGCCGGCCGGCGATCTCGGAAAGCGCCGAGGGATCCCTGACCGTGAGGACCTCGCGATAGATCGTGTGCATCAGGGCAAGATGATGGAATAATTCTTTCGAGTAGATCATCATTGCCAGGCCCATCAGTCCCCCCATCATCGCCGACGAGAGGAAGGCCCAGGTGGTCAGTGTCGGTCCGATCCAGGCACCAACTCCGACCATCAGCTTGACATCACCGGCCCCCATGCCACCGATCGCATAGAGTGGCAGCAGAGTCATCAGGCCTACGGCGGCGCCCGCCAATGCCCAGAGCAGGTGGCCGCTGCCCCCGCTCCAGTAGGCGAAGAGCAAGCCGCCCAATGCGAAGTGGCAGGTCAGCCAGTTGGGCACGCGAGACGCGCGGCCGTCGATGATCGCCGCTTCGATGAGGACGATCGATACGAGGTAGGCAACTTCCCGAGGAATCTCGGTCATGAACGACGTCTCCCAGTCTATCGATTCCCGCCTCAACTGACACGGGGATGGCCCGGCGCCGCCCGGTCAACTATCAGAAACGTGCTTCGGATCCGGCATCCTGTCAAATCCCAGGGCCGGAAATGGCAAGTGGCAAGCGACGAGTGAGCAGGGAGCGGTTCTGCGTCCACTGCCCACTTGTCGCTTGCCACGGTCATGAGGGTGACGGGGCTAACTTGCCCGCAGAACCGAGGGGATTGTCAGGGACAGTCCGAGCGGCGGTATTCGGCGCCGCACGGACGCGTCGGTGAGGACCGAGCCGGATCGGGCAAAGTCTTGACCTCCGGAGAGGAACCGGAGGTCGGGATCGAGGGAATGGACCCGAACACGTGGTCGGATGAGATGACGGCGGCCAGCAGCTTGCATCGTGTTCCGTTGATCAAGGCATCAGGATCCGCCGAGCGTGCTGCTGACCGAGCTGAACGTCCCACTGACGCTGCCGGACAGTCCCTTCACGACCGTGACAAGGGCCACGGTGATCAGGGCCAGCATCACGGCATACTCGACGGCCGTCGGGCCATCCTCGGAAGTCAGGAAGCGTCGAACTTTCGCGATCATGCCGTTCATGTTTTGGACTCCTTCGTGAGAGCGTCGCAAGAAACGGGGTGGAAACCAGGATCTTAGCTTTGGTCTACCGGTGGGTCGGGACGACCTGGCGACCTGGGCTCTAGCCGTGCCTATCAGCGGCTCCAAGGCCCTCGCACCCACATCACCAAGCTCATTCGAACCCTAGGTCATGGGGCAGAACCTTGTCAAAATCCCCGAATCATGCCGGCTCACCAGGACGGCGAACATGTTGACGTGAATCACCGCGCATTCTCGAATTCCACCATGGCCGGATCGCCGTTCGTGCGGTTCGGCTGGCCCGGCGCGTTCCTCTCGATGTGGTGATTCCTTGATCAGCGAGTCGCCTTCGCCCCATCGGCGAGAAAGTTGGGGTGAGTTTCTCGCGCGGGATTCTCGGCGCCTCAAGGTGTGCTCGCAGGTCGAATCTGATTCAGGGCGCCGAAGAAAACAGGACGGAGTCGGGCATCCAGCCAGGGCTGATTCAGGACCCAGTCGAGGTTCTTCCGATACTGGTCGTCGCCGAGGCCGACGATCCGGGCCCCACAACGAGTCAGCGCCAGGGCCCCGGCGAGGTTGTAGACGACCCTCGCGACGTCAACCGGCATCGAGGTTTCGTGTCGATCCATGATGCGCACGGCGTTTCCGTCTTGACTTTGCCTCGCGGCCCTGTGGACGCGCTTGGCGAACGATTTGATCCGTCGGAGCAGGACCGTCAGCTCTTCGCAGGGCATGGTGGAGAGCCCGGGATGCGCTCCCTCCACGAGCGACCTCAGATGGAAGGGCGTTGCGGTGGCGCGGGGCCGTCTCGTGCCATTTCCCGGACGCGAGTGGCGGATCGCATCCGAGAGGACGGGCCCGATCTCTTCCCAGTCATCCACGTATTCCCTCATGGGCATTTCCAGCCAGAATCCGAGCAGGATTCGCAGCTCGTCCTGGCGGATCTCCGGCGAATCCAAGGCGCCGGCCTCTTCGGCGGCGGACGACCGCACGGCCAGGTCGAGGGAAGAACCGGGGGACGCTTCCGGCCCAGGGGCCGGGTCCATGAGAAAGGCCAGCCAGAGCCGGTGATTCTTCGATGTGCGGAGGATTTCCAGCAACTCCTGGAACCGCTGTTCGGCGGTCAGGCTTTCGGTGGGATCGGCGGGGATCAGTGCCGGGAGGATGCGCCGGAAGACGCGCTTGACGGTCGTGATCCGGTTGTCCAGGAACACCGGCCCCTGGTTGGGAAACATCGCCAGCAGCTCCTCGCGGGTCTTCGGGACACGTCCTGGGATCAGCGGGGCGAGGACCAGCTCCTCGAAGATCATCCAGTGCTCCGGCTTCCCTTCCGCGAGCAGGTGCTTGCGGACGCGCCCCACGGTCAGGTGGAGCACGCTCAGGGCATACGACTCGTCAGCGTCGAACGCGGCATCATCGGCGCCGGCCCCGCGCGGATCGGCCGGCTCTCGCATCTCGAAGGTGTCGAGACGTTCGGGCCGCCGCCGGATCTTCCGCAATTCGTCCAGGGCATGGTGGCGCGCCGAGACGTAGAGCCAGTTGCGAAACCGTCCCGTGATCGCGGGGCGATTCGTCAGGATGTCCCGCTCGTAAAGCTTCAGGAAGAAGCTCTGCGTGAGATCTTCGGCAAGGTCTTTCCCGACGAACGACAGCAATCCGAGCGCGGTAAGAATCGGCTCGTAGTACGCGTCCAGGAATCGGTCCCACGATTTGAAGTTCTCGGCGACGGTCAACGCGAACATCGGTACACACTCCGAGCGATCCCGATCCATCCCCCGGATCCCCGACGGCGGGAGCACCTTCGGAGGCGGATTCCCATCATACCAGAGACGTCCGCTCGACGTCTGACTTGCGCACGACGGCAGAAAGAGCACTCACTTGGTTGGGGGTCGTCGCATCAGTTAGAATCGCGAAATGGCATCCAGACTGTGCGTGTGCCTCCATCCGGCCATCTGCGATGGGATTCCGAAGCTGGGACGACCGATCAATCCGATGAAGAACCCGATCTCCTGGTCTGAAACGGAAGACCAGCAAGGGCCTGAGGAGGAGGCGCGAACGAATCGGCCGGGCGATCCCCGCAGGATCGGCCGGTACCGGGTCGTCCGTCGGTTGGGACAAGGCGGGTTTGGGCGCGTCTACCTGGCCCAGGACGACGACCTGGATCGTCCCGTCGCGATCAAGGTGCCCAACCCCGAGCGGATCGCCGGTCCCGGTGACGTGGAAGCGTACCTTGGCGAGGCTCGCGCGCTGGCGAAGCTTGACCACTCGGACATCGTCCCGGTCTACGACGTGGGGCGGACCGACGACGGACTATGCTACGTGGTCTCCAAGTACGTGGAGGGGAGCGACCTGGCGGAGCGGCTGAGGCAGGCCAGGCTGTCGTTTCGGGAGGCGGCGGAGCTGACGGCGGTCGTCGCCACGGCGCTCCATCATGCTCATACTCGGGGCCTGGTGCACCGGGACATCAAGCCGGCTAATATCCTCATCGACGCGGATCGCAAACCCTACGTGGCCGATTTCGGCCTGGCTCTGAAGGATGAGGATTTTGGCAAGGGAGCCCGTGTCGCGGGGACGCCCGCCTATATGAGCCCCGAGCAAGCTCGGGGCGAGGGACACCGGGTCGACGGCCGCTCCGACATCTTCAGCCTGGGCGTCGTCCTGTACGAGTTACTGACCGGCCGGAAGCCGTTCCGGGGCGAAACCCGCGCCGAGGTGATGGACCAGATCGTCTCGGCTGAACCGCGCCCGCCCCGCCAGATCGATGACACGATCCCCCGGGAGCTGGAACGGATCTGCCAGAAAGCCCTTTCGAAGCGGGCATCGGAACGGTACAACACCTCGCGAGACCTGGCCGAGGACCTGCGCCTGTTCCTCCAGACCGAAGCGGCGACCGGATCGACCCCACCGTTGCCCAGCCCGGTTACCCCATCGCCGGTATCCACGCAGGAGGCGACACCGCTCACGCCGATTGCGTCCCGGTCCGACTCCGAAACGCGCCTCGTCAAGATCGTCCCGAAGGGGCTGCGATCGTTCGACCGCCACGACGCCGACTTCTTCCTGGAGCTGCTGCCCGGCCCGAGGGACCGCGAGGGCCTGCCCGATAGCCTGCGGTTCTGGAAGACTCGGGTCGAATCGAAAGACGCCGACACGACCTTCAAGGTCGGCCTGATCTACGGCCCATCGGGCTGCGGCAAGTCGTCGATGGTCAAGGCGGGGTTGCTCCCTCGCCTGGGCAAGGACGTACTGCCGGTCTACATCGAGGCGACCCCGGAGGAGACCGAGGCCCGGCTGCTCCGTGGTCTGCGGAAGGTCTGTCCCGACTTGCTCGCCGACATGACTCTCGTCGATGCGCTCGCGGCGCTGCGGCGCGGGCATGTCTTGCGCGCGGATCAGAAAGTCCTGCTAGTCATCGATCAGTTTGAGCAGTGGCTCTTTGCCAGGCGGAGCGAGCCGAACCCGGAGCTGGTCGCCGCCTTGCGCCAGTGCGATGGCGCAGCGTCCAGGCGATTGTCATGGTCCGGGACGACTTCTGGATGGCGGCGACCCGGTTCATGAGAGACCTGGAAGTCAGGCTCGTCGAGGGTGAGAACTCGGCCGCCGTCGACCTATTCGACCTCCTCCACGCGCGCCGGGTCCTCACGGCGTACGGCCGCGCCTATGGCGTCTTGCCCGAGTCGTCCTCCGAGGTCACGCCCGAGCAGCGGGCGTTCCTGGAGCAGTCAGTCGCGGGGCTCGCCCAGGACGGCAAGGTCATCTCGGTGCGACTCGCGCTCTTCGCCGAGATGGTGAAGGGGAAACCCTGGACCCCGACCACCCTGCGGGAGGTCGGCGGCACTCAGGGTGTCGGCGTGACGTTCCTCGAGGAGACCTTCAGCGCCTCGACCGCGCCCCCCGAGCACCGTTTGCATCAGAGGGCCGCGCAGTCGGTCTTGAAAGCCCTCCTGCCGCAAACCGGCGCGGATATCAAGGGCCAGATGCGGTCGGAGCCGGAGCTGCGCGAGGCCTCGGGCTACGCGGGCCGACCCAGGGACTTCGATGACCTGGTTAGCATCCTCGATGCCGAGCTGCGCCTGATCACGCCGACCGACCCGGCAGGGGTGGAGGGTGACGAGTGGAGAGTGGAGGGAGAAAAAACCGGGCATGCCCCGACGATCGCTGAGAGAGCCGGAGAACCCGCCACCCGCCACTCGCCACCCGCCACCCGTTACTACCAACTCACCCACGATTACCTCGTCCACTCGCTCCGCGATTGGCTGACCCGCAAGCAACGGGAAACCCGCCGCGGCCGGGCCGAGTTGCGGCTCGCCGAACGCGCGGCGATCTGGGAGTCGAAACCCGAGAACCGACACCTGCCGTCGCTTTCCGAGTGGATGAGCATCCGGATCCGCAGCCGGAGCAAGGACTGGACCGAGCCGCAGCGCCGGATGATGCACCGGGCCGGGCGCGTGCATGGGCTCCGGGCGCTCGCGGTGGCCACCCTGATCTGCCTGCTGAGCTGGGCTGCGATCGAGGGATATGGGAACGTGCGCACCGCCGCACTTGTCGAACAATCTGAAGACGGCGCACATCTCCGAGGTTTCCACGATCATCGAGCAGCTCTCCGGTTACCGGCGCTGGGCCAATTCCCGGCTCAGAGTCCTGGTTCAAAGCGCTGAATCATCCAGCCGCGAGAAGCTCCACGCCAGCCTCGCCCTTCTTGCCGTGGATCCCAATCAGGTTCCGAGCCTGAAGGCACAACTGCTCGTGGCCTCTCCGGTGGAACTCCCCGTGCTGAGTGCTGCCCTGGAGCGTCATCGCCTCAGTCTGATGCCGGAACTTTGGACCGTCTTGGAGGAGGCGAAGCCGGGTGATGCTCGCCTGCTCCCGGCCGCCAGCGCCCTGGCGCGCTATGACCCAGATAGTTCCCACTGGCAGGCCGCCGGGGAGAAGGTTGCCGCGGCACTGGTCACGGTCAACCCCGTCGACCTGGGATCCTGGCTCGACGCCCTCCGCCGTGTAAAAGACCGGCTCACTCGTCCGCTTGCCACGATCTTCGAGAAGGGCCGGCCCGAGACCGAGCACATCCTGGCCACCAGCATACTTGCCGACTACGCCAGTAACGATCCCGGCTTGCTTGCCGAACTCGTCATGATCGCCGATCCGAAAGCCTATGCCAGGCTTTTCCCGGTCGCCGCGCGTCAGGCGGAGAAGACCTTGCCCGTGTTTCGTGATGAACTCGCCAAGACGTCCGATCCCGTGCTTGATGAGCCGGTCAAGGACCGGATGGCCGAGCGACAAGCGCGGGCCGCCGTCGCTCTGGTGCGCTTGGATAATGCCGACGACGTTTGGCGCCGCTTGCAGCACAGTCCCGACCCTCGACTTCGCAGCTTCCTCGTCAACTGGTTGAGTGTGCTCGGAGCCGATCCCACGGCGGTAGTTGCCGTGTTCGATCGGATCGATCCCAGCGCCGGCCTGCGGCCGCCTCTGGACTATCGGCTATGGACGCCGTTCTCCTCGACTCCAGGACCTCGATGCGGCGAGCGCTGATCCTGACCCTGGGATGCTACCGGGCCGAAGAGATTCCACCAGGCGAGCGGGAGCGTTTGACCAACAAGCTGGTCGAACTCTATCGCGACGATCCCGATGCCGGCATACACGGCGCGGCGGAATGGACGCTGCGAAAATGGAACCAGCCGAAAACGCTCGAAGCGGCCGACGTCGATTTGAAGAAACGCGAGGATTGGGGCGAGCGGCGCTGGCACGTCAACAGACTGGGACAAACGTTAGCCGTGATCGATGGTCCGGTCGAGTTCTTGATGGGTGCGCCGAATCACGATCGAGAGCGGATTGGTGAGGATCAGCCGCCGCGACGAATGGCGATTCCCAGGCGGTACTCCATCTCCACGAAGGAGGTGACGGTTGAACAATTCGAGCAATTCCTGAAGACGCACACGGAATTCAAACCGGAAGGGTCCGGCCAGGATTCGATCAGACCATACAGCCCCGATCCGGATGGGCCATGCATCGTGGTGGAATGGTACGCCGCCGCGGCTTTCTGCAACTGGCTGAGTGAACGGGAGGGCTTGCCGCAGAACCAGTGGTGCTACCAGCCCAACAAGGACAAGGCTTACAAAGAAGGAATGACGATCCCGGCCGACGTCCTCGACCGCAAAGGCTATCGCCTGCCTACTGAGGCGGAATGGGAATACGCTTGCCGGGCGGGTAGTGTCACCAGCCGATATTATGGTGTCTCGCTCGAACTGCTCGAGAAATATGAATGGTATCGAACCAACAGTCACGACCGTGCCTGGTCGTGCGGCAGCCTGATGCCCAATGACCTGGGGCTCTTCGACATGCTGGGAAACGTGTACGAGTGGTCCCAGGACGCGAATATGGCCCGCCGACCCGAGAAATCAGGAGGCTCTATCGATAAGATCCTTGAAAGTGAAGAAGTAAAGACTGATGTATATCGCGTCCTTCGAGGAGGAGCGTTCGGAGTTGGGCCGTCGGATGCCCGAGCGGCGCGGCGCAGCGTGGACTTACCGATGAATGCTACGATCTACTACGGTTTCCGTCTCGCCCGGACTTTACCCTGAACGATCCCCGTAGCCCTCAAGGCGGTGCTGTCAATCCTACGAGACGCTCGTTGCCTTCGGCGAGATCGTGAACGTCGAGTCGCCCGCGGCCAGTGAGGCTCCCGCCGCGCTGGAGACCCCGCCTGGTGGCGAGTAGATCACGGTGATCTGGCCACCCGTCGTAAATGACTTCTGGGTCGCCGACGTCAAGAGCGTGACGATCGTGTCCGACGGGTCGAGACTCGCCGAGACGGAGATCGGCTGCGTGATACGCTTACCCTTCTTGGTCGAGAACCCAACGACCTGGTAGTTGTTCCGGTTGGCGGCGGTCCCCGCATTCATCGGGACGCTGAAATCGAACACGATCTTGACCACCGGCTTGCCGATCGGCTTACCCTTCTTGTTGTGCTTCAGATAGGTCAAGACGATCTGCTCGCCGGTGACCGTGGGTGTGGGTGTCGGCGTCGGCGTCGGCGTTGGCGGCGTGGGAACGTGGGGGCTCGAAGGAGGGCTCAGACTGCCCGAGGTCACCTGGATTGGCTCGCCCTGATCCGACGTGTTCGCACTGAGGGCCGTGAACGTGGCCACGCCGTTCTGGGCCGGCACGGTGGTGGTGAAGCCCGGGTTGTTGGGAAGGGAGACGGTCACGTTGCCGCTGTAGGATGTGGCCACATTGCCATAGCGGTCCTCGGCCGAGACGCCCAGCGTGAATGTCTGGCCCGGAGTGAGGGTGCTGGGCGGCGGGGTCGTCACCACCAGTTGCGTGGCCGACCCTGGGCTGGTCGTGATCGAACGCGACGTCGGTGAGGCGAGGCTGCCACTCGTGAATGTCAGCGCAGTGGTCTCCGCGCGATTGTCGGCGAGGTTGGTAAACGTGGCCACGCCCTTGACGACGGTGGCCGTCGTCCCCTGGAGCGGGCCAGCCCCGCCAACCAGCGACACCGTCACGACCGTGGTGTTGTCGCCCGTCTCCACGTTATGGAAACGGTCTTCTTCGTAGATCACCGGTTGGGTGGCGAAGACCTGGCCGGCGAGGGCCGTCGTCGAGGGCTGGGTCTGGATGACGAACTGACTCGCCGCCGCTGGACTGACCGCGATTGCGTTCGTCGGTCCCGCGGTCAGGCCGCCGCCGGTGAATTCGAGCGTGATGGTCTCGACCAGGTCGTCGGCGAGGTTGGTGAAACTCGCCACGCCGCTGGTGAGCGTCACCTTCGTCATTCCCTGGAGCGGACCGGCCCCGCTGGCCAGCGCAGCGCTGATGACCGTGCTGTTGTCACCGGTCTCCACGTTATTGTACTGGTCCTCCTCGGCGATTGCCGGTTGCGTGGAAAAGGGCTGGCCGGCGACGGCCGTTGGCGAGGGCTGAGTCTGGATGACCAGCTTGGTCGCGACGGCGGGGCTGACGACGATGGCTGTCGGGGACGAGGTGACGCCGTTGTCGGAGAAGCCGAGCGAGATCGTCCCGGCATGGTTATCCGAGAGGCCGGTGAACGTGGCAATGCCGCCGATCACGGTGGCTGAGGCCGTCCCCAACAGCGGGCCTTGACCCGGCTTGAGCGTGGCCGTCACGAGCGTGCTGTTGTCGCCCGCCTCGAGATTGCCGTATGCATCCTCCTCCTTGATGACCGGCTGGATGGCAAAGGTCTGGCCGGCCGTCGCGGTCGGCGCGAGCTGCTCCTGGAGCACCAGCTTGCTGGCCGACCCCGGGCTGACGACGACCGGCAGGCTCGCGACGGATGTGAAGCCGCCGCCGGTGAATCCCAGCGTGTAGGTCCCGACGGTGTCGTCGGTGATATTGGTAAATGCGGCCACCCCATCCTTGAGCGTGACCGCGGTTGTTCCCTGGAGCCCGCCGCTGCCGCTGGCCAGGAAAGCCGTTACTGCGGTGCTGTTGTCGCTCGTCTCGATGTCGCCGTACTGATCTTCCTCGTCGATGACCGGTTGGTTTGTGAAGGCTTGTCCGGCGAGGGCTGTCGGCGAGGGCTGCGTCTGGATCACGAGCTTGGCGGCGGCTGCGGGGCTGACCACGATCGAGCCACTCGCGGCCGACGTCAGACCGCCGCCAGTGAAGTCGAGTGCGATCGTCTCGGGCGTGTTGTCCGAGAGGTTGGTGAACGTGGCCACGCCACCGCTTAGCGTGATCGCGGTCGTTCCCATCAGCGGGCCGTTGCCTGTCTGGAGCTTGGCCGTGATGAGCGTGCTGTTGTCGCCGGTTTCCAGGTTACCGAACTGGTCCTCTTCCTTGATCACCGGCTGGGTTGCGATCGGTTGATGGACCGTCGCCGTCGACGAGGGCTCGGTCTGGATGACCAGCTTGCTGGGCGCAGCGGGACGGACGACGATCGGGATGCTCGCGGCGGAGGTGAAGCCGCCGCCGGCGAATTTCAGGGTGATGGTTTCGGCCGTATTGTCGGACAGACCGGCGAACGTGGCCACGCCGCCGACGACAGTGGCCGTGAGACTCGATCCCTGGAGCGGGCCGGTGCCGCTGGCCAGGTATGCCGTGACCACGGTGGTACTGTCGCTGGTCTCCAGGTTGCCGTACGGATCCTCTTCCCAGATCACCGGCTGGATCGCGAACGCCTGGCCGGCGGCGGCCGTCTGCGATGGCTGTGTCTGGATCACGAGCTGGGAGGGCACCGCCGGGCTCACCGTAACGCTGCTGGAAGGGGTACTCGCCAGCGTGCCACTGGAGGCGTCGAGGGAGATCGACCCACTGACGGTCGTGACTAGGTTGTTGAACTGGGCCACGCCGTTGGTCGCCGTCATGGTGAGCGTGCCGCTCAGGTTGCCGGCGGATCCGTTCGCCAGGCCCACGGTCACCGAGCCGTCGAAGGAGGTGGCCAGATTGCCGAAATTGTCGTAGGCGTCAACCTCGGCGGTGAATGACTTGCCCGAGGTCACGCTGCCGGGTGGCCGGGTGATGATCTTGGTCCCGGGGCCCGAGTTGACGACCGAGGTTTGCGAGATCACGGCCGCCAGGCCGGGCGCCACGAACTGGAGCGAGAGACTGCCGGCCTTGTCGTCTTCCAGGTCGTTGAACGAGGCCACGCCCTTGACGACGGTCGCGGTGGTCGTGCCATCGAGCGTCCCGCTACCCGTGGCTAGCGACGCGGTTAATACCGTACTGTTGTCGGTCGTCACGATGTTGCCGTACTGGTCCTCCTCGTCAACCACGATGGGATCCGTGAGTGGGTTCCCTGCGGTCACGGAAGGATAGGGTTGGGTCTGGATCACCAACTGGGTGGCGGGCCCGGGGTTGATGACGATCTGGCTGGACGGTCCGACCGACAAGCCCCCGCCCACGAAGCCGAGCGAGATCGTCCCGATCGACGAATCGGCGAGGTTGGTGAAGGTGGCCACGCCGCCGACCAGGGTGGCCGTGGCATTGCCAAGCAGCGGCCCGTTGCCGAAGCTCAGCGACGCCGTGATCACCGTGCTGCTGTCGGTCGTCTCGAGGTTGCCATACTGATCTAACTCGTCGATCACCGGCTGAGTGGAAAGGGCCTTACCGGCCGAGGCGGTCGACGACGGCTGGGTCTGGATCTTCAGGCGGAACGGTGCCGCCGGGTTGACCACGATGTTGTTCGATGGTCCCGCGGTCAAGCTGTCGCCCGAGAACTTCAGCGCGATGGTCTCGGCGGTGTTGTCGCCGAGGCCGGAAAACGTCGCGACGCCGTTGACGGCGGTCACCGTCAAGGTCTTGCCTTGAAGCGGTCCGGTTCCACTGGCCAGCGAAACGGTGATCACGCTGCTGTTATCAGTCTTCTCGATGTTGCCGCTGGCATCCTCGATGTAGATGACCGGCTGAACGGCGAAGCTCTGGCCGGCGGTTGCGGTCGTCGACGGCTGGGTGGCGATCACCAGCTTGCTGGCCGGGGCTGGGCTGACGACGATGGCATTGGAGGGCTGGGAGGCCATGGTGCCGCTGGTGAACTCGAGCTTGGCGGTCTCGGCCGTCGCGTCGCCCAGATTGGTGAACCGGGCCACGCCGCCGGATACGGTGGCCGTCGTCGTGCCGATCAGGGGCCCGGCCCCGGTGCTCAGCATCGCCGTGACCACGGTGGAGTTATCGCCCGTGAAAAGGTTACCGTACTGATCCTCTTCGTAGACGACCGGCTGCGTTACGAACGGCTGTCCCGCGGTCGCCGTGGCCGACGGCTGGGTGACGATCACCAGCTTGCTGGCCGCCGCGCCACTCACGACGACGTCGTCGGAAGTCGTCGAAGTGACACCGCTGGCATTGGTGCTGAAACCGATGTTCATCGTCTCGGCCACGTCGTAAGACAGGCCGCTGAACGTGGCCACACCGCCGACGAACGTGGCCGTCAAGTTGGTCCCTTGCAGGGTCCCCGAACCGACATCCCCTCGGACCGCCGTCACGGTGTGGGTGTTGTCGCTGGTGACGACATTACCGTACTGATCCTCCTCCGAGACGAGCGGCTGGGTTGCGAAGACTTGACCGGCCGTCGCTCGGCCGGACGGCTGCTGCGTGACGACCAACTGGCTCGCCGCGGCCGGGGTGATGGCGATGGTCGTCGACGTGGCCGATGTCAGGTTCGCACCGGAGAAGGAGAGCGTGATGGTATCGGCGGTATCGGCGGCGAGGTTGCTAAACGTGGCCACGCCGCCCACGACGGTCACGGTGACGGTCCCCGCGAGCGGCCCCGTCCCGCTCCCGATCGTGGCCGTTACACTCGTCGTGTTGTCGCTCGTGACGAGGTTGCCGCTCGAATCCTCCTCGTAGACCACGGGCTGGGTCCCGAATGCCTGACCGGCCGTGGCGCCGGACGAGGGCTCGGTATGGACCACCCACTTCGCGGGCCCCGATGCAACCGTCAGCGTGCTATCGACAGGGTTCGATGGGGCGTAGCTGGCCGTTCCGCCATAGACCGCCTGAATCGTGTACGATCCCACCGCGGTACCCGCGGGAAGCACATAGTTCGTGCTGGCCAGGCCGTTGGCGACGTTCACGTTGATGGGCGAAACGAGTTGCGTCGTCCCATTCAGGATCTTGAAGGTCACGGACCCTTCATTAGGGGTCCCGCCCGAGCTGCTCACGTTGGCGGAAAGGGTGATTCCTTCGCCGGTGGTTGCATTATAGGTCGTCGTCGCGTTGGAAGGTGTGATCGTCGTCGGTGCGGCTGAGACGGTGAGCGTGTTCGTATTGGTCGAGGTCGTGAAGTCGACGGGATCGGTGTAGACGGCTTGAATGGTATAAGAGCCGCCCGGCGTGCCGGCGAGCAAGGTGTAGTTGCCGGCCGCGGCGTCGTTCGCGACGTTTTCGATCACCGGACTGCCGACGATAGTCCCTCCATTGTAGATCGTGAACGTGACGATCCCCTCGTTGATGGTCCCGGCCGTGCTACTCACCGTGGCGCTGAGGGGAATCGACTGGCTTGAGGAGGCGTTGAAGGTGGCCGAGGCCTTGGTGACCGTCGTACTGGTCGCCACCGGACTGATCGTCAAGAAATGGCTTATGTCCGTCGCCGGCAGGTAGGAGGCTCCCGTAGTGGGATTGGTGTATCCGCTGTAGCTCGCCTCGATGAGGTACTGACCAGCCGAGGTATTCCCGGGCAGGGTGAACGGGGCCGTGGCGGACCCATTCGAGACCTGCACCGAACTGGACTGGGCGATGACCTGAGTGCCGTTCAAGATGGTGAACGTCTCGTTACCCCCGCTGATCGCGACACCGGCCGGGCTGGTACTCACGGTCGCGGTGAGCTGGATCGTCTGGTTCGTGGTGCTGAAAGGATAGGTGGCCGAATCGGCTGAAGTGCCGCTGGCGGTGCTCACGAAGGGCTTATAGCCGATGGTGGGACGAGACGAGTCGGGAGTATTGTGGTCCAGGATCTTGGCTTGGATGGCGGAGATGACAGACGTTCCCCAGTAGTTGCCCGAAAGGGGAATCGTCGCATTGGGATCGCCGATAGCGACGATGCCCTGGTTTCCTACATTGCTGAAGTCATTGCCAGTGATGGTGGGATTGGTCGTCGTGCCGACGTTGGCACCGCTGTTGACATCGAGCACGCTGGAGAATACGACGACCGTCATCGAGTCGGTCGAGCCGGCGTTCAGGCTCAAACTGGACATGCTGTATGAGCTGCTACTGAGAGAAAAAGTACCACCCGAGTTGACCGTGATGTTGGCGTCGGCGCCGGAGAAGGTGGTGTCGTTGGCAGTGAGGGTGCCGCCGACGGGGAGCTGGGCCGGGGAGCTGCAGCAACCGCCCCCGGCCAGCGTCAGCGAGTCGCCGGCGGCGAAGGTGAGCGTGCCGTTGTCGGCGAACGTCTGCCCGGCCGCGACGGTCACGGAGATGTTGGCCGCCACGGCCACCTTCGCCCCCGATGCCACCGTGAAGCCCCCGGGGAATCCGTAGCTGAGGTTGGTGGTGGTGGTGCCGATGGCGGCCAGGTTGAGCGTGCCGCTGGCGAGCGTGTCGTCGTTGATATTGACTAGGTTGAAGCTGGCATTCCCGCCCAGGTATTGCACATCGCCATAAGGCACGTCGATGGGCATGTTGAATGTATCGCCGGTCAGATCGCCGCTGCCGTACACGCTGCTGTCGTTGATGGAGAGATAGCTGAGGTTGAAGGTGCTGCCGGCGGCGGTGAGGTGGCCGTTGGGGTTGACCGTGATGTTGGCGTCGGCGCCGGAGAAGGTGGTGTCGTTGGCCGTGAGGGTGCCGCCGACGGGGAGTAGGGCCGGGGAGCTGCAGCAACCGCCTCCGGCCAGCGTCAGCGAGTCGCCGGCGGCGAAGCTGAGCGTGCCGTTGTCGGCGAACGTCTGCCCGGCCGCGACGGTCACGGAGATGTTGGCCGCCACGGCCACCTTCGCCCCCGATGCCACCGTGAAGCCCCCGGGGAATCCGTAGCTGAGGTTGGTGGTGGTGGTGCCGATGGCGGCCAGGTTGAGCGTGCCGCTGGCGAGCGTGTCGTCGTTGATGTTGACCAGGTTGAAGCTGGCATTCCCGCCCAGGTACTGCACGTCGCCATACGGCACGTTGATCGGCATGTTGAACGCATCGCCGGTCAGATCGCCGCTGCCATACACGCTGCTGTCGTTGATGGAGAGATAGCTGAGGTTGAAGGTGCTGCCGGCGGCGGTGAGGTGGCCGTTGGGGTTGACCGTGATGTTGGCGTCGGCGCCGGAGAAGGTGGTGTCGTTGGCCGTGAGGGTGCCGCCGACGGGGAGCTGGGCCGGCGAGCTGCAGCAACCGCCCCCGGCGAGCGTCAGCGAGTCGCCGGCGGCGAAGCTGAGCGTGCCGTTGTCGGCGAACGTCTGCCCGGCCGCGACGGTCACGGAGATGTTGGCCGCCACGGCCACCTTCGCCCCCGATGCCACCGTGAAGCCCCCGGGGAACCCGTAGCTGAGGTTGGTGGTGGTGGTGCCGATGGCGGCCAGGTTGAGCGTGCCGCTGGCGAGCGTGTCGTCGTTGATGTTGACCAGGTTGAAGCTGGCATTCCCGCCCAGGTACTGCACGTCGCCGTACGGCACGTTGATCGGCATGTTGAACGTATCGCCGGTCAGATCGCCGCTGCCATACACGCTGCTGTCGTTAATCGAGAGTGAGCCGAGGTTGAAGGTGCTGCCGGCGGCGGTGAGGTGGCCGTTGGGGTTGACCGCGATGTTGGCGTCGGCGCCGGAGAAGGTGGTGTCGTTGGCCGTCAGGGTGCCGCCGACGGCGATCTGGGCCGGGGAGCTGCAGCAACCGCCTCCGGCGAGCGTCAGCGAGTCGCCGGCGGCGAAGGTGAGCGTGCCGTCGTCGGTGAGTGTCTGCCCGGCCGAGACCGTGACCTTCGCGCCGCTCTCAACATTCAACGAAGCCCCATTGGAGACGATCAGCGAGCCGCCTATCGTGGAGGACGAGCCGACGCCCAGCGAAAGCGACCCATTGATCACCTCCAGCGTCGTCGTCGAATCGATGCTCAGATTATCCACCGAATCGGCGAAACCCGACTGGAGATAGACCGTGGCATTGCCCGTTAACCCCTGGATGACGGCGGTGTCCGCCGCCGTGGGGACTTGAGCCGGGCTCCAATTCTGGCTCTTGTCCCAGTCGCCGCCGGTAGGCGCCGTGGACGTATTCCAAGTAATTGTCGAAAGCACGAGCCGGGCTTCGAGACCTTCGAACTCGAGCTCTCGGCTGAGCGACCGCCGTCGTGCCGCCCGCTGGCGTTTCAAGACGTCGAAACCCACGTCCGCCAGCCGCCATCCTCCCAGTGGCCACGTCGTGGCACCTACGCGCCGGATGCCGCTTCACCCTGTTGTTGGTCATGGTCCTTCGCCTCTCTGTCTTCTTTACAGTCGTTTACATAGGATCTGGGACTAAATGGGTGGGTAGGGCGTAGCGTCGTCGGTTTCGAAAGTAAAAAATGGGAACACGCGATGGACGGACACTCGACGGACTCAGTCGTCGAGCCGGCTCTCCGCGGGCCGTGCCGGCGCGATCTCGAAATCCCGACTCTCTTCGGTAGTGCTGACTTCCGAGGAGGCGCAAGAACGATTCACGTGCATGCGCATCGCTGCGCATTCAACAGCGGTCCGTAAAGATTACGAAGGCTCTAGTCACGGCAACTTCGTTGATGATCTTGGCCCGGTCGCTTAAGGCGCGACCGGGATCGGTAATGCTTTATATGGCGACTTGACGCCAATTCTGTTTGCAAGTGAACGGCTTCAGCGGATACGTAAGGCAAATTCAAGCTGACGTATCGCCTCGATAAGGGAATTCCATGCACGTGCGTGATGCGCGGCTGCGTTCGATGGCGAACCCAGATGACCCTCAATCGTCCTCAACTTGTGGAGCGAATCGCGTAAAATCCCGTCGGATTGCGATTGGGGCATGTCTCCTAGGCCGACGCTAGAGCCGAGGCCCATCGCAGCCGACGAGCCCAGGTGTCCAAGTGCTTGGTTGACGTGATGCAACGCCTGGACACGGTGTCCCTGATAGTCGTGGTCGGCCTCCTGGAGTCTCGTATGCACGGTCCGCAAGAGGTTGACGCTCCCTTGGTCCTGGGCGAGCAGGTGTTTCCCCTCAGCCTGATTCCGCTTGGCGTTCTCCTCGCGCTTGACCGCGTCGGGCCTTCCTTTACTGGATTCCTGTCGCTTGGCGTCGGCCCGACTGCTCGTTTTCTCGTTCCGACCCTTCTCCAATTGGGCCGCGGTCGCCTTCCCGGCTTTCCCCTTGCGGTTGCCCGCGCCCCCGGGATTCTTCGAATCGGCAAACGATCGAAAGTGGTCGTACATCGCGTCGTACGACTTTCCCTGGACTTTCCGTTTCTTCTGCTCGGCCGCCCAGCGGTTGAAATCCGCCGGTGTTTTGAAGTTGCCGAGTTTTCCCTGGTGTTCAGCGCCACCGTTCGCCTTCAGATGATCGTGGAATTGCTTCACCTGTGCGTCGTACTGCTTCTGAGCTTCCTGCTGCCGCCTTGCATATTCCTTCTGCATCTCTTGCTGCTGCTTGATGTACTGTTGCTGCATCTGCCGTTGTTGCTGCTCGATCTGTTTCTGGATGTGGGCAGGAGGGCGCTGCATTCCGCCGTTTCCGGGGTGCTGCGCCGGGTGATGCGGCATCTGCCCCCGCGAAGCCCCGCCGCCGCCCCGGTGCTGGGCCATCGCTGCACAGAACTCACCCGAGAGGGTCGGCAGCAGGAAGACAAACATCGTCAGAACCACGTGCTTCTTCATGGGTGGTCTCCTCTTGGGAGTGCGAGTGGTCTCCTAGGTGATTACGAAGAGACTTTTCATGTAATTGAAAATCTAAATGTAATTAATATTTCGATCGATGGTGATGGGCACCTAGTCTGATATCATGCAGGCGCGCATTGTGGCCAGGGCAAGCCGCGCGTCGCGCGGAACGATCCCCGGCTTATCCGAGAGATGTGATCGAGGGAATCGGTAACAAAACCAAACGCTTGATCGGAATTGGCGCGCAAGTCAGCGGTCGGCAGAACGTCCTACTTCGTGGTGTTTGTGAGGATCGACCCGCGGCGCACCGTTGCCCCGGCGATTCGTCGCAAGGTATGATGCTTGCCATCGCCTGATGGTGCAGTTCACTTCTGGTGGCCTATCATGATTACGACGTGTTTAGTCACGGGGCTGGGGATGAGGCTGATGTCTCGATCGCGCAAGCCTCGGACCGCGCCGCAGGGGGACGTGCCGGATCCCGATAGCGGAAAGACCAGCGCGACCTTGCTCGACCGCGTGCGCGACTGGCGGGACCATCCGGCGTGGATGGCGTTCTTCGAGCGATACAATCCCCTGCTGCGCCGGTGGTGCGGCCGATTCGGGCTCGACGCTGACACATCGGACGACCTCTGTCAGCGCATCTGGGTCGAGCTGATGGCGCGGATGCGGACCTTCCGCTACGACCCGAGCCGCGGATACCGCAACTGGCTCTGGCGGCTGTTTCGGTCCCGGGCCATCGACCTGCTCCGGAAGCGCCGGTCGATCTCGCTGTCGTCCTTGGACAACTTTTCGGTGGAGGCCATGCTCCCGACTTTCCCGGATCCCGAGGCGAGAGAGGATACGGCGGAAGCGAAAGGGAAGGCCGAATCGTTGATTCTTCACCGATTGGCCACCGAGGCGCAAGAGGCGGTCCGATCCCGCGTCGATCCCGAGACCTGGCGCGCCTACTGGTGCGTCGCGATCGAGGATCGGCCATTCCGGGAAACCGCCGAAACCCTTGGGAAAACGTACACCGCGATTTATAATGGCTACAAGCGCGTCGATCGGATGCTTCGTATCGAGGGTGAGCGACGTCTCGCCGCCCTTCTTGCTTCTGGTCCCCAATCGTCGGATCCTGGTCAACGTTGACGACACCCCAGAGAGTAAGGGGAACGGCCATGGTGGATTGTCCTCCCGCCGCCGTGCTGGCGCGGCTTGGGACCGAGATGATGATGGAAGCCGAGACGCTCGATGCGGTCGAAGGGCACATCGAGTCCTGTATCGCGTGCCAGGAGCGGCTCCAGCGACTGGCACAGGCCGACGCATTCGGCGAACAGCTCACGACGCTGTTGCTCCCGGGATCGGCCGAAACTCCGAGGATCCCCGGCTTCGTGATCGAGCGCGAGCTGGGCCGGGGCAGCACGGGCGTGGTATATCAGGCGCTGGAACCGAACCTGGGGCGGCGGGTGGCCCTGAAGGTCGTGCGCAGCGGCCCGTCGGCGGGCTCGCACGACCACGCGCGTTGGCTCCGTGAGGCCCGCGCCTTCGCGCGGGTGCGGCACGACAATGTGGTTCGGCTCTACCAGGTTGGAGAGGCCGACGGCTGGCTCTACATGGTCCTCGAACTCGTCCCTGGCGGGACGCTGGAACAGCGACTCGAGGTCCCTATTGCGCCCCGGGATGCCGCCTTGCTCCTGGAGACGATCGCCGAGGCGGTGATCGCCATCCATCGCGAAGGCTTGATCCATCGGGACCTCAAACCCTCGAACATCCTGCTCGACGCCGGTCCGGAGACCCCACGCGAGCACGCGATTCCCCGCGTCGGGGATTTCGGCATCGCCATTCGCTCCGACGAACCCGACTCGAGCCTGGCGACCGCGCCCTGGGCCGGCCCGGTCGGGACGCCGTCGTACATGGCGCCGGAGCAGGTGGCGTCCGATCGCGCGAAGCTCGGCCCGGCCACCGATGTCTATGGCCTGGGCGCGATCCTCTATCACCTGCTGACGGGCCGTCGACCGTTCGCGGCGGCGAGCGTCATCGACACGCTGGACCAGGTGCGCCTCCAGGATCCCGTGCCGCCGCGACGTCTCAATCCGACCGTGCCGCGCGACCTCGAGACCATCTGCCTGAAGTGCCTCCAGAAGGAGCCGGCTCGGCGCTACGAGTCGGCCGGGGCCGTCGCCAGCGACCTGAGGCGGTGGCTCGACGGGCGCTCGATCCACGCGCGTCCCGTCTCTCCGCTCGAGACGACCCGACGCTGGTGTCGCCGCCGACCGGCCGTAGCCGCGCTGGCGGTGGCGCTCATGATCGCTCTGTCGGGCGGGTTCCTGGGGATGTTCGTGCTCTGGCGGCACGCGGAAGCCGAGCGACACCGTGCCGAGGCCGATCACGGCGTGGCCCTCGCCGTGCTCGCCGAGGTCCTCGGCTTCGGCGAGAAAGGCGTCTTCGCCAATGTGGTCGTCACCCGCGATGATCTGATCAAGTCCCTCCGGGCCGGGCGGAGCCGGATCATCGAACTGGCCGGGCCCCGCTCGGATGATCCCGCGATCTGGAAACACCTCGCACTTGTCGACCAGCTCCTCGGGAGGAACCTGGATCTCGAAGAGCGACTGGATGAAGCCCTCCCGCTCCATTTCGAGGCACTCCAATACTGGGAAAAGATATTCCAGAACGGATTTCGGGACGGGAGTACGCGGAACCGACGATGGAATTCCTTGGTCTGCATCGCGCGGGTCCTCGAACAACGGGGAGAAACGTCGGAAAGCATCCGATACTGGGAGCTGGCGATCACGGCGGGCGAGGACCTGGTGCCCATATTCGTGGCCTACGAGCAACTGGCCGAGTGTCGCCTGTCTCTGGCGCGGCTGGTGGCTCGCCTGGGCGATCACGGGCGAGCCCGCACGATCCTGGAGGCGAACGTCCGGATGCTGAGCGAACTGGGTCCGCAGGCCCTGACTCTCGGGGCCAGGGAACGGTTGTTCCAGAGTCGATTTCGGCTCTGCGGCCTCGGTCAGGAATCCGAGGAGGTTACGGCGGAAGCTTGGGCGGCGCGGACCATCAGGCTCCTCCCCCCACTCTGCCGCGCCGAAACGGTCGATGCGGCCTCCGAAGCCGAGATCGGCCGGCGAGTCGGGCAGTCTCTCCACGAAACCGCGTCGCGGCAACGACGGAGCGGGCGGATCGACAAGGCCGGGCAGACCATCGATCGGTTGCACGCCTTCACGTGTCTCCTGGTCGAGCGATATCCCGACCAACCGTCGGCCCGCGTGGCACGGAGTCAATCTTACGCACAGTACGCCAAGAATGCCTGGCGTACGGGTGACCGGGTCGCCGTCGAACGATACTGGAACCTTGCGCTCGAAGAGGCCCGTCACGCCCTGTCACTGAATCCCCAATACACGCTCGCTCGCTCCGAGGTCGTCAGTCTTCGGCGACGGCTCGAGGACCTCCTGGCCACGAATCCGGTCTCCCCGGCGTCGGGCCGCACGGCCCCACTCGCGTTGCTGACGGGTTCGTGACGCTCGGAATCGCGGCGTCCTGTGACCCTCAAGGCGTATCTCGCCGGGTCGAATCCGCGCGGCCCCGCAGACTCGTCTCCTCTTGCCGCATCCGGGTCAGGTCCGTACGCTAAGGGTTTGCCGATCCGCGTCTTGGATCAGCGGATGGTGACCGGACTCATTGGGATGGATGTAATGCAGATGATGCCTCCACGGATTCTCGCCTGGTTCTTCCTCTTTGCGGGCTTGCTGGTCGGTTCGGATGCTCTGGCACAGGCACCGAAAAAGGATGCCAAGCTCGCCGATTACTACGGGTTCTTGCCGCTGGAGATCTACAAGCTCGAATACCGGATCGGCAACCTGCTCGTGAGGGACCTGGACGGCGATAAGGTCGACGACATCGCGGTCAGCAACAACGCACGGTCGCGGATCGACTTGCTTCTGAGCACCAAGAAGCCGGACGATGACCGGTCGAACCGTCCGTTCCGAAAGGATCCGAACGAGCTCCAGTACGATCGCCGTATGCGGTTGGTGAGCATTCCGGTGAACAAGGAGATTGTCAGCCTGGACGTGGGCGAGTTCAACGGCGATGGCAAACCCGACCTGGTCTTCTACGGCACGCCCGCCGAGGTGATGATCCTTTTCAACGAGGGCTCAGGCCGTTTCGGCAACCCCAAACGAATCAGTTCCGGCGATGCGTCCGCGGCAGCCAGCTCGCTGACCGTGGGCGACCTGGACCAGGACGGGAGGGATGACATTGCACTGCTCGCCGAGAACGAGTTGGTGTTCGTCTACCAGACGGCCCCGGGCACGCTGAGCGAGCCCGAGCGCGTCCCCCATACTGCTTCCAAATCGTGGCTCATCAAGGCCGTGGACATCGACGGCAATGGTGCGAAGGACCTCGTCATCCTCGACACCGCAACGGACCATCCGATCCATATCCGATTCGCCACCGAGGAGAAGAAGCTCGGCCCCGAGCAGCGGTTCGCCGTCGAGGTCCCGCGCCGATCACGTTCGGCCAAATCGACGGCCAGGGCGGTGTGGAAATCCTCACCATCGAGAATCAGTCGGGTCGGTCCAAGGTGCTGAGCCTGGACCGGTCGGGGACCGACGAGGCGAACAAGTGGGGCCGCCTGGCGTTCTTCGGCCTGCCTCAAGGGGCTGAACGGGGCCGTTCGCTGGCCCTCGGAGACCTCAATGGCGACGGACGGAAAGATGTCGTCGTCACCGACCCATCCAATGCCCAGGTCTGGGTGTATCTCCAATCCGCACGATGGGGACTGGGTTACGGCCAGACGTTCCCCAGTCTGGTCGGCAGCGCGGACCGTCCTCCTCGCCGATCTGGACGGTGACCATGAGGACGAGGTCTTCGTCCTCTCGGAGCAGGAGAAGCAGATCGGCCAGTGCGAATTCGCCCGAGGACGATTGAGCTTCCCCACTCCGCTTCCCATCGTCGGTGAGCCGGTCGCCATGGCCCTCTCGGATCTCGACGGCAACACAACCCCCGAGCTCCTCTACATGTCCCGGACCAAGCCGGGCGCCGACACCTTCGAGCTGCGCGCGCTCGTCCGCGATAAGAAAACCGGGGCCTTCGAGCCGTACAAATGGGGCGACGTCAGGTCGGTCCCACTCGCGGGAATCCGGGCGGTCCCCGCGGCCATCAAGAGCCTGGACATCAACAACGACGGCCAGGCGGATCTCCTGATCTTCAACTCATACGACCCGCCGCAGTTGCTCCTGGGAAAGAAGGGTGGTCCGCCGCAGCCTTACACGGGCGGGCTGGGGCCTCTGACCGGCGCAAAGCCGGAGGGCGTCAGCCTCATGAACCTTGAGGGACCGGCCGTGATCGTGGCCCAGAACACCTTCGCACGCCGCATTTCACTCGACGCGAAAAGCCACTGGGAGATCAAGGATCAGTATAACGCGGGTCGGAACTCGGCCCAGGTCCTCGGTGCCGCGGCGCTCGATCTCGATGGCAACGACTCGAAGGAGATCGCCCTCTTCGATCGCACGAGTAAGTCCCTGTTGATCCTCGCCCAGAAAGACGGGGTATACCGGCCCAGCGGCCAACTGCTCGTCGGGGCCGTCAACTTCCAGGGCCTGCACGTGGCCGACTTCGACGGCGATGGGCGCGACGACCTGTTGATCGCCGGTAGCGATCGTTTCGGCGTCCTCCAGACCGGGCAGAAGGGTCAGAGGCTCAAGGCCATCGCCAGTTATGAATCCAAGCGCAATGAGGCCAGGCTCGCCGACCTCGCCACCGGTGACGTCAACGGCGACGGCTGCCCCGATGTCATTTACACCGATATCGGCGAACAGTCACTGGAGATCGCCACGTTTGCCGGCGACAAGGACTTGATCCCGGCCATCAATTTCAAGATCTTCGAGCGTAAGACGTTTCATGGCGGCGGCGATATGATCGAGCCGCGCGACATGGGCATCGGCGACGTCGATGGCGACGGCCGCGCCGACCTGATCCTCGTCGTCCACGACCGCGTGCTGGTCTACCGACAGGATCCCGGCCATTCCCCTTCGAAACCCGAATCCAAACCACCCGTCGCCGCTCGGTCAACACGATGAAATGGATGGGATGAGGCAGCCGTCGGGCCACGGCGGGACTCTCCCCACCCCGGCGAGCGTACGGATTCAAGTTGTGCCCTTGACTTCTCCGATGATCGCGGAGAGGAGTTCGGTGCCAGTGGTGCCGGCAGGGGCGCCTGCGCTGATCTTGACGAATCCCGCAAAGGGAGCGATACCTCTCGCACCGGTCCTTCTCTTGGCGGCCCATGCAGGGATGCACCTCGAGGGCAAGGAAGATTTGCGCGTGGATCACGTTGTCGGGCCGGAATCCAAGGCCGTGTCAGGATGGGAAGCCTGACCTACTCTATTGTGAGGAATCCACGGATGGCCAGGGGTGCCCAGAATTCGCATTGGGTCGAGTACGTCGTCACCACGGTGATGCTGATCCTGGCCCTGCTGTTTCCTGTGGGATTGATGATCTTCAACCCCACACTGATGTTCCAGCGCGGTTGGGAACAGTACGTGGGGACGGCCATCTATCTCTGGGCGATCCTGACGCTCGGACGGGAACTGTTCGGCCTCTGGCGTAATGAGAAGGCATTTGAAGACGCCCCGGCTCTGCTCCGTCGCGTCAGCCGGGCTAACGCCCGTGATGCAAGTCAGGACGTTGCGACCCACGTGATCGAGATCCCCGAGGAGGAAAAACGCATCCTCCCCGGGCGCGTTCGTCAGTTGGTCAGCTATATCCAGGAGAGCCGAGCCCCTTCGGTCAGCCAGCTCATGGAGGTCAACCGCGAGGGGTCGGGGCTCGACCAGGAACAGGTGTCCGGACGGTTCACGCTGACACGGTATATTCTCTATCTCCTGCCAGTCATTGGCTTTATCGGCACGGTCGAAGGGATCTCCCGGGCATTGATGAACATTAGTATCGTACTGCCGGAGGTCAAGAACCTCGATGTGTTCCTGAAGAACCTGGGACGTGTGACCGATGCCTTGCAGATCGCGTTCGACTCCACGCTCCTGGCCTTGTTTCTCAGCGCGGCCCTGATGCTGGTCCAGACCCTGGTGTTCCGCCGGTCGGAGGAACTGCTGGCCAAAGTGGATCGCTGGATCGTGGAACACGTGCTGCCGCGGTTGGGCAACGATGATCCGATGCTCGATCGGCTGGCCGACGCGATCGGACCGCGGCTGGACGAGCTAGGTGAGAAACTGGCGCGGCTGCTGGAACCCTCGGTCCGCTCGCTCCAGGAGCAGGCCGAGAAGCTAGGCGAGAGCCTGCGAGTCCCGATCGCGCAGTTCAGCACGGAAATCCAACGACTACCCGGGGCGTTCGGGTCGTTCGAGCAGGGGCGCAGATCATCGGGCGCATCGGGGCGGACCTGGAAGCGATCGGGACGGCCAGCGACTCGCTCCGATACGGGGTTGCCAGCCTCAAACGGATCGAATCCTCCCTCGACGCGATGGGCCGGACGAGTGCCCAGCTCGACGAGATCCGCCGCGGGCTGGATCGCACCGGCTCGGGTATCGAATCCCTGGCCGGATCCTGGTCGGCCGCTTACGAGCGGTCGAGCCGTGCCACCCAGGAACAACTGGCGCGGAGCTTGACCAGCCTCAAGGATGCCCTCGAAATGCTCAACGTGAGCATGGAGCAGGGCAATGCCTTGTATCGGAACATCGTCAAGAAGCTATTCGACGAGCGGGCCGAGTCGGCCCCCCAGCGATCGGACTCGATTCGAGTGGCGTGAGGCGAAGTGGTTCGTGGTCAGTGGTTCGTGGTCGGTCAGGGCGAGGATGCGTCTTGTCGAGCCACCAACCACCTCGATGGGGTAAGTCTCCATGCGACGGTCACGACGGGGCAGGGGTTCGGCGCTGGAATTCGGCGGCTCGGGTGAGGATTCATTCGTCGCCGTGGTGGTGACCAAGCTCACCGGCGCCTTGCTTTTCATTCTCCTGCTGGCGATGGTGATCATGGCCCTTCTTCCGAAGGCCGTCGATCGCGACCAGTTGGGACAGGATGACGCCCAGGCCGGTGCTGCGGGTCGAGGCGAGCCCCTCCAGATCGCAACGCCGGGCACCCTGCCTGATGCCGTGGCGGGCCGTCCCTACCTCGTCGCCCTGGCGGCCACCGGAGGACGAGGCCGACCGCAATGGACGGTCGATGGCCCGTTCCCGGAATGGCTGCACCTGGAGGAATCTACGGGCCGGATCGCGGGCACACCGCCGAAGTCGACCGAAGAACCACTGTCGTTCGAGATCCGAGCCGGCGATGGAAACGAGGTGGCCAGTCAAGCCGTCCGGCTTGCCGTGCTGCCCTGGGAATCAACCGCGACCGGCCGTTCGTGGTGGAAACCCCAGTGGCCCGCCATCGCCTGGCGTGCGTGGCTGGAGCAGGGCGTCGGTTTCCTGGTCCTCTGGCTGGTCCACCTGCTCGGAATGAACCTGCTCACGAACCTCGAAGGTCACGCCCTGCAAGAAACCATCGCGCCCGAAGGATTGGAAACCGGCCGGATCGCCGTCCAGCGGCGGTTCCTCTCTTATCGCATCCTCATCCGCCTCGTCACCCTCTCCGCAACCCTTGGGCTGGCAGCCTGGCTGGCTTGGTCTCGCGGTCATTCGATCTAAGTCGCCTTCTAGCAAAAAGATCGGATGAACGTAGACTCGATATCGGCGTCCTCGCTGGGATGGGTCGTCCTTTACCGTCTGTAACATTCACCATCCCGTGCTGTCCTGTCGCCACCATCCTCCGGTTTTTTTTGAAGTATGTGTGGCCACGGCTTGCGCGACTGCCGCTACAATGGGTAGGAATGGTGAGTCCTTTCCCCGCGCCGATCTGGGGATGTCGTCGAGAGAATCAACCGGCCTGGCGCCCGAGGAGTCAGCGATGCATCGACTACGAATCACACTGATCACGGCAGCAATCGTGACTGGCCTGACGACGTTCACGATCTCTTCTTTCGCTCAGCCTCCCGGAGGCGGTGGGGGCGGAGGCGGAGGACGGGGTGGTCGCGGAGGTGGCCCCGGCGGCTTCTTCGGTGGCCCCGGAGGTTTTGGGGGATCCCCCCTACTCAATTTGGCGACCAACCCGGTCGTCCAGCAGGAGTTGAAGTTAAAGGAGCCTCAAAAGGTCCAGATTCAGAAACTCGTCGAGGCTTACAATGAGCGATCGCGAACTGCGAATGATCGCATGCGAGCGATGTTCGGCCAGGGGAATCAGGGGCCGGGTGGCGGGCAGGGGCCCGGTGGCGGCCAGGGGCCTGGTGGCGGTCAAGGCGGTCAAGGCGGGGGACGAGGTCGAAATCGGAACGCTGGCGGTGGCCAGGGTGGCCAGGTCGGCGGTGCTGGTGGTGGCGGAGGCGGTGGTGGCGGTGGCGGTGGTGGTGGCGGCCAGGGTGGTCAATTCGGAGGTGGTGGTAGAGGAGGTCGGGGCGGACAATTCGGCGGTGGCCAGGGTGGCCCGGGCGGTCAGGGTGGCCCGGGCGGTCAGGGTGGCCCTGGCGGAGGTGGTCGGGGCCGTGGGTTCCAGATGACCCCCGAACAACAAGAAATGATGGCAGAGATTCAGCAACAACGCAGAAACCTTCAGCAGTCCGCCGAGCAGAGCCTGGCCAAGATCGTCGGGATGCCCGCGTTCAACCGCCTCAAGCAGATCAATTATCAGCAGCAAGGGCCACGGATGTTGACGCAGCCGGAATGGGCCGAAAAGTTCAACCTGGATGAGGAGCAGGTCGAACAGATTCAGGAACTCCTGAGAGAGGGCCGCCAGGCTCAGGGTCAAGCCATGCGGCAGCGGATGGATTTGATGAAGGCGGCTTTCCCAAACCAAGCAGGCGCCAACGGTGGCGGCGGTAATGCTGGTGGCGGCGGAAATGGTGGTGGCGGCGGCCGCGGCGGAAGGGGCGGTGGAATCAACTTCCGCGATCCGGCTGTCCAGGAGGTCATGAAACAGTACATGGAGAAGCCCGAAGTCAAGGAGAAGATGGAGGAGTTCGATAACCAGCGCCAGAAGCTCGACAGCCAGCTTATGGTGGCCGTTCATCGAATTCTGGACCGGCGCCAGAGCTCCGCTTATAAGAAACTGCTGGGTGCCCCCTTTGACATCACAAGTCTTCGCGGTGGTGGCCCGGGCGGATTTGGCAACCGGAATCAGGCGAATGCCTCCACCAAGGCGAAATCCGAGTCGGGTGCCGACGACGCTGACGAGTCGTCCAAGCCCGCGGCGGCGGCCAAGGCGGCCAAGAGTGCCGCGCCGGCCAAGGCGAAGAAGAAGAGCCTCCGCGAACTTCGTGGACTCGACGATTGATTCGGAAGAGCCGGGATCGCTGCAAGCTCCCGACTCCTCGGGCGAATCACGACTCACCAACAGCGAGCCAGTCCCCGTCGATGGAAGTCAACGACGGGTGCTGGCTCGTTCCGCGCCTCCTTGGCGGCCCGATTTGCGTTTGATCTTCCCCTCCGGCAGGGTCCTGCGTATAAGAGCCCCCGGGGATGTGGTCCTTCGGGCAAGGGGGGCGTCCCGGAGTCCAAGGTCGAGAGGAGTCGTCGGGATCATGCGTCATGGATGGCCAATGGCACCGGCTGGGCTCTTCCTGGTCCTGGTCCTCGCTGGTGCGGGTCCCGGGTCCGAACCCGGAGCGGCGACGGTGCTGGACGAGCGATTCGGCAGTCGGACTGCACCCATCCTGCTACTCGTGCGACCCGATGTGCAGCTCGAAGTTCACCTCGATGCGAAGCAAGTTGCGGACGCCAAGAGTGAGATCGCTCGCCTGGTGGAACGAGCCTTGAGCCTGAAGGACAAGAAAGGCGACGCGGTCCTGCAAGAGCGCTGGCGTATCGACCAGGAGATGGTTCGGTGGCTCACCACGTCCCTATCGGAGACTCAATTCGAGAGACTACTTCAGGTCAATCTCCAGTGGGAAGGAGCCGCCGCGCTGACGCGCCCTCACGTCCTCTCACACCTCAAAATCACGAAGGATCAACGCCTCTCCATCGATCAGTTGCTCGCTCAGGTCGAGGCGACTCGACGAGCCCGCGGCCTGGTCACGCCAGGCGAGGTCGGTCGCGTCACGGCCCAGGCGCTGGCGGTCCTCACTCCTGATCAGAAGGCGCACTGGATCGACTTGCTCGGTCCACCTTGCCGTTTCTCGATCATTGGCCAGGCGGTCACGACACAACGTCCTGTAGACCCTCGAGTCGTCAAGTCCCGGACTCGCTCGGACCAATAGGTTTGGGCTCCATACCCGAGGCGCCCTCCTCTACCCGATCGTCGATACGGATGGGTGCACCCGCTCCGGAAGCGTTGGTTCCAGCCAGGCGAAACCGGAAATCGCAGAACGGCGCACCTTCCATGATCGTCTGCGTCCGCGTCAGCTCGATCGAAGGATTGAATCCCTGAGCCAGGGCGTAGTCGCGCTGGCACGAGAGGCTGCCGCCCAGGTCGGCGAGCCCCAGGGCCCGATACATCTCGGCGTACCGACACCGGGTCACGTTGAATGATAGTTCTGTCGGGGTCTGCTCCAGGATCTCCAGTTCCAGAGCGTCGTTTTCCCGCCAACGACTCAACGATCTCGCGAAAGCCGCCAGTGTCTGGTCGCCGAGAAGCCGAGCCAGTTCGGCACCGCTCTCGCGCCAGGTTCCGGATCACCCGGCCGACAATCGCCAGGGCCTGCTCCTGACCGATCTCTTCGGCAAAGGCGCGGACGAGCGGCCCGATGATCCGCGCCTCGATTTCGCGCTGATCCAGGAGCGGAAGCTTCGGGGTATCGGCCTGCATCGAATCCATCCTTCCCGGAGTTGGCCGGACGATACCGAAACCCGCGTCAACCGATTTGAGTCGAGAACCCATGCTGCTTGCGATGCACCGGTCCATCGAACATCTTCGACGATTTGAACAGCTCGAACCGTCCATCGCCGGCCATCGCGAGTGTCTTGCCATCGATCGCGGCCTTCTCCTCGGCGCTCATTGGCCGGAACTCGCGCACGATCTTGAGGTTCTGGTCGAGGACCTTTTCCGAGTCGATCCCGGTGACCAGGCTTGAAATTGGGAGCGACAGGACATAGCGGAGGGCGTCTTCCACGGCAATTCCCGCCTGGCTGACGATTACGCCCGTGCCGCCCAGGCTCTTCATCGCCAGCACGCCGATGTTGCGTTGGAGCAAAACCGGCAGCACATGCCTCTGAAAGCTCCGATAGTGTACGTCCATGACGTTCAGCGGCATCTGAACGCTCGCCCATTCGTACGGCATGCTGAGCATCTTCAGATGGATGATCGGGTCTTTATGCCCGGTGAAGCCGAGGTAACGGACCTTCCCCTCTTTCAGCGCCTTCAGGCCGACCTGGAAGGCGCCATCGGCCGCGAAGATCCAATCGGGGTCATTGTCA
>CAWJTV010000036.1:0-532286 GCA_963845755.1 uncultured Planctomycetota bacterium
GAACGACTAAGGAGATTCCCGACGGGGCCTCGTGGCGGAATGGCAGACGCGTCGGTCTTAGGAGCCGATGTCCGTAAGGACGTGGGAGTTCGAGTCTCCCCGAGGCCAGTAAGGATTTGCGGCAAATGTTCTCACCCTGATCGAAGTCGGATCGGATCCAGTGCCACTCGGTCCCCTGATCGCCTGACGATCGGGTGGGGAAGTCGAAGGGTCGGGCTTCCCTGCTGGGAGTCAGACCGCGAGGATTTGCCGGACGACGTGGCCAGAAACGTCCGTAAGGCGGTAGTCGCGGCCTCCGTGTCGGTAGATCAGTCGTTCGTGATCGAAGCCCATGATGTGCAGGATCGTCGCGTGCAGGTCGTGGACGTGGACCTTGTCCTGCACGGCGTGCCAGCCGAATTCATCAGTGGCCCCGTGGACGTGGCCGGGTCGGACGCCTCCGCCGGCCATCCACATCGTGAAGCCGAAGGGGTGGTGCTCGCGGCCGTTGGTCCCCTCGGCCGTCGGGGTGCGGCCGAACTCGCCGCCCCAGAGGACCAGCGTGTCGTCGAGCAACCCGCGCGCCTTCAAGTCGTGGAGGAGGGCGGCGATCGGGCGGTCCACCGCGGCGCAGCGCTTGGGCAGGTTCTCGCGGAGGCCGCCGTGATGATCCCAGGCGTTATTCGCCGGGGCATCGAAGAGCTGGACGTAGCGCACGCCCCGCTCCAGGAGTCGACGGGCCAGGAGGCACTGCCGGCCGAACAGGTCGGTCGTCGGCTCGCCGACCCCGTAGAGCCGTCGCGTCAGCGTGCTCTCGCGATCGATGTCGAAGGCTTCCGGTGCGTTCCGCTGCATGCGAAAGGCCAGCTCGAAGGACGCGATGCGGGCATCGAGCTGGCTGTCGATCACGCGGTCGCGCTTGTGAAGTCGGTTGAGCCGCCCGATCGCGTCGAGCTTGGCACGCTGGACGGAGGCATCGCCCGTGGGGTCGGAGAGGTTGGCGATCGGGCGGCTGAGGTCGCGGACGAGGGTCCCCTGGTAGGCGCTCGGCAAGAAGCTGGAACTCCAGAGCTGGGCCCCCTGGAAGACGGCGGCCGGGCTCACCACCACGAAGGCCGGCAGGCTCTGATTCTCGGCCCCCAGGCCGTAAACGAGCCACGAACCGAGGCTCGGCCGGGAGAACGCCTGCTCGCCCGTGTTCATCTGCAAGGCCGCGCCGGTATGGTTGATGTTGTCGGCGACCATCGACCGGATCACGCAGAGGTCGTCGGCGTGCGCCGCCAGGCACGGCAGGAGCTCGCTGATCTCGGTCCCGCACTCGCCATGCTTCCGGAACTTCCACGGGGAAGCCAGCAGGTTGCCGGTCTTGACGCGTTCCAGCCGGGGCTTCTCGAAGGGGAGCGGCTGGCCGTTCATCGCGGCGACCTTCGGCTTGGGGTCGAACAGATCGATATGAGACGGCCCGCCGGGCATGTAGAGGAACAGGCAGCGACTCGCGCGGGGTGTGGTGGGGGGTCCGGACCGCGTATGGGTTGGCCGCCCGGTCGGGCCCGGGCGCCGCGAGTCCGGACGACTCGCCCGCGAGCAGGTCCGCGAGCGCCACGACGCCGAAGCCGGTGCCGGCTTGCGCCAGGAACTCGCGACGGGAGGTATTCGTCATCGCCCACATCGGAATGACTCCCGCAGGATCGATGGATCAGTCGACGCAAATAAACTCGTTGCTGCACAGCAGGACATGGGCAAGTCCCTGCCAGTCGGCCTCGCCCCGAGGTCTCCCGGGCCGGCCCAAGAACTGCCGGCACACCGCGGCCTCTTCCGGACGTGCCGGCCTGCCGAACACGAGGCGGTAAGCCCGGTCGATCCGGGCGCACTCATCACCGGAGGTCTCGGCGCCCAACCGATCGGCCAGGTGCCGGGCCTGCGCGAGGACGAACGGGTGGTTCAGGAACAAAAGCGCCTGGGGCGCGACGGTCGAACGGGGTCCGTTTCTCGGTGGACGCGTCGGGGTTGGCCGCGTCGAAGAGCATCGCGAAGCTGCTCCGGTCCCACCGCGCCGTCTGGACGTAGAGCGACCGCCTCGGCGTGTCGATACCGTCCGCGGCCGGTCCCCCTGGCGTCCGGTCGAGCCGCCCGCTCACGCAGAGCATCGCGTCACGAATCTCCTCGGCGTCCAGCCGCCGCGCCGAGAACCGCCCGAGCCAGCGGTTCTCGGGGTCCCGGGAAAGTTCGTCGCGGCCCACGACGCTCGCCCGCCGGTAGGCGGCCGAC
This sequence comes from uncultured Planctomycetota bacterium, assembly GCA_963845755.1. Classification (GTDB taxonomy): domain Bacteria; phylum Planctomycetota; class Planctomycetia; order Isosphaerales; family Isosphaeraceae; genus CAWJTV01. Next base: position 2,248 of record CAWJTV010000036.1, read on the forward strand.
AGCATGATGTCGCCGGTGTAGCTTCTTGAGAGACCAGCCGTCCTCGACGAACCGGGCCGCCAGCCAGTCCAGGAGTCTCGGGTGGGATGGGGGTTCCGAGAGCATGCCGAAATTGCTCGGCGTGCGCACGAGCCCCTCGCCGAAGTGCCACTGCCAGACGCGGTTGACGATCACCCGAGCGGTGAGCGGGTTCGCGGCCGATGCCACCCAGCGGGCGAGCTCACGCCGGCCGCTCCCTTCACGGACGGGCGGCTGCGCTTCACCCGCGAAGAACCGCGGCAACCGCCGCGCGACCACCGGACCGAGCCGGGCGTAACTGCCGCGGATGTGGACGGGCACGTCCTGGATCCCGGGAAACAGGCCCCCCGGAGTCCCCCCCTCCTGCACGGCCATCGCCAGGGGTGGCTCGGCGGGAAGCTCGCACCTCAGCCGGTCGCGCTCGGCGATGAGCCCGGCCCGTTGCTTCTCCGACGCCTCGGACCGCGTCCCCTTCTCGACCGCGGCTAGCTTCGCCTCGACCTCCGCGATCGCCCGGAGGTGCTTTTCCCGAGCTTCGACCCGTGGCCCTGGGGACGAGTGGCACTCGGTTCATGACATACTCGGCCCCCTTGGCACCGAGATCCTTGAGGATATGGGTGCTGTAGAAGATGCCGGCGAGGGCGTAGTAGTCCTGGTGGGAGACCGGATCGAACTTATGGTCGTGGCAGCGAGCGCAGCCGAGAGTCAGGCCGAGGAACGCCTTGCCCACGGTGTCGATCTGGTCGTCGACCATATCGCTGACGATCTTCTCCTTGTCGGCGTCGCCGCGGTCCCAGACGCCGTTGGAGAGGAACGTCGTGGCGATCAGGCCGTCCGGGTAGATTTCCCCACCGTCGGGGACAGGCAGGAGGTCTCCGGCGATCTGGTGGATGATGAACCGGTCGAACCGGAGGTCGCGGTTGAACGCATCGACCACCCAGTCGCGGTACCGCCAGGCCTCGGTCAGCTCGCAACTGGCCGTGCGAGTCTGGGGATTGGCGTCGTAGTAGTCGGCATAGCGGGCGACGTCGAGCCAGTGCCGGGCCCAGCGCTGGCCGTAGGCCGGCGAGGCCAGGAGCCGGTCAACCACGCGATCGAACGCCAGGAACGATGCGTCCGCCAGGAACGACTCGATCTCGTCGGGCGAGGGCGGGAGACCGGTCAGGTCGAACGTGGCGCGGCGGATCCAGGTCCGCCGGTCCGCCGGGGGGGCGGGCGCGATGCCTTTGGATCTCGAGGCCTCCAGGAGGAAATCATCGATCGGATTCTCGGCGGAGCGCGGGCCGTTTGGAGTCGATGGCGTCTCGCTCCGGACGGGCTGGAAAGCCCACCAACGCCGCTGGGCAGGGGTCGGCTCGAATCGCGCCGGACTCGTCGTGCGGGCCGCCGACGAGGGCCACGGCGCCCCCGAGGCGACCCATCGCTCCAGCGCCGCGATCTCGGCCGCAGTCAGCTTCTGCTTCGGCGGCATCTTCGGTTCGTCGAGGTACCGCACCGCCTGGATGAGTCGACTCTCCTCCGGCGCGTTCGGGACGACGGCCGGTCCACTGTCTCCCCCCTTCAGGAGCGACCCGCGGTCGGTCATGCGGAGCCCGGCCTTCGCCTTTCCCGGACCGTGGCAAGGCTGGCACTTCGCGACGATCAGCGGGCGGATTGACTTCTCGAAGAACTCGATCGCGGACGGATCCTCGGCCATCGATGGGGTCGCCTGGAGCGCAAGCGACAGGGCGGCGGCGACCAGCATCCGACGGCCCATTCGCCGACGGATCTCGCTCCGGACCCTTGATCGTGAGGATTCAATCATGAGAATAACCTCACCTACGAGGCGTCGTCCCCTCCCCGGGAGTCTCATGTCCCGGGACCCGCTGTCAAACTATTGTTGGAGAATCACCGCCCGCTTACAATACCTTTCGACCCGTGGGGGGCGATCGTATCCGAGGCGCGGCGCACGGGCTCCCCGGGCTGTCATCACGAAGCGAGGGTCGGGTTTCGCGAAGCGGAGCCCCCCTTGGAGACCGGATCATGGACTTTCACGGGATCATTCCGCCGGTCGCCACCCCGATGAAGGCCGACGAGGACCTGGACCTTCCCCGTTTCCGATGGTTCCTCGATCACCTGATCGGCAACGGCGTGCACGGCCTCTTCGTCCTCGGCACCAACAGCGAGTTCTGTTCCCTGGACGAGCGCGAGAAGCAGGAGGTGGTGGCCACCGCGGTGTCTCACGTAAACGGGCGAGTCCCGGTCCTTGCCGGCACCGGGGCCGAGTCGACGCGCGAGGTCATACGCCTGACGAAGATGGCCGAGCGCGAAGAGGCCGACGGCGTCTCGATCATCACGCCCTACTTCATCCTGCCGAACCAGCGGGAGATCTTCGACCACTACCGGCGCATTGCCGAGAGCACCCGCCTTCCGGTCTTCCTCTACAACAACCCGGCCACGTGCGGCGGCGTGAAGATCGACGTCAACACGCTGGCCCGCCTCGCGGAAATCTCCAACATCGTCGGCATCAAGGACAGCAGCGGCGACCTCCAGAACACGGCCGAGTACATCCGGGTCGTCCCGGACCGGTTCAGTGTCATGACCGGCCGGGATACGCTCATCTTCTACGGCCTGATGGCCGGCGCCGCGGGGCGGTCCCGGCCACCGGCAACATCGCGCCGGCCCTGCTCGTGGAGATCTATGAGCGCTACCGTGCCGGCGACCTCGAGGGCGCGAAGGCCGCCCAGGACCGATTGAGCCCGCTGCGTCTGGCGCTGACCCTGTGCACCACCCCGGCCGGATTGAAAGCGGCCTTGCGCCTCATCGGCCTACCGATCGGTCCCTGCCGTTCTCCGGTCTCGGACCTGCCGCCGGAAAAAGAACCCCAGATGCGAGCGGCCCTGCGCACGGCGGGCCTCCTGCCGGGCACACCCTGATCGCGCCGCCCAGGCCGCCCCTTGTGATGATCCGCATCGTCAGGGATGACGTCGTGAGAGGAGACCCGCGATGAGAGGGTGTCTGGTCGTGCTGGCGAGCCTGTTGCTCTTCCCTTTCGCTTCCCGGGGCGAGGACCGGGTTCTCGACTGGGTGAAGGTCACCGACAGGGCCGGATGGCGGCCGCGCGACTCCAGCGGCGAGGTGGCCTACAAGGGCCGGCTCTGGCTCCTCGGCGGGTGGTTCGACTCCTTCTCGGCACCCCCGCGCGACGTCTGGAGTTCGCCCGACGGGAGAGCCTGGAAGCTCGTGACCCCCGAGGCACCCTGGAAGCACAGCGACCTGCCGATGACGGTGGTCTTCCACGACCGGATGTGGCTCCTGGGAGGCTGGTACAACGGCCGGCTCCCGGGCCACGGTGCCAGGAACGCGGTCTGGTCGTCGAGCGACGGCCAGACGTGGGAACTGGCGACGGATCACGCCGGTTGGAGCCCGCGGCTCGCGGCCGGCGCGGTGGTCTTCAAGGGACGCCTGTGGATCCTCGGCGGCACGGAAGACTATTACTTCGGCGACGACTCGAGCCTCAAGAACGACGTCTGGTCGTCCGCCGACGGCAAGGCATGGAAGCAGGAGGTTTCGAATGCCCCCTGGTCACCCAGGGCCTACCACACGGCCCTCGTGCACGACGGCAAGATCTGGGTGCTCGGCGGCGGCAACTACGTCCCGCGATACGAGGCCCGGAACGACATCTGGAGCTCGTCCGACGGCGTGCACTGGGATCGCGTCGCCGAGCACGCCCCATGGGCTCCGCGGATCTGGTTCTCCGCGGTCGTCTATCGAGACCGGATGTGGGTCCTGGGCGGCTGGTCGAACCATCCCGCGAAGAACTGGGGCGACGTCTGGTATTCTCGGGATGGTAAGGACTGGGCGAAACTCCGGTCGAACGTCGTCTGGAAGGAGCGCCACGAGCACTCCGCCTACGTCCTGCACGACAAGATTTGGGTGGCGGGCGGACACGCCCAGCCGCTCAGCAGCGAGGTCTGGTCCCTCGAGGTCCCGCGCGACTGGTTCGAGGTGAGACCCGACGCATCGAGACGGGATCGGGTGGATGGCCGCGACGTTTCCGCCCGAGGTCTGCCAGAACTTCACCCTGCTGTCGATCTATCACGACCATCGACAGTAGAGTCGTCCTCCGTAAGATCCCTCGCCGTGCGCGCATCTGGGGATTCCGAATTCCGGATTCGCGATTCCGGATTCCCGGATCATTCCCCTTCGGGAATCCGGAATCGCGAATCGGGAATCCCGATTGGGTTGCGGCCGAAGGCCGCGTTAGGGCTTTACTCGATGTGGCTGGCCGGTTCCCTCGACTCCCTCGATGGTCAACAGCCTTCGAATGGCTTCGCTGACTGCCTCGAAGAACCGATTGCGATCAGTATCGTCACTCATCTGTGATCGCCCCAGCAGGTCTGCTCAAGCCCACGGTAGACGGGTCTACGGCTTGCGTAGGATGCGGGTTTATCGGGGATTTCCCCGATGGGGGGTCGGCATTCGTGGTTGTCAACTGCGCATCCCGATTCGATACGTAAGCCAGGACTTCGTCCAGCGACACGACATCGGCGAACCGAGCTTGAATGTCGAACAAGGTCCAGTGGTGAGCGACGGGAGAGCGGTCACCGACGCACTCGCGAACGATGATCGGGCGAAATCGATAGCTCTTCGCGTCCGTGGCGGTCGCGCGGATGCAGGCACTGGTACTGCAACCGGTGATCAGCAGGGTATCTACGCCATGTCCGATCAGATAGGGGGCGAGGTGCGTGCCGAAGAACGCGCTGGCGTTCTCCTTCTCCAGGACCAAGTCGTGGGGAAGCGGCGCGACGCGCTCGTCGATGCGGCAAGCACGTTCGTCCCACGCCCGAAATCCTGGGGATCGGTCGGCTGCGGACTTGAAGGGCTGATCGCCACTGCCCGGCCGCCAGGGACTGGTCGTATACACGACGGGCAGCGCCCGGGCACGCGCCACATCGAGCAGGCGCCGGGTGGCCTCGACCGGGCCATCCAGCCGTCGACTTCCTCCGGCGTACGCCTCGTCGGTCCATCCGTATGCGAAATCGACGATGACGAGGGCCGGCGAGCGGCCGAACCCGAATCGGTCCTGGAAGATCCCTCTCGCCCGATACTCCTCCTCCACCGACCGGAAGGCGTCCTGGAGCAAGCATCGGGCTTCTTCGTCCGAGAGTGGCATTCGAGGCATCCTCAATTTGGGATCTGATGTTCAAGACCGCGGCGGCCTGGCGTGATGGACGGGTACCTGCCGCCCGTCGTAGGAGATGATAACGACCAGGGACTCGGTCGTGTACTCCCGAGAGTCACCGTGGCGCCCCACGTCCCGCGCGTTCCTTCGTGGAATACCGCCCATCGCCTGCTTCGCGTCATGGTACGATGTCGAACGACCGTCTCCGACGAACCATCCATGAGGAGTCCCCGCCATGGCTCGCACCGATCATCGTCCTGGCCGCGCTGGCGTTCGTCGCCTACCAGGCCCCCGCACCCGATCCGATCCGCCCCGACTCGGACAGCCCCCGGCCGATCCCGGCGCACGATACCGTCTTCATGGAAGACATGACCTGGATGGAGATCCGCGACGCCATGAAGGCCGGCAAGGTCACAGCGATCGTCGCGACCGGCGGCATTGAGCAGAACGGGCCGTACCTCGTGGCGGGCAAGCACAACGTTGTGCTCCGAGCCACAACCGAGGCCATCGCCCGCAAGCTCGGCGACGCTCTGGTCGCGCCGATCGTCCCGTTCGTCCCCGAGGGGGATATCGACCCGCCCACCGAGCACATGAGATACCCCTCGACGATCGGAGTCACCGAGGGCACCTACCGGGCCCTGCTGGCCGAGATCTGCGCCTGCCTCCGCACGCACGGCTTCCGCCGGATCGTCCTGATCGGCGACAGCGGCGGGAACCAGAAGGGGATGGAGGCGGTGGCCAGCGACCTGAACGCGACGTGGTCGGGCGGTAAGACCAGAGTCTATTATATCAAGGAGTATTACAACTATCCTGATGTGGCGAAGTGGCTGGAGACCCAGGGCGTTGCGCAGACCCCCGAGGGCCTGCACGATGACTTCGCGATCACGGCGCAGATGGCGGCGGTGGACCCGAACAGCGTGCGTGCGGAGGAGCGGATCAAGGCCGGGAGATTCCGGATCAACGGCGTGGACCTGGCCCCGGTCGGGAAGACGGCCGCCTGGGGCCGGAAGATCGCAGACTACCGGGCGGAGGCCACGATCGCGGCCCTGCGGCGGGCGATGGCAGCGGCGAAGTGATCGGCGTCGGTGCGGGGGTCCCTTCGAATGGCACCGGGCTTCCGATCGTCCGCCTTGACAAACGGGACGACTTGGTAGACGCTGAGATCGTGGAACCCCCCCTCGGCTTCTTCGAGGTCCGTGGGCGGGAAGGACTTCGGCGCGACCGACCTGATCAACCCGCACCCCCGCCACTTGAACCCGACCATGATACGACTTCGACCCGGCGTCATTGCCGTGATGCTGTCACTCTGTGGCAGTGGGGCGATCGGGCCAGCCTCCGGCGCCCCGCGGTCGGATCCTGCGCGCGTGAACGACGCGGCGACTCTCGGCGCCGCGGAGCAGCAGTTCTTCGAAAAGCAGGTGCGCCCGCTCTTCATCAAGCATTGTTATCAATGTCATTCGTCGGGGGCGAAAACTCTGAAGGGGGGCCTGCATCTCGACAGCCGCGGCGGATGGATGAAGGGGGGAGACAGTGGTCCGGCGGTCGTGCCCGTGCGCCGGAAAAGAGCCTGTTGATCGAAGCGATTCGCTATGAATCGCTCGAGATGCCCCCGCGGGGGAAACTGCCGGACGCGGAAATCGCCGTGCTGGAACGATGGGTCAGGATGGAGGCGCCCGATCCCCGAACCGACACCGCACCGAACGGGCCCTCGCGGGCTGATCGCGACGCGGGGCGTTCGCATTGGGCGTTCCGACCGATCGCCAAGCCGCCCGTCCCGCGGGTGAAGGACGTCGCCTGGCCACGCTCCGACGTCGATCGATTCATCCTCGCAAAGCTCGAGTCGGAGGGGCTGACTCCCGTCGCCGACGCCGACAGGCCAACGTGGCTGCGACGCGTCTTCTTCGACCTGGTCGGCCTTCCGCCGACGCCGGCCGAGATCGAGTCGTTCCTCCAGGACGACGCTCCCGACGCATTTTCGAGGGTCGCCGATGCCCTCCTGGGCCGCCCCGAGTTCGGTCAACGCTGGGGCCGTCACTGGCTCGACGTCGCGCGTTATGCCGACTCCAACGGGTCGGATGAGAACTTCACCTACTACGACGCCTGGCATTATCGCAATTACGTGATCGGCGCATTCAACGCCGACAAGCCATTCGACCGATTCGTCACCGAGCAACTGGCCGGCGACCTGCTCCCGTCCCGCACCCAGCAGGAGCGGGACGACAACATCGTGGCGACCGGGTTCCTGGTCGTGGGGCCCAAGGTCATCGGCGCGACCGATAAGACTCAGCTCCAGGTCGATGTGATCGACGAGCAGGTTGACACAATCGGCAAGGCCTTTCTCGGGTTGACGATCGGCTGTGCGCGATGTCACGACCACAAGTTCGACCCCATCTCCGCGCGCGACTATTACGCCCTGGCCGGCATCCTGGCGAGTACCGAGACGATTCACGGCAATCTGCTCAATCGGCGCGATCTTACGGGGTGGAACCTCCATCCGCTCGGATCGGGCGGCCAGGCCGCCTACGAGGCCTTCCTGGCACACGAGAAGTCCCTCGACGGCCGGATGAAGGAACAGAAGGAGCTCCAGGCGAGGCGGGACGCCTTGAAGAAAGGGGGCAAACCCGCCGATGGCGAGAAACCGGACAAGGCGAATCCGCAGGCGCCTGCCGATCCCAAGGCCGAACTTCAACGGATCGAGGAACGGCTCGCCGTGCTGAAGCGGGAGATCGCGAAACAGAAGGCGAACCCTCCTCCGCGCCCGCGGCTGGCGATGTCCGTGAACGATCAAGAGCGTCCCGGCCCGATCGCGATCTGCATTCGCGGCGATGCTCACAACCGGGGAGAGACGGTTCCCCGCGGGTTCGTCTCGATCGTCGAGCCCCCCTCACCGGACATCGGGCCGGATGTCAGCGGCCGGGCGCAGCTCGCCGAGTGGCTCACCGGCGCCCGGAATCCGCTCACCAGCCGGGTGGCCGTGAACCGAGTCTGGGAGCACCTGTTCGGACAGGGGCTGGTCGGCACGCCGGACGACTTCGGCACGCGAGGCGAGGCCCCCTCGAATCCGGAATTACTCGACCATCTGGCCCGGCAATTCATGCGACAGGGTTGGTCGTTGAAGCGATTGATCCGCGACCTGGTGCTTAGCCGGACTTATCTCTTGAGTTCGAATTACGATCGCGCGGGTGCATCGCGGGATCCGGAGAATCGCTGGTTGTGGCGAATGAACCGCCGCCGCCTCCAGGTCGAGGCGTTGCGCGACGGGCTGTTAGCCGTGAGCGGGCAGCTCGACCGGTCGCCGACCGAATCGGTCGTCGCCGACCTGAATATCCAGGCCACTGGCGTGGGGGTCAAGCCGAACAAGCCGGTGCGCAGCGTCAGACGGACCATCTACTTGCCGGTGGTCCGCAACGACCTCTCCTCGCTGTTCCAACTGTTCGATTTCGGCGATGCCCTATCCGTGAACGGTCGACGCAGCACCACGAATGTGGCGCCGCAGGCGCTGTTCATGATGAACAGTCCGCTGGTCCTCGAGGCGGCAAACCGCACGGCCACAAGCGTCCTCGCAGGCTGCGATGTCTCCGACGAGCACCAGGTCCTCGAGCGATTCACCATACGCATCCTGGGACGTCCGCCGCGGCCCGACGAGATCGAGCCCTCGCTGACGCTGGTCCATGCGGTCCTGGCGGAGTCGTCGTCATCCGAAAAGGCGGTCGACGGGTCGGCGAGAGTGCGAGCCTGGGCGGTCCTCAGCCAGGCGCTGTTCTGTTCGACGGGCTTCCAGTATCTCGATTGAGGAGGGGCCGGATGTTCGGATCGCAGCCGATCGGGATCTCGCGACGGGCGCTCCTCAAGGACGCCGCCTGTGGATTCGGATACCTGGCTTTCGCGGGCCTCGCTGCCGAGACCGCCGCGGCCGAGCCAAACCCGCTTGCCGCGAAGGTGCCGCATCTGGCCCCGAGAGCGAAGCGCGTGATCTTCATGTTCATGCATGGCGGGCCCAGCCAGGTCGATACCTTCGACTACAAGCCCACGCTGGCCAAATACTCGAGCCAGCCGGCCCCTTTCGTGAAGGCCGACGACGACGCGCCGCGCAAGAAGAAGACCCCATTGCTGCGCCAGTGCCCCTGGAAATTCGCCCAGCACGGCCAGAGTGGGCGCTGGGTCTCGGAGCTGTTCCCGCACGTCGCCCGCCACGTGGATGACCTGTGCGTCATCAACAGCATGTACACCGAAGGCCGCGCCCACGGGGAAGCCACCCTGCGGCTGCACACGGGGACCGCCAGTTTTGTTCGACCGTCGCTCGGGTCGTGGGTCACCTATGGCCTGGGGACCGAGAACAGCAACCTGCCCGGCTTCATCACGATCGCCCCGCCGCGTGCGCACGGTGGCGTCCAGAACTATTCGAGCGCGTTCCTGCCGGCCATCTATCAGGGGACGGCGATCGGCACGGCCGACGTCCCGGTGGAGAATGCCTCGATCCCTTTCCTCGTCAACGACAACCTTTCCCCAGCGATGCAGCGTCGGCAGCTCGACCTGATCCAGCGGCTGAACGTGTCCCACCTCCGACGGTCCAGAGACGATGCCCAGATCGAAGGGATGGTGCAGTCGTACGAGCTCGCCTTCCGCATGCAGTCGGCGGCGCCGTCGGTGCTCGAATTGGCCGGGGAGTCGGAGGCCACGCGGAGACTGTACGGCATTGGGACCCGAGAGACCGACGACTTCGGCCGGCAATGCCTGCTGGCACGCCGCTTCGCCGAATCCGGAGTCCGCTTCATCCAGATCTCCACGGGCTATCTGTGGGACCAGCACGAGAAGCTGGTCAGCGGACACGAGAAGATCGCCCAAGCGGTCGATCGTCCCATCGCCGGGCTGCTCACCGACCTCAAGTCCCGCGGGCTGCTGGAGGACACGCTGGTCTTCTGGGGCGCCGAGTTCGGGCGCACGCCGTATACCGAAGGGATCGACGGGCGCGACCACAATCCCGAGGGGTATTCCGTCTGGCTGGCCGGCGGCGGCGTCAAGGCCGGCATCGCGTACGGCCGGACCGATGAGTTCGGTTTCGCCGCGATCGAAGACAAGGTGCACTATCACGACCTTCACGCCACCATCCTCTACCTGCTGGGTCTGGACCACGAGCGCCTGACCTATCGTTATTCGGGTCGCGATTTCCGATTGACCGACGTCTACGGCCGGGTGGTCCACGACATCCTCGCCTGACCGCCCGATCCGATTCCCGAGGGATTGCCTCCTTCCCACTCATCACGAGCCAACCCACGGAGAGTTGCCATGCCCCTGCCTCCTTCACGCCGACAATTCCTGGGAGCATCCGCCGGGTCCGTAGTGACCCTGGGGTCCGGACCGTTGATCGCCCAGACAGGTGCTTTGCCAAGCCAGAAAGTGACCGTCGGGATCATGGGGTTGAACCGCGGCATGGAGGTCGCCGCCGCGCTGGAGAAGCAGCCGGGCGTCGTGATCAAGTATGTCTGCGATGTCGATTCCAAACGGGCCGATCAGGGGAAGGCGCGATTGGAGCACGGCGGCAAGCAGCGCCCGCAGGCGGTCACGGATTACCGGAGGATCCTCGACGACAAGGAAGTGGACGCGCTGTTCTGCGAGGCGCCCAATCACTGGCACGGCCCCGCAACGATCCTGGGGTGCACCGCCGGCAAGCACGTCTACGTCGAGAAGCCGTGCAGCTACAATCCCTGGGAAGGCGAGCAGATGATCGCGGCCGCCCGCAAGCACAACCGAGCGGTGCAGATGGGATCGCAGAGGCGGAGCACGCCCGGCGTGATCGAAGCCATTACCAAGCTGCATCAAGGAGTCATCGGCAACGTGTACTGCGCGCGGGGTTGGTACAACAACAAGAGGGCCTCGCTGGGGACCGGCAATCAAACCAACCCGCCGCCGACCCTCGACTACGAACTCTGGCAGGGACCGGCCCCACGCATGCCCTATGTCGATAATCGCATTCATTACAACTGGCACTGGTTCTGGCACTGGGGGAACGGCGAGCTCGGCAATAACGGGATCCATTCCCTGGATCTGTGCCGATGGGGATTGAATGTGGAATTCCCCGTGGTCGTCACCTCCTCCGGCGGTCGCTACCGCTATCACGACGATCAGCAGACGCCGGATACCCACGTCGCCAACTACGAATTCCCGGGCGGCAAGCAGATCTCCTGGCAAGGACTCAGTTGCAACAATCATCCGGATTCCACGGGCTTCGTGACGTTCTACGGGGACAAAGGGGCGCTCTCGCTTGGCATGTTCGGCGATTACAAGATCTACAACGCCGACGATCGGGTGATCGATAAACGTCCGGACGACGCCCACGGGGGAAATCCCTGGCTGGCGATCGATACGTTCCACACCGCCAATTTCATCGCCGGGATCCGCAACGGCGATCATTTCGGGCTGAACGCCCAGATCGAGAAAGGGCACCGGAGCACGCTGCTCTGCCATCTCGGCAACATCGCCTACCGGACACAACGCACGCTCAAATGCAACCCGGAGGACGGCCACGTCCTCGACGACCCGGCCGCGATGGCCTTCTGGCAACGCGAATATGAGCACGGCTGGAAACCGGTCGTTTAACCGCGAGATCAGTCATGAACGTGATGCTTCGTGACATCCTTGCTCGCCTCCCGATCCAGGTGGTGGGGATCTGGCTCGTCCTGTCCCTGGCCCCGTCGACAGTGCGGGCCGAACCACTCGACCGGCAGGTCGCCGAATGGGTCATCCTGATGGGCGGTTCAGTGCGCCTCGAGGGGCACGATGGCCGCATTCGAGAGCTGACGCAGTTGCCGGCGGCCGACTTCCATCTCGAGCTGGCCGACCTCGTGGGAACCAACATCAATCCCCCCGATCTGCGAAGACTGACCGGGCTGACGCGTTTGAAGACCCTGAATCTCCCCGGGCCCATGTGGAATCCCAGCGCAGGGTCGGAGACCGACTACAGTCGCGAGCTGCGCCACCTCGCGAGCATTCGCTCCCTCGAGGAGCTGACCTTCAGCGACACCTATCTCGAATCGATCAATTTCGAGGATCCCGGGATCGAGGCCATCGCTGCGCTCGCGCCGACTCTCCGGATGTTGAGCCTGGAGAATACCCAGGTGCGAGGTCGTCATCTCGCCCCATTCACGAATCTCGAGGCGCTCGACCTGGTCTATTGCCCCGTGGATGACGAAGGCCTGCGGCAGATGAATGGCCTCACCAAGTTGCGCAGGCTCCTGTTGCGGGACGCCGTGATCAGCGATGAGGGGCTGCGAAATCTCGTCGGTCTCGTGAACGTCGAGCAACTGGACCTGGGTGGGACGCGGATCACGGATGCGGGAATCGCTCACCTGCACAGGATGACGAAGCTGAGGAGGCTGAATCTGCAAGGGGCCGCACTGACGGACGAGGGAATCCGGCACCTGGCGAACATGACGGGACTAGAAGACTTGAATCTGTACGGGACCAAAATCACCAATGTGGGCGTGGAAGTGCTCAGGGACCTCAAGCACCTGAGCGTGGTCGATCTGCGCTACACGCGGGTGACGCGGACGGGTGTGGATCGGTTGCACGCTGCGGTGCCGCGCTGTGAGGTGGGCTTTCTGGACTCTTCGGTACGGCCGGGCCTCCCCAAAGGGGCGGACCAGATCGTGGCCGGCCAGGGGGACGAGGTCGTGGCCCGCTGGGTGCGTTCGATCGGCGGCCGCGCTGTGATCGAGAAGAGCCAGTTGCGGGAGATCTCGCTGGCCTCAACGGGCGTGTCGGATGAGCTGCTCCGAAATCTGGAGGGCCTGAAGCATCTGAAGACGCTGGAGCTCCGATCGACCGAGATCGGAGACATCGGCCTCCAGCGCCTGGCAACACTGATCAGCCTCGAAACGCTGGACCTGGACGGGGCGACGATTTCCGACGAGGGCCTGGCTCCTCTGGCCGGTCTGAAAGGCCTGCGCGACCTGACGCTCACACACACGCCAATCACCGGTGCGGGCTTGAAGCACTTGAGCGGACTTGCGCTCGTGAGGCTGAATCTGTCGAGTTCACCCGTCAACGATCAAGGTTTGGCGCACCTGTCGGGCATGGTGTCCCTGCGGGATCTCGACCTGGCCTATACCGATGTGACCAATTCGGGCCTGGCTCACCTCGAGTCGTTGGGGGCGCTGCGCCGGCTCGATCTGGGTAGCACGGACATCGGCGACAAGGGACTCCGGACGCTGGGACGCATGACGGGTCTCACCTCGCTCTTGCTCAACTACACCCGGATCACCGACGCGGCGATGCCTCAGCTCCAGGCCCTCGAGCATCTTCAGGAGCTGGCGCTGATCCGCACCCGCATCACCAACAAGAGCATGCCCGTCGTCGGCCACTTCGCCGAGCTGGTGGATCTGAACCTCGACTACACCGATGTCAGCGACAAGGGCCTGGAGGCGCTCGCCGGCCTGGCGAAACTCCAACGGCTCAGCCTCGATAGCACCAACGTCGGCGACGCCTCCATCCGATACCTTCAGGGATTCCGCCAACTTCGCAAGCTAAACCTCTACCACACATTCATCACGGAAAAAGGTCATCGGCAGGTCCACGATGCAGTACCCCGGTGTGAGATCATCTTCGATCCGAGATCGAGCGACCCGAAACGCCGTCGAAGCTGATCGTTCCCAGGGACAACTCGGATCAACGCAGGTATACAAATGGTTCGTAACATGATCTGGTGGTGGTTCGCAGGGCTCGTCCTGGCCTCGACGTCGCCCATCGCCCGGGCCCAGGTTGGTCCTGCCGCGGAGATCGCGGCGCTCGGCGCGCGTTGCTCCCACAATGCGGCCGGCGAAACGATCGGAGTTGACCTGAGCAACACCTGGGTGACGGACGCCGACCTGGCGAAGCTGGCGCGTCTGCCGCAAGTCGAGAGCATCAACCTGGCCTATACGAAGATCACAGATCTGGGCCTGGAGCACCTAGCCCCACTGAAGAACGTGAAGACGCTCAATCTGTACTACGCGGAATCCGTCACCGACCAGGGAATCGCGCACTTGAAACATTGGAAGAACCTCGAATCCCTGAACATGCGCGGCACGAAGGTGACCAGCACACTATTCGAACACATCGCTCGCATGACGAATCTCCAATTCCTGGATGTCGGCCACAGCCGGGTCAACGACGACTCCTTCGAGTTCCTGGAGAGTCTCGATCATCTCGAACACTTCTCATTCGGCGGAAACAAGATGAGCGGCACGGCCCTGCCGACTCTGAAGTCATTGCCCGCGCTCAAGGATTTGAGTGTTTCCGGCCAGCAGAGGACGGACTCCGGTCTCTGGAGCGTCTCCGTGACGGACTTCAACATCGGACAGATTGCGCAACTTGCTCAATTGGAAGTGCTCGATCTGGGCGAGACTAACATTTCGGATCGGGGCATCGCGGAGCTGGCCCGATTGAGGAATCTGCACACGCTGGATCTCAGGGCGACCAAGGTCACCAGCAAGGGCATTGCGGCGCTGCGCGACCTGCCGAGACTGCGGCATCTGAAGCTCTGGAAGGCCAAGGGCATCGACGACGCGTCCGTCCCTGTCTTCCTGAAGATGGACAACCTGGAAGTCCTCGAACTGCCGGAGACCAATATCACGGCAAAAGGGCTAGCCCAGCTTTCGGCGAAGCCGGGCTTGAAACAGCTCTTCATCGGCGGCATCGACATCACGCCCGAGCAGGTCGAGAACGTACGCAAGGCGCTGCCGAGTTGCCTGGTCAGTTGGTGGAAGAAGCCGGCGATCCCGAGCCCTGAGCCGAGGCGGCGCGGCGGCGATTGAGCAGACGCCGATCCGACCCGACGCGGCCCGGTCGGGAGACCGGTCACATGGACGCGCGGCTCAGACGATCGCGGACAGCTTCTTCTCGCCGGTCGGGAAGCCGCCGATCGGCGCACCGACAACTTCTTCCGCCAGGGTCAGATACAGGTCGCCCACCGTCCCGGTCACTCGTGTGTGAAGCCCGGTCTTCAGATGACCCGCATGCCCCGCGGCGATCATGGCCAGGCCGGCGTTCTTGTGCGAATTGGCCTCGGCGTGCTCGTGGACGTACAGCGCACAGGTGTGGTCGAGCAGCGTACCATCGCCCTCCGGGATCGACTTGAGCTTGGCGAGGAAGTAGGCGAACTCCTCAACGTGCCATCGGCAGATGTCCCGCAGGATCCGCTGGCCTTCGGGCGACTCCACCCGGCCGTGTGTGTACTCGTGGTGTCGCTCGTAGGTGTAGCCCAGCCAGGGAAAGCGCGAGAGTCCCTGGCACTTGGTCAGCATGTAAGAGGCCACCCGGGTCTGGCGCGAGGCCAGGGCATGGACCAGCAGGTCAGTCTGGAGTTTCGCGATCCGCGGCCAGTCCTTCAGATCGCCACCTTCCGGGGGTTGCTCCACGACCCGCGCATACTCGGGCGGCAGGCTCGCGACCGAACGCTCCAGACTGCGCACCGAGGCCAGGTATTCCTCGAGTCGTTGCTGATCGCCGGATCCCAGCGCCGACTTGAGCGACCGCGCCTCGTCACTCACGGCGTCGAGGATGCTCTTCTTGCGCTCGATCCAGTAGGGCTCCCGGGAGCCGAACAAGCGATCGAACAGCCGTTGCGGGATCATTTCCGGCGGCAGCGGACGATCCCGCCCGGCCCAGCTCATGTTGCGCTGAATGCTCTCGCCGAACGACTCCTGGCACACACCAATTTGCAGAGAGCGGAAGCGACTGTGATTGCCGATTTCCTGGGCGATCGCCTGGTCGATGGAGGGGCCGCCGGCCCCTCGGCCGGAGAACATCTGCCCGGAGACGAGGCCGCTCATCGAATTGTGGTGCCCGTTTCCCGGCCCGGGCATTCTGGCGGCCGGATTGTCGATGCCGCTGAGCACATGGATGTCCTGGCGAAACCGGGCCAGTGGCTGGAGGCAGGGCGTCATCTCATACTGGGCACCGTCTTCGCGCGGGATCCAGTACTTCTCGACGATCCCGTTGCCGTTGAACCACAGGACGAACCGGGTCTCGATCGGCTGGGTCGTCGCGCCGGCCTCGGTCGCGTAGGCGGTTCCGCTGGCATTGAACAGCGATTCAAAAGCCGGCAACCCGATGCGAATCGCGGCCCCCGACAGGCCCACGCCCCGCAGGAACCTGCGGCGGGACAATTCCTTTTGCGTTGCCATGAGCTAACCCGAGCCTTTCTGGAGAAAGAGGTCCGACGTGGTCAGGGCGACGATCAACTCGCGGAAGCGGAAGCCCGAGTCACGGAATTTCGCGAAGAGCGCATCGATCACGGGTTGGTCGTTCACGGTCTCTTGCCGACCGAACGCATACCGGAATAATTGCTTCACGATGGCCTTCTGGCACGACTTGCTCTGGCCGAGCAAGCGTCCCAGCTCCCGGGGCGTCGAGAACGCCGAATCCTCGATCCCCTGGATGTACCCGGATGAGTCAACGTCCAGTTCTTTTATCGTCGCCCTGCGGCCCCGGGCTCCATCACCCCGGGGTCCCGCGAACTGGAGCACCATCTTCTTCTGGAACACGCCGATCGCGTTGTATTGCTCGAAACCCAGCCCGATGGGGTCGATCAGGCGGTGGCAACCCGCGCAAGACTCGCTGTTCAGGTGGACGGCCAGGCGTTGCCGGTTGGTAAACGGCTGATCTTCCGTGACATTCGGCAGGACGGTGTTCACTCCGGCCGGAGGGGGCGGGATTTCCTGGCCGAGAAACTGGTTGCGGATGAATAACCCTCGCGCCGTCGGTGAGGTTTCGGCGGGCTTGCTGGTCAGCACCAGGAAACTGGCATGCCCCAGCACGCCGGACCGGCCAGAATCCGCCGGATACTCCACCTTCGCAAATTCCTCGACGGGGGCCGGCAAGCCATAGAGCCGGGCGAGATCCGCATTGACGAAGGTATAGTTGGCCGTGAAGAATTCCTGGAAATTCTGATCGTGCCAGACCAGGTGATTGAACAATCGCCGCGTCTCCTCGACCATCGCCGCGGCGACCTCGGCGTTGAATTCGCGAAATCTCCGGCGATCGCGCGTGGCCTCCAGGACCCGGTCGAATCGCATCCACTGCGACAGGAACTCCTCCATCGCCGCCCGGGCACGGGGATCATCGAGCATGCGCCGCGTCGTGGCTTCGATCTGCTCCGCCGTCGCCAGCTTCCCATCCCCGGCGGCGCGCATCAGCTCGTCGCTGGGCATCGTGTCCCAGAGGAAATATGCGAGGCGGCTGGCGATCTCGAAGGACGCGTCGGGACCGTTCGCTCCCCGTTCGACGCGGAAGAGGAAATGCGGCGATTGGAGCATGGCCTCGATCACCATCGAGGCGCCGGCCTGGAAGTCCCGCGTGCGGCCGGCCTCCTCGAGGAACAAGTCGGAATAACGACGCACCTCGCCATCCGTCAAAGGGCGCCGGAATGCCTTGGGGCCAAACCGCCGGACGAATTCGTCGACACACGCGGCATCGGTCGGCGACTGCGGCTGGCGGGGGATCCATCCGTGCTGGTCACCGCCTCGAAAGGCGGCTCGGGCGAGTCGCTCGGCTGCTTTGCTGTAAGCTTCCGCCTGGAGCGGTGAGACACCCTGCGCCTCCCACTGGTTCTTGAACCCGTTGACGAAGTCCTCTTTCGGGAAGCTGCTGGCGGGCTGGCTCTGATCGCCGAGCAGGTCTCGCACGGTGTGGTTGTACTGGCTGTGCGTCAGACGGCGCACTGTCAGCGCCTCCAGGCCGCGCGGATCGGACCGAGCGATTCGCTCCCGTACCCGGCGTACCTGCTCGTCGGAAAGCCCGGCCAGATAGTTGATCCAGCTCAGCAACACGGCTTCGTCGACACTCCCCGGCTTGATTCGCTGGCCGCCGGTGTGCTTCACTCGCTTCGTGGGCTTCCGCATCAACAACGATCGCTCAGGGTTTTGCCGATCGACCAGATCGATCAGCGAGAATCCGAACGTCGTGATCCGGTCATGGTCCGCCTCGGATTCCGGGAACGCGAGCCGGGTCTCGGATGCCACGCCATTGTCGCTGTGACACCGCTCGCACTGAGCGGCGTGCAGCGTGGGGTACACCTTCTCGACGAAGAATGACTCATCCACGGTCCGCGTAGCCTGCGCGGAGGCGCCCGGTTCGAATGCGGTGCAGCGCCCGGCGATCATGAATGCAGAAACCAGCACCGAAGCAGGCCATCGCCTGACCATCGACTTCCTCCCACTCCGGACGTAGGCGGCATGGTATCAAATCGGGAAGAGCAGTCCTGGGGCCGCCCTCGGGAATGCAAACTCAGCGTGCGGAACTCATGGATCTCTTTCGAGTAACACGATGATATCACCTCCCCGCAAGGTCCGACAATCTGGTGGTACGACCAACAAGGGCTTCTCATCGTAGCCGGACCCTTATGGAAAGTTGATTCGAGGCTCGACCCACCCTACAACTACGTCGCCATCTCAGTGGCACCGATGGCCTTGTTGAATGCCGGGACGACTTCGCGGGCGAACAATTCGAGACTGTGAGTCCACCGATCACGGTCGTCCCAGTCGTGGGCGGTCAGGACCAAGGTGCCGAACGGGCCGATCTGTTCGCGTAACTCCAGGAGCTGGCCGATGACGTGTTCCGGATCGCCGGCGATGATCACGTCGTCCATGAAATAATCCAGCGTGCAGTCCGAATCCGCCTGCTGGTCGTCGCGCTTCCACATGGCGATGCCCGTAGGCGCGGTGGCCGCCGTGAGATCGAGGATGTACTGGATGCACGAGCCGAGCGAATTGCCCCGCGCGAGACGCCGGGCCTCATCGGTCGAGTCCGCGACGAACACGTTCCGTGCCACCGCCCAGTCGGCCGGTTCCGCGCTTCGGCCCGCCGATGCCGCGGCGTGCGAATACGTCTTCCACTGCTCCCGCAAGGCGCTTGTGTGTATCATGTGATGACTGATGAAACGGAAACCGCGTTCGGCCGCTTTTCTCAGCCCAACCGACGCGCGACTGATGCTCGGGACATGGATTGGTGGGTGCGGTCGCTGGAAGGGTCTGTGGAGATGCCCGACTCCGAATCTGGGATTCACCTTGTCTTTTATCTTCACGTTCCAGAACTGTCCTTCGATGTCGATCGGCAGCTCGCCCGTCCACAGTCGCAGGATCATGTCGATCGACTCGGCGACACGCCCTCCCGTTTCGCTCGCGGTGCGCCCCGAAGACCTCCATGTCGGTCGGGATGGCTCCGGGTCCGAAACACACATTCAGCCGGCCGTGCGACAGGTGATCCAGGAACGCCAGCCGGCCTGCCACGTGCGCCGGGTGGTGATACTGGAGGCAGACCGGCGCCGGTCCGATGCGAATGCGCCGGGTCACGCCGAGCACTTTCCCCAGGAAGATCTCCGGCATGACGATGTTCTCGACGCTCGAAGAATGGTGCTCACCGACCCAGAAATCGTGGAAGCCGAATCCCTCGCATTGCACGGCGAGCTCGAGGTCCTCGTCGATGCATTGAGCGAGCGGCTTGGCCGGATCGTGGATTGGCATCACGAACATGCCGAGTCGCAGGGGTTGGACGTTGCTCATTCGGCACCTTCGGGCGTGAGGAGTCCGTCGACGTCGACACCCAGGCGCGCGCCGTGTTCCCGCATGGCCTGGAGCGTCGCGGCATCGACCGGAATACCGTCTTTCTGTCGTAGCCTGAGCGTGCGGAATTCGAGTTCACCCGGGACCAGGACTTCATCAAACCCCGGCGCCGGCCGCGACGACTTGATGTAGGCCACAGTCTCGTCCATGAGTCGTCGGAATTCATCGAGCGGACAGAACGCCGAGGGGTCCACGACGACAAAGCAGACGCCGTTGCCGAACACGTGTGGGTCGTGCGAGCTGATCCCGGCCAGTACGCTGCCGAGGATTTCGACGAGCAGGCCGAGGGCAAATCCCTTGTGCCCCGCGGCGGCCCCTAACGGCAGGATCCCCCCGCGCGGCGGGCCGTAGAACGCGTTGGGGTCGTTCGTGGCCTTGCCGTTGGCGTCAAGGATCCAGCCGTCCGGTACGGTTTTCCCCTCGTTGCGAGTAGAACCGGATCTTTCCCTCGGGGGCGACGGACGTCGAAAAGTCGGCCACGACGGGATCACCGCCAGTCGGGACCGCGTAGGCGATCGGGTTGGTCCCCAATCGTCCGTCGCGACCGCCCCATGGCAGAACCTGGTGACCGATGGATCGGAGAGTGGCACGTCGCCAGCGCGAGCATCCCGTCATCGGCCGCGAGCTCAACCCAGGCCCCCAGCCGTCCGACATGGTTGCAGCGCCGCGTGATCACGCACGCCGTGCGCTGCCCGCGCGCGATCTCAATTCCTTCGCGAATGGCCTTCTCGGCACCGACGGCACCAAAGCCCTGATGACAGTCCACGACCGCCGTGGTCGGGCCCGTGCGTTCCACGGCGAGCGGTGCGTCGACGACGATCGAGCCCTCGGCCACGAATCCCAGATACTCCGGAATCCGGATCACCCCGTGTGAGTCGTGTCCCATCAGGCTGCTGGTGACCAGCGACCTGACGGTCGCCAGGGCCTCGTGCGCGCCTGCCCCCGCCGCTGTGAACAGGGCGACACCCAGCCGCGAAACGGACTCTGGTCGATAAAGCCGGCTCATCGGTCGCGTTTCCCCAATCGGAGGTGGCTCAGCGAATGGCAATCGGGTTCCCCGGAGAGCCCGTCGCGCCCTTCAGGCGCAGTGGGCTGAACACAAAACAAAACTCGTGACACACCCGCCGCGGCGAGTGGTTCCAGGTCCAGGTTTTCCAGATGGTAGACGCCGTTCTTCGTGAGGTCCCACTGGTGGACCGGGAACGCCAGGTCGGCGCGTTCGTGCGGGACCGCCTCGATCGCCCAGGTATCGGCCCCGATCAGCGCGACCTTCCGATCCGTCAGAAACTTCGCCGCCGCGAGGCCGATGCCGGGCTCGCCGGCGCCGTAGGTCGCGTTGTCTTTCATCCACAACTTGCCGTGCCCGGTGCGGATCAGGACGACGTCGCCCTCCTGGATCTCCAGGTTGGCCTTCTTCAGGCACGACGCCAGCTCGTCCGGCGAAATGACATATCCCGCCGGGAGCCGGTCCTTGCCGGAGAGCGCGCAGACATCGAGCAGGATTCCCCGCGTGAAGAAAGCGCCAGCGTTCTCGACTCCAAGCTTCTTGAGGCCGTACGTATCGCCGAACTCGGACAGTTTGTTGCCGTTGTAGAAATAATCCTCGCCGCCGATGCGTGCACCGACGTGGCCAAGCCCGTCGAACTGGGTCCCCACCTGGCCGATCTCGCCGCTGACCAGCTCATCATTGGAGACGGCCTTGTTCGACCCGGTCGGCATGCTCGTGGGCAGCCCGGGAATCGTCAGGCTGAAGTGCCGTTTGCCCGGAATCGGCATGCCGTGTTCGTAGAGCCGTCCGAGCTGGTAGATCTGCCCATGGTCGCACGAGGCGTGCCGCCTGAATAACCCTCGTGGGCGTGATCCGATTGGCGGCCCCGCGCTGGTCGGCCGCGCCGAACTCGGACGGCCAGAACTTCTCGCCGATCGGGCTATCCCCGGCCGGCTGCGAGCCACGACTCGCCCACGGAGCGACGCTCATGATCGCGGCGCCGGCCAGACCGCCCAGGATGATCGTGCCACCAACCGGCAGGATGAAACGATTGCCTCATGATGACTGTTCTCCTGAAGTCGGTCAGGCTTTCTAGCCTGACTTCCTGCCGTCAGGCTGGAAGGCCTGACCTACGTGCCAGTGTAATCGTTCCCATCCGGCCGACCCGGGGACACAAATCGCGACGAGTCCCCACGGATTCTTCCATGGCTCGAGACCCGAATCAACGACCCAGAAGCGCCATCGCGGTGATGGCGAAGAAGAAGACGCCACATCCGATCAATCCGAGCTGCATCACCAGGTTCGGGCGCAGCTCGCGCGGCAGGAGCGTGCGGTTGACGTACAAGGTATGGAACGCCGAGAAGCCCAGCGCGACATTGCCCAGGACCGCCCCGACAATGGCAATCTGGAGCGGGGAGAGCAGTGCGAGCGTGATCGTGCCCCAGACCGCGTAGATCGAGAGGAGCGAGTAATAGATCACACCGGACCTGGTTGCCCGCGAGCTTCTTGACCCGACGGCTGGTTGCCCAGAGGATGTCGGTCCAATGCCTGGCCAGTAGGTCGCCCGAATACACGGCACAGGGGGCCAGCGTGAGGAAGCCGACGAAGAGCACGAACGACCAGATCGGGCGGGCGTAGTCCGGGAACCGCGCCGCCATCCCCTGGGCGGTCATCGCCGCGACCCTGTGGTCGGAGACCGGGGTGTTTCGTAAGAATTCCAGCGAGAGCATACAGGGCAGCGCCAGGCCGACGACGCTGCACAGCATCCAGACGGCGACCTGATCGCGCACGATGTGGCGGAACCACCCCTTCCAGTGTTTCAGCGTCGTCGGTGTGATGGGGAAGACCATTCCGACGTGCGAGAGCGTCGATCGACCGACCGCCGATCGCGCTGGGAATCGCGCCGACCTTGGCCCCCATTCCCCAGCCCTTATCGCGAGCGTAGTTCGAGAACAGGGCGTTGGACAGTCCGCCCGCCCCCGCGATCGCGGCGAACGCCGCCAGCAGGGACCAGTCGACGTCCGGGAGGCGGCCGTGCCGCCACCAGAAACCCAGCAGCCCGACTCTCTCGAAACCCTGATTGGCAACCCAGGCACGAATCTTACTCGGAATAGGGCGCCGGGGCGTCTTCCGGGTGTTCGAAGACACGCGTCTCCGAGCCTTCCGTGATGCGGACCCGGCTGGGCTGCCAGGTTTGGTCGGAGCGGATACTCCCTTCGACGCTGACCCTGGTCCCGGTGGCAGGGTCGACCGACTCGACGAAAAAGCCGCCGCGACGAGCGAGCGCCGTCGCTCGCTCCGTGAGCCGCGCGAATCGGCCTTCGAGACCCGGGTTCGTCGGGGAGCCTGGCTCGCCGTTTCAAACCGTCGGGAGGAATCGCCGTCGCGAACGATGAACGCCGTGACGACGGGCCGGCCCTCCTCGAGAGTCCCCTGCACCGTGTACTCGGACGAGCCGTCTCGCTCTCGAAGTGAAAAATGCGGGGCGGAAATGACGGTGTCGGCACGGACGGCCACCGACCCGACACGGAAGAAGCCGGAGACGATTTCGTAGAAGTTGCGCGCGGAAACCATGAACAGCCCGACGAAAAGCGAGAAACCCGAAGACGACCACGAGCTTGACCAGCATCAGGCGTTCGAGCATCGAAGCGATCTTTCCCCCGAAGATCAGCGGCAAGAAGCAGACAAAGAAGACCACATAGCCGAGCACCTTGACGAGCATGACCTCGGACACGGTCGCGCCCGCCACGCGAACCACGCCGCTGCCCGGCAGGTGCCCGATCATGGCCGAGGCCAGCGGCACCGCCGCGTTGGATGCCATGAACGGCCAGATGTGCGCCAGGAACAGGGTCATGTAACAGAGCAGCCAGAACCGGGGCCCGGGCGGGTTCGGAAGAACCCGATGAAGATCGGTTCACCGCAATAGAGGGCGTAACGCATCACCTCCAGGTTGTAGACGACCTGGAAAACAATGCTGAATGTGGCGAGCCAGAGGAAGGTGCCACCGTACTGGGCCGTGACCGCGGGACCAAAGAGCCACTCTCCCGCCCCGACCGCGGAACCCGCAACCAGGACCCCGGGACCGATCAGCTCGGCCCAGTGCCGACGATCGAGTGCCGGCGGCGGCATCAGGTCGCCGACCTGCCAGGGCGCGATCGACTCCGCCGGCGCTGAGGCAGCGTCGGTGGCCGGTAGGATTGACCGATTCATACAGACCTCGCGATTGGTTGGACCTGGTCTGTTAACGACCCCGGACAGATTCCGTCCCAATGCCATCAGACAGGTGAAGTCGCTCTCGTTCCAGGGCCAAGTCGGGAGATTCGAGGAGGAAGTGGTAGCACGTGGCGGCATCGGGGCGCCCGTCCGTTGCGATTACACGGCCGATGACGGCGTCGAAGCACTCTTCGAGCGGGTCCGTGCCGAACAGGGGCGACTCGATCTGCTCGTGAATAACGCCTGGGGCGGCTATGAGGACCCTGGCGTCGGATCCGGAGATCCTGCAGAAGTCCGGCGGGGTGTTCACCGTCCGCGACCTGGCCCGCGAGTAGGGCTTTCAGGACGTCGATGGTCGTCAGCCACCGCCGTTCCGGTTGCGGGGAAACTCCGCCTGTCCGGACGCACCCGCGGACCCGGCTCGTCGCGGCGGATTTGGGTAGCGAGCGGAACGAGCGATCCCGCTTCTATCATCGGAGCACTCGCCCCGGGAAGGGATCAGTCAACGGGATAGGCCCTTATGGGGCGCGCATCGACAATGTGTTGTCGATGTTGTGGAGGTTTGTAGGAGGGGGCTCCGTCCCCCGACCGAGATCGCCGGACGGAGCCGGCTCCTACACAAGGCTGCCCCGCAGGGCCACTTTTTCGGGCGCAGTCCCGAAAAAGCAGAGAGTCTCCTTCCGGAGGATCCCTCCGCAGTGCCGCGCATCTGAGGATTCCGAATTGCCGACTCGAGATTCCCGATTCCCGAATCCTTCCCCGTCTGGAATCGGGAATCTCGAATCGAGAATCCCTCTTGGATTGCGGCCGAAGGCCGCGTCAGGGCCCGTAGATATTATTGCCGGTGGTGGAGGCGGAGTTGCCGACGACCTGCGTGTTCTTGAGCGTGGTGATGGCGCCGGTGGCGAGGAAGAGCCCGCCGCCGTATCCGGAGCCGCCGCCCGAGCCGCCGGTGGCCGAGTTGCCCGAGATCAACACGCCGGTGAAGCTGGCCGTGCCGGAGATGGCCACGCCGCCGCCGTCGGCGTTGCCGCCGCCCGAGCCGCCGATGGCACTATTGCCGACGATGGACCCGCCGGTGACCTTGAGGTTATCCGCCTCGCTGTCGATCGCGCCGCCAACGGCGCTGCCTCCTCCGGTGCCGCCCTGGGCCGAGTTCCCCGCGAAGGTGCTCCCCTGGATTGTCAGCGTCCCCGGGACGAAGCCCCCCTGGCTGTTGAACTCGATCGCCCCGCCGGCCGCGTTGCCCCCCGAGGAACTGCCGACGGCCTTATTGCCGGTGAACACACTATTGGTGATCGTGCCCTGCAACAACCCCGAGAGATCCAGTCGCGCCGCCCTCGGCGGAGAAGGGGTCGTTGGCCGTGTTGCCGACGAACGCGCTGTTGCTCACCGAGAGGCTCGCGTAGGACCCGGCGGAGATCGCCCCGCCACTGCCGGCCTGGTTGCCCATGAAGGTGGAGCCGGTGATGGTCAGGTTGTTGACCTCCGACGTGGGGGAATAGAACGAGCCCAGCATGTCGATGGCGCCGCCCGTAGTTGAGGCGCCCGGAGTTCGCGCCGAGTTGTTGGCGAACACGCTGCTGCTGATCGTCACGTTGGCCGTGAAGGCGAAGATGGCGCCGCCGTTGTACGGGGAGGAGTTCCCCGAGACGGTACTGCCGGTGACGGTCAACGCCGGGACTGGCCCTGGGTAGTAAGGTGTTCCAGAGATCCAGATGGCGCTGCCGGTGTTGCCGCTGACCGTGCAGGCCGTCAGGTTCACGCTGCCGCCGCTGCTGTTGATCCCGCCCCCGATGCCGGCCGAGTTGTTCGAGATCTTCGAGCCGGTGAGCGTCACCAGGCTGCCGCCCTGGATGCCGATGCCGCCGCCCGTCCCGAACGTGGCGGCCGAGTTGCCCGAGATCGTCGAGCCGGTGATCGTCACCGGGCCCCCGAAGTCCTGGATCCCGCCGCCGTTCGTCCCCAAGTTGCCCGAGATCGTCGAGCCGGTGATCGTCACCGGGCCCGGGGTGGACTCGTTGAACGTGCCGGCATCGATGCCGCCGCCGTCGGCATTGGCCGTGTTGCCCGAGACCGTCGAGCCGGTGATCGTCAGCGAGCCTGAGGAGGTCTCGACGCCGCCCCCGTAGGCGTTGGCCAAGTTGCCCGAGATCGTCGAGCCGGCGATCGTCACCGGGGCCCCGAGGCTGGCGATGCCGCCGCCGGAGAACGCCGTGTTGCCCGAGATCGTCGAGCCGGTGACCGTCAGCGGGCCCTCGGTCAGGACGCCGCCACCCTCGTCGGTGCCGGCCACGGCCGTGTTGCCCGTGATCGAGTCGCCGGAGAGCGTCAGGTTGCCGTAATTGACGATCCCGCCGCCGCCAGCCGCGAGGTTGGAGACGCCATCGGTGACGGTCAGGCCCGAGATGGTGGCCGTCACGCCGTTCGCGATGTCGAAGACGGACGACTGGTGGTTTCCGCTGACGGTGACATTCTTGGCCCCCGGGCCCTTGATATTGACGCTGGTGCCGACCTGGAGCGGACCGTTCATCAGGTTGATGGTCCCGTAGGCACTAGGGGCGAAGTTGATCGTGTCGCCCGCATGTGCGGCGCCGAGCTGGGCGCGGAGTGAACCGGTGCCGCCGTCGTTGTCATTGATAACGGTGAGCGTGCTCAAGAGGGCGCGGGCCTCGAGGGGGAGCAGGTCGGGCCTGAACCCCTGGCGGGGCCGTCTGCGTCCCTTGCCGCCGATGATCGACGACGAGATCGGCGGACGAAGCGAGAACGAGCGGGAATTCGAGATCGACATCGATAACTCCTTGCTGCGTAATCATGGTCGGGAACGTGAATCCACCCGGTGATCGACGCCATGTCGCGGCGCGCAAGACGAACGGGCCCGGGGCCTGCCGGACCTTGGAACCGGTGCGGACTCCGACCGAGGCCGCACCCCGCGTGCGGTCCATTCATGGATTCGGACCAAATTCTATGAGAAGGGGCCGATCCTTGTCAATCGATCAATCCGAGATGGCACAGTATCCCTCGTCGTGATGATCGGCGTATTCACGAGCTGCCCTGAATGGCCGCCGGGAGCGTGTACTCGAGCCGGCGCCGCGATTCGGCGAGGGCGGGCTCAGGCGAGGATCGCCTCGATGCGCTCGCCGTGGACGTCGGTCAGCCGCATGTCGCGGCCGCCCCAACGGTAGGTCAGCCGTTTGTGATCCACGCCCAGCAGGTGGAGCATCGTGGCGTGCAGGTCGTGGATCTGGCACCGGCCCTCGACTGCCTTGTATCCGTACTCGTCCGTGGCCCCGTAAGTCAGCCCGCCCTTGACCCCCCCTCCGGCCAGCCAGACGCTGAACCCGAACGGATTGTGGTCGCGGCCGTCGGCCCCCTGCGCGAACGGCGTCCGTCCGAACTCGCCGGCGAAGACCACCAGCGTCGTCTCCAGTAATCCGCGACCCTTCAGGTCGCTCAGGAGTGCCCCGATCGGTCGATCGACGGCGCGGGCGTTGGCATCGTGGTTGTGCTTCAGGTTTCCGTGCGCGTCCCAGGAGTCCGGGTTTCCGGGATACACCGGCATCGTCACCTCGACGAACCGCACTCCGCGCTCCACCAGCCGCCGTGCCTTCAGGCAGCTCTCGGCAAACTGCCGGGTCATCGCGTCGGGAGAATCGAGCCCGTAGAGACTCATGGTCGTACGCGACTCCCCCGCCAGGCCGAGAAACCCCGGCACGGCCGACTGCATCCGGAATGCCATCTCGTAGTTCGCCACGGCCGACTCCAGTGCGTCGGCATGCGCGAACCGCGTGGTCACCTCCCGGTCCAGTTCGCGCATCGTCGCGAGCTTGCTCCGCTGGATCCGCGGCGCCGGCTCGAGAGGCTTGATGTAGGCGACCGGGTCGGTGCCGGCCCGGAAGACCGAGCCCTGGTAGGTGGCCGGCAGGAAACCGTTGTTGAAGCTGTCCGGCCCACCGATCGGCATCTTGCCGCTATTCAGGACGACGAAGCCCGGCAGGTCATGGCACTCGCTGCCGAGCCCGTAGGAAACCCACGAGCCCATGCTCGGCTTGCCCTGCTGCCCCGCACCGGTGTGGAGGAAGTAGTTCGCGGCCGCGTGCTCCGAGAACGCCGAGGTCATCGACCGGATCACCGCGATGTCGTCCATGCGGAGCCGAACGTGCGGGAACAGGTCGCTGACCGGCGTGCCGCAGGTGCCGCCGGGCCGGAACTTCCACGGCGAGGCGAGGGTCTTGCCGTTGTCGTTGAACTGGGTCGGCTCCGCCTTCATCGTGAAGCGCCGGCCGTCTTCCCGATCCAGTCGCGGCTTGGGATCGAAGGTGTCCACCTGCGAAGGTCCGCCCTCCATGAAGAGAAAGATGACGCTCCGGGCCTTCGCCTGGTGATGCGGCGGTCGGTCGGAGTCGGCACCGTAGGCCCGGTCGGACAGGAGAGCAGTCAGGGCCACCGCGCCGAACCCGCCGGCGCAATGGCGAAGCATCGCGCGGCGGGTTGTCGGGGGTGTGGCGAATCGTCCGCAGTGGTCCATGTCCGGTTCCGTGCTCGGGCCGCGCGGTCAGTTCAGAAAGATGAATTCCTTGACGTTGATGAGGACATGGGCGAGATCCGCCCAGACCCGCTCGTCGTCGCCCCGTCGATCGGGAGGAACGCCCAGTTCGCCGCCGTGGCTTTCGAGGAAGCGCAGGGCCGCTTGCAGCTCGGTCTCCGTTGGTGGTCGCGCGTAGGCTTCCCGGTACATCCGACGGACCCGGCCGCTCGCGTCGAGGCCCTCGATGGCCAGCACGCGCACGGCCCAGCGCCGGGCCTGCTGGGCGACGAACGGGTCGTTCATCAGGATCAATGCCTGGGCAGGAACGTTCGACACGTCGCGCCGACCGGCCGTGACCAGCGGTTGGGGCATGTCGAAGGCGGCCAGGATCGGCGTCGGGAAGTTTCGCCGAACGTTGAGGTAAAGGCTGCGGCGCCCGTCGCCGTCGAGCGGGCCGCTGGTCCTGGGGCGGCCGTAGCTGTCGGCGTAGTTGTCCATGAACGACGTCAGATGAACCTCGACGCCGGGGCCGCCCATCCGGCCTTCGAGCCGGCCGGAGACGGCCAGGATCGCGTCGCGGATGGCCTCGGCCTCCAGCCGACGGACGAGCATCCGGTGCAGGAGTCGGTTGTCAGGGTCCCTGGCGTCCGCCCCGGGCGACGAGCTGCTGGCCATGCGGAACGTGTTGCTGAGGACCAGCTCGCGCACCAACCTCTTGATCGACCAGCCGTCGCGGACGAACCGATCGGCGAGGTCGTCGAGCAATTCCGGATGCGAGGGTCGATCACCGAGCGCCCCGAAATTGTCCACGGAAGGGACGAGCCCTCGGCCAAAGACGTGGTGCCAGATGCGGTTCACCGCGACCCGCGCCGTCAGCGGGTTGGCCGGATCGGCGATCCTCCGGGCGAGATCCAGACGCCCGCTGCCGTCTGCCGGAGCCGCTGACCCGTGATCACTTGCCAGCGCCCGGAGAATCCGGCGCGGGGCGGTCGGACCGACCGTCTTCGGGTTGCCGCGGAGGAAGATCTGCTCGTCCTCCGGCGTCCCTTCGACCATGCCCGGGGCACGCCGGGGCTCGGGGAGTCGGGCCTCGATCTCCCGGAAGGATTTGAGTCGCTCGCCGAGCCTCCCGGTCGCGGGCCCCTCAAGGTCCAGCACTCCGTGCTCGACGAGCCACGCGAGCAGGCTGGCCCGGGCCTCGGCGTCGATCCGGTCGGGCAAGGACCCGTCGGCCAGCGCCGCGAGCGATTCGGACACGGCGCGCCCGTAATGTTCGGCCAGCGCGAGCGGCGAATGGATCGGGTCGTCTCCGAGCAGGCCGGTCACCGCCGCAGTCGCCGGCAAGGCCGGCGATCCTTGATCGGAGAGGAGGACATTTCCGACAGCGACATATCCCTCGGGGCCGCAACCGGCCGGCGGGCCCATGTCGTGGAGGTCTTGCGTCGTGGAGTCCGCGAACTCGAGGTAGGCGCGTCGGCCTCGCCACATCTCCAGGTCGAATGTATGCCAGCGAGGGGCGTCGTCGTTGAGGATGAACCGAAGCCGGCCGTAGAGCGGATCCTGGATCATCACGAAGTGTTCGATGACCACGTTCACCCGCGACGCCTTCCCTGCGGCCAGGACGTGCAGGAATCGACGGTCGATGGAGAACGACGGCGAGCGGAGCGTTCCTTGCAACCGTCGCGAAAGTTGACCGCTGTGGGCCCAGGCTCCGCTTCGAACCAGACTGACGACCGGTCGTATGGCTTCGGCCCCGAGGAGGATCTCGCCCGGTCGCAACGGCGCCTGGCCGAACGCCTGGTCCTCGACGAACCAGCCTTTGAAGCCCGATCGGCTGAAGTCGGCCAGGACGATGTCCTTCTCGCGCCGAGGGGCGAGGGCTTTCAAGGCCCGCGTCGCTTCCTGGATCTCTCGCCAGCGCCGCCACAGTCTCGGACGTTGGTCCGGGCCCGAGATCGGCGATGCGCCGCCAGGCGAACATCGGGTGGCTCGAATCCGAAACGGATTCCTTCGCCGCGTTCACCCACCGCCGTAAGCGATCCGGATCGAGGCCCTGGTCTTTGGAAACTCGCGGCAGGTCCTTATCCGATCGGACGCGGAGGGCCGCCAACAGGTAGCGGGGAATCCTCGCGGCGTGCGACGCCCCTGCTGCGCCGAATGCCCGACCGATCTCGATCCGGAGCGCAGCCATCCGGGCAGCCGCGGCGTCGAGCTCGACGCCGTTCAGCAGCGTCTGTGTATATCGAGAGCTCTTCAGATAACCATAGAGGCCGTAGTAATCCTCCTGGGTGATCGGGTCGAACTTGTGGTCGTGGCAGCGGGCGCAGGCGATGGTCAGGCCGAGGAAGGTCTTGCCCATCACGTCGAGGCGGTTGTCGAAGGAGTCCGCCTGGGCCTGCCGCAAGTCGAACGGGCGACCGCTTGCCCTCGCTCATCCAGAAGAAGGCGGTGGCAAGGACCGATTCGTTGTCGTCGCCGTCGGGGAGATATCGTGGGTCGTCGAGCAGGTCGCCGCCGAGGTGTTCGAGGATGAGCCGATCATAGGGCAGGTCGGCGTTGAAGGCGCGGACGAGGTAGTCGCGATACCGCCAGGCGTTGGGGATGGGCATGTCGGCTTCATTGCCGAGCGTGTCGCTGTAGCGGACGAGATCCATCCAGTGCCGGGCCCATCGCTCGCCGAATCGCGGCGAAGCCAGCAGCCGGTCGGCCACCCGCTCCAGCGCATCGAGCGACTGGTCCTGGAGAAAGTTCTCGACCTCCTCCGTCGTCGGGGGCAGCCCGAGGAGGGCGAAGTGGATCCGCCGGAGTAACGACCGGCGGTCCGCTGGCGGCGCCGGTCGCAGGCCGGCGGCGTCGAGCCGGGCGAGAATGAACGGGTCGACGCGGGTCCGCACCCACCCCTCATCCGCGACAGCCGGCGGCGCCGAGGTCCGCACGGGTTGCCAGGCCCAGTGTGTGGCCCGCCGATGCCCCATGTCGGGGCGACTCGCCGCCGCGGTCGCCTGAACAACGCTGCCCGACCAGGGGGCTCCCAGCTCGACCCACCGCACCAGGTCGGCCACCTGCTCGGCCGACAACCGGCCCCGGGGCGGCATCTGAAGCTCCGGGTTCGCGTACCGGACGGCCTCGATGAGCCGACTCCGTTCCGGCTGCCCCAGGACCAGGCCCGGGCCACTCTCGCCACCCTTGAGCAGGCCCTCGCGACTATCCACCAGGAGCCCGGCCTTGACCTTCTCGGCCTTCGCCGAATGGCACCGATAGCAGTGTTCCACCAGCAGCGGCCGCACTCGACTCTCGAAGAAGCTGGCCCCGGCCTCGTCCGTCCCGCCGGCCAGGACGGGGCTGGCGCAGACGAAGAGCGATGCCACCAGGCATAATTGGCGCGGAAGCAGTCGGCTTCGGAGATCAGGGAGAGGATGTTGAGGCATCATCGGGCGCTTCATAGAGCCTGAACGATCGGTTGGAATCATCCGTGCGGCTGTTCCAAGTCTATCCTCGAGAGGATGGCGAGGGAATCACAACCCTGGAATTCCGGACGAGCGAGTTTCGAGCGAAGGAGATCGCATGAGTCGGCAACTCTTTGATTTGACGGGACGCGTGGCTCTCGTGACCGGGGGCAGCAAGGGACTCGGCAAGGCGATGGCCCGAGGTTTCGCGGAGGCAGGCGCCGACGTCGTCATCTCCAGCCGACACGAGGACGAACTCCGTTCCACGGCGGCCGAGATCCGCTCGGCCGCGGGCGTGAGGGTCGCCCATTTCGTCGCCGACATGACGCGCCGCGAGGACGTTCGGCGACTCGCCGACCAGGCGTTCGAGGAGATGGGCCATGTCGACATCCTGGTCAACAACGCCGGTACGAATGCCCCGCAGCCGATCGACGAGATCCGCGACGAGGACTGGGACCGGCTCGTCGAGCTGAACCTGAACTCGTGCATGGCCCTGACACGCTCGCTGGTCGGGCCGATGAAGGAACGTCAATGGGGGCGGATTATCTACATTTCCTCGATCATGGGATTCACCTCGGCGCCGGGACGAAGTGCGTACTCGGCCACCAAGAGCGCCCTGACCGGCCTGACTCGTGCCGTCGCGAACGACCTGGGCAGTTTCGGAATCACCGTCAACTGCCTGGCCCCCGGACCGTTCCTGACAGACCTTCCCGCCAGCCTCTTGACCGAAGCGCAGCGGTCGGCCTTCGCTCAGCGAACGGTCCTGGGCCGCTGGGGGAGTCCCGAGGAGCTGGTGGGACCGGCCCTGTTACTGGCGAGCGAGGCGGGAAGCTACATCACCGGCGCGACGCTGGTCGTGGACGGCGGAGCCCTGGTGAAGGCCTTCTGACACGCGCCTGTCACGGATTATGACTCCGGCATCCAGGATTCGCACCAATCCTGACAGCCGATTCGGTCCAGCAACCGTCCGTCGCAACTCCCGGAATACAAGCGATCAACCACGGAATCCACGGGAAGACGCGGAAAAAAGAATGAGGATCTACTTTCCTCTTTCCGTGTCCGTCCGTGTTTTCCGTGGTTAATCGTTTGTGACGATCTTTCTTCCCGGAGTAATAACCCTGGAATTCCAGCGATACCGGCGTCATTCGCGCGGTACGGACGAGAACAGGTCGCCGAGCCCCTCGGCCATCGTCGGGTGTGTCAGGACCATGTCCCTCAGCACCGTGTACGGTAGTCCGGCCGCCATCGCGACCTGGGCGGCGGCCATGATTTCGCCGGCCTCGACCCCGAATCCAGTGAAACCGAGTATGCGGTCGCCGCCTTTCTCGATCAGCGCCTTCAGGAAACCCCGCGTCTCGGAAAGCGTCCGGGTCCGCAGCACGGCTTCCAGAGGGATCTTGACCAGGCGGTACGCGACACCGCGCTCGCGGGCCTCCCGCTCGCTCAGCCCGACCCGGGCCAGTTCCGGATCGGTGAACAGGCAGAACGGCACCTGCCGCCCGGTGGTCACGCGATTCCCGCCGGAGAGGTTGTCCAGCACCACGCGGAAATCGTCGACTCCGATGTGCGTGAAGTACGGGCTGCCGGCGCAGTCGCCCGCCGCCCAGACGTCCTTTGCCGTCGTTTGCAATCGTTCATTGACCTTGACGTGACCGCGCTCGTCGGTCTCGACCCCGGCCTTCTCGAGGCCAATGCCGTCGGTGTTCGGGGTGCGCCCCCCGGCGACGAGGAGGTGCGTCCCCTCGATAGCGCCGCGCGCCGTACTCAGGCGGACGGACTGTCCGGATCTCCCTTCGACGCGCTGGACGGCGGTCCCGGTCAGGACCGCGATCCCCTCGTCCCGGAAGAGTTGCTCGACCGCCTCGGTCACGTCCGGGTCTTCGCGGTGAATCAGCGAGCCGTTCCGTTCGACCACGGTCACGCGGCTACCGAGGCGGCGGAAGACCTGCGCCAGCTCGAGGCCCACGTAGCCGCCGCCCAGGACGATCAGGTGTTCCGGGAGGTGATCCAGCTCCAGGGCCTCGACATGAGTCAGCGGGCGCGACTCCGAGAGGCCGGGGGTGTCGTCGATCCGGCGCGCGAGCCGGTGTTGATCACGACGGTCTGGCCGCGGAGTGTCCGGGTCCCGCCCGCGTTGAGCGCGACCTCGACAGTCTTCGGCGCGACGAAGCGTCCGCTGCCCATGACGAGTTCCGCGCCGCTCTCCCGGTACTTCTGCTGATGGATCGCGACCAGCCCGTCGACCATCTTCCGCTTGCGGTCGCGGACGACGGGCATCTCGACCTTCCACGCGCCGGTGGTGATCCCGAACTCGGCGCCCCTGCGGAAATAGCTCGCGACCTTCGCGCTATGGACCACGTTCTTGCTCGGGAGGCACGCGATGTTCGGGCAGGACCCCCCGACATACCGCCGCTCGATCACGGCCAGGCGCTTCCCCTGCGAGGCCAGCGTCCAGGCAAGGAGTTTGCCGGGCGCTCCACTGCCCAGAACGACCAGGTCATATTCTTCCGTCGTGGACATGGTTCCCTCCTCAATCGGGGATGAGCTCATCGAAAACTTGCCACCGGAGAAGACAATCGAGATGCTATCATTGCTCATCGACGGATCGAATAATAGTACCCGTTGCTCGTGATCGTTCCCGGATTCGACGCCGGGACCTGGTAAACGGGTTGAGGAGAATAGTACCAGTAGCCGGTGACCGGTGCCGGGACCGGATAGACCGGTTGGGGGTAGTAATACCAGTAACCTGCGACCGCTCCTGGGATCGCCGCCGGGATTTGGTAGTTGGCTTGCCCGCGGGGGAATCCGGCATAGCGACCTCGGCCGGAGCTCCCGCCCCCTGCCGGGCGCCGGAGGAGTAGCGGAGCAACTCTTCGCCTCTTGCAGGCGCCGCCGAGCCGAGGATGACCGATGCCCCCACCGCAAGAGCCGCCACGAAAAGCAACGCCCGCAAATAAGCACGCATGGTGAACCTCTCAGTCGTCTGAAGCCCAGAATGTTCACATCCGACACTCCTTCGACGCCGGGACTCTCGAGGTTCTTACTCACCTCCTCGCGAACGCTCGCAACTTCGTGCCGGGCCCCCGACACGGCGTTCTTCAGGGGCAGGGCCAAGGATTCGCCGTCCCGCGACGTGGCATGGGAGAGGGCTTCGATGGCCATCGCCCGGAAGGTCGTCCTGAACCGCGGAGTCGTGGCCGACGTGGCACAACTCCGCCGTGCCGGCTATACTAACGGCGAGGTCGGTGAGATCGTGGCCGACGTGGCGTTATGACGTTCAGTGGCACTCGGCCGGATGATTCGGATCAGACCGGACGGCAACTGGGCAGCTCGATCGGTGGCGGCCATCATGGACCGGGACAACGAGACCTGGCGGACGCACCTGGATGGCACGGGCCCGGACCAGCAGGCGGCCCTGTCGGACCTGCGCGATGCGCTGTTGGGCGGGTTGCGGCGGGCGTTGTCGCATCGGGCCGGTGTCGGTGACGCGTTCGTGGAAGATGTCGTCCAGGACGCGCTCGTCCGCATCCTCGAGCGGCTCCCGCAGTTCGAGGGGCGGAGCCGGTTCCTGACTTGGGCGATCTCCATCGCCATCCGCGTCGCCATGAGCGA
This sequence comes from uncultured Planctomycetota bacterium, assembly GCA_963845755.1. Lineage (GTDB taxonomy): Bacteria > Planctomycetota > Planctomycetia > Isosphaerales > Isosphaeraceae > CAWJTV01. Next base: position 37,814 of record CAWJTV010000036.1, read on the forward strand.
GCTGCGACGCCAGCGGTGGAAGGACGTGTCCCTCGACGCGGTGGTCGCCGACGCCGATCTCCCGCCGGTACGAGCCATCGATGACGGACCCGGCCCGGACGCATTGTCGGAGCGCGAGGCGATCCTCGACGCGATGCACTTGGTGATCCGGGACGGGCTGACGGAAAAGCAGCGCGCGGTGCTGCTTGCGGAATTGCGAGGGGTGCCCCTGGACGAGATCGCCCGGCACCTCGGCAGCAATCGCAACGCCGTCTACAAGCTGACGCACGACGCACGCAAGCGGCTGAAACGGGGGCTGGAGGCGGCCGGGTTCACGGCCGAGGACATCGGCACCGCGTTCGCCGGGTGAGGACAGGACCATGTCGCTCTCGAAGGAAGAAATCGACGACCTCGTGCGGCAGATCAGCCTCACGAGGGACGAGGAGATCGATTGCGAGCGGTGCCTGGCGCTGGTCGCCGAGTTCGCCGAGCGGGAGCTCGCCGGCCAGTCGGTCCCGGCCGGCCTGGAGGCCGTCGCGCATCACCTGTCGATCTGCGCGGACTGCTGCGAGGAGTACGAGGCGCTCCTTCAGGCGTTGAAGGCCATGGACCGGTGATACGACGCTTCGGCGGGGATCTCGGGAGACCAACGCCGACCGGGCCCCTGATTCGATCGCCGCGTCGTGTCGTCGAACCGACGCGCGCAGGCTTTTGGGGGATCCAAGGCACGACGAAGGTTCGCTTGCTTTCAGCTACTGGCGTCCAGGCCTCGCCGTAACGTGTTCCCGGGGTGCCCGTAGGCTCATTTCTTCGCCTCATCGAACTCCTCGGCAGCAATCGACATAGATTGCGCGCCACGCTCACGCACTTGGGCTTTCGGCGTGCGGTCGATCAGCAGGCTGAGCAGTTCCGGGCGACTGTAGTGGCCGCGCGAATCCATCAACCGCTTCCGCTCGTCGATCGAGCGGAAATCGAGGTCGGCGATCAGCACACCTTCACCCGAACGTACCGGCGCGCCGAGCAATCCGCCCTCCGGGGAGACGATCGCGGTGAAGCAGCCGCCCGAGATCGGGCCGATCGCGCAACCGGTGTCCTGCATGATCCGGGCCTGCTGATCGGCGTCCAGCCAGGCGGTGGCGCAGACGACGAAGCAGCCGGATTCCAGGGCGTGCTGGCGGATATTGACCTGGATCTGCTCGGCGAATGCCTCGCCCGCGAACGAGCCGGGATACATCGCCGAGTGGATCTGCTCGCCGTCGACCATCAGGGCGTAACGGGCGAGCGGGTTGTAATGCTCCCAGCACGCGAGCGAGCCGATGCGCCCGACCGCGCTGTCGACAGCGCGCAGCCCCGAGCCGTCGCCCTGCCCCCAGACCATGCGCTCGTGGTAGGTCGGGGAGATCTTGCGGCGATGCTGGAGCAGCCCACCGTCGGCATCGAACAGTAATTGTGCGTTGTAGAGCGTGCCGCCGTCGCGCTCGTTCACGCCGATGGACACCACCGTCCCCGCCTGCTTGCAGGCCTCGCCGATGGCCTGGGTGGCGGCCGACGGGACGGTGACCGCTTGCTCGAGCAAGCGGTGGTGTTCCGCGCCCATCTTGAACGGCGGCTGCACGAAGGAGAAGTAGGGGTAGTAGGGCACCACCGTCTCCGGGAAGGTGGCGAACTGCACGCCCTGGCGACCGAGGGCGAGGATCTGCCGGCAGACCTTGTCCACGGTGCCTTCGCGGCTGTAGAGGACCGGACTCAACTGGACGGCGGCGGCCTTGATGACGGTCATCGCGGATCCCCAATTGTTTGACGTCGGCAAATCGGTATCTCTTGACATGCGGCCTCGCTTCTCAGTGAGAAACAGGGGCCGGTTTGCTCGAACCGAAGAGCTCGGGGTGTTTCGCGACGTACTCCCGAATACTCGTCGCCGGCCTGCCGATGATCGCCTCGAAATCGTGGGTCAGCCGGTCATACCGGTTGTCGGCATGGAGCTGGGCCATCGTCTTGAGGTGACCGGCGACGTGCTCGGGCAGCCCGCGAGCGGCGAGCTCACGCTTTCGCCATTCCGCCATCGGTACATCGACGTAGGTGATCGTCCGCCCGAGGGCCTCGGAGTATTCCGACGCCACGGCCCGCATGTCCTCCGACTTCGGCCCGGTCAATTCGATCACCCGGCCGACTTGGGCTTCCGGGTGTTCCAGGACGGCCGCGATCACCTCCGCGACATCCCTCGTATCGATCGGGGAGGTCCTCGCGTCCCCGAAGGGCAGCCGGATCGTGCCGTCCCTCGCGATCGATTCGGCGGCCCATTGGGTGAAGAAGAAGTGCTGGAGGAAGACCGTGGCTCGGACGTGGACCACGGGCAGCCCGGACCAGTTCAGGGCCTGCTCTCCCAGCCAGTGCATCCGCTGCTGGAGCGAGTCGGTCATCGCCAGGAGGCTCATCTGCGAGACGGTCAGTTGGGAGATGTTGACGAACGCCTCCAGGCCACCCAGCTCGCGGGCGACCGCGGCGACGGTGACTGTCGCTTCCAGGTAGGGCGCGGACACGCTCATGCCGAAATACAGGCGACGGCAGCCGTCGAGGGCCCGCGCGACGTCCTCGGCCCGGGTGAGATCGCCCACGACGACCTCGGTGCCTGTCGCCCGGAGCGCCTCGGCCCGATGGTCATCCGTCCGCGCCAGGGCCCGGACCGGCAGGCCCTTGCTGCGAAGGATGGCGACCACCTCTCCGCCCACCCCTCCGATACGGCCTGCGGCGCCGGTGACGAGGATCGGTGATTGCGACATGGACGCGGCCCCTTTCTCTGCGATCCGGGTCTTGCCTGGATTCGGAACCGGAGGCGCCTGCCTCCGACGACTCGGGTCGCCGATCGCGGAACCGCTTCACGGCCGGCGTCCCGAAGACGAGGAAAGCTGCGACCTGGCTCCCGACCGCCTGTCGAAGGACCACTGCCCACCCAGGGACACCTTGCTTCAGATCTTTGTCGGTATCGCCCGGAATTTCCAGGTCCTTTCGACCGGCCTCAACACGCCTTACGTTAGCCACGAAACCGCATAGTATCAACGTCCGGATGTACAACGCCGATCAATTTCTTTGCGTTCAATATCCGTTGTTGCTATCCTCGCGTTGAGCCCGCGGAGCCGCAATCGAGGGCCCGGTGTGTTCGAGGGGTTTCACTTCCGGGATCAACTCGAAGGAGCCGCCGGCGGGTGTCGGGAAACCCGTCGGGATCTTGATCGACCGATCGGACGGAGCCATCCTGCCACGTGCACGGCCAGTTCTCGGGGGCTTGTGGAAATCCACACTCGACCCCGGTGGCGGCCCGCTCCAGGGCAGATACGTCAACTCCCGTGTTCGATCATTCGCCATCGCGAGGTTGACATGGCTGAAATCCCGACGGCGGACGGGAGCTGGATCAACGCGGCGGCCGAGCGGTTCGAGCGCGCCTGGAAGAACGGGGAACGGCCGCGGATCGAGGAGTTCCTCATCTACGTGCCGGAGCCGCAAAGGCCGCTCCTGTTCCAGGAGCTCATGCGCATCGAGGGGGAGTTGCGTCGCCGCGCCGGCGAGGAGCCCAGCGTCGAAGAGTACCGCCGACGATTCCCGGGGCAAGAGAACACCGTCAGGGCCGTCTTCGAATCGCCCCTGTCTGCAACCAACGCGGCGGACGAGGCCGAGCCGGTCGGGCCGACTCGCGCCAGTTCCGTGTTCCGTCCGCCGGCCGGCTCCCCACCGCCCGAACTGGCCAACCACACCGACTACGAGATCGTCCGCGAGCTGGGCGTCGGCGGCATGGGCGTCGTCTACCTCGCCCACAACCGCCTGATGGCCCGCCACGAAGTCCTCAAGGTCATCGGCCAGCAAATCGTCGAGCAACCCGGCGTGCTCGACCGCTTCTTGCGGGAGATCCGCGCCGTCGCCCGGTTGCGACATCCCAACGTCGTGAGCGCGTACTCGGCGTTCCGGTGCGGCACCAGTCTCGTCTTCGCCATGGAATACGTCGAGGGGTTGGACCTGCGCCGGATGGTCAAGGCCAAGGGGCCGATGCCCATCAGCCACGCCTGTTATTTCGTCCACCAGGCGGCGTTGGGGTTGCAACACGCGCACGAAGAGGGGTTGGTCCATCGCGACATCAAGCCCGCGAACCTGATGCTGTCGCACCACAGGAATCGGCCGGTGATCAAGGTCCTCGACTTCGGCCTGTCCAAGGCGGTCAGCGAGCAGAATGCGAGCGAGCTAACGATCGGCATACCGAGCCTCCCGATGGACTTCGGCGAGCATCTCACATGCACCGGCGCGATGCTCGGCACGCCCGATTTCATCGCACCCGAGCAGATCGTCGACTCCCAGCGGGCCGACATCCGCGCGGACATCTACAGCCTGGGCTGCACGCTCTATTCCCTGCTGAGCGGTCATCCGCCGTACCCGGATCGGAATCTCCAGGACCTCCTCAAGGCCCACTGCTCGCTGGATGCGCGGCCGCTCGTCGACGTGCGTGCCGAGGTGCCCGCCGAGCTGTCGATGCTGGTCGCCAGGATGATGGCCAGGGAGCCGGCCGGTCGCTTTCAGGAGCCGGCCGAGATCGCCGAGGCGCTGACGCCGTTCTTCAAGAAGGGGAGCGTCACTGTCGGGGGGGCGAAGCCAGACACCTCTCAGGTGGGACATCCGACGGCCGGAGGGCCGTCGGATGCGACGCGACCGGGTTCGATGTTGGAGGGCCTGATCGATCTCTCCGAGACGGATCCGCTGTTCGACACGATCCTGGACACCAGCCGGCCCGAGGCCGGCCCGGATCTCCTTCAGCGAGGGACGACGGCGGTTGCGAAGCGGCGTCGGCTGGGGCCGCGGGGGTGGTGGGCCGCCGCCGGTGTGTTGCTGCTGGGTCTGTCGGGCGCCTGGTGGGCCGCGATCCTCAAGACCCAGCACGGGGTGATCGTGATCGAGAATGTGCCTGCGAGCGCGGTCGTTGAGATCGACGGAGACCGGCTGAGGCGCAGCCGCACCGGCGGCGAACCCATCCAGATCGAGGCCCGCGCCGGCAAACACGTCGTGCTCGTCAAGCGGGGTGACGACGTGCTCCTGGGCGAGAGCGTGGTCCTCCCATCGGGGAAGCAACTGAAGCTCAGCGTGCGTCTCGATCCTCCCGCGGCGGCGCAAACGACGAGAGCCGACACCGCCAAGGGACCATCTCCCCCGGGGCGTCCCACAGCGAACGAGTCAACGGATGTCGAGTCCAGCACGCCATCCCCCTCGTCACCGACGACCGTGCTCTCGAACGCCGACCGCAAGTTGGCTCAGGACACCACCAAAGTCGGCGGGCCGAAGGTCGCGGAAACCGAGCCGGCCGTCGCAAGGAGCAATGGACCCAGGACCCCTGCGCCGCCGGTTGCCGCTATCGATGGCCCCTACCCGTTCCGGCTCGAGACCAACGGGTTGGGAGGCAGGCGATTCATCGACCCCGTCCGATTCGGTCCCGATGCCCTGGGTTTCAACGAAGGGTCCGCCAATACCGCGCCTTGGGCGACCAACGACGCCTTCGCCCGGCTCACGACCAAGGGCACGCTCGGCTACCCGCAATTGCCGGTGTCCCGATACGTGTTTGAAGTCGAACTCACCTTGAACAAGGGCGGCGACGTCAATTTCCAACTCGGCGACCCGTTCCAGGCATCACACCTCGAGTTTCGATGGAATCCCAAGCAGGAGATGACCGAGTGTAAGCTGGTTCAATGGTATAATGATGTGGCGTATCACGGCCCGGGACGGAGCTTCACCACGGGCATGCGGATCAAGCTGAGAGTCGTGGTCGGGGACGGCTGGCAAACGTTGTTCCATGAGGACAACCGGGTTGTATCGACCTTCGCCTGGCCGGCTGACTGCTGTCTGCGGATCCGGTCGGACAACCCGGATTCCGCCGTGATCCACCGCTGCTCGCTCCGCCCTCTAACGGTCCAGGACCTCGCAGCCTGCGAGTGGCCGATCGCGCCGTCCCACCTGACCTTGGATGCCCGCGAAACCGCGGAGCGGCTGGCTCTGATCCTCGCGCGATATCCCGCGCGGCCGAGAGCCGGGAGGCGTTTCGCCCTGAAGACGACCAATACCCCGATGGCGTGGATTCCGCCCGGCGAATTCGAGATGGGGTCGCGGGACCCGAAGGACGAAGGGCGGCATCGCGTGCGCTTGACGAAGGGGTACTGGATGGCCCAGATCGAGGTCACCCAGAGGGAATACAACAAGGTGACCGGTGCGAATCCCAGCCGGTTCGCGGGCTCACCCTATCTGCCGGTGGACTGGGTGGCGTGGGACCAAGCGGCGGCGTACTGCCGGAAACTCACTGACCTGGAGCGCGAAGCAGGCCGGTTGCCCGCCGGGTACGAATACCGCCTCCCGACCGAGGCGGAGTGGGAATACGCCTGTCGCGCCGGCTCTGACCAGGATTTCAGCGTGCCGGAAGAATGGGCCTGGTCACGGGCCCGCAGTGGTGGCCGGCCGCACGAAGTGGCCGAGTCCCAGCCAAACCCCTGGGGCCTGTATGACATGCATGGAAATGCCATGGAATGGTGTATCGATGCCTGGACCGAGTATCCGAAGAGCAAGAACGATGTGACGGTCGATCCGGTCAAGATCGGCCGGCCCGACAAGGAGACGACCTTCGTTGTCCGCGGCGGGGCCTGGTGGCTCCCTGCGGACCAGTGTACCAGCCAATGGCGCTCCCGGAATCACAACAACTCCAACGGTTTCCGCGGCTTCCGCATCGTGCTGGGGCCCGAGATCCGAGCCGCCGAGGTGAAGAACTGAAACCCTCCGGCCCACGAGCCGTCATGGACCTCCGCTCCGGAAGTGAACTCGTCAGCACGGAGGTTTCCACTGTCGTCAGCGCGCTTTGGTCGGATCGACGAATGGGTCGCCGTGGCTAAGGTTTGTCTGGTCTTGTCGGGAGTGCCCCGACCCCGCTGGAAGAAGGCGGGTCAAACGTTCCGCTGACCTTCAACCGAAAGGATCGAGGGGACAACAGCATGCGGAAGAAGCGACGTGAGGCCCAGCGTCAAAGGGCCGAGAGACGTTCGCAAGTTAGGCCACGCATGGGTAAGGCTGGATTGCTTGAACTCCAGTCCCAGTGGGTGTGCTCGATCACCGCCGGGAATGACGCTGAAACCCGGATTCCTGTCTCACGGGGGCATGCCATTCACCTCCGTGATCTTCCGGCAGGACACACCCTGCAATGAGCAGGGGCAAGGGATGAACGGAGGCCCTCAACGTGGACCGGACCTGACCGACAACCACGGGATCGCCTAACGGCAGCAATGCCCAAGGCGACAGAGTCCCCGTAGTAGGCATCGGCCCAAGGGGGACAGGACACAGGGCTTCACCAAGAAAGGGGTGACTCGGATGAGTCATTCAGCCCTACTCAGGCTTGAAGCACTGCGGAAGTGCAACACGGACCTCAACTGGGTCAACGCGGATCTGTATCGACTCCTCTACAAGACGGATCTCTACATCGTCGCGTATGAGAAAATCAAATCCGCTCCCGGGAACTTGACTCCTGGCACCGACGGGATGACTCTCGATGGGTTCTCCATGGATGCCATCGACGACATCGTGGCGACCCTGCGAGACGAGGGTTTCCAATTCAAGCCTTCGCGGCGGGAATACATTCCCAAGGCAAATGGCAAGATGCGGCCTCTCGGCATCTCATCCCCAAGGGACAAGATCGTCCAAGAGGTCATCCATGTGATCCTCGAAGCGATCTACGACAGTCCGAAAGGGCCTACCTTTAGCGACTGTAGCCATGGTTTTCGGCCTGGTCGAGGGACTCACACGGCCCTGCATGAGTTCAGGACCAAGTGGTCTGGTGTGACGTGGATCATCGAAGGGGATATAAAATCCTGCTTCGACGAGATCGATCACCACGTCCTGGTTTCCCTGATCCGGAAGAGGATCTCGGACGAACGCTTCATCGGCCTGATCTGGAAAGCACTCCGGGCAGGCTACCTATGGAGGAAGGAACCGGGGGCCTCGTTTATCGGGACCCCGCAGGGGAGCGTGGCCAGCCCTATCCTCGCCAACATCTACCTGCACGAACTCGACCTCTTCGTCGAGGGACTACAGCAGAAGTACGAGAAGGGCAGCAAGCGGAAGGACAGCCCCGAGTATCACCGGATCAACTATCGCAGGCAGCGAGCGTTGAAACGGTCAGGTGGGATCATGACGCCGGAGATTCGCGCTTTGACGAAACAGATGCGATCTCTCCCGTCGATGGACACGTTTGACCCTGGCTTCGTCAGAGTCAAATACATCAGATATGCAGACGATTGGATCGTCGGCGTCACGGGGCCGAGGTCCCTGGCCGAACAGATCAAGGACGAGATTCAGGCGTTCCTATGGGACAGGCTGAAACTGCAACTCAGCCAGGAAAAGACGGTCGTCACTCACGCCAAGACCGAGGAGGCCTTCTTTCTCGGGACGCGGCTTCAGGTGGGGGCCGTCAACCCACAGCCCAAGGTTACCCACTGCCACAACCAACGGCGGCACTACCGGCGCCGGTGTACGGGGTGGAGCCCGCTGATGCGAGCGCCGATCAGGAAACTGGTCAAGCGTCTTCACCAGAAGGGCTTCTGTGACGGTGAGGGCATCGCCCGATCCAAGACAGCGTGGGTCTGCCTGGAGGTGAAGCACATCATCGAACTGTTCAACAGCACCAATTGGGGGCTGTTGAACTACTACAGTGATTAGCGACAATTAGATTTCCTTGTCGACGACAATTAGAATTCCCTACTCGGCCATAGTGTACAAGCCCCTGGGATTCTGGCCAATTGACCATCCCTCTCGCCTCTGGGATCAACCATTCCTGCGCTCGTTCATCCCTCCTCTCGTGCGTCTGTCGGTTCCACCGGCTTTTGACGCGACTTCTTGGCCTGCTCGGCTCGGTAGCTCGGAACGTTCAACTCCACGATCACGCTATGGTGCACCAGCCGGTCGATGGCGGCGGCGGTCGTCATCGGATCCTTGAAGATCGCCTCCCATCCCGAAAACGGCAGGTTGCTCGTCAGCATCACGCTCCCGCGCTCGTACCGTTCCGCCAGCAGGTTGAAGAGCACCTCCATCTCGTCCCGGCTGTATTGTACGTATCCAATATCGTCAAGGATCAGCACCTCATATCGGGAAATCTTCTTGAGAAAACCGCGCAGCTTCAGGTTGTGCTTCGCGGCCAACAGATCTTGAACCATCAAGCGGCACGTCGCGAACATCACCTTCCGCCCCGAGCGGATCAGTTCCTGCCCGATCGCGCACGCCACGTGGCTCTTGCCACTGCCGGGATTCCCGAATATGAGCACATTGTCATTTCGTCCAACAAAATCGCCTTCGAGCAGAGTTCTGACCTGCTGCGCCGCCTTGGACGGCAGTCGCTTCAGGTCCAGGCTTGACAGGTTCTTTTCCATGAACAGCCTCGATTCTCGCAACAACCGCTCGACCCGGTGGGAACGCCGCGACTCGCACTCGCGCTCCGCCAGATCCAGGAGGTAACGTTCGTAACTGGTTCGACTCCTGACGGGCTCGTGCCGCCGCCGATTCGTACGCCTGCCGGATCGTCGGCAGGTGGAGCTCGCGAAGGCAGTCCGTCAGAGACTCATGCACATCGATTGGCTTACTGATGGAATATCCTCCCTGGTCTCGAGTAACAGGTCGTACATCGACAAATCCACCGTCGTGACGACCACCTCCATCGCGCGAGGCAGGCCCAGGTCGTGACCCAGGTGCTCCGTGACGACGGTCGGGGTGATCGGCATGTTCCCGTCCAAGAGCCGGCCCAGGACGGCGTTGACCCCGACTTCCGACTCCTTCGCCGCCAACTCCAGGATCCGGAGATAATCCTTGGTGGCGCGGGCCGGGCTTTGTGCCAGCAAGACGTCGTAGGCTCGGCGAAACCGGCCGGTTGGGAACATCGCGTCCCGGTGCCGATAGGCCGCGAACGCCCCCGGCTTGCGCACCAACCAGTCGATCACGTGCCGATAGTTAATCACGTGTTTGTTGTGGCCGCGCTGCCGAGGGACCCTTTCAATCAGCGCCCGCCGTGCCACACCTCCAGGCATTCCGCCATCACATGGACATCGACCTGTTCACCGATGAGTCGGCTCGGCACCGAGTAGGTGTTGGAGCCAACCCGGATCGTACTCCCCTGGGTGACCCGCACCCGGCGCCGGTGCCAGGCGTCCACCCGCCGCGAGGGGAGGTCCTTCAGCAACAGTCGTTCCTCGGTGAACCGCGGGATCCGTCCGCTGTTGCGCTGAGCGAAGACCTGGCGAAGGAACAGCTCGTAGGCTGCTCGGTCGGCGAAATCGCGGCCGCTGCGCAACATCAGGGCCTGATCCATCGCTTGTTTGAACCGGTTATGACTCTGTTCGGCGTCTCCGTTCTGGTTGGCCTTACCAGCCTGGATGGCTTGAGGTGCCATGCCATAGTGGGCCATCAAGGCGCGGTATCGTTGCTGGAACAAGTCCCGATCGCCGAGGTTGTTGACCGCGGCCGTGAGCCGATCGGTGCGATGAGTCTGGGGAACCCCTCCCAGTTCCCAAAGGGCGTTCTGGAGCCCCTGGCTGAGGCTCTCGAAACTTTCGGAGAAACAGACGGTGCCGGTCTCCCAGTTGGAGTAGGTCAGAACGAAGTGATAGACCAGGTGATCGAACGATTGGCCAGCGAGTGTGACCTGCAAATCGTTCAGGGAAGTGAAGTCGGAGGCGCCGAACGCGCCGGGCGTGTGGATCTGATCGAAGAAAACCTCCTTGGGTGGACCGTCGGTGGCCCGCCACGCTTTGATCTTCCGTTGCAAGGTCCGGAGCTGGCCGTCGGGGAACCGGCCCGGGAAGCGATGCTGAAGATCCTCAAACAGGGTCTTGGCTTGGAGCCCCGGGTTGAGCACCAGCCGATCGTGGAGTTCCGGCCAGACTTCCTGGAACGGATCCTCCCGGGTCCGCCAGGTCTTGGGAGTCCACGATTCACTGGGCAGGCGATCCGAGTCTCGGTACTTTTGAGCGGTCTTGGCGTCCATACCCACCTTCCAAGCCGCACGGTAGAGCGGCATTCCCTCGCCGAGAAGCTGGCGAAGCTTGAGAACCTGGATGTCCTTGGTCATGGTGGTTGCCTCCTGACCGAGGAGGAAACCACGTAGTGAACAACCAAGCGAGAGGAGGCGGGAATTCTGATTGTCGCTGGGCGGGAATTCTAATTGTCGCTAATCAACTACAGGTTTGCTGACAACTTCGCCTCCATGAGCCGTATCCAGTACATCCTGCATTTGTCACTTGCGAAGACCTTAGCCCACAAGTTGCAGAAGCCCGTTAAGCAGCTCCTCTGCGAACACGGACGCACTCTGCAATTCAACTGGAAAGACGGCGAGGGGAAGGAACGGAACACCTTCTTCAAAGCCAACTCCGACTGGACCCGGAACCCCACGGCATTTCTAACGGGAAGAGATCAAACCGACCCACTGGAGATGCACGTCCGATTCCGGACAAGGTCCCGCCTGGACCACCCATGCATCATCTGCGAAACAACGGTCGGGGTGCAGATGCACCACGTCCGTCACATCCGAAAGATGGAGGGCAAACCTGTCGGTGGGTTTGCCTGGCTGATGCGACTCCAGAACCGGAAGCAAGTGCCCGTCTGCCGAGAGTGCCACCGTAAGATCCACCGAGGAGAATATGATGGCCTCCGACTGGCGGACCTGGCATACCGGGTTGGACCGTGACACAAATGTAGATCCTGTGTCTGGAGAGCCGGATGCACGAAAACGTGCCTGTCCGGTTCGGGAGGGGGCGGTTGGATTCCCTTGAGATCAAGGGGCTGGCCGCCTACCTCATCACGAGCTTAGCGGCAAATCGATTCTGATAAAGGCTTTGTACCTGAAGGATCGGCTTCTCGCGGGAATTATATTAATATTGTCAATAATTGTTAGTAGACTAGGCGGGAAAATAGGGTTCCGATGGAGACCCCGGGAATAAAGCCCAAGGAGCAGGAAAAGCCCGTGTTTGCAAGTTCAAGCCCGACAGCGATTTGCGCCTATGCTAGTGCCATTCGTCGGGTCGACCGATGCTCCGGACAGTCGCCTTGCGTGCGTCGGTCTGATCGACTGCGGTGTTGTCGGCCCGGGCGCCGAACGTGACCTGCGCGGCGACGGCGATCAGAAGGTCGGGATGATCCGGGCGCGGCGATACTCGTCGAACCGCCTCAAGAAGCCCTCCAGCGTATCGGGGTGCCGGGTGAAGCCGGCCCGGCGGATCTTGCCGAGTGCCAGCACGATGTCGTACTCGATCGCGAACATGAACTCGAGGAAGCCCCAGTTCACGAGCGACCCGAGTTCGGGCTGGGCGAGCCCATATTTCGCCGCCATATCCCTCCAGAGCGGAGCCAGCTCCGGCATGAAGGAGGACAGCGGTATCGGGCGCGGGCCGCCGGTGGGGACCCCGAAGTAGTCCGCGAACGCGGGCCAGAGGTGTGACCACCGCGTCGGGTCGCCGTTGGCGACGTTGAAGACCTCGCCCGCCGCCTGCGGCGTCACCGCCGACCAAGCGGACGCCTCGGCGAGCTGCTCGGCGTTGACGACCTGGGTCATGGTGCCGAAGGCCGCCGCGGAACCCGGGAAATCGAGGCGGAGCCCGGCCGCGCGGACGAGCGACGCGTAGACGGCGACCGACAGAGCCAGGTTCATCGGGTTGCCGGTGGCGAAGCCGGTCAGGTGGGTCGGGACCAGGTGGGTCCAGCGCCAGGTGGCATCGCGGCGCGACCGCAGGTAGTCCTCCTGGTCGTAGTAGAAGTTCGGCCCGAGGTGCCGCGGCTCGGTCTCCGCGGCGGGCGCCGCAGACGGGCCGAGGTGGACGCCGTAGTACTTGGCCCCGGTGATGAGTGTGACGTGCTGCAAGGGGGCGCCGACGGCCTCCAGCCCCTCGACCGCGTTGACCAGCAACTCGCGGTTCGGCCCGACCTCCGCCGCCCAGTTCGCCTGGGGCAGGTAGGCCGCGAAGAACAGGTGGGTCGCGCCGGCGGCGGGGGCCAGTCGCCGGCGGGCTTCCTCCGAGTCGCGCAGGTCGACGGCGATGGCCTCGTCGACGCCGGGGACGGTGCCCCCGGACCGCGTGACCCCGAGCACACGCCATCCGCCAAGCCCGGCGAGCTTCGCCGCGATCGCCCGGCCGATGATTCCAGTCGCGCCCACCACCACAGCGGTGCGCGTCGTCGATTCGTTCGGCATGATTCGTGACCCTCCGCTGACGGCGCCGGTCACCCTGGCGATACGACCGAGACCCTGGCCTCGGCGATCCCCTCGCCGACGCCCCTGGACGCCCCGGTCACCACCTCCACCTTGCCCGCAAGTCGGTCGGACATGTCGGTCTGCCTCCTTGAGTTTTCTGTACCGTGCGGTACAGTGAAAGTGTACGGGGCCCGTCAAGGGCCAGCAAGACAATTCTCGATGGGAGGTCGGCATGCCCTCGGGGCGAGTGCGGCAGTTCGACGCGGACGAGGCGCTGGATCGGGCGCTGGAGGTGTTCTGGCGCGCGGGTACGAGGGGGCCACGCTCCCGGAGCTGACCAAGGCGATGGGGATCAACCGGCCGAGCCTCTACGCCGCCTTCGGCAACAAGGAGCAGCTCTTCCACAAGGCCCTCGACCGCTACCAGACGGGCCCGCAGTCGTTCGTGAACGAAGCCTTCAAGAAGCCGACCGCGCGCGCCGTAGCCGAGGCCATCTTCTCGGGGTTCGTCCGTATGCAGCGCGATCGGAGCAGGTCGCGAGGCTGCATGATCGTCTCCGGGGCGCTCGCGTGCGGCGAGGAGGCGGAGCCGGTCCGTCGGGAGCTGGCCCGCTTGAGGCAGGCGACGGTCGCGGCGTTGCGGGAGCGGTTCGATCGGGCCGTGCGGGAGGGCGACCTGCCGGGGGGGACCGACTGCGCGTTACTGGCGCGATACGTCGCCACGGTCCTGAACGGGCTGGCGGTCCAGGCGGCGAGCGGGGCGACCGAGACGGAGTTGCGGCGGGTCGCGGCGATGGCGATGCGAGCCTGGCCCGCTTGACCGCTCGCGGCCCTCCGTCCAAGACGACTCGGCCCCGCGGAGAGCTTCCATGAGGGCTGGGGGCCGTTCGGGTGGCAGATTCGCGAGTCGTTACCAATGGCACTCGGATCAGGACTGGAGGGCGGGAGGGCGGGACTTTCGGCAGATTCTTCTCGAAAGGCAGTCCTGCTGGCCATACCATTAAGGACGGCCCTCAGGTGGTCCAATCCCAGGGGCGCACTTCAAGTGGACGGCGCCCTGGTGTTGGCCTTCTGACAAGGGGGCCTGGCACAGATTCGTCAGGAAGTCAGCGTAATTCGTTCAGATCAGACAGCTCCGCACCGATCGATTCACCCCGGGGCGCGGAGCGCCCCCGGGGTGAGAGTCGATGCGGAGCTAGTTGATTTGAGTACCGTTGTCCTTCACCACCACACCGGTGACACTCGCAAGCGCATTGGTGGATACAATCCACGAAACGCGGCCGACGGCCGTCGAGATGTTGACAGGGCTGCTGGTGTCGGCGAACTTGAAGTTGATCGCCGCCGGAGCCAGCCCGGTGATCGAGCCCCAGTTCGCGCCGGCCGAGGCGAACGTGCTCAGCGTCGCGAACCTCGCCGTTGCGTCGGCCGAGTCGTTGATGTTGAGCGTCGTGAAGTTGGGCGGGTTCTGGATGTTCAGGGCGCCGAGGATGCCCTGCACGCTGCCGGCGTTGCCCACGTTGACCGTGTCATGCCCGCCGAACGAGCTCAGGTTGGTCGTCACGCCGGTGGCGAGCACGTTGACCGTGTCGTTGCCCGAGCCGGTCAGGATGGACAGGCTCGTGGTGTCGGCGTACTTGAAGTTGATTGCGGCCGGAGCCAGGCCGGTGATCGAGCCCCAGTTCGCACCGCCGGAGACGACCGTGCTCAGGGTCGCGGTCCGCGCCACGGTGTTCGACCGAGTCGTTGACGTTGATCGTGTCGAAGCTAGGCGGGTTCTGGATGGTCACGGCGCCCCGGATATCCTGCAGGTTGCCGAAGTTGCCCACGTTGATAATGTCACGACCTCCGCTGGTGCTCAGGTTGGTCGCGACGCCGGTCTGGAACACGAAGACCGTGTCGTTGCCCGAGCCGGTCGTGAGGTTCACGCCGCTGGTGCCGGAGTAACTGTACTCGATCAGCGCCGGAGCCAGCCCGCCGATCGCGCCCAGGTTCGGGCCGTTGTTGCTCAGCCCCACGCCCCGCCCCGTCGCGTCGGCCGAGTCGTTGACGTTGACCGTGTCGGTGCTGTGCAGGTTCTGGATGATCAGGGTGCCGGTGATGCCCTGCACACTGCCGGCGTTGCCCACATTGACCGTGTCGTGCCCGCCGCTGGTGCTCAGGTTGGTCGTCCTGCCGGTGGCGAGGACGTTGACCGTGTCGGCGCCCGAGCCGGTCGTGACGTTCACGTTACTGGTGTCGGCGTACTTGTAGACGATCGACGCCGGGGCCAGCCCGATGATCGAGCCCCAGTCGAATCCGCCCGAGTTAAACGTGCTCAAGGTCGCGGTCCGCGCCACGGTGTCGGTCGAGTCGTCGACGTGGACCGAAGTGAAGCCGCCCGGGTTCTGGATGGTCAGGGCGCCGAGGATGCCCTGCGCGCTGCCGGCGTTACCCACGTTGACCGTGTCGTTGCCGCCGAGAGTGCTCAGGTTGGTCACTACTCCCGTGGCGCGTACGTTGACCGTGTCGTCGGCGAAGCCGGTCGTGAGATTCACGCCGCTGGTGTCGGCATATTTATATTTGATCGCCGCGGGAGCCAGACCGGTGATCGAGCCGAAGTTCGCCCCGCCCGAGACGAACGTGCTCAAAGTCACGTTCCGAGCCACGCCGTCCTCCGAGTCGTCGATATTGATCGTGTCGAAGCTGGGCGGGTTCTGGATCGTCAGTGCCCCGAGGATACCCTGCACACTTCCGGCGTTGCCCACGTTCACCGTGTCGCCGCCGAGGTTGGAGCTCAGGCTGGTCGGCACGCCGGTGGCGAGCACATTGATCGTGGTGCCGTTGGCCAGGCCCGTCGTGATGTTCACGCCGCTGGTGTCGATGTACTTGTAGTCGATCGCCGCAGGTGCCAGCCCGGTGATTGAGCCCCAGTTCGCGCCGCCCGAGGTGAACGTGTTCAGCACGACAGTCCGCGCCGTCGCATCGACCGCGTCGTTGACGTTGATCGTGTCCGTGCTGGGCGGATTCTGGATGGTCAGGACACCGAGGATGCCTTGAAGACTGCCGGCATTGCCGACGTTGACCGTGTCGTGCCCGCCACTGGTGCTCAGGTTGGTCGCGACGCCGGTGGCGAGCACGTTGACCGTGTCGTTCCCCACGCCGGTCCTGACGTTCAAGCTGCTGATGTCGAAGTTGCTGAAGTCGATCGTCGCCGGCGCCAGCCCGGTGATCACGCTCCAGTTCTGGATGCCCGAGTCGGAGGTGTTCAAGGTCACGGTCCGCGCCACGGTATCGGCCGAGTCGTCGACGTTGAGCGTGGTGAAGCTAGGCGGGTTCTGGACGCTCAAGGCACCGCGGATGTTCTGCATGGTGCCGTTGCCGACGTTGACCGTGTCGCGCCCGCCGCTACTGCTCAAGCTGGTCGCCACGCCGGTGGCGAGGACGTTGACCGTGTCGGCAGCCGAGCCGGTCGTGAGGTTCACGCCGCTGGTGCCGACGAACTTGTAGTCGATCTCCGCCGCCAGCCCGGTGATCGAGCCGAAGTTGGCACCGCCCGAGACGAACGTGTTCAAGACCACGGTCCGCGCCACGGTGTCCGCCGAGTCGTTGACGTTGATCGTGTCGGAGCCGTGCGGGTTCTGGACGCTCAGAGGCATGAGGATGCCTCGCTGGCTGCCGGCGTTGCCCACGTTGACCGTGTCGTTGCCGCCCCCGGAACTCAGGCCGGTCACCGCGTCGATGGCGAGCACGTTGACCGTATCGGCGGCCCTGCCGGTCGTGATGTTCGCGGCGATGGTGTCGGCGTCCTTGTAGTTGATCGCGGCCGGGGCCAGCCCGGTGATCGAGTCCCAGTTGAAGCCGTCTACGACGAACGTGCTCAGACTCACGGTCCGCGCCACGGTGTCGGCCGAGTCGTTGACGTTGACCGTGTTGACGAAGGGCGGGTTCTGGACGCTCAGGGCGCCGAGGATGCCCTGCACGCTGCCGGCGTTGCCCACGTTGACCGTGTCGTGTCCCCCGAGGCTGCTCAAATTGGTCGCGACGCCGGTAGCGCGGCACGTTGACCGTGTCGGCGGCCGAGCCGGTCGTGACGTTCACGCTGCTGATGTCGGCGTACTTGTAATTGATCGCGGCCGGAGCCAGCCCGGTGATCGTGCCGAAGTTGGCCCCGCCTGAGACGAACGTGCTCAAGGTCGTGGTCCGCGCCACGGTGTCGGCCGAGTCGTTGACATTGAGCGTCGTGAAGCTGGGGGTGTTCTGGATGGTCAGGGCGCCAAGGATGCCCTGCACGCTGCCGGCGTTGCCCACGTTGACCGTGTCGTGGCCTAACTGGGAGTTCAAGGTGGTCGCCACGCCGGTAGCCCGCACGTTGACCACGTCGTCGCCCGCGCTGGTGATGAGGCTCACGCCGCTGGTGCCGGCGTACTTGTAATTGATCGCGGCCGGAGCCAGCCCGGTGATCGTGCCCCAGTTGGCCCCGCCCGAGACGAACGTGCTCAGCGTCATGGTTCGCGCCGTCGTGTCGGCCGAGTCGTTGATGTTGATCGTGTCGGCGCCGTGCGGATTCTGGATGCTCAGGGTGCCGAAGAGGGACTGCACGCTGCCTCCGTTGCCCAGGTTGAGCGTGTCGTGACCGCCGCTCGTGCTGATGCTGGTCGGCACACCGGTGCCGAACACGCCGACCGTGTCGTTGCCCGAGCCGGTCGTGACGTTCACGCCGCTGGTGTCGGCGTACTTGTAATTGATCGCGGCCGGAGCCAGCCCGGTAATCGTGCCCCAGTTGGCCCCGCCCGAGACGAACGTGCTCAGACCGACGGTCCGCGCGACAGTGTCGGCCGAGTCGTTGATGTTGAGCGTCGTGAAGCTGGGCGGGTTCTGGACGGTCACGGCGCCGAGAATCCCCTGCACGCTGCCGGCGTTGCCCACGTTGACCGTGTCGAAGGCCGAGCCGTCGCCGAGGCTGTTGACCGTGATGGCAATGTGGGCCGAGGTGTCCAGGATGTTGATCGTGTTGCCTCCACTTCCCGTGTTGACCACGAACGGCGAAGTCGGGTTGACGAAAGTCGTCGTGACGTTGTTAACCGTCTCTCGGACAACCGGAACTCCGGAGGAGAAGGACTCGGAGATCGTGTACGTGGAGAGGAGCGTCCGCCCCTCGAGGTCCTCCAACTGAAGCCGGAGTTTACGGCTCGGTCCCCGAGCTCTTGTGACGGCGCGAAGAGAACGGTCGTCCTGCCGATTCGATCGATTCCAGAATCTCATTGCAGTATCCTCTCGAAGTAAGTGACCTGATACGCAGTCTCTCCACGGTTGACACCGAGGCAGAGGCCGACCCAACGGGACATGGGACCCAAAGCGGACCCGGGGTGGATGCTCGCCGGGCCGAGCTCAATGCTGACGACGGTACACGCCACGGCGCGGACGCTTCCCGGAGCGCCCGGTCGGAGCGACCGGGAGTCTGGAGAGCCTGCCTCGCTCGGCGTCCGACCTGGCCGAACTGGTCGGTACGCGGCGCGTGATGGCGATTGGGAATCGCCGAGCCCTGCCCTGAGGGATGCTCGGGATCAGGGCCTCTCGAACGGACCGAAAACCCGCCCTACGAAGCCCTAACTCGAAGGGGACTGGCTCCGAGTCATCGAGATGCCTGTCTCCTTCTTGTCAGGGCCTGTTAGAGGTTCTGGAAAGACCTGTTGAGAAACTGGAAGGCTTTGCAACCACCGGGGTCTTGCCAGACTCTCAAGGGTACGACTGACACCGATGAATCGGTGAGGACCATCCGTCCCAGGATCGGGAGACTGTCTGGAAACACCTCGGTCGCCTCGTCCTGCATGGCGTCCGACAAATGCCGAATCTTGCGAGGGAGACACTTCCGACTCTCCGTGATTAGGGCACGACGATCCTCGGGTTCAGCGAACACGCCTGGGACTCCGGGCCCTCACGCCCGGCGATGGCCCGCCGTGCTCGTCAGGTCTCTATGCGACGCGGGATTACGAAACACGTCACAGAACGCTGAGCGTCTTGATATTTCTGAGGAGGGCCCGTGAGTCGCGAGGGGAGCTGATGGCGAATTCGGGGTAGCCCACCAGCCGCACCCCTGCTCGAGCAAGGACCGCACCAGCACGCGAGGAACTCGGCCTGGATCATTCAAACGGGTGTGCGGCTCGTGCGGCTTTACATCAACGGACAAATCTGGGACATTCACTCGTTGCTTGCCTCGGTGGTTGACGTCCGCCTGCGACGTAACTGTGCCCCCCCAACAGGAACACACTCGGTGGCTGAATCGCGGCTGTGGAGATCAAGCGAGGAATGATCCATGACGGGACCGATGACATCGGCCCGGCCATGGTCGAAGACAAGACAAGTGTGCCGCACCCATACACAGCGGTCCGCCTCTCCTCCGCGGTCCATCAGGCGGGATTATATGTCGAGTTCAACCGCCTGCAAGAAAGCCTCAGCTTGGTGTTCGTGGCCGGGGTCGTGTAACGGAACCTTGTCTTTCCTAACCTCCAGGAGACTCTCATGCGACGGTCTGCACTCTCCGCGACCGTGGGGTTCATTCTCGGGGCCACCGTGACGGTTGCGGCTGACGACCTCGTTCCGCCAGAGGCCAGGTTGGAGTTGCTCTACACCCGAGCCGCCCCGATCCGAGGGGGACTGACGGAAGGCGTCGCCGCCGCGCCGGACGGCACGATGTACTTCTCGGAGATCCCCTTCGGTGAAGACAAAGGCATGATCATGCGGTTCGACCCACGCACGAAGTTGACCTCGGTCTTCGCCCAGGACAGTCACAAGTCGAACGGCCTGATGTTCGACGCCAAGGGCTTCCTCATCGCCTGCGAGGGCTCCGACGGCGGTGGCCGCGGCGTGGTGCGCTGGGACGTGAAGACCGGCGAGCGACGGGTCATCGCCGACCGTTTCGAAGGCAAGCGATTCAACGCCTGCAACGACCTTTGCATCGACGAGAAAGGGCGAATCTATTTCACCGACCCGCGTTACCTGGGCACCGAACCTCGCGAGCTGAAGTACCACGCCGTCTACCGGCTCGACACCGACGGGACCATCGTCGAGGTCACCCATGACGTCGAGAAGCCCAACGGCATCGCGATCAGCCCCGACCAGAATTCACTCTATGTCGCCGATCACAACAATGGCACCGACCGGATCGACCCCACCGCCCCGAAGCCCAAACTTGGGGCGATGAAGGTCTATGCGTTTCCCCTCGGCTCGGACGGGCTCGTGAACGGCCCGCGGCGCACCCTCATCGACTTCGCCGACGAGGAAGGGAGTGACGGGATGACCGTTGACACCGAGGGTCGAATCTACCTGGCCTCCCGTAAGCCGAGTCGCCCCGGCGTCCTCGTGATTGACCCGACCGGCAAGGAAGTGGCCTTCATCAAGACCGGCGAGCCGCAGCAGGCCGCTCGCGAGCCCGTTGGCAACCCGAGCAATGTCGATTTTGGCATCGGCGACGATAAGAATGTGCTCTATATCACCGTGGATAAGAGCCTTTACCGGATCCGTCTAAACGCGACCGGCTACCATCTCCCCTGGGCCGGTTGAGGTCCATGGTGCGGGAGTTCGAGGCATGAATCCTGAGAAAACCGTAAGCGACTGCGCCGCGATTCGCAGCGTCTGAAGGCTGGGGGATGTTGCCCGATGGGTGGCGTTTCGTCGAGGTGGCCGGCGTCGCGACCGACTCGCACGACCGGGTCTTCGTTTTCAACCGGGGCGACCATCCCATCATCATCTTAGACCGCGAAGGCCGATTCATCGGCTCATGGGGAGAAAACCTCTTCGCGCGACCGCACGGGATCACGATCGGGCCTGACGATACGGTGTATTGCACCGACGATCTCGACCACACCGTGAAGATGTTCACGCCCGAGGGGAAACCGGTGGGGATGCTGGGCAAGAGCGGATGTTCCTCGGACACGGGCGCCACCAGCATGGACTTCCGGACGATCTGCCGCGCCGGGCCGCCGTTCCATTATCCGACCAACCTGGCATTGGCCGCGGACGGTTCATTGTACATCGCCGATGGATATGGTAATGCGTGCGTCCATCGCTATACGCCTGATGGCGTACACCTCGCTTCATGGGGCGGGCCTGGCGGAGCACCTGGCGAGTTTCGGCTGCCGCACGGGATCGCCGTGGGGCCGGACGGCACGGTCGTCGTGGCCGACCGGGAGAACAGTCGCCTTCAGTTCTTCAGCCGCGACGGCTTCTTCCTCAAGGAATGGACCGACGTCGCGCGGCCCTGCCAGGTCCTCGTCGACACCGGCGGGCGCGTGTACGTCGCGGAGCTGGGCTTCCGCGCGGGGATGTGGCCGGGTACGACCGCACCAACCCCGGACGCGCCCGGGGGACGGGTCAGCGTCTTCGATCCCGACGGCCGGCTGCTCGCCCGCTGGGGCGGTGGGTCAAACCCGTGTGCCCCCGGCGACTTCTACGCGCCCCATGACCTCTGCCTCGATTCGCGGGGCGACCTCTACGTCGGCGAAGTGACCTGGTCGGCGGGCGGCAATAGCGGCGCGGTTCCCGCCGACTGCCACTCGCTTCAGAAATTCGTCCGCCAGAGTTGAGGACGATACGGCTCATCGGGGCCCCACGTCGGGCGTCGAACGGATGGCCCCGCAGGGCTCGTCTTCTCAGTTCGATGAACAAAATGGCTTGAATCCTTACGATGGTATGAGGGCCACCCTCGATCTCGACGACGGCGTGAAGGTCAACTACCGTAAGTTTGGCGACCTGCTGGCCGAAGTCTATGTCGTAACTGGTGGCGTCGATGAGGATTGAGCTGCGAGACAGAACCGAGATGAACATGCCCCTGAGAATCCTGAAAATCACGGCAAGGAATTTCAAGTCGCTCGTCGGGTTCGATATGGAGCTCGCGAAGTTCAACTGTTTGATCGGTCTCAACGGCGCCGGCAAGTCCACGGTCCTTCAGTTCATCGACTTCCTGGCTCAACTGGTTCGTGGCGACGTCAAGGGATGGCTTAGTGAGCGGCACTGGAATCCCAAGGATCTTCATTCCCGGCTCTCCCCCCTCAAGAACATCCCTTTCGTCGTGACCTTGGTTTCGGAAGACGGGAAGTATCGGGGGTACTGGTCGGCGAGCTTCAACACAACGCGACTACATTGCACTGGGGAGATCATCCAATCGCGGGACGCCATTCTCAGGGTCCAGGAGGGAGAGCTCTTGATCGGCAACAGTCCTGATTTGGCGAACGTGGACGTCAACCTCAGGGAGACGATTGCGTTCAGTTATGAGGGATCAGTCTTATCCCAGCTACGTGAGGAGATCCTCCCGCCGTCACTGATCGAGTTCAAGCGATTCTTCGCAGGCGTTCGGTCGCTCGATCTGCTCTCGCCGGAGAACTTACGTCAACGGACCAGGGATGCGGGAGATTCGATCGGACGGGGTGGGAGGCGTTTGTCGGCGTTCGTCCATGAGCTGGGATCAGGTGGCCGGGAACAGCTCACTTCCCGATTGAAAAAGGCTTATCCCCACCTCGAGACCCTGGGAACCAAGGCTCTGCGCTCGGGTTGGAAACAATTGGAGATCCAGGAATCTTACGGCGGCAGGAAGTTGGTGACGGAGGCGAGGCATATCAATGACGGGATGCTCCGGCTCATCGCCATCCTCGCGGAGATCCAGGACGACCGCCATGAGTTCCTCCTGTTCGATGAAGTCGAGAACGGGATCAATCCGGAACTGGTCGAGTTCCTGCTCGACGCGCTCGTATCCGCTCCGCAGCAGGTGATGGTGACGACGCACAGTCCCGTGATCCTGAACTACCTGGATGACGAGATTGCCCGCGCCGGGGTGATCTACCTCTACAAGAACGAGTCGGGCGCCACGCGTGCGATTCGTTTCTTCTCGATCCCATCACTGGCAGAGAAGTTGAAATTCATGGGCCCTGGCGAAGCGTTCGCGGATACCAACCTTACTGACCTGGCCGACGAGATCGCCCAGGTTGCCGCAGGACGATGAGCATGTATTTCTTGCTGAGCGGAGAAGGGCCGAGCGACCTGGGAGTTTGTCGTGATGGTGCGGATCGTTGCGAGGGAGGAGTTCTGATCCATGGTCCCATGGCGATGTTTATCGATCGGATTGTGAGCGGGCGGCACGCGTACTCCCTGCTCGACGCCGGGTGTTATGACTTCGTCTCAGAGCGAGGTCTCAGCACGCGAGCCGTCGAGTTGAAAGCGGCGCCCAAGGCACTCGGTTTGCCCGGTAAGAAACGTGCGAAAGAGACGCGGTACTTCTTCAACAATGCCCGGGTTCTGGCGAGGATCGCCGGAGAGTCAATGGTAGTCAAGCGAGACGACGTCGTCGCGATCCTCTTCAGGGACTCCGATGGCACGGCATCCGCCGGGCGGGGCCTTTGGGAGGATAAACGTCGATCCATGCTCGATGGTTTCGCGGAAGAGCGTTTCCCGCGCGGCGTGCCGATGATCCCCAAGCCCAAGTCGGAGGCGTGGTTGTTGTGTGCCCTCAAGCCCAACTCCTATCAGAGCTGCGCGGATCTGGAGGACCGGTCCGGCAACGACAACTCGCCGAATTCGCTCAAGAGAGAGCTGAATCAACGGCTGAGCGGCGATGCGCCTCTGGTCGAGGCGCTTTGTGGGATGATCGAAGATGGTACGATCGATGTTGATAGGATCCAGATGCATAGCTTTTTGGCGTTTCGTTCGCGTTTGGAAGAGGTGATTTCCCAGTGATGACAGATGACTCCTTACGAAGGCACAAAGCACACGCATCGATCCAGACATCCGGACACAACCGGACATGCCGCGAACTGAAAGAAAACCGCGAGACGTCTCAGGAGTCGATCATGAAAGCCTGGCGATTCCACGGTTTCGGCGACATGCGGCTCGACGAGGTCCCGGAGCTGGTTTGCCGGCCGGGCCACGTGATCGCCGAACCGCTCTGCGTGCAGCCCAGCGTCACCGAGGCCCAGCTCGCCTTCGGCATCCCGACCCTCGCCTATGAGGCCATCAAACGCCGGCTCGAGACCGAGGCCCCCGTGCAGCTCTTCGGCCATGAGTTCTGCGCCCGAGTCGTCGAGGTTGGACCAGGCGTCACGCGGGTTCGGCCGGGCGATCGCGTGGCGGCGCGAGCGAAACTGCCCTGCGGCTCCTGCTCGTTCTGTCTCGACGGCAAGGACCACCTCTGCCGCAAGGGACCGATCATCGGCTTCCAGCTTCCCGGCTGTTTCGCCGAGCGAGCCCTCCTCCCCGAGATCGCGCTGGTGCGCGTGGACGATCGGATCTCGGACAGCGAGGCCGCCTGCTTACAATCCCTCAGCGACAGCGTCGCGGCCGTCGAGACCGCCGGCATCGCCATCGGCGATTCCGTCGCGATCTACGGGCAAGGGAGCATGGGTCTGGAGTGCCTCCAGATCGCCCGCTCCAGCGGTGCCGGATTGATCGTCACCGTCGACGTGCGCGACGAATCCTGCCGGGTCTCTCGAGAACTTGGAGCGGACCTTGCCGTGAATGCCCGGGCCGACGATCCCGTCGCCGCCATCCAGCGGCTGACCGGCGGCAATGGCGCCGATGTCGTCTTCGAATGCGCGGGAGGGAGCCCGAAGCAGGGCCTCGCGGGCACTCGGTCGTTGATGCAGGCGATCGAGTCGGTCCGCTCCGGGGGCAAGCTTGTCGGTGTCTCCTGGTTCGGCGCTCCGCTGCAACTCGACGTCAACCTCCTGCGCGAGCGCAGCCTCCGATTTCTCTTTCCAGACATCAGCACGCTGGCCCACCTGGAACATACGGTCCGGCTGGTGGCCTCGGGTCGCGTGAGGCTGAAATCGACGATCACGCACGTCCTGTCCGGCCTTGAAACGGTTCCCCAGGCGTTCGAGATCACGGCGAACAAGGGGAAATACCAGGCGATCAACCCCGCGCAGGTGGTCCTATGTCAATAGGCGGATCGGACGCATCCCCGCGCCGCGAGATCCAGAGTCTGCGCGACCTGTCGCCGTACCAGTGGAAGTCCGGGATCGCCGCCTGGCTCGGCTGGCTGTTCGACGGCCTGGACATGCATCTATATGTCCTGGTCGCGGCCCCGTTTGTCGCCGAGCTGATCGGGGTGACCGACACGCGGAACGAGGTCGTCGGCTGGTACAGCTCATGGATCCAGGCTGCGTTCCTGGTCGGCTGGGCACTCGGCGGCGGCTTCTTCGGTCGCGTCGGCGACCTGATCGGCCGCAGCCGCACGCTCTGCCTGACGATCCTCACCTACGCGCTCTTTACCGGCCTGGCCTTCTTCGTGCAGACCTGGTGGCAACTGCTCATCGTCCGATTCCTGGCCGCCCTCGGCATCGGCGGCGAGTGGGCGGTCGGCGCCTCGCTGCTGTCGGAGACGTGGCCTCGCCGCTGGCGTCCCTGGATCGCGGCCGTGCTCCAGAGCGGCGTCAACGTCGGAATCCTGCTGGCCTCGTGCGCGACGTTTCTGCTGGCGGGCCAGAACCCCCGCGTGGTCTTCCTGGTCGGCGTGCTGCCGGCCCTCCTTGTGTTATGGGTCCGCCGTGAGGTCCCCGAGACCGAGGAATGGCGAGCGGCCAAACGGCAGGCGACCGATGCGAGTCCGGGCATCGTCAACCTGTTCCGCGGCGAGGTCCGCCGCACGACCATCCTCACGATCCTGGTTTGCTCCGTGAGCCTGACAGCCCACTGGGCCTTCATTTTCTGGTACCAGCAACATTTGCGGAACCTGCCGGATGTGATCGACATGTCTCCCGTCCGGAAGAACGAACTGGCCAGCGTCGCCAACCTCCTGGTGATGGTGGCGTCCATCCTCGGCAACTTCCTCGCGGCGAAACTGGCCCTGGTGATGGGCTACCGGCGGTCGATCGCGCTCTTGTGCCTGGCTTACGGGCTGGCCATGGTCGCGATCTACATCGTGCCGCGCAGCCACACCACCTTGCTGGCCCTTCTTCCGATCATGGGCGCAGCGAGCGGCCTGTTCGCGCTCTTCACGATGTATCTGCCGCCGCTATTCCCGGTCTTGCTGAGAACGACCGGGGCCGGCTTCTGTTACAACATCGGTCGCATCGCCGCGGCGGCCGGAACCGTCATCTTCGGGCTATTCTCAAACGTGGGGGACTATCGGATTGCCCTCCTCTGCGCCGGGTTGCTTTTCCTGCCGGCGACGCTCCTCGCCTTGTGGTTACCCGATCTCCCCGATCATCATCCTGAGACATTATCCGTCGGCATTGAGGGCACTCGCATCGTGGATTGACCGTGTCGAGCTAACGCGGCCTTCGGCCGCAACTCAAGAGGGATTCACGATTCCCAATTCCGGATTCCGGATGAAGAAGGATTCGGGAATCTGGAGTCTCGAATTCGGAATCTGGAATCTGGAATCTGGAATCTGGAATCTGGAGTCTGGAGTCTCGAATTTGGAATCTCGGAATCTCGAATCCGGAATCTCGAATCCGGAATCTCGAATCCGGAATCTGGAATCTCGAATCCGGAATCTCGAATCCGGAATCTCGAATCCGGAATCTCGAATCCGGAATCTCGAATCCGGAATCTCGAGTCCGGAATCCGGAATCGAAGGATCCCCGAGATCGCGTGCGCACGACGCAGGGATCCTACGGAGGGAGACTCTTATTCGGAGATCGGCAGCTTGCCAGCGGAAAGGGATTTGCTGCTCGACGCCGCGACGATCGACCTGCGCGATAGGTCGTGTGCGAGACTCTCGATCCCGCGCTATTCATGCTCCTCGCCCCTCTCGCGTCGTCCCAGGCTGTTGACCGTGCTGGTGGCGGCGTAGATGAGATCGGGGACCACCGGCCCATCGGTGCGATAAGCGCCCGTGCCGCCCTGGTACCGGCGTCCGTGCGACCAGCCCAGGATCACGCGGCGTCGGAAATGCGCGGCACCGGTTTCGTCCCAGCCCCAGGTCCCCTCGTCGCGCCGGCGGGCTTCACCCTGGCGATGGCCATGGCCGATCGGGACGCCACCGCCGACATAGTAACCGATTCCGCCGGGCGTCGCGCTCGGCTCCAGGTGACCGGCCGGCGTTCGCGGGTAGCCCCGCGGTCGTCGGTGTGCGGGATGAACCGCGGCTCGCCCGGCGGCGGCGTCCCCTCTTTCTTCTGGTGATGACGGGCGAAGAGGTGGAATCGCCGGGACGGGTCCTCGGCGTACGCCGCGACGCCGGCAGCCAGGATCTGGCCCGCCAGGATGGCTCGCAACACGGATGCTCGCATCAGCTCCCTCCGAGGATCACGCCTTCTTCCTCCGCGGCGCCGGCAAGGGCAAGGGCAAGGCCGACCCTTCCGCATATTTGGGACCGCCGATCGGCACGTGCGGGTTTCGGTTGAACTTGAAGAACGGCAGTCGGACGCCCCGGACCTTCACCATGTCGGCACGCTTCCGACTGGGCGGGGCATAGGCCAGCGCCGCCTCCGCGGTCACGTCGTCGTCCTGGAACACACCGTCACCGCTGACCCCCAGGCCGCCGACGAGCGGCTTGGTCGCTCCGGTGCCGGTGAGGTCCTTGTACAACGGCGCACTGCCGGGGAAGAACACCACGCCGTTCTGGTTCGCCGGGTTGGACGGGTCGTGGAAGTTCGCGTTGGGGTTGAAGTCGGCGTAGCCCTGGAGGCTCTGATAGTCCTTGGCCGGCAGTGGAGCGCCCTGATTCGTGCCGTACGGGGTCACGCCACCGTCGGTCAAGATCGAGCCCGGACCGGCCGGGTCGATATCGATCCCCTCGGGGAAATGCGGCAACGAGAGGTAGCGGAAGGTCCGGGCGGTGAGCGCCGTGCCGGCGGGAATCCCCTTGATCTTGTCGGCCGGCTGGAGCTGGCTGGCGTTGTCGTAGTAGGCGACGTTGCGGGCCTTGGCGACCGCCACGCCGATCGAGAAATACGTGGCGTCCGGCATGCGGTACAGGCCCAGGATGTCGCCGTTCTCGTCGCTGACGGCGAAGACCATCCGGGTGGTACTGTTCAAGGGCAGTCGGATCTGGGCACGGACCTGGCCGGCCTCGGCGATCCCGCGGGCCACGATCGCCTCGACGTCGGCTGCGGTCAGGTCGCCGCCGGCGTGGGGCGTCACCAGCCAGCCATAGGGCACACCCTGGCCGGGCAGGTAGATGTCCCCCTGCGCGTCAACCGGCTGGTCCGTGCCGTCATCGGGACTCCCCGCCCCGAATTTCGCGCCGTAGCTCAACACGTTCTTGACGCCTTCCAGCCCGCCGTGACCGAAGAGGTTGAGCGTGATGCCGACCAGGTCGATCCGGCCGAAGGGCTCGGTGAAATTGGGCAGCGCCGGCGCGCCGTTGACCGGGCCGTTGATCGGCACCCCGGCCTGCGAGCTCCCTCCGGCCGCCACGAACGCCATGTACTCGGCGACGTCCGAGTAATCCGGCTCCTTCTTGTTCCGCAGGAGCGGCGTGTTCAGAGTCGAGTTCTCTTCGGTAGCGTAGCCCGTGGTACCGGGGAAGAAGACGCCGATGCCGCCGACCTCGGCGAAGGTCCCGTCCGGCTGCTTCTTGTACAGGGGCAAGCCGCCGGGCAGGGTCGCAATCCCCCGCGACTGCGCCGTGGGCAGGATGCCCGTGACCTGCCCGTACGACTCGGGCGCGACAAGGTTGCCGCCGGCCGGAATGTCCTGTGAGGGGACGTTGAACCGCGTCCCTGTGGCATTGCTGATGCTGTCCCGGTTCGTGCCCTCGATGTCGAAGAGATCGACCTGCGGCGTGAACTGGATGCCCGGGGGGAAGTGTCCCTTGATCGCCACCGGCGCGACGTAGCCCGGGCCGTAGATCGTCGAGTTGCCGCCCGGATCGGGGACGTCGGGGTTGGAGTTCGACCTCGCGCTGGGAGACCGTGGTCTGGCTGATGTCCTGGACGGTTCGGGAGGTCAAGGGCGCCGTGTCGTTGGCGAAATAGGCGCCCGTGCGAGCCAGCGAGACGGCGCCATCGATGGCGAAGACCTTGTTCGTCACATCGTCCGTGATCTGCGTCGAGACCCCGCTCTCGATCCGGACGCCCAGGATCGTCCCGTTGCGGTTGACCACGGCGATGATGGCATCATTCAGGTCGGTGGCCGCCGCCGCGCGCTCCAGGAGCGTCTTCACGTCGCCGGGCGTGAGCACCTGGTCGGGCAAGGGCGGCGCGGAGGGATCGTCGGGATTGGTCGGGTCGTAGCCATGCACGCCAGGAGCGATGTCGGTGCCGCTGGTGACGGCCGAGGAGACATGCGCGGCGGAGTGCCGGGCCGACGCGCTGAGCAGCATACGCGGCTCGAGCCGGTCACACGACAGGCCGACAACTCCGTCCCACCTGCGGCGCGGACGGGAATCGCGCAAGCTCCACCATCGCATGGCGTTCCGTCGCCTCTCGCCTCGGGTTCCCCGGGCCGACGGGCCATGAGCCGCCGGACGCGCCGTACTCCGAGAAATGGGCCCTTGACCGCCGTCCCTATTGCCGACGGTCGATCGCGTTCCACGCTCCATCACTCAGGAGGATCGGCGGTCCTGCCGTCACAGATCACTTTTTCCGTGCGATCGTGGCCATGCATGTGATCGCGACAATCGAAAGATTCGTCAAAATCCTCAACTTTTCCTGTCGTGTGAACCGATCTTGAAGCGACAGACCATACCTTGTCTTCGTGGTATCGGTCCGGGCCGAATACGTCACGTCGTGAGTCACCGATCGACTCTTCATTTCCGGCAGGCGTCACCAGCCGTGTTCTCGCATGCCGTCGGGACACGTATCGTTCCTGCGCCCCAGCGCCAACGAAGATCTCCGGGGGAAATCGATGGGGCTGAGCCGCCGAGCCTGGGTCCTGGCTACGACACTCGCGCGATCGGCGCGTGGTGCGGGCCGGTCGGCGCCCAGGAGCGAACGACGCCTTCGGTCCCGCCGCCGGCGGCGTCCGGCTCGCCCTCGGATCCGAGTCCGACGAACCTGCCTCCGGTCTTCCCCACTCCGGACTCGCCGAGCGAACGAATGACGCGGGACTCGGGGGCTACGAATCGCCCGCTCACCGGCCCTTGGCCCGGCGTGCTAAGGCGGCCGATCGACGTCCCGTCCTCGCCGGCCCTGGTCGGGCCGCTCTTCGACACCGGCCCGTTCCTCCAGGTACCGATGGATCCCCCGACCGGCTATACCGGACCGTCCGGAGTGCTCCCCACCGAGCCGCAGCAGTCGAGCCATTTCGTCCCGGTCGAGGATCGCTGGCGGATCGGATCTCCCACCTGGGACCGCTACGACAAAGGCCATCCGATCACCGACGAGTACCCCTACATGCCCGGCCGATTGCTCGACCCGTACAACCTCAACGTCTTCAAGGGGGATTACCCGATCCTCGGCCAGCATACGTTCCTCGACATCAGCGCGACGGCCAACCTCGACTTCGAAGGCCGTGAGATCCCGACCCAGACCTCGGGGTTCGAGAGCACGGAGCGCCCGTTCTCCGGAAACTCGTTCGGCCGGCCCAACAGCTTCTTCACGCTCAACTTCTTCTCGTTCTCGTTCGACCTGTTCCACGGCGATGGGGCGTTCAAGCCGGTCGATTGGCGCATCAAGCTGGTCCCGACCCTGGGCGTCAGCAACTTCTCGTTCAGCGAGCAGGCGCAGACCAGCCCCAACGTGGCCCAGGGGACCATTCGCACCCGAGAAGTCTGGGCGCTCCAGGAGGCGTTCGCGGAGTACAAGCTGGCCGACCTCGGCCCCGATTACGATTTCGTCTCGGTCCGCGCCGGCAACCAGCCGTTCAACGCCGATTTCCGCGGATTCCTCTTCTCCGACATCAACCGGGGAGTCCGGCTCTTCGGCACCCAGCACTCGAATCGCGACCAGTTCAACCTGGTGTACTTCCGCCAGTGGGAAAAGGACACCAACACCGGCCTGAACACGTTCAACGACCGCGGACAGAACCTGATCTTCGCCAATTACTACCGCCAGGACTTCATCTTCCCCGGCTACACGGCGCAGGTGAGCCTGAACTACGACAACGACCCGGCGTCGATCAAGTTCGACAAGAACCGGTTCCTGGTGCGCCCGGACCCCGTGGGCAACTTCCAGCCGCACGAGGTGGACGTGGCCTATCTGGGCATCGCGGGCGACGGACACTGGGGCCGGTTCAACCTGACGAACCAGTTCTACTGGGCGTTCGGCCGCGACAGCATGAACCCGCTGGCCAACCGCCCGCAGACGATCAATGCGCAGATGGCGGCGATCGAAGGCTCGTACGACCGCGACTGGGTGCGGTACCGGCTGTCATTCTTCTTCGCATCGGGGGACGGCAACGTCAACGACACGCACGCCACCGGGTTCGACACGATCCTCGACGCGCCCAATTTCGCCGGCGGCCAGTTCAGCTTCTGGAACCGGCAGCAGATCGGCCTGCAAGGAGTGAACCTGGTACAGCGGCTCAGCCTGGTGCCCGACCTGCGCTCGAGCAAGATCCAGGGCCAGGCGAACTTCGTCAACCCCGGGCTGATCCTGCCCACCTTCGGCATGGACTTCGAGCTGACGCCCACGCTCAAGCTGATCACCAACTACAACCTGGTCTGGTTCGACAAGACGGCCCCGTTACAGCAGTTCTTGTACCAGGGGAACATCGACCGTTTCGTCGGGTTCGACATCGGCTATGGCTTCGAGTATCGACCGCTGTTGAGCGAGAACGTCGCGATCATCGGCGGCGTGCAGATGTTGATCCCCGGTCAGGGTTTCCGTGACATCTACAACAATTTCGACAATCGGGTCGGCGGCCTGGTCGCGGGGTTCCTCAATTCGGTGTTCACGTTCTAGAGCGCATGGCGTTCGAATTGCGACACGGTGCGAGGCCGCCCGAGTTAACTTGGTCCTTGATCTGTTGAGGCCCATGGGCCCATGATCTCATTTCTTTCCGAACATTCTTTGCCCATCTTCCGTGCTCGCTCCCCTATATGTTGCTATTTATTACCTCTGATCTGCTTTGTTCTCGGAATAATTTCCGCCTTCCATAGCTGGCGATTCCCTAACTAAGTAAGGCATGTTAATTTTTATCAACAGTCTGTTGACCGCGCATTGGATCATTGTTATCAGAAGAGAATCCATGCGGATGGTCGTCGTTAACTTGCGGTCGCGGCTCGGGTCGGGCTGTGGGTGAGGAAGGCGAAGAAAGGGATCGAAGAGAGTTAAATCACCTTTCGTGATTCTGGGAGACTTTCATCCAGCGCTGGCTCGCGGGTAGCAATGGTGCCCGCGCTTGTTCCAAGCCTCAAGGTAGATCTTCTTGTTCCATAAGTTTCTCCATGGTCGGGCACCGATGGTTCCATGGGACGGTGGCGTGTAAGTCCTCCCAGACCCGTTCGATGCGATTGTGATCGGGGCAGTCAGCCCGGGCGTACCTGAAACAGACCGGCTATCGCCATGGGCTCCTGTTCTGGGCCGAGAAGAACGGCCAGGGTGGTCCGTTGCGATATCAATGAGACTCCTCGCCGATCTCCATCGGGTTTTTATGATAACATGAAGGTAGAAAAGGACTTAAACTCATTCCCACGCTCCGCGTGAGAACGAGAGGGGGAGCGTCGGGCGGTGGCGATCAGCGAGGAGTCTCATATCAATCGGTGCAAGAACGCTGGGCGGGCTACTGTGCCCGGGCCGGGGTCTGCTGCACGCTCCACCGGTTGCGTCACACGCACGCGACCGAGCTGGTTAAGGGAGGCGTGAGCCTAGCGACGATCCGCAAGCGTCTGGGGCACAAGACTCTCCAGACCACATTGCGATATGCCAAGCAGTTCGGATGCGACGGCCGATGGGAAGTGCGCAGCGGAAGCAATTGCGATCCCGATGATAATCCTAGACGACGTTTGCGGATGAGCCAGGCCCACTCACCGGGGCTCAGAGCATGTTTTCGCAGCAATCTGGGCGGCACCATGAGTCCGAAACTGGATTGCTCGAGCAAATTGGGACACCTAGGAGCCTGTCCGAGAATTCGCCCGTGTCTCGCCTTGGCCCCTGGGTTCCCACCGGGCCTTGGCCATTTCGGCCTCGGCCGCGCCCTCGGCGCGCACTATCCCACTCAACTCTCGGCGGCGGCGCAGGTGTGGCGCCAAATCTTCAGTAGATTGTGGGTCAGGCAGATCAGTTGCCACTCGGCGGAGACTTTCTCCAAGCCACGGAGCAGAAACTGGCGAATCCCCCGCGCGAATTTGATCTGGCCGAAGACCGGTTCGACGATCTGCTTCCGCGCCGCGTACAGGGCTTTGCCGGCCGCCGTACGCAGTTTGTGCTGCATCTTCTCGTTCACACTCGCTTCCGGTGCGGGAGCCGTCGTCGCCGACGTCACCGCAGCCACGTGGTGCTTCTGACGCTCAACAGCCACATACGGGTCCATGCCGAGCTGCTCCAGTCCCGCCACCGCTTTCGCGCTGAAATAGCCCGTGTCCGCCGTGTTCGGAATCGGCGTCGGGGTCCCGTCGCTGGCCATCGGCCGCGGGATCCCAGCCGCCTCCAGATTGTTTAAGGCTGCTTGCGCCATCGGCACCGCCTGTTCCTTGTCGTTGGGCGCTCGAGGTCACGTCCGGGGCGACGATGATCTGGTGCGCGCCATCCACCACCGCCTGGGCGTTGTACGAATAATCGAACCCCTTGTTGCTCTGCTTCATGATCTTCGCTTCGGGGTCGGTGAAGTTCATTTGCGCCTTCTCCTCGGGACTCGGATCGATCGGAGCCGGTGGCTTGCCCCGGCGTTTGCGGCCGTCCGCTTCCCGCTGGGCTTGGGCCTGATCCCGGCGGCGTTGTTCTTCGTCCGCCCGGGCAGCCGCCTCGGCTTCCAGCCGCGCTTTCGCCTCGCGAATCTTGGCCAACCGATCGTCACGCCGCTTCAATTCCGCCGGCAGTTCGTCGCCGCGACGGCTCCCCAACGCCGCATCTTGCTCGGCGTCGAGCTGCTCAGCTTCCTGGAGCATTTGCTCGATCTCGGCCTTCAGCCGTTCGATTTCCTTCCCCATGTAGCCGTAGCTCATCGCCTTGTGCCGCGAGGCGTTGGCCCCCATCTTGGTCCCGTCGGTGGACAGGTTCCCCAACTTGACCATCCCCAACTCGCCCGCGATGCGCAGCACCTCAAGGAACAGGGGCCGCAGTGCCGCCAGGTGGATCTTGCGAAAATCGCTGATAGTGCGGAAGTCGGGCCGATCGATACCGACAATGGCTCGGAACGCCAGATTGCGCTCACAGGCGGCGGCGATCTTCCGGCTGGAGCGGACACCGATGCAGTAGGCATAGACCAGCAGCGTCACCATCATGGTCACGTCGAAGGGGGGTTGGCCGCGCAGTTCCTGGGCATAATGCTTGTGGAACGGAGTGAGGTCAAGCTGCGGGATGAGATCGATGAGGAAGAACACCAGATCGTCTTCGGGGAGCGCCTCCCGCGGCGAGATGGCGTCGTGACCATTCTGTCGAGGGTCCCAGGCTCGGTAGGTCTTGCGTCGGCCCTCCATGATTCGGCTCCCCGATCAGGCACCAAGGTAGAGGAAAGGTCGGAAACCCGCATTGTGCCCGAACCGACTCCGTCCGTACACCTGGCTCATCCGCGACAATGCGGGTCAGAGTTCTCAGACAGGCTCCTAGCCTGCGATTGGCGTGACCGAGAGGCCGAAGGTGCAGTACTGGAAATGCCGTCTGCCGTTTACCCCATACCGAGGGTTTCGAAATCCTCTCTCGGCAAGGTGCATGATGCCCAACGAATGTGGTGGTCCCCCCTGTTTCGAGATCGCTCGCATAGACGTGGAATTCGGCAATGATCGGCCCTCTATTGAGCCCGGCTTTCGAGAGCGGCGGGCCAATGCGTGGGAGCTTCCTATTGCCTACCATCTGCCGGATCGTTGATCGCAACGGCGAGCTGGTCGCCACGGTCGCCAACCTCGATGAGATTCACGCGCTTCTCAGCGACAATACCCCTCGGAAGCCGTTGCGAGGGAAGCCGCCTTTGCTGAGCGTGGTCATCCCGCTGTTCAACGAAGAGCTGAACGTGGAGCAGCTCCATCGTCGGCTGGTGGATTCGCTCGACACGCTAGGTGAACCCTACGAGATCCTCTTCGTCAACGACGGCAGCCGCGATGATACGCCGGGGCGGCTGGAGCGAATTCAGGACGAGAGTCCCCAGGTCACCGTGATCCACTTGAGCCGGAATTTCGGCCACCAGGCGGCCGTATCGGCAGGGTTGGAATATGCCAGGGGCCGGGCCGTCGTCGTGATGGACGGCGACCTCCAGGATCCGCCCGAAGTCCTCCCGCAGTTCGTGGATCGCTGGAGGAAGGGCTACGACGTGGTCTACGCGGTTCGTCTGCAGCGGAAGGAGGGGCCGATCAAGCGACTCTGCTACTTCCTCTTCTACCGGATCATGAACGCGATCAGCGACATCGACATCCCGCTCGATAGCGGCGATTTCTGCTTGATGGACCGCAAGGTGATCGAGGTCCTGGTCGGCCTGCCCGAACGGATGCGTTTCGTCCGCGGGCTGCGTACGTTCGTCGGGTTCAAGCAAACGGGCCTCGAGTACAAACGTGCGGCACGTGCGGCCGGCAAGCCGAAATATACCTTGCGTTCGCTGATCTCGTTGGCCATCGACGGGCTGGTCAGCTTCAGCGGCTATCCGTTGCGGCTCTTAGCCTACGTGGGAGTCGCGACCGCGTTCGCCTCAGGCCTGGTGACGGTCTGGGTGCTGATCGACGCCCTGGCCAACCATACGGCCCCCCGCGGCTGGGCCAGCGTCATGGCCGCGATCCTGTTCGTGGGCTCGATCCAGCTCATCGGGCTGGGGGTGGTCGGTGAATACATCCGCCTGATCTTCCTCGAGTCGAAGCGACGGCCCATGTACATCATCGGCGAATATCGCCCCATGGGGTTCACCGCGGCGGAGGGCTATCGCGTGGCCCCGCCGATCGAGATCTGCTAGGAAGTCAAGACATGATCCACCGCTGGTCCGAGGGCGTGGCCGCCGACAACATGGCGGAGGACATCCTCGTCGAGTTGGGCTCGCTCATCAACCGCCACCCGTGGTGGCGGGCGCGGTCGCGGCTGACGCAGGAGCTCCTCGGTCGCCTGGGCGTGGCGCCGCCGGCGCGGGTGTTCGATGCGGGCTGCGGCTGGGGCACCACGTTGGAGGCCCTGGAGCGGGCGGGATACCGCGCCACCGGCGCCGACATCTCGCGGAGGGCCCTCGAGCGACTGGATCGACCGGGCCGGGAGCTGGTGGAGGTGGACCTCACCAAGCCCTTGCCTCCGGAGGAGGTCCGGGGCTACGACGCCGTGCTGGCCCTCGACGTGATCGAGCATCTCGACGATGACCGGGCCGCGGTCGGCCGGCTGGGCGAACTGGCACGCCCGGGCGGATACGTGGTCGTGAGCGTCCCGTCCCGGCCCGACCTGTTCTCGGAGTTCGATCGCATCCAAGGGCATCGCCGCCGCTACCTGCCGGAGACCCTGGAGCGGGCCTTCCAGGTCGCCGACCTGGAACTCGAGCAGACCTTCTGGTGGGGCGCCTGGATGGTGCCCCTGATCCGCTGGTCGCGCGGCCGCTCCAAGGCGGCGGCCGGCAAGTTGACCGCCGCGGCCTACTGCCATTATCTCGCTCCCCCCTTGGCCGGTGCCGCTCGCCATGAAGGCCGCCTACGCGATCGAGCAGCCCCCGCGCTGGCCGGCAAGCTCCGCGACGGGACGTCGCTCTTCGCCGTCGCTCGCCGGGTCGCGCGAACCGAGGCCATGCCGTCGGCGATCCTCGAACCGGAGCGAACATGAGCCCCACACCCGACCCGGCCAAGACTGGCGCCACCCCGTCGTCTTCTCCATCGGGCGAGCTGGGCTCCATCCTGCTGCTGACGGCAGCCTGGGTGGGCATGGCGACCCTCGTCGATCCGCGGGGCGAGTTCTCGCTGAATGATGACTGGGCCTATGCGCTTCCGGTCAAGACCCTCGTCGAGCGGGGCTCGATCCGCTTCACGTTCTGGCAGTCGATGACCCTGATCGCCCAGGTGCTCTGGGGCGCCCTGTTCTGCCTGCCCCGAGGGTTCTCGTTCCTGTGCTGCGGGTGTCGATGCTGACGGCCGGTCTAGCGGGCGTCTTGGGACTCTACCGCCTGTGCCGGCATATCGGTGCGGGCACCGCGCTGGCGACCTTGGCCACTCTGACGCTCGCCCTCAACCCCATCTACTTCGGACTGTCTTGCACGTTCATGACCGATGTCTCTTTCACGGCAATCATGATCCTCAGCATTCTGGGGCTCTTCATGGGGCTCGATACGAGGAGGGATCGGCTCCTTCTGGTCGGGTTGGCAGCGGCTTTCGCAGCCCTGTTCGTCCGCCAGCTTGCCCTGGCGGTGTTCCTGGCCTTCCTCGTCGCCTCTCCGCTCAAGCTCGGCCTCGGTCGCCGATGGCTGCTCTACGCGGTGTCTCCCACGCTGCTCGCGGGCGTCTCCCTGGCAGCCTATTCTCGCGTACTTACCTACTTCGGCCGGCTTCCGGGGATGTACTACGCGAAAGCCAATACCCTCAACGCGATGATCCGGGATCTGCTCTATTTCCGGCCCGGCGCGGTCAAACCGGCCTTGGCGCGGCGATCATGATGTTCATGCTCGCGGGGCTCTTCGCCCTACCCGTGCTTTCGGCACTCTGGCCCGCGCTGGTCTCAGGATTCGAGAGGGGCCGGCGGAATCGCCGCTACGGCTGGATCGCCGGCTTCACCTGTGCCGTGACCGCGGGCCTCGCCGCGATGGGCAACTTGCTGCCCATGTCGGGGAACATCATGCAAGATCTGCGGATGGGGATCGTCTCGCTTCCGGGCTCGGGTTTGGCGGCGGCCCCGAAGACTTACTGGATCGTCCTCACGGCGGCCGCGGCACTCGGGCTGTCGCTTCTGCTCCTCGTCCTCCTCGACCTTTCGACGGCCGCGTTCCACGCGCGGGACGAGAATGGGACGACATTGCGGTTCCGCATCGTTTTCCTGGTGCTGACGGGCGTGCTTTATTTCGGCCCGCTGGGCTTGCCCTATCAGGCCATGCTGGACCGCTATGTGCTGCTGATCCTCGCCCTGTTCATCGCCCTCTCGGTACTCGTGCTCCAAGTTGATAGCGGACAAGTCACCCGCCGCTCGCTGGCGACCGGCCTGATCCTCGCGGCCATGTTCGGCGCGTACACGGTGGCGACAGTGCACGACCTCTTCGCATGGCAGAGGGTGCGCTGGGAAGCCTGCAACGACCTGATGGCCGGAAGGGTAAACGGCGTCGAGGTGTCCTCCGACCAGATCGACGGCGGATTCGAGTTCAACAACCAGATCCCCAACGAGCGGACCATTTACACGACCAGCGTCAACGGAGACCTGGTCACCGATGCCCAAGCCCGACCCTACGCAGTCGCGTTCAGCGAGCTGCCGGGTTTCGAGACGCTGGAACGCCGGAGGACTCCGGTCTGGCTCCCGTATCCGCCGCAAGAGATCCTAGTTCTCCGCCGGATCCAGTCGCATCCTTGAGGGGTAGGGCAACGATTCGCGAGCAGCCGGGCCATTCTCGTCGGGCGCGTCCTGGCGTCTCATCGA
This sequence comes from uncultured Planctomycetota bacterium, assembly GCA_963845755.1. Lineage (GTDB taxonomy): Bacteria > Planctomycetota > Planctomycetia > Isosphaerales > Isosphaeraceae > CAWJTV01. The sequence goes on from CAWJTV010000036.1 coordinate 76,552, forward strand.
GGAGGACGCCTATCGCACGCGGTTCCCGGGCGCACTCGACGCGGGGCGATTCGATGCCATCATCGGCCCGCCGTTCGCACTGCCGACGGTTCCGCATGGCGGCTGCATGGCGGGTCCCGCCTTCAGCTACGCGATGCTGTACAACCTCATGGGAGCGCCGAGCTGGAACGGATCTTCCCGGCCCTGGCTCCAGCTCATCTGGCCGCCTGACCCTCTACTGGCCGCCTTGGAGTGGACCATCGCGTGGCTGCATTCCTTCGGCCGGCTGCGCCGCCGTTGGGATCAGCTCGCGGAGATTCAAGCGCCTTCCTCAAGTTAGTTTGGTCCTTGATCTGTTGAGGCCCATGGGCCCATGATCTCATTTCTTTCCGAACATTCTTTGCCCATCTTCCGTGCTCGCTCCCCTACATGTCGCTATTTATTACCTCTGATTTGCTTTGTTCTCGGAATAACTTTCGCTTTCCATAACTGGCGATTCCCTAACTAAGTAAGGCATGTTAATTTTTATCAACAGTCTGTTGACCGCGCCATTGGATCATTGTTATCAGAAGAGAATCCATGCGGATGGTCGTCGTTAACTTGCGGTCGCGGCTCGGGTCGGGCTGTGCGCGAGGAAGGCGGGGAAAGGGGTCGAAGAGAGTTAAGGGGTCGGGAACCCGAATGTGGAATTCGGTTCCTGATCGCTCTGCTGCCCCACGGACTCAGTCCGAATCGACGGCCAGGTCCGAATCGACGGCCGGCCGAGATTCGCCGACCGGGTGCGTTGCTGCTCACGGGCGAGTTCTCTCGCTAAAGGTCATTCATGAATGGCTGCCATAGTGGGGAAACGACCAATCCATCCGAACGCGCCGCCGCGGGCTAGCAATGCCGCGGTCGCGAACAGTTCCACGGATTCCGCGCCCGTCTCGAACGTCCCCGAGACGATGGCGCGGCCGCCGAAGAGACGGAAGATTCTCGCGGGCTTGACGTTTCTCGGGTTCAGCCTCGTCCTGAGCGTGTTCATCGTCGAGATCCTCAGCCGGTTCCTTTTCCGCAGAGTCGCCGACGACGTGGCGTATTACGCGAGGCTTGAGGGTAACGTGGTCCGCTCTGCGCCAATCCTGGAGCCCACGAGAAAGCCGGGAACGTTCGACGCCAAGTTCGGTTACGTACTGTCGCCCAACGCGACGCATACCTCCTCCCGCCTCGGAAAGACGATCACCGAGCGAACGAACTCCCTGGGTTTTCGGACCCGGGAGATCGAGCCGCGGCTTCCCGGGGAATACCGTGTGCTGCTCGTCGGGGACTCCTACTTTTACGGCCACATGATGAATGAGGAGGAGACCATCGCAGTCCGGCTCGAGCGGATGAGCGGATCGGACCCGCGGGTCAAGCGGCCCCTTCGGGCCTACAATTTCGCCCGCTCGGGCTATTGCAGCGTGCAGGAACTCCTCGTCGCCCGGACGTACGCGGCTGAGGTCCAGCCCGACATCATCATCCTGGGTTTCTTCGCCGCGAACGACGTGATCCCCAACCGCGCTGACGCAGATCGACGACGAGGGGCACTTCGCCCCCGTGGCCGAACGTATCGAGCGGTTCCGGAACGAACTCCGAGCGGAGTTGGGACCGTGGCCTCACAGCGAGATCTTTCGGATTGTCTCCCTGACCAAGCCCTTCGGGTCTCGGATGGTTTACCGACTCGGCCGGCAGCCCTGGGTCCTCGAGCAGAATTACGAAGTCCTCCGCCAGTTTCAGAGGTTCGCTCGGAATCAGGGGTATCGGTTCGGCGTCGTGTTCCAGCACACGGCCGACAGCCTCGACTCCGGTTTGCGGGCGGCCCTTTACCCCCGTGAGGATGTCCACCGCCCCCTCAGCGCGTTCTGCGAACGCGCCGGAATCCCGTTCGTGGACATGCGCCTCGAGTTCCTCGAAGCCGGCGACTGGGAGCGGTTCATCATCAAGGGGGACGGACACTGCACCGTCGAGGGCGTCCGCAAAACAGCCGAGGCGATCTACCGGCAATTGATCCGGCCGGAACTGGTCTGTCAGGATCGACGCTAGTGCCGTGTCAAGCGATCTCCGGCGGTCGAGACATCACCAGAATGCCCCGTCGGTTCGGCTCGACGTTTGCAGGATACCGGCGAGATTCTTGGCGAGCCAGGGCCCAGTATTCGTTCCATCCCCTTTCCGGGCCCCGGGACATCTACAACAATTTCGATAATCGCGTCGGCGGCCTGGTCGCGGGGTTCCTCAATTCGGTGTTCGCGTTTTGAATGCACTCACGAGCCGGCATACGCGATCCCGGGGAATTCTACGCGAGCACCCTGGTATTGCTTCTCCCACTCGGGCGGCCAGCCGAATGCCTTGCGGGCGAGCGGCCTCAGGTCCTTATTGGCGGCCCCGCTCATGAAGTGGAGGAACTCGCCCCAGTTCATTTCGCGCGTGTAGTGCAGAGTCTTCCCCTGCCCCTCCGGGCCCTTGGGGTAGTGCTGGGCGAGGAGGCGGAAGAAAGCCGGCATCAGCCGCGAGCGGCCATGATCGCGCCAGGCCGGATAGAAGAAGTCGCGGAACCAGTGGGTGCCCGGCCTCGGGAAGTCGTCGGACTGGGCGGTGAACCGGTCGAAGGCGCGGCGGGCCTCATCCTTGAGGCGGAGGCCGACGAAGAGGTCATACTGGTAGAGCTCGATCCATTTGCTGTCCTTCCAGAGCCCGAAGGCTGGCGACTCGTGGACGCCGTTGCTGGCACTCTCGACGATGTGGCCGATCTCGTGGGTCGGTATGCCCAGCGACGGGACGTCCCAGGGGCCGGGCCCGCAGTCGGTGACGTTCCGGTGATCGTGCGAGGCGTCGAAGTAGGTTGACGGATGCCCGCCGCTGTAGCGCCCCTGGTGGAAGATCGCGTAGAGGCGGCCATCGGGGCCGCCGAAGGGTCCATACGTCGCCTTGGTATAGCGCCAGGCCCGGCTCATGAACGGGGCAATCCAGGCGGTCGCCTTGCCGCGGGGGACGTCGTCGTCGAAGTAGATGGCCACGTCGTCGTTGGAGCTGACGAGCGTGACGACCCGATCATGCTCGAACCAATGTTCCTTCCAGGTCCGCGGCGGCGCGGCGCGGGCACCTTCGCCTTCCGGGCCGGCTTCGCAACCTCCTTGGCGGCGGGTTGCTGGGCGACGCCGGACTGGGCGACGGCGGCCGCCCCCGCGAGACCGGCCACTCCCAGCAGACCGATGGCAATCCTCGGGCGATTCGACACCATGGCCACCTCTCAACTCGAGTTGGGCGCGGGACCACGTTACCGACTGGCGGATTCTATCGATTTCGAGGAGAAAATGGGACGGATCGGGGGAACGGGGGCGGGCCACCGTGAGGTCATCCGTTCCCGCTTGGTCGGGCAGTCCGCGCCGGCTGCGAGCGCGAGCGACGCGTTCTTCAGATCATTTTCCGCCTTGGCGATCCATTCGCGGATCACCACGATGACCGGATTAGGGGCGGACATACAGGACCTTGCCTTCCCGGGTCGCCGGCCACTCGATGGTGCCGACGTAGTCTTTTCGCCATGCGAAGTCCTCGGGGGTCGTGACGATGATGTCCACGGGAACGGGGATGCTGTGAAGCGCCTCGCGTATATCGAGGCTCTTCTCAAAAATCGAGCCCTCCACCGGCATCACGACCAGCAGGTCCACGTCGCTATCCGGACCGGCATCTCCCCGGGCCTGCGAGCCGAAGAGGATGATCTTCTCGGGGTGAAACCGCTTGACGATCCGCTTGACCATGCGGTCGATCTGCTCGGGAATGCTCAGGGTTTTCCGCCTGGCTCTTGGCACGATCGACCTCCTCACGTCGGCACGCGGACCCGTCGGCACGCTTCCGGATTGTAGCAGCGCGACGGCTCGCGGTCGATCGAGTCGCCTCGTTGAGAGGGCGAACGAGCCTACTGCGGGATCGCCGCCGGTGCTGGGTGGGTTGAGCCGCGAATTCATCGAAGGCCCGAGGGGTTCAGGAACTGATTCGGCGTGTCGGCTCGTGACCCTCTTCTGCCTCCGAATCCCCTCGCCTAAGCCGGGCACAGCAGGTATCCTGGAGCCAACAGGAGCATCACATGATCGCACTCACTCCCGAACAGCGCCAGACCATCGATCGACAATTCCGGAACCTGGCGAATCAGTGGTCCGAATTGACTGCGTATCGTTCGAACATGGGTGCCCTGCGCCATCATCCGGTCTATCAAGAGTTGGTTGCCTTGGGCGAACCGGCCATCCCCTTGATCCTCCGCGAGCTGGAACGGGAGCCCAGTGTATCGTGGTTCGGCATCCTTACCGCGATCACGGGCGAGAATCCGGTCCCACCCGAACTGGCGGGTCGCGTCGTGGCGATGGCCGGGGCATGGCTCGAATGGGGACGTCGGCAAGGATACCTGGCGTGAGTGCCGAGCTGGAACGGATCTTCCCGGCCCTGGCTCCAGATGGCTATGTGGTGTCGAGCCCCGAGGCCACCGCTTACAACTGCATCGCCTGGTCCGTGGGGGAGTCGCATCGCTGGCGGGAGCCCGGGACCTACTGGCCGATTCAGCCTGGGACGACCTGGACCTTCAATCTCTTCACATCGCTCGGCTATTCCCTCTGCTGACGACCAACTCGAGACTGGCTATGAAGAAGGTCGCGGCTGCTATGCCGACGATTGCGGCGAATGGACGCACGCCGCCCGGCAGCTCCCGGACGGTTGGCGGACGAGCAAGCTCGAGCAGGCGGTTGACATCCTTCACCCGGACCCCAGGGGCCCTGGTGGGCGATGCCTATGGGGATGTCCGGGCCATCATGAAACGAGCGAGACTCCGCGTCGCCGAGGATAACCATCCAGGCTAGCCGGCATTCGTGACCGTCTTCTCGCTCGCTGAGCAGCTTCACGGCATGTACTCGGCGAAATCCTCGAGATGGTCGTCGTCGTCCGAGAGGATCGTCAGCATGCCTTTACCGCGTCCTGGCAGCGGGCGGGGCACCTCGGTGGTCGTCCCGACCAGCTTTGCGACCGGCCGCTCGCCGCGCGTGACAACGAGCTCCTCGCTCGGCCTGAGACCGGCGATCAACTCATCCAGATGAGCTTGGCTTCCTGGAGCGTGACTGTAGACATGGTACACGCTGCTCCTGGCACGGCAACTATATGGATTTCTTGAGAGTCCTGCGGTCATAAACTCACCATACGCAAATTGTCATCTCGTCTGATAGTCCCGGACCCCCGTCCAGTTCCGGTCCCAATGTTCGTTCGGTCCCCTTTCCGGGCCCCCCCTTTCCGGGCCTCCTGGCCGGACATCCATCCCGCCTGCCCCGCAGCTCGTCGCAGCTCGACCAGAGGGAGGAGTCGAGTTCGGATTTCTTCAGGGCCATGTCGCCAGCTCCGATCCACAATCACCATGGGTTGAACTATCTTGCTATTTACGACGTTCAAGGTAATTGCCTGGATGAGCACGAATGAGGATGGAAGCTTTGGCGGCATCTTTACCGATCCCGAATACTTCGCTGCCGCGGCCCTTTTCTTGTTGTCCTCAAGCAACACGTCAACACAGTCATCCACTCGTACCAGGACGACGTTGCAGGGACGCGGCCCGGGATGTTTGCCAATATGAATTCTCTCCTTCCAGACACCATCAGCGTGGGGCTTGATCCGACACATCGGCCAATACTTGTCATCAGCTTGGGTGAAGAGCCAGTAGTTTCCTTTGAGTTTCCTGTGGGTCCCGGAAATCTCAACCTCACCGGGGAGAACAACATCCCGCATAGGCGGGTGTGTGATCAGAATGATCCCATTTCGCCACTTGTCGAGAAAGCCCAACCCCTTGGTACGCCGTGTTACCGATGCTCCAAGCTGTTTTCAACCCCTCGAACCCAACTTGACCCATCTCCACGCCGCAGGCCAGCATCGCCGTCCCGCCCATCGCTGCCCTCCACCAGGTGTTGTTTGGAAGCCGCAGTATTCGGGTCCAATCGGTATCAGGCCTGGTTTCGAGTTTTTTTATGCCCTCGACATCCCCGAGATCGGCCCTCGCCTTCTTCGGGGAGGTTTGTGTCCTCTCCATGACCACCAGAGGCGGGCTCGACACGGAGAGAGGGCGGTCGACGAGGCGGGGCGTTCGACCCAATGCCGTGAAGACATCGGCGATCGTATGGACGGTGAGGTTGGACCCGTAACGCAGCATCTTCGTCACGTAAGCTCGGCTCTTCCCCAGGCGCGAGGCCAGCTCAGCGCGGCTCACGCCCTGGTCATCCATGATGCGCAAGATCGACTCGGTGACTTCCGTTGCCAGACGCTCGCGCTGGAATTCCCTCATCCGCTCCGGCGAAGCGGCGATCTGATCGAGTAGGTCCATCGCAAACCTCCTTCAAGTGCGTTGTGGAGGACCTTGACCAGCGAGATCCTCGCAAATAATCGGCTCTGCCCGCTTCGTCTGAACGCTCAGGTTTTCACCTTTGCGAAAGCCGTGTGTCAGGACCCACTGTCTGCCCTGAAGGAAAGCCATGATCCGCTGGCCACTTCCCGAATGAATCTTGAACTCTGCGATGGGCACCGTCTGGCTGCGATTGCCCACTTTGCAGGTCGCCTCGCCGGCGTTGAACCGAAACTTCTCGGTATTGCGAATCTCGCCGCGTTCGGCCATCCAGATAAAGAGAACGTTGAATCGGTCTTGATCCGACACCGAGAGACTCTCCAGGAACTCCTTCGCGGGTGACGATCCATCATCTCGAACCGCGAACACGATTTCGCGAACCGGACCCCTGTGGTGGATCGGTCTTGGGCGCGAGGGCCTTGGAGGGGGAGTCGCTGCTTGGCCCCTTCGCCTATGCTTCCCCATGGTTAGTTAACCTCAATGTTAACACGAAATCAAGGGTGAGCCTCGGCACCGACTCATTTTCTTGGGCCTCCTCTCAGGGCACCAGCCTCGACGCCGGATCCTGGATCTGATGAAGTTCCGGCTTCGTATTGCAGTTGACCATGGGGCCAGTCGGAGTCAGGCCAGATTTCGGGCTTTTTTCATGCCCTCGACATCTTCGAGGAATCGTAGGGTCGCTCCATAACGACCAGGGGCGGGCTCGACACGGACAGAGGCCAGTCGACGAGGCGGGGCGTTCGACTCACCGACGCCTTCTCGAACTCCACGAGACCGGTTCGGGCATCGGCTCATGTTGGGGCCGAATCGCGGGGCCGGTCGCAGTGTCGGGCTGGTGTCACTTCAGTCCTCGTGGATCTGGACCTTTCGGAACTCGACCCGGCCGCTGTGGCTCTGGAGTGCCACGTATCCCCGGCGCGGCTTGTCCTTCGGCGCGGGCGCCGCGGCCGGCCGGGTGGCCACATCGGCGAGTTCGGACTGATCGGCCTCCAGGATCGTCCGGCCATTCAGCCGGATGGTGATCCGGGGGCCGGCGCACGTGACCTCGATCGTGTTCCACTCGGGGGCCGGCCGCGCGGGGTTGGCGGTCGGGCTCTTGTACCGATAGAGCGACCCGGTCCCGTGTGCCGACGGGACGCTGCCGGCGTCGTCGAGCAACTGCACCTCGAAGGCGGCGTACGACGGGCGGGTCTCACGCGACCGACTGGGGTCGAAACGGCCCGTCCGGATGCCGAGCCCGCTGTTACCTTGCGGTTTGCCCGCCGGCGCCGGGGTGAACCGGTACTCGACCCGGAAGGTGAAGTCGCCGAACTCCCGGCGGTCGTACCGGAGGAACCCGAACCCCTCCCCGAGGCAGACGATCCGCCCGTCCTCGACAGACCACATCGTCCGTCCGGCCTTGTCCCTGGCCGGTCCCTCCACGACCCAGCCGTCCAGGCTCTTGCCGTCGAACAGGTCGCGGAAGTCGTCGGCCGAGGTCGCCGGGGCGAGGATGAGCAGCAGGACGAGCGGGGCCAGGCGGAAACCCAGTCGGGACATCGTTCGTCTCCTTCGCGAGATCGGAGGTGCCCTGCTCAATCGAACCACTCATCGGCCGGGTCGAACGGCGGCACCACCATGTTCAGAATCGTCATCCGGCCGATGGCCCGGTGCCGGACGCCCGGCGGGATCATCACCGCATGGCCCGTTGCCACCGGCACCCGTTCGCCGTCCAGCTCGATGGCCGCGCCGGGGGCACACTCCAGGATGTAGTAGAACTCGGTGTGCTCGCGGTGGTAGTGGGTGCGGGCGTCGACCTCGACCTCGACGCGGTGGACGCTGGCCGGCGCATTGGGTATGTCGGCGAACGCGCGACGGGCCCAGCCGCAGGGGCATCGGACCGGCTCGATCGTGGAGTAGTCGGCAACGATGGGTGCGGCGGCGTCGGCCGGGATCTCGGTCGTGGCTCGACTCAAGGGATTGCCCTCATGCGAGGTTCGGTCGGCTCGGTCGTGACGGCTGGGATTCCAGCATACCCGCTCACGCCGCGCCCGGAGTCGGAGACCGGGACCCAGCTCGTATAGAGCCTATCATAACGACCAGGTTGGACAGATCGTGTCCAACGTGCCCCATGTTCACCTCGAGGAAATCCCCGTCCTCTCCGCGGTCATTCGGCGGTTGGAGTGGAACGCCGTCGTCACAATCGTCCCAACCCGACCCGACAAATCCCCGAGTCCAGATGCCGGGCCCGACAACGGAGCGTCATCGCGGACGACCAGCAGTCGCCGTGCCCGTCGCGGCGGACGCGGGGGAGCGGTCGTCGAGCGGGCCGTCAGGTCGGATCTTCCCGTCGTCCGCCGCTTGCCCTCCCCTCGGCCCGCCGACGGCGGAGCGCAATCTCCCGTCAAGAAATTTTTGAAAAGATTTTTATCTCCCACGGCTGTTGAGAGTTCGGAAGCAAAAAACCGTGGATCCGGTACTAGGTGCATTAACGCTTTTCCAAAGTTGCGGCATCCTGATAATAGAGGGGCCGCACGATCACTTCCCCGCCACGTCCGAGGCATCAGCAACCCATGTCAGGGGACACCGGAACTCGCCGCCGTCCGCCGGCGGCCGGTCGCAAGACCCGACCGGACCAACTCGGCAGACGCTCGTCCCGAACTCGTTTCAGGCCAACGCGATCGGGGATGGGCCGCTTCGTAATTGATGTTAGAATGTGCCCCTTTGTGCCACGACCCGCACCGCAGGCCGCCTCCCGGGGGTCGGACGCGTTCCAAAACGGGGACCGGCACCTCGAAGACTCGGAGCCGGTCCCCATCGTTGGAAAGAGCGTCCAGGGATCGGCGATCGCCGTTGACGGGTGTGGGCATCGATGTTATGGTCCGGCCCCCTGGTCTCATTCCGCGCCGGGGTGATGGGAGCCCGTGGACACGGAGGTTGACCGCAATATGACCCGGTCCCGCTGCGCAACCTCGCCGCGCCTGCGAGCGAGCCAGGCCCTCGCCCTGGCGGTCCTCATCATGGCAGCCGTCCTGTTCGGGACACCCGGCCGTCGCGATGGGCATGAGGCGATGGCCCAGGCACCACCAATGTCCCCACCCTCGACACGGCCCGCCACACCCAGATCGACCGTGCCTTTCCCCGTTCCGCCCGAGCTCCAGGGCATCGATCTGTCCCGGCAGACGGCCGAGGAGGCAGCCGCCAGGAGCGCCGGCTGCGTGACGTGCCATCGGGGACAACACGAGCCCCACGGCAAGCCGGAGACGGTCCGGCTCGGCTGCGTGGACTGTCATGGCGGCGACCCGCGGGCGACCGACCTGCAACACGCCCATGTCTGGCCGCGATTCCCCGACGCCTGGGGCGGTTCCGGCAACCCGGTCCGGTCGTACACGCTCCTGAATCACGAGTCGCCCGAGTTCATCCGGTTCGTCAATCCCGGCGACTTGCGAGTCGCCCACCTGGGTTGCGGCACGACCAACTGCCACGCCGACCAGGTGCTCCAGGTGCGCAAGAGCATGATGACCCACGGCGCGATGCTCTGGGGCTCGGCCCTGTACAATAACGGCTCGGTCCCGTTCAAGCCGGCGCGATTCGGCGAAAGCTACAGCATGCACGGGGCCCCGCAACGGCTCCAGACGGTCCCACCGCCGACCCCGTTCGAGATGGAATGGAAGGCCGTGGTGCCGTTCCTCGACCCGCTGCCGCGGTTCGAGATGTCGCAGCCGGGGAACATCCTGCGGATCTTCGAGCGTGGCCGGCGCGACCCGCAGGAGGTCGGCATTCCGAACCCGTTTGAAGACCCCGGCAAGCCCCGCGCCGGGCTGAGCGCCCGCGGACTGGGGACCCGCAACCGCACCGACCCGGTCCTCGTCAGCTTGCAGAAGACCCGCCTGTTCGACCCGACGCTCAACTTCCTCGGGACCAACGACCATCCCGGCGACTATCGATCCAGCGGCTGCACCGCCTGCCACGTGATCTACGCCAACGACCGATCGCCGGTCAACTCCGGCCCGTACGCCGCCTTCGGCCACCAGGGACTGAGCGCTCAGGCTGACCCCATGATCCCGCGCGATGAGCCGGGCCACCCGATCCGGCACCGGTTCACTGTGGGAATCCCGACCAGTCAATGTATCGTCTGCCACGTCCACCCGGGTACCAATGTCCTCAACTCATACACCGGCTACATGTGGTGGGACGAGGAGACCGACGGCGAGCTGATGTACCCGCCGCGACAGAAAGACCCCACCGCCGAGGAATTCACCCGCTCGATGATGTCGAATCCGGACGAGACGGCGGCGCGGGGGAACTGGTCCGACCCGGCGTTTCTGGAACGGGTCGCCGAGCTGAACCCGCAGGCGCGGCACACGCAGTTCGCCGACTTCCACGGCCACGGCTGGGTCTTCCGCGCCGTGTTCAAGAAGGATCGGCACGGGCAGTTGCTCGACCACCGCGGCGAGACCGTGACCGACCAATCGACCGCGGCGCTGATGGCGGCCGTGCGGCTGCCCGCCGAGCTGAAGGAGCGCTATCGCACCCGCAATGCCGCCGCGACCCAGCAGGCCGCGTTCGATCGCGCCGAGGCGCGGCGCGATGGGGTCCCTGTCCACCAGCTCGACATCCACCTGGAGAAGGGGATGCACTGCGTCGATTGCCACTTCATCCAGGACGTGCACGGCAACACCAAGCTCTACGGCGAGGTCCGCGCGGCCATCGAGATCCAGTGCAGCGACTGCCACGGCACGCCCGCTCGACGGGCCGGCCTGATCACCTCCGGGCCGGCCTCGGACACCTCCGCGGTCGAGTCGGGCAAGGACGGTCGCGACCTCTCGGCCTTGCGGACACCCTTCCGACAGCGACGTTTCGAACGACGTGGCGGCGCGATCATCCAGCGCTCGATGGTCGAGCGCGACCTGGAATGGGAGATCACTCAGGTCGCCGACACGATCGATCCCAAATCCAGGCACTACAACGAGCGCGCCCACCTGGCCAAGACCGTGCGGTTCCAGGGCGATCAGATGGTCTGGGGCGACATCCCCGGCGGCAAGGAGCAGGTTTGCGCCCACGCGAGCGAGAAGATGAGCTGCATCGCCTGCCACTCGGCCTGGAACCCGAGCTGCTTCGGCTGCCACCTGCCCCAGCGCGCAACAAGAAGATGCCCCAGCTCCACAACGAGGGCGACGTCACGCGCAACTACGTCTCCTACAATTTCCAGACGCTGCGCGATGATGTGTTCATGCTGGCCAAGGACGGCAATGCGACCGGCAACCGGATCGGCCCGGTCCGGTCGTCGTGCGCGATCCACGTCGGGTCGTACAACGCCAACCGCGAGTCGATCTATGTCCAGCAGCAGACGATCTCGGGCGAGGGGATGTCGGGGGTCGCCTTCAGCACGAACGTGCCGCATACCGTGCGGGGCGGGCCGCCGGTCCGGCACGATCCGCGCCGTCCGGATAACGGCCGCCCGGCCAATGCGGGTGCCTATCAAGCCGGCCACTCCGACACCAAGACCTGCACCGACTGCCACCTCGCGAAGGGCGATGACAACAATGCGATCCTGGCGCAGCTCCTGATGCAGGGGACGAATTATGTCAACTTCATCGGGCGATACTGCTGGGTCGCGGCGGGGGACCACGGCCTGGCGGCGGTGGTGGTCACCGAGCGCGACGAGCCCCAGGCCGTCATCGGCAGCTCGCTCCACCGACTCGCCTATCCCGAATACTACCGCGAGCACGTCGAGCGCGGCGGCAGACTGGTCCACTCGCACGAGCATTCCGGCAGGGACGTCGGCGAACGCCTCCGCCGGCCGGAGGTCCTCTCGATCCAGGCGCGCGGCGAGTACCTCTATGCCGCCTGCGGCGAAGCGGGGCTCCGGGTCTTCGACATCGCGTTCATCGATCACAAGGGCTTCTCGGAACGGATCGTCACCGCGCCGGTGTCTCCGATGGGTCAGCGCTTCTTCGTCCGGACCTCGTATTCCACGGCGGTCGCCGCGCCCACCACGACCGCGCCCGACCCGACCCGCAGCCATCGCCCGGAAAACTCCGAAAAGCCCGTCCACGCGCTCTATGGCTACATCTACGTCACGGACCGCGACGAGGGCCTGATCCTCGTCCCCGCCGCGACCCTACTCGACGGCAACCCCCTGAACAACTTCCTCGGCCGCGAGCTGACCTTCAATCCCGACGGCGTCCTCAAGGGGGCACGTGGGATCACGATCGTGGGGACGTATGCGTACATCTCGTGCGACGCCGGGCTCGTCGTGATCGCGCTCGACGACCCGAAGCACCCGCGCGTGACGGCCGTGGTGGGCGAGCCGTTCGTGAAGCATCCGCGGGCGGTCCAGGCCCAGTTTCGCTACGCTTATGCCTGCGACACGGAAGGCATCAAGGTCCTGGATATCACCGACCTGGCCCACCCCCGGCCGATCGCGATGCTCCCGATGCAGGATGCCCGGAGCATCTACCTGGCGCGGACCTACGCCTACGTGGCGGCCGGGAAGGAAGGGCTGGTGATCCTCGACATCGAGCGGCCGGCGCAGCCGCGGGTCGATCAGGTGTTCAATCCCGGTGGCTGCATCAACGAGCTGAACGACGTGAAACTGGGGATCACGTATGTCAGCGAGTTCGCCTACCTGGCCGACGGGCGCAACGGGCTGCGCGTGGTGCAGCTCACTTCGCCCGAGACGCCGGGTAACGCTGGGTTCAGTCCGCGGCCTACCCCCCAGCTCATCGCGAATTTCAAGCTACCGGTCGGCGCCCGCGCGCTGGCGATCTCGAAGGGGCTCGACCGCGACCGCGCCGTGGACGAGTCGGGCAACCAGATCGGAGTCTTCGGGCGCATCGGCGCCCGGCCCCTCAATGCCGAGGAGCAGCGCAGGCTGTACATTCACAACAATCAGATCTGGAAAGTCAGCGACGATCCGCAGGATTCAATCTACCGGCGCATTCCGGAACGCGCGCCGTAATCATGTCTCCCGACCTTGCCCCCGGTGAACCAACCGTTCCAATCGACCAGGTCCCTGCCCGGATTCGCTCGGGAGATCTCCCCGAGGTTCTCGATATACTACATCAGCGCTTCTGCGATGATTGACATCGATAAGAAACACAACTCTAATGATGAAAGCGACTTGAGTGACATCACCAGACTTCGATCGGGCCAGAGAGACCGAGGGCCCAGAAGAAACTGGGGGTTTGCCTGCGGAAATCGCCGGGCTCAATCGATGGTATAATAACGGGTTTGCGCGGGAATCGGCGACTCTATTCGCGGGGATCGGGAAGGTTCAATCATGACTCACGGGAAGATTAGACAACCTTTGCGCCACCATCGCGGTTTTCATGCGTGGGGCGAGCCGCTCGAACCGCGAACGCCTCTGTCGGGGATCACGGTTAACGTCGTCACGACGCTGGACACGGTTGATCTGGTCTCGCTTCGGGTCGCGATTCTCACGGTTGATAACCAGGGCAGCCCGACGAGCCCGAATACCATCAACTTTCACATCCTCACGTCCGACCCCGGTTACGACCCTGTCAACAAGACGTTCACGATCGGTTCGTTCGACGCGTTGCCGCCGATCACCCGGCCGGTCATCATCGACGGCACCAGCGAATCGGCCTTTCTCGGACAGCCAGCGGCCATCGCGATCGACGGTAGTGAAACGAGGGAACCCTTCTCCAACGGACTGATTCTGGCCACCGGCTCAGACGGCAGCACCATCGATGGCCTGGAAATCGGCCACTTCAATAACTCGGGTATCCTCGTCGAATCGACGGGCAACACGATCGGCGGCACAACCGCCGGCACAGGCAACATCATCGGCCCAAACACCACGGCAGGTGTGGAGATTCTCGGATTAGCCAACCCGCCGATTACGAGTGCTGGTGCGAACGTCCTGGTCGGTAACTTTATCGGCACCAATGCCAAAGGCGCCGACCTGGGCAACGGTACCGGCGTGGACGTCGAAAACGGAAGCAACACCATCGGTGGAACCACGACGGCCGCGGCGAACGTCATCGGATTCAACCTATCTGCGGGCGTGGAGATTCTCGGTCAATCGGTGACGTCGAACGTCGTGGAAGGCAACTTCGTCGGCACCAACGCCAACGGCGCCAACCTGGGCAATCCGATCGGCATCCTCGTTCAATCGGTGGGCAACACGGTTGGTGGGACCACCGCCGGCGCGGCGAACGTGATCGGCTTCAATACCACGGCGGGCGTGTCCCTGATATCCGGCTTGAACGCTGTGGAAGGCGACTTCATCGGTACCAATGCCAGCGGTGCCTACCTGGGCAACGACGTGGGCCTGACTCTAGTAAGCAGCCCGAACAACACGATCGGTGGGACACCACGCGCCGACGGCGAAACATCATCGGCTTCAATACCGCGGCGGGCGTCGCAATGACATCCGCGTCGAACGTGGTGGAAGGCGACTTCATCGGTACCAATGCCAGCGGTGCTAACCTCGGCAACGGCGTCGGCCTGATGGACAGCAGTGGCGGCAACACCATCGGTGGTCCCACCTCAGGCGCGGGAAACATCATCGGCTTCAATACTACGGCGGGCATGTCTTTGGTATCCGGCTCGGACGTCGTGGAAGGCAACTTGATCGGCACCAATGTCAACGGCGCCAACCTGGGCAATCCCATTGGCATGCTCATTGAATCGGGGGGCAACACGGTTGGTGGGGTGACGGCCGGCGCAGCAAACATCATTGGCTTCAATATATCATCAGGTTTATATTTAATGTCTGGATCGAACGTTGTGGAGGGTGACTTCATCGGCACCAATGCCGCGGGTGCCAATCTGGGCAATGCCGTCGGCGTGCTCGACCACAGTGGCGGCAACACAGTTGGCGGAATCACCGCCGGCGCGGCAAACCTCATCGGTTTCAACACCTCCGCGGGCATTCAGATCGGCGGCACGGCCACTTCAGGAGACATCCTGATCGGTAACGTCATTGGCACGAATGCCTCGGGGCAGGTTGCGCTCGGCAACGGCATCGGCGTGCTGATCAATGGTGGCTCATCGACCATGATTGGTGGAACCACGGCCGGAGCCGGCAACGTCGTATCGGGGAACCTGACGGCTGGAATAGAAATCGATGGGACCGCGGTCAGTGGGACGCAGATCGTCGGAAACCGGATCGGTACCGACCCGACCGGAACTTCAGCGGTTGTTCAGACCGGTCAGTCCGATCCTCAGGTTGCTCTTCAGAACGCCGGGATCGTGATCATCGGCTCGCAGGGTAACACGATCGGCGGCACCAGTTCGGAGGCGCGTAATCTCATCTCGGGAAACTACGTCGGCGTGATGCTCGCCACGATCTCGGGACAGGGTAACCCCAACCAGGTGCTGGGTAACTGGATCGGCACGGATGCCTCCGGCCAGAAGGCGCTCGGAAACATCGTCGGGATCTATATCAACGGGGCATCGGGGAACCAGGTTGGCGGGACGGGACAAGGTTCCGGAAACACGATCTCCGGCAACAGTTCAGTCGCGGTCGAGATCTACGGAAGTGCCTCGACCGCCAATCTCATCGAGGGCAATATCATCGGCCTGGCTGGCGATGGTCGCGGGGTCTTGCGGAAAGGCAATGGCCTGTTCGTTCAACCTGAAGGCATCTTCCTCCAGGATGCGTCCGGCAACGTGATCGGCGGGACCGCCGCGGGAGCGGGGAATGTGATCTCGGGCAATGAATCGGCCGGGATCTTCATCCTGGGCCGTACCGGGGTCTCCCGAGGGAACATCGTGGAATCGAACCTGATCGGCCTGGGGCCGGGCGGGAGCCCCGGTCCGGGAAACGATGGATACGGCGTCTTGCTCGCCAACGCGCAACACAATCAAGTCCAGCGCGCCGGGCCGGCCGCGAACCGGTTCGGCCGCAATGGGATCGCGAGCGTCCGACACGTTACGGGCCCTCTCAGCGCGGACCAGGCCCTGGCCTCGGCCCGCCGCACCCGCAGACTGACCTCGACCTCGACGCGGAAGCCGGTCCATCCCGCCGGGCCTGCGCGTTATTCAGAATCCGCCAACCACGGGCGGAGTCGTGGGTCGTCGCAGTGACCGGCCGTAGTAGACGTTCAGGAAGACCATCGACTCGAAGTCGAACGGCTTGGGGCTGGAGACTGGCGTCACGATCGCGAACGTCAGAAGACTCCGGTCGTAGATCCCGATATTCAGGCCATACGTGAAGTCGACGATATTGGGCGATCCGGCGGGATCGCGGGGGTTGAATGGATCGTTGTGGTTGAGCGGCGTGTTGACGTGGACCTCGAACGTCGGCGCGATCGTCGAGATCATCGGGTTCACGCTCGAATTCGGATCGGGTCGGCGGATCAGATAGCCCACTGCCGCGTCGTTGTACCACAAGGTCGGGTTCTGAGAGTTCGCCGCGGCGTCGATGATGCTGAATCCCTGAAAATAGATCCGGCCGGAATTGAGGATGTAGCCGAGAAACGGCTGAAAGCTCGTGGTATGAGTCGTGCTGGCGAAGGTATCGAAGCCAGCGAACTTGCCCGGGCCCGTCGGCGCCGTGACCGCCAAGCCTCCGGAAAGGATACTGCCGCTCTGGCGATCCTCCAGCAGGATGTACTTGGCATAAATGCTCAGGTCGCCGACGGCCGTGCTCGTGCCGCCGAAATTGCCGTAGTTCCGCGGCACGCTCGACATGGCGGTGACCGTATCGATCGGCGGCGCGCATACCGATCGAGGCCTGTCCGTCCAGGAAGGTCTTCTCGAAACCGGCGATGTAACGAAAGACCTGGGTGTAGCCGATCGGCGCCTGCAATCGCTGGTTAACCTGGTCGTTGACCCCCTGGAAGTAGTTGAAGGTGAAATAAACGCGATCCTGGGGTCGTGGCGACTGATTCTCACTGATCTTGATGCCGCGGATCGAGGGAACCACCATCGACGCATGCCTCGGCCCGGGCACCCCCGGCGGTCGCGGAGGCGGAAACGGAGACGGGAGACTGATCCGAGATGCGAGCGGGCCCAGGTCGCCGATCATCTGGGGGATACCGCCCGACGAGATTCCGGCCAAGCTTCCAAACGTCCCGGGCTGGCCCGGGAGCGTCGAAGCGTCGAGTTCTTCGGAGAGCAGCCGGTCGAGATTCGCCCGCGCGGATTCATTCGGGGACGGAGCGGTCGCCGTTGCCGATGAAGCGGCCGGCTGGGAAGTCGCTGGAGCCGCTCCCGGGGTTCGGGGTTGTGACGGCGCCGCCGGCTGAGGGGTTTGGCCCGGAGTCCGAGGCTGAGGAGCCGTTGGTCTTCGTGGCGGAGTCTGAGCCGGCGCAGCGGGCCGAGGTCCGGTCGTTGTCCCTCCAGGCCGGCTCGGAGGCGACGTAGGCGCCTGCCCCGGCTGGGTTTGGGGTCTCTCTTGCGCGGGATCGGGGATCGGGGTTATCGCCGTGCCCAACGATGCCCCGTCGTCCTGGGCGTAGGTCCGCGCAGAGGCATGGGACTAAGGCCAGGTACAGAACCCCCAGGATCATGGTTCTCTCAAACCTCACGGGATTCTCCGTCGGCGCGAAAACGATGGACCATCCCCTCGTGACAGGCAACCTTCGCGGCATCGCAAAGGCGATAATTCCGCCATATCTGGTGGAATCGTCAAATTCACGCCCATTCCTTGAGTGGATTTCATGGAAAGAGGGTCCTTGCTGGTTCGCGCAATCTGGGGCAATTGCGAAAGCCAGGACCATCGCACAACCGTGCGGGATCGGGATTTGGCAAACGCCCCTCCGACCTCGGGCCTCGGCCGAGTTGTACTCAAGGCGGCTTCAACCCGAGCGGACCGACTCGGGCATCGAATCGCGGAGTCTCCTGAAGTCGTCGCGATCGCGAAGGGGTTTGAGGTCCGGTAGGTCGAGGATGGCCCTGATCCGGATGACGTGGTCTCGCACAGCGTCGCCGAGGACTTTGACAGCTCGGGCCAGGCTGTCCTCCGCCAGTTTCTGCCCTTCGCTAGAGTTCGCGGCCGTATTGGCGCACCGGATCAAGAGGGTGGCCGCGTGGAGGTAGACCTTGGGATCAGTCGGGTGTATTGCCGGGAGCTGTTCGGCGGCAGCCTGGGCGTCGGCGAGACGGCCGGCGTCGATCAGGGCCAGCGTCAAGAGAACCTGATCCTCGGCCAGGTAGACCTGGTCCGAGTCCGAATCGGGCCGGGCCTCCAAGACCTGCTTGTGGAGCGATTTGGCCTTTTCGGCATGATTCACGGCCTCGGCGGGCTTATGTCCGAGAAGGAGCTGGGCAAGCTGGTAGTGACCGCGGCCCAGAGTGCGCTGGTATTCGGGGACGTTGGGGTATTCGGCCAGCAGCGCCGACTCCACGTCCAGCGCCTTCACGAGGGCGGTCTCTGCCTCGATCCACGCGGTTCCCGCGAGGGCTCCTCCGACCGCAGCTTGCGCGATGGCCAGCTTCATACGATAGGAGGGTGTTCCGGGGAATCGTTGCTTCAGCGATTCGAGGAGCCGTGCCGCCTCCTTGTAGGAGGCGACGGCCTGCTCGGGCTGACGCTCGCGTTGGGCCAGGAAGCCCAGGTTGTATGCAACGGAGGACAGTTCCAGCGAGTACTGTGCGATGGCCGCGTACTCGGTTGCGAGCGTCCGCAGGAGTTTCTCGGACGTGTGAAGATAGTTCGCCGCTTCCTCGCTCCGTTTTTGCGGGAGCAGGGCCCCCAGATTGTTGGAAGCCCGGGCGTATTGCCATCTCGTCGCGGGGAGCGATTCGGGGCCTTCCAGCGAAGGGGCAAGCAGGTCGAGCGTGGCGCGGAAGGTCGTCTCGGCATCGGAGGAATGCCCCGAGGCTTTCTGAAGGATCCCGAGGTTATTCCGGTATCGCGCCAGCCGGGTGCGATACTCGGGTCGATCGCCGAATTGCTTCAGGAGCCCTTGTTGAACCTCGATCGCGGTCTGATACGCCGCCAGATCCTCGGCGCGGTTGCTGCCGCGGCGGGCCAGCAGCGCTCCCAACTGATAGCGACTGTCCGCCAGCGCTTGGTGGTCCTCGGCGGTCGGATCCGGCAACTGGGTGATCTCCTCACGCAACCGGATGGCCCGGCGCAACAGGTCTTCCCCCTGCTGGAAGCGATTGGCATCCTTCAGCAGAACGCCCATCCCGTGAACGGCGCGGGCCAGGTCGCGACGGAAGTCCGTGTTGGCCGGGTCCAGTTTCGCCAGGTCCTCGAGCTCCGTGACCGCCCGACGATACGAGGTTTCCGCCTTGGGTAGATCGCCCATCAACGCTTGAATATCGCCGAGTCGGACCAGCGACCGCCCGGCTCCCCAACGGATCAGGGGATCGTCCTCCTTCTGAACCAGGAACTGCTGGTAGCCCGCTTGCGCCTTCTCCAGCAACCGCTGGCGCACGGGCTCCATCTGAGGGATATCGGCGAGATCGACATCGGCCACCTCGGCGAGCAGGCCGTCGGCGGCATCCTGGGCTAGCCGGAGGTTGTGCAGGGCACGCGCGGCGTTGGCGATGGCGATCTCCCGCTGCTGCTCGGCGATCGTTCGTTGCGTCTCGGTCCGTCCCCGCTCGCGGTCGATCAGCACGACGCCGACGGACAGGCCGATCACCGCGGTGACCAGGAGCGCGGCCAGGGTCGTCGCCAGGGTGCGGTGATGCCGGCCCCATCGCATCAATCGGACAGTCAGCGCGTCGCGATGAACCGAGACCGGCTCGTCGAGCAGCCAGCGGCGGACGTCCTCGGCAAGGTCTTCCGGACGCCGGTAACGATGGTGCGGATCATGGGCGAGTGCCTTGGCGCAGATGGCCTCGAGCGCCCGGGGAACGGTCGGCTCGAGTTCGCGCGCCTTGGGGAGGTTTCCTGCCCGGATCTTGCTAAAGACCTCGCCGATCGTCGCCCCGGAAGCCGGGGGCTGACCGGTCAGAATCTCGAACAGGATCGCACCCAGCCCGTAGACGTCAGTCCGGACATCGATCAGGTCACTCCGGCCTTCGACTTGCTCGGGGGCCATGTAGGCCGGCGTGCCGGCCTGGCCGCGCGTCTGCTGGGTCTCGGCGTCGGCGGAGACGGAGATGCCGGGCTCGGGTTGCGTCTTGAAGTCGTCGTCGGTCTGACCGACGATCTTGGCCAGGCCCCAATCGAGGACCACCACCTCGCCGTGGCCCCCGAGGACCACGTTTTCCGGCTTGAGATCGCGGTGGATCACCCCGCGAGAGTGGGCATATCCGATCGCCTGGCACACCTTGACGAACGGTTCGAGCAACTGCCGTTGCAGCTCGAGCCGGTCGGCGGCCTTGTCGGCCCGGCGCCGATGGAACTCGGCGATGGCATCCCGGAGGGTCTGCCCTCTCAGGAATCGCATCGTGTAGAACGGCTGATCGTCCTCCTTGCGACGGGCCAGCTCGTAGACCGGGACGATATTGGGGTGTTCGAGCTGCCCCGTGATCTGGGCTTCCTTGAGGAATCGGCGCCACGATTCGGGGCTGGGGGTCGCCTCCGATTTGATTTCCTTGAGCGCGACGTCGCGATTCAGGTCCGTGTCGTGCGCGATCCAGATCTTCCCGAGTCCGCCTTCGGCATGCAGGCGCGTGAGGGTGTATCGCATCGCATCGCGCTGGGCCGCCGGTGGCACGAGCGTTTCGACGAGAACATGGCCCCGGGCCGGCGACAGCCCGTTGATCGACTGGCGAACGGCCGGGTTGGCGATCGCCCCCAGGACGTCCCGCGCCTCGAACTCGGCCACCGCACCCAGGGTTGCGCGCAGATCGCCCTGGTGCTTCTTCAGCTTACGTTCGAGCTTCCGCTCGACGTCGCCCCGGTCCTGTTCCGTGATCCATCGGCGCTCGATGAGCAGCTCGGCCAGCGGCCGCTCCAGCCGCATGGCCCAGCCGGCGCAGACATCGGCGAACTGGGCCTGATCGATCAGGTCATCCTGGAGGGCGATGACCGCGAACAGGAGATTGCGATCGATGTTGATGTTGGGGGACATGGCAGCGACCTCTTCCCGGGAAGCGAGCCGACGAATTGAAGACCCCGGTGTCTCTCGAGCGGCTCACGCTTGGGTTGCGGACGGAGGAGTAGGGTGCTCTGTGAGCACCGATGCTCGTCGCCGGCCCTTTGCGGTGCTCACAGAGCACCCTACTTAACTTACGAGGTCCATCAGAGAAAGTAACAAATCTTCCCGGTCGCGATGGTTCTCTCGACGGCCGAACGGGTTTTCCGACCTTATTTGGACTTGAGCTCGAGGATCGGATCGAATGGCGTCGGAGGGGCCTTGAGGCATTCCACGGCCCGTCCCAGGAGCGTCAGACTCGGTAGGTCGTAGGTTCCCCCGGCCCCATTCAGCATCGGAACGAGAAGCTGGCAGCATTCGCTCCACCTGGCGGCTTCGAAAAGGCCCAATGCACGCTCGTAGGACTCGCTCCGACCCTGCCAATCTCCGGAAGCCGTCTCGGCGTGAAGCTCATGAAGGTCCACTTCCCCGGCAATCCCCACGACCCGCGTCCGGCAAAGCCGGCGGGTCGCGAACGAGCGGCCTAACAGGTTGCGTGTCGTCCCGGTGATCAGCAGACTCACCCCCAGGTGCTTGGTCGCCCCCTCGACGCGGCTGGCCAGGTTGACCGTATGTCCGAGCGGGCCGTAATTGAACTTCTTGTGGCTGCCCGTGTTGCCGACCAGGGCGGGTCCCGAGTTGATGCCGATCCCCAATCCCAGAGATCTCCCGAGCCGTCCTTCCCAGATCCGGTTGAGCTCTGGCAACCCGTCCCTCATCGCCAGCGCCGCGCGGCAGGCTCGCACGGCGTGATCGGGCTGCTCCAGCGGAGCGTTCCACATCGCGAGCAGTCCGTCGCCGATATACGTGACGACGACCCCCGCACATTCCATGATCTTGGCCGTCAGATGTTCCATGATCTCGCGAATGAGCTCGCAGGTCTGCCGGGCGGACAGTTGCTCCGAAAGCGCGGAGAACCCGCGAATATCGGCGAACAGCACGGTGACCTCGCGCTCGCGGCCATCGAGCAATTCGGGGTCGCGGTCCAGCGCGGCGGACAGGTCGGGCGTGAAGAACTGCTCGAACTGGACCCGACGCCGGGCGGCCTGGGCCTCGCTCTCGAGTCGTGCCAGCCCCGCCGCCACGGCCGCGGCCAGGACCTGGGTCAACTGGGCCTCGAGCGGGCGGATCTCGGGCGAGCGCCCCGTCCCGCGCCGGGCTCCGTAAACCACCCCGATGACCTCCTGAGCCTCGTTGAGGATCGGCGACGCAACCACGGCGGCCACGCCCAGCAGGCTGGCGGCCGTCGCGTGCGCCTCGACCCCCTGGAAGAAGGTCCGTCGTTCGCGGACGACCGTCTCCAGGATCGAACGGCTGAACTGATCTTCGGCATCCGCCTGCTGAGGATGAGCGGCCACGCGCACCCAGTCACCCTCTCGCGACAGCAGGACCAGGCCGATATCCAGACCGATCAGCTCGACGACGGCCCGCGCGGTCTCGGCGAAGAAGTCGGGCGACGATGCCGCGGCCCGTTCCACCCCGACCAGGGCTTCAAACCAGCGGGTCAGCTCTTCGGTGTCCGGCGCGTCGCCCAGTCGGGGCACCAGGGTCCGGCCGGCAAGACCGGTGGCGAGGGGTGGGTCGATCGTCCTCAGAGGAGTCGCTCCTGGCGGCTCCTCGCAAACCGCGCACTCGATCTCGATGAGTGTGTCACCCAGTTGAAGTCGGGCCGGTAGACTGGCGGATCGCTCGCCGCCGGGCTCGATCAGGCTCCCGTCCGCGAGCCGTACCGTCACCTTCGTACTCAGGTTGCAGAGACGGACTCGGTTCCCCTCCTGTTCTTCCAGGCAGAGCTGATTGTTGGAAACCGTGGGGTCCTGGAGCACGCTACGGGCGACATCCCTGCGGGGACCACGCCCGAATTCGAGCGGGCCGTCCCGATGAAGGAAACGCTCGCGCTCCGTCCGATTGCTCACGAGAATCCACAACATCGGAAACCCATCCTCGGGACGTCATCGAGACGGCGGTGTCGGGGAACGCGGCTCGAGTCCCGACGGGAGCCGGACGGGCTCGAAACCTTTCGGGCTGTCCAACCCGTCCGGGAACACGAGCTGTTCGCGGAGTCCCTCGAGCCGAGCCCGCAGCCGGTCCTGCTCCGCTTTTCGCCCGGGAGCCAGATCGATCCAGGACTGGCGCAGCGGCACCAGGGCCAGGTAGCGCTGGGCCGCCTCGTCCCAGCTCGCGATCCGATTCCCGGCATCCTCACGATCGAGCCGGCCGATCAGCGTCTGGACATCATCGGCATGGAATCGCCTCGAGGCGACCGCCCTGAGGCATTGGTCCACCGAGGAGGTCGCCTCCCGCAGAGCGACCCGGACGGCCTTCACATCGGGGACGTCCTTCTCCATCTGGGCGGACAGCCGGCGCAGCGATTCGAGGGACGGCCGGGCATCCGGCTCGGCCACGATCTCCTCGACCAGGGGGAGCGTCCAGGAGCCCCAGCGCGGTGAGCCGATCGACGTCCCCGACGGTCGAGGTGCACGACGCCAGGCCTGGTCGCGCAGGTCGTGATGACAGGAGAAGCAGCCGTACTCGGTGAACTCCGGCCAGGGCGCCGCGTGCTGGTCAACCGCGTCGATCCGCGATCGTAACAGCTCCAGCGACGACTTCATGACGGCCAGCCGGCCGATCGCCCAGGCGTGCGCCGGGAAATCCACGGCGCGCGCGGGAGAGGACGGGGCCGTCGGCGTCGCATTGTCCCCCTTCTCAACCCAGTGGGGCGGCATATTATCCAGATAAGCCGAGAGCTCGAAGATCAGCCGCGGGTGGCCGGCGGCGATCAAGTCGTGGTTCACGTCGCGGACCGGCTGCCCATTGCCGGCGCCGGCGCCGACATGGCAGCCGGCGCAGAGTCTGGGCGCGATGCACGAGATCCTGGGCATTCACCAGGCCCAGCGCCTGCTTCTCGGGCCAGGGCCGGTTTCTCCACCCAATCGTCGTATGCGGACCGAGCCAGCGCCCGGAACCGCCATGACAGGACTCACAGCCCACGCCGTCGGAGTCCATCCACGCCGTCGTCGTCAGCTCCGACGCCGGGCGCGGCGTCGTGTGGCAGGCCAGGCAGCGATCGTCCCGATGAGCGGGCTTCACCCGGGCCGGGTTGACCGCGAGGTTGCGGACGATCCGATCCGAGCGTGGGTCGAACAGGACCTGGTAGGCTCGGGAATGGGCGTCGTCGGCCAGCCAGGTGGTGTGCTCATTCCCGAGGATCGTCGAGAGCGAGGACTCTCTCGGCGCGATACTCCCGTGACAGGCCGTCGCCGAGCACGAGCCGGACCCTCGGAACTCGGATCCGGACGGCGCCTCCACCGTATAAAGCCGGCGAACCTGACGACCCGGCGTCTCATCTCCGCGGCAGAGCACGACGAGCCAGACTGCGGCCAGCAGTAACGGACTCCAGCGTGCTCGACTCATCACGGCCTCCGGAGGTTCGGCGCGATACGCGTTCGACCGATGGGACGGACTTCGTCCCCTGCCAGGATAAGGTGCGGATGGAGAAAAAGCCACGAATGGCTGAGGTCCCGGCTTTCTTGTAATATAACATTCGACAAGAATCCGGGCGGATCCGATTACGGGATATGACGCCGGCAAGAAAGTGGGTCGGGCTTGAGAGTCTTCTTCGGTAAGATCTCTGCGCCGTGCGCGCATCTGGGGAATTCTGGATTCCCGATTCGAGATTCGAGATTCCCGATGGGACGATTTCTGGATCCGGAATCTCGAATCTCGCATCGGGAATCCCTCTGGGGTTGCGGGCGAAGGCCACGTTAGCATCTGGGGAAATCCTGGATTCCCGATTCGAGATTCGAGATTCCCGATGGGACGATTTCTGGATCCGGAA
Source organism: uncultured Planctomycetota bacterium (assembly GCA_963845755.1). Lineage (GTDB taxonomy): Bacteria > Planctomycetota > Planctomycetia > Isosphaerales > Isosphaeraceae > CAWJTV01. The sequence continues at coordinate 101,741 of CAWJTV010000036.1, forward strand.
TCTCGAATCTCGCATCGGGAATCTCTCTGGGGTTGCGGCCGAAGGCCACGTTAGCATCTGGGGAGTCCTGGATTCCCGATTCGAGATTCGAGATTCCCGATGGGACGATTTCTGGATCCGGAATCTCGAATCTCGCATCGGGAATTCCTCTGGGGTTGCGGCCGCAGGCCGCGTTAGGCCTGAGCCCGACCTACGGTACCGGGAGCGACTGATTCGAGGTGGTAGAGGCGGCATGCTGGTCTTCGACCGTGACAACTGGCCGTATCATCGCTCCTGGTGTCTCGCCATCGTGTTGGCGACGGCGGCGGGCGCGATCTGGTACGTCATCTACGGGTTCAGCTCGGGCTCCTGGCACTGGCCCGGCGGCGGCAGTCCGCCCGGCTTCGCGTACGGGGCGCTGGGCGGCGCGATCATCCTGTTCGAGATGCTGCTCTGGCCGCGCAAGTCGCTCTGGCGGGGATGGCGATTGGGCCGCACCAAGTGGTGGATGACGGGGCACATCTGGCTGGGCCTCCTCGCGCTCCCCTTGCTGTTGCTGCACGGCGGGTTCCATTTCAATCCCGCCACCTCCACGCTCGCCGCCGTCCTCATGTGGTTGCTGGTCGTCGTGGTCGGCAGTGGCATCTTCGGCCTGGTCGTTCAGAATATCGTCCCGCGGCTCATGCTCGAGCGGTTACCGGCCGAAACGATCACCTCGCAGATCGACCGCGTGCTGGCCCAGTATCGCGATGATGCCGAGTGGTTAGTGCGCGCCACCTGCGGGGACCCGCCGGCCGATGGGCTGGGCGAGGCCGCCCGTGAGGCCCCGGGATTCGTCGCGATCGGTACGGTACGGCAGGTCGGGCGGGTGCAGGGCAAGGTCGTCCAGGCCGCCTTCGAAGCCGGCTACGTGCCCGAGTCCGAGCCGCTGCTCGCGTTCTACCGCGAGCTGGTCGAGCCCTACCTGCGGCGAAGTCCGGGACGGGGCTTCCGCTGGGATCGTCGCGGCGGACCGCACCGCTGTTCCAGGCCCTCAAGGATCGCCTGCGCCCGGAGGCCCATCCCGTCGTCGATCGACTGGCCGACCTCTGCGACCAGCGCCGCCAGTTCGACCTCCAGGCCCGTCTACACAGTTGGCTGTTCACCTGGCTCGGCGTCCATGTCGCCCTGTCGGTCGCGCTGCTGGTATTGATGGTCATCCATGTTTTCTTGGCGTTGAAGTATGTCTGAAACGAGCAAGCAGCGACAGTCGCGGATCGACCTGGGCTATTATCGGCTCCCCGACGCCCAGTCGCGCCGGCGGCGCTGGCTGATCCTGTCGGCCCTGCTGATCGCGGTGGCCTGGGTCGCGGCCGCACCGATCTGGAGCCAGGGGCGGGACGGCGCGCGTGCGGTTCTTCCAGCAGGCCGGGCTGGCCTCGAAAGGGCCGCTGGCCCGGCCGCACGCGATGTGGGAGTCCAACTGCGAGGCGTGCCACGTCCCGTTCACGCCGGTCAACGGCTCGCGGTGGTCGCCGTCCTTGCGGAGCGGGTCGCATGCCGGCGAGGATTCCTGCCGGGCCTGCCACGCCGGGCCGAGCCACCACGCGAGCCAGCTCGCGCGGGACGTCCCCTCGTGCGCCGAGTGCCATCGCGATCATCGCGGTCGGGACGCCTCGCTCCTGGTCATGGACGACTCGGCCTGCACTTCCTGTCACCGGGACCTGTCCCAGCACCGCGACCCGGCCGCCGGCCGGATGCTGACGGCGGCCTCGGTGACCCGGTTCGGCGCCGACCCGGCCCAGCACCCCGGCTTCACACCGCCGCTTGGCGTGCCGGGGCCCGACTCGGGGCGGATCAAGTTCAGCCACGCCCGGCACCTGGCCAATGGCCTGACGATGGCGAAAGACGGCGTCCCGTTCACGTTCGCCAGCCTGGACGAGCCGGACCGCGCCCGATACGGCTGGACCACCGGCCGGGACAGCGAGTCCATCCAGCTCCGGTGCGACTCATGCCATCGACTCGATGGCGGGGACAAGGAAAGCCCGGCCCTCCCGCGTTCGCCGGGTGCGTCGATGCGGCCGGTCACGTATGAGACGGACTGTCGCGCCTGCCATCCGCTCCCTTTCGACGCGAAGGATCCTCAGCGGAAGATCCGTCATGGCCTCCGGCCGCGAGAGGTCGTCGAGGAGCTGAATCAGCTCTACACCGCACAGGCGGTCAAGTCCGATCCCGCCCTGCTCCGCCGGTTCGTGCCTCCGCGGCCGATCCCCGGCCGGCCCGTGGCCGAGGAGCAGGCGCGAGCCGAGAAGGCCGCGGCGGACAGGACGCTGTCGGCCCTCAAGCGGCTCTTCGGCTCGGCCGTCGACGAGGGGGTGAGGAGCAGCCAGGGGCTCCCGATGGGGCGAGGGGGCTGCGTCGAGTGCCACGAGCTGACACCTTCGTCCCGGCCGCTGGTGGACCTGGACGCGGTATCGAGCCTGGAACTCAAGCCGGTCGTCGTGCGGTCGCTGTGGTACGAGAGCGCCGCCTTTAACCACGCGGCCCACCGGGCGCTGGAGTGCGCGGGCTGCCACGCGGGAGCCTCGGAGTTCGACCGACCCGGCCCGCCTGCTGCTGCCGGATGTCGGGCAATGCACGAGTTGCCATGCCCCTGCGACAACCCAGGGGAGTCGTCCGCAAGGCGGGGCCGGTGTATCGTGCGTCGAGTGCCACCGCTATCATGACGGCGATCATCCTACCCGGGGGGTCGGGTCCACCGCGCGCCGGGGCTCGGTGGAAATGAGCCTGGAGCAGTTCCTGAGCGGTGGACCGCCGCGCGGGCGGTGAGCTTTGCCGATGGCGCGGGCGGTGAGCAAGGCGACCGGATAACTTCGGATGACTCACCACAGAGTCACAGAGAGCACAGAGAAAACAGAAAAACGTACGAATTCTGATTTTCGGTCCGATCTGCTGGGGGGAAGCGATTCCGCATGCGCTCAAGGGATCACGACGCGTCTTCGTCTTCTCTGTGCCCTCTGTGACTCTGTGGTGAGTCTCTTGTGATTGGTTGGTTGCGGCTCGGCCGCGCTGTGAACACCGAATTCGGCAAAGTCCGCCGGATCGGTGCTCACAGAGCCCCCGACAAAGAGCTTGCGAGACAGTCACTGAGAGAGGTCGGAGCCAACGATGCCGCTGTACTCGGGACGCTATGCTCAGATCCTCGAGGAAGAACAGGATCCGGAACGATTCATCCGCCGCTTCCTGGCCGTGCTGGAAGCCGACCTGCGTGAGACCGCGCTCCTGGGACTCGCGGCCTGGCATCAGGCGAGTCTCCCGAAGGAGCAGTGGCAGGCCGCCTTGCCGAACCTCTTCAAGGCCATCGCCGGCCTGCAGAAGCCCGCGTACGGGCACTGGAACGGCCTGCTCTATTCGCTCCGGGACGCGTTGAGGCTGGCACAACCGGCGCCGGGTTCCCCGTCGGACGCGAATGCGCCGTGGATGCTGGAAGCGATCCTCGCCTGGCTCCGGGAGCCGACCGAGCCGCTGGTGGCCGCGGCCCTTCGGGGCATGTCCCAGCCGCTGGGCTACTCGCTGCCGGGTGATCTCAGCCGATGGCACGCGATCAGCCTGACGGTTTGCCTGCGGAACCGGATCGCGCACGAGCATCCGGTGGACGCCTGGTGGGCGGCCATGGCCCCGGGAGTGATTCGGCTGGCGTCCAGCCTGGCCGCCCTTCCCCCCTGCCTCGATTCGGGTCGGTTGGTCTATCCGAGCCCGTGGTTCCTCCAGCGCGAGGGCGTCCTTTATGCCTTCGGCGGGATCCAGGGGGATGACGTGATCTACGCCGCGCCTGGGCTCGCCGCGGTGCGCCTGCCGGCGACCCAGACAGAGATCGTCCGGGCGTTCCAGCACGCCCTCGGCCAGGCGGAAATCCAGCAGGCGGCGTTCCGGGAGATGCTCTCGAAGCTGGCCCCCGAGGAGATCCGGGGCGTGTTGCTCGGCGACTTCCTCCTGGGTCCTCCGGTCGCCCAGGGCGGGTTCGCGGTCGTGCACAAGGGCTATCAGCTCAGCACGCAGCGGAAGGCCGCCCTCAAGGTCTTCCCCGACGCGTTGACGGAGTCGAAACGCGCGCTCATGCGGAAGGAGGCGACCCATCTGGGGGCGTTCAACACCCCCGAGATCGTCCGCCTGATCGGGCTCTATGAGAACGTCCCCTGGGTGATGCCGGCTGATATCAGCCTGTCCGCGGAACCCTGGTTCCGGACCTACAAGAAGACGTCGCCCTTCAAGACCTTCCTGGCGATGGAGTGGGTGGACGGCGAGAAGCTCGATGATCTGTATCGACGGCCCGCCGCCGCGGCGCCGGCGATCCCCGTCCTGGTGGAGTGGTTCGCGACGGCCGCCGAGGCGCTGGCGAAGGTGCACGCCCATCCCGGCGGCCTGATCCATCGCGACGTCACGCCGAACAACCTGATGGTGACCGTCAACGGGCAGCTCAAGCTGATGGACTTCGGCATCGGCGCGGAGGAGCCGAGCGGCGCGACCTGGTGACGCGAACCCAGCTCGGCGTGGGCACTCCGGCCTACATGGCACCCGAGCAGCTCGACGAGGTCTGGACCGACCGGTCCGACGTGTATGCCCTGTGCGCGACGTTCTACGAGTTGTTCGCAAGAAAGCGGTTGTACGACCACGATCGCTCGGACATGGCTACCGTCAACAAGAAGAAGCGCGACGGCGATCCACCGGATTCGCCGCGGCGCGGCAATCCCGAGGTCCCCTGGGAGATCGACACCCTGCTCCTGGGCAGCCTTCGGAAGGAACCGGAGCTGCGTCCGGCGAGCCGTGAGCTGGCCGATGACCTGCGCCGGGTTCAGGCCAATCAGCCGATCCACTACAAACGGCCGCCATTTCGGCGACGGACGGCCTTGTGGTATCGGAGGAACCGCACGGCGGTGAGGGCCGCCCTCGCCGCCTGCGTCCTCCTCGGCGGCCTCTCGACGGTCCTCGGCATGCTCTGGTTGGGAGAGCAGCGTCGGTCCACCCAGATGACGAGTCAGGTGGGGGGCCTCAAGCAGGCGGTCGATGTGAGCGAGCGGCTGGCCGAGGAGCGATCGAAGGAAGCGGCGCTGCGCAAGGGGCGCGAGCTTCGCACACGCTACCTGATCGAGGTCAAGGACGCCTACAAGGCCTGGGAGGCGAATCATCCCGATGAGGCGCGAGTGCTGCTCGACCGGCTGGTGCCCGCGAACACCGGGGGGCCCGACCTGAGGGAGGTCGAGTGGTATTACCTCGACTATGTGCTGAGCGCCACCAGCCGCGAGCTGAATTTTGGTGGCCAGGTGCACGCCGTCCGCTTCAGCCCCGACGGGAAACGTCTCGCCGCATTGGGGATTGCCGACGACGACTCTTACTGCGTCAATCTCTGGGAGTCTCCCGGGTTCAGGCACGAGCGAACGCTGGTGCTCGAGCCCAAGGCGACCTCCGGGAACATTTCGCCAGTGCGCAGTGCGCTCGTCGGCCCGGAAAACCTGGCCTTTAGCCAGAAGGGATCGCTGCTGGCGGTCACGTATGGATTCCGGCAGAAGACCCGAATCGACGGCATCGTCAAGGTCTGGGAATGCGACACCGGCAGACAGGTCTTTTCTGCCTCCGACGCCGGTATCGCGGGTGGGGCGGTGCTCTTCAGCCCGGACGGCCGGTACCTGATCGCCGGCGGATACAACAACGCGGCCCTGGTCTGGGATCTCCCGGGCGGAAGCCTGCGATGGACCCTGCCGGGCTACGACTCGAGCGGAGTCGTCGGTACGCCTTCGGCCGTTGCGCACAAGATCGCGCGCCCCGTATTGAACTCGGCAGTCGGGCTCGAGGCTGACGTACGATTGATGCCCTCGGTGAAAGACGTCAGTGAGATCCCGAGACAGGGCAAAGACCTGCTCATCGTGGCTGAGGTGGATCACGTGCTGCATTTCCGCATATTCAACCGCGCTGGCTACCTGGCCGGGAACAATTTTGAGAGCAGGCTGCCGTACCGAGCCCGGCAAATCGAGGATCTCCGGAAGCAACTTGTGGACTTGTGGCCTCCTCACCAGCTTACCGAAAGCGAAAAGGGCCGGGTCATCACTGCTGTCGCATCAATCCTCCCTGACACTCACGGGCTCCCTGCGGCGGTCAACCATTTGCTATTCAGCCCGGGAAATCGATACCTCGATCGAGATTCCGGGACGGGCTGCGCACGAACGGGATGGCCTCCGGCCGATCCCCCTGCCTACGACGATGGGAGGCGGGCTAACGGGACCGTAGAGCGCGACACGATCCTGGCCTACAGCCCGCCCCAGGGTTCATGGGGGCTGTCGAACGATGTGAGACAGGATCGGCTGACGCTGTTCCATGCGGCGGCCTGGAACGGCGGCCGGCCGGCCGAGGACAAGACGACCGCCTCGCCGGTACGGGACTTGCGAAACGATTTCTCTCTCGGAATCGGTCAGGATCGGATCCAGACCTTGGCGTTCGGTTCGGACCATGTGGCGATCGCCGACGCCGCCGGCCAAGTCGCGGCCATCCAGTTCGACGTCAACGGCGGCACGATCCTCGCGCGTTGCGTTCCGAAGGGCCATAAAGGCGAGGTCCGCTGCCTTGCCTTCAGCCCGGGTGCGGGCCAGTATCTGGTCGCGGCCGGGCCGCGTAGTCTGACCATCTGGAGTCACATCTTCGCCCTGCCGGGAAACCGGTTGTTCGCCGATGCGCTGAGGTTGAGGAACGCTGCCAACGCGCTTGATAGCCGCGGGGGTACCAATGGCCGATGGGAATACCGCCTGCTCCCGGCGCATCCAGGGAGAGGGAGATTCCAGGCGATCGTCGAAATCGATGACCGGGCCTCCCGGCCTGGTCCGCCCCGGAAAGTGGTCACCCCGTTCACGAGCGCCTTCGCGATCGCCCTGAGTCTCGACGGTACTCGCCTTGCGATCACGAACAACGAGCGGACCACCCGCGCAAAGGCGCCACCGAACCCGGCGCTCGATAACATAGAGGGCGCCCGCAGAGAGCCCCCCGACGGACACAATATCTGGATCCTGGACGCCATGTCGGGCGAGCCCTTGCACGTGCTAACCGTGCCCCACGCTCGGGTGACTCTGAGCCTGGTGTTCGACCGCGACGGAAAGACCTTGCTATCGTCTTCCACCGACAATCAGATCCGGCTGTGGGACGTCGATACCGGCAATCTCTTGCGGCAGATGGACTCCAAAGGCGGATTTCGCGAACGGCCGGAGTTAAGCCCCAATGGCCGATGGATCGCCGTCGGTTCCGTCGGAGGCGCCATCAGTGTCTGGGAAACCGCGACCGCAAAGGCCGTGGCGCATTTTGAAGGCGAACCCGAGCGCTGCATATGGGCATTCCACGACAACCTGCTGGCCGTGCCGGAGCGAGGGCGGCAGATCAAGGTCTGGGACCTCGAGAAAGGCGCGTTTGTCCAGGAGATGAATGACCTCGGCCGCAAGATCCAGGACCTCGCGTTCCTCGCAGACGGAAAGCGGCTGGTTTCGTCCAGCGAGGGCACGATGACGCTGTGGACGCTCGAAACGGAAAGTGAGATTTGCTCGATTCCCGTGCCATCCTATATCAACGGGCAATGGCCCAAAATCGTGGAGGTGCTCGAGAAGTTGAAGCGGCCGCCGCAACAGTGAGGGCGGACGTTGCAACCCGCCACCACCACGTGACCACGGGCGTGAGCCCGTGGTTCGGATGGGGAACCTCCAGCCTCGCACGACAGTGCGATCCGCGCAGCCGCTCGGATCGGGCTGACGCCCGAGCTTGGAGGGTTTCACCCACCCGACGAAAGTCCGATGCCGCTCTCGGGCCGTTTCTGATCCCACTTCGGAAGCGAGCGTCGCAGTCGCTTGCGAGGACGGCATGCTGTGCGTATCGTGATATGACGAGGACCGGCAATCGGCCGGTTGCAGGGACGGAGCACGTCCCTACTGGCGAAGTTCACTCGGGAATGATAGCGAGGTTCGCCGAGTGTCGGGAGCGGCGGACATGGCTGAGAGCCTCAGCGTCGATGAATCCCTGGTCCAGCGTCTGCCCCTGCCGCTGGCGAAGCTCTACCTGCGCGCTCACAACACCAAGAACCCGTTCGACCGCCATCAGACGGCTTACTACCTCTGGGAGGCGACGATCCGGCTGCTCGCCTCGGCGGCCGTGGCCACCTACGCCGAGCGGCCCGGTCACGATCCCGACCTCGACGAACCGCTTCGAAAACTGGCACGGCCGGCCCTGGGGGACTGGTGGGGCCTGATCCGCCGGCTGATCCCGATCCTGGCCGATTCGGGAGACGAAGGATACGCGGCGATCCGCGAGTGGATCCTCGGCCGGGCGCGAGACGACCTGCCGCGCATCGCCGAACTGGATGGGATGCTCCAGGAGACGCTCGGGCTGCCCGTCGGTTCGGGAGCCCGCGTCCGCCTGAGCGAGTTCCTCGACCGGCTGGTCCGCTATCGCAACCGCGAGCTGGGCCACGGCGCGGTCGGTCGTCGACCCAGGGAGTTCCACGCCCGGATGGGACAATCGCTCCTGTCCGGCGTCTCCGAGCTACTGGGTCGTCTCGATGTCCTGGCCGGCCGGCGCCTGGTTTTCGTCGAAGAGGTGCGGCTCCAGAAGTCGGGCCACTACCTGATCGAGCGGTACAAGCTGGCGGGCGAGTCGGCGAAGCGGATCGAGTCCCTCGAGCGACCCGCCGCGAAGGCGGCCAGTCTGCCCAAACCCGAACAGGTCTATCTCGATGGTTCGGGCGGACGTGCCGACGAAGCCGGGATCTCCACGTCGCTCCCGCTCATCCCGCTCCGTCCGCTGATCGTTTACGACTCCCGGATCGATGAAGTGCTCTTCCTGAACTCGCGAAGCAAGGGCCAGCGCTGCAATTACCTTTGCTTCACCACAGGCGAGCACCAGGAGCTCGACGAGCTGGAGGGTGAGCAGCGGGGTCTGTTGTCGCGGGTGCTGGGGCAGCCGGTCGCCCTCGCCGACTTCGATCGCTGGATCGATACCGACAAGGAAGACGAGGAGCCCGGAGAGACGCCTGCGGCGTCCGGCTCCGCGCCGCTCCGCCGCGTCGACGAGTTCGAGCTGCTCAGCGAACTGGGCCATGGCAACATGGGCACCGTTTACCGGGCCTGGCAGCCTTCGCTCGGGCGCCAGGTGGCTCTGAAAGTGATCGCCGGGGCCAATGACGCGAAGTCCAAGGCGCGGTTCCGTCGCGAGGTCCGCGCGCTGGGGCGAGTCGACCACCCGCACCTGGTCAAGATCTTCACCTCGGGATTCGACGAGGAACCGTGTTACTACACGATGGAGCTGGTCGAGGGCGCGAGCCTGTTAGCCGTCAGCGATTCGCTTCACAACCACAGCAGCACCGCGTCCGGCGTCGACCTGTCGGCCTGGCGGGAGGCGCTGAGCACCGCGTGCGAGGAGTCGCGCAAGTCCGAGAAATCGCTCAGCTCGCCCGGTGAGGATCTCACGGCAACTCCGGCGGCGGGTGTCAGGCAATCGGCCCCCCTCGGCGACCTCAAACCGGGCGACCGCGGCTATGTCCACCAGGTGGTCGAGCTGGTTCGCCAGGTCTCCCTGGCCGCGCACGCCTTGCACGTGGCTGGGGTGGTCCACCGCGACATCAAGCCGGGCAACATCATGGTCACCGCCGACGGTAACCAGGCAGTCCTGATGGATCTGGGAATCGCGCAACTGGCCGACGACGTTGAGGGCCGGCTCACCAAGACGCGCCAGTTCATCGGGACTCTCCGGTACGCCAGCCCGGAGCAGGTCCTCGCCGTCGGCAAGCTCGACGCGCGGAGCGACATCTACAGCCTGGGCGCGACCCTCTGGGAATTGCTGACCCTTCACCCAATGCACGGGGCCACGGATGAGACGCCCGATGCCGAGTTGATGTTTCGGATCTCCTCCCGGGAACCCGAACGCATCCGCAAGCACCACCCGGGGATCGCGGCCGATCTGGAGGCGATCGTTCAGAAGTGCCTGGAAAAGGACCCGGTGCGACGGTATACCACGGCCTCGGATCTGGCCGACGACCTGGGCCGCTGGCAGCGCGGCGAGCTGGTCTCGGCCCAGCCACTGAGCCTGGGCTACCTCGCTAGCAAGTTCGTCCGCCGCCACAAGCTCCCCCTGGCCACGGCCGCGCTGATGGCCCTCGTGCTCGTGGCCGGTGTCGTCGCCGCATTCATCGGCATCGATCAACAACGACGGGCCGCCCTGGAGGCGAACCAGAAACTCGAACAGCAACGGAAGGCGGCGCTGGAGGCGAACGACAAGCTGGTCAAGGAAGCGTACCTGAACCACATCGCCGTCGCCGAGCGGGAATTGACCCTCAATCAGGACGTCGATCTGGCCAGCCAACTGCTATCGAGTAGCCCCGAGGAACTGCGCGGTTGGGAGTGGCATTACCTGATGCGCCTGCGCGAGGGTGCGCGGCCGCCCCTCAAAGGACACACGCAAGGCTTGTGGATGGCGGTGTTTAGCCCCGACGGCACCAAGGTCGCCACCTCGAGTATCGACGGGACCGTGAAGATCTGGGATGCCGCCTCGGGCCGCGAGCTTTCCAGCTACGGCGGACACGCCGCTCTTGCCGCGCGGAATCTCGATCCCTGGGATCCCTCGCCTTCCCGTGACGTGTCTGTCTTTCAGCCCCGACGGCCGGCAGATCGCCTCGGGCAGCTTCTTCCCCAACCTGACGAACTTGCGCGGATCGCGCGGTGTGGTGAAGGTCTGGGACGTCGAGACCCAGCGCGAGCGGCTCACGTTCGATAAACAGCTCGGGATCGTTCTCTCCCTGGCGTACAGTCCCGACGGCCGTCGAATCGCGTCATCCAGTATTAACGACGATAACACGTTTGTGGTTTGGGACGCGAAATCCGGCGCCGTCGTTCAAGTCGTCCATGGCCACACCAGTCACGTCCACCGGCTGCGTTACAGTCCGGACGGCCGACTGCTCGCCTCGGCGAGCACGGATGGCTCGGTGAAACTCTGGGACGCCGGGGATTTCCGGGAGGTCCGGAGCATTACGGCCCATCCCGCGCCCGTGCTCGACGTCGCGTTCGCACCCGATGGACTGCGGTTCGCCACGGCCGGCAACGATGGCACCGTCCGCGTCTGGGAAACGGCGACAGGCGCAGCCCTCTTGACGATGAGAGGGCACACGGGATCCGCCCTGGGCGTGGCGTACAGCCCGGACGGCAAGCGGATGGCATCGGCCGGATATGACAAGACGGTCAGACTTTGGGACGCCCAGACGGGCGAACAGAACCTCCTGACCCTGCGCGGGCATACCGACACGGTGTGGAGCGTCGCCTTCAGTCCCGACGGCCGCCAATTGGTCTCGGCCGGCTTCGACAAGGATGTCGCGGATCTGGGACGCCACGCCGGCCGACGAGCCGACCGGGCCCGGCCTGTTCACCGTCACCGGACACAAGGACCGCGTCAATAGCGTGGCGTTCAGCCCCGACGGCCGTTACCTCGCTTCGGGGAGCTGGGATTACACCGTGCGCCTCTGGGACGGCGATTCGGGCGCCGAGCGCCGGGTCCTGGAGGGCCATACGGGAGCGGTTTTCGGCGTGGCGTTCAGTCGGGATGGCAACCGCGTCGCTTCCGCAAGTTGGGACCATACCGTGAAAGTCTGGGATCCGGCGACGGGTCACGTGCTCCGGACGTTTTCCGGACATACGGCCCCGGTCCACAGCGTGGCGTTCAGCCCCGACGGCAAGACGCTGGTATCGGGCGGTTTCGACGGCCTGATGCAGGTCTGGGACGCCGACACCGGGAAGGTGCGATTCGCCGCGGATGGGTTCGTCTTCCCGTTCCTGGCGGTGGCGTTCAGCCATGATGGGAAGCGTGTCGCCTCCGGGAGTGCGGATCGCTCCGTGAAGATCAGGGATGCCGACACCGGCAAGGTTCTGCTCACTCTGAACGGACACGAGGGCGCGGTCCACTCAGTGGCGTTCAGCCCCGATGGCAAACGCCTCGTCTCGGCGAGCTGGGATCATACGGCGAAGGTCTGGAATGTGGATCCCGAGGCGAAGGGGTTCCTGGCGAGCCGGGAGTTGCGGACGTTGAATGGCCATACCGACCGCGTCAACGGCGTGGCGTTTTCACCGGATGGTACCCGCATCGCCTCGGCGAGCGAGGACAAGACGGTCCGTATCTGGAGTGTAGAGACCGGTCGACAGCGACTTCCGCCGTTTCACCACCGCGGTTTCCTCTGGTCCGTGGCGTTCAGTCCCGACGGGAATCGCATCGCGACGGGGGGCTGGTCCAGCGCGGGATGGGTGAAGACGTGGAACGTCCAGCCGGTTGTGGGGACAACACCCCTTGAGTAACTCGATCCATATCAATAGTCTACACTCAGTCAACGATGGACGTGTGAAGGTGATCAGTCGATGACAAGCCCTCTGAAGGAATCCTCGCAGCAGGAAAAGCGGAGGCGCGCTGAGCGGCCTGACGGGCCGCGGGAGCCCAGCCCGGGGTGAAACCCCGGGAGTAGAGCGGCCACCTCCAGCCTCTGGCGGCCTGAAGGGCCGCAGGAAGCGTCTCCCGCACCCTTGCAGGGTGCACCGCAAGGGTCCTAACCGAGGTTCCCGGGGTTTCACCCCGGGCTGGGCTCCCGCGGCCCTTTGGGCCGCATGTCACCGCGATCCCGATCCAGGAGCCCCGGCCTGAGGGAAAGTGTCGTTCGAGAGACGAAAACTCCTTCGGTTGTCGAGTTCGCGACGATCGTGACGTCCGTCAGAGGTTCGGGAGCCGTACGCATGGTCGAGAACATCGACGTCGATGAATCCCTCGTCCAGAGGTTCCCCACACCGCTGGCCAAGCTGGTCCGCCGCGCCTGCAATGCCAAGACGCCGCTGGACCGTCACCAGGCCGCCTTTTATCTCTGGGAAGCGGCGATCAAGCTCCTCGGCTCGGTCGCGGTGGTCGAGTACGCCGCGCTGGGCGATCATGATCCGAAGCTCGTGGAAATGCTCGAGAACCTCGCCCGGCCCGCCTTCGGCCACTGGTGGGAGTTCATCCGCCGGTTGGTCCCCGTCCTGGCCGATTCGGGTGATGAAGGATTCTGCAAGGTTCGTGACCTGGTCCTCGGCCCCACCCGCGACGACCTGCCCCGCGCCGCCGGGCTCGACGTGGCCCTGGTCGAGAATCAGAAGGGGAAGGCACCGGCCCGGTCTACGGTCTGCCTGACCGAGCTGTTCGACCGCGTGGTCTGGTACCGGAACGCACGAGCTCGGCCACGGGGCCGCAGGCCAGCGTCCCGGCCGGTTCTACGACCGGATGGCCCGGGCGCTGCTTGGGCGGCGGGGTCGAGGTGCTCGGGACGCTGGACGTCCTGGCCGGCCGCCGGCTGATCGACGTCGGCGAGGTCCGCCGGCTGTCGTCCGGCGACTGGCTGGTGGAGCGGTACGAGCTGGTCGGCGAGTCGCCGCGACGGATCGAGTCGCTGGAGGTCGCAGAAGGTCGGGAAACCGCCCTGCCCCGCCCCGAGCGGGTCTATGTCGAGCGGATACGCTCGGAGCCGCCAGACGGGTGCCCGGAACGGCTCTTGTGTCTCAGTCCGCTGCTCCACGTCGAGCTCGAGTCGGAGCGCGTCTATTTCCTCAACGCGCGACGCGGGAAGCGGCAGGCGGAATATCTCTGCTACCACGACGGCGAGCAGTTGAAGCGCGACCTGGACGCCGAGCACCGCGAGCTGCTTGCGCGGGTCTTGAGGATGAACGTCGACGCCGAGGACTTCGCGACGTGGGTGGCTCACTCGCAGGCCGAGGAACCCGCGGCGGGGGACACGATCGCACCCGAACCCATCGAGCGGACGATCGGTGAGTTCGAGCTACTCAGCCGGCTGGGTCAGGGCGGAATGGGGGTGGTCTACCGCGCCTGGCAGCCGTCGCTGGGCCGGCAGGTCGCGCTGAAATGCATGCTCAAGAGCGGCGACCCCAAGGCCGAGGCCCGGTTCGCCCGCGAGATCCGCGCCCTGGGACGGGTCGAGCACCCAGGGGTGGTGAAAGTCTTCACCTCGGGCTCCGAGGCCGACCAGTGGTTCTATCGCGATGGAGCTGGTCGAGGGTGCCGACCTGGCCCGGGTCTGCGATCAGCTTTCGGGTCGCCAGGTGACGGAGGTGGACGACACGACCTGGCGCGAGGCGCTGACGTCGGCCTGCGCCGCGGCGCGGTCGAGCGAGGTGCCGCTGAGCGGTTCGGAGCATGCGGGTGAGCGGCTGGCCCGAGCGCGGACGGCGACGGAGGGATCCGGCGAGGAAGTCACGCCCGCGCGTGCGCAGACGTGGGTTATGTGGCCGAGGTCGTGGAAATCATCCGCCAGGTGGCCGAGGCCGCCGATGCGCTGCACGAGGCGGGGATCGTCCACCGCGACATCAAGCCGGGCAACATCATGGTCGGGCGGGATGGGAAGACGCCCGTGCTGATGGACCTGGGCCTGGCCCAGCTCGTGGACGAGTCCGAAGGGTCGGCTGACCCGGACGCGGCAGTTCGTCGGCACGCTGCGCTACGCGAGCCCGGAGCAGGTCCTGGCTGCGACGCGCGTCGATCGTCGTAGCGACGTCTATGGCCTGGGCGCGACGCTCTGGGAGCTGCTGACGTTCCGCCCGCTCTTCGGTGCCACCGAGGAGATGCCGACGCCCAGGCTGATGGAGATCATCCAGTACACCGAGCCGGACAGCCCGCGGAAGTTCAACACGGCGGTGGCTCGGGATCTGGAAGCGATCGTGCTCAAGTGCCTGGAGAAGGACAAGGCGCGGCGGTACGCGACGGCAGGCGAACTGGCGGCCGACCTGGGCCGGTTCCTGCGGAATGAGCCGGTGACGGCGCGGCTGTCGTCGCCGTGGGAGCTGACGGTCAAGTGGATGCGCCGTCGGCCGGCGATCGCGGCGTTGAGCGCGGCGGTGTTGCTGGTGGGGTTGATCGGCAGTTGCTGGGGTCTTCTGGCAATGGCGGACGGCGGTTGCAACGCCGAGAGAGGCGAAAGAGCAGGAGAAGAAGGCGATTCTTGCTCGAAATGAGGCGAGGGCCGGAAAAGAAGGCACAGCGGAAGGAGGCGAAGGAGCAGGAGAAGAACGGCGCTCATCGCGCGAGATGAGGCGAAGCGACAGCGGGAAGCGGCTCGCCGCACCGCCTACGCTGCGCACATGCACCTGGCCCAGCATCGAGTGGGAAGATACCCACGTTCCGCGGGTGCTGGAATCTCTGGAGGGTGAACTGCCCGGTGAGGGCGAAACCGATCTCCGCGGGTTCGAATGGTTCTATCTCAATCGGCTCTGTCATCCTGACATGATGACTCTGAAGGGTCACACCGAGCCAGGTCAGAAGCGTGCTGCATTCAGCCCCGATGGCCGACGCATCGCCTCGGCCGGCGACGATGGGACGGTGAAGGTCTGGAATGCCGGCTCCGGACGGGAGATGCTCACGCTTCAAGGGTACACGGTAAGCGCTGTCATCGGCGTGGCGTTCAGCCCCGACGGGCGACGCATCGCCTCCGCCAGTCGGGATAGGACGGTCGAGGTCTGGGACGCCGGCACCGGCCAGGAGACATTCACACTCAAGGGACACACCGGCGAGGTCAATCGGCGTGGCGTTCAGCTCCCGACGGTCGTCGCATCGCCTCCGCCAGCGACGATGGGACAGTGAAGGTCTGGGATGCTGACTCCGGGACGGGAGATGCTCACGCTCAAGGGACACGGTAAATCTGTCGATGGGCGTGGCGTTCAGCCCCGACGGACGGCGCATCGCCTCCGCCAGCTGGGATAAGACGGTGATGGTCTGGGACGCTCGTTCTGGAGATTTGTCGCTTACGTTCAGGGATCACACTGATCGCGTCACTGGCGTGGCATTCAGCCCCGACGGGCAATACATCGCCTCCGCCAGCGGCGAGACGATGAAGGTCTGGGACGCTGGCTCTGGAGAGGTGTCGCTCACGCTATCTGATCATACTGATCGAGTCTCTCGTGTAGCATTCGCTCCCGACGGCCGTCGCATCGCCTCCTTCAGCGGCGAGACGGTGAGGGTCTGGGACGCCGGCATTGGCGGCGACGAGGATGAATGACGCTCAAGGGACACACCGGCTGGGTCCTGGGCGTGGCCTTCAGCCCCGACGGGCGGTCGCATCGCATCGGTCAGCTTCGATGGAACTGTGAGGTCTGGGATGCCGGCTCTGGACTGGAGGCGCTCACGCTCAGGGGGCACACCGACATCGTCAAGGGCGTGGCATACAGCCCGGATGGCCAGCGGATCGCCTCCGCCAGCTTTGACGGGACGGTGAAGGTCTGGGACGCCGAATCCGGCCAGGAGGCACTCACCTCAAGGGACATGACCTCCTCGTCTGAGATGTGGCCTTCAGCCCCGACGGGGACCGCATTGCATCCGCTGGCTTCGACGGGACGGTGAAGGTCTGGGACGCCGGGACCGGACGGGTGATGCTCACGCTCCCCAGGCAAGAGAACGTCTGGAGCGTGCATTCAGCCCGACGGGCGTCGAATCGCCTTCGCTAGCGCCGATGGGATGGTGAAGGTCTGGGATGCCGGATCCGGACCAGGAGATGCTCACGCTCGAAGGACACACCGCGGAGTCAGGGGCGTGGCGTACAGCCCCGACGGACGGCGCATCGCCTCCGGCAATCAGGACGCGACCGTCGTGATTTGGGAAGTCGGGTCCGGACAGGTGCGCGCACGTTCAAGGGACAGGGCTACGTGAAGCTGTGGTGTACAGCCCCGAGGGGCGGCGTATCGCCTCCGGAAACGAGGACGGGACCGTCGTGATCTGGGACGCCGGCTCCGGCCAGGAGACGCTCACGCTCAAGGGGCACACCAAGGTCGTCACCGGCGTGGCGTACAGCCCAGACGGGCGACTGCATCACCTCAGGCAGCGAGGATCGGACTGTGAGAGTCTGGGACGCCACCTCCGGAACGCGGTGCTCACGCTCACCGGACACACCGACGACGTCATGTGCGTGGCGTTCAGCCCCGACGGACGGCGCATTGCCTCCGCCAGTTGGGATCATACCGTCAAGGTCTGGGACGCCACCTCCGGGCACGAAGCGTTGACGCTCAAGGCACATGCCGGGCGCGTCAATGCCGTAACCTTCAGCCCCGACGGGTGGCGCATCGCCACAGCGAACTGGGACAAGACAGTGAAGGTCTGGGATGCCCGGGACAAGTGAGCAGCGGCTCTGGGTTCCGTCGGGAGGGTGACACTCCGTCCGGGACAGCCTCGCTACCGGGGCTCGGACGGAGCCTTGCCCTCGCGGAGACCGCAGCCTTGTCGGGCAAGCTATGAAACGCCGCCGAACCTCACGAAGATCTCCTCAATCTCCTCAGCCGTGAGTAGCGTCCCCGATTGGGGCGAATCGACGATGGTGAACCCGTGGGCGCGGCCGTCGTACCAGGGGTCGGCGTTGTCGTAGCCGGCGCGGAGGGGTTTGGGCACGCCGGTGGCCGGGTCGGTGACGCGGTCGTCGTCACCGTAGACCTGCCGGCGACGGTCCGATTCGGCCCGGTCGAGGAGGGCCGCCAGGCCGCGGAGCGAGGCTCCGCTGTCGGGCGATACCGAGAGGATGCAACGACGGGGGTCGCGCGGCGACTCGGAGATGAACACCGAGAGGCCCAGGAATCCCTCGCCGCCCGGCGATCGCTCCCGATCGCTCCGGGCCCAGTCCTTGAAGAACATGCAGCGCTCGGGATCATCCAGGTTCTGGACGTCGCGGACCAGGAGTGCGTCCAACTCCACGCGTCCGCCAAATTGCCCCGGGAAGCTCAGCCGCGCTTGATGCGCGTGGGACGACGGGTCGGCCAGCTTGCGGCGATAGCGGTTGACGTCGGCCAGGACGTCTTGCCGGTCCTGTTCGTCGAACAGGCCGGGGCAGGCGAAGGCGTCGATCGACGGCAAGGCCCGCCCATCGTGCCGACTCCGTTCCAGGATGAACGCGACCAGATCCAGCCCTTGCTGGACACACTCTCTCCAGTACGCGTGATCGGCCGGCCGGCCCAGGCGTCCGTGGCGATTGAGCAACTGCATGTAAGCCGCGTAAGGCGCGAACGGGTTGCTCAAGGAGTGGCCGATCGAGCCCTCGTCGATCTTGTCGGCATAACGGGCCAGGGCCTCGGTGCCCAGGGGGAATTCGCCGGTCGTGAGGACGGTGACCGCCAGATAGGCCGAGGCGACCGAATCGAAGTCGGGCGACTCGTGAAGCACGATGGTGAACGGTGCGGTCGGGTCGAGCTGGGGTTGCACCGCGCCCAGTACAAGCTCGGGGTTCGAGCTGACGAGCTGGGTCGTCGAGCCTTCGTAGGCTTCCAGGTGATGGTGGTCGAGCACGCCGGGCCGGAGGTCGTTGCCGACGTCCAGGAACAACCGGCCCGGGGCCGGCCCCCCCTTCGGCGCCGAGGAGCCGGGGCCGACAAAAACGAAGCGGATCGCATCGCGGCGGACGAGCGGCAAGGTCGTGGGCATGGTGGTGACCTTTCTCCGGCGCGGCGGACCGGACGGCGCGGCTCCCGGCCGACCCTCCAGGTAGGCATCGAGGTCCGCGGCGAATTCGGCCATGCCCGCGTACCGGTCTTCGGGCTCGCGGGCGCACGCCCTGAGAGTGATGGCTCGCAGGGCCGGGTCGACCTCGAGCGGAGCGGGCGAGGACGAATCGAGAATGGGGGTGTCTTCGTCGGGATCGGCCGGGGCGGTTGGACCGGGGGTCGCCGTCGGTGTCCCGCGTTTGAGCAGGTTGACGAGCACACAACCGAGAGCGTAGATGTCGCACTTCGGACCGATCTTTTCCGGGTCGCCGAAGAGCTGTTCGGGCGCCATGTAACGAACGGTGCCGGGCCGGACGTTGGTCGAGCTCAGTCGCGTCGCCTCATCGTCCAGCCGGAGCGCCAGTCCGAAGTCGATGACGACCGGGGTACCGTCGGGCGTGATGACGATGTTCGAGGGCTTCAGGTCGCGATGCACCACGTTCTCGCCGTGGGCCGCCGCCATGGCGATGGCCACGTCCCGGACGATGGCCGCGCTCTGCCAGGCATTGAGGTTCGTGACTTCCGACAGCGGCGTCCCCGGGACATACCGCATCACCAGGTAGTGTGTGCTGGCGACCTGGCCGAGATCGATCACCCAGGCCAGCCCGGGGTGAACCAGCCGCGCGGCATAGCGGGCCTCGCGGCGGAATCGCTCCATGAGCCGAGGCTTGGCGAGGAAGTCTCGGCGGGGGATCTTCACAGCGACGTGGATCTCCAGCTTGAGGTCTCGGGCGAGAAAGACCATTCCCATGCCGCCCCCGCCCAGATACTCCAGAAGCCGATACCGGCCGAACTCCTGAGGAAAAGGGCCCTTCGGATTCGGCATGAGGTCGGACCCGCTGGAGGATCCCGGATCGCCGATATCCCGCTCAGGGTCGGTGGTCGGGTCCGACATCACTGGCGAGGAAACCGAGGTCGGTTCATCCGGATTGGCCGACGGGCCGATAGGGCTCGATGATGGAGGTTCCGGCGTTGGCAAGGTGGGCTCGAGACCGTCCACGGAAGGCCCTCCAAACAAGCCGATGAAGTCCTCAGGAGACGCGTGCCGGACGAAGATCGCAATAATCTATGAAAAATTGTTAGATTCGCTCAATAATTGATATTGTTTATATATAATTATAATAATATATTTGCATTTTATTGACGCCAATGCAACTAGTGTACGATTGCTCCACCTGTTATTCCACCTGTTATCAGGAGCACGGCTCTCGATCGATTCACGCCCGGATCGTGCCCGCGCCACACGAGCAAAGTGGTGTGCGCCACTCATTCGTGAAGCGATCTGGCCCGACAGACATTTTATGAGGAATCCCTCCCGGTCTCAACCGTCAGGGAACGCGGGTCGCTCCAGACCACAGGCCGAGCACGGCCGTCGGTGTCAGGAGGTCTCGCCCACCACGTCCCAGACCGGTTGTTCGCCGAGTTCTTCCAGGCCCTTGGGCAAGATGGTGCGAGGCGAGTCGTCGCGGTATCGGAACCGGCCTCGCACTTCGTCGTGCGTCCGCCGGCTGATGCAGGGGATACCCGGCTGGGCCTCGCTCTCCAGGCGAGCTCCCAGATTGACGGTCGTCCCGATCGCGGTGTAATCCATCAGATCGTAGGTGCCGACGTTCCCCAGCACGGCGTCGCCCGTGCTGATGCCGATCCGGATGGCGAAGGGACGCAGGCCGAGGATCGTGCGCGGCTCGTTGAAGTCCGCCATCTCCCGGCAGAGATCCAGGCCGGCCGAGACGGCGCACGCGCTGCGTGATGATGTCCGCGGAACATCGCCATGAAGCCGTCGCCGCGGAAGACGCTCACCAGGGCGTCGTGCCGGCGGAGCGTGGCGACCATGTCGGACATCATTTGATTGAGGGTCATCATGACCACCTCGGGCGGATTGTCGAGGGCATAGGACGTCGAGCCCTTGAGGTCGAGGAACAGCACCGTGAGCGGCTCGGTCGTCCCGGCGATGAGCGAGTCGGTCTCCTCCGGCATGCCGCGGCCCCGGACACGGCGGAAGATCCGGGCGGAATACGCGTCGCCATTGACGACCTTCAGCTCCTCGCCGATCTGCCGGACCAGATGGGCGCGGCGGCAGGATTCGGCCAGGTCCAGGGCCGAGAGGTACTCACGCGTGGTCAGCGGCCGTGGCTCGCCGGAGGCACGGGACAGCCGCGCGATCTCCCACTGCGTCAGGGCCTGCTCGGCCTGTTCTCGCGTCCGGGTGAAATGGTCGAGTGCGGCACGGAGCTTCTGCTTGGCCTCGTCGTACCGGCCCTGCTGACGGCGGATCATCCCCCAGGATCGGTTGACGTGGGCCAGCCCTTCCGCGAACTCGACCCGACGAAAGAGGTCCTCGGCCTGCTGGGCCACGGCCTCGGCGGCCTCGACTTGATCGGTCGCCAGGTGGAGCAGGGCGCGATCCTTGCGGGCATAGCCTTCGCTGACGGCCCAACGCCCGGTCGAGGCGCGAATGCTCGCGTCGAGCCAGCCGGTCGCATCCTCCCAATGCCCGCGCGCTTCGCTCGCTCGGGCGGCCGCGGCGGCGCGGTTGCCACGCTCCAGCGCGATCCGCCCGAGACTGTTCTGCATCAGCGCCTCGCCCCATCCGTCGCGCGTGTTCTGCGCGATGGCCAGGTCTTCCAGGAAGCACTTCTCGGCTTGATCCAGATATCCCCAGTCGAGATGAAGCCGGCCGAGGTTGCCGTAGCTGACCGCCAGGCCGGCCTGATCATCCCATGCCTTCTTGCGCCGATCGCTTGCCGGAAGAACTCCTCGGCGGCGTGAAAGTTGTCCCGGGCGGCGTAGACCATGCCGAACGTGTCGAGGATCCGCCCGGTGCCGTAATGGTCCCCGCCCAGCAGCCGGAGCGACTCGCGCAATTCGCGCAGGGCGCCGTCCAGGTCGCTCTTGTGGAACGCGTTGGCCCCGCGAATGTGGGCCACGGCGGCCCGAAGCAGGGTGCTCTCCGGCTCCGGATCGACCGAATCGAGCAACCGCTCGGCCTCTTCGAACTGCCGCTGACGCATCGCGAGGAACGCCTGGATAAATCGTCTCCATCTCTGGGCCGCGGGACTCTCGTCGGCATCTTGCAGCAGCGTCTGCGCCGCGTCGTACGCGCCGCGTTCGGCGGCCATCCAGCCGGCGAAGAACGCCAGATCATTCCTGCGCCCGGCGTCGGACGTCGCGGCGATTTCTTCCCTCAGCTTCTGCAAGCCCATCTCCCAGCCGTACTGGCGGAGCAGGGACAGGACTTTGTCGCCGGTCTCCGGTTGATTGATCATGAGTGCTTCTACCCTCGTGCGTCCTGTCGACGCACCAGATCCAGCAGCTCCGTGCCTTTCATACGATGGGCGGCGTCGTGGGGGCAGGCGTAGACGCAGCTCGGCTCCGCGTTCGGGCCGAGGCTGGTACACAGGTCGCAGGTCGTGGCCTTGCGCACGTCGGCCTTCCTCGACTTGTCGTACTGCTCGACCATGTTGATGTTGCCATAAGGGCAATTCTCGGCACAGAGCCCGCAGCCGATACACCAATCCTCGATGACGATCTCACCTCCCGATCCGGGCGACGATCGTCGCCGGATCGATCCTACCGGACAGCCGACCATGCAATACGGATCGAGGCACGAGCGGCACGAGCTGGCCACGAGGAACTGGTCGAACCGCAGTCCTTCGCGGATCAGGCGGGTCACGCCCTGGTGCGTGTCGGCGCAGGCCTTGGTGCATTCGTCGCAGCGGGTGCATTTCACCAGGTCGAGGACCAGCAGGCTCTGGGCCTCCATCAATCCCTGGTCCAGGAACGACGCGAGCGGCGTCTCGCGAACTTGTTGCAGGTCGCGCAGGTTGGCCTCGATGCGCTGGCGGGCCTCGGCGATCACCGCGTCGCGGACGGCGGGCGCCTGGTCGAGGATGGCGCGGAAGTCCGCCGGGCTGATTCGCACCAGGTCCACGTGATCGAGCGCCGTGCAGGTCGCAACCCGGACGCCGGCCGGGTTCAGCTCGCGCAGCTCGGGCAGGTCGGAGACCACGCCGATCTCGCCGATGTAGCCGCCCGGCCCCACGTAGTTCAGGACGCGCTCGCCACCGGTCCGTGCCTGCGAGACCTTGACGAACCCGGTCCGCACCAGGTAGAGCCCGTCGGCCGCGGGCGCCCCCTGGCGGAAGATCACCTGGCCCGGCTCGCAGCGTTGTAGCGAGATTCGCGGCCGCAGATCGTCGACGATCCGTTGAAACCGGGGCTCGTCGTCGCGCAACGGCGCGAACAAGGGGATGCTTCGCAGGTGGTTGTCGATGGCGCGCGCCCGGTACTTCGCCTCGAGATCGCGGCGAAACGACGGGCTGCGCTGCATGATGTAGAGCACGTTGCGGAGCATCTCCAGCACCGTGCAATCCTCCGCCGCGCGGACGGTCGCCGAGTGGGGGTAATGACTCATGCAGGTCATCTCGCCGAAGATGTCGCCTTCGCGCAGCGTCGCCTGGGGCCGTGCGTAGGGCAAGGCAACCGGGGCGTTGACCGGGATGAACTCGCGCCGCCGATCGTCGGGGCGCGTGGTCATCCGGGTGGTGAATCGGCCCAGGACGCCCCAGAGGCCGCGCTGGGGCTGATTCTCGACGTGATCGGTCGGGGTGCGGATGTAGATCTCGACCGAGCCCTTCTCGACGAAGAAGGCCGTCGAGCCATACTCGCCCTCCCGGCAGATGATCTCGCCCTTTCGGAACTCGCGCCGTTTGATCGCCCGGATGTTCCACTGCAGGAACGGGCGCGACACTCCGCGGAACGCCTCGCGGATCTCCGGGTTCTCGTGCTGGATCAAGCGGTCGACATCGACCGCCCCGCCGCCGGGGAGCTGGGTCTCGACGACTCCGCGGTGCATCAAGGCGCCGGTGGGGCAGTCGTCGGAGCACTCGCCGCACGCCACGCAGGACGATCCGCCCATCGGGGAGTCGAGGTCGAAGGCGATCCGCGCCTGATAGCCTTTGCCCATCCGGCCGATGACGTGGTTCTCCTTGATCACGTCGCAGCCCCGCACGCAGCGGTCGCAGAGGATGCAGGCGTTGTGATCGACGGCGATGACCAGGGATGAGTCGTCGCGACGGAGGTCGGCCGCCCGCCCCTCGAACCGGTCCCCGGCCACCCCGAACCGCCGGGCCAGGGCCTCCAGCTCGCAGTCGCCGGCGCGCTGACGTTCCTTGACGCACGGGGTCGGATGATCGGACATCAGCAGCGACAGCAACGTCGTCACGGCGGACTCGACCCGATGCCGGGCGCCCGCGTCGGGCGACGCGATGGTGTCGACGATCATCCCGTCCTCGACGCGATGCTGGCACGCGGGGAGGAGCTTGTCGTCGACCTCGACCTTCCCCGTCCGCCGTCGGAACCGGGCCAGTTGGACGACGCAAACCCGACACACCGCCACCGGGTCCATGTAAGCCGTGTGGCAGAGTATCGGGATCGGGTTATTCGCCTCGCCGGCCATCCGCTTGAGCGGGCCCACGGAGGGCGAACGGCCGCCCGCTCGCGGGCCGAGATCGGTCCCGTTGCCCTCGACTTTCTCGTAGCGGCGGCCGACGGCGTCGTAGATCGTGGTCGGTCGGGGGATGATCTGACCGTCCCCATCATACCTGGGGTCGCCTTGCTCGTCCGTGGCCACCACGGCCTTCTTGACCACGACCTCCTCGCCGTCGATTGTGAGCGTGACCTCCTTATCGAGTTCCTCGCGCGTGGCGGCGTCATAGCGGATCAACCGCCCATCGAGATCGCGAACGAATAGTCCTTCATCCGACCATTCCCATTCGTCGCGATCCTCATTCGGAAGTTCGGCCCGCGGTTCTATGCTCATGGATCGGGTCCTGATCGGCCGGGCTTCTGCGTACCAACTGGTCAGGCTTTCCAGCCTGAAGCGTGCGGGGAGTCGGGCTGGAAAGCTTGACCTACGTGAGATTCGTGCTGGTTCCAGTCATGCTCGAACAGTGAGGCCATGGGCTTGGATGCGGAGGTGCCCAGGCCGCAGATCGAGGTTTGCTCCAGGGTCTCCTGGAGGATGCGCACCAGATCGAACAGCGCAGCACGCTCCGAGGGGTCGGACGGTCCCTGCGCGAGCCGCTCCCCGATGCGGACGAGCTTCTGGGTGCCGATCCGGCAGGGGACGCACTTGCCGCACGATTCGTTGCGGAAGAACGTCGTGGCATTGAGCGCAAGGCCGAGCATCTGGACGGCCGGATCGAGCCCCGGGGACCTGGCGACGACCAAGAGCCCGGCCCCGAGCATCAGGCCCAGCTCATCGAACTCGGCCTTGTCCAGCGGCAGTTCCAGCAGGCTCAGCTCGTTGCGCCCGGCCGGGAAGCTCCTCCGCTGCTTCGCGGGCAGGTCCGCGGGAGTCAGATTCGCCGGCAGGAATCCGCCCGACGGACCCGAGGGTGCCAGTGCCAGCAGCGGTAGTCCCTTCCGCATGCCCCCGGCCATCGCGACCAGCTCGCCGACGGTCGTGCCGACGGGCACCTCGTAGACGCCGGGCCTCGCCACGTCGCCGCAGATCGAGAAGAACCGCAGGCCCTTGCCGCGTGGCCATCGTTCCGGTTTGTCATCGGGCCTTCGACGAGAGACGTACCAGGGGCTGTTCGCCATGCCACTGTCTCGATACCACGCCCCGCCCTTGAGCGCAATCGACGGGACCCAGGCGAAGGTCTCGACATTGTTCAGCAAGGTCGGCCGGTTGAACAGGCCGTTGGCCTCGATCACCGGCGGCCGGTTGCGCGGCTCGGCCCGATGCTCCTCGATCGCCTCGATCAGTGCCGACTGCTCGCCGCAGATGTACCCGCCAGGGCTCTCGAAGACCTCCAGCTCGAAGGGCTGGCCGGTCCCCAGCACGTCCGGCCCGACGACGTCCAGGGCCCGGGCTCGGCGGATCTCCGCCTCGACGGCGCGGATCTGCTCGAAATACTCGTGCCGGATGTAGACGTATCCCCGACGCGCCCCCACGACCAGCGCGCCCAGGACCATCCCCTCGACCACGAGATGAGGGGCCCGGAGCAGGATCTCGCGGTCCTTGAATGTGGACGGCTCGCTCTCGTCGCCGTTGCAGATGACGTAGGTCGCATCGGCGCGCTCGGACTCGTCACGGACCTCGCCCCACTTGCTGAATGCGGGGCGACCCGCGCCGCCCATACCGCGCAGGTCGGACGTCTTCAGGGCGTCGACGAGCGCCTGGCCGACCGCCTTTCGAGCCGCGGGATCCCCGGCCTGCTCGATCGCCGCGGCGAACGCGCGCGCCGCGGCGTACGGCTCCGGCGGCCGTGCGGCGGGCAGTTCCTCCGCTGGGGAGCCGGCCGGTTCGCCCGGCGTCTCGGCGTGATAGGGGTCGATGCGCCAGCCCCGCGGCGCGCGATCGACCGGGTCCGGCGGTACCTCGCGGCCGTCGAGGTGCGCCCGGATCAGCTCCCGCATGCGCGCGGTGCGGTCGTCGATCGCGGTGCGGTCGAGGAACCGCAACTGGTCATGTTGCCCTTTCCGATGCAGCTCGATCAAGACGGCCGGCGCCCCATCGCAGCGGCCCAGGCAGGAGACCCCCTCGACCTTCACCCGCGACTCGCCGCCGAACTCGCCTGCGACCACCTGGAGACCCAGCAGGCACTCGGCCGCGCCCCGCAGATGGCAGGCCTGGTCCCGGCACACGTGCACCTCGACATCCGGCGGCGGCTCCAGCCGAAAATGCGGGAAGAAGCTGATGACCTCGTGCAGTTGGTGTGGTGGCACGCCGAGACGGTCCGAGAGGTCCTTGATTTCCTCCGGCGGCAGGTACCCGTGAAGTTCCTGGATCGATCGCAATTGGGGAATAAACATCAGATTTCCTGCATGCGATTTGCCAGTGATGAAGGACCGTCTCCGCCGGGCCCGACCGTCGCGATGCCTCGATTCCTCGACCGGCGCGTGGACCTCGGGAGTTCCAAGCGTACGCCTCCGCGCCCTTCGGGTCAACCGGCGGACGAGGTATGAGTCCATCCGCGCCCTGGGTCGAGAAAACCTGGCGATGCGCTCTCGGACCGCAGCTATCCTGATGTTTTTCGGGTATCATGAGAGGTGGGAGGTTTCCGAAACGTGGCCCACCCTGCGCCGCCGCTATCCTCATGTCTCGGCGTGAGATGGAGACTCCCTCGCCCTGGTGTCGGCGTAACCTTTTACCTCGGATTAACTGGAAGAAGCGGTCCTGGAGCGGGCGTCGGGGAACGCCAAGAGGGAGGCGGGCGTGAACAGTGCGAGGTTGGAAGGGCTGATTCGAATGATGCGACCCTGCCGGGCCGCGGTGATCGGCGACGTGATGCTCGACCGTTACGTCCAGGGGAACGCCGATCGGATCAGCCCCGAGGCGCCGATTCCGATCCTCGATGTCATGGGCGAGTACCAGATGCTCGGCGGCGCGGCGAATGTGACGATGAAAGTCGCGGAGTTGGGATCGAGCGCCGTATGGTCGGCCTGGTTGGGGTTGATCCGCCCGCCGCCGAACTGCGGGCACTCCTGGCCGGGCAACCCGAGATCACCGATAGCCTGGTCTCCGATTCCGGCCGGCTCACCACGGTCAAGACGCGATTCATGGCCCACAACCAGCAGCTCCTGCGGGCGGATCGCGAGATCCGACGCCCGCCGGCAGGCGAGACCCTCCACCAGATCGCGCAGACCGCAAGGGCCGCGGCGGCCGCGGCCGATGCCGTGATTCTGGTCGACTACGGCAAAGGAGTGCTGTGCTCCGAGGTCATATCCGCCGCGCTCGAGGGTGCCGGATCGAGCGGCGCCCTGGTAGTCGTGGATCCCCATGGACTCGACTACACCCGCTATGCCGGGGCGACCGTGCTGACGCCCAATTTGAAGGAGGTGGAACTCGCCAGCCAGCGGCCGATCAACGACCTGACCAGCCTGGAAGACGCTGCGCAATGGCTCGTCGATCAGAGCAACGCGGCCATCGCCGTGACGCGAGGACCTGACGGAATCTCGCTGTTCCGCCGCGGAGGTCCCGGCGAACCGGTCACCCATACGCCCTTACCGACCTGGCCGATCGCGGTACACGACGTCACGGGGGCCGGCGATGCGGTGACGGCGGTCATCGCCATCGCCTTGGCGTCCGGGATCGACATGGCCGATGCCTGTAGCCTGGCGAACCTCGCGGGCGGGAGTGTGGTCGGTCAGTTGGGCGTTGGCACCCTCTCGATCGCCCACCTTCTGGCCGAGTCGCGACGGGAGTCGCTCGATCCGGGACTCAAGGTCGTGGACATCGCCCGGGCTTGCCAGAGCGACACGCAGGATCCGCGAGACCGGCGGCCGAGTTGTGTTTACCAACGGGTGCTTCGATATCCTCCACCAGGGCCACATGAATCTCCTCCGGTTCGCGCGAGGACAGGGCGACATCCTCATCCTGGGGCTCAACAGCGATGCATCGGTGAAGCGGCACAAGGGCCCGAGCCGACCCTACGTGCCGGAGGCGCAGCGATCTTACATGCTGTCACTCTATCCGTTCGTCAACCTGATCGTCCCCTTCGAAGACGACACTCCGATGAGCATTATCGAAGCGATTCGACCGGACGTGCTGGTCAAAGGGGGCGACTACACCCCGGAGACGGTCGTGGGCCGCACCCTCGTCGAGTCGTACGGCGGCGAGGTGGTCATCTGCCCGCGATTGGAAGGGCTCAGTACAACTGCCCTCCTGCGAAGAATGACGGCCCCTTAGCGATCCAGGGATTGCCTTCGCCGCCCGGCCGACCGCGATCCAGCCTTCAATCGCCCTCGATGAGTCCGCGCGGGGAACGCGATCGATCGATCGCCCAACGGAACCGCCGGCGCCCGGAAGCTATCGGTCGGGCTTCTGATCCGAGCTCATGGCATCAACAAGGCTTTTCGGTCGCATATCGGTCCAGTTGGACTCGATCCAGTCGAGACATTCCTGGCGCGAGCACACGGGAAGGACAACCGTCCAACCCGAGGGTGCCGGCCGGAAGGACGGCCACAAGGAGTACTGGTTCTCTTCGTTGACCAGGACAACGTACTGGCCACCGTCATCTTCGAATGGATTTGTCATGGTGTCCTTTCAGTCGGTAGGGATGGGGCCGATCGGATTGGCGCGCATTCGAATCGCTACCCCGCACGGGATAGACGAAATGCCCTTCGAACAATTGATCAACCTTGATCTTGACGCCAGGGACCGTGTATCGGATCGCGAGGCCGAGCCGCCGCTTGGTCGACGAATTCCGCGGTGAATGATGCAGGATATTCTCGTGGAACAGGATGAACTGTCCTGCGCAGCTCGATCTGTCGGGCCCTGGCTTTATCCATCGTCGAGATCTCTGCGTGTGCATTGAACTCGTCGGATCGTGAACGCGGGACGTGCGAAACATAATGGAGGTGGCTCTCTGGCACGACTTGCAGGCCACCGTTGCTGGCATCGGCATCGTCGATCGCCAGCCAGACGGCGACGTTGACCACCGGCTCCATCATCACGAAGCTTCGATCCTGATGCCAGGGAATCTCGCTCCCGCCGGGCTCCTTGTTGAAGAAGACCGAATTCCACAGGACGACGTCCGGCCCGACGAGTGAGGAGACTCGGTCCACGATCGCCGGGCTCGCGCAGATGTCATAGATAATCCGGCAATCCTGGTGGCGCGATCCCCACCGGTCGCCCCCGTGCGGTCCGGCCTTGCGGTCCAGCGTGTCACCGATGGCCTGACGCAACGCCCCCATCTCCTCGGAAGAGCAAAACTCCAGGGGAGCGAGATAACCCTCTCGTTCGTAGCGCTCTCGTTCCTCATCGGTCAGATGCATGCGTGGCCTCCACGGGCGCTGATGGGCGGATGCCCGCTCCGGAAAGTTGACCCACTCGTCCCGTCCTGTCTCGCTTCGGCTCGAGGCGTTACGTCTCGATCGGCGCAGCGGATCAGGATCCCATCTTGAAGAGGTCGAGGGCGGTCTTGCCGACGATCTTCTGAGCATTCTCGACGCTAGTTGCCTCGAATACCGCCGCGATGGCGCTCCGGGTATAGCCCAGCGTGCTCTCGAGATGCGGATAGTCCGACGACCACATCACCCGGTCCGCGCCGATGCGATGCAGCAGCTCCAACCCCGTCGGGTCGGTCATGAAGGTCGCGTAGCAATGATTGAACCAGTACCAACTGGGCGGATGGGCCAGCTTCGGTTGGAGTTGGCTCTGAAACGAATGATAGATCATGTCGGCGTCATGGACGGCGCTGGCGACCCAACTGATGCCACCTTCGAGGAAGACAACCCGCAGTCCGGGATGACGGTCGAAGACGCCGCCGAACGCCAGGGCTCCCCATGACGGCCGAAAACCCTGCATCTGGCTCAGGACCGACGCACCGATGGCACCCGGGAGCTGGGTCGGCGTGCTTTCACCGATGTGGAAACTCAAGGGTAGCCCCGACTCCTCGACGGCCGCCCAGAACGGTTCCATCTTGGGGCTCGCCCAGTAGATCTGCTCGCCGTCGATGTCCTTGCGCGGATGGATCGGCACCATCACTGTCCGAGCGCCGAGGGCCAGGATCTCCTGGAGCGACTCGCGCGTTGCGGCCGGATTCCAATAATTCGGGATGGCCACGAAGAACAGGCGGTCCGGCGCCTGGGAACAAACCTCGGACATGTACTGATTGTACGCGCCGAAGATCCATTCCCGCAGATCCAGGTCGCCGGCGATGTACAGCCCGAAGAGCCGCTGGGGAAACAAGAGCTCCTTCTCGATGCCTTCCAGGTCCATATCCCTGACCCGATCGGGGACGTTACTCATCCCATCGAGGCATTCGAAGGCACTACAGAGCACCTTGGCCTCCTCGGTGGATGGCGGCTTCTCGCCGTTGACGACGATCTGCCAGCCGCCCCCTTCGAAGAGCATGCGCGGCGCACGGTCCTTGAGGTGTTCGGGAAACCGGTCGATCCAGAGATCGCCTTCGAGCCAATGACTGTCGGCGGATACGATGGTGGTCCCCGGCGGCCAGGTTGCGCCGGCGGTCTGGGGCCGCCTCTGCGTCGGGACGGCAATCTCATTCATCTCGGGGATTTCCAGTACAGACACGGGGAACCCTCCTGTTCAAAAGATGGTTTTTTGGAAATCAGTTTACTCATCCGGCATTTGACCCCGCAAGGCGAGGCTCGCTCGAAACCCCCCTGCCGGATGGGCCCCAGGCCGCGTCCGTCGCGTGTAGCCGCGACGAGCAAAGGCATGATACAATCAACCCCGAAAGCACCTGACCTCTCGAATTGGACGTCCACGATGTCGGTTACGGTGGCGTTCCCGAGGCTCCTGGCGCACACAGGATTGAGGGTTAAGCAGAATGTACACATATATTCCTGTGTCCTTGGTTCAGGAACGGATGGCGATCTGCAAGTCCAGGCTCGACGAGATCGGCCGGGCGCTCGGCTCCGAGCTGGAGAAGCCCATGCACCGGAGGAATCCCCTGGTGCTGACGTTCCTGGAGTCCCAGAGGCAGAAGTTCGACTTTTCCATGGCGACATTGTCCGAACTCCTCGACGCCGCCGGCGAGGCAGGCCCATCGATCGGGACCCGCCCCGAGTAAGATTCGCCCACAGGCGGTCCGGCTCCCCGGCTCCCCGCCGCAACCCTCCAGGTTCCAAGATGCCCGATGTCGTTCGAATCCTGGCATTCGGTGGGATCGGAGATGCGATCCTGCTGACGCCCTCCCTGCGAGCGTTGGCCACCTCCGATCCGGGGCGAAGGATCGTCGTCTGGACGGAAAACCCCGGCCATAAGGCGGTATTCAAGGATAATCCGTTCATTTCAACGTTCCGATATATAGGGAGAATTGCCAAGCGACTCTATCACGCAGCCGGCGGGCCGCGGTGGTTGCCCTACGTGTACACGGACTACAGTCGCACCATCCCCAGCCTGCTCTACTCGAAACCGGCGTCCCACATCATCGCCGAGATCCTGAACACGTCCGTGCAGGGCCAGGCGCCGGAGCTCTTCCTCTCCGCCGCCGAGAACTCAGCGGCCTCCGGGCGGGTCGAGGGATTCAAGCGACCGCTCATCGCGATTCACGTGCAGGCCGCCTCGTCTCCGAACAAGCATTGGGACCTCGCAAACTGGGAAAACCTCGTCTCTCGAAATCCGAATCTGACTTTTGTACAACTGGGTAGCCGGAGCGAACCCACCATTCGTGGAGCTCGTGGGCTCAAGGGAATCGGGCTGCGTGAGACCTTTGCAACGATCGAGCATTGTGACGCGTTCGTCGGCGTGGATTCCGGCCTGGGACATGCCGCCACCGCCCTGAACACGCCGGCGGTGATCCTCTTCGGCGCAACCACCCCGATCATCTGGGGCCACGAGAGGAACGCGAATCTGTATCGGAGTCGATACTGTTCGCCCTGCATCGATCTCATCCAGTCGTCGCCTTGTCCTTTCTCTGTCGCCTGCATGAGCGCCATATCCGTGCAAGACGTCGAGGAAGCCTTGTGGAACCAGCTACGCCCACGCGGAACTGTATTGTGAAAACACAATGATATCTATAAAAATATCATAAAAATTATTTTTAAATCAAATTAACTTTCAGTTTTGTCCGCTCATTTCTCCACCGGCGGGATTCCCGGACGCTCGTAGCGTATGGATTTCACCATGGATGGGGACCAGGCCGCCGATCCGGGCGGCCTCCAGGTCATCCGCGAGCTGTTCCTTCCAGGTCGCTAGGTCCCATTCGGGCGTCGGCCAGTCGATCTCGACGGAGTTGATGCCGGCACGGAGTACCTCCGCGGGCGCCACCAGCCCGGCCGTCGTCCAGGAGTTCGAGGTGGGTAGGCTCCCGATTGGAAGCTCATTCACCCGGACGACGATCGGCTGACCGCCGGAATGGCGGGTCCGATAGGTGAGAGTCAACCGGACCGGGAGGGGGCGATTGCAAACGAGGCGAAATTCCGACCTGCGATGATCGGCGCGATAGTAGGCATACTCGGATTCGTCCGGCGAGACATGGTATGACCTGGCCGAATACGACTTGCTCAGCAGGTCAACGTCTCGCTCATCGACGCCGTGTTCCCTCGCGAGGTGCGACTCGGTCCTCGACCGGAGGTGAGGATGCTGTCGGTCGATCGCACCCAGGACTTGCTCGACGAGGGGCGGGTTCAGGAACTTGTCCGGAGTTGGACGAGTGGGATCGAACAGTAGGCTGATCACGGAGGGGTTTTGAAGCTGGCACATCTCATCAAACGATTTGCAAAGTGCCGTCGGGATGCGCCTCATGTGAAAATCCAGGAACAAGGTCATCATGCGATCCACGGCCGGCGAGAGTTCCACGGCCTTCTGGCAATGGTAGCGAACGATCTCGGGCCCCTGTCCCCAGTTGCCATTGTGGATGGCCGCGAGAAAGTGGGCCTCGCCCTCGATCCTCCGGTCAACCGGGAGTTTGACCCGGTTGATCTCGCGGATCGGGCGATGGATCCTGAACAATGACGCGAGGACGACCTGGGCGACGGCGGCCATCGCCACATGCGTACCTTCGACGGTGAAATGACAATAATCCATGAACATGCGGCGGTCGGGCAGGCCGTTTTGCCAATGGTCCTGGAAGATGCGCGGGAGGTTGACGAGGGCGAACCGGTTCTTGGCGGATTCGTCGCGGATCGTCTCCTGGATGACCGAGTAACAACGAGGGGACTCCGGACCTCGCGGCCAGCAGATGCCCGAGTCGCGGGCCACTTCCAGGTGCTTCCTGGCCTCCGCCGTGGCGCCCGCTCGCAGTTTGCTGTCGGCGATGATGTTGGAGCCGGCGGCGGTCGTCCCCCGATCGAGCGCGAGCAACTCAAGGCCCAGCGCCTCCGCATCTTTCAGGGCTCCAGCTGCCAGTGCCGTCTCCGCGGCCAGGCGCTGGGAATGCCATCGGGCCATCGCCGGAGGCGTCAGGAGCGGAGGATCGATCGCGTCCGTGCGCCAGTCCACGAGATTGAACTCGGGGAGCACGAAAACCATCGGGAAGCGATGGGCCTGTGCGATCCGGGCGAGCCCGGCAATCACCGAGAGTACGCGCGATCGTAGCAGCTCCTCGAGATATCGCTTCACGTCCGCCCAACCACCCTCTCGCAGTCTGGCGGCCATGTCGTGAAACTCGTGAGGCGTCAATTCGTTCATGGGCTGCCAGTTGTTCCCGGCCAGGACCACGACCACGTCGGGGTTCAGTTGGACTGCCGCGGCGGCCAACTGCTGCAGGGGCCCGAGAAGCAGATCCGTCCGGGCGAGATCGACGACTTCAAGTTCGCGATCGCCGCTCATCTCCCGAAGGGCGTTCTGGAGGACTTTCGCGGGGTTGAACTGGGGATCGAAGAAGAAGCCACGGGCCACCGACTCGCCCAGGAGCAGGATGCGCTTCCGCCGGCCCTTGGGTTCGATGACGCGGAGGTTGGCCCAGAGGGTTGGCGGCTCCGTCGGCTCCGGGGCTCGGACGAAACGATACTCCGCGCCCTGGAGTCTGGGCTCCCAGATCCCGATCCGGCGCGGCTGATCGACCCGGGCGACCCGGTCGTCCGGTGCGCCCGTCGGATCGAGATCGTCGGCCGAGACGCGGAGGAGTTGCTTGAACAGCCCGAAGAGCCGAACGCCCTCCCCGGAAGCCATGGAGGATTCGGCCAACGAGCCGGCTGCATCCTTGAGTCGCTGTGATAGATATTTCATCGTGTCCTCACAGGAGGGTGTATGTGCGATGACCCACCGCGGACCGGGCGGGCGCGGCCATGCTTCCGAGCAGGAGTTGGCAGGCCGGGCCGAGGGCCGATCGATGGACCGCGAAATCCTCCAGGATCAGGAGATCGATTTCCGATCGAATAAATGATATGATTGCATCGATTGGACTACAAACGATGGGCTCGCCCTTCATGTTGAATGACGTATTGAGGAGTATCGGGCATCCGGTACGCTTGGCGAAGGCCCGAAGCAACCCGGCGAACCGGGGGTTATTCGCGTCATTAACCGTCTGGACTCGAGCAGAACCATCGACGTGTGTGATGGCCGGTAAGGAAATCGTCGAACGGACCGGGCAGGTCTCGGTCATGAACCGGGAGGGATGGTCCATGTCGAAGTGTCCGGCGGCCTGGTCTTCCAGCACCGCCGGGGCGAAAGGACGAAACGCCTCGCGTTTCTTCACCAGGGCATTTATCCGATCGCGCATGGTCGGATTTCGCGGGTCCGCCAGGATGGAGCGGGAACCCAGGGCCCTCGGGCCGAATTCCATTCTTCCTTGAAACCACCCTGCGACCTGGCCTTCGGACAACCGCTCGGCGACCCATGCCAGCAGGTCCGGTTCGCGGCCTCGAAAGTCCAGATGATCCAGGCCGGCGGACTCGAGCAGGTTGGCGATTTCGGCGGTGCTATAGCCAGGCCCGAGATAAACATGTTCCATGCTTTGGCGACGCACGCCGGGACGTCCCAGGTTTCCGGCGGCAAGGGCTGCGGCACCGAGACAGCCCCCGGCGTCGCCGGCAGCCGGCTGGACAAACAAGCGACGAAAGGGGCCTTCGCTGAGAATCCGGCGATTGGCGACGCAATTCAGGGCAACCCCGCCGGCCATGCACAGATTCAAGGAGCCCGTCTCCGTATGCAGGTACGTGGCCTTCTCGAGGAGGATCTCCTCCAGCACGACTTGCAAGCTCCTGGCGATATCCTTGTGATGATCTCGAATTTCGTCATCGGGTTTTCGCTGCGGGTGCCCGAACAGGGCGATCATCTCCTCCGTGTGCATCTGGTCGGGTGAGTTGAAGTCGAAGTATTGGAGATTCAAGCGGTACTGTCCCCTCGAAAGGTTCGTGATCAGTGCCGAGACCTGGTCCCGGTAGAGGGGCTTACCGTACGGCGCCAGGCCCATGACCTTGTATTCGCCTTCATTAACCTCGAAGCCGAGATAGCCGGTGATGGCGCTATAGAGCAATCCTAGCGAATTGGGAAAGTCCACCGATTCGAATAGCTCCAGATCATCGCGATAACCACGACCGTACGTGGTGGTTTCCCATTCCCCAACGCCGTCCGCGGTCAAGATCGCGGCGTCGTCAAATCCGGAAAAAAAGTATGCACTTGCGGCGTGGGATTGGTGGTGCCCGAAGTATTGGATGGGCCCTTCGTAGCCCAGCCGCTCGCGAATCTCCGCTTCTGGGCGCAGGGCATTGAGACGTGAAAGTGTCTCGAAATCGTGCGGCAAGCCCGACATCATCATGCAGATCTGTCGCGCGAGCTTCCGGGCCGGTTGTTCGTAGAAGGCCAACACATCGATGTCCTGAATTCGGACTCCACCCGCCTGAAGACAATAATTGAAGGCCGATCGCGGAATCGCCGGATCGTGCTTTCTTCGAGAGAACCGTTCCTCCTCGGCGGCGGCCACGAGGACGCCGTCCTGTAGCAGGCAGCAGGCGGAATCGTGGTAATGAGCGGATATTCCAATGACGTTGGTCATGGAAACTGTCCTATTGTAAGACGCTGGGTGAATTACGACTTGCGCGATAAGATCGGATTCCACAATATGTCCGATTTCAGCAATGGGACCTGAGTCGGTCATTTGCGCGTGCGTACATGGGACCTCGTGACACTGGACTTGCCCCGTGCAGCAATCACTCCACTCTCGGGCGTGCAGGGTGTCGCGCCCGCCTTTGGTGGCGATGTAAAGCACCAAGTCTCCATGGAATACGTCCGGCCGAAAGCCGTGGGCAAGTGAAGCGTTATGACAGATCAAGGGGAACACGCGATTCGCCTGCTCGAGACTGAGCTCTCCCAGCGGATGCTCTCGTTCGCGCACTTTCGCAATGATGGTGCTCAGATCCAGCGGTCCGCCATCAAGATCAACGGAGCTCAAGCCCGCCAATTCCGCGAGGGCATGGAGTGTCTCCCCTTCCTGCAAGTTCGATCGATCTTGCGGGTCGTGAAAACGAAAACTATCGAGAAGCCCCAGGAAGGTGACCGTTTCCTTCTCGGATTGCAACCGGCAAGCGACGGCATGGGCCACAATGCCACCGAAGGACCAGCCCAATAAGTTGTAAGGACCCGTGGGCTGGATCTCGCGGATCGCGATCAGATAGTCTTCGACAACTTCTGCGATCGTGCCTGGTAAGCTCAACCCATTCTCGATGTACGAAGCCTGTAAACCGTATAGCGGGCGATCCGAATGGATCGCGGGCAGCAATCCCGCATAGCTCCAACTCAACCCGCCGGCAGGCGGGAGGCAAAACAAAGGCGGCAGCGTCCCGCTCGCTCGGAGTGGAAGGACACGATCAAAGGGGCTTTCCACCGACGGCCTGGACTTGAGACAGGCGTGGAGCGTGGCGACGGTGGGCGCCTCGAAGAGGGTGCGCAGGGAGAATTCGACGCCCAGGGTCGCGCGGATGCGGCTGGCAAGCTGGGTGGCCAGGAGGGAGTGGCCGCCGAGGTCGAAGAAATGGTCATCGCGGCCGACACGTGGCAAACCCAGTACCTGAGCAAAGAGCTCACAGAGGAGCTGCTCCTCGGGAGTGCGGGGGGGTTGGTATGGATGTCCTCCCAGCCGGTCGGGAGCCGGCAGGGCCCGGCGATCGAGCTTGCCATTGGGGGTCAGCGGCAAGGCGTCGAGGATCACCCAGGCGCCCGGCACCATGTGGTCGGGCAGGCGGCGCGACAGGGCAGCGCGCAACCGGGCCGGGTCCGGCATCGCGCCCGGGGAGGCCACCACATAGGCGGCCAGGTACTTGCCGCCAGGCCCATCGTCGCGAGTGATGACGGCGGCCTGGGCGACCTCGGCCTCGAGCCGCAACGTCGCCTCGATCTCGCCCGGCTCGATCCGAAAGCCGCGGATCTTCACCTGATCATCGGCGCGGCCCAGGTATTCCAGCACGCCGTCGGCCCGCCGCCGCGCCCGGTCGCCGCTGCGGTACATCCGCGCCGGGCGGCCCGTGGGGGTCGGCGACGAAGCGTTCGGCCGTCAGTGCGGGACGGTTCAAGTAGCCCCGGGCCAGGCCCAGGCCGGCGATGTATAACTCCCCCGGCGTCCCCGGCGGGACCGGTTCCAGCCCATCGTCCAGCAGGTAGATGCGGGTGTTCGCGATCGCCGCGCCCAGCGGCGGCGGACCCGAGCCGGAGAGCGGCTCGCTCATGGTGGCACAGACGGTCGTCTCGGTCGGGCCGTAGGCATTGATCATCCGCCGGCCGGGCGCCCACCGGCTCGCGATCGCCTCCGGGCAGGCTTCGCCGGCGACGATCAGGCCCTCCAGGGCCACCCCGGCCGCGTCCAGTCCCGCCAGGACCGACGGGGTCAGGGTCGCGTGGGTGACCCGCTGGTCGGCCAGCATCCGCTGGAGTGCGGCGCCGGTCCGCTCGGGGTCGCGGGGCACGATCAAGGTGGCGCCGGCCAGGAGGGCCACGGCGATCTCGGCCAGCGAGGCATCGAAGCTGATCGAGGCGAACAGCAAGGCGCGGGCATCGGGCTTCACGGCCAGGCGTTCGATCTGGGCGAGGGCCAGGTTGGGGATGCCGGCATGGGTGACGACCACGCCCTTGGGGGTGCCAGTGGAGCCGGAGGTATAGATGACATAGGCCGGGTGCCCCGGCCGCAGGGGGCAGGTGCGCTCTGCGTCCGTCGGGTCGTGGCCCGAGGGACCGGGCGACTGCCACTCGAATATCGTCGCTGTCGAGCAAGACGAGCGGCGCCGCACCGGCCGGCAGCCGGCCCTGCAACGCGGCCGTCGTCAGCACCGGCGCCGCGCCGGCGTCCGCGAGCATCTGCGCCAGTCGGCCCGGCGGGTAGTCGGGGTCCAGGGGCAGGTAGGCGGCACCGGCCTTGAGGATGCCCAGCACGGCCACGATCAACTCGGCCGACCGCTCCAGGGCGATCCCCACAAGGCGCTCCGGGCCCACCCCCTGCCCGATCAGCCAGTGGGCCAGGTGATTGGCGCGACGGTTCAACTCGGCATAGCTGAGGGTCTCCTGATCGAAGACCAGCGCCGGGGCCGCGGGGGAGCGGCGCACCTGGTCCTCGAAGAGCTCCGGCAGGCTGGCCTCGGGGACCGGCCGGCTGGTGGCGTTGAAGGCCTCCAGGAGCATGTGCCGCTCCTGCGTCCTCCAGCCAGTCCAGTCGGTGGAGCGGGATATCGGGATGCGCGACGGCCGATTCCAGCAGGCGCACCAGCCGCGCCGCCATCGCCTGCGCCGTGGGGCGCTCGAAGAGGTCGAGGCTGTATTCCAGGGCGCCGGTGAGGCCCCGAGGCGTCCGGTCGGCGTCGCAGGCTTCCTGGAAGTGGAAGGTGAGGTCGAAGCGGGCGAAGTCGGGGGTCAACTCCTCCACGCGGCCGTTGAGCCCGGGCAGGGCGGCCTCGACCCCGCGGTCGTTCTGCAGGACGAGCATGACCTGGAACAGCGGGTTGCGTCCGAGGGAGCGGGTGGGCTGTACGGCCTCGACCAGGTGATGGAAGGGGAGATCCTGGTGCTCGTAGGCGGCGAGGTCGAAGTCGCGGACCCGCGCGACGAGTTGGCCGAAGGCGGGATGGCCGGCGAGATCGGTGCGGAGGACCAGGGTGTTGACGAAGAAGCCGACGAGGTCCTCGAGGGCCTGGTCCAGTCGGCCGGCGGTGGGGGTTCCGATGGGGATGTCGTCGCCGGCGCCGAGTCGGCTGAGGAGGGCGGCCAGTCCCGCCTGGAGGACCATGAACAGGGAGGCGCCGCTGTCGTGGGCCAGGGCCAGCAGGCGGCGGTGCAGGCCGGGGTCCAGGTCGATGGGGACGGTGCCGCCGCGGTGGCCGGCGGCCCGGGGACGTCGGTGATCCACGGGCAAGCGGAGTTCTTCGGGCATCCCGGCGAGCCTCCGCCGCCAGAACGCGAGTTGTTGGGCCAGGAGGCTGCGGGGATCGTCGGGTTCGCCGAGCAACTGGCGTTGCCAGCGGGTGTAATCGGCATACTGGACCGACAGGGCCGGGAAGTGGGTGCGCCGTGCCGCGCGATCGGGCGTCATAGGCCCGGCCGAGGTCCCGCATCAACGGGCCGAGGGAGCCGCCGTCGCTGGCGATATGGTGGATCAAGAGCAGGAGCACATGGGAGCGCGGATCCTGCCGGAACAGCCAGGCGCGCAACGGGGGGTTGCGGGACAGGTCGAAGGCGGTGGCGGCGGCCACCTTGAGGCGGGCGGCCAGGTCGGCCGGGGTGACCGATTCGATGACGAGGTGGGGAGCCGCCTGGTCGGCGGGGAGGATGCACTGGTACGGCCGACCCTGGTCGGCGGGGAAGATGGTGCGGAGGCTCTCGTGGCGCGCGACGACATCGGCGAGAGCGGCCTGGAGGGCGTCGGGGTCGAGATCGCCGTGGAGGCGGATCGCCAGGGGGATGTTGTAGGTGGCGGCGGGGCCGTCGAGTTGAGAGAGGAACCACAAGCCCTGCTGGGCATGGGACAGGGGCAGCAGGCCGGTTCGCGGCGCCGGTGTCAGGGGCAGCCGGCCGGCGGGCCCGGAGTGGAGGCGGGGTGCCAGGGCGGCGACGGTGGGCGCCTCGAAGAGGGTGCGGAGGGGGAATTCGACGCCCAGGGCATGGCGGATGCGGCTGGCGAGCTGGGTGGCCAGGAGGGAGTGGCCGCCGAGGGCGAAGAAATGGTCATGGCGACCGACGCGAGGCAGGGCCAGGACCTGGGCAAAGAGGTCACAGAGGACCTGCTCCTCCGGAGTGAGGGGCGGTTGGTACTCACGTTCGGCCAGTCGATCGGGGGCCGGCAGGGCGCGGCGATCGAGCTTGCCATTGGGGGTCAGCGGCAAGGCGTCGAGGATCACCCAGGCGCCCGGGATCATATGTTCGGGCAGGCGTCGCGACAGGGCGGCGCGCAACCGGGCCGGATCGGGCGTCGCGCCCGGGGAGGCCACGAGATAGGCGGCCAGGTACTTGCCGCCCGGGCCCATCGTCGCGGGCGATGACGGCGGCCTGGGCGACCTCGGCCTGGAGTCGCAGCGACGCCTCGATCTCGCCCGGCTCGATGCGAAAGCCGCGGATCTTCACCTGATCATCGGCGCGGCCGAGGAAATCCAGGGCGCCGTCGGCCCGCCGCCGCGCCCGGTCGCCGCTGCGGTACATCCGCGCGCCGGGCGGCCCGTGGGGGTCGGCGACGAAGCGTTCGGCGGTCAGCCCCGGGCGGTTCAAGTAGCCCCGGGCCAGTCCCGAGCCGGCGATGTATAACTCCCCCGGCGTGCCCGGCGGGACCGGCTCCAGGGCCTCGTCCAGGACGTAAATGCGGTAGTTGGGGAGCGGATCGCCGATCGGAATAATTTCATAATTGTGATTATTTTTAAGTTCGTAGATGCACGCGTTGACACACACCTCGGACGGCCCGTAGATGTTAAAGATTCGCCGCGCGATACCCATTGATTTGAAGAGATTAGCCAATCTGTCGGGGAAGACATCGCCGCCCAGGAGGAGGACATCCAATGGCGTTGACATGCCGCCGTTCAGCAACAATGCCTCGGCCTGCATGGGGGGAAGATTGAGTACCGAGATGTCATGGCGCCGAGCGTAGGTGGCGAAGCGATCGGCGTCGTTTCGCATATCTTCCGGGAACAACACCGCCGTTGCCCCGGCACAGAGCGGACAGAAGAGTTGCTCCACGAGCGGGTCAAAATTGATCGACGAAAGGACAGCATACCGAGTCGTAGCGACGACACCGAGGTATTGAGTCAGCGTCACGATCTTGTTCACCAGCGCCCGGTGTTCGATGATCACGCCCTTGGGGGTCCCGGTGGAGCCCGAGGTATAGATGACATAGGCCGGGTGCTCTGGTCGTAGCGGACAGGTGCGCTCCGCATTCGTCGGGTTGTGGTCGGGGGACCGGGCGACTCCCGCTCGAACTTTGTCGCTGTCGAGCAAGACGAGCGGCGCCGCACCGGCCGGCAGCCGGCCCTGCAACGCGGCCGTCGTCAGCACCGGCGCCGCGCCGGCGTCCGCGAGCATCTGGGCCAGTCGGCCCGGCGGGTAGTCGGGGTCCAGGGGCAGGTAGGCGGCACCCGCCTTGAGGATGCCCAGCACGGCCACGACCAGCTCGGCCGACCGCTCCAGGGCGATCCCCACCCGGCGCTCCGGGCCCACCCCCTGCCCGATCAGCCAGTGGGCCAGGTGATTGGCGCGACGGTTCAACTCGGCATAGCTGAGGGTCTCCTGATCGAAGACCAGCGCCGGGGCCCGGGGTGTGCGGCGCACCTGGTCCTCGAAGAGCTCCGGCAGGCTGGCCTCGGGGACCGGCCGGCTGGTGGCGTTGAAGGCCTCGAGGAGCGCGTGCCGCTCCGCGTCCCCCAGCCAGCCCAGCCGGTGCAGCGGTTCGTCGGGTTGCGCGACGGCCGATCCCAGCAGGCGAACCAATCGTTCCCTCACCGCCTCGGCGGCCGCCGGGGCCACCCGCGTCGGGTCATAGTCGAGGCGCAGCAGCAGGCGCTCTCCCGGCTGGGCCATCAGGCTCAGGGGATAGTGGGTGGCATCCCGCGTCTCGATGCCGCCGACCCGCAGCCCCGGGCCGGCCGCCGCGAGGTCTTCCGGATCCATCGGGTAGTTCTCGAAGACCAGCAGGGTGTCGAAGAGGTCGCCGCCGCCGGCGGTCCGCAGGATCTCGGCCAACCCGAGGTGCTGGTGCGGGAGCAATCGCGCCTGGCCCTCCTGGAGGTCGGCCAGGAGCGTTGCCAGGGAGTCGGTGGCTCGGAGGCGCACCCGCAGCGGCAGGGTGTTGATGAACAGACCGACCATCCGCTCGACGCCGGGCAGGTCCGCCGGGCGGCCCGAGACGGTGATGCCGAAGACCACGTCGTCGCGACCGGTCATCCGCGCCAGCAAGACGGCCCAGAGTCCCTGCACCAGCGTATTGAGGGTCAGGCCGCGGGTGCGCGTCAAGGCCTGCAGGTCGGCGGTCAGGTCGGCGGGGAGTTCGATCGCGCGAGGTGCCGCGCGATCCGGCCGCGGGCGTGGCGCCCGGGGGCGTCAGCCGGGTCGGCCCGTCGAGATCGGCCAGGTGGTCCGCCCAGGCGCGGGCCGCGGCCTCGTG
Source organism: uncultured Planctomycetota bacterium (assembly GCA_963845755.1). GTDB lineage: Bacteria > Planctomycetota > Planctomycetia > Isosphaerales > Isosphaeraceae > CAWJTV01. The sequence goes on from CAWJTV010000036.1 coordinate 144,234, forward strand.
ATCCTGCCTCGCCAGCCAGGCCAGGTAGTCGGCATAGGGCCGGACGCGCGGCAAGGCGGCTTCACCGCGGTGGTAACAGGTCAGGAGTTCGCGGACGAACACCGGCAAGGACCAGCCGTCCATGAGGATGTGGTGGGTGGTGAACAGCAGCCGATGGCGATTCGGCGCCAGCCGGACCAGGGCGAAGCGGAGCAAGGGGCCGGCGGCGAGGTCGAACCGTTGGCGGCGATCGGCCGCCAGCAATTCGTCGTGTCGCGCGTCCTGGTCCTGCGGCGTTGAGTCGGAGAGGTTGACCTCGCGCCAGGGCAAGTGGGGCCGAGTGACGACCTGAACCGGACGGTCCAGGCCGGCATCGGCGATGGCGATCCGCAGGTTGGCGTGCCGCGCCAGGAGGACTTCGGTGGCGCGGCGGAGGCGGGGGGAGTCGAGGTCGCCGGAGAGCTCGATGACGAGCTGGACGGTATAGACGTCCGGGGCCGCGGAGTCGTAGAGGGCGTGGAAGAGCAGCCCCTCCTGCAAGGTGGACAGCGGGAGGATGTCTTCGAGGCCGGGATTGGCCGCTTCCAGGCGGTCCACCTGGGACTGGCTCAGGGCCGTCAGCGGGAAGTCAGAAGGGGTATGGCCGCCGGTGCCGGGTCGTTCGACGAGGCGAGCCATCGCCTCCAGGGCCCGCTGCCAGGCCGCGGCCAGGTCGGCCACCTCGGCCTCGGCGAGGTGCGCCGGGGCCCATCCCCAATCGACGCCGAGGCGAGGGCCATCCGGTCCGTCGAGGGTCAGGGCGTTGATCTCCAGGAGGTGGAACAAGGGCATGAGGGGGTCGGCGCCGCCGTCGAGGGCTGCGTCGTCGCCGACGGGGTCCCAGTCGGCGTCCCCGTTGGCGGCGAAGCGTCCCAGATAGTTGAAGCTGATCTGGGGCTGTGGATGGGCGGCCAGTCGCGATCGGGCGTCGGCGTGGAGGTGCCGCAGCAGTCCGTAGCCGAGGCCCTGGCGCGGGATGGCCCGCAACTGCTCCTTGACCCGCTTCAAGGCGCCGCCGATGGCGAGGTCGTCGTCGGGATCGATCCCGCGCAGGTCGAGGCAGAGGGGATAGAGGCTGGTGAACCAGCCGACGGTTCGGGACAGGTCGAGGGAGGGGTCCTGCGCCTCGCGGCCGTGCCCCTCGAGATCGATCAGGACCGCCCCGTCATCCCCACTCGCCCGCCCGCGTCGCCAGGCGGCGACGGCGACGGCCAGGGCCGTGAGCAGGACGTCGTTGATCCGGGCGTGGAACGCCGTGGGGACGGCGCCGAGCAGGGCCCGGGTGAGGGCGACGGGCAGCTCCCGGCGGAGGTGGGCCGCGTGGCCGACGGTGTCGCGGGTCGGCTCGAGGACGGCGTCGGGCAACAGGGGCGAACCGCGGTCGAGACAATGTTCCCAGTAGGGCAACTCGGCGAGCACGGCCGGCGAGACCGCGAGATCGGCGAGGTGGCGGGCCCAGGCGCGGAACGGGGTGCCGGTGGGCTCGAGGACCGCGGCATCGCCGCGCATCGCCGCGGCAGAGGCGCGGGCCAGGTCGGGGAGGAGGATTCGCCAGGAGACGCCGTCGACGGCGAGGTGGTGGATGGCGAGGTAGAGGCGTCCCGGGGCGTCGGAGTGGCGGAACCAGAGGGCCTGGACGAGGCGTCCCGCCTGGGGATTCAAGCGGACCTGGGCGGCGTCGATGGCCTCGTGCATCCGCGCCCGGCGGTCGCTCGGTGTCAGACCGCTGAGGTCGAGGGAGTGGAGGCAGTCGCGGGCGCGGACGTCGCCGCGGGGAGCGATCGTGAGTGATCCGGGACGGTCCTGGGATGGGAGTCGGAGTCGGAGGGCGTCATGGTGGTCGAGGATCGCCTGGATTGCCTGAATGAGGCTTGGCTCGGCGAGATGGGCGGGTGTCTGGACGGTGATGGACTGATGGAAGCGGCCGATCGGCCCGGGCTGCTCGAGGAGGTAGCGGATGATCGGCGTCGCGGGGACGTCTCCGATCGCCGCGTGTTCGTCCCACAGCGGGGCTGTGTCGAGATCAAGACGCCGCACCGCCACGAGGGCCGCGATGGTCGGGCGCTCGAACACGTCGCGCAGGCTGAGTTCGAACCCCGCCTGGCGGGCGCGGCTGACCAGGAGGATCGAGAGGATACTGTCGCCGCCGAGGTTGAAGAAGTTGTCGGTCACACCGACACGCGGCAGCTTCAGGGTCTCCGCGAAAAGCGTGCAAAGACGATGCTCTTCGGGCGTGCGCGGCGCCTGATAGGTCGCGTCGCCCGTGCGGTCGGGTGCGGGTAATGCCTGGCGATCGAGTTTACCGTTGGGCGTCAACGGCAGGGCGTCGAGCGTCACGAATGCGGTCGGGATCATGTAGTTCGGGAGGCGCTCGCCTAATCGGTATCGCAGTCGATCCACATCGATCCTCGCACCCGCGTTGGGCACCAGGTACGCGGCAAGATATTTGCCACTGGGGCCGTCGTCGCGGGCGATGACCGCCGCGAGAGCGACTTCGGCGTGGGAGGCCAGCGCGGCTTCGATTTCATCGGGTTCGATGCGGAAGCCTCGAACTTTCAACTGCCGGTCGGCGCGGCCCAGATATTCGAGGGTGCCATCGGCACGCCAGCGGGCCAGGTCGCCGCTGCGGTACATCCGCGTGCCAGGTTCTCCGTACGGGTCGGCGACGAAGCGCTCGGCCGTCAGCCCCGGGCGGTTCAAGTAACCGCGCGCGAGACCCACGCTCGCGATGTACAACTCGCCGGACACGCCCACCGGCACCGGCTCCAGGCCCGCGTCCAAGACGTAGGCTCGCGCATTCCAGATCGGTCTGCCGATGGGCGGGATTTCGCCGGGCGACAGCGGTGCACTCATTGTCGCGCACACCGTCGTCTCCGTCGGGCCGTAGCCGTTGAACATGCGCCGCCCTGCCGACCAACGAGCGGCCAGATCCAGCGAGCACGCCTCGCCCGACGCGATCAACTCTTCCAGCGCCAGGTCGGCGCCTGGCGTCATCTGCGCCAGCGCCGCCGGGGGCAGCGTCGCGTGCGTCACGTGCATGTCGAGAAGGACGGTGCGCAATCCCTCGCCAACCCGGTCGTCCGCGCGCATCAGGACCAGCGCCGCTCCGACATGGAATGCCGTCGCGATCTCCGAAACCGAGCCGTCGAAGTTGAGCGACGCGTACTGAAGGACTCGCGACCCTGGCCCCATGCGGGTCAACCGAGTCAGCTCCGCTGCCAGGTTCGGAATGCCCGCGTGGGTGAGCACCACGCCCTTGGGCACTCCGGTGGAACCTGAGGTGTAGATGACGTAGGCGGGATGACCGGCCCGTAGCGGGCAAGTCCGCTCGGCAGTGCTCGGGTTGCAATCCGGGGCAACGGCGAGTGCGCTCGTTACCGCCGGTTCATCCAGCAGAAGGTATCCGGCCGATTGTTTCGGCAGGCGATTCTGCAACGTCCGAGTTGTCAGCACCAGCGCAGGAGCGGCGTCGTCGAGCATGTGGAGCAGTCGCGACGGCGGATAATCCACGTCCAGGGGGAGATACGCCGCCCCGGCTTTCCAGATCGCCAGCAGGGCAACGATCTGTTCCATCGACCGATCCAGCGCAAGGCCGACGATGGTTTCCGGTCCGATTCCGCGCGCGACGAGGAGGGATGCCAGTCGGTTGGCGCGCCGGTTCAATTCGGCATAGGTGATCTCCGTCGCCCCGAGAATCAGCGCGGGGGCATTCGGCGAACGTTCGGCGTGGGCTTCAAACCGTGAGATCAAGCTCGCTTCGGGAACCGGATGAACCCGGGGATTGAATGTTTCCAGCACGGTCGCTCGCTCGTCGCCATTCGGCGCGCCGAGGCGATAAAGCGGCGTTTCGGGGCGTGCAATCGACGCTTCCAGCAGCCGAACGAACTGCGCCGCGATGGACTCCGCCACGGACCGATCGAGCCGCGCCGGATTGTAATCCAGGCGCAGATGCAATCGATCGCCGGGCACCGCCATCAGACTAAGGGGATAGTGCGTGGCATCCGTTCCTTCGATGCCGGTGACCCGCAGGCCCGCCGAGACCTCTACGTGGACCTCATCTTCCGGGTAGTTCTCGAAGACCATCAACGTGTCGAACAAGTCTCCAATCCCCGCCATCCGTTGGATCTCGGCCAGCCCGATGTACTGGGCGGATAGCAACCGTGCCTGGCGCTCCTCGAATTCCATCCAGGAGCACCGAGAACGCCTCGCCGGGATTCAAGCGCATGGCGCAGGGGCACCGTGTTGATGAAGAGTCCGACCATCCGTTCGACGCCGTCCAATTCCGGGGGGCGCCGGAGACCGTAACGCCGAAGACGACGTCGTCGCGACCCGTCAACCGCCCTAGCAGTACCGCAAACAGGCCCTGTAGGACCGTGTTGACCGTCAGGCCGAGGGCGGCGCGCCAACGCTTGCAACCGAGCCGTCAGTTCCGCCGGCAAATCGGCCTGCCAGCGAGCCGGTTCGGCAGCCGTCGCGTCGGTGTCCCTGGATGGCACCAGCAGTGTCGGCTCATCAAGGCCGGCCAGATGTTCCCGCCACGCCGCCAGGGTTTCGGTGGTGTCCTGCCTGGCCAGCCACGCGAGATACTCCGCATATGGACGCACTCGGGGAAGGCTGTTCGCGGTTCCCTGGCTGCGGTAGAGAGCGAACAATTCGCCGAGAAAAATCGTATTCGACCAGCCGTCCATCAAGATGTGATGGCCGGTGATGATCAACTCGTGGCGGTCCGGTGCGGTACGCAGCAACGTCACGCGCAGCAATGGTCCGCGGGCGGGCACGAACCGCGCGGCCTTTTCGGATACCAATAATTCCGCGCAGCGCGCGGTTCGAACGTCCTCGGGCAACGCAGAAAGGTCCACCTCGACCCACGGTAATTCGCACTCGCGCGTGACTACCTGTACGGGACTGCGCCAGACCTTGATGGTAGATCCCGACCCGCAGGTTTGAGTGCCGATGGAGCAACGCATCCATGGCGGAGCGTAGACGGGTCGCATCCATCAGACCCTGGAACTCCACGGTGTTTTGAACGGTGTAGACATCCGACTCACCGTCATCGTAGAGCGCATGGAACAGCAAGCCCTCCTGGAGTGGCGACAGAGGCAGGATTTGCTCCAGGCCCGGATAAACTGCCTCCAACTGTTCCACCTGGGCCTGCGATAAGGTCACTAGCGGGAAGTCGGACGGGGTGTGGCCGCCGGTGCCGGGCTGTTCGACCAGGCGAGCCAGCGCCTCCAGGGCCCGCTGCCAGGTCTCGGCCAGGGCGTGCACCTCGGCCTCGGCGAGGTGCGCCGGTGCCCAGCACCAGTCGACGCTCAGACGTGGCCCTTTCGGGTCGTCCATCGTCAGTGCGTTGATTTCCAGGAGATGGAACAAGGCCATCTCTGCGTCGGCACCGCCGCCCAGGCCCGCCTGTTCGGGAGCCGGTGGCCAACCGTCGGCATCGTCACCGGCGGTGAATCGTCCCAGATAATTAAAGCCGATCTGCGGCGCTCGCCTCGCGCCCAGACGTGGGGCGGTCTCGGGGTTCAGGCGCCGCAAGAGTCCGTAGCCGATACCACCCCGCGGAACGCCGCGTAGTTGCTCCTTGATCCGTTTGAGCGCGTGGCCCAGATGGGATCCGCTGGCGAGAGCTTCGTGGGGATCGATCTCCCCGATATCAAGATTCAACGGATAGGGGTTGGTGAACCAGCCAACGGTTCGGGACAGGTCGAGGGAGGGGTCCTGCGCCTCGCGGCCATGTCCCTCGAGATCGATCAGGACCGCCCCGTCACTTCCGCCTGCCCGTCCGCGTCGCCAGGCGGCGACGGCGACGGCCAGGGCCGTGAGCAGGACGTCGTTGATCCGGGCGTGGAACGCCGTGGGGACGGCGCCGAGCAGGGCCCGGGTGAGGGCGACGGGCAGCTCCCGGCGGAGGTGGGCCGCGTGGCCGACGGTGTCGCGGGTCGGGTCGAGGACGGCGTCGGGCAACAGGGGCGAACCGCGGTCGAGACAATGTTCCCAGTAGGGCAACTCGGCGAGCACGGCCGGCGAGACCGCGAGATCGGCGAGGTGCCGGGCCCAGGCGCGGAACGGGGTGCCGGTGGGCTCGAGGTCTGCGGCATCGCCGCGCATCGCCGCGGCAGAGGCGCGGGCCAGGTCGGGGAGGAGGATTCGCCAGGAGACGCCGTCAACGGCGAGGTGGTGGATGGCGAGGTAGAGGCGTCCCGGGGCGTCGGAGTGGCGGAACCAGAGGGCCTGGACGAGGCGTCCCGCCTGGGGATTCAAGCGGACCTGGGCGGCGTCGATGGCCTCGTGCATCCGCGCCCGGCGGTCGCTCGGTGTCAGACCGCTGAGGTCGAGGGAGTGGAGGCAGTCGCGGGCGCGGACATCGCCGCGGGGAGCGATCGCGAGTGATCCAGGACGGTCCTGGGATGGGAGTCGGAGTCGGAGGGCGTCATGGTGGTCGAGGATCGCCTGGATTCCCTCGGCCAGGCTGTCCTCGGCGAGATCGGGAGGCGTCTGCAACAACAGGGACTGGTGGAAGTGTTGGAAGGGGCCATGGTGTTCCAGAAGGTGCCGGATGATCGGGGTGGCGGGTACGTCCCCGATCGCTGCGTCTTGATTCCAGGGGGCGGCTGGGAGGCGAGCAGGGCGCGCGCGCCGCCACGAGGGCCGCGACGGTCGGATGCTCGAACACATCGCGCGGGCTCAGCTCGAAGCCGGCCTGACGGGCGCGGCTGGCCAGCAGGATCGAGAGGATACTGTCGCCGCCGATGCTGAAGAAGTTGTCGGTCACGCCGACCTGGGGAAGATTCAGGATGTCCGCAAAGAGGTCACAGAGGAGCTGCTCCTGCGAGGTGTGGGGCGGCTGGTAGTCGCGTTCGGCCAGTCGGTCGGGCGCCGGCAGGGCCCGGCGATCGAGTTTGCCATTGGGGGTCAGCGGCAAGGCGTCGAGGATCACCCAGGCGCCGGGCACCATGTGGTCGGGCAGGCGGCGCGACAGGGCATCGCGCAACCGGGCCGGGTCCGGCATCGCGCCCGGGGAGGCCACGAGATAGGCGGCCAGATACTTGCCGCCGGGCCCATCGTCGCGGGCGATCACCGCCGCCTGGGCGACCTCGGCCTGAGCCGCAACGACGCCTCGATCTCGCCCGGCTCGATCCGAAAGCCGCGGATCTTCACCTGATCATCGGCGCGGCCCAGGTATTCCAGCGCGCCGTCGGCCCGCCGCCGCGCCCGGTCGCCGCTGCGGTACATCCGCGCCGGGTGGCCCGTAGGGGTCGGCGACGAAGCGTTCGGCCGTCAGCCCCGGGCGGTTCAAGTAGCCCCGGGCCAGGCCCAGGCCGGCGATGTACAACTCCCCCGGCGTCCCCGGCGGGACCGGTTCCAGCCCAGCGTCCAGGAGGTAAATGCGGGTGTTCCATATCGGCTCGCCCAGGGGGATCGTCGCACCTTCAAGAGACTCCCCGTTATATTGATAATGGGTGATCTGAATCGTTGTCTCGGTCGGGCCGAAGAGGTTTACGATCGGAGCGTGGCAATCCGTGAAAATCTTTTGCGCGAGGGTCTGCGGTAATGCTTCGCCACCGACAAAGATCCATCGTAAATGTGTGAGGTCCAAGATCGCGACATCATTCAGAGCCGACAGAAGAGTCGGCGTAAACTGGACCACGGAAACGCCGGATTGCTGAATGTAATGGATGCGCTTCCGGTTCGTGAGCCACGTGCTCTGATGCCAGGCAAAGCGTGGCTCCATTCAACAAAGGCAGCCAGAACTCCCAGACCACCGCATCGAAACTGATTGACGTACGAGACAGGATCTTGTCCTGGGGAGTTGGTGGATACGCTGTACTCATCCAGGCCATGTGGTGTACTAGCGCCCGGTGTTCGATGATCACGCCCTTGGGGGTGCCGGTGGAGCCCGAGGTATAGATGACATAGGCCGGGTGCCCCGGCCGCAGGGGGCAGCTGCGCTCTGCGTCCGTCGGGTCGTGCCCGGGGGACCGGGCGACTCCCGCTCGAACTGCGTCGCTGTCGAGCAAGACGAGCGGCGCCGCACCGGCCGGCAGCCGGCCCTGCAACGCGGCCGTCGTCAGCACCGGCGCCGCGCCGGCGTCCTCGAGCATCTGGGCCAGTCGGCCCGGCGGGTAGTCGGGGTCCAGGGGCAGGTAGGCGGCACCCGCCTTGAGGATGCCCAGCACGGCCACGACCAGCTCGGCCGACCGCTCCAGGGCGATCCCCACAAGGCGCTCCGGGCCCACCCCCTGCCCGATCAGCCAGTGGGCCAGGTGATTGGCGCGACGGTTCAACTCGGCATAGCTGAGGGTCTCCTGATCGAAGACCAGCGCCGGGGCCCGGGGTGTGCGGCGCACCTGGTCCTCGAAGAGCTCCGGCAGGCTGGCCTCGGGGACCGGCCGGCTGGTGGCGTTGAAGGCCTCGAGGAGCGCGTGCCGCTCCGCGTCCCCCAGCCAGCCCAGCCGGTGCAGCGGTTCGTCGGGTTGCGCGACGGCCGATCCCAGCAGGCGAACCAATCGTTCCCTCACCGCCTCGGCGGCCGCCGGGGCCACCCGCGTCGGGTCATAGTCGAGGCGCAGCAGCAGGCGCTCTCCCGGCTGGGCCATCAGGCTCAGGGGATAGTGGGTGGCATCCCGCGTCTCGATGCCGCCGACCCGCAGCCCCGGGCCGGCCGCCGCGAGGTCTTCCGGATCCATCGGGTAGTTCTCGAAGACCAGCAGGGTGTCGAAGAGGTCGCCGCCGCCGGCGGTCCGCAGGATCTCGGCCAACCCGAGGTGCTGGTGCGGGAGCAATCGCGCCTGGCCCTCCTGGAGGTCGGCCAGGAGCGTTGCCAGGGAGTCGGTGGCTCGGAGGCGCACCCGCAGCGGCAGGGTGTTGATGAACAGACCGACCATCCGCTCGACGCCGGGCAGGTCCGCCGGGCGGCCCGAGACGGTGATGCCGAAGACCACGTCGTCGCGACCGGTCATCCGCGCCAGCAAGACGGCCCAGAGTCCCTGCACCAGCGTATTGAGGGTCAGGCCGCGGGTGCGCGTCAAGGCCTGCAGGTCGGCGGTCAGGTCGGCGGGGAGTTCGATCGCGCAGGTGCCGCGCGATCCGGCCGCGGGCGTGGCGCCCGGGGGCGTCGAGCCGGGTCGGCCCGTCGAGATCGGCCAGGTGGTCCGCCCAGGCGCGGGCCGCGGCCTCGTGATCCTGCCTCGCCAGCCAGGCCAGGTAGTCGGCATAGGGCCGGACGCGCGGCAAGGCGGCTTCACCGCGGTGGTAACAGGTCAGGAGTTCGCGGACGAACACCGGCAAGGACCAGCCGTCCATGAGGATGTGGTGGGTGGTGAACAGCAGCCGATGGCGATTCGGCGCCAGCCGGACCAGGGCGAAGCGGAGCAAGGGGCCGGCGGCGAGGTCGAACCGTTGGCGGCGATCGGCCGCCAGCAATTCGTCGTGTCGCGCGTCCTGGTCCTGCGGCGCGGAGCCGGCGAGGTCGACCTCGCGCCAGGGCAAGTGGGGCCGAGCGACGACCTGAACCGGACGGTCCAGGCCGGCATCGGCGATGGCGATCCGCAGGTTGGCGTGCCGCGCAGGAGGACTTCGGTGGCGCGGCGGAGGCGGGGGGTATCGAGGTCGCCGGAGAGCTCGATGACGAGCTGGACGGTATAGACGTCCGGGGCCGCGGAGTCGTAGAGGGCGTGGAAGAGCAGCCCCTCCTGCAAGGTGGACAGCGGGAGGATGTCTTCGAGGCCGGGATTGGCCGCTTCCAGGCGGTCCACCTGGGACTGGCTCAGGGCCGTCAGCGGGAAGTCAGAAGGGGTATGGCCGCCGGTGCCGGGTCGTTCGACGAGGCGAGCCATCGCCTCCAGGGCCCGCTGCCAGGCCGCGGCCAGGTCGGCCACCTCGGCCTCGGCGAGGTGCGCCGGGGCCCATCCCCAATCGACGCCGAGGCGAGGGCCATCCGGTCCGTCGAGGGTCAGGGCGTTGATCTCCAGGAGGTGGAACAAGGGCATGAGGGGGTCGGCGCCGCCGTCGAGGGCTGCGTCGTCGCCGACGGGGTCCCAGTCGGCGTCCCCGTTGGCGGCGAAGCGTCCCAGATAGTTGAAGCTGATCTGGGGCTGTGGATGGGCGGCCAGTCGCGATCGGGCGTCGGCGTGGAGGTGCCGCAGCAGTCCGTAGCCGAGGCCCTGGCGCGGGATGGCCCGCAACTGCTCCTTGACCCGCTTCAAGGCGCCGCCGATGGCGAGGTCGTCGTCGGGATCGATCCCGCGCAGGTCGAGGCAGAGGGGATAGAGGCTGGTGAACCAGCCGACGGTTCGGGACAGGTCGAGGGAGGGGTCCTGCGCCTCGCGGCCGTGCCCCTCGAGATCGATCAGGACCGCCCCGTCATCCCCACTCGCCCGCCCGCGTCGCCAGGCGGCGACGGCGACGGCCAGGGCCGTGAGCAGGACGTCGTTGATCCGGGCGTGGAACGCCGTGGGGACGGCGCCGAGCAGGGCCCGGGTGAGGGCGACGGGCAGCTCCCGGCGGAGGTGGGCCGCGTGGCCGACGGTGTCGCGGGTCGGCTCGAGGACGGCGTCGGGCAACAGGGGCGAACCGCGGTCGAGACAATGTTCCCAGTAGGGCAACTCGGCGAGCACGGCCGGCGAGACCGCGAGATCGGCGAGGTGGCGGGCCCAGGCGCGGAACGGGGTGCCGGTGGGCTCGAGGACCGCGGCATCGCCGCGCATCGCCGCGGCAGAGGCGCGGGCCAGGTCGGGGAGGAGGATTCGCCAGGAGACGCCGTCGACGGCGAGGTGGTGGATGGCGAGGTAGAGGCGTCCCGGGGCGTCGGAGTGGCGGAACCAGAGGGCCTGGACGAGGCGTCCCGCCTGGGGATTCAAGCGGACCTGGGCGGCGTCGATGGCCTCGTGCATCCGCGCCCGGCGGTCGCTCGGTGTCAGACCGCTGAGGTCGAGGGAGTGGAGGCAGTCGCGGGCGCGGACGTCGCCGCGGGGAGCGATCGTGAGTGATCCGGGACGGTCCTGGGATGGGAGTCGGAGTCGGAGGGCGTCATGGTGGTCGAGGATCGCCTGGATTGCCTGAATGAGGCTTGGCTCGGCGAGATGGGCGGGTGTCTGGATGGTGATGGACTGATGGAAGCGGCCGATCGGCCCGGGCTGCTCGAGGAGGTAGCGGATGATCGGCGTCGCGGGGACGTCTCCGATCGCCGCGTGTTCGTCCCACAGCGGGGCTGTGTCGAGATCAAGACGCCGCACCGCCACGAGGGCCGCGATGGTCGGGCGCTCGAACACGTCGCGCAGGCTCAGTTCGAACCCCGCCTGGCGGGCGCGGCTGACCAGGAGGATCGAGAGGATACTGTCGCCGCCGAGGTTGAAGAAGTTGTCGGTCACGCCGACCTGGGGAAGATTCAGGATGTCCGCAAAGAGGTCACAGAGGACCTGCTCCTCGGGAGTGCGGGGGGGTTGGTATGGATGTCCTCCCAGCCGGTCGGGAGCCGGCAGGGCCCGGCGATCGAGCTTGCCATTGGGGGTCAGCGGCAAGGCGTCGAGGATCACCCAGGCGCCCGGCACCATGTGGTCGGGCAGGCGGCGCGACAGGGCAGTCGCAGACCGGGCCGGGTCCGGCGTCGCGCCCGGGGAGGCCACCACATAGGCGGCCAGGTACTTGCCGCCGGGCCCATCGTCGCGGGCGATGACGGCGGCCTGGGCGACCTCGGCCTGGAGCCGCAACGACGCCTCGATCTCGCCCGGCTCGATGCGAAAGCCGCGGATCTTCACCTGATCATCGGCGCGGCCCAGGTATTCCAGCACGCCGTCGGCCCGCCGCCGCGCCCGGTCGCCGCTGCGGTACATCCGCGCGCCGGGCGGCCCGTAGGGGTCGGCGACGAAGCGTTCGGCCGTCAGCCCCGGGCGGTTCAAGTAGCCCCGGGCCAGTCCCAGGCCGGCGATGTATAACTCCCCCGGCGTCCCCGGCGGGACCGGTTCCAGCCCATCGTCCAGCAGGTAGATGCGGGCGTTCGCGATCGCCGCCCCCAGCGGCGGCGGCCCCGAGCCGGAGAGCGGCTCGCTCATGGTGGCACAGACGGTCGTCTCGGTCGGGCCGTAGGCATTGATCATCCGCCGGCCGGGCGCCCACCGGGTCGCGATCGCCTCCGGGCAGGCTTCGCCGGCGACGATCAGGCCCTCCAGGGCCACCCCGGCCGCGTCCAGTCCCGCCAGGACCGACGGGGTCAAGGTCGCGTGGGTGACCCGCTGGTCCACCAGCATCCGCTGGAGTGCGGCGCCGGTCCGCTCGGGGTCGCGGGGCACGATCAAGGTGGCGCCGGCCAGGAGGGCCACGGCGATCTCGGCCAGCGAGGCGTCGAAGCTGATCGAGGCGAACAGCAAGGCGCGGGCATCGGGCTTCACGGCCAGGCGTTCGATCTGGGCGAGGGCCAGGTTGGGGATGCCGGCATGGGTGACGACCACGCCCTTGGGGGTGCCGGTGGAGCCGGAGGTATAGATGACATAGGCCGGGTGCCCCGGCCGCAGGGGGCAGGTGCGCTCTGCATTCGTCGGGTCGTGGCCCGAGGGCCGGGCGACTGCCGCTCGAATATCGTCGCTGTCGAGCAAGACGAGCGGCGCCGCACCGGCCGGCAGCCGGCCCTGCAACGCGGCCGTCGTCAGCACCGGCGCCGCGCCGGCGTCCGCGAGCATCTGGGCCAGTCGGCCCGGCGGGTAGTCGGGGTCCAGGGGCAGATAGGCGGCGCCGGCCTTGAGGATGCCCAGCACGCCCACGACCAGCTCGGCCGACCGCTCCAGGGCGATCCCCACAAGGCGCTCCGGGCCCACCCCCTGCCCGATCAGCCAGTGGGCCAGGTGATTGGCGCGACGGTTCAACTCGGCATAGCTGAGGGTCTCCTGATCGAAGACCAGCGCCGGGGCCGCGGGGGAGCGGCGCAGCCTGGTCCTCGAAGAGCTCCGGCAGGCTGGCCTCGGGGACCGGCCGGCTGGTGGCGTTGAAGGCCTCCAGGAGCGTGTGCCGCTCCTGGTCCTCCAGCCAGTCCAGTCGGTGGAGCGGGATATCGGGATGCGCGACGGCCGATTCCAGCAGGCGCACCAGCCGCGCCGCCATCGCCTGCGCCGTGGGGCGCTCGAAGAGGTCGAGGCTGTATTCCAGGGCGCCGGTGAGGCCCCGAGGCGTCCGGTCGGCGTCGCAGGCTTCCTGGAAGTGGAAGGTGAGGTCGAAGCGGGCGAAGTCGGGGGTCAACTCCTCCACGCGGCCGTTGAGGCCGGGCAGGGCGGCCTCGACCCCGCGGTCGTTCTGCAGGACGAGCATGACCTGGAACAGCGGGTTGCGTCCGAGGGAGCGGGTGGGCTGCACGGCCTCGACCAGGTGATGGAAGGGGAGATCCTGGTGCTCGTAGGCGGCGAGGTCGAAGTCGCGGACCCGCGCGACGAGTTGGCCGAAGGCGGGATGGCCGGCGAGATCGGTGCGGAGGACCAGGGTGTTGACGAAGAAGCCGACGAGGTCCTCGAGGGCCTGGTCCAGTCGGCCGGCGGTGGGGGTTCCGATGGGGATGTCGTCGCCGGCGCCGAGTCGGCTGAGGAGGGCGGCCAATCCCGCCTGGAGGACCATGAACAGGGAGGCGCCGCTGTCGTGGGCCAGGGCCAGCAGGCGGCGGTGCAGGCCGGGGTCCAGGTCGATGGGGACGGTGCCGCCGCGATGGCCGGCGGCCCGGGGACGTCGGTGATCCACGGGCAAGCGGAGCTCTTCGGGCATCCCGGCGAGCCTCCGTCGCCAGAACGCGAGCTGATGGGCCAGGAGGCTGCGGGGATCGTCGGGTTCGCCGAGCAACTGGCGTTGCCAGCGGGTGTAATCGGCATACTGGACCGGCAGGGCCGGGAAGTGGGGCGCCGTGCCGCGCGATCGGGCGTCATAGGCCCGGCCGAGGTCCCGCATCAACGGGCCGAGGGAGCCGCCGTCGCTGGCGATATGGTGGATCAAGAGCAGGAGCACATGGGAGCGCGGATCGTGCCGGAACAGCCAGGCGCGCAACGGCGGGTCGCGGGACAGGTCGAAGGCGGTGGCGGCGGCCACCTTGAGGCGGGCGGCCAGGTCGGCCGGGGTGACCGATTCGATGACGAGGTGGGGAGCCGCCTGGTCGGCGGGGAGGATGCACTGGTACGGCCGACCCTGGTCGGCGGGGAAGATGGTGCGGAGGCTCTCGTCGCGCGCGACGACATCGGCGAGAGCGGCCTGGAGGGCGTCGGGGTCGAGATCGCCGTGGAGGCGGATCGCCAGGGGGATGTTGTAGGTGGCGGCGGGGCCGTCGAGTTGAGAGAGGAACCACAAGCCCTGCTGGGCATGGGACAGGGGCAGCAGGCCGGTTCGCGGCGCCGGTGTCAGGGGCAGTCGGCCGGCGGGCCCGGAGTGGAGGCGGGGTGCCAGGGCGGCGACGGTGGGCGCCTCGAAGAGGGTGCGGAGGGGGAATTCGACGCCCAGGGCATGGCGGATGCGGCTGGCGAGCTGGGTGGCCAGGAGGGAGTGGCCGCCGAGGGCGAAGAAATGGTCATGGCGACCGACGCGAGGCAGGGCCAGGACCTGGGCAAAGAGGTCACAGAGGACCTGCTCCTCCGGAGTGAGGGGCGGTTGGTACTCACGTTCGGCCAGTCGATCGGGGGCCGGCAGGGCGCGGCGATCGAGCTTGCCATTGGGGGTCAGCGGCAAGGCGTCGAGGATCACCCAGGCGCCGGGATCATGTGGTCGGGCAGGCGTCGCGAGAGGGCGGCGCGCAACCGGGCCGGATCGGGCGTCGCGCCCGGAGAGGCCACCACGTAGGCGGCCAGGTACTTGCCGCCCGGGCCATCGTTGCGGGCGATGACGGCGGCCTGGGCGACCTCGGCCTGGAGCCGCAACGTCGCCTCGATCTCGCCCGGCTCGATCCGAAAGCCGCGGATCTTCACCTGATCATCGGCGCGGCCGAGGAAATCCAGGGCGCCGTCGGCCCGCCGCCGCGCCCGATCGCCGCTGCGGTACATCCGCGCGCCGGGCGGCCCGTGGGGGTCGGCGACGAAGCGTTCGGCGGTCAGCCCCGGGCGGTTCAGAGTAGCCCCGGGCCAGTCCCGAGCCGGCGATGTACAACTCCCCCGGCGTCCCCGGCGGGACCGGCTCCAGGGCCTCGTCCAGGACGTAAATTCGGTAGTTGGGGAGCGGATCGCCCAGATCGACGGTGCCAACGGACCCATTCAGATGAGTCAATGCGCGTGCGCTCGCCCAGATGGTGGCTTCAGTCGGGCCGTAGAGATTGCAGACATAGCGGCCCATTTGACTCAATTGTCGCGCCAGATCGACTGGCAGGGCCTCCCCCCCGACGAGGATGCGCAGGTCTTCGAGGCACGAAGAATCGTGGTCGATCAGGAGATGCCACTGGCTGGGGGTAGCCTGCAGGGAATCTACGCGAGAATCTCGGATCAGAGCGGCCAATCTGACCGGATCACGTGCGTCGTCCTTGGCAGCCAAGACCACGGTCGCGCCATGGATCAGCGGGAGAAAGAGCTCCAGTACGGAGATATCAAAGGCGATCGTGGTAACCGCCAGGTGTCGATCTCCGGGGGCAAAAGTGACCCATGAGGCGATACCGTCAATGAATGCCGATAGACTGCGATGTTCGATGACCACGCCCTTGGGCGCCCCCGTCGAACCCGAGGTATAGATGACATAGGCCGGGTGCCCCGGCCGCAGGGGATCGGTCCGCTCCCGGTCCGTCGGGTCGTGTCCGGGGGACCGGGCGACTCCCGCCCGAACGGCGTCGCTGTCCAGCAAGACGAACGGCGCCGCACCGGCCGGTAGCCGGTCCTGCAACGCGGCCGTCGTCAACACCGGCGCCGCGCCGGCGTCCTCGAGCATCTGCGCCAGCCGGCCCGGCGGGTAGTCGGGGTCCAGGGGCAGATAGGCGGCGCCGGCCTTGAGGATGCCCAGCACGGCCACGACCAGCTCGGCCGACCGCTCCAGGGCGATCCCCACAAGGCGTTCCGGGCCCACCCCCTGCCCGATCAGCCAGTGGGCCAGGTGATTGGCGCGACGGTTCAACTCGGCATAGCTGAAAATCTCCCCGCCGAAGGCCAGCGCCGGGGCCTGGGGCGTGCGGCGCACCTGGTCCTCGAAGAGTTCCGGCAGACTGGCATCGAGGACCGGCCGGCTGGTGGCGTTGAACCCTTCCCGCAGGGTGTGCCGCTGATCGGTTCTCATTAACATACTCCGTCCCACGTTCGACGATCTCGGATTATCCGACCGCGACCGATCCGGTAGCGGTCAAGGTCTGTATCGTGGGCTTACGCCACATCAGAAGTTGACAAGGAGTTTTCATGAGTTTAAAGCGTGTTCCGCCGTGGTCACTGGATTGCTTCCTCCCCTCGCGACCGATTTCGTCGGGCCGGTATCCTTGCCCCTACAGAAGACGAAGAAAATGACGATACCGTGCGCACGGGCTCCGTCTTCGAGTTGATCGCGGATCGCTTACCCGATGATCTCAGGCTGTCCAATCAACCCACTCCCTCGCAGTCCGAGCACGCCGCCTCGATCTCGACGTTGCGCCTGAAGGCTGTCCTGGTCGACCTCGTCTTACCGTCGTTCGATGCGCCGCCGGTGCACAACACGTTCGATATCGCCGCCTTCGGCGATTCCGCGCACGGTTCTCGGCGCGCCAGATGGGGGCCTCATGTTGCTGCGGCGATCAAGCCCAATATGACACTCTCCGGCCCCATCGTCGCAGCGTGTCGCGCAGTCGTTCCTGGGCCGTCCATAACGATCGGCGCATCGCCGATCCGTTGGGTGGCCGGCTGTAAAAGCCGGACAGTCCGCCGTCGAGGAAGTCTTCCGCTTCGACGATGCCACGTGGGTAGGTGCCGGCATCGGGTGGCCGGGTCATCATATGGCATTCTGCGGCCAGGCTCCGCATGGCACGGTACTTGGCCTGGGTGCTGTTGTACTTCTGCTGGGACGCGGAGAGCAGGTGCTTGGCAGCGGCCCGGCAGGCGTCCGCGCGAACCGGGTCGCGTGTACCGGCCAGGATATTCTGAACATGTTGGTCGAGATGCACGGTGCGTAGCATCGCTTTTGCATCCGGGTCCGTGATACCACCGAACCGGAAAATCACGGAGAGCGAGGGATCCAGATAGTCGAAGTGATGCCAGATGAAGGCGGGCATGAAGACGGCCTCGCCGGGAAGGAGCGTGTGCTCCACACCGCCGGCGAAGGTCACGAAGGTGTCCCGCTCTGCCTCGCTCATCCCGGCAAATCGCACGGTGGAGAAATTGGCGATCGGGTGGAGGTACGGCGCCGCCTCGGGGGGAAACAGGATGACCCGCTTGCGCCCGAATCCCTGGAAGAGGAGCACATCCCGGCCGTCCCCATCTGCATGCATGTCGGACGAGTTACCGCGGTTCGCGGCGAAGATCAGAGAATACGAAGTCGTTGGGGGGACCTCCGCGAATGGCGCGGGGTTGCCGGCGATCAAGGTGTCGATGCCGAGCACGTTGAGGTCGAGATCCTTGAGCAGGCCCTCCGGCGTCGGCTCCTCGCTGACCACGCAGCGGGTATCGGGATCGCGAGCGACCAGATCGAGATACTCGGCAAAGGTGCCGCTGGTCTTGCCGAGCTTCGGCGGCATCCGAACGCCTCGGAGATATCGGCGGATCCTCTCCAGATGGCCGTCGATGTAGTTGAGGCTAATCGTGATTTTCATTTCACCCAGCAGCGCGCACGCGCCCTGCTGATCGGTGATTCGCTCGATAGACCGACCGCGGAAGAGATCGGTTATGATCGCCGGTCGTGCCTGCCGGATCATTTCTGGGAGGTGGGCGGCAGGAATTCGCTCGAGTGTCTTCTTCATCGGTTGCTCGGCGGTTTAGGTGTCTCGGTGTCACACTCGGGTTCTTGTCCAGATCGACGTGTGTCCGTGCCCTGACGGATGACTCCGGGGCGCCGAACAGGCAAGTTCGTGCGCTCGCTCATCCTTATTACGATCGACCTCTACACGACGAGGTAGGTATGCATCCAGAAGCGCGATCGGACTACATCGAGGCCCAGACCTTCACGCCGTGTATCTCAAGCCGTTAAACCCAGTACCGTTGAAATAGCGTTATACCGCACGCGGTCAGAAATGAGACATTCCATACCAACCCGAAGTGTAAACGAGGCAACGGTTTGACGCCATCGCTCACGCTTCGGGTTAGTGTCCCCAGAGGCCACGTGCGGTATAACCAGGAGAAAGGACTAGCCTTGTGAACGACTTGTTCGCACGCTCCGCTCCCGCGTGGGAACGAGAATCAAGTCCTTTTCCGCCTTCAACTTATCGCCAATTCCACGGTCTTGCGTTTAGACCGCTTAGGGAAAATTACAAATCGAATACCGTACGCCTTTGTGTCCAGTCATGGTCACCGGGGCGATTCCCCTGAGAACTCCGTCATCGAGCATGACAAGGAAATGGCGGGATTGGCTTCATTCTTGCGGATTTCCCACAAAACGCCGCGTTCCCGCCACTCCGTGCGCGTGTCTGGGTAAGCTACAACCGCTGCGCCAGGCAAAACGGGCCGCGTAGCCCCTTCTTGACGCACCAACCGGCGAGCGAGTCCGATCGGCTCGAGGCGGTACCACGTGTCGCCGGCGCGGCGAAGGTCTAGTCGCAGGTGGTGCGGCATCGTCGCTCCTTGCGGCTGTGAATCCAGACATAACCGAAGCCGCGTCGTCCGTGTTCGGGACGGTCGGCGTTACGGCGGAATCGAACTCGCGGGTGCGTCGGCGATCCTCCGGGGGATACGCTTTTGCGATCATGCCAGGAGTGATGCTTGATGGCCTCCTCTTTATCAGCGGATGCCACCCCTCCCTCTACGGCCTGTGAGGTGGTATCCAGGTCTCCATTCCGATGATATCTTGTCGTATCCGCCTCCCATGGAACCTGTCAAGAGCCATGCCCCTGCCACCCGGCGACGGTCGGGTGGCGGCCTGTCTCTGATCGGTAATATCGAGCCGTCACGACTAGCGGCCGCGTATTCATCATGGTGAGAAAGCCTCGACCGACAACCGGCGACGACTGCGGTTTCCGGCCTCCAGCGCAATACGATCTGGAGCGGCAAGAATCGCAATTATGGTCAGATCCGCCGGTCGATCGCTACGGCGCACTCATGGTATCAATCTTCAGTGCGTGTTCTGTATTCCGTGTCAGGCCGTCCTTCTCCTGTTAAGAATTTGAGAGCTGTCAGGGCGAACACTCTCTCCATCGGGGATCATTGCGGGGACCCTCGTCGTCTATTGTATATACAAATTTGTCATTATATTTTTTGAATATCTGTATTAATACCAATATTTACGATGCTTTGCGAGGACATGGGGGCCGATTGACGGATCCGCGCGATGCCGATAGAATATTTGCAAGCCCCTCCGCCGTTTCCATGTTCGTGAAGCATGCCGAAGATGGGGGCCGATCGGCGGATCCGCGCGACGCCGCCAGCCTAACGATGATGGTGTTCATCATGACCGAGCGAACTCGGAGCAGCACGGCGGTCCTTGGGCTGTCGGCGGCGGTGCTCGCGCTGGCCGCAACCTACTCCTCGATCGCGGCAGGCGCGCCCGCCTCGGCCCGTGACCACTGGGCGTATCGGCGTCCGGTTGCTCCGTCCGTGCCGGCGGTGAAGGGCGCCTCGTGGGTCAAGAATCCGCTCGACGCGTTCGTCCTGGCCGGGCTCGAAGGAGCGGGGCTCGCGCCGCGCCGCCGGCGGATCGGCGGACGCTGATCCGCCGGGCTTATTTCGATCTGATCGGCCTGCCACCGCCGCCGCGCGAGGTGGACGCGTTCCTCCATGACCCATCGCCCGACGTTTTTTCTCGGCTGGTGGATCGGCTGCTCGATGATCCCCGCTACGGCGAACGCTGGGCACGCTATTGGCTCGACCTGGCGCGGTATGCGGACACCAAGGGATATGTCGGCCGGGAAGAACCCAAATATCCATATGCCTACACATATCGTGATTACGTGATTCGCGCGTTCAATGAAGACAAGCCCTACGATCGGTTCCTGATCGAGCAGATCGCGGCCGATAGGCTGCCTTCGGGGGGCGACAGGTCGGCACTGGCGGCGTTGGGCTTCCTGACGGTTGGGCGGCGGTTCGTGAATGTTATGCCGGAGATCATCGATGATCGAATCGACGTCGTCTGCCGCGGGATGATGGGCGTGACGGTCGGCTGCGCCCGCTGCCACGACCACAAGTTCGATCCGATCCCGATCGAAGATTACTACTCGCTCTATTCGATCTTCAACAACAGTCGTGAAGCGGCCGATCCCCCGGTGATCGGCGAACCGTCCGACAAGACGGCTTACCTGGCGTTCCAGAAAGAGCTTGCGGCGCGGCAGCTTGACCTCGATGCGTTCCTTCGGAAGCAGTATGTCGAGCTGGTTGCGCCGCTCCGGTCGGCGAAGAAGATCGCCGAGTATCTCATGGCGACGCGGGCGGCACACATCGACCCGCAGGCTTACGCGGCGTCGGGCCTCGGGCCAAGTCCGTTCATCGTCGATCGCTGGAAGAGCTACCTCGATCGCGCGGCCAAGGGAGATGATTCCATCTTCCGAGCCTGGCGGGTCTATTCCGAGATCTCTGGCCCGGACTTTCCCCAGAAGGCCAGATCGGCAACCGCAATGCTCGCCCGCCCCCGTGCCGAGCGTCCGCTGCATCCGCTCGTATCGGCGGCGTTCCGTGGGCCCCCGCCGACCTCGCTGCGGGAGGTTGCCGAGCGATATGGCGCGCTGCTGGCGCGGTTCGATCGTCCCGATAAACTCCGCGATGAATCCGACGAGCAGTTGCGGCGGGTCTTGTACGGCGACGGGTCGCCCACCGCCGTGCGGAGCGATCAGCTCGAGAACCTGTTCCTGCAGGACGGCCGCGAGCGATTCATCCTATTGAACGGCGCGATCGACGCCGTGAAGGCCAATAGCCCCGGCGCCCCGCCGCGGGCGATGGTCTTGCAGGACGCGGAGTCGCCCCAGCCCCAGCATGTCTTCGTTCGCGGCAATCCCGGTCGTGTAGGGAAGGAGGTGAAACCGCACTTCCTGAGCTGCATCGCCGGCGAGAATCCTCCGACTTTCACGAACGGGAGCGGGCGGCTCGAGCTGGCACAGGCGATTGCCTCCGAAGAAAACCCGCTCACCTCCCGCGTGATGGTCAACCGCATCTGGCTGCATCATTTCGGCTTCGGCATCGTCCGAACTCCGAGCGATTTCGGCACGCGCGGCGATCCGCCGACCCATCCACAGCTCCTCGATTATCTCGCCACGCAATTCATGCGGCCCTCCGTCGGCAAGCCGGATCGCCCCTGGTCGATCAAGAATCTGCAACGGATGATCATGCTATCCTCGACCTATCAGATGTCGAGCGAGGCCAGCCCGGATGCCCTCGCCCGCGACCCGCAGAACCTGCTGCTCTCGCACTTCAACCGACGGCGACTGGATTTCGAAGCGACTGCGCGATGCGCTGATCTTCGTCGGCGGGAAGCTCGATCCGACGCTGTATGGCCGCTCGATCGATATCGAAGCCGAACCATTTTCCAACCGGCGGACGATCTATGCCTTCGTCGACCGTCAGTACCTGCCCGGCGTCTTCCGCAGCTTCGACTTCGCCAGCCCCGAGTCGAGCTGCCCGTGCCGATTTACCACGACGGTCCCGCAGCAGGCCCTGTTCATGATGAATAGCCCCTTCGTGATGCAGCAGGGCATGGCGATGCTCGATCGGCCGGAGATCGCCCGGGCGGCCGAGCCTCGGCAGAGAATCGAGTCCCTCTATCACCTGCTCTTCGGCCGCGCACCCAGCGAGGAGGAGGCGTCGATCGGGCTGGCGTTCCTGGAATCCGAGGGCCGGATCGAGCACGACGCGGACTCCCCGGGCGTCGGTGGACGCGAGAAGACCACGAGGCGTCTGTCGGCGTGGGAGAAATACGCGCAAGTCCTCCTGGAATCGAACGAGTTCGTGTTTGTCGACTGAAACCGGACGACGGGGGCGCAGGCGGTCATGCTACATCACCGGACGGATCCCGACGAAGTCTCCACGACCCGTCGCCAGATGCTCGGCACGTGCGGCATGGGCATGGGGGCGCTGATGCTGGGCTCGTTACTCAACGACGCCGCGACCGCCTCGGGACCGGCGTCTTCGGCCAATCCGCTCCTTCCCAAGGAACCGGACTTTGCGCCACGGGCCAAGCGGGTGATCCACCTCTTCATGAACGGCGGGCCCTCGCAGGTTGACACGTTCGATCCCAAGCCGCTGCTGGAGAAGTATGCCGGCAAGCCGGTGCCAACGCATCTCCTCACCGAGCGCAAGACCGGCGCCGCGTTTCCGTCGATGTTCAAGTTTCGCAAATATGGGCAATCGGGCATCGAGGTCAGTTCGCTGTTCCCGCACGTCGGCCGTTGCGTGGACGACATCTGTTTCATCCGGTCGATGAAGGCCGATCTGCCCAATCATGAGCCGGCGTTGTTGCTCATGAACTGCGGCGAGGCGCGGCAGATCCGCCCGTCGATGGGGTCGTGGATCACCTACGGCCTGGGGACCGAGAATCAGAATCTGCCCGCCTTCGTCGTCTTGTGCCCCGGCGGCTATCCGAAGCAGGAATCGCAGAACTGGCACGCGGGCTTCCTGCCGGGCATCTTCCAGGGCACATACATCGATACCAAACACGCGGATATCGAGAAGATCATTCAATACATCCGCAACGACCGTTCCACGCGGCAGGAGCAGCGCCGTCAGCTCGATCTGCTCAGGGAGCTCAACCGCCGGCATCTGGAACGGCGCCAGGACGAGGCGCAGCTCGAGGCGCGCATCCAGTCGTTCGAGATGGCCTACCGCATGCAGACCGATGCATCGGACGCCTTCGACGTCTCGCGGGAACCCCGGCACATCCTCGATCTCTACGGTCCCGGCGCGCAGGGCCGCCAGATCCTCATCGCCCGGCGACTGCTCGAGCGCGGCGTACGTTTCGTGCAAGTCTGGACCGGCGACGGCATCCCGTGGGACAGCCACGACGACATCGAACGACAGCATAGCCTGCTGGCGAAGAACTGCGATCAGGCGATCGCCGCCCTGCTGATCGACCTGAAGCAGCGCGGGATGCTCGATGATACCCTGGTGATCTGGGGCGGCGAATTCGGCCGCACGCCGACGGTCGAGTTGCCCGCTCCCGGTGCGAACAACGGTCATAATAACGGCCGCGACCACAATAACTACGGCTTCACCATGTGGCTCGCCGGCGGCGGCGTGAAGGGCGGCTACGTCCACGGCGCAACGGACGATTTCGGCTTCGCCGCCGTCGACAAGCCCGTCCACGTCCACGATCTACACGCCACGATCCTGGCATTGCTGGGACTCGATCATCTGAACTTCACCTATCGATACGCCGGGCGAGATTTCCGGCTGACGGATGTTTACGGGGAAGTGGTGCAGGAAATCATGGCATGAGGGCGAGGCTCCTGGGATGGGATGTTCCGATCGATCGGATTGCATCGACCGGGTCGCCCGCGCCGGCGGATAGATCGCTGCCGATCTTGACCGCTTGCAAGCCCGAAGAGAGTCGAGGGGGCCATCGCTGGTAATCACTCGTCCGGTGCGGCGCGAGGCGGCGAGGAGGCGTCTCGTCCGGAGGCCGACCTCGCTGATCGGCACCGTCAGAAACGTTCACGACGCAGCAGCAAAACGATCGAGGGCGGAAGCATGCGAAAGGTCATCTACTTGCCGCATTACGGGGAGTTCGGTTTCCTCATCATGAATCACCTTCGCGCCGTGCACGAGGATGAAGCCGACGCGAAGATCGTCTGCTGCGAACGGGGTTACGAATGCTTGTTCCCTTCTGCAACGGGCTTCTTCCACGATTATCCGACCCTGAAAGACGAGCACCGCGGCGGCGATAGTTCCGACTGGAAATGGCAGGAGTGCGAGGATTCCGACAGGCGGCTGCGCGACCTGCTGCCGCAGAAGTATCCAGGCTATGAAGTTGTCAAGTTAAATTATGATTCACCTTGGAGGTTGAGCGGCTCGAGCAAGTCCACTCCGAGAGCGGCGGCGGAGCTGCCGAAGGTCGATGTTGCCCTCGGGGTGCGGAAGCCGCCTTCTGCCCCGAGAAGAACTGGCGGCATTGGGATGATCTTGCCGGATCGCTCCAATCGATCGGGCTCACCGTTGGGCTCGTGGGTAGCCGGGGAAGCAGCGACGACGTCCGGGCTGACGCACGGGCCTGGGATCACTCGCAGGGCTCCACTGCGGGCAGCGTCGACCTCTTGAGTCACTGCCGCCTCTACGTTGGGACCGATACGGGGACTTCCCACCTGGCTGCGCTGATGGATGTTCCGCAACTGACGTTCAGGTTTGTGGGAAACGTGCAGGGGAACGACGATTTCTTGCCCTTGATGGAGCGCGTCAATCGTCGTTACTTCCGGCGGCTCCCTGACGCCGCATGGGATCGCCCCGATGAAGTCCTCGGGGCCGTCATTCGTAATCTGCGGGAGCTTCGAATCTGCAAGATCTTTCGGCCGGACCCATACAATGTAGGCGACATGGTTGCTCGCCCTTCGCTCTACTTTCCGCTCGAGGGATCGGATTACGACGTGCGTCTGGATGACCTGACGGCGATTCGTTCGCAGGTCTCGATCGTTGGTGGCGGCGGACTGCTGTCAACCTACGAGAAAGAATTATCGATCCTGAAGAATCAGATCATCGTCTGGGGGGCCGGATCGAATTACCACGGGGAAACCGAGGTGCGTTACCCGGATTGGCTGGATCGCTGCGTACTGGTCGGTGTGAGGGATCATGGCACTCGTTTCCGATGGGTGCCTTGCCCGTCGTGCATGTCGCCATTGTTCGATGTGCAACGGTCGCGAAGAGCGGTCCGGGAAGCGGTTGTTTATCGCCATAGTTTGAAATGGCTTGACGGGATCCCCGAGGGGCTGGACTTGCCGACGCTGACCAATGGGGAAGAATCACTGGAAATTGTCCTGGCTTTCCTCGCATCGGCGGAAGTCGTCATAACCAGTTCTTATCACGGTGCCTTCTGGGCGACGTTATTGGGTCGCAAGGCGATCGCCGTGCCATTTTCGTCGAAGTTCTACGGGTATCGGCATCCGCCGATCCTGGCTACGGGCAGGCAGTTGGACGACTGGAGGAGCATCGCCAAGGATTGCACGACGTATCCCGATGCCCTGGAGGAATGCAGGACCGCTAACAATGCCTTTTACGAAGATGTTAGAAGATTTGTCCGGTGACGCACCTCTTCAACCTTTCTTCCGAGTACCGCGGTGGCGCCATGGGTGCCCGAAGAATCAATCCAGGCGCCTCTTGGCGTCGTGCTCTGGTTGTGAAGCGAGCCAGAAGGGGGCCATGCGGTCGGAAGGGCCGCGGGATGGAGCCAACGACCCTCGCCCGAACGGCTTTCGACCCCGATCCCATCGGAAAGCCCAACCTCACGACTGGCGCGTCGGGTGTGTATGAGTGATGTCCAGATGGACCTGTGCGCAAACCACGCGTGAGGCGCTCGAATGTCCAAGAACCTCTGACCAAGAGGTTGACACGCCGTCCACCGGCGTTAGGATAGAGCTAGTTCAGCTAGCAATCCTACCCCGCGTCGTCCCTGTCGAGACGCTCAGGCCGCGGTTGGCGCCGATCTGTCGGCCCTCCCATCCACTCGGCGAACCCCCGTGCTACTGCGTGTTGATTCTTCGTCTTCGGGACGATCTGATTCCGGCTTCAACCCCTTCGCGCGTCCGCGCACCGCATCTCGGGCTCGGTACTCTCTATGGGGATGCGCGATGGACCGCGTACAATCACGAGTGGAAGGTTGGGCCTCGCGGCCGGGGATGGGGGAGTTGTCGCACCCGGGAGCGGATCGGGGTTGGCCACAGGCCGGACCGGTCGCCCGGTGGCGACGGGGCGAGGGTCGAGCGGTTGCGGTCGAGGAGAGGCGAGTCCATGATCGGGTTGAAGGAGCTGGCCGTACTGGCCGCGGTCGTCCTGGCGCTCTATGGCCGATCGGGCGTGCTCAAGAGCCGGCGATTTCAGGCCATCTGGCCGTGGATCGCGCCGGTGCGACGCCCATCGGGGGGGACCAGGATTCCGCGAGGCTCGGCCACGGACCCGCGGCAGGTGGAGCCCGACGTCAAATTCCCTCCGCTCGGCGCGATCCGGCGCAGGCTCTTCCATCTCGAGGGCAACCGCGTCTTCTGGTTCACCACGATCCTGGCCGCGACGGCCGTGGCCGCCTGGGTCGTCACCCGAGTGCTGATCGTGAGCAATGCGGGGCCGGCTCCAACTCATTGAGATCGAGACGAAACCGGGGCGTGCAGGGACTGCGGACTCCTCGGGAATCGCCGTGACGTCTTCCGTATTTCCGCGAACCTCCTTTGAGACAACGAGACTCCGCGAGGACGATCGTAGGGCGGGTGCAACCCACCGAGCCTGCCGGGCGTCCTGATCCGTGGGTTGCACGACCCGACAACGAAAGGAAAGGAACCCGCTCATGCTGCCGTATGCGTTCTTCCTGCCCAATTTCGGCCCCTGGGAGATGATCATCCTGGGTGGCATTTGTCTGCTGTTCTTCGGCAACCGCCTGCCCAGCGTGATGCGGTCCCTGGGCAAGAGCGTGGTCGAGTTCAAGAAAGGCGTCTCGGGGATCGAGGAGGAGATCGATCAGGCCGTCACCGCCGACAAGAAGTCACCGCCGGCCACACCCAATCCTTGAGCTCACTTCGTTCGGAAGTCTAAAGGCTGAAGGCTGAGTCGGATTTGTCGGGATTCCGCCTTCGCCCCCGAGCCTTTCTGCCTGGATTCAGGCGGTCTTTTTTCCTCGGAACTGTCTACCTCCTACCCTTGAAGCGAGAGCGGAGTCGAAGTCATGCTACCCAATCTTGGCCCGATGGAGTTGATGCTCCTGCTGGGGCTTGGAGTCCTGCTGTTCGGCAAGCGGCTGCCCGAGGTGGGCCGGTCGCTGGGCCGGGGGATCGTCGAGTTCAAGAAGGGACTCAACGGCGTCGGCGATGAGCTCGATACCTCTTCGAGCAATCGATACACGTCGAGCTACGGTTCCTCGCACCGGACTGAGGAGTCGTCGTCCGGCGCCGCGGCCTACTCGGACGCCTCGGTGCCGAAATTCGAGCTGCCCGGCACGGTATCGAGCTCAGTCCCCTCGGGTCCGGCCTCGACGTTGACCGCAGCCCCGCAAATGGAGTATCCCCCGCCGACGTCCGGAGATTGAGCGCATTCCGCGGGCATTCCGGGAGGTTCGCGGGCGAGCGCCGGCCCCTGTAGGGTGGCCTGTAAGCACCAGCGTTCGTGGTCCGACCGCGCCCGGTTTGGTGCTCGGGGACCACCCTACGCGCGTGCGGGCCCATTGCCGTCTTCGGACTGCGCATCGGCCCGTGCGCGAGGCGGACAGCCTGGCGGGCCTGGGCCTTCTCGAAGCGGCTGCGGTCGGCTTCGGTCTCGATCAAGAGCGGCGGGGCGGGCCGCGGTCGCCGGCCGCTGTCATCCAGGGCCACATACAAGCCATAGCCCACGGCGACCTTCCGCGGCTCGGGCCGCTCAAACGGCTCGGCGTAGATGTCGATCTGCGTCTCGATCGATGTCCGGCCCACGTAGGTCACCTCGGCGACGAACTCGACGCGTTCGCCGACGTAGACCGGCGCCAGGAACGTGAACGAGTCGATCGCGGCGGTCGTGATCCGGCCCTTGCCGACATGTCGCAGGGCGCAAATCGCCCCGCATTCGTCGGCCATCCGCAGCAGCACGCCGCCGTGGAGCGTCCCGAAGGCGTTGGCCTGGCCCGGCTCGGTGATGATCGCCAGCCTAACCCGCGACGCCGACGCCGGCCTGGCAGGGATCTCCTCCTCCAGCATGACGGCCCTCCTTCCCGTGTCCCACAGCATAGCTTAACCCGGAACGATCGGGCTACAGGCTGAGTACCGCAACACAAGGCCGCCATGATTGATGACGCATTCCTCGAGTTGATCGAACCCGTCCTGAAAGAGGCGGGCTCCGTCCGGGAACCGGGCGAGGAGTTTCGCGTGCCGCCGCTGGACGTGCTCCAGTATTATCCCCGCATCGCGCGGTTAAACCGGCTGCCCATCCTGGGCCGGGCCTTGGGCGTGGTGATGGTGGTCCGGCAGCCGGTGGACATCGACGGCTCGCGATCGGGCTACGAACGCCTCCTGACCCGCCTGGCCATGGCCGCGAATGGGCGGTTCCCGCCCTGGAAGGGATGGGTCATCGGCCTGTCGGCGCTCGTCCTCACCCCCGAGCCGATCGGCCCGGGCGACGACGCCATGCTCCGCCAGGTGCTCGACGTCAGGCTCCGTCGAATGCGGGTCGTCCCGTTCGGATTATTCCGGATCAACCTCGGCCAGGAGGCAATCTCCCTGGCGATCAACGCCAGCCCCGACGGCCTCTTCCCCGAACCGGGCCGGTTAGCTGACGCCCTCTGCGAACACTTCCGGCGCTTCGTGCCCTTGATGGAGTTGTAGGGTGGTTGAAACCCGCCAGGAGTTCCGGTGCAGTCTTGGTGGGTTTCAGCCACTCTACGGAAACTGCGCCATCACGGCTTCGGCGGCCCCTCATAGTCCCAATCGAACGAGACCTCGAAGGGCTCCCACCACGGGGCGACGCCGGTGGCCGAGTCGGAGTGGCGCCCGAGGCCGCCCTTCCAGGGAGGCTCGATCCGGTAAGTCAGCGTATAGCGGCCGGCCTTGGGCATCGCGATCATCGCCCCATAGTGCAGGCCGTCGCGAGCGACCATCGGCGGCATCTTGGCGGGCGCCGGGGCGACAGAGTGGCTGGCTCCATCGCGCGGCGTGATCGTGTAATGCACCACCAGGTAGGGAACAAACTCATCCTTGGCGAAGCCGTTGCGGTTCCCCGAGGTGGCGCGGATATCGGCCTCGAGGTGGATCACGTCCGATGCCGAGGGGCCGGCCATACCCTCCATCTGCACAGACGGCAGCCAGACCGCCGCGATTCGCATCTGGTTCCGCTCGACCTCCTCGCCGATCGGATACTCGCGGAAGCCGGGCGGCGGCCGGGAAGCGTTCGCATTGCCAGGCCCCGAAGGGGTCGAGGATGCACCACCATCGCTGGTCGTGGAATCGGGCGATCGCGGTGTTCGAGGATCCCACCCCTTGGTGTTCAAGTTCAACGCCAGGATCACGAGCACGCCGCCGAGGATCAGCAAGACGACGATGGGGCCCCTCCAACGCTGAAGCATCATCGGTCACCCTCTCGCAACGACGATATCAGACGGGGATCGCCGTGGTCGTTCCGGAGCTGGTCGGCGGTGGTCCGGTCTTGGGTGCGGCGAGCGCGGCTCCTGGCATCACCGCCCAGCCCAGGAGGGCGCCGGCGACCAGGAACGCTTGGACCGAGGCAACCTGCAGATTGGGATAGAGACCCGCCAGGGGGAACCCGTTGCCCATCCACGTCAGGTGGGTCGTGATCAGGATGCCGGCATTCTGGAGCTCGAAGACGCCGTTGCCGGCGAAGACGACGGCCAGCACGAAGAGGAACATCCCGCTGAACTTGAAGAACGTGCGCAACGGCAGCCGCACGCTGGTCGCGCGGACCAGCACGGCGATGGCCGCCAGGATCACCAGGCCCACCGCGAAACCGGCGGCCAGGCCGAGGAGTCCGGGTCGGGTCTGTCCCTGACTGCCGAGGAGGGCCTGGTACATCAACGAGGTCTCGGCCCCCTCGCGATACACGGCCAGGAACGCCGTGACGGCCAGCGCGCCCCGGCCGCCCCATTCCAGCCCGCGCCGGGCCTGATGCTGGAGGAAGTCCATCCAGCGCTTGGCCTCGGCCTGCGAGACCAGCCAGTAGCTGACGTAGAACAACACGCCCGCGGCGACCAGCATCACGACCCCTTCGAGGATCTCGCGTGCCCGGCCCTGCATCGAGGAGACCATCAGGTTCAAGGCCGCCGCGGTCGCCAGGCTGGCGATGACGGCGAGCGCCACACCGTACCCGATGGCCCGCATCGCCCGCGGCGGTTTGTGGCATGATCCGCCGCCTCGTCTCTCGACATCGTGCCCGCGGGCGCAGCCTTGGCGACCAGGGTGATGAGCATGGCCAGGACCAGGATGACCTCGACCCCTTCGCGGACGATCGTGATGAGCGACTCGACGAAAGCCGTTCCGAAGGTCCCCACCGGCTTGGCCTCGAGCCGGGCGACGAGATCTCCGACCTCGACGGTCAGTTGATCGAGCCGGCCTGCGAGTTTCTCGCCCTTGAGCCCGGCGGTCAGGTCACCACGGAGGGCGTTGAACTGGACCTCCAGCGGCCGGACCGACTGCGGGCTGCGACCGTACAGGTATCGCTCCAGTAGCTCGAATTCCCTCATGTACACCGTCGTTAGTTCGGAGGCGGCTTCGTCCGGACCATTCTCCTCGGCCACTTGCTTGATGTGGTCGAACCCGCGCCGAAGGGCCTGGAGAAGTGGCGTCGGGTCTTTCGGAATATCGGTCCCCGTCGACGCAAAGGGCCTGAGATCCGCGGTTGCCGCACCGACCGCGTCGATTCGCGACCCGTCGGTCACCCCCTTGGTGTCGAGTTCCCGGGCCGCGCTGACCAGGTCGAGGAGAAGAGTGTGGCTCAAGTCGTCGAGGGTTGACGCGGGACGGCGATGCTCGGCCACGTCGCGGACCGCCGCGCGATACTGGCGGAATTGCTCTTCGATCGTGCCGGACCTCACGTACCCCAGGTGCCGTCGTACGGCGGTCTCCATGTCCGAGGCTTCAAATTCGGCGAAGTAGGCGTCGTCGGCCAGCCGCCGCGCCCTGGCCAGCTCGCCGGTGCGGGTTGCGGCCTGCCGGCTCTCCTGCAGGATCACGCTAATCCGGTCGATCACCTCGGGCCACTTGCGCACGGGCAACGCTTCAGCCGTCGCCCGGACCGGGTTGGATGGCCCGGTCAGCACCAGCACCGGAAGCTCGGGCGCCTTGCCGTCCTTGACGACGATCTCCCGCCGCAACGACTCGCCCATCTCATGCCAGGCCGTGAGTACGTATCGACCGTCCGGGACCCCATCCAGCCGGAACCTGCCCTCCCGCGAGCACACCTGAACCCAAGGGCTCGGGCTGACCACCACGAAGCCCCGCATGTGGCTGTGGATGTCGCATGCCAGGATCATCACCCCGGTCCGGTCCGGTATGAAGTCCACGGCGTTCCCCGGCCCCATCGATTGGTTGAATGCGAACCCCAGCGTGAGGATGTGGACGTTGTGATTCTCACTGTCCTGATTCGTGAACCGCACCCTCTGCCCCAAGACAATCGCCTGCACGCGCGGCGTGAACTGCAACCCGCGCTGATTCACCAGTGCAATCTCACCTGAGATCGATGAGACTGACTTCTGCTCGCCCGCCTCACCCTCCACACCCACCGGCGACAGGTAGACCACCGCCGGACTGACCGACGGCGAGCAGATGTCCGGCATCTGCACGATGCCCGAGACCTCCGCGCCGGAGCTCGCCACACCGCTGAATCCACCCAGTAACAGCCCGAAGAGGACCGCTGTTTCTCCCCGCCGGCTCGACTTTCCTTCGCGTCGCATCGCGCCCTCACCTGGTCAAGACGCTTCCTAGCATCGTCTGAGACGGCATTGCAATTGAGATTCAGTCTCAATGCAAAATCATTATAAACGCGCGGAGGGGTGTCCGTCAACGAGTTGATGAATCCACCACGCGGATTCTGGTCTTGGGGAGTGCGATTTTCGGAGCAGACGGGTCATGATGTTGACTGAGTGTTGGTGAAGACGGCTTGCCTGGCCGATGAAGCGAACCGGAAGATGGTGATTCGATCCGTTGCGAAACTTGCTTCAGAACAGGACAGGGACGAGTTTCCGTCGATGCATCCACTGCCAACAGTTGGGACGGCATACCACGGTCCGGTCGTGGTGATGAGGTTCGAATTCGGGGGCCGTGCGATCCGGTTGGTGCGGCCGACGGACCCGGACCGGCTACTCGACGAATCCACGGTCCACGACTGGAATCGCCGGGATGATTACATGCCGTACTGGGCCTACCTCTGGCCGGCGGCCTACCTGCTGGCCGAGGCCGTGGCATGCGAGGACTGGGCTGAGAAGGTCGAAGTGCTGGAGATCGGCTGCGGTTTGGGACTGGCCGGGCTGGTTGGGCTAGGGCGCGGCTTGCACGTCCAATTCTCCGATTACGATCCGGCGCCGCTGAATTTCGTCACGCGATCCGCGACCGAGAACGGCTTCGACCCGAGCCGGTTCACGACCCGTCTCCTGGACTGGCGCAACCCGCCAGATGAGATGTTTCCGGTCATCCTGGGTGCTGACGTGATCTACGAGGCCCGGCTGGTACCGTTAGTGGCCGGCCTGCTTGGCAAGATGCTGAAACCCGGAGGCATCGGACTGATCGCCAGCCCGTATCGCGTGGCCGCGGAGCGGTTCCCGGACGCTGTCAACTCGTTGGGACTCCTCTGCCGCGCCGCGCCCATGACCACTCAGGCCGAGGACGGCCAACCGATTCGGGGCACGATCTACCGAGTCAGGCGCCCCGATTCGACTTCAGGGTGCCGATGACCGCGCGGAGGTCCGAAACCCCATGCGCATCGAGGCGGGCGGTCAGGTCGTCGAGCAACCGTTCGGAGGCGGCGGGGTCGTAGAACGTCGCGGTGCCGACCTGAATGGCCGAGGCGCCGGCGACGAGGAACTCGAGGGCGTCGTCGGCGGTGGCGATCCCGCCAATGCCGATGATCGGCAGGCCGGGCAATGCGCGGGCGACGTCCCAGACCATCCGCAGGGCGATCGGCTTGATCGCCGGTCCCGACAGCCCCCCGACGTCGTAAGCCAGGATCGGCCGGCGTTGCGCCAGTCGACGGCCATGCCGCGGAGGGTATTGATCAGGCTGATGGCATCGGCGCCGGCATCGGCCGCGGCGGCGGCGATCGGCACGACGTCGGTCACGTTCGGCGTCAGCTTGGCGATGATCGGCAACGGGCAGGCGGCGCGGACTCGCTGCACCAGACGGCCCACGGAGCTGGCGTCAATTCCGAGGTCCAGCCCATGGCTGACGTTCGGGCAGGAGATGTTCAGCTCGATCGCCGCCAGGCCCGGCTCGGCGCCCAGCATCTCGGCCATCGCGACGAATTGATCTTCGTCCTCGCCGGCGATGTTCGCGATCACCGCCGTGCCCACCGTGCGGAGGTACGGTAGATGATGCTCGATGAAGTGTGCGATGCCGTCGTTGTCCAGGCCGATCGCGTTGAGCAGGCCCGATGCGGTCTCGACCGTGCGCGGGGTCGGGTTCCCCGCCCGGGCCCGGAACGTCACCGTTTTGGGGATCACCCCCCCTAGCCGCTCCAGGCGCACGAACGACGCCACCTCGCGGACATAGCCGAAGGTCCCCGACGCCACGAGCACCGGATTCTCCAGCGCCAGCCGTCCCAGTTTCACCCGCAGGTCAACCAAATCCGCGCTCCTGTCCGCTTCCGAACAGAGATGCCACCCGCCACATACTCTTGCCGCATGCGGCCGCGATTGTCTACGCTGAAAAACCTCGAGGGTCCGCAAGGATTTCCATCCGCATGAAAGTATTTTTCCATGAATGATTTGCTCGACCTGTCCTCCGAGCTGGAATTCGTCAAGGCCTTGGCCCAGGAGGCGGCCGGTGTGGCCCTGGCACGCTGTCGAGGGGTCACGCCCCACGAGAAGTCGAATCTCACCTACGTGACCGACCTCGACCAGGACCTGGAGCGTCTGATCCGCGGGCGGCTGGGGGCGCGGTTCCCCGATGATGGCTTGACCGGCGAGGAATACTGCGCCGAGGGGGGCAGCGGTCCGCGTCGATGGTCGATCGACCCGATCGACGGCACGGGGAACCTGGTCCACGGCCTGCCGCTGTGGGCCATAAGCATCGGCCTGATCGTCGAGGGGGAGCCCGTAATGGGTGTGATTGCCGTCCCGCCGCTGGGGGAGCTGTTCTGGGCCGTCAAGGGGGGCGGGGCCTGGCTCGATGGCCATCGGCTCATGGCCCGCGACGCCGACAGCTTTCACAACCAGGATAATGTCTGCGTGGGCACCAATGCCCTGCGGGCCGTCGACCCGCGAACCCTGCCCGGCCGGCTCCGCGACCTGGGCAGCGCCTGTTGCGAGCAGACGTTCGTCGCCGCCAACCGCCTCCAGGCGTGCACCTTCCTCGGCGAGGCCACCCACGACATCGCCGCCGGAACCGTCATCGCCGTCGAGGCCGGCTGCCAGTTCGGCACAATCGCCGGCGAACGCCTCAGCCCCGCCGAGATGATCCGGCGGACGCCCATCACCTGCCCCACGTTCGTCGCCGCACCCCGGCGCCTCGAGGCCCTCATGACCATGGCGCGGCTTCTGACCACGAACCACTAACCTTTCACCACGGACCACTACGAACCATGGGCCACTGGGGCGTGAAAAGCTACGAGAACGACGAGGCGCACGACGCCTTGGATGCCGGTTTCGACCGGGTCCATGGTGCGCGTTACGAAGAGCTGATGGACGACCGCAACCCGCTGACGTACGAACAGGTTCAGCAGCAACTTGCGGACACTCGGACGCTCGAAGCGTCGATCGCGGCCCTGTGGGATTGGCTGGGATCGGAGATCGCGCCGGAGGCCTGGGACGACTCGGCCCGGTTGGCCCTGGCAGGGATCGTGGTGCGGCACGCCGAGCTGAAAATCCCCATCCCCGACGAGTGGCGGCAGCGCGCGATCGACTGGCTGGAACGCGAGGAGATCGACTGGCACGAGGCGACGGAGCGTCGGCTACGGCGGCAGAAGGAGGTGGACCTGCTGCGCCGCGCACCTGGAGCCAAGGGGCCGAGCGCGGGTCCGGAGACGTAACTCCAGTTGGCGCGGGAGGGAAGATTACGATAGATTCGCGTTTCACGAGGGACTCACAAGGAGGTTTGCCCCTATGGCCACGGCACCCACGGGATGGGTCGAGCTGGCGTCGTCGCCGGTCGATAAGCGGCAGTCGCAGTCGGATCGCGCACCGGTTGAACAGCCGGTGCGAAGGCCGGAACTCCGGAGCGGCATCCTCCTCGTCGTCGCCTTGGTCCCTGCCGTGGCCGCGATCTGGACCGTCTCCTGCTTCTCGACCCAGGACGGTCCGGCCCACGTCTACAATGCCCAGGTCCTCGCCTGGTCGTTCAGCTCCGGCTCGCCGTTCCGGGAGGTTTACACGATCCGCTGGCAGCCGATCCCGAACTGGATCGGCCATCTGGCGCTGGCGAGCCTGGCGGCGATCTTGCCGGCATGGGCCGCGGACCGGATCCTGATCAGCGTGACGCTTGCCGGATTCGCGGTGGCCATCTTCTGGCTGCGCGGACGTGTTGCCGGCGCACGGTATCGGACCGGTGCGGCCTTGATGGCGGTCCTGCTGGCCATGAACATCACCTGGCTGTTCGGGTTCTATGGCTTCATGCTCGGCGCCTGCCTGTTCCCGATCACGCTGGGATACTGGTGGCCGCATCGCGACGACCTGCGCATCGGCCGGATCGTTGGTCTGTCGGCGCTGCTGGTCCTCGGCTACTTCTGCCATCTTGTGGGCCTCGGGCTGACGGTGCTGGGCCTGGTCATCCTCGCCCTGTTCAGTCCACCGTCGCCGCCGGCCCGGAGCTTCGCGTCGTCGCGATGGCGCCGGCGCTTCGCACCCCTGGCGGTCTGCTTCCTGCCGCTGGTCCCACTCGGGCTGGTCTATCTCGGACTGGCGCACCGAGGCGGACCCATCCACCCGTTCTGGGGCAACCTCGCCGATCCGTTCTCGCCCTCGGCCTGGAAGGCGCAGTTCACCTGGGCGGATCCGCTGACGTTGTCGCGGAAAGACGTCCTGCCGTTCACCGATCGCGTCAGCCGGGCGTTCATCCTCTTCGCGCCGGTGGTGTGGCTGGTGGCGGCGCTGTTCATCTGGGGATTCGCCGCGGTCGCAACTCGACTGCGGTGCCGGGTCGCTACGGCGCCCGACGATCGTCGGGGGTGGCGGATCCTGGCAGTCCTGCTGATCGCCGCCGGCTTGGCGGGCCCCGATACCCTCGGTGCGGATCACGGCGAGTATCTCTCTCAGCGCGTGGTACTGTGCGGCCTGGTCGCTCTGACCGTCGTTGTCGATCTCGACACCCGGAGATGGTCCGGCCGCGCCGCGACCGCCGCCCTGATGGCGGCCGTCGCCCTCCAGTCGGCGATCGTCTGGGATTACGCCCTCTACTCCGATCGTACCGCCGGCCAGATCCTCCGCGCCCGCGACACCGCCGGTCGCGGAAAGCGCATCGCGGTGCTGCCGGCCGCGATCCGTAGTCGGTTCCGCGCCAATCCCCTGCTCCACGCCGGCAACTGGCTGGGCGTCAACTCCGGCAATGTCGTCTGGAACAACTACGAGACCCGGCACTATTACTTCCCCGTGCAATTCCGGCCCGGGATCGATCGTCCGCACCCCGATGAGCTGGAGTTTGCCATCAGACATGATGATCCGCGTGAGAGGGCCTTCCGCGCACGAGAGTGGGAACGCATCCTCTTCCGCCACGCGGATTCGATCGACGAGCTGATCGTCTACAAGAGCGAGCCGCGACTCGACGCCGTCACCGAGCGGTGGTTCCACCTGGTCGCGCGCCGGGGCGATGTCCGGATCTTCCATCGAAACCCGGATCGTGAATCGGAGTCCTCGCCCTCCCTTTGAGAATGGTGGCGCCCACCGCGGATCGTGACACGGGTTGGCACTTATGGGCCGTAATTTGACGGGTCGCCCTCGCCGATCTCGCTGGCCCGGAACGAGTTCGGGATGAGTGCGTCCCGGCGAGGTCCGGTCCGGTTTTCGACCCGCGGCATTCGGAATGCGGACGTCGGAATGTTGAGGTTTGTCCACGAGATCGATCTCTGCAGGCCCATGGCGGCGCTGGGAGGTGGTGCAGCATGGCGCCCTATTTAATAGGATGCCTCAGCTTTGGAAAACCGTTAATGCACCTAGTCCCGAAATCGGGGATTTGGACATCCGAACTCTTGATCACAGCAAGGGTTAAGAAAAGCGAAAAAAATTATTTGATGGGGGATTGCGCACCGCCATCCGCGCACGATGAATCGGGCGTCGAGACAGGGAAGCCCCCACCGACGAACCCACGTCCTCTCCCATGCCGCCGGCGCGGAAATCGGTGATGTTCGGCGGAGCCTTCATCGGTTCCCGCCTCGCGAACGCGTTGTGATCGGCGATCGCACGATGCGCGTCACGTCACTGCGACCCGAAGGGCGAGCGGAATCCGTTTCCCGCGAATCACGGCGGGATCGACCTCCGCCAACACGCCGGCGCGGTCGAGCGTGACCAGCGTCCTGCTCCATGCGATCCGGTCAGTCTTGAAGCGCGGCGTCCTCGGGCATTGTTCGACCCATGTACAACTCGACATTAGCCGGTGTGCTGATCAATGGCACGTTCCAGATCGGTTTCCCATCGAGAAGGGCTGTCTCTTCAACATTGGACAGCCGCGCGAAGGCATAACGCCAGGTGCGGATCTTCGCGTCCTCCGACCATGCCTCGAGGATCAAGAGAACGTTGGGATTGGTCGCGCCGACGAAAGCGAACAGCATCCCATCCAGCAGGCCCGCCTCGGGATCGCCATACCGGTCCAGCGGTTGGGTCAGCAGTCGCTGCTGGATCCGGCCTGGCTTCGGAGCCTGGAGGCTGACCGAGAACCGCCGGGCAATGGCCCGGGCCTGGGTGAGGCGCTGGGCCGTCGAGCCGGCTGGCGTCGGCGCATCGGGGACGGCCCGCGGCTGGAGATCGCCCGGTGGTCGGGATGACCAGCGCCGGCCATCGCCAAACTCGACCTCGATGGTCTTCGGCGACAACGCGGAGACATTGAAAACCCAAACCCTCTGACCTGATGTCCGCCCCAGCAATCCCAGCTTCAGCACGGCGGCCGGCCGGCCGCGCTCACCCCAACGCCACAGGGTCCCATCGACCGCGTGCGTGAGGGGATTGCTGTACCGGAGGAGCGGCTCCGATCGGAGCGGCTGCGGCGGTCCCGGCTTCCTGTCGGTGATCTCGTAGACCTTGATCTCCTTGGCCAGCCGCCGCATCGTCTCCAGCCGCAACGCCGATTTGTCGCGGTCCGCCGCGTCGTCCTGGGCCGAGGCGGCGGGTCCGATGAGGGCCGCCAGCAGGGCCAGGAACGATCGCCTCGTGGGCTGGCACAGGTCATCAACACGGAGGCCCGGTGGTTCGTGCCTGATCGCTGTTACCGTCATGGGACCCCCCCTGGAGGTGTATTGAAGACGCTCGGCAATGCGCGCGTTCGGAACGCGAGGTCGCTTCCCATCATATCGTTTCGGGCCGGATCACTGCCGGAACTTCAGCCAGTTGTCGTACGAATGGGCCTGGTCACCGACGTACTGGTAGGACTCGAAGATCGCGCCCTGGCCCTGGATGCGCGGGTCCTGGTCCTGGCGGAGGCTGGCTTCCATCTCGGATTCGAGCTGTTTCTTGAGCGATTGGAGTCTTGGGTCGTTCGCCAGGTTCTTGATGCAATCGGGATCGTTCTTGAGATCGTAGAGCTCCTGGTCGGGGCGTTTCCCGAAGCAGAGACGGTAGGATTCGTTGAATGCGGAGGTCATCAGGGTCTTGGTCGGTCCATTGTCGCAATTGGTGTAGCCCGTCTCGGGATTGCCGGCGGGCCAGCGGTCGGGTTCGTAGTTGCGAATAAACAGATATTCGGATGTACGAATTCCCCGCGCGGGGTAGCCGGCATCGTTGGGCCGGCCGATGTCGTGGCGTTCCTTGCCCACGACCATGCGGTTGCGGGTCGGGTCGACCTGGCCCGATTTCTGGCTCTTCAGAACGTCAGCGAAGCTCCGCCCGCTCATCGAGCCGGGGATTTTGAGACCAACGGCGTCGAGGAAGGTGGGAGCGAAGTCGCGCACGTTGATGAAGTCATCGACGACGCGGCCCGGTTTCACCTGCCGGCCCCAGCGGATCGCCATCGGGATGTGGAAGCCCGCGTCGTAGAGCTGCCCCTTGACGCGCGGGAAGGGCATGCCGTGATCGGATGTGTAGAGGATCAACGTGTCGTCGAGCGCGCCCGTCTTCTCCAGGTGGTCGAGGATCTTCGCGACCTGGGCGTCGAACCACTCGACTTCCAGCCCGTAGTCGAGCAGGTCGCTCCGGACGAGGCTCGTGTCGGGTAGATAGGCCGGGACCTCAACGTCGGCGAGCCGGCGACCCGCGCGGCGGCCGGAGCCTTCCTCGTAGAGGCGGTGGGGTTCATGGCCACCCACCCAGAAGCAGAAGGGTTGACCCGGCTTGCGACCCTCGAGGAACTCGGCGAAGTTGCGCGCGTAATCCGTCCGGTTGATCCCTTGCAACGGCGGATCGAGCTGGTACTTCTGATGGGCGGGCCCCGCGGGATTGCGCGGGAATCCACCGGTCTTGAAGTCGCCCGGTCCCCAACCCTTGCCGGTGTGGCCGACCTGGTAGCCGGCCCGTTCCATCAGGTCGGGGTAGACGGGCCACTTGGCCCGAAAGATGCCATAGTGGCACATGGCCTCCTCGAGCTGCCAGGTGTTCCGGCCGGTCAGGACGCTGGCCCGGCAGGGACTGCACTTGGGGTTGTTGGTGAAGGCGTTGTGGAAAAGCACCCCTTCTCGCGCGAGCCGGTCAAACGCCGGCGTCTTGATCCACCGGCAGCCATAAGCACCGGCGTGGCCCCACGACCAGTCGTCGGCGATGATCAAAAGGATGTTGGGTCGCCTGGTGTCCTGGGCGCCGGCCTTGGCCAATGGGCCACCGGTCAGCAGGGTGAAGCACACGCTCAGGACGAACCAGGCTCGACCGACCCGAGATTGACTCTTCATCACGGTCTCCTCAAGGATGTGACCTCTCCGCCCGTCGCTCTGGGTCGAGACGCTGGTCCGGCCGGTGGAGACGGTCGGAATCTAAGCACCCGGCCACGGTTTTCGTGCACTGGTTCCCGGGCGAGCGGGGGGCGTCAGCCCCCTGTCCGATCGCCAGGACAGGGGGCTGACGCCCCCATACAAAACGGGTTAAGAACTAGAGTGCACTACGATTGCGTTGCGCAGACTCTTGGGTCGTCGCGAAATCACCCCCCTGTATCCCCCCTTACGAAGTGGGGGGGATACAGGGGGGTTCCCCGGGAGTAAGCGTCGCGTGTATGCAACACAACCGTGAAGCGCTCTAACTCCTCTGGTCCAATAGAAGCGACCCGGCCCAATGATCTCCCCAATGACTGAGGATAGCCAAGTTATCAAATCATCCCGTTTGCTTCGGGCACGCCTGCCGGAAGGAGACGCTGCTTTGATCGCCGCCGGGTGCGGGCTGGCAACGTCGCGATGCGCAGGAGCTATCGCGAGATCGTGATGCGGAGGATCTTTCCGTCATGGCTCGGGTTGACGAACACGGTGACCGTCAATTCCTCGCGGCAGGCTTTGAGCACCAATTCGCCGACCCGACCCACCCGGCTGTGGAAGGTTCGGGGTTCGCAGCAGGTCTCGAGCACGAATCCGACGAAATCGCCGTGGCAATTGAACAGCACTTCGCACACCTTGCCGGTGAATTCCTCGACCTTGCCGCGGTGTTTTTGCGTGAGCGAGGGAGGAACGTACGTCAGCGACGGGGGGATCTCCGACGCGTTGCCCCCCATCCCGTTGACACGACCGGAGAGATACTCGATGTAGCGCAGGAGCACCGGATACCACCGGTTCGTCGGCCCCATTTGCAGGATCCGCCATTTCATGATCGCGAGCGTCGTTTCCTCCGACGGCAGGATCGTGTCGGCAGTCGCCACCGGAATGTGCACCTGGAACGTGCCGATCACATACCGCCAGCGGATGACGGACGCGACCGCCGCGAGCGGCTGCTGGGCCGTCTCGGCGTGAGTGTGCGTCTCGGGAGCGCTGTGCGTATGGTGCGTGTGGTGCGCCGCTTTCGTGTCCCGTCGGTGCTTCGGCGCGTGGGAGTGCGCTTCAATCTGCGGTATTGGCGGAGGCGGCGTTGGTGGTGGCGGCAGCGGGGCGGAGCGTGTCCCGATGCGCTTGACCGTGATGTCGTAAGACTCCCCGCTGCGCACCGAGCTGGGCAGATCCACGGTGAACAACCCCGCGAAGTTCTCGCCGCTGCCTTTGGGGATCGGGACGTAGCTGAGACCGCCGGTGATCGGAATCTTGATCGTGTGCGCGTCCACCGCGGTGAGGGGCGTCGCGCCATAGAACTGCTGGGCGAGTGTGATGACGTCGCTGGCGAGCACCTGCGGCCAGTAGAGCGAGGCAACCGATCCACTGGGGATTCGCCCCCAATCGATCATGAGCTCGTCCGGGAAGACGGTATCGAGGCCGTTCAGCGGCACGTAGAGGTTGCTCGGCCGGCAATCGAAGGTTTGCGGGATGCGGTGGGTCGAGGCCGGGCCGGGGTTGTCCGACGAGGTGAATTGCAGATTGCGCCTGCGCGAGCTGATCCCAGGAGAGCGGCGAGGAGCCCGTGGGGATCGGTGCATCGTCGAAGGCGATCTCGGCGACCAGGCAATGATGCGTTCCCGGCAGATAGGCCTGAATCTGCTGGTTGTTGAACTGATTGTTCTGGTCGTAGAAATTGAGGAAACAGCCGTAGTAGGCCCAGAGGCTGTCCTGGTTGGTGGGGATCACGAGGGTCTGGTTGTTGACGCCGGGGGACGTGTAGTCGGTCTGGCTGGGGAAATTGTTCGTGGCGAAGAGCGGGAAGGTCGTATTGCCGGCGCCGACGTTTGGTGAACCGGGTTTGCCTGCCGCGTCCGGCGAAAAGGCGTAGGTGGTGTTGGGCTGGTAGTCGGTGTCGTTGCTCTGCGTGCCGAAGATGCGGAAGAACACGCGGACGTTGGTCGCCTCGCCCGCGATGCCCGGCGAGCCGCGCAGCGCACATGCGCGATGGCGAAGCTGTAATTGTTCAAGATCTGGAATGGCAGCAGGTTGAACGTCCAGGGAAAGACTGAGGAATCGGCCTGGTCGGAGCCATCCTGGTTCGGCAGGACGGTGGCGAAGGGATCGGGGCCGGCCGGATTGGTGAAGCCGGCCAGCGGATCGTTGAAGTGCTTGAGCACGTTCTGAATGTAGGTGTAGGCACCCGAAACGCTGTCCGCGAGCGCGGCAACGTTGGGGATCGGGGTCGCGTTGAGTCCCGGCGTCACCATGAAGACCCGCAGGTCTTCGCTCAGATAAGGGAGATTGCTGTTGCTGGAATTCATGTTGCTGAAATACGGGTCCGCGCCGGCGACGAGTTCGATCTGGGTCGACGCCTGAGACGCCGTCACGGTGTTTCCGCCGGCGGTGAGTGAGACGGAGAGCCCGAAAGGGGTCGAGCCGCTGCTGGGAAACTGGTTGAGGAACGGCGCCGAGAGGACGATGTCGAATGGGATCTGGATTCGTTGCGGCGCGTACTGGCTGACGCCGCTCTGGAACTGCGCCCCGAGAGGATTGGGCTGGATGATCACGCCGGGCAGGCTCGCGAAGGTCCCGGTGAATGCCGCGACCTGAATATTCAGGTTGGCGAACGCCGCCTTGCTGAGGCCCTGGATCCAGAGCGTGAAGGCGCCGGAAACCAGTCCGCCCTGCGAATTGATGATGTCCTTGGATTCGTCGGCGCCGAACGTGCTCTTGACGCCGACGAACGACACGCTCGCGATCGGCCAGGGATTGTCCGGGTTCGGTCCCGTGATCCGCGCGGTTCCGGGATAGCCGAGATCGACCAGGTTCTTGAAGTAGGGGAATGGATCGCTCTGATCGCCCGTGATGTTCGCGTAGACGCCGGACAGTTGCTGGGCTCCGCTGGAGGTCATCAGCGTGATCGGGCAGCCGAGCTGCGTGAAGAGGTAATAGACGAAAACGGTCGCGCAACCGATCGTGGGGTCGATCTGGTTGTCGGACGGATTCACGTGGTTGACGAAGTCGGCTCTCGGGCTGTTCATCCACTGGTTTGAGACTGCGTAGCCGGACTCACCGCCCGAGGCGCCGTGTTTCTGGATGAGAAGCTGCGCCGCAAAAAGCGCGACAGGCCTTCGCCTGCGCTGCCCTCGTTGCCGCCGCTCGACCAGTTGCCGCCGTACCAGTCCGAGCCCGTGGAGGACATGAACATCTCGACGACTTCAGACACGATGAGATAGCGGAGGAACCAGGGGTTGACCGTCGCGGTCGAATTATTCGCCGGCACGCCGGGATAGAGCGTTATGGGGCCTGACAGATTCGGCCAGCATGTCGCCCGTGCCCGATCCGACGGGCGCGTTGACCCCCGAGAGGATGTTGACCTGCATTTGTCCCGACCACGGGCTCGACGCGTTGTTGAAGAATTGCTGCATCCAGGAGAAGTCGATGTTAACATTCTCCCTGAACGTCTCGAACGCAGTCTGCGCGGCCGACGACGTGATCGTGTTGTCGTACTGGACCTGATAGGAACTGGTCTTGCCGTTGTTTTGGAGGTTCGACGTCGTCAACGTGGGCGACGACCCGCTCGCCAACTGACCGCAGCTCGCCATGGCTCTACCCCGCTTGGTGTTTCGGTGTTATCTCTGATCATGGGGTCGCCCCGTTTTCGGACCTCTGGCCGACCTTTCCCGGATGACCGCTGAGATCGAGCGCTTTGGTCACATGCTGGGTCACTGGAAACAGAATTCCAGCAGGCCGGAACGGTCCGGTCAAGCGACCACTGGTTCTGAACCTGGAATCGTCCGCCTTTGGCATCGAAGGCCGACGTCTCAGCCGTCACCGACGGCCTTTTCGCCGGCCTGCTCCCCGTTTCTTGGTCCAGTGATAACAGGCCCTAACAAGAAGGGGACAGGAACCTCGAAGACTCGGAGCCCGTCCCCTTCTTGTTAGGGCGCCTAACGGTTGGGTTGCACACACTCGAAGCCTACTCCCGAAGAACCCCCCGGAACCCCCCCTTCGCAAGGGGGTGGCCTGCCCCCCAAAACCTGGTCCAGTCTTAATGGGGATCGTACAACTGGCACAGAGCCAGGGAGCGACCCATGCGAAAACGACCGAGTCCGGACCAGATTGCATCCATCCTTCGAGACTTCCAAGCCGACCTCGACGCCGGCTTGACCCTCCACCAGGCCTGCCGCAAGGCCGGCATCGGACCGACGACCTACTACCGCTGGAAGGCTCTCCAGGAGGAACCTATATCGCGTGAACAATTTCACATTTCAGAACTCGAAGCCGAAATCGATCGCCTCAAGCTCCTGGTCGCCGAGCTGGCGCTGGACCGCCGCATGCTCCAGGAGGCCTTGAAAAAAAGGCCATGACTGCCCCCAGACGCCGCATGATCGTCAAAGAATTATGTGAAGAATTCCACGTATCTCAACGCCGCGCGTCGCGGGCGCTGGACCTGGCCCGGTCCGGCCTTCGCTACGCGCCGGTCGTTCGCGATGAGCAGGTGGCGCTGGCTCGACGCATCGAGGAACTGGCCGGGGCCCGACCGCGGTTCGGCTACCGGCGGATCTGGGCCTTGCTGGATCGCGAGGGCTGGACGGTC
Organism: uncultured Planctomycetota bacterium; assembly: GCA_963845755.1. GTDB lineage: Bacteria > Planctomycetota > Planctomycetia > Isosphaerales > Isosphaeraceae > CAWJTV01. The sequence goes on from CAWJTV010000036.1 coordinate 188,772, forward strand.
AACAAGAAGGCCGTGCGTTGACTCTATCGCGAGCTGGGGCTGAAAGTGGCCCAACCGCGGGCCAATCCCAAGCCGCGCCGGGCTCATGGGCAGGACGAGAATGCCTGCCACCTCCGGCCCGCGCGCGGGAAAAACGACGTATGGACATGGGACTTTATCTTCGACCGTACCAGTGACGGTCGAAGTCTCAAATGGCTGAGTATTGTTGATGAATATACTCGAGAATGCTTGGCCTTGGAGCCGCGCCGGGGTATGACGGCCGAGGACATCCGGGTCATCCTGGCCGAAGTCGCGGCCGGTCGCGGCGGCCCGCCGTGCCGGATGCGAAGCGACAACGGGCCGGAGTTCGTTGCCGAGGTGGTGCGGTCGTGGCTGGAGGACACCGGCTCCGGGACCTGGCCCGTGGCGCCGGGGAGCCCCTGGCAGAACGGTTATGCGGAGTCGTTTCATAGCAAGGTCCGTGACGAGTTCCTGAACCGCGAGGAATTCGAGAGCGAACCGCAGGCCAGGGCGTTGGGCCGCGCTCTGGATGGAGGAGTACAATACCGAACGCCCGCACAGTTCCCTGGGATATCAGACACCGGCCGAATTCGCGGCCACTTGTGTGAGGTATGTGCCTATCGATGAAGACCCGCCCGATCCCTCGTCTACTGAATCAACGAACAGGTGATTCCCATTATCACTGGACCAAGAAATGGGGAGCAGGCCAGGGGATGTTGATCGGGAAACACCCATCTCCTGTCCCCCCCTTGCGAAGGGGGGGTTCCGGGGGGTGAATTCGCATCGGCACCGAGCATGCGCAATGCAAAAGCTAAGCGCTCTAGGGCCTCTACTGAGCGTTGCATGGAAAAGTAAACTCATCCGGTCATCGCTGAGTTTCTCAGAGACCCAAGCTTGGAAGCCGAGAGTCGGGGATCGCCCTTGTTTCAGGCGTTTGGAACGTGTGCCGACGACCGACCTCACGATCCCCGTCGAAGCGACTGCCTCGAGAAGTTTACTTTTCCATGCAACGCTCAGTAATGGGAATTGCCTGTTCGTTGATTCAGCAGACGGAAGCGAATTCGGTGTGAGTTCATTTTTCCCCTCGAAAAGATGAACTCACACCAATTATGCCCCTCTTCCAATAGACTTTATCAGGAATAAGGGACTTACCCCGAAAAACCCGGGGAAATCGAGACTGTAGCAACGGGACCGGGCTCGACACGGGAAACGGGGACATATCTAGTTTCCAGGTCGCCAAAACGCGGTTCTCCCGCACTTTCGACGATCCGAGACCGCCAACTCACACAGAAGTCCCCGTTTTGACGGGATTCTCGGTCGTTCCGGCCCGGAGTGGCACTGTCCACATCGAGAATACGAGAGAACCCAAAACGCGTCCCTGTTTCGTTGGTCGGAATCAAAGGGGTCGGGAGTCGATTCGCCTTCTCCTGACCTTTTCGAAGCCTCCATCGCCGGTTCGTTGTACGTCGCAGTCAGTCACCGCTCGTCGCTGGCTTGGGCGCACTTCGAAGTACGAGAGGGATCGGTAGAAGCACACATCGAATTCCATGAAAAAATTGACCTGACCCAACAACACCGGTACGGCGTCGGTCTTGGCCCACGCGAACGCAAGCCGGACCGGCGCGAATGGCCCGACGACTGCCGACAGGATCAGCGCGCGGGCCTCGCAGGCTGCCAGGTTGCCGCTCAACGTCATCGGAGTCGTTTGCTCCTCCCACACCGCACCCAACCGCTCTCCGGCCGTATAGGGCAACACGTTGACCGTGGCGCCGGTCTCCAGCAACCCGGAGATCATGGTGGATTCTCTCCCGATCCGAGTGAGCGGGAGGAATGGAGCGTGACTGGCGATCCCCAAGCTCTGATCCCGCTCGATGAACGGGTATCGAGCTGCCGTCATGCTGCTCACGACCGCGCCCTTTCCTGGTCCAGTTCCTGGAGTAGCACAGCGGCTGCTTCGTAAGCCCGGTCCGGCGACCAGAGGGGATAAGTCTGGTTCGCTTCGAAGGGGACGGCTTGCTCATCTTGGGCAAGGTCTTCCGCGAGGACCTGGATCAAACGCAGCTTGTCAACCCGTGACAGCGCACGGATTGTTGGCAATACTTCCGCAATCGACATGCTTGACCTCCCGTGCACGACAGAGCTGGAAATCCGGACTCGGCGTTCCGGCCCGCGGAGTCGCCGTCCCGATTCTACCAGAACCGGTGCCGCAAGAGTGTGGGGGGAAGGGGGCGAAATGGGGTGGGAACATTCCTAAATTTCAGCGCGGACTGGGAGGTCCGGAGAAATTGGAAGACCCGGGGTCAAACTTTGTTCCGCAGCCCATAATGCCGTTGGACTTGCCGGTGAAAGTCCGGTCGTGGGAATTGACCGTTTACCCACGTAGTCCTATTCGACGTTGGCTCGGGGCGACCCGGCCAGCGAACGCTCGAACGTAAACGTCCTCGATAGGAGGGCAAGCCAGCTCGCGGGCCGGATCAGGAGCGCGAACTCAGCTCGGAGTGAACTCTGCAGCCTCGAAACGACCAATGTGGCCGCCGAACCTGGAACAACGGGGTGAAGGCTACTACCGAAGAGGAAGCAACAGTCCTTGGCACTCTTCGGGCCACCGGGGTAAGGGAGGCGGCACGCGAGCCCAGTCCCACGGAGTCAATTGGGGAACCTCTGGATTCCCACCGGAAGCCGATTTCCTGGGGTGCAGCCGACTCCGCCACGAATCCATAAGTGGCGGGGAGGGATTCCGAGGCTCGGATGAGGCCGTAGTAAGCGATGACCCGACGGGACAACATAACCCGATGGCGAGACAAGGGCCTCTGGATGGGCGTGTTGGAGTTGCGGGGAGTCGTGCCACATTGAGCCGAGAGGCTCGAGAACGGGTTATCCCTTCGGGGATCACGTATTCCTGGCAGATCCCCGATTGGCTCGTCGTCGGACGGCGGACGCCAGCCGGCAAGGACCCAAGGGGCGCGGACGATCAGAGCATCTGGATCGTCGGCCAGATGCAGCAAGGCCACAGTCGCGACCGGTCGGTGTCAGGCCGATGACCCGAATACCATCCTCGGACCAACGAAAATGCTCGGACCAACCCTGAGTCCTGGGATTGAACAGCGGCACTTCGGCACCCGTGTCCGGATCTTGTGCCGAAGTCCGGTCGGCTTTGAAGCGGTTGCACAGCGGACAGCTTAACCAGAGGTTTGATTCGGAACGATCGCCACCCTTGGCCACGGGGATCATGTGCTCGATCTCCAGGTGGGCCATCACCAGCCGCTGAGGGCTGAGGCAGAAGCCACAACGGTGCCGGGCTGCCTGCCGCACGCGTCTCTCGACTTCGACTGGGATGTATTCACGCGGCATGATCGTCGTCGTCGTCGGCCTCGGTGTCGGTCGGCGGAGTCCGGAGGCCCCCGGCTCACCACTTCCTTCCAGGCGCGGGCCTTGAGCACCAGGCCGCGTCGGTACTCGGCCATGAGTTCGTCGAGTCGGACGGCCCGGCGGTATCGAGCGTGCCTTCGCGGGCCTCCCCGAGTCGATCGCTCAATTCGGCCTGCTCACCGGCCTCGAGCGTCGCGTCGCAAAGCCTCAACAGTTCGTCGTCGGGTAAAGTCTCGACATCCGGATCGGTGACGGCTCGGTCGATCCAGTCGATGACCGCATCTTCAAGGCGCCGATTGCCTGCGGCCGCCAACCGGCGTGCCCGCCGCGACAGCTCATCCGGAAGCTCGATGGTGACTCTCTCGCTCATCGGGTCGGCACTCCCAGATCCCGGGCCTTACCCGTCCGACCGGCGATTTCCATGGCCTCATGGCGACTCCGCACGCTTTCAATCCTACCACTGCGAGATTCTGCCGGGTCGTTCGATTGGTCGATGCCTGACGATCGGCGCCTCGCGGGTGCCTCATCTTCCGGTTGAGCGGACCGCGCCGTAAAAAAAGCGGACATTCCGGGACTACCCACTCGCATGGAGCCATCCGTTGTGGCAAAATTGCGCGGTGCCAAATTAACGTCTCGGTCTGACGATCCACTCGATGAGGTCGGGCCATGCGCGAAGCGATGCCGCAGTACGTCAAACGCGTCCAGGAGCTAGCCGAACACGTCCGTGGGAACGAGCAGGCCACGAAGCAGAGCCTCGTCGGACCGCTGTTCACCATCCTGGGATACGACCTGACCGACCCTCGGGAGTGCATCCCCGAGTATCGGGTCGATTTCGGGCCGAACCGCTCGATCAAGCCCATCGACTGGGCGTTCCTCCAAAGTGGACACCCGATCTTCTTCGTCGAGGCGAAGGAGGTCGGCAAGAAGCTCGCGAACTATGACGAGCAACTGGCCGACTACTTCGCGAAGGCCCCCGAGGCCCGGCTGGGAATCCTCACCAACGGCGTGCAATGGCGATTCTTCACGGACGTCGTCAACCCGAACATCATGGACAAGGAGCCGTTCGTCAAATGGGACGTGCTGGCCGACGAGCCGCCCCCGTTCGATTTCCTGACGCTCCTTCAGAAATCCCAGTTCAATACGCCGCTGATCCGAACGTTTGCCGAGCGCAAGCGGGCCCAGAACCTCCTCGTCGCCGAATTGAACCGTCTTCTGGAGCCGGCCAGTGAATTCGTGAAGCTCGCGATCGCTAACATCGAGACGCGACGGCTAAACGACAAGGTCATCGAGGACTGGAAGCCGGTGCTCGCCAACGCGATCAGCGAATGGGCGCGGCAGCGGACCCTGACCGCGGTCCTGGACAACCCAACCCGGACCGATTCGAAATCCTCAGCCGAGTCGACGGGCGGAGGGAAAATCGAGACGACCCAGGAGGAGCTCGCCGCTTACGAGGTGATTCGCCGCCTCCTGGGCCCGCAACGACCCGTCGCCTATGAGGACACGGTCTCCTACTTCAAAATCCACCTGGCGGAGCGGTATACCTGGGTGATGTGCCGCCTCTACCTGAACCGCAAGCGGCCCTCCGTCTGGGTGCCCTTGCCTCTGGAACAGGTGCAGGCAGTTGCTCCGGAGTTAATGTTGAACACCCCCCAGGCCGGATGGAGCTGCATCACACTGACCGCGACCGGGGAAATCGAACGGCTGGGCGACGTGCTGTGCGCGGCGTGGGACTCCCAGAAGGCGATCCATTCCCGGAAGCCGGAGGATGCCGAGTCGGAATCCTCAGGAGTGGACGGGAACGGGTCATCCAACGAAGCGTCACTGGACATCTCCTCCTGGTGTGTCCGATTCGGGCGAGCGAGCCTCCGAGACATTCAAAGTCTAGGAGATTAGTCGTCCGGAGTTGCGGACTGGCTTTCGAAGCGATCAACTTAAGAAGATACCTAGGATAGATGACCAACATGTGAACGGCCAGCCATTTTCGGGAGACAATAGTCATGGGAATTCAGGTCACAGATAGTTACGACATCCGGGAGCGTGCAGCAGCTCTTGGTTTGGCTGAGCCGATCGGCATTGTATTCCTCCCGTCAAACTTCGGCGAAGCGAGGAAACCGGAGGAATTCGTTTACGAAAGCAGCCTTCCCGACCTGCGATTGCTCCTACGGGAAGCTGGTGTGGAGGCCAGCAGGCTAGGTCCGGTCGAAGCGAAGCCGAAGCTCATTAAGGAAAATGCGTTTGACTGGACTCTTCCCACACTATTTATCGGCGGCTCGATTGCTCTTTACAGATCAAATCCCGAACTAATCAAGGTTATCATTAGAAAATTATACAAGCATTCACGAATTGTATTCATGGGGGTAACAGGACAAACTCGGATTAAATGGGACATCGTCATCGAAGAGTCACGGGCGAAGAAGACCAAGAAGATCTCATTCGACGGGCCAGCCGAGGAATTGGAGAAGGTCCAAGAATTTCTAGAGAAGATTCTCGGCGAGGGCACACTGACAAGTGAGACGGAGGAAGGCCGATGATGTTGGAGCCCGACGACGACCTTCAACGGGAACTTGGAAGGGCAATCGAGGAGTGCCAGAAGTTTCTTTTCATCACACGCGGGATAGAGTTCCAGGAACAAGCGAATGCCGACCTCAAGACACTATTGGAGAGAATTCGCAATTTCAAAAGGTCAGCAATCGATGAGGGTTCAGAAGAACGAGCGAACTCTTTTCTTTTTTATGAATTTATTATACAATCTTTTTTTGAATTATTAAATATGTGGATTCAGATCAAGTACGACGAGATGGATCAAGCTTGGGACTCTTTGGTCAACGCTCAGATGGCGGTCAGGCATGCACTTCTCGTCAGAGAAGACGACCAACTTCATAAATTGAATAATAGATTACATCTCATCGAAGATGCGATATTTCCTAGACCAATGTTTATGAAGTTCCGGTTATACTGTTGAATCTGCGGAGTGTTCAATCTGCGGTCAAGAATATGGAGAATGTGGTCACATCAAAGGTAGGGTTTATCTTGGAAGCATGTGTACCTGCATAATTAAAAAATGCTCATTTCATGATATTTCGATTGTTAGATGATCCAGCCGACAAGCATTGTCGTGTGCTCTCTTTCGGCGACAGGGGTTTACTGAGAAACTTCATGACTTGGCGTCCGCTGTCTGACACGCCAAATGGAGAAGATGTGCCTCCGGTCCATCTCTAGGACTAAGGGCAGGGTCAAACAGCTCAGGAGAGGGTCAAAGGGGTCAGGAGCCGAAACCGACGGGTAAACTAGACCGACAGATCACTAATGGGACACCACCGGAAGTCCGATCGATCCGGGTTATTATTTCGTCATGAGGTCCTCTCGGCCTGACTGGCCAAGATCCGCCGACCAATGCGGTGACCTAGTTCAACCGGGGAAACTGGTCAGTTTCCAATCCAGAACCTTAGCGGCCTCTAAGGGAGGTCGGGGTCAGACCACAAGGAGGTCGGAAGAGGTCGCGAGTTATTCACCGGAGGGCAGGCCACAGCCCAAAGACTATTTCCGTTCCCCTTTTTTTCCAAGAAAGATTCTGACTGCCGACTCTTCATCTTAATCTATTCTATCTGCTCTCCTCCTCACGGTTCCGAAGCCGTCCCTGCTCAATTATGCTCACCAGTTCCCTCTGCGATTTCTTATATTTTCTTATTAAACTATTATAGGTTCTTGCTTGCGATTTCATCAAGAACGCTTGTCGTTTGTCCTTGGGCAATCGCTTCATCACCTCACCCGTTTTTTCCTCCGAGATTCTAAAATCTACATATATATTAATTTCGATCTCTTCGCCGCTTATCTTATAACTTTTCCTTTGCCGCTCCCCATCGACCTCCGTCACCAGTTGAGAAACTCTCTGTGCCCACTTGCCTGACAACGGATGTACAACGCCGTCAACTTCCACAGAGAGGTTGCCCGCGTCTCTAAGGAAGAGGAGGAGCTTCGCGGCAAAGTCAGGCGTGAAATCGAGAGATTTGACAGTTATATTTATCTGCTTCTCTTTGGGCTGAGTCAGGGTGAACCTTCTATTGCCCTTAACCAGATGGACCGTTCTCTTTGATGACAAATTGTAGTTCTTCGTTGGTATGTGATTCTCGAGCATAACAACGGCGAGTAGCCCATCAAGTCGCGAGGATTCCGGCTCTGACGGATCGATTACCATAAAGCCGATACTCAGGAGTAGGCCCTCGCCGACATCCATTTTCGGGGTTACCGAGAGTTTCCCCGACCCCAGAATCCTGGATACCTGCTTCCTTCTGGTTTCGAGTTCCTCGGTTTCCTTTAGCATCCGCTTTGCCGCCTCCTCGGCGTCTCTCTTAATTCGGATCGCCATATGTTCAGTCGATTCATACACCAGTGTTGTTGCACCGTCGTTGTCTACGAATATGAGCGCCTGAGGGTCTATCCCGCTGGGGATTTTCTTCAATCGGAGGAACCAGGTTGCTCTCAGGTAGGCGACGAAACTGTTTTGCGAGTTGACCGTTCCCTTGATCGTGATCGAGTCAAATGAATTCTCGTATTTTGTTTCCGTGCACTCGTACTTGGCTGTTGCCGGAGCCTTGAGCAGCCTATCAATGTACTTCTTGGCGAACCTCACGGCATCATCCTCGATGTCCCCGGCACACGAAGTGACAGCGAGCAACAAGCTGAGCAGCATGGCTGAAGCTCCTCATTCCGTGCAATCATGGTGGTCGCCAAGAAACTGGGTGAAAGGATATCACGCCAGCATTCAGCAAGTCAATATGTAGGAAAAAACAGGTGTGCAGGAAACGGGGACGCAGCTAGTTCTTGGTGAGAAAAGTGGCCTGCTCCCCATTTCTTGGTCCAGTGATAATGGGAATCACCTGTTCGTTGATTCAGTAGACGAGGGATCGGGCGGGTCTTCATCGATAGGCACATACCTCACACAAGTGGCCGCGAATTCGGCCGGTGTCTGATATCCCAGGGAACTGTGCGGGCGTTCGGTATTGTACTCCTCCATCCAGAGGCGCCCAACGCCCTGGCCTGCGGTTCGCTCTCGAATTCCTCGCGGTTCAGGAACTCGTCACGGACCTTGCTATGAAACGACTCCGCATAACCGTTCTGCCAGGGGCTCCCCGGCGCCACGGGCCAGGTCCCGGAGCCGGTGTCCTCCAGCCACGACCGCACCACCTCGGCAACGAACTCCGGCCCGTTGTCGCTTCGCATCCGGCACGGCGGGCCGCCGCGACCGGCCGCGACTTCGGCCAGGATGACCCGGATGTCCTCGGCCGTCATACCCCGGCGCGGCTCCAAGGCCAAGCATTCTCGAGTATATTCATCAACAATACTCAGCCATTTGAGACTTCGACCGTCACTGGTACGGTCGAAGATAAAGTCCCATGTCCATACGTCGTTTTTCCCGCGCGGGCCGGAGGTGGCAGGCATTCTCGTCCTGCCCATGAGCCCGGCGCGGCTTGGGATTGGCCCGCGGTTGGGCCACTTTCAGCCCCAACTCGCGATAGAGTCGACGCACGGCCTTCTTGTTGACCGTCCAGCCCTCGCGATCCAGCAAGGCCCAGATCCGCCGGTAGCCGAACCGCGGTCGGGCCCCGGCCAGTTCCTCGATGCGTCGAGCCAGCGCCACCTGCTCATCGCGAACGACCGGCGCGTAGCGAAGGCCGGACCGGGCCAGGTCCAGCCCCGCGACGCCGGCGTTGAGATACGTGGAATTCTTCACATAATTCTTTGACGATCATGCGGCGTCTGGGGGCAGTCATGGCTTTTTTTTCAAGGCCTCCTGGAGCATGCGGCGGTCCAGCGCCAGCTCGGCGACCAGGAGCTTGAGGCGATCGATTTCGGCTTCGAGTTCTGAAATGTGAAATTGTTCACGCGATATAGGTTCCTCCTGGAGAGCCTTCCAGCGGTAGTAGGTCGTCGGTCCGATGCCGGCCTTGCGGCAGGCCTGGTGGAGGGTCAAGCCGGCGTCGAGGTCGGCTTGGAAGTCTCGAAGGATGGATGCAATCTGGTCCGGACTCGGTCGTTTTCGCATGGGTCGCTCCCTGGCTCTGTGCCAGTTGTACGATCCCCATTAAGACTGGACCAGGTTTTGGGGGGCAGGCCAAAGCAGGAAACGAGGACGCGGGTAGTTTTCCAGCCCCGGGGAGACTCAGGTCAGGGAAAACCCGGAATCAAACTTTGATTCCTGTTTTTTCCGGCACCCGGGGGTCGTGGTGCCCAACTTTTTCCCCTACGATGCAACCTGCTACCACGGGTGGGGGGAATCAAAGGGGTCAGGAGCCAAAAAAGGGGAATCAAAGGGGTCAGGGGGAATCAAAGGGGTCAGGAGCCAAAAAAGGGGAATCAAAGGGGTCAGGGGAATCAAAGGGGTCAGGGGAATCAAAGGGGTCAGGAGCCAAAACACGAAATCGGCTCCTGACCCCTTTGATTCTGCTCAAAACACGAAATCGGCTCCTGACCCCTTTGATTCTGCTGACCCCTTTGATTCTGAGAAATCGGCTCCTGACCCCTTTGATTCTGCCTGACCCCTTTGATTCTGAGGGGGAAAAGGGGACATAACGAATATCGATAGATGTCCGAAACGAACGGCAATGTCTTCTAACAGTCGATATTCGTTATGTCCCCTTTCCCCCCCCCCGAGACAAACAAAAAAAGCGGATGCTTGAAACGGCCCGAGAAGCTCTGACTGTCTCTTGCATTGATAAGGAGTTCGGGCCCAATCCACTGTTTAAGCCCTGCATCAGTTGCACTAAGGGCGTGAATTCCATTTCTTACAACTTCCGACGGCTACGGCGGTTCAATCAGCCTTGGGCAGGTGAGCTATTGACGAAGTTCTCGGGGAGTCTGAGTCGGGCGGCGTTTGAACACGACTTCGGGATGACGGAGCAACAAGCGGAAACGCAGTAGGAGGGGGAAAGGGGACATAACGTAGGGGGGAAAGGGGACAGGGGGCACAAAGGGGACATCGCTAAATCACCCTGCGGGTTAGGCGATCTGTGAGGGGTCAAAGAGGTCAGACCTCTTTGGGGTACCGAGATGATGAATACGAGTAACTGATTGAAGGCACTGTGGAAAACGTTGAGATTTCCGAAGATGCCTCAGATGAAGAAGACGATGACTGAGAAAAGGCAACCATCCTGGCTAAGGTCCATCGCTGAAGCTGCCAAGAAGCGGGGGGTTCCGCTTCCGCCGTTCACCGGACACGAGATGGGTCATGTGCGGACCGAGAGAACGGCAAGCGGCCGATTCATCACGATCAAGCGGCGATTTGTGTCCGCAACCGAAGCCGCAAACGATGGAGTCGAGGTGACGCTTTGGCGGACGCAGGACGATGTTCCGCTCCCCGTAGTCACCTTTCGCGAGCCGTTGCACCCCAATCAGGGGCGGATCGCTGATGTGTTGTCCATCCTCAAACACTGGCTTGTTAACGAAGTGACACTCGATGAAGCGATATCGACTGTCGGAAAGCGCGACCACGTTCACGTTCCGAAGATCGGCAGGGCGTAATGGGGGGCGTAATGGGGACATCGCTAGGGGGCGTAATGGGGACATCGCTAAATCACCCTGCGGGTTGGGCAATCTGGGAAGGCGTTCGTCTCTCCCGATGGAGCGACCCCCGCCCCGATCGACTCTGCGATCACCGTCAGCGCCGAGAGGCCCTCAGGCAAGAAGGGGACGCCGACCAAGAGGGGCTTTCATTAATAAATCGATATTATCATTAAGATATGATAATAATTAATTTCATCCGCTGGGTTTCTTCTCAACTCCACTCAGTTTCCTCGCAATGAGATCAGCATTCTGTTGAGACTGCGATGCGAATTCTCTTGCGTGCGGAATAATCAACTCTTCACAGGATTCGGGCCCGATGACGACCTGCATGAGATCCTTGACAATCAGGCCGTTCTCGAGGGCAATGTCTCCCAAAGCGTGAATCCGGGAATCCTTCACCTGGACGTCGAACGAAAGATCGACGACCTGCTCGCCGATCGAGTACTCCGCATAGGCCCGAAATGGGAATGCGTCATTATGGCTGTGGCCTGCTGTCATTCTCGCCCCAGGCATCGTGGCCTGAAGGGAGCGCAGGATCGAGCCGAACGCATCACTGAGGATCGACCAAATCGTCCTTCTCGTCTCATCAGTCATTTTGGCCTCCTCATCACGTCGACGACGGCATCCATGATCGCCTGTGTCAGCGGGTGGGTCTGTCCAGTTCCCCGCGTGGCAGCCCATTCGTCGATCAACACAGGGTCGAGCGGACCAATGGAAACATGTCCTGGCGGCGGAGCATCGGGCTTGGCGACGAGCGGGGGTTTCAGTTTTCTGATATCGATCACTTGTGCCTTGCCGCTTGGAGGAGTCGCCGCTTCCAGATTGTCGAACGTCGATAGGCCAGTCCTGTCGATGCCCGGGCGAGGTGTGAGATTGTCCGGTTTGGCTGAGCCCCCTCGGTAGACCAGCAGTGGGGCGGTTTCCCCGGCCTCCATTCCGCCCGCACTGGTCGCGGCAGACTCGCTGCCGCCGTAGGAGCCTGCATTGGCGATACCCGTATCAGCTCCGGACGCACTCGTTCCCACCCCGTCCTCCCCACACCGACGCCGTCCTCCCCCGGATCCGGCGCAGTGGCACCACCCCACTATCCCTTTGCCCAGTCTAGCAGACCTGGCTGTTTTGAGAAACCATCGAGCATCAGAATCAAATGGGCCCAAAGGGGGCCCAAAGGGGAGGGCCACCCACGCGGGAGCGTGGGAACGAGAATCAGCCCTTTCCCTCCCCTACGTTTATCACGAATTCCACGGTATTGGGTTAGGGGGGGCTTCGACCGAGGCCTTCGAGAGGGTGCAAGCCAACTGTGAGGCGCTCTCGTTGACTCGCGCGACCCCCCGATCCGAGGGTGGCGGAGGGGAAAGCCGAGACCCCTCGCCGAGGACCCGGGCCAACCCCCTTGTCTCTTGAAGAGGGGGCAGACGGGCCGCGGCCCCTGGGAGCTCACGCTTCCGTAACGGGTGGTCATCGGAGAGGAGTCTCGATAATCGTCACAGTCGAGGAGTCGCAACGTAGACGGTTATGCGGAGGGATTCGACGATGGATGAACCGAAGCGCTGCCGTGGATGCGGGCAAGCGCGGCCCGTCAATGCGCCGGGGGAGCTCTGCCCGATCTGTCTGCTGCGGACCGGCGGGGGGGGCATGGCCATCGAGGAGAGCCGGCCGGATCGAGACGACCTCCTGGTCACGTTCGGCTCGGAGTCCTCGAGCATCCTGGACACCCTGCGCCAGACATTGGGCCGAGTGCCGCAGGTGCACCTCCACGGGGGCGACTCGGAAGCCAGGCCGTTTTCGTCGCCCGCCCCACGCCATGACGAGCTGCCCGCGCCGGGCGATCCGGATCGCCCCCGGCGGTTGCAGCTCTTCGGCGTGATCGGCCGCGGCGGGATGGGAGTGGTCCTCAAGGGGCATGATGCCGATCTGGGGCGCGACCTGGCCGTCAAAGTGCTGCGTGAGCAGTACCGCGACCAGCCCGACATGGTCCGTCGGTTCATCGAGGAGGCGCAGATCGGCGGACAGCTCCAGCATCCGGGGGTCGTCCCGGTCTACGAGCTGGGGGCCCTCGCCGATCGACGGCCCTACTTCGCGATGAAGCTGATCCGGGGCCGCACTCTGGCCGAAGTGCTCGCCGACCGCGACGAGCCGGCCGACGATCATCCCCGGCTCCTGGAGATCTTCGAATCGGTCTGCCAGACGATGGCCTACGCGCATGCGCGGGGCGTGATCCATCGCGACCTGAAGCCGTCGAACATCATGGTCGGTCGCTTCGGAGAGGTGCAGGTGATGGACTGGGGTCTGGCCAAGGTCCTGAGCCCGGAGGACGCGGCCGGAGACGAGGAAGGGCTGGTGGTCCGCGGCGAGCCGCACGAGGAGACGGTAACCACCGCACGGAGCGGGGATGACAGCGAACTCTCGCTCCCGGGAAGCGTAATGGGGACCCCGGCGTACATGGCGCCGGAGCAGGCCCGCGGCGAGGTCGATGCGCTGGATGAGCGGGCCGACGTCTTCGCCCTGGGGTCGATCCTCTGCGAGATCCTGACGGGCGCGCCGGCATTCGTGGGTCCAAACCCGGTGGAGATCGAGCAGCGGTCCGCGCGGGGCGAGGTCGGCGGGGCACAGGAACGACTTGCCGTCTGCGGGGCCGATGCGGAGCTGGTCGAACTGGCCCGGGAATGTGTGGCCGCCGAGGTGCCCTACCGGCCGCGCGACGCCCAGGTTGTGGCGCGGCGGATCGGCGCCTACCGGATCGGCGTGCAGGATCGGCTGCACGCCGCCGAGCTCGCCCGGGTCGAGGCGCAGGCCCGCGCCGATGTGGACCGTCGTCATCGTCGGCTGGCGGTGGCCCTCGCCGCCTCCGTCGTGGCGCTGGTCGTCTGCGGAGGCGGCGGGGTGGCCGCGATCGTGTATCAACGTCAGGCCCGGCTCGCCCAGGTCAACCTCGCCTTGAAGGAAGCCGAGCTGCTCCGCGACCAGGCGGCGGCCGATCCCAATGGCGACCTCGCCCGGTGGCAGGCGGCGCGTGTCGCGTTGCAGCGACTGCATGACCAGAAGGCCGCCGCGGGGCCGGCGACGATCGTCCGTGCGCGGATCGAGGCCCTGGAAGACGAGATCGAGCGCGGCGCGAGGGCGGCCACGGTCGACCGCAACCTGGTCGACCGGCTCGAGGAGATCCGCGGTGGGATGGTCGCCGACGACAAGGCTGACGCCGCCTTCGTCGAGGCATTCCGGGCCGCCGGGCTGGACGTGATGTCTCCGGCCTTCGAACCGGCGGCGATCGGCCGACGGTTGGCCGGACGGCCCCGAGCGATCACGGTCGCCGCGGCCGCTGCCCTCGACACCTGGGCCGTCGTCCGCGGCGCCCTTGCGCGATCGGGTGATACCGGCGGGCGATCGGCTGCCCGCCGCCTGTTCGCCATCGCCCGCGTCGCCGACCCCGACCCCTGGCGTGATGCCCTCCGCGACGCCCTGGCTGCCGACGACCCCCAGCCGTTGCTCCGCCAGCTTGCTCAGGCCCCGGACCTCGATCGTCAGGCGCCCGTCGGCCTCTGGCTGCTCGGTCATGGTCTCGAGATGGCCGGCGATCACGATCGTGCCCTCGACGTCTTGCGACGGGCCCTCCGCAGGCACCCCGGCGACTACTGGCTCAACACCGAGCTGGGCTTGTCCTTGCTCGAAGGGACCCGGTCGGGCCTCGGGGTGACCAGTATCTGGATCACCAGCCGGGGCATGTCCGACGCACGGTTTCAGCGCCGAGCCCTATGTCCAGGCGGCCGTGGCCCTCCGTCCTCAGTTTGGCTCGGCGCATCTCCTGCTGGCCACCGTCTGCCTCAACCTGGGGAAATGGGACGAGACGTTTCACGAGCTCCACGAGGCGCTGCGGCTCCAGCCCGGGGATCCGACGATCTACAACTGCCTCGGCCTGGCCCTCGCCGCCCAGGGCAAGCCGGACGAGGCGGCCGATGCGCTCCGCGAGGCCATCCGGCTGTTGCCCCGATATAACCTGGCCCGGGCGAATCTCGGCGACCTCCTGCTGAGCCAGGGGAAGCTGGATGATGCCGTGGTCGAGTTCCGGGAGGCGATCCGGATTGTGCCCGATTCGGCCCCCGTCCACGCGAGGCTCGGCCTGTGCCTGGCGACGCAGCGGAAGCTCGATGAGGCGGTCAACGAATACCGGGAGGCGATCCGGATCGCGCCCCAGTTCGCCCTCGCCCACGCCAATCTTGCCGCGACCCTGCGCCAGCGCGGCGACTTCGACGGCGCGAAGGCCGAGTTCCAGACGGCTTCCGAGTTGTACTCCGACCCCCAATGGCAGGCGAGCATTCGCCAGGAGCTGGCCCGCACCGAGCGGCGGGCCGCCCTTGCCCCGCGACTCGGCGCCGTGCTCCGAGGCGACGTCCGTACCGCGGACGCCGCCGAGACGCTCGAATTCGCCTATCTCGCCCACGATCAGCAGCGGTTCGCCGGCGCGTCCCGACTCTTCGACCGGGCGTTCGAGATCCAGCCCGGTCTGGCCGGTGACCGAACCGCCTCGAATTGCTACAACGCCGCGTGTTCCGCCGCCCTGGCCGCCGCCGGTCACGGCCGAGACGAGCCACCGCTCGACGAAGCCGCCGCGAGCCGGTTGCGCCATCGCGCCTTCGAGCACCTCAAGCGGGACCTGGCCGCCTGGTCTGAGGTCTTCCGACATGGACAACCCTCGGAGAGAGGTCAGCTCCAGCAAACCCTCGCGCACTGGAAAGTCGATCCCGACCTGGCGGGAATCCGCGCGCCCGACGCCCTCGCGCAGCTTCCCCAGCCCGAGCGCAATGACTGGCAGGCCCTCTGGGCGGAGGTCGATGCTCTGCTCCGGACGTCAGCCACTCGTCAATCGTCAGGGATCCTCGGCCAATGACCGCGGACGGAATCCTCGCGGTACTCATCGCGCGACCGCTTCAACCGGCCGATCCTTCTCGGGACATGCATCAACGCTCAAATCAAAGAATTCGCGCATCTACTCGATTAGGGTCTGGGAGAAAGGGGGGACTTTCGCTAATAATACAACCTCACCCGTCTTGCAATGGCTTTCGGACAATTCTGTTGCGATGCATGAGGGGATTGGAGAGTTTCCGTAGATAGATAGCTAGAGGATCTCGGGGAAGACGTCGGAGGCTCAGGTTCGGACCGGCGGACCCGATGACGGGAACAACGCAGCTCCGCCGGTCACTCGGCGGCCTCGCTCGCAGGGTCCTGTCCTCGATCGACTTCGGCGCCGCTTCGCTCGGGGCCTCGCCTCGGTTCGTTGATGGTAGGCGGCCGCAAGGGCCAAAGCCCTGAGGCTTTCTGGTTCGTCCTCGCCGGCTTTTCGGCCGGTGCGTGTCATCATGACCTAGTCTTCCAGTGGGGCAGAGGGAGTCGCGATCGGACGGCCTATGTTGGCCGGGCACTCAGATTGCATGCATCGTAGCTGTTTCGCCGAGAGACCGCCGATGAGAGCATCGCCCGGAACCCAGGTGATCGTCTTGACTCCATGAGGGGCAGCAGCCCCCCAGCCGGGGGCGTTGGCTTCGTAATCCGGATCGAGCTGTTCTCCATCACCCCAGCCGGGGAGGGATTGTGTCGTCTCTCCAGGTTGGTCGGCGATGTCGGAGCGGTCTGGGTCCCAATCATCGGGTCAGCGCCTCCGTCTGGCGGGCTGCACCTCTCGGCTTCGGGACAATCGTGACGGAAATAGGGAATGCCCCCCGAAGTCTCAACGCGGCTCCGTTGCGTCCTTCGGCGGCACGATCCCCGGCTCGAAGAACGTGGTCGTCAGGTGATAGGGGATGCCGTCGATCTGGTACTCCAACTCGCCGAAGAGGGCGAGATGGCCGTCGTGGCTGGGCCGAACGGTGCCGGTGATCGTTGTGCCGGACGTCATCGGCGTGGATACCCAGCGGGCCTCGCGGAAGTCGCGGCTCTCGGACCGGGCCGTCCAGAGCCGGGCGGATTGCGGGGCCGGCTCGGCGTGGATTGTCAGTGTGGCCTCGTCCTGCGTCTTGCCGGCGAACTCCCACGAGATCCGGGGGAGCGGACGATCGGTGACGACCTGCCGGAAAAAGGCGCCCAGGTCGTTGACGGCCCAGTCCCGGTTCTTGTCCAGGCCGTGCCCGGCGTTGGGCAGTTCGACGAGGTACTTCGGTCCCTTCAGGCCGCCCCAGTAGAGGTCGAGGGCATCGAGCGTCCAGTATCGGTCGTTGGTGCCGTTGATCAGCAGCTTGGGCTTGGTCAGCCGGTCGCGATAGGTGAACGGGTCGACCATCGTCCAGAGCCGGGTGCCGAGCGGTGACTGCACCTTCTCCATCAGTCCGCGCTCGACGTAGTCGTGGATCTGCTCGCTATACTGGCCCCAGACCTTGAGCTGGTTGGGACCTTGCTTGCCGAGGTTGAGCATGACGATGACCATGGGCGCGATGGCGACGACGCGGTCATCCATCGCGCCGGTGAGCCAGGTCGTCCAACCTCGTTTCGAGCCTCCCGTGACGACGAACCGCGTCACCGCGGGCTTGCCGCTATCCTTGGCCCACGCCTGGACGGCGTCCATGGCCTTCACGGCACTCTTGACCATCGGGAACAGGAGGGGCCAGTTCTCGTCCTTCGTTTGGAGGTAGCGGACGAACGTCTCGGCGATGAGCTCGTCCTCGGTCTTGCCGCCGAGCAGCGGTTGGTTGGGGACCTGGCGCAGGACGGCCGCACGGGCGCCGCAGACCTGGGCCAGGGTGAATCCCGTCTTGTGATCCTCGTCCTTGGGCTCGTTGCCGTTGGCGCACCCCGGTGATGAACAGGAGCGTGGTATCGGGATAGGTGATCTCGCGCGGCTCGTAGATGCTGAGGCTGTGGGTCCACGTGATCCCCTGCCAGACCTGTGAGGTCAGCTTGAGGCTGTAGACCTTTCCCACGGGCGTGTCGTGGTTGCTGATCTGGGTCCAGGCGAAGGCGGGGTCCGGCTTCCGGACGTAATCCTCCAAGCCGGCGCGCACCGGGCGGTGCATCGCCAGGACCACAATCCCCGCCGCCAACACTCCCAATCCCCGACGAACCGACGCTCTCTGCCCGCGATGTTCGGCCACGATGATGGGCTCCCCCTGGCTGCCGAAAGTTCGGAACGCCGTCCGCGGCTCGGGCGCCTCCCCGACCGGGGTCCCACGACGCCCGCCTCAGTCAAGCCGTGTCTTCACGATATCACGCACGTCCGTTGATTCACAAGTCGAACGGCTTCCCGGTTCGATCGAGATTCCTGGGGTCCGTGTTCACGAGAAAATCAGCCGGGCTGACGGCGATTCTCACCCGGGGGCGCGGTCCATTGCGATCAGTGGCCGTGGCGCTCGAGGATCCGGCCGACGTGCCGGCGCAACTCGCCGCCCCGCTCGGGGTCGACCATGGCGACGAAGTTGGCGAACCCTTCGATGGCCGCCAGGATGTCGGGGCCGGCTCCCCATCGCTTGCCGGCCGGGCCGTCGCGCTCGATCTGAAAGAGCGTGGCGCGGAAACGCCTCAGCGTCGCCCGCGCGACGTTTACGCGGCGGTTGACGACGAGGCCGGTGACCTCTTGCTGTCGTCCCTTCCGCAAGATGCGCGTCTTGTCGGGGTGGACGCGGAACCCTTCCTTCTCGATCACGAAGCGGACCCGGCGGAGCAACTTGCCGACGTCCTCGGCGGCCGGTCCCGAGCCCGAAAACGTCATGTCGTCGGCATAGCGCGTGTAGCGGAAGCCGAGCCCCTCGGCGATCCGGGTGAGTCGGGCGTCGAGACCCCGGCAGAGGATGTTCGTGATCGCCGGGCTCGAGGGTGCACCTTGCGGGAGGCGTCGTTCGCCCCGGGCGACCTGATAGACCTGGCCGTCCAGCTCCACGGCGCGCACCTCGGGCTCGGAGCAAATCAGCGACAGGATCGTGGCAATCTGCTCGCCGTAGCCAAACGAGCGGAACATCCCCTTGATCCGGCGCCGGGTGACGGTCGGGAAGAACTGCTCCACGTCCAGGTTCACGACGACCTCGGCGCCGATGTGCGGCGAGGCGTTGGTGACGATCGAGCGGCCCTTGCGGAACCCGTGGGCCGCGGGGTGGAGCTCGACCTTCTCCAGGATCTCGGTCAGCACCCATTCCTGCGCCCGCTTCAACCGGGTCATCGGGGCCGAGATCAACCGCAGGCCGCCGGTCTTCTTGGGGATCTGGAACCGCCGGTAGTGGCTGACGGTCGCGACCCGGCGCACGAAGCTCAGGAACCGCAGCTCGCCGACGGTAATCCCCATGGCGACGGCCAGGTTTTCGGCGTTGGCCAGCAAGGGGAGGCCGCGGGCGCGGAGCTTATCCAGGTCGGTCTCGATCGAGTTCAGCCCGGCGGAGACGCCCTCGCCGAGGTAGAGGATCTCGTGGCTCTTCCGCGCGCACCACGCCTCGGCGCGCTCCTGCCGCTCGCGCAGCCGGCGGAGCTTGGTCTCTTTCTGGCGCTCGCGCGATTCCTGCATCCGCTTCTTGCGCAGCTCCTTCTTGAGCTTCTCCGTATCCTGGATGCGGGCCTGTTGCGCCATGAGGCCCTCGAGCTCCGTCCGCAACTGCTTGCGTCGTTCCAGCTCCTCGAGCGTATCCGCGGGAGGGCCCAGATCGCTCGGCCAGAAGCCCAGGCGGAGCATCTCCTCGAGGATCACTTCCTCCTTGGAGCTCTGCTGGATCCGGTCGTATAGCTCCTGGCGGGTGGCCATGAGTCACTGTGGGGTTAAGAGATTGCGATAGGTCAGATGCCCGGTTCCGAGGTCTTGAAATTGCGCTTGTCGGATAGGGACCGTAGCCGAGCGCGGCTCGGGTCGGTGCCGTTGACTCCATCCGCGGCCCAACGGGCCGCCGTGGCCTCCTTCGGACTCGCTTCGCACGAAACCCCGACTTCAAGACTTCGAGATGAGGATTGTCGAGACGACCGGCGCACCGGTGGGGCTTCCCTTCGCGAGGCTCTCAGGACCGGGCCGCTCCACTCAAGCCGGCGCCACCACCCTGGGCGATACGCCCGCTCGGCGTGCCGGTCCGTGTATGCCTAGGGTGGTGGCAGCCGGCACAGTAATGAGCGGACCGGTGATGCATGACAGGTCAGTTGGCATGGATGGCGATCCGCCATCCGGGTTGCAAGGCTCCCCCGCCGTACACGCCGGTCGTCTCGACGATCACCCCGATCTTAAGAGTGACGGGATGCCGATGCAAGGACCTCGTCGAAAATGTCGCCGTCCGGCCACGGCCGGGGAGCTGAGGAAGAGTCGATTCGAGATTCGAGATTCGAGATTCGAGACTCGGGATTCGACATTCAAGGCTCGGGATTCAAAATTCGAAATGGAAAATACTTTCATATTTAATTAATATAAATATAATTTTCGGATTTTGAGCCTCGAATCTTGGACACTCCTCGCTCAACACCGCCGCTGGTTGCCTCCTCGTTCCCACGCTCCGAGGCTGTGATTTTTTGGGGAAAAGCCCACTCATTGACCATAATCCATGTTTGTAACCCCTTGAAAATCAGGGGCTTGCTCCCATCAAACTTCGTGCATCTGACCTGTTTCACCCAAAAAATCACAGCCTCTCCGCGTGGGAATGCCGTCTGGGACGCTCCGCGTCCTCTTCCCGGACGGAGACCAACGACGCGACGCGGAGCGTCGAACCCGGCATGCCCACGCGGAGCGTGGGAACGAGAGTGGGCCGCCTTCTTCCCGTGGTGGTGTTCGGCGAGGAGTGTCGAATCTTGAATTCGATTGGTTCGCGTTGGTTCAAGAGACTCCAGCCAGCGCCGGCGATGCCCGCAGCCGGCGAGCGTGGAGCAGTCGCAGCGCCAGGATGTGCTCACACGGGCCCATGCGGAGCCGGTTCTGCTGGTAGAAGTTGCAGGTGCACCGGGCGTCGACGACGCGTTCGTCATTGTCGATGCGGAGCCAGGGCTCTTTCGGCGTTTCGCCGTGACGGACCCGGCCCTGGAGGGAGACCCCCTGGCCATCGTCCTCGGACGCGAGCAACACCACGGCTCTCTGGTCGAGGAACCGTGTGGCGTGCGCCTCACGCTCGTTCTGGAATCGGAGCCGGTCCATCGGCAGCGGCTCGCGGCTGAGCTCGCGGCGCCGGTAGCACCCGTTCTCCAAATCGTAGACTGCCCGGCCGGCCTGGGTGTAGGCGGCCAGGGCGCCGAGGACGACCGAACGGTCGAGGTCGAGCCGCGCGCGCCAGCTCGTCGGGCGTCGCCGACCAGGAGTCGCTCAGCGCCGCGAACACGCGGCGCTTGGTGTCGTCGTCCACCTCGGCGCGGGGGGCGAGGAGGTCGAAGTTGCCGGCCCCCGACCAGTCGTTGCGCGTCCAGCCGGAGAGCCCCAGCGTGTACGACATATCGCCGAGGTCGGCCAGGTAGAACGAGGGCATCCCCTTGCCCAGAAGGTGCACGGTGAATGATCGCGCGACCGGGACCAGCCGCTCCAGGGTATGGAGCCGCCGTCGCCCCCAGACCCGGACCTCGTCGGCGACGTCACCCTCGTAGACCGACCGGGGGCAGGTCACCTCGTAACCCCAGGGCTCGAACAGGACCCGGACGGGCCGGCCCGGCTCGAGGCAGTACCGCAAGGCTCGCGGGCCGACCAGCTCCTTGTGACGGCGGAGAACCAGGCAGATGTTGTGGATGTCCATCGGGTGCAGGCGGAACGTCAGCGCCGGCAGCGCCATCGCCGAGCTGACCTGGAGGAACCCGCGCACCCAACTGTCGGGCAGGTCGATCTTGACCTCCTTGTGCGCCGGATCGTCCGAGGACGTCGCGACCTCGAACCCGGTAGGATCGATCGCGAACGTCGTGGTCTTGTAGCTGCGGATTTTCTGGAACTCGTCGTAGAGGGCCTCGGAGTAGTCGATGTTGGTGGTGCCGCAGGCGAATTCGCCGACGTCTTGGAAGACGTTGTAGTTGACCGCCAGCCGGCCGTAGCTCGACTCGTCCTGGCTGAAGCACTCGAAGAAGACCTGGTCGGGGTGGACGGTGATCACCGGGTCGAGCACGATCCATGCCTGGTAATCATGCTTGAGCAGGTACTGGAAATACTGTTGCTTGGCGTCGAGGTAGGGCTTCTGCCGCTGGTAGCTCCGGTCGAAAAGCGTCTTGAACTCGGCGTTGATCTCCTTGATGCGCTGGGCGACCTCCTTCTTGTGCGCGGCGATCGCGGCGAGGTCCTCCGCATCCTGGGCGGCCCGCCAGCGGAGGTACTCGGTGCGGTCCTTCGGCTTCCAGCGTAGGTCGGAGACGACCACGTCGTGCAGGGCGCTAATCGCCTGGCGGAAGGCCAGCGGCTGGCGGAGGTTTCCCCGGAAGAAGGTCGGCTGGCGGAGCGTGTCGGGGGCGAACGACATCGCGGTTCGGTCCACGCGGTTGCTCACGGTCGAGTCGCCGTGGTAGGCATAGTCAAACTGCATGGCGCACCTCCACGGGCTGGATCCGGATCGGCAGCTCGATGTGGGGATAGGTCTCGTGGATGAACGTCAGCAGCTCGAGGACGCGGGCGCGGTCGGAGATGGCCGCCGTGGCCGAGAGCGGGGCCAGGACCGCGGCCACCGCCTCGGCCGCTTCGGGACCCGCGCGCGCCGCCCGCTCCAGGAAGGCGAAGGCGCGCTCCTTGGCCACGCGCCCCTTGTTCACGCGGGTGAGCACCGCCATGCAGAAGAACCGGAGCCGGCGCACGTGCGCCGGATCGTCGGCGGCAAACCGGTCCAGGAAATGGCCGGCGAACGCCTGCATGTCGGTGTCGGGATGTTCGCTCAGCTCCAGCGCGTAGCGCTCGCCGTGCTCCTCGCGGAACAGGCGGCCGATCATCTCCCGGCCGAACTGCTGCACCTCGGGCTTGACGCTGTCGCAGAGACCGATCAGGGCTTCGGGGGGCCACTCGGCACCGGCCAGGTGGTCGCGGAATAGCGCGAACGCCCATCGGCGCGAGTCCTCCCACTTGGCGTCGGCCAGACGGTACGCCGTGCGCAAGTCGGACGCCAGCCGGTCGGGATGCTCGCGGCCGATCTGCCAGACGGCCTCGCGCACCGAGAGGATATCGTGGCTGGCGAGCCGGACGAGATGGTCCAGGTCCAGCGTCTCCCAATCGACGTTGGTCGGCAGGAGCAGGCCGCCGATCTCCTGGGCGGGCTTCGAGCGCGATTCCAGCAGCCGTAGCACGGTCTCGGCCGGGACGCGGTCGAGCCAGGCCAGCAGGTCCTCGCGGAGCACGCGGACCGTGTGACTGGGCACGCCCTCTGAGGCGCCCGGCGCGAGCAGCGACTCGGCCAGCCGGCCGGCGATCTGACGGCCGAACTCGCGGTCGCCCTCGGCCAGCCGCCGCACGGTCGCGCGGATGTTCTCGCGGAGGTCAGTCAGCGGGTGCCGGGTCAGCCAGAGCAGCACTTCGAGGTTTTGCTTCAGCCGCTCGTCGTCGAACTGGTCGAGGATTCGCACGCCGACGCTCCGGACGACGTCATGGGGCGAGGCGAGCAGGGCGCGGAGGAGGTCGGGGGGCGGCTGCTGGGCGAAACGATCGTGCCCCAGCACGAGGTCGCCGGCCAGCCGCTGGACCATCGAGAGCGGGTGGGCTAGCAGGTCGCGGATGACCGGTTCGCCGATCCGGCGGAGGACCGGGCGGAAGACCAGGAGCATGGTCTCGGCGATGTCGGCGGCGCGAGGGTTCTCGTCCGGGCCCAGCGTGAGAAGCCGGGCGACCAGCCGGGCGACTAGCATCTCGGACTCGCCTTCGGGCACGGCCGTCTTGCGGAGCAATCCGCGTGCGAAGGCGCGGGTCTCGGGCTGCGGGCTGGCGACGAGGCCGGCGACCAGTCCGGCATCCCTCCGGAGGATCCCCCAGTGCGCGTTGGCCCACTCCTCGGCCGTTCGACGCGCGTCGGCCAGCGGGCTGTCGGCCAGGATCAGGACCAGCTCCGGGTCCGGATTGGCCGGATCGAACCGCTCGATCGCCAGATACAGACCCAGCCATGCGGTCGGCTCATAGAGGCTTGCCGCCAGCCGCTTGACCGTCGCGAGGTCCAGCCCTCGGCAGAACTCGGCATTGCGCGCAGGGCTCGGGCGGCGAACTCGTGGACCGGGGTGCAGCGGGATTCGAGCACCAGGCGCAACAGCGCCTCCGGGCGCGGTCCCACAGCTCGGGGAACGCCTCCTCGCGCTGCTCGGGCGGCGGCTGGCCCGGCTGGTATTTCGCCTGGCAGACGAAGAAGCCACCCCGGGTCGTGGTGTAACGGGAACTGCTCGCGTAGAGGGTGCAATTGAATACATAATAAGGACCGAACCGGTCGATCGTGGCATTGCCGGTGCGACCTCCGTTATTCCGGCGCTGACGGCCAGCGAGGACGGGCAAGGCATCGCCATCGCTGTAGTGCCGCAGGACTTGCTCGGCCATCCGGACGTATTCCGGCCCGCCGAGTTCACCCCGGTCCAGGAGGATCCTCCAGGCATGGCGGCAGAAGTACTTGCGCGTCGGGCTGGTGAAAGCCCTCGTGACCAACGGATATCTGGTCATCCTCCTTTGGTCGATGAACTGGGAGATCTCGAGCCCCCAAGCGACGGACGGCCGGGTCGTCTCGAACCGGTGGGTCAGGAGGCCGAGCATCTCGGCGTCATCCCGCAGCTCGGCGACCTTGAACAGGTAGCGGACGATCCGGACGAGATTGGGGCCGAGCGGAGCCGACCGGAGGAATGCGAGCAGGACGGCGCAGCGATGCGCTCGTCATCGATCCAGTAAAGATCGGCGAGCACGCCGTAACCGTCCTCGACTTTCAGGTCCACCCGCTCGCGGAGCGTAGCCCGGAATTGTGGTTCTTTCTCCGCCCTGGCGATAAAGCGATTCATGAGCTGTTGGTGGTAAAAGTACGGCTGGACCAGGGAAGGTAGTATCTCCAGCGCCGCCACGACGGCCCGCTCGGCCGCCTCATCGACCCTGGCGCGGAGCCGGTCGCGGAACTCGCCGGCCTCGCCCTGCTTCACGGCGTCGGCCAGCGCGGGGGCAGACCATCGAGCACGTGTTTCGCGGTCTCGGCACGCTCCTGGGGGGTCATGAGGAGACGGATCGACTCCAACGCGATCCGGCGGGCCGGGGCGGGCGACGCGGGATCCATCGCGAACGCGCGGAGCCGGGGAATGCTCTCGGCCGTCCCGCAACGCCCGAGCGCCAGGCCGCGCAGTAGACCAGCATCGCCTTTTCTTCGGCCTTGTTGGGCTGCTGAGGACGTCCGTAATAACGCCTGCGGTGATAGCTCGCGGTCGGTTCGTCCTGATAGTTCGGGGTCGGTCCGGCCGATGGAACCGACGTCGAGGCCGAGAAGGTCCATGAAGAGGGGTCGATCTTCTCGGGGATATGCGGAGTCGGTTCGGGCGCTCGATCCGCCCGGAACGTCCAGGGCGACCAGGTCGGCATCCGGCCCGACACCGCCGGGGCAGGTGGCTCGGTCTTCGGCGGCTTCTTCTCGCCGCGCAGGTAGGCCCACAGCAACGGCTCGGCCGCGCGGATGCGCAGCTCGCCCGCCCGCCAGATCACGCGCGACAACTTCCAGTCGGTCGTGAACTTGGCCTCCACGCCGGCGCAACCGGACGAGGATCGCCGCCTCGCGCTGGGCGGCCACGTCAACCGGTCCCGCCGGGGCCGGCGTTCCGGCTGGGGCCGCTGCCGCGGGCGGGGCCGGGGCCGGCGCGGCACCCGGCTCGTGGTAACCCTTGTCGACCTTCTCGGCCACGAGCTCGTCGTAGATCCGCTCGGCCTTGTCCCGGGCGACGGGCACGGCCGTCTTCGACCCGCTCTGGAGCTTCGCGCCCCGACGGCCGTATCGGAAATTGACGACGAACCGGTCGGGGCCGACCTCGCAAAGGTCGACCTCATAAACCTTGTCCGACTTGCCTTCACGGAATTCCAGGGAGATGGTCTTGATGAGTCTCAACGGTCCGGCCCTCCGCGCTGGCACCTCGCGACCCGACCTCGCAGCCGCCCATTCTAACGAACGGGCTGGCGCCGATCACCCGAGTTGAACCGGCGCCATATTGACGAGGCCCCACCTGTGATTCAAGATGCTGTTCAACGGTCACACCTTTTCCGCGAACACGCCCCGAGGAACTTCCGAGGTTTCTGATGAAAACCAACGATTCCGTGTCCAGGAACACCGGCGAGACGAGCAACCCTCCTCAGCCGCAGGGCATCTCTCGGCGCCAGTTGATGCTGACCGGCGGCGCGGCCGCTACCGCATTCACCATCGTGCCCCGACACGTGCTGGGCGGGGCGGGATTCGTCGCGCCCAGCGAGAAGATCACGATGGCCTGTGTCGGCTTCGGGACCCAGGCGATCCGGGAAATCGGCGGAATCCTCGCCAGCCCGGACGTGCAGGTCGTCGCCGTCTGCGACGTCGATAAGGAAGGGCTCCATTACCTCGAATGGAGCAAGAACGACCTCCGGACCGGCATCCGGCGACTCCTCGGGAACCCGACCTGGAGAGAAGGCGTCAACCACGTGCCCGGCGGCCTCGACGTCGGCAAGGAGATCGTGGAGACCTACTACGCCAAGCAGCGCGGCAAGGAGCAGTACAAGGGATGTGCCACCTACACGGACTTCCGCGAGCTGCTGGACAAGGAGAAGGATGTGACCGCCGTCAAGGTGATGACGCCGGATCACACCCACGCGACCATCTCGCTCGCGGCCCTGAAGAGGGGGATGAACGTGATCGTGCACAAGCCCCTGGCGAATCGCGTGCTGGAGGCCAGGGCCGTCATCGACACGGCCCGCTCGAAGAAGATCGCCACCCACTTCATGCCGGCCAGCGAAGGCGCCGCCCAGAAACAGGCCGTGGACATGATCAAGAACGGGGCCATCGGCACGCTCCGGGAGATCCACAACTGGTCGATGCGGCCCATGTGGCCCCAGTTCCCGACCCTGCCGGCCGACACGCCCTCGGTCCCCGCGGGTTTCGACTGGACCCTCTGGCTCGGCCCGTCGCCGGATCGGCCGTATCACCCCAACTACACTCATACCAATTTCCGCGGCTGGTATGAGTTCGGCGCCGGATCGATCGCCGACATGGGCCATTACAGCCTCTGGCCGATTTTCCAGCTCCTCGACCTGGATTCCCCGATCAGCGTCGAATCGACACCCAGCCACGTCTGCACGGTTTCGGACAATATCTGCCGGCGGATCAAGAACGACTACTCGTTCCCGGCCGCCTGCACGATTCGCATGAGATTCGCGGCCAAGGGGGATCGGCCGGCCCTGGACATCGTCTGGTATGACGGTGGCATCAAGCCGCCCGTGCCCGACGAACTCATGGCGGATGACCAGGAATTCTCGGAAGAAGGCATGATGTTCGTCGGCGACAAGGGGAAGATCCTGGGGGGGTTCCGCAGCGAATCCCCGCAGTTGATTCCCGAAGCGAAAATGCGTGCCTATCGGATGGCGAACAACTTGCCCGATCCTGGCCCCACGACGGCGCGGCGGTGGCGGCGGTCGGCAGGGCGGCGACCCGTCGCGGCGCAATTCCGCATGGATCGCGGCCTTCAAAGGTGGACCGCCGAGCTATGGCGATTTCCGGCTCGCAGGCCCGATCAGCGACGCAGTGAACCTGGCCTCGATCTCGCTGCGGCTCGGCGGCCGCAGACTTCTCTGGGATTCCGCCGGCGGCGAAGATCACGAACATCTCCGACGCGAACCGCTTCCTGACGCGCGAGTATCGCCCGGGCTGGGAACTGTAAAAGGAGAATTCCTCATGGCTGCGAGTTCCAGACGAGAGTTTATGAAGAGGGCAGTGGCCTGTTCCGGAGTGGCCGGGTTCCTGGCCGCGAATGGGCCGGAGCTCAGGGCGAATCCGCTGGGCCTGCCGATCGGGAGCCAGGTCTATCCCCTGCGTTCGATGATCAAGGACCTTCCCGCGTTCGCCAAGACGATGGCCGAGATCGGCGTGACACGGCTCGAGCTGTGTTCGCCGATCGGTTACGGCCGCGACTTCGCGTCGCTGGCGAACGGGAGCGAAGTCCGGAAGATCCTGGCCGATCATGGCATGAAGGCCGAGAGTTCTCACTTCAGCATGCGCGAGCTGCGGAATAGCCAGGAGAAGAGCATCGCGTGGGCGAAGGAGGTCGGGATCACGCAGATGATCACCGCGAGCCTGGGGGAGGGGAACGGGGGTAACAACCCGACGCTCGACCAGGTGAAAAGGGCGGCCGACGAATACAACACGATCGCCGCCGCGGCGGCGAAGGCCGGCATGCAGCAGGGTCTGCACAACGAGGGCTTCGAGGTCTCGATGGTCGATGGCAAACGGACCTACGACCTATTGCTCGACCTGCTCGATCCCAAGTTGGTCAAGTTCCAGTTCCAGATGTTGACGATCACGGCCGGTCTCGTCGCCGCCGAGTACTTCCTGAAGTATCCCGGCCGCTTCTTCTCGATGCATTTGCAGGACGTGGACATGAACGCCCCGGTTCCGGCCCCGTCGCCCAAAGCGGCCAAGGCGGGACGACGCGGGGGGCGCCGCCCACAACTGGCGGTCGGCAAGGGCTCCATCGATTGGGTGAAGACATTTACCGCGGCGAAGGTCGGCGGGGTCAAGAACTACTTCGTCGAGCAAAGCTGGGAACTCACGCAGCAGAGTGTCGCGTATCTCAAGACCCTGGAGGTCTGATCGCGGCCGGGTCCTGTCAATAGCTCGACGCCTCGGGAGGGCGTATCCACGGTCCTTGTCCGGTTCCCTGGATTATTTCTATCGACCCAAGGGCGCTGGCTCAAGGCTCCGTCCGCATCATCGGTCGCGAAAGACGACGATTCGCGCGGTATCGTCGCTATTCGACCCAACATCAAGCATAAAATAACTCGAACTCCAAGACATATTGGCCATTATTATAGACGTACCGTGAACGAACACGCGAGTCCCACTAACGGACGATGGTGTGCCCAACCTGCGGGGAGCCCTGGCGGTTTCCCAACGGTTGGTTCTCAAACCCGGTTTCAGGCGGGGGACTTCCGATCCTCTACTGCTCCACGAGGATTTGGGATCCCTATACGGACGACCGGAAAGCCGAAGTGCGGCAACGAGTCCCGAACGTGGAGCAATTCTTGAGATGATCCTCACCGAACCCGAGATCGCTTACCTCCGTCGATTCTGTTGGGAGGTCTTCCACCAAGAAAACGGCCCAGACACCACGATCGACCATGCACAGGCCACTACAACGATCTGGCTGATCTGGCCGCGACCACGGACATCGCTCCAGAAATCGTCCAGGCTGCCTATGCCGCGGACTACCAGGATACACCACCTCCGGTCGTCCCATTCCCCTGGAAGTCCCTGGAGCATCTGCACCAGAGGGCTCAGGATTTACAATTGAGTCTTTTAGATTCATGATCAAGAGAAGAATCGGGCCCGGGCGCTCTGGGAGGAGGAAAGAGGGTCGGGAGCCATTGCCTTGGCTCTTTTCCCGCTCGATCCTTCACCGCATCTTCTCTGGCAGAATCGGCGCGATCGTCTATCATGGATGCTGGAGCTGAGTCGAGGGAGCCGAGGCGAGACGTTCGATCGTGAAGACAATCCGCCGCATTGGAGGCTGGCTGGCCCCGTATCGGGGGTGGATGATCCGGGCGATGGGGCTGTCACTCTCGGGGACTGGGGTATCTCGCCGTATCATGCTCTGCTGGTCTTCGGCCTCTTAACCGTGCAGGTGGTGCGGATGAATTGCACCTCTGGGCGCGACGGTTGGGAGGAGCGATGATCAAGAGGGTCGGTAAAGACTCACCAGTTCCCGAAGGACCAAGATCACACGATCTAGATCGAACGCTTGATAATCGATCACCCGCAACACCGGCCGAAGCTGGGCTTCCACCTGGTCTCGAAGGATCTGAATTCTCGCATCCGAGAGATCGGCCGATCGAGTTCCGCGCACTGAGAGCTTTGCCGCCACGAGATCAAGGACCGCACGGTCTCGATGATCGAAGTGGGCCCTTTGGACGGCGTGATCGATATCGAAGAAATCCCGGATGGCCGGTTCCGGCCTGGTGAGCGCGGCCCGGACCTTCTCCGCATAGGCTTCCCGGATCGACACCGCCCGGACATTCACGGGAGGAAGCGCCGGCTGGGCCGAGTAAGGGTCGCGCAGCAAAGTCCGTGCGGGCAGGGTCTCGGTCGGCAAGAGATGTTCTTCCCGGAGCGAGACCTCGACCTTGATGAACTGCGCTCGCCCGTTACGACCGATTGGTAGGCCAGTTGCCCGTTATACTGCCGCGAGCTATTGTGGCCCACGAGCGGCTCGGCCAGTTCGAACGAAGCCAGACGGTCGGTGACTCCGGTGAGATGGTCCCGGAACGGCAAGGCGGCCTGGCGACGCTGGGATGGTGTCAAGTCCGACAG
Source organism: uncultured Planctomycetota bacterium (assembly GCA_963845755.1). Lineage (GTDB taxonomy): Bacteria > Planctomycetota > Planctomycetia > Isosphaerales > Isosphaeraceae > CAWJTV01. The sequence continues at coordinate 219,077 of CAWJTV010000036.1, forward strand.
CACCGAGATGGAGAAATCCAGGTCTTCGCTCAGGCGGAAGAATTCCGCGTGAACCTTGCTCAAGCAGGTGCCCCCTTTGAACACTAGGCCTTGTTCGAACGGTCCCCGGAGGTCTTGGAGGAGCAGGGAGCAATAGTAATCCTTCTCGATGAGCCGTGCGCTGAAGTCGCTTTCATCCTCGCGTGAACGACAACGCATCGCGAAACCGCGAACGATCGTCGTGATACCAGGGACCTTCCGGCTCGCTACCCATCGTTGACGACCACTCCCCATCGCGGGTTGACTTGCCTCGTTTCTCTCGGTTCGGAATCCATGGGATGAAACTTGAGGACGGGCGAACTTCCCGCTCCAGCCGGCGGAGCAACGCCTCCGGAACAGTTTCTCGCTCGAGGAGTTCCCCGATCCGTCGCACGGTCCCCTGGTTTCCGAATTGAACCGTCACCGGATGAGTTCCGCGGCGAACGCGTCGTCTTTTTTTACCTCTCGACGGATCCAGTCGAACGCTCTGGGAAGACCATCGAACCGCGACCAATCGTAGACCGCGTTCGACCAGCGCCCGAGCTTTCGATGCGTAGACGACATCGATCCTTTCCGGAACCCGTACGATCTCGATGCCGCCCAACCGCTCGTCGGCGATCTCGATGAACGTCAGTGAGACAGCCCCGATCTGTCGATCGCCGGAGATCCGGTTGTTGTAGACGTAGAGACGGTTCGGGACCTGGTCGGTCCAGCCATAGCGGTGGAAGACATTCGGCCCCGAGATCTGATAACGACCGCCGCGATCGCTCATCAAGGTGGAAAGGACCAGGAACTCCCCTGGACTCCAGCGCCGCCTGGAGGCAGGAGTGGAGGTACGAGGTACAGCCCCGGCCGGACCCGAGCAATCAGCCCCTTCCGCTCCAGCCGGCTCAGGACTTTCCGCTCTTGCACGGCGTTCCAACCCAGGGCGGACACAAATTCTCCCGCCGTAACCGCTTGGCGTTTCCGCCCTTGGGCGTAGGCGAGGAGCTGCGTTTCCAGGGGTCCGAGCGACATAGCCATGGTATTCTATTTCTCGTATATCCCTTGAAAGGGGATTTAGGCGAAACATCAGTGCAAAGAGACATATCGTAAACCAATCTACAACCTCTTGGCAATAGGGAACTTGTCTTGTGGGAGACAGATTTGTTGTGGCGTACTTACAACGATTGCCCTATCTCTTTGTCGTTGTATAATGAATACAATGAAGGGAGTGAATCCGATGTCCACCAACAAGACATTCGGCGCTTTGTTCCGGAACAGCCGGAAGGCCCTTGGCCTGACGCTCAGTGAGTTCTGTCGTCGGAACGGGTTCGATAAAGGCAACATCAGCCGGCTCGAACGGGGATTGGTGCCGCCACCTCAAAGCCGGCCGGTTCTGGAGACCCATGCCCAAGGCGCTGAAGTTGGAGCGCGGGACTGTCTCATGGGATCGCTTCTTTGAGTTAGCCGCGGTCGAGACCGGGCGGATTCCCGACGACGTCCTGGAAGACCCGCAGGTTAGCTCTGAGGTTCTGGCTCTTTTCCGGCGAAACGGGGCGGCGGACAGGGGCATAGGAATTGGGCCAGGGCGCTGGACCTCGAAAGGTGGGCCGACAGACAGGATGCACGGTTGACACTCCCTCAACTCATCCGCCGCCTTGTTTGGAAGACTGGCAAGGCTCTCCTCGTACCACCTGAGTTCCCCGCCCACGAACAAGTCCAGCGCCACGGTTGGGATGGTATTGTCGTGGCGGGGGAGGCGGATCCCTTTGTGCCCGAGGGTACCAGCGCATGGGAGTTAAGCGTAGAGAAGACCCCGCAGAAGAAGGCGGAGGGCGATTTCAACAAGCGGACGAAAGATCTCCGCGGCCTGATCCCAGAGCAGACGACGATCATCTTCGTCACCCTGCGAAAGTGGCAGAACAAGGAAGATTGGCGCCAGGCCAAGCAGGAGCTTGGGATCTGGAAGGAGGTGCTCGTCTACGATTCGGCTACGCTCGAGGTATGGCTGGAGCAAGCAACGGCCGTCGATGCCTGGCTGGCGGGAATCCTGGGCAAGAAGCCCCCAGGGTTGAGCACTATCGACGATTATTGGGCGAATCTCCAGGCGATGACCGATCCGAGCTTGAAGCCGGAGGTGTTCCTCGCCTCTCGTGAGGATGCGGTCAAGGAACTGAAGAAATGGCTCAATGGCCCACCGGACGCGATCGAGATCCAAGCGAGGTCGCGAGTCGAGGCGATCGATTTCGTCATGGCTGCATACAATCAGGACCAATCACAGGCGGACTGGTTCGGCGCGGGCCTTGATCGTGGAGAGCCGAGATGCATGGCGAGACGTTTCGGCCGCCGAGGACGCCGGGCTACTCCTCATTGCCCACCCCTTCCTCTCGATCGAGCATGAGTTGGTTGCGGAGGCGGTGCGCCGCGGGCATCACGTCCTCGTCTCCTCGATCGAGGCGTCCAGAGAGACTGTGTCGAGCATCCAACTTCCACGTGTTTACCGTCACGACCTGGAAAAGGCGCTGGTTTCGTCGGGACTCCAAGGAATTGATGCGGCCGATAAAGGCGCAAGGCCGGAGGCAGCCTGATCGTGTTGAAGCGACTCCTCGGACGACTTCCGGGTACGACTCGGCCCGATTGGAGCCAACCGCCCGAAGTCCGTGCGCTGGTGCCGATGCTGCTGGCCGGAAGCTGGGATGAAAGCTCGGAAGGCGACCGCTTAGTTATCGAAACGCTCGCGGGACGTCCCTATCGCGAAGTCGTGGAAGTCGCCTCACGCTGGCGGCTGCCCCCGGATGTCGCCGCTTGTACTCGTTGGCCCCCGCTGGAGTCTCGTCTCGCGTGATGATTCCTGGCATTTGCTCGGTTCCGCAGTGACGCCCGAGGATTTCCGCCGGTTTGAGGAAGTCGTGCTGGACGTGCTCGCGGAGGACGATCCCACTTACGAACTGATCCCGGCGCAGCGCTGGAGCGCTAGCCTCCAAGGCAAGGGATCTCGATATTCTCCGACCCTCCGCAATGGGCTTGCCGAGACACTGGCGATCCTCGGATCAAGGCCGACACAACTGACCGGTGGCCCTGGCATAAACGGCCGAGTCGACCAGATCGTACAAACGCTATTGGACCGCCAAGAGTGGCTCCGCTGGGTCTCGCTCTCGCAACAGCTACCTCTCTTGGCCGAGGCCAGCCCCGATACGTTCCTGGAGGCCGCCGAGCGGGATCTGAAGAGAGCAACACCTGCCCTGGTGAAGCTGTTTGAGCAAGAGGGCAACTGGCTCATCGCATTGAACCCCCATTCGGGGCTTCTCAGGGCGCTCGAAGTGTTGGCCTGGGACCGCGAGCTGCTGCCAAGGGTGAGCATGATCCTTGCTACGCTCGATGAGAAGATCCCGCCTACCGAACTGGGCGAGAGCCCTTCCGGGAGCCTGCTGCGGATTCTCGCATCGTGGCCTCCGCAGACCACTGCACCGATCGAGGAAAGGATCAGGGTGCTGAAGAGGCTTGCCGAAAGACGGCATGATGCCGCGTGGCAACTCCTCATCGATCTCCTGCCCAACCAGCAACCAATGCCGACGCCGATCCATTGGCCTTCGTGGCGAGACTGGGCGCTCTCCTGGTCCGGTCGGATACGTATCACTGATTATGGGCACCAGGTCGTCGCCTGCGGCACGCTTACTTGTCGAGCATCTCGGCGACGACGTCAAAAGGTGGAAGGCACTCATGAAGCAGTTCGACAATCTTCCCGGCCAGGTGCAAACAGAGTATCTCGAGCGACTGGGCAAGTTGGCCGACAACACCCTCGATGAGGAAATACGGCGCGTGGTCTCAGATTCAATCCGAGAGAAAGTGTCCGAGCATCGTCGGTTCTCAAACACCGAGTTGGCATTACCCGCGAAGATCCTTTCCGAACTGGAACTGGTTCAGAGCCGTTTCGAGCCTGAAGACCCGGCACGGAGGAACGCCTGGCTGTTCGGGCCGTTTTGGCAGGTTGTCCAAACACTCGAAGGCCAAGAGGAGCGAGTCAAGGAGCTTCGCCGTGCCAGCCTTCGGGAGATACTCGATCAGAGCGGCTGGCATGGCGTTCAAAGGCTCATTGAGACGGTGGAAGCTCCCGCGGAGGTCGGGACAGTATTCGCAGAGGTCGGATCTGCCAAGAGCGAAGCGAGAATCTTGCCCGCACTGCTTGAATCGGCCGTCGAAAAGGCTGTCTGGTTCGCTCAAGGATACATCAGGGGGTGTTTTCAGAGGGATGGCTGGGGCTGGATCAATCGGCTGAGGATGGATCACTGGTCTGCGGAGCAGATTGCACGAGTCCTGGTCGAGTTGCCGTTTAAGCGACAGATATGGGAGTATGCCGCGGAGAAGGGTGACGAAGTTGCGGACTTGTACTGGAACAAAACACGGGCTCGTCCTTTTACTCAAGGGGAGGATGGCGGTGAGGCCAGCCACGCCGTCGCGATGCTCCTCAAGCACAAGAGACCTTCGGCGGCGCTCGAACTTCTTCGGACAGCGATTCACCACAAAGTCGCCCTGGAGACGAGCTTGCTTATGGATGCGATCGAGACTTGGTTGGAGCCATTAGCCGATGCTGGAGAGCCGGACCGAAGACGAAGCGCAAGGCAAGACATTCTCCTCGTCTTTCAGGAGCTGCAAAGGAGGGTAGAGCAGGAGGATCCTGGAGTCGATCGCAACCGACTGGCGAAGGTCGAATTGGCCTGCCTCGGGCTGGTGGAGGGGTATCCGGAATTCCCCTTCACCCTTCACCGATTGCTCGGGGACGAAGCCGAGTTTTTCGTCCAGGTATTGGGACTCGCGTACGAACCGAAGAACGAGGCAGGGCAAGTCAGCAAAGAGGTCGCGGTGGAAGAAAACCAGCGAGCTCGAAATGCGGACGGGTTGCTCAGATATTGGCATGACGTTCCTGGCAGCCGCGACGGACAGACTGTTGATGAGAAATCGCTACTTGATTGGGTTCAAAAGGCTCGCTCACTTGCCAAAGTGCGGGGCCTGCTCGAAATCTGTGATTCGCGGATCGGCGAGGTGCTCGCTTATGCTCCGGCGGAAGCCGACGGTTCCTGGCCCTGCATCCCCGTGAGAGACGTACTGGAGGAGATCGGCGCGGAATCGGAAGAGATTCTCAAAGGCTTCCATGACGGAATCTACGTCAAGAGAGAAGTTTACGAGGAGGTACTGAGGGAAGGAGAAGCCCAGGAGCGCGAGCTTGCGACAAAATATCGAGATTTCGCTGAGGCCAGTACCGATTGGCCAATCACAGCCAAGGCACTCCGCGATCGCGAAGGAATACGAGGAGGAGGCTCGTCGCGAGGACGAGCGGGCTGACCTCGACGAATGATCCTTCGCCCCATCTTCTCTGGCGGAATCGACTCAATCGTCTAACATGGATACAGGAGCGAAGTCGAGGGAGCCGAGGCGAGACGATCGATCGTGAAGACAATCCGCCGCATTGGAGGCTGGCTGGCCCCGTATCGGGGGCGGATGATCCTGGCGATGGGGCTGACGGCGCTGGCGTGCCTGTTCAACCTGCCGGTTCCGCTCCTCGTCCAGGGACTGGTCGACCGCGTGGTGACTCAGGGGCACTGGAGTGCCCTGCCGCTCTACGCCGCGCTGCTCTTCGGCGTGTTCGCCGCGCAGGCGGCGCTGGCCTGGTCAACCAGCCTGGCCATCGGCAAGATCGGACAGGGCGTGGTTCGCGACCTGCGGCATTCGCTCTACGAGCGGCTCCAGCAGCTCGGGATGGATTACTTCGACAAGACCCCCAGTGGGGCGATCATCTCGCGCGTGATGGATGACGTCGGCGCGATCCAGGTGTTCGTGACCAGCCAGACCTTCACGATCATCACCGACCTGGCTACGACTCTGGCGATCGCCGCACTCTTGCTGTCGTGGGACTGGCGGCTGGCGGTGGTGGTCTTTGTGGTCGTCCCGCTGTTCGCGCTCAACTTCCGCTATTTCCTGCGGAGGATCCGGGCCACGAATACGATCGTCCGGGAGAAGATGGACCTGATCTTCGGCAACCTGAAGGCCAAGCTCGACGGGACCATGGTCATCAAGGCTTATGCGCACGAGCCGCAGGAGATCGCCGAGTTCGCGGCGCAACTGGATGATGCCCACGGACCTCGGGTGCGGGAGGTCCAACTGGGGGCGGCCTTTTCCAATCTCAGCGGCCTGATCGGCGGGATCGGCACGGCGCTGGTGTTCGCGGCCGGTGCGTTGGAGGTGCTCGAGGGCCGGATGACGCCCGGCGGCGTGGTCGCGACGGCCGCCCTGGCGGGGATGATCTTCGGGCCCGTGGCGCGGCTGGCCGACCTGGCGTATGTCTTCGAGCAGACGGCCGCGAGCGTCGACCGGCTCGGCGAGATCCTCGACCTCGAGCCGGGCGTCGTCGAGCCGGCGCCGGAGGAGGTCCGGGCGCTGCCGGACCCGGGAGGGCGGGCGCGCGGGGCCGTCGAATTCGATCGGGTCGGCTTCGGTTATCTCGAGGGAGAGCCGGTCGTCTGGGACATCCGGCTGAAGGTCGAGCCCGGGATGAAGATCGCCCTGGTGGGGCCGACCGGCTGCGGCAAGAGCACGCTGGTCAACCTGCTGATGCGGTTCTACGACCCGACCTGGGGCGAAATTCGGCTGGACGACGTGCCAATCCGCACCATCCCGACCCGCACCCTCCGCCGTCAGATCGGCGTGGTCATGCAAGAACCCGTCGTGTTTCGATTGAGCCTGGCGGACAACATCCGGTATCGCGCGCGCGGCGCCAGCGACGCGGAGGTCGAGGCGGCGGCGAAGGCCGCGCGGGTGCACGAGTTCGCCATGGCCCTGCCCGAAGGCTATGCCACGATCGTCGGCGAGGGCGGACACAAGCTCAGTCAGGGCGAGCGGCAACGGCTGGCGATCGCCCGCGCCCTCTGCAAGGAGCCGGCCCTGGTGGTCCTCGACGAGGCGACCAGCTCGCTGGATACCCCCAGCGAGGCCCTGATCCAGGCTGCACTGGTGAACTTGCTTCGCGATCGCACCGCCTTCATCATCGCCCACCGGCTCTCGACGATCGTCGACGCCGACCGGATCATCGTGATGGACGGCGGCCTGATCGTCCAGATAGGGACCCACGCCCAGCTCATGGCCGACCGCGCGGGCCTCTATCGGCGGCTCTGCGCCCGCCAGTTCGGCGAGCCGGCCCCGTCGATTGCGGCTCGTCCGTCCCCGGCCGTGGCGGGGCGACCGCGATCCGTGGCCTCTGTTGAAGGAGCCGGTTGAGTTTCCCCTCATAAAATCCCAGGACCAATATTCCGGCACTGTCGCCGATAAACTTATGGGGAGAAGAGAACCAACGCCGTCGTCGCCGCGTATATTTGAGGGAGGCGCCTCGCTCCGAGTCGAGTGCCGCGCCGTGATTGCGGTGGCCGAATCGAAGTGCGAATGCGGAAGGAGCGATCCTTCATGCCGGGCGCGATTACCGTCGGAGACTGGATCGGCAATCGGTTCCAGGTCTTCGACATCCACGAAGGGGGCATGAGCCTGGTCTACGTGGTCAACGACCACCTGGGCGAGCCCGGCCGTAAAGTGGTTGCTCTCAAAACTCTGCGCAGTGAACTCCTGCGCAACTCCATCCGGATTCGCCGGTTCGCCGCCGAGTGCCGGCTCTGGGCCCAACTTGGCGATCATCCGAACATCGTCCGGGCGTACTCGGTCGAGATCATCGACGAGCGGCCGTACGTGTTGCTCGAGCTGATTCAGGGCGGCGACCTGTATCGATGGATCGGCACGCCTCGGCTGGACCTGCCGCGGATCCTACGGTTTGGCCAGCAGTTCTGCGTGGGGATGGAGCATGCGCTGCGCCAGGGGCTGCACTGCCACCGCGACATCAAGCCGGGCAACCTGCTGGTAACCGAGGAGGGAATCCTCAAGATCACCGACTTCGGGCTGGCGCGGGTCTGCGAAGAAATGGTGGCCGTGCGTCCCGAGCTGCCCGATGGCTCGATTCCCCTCTCCGAACCCACCACCCGCCACACCATTACCTGGACCGATCCCCGGGACTGCGACTCACCGGGCCCCCTCGGGTCCGAGCGGAACCGGCTCGCGTCGAGTGCCGGCGGATTTCGGCGCGACGGCGATCGCGCCTCGGGTCCGGTCCGGGCTGGTGCGGCGATGGCCGCGAGGACCGCCGGGCGCCGCGCGTGTCGTCGCCGGATCCCGTCAGACGGCTGACGCCGACCACGGTCGATAAGGAGACCAGCGAGTACGTCTCGCCGCTGGAAACCTTCGACCCGCGACTGACGCGGACCGGCGCGCGGCTGGGCACGGGGGCTTACATGGCCCCGGAGCAGTCCCGCGATCCCAAGTCCGTCGATGTCCGCGCCGACCTCTACGCCTTTGGGATCGTTCTCTATGAGATGATCACCGGCGAGCTCCCCTTCAAGGGACGGTCGGCGGAAGCCCTCGCCCACCAGCATTCGTTGCACAAGCCACAGTCAGTAGTTCCGTCGATCGCCGGCCGTTACACCAAGCTCGCCAAGCCCGTCAACGGGATCGTCCAGCGCTGCCTCCAGAAAGAACCCGGCGACCGGTTCCGCTCGGTCGCCGAGCTGCGCATGGCCTTGAGGCAAGTTAGCGCCCAGCTCCCGCGGCGCTGAATGGAAGGGCATCAGGCAAAGGATGAAGGCCGAGTAAGACCAGATTGATTCCTCCTTCATCCTTCCAATCACTAGCCGTCGGTCGGGTTTCCTTGCACGTGAACATGGGGCTGGTTGTCGTAGACCGATGGCGGAAACTCGGCGTAGGTCTCGGTCATGGTATGGATGCAGCCCGACGAGCCCAGCGCGGCGGAGACCGAGCAGCGCCAGGGCCACGGCGCGAGCGATTCTCGTCATCATCCACGTCCTTTCCAGCCGGAATGTGAGTGCGCCGTTCGGGAACCGTGCGGATCCATCCGTCACGGCGTTCCAGCGGGGGGCACCGCCGGTGGCGTCGTGGGCATCGCCCGCTCGCTTTCGGGAGGTTGGATCGCCTCGTTACTGGGTGCTGGCACGTTGGAAGACGGCGGGGTCACCATCCGCGTGGACGAGGGCGCGACTCTGCGCCGGCGGTCCGGTATAGCTCCCCGGCATCATCGAACCATTCGGCCCGTACGCCGGCGTGGGGAAGTCGTCACACTCGGAGCAGTGGAAGAGCGACCAGTGTGCGTAGTCGCCCACGTGGATGTTGGCGCAGCCCACCAGTCCCGCGGCCAGCGTCACGGCCAACAGCGCATTGCGGAGCCTGACCATGCCGAATTCCTTTCCCTTCCGTGTCGGTTCCGAAGGCGATGTCCCGCGGCCGCCCATACCATCCTAATCCACGGCCATCGTGCAGCGCCATCTACTTGGAGTGGGAACGCCCGTCAAATTGCCTACGTCCTCTCCGGCCCCGGCGACGCGCAATCCCGACGCCGGAGCTGACTTCGATTGATGCTGTGGTATATCGGCTGTCCCCGTCTTCGACAATCAGCCGAAATCGCCGACCACCCGGTGCCGGGCCGCACCACCCGTCATGAAATCGAAATGCGAGGGGTCGGCTATTCTTCCCAGGCCGCTCATTTCCCCACCCCGCGTTTCGCTTTGGACCGTGGGAGCCGGATCTTCAGGAAAAATGGAAAAACGGGGATTGGACAGGGACTCCGGCGCATAGGTAAGTTTAGCGGTTGAAGCGGAGGGGACCCCGAGTCATGGCGAATGGATATGCGAGCGCAGGCGTTTCAGCAAGTGGCGCGGGTGTTCCAGGAAGGGACACTGGCAGGGATGCCGGATGGGGAGGTCCTGGGTCACTTCGTCGAGCATCGTGACGAGGCGGCGTTCGAGCTCCTGTTGCGGCGTCACGGGCCGATGGTCCGGAACGTCTGCCGCCAGACGGTGTTCGATCCGCATGAGGCCGAGGACGCGTTCCAGGCGACCTTCCTGGCGCTGGTTTGCAAGGCCAGCTCGCTCCGGGTCGAGGATTCGCTGGGCCCTTGGCTGTACCGGGTGGCGAGCCGGGTCTCGGCCCGTGCCCGCGCGAACGGGCGGCGGCGGAGTGAGCGAGAAGTCTCGAGCGCGCGTCGCTCCCCGAGCCGACGTACCGTGAGGACCCGGACCGCGGGGAGATTCCCCGCGTCGTCCATGAAGAGCTTGGCCGCCTGCCCGAACGGCTCCGCGCACCGCTGGTGTTGTGCTACCTCGAAGGGATGACTCACGAGCTGGCCGCCCGCCAACTGCGCTGTCCCGTCGGGACGGTGCGGAGCCGGCTGGCCCGCGCTCGGGCCCTGCTTCAAGAGCGGATCGCTCGTCGCGGGCTCTCGACTTCGGCCGCAACGCTCGCCGCCTCGCTGGAATCGACTTCCCGGGCGGCCGCGCCGCCGCCCCAGATCGCAAGGTCCTTGATCGCGGTCGCGACACAACTCGCCCCCGGTTCCGCGTCGATTCGGAGCGGAATGGGTGTATCCGCGTCCGTCACCGTTCTCCTGGAAGGAGTCCTGAACGTGATGAGAGTCAAGAAGCTCGTAAGCCTTGCTGGGGTCGTCGTGGGCGTGGGAGCCCTGGCCACTGTGGTCGGCCTGTCGGCGTTCCGTGCGTCAGGACAGACCGGAGACCGCTTCGACCCGCGCCGCCAGGCCGACGACGGGCGGCCCATCGGGCCGGATGGGAGGCCCATCGGGCCGCTGCGCGAGCCAACCGGCGCTCCGACGGTCGCCAATCATCGTCAGATCGTCAAGACCTATTACATCGGCGACCTCATCGCGGCGAAGCCATCGCCGAAGTTCGCCCCGACCCCAGTGAACGACGCTCCCCAGGGATCGGTACCGCCACCCGGGGCGCAACTGAACCTGGATATGTCACCTGTCATCGACCTGATCACTTCAACGGTCGCTCGGGGGTCATGGGCGGTTCGGGACGGTCAGGGGAAGACGATTGCGCCCGACGAAGCCCGCGGCCCCCGAGGTAGGAAAGCCGTACAGTCTTTGCCCGACGGGTCGATCACTCCCTTCTACCTGAGCATCAGCCTGATCATCCGGCACACGCCCGAAGTCCACGATGAAGTCGCCGACCTGCTGCGGAAGCTTCGCCGGCTCGTCGAAGCCGTGGGCAATCCTGGAGTGAACCTCGATCGGGAAGAGCAGAAGCTCGTCCCCGGAGAGATCGTCCCGGCACCGCAGTACGGCGTCCCCGGAGCGATGATCCCGGCACCGCAGTCCCAGTCCAACGACCCAAAGCCGGTTGCTGGCGACTCGAGCAATGCGAAGCCAGTCGCTCCCGCCTCCCAAGATCGAAGGCTGCTCGTCCTCCCGAGCGCCGATCAGAAAGCTGCGCATTCAGCAGCTCCTGGACGCTCTTAGACAGGAAGTCGAGGAACTCCCGAAAGATCACGATTGATCCCGGCTCGCCCGACGCCGGAGACTCGCGACCCTGGCCCGGCTGTTTTGCCGGGCGGCGCCCCACACCCGATTTCACTCACCCGACTGCCGCAAAACCTCGATCGCGTCATCCACCTGGCGACGGAACCGGGTCCAGTCTTCGAGGGGGAATAGTGCGTCGTGGTCGCGCTGGCCGAGGTGGAACGCGGATAGGCGCCGATCGATCAGCGCGCGGGCGGGCTGGGCCGCCGGATTGCCGGGATTCCGGCCTGCCAGGCGCGCGAGCGTGAGCAGCCGTCGATAGTCATCCAGGCCCTCGCGCAGCCGTTCAATTCGACCGAGGGAATCAGCCGGCCGTCCGGCGAGGCGTTGCACCAGGCGTAATCGTCTTCGCGGCAGTCGAGTGCGTAGTAAGGGTCCCCGGCCACGACGTTCCAGTGCCAGGACAGCCGGTACTTCATGCCGAACTGTTTGGCGGCCTTGTACATGTAGGTGCCGAAAGTCCATCGGTTGCCGCCGTTGTAGAAAGACCAATCGCTGTCGGCTTGATGAAGGAGGTTGACGCCCGCCTCGTCGTGGTCGTTCCACTCGACCACGTGCAGAGCCTTCGAGAGACGGAAGTGAGGGTTCTGACGGTCGTTGCCGGTGAAGCTGCTGGCCGCCGTGAAAAAGGGCGGGCCTTTGGGAAACGCCTTGCGATACGCTTCGGCATTCTCCGACGATCGGACGACGTCCTCGCCGACCGGTTCGTCGCCGATGTTGAAATACACGGGAATCCATCCGCTCTGCCGGGCGTGAGTCTGGACCTCGGTGTAGATGGCCTTGAGGAATCCGGCGTAGTCCTGGAACCCGGCGGCGGTCATCTGGCTCTTGTCCTGGTAATAGGCGTCGAGGCTGGAGACGCCGCCGCCATAGGTGACCACGGCCAGGAATCCCAGGTCCTTGGCCTGCTTCATCTGGGCGTCGGCGGTCCGGAAATCGAGGACGGGCTTGCCGCCCTGGAAGCCTCGGTACGCGATCATCGGCACGCCGCTGAATGACGTGAAGCCATACTCGCGCAGCTTCCGGAGGCTGTTCGTCGTCATCTGCTTGTTGAAACTCACGGCCTGGGGATCGTCGTCGTACCAGGGGATGCCGATCCGGTGGCCGAAGGGGCCGGCGGGGATGTCCACCGGGTCCAGGGTCCCGGATCGGACCCGGAATTCGAGCGGAACGTCGGCCTTGTGTGCCTTTTCCGGATGGATCGTGACCGTCCCCTTGTAGAGGCCCGGCCGGGCATCGGCGGGCGTCCGGATCGTCAGCCAGAACCGTCGCGTCAGGCCAATGGGCACGTCCGCGGATCCGCCCGGCATGATCAGCCGGGGGCTGATCGTGTAGACCGTCCCTTCCATCGTGAGCCGGCTGAGCCGATTCGAGACGAAACCCACATCGATCGCACGCGACGGGATCGTACCCCCCTGCCCTATCAGGTCTGAGCAACTCACCGTCACATTGCCCAGGTTGCGCAACGGAACCACGCCCACCGTGACCGGCTCGTACTCGCCCGCGAACGCCTCTCCGCGGAGCATCCGAACTTTCTCGGCCTCGTAGGGCGTGTCGTTCGGGAAGATGTCTCGCATGAAGTCGGACTGGAAGAGCACATATCCCACTCGATAATTGTCGATGGACCACGGGAGAGGATCGCCGGTGGGGCGATGCAGGATCCGCTTGAAGTAGTTGTCGAAGTAGAACCGGCGTTTGGCCAGCACGTAGTCGAGGAATGCTTCGCCGCGAGCGGCCTCGGCCACGGGGTAGATCACGACCGCGGAGACGCAGCAGGCCCAGTTCTCCCCCTGGAATTCGAGGTTCAACTGGCCTTCTTTGACCTCCACATCAAAACGCTTCTCGGCGAAGTTGGTTCGCTGATACTTGTCGAACGTGACGTCGCCGGGTCGATCTTCGACATTCCAGAAGCGGAAATACTTCGCACGGAAGCGCCGCGAAATCCATGGTCTCGCTCACGACCGGCCGGCCCTCGGCGAGGACAGCCCGCTTCCGATAAATCTGGTACTCGCCCCAGAATCCGGAAGGGCTGTCGATGTTGACGAACACCCGATACTTGCCGTTGGGGACGTCAACCGCCAGGCCGCCGCCTTCGATGCAGACGAAGTCCTGGTAAAGCGGGTCGGGCTGGAGTGCGTCGAAGGCCCGCCAGATCCGCGCATCCTTCAACCCATATCCGCGGCCCCGGTCGTAGAGCGTGGCCGGCGTGATCGGGGTGAAGCCTTCCAACACCGGGCTGGAGGTCGTGCCGAAATCGAAGGCATGCAGTCCGGCGAACCGCACCCGCGCGGCCGAGTCGTCGCGCTCCAGGCGGATGTTGTCCAGGATGAGGGATCCGGCGGGTGTGTCACCGATGCTGAAGACCAGCCGGGTAATCTGGCCCAGCATGAGCATCCGGCCCGGCCGCGCCTTCTCGCCCACATAGAGCTGCTTCACGGGTACGATCAAGGTGCTCCGGCCGGGTGGTACGACCGTCACGTAGTTGACCCGGGTCCAGTAGTCTCGGGTGCCGGTATCCCGGATCTCCACGTTGAGGTCCATCGGGAGTGTGGCCTTGGAGTCGATATCGGCCTTGAGGAGGTCGTAGCCGAGCCAGTCCTGGGGCTGGTCCATGCTCGCGTACGACCGGTCGATCCGCAGCGCCTTGCGCCTTCCGGTGCGCCCGAGGCGACGACGACGCCCCCGGAAAAGGGGTTCACGCCCTCGAACGTGGCGATCGGCTTGACCGCTGGGACCGGGCTCGAGGTGGCCGCCGCGGTCTCGAGCGGGTGCCGCAGGCGTAGCACGACTCCCACGCGCCGTTACGGTAGCCGCAGTCCGGGCACTTGACAGCCTCCGCCGGGATCTCACCCGGCGGCGCGATCGGGGATTCCTCCGCGCCGAGGACCGGCTTCTCGGTCAGGGGGATGTCCGGCCCGACCTTCTCCAGTGACACATCGTCGATCCAGTAATAACCCGATCTCATCAATCCGAAGGACGGACCGGCTTGCTTCCTCTCCTTGACCTCGCCGACATACGTGAGCTTGGTCCAGCCGAAGGTCCCCGACTTGTGGAGCGAGATGTAGTTCCCATCGAACATGAACTCGGTGCTCATGCCAGAGGTGCCAGTACCAATATCCAGCCCGCGCAGAGAGGCGGTGACGCGGTATCGGCCTGGTTCGAGCGCCACGTTCTGAACAACACGGATCTTGGGAGCCGATCCACCGAAGAGCAGGCACGAGTGCTTTCCGGAGTGAGCGACCAGGCCGACCCGGAAATCACAATCGCCCTCGTACTTCCAACCGCCCCACCTGGCGAGGACCAGGCCGAACTGGTCCTTGTCCTTGGTGACTTCGAACGAGGGGTCTTCGAGGAGATTGCCGGACGCTTGCCCGTGGGCCAGGCCGGGAAAGGCCACCAGTGCCATCGCGAATAACGCCTTACAGATCGACATGTCGCATCGCTTCACCTTAAAAAGCCATACGATCGGCCGCCCGGCCATCCCCGGCAGGGGTTTTGGACCATATTATCGGGTTTCAGCGAGGAAAAACACGGCCTAACATCCTGGGACTCGGGGCCGGATTCGGCGTAGGCCAGCACTTCCTAAGTGTCAAACCATCGACTATACTTCATCGAGTCAGGGCTCGTGCAACGGAGCGAAACGATGTCAGCATCTACGGCCTTTTCGCTGTTCTCTCGAAGCCTTTCCGTCAGGTTTATACAGGGGTACAGGTACTTGGACCGTTGTGGAGAGTGCTTGATCCGCCTGGAAGGAGCGCTCGACACAGACTGGATCCCTACGGAGACTTCTCCAACCAGCGGATCCATGAAGAATCAGACCCTGGGGATGGCTTTGAGTTTCAACTCGGAAGGGTTCACAGTAAAGCAATCAGATTTCTTAGAATTCAATATATTCTTGGATCAATCATGTAAAATTCATGATATTTTGTGGAGAACACTTGATGTTAATAAAATTAACACGCCATCGGTAACAAGTCAGTATCAGTTGGGATTCGACGAGGAGAAGGCTGATGCGGCGGAGGAGTATTTGCTTTCGATGAAGCTCTGCCAAGCCGAGGAAGGACTGGTGCAAGCCATGGGGGGGAAGCAACACGCGATTCAGTTCGTCGTCGTGACACAGGTTGGTTCCACGGCACAAGACACCTCTGTTGAAAGGCGGCGGCGTTTCCAAGCGGGCGTTGTCAGACAAGAAAGACAGCCGAGTTTCAATGCGCGACTGCTTCAACGAGCAAGAACCCTTAGTTCGAAGCAACGCGATGCCCTCGTCGCACTCATGAGAATGAAGCGGCAGCATCCGGAGATCAAACCATTCGCCGTCCAGTTCGACCTCGAGGACAGTTTGGACACGGAACTCCTCACTCGGGAGTTCAATGCGCTAGATTTCATTAAAGAAGCACGTGATTGGTCCGACAATCTGCTGAACACCATCGTTAAGTTGCGGAAAGGCTGAGAATCATGGTCCGAGAGTCGGGGACTATCATCTCCGTTGCAAGCGTGGATGCGAGCAGTGGCGCGACTCAGCGAGAGCGGATCCGCTCTCAAGTCCCGGCCGAGAGAGTCTTCCAGGGAGAGGATCCGATCGACATCGGAGTCCGCCAGTTTTGACCTACTCGCCCGCCTTCGGCCGGAGGCGACGCCTGCCGGCAGTTCAAAGGAATCCAGGAAACGGCCTGTCAGTCAGGCCAATTATCAAGCGTTCCGAAGACTCTGCGATCGGTTGGTGGTCGAGCTCGAGCGGGCCGATGACTATCTGATCGATGATCGATTGAGCGAGGAAGGCGTGGGCATGATTCTTGAAGTTCAGCAGATCCTCGATGAACTCTATCGGGTACCCTGGGGGAGCTCGCGAGTGTCTCAAGCGTGTGATTGTTGCCATTAGATCGCAGATCAATAACATCCAATGGACGACGGACCATGTCAGCTTCATGCAGGACATCGCCCGACTTCTCCGGAACACCTATCAGATCGACGAATCCTTCATCGAGGAATGCTATAAAATGATAAGCGGCTATGGTCTCGAAGTGTTCCGTGGTACTATCACCGAGACGGAGGTTCGCAAGAGATATCGGATCGTGGAGGTTGAATCGTGAGCGGCCCTTCGGGGCGAGGATCGACGCGCCCTCCTTGACACGACCATCCAGACTCGATCGACTCAAGAGCGCGAGTCGGAAGGAAAGCCTGAACCGACTTCTCTCCGAGTTCCGATTGAAGTTCGCGACGAGCTTCTCCTTGGTCGAGTTCAAGGCGACAATCATTCAAGAGTGTATCACGATCCATAATCAACTGCGGGTGAAGGGTGCTCGTTTCACAAGGGTCAGGGATATGCTCATGGAGAAAGACCATCGACAATTCAGCTTAAGAGCACATATATTTAATAATTATATCAATGTCTTTGCTCCGTCTTCGTTCGATATCACACCGCAAGAGGACGAGGAGTTGGCCGAGCAGGCGAGGTTGCTCCTGGAGAATCAGATTCCCCTGCTATACGAGTGGTTCGTCGCCGATAGCGCAGACGCGGTGTTGACGGATAGACTGAAGTGCGACCTGCCCGTGAGGCTCCGATCAAGAAGTCCGTTACGTTTGATACCAACCTTCCAAGTGCCGTCGGGGGAAGAACAAGACCTGTCGAGTCGAACAGCTCATCAGGGAGGATGGCCAGAGTCTGATCGAGGGGCTCCGACCGTTCTTGGGGGAATCGGAACAGTTGTCGGGATTCGTAGACGTGTTTGAGCGGGTTATTCGAGATTCCGCCGCTCGAGCTCAGCGTGGACGATTGTCGGCGGGCGGGGGACTGCCTGATCGCTCTTGAAGGTGCAGACTCTGCCACGCACGCTCTTTCGAGCAATCGACGCGAATGGAGGCCCATCTCACACGCTGTGGGCTTCGAGTTTGTCCATGTTACGTATCCCGAGGAGCGGACCCGTTGAAGGTCGTCGGCACATGACCTGGCGCCACGATCCGCGTTTGATGGACCGAATCGGCTGCCAGGATTGGGGCGAATCCGGGATGCCGGAGTCATCGAGACGCCCGCTATCGAGGCCCGCGGAGCGGATCTTCGGGTTTGAGCGACTGTCGCAGTTCGGCGACCCCCCTGTTCTTGAAGTCGATGCCGAACAGGGTGAGGAGGAGATCCAGTAATGGGGGGAAGTACTCGTCCTCGCGACGGAAGTCGGCGAACACTTTCCCTCTCATTAAAGGAGGTAACGATGTCCGTTCGTCGCCTTCCAAGAGCAACGGCAGCACGGTCGCCTTGTGTTGCTGGGTCCCTGTGTATCGGAGGTTGATGAGATCTACTTCCGTCGCGACCACCCGCCCGGTCGTCGGATCTTTGTTCTCATATTTCTCGCGGTAGCGAGGTGTCCCGACCGCGATCACGAACCTCTTGGGTATCCTCCAGTAAACTGAGGAATCGCGCAATGTCCGACCCGATCGACGCATTGTCCCAGCGGTCGAGGACGACCTCGACACCGGCGTTGTGGAGATCGCGTGCCAGCTTCTTCTCGACCCATTGCTCGTGTTCCCGCACGCCCCAGGCATAGCTGATGAAGCAAGCGGGGCGATCGTTCCGGGCGAGGGATTTGACCGCCCTACCGCGCCGCCTCATACCGGGTCCGCAGGTCGGCAGTGGCACGCTCCTGCTCAACCTCCACGCGGTCGATCCGAGCCGATGTGATGACTTCTCCAACGCCTGCGAGACTGACCTTCTTTCCGCACTCGCTACAGAACATGTCTGGACGGTGCTCGCGGATGCGTCGGACAACCTCCTCCCGTTTTTGCCGGTAGCCGCATCCTCGCTTACGGCAGATGACTGGCGGATACCGAATGATCTTGACCCGACGTCGGGTCAGGAACCGCTCGAACAGCCCCTGAAAGAGAAGCCTTGTATGCGAAACGACATGCTTGGCGTAGTACAGGACGAACTCAACCTCACCCTCGATTCCCCTGGCTACCTGCCGGAAGCCGCAAACCTCATGCTCGCCGAGCACGTACTGTGCCTGGTCCTGCCACTGATGGGTTCGCGTGAAGACGTTTGTGTAGCCTAACAGCACAACCAGAGCGGCGTAGGCGTTCTCCACCTCCCCGGACACCTCATACGATACATCTTCTTCCAGCTCCACCCCGCCATCGATCTGCGGCCGTTTCTGGTTGATCAACTCGGGGAAGATGAGGTACGTCGAGGCCCCTTCCTTCTCCCGGAAGCAGAGGTTGTGCCCCAGGAAGAGCGTCGTGGTTGCGTCGAGGAGAATCCGGCAATCCCGATCGCTCAACCCTTTCAATTCCTGGAAAGGATAATCGCCCTTCAGGAGGCGTCCTTCGTCGAGCGAGCCGAGCCCTTTGGGATTGCGGCGTGCTTCCAACACAATGGAAGAGGCGAGGTTGTTCGAGAGCTTAGAAGCGAGCAGAATGCTTTGCTCGCCGGTGGACGTGCGGATCACACAGACGTAGCCGTAGTTGGCCAGATGCCCTACGGCCGTCATCATCTCGTCGTCGCTGAATTCCCAGTTTGTGTCGGTCTCCTCGAGCCGCCGGCGCAGCTCGGGCGGATCGAAGAGCGATTCCGTTCTCGTCGGGTCCTCCTTCGAGCGGAGCACGAAATCCTTGATGCGCTTGAACGTGTCGGTTGTGACCGTGGGAGGCATGTCCTCCCAGCCGACCAGCTCTTTGGCCCGCTCGACCAGTTCGACCAGCCCGTCGCCGCGCTTGGCGCTCGGTGCCGACGTAGCCTCCATCAATGCCACGGGTACGGCAATAATCGTCGATCTCCTCCAGGGTCAGGCTCGGGTCACCGACGTCGAGCCGAGCGCAGACCAGGATTGTGCGGCACGTTGGCGGCCATGGGCCAGCGCCTTGAGCCAGTAGTCGACCCCATGGAGCGGTTCCTGGCGGTTGGCGGCGTTGAACAAGACTAGGGCCAAGTTCGCGTCGTCGAGGAACAGAGTATGGATCAGCCGGTAGTCCGGCTGACCGGCAAGGTCCCATAGCACCGCTTCGCAATCAGCCCCGTCCGATCGTCGATGCTTCCACTCATCCAGCACCCAGAACTGCTGGCCATGCGTCGAGGGATGTTCTTTGAACTTGTCATGTGCCAGCCGCCACCCAAACCCCGTTTTGCCGACGCCCGAGTCGCCGACCAGCACGATCTTCGCCGTGATGTGGTGTACGGCACGCGCCGAGCAGTGCGGCCAATCAGGGTTTTCGGGTCGTAGTCCCAGATCTGGATCTTGTTCCCATCTCTCAAGGAACGATCGATAGTCACTATGGTGGGGGACCGCGGGTTGAAAGCCGGGTACCCAAGCCCATTGCCAGCCCATGGTAGGCCTGTCACGGTTTGCCAGGACTCGCGTAGCCACAGCCGGACCGTCTGGTCGGAAGAGGCCGAGGCGAGAACTCGGCCGTCGGGAGACCACGCGACGCTCGTGACGGGGTCGGAGTGCTCCCTCCAGAGTGCAGATCGGCCGACAACTAGGTGCCTGCCACAACCGCACCGTTTTGTCGTCGGACGCCGATGCGAGGCTGAGTCCGTCAGGCGACCATGACACGCAATTGACATCACCAACGTGGTCCTCCAGGGTCCGGATCGCTCGGCCGCTCGATGCCTCCCACAGCCGCACCGTGTTGTCTCTGGACGCCGAGGCAACTGTGAGTCCGTCTGGCGACCACGACACGCCGAATACAACCCCAGCGTGGCCCTTGAGGGTTCGGATCGCCCGGCCGCTCGATGTCTCCCACAGCCGCACCGTCTTATCTCTGGACGCCGAGGCAATTGTGAGTCCGTCTGGCGACCACGACACTCCAAAGACACTGTCGGCGTGGCCTTTGAGGGTTCGGATCGCCCGGCCGCTCGATGCCTCCCACAGCCGCACTGTCCGGTCGAAGGACGCTGAGGCGATTGTGAGTCCGTCTGGCGAGAACGCCACGCAGCAGACGGGTCGGAGTGCCTCTGGAGGGTCCGGATGGCCCGGCCGCTCGATGCCTCCCACAGCCGCACCGTCCGGTCGAATGAGGCCGAGGCCAATGTGAGTCCATCGGGTGACCACGCCACGCTGGTGATATCTCTACGTGTGCCGCGGAGGGTGTGGCGGAGCGTGAAAGTGGGCGGCGTGGAATCTGTCTTGATCTTCTTGGCGTGGTTGGGTTGTCTCTCTCCTCGATTAGTTCCTCCAATCCACGGTGGAATTGTCGGCCTTCTGCTCTCAGTCTCCGCAATGTCTCTTCGAAGGTTCACCATGGTCTCCCAGGCGTGCATGCTTACATCGCAATGGTATCCGAGCCGGACTCGGGTAACCAGCAGGGGACCGGCTGGCCGAAGAATGCGTGGAGATTGCCCTGGGGGTGGCCGGGAGTCAACCCGGCCGTTACTCTGGTGAGTCATGTAGATCAGGCTTTCCAGCCTGACAAAACTCGGCGCAGGCTGGAAAGTGAGTACAGTTCGTACCGAGGGAGAGGATTCATGGCGTGGCGAATCTGGGGGATCGTGTGTGTGCTGGCATGGGCATCTGAGACAGGGGCGGCCGATCCCCGGCAAGTGGCCGCGCAACAACCGCCGGCCCAGGGCAAGAGCGCGGCCGAGCATGCGACCGTCGAGGGCGATCAAGCCCGGGCCGGATCGGCGGCTGTGATGGGCAAGGAGCGCATCACCTGGCCGGGCATGACCCGCGAGGGGACCGTCCTGCTGCCCAACGGCTGGTCGCTCAAGCCGGCCGGGCGTCAGACGAGGCTGGGAGACTTCCCGGTGCAGATCGCGCTCCATCCGAGTCGGCCGATCCTGGCGATCCTCCACGCCGGCTATGGCGAGCATGAGGTCGTCACGGTGGATGGGTCGAACGGGAAGGTGCTCGGCCGGGTCGCGCTGCCCGGGACGTTCGCTGGTCTGGTCTGGTCGGCCGATGGCAAGCAGCTCTTCGCCGGCGGCGGGTTCGATGACGTGATCTATCGGTTCGACCATGCCGATGGGCTGCTGTCGAAGAAGACCGTCTTCAAGTACCTCGATGTCAATGTGTTTGTGGCGCCACGAAACCCGCCCGAGGGCGAGCCGGCCAAGAAACCCACGCGGACACCCGCCGGGCTGGCGGTCACCCGGGACGGCAAGACGGTCTACGTCTCCGCCGCCTTCGGCCACTCGCTGGGGCGGTTCGACGCCCAGTCGGGGGCCTGTCAGGGCGAGATCGCCCTAGGGGCCGACAGTTATCCTTATGGACTGGCGCTTGATGAGTCGCGCGGACGGTTGTACGTCGAGCCTCTGGAACAAGGCCGCCGTCGCGGTCGTCGATACCGCGTCTTTCAAAGTCGTCGGGACCTGGCCGACCCAGGAGCATCCCAACGAGATGGTCCTGGCGCGAAAGGGGAAGGTCCTGTACGTGGCCAACGCCAATCGCAACACGGTCACAGTGATCGACACCGAGGCCGGCAAGCCGATCGAGACGATCGGCACGGCCATCGACCCGAAGGCTCCCTCGGGGAGCACGCCGAACTCGCTGGCACTCTCGCCCGACGAATCGATGCTGTTCGTCGCCAACGCCAATACCAATAACCTGGCGGTCGTCAACGTCAAACAACCCGGGGCCAGTGCCCCGCTGGGTTTCATCCCGGTCGGCTGGTATCCCACGTCGGTCCGGGTCGCCCGCGACGGCAAGACCCTTTACGTGACTAATGGCAAGGGCTCGACTTCGAAGGCCAATCGCGACGGCCCGAGGCCGGGCTTCCCCCGCGCCGGGGGGCCGACGATTGAGTACATCGGTGGCCTCTTCCAGGGAACGCTGTCGGTGATTCCCATGCCCACTGCCAAACAAATGGCGACCTACTCGCAGACGGTCTACGAGTGCAGCCCGCTCCGTCGGGGCGATCCGGTCGGTGTTCGCGGGGCCCTCCCCGCAGCCGGGCACCCGATCCCCGCGAAGGTCGGCGACCCCTCGCCAATCAAGTACGTCGTCTACATCATCAAGGAGAACCGCACCTACGACCAGGTCTTCGGCGACATGCCCGAAGGCAATGGCGAGCCGGCCATCTGCCTGTTCCCCGAGGCTGTCTCGCCCAACCACCACGCCCTGGTCCGCGAATTCGTTCTGCTCGACAACTTTTACGTCGAGAGCGAGGTCAGCGCCGATGGCCACGAGTGGACCATGGGCGCCTATGCCAGCGACTTCGTCGAGCGGATCTGGCCGGTGGGCTATCGCGGCGACCGCCGCGTCCCCTATCCGTCCGAGGGAGGTGAAGTGTTGGAGGTCGCCAAACCAGCCGGCGGCTACCTCTGGGATAAGGCCGCTGAGAAGGGAGTCACCTACCGGAGCTATGGCGAGTTCGTCTCCAACGCACCGACGCCGAGCCAGCCCGCCACCACGCGAGTCAAGGCGCTGGAGGGCCACTTCGACCCGATGTTCCGCGGATTCGACATGGATTATCCCGACGCCAAGCGCGCCGACCGCTTCCTCGAAGAGCTCGCCGGGTTCGAGAAGTCCGGCGAGATGCCGCGCCTGGTGATCCTCAAGCTGCCCAACGACCACACCTCGGGGACCTCCGTCGGCAAGTGGACCGTGACCGCGTGCGTCGGCGACAACGACCTGGCGCTGGGGCGGGTCGTCGAGGGCCTGAGCCAGAGCCGGTTCTGGAAGCAGATGGCCATCTTCGTGGTCGAGGACGACGCCCAGAACGGCTCGGACCACGTCAACGCCCATCGGACCGTCGCGCTGGCGATCAGCCCGTACATCAAGAGGCACTCGGTCAACTCGACGATGTACAGCACCTCGTCGATGCTCCGCACCATGGAGCTGATCCTGGGCCTCGAGCCGATGAGTCAGTTCGACGCCTCAGCCCGTCCGATGTTCGCCTCGTTCACGACTCTGCCCGACGTCGCCCCGTACGTCCACCGCCCGGCCGGCGTGGATTTGAACGCTCGCAACCGTCGCGATGCGCCGATGGCCAAGGTCTCGCAACGGCTCAACCTCGAGATCGAGGACCGCAACGACGATATCCTCTTCAACGAGATCATCTGGAAGGCCGTCAAGGGGAAGGACTCGGTGATGCCGCCGCCGGTCCGGGCGGCGTTCGTGGTGCCGCGGTAATCGGTCCTAGCTCGTTGTCCGTCGCAAACAGTCATCTGCGACCTTTCGCCGATCGGGGAGATGTTCTATGATCGAGGGAGGGTTCCAGAGGATCGCTGGAGCCCGAGGAGGCTCATGTGCCCCGCATTTCCGCATTCTACGGTATCGCGATCTACATGTATTATCGCGATCACCTGCCGCCTCACTTCCACGCCATCTATGGTGAGTTTGATGCGGCGGTGGCGATCGAGACGGGCGAGATGCTGGAGGGGCAATTGCCGCGGCGGGCTCGGGCGCTGGTTTCGGAGTGGACCGCGGCCCATCGGGCCGAATTGCGACAGGCCTGGGACTTGGCTCGTGCCAACCAGCCCTTACCCGCGATCGCAGGGCTGGAGTGAATCGAGGAGATTGCTATGATTCTTCGCATCCATGACGCCCGAGTCTGTGGCCCGCACTCGTTGCAACTGAGGTTCAGCGACGGAACCACCAAGCAGGTCGATGTGCGTCCATTGCTCGATGGTCCGATTTTCGAGCCCTTGCGAGATCCTGCCTATTTCGCGAGCGCAGTCCCTGGACACCATTTGCGGCACGGTCGTCTGGCCCAACGGTGCGGACTTCGCGCCGGAGGCCCTTTACGAGTTGGAGGCCGAAACGATGTCCGAGTCCGCCGCCTGACCGGGTCGCGAGGGTCGGGCTCGCTCGGTGATGCCGCCGGTCCGGGCGGCGTTCATCGTGCCGCGGTGAGCCCGGCTTGTTGACCGCCGAGCGACCTGCGAGGATAGATGTCGGGTCGAGGTTTCGGTGTCCAGCTCAACCCTTCCTTCGGGCGATGAGGGGATGATTGCCTTCGAGATCGCGTTTTCGGCGGACGCCCGCGACCACCTCCGGTCGCTGAAGAAGCGCGGTCAACAGATCATCGTCGATGCCATCGCCGAGCAACTGACGCACCAGCCCGATTAGCCGACCGCTCGTCGCAAGCGATTGGAGGACAATCCGATTGCTCCTTGGGAGCTGCTGCGCATCGGGGATTTCCGCGTTTTCTACGATATCAGCGGTGACGATCAGAGGGTCATCGTGGTCGCGGTCGGTGAGAAGTCCCATTATGAACTCCGGATCGGTGGCGAAGAGATCGAGCTATGACTGTCGTACCATTGGAAGAGACAACGCTGTCCGTGCCCGAGTTGGTCGAGCCGGCCAAGGAAGAGGCCGTCATCCTGACGCGCGACGGCCAACCGGTCGTGTCCGTCAGGGACCTATCGGGTTCGGATTGGGAGTCCACGGCGCTGGCGAATAATTCGCGCTTCGTCGAGATCATCGAGCAATCGCGCCGATCGTATCGGGAGCAGGGAGGCATCGGCATCGAGCAGCTCCGCCGAGAACTCGGCCTGGAGACGAGCGAATGCGGCCCTGTTCCAGACGCCTGGCTTCATGTCTCCGACGACGAGGTCGAGTAATGACGGCCGCGGAACTGGTGCGGGAGGCGTTGTCATGAGGGGCTTGCTGGTGCGCTCGGGGGCGGCTGTGCGGCGACCTTGGTTCATCATCCTTTCGTCAATCGTGGTCGTTGTTGGAGTCGCGGCCGGGGTCAGCCTCCTTTGCTTGATCGGGATTCCCATGCTTCTTCCTCCTCCCGGCGAGATGTATCCGCGGGCCCCTGCCATGCCCCCCACGGTGCCCGAGACGGCTGGTGACTTGCTCTCGCGCTTTGAACGCATCCTGCGGGATCGCGCGCTGAAGTTCTCGCGTCCATGCAGCGCGGGCTAACCGACGCCCGGATCGATGCTCTTCAGTCGAGGCACGGGTTCGTTCTTCCGCCCGACTTGCGGGCGCTGCTACCGCTGGCGGAATGGCAGCCCGCGCGGCAGTCGAACTCGACGTGTTCGCCGGCCACCGGTTCGTGCCGTTCGATGAGGCATTGACGGCGCGTGAGGTCATGCGGCGGCAAATCAAAGCCGCGGCTACGCGGCTCCGACGATGGGCTTACGCGACATACGTACGGCATCGCGATGGGTGGCTCGGCCTGATCGTGGACCTGGCGGGTGACGGCTACTTCTTCGATCCCGGTAGATCCGAGGCCGAAGGCTCATTCTTCTTCTGCTTCGTCGAGGATGGGAGCTACGTGTTCTTCCCGGCCTTCCGAAACTTTCTCGCCGGCATAATCGAAGGGCACGAATCGGGCATATTGAAGTTCGGGGGCCATGGTGCCGAAACCGTGGACTTCGTCCGAGCCCGCGAGATCCGGTGCCGGTATGGCGCGGAGAATCCACGCGACGAGGAAATCGAGCCATGAATCGAGCGATCGCGGCGCTCGTATCGGGACCAGGGAGGCATTGGCATCGAGCACCTGCACCAAGAACTCGAACTGGAGAAGACCCCCAGGTGGGTCCATGAGGGAGGGAAACGAATGTCCGTCAAGCGATTGACCGATCTGTTGATCCTGGCACTGGTGGCCTGCACTCCCCTGGCCGTGGGTGCGGCCGACGAGCCGAAGGAGGATCCTGAGCCGCCGCAAATCTTCTATCTGGAGTTCGACGGTAAGAAGGTCCCCGTCGAATTGAACAAGCCGTTTCCGACCGAAACCCTCAAAGGGAGCAAGGCCGTGACCCTGCGTGTCGAGCCCTTCCGGGTGTTTCGATATGCCGGATTGTCCTTCCAGTATCCTCGGGAGTACACCTTTCAAGCCGACCATACCAATCCCGGCGTGGCGTTGTGGACGCTCTCCGGCAGCGATTGTATGATCATGGTTCAGCGGTTCGAGGACCAGGGAGATCCCGAGGCCGTGCGACAGTTGCTGGTGGATGAACTGGCGGCCAGGTACAAGGATGCCAGGAAGAAGCAGGGTGCGATCACCTGGAAGCTCGAGGGGACCACGCTGAAAGGGATCCGGCTCGAGGTCGAATTCGCAGGGACCACGCTCTACCAGGACCTGTACTCCTTCCGCGCGGGAAACGGCTCGGTGGTGCTGCTGGTCCAGGATTCCTTGCAGGACGACGGGAAACCGAGTGTCGAACCGAGTACGGGCCGAGACGATGCTCACGAAGACGTTGCGGCTGCCCGCCAAATGAGGCCAAACACCTCGGACAGGACGCCCCTGGTCTCGGCTGCCGTGAGGTGTGTCCATGCGAGATATTTGGTTCCGAAAGGCGAACCGGTCGAGCCTGCCGGCCAGATACCAGGTCGTCTTCTTTGTTCTGCCGATCGCGCTCATGTTCGGCTCATTCGTGCCGCTCTGGTTCCTCGCCATGGGGCTGGCCCATGCCCTGGGCATCCCCGAGCATGCCCCCGTTCGAGAGCAACCGCTCGGCCTTTTGTGGTTCGCCCTGTTCCTCGCCATGTCGTGGATCTTCCTATTCGCCGGCCTGCTGTGCGGATTCTTGTTGAATGCGGCGATCTTGCGTCATGGCATGGGATACCCCTGGTCCGTGATTCGAGAGATCGGCGTTTGTCCGCATTGGCTCGTCAACTGCCTCGGAGGTTGGCGATCGAGCCCCACCGGGTCCAAGGATCGCAAAGGGCACGAAGACCCCATGTACGATCCCCACCTGGACGATCTGGCGCGGAGATAACGCCCCTGGGAGGATTCCGGCGGCCCATCGACGGGATAGGACGACGAGCAGACCGTCGCCGGTCGGCTTGACCGAGACCCGCTTGCGGCTTCCCCGGACGAGCGGGACAATCATGTGTTGAACACGGCAGCTTCGAGGCCCCTGCGCATCGACCGATCCAATCGGTGGGTCGACCATGCCGGCCAATCATCCGCGAGCGAAACCATGCAGACCAATACCCTGACCGACACGACGGACGATTATCTTCCAGTGCCACGCGCCGAAGCCGCCCCGCTCGGCGCTTCGTGCGCGGCGGTCCAGGTCGATCTCGCAGGCCTGACTCATCAAGGTAAGGTCAGATCCAACAACGAGGATAACTTCCTGGTCGTCCGGTTCGGCCGGTTCCTCCAGACGATCGAGACGAGCCTGCCCGACGGTCATGTACCGAGCGAATTCGGGGAGACGGGATATGGCCTGGTCGTCGCCGACGGGATGGGCGGCATGGCCGCCGGTGAGGTCGCGAGCCGGCTGGCCATCTCGCTCCTGGTCAACCTCGTGCTGGACACACCCGACTGGATCATGGGGTGCGACGGCTCCCATTCGGAAGAGCAGATCGCCAGGGCGGTCAAACGCTTCGAAACCGTGAATGCGTCGATCCTCGAGCAGGCCCGGCGCCAGCCGGCGCTCAGCGGCATGGGGACGACGCTGACCATGGCGTACAGCCTGGGCACGGACCTGCTCATCGCTCATGTCGGCGACTCGCCGGTCTATCTGTCTCGCGGAGGGACGTTGCACAAATTGACGCGCGTCCACACCGTGGCCCAGGAGATGGCCGACCACGAATCGATCCCCATCGAGGAGGTTCCCTCGCGATTCCATCACATGTTGACCCAGGCCATCGGCATCCGGGAGACCGGGGCCGAGCCCGACATCCGGCGACTGCCGCCTCGCCGACGGCGACCGACTCCTGCTCTGTACCGATGGTCTGACCGACATGGTCGATGACGCGACGATCGCGACTGTACTGCAAGGCAATGCGTCCTCCGATGCGGCCTGTCAGGCGCTGATCGACCTGGCCCTGGAACGCGGGGGCAGAGACAATGTGACGGTCGTCGTCGCCGGTTACCTCTTCCCTGTCGAGTCGTGAGAGGCGGGACGGTCGAACCGAGAGGAGTTGCCATGGTCTCGCAAGGCCGCGGAACCGCCGTGATTGCCATGTTACTCGGTTTGATACCGGGTTGTTCGAGTGGGCCGACCGAGAGCTCAACGATCCGACAGGCCGAACGGCTGACCTTGTACGAGGGCCTCCCGCACCCGATGTACGAACCGACTGCGCTCGCAGCGGAGAAGAAGGCCAAGCCGACCGTCGAGTTGCACGGCTTTCCGTTCTATCGCGAGGCCCTCGAAGTGAAGGCGGGGGACGATGAGAAGCTCAAAGCCTTGCTGGCGGATCCGCGGACGCTCGAGCCATTCTCCGGCGAGAAGCGATGTGGGGGCTTCCATCCCGACTATGCGGTCGAATGGTCGGTTGGCGGTAAGATTCGCTCGGGCTTGATCTGCTTCGGTTGCGGTGAGGTCATGATCTATGGACCGACGGGTGAGGCGCGCTACGATATCCGAAACGATGCCCGCCGGCCGCTCCAGGACCTACTCACGCCCTACCGAAAGAACCGGCCACCACGCGACACGTCCCGTCTCGAAGGTTGATTTTCGTTGATCCGATCGCTCCGGCGGTGCCGGAGAGCCGCAGTCGCCCTGGATCGTGAACGCGCGCTTCTCGCGACTGGAGGCCCTTGACCCATCCCGGCATGGGCTTCGTAATATAAGAACAGGCGGGCCGTCCTACGACTCGCCCGGATTTCCGGGCTCGACCTTGAGCGGGAAGGTTGCCGAGGTGGAGTTGCGGATCACTTTGATAGGAGCACACCAATGTTTTCGCTGGTGCGGGGCGGTGGCAGATTCCCCTTGATGGCGCTGGTCCTGGCGTCGGGGATCTGGGTCTTCTCCGGTTCATCGGCCATGGCCCACGGCGGTGGTGGTGGCGGCGGCGGACATGGAGGTGGTGGCGGGGGCCACATGGGCGGCATGGGCATGGGCGGCATGGGCATGGGTGGCATGGGCATGGGTGGCATGGGCATGGGCGGCATGGGCATGGGCCACATGGGCGGCTTCGGCGGCTTTGGCAACCGCGGCTTTGGTGGGTTCGGCGGGATTGGGTTCTTCCCGGGCTTCTATGGTCTGGGTTACGGCGGTTATGGCCTGGGCTACGGCGGCTATGGCCTGGGTTACGGGCTGGGCTACGGCGGTTATGGCTATGGCTACCCCTTCTACGGCGGTTACGGGATGGGCTATGGCTCTCCCTACTACGGCGGTTACGGGATGGGCTATGGCTACCCCTACTCCGGCTACGGCTATGGCGGTTACGGAGGCTCTAGTGGGTATGGCTATCCTCTCACGACCGCGGGTTACAACGCTCCGGCCGGTGGCTTCGGCTATTCATCGGCTTACGTGGCTCCCGGCGCCGGCGCCGTTACCACGGCGTCCCCTCGAGGTCGCTATCTCGGGATCGACGAGGAGCCGACGGTCGACGCGAACGGCGTGCGGGGCATGAAAATTACCAACGTCTATCCGGGAACCGCCGCGGAGAAGGCCGGTCTCCAGATAGGCGACGTGATCCACTCCATCAATGGCTACGTCACCGAACAGCGTGGAAACCTGGCCTGGATCATCGCCAATGCGGCTCCGGCGAACGTCCTCAAGATGAACGTCCGCACCGTCCGTGATGGGAAAGAGTACACCGTCACGGCCCAGATCCCGTCATGATCGGGTCTCGGTCCACAGGGGAGCCCCGTCTTCAGCCGATCGACCGGTTCGGGTTCCGGCTCGAGGCGGGAATCCCGGTGGGTGCGGTCGAGACGTTGTCCCGATCGTCTTCATTCACCCATTCGGCGCGGCTCCAGTCCCTCATGAGGAACATCACGGCGAGGACGACCAGGCTGGCGACTGCCAGGAGGCCGCTGGGCATGAACTTGCGCGTCTTGACCGCATATCGGTAGCCGAACAGCAGGAAGAGAACAATCGAGAGAATCAGCCCCAGAGGGGTCCCCCATCGGCTGTTGCCGATCGAGAGGCCCAGGGCCGTGAAGGCAGCGAGTGCGCTGATCGACCCGGCGATCAAGGACGCACGGCTGCCGGCCTTCAGGTATCCGATCAAACCGCCCACGGCCAGCAACACCGCATAGATTCCCAGCGTGACCTGTCCCACAATCGGGCTGTTCATTCGAGGAGCCTCTCGGGATCTTGGGGAGTGAATTC
Organism: uncultured Planctomycetota bacterium; assembly: GCA_963845755.1. Classification (GTDB taxonomy): domain Bacteria; phylum Planctomycetota; class Planctomycetia; order Isosphaerales; family Isosphaeraceae; genus CAWJTV01. The sequence goes on from CAWJTV010000036.1 coordinate 249,394, forward strand.
CGTTGTAAGTTAGGCACCGATTCCCGGGACGTCAACGACCGGGTGCATGGATCACCTGGCGAAAGTCATGCCGGAGACCGAGACGCCCGATCGGCTGGGGTTCGATGCCCGAACCGACCGTCGTCAAGGCGGCGAGACAACCGGGGAATGGGAGAACGCGGCGAGATCGGCTTTTGCCGCCGGGGCTGTCGCGGTCTCTCAATCCGGAGGGGTGGTTCCGGTTGAGAGTCCGCGAGTCGCCTCGCCGGCCGGTGCGGGCCGGTCTCGCCGCGTGGGGACCATGAGCGGCAAGGAAGTATCAAACCCCGGGATTCGACGTCGTGGGGGTCGATCAGGGCTGGGGGTTGCCTCCTTGCGCCGCGTCGGGTGGGGGCACATTGCCCGCTCCACCGGGTGGCGGTACGGCACCAGCACCCGGTGCGGCACCGGGTTGCACGGGAACGACACCCCCTGGACCGGGAACGCCCGCCGGACCGGGGACAGGCCCCGGAATGGGAGGCACCGGGATCACGCCGCCTCCAAGAGGCACACCGGCGCCGGGGCGCCCATGCCAGATGGGACGGTGCCGACGGGCCCCGGCGGCGGCCCCGGCTCGATCCCCATTGCACGCATTCGTGCCCGTTGCGTCGCGGCCTGGGTATTGGCCCAGGGGAAGTCCGGACTGCTCGGGAAGTACTGGACGTCATCGTGCATGTACCGGCCCGAGGGCAACGTCATGCCGCCGTATTCCACCTGGCAGCCGACCGAGGGCAGGATCACCCCCATGGCCAGCGCCGACCATTGCGCGATGCGCCGCCTCGTGGACCGTCGCGGCGATCTCTTGCGGGGCAACCCCATTGTCTCCACCCTCCTTGGCGTATTCGGCGGCCCCTCGGTTCCGTCCTTCGAGGGAGGACTCACCGCCGTCGGGGCGTCCATTCCTGGTCCCGCCCGCCCGAGCCCGTCCCACCTGCGGGGTCCGATCCCTCGCGGTCGAGCCGAGCGAGTTGCGCCGACTCCGCTGCCGCCTGGGGCCATCGACCTTGCGGTGCGGTCGTCGGGTTTCTTACTGGGTTACCAAATCGGTCGGATTCCCCTTCCCGGACCAATGATTCCGTTCATTTTGAAGAAAACTCCATTGCTCAGCCTGCGGAATGGTCCCGATGGGCCGATTCGCCCGCTTGATCCGGATCGTCGGACGTAGCAGCCCCTCCTCAACACCCGATCCTCGCTACGCCCGGGATCCGGATGCCCGTGCCACATCCTTCCGATCCCTTGGGGCCGACGAGACTTGCCGGTTTTTCTGCGGGTTTTTACTCTTGTCGATCTGGCGGAAATGTGTTAGCCTTCCGTTGGGGAACAGCCGTCTACTATTCGATGAGAGCCGATCTGACCTGCGCCACGAAATCCACGTCGATGCGGTGGTCGGATTCGGGCGTGACGGCATGCGGGCTCGGCGCACGGTGCTGACGAGGGCTTGAGGGGAGGGTCGAGGCGATGGCCGATTTGAACAAGGTGTTTCTGATAGGTCGAACTGGTCGGCGACCCGGTGTTGCGACGGACACCCAACGGGACGGCGGTGACCGATCTGGGCATAGCCACCACCCGTTCCTGGGCGGGCCCCGACGGTGATCGTCGCGAGGAGACGCTGTTCATCGATGTAACCGTCTGGGATCGCCAGGCCGAGAACTGTTGCCAGTTCTTGCGGAAAGGGAGGACCGTCCATGTGGAAGGATTCCTCCGCAAGGATTCCTGGGAAGACAAGACCACGGGCGAGAAGCGGTCGAAGATTCGCCTGATCGCCGAGCGCGTGCAATTTCTCGACTCCCGGCCGGCCGATTCCGCCGGAGGAATGGGCGGTGGTGCCGGGATGGACGACGACCTCGCACCGTCGCCGCCGCCGGCCCGTGATGCCGGCATGCGCCGGGGCGGTCCCGCACCGGCCAGAGGACCCGGGGGCGGTTACGGCGAGGTCCGCGGCCCGGCCAACGGACCGGGGCGAGCCCCTTATCCACCGCCCGGCGGTCCAGGCGGCCCTCCCCCGATGGACGATGAACGAGAAGAAGACGATATCCCGTTCTGAGCCGCCCTGCGTTCGGCGCGGGCCGAGAACCCGGCCCGTGGCCCCTGAGTCGGGAGCTCTGTGAGCATCGGAGCGGGCCTGCTCGGAGGATTGGTGCTTGCAGAGCACGCTACAGACCAACGGACGAGACGACTAGCGCACAAACGCACCGATTGGTCGAAAGTGGCCCCCCACGTTACTTTAGAGCGAGATTCCCGCGGGCGCATGTGCCGCCACTGCCACCGAACCGATCGAAAACCTCAGTCACGAACGGGTTTCCCGGCGTTTACGATCGGTTCCATGAACCCTCGCTCCCGGGATCGGCGAGACTCATCGGTGACGTGCACGAAGGACTCCGGAGCCAGCGTCCCGAGAGCCACCTTCCTTCCAACCCAACCTGCCGGAGCTGGATTAGAACAGGAACGAAACGAGCGGATCCATGGCCAAGACGACTGACAGCAAAGCCAAGCCCAAGCGCACAGCGAGCAAGACCAAGACCTCGTCCTCGACGACCGACAGTTCCACGGCGACTCTCAGGGGCCCGTCGGCGGCCCAACCCCGGCAGCCGGGCGTCGAGCGTCGGCGCAACCATCCCATCCGCGCCAAGCATGGTTACATTCAATTGATCCTGACTCAGGCGATGCCTCATCTCGGTCAGGCCGGCGACCTGGTGAAGGTCCGCCCGGGCTTCGCACGCAACTACCTGGTACCGCAGGGTTTGGCGACGTTCGCGACTCAGAATAACCTGCGGATGGTGGATAAGCACCGCCAGCGGCTCAAGGAGCTGGAGGAGGCTCGGCGTGCCGACCTGCAAAATCTGGGGGCCCAGATCGCCCAGCGCTCGCTGACCATCGAAGCCAATGCCAACGCCGAAGGACACCTTTACGGCTCGGTCAACTCCGAACAGATTTCCGCAGCCCTTCGAACGGAGGGCTTCCCGATCGACCCGGAAAATGTCCGGATCGAGGGACCTCTCAAGGAGCTGGGGCTCTACACGATCAAGATCCACCTGGCCCAGGACATCGCCAGCGAGGTCAAACTCTGGGTCGTCCCGACCCATACCGAAGAAGCCGTTGGTTGAGATTCGGGCGGAGGGAGGTCGCTGTCGGAGACCACCCCGAGACTTCCCCTGCGCCTCGAGTGGCTCCGCCGAACTCGAGGACGGATCCTGGATTCCGCTCTCCAGGTGGCGATTCTCCACGCCGTTCCTGGAATCCCGAATCTGGAATCCGTCCGATCAAGGGCCGTTCGCTCGGCGAAGGGACGCCACGGAGTATAGAATAGATTGCAGTTGACATCATCGGCTCGCCTTGGTACAAACGTCCAGTAAGAGATGATGCCGACCGGAGCCGGGGCGATTTTGTGGGGCATCCTGGATTTGTGGAGGATATCTTCCGAAAGGAATCGAGGAGTTCGACCCGGCGACGGTGGGATCGCATCAAGCGGTGGCGTCGAGCCGGCTCGTGAGGGGATCGCCCCCATGCGAGTCGTGCGCAGAAAAGAGGCGATAGCCACGGAGCTTGACGGACGATGTCGGCGGTCAACAACGGTCCCGGGAATGGCAAGGGGAACTATAACGGCTCCGGTCGTGTGGCCAAGCCCGACACGACCGCGCTGGGCGATCGGTTGCCGCCGCAGAATCTCGAGGCCGAGATGAGCGTGCTGGGCAGCATCCTGCTGGACAATGACGTCCTGCATGAAGTCATCCCGATCCTCGGGGTCGGCGATTTCTACCGCGACGCTCATCAGATCATGTATGAGGCGATTCGCGAGCTGTACGACCTGGGCAAGGGCGTCGACGCAGTGACCCTGGCCGATGAGCTGATCCGGCGCGATCAGTTCCAGAAGATCGGCGGGGATGAGACGCTCCATGAGATCGTGGACTTCGTCCCGCACGCGGCCAACGCCAAGTATTACGCCGGGATCGTCCGGGAGAAATCGATCAGCCGGCAATTGATCGACGGCGCGACCGAGATCATCCGCGAGGGTTATTCCAACCAGTACACCGCGCAGGACCTGCTGGAATCGGCCGAGCGGAAGATCTATGGAATCGCCGAGGACCAGGTCCAGGGCGAGACGATCGAGGTGAAGGACCTGGTCATCAAGGCGATGGACGAGATCGCCCGGCGAGCCGATTCGGGCGGGCATGTCATCACGGGGGTGGCCTCGGGCCTGAATGACCTGGACGACATCACCGGCGGGTTCCAGCCCGGTCAGCTCGTCATCCTCGCCGCCCGTCCCAGCATGGGCAAGACCGCGATGGCGCTGAATGTCTGCGACCATGCCGGCGTCCACCTCAAGGTCCCCGTGCTCTTCGTCAGCCTGGAGATGGGCCACATGGAGATCGCCTTGCGGCTCCTCGGCGCCGGCGCGAGTGGACGGCTACAAGCTGCGGACCGGCATGAAGATGCAGCTCGAGATGAATAAGCTGGTGAAGGCTTACAATGAGCTGAGGGCCGCTCAGATCTTCATCGATGATACACCCGCCCGCAACATGCTCCAGATCACGGCCTCGTCGCGGCGGCTCAAGCTTCGCAAGGAGCTCGGCCTGATCGTGGTCGATTACATCCAACTGGTCGACTCGGAGGACTCGCGCGACAGCCGGCAGGAACAGATCGCCAAGATCAGCCGGCGGCTCAAGACGCTGGCCCGCGAGCTCGAAGTCCCCGTCATCGCCCTGTCCCAGTTGAACCGCGCCGTCGAGAGCCGCGAGGACCGCCGCCCTCGCATGGCCGATCTTCGCGAATCCGGCGCGATCGAGCAGGATGCAGACATCGTATTACTCCTTCATAGACCGGACTATTACGACGCCAACGACCAGCCGGGGATCGCCGAGCTGATCATCGCCAAGAACCGCAACGGGGCGACCGATACCATCAAGCTCACCTTCCTCAAGAACCTGACCCGGTTCGAGAACTCCTCCATGGTGGTCGAGCCGATGGATGAAGGGGGAAGCCCGTTCTGAACGGGTAGACGAGGGGCGTGGAAGGCGGTTTGTGGGGTGCCCTGTGAGCACCGGGGCGCAAGCCCCAGGCCGGACGCGATACCTCGCAGCGTACCCCGCATTTCACCGCATCGCCTGGGCCTCGGCGAGCATGGCCTTGGCCTCCTGGCGGGTCCCTTCGGCGGCGGAATCGCCGCGGAGCATCAGTGCGAGCTCGGCGATGCGTTCGGACTCGTCGAGGGGCGCGATGGTGGTCCGCGACCGGCCGCGTTCGACGTGTTTGCGGATGGCCCACTGGTGGCGGGCGTAGCTGGCCATCTGGGGCAGGTGCGTCACGCAAATCACCTGGTGATGGCGCCCCAGCACGGCGAGGTTCTTGCCGAGCGCCGAGCCCAGCCGGCCGCCGACGCCGGTGTCGATCTCGTCGAAGACCAGCGTGGGGACGCGATCGACGGCGGCCAGCACCGTCTTGACGGCGAGCGTCACTCGGGACAGCTCGCCGCCGGAGGCGATCTTGCGCAGGGGGCGGGCCTCCTCGCCGGGATTGGCGGAGAAGAGCATCTCGACGCGGTCGCTTCCGGAACCGGGCGGCGCAGACGCGGTGGGGTCGTCGCCCAGCTCGCGCGGGTCGACGGCAACACTCAGCCGCGCGCCGTCGAGGCCCAGCGGCTTGAGCCGCGCCTGGATGGCCTTGGCGAAGTCCTTGGCGATCTTGCGCCGGGCGGTGGTGAGCGCGGCGGCGGCCTGCTTCAACGCGGCCCAGGCGGCGGCCAGGGGCGGATCCAGGGCGAGCAGATCGGCGTCGTCGCGGTCGAGCGCGGCGAGCTGGGCCTCGGTCGCGGCACGGCGGTCGACCAGCTCGTCGGGCGTGCAGCGGAACCGCGCGGCCAGCCGCCGATAGAGGGCCAGCCGGGCCTCGATGTCCTCGAGCCGCGCCGGGTCGTCGTCACAGCTCTGGCCCAGGTCGCGGAGGCTGAAGGCGACCTCGCGGGTCTCTTCGGCCAGCCGTTCGAGGGCCGAGGTGGCCTCGGCCAGCTCGGGCACGGCACGCGCGAGGGGGTCCAGCGAGCGCGCGACGCGCTTGAGAAGCCCTTGCGCCGAGCGGTCGGCCTCGTAGAGCAGCGCATAGCCTTCCGCGGCCGCGGTGCGGAGCTGGTCGGTGTGGGCCAGCCGCTGGGCCTCGCGCGCCAGCTCCTCGGACTCGCCCTTCCGCGGATCGGCGGCGGCCAGCTCGTCGCGCTCGAATTCCAGCAAGGCCCGTTCGCGCCGCCGCGCCGCGGCCGAGTCGATCAGCTCCTGACGCTTGCGGCGCAGCGTCTCGTGGGCCTGGCGCGCCGACCGATAGGTCTCGAGCCGGTCGCTCAGCCCGCCGTAGGCGTCCAGCAGCTCTCGCTGCCGGTCCGGGTCCATCAGGGCGCGGCCCTCGTGCTGGCCGTGGATGTCCACCAGGCGCTCGCCCAGCTTTTGCAGCGTGGCGATCGTCACCGGGAGGGCGTTGACCGTCGCGCCTCCGCGCCCTGCGCCGAGATCCGACGGGTCACGATCAGCGAGTCCTCATCGAGCACGCCGTCGCCGCCCAGGATCGCCTCGACCTCCGCCCGGAGCCCGGGATCGGCGATCTCGAAGACCGCGGCCGCGCGTGCCTCGGTCTTGCCCGAGCGGATCAGGTCGGCCGACGCCTTCTCCCCGAGGATCAAGCCCAACGCGGTCAGGAGCAGGCTCTTCCCCGCGCCGGTCTCGCCCGTCCAGGCACAGTAACCGGCCTCCAGCTCGACATGCACGTCTTCGATCAGCGCCAGGTTCTGCACCGAGAGTTCACGCAACACGGCCGCCTCCTCGACTAGCCGCTGATCCGCTGGATCTTCAGGTTCCTGGTGTGGAAGGCAATCGCCTCCTGGATGTGTTTATCCCAGTAGCCCCACTCGTGCGCGCCGGGAAACTCCTGGTACTCGTGCGGGACATGAAGCGACTCCAGTTGGGCATGGAAGGCCCGGTTCTGGTCTAACAGGAAGTCGTCGGTGCCGCAATCGATCCGCATCGCGGGGGTGCGGCCGTGATCGATGCGTTCGAGGATCGCGAACGGGTCCTCCGGGCCGCCGGCAGGCGACTTGCCGAAGACCCGGTCGAACTCGGGATAGTGCTCCTTGGACCGCTTGAGGTCACCGCGCAGGAAGCCCACGGCGCCCGAATGCGAATTCACGCTGGCGAACAGGTCCGGGTGCTTCAGCCCCAGCTTGATCGCCCCGTAGCCGCCCATGGAGAGCCCGCCGATGGCGCGGCCGGAACGATCGGGTTTGACGGGGAACGTCCGCTCCACCAGGCCCATGACATCCTTGAGCAGGTCGTCCTCGAAAGCGTCGCCATCGATGGCGTTGGTATAGAACCCGCGGCCGCCATCGGGCATCACCACCACCAGGGGCCAGCCGGCGACGTAGCGCTCGATACTCGTGCGCCGCTCCCAGATCGTGTTGTCATCGGACAGGCCGTGGAGGAGGTAGAAGGTCGACCAGGGCCGGGCTGCGGCCGGCTCCTCGGGGAAAACGATGTTGAACGCGGAGGCCTTGCGGAGCGACCGGCTGAAATAGTGGATCGTGGCGAACGCCATCGTGTTGTCCTCTCCTGGGAACCGTGAAAAATGGGTCACTCGCGGTAGGCTTTGGCCGCGAGGAGCGGGTCATTCCGCAACATCTCGAGCGCGTCGTCGATCCGATCGAGGAGGTCCGGCAAGCGGCCGGCCGCGACGTCGGCCAGCTCGTCGGTCAACAGTTCCTCGGCGCGCGCCGGAGTCGCTGCGGGTCGGTTCGCTCGAGGATCGCCCGGAGGTCCAGGCGCTGGAGCAACGCCTTGGTGATCGGCCGCTTGGCATCCGGAAAGCTCGCCGAATGGATCAGCTCCAGCGCGATGGGGTCGTTACAGAGGGCCGCCATCGCGGCGGCCTCCGCGCCGGACGAACAGGGCAGGACGTAGCAGGTATCGTCCAGCATGACGGGCCGGCCGTTGACCGGTCCGAGGGCGCGGAAGACCGGAGTCTTGTGCAGTCCGGAGATCGCCACCTTGTACGGTGCAAAGCTGTAGGGTCCGACGCCGAACAAGGCGAATGGGGGCCGGCCGCGGTAGATCGACGACTTGCGTCGTTCGAACCGGCCGGCATTCGCCCGCAGGTAAGCCCAGAGCCTGGGCGCAGCTCGGCGAGCCAGGTCGTGTCGTCGCCGATCCGTTGCTGGGTGACGAGCACCGCCCGAGACGGCCGGTCGGCCCGCGGCCGCTTCAGGTCCGCCCCTTTGAGCAGCGGATAGACGAACTCGGCCTCGACGTCGACGGTCTGCCCCGTCCGGTCCTGGAGCTGTCCCGTGCCCGCGTCGATCGAGAGTTCCATCACGGCGGCGGCGTCGTGCTTGAGCCCCTGCCGCCACGTCACCGGGCAGTTGCCGTCGGCGAATGCACAGCGATGATGCGTCGCGCGATCGGCGATCAGCCAGCCGCGCGCGAAACCCATCACCGCGGCGGGTTCGCCCGATTCGAGCGCGGGATAGACCGGAATGGTCCTGTACCCGTCTCCTCCGCCCACCGTATCGGCCTTCGCCAGCGTGACGCGGAACCAGCAGGCGTCGACGGCCGCGCGGAACCAGCGCGGGGCGTCGATCCGATGAATGGTCGCGTCGGCGATGGGCAGGCCGGCGCGGTGGGCGAACTGGAGGATGCTCCGCGCCACCGAGGTCTTGCACAACATCGCGATCGTCGGCGCCTCGGCGGCGAGGTCGCGGGCCAGCTTGAGCCAGACCGCCTCTGCGACGTCAAAATTGGAGGCGCCGGTCCGGGCTTCGAGTCCGCTCAGGCCCTTGACGTTGGACTTCGGTGGCGTCTGGGCACCCGCCAAGCTTCCCAGCTCGGCATTCGTGACCCACGGCGGATTGCCGACGACCAGCAAGGGACCGCCTCTTCGCCAGCGAAGGTCGCGCCCCAGGTCGAGCCGGAAGAGGTCCGCGCAGGTGATCGTCACCCCGCCGCCGCGGTCGCCGAACCGCGCCACGCGCTCGCCCGCTGCCCGGCAGTGCGCCGGCTGGATCTCGATGGCCTGGATCTCGCAGGGCGGCGATGCGTGCTCGAGCAGCCCGGCCAGAAAGTGCCCCTGGCCACAGGTCGGCTCCAGCACCCGAGGCCAACGCGCACCGATCGGCCCCAGGGTGTCCAGCACCGCGGCGACAAGCTCGGGCGGAGTCTGGAAGTCACCAAGGTCCCGTCGCACGCGTTTCGGTTCCCAGTGGTCAGTGGTCAGGAAGGAGACATCGATTTGCTGAACACTGAACCCGGCGTTATTTGATCTTCGCCCCTACCACGCAGGTCGGATCGTCCAGCGTGAGCAGGATCACCTTCTCTTCCGAGGTCGCCGCCAGGAGCATCCCGTTGGAGGTCTCGCCGCGTAGCATGGCCGGCTCCAGGTTGTTGACCACCACGATCAACTTCCCCACGAGCTGTTCCGGTGTGTAGTGCTGCCGGATCCCCGCCACGATTTGTTTCTGCTGTTCACCCACGTCGATCTGTAAGAGCAGCAGCTTGTCCGCATTGGGGTGCGGCCGGGCCTCCAGGACCTTGGCCACCCGTAACTCCAGCTTGGCGAAATCTTCGTACTTGATCGGATCGGCCATCGCGATTTGGTCCTTGGTTCTTGGTCCTTGGTTGGATGACAAGCAGCCCCGCGATGTTGGGCGCGGGTCCCCTGACCCTGCCCATGGTCCGACCGTAGGTCTCCCGGATTTGACCAGGAATCGCTGAGACCAAGGCGTGGGGACGATGGACCCAGGACCCGCTAGCCTAGCCGTTAGCTCGAAAGGCTGTCAAGTCTAATGTGTACAAAAGTTCAGTTAATCGCAACGGGGCCGAGCAATTCCGTGGGCCGGACTTCCAGGCCAGGCAGGAACACCGTCCGGTAGGTGCCGTTCTCGGGGACGATGGTCTCTTCCCAGGTATCGCCCTCGCGGCTGAGGACGATCATGCGACGGTTTTCGGCGTCGAGGATCCAGTATTCGCGGACGCCAACGCGCAGGTATTCTTCGCGCTTGTCGATCAAGTCGCGATCCTCGCCGCCGGGGCTGACGACCTCGACGACGATGTGCGGGATCCACTTCGTCCAGACCCTGGGTCCGGAGGGTTCGGGATCGAGGTAGATCGCCTGGTCCGGATGGCGGTCCGAGACCATGCCCGGCAATCTCATCCGGCATTCGCCACTGCCGGCGCGATACTTGATGAGGCCAGGATGCTGTTCATCATAGTGGATGAACATCCGCGCGAAACGATCGACGATCCGACCATGCCATGGGCCTGGAATCTCGGTCACTTCGACGACTCCTCTCGCCAGCTCGTAGAGCCAACCTTCTTGCAAATCGACTGCGATGAATTCGTCCAGCGTCATGCGGCGGCCGTGATCCTGCGGGCCGATCCGCATGGTGGGGGCGGGAGCCGTCGCTGTCGCCATCGCTCGACCCTCATTCGGTACGGGGAGTCATCTCATCCAGTTTAACGGCCTCGCCGGGGCATCACCAGGCGGACCAGGCCACTCCAGAGCCCGCGGATGACCGACCAGGCGACGATGAAGGGCGTGCTTGGGTGTTTGAGGACCGTGGGGATGTTCCGCTCGAAGACGAAGTGGCCGAAGAACATGATCGCGTAGGCCGACACGAAGAGCGCAAGCGACCAGAGTGGACGAAACGGGACCAGCAGGACGGCGGCGGCGGCCATCGGCCAGCCCACGCCGACGTGGAGGATGTGATTGACCGGATTGCGGTGGTCCTGGCGGTACCGGGCGACCAGGCCGGCTGAGCGGGGAGCGGCTTCGCTCATCGGGGACTCCTTTCCTCGGGTTCGAGTCAATGCTTGCTCTGGGGAACCTCGGGGACCGCGACGGCCGGGCTGGATCGGGCCAATTTGGGGACGAAACCGCGATGGACCTTCGGGTCGGTGTAGGTATCGAGGCCCTTGTGGCTGATCTTACCGTAGTAGGTGGCGAAGTCGAAATGCGGCGAGTTATCCAGATCGTGGCAGCGGGCGCAGAGACCATTCTTGTCCGCCTGTTCGGCGGTCAGTGCCATGAGCTTGCGGAACTCTGGGGTTTCGGGTTCGGAGACGTGCTTCGAGCCCGGCCCATGGCAGTTCTCGCACTGGTTGCCGGCCAGGTAGGGCGTCTCCACCTTGGAGTGCCAGCCCGAGTTGTATTCGAACCCGGTCGTGTGGCAGGTGATGCATTCCGCATCGTAGATCGTGTTCGGCTTGTGGTCCTTTTCCAGGGAGACGAAGGCCTGGGCGTGCTTGGTCGTCGACCACTTGATATACGTGTTCGGGTGGCAGGACTTGCAGTTCTCGGCACCGACGAAGGTCGCGCCGGGCGCGCCGTTGACATAGTTGTGCCGGGTGAATTGCTCGACGACCTGGACCTGGCGGAGCATGTCGCGGTATTCGTCCTCGATCAGGGCCTTCATGGCCTTCGCCGGGCCGTCAAATTTCTGGTTCAAGGTCACGCGCTGGTAGCGCAGGCGCTCGGATTCCTTGGGATAAAGCCCGAAGACCCCGACGTACTTCCCCCTCTGGCCGACGTCGATCAGCCAGGTCTTGCCGCCGTTGAGCCGGTCGGGCTCGGGGGTCAACGGGTCGGCCGTCTCGGCCGTCGCGACGACGATGTCGAAACCGGGATAGGCCGCCGCGAGCCGCCTGGCCAGCGCCGGCGGGCCCTGGACCATCAGTACCTGGTAGTCGCTCTTGGGCTCGAGGGCGGCCAGCACGTCGGGTAGGACCTCCTCGGGCCTCTTGACGGTCGGCAGCAGCAGTTCCTGGTCGGGATCGACGAGCTTGCGGAGCGACTCGGGATCGATCACGGCGGTGACGCCGAGCTTCACCGGGCCGGCGGTCACGACGAGGCTGGGCTGGAAGATCGTCTCGTATCCGGCGGCCGGCTGCACGTTGGCGACGACGACCTTGGTGGTCCCGCCGAGGTAGTTGTCGAACCGGCTCAGGGCCTCGCCCACGCCGATCTTCAGGTCCTCGGCGCCCAGTGCCATCGCGCTGTAGTTCAGCAGCTTCAGGGCCCGGAGGGAATAATCGAACTTGAGCTTCGCTTGCTCGAAGCCCCCGCGGGCGACGGCCGGGTTCTTGATCAGGCTCCCCAGGTCGATCTGGCAGGTCGGCCACTGGTTCTGCTCGTGCAGCCGCTCGAGTAAATCATAGCGGCGGAGCAGGCCGCCAACTTGCCCTTCGGTGCAACCGCACGGCTCCAGGTAGCCGAGTTGCTCGCCCGTGACGATCAGGACCGCCGCGGGATTGCCCAGGTTGGCCAGTGGTTTCTGCGTCGTCGCGCTGCTCCCGACCGGCGAACCGGTCGGTCCGCTCTTCGAGACGGTTGAGGGCGAGGCTGAGGGGCTGGTCGGGCTCGATGACGAGCATCCCACATAGGCCAGGACCGCCACGAACAAGATAACACCGGCCCAGGGGCGGAAGTCGATTCGAGTCATCGTCTTATCTCCTTTGTCGTGGCGAGTGTACGGTCAACCCGCGATGGGCGGGTTGGAGTCCCGCCTTGAGACGGAGCCACTTCGGAATCGACCCCGCTCACCAGGTTTCCCCATCTTCACACATTCACTCGCCACGCGCCGCTCACGACATCCTGAGGTTTTAGCCTCCTGGCAGATCGGCGAACAGATCAGATCGATCGGAAGGGCCAAGGCCGGCGTGGCTGGGCTCAGCCGGCGTTCGCTTGCGAGATGTAGATCGTCACCGGGATCTTCAGCTCGCCGACCTTGGGGTGGTCGGTCTTCAGGATGATCGGATCGTCCAGGAGGCCCGGGGGAGAGTCCGGGGGCACTGTGACCCTCATGCGATACCGTCCCGTCACGCCCGGCCTGTCATCCGGCGCGATGGCCACCTGGAGCTTCCCCGGCACATGGGCCACCTGGAATTGCGTCGCCTTCCCGCCGCGGACGATCAGCGTGAGGTCGCTCGAAGCCCCCTTCCGGCTGGAAACGCTGGGCATCCCGAGTTTGTCGGGGAAGACGCTGATCGGCCCGATCACCTTCCCGGCGACCGTCACTTTCAGCTCAGGTTGCTTCGGATGATCGGTCTGAAAGACCACTTCCTCCCGGAACTCACCCAGGGGCATGCCCGGCTTGACCTCCACAACGACATGGTAACCCGACGGGACTCGTCGCGTCTTGAGCTCTTCGGCCGTCATGGGCTTGATGTCGGCGACAATCCGGTCCGGGTTCGAGCTCGTCACCTTCGTCACCTTCAGCCCAGCCCGGTCCGGCGAGAGGATCGTGAGCTCCGACCGATTGGTCTCTTCGTTGGAGATCTTGGGGAATGCCACCGTGTCCGAGGGCTCGACCTCCACCGGAAAGAGGACCTTTCCTCGGATCGTCAGGCTGAGGATGGGAGTGTCCAGGTCGTTGGTCCCCAGCGTCGCCGTCTGGTGGAATTTGACCCAATTCTTGGTTTCCCAGGTCACCTCGATCGATGTCGAGCCGCCCGGGGCGACCTTCACCCGCTTCTTCTCCCCTTTCCCTTTGCCCTTGGTCTTATCGTTCTCGAGCGTGGCGACGGTACACGAACATGAGGTCTCCTCGAGCCAGATGTCGAGCTCGCCCTCGCCGACGTTCTGGATCTCCCACGAATGGACGCCATCGGACGTCTTGGGCATCGTGCCGAAGTCGAAGACCGGCTGGCCGACGAGCTTCACCTTCGGTTGGCCTCCTTCGTCTTCATGGAATGACACGGGCGGGGGCGCCTCCGTGTCCGTGTCCAACCCATACCAGAAGGCGAAAGTCCCGGCCACGGTCAGGACCACCACCGCACACGCCAGGACGATCCAGCGAACCATCTCGGACATCCTCCCGTACGCAATACGCGGTGAAGTGAAGTACAGACGATCTCCCGCATCCCGGTCTTCGGGGGAAAGGCATCGTCGTCAGAAGGCTGAAGGCTGAATCAATCCGATCCTACTCAGCCTTCAGCCGTCATCCTTCAGCCTTTCAAGAGCCTTCAAGAAGGGCCCGATCGGGAGACCAGGATATCGACCGGGATCTTCAGCTCACCGACGAGGGGATGATCGGTTTTCAAGACGATCTCGCCCTCGATCGGCCCCGCGGCGGTGCCGGGGGGCACCTTGACCGCCAAGCGATAGCGGCCCTTCATGCCCGGCCGATCGTCCGGCAAGACGTCCACGTCCACGTGCTCCGGCTTGGACACGACCTGGAAATGCGTCTCCTTGCCGCCACGGACCATCAGGGTCAGGTCACGGGAAGTCGCCTTCCCGGCGGGTGACATCGCGCATCCGCAACCCCGGTGGGACGATGCTGATGGGTCCGATCACTTTCCCCCCGACGGAGACCCTCACCTCCGGCCGCTTGGGATGGTCGGTCTGGACGACCACCTCATCGAGGAATTGGCCCTGGGGCATGCCCGGCTTGACCTCGACGAGGATGCTAAAACCCTCCTCGACTTTGAGAGACTTGGCTTCATCGGGCGTCAACGGCCTGACCGTGGTGACGATCCGGTCCGGCTTCGAAGTCGTCACCTTCGTCACCTTCAGCTTGGGCCGGTCCAGCGAGTAAACCGCGAACATCCGCCCGTTCGTCTCTTCGTTGGAGATCGTCGGGAACTGGATCATCTCCGGGGGGTAGACGACCACCGGTGGGTGGACCTTCCCCTTGATCGTCAGATGGAAGGTGGGGTGGAGCGGGTCGTTGGTCCCGAATTCCGCCCCCTGCGAATATTCGTCATGGAACTCCTTGGTGTTCCATTCCAGGTCGATCGTGGTCGACTTGCCGGGCTCGACCACCGCCTTCTGGTTACCCTCGAGCTTGGCGATCGTGCAGGAGCATGTCGGCTTCCCGATCATCCACAACTCCAGGGTCGCCTCGCCGGTGTTCTTGATCCGCCAGGTGTGCATCCCCTTGTCATGCTGCGACATCTTGTCGAAATCGTAGATCGGATCCTGGTCGATCTCCACCTTGGGCTGGGGCCCCCGGCTTTCATTGACCGGGGTCTTGGGCGCAGGCCTCAGGATCCGGCAGGTACAGGGGCACTAAGGTCGCCGCCGCGGTCAGGAAGACCACGGCCACCGCCAAGATCACCCACCGTAACATTTTGGGAATTCTCCAGATAAGTCCATATGGATGAGGTCGGCGACGATCGCGGAACAGGCCCCTCTGGGGCGGTTGGCCGACGGAACGGCCCACGGCCGGATCCGGGCGGCGTCCCTCCTCGATTGGATCGCCGGTCACTCTCCTTCGATCTTAAAGGGACAGGCCGTCGGCGGGCAAGCCATCTCGCGATCGAATGGTCGGGGGAAAACGGTTCAGTCGCCTCTTGTTTCCGATCGACCGCCGGGGCATCCTAAACTTTCTGACAGAGGGGTCGGTGGCCCAGGACGCGGTCAAGGAGGCCGGAAGGCCGCCGGAGGCTATCTCGGATCGTCCGCTTCTCTCCCGATGGCCACTCACCACCGGTCACGGACGGCAGACCATGGACCACTGGCGACCGACCACCGATATGAACAAGCTCACGATCGAGGTCTGGGACGCGACGGGCAATAAGAAGCAGTTAGTTGAGCTGCCGTCGGACGCCCCGGTGAACCGGGTGATCGCCGTCCTCGTCGAGAAGATGAACCTGCCGCGATACAGCCCGGACGGGCAGTTGATGAGTTACAAGTTCCACCACAAGGCCAGCGGGCGGCAGTTGCTCGACGACCAGACCCTGGCCTCGGCCGACATCCACAGCGGCGACGTGCTGCGGCTCCAGCCGGAGATCACCGCCGGGCGCGAGCCGGCGACGGCCGGGTGTCACCCGTCGGCCCCGAGTGCCCACTCTGAGGAAACGGGGAGGGGCGCGACCTTGAGCGACGTGATCCGGATCGAGGACGCGGAGACCGCGGCGGGGCGGGAGGACCGGTTCGCTCGGTTCCGGCTGATCAGTTGGTGGGACCAGGAGCGGCTGGCCGGTGCGCGCGTCCTGGTCATCGGCGCGGGGGCGCTGGGCAACGAGATCCTCAAGGACCTGGCCCTGCTGGGCGTGGGCCGGGTCTTCGTGGCCGATCGCGATCGCGTGGAGAACTCGAACCTGTCGCGCTCGATCCTTTTCCGGGAGCGCGACTGCGGCCGGCCCAAGGCCGAGGTCGCCGCCGAGCGGGCGGCCGAGATCTATGCCGGGATCCGCGTCCGGCCGTTTTCCGGCAACGTGGTCTACGACCTGGGGCTGGGGATCTATCGATGGGCCGACGTGATCCTCGGCGGCCTGGACAACCGCGAGGCCCGGGTCGCGATCAACCTGGCGGCGGCGTGCGCCGGCAAGGTCTGGATCGACGGGGCGATCGAACGGCTCGACGGCGTCGCACGGGTCTTCGACCCGGCCACCGGGCCCTGCTATGAGTGCACCATGGGCGAGAACGACTGGAAAATGCTCGAGGCCCGGCGCAGTTGTGCCCTGCTCTCCCGCGGCGAGATGGAGCAGGGCAAAGTGCCGACGACCCCCACGACTGCCTCGATCGTTGCCGGGGTGCAGGTCCAGGAGGCGGTGAAGTATCTCCACGGCCTGGATGTCATCGCCGGACAGGGCTTCGTCTTCGACGGCAGCCATCACCAGAGCTACCTCGTGAGCTACACTCGCAAGGAGGATTGCCCGGCGCACGAAGCCGATGAGCCGGTCGAGGTCCTCACCGCGCGGGCCGACGCGATCCGTGTCGGCGACCTTCTCGAGCGCGTTCGCTCCGACCTGGGCCCCGAGGCGGTGCTCGAGACCGGCCGGGACCTGCTCGCCTCGCTCCGCTGCGAAGACTGCGGCGAGGGCGAGCCGATCTTCGCGTCGCTGGGCAAGGTCACCGAGGCCCAGGGGCGGTGCCCGCGCTGCGGTCGCCCCCGCACGCCCGCGATGTTCCACACCATCGACGGTCGCCACCAGGACCTCCTCGACAGGACCCTCGCCGAGATCGGGATCCCGCCGTGGGACGTTCTCGGCGGCCGCGCGGGGATGTTGCAGCGGTTCTACGAGTTCGGCGGCGATCGCGGCGATGTCCTCGGTCCACTGAACTGAGCTGAGAGAATGTGGATGAATTGGATAGAAGTTTTCAAATCCGAGATTTGATGAACATCATGCTCGGTACGGGGACGACCGGCATTTCATTTTGAATCGAGATCTTCGCGGGCTCCGAGAGTGAGCGACGTGGGGGAAAGCGACTCGAGAAGGCGACGCGGTCAGGGCAGTTTACGTACTGGAAACTGAAAACCGGACACTGAAAACTGGACAACATGGACGAGCTCGATATCCGGCTATTGAAGCGTGAGGAGCTGCCGCAGGAGGTCTTCCCCGGCGGGCGGAGCGAGCCGTTCCGCGTGTTCTTCACGCCCGAGGTCCACGCCGCGCTCTGGAAGCATGCCTGCGAGGATACCTCGGTCGAGATCTGCGGGGTGCTGGTCGGGAGCTGGCATCGCGACGAGGTCGGGCCATTCGTCAAGATCGTCGACTCGATCCGCGGCGAGGGGGCCAAGACCCAGTTTGCCGAGGTGACGTTCACCCACCAGACCTGGGCGAAGATCAACAGCGAGATGGATACGAAATTCGCCGCGCTCAAGATCGTGGGCTGGTACCACACCCACCCGGACTTCGGGATCTTCCTCTCGGATCGCGACCGGTTCATCCAGGAAAACTTCTTCTCCGGGCCGGGCCAGATCGCCCATGTGATCGATCCGATCCGCAAGATCGAGGGGGTCTTCGTCTGGCAGAAGAACCAGCCGAGCCTCACCGAACACTTCTGGGTCGGCGACCGCATCGTGACCGGCCTGCCCGCCGGCGCGGAAGGTTCGGGCGAATCGGCCGGCGATCGTCGCCGAGGCGGGCCGACGGGCGGAGGGACAGGGACCGCACGAGCGCCGGGGTCCGCCGCGCAAGGCCGCCCCGACGACCCGCTCCCGCCCATGGGGCGGCTCCTGATTTATGGTGGTGTCTTCCTCGTCGGCTACCTGCTGGCTACGCTGTATTCGGGGTGGGAGCGCCAGCGATTCGTCGAGAGCATGCTGGCGAGCAACGGCGTCGCGTCTCTCCTCCGCCTGGGCCTTTCCGATCAGCTCGATCGATTGCAGCGCGACCTGGTGGGGGTCGGCGGACCGCTCGATGCCGCGCAGGCCAAGGCCCAGCAGGCGGATTCGGCATTCGGAGAGATTCGCGACCAGTTGAGGGGCGCCTCACGGCGGATCGAGGACATCAAGGTCCGGTATGGAAATACCGCGACCGAGGACGAGTACCTCCGCCGATTCCTGCTCGAGAAGTATGCCGAGACCGCGCGGGGCCGGGAGTCGTCGGCCCCGCCGGTCGCCAAGGATCCGCCGCCGTCGCCGGCTGCACCCACCGAGGCCAAGAAGCCATGACCACGATCCCCCGTCGAGAGATCGAGAGCCTGTGGAAGAATCGATTCAAGATCGCAAATTCGAGGTAGAAATAAATGTAATTTCTTCTGATATAGCAGATTACATTTATTGAATCTTGAATCTCGAATGTTCCATTCGATCCCTTCGCGGCTTCCCAGAGGAGACCCGGCCCATGTCCGCGCCCATGTCACAGGAGCCGCTCCGACTGACCGAGGAGGACCTGTTCGCCCCCAAGGTGGACGCGTTCCTGGACGAGCAGTCCATGCTGAGCCGGGCGCTGCCCGAGATCGAAACGCAACCGTGGATCCTCCGCGTGGTCTACTCGAGCTACTTCTACCTCAGCCTGGCCAGCGGGCTGGGTGCGTTCGTGGGGTGGATGATCTTCGAGCCGTTCATCAGCGACCGGGAGATCGGCGAGAACTTGATCGGACTCCTGCTCTTTCCGACGGTCGCGGGCTTCGTGGGGCTGTTCCTGGGCGCGGCGGAGGGGATCATGTGCCGCAACCTGCCGCGGGCCGCGATCAGTGCCTTGGTCGGACTGGGAATCGGCTTCGTGGGCGGCTTGATCGTGATCATCCCCGCCGGCATCATCTTCGCGATCATGAAAGGGATCATGTTCCGATTCTGGACGAACCCCCAGAAAGGTGAGATGCCGACGGGCATCGCCCTTCTGATCTTCATGATGGGCCGGGGCGCGGCCTGGAGCCTGGCGGCGATCCCCGCCGGGATCGGCCAGGGGATCGCGCTACGTGAGTCGAAAGTGATCCTCAACGGCCTGCTCGGCGCCGTGCTCGGCGGCCTGTTGGGCGGCCTGGTGTTCGACCCGATCTCCATCATCATCCCCCCGACCGATGGCGAGGCCTGGCTCAGTCGCGCCATCGGACTGACCCTGATCGGGCTCATGGTCGGCCTGTTCGTCGGCATCGTCGAGCAATGGACCAAGTCGGCCTGGCTCCTGATGCGGGCCGGCCCGCTGGCCGGCAAGCAGTTCGTCATCTTCCGCAACCCGACCGTGCTGGGCAGCTCGCCCAAGGCCGAGGTCTACCTGTTCAAGGACGAGGCGATCGAACCGCGCCACGCCCTGATCCACGACCGCGGCGGCCGCTTCGAAATCGAGGACCTCAAGACGGCCGACGGGACCTACGTCAACGGCATCCCCGTCCAGCGGCAGATCCTCAAGTCCGGCGATCGGATCGTCCTCGGCAAGACCGTACTGGAATTCGCCCTTCGGGATAGTAAGTAGAGTTTTCCGTGTTCCGTGTTCCGTGTTCCGTGTTCCGTGTTCCGTCTTCCGTGTCCGGTGTTCATTGACTGACCACTGACCACTGAAAAAAGGACCACCCCATGCCGATCTCGTTCTCGTGTTCGAAATGCGGCAAGAAGCTCAAGGCGCCGGACAGTGCGGCGGGCAAATCCTCGAAGTGCCCGCAATGCGGATCCTCGGTGACGTGTCCGGAACCGGTCTACGACGCAGAACTCGTGGAACCGCCCGGCGGCGTGGACCCCTACGGCGATCTCGACTCGGACAAGCCCTATGCCGTGGCCACTCCCGCCTCGTCCGCGGCTCCAGCGTCGGAGACCGACGGCCGTCGCCCCTGTCCGATGTGCGGCGAGATGATCGTGGCCACGGCCGCCAAGTGCCGCTTCTGCGGCGAAGTCTTCGACGCGACGCTCAAGAAGGCGAAATCCAAGAAGAAGAAGAAATATAGTTCGGATGAGGCGGACCTATCGACGGGGGACATCGTCGTTGGCCTGCTCTGCTCCGTGATCGGCTGTATCGCCGGGCTCGTCTGGATGATCCAGGGGAAGCCCAAAGGGCTAAAGATGGTGGGTTTGTCGATCGTCGCCGATATCGTGAAGTCGGTGATCTGGGCGATCATCCAATCGAATCAACACGGAGGCGCGGGGTAATGAGGATGGTGAGGCACCCGTCATCCGCCGCGCATCCGATCACCGGCTACGGTCGCCGACGAACCGCGGCTTGAATTGCCCGGAGCCAGGGCGTTTCTCGCCGGGCGCCGACTTGGTCGGACCCGTTCTCAACGGAGGTCGTTCATGATCATTGGACTGGCGTCACCCTGTGTTGCCTCATCACTCGATGCGGGTCTGGACAAGATCAAGACGTTCCTGTCCGAAGCGTCCTCCCAGGGCGCGGCGATCGTGTGTTTCCCGGAAGCCTATCTCCCCGGCTTGCGGGGAGTGGGTATTGACGTGTTACCCTTCGGTCAATCGGAGACACGCGCGGGTACTCGAGGTTGTGGCGCAGTCGGCGCGAGCGTATTCGGTCGCCGCGATCCTCGGGACGGAACGGCTCACGGGTGCGGGTCGGCAGATTGCCGCCTATGTCATCGACGCCCAGGGCCGGATTCAGGGATACCAAACCAAGAACCAACTGGACCCATCCGAAGATCCGTTCTATGTGCCGGGAAACACCCGGCAACTCTTTGAAATCGACGGGTTGAAGTTCGGCGTGGCGATCTGTCATGAGGGCTGGCGCTATCCCGAGACGGTGCGCTGGGCGGCGGCGCGGGGCGCCAGATCGTCTTTCATCCGCAGCACACGGGGAGCGATCAGGAAGGCGTCTGTCCCACGCAGTGGGGCGCGGCCGGCGGACCCTACTACGAGAAGGCCATGATGTGTCGCGGCCTGGAAAACACGATCTACTTCGCCAGCGTCAATTATGCGTTGCGCTTCCAGGAATCGGCGACAAGTCTTATCGACCCGTCGGGCCAGTGTCAGGCGTACTTACCCTATGGGCAGGAAGGCGTCCTGGTGCAGGCCATCAACGTCGAGGAAGCAACCGGTTTGCTCGCCAAGCGGTACGCACCCGAGCGTTATCAAACCTCCGAGGAAACGGCCCAGAAGCCCATGGCGGCGATGCAGAGGGAATGAGTCGCCGAGGCCATGGTGCGGGAAATGATCGTCTTCCTCCGTAGGATCCCTCGCCGTGCGCGCATCTGGGGGAGCCTTGATTCCGAATTCCGGATTCCGGATTCCGAATTCCGGATTCCGGATTCCCGAATCCTTCTTTATCCGGAATCCGGAATCGGGAATCCGGAATCCCTCGTCCTATCCGAGAATCACCGGCGGTTTTCGTTGACCGCGTGGGTCTTGGTGACGGGTGCGACGGTCGAGCTTCCGGCACTGGTCCGGCCGTTGAGGGATCGACCGCCGGATCGACCACTAAGGCGAGACTGTCGCAGTTCGGAGAGTGCGACGATGGTGTCCAGCCGGTGGTCGAGCAGGAGCTGACGGATGCTCTCGCGCGAGGCGAAGACGCCCATGCGGTGCCCGCGGACCAGTTCGGCGTGTCCCACGCACACCCCGATCAGCTCGCCGTTGTCGAGGAAGAGGCCCCCGCCGGATCGGCCGTGCTCGGGGGCTTGGTTGGTGATGAAGAAGAGGCGTTCGTCGTGGCTTTCATTGAGCTCGAACCAGAGGGATTCCACCAGTCGCGTGCTCCAGCTCGAGAGCTTGGTCCCCAGGTCGATCCCGATCGAGATTACCAGCGAATCGGCCGCCGGCTCCGGGTGGCTGGGGGCCAGCCGGGCCACATAGGGCAGCGCGGGGATCTTCTCGATGCGCAGGATGGCCAGGTCGGCGGCCGGGTCGGTGGCCGCCACGAAGGCGTTGAGGGATCGCGGCCAGGGCTTCGGTGTGGGTCGCGATCGTTCCTGTCCGAGATTGTATCGGTGCAACTCGACGATGATCGGCCCGCGCTCCTGGACGACGTGGGCGGCGGTCAGGACGAGGGTCTCCCCATCGATCGAGGCGATGATGGTCCCGCTGCCCTGCGAGGTGCCCCGTCGCACCACCACGGTCGGACGGAAGGTCCAATCGTCGGAGGGGAGCACGCTCTTGGACGGATCCACCGGCGCGGCGGGCCGATCTGTACGAGTGGCCGGGCGCGCCGTCTGGGGCGAAAGGGGCGGCGCACTCGTCCGCGGCCTGGCCTCCGACCCGGTCCCCTGTGCCGCAATCGCTTGACCCCCGCTGCATGCCCAGAAAGCCATGCCGACCACGGCCATGATCGGGATCACTGCCGCGACCTCAGCGGCCTGCGCGACCCCATGCCGAGCTCGCCGACGATTCCCAATCATCATCGATCACGGCTCCTTTCTGCCCTCCTGTCCTGCCGAGCTGACAGACCGCCCACGCCCGGCGCGCATCGGATCAATGTTGACGATCTCCCGGCCTTCTTGCAAGCCCTCGCCCGCCGATCGCCCGCGCGCTCCCGCCCGGTTCGAGGCAGCCCCGCGGCCCACCGGCCGGACCGGCGGTCGCCTCGATGGGAAGTGGACAACCGGTGTTGAATAAATCCACCGCTCGGCGAGAGACTCTTGCACCGTCATCTCCGAAATGATTCAATCCCGGAGTTAGCTCGACGGGCCGGGCTCGTCCAGTGAACGGGAGATCGGATTCGCAGGATGCCCCGATCCAGAACCGACGGCGGTACTTCTTGAGGGATGTTGATCATGGTGTTATCGAATCGAATCGGCTCGCGTACGTCCGGGACCGGCCTGACCATCCTCCTGGTCGTGGCCCTCTGGGCGGGTTTCAGCCTGGGCGGGGGCGCTGTCCTCGCACTGGGTGATGACGACAAGTCTTCATCCGAGGTGCTCAAATCCTTGAAAGGCACCTGGGTCTCGGAGTCGGATGAGATTGATTCCAAATGGACCTTCGAAGGAGAGACGCTCAAGGCGAGCGTCAACGGGATCGACTACACCTGCAAGGTCAAGGTCGACGCGAAGGCCAAGCCCCACGCGACCGTGGACTTCCTCATCAACGAGGGCCCCGAGGACGCCAAGGGGAAGACCTCGCAGTGCATCTACAAGCTCGACAAAGAGAAGCTCACGCTCTGTGTCTCCCTGCCCGGCAAGGACCGGCCCAAGGAATTCGAGCAGGCCGAAGGTGAAGCGTTCCTCTTCAAGCTGAAGAAAGAAAAGTCCGGCGAGAAGAAGGATTGAACGGCCAAGCCTGGACCATTGGGGTTCTGCGGGAGTGCGAGGCGGGTTCGATGAACGGTTCGCCTCGCCCTCCCCGAGCGTTCCTTTCCCGTATTGTTGCGCCTTGCGGGCTACTGTAAGTTGACCTTTCCTGCGATTGCGCCGGCTGTCCTCTCATCGCTCGACGTCACTCGACTCTCGTTGCGCAACCGACAATTCTCACGCTCTCGGCCAGACACTTCGAGTCCATCGCGTCCCGGCTGAGCCTGTGGCCCTGGAACCCGTCGGTCCGGACCGCCGAACCTCCGGCGATTCCGATCGCACACAGCCAATCCGTTCCTCGTGCAACGCTCCGGCGACTTGCGACACGCAGGGTAAGGGTTCGGTTTGTCCCTGTAAAGGGTGCACGAGATGCTCCCGTAGAAGCCCACCGGGTTCTCCGTCGAAGCCGTCGGGCGTCGCCTCGATGAATTGAGGCTCGAATGGATCAGACGGAAAACTCGAACCGAGACAGTTTTTGAGACACGGACTCCCAGCGAGGGCGTACTGGTAGCGGATCGACGACTCGCGATGCGCAAGCCTAGGAGGAGGGCGGCGAATGAAGCTCCCCGGAACGATCACACGCATCATTCGCGACCTGGAGAGCACCGAGCAATTGCGACGCGATGCCGCCGTGCGAGAACTCTGGGAACGGTTCTTCGCCGACTTGACGGCCTATGCTCGAAAACGCTTGAAGGCGATGAATGCATCGCGAGGTCCGGCGGACGAGGAGGATGCCGCCTCGCGAGCCTTCATGAAGGTCTGCCGCGGAATCGAGCCGCGGTCAGCTCAAACTGGCCAACCGAGTGGACCTGACGAAGGTCCTGCGGTCGGCCACCGCGCGAGAGGTGTTCACGCTGCTCAGCCGGTCAAAGGGATCGGGTGGGCGGCCCATCGACGACATCGCCCTGGGCCAGGTCGTCGACCCGGCCCTTCCGCCCGACCTCCTCCTCCTGGCCTTCGACGCCTGCCAGCGTCTGCTCGACCTGCTCGAGACCGACGATGTCCGACACGTCGCCATCTGGAAGCTGGCCGGTCACACCAACGAGGCGATCGCGGTCAAGCTCGACTGCTCGGCAGCCACGGTCGAGCGCACCTTGTCCCACATCCGAGAGACCTGGAGGCGGTCATGGGGCGACGCCGTGCCCCGCGGGCCGGCGAAGCCCGGACCTCGACGCGGCTCGAGCGCGCGCGGCGAATCCCATCGCGTCCCCGCTTCCGGGCGTCGATGACATGGACGCCGATGCTGCGGCCAGGCTCCTTCGCGACCTCGCCGGGCTGACGTGATCGCGTGGCCAATCTCGCCTGTGGACCGACTCACCTCTTTCCTCATGATCCGCATCATGCGAGGCTAGCATCAGCCGCCAGCGGTGCAGGCCGGCGAGCGTCCGCATCGCGCGAGCGGTTCGTGCCCGAATGGGCGTCCAGAAAGCGAGGCGGATCATGAGGTTGATGTCGCGGGCAGGCTGGCTTGGGGTTGTCGTGGGGCTCGCTGGACTCGTCCCGCGGGCCGGTGCCGCGGAGGGACCCGAGCCGATCATCTACGCGATCCGATTCCCGGCGGCCGGCCAGCATATCGCCGAGGTCGAGGCCACGGTCCCGACTCAAGGGCGCCCGGAGATCGCCCTCATGATGGCGGTCTGGTCGCCGGGATTCTATCGCCTCGAGGACTACGCCCAGAAGATCCAGGGCCTCTCGGCACGGGCCACGAACGGGGCGGCGCTGGGGGTCGAACATCCCCAGAAGAACCGCTGGACCATCACGAACACGGGTGGCGGTCCGAAGGTGGTCGTGACGTATCGGCTCACTTGCGATCGCCGGTCCGTCACCACGAACTGGGTCGGCGAGGACCTCGTCGTCTTGAACGGGGCGGCAACTTGCGTCACGCTGGTCGAGCCGGTCCGCCGTCCTCATGAAGTCCGGCTCGAGTTGCCGGCTCGTTGCAAGCGTTCGGCGACGGCGATGGATCCGGCCCCCGACGGCCTGCCGAACCACTATCGCGCCGAGGACTATGACACGCTGGTCGATTCGCCGATCGTCGCCGGAGACCTGTCGATCCACGAGTTCTCGGTCGATGGCAGTCAGCACATCCTCGCGGATGCCGGCGAGGTCGGCCAATGGGACGGCGAGCTCGCGGCGCGCAATCTGGAGAAGATGGTCGGCGAGGCGCGTCGCTTCTGGGGTTTCTTGCCGTTCCGGCGATACGTCTTCCTCAACGTGTTCCGCCCCGGCGGCGGCGGGCTGGAGCACAAGAATTCCACGCTGTTGACCGCGAGTCCCCGAGGCGGGAGGGAGCCGGGCTCCGTGCGCTGGCTCTCCTTCATCAGCCACGAGTATTTTCATGCGTTCAACGTCAAGCGACTGCGGCCGATCGAGCTGGGACCGTTCGACTACGAGCACCCGCCGTTCAACCAAGAGCCTCTGGATCGCCGAGGGCCTCACCACCTATTTCGGCGACCTGATCATCAGCCGCGCCGGGCTCGCCAGGCCGAACGACCTCCTGGGCATGCTGTCCTCGCACATCGGGCAACTCCAGAACTCGAAAGGACGGCTCGTCCAGACGCTCGAGCAGGCGTCCCTGGACGTCTGGGCCTCCGGGACTTCCGGAGTGGGACGGGACCCCGCCACCAAGCTCAGCTACTACGTCAAGGGGCCCGTCGTCGGCTTCCTGCTCGACGCCCGGATCCGTCGCGCGACCGGCGGCAAGAAGAGCCTGGATGATGTGATGAGGCACGCCTACAATCGCTATTCGGGCGACCGTGGTTTCACTCCGGAGCAGTTCCGCGCCGTAGCCGAGGAAGTTGCTGGTGTCGACCTCAAGGAGTGGTATCACAAGGCGATCGCCTCGACCGAGGAGCTGGATTACCAGGAGGCTCTCGACTGGTTCGGCCTGCGGTTCGCCCCCTCGGACGATCCGTCCAAGGGCTGGAAGCTCGAGATCCTCGCGGAGGCCACGGAGACGCAGAAAGCACATCTTCGGGCCTGGGCCGAGGCCGCTGGCGGATCTTAGTATCCGCACTACAGAGAAACGGCCTGGAATTCCCTCGGGAGGGCGAACCTCCGTGCGAGCCGGCATTAACAAGAGGCTCGGACGAGCCTCGCACTCCCGAATTCCGATCCCCATTTCCGTGGAGTGGTACTTATCGAAAACAAATTCTCAGATCGCTCTCTTTCTTTGGAAAGGCATCTCCGATGAATATGAGTGACAGCTCCCAGGCGAGCCCGCAAACCCCGTCTGCCGGTGACGCATTCCCACAGCCCGGCCCGGCTGCCGACTCTTCTCTGGAGGCGAAACCATCGAGGCCCCGGCGCTCGATCCTCCGGAGGCTCTCCGGTCACTGGTGGCGGATTCTCCTGCTCTGGCTGGTGGTGTCCACTCCCCTGGCCTATATGATCTACGTGGTCGTCGAGCCGACCTACGAGGCATTCAGCTTGCTCCAGGTTGAGCCAACGAAGACGATGCTCTTCTCGGTTGATGTGCAAGGCATCGCCGACCGCAGGGACGACGAGCCCTACCTCCAGACGCAAGTGCAACTGATCACCAGCGATGTAGTGCTCGACCAGGCCCTCTCCCGTGACGCCCGGATCGCCAGGCTCCCGATGATCAAGGAGTCGGAGGACCCGAAGGCCGATCTTCGCAAGAAGATGGAGGTCGGGATCGTGAACAAGAACACCTACCTGATCCGGGTCGCCCTGGCCTCCGGGAATCCCGAAGAGGCGGCCATGATCGTCAACGCGGTGGTCAACGCCTACATGGATCAGCATACCGAGTATCACCGGTCCGCCAACAAGGCGCTCCACAAGAGCTTGGCCGAGGAGCTCGAGAAGCTGGCCAAGGAGATCCTTGAGAAGAAGAACGAGCTGAAGAACCTGGACCATGGGGCCGCCATCGCGAGCCATGTGATGACACGGCCGGTTGCCGCGAAGAAGGACGACCTGGGAATCCCGTCGCTCGATGTCATCTCGGAAGAGCAGTTTGCCAGGGTGGTCGACCGATTGTCCCAGGCCGACCTCGAACTGATCGATGCCCAGGCGAAGCTCGAGACGGCCAGGCTCGCCCGGAAAGCCCGCGAGGCCAGACCGGACGATCAACCCGCGATTGCCGAAGGCTCGAAGCAGGCGGCCGAGGAGAAGATCCAGGAGCAGGAGGCTGCCGTAGAGGAGATCAAGAGGAAACGGATCGGCTACTTGCAGTACCTCGAGAAGGCGAAGGTTCAAACCCGTTTCAAGAACAACGACACCCTCGCCGCGGGGATGGTGAACCAGGAGCTGTCGAGCTTGCTGAAGATGCAGGAGATCATCAACCAGAAGCTCGAGCAACTGAATTTCGAGACCAAGCAGGACGTGTATCGCATCTCTCAGCACGACCGTGCGGGAGTGCCGAAGGTCCCTTCGAATAATATGCGACTCAGGTACATGGCCGCGGCGCCCGTGGGCGTCCTGTTCCTGATTCTCGGCTGGTTTCTGATCGTGGAGATCAAGGCAGGGCCGGTCGCCGATCCGAAGGAGCTGTCCTCGAGGAAGTACACGACCCGCGAACTTTGACAGTCCTTGGAACAACGAGGATGGCGCACGGAGCCGAAACTCCGACTCCGGCCACCTCGTGCAGTTGGGGCCGAGGAGACGAAAGAGGCGGGAACGCGTTCGATCAGTGCGCAGTCACGTTTGCGTTGCGAACCGGGCAGTCGGGTGCTCTGCGAACACCGATCCGTGTCGCCATCCCGTCCCGGTGCTCACAACGCACCCTACGGAACCGGCCAGGTGCGGGCGCGTGTGTGCCGCATCGAGGTGCAGGAAACGTCGAAGACGACACCTTCCGCCTGCACGGCGAAAAGGAAGGCTGCCAACCCGGCTTCGTGGTCTCCAACCCGTTCGTCGAAGGTGCGGGAACGGGTCCAGTTCGATGCCACGGTGGCATCAGCTTTCTGCCACGCCTATCGCTCGACCTCTCCGGTCGCCAGAGACTGATCCCGGTCGATGATCGGGAGTCCGGCGAACGGAACTCGCCCGGACACCTCGCGGCTCGACACCTCCCCAAGACGATGACCGACCGACGAGCTCGTCGTGCGCGCTCCCAGCTCTCCCCATGAGGCGGCCAGCGAGATGCCGAGGGGAGGCCGAAATCGATTTCGGCGATTCGCAAGCGGGAACCGCCGTCACGAAGCCGATTTCGGGTTCGGTCGCCGAGAGCGCCAGGAACGCCCTCGAGTCCTGGAGGGAAATCGGGAGAGCACGTCCCCATCCGAGCCGCGTTTCCAGGGCTCGAATGAAGGCTCGCCCCGCGGAAATCCTCTTGTTTCAGGGACCCGTATTGCATTGGCACGAGGATTGCAATTCCTACACATCAGTTCGCTGTTACCTAGGTCTCAACATGTTTTTGGAGTGTTCAATCATGCACGACATCGACAGGACCCAACTCCAGTCCGGGGTACGGCTCGGCGAGCAAGAGGCCGGTTACCAGGAGTTTGAATCCGAGCTCTACGAGTCCGAGGGGGAAGGTGAAGCGGAATCCGAGATGTTCTACGAGGGCGAGGCCTACGAGTCCGAGGGCGAGCAGTTCTACGAGGCCGAGGGCGAGCAGTTCTACGAGGCCGAGGGCGAGCAGTTCTACGAGGCCGAGGGCGAGGCCTACGAGGCCGAGGGCGAGGCCTACGAGGCCGAGGCCGAGCAGTTCTACGAGTCCGAGGCCTGGGAAATGGAGATGGCCGCCGAACTGCTGGCGGTCCGAGACGAGGCGGAACTCGAGCAGTTTCTCGGCGGCCTGGTGAGCGGGCTCTCGGGCCTTGCTAAGAAGGCCGCTCCGTTCCTCGGTTCTGCTCTGAAGACGGTTGCCAAGAAGGCTCTGCCTGTTGTCGGCGGGGCTTTGGGAGGGCTCGCCGGAGGCCCGATCGGTGCCCAACTCGGCAGCCAGCTCGCGAGCACTGCGGGCAATATGTTCGGGCTCGAGCTCGAAGGTCTCAGCTACGAAGACCAGGAGTTCGAAGCCGCGAAGGGGTTCGTTCGTTTCGCGAACGATGCGGCGAATATCCTGCAAGAGACCGCCCATCACCACTCCACCCCGAAGAAAGCGGCGCATGCCGCTATGAGCGCGTCTGCCAAGAAGAATGCGCCGGACTTCACGGCTCGCCCTCGTCGCACAAGGGCGGAGGAGCACCACGCCATAACGGAGCTCACGCGTCGCATCACGCGGGTCCGAAGCCGCCGCACCATGCGGGTCCGAAGCCGTCGCACCACCCGGGTGCACACCACCCCGGTTCGCCTCACCCGCACCACCCCGGTTCGCCTCACCCGCACCACCCGGGTGCGCGCACCACCCCGGTTCGCCTCACCCGCACCACCCGGGTGCGCACCACCCCGGTTCGCCTCACCCGCACCACCCGGGTGCGCACCACCCCGGTTCGCCTCACCCGCACCACCCGGGTCACCGGCCGCGGCATCCCCACGTTGGGGCGCCGGGCACAGGCGTTGCGACGGGGCCAGGTCCCGGATGGCGCGGGCCACACTTCGGGCCGTTCCCTGGCCTACCGGGGATCGACGTTCAGGGTCCAGGTGGATTGACCATAGACGGGATCTTCGGCTATCCGCCTGGCACCTCGGGTCCGGGTCCAGGCGCGGAGGGCACCGGCCAGGGTGGCCCGGCCGTGGGACGGGGTTGCGTGGGGAACGCGACGGGTCGGTGGTATCGCCGTGGTGACAAGATTGTCCTGGTCGGGGTCTAGCCAATGGTCGATCACCCTATCGCCAACCGGCTGCTGGCCGACGAGGCCCGCGCCCTCCTGACTCGCCTGGGACGCGTCAAGTCGTTCGCGCTGAACGAGACGATGGTCCCGGCGGCTGCGCTGTCGCTGCTGGCGCAAACGGCCATCGAGCATCAGCTCGCGGGAGGTCGGCGTGCCCTGCGGCGACGGGTGAACGACTACCTGTGCTGGCTCTGCGGGCCGGGCGGCCGTGCAGCCTCCCCCGCCGAGGCGCACCGACGGTTCAGCCTGCTCCGCATGCTGTTCAATGCCGGGCTCGCTCAATTCGACCTGTTCTCACAGGTCGTCACACAACGCAGCGAGAATGAGATCGGGGTGTGGCTTTCCGGGCTCGACTACGTCGCCGAGGATGCGCTGGAGCTGCCCGGTTACTACGAGGCCCCACCCCTGGCTTGCTACCTCGATCGCGGCCCCGGGGCCGCCATCCGGCGGGCACGTACCCGGCTGCCCGGAGGAGGTGAGAACCCGGTCGCGATCATCCGCGTCCCGCGCGAGCGGATGATCGGCAGTGCCATCGCCTCGTCGCTGGTCCACGAGGTCGGCCACCAGGCCGCGGCCCTGCTCGACCTGGTCCCGTCGCTCCGCTCCGCGCTTCGCCGCGTGGGCCGCCGCGCCGACAACAAGGACGTCTGGAACGTCTTCGATCGTTGGATCTCCGAGATCGTGGCGGATTTCTGGGCGATGGCCCGGCTTGGGATCGGCGCGACCCACGGGCTGATGGCTGTGGTCAGCCTCCCGCGCGCCTTCATGTTCCGCGTCAAGGCCAACGACCCGCACCCGTCCCCTTGGATCCGTGTCAAGCTGAGCTGTGCCCTGGGCCGGGCCCTCTTCCCCGACCCCCAGTGGGACCGACTGGCTGAACTTTGGGATTCGTACTATCCGCTCGAAGGTCTGACGGGGACGGTCCGGGATCTCCATCGGCGGCTCGAAGGGGCATTACCCGAGTTTGTCGACCTGTTGATCCGGCACCGTCCGGCGTCGTTACACGGCCAGGCGCTGGGGGAGGTTATGCAGTCGGAGAAACTTCAGCCGCATCGGCTCATGGCTCTGTACCGGACCTGGAAGGCCGCACCCGCGATGCTCCGCCGGGCCCCGCCGACACTGGTGTTCGCCGTCATCGGCCAGGCCCGGGCCGATGGTGAGATCAGCCCGGAACTGGAGTCCCGGGTCCTCTCCAGCCTGCTCACGTACTGGGCCCTGCGCAGCAACCTCGATACTTCCGAAATTTGTGCGACGCGGGGACCTCGCATTGCGCTCGTCCCCGCTCGTGAAACACTTGCAATCCAACACAGAAGGTGAACCCATGGCACGACGTAGAAGAGATCGCCAGAACTTCGACCCCCTGAACCCGCAGCCGCCTTTCTCGTCGCCGGTGAGCCCGGAGTCGATCATCCCGCCGATCACGAACCCCGAGCCGATCATCCCGCCGGCAGAGGAGCTCGGGACGGGGCCGGAGGGTGACTTGACGGAGGACCTCGCGAGGTTTGTGCCCGTACGCCCCGAGGTCAACGTCCGGCTCGCCCAACCGGCGGGAATCAACCCGACGTTGGACCAGGGCCTCTGGATCGCGATCCGCAACACCGCCCAGAGGACCTCCTTCGAGCATTACCGCCTGTTCATCGACCGGGTCCTGTGCCAGCCGGACAGTCCCCGCATCGGTTCCGACGACGGCCCGGATGATGAAATCGCGGGTCTGGTCCGCACGGCGCAGTGGCCCCATAGCAAAGGGGGCCTCGGCTTGCACGCCTACGGCGTCAACGCGTACAACATCCTCAGGCTTGCGACCGAGACGTTCCTGCTGATGCGGTGCGGCGTCGCGATCCGGGGCCACTACCGCCCGGATTGGGATGAAGCCCGGCTCTATCAGCGTTTCAGCGCCGAGGACGCCTGTGGCATGCTCCAGAGCTATCTGAGGGAGCCGGGGGCGATCCTGCCCTACCTCGAACAGGTCTTCAACGCCCTGGATGCCACAGACCGGCAGACGTTGACACCGGGAAGGGACGACGTCAACTCGCCCTTCTGCATCATGCCTCTCATCCAGAGGATCACAGCACCCTGCCTCGTCGAGCTGATCTGGTCGTACTGGCACGAGCAAGGCATGCTGGTGCAAACGATGAATGCGATCAGCATGCGATTCCAGAACAAGCGGTCCAGCCCCGGTGCCAAGGACCCGCTGGCAACCATGGAGATCGACCCGCTCCGGCCGGTCAATAACCTGCTCTGGGGATTCGTCCAGGACGAGTTCAACCGGCTGAGCGTCCCGCGTCGATCCAGCGAGTACGACCATCAGTACGGGCTCAAGCTCGTGGGTCGCGCCGTGCCCGGCGCACCCGCCGCGGACAGCCGCTCGAAATTCCTCGAAGCGTTCCACGACCTGATGATGCGCACCAAGCTCTTCTACGATGAGGACGCGGATCGCACCATTGAGTCGAATGCGTTTCCGCTGCTCAACGGCCTCCGCGAGGTCCACCTCCTGCTGGCCGAGGGCGCGCACAACCAGTTCGGCGACCTGCCCTGGACCGCCCGCGTCGAGATGCTGATCCAGCAGTATTTGCTGGCACGGCCCGAGATGCGGGAATTCCTCGGAGGACGCGTGATGGTGCCTTACCCCGAGCCCTGGATGGGCCGCGTGGACACCATGAAGGCCCTCCAGGGGTGGACCGACGTCCCCGTCCTGCACTTCCGCAACCTCGGGGTCTACGCGGAACAGATCCTGCTCTCGATCCGCTACGGTGACTGGGTCGACGTCATCGACCACGACCGGGCGCGGAACTGGGCACGGTTCTGGAGACCGGAGATCGAGGGATATGTCCACACCTACCGCGTCGTCACGGGCGTGGATTTGACGACGGCCACGACGGTCGACTCGACTCAGCCCGCGATCCTGGTGGGCCGCCGCCTCCAAGGCTACGGCCGTACGTCGCGAGCGGTGCGGGTCGTGGACGCCACACCCCGGCCCCAGTCGCTGCCCGGGGCGCCGGCGCCGACCCAGCGCACGATCGCGTCGCTGACGAAGCCTTCGCAGAACGGCATCCCCGATAGCCGCGTGAAGTCGAAGTCCTGAGCCGGTCGGCGCGGTCGCCGGCCCGGGCCTGGCGTTCGGTCGCGACGACCGAACGCCAGGATGGGCCGAGCATACCGCGTCGTGGAGCGCGCCGGTCCGGGCCGATTGGATCTGTAACCTGGTGGTCACACGGATGCTCGATTTCAGCTCGTCGCTCTACCTGGGCTTGCGGCACGCAAGCCGATCGCTGGCCGCGTGGGATCGATTGACGGAGGGAAAGCCGTCGGCCCTCGATGAGCCCCCAGGCGCCGCGGCCGTGGCCGCAGCAATGTCCGTCCTCACCGGCTGCGAGCGGGCGGTCCTCCTCCCCTCGACGTTGCATCTATTCTGGGATCTGTTCGGCATGCGGGCTGGCGACGCCATCGCCATTTACGTCGACGCCGGCACCTACCCGATCGCCCGTTGGGGCGTCGAGCGGGCGGCGGCGCGGGGGACAACCGTGCGATACTTCGCCCATCACGACGCGCACGCTTTGGGGCGTCTCCTCTTGCACGAGACACGGAGGGGCGTCCGGCCTCTCGTCGTCGCCGACGGATTCTGCCCACGGTGCGGGCGCGCGGCGCCGGTGCCGGAATACCTCGAGGCGACCCGCACGTTCGGCGGCTCGCTGCTGATCGATGATACACAGGCCCTCGGCATCTTCGGCCACTCGCCCGGCCCGGATTCGCCCTACGGCCACGGTGGCGGTGGGACGTCGCGGCGGTGGGACGTCGCGGGCCCCGATGTCTTGATCGGTGCCTCGATGGCCAAGGCCTTCGGCACGCCGGTCGCCGTCCTGTGCGGGGCCGCGGCCGAAGTCCGCCGCTTCATGACGCTCGGCGAAACCCGCGTGCATTGCAGCCCGCCCTCCGTGGCGAACATCCGCGCGGCGGCCCACGCCCTGGAGCTCAATCGTACCTGCGGCGACGCCTTACGGCTCCGCCTGGCCGGCCTCGTCGGCCGGTTCCGCGCCCGCCTTGCCGAGCGCGGACTCTCCGCGTCGGGTGGCCTCTTCCCCGTGCAGCGCGTCGCGGTCCCGCCGGGGCACGACGCATCCCTGCTGCACCGGCACTTGCTCCGGCTCGGCGTCCGGGCTGTCCTCGTGCGCGACGCCCCCCGCCGCAGCCCGGGACTTTGCTTCCTGATCAATGCGCGTCAACATCCTTGTGTGATCGACCGAGCGGCCGGTGCCCTCGCGTCTGCGTTGAGAAGATCCCCACTTGTTTCGAGGCCCAGTGACCATCCCGCCCCGCGTCCTTCGCCCGTGGGCGGCGGTTTCCAGTCGTAAGACATGGCGAAGACCAAGAGGAGAATCATCATGGGATGCGGCTGCAAACACGGGCACGGTCCGAATGCTTTCGACCTGAGCCATCTCGAGGTTGGAGAGGGTGAGGTCGCCTTGCCCATCTCCGCCATGTTCGAGCTGGGAGAACTGGAACAAGAGCGGCGCGGGTTCGGGAGGGCCCCACGCCGGGCCTCCGTGGCGCGGCCGCGGATGAGGCGACGGGCACCATCGGCGCCGATGGCCCGCCCGAAGGGTCAAGCGTCGCTGTTGCGGCGCAAAACCCTGGGACATGCGGCCCAGGGGGCGGGAAAGCACCTGGCGACTAAGAGGCGCACACAACAACAAGCCAGGCCCGGCGGCTTTCCCGGCGCTCAGAGGAGGTTCCGTAGAGGCCGATCGCCCTTGGGCCCTGCCGCCCCCATCGGTGGACTGGCCATGGCCCCGAACCCGGTGATCTTGAACCGCCGTTATTCCGACCAGTTGGGATGGCGGGCCTATTACAACCAGATCCTCACACTGCTCGGACCCCTCGCCACGGGCGGCGAATCGGCATTCGTCCAGGCCGTTGCGCAGTGGCAAGCGACCAAGGGCCTGCCCGCGAATGGGGTGCTCGATCCGACGAGCTGGGCTCAGATGCAGGGCGATCTGGCGGCCGGTCCGGCTGCCCCGCCACTCGCTCCGCTTCCCGCCGCGCTGGAGCCGCCCGACGCGGCGCTACCGCTTGGAGCCGAGCCGCCCCCATTGGCAGAGCCTGCTCCACTCGGCGGCGAGATGGAATGGGAGTCCGAATCGGGCTCTCGATACACCCGGCCGGCATCGCGGCGCTGGGCTCACTGCCCTCCTACGGCGGAAATGCCTCCAACCGAGCGCACCGTGCTGGCAGTGACGAGTCGACTCCAGACCGGTAAGCCTTTTGCCTGCACAGTCTCCGCTCACGACGGCATCTCGATGGGCCTGATCCGGTGGAATCTCCGGAATGGCACGCTCCAGCGACTGCTGGCGCGCTTCGAAAACCGGAGCGGTCGGCTCATCCGGTTCTTCCGTGCCGACTACGACCGACTCATGGGACTGATCGCCCTGCGTCACTCGGCACCCCAGCGAGGTCGGGCCGTCGCGGTGGCATTCGCGGATCGGCTGGCCGATCGCTGGCGCGGTCCCCTGCTCTCCCTCTTCTCCGACACGACCTTCTACTCAATGCTGATGCAGGACGTTCGCGGCCGCCTCGCCGCGGCCAAGGGTGCTGCACGGCGACTGGGCGTGTGGACCGTACGTGGCCTGGCCCTGTTGTTCGACATCGCCGCCTGCGAGGGCCTCGGCCGATCGAAGATCGCGCGACTCGCCGCCCGCCTCCGGCGTCTCGAGGCGACCAGGGGGCCACTCTCCGAGCAGGAGAAGCTCGTCGCCATCGTCGATGAATCCGTCCGTCGCCTGGCCCGTCATCGCGATGAGCGACGCGCCCTTCGGATGGTGATCGCGACCGGCTCGGGACCGGCTCGGGGCCGGTGGTGGGACCTCGGCCGCGACTATGCCAACCTCGACGCCCCGTGGGAATCGTGAGGTTCGCCGGCGGTGGCTCCGTCCCGATCATTGACGGTTATCGTCGCGCGGAAACG
Source organism: uncultured Planctomycetota bacterium (assembly GCA_963845755.1). GTDB lineage: Bacteria > Planctomycetota > Planctomycetia > Isosphaerales > Isosphaeraceae > CAWJTV01. Next base: position 285,463 of record CAWJTV010000036.1, read on the forward strand.
GGCGGGGACCCCCTGGGGGCATCGCCTTTCGGGCTCGACCCCAGCTATCTCCGGTCTGGCTCCGAGAGCCGCGGGGTGGCTGGGGTCGAGCCGGCATTGCCGCGCTGCCCCCAGAATCGCCGCAGGCGTGAAGAGGTTCACCGCGGTGGTCGTCTGCGGAACCGGCGGGATCTCGATCACGAGAGACGCCCTCAGGCGTCGTGCCGGCCGTTGCCATTGCCATCGCCGTCCTGTTGACGGCGGGAGGCCCGGCGGAGCTGGAGGGTTCGGTCGGTCACGCCGAGCCGCCGCGCCGCACGTTGCAAGTTCCCGTCCTCGGCCGCGACGGCGTTCCGCACGGCCACGTCCTCGGCGACGCGGCCGATGTCCTTCAGGCCGACACCCCAGGCCAGGGCCTTGCGGATCGTCCTCTCGAACATCTCATCGCACCAATCGTCCGGCCGGTCGGACGGATCCGGTCGTTCGTCCTCGGGGACGTCGCCGACGGTGATCGGGGCCGGTCCCACGTGGCGGCAGGCGATCCGCGAGATTAATTGCCGGAGGTCACGCACGTTACCCGGATACGTCCGTCGCAGCAGGTACTGACGAACCGGCTCGTCCAGTTCGATGGCTCCCAGGTCGGGCCGGAACTGGGTGAGGAAGTGGCGTGTTAGCGGCAAGATGTCTTCCACTCGCTCGCGCAATGGAGGAAGCTTGCATGTGCATCCGGCGATTCGGTAGTAGAAATCGCGTCGGAAGCGGCCCTGGGCCTCTTCCTGGAGCAGGTCCCGGTTGGTGGCGCAGACCAGGCGGAAGTCGGTCTTTTCCCAGGAATTGCTCCCCACGCGCTTGTAAGTCCGCTCCTGCACGACGCGGAGCAAGTCGGCCTGGAGCATCAGGGGGAGCTCGCCGACCTCGTCGAGGAACAGCGTCCCGCCATGAGCCAGGGCGAAGGCGCCGTCGCGCGCGGCGACGGCGTTGGTGAACGCCCCGCGCTCGTGGCCGAAGAATTCGCTACCGGCCAGCTCGGGGACGATCGTCGTGCAGTCCAGGATGACGAGATCGCCCTTGTTGGACCGCCGGTCGAGCGTGTGGAGCAGGCGCGCCACCAACTCCTTCCCCGTCCCGCTCTCGCCGGTGATCATCACGGCGGCATCGGTGAATACGGCGACTTCGATGACCTGGCGCAGGGCCATCGTCCAGGCAGGGCTGCATCCGACCAGGTTGCCAGCAACCAGGGAGGAGCGTACCAGGTCGTCCACCGAGGCCCATCGCCGCAGCCGGCGCAGATCGCAGCGCCCGCATCGGCCCCGCCGTTCCAGGCGATGACGTCGGAGGCTCCCACCTTGAGCAGCGACCACGACGAGCCGTCTGCCAGTGGCTCGGCCGAGATCGCGACGGCCAGCACTCTCCCCAGGCCATTTCGGCTGAGCTGGCGGACCTGATCGTAGACCGAAGGGCCGAGCCGATCGAAGACGACCAGCCCAGGGCCCGACGGTTCCTCGCTCTCCAGCGGTGAGGCCTCGATCCGCTCGCGCAAGCCGAGCGATGAGGTCCGACCTCAGTGTGCCCTTTCCGTGCGTGTGAAAGTTGACCCAGATCTTGGTCGGCATGAACGTCAGTCGAACCCGCCGGCCGGAAGTTTAACCTCGAAGGCGACGTCCCGCCCAGCACGATGTTCGAATCCCTTGCATTTTTCGGGACCTCGGGCAAGCGGAGAGAGAACCCGCAGTATAGTCGCAGGACTAATCAAGCTCACGACGACCCGTGCGCAATCACTCGCGGGTTTTTTGCGGAATCATGCGGGCAACCGTGGGGCCCGTGATATTTGAAGGTGCCTGTGTCTTGAAGATCACTCATAGATTATTTATTTGCAGATTTATTTCGATGGCCTGCCGGTGGGAAGATGAGCGATTCCCCTGGTGAGGCGAGGCCCGCTCGCCGACGCGCGGCGGGCGCGTATCCACCCAGGGCCTCGTGGCTTTCCAGGGCGGCCGGGGAGTCATCGCCACCCCTGCACGCGATCGGCCGTCTCTGTCGCCGGCCCGGGGACCAACGATCGAGGTCATCTACCGGCTGGATTCACCGGCGCGACTTCGCATGAGTGCAAGAAAGACATGCTGTGTCGAGTAGCTCAGGCTCGCTTGTACGCTGGCGGCCTAACGGTTCAGGTACCGGTTCGCGAGCCACAGTTGCTGAACGGCCCACGCCAATTCGCGGCCGTCGATCGAGATCTCGCAACGACGTTCCAGCGGATCCTCCTCATGGCTCTGGGCCTTGGTGTCCCCGACCGCCTGGATCAGGTTCGTATCCATGTTGGGGACGCCCCTGCGCTTCAGCCAGTCCACCACCGCGGCCTTCCGCTTCTCGGAGAGTTTCTGATTGTATCGGATTCGGTCCGCCGCATTGCCCCGGTATGCCACGCTCGCCCTGGCCTCGCCGCGCACGGGCAGCAATCCGCTGTCAAGGGCGACGCGCACCTCGTAGGTGGATACCAGGCTTTCATGGATGAACCTGTCGAGGTTGTCTCCGTCGTCTCTGCGGTGGCCATTCCGGTCCTGGTCGATCTTGGCGGAATCGACGTCGAAGAGGACCCGGTACAGCAGGCCCTGCACCTTACTCACCGGCTGGACCAGCTCGATGATCAACGGACCGAGCATGGCGGTACGCGGGCCCGTCGACCCGGGCCTGATGTCGTGCGGTACATCGCTGGCCTGGCCGTTCGTGACGGTCACGCATCGAGCACCTCGGCGATCGAGTCGATCGAGCCAGGCGACCGCCACGATGTGCATGACCCGGATGCTGGACGGAGCCGGGACGGTGCCCGGGGGCCAACCCAGGAGGTTGTCTTGCCAGGTGTAGATCTCCATCTCCAGGGACAGGGAGTAGCCCCAGTCCGCGCAGACCTTCCCTTTCCTCCTGATTTCAATGTTGCCGTCCTCGAGGCACGAGAATGGCAGCTCCACCTTGAAAGGAAACGTCACCTGATCAAATACATCCAACCGCGGTACCTGAAGATCGATGTCCAACGACAGGCTCACCGAGCCGCTGAGAGATATCGGGACCAGGAGGGTCACCGGCTTGAAGAAATCGAGCGGGTAGGAGCCGCGCGGCATCAGCGTCCCTTTCTCGGGGTTCGCCGAGGCTGTCAGCCGAAGGTGGGACCCACCTCCCCAAGGGTTGACATCTACTTCTTGGACCGCCATGTTCGGTACCTCCTTCGACCGTGGAAGCACACCCTCTGACAGCGCCCACCCCCCGTGCAGGGGCCTTCGCGGGCATCTGGCCTGCCCGGCTCACACTGCGATGAGCTGTGAAGTTAATCAGCAACCTTGTCTCGGAACCGATAGTACTCGGAGACTTTTCACCGAGGGAGTATGAATGCCGATGTCAGATCCCCGTCCCCGTGATCGGGATGGGGCGACGTCTCTTCGTGTGTGACCTCGGTGGCGCTTCGAAGCGGCCACCCCACCCGCGGTCGCCACAGGTCGTCGAGATTCTTGATTGTGTCCGGCAGGAGGACCGTGGGGTCATCCGGCTGAAGGGCGCCACCGTCGCATTAATGCAAGCTGATGTGGTACAGAAAGCTGCCGATCATCCTACCAGGACATACTTCGTCTCGTGGTTCGCCGGGATCTTCAATCTGAAGAGCTGCTTGTCCCAAAATCCATACTCCTGACGCTTCATCGACTTGATCTTGGTGTTCGTTGCCTCCGTCGGGCCATTCGTGATCATCGCGTCGTAGTACGCCAAGCAGAGTCTACTGCCGTGCGCCACCAGTGTCTACGCCGCCCGTTTCAGAATCTGTTCAGGCAAACGGCCGGACCATCGCCGCACTTCAGCAAAGCGTCACCGTCCCGGTGGCCTGCGGGGGATGGTCCACCAAATGGCGTCGAAGGCCGCGCGGGCGTCGTCGTCAAAGGACAGTTCGGCGCGGCCAGCGTCGCGTCGAGCTGATCGGGCCGGCTGGCGCCGACGATCGCCGAGGTGACCCCCGGCTGCTGGAGCACCCAGGCGACGCTGGCCGTGGCCAGGTCCCAACCGCGACGCTGGCAATAGTCTTTCAGCGTCGTCACGCCCTCGAACTGCGCGGTATGCCAGTACCGCTCGCGATAGAGCTCGCCCGAGGCGCCGAGGGTGAACCGCGTCCCGGGTGTGGGAGGTGCCTCGGCCGAGTGCTTGCCGGTGAGGAAGCCGCCGGCCAGCGGGTTGTACACGATCACGCCGACTCCCTGGTCGCGGCAGAGCGGCAGCAGTTCGGTCTCGATCTCGCGGTAGAGGACGTTGTAACGCGGCTGGACGCAGTCATATCGCGCCCAGCCGAACTGCCCGCTCGTCCCGATCGCCATCGCGAGCTGCCAGGCCGCGTAGTTGGAACAGCCGACGTAGCGGACCTTGCCCGATCGGACCAGGTCGTCGAAGGCGCGCAGGGTCTCGTCGATCGGAGTCTCCAGATCATACGAGTGCGATTGATAGAGGTCGATGGTATCGGTCCGCAGCCGGCGGAGGCTGGCCTCGCAGGCCGCGAGGATGTGCCGGCGCGACAAGCCCTGATCGTTGACTCCCGGCCCGACTCGAGCCCGGCACTTGGTCGCCAGCACGAGCCGGTCGCGACGTCCCGGCGCGGCGGCGAACCAACGGCCGATCACCTCTTCGGTCCGCCCGGCCGTCGACAGGTCGGGCGGGATCGGGTAGACGTCCGCCGTGTCGAAAAACGTCACGCCCCGCTCGACTGCGTCGTCCATGATCCGGAACGAGATCGCCTCGTCGCACTGGCCGGCGAAGGTCATCGTCCCCAGGCAGATCTCCGACACCTTCAGGCCGGTGCGGCCCATCCGACGCTGCTGCATGATCTTCTCCGTCGTCGATCGTCATTTAAATTTGATAATTATTATGTGGTCATTATTGCGAAACGACGTCGGCCGCGCGGAATTCGACATGGGCCTTGTCGGTCTGACCGAGCTTCGCGTAGGCTTCGCCCCGGCGTTTGCAGAGCCAGGGATCGCCGGGCGCCGGCTTGCCGGTGATCAGCTCGATCGCCTCGCGTTTCAGCACGAGGAAGTCGCTGCGCTGGAACCAGTCCTGGATATCGGGCCATTTCTCGATGACCCGCCAATCGATGCGTCCGATCGCGTCGAGTCGGCGCCGGGACTCATCGGCCTGCCCCAGCCTGTTGTGGGCCATGGCCAGCACGGCTGCGTTGATCGCGACCAGCGGGCCATCATCGCCCTTCGGCAATTCCGCGAGCGATTCCTGTGCTCGTCGGATCGCCTCCCGAAAGCGCCCGGCTCGGTACTCGGCCAGGCCGAGGCGGAATCGGTTCTCCGGCCCACGGTGGCCCGCGGCCACGGCCGCCTCGGCCAGTGAGACCAGCCTGGTGGCGTCCGGTATGCTGCCTGGCACCAGGGCACACCATCGGGCCACGGCGCTGGCGTAGAGGGGCTCGAGGTTCCGGGGGTCGTCCTGCATCCCCGTGCAGACCGCCCTGAGACCGTCGCGATCGCCGGTGATGGCCAGGAGGCTCGCGCGATAGCCGGCCATCAGGATGTCCTTCGACCCGCGCCCGGCCGCCCGCGCCAGCGCCGTGTTGGCCTCGTCCCACAGGGCGGCCTCGGCGTAGGAGTGGCCGACGGTCGTCTCCAGCTCGATCAGGACCTCGGCGAGGACCGGGTCGTCCGGGCGCCCGTTGAGGTCGGATTCCAGGCCCTGACGAATCTCATCCCATGACCGGATCGCAGCATCCAATCGGTTGGTCCGCCATTGGAGCCGGGCGATCGTGGTGCGAGTTGCGGCCAGGTCGGCGCGATAGCGGACGTCCTCGGGATGATCGCGGACCAGTGCCTCCCGCGTGGCCAGGACCCGGCCGAGCGTGGACTTGGCCTCCTCGAAGCGCCCGAGCTCGAGCTGGGCGATCCCGATGGCGTGTTCGCCGGACGCCATCTCACTCCGCCGCGGATCTGGTCCACCGACGAACTGGTCCTCCGATCGGCCCTGTGCGACCGTCGGCGCTTCAGCGCGGGCGCGGGCTTCGCGTCGGGCGCGGGGGGCGTGGGGAACTGGGCGGTGGCCTGCCCCGAAGCGGCCGCCTCCGCCTGGGCCAGCAGCGGCCGGAAGTCGTCGCGGTCTCGCAACGCGGCGAACTCCTCGCCGATGCGGAGCACTTCGACATTCTTGAACCCCGCCGCGATCGCACGGCGGAGCGCGGCGACGGCCGCGTCGGCATGGCGATGGCACTCGGCCCGCTCCGCCGCGCCGGGCGGCGACGGCCCGTCAACCGCCGGCCGGGCGCACAGGGCCAGCAGGCCGGCGAACTGGAACCAATCCTCCGCGCTCTCCCGGGGGAGGGACTCCTCCAGCTTGCGGGACGCTCGGTAGATGCGCACTGCCTCGGCCGTCCGACCCTGGTAGCGGAGCATGCCGCCGAGGTTGTGATGGTCCACGATCAGCTCACGTTTCAGGTTGGGGACCGCCGGGTTCTCGCGCGCAGGCGCTGGCTGACTGCCATCGCTTCGCGGCAAGCCCCCACCGCTTCATCCAGATGGCCGAGCTGGCGCTCGACGACGGCGATGTTGCGCAGCGCGGTGGTGAGCCACTTGCCGTTCCGGATGTCCTGGGGGGCCCGCGTGTAGGCGATCCGGCTGTGCTCGGCCGATCGTCGGAAGATCCGCAATCGGACGAGGACGTCGAGGCTGGTCCGATGCAGCAGGGCGCCGAGGTTATTCAGGGTGGAGGCCAGTGCGATGTGGGTCGAGGGATCCTCGGGGTGTGCTTCTACCATCGCCTGACGGAGGGCGAAGGCCCGCTCCTGGTCCCGCAGGCTCTCCGCGAACCGATCGCCCCGGTCGTGCAGGAAGCTGACGAGGTCATAAGCATTGGCCAACTCGCTCATATAGACGGTATTGGCCGGCTCGGCTCGTGCGAGCGTCTCCCAGAGAGAGATGGCCCGTTCGACGTGGGGGAGGGCCGCGTCGGAAGGCATCCGCGCGACGCCCAATTGGAAGCAAGACTGGGCCAGGCCATCCCGAAGGGCGCGATCGTCAGGCCGGTCGCGCGCGGCCGCCTCGTGGAGGGCCAGCGCCTGTTCCAGGGCCGCTCGGGACGGGGCGTCCTCGCCCAGGTCACGGAGGATCCGGCCCAGTCGGAGCTGGGCATCGGCCAGGCCGATCTTGAGGGCCGGGTCGTCCCCGCGCTGGCGGACGAAATCCTGGTAGTAGGCCAGCGCCGCGGTGAGCAGGTCGCGACGGAGCGGCTGGAGACCCGGCACGCTGGAGAGCTGGCTCTCACTGACCCGGGTCAGCAGCTCATCCACCGCCGCGCGGGCCTTGGTGAGATTGGTCTCCGCTCGACCGCGCTGGCGCTCGGCCTCCACCTGGTTCGATTCGGCATCGAGCCGCCGCCGTTCCGAGAGGACGCGCAGGTCGTCGGCGCGACGGCGCTGGACCTCGGCGCGTGCGCCACAACAGGGTCATCCCGCCACAGCCGATCGCCAGGAACAGGAACAGCGCGGCGAGCGAGCCGGCCAGGGCCGGGTTGCGCCGGCTCCATCGCCAGAGGCGTTCCACGCCCCCGGTGCGCCGCGCCAGGATCGGCCGGTCGGACAGGAACCGCCTCAAGTCTTCGGCCATATGTTCCGCCGATCCGTACCGCTGCGCCGGCTCCTTGGCGATCGCCTTCAGCACGATCGTCTCCAGGTCGCGGGGGATGTCGGGATCGATCTTGTATGGGGCGATCGGCGACTCGTGCGCAACGACCTTGAGCAACCTCGCCCGGTTCGGCTCGTCGAACAGCGGCCGGAGCGTGAGTAGCTCATAGAGGGTCGCTCCCAACGAGTAGACATCACTTCTCGGGTCGGACCAGCCCTCGAATCGCTCCGGCGCCATGTAGCGCAGGGTCCCCACCACGTCGCCCGAATCGGTCAGCGCATCGGCACCCTCGCCCTTGGCCAGGCCGAAGTCGGTCACCCAGACCGTGCCGTCGGCGTCCAGCAGGAGGTTCGACGGCTTGATGTCGCGATGAAGGATCCCCTGCGAATGGGCATAGGCCAGCGCCTCGGCCACATCCAGTCCGACGCGAGCTACCGAGCGATAATACGGGGCTCGCCTCGGGCTTTCCGTCGCCTGGAGTCCAGGCCCGGCCGGGAGGCTCTCGCCACCCAGACCGGCCACCCGATCCGCAATCACGCTGGCCTCGATCCGGGGGCCCTCCTCAGCACCGGCTTCCCCATGCCTCGTGACGTCGGGAAACGGCGCGGTGGCCACTCCGGCGGCGGCCTCCAAGGTGATCGTGACGGCCCCGGTTGCTTCGGCGCGGAGCTTCGAGAAGACCGCGTCCAGCCCGCGACCCTGAATGAACTGCATGGCATAATAGTGGACGCCGGCCTGCTCGCCGACGGCGAAGACCGGCACGATATGGGTATGGTGAAGCCGTGCCGCGGCGCGCGCCTCGAAGAGGAAGCGTTGCAGTTGGGGCGAGCCGGTCAGGCCCTGCCGGAGCAGGACCTTCAGCGCGACGTGCCGGCCGAGCGAGATCTGCTCGGCCTCGTAAACTACGCCCATCCCGCCTCGGCCCAGCTCGCGGATGATCCGGAAGTCCCCCAACTGAGCCGAAGACGGTGACTCTCCGGCCGGGCCCGGCGGTGCCGTAACGGTCCCAAGGTGGCTGGCCAGCGATTCGTCGGCTACAGCGATCTCCTCGATCATCGCCATGGCCGGGAAGACGTCGCGGATCTGATCGGCCAGCGCTGGATACCGCTCAAGGTATTCGCGCAACGTCGGCCGCTCGCCGCGGCGATGCCGTTCGAGGAACTCCTCGGCCAGCGCGAGCACCCGCGCCGCTCGCGTTTCCGACCCTGATTCCGGTTCCAGCATGGGCCTGCTCTCCTCGACGACCCAACAACCCGATCGGTTGCGATCGGTCAGGGGCATTCACGATCGGGCGGACGGCCCTCAATTCTCGTGAGAGCCGGTATTCCACGGGAGGATCTCTCTCAGCCGCTTGACGGCCGTCAAGTAGCGCATGCCCACAGAGGTCTCCGAAAGCCCGAGCACCTGGGCGATCTCCCCGAAGCTGAGCCGCTCGAAATGCTTCAGGGCCAGGACTTCGCGGTCGATCGGCTCCATGCTGTTGAGCGCCTCTTGAAGATAGAGTCGCGTCTCGGCCCGATCGGCCGACCGGGATGCAACCTTCGTGCCCAGGAGCTGGGCCGCCAGCGTTCCGGCATCCGCGACGGGCAGACCGCCGCCGTGCAGCGTCAGCTCGCCCGCGCCCCCGGGTCCCTGGTCGTCCTGACCGAGGAAGCGGCGGTGCAGATCGACCAGCTTCTGACAGACCATCTGACGAAGCCAAAGGAATAACGGCAAAACCGGACCCTGGAGATACTCGTCCAGCCGCCGGGCCGCCTCGTCGAACACCTCTCGCACCACGTCGGATTCGTTCAACCGCCCCTGAAGCGGCCGGCTCAATCGCAGGCGCACCACCCTCTTGAGCCGCTCGCGATAAACCGCAAACAGCGCACTCGCCGCCTCCGGGTCGCCCCCCGCGGCACGCTCGATCAGCCCATTGGCCTCCCTCGTCTCTTCGGTCTTCATATCTTCGTTATTATCCATGCGGAACGTTCCGCGATCACCACCCTGGTCCTCGGTTCTTGCGTTTTCCCAGCGCGACGCTCGAACGTTCTCGCCGCTCATCACCCCTCGACCGGGAGCGGGCTGGCATACCGGCGATGGATCGCCCGGGCGCCTCGAAACGATCCGCAACGCCCCAACGGGGATTCGACCGATCCTCGGGGGGACGTCACCGCGCGACGATCCCGACAGGAGGTGGCATTTTCTGGCACCTTTTTGGCAGGGCGCCATCCTCGATCTCTTGGATGGGAAACGGGTTGCGGCGAACCCGTGAATCGGTAGGAGCAGTCGGGTAGTCGTGGTTTTGAGTGATCTCGCGAGCCCCATATTCTTTAGGATGCCGCAACTTTTTAAAAATGTTAATGCACCTATCTCGGTTTTTGGGGTCCGATCCTCCCGAACTCTTGATGACATCAGCAGATAGGAAATTTCAAAATTTTTTTGAGCCTGTGGATTAGCGGCTCGGATTTCCGGACTCGGGACTATCCTTTCGGGAAGGACTGGCGATAACGTGTTTTCGCGGACACGCATCTCCTTGGTTTGCCAGCAATCTTCCCCCTCGGGTGGGGCTCCGACTCTCAGGAATCGACCGATGTACCGGATCTCTCTCGCCTTTGGCCTTTGCGGTTTGCTGTTTACAGGCCTGACAACGCGGCTTGGCGCCCAGCCAAACCCGACGGATGAGCTCGCCGCGTCTCGACAGGCCGGGCTCAACGGCGGCGATCCAGCACATGGGAAGATCCTGTTCGAGTCGGAAGCCGTGGGTTGCAAGAAGTGCCATCTCTTGAAGGGCGACGAGCGTCGCGCGGGACCCGACCTGGGGGTCATCGGCGACAAGTACGGGCGAGAGCAACTGATCCAGTCAGTGCTGGAACCGAATGCCACGATCCACCCCGATTACGGCACGATCGTCGCCACGACGAAGGACGGCAAGGTGCACACGGGTGTCCTGTGCAAACGGACCGACGGGGAACTTCAGTTACTCGACGCGGAGGGCAAACTGGTGCGATTGCCACGCGCTGAGATCGACCAGGAGCAGCGGATTGGCACGTCCTTGATGCCCGCTGGACTGCACAAGACCTTGAAGGCCGAGCAGTTCGCGGACCTGATCGCGTATCTCGAGACGTTGAAGCAACCCGAAGGCGAGTTGCAGTTCGCCGGCATGCCGAGTGCGATTCCCTGGGTCGAAAAACCGATCCAGCTCGTGCCGATGCACAAGGACGAGCTGCGGTTCGACCATCCGGTCTGGATCCTCGCGATACCGGGGAGCCGGAACGCGTTTCTCGTCGTCGAACAGAAGACGCGAAAGATCTGGCGTTTCGAGCTGGGCGAGCGCGAGCCGCGAAAGGAACTGTTCGCCGACTTCAGCAACGAAGCGAGTACCGGTGAATTCGAGGGCGTGGTGTGTATCGCGTTTCATCCGCGGTTCCTCGAAAACCGTAAGTACTACGTGAACTACCACGTCCGCAATCAAGGCAGTTTCTTCTCGCCGGTGATCGTCGAGCGGCAGGCGACGTCCGACCTGAGGCGCGACGCGGGCGTCCCCTCCCGGCGATTGTTGCAGATCCCTCAGGACACGGATCTGCACTGGGGCGGCATGCTGGCGTTTGGCCCGGACGGGTTTCTGTACATTGGCGCCGGCGACGCCGGCCCGCAGGAAGACCCCGAAGGTCACAGCCAGGACCTGAGTCGGTTGACCGGAAACATCCTGCGGATCGACGTTGACCGCCAGGAGGGTGGCAAGCCGTACGCGATTCCCCAGTCGAATCCGTATCGAACGGCCGCCCCCCCTGCCCGTCCGGAGATCTGGGCATCCGGCTTTCGCATGCCGTGGCGCTTCAGCTTCGATCCGGTCACGGACGATCTGTGGGTCGGCGACGTCGGCCAGAACCTGTTCGAAGAAGTCGCGATCGCCCGCTGCGGCGAGAACCACGGCTGGAATGTCTACGAGGGCTTCACGAAGTTCTCGGATCGATACCGCGCGCGGGCGCGACGTACACGCCGCCCGTGATGACCTATCGCCGCAAGTACGGTGTTTCGGTGACGGGGGGTTACGTTTATCGGGGAAAGCGCAACGCGTCGTATTGTGGCACCTACATCTTCGGAGATTTCGAGTCGAAGCGGATCTGGGCGTTGACGCAATCCGATCGCCAGTTGACCAAGGTTCGACAGATCGGCGAGTCTCCACAGAGAATCGCCTCGTTCGGCGTCGATTCCGATGGCGAGTTGTTAATGGTCGGCTACGAGGGGACGATCTTCCGGCTATTGCTCGAGGAATCCGACTTTAACGCGGATCGCCGATGGAAGGCTCACGTGAGGCTGCGTCGCAACAATGCCCCGGCCGCCGCTCGCGTCAGCATCGTCGGGAGCGACAACAAACCGTACGGGCCGGTTCACGCCGCGATCCGCAAGACGAAGCGTGACGAGTCGTACTTCTACGCGGAGGATTGCTTCGACGTGGAGCTGCCACCGGGACGAGTGCGGCTGAATGTCAGCGGCGGCATCGAGAGCATCCCGCAGACGGTCACCGTCGATTCCGAGACCACCACCGAGGTGACGGTGCCCCTGCAACACTGGATCGACATGGCGGCCCGCGGCTGGTACTCGGGCGATTCGCACGTGCACCTTCACACGGGCGGCCCGATCGCGGTGTCGGTTGCCAATGCGCTGGTCGCGGCCCGGGCGGAGGGCGTCAACTATGTCAACCTCTGCGTGTCGAACAGTGTCGGCGATGACATCCGCGATGCGGAGCTGATCACCGGCCGGCCGCACGCCGTTTCGACGGATCGGCACCTCCTCATCTTCGGCGAGGAGATGCGGAGCACGATCTACGGACACATGCAGTTCTTCGGCATTAACCGACTGGTCGAACCGCAGTATACGGGCTTCGACGGGACGCCGAACCACCTCGACTTCCCCGCGAACCACGTCATGGCCACGGAGGCAGTCCGCCAGGGAGGTATCGTGACGTACGGCCACCCCATCTTTCCCGGCCAGCCGTATCCGTTCGATAAGGACCCGGCGAAACCCACGGCCGCGGCGCGGGAGCTGCCGATCGATGCCGTACTCGGCGTGGTGCATGCTGTCGATCTGATGTCGTACAACTGCGATAAGGATCTCTCGGCCGGACTGTGGTATCGCCTGCTGAATTGCGGGCTGAAGCTCTCGGCGTGTGTCGGCACCGACGCGCTGCTGGACCAATCGACTCAACCAATGGGCGGCGATCGGGTCTATGTGAAGACGGACGGTCCCCTGACGATGCAAAGCTGGCTCGACGGGCTAAAGGCCGGCCGGAGTTTCGTCACCAACGGCCCCATCCCGACTCTTGAAGTGAATGGCAAAGGTCCCGGCGAGACGTGCGAACTGCCGGCCGCGGCCAACGTCCGCGTGGCCGTGACGGTGGACAGCTACGTGCCGTTCAATAAGGTCGACGTGATCGTGAACGGCAAGGTGGCTGACTCACGACGACATCGCCGCGGGTGATCCGGCCGGGCTCCAGGTCCGACACCTCGTCATCGAGTTGCCGATCGAGGCGCAGTAGTTGGGTCGCCCTGCGGGTACGCGGTCCCGACCATCCCCTCGTCTTCGACGGGCCGGTCTGGGCTCACACGAGTCCGGTCTACGTCAAGGTCGCCGGCCAGAGCATCGCCAGTCGGCAGGATGCCGCGTTCTTCGTCGACTGGATCGAGCAGATGTTGCGAGTCGTCGCGGCCCGCAACCGATACGCCCGCCTCGAGGACCGGCGGCAGGTCGAGACGCTGTTTCGGAGGGCGCAGGACGAGTTCCGTAGGATGGTGGACGCAAACTAGCTGCGTCCCCGTTTCCCGTTCCCGAAGGCGTCTTCCACGAGCCGGTAAGCTCCCTCATTCCCCCTGGCGAACGAATGAAGCGGGATCATCATCCCGGCATTTACCAGTTCACGGTAGGCCGGGCGTGTTTCGTCGGTGACCTCCACCCACTCGCCGGACAAGCGGCAACGGAGTAAGCCCATGGCTGCCTCGGACAGGGCAATCGTTTGCATGGCGGTTCCCTCCCGTCGGCATTTTACCGACCCTCTAGGTCAGGCGGAATCCGAATCGTCCCACGCCCATCAGGTTAAAGCACGCTACGTCCCCGCTTTTGCTTCAGTTAAGCCCGTCCCCGTTTTTGCGTTCGTCCCCGTTTTTGCTTCGTCCCCGTTTTTGCGTTTTTGCCGTCCCGTTTTTGCCGTCGTGGAGACCGACTCAATCCCGGGGCGGCGGAATTCGAGCGAATCCTTCATCGCCTGACGAGAATCATCCGATCATAATAGGCCGCATACCAGGATCGGACTCGCATGAGGATGGAATCGAGACCCGCCCTGGTCGCCTTCTCGCAGGCGAATCGTTCATTCAGGATCAGAATGGGTGCTCCTTCAGAGACATCCGGCTCCATCCTCCAGGAGAAGACCCCTTCGTCAGTCTGCATCGAGAAGAGCAGGATCAGGACGGGGAATGGGTATTTCTTGCCCGTCTTCAATACCCGGGAGTGCGTATTCAGCCACTTCTCCGCCCATCGCTCACCCGTGATGGGTTCCGAGACACCTCCACTGATCACACCAAAGACCATTTCGGCGTCATCTTCATCAGCCAGGATCCGGCAGATCGCACCGAGACCACCCATCTCCTCGAGAGAGATGACGTCCACGTTGTTGCGACCTGTTAGGAAGACCGTCGCGAGCGCTTGGGTGCGATGCTCGATCATGAGTGATGATGTTCTGCTCATCGGCAAACCCTCAATCCGACGAATCTCGACTTCCGGGCCAGGATGGTCTTCGCCTGCCAATAATCATCGACCTCTTTCCAGAGGGCCCTCAGCGTGCGACAGTTCAGCGAGTGTCGCACGGGGATGCCGTGGATGCCTCCGGCGGACGCCTCCGTGATCGCGGCGATGTAACCGCAGACCCGTTCGATATCGATACCGACCACATAAACGGGGGCATGGATCTGCTTCAGCTTCTCCACGTCCTTGCCGGTGATGGAGACTTCAAGTTTCCGATAGGCGCCCCGTCCTGTATACCTGCTTCTCGTCGATTTCACCTGGACATATAACTGGGCATGGCCCGCAGTCGGTTCGATCAGCTCGACCATAAAATCGGTCGTATCGTGCTTCTCGCCGAGGAATGTCTCGATGAACCAGGGATGACCGTCGCACCACTTGGTGATGAGGACCGTGAAGATGCTCTCACCCCTCCTACCGATGTAATCCTTGAGGTTCACCGTGCGTCCCCGAGCGATCTCTCTGGCCGGATTCGTACGAGACTTCGCTCATCATCATCCCATTCTAGCGGCCACGCCGGGACGCGGGAAGCTGAAACGATGATCTGTATACCTGGTCAAAGATGGTCATCGGCAAGCCCGTCATCTCTGCGCCCTTGAGCCCCTGGAGTTGCTCCGGCGGGATCATCCGCGAATGCTCGCGGTCGGCCAGGACGCATCCGGTCTCTTGCTGGAGGCGGAGGCGCGAATTCCTCAGCGGTTCGGTTATGCCAGCCGCCGATGCGCCAGGGACAGAGGAGATACCCCTCTCGGAATTCGACCTTCCCTCCCTCCAGTCTCGGATCGCCGTCCGGATCGAGGGTACCCAACTCGCCGAGCAGGCGATGGACGCCTTCCCTCTCCCAGGGCCGGAGGACAACGGGGTGCAATGGGGAAATTCCTGAATCTTGAGTCGGGCCTCGGTTTATTTGCTTTCTCACTTCTAACACGGAATAATCGCTCTGTCGCGATGCCTCTTGGCTGGCGGATTCCATCACCGGCGTTTTCTCAGGTCTCCGATCACATTTCCAATGAGGATGAGGACGAAAAAACCATGAGCAACCGCACCAATGTGCGCAAGACCGCACCGCGTTTCGACCTCCTGGAGCGTCGCGACTATCCTTCCTCGCCTGCTGGCGCAGTCGGACTGCTCCTGTTTCACCCGGATCACGCGATCGCGATGGAACAGGTGACAACTCACAGGGGCGTCTCCAAGCACAACCCGCACGACCTGGTCTCGCATTCCATCCACGAGGCCAAGAAAAAGAAGAAGCCGCACCCGGTCGTCGGCCCTCAAGGCCCCGCGGGACCCCAGGGGCCGGCGGGTCTGCAAGGCCCGGCAGGTCCTCAAGGTCCGGCAGGTCCGTCCGGCGCGTCGTCACGTTCGATCTGGCCCCGGGCGCGTTCGTCGGCGCCCATCACCGTGAAGTCGGATGATCCGGTGTTCATCGTCGGGAACACGACGACGGTGGGCTACCGCGGCACCGGATACATGAGCCTGGAACATGCGTCCGGAAGCTTCCTGGAGTGGACCGGCGTGAATGCGTCGCAAGGAACAACGCCAACCTTGGCGGGGGGATTCACGTCGACAGCCGGCACCAACATGATCACGATCGACTACAGCGGGAACGTTTCGCTCCAGGTCACCGATGCGGACCACTTCGTCGTCCACAATGCCTCGGGCGGTGAGCGGACGGGCAGCATCTGGATCCTCGAAGGCCCCATGCCGTGATGCTCGGAACCTCCGCGGTTGGCCGCAGCCGACCGGTGATCGTCTCGGGAGGGGTCAATGGCCACGTAACAAATTTTGCGGGCCGACAGGCCACCCCTTGCTCACCAGCCATTCCTGCCACCAGCGGTCGTGCTCTCGGATTCTCTTCTGATCGTCCGCAGGCAGGTCGGGGCCGGGCTCCGGGATGGGACTCAGCTCGGGCAGGCCTACTCTGGCGCGAAGTTCGTTGACACGATCCGAGTCGGCGAGCTTCCAGGGTCGAATCCGCCCGTCGCGGGGATCGTCCAACCACTGCGTACCGAATCGCTGCGGACGACCCTCGTACATCGCGATGCGATCTTCGAGATACGCCGCCTGCCATGCTGGGATACGGCCCTCGGCTGCACACTCGCGCATTCGCTGCAGCGCTCGACGCTGGAACTCTGGTTCCCCGATCGCATGCTGAGCGATGAGCCATGCCGCCTTCGCACCGTCTTCGCCGACGATGTCTTCGGCGGGCCAGCCCTGCTGCTCGACGATCTCCCTCAGACGGGCGGCATTCTTGACGTGAACCGCCTCCATGCGCGGAACATAGGTCCCGCCGAGCTCGTTCGCGGCCAAAAGTTCGTCACGGACTCGCACGTCTTCGTCGCGCATCGCGATGAGTTCGCGCCGCAGTGTTTCATTCATCATGGACTCAAACCTGTTTGTGCTGTACGTGAAAGTCGGGACGGAGAAACAGATATAGAAGTGAGCAATTCATGGTCACTTTTTCAGAAATCGACAGGAGTGCAGCATTTCTATCTAGAGCGCATAACAGATGGGTTGCGCACACTCTGTCAGCCGATGTTCTGCGGCCTGACGGGCCGCGTGATCCCAGCCCAGGGTGAAACCCTGGGACTCGTGCTCCTGCGGCCCGTCAGGCCGCCAGAGTTGGGGGCTGGCTTGCCGCGGACTCCGGGTTTCACCCGGGGCTTTGCTCCTGCGGCCCTGTGGGCCGCCGGCGGACGTCGTCCCTTCTGGGCTGCGGTGGGTTCGATCGCGCGCGCGGCGCGCGTGCGCAATGCAAACGTTACGCGCTCTACCCATCGTCACGCTGTCCCCCACGCTCCGCCGGCAATAGCGCCGTTGTTGGCACTCCCCGAGCTATCGTTCGCGACGATCCCGCTCCCCTCGTCCAGCAGGAACTCGGCCACCAGGTCGTCCCTGGGCGTGGCCGCGTCGCTCTCGTACATCGCCCGGATCTCGTCGCCGCACAGGACGCGGCCCCATATCCGCACGCGGGCGATGCTCCCGAGGAAAAAGCTCTTCATGTCCTCGGTGCCGATCCGTAACGGCGAATTGCCCGCCTCCGGGTAGATGACGACCTGCGTCCCACTGTTGTCGAGCATCACCGGGCACGCCGCGTCGCCGACCCCGCGATAGCTGTCGCAGTCGGTCCTCTCGCCATTGCGGTACAGGATCGTCCGCCGATCGTCAGCAACCCCAACGATCAGCCGCCACTCCGTTCCGATCCCTACCGGTCCCGGGACATAGCTGCCGACGCCCAGACCTCCCCTGGGGTTGAAGAGGTAGAAGCTGGTCCTCTGAGGTCGGTCGGGAAACGACTGGTTGTACATCCGGCAGGCCCACTCGCGGTCGCCTTGGTCGCCGGATTGCCGCCCCTTTCCCATCCAGTGGACGTAGCCCTCCGGACTCACGGGGAAATCGTCGATGTCCGCCCGGATCCACGCCGAGACGGTCAGCGCGTGATTCCGGCTCACGCTGTATGCGGCGTGGTTCGGCACCTCGACATGGGTCGCATGCCCATCAAAGAGCAGGATCGGATCACCCGGTTGGGGCGACGCGTTGATGGCCATGGTCGGGTCCTCTCCGAGAAGATGGGAACGTCCATGCGTAACCCGTGCTCTCACGGGATTCCGCCGCCGTTTTCCTGACGCGGCCTTCGGCCGCAACGTCTCTTCCTGACGCCAGGGGAATTCTCGTTCCCATGCTCTGCGTGGGAACGTCCGGGTGCGACGCTCCGCGTCGCCGGGGCCGCAGAGCGGCCAGGACGGCATTCCCACGCAGAGCATGGGAACGAGATAACCCGGTGTCGTAATAACAGTCACTTCTTGACCCGGATATTCCGATATTCGATCACGTGGGTCTCGGATTGCAGGGCGAGCGGGCCCTTGTCGGGGATCTCGAGGGCGGCCTCGAGAAGCTCGCCGTTGCATGTGCATCGGGCCTTCGCGCCGGTGACGACCACTTCGATCGCGTTCCAGTCGCCATCCCGGTACTTCTTGAGCGTTTTGTACGGGCCGACCCGAAGATAGTCGCGGATCTGGAGTTGATGCGCAAAGGCCTTGTCGCGCAGGTGCAGCCCGCTATTCGCGTCCCGGGAGGCGCGGAATTCCAGGCGAAGGGTGAAATCGCCGTCATACGATTCCACCGTGTCGATCTCGGTCATCTTCGGGGGCGTGTCCTTCGAGCCCGTAATCACGAGCACCCCGTCCCTGACCGCGAACCGGCCGTCGTCGGAGGCCGTCTTGCCGGCGAGGTCCGTACTGCCTACGCGCCAGCCGGTCAGATCCTTGCCGTTGAAGATGGGCCGGAAACCAGGCTCATCCGCACCTGCGGCGGAGAAGAGGATTGCCGAGGCCAGGATCGCGAAGGCATTCCACCGAAACGTTCGACGTCGATCAAACCGACTCATCAGGATGCTCCCGAGAAGGATCGGATTTCGAATGATTACTTTCCGAGGTCGGTCATTCGTTACGTCCCCTTTCGTCTCCCACACACCACCGGCGCCGATGGGACTGCTGAAGACGATCGTGGTGACCGATCAGTTGCCGCGGTCGGGCTTGGCGGGCGCCGCTCCCGGTGCTGCGGGAGTTCCTCGCGCGGGCGACTGGCCTGCTCGGCCTGCGCCTCCACGTCCCTGTCCCATGGGACGGGGCGGCCTGGCGACGTAACCGGCTACGTCCTTCGCGGCCCTGGTTTCGATGCCAGGCTTCTGGAGGAAGCCGAGGTCTCGCATCCAGTCGATGAAGCGAAACTGCCAGGTCCCGAAGGGGATGTTATTGCGGTCGGCCAGGCCGGCGGACATGCGGCTCCCGTCCGGCATGGGGTCGCCGGGGTGGCGGCCGTTGCCGTAGAGGTGCATCTCCACATTGGGGACGCCGGCCATCAACATCGCCTGGTAATAGTCGAGAGCCCAGATGGTGTGGACCCGGTCACCGGCGCTGCCACAGACGAGAAACGCGGGCGGAACGTCTTTGGGGATGGGCGGCGCGGTGCGGTTGCGGGCGAAGGGCGTCGGGCCGGGGTAGATGAGACAGGCGAAATCCGGTCGCGAGGAGATGCCGGCGAACGGGTCGGAAGGATCGTGGTTTTTCTTGTCCCAGTCTTCGTAGAGAACGGCCGCCGGAGCGGCGAGTTCGGCGCCGGCAGAGAAGCCCATCACGCCGATCCTGTTGGTGTCGATGCCCCATTCGTTGGCGTAGGCGCGGACGACCCGGACGGCCTGTTGCACGTCGTGAACGGCGTCGACCTCGGCAACGTAGCCGTCGGCACGCAACCGGTTACGAAGGATGATGGTGTTGATGCCGTAGTTGTAGAAGAAGGGGACGAAGTCGGCACTCTCACCGCCTACGTTCAGGGTTCGGTGACCGCCGCCGGCGATGACGATGACGGCCGTGCCGGTGTTGATGGCCTTCTCCACCATGTGGACTTCGATCGAAGGGTTGTGGATGGAGACGATGCTGGCGATGCGGCCGTGGACGGTCTGGCTCATCCTGTAGACCTCAGGCACGTGGATCTTGTCGGCCTTGAGGTAGGGCGAGTTCGGCGGGAACAGCGGCACGACGATCCCGCCGGGCAGGATGGCTTGGGGGGAATAGGGCTGGCCGGTATCGGCGGCCGGCTTGGGTACGGCCTGGGGGGCCGGGAGCGGGGGAAGCGGAGCCTTCGTCTGGGCGACCGCGGCGCCACCGATCAGGCCCATGACGATTGAGACGAGGATTTCCACGGATTGGTCCTTCGAATGCTCGCATTCATAGAGCTAAGCAATGATCAGAAAAACATTCGATCCCGCGGCGAGCCTTTCTCAGGCCCACGATTCGGGACGGCCCAAATGGGTCCATTTCAGGCTGCCGGGCCCATCGTGGGAAGAATCAATCCACGCGTATTCGCGCGGATCGACGAGTGCCTGATCCAGAACGCGCTAGATCGTCGTGTCAGATGTTACTCGCTTTGCGTATCAAACGCCACCAGGTCAGCCGAGGGCGCCCGTCAGCATGGAGCTCCTGGGGCGCCTGGGCTGCAAGAGTTCCTTCAAGGCGCCTTCGGAACCACCAGTTTGTTCGGGTCAACCACCACATGACGGATCTTCTTGCGGTGCCAGGTATAGGTGATGTGCACCAGTCCGTCGGCCGACTGGATCACGGCGGGGTAGGAGTATTCGCCGGGCTGGTCTTCGAGCACCAAGGCGGTCTTCCAGGTCTTGCCATCGGGCGAGATCGCGACGGTGAGCGGGCTGCGGCCTCTGGTCGTCGGATTGTAGACCAGCAGATGGCGGCCGTCGGCGAGGGTGACGGCGTCGATGCCGGAGTCGGGGTTGGGGAGCGAGGTGGCGACGAGCTTCGACCAGGTCTTGCCGCCGTCGGCCGACCAGCATTCGACGACCTTCGATTGCTGGCTTCGCGAAAGGGCCTGGATGCGGCCGTCGGGGTGGGTGAGCAGGGTCGGCTGGATGGCCTCCCAGGTCTTGTCGTCGTCGACGGGCCCGACGGTCTGCCAGGTCTGGCCGAGGTCGGTGGTGCGTTCGAAATGGACGCGCCAGCCTCGGTCTTCGAAGCTCGTGGGGGCGAGGATCGAGCCGTCTTTTAGCGTGATCGGCTTGTTCTTGACCGGGCCGAGAAATCCGTCGGGGAGCCGTCTGGGGTTCGACCACGTCTTGCCGTCGTCGCTCGACGAGATCAACATGCCCCACCAGTTCGCGGGGGTTGGCCCGGCCTTATAGAACAGCCAGAGCGGTCCACCTCTGGGTTGAAAGAGGACAGGGTTCCAGCACGGGAGACGTTTTCCCCCCTCGTCCCACTTCGCCACCTCCACCGGCGGCATCCACCCTTTGCCGTCGTTCCGAGACAGCCAGATGCCGACGTCGGGAGACCCTTCATCCGACCCGCCGAACCAGGCGGCGATCAGTCCGGACCTGGTTTCGACGATCGTCGAGGCATGCGCGGAGGGGAAAGGCGCATTCTCGAAGATGAATTGGCTGGAGATCAAGCCGGGCTGCGAGGCAGGAGCGGCCATTGCGCCGACCGCGAGGGTCGTCGCGAGCAAAACCATCGGGAAACGTGCAGGCGACATGATCTATGGGCTCCGTTCGGCAGGAAAGTCGTATCGAGGTCAAAGGTCGGATTCTAACCCAGGGGCTGGCGGCATTCCAGGATCAACGGCTCGGAACAGGCATCGCCCAACGCGCCCGATGGATCATCGCCCTCCCCTCCGATAGACTAGAACCCGCCAAGAACCCAGGCCCGTCGGACACCCGACGGGTCAGGAATCATGGAGACGGGAAAAAATATGATATGGCGAACATCGGCGATGGCACGGCATCGGCTTCGATTCCAGGACATCTGTCTCAAGGAGAGATCGTGACCATGATTTTCAATAAGCGGATGTGTCTGCTGGTCCTGGTCCTGACCGGCGGGTTCGCCCTGGAAGCGTTCCCGGGCGCCGCCCCGCAGGCGACGTCCACGATGCCGGAGTACGACCAGAAGGGGGAGCTACTTGCACCCCGAGGCTTCCGGGCCTGGGTTTTCGCCGGTGCCGACGAGTCACCGACGTACAGGGGCGATTTGCCCGAATCGACGCGTCCTGAACGCCTCCGGCATGACGAGGAGAAAGCCGGTAACTTCCACAATATCTACATCAATCCGGAGGCGTACCGCGCCTTCCTCGAGAAGGGAACATTCCCCGACCCGACGATCCTCGTCATGGAAGTCTTCCAGGCGGAGCGCCAAGGATTCGAAGGGCGTCCTCAAGGGTGGCGAGTTTGAGGGCAAGCGGATCGGGTTCGAAGTCGCGGTCAAGGATAAGAATCGTCCGGGCGGCGGCGTCCCCTGGGCGTATTACGCGTTCGACCTGGATGAGAAGTCCAAACCGAGCCGACCCGCGCGGGCCAAGCCCGACGCCGCCTGTTATCAGTGCCACCTGAAACATGCCAGCGTGGACAACGTCTGGGTCCAGTTCTATCCGGCGCTTCGCGACCCGGAATAGAGTGCCTCTCGCGGCCTTTGGCCGCAACCCAATCGCGATTCCGAATTCGCGATTCGCGATTCCCGAGGGGGGATGATTCGGATTCGCGATTCTCGATTCCCGAGGGGGGATGATTCGGGAATCGGGAATGTCGAATCGGGAATCGCCAGGATGCGTGCACGGCGCAGGTGCGCGGCGGAGACGACGAGTCCTGGCCTGTCCCCCAAAACCTGGTCCCGCCCTTGTCCGTGCGGGCTATCGGGCCGCGTCGGCCTTCGGATTGTCGTCGAGCCGTGTCGCCCTGGAGTCGCGTCCGTCACGGTGCAGGTCGATGTGGGTGACCTTCCCCTTGTCATTCTTGACGAAGGTGACCGTGGCGTCCTTGGCCGGCTCGAGGAAGAAGACGGTTTCGGACTCCGGGAAGACTTCGAGCTTGCCGTCGTCGGTGGCCTGGGCCATCAGACGGTCCCCCTCGCGGGTGATCGTGACGATGGTTTCGTGTCCGATCGCGTAGCGGCCGACGTAGGCGTCGTACACCTTCGGGTCAACCTTGGCCACCTTGTGGGAAATGGGCTTGGTCAACTTCAGGCCCGATTTGCCGGCGATCAGGTAGGCATTCAAGACGTTATCCATCTTGCTGGCATCATCATTATTGACAAGAAAGACGTATCCGATCCCTCGGTCCTTGTACAGGACGGAGTGGCTCGTGAACCCGGGATTCCTCCCCCCGTGCCCGTAATGGGTCCCCTGCGGCGTCTCCTCGATCGCGATGCCCAGGCCCCACGAGGTGCCCGGTTGATCCGGCACTTTCACCTGGGTGCGGAGCATGTCCCGCGAGGTGGCCTCGGACAGGCCCTTGCCCTGGAGGACGGCGATCAGGAACCTGGCGTAGTTCCGGGCGTCCACATGCAGGCTGGCCGCGACGTTGGGCTCGCCGGGTTGCCGTTTCACCATCGGTAAGGTGCCGCCGTGGCCCGTGGCGGTCCGGTGCGCCACGTCCTCGTTCCAGACGAGGGAGGCGTTCTCGATGCCGAGGGGGGCGAAGACTTCTTCGCGGCACAGCTCGACCAGTTTTTTCCCGGTCAGCTTCTCGACGACCTTGCCGAGATAGACGAACCCTTCGCCGGAATACGAGACCTCGGTGCCCGGTGTGAATTTGATCTCGAGTTTCCCCGTCCGCCAGTTCGGGAACCCGGTCCGGTGGGTCAGCACCATCCGGGCCGTGATGAGCTTGTATCGGTCGTCATGGGCGATATCTTCGTAGGCGAGGTAGGTGTGGAGCGGGGTGTCGAGCTTGAGGACTCCTCGGTCCACGAGCCGGAGCACGGTATAGGCGAAGACGGGCTTCGTCATGGAGGCGGCTTCGAACACCGTGTCAACGGTCACCGGCTCTCGGGTCGCCGTGTTCGTGACGCCGAACCCACGCTGGTAGACAACCCGGGAGTCCTTGATGACGGCGATCGAGATCCCCGGGATCTTGTAGTAAGCCAGGTAGGCCCGCACGAAGCGGTCGAGCTCCTCGGGGTTCACGGGCCCGGAACTGAGGAGTACGCCCTCGCTGCCGATCAGCCCGGGCCAGGGGATGGCCGTGACGCGGAGGGGGTCGGCTTTCGCCGGACGATCGGCCTCGACGTGGACGTCGACGCTCGTCTTCTCGTCGACGCGGACGTCCGCCGAATCCACGGGTCGCACGGAGTACGGGCCGGCGGGGAGGGCCGTGGCCCGGTAAGCCCCCGTCGAATCGACGCGCACCTCGCGCCATAACTGTGCAGAGCGAGACGATTGAATCCGCACCCGCGCGGGAAGGGCCCATGGGGACGGGTCTTTCCAGGTCACGAGGCCGGAGACCTCGCCGAATCGGGTTTCGGGGGTGACCAGGAGGACTTCTCCGCACCGGTCCGGCATGCTCACTTTCTGAGTCCCGCTGCCCCAGGCGGCCCACGAGAACGAGCCGTCCTTGTCTTTGTCCGCCACCGCGACGTCGAATCCGATCGCCCGCTCGGGATCGAGCTCGGCGCCGACCTCGACGCGCCATTCGTAGACAATCCGGGAATCCGTCCGTACCACGGCCACCTTCACCGTCTTCTCCGAAGCTTCCCGCGGGCCGACGATCCGGTTCTGGTTTCCGTACCGGGCATACTGGACGATGGGAGATCCGCTCCCGGCGTGGGCCGCATCGATGAAGAGCTCACAGCCATCCTGGGCGTTCCACACGACTTCCCCGGGCCCGTCGAGGACCACGGAATCGTCCTGAACCTCGACGGCGACATAGAGGGCGCGTTCGCCCGGGTTGTAGGCGATGCGAAATTGAGCTTTCAGGTCATCATGGCCGCCGGGCTTGTCGCCGAACTCGATGCGTTCGATCGGGTACGTTTGCAAGGTCTTCGGCCAGTCGCTCAGGTCGCCATCGACGGTGATCCCCTTCTCCGGATAGGCAAAACCCACGGCGCCGTTCTGACCGTATGTCGGGCTCGACGCGATGAGCATCACCGCGGCGAAGAGCGCAACGAGCCCTCGGACGTTGGACGATGAGGTGCGACATACATTCATAAACGAGTGCTCCTGCGTATCGTGGTGGATCGGGGCGGCACGCCTCGCGTGGGTTGGCTCGGTAATTCGGCCATCGATCCCCGAGAACCCGAACCACGTCAGCCGGTCGACCGGGACGCGTCGTGGGTACCTCGTGGATCAAAGCGGCCCGGATCGTCTCACGGTCGGGTTGCACATGGGCGCGTCGGGTGCTCTGTGAACACCGATCCCCGCGCTGGGGCCTCTCCGGTGCTCACAGAGCACCCTCCCCAGAGCCAGGGCGTATCTTCACATTGGCTCTGGGGCGTACCAACCCAATCGTTCGGCGCTCCGACTACTATACTCACAAGCCAGGCGCGGGACTTTGAATGCGGGTTTGAGGATTTGCCGACGCCGTTTCCGGAAGTTGTTTCAGCGACCTTGCCGTAACTCCCTATCGCTCAGAGGGGTGCGAAGTTGTATGCCACATCGAGGGCCGGAGGTCGGAGTCAGTAGTAGCCGCCGTATAGCCCCCCGCCGGTGGTTCCACCGCCGGTCGTCCCGCCGCCGGAAGTCCCACCACCAAGGGATCCACCGTCGATGAGACCGCCATCGCCAGATCCGGGAATGGTCGTGCCGTCGCCATTGGAACCGCTGGTGGTCCCGCCACCGGGGGATCCGCCGAGTGGATGAGTCACATGCGGGCTGATGGGATGAGGTTTGGGATGAACCTTGGGGTGGACCTTATGATGGACCTCGGCGTGAGGCTTATGATGAACCTTGGCGTGAGAATGGGCCCTGGCATGCGGAACGTGGGCGTCAATCTGCGCCATGTGAGCAGCGGGCGCGAGGCCGACGGCGCTCGGGGTGACCCGCGCCTCCAGGCCGTCGCACCCGTTGGGGCGAAAGATGTTTTGTTTCCTCATGGGTGCCGTACCTCTTCTCGCACTGAATGGATCGGACAGGGCCCATCCTTTCCCATCGACTGACGGGACGATGGCCATCTTGGGTGGCGACGTCCCGACACCCGCATCGACAAGGTGGGCAAACTCCTGGACTGGGCGCGTAGGTGAAGGGTGGTCCGAACGTTGAATGGTCGGTGAGACTCGCCAGCAGTTCCCGAAGATCGGGGGGCGGCGTCTTCCTCACGAGCAACCGAAAAACCTGCTCGCGTAACCCCTCATAGACTAAGAACCACCATGCGGCCCTGCGGTTACAGAAAGCTGGACGGATCGTCGAGCCCATCTGGCCAGGAGTCCGATAATCGCAGAGGTCTGTCGAAGAATCGGCGAGGTCGATCGTCTCCGGTTCGATCGATCCTCGCCGCTGTCCCGCATCGCCTCGGTCTGCTAGGCAACCAGGCACCCTTTATCGCAGAATGGCCCGATGGAGACGCCATCGAATCCGTACCGCGAGAGCCGTCGAGCCGCGCTCTGGGGCATCGGCGTCAGCTTGGCCCTGGGCGGCGTGAAGCTGCTCGGCGGACTGTTCGGCCGTTCCCTGGCCCTGCTCTCCGATGCGGTGCATTCGCTGGTTGATGCGGCGGTCTCGGCGGCGTTGCTGGCGGCGTTGGTCCTGGCCGAGCGACCCGCCGACCGCGAGCATCCTTACGGTCACGGACGGTTGGAGGCCGTGGCCGGTGCCGGCGTGGCCCTGGTCCTGATCGCCCTGGCCACGGCCATCGCTTACGAATCGCTGTCGACCGTCGCCGGGCGGCACGAAGCGCCGGCCGGCTTCACCTTGCTCATCGCGGGCGCCGGTGCGCTCTCCCAGGAACTGCTTTACCGGTATGTGAGCCGGGTCGCTCGCCGGACCGGCTCGGCCGCGTTGCTGGCGACCGCCTGGGATTACCGGCTCGATGCCTTGAGTGGCATCGGCGTCCTGATCGGCGTGGCGCTGGCGAAATGGGCCGGCTGGTCGTGGGCCGACCAGGTCGCGGCGGGCCTGGTCGCCGTGACCGTGTTCTGGATCGGTGGCCGGTTGCTCTGGGAGAATATCCAATCGCTGATGGATCGTCAGGCGGAGCCGGAAATCCTCGAAGGCGTCCGGGCGGAAGCCCAGGCCGTGCCCGGCGTGCTGGCGGTGGAGAAGCTGAGGGTAAGGCGGATGGGGATCGAGTATATCGCCGAGATTCACGTCCAGGTCGATGGCCGCGAGAGCGTCGTCGGCGGTCATGCCATCGCACACTCCGTGAAGGATCGGATCATGGACCGTCTGGAATCGATCAGCGATGTGGTCGTGCACGTCGAGCCATTCGGCGGACCGGCATCGACGATTCCGCTTGCGGCATCGAATCCCGTGCCGGTTAACCGCGCGGAATCGCATGAGCTGATTCCCTGATGCGGGTCATGGCGGGGTAGGGCCGATCTTGTGCAAATTCGTCCCGTATTCTTTCGCGCCTCATTCTGTTGGTGGCATCAGCCTATTTCCTTTCGCGAGGACGCATGCTAGCATGGAGTCTGTGGGCGTGACCCGATTTGCGGGGCCGGTGGGCCATGCAGGGAATCAAATCTTTAGAGGACGAAGTGACAGGAGCGCTCGCATGGGGATCCGCTTGAGGAAGGCTCGCGCGAATGCCGGCGACAGCGGTACCGGTGGCGGTTCGCGGAAGCGATGCCGCAGAGTCCGGCAGCCCGTCCCGGAAGTTCTCGAAGACCGCCGGTTGTTGACGGCGTCTCTCCAGCCGATCTCCAATCTGAGCGTCCCGGCGCAGCAGGGTTACACCTTGCCGCTCGACGGCAGCGGCACGACCGATGACCAGACCTTCACCGTGACCATGGACTCGGGCAACCCGGATATCACCGCGAGCATCCCCCAACAGAACTTCTGGACGATCGATGTCCAGTACACCGACCCCTCCAACCAGAACAACGACTTCACCGGGCCGCTCACCTTCCAGCTCTTCCAGACCCTGACGCCCAACACGGTCAGTGAGATCGAGAAGTTCACCACCGACGGATTCTACAGTGCTGCCGGTGATCCGAATAATGGTAATAAGAACGGGATCTCGATTCCCCGGATCGCGCCGGGCTTCGACGGTTTGACGGATTACATCATCCAGGGCGGAGCCATCAGTTCCACCAACACCGGCGGCCAGAGCGGGGAGCCGGGCACGCCGTTCCAGAACGAGAATGTCCAGCAGTTGGCCTTCACCGGCACCGACCAGTTGGCGATGGCCAACGCGGGGAATACCGACAGCAACGACACCCAGTGGTTCATCACGACCGGCTCGCCCAACAGCGGGCTGGGGTACGGTTACACCATCTTCGGCCAGTTGGTGCCGAATCCCACGAACGAAACTCCGGCTCAGACCCTGCTGGCCAAACTCACCACGCTCAATCCCAACGGCTTCAATACCAATGTTCCAACGCCAACTCCTGTACCCACTTTCACGGCATCGACGTCCTCGGCGAATCCCAGCGGGGTGTTGATCATCGACACCTCGCAGGCCCGTCCGGGCGACTCCGCCACGTTCACCGTGACCGCCCACGATGGCACCTCCACCGTCAGCCGGACGTTCACCGTGACCGTCGGCGCCTACGGCGGCCCGACCGACCCGCCCATCCCTTTCAAGCCCCTCGCCAGTCCGGTCACCGCGTCCGTGGCCGAAGGCAAGTCGACGACGGTCACTCTGGTCGGCCAGGATGGTTATCCGGATCCCACCTACACCGGGTGGACGCTCAGCTATTCCCTGGTGTCGCAGCCCAGCGACGGCACGATCAGCGACTTCAATGCGTCGGCCGGCACGTTCGTCTACACGCCCAAGCCGGGTTTCACGGGTACCGATCCATTCCAGTACCAGGTCCAGGAGTCGTACGGACCGTCCTTAACGACCGAGAGCATGGCGACGAACGTGACGCTCACCGTCACACCGACCCCAACGCCCACACCGACTCCGACACCGACTCCAACGCCCACACGACTCCGACACCGACTCCAACGCCCACACCGACTCCGACACCGACTCCAACGCCCACACCGACTCCAACGCCCACGCCGACTCCGCTCGTGACGGTTACGGGGATCGCGTTGAAGACGAACAAGAAGCACCAGGTGTCCGAGGTTTTCGTGACATTCAGCGGGCCGGTAAACGTGACCGAGGCGGATAACACGGCGACCTATCGCCTGGCCACGCCGGGGAAGCATGGGTCCTATACCGCCAGGAACGCCGGGATCATCAAGCTGAAGTCGGCGACCTATGACCCGACGGACGATCAGGTCACGCTCGTGCCGAAGAAACCCTTTGTTATCAGCAAGAAGGTCCAGCTCGAGGTCATCGGTACTCCACCGTCGGGCTTGCAAGACGGCGCGGGGCGATACATCGACGGCGCGAACAACGGCCAGGCCGGCGGGAACGCCGTCGCGATCCTCTCGAAGGGTGGGGTAAGCATCGACGCAATGACTCTGGCAAACCCTTCCGCGGGACCGAACACCGCGACGAACGAGATCGACGTCCTGCTCGCCCAATCGGAACTGGACCGTCTCGTTCATTCCCGGTCGGCGAAGAAACATCCGGGTTGAGCGGACCATCGCACGGCGAAAAAGCGGGTTGTGCCCCGTGTGTCCCCGGTTTGCCCCGTTACAGGACTTTGCCTCAATACGCGAGTCGAACCTTCCGTTCCTCGTCGCTCCTGACGCAGAGGTCAGGGACGGCCAGATGGCGGAAATGAGTCACGCGGTCTCGCCCCGTCTGTTTGCAGTGATACAGGGCGCGATCCGCTTCATCCAGGAACGTGGTGCAGCAGGATTCTTCATGCGGACCGGAGACCGTGGCCACACCAAAGCTGGCGGTGACCGGACGCCCTGGCCACGATTGGGTCGCGACGGCCTGCCTCAGGCGATTCGCCACGGCCAGCGCATCATCCGCCTCCATCCCCGGCAGCAAGACGACGAACTCTTCGCCACCGGTGCGTACCACGAGATCGCGGTGTCTCACGTTGCTTCGGAGTGTGCGTGCGACCATGCACAGCACGTCGTCGCCCGCCGCGTGTCCGAAGGTATCGTTGTACGACTTGAAATGGTCGATGTCGAGCACCACGACCGAATTGGATTGGTCCCCCCGTGCCTCGGACAGCGAGGTGACGAGCGATCTGTGCAATTGTCGGCGGTTGGCCAGGCCGGTCAAGGGATCGGTGTTGGCCATCTCGTCGAGACGGGCGTTCTTCTGTTCCAGTTCGGATTGAATGCCAAGGATGCGCCTGGCGATGGCCAGCCGGACCAGCAACTCGGCCTCGTCGACCGGCTTGTTGAGGAAGTCATCGGCGCCGGCTTCCAGGGCCTGCAAGCGGTTGTCGCGGCCGATCCGGCCGGTCAGCATGATGACATAGCTATAGGGTTTGCCCTGGCGGGAGCGAATACGGCGGCAAAGTTCTAAACCGTCCACGCCGGACATGATCCAATCGGTGATGACCAGCCGCCAATCCTCGCGCTCGATGAGATCCCAGGCCGCTTGCCCGGAGGTCACGAGCCGCGGCTCGTAGCCGTGCACCTGGAGCGTCCAGACAAGGGCCATGCCGACGGTTTTCTGGTCCTCGACGATCAGAATGTGATTCATCCTGCTCTCAGGTTGGATTGGCATCGATGATTGTCAGGCGAAGGTTGGGGCGCAGCGTCGGCCCGGTATGGCCTGAGATTATCGGAAGAGGCCTTATAGCGACTCTAGGTCGCCCTCGCCGTAAGGTCAACCGGGCCGGCCCCGGCCCTCGCCATCGGCAACGGCTGACATTGCCCGCCGATTCGACATTTCAGTTAGAGGCTGTCCCGGAAGCCTCATCGGCCGTCTTGTAGGGTGCTCTGTGAGCACCGAATTCGGCAAAGTACACCGTCTCGGTGCTCACAGAGCACCCTACAAACACCTTCCGAGACAGACTCTAAGATCAGCCTGAACACACGGCCCTGCGTGATGACTTCGTCGTTGAGGCGGGACTTGTCGCGTCCGAATCGTTTCCGTCTGGAGCTGGGAACCGCCGATGATGCGGCGACGCTGGCCTCGCTGCACACGGCGGTCGCCGAAGATTTGACCCGCCTTCACGGCCGCGGGGCGTGGTCGATGAAGACGTCGGAGAAAGGCGTCCTCTGCGCGATGCGTACGGCTGGCGTCTTCGTGGATGTGCGAGGTATATGCCTTCCTGTTTTGTACCCGTGTATCCGAGAAACTTAGTCAGAATTGATCGACCCACCCGTTCCGGTCGATGCGAACCCGCTTGAGACTTGAAAGATCGTCAGCACTGCGAGCAAGATAGGGGAATTCTCAGCCCGAGGATCGATCTCTCTTTGCCCTCCCCGGAAGGCGCCGCGTTCGACGGGGGGCGGTCTGAATCATGCGAACTCCCCCAATCGCCCGCTTGCTGCTTTCGGCCTGCGCACTCGGTCTGGTCTGGGCCGGCGCGATGGCGCGCCGGCGGCCCCGCAGGATGCGACCGATCGGCCGTCGAGCGCGCTTCGGTCCATCGATTACACTCGGGACGTCCGACCACTCTTCGAGACACGCTGCTACGCCTGCCACGGGCCGAAGAAGCAGAAGGCCGGCCTGCGGCTCGACGAGAAGGCGGCGGCCTTGCGGGGCGGCAGCGACGGCGTCGAGGTCATCCGGCCCGGCCACGGTACCGAGAGCGACCTCATCCGGCGCGTCGCGAGCCTCGACCCGGAAGTGAGGATGCCCCCGGAGGGAGATCGGTTGACGCCCGACGAGGTCGCCAACCTTCGGGCCTGGATCGATCAGGGCGCGCGGTGGCCGGAGGCGTTGTCGGGGGCGTCGGGCAAGGCCCGAGGCCACTGGGCGTTCCGCCCGCCCGTCCGCCCGTCCGTGCCCGCGGTGCGGACCAGGGATTGGACGCGGTCCCCGATCGACCGCTTCATCCTCGCCCGCCTCGAGGCCGAGGGGCTATCGCCCGCGCCCGAAGCCGATCGCGTTACCCTCATCCGCCGCCTCAGCCTCGACGTTACCGGACTGCCGCCCTCGGTCGAGGACGTGGATGCGTTCCTGGCCGACACGGGAAAAGACGCCTACGAGCGCGTCGTCGAACGGTTGCTGGCCTCGCCGCACTACGGCGAGCGTTGGGGTCGGCACTGGCTCGACGCCGCTCGGTATGCCGACTCCGACGGCTACGAGAAAGACAAGTCGCGTTTCGTCTGGTTCTACCGCGACTGGGTGATCAACGCCCTGAACCGCGACCTGCCCTACGACCGGTTCGTCATCGAGCAGATCGCCGGCGACCAGTTGCCGGGCGACGCGCAGGACCAGGTCGTCGCCACCGGCTTCCTCCGCAACTCGATGATCAACGAGGAAGGGGGTATCGATCCCGAGCAGTTCCGGATGGAGGCCATGTTCGACCGCATGGACGCCATCGGCAAGAGCATCCTCGGCCTGACCATCCAGTGCGCCCAGTGCCATTCGCACAAGTTCGACCCGATCAGCCAGGAGGAGTACTACCGGCTCTTCGCCTTCCTGAACAGCGACCACGAGGCGCAGCCCGTCGTCTACACGCCCGAGCAGTTGAGGAAGGTTGTCGACCTCTCGCGACAGGTCCGGGGGATCGAAACCGAGCTGCGGCACACGACACCCGACTGGCGGACCCGGATGGCGAAGTGGGAGGGATCGGTCAAGGGTGATCCGCCGCGCTGGATCGTCCTCGCGCCCACCCAGGTGAGCGAGGCCGACACCCGGTTCATCCCCCGGGAGGACGGCTCGCTGCTGGCCCAGGGATACGCGCCCGCGAAGTTCACCTACGTCTTCGAGGCGACGTCCGACCTCCCCGAGATCCGCGCCTTCCGTCTCGAGCTGCTCACCGACCCGAACCTGCCCGCCAACGGCCCCGGGCGGTCGTTCAAGGGGACGTGCACGGTGTCCGAGTTCCAGGTGGAGGCCGCCGACGCCAGGGAGCCGGGGAAGACGACACGCGTCAAGCTCGTCAAGGCGACGGCCGACTACGCGAACGAGGACCGCGACCTGGAGTCCAATTTCGACGATCGGTCGGGCCGCAAGCGGGTGACCGGCCGGGTCGAGTTTGCCATCGACGGCAAGGACGACACCGCGTGGGGCATCGACGCCGGCCCTGGCCGCCGCAACACCGATCGCAAGGCGGTCTTCGTCGCGGAGAAGAACGTCGCGTTTCCCTCCGGCACGGTGCTCACGTTCCACCTCGTGAGCAAGCACGGCGGCTGGAACAATAACGACCACCAGCAGGCGAACCTCGGCCGGTTCCGGCTGAGCGTGACCGCGGCCCGGGACGCGATCGCCGACCCGATCCCGAAGCGGGTGCGCGAGATCCTGGACGTGCCGCAGGCCCGGCGGTCGCCCGCCCAGGAGGCCATCGTCTTCTCCTACTGGCGGACGACCGTCCCCGAGTTCAAGGACGCCAACGAACGGATCGAGACGCTCCGCGGTCGGTGGCCCGAGGGGACGACGGCACTGACCTTGATGGCTCGCGAGAACGGTCGCACGACCAGCATGCTCAAGCGGGGCGACTGGCTCAAGCCCGGCAAGGAGGTCACCCCCGGCGTGCCCGCCGTCCTGCACGCGCTCCCGGACGGTTGCGAGCCGTCGCGGCTGGCCTTCGCGCGATGGCTCGTCGACCGGAGGTCGCCGACGACGGCGCGGGTGTTCGTGAATCGGGTCTGGCAGTCCTACTTCGGCACCGGATTGGTGAGCACCAGCGAGGACCTGGGCACACAGGGCGAGACGCCGTCGCATCCGGAACTGCTGGACTGGTTGGCCTGCGAGTTCATGGACCGCGGCTGGAGCATGAAGGCGTTGCACCGGCTGATCGTCGGCTCGGCAGCCTATCGCCAGAGCAGCCGGATCACGCCCGTTCTTCACGCCCGAGACCCCGACAACCGACTGCTCGCCCGGGGGCCCCGGTTCCGGGTCGAGGCGGAGATCGTCCGCGACATCGCGCTGGCATCCAGTGGGTTGCTCAACCGAAAGCTGGGAGGGGCCAGCA
This sequence comes from uncultured Planctomycetota bacterium, assembly GCA_963845755.1. GTDB lineage: Bacteria > Planctomycetota > Planctomycetia > Isosphaerales > Isosphaeraceae > CAWJTV01. The sequence goes on from CAWJTV010000036.1 coordinate 319,247, forward strand.
TCTACGCCCCGGCGCCCGGCTTCCTGTTCCTCCCCCCCACGAGTTACGCCCCATTCCCCTGGAAGGAAGAGACGGGCCCCAACCGTTACCGACGGGCCGTCTACACCTTCCGCAGGCGGTCAACGCCCTACCCGGTGCTTGCGACATTCGACGCACCCAACGGCGACGCCTCGTGCGTCCGGCGCCCGCGTTCGAATAGCCCCTTGCAGGCCCTGACGACCCTCAACGAGACCGTCTTCGTCGAGTGCGCGCGGGCGCTGGCGCGGGAGGTCCTGGAGCATGGCGGCCCGACCGACCGGGAACGGATCGTCTATGCCTTCCGCCGTGTCCTCGCCCGGACGCCCACCGACGATGAGCGGAGGATCCTGCTCGGCCTGCTGGAAACCGAGCGGAAACGTATCACGGAGGGACGGCTGAACGCCAGCGAACTGGCCGACGGCGCGGGCCCGCAGTCCGACTCCCCCCGGCGCATCTCGCCGACACAACTCGCGGCCTACACGGTCGTTTCCCGGGTGCTGCTGAACCTCGACGAGACGATCACCAAGGACTGAATCGGGCAAGCACCGGAAGCTGGTCTCCTGGCCAGGCCGAACCCTGGTGAGCGGGCCAGCCCGTGGCAGGACCCGACGTTCAGTCGATCGCGTATCGGTGTCTCAGGCCGAGGACCATCGCACCGTATCGATCGAGGGCTTCCTCCGGGGCGTCGTCCTCGATCGCCCGGACACAACCCTGCACGACCTCGAAGAGCCCGTCGAAGATCCTCTGGGCATCGTCGCGACCGGAGATCGCCGCGACGATCCTGGGAGCGACGCGGTAGTAGTCCCGGATCAGGAGGAGTCCGCCCGGTTGCGCTCGGACATACTCATCCCGAAACCGTCGCAGCGTGGTCAGTTCGTGGCAGTCATCCGGAAGACCCCGGGCAACCGTGCAGGCCGTGGTGATGAAGCAATCGACCTTTTCTTGGGGCTGGGTCGGCGTCTGCTTCTGCGTTTGGGGCGCGGATGTCTTCTCGTCCTTTTTTTGGGGCTGGGTCGGCGTCTGCGTCTGGGGCGCGGATGTCTTCTTCTTAAAGGCGAAGGACGGGGCCTCGGTCAAGACCGACGCCTTCTCCAGCAGTTGAGACATCTCCTGTTGTTTCGCCTTGTAATTACCAAGAATCCTGTCCACATCGAGCTGTTGCTTGATCTGATCGGCGTTGAGCGCCAGCGATTCCTCGAAGTTGAAAATCCGCGGATCCTGATCCTTGAGCAGGTCAACCGCATAGGTTTTTATGTCCGCTTCGTAGGACTTCTTGAACGCCTCCACCTCCTGGGCATTGAGGATACCACTGCCCTTCAGGATTTCGACCAGCAGATTGTAGGCCTCGTTCTGACCGAAGACCAAACGGGCGTGATCATGAACGGCGCTTACCCCCCCATGAATTCCCAAATGGAAGTGTTGGTCTTCAATATATCGTGAGACCTCGCTCAAAACGCCGCCGCTTGCGATTTTGCGGAGGCCGACGATGAACGCGGGCATTTGCATCGCATGGATCGCCCATTCGTGTGCCATGACCTGGAGGGGATGCATTTTGGCATCAAGAGAAGCCATCGACGCGTTGATGCTGATCTTGATCGTCATCGTCTCATTGGAAAGCGATCTCAACGCATTCCCGCCACGCTCCTTCACGTACCCCCTGATGTCGGATATCGTCGATATGTCCTGTCCTTCGATCATCAACTGTGTCGTACCGAGGGAACCCTGCTGGAGATCGAAAACCAGGTCGGTCCGGTTGCCTTCGTTTTCGACAAAATCGATGAGATTGCGAAGTTGCGAACTTGTCTTAATGGCCGCCAACAACTTCTCGTAGTGGGCCATCATGTCCCCGCTTTTTGAGAACGCGCCCGATGGCCCGAGGAATTTGGCCTGGAGGATGCGCACCCGGCCCTGTCCTTGGAGGAAGGACCTCCGTTGAGGTCCGGGCAGTGAACCTGCTGCTGGAGCCGGGCGGCTGGGGACACGGGCCGGGAGGATGGCCTTGGTGACGGGATGGGTAGGAGGCACGGCGACGCTGCGCAGTCTGGGCAAGGTTCGTCGCGGGGAAGATCGGCCCTTTCGTAGTCCGGCCGGCGGCAATGGGCGCGGCGAGCTTCGCCTGAACGATCGCGGGCATCGATGCCGCTTGCAATCCCATGCGTTCGGCTTCCGCCTCGAGTGCTGCGTCTTGCACCACCGCGAGTCCCGCGCCGAACGGATTTCGGACCCGGCCAGCCCGCTGTTGCAGGACGTGGGCCAGCTCGTGTCCCAGGAGTCTCTGGCCCTGGGCGATGGTGGGGTTATAGTGTCCCGGCCCGAAATAGAGGTCGGCTCCGTGCGTGAAGGCCAGAGCCCCGATCGCCGGCACCTCGTGCCCGACGTGCACGCGGACGTCGGCGAAGTCCGCGCCGAAGAAGGCTTCCATCTTCCGCTGCACGGCCTCGGGCAGGCGTTGCCCGGTGCCGCGGGGCCTCAAGGCGAACCCCGGTGGCAGCGGGAACGCACCCTGGCTCGATGGCGGAACGGTACTCCGAGGCAGGATCGGCCCGGATGTCGAGGCGGGGCGGATCGGCGTCAAACTTCCGGGAGCCGCCGGCCGGGCCCGACTCGGGGCTGGGGCCGCCGGTCGCGTGACGGACGCGGAGGCAGGACCGGGGAGCCGGGGCTTGCCTCCGACGAAGGAGCCCTGGATCACCCCGGGACGAACGCCAAGGGTGGGGGGCAGGGTCGGGTGTCGCGTGGGAGGGTTCATCGGTTCACACTCGGTCCGGGACGGTTCGGCTCTAAACGCGATGCGATCGATCCGGTCGCAGACTCACGCCCATCGGTTGAATTCCTCGGTCAGGAGATCCCAGAATCGCGAGCCCTGATTCAACTTCTGGGCGACCGCCACCCTTGTTGGCTGTACGCACGGCTTGTTGAGATACCATAACACGGCCACATAGAGCCTCGGATGATCATTGAGAACGGTGTTCAGGACGGTGATCGATGCGAGGGTCTCGGGGCTCTGTTTGAACTTGAAGGAATCCTCATCGCGCCGGAGGGCGGACTGGACGTACGTTTTCAGGGTCTGATTCCCCTTGCCGAGAGCGGGCGGGATCACGCCATACATCCCGTTGCCTAGGTCATAAAGGATTCCCGCGGCCACCTTGCGTTGAGACTCTTCCTCGCGCTTCGCCTTGTAGAGGGGGATCGCCTGGGCAGCCTCCTTGTTCGCGATGAAAGTCTGGTAGCCGGCCAGCCCGAGGTCGTCCTTCATCCGGTCGATGAGGGGCGTCGGGTCGCTGAAATAGAGGGGACCGTATCCCGCCTCCCCATTCATGTTGTAGAGGGTGAGTAGTTTGTTAACAACCTGGCGTTCCAAATTATAGTAGTCGTCGCTGAGGGGGATGCCGGCTTCGGAGCAGACCGACCTCGCGATGGTTTCCGTCAGGCCCTCGTTGAAGATAGGACCCAGACTCGCCGCCAGGCCCGGGACGGAGAGCATGTGGACCAGTTCATGAACGGCGATATGCAGATCGGCCGCGCCCTGGCGGAGGTGGATCCGGCCCCCGTGCTCGAACGCGATGGTCTGATCGATGCGCCGGGCATGCTGGATCTGGAACTCCCACCCTTTGGACCCGCCGAGAAACTGCAGACTCGAGGGGTCGTACTTCGGATTCACGGAGAGCTGCGAGCGGAGATGGGCGTCCCTGAAGCCCGCGTCGCCGAGGAAGGTGAGTGCGGCCTTGATGTCCTCGAGGCTCAGTTTGCGTTTGGCGTATTTCGCGAGGAACGTCGAATTCGAGAGGGTCTTATGCAGTCCCGTCGCCACCTCATCCTCGTAGCTTGGACTGTGGCCTTTCGCAGCTAACCCGTGCTTATCGAAGAGTTTGAGGACTTCACGTAGGGTGCGCACATCGGGGATGGGACGAAGGACCAGAAACTCGGCCAGGGCAAGCGTATCGTCCGGTCCGGGACCAACTCCGGGAGAGCGTTGGTCCAACCACAGCTTCATGACCTCGACCTCATCGGGTTTCAATTGATCCAACGCCTCTTTCATCGTGATGCGCTGGACGACGCCGTTCCGAGCCGTCGGACGCCGCGCGGGGCCGACGCTCGGGACCAGGGGGCCGGCGAGTGCCGGGTTGGTCGCCGGGCCACTCCGCGCCTGAGCTACCGAAGGGCGGGACGCGGCGGGCTGGATCGCCCGGTGGCCGGGGAGCTGAGCGGATGGAATTCCCGGACGCGTCGCCGGAGTGGCCCCGTGCAACTTGGCCTGGATGCCCGGGGAGACCGGCGTCGGGGCGAGGATCGCGACGGCGCGGAGGCCCAGCCGTTCCGCCTCGGACTCGAGCGCCCGGTCCTGGACCACCACCAGGCCGGAGCCGAAGGGGTTTCGGACTCGGCCGGCCCGCTGTTGCAGGACGTGCGCCAGCTCGTGGCCCAGGAGTCTCCGGCCCTGGGCCGTATCGGGATTGTAGTGTCCCGGCGCGAAGTAGAGGTCCGCGCCGTGCGCGAACGCCAGGGCGCCGATCGAGGTGGCTTCCGGCCCGACGTGAACGCGAACGTCGGAGAAGTCGGCCCCGAGCGCCGCCTTCAGCTTGCCCTGGATCAACCCCGGCAACGGTCGACCCATGGCCCGAGCCTTGAGTGGAAACGTGGGTGGCAGGGGAAAAACGCCGTCGGTGTGGGCCTGGGCGGCGACAGGGCGAGAGGCCCGCGGCAGGATCGGCCCGGACCGAGGCGGCACGGGGCCGGGTCGAGACGGAGCCTGTGCCGCAGCCGCGATCGGCAGGCCCGGGCTCGGCACGGGGGCCTGCCCGGAGAATCGGGGCTTGTGGTCCAGGAAAGAGCCCTGGATCACGCCCGAGCGGCCGGACGCGCCGGAGACCAGGATCGGACGATGGGAGGAGGGATGCATCGGATGGCCTCGGCCTCTACGATCGGAGGAAAACCTTGAGCCAGTGTCAGAGCTTCTCAGGTGGGATGCAGACCGGGCCGCCCAGGTCACCGACATTGACGTAAGAGAAGGTACTGGAAGACGTCGAGGTCAGGCTCGTCGAGGAGTTCGAGGAGGATTTCTTGGTCTTGCCGGCTCGGAAGTCTTCGATCGCATCCATCAACCCTGGACGCGCATTCAGGAAAGAAAAGAAGCCTTGATAAAAAGTCATCTCATCAAAACCCTGACTCTTCAGGTACTCGATGAGCGTTTGAACTTCCTGCCTCTCCCGCGGATAACACGGCCTCTTGCACGTCATCCCGGCTTCCTGCATGATGATCAACGTGAGATGTTCGGTGAGGCCCTCGTTCAGATCGCTGCCCAGAGTCTTCTTCGTCATGTGGTTGGAGAGACTGTGCAGGAACTCGTGGATCGGAACGTGCAAGTCGTCGGTCGTGCCGCTGCCGAGACGGAGGTAGAACGTGTCTCCGACCCGCGCACCGAAGGAAAAGTCCATATTCAGCAACTGTGATTGGACCGTAAGTTCACGCTGTTTGGCCTCGACCAGGAGGGCCGCCTCGATATCACGGGCTTCGGCGATCTGGATCGCGTTCGAGACCATCTTCTTGAGGGATTCGAGACCCCCTTGTAACTGCGGGCCCGCGGCCTTGAGCAAGGTCTGGGATTTCAGGAGGGCCGGCGGGACCTCGCTCGCGTAAAAATCCCTGAGGAACTCCTTCGCATGAGGGATCGGCTTGGAAAACATGCTTCCGAACGTAGGGCCATTATCCTTCCAAATCTTATTGACGATGAACTTGGAGTTCTGCTCATGGAGTGCATATTGCTCGACGGAGTCTCGCAGTCTCGCCATTTCGAAGGGCCGGATGATCTCGTCTAACGGCAGGTTTGTCACCGCCATTTTTTGTTCGATCCAGACCTTGAACTTCCGCTCGAAAGCCGAATCCTTCTCCAGCTCAAGCATGAGCTCCTCGATCGGCACGCACTGGACGACTGCGGGATGGCTCCGCTTGGCCGCGTTTGGTGCGGCGCCAGGAGTCACCTTACGGGGGAGGATGGGGGAGGCGTGCAAGGCTTCCCGGCTGCGCAGGATGCTCGGCTTGATCGGGAGGATCGGTCGGGGCATCTGCCGGACCGGGGTGGGGATGGGACCTGGAGGACGTGTCGCACCGTGCGCCGGGGTTGGGCCCGGGAGAATCGCGCCCCGTTTCGGCTGGACCGACCCGATCGCGGCATCCGGGCGGCGGGCGGGTGAGATCGGACGGGCGACAGTGGGCAGGATCGGGGGACGGGCGGCCGGCGTCGAGGCGGATGGCGCAGGGTGCTGGGCCGTCGCGAGTCCGCGGGGAGGAGGCGCCCGGTCCGGGAGGCATCATCTTGGCCTGGACCGGCGGCACGAACGTCGCGGCCCGTTGCCCCATCCGCTCCGCCTCGGCCTCCAGCGCCTGATCCTGGACCACGGCAAGTCCCGAGCCGAAGGCGTTGCGCACCCGGCCGGCTTGCTGCTGCAAGACGTGCGTCAACTCGTGCCCCAGCAGTCGCTGTCCCTCCGAGGTCGTGGGACGGTATTGCCCCGGGGCGAAGTAGAGGTCCGAACCGTGAGTAAACGCCAGGGCGCCGATCGACGGCGCTTCAGGCCCGATGTGGACCATCACGTCGGAGAAGTCGGCCCCGAAGAATGCTTCCATCTTCCGCTGGACGGGCTCGGGCAGTCGTTGCCCCGTGCCATGGGGCTTGAGGGCGAACGTGGGCGGCAAGGCGAAGGTATTGCCGGAGAGGCGCTGTACCGCGATCGCTCCGAGGTGCCTCGCGCCGGTCGCGGGTTGGACGGACTGTGCCAGGGCCGGGCCGGGAAGGATGCCGTGTTGCGGCCGTCCTGGGTTCGGCGGGACCGCTCCGAAACTCGGGGGATGGATCGGACCGGATGCCCCGCCGAGCCGGGGCTGGGCCGGTTTCTGCTGGAGCGGTGCCGGCGGATGCGGAGACGGGCGGACCGGTGAGGTTGGAGGGGTCCCAGGCCATCCTCTTGCCGCCGGGGTGCCCGTCTGACGGGCCGCGGGCAACATGGGATCGATTCTGCCGGGAAGTCCGCCTGGGAAGTAACCTTGGATCACATTTCCACCGGAGAGCCCTACACGCGGAGACATGAGCGCAGCCTCGGAACATGAAGGTCTCACGGCGATGGACACGGCGCCCGAGCACGTATGATTCCAAATATACTCTTGCCAGGACGGCGAGACAAGGTTGTGCAAGCGCCCCTTCGGCCCGCCGCCTCGATCGTCCCCCGCGAGGCATGTGAGAACCGCTCGGACAGACGCATGGTAGACTTAACCAAAAGATCAAGGCTGTGAGCCGCGCGTTTCGATCAAATTCGGCACCGATTGTCGGCGCGTGCTTGAACGGGTGGGAGACGCTGCAAGGCCATGAACGAGTCATTCGTGGAAGTGGACGAAGAGCCGAGCCTGGGGGCTTTGCGACTTGAGGCAACCCCGATCGTCTGGCGAGACGCATTGCGCGAGGATCTGGCCCGGACGATCGAGCGTGGGCACGGCCGGTGGTCGCGGGCGTTGGTGGCGATGGCGTGGATTCACCTGGGGAGTTTCCTCGGCTGCCAGGCGCTCCATGACCCCAGCCTCCAGAGCGACCCTCGCCTGGTCCTCGTGTGGGGTGCGGAGCTGGTCGCCGTGATCGTCGCATTGCGCGCGATCGTCGGGCCGCGATGGTTCGCGGCGTCACCGGCCGTCGGCGTCGTGACCCGGTTGTGGGCGACCTTCCTGATCCTCTCGTTCAACCTGGTGATGCTCAACGCCTTGACCGGCTGGGAATCCCGATGGTACAAGCCGGCCTGGGGGACCTTGAGCACGTTCTTCTTCGCGTCGCTGGCCTGGCTGTTCACGCCCAAGTTCTTCATCCCAGCCGTCCAGATGTACTTCACCGCGCTCGTGATGGTCCACTTCCAGGACGAGGAAAACCTGGTTTATGGCGTGTCGTGGTGGGTCGCACTCATGAGTATCGCCGTGACGCTCCGGCGGCAGGAACGTCGATGGGAAAACCGTAGCTCAGGCTTTCCATCCTGACATCGGGGGAGTCGGGCGGGAAAGCCCGACCTTCGCCGGGCTCTCACCGCGCCGGGGCCGGGTCCGTCGTCGGCGCCATCGCGGTCCCGAGGTCCAGGCTGGGCCGTTCGCGCTCTCGGATCGGCGTCGGGTTCCAGACCGGCAAATCGCAAAGGCCGCCGCCCAGGTAGATGTGCTGCCAGAGCTGGGTCGCGATGACGCAGGTCAAGCTCAGGTCCATGATGATCCGTTTGGGAGTGATCGTGGGGAACCGCACCTGGGCGGCGCGCTCGCGCGCGATCCCTTCCGGGTCGAACCAGCCGGTGGCTCTGAGCGACTCGGGGCTCAGGAGCTGGTCGACCCAGGCCGGGCGGTCCGGGGCGAGGAAGGCTTCGGACCGGCTGGCGCGGAACATCGTCTTGGGGCGGTTGGCGATCCGGGTCGGGAGCGTCCGCGCGGCCACCTGGCGCAGCAGCCACTTGTCGGTCCGGCCACGCAGCTTGTACTCCGGGGCGATCGAGGCGCAGAAGGCGATCACATCGTCGTCGAGCAGCGGATACCGCGCCTCGACCGACGAGTTCATGGCGATCCGGTCCCCCTTGGCCACGAGGAGCAGTCCGGCCAGCATGACCTTGTAGCCGACGTAGAGCGACTGATTCAGCGGAGCCCAGTGCGGGAATCGGTCGTGGATGATGCCCAGGTCGTCGAAGGCCGCATGACCGGCCACGCGGTCCCAGAGTGCACCGGAATAGACGAAGGATCGCCCCTGGGCCATGAGGTCGTAGACATCCTGCTGGGCCGTGCGCACGCCCCGGATGCCATGGCGCGGCGGCACGTGCGCCGGGTTGCCGCGCATCGAGCCGAGCACCAGCCGCCGGAACGCCGGGTTGATGAACCCCAGCGACCAGCGATTGAGCCGCTCGCGGATCGACTGGGTCTTGAACCAGGCGTAGCCGGCCAGCGCCTCGTCGGCCCCCTCGCCGGTCAGCACGACCTTGTAGCCCTGACCGTGCACGGCGCGGGCCAGCCGCATCAGGCAGGCGCAGGAGGAGTCCATCACCGGCCCTTCGGCGGCGCGGATCAGCTCGGGATAGGCCGCGACGATGTCGGCGCGGTTCATCGTCACGGTGGTCAACTGCGAGCCCAGCGCCGCGGCCGATTCGGTCGCGTGCGACCGCTCGTCGGGGCCGGCGCGGTCCAACCCGATCGTGAACGACGGCACGGCCGAGCCCCGCTGTCGCGAGCTAAGCCCCAGCACGACCGTCGAATCCAGCCCGCCGCTGATATAGCTGACCACCGGCACGTCGCCCCGCAGCCGGCGCTCGACCGCCTGCCGCATCCGGGATTCCAGCTCGTCGATCAGCGGCGTCGGATCGTCCAGCCGGCGCTCCTGGCCCGCGTCGGGGAAATCCAGGTCCCAGTAGAGTTTGCTCTCGACCCGCCCGTCGCGGACCCGGAGGTAATGGCCCGGCGGGATCGATTGGATCCCTTCGAAGAACGTGCGCGAGGTCCCGGCGCAGAAGGTGTGGAAGAACAGGTCGATGCCCTTGGGGTCCGGCCGGGCCGCGACCAGGCCCGACGACAACAGGGCCTTGATCTCCGAGCCCCAGAGCAACCAGCCATCGGCCATCGTGTAATACAGCGGGCAGATCCCCACCCGATCGCGCCCCAGGATCAGCGTGCGCGTGTTCCGGTCCCAGAGCGCGACGGCGAACTGGCCGCGGGCCTTCTCGAAGAACCCCTCGCCCAGGTCTTCATAGAGGTGGACCCACAGCTCGGTGTCGCACCGGGTCGCCAGCCGATGCCCCCGCGCCGACAGCTCGGCTTGCAGCTCGGGGTATTCGAAGAGCTCGCCGTTCTGCGTCGCCCAGATGGAACCGTCCTCGTTGCTGATCGGTTGGCGGCCTCCGGCCAGGTTGACGATCGACAGCCGCCGCGCCCCCATCGCCACGCCCGGTTCGAGATGGACCTGTTCGTCGTCCGGGCCGCGATGCGCGATCGCGCCCGTCATCGCCAGCAACCGCGCGGCGGAGAACTCGCGATGGCCGTTCAGATCGATCGCACCCGCGATGCCGCACATCTCGAAACCCTTCTCACGAAACCTGTTCGGCCGATCCGTTCCCCGGGACGCCCGCCGATCCGCCGGCCGGCGGGATCGATCGGGACACGTTGTACTATAACATTCGCAGTCAACCCGGGACGAGCCGGCCGACTTCCGAGCGTCCCATCGCACTCTGGTTCGATCGTTTCACTCGTTGTATCTTGAGACGAACGTGTGGATCGTCTCGACGCATTCTTCTCGGAGCCGTGTCGATGGCCAAGCCCTTCGAGATCGAGACCGAGGACTACGAGTTATTGATCTCGCCGTCGGCCGGAGAGACCAACCTGCCCAAGCCGGCCTCGACGAACGTTCATGCCGACGTCAGTGCGGTCTCGCACACGGGGAGGGTCCGGTTGCGGAACGAGGACCACTTTCTCGTCTCCCGATTCAGCCGTAAGCACGAGATCCTCCAGACCAACCTGCCCCAGGAGTCCCTCCCCGAACAGACCGGCGACGACGGCTATCTGTTCATCGTGGCCGACGGGATGGGCGGAATGGCTGCCGGCGAGGTCGCCAGCCGGCTGGCGATCAGCACGAGCCTAAAGCTGTTCCATCGCTCGGAGAAATGGGGCTTCAAGGTCAACCATCGCGAGGCGCGGCGAACTGTTCGACCGGATCAATAGCGATCTCCAGGAGATCGACAAGGCGCTCACCGAGCAGAGCGCGGCCGACCGCCGCCTCCTGGGGATGGGCACCACCTTGACCGCCGCCTACAGCATGGGCGTTCAACCTGTTCATCGTCCACCTCGGCGACTCCCGGGTGTACCTCTATCGCGACGGCACGCTCCGCCAGTTGACCAAGGACCATACCGTCGCCCAGGCCATGGCCGATGCCGGCCACATCTCCCACGAGGACGTGCGGCATCACGTCAAGCGCAATGCGCTGACCAACTTCCTCGGCGGCCACAACGGCAAGGTCCGGGCCGAGTTCCGCTGGCTCCGTCTCGCCGATGGCGACCGCCTGCTGCTCTGCAGCGACGGGCTCAATGAGATGGTCGACGACGCCTCCATCGCCCGGATCGTCGGCCGGCGCGGCTCGGTCCGCGAGGTGGCACAGGCCCTCCTCACGGAAGCCCTCGACGGCGGCGGTAAAGATAACGTCACCATCATCGTGGCCGGCTACCAGATCTCCAACCCGGAACCCGCCCAGGAAGCGAACCTCAGCGAGGAGCTGACCAAGCTGGAATCCACCTCCGATACGAACCCTCCGTCGTTAGCCTTCCTGGATGAGACGCGGGACTAGAGCGGTTCGATGTTGAGTTGCGCACGCTCGAAGTCCTCCCCGAAGAACCCCCCCGTACCCCCCCTTCGTAAGGGGGGGAAAGGAAATGGCCCGCTCCGTAGGTCTTTCTTCCCCCCTTACGAACGGGGGATACAGGGGGGTTCTGTCGCGTTGACCCTGGGGTGTGCGCAACGCAATCGTTACGCGCTCTCGAGCGTTCCAGGCATGGTTTGCGCACAGCTCGACACGAAGGACACTCATACGAACATGGATAGGTTGGAGTCCCGGCTTCAGCCGGCTTTTCCGCCTGAAGCCGGGACTCCAACCCGACAATGGAAGCCTGAGAGTCTGTCCCCGAAGGGGCCGGTCCGGGCGAGCGGGGGCGTCAGCCCCCTGTCTTGGAGGTCCGTCGCTCACCGGACAGGGGGCTGACGCCCCCCGCTCGCCTTTCTGGGACAGACTCTGAGAGACGACTAGACTGGCCGCCTCCTCGGTACGCTCAACTCCTCCGTGAACCGCTCGAGAGCCACGTCATGGACCAGCTCGTGAGGCGAGGTCGAGTTGTCAATCGCCGACAGCGGTGCGACCGTGTTCCCGCTACGGGTGTCGAGTGTGCCGATCGCGGGGGTCGTCGGGGTGCTGACGGTTGTCATTCTGGGCGCGTTGTCCTGGCCGACTTCCACGGCGGCATGGGTCGCCGGAGGCGATGGGGTGACCGGATCGATGAAGATCCCGCTGAGCACCGCGTTCACGCCGGCCTGGTGCGTGATCGTGATCGTCACATCGCCTTGCACCTTCCAATCCAGATACACGCCGTTCGTGAACGACGAGACCGTCTCGGTGTCCAGGATCTTCCCCGACCCCGCGTCGCTGATCTGGATCTGCTCGACCCGACTCGGCGAGCTTTGCAGGTCGAGGAAGTACAGCTCGATATCGTGCAGTTGCCCGTCGATCAGGTCCAGGTTCACCGTGAAGCTGGTGGGAGAGTACCAGCACTCCTCGATCCGGCCGGATCCGCCCGGGTTCTGGAGCGCCTGGGGAGCGGTCGTGCTGGCCGACCAGACGTGGGTCAATTCCCCGCTGGGCGAGACGGTGGCGTAGGGGGACAGGCTGGGCGTGTCGCCGATGACGTCGTAGCCCTGCGTGCCGTAAGTCTTGATCCAACTGCCCTGCGTCGTCGTGTCCGTCTTGAGGAACGTGGCCGAAGAGGAGGTCGTTGCAGCCGGATCGACGAAGATCCCGCTGAGCACCGCGTTCACGCCGGCCTGGTGCGTGATCGTGATCGTCACATCGCCTTGCACCTTCCAATCCAGATACACGCCGTTCGTGAACGACGAGACCGTCTCGGTGTCCAGGATCTTCCCCGACCCCGCGTCGCTGATCTGGATCTGCTCGACCCGACTCGGCGAGCTTTGCAGGTCGAGGAAGTACAGCTCGATATCGTGCAGTTGCCCGTCGATCAGGTCCAGGTTCACCGTGAAGCTGGTGGGAGAGTACCAGCACTCCTCGATCCGGCCGGATCCGCCCGGGTTCTGGAGCGCCTGGGGAGCGGTCGTGCTGGCCGACCAGACGTGAGTCAATTCGCCGCTGGGCGTGACGGTGGCGTAGGGGGACAGGCTGGGCGTGTCGCCGATGACGTCGTAGCCCTGGGTGCCGTAAGTCTTGATCCAACTGCCCTGCGTCGTCGTGTCCGTCTTGAGGAACGTGGCCGAAGAGGAGGTCGTTGCAGCCGGATCGACGAAGATCCCGCTGAGCACCGCGTTCACGCCGGCCTGGTGCGTGATCGTGATCGTCACGTCGCCTTGCACCTTCCAATCCAGATACACCCCGCCGGTGAACGACGAGACCGTCTCGGTGTCCAGGACCGTCCCCGACCCCGCGTCGCTGATCTGGATCTGCTCGACCCGACTCGGCGAGCTTTGCAGGTCGAGGAAGTACAGCTCGATATCGTGCAGTTGCCCGTCGATCAGGTCCAGGTTCACCGTGAAGCTGGTGGGAGAGTACCAGCACTCCTCGATCCGGCCGGATCCGCCCGGGTTCTGGAGCGCCTGGGGAGCGGTCGTGCTGGCCGACCAGACGTGAGTCAATTCGCCGCTGGGCGTGACGGTGGCGTAGGGGGACAGGCTGGGCGTGTCGCCGATGACGTCGTAGCCCTGCGTGCCGTAAGTCTTGATCCAACTGCCTTGCGTCGTCGTGTCCGTCTTGAGGAACGTGGCCTGACTGAGCTGCGCAACCATGATCGACACGGTCGCCGTGTTGCTCGTGGCGGTCCCGTCGGTGTCCTGGTATGTGAAGCTGTCCGAGCCGGTGAAGTTCGACGCCGGGGTGTAGGTGAATGACCCGTCGCCGTTGAGTGTGAGCGAACCGTGGGCGGGCCCGGCGACGAGTACCGCACCCAGCGCCGTGGTGTCGGGATCGGTGTCGTTGCCCAGCACACCGGGCTTGGCGACGGTCAGGGGCGTGTTCTCGCCCGCCGTGTAGCTATCGTTGCTGGCCACCGGCGGGGCCACGGTGAGGGTCACGGTGGCCACATTGCTGCTGAAGTGGCCGTCGCTGGCCTGGTACGTGAAGCTGTCGGTCCCGACGAATCCGGGGTTTGGGGCGTAGACGAACGTGCCGTCGGAGTTGAGCAGGAGCTTACCGTCGCTCGGGTTGCTGATCAGACTCGCGGTGAGGGTCGTGCCGGGGTTGGGGTCGGTATCGTTGGCCAGCACGCTGCTGGGCTGCGCGATCGTGGTATTGAAGGCCACTTGACCGGTCAGAGGCGCGGTCGCCCCGTCGCTGTGCTGCACAAAGGTGGCGGCGAACGAGGTGATGGTCCCGGAGGAATTGTAGACCGCCTGAGATACCGTGAACTCGCCGGTGATGGAATCACTCCCGCGACCGTCGCCATACACGTCCAGGCCGGGGACGCCGGATGTCTGAGACGGGAAGATCGTGGCCCCGGTGTAGGTCCCCGGCATGAGCGGGCCCGAGTAGGGAGCCTGGAAGTCGAGCGTCCAGATTTCGCCGGACATCGAGACCCCGATCTGGACCGTACTCGAGAAGGCTTGCGCGGTGATGGTGCTGTTGGCCGGCGTGAAGTCGTAAGGTATCCCCGCGCCGATGAAATCGCCCGGCTGGCTATTCATGACCACGAAAGTCGAGCCCGCGCCGGCCGGCAGCACCGAGTTCTCGGCGACGGAGTACGTGTCATTCTTGGCGGTCGGAGGAGAGTCGGGGGCCAGTGTGACCGTGGCGACGTTCGAGGTGCCCTGGCCGTTGTTGGCCATGTAGGTGAAGCTGTCGGTCCCCGAGAAGCCGGAGGTCGGGGTGTAGGTGAACGACCCATCGGTGTTGAGCGTGAGCGAGCCATGACTCGGCCCGCTGACCAGTTGTGCCGTGAGACTCGTGCCGGGCTGAGGGTTGGTGTCGTTGGCCAGCACACCGTTGGGCAAGTTGTTCGTGAAATTGAAGTCGACCTGTCCGGACAGCGAGGCGGTTGACCCATCGCCGTATTGAACGAAGCTGGCGGCGAACGAGACGATGTTGCCGGAGGCGTTGAATACCGCCTGAGATACCGTGAACTGGCCGGTGAGGGTGTTCGCCCCCCGGCCGTCGCCGCTGACGTTCAGGCCGGGGACACCGGCCGCCTGGAATGGGTAGCGCGTGGCGCCGGTGTAGGTCCCGGGTACGAGCGAGTCCGGGGTCGGGGCTGCGAAATCGAGCGTCCAGGACTGGCCGGACGCCGAGACGTTGACCTCCACGGTGCTGGGAATCCCCCCGATCCAGAGGGACTGGGCGGTAATGGTGCTGTTGGATGCGGTGAAATTGTAGGTCTGCCCCTGGCCGATGAAGTCGCCCGGCTGGCTGGTCATCGTCAGGGAGGTCTGGCCGGCGGTCGTCGTCAGCGTCGAGTTCGGCGTGTACCCGTACGCATCGTTCTGGGCCAGCGGGACCCCCACCTCGAGGGTCACGGTGGCCACGTTGCTGTAGAGCACGCCGTCGTAGGCCAAGTAGGTGAAGTTGTCCGCGCCGATGTAATTGGTGGTCGGCGTGTAGGTGAACGACCCATTGCTATTGAGCGTCAGCGTGCCGTGCGATGGCCCGGCGAGGACCGAAGCGGTGAGCGCGGTGGTGCTGGGGTCGGTGGAATTGGTCAGCACGCCTGGGGCGGCGACCGTGAGCGCCTTGCTTTCCGCCGTCGCATAGCTTTGATTGGCCGCCACCGGCGGCTGGGCCACCGTGAGGATCACCGTCGCCACATTGCTGTCGAGCTCGCCGTCGCTGGCCTCGTACGTGAAGCTGTCACTGCCGAGGTAATTGGTCGCCGGGGTATAGCCGAACGAGCCATCGGCGTTGAGCGTCAACGTGCCGTGCGATGGCCCGGTCACGAGCACGGCGGTGATCGGGTCGCCGTCCGGATCCTGGTCCGGGGTCAGCACGCCCGGGGCGACGACCGTGAGCGTGGTGTTCTCGGGGGCGGCATAGCTCTCGTTGTAGGCCACCGGCGCCGCGTTACCGCCGTAGACCACGATCGAGACCGTGGCGACGTTGCTGTAGGCGATGCCGTCGAAGGCCTCGAAGGTGAAGCTGTCGGGCCCGGTCGTGTTCGTCGTCGGGGTGTAGGTGAACGAGCCGTTGGATTGGAGCGTGAGAGTCCCGTTCAACGGGGCGGAAACGAGGGAATAGGTCAGGGGATTGTTGTCGGGATCGTTGGCCGAGACCTGGCCGGTCAGGACCGTGTTCTCGCTGGTGGTCGCGGCCTGATACGCGGCGATCGGCGGCGAGTCGGGGACGGACTGCGTCTCGAAGGCACCCATGTCGACGGCGCCGCTGGTGGGCCGGGGCAGACCACGCTGGTCGGTCGTGACGCCGCTGACGGCGACCCCGGCGCCGATGGCCGGACTGCCGGTCTGAAGGGCCATGGTCTGGGTGAGTCCACCGTTACTCGCCAGCGCGGCCAGCCCCGGGTTGGCGATGCCGACGAGGTTGCCGCCCATCCCACCGGTGATCCCGCCCGAGCCGCCGGTGCCGATCAGGTTATCGGTGCCGGCGACGCCGGTAGGATCGTTGCCGCCGATGTCGCTGGCGGCGCCGCCGGGGGCAATATTGCCGGCGACGATCGTGTCGGTCAGGGTCGCCGCGCCGGTGTAGCCGTAGAGGTTCAGGTTCGCGATGCCGCCCCCCGTGGCGGACGTATTGCCGCTGATCGTGCAGGCCGTCAGGGCCGTCGGGCCGTAGTTGGCCACACCGCCGCCGCCCACCAGCGCGGTGTTCCCGGTGATCGTGGTGTTGGTCAAGGTCGTGGTGCCGCTGCCGGTGCCCAAGCCGCCACCCCTCCCGGAGACGGAATTGCCGGTGATCGTGCTGCCGGTCAGGGTCAGCGGCCCGAGGCCGTTGACGCCGCCGCTGTAGGCCGCCGAGTTGCCGGTGAAGGTACAATCCGTCAAATTCGCCGTGCCGAAGTCATTGAGGCCGCCGCCAACATTCGCGGTGTTGCCACTCAGCGTGCAGTCGGTCAAGTTCGCCGTGCCGGAGAACCCGTTCTGGAGCCCGCCGCCAGAGGACCCGCTGCCGTTGTTCATGGCGGTATTGCTGCTGAGCGTGCAGTCGGCCAGGTTCACCGTGCCGTCGTTGCTGAGCCCGCCGCCATCTCCGAGTTGCCCCGCGGTGTTCCCGCTGATGGTGCAACCGGTCAGTGTGAGCATGCCGGTCTTCTCGTTTTCCAATCCACCGCCGAGACTGGAGCCGGTCGTGCCGGAGGTGTTGCTGGAGATCGCGGTGTCGATCAAGGTCGCAAGGCCGGCGTTATCGAAGGCGCCGCCGTTACCTTTGGCCGAATTCCCGCTGAGCGTGCAATCCAGCAGGGTCATCCAGCCGCGGTTGTACAGGCCGCCGCCATTGGTCCCCGCGGTGTTGCCGCTGAACGTGACGCTGGTGAACGTCATGAAACCGTGGTTGACCACGGCGCCGCCGGTGCCGGTGCTCGAGCCGCCCGAGATCGTCAGATCCGAGATCGAAGCCGTCTGTCCCCCCTGGGGAACGCCGTTCAAGGTGAAGACCTGGCCAAGCCCGCCGCCACTGACGGTCAGCGACCCGGCGCCCGGACCGTCGATGGCGAGCGCCCCGAATTGGTTGTCCAGGTCGAGGGGACCCTGGGCCAGGGTGATCGTCGCGGGATTACTCAGGTTGAAACTGATGGCGGCCCCCCCGGGGCTCGCATCCGCCTGCTCGACGGCCCAGCGCAGCGTCCCCTGGGCGGGGTTGTTGGCCGGGGCGCTGTCGGCCGTGCTGGTGACGGTGAAGCTCCCCGACAGCAGGCAGCGGTCCTCCAGCACCAACATCGCCGGCCTGACCCGGTTGCGAGCGCCGGCCCTACCCCACTTTCGCCCTCGTTTTTGGCCGCTCGCCCCGTTCCGCTCCGAACCCACCGCCGTACCCATCCGCCGCCGGAACCATCCCGTGTGGCCGTTCATCGGTACTCTCCTCGTCAAGGTGAAATGCTCTCAGCAACCTCTGGACGTGATCGCATCATTTGGAGCAGAACGGATCGCTCGTCGAGGGTCCGGTGCCGAAAATACGTCCCTGGATCGCCGCTGGCTCGGTCGCTGAGTCCCGGTCTCCAGAGGCCGTATTCCCAACGTTGTTGCGGGTTCCTTCGACGGACGCACCACTTCCCGGCTCCACCATGGATAGTATACTTACGTTCACTGTTCCTGGCAAGATCAAACTCGGGAGGTGCTGCGATTTTCCGATTCTTCGAGGGCTCCATGCCCGTCGTGGCCGTTGGATGTGTAAGAGCGATCACATGTCTGGGTGTCCGAGAAGCGACGTCGCTCCTGGCCCAGTTTCCGGGATCCTCTTCGGTTCCATAACCTCACGAAACAGGCGCACTTGTGGGCACGACCACACAAGAATTGAGGCATTGGAACAGAATGTCTCGGGGGATGCAAGGCATTAGCTGGATTCGTCAACAAAAAATTGACTTGAGACGTGACTTTCGCATCATCACCGGGAGCGCACGGGTTGCTCGCAGGAACCCGAAGCGCCCGAAGCCGCGCAGGTGACGTTCCAGTCCGGGTTCCCCACTCCTGCCCAACCCAATCGCCTCACGCACTGCCGATCACGCCGAACCGGTGCCGGAGGCCGGCGATCCAGTCGGCAAAGTCCGCGGGCAACGGGGCCTCGATGCGCAGACCCGCACCGGTGAACGGGTGAAGGAATCCCAGCGCTTCGGCGTGAAGGGCCTGGCGTGCGAATGGGAAGGGAAAGGGCGGGCGGTCGGCGGGCCGGTAGACGACGTCGCTGACGACCGGATAGCCGGACTCGGCAAGATGGATGCGAATCTGGTGGGTCCGCCCGGTCTCGAGCCGGCAGGCGACGAGGGTCGCTGCGGTGCCGAAGCGCTGGAGGACTTCGTAATGGGTGACGGCCGGCACGCCCTGGCCGGCGACGCGGGCGGCCCCGCGGCGGCGGTCGCCGCGATCGGCCACGAGCGGCAGGTCGATCGTCCCGCTCGCCGGTTCCATCGCCCCCTCGACGACCGTCAGGTACGCGCCGTTCGATGGTATGGGCGCGGAACAACGCCTGGAACGGCCGCAGTGCCCTGGGCGCGCAGACGATCAGGATCACGCCCGAGGTGTCGCGGTCCAGCCGGTGCACGATGCCGACATACGGACGGGTCTCACCCCGGGTACGGGCCAGGTAGCGCCCGGCGCGCTCCAGCAGCGTATCGGGCTCGCGAGCCGGCGTCGGCTGCGTCAGCAGGCCGGCGGGCTTGTCCACGATGAGGATCTGCCGATCCTCGTACAGCACCCGGATGCGCCGCGCCGCGGTTTCCGGCCGGGGCCGGTTCGGATCGTAATGGAACGCGATTCCGGACTCGACGTCCTGCCCCGGCTCGAAACACGTCTGACCGGCCACGTCCACCTGCCCCGCGCCTTACGGACTCCTGCGCCCTTCGCCGCGACAACCCGAACCGTTCCGAGACCAGTTTGTCCAGACGCATCGCTCGCCTCTCGATCGGTCCGCCGGTCGGGTGTTCCGAGAGCACCGAATCCGCGGGCCATGGCCGATTCGGTGCTCACAGAGCACCCGACAAGAGGCTTTCTCGACACGCGCTCAGTCCTCGCGGCGACGACGTCGCGGGCGTTCCTCCATCTCTTCGTCGCGGCCCTCCTCCGCATCCACGTTGGGCGTCGACGTCATGGCCTGATTCACCAAATGGTCTGCCAGCTTGGGATGGACCTTCAAGACCAGCTCCCGAACGATGACGTCGCTCAGGTGGCAGGCCGAGACGATCTCCTTCAGGTTCTCGCCGCCGGTCTTGAAGTAGGTCAGCAAGTACGTCCCCTTCTTGTGGCTACCGATCGGGTAAGCCAGCCGACGTTCATCCCACTGGCGAGACGCCACGATCTCCGAATGGTTCTTCATCAGGATGTCGTGCACGTGCTTGACCGTGTCCTCCCAGGCCGTGGCGGCCTTGGAACTGTCCAGCAGAAACATTCCCTCATAAGTACTTGCAGACAATTGTTGGTTCTCCCTTTGTAGTAGTCAGTATTCAGTAGTCAGTAGTCAGTGGTTGGTAATCGGTAGTCGGTTGTCAGTAGTCAGTACATTCCCCGTCCTGGGTTAGAGAGTTCTTCAGTCCATTACTCAGGCGAGCGACCTCGTTTGTCAGACTGAACAACCCCGCGTGAAACCGTTCCGCCAGGTCGTTCAGACGGCATGCGATGATGAGCTGCGTTTCCACTTCCTGCAGCGAGCCGTACGCGATCGAGAGGTAGCGTAGAAAGTCTCGAGTCGCATGACGCCCCTACCCTTCGGCGATATTCGAGGGGACCGAGACAGCAGCTCGACGGAGCTGATTCGTCAAGCCGAACCGCTCCTTCGAGGGAAAATCTTCCGTCGTTTCGTATACGAGTACGACCAAATCCATGGCTTTCTGCCACACAATCAAATCTCGAAAATGTCTGACGCCCACGGTTGCGTTTCCTACTGACCATTGACTTCTGACTCCTACGCCCTAACTACTGACTACTGATTACTGACTACTGACTACTATTAAAACGGTTCATCGCCACATCAACACCCTGGGTAACCCACACGGCGACAGCCTGGGTGGCGAGGATCTCGGCATCGTCGATAATCGGTCGTTCGGAGCTTCGGAACCGGCTGAGGACAAAGTCCGAGGCGTCGCTGTTCTCGCGGTCGCCCAGGCCGATGCGAAGGCGGGGAAACTGTTCGGTGCCCAGGTGGGCGGCGATGTCGCGGAGCCCTTTCTGGCCGCCGTCGGAGCCGCCCGGCCGGATCCGCAGCTTGCCGAGTGGGAGACTGAGGTCATCGCAGAGGACCAGGAGGTCGGCCGGCTCCAGCTTGTAGAACCGCATCGCCTGGCCGACCGAGCGTCCGCTGAGGTTCATGAACGTTTCGGGCTTCAGGAGCAAGACCCGGCGGAAGTCGATCTCGATCTCGGCGAGCAGGCCTTCGAACTTGCGGGCGAATGCCGGCCGGGCTCCTCCTTGCGCCAGGCGGTCGACCACCTCGAAGCCGAGGTTGTGCCGGGTTGCCTGGTATTTGCTGCCCGGGTTACCCAGGCCGACCACTAATTTCAACGTCGCCAACGCCGCGGCTCCGTCCCGACCGAACCGGACCCGACCCGAGCGAGGGCGGTCGGTCCCGACCCATCGCCAGGTCCGCGCCGCGGTGGTCAGGCTCGCGAGCCGGCGGACCGGGCCAGGCCAAACCAGGCCAGGCCAGGTCGCGCGGGGCGATCCGGACCACGACACGATCGGGATCAGTCTTCTTTCTCTTTTTCTTTCCGCTCGGGCTTGATGACTTCGGGCTGCGTGAGAGACTCGGCGACCGCTTCGGTGGGCTCGGGGGCGGCGGCCCGGGTGACGACGTGGGCCAGCAGGACGTCGGGATCGGCGTCGACGCTGACATCCGTCGGCAGGGTCAGATCGCGGACGTGGACGCCCTGGTCGACCTGAAGGTGACTGACGTCGACCTTGATCGCGGACGGGATCGCCCCGGCCTTGCAGCGAATCCGCAGGCTCCGGACCAGATGTTCGAGGATCCCGCCCTCCGCGGTCCCGGCGGGCACGCCCCGAACTTCCACCGTCACTTCGGTCTCGATGATTTCCTCGACATCGACCCGTGCGAAGTCGAGGTGCAGGACCTCCTTCCCGAGGTGGTCCCACTGGACGTCACGGATCAGGACGGTCTCGGTCGAACCTTGGCCCAGGTCGAGCTCGGCCAGGTGGCCCGGCGACTTGATCAGCCGCAGGACGTCGTCATGGGCCAGAGAGACCGGGACCACGGCCTGCTTGTGCCCGTAGATCACGGCGGGGATCCGGCCGACCTTCCGCATGCGCCGCGCGACGCGGGTACCCGTCCCCTTGTTCTTCGCCGAGTCGCGCAGCTCGACCCGGGTTTTCACGGCTTCCGACATCGATCGATCACTCTTTCCTTAACGCGGCCTTCGGCCGCAACCCAGGAGGAATTCCGAATTCCAGATTCGAGATTCCAGATTCGAGATTCGAGATTCCGGAGTCGCGATTCCAGATTCAGAAATCCTCCCATCGGGAATCGGGAATGTTGAATCTGGAATCTTGATGATGGAATCGAGGATTCCCCAGATGCGCACGGCATTGTCAGGCGAGAAAGCCTGACCTCCGTGAAGACGCGCAGCCAGCCATTATCGGGATTTAACCCGCTGGATTCAAGTCCCGCGCCGCGAAAACAAGCCGTCGAAGCCGACCGTCTTGTATTCAAGGACGGCGTCACCTAGACTTTAATCCGACTTCAAATCGGTGCTCCGTATCGATCCGTCCGAATCTCAATCCACATTCGCATTGAGTCCTTTTCTGGACGACGGTCGTCCTGTCGCCGGACTTGGCCTTCCGCCTGTACGTAGCCGATTGTGCCGAAAATTCGATGACTCGTCTGTGGAGGCTGACGATGAACGAGAGCAACTTCAGGATGCCGGCGTCTGTTTTCCTCGCTTGGACGATCGGCTTGTTGTCTCCGTGGAATGCCCGAGCCATGGAGCCTCCCAAGGCCGCTGACATTTCCACGAAGGTCGTGCTGATGGTGGTCATGACCCGGTCTGTGGGGATCCCGGGGCCGGAGCTCCAAGATCGTTGACGTCGTCAAGAAGGGGGTGGACGCCGTCAACAAAACGAGGCTTAAGGGGTATGACCTACGATTGATGTCCTGGGAGACGGCCGGAGTGCCGGCTTCGGGCAATAACTTCGTCATCGTTGGCGTTGACAATAACGGCCGGCTCCACATCCGAATCTTCGACGCCGGAGGTAACCGCGTCACGGACACGGACGAGACGAAACTCCCCGGTACGCAAGCCGAGGCGGTCTCGAGCCTCAAGCAGCAACTCCGGGATTGTTGCCCCCACACGTGCTGACCAGTGCCGAGAAGTCCCAGCTCATCGAGGCGACATCAATCGTCGATCCGCGTGTCGAAAGTTGGGCCCGAAACCTTATGTGAAATTGTTCGAGCCAGGGCAACTCAAGCCCGAGGCGTTCGATGAAGGATATCGCCAAACAAGATGTCGATAAGAATACGACCTTTATCTTTTACTACCTCGGGCACGCCATGTGGCAAAACCAAGGCCCTCATCCGGATCAGAACCGGGATAACCACCTCCTTGTGCTCGAACCATTCGAGGGTGGCCACTATCTGAAGAGGACGACCCTGCTCTCCCGACTGAAACTCCAAAAGGCCCAGTAATCGTCCTGATCACCGAGTGTTGTTCGACCCTTGTCCCTCCGCTGCCCGCGGGTATTAAGACCTATGGAGAGGACGAGGACCCGTGCCGCTGTTCCGCGATCTGTTCCTCAAGCCCAAAGGCACCGTCGACATCACATCCTCCACGGTCCATTTCGAAGAGAAGACCGGGAAGTTCGTTGACGAGGCGTCCTGGGCCCCGAAGGAGGGGGGGGCTGTGCTCTGTAACGCCTTCTCCTATCTGATGACCAAAGAGGATGGAGTCGCCGCTCTCGACCTCAACAAGAACAAGACCGTCGAATGGGAGAAGGAATTCTTCCCGGCGCTTCGCCAACAGACCATGAAGAATTTTCGGGCATTCAAGCCCAACGAGTTGAGCTACTATAAGGGCAGTGAAGTTTTATTCAAAGATTACTACAATTATTTGCCCGATTGGGTCAAACGGCTGAACGAGCAGAAAGACCAGACACCACGATTGCTCAAGCTCGACTTGCTGAACTTTTTCGCCCGGTTTGATGGGCCGCTTCGGCGGACGCCGCCGACACATTACGCCCTCCCATCACATGAGTCCGCTACCGGGACTACCGTCAATACGGAGAAAATGAGAGAAGGGGGTTGTCTGGTAGGTTCTCAAAGATTATAATGCCTGCTTAGTTTAGACAAATTGCGTAATCTTGGAGGTCTCGCCGTCCGGTTTCCAGGTCTGCAGGGAGATTCCTATGCATACGCCCCTGACTCGGCCGATCCTCTTGACGCTGTCTGCGATGGTGACTGTGGGAGTTGCCTGCGGTCAGGAATCAGATCCGCTCTCCGGATTCCCCGTCAACGGGGTCGTCCCGACGGTCTTCAAGACGAAACCGAAGCTCGAGAACGCCTTTTCCGGAGACCGCCGCATTCGGCTCCGGAGGTTCCGCGCGATCTTTTTCTTCGACACCAATCATCCCAATCACAAGAATGCAGGTGAAAACCTCGAGGACTTGAGGTTCCTTCTGCAAAACTTCAACAATCAAGCGATCGGTGACTTTGAAGAGAAGGGGATCAGTTTCCCGATCAAGGACTTCCAAGTCGTGCCTGTAGAGCAGATCTTCCAGGGCGCAACCGCAACTCGCCGGAATCTCTACGATTATTTGGACAATTTGAAGAACAACAATCTCGTGAAGAAGGGCGACGTAGTGTTCTTCTGGGCAGAGGCGGAAGGCGGGATGGATGGCACGAAGCGGCTCTTGAAGCTAGCGAACGGGGAGTCGATCGACCGAGAGGATTTGTTAGAAAGGCTTGAGTTCTGGGATGCAAGCCCCGCCGGTGGGGACCCTAGCCGAAGAACTCATCTCACAGTGTTCATCACAGACAGTTGTAGCTCTCTCACCAATGTGGCGTCATCACCCCCCCAGAAACCAATGAAAAAGCCGGGGACGATCTGGCGGGCCCTCTATTTTGGGCACTCCGGGACCGTGGACATCTCGTCGTCACGCGGAGGAAAACAGGCCCACTCGGACGATTATGGCAAATCGCTATTCCTCCAGTCGTTCGCCGAGACCTTCGATGAGGGATTCGTCCATAAGCAGAAGCAAAGCCCCTCTGACACGAACTACCTGGACCTGAACGCCGACAACTTCGTCGAATGGCGGGCTGAATTCTACAAAGTGCTCGAGAAGCAGGTCGGGGATCGCTACGACGCACAGTTGAGCGAGTATTTCGCCTTTCGAGGCGGGAAACCCACGGACGAGAGCACGCCCAAGTACAAGACGGCCGACGACACCGTTCGAGGCGCGGCCGACGCGATGAAGGCCCGGCGCTTAAATGGCACCTACCTCCCGGATTTCATCCGCCCGGATCGCGTCCAGATCAATACACCCGAGCCATGAGCGGGTCCCCACGGCTTGGTGTTCGGTCCTGAAGTCGCCTCCTAAACCGGCCTGTCGGGACAGTCAGGACCCGACTACGGCGAGAGATTGCTCTTCAAGTCTCAGACAAAGACAAAACGAGGTGGGCTCATGTCGCTACCTAGGACACGACTCCTACGGGCCTTGTTACTTTTCACTACCCTCGTGCGCTCCTCGCCGCCACGCCGGATTCCAGCCAGGCGGGCTGCTTCCATCGAGGGTTCTCGGGTCGCTTGTGGCGGCACGGCCAGTGCGGCTGCCGCGCATGTTGCCCCCAGATCTACACGCCACCCTGCACAATCTATGTGCTGCCTTGCGATCCAAGCATTCCGCCACGCGAGTCACAGCATGTTTGCAGTCGATACGTGGTGCTACGCGGCCTTCCCGATAGCCAAGGCTTTGGAATCGACGAGTTCTTCTCGGAATGCGGGGCTGCGGTCGCCCGGGCAAATGAAATTGCTGTCAAAGAAGGTGTTCCAGCCAAAGTCGAATGCGTCGATTGACGGCCGGTTCGGCCCGCCCATCGACGTGTGATGGCGCCATAGGGGCTGCCGATTAGACGCCATTGCGGGGGAGGCTGCAGCCCCTCTCGCCTGGCCGATCAAGGAGGCAGTGGCCCTCCCAAAGCGGTGTCGCGAATCGGATGATTCCACAACTCCTTGCCGGTCTGGAGGTTGACTGCCCGAAGTTTGTCCGTCTCCTGGACCATACCTTTCTCGGTCCGCCGAGAATAGGCTCTGGTCGTGAGGAGGATTCGGTGGTCGGTGACGACGAAAGGCGCCATTGCCACATGGCTCCTGAACTCCCCCACACGGTTCTTGCCGGCCCGGTCGTAGACGGTGAGTGTGTACTTGTCCCAGATGCGATCGTCGCCCATCCGCTTGCTGACCATGATGTAGCGGCCGTCCGCAGACGCAAACTGCGGCCCCGGGAACCCGGGGATACGATCGCTGGCGGGGAGCGTGGGAGCTGTCGCTGCCGCCGGTCCGAGGGCTGCAGCCCTCGGATCGAGGTCGATGGTCTTTCCCGTTCTGTGATCCAGCAGGAACGAACCCTGACTTTTCGAGGAAACGGCGCCGGGAGGGCCTAGAGAGATCGCGGCAGGCTGTTCCCTAGGGGGCTGGATCCGTTCCACCGTGCCTGAGGGGAAACCACGCTTCGTCGTCGGGGGCTGGATCCGTTCCACCGTGCCCTCGGGGAGACCACGCTTCGGGATCTGGCGGTAGTGCCAGGACACCCTGACGCCTGGCCCGGCCGGTTCGGCGGAGGCGATGAATTCGCCGTTCAGCGTCATAGCGACCGAGGGGATCACACCGGCGGCGTTGAGTGGCTTCTCCGTCGTCAGCAAAGGCGTGCCATCCTGTGCCTTGAGCGCCACGATCTTCAGCGCGTCCCCAGCGCGGTCGGGCTCGGCTTGGCCGATGACCGTCTGGTCGCCTGCAACCCCCAGGGGTTTGGCGGCTGCCTTGGTGCTCCAGAGAGTCTTGCCATCGCTGAGCCCCACCGCATCTATCCCACCCGCTGGACTCATGACGTAGGCCCGGCCTGCCGCCGTGTCAATCATCACACCGGGTCGGAGTTGGATCGCGGTTATGGGATGAGCCTCCTGGGCGTTCGACCATGACGCGAGGAGCAATACGAGAACGCCAGTCGTCAACGGCCAGTGAAGGACCTGGGGCCGTCGGAAACGAGATTCCCGCATGGTTTGTGATCTCCTGAACCGTAATGATCGTTGAGAAGGGCGTCTCGCACGATGTTCATCCCCTCATGCGACATATCGCGGACTCGGCCTTCCGGCCGGATGCCGATTGGTGCGGCAGCGCTCTCAAACTTCATTTCGCCCCGGTCCCGGCTGGCTGACCCGCCGGAGGTGTCGGATGGGCAAAGTTGACTTTCCATGCGCCACGCCCGAGCGTGCCTGCGAGGAGCACACGATCCCGAGGGTCGTACTCAAGATGGTAGACCGGCGCTCTGGGAAGGCCATTACCGAGCCGCCTCCAGTTGTCGAGGTTGGCACCCGACGCTTGGAAAACACTTGTCAGACTGCCGACTACTAACGCACCGCCGGGCAAATTAGCGTTGTGAGCGACTGATTGAAAGGTCCCCGGGTTGACCGTGCCCAGGTTGCCTGTGATATCCGTCCAGTGGAGTCCCGCGTCGGTCGTTCGGTATACGCTGTCCGGGTCGATGACGTATGCCGTCTGGGGGGCGTTCCGGTCGATGACTATACCCAATACCGTCCCGCCGGTATAAGCGGCCGATCGAGTCAGAGGTGCGGGGTCGGCGGCAGTCCGAACAAACACGCGAGAGCCAGCCCCCACGTAGAGCATGTCCTCGTTCCCCACCGCGCCGTAAGCGATGGGATTCGGACCGCTGCTATTGACAGTGATCCCCGGCCCGATCTCATTAATTGTATCGCCTTGGTCCAGCGATTCATAGACCGCGTTCTGGGCCCCGATGATCAGTCGCGTCGGCGTCACCGTGTTGAGCCTCAGAGGCGTGTAGAATTGCGGCGCGAGGGCGTCACCGTTATTGAGGACCATTAATTGGGGATAGACCTCGCTCTGGAGGACATTGGAGCTGTCGTAGACCTGTGCCGAAACTTGAAGAAATCGTAGAAACTCGTGTACCGCGTCGATAGCCCGGCGGTCGTGACGGTGTCCACGGCGACGACCCCGCCATCCCCAGTGCTTACGCTTTGCCACTTCACGTTATTCGGAATGAGTTGTTCCGGGCTGCCGGTGTCCTGGGCTCCGCCGATGACGGTGTGTGTGTTGGAATCCCAGGCAACGGCGTGGAACTCGCTGGTCTGGAGATCGCCATTCAAGGAGAACCAGTCCCCAGTATTGGTCCGCGGGCTGGACTGTCGATAGACGCCCCCATCGCACCCCAGGTACAGCCCGCCGTGGGCCGCGTCCATGTCGCGCGAGTCGGCGTGGGGCGAGCCTTGGTGGCCGTGTTACCGTGGGTCAGGGGTGTGGCTTGGGTGCCCGCCGGTTTCGAGGCATCGACCCGGAAGATCCGCCCTGAGTAGTCGCCGGCACCGATCGAGTTCGGCCAAGGCGGGATGGTCGGGTGGTTACAGCCGACACTCTCGGTGAAGCACGGCTGGCGATCACCGGCGACGTAGGCGAGGTTGGGGTCGGGGTCGGCCGCGAGGGCAAGATGAAGGCCTCCCTGACGGCCAGGATGGATGCCGTAGCGGGCGCCGCCGTTCTCCACCGTTTCCGGGATGTCGAGCTTCGTCCACGACGGCAACGGCATGATTGCGCCTCCCATTCCCCGACCGGTAGAGTCCGGCCAGGATGCCGTCATTGACGATGGCAACGTAGACATTGTCGCTCCGACCCACGGCAATTCTCATGTTGTTGGTTAGGCCGATCACCGCGTCCATCGCGGAGTCGCTGACTTTCAGCCAGATGGCCCCGGCGTTATCGCTGCGGTAAACCCCGCTCGGGTTGGCGGTATAGAGTCGGTCAGTCTTGATGGGATCCCATGCGAGGTCGAAACAGTCGCCGGCCGGCAGCCCCGATGCGCCGCTCCCCGAGACGTGGGACCACGTGGAGCCGGTGTCGGTGCTCCGCCAGATGCCCGAGTTCGCAGGATCGTCCGCGGTGTTCGCGGAGAGGACAATGATGGAGCCCCGGGGCGCGAGACCCGACACGTTGAGGCCCTTCAGCACCCCACCACCATCGATGGCCGTCCAACTCTTGCCGCCGTCCGTCGTGCGTAGGAGGCCCGATCGGTGGCCGCCGACGCCGAGTAGGCTGCTGAACCGCCCGACCCCCGCGACGAGCGTCTGAGCGCCAGAGTCGGTGGGGTCGAATTCCAAGGCACCGATCGAGAGTGACGCCTGGGTGTCGGTCAGAACAACCCACTGGGGGTGGGCAGCCGTGGCGTTCTCCGTCTTCCACACTCCTCCGTTGACCGACCCTATATAAACGGTGTTAGGATCGGTTGGGTGTGGAGTGACCGCATGAATGGCTCCAATCACTTCACCGTCCGGAATGACGTTTTCGACCTGACCCCGAATGTTCGGCGCGGGCCCGGCGGCAACCCAAGTCGGAGCGGGCTGGCGAAGGCACTAGGATCAAGGAAGACGGCTACGAGGAGCATCCCCGTAGCACTTGCTGCTCTGGGAAAGCCTCGCAAGAAACGGAGCATCCCGGGGAGCAATCGCCTGATTGAGTACTCTGATCGATCTTTCATGATTCTCAAGCCAATCGGGTGACTTAGCGACGGGACCGCCATTGGGGAACGTGCGAATGATCTTTCTATATCCGTTTAGAAACCACATTTCAAGAAAAATAGGAGCTGACGATTGCTGACGACCCGCAATCGATCCAACCGTTCACGGATTGCGAAGCCTCTTGAGGACCTCCAGCGCCTCGCCCACATGCCGCCAGGGCTGGAACTGGGAGGAGAAGACATGCCGGACGATCCCCTCCCGATCGATCAGGTAAGTGACGCGACCGGGGACCAGCCCGAATGTTCGGGGAACCCCATACTTGGCCCGGACCGCATCATTGCGGTCGGCGAGCAACCGGAACGGCAGTCGAAGCCGCCGGGCGAACACCTGATGGGATTCTTCGGAATCGGCGCTAATCCCGATCACCTCGGCCCCGGCCTCGCGGAACGCCTCATAACTATCGCGGAACGAGCGGGCTTCCATCGTGCAGGCCGGCGAGTTGTCCTTCGGGTAGAAGAATAGCACGACCTCCGCCTTCCCGCGAAAGTCCGAGAGCCTGACGATCTCGCCGCCGGCCGCCGGCAGTGCGAACTCCGGCGCGGGGTCTCCGGCACGCATACGCTTTCGATCGGCCATCATTGCCTCCTATGCAAGGTGCTCTTTGAGCTCCGATCGTCGCCGGCGCGGTGCGCGAAACGCGAAGAAGCATCATAACCACGGAAAAACTGGAAGGACACAGAAAGGGGATTAGCGGCTGGTTCAGCAACGTTCTTGTGACCGAGCCGTGCTGGATACTCCGCGGCTGATCTCTTCGAGCATGCGACGACGGATCGGATCAGCCGACCGCACATCACGGCCCAAACCCGGTCTTCTTGCAGCTCTTCGAAAGTCTTTTCGGTTGCAGCATATCGGCGATCGGCGCCGACCGACTTGCCTCGGGTTTGGTACCATGAAGAGCGCCTATACTGGAATCTCGAACTCCGGATTCCCATTCGATTGTAGCAGAGAGCCGCCTGTCAGGAGAGCCGACATGCGAACGGCCACCGGCATCATGGTCGCCGTCGTGACACTGACCCTGTGGCTCGCCGAGGCCGCCACGCGGGCTTGGGCCGCGGCACCCGTGGTGAACCCGGGGTCCGTTGATTTCTTCGTCTCTCCACAGGGCAGGGACGAGTGGTCAGGGAAATCGGCCGATCCGGGCAAGGTTGACGGGCCATTTGCGACGGTGGCGCGCGCTCGCGAGGCCATCCGGGTGTTGCTCGAGACGCTGAAAGAGCCGCGACGCGTGCGCGTCGTCCTGCGGGGCGGGACCTATGATCTCGACGCCCCGCTGGAGTTTGGCTCCGAAGATTCAGGGACGGAGAAAGCTCCGGTGGTCTACGCTGCCGCGGCGGGAGAGGACGTGGTCCTCAGCGGCGGGAGACGCCTCCATGGCGGTCGCTGGGGCGAAGTCCACGGTCGCAGGGCCTGGGTGGTGGACATTCCCGAGGTGAAGGCAGGCCGATGGCGCTTCCGGCAACTCTTCGTCAACGGCGACCGCCGACCGCGGACACGTCTGCCGAAGCGCGGAGAATACCGCATCGAATCGCTGCCGGGCTATACCGGCGACTTCCTCAGGAGCCCGACGAAACAGTTCGTCTACGCCCCGGGCCATATCGTGCCGACCTGGCGCAACTTGCCTGACGTGGAAATTGTGGGGATCACGCGGTGGCTGGACAACCGGCTGCCGATCGAGAGCGTCCATGCGCAGACGCGCACCGTCACCTTCGACCGCCCGAGCTTGTTTGCCCTTCTCTCAGGAAGCAAGCCCGGGCCCTACTGGGTGGAGAACGTCTTCGAGGCGCTGGAGACTCCCGGCCAATGGTATCTCGATCGTCCACGGGGCGTGCTGTACTATCTGCCCCGTCCGGGCGAGGAAATGGCTTCGGCCGAGATCATCGCACCGCGGTTGTCGCAGGTCCTACGGGTGGTCGGCCGCGCGGGCAGCCCGGTCCACGACCTCCGGTTTGAAGGTCTGACTTTTGCCCATACGGAATGGCAGCCGCCGGCCGACTATGCCTCGTCGCTCCAGGCCGGAATCGAAGTGCCCGGCGCGCTGGTGTTTGATTACGCCGAACGATGCACCGTCACCGGCGGACGTATTGAACATATCGGCAACTACGGCATCGAGGTGAACGTGGGCTGCGCGGACATCGAGATCGCGCGCAACCGGATCACGGATATCGGTGCGGGGGGAATCCGAATTGGCCACTTTTTCTCGTGGGAGACGGACGGCTCGGGCCAACTAACCGAACGGGGACGCCGGCGCATGGCCGCCATGCCGAAAGGCCCTCACAGCCGGAGGATCACCGTGGCCGACAACGAAATCGCCCACTGCGGACGGTTCACTCCGGAAGCGGTCGGCGTATTCGTGGGCGACAATGCGAATAACACGATCATTCACAATCACATTTACGACCTGTTTTACTCGGGCATCTCCGTGGGCTCCGTCCAGGACTTTGGGCCAGGCCAGGCCACCGGCAATATCATCGAATACAATCACGTGCACGACATCGGCCACGGCATGCTCAGCGATCTGGCCGGGATTTACACGTGCAGTACGCCCGGCACGGTCATCCGTCACAACCGGGTGCACGATATCTCGCGGCGCGACTACGGTGGCTGGGGAATCTACCCGGATGAAGGGAGCCACGACCTGCTGGTCGAAAAGAACCTCGTCTACCGTTGCCAGGACGGCGCCCTGTTTGCACACCACAACCGGAATATCACGGCGCAGAACAACATCTTCGCTCTCAATGGGTCAGCACAGGTCGAACGCGGCGGTATCGGCGGCTTCGAACTCACCTGCCGGCGCAACCTCGTCTACTACAACGAAGGGAGGGCCGTGGGGGACTATGGTAGCGAGCATTGCGGGCGCGACGTCTGTGCGTTCGACCACAACCTGTACTGGAACGCGTCCGGCAATCCGATTCTCTTCGGGACAAGGAGCCTCGCCGAGTGGCAGAAGTTGGGACAGGATCACCACAGTCTCATCGCCGACCCGTCGTTCGTGGATCCGGAGAAGGGCGATTTCCGGATGCGCCCCGGTTCTCCAGCGACAAAGACCGGCTTCGAGCCGTGGGACGTCTCGGCGGTCGGCCCGCGCCCTGGTGCCGTGGCGCCGAAGTAAGATTTGGGGGTTCAGGTCCGATACCTATGACTATGCTCGGTCTCCATCCGGGGAATCGACCTGCCGGACGGCTTCGAACACGGCGATCGCCACCGCATTGGCCAGGTTGAGGCTGCGGGCCTCGGGGCGGATCGGGATGCGGAGGGCGCGGTCGGGGCGGTCGGCCAGCCAGCGCGCGGGGAGGCCGCGGCTCTCGGGGCCGAAGAGGAGGGCGTCGCCGGGTTGATAGGCTGCGTCCGTATAGACCCGCTTCGCCTTGGTGCTGAACGACCAGAGCCGCTCGCAGCCCAGGGCGGTGACCACTTCATCCATCCCGTCGACGACCCGGTAGTTCAGGTGCGGCCAGTAATCCAGCCCGGCGCGGCGGAGATACCGGTCGTCCAGGCGGAAGCCCAGCGGACGGACCAGCCAGAGCATCGCCCCGGCCGCCACGCAGGTCCGGCCGATCGAGCCGGTGTTGGCCGCGATCTCGGGCTCCAGGAGGACGACGTGCAGCCTTTCGTCATGAGTCATCGGTTAACCCGTCGGAGGGTTTCACGCGGAGACGCGGACGGAAGGGAGGGCTCTAATGACTCGCATGCGTCGGAGCGTGGGGATGGGCGACCCCATGACCGTGCCCCTTCCCGTGACCGGCGCCGTTCCCATTCCCGTCGGCCGCCAGGGCGAACTCCGGGCTGAGATGGCCGTCGTGGCCGGAAGGCCGTCGTGGGATTTCTCCGGCTCCCCTTCGTTGTCCTCGTCATCCGCCGGGCGAGCCGCGGCGCGTCGGTCGCTGAACCACTGGATGACGTAGTAGAACACCGGGGTCAGGAAGATGCCGAACAGCGTCACGCCGAGCATGCCGCTGAAGACGGCGATGCCGAGCGTTTGCCGCATCTCGGCACCCGCGCCGACGGAGACCATCAGCGGGACCACGCCGAGGATGAAGGCGAACGAGGTCATCATGATCGGCCGCAACCGGAGCTCGCAGGCTTCGAGCGTGGCCGCCTCGCGGGTCGAGCCGGCCTCGCGCTGGGCCTTGGCGAACTCGACGATCAAGATCGCGTTCTTGCACGCCAGCCCCACCAGCACGATGAAGCCGACCTGGGTGAAGATGTTGATGTCCATATGCGCCAGGTTCACGCCGACGATCGAGCAGAGCAAGCACATCGGCACGACCAGGATCACCGCCAGGGGCAGCGACCAGCTTTCATACTGGGCCGCCAGGACCAGGAAGACGAGCACGACGGCCAGGGTGAAGGCGAACATGGCCGTGTTGCCGGTCTGGAGCTGCAAGAGCGCCAGCTCGGTCCACTGCGGGCGCATGGCCTGCGGCAGCTCCTGCTGGACGAGCTTCTCCATGGACTTGATCGCCTGGCCCGAACTGGTGCCCGGTGCCGGGTTCAGGTTGATCGTCGACGAAGGATACAGGTTATACCGGATGATCATCACCGGGCCGCTGACGTCGCGAACCGAGGCAATGCTGCCGATCGGCACCATCCCGCCCGTCTCGTTCCGCACCCGCAACGCCGTCAGGTCGCTGATCTGCTTGCGGAAGTTGGCGTCCCCCTGGACGTTGACCTGCCACGTACGGCCGAACAGGTTGAAGTCGTTGACATACAGCGAGCCCAGGTACACTTGCAGAGTATTGAACAGCTCGGCGATCGACACACCCGCCAGCTTGGCCTTGTCGCGGTCGATGTCCAGATACAGCCACGGGGTATTGGCCCGGAAGCTGGTGAACAGCCCCGAAAGCTGTTGCGCAAACGGCGGCTCCTGCGAGCCGGCGACGATCCGGTTGGCGACGCCTTCGATCTCCTGCGAGCCCAGGTCGCCGCGATCCTCGACGACGATCTTGAAGCCGCCCGCGGTCCCCAGGCCGTCGACCGGCGGCGCCTCGAAGACGTTGACCAGGCCGTCCTTGATCTCCTGCTGGAGCGCGGCCTCCAGTTTCGCGGCGATCACGGGGCCGGTCAGGCCCTCGTGGGCCCGGTGGTGGAAGTCGTCGAGCATCACGTACATCGCGCCGAAGTTGGGCGCGTTGGCATTCATCAGGATCGACTGGCCGGCGATCGACAGCGTGTGCGACACACCGGGCAGGTCCAGTGCCAGCCGCTCCACCTGGGCCATCACCTTTTGGGTCCGTTCCAGCGATGACGAGTCGGGGAGCTGGACGTTGACCAGCAGGTACCCCTTGTCCTGCGGGGGGATGAACCCGGTGGGGGTCTGGGTCATGCCCCAATAGGTCAGACCCAGCAGGCCGCCGTAGAGCAAGAGCACCAGGGCGCTGATCCGCAGCAACCCCCCGACCACGCGGGTATAGATCGACGTGGCGGCGTCGAACCCCTTGTTGAACAGGTAGAAGACCCAGCCGAAGGCGCGATTGAGCAGGCTGCTAACCAGCCAGCCGGCGGCCGCGCCGGCGGCCAGCCCGGCGAGCTTCGCCGTCAACGCGGCCGACAGCCAGGCGCTGCCCAGATGCAAGCCTCGCGACTCGGCCAGCCTGAGCAACTCCGGACCGAGCAGCGCATAACCCGCCCAGCCGCCGACCGCCACGAAGGCCGGCCACGGCAAGGCCTGGAAGACGCCCTTGACCCGCGGCTTCAAGAGCAGGGCCGCCAGGGCGGGGCTCAGGGTCAGCGAGTTGAACGCCGAGATCACCGTCGAGGTCGCGATCGTCAGGGCGAACTGGCGGTAGAACTGGCCGGAGATCCCCGTGATGAACGCACACGGGATGAACACCGCCGTGAGCACCAGGCCCACCGCGATCACCGGCGACGAGACCTGGGTCATGGCCGTGATCGTCGCCTCGCGCGGGGCCAAGCCCAGCTCGATGTGGTGCTCGACCGCCTCCACGACGACGATGGCGTCGTCGACCACGATGCCGATGGCCAGCACCAGCCCGAACAGCGTCAGGTTGTTGAGCGAGAAACCCAGCGCGGCCATCACGGCGAAGGTGCCGACGATCGCCACCGGCACCGCCACCAGCGGGATCAGCGCGGAACGCCAGTTCTGCAAGAACAAGAGCACGACGAATGCGACCAGGATCACGGCGTCGCGGAGGGTATTGAAGACCTCGTTGACCGACTCGACGATGAACGGCGTCGTATCGTAGGCGATGGCGTAGTCCACCCCCTCGGGAAACCGCTCCTTGAGCTCCTTCATCTTGTCGCGGACCAGCTCGGCGGTCTCCAGAGCGTTGGAGCCGGGGCGCTGGTAGACCGACAGCGCCACCGTGGGCTGGCCGTCGAGCGTGCACGCCTGGTCGTAGCCCTGGGCGCCCAGCTCGACCCGCCCCACGTCGCGGAGCCGCACCACGCCCCCCTGGGTGTCGGTCTTCAGGATCATCTCCGAGAACTGGTCGACGTCCCTGAGGCGGCCCAGCGTCGTGATCGTGAACTGGAACGCCTGCCCGGTGGGGACCGGAGGCTGGCCGAGCTGGCCGGCGGCGACCTGGATGTTCTGCTGAGTGATCGCGTCGACCACGTCCGAGCTGGTCAGGTTGCGGAACGACATCTTCTCCGGGTCGAGCCAGATCCGCATGCTGTAGTTTCGCTGGCCGATGTAGGTGATGTCGCCCACGCCATCGAGCCGCGCCAGCTCGTCGCGAAGCTGGATCGTGGCGTAGTTGCTCAGGTACAGGTTGTCCCGGCTGTTGTCGGGCGAGAAGACGTTGACGATCATCAGGATGCTGGGCGACTTCTTCTTGACCGCCACCCCGCGCCGCTTGACCAGGTCGGGCAGGATCGGCTCGGCCAGCGACTCGCGGTTCTGCACCAGCACCTGGGCCATGTTCAGGTCGACGCCGTGCTTGAAGGTGACCGTCAGGGTATAGTTGCCGTCGTTGGTGCACTGCGACGACATGTACATCATGTTCTCGACGCCGTTGACCTGCTGCTCGATCGGCGCGGCGACGGTGTCGGCGACCACCTGGGCGTTGGCGCCGGGATAGTAGGCCGAGACCTCGACCGTGGGCGGCGTGATGTCGGGATACTGGGCCACCGGCAGCGTGTACACGCTGATCCCGCCGGCCAGCGTGATCACGATGGACAGCACCGCGGCGAAGATCGGCCGGTCGATGAAGAAGCGAGACACGGGATCGTCACTCCTGTTCCACGAACTCGAGCGATTGGGACTCGGACTCCACCGCGGGGGACAGCTCCGGCAAAGCCGCCGGCTTGGACGTCGGTCCCTCCGACAAGGGCGCCGGCCTGGACGGTTGCCACTCGGCCCATCGCGACGGCCGCCACAGGTAGCTCGAGGGTGAGGATCCCCAGGGCGATCGAGGCGATGCGCCGCACCCGGGGCGAGGCGAAGAAGTGGGATTCGCTCACCGAGTCGATCAGGTAGAAGAACACGGGCGTCAGCAGGATGCCGAAGAACGTCACGCCCAGCATGCCGCTGAAGACGGCCATGCCCAGCGAGCGCCGCATCTCGGCGCCGGCGCCGTGGGCGAACAACAGCGGCAGCACGCCCAGGATGAAGGCGAACGACGTCATGATGATCGGCCGCAGCCGCAGCCGGCACGCCTCCAGCGTCGCCTCCCGGATCGGATGGCCCGAGCGGCGGATCACCTTGGCGAACTCGACGATCAAGATCGCGTTCTTGCTGGCCAGGCCCACCAGCACGACCAGGCCGATCTGGGTGAAGATATTGATATCCAGGTGGGCCGCATTCACCCCGATCAAGGCACCCAGGACGCACAGCGGCACCGACAGGATCACGGCCAGCGGCATCGACCAGCTCTCGAACTGCGCCGCCAGCACCAGGAAGACCATGACGATCGAGAACGCGAAGACGATCATGGCCGTGTTGCCGGCCTGGAGCTCGAGGTAGGCCAGCTCGGTCCACTCGTAGCTCATCGACTTGGGCAGCTCTTCCCGGGCGAGCTGCGACATCACGTCGATGGCGCGCCCCGAGCTGACGCCGGGCCGCGCGTTGCCGTTGATCGAGGCCGCCGGGTACATGTTGTACCGGGTCAAGACCAGCGGGCCGTTGACCAGTTGAACGTCGGCCACCGCGCCGATGGGCACCATCGTCGCCGCCCGAGTTGCGCACCCGCAGCCGGCGGATATCGTCCATCTGGTCGCGGTACTTGGCCTCGGCCTGCGCGATGACCTGCCAGGTGCGGCCGAAGAGGTTGAAGTCGTTGACGTACAGCGAGCCCAGGTACACCTGGAGCGCCTGGAAGACGTCCTGGATCTTGACTCCCTTGAGCATCAGCGCCGTGCGGTCGACATCGAGGAACACCTGCGGCACGTT
Organism: uncultured Planctomycetota bacterium; assembly: GCA_963845755.1. Classification (GTDB taxonomy): domain Bacteria; phylum Planctomycetota; class Planctomycetia; order Isosphaerales; family Isosphaeraceae; genus CAWJTV01. Next base: position 356,789 of record CAWJTV010000036.1, read on the forward strand.
GGCCCGGAAGACCGAGGTATTGCCCCCGGGTACCAGCTCCGGTTGCTGGTTGGCCAGGTCCACGATGTTCTCGGTCTGCGCCTGGAGCGGCCGGGGCCCCAGGTCGCCCCGGTCCTCGACCATGATCATGAAGCCGCCGGCCCGGCCCACGCCCCGCACCGGCGGCGGGCCGAAGATCATGATGGTGGCTTCGGGGATCTCCGCGCCGAGCCGTGCCCGCAACTTGTTGGCGATCACCTCGTAGTAGAGGTCGTCGGTCCTCCGCTTGTCGAAGGGCTTGAGCGTGACGAACATCGTGCCGAAGTTCGACCCGAAGGCATTCAGGAGGATCGACTGGCCGCAGATCCCCACCGTGGCGTTGACGCCCGGGATCTCGTGAGCGATCCCGTTGATCCGGTCGATCACGGCTTGCGTCCGCTCGAGGGCGGCCGAGTCGGGGAGCTGGATGTTGACCAGCAGGTAGCCCATGTCCTGCGACGGGATGAAGCCGCGGGGCGTCTTGGTGAAGCCCCAGTAGGTCAGGCCCAGCAGGCCGCCGTAGACCAGGAGCACCAGGACGAAGACCCGCAGCATGCCCCCCACGAACCGGGAATAGCCGTTGGCCGTGGCCGTGAACCCGCGATTGAACCGGTCGAAGACGACCCCCAACACCCGGTTCGCCGGCCACATGACGACCAGGCAGGCCACCGCCCCCGCCAGGAGCGAGCCCAGCAGGGCCGCCCGCTCCCGCGGGATGCCGGCATCCTTCGCCAGCTCGAAGCCGCGCGCGATCGCCGCCCCGACACCCGCGGCGTGCGACGCCCCCTCGCCCGAGTGCTCCAGCACGTAGGGCAACATCCACGCGTAGCCCGCCCAGGCCCCGACCAGCACGAACGCCGGCCAGGGCAACCTGTCGTAGACTCCCTTGCGTCGCGGCTTCAGCAGCATCGCGGCCAGGGCCGGGCTCAGGGTCAGCGAGTTCACGGTCGAGATCACGGTCGACGAGGCGATCGTCAGCGCGAATTGCCGGAAGAACTGCCCGGTGATCCCCGAGATGAACGCGCACGGGATGAACACCGCGGAGAGCACCAGCCCCACCGCGATCACCGGCGCCGAGACCTCGCTCATCGCCTTGAGCGTGGCGGCGCGGGGCTTCAGCCCGTGCTCGATGTGGTGCTCGACCGCCTCGACCACCACGATCGCGTCATCCACCACGATGCCGATGGCCAGCACCAGCCCGAACAGCGTCAGGTTGTTCAGCGAGAACCCCATCACCAGCATCACGGCGAACGTGCCCACGATCCCCACCGGCACCGCCACCAGCGGGATGATCGCCGACCGCCAGTTCTGGAGGAACACCAGCACGACCAGCGCCACCAGCATCACCGAGTCGAGCAGCGTCTTGAACACCTCCTGGATCGACTCGCGGATGAACGGCGTGGTGTCGTAGCGGATCATGTAGTCGAGGCCTTCGGGGAAGTCTTTCTTCAGCTCCTCGATCTTGGCCTTGACGATGTCGGCGGTGTCCAGGGCGTTGGCATCGGGGAGCTGGAAGATGGCCAGGTTGGCCACCGGCTGGCCGTCGACCTTGCTGCTGGTGTCCTGGTTCTTCGCGCCCAGCTCGACGCGGCCGACGTCGCGGATCCGGACGATCCGGTCCTCGGCCGTCTTCTTGACGATGACCTTGGCGAACTGTTCGGGATCGACCAGCCGGCCCAGCGTCGTCAAGGTGATCTGGGTCTTCTGGCCTTTCATCGTCGGCGACTGCCCGATCTGGCCGGCGGCCACCTGGAGGTTCTGCTCGCGCAGGGCGGCCACCACGTCGCCGGCGGTCATGTTCCGGATCGCCAGCTTGTCCGGGTCGAGCCAGATCCGCATGCTGTAGTCGCGCTGGCCGAACATCCTCACTTCGCTGATGCCCGGCAGCCGCGACAGCTCGGGCTGGAGGTGGATCAGCGCGTAGTTGCTCAGGTAGAGCTGGTCGAACCGGCCGTCGGGCGAGTAGATGCCGATCGCCAGCAAGATGTCCGGCGACTGCTTCTTGGTCGTGACCCCGGTCGCCTTGATCACGTCGGGCAGCAGCGGCATGGCCAGCGCGACGCGGTTCTGCACCAGCACCTGCGCCAGGTTCATGTCGATGCCGTGCTTGAAGGTCACGGTCAGGCTGTAGTTGCCGTCGTTGGCCGACGTCGAGGACATATACATCATGTTCTCGACGCCGTTGACCTGCTGCTCGATCGGCGCGGCCACGGTCTCGGCGACCACCTGGGCGCTGGCGCCGGGATACTGGCAGGTCACGCTGACCGTCGGCGGCGAGATCGGGGGATACATCGCGATCGGCAGCGCCCAGAGCGAGAGCCCTCCGGCGAGCGTGATCGCGATCGACAGCACCGTGGCGAAGATCGGCCGGTCGATGAAGAAGCGAGAGAACACGGGAAGGGCTCGCTCCGTGGGTCGGTGGTCAGTGGTCAGTGGTCCGTGGAGACGGAATCGCTCCTCCGCCCCGTGCCACTGCCTACGTGTCGCCTGAGGATTGGGAGCCGCGCTCAGTGGGCGGTGCGGGAGTCTTGGCGGGACTGGCTCGACTTCCCGCCCGCCGGCCGGATCGGGGCTGTCGGCCGGGTTGCCGAGTCCTGGCCGATGCCGAAATCGCGCTCGGAGGGCTTGGCCGTCTCGGCGGCCTTGGTCGCGACGGGCTTGGCTTTCTCGGCGGCCTTGGCCTTCTCGGCGGCCGGCTTCTCATCGTACTTCTCGACCTTCACCTCGATCCCGGGGCGGAGCCGCTGCAACCCCGCGACGACCACCCAGTCGCCCGGCTCGATCCCCTTCTCGACCTCGCGGTATCCGTCGCGCAGCACGCCGACGTTCCCGACATCGCGCACCATGGCGAGTTGGACCTTCTTGCCCTCCTTGTTCTCCTGCTCCTTGACGACGTAGACGGTCTTGCGGCCCTGATCGGACACCAGCGCCTGCTCGCGGATCATCAGCGCGGGGTGGGGATCGCCGATCGGCAGCCGCACCTTCACGAACAGGCCCGGCACGATGAAGCGGTTGCCGTGGGCGTCGGCGGGGTTGTCGATCCTGGCCCGGAACCGTAAGGTGCCGGTGTTGAGGTCCACCCGGTTGTCGGTGAAGTCGACGACTCCTCGGTGCGGGAAGTCCGACTCGTCGGCCAGGCCGATCTGGACGGGCACCGCTTTCTCCCCCTGGGCCTGGAGCTTGAGCTTGCCCTCCTGCATCAGCCGCTTGATCCGCAGCATGGCCTGCTCGTGGACGTCGAAGTAGACGTAGAGCGGATCCAGGCTGACGATCGAGGTGAGCACCGTGTCGTCGGCCTTGATCAGGTTGCCGGGATCGACCATCCGCCGGCTGAGCAGCCCGGCGATCGGGGCGCGGACCTCGGTCCACTCCAGGTTGAGCGCGGCCAGGTCGCGGTTGGCCTTGGCGACCTCCAGGTTGGCCTCGGCTTCGTCGTAATCGGCCTTGTAACGGTCGTGCTCTTCCTGGCTGACCGATCGCGAGCCCAGCAGGTTCTTGGCCCGAACGTATTCCTTCTTGAGCCGCTCGACGTGGGCCTCATATTGTGCCACGGTCCCCTGGGCCCGATGCAAGTCGGCCTGGTACATCCGCGGGTCGATCTGGAAGAGCTTGGTGTCCTTCTCGACCATCGTGCCGTCCTTGAAGTAGACCGGGTCGTTCAGGTAGCCCGACACCCGCGCCCGAACCTGAATCGAATAGGGCGTATCGATGTCGCCGGGGAACTCCTCGTAATCGGTCACGACCTGCGTGATCGGCAGGTCATAGACGGCGATCGGGTTCGTCTTGACGGGTCCCGACTGCGCCTGCTGACATCCGGTGGCCGCCGCACTGGCCATCGGCAAGATCAGGACCATCCACCAGCGTCGATTCATGGGTATTCGCGCCTCCGAAGAGTCTCTTTTCCGATGCCGGGATCCGTGATGTCTCTGGCTCGCGGGCCGGCGGGCTGCTCGAAGTCCCGCAGGCGCGGTGCTGCCGTTCTTCGTGGGACAAGATTCCCAGGAAGACGATGTCGAGGATTTCCTTCGCCTGGACATCCGGCGGCTTGGTCTCGCCATTGAAGAAGTTGGTGACCATGATGCCATACAGGACATTGCTGACCACGTTGGTGATCTGCTCGACCGGCATGTCGCGGATCCGCCCCTGGGCGATCATGTCGCGATAGAGCTGCCGCCACCGCTCGATGTTGATGTCGCGGTGCTCGAAGTACGTTGGCCGTTTGCGATCCTTGAAATAGGCCCGCTCCTGGATCAAGAGCTCGACGAATGCGGGGTGCTCCGCGAAGAACTTCAGGAACGTGGCGATCGCCCGCTCCAGTCGCTCCAGTCCGTCCTGGACGTCCACGACCGCCGCGTTGACCTCTTCCTGGAGCCGGCGCATCACCCGATCCGTCGCGGCCAGGAACAGCGCCCGCTTGCTGGGGAAGTGGCGATAGATCGTCCCCTTGCCCACCCCCAGCCGCTCCGCCAGCGCCTGGGTCACCGCGTCGGAGAACCCGTGCTCGGCGAACAGTTCGGTCGCTGTCTCCAGGATCTCCTCCTGACGCGCCAGGTTCGCTTCTTCGGAGCAACATCTCGTCTTTTTTTCGATCACGGTTCCAATTCACCCCTTCTGGCATGCGGACTGACCGGTCAGTCCACATTGTAAGTAGCGACAATTGGACGTCAATGGCCCGAGAAACGCTTTTTTCCGCAGAGTCGGCACTTCGGCGTGGAAAAACGATGTAAGTCTAAAAATATCAGGGACTTAAAGACTGTCGTAATGACACCGAGTCATCTCGTTCCCATGCTCCCACGTGGGAATGCCGTCCTGGCCGCTCTGCGGCCCCGGCGACGCGGAGCGTCACACCCGGACGTTCCCATGCGGAGCATGGGAACGAGGATTCCGTGGGCGTCACGACGAAGACCTCACTCATTGAGCCTGGTTCCGTCGCTACAGTCGCGGCATTTATTTCGTTGCACCGAAAAGGGTTGTCGAGCATGGCCCAGGGTCGCGCAACGCACCCTGGGAACATAGGGCAAGCTTTCGGTGTCTTTACGCCGAAGGCATGACGTGGCCAAGCCCAGTGTCTCGCAGCACACTCTGGGGCGTACTCGCGCCGGATGGAGAATACGGAGAACATTTCCCACGAATCGAGGGCGGGAACCATGATTGAGGCGATGATCATCAAGGTCGGTCGAACCCCGCGAATCGAGGGCTTGCGGATCACGGTCTTCGATGTCCTGGACTATCTCCAGGGGGATGGGACCCGATGGAGATCGCGCTGCTCTTCCGCCTGAGCACGCGCCAGGTTGAACGCGGCGGTCCGCTACATCGAGGAACATCGCGACGAGGTGATGGCGGATTACCAGCGGATCCTCGACCGTGACGCCCGTGGCAATCCCCCCAAGCTTCAGGCGAAGCTGGATGCCGGCCACGAGCGATTCCTGGCCATGGTCCGAGAGCGCCGCGAGGCCAAGAAGCGGGAGGGGCTGGATGCGGGCGGAGCCGAGGAAGTGGTAGGATATCCTGAAGAGTTCCACGATTGGGGGCGGAAATCATGAACGAGGCGATGATCGTTGAAGCCGGTCGTAATCCCCGAATCGCGGGGACACGGATCACGATCTACACGATCTTGGAGTACGTTCAAGAGGGTTGGCGCCCCGAGGATATCGCGTTCGGACTTCGTCTCACGAGAGAGCAGGTTGAGGCCGCGACCCGATATATCGAGGAGCATCGCGACGAGGTGATGGCCGAATACGCGAAGATCCGGGAGCGGATCGATCGCGGTAATCCGCCCGAGCTCCAGGCCAAACTGGATGCCGCCCACGAGCGGCTCCAGGCCATGGTTCGCGACCGGCAACGATCGAATGGCCAGGAGGTCCATCATGCGGGGCATCCTCGCGGACAATGACGTCGAGGGGCTCGTGGTGCTCATCCACGCGATCTGGCTCTCCGATCCGTGGCGCGACTTCTGGAACGACCTCGGCCTCTCGATGCAGAGACTCCCCGACGTTGGACTCTCCCGATCATCTCCGGATGCCGTCGTCTGGAGGACCTGTCAAGAACAGCGCCTCGTCCTGGTCACGGGGAACCGCAACGCAGAGGTTCCGGACTCGCTGGAGATGGTCATCCGCAGCGAGAACCAACCGGACAGCCTGCCCGTCGTCACCCTGGCGAATCCGCAACGCATCCTGCGGGACCGGCTCTATGCCGAGACGGTCGCCGAGCGGCTGCTGGAGAAGCTGATCGCCATCGACGACTTCCGCGGTACGGGGCGGATCTACGTACCGTGAGCCGATGGACCACGCCCGACTGGCCAGGAAGGACCAGCGCGGCCGAGCGTCCCCGGCTCCCCGTCGGTCCCGATCCCGACCCGTCGCCCCGCCAGGATGTGATCCGAAGCCCGGATCCGCGGACGACTCTTGAGCGGGGTCCTCTCGTCGGGTTCAGGCTCGTGCTTCATTCGACGCGTGCGACGGCGGCTCATTTCGCGTGTCCGGACGGCTGCGGTTCCAACCGCGGCCGACCCGGCACGATTCGCGGAGTCAGGAGCCTTCAGGACGCATGGCCTCGATCAGCTCGTTCATCTGCTGATGGATCTGCTCTTCGGTCCTCCCAATCGCTCGCAACAGGCCGACGTAGTTGGCCCGGCGGATGCGGAACCCCGGGTGTTCGTGCCCGGTCTGGCGCTGGAACGCGATCGAGATCTGCACCGCCCGCCGCATCAGGGGCTCGGCCTGGTCCAGGCGGTTGGTGGCCTGGAGCAATCGAGCCAGGTTGTTGAGGTCTCGGGCAACGTCGGGGTGGTCCGGGCCGTAGCTTTGCTCAGCGATGAGCAGGGCGCGGCGCGATCAGGGGCTCGGCCTGGTCCAGGCGGTTGGTGCCGTAAAGCAACGTCACCAGGTTGTTGAGTCGGATGGCGACTGTGGGGTGGTCCGGGCCGTAACTGTGCTCATCGATGAGCAGGGCGCGGCGGATCAGGGGCTCGGCCTGGTCCAGGCGGTTGGTGGCCTGGAGCAATTGAGCCAGGTTGTTGAGGTATCGGGCGACTTCGGGGTGGTCCGGGCCGTAACTGTGCTCAGCGATGAGCAGGGCGCGGCGGTAGAGCGGCTCGGCCTGATCCAAGCGGTTGGTGGCCTTCAGCAACTGAGCCAGGTTGTTGAGGTCGATGGCGACTGTGGGGTGGTGCGGGCCGTAGCTCCGCTCGGCGATCGCCAGCGCCCGACGGAACAGCGGCTCGGCGACACGAAACTGGCCGCGGGCCTGCCAGTACAAAGCGAGTCGATCCATCAATCGGGAGGTCGGCTCGGCGATCCCGGCCTCGTCCGCGGACCGGCTGACCGCCTCCGCATGCGCCGCCAGCGGCGTCCAGACCTCCCAGGTGCGGACGTCCTCGAGCTTCGTACTGGCGCGAAGGCGTTCACCGCGTCCAGGGCAACTTGCAAGATCGCCGTGCGGTTCGTCCGCGGGAATGCGGCCGCGGGTGATCTCCTGGACCAGCCGGTGGACCAGGACCGCGTCGCCCGAGGTGTCGAATCGCGCCAGCGAGAACCCCGCGAGGCCCGCCAGTGCTTCGCGGGGATCGGGAATCGCTTCAACCAGCGGCGCAGCGCCGAATAAGGATAGCGAAACGGGCTGTGGAGCGAGCCACGCCAGAACGTCGAGCAGTCTCCGCTCAGCCTCCGCCAACTGGGCGAACGTCGTCTCCCAGGTCACGGCCACACTGGCCGGGTACTTCATCAGCCGCAGGTCGTGCCAGCGGAGCACCTCGGGGCGCTTGGCCTCCCAGTGCTGGAGGTACTCGGAGAACGAGAGCCTCAGCTTGTCGATGTGCGCCCCGGCTTGCTCCAACGCCAGGGCCAGGCCGTCCAGCTCCTGGGCGATCGCAGCGGCCCGAGTAGCGTCATCGGCCGCCTTCCTCCGGTGTGGCGTCCGGTCCAGGAGGAACGCCTCGGCGTCGGCCCGCGCCAGGACGTCCAGCTCCAGCGGCTCGACGCCCGCGCCCCAGTTGCCGATCCGCGAGGTGATGAGCACGTGACCCTTCTGCAACCGCGCCAGCAGCTCCTCGATCGCCTCGGCGGTTTCCTCGGTGTTGACGTTATCGACGATCAGCAGCCAACCCGGATTCGCCTCCAGCCAGCCGAGGACCTGCGCCAGTTGCTCGTCGACCGAAGCCGTTTCCACCGACGTCCCCAGCACCGCAGCCAGGTTCGCCAGATTGGCCATCAGTTCCGCCACCGTGGGTGCCGAGACGAACAGCAGCGCGGTGTAATCACCGGCGTACCTCCAGGCATACTCGACCGCGACTCGCGTCTTGCCCACGCCACCCAGGCCATGGACGGCCAGCCGGTTCACGATGGCCGTCGCCCGCCCGTCGGGCACGCCGAGCCGGTTGCGGAGGTCGTCGAGGAAGGCCTCGCGGCCTTTGAAGAGCTTACCGATCGTGGCCAGCGGCAGGTTGCAAGGCTCATGCTCCGGATGCGCCGGCTCCCAGGGGAAGCGCAGCTCGGCGAGCTCGGCACGGAGCTGGTCGATGCTGGCGAACGCTCGCCAATCCTGGTCGCGCGAGACCTCGGCCCGGTAATCCTTCTGGAGCTGCCGGAGTTCGTCACTCTCCCGCTTGTGCCTGTCGAACTTGGTCTTCTCGTCGGCCAGCAGCAAGTACACCGGCTTCTTGAGCTCGCGGGCGAGGTAGTACTCCCACTGGGTGTACGAGCGCCGGGGCTGATCGGGCGGACGATCGGACGGCTCGGCGCCGTAGACCCAGCCGATCAGGCAGACGACCGCGTCGCACTGCGCGATCCGCTCCTTCAGCATCGTGTGGATCTGCTGGAAGGTGAGGTGGAAGAGCTCCTGGTAATCGACCGGATAGCCACGCTTCATAAACGACTTGCTAGCCAACTCGCGATAGCTTTTCAGGTCGCGGCTGGTGGCGCTGATGAAGATGCGTTCGTTCCGCATGGCAAGCCGGTGCCTTCCGACGCGGGAGTCGGCCGGCGCCGCGACCACGCCCGGGTCGCGGGCGCTTCGGCGGCGATGGGATCGGGGCCGCGTCGGGTTGATTCTACGGCAGGGTCAGGCTGGGAGAAACACGCCAGGGCGTTAACTGAACGAGGGGACCCTGGGAAATCCGCTGGATTTTCGAGACGTCGCGTGCCAGACCACCGCGGGTCCGGAGTCCCTCGTTCCCACGGTCCCCGTGGGAATGCCGTCCTCGACGCTCCGCGTCGTCCGACCGGACCGGCAGAGGCGGGAAGGGCTCAGGCGGCAGGGACGCAGAGCGTGGGAACGAGCAAGAAGCCCAGTGTCCCGCAGCGCACCCTGGGAGCGTACTCGCGCCGGAAGTAGAATACGGGGAAGGCTTCCCACGAATGGAGGACTGGGCCGATGCGTGAAACGAAGATCATCAAGACTGGCCGCGGGCCGGAGATTGCCGGCACGCGGATCACGGTCTACGACGTCATCGAATACTACAAGACGGGATGGCACCGCGACATGATCGCGGCCATCCTGAGCCTCAGCTCGCACGAGGTCGAGGCCGCGATCCGGTACATCGAGGAACATCGGGACGAGGTGATGGCGAGCTACGAGAAGAACATGGAGCGGATTCGTCAGGGCAACCCGCCCGAGCTCCAGGCCAAGCTCGACGCCGGCCATGAACGGTTTCTCGCCATGGTCCGAGAGCGCCGCGAGGCCAAGGAGCGGGAGGGGTCGGATGCGGGGCATTCTGGCGGACATTAACGTGGTCGGACAGCAGCGACGCGCTCCTGGCGATCTGGACATCTGACAACTGGCGCGATTTCTGGAATAGCCTGGGATTGGTCGCGGAAAGCTTCCGGACTCTGGGGTTGTCCCACAACGAATCCGATGCAGTAATCTGGCGAACCTGCCAGCGAGAGGGGCTGGTCTTGATCACAGGGAATAGGAACGACGATGGCCCGACTTCCTTGGAGGCGACGATCCGCAATGAGAACCAGCCGGACAGCCTGCCGGTGATCACCATCGGGGACGCCGATCGCGTGCTTCGAGATCGTATCTATGCCGAGAAGGTCGCCGAGCGGTTGCTCGACTACCTGATGCGGATCGACGAGGTCCGCGGCACGGGGCGGATCTACGTGCCGTGACTCCCCTCGCGGAAGACGGAGGGACGCCGATGTACCGGTTCCGCTGGCGACTGCGAACGTTCATGGTTTTCATCGTCGTGGTCGCCGTCGAGTTGGGGATCCACGTCGAGTTGAGGCGGCGCGGCCAAGCCTACCGCCAGGCGGCCGAGTATCACCGCAGTGCGAGCTTCCAGCTCGACGGGGACCATCGGAGCGGTCTCTGTTCCCGCGGCCGATCGCAGAAGCAGAGGGACGCGGAGGACCCCCGCCAGGCCGCCGAGCGAAAGGCGCCCACGAGGCATCCGAATACCACGCCCGGCTGGCCCGGAAATACCAGCGCGCGGCCGAGTGTGCCTGGCTTCCCGTCGTCCCCGACCCGCCACCCCCGCCGGGGAGTTATCCGAAGCTCGTCTCCGCGGACGACTATTGAGCGGGGTCCTCTCGTCGGGATCCGGCTCGTGCCCCTAGCGCCACACGGATCGGTTGCGCACACGATGACGGCCGATCTCCGGCGGCCCAACGGGCCGCGGGAGCCCAGCCCCGGGTGAAACCCGGGGGGCGTGACCAGACCCCCCGACCACCGGCGGCCTGAAGGGCCGCAGGCGAGTCGCCGACACCCCTTCCGTGTGCCCGACGGGGTGCGATGCAATCGAGCCCCGGGGAGGCTCACCGGGCTGGGCTCCCGCGGCTCGTCGGGCCGCCCGAAGACGTTCGACAACCTCGGCCACAATGACCCCAACGCCGACCCGCACTCGGACAGCACGATTCGAGTACGCGCGTCGGGTGCTCAACCTAATCGTGGGTCGCTCTCACTCGACGCGTGCGACAACGTCTCATGTCGAGTGTTCGTGCGGCTGCGGATCCAACGGCGGCCTACCCGAAACGATTCGCGGAGTCAGGAGCCTTCGGGACGCATGGCCTCGACCAGTTCGCTCAACTGCTGCTGGATCTGCTCCTCGGTCTTCCCCATGGCTTGCAGAAGGCCGACGTAGTTGGCCTGGACGGTGCGGAAGTTTCGGGTGCTCGTGCCCGGTCTGGCGCTGGAATGCGATCAAGATCTGCACCGCCCGCCACATCAGCGGCTGGGCCTGTTCCAGGCGGTTGGTGTCCTGCAGCAACTGAGCCAGGTTGTTGAGGTCGATGGCGACGTCGGGGTGGTCCGGGCCGTAGCTGGTGCTCATCGATGAGCAGGACGCGGCGATAGAGCGGCTCGGCCTGTTCCAGGCGGTTGGTGTCCTGCAGCAACGGGCCAGGTTGTTGAGGGCGGTGGCGACGGTTGGGGTGGTCCGGGCCGTAACTCCGCTCGTCGATCGCTAGCACCCGACGGAACAGCGGCTCGGCCGAGAGGAACTGGCCGCGGGCTTGCCAGTACAGACCCAGTTGATTCATCAACTGGTCCGTCGGCTCGGCGATTCCGGCCTCGTCCGCGAACCGGCTGACCGCCCCCGCATGCGCCGCCAGGGGCGTCCAGACCGCCCAGGTGCGGACGTCATCGGCATCGGTCGGGGCCAAGGCATTCACGGTGTCCAGGGCGACTTGCAGGGCCTCGATGCGCTCGGCCGCGGGGATGCGGCCGCGGGTGATCTCCTGCACCAGCCGGTGGACCTCCACGGTGTCGGCCTCGGCCGCGGACCGCACCAGCGAGAATCCTTCCAGGTCCGCCAGGCGGTCCCGCGCCTCGGGCACGGCCGCCGCCAGCGGCTCCGCCTCGAAAACCCGGAGCGGGATCGGCTCCGGGGCCAGCCAGGACAGCACCTCGAGCAGCCGCCGTCCGCGCGCGCCGACCTGGGAGAAGGTCGTCTCCCAGGTCGCGGCCACGCTGAGCGGATACCCCATCACCTGCTCGTCATGCCACGTCAGGACGTCGGCCCGCTTCGCCTGCCAGCGCCCGAGATACTCGGCGAAGCTCAGCCGTAGCTTGTCGATGTAGGCCCCGGCCTGCTCCAGGGCCAGGGCCAGGCCGTCCAGCTCGCGGGCGATCTCGGCGACGCGGGCCGCGTCGTCGGGCTTGTGGCGGCGGTGCGGGGTCCGCTCGAGCAGGAAGGCGACGGCGTCGGCCTGGTCCAGCAGGTGCAGCCCCAGGGGCTCGACGCCGGCCCGCCAGTTGGCGATCCGCGAGGTGATCAGGACGTGGCCGGCGCGGAGCTGGGCGAGGAGCCGATGGACCTCCCCGGCGGCCTCCGCGGTGTCGACGTTATCGAGGATCAGCAGCCAGCCGGGATGGGCGTCGAGCCAGCGGAGGACCTCGGCCAGGCGCGGCTCGACTTCGGTCTGGGCCGTGGCGATCGCCAGCACGCCGACCAGGTCGGCCAGTCTGGCGCGGAGCTCGGCGGCGGAGGGGGCCGACACGAACAGCAAGGCGGTATAGTCGTCCCCGAACCGCCAGGCGTACTCGATGGCCGCGCGGGTCTTGCCGACGCCGCCGAGGCCGTGCACGGCCTGTCGGGCGACAATCGCCGTTGCGCGGCCCTTCACGGCGCCGAGCCTGTGCCGCAGGTCGTCCAGGAACGCGTCCCGCCCTTTGAATAGCGTGCCCAGCGTTGCATCAGGCAGATTGTTCGGCCTGCGGTCCGGATCACGCACCCGGAAGCCATCGCGGAGCGCCAGGCGGCAGAGTGCGTCCAGCGATCCGAACGGGTTGCGATCTTCGCCGCTGTTGTGGATCGCGGCGAGAAACGCCTGTTGCAGCTCCGATTGCTCCGCCGTCTGTTCGGCCGGGGGAGCATGCGCCTTGAGGTAATCCGCCGTCGCCACGTAGACATGGATGTCCTTGCGTGGGGCCTTCGAGCCGTCCAGGCGTTCCCCCAGGGCGAAGTGATACTCCCACTGCGTATACGATCGCCGTGGCCGTCCCTGGGGCCGAGCTCCTGTCTCCGGCTCGTACCCGTATGCGTCGCCCACCAGGGCGATCACGCGGTCGCAGCCGGCGATGTAGGCTTCGAGCTTCTCCAGCAGGGTCCGGCCGTGCTGCTGGAAGTCCTCCTGCACCGTGACCTCGACCCCCACCGCCCGCAGGTCGCTGGCCAGCGCATTGCGGCAGTCGCGGAACTGGCTCGATACTGCGGACAGGAAGATCTTCATCATTGGGGATGCCCACCCCTCGACCTCGAGGCGCGACCACGGCGATCTCCCGGTGGAACGTGGCCCCGGCGCTCCATCGGCCGATCAGACCGCTACCACCAGGATATCCAGCTTCGAAATCGGTCGCACAATCCGCCATTCGCCCCCGAGGGAACCCACCGCCGGTGCTTCGCTAAACCACAGGCTTTAATTTTTTTCCAAATTTTTTAACCCCCGTCATGGTCGAGAGTTCGGAAGCAAGACTGAGCAAACGGCGCGATAGGTGCATTTAAGAAAATCAAAAGTTGAGGCATCCTGATAATTAGAGTCACGGATTGTGCGCGCGGGAGTGGTCCGGCGCCGCTTGTGGCATGATCCCATCCCGCCTTCGCTGACGACTCACCGATGACCCATGACCACGGTTCCAGGCCCCGCCGCAATCTGCGAACCGTGACGAGCCAGGCAGGGGAGGCCTCGCTTAAAAGCTGCCACCTTGTGCCATTCTCGGCTATCAATTATTCGCCCGAAATTGAAGAATTCATTGAGGTTAACTCGACGATGCCGGTGTGGGCCGGCCGACCCCCAGTGCCAACGGCTGTCTCCGCCCGTTTGGCGGTTTTCGTTCGAGAGTCGGAAATGCCGGATCGAGGCGTCGAGCCGCGGCGCCGTGCATGCAGGGAGCTGCCAACGATGAGCCGATGGTCGATGCGCGTCGCGTTCTGGTGCGTGATCCTCCTGTCCACGGCGAACGCCGCGGCCCGTGGCCAGGAACCGGGCAAGGCCGGTGGGTTCACACCGGAAGAGGCGGCAAAGCGGATGGTTGTGCCGGAGGGGTTCCACGTCGAGGTCTTCGCAGCCGAGCCGATGGTGCGTCAGCCGGTGACCGCCAGCTTCGACGAGCGGGGGCGGCTCTGGGTCGTCGAATACTTGCAGTACCCCAACCCGGCCGGGCTCAAGCCGGTGACGGTCAACCAGTATCTCCGGACCGAGTACGACAAGATGCCCGAGCCGCCGCCTCGGGGAGTGCGGGGTGCGGACCGGATCAAGATCCTGGAGGACACCGATGGCGACGGCCGCGCCGATTCGGTCAAGGTCTTCGCCGAGGGGTTGAACCTGGCCTCGGCGCTGGCCGTCGGGCATGGCGGCGTGTTCGTCGGCCAGGCACCTTACCTGCTCTTCTACCCCGATCGCGACCACGACGATCGGCCCGACGGCGACCCCGAGGTCATGCTCACGGGGTTCGGGCTCCAGGACGCACACGCGGTGGTCAACTCGATGACCTGGGGGCCGGACGGCTGGCTGTATGGAGCCCAGGGGAGCACGGTCACCGCCCAGATCCGCGGCTACGGGTTCCAGCAAGGCATCTGGCGATATCATCCCCGGACCCGCCAGTTCGAGCTCTTCGCCGAGGGGGGCGGCAACACCTGGGGACTCGACTTCGACCTTGCCGGCAACGCCTTCGGCAGCAGTAACGGCGCGTACATCACCTTTCACATGGTCCAGGGCGGATATTACCTCAAGGGCTTCGCCAAGCACGGACCGCTCCACAACCCGCACGCTTATGGCTATTTCGGCCCGATCGCCTACCAGGGGACCAAGCACGGCGGACACGTCACGCCGGGCGGGATCATCTACAAGGGCGACGCGTTGCCGCCGTCGTTTCGCGGCACCTTCATCGGGGGCAACCTGCTGTCGAACGCCGTCTACTGGCACGTCCTGGAGCGAAAGGGCTCGACGTTCGCCGGCCGGCACGGTGGGACGCTCATCGATTCTCGCGACCGGTGGTGCCGGCCGATCGACCTCCTCGCCGGGCCCGATGCCGCCATCTATGTTGTGGACTGGTACGACAAGCGCACCGCCCATCTCGACCCCCGCGACACCTGGGATCGGACCAATGGGCGGATCTATCGCGTGGTCTATGGGACCCGGCGGAAGATCGAGCCCTTCAACCTGGCGAAACGGACCTCCACCGAACTCGTCGCCTTGCGGACCAGCACCAACGACTGGTTCCCGGCGGAGGCCCGGCGACATCCTCGCCGAGCGCCGGGATCCGTCCATCGTGCCCCTGTTGAAGCGGATGCTGACCTCTGACCGCGACGAGACCGTGGCTCTCCGCGATCTCTGGGCGTTGCATGTCAGCGGCGGGCTCGACGACGCGACGGCGATGCAGCTCTTGGAGCATCCAGTCGCGGGCGTGAGGCGCTGGACCCTCCGGCTGCTGGGCGACGATCATCGGATGAACCGGGATCTCCGAGCGAAGCTCGAGGCCCTGGCGACCACGGAGCCCGACGCGATGGTCCGAAGCCAGCTCGCGTCGAGTTGCCAGCGATGGGAGGCCAACGACGCACTGTCGATCCTGGACGGACTGGTCCGGCATGACGAGGATCTTCAGGATCCCTATATCCCAAACCAGGTCTGGTGGGCATTCGAGCGACAATTGCGACAGGATCGCGACGCGGTGATCGCCCTGCTGTGTACGGCGGACCTGGCCCACACCCCCCTGCTCCGCGTCGCAGTGCTCGAGCGCGTGGCACGGGCCCTGGCGTCGGACGGTTCCGACGGCGACTACGGGGCGTTGGCCCGCCTGTTGGCGGCCGCGCACGGACCGGATTCGGTCGCTCGGATCCTGACCGGGATGGAGAAAGGACTTGAGGGCCGGAAGCTCGCGCGGACGCCCACGCCGCTCGTCGAGCCCCTGGCGCGGATCTGGTCCGCGGGGCAACCTGCACCGGGCGCGGACCTGATCCGCCTGGCCGCCCGGATGGGGGATGCTCCGGCGATCGAGGCGGCGGTCCGCAAGGCTCGCGACTCGCGCCGCCCCGTCCGACCGGATCACCATGATCGAGCTCCTCGGCCAGCTCGGCCGATTCGACGACCTTTCCACTCTCCTCGAGATCCTCAACCGTGACCCGAATGCGACCATCCAGCTCGCCGCGGTTGCTGCATTGGGGGGTTACTCCCAGCCGACGATTGCTCAACCGCTGATTGAACGCTACCGGTCGGCCACGGCCAGCATTCGCGCCAGGATCCTGGGATTACTCGGCACCCGACGGCCGTGGGCTGCCGCCTTGCTGGATGCGATCGAGCGCCGACAGATCGCCGCGAAGGACTTGAGCGCCGCGAACGTCCAGCTCATCGCGCGGTTGTCCGACCCGGCACTGCTGGCCCGGCTGGAGGCCGCCTGGGGAAAGATCCCCCGCGTGGGCTCGCCCGAGAAGAAGCAGCGGATCGCCGAGATCCGCGGCCTGCTCCCCGAGGGCGATAAGGGAAACGCCGCGCGCGGCAAGCCGATCTTCAAAGAGAACTGCGCCGTCTGCCACAAGCTCTTCAACGAGGGGGAATCGATCGGTCCGGATCTCACCGGTTCCGAGCGCGGCGACCTCGATTTCCTCATGGCCAGCCTGGTGGATCCCAGCGCGCTGGTCCGCAAGGAGTACCAGTCCCAGACGCTCGCCCTCCGCGACGGCCGGGTCTTGACCGGACTGGTCGTCAACGAGAACGACCGGTCTTTGACACTGGTCGACAGCAACCGACAGAAGACGGTCATCCCTCGGGAGGCGGTCGAGGAGGCCAAGGCGTCGGAGGTCTCGCTCATGCCGGAGGGTCTGCTCGACAAACTGACCGAGCCGCAGATCCGCGACCTGTTCCGATACGTCCAGAGCTCGGGCGGGCGTTGAGGTGGCCCAGCGAGCATACCCGCCAGCCGCAAAAACGAATCACCGTGGTGCTGGATCAGCCAATTTCTACACTTGCCGAATTCGTGAATCTGTGCAGTCCTCACCGTAGTCTCGCACCTGGCGGTCCATCATCAAGCGATGATGTCCTTGACGACCTTGCCATGGACGTCGGTCAGGCGGAAGTCTCGGCCTGCGTATCGGAAGGTGAACTGCTCGTGGTCGAAGCCGAGGAGGTGGAGGATCGTGGCGTGCAAGTCGTGGACGTGGACCTTATTCTCGACCGCCTGGAAGCCGATGTCGTCGGTGGCGCCGTGCACGTACCCCCCCTTGACGCCGCCGCCGGCCATCCACATCGTGAAGCCGTAGTGGTTGTGGTCGCGGCCGTTCATCTTCCCCTGGTTGGAGCCGGGGGTGGGCAGCTCGACCGTCGGGGTGCGGCCGAACTCGCCGCCCCAGATGACCAGGGTGTCGTCGAGCATCCCGCGCTGCTTCAGATCCTTGAGAAATGCGCCGATCGGCCGGTCGCACTGGTTGGCCAGGGTGCGGTGGCCGGTCTCGAGGTCATCGTGATGGTCCCAGGGCTGGCCGTCGCCATGCCAGAGCTGGACGAAGCGGACTCCGCGCTCCAGGAGCCGGCGGGTGGCCAGGAGTTGCCGTGCGTGGACGCCGGGCCCGTACATCGCGCGGATCGACTCGGGCTCCTGGGTGATGTCGAAGGCATCGGCCGCGTCCGACTGCATCCGGTACGCCAATTCGAACGACTGGATCCGAGCCTCCAGCTCGGCTTCGCCCCGGTGATGGTCGAGATGGCGGCGATTCAGCTCGCCCAAGAGGTCGAGCTGGGCCGCGCTGGGCCTTCGGGCCGACGGCGTGGTTCTGGATGTGCGCGATGAGCTTCTCGATCTCGCTGTGCCGGCTGTCGATGTAGGTGCCCTGGAAGATGCCGGGCAGGAACGCCGATTGCCAGTTCTGCGACTCGGCGATCGGGAAGCCGCCGGGGCACATCACGACGAAGCCCGGCAGGTTCTGGTTCTCCGTCCCCAGGCCGTAGAGCACCCACGAGCCGACGCACGGCCGCGCCTGCCGCGCCTCGCCGCAGTTCATCAGCATCAGCGACGGCTCGTGATTGGGGACGTCGGCGTGCATCGAGCGGATCACGCAGATCTCGTCGATCATCTCGGCGGTGTGCGCGAACAGGTCGCTGACCTCGACGCCGTTCCGGCCGTACTTGCGGAACCGGAACGGCGAGCCCATCGCGGCGCCGGTCTTGCGCTCGGTGGGCAGGTTCGTCGGAACCGGCTTGCCGTGATGGCGCGTCAGCATCGGCTTGGGATCGAATGTATCAACATGCGATGGACCACCGTTCATGAACAGATGCACGACTCGCTTGGCCCGCGCCCGCATCGGCGGGAGCTTGGGCAATAGCGGATTGCTCGAGCCGAGGATCGCCGTCGGCGACACGTCGCCGGCGCGCGCCGCACTTCCCAGCAGCCCGGCTTCCGACATCAGTCCGCCTAAGGCCAGGGCACCCATGCCCATGCCCGATCGGCTCAGCAACTCGCGTCGTGTCATCATGGGTTCGATGGCTAGGGCCTGTGTCGCGCCATCCTCGCCGAGGGGGGTATCCGGCCCTTGTAAGGTGGGTGAAACCCACCGGCATCGGGGGGCCGATCCTCGTTGGGTTTCACCCACCCTACGGGGAGGCGCTGATCGTCACCGGCCCGTCGCAACTACTCCATAAACATGAATTCGTTGGTCAACAACAACACCTGTGTCAACTGTTCCCAGGGAGAGAGTGGCGGGTCGGCGAGCGAGCCGCCGGTCTTGCCCTTCATGATCTGCTTCCAGCCGTCGAGCCGGGGCGCGGACGGTCCGGCCTCGCAGCGGAGGAACTCGGCCGCCAGCGCGAGCTCATCGGCATCGGGCGGGCGCGCGAGGACGCGGCGGTAGAGCCGGCGGATGCCGTCGGCCGGGTCGGCGGACGCGTCCTGCCCGATCGCGGCCGACAGCCGTCGCGCTTGCTGGTGCAGGAACGGGCTGTTCATCAGGAAGAGGGCTTGTTGCGGGACGGTCGTCACGAACCGTCGCGGGCTGGTCGCGTCGGGGACGGCGAAGTCGAACGTGCGATAGAGTCCGTCGAGGTTCTGGCGGTCGATGAAGCCGTAAACCGTGCGACGGGTCGAGAACGGGGCCTCGGTGATCGCCACCGGCCGGCCTCCGATCGCGGGGTCCAGGTCGCCCGAGACCGCCAGGATCGAGTCGCGCATCGCCTCGAAATCGAGCCGCTGGGGGCTGAACCGCCAGACCAACCGGTTCTCGGGGTCTTTCGAGGCGACATCCGGCCTCGGGGCGCTGCTCTGTTGATAGGTGCGGGAGAGCATGATCCGGCGGTGCATCGCCTTGATCGACCAGCCGTCGGCCTGGAACCCGGCGGCCAGGTGATCGAGCAGTTCGGGGTGGGACGGCGGGTCGCTCCGCAGGCCGAAGTCGCTGGGCGTGGTGACCAGTCCCTTGCCGAAGTGCCAGTGCCAGACGCGGTTGACCAGCACCCGGGCCGTGAGTGGGTTCCTGGCGTCGGCGATCGCCTGTGCCAGCTCGAGCCGGCCGCTCCCCTTGCGGAACGGCGGCGGCTCCGGCCCGGCGAGTACGTGGAGGAACCGGCGCGGGACCGCCTTGCCCGGCCGTCCCGGGTTGCCGCGGAGGAAGACATGCGGCTCGACCGGCTGGGGTGCATCGTTGAGCACCATGGCCCGAGCGGGGGCCGACGGATCGGTCGCATTCAGCCGATCGATGGCGCCGTTGAGCTGAGCGAGCTGATTCCCTTGCGTTTGGTCGAGGTAAAGGCGCCGGGGATACTCCGAAGCGGCAAGAGGCCCGCCCGGTCCGAAGAGTGCCTGGCGGAACGACTCCCATTCGGGCTCAGGAAGAGGCGTCGCGGACTGGGACTTGACCGACTTTTGCGCGACCTCTGCCTTCTGCCTCGCCTCGAGCTGGCCGAAAAGACCGACATACCGCGCGACAACCTCACTCATGCTCGACGGAGGCGAACCACTCAATAACGCCCGCGCGATCAGGGGATGAATCGCCTTGGCCGCCGCGATGGCCGGGTCCCGGTGGACGTCCGCCGCCCTGGTAACGAAGCGCTCGCGGGGCAAGGCGGCGAAGGCCAGCCAGGGGGCCAGGATCGGGTCGGACTTCGAGGCCGTCGCATCCAGACGCTGTTTCCAGAGCATCATCACGCCGCGAAGTCGTCGCGCATTCAGCTTGTCGGCCAGGGCGCGCTCCTCCAGTCGCGGGTTCCTCGTGTTGAAGTCGAGCTCATAACCGGCCTTCAGATACTGAGAGAACCGCGCGGCGAGGTCTCTCTGGACGTCGTCGCGACGCGCCGTGAGGTAAGCGTCCCGCTTCTTCTTGGCCGCCTCGAGTTTGCGCAAGAAGTCGGCGGATCGGTCGGCCTTGCCGGCCCCGGGCCAATCCAGCGCGGGGAGATCGGCCGGCTCGGTCGAGCTGGCGAAGACGCCGTAGAGCGAGTAATAGTCGTCGGTCGGGATCGGGTCGAACTTGTGATCGTGGCATCGGGCGCAGGTGACCGTCAGGCCGAGCAGACCGCGGCTGACGACGTCGATCCGATCGTCGATGATCTCATTCTGGTCCAGGAGGAACCTCCGGCCGACCGTCAGGAACCCCATGGCGGCCAGGGGCCGGGTGTCGCCGTCCTGAGGGAGTTGATCGGCGGCGAGCTGCTGGATGATGAACCGATCGTAAGGCAAGTCGGCGTTGAAGGCGTTGATGACGTAGTCGCGATAGGTGAAGGCATAAGGATATCGGCGTTCCTGGGTGAAGACATAGCCCTTGGTATCGGCGTAACGTGCGACGTCGAGCCAGTGCCGCCCCCAGCGCTCGCCGTATCGCGGCGACGCCAGGAGTCGGTTGACCACGTTGGCGAAGGCGTCCGGCGACGCATCGGCCTCGAACGCCTCGACCTCGTCGGCCGTCGGAGGAACGCCCCAGAGGTCGATCGTGGCGCGGCGGATCAAGGCGCGCTTCCCGGCCGGCGGCGACGGAGCGATCCCCGCGGCTTCCAGCCGGGCCATGATGAACGCGTCGATCGGCGATTCACCCCAGCTCTTGTCATGCACTGGTGGCGGAAGGACCGTCCTCAACGGCCGGAAGGCCCAGTGGGCCGGCGCGTTGGCCGAGTGAGACATCGCCGCATTCTTGGCCGTATCGTCCGGCCAGGGCGCACCGAGGGAGACCCATCGCGTCAGGAACTGCACGTCCGCGTCGGAGAGCTTCCCGTTCGGCGGCATCTTCAACTCGTCGTGCCGGTAAGTCACGGCCTGGACCATCAGGCTCGCCTCGGGCTTGGCCGGTACGACCGCCGGCCCGGTATCACCCCCCTTGAGCGCCGCTGCCTGGCTGTCGAGCCGCAGGCCCGACGACTGCTTCCGAGGCCCGTGGCACTTGACGCACCGTTCGACCAGGATCGGCCGGACCCGCGCCTCGAAGAACTCGACCGCCTCCGGCGATGGCGAAGTCGCGACCGGCTTCGGCTCATCGGCCCGAGTTCGCAGGGCACCCAGGCCCCCGCTCTCCGCGATCACGGTAATGGCCAGCGCCAACCGGCAGAAACGTCCGATCCGGAATCTTCTCCCCAATCGCTCAGGTCGATCTCGGTCCATGCCACGATCCTTGAGTTAGCGAGCTTCCGGGTCTGTAGGTCGTCCGGTCACGGTGGGATGGCTCGGTTTGGGGGAGGCAGCCGGGCGGGTCTGGGGTTCTCAATCGTCGATCAACCCCAGCAAGAGATCGGCCACCGCGAGCCACTGTCAGCCGATCGGTCATTAATCGATATTCGACCGCCTTCATTATTCCTTCCTCCACTCACGCTGGCAACCCCCGAGAACGGTGCTGCCCGGTTTGCCCCGCCCTCACCGACCTGGGCTCGCCTGGCGCGTTTTGGGGATGACCCGCCGTGAGTTCGTTCGGCGCGACCCAGGGGTGACTGGCAATTTCCCTTCATTTGATAAATTCGATTCATTTTACCTATTCTTCCTAATTTTGGGTTCGTTTCGTTGATTTCGTACTCTTCGGACCCGTGTCCTGGCTTCGTTTCGTCGATTTCGTGTTCGGGCGACCGCGTGCTCTGGGTTCGTTTCGTCGATTTGGCGCGGGTCGGCCCGCCCGACTGGGTTCGTTTCGTCGTTTTCGTTTCCGATGATCGCCGAGCGCTCCGCCGCCCGATTTCGATCCAGGTCTTCATGCTACCACTCACTCTCTTCGCCTTTTTGCGCACCCCGAACGCCGCCAGGAAGTCCCGATACCTTTTATTAATGGACACTTTTGAAGAATTAGCAACTCGGCTCCGGGAATTCGTGAGATGGGTTCGGGTGTTTGGAGACGACCATCGGCTCCGATCGCAGGAGGACTTCTCCTCAATAGAGCGAGGGCATCTTGGCGTGAACGTGGAACACGATTTGAAATCAACTTGTTGGTATTATGGGTGCGTGCACGGATGTTTCATGGGTTTCCTGGAGAGCAGTCATGACTAGCGGCATACCGGTACACGCCCTTTTTTGGTTTTTCGGGAATTTTTTTTGGGGATGACAGTAGAAGTCCTACCCCTCGTCCTACGATGCAGTTATGATCGGACGCTGAGGGGGGTGGATGACCCCACGCAACCCACGAGGACGGAGTCTCGACGGAGCAAGATCGGGCCACGGTGAAGGTGAATCACTCCACACTCAGAACCTGACGTCGAGTCGAAAGCCGCGTTGAAGGTGTGGGTGCTCCGGAGGAGTTC
This sequence comes from uncultured Planctomycetota bacterium, assembly GCA_963845755.1. Taxonomy (GTDB): domain Bacteria; phylum Planctomycetota; class Planctomycetia; order Isosphaerales; family Isosphaeraceae; genus CAWJTV01. The sequence continues at coordinate 379,432 of CAWJTV010000036.1, forward strand.
GGGCCATGTATAAGGCCGCGCGACCGCCTGTGCGGCGGATGATGGTGATTGACCAGGCGCTGCGGGCCAACCGGTGGCCTAACTCCACAACGCTCGCCAGGGAGCTGGAAGTCACCATCCGGACGGTCCGGCGCGACGTCGCCTACCTGCGGAATCAATTGCGCGCGCCGATTCGATTCGACCCACGACGCAACGGTTATCACTACACGGAGCCGACCTACCGGTTACCCCTCTTTCAGCTCACCGAGGGGGAGCTCATCCGCTCTACCTGGTCGAGCGGCTCATGAGGCAATTGGAGGGGACGCCGTTCGAGTCGGACTTGCGACAGGCGATTGCCAAGCTGGGCGAGTTGCTCCCCGACGGCGTGTCGATCCGCCTCGACGCGATGGCCGACATGCTGTCAATCCTCCCGGCGGTCCGGCCGTATTACGACCCGGAATCGTTCTGCGCCCTCACGACGGCCGTCGCCTGCCGACACCGGGTGGAGATGGTCTACTGGACGGCGAGCCGGAACGAGACGACCCGGCGCACATTCGACCCGTACGATCTGGTCCTGATCGAAGACGGCTGGTATGCGGTCGGCTATTGCCATCTCCGCGCGGAGGTCCGGACGTTCGCCGTGCAGCGCGTCCGGTCGTTGCGCGCGACGGGCGAGACGTTCGACCGCCCGGCCGACTTCCGGCTCGAGGACTACATGAGAGGCTGCTTCCGGCCGTCCGCGGCGACGGTGATCATCGAGGTCGTCCTCCGCTTCACGCCCGACGTCGCTGGCCGGATCGCCGAGAAACAATGGCACCCGAGCCAGACTATCGAACACCAGCCCGACGGCAGCCTGATCGTCCGGTTCCGGCTTTCGAGCCTCGTCGAAGTGAAGCGATGGGCGATGTATTGGGGGGAAGCATGCGAGGTGATGGGCCAAGTGTTCTGCGCGAGGCCATCGCGGAGGAAATCGAGAGAATGGCGGCAACTACCTATCTGAAAGGCGTTTAAGGAAAATGGCGTGTCGTCGAGCGAAAAAGGAGGCCCTTCTTGGGGTCGAGATCACGTATTACAAGATGTGGAGAGAGTGTTGCTTGTAGTTTCCAAGTAGTGAGGTCTGCCATGACATCGTACGAGACATCGGTCGTCATGAGACTTTGGATGCTGGTCGTCCGTTTTCTCCGTCGGAAGGGTTTTCAGGAGAGCGTCGCTGAGGACATCGCAAGCGCAATGCGTGTGAGCATGATCGAGAGACATTCGCAATTCTTGCAGGGAGGATATCCCTCGAAACTACCTCGTTGCCTGTCTCGGGAAGCCCTATCCAGAGCCTCCGTTGCATTGAAACGATCACAACGAGTAAAGAATCTAGATCCTCATGACATGGATATGACTCTGAATTTCGAGGCCAATGCAGCCAAAGCAAGCTTTCTTCGTGTCAGGAAGCGCGATACGACGGCCTCAGGATGTTTCTCAGCGAGGCAAAGATCAAGAAATTGGAGGAGTGCACTTCCGCCTGCGGCGGCGAGAAACCGAGGCAGTCTGATCTGGCCAGATCGATTGGCATGAAACGGAAGAAGTGGAAAGCTCTACGAGACAAGATGAGAGCATTCCTAGCCTAGATTTGTGATTTCCATAATAACAAGGATTGAAACCTTGTGAGTTTTCAAGCAGGAACGAACCCCAGCGATTCGTGCCCGACTCGGGCACGGTCGCCCGTCGGTTCCATCAGAACCCTATTCACACGTTGAGATCGGAGGCAGATTTGACAGGCGTCGTCGACAAGACGATCGACTTCATGAGCATCCAGCATGATCTGGGCGTTCGGCTCACAATGTCGCATGCCCGTTGGCTTCGCGGGGCAGTCATTCGGCGCGCCAACCGGCCCGAATTTCATCAGCATGACGACGATGGGGTGATCTATCGCCATCCACTGATCCGCTACGACGTAAGCACGGGCTCGGCGAGATCGCCGGCCTCGCCGAAGGTGCTTTACTACTCCGATCCATGCCTGCCCTTGAAGCGTTCTCGCTAGGAGGCGAAACCTTGAGAGTCCGGCAGCGAGATGTCGAGGTGACCCGCGTCGAGATCGGCCCCACAACAGATCCGATCCATTATTCGTTTCAGACCCCTTATCTGGGCTTGAACCAGCAGAACCACCACGATTGGGACGCAGCTCCGATCCGGAACGTCGGTGTCTGCTCAGTCGGATTGTGATCGGTAACCTGCTCTCGCTGTCTAAGGCAATCGGGCTGCACGTCTCCGAGCGTTTGCATGCTGAGGTTGACTTGGAGCCCTGCGGGATGCAGACTCTCAAGCCCGGTCTCGCTTTGCTCGGCTTCCGAGGCTCGGTCCGGATCAACTTTCGGTTGCCGACCCGGTGGGGGATCGGCAAGAGCAGCGCCCGCGGTTTCGGGACCTTGGTTGTTCAGGAGGCGTGAGATGGCCAAATCCAAGTCTTCATCCGGTTCCGTCTCGAACGTGGCCATCGAGTTTCCACGGACGGGTAATCCCTGGACTGATGCCGGGACCGTCGGCCTTTACCGCATATTGAACCGAGGGAAGTCGAGTTACGTCGACCCGCCGGCTGATCTTGACTTCGATCTCGTTCAAGCGTCACGGTTCCCTGATGTCCGATTCGACGAGCTGCAGCAAGATCGGTTCGTGATCAGGGGACCGACGGACCAGGTTCAAGCCTGCCTGGAAGCGGCCTATGAGCGCCTCGTGTCAATCTACTTCAACGTATCGAGCAAGAAGCAAAAGGAGGAGAAGGGGACCTACAATTTTTATTACTGTCGCTCTGAGCAGGACTTCATCTCATTCGCCAAGAAGAAAGCGGCCGGAGCGGCGCTGCTACTCTTCGATAAGGCCGCGAGGCCATCCCGGGATCAAGCGGAGTGGGGGACCTTACCCGATGCGCGCGGCAAGCCCGTCCGGACAGCCGGTCGGATGCCACCAGATTATGCCCACCTCCAGGAGAAGCTTGATGAGTTTCTGACTCGTGAAGGTCTCAAGCCTGGGCCACCGGCCGGCCTGCTCATCGACGGACCCAACCAGGTCCGGCCCAAGGTCGAGATCCGCGTCGCTGACCATTCCGCCAAGCCCAAGTCCTTCTGTTTCTTGAGCGGTGACCCCGGCTCCACGTTCGTCGAGGCCAAGGAGACGGCATTTCCGCTCCTGGGAGGCAGCCGGTCGTTCATCAATGGCGTCGCTGACTGGCCCCGCATGGGTTGGAAGATCGACTTCGTCGGGAAGTTCGTCCCTGCCGTCTCGTTCTTCTATCTCCAGGGTGAGGATATCCACGTCTTTTTTCCGGAATCGACCAACCTCCGGCGCATCGATGCACTGGCCGATATGCTGGCGGGCATGGTCCAACTCGAACCGAACCTCTTCAGGAATTTCGAGTTGTTGCTGAGCTCACCGAAGCTCCGGCCCTTCTTCCAGCGCCGCTCCGAAGTGGCTCTGGGGTTTCTATACACCGTGTTCGTCAAGCTCAGCGAACATCAGTCGCCCCCGATTGCCACGAAGCAGGGCGATTCAGCCGTCGGCTCGCGGCTCGTCTCGCTCGACGACGAGCCGGAGACACCCGAAGGATCGGAGGAGGCCGAAGAAGAGCCGATCTCGATCGACGCCGTCTTCGGTGCCCTGCAAAGAGAAGGGGCGACAAGCTTCACCGTGGTCTCGGCTTCGAAGAAGGGGAACGTCTGGATGGCCCGCGACTTCACGACGTTTCGGGACATCGAGCGTCTGGCCCGGCTCTTCGCCCGCATGCAAAGACGGATCCAGATGAAGGACGGGCGCGGCCGGTACGAGTGCGACCCGAAGAAGCTCATGGCTGCGCTCATCGACTTCGAGGCCAAGGCCGAGTCTCGTACCTTGCTCCGCGACAAAGTCTGTGAATCGCTCCTTCAGGGCGCAAGCGTACTGCCGCTACTGGAGCGGCATGCTTTTCACATCAACCCCCATGCCGATACGAGTCAGGCGCGGTCCGTTGGACCGCTGCTCGAATTCGCCCGGCTCTACGAACCGGAATTGCGGAAAGGAACTGATATGGAAGAACCCTATTCGCAGATGGTGAAAACCGCGACCTGGCTTGGCGACTCGATTGGCAAGGCACTCGCCCAAGCGGTGCTGGGAAGGAGCGATGACCAAGCCGAGGAGGGGCAGGCCAGAGAAGCCGCTCAGAAAGAGAGCCCGGGGCGGGCCAAGGGCGGTCTCTTCCGCTTGCGGAAGACTCGCACCATCGCCGACTTCGTCAACGAACTGGCCCGGCTCCAGTTTCGATACAAGATCGACGTTCCCAAGGAGGTGCTCGACGGCGATACGTTCTGCCCCGATCTCTTCGAGGAGTTTCGCGGGTTTTGTGTCGTCGCCGCGTTGAATCGGTTCCAGTACCTGACCCGCAAGCGTACGCAGGCGCCGAACACGACCAACTGAGGAGACCGCAACCGTGCCGACGATCAAGCAAGCTAAGGCCTTGACGATCACGTTTCTGACCCCGGTGTCGCTCGGCTCGCTCAACGGAAGCGACAAGGAAGCCGACAACCTGAGCAGCATCAAGAAGCTGACGCGCGGAACGAAGACCTATCCTTACGTGTCGAGCCAGGCGCTCCGCCGTGCTCTCCGCGACCAACTGGGCGTGCTGGGGCACAGCCTGTCTGAAGGTCAGGCCGCCAAGGAGAAGAAGGGGGCGGCCATCACGAAATGCCTCCCCGCCGAGTATCTTGATGACGACCTGTTCGGGTTCATGGACGCCTCCAAAGGAGGGACGCACAAGCGCACCAGTCCCGTGCGCGTCTCGCCACTCCTGGCACTGGATGCTTACGAGGGCGATCTCGATTTCGGGACCAACTACATGGGCGTGGATACGGGAGGGACTCCCAACATCTTCGAGACCGAGATTCACGGCGGCCTGTACCGGGGAACGTTGCTCATCGAGTTGGATGCCGTGGGCAATTCGCGGATCGGCGAGGGGATCTCGGCAACGGAGATTAGCAAGCCCTGGGATGTCCCGGCGGCCGAGAAATACCGACGTGTCGCCGCCTTGCTCTCCTCGTTGCAGCATCTCTGGTCGAGTGGTCGGCAATCGCGGTTTCTGGCCGACATCAGCCCGAAATTCGTCGCGGCGGCAGTGCTGACTGCCAAGGTCCCCCTCTTCTTGGAATCCGTCACCGTCCGCCGGGAGGGAACCACGCCGAGGCCAGTATCGACGTCGCGCCTCTGACCGAATCGCTCCAGGATGCGAAGGAAATCAAAGTCGCTCATTGTTTCGGGGTGCGTTCCGGGCTGTTCCGCCAGGTCCCCGAGGGCTGTTTGACGATCGGCCAGGCGTTCGAAACGGCCCACGGCTGGGTCAAGGACCACTACGGAGCATGACCCATGTCTGTCGTCATTATCGAGGCAGCGGCCCCGGTGGGGAGTTGGCGCCTGCCGGAGGCCCTGACGTATCACCGGACGTTGCCCCTGCCGCCTTACACGAGCCTGGTCGGCATGCTAGGGGCAGCTCTCGGACTGGGCTTGCCCGACGCCTATCGCTTCATCGCGGAGCGTGGCCTCCGGCTCGGTGTTGGGGGCTGGCACGAGGGGAGGATGCGCGACCTCTGGAAGTTTCAGAAGCTCGGCGACAAAGAGGTGAAAACCGACGTGCTCTTGCGCGAGTGCTGCACCGACGTCGCCTGGCACTCGTGGTCGAAACGGCCGATCAGGCAACGGCCGGGACTGTCGCCGATGCCTTCCGCGCCCCGGCCTATCCTCTGACCGCCGGGCCAAACGACGCCTTGTTAAAAGCCGTTGCAGTCCGAGTCGAGGACGCCGAGCCCGTCGCCGCCCGTGTTTTGGCTCACGTCCTGGTCTTTCGCGAGATCAGTCCCCAATACGAGCTTTACGAGTCGCTCCAGGACATCCCGTTCCATCGGACGATCCGCGCGCCAGCGATCGAACGGCTTCCGATCGGGTTCGCGTTCGAGCCGGATGGGCGCCGGCAACTCCTGGGCGAGGCCTTGTTTCCTTCGTGGCAGATGCGATCACACTGGCGGAGGATGACGAGTCGATCGTGGGCTATCGCGTGGAACCACAGTCCCAGATCCTCCGCCGCAGCCAGACATTCTCCACCTGGAAGGACGGATTCTCGTGGACCATTCCAGTGCATCGTTACGACTCGACCCCAACGCAGGAGGAAAACTCCTCGACAACGCCATCGCCAAGCGGAAAGACGAGGGGCAAGAAGAACAGTCCTACCGAACGCACGTGACAGCGGTTTACGAAGCCTGGTGCGGCCTGATCGTTGAGCACCGCGCACTGATCGATCGCATCGCCAGGCGGCACGGGCTGACGACCGAACGTCTGCTGCAATCATCGCTCCTCTGTGTGGCTCTTCATGACGTGGGGAAGCTGACGGCCAACTTTCAGCGCATGATGAGGGCCGTCGGTGACAAGGCGTATCGGGATGCCCAAAACCGCAACTACCGCCATGAGATCGCCTCGCTCTGGTTTGTCGAGGTGACGGCCCAATCCTTGGCCAAGTCTTACGGCTCGATTCCCGGAGGGGGCTACCTGGAAGTCCTTGCCGTCGCGGGACATCATAAATTTCTCGCCGATGATTATTTGTTCAACGAAGGAAAGTTCCAGAATCCCATTGACTGGGAACCTGATACTTTCAGCGCGGTCAAGGCCGCCTATGGGCTTGCAAAGGAGATGTTCCAGGTTCGAGGCTGGGCGCTTCGGCTCAAGGTCGATCCCTGCGAACTCGAACGGATGCTCAGTAATCGCGATGGGACATCCAATCATCCCTTTGACCGGATGAAGGAAGCGAAGAATGCGCTCGCCCGCGCACCCGGGCCGGAGAAGGCCAGCTATCGCGATCTGTTCATCCTGCTCAAAGGGTTGCTGATGACCGCCGACTGGATGGCGAGCGGTCAGCAAGGGCCCCGTGTCGAGATGGAGGCATCCCGGCACTTCCTCCATATCGACCCTGCCAAGCTCCTCGATCATGTGAAGACCAAGGTTGAGACGGACCGGCGAGACGCGGTGACGAGACGCCATTCGAGGGCTATCGTCCGTTCCAGGGACAGTGCGGCGAAGCGGAAGGTCACGTGCTGGCGATCGCGCCGACCGGCAGTGGCAAGACCGAGGCCGCTTGCCTCTGGGCTTTGCGCCAGGCTGAACGGGGCATGCTCGGAAACTCTTCTTCCTCTTGCCGACAATGGTCACTGCTAACAGCGTACATAGGCGATTGCGAAGTTCTTCACGGAGAAGCACAGGCACGAAGTCGGGCTGGTCCACTCAACGGCCGAGTTGATCAATAATAGAATGGAAGGAAACGAAGCCGACCGCTCAATAGTCCGTCGCAACTCGCTCTGGGAGCCCCATTTCTTTCCGCCCGTAGTGGTGGGGACGGTCGATCAGCTCCTCGTCACTCTGTTCCACGCGGGACGATGGGCCATGAAAACCCTGGCCGCCGCCGACGCCGCCATCGTCATCGACGAAGTTCACGCTTATGAGTCTCATACTGCCGGACTGTTGATCTTGCTGATCGAGCAGCTTCGTGATCTCGGGCGCGCTTTCTGGTCATGAGCGCCACGATGCCGACCGATCTTCAGACGACGATCCGAAAGGCCCTGGAAGGGATACCGGGCCTTCATCGTTAAGGTCTCGGTCGTCAAGGATGAGACTTATACCGACTCCGCCCGAAACAACTGGAGCGTCTGCGATACTCCTTTGACCGAGTGGCTAACGACCAAGAACCGCCAGGGAATACCCGTCCCCCCAAGCCGTTCCGTAAATTGTGGGGAGAAACAAGAGAGGATGGGAAACCGATCAACATTTTGATCGTCGTCAACACCGTCGGCGCTGCCAGGAGCTAGCCAAAGCTCTGCAAAAGTATCACCCCGTATGTTACCACTCGAAGTTCATCTTTCTGGACCGTTACCAGAAGGAACGACAAATCCAAAAGGATAAACCACGCCTGCTCATCGCCACGCAGGTTGTGGAGGTTTCTCTCGACCTCGACTACGACGTGATGCTCACCGAGTGCGCCGCGTTCGACGCCCTCGCGCAGGCCGCCGGTCGGTCAACCGATCCCGGCGTGAGCCAGGGCGGATCGTGGTCCACCCTCCCGAGCAGGGTAGCGAGAAGGTTTACGACTTTCCGTCCGGTGTCCTGGAAACGTCATGGCGACTCTGCTGCGAGAACCAGGGCCGGCTGACCGAGGGCGACCTGATCAGGCTCACGGAGGAAGCCTATGCCGGCTTCGTGTTGACCGAAGACCGGGCGTTCGCCGACATCCAGCCCGCGCGCGTTCGAGCAGCAGCGACGGCTTGCTGGCGTGATGGACAACCCGCGTCCCGATGAGCAGGCGCTCAAGACACGGCTGGAAACTACCCGCAGATCAGCGTGATTCCCGAGCCTTTGTACGAGGAGGTCATGCGGCAGCCAGATTCCACGAAACGGCGAATGTACGAACTCAAGATGCCAGTCTGGTATGCACGTACGCACAAATTCAAAGGCGAGAATCCCGACGACCTTCCTATCTGCCTGATGGAATATGATTCGCGATACGGCGGACGGTTCTCCGCGGTCCCGAACCATCCCGAACCAGGCCACGAAATCTATTGAGGTGACACGATGCAACTCCTCCTCAACACCTTCGGCGCGAGCCTGCGCAAGAAGGACAACATGTTCCTGGTCCGGGCGGGGGAGCGGCAGGCGTTGATCTCGCCGCGGAAGGTGCAGTCGATCGTGCTGACGACCGGCGTGCATCTCTCGACCGACGCGATCCGGCTGGCGCTGGAGCACCATATCGACATCGCGCTCCTGGACAAGTTCGGCGAGCCGTACGGGCGGTTCTGGCATACCCGGCTGGGCTCGACCAACCGGCTGCGGCGCCGGCTGCTCGAGATCGCCGAGACCGAGGAGGGCGTCGTGCTGGCCGGCGAATGGGTCCAGGCCAAGATCGGCCACCAGGCCGGGCTTGCTCCGCGAGCTGGCGCGGACCCGTCCCGACCGGGCCGACGAGCTGGAAGCCGTCGCCGGGCGGCTCGACAAGATGGCCGACATCGTCGCCGGGCTCAAGGGGGCCGCGATCGACGAGCTCCGCGGCTCGCTCATGGGGCTGGAAGGCGTCGCCGGCCGCGAGTATTTCGCCGCGCTCAGCCTCGCACTCCCCGAGCGATTCCGCTTCCAGGGCCGCAGCCGGTCGCCCGCCAAGGACGAGTTCAATAGCCTGATCAACTACGCCTACGGCGTCCTCTATTCCCTCGTCGAACGGGCCTGCCTCCTCTGCGGGCTCGACCCGTGCATCGGCCTGATGCACACCGACAATTACAACAAACCCTCGCTCGTCTACGACCTGATCGAGTTCCATCGCGTGCATGCCGAGCGCGTGGTCGTCAACCTGTTCGCGGCGCGGAAGGTCAAGCCGGAGCTGTTCGACCAGGTTGACGGCGGCTTCCGGCTCAACGCCGACGGCCGCGCCCTGCTCCTCAACGCCCTCAACGAGTACCTCGATCGGATGAAGCACCACGGGCGCCGGCGGCTGAAGATCCGCGACACGATCGTTTACGAATGCCAGCGCCTGGCGGGCCGATTACTGCGCGGGCTGGACGACGATCAGGACGTGGACCTGAGCGTGTTCGACCTGGCGGCGGAGCTGGGAGGTGAGTCGTCGGTCGCCCCGTCACTTCGTGCCGGAAGGCGGGCCCACGGAGAACGCGGTCGCGTCGACCCGGCCGCGGTGGACGAGGAGCCGGCGATCGCGAGGGCGATCCGGCGCGTCGGCACGATGCTCGGAAGCCCCCGCGGGCCGGTTGCCGGCACCAACGGTCAGGCGTCCCGGCCCCCGTCCGGATCCGAGGAAGGAGGCGACGGCGATGTTGACCTGGGTGATGTATGACATCGTCGCGGATCGGACGCGGGACAAGGCGGCCAAGGCGTGCCTCCAGGCGGGACTGTACCGCGTGCAGAAGAGCGTGTTCCTGGGCACGCTGGCCGAGAACGAGCGCGACGAGCTGGGAATCCGGCTGGAAGGGCTGATCGACGCGGACTGCGATTCGGTCTACATCTTCCCCATGTGCCGGCCGGATTTCTCCAAGGTGAACCTGCTGGGTCAGGCGTTCGACGAGAAAATGGTCTGCGACGAGGTGCGTGCGCTTCTTGATCTGACACGGATTTCGGCCGTCAGCCGAGCTTTGAGATCGGCAATATGGCGCCGGGAATCGATCCGGATGAGGAGTCGCTACGATGGATCTCGATTTCCACGAGGTATTGCTGACGCCCAGCGACTTGCTGGAACATTGGTTCTGCGGGCGGTTCACGTACTTCGAGCGGCACCTGGCGCTGCCGGAGTTCCAGGAGCGGCGGGAGAAGGTCCGGCGGGGTCGAGCGCTGCACGCGGTCCGCGAGGCGACCAATCGCGCCTACCTGAGGAAACGGCTCGGCGTGGTCGAGAAGCGGATCGACGTGAGCCTGATCAGCCGCCGGCACCATCTCCGCGGGCGGCTCGACGAGGTGCTCTTCTTCGACGACGGGACGGCCGGTCCGCTGGACTACAAGTTCGCGAAGGACCCCGGCCGGATCTACACGACCCTGCGGCTCCAATCGGCGATCTACGCGCTGCTGATCCGGGAAAACTTCCGGGTCCCGGTTCGCCGCGGGATTTCTCGTCTACACCCGCAGCCAGAACCGCGTGGTCGAGATCACGTATCAGCCGGAGGACTTCCGGAGGATCGGCCGAGCCGTGCAAGAGATCCTCGATGTCATCCATCGAGGCAAGCTCCCACGACGGGCACCGCCCTCCCATTGCGTCGATTGCTGCTACCGATTTATTTGCGTCTGAGACCGTCTCTTCCTCAAACCAGATGCGCGACCATGATGTTACAACGCGATCTGCCATGCAGGCCAGGCGGGAAAATGCGCCGCTGAGGCCATTTCCGTCGCGATCGGTCCCTTTTTCGTGCCCGAGTACTTGCGGCCTAACTCGAGGTATATTATAACTTAGGGGACCAGAGCGGTTGACGCGACCGATCCACCACAACAAGGATTGAAACATGACGCAGCCGTCTGCATGGCCTGCGATCGAGCGCCGATCCAGCTACAAGGTTGACGCGATCCGATCCACCGCAACAAGGATTGAAACCGATCCACGCAACAAGGATTGAACCGCGTTGCTGAGCGACTCGCGGCGCAGTGTTGACGGGACCGATCCACCACAACAAGGATTGAAACATCCGATGCAGTCGCCGCGATCGCGGCGAGCGTCGCGTTGACGGGACCGATCCACCACAACAAGGATTGAAACTCCGGATGCCGTCGAGCGTCGTCGATGGCAGATCGTTGACGGGACCGATCCACCACAACAAGGATTGAAACACGCAGTGCGGCTGGCGTGGGGTACCGGACGGCGCGTTGACGGGACCGATCCACCACAACAAGGATTGAAACACCGGCAGCTCGCCGAGCCGCCGCGATCGCCGCGTTGACGCGACCGATCCACCACAACAAGGATTGAAACCTCGATGCCGGCCGCGGCGGACGCTGCATCGCCGGGCCGTGTTGACGCGACCGATCCACCACAACAAGGATTGAAACGCGCGACCGTCGATCGGCCGGTCGCGGCAGTCACCGCGTTGACGCGACCGATCCACCACAACAAGGATTGAAACATCGCTTGGTCGTCGAACGGCTTCGACCGTGTCCAGCTGTTGACGCGACCGATCCACCACAACAAGGATTGAAACACGCGGAGCATGACGTTGCACGGTCGGAGCTCCGGATCGTGGTTGACGCGACCGATCCACCACAACAAGGATTGAAACCACGGCAGTCGCCAGCCGGTGCTGCCGGTGACGAACGCGTTGACGCGACCGATCCACCACAACAAGGATTGAAACCGAGTCGTCGGCGGTGCTCGCGGTCGGCCGATCGAGTTGACGCGACCAATCCACCACAACAAGGATTGAAACCCAGGATGCGACCGCCGGCGCTTCCGGATTCGGCTCGGTTGACGCGACCAATCCACCACAACAAGGATTGAAACCTGACGCCGGCATCTGCACCGGTGCAGGTCATCGCGGTTGACGCGACCAATCCACCACAACAAGGATTGAAACATCACGCCGTCACGCGATGGCACGCGGCGTAGCCGATGTTGACGCGACCGATCCACCACAACAAGGATTGAAACCTGACGACCGGCTCATCGCCTGGCAGGTCGATCGAGTTGACGCGACCAATCCACCACAACAAGGATTGAAACATGTCGGCCTCGACGCGATCGGCACTGACCGTGCAGCCCGGTTGACGCGACCAATCCACCACAACAAGGATTGAAACTCGAACTGCGTCGGCATCGAGTGCATCCCGGACCGCGGCGGTTGACGCGACCAATCCACCACAACAAGGATTGAAACTCGCCGTCGGCCGATCGCACGATGACGACTCGATCGTCGTTGACGCGACCAATCCACCACAACAAGGATTGAAACTGTACCCGGCTCTGGACGACTGACGCCTCGACGATCCCGTTGACGCGACCGATCCACCACAACAAGGATTGAAACAGCGCCTTCGAGATGCGTTCGACACGCGCCGATCGCCGTGTTGACGCGACCAATCCACCACAACAAGGATTGAAACACGCACGTCAGCGTCAGGCCGATCGGTATCGCACGGCGTTGACGCGACCAATCCACCACAACAAGGATTGAAACCGAATCCGGGACCACCTCTCGTGGTCCGAGGCATCGCGAGTTGACGCGACCAATCCACCACAACAAGGATTGAAACCGGCGGATCGAGCGGCCGGATCAGCCGATCCCGGTGCGCGTTGACGCGACCAATCCACCACAACAAGGATTGAAACATCGATGAGGCTCGTCCAGCCTGGACACCGGCTGTTGACGCGACCAATCCACCACAACAAGGATTGAAACCCAGACTGCGCATGCAGGCTGGATGCCGGACCCGGTTGACGCGACCAATCCACCACAACAAGGATTGAAACCTCGAGCCGCGATCAGCTCCACGACGACGTCGCCGTTGACGCGACCAATCCACCACAACAAGGATTGAAACCTGGCGGTTCGATCCCTGGATCTTCGGCACGCCTGTTGACGCGACCAATCCACCACAACAAGGATTGAAACATGGTCGCAGCTCCGGCGTCGCGTGCGACCTGACGCGTTGACGCGACCAATCCACCACAACAAGGATTGAAACCCGTGATCACGCGGCCGAATGGTCAGCGCCGAGGGTTGACGCGACCAATCCACCACAACAAGGATTGAAACTCCAGGAGCACGAGCGACCGTCCGGATGCTGGTCCGCGTTGACGCGACCAATCCACCACAACAAGGATTGAAACACCTCGACGGCCTGGTCACAGCTTGACGCATCGATCGGGTTGACGCGACCAATCCACCACAACAAGGATTGAAACACGACCTCCTCTGGTCCATGGACCGACGATGCGTCGTTGACGCGACCAATCCACCACAACAAGGATTGAAACACTCGGCCAGCTACGCTCCGGCGTCACGGACACGCTGTTGACGCGACCAATCCACCACAACAAGGATTGAAACAACGGCTCGGATCACCGGGTCGGCATCCGCCAGCTCAGTTGACGCGACCAATCCACCACAACAAGGATTGAAACGTCGGCTGCGTGCATTGGTCGCGTCGGCGGTCGCCATGTTGACGCGACCAATCCACCACAACAAGGATTGAAACCGGACACCTCCGGCAGCATGAAGGGCGAGCGGATCAGTTGACGCGACCAATCCACCACAACAAGGATTGAAACACGGTCGCGATCTGGCTATCGCCCGCGTAATCGACGGTTGACGCGACCAATCCACCACAACAAGGATTGAAACTCGTCACGCCGCCTGGTGGCATCTGCACGCGACATATGTTGACGCGACCAATCCACCACAACAAGGATTGAAACCGGACAGCTTAGCACTACTCTCGTCGCGGCTGCCTGGTTGACGCGACCAATCCACCACAACAAGGATTGAAACCGATCCAGGATGGCTCGGAGCGATGTCGCGACCGACCGTTGACGCGACCAATCCACCACAACAAGGATTGAAACAGCGTGGATAGCACGCGGCCCACCCGCGATTTTTCGTACGTTGACGCGACCAATCCACCACAACAAGGATTGAAACTGGCTCCGTCGATCTCGACTTCGGCGATGGTCTTCCTCGTTGACGCGACCAATCCACCACAACAAGGATTGAAACAGAGCGTCCACGGAACCCGTCGGGGTCCGGGCTCTCGCGTTGACGCGACCAATCCACCACAACAAGGATTGAAACACTTGTCCGTCGCATCTCTCTTCGTCGGCCGACCGAGGTTGACGCGACCAATCCACCACAACAAGGATTGAAACCCCTCGTCGGGGCGGAACCGCTCGACGGTCACCCAGTTGACGCGACCAATCCACCACAACAAGGATTGAAACTCGATAATACGCGATCGTCCGCCGGGCGGCGAGAAAGTTGACGCGACCAATCCACCACAACAAGGATTGAAACTGGACGAGGTTCGGATAGGCGAACGTCGCGCTCTCGGGTTGACGCGACCAATCCACCACAACAAGGATTGAAACGCCACCGACTCCGGTGCAACTCTACGACCATCGGTTGACGCGACCAATCCACCACAACAAGGATTGAAACCTCGACCGGCGCATGCTGATCGTTCGGGACGGGCGAGTTGACGCGACCAATCCACCACAACAAGGATTGAAACATGCTGATCGTCAAAACACGTCACTGGTATCGGAGCGTTGACGCGACCAATCCACCACAACAAGGATTGAAACACGGTCTACTCGGGCTCGCTCACCGGAGGCAGCTCGCCGTTGACGCGACCAATCCACCACAACAAGGATTGAAACGGTGGGCAGCCATGGCCGTCGTTGGGGTCGATCCCCAGTTGACGCGACCAATCCACCACAACAAGGATTGAAACCGGGAACCGATAGGCACCCTCGAAATCACAGCCGCCGAGTTGACGCGACCAATCCACCACAACAAGGATTGAAACAGCGTGTACGCCATCGGCAAATCCTCCGACTTTGTGGCGTTGACGCGACCAATCCACCACAACAAGGATTGAAACCCTCGCAACCACCGAGCTCACGGGGAGCGACGGGACGGCGTTGACGCGACCAATCCACCACAACAAGGATTGAAACGGTTCGGGAAGCGGACAATGCTCGGAACGGCTTCCCACGTTGACGCGACCAATCCACCACAACAAGGATTGAAACCCATCGGCCTGTATCACGGCGTGCTGATCGTGAAGGTTGACGCGACCAATCCACCACAACAAGGATTGAAACCCCGAGTGAGACTCCGGTTTCTCGGCCGGGATATGCAGTTGACGCGACCAATCCACCACAACAAGGATTGAAACAGGTATCCCGATGTCCTACCTCATCCGACTCGCTGATGTTGACGCGACCAATCCACCACAACAAGGATTGAAACACACTGATCGGGCAGCCTTGCGGTGCGAATTTCTCTCGTTGACGCGACCAATCCACCACAACAAGGATTGAAACCCGGTGAAGGTGCGTGGTGAGGCTGGTCGTGATGGTGGTGTTGACGCGACCAATCCACCACAACAAGGATTGAAACTTGCGGCTCTTAACATCGCACTGCCGTAGCTCCATGTTGACGCGACCAATCCACCACAACAAGGATTGAAACCCTTCATCACGGACACGGGCTGGCCAAAGCGAATGGCAGTTGACGCGACCAATCCACCACAACAAGGATTGAAACACAAGTCTTGCCGCGACGATATGAGCGTCACGAAGCGGTTGACGCGACCAATCCACCACAACAAGGATTGAAACCCGGATCGCGTTTTCGACGGCATCTAATCGAGTGAGTGTTGACGCGACCAATCCACCACAACAAGGATTGAAACAAGACCTGGTTCACCACTAGGCGCATCGCATTTGCTGTTGACGCGACCAATCCACCACAACAAGGATTGAAACATTGAGCCGGTCGATCGTGTGGCGCGACGGACGACGATGTTGACGCGACCAATCCACCACAACAAGGATTGAAACCTCGCGCATCGCCGGGCTCCCGCCGGTCACGACCATGGTGTTGACGCGACCAATCCACCACAACAAGGATTGAAACGTGTCCCTGCACTTCGTCCCGGCCCTCGAGCGACCGGTTGACGCGACCAATCCACCACAACAAGGATTGAAACCGGTGCGTAGTGCGATCGTCCCGAGCGTGCAATCGGGCGTTGACGCGACCAATCCACCACAACAAGGATTGAAACCTCGAATACCTGGAAGCTGGCCAGCCGCGCCCGGCCGGTTGACGCGACCAATCCACCACAACAAGGATTGAAACCCGGCTGCGAAGCTGGTGGGCCATGAATCATTGACCGTTGACGCGACCAATCCACCACAACAAGGATTGAAACAGAAGTGGCACCATCGGAGCAGCCGCGAGATCGCCACGTAGTTGACGCGACCAATCCACCACAACAAGGATTGAAACCCATCCTTCGAGGCCACGTCGGCAGAGCATGCCTGTGTTGACGCGACCAATCCACCACAACAAGGATTGAAACAACATCCTGAACGCCGACAACGTCGAGAAGCGCAATCGTGTTGACGCGACCAATCCACCACAACAAGGATTGAAACGCGGTATCCCATCGACGCAATGAGCAGCGTGAAGCCATGTTGACGCGACCAATCCACCACAACAAGGATTGAAACTCGACCGACGGCGGAGCCGGTGCAGGTGCAGGCGTGTCGTTGACGCGACCAATCCACCACAACAAGGATTGAAACGCTTCAGAAGCGGTATCGGGTTCCTCGCTAATGCCTGGGTTGACGCGACCAATCCACCACAACAAGGATTGAAACTAGATCGCTGCCGAGATGCCCGACCCCGCCACCGCGTTGACGCGACCAATCCACCACAACAAGGATTGAAACATGCCGTCGATGCGGCCCCAATCGTTGCCGCCGCGAGTTGACGCGACCAATCCACCACAACAAGGATTGAAACATGATAGCGGATTAGGTGGATTGAGGCGACCTTGGGAGGTTGACGCGACCAATCCACCACAACAAGGATTGAAACCACGCGCCGTAGAACCGCTGATTGGCGTCTATCAGGTTGACGCGACCAATCCACCACAACAAGGATTGAAACGGAGCTGGAGCAGCGTCGAATCCTTCACGCTCTCCGTTGACGCGACCAATCCACCACAACAAGGATTGAAACCCGACAGCCAGGCCGCCGTAACCCCAATCCCGGGCAAAGTTGACGCGACCAATCCACCACAACAAGGATTGAAACAGCATCAGGGCATGATCCGGGCGCTCCACCGCGAAGACGTTGACGCGACCAATCCACCACAACAAGGATTGAAACTTTTCGTCATGGGCAGTCACCCGGAGAAATGGTCGAAGTTGACGCGACCAATCCACCACAACAAGGATTGAAACCGGCATGTTCGCGTGGCTGAGGATCTGCCCGTCCGCTGTTGACGCGACCAATCCACCACAACAAGGATTGAAACGGCCACCGCCTCGGGGAACCGGATGCCCAAGTGCCGCAGTTGACGCGACCAATCCACCACAACAAGGATTGAAACCCCGCGGCTGGGCCAGGGCCAGCATCCGCGTCGAGGGTTGACGCGACCAATCCACCACAACAAGGATTGAAACATCGTGTAAACCAGGTTCTTCGCACCCGCGGAACTGTTGACGCGACCAATCCACCACAACAAGGATTGAAACTCCTGACGCATCCTTCGGTCGCCCCGGCTCGCCAAGGTTGACGCGACCAATCCACCACAACAAGGATTGAAACATGAGGCGCAGCTGCAATCGCAGCTATACGAATCGACTCGTTGACGCGACCAATCCACCACAACAAGGATTGAAACTCGCGCATCGTCCCGGTGTTAACCGGTGCCTGCGCCTTGTTGACGCGACCAATCCACCACAACAAGGATTGAAACAATCTCCGATGCGAGGTAAGGAACCAAGGGAAGCCGGTTGACGCGACCAATCCACCACAACAAGGATTGAAACTCGATGCGAGGGTCCATTGTATCGGAAAGCCGCATTTGTTGACGCGACCAATCCACCACAACAAGGATTGAAACGTCGCCCTGGACCCATGATGACCCCGAAAAATTGTAGGTTGACGCGACCAATCCACCACAACAAGGATTGAAACCTTCCTGATCGCATCGATCAACTCGATTTCGCCTGCGTTGACGCGACCAATCCACCACAACAAGGATTGAAACCTCGGGCGTTGGGTCCAGCTTGCAGACGATGGTTCGGAGTTGACGCGACCAATCCACCACAACAAGGATTGAAACCCCGGAAAGTATTTCCCGGCCTCCCGGAGGGCCAAGGCGTTGACGCGACCAATCCACCACAACAAGGATTGAAACAACGCCATGCGCTGTGTCCAGCATGCGCCGTTTCTCGTGTTGACGCGACCAATCCACCACAACAAGGATTGAAACAGATACATCCGGTATTCATGCCCGAGAGGCACGATAGGTTGACGCGACCAATCCACCACAACAAGGATTGAAACGCCATCACGCCCGAGCGCGTCGCCAAGGTGACCGGCGTGTTGACGCGACCAATCCACCACAACAAGGATTGAAACATCGCCGTCGCCGCCGCGATCTCGTGCGGCGGGTCCAGTTGACGCGACCAATCCACCACAACAAGGATTGAAACTCGATCGCGCGGGTCGCAATGTCGGAGATCGTCTCGGTTGACGCGACCAATCCACCACAACAAGGATTGAAACGACGCCGAATTGTTCTGGATGAACAGCGCCTTGAGTTGACGCGACCAATCCACCACAACAAGGATTGAAACATCAAAACTCGGAAGCAGACCTCGCGGAATCGATCTTGTTGACGCGACCAATCCACCACAACAAGGATTGAAACCCGTCGGAGCGGTCAACGCCGCCCAGGGCGGTCTGGGGTTGACGCGACCAATCCACCACAACAAGGATTGAAACTTCGGGGCTCATGGCCTCCCACCTCGCCCGCGCCGCCTCGTTGACGCGACCAATCCACCACAACAAGGATTGAAACTCGTCGCGCGGCGTCAGGAGCATTCGAGCGGCGCAAGTTGACGCGACCAATCCACCACAACAAGGATTGAAACTCGAGGATGATCTTGCGGCGCCCCCTGGGGACCTTGGGTTGACGCGACCAATCCACCACAACAAGGATTGAAACATCGGTCACCCAACCTCACGGAGCATTCCGATGGAAAGTTGACGCGACCAATCCACCACAACAAGGATTGAAACTAGATCGCCTCGGCCGACTTGAACACATCCACCCAATGTTGACGCGACCAATCCACCACAACAAGGATTGAAACATTGAAGATCGTCTCGACGGCCTCGCGCCGCCGTTGCTGTTGACGCGACCAATCCACCACAACAAGGATTGAAACATCGCGGGACGCGAATCAGAATTGAGCGATCTGCACACGTTGACGCGACCAATCCACCACAACAAGGATTGAAACGGAAGTGACCGGAGGGACTCCGGATCATCGGTCCGAAGTTGACGCGACCAATCCACCACAACAAGGATTGAAACCCGGCACGGTGCGCGCGGCCGAAGTCCGGCCGCGGCGGGTTGACGCGACCAATCCACCACAACAAGGATTGAAACGGCGTGGGCGGGGCGGGAGGCGTCGGAGCTGGAGGAAGTTGACGCGACCAATCCACCACAACAAGGATTGAAACTCGTCCTGCCCGTTGCCCCGGACCAGGTAGCCCTTGCGTTGACGCGACCAATCCACCACAACAAGGATTGAAACACGCGGACCGGCGCGGCCGACTGGGCGCGCGCCGACGTTGACGCGACCAATCCACCACAACAAGGATTGAAACATCGTGATCGCGGTGATTGGGACCTCATCGGGGTCGAGTTGACGCGACCAATCCACCACAACAAGGATTGAAACGAGAGGCCGAGCGCCATCTCATAGGTGGTCCCGCCGTTGACGCGACCAATCCACCACAACAAGGATTGAAACCTTGTCGCGGCCCTGCAGCCCGATCAGGAGGAACGGCAGTTGACGCGACCAATCCACCACAACAAGGATTGAAACCCGATGGCGAGCAGTCGGACATATTTGAGAGAGTCGAGTTGACGCGACCAATCCACCACAACAAGGATTGAAACGCGGCTGACGGCGGAGAGGGCTTGGGCTTGGGCTTGTTGACGCGACCAATCCACCACAACAAGGATTGAAACCTCGGTGGCGATCGCCGCGCCGCTGCGGCTCCCGATGTTGACGCGACCAATCCACCACAACAAGGATTGAAACAACAGCGCTGCCGGGGCGTGCGTGAAGCCGTTGGCGGTTGACGCGACCAATCCACCACAACAAGGATTGAAACCGTGCGGCGCCGCTCAGCCCGCGTCTGCGCCGCTTCGCGTTGACGCGACCAATCCACCACAACAAGGATTGAAACTCGATCGCGCGGGTCGCAATGTCGGAGATCGTCTCGGTTGACGCGACCAATCCACCACAACAAGGATTGAAACGCGAGCTGCTCCGCCGTGAGCCCCTGGACTTCCTCGTTGACGCGACCAATCCACCACAACAAGGATTGAAACGGCGAGTGCTTCAGACGCGCGACCAACCGGTCCTTGGGGTTGACGCGACCAATCCACCACAACAAGGATTGAAACCCAATGTGACCGTTCTGGTGTACAGTTGCCATCAGTGTTGACGCGACCAATCCACCACAACAAGGATTGAAACAAGAGCAACTCCGTCGCGATCTCCATGACCACGCTGAGTTGACGCGACCAATCCACCACAACAAGGATTGAAACATCATATCGTCATCATTACATCTCCCGACGATGACGAGGTTGACGCGACCAATCCACCACAACAAGGATTGAAACGGTCCATGCCATGGGTTATACGAGTGCCCTCACGGCAGTTGACGCGACCAATCCACCACAACAAGGATTGAAACTATAACGACAATTACCATGCTGTCAATACCGGATCGTTGACGCGACCAATCCACCACAACAAGGATTGAAACAGCTGCTCGGCGATCCCGTCGCGATCGAGCCGGGCCGGTTGACGCGACCAATCCACCACAACAAGGATTGAAACTGGACCTCGCAGCGGACATCCGCCAGCTTGGCCAAGTTGACGCGACCAATCCACCACAACAAGGATTGAAACACCCAGGGGATCGACGCACTGATGTCGTGGAATTCCAGTTGACGCGACCAATCCACCACAACAAGGATTGAAACGAGGATCGCCCGTTCGGCCGAGGCCGGGGCCGGGAACGTTGACGCGACCAATCCACCACAACAAGGATTGAAACCTCTGGCCCGTCCCGTTGATCGCGGCCAGGTCGACGCGTTGACGCGACCAATCCACCACAACAAGGATTGAAACATGATTCGACATAGGATCGCCCTCGAATGCGACTGCGCCGGTTGACGCGACCAATCCACCACAACAAGGATTGAAACACGAACCGCAGGGGATTATCTGACCTGTTACGGAGACGTTGACGCGACCAATCCACCACAACAAGGATTGAAACTGCGCATGGGCCGAGGATCGCTTCGGTCCAGGAAGGGCGTTGACGCGACCAATCCACCACAACAAGGATTGAAACGTCGCGATAGATGGAGAGAGCGTCGGACTTCGGGGGTTGACGCGACCAATCCACCACAACAAGGATTGAAACCGGTCCAGGAGCTGGTGGCCGAGGCCCTCCGCGACGTGTTGACGCGACCAATCCACCACAACAAGGATTGAAACACCGACTTCCCGGCTTCCTTGGCCTCGCGGACGACGGTTGACGCGACCAATCCACCACAACAAGGATTGAAACGGCACATAGCCGCCATTGACCCCGATCCCGCTCTCGAGTTGACGCGACCAATCCACCACAACAAGGATTGAAACGATCCGCCGCGCGATCGAGGAACGACATGATCCAATGTTGACGCGACCAATCCACCACAACAAGGATTGAAACGTCGCGCCGGTCACGACGCCCACCCGCAGCCTTGACGTTGACGCGACCAATCCACCACAACAAGGATTGAAACCGGGACCTCGATGTCGTCGAGCAGCCCATCGCCGGCGTTGACGCGACCAATCCACCACAACAAGGATTGAAACACCTCGGCCCAGAAGGTGCCGACGAGCGTCGGGGTCTGGTTGACGCGACCAATCCACCACAACAAGGATTGAAACGCGACCACGGGGGCTTGCTGTCCGGGCAGGATCAGAGTTGACGCGACCAATCCACCACAACAAGGATTGAAACCACCGGAAGCCCATGGTTATGAGCCACGGGTGAAGAGTTGACGCGACCAATCCACCACAACAAGGATTGAAACCCCGCGAGAGCGGCCACGATCGCGAGCGACGTTCGTGTTGACGCGACCAATCCACCACAACAAGGATTGAAACCCAAGAGCAAGGCGGGGGCATCAAATGAGGATATCATGTTGACGCGACCAATCCACCACAACAAGGATTGAAACATGATTCAGGAGCAACACCGAATGTTGAACTCCCTGGTTGACGCGACCAATCCACCACAACAAGGATTGAAACTTCTTCGGATCATAGGCCGGGTCCAAGGCGGTCGGTAGTTGACGCGACCAATCCACCACAACAAGGATTGAAACGCGCTCAACATGGACGTCAAGTCGATCGTCGAGCCCGTGTTGACGCGACCAATCCACCACAACAAGGATTGAAACACCTCGTCGGCGTCGGGCTTGGACTCCACGATCACCTTGTTGACGCGACCAATCCACCACAACAAGGATTGAAACTCGAGCGGAGACGTGGTGGGCTCGTTGTGGCCCTCCATGTTGACGCGACCAATCCACCACAACAAGGATTGAAACCGATCGATAGACTCTCGCCTGCTCGCCCGCGACTCGAGTTGACGCGACCAATCCACCACAACAAGGATTGAAACACGGCGACGAGTTCAGCCAGCGTCTCGACGGCCTGCCGTTGACGCGACCAATCCACCACAACAAGGATTGAAACTAGGCGATCTGCGTCACCGCGCCGCCGAACTGGATCGTTGACGCGACCAATCCACCACAACAAGGATTGAAACCCGGATCGACACCCGGCCCGTCGCCAGGCTCATTGGTGTTGACGCGACCAATCCACCACAACAAGGATTGAAACCGGAAGTCCTCCGAGGCCTCGAGGGCCACATCGTGCTGTTGACGCGACCAATCCACCACAACAAGGATTGAAACAATCGGGCGTGTCGGGCGCCTCCCCTGCCCCGGGTCGCAGTTGACGCGACCAATCCACCACAACAAGGATTGAAACATTGTGCTCCGCGTTGGCCAAGGTGATCTGAACTTGTTGACGCGACCAATCCACCACAACAAGGATTGAAACAAGTTGCGGTAGACCGCGGGAAGGTCTTCCGCAAATCGTTGACGCGACCAATCCACCACAACAAGGATTGAAACTTTGCCAGCGAGGTCGTCTTGCTGCCCGCGAAGCTGGTGTTGACGCGACCAATCCACCACAACAAGGATTGAAACGGTACATCAATGCGTCGTGGTTGGGCTCGATATCGACGTTGACGCGACCAATCCACCACAACAAGGATTGAAACGCCGTGAGCCCGGCCCCGGGCTATTCGCTGGCATGAGAGTTGACGCGACCAATCCACCACAACAAGGATTGAAACCGGCAGATCCGCGGCAATCCCCAGCAGATGAGCGAGCGTTGACGCGACCAATCCACCACAACAAGGATTGAAGTTTGACTTACCCGTCCTGATTATTGGCCAGGGCTCACGCGGAGACGCGGAGACGCGGAGGGGAGGATGGCTGGATTTCTTCGCGCCTCCGCGCCTCCGCGTGACGAGTCCTCGCTGACGCGTCCAATCCACCACAACAAGGATTGAAACCGGTCCGCGGTGTAGAAAATTCCAGGTCCCCGGTATTGGGTTGACGCGACCAATCCGCCACAACAAGGATTGAAACCCATCGAGGGATCTCACGCGGAGACGCGGAGACGCGGAGTTGACGCGACCAATCCACTGCAACAAGGATTGAAACTGTTGATCGCGGCCTGCTCGATTACGAGACACGGGGCGTTGACGCGACCAATCCACCACAACAAGGATTGAAACCAGAGATGAGGTGCGTTGGGAGCTTGCGGAGTCGGAGGTTGACACCGATTTCAGCCTTCCGCTGCCATTCCGCTCACGCGCTGGCCGGATTATTGACTTGTTCGCGTATTCGATGCGAGGATGAAAGGGATTCGGTCACCTCGATTCCGAACGACTGGTCGTCTCGGCCGCTTCGTCGCTGAGCGCCTCAACCCGGAGGATTCCATGCGTGCCTGGAGAATCTTCGTCGGCGCCGTTGCCTTCGCAGCCTTCTCGCTAGCCACCGTTGTCGCGTCAAGCCGTGCGGACGATCTGTTCGCCAACAACCTGGGAATCTATTACGAAAAAGTCGCGTACGACGACGGCACGTTCGGCGCGAAGTTGACTCGTGCCGCCCGAGGCCAATAGTCCAGCGGCGCAGATTGGACTGGAAGTGGGCGACGTCGTCTTCATGATGGACGACCAGAGGTTCCGAACGCCGCAAGATGTGCTGAGTCACGTGAACAATACATCCGTGACGCTGATCGACGTCCGTACGGGCCAGGTCAAACAGGCCGTCGTCGTCCTTCCGGGAGCCGCTCCCGGTCCCGATCCGGTGGGCCCGATCCCGCCGGGTGCGGGAGATCTCTTCGCCGACAACCTGGGGATCCATTACGAGAAGGTCACGTATGGCGACGGCACGTTCGGCGCGAAGTTGACTCGTGCCGCCCGAGGCCAACACACCGGCGGCTCAGATTAGACTGGAGGCGGGCGACGTTGTCTTCATGATGGACGGCCAGAGGTTCCGCACGCCGCAAGACGTGCTGAATCACGTGAACAATACGTCCGTGACACTGATCGACGTCCGTACCGGTCAGGTGCAACAGGCCGACGTCGTCCTTCCGGGAGCCGTTCGTGGCGTCAATCCAACGGACCACGTCCAGCCGCGCCAGGGTGCATTGAAATCCGGATGGATCACTCAGCCCGATTTGAGGAGCGTCGTCAGGGAGGAGCTGCGCGGCGGACACGTCAAATACCGGCGGCCCAGTCTCGAGAATCACGGCCGTTTTCTGGACTGGAACCTCGGCGGTCCCGATCTTAATTTCTTCAATGCCAGTCCCGCGGTTTATGCTCAGTTCCAGGTCGAGATCATTCGCATGAGCCTGGTTCAGCAGCAGCAACGCAACTTCTGGGAGCCGTACCTTCAGCGCGTGGAAGGGCGGATCGCCGACCTCCTCGCGAAGGAACCGGCCGTAGGGCCCGAGCCGCGGCCCGCGCGGGAGGACGACGGGCCGGACGCGAAGGACGATCCCGACGATGAGGAGATGGGAATGGCGCTGGGTGGTGTCGACGAAGAAGTCGAGAGAATCCTCAAGGAAGCGATCAACGCGAAGGCGAGGGCCAGTGGGCTGACTCCTCGCGAGAAGCGGCCGCCCGCCGAGGGAGGTATCAACCAGGTGACCCTCGCGACACCCAGCGGCCAGGGCCGTATCTACATCATGCCTCGAACACCTTATTATATCCGAGCGTTCGCGCCCGTGTCTGTGAGTGATTTCAGCGCGTACGCCGCGGGGGCCACGACGGGACTGTTGAGCGGTGAGTACGTCTACATGGTGCGCAATTCCGGAGGGGCGAGTACCCTGGCGCCTCACACGCCGATGAGCACCTTCCGCGTGGATCGCAGTGGAAGAATCCGGCTGCAATGATGCCCGGCCAGGCGCGCCGAGCGAGCAATCATGAGCACTTTGTTCATCAGCCACAGCAGCAAGGAGAACGACGAGGCCCTGGCGCTGCATGCGAAGCTGGCCAAGGAATGGGGATTCCAGAACGTTTTCCTCGACTTCCATGAAGTGGACGGCATTGCCGCTGGGAAAGAGTGGGAGCAAGAGCTGTATCGCAGGCTCCGCCTTTGTCAAGGGATTGTCGTCCTCTGCAGCAAGAACTCGCTGGCCTCACCCTGGTGCTTTGCCGAGATCACCCAAGCGCGGGCTCTGGGCAAGGAAATGTTCCTCGTCGAAATCTCGCCTTGCGAGGTACCCGCGGCGTTTCAAGACCGCCAGCTCGTCCGGTTAACTCCGGACGGACGAGTTGACTACGATCGACTTCTTCAAGGCCTGAAAGTCGCCGGCCTGGATCCGAAGGATGATTTTGAGTGGGACCCGAAGCGGTGCCCTTATCCGGGTCTTGACTGCTTCGAGGCCGCCGACGCCTATGTGTTTTTCGGCCGAAATGGGGAAATCACTGAGGTGACGGATGTCCTGAGGCGAATGCGCAATGGTCATGAGCGGCGCATGGCGGTGGTCATCGGTAGTTCGGGGAGCGGCAAGTCGTCGCTGCTCAGGGCCGGCGTCCTCCCCCGGCTGCGAAAGGACCGCGAGAAGTGGGTGGTTGTCCCGCCGTTTCGTCCGCGCAAGGCCCCGTTCGTCGAGTTAGCCAAGGCGCTTGCGCTCGAACTGGAAGCGGCGGCCCAGGAGGCATCGAAGGCAGCGGTACAGCGGCACGAGCGTTGGGAAGTGATCGCGGATCGGCTCACTCAAGAAGAGGGGGGGCGTCCTGGACTGGTCAGAATCGCAACGGAACTCCAGGCGACACGCGGCAAGGATGCCGCGGTCCTGCTGGTGATCGACCAGTTCGAGGAATTGCTCGAGAGCACGGCGAAAACCGACGCGAAGGACTTCTTGCGAACGCTCAACGAGTCGCTGTCACATTTCGAGAGCCCTCTCGTCGTACTGGCCACGCTGCGCTCGGATTCACTCGCGTCCTTCCACGCACGGGGGCTCTCGTCGGAACCGATCCACGTTCAGCCCATGGCGAAGGCTCGGTTTGCGGAGATCATCGAACGCCCCGCGACTCGGGTGGGCGTCCGTTTCGAACCGCCGAGTCTGATCAACAACATTGCGGCGGACACGCAAACCGAGGATGCCCTCCCGCTGCTGGCGTTCACCTTGCGCGAGCTCTACCTGCACCGCGCCGCACCCGAGCGGATCACTCAAGCGGACTACGAGGGCGTCGGCAAGATCGACGAGGCGATCTCCAAGGCTGTCTCGCAAATCGAGAAAGGATTGCCGGGCCTGCCGGATGCAGGGCTGCGCGAGGTCTTTCTGGAGATGGTCGACGAGGTTGACGGTAGCCTCCTTCGCAAGTCGCTTCCGGTCGAACGCGTGCCGGAACACGTCCGGCCCATTCTCGACAGGTTTGTGGACGAACGGCTCGTCGTCTTGCGCCGGGAGGATCACGGGGATGTCCTGGAGGTGGTGCACGAGTCCCTGTTTCGCGTCTGGCCCCGACTGAAGCGATGGATCGAGGATGACCAGATTAATCGCCGAATCCGCCGGAGTTTGACGCTCGTAACGCGCAGTTGGGTCGAGCGAGGAGAGAAGGATTATGGTCTTGATATCGGTCCACGGTTCCTGGAGTGGGAGGACTGGGCTCGATCGCATCCCGAGCTGGTCGAACCCAAGCAAGGGGACTTTCTCGAGGCCTGTCGCAAAGAGCGCAAGGATATTCTGGAAGAGACCAAGAGGAAGGTGAGATGGTTGTATTTTGCATTGACCGTGGTGGCGATCGCTGTCGTGCTCGCGGGTATGGTCGCGTGGTCCGGGTGGAGATTGTCGGACGTACGAAGCTCGAGCAAGGCAATGGCCGAGAAGGCCCGCTCCGTGGCCTCGACGTTGGAAAAGGACGCGCGGAAGCGCACCGACCTGTCCGGTTGGGACGAAGTCGTGCAGGCTGCGCAAGAGGCATTCAACCTGGCAAAGAACGCGGGAAGCGACCGCTTGCTCAAAGAGCTCGAGGAGGAGTTGGCGAACTTCCGGAACGAGCGCGATCAGGCACTCAAGGACAGGCAAGCCTTTCGCGCGCTCGAGAATGCGCGCATCCTCGCGATTGGCCTCAAGACAGAGCAAAGAATCTATCGATATCATTTCGATTTCGTGCTGGAAACGTACCGTAATGCCTTTGTTGAGTATGGAATTCATGCCGAGGATGGGCCCATCGCGGAGTCGGTCAAGATCATCGGTTCCAGCAAGATCCGCACGACGTTAACGGCGGTGCTCGACGACTGGGCGGATCGGACGCCGGACACGGCCCTGGCCTCGCGTCTCTATGCGCTCGCCCGCGAGAGCGACCCGGACGACCGCCACAACGCGCTGCGATCGTCCGTTGAAAGCCGCGACGCGGCCACTCTGAAGCGCATCGCGCAAAGCCGCGAGACGGACAGTCTTCCGGTTGTCTCCCTCGTGCGTCTGGGGTCGGCCTTGCTTTCCGTGGGTGAGGCGGATGTGGCCGTCAAGCTCTTGCGCACGGCCCACGATCGTCACGCCGGCGATCTGTGGGTCAATCTGCATCTGGCTGAGTCCCTTTCGGACCTGGCAAATCCCCGCTACGAAGAAGCCGCCCGTTACTTCACGGCGGCACTGGCGCTGCGGCCCGATAGCCCAAGCCTTCTGTACGACATCGGCGTCGTGCAGCACCGGAGGGGCGACCTGGATGAGGCGATTGCCAACTACAGTGCCGCGATCGAACAGGACAAGCACTACACCTGGGCCTTCATCAATCGCGGCAACGCCAGGCTGGCAAAGCAGCAGTATGCCGGCGCACGCGACGACTTCCGGGAAGCGCTTCGGCTCGATTCGACGATCGTTCTCGCGCACTACGGGCTCGGAACCGTCGAGTACGAGTGTAAGAATTACGACGAGGCCATCAAGGAATTCGGAGTGGTAACCGATCGCGCCGTGGCGTTTGCCGCGGCGTTCAATCAGCGAGGGCGTACGTGGGAGGCCAAGGGTGATAACGAGCGCGCAGTCGAAGACTTCGTGCATGCGACTCGAGTCGATCCTCGGAGCCCGGACGCATATAATAATCTCGGCAATCTGTATCTCAAGATCCAAGATTACGATCAGGCGCTTCACATGTACAACGACGCGATCCGGGTTGACGCCGGATACGCGCCTGCGTACGACGGCCGTGGCAACGTGCTGAGTCAGAGGCAAGAGTTCGACCAGGCCATCAACGATTTCGGTACGGCGATCCGTCTTGACTCGAATAATGCCGGAACGTTTTACAATCGCGGGACCTTGCTGTTGAAGCGGGGGAAGTACTTCGACGCGATCACCGACCTAGAAACCGCGGTCCGACGGGATCCGCGGCACTCCACGGCGAGCAACGATCTCGCATGGCTGCTCGCGACGTGTCCTGTCGAAGCGTTCCGCGATGGCAAGAAGGCGGTCAAGTACGGCCTGGCGGCCTGTACGTTGTCGGAGTTTAAGGATCCCCAGCATCTGGACACGCTCGCCGCGGCCTACGCGGAACAGGGACAGTTCGACAAGGCCGCCGAAACGCAGAATAATGCGATCAAAATATCGTCAAAGAGTGGAGACAGCGCGTTTCAGGCAAGTTTGCGCGAGCATCTTCAGCTCTACATCGATAAGAAGCCTTACCGTGAGGAGCCGAAGTCAGCAGGCCCGTGAGGAACTCTCGGCGCCGATGGTGAATGCCAGCTTCCAGGAGTTCCAGGCCAGGTAGAGCACAGGTCCACGGGGTGTGGTAGAATCGGTCGCGTGGGTCGCTGACAGGAGTAAACCTCTCGAAGGGATTGTTGGTAGCCACATATCGAGTCTACTTTCAGCGACACACATTCTACTATCCTTTATCATGGTATCCGGCATCATACTCTCCGAACTTAATTGCTGCGAATGCGACTCGACCTTGTGATGTAGAATTATTCTTTTGCTTATTTTAGCGGTACGTAGAGCTTATTTTCCGCGGCCAGCTTTGTAAGTACGCGCCCGTAACGATCGACATTATTCACGGACCCACCTGCGCCGCGATGTAGCGCATCGCCCTGATCACCGTATGCAAGGACGCCACCCGAGTTCCAGAGTATGTCTTGTGAGTATTCGGGGGACGTCAGGACACGTCGCTTCACATTGTGGAAGGCCAGATAATTTGATATCACAAGATCATCAGAGAATCGCATGTCGGTGTCTGCTACGGCGCTCTGCATGTAGGGAACAAAGTCGGGTCCAAAGACTTGGGTCGGATAGGCAACGCCGGCAAAGCCTTCGGCGACTGCGCAGCATTCACCATGATTTCTTACGGAACGCGCACGCGAATTGACAAAATCAAAGCCCGCGGCGCACCACACTTCATGCTCGTCGTCACCGACTGCGCAGGCCAGCGCCGCTTGTGCAAGCGCGGATACGGCGCCGGGTGGATAGCGGATATCGTCATCGACACTAATGACGATCGAACGCCGGCTCTGTTGCTGTAATCGCACCACGGTCGGCACGATCTTGGTAGCCGGTCCCCAATCGCGATCACATCGCTGAATCTTGACCAGCGAATTGCCAATCAACCAGTTCGGCAGGGACTCCTCGGGCGGGTATTCTCCACCGGTTCGATCAAAGCGCGGCGGGAGGTTGAGTAGGATCGCGTCCGGTTGCCGCGTCTGATTCAGCAGACTGTCAATCATCGGCCGACAATTGGGCAGCCGCGTCGGCGAGGTGGTGAGTGAGACAACGACAATGACAGGCATAGGAGCGTTGTTCATGTGTGCGGGCTAAAATCGAGAACCCGACGAAAGTGTGCGACACACGAGTCCGATCCCGTCTGCCGACGCCGTGTCGGCGGAGCGCATGCCGCGTGAGAACGGGGAGCTGCAAAGATTAGGGCGCAACCGGGCTTCTGGCAAGGGTGCTAATTTCGAGACTATGCTCGGAGCCAACCGGGCTGAGAAGCCTGAGCCGCTGACGGTAAGCTCCAAAGGGATCGTTCGAGCGACTTCCCTACACACGGAGACTTGTGATGGTTCAGCCTGAATGGGAAGAACTACCTTGCTCGGCAAGCTAGGCAGTGAATTGAAAACTGTCGATGGGAGGTCGGGGCCAACCCGACCCCGCTCGTCTCTTGATTTTTCCATGCGTCCAACGCTAAGAACATGTGTCGATCGGGAAACGACGGGCGCGGCGCCTTCGATACGACACCGCTCAGGCGGAGGAGAGAATCGATGCGACGAACCACGACTCGATCGGCGATGGTGTTGGCCCTGCTCGGGATCGGCTGCGGGTGGATCGCCCCCGCCCCCGCCGGAGGCATCGTCCTCCATAGCCCCGGCGGGGCTCGCCCCCGGCGATCAATTCCGCTTCGCCTTCCTCACCGACGGCACGACGAACGCGCTATCGTCCGACATCAGCGCATACGACAGTGGGGCCAACCCCTGTTCTTCGCTTGATTAGCCGGCCAAACGAGAGGAATTTGTTCAAACCCAGGCGGGCGGGGCCACCTACCATGGGGGCACGGTTAATCGTGGCTCGCTCCATCGGATCGACGGCCTCGGTCAACGCCATCGACCACATCGGCCAGTCGGACACACCCGTCTATTCGCGTCGCCATCCGTAAAACGTTTCCTGGTTCATTCCGTCGATTCGGCAAAAGGTCCGGACGGAGGGACCGCTCCGCTTCCAACGAGCCAGAACCGGCCCGCCAGTACGCCTCTCGGCTGCCAGCAAGCTGCACGACGCGGGCCATGGTTCTCTGCCTTTCGGCCATGACCCGATCGTAACATGCGCTGCAAGAAGGGGTTGAGCGGGGACGGAGGGACCGCTCCGCTTCCAACGAGCCAGAACCGGCCGCCAAATACGCCTCTCGGCTGCCAGCAAGCTCCACGACGCGGGCCATGGTTCACTCCCTTTCGGCCATGACCCGATCGTAACATGGGCTGCAAGAAGGGGTTCACCGGGCACGCACACAGAAAGGTAAGGTCTCCAGTGCGCCCGACTGACGCGAGAATCGAATCCCGGCCCGGATCGCTTCCGAAAAAGTGGGAACAACCGACCTCCGCGGCGTCTTTACTGGGATAGGAAGCACCTGACGCAACCGGGGAGGCGGATTCCGTGATAGCTCGGCGCGACGGGGCCGGTCTGCAAGGTCTTCGCGGGCTTTTCGACGCGGGGACGGCCGCCGGCTTGACGGATGGTCAATTGCTGGAGCAGTTCGCGACGCGGGACGAGGCGGCGTCCCAGCTCGCATTCACAGCCCTGTTCGAACGGCACGGCCCGATGGTTCTGCGCACCTGTCGGGCGGTCCTGCACGACGAGAATGAGGCCCAGGACGCGTTCCAGGCGACGTTTCTCATCCTGGCGCGTCGGGGCGGTGCGCTCTGGGTGCGGGACTCGGTGGGCCCGTGGCTGCACCGGGTCGCCTATCGCGCGGCGGTCCGCGCCGATCGCGACGCACGGCGGCGGCGGGCGGCCGAACGGCGGGCGGCCGAGCGATCGGGCCTGCTCGTGGAGGACCCCGTCCGGGATGACCTGGCGAACGTGCTCCACGAAGAGCTGGATCGCCTACCGGACTGGTGCCGCGTACCGCTGGTGCTCTGCGACCTGGAGGGCCGCACCTACGAGGAGGCGGCGCGGCACATGGGATGCCCCGTCGGCACGGTCAAGAGCCGGCTGGCCCGAGGCCGTGGACGGTTGCGCCGCCGGCTGACCAGTCGCGGCCTGGCGCCGGGCGTTGTCGTACTCGGTGCGGCGATCGCCGATCCGGCCCGTGCGGCGGCGGCGACCTTCACCGAGGCTGCGGTGCGGGTCGCGACCCGTCACGCCGCGCCAGGTGCAGGGCCGGCCTCGGCAACCGCGTCCGCGCTGGCCCAGCAAGTGCTGAGGTCCATGTTCTGGAAAAGCCTGAGAGCCGCGTCGTTGAAGATGGCCATCGGGACCGCGATGGGGATGGCCATCCTCACGACGGCTGCGGGCTCGCTCGCCCAGCCGGGACCGCGGGGAGGGCCACCGACCGACCCGGCGATCCAGGATGAACCCAAAGCCAGCCCGCGAACCGATGGGGCCGCCTCGTATGCGTGGCGCCGCGCGGACCCGTATCAGCCGCCCGATTTCGAACGCTTCTTCCCCGACGATCCCGTCGGAGGAACGGAGTTGGACGCACTCTGGAACGACGAGAAGAAGGACGATCGCCCCGACGCGGAGGTCCTCCGAACCGTGCCGCCAGGGGCTGCGCCGCACGGAATCCGACCGGACGAAGGTCCTCGAATGGATCGGCGACCGGTACATCTGGTTTGCGTCGCCACAGAACCCAGACGCCATCGAGATCGTCTACCATGCATCGGATTTCCGGGGCAAGGACGCCGACCCCTACGGGGCGCGCAAGGGCGCCGTGCACGACGGCCTCGCCATGGTCCAGCCCAAGCCGCCCGCGGTCCTGCGCACCCTGGTCAACCTCTGCATGCAGGTGGATGACCGCGAGGACTGGGACCGAATCGCCTGGGGCACGCGGTCGCAGCGGACGGAGGTCCTCTCCTACCTGAAGCCCTACATGGCTGCCCGGGACGAGGCAACTCGCGAGAAGGCGGCCTTGCTCGTGAAGGTCTTTGACAGCGTGGGAGTCCGTTACAAGGCGATGGGGGCATGGGTCGAGAAATCCGTGCGCACGAAGTACGGGGACCGGCTCCCTGAGTTCAAGAGCGTGCTCATGAGGGGCGCTTCCCGAGAGCGGCTTGACGCCCTGGAGCGGATCTCTCGCCATTGGATTGGTCTCATCCTCGACGAGTCCTTCATCGCCGCGTATCGGGCGTGCGCGGACGACCCCGACGTAGCCGTGCGCCGCGCAGTCGCGCGCACCTTGAACGTTCTTTGGTTCGGGATCGATCGCGTGCCGGGCGACGAGTTGATCGGCCTCCTGGTCACCCTACTGAACGACCAGGACCGCGACGTCCGCGACGACGCCGTGGAGTCGTCGCGAAGTATTCTGGGTCAGTCTCGGCCACCGCGGCGCAGACGGGAGGAGGTCGTCCGCCGGCTCGTATCGATCGCCCTCGAGGACGCAAGACCGGAACTGCTCAAGACGATCCGCGGGGCCGTTCATGAAGACCGCGATCTGGCGATCAAGGTTCTGGACGAATCGTTGCGCAGCGCGGACCCCATCCTCGCCCGAGCTTCCCGCGCGATCTACAGGGACCTGACCAACCACGCCCCACCTGGCGAGCAGAGTCGTCCCGAGGTGCGGAAAGGGTATCCCAAGGCGCTTCGGGATCTGCACGAGCATTTGGGGCGGGTTTACCCGTACTTCCGGTTGAAACGGATCGACTGGGACCAGGTCGGTCGCGAGCTCCTGCCTCGCACCGAGGCCGTGGAAACGGAGGAACAGTTCGGGCTCCTGGTGATGGAGCTCGTGGCGCGGTTGGAAGACAGCGGCGCGTCGGTCCGGGGCGAGAGCGTACCGAGTCCGGACCCGCGGCTGCCGGAGTGGGGCCCCGCGCTGGCCTGCCTGATCGACGACCGAGGGAGGCCGGTGGTATATGACGTGGGATGGATCGTCCCGGAGAATGCCGGGCTGCGACCGGGGATGACGGTCGTCTCGGTCAACGGCGAGCCCGCGGAGGCCGCAATCCGCCGGTGGATGCGCCGTGAGCAAAGGTTCCACGGCTATTCCAGCGAGCGGTGGCTCAGGTCGAACGCGGTCAGGAAATTCCTCCAGCAGGACGAGAGAGAAGCGAAAGTGGCCCTGGTGCTGGAGAGATGTCGACGGGCAAAGGAAGGCGGTCGACCTGACGGCCGATAGCAACTTCCGGCGCTACTGGATCCCGCGGCTTCCGGTGCCGAAACCGGGCGTCGATGAAGAGGGAGCTGAGGTGTCCTGGCTCATGCTGGAGGGCCGGATCGGGTTCATCTCCATCCGCGTCCTCCGGACAGGCTTTGAAGCCTTGCTGGGCCAGGCGGTGGAGAGCCTGGGTGACGCGAAGGGCTTGATCATCGACCTGAGGGGCAACGAAGGCGGCGAGTTCCACGCGAAGTCGGCGTTCCGAAGCTTCGACCTGGCGCCCGGCGACATGGCCGGCCCGCGTCCGCCATGCTACAAGGGACCGATCGCGCTCCTGATCGACGAGCAGACCATCGGCGCCGGCGAGGAATGGGCATCGTGGTTCGTCGCCCGGAAGCGAGCCCGCGTCTTCGGCACGACATCGGCCGGGGCCTTGTCTCGGGGCGAGGAGACGTACACGCTCAGCAATGGTCTGTACCAGGTCGTAATCCCCACGAAGGCGGATGCAGGGTTCCTCGGCGAGCCGATCGAAGGTCGTGGGCTGAAACCGGATGTCGAGGTGAGGTGCAGCGCCATGGACTTGTCCCACGGCAGGGATACCGTCGCGGAAGCAGCCGCCCGATGGCTGGCAGAGGCGGACGGGAACGCGCCTCGCCCATAGCGGTGGCCGGCTCCTCAGTTGGCACGGGCGAACGGCTCGGACGGCATGGCCAGGTCCATCATCAGGAGTCGGAAATCGGCTCGGCCGCGGAGCGGGTCGAGGGCATCCTCGATGCGGTAAGCATCGGGGCTGCGGTAGCCCCGGCCGACGGCCTTGTGCAACAGGGCCATCGCCGTCTCGGCCTCGCTCGACGCCTCGGCGGCCGACACGACCGCGCCGTCCCGGCCGGCCAAGCCCGCCAGAGCGGCGTGGGAACACGCGAAGAGAAAATGCTGCTGGCCCGTCCGCGACGGCACGGCGTCCCACAGCTCCAGCGACCGTCGGGCGTCGGCCGCGGCCCCGGCGGGGTCGCCCAGGGCGCGGCGGGCCAGCGCACGGTTGAGGTAATTCTCTGCCAGGCCGTCGTTGTAATCCGTCGCGTGGGGGTACGCCTTGACCAGCGCCTCGAGCGCCGCGACGGCCCGCTCGACGTGATCGCGGGCCTCGTCCGGACGGCCGAGGCGGCGGAGAACGGCGGAGAGGTTGTTGTCCGTTTTCGCTGCCTCGCTGCGATAACCCGGGACCTTCGGGTTGTCGTCGGCCAGCTTCCGGTAGATCGTCAGCGCCGCGCGGTACGCATCCTCTGCCTCCGCCGCCTTGGCCGTCTGCGAGAGCAGGACGCCGAGGTTTAGGTAGCCAACCGCCAGGCCGCGGCGGAATTCGGTGACGGCGGGGTGGTCGTCGGCCAGCTTCCGGTAGATCACCAGCGCCGTGCGATGCTCGACCTCCGCCTCCGCCGCCTTGCCCCTCTGCGACAACAGGTTGCCCAGGAGGATGTGGCTGTCCGCCAGGCCGCGGCGGAATTCGGTGACGGCGGGGTGGTCGTCGGCCAGCTTCCGGTAGATCGCCAGCGCCGCGCGATACACGGCTTCCGCCTCCGCCGGCTTGCCCGTCTGACGCAGCAGGATGCCGAGGTTTAAGTGGCTAAGCGCCTGGCGGCTGCGGAACTCGGTGACGGCGGGGTGGTCGTCGGCCAGCGTCTGGTAGATCGCCAGCGCCGCGCGGTGCTCGGCCTCCGCCTCCGCCGGCTTGCCCGTTTGACGCAGCAGGTTGCCGAGGTTGTTGTGGCTAAGGGCCAGGCGGTGGCGGAATTCGGTGGCGGTGGGGTGGTCGTGGGCCAGCTTCTGGAGAATCGCCAGCGCCGCGCGGTACGCGACTTCCGCCTCCGCCGGCTTGCCCGTCTGACGCAGCAGGATGCCGATGCGACCGACCGTATCCGCCAGCTCGCGACGGGCGCCGTTCGAGGACCCGGTGGTGGCGGCCAGCGCCTCCTGGTCGGACCGGGCCAGGGTGTAGGTCGACAGGGCCTCAGCGGTCTTGCCCGTCCCGAAAAGGAGTGAGCCCAGCCGTGATCGGCAGGCCGCCAGCGCGGCCCGTGCCGACGGGTCGGACCCGGTCAGCCCCGCCAGGAGCGATTCCGACCGGCGGTAGGCCGCCAGCGCATCCTCCGTCTTGCCTGTCGATTCAAGCAGGACGGCGACCGCGGTCATGCTGCGGCCGACATCGGGCATTGCCGCGGCGCCGGCCCCCGGCTCGCTCGCCAGCGACTCCCGCGCCGCCAGCACCCCACGGTGCGCCGCCAGCGCGTCCTCGGTGCGGCCGACCTTCCACGTCAGGTCGGCCAGTTCGTAGTTCGAGGCCACCAGCGCCCGCCGCGAGGCGATGTCCGTCTCCCGGCCCAGCAGCGCGCCGAGCTTGCCGTAGAATTCGGCGGCCGACTTCAGGAGGCGGTCGCGCAGCTCCTGGAACTGGTCCTGCTTGAGCAGGAAGTCCTCACTGACGCCGGTGTGGAACCTCTTGATGGCGTCGGCGGCCAGGTCGTAGCGGGCCTGCACCGCGGCCTCCGAGCGGGCCAGGTCGGCGTTGGCGGCGGCCAGGGCGGTTTTGGCCTTCGTTTCGCGGGCCAGGGCGTCGCGGAGGCTTCCGTTGGCCGAGGCCAGGTCGTTCCGGGCCTGGGTCTGCACGGCAGCCACCGCCGTGAGCCCGATCACGCCGGCGACCAGCGCCACCGCCGCCGCCGTCACGGCCGTCCGGTTCCGCCGCGCCCACCGCCGCGCCCGCCGCGAGAGCGGCTCGCGCCAGGCAGTCACCGGCTCGTCGGCCGTCCACCGCTCAACGTCGTCGGCCAGCCCCCGGCATGACGGGTAGCGGTCCTCGGGTTTCGTCGCCATCGCCTTGAGGCAGACGGCCTCCAGCGCCTTGTCGATCGACGGGTCGAGCCGTCGGGGCGGCAGGAACTCGCCCTGCTGGACCCGGCGGAGCACCTCGCCGGTCTCTCCCTCAAACGGCGGCCGGCCGGTCAGGAGGCAATACAAGGTGGCACCGAGGCTGTAGACGTCGGAGCGGGGCCCGAGGCGGTCCAACGCGCCGGCGGCCTGCTCGGGGCTCATGTAGGCGGGCGTGCCCAGGACGCTGCCGGGCAGGGTCTCGGCGCTGCCGCTGGCGGAGGACGGGGCCAGCGTCCGCTCGTCGGATTCGGTCCCCGGTCCGGCCCGGCCGACCGCCTTCGCCAGTCCCCAGTCGACCACCAGGGTCTCGCCGTGCTTGCCGACGATGACGTTGCCCGGCTTGATGTCGCGGTGGAGGACGCCCCGGCTGTGGGCGTACTCGATCGCGTTGCAGACGTCGGTGAACCGCCTCAGCAGCTTACGACGATCCAGCGACCGGCGGCCCGGGTCGTCCTTGACGGCGCCGTCGGCGTGGAAGTGCTCGATCGCCTTCTTGAGCGAGTCGCCCTTGATGAACCGCATGGCGTAATAGGGCCGGCCGCCGTCGTAGGTCCCCAGGCCGTAGACCGGGACGATCCCCGGGTGCTCCAGGCCGCCGGTGATCTCGGCCTCGACCAGGAACCGCTGGCGGCTGACGGGGTCGTCGGCGTGGTTGTCGAGGATCTGCTTCAGCGCCACCTCGCGGTTCAGCTCGCCGTCCAGCGCGACGAACACTGCCCCCAACCCGCCCCGGGCGTGGGGCCGCAGGACGCGAAACCGCTGGCCGCCGCTGGTGGCGGTGCCGACCGAGTAGGTGCAGGTGCGGTCCGGGTCGCCGCTGGAGTCGGTGTCGGATCCGACGTGGACGAGGGTCCCCTCGACGTCGGGCCCGCCGGCGGCGGCGAGGCGCGCGCGGGTGGAGCCGGTCAGCGCGAACGCGGCGAGGCTCTTCTCGGCGTCGCCCCCGTGGGCGAGTAGGTGCTCGGCGAGCAGGGCGTCGAGTAAGGCGCGGCGGGCGCCGGTGAGGGCCCCGTGTTCGACGAGCAAGTCGGCCATCGCTCGCCCCGGCGACGCCGTCCAGGCGCCGAAGGCGGCGACGAGCTGGGACTGGTTGACCATTCGGTTCTGCAGCGCCAGCAGACCGAAGAGCAGGTCGCGTGGCGCCTCATCGCATCGTGGCATCGGCTCGGCTCCCGGCCCCGGCGGCGGACGATCGTGCCCGGCCGCCCTCGTGGCGAACGGATCGCAGCGGGCCGGTGATAGGATAAACGAGTCAATGGACCAAGAGGAAGTCACTTCGGTGAGAGCTGCGTCCCCTCTGCCCCACCCGGTTGACGCGCCCATCAACCGCAACGGCCGATTCACACGGGGCTTGAATATCATTCGAATACACAAGGGCGAACGCAACGTCGAGAGTGAGTTCACCACGATCAACACGGTTGTTGCTCGCATCACGCCGAGAGCCGCCGTGATCCACCTCTTCCGTAACGCCCAGAGGTTTTTCTCTAGCGACCTGATCGTCGTCAGATCGCCAAGCATTCGAAATCCCGAAGAACGTTGCCAGGCTGGTCCCAGGATTGATCGCCGAGACCTAAGAGCGCTCGGAAAAAATGAGTTCACTGGCCCAGGAGCCTCAAACAGATCAAGGAACATGCTAACTTGAGGAACGCGTCTTGAATCTCGGTGAGCCGATCCAAACGGCGGCGCAGCCGGCCGAAGGAGTGCAGCCACGCGATGGTCCGCTCTACGTACCAGCGGGACTTGCCCAAACCGCTGCCGTGCTCCGTATTGCGGGCCGCCAGCACCGGCGTGGTCCCCCGGCCGCGCAAACCCTGCCGCACCGGTTCCGAGTCGTAGCCCCGATCCCCCTGCAAGCGGTCGGGCTTCTGCCGCTTCGGCCCCGGCTTGCCGCCCACCGGCGGCATGTCGTCGAGCGTCGTGAAGACCTGGGTGATCTCGGGGACGTTGGCGGCGGTCACCGTCGCCGCCAGCGGCACGCCTTGGGCGTCGGTCATCACGTGGTGCTTGCTGCCGGATTTGCTCCGGTCCGTCGGATTCGGGCCGGTATCCTCGCCCCCTTCCGGGGCCTTGGCGAAGGAGGCGTCGATCAGCGCCCGCTCCCAGTCGATCGCGTCAGCGCCGTTGAGCTCGGCCAGCAAGACGGCGTGCAACTGGCGCCAGACACCGGCCTGCTGCCACGCCTGCAGGTAGGACCGGCAGGTCTTGCCGCAGCCGCAGCCGAGGTCGGCGGGCAAGTCGTCCCAGGCGATGCCGGTCTTGAGCACGAACAAGATGCCGGTGAGGATCTTGCGGTAGTCCAGGGGTTTGCGTCCCGGGAAGCGGAAGCGGCGCGGAGGCGGGGGTGGCAGCAAGGGCTCCAGGCGCTTCCACAGCGCATCGGAGACAAGGGGTTTCATGGTGGTCCTCCTTCGGTTCGGGAGATCACTCTCCGAAGGACTCAAGAGCAGACAGCGTGCCAGTGGATTCATTTTTTCCGAGCGCCGAAGCGAGTACGATGGAAACGGCGATCCATCAGCCCGCAGTAGGACTGCGGGTAGCCCGGTCGGGTTGTGGCGCGGTTTTGTCGCCTCAATGCCGCATGGAGCGCCTGAATTCCCTTCTGCGGTTGGGTCAGTCGCCCGGTCTTTAGCGTCCAATTCCTCTCTGCGCTCGGACGTCGTTCGCGCGAGAATTGTGCAACTTTCACGCAGTGCGACAGGTGGTGAACGTTCGCGCCATTCCTCATCACCAGGGGACTAAAATGAGCATCCCGCATTTCAACGCACAAGTCTCACTCGATCAGACGGGCCAGCGGCATTATCGAGCGGGCGCTGGTGTGTTCGTTCCGGCGAGCGTTCACCCTTCCAGCGCGACTTGCATCTCTACCTGACGACGGAACTGTGGAAACGACGCTGAATGTTCGGCCTGTTGTCGCTTCAAATCGCCGACAACGCCGGTGGAACCGACGAACCCCGCGCGCTCAATGACCTGGCTGTGCGGAACGATCAGATTTTCGCGTTGGTCACCGAGCAAT
Organism: uncultured Planctomycetota bacterium; assembly: GCA_963845755.1. Taxonomy (GTDB): domain Bacteria; phylum Planctomycetota; class Planctomycetia; order Isosphaerales; family Isosphaeraceae; genus CAWJTV01. The sequence continues at coordinate 420,085 of CAWJTV010000036.1, forward strand.
TCGGTTACAATCGCTCGCTCAGCGCGGTGGACCTCCAACCGTCTTCATTGAGAGGAATCCGCAAGATCGTCGAACTCATCGTTTCGTTCGTCCGTCGCGAGACGGACGTGATCGACAAGTATTTCGTCCGTGTCAACGTCACTGAACCGTTTCCTTTCCTCGTCTCGAAACTCACGCCGTACTACGCCCACCAGGTTTGCGTGGTACAGGAGAGACTGACCATGAGACTCCCGGGATTCACTGCCTCTGTGTCGTTGAGCCAGTCCACAACTCACTACGAGGCTTCGCCGCTCATAACGCGGGCATTTGTCGCGAAGGCGACCTCCGACACGGTGCGAGCGGCTCTGTCGTCATTCGGTTCGGCGTGCAACTGCAACCCTCCTCCAGGCGGGTGCTGCCACGGCGATTCACAAGGGGACCCCTGCGTCTGCTGCCGAATCGGCAATCATGTCCGCTGTATATATATCTAGCATATTCGCTTTTCTGTTGACACTTGTCCTAACGCGGCCTTCGGCCGCAACCCCATCGGGATTCCCGATTCGAGATTCCGGATTCCCGAAGGGGAAGGATCCGGGAATCCGGAATCTCGAATCCGGAATTCGGAATCCCCAGAGGCGCGCACGGCGCAGGGAGCCTACGGAGGACGACTCTAACGCGGCCTTCGGCCGCAACCAAAAGTGGGATTCCCGATTCGCGATTCCGGATTCCCGAAGGGGGATGATTCGGGAATCTCGAGTCTGGAATTCGGAATCCTCCGATGCGCGGCACGGCGCAGGGATCCTACGAAGGAAGACTCCAAGGCAAGGCCCGATCAAACGGGGCCCGGCTGCACAAGACGAGCGGTCATGCGATAATCTTACGGATCCGGTTCGTGGCCCGGTGGGAGGACACCGACGTCGGAGTCCAGACACCCGTGGGCCTCGCCGGACGGCCGGGAGATCATTCGCATGGCGCCCGTCGATCCCGAGCGCAACCTCCTCCTCGGTTTGCTCGCCTTGCAGGTCGGCCTCATCGATCAGGGCCAACTCGTCGCCGCCTTCCAGGCCTGGACGCGCGACAAGGCGCGCCCCCTTGCCGACCACCTCATCGACCGCGGCGACCTGGACGCCGACCAGCGCGGCGTGATCGAGGCGATGGTTGTCCTGCACCTCAAGAAGCACGGTGGGAGTCCGGAGAAGAGCCTCGCCACCATCCCCGCCGGCCGATCCGCCCGCGAGGCCCTCACACTCCTCGCCGACCCCGACGTCGAGGCCACACTCGACCACCTCGGCACCGGCTCGGAGCCCACCGAGACCGACGTCGGTCCCACCTCCGACCGCACCGCCACGCTCTCGGTCGGCTCGGCCACCTCCGACGGTCAGCGGTTCCACGTCCTGCGCCCGCATGCCAGGGGTGGCCTCGGTGTCGTCTTCGTGGCCCTCGACCGCGAGCTGAACCGCGAGGTGGCGCTGAAGCAGATCCTCGACTCCCACGCCGACGACCCCGTCAGCCGCCAGCGATTCCTGCTCGAAGCCGAGGTCACGGGCGGCCTGGAGCATCCCGGAATCGTGCCGGTCTACGGCCTGGGAACCTACGCCAGTGGCCGGCCCTATTACGCCATGCGATTCATCCGGGGTGATTCCCTCAAGGAGGCCATCGACCGCTTCCATCATGAGCAGGCTTTGAAAAGCGATACTCGGCCGACGTTCCCTCGAGCTGCGCAAGCTTCTGCGACGCTTCCTCGATGTGTGTAACGCCATCGACTACGCCCATTCGCGCGGCGTCCTCCACCGCGACATCAAGCCGGCGAACATCATCGTTGGCAAGCACGGCGAGACCCTGATCGTCGACTGGGGACTGGCCAGGGCGCGAGGTCGGGCCGACGCCGGTACCGCGGACGAGCGGCCGCTCATGCCCAGCCCGGCCAGCGGGTCGTCCGAGACGCTGCCCGGCAGCGCACTGGGAACGCCGGCGTACATGAGCCCGGAGCAAGCCCGCGGCGACCTGGAGCGTCTGGGCCCGCGGTCAGACGTCTATAGCCTGGGGGCGACGCTCTACTGTTTACTGACGGGAAAGCCGCCGTTCGAAGGCGACGTGAACGACGTGATCGCGGACGTGCAGCGGGGCGCGTTCCCGCCGCCCCGGTCTCTCGTCCCGTCGATCGACCGGGCGCTGGAGGCGGTTTGTCTCAAGGCGATGTCCTTGGATCCGGCGGACCGCTACGCAACCTCCAAGTCGCTCGGCGAGGACGTGGAGCGGTGGATGGCCGACGAGCCCGTGGCGGCTTATCGCGAATCCTGGACCCGGACGCTCACCCGCTGGCTGACGAGGCATCGGACCGGAGTCACCGCGGTCGGTGCGGCCATGCTGGTGGCCCTGGCCGGTCTGGGGGCCGTACTGGGCGTGCAGGCGCGGGCCAATAGCCAGTTGATGGCCAAGAACGCCGAACTGGACGTCGGATTCCGCCGCGAAGCCGAGGTTCGCAAGGAGGCCGAGACCAACTTCAACATGGCCCTCAAGGCCGTAGACGACTACTTGACGAGCGTCAGTGAAAACACACTCTTCAAGCTCCAGGATTCCGTCGATATTCGCAGACTTCGCCAGGAGCTGCTCAATTCCGCGCTCGAGTACTACAAGGGCTTCGTCAACCAGCGGAGCCAGGATCCACTCCTCCGCCGACAACTGGCGCGCGCCTACTTTCGGGTGGGACAGATCACCCAGGAAGTCGAATCACCGAACCAGGCGATCGAGGCTTACTCACCAGGCCCAGGCCATCTGGGAACCGCTCGTCGCGACTCGTCCCGACGACCATGAGCTTCAAGGCGACCTGGGCGCATCGTACCTGGCCGTCGGTAAGCTGCAGGACACGGCCCCCAACCTCGATCTTGATGGGGCGACGAAGTCGCTCACGCGAGCACGTGCGATCCTGGAGCCGCTCGCGGCGGCGTACCCGCTCGAGCCGGGTTACCAGTCGAGTTTGGCCGATTGCTATTCGGAAATCGCCGCGATCCAGGCGAGGAGGGAACAGCCCGGCGAGAGCCTGGTCCTCCTCGAGAAAGCCAAAGCCATCGAGAAAGGCTTGATCAAAGGATACCCGAATAAGCATGCCTACCAAAAAAGTCTGGCGGAGATCACCAACGTCCTCGGGTACGCATACTACAAACGGCGCAACAGCAACGAAGCGCTCGAGTCGTTTCGCGAGGTCCAGAACATCTGCCTGACCGTCTTGAAACAAGTGAAAGTCGGCCCCAAACCTCTCTGGCTCTTGAACCTGATGGCGCTGAGTCATTCCAACATCGGCTGGATTCACAAGGAGAAGGAGGAGATCGATGATGCGCTCAAGTCTTTAGAACAATCACTTGATTATCGATATGCTCTGGTCGATTCCCACCCGTCGGTCACCGAGTACAAGGCCAAGCTGGGATTGAGTTGTCGCGAGGTCGCCCAGGTCCAGCACGAAGCCCATGAGGACACCAAGGCGTTCCAGTCGATCCAACGGTCCGTAGACGTCCTCAAAGCCCTGGTTCGCGAGCAGCCCGACCAGGCGGGTTATCGCTGCGAGCTCGGCCTGAGCTGGAACTACCTCGGCGTCCTGTACGACGAGGATCGGAAGAATATCGAGGCGCTCGCCGCGTTCGAGCAAGCCGTGGCCGAACAGCAACAGGCCGTCGACAAGGCGAAGGAGGTCGACGGGTACCGAGCCTATCTCGCCAATCACCTCGACAATCTCGGCGAGCAATTCGTGGACCTCGGGCGTGTCGCCGAAGGACTGGCACGCTACCGGCGTTCCCTGCGGCTGTTCCGCGAGCTCAACGCGGCTCATCCGGGAATCCGCTATTACTCCCTCGAGGTCTTGAAGTCGTTGATCCGGCAGGGAACGATCGAGCGCCACGATGGCGACTCGGCCGCCGCACGGAAGACGTTTACTGACGCGCGAACGATCCTGGATCGCTGGTCGGCCGCCACGCCGGGAGACGCCGCGCTGCGAGTTCTGCTCGGCGCGGCGCTCGACCGAGAAGCGAACACGCTGTTCGATCAAGGACTCGCGGTAGAGGCCAAGCAACGGCTCGAACGAGCTCTGGTGATGTTGCGACCTGAAGTGAATCCCGCGACGTCCGACAAAGAGGGCAGCGAAGAACGCCGATCACGCCGCGAGGTGCAGTACGTCCTGGGGCTCGCGCCTCGGGTCGATGAGGCGGGCGTTGAGGAACGCCGATGGCGCAGCGAGGTGCTTTGGGACCTGGCCCATGTCCTTCGCGCCCTCAAGTTGCTCGCGGATGCCGAGAAGGCCGATGGCGACCGTGTGGCCTTGTGGCAAGAGCGTCCGCCCACGGAGTTGGTCAACCTGGCCTTCAGGCAGTTGGAGAGGGCCCTCGTGATCGGCTACGGCAAGACGTCCATTTCCGATCGGGCCAGAGCCGTCCGCGACCTCGATCTCGACCAGGCCGCCGCCAATCTCCGCCTGGCAATCGCGCGGGGCTTCCGAGACCTCCGCATGATCCAGTCCCATCCCGACTCCCAAGTCCTCCTCTCACGGGAAGATCTCAAATTACCAATCATGGATATGGCCTTTCCGGCTCGGCCCTTTGGGGACCAATAGGCCCTTGGCTCATGGGCCGAAATCGGTAATCGCCTGTACCAATGAGATTTGTAGGGTGGGTCTTTGTGTAGACTAGTAGGACACTTGGGTGGCCCGGGCGAGAGATCGGCCCGTGATCGTCCGGGACCGCCGCTGGTCCGCCCGAGCACTCGCCCGCCTGGCGAGGTCCCCATTCGTCCGGAGACAAGGTGACCCATGATCTGTCGCAGCGAACTGAAGCGGCTCCAGGGCCAGCAGGATTACCCGTCGCTTTCCCTGCTCGCCCCCACCCACCGAACGGCTCCCGCGACCCACAAGGATCGGATCGTCGTGAAGAACCTCGCTGAGCAAGGGCTGAGGCGCCTCGAGAGCGAGTTCAAGAAGCGCGAGGTCGCGGCCCTGGTCCAGAACCTGAACCGGCTCGTCGACCACGTGGACTGGGAGCATTCACTCGATGGCCTGGCCCTGTTCGCGAGCCGGGACGTGGCAACCGCGGTTCACCTCCCGTTCCGCCCGAGGGCGAGGATTGTGATCGACGCGACGTTCGCAACCCGCGACCTGGTCTATGCGCTCAACCGGGCCCCGTGCTACCGGGTCCTCGTGTTGACCGAGAAACCGACGCGGCTGTTCGACGCGTCGACCAACGTCCTGACCGAATACGCCGCCAAGCCCTTCCCGATGGTCCACAAGGGTCGCGGCGGGGCGTCCCGACTCCCGGGGGGCCAGGGGATCCAAGGATCCCAACGCGATCGTCGGCGTCCTGGCCGGAAGCCATGACGACCCGAACCCCACCGCCCTCGGCAGGCTCGTCTGGCCCATCTTCAAGTCGGGTGCGACCCTGAGGCGGACCCGGGCGCTGGCCCGACTCCACGAGGCGGTGAGCGTCAACCGCCACGCGTCAGGGATCGATCAGGTGTGGCGGGCCGCCCTCGAGAAACGCTGCCAGATCCTGCTGGTCGAGACCGACTTCGAACATCCCGCGGACCTGAGCCCTCAGGGTGATCGCCTACTCCCCTACACCGGCCGAGGGGCGGCGTCCCTGGATGACGCCGTGGACGAGGTGATCGAGAGGGTCATCGCCGCCGGCGGCGAGGTGTTCTTCTACGACCCGGGCGTCCTCGACCTCCACCAGCGGATCGCGGCCGTGCTCCGCTACTGAGTTGACCGTGGGGCCGAGGAGATCGGAGGGCGGGAAGCGACCGCCCGAGAACCACGATGAACCCATGTTCGCGCGGGCATCACTCCGATTCGCGGGGCGTCTGTTACTGCACGCTGCCGTAAGTCGAGAAGGACCCTTTTCCTAACGCGGCCTTCGGCCGCAACCCAAGAGGGATTGAGGATTCCCAATTCCGGATTCCGGATTCCCAATTCCGGATTCCCAATTCCGGATTCCGGATTCCCAATTCCGAATTCCGGATTCCGGATTCCCAATTCCGAATTCCGGATTCCGGATTCCCAATTCCGAATTCCGGATTCCGGATGAAGAGGGATTCGGGAATCGGGAATTCGGAATCAAGGATCCCCCAGATGGCGGCACGGCGCAGGGATTCTACGGAGGTAGAGTCTGAACTGGCACGATTCGTGCAGATCATCGAGCGGAAGGGGTGAGCGAGGAAAGGTGCGAAGGGCCACAGGCTGCGCCCGGCTTCGACGGCCCAAGCCAGAACTTGGTATGCGAATTGCTACGAGACCGATCACCCGATATCCGGATCGGTCGGAGTACCGGCATTCAGCACCCACGCCGTGCGAGAGCGAGGTTCCATGGACGACCTCCGAGGGCTCGGCCTCATGAAAGCTAAAGGGTGATCGATGGGACGGCTGCAGGACGCTGACAGTGAATACATCTCGACCGGTATCCTTGGGCTCGATCACATCCTCGGCGGCGGTTTCCTCCGCGAAGGGTTCTATCTCCTCCAAGGAGATCCGGGCTCCGGCAAGACGACCCTTGCGCTCCAGTACCTTATGTCGTGCGCCCGCAATGGCGAGCGGGGCCTCTACATCACCCTGACCGAGACCCGGAGCGATATCGAACGCGCCTGTCGCTCGCACGGCTGGACCCTCGACGCCATCGAAGTCAGCGACATGACGCGGTCCGACTTCAACGTTAGCGGCGAGTCCCATTACGTCGTCTTCCACCCGTCCGAGGTCGAGCTGGGCGAGACGACGCGGCAGATCATCGCCGAGGTCGAACGCATCAAGCCCAGGCACGTCGTCTTCGACGGGCTCTCGGAATTGCGGCTCCTGGCCGCCGACTCGTTGCGCTATCGCCGTCAGCTCCTCTCCCTCAAGCATTACTTCGAAGAGCAGAAGATCACGGTGCTGATGCTCGACGACCGGACGAACCCCCTGGGGCAGATCCAGCCCGAGAGCCTCGTCGGTGGCAACATCGTCATGGAGAAGTATCTGCCCGGCTACGGCGGGGCCAGGCGGCGGCTGAATGTGACGAAGGTCCGCGGGGCCGACTTCCAGGATGGCTACCACGACTACGAGATCGTCCAGGGTGGGGTGGTGGTCCATCCGCGGCTCGTCGCGGCCGAGCACCACGAACGGTTCGAGCCGGAGATGTTCTCGAGCGGCATCGCGAATCTCGATCTCTTGACGCAAGGTGGCCTCCAGGCAGGCACGACGACGTTAGTCCTCGGGCCCGCGGGGGTCGGCAAGTCCACCATCGCCATGCAGTTCGTCGCCAAGGCCCTGGCCGCGGGGCGAAAGGCGGCGGTCTTCACCTTCGACGAGGTCATCGACACGCTCTTCTCCCGCTCGGAGAAGCTCTGCTCCAACGGTATCCGGCAATTCCTGGCGGACGGGCAGCTCCACGCCCAGCAGGTGGACCCGGCCGAGCTCTCCCCCGGCGCGTTCGCCGACAAGGTGACGCGGGTCGTCGCGGGCGGGGCGAAGCTCATCGTCATCGATAGCCTGAACGGATACATGTCGGCCATGCCCGAGGAGCGGTTTCTCACGACGCACCTCCACGAGCTCTTCGCCTATCTGAACCAGCAGGGGATCGTGACCATCGTCGTCGTGGCCCAGCATGGCCTCCTCATGGCGAATTCGGCCGAGCTCGATGTGAGCTATCTCGCCGATACCGTGTTCCTCCTCCGCTACTTCGAGGTCGACGCCCAGATCCGCCAGGCGATCAGCGTCTTCAAGAAGCGGACCGGCTCGCACGAGCGGTCGCTCCGCGAGCTGATGATCCGGAACGATGGCATCCAGGTGGGCGAGCCCCTGAAGGGCTTCCGGGGCATCATGACCGGCGTGCCCCAGTACGAAGGGGAGATCCGCCCGCTCCGAGAGGAGGGGAGGACGGATGCTGTCTAATGACGCGGGCGGCCGCGATGCCGTCGGCGATCGTGTCTTGATGCTCGCCCCGACGCTGCGGGATGCGGCCATGGCCCGGAACATCTTGACCGAGTCCGGCTTCGTGTCGGAAGTCTTCGAGGTGTATGAAGACCTGGGCCCGGCCGTGGAGGAAGGGGCCGGAGCGGTCATCCTGATGGAAGAATTCTTCGCGTCGAAGGACGCCGCGGCCTTCCTGGGAATGCTCGGGCGGCAGCCCGCATGGTCGAGCCTGTCGCTGATCGTGCTCTCGGCGGGGAAGGACCACCTCTGGAAGGCGCAGTCCGTCCTCAAATCGTTCGCGAATGTCGTCCTCGTCGAGCGGCCCGTCCGCATCGAGCCGCTGCTCAGTGCCGTCAGGGCGGCCCTGGCGGCCCGGCGAAGGCAGTACGAGATCCGCGACAACATCGAGGAGATGAAGCGGTCGGCCGAGGAGCGGAACCGGCTCTACCAGGCCGCCGAGGCGGCGAGGGCGGAGGCCGAGGCCGCGAACCGGATGAAGGACGAGTTCCTGGCCACCCTCTCCCACGAGCTGCGGACCCCGCTCAACGCCATCATCGGCTGGGCGAGGATCCTCCGCACCGGCAAGGTCGACGACGCGGACCGGGAAGAGGGCCTCTCGGCGATCGAGCGGAATTCTCAGATCCAGGCCCAGCTCATCGAGGACCTGCTCGACATCTCGCGCATCATCTCGGGCAATTTGCGGCTCGAAGTCCAGCGGCTGGACCTCATCGTCGTCATCGAGGCGGCGGTGGCCGCCGTCATGCCGGCGGTCAGCGCCCGTGGAATCCGCGTTCACAAGGTGCTCGACTCCCTGGCCGGTCCGGTTATGGGTGACGCCGCCCGGCTCCAGCAGATCGTCTGGAACCTGCTCTCCAACGCGGTGAAGTTCACGCCCAAGGGCGGCAAGGTGCAGGTGCTCCTGGAGCGGGTCAACTCGCACGTTGAGGTGAGCGTCATCGACACCGGCATGGGCATCAAGCCGGAGTTCCTGCCGCACGTCTTCGACCGTTTCCGCCAGGCCGACGCCAGCACGACGAGACGATACGGCGGCCTCGGGTTGGGCCTCGCCATCGTCAAGCAGCTCGTCGAGATGCACGGCGGGAGCATCCGGGCCAAGAGCCCCGGCGAGGGCCAGGGAGCGACCTTCACCGTGACGCTTCCCATCGCGGTCGTCCATGCCGATCGGCCCGAGACGAGGCAAGCCCGCCCCAAAGAGGAAGAGCCGGCGGAGGATTATTGCCAGGGTGGGGCCTTGAAGGGCCTGAGAGTGCTCGTCGTCGACGACGAGCCGGATGCCCGGCAGATCATCCGCCGGGTGCTCATCGAGTGCGAGGCGGAAGTGGTCGTCGCGGCGACTCCGGCCGAAGGCCTGGGCCTCATCGCGACGTTCCAGCCCCATGTGATCGTGAGCGATGTAGGCATGCCCGAGGAAGATGGGTATGATTTCATCAGGCAGGTGAGGGCAAGTTACTCGGCGAAGGAACTCCCGGCCGCGGCCCTGACGGCATTCGCCAGGGTCGAGGATCGGAAGCGGGCGCTGCGGGCCGGCTTCCAGACCCACGTGGCGAAGCCGGTTCGACCCCGAAGAATTGACGGCCGTCATCGCCAGCCTTGCCGGGAGGACAGGCCACGCATAGGAACCGGGAAAACAGGAGGTTTCGATCATGAGCGAGACAGACGGCCGCGTCCCAGGGAAGCGCGTGCTGATCGTCAACGACAGCGTTGACACGGCCAAGATGATGAGCCTCCTCCTCAACCTCGAAGGGTTCGAGACGCGGACTGCCTTTGACGGAGTGAAGGCCCTCGAGGTGGCGTTCGAATTCCTGCCCGAAGTCGTGTTGCTGGACCTGACTCTGCCAGGGAAGACCGGTCAGGAGGTCGCGCTGGAGCTGCGCGAGAATAACGCCACGGCCGGGGCGCTGATCATCGCCATCTCGGGATATGGGGACCAGGACGCCCCGCCGGGGTGCGATCGCCTGCTGGTCAAGCCCGTGGATCATCGCGTCTTGCGTGCGCTGCTCGACGCACCCGCGGTTGAGCACGGCCTGCCCCTCGCTTGACCACGACGGAAAGGTCAGAGGCCGTCTGCCCGGACATCCCCCGGCGGGGCGACTTAGAGTCTGTCCCAGAAGGCGCCGGTCCGGGCGAGCGGGGGGCGTCAGCCCCCTGTCTTGGAGGTCCGTCGCTCACCGGACAGGTGGCTGACGCCCCCGCTCGCCCTTCTGGAACAGACTCTTATTCCTTTTGAGGTCGATACTCCGTTTCACGAGGGCGCTTGACAGGCAATCCGCCGCGGTCTATATAACCACTAGATTAGATAATCGAAATGTTATATAAACATGGCAACGGATACCTTGAGCAGCACCTTCGCGGCTCTGGCCGACCCCACGCGCCGCGCGATCCTCGCACGGCTTGCCGCGGGCCCGGCGACCGTCAAGGACCTCTCGGCGCCGTTCGCGATGAGCGGTCCTGCGATCTCCAAGCACCTCCGGGTCCTCGAGCGGGCCGGCCTGATCGCGCGCGGCCGGGAGGCGCAATGGCGCCCCTGCCGTCTGGAGGCGGCGCCGCTGAAAGAGGTCGCCGACTGGGCCGAGAACTATCGTCGCTTCTGGGAGGCGAACTACCAACGACTCGATGAGTACCTCGAACACATGAAAGAGAAGGAGCGGAATCATGGACACGGCGAATAAGGTCGGTGCCACGACATTCACGATGCCGTCGGATCGGGAGTTTGCCATGACGCGCGTCTTCGCCGCGCCGCGCCGGCTCGTCTGGGAGGCCTGGACCAACCCCGAGCACGTGCCGCACTGGATGTTGGGGCCGCCAGGCTGGACCATGCCGGTCTGCGAGATTGACCTCCGTCCGGGCGGGGCGTGGCACTTCGGCTGGCGTCAAGCGGACGGAACCGAGATGGAGATGCGCGGCGTGTATCGCGAGATCACGCCGCCCGAGCGGCTGGTCACCACCGAGTCGTGGGGTGGCGACTGGCCCGAAACGCTCAACACGCTGGTCCTCACCGAGGAAGATGGCAGGACGACGATGACACAAACGGTTCTCTATGCGTCGAAAGACGCTCGCGACGCGGTGCTCGAGACGGGGATGAAATATGGCGTGTCCATGAGCTTCGATCGTCTCGCCGACCACCTGCGAACGATGGCGTGAGTCTCGCGCGAGGGCGGAGTGCGATCGCCGTACTCGCGGCAGAAAGCATCACTTCGGCGATGTCTGGGCCGAGCTGGCGGAATCCGATACGGTCGGTGTCGTTTCATCGCCGAGCTCGGCCGAACCGTCGTCGGGCAGGCTTTCGAGATAGGTCCCGACCAGGGCGTCTTCCGAAGGTGGGAGGGCGCCGCGCTCGCGGTGATAGAGCTCACTGGCAAGGGCCACGAGTAGCGCCCGATAGCCACGCTGTTCCCTCTGGCGAACGGCCGGCCAGAGGTACCACGGGTACTGGAAAGCCACCCTGGCATCGTTGGTCGTGACCAGCCAGCTTGCCACCTCCTGCGGTGACAGCGCGCGGGCGCCTGCCGGCGCGTCGGGGCTCACGGGATAAAGTGATACGCTGGTCGTCCGCTGTGCAACGTGGAAGCGCGCCCGCACCGCCGGCCGGCGTTGCTGCGGGTCGGTGTTCTCCACGTGTGCCAGCCAGTTGGCGAAGAGTAATCGAATGACGCGGCGGCTGCGTTCGGGCTCGCGCGAGCTGGCGCTTCATGCTGTGGAACTTTAGCGTCAGGTCGGCCGGCAACTCCAGATCACCGAGTCGATAGGTCAGCTCCTCCTCGATCTGCTCGGGAGGGGGATCGACCGGCCCGTCCAGGAATTGCATGAGATCGAGATACTCCCGCTTGAGTGTGAACGAATCCCATTCGGGCCTCGGCCGGCACACGATCACTTCCTCCAGGGCGCGTCGAATCTGGGGAATCGTGGTCCTGGGATCTGCCGCCCATTTCGCCAGACGCTGCTGGATTTCGCCGTGATGGAGAGCGGCACGCAGGCGAATCGCCAGCCGCTCGCGCCGCCGCAAGTGGACGTACATGCGGAGGATGGCTCGATAGCAGTCCCAGGCGCCGGCCATGTTGCCGATATCCGCGCACCGTCCGCCCTCATGGTACGTCATGGCGAACAGCGTCCCGTCCCACCAATTGCTCTGAATAGGGTAGTACCGCCCTTGGTTCACATCCTCCGGCCCCGAGATGCCGTCGGCACATTCAGCCGCCTGGATAAACAGGTCCACCAGCGGGCGGTTCGCCTCGAACCAGTCGTGGACCTTCGGATCGCCCACGTTCAGGTTCAGGGGCATGGGGGTGAACTTCTGATTCGCCCGCCGCACCAAGGTGAAGGCATTCGGTTCATCGGAGATGCGGAAAGCCCGGAACTCCGCGACATCGAACGGGTCGCCGATGTCGGGGAGCCCGTTGAGGCTCCTCAGCCACCAGATTGCGAGGGCCCCGGCGGCGATCGCGAGGCAGATCACCAGGACGATCGAGACCCACGCGAGCTGGCGAAGCCTCTTGCGCATCAACTGGAGCAGCTTCCGCGACGTACCGCTCACAGCCTCGGGGGCGGCGGGAGTCTCGACTTGAATTCGCATGAGAAGGTCGTCTCCGCGCGAGGCGAGATTCTTGGCTTGCCGTTTACACTATCCTACCAGAATCTGTCTCGTCTGCAACGACAATTGTCAGAGAACCAAAAAACGGGACCAGAGGCCCGGGAACGCGGAAGCCGGACGTTCGCCATTTGGAGGCGCGGGGTCTGACTTCCGAGCCACTTGACCCCTGACCCCGATTCGTGAGCCCCGGTCCTCTACCCGACGAGCTCTCGGATCGGCTCACCGCGCTCGATCCGGTAGGTGGGGCGGCCGGTCCGATCCTCGAAGGTGATGGATCGGCCGTCGATGCCGAGGTGGTGGTAGACGGTGGCGGCGACGTCCTGCGGGCTGATCGGGCGGTCCAAGTGGCACATCGAATCACTCGACGACCTCCTGGTCGAGCAGAACCTCGATGTATTTATGGCTCTTCTGCAAAGCGTGTGGGTAACTTCGGACCGATTTTCAGATTTCCGGCAGCATGCACGTGAGGATTTTGAGCCGGAGGTATTCTTCGTCTCGAAGTCCGTAGGCCCGTCGTTGGATGACGCGGATCTTGTTGTTGATCCCTTCGACGAAACCCAAGGGCACCTTGTTCTCCTCATGGCAATACGACGCGATTCCGTCCCAGTGCTCATCGACCATCCGTGCGAACTTCTCGTACGGCTTGAGGCGTTGCCACCTCAAGGCCGATTTCCATCGCTCGAAGAATCGCCGCGCCCATACCTCCCGCTTGTAATCCCAGAGCTGACCGAACATCTCCTTGAGGAGGTAGGCTTTGTTCAACCTCCTGTTGGCCTTGAACAGCGCCTTCAACGACTGGCGCCCCTCCTGGGACAAGTTGGCCCGGCGGGACAGCAGTGTGTACTTCTGGCCCTTGATGAACTTTCGGTCCTTTCCCGAGAGCCGGGCGTACTCGCTCTTGCGCACCTTGTCCAAGGCCTCGTTCAAGTGCTTGAGAATGTGAAACTTGTCATAGAGGATGCCGGCCTGGGCGCGTTCCCCGTCTTGAGGGTGGAGTTGCGGAACGCCTTCCACATGTCCATCACGGCCAGGCGGATTCCCTTGCATTTCCGCGGCCCCAGCCACTGGAAGAAGAGGTCCATGCTCTCCTCGGATCGATCCGTGCCTCCGAACCAGATCGGCCGGCCGCGGATCAAATCGCTCACGACGATGCGGTAGTTGTGCCCCTTGCCGATGGAGAGTTCGTCGATGCCGATCACCTTCGGGCCAGGCGTCCCGGCGCGTCGGAGTTGCTCGCCCATGTACTCCATTTCCAGCGCCTTGACGGTTCTCCAATCGAGCCGGAGTTCGCGGGCCACATCCCGGACCGTCGAGGCCCGACAGCGCCGCCCCACATAGAAGGCGAACCGCTTGGTGTAGAAAGGGTTGTTGGCCAACCAGGGCAGATGCTCCCGTTTCACGGCGCCGCAGCTCCGGCAAGACACTCGCCGGACCTCGAACTCCAGGTAGACCCGGGTGTCGCCACAGGAGAGGTCGCGTACTCGACGGGTCGTGCGGTCGTAAAAGGTTCGCTGAATCCGCCCACAGGCGCCGCAGGCCATTTTTTCCCCCGGCGCAGGAGCCGCACGATCCGCGCCTTGGGATCTCCGAAGATGCCACGGACCCTGGGGTCCGGACGGAAACCGATAAACCGGTACGCATCTTCCAATCGACGTTGTTTTCGCATCCGGTCATCATGCCAGATTCTTCGCGCCGAAGAGAAGCCAAAAGGCCCTTCAAACGAGGGGTTTCAGGGCCGCAATACACGATTTCCTACCCACACGTTTTGCAGAAGAGCCGTATTTATAATGGATCTTGGTCAACCTACTGACTCCGGCCCGGATCTGCGAGAGAACGTCTTCCGATACCGGAGCCTGAATGTTCAGGTGACCGCCGTCACCTAACCTGGTCAAGCTTTCCAGGGTCGTCATTCTCGCTTCGTTGTAGGCGATGCAGGTCTTGTGGCTGATGTTCGGATGGTCGCCGACATCCAGGAGACACACGTCTTCTTTGTAGTTTTCGTAGGTGGTCATACCGACCATGACCACGCGCGGGATCCCTGTCTGGATCTGAGATCACGACCCAGAGGTGGGTATCGACCTCCCGGTCACGGATATAGAAGGTGTCGCCAGCCTTCATGGCTCAGGTCCGAAGACATCCTCGAAGACCTGGCGCGCGGCCTCGTCACGCTCGACGACGGCCACCATGTCTGGCCGGTCCTGGGCCACGAGGATATCCTGCCACGGTATCGGGCTCGCACTGCCCTTGAAGTGATCGACCCACTCCTTGAACCCGTGGGTGTGCTCGGAAAGCTCCCAGTCGTCGATCTGATGATACCGCTCGGTTACTTCAGCAAGCTTCTCCACGATGCCCTTGGACAACTCGCCTCGACCGGGATCCGCCACGAGTTCGACCGCGTACCCGTCGGTATGGATAAAGTCGTCCCACTCCCCGGCACGAGTCCCATTCCCTTTGATCAAGTCGTAGAGGGTCGAAAGGACCGGCCCTTGTTTCATCGCATAAACACGGTCGCCCGTAATGGACTCTCCGGTCTCTGCTAACCACTCGCGATCGGCGATATAAAGGAGCTTCAGGAGACGAAGGTAGCTCATTTTCTTGCGGTCGAATCGGAGGAGGCAAGCGCTCGCCTGCAAGGCGCGCTCGAATTTGAAGCGAAAGTGCATGGCTTCTCCTTCTATTTTGAACTGATCAATGATACACTGCCAATTGTAGGCCGGTCAAGCCAAAGACCCCGAGTGCGCGAATACGCGGATACATGGAGACGTAAGCCGCGTTTATTGCTGCGACCTTCGACGATATGGCGTTCCCGGATCTGCCCCGACTGGCTCATGGCGAATACCAAATGAACCTCGGGCCTGCCCCGGCTGTCCGACTCTTGTGGGGTAAAATGCAACAGGTGCCTGCGACTCTGGTTTGCTTTCTGTAGAGCAATGAGCGGCGCCCGCGGTCTACGGTCTGGGCTAAAACTATGGACGCAGAAAAGCGGAGGCGATGGGAGAACGACCGAAGGATGGCGCGGTTCTACGAGTTGCTTGAGGGCATCCTCAAGAGGCATGATCCGGTCGAGTACATCCTCGCGATGTCAGCCAGGCTGCGGGAGTGCCGCAAGGACGACCAGAAATGGCGGCAGACGCCCCCGTTCCGCGCCGTCCACTCGGTCGAGGCGTGCTGCGCTTTCGCGCGAGGGCAAAGCCGGGACCCTGTTACGCTGAACCGAATCGGCCGCGCGATGAACGTTTACCACGAGCACGACGACCCGATGCAGCATGACGTTCTCGGGTTGAGCCTCGCCCACTTCGTCAGGATCGCCCACCGCGAGCAGATGGAACTGCAATACAGACATGGCGAAGACGATTTCGCTCGCATCCTGACCATTTATGCCCAACCCGGCTCACTGCCCCGATCGTCCAGAGCGTTCCGAGCGAAGTACAAGCTGACGCCCCGTCAATGGGTCCGTCTTTGCTTCCTTGCCGCAACTGCGGCTGAGAATAGCCCCGTCGGGTTATTCCTCTCGGAAACCATCATCGATTACATTCGGCAGAGTAATCTTTCCGAGGACATCCCCGAGGAGGCGGTACGTTCGTTCCTGGAGTTATCAACCCGCACGCCGAGTCAGATCGGAGCGAGATTCCGCGACGAGCGAAAGAAACTTCCTCCTTACTTGCACTCGTCAATCCGGTCTGTGTTGCTGGAGGCCCCGCTCATCGCTATCGGACGCGACCCCGTCGGGCACGAGGCCATGGTCCTGATGATCAAGGATCTGATGTTCCGTCACGGCGGCGAGGGGCTCTACCGGCTGATGAAGGGACTCGATGAGTTCGATCAAGAAATCGGCAGCGCCGTCGCGGGCTACGTCGGTCGCGTCCTCGATTGTCTCGACGGGCGGGTGTCGCTGCACGGCGAGGCTCAGTTGAAGAAGCATGCGGGCGGGAAATGTTGCGACTTCCTCCTGGAGTTTCCCGGCGAGATTCTCTTGGTCGAGGCGAAGGCGGTCTCGTTCACCAAGACTGTCTTGACGGAGAAGTCGGTCTCGGAGGACACTACTACCCGCAGGATTGCCGAGGGGATCCGACAACTCTACGCGACCGCGTACGACCTGCATTCGGGCAGGTTCGATGCCCTGAACATCGATAAGTCCAAGCCTCTCATGGGCATCGTGGTCACGCTGGGAGACATCCCGATGGTCAACACGAAGTGGTACTTCGAGACGTTCATCATGGCGATGGCGAGCCCGAAGCTCGAATCGCCGGTCTACCCGAGCCCCAACCTCGTGCGGCGACCGGTGTCGATGACACTCAGGACGTTGGAGCATTTGGTGATGATTGCCAACTCGCTGGGGAGGTCACCGACGAAGCTGCACTCCGATTGGTCGGCGGAGAACGAGCTCTTGGTCGGCGATTGGGATGCGTACCTTGGCCACATCGTCAAGGACAACTACCAGGCAGTCAGGAGACTGCCGTTCATGAGACCTCAGACGGTCAACCTGTTGGTCTCCCTCGGCGCTCTGCGCGAGTTCGTCGAGGAGCAGATCGAGTGGCGGGACGGAGCCGCTTGACCAATTCGATGGCGCGGGGAAAGCCTACCTCGGCATAGGAGGCGATGGCGTTATCTCTCGAGAGGTGTAGACGCCGATCGAAAAGATTGGCACTTTGCCGGTCGAAGCCTGCTCGGTGGGCTCAGCGAGTTCAGAGGATCAGGAGCCGATTTTGACCACCGGCCACTGACCCTCTTCGAGCATCAGTTCTGATCTTCTGGCTTTCTGGACACATCGACCTCGATGACGGCCTGAGAATCAAGCCCTTTCGGAAGTCTCGGCATCTGAATTCCTGGATAAGCACCCCACAAGCGCCTAATGTCCTGTTCGTTCAGACCCATTCTCTGGAGGGCTTCCTTTCTTTCCATGCTCATACGTATGATCTTACGATAATAGTTGACGAGCTGCACGCCTAGCTCGCTCGCCTTGACGATATGGATCGTGTGTCGCCCATGGACGCCGAAGAAAACATCCGCCTCCCAGACATTGGTCTGGCCTACCTGTCTCAGAGGATGTGGCTGGGGCCACCATTCTCCCTGCCTGTTCGAGAAAATGAAAACATCGCTGCCCGGAGGATTAATACATTCGCACCTAAACGTGTATTTGCCAGCGGTCCTAAACGTCTCAAGCGGGGCATCGGTTTCTAGAGGCAGAAATCTGATCCCCAAAGTCTGTTGCGCTCGGATGAATCGCTCGTTCTCGTTCCTGATGCGCTGGGCGAGGTCGTGGGGGAATAATTCGACTTCGATGTCGCACTTCTGGAGTTCGACGACTCCCTTACCACAAACACCTTGGTTTGGGTCGAGGATGCCGACAAACACTTTCCTCACCTGGGCTGCGACCAATAGTTCCGTGCAGGCTTCGAGCGGCTTGGTCCTGACATGATGAGTGCATGGTTCAAGTGTCGTGTAAACGGTGGCTTCGCGAAGGAGTGCCCGGTTCTTCACGTTCGCCAGCGCCCTGAATTCGGCGTGGTCGTCATCCCCAACGACGCCAGTGCCACGGTGACCAGCGCCCAGGATATCGCCACCTATGGCAATCACGGCCCCTACTTTGGGTATGCGATCGGGGTCTTCCGGCTCACACTCGGAAGCCAGATCGATAGCTCGCTCCATCAGTTCCCGGTCTCTATCTCTCATGGTAGCTTAGCGACGTCCGAATAGAGCGAGAGGATGACCGAAGACACGTGTAGTATATCCCCAACCGTAACAGAGCGCCTGAAAACGAGCAATTCATTGGGTGAAAAAGGCACTGCAAACGGGGACGCAACGGCACTGCAAACGGGGACGCAACGGCACTGCAAACGGGGACGCAACGAATTCTCCGTTTGGAGCCACGGGGTCTGACTCCCTGACCCCCTTGACCCTTGCCTCCGATCCATGGGCCAGCATCTCTACCCGACGAGCTCGCGGATCGGCTCACCGCGTTCGATCAGGTAGGTGGGGCGGCCGGTCCGATCCTCGAAGGTGACGGATCGGCCATCGATGCCGAGGTGATGGTAGACGGTGGCGGCGACGTCCTGCGGGCTGATCGGGCGGTCCATGACGTACTCGCCTCGGGGGCTGCTCCGGCCGATGATTTGGCCCATCTGCATCGATCCGCAGGCGAACAGGACGCTGAAGGTCTGGCCCCAGTGGTCGCGACCGGCGTCGCGGTTCATCCGCGGAGTCCGGCCGAACTCGCCCATCGCGACGACCAGCGTGGATTCGAATAGCCCGCGGGCGATCAGGTCGTCGATCAGGGCCGCGATGGCGCGATCGAGCGGCGGGATCAACTTGCGTGCGCCTTCCTCGGTCTTGAGCTGCGGGGGCGTTCCATGGTGGTCCCACGGGACGCAGTTCACCGTGACGAACGGCGTGCCCGCTTCGACCAATCGGCGTGCCAGGAGGGCGCTCTGGCCGAACGTGTGGTGGCCGTAGCGGTCGCGGAGCACCGCCGGCTCGGAGTTGATGTCAAAGGCGCGCGTCACCGATTTGTCCATCATCATGTCGAAGGCGCGCTGGTGGTAGGCGTCGAGGTCGCGGAGTACCGGATCAATGTCGTGGCGGAGCTGGTCCATCGATTCCAGGAACCGGCGGCGGTCTTCCAGGCGGCCGAGCGAGACGCCCTTCGGCATCGACAGGTTCTTGACGCGGAACCCGGCGTCGTTCGGGTCCGACTCCACGATGAAAGGATTGGCGTAGCCGCCGAGGTACGCCGCGTAGTGGAACAGGTTGTCGGTCCCTCCCCGGAGGTGAGGCACGGCCACGTACGGAGGTAGGCCCCGGTCTCCTGGACCCAGCAGCCGGGCCACGGCCGAGCCCATCGACGGCCGACGCTGGACCTCGTTGTCGGGGGCGTTGAACGCCGGCCCCTCGTAACCGGTCAGCATCCAGTGGTTGCCCTTGGTGTGGTCGCCCGTCCCGTGGTTGACCGACCGGACGATGGCCATCCGATCCGTCCGTCGGGCCTGCTCCGGCAGCAGCTCGCTGAAGTGGACACCTGGTAGGCTGGTGGGGATCGCGCCGAACGGGCCGCGAAACTGGCTCGTCGCGCCCGGCTTGGGGTCCCAGGTCTCCATGTGACCGGGGCCGCCGCTGAGCCAGAACAGGATGACGCTCCGCCCGCGCGCGGACCCGTCCGCTGCCCCGATCGCTCGAAGCTTCAGGAGATCCGATAGGGCCAGACCTCCCAGGCCGAGCACGCCGGCCTGGAGGAAACTGCGCCGCGTGATCCCGTCACAATCCCGGGCACCGCCGCCGAGGATCTTGAGCATGGCGTCCCCTTGTCAATCCCGTGATGTTTAACATGGATTCCGTTATCGATGCCGCGGGGATCCTTGTCAAGTCCGCGTCGCTTTCAAAATAACCGGGGAAGTCCGACCGAGTAACTTCCGGAGAGATGGGAGCATCGAGAGGGTCGGGGAGTGTCTCGGAGGGTCTGCGATGAGCAACAGGGTTGTCCGGGGTCCGGGCCCCGTCTTCGTCTACGAGTGGATCACCGCGTCGAGGCGCTGGCAAGTCTATGCGCTGCGATCGCTGTTCGTCCTGGGCTTGCTGGCAGCCTTCCTGGCAATTGGGATGAGCCGGGAGGCGGTCTTGGTCGCCGGCCCGACGGGACTCCGCGGCTGGCGCAGCTCGGCGAAGGGCTCTTCGTGGCCGTGATCGGCACGCAGTTGACGCTGGTGCTGCTGGCCGCGCCGGCCGCGACCGCCGGGGCAATCTGCCTGGACCGGTCCCGAGGGACCCTGACGCATTTGCTCGTCACGGACCTCAGCGACCGGGAGATTGTGCTGGGGAAGCTCGCCGCGCGGCTGACTCCCATCTTGACGCTCGTCGCCTGCGCGTTGCCGGTCATGCAGATCCTCACATTGCTGGGCGGGGTCGATCCGGATGCGCTCCTCGGGTCGTTCGTGGTGACGCTCGGCGTCGCGGTGCTTGGCTGTTGCCTGGCCCTGGTCTTCTCGATCTGGGTCCGCAGGACGCACGAGGCGCTGCTGGCCACGTACGCGGTGTTCGGCCTGTGGCTGCTGGGCCCTCCCATGCTCGAACAGATCAACCGGTCGAACGGCTGGTCTCTGGCCGTACCGTCGCCGTCGGTTAACCCATACCGGCTGGCCTTCGCTCCTTACTGGCAGCCGGGCTCGGTGGACTGGCGCGATTACCTGGTGTTCCTTCTCGCGACCTGGGGGTTCTCCGCGATCCTCGCCGGGCTGGCGGTGCGGTCCATGCGACGGGTCTGCACGCGCGATGTGGAGCGGAAGGCGACGGGTCGTCGGCATCCGGCAACCGGCGTCGAGATGATCGCGAGCACGCCTTTCCGGATCTTCGGCTGGTCGGGGCCGACTCTGGACTCCAACCCGGTCCTATGGCGCGAGTGGCACCGCAACCGGCCCCGGCGCTGGGCGCGGATCATCGCGATGACGTTCGTCGCGGTGGCGCTGGGCTTCAGCCTGCTGGCGATCCACGCAGGCGGCCGGAGTGGGATGCCACCCTTTGTCAACGCGTTCCAGGTTTCCATCGGCCTCCTCTTCCTGAGCGTGACCGCGGCGACTTCGCTGGCCGAGGAGCGGGTCAGGGGGAGCCTCGATGTGCTGATGTCGACGACGTTGACGACACGGGAGATCGTGGTCGGCAAGTGGCTGGGTACGTTTCGCCTGGTCCCGCCGCTGGCGGTCCTCCCGGTGCTGGTCGTCGTCGGCACGACCGGGTCACAAGTCGAGAGATGGCCGACGGCCCTCCTGATGGTCACCTTCGTCTTATGCTGCGGCGCGGCGATCACCAGCCTGGGACTGGCCATGGCGACCTGGTGCTCCCGGCTCGGCCGCGCCGTGGGGCTGACGGTCAGCCTGTATACCCTCGTCACGGTCGGCTGGATGTTCGGGATGATCGCGATCCTCGGCGGCCCGAACCCGGACTCGAGATTCCAGATGATGCTCAGTCCCTTCTTCTGGGCTGGCATGGTAACCGCGGATGTGACTGAAGGCCCGCACGGGGGAACCTGGGGCTGGGGCATCCTCTGGACTCTGGCCTACGCGCTGACTGCCCTGGCGCTTCTGGCCGCGACGCTGGCGACATTCAATCGCTGTCTGGGCCGGGTCGAGAGCCACGCCGTCCGGCTCGGCCGGTCGAACGGCCGGAATTGACACGACGCGCGGCCAGGGCCGCCATCATCAGACCGAACACCGCCAGCGTGCTCGGCTCAGGAACGGGGGACACCACGGGCGTCAGCAGGAATTCGTCCGTCTGTCCCGAAGAGCCGGTGCCGAAGGCCACGATCCGGCCCGAGCCGTCGATCCCCACGGCGGAGATCAGGGTGATGTTCGCGGAGGTCGGGATCAGGAGGTTGAGGTCCTGCATCATGCCGTTGGAATAGACGAAGGCATGTTGGGCGCCGCTGGCGATCTGCGACCAGCCGACGACATTATTCGCGTTGTTCAAGGCGTTGGCGACCGCGTTGGTGCCACCCAGATTACCCAGATCGATCGCTCCCGAGTTGATCCCTCCAGCCCCCTGGAGATAGGGGACTCTCACGCCTTGTCCATTCACCTCGGTGGTCGCGATGACGCGATTGTCATTGATGCCCGCGACCGTTCCTTGGAATTGATCCAGAATTGGAATTGGAACTTGGTGAAATACTGGGAGAGATATCCCGGGCTCTGAAGGGTTTGGCCATTCGAGGGATTGGTAACGGTATGCGGGTCGGATAGGAAAATGACGAGCTGTTGCGTACTGGAACTGCCAAGGTTGGGTAGTGTCTCGAATGATGTACCGGCATTCACGCCCAGATTGTTACTGGTCACAAGACTTGGGCTGGAGAGAATGATATCGCCATCCATCAGGTCCGTGCGAACGATATCCCCCTGGTGAAACTCCCCTAAGCCGGACACCGTTGCCGGATGTGCATAGACATCGAATGATCCCGACTGGAATGCGGACTGATCGGACGCGCTGAGAGCCCCCAGGTAGCTACCGCTCGAGTTGGCGGGGCCAAGGTTCGTCACCGAGTACAGCGCAGCCGCTCCGGCTGAGCCGGAAAGGATACCGACGAGCCCGAAGATCACCGCAAGATGCTGAACGCCTCGAAGTCCCGCCCGCATGGTCGCCCCTCCTTGGTCGAACGCGCCGAGAGATCGTCCGTGATTTTTCGCGTGTGAAATCATCGAGGAAACACGGTTTCTTGTCAACGAAACTTAATGCGCAGGTCCGACTTTCCAGCCGGACGTCGGCAAGACTATCCGAAGATGCGTGTGATCGGCTTGCCGGCCGCGATGGGAAGCGGGCGTCCCAGGGTATCGATCACCTCGGTGGCCGGGTCGATGCCCAGGGCCCAGAACATCGTCGCGGCGATGTCGTCGGGCGTCACGGGATCGGTGGCGGGATAGCCGCCGATGTGGTCGCTCGAGCCGTAGATCGCACCAGGAATGATTCCGCCGCCCGCGAAGAGGACCGTGTAACACATCGGCCAGTGGTCGCGGCCGTCGGGGCCGAACTGCTTCGTGTTCGTCACCTTGGGCGATCGGCCGAATTCGCCCATCCAGACGATCAGGGTCTCGTCGAGCAGTCCGCCGCACCTGGAGGTCCAGGATCAAGGTGGGCACGGTGCGATCCGTGTTCGGCAGGAGGCGGTTCTTGAGCTGGTTGAAGTTGTCGCCGTGCGTGTCCCAGCCGCCGTTGCCCCGGCCGCCGATCGTCTGGGAGTAATAGACCGTGACGAACCGCACGCCCGCCTCGACCAGCCGGCGAGCCAGCAGGCAGCTCTGGCCGTAGGTCGTCCGGCCGTAGTCGTCGCGGAGCCGCTCGGGCTCGGCCGAGAGGTCGAAGGCTTGCTTGACCTTGGGCCGGCTCAGCATTGTCAGGGCCCGCGCGTAGAACGCGTCGATCCCCCGCGCCGTCTCCGACGAGGCGAGCAGGTCGGTCTGCTGGTCGATCAGTCGCTGGAGACCGCGGCGGTCCTCCAGCCGGTCCAGCGAGAGCGATTCGGGGAGGCTCAGCTCGGGCAGCCGGAAATTCGAACGGTTCGGGTCCTGGCCGATGAAGAAGGGGTCGAACGCCTTGCCAAGGAAGCTGGCGTGCTGGCCGGGCGAGACGCTGCCGTCGCGGAGGACATACGGGAAGCTGATAAACGAGGGGACCGCCGGGTCGTCCGACGGCCGGAGCCGGGCGACTGTGCTGCCATAAGCCGGGTAGAGCTCCTGAGTGTCGCGCAGGCGGATGTCATCGAGCGGCGGCGCGTGGCCGGTCAGGCTGTAATAGGTCGCCGAGTTGTGGTTCCTCATCGTGTGGTGGACCGACCGGACTTGCGCGAAGCGGTCGACCACCGTCGAGAACCGGGGCAGATGCTCGGAGACCGACAGGCCGGGTTGCTGAGTCGCGATCGGCGTGAACTCGCCCCGGATCCCCGAGGGCGCGTCGGGCTTCATGTCGAACGTGTCCAGGTGCGACGGGCCGCCGAACTGGTGCAGGAAGATCACGTTCCTGGCCCGCGCACGCAACCCGGAGCCTTCGGCGGCCCGGAGCAGGGTCGGCAGGTTCAGACCGGCGATCCCGGCGCAGCCCGCCTGAAGGAGCCGCCGACGCGTCAGCCGGCTCGTCATCTGGTAGCCGTGGCAACCGCGCATCATGGACGAGTCCTTATAAGATTAGAAGAATAATTGAACACGAAATACACGAAACACACGAAACATACAAAATTCTAGGATACCTTCATTTCGTCTCGCTATTACTTCCACGGAGAAGCACTTTGGGTGTGACAACTCTTCACGCTGGGCTCTCGCTGACCTGCGTTCCCTTTCGTGCATTTCGTGTATTTCGTGTTCAAAAAATCCGTATTCCGAATCTCAATGCCGGAGCAGGAACTCCTTGCTGTTCAAGAGCGCCCAAACGACGTCCTCCCAGGCACTTCGTCGATGGCGGGCACGGCGAAGGTAATCGGCCATCGCATCGAACTCGGCCGGCCTGGGTTCACGGCAGAGCGCGGCGAGGTAGAGCTCGGCCAAGATCTCGCGATCCCTGGCGCCGCGTGCCATCAACCGGCCGATCCGGTTGCCGCTCTCGTCCAGTTTGCGACGGACCGTCGGCCCGTTGATCATCTGGAAGGCCTGGGCCAGGGTGGTTGCCTCGGACCGCTCGCATTCGCAGGTCAGCAGCCGCTCGGGCTTGCCGAAGGTCTTCAGGAATGCGACCTCACCCGCCGCGCCGGGCAGTTGTGCGGCACGCAAGGTGCCAGGGGCGTGGCGGAACGACTCGGGCACGTCGAGGGCCTGGCTGATGGCATCGAGCAGCACCTCGGCCGGCAGCAGCCGCACGGTCGCGTGGGAGAAGTTGGATGCGTCGTCCCGGTTGGTGGAATCAGGCGCGGCGCCGGCCTGATACGTCCGCGACTTCAGGACCCAGGCGACCAGCGGCTTGAGCCGCATCTCGTGGCTCTCGAAGTACCCGGTCAAGGTGTCCAGGAGCGCCGGATTGGAAGGCGGGTTGGAGTCGCGGAAATCATCCACCGGCTCGACGATCCCCCGGCCGAGGAGGTGAAACCAGACCCGGTTGGCCAGGTTGCGGCGGAACTGGCGATTGTCGCGGGTCAGCCAGTCGGCCAGAACGGCGAGGGCGTTGCCTTCGGCGGGATTGGCGGTCGGCGTTCCTCGGAGGACCGTGGGATTGAGGACGACACCCGTCCGTGGCTGGACCATCCGAGGCGCATCACCGGTCAGGTAGATGATCTCGTCGCCGTTGATCTCGTGCTTGTCGAGGTTGTCCTTGCGGACGTTGTCGAGCTCTTTGCGCGATGGTCGAGAAGAACGCAGCCAGACCATAATAATCGTCCTGGGTCCAGGCGTCGAACGGGTGGTTATGGCACCGCGCGCACTGGATCCGCAGACCCAGGAAGACCTGGGCGACGCTCTCGGCGGCCGTGGTCGGCTCGCGGTTGGTCCGGTAGAAGCTGGACGGCGGGTTCTGGAACGTCGAGCCCAGGCCGCCCACGATCCGGCGAACCATTTCATCAAGGGGCAGGTCGCGCGCGATCTGGTCGCGGAGCCATCGCTGGAAGACCCAGGCGCCTTTCTCGCCCATGGTCTTCTCTTCGTTCCGCAGCAAATCGGCCCACTTCAGCGCCCAGAAGTCGGCGAATTCCGGCCGATCGACCAGCGCGTCGGCCAGCTTGTTCCGCTTGTCGGGATCGCGATCGGCGAGGAAGGCGCGGGCCTCGGCGGGGTTGGGGAGCCGGCCGATCGCATCCAGGTAGGCCCGGCGGATGAAGACGGAATCGTCGCTCGGGGCCGACGGGTTGATCCGGAGCGCACGCAGCTTGGCGTAGACGTCCCGGTCGAGGGGATGATCGGCCGGCTCGGTGCGCCAGACGAAATCGGGTCGATCGGCCGGGAACGCCAGCCGGCTGACCGCTCGGCCGTTCATGTAGCGGATCGCGACCGTGGTCTCGCCCGGCCCGCGGATGTGGACCAGCCCATCCGCGGACACCTCGACCCGGGTGGGATCGTCGAGGTCGTAGGCGGCCTGACGGGTAACGTCCCGCGTGGTCCCGTCGACGAACTCGGCGGTCACGACGAGCTGCTGATCCCGCGCCGGCTGCCTCGACCCGCTCGGATGGAAAGACCCGGAGCGACCGGACCAGAGGTGCGGTGCCGCGATCATCGAGACCACCCGAAGCGATCCAGCGCAGCAGGGTCAAGGCCTCGACCGATCCTCGGGGAAACCGCCGGCCGCCCTCGTGGGAAACCGCCGTTGTCGGCTTGAGGAAGGCCAGGCTCTGCTCGGGCGCCAGGCGATTGATGCGCCGGCCGAACTGGTCGCGGCTTAGCGAGGCGAAATCGAAGTCCGGATCGTCGCCGCGAAGGCTGAGCCGGAATCCCCCCTTGCCGCTCAGGTTGCCATGGCATGCGCCCATGTTGCAACCGGCCTTCGAAAGCAGCGGTACGACGTCGGTGCGGAAGCTTGCCGGCCGATGGTTCGCCGCGCGATCGATGCGGATCCCGGCCGAGACCGACAGGCTCCCGACTGTCGCTCGGATCCACCCACACCCGTCGGCCTCGGGGCGCACGACGCCCGAGGACGTGATCGAAGCCAACGATGCCGGCTCTACGACGAATCGGCAGTCGCGGGTCGCGTCGCGGAACGATCCGTCCGCCTGAAGGAGGTTCACGGCGAGCTGCTGGCGACCGTCCGCACTCGATAGGACGATGGTTGACGGCTCGATGGTCAGGGTGGGCGAGCCAGGATTGCCCGCGACCGCCATCGAACTCGAGAACACGACGATCGCGATTCCGGCGAGACCGCGCGTCACGACGTACCGCAGCCTGGATCCAACTCGACCTTCCGGGCGAGGGTCGCGCACCATGGTCTCCTTCCACATCCCTGCCAACGGGCTGAGGGCCGTTGGGCTGAGTCTTGTTCGCGCGCACCAAGGGCGGGGGGCCGGAGGAATGTTCGACAATATCTTAACCGTTGCCGATGGGGGGCGTCAACCGAGTCGCGACGAAGCTTGAGGGCGCATGCGAAAGGGCGAAGATGCGTCCGAACCCGGGCACGAACCCGGCTCGGACGAAACCTCGCCCTGCGTGTGATCAAGATTCGAGGGAATCCGTCCGGCGAACCCTTTTCCCTGTTGGGGAGGGAAGGTCCGCGAGCGACGCTGCGTCCGTCACGCGGCGGCGTTACTTGATCTCGTCGGCCGAGATCGTCTCGCCGCCCGCGCGAGTCATGAGCTTGTTGAGGGTCAGCTTGTTGATCTGGGAAGTCACCGTCCGTACGGTACCGTCGCAATATGCGAAGTTGACCATCCCCGGATGCTTGCTCGCCCAGTACGTCCAGTAGTTCTGTCCGTTGAGGGTGATGGGCTTATTGATGGTTCGATCGACATTGGTTCGGACGCAGCAACTCGTGGATTGCGACCAGACGCCCTGAGGGTAGACGCTCTCCCCCATCAGGATCGTCGTGGAGGTGCCATCGGTGATGTCGGCCATGTTGCACGTCGAGTTCTGGTACATCATGCCGTTGTCGTACACCACGCACCACGGATTCTGGGACGCGGTGGCGATCGGGAGGAGGGACGGGCAATTGGAGTTGGTGGTCGGGATGAAACCCGCGGACTGGTTGCCGCGATAGTCGGACGGCCCGAGCTGAGAGGTCACGTTGGAGCCGGTCCCGGTCGCGATGGTCTGCGCCCGGCGGTTGGACGGGCAGACAAACGCATCGATCGTTCGGCGGATGGCGGTGGCGTTGTCGGGCCAGGTCGTCGGCAGGTTGAAGTTCAGCTCATTATAGAGGTTGCCCTGCTCGATTTTGACGAACAAGCCCGGAAAACCGCTCCACATGTAGGTCCAAGGCGTGACTCCATTGGGCATGTTGACGGTGGGGGAGCCGGTGGGCGTGCAATTCGGATCGCCGCTGGTCATCGTGCCGTTGGTGTCGTAGGAGGGCACCACGCAATACCAGCCCGCGGGGAATGTCCCGAAGGAGTCGTGATATTCCTGGGCAGCCAGATTGAGCTGCTTCAGGTTGTTCTGGCATTTCGTTCGGTTGGCGGCCTCGCGTGCGGCCTGCACGGCCGGCATGATCAGCGCCACCAGGACACCAATGATGGCGATCACGACCAGAAGCTCAATCAGCGTGAAAGCCGGTCGTCGACGTCGATGCTCAAGTTCTCGGCGCATCAGAGTTCCCTCATTTGCGGTTCCATCGGGCGGTTTTCCCGTGCCTCGGCTCTCCAATATTCCAAGATACCATAGACCAATCGATCATTGCTAGCGTTCTCCACGGTCATTTGTCCTCTGCTGATGGCTACTGGCCATTCGTCCAAAAAGGAGGCCGATTCCTTCACCTGGGGGCTGGAAAAACCCCCGATGAAACGCGATCGACCCGGCCGACAAACGGTGCCATGGATGCCCGATGGACGAATGATCAATCGCTAAGGACGAAGATGAGAGCGGACGGCCCGGCCGACATCCGCGGTGGAGTCGTGTCCGCCGAGATCGGGCGTCCGGGGTGACGGCTTCAACAAGACGTGCTTGACGGCGTCGCGGACCCGGCCGGCCGCCTCGGGGTGATCGAGGTGGTCGAGCATCATGGCCAGCGAGAGGATGGCGGCCAGCGGATTGGCGATCCCCTTGCCGGCGATGTCGGGCGCCGAGCCGTGCACCGGCTCGAACATGCTGGGCGCCGTGCGATCCGGGTTGAGGTTGCCGGAAGCGGCCAGGCCCATCCCGCCCTGGAGGACCGCGCCCAGGTCGGTGATGATGTCGCCGAACATGTTGGTCGTCACGATCACGTCGAAGCGTTCGGGGCCGGCGATCATGCGCATGCAGCATGCATCCACATGCTGATAATCGCACTTGATATCCGGATAATCGCGGGCGGTTTCGGCGAAGGCGCGCATCCAGAGGTCGTGGGCGAAGGTCAGGACGTTGGTCTTGGCCACGAGCGTGAGCTGCCGGGTGAGGCCGGCCCGCCGGTCCGCCTGGGACAGGCCCCGGAACGCCCCAGCGGCGGCACGGCGCCGGGCCAGCTCGAACGCATAGCGGAGTGTCCGCTCGACCCCGGCGCGGGAATTGATCGAGGTCTGGATGGCGACCTCCTCGGGTGTCCCCTTGCGGAGGAAGCCCACCTGCGCCGACGTACAGGTCCTCGTTGTTCTCCCGGACGACGACCATGTCGACGTCCTCGGCGGTCTTGTCCCGGATCGGGCCCTCGACGCCGGGGAACAGGTGGATCGGACGGAGGTTGACGTACTGGTGGAAATCGAACCTCAGCCGCAGCAGGATTCCCCGCTCCAGCACCCCCGGCGGCACGTCCGGGTGTCCGACGGCGCCGAGCAGGATGGCGTCGGAGTCGCGAAGCTGGCGGACGGCCTCATCGGGGAGGACCTCTCCGGTCCGGAGGTAGCGCTCGCCGCCGATGTCCACGTGCGTGAGTTCGTAGGAGATCCCTTCCAGCCGTGCGACGGTGGCGAGCACCTCCAGGCTCTCGGCGATCACCTCCGGCCCGACCCCATCTCCTGCCACCACGCCGACCTTGATCAAGGCAGCCTCCCCGACATCCCGAGCCCGATCCCACCCGGGCGGCCGCCCCGAGGGATTGTCACCAACAGGGGCCTGCGCCGTAGAATGGATCCGTGACCCGTAATGATAGCGGGCGTACCGCTGCGGCTCAAGTCTTCGTGCCTCCGCCCCGGATCCGGACGCGGCGGCCCTCCTTTCGGCGCGATTCGCGACGTTACCAGGATTTACGTTGACAATCCGATCGTGGGAAACATACTTTGATGGACCTGGGCCGGAACGGGACTTCTCCCGCCCGGTGGATCCGTGGCCTCGGTCCACCCCGGCGGACGCGGCGAGCGGCCTGATCCTGTTGAGTTGAATCGCACCGATCGATCGTTCCACCATCTCGCATCCGTACTGAGGGAGACGGCTTCATGGCCACTCCGGTCGAGAGCAACACATCCGCCAAGGATCCGCGGGGATTCTCCGGCCTCGATGAATCCCAACTCGAGAAGTCGATCATTCGCCGCGGGTTGGCGACCCCCGCGGAGGTCGAGGCGTGCAAGTCCCAGCGCAAGCAGATGGTTGCCAAAGAGAAGGACGATCCGCCCAAGAGCCTCCTAGAGATCATGGTCGAGGCCAGGGTCCTGACCCGCAGCCAGATGGTGCGGCTGATGCAGGAGTCCGGCGAGACCACCAAGAAATTCCAGATCCCCGGCTACCAGGTCATGTCCAAGATCGGCAAGGGCTCGATGGGGGTCGTCTACAAGGCCAAGCAAATCAGCGTCGATCGGGTCGTGGCCATCAAAATCCTGCTCGACACCCTGGCCCAGAACAAGGAATTCATCAAGCGGTTCGAACGCGAGGCCAAGATCGCCGCCCGGCTCTCCCACAATAACGTCGTCAATGCCATCGATGCCGGCGAGGTCGACGGCCATTACTTCTTTGTCATGGAATACGTCGAGGGGCCCACCATCAAGGATTACCTCGACAAGAACAAGACCTTCGAGGAAAAGGAGGCCCTCCGGATCGTCATGGCCGTGGCCGAGGCGCTCAAGCACGCGCACTCGCGCGGATTGATCCATCGTGACATCAAGCCCGAGAACGTCATCCTCACCAAGGATGGCAACGTCAAGCTCGCCGACCTCGGCCTGGCGCGGATCACCGACGACGAGAAGTGGGGACTCTCCGAGGCCGGCATGGCCATCGGCACGCCGTATTACATCAGTCCCGAGCAAGTTCGTGGCCAGACGAACATCGACATCCGGGCCGATATCTACAGCCTGGGTGCCACGCTTTATCACATGGTCACCGGGCGGGTCCCCTATGGTGGCGAGACGCCCACCGAAGTGATGCGTAAGCACGTCGATCCCAATATTGCGTTCGTCCCGCCGGACCACCTCAATACCAACCTCTCCGGCGGCCTGGGAATGGTCGTGGAGACCATGATGGCCAAGAACCGCGAGCACCGGTATCACTCGCCCGATGACCTGATCCTCGACCTGAAATGCCTCATGCGGGATGAGAGCCCCATGATCGCTGGCCAGAAGCCCGAGACCCTCGAAGCCCTCGCCGAAGGGGAATCCGACGGGATGTACGTGCCCCAGGCGGCCAGCGAAGACCAGATGGTCGAGATGGCATCCTACGTCAACAATCGCAATCACATCATCGCCACCATGGCAATGATCCTGGCCGTCTCGGTCATCACGAACGTGATCCTGCTGGTCGTGCGGTGAGACGGCCGATCACGGAAGGCTGAAGGATGAAGGCTGAACCAAGGTCGGCCTCGTTCTGGCTCATCCTTCATCCTTCGGAATCGGTCATCGGGACGAGGAGTGTCCGTGAGGGCCTTTCCCGCGCCGGAGCGGAGATCCGGCGAATTCGGGACCCCATATCGAATAACCGAGCGGTC
The DNA here is from genome assembly GCA_963845755.1 of uncultured Planctomycetota bacterium. Lineage (GTDB taxonomy): Bacteria > Planctomycetota > Planctomycetia > Isosphaerales > Isosphaeraceae > CAWJTV01. Next base: position 451,506 of record CAWJTV010000036.1, read on the forward strand.
GTGAGAGTCAGAAAATATCAGGGACGAGTCGCAGGCTCAGTTCTTGCTGAAGTCGAAGGAACGGATGGCGTCCTTCCCCAGGGGATCCTTCAAGAACTTGTGGTGACAGCAGGCGCAAAGATCGAAACGGAACCCTTTGTGCAGCGGGGTGGCGAGGTCTTCGGAAACGAGGGCCTCGTCGCGCTGAAGGATTTGAGCAACCGCTTCCATCGGATCGTCGTCCAGGTCATCCTCCTTGATTTCCGTCGGGTCGAAGCCGGGATAGGCTTCAATCTTGACCACATATCGGCCGTCGCCGGTAGCGCTCAAGTCCTTTCCGCAGAGATCGCACGTGAAGTGGACCATCAGGGATTCATCCCTCAGTGTGATGAGCCGGTCATCGAGTCCGGAAGAGGTCATTCACCCGATTCTAACTCGGGGGCTCGGGTCCGTCCAAGCCCCTCTTCGTGTTATTCCACAAATTCAAAACGACCGGATTCCTGTCAAGACGAGAATCGTGCAGGCCAGCGCGACGGCGGAGATCCAGCCGCCGATCCGGATCTCGGCCGGGTCGTATTCCAGGATGATCTGGTGCTGACCGTGAGGTGACCGGACGGCCAGGAACGGGCCCGGACCGTGCTCGATGGCGACAGGCCGGCCGTCGAGGCGGGCGGTCCAGCCGGGGTCCCAGGTCTCGCGGACGGTAATCCGGTCGGGGGCGGAAGTTCGGATCCGGATCACCGCCCGGCCCGGCTGATGGGAACACGCGAGTTCGGCCGCCTTCGATCCCGCCTCGGCCCAGGGTTTGGCGTCGAGCCAGGCGATCCAGACGCGGCCGACCTTCTCGACGCGTTCGAAGGCTCCGGCCGGCGGCGGTTGCGCCGCGACGATCGCGCCGACCCCCGACTCGCACAGGCGGTCGCGTCCCCGGATCGCCGACTCCCACCTGAGGTCGCGCCGGCTCGTCTGATCGGAGCCGGAAGCTTCATAGATCGGGTCGAACCACGCCAGGCTGCTTGCCAACTCGACCGAGTCGTAGTTCCGCGGGTCGGAGAGGCCGAACCGCATGAGGACGCCGGGCGGCAGTTCTTCGCCCAGGCCGATCGCCCGGCCTTCCGGCGGCAGTCCCTGGCGCAACCGCGCGATCACCGGCGGCTCGAAATCATGCAACGCCGGCGCGAGCGCCGGGTTGAGCTCGAACCCGAAGAGACCCAGCTCGACCAGGGTCATGCCCAGCAGCGACGGAGGCAACCAGTCCGCAGATCGCCCCGTGCGCCTCACGAAGATCGCCAGCGCGACCAGGAGGCCGAGCTCCGCCGCGGCCAGGCCATAGACGCGCGGGATCACCTCCAGGGCCCTCCCCACCTGCCGCTCGGCGCGCCGGCGGTACGCGGCCGGGTCGGCGCCCGCGGTCGAGACCGCGGCCCGTTCGTAATGTGCGAAGGCCCGGGCGCGGAGAGATGGCTCGAACGCCGTGATCGCCAACGCCGATGTCCCCAGGCCGGCCGCACCGACGATCCCGACCGCGATCCAGCCTCGTGGGAGGCGGAACGACTCGCCCAGATGATCGAGCCCGATCCCGCCGAGGATCGTCAACCCGAAGGCGACCCAGAGGGTGAGCCGCCGGTTGTCGATGACGTCGATGACGGGGATCGCCCGCAGCAGGTTGTCGACCGGCGGCAGGCGAAACGCCCCCAGTGCGCCGATCGCCACCATCCCCGCGAGAAACGCAACGCGGGGCGATTGTCGCCGAACGGCCAGCGCCAAGGGTGCCAGCCAGAACAGGGTCGCCAGCCCGGCGAAGCCGCCGGCCGACTCGTTCAGGTTATGCACGCCCAGGGCGCGCGCCAGGTTCGGATGCCCGCGACGCTGGCTCCCGTAAGCGTAGGGAATCGCCGTACAGACGGTGTCGAGCCATCGCGGCGGGACCACAGTCCACCAGGCCGCTTTGTCGCGCTGGCGATCGCCCCAGACCGGGCTCTTCGCCAGGTAGGCCGCCAGGGGCAGGATCTGCACGGCCGCGATCGCGATCCCGAGCGCCGTCCCACCGATCCACGCCAGCCCGACGCGACGTGTTGCGAACCCCAGACGACGACTGCGATTGACCTGCCAGAGGCCATAGAGCCCGCCGGCAAGCAGCACGTGGGCGCTGGTCTGGATATGTCCGCCCAGCAAGACCAGCGCCGTCACGACCGCCAGGACGCCCGCCGATCTCGGGCCAGGAGCCTGGAACGCGCGATCGGTGGCCAGGAAGAGCCAGGGCATCCAGATCGCGACCGCGGTCACGGGAAACAGCAGCCAGACGATCAGGAAGCCACAGAATGGATAGACCAACCCGGCGAACCATCGCCCCCAGAATCCCAGCCCCCAGCCGCGCGCCAGTAGAAACATCCCCAGACCGGCGGCCCACAACCGCCCGGCGGCGATCCAGGCGTACGCCAGTGGCGTCGGACCCAGGTAGGCGAACAGATGAAAGGGATCGAACACCGCGCTCTGGCCATTGGCCAGATGCGGCGTACCACAACCGGCGTGGCTATTCCAGAGCGGCAGCCGGCCGCTCCGCACCATCCGCCGATTGAACTCCAGCCAGGGTTGAAACTGGAGCACCGGGTCCATCAACAATCGGTTGGCCGGCTCGTATTCCCCAGGTTCCTCACCCCGGAAACTGGCGGAGACGAACAAGACATCGGCTGGACTGAGCACCTTACCGCCGATCAGCGACTCATGAAAGAACGCCGACACGCAGCCGCCCAGTACCAGGACGAATGCCAGGGTTTCCCGGAACGAAGACACGATCGGGTGCCTCCCTGCGTGTGAGCAGTTGCCCTTCCTGGGCGGTCGGAGACTGGTCGACTGAACCTCGCCTCATGGGATCGTGTGAGTCTGCCCGGTCACGGGGTTCTCGAATCGCTCCGGCTCGGGGAGTACGCTCAAAATCAACTCTCTGAGATCTGCAGTCTCATCCGGGTCGCGGGTGCGATTGCGTTTCACGGCCCCGATAGTTCCTCCTCTTCCGTTTGCAGTGACGGCACGTCGGACGCCATCGCATTCTATGTCCCTTGTCGAAAACCCGCAATTCGGGTTGAGGAAACCGGTCTATGGCATCTCGCCTGTCGCGGGCAGGGTTTGGTATAAGCAACGTGCGGGTTGGTCTTTTCATCCCCTCGGAGGCCCCAGTATCCATGGCCTACTGGTTGTTCAAGTCGGAGCCCACAGCCTATTCGTTCGCGGACTTGCTGGCCGATCCGGATCAAACGACGGGGTGGGACGGCGTGCGGAATTACCAGGCGCGGAACTTCCTCCGCGACCAGGTGAAGCCCGGTGACGGCGTGCTGTTTTACCACTCCGGTGCCGATCCGCCGGCCATCGCCGGGATTGCGGAAGTCGTCCAGGCCGGGCATCCCGATCCCACGGCCTTCGACCCGAAGGACAGCCATTACGACCCCAAGAGCAACCGTGCCAACCCCACGTGGTACCAGGTATCGATCAAGGCCGTCCGGCCGATCGACCCGCCGCTGGACCTGCCATCCCTCGGGCGAGTTCCCGAACTGGCCGGGATGGAGTTGCTCCGCAAAGGAAGCCGGCTCTCGGTCCAGCCGGTGACACCCGACCAGTGGAAGACGATTCTTGCGCTGGTAAAATCCAAGCCGAAGCGCGGATCCGCGAGGAAGTAGCCCTGTGGACTCGGGAATCTCGCATCCGGAATCGTCACTCGGGAACCTCAACCATGTCCAGGATCGAGCACTTTGCGGTCTATGCCGACGACTCCACGGCCCTCAAGGACTTCTACGTCCAGGCGTTGGGACTCCACGTGATCGTGGAGAGCGGCGGTGATCCGCCGGGATACTTCCTCGCCGACGATCAGGGTATGGCGATCGAAGTCCTGGGCCGTCCCGCCGGCTCGCCGGAAGTCAACCAGCGCTGGGTTTGCCACCTGGCGATCTGGGTCGACGACTTCGCGGCGAAGCGGACCGAGCTCGAGCGACTCGGGATGACCTTCGAGACGGAGACCCTCGTCGACAACGACGAGATCAAGACCGGTTTCTTCAAGGATCCGGCCGGTAACCGCTGCCAGATCGTCTGGAGACTCAGGGCACTCGGGAAATGACCACCCGTATATGGGTTCCACCTGATAACAGGTGGAGGAACAGGTGGAGCAATCGTACACTAGATTCATCGGCGTCAATACCGCAAATATTACATTATCATATTCACAGAATATCGTATCTCGTAGACAACCCATTCGTCGATCGTTCGGGAACGCCCGGCCGATTCGCGGCGAGCCGGTCCGGTGTTTTCTTCCCATGGGGACTCGAGGGCGATGGCCAAGCGTCCATAGTTGCAAGTGCCGAGTCCACGGACGCCGCCTGGCGTACCGACGTCCTCGACCCGGCCAAGATGGCGGGCAGCCACTCCCGAGTGACCGAGGTAGCCTGCACCCGCGTCTTGGCGGCTGCGCGGGGGTGGACCCAGTCGGCCAGGGCTGCATCGTGGGCGGCGTTCTGATCGAGCGGCGTCCAGCCGATGGCCGGGTCACTCGGGCCCGGGACGGATCCCTCAGGCGTGGCGGAGACGTCGGCCAGGCTTTTCAGGTGGACTCCATCGTGGCCGTCTACCACGAGCGAGCTCAGCCAGTTCAGGTTGTGCGCCGTCATGGTCCGGTCGGCCACGCCTGCCGCCCGCAGTCTGTTGCTCGGCTCATCGAAATCGCCACCGGTCGCGCCGATCACATCGAACACGCTGAAGACATCGATCGGACCATCGCCAGTCGTTCCCGTGTTGACCAGCGTTGCATCCTGTAACGGGCCGACGCCCGGCCCCGAGTACGTCGTGCCGGACCCCTGATAGGCCATCAGGTCGGGCACCAGCAGGTTGGCCACCGGAGTGCCCAACCCGGTCACCAGGTTATAGCCGGAGTTGGCGCTGAAGCCGTTGTTGCCGCTGTTGATGACGTTGTAGTCACTCTGGGGCAGCGTGTAGAGGGCTTGCTGGGCTTCTGTCGGACTGGAGCTGTTGAGGCTCGGTTCACTCGCGGCCGAACGCCCCTGGTTGACCAGGGCGACCAGGGCTGCCCAGGCGGGTGCCGCTAGGCTCGTGCCGCCCACGACCTCGAACGGATTGCTGGGGTCCAGATTGTACGGGTCGGCGATCCAGGCGCCGGTGGCCGGGTCGGCGACCAGCGCGACGTCGGGCGTGGTCCGGTTGCCCGTGGATTGGACGCCCTGTTGGTAGGATGGCTCGGGTTCGTAGAGACTGATCCCGCCGCCCGAGCCGATGAAAGTCCCCGCGGAATCGGAGTCATCGCCCCATCCGATTTCGCTGTCGTAGGAGTTATCGGCGTTGAGCATGAGGCTCGTGCCGCCGACGGCCACCACGTTCGGCGAGAACGCGGGATACTCGGGATCGGCCGCGCCATAGTCGCCGGTGCTGGCGACGAACGTCACGCCGGGTACGTTGAACACGCTGTCATACGTCGCCTCATCGGCGGCGAAGACGGCCTGACCTTCGGGGAATCCCCAGCTCATCGACACCACCGACACGCCCGGCTGGATGGCCGCCGTCGCCACACTGGCCATCAAGTCGGACAGCGACTGGCTATTGGCCTCGACCAGGATGATCTGCGCCCCGGCGCGATGGCATGGGCCCACTCGACATCGAGCGCTTCCTCCACTTCCCAGTTGTCGGAGCCGGGACCGTTCGGGTCGGTGGAAGGCAGGGAGGTCGATTGGCCACTTTGATTGAGGACGGTCAGGAACGACGAAGCCGGCCCGTACTGAGCATACAGCGACGGGCCGGAGCCGGTCAGGCCGAACTGGGAATCGAAGGCATCCAGGGCCGCGTAGATGGCCGGATCGTCGTAAGCATCGACGATCGCGATGGTCTGGCCGGTGCCGTCCTGAGTTAGCATGTTGATCCCATAAGCATCGCGGATCTGGGCCGGCGTGTAGGCGACTGTTCCCGAAGGTGAATCGAGTGTCGCGACGTTGGCCACGCCGTTGCCGCTGATCGCCAGCGTGTCGACGATCAGGGCCGCGTTGAGCTGGGAGTTGCCGCTCTCGGAGAGCGCGGCCGCCGGCGCGTAGATCGTGCCGGTCATCCCCGAGGCGTTGCCGCTGATGGTCAGGGCCTTGCTATTTTCGCGGGTCTGGAAGATCACGATGCCGGCGTAGGTCCCTGTGGTCGGCGGGGAGAGATTATACGAGCCGTTGCCGCTGAGCGTGATGCTGCCATAGGTCCCGCCCGTGCTCGGGTAGTCGCTGCCGGCATTGACGATCAACACCCCCGAGCCCTTGACGCTGGCATTGCCCGAGATGGAGAAGCCGCCCCCCTCGATGATGTACGTTCCGCTGTTCATGGTCAGGCTGGCGTTGCCCGAGAGCGTGATCCCGATGTAGATCCCCGGCTTGATCGTCGCGGACGAGTTCCCGCTCAGGCTCTCGGAGCCATAGTTGGTCATGCCGGACGTGCTCGGCTCCGCGAGCGACGCGAGGGGATCGGTAACGGTCGCCACTCCCATGGTCGGTGCGGGGCTGAAGCTCGCGTTGCCGCTCTTCTGGACTCCGCCGTGCACGTCGATGAGAGAGGCTTTCACCGAGGCGTTGCCGCTGGCCGACAGGGCGCTCGATGAGCTGGAATCGACGTAGACCCCGCCGCCGATCTTGATGCTGGCATTCCCGGAGAGGCTCAGCGCCCCGCCGGCCGAGGGATCGAGGACGAAGATTGTCTGGCCGATCGTGACCGTGCCGGTGCTGCCGGTGCTGGTCAGGAAGTTGGCGTCTCCCGAGTATGTGGCCCTGATGATGTGGGAGCCGGCCGCCAGGCTCGTCGTCGAGAACGTGGTTGTCCCGGATGAGAGTGCCACGCCCCCGGGCGTCAGGTCGGTACTGGTGCTGGTTTCGTAGAAGTTGACCGTTCCGGTCGGCGTGCCCGCACCCGGCGCATTGGCGGTGACCGTAGCCGTGAACGTCACAGCCTGCCCGACGTTCGCAAAGCCCGGCGATACACTTGCCGAGGTCGTCGTATTGTCCTTGGAGACCGCCTGAGGCAACACGCTCGAAGTGCTGGTGTTGAAATTAGCGTCGCCGCCGTAGACAGCCGTGATCGACTGGTTGTTCCCTGCGCGTCAACTGGAAAGCGGTGGTCGTGTAGCTGGCCACACCCAGGCCGTTGAGTGTGCCCGTGCCCAGAGCCGTCGTGCCGTTGTAGAACGTCACCGTCCCCGTGGGGGTGACGGCCGTGCCGCTGAGCGGTGGGGTCGGCGCCACTGTGGCCGTGAAGGTTACCGACTCACCGTAGACGGACGGGGTAACGGACGTGGTGAGCGCCGTGGTGGTCGGGTCGGGGCCCTCGAAGGCCCCGATGTCTACTGTCCCATTGACGATCCGCGGATAACCGGCGCCGCGCTGGTCGGTGGTCAGCGGGTTGCCGTTCTGGTCCACCGCAAGGGCGACGCTGCCGGCATTAATGGCCGGGCTGCCGGGCAAGAGCGCGATGGTCTGGGTTGGCCCGCCGTTGTTGGCCGGACTGCCCAGGCCGGGATTAGTCACGCCGACCATGTTGCCATTGCCGCTGAAGCTGCCGGTGGTGTCCACCCCGATCAGGTTGGAGGCGCTGCTGCTGCCGAATGGCGTGCCGGCAGTGTCCAGGCCATTCCGGGCCACGACGGTGTTGTCCAGGATGGGCGACCCGCCGGCGTCGTAGATCCCTGGGCCGAAGCCGTGGTCCTGGTTGTAGGCGATGGTGCTGTTGATCACCGTCAGCCCGGGGGCCGAGTCATAGATCCCGCCACCGACGGCGCCGTCGTTCCCCGCCAGGGTGGAGTTGATCAGGTCGAGCGTCCCTCCGGACTGGTTGATCCCGGCGCCATAGCCGCCCGAGTTGCCCGAGAGCGTGCAGGCGCTGACCGTCAGCGAGGCGCCATTGTTGAGGATGCCGCCGCCGAAGTCTCCCGAATTCCCCGTGAGCGTGCTGGTGCTGAGGGTCAGGGTGGCAGAGTTGTACACGCCCGCGCCGTATTCGGCCGAGTTACCACTGAAGGTGCTGCCGCTGATGGCGAGCGAGCCCTCGTAATTGTCCAGCCCGCCGCCATAGCCGCCAGCCGAGTTGCCGCTGAACGTGCAGTCGGTGATGCTCCCTTGCCCGCTGACGTCCAGGAAGCCCCCACCGCCGTAGCTCACCTGGTTGTTGCTGAAGCTGCTCCCCGTCACCGTGACCGTGCCGCTGTTGCTGATCCCGCCGCCGCTGATCTCGCCGCCGCTGCCGCTGGCCGTATCGCCGCTGAAGCTGCTGGCGGAGACCACCAGCGTGCCATCATTCTCGATGCCGCCGCCGGTGCTGCCGGAGCCGGTGGCCGCGTCGGCCGCGAAGGTGCAGCCGCTGAGCGTGGCCGTGCCCACGTTGAATAACCCGCCGCCGGAGCCAGTGGCCGTGTCTTGCGACACCGCGCAATTCGCCAGGCTCAGGTTGCCGCCATCGGCGATCCCACCGCCGGCGCCGCTGGAGGTGTTGCCGGAGATCGCGCTGGCGCTAACGGTGAGGGTGGAGAACTCATCGGCGAGGATCCCCCCGCCCAACGAGGCGGTGCCTCCCGAGATCGTCAGCCCCGACAGCGTCGCCACTTCGCCGCTGTCCACCTGGAAGTCGCCCACCGCGTTGTTGCCGCTGATCGTCACCAGGCCCGCACCGGGACCGTCGATCACCAGCGGCCCCGACGGCTCGCTGAGTTGCAGCGTGCTCGCCAGGGTGATCGTCTGGGGTGTGGCGAAGACCGTCGGGGCGAACTGGATGATGCTGCCGGCCGGGTTGATGTTGGCGTCGACCTGGCCCAGGATGTAGGCCAGGTCCCCCGAGTTTCCCGATCCGGTGCCATCGGCGCTGGTCAGATTGACCGTGTACACCGTGGGCGAGCCGATCGCGGTGGGGCCCTCGAAGGCTCCGATGTCCACCGTGCCGTTGATGGTTCGCGGGTAGCCGGCGCCGCGCTGGTCGGTGGTCAGCGGGTTGCCATTCTGGTCCACCGCCAGGGCCGCGGAGCCAGCGTTGATGGCCGGGCTGCCGGCCAACAGCGCGATGGTCTGGGTCGGCCCGCCGTCATCGGCCAGGATGCCCAGGCCGGGATTGGTGACGCCGACCAGGTTGCCGTTGACTCCATTCGTGAAGCTGCCGGTGGTGTCCACCCCGATCAGGTTGGAGGCGCTGGTGCTCGCAAAAGGCGTTCCGCCGGTGTCCACCTCAGGGTTGCCCAATCCTCGGCCGAAGGTATTCCAGGCCACGATGGTGTTGTCCAGAGTGGGCGACCCGCCGACGTTGTAGATCCCAGGGCCGGCGGCATAGGCACCGTTCCCGTTATTTTCGTTGTACGCAATCGTGCTGTTGATGACCGTGAGCCCGGGCGCGGAATCGTAGATGCCGCCGCCCAAGGCGGCCGAGTTCTCCGCGAGGGTGGAGTTGATCAGGTCGAGCGTACCCCCGGTCTGGTTGATCCCACCGCCATAGCCGCCTGAGTTGTCGGACAGCGTGCTGTCGATGACCGTCAGCGAGCTGCCATTGTTGAGGATGCCGCCGCCGAAGTCTCCCGAATTCCCCGAGAGCGTGCTGGTGCTCAGGGTCAGGGCGGACCAGTTGGCCAAGCCCGCACCGTATTCGGCCGAGTTGCCGCTGAAGGTGCTGCCGCTGATGGCGAGCGAGCCCGCGTAATTGAACAGCCCGCCGCCATAGCCGCCGGGGCTGACCGAGTTGCCGGTGAAGGTGCAGTCGGTGATGCTCCCCTGCCCGTCGTCGTTCAGGAAGCCCCCGCCGCCGTAGCTCACCGGGTTGTTGTTGAAGCTGCTCCCCGTCACCGTGACCGTGCCGCTGTTGCTGATCCCGCCGCCGCTGATCTCGCCGCCGCTGCCGCTGGCCGTATCGCCGCTGAAGCTGCTGGCGGAGACCACCAGCGTGCCATCGTTCGCGATGCCGCCGCCGATGCTGCCGGAGCCGGTGGCGGCGTCGGCCGCGAGGGTGCAGCCGCTGAGCGTGGCCGTGCCCACGTTGAATAACCCGCCGCCGGAGCCAGTGACCGTATTGCCCGAGACGACGGTACTGCTGAGCGTCAAGGTGCCGTTGTTGTCAATGCCCCCACCATTGTCGGCGCTGCCGCCCGAGATCGTCAGACCTGACAAGCAGGCCGTGACCCCGCTATCGACCAGGAACACGCCCACGGCATTGTTGCCGCTGATCGTCACCAGGCCGGAACCAGGTCCCTGGATCACCTCCGGCCCGGCGGATTCGGACAGCTCCAGCGTGCTCGACAGCGCGATGGTCGCCGGCGTGGCGAGATCGAAATTGATGACGCTGCCGTCCGGATTCGTGTTGGCATTCGCCTGGCTGATGGCCCAGAGCAGGTCGCCCGACTGATCGCCCGTGTTGGTGTCGGTACCCGAATTGGCTCCGATATCAGTCGTCAGATCGACCGTATAGTAGGTAGGATTGCCGGATAGCAGCGTTCGGCTTTCCAACCCCTCCGGCACCCAGACTCGCCGTCGGCGACGGGCACGGGCCTGATGTCGAGCTCGATCGGTCCAACGACGCAATGGGGAGAGACGAATTGACATGTTTAGAAATCCTTGAGATCGAGAGTCGGCGATTTCTGGAATCGATCAGGGCGGTAACACGAGACTCGCAATCGCGGCGCGTGGATCCGCATTTCCGGCGCGCAGACCGACGCGCCTTGACCCATCGGACTCCTTTGCTTAAGGAGGCGATACGTCGTCGAGGAGGCCGGCGACCTCACACCCTCGAACTATGGTGCCGGCTCGGGTTTTCACGGGCGGGGCTCGACGATGAGCCCGGCGTTCCCATTCAGGGCTTCGATCGTTGCGGACTTTCCTCCTCCCTCGTGCCGGATGCCCTCCGGTGCTCGATCACGTCGAGCGGGGTCGCATCCCAGATTCTGGCCGTCTTGTCGATGCTTCCGGTGGCGATGCGCCGGCCGTCGGGGCTGAACGCGACGCTCAAGACACCGCCCTTGTGACCGCGGATCGTGAAGACCTCGCCACCGGTCGCCGCATCCCAGAGCTTGACGGTCTGGTCGGTGCTGGCCGTGGCGATCCGCGATCCCTCGGGGCTGAACGCGACGGCCACCACGTTGGACGTATGACCCCGCAGGGTGAAGCGAAGTTGCCCGGTCGCCGCATCGAAGACCTTGACCTCTCCAGGGACTCGGTCGCCAGGGTTGCTGCAGGCGGCGATCCACCGGCCGGTGGGGTCGTACGCCAGGATTCCTGCCTCGACGCTCCTTATGAATTCGGAGATGAGGCCCTCGAGCCGGAGTCGCTCCACGCCGCTGGCCGCGTCCAGGATACGGACTGTGTTATCGGTCAAGGCGACGGCGACTTGCTGACCATCGGGCCTGTAGACGACGGCCATGGACTCCACCCCCGATGGAGCCCTGAAGAAGATGGACGATCGGCCCGTCTCGGTGTCCCAGAGCCGGACCGTCCCATCCCCGCTGGTTGATGCGAGCTGCCCGCCATCGGGACGGAAGGCGATCCCGTAGGTCAAAGCTTCATGGCCGCTCAGGTCATGGAGCAATCGTCCCGTGGTCGGGTCCCAGAGCCGAATCCTCGCCCAGCGGTCCGATGCGGCGAGAGCTGTGCCATCGCCACGGATCGCCAGGCCGAGGACCTCGTGGACCGGCATTGGGAATGTCCCGATCTGGCGACCATCGTCGATATTCCACAGCTTGACCGAACCATCGCCGCAGGCCGCGGCGAGGGTCGAGCCGTCTGGAAAAAAGGCCACCCGCCTGACCCATCCGGCATGAGTAAGGGTGCGCGCCGGCTCAGGAGCCGTCGCGTCCCAGAGCTTCACGGTTCCATCCTCGCTCGCCGAGGCCAGCCGCCGGCCATCCAGGCTGAACGCGACATCCCGGACAAAGCCTGTATGCCCGCGCAGAATGCCGATCGGCTTGCCGCCTGCCGCGTCCCAGAGTCGAACCGTGCGGTCTTCCGAGGCGGAAGCGATCCGCGTGCCATCGCCGTTGAAGGCGACCGCTCGGACGAATGAATCATGCCCGGGCAGGACGTGGATCGGGTTGCCGGAGGCGCTATCCCAGACCCTTACGGTCTCATCCCAGCCGCAGGTGACGATGCGATGACCGTCGGGGCTGTAGGCGACATCGTAGACATGACCGGTATGGCCTCGAAGAAACCCGGCGGGGTCGCCGGTCGTCGCATCCCAGAGCCTGACGGTGCCATCGTGGCACGTCGTGGCGACCTGGTTGCCATCCGGGCGAAAGGCCGTTGCAAATACCCAGATGGAATTGATCTCGATCCGATGCAGGCGCCGACCCGTGCGGAGATCCCAGGTCTCGAGGACGCCCCCCCCCTCCAGCCAGGAGCCCGTGACGAGCTGGCGGCCATCGGGGCTGAACGTGAGGTCGGTCATGTCACCCTGAGGCCGCAGGACACGATCCGATTCGCGGCGAGTTGTGGTGTCCCATCCGTCGTCGTCCACTTCCACAAGGTGACGGTGGTCGGTTGGTTCGACCCGGGAGATGATCCCACGGCGAGCCTCGTTCCGGTGGGGTCGATCGCTACCTTGCGGACACCCTGACCCGGCCGGCTCTCGATCGTGCGGCCTGTGGTCGCGTCCCAGATGGTCCATTCGCCGGCACCCGATCCGTTGTAGTCAGAATTGGCCGCCGTGACGATCCAGCGGCCGTCGGGAGTGAAAGCCAGGCTGACGAACGGCTGGCCTGGCCCCCGCAGCGTCAACCGCTCGAGGTGGCAGAGCCGCAGGCAGTAATGCCACTCCCACCCGCGGCGGTTCGGGGGGCACTCGTCGAGAAGCTGCTCGGCCAGGGCCACATTGTTCGCCGACCACTCGGTCTGGGCCCGATTGACCAGGCTGACGTAGAGCTGCCATTCGTGCTGTTCAGATTTCTCGCGAAGTTGCTCGGCCCGACCGGTCGCCAGACCGCGCTGGAGCTCGGCGTCGTGATAATTGGCCAGGGCGCGTCGCCGTTGCCCCTCGATCAGGACGCCCGAGACCGCCAGCAACACGACGGTCGCGACGAGCATGATGGCCGCCGCGGTCACCAGGCCGCGATTCCGGCGGGCCCACTTGCCGAGGCGCTCCCGGATCGACGGCCGGCGGGCCCGGATCGGCCGATGTTCCAGGAACCGCTCCAGGTCGTCGGCCAGTTCCTGGGCTGTCGCGTAGCGCGACACTGGCTCCTTGCTCATCGACTTGAGCAGGATCGTCTCCAGCTCGCGCGGGATGGCGGGGTTGATCCGGAGCAGCGACGTCGGCTCGTCCTGCGCGATCTTGCGGAGGACATCCTGCCGGTCCTGGCCGTCGATCGCCGGGCGCAGGGTCAACAGCTCGTAGAGCGTCGCGCCCAGGGAGTAGATGTCGGTCCGATGGTCCAGGTAGCCGCGCTTGGCCAGGGCCTGCTCGGGGCTCATGTAGCGGAGCGTGCCCAGCAGGTCGCCGGTCATGGTCAACCCCGCGTCGTCCCGGAGCCGGACCAGGCCGAAGTCGGTGATCCAGAGTTGACCGTGGACGTCCAGCAGCAAGTTGGCCGGCTTGATGTCGCGGTGGACGATGCCGAGCTTGTGCGCGTGGTCGAGCGCCTCGGCCGCCTGGATGCCCAGCGCGGCGACCGTGCGGAAGAACTCGCGGCTGCGGGAGGAGGGGGTCGCGGATGTGGTGGCTTGGCGCCGACCCGGAGTTGGAGTTCCGGCTTCAGCCGGTCCCGCTTTCGCCCCAAGGCGGGACTCCAGCGGGAGACCTTCGCTCCCGGCCGGGGCGGGGTCGGGAGATCCGCGCCCACCGCGGTCCCCCTTCATCCGGCCCTTCGGGCCACCTTCTCCCCGGGGGGGAGAAGGGAGGGGAGATCCGTGCCCCGCGGGAAGCGGCTGTGCCTCGATACGTCGGCGCTCGGCGATGGCGTTGGCCAGCGTCTGCCCCTCGATGAACTGCATGGCGTAGTAATGCACGCCCCGCTCGCAGCCGACGGAGTAAACGGGAACAATATGCGTGTGGTGGAGCTGGGCGGCGGCCAGGGCCTCGGTCTGGAACCGGCGGAGCTGGGTCGGGTCCATCGCCGCGGCGAACGGCAGGACCTTCAACGCCACCCGGCGGTTGAGCGAGCGCTGGATTGCCTCATACACCACGCCCATGCCGCCCCGGCCGACCTCGCGCAGGATGCGGAAGTCACCCAGGTCGCCGAGGCCCGGCTCGGTGTCGTCCGGTTCGATCGCCTTCGCATCGACAAGGAGCGGAGGCGCACTCAGCGACGCCTGGCGGATGAACTCCAGGCTGGCCAGGCACGCCTCCAGGTCCTCGGCCAGTTCCGGATGCTCGGCCAGCAGCTCCTCCTGCGACGGCGCAACACCCTCCTGGGCGGCGGCCAGGTAGGCGTCCAGGACTTCGACCAGCCCGACCTCGCTCGTGGACTTGGGCTTGCTCTGTGTGAGTCTGCTCAGGTTCATCGCCGCCTCTCGATCGGCTTGTAGGGTGGGTGCAACCCACCGATCTCAGATTGCGTCGATCGGTGGGTTGCACCCACCCTACGAATTCAATTCTCGGCCAGGGTCATAACCGCCTCTCGATCAGGGGACGAAGCTTCTTAAGCGCCTGCGCCCAAAGCAATCGGACGGCCCCCGGGCTGCGGACCATGGCGCGGGCGACCTCCTCCCAGTCCCGGCCTTCCAGGGTCCGGAGCACGACCACTTCCCGGTAGTCGGGGGCCAGCTCGGCCAGGGCGTCGGCCAGGATGATGCTCAGCTCACGCCGCTGGGCCGACTGGCTGGGCGAATGCCCGTTGGGAGTCACCAGCTCGAGCATCGCGTGCGACGAGGCGGCGAACGCGTCGTCCAGCGACTGTTCCCGTCCGACCGCCCGGGCACCGGCCGCCTTGAACCGGCGGACCAGATCGGCCAGGTTCCGCGTCAGGATGCGTCGGAGCCAGGCGACCAGCTCCGCTTCGGTCCGGCCCTGGAACTGGTCGAAGTGCTGGTGGGCCTTGATCAGAGTCTCCTGGACGACGTCCGAGGGATCCGCCTTGCCTCGCAGCGAGGCATCAATCCCCGTACGGGCCAGCAGCCGCAAGTAATTGCGATACGATTCCAGCAGCCGGTCGAGGGCGCCCGGCGACTGGTGCCGCGCCTCCTCGATCAGCCGACCAATGATCGCGTCCCCGTTGACCATGGGCGGTCCCTCCTCGGACCATCCCGGCTCGACCTCCGAAGTTGGTGCATCAGGATAATAGAGAGGACGCGATGATGATCCGAAATGCACGCGCAAAACCGATGGGAAAGACTTTTTTCGAGGAAGCGCCTCGAACGTGGCAGGAGAAGGCAAGTCCCGGAGAGCGAGTCGCTTTTTCTTGCGGTCCACGACTCGTCAGCGGACATCCTCGGCGGTGGGTCTCACGTCGCCGACAGTTTCGTTCGACCCACATGACACTCTCAGGCGGCAGGCCCGCCGCGCCGGCTGGCCCGGTCGAAGAGTTCTCGGAGCGGGATCAGCAAACCCGGAAGCATGTTGCCACCGTCGAGCGTCTGCGACTCGTCCAGGACGGTGAGTTGATCGGGGGACGTGTAGACCGTCACGGTCCGCTTCCGAGGGTCGATATACCAAACGAGTTGCGTGCCGGCCTCGAAGTATTCGTGAAGTTTCCGCTCCATCTCCCTGGGTGTGTTCGACTCGCTCAGGACCTCAACGGCCAGGTCCGGCGCGAGCAGCGGGATCGGCCTGGCCTTCTCCGGCAAGTGTTCCCACCTTACGAAGGAGACATCGGGGATGCGCACCAGCCCGGTCAGCAATCGCATCATCCCGTCCGGTCCGGCGACTGTGCCGAGATCGTGCTCACGCGAGAACATAACCAATGCGGCAATCAACTCAACAGCCAGCCGCGATTCCTCATATCCCGTGGGTTTCTCCACCAGCGTGCCGTCGACAAGCTCGCACAGCCGTTTCTCCTTGGCATGGATGGCGATCACGTCGGCTTCCGTGGCCGTTCCTGGCCACGGATGCATCCGGACGCGCTCGGGCGGGATATCGCCGAGCGCCTCCAACAGGTCGGCGACGGTCTCCACGGCGGGTGGGGCCAGAACGGCCAGGCTCATGGTGGTTCTCCCAAACGGTCAGGCGACGGGAACTCACGCGCTGGCGGCGACCGGCGCCGGCTCGCTCGGGATCTCCCCGCGCCACTCGATGACGTAGCGGTTCTCGGCCGCGAACGCCTTGATCTCGGCCAGGGTCTGGGGGATCTCGATCCGCGAGGTCTCGCGGTACCATCCACTGCCGGACCGCTTCCAGCCGACTTCCTCACCGAACCACTGACCCTTGACGTAGTACACGATCAGGCACTTCATCCCCTGGTCTCCGAAGGTTACCGAATCCCATCGTAAGCGGTGATCGGGAAAGCCCCGGAGGGGCGTCAGAGCGTAGCCAGGGGCGTGAGCCCCTGGACCATCGGCCGAGTTCCCCGCGACCGTTCTTCGAGCCCCGGAGGGGCGACACAAGACCCCGGTGCCTCAGGGTTTCTGTCGCCCCTCCGGGGCTTTTCGGGACGGGGAAGACGCTCCTCGTCCAGGGGCTCACGCCCCTGGCTACACTCTGACGCCCCCATTGGGGGGCTCAAGACGGCTTGCCGAACACCATTGTAAGTATGATACGGCATAGGCATTTGCTCGCCAAGCGAGCTTCCGTTCGTCCCGCAGTGGGGAAGGTGGCGCAGGCGTCAACCCTTGATCACGCCCACCGGCCGCAGCCGGGCGACCTTCTTGGAGATGCCGACCTTGTCGACGACATCCACCACATGATCGACGTCCTTGTAGGCGGCCGGCTGCTCCTCGGCCAGACCCTTGTGGCCCCGGGCGCGAGCGATGATGCCGATGGCGTTGAGCTCCCGATCAATCCGTCGGCCCGCCGCCAACTTGACTGCCGCGGTGCGGCTCATTAGCCGTCCGGCGCCGTGGCAGGTCGTGCCGAACGAGTGTTCCATACTGCCGAGCTGGCCGACCAGCACCCAGCTCGCCGTGCCCATGCTCCCGGGGATGATGACCGGCTGACCGATGGACATGTACGGCGGCGGAATCTCGGGGTGGCCCGGGGGGAATGCCCGCGTCGCCCCTTTGCGGTGCACGCAGACCTGCTTCGACACCCCGCGGCCGACGGTGTGCTCCTCGAACTTGGCGATGTTGTGCGCGACGTCGTAGACCAGTTCCATGCCCAGCTCGTCCCAGGACTTGCCGAAGACCCGGGCGAAGACCTCGCGCGCCTGGTGGGCCAGGAGCTGCCGGTTGCACCAGGCGAAATTGGCCGCCGCGCGCATCGCGCCCAGGTACGACTGACCTTCGGGGCTCCGCACCGGCGCAGGCGAGCTGCCAGTCCGGCAGATCGAAGCCGTATCGCTTCGGGGCGTTCTTGAACGTCGCCAGATGATCATCGCAGACCTGGTATCCCAGCCCGCGCGAGCCGGAGTGGATCAATACGGTGATCTGGCCCTCGCGCAGGCCCATCACCTCGGCCGCCACAGGGTCGTGGATGCGATCCACGACCTGGACCTCGAGGAAATGGTTGCCCGAGCCGAGCGTCCCGCACTGATCGTAGCCGCGCGTGATGGCGCGATCGCTGACCCGCGACGGATCGGCCCCGTCGAGTCGTCCCCCGGCCTCGGTGAACTGGAGGTCGCGCTCGGTGCCATACCCTTCGTTCACCACGTAGGCGGATCCCTGCTCCATCAGCCGCGTCAACTTGGGCTTGTCGAAGAGGTACTTCCCGCTCTGGCCAACGCCCGTTGGGATGTCGCGGAAGAGCTGTTCCACCAGCGGCCTGATGCGGTCTTTCGCCTCGCTCCATTGAAGCTCGGTGCGCAGCAACCGGACGCCGCAGTTGATGTCGTAGCCGACGCCGCCGGGCGAGATGACTCCGCCTTCTTCGGGGTCGGTCGCCGCCACGCCGCCGATGCAGAATCCATATCCCCAGTGGATATCCGGCATGGCCAGGCTGGCCATCTGGATGCCAGGCAGCGTGGCCACGTTGGCCACCTGTTCGGGGCCCTGGTCCTTCTTGATCTGCTCGATCAGGGTCTCGTCGGCGAAGATGATGCCGTCGACCCGCATGTCCGGGCGGTAGCTCTTCGGGATTCGCCACTGATATGGGCCGATCGGCTCCAGCGGCCCGGTATATCCGCTCTTCTGGCTCATCGTCTTCGGCTCCTGACCTTGGTCCGGCACGCATCACGCCGGCAAGAGCGTAGGTCAGGCTTTCCAGCCTGACGTCTCCGGAGAGTCAGGCTGGAAAGCCTGACCTACGCGAGGCTCTGTGTTGCCGGGATCGTCGTCGTTGCGGTTTCCTCCCATCATAACCAGAGCGCGACACCAAAGCGCGGGTACGGGTTCACCGATCAAGGGCCGGTCCTTGCCGGGTCCTGGAGGAGCCTCTATCATGCAAGGATCGGGGAAACCATCCGAGTCTTTTCGGAAGGAGCAATATCATGCCAGCCCGAGGAGCCAACGGAGTGGGACGATTCCACGTCGAGATCGAGGTTGCCAACTACGGAGACCTCATCCGGGCTCAAGACGGCACCCGGCCGCCGGACCAGGTTCGCCGTGAAAAGATCCAGGGCATGGTCGACACGGGGGCGACGCAGTTGGTGCTGCCCGAGGCCGTCGTGAAACGGCTGGGTCTCCCGTTGGGCAGCTCGGTCAATGTGCGGTATGCCGACGGCCGCAAGGCCCGTCGCCGAAGAGTCAATGGGGTCTCCGTCCAGCTCCTGGGACGCGATGGCGTGTTCACGGCCATCTGCGAGCCGAAACGCGAGACGGCCCTCGTGGGAGCGATCGTGCTCGAAGACCTCGACCTGCTGGTCAACTGCGTGGCCCAGCAAGTCGTCCCCCGCGATCCCAGCGGTGCGACTTACGAGATTGAATGATCGATTCAACCGGTCGGCGCGACGTTTCTCAGCGCCTGGGCCAGGACCAATCCGGTCGGCGTCGCGGTCCGGGCGACGTCTTCCGGCGTCCCCGTCGCGACGACCCGGCCGCCATCCGCTCCCGAGCCGGGGCCGAGGTCGATGATCCAATCCGCGGAGAGCATGACCGCCGGGCTGTGCGTGATCGCGATCACCGAATGGCCGCGATCGACCAGGGCGTTCAGCGCCTCGAGTAGTTTCAGGACGTCGAGGGGATGAAGGCCGGCGGTCGGCTCGTCGAGGAGGAACAGGGTGTGCGGGGCCGCAGCGGCGCGGCGGAGCGCGGCCAGCGATCGGCCCAGGAAGCTCGCCAGTTTCAGCCGCTGTGCCTCGCCTCCCGAGAGCGTCGAGGCCGGCTGGCCCAGCTTCAGGTAGTCGAGGCCGATGTCGAGCAACGGACGGAGCCTCGATTGGATCCTCGGCCGGTGTCGGAAGAATCCAAAAGCCTCCCGCGCCGTGAGGTCGAGGACCTCGGCAATGTTCCGGCCGCGGTAGGTAACCTCCAGCACTTCGGGTCGATAGCGCGTGCCCCGACATTCGGGGCATCGGATCATCACATCGGGGAGGAATTGCATATCGATGGTCTGGAATCCGCCCCCCTGGCAGGCATTGCAGCGGCCCCCTTCGACGTTGAAACTAAACTTCCCCGCGTCGTAGTTCCGCAGCCTGGCTTCGTGGGTCGCGGCGAAGGTCTTGCGGATCTCGTCGAAGATCTTGAGGGACGTCACCGGGTTCGACCGGGCGGACCGTGACAGCGGCGATTGATCCAGGAAGACGGCTTCGGCGAGATGATCGATTCCCGTCAGGTCATCGAATCCCCCGGCGATCGCGGCCTCGCCGGCAAGCCGGTATCGGAGGGCCGGGTACAGCGTCTCCGCGACGAGAGTGCTCTTGCCCGCCCCGCTGACGCCCGTCACGGCGCCGAGGACTCCCAGCGGGAAAGTCACGTCGATCGACTTGAGGTTGTTGCCGCGGGCACCGGTCAGCGTGACCGCTCGTCCTGTGACCGGACGCCGGGACGCGGGGATGAGCGCACGCCGCCGACCGCTCAGGAAGTCGGCCGTCGCCGATCCCTCCGCATTGGCGAAGTCCGCGATCGGCCCGGAGAAGAGCAGACGGCCGCCGGCCTCGCCGGCGCCGGGGCCCAGGTCAACCACATGATCCGATGCGCGGATCACCGCGGCATCGTGCTCGACGACCACCAGGGTATTGCCGCGGTCGCGGAGGCGCCCGAGGGCCGACGTCAGCCGGCCGACTTCATGCGGGTGAAGGCCGATCGTGGGCTCGTCGAGCATGTAGAGCGTGTTGACCAGTCCCGAGCCCAGCGCCTTGGTCAGGACGACCCGCTGGAGCTCGCCCCCCGACAGGCTGCGTGCCGCGCGGTCGAGGGTCAGGTAATCCAGCCCGATCTCGGCGAGGTAGGCCAGGCGGTTCTCCACCTGGGCGAGGAGTGTGGCGGCTACCGGCTGGTGGCGGAGCGCATCGAGTCCGGACAGGAAGGTTCGGGCTTCGCGGATCGTCAGCGCCGAGAGCTCGGCGATATTTCGCCCCGCGATCCGGACGGCCAGCGCTTCGGGACGCAGCCGCGCCCCATGGCATGCCGGACAGCTCTGGTAGCGCCTCCACCGGCCGAGGAAGACCCGGACGTGCGGTTTGAACGCCTGACGCTCGAGCGCGCGAACGAAGCCCTTCAGGCCCGCGAACCCCGATTCCGGGACGCCTTCGACGAGCCGCCGGACCTTTTCGGCGCCAGTTCTCGAAACGGGACGTCGACCGGGATGTCGATCTGGGAAGCGGCATCGAGCAATTCCTGGAGATAGCCCCGATAGCCGGCCGAGGTCCAGGGCGCGATCGCGCCTTCGCGGATCGTCCGGGAATCGTCGGGGACGATGCGAGCCAGGTCGAGCTCGGTCGTCTGGCCCACTCCTTCACAGATGCGGCATGCTCCCAGGGGGCCGTTGAACCGGAACAGGTTTGGTTGCGGTTCGAGGTGGTCGGTCCCGCATCGGCTGCATCGCCAGCCCCGGACGTAGGTCCACGACGCGGGATCGGCCAGGATCCGGCAACGGCCCAGCCCCTTGACGAAGGCCGATTCGATCGAATCGGTCCGGCGCCCGGGGGATCCTTGCCCCGAACCAGCCGATCCACGATCACATCGACCGACGCGACGCCAGGGAGCGTCACGCCCGGCTCATCGAGCCGGATGACCTGCCCGGCCGAGGCGATGCGCGCGAACCCCTCGGCGCAGAGCGAATTCACGAGCGCCGGTCGATCGGTCTCCGGGCGAAGATCGAGCGGGAAGGCGATCTCGTAACGGGTCCCATCCGGGAGCGAGTCGATGGCCCGCGAGACGGTCCCGGGCGTGGCAGGACTCACCGGCTCGCCACATTGGCGGCAGGACACGGCCCCGGCGCGCGCGTAGAGGAGCCCGAGCGCGTCATGGACCTCAGTGATCGTGCCCACCGTGCTGCGGCCCGAGTGCCGGCCATGCGCCGGGACGACCGCGATGGCCGGAGGAATCCCCTCGATCCGGTCTGCATCGGGTTTGTCCAGCTTCTCGAGGAATTGTCGCGTGTACGCCGAAAAGGTCTCGACGTAGCGGCGCTGGCCCTCCGCGTAGATCGTGTCGAACGCCAGCGAGCTCTTGCCCGAGCCGCTGACGCCCGTCACGGCGATCCAGCGATTCAGGGGCAGATCGAGGTCAATCCCCTTGAGGTTGTGGGTGCGAACGCCTGTCAGTCTCATGGTGTTCATAGTAGTCAGGGCGTAGTAGTCAGTAGTCAGTAGTCAGAAAAGGCAAAGTCTGACGACGATGGACTTCTCGGATGGAAGGTTGGAGGGTTCACTTGAGTCCTTCTACCGAGTGCTAACAACCAACTACTGATCACTGACTACTGACCACTGACTACTGAAAAAAATCACGGCCCCGAGCGCCTCAGGGTGAAGCCGGTCATGAGGAAACCATCATCATCCATCTGGCTGTAGCCGCCGGTTGCGCCCAGGTACTTGGCCACGACGGAGAAATCGGGGAGCTTCTCGGTGGCAATGATCTTTCCGATGGGGGGGATTTGCTCTTGCCGCGGCCCGCGGGGCCCGCCCATGGCCTGGCCGATGGCCTTGTCGATCTGGCCGGTCTTGACGAGCTCATAGGTAAGGCGGGCCGACTCGTCGCGCCGGACGTACGACATCGCGCTGACGCGTTCGGGGATCTCCTTGACGATCGATTGGAAGCTGGCGTTATCGCTCAGGCTCGCGTTGCCCGGCCGGAGTATCTGCTCCAGCAAGGTCGTATCGCTGGTCACGAAGAACGTGTCCTTGGCGATGGCGAAACTGATCGATCGGAGCGGCATGTTGCCACCGTTGGGCTGGGGGAGGTTCGGCATATCGACGTCGTAGATCGTGGTGCCCTGGAACTCCCGTTTCCGGGGTGCGGCCTGAACGATCTCGAAGATGCGGTTCAGCGTGTTCTGGAACGTACGGGTATCGTCCAGGGCGACGCCCAGGAGCATGCGCTGGCTGTCCTCCTTGATCGGCTTCTTGAAGTCGGTGACCAGGGTAATCCGATTGCCGAGCGGCCCGAATAAGTCCTTCTGGAAACTGAGCGGTTGGCCGCCGTTGGGGCCGACCAACTGCTGCTCGAGGATGTTGAGCATGCCGAGCTGGAAGTTGTTGACGACCTCGTTGATCGCCTCGTAGGCGTTGTCGAGGTCCCAGCTCATGGTCTGGTAGGAGGCGACGGTCGCGGGGACCCACGACTCGGGCCGCAGGCCCGCCGGCGGGAACGAGAAGATCTTGAGCAGGCCCTGGACCGGCTTGGGCGCGAGGAACAAGGTCTTGCTCAGGCTGTCGTAGTTTCCGGTCCCGAGGGTGAAGCAGCCGCCGGCCGACTTGAGGCCCTTGAGGCCCAGGGTCTCGACCAGGACCTCGCTCTGCTGGGCCTGGCCGTCGTTCCCCCGCGCCGGCCTTGATCACCAACTGGACGAGCTTGGCGAAGTCGAGGAACCAGATCACCTGGGCCTTGGCGGAATCGGTCCGGGCCTGCGTCTTGGCGAAGGACTCGTTGGCGGCCAGTGCGTTGTCGCGCCCTTCGCGATGGGCGGTCAGGTCCTTGACGACCTCGACGTCGCTGCCGAAGAAGAAGACGCCCTCGGCCTGGGTCCAGACCACCGGGGGAGTCGGCGTGGACTTGTCCTCATCCTTCTCCTTTTCCTTCTCCTTTGGTTTTTCCTCGTCCTTCGGGGAGAGGTGGACGACGTGTAGTGTCAGGCCGTTGAAGGTTTCCTGGGAGACCTTGGCCCCGGCATCCTCGGCCTGTTTGGTCGCGCGGGTCAAGACATCGGCCATCTTCTCCTTGTTCTCACCGGCGTCGGCCAGGACCGCGATGGCGACGGGCAGCTTGGGATCGTCGCGGGTCACGGCGGCGATGGCCAACGAGCCTTGAGGCAGCTCCAGGAGCTCCTTCAGGGACAGGCCCACCCTCTCCTTGAGGACCTTGGTCGCATCGTCGATCTTCTGGACCAGATCGTCCTTGAAGTCCTTCATGGCCGGATCGTTCCAGAGCTGCCCGTAGTGGCTGGCGCGGAACGATTCGCGGAAGTTCTTGACGTCGTTCAACTTGAGCAAGAAGACGGTGGAATCGGGGAGGACGCGTTCCGGGGGTGCGGCCGCGTGTGCCGGCGACAGGGGCAGGACCGCCCCGCCGAAGAGTGCCAGCCATCCGATCAGGGCCAAGCGACGAATCGCCCGCTTCGCCGTATCCATCAGAAAACACTCCATTGGTTCGAGGCACCCTCGGCTCACCGGCGGAGGGACGGATTGAGCTGGCCGCCGACACCCGGGCCGGGGCCTATCAGTTGACACCAAGCTCCAAGCCTGGGTCCTCGCCGACGGTGACCGGCGTGACTTCCGATCCCTCATTCATTCCGATCCGAGATTCTGTGTCGAAGCGAGGTCCGAGACCGCTATCGGGTCTCCTCGTTTCGGCCGTCCTTCCGGGACGGCGTTCCGGCGGGCTTCGCCGCGCCTGGGTGCGGCCGGGGTGGTCCTTCAGTCCCTCGGGCTGGCTGGCGATGAGCCGGCGCGGCGGATCGACATAACGATAACCGGTGTTGGGATTGGCCTTGTCGAAGGAGAACGCCTCGCGATGATGGAGGAATTGCTTGACGTAAGTGACCGGGATCGCGAAGCCCAGATTATCGGCCATGGCGGCATGAGCCCCGCGGCTGTTGACCCCGATGACCTCGCCGCGCTGGTTGAACAGCGGGCCGCCCGAATTCCCAGGGTTGATCGCCGCGTCGGTCTGGAGAAAGATCTGGCCCTCGATATCCCGGCTCCGATTGCTCACGATTCCCTGGGTTACCGTGCGCTCCAGACCCAGCGGGTTGCCGACCGCGAAGACCAGATCGCCCGGGTTGATATCCTCACCAGTACCCAGGACGACATGGCTAGGTTTCACTCCCGCCGGCAGCGGGAGCTTGAGCAGGGCCAGGTCGAAGAACGGGTTCAAGGCGACGATCTCGACGTCCTCGATCCGCCGGCGCACCAGACCCCCCGGAGCGTTCATGTACAGGATCGCCGAGACCCGGGTCTCCCCCTGGATGACGTGGGCGTTGGTGATCGCAAATCCGTCGTTGTTGATGAGGAAGCCGGAGCCCTTGCCGGAAGGCGTCTCGATCGAGATCACCGCCTCGCCGTACTGGTTGACCAGCTCCTTGACTCCCGAGGCCTTCAGGACTCCGGTGGTATAAAAGCCGGAGTTGTCGAGCTCGGCGGCGCGCACGGTCCTCGGGGTGCCGAATCCGCCTCCTCAACCTTGGCCCGGCGGAGTACCTGATCGCGCGGAATCCGCAGCAAATCGTAGCCCAGGTCCACGTACAAGGCGGTCGCCTTCTCGGCGACGACCTCGCCGGTGACGCGCTGACCGTCCTTGAGAAACACCGTCTCAAAACCCGCCGCCACCGCCATCCGGCACGTCAGTAGGCCCAAGACGCCTATCGCCGCAACGTTGCAAACTAAACGCACGTACAAGTCCGTCCCTCCGGCTCTGGCGAGTCCCGTCCTCTGGCTTCTTTGGTAAAATCTCCTCCATTGTAAAAACCGTTTCATTCCTTTCAACCCTGGCTGTCACGTTCTCACCACCACTCCGCCCGGCTGGCCCAATTTGTTGATCGCCTCGCGAGGGATTACCGAGGTAAAATGGATTGGGTGATGGACTCAGAGGTCGTCGAGAATTCCTCCCGGCCCCGCGCAGAGAGTTGCTGGAACCGATTCTCGGCTTGACGATTCCGGTGAATCCCGGCTACTTATGGAAGAACAGAGAGGGTGTGAAAGAACTCGGATCGAAGATTCCAAATTCAAAGTTCAATAATCGTAGAGTTCGATGCAGGCTTGGCTTACATCCATTATTGAATCTTGAATCTGTGATTCCGATTCGATTGTTTCACAGCCTCGGAGCCGAACTCGTTCGTCACCTCTTCTCACTTTCGGCTTCTCGGCTCATCGTCCGACCAGCCAACTCATTCGCTCACCCAAGCTTGGGGAGATGTTCTCGTGTCCAGTTCTAACTGGCGAGTGGGCTATTGGCCCACCACAATTTTGTCTCGAATGGTGTTTTCCACCGTCGTGGGTCTCGTCCTGACGGCGAATGTGTGCATGGCGCAAGGAGGCTCCAAACAAATACGCCAAGCCGGAGGATGCGGATCGGCCGAAGCCGGTCCCGGAATTCAAGCTCGAACGGACCTTGCCCACAGTCCCGGTGGCCCACGACCGTCCCACGTTCAATGTGCAAATGGTCAATGCGTCGCTGCTGCCCAGGGACAAGCAAGGGATCTGGGTGCTGGATTTCGCGTACAAGCCGCTCCGAATCATCACGGTCAACATCCCGGGCAAAGGGCGTCGCCAGGTCCATTACCTGTACTACAAGGTGGTCAACCGCACGGGCAAGCCACAGATGTTCGTGCCGCAGTTCATCATGGTGAACGCGAAGGGCCAGAAGTTCGAAGACAACGTCGTTTCCCAGGCCATACCCCTGATCCGGGCCCGCGAGGATGAGGCGGTCCCCGTGCTCGGCGCCGTCAACATCGTCGGCACGATCCCTCCGAGTACCAAAGCCAATATCGATGATGCCGTCTTCGGGGTCGCGGTCTGGGAAAAATGGGACCGCAAGGCCGATCGGTTCAGCATCTATGTGCGCGGCCTCTCCGACGGGTACAAGGAAGTCCCCTCGGAAAGCGGTGGCAAGCCGGTCGCCCAGTACAAGACCTTGAAGATCGATTTCATTCGCCGCGGCGATGAGTTCAACCTCAGCGAACACGAAATCGAACTGGACAACCCGCCTCATGAGTGGGTGTATTGGTGAACTTCCTCATCGATCATGGCTGATGACCCGAGTAGCGGATGGGATCCGCGAGCCCGAGTCGTTCGAACGCGGCGAGGCGAATCCGGCAGGCGTCGCAACGGCCGCAGGAACGTCCATCGGGGCTCGGGTCGTAGCAACTGTGGGTCAAGCCATAATCGACGCCCAAGGCGCGGCCGCGCTCGATGATCTGTTCCTTGGTGAGCGTCAACAGGGGCGCGTGGATGCGGAAACGCCCCGCGCCCTCGACGCCCGCCCGGGTGGCCAGGTTCGCGAGGGCCTCGAACGCCCGGAGGAAGTCGGGGCGACAGTCCGGATAACCCGAATAATCAACGCAGTTGACCCCGATGAAGATATCGAAGGCCGCGAGTGTCTCGGCCCAGGCCAGGGCCATTGAGAGGAAGACCGTGTTTCGAGCGGGCACATAGGTGATCGGAATGCCTTGCCCGATCGTCTCCTCGGAACGGTCCTTGGGGACGTCCAGGGAAGACGTCAGGGCGCTGCCGCCGAAGCTGCGGAGGTCGATCTCGAGTTCGACATGGCGCACCACCCCCAGCGCCGCGCGACCCGGCGCACGGCCTCGACCTCGACGGCGTGGCGCTGGCCATATCGGACGGTCAGGGCGTTGAGCGCATAGCCCGCGGCCCTGGCCTCCGCCAGCGCCGTGGCGCTATCCAGCCCCCCGCTCAGGAGGACGACGGCCGGGGCCGTTTCCTTCATCGTTCGTCCTTCTGGCATCAGCCGGGATCGATCGACACGATTGGCGTTCCCGTCTCCGCGATGGAACCGGTCTTGCCGAAGCTTCCGAAGTTCCGCTATCCTCGTCAATTAGACCAGAATTGACAACCTGTCGCGCACCCGGAGCGAGTCCCACTCGGATCCTCGCCGCGAACCGGCCCGCTGGACTTTCTCTTTCGCAGGCATCAGGACCGAGATTCATGGCTCACAAAAAGGGACAAGGCTCGAGCCGCAACGGGCGCGACTCGAACCCAAAGATGTTGGGAATCAAGCTTTACGGCGGGCAGACGGCCAAGCCGGGCAGCATCCTCTGCCGGCAGAACGGGACCAAATGGCACCCGGGCAAGAACGTCGGGGTCGGCCGCGACTGGACCATCTTCTCGCTGATCGACGGGACCGTCACGTTCGATCAGGGCGGACGGCGGATCAACGTCCTGCCTTTGACAAGTGGCAAGTGACAAGTGATAAGTGGCAAGTGGCAAGGAGAATGCAGCCAGGCTCGCTACTCCGAGGGTTGGTCCGAATCCTCTTCTCATCGTGTCGTCTTTGAGCAAGGATTAACCATCTTGCCATCGTTCCCCTCCGAACATTTGTCACTTGCCACCTGCCACTGGCCACTATGTTTGTCGACCGCGTGACCATCTATGTCTGTGGGGGGGCCGGGGGCGACGGCTGCATGAGCTTCCGGCGCGAGAAGTATGCACCCCGGGGCGGGCCCAACGGCGGCGATGGGGGACGGGGCGGTCATGTGGTGATCCGGGCGACCGAGGGTCATACCAACCTCGCGCACCTCTCTCATCAGCGGCACTGGCGGGCGCCTCGCGGTCAGCACGGCGAGGGTTCCGATCGGTTCGGGCGCGGGGGCGAGGATCTCGTGATCGAGGTCCCGCGCGGGACCCTGATCCGCGATCGCGACCGCGGTCACGTGATCCGCGACCTCAAGGCACCCGGCGACGAGGTGATCGTGGGCCGGGGCGGACGCGGAGGCCACGGCAACACTCACTTCAAGTCGTCGACGAACCGGGCTCCCCGGCAGCGCGAGAAGGGACACCCGGGGGAAGACCTCTGGATCGTCCTGGAATTGAAGGTCATCGCCGACGTCGGCTTGATCGGACTGCCCAACGCGGGCAAGTCCACGCTGCTGTCCCGGATCTCCCGCGCTCATCCCGAGATTGCCGACTATCCGTTCACCACCAAATACCCCAACCTGGGGACCGTCGTCGCCGAGGACCAGACTTTTGTCGCGGCCGATATTCCCGGCCTGATCGAGGGGGCACACTCCGGCCACGGACTGGGCCACGAGTTCCTCCGTCACGTTGAGCGGACCTCGCTCCTGGTCCATCTCGTCGAGGCGGTGCCGCTGGATGGTTCCGACCCGATCCAGAATTATCGGACCATCCGGAACGAGCTGGGTCAGTACAGCCGGACCCTGGCCGAGCGGCCCGAGTTGCTGGTCGTCACCAAGATGGACGTGACCGGCGCCGAGGACTCGCGACAGAGGTTGGAGCGCGAGCTGAACCGGGACGTTCCAGGGATCTCCGCGGTCACCGGGCGGGGGATCCCTCAGCTTCTTCATCGGATCGTCGAGATGCTGGGCGAGCACCGGGGATCGCAGGATGAGTCGAGGCCCTCGCGTGCGGAGGGCGAACCGGGCCAACCCGCGAGGTCGTCGGCGGAGGCGCACCGGAGTGCGGCGGGAGTCGCGGGCGTGCCGGTCCTTGACTCGGTCACAGGCGGCTAGCCCATGTTGCGCATCGTGGCGGACCTGGGAAACACGCGGCTCAAGTGGGGCCGGCTCGACGAATCTGGGCGATTGGTCGAGGTGATCGCGTTGCCGCTGGACGACCCGTCGGCCTGGGCGTCGGCCTGGGCGGATTGGGATCGGCTCGAGCCGGGGAACGCCTGGTGGGCGGTCTCGACGGTCAACCCGCCGGTCGCGGACCGTCTTGAGACGTTCCTTCGAGAGCAGCAGGTCGGCCGGGTGAGCTGGATCCGCTCGGCGGCGGAGGTGCCCGTGGCCAAGGACGTGGACGGGGCCGATAGCGGGGGTTCCGACCGGGCCCTGGCGGTCTTCGCCGCGAGTCGGATCATGCCGGCGGGCCGGCCGGGGCTGGTGGTCATGTGCGGCACGGCGATCACCGTGGAGCGGCTCACGGCCGCAGGGGTCTGGCAGGGCGGGGCGATCGCCCCGGGCCTGGGACTGACCGCGCGGGCCTTGCACCTGATGACCGCACAGCTCCCGATGATCCAGGTGACCCAGGCCCCACCCGCCTGGGGCCGGGGTACGGAGCAATCGCTCGAGGCGGGCATCTACTGGGGGATCGTCGGAGCCGTCCGCGAGCTGCTGGCCCGCCAGCGCGAGGACCTCGACGGCGATCCCTGGGTCGTCTGGACCGGTGGCGACGCCGCGCTCCTGGCGCCGCCGGTCTCCGGGCCCGATGCCCGCGTCGAGGCGCAGTTGATCCTCCTCGGTATCGCGGCCGTGGGCTTCGGCACACCGCTCGGGAATCCCAATAGTTGAGCTTCCCCGATCAAGGCACTTTCGTTAGGTTATCCGCCACGACACAACACGTCTGAGGGGATTTCCCTATCCCGAACGAAGCGGAATCGAGACGTCGCGCCGCCCAGCCGGCGGATTCGGAGCGTGGGCCCGATTAGCGGGCCCAGAAGTTCTGACCGGCGAGGTGGGCAGGAAGCCCGCCCCCGAGGCACCGGCGTCGAGAGTCGTCCGACGACAGGAGGTCGATCGGAATGGACCGTGATCCAGGGAGGCCGCACGCGCAGAACCCCGCGCGGCACTCCATGCGGGTTGGGATCGCTTATGCGGCCTTGATCCTCCTGACGGCCATGCCGATAGTGCGCGCCCCAGGGGCCGCAGTTCGACGTGGGCGCACCGCCGGGTGCCGCCGGCGGTGCCAGCACGGTCGGCCAGCCGCTGGGCGCGGCCGATTTCCCCGATTTCGGGACGACCTCGATCGCCCCGTTCAGCGGCAAACCCGGGCCTGGGGGAAGCCGCGCCCCGGCGAGTTCCCTCGCGGCGCAGGGGCGTCTCCGTATTCCGGACGTCCGCCCGGAAGCAATTCGCCGTCCAGCCCATCCAGGAGCAGAATGTCCCGGCTTACGGCGATCTGGATCTCCCCGAGGAGATGGAAGGCCCTACCAACGGGATGACCCTCGACGCGGCGATCGAGGTGCTGGTCAAGCAGAACCTCGACCTGGAGGCCTACCGCCTGGAGATCCCCATGGCGGATGCCGACGTCCTTACCGCCAACCTCCGCGCGAATCCGATCTTCTACGCCGACACCCAGCTCATCCCCTACGGCCACTATTCGTTCCTGAGGCCCGGCGGGCCGCCGCAGAGCGACATCAACATCAACTATCCCCTGGACGTGAGCTTCAAGCGCCTGGCGCGGACACGCTCGGCGCGGGCCGCCCGGAAGGTCACCGAGGCCCAGCTCCAGGACGCCATCCGCAACTCGATCGATAACCTCTACACGGTCTATGTGGACGCGGTCGCGGCCGCGCTGACGGTCAAGTTCAGCGAGACCTACGCCAAGGGCATCCGGCGGCTTCTCGATCGCAACGAACGGCTCTTCAAGGCCGGCCTGATCAGGGAGGCCGACGTCCTGGCGGTCCGTGCGAAGCTGGAGATGGCCGAGCTCCAGGTCCGCGAGTCGAGCCAGGCGAAGATCAAGGCCAATCGCGATCTCACCCTGATCCTCAACCTGTCCCTCGACCGGGCGGACGCCCTGGAGGTGCTCGACCCCATCGGTCAGCTCCGCGATGTCCCCCAGCCCCGGGACGAGCTGGTGTCCAAGGCGCTGGCCGGCCGGCCGGACCTGCTCGCTATCAAACTGGGTGTCGTTCGCGCCGGGGCCGATGTCCGGCTCGCCAAGGCCAACGCCTACCAGGATATCTACGTGCTCTATCAGCCTTATACGTACCAGAACAACACCTACCTTGGCGTACCTAGTGCCTATTCGTGGACCCTCGGCGTGACGGCCGCGCTTCCGTTCTATAACCGGAACCAGGGGAACATCACGCGCGCCAAGCTCAACGTGGATCAGACGAAACTCCAGGCGACCAGCCAGGAGCGCCAGGTCGTCAGCGATGTGATGGACGCCACCCAGGAGCTCCAGCAGAGCTATATCAGCGTCGTCGAGTTCCGCCGCGAGATCATTCCGGCATCGAAGCGGATGCGTGAGGCGGCGTTCAAACTCTACGACCGAGGGGAAACCAGTGTGCTGGACTACCTCGAAGCCCAGCTCTCCTTCAACGACGTCGTCAAGCAGTACCGCGACTCGCTCGTCCGCCATCGCCGGGCGATGCTGGACCTCAATACGGCCGTCGGAGAACGGGTGTTGCCGTGAATTCTCCCCTCCCCCCTTGATGGGGGAGGTTCGGAGTGGGGGTGGTCCCCACTCGCTCCATCCGGCCTTCGGCCCCCTTCCCCCACGAAAGGGGAAGGGAGACAGGACCGAGGACGAAATGACCAGGGACCAACGATCAAGGCGACATCGCCCTTGTCTCGAGGGCCTGGAGACGCGCGACCTCCTGTCAACCTTGCACGTCTTGGGACCGGTCAAGGGCCAGGGCGGAGCCAAGGGCCCCTACTTGAATCTCATCGTCCAATCGGACCAGGTTGCGGGCACGGCCGGCCGCGTCTCGGCCGGGGGGGGCCGTACCGCCACGACCCCGCCCTGGGTGAACGAGAGCCTCCTACAAGGGGTGGCACAGACGCTTTTCGCGCCCATCACCACCACCTCGCCGGTCACGGTGGGCGGCCAGACTTTCCCGCCCGGCACCTATTCGGTCCCGCAGCCGACGGAAGCCGAGATCAAGCGGGAGACGTTCTGGGCCGAATTCGTCGGACATTACTCGGTGGGAGCCCCGCGGTTCTCGAATCAGTCGGCCACGATCCATATCTACAGCAATGGACGAGACGTGACGTCGAATCAGACGCTCCAGGCCCGCGCAGGTCCTGTTGCTGCCGCCCGCCGACCCGTCCGCATCGCCTAGCACCGACGATCCCATGGCCGGTCAGGTCGCCGGCCTGCTGAGCCTCTTCCCGGCCAACGCCCTCCAGTCGGGCACGTCGCTCTTCGCCGAGATCACGAATCTGCCTGGCGTGGCCAGCAATGACCCGACCATGCTCGACCATGGTCTCCCGTCACACCTGCAATTCACCCTCGATACCGGCGGTGTCACCGGCGGAGTCTATTCGGTCCCCGCGTATACCGTGACCACGGGCGCCGGCGAGTCGAACCAGGTCGTCGGCGGCAATGGGGGTGCGGTGTCCTTCCAGGGCGCGGGGCAGATCGACATCCAGTACATCCCAACCGATCACCTTCGCGCCGGCGCCCGGCAATCGGGCACGGTTATCGTGCGAGTACAGGGGCTGATCAACACAACGGGCGTCACCAACGCACTCTACAAGGGCATCAACTAGGGAGGAGCGTCGGGAATGCGATCGCACGACCCACGAGGCCGACGCCCCCGCAGCCGGCGCCCGCGACGGCCGATCGTCGAGGGCCTCGAAGCTCGGGACCTACCGTCATCCGGGGTGTTGTCCGTGGCCGGTGCCCGCCCGCATGCCCGCCCCGCGGCCGCCATCGTTGCCCATCCTGACTCGCCGAACGGACTGCTCGGCAAGCGGGCGCCCGGGACGTTCCTCGACCGGGCGGTGCTCGACCAGGCGGCCGCCGACCTCTACCATGCGAACGTACCGCCGGGCACGCCAACGCCGCGCGAGATCCAGCGCCAGACCTTCACGGCCCGATGGATCGGCCGGTACACGATCGGCCCGCCCCGGTTCTCGGACCGGGCCAACACGATCCATCTCTACGGAACGGATGGCGGCTCCAATCAGTTCTTCCGGGGGAAGTTCAATATCGCGATCTTCCCGCCCGCCGACCCGGCGGCAACACCGACACCCGGCAATCCCTTCGCCAACCAGATCACCGGGGTGGCTGCCCTCTACGGCCAGAACTACCTCCAGTCGGGCAGCATGACACTGCTGGACCTCAACGGCACCCCCGCGCCGGGGTCGTCGCCGGACGCCCTGCCGAACCAATTGAGCTGGACCTATGACTTTAACACCAGCGCAGGCCCCTATGCCGCGCCGGGAGGCATCGCGCCGGGTTCCGGATTCACCCAGGGCACGGGCACGGTGCAGATCCACTGGATCCCCGACCCGCACCCGCTGCCAGGTACGATGGGATCGGGCCAGGTGGTCCTCACATTCCAGGGCTTGATCAATACCAGCCAGATCGCCAGCGCCGTGTCGAAGTTCATCATGTAGTCCCGAAGCCTGGGGATCACGGGCGAGACTCGGATTTCCGAGGGCGAAGAGCTCAGACGGCAGGGGGATGGTTCCGATGAATTCGAATGCTCATCGCGATCGCAGCGGCCGGGGCCATCGTCGCGGTCGGCCCTCGATCGAGGCCCTGGAATCCCGCGACCTGCTCGCGTCGCATCCGCTCGGGCCGGCCCTCCCGGGGAGGCACTATCCGGCGCAGGACGTGCAACAATTCGTCCCGATCCTCTATCCGCCCGGGACGCCCCAGCCGACAGCGGCCGAGGTCCAGCGTGAGTCGTTCGTCTTCAAGGGCATCGGACATTACACGATCGGCCCGGGTGGTTTCAGCGATCAGGCGATCCAGATCCACGGCTACGGCAAGCCAGGGACCAGCAACCAGTCCCGGCGGTTCTACTTCCAGTTCGCCATCTTCGAGCCGTCGAGCACCGCGCCGAGCCAGTTGGTCTACGGGAACATCAGCTTCGTCGGGGGGAACTACCTGAATAACAGCTCGACGCTGATCACCGACCTCGTCGGGCCGAAGGGCACCGAGGTGGACGGCCTCCCGACCCACCTCTACTGGGTCTCGGACGTCAATCAATCCAGCTCCGGGCCGTTCGCCGAGACGGGGACGGCCTTCCCCGGCCGGGCCAACTTCCCGTCAAACTATTTCAACGCCCAGGGCGTGCCGGTCAGTCCCCTTAGCCAGGGCCTGCCCCCGGCCAGCGTGAACGATTGGGGCCTTTCGCTTGGCGATGCCTCCTTCAAGTACGTCCCCGATGTGCATCCCGCGAGAGGGAGCCTCGGCTCGGGCACAGTCATCGTCACGATGCACGGCCTGATGAATAACTCCGGCGCCCAAAGCCAGATCGATAAGAACATCAATTGACCGAGGGCGGCTGGGTCCCGGAATTCTCGAGACTCGCTTTGGCACGGAGCTTCCGAGAATTCGTATAGTTAAGGATGTCGGGACGTCTCCAGCAAGCTCGGGTTGCGTCAGCCGGGTGAGGAAGCGGTGCTGCTGGAGTGCGGGGCCGATCCGGATGAAACCGAGGATCTCAGATGAGTTTCCCCTCGCGAGATGATGCTGGGACGTCTCGTCCCGACGAGCTGAACGCGTCCGATCGGATCCTGCTCCTGGCACTGCGCGTTTGGGGCGGTGAAGTCAGGGGCGACCTCGCGGATCCATCCCGATCGAGCCTCTGGGATCGACTCGAGTCCTCATGGGCTCAGCGGCTTCGCGACGCCGAGGGCGACGAACGCGATCGAGGCACGGCGCGCGGGGACCTCGAACGCTCTCACCGGACCGAGGCCCGTGTCGATCCGGATCGCGTGCATCCCAGTTGGTGGGTCCGTGCCCTGAGGGAGGAGTCGCCATCGGTCCGGAGGATCGTCGCGGCAACCGCGCCGCAGTCGGTTCGCAATGCGGTACAGGCCGGACTCCTGCTCGACAACGACGATCTCCGAGTCGACCGGTCGGCTGATCCCGAGGTCCTGGCCTGGGTCTGGTCGCTCTGGAGCGAGCGGCTCGTCGGTGGTGAGCCGGAGCGGGCCGACGATCCGCCGGCCATCGTCGCGATGACGGCTCTCTCGCTCCGGACCGGTTATCAACTTTGCCGGCTCACCGGGCTCGCGAAGCGAGCCCTTGCCGGCCAGGAGGGAGTCGTCGCCGCAACGACACCGGCCTGTCGCGTGCGAACCGAATGGTTCCGGCAGCGCCTCGGCTCCGCGGGCCCGGAGTTCGAGGCCGTCGCGCGGCATGACATCCGATCCCATCCGGCGACGAACCTGCCCCGGCGCCGGCGCACGGCCCGGCTGGGGCTGCTGACGATCGCACGCCTGCTGGCCGACGGCGAGCCGTTCCGTGTCCGCTGGGCGCTCCAGCACTGGCCTTACACGATCGCCAAACTGACCCGCTCCCTGATGCCGACGGAATCGAAACGGACTTCCGTCGTCGCTCAGGTCGAGTCGCTGGTCTTGAAATCGGCGTGGGATCGGCTCAACCTGGAAGGACGTTCGTCGCGGGCCTGGCCGGGCTCGCATTGACAACCATGGGGAGCCACACGACTTGAGCCACGCGGAAACGATCTCAACGATAGAATGGCAATCGGATTCGGAGGAGGCGATCTCGGGCCCCGGACCGGTCGGACCGGCCGCGGACGCCGAGCCGCTCGGCTGGCTGCCGCGGCTGACGAACCGTCAAATGCGGCTCGAGCGCTGGCTCTCCTCATGGAGCCGGGACGGCCGAGTCCCTCCGTCTCTCGACTGGCTGGACGAAGGTTGCGGTGGCACGATCGCACTCGAACGGCCCGAGGTCCTCTGGCGCGCCTCGGGGCTGAATCGCCCCGGCCTGATCGCGCAGTTCACGGCACCACGGTTGGCGACTCGATTGGCGATGGGGATCGAGAATGCCCTGGCGCACGTCATCGTCGATCGCCTCCTCGGCTACGACCGTCCCTTCGCCGAGGGCCGGCTTCAGTTGACGCCCGTCGAATGGGGTGTCTGGACGTTCCTGATCCTCCGGGCCCTGGACTCGATGGGTTCCGGCACCGCGGGAGAAGGCCCGGACGGGCTCAGGGCGCTCGGGCCTGGCGACCTGACGCTCGACCGGGCCGGGCCTGACCCGTTCGACACGTCGCGACTCGGGCCGATCGTGACCATTCGATGGCCGCTTCGCGTCGGGACGACCACCGGCGGCGTCCGGCTCTGGCTCCCCGAGCCGGTGGTCGAGCGCTGGCTGGATTCTCCGAACCGGATGCCTGTCCCCGGCACCGGAACCTCCGACTCTGCCGGCCGTGGAGAGCCGGTCCCCCGCGTACCGCGTGGCGAGCTCTCGGGCGTGTGGCGGGCCGAGGCCGGGTCCGTTGCGATGTCTCAGGGATTGAAGCGGTTGCGGGTCGGTGGCGTGCTCCCACTCGGCGCCTCTCGCCTCACGGGCACGCCGACGAGCCCCGTCGGACCCATCGATCTGATCCTCGACCTGCAGGGCCAGGAGGGCCGATTCCGCATCCCGGTCCAGCCGGTTCCCGACTCGGGCGGCCGGCTCGTCCGCCTCGACAGCGGCCCGACCCACGAACATCGGCCCCGCGATCCGATCCTCGTCAACGTCAAGGAAAATCGAACGATGAGCCAGCCCAGTGCCGGATCCAACCCGCCTCCCGCGACCGCGCCGGAGGTCGCTCCCCTCGATGTCCCAGTCACCCTGGCCGTCGAGCTGGGCCGGGTCAACATGACGCTCAGCCGCCTGGCCGACCTCAAGCCGGGCGACGTCATCGAGCTGAGCCGGCATAGCCGCGCACCCGTCGAATTGACCTCAAACGGCCGACTCGTCGCCCGCGGCGAGCTCATCCTCATCGACACTGACCTGGGCGTTAGAGTGACGAGTGTGTTTCTGTAGGACTCGTCGAAAACCAGGGAGAATCCTGACCATCTGGGCTCATCGGTGATCCCGGACGTTGGCCAGGGTGACATCGATCTCAGGCGTCGCAACTTCGCCGCGAGCAGATGGTTCGGCGAGCCGTCTTGAATCGTCATCCCCAAGATACTCTTCCAACCAGCTCGCCTCGTTCCGATAGGGAGTGTCCTCTAACTCCTTGAGAATCGCGGCCGCACAGCGCGGCATGAGGTCGGGTGGGAGGGCGAGAAGGGCCAGATAGGCTTGGGCAGGAGTCGCATGCTCTATGGTCTTCCGCACCATCCACGTCCAGTCGGCCGCTTCATAAGAAGCACGGTGCTCGGTGAAACATTTGACGA
Source organism: uncultured Planctomycetota bacterium (assembly GCA_963845755.1). Lineage (GTDB taxonomy): Bacteria > Planctomycetota > Planctomycetia > Isosphaerales > Isosphaeraceae > CAWJTV01. Next base: position 488,595 of record CAWJTV010000036.1, read on the forward strand.
CGATTTGACGGACCAAATGGAACACGGGTTCTGTAAGCTCGACGGAATGCTCTTCGAGCACCTCATGAAGGGCGTGCAACAAATCGGATGCGCATGCACCGGGCGTGCTTATGACGGCTTGCAGTAGGCGGTCGAGCATCCAACTCGACCAGCGCGGCTCATTCGTGTCCAGGTAAAGCCCGAGCAGCATGAGCTTCGACGCATGAATACGATCGACCTCTGAAACTGAGACGTCGCTCGTCGTGGGCCAAACCGCCGACTTGCATCCGAGAAATCGGACCGCGCTGCCATAGGCAATCCGAGTCTCCACAGGCAGTTTGGCAAATACCTCGCATGCCGACTCGCTGAGCGAGCGGCTGTTCCGTACTTCGTGCTCGACTCGTTGCGTGAAGTCTCTTGTATTAGTCATGGACCATAATCCTGATGATGGTGTCAGGCAAGACCTGTCCCGCCTGATTACACCGGATAGACCACCTGGATCATCGACTGGAGGGCCAGGGTCTGGACTCCGATGAGCGCGACCGACAGACCCAGGGTCACTGGCCCTCCGTCGAGTCGATGCAGGGCCTGTCCCGCGGCGACGAGCAAGGATGGCGTGAAGAGCATCCAGAGCCGGGCGACTTCGCCCATGTTGCGGCCGGTCAGGTTCACGAGGACCAGGACGAGGAGCGTGGCCCACACCGACAACGGCACGGTGCGTGGGGCAAGCAGCCCGGCCGCGCACCAGACGACTGCGGGCAAACCGATGGCGATCGCCAACTCGATCGGATTGACCCACAGCCAGAGCCGGTAAGTGCGGGGATACTCGAGGTAGAATCGCGCGTGATGGTGCAGGTTCCACCCCCAGACGATGAAGGGATCGGCTCTGGTGACCAGCCACCCCGCGAGCACGAAGGCCAGGAAGCCGGCGCCGATCGCAAGGATCAGCAGGGCGCGCACTCCCGGCCGGATCGACCTGTTGAGGCCGACGATCAGCGCGGTGATCAGTCCCACCGGCAGGAATGCGAGCGAAAAGATCATCCCGAACGCCATCACGATCCCTGAGGCCGCGGCGAGCAGGAGCGCGACCAGGGCCGGCCGTTGGTGACCTTTCTGAGAGCGCACCGCCCAGGCGGCCAGGGCCCAGGCCGACGTCGAGAGCAAGGGGTAAGTCGTATCCGCTCCGGGTTGGAATAGGTTGGCGGCCGGTGCCAGCGGCCAGAGTGCTGCCGCGGCCCAGGCCGCGGGCGCCGGCAATGCGACCCGCGCCAGCAGGTACAGCGGCACGACCGTCCCGGCGCAAGCCAGGAGCGTCAATAACGCCGTGGCGTACAGACTCGCCCGTTCCGACTGCCGGATCGGCTGCCCGTCCACGCCCTCGAGCTGGCGAAAGGCCAACTGAACAGAGGGCGGCATGTGGTCTACCAGGAAACCGGCCAGCGCCGGGTTCTGGTCCATCGTGCGCAGCAGGATGCACTGGGCCACGATCAAGCCAGGTGGATGCGTTCCAATGTGCAGCGAGTCCTGGCGGCGAATCCATTCGGGATACCTGGCCAGGAACTGCCAGGGATGCTGCGCGGCTTGATCCCGGGCGATCTTGAAATAACCGGTCGAACCGGACAGGTAGTTGACATAAGCCCACTTGGTCAGATCGTACTCGTCGGGTGCTCCCAGGGGGACCGCGACCTGCACGGCGACCGCGGCCAGCAAGAGGGCGCCCACCCATCGCGTCTCGGACCATCGACTAGCGAGTCTCCTCAAGGCGCACAACCCCAGGCCGGCGAACCCGGCATAAGCCGCGACGCCCAGGCCCGCCAGGGTCAGCCAGCTCCACGGGAGCGGGACCATCGGCTTGATGCGCTCCCACCGCCATTCCCCGCGGATGCCCAGTGGCAACTGTCGGGTCTTGACGACGACCGCCAGCCCGATCACCAGCGCAGCCTGGAGGGTCAGGATCAGCCCAAGCTTCAGTCTCATCACGACGATCTTAGCTTGCACCCGCGCCCCGGGCGAGGTGGGTTCTCCAGGGATTTCCTCGCGGGACGGTCCGGGTTCCCAGGATCGAGCCGATCGCCAAAAAAGCGGCGGTCGGTTGCGATGGCGGGCCGAGCATGTTCTGATCGTGAATCGTCTCTCGGCTGGTCCTGGGAGCGGAGGCCGGTTTCAGACCCCCGGCGCAGTCGCCTCCCGGATTGGCCGGCCGGAGGGAACCCCACCGAACCGGAGATCTTGCCGATGCACTTCAACGAGACTACTCCCTCCGTCCAGCCGGACCTTGGGCATCAGGGCGCCTGGTGGAAGGAGTTGACGCGATACCAGTGGTTCGTGTTCATCGTCGCCTCGCTGGGCTGGCTGTTCGACACTATGGACCAACAGCTCTTCAACCTGGCCCGTCAACCGGCGATGACGGAACTCGTCGGCGCGACTGCCGGCGATCCGTCGGCAGCCGGTAAGGTCGCCGAGGCGGCCGGGATGGCCACGACCATTTTCATCGTCGGTTGGGCGATCGGCGGCTTGATTTTCGGGATCATGGGCGATCGGATCGGCCGGGTCAAGACGATGATGATCACGATCCTGTTGTACTCCGCCTTCACCGGTCTGAGTGCACTTTCCAGGGGAGTCTGGGACTTCGCGGCCTATCGATTCTTGACGGGGCTCGGTGTTGGTGGCGAGTTCGCAGTCGGAGTGACACTCGTCGCGGAGGTGATGTCGGATCGGGCCCGACCGCACGCGCTGGGCTGGCTTCAGGCGCTCTCGGCGATCGGGAACGTCGGAGCCGCGATCTTGAGCCTGGGCATGACCCGCCTGGAGGAGATCCATGTCATCGGGAGTTACTGGCGCGGAATGTTCTTGATCGGCATCGTCCCGGCTCTGCTGACGATACCGATCTTCCTCCGCGTCAGCGAGCCGGAGAAATGGAAGGCCGCGGCCGCCAAGCGCGCCGCGAGGCGGGACGAGGAATTGGCGGATGCTTCCCCTCAACTGGGCTCGCTCCGCGATCTCTTCGGCACTCCCCGATGGCGGCACCACACGATCGTCGGAATGATACTCGCCCTTGCCGGTGTGATCGGACTCTGGGGGATCGGCTTCTTCAGCCCGGACCTGACCCGCTCCGTCTTTCGCGCGTCCTATAAAGCCCAGGGACTCAGCGACGGCGAAATCACGTCCAAGCTGAACTATCTGGCCTCGATCGTGTTCCTGGTCCAGAACATCGGTGCGTTCTTCGGTATTTACGCGTTTAGCAAGATCACTCACAGGCTCGGGCGCCGGCCAACCTTCGCCATCTTCTTCGTCCTCGCGATGCTGTCAACGGGTTTGACCTTCGGCTTTGTCGGGAAGGTCTTCGGCTACTGGGACGTCTTCTGGATGATTCCGCTGATGGGTTTCTGTCAGATCGCCCTTTTCGGTGGTTATGCCATCTACTTCCCGGAGCTCTTCCCCACGCACCTGCGGAGTACCGGCACGTCGTTTTGCTACAACGTCGGCCGCTTGGTCGCGGCGCCGGATCGACGGTCCTCAAGCTGCTGGAAAGCCGGGTGTTCAAAGGCTATTCCGATCCGGCACGATTCGCCGGCATGGCGATGTGTTGTGCCTTCCTCATCGGGCTGCTGGCCTTGCCGTTTGCCCCGGAGACCAAGGATCAGCCACTGCCGGAGTGAACGAGGACACCCCTATTCGGGTCTTGGAGTCGGGGCAGCCGGAGGAGCCCCGGACTTCATCTCGTGGAGGAGAAGCTCGCGCAGCTTCCGTTCATCGAGCTCGAGATCGCCTTTTCTGGAAAGTTCCTTCGCCCAGAAATCGACAAGGTCCTTCAGCACCTGATCACCATGGGCGGTGCTGTCCATTCGCAGCGACTTCAGCAGATTGGCGTTCTGCTGGATCGAGCCCGTGATTTCCTGAAGAGCAGCGTGAAGTCGGTCGATCTCTACGGTTTTCTTGACGACCTCATTTCGGCCGACGATCAGGCGATCTCCCGGGAAGAGTTGATAGTTCAGACGAGCGTTCCCCTGCTCCTGAATCGCGGCGAGATCGACCTTGTAGACCTTGGCCGGCATGTCGCCGCGCCCCGGCCGCACCAGCCGAATGTCCTTGGGCTCGGCCGTGGGTAGCAGGCCGCTGGCGTATTGCAATGCGTCGAGTACGGTCTCGTGCCCGGTCCAGGGCAGCTTGCCAGGGACCAAGACATCCCCAAGCACATAGTAGTTTGCGGAGTTATAGGCCGTGACGTACACCATAACGCTAAGACTTTCCTCCGGCGGCACAATCCTCCCTGGGCTTTCAGCTTGATCCCGATCCAGCCCCGATGGCGGCTCAGCCGGAACCGGCTCGGGGAGGGACCGAGCTCCCTCGATCTTGGTGGAGACCTCCGTCTCCCCGAAAGGACTCCTTGCCGGAACAACGCCCTTGGGCGCGGGCAGATCGAAGGGACCGTTCGCGGGCGGCTGCTCTTCCTCCGCTTCGATCATGGGGGAGGATACCAGCCCCAAGGTCTCATCGTCGAGATACTTCCGGAGATGCTTGATGAGAGCGACTTTGATCTGCTGGGGAGTCAACCCTCTGACGTAGACCTGACCGTAAAACCCCACATCAATCTTCCCATCGGGTTGGACCAACCGCGCTCCGCTGATCGGCCGGCCGGGCAGAGACTCGAGGACTTCAACGAGGACTTGATCGGGTGGCTCGACGATGTTGGGAAGGCTGATCATCGCCCCCTCGTGAGGGGGCGGGTCGTCGGGGATCGGCGGCCGGGGATGAGGATTGAGGTCGTAGGCCGCCAACATCTTGTCGATCTCATTCTTCGCGTTCGATCGGTCTTTGATCGGATCCGATCGCGGCGGATGGGCTTTGTCGGTTTCGGTCACCGGCCTCCCGGCCTTCGGCTTTTCTTTCTCCTGCGGTCCGGCCGCGACCGCCACCACGATCATCAACAGCGCACCGGAGGCGCACAGAGACACAATGAATCCCAGCGATCGTCGGAACATGGACGTGAGCCCTTCGCGTTGAAGTGGAAGCGCGATCATCTCGGAAAACGAAGGATCAGTCCGCACAGTAACGGAGACCGCGCATCAACGCAAGCATGACGAAGACGCGAGGTGCGCAGTCTTCCTGACCGGGATGCTCGCGCTGCCGTTCGCTCCCGAGACCAGGGGACTGTCACTCTCCGAGTGAACGTGGCCGCCCCTACTTGGGTCCTGGAGCCGCGGGCCCTTGAGGAGCGGTAGGCTTCAGCTCGCGAAGGAGAAGTTCGCGCAGCTTTTGCTCATCGACCTTGAGATCACCCGTTTGAGAAAGTTCCTTCGCCCAGAAGTTAACCAGGCGCTTCAGCGCCTCATCACCTTCAGGCCCCGGGCTGACGACACCCAGCGACTTGAGCAGATTGGCGTTCTGTTGGATGGAAGCCGTGATCGCGTAAAGTGGCGCGTTGAGCCGGTCGATCTCGACGGTCTTCTTGACGACCTCATTCCGGCCCACGATCAGGCGGTCGCCGGGGAAGAGTTGATAGTTCAATCGAGCGTTCCCCTGCTCCTGAATCGCGGCGAGATCGACCTTGTAGACCTTGGCCGGCTTGCCGCCGCGCCCCGGCCGCACCAGGCGGATGTCGTTGGGCTCTGCAGAGGGTATCAAACCCTGGGCGAATTGCATCGCGTCGAGAACGGTCTCATTTCCGGTCCAGGGCAACCTGCCTGGTACCAGCACATCACCCAGCACATAGAAGTTCTTCGAGTTATAGGCGGTGACGTCAACGAAGATCCGGTCGTTTTCCTCCAGAGGCACGATCCGCCACGGGCCTTCGTCCTCAGAAATGGGGGGCGGTGCCGGTTCCACCGGCTGGGGCAGAGGTAAGGGTAGGGGACGACCGCCTTCGATATCGATCGTGATGGTCACACGCCCCTTGCCGGACGACTCGATCTTGAGCGGATTCTGCTCGGCGGCAGGCGCATCCCGATCTTGAGAGGCGACGCGGGTGCCCAGTGCCCGGACCGGTCGAACCGCGATCGGGCTTCGGCTTCCCCGCCGTACGACGCGACGCCTCGCCGAGGAATCACGGCGATCGAACGACGCGCGGGGCTTCTCGGGGTTCTTGGACGGGTTCCCCTCGCCTTTCGGAAGCTCCGGAATGGCCGGCTGTGGCGGCGTGAGCGGCTTGTTGGCGGCGGGTTGCTCGGCTTCCTCCCCAAAGTCCGACGTCATGAGGCCCAGCATGTCATCGCCGAGATACTTCCTGAGGTGCTTGATCACCGCGATCTCGATCTGCTGGTGTCTCAAGCCGCTGACATGGAGCTCGCCGTAGAAGCCGAGGTCGATCGTACCGTCTGGCCTTACCAATCGCTCTCCGGAGATCGGCCGGCCCGGCAAAGCCTCGAGCACCTCGACGAGAACCAGATCAGGCGGCTCGATGATATAGGGAAGACGGATCATCGCCCCCTCATGCGGGGCTGGGTCGTCCGGGATCGCTGGCAAGGGGTGGGGCTTGAGATCACCCGAGTCGAGCATCTTGTCGATCACCGCTCGGACCTGGGCGCGCGAGCCCACGACAGCGACCGTTTGCCCCGGTTGGTTGAACTGGGGGCGGCTGGACCTGCGGCACCGGCGACCGGGCCTTTTCTTTCTCCTGCGGTCCCGCAGTAGCGGTGACGACGGCGATCAGCATCATGGAGACAACAAGCGGCGAGGCGACGCGCGCGAACGATCGTCGGAACATGGACGTGAGCCCTTCGTGTTGAGTGGAAGCGCGATCATTCCGAAGAACGAAGGATCAGTCCGCACAGTATCCGACACCGCGCATCAACGCAAGCATGACCAAGACGCGTTGCACGATTGCGCGATCGATCAGAGCACGAGCCGTGCGGCGTCGCGGTCGAGGTACAGCTTGGCGCCGGGATGCCGGCGCAGGGCCGTGGCGGGACACGCCTCATTGATCGGACCGCGGAGTGTGGTCAGGACGGCGTTGGCCTTGCGCGGGCCGGGTACGATGACCGAGACCAAAGGCGCCCGCAGCAACGCGGGGATCGTTAGCGTGTAGGCGTGGGTCGGCACGTCGGCAAGACCCTGGAAACCGCCGTCGTGGACTTGCTGGTTCCGGCAGGCGGCGTCGAGCCGCACGACCTTGACGAGGACCGGATCCAGGAAATCGGCCACCGGCGGGTCGTTGAAGGCCAGGTGCCCGTTCTCGCCGATGCCCGCACACACGATATCCGTCGGCTCGGCTTTCAGGAGATCCTCGTAATCCAGGCAGGTCTGGAGTGGCTTATCCGTCCGCTCGCCGGGGATCAGACGAAGCCGTTCCTCGGGCAGCGCGACGAGCCGGAAGAGGTGTTCCTGGAGATAGCGGCGAAACGAAGCCGGGTGGTCGGCGCCGATTCCCAGGTATTCGTCCATGTGACAGGCGACGACGCGCGACCAGTCGATTTCCTTGTGGGCCACCAGGCCGGCCAGGAATTCGTTCTGGCTCGGTGCCGCGGCGAAGACGATGTTGACGCGGCCGGCGGCTTCCTGCCGAGCCTGGATCTCGCGCGCGACGCTCCGCGCGGCGGCACGTCCTGCCAGCGCCCGGGTCTCAAAGACCACGACCTCGAGAGAGTCCACGAAGAAGCGAGCAATCGTCGTCGGCTCGGACGAATTCATGACCCGGGGTCCTGCGCGAGAAAAGGGACAGGTTTGCGACCATCCGGAGGCTCCGGCGATCCTTGACCGATCGGCCATGCAAAACTTATCCCAATTCTTGCACCGATTCCACTATTCCGCGAGAGTTGCCGCGCGTCCGAAGTCTGCAATCCGGAATCGCGAATCCCGAATCCCATCCCGGCGGCCAGTCCGCGTCAGGTGGTGACGAGCTGGCGGGCTGCACCGGCAGGGATCGGGCCGGTGCGGAGCTGCTCGCAGAGTTTCTGGCACTGGTCCAGGTCGCCCAGCAAGGACTCGGCCAGGAACGTCTCCGTGGCCCGGTCGCTGGTCCACTGGAGCTGGTCGTGGCAACGCGCCATGTGTTCAAGCAAGTCTTTCATCCAGAGCAGTGTGTGACGCCGATTCCTCATCGTGAGGTGCTCCTGCACTCGCCTCGATTGACAGGCGAAAAACCCGGTTCATTCCCATCATGCGTCTCCAACCGATCTCCAGGAACCATAAAGAGCTCGGTCGTCTCCTCTGGCCTGGGTCGGTCGCCGATGCACGAGGAAAACGCAAAGCGCGTGCCGACCTGCGTTGAACGGTCTGACCGCATACTACAAACTGTTGCGAGTCGCAAACTTGAGGAAAAACGACCAAAGTCGCCAGGAATTCGATGAGGATGGCTTATTGTAAGGGTTACACAGGATCCCGACCGAGGCCACACACAGGCGCCTCCTTGGCAATCTGACTCTCGATTCGTGGCTGACGGCTTTTCTGTCATCGCGGTAGGCCTTAGACTGGATAGGGGATCGACGAAACCGGGGGGGATCGGGCATGGCGGCGTGGCAAACGGCCTCGACCTCATCGACGGATGTCGGCGGACAGGCTCCGGGCCGGCTACACACCTGGCCTCATTCGCTGATGCGCTGGCTGTTCGGGGGCGGCGAGGAAGAGCACGCGCCGTCGGTCTCCTCGGTCACGGTTGCGCGATTCCAAAACATTTGCATCAGCCGGGAGGCCGGGGCCGGCGATGACGACGTCGCGCGACTGGTCGGGCAACGCCTGGGCTGGAAGGTCTATGACCACGAGTTGATCGAGGCGATCGCTCATCGGATGGGCGTACCGGTCGATGACGTCCGCACGCTCGACGAGCTGGCGCCGAGCGTGGTCCAGGACTGGCTGCTCCCACTCAGGGAGGAATACTACGCCCCTCAGGAGGCGTATCTCGACCATCTGGCGAAGTTGATCGAAGCGATCGGCCGGGCCGGCGAGGCGATCCTCGTCGGTCGCGGGGCCGGCTTCATGCTGCCGCGCGAGACGACACTGTCGATCCGGATCATTGCCCCGTTGAAGGTCCGTGCCCAGCGGCTGGCCGAGCGGATGGGCGTTTCAGTCCGCACGGCGCGTCGGGCCGCGCGAGACCTCGATCGCCGCCGTCTCCAGTTCGACCGGACCATGCATCGCGCCAACTCGAACGATCCCCACAACTATGACCTGGTGCTCGACTCGCACAGTCTTGATGTGGAGATCGCGGCCGCGATCATCGTCCACGCCGTTAACGTGGGCCGCCGGAACAGCCCCGTAACGGGTCCCCTGCTCCGCGGACCCTCCGATCACCCGCCCGTGAAACACGACGCTCCCGGCTCGTGGACGACCGCCCGCCAACCGCTCCCGGCTCCCGTTCTGTCGCCTCTACCACAAGATCCAACCATCCTACCGAAGACCGAACAAGGCGCAGAGTCCGGCTGATGTCCGCCTCGGCTCGGGCGGTTGAATCGAGCGGTCGGACAGACTCAGGATGGATTGCCGTGCTGCCGACGAAGCTCCCGAACGATTTTTTCTACGACCCGATTCCGTGGCAGGGGAGAAGCTGCGGAGAAAAGACGCACATCACGTCAATCCGGTTCGATGCCCAAGTCGCGGAGCTTCGCAGCGTACCGCTCGGCGCGTTGGTGTTCGGCATCGCGCTGCTCGCGGACCTCTTGGTAGGTCAGAAAACGCTCACCATTGCGGCCGATGATCGTCAGGTTGTCCGGGCCCTTGCCGGGCTCGAACCGGATCCCCAGCCGATGGCTGACAAATCCCCGCATCCGCGCGATCGGTTTCAGCTCACCCCTTTGCCGGCGCCAGCCTTCCAGCGAGCCGTTAAAGGGATTGTAGAGGTAGTATTCCTCGACCCCGTACCGCTGATAAAACTCGAACTTACGATTCAACTCCCCGGCGCGGTTGCCCGGCGAGCGCACCTCGAAGACGACCTGGGGCGCGATGTCGTCTTCCTCCCACTGTTTATAGGAGCCTCGTAAACCTTTGGGCCGGCCGAAGGCGACCAGGACATCGGGCGCGCCGCGGATCTTCGGCTTTCCCTCGACGGCGTACCACAGGAGATTGCCCGCAACATACACGTTGAGGTCGTCCGTGAACTGGCCCTCCACGCCCTCTTTGATCACGACGATCCACTTGTATTGTAAGTCATGGTCCGACATGGGCTTTCCGTCGCTGTCGGGATACTCGATCCTGGGGCGGGGTCGGGAGGGTGTCGAGGTCGCCATGATCGTCGAAACCTCGGAGGCGATCGGGATGGTGAACAGATCGTAGTATCGCAGACGCCAGCAGTTTCGGCCAGGCGAACCTACCGCAGCGCGACGATGCTCAACCCATAGCGGTCGGCCAGTGCGATGACCTCGGGCTCGTCGAGGAGGATGGTCCGGCCGGCCTCGATGGCCAGGACTCGGGCCCCGGCCTTGTGCAGGTTCTCGATCGTGGTGACGCCGACGGTCGGCACGTCGAAGCGCATGTCCTGCTTCGGCTTGGCGACCTTCACCAGCGACCAGCCCCCGGACCGGCAGAGCTGCCCGGCCCGCTCGATGCAGCGGTCTGTCCCTTCGATGGCCTCGACGGCGAGCGTCGCCATCTCCTTGACGGCGACCGACTGGCCGACGTCGAGCCGGCCCATCTCCCGGGCGAGGGACCAGCCGAATTCGATATCCTTCCGCTCGCCGGGCGTCGGCACACGGCGCGTGAGAATGCCTTCCTTCACGAGTAACTCCGGACAGAAGTCGAGGGCCGAGGCGAATGTTATCCCATCCCTCTCGAACTCGGCGATGAGGCTCAACAACAGGCTATCGTCGCGGTTATCGGCGCGGTTGCGACGATACCACCACAGGATCGTACGCAGATCGGGGCAAAGCTGGATGATTCTCCGAGGGGTGTACATCACATTCTTCGTCACCTTACCCGCCATCACGATCTGTTCGACGCCTTCGCCACGAAAGGCCCGAATCATCCGGCCCAGTTTGGCCACTCCGACGACCTGGAATGAAGTGCAGAGGGCGTGGAGCTCCTCGGACGCCTCGTAGCGAATCCCCACGCAGGCGACGCTCAGACCCTGTCGGCGCGCCGCCTCCGCGAAGAGGATCGGGAATCGTCCGCTCCCGGCCAGCAGCCCGACGGGTCGGGCGGGGCGCGGGTTCGATCGGACTGACTGCGGCTTGACACCGATCATGCTCACGACCGTCCACTCCTGAGAGGTTGCCAAAGACTCAACTCGAAATCCTCGCTCATCCTCCGAGCGGATCATCCACCGACCGCGAGGGTTCCGGAGCATCCGCGCGAAGATGCACCGCGCCAGGTCGGATTTCGGTAGGGACAGGTGCCGCGCCGGAGAGCAAGGCGACCTGGGCCGCGAGCTCGCGGTGCTGGCGGTAGATCTCGGGCAACCGGGCGATCATCTGGAAGATGCGCCGTTGCTCGCGGACCGGGATGGCGGGCGAGCCGAGGACTTGTTGCCCGTCGGGGATGTTGCGATGCACGCCGGCCTGGGCTCCGACGATCACTCCGTCGCCGATCCGCGTGTTGTCCTTGATCCCGGCCTGGCCGGCCATGACCACGTGGTCGCCGGTCTTGCAGCTTCCCGCGATCCCGACCTGTCCGCAGAGCATATTATGCCGGCCGATCTGGTTGTTATGGCCGATCATGACCAGGTTGTCGATCTTGGTCCCCTCGCCGATCCGCGTGGCCTCGAACGTCGCGCGGTCGATCGTGCAGTTGGACCCGATCTCGACGTTGCTCCCGACCTCGAGGCGGCCGGAATGCGGGACCTTGACGTGTTTTCCCTCGACCTGGCGGTATCCGAAACCGTCGCCCCCGAGCACGCTGCCGGCATGAATCTCCACGCGGTCGGCCAGGACCACATTCGGATACAGCACGACGTTGGGATGGATGATACATTCTCTCCCGAGTGTGCAGCCTGCCGCCGATGACGGCCCCGGGATGAATCGTCGTGCCGTCGCCGATCACCGCGTCCTCACCGACGTAGGCCAGCGGATAGACCGCCACGTCATGACCGATTCGCGCCGTCGGCTCGACGCAAGCCCGGGGATGGATGCCCGTCCATCGGGGCCTCTGCCCGCCGCTCAGATGGCTGCGAACGGCCAGGAACGCCGCCATCGGGTCGTCGACCTCGATGACGGTCAGGTCCTTACCCATCTCTTGCGGTCCCACGGGAAAGTGAGGCCCGACGATCGCTGCCGACGCGGGCGACCCCCGGAGAAGCCTGGCGAACCGCTCGTTCTCGATGAACGTGATATCACCCGGTCCCGCCTCGCTCACCGGGCGCGCCGAGCGGATCGAGACGCTCCCATCTCCGACCAATCGACCGTGAACCAGTTCCGCCAGTTGTTCCACCGTTGCGACCACGAGCGATTTCCTTTCTTCCCTGAAAGGAGACGAGGAGGACCAGGCGGTCGCAGGTCGAGCAGGGTGGGTTCTCGGTTCTGGTCCGTTCTGCCAAGAATCGATGTGTTCCGCAATCGCGAATCGGGGTCCGGCCCTCCAGGCCGTTTCGCATGCTAATCCATCCGGTCAGGTGCGGCAAGGCGAGTCGGTCGGCTCAAGAGTGCCGAGCGACCTCAGGCTAGGGAAGCCGGATCCCTTCCCACCGCCATAGCTCCTGATCAGACACTTCCATCCGGTCTGTTTGATTCATCCTTCATCCTTCATCCCTCAGCCTTTCTTCGAAGATCCACCTCCGTCTCGATCAATCGTCCGATGTCGGCGGACCACTTCAGTCCCCGTTGAACCGCGACTGCACCAGAGCCGTCAGGTTCGGTATATGCGGTAAATCGGCCGGTCGCATGGTGCCGCGATCGAGCCACAGTCCGGACAGACCCGCTCGGATCGCACCACGCACGTCATTCTCGACATCATCGCCGACACACAGCACGCGATCGGGCGGCAGGCCGAGGTGGTCGCAGGCGGCCCGGAAGAACGACGCATGCGGCTTCCGGAAACCCACTTCCGACGAAATCACCAGGGAGTCCACCCACGAGGCCAGCTCGGGAAGTCCCTGCACGACCCCTCGCAATCGTCCATCAAAGTTGGAGCCGACGCACAGATCGATGCCCATCTCCGTGAGGGCCTTCATAGCCGGAGCCACGTCGGGGAAACAGCGCCACGACTGCGGGCGGCTGAAATGCTCCCACAACTCGTCAAACGCCCGGTCCGGCTGAGAGATTTCGGGCAGGACGTCATAGACGATTTTCCGCCAGCGGCGACGCTCGGTCGCCTCGTCGGTCGAGAGCACCCCCTGCCCCGCGTGCACCTCGTCACTCTGGAAATGCACGTGAAAGCGAGTCCGAACCTCGTCCGGCTCCAGGTCAACTCCCTGCCGACGCGCCGCCGCGGTATAGGCCGCGGCCACCGAGGGATCCGGTTTGATTAAAGTTCCTACCGCGTCGAAGACGATCCCCAGAATACCGTCCCACATCGGCCCCTCATTCATCGGCGTTGCTGTTCCTTTTTTCACCATCCAGGAAGAAGCGCCCAGACGGGTCAGTCCCAATTCCAGCGCGAGAAGATCCGTCGACACTATAGCCTGGGTGGTCTGTGTCAACATTATGGGCGAAATAGTCTCGGAAGAAAGTCTCCACTGTCGCGGATTCCGCACACCCGCATGATCGTCAACGGGAGCCCAAACCATGAACGCTCCGCATCTGCGCCTCACGAGCCATCTGCGTTCGAGTTACGACTCATCCGTGCCCGAGTCCCATGCGGAGGCGCTCCATCGCCGCCACGTGCTGGACGCCGGACAACGCGCCTTTCGCGAGTGCACCGAGGGCCGCGTGAGGCCCGATCCCGCCGAGCTGGCGTTGCCGGGGCACCGCATCAGCCGTGCGGCGCCGTAGCCGGGTGCGTTCCGGGGCACGGCTGGCCCTCAAGCGCCTCGCCCCGGTCGGACCAATCCGGCGGTGACGTCTACATCCAGATCGGCGACCTGGCCAGCCCATAGTTTCGGCAGTGCGATGGCGCCCATGGCGGCGTTGTCTGTGCACAGTTCCAGCGGCGGGATGAAGAGCTCCGCGCCGAGCTCGGACGTCATCTCGGCGATCCGATCGCGCAATCGGGAATTGGCGGCCACGCCCCCACCCACTCCCAGCCGCTTCAGGCCCGACCGGACCAGCGCCTGGCGCGCCTTGGCGACGAGGACGTCAACGACGGCCTCCTGGAAGCTCGCGGCCAGGTTGCCGATCAATTCTTCATCCTGAGGAACCGGGCCGGGGCGCGCGTTCTGACCGTGCAAGGCGTAGAGGACCGCCGTCTTCAAGCCGGAGAAGCTGAACTGCAATCGTTCGTCGTGGAGGAACGAGCGCGGGAAGGCGAATGCCGCGCGGTTGCGGCCCCGGGCCGCACGTTCGATCGCGGGCCCGCCAGGGTAACCCAATCCGAGCAGGTTCGCCACCTTGTCGAACGCCTCGCCCGCAGCGTCGTCGGTCGTGCCGCCCAGGAAGGTGCAGTTGAGCGGGCTGTCGCAGCGATAGAGGCTCGTATGACCGCCGGAGACCACCAGGCCGACGCACGGATACACGTCCCGGTCGGGGTGGGCGAGCTGACAGGCGTAGAGATGACCCTCCAGGTGATCGATGGCAATTAGAGGGATCTCCAGCGCAAGGGCCAGGGTCTTGGCCGCGGTCAGGCCGACGATCAGGGCGCCCACAAGCCCTGGACGCGTCGCGACCGCGACCGCGTCCAGATCGCTCAGGGAAACCTCGGCCCGGCGCAGGGCCTCGTCGATCATCGGCAGGATCTGACGGACATGAGCCCGCGAGGCGATCTCGGGAACCACGCCGCCGTATCGCTCGTGCAGACCCACTTGCGAGGCCACCACGCTGGAACGAATCCGCGGCACGCCGGTGGCCGGCGGTCGCGGGCCTTCCAGGACCGCCGCGGCCGTCTCGTCACAGGTCGTCTCGATGGCCAGCAGGATCAACGAATCGCGTCTCATGTCCAGAATGGGGTTGGCCCTGGACGCGGCCGGATACTCACTCGATGTGCCAACGAGGGGTTTGTCAGTCATCCCCTCGCTGGCGCGTCGCATCCGCCGTGAGATTGCGGATGCCGTCAACCCGTCGGCCCGAGGTTTCGCCGTGAGATCGGCCCGATCACGCCGCCTTGGCCTTGGCTTCTAACTTGGAACGGATGACTTCCAGCGCTTTATCCAGCGCCTTGTCGACGAACGGCCGGGAGGACCGTCGCGTCCCCGAGCGCTTCGGCTGGGACTTTTCCGCCGCGTTCTTGGCAGTCGCCTTGCCCTTCTCCTTTTCCTGGGATGCCTCGGGCTTGGACTCCGCTTTATCCTTCGATGTCTCGGCCTTGGCTTTCTCGGTCTCGGGCTTGGAGGCTGGAGTGCGGCGATGGCCCGCGGCCATGTCGCGGTCGCGGCGATCCAGGAACCATTCGTAGTGCTGCCGCGAGGTCAGCTTCACCTCACACCCGGGATCGGGCGAAACTCCCCACTTGTCCGCCGTCTTTGCGTTCTTGAAGCGGTGGATGTTTTCCCCAGAGGGGCGATAGTAGCTGGCCACCGTGAGCTTCAGCACGCTCTGACCATCGTCGAGCTCGAAAATGTTCTGGACCGAACCCTTCCCGTAGGACCGCTGGCCGACGATCGTCGCGCGATGATGGTCCTGGAGGGCCGCGGAGACGATCTCGGACGCCGACGCCGAGTTCTGGTTGACCAGCACGACCATCGGCATCTCTTCATACGCGGCGCCGTCCTTGCGCGCGCGGTAAGTCTTCGGCGGCGTGTTCCGCCCCTTGGTGCTGACGATCTCGCCCTTGTCGAGGAAGATGTCGGAGACCTCAACGGCGGCGCTGAGCAGGCCGCCGGGATCGTCGCGCAGATCGAGGATCAACCCCTTCACTCCCTCGTCCTTGAGCTCGTCGAGGGCCTTCTTCAACTCGTCCGCCGTGTTCTGGATGAAGCTGGTGATCCGGATGTAGCCGATCTTCTTGTCTTTATCCAGCAGGTAATCCCACTGATCGTCGGGCCTGCGGTGATCGCCCAGGACACTGGGCACTTCGATGATGGCACGGGTGATCGTGATCGGATCGGGCTCGTCCGACCCCTCATGCAGCACGCTGAGCTTGACTTCGGTGCCGGGCCGGCCGGTCAGGATCTTGGCGGCCGAATCCGGATTCATCCCCTCGGCCGGCTGTCCATCGATCTCGACGATCTGGTCTCCCGCCAGGATGCCTGCCTCGTAGGCTGGCGTTCCCACCATGGGGGCGATCACCCGCAGTCGCCCGGTCTCCGGGTCGACCCCGACCTGGATCCCGATCCCGCCGAACTTCCCTTCGATCTGCCGGCGAAACTGCATCCACTCGCCCGTGTTGATGAAGGTGGAGTGAGGATCGAGGTTCTGGAGCATCCCTTCCAGGGCACTCTCGAGCAGTTCCCGGCGCGACACCGGACGAACATAGTTGACTTCGACCTTCTCCACGGCGTTGACGAACAAGCCGTAGAGCTCCATCATCTCGTCCTTGGGCTTGGCCCCCTGAGTGACCTGCCAGCAGAACAAGCTGACCGATCCGATCATCGCCAGGGCAAAAAAGTTCCGTCGCGGCATCGGCGAGTACCCTCCTCATCCGCCAGGACCAATCGTCTCACGGACCGACCGGCACGATCCGAGGATGAGGGCCCTCATCCCCGAACGAACCGCACGCCGTTGGCTGGTGTCTATGTCAAAGTCTAGTCGATTCTTAGCACGACTGGCAAGCTTGCTCCTTTGACTTCCGTCGGTCAGGCTTTCCGGCCGGATCTACTCGGCGCGTCGGGGGTAATCTCAACAAAGGGTGCTCACACGGAGGCGACTCTCTAATGGCTCAATTACCTATGACGAATGACCCGGAGAACGGTAAGCTGGACGTTCCGAACGAGTTCTTGGGACGGAATCGGGGGAATCCAAGACCTCGCCCCCCCCCTGCCCTGCCGCGCCGATCGAAGGTCGGCACTGATCCGACATGAGGCCATCATGGACAGCGACCCAGCTCATCCCGACTTGCAGGCCATCCGCAACATCGGCATCATCGCGCACATCGACGCCGGTAAGACGACGACGACCGAGCGGGTCCTGTATTACACGGGCGAAATCCATCGGATGGGGGACGTTAACAAGGGGAATACCACGACGGATTATCTCGCGGAGGAGCGCGAGCGCGGGATCACGATCGTGGCGGCGGCGATCACCTGCCACTGGAAGGACGTCGAGGGACGCCCGATCACGATCAACATCATCGACACGCCGGGCCACGTCAACTTCACGGCCGAGGTCGAGCGCTCGCTCCGCGTGCTCGACGGCGCCGTCGTGGTGTTCTCGGCCGTCGAGGGGGTGGAGGCGCAGAGCGAGACGGTCTGGCGGCAGGCGGCCAAGTACCGAGTGCCCCGAATCTGCTTCATCAACAAGTTGGATCGCATTGGCGCCGAGTTCGAGCGCGTCTATCAGGAGGTCCAGGACCGGCTGCTGGAGAGCCATCCGATCCCGCTCCAGATCCCGATCGGTGCCGGGCCCGAGGGGACCATGGGGGAGTTTCAGGGCCTGATCGACCTGATCACGATGAAGGCGCTGTTCTACAAGACCGAAGACCTCGGCTCGACCATCACCGAGACCGAGATCCCCGAGGCGATGCGCGCCGAGGCCGAGCTCTGGCAGGAGAAGATGCTGAACGGGCTGTCCGATAAGGACGAGGCGTTCACCGAGGCGTACATGGCCCATCTTGAGGGGGGCGAGCTTCCCATCGACCAGGTCGTGGCCGCGTTGCGGCGAGCCACCCTGACCGGCCAAGTCCACCCCGTGCTCTGCGGATCAAGCCTCCGGTACGTGGGCGTGCAGCGGTTGCTGGACGCGGTCGCCGCCTACCTGCCGAGCCCGCTCGACAAACCGGCGGTCATCGGCCACCACCCCAAAAAAGGCACCGAGCTGACCCGCAAGCCCAGTTCGGACGAGCCATTCTGCGGCCTGGTGTTCAAGATCACCAACGACGCCCACGGCGACCTGTCGTTCGTGCGGATCTACTCGGGCCGGCTCAAGTCGGGCACCCGGGTCTACAATCCCGGCAAGGACAAGAAGGAGATCTGCTCGCGGCTCTACCACATCAGGGCCGACGACCGCGAGCAGATGGCCGAGGCGATCGCCGGCGACATCGTCGGCGTGGTGGGGCTCAAGGACTCGGTGACCGGCGACACCCTCTGCGACGCCGCGCACCCGATCCTCCTGGAGCGGATCGAGTTCCCCGAGACGGTCATCAGCATGTCGATCGAGCCGGTCAGCTCGGCCGACAAGGGGAAGCTGGCGGAGACCTTAAACGCCCTGGCGCGGCGAGGATCCGACTTTCTCGTTCCGGGTCAACGAGGAGACCGGCCAGACCCTCATCTCGGGCATGGGCGAGCTCCACATGGAGATCCTCAAGAACCGGATGATCCGCGACTACCGCCTGAAAGTGCACGTGGGCCGGCCCCGGGTCAGCTACCGCGAGACGATCAAGAAGGCCGTCAAGCGCGTCGAGGGGACGTGCATTCGCCAGACGGGTGGCTCGGGACTGTATGCCAAGGTCACGATCGACCTGGAGCCGGAGGTCCAACCCAAGGGCGCTCCGGTGCTCCATTTCGTCGCCAAGGTCAAGGGCGGGATCATCCCGGCCGAGTTCATGTCGGCGATCGAAGCGGGCCTGCGCGAGGAGGCCAAGTCCGGAGGTCGGACCGGCTACCCGCTCGTCAACCTGAAGGTCACGCTGGTCGATGGCGCGACCCACGACGTCGATTCCAATGACCTGGCCTTCCGATTCGCCGCGTCGGACGCATTGCGTAAGGCGGTCCACGAGGCCGGCGCGGTGCTGCTGGAACCGATCATGAAGCTGGAGATCGTCACGCCCGAGGAGTACCTGGGCAGCATCACCGCGGACCTCTCCAGCCGACGGGCGCTCATCGATCACACCAGCACACGCGGCAAGCTGATGGTCATCGAGGCCCGCGCCCCCCTGGAGCAGATGTTCGGCTACTCGACCGCGGTCCGCAGCCTCAGCCAGGGCCGGGCCAGCTACACCATGGAACCCTTCGAATACGCCGCGGCGCCCGAGAGCCTGCTCGAGGCGATCGCCGGGATGTGAGAGCGGCTGGAATCGAGGTCGTCTCTTTGCGGTGTTTTCGCGATGAGAGTTATGTCCCCAGGTATGGTATCGAGGGGAGGCCCCCCTGCGCTGAGCGAGCCAATTTGATCCCTCATCAGGCCCGCGATTGCCAGATCGACGGATCTCGGGACGTGTGAAAGATGGAGATCACGATCACTTCCCCTGGCTCCTCCCGATAGAGGACGATGTACGGAAACTGTGTCACTCGGACCTTTCGGACCGGTCCGTACACAGGCGCATACATCTGGGGGTTCGCCGCGATCCGATTGAATGCCGCTTGAACCTGGGCGAAGAACCGGGATCCGAGGCCGGGCCGGCGTTGTTCATACCAATCGACAGCCTCGTTGACCTCAACCCTTGCCTCGGGCAAAAGCCGTACCGGAAGGATCATCGGGTCAGTCGATTCAGAATCTCGGCCTCCACTTGCTCCCAAGGAACGGCTGCCTGGGGGTTAGCCAGGTGTGCGGCCCAGCGGCGATCGACCTCCTGGCGCTGGGCTTCGGTCAATGGTGAAGCCTCGATGTCGGTGGCAATGCTGTCCCAGATTTCCTCGACGAGTTGGAGGCGCTCATCAACGCTCAGGCGGTCGATCCCCAGAGAAGTCATGAGTGTTTCCATTGCCCGATCCTTTCAGAGTGGGTTGCAGTATAATCGATCATGCCAGATCGATCGGTACGGGTGAAGACCAGTCTCACTTGGGAGAATCGGACAATCGGACCAGGATTACCGACTCCTGGAGCGAGGGAACGCGCCGGATTGTCGGCCGCCTCGCGTGAGGAGTAAGCTATCAGGAGCCAGCCGGATCCGTAGCGGCATCGACGACCGGGAACCGGAGCGGACCATCCACAACGGCTGGCGGAGGAGATCCTGTGTCGGCGCGGTCCTTGCTCGTAGTCTTCGACTCGATTTACCTCGTGGCTTTGACCGCCTGGGTTGGCAGCATCCTGTTCTTCTCGTTCGGGATCGCCCCGCTGATCTTTCGCGTTCTGGGCGCGGAGTCCGGCGCGAGGTTCGTCCGGGCGTTGTTCCCGCGTTATTACCTCTGGGCGCCGATTGCCGGATCCGTGGCGCTTCCCGGCTTATGTGGCCGGACCGCTGTGCTTCCCCGAATTCCGGGGGCCGCGGGTCGGCGTGCAGGCCCTGTTGATCCTGGGCTGCATCCTGGTGATGCTCTACGGCGGGAACTCCCTGGTTCCCGCGATCAACCAGGCGCGCGACGCGGGGCCTGCCGGACACGACCGGTTCGTCCGGCTGCATCGCCGGTCGGTGCGGTTGAACGGGCTGGTCCTGGTCGTCGGGCTGGGCTCGCTGGTCGCCTTCGCGAGCCGTGCCGTCCCGAGGACGCAAGGGATCGAGGAAATGACCCCCACGCAGCGGGCGCGCTATGGCGCGGCGGTCAGTCGTGTGATCGAGGACGTCGAGGCCCGGCATGGAATCCGCCCGGCCCGGATCCGCCAACCCGGGGAATCCTCGGAGCCCGACCTGGTGCTCGACGCCGCAACCGTCCGGGAAATCGAATCTTACTATGATCGACTGCCGGGCCCCGAGCGGGTCGATCCGGGAGCGAAGATGGAGCGGATTCCCGACCGCGCGGGGACCGGCGGGGGAACACACTCTGGCGGACCATGACGCGATTGGCGTAGACTCGAAGGATCACCCCGCGAGCCTCATGCATCCAAGAAGTGGGGTGTTCCTTCGCCCGTGTCCCGTGCAGGGATCCAGCCGACGATGACGGCCGAGCCCCACAGCACCACGTTCGACCCCGAGCCCGATCTCAGCCGTCGGAACCGTTCCGAACGCCTGCTGGCGACGCTGTCGCCGTTTCGCCGCGTGGTGACGGTCTCGCACGTCAATCCCGATCCCGATTCCCTGGCCAGCATGCTGGGGATCAAGGCGCTCGTCGAAGCGGCCCAGCCCGGCAAGTCGGTCACCCTCACCTTCGATGGGATGATCGCCCGGTCCGAGAACCGGGCGATGGTCCAGTTGATCCCGATCCCGATGGTGCCGGTGGAGTCGGTGAATGTCGACGCGGAGACGGCCGTGGTGATGGTCGACACCCAGCCTTACACCGGCCGCCGTTTCAGCGAGGCGGCCATGCCCCAGGTCGTCATCGACCACCATGAAACGGGCGGGATCCTCGATGGCGTGCTCTTCAGCGATATCCGCACGCATCTCGGCGCCACCAGCACGATGGTGACCGGCTATCTCCTGGAGCAGAAGGCGATGGTGTCGCCGGCGCTGGCCACCGCCTTGCTCTATGGGATCGACTCGGAGACCATGGGCTATCCGCGGGAGGCCTGCTCGCTGGATGATGGGGCGCTCATCTGGCTCTTCCCCCGTGCCGACAAGGACCTCCTGGCCCAGATCCGCAATCCCAAGCTCCCCCAGAGCCATTTCGCCACGTTCTATAATGCCCTGGCCAACGCGTTCCTGTACGATAACGTCGTCGTCAGTTGGTGCGGCCCCGTCACCCAGCCGGACATCGTCGCCGAGATCGCGGACTTCTTCATCCGGTTCGACCAGGTCAACTGGTCGCTCGCCGTGGGCGACTTCGATGGGCAGATGAAGCTCTCGCTCCGCGCGGGCCAGCTCGGCGGCCGAGCGGGAGACATCCTCCATGCGGTCGTCAACGGCCTGGGCAATGCCGGCGGGCACGACAAGCGGGCCGGCGGTGCGATCACCCTCACCGATCACAGTCCGGGCGCCGTCGAGGCGCTGCTCCGCACGATCCGGCATCGTCTCCTCGATCAATTGCACATCGACGAACAACAAGGCCGCCGGCTCCTCAATGATTGCCCAGTCATCCCGGCACCCTGAAGACCTCCGGCCGATGTCAAGAGGGAAGTACAATCGGAGCTTCGCCTCCACTTGCCCCGCCTGGCATTCGAAATGTAGAGTGTCTTAGTCTTCCGCGATCGGGAGCGAAACGACGAGATGGGCTACGATCCGTGACCGTGCAGTGAATCGACCGACGATGAGGCCAACCCCCCAACCTCCGACGCTCGAAGTCTACATGCTGGGGCTGGTCAACTTCGAAGAGGTCCAGCAACTCCAGCGCCGGATGGTCTACGAAGTCGGCGAATCGGGGATTGCGACACTCATCCTGTGCGAGCATCCGCCGACGATCAGCGTCGGCCGGACCGGCAGCCGCGCCCATATTCTCGCCGATGACGAGGTGCTTCAGGGCCTGGGAGTGAAGGTCTACTATGTCAACCGCGGTGGGGGCTGCGTGCTGCATGTCCCGGGCCAGCTCGCGGTGTATCTGGCGCTGCCGCTGGAGCCTCTGGGCTTGAACGTTCAGGGTTACGTGGATCGATTGCATTCCACGATCCTGGGGGTCCTCGAAGAGTTCGATCTCAGCGGCGCCCTCCGGCCCGAGCTCCCGGGCGTCTTCTCGGGGCCGGCGCGAATCGCCACGGTCGGCGTCGCCGTGAACCGATGGATCGCCTATCATGGACTGACGCTGAACGTCGGCCCGTATCTCGAATTGTTCCACGTGCTGGAGGAGCCGGGGATCGGCAAGGCACCGCTCCGTCACACGTCGATGGAATCCCGCCGGCAGCGCCAGACGCCGATGCCGAAGGTGCGCGAGTCGCTCGTTCGCAAGGTCGAGGAGGTCTTCGGCCTGGAGCGGCACCACCTTTATACCCAGCACCCGCAGATCGGGCGAAAGACGCTTACCCATGTTTACGCTCCCAGTCCTGGATGAACCGACGGCTCAGGCCCCCGGCGAGGGCCGCGGCGGATCGCGTCGGCTCCCCGACTGGCTGAAGCGGCCGATCCCGGCAGCCGGGGGAATGGCCTTTACCC
This sequence comes from uncultured Planctomycetota bacterium, assembly GCA_963845755.1. Taxonomy (GTDB): domain Bacteria; phylum Planctomycetota; class Planctomycetia; order Isosphaerales; family Isosphaeraceae; genus CAWJTV01. Next base: position 511,452 of record CAWJTV010000036.1, read on the forward strand.
GGAAGCTGGTCGAAGAGCTGGGACTCGAGACCGTCTGCGAGAGCGCCCGCTGTCCGAACCGCTCCGAGTGCTGGACGCGACGGACCGCCACGTTCATGATCCTGGGCGATGTCTGCACGCGCCCCTGTGGCTTCTGCGCAGTGAAACGAGGACGGCCCGAGGCTGTTGCCTTCGACGAGCCGGAGCGGCTCGCCGAGGCCTGCCATCGGCTCGGCCTGCGGCACGTCGTGATTACCTCCGTCACCCGCGACGACCTGCCCGACGGCGGCGCGGAGCACTTCCGCCAATGCGTCGTGGCCGTTCGACAGCGGACCGGCGCCACGATCGAAGTGCTCACGCCCGACTTCGACGGCCGGCACGAGTTGATTGACACCGTTCTCCTGTCCCGCCCGGAGGTCTTCAACCACAACCTCGAGACGATCGCCCGGCTCCAGCAACACGTGCGACGGAAGAGCCGCTATGACGTGAGCCTGTCCGTCCTGGCGCACGCCAAGGCGTCCTGTCCCGCGACGCGGACCAAGAGCGGCCTGATGCTCGGACTCGGCGAGACGATCGAGGAAGTCGTCGAGACCATGGCCGACCTGCGCGCGATCGGTTGCGACCTCCTGACGCTCGGACAGTACCTCCAGCCTTCTCCCGGGCACCTCCCGGTCGTCCGATATCTCCCGCCGGCCGAATTCGACGAGCTCGGCCGCCTCGGCGCGGGCTCGGGTTCGCCGACGTGGCGAGCGGACCGTTCGTCCGCTCGAGCTATCACGCCGACGAGATGGCGCGCCACACGGCCGCGACCTGATCCAACCGCCTCCCGGTGCGAATCCGATCCGGACAAATCGGGCGCCCCGGGCCCCAGCTCCTCCCGGCATCGTCCCGGGGGCGGAAATCCTGAGAACAGGTGGAAGAACAGGTGAGGGGCGGGGCTTTTTAATTGACATATGTACAGTAGAATCAGGACATCGTCGGCTGGCTCGACTGCCGTGCCGGGGGGCGCCTCCACCGGCTTGAGACCGGGATCATTTCGATCGAGAATGAACAATACGCACCTCGGGCTCACGCAGTCGGACATGGGTTTCGGAAGGCTGATTCAGACCATGTATTATCCATATTAAATTAATATGTTGTTGTGTTATAATTTCCAAATGAGGCTGCCGGTACAACGGATGGAATGGAGCGCAACCAGGCCGTCGCGAACCGATCATCCTGGTAGCATGGCGTGTCGTCTCATCGCGATCCGGAAACGGCCAGCGGGTGGCTCGTAGCTTCCGGCCTTCGGGGTGGGATTCCACCGGGAGTCGATCAATGCCGCAGCCTGCCGGTCCGGATCACGACCAGCGCCTCAAGGCGTTGCTCAAGGAGTTCTTCGAAGCCTTCATTCGTTGCTTCTTCCCCCACTGGGCGGATCGGTTCGATTTCGGCGAGATCGACTGGCTGGACAAGGAGTTGTTCCTCGCACCGCCGCGTGGGGAGAGGCGGCAGCTCGACCTGGTGGCCCGGCTGAAGTTGAAGCCCGGCGCGCCGCCGCCCCGCGACGGCGTGAACGACCTGGTGGCCCTGATCCATGTCGAGGTTGAGTCGCGCGAGTGCACGGTGCCCTTCCGGCCGCGGATGTTCGACTACTACGTGCAACTGCGCCGCGATTACGGGCTACCGGTGTTGCCGATCGCGGTGTTCCTGCGGGTCGGGATGAACGGCATCGGCTGGGACGCCTACGAGGAACACTTCTGGGAAGAGGAGGTCATCCGGTTCCGGTACGCCACCATTGGCTTGCCGGGCGTTCCGGGATTGCCGTACGCGACCGGCGAGAACCTGCTGGGCGTGGCGCTCGAGCGCCTTGATGGATCTCCCCGACGACCGTCGGGCCGAGCTGTACGTGGAGGGATTGAAACGGATCGCCGGTTCGGGAGAGAATGATTATCGGCAGTATCTCCTGGCCGAATGCCTGGAGGCGTACTCGGATCTGGACGAAGGTCAAAAGGCGCGGGTGCAGGCGTTGCTGCACACCGAGTCGTATCGCGAGGTCAAACCCCTCATGAAGACCACCTACGAACGCGGCATCGTGCAGGGCGAACTGCGGTCGGCCCTGCGGCTGATGGAATTCAAGTTCGGCCCGTTGTCTCCCCAGGTGAAGCAACAGGTCGAGGCGTTGTCGGAGGACGCGCGGCGCAACTTCAGATCGATCTCCTCAAGGCAAACCCTCGCGGAACTCCACCTGGACGACTGACTTCCAGGTCGTTCATCGACGACACCGGCCAGGGTGGCTCGTCTGCGACGGGACGGGACGCGGCTCAAAGCGCGGGTGCAGGCGTTGCTGCACACCGAGGCGTATCAGGAGGTCGAACCGCTCATGAAGACCACCTACGAACGCGGGGTTGAAGACGGTATCGAACAGGGCGAGCGTCGGGCGGCCCTACGACAAATGGAAGCGAAGTTCGGCCCGTTGTCCCCCGAAGTCAAGCAACGGGTTGAGGCGTTGTCGCCTGAGGCGCTGGACCAACTCCTGCTCGATCTTCTTGGGGGAAACCCCTCGAGGAACTCCGCCTGGACGATTGAAGCCCAAGTCCTTCGCGGACGACGCGGGGCAGGTGCGCTGGCTTTCGCCGAACTGGACGAGGCCCAAAAGGAACGAGTGCAGGCGTTGCTGCACACCGAGGCGTATCAGGAGGTCGGACCCCTCATGAAGACCACTTACGAACGCGGGATCGAGGACGGCATCGAACGCGGCGAACTGCGGTTGACCCTGCGGCTTATGGAATTCAAGTTCGGCCCGTTGTCTTCCCAGGTGAAGCAACAGGTCGAGGCGTTGTCGGAGGACGCGCGGCGCAACTCCAGATCGATCTGCTCGAGGCGAAGACTCTCGCGGAACTCCACCTGGACGGTTGAAGGCCAAGTCGATGGGCGACGACACCGGGCAAGATCGATCGTCTGACGGAACGGGACGCGTCGGTGAAAGTGTACGAGAAGGCGTGCCGTGTGGGTCGAGCGGAGCGAGGCCGACCGGGTTGCCCGGCGGATCCCGGTCGGCTGTACGCCGCTCCGCGACGTTCGACCCACCCTACGGCCCGTCTCGTACAGCCTTCCCGTTTCCGGACTCCTTCACTGGCCGCACCAGGCGGCCAGGGGTGCCCTTTCGATCGGCTTTGACGCTCGCGAGCTGCTGGGTGAGCTTGTCCAGATGGCGTCGTGTTTCGATCCGATCAGGGTCCAGGGCGAGGGCCCGTTGGGCGGCTTCGACCGCCTGGACGAGGGCCTCCTCGACGAGTTGATCGTCGTCGCTTCGCATGGCGTTTTTCTTGATCTGGTCGTAGGAGTGGCTCAGCACGAAATAAGAAATCGCATGATTGGGATACTCCCGGACGAGTCGCCGGGCGAGCACCATCAGACGTGCGGCGGTTGCGCGGGCGTCGTCGAGTCGGCCGTGCCTTCGATGCTCCCCGGCGGCGATGATTGCGTTGTCCGTCAGGACGAAGACCGCCGCCAATACCATGGAATCTGCAAGTCCAAGCTTTCGAACACCGCTCTCGAAGCGCGGAGATCAGCGCGGTGGCCCCAGTGTCGGGGTCTCGGTCGTACTTCGCGGCAACCGACGAGGAACGGAACGGAGAGAGCGATCCGACCGAGAGGGCAAGCCACTCGGCGACGAAACGCTCGTAGGCGTAGCGAATCCTCTTGTCTTTGCGAGAAGACATTCTCATGAGATCAGGATGTTGAAACAACCGGCCGAGCGTCTCCAGCCCCGGGGGAGACGCGTCAGTCGAACTTGCGATGTCCGATCTAAGGAGGTGTCGCAGGATCTGCTGGCTCACGCGTCGCGATCGATCCCTCTGATCTGTTCGACCACTGTGTTCGAGAGGATCTGCGAGATCCTGCAGTCTCTTGTAGAGGAGTGTCAGAATAATGTATGTCGATTCGCTCGGCTCGAAATCCCTCTGGATCGCGAATGCCTGTTCGTAGCAGTTCAGGGCGATTCTCGAGTTGACCCGCGCCTTCGGCCAAGCAACCGGATTGGAAAAGGGCTTGTCCGAGGCAGATCCGAGCCTCCTCGTCCTCAGGATTCTTCGCCAATCCTCGTTTGAGGTCGGCGACCGCTTGATTCGAGAGTTCCCGGGCTTCTTCGTCCTTGCCGACGGACACCAGTGCCCAGCCAATCTCCCATTCAAGAGCGCCGAGGGTGGAAGACGGAACGATTCCGCGGTTTATCAAATCGATGGTGGAATTCCGGAGCCTCAAGAGTGACGCCTCCATTTGGTCTTGCGTAGCACTCCGCTTCTGACGGATGGATGTCTGGAGTAGTAATGCGAGCTGACCAGCGGCGCTCGCAGAAAACTCTTCAAGAGCCTCCGCATTGTGTCGTGCCTCGGCAAGCCGCGCCTGCGTTCGGCTTCAGTTTGGTTCAAGAGGACGAACAGCCCCGCGACCCCCATGGCCAGGGTCATTGCCAGCGTAACCAGGAGGCCTGCGACGGCCGGGTGCCGGCGGCACCAGCACCAGGCATGCCCCATCGGGGAGACGCGGCGGGCCTTAATCGGACGACCTTCCAGCCAGAGCCGCAAGTCGCCAGCCAGGGCCTCAGCGGATGGGTAGCGACGGCTTGGCGCCTTTTCCAGGCAGGTGAGGCAGATGGTTTCGAGGTCGCGGGGAATCCGAGCATTGAGCCGTCGCGGGGGGACGGGGTCCTGGTTGCGGACCTGGTCGAGCGTCTCGGTGGTTGACGCGCCCTGGAAGGGCGGACGGCCCGTCAGCAGGTGGTACAGGAGCGCACCGAGGGCATAGAGATCGGCGGCGGGGCCGATCGTGCCGGGAACGGCGGCCACTTGCTCGGGGGCCATGTAGGACGGCGTCCCCTTGGGTCCGTTGGCGCCGGTCTGAGTCGTGCCCGGCTCGTCTTCGAGGCGGGCGATACCGAAGTCGGAGATCTTGGGTGAGACGGTCTCCCAGGGGGCTCCCCGCTCGCCGTCCAGTAAGATGTTCGACGGTTTCAGGTCGAGGTGAACCACCCCGCGGGCGTGGAAATACCCGACGGCGCGGGCGATCGTTTCCATGAGCCATGCGGCATCTCGGGGCGGGAGCGGCTCGGTCAATCGATCCTTGAGCGTTCCCCCCGATACATATTCAAGGACGAGCCACAGCCATTCCTCGGTCTCGTCCACTCGATAGATCGTCACGACATGCTCGTGCGGCACCCGCGAGAGCGCCCGCGCCTCGGCCAGCCAGTGCTCGCGCGCATGCAGGATCGACCAGCGAGTTCCTCGGAAACAGTTTCACGGCGACGTGGCGATTCAGCGTGGGTTCGCGGGCGAGGTAAACCACGCTCGATCCTCCCCGGCCCAGCTCGCGCTCGATGACGAGGCCGGGGAGTTCGGCGTGGCGTTCCGGGCCGGCGCGGGGTGGGCCGCTTGCGGGGCGGCATTCGTCGCGGCTTCGAGGACCTTCTGGCAATCGGGGCACTGCTCGACATGTTCCTCCAAGCCCCCGAAGATGGCCTCGCCGACGGCCTCGGTCCCGATCAAGCGGAGGGTCACCTCCGAAGGGCAGGTCGTCATGGTCACGCTGGCCTCGTGTCGGAGATCCGAATTTAACAGTATCGGTCAAGCCGGCGGTCTCCCTCTTCGGCGAGCCGATCGACAACGCGCTTGTGGGCGGCATGCACGGCGAGGTGAGTCATGTTCAGAGCGTCGGCCGTCTCGCGGGTGGTCCACCCGTCGATGGAGATATGCCAGAAGACGTCCCACGATTGGGGCATGGACCTTCTCGCGGACGGCGGCTTGAACCTGTTCCGCCAGGTCCAGCAGGAGCAACTGTCGAGGTGCCGGTTCGTCGCTTCCTCGTCGAATGGCTCGGAAGCGAAGAGGCGAGCCTTCGACATCAACGCACGAAGGATCATCGAACGATCGGACGACCAGGTTCCTCCCGACTCCGCTCGCGGATCGCATCGACGGCGTGCCAATGGAAGCAGCTTCGGAGCCATCCTCGGAACCTGCGGCTCGGGTCGTAGCGAAACGTGCGCATCTTGCTCCGCAAGCTTCCATCCAGAAGAGCTGAGAGACCTCCGCCGCGAGGTCGTCATCGAGGCGGTATTCCCGGCACCAGCTTTGAATGTAGAGGCTCGTATCGAGCGACGAACTCCTGCCAGGCGGCATGGTCACGCCAGTCGGCGGTCCGTCTCAGAAGCGTCGGGCTGGTTCTGCGTGGTGTCGTCGGAATTCATCGTTGAATTCTCGCGTTTTGAGTGTCGAACGGCGACGAGCCTCTCGGCGACGACGGAATTCTGGCAAAAGCGTGTATACGGTCTTCGTAGTACTGGTAGCGGGCGATGAAAGGCCCAGGCACTTGTGGGCACGAATCATTCTATCCATGGAGTTTCGGTCAGCACAACGGGCTGGCATCAAGAAATCAGCGAGCCGGGTCGGTCGCCCCGCGGGCGATCGACGACCATCAATCCCACGACGTTCGAGACAACGAACGACCGTTCCAGGCTGCGCTCTCTGGCGGCCCGGTGCAGTCAGAGACCAGCAGATAACCGGTGCTGAGGAGGAGGCTCTTCGGGTTCGGCTAGAATTTTCGAGACACAACGACGACCTTCCAACACGATTCGAGGTGAATGGCATTGGATTAAGAGATTTGTGCAGCGACTTCCAAGTGGCTGTGCACTGCTATTGAGGCTGACTCCGATGTGTGTTCGCCTCTTTCCTCGTGCCATTCTCTGACTCCAAATTCCTCTCGGTCTGACGCCAAGTCCCCATGATTCGCGATCCTCCCGGGCCATGCCGTGCATGGCAGGGGAATCGCTTCGAATTCGAGGAGATCACGATGACAGCGAGCTTGTATGCGTAGGACGTTGACAGGGCTGGCGTTGCTGATGCCGCTAGCTGGCGGCGTGGCCGAGGCGGGATACGTGCTCCCTTCGAGCCAGTTCACGGACCTCGGGACCTTGAACGTCACCAGCGGTGGTTCCTTCAACACCGGCAACGGTACCTCGACGCCGACGCTGGTGGTCGGCGGTACGACCTACGATGGCCAGATCTACACCTACACCGGAGGGTTGCAGGCGGCAGTGTTCCAGTTCGACTCGATCACCCAGAGCGGCGGGACGATGAGCGGGTCTGGGTCGCTGCCGGTGATCCTGCTGTCGTACGGGGCCGTGAGCCAGACCGGGGGGACGATCGAATTCGGCGGTGGCGGCCCCGGTGGTGCCGCCCCCGGCCATGGCCCCGGCGCAGGCGGCGGAGACAGCGGCGGCAGCTACGGCGGTGTCGGCAGCGACGGCGGCGGCCCTATCTATGGCAACCTGTCCACGGCCCTTCAGGGTGGGAGTGGCGGCGGCGGCAACGCCTTCGGCCCCGGTGGTGCCGGCGGAGGGGGGCTGGAGATCGCCTCGAATCTCTCGATCACTCTCGATGGCGGGATCTTGGCCGCTGGCGGCTACGGCAACGTCGGCGGCGGCGGCAGCGGCGGCGGCATCCTCCTGTATGCCCCGACGATCACCAACGACACGACTCTCAACGTGAGCGGCGGCGATGACGGCGCCTTCGGCGGTGGTGGAGGTGGCGGCCGGCTCCTCATCGACACCACACCAGGCGGACTGCTGGGGAATGGCACCCTCAACGTCTCTGGCGGTGGTGGCCAGAACGGTTCGATCGGAGGTGCCGGAAGCTTGGTCATCCTCACGACCGTCTCCTCCGTGCCGGAGCCGTCGTCGCTGGTACTGACCATGTGTGGTCTCGCCGCCGTCGCGGCTTGGGCTGGGTTTGGGTTCACACGGCCCGGGCGTTTGTCAGCCGATTCCTGATCGATCTGCGGATCGGGCCGCCCGACCTGGCGAGGGCAGCCGAAACTGGTCGTGTCGCTGGCCCTGTGCGTCCGGCCCTGCGCCACAACAATCACCTGGCATGGCCGGCTTCAGGAACAGAAACGGGAACACGGCCAGTATTGTCGTTGCGCCATTCTTTCAGAAGGCCGGCCTCCTCACTGTGCAAGGCTGTGTCCCGAATGAAAAACAAGCTGGTTCTTGGTTTGCTAGGTGGTGTCGTCGGATTTCATCGTGGAAATCTCGAGGATGCGTGTCGGAAGACCACGAGTGTCTTGGCGATGACGGAGTTCTGGCAAAAGCGTGAATAGGGTCTTCATCGTAGTGGTAGAGGGCGATGAAAGGCCCAGGACACTTGTGGACACGGATCATTCGATCCATGGAGGATCCGTCAGCGAAACGGGCTGGCATGACTGACTTTTTCAGAAAGCGCGCAAGTTCTCGTCCGGCCGAACGTCTCGAACATGAGGAGGTTCCGAAGGCTCGATTTCCCTCCTCGATGCAACGCTGTGTCATGAACCAAAGTGCGCCGTCCGCGGAGCGAAAGGAGCCTGGCGATGAAGGCGTCGATGGTGACGGTCGTGGGCCTGGTGATAGTGATCTTCGCATTCGGGATGGGTCAGGCGGGGGCGCAGCATCGTGGGGGCAAGGGTAAGCCAGCCGCGGCGCATTCACCGAAAGCGAAAGGTGGTGCGCGGCCCGGTGCGGGGAAGGCGCACACGCCGAAGCCCAAGGGGAAGGTGCAGCAGAAAGCCAAGGGAGGGATGGCCAAGCCGGCACAGAAACAAGAGAAGCCCAAGGAATCCGCCAAGGCGAAGCACGACGAGAAAAAGAAACACATCGCGAAGGAGAAGACGAAGGCGGAGAAGCACGCCAAGAGGGCCGAAAAGAAGGCACCGGCGAAGGTTGCGGCCCGCGGCGGGACGGACCACGAAAGCATCTCTCTGCTGCGGGCTGTCCATCACAAGCTTCATGAGGCCGATCACGATTACGATGGGCATCGTCACCGGGCGTTGGAGCATGTCGGGTCCGCCCTGGGCCATCTCGGCTCCTCACCCGAGGCGCCCAATCGGTCCGGACCAGGCCACAGAAACTCGCCGCAGTCGGTGTCCGACGCGATCATGCGGGAGACCAGGGCGAGCCTGGAAATGATCAAGGGTCGGTTCGCCGTCGGAACCGGTGTGGCGAAGGGTCACAGCGAGGCACGTGGCGCCGTGGACGCCGCCATTCGTGAGATCGGTTTGGCCTTGGCCGTGCGCTGAGCGAGTCGGCTTTCGCGGTGCACGGCGGGATTCAGCGTCAGCGGCTGTCCCGAAGGCCGTTTTCATTAGGGTGGGTGGAGCCGAGGGTGGCTCAAAGATTGTGAAAGAATCGGATTCAAGATTCCGAATTCGAGATTCAAGAAGCCTAAGTCTCTGCTTCATCGGCTTAACATCCATTCGGAATCTCGAATTTGTGATTTTGAATCGATTCCTTCACGGCCTCTCGGCGCAACCCACCCTACGGGCAGGCAAAGCGCGTCTTCTCATCGGGAATCTCCCGGTTCATGGAGCCTCCCCGACTCTCCTCTCACCTTACACCTTGCGTCTCACAGGAGTCTGACGATGGACGAGCGAACGATAGGCTTCCCGCCTGAGTCCACCACGATCGCGTCCCTCGATGCCCACTCGCGGCGCGGCCGGCGAACGCGATGGACGGAGCGATTCCGATCGCGCGTCCGGTTCCGGCCCGAGGTCGGCCTCCTCGAACCGCGCACCCTCCTGAGTGCCGAGCCCACCCTCACGGCGCTGAGTGCCTCGGCGCCGGCCGGGTCATCGATCACGTTCACCGCGACCGTCAGCGGCTTGACCGCGGGCGGGGCGACGCCGAACCAGGGGGCCGTCACCATCAGCGACCAGAACGGGGTGCTCGCCAAGGAGACGCTGGTCAACGGCGTGGCGACGTACACGACATCGGGCCTGGCGCCGGGGACGATCACGGTCACGGCTTCCTACGACGGCACCGCGGACTTCGCCGCCAGCGCGACTGGAACCATTGTGACCGCCGTCGGCACCGGCAAGGCCGGTTATAGCGGCGACAATGCGCCCGCGACCACCGCCAATCTGAACCACCCCTGGGGCGTCGCGGTCAACTCCGCCGGCGACCTGTTCTTCTGCGACGTCAACAACAACGTGGTCCGGGAAGTGGTGAAGTCGACCGGCAACATCATCACCGTCGCCGGTGACGGCAAAGCCGGATACAGCGGCGACCAGGGGCCTGCGACTTCCGCCGAACTGGATAGTCCCAACAGCGTCGCCGTCGACGCCGCCGGCAACCTGTTCATCTCCGACGCGGGCAACAACCGAATCCGCGAGGTGGTGAAGTCGAGCGGCGACATCATCACCATCGCCGGCACGGGCAAAGCGGGCTACAGTGGCGACCAGGGGCCCGCGACCGATGCCGAGATCGACAGCCCGCGCGGCCTCTCGGTCAACTCCGCGGGCGACGTGTTCTTCGCCGATAACCCCAACAACGTGGTCCGCGAGGTCGAGGCGAGCGGCGACATCATCACCGTCGCCGGTGACGGCAAGGCCGGTTACAGCGGCAACAACGGCCCCGCGACCGCCGCCAAGCTGAACGGGCCCAACTTCGTAGCGGTCAACTCGGCAGGCAACCTGTTCATCGGCGACGCGAACAACAACCAGGTCCGGGAGGTGGTGAAGGCGACCGGCGACATCATCGCCGTCGCCGGCAACGGCACCTCCGGATACAGCGGCGACAACGGGCCCGCGACCGCAGCCGAGATGGCGAACCCCCTCGGCGTCGCCTTCGACTCCGTGGGCGACCTGTTCATCGCCGACAATGGCGACAACGTGGTCCGGGAGGTCGTCAAGGCGACCGGCAACATCATCACTGTCGCCGGTGACGGTAAGGTGGGTTACAGCGGCGACAATGGACCCGCGACCGCCGCCGAGCTGAACGACCCCGGCCGAGTCGCCGTCAATTCCGCGGGCGTCCTGTTCATCGCCGACGCGAACAACAACGTGGTCCGCGCGGTCGCACCGGCGGTGACCGTGACCATCAGCCCCACTCCAACGCCAACTCCGACACCGACTCCCACACCGACGCCGACCCCCACTCCCACGCCGACCCCCACTCCCACACCGACGCCGACCCCCACTCCCACACCGACGCCGACCCCCATTCCCACACCTATCGTAAAGGTACTCCTGACATACATGCCTCAACCGGCCCCTCCGCCGCTCCCGCCGGGATTCGCGCGGACCCCGCCGAAGATCGTACGAGTCGCCGCGAAGAGGGTCGACCGCACGCCGGAGATCGTTCTTCAGCTCGATCAAGGGATCGTGTCAAACCGCGCCCTGGAGAAAACCTGGTACAGCGTGGAAACGACCGGGGCCGATGGCGCTCTGGGAACGAGCGGCGACCCGCACGTTGCCGTGTCGAGAGTGGCCTATCAGGCGAAGACGCACGAGATTACGCTGGTCATGCCCTGGAGATCGAAAATGCGAGGCAACATCCTGCTGACGGTCGATCCGCGCGGGATCGTCAATCTCCTCGGTCAGGAACTCGAGGGGGACAACGTGGTCCCCGGCGTGAATTTCGTTCGCGAGGTCGATCTGCCGTAGCATCCTCGGATCGCCGAGGGCGATGGTCAAAGTCGGAAAACAATTGGTATCGGTTCTTTTTTGAACGAAAGTTGGACTGACACCAACTATCCCCTGCGAAGAGTTGACCGATCTGGGTGATTACCGGAATCAAGCGAACGGTCAGCGGGAACACGGAAGTGGTGAAGTGAGTTGCCAAGAGGAAGGAGGGAGACGTACCATGATCCATCGGGCCTCCTTTCCCAGGAGGTGGCAGGCCGAAGTCCGTCCTGTCATTTCACAGGTAACGCGACTCTTTTTCAGTGGTCGCTGAGCGGTTGAGGGAAATCTTGCGGCAACTCTGACGATAAGAAAACTCGCGGGTTTTCCGGAAATCCTCGGCACTGGCGAGATCGCACCCAAGAATTTTGCGTCACCGATCGCTCCCATGGCGCCAGAGACCAGGGCCCGGCGGTGATCTGTTGGTCCCGGAGCCTCTACATGGCCGCACTCAATCCCAGACTCGCAGACCTCTCCGACGACGATCGCCAGGTGCTCGAGTCGTGGCTCGTCGAGTTCGATCAACGCTGGAATGAAGGTCTCCTGGCAAATCGTCTCGACCAGATCCCGCCCGGGAGTTCCTGGCGACTGCCGGCGCTGGCCGAAATGGTCAAGATCGACCTGGAACGGCAATGGCGGCGCGGCCGGCAGATCAGCCTCGAGTCCTACCTCAAGGAGTTCCCTGAGCTGGGTAGCCCCGGCGACGTCTCCGCCGACCTGATCCAGGCCGAGTACGAGGTCCGACGCCAGTTCGGCGCTCCGCTCGCCCTCGAAGACTACGTCCGACGCTTCCCGCACCAGGCCGGGGAACTCGCCCGCCTGATCGGTTCGGGCGGCCCGGCGCTCTCGCCCCATTCTTCGGCCGCCGCTCCCTCTCACTCCTCCTCCCGGGCCCAGAGATCCGCGAAAACGCCCGAGCCACTCCCCGAACAGTTCGGCCGGTACCGGATCATCAAGCGGTTGGGTCAGGGCGGGATGGGTTCGGTCTACCTGGCCCAAGATACCCATCTCGAGCGCCCGGTGGCCCTCAAGGTGCCCGACTTCGGTCCCCACGAAGGTCCCGAGGCGCGGAGACGGTTCCTGGAAGAGGCTCGCACCGCCGCGACGCTCGACCACCCCTACCTCTGCCCCGTTTATGACGCCGGGGAAATCGAAGGACAGCCTTACCTGACGATGGCTTACATCGAGGGCCAGTCGCTGGCGGCTGCTGATCGGCGAGGAGGGCTGGCCGCAGCGCCAGGTCGCGGCGCTGGTGGGTAAGCTGGCCCTGGCCTTGGAGGAGGCGCATGCGCGAAAGGTCATCCACCGCGACCTGAAGCCCGCCAACGTCATGATCAAGACGACCGGCCAGCGGCGAGAGCCGATGATCGTCAACTTCGGCCTGGCCCGCCGCGACAATCCCCAAGATCAGCGCTTGACCAGGTCGGGCAGGTCATGGGCACGCTCGGCTACATGTCCCCCGAGCAGATCCGTGGCGATCTGAAGCAGATCGGTCCGTCCTGCGACATCTACGCACTGGGAGTGATGCTCTACGAGCTGCTGACCGGCCGGCTGCCGTTCATCGGTTCGGAGTTGGCGGTGGCGGCGCAGATCCTGACCGAGGCGCCCTTGCCCCCTTCGAGGCATCGGAGCGACCTTGCCCCCGCCCTCGAGGCGATCTGCCTGAAAGCGATGGCCAAGGCGATCGGCGACCGTTACTTCTCAATGGCCGAACTGGCCGCCGCCTTGACGGGTTTTCTTCATTCCCCATCAGCGAGTCCGACGCCAACGTCGTCGGTCGGTTCGCCCGCCTCGCCATCGCCGACCTCAGGTGAGCGCCCTCGGCCGGTTGGGAGCGACTCTCTGGTCGGCCAGTTCCTCGATCAGTTGGCCCAGCACAAAGAAACGCCTTTTCCCATCCGGACAGCGGAGCCAGTCGCTCTTCGACCCCCTCCGCCCGAACGTCGTCGGCCGCGATGGCCCTTAATCGTCGCGGCCTGTGTGCTCGGTGTCATTATGCTCTCTGGTATCATCTATGTCGTCACTGACAAAGGCCGCATCAAGATCACCGTGGACGGTCCCACGCTCGCCATCAAAATCGACCACGACGAGGTTCGTATCGACGGCCTCGGCGAGCCGATCACGCTCCGATCAGGCGAGCACAATTTGACCGTCATCCGGGGCAACACCGAGACCGAGACGCGCAAGTTCATTGTTCGGCGATGGCACGATGAGGCCCTGCGGATTGAATACGTCCCGCGATCCGAGGAGATGGAACCATCAGATACGGAAAAAGTTGCTGATCAAAGTCCTCTTGAGAAGGAGAAACCCGCTGACACGGAAAAAGTCGCCGGGTTAAATCCTCCTGTGGAGGAGAAATCTGTAAGTACGGAAGACGTCGCCGAGTCAAATCCTTGGCCCCAGGCCCTCGCCCCGGCGGGTCACGTGCTTCCTCTCTGGGAGCGGATCCTCGCGATGAGCCCCGACTGCCGGCGTCTGGCCGTCGCAACCCGGACGGACATGAAGATCGTCGTGGCCCCCGACGCCTCGAAGGTATTCGAAATGAAAGGACAACCACCGCCTCAGGGCGGGAACGCTCCGTACATCTGGGCTGTCGCTTTCAGCCCCGACGGCAAGTACATAGCCGTTTCCCTTCACGAATTCAGCCGTCAAGATCTGGGAGATTGCGAGCGGCAAAGAAGTACGCAAGACCGCTTTATTTCCCGGAACGTCCCTCGCCTATAGTCCCGACGGCAAGAGGCTGGCCGTATCCGGACGCCAAACCAAAGTTGTCAGCGTCGGGGATGCCGCGACCGGCAAGAAGTTGTTCGACCTTGGCCCCCATTCCGCCCTGACGGATTGCCTGGCCTTCAGCCCCGACGGCAAGTGGCTCGCCAGCGGTAGCGGGGTGAACCCCGGAGATGATTGGGGGGCGAAGTTCGGGACGGGCTCCGACTTGAAGATCTGGGACCTGGAGACCCGTGCCGGCACCGTCCTCGACGGTCATTCGATGCGAGTCAATGCCGTCACATTCAGCCCCGACGGCAAGCGGCTGGCCAGCGCCAGCAACGACAGCACGGTGAAGGTCTGGGACCTGGTGACGAAAAAATGCCTGGTCACCTTCAAACAACATCAGGCGTTTGTGAAATTCGTCCGGTTCAGCCCCGATGGCCGTCTGATCGCAAGCGCCGGGGCGGAGACGCCCGTGCATCTCTGGGACGCCGCGACCGGCCGGGAGGTTGCTACGCTCACCGGCCTCCGAGGCAACCCCGAGCTTGTCCAATTCAGCCCCGATGGTCGCTGGATCTACTCCGGCGCGCGGTCCGCCTTGCAAGCCTGGGAGACCCCGCCCAGCCCGGTGGCGGGCGATATTGCTGTTTTCTCTCCTGGTGCTGGCCTGGGTGTGGAGAAGGTTCCAGAAAGCAATCCGGGAGCCGCCAAGAGCACCAAGGGCAAGCCCCCGGGGCCGCTCGCCGGTCGTGCCGCCGAAAGCCCCGCCCGCACGCCTCGGGACAAGGCACGAGCACCACGCGCCTCGCGGTCCCGGCTGCGAGCGGATCCGACCGATCCGCCCAAGGAAATCAGGAACCCCATCGGGATGAAACTGATGCTCATCCCGGCCGGCGACTTCGAGATGGGTTCGCCCGCTTCGGACCAGGATGCCTTTCCCCACGAGAAGCCGCAGCACCGGGTGCGGATTACCCGGCCGTTCTACATGGGGGTCCACGAGGTGACACAGGGTCAATATCGGGCGGTCACCGGCGAAGATCCGAGCCATTTCAAGGGGTCGGACGACCTGCCGGTGGAGAGCGTCTCCTGGGACGACGCGATCACGTTCTGCAACAAGCTGAGCGAGCTGGAGGGGCTGAAGCCGTGTTACCAGTCCGGCGCGAGCGCAATCGGGCGGAAATGGATACCGTCTGCCGACGGAGGCGGAATGGGAGTATGCCTGTCGGGCGGGGAGCGAGACCCGGTTCGGCTTCGGTGAAACCGCGGCGCGCCGCGGCGAATTTGCCTGGTGCCGCGCCAACTCGGATGGCAAGACCCATCCGGTCGGTACGAAGCTGCCGAATGCCTGGGGCCTGTACGACATGCGCGGCAATGTCGGCGAGTGGTGCTGGGATCGGTATGGGGACGATTCCTACGGAAAGTCGTCGGCCGCCGACCCGCTCGGCCCGCCGCGGGGCGCCGCCCGAGTGTTCCGAGGCATGGGCTGTCACGCCCTCCCGCGGGGTTGCCGGCCGGCGCATCGGGCCGCGAGTGCCCCCGTCTCCAAACAAGAAAACATAGGTATACGTGTTATGCGCGATCGATCCCTGCCTTGAATCGGCCTTGGGTAGGGCCCGCTGGCGTTCTGCTCGTCTCGGAGTCTTGATATGGCCGCACTGAATCCCAGACTCGCCGAACAGTTCGGCCGGTACCGGATCATCAAGCGGCTGGGCCAGGGCGGGATGGGCTCGGTCTACCTGGCCCAGGATACCCATCTCGAGCGCCCGGTGGCTCTGAAGGTGCCCGACTTCGGAGACCACGAAGCCCCCGAGGCGCGGAGACGGTTCCTGGAAGAGGCCCGCGCCGCCGCCACGCTCCACCACCCCTACCTTTGCCGCGTTTACGACGCCGGCGAAATCGACGGACAGCTCTACTTGACGATGGCCTACATCGAGGGCCAGTCGCTGGCGGCGCTGATCGGCGACGCGGGCTGGCCGCAACACCAGGTCGCGGCGCTGGTGGGCAAGCTCGCCCTGGCCTTGCAGGAGGCGCACGCGCGACGGGTCATCCACCGCGACCTGAAGCCGGCCAACGTGATGATCAGGACGACCGGCCAGCGGCGAGAGCCGGTGATCGTCAACTTCGGCCTGGCGCGGCGGGAGGATCCCCGGGAGCAGCGCCTGACTCGGTCGGGGCAGATCATGGGCACGCTCGGCTACATGGCGCCGGAGCAGATCCGCGGCGACCTGGAGGCGATCGGGCCGTCGTGCGACATCTACGCGCTGGGAGTCATCCTCTACGAAATGCTGACCGGCCGGCTGCCGTTCGACGGTTCGGGATTGGCGGTGGCGGGCCAGATCCTGACCCAGGCGCCCTTGCCCCCTTCGAGGCATCGGAGCGATCTGGACCCGGCCCTCGAGGCGATCTGCCTGAAGGCGATGGCCAAGGCGGTCGGGGACCGTTACACCTCAATGGCCGAGATGGCCGCGGCCTTGACGGGATTTCTCCGATCCCCATCAGCGAGTCCAGCGCCGGCGGCACCCGCCGGTTCGCCTGCCGCGCCGTCGCCGGCTTCAGGTGAGCGGCCTCAGCCGACTGGGAGTAACTCTCTGGTGGGCCAGTTCCTCGCTGGGTTGGCCGAAAACAAGGCGTCGCCTCCTTCCATCCCGACTCCAGAGCCGGTCGCTTCTGCAACGCCGTTGCCCGAACGTCGCCGGCCAGTGTGGCCAATGATCGTCGCGGCGGGGGTGCTCGGTGTCATCTTGCTTTCTGCCTTTATCTATGTGGCCACCGAAAAGGCCCGCACAAAGAACAACGAGGATGATACTCGTGTTATTCCAATCGAAAAGGACGCGGCGACGGGATCAGGAATGCCAACCCTTCGGTCCGTTGGCTTCACGGAGAGCAACGACGGAAGCGCCGAGTCAGCGTTGGTGAAACAAACGGGTGGACAGCGTGAGCAAGCTGTGGTAGGCAGTCCCATTCCGCTTGTTAACGGTACCGGTACGGGCGATGCGGGAAGCGGCGGCGGAACGCGCGGCGACAACGTCGATCCCTCGCGCTATATCGACATACAGCTCATCGCTTCGTGCAGCGGTCCGCGAGGCGAGAGCTTCGACGGTGCGTGGTGGTCGGTCGCCGGTCCCAAATCGACGATCGAGCCGCACGGACCGGGCACCTTCTTCATGTCGAGCGGAGGCTACCTTGGCACGGCCGCCCACGTGACCGGTACGAGATCTGGGGCGATCGAAGAATACGTCGCTTTCGGAATCAACATGCGTCGCGGCGGCCAGGGCCTCTTCGACGCCAGCCGGTATGACGGCATCTCTTTCTACGCCAAGGCGGACAAGCCGATGGAGATCGAGGTCGAGATGGGCCAGCAGAACACCGTCGCCTCTGGTTACATTTGCCCCAAGTTGGCTGTGACCATCGGTACCGTATGGAGGCGGTTCGTCGTTCCGTTCGGCGCACTCCGTTCCGATCCCGTGCCTGGCGGGGGACGGGTGCCCGTGACCCTGGCGACCATCACGCAATTTGCGTTCAGAATGCCGCCCGGCGCGTTCGATTTCTGGGTTGAACGAGATCTACTTCGTGCGGGGCGTGGAGAAGGTCCCAGGAACCGTTCCGGGAGTTGCTGGGAGCACTGAGGGCAAGCCCTCGGGGCCGCTCGCCAACAGCCCAACCGAGAGCTCCGCTCCCGCACCTGCGGGGAAGCTAGCAGTGCGTTCCGCCGCACCATCCGCGAAAGGGGCCCCTGCGAGCGATCCACCGAAGGCGATCGTCAACTCGATCGGGATGAGGCTGGTGCTCATCCCGGCTGGCACATTCCCCATGGGCTCGCCCGACGAGGACAAGGACGCGAGGGGCGACGAGACGCCGCAACACCCCGTGCGCATCACTCGGCCGTTCTACCTGGGCGTGAGCGAGGTGACCCGCGGCCAGTTCCGCCGGTTCGTCGATGACGCTGGCTATCGGACCGAAGCCGAGAAAGACGGCAAGGGGGGCTTGGGCTATAATGAGGAAACGAATAAGTGGGAGCAGAGCCCCCGATACACCTGGCGGAGCCCTGGATTCGAGCAAACGGACGAGCACCCCGTGGTGAACGTGACCTGGAACGATGCGGTGGCCTTCGCGCAATGGTTGAGCCGTAAAGAGGGAAAGAGCTATCGGCTGCCGACGGAGGCCGAGTGGGAATATGCCTGCCGCGCAGGGACGACAACCCGCTTTACAAACGGTGACAACGCGGAAGGTCTAGCGGTGGTGGGTAATGTTAAGGATAGAACGGCCAAAGAGAAGTATCCGAATTGGAGCACGACAATTAGGGCGCGCGATGGTTATGTCTTCGCGGCGCCTGTGGGCCGGTTCCAACCCAACGCGTTCGGATTGTACGATATGCACGGCAATGTTGGGGAGTGGTGCTCAGACGGCTATGACGTCGATTACTATCAGCAGTCACCCAGAGACGACCCGCAAGATGCCTTGGGGACATCGGACAGGGTGGTCCGGGGCGGCGGCTGGTACCAACTGCCCGGAAACAACCGTTCGGCGACTCGGTGGCACTGGCGCGCCGGGGCCCGGTACAGCCACCTCGGGTTCCGCGTGGCCTTGGTCTCGTCTGGTCCCTGAGTAGGGGATGGGAAGCCGTGGGCGGAGCCGGCGGCGATCACGTGGCGAACGGGAGGAGCGCCCGGCGCATCTCCCGCAAGTTGGGGTATCGGGCCAGCGGATCGCGGGCCAGCGCCGATGGATGATCGCGGCCAACCCCTCGGGAAGGTCCGGGCGGCGGTCGCGGATCGGCACAGGGTCCTCGAGCAAGATCTTCATGATCTTCCCGTGGAGCTTCTTGGGAAAGTCGTAGATAAAGCAGTTGGTCAGAAAATTGTAAAGCGTCGCTGCCGTGCTGTACTGGTCGGCCGTGGGCTTGGTCGCGCGAGGGTCGTTGATCTGTTCGGGTGCCATGAATGGGGCCGTTCCGCCGCACTCGTTATTCGAGCTCAGTCCGCTCATCTTGCTCGTCAGGTAGATCCGGGCGAGGCCGAAATCGGAGAGCCTGACCGCGTCGCGGCCCCCTTCCTGCGCCACCAGCATGTTGGAAGGCTTGACGTCGAGGTGGACGAAACCCTTGGCGTGGGCGTAATCCAGGGCCCGCAGTAACTGGCAGACCAGATCCACGGCGCGGGCGATCGGCAAGGGGCCACGCTGCTGGCTCAGCAGATGGGCCGCATCGGTCCCCGCCACATAGTCCATCACGAAATACAGGAGTCCGTTGGACTCGCCCAATTCATGGAAGGCGACGATGTTCGGGTGATCCAGTTCGCTCAATATCCGCGCCTCGCGGAGGAAGCGGTCAATCTCTACCGGCGTGGGATCGACGGCTGGTTTGATCGTCTTGATCGCCACGAGCCCACCGTCGGCCGTGCGAACGGCCTGGTAGACAACCCCCATGCCGCCCCGGCCCAGCTCGCGGACGACCTGGTAGCCCGGGATGGGCTGGGGATGGTTGCCAATCCGTCCCTGGCAGGCCGGGCAGAGCGAGATCGCGTTGACATTCGCATTCTGCCCCCCCGAACCACCCACCCCAATCTCGCCCTCGGCAAGGCCATCCCCACAGAGTCGGCAACCGCGCGGGGCCTTTTCAGCCGGTCGTGGCCGCAACGGATAATCCGCCGTCGAAAGCGGTTGTCCGGAAGGGGCGGCGATTGGCACGGCGTGTGGACCGGGCGGGAAGGAGGAGTCGAACGCCGTGGCCCCTCGAGCCAGGATCGTCTCGGTGGTTGACATCAGGGGCTCATCACGGCCGATCACCGAGACGAGCAGGGTCGTTTTACCCGCTGTGATCAGATCGCCGTCCTTGAGGTCGGCCATGGCGACCTTCTGGCCGTTGACCCTGGTCCCGTTGGTGCTTTCCATGTCGGTCAGACGGCACTGGGGCGGGTTCATCTCGATCATGAAGTGGATGCGCGAGATACTGTCATCCTTGACTGCAAGCCGGAAGTTGGCGCGTTCCGACCGACCGACGATAAAATTCGCGCGTTCCTCGAACTCGAAGACCTGGCCTACGTGCGGGCCCGCTTTTACCGTGAGGTTGATGCGCATAGCCCCTAATCCGCCAGCTTTAGGAGTTCACACCATGCAGGATGACAAACATTTAATATTTCCATTGATGGCAGACTTGTCAAGCCGATCGAGGTCCTAGGCAGGGCTGTTGACTGTTTCATTCTGGGCGGGTACGAGAATCTTTCGTCGATCAGGAGACCGTGCACCACGGAAGTGCTGGCCCAACTCCAGCTCGATCTTCTCGAAGCACGAGCCCTCGAGGATCTCCGCTTGGAGGGCAGAAGCCCAAGTCGTTCGCCGACGACACGCGGCAGGAACGCTCGGCAGTCTGGGTGGCAGAATCATCACGCAGGATCTGGAACGCGGACCGTGAGAGCGGACACAGCGCCTGAGACCACCCTGAGGACACGGACACGATGGTAGCCGGGCTCTGCGTTCGCTTCGCAGTCCCCATCGTGGCCTCGCGGATGGCCTGGATGACCAAACCCCGGAGAGAAACCAAGCTGCCAGGAACCGATCCTGGTCGCATGACGTGTCGTCTCGCTCCCGAACGACTTGCGAGTGGTTCGTCCGTTCCGGCCTTCGGGATTTGGTGCCACGGGAGTCGATCATGCCGCAGCCTGCCGGTCCGGATCACGACCAGCG
>CAWJTV010000037.1:0-146968 GCA_963845755.1 uncultured Planctomycetota bacterium
CTCCTACGCCATCATCTCTGACGATGAGACGCTGGGGTTTCATGTGTTTCAAGTCCGCTTGAACGCAAAGGTGTCAAGTGAGGACTTGGATGAGATAGCTTTCGAGATCAAGTCCAGAAGAATCGAGCAGGACGACATTGTATCTATGTATTATTATCTTCCTGGGGATGACGCCTAAGATGGTCAATTGGAAATCTTGGTGGACTACGCATTCTCGGCCGGTCTTCCGGACCAGGATTCTCGGCCTGACCACCGAGGAGGAAAGGCGGCTCAGGAGCAAGCCACTCGTGTTGCCCGATGGGAGCAAAGCGCTGGGACGCGGGTTAGCGGATGACGCAATTCAGAACAACCAAATGACGATATACCGCAACTCTGGCCTCAGTGATGCTGCTTATGAGCACCTACTACAACAGATGATTGACAGCCATCGGGTGACGATTTACCGCAATGCCTCTGGGAAGTGGCGGGTTATATTCGACACGGACCAAGAACCGACACCACTCGAACTCAAAGAAACCCAGTTCGATGATGGCGTTGCTTTCGAGGTAAGCCACGGGGTGGATCGCTACGTGGTTGACCGCCATGGCGCTCTTCGGGTCTACACCGGTGGCGAGCTAATCTCGATGCCCGAAGCGATCAAGCCACCTATGTCGGCCACGGAGGGGATCACAGAGAAGGAAGTCCAGAGCATAGATGGTGCGATCATCAGCTTTGTGAGGCGGTCGCCGTGAACGCCATCCGCGACTTAGACCCAGCATGCGGAATGGTGAATCCCCTCTTGAGCATGAGTCTCGATCCGAATCTGTCGGGATTGGCGTGGAAACGGAAAAACCCCGCTCCGGTCGAATAAAGCGGGGCTGGCGTAGCAATCCGCGTCTCTTCAGACCGCGAAAGCTTTTTTAATTTCGCAATACTGACTTCTTGTATCCCAAGCCTCACCCGATATGATGAACGGCGGGATGCATCACCGACAACCACGGTGGAGGCGGATCGATGGCGATCGTGTTCTCGTGCGGGACGTGCGGACAGCGGTTCCGGGTCAACGAGGATCGCGCGGGCAAGCGGTCGAAGTGCCCTAAATGCGGGGCTGAGATTCAGGTGCCGGTTTCGTTGACGTGTGAGGAAGAAACGTCGCAGACAACCGCGGCTCCACCGCCTCTTCCAGTGGTTCCCGGAGTGTCCGCGGCATTGAGGGCGATCCAGACGACCGAGGAAGACGCCGAGGCGAAGCCGACGGAGCCGAAGAATGTCGGCGATCGACGGATTAAGAAGGCGGCAATTCCCGCGGCCGTGCTCGTCGTTGCAATCGTCCTGGTCTCAGTGATAGTGGTCAGCTTCGCGACACCGAGGCACAGGCCACAGTCGGAGGGCTCGGGGCCGGGGTGATTGCCTGCCTTGGCCGATCCTCGCCAGCCCGAGTTGCGTGATTCTTCCGGCTCCCGTTATCGTTTCCTTTCGAGTGACATTAGCAAAGCCTTTGCGGCCGATATTGGAAAGGACATCTTCTCTGTCCGGCTGTCTCGGAAGGTCTCAAAGGCGGTCTAGGATAGATTTCTGGGAAATCCTATCAAACAAGCCGGGCCAACCCGCAGACTGGGACAAGGAATCGGCGGACCATAATCCACTTCTATCTTCCGGAGGTTGACGCATTCGGACCGGATCGACCGTTCGGCGGGTCATGGGCGCTTCGTCGATATCAACGGCCCGGTCCTAAAGAGTGGCGCGGAGATTGTCGTTCAGGGGTTTACCATCGATGAGGAAATCAAACTCTTGGCCAAGGAAGGGCCGCCGCCTGGAGATGTCGTTGGCCAATGGCTCGAGGATTCGATGGGAAGGGGTTTGTGGTTCATCTGTCGGCGGGACGGGCATTCTACCTCACCCAAGGAGGTACATTCGAACAAGAGTTGGTCGCTCTCGGGCCACAGCCTTTCCGCATCTTCGAGCGAAAAGAGCCAACGTCGTCCGGGGAGTACTACCGGATCAACGATCGCGGCGACCTCGAGATCCGTTATAACGACGGGCTCTACGCAGTTGCGAGGCATGTCGGATGATCGAACTCCCCGAAGACCCCAGTTACGCCTCGGCTATCGCATCGCCTACGGGGAAGCCGCGCCATAGCGGAGATGGCTACATTCGACCACGGCTGGGGCCGAGACTTCGCGGCCCAGATCTGCGGTGAACCCGATGCGATCGAGAAGGAAGTGTTGAGATGGGTCAATCCGACGATCCATCCCGCGATCGTCCGGGCATTCAGAGATGCCACGGAGGGCCTGAAGCCGCGGTAGTGAAGCGATGGGGCG
Organism: uncultured Planctomycetota bacterium; assembly: GCA_963845755.1. Taxonomy (GTDB): domain Bacteria; phylum Planctomycetota; class Planctomycetia; order Isosphaerales; family Isosphaeraceae; genus CAWJTV01. Next base: position 2,301 of record CAWJTV010000037.1, read on the forward strand.
TAGCCGCGTCCTTCCGTGGGCGACAGACTGGACAGGTCCGGCAGAGATAGGGCGGGAGTGTCGGCCGGGCCGGCTTGCCGGGACAACAGTTTGAACCTTTGAGCCATGCCGAGCCGTTCAACCCGGTCAGCCGGGCAGACACCATCATCATGTGACCGGCCCTCAGATCATTACTAGGTGGAGCCACTTTACCGTCGGTTCGACCAGGGCGTCGAAGACATCGAACACGCGTATACGATCGAGGCAGACTCAGAGATATTCCGGGGGCAAGCATCGAGGCGGCTCAGAAATATTTTTGTATGAAAAATTTGCGGTGAGGTTTAGGAAGATGTGGTCGTATGTCGGGGCTGTGTTGGCCTCAATCTTAATCCTGTTCGGGTTCGTAGCTATCCTCTTGATCTGGTTCGCTTGGCCAGCCATATCGAGCCTCTATTCCTCGCATAGGACTAGACTCGCCATCACCGTCGTAGAACTTCTTTCGGCTCTACTGGCTTTCGGAGCGAAGATGGTCGCAGAAGGTGACGGACATCTTGTGGCGAACATCGCGGCCTGCGAGGGCCTCTTCAGCTTGTTCTTGTGGAAACTCGTGGCGTGGTGTGGAGACCGCAAACTGGAAGAGGCTATTAGAATCGACGTCAAGGACAGAAACAAACTTCTTCGCAGATTATTTTAGGATTAAGTTATTAGTAGCACTATCCCACCTTGTTCATCACAAGAAGCAACGCGTTTGGATGGAGATCGAGAGACGAAAGCAGGACAGGAGGATAGATCGAATTGGCTCTGCTAGAGCCGGCCTGAATCCCACGAGCAGCTGCTGACGATCATTCAGCAGCTCGGGGCTTTCTTGCGTGAGCAGTTGCCACAAAACGAACAGAGCGTTGAACAAAACTTTCGGATAGGATTTTATGTCGAAAAGAATGGTGTCATGACTCCCGTGGCCTCGTGGGACACAAACAAGAAACGGTTGCATTTCTTACATCCTATAAACAAACACCAAATCATTTCCGAGTTGATTGCTTCGATCAACCATCTCACGTGGTTTGCTGTGTCAGGGAAAGGAGAATGCTGATCGTGGAGGATTGCGAGAAGAACTCGTATCTTTCTTTCATCCCGACCAGAAGAACTACTTGAAATCCCTCGCGGCGTTTCCGATCATTGACTATGGAAATGGTTCTGATCCGCGCGTCCGCCGCGATAGTAATCGATACTGACGTAACCGGGTACTTCCGGCGCGACGACGAGCCTTCGATCAAAGTTTACCTGGAACATTTTGCGGTTCGCCTCGACCTCGAAACGTCAATCCGAAATCTCCTGCAACCACCAGAAAACCTCGGCAGGAGCCGACCAATGAACAGAGACGAGTCCCGAAAAAAAAGGGAACGGAGGAGCGAGCCAAGGCATTCGACCTCCTGACCAAGTCGTACAAGAAGGCGGTCGAGAGGCATGTGAAGAGCTTTGAAGAAGACCTCAAGAAGAAGTCGTCGTCAAACCTTGAAGGCCCTCGTAATCACTCCGGTAAGTAGATCCTCACCAGACGTTGCATGTTTCTTTCTGGCATCGTCGCACGCCTGGGTCGATGTGTCGAACATTAGTGCGCCTAGTCTTCGCGAGAGGGCGTGCACACAACCACGCAAACGAACTTGCCCGGTACATCAGCGTGCCGGGCCTAAACCCGCGCACGGGAGTTGTGGCCTGTGCAGGAGCTTTCATTGGGACATCAGCCATGGGCAAGAAGAAGGACCCGTCAACGACTCCGAGCGTTGCAAGCAAGGCTGGCAAGGACCTTGGAGATCCGAAGACTCCCGAGAAGGACAGAGCGCCGATCGCTTCAGCCTTGCGCCAGAGGGTGAAGCCGGAAGATGACAAGAAGGGCAAAGGCAAGAAGTAGTCAGCGGATCCGACGCAATCGCGTGATAGCCACGAAGGGATCGTCATCTCTCCGTTGCATGCAACTTCCCGCGGTCCTCGTCCCCGATGTGTGACGCGATGACCTTCGCGTCTTTCCATCATGGATGAGCCACCCAACCGACCGGCATCTCGTAGGTGTCGTGGTGGGCTCGTCCATGTGCCATTTTGGTTCGTAGCAAGAATCAGCCCACTCGATCAAGACGAGCGGGTAAGTCCGGCCGCTAGAGTCGCGGGAATGTAGGTGAGACCGACTCACACCTTGACGTGTGCTCTTGCGTTTCACTTATAGTAGCCTCCGGATTGGAACCTGTCGCAGGGCCGGTTGCTCGGCGGCGCCCCTCTGGGAATCGACTGCGGATGCCGTATCGCAGCGCGTCCATGCTGTCCTCGTGAGGCGATTGATCAGCGGCGGGCTGGTTGAGCCACTCCCCTCCCCGTTGGGCTCTGCGGTAATTCTGGAAGGCGGCTTTGAGATCCTGGCAACGGGGGTGGATCAGGAGGTTACCCTGATCGAGCAAAACCTCGATCTGGTCAAGACCGTCCACGACAAGATGGTGGGGACTCCTGGCCAGGAACCGCGATCCGAACACCCGCTCAAACTCGGCATAGGCTGCTATGCCAATCCCTGTGTTGGCGGTCGCGGCGGGATCGATCCGGACCACGTCCACGCGCCCCTTGCACGGCAGCTCCTCACCGCGCCGCTTGATCGCCTTGGCGTTCGCCTCCGAGAACAAACCCTTTGCCACGTAATTGCCGAACACCGTACAGCCCACTGATGGGGGGCGATCTGGCGGCATTGCCACCAAACAGCCGCGGTAGTCTGACTCGTGCCGGCATCGATAGCCAGCATCACAGACAAAGCGGGGTCATACTCGGCTCGCTCCGTCACATGCTTCGCGACGTCGAAGCGTGCAAACCAAGCCCCCTCAGATACCTCCAGGATTTCGGCGTAAATCTCTTGCTGGCCAAGCCGGGTCCCCTCGAATCCGGCAATCACTTGCTCGAAGAACGTGGCGCCAGGTTGGCGCGGTTCTCATGCGTCGAGCCGCGGACCATCGTCGTCGTCGGGTCCGCGATCAGGGCCTTGATCAGCGCCGTCGGCTTGGGAGTCGTGGTCACGCAGATTCGCGGTCGATCACCAAGGCGGAGCCCAAAAAGGAGCATATCCCAAGCGGCGGGATAGCGGAACGCACAAAGCTCATCGACCCAGGCATGCGAGTGCTGGGGGCCTCTCAAACGCTCTGGTTCGTCGGCGGAATAGGTTGTCGCGATCGATCCGTTGGGCCACGTCAACCGCCGCTTGCTCGGTTCGTACCGCGGTCGGAACCACGGCGGGCTGATCGCCGTCAGACCCGACTCGCCTTCGATCATCACATCCCGGACATCGGCCGCTGTCGGCGCCACGAGTGCAATCCGCCGGCCCGGTCCCGATTCTGCGATCGATCGCACCCATTCGGCGCCGGTCCGGGTCTTCCCCCAACCCCTTCCGGCCAGAGCCAGGAATGTCCGCCAGTGGCCTGCCGGCGGTCGTTGCGAGGGCCGGGCGCGCGGATGCTCCCGGCATTCACCCGCGGGGAGACCGCACGGGCACGAGTCGGCGAACCAGTCGAACCGCGCGGCGTCACCCTCATTCGGCTCGGGGTCCGCCGATCCGAGGAGTGCCTCAGCTCTTGCCAGGCGTGTTGCCAGCGCGATCACGAAGTCGGTCCTCCACAACGGCCATGCGGTCCGCCAGGTCATCAGCCTCTCTCGCCTTGACGGCGGTCGCGACGACATCCAGGTTGATCCGGCTGGCTTGCAGGATAACCGTCGATGCCGCTGTGACCTCCCTGGGAGATGAGTCCGTATCCTCGATCACTTCTCTCAGCCGCTCGATCACGACCGGTCGCATATCCTTCGGGATCGGCCATGTTTCGCGAAGGGCACGGGCGAACAACCGGACATCGTGTATCCGGCGGCGGCGGTCCGCAGGCTCTCCCCCCGACCCCCCAGGGGGGCTTGATGATCGGCCATGGTCAACACCCCGAAAAAGAGAACCCGAACGCAGCCACTCTCGACGCTCGGATCGCTTGGAGCGATCGCCTCATCGTTGCCCCGGTCGTGACCAGATCGTCCACGATGAGCACCAGCAGCGGCGGCGGTTCCCGCAGCATCGCGACGAAGGGGGCCTGTCGCAAGGCGAAGTGCGTTCCGTGCCAGCGTTTCTCATCGGTCCTGACGAGCACCTCGGCGAACGGCACGCCGAGGGCGTCCGCCACGGCGGAGCCGAGGGCCTCGGCGGCATGCGGTCCCGAAGCCGAGGCGCCTTGAGGCGGAATGGTCAGGACCATGCCGGGAGGCAGAACCGCGGACCACTCCCGAATCAAGTCGGCGACAGACTCGGCGAACCCGACCAGCGTCGCCGGGTCGAACGGGACGCTCCGCTTCCACGCCTTGATGTCTCGGCGGTCCGACTCCCGTCGCGTCGCACTCCAGACCCCCAGGCCGGCGCGGCGCTGGTGGCTCGGGAGCGATCGGCCGGGCGGTTCCGGTTCGCGGCGGAATCGGGGCGGGATCGCAATGGACGCCAATGGTCGGACTCCCTCGGTCGGCCGGATCGCAGCCGATACTCTCGAATACTTCCATTCCATCCTACGCGGATTATCAGAACTGTCAAGACTGACATTTCAGTTTAGACTGAAATAACTGAAGACGCTGGTCAGATCGCCAAGGTCTTGACTGAGCAAAAGGGCGTCGAATTCGCCTTCGGTCAAGATCAGCGGCGGCCCGGGCCGGCGGCGCGACACTGGGAGGAATCGCACCGTCCGATCCACGTTGGGCCAGCGGTCCGCAACGCGCGTGGCCACCCGTCCACTTACTAGGCCACAGGGCGGCGGGACCTGCCGGGTCCAAGAGGCGTACGGCGTATCAGGAAATCCCAGAGCTTGCCCAGTGAGTGCACTCAGTCACCTTGCGGCCTTGACTAGCAACCGAATGGATGCACGCACAGCATGGGTGAACCTCTGGGCACACACGGCTCTCAGCCTTATAATAGACGTTCAACTCCCGGCCCCATCCGTCATAATGAGGATGTTATGGCACATTCCTTCGCAGAAGAGCGGGAACGCATCTTTAACGTGCTCGCGTCGAACCTGAACGCTTTTTTCCCTGAGGCACAGAACACGGTCGTCTGTCCCTTGTGTCGTTCCGCACATGGCAGAGACTCACTCCTTGGCGACGGCCTTGAGTTGACTCGGGAACACTGCATACCAGCGTCTGCGGGCGGAAAGCTCGTCACGCTGACTTGCAGGGCCTGCAACAACTCCCATGGGATCTCGTCCGACTCACACTTGAAGAACTTGCTGCTCGCGGAGGATGCAGTCGAGGGCATCGGAGGTACGGTGGATGGCACGATATCGATCGAGGGTCACCCTTTCCGCTGTGAGGTCGGCTTCGGAAGGGAGGGTGAGAAGTCGTTACACTTCACTCCCATTGTGAAGGCGTCCAATTCGAAAGAGCGTGATACCGCGTTCGCCATTGTCGAAGCGAGCAGCAACACTGGAGACGACTTCAGTGCCAACCTAGAGCTGCGGTTCCGTTACTGTCCGTTCCGCTCGAACCTTGTTCTCGTGAAGGCGGCATACCTTTTGATGTTCAAGCAGTTCGGGTACTCCTATATGTCTTCGAAGGCCCAGAATTCGTCGCCGACTGATCCTGGAACCCGATGCGAATATCGTCGCCGCTGCTTGCGGACTCAAGCCGCCAGCCGTCCAGGTCCCCCGGGTGAACCGGGCTCTCATCGTCACGTCGCCGGAGCATCTGCGATGCTTCGTCCTCCCGATCCAGGTCCGCACGACGCATCGAACACAGATCAAGTTTGTGATCCTACCCGGGTTCGATGACGACCCGAAGGGCATCTACGACCGCTGGCAGGAGATCGGCAAGCAAGGGAACGTCGGGCAGGGGAAGTTCATTGCGTTAGATGCCGGACCTGAGAGTCTCACGGACCCGCATCGGTTCGGAGCTTTGGCTCTTTGGGATCACGCATTCGGGCGCGTCCAAGGCGGATTCGATTCACGAGAGAGAACAAGGAAGAAGGCCCGGGTTAATCTGGGAGGGCGGAAAGGGGGCAAAGGAGAAAGGGACTGCGGAAAGGGGTCAGCACCCAAATCGACAAGTCTCGTGATCGAACATCGCGATGCAGCGGACGTGGCCGTGCGCTCATCTTGAGCGTTAGACTGCGGAGTGATCGATCGGCGCTGGCCGACATCTGGAAATCCGCGGGGCTTAGGTGTGTGTCGCCCTGCTCCCGCCGTTGGTGAGCGTCACTGGGCTGAACCACCAGTCCCTCTGACTGGTCGCATTGAGCGTCATCGTTGGGATGAGGGTCGGCTTGCTGGCACTGGCCTGGCTCGACCCAAGTCTGTACCTTCAAAGTTGGACGCATGGCCGAATCACAGAGTGTCCAGAAACAGAAGGGGACGACGGCGGCGGAGCTACCTCGCTCGGCTGTGCTCGAGGTCATTCCTTTCCCTCTGGAGTTACCCCGGAGTCTACCGGGATCAGGGGAAGCGAGGCTCAGGCGATGGGAAGGAGGTCTGTGACCTCCTCGTTGTATTCGGGGATGATGTAATCATCTTCTCAGACAAGGACTGCCAATTTCCTGAATCCGGCAAGCTAGACCTTGAATGGGCGCGATGGTTTCGAAGAGCGGTCCTGAAGTCGGCCAACCAGCTCTGGGGTGCCGAGCGCTGGGTGCGGGAGAATCCCCGCCGCGTTTTTGTTGACCGCCGTTGTTCGCAGCCGTTGCCTGTTCCGCTGCCCGATCCGAATCGGTTGCGAGTGCACCGGATCGTGGTTTCGCACGATGCGGCCCGTCGCTGTCAAGAACTACTGGGTGGGAGCGGGAGCCTGGTCATTTTCCCGGCTCTCTCTGGAGACGCGCATGTTACCGGCCCAGTCGCCCTACCGGGCTGCGAAGGTGACATCTACGAACTGTGGGGAAATGCGTTACGGGATCGTGCTGGGTATTCGAAGACCGTACTGCCCTTCGCCGTCGGTGACCTCGACCCGAGCAAGGGGTTTGTCCACGTCTTCGACGACACGGGACTCGATGTGGTTCTGCGCGAACTGGATACGACCCCCGATTTTGTGGCCTATTTGCGGGATCGGGAACAGTACATCCGAAGTGGCCGGCTTCTTATGGCATCAGGTGAGGATGATCTTCTCGCCCACTACCTTACCGAGGTCAATGGTTATGGCTGGCGTTCGTTCTACATCCCCGATGATCCCGAGACGAAAGTCATTATCCCCGAGGGCTGTTGAATGACACACAGAAAGATCCGGCGTGGGTCGCTCGGAAGCGGGTGGACGAGGTCAGCTATTTATGGGACAGAATCATCGAGCGATTCAATGCCGACATCTTGGACGGGACCTCCGCCGCCTACCCCTTCGCTGACTTCTCCACCCAAGAACTAGCAGTGAGGGCGATGGCTCGGGAGCCGCGTTTCCATCGGCGCATCTTGGCGGCTGCGCTGAGTGAATTCCTCCAGGGCAAGCGAGCTGACAGGATCGCCGCCCGGGTTGTTAACCCAATTAGGCCGGGAAGCCCGTACTACGTCTTCCTAGGAGTGCAGCCTGATGCCGAGGAAGAACGTGACCAGTATCGCAGGAGACGCTTGGCCATCTGTCTTGCGTATCTCATTGAGGCCGAGCGGAAGCTCGCCAACGCAAGAGAGGTCATCGTGTTGGCGACCGAGATGCCAGGTTGGACAAGGTGGGTGACGCGAGATGTGATGTACCGTGCTGATAAACCGCTGACCGTGGATGAGATCGAAGTGGTTCGGGAGTTCGTTGAAGACCAAGGCGTGCTATCGAAGTTGGTTAAGCGATATGAGGCGAAACCACATGAGTACCCCGTCTTCCGGCAACCGCTCCATGCTCGACGCCAGCACCAGCTGGAAAAGCCCCTGAGCGCGAGGAACTCGCCTTGCCCTTGTGGGAGCGGACTAAAGTTCAAACGGTGTTGCCTCCGTCGGTAAGGTCATCCTGTGCGGGCGCGGGCCTCGGTCGATCGATGAGGCGTCCACGGCGCCGATCGCCACGCAGCGGTCATTGTGGGCGGCGTGGTGGGGCGTCGGAAGTTTGGTGTGTGCATACGATCGTAGCCGACACCGTTTCGACGGTGCGTTAGCGATAAGCAGTAGGGCAGACTCACTTCTCCGAGGAAGCCTTGATCATCGCCAGGATGCCGGCTCTGATCACCTCGGGCAAGCCGGGCCATGCAGCCACGATCCGGCAAGGTCCGGGTCGGTCTGACAAGTGTCGGTGGGCAAATAGTGGGCAACGGGCGGGCTGGCAATCCGTAACCCCTTGGCGGACTTGACCTTTACGCCATCGCGACGACGGTCTGCAAAACCGTTATACGTGGGTTCGACTCCCACCGGCGCCTCTCGTGACACAACGTGTAGGTTTTCATCGGAGAGCGGACCACGGCCACTGGCCAACATCTCGGGCAAATGCAGACCTCTCGACCGTCCGGCCCTTCCTGGTCGCGCCGGCTGATGAGCGGCAGTTGATGAGACTCATCCGGAGTTGATCAGTTGTTCGGCCAACGGCAGGGAGATGGTCGTCGATGATGGCGATGGGATGCACTTGATCGAGATATTCCTGGACATCGAGCTCACGCCGAAACTGGGCCCAAACTTGGCCAAGCGAAAAGTGAGTGGGAAGTAATTCGGATCCGATGCATTCCCGATGAGGGCGAGTCGCTCCGATGCCGACGGCCACCGTCTACCGCTCTTCGTGGCAAAAAATCCGGTTCAGCTTGCGGGACCTGATGATCCTGGTCCTGGTGATCGGGAGCGGACTGGGCGGGATGATCGTGTTCGTCCGCGACATCCGTGCTCAGCGCGAGGCTGTGGTCGCGATCAAGAACGCCGGAGGGCGGGTCCTCTACGATTCGACCCTGAAAGACTGGAGGCCTGGGTGGTTCAATGGGCTCGTCAAAGGCCTTGGAGTCGACTGCGTCGAGCATCCAGTCTGTGTATCGATTGATCCCCTACGAGGTCCACTCCCGCTCGTATCGGAAGCGGTATTCGGCGACATAGAGCAGCTTCCCCGACTGGAGATCCTGGATGTGTCCGGAGCGCAGGTGCACGACTCCTGGCTGGTCCATGTCCAGGGGCTGAGCAACCTGAGGGTCCTCGGCCTCAACAAGACCCACATTACCGACTCCGGGTTGGGGCGAATCCGACAACTGGGCAATCTCCAGACCATATTCCTCGTCGGCACACAGGCAGGGCTTACGCACCAGATTTCTCTGGGATTTGGGCCAGTACACTCAATAGATAGTCGTTCTTCCACCCCGCCAGCAGGCGGCGAGTCGCGATACTCTTGCCCTTACTGTTCTTCTCCGCCTTGAGCAGACAGAGCGCCAGCTTGCGGAGCCATGCCAGGTTCTCGGCACTGTTGCCGGCCCAGTGCCTCTGGTCATCCTCGTGGAAACAGACGTCCAAGACCCAGTGCAGCGAGTTCTCGATCCCCCAATGGCCGCGCACCCACCCCAGATACTCCTCCGCCGTCCCGGCCGCGCTGCCGATGAAGTAGCGGGTCTCGCTCCCGACGACACCGTTGACCATCCGCTGGCTGATCACCATCACGATCGCCGTCAGCCCGGCCCACAGGCCCGCGTCCCGGATGCCCTTCGGCTCGGTGATCACGCAGCAACTGCGGGTCTCCTGGCGACCGCTACGGACCCCTTCGGTCTGACACTCGGTGAAGTCCACATCGGGCTCGCCACGTTCCAAGACCTCCTCGAATGCCCGCTCGATGTCCTGGTAGAGATGCGGCTGATTCTCCTTGACCGCCAGCACATACTGGCCCTCCCCTTCGATGATGTCGGCGGCGATGTCCTTCTGGCAGCCCATGGCGTCGATGGTCACCACGGCCCCCTTCAGGTCCAACAGCGCCAACAACTCGGGGATGGCCGTAATCTCGTTGGATTTGGCGTCGGTGGCCACTTGCCCCAGGGTCAAACGATTCTCGACGGCCCAGGCGCTGACCACGTGCAAGGCCGAGCGACCGACGGTGCGCCGCGCCGCGCCGCGTTGGGCCTTGCCGTCGATGGCGATCGGTCTCAATGCGGGCGGATCCGCGGCGAGCGGGATCAATCCGCGCCGCTCCATCGCGCCGTCATCCAGGCGTAGAAGCATCTCTGGAAGGCGAGCGGGTCGAGCAGGCAGAAGACGCGGCGGAAGGTATCGTGCGAGGGGATGCCGCCGGGCAAGGTGAGGATGGTCTGGAGCCAGTCGATCTTGGAGTGGGCGTAGCCGGCGATCTGCTCCCAGGTCTCGGCGCCGCAGAACATGGCGCAGGTGGCCATGAAGACGATCTCATCGAGTCGATGGATTCGCCCCTGCTCGCGGCGCAGGTCGGGGAGGTCAGCGAAATGCTCGAGGATCGAGGCCGGGTCGTGGGCCGGGGGAGTGGAGAGCGGCTCGGGGATGGCGGTCATGGTGTGGACGTCCCTGAAGGTGTCGACGGGTCCTGGAGATCGATGGTACAAGAGACGCCCGATCCCCAGCCAGCCGGACTACACAACAGAGTCGAGCTGCTCATCCCCAGAGCACCCAGTCATCCCAGGCTGGTGCGTAAGCCCTGGGCACACAGGTCACCGATGCCGGATTGGTCCACCTCGAAGACCTGACCGAACTGCGGGGTGTGGATCTCCGCGATACGAAGGTCACCGAAGTCGGTATACGACGATTGCGTCACGCACTGCCGAAAGCGCTGATTACCCATTAGCTCTAACGAGGAATCCGGCCGAAAGGATCAGGATCGCAGGTCACTCGGCTCGTTCAGTACGGTCTCGAGTCGGCTATGTTCGCCAGTCCAGGGGCAGGGACAAATTCGGTGTCTCAGGTGCCACAAGTGCATGGGCAGCCGGGCACCGCCGGCCGACCACCCTCCATCACACGCGAGGACGGTTGTCTCGTGGAGCCACCTCTCAGATATCGCGAATACCTCCGCGACGTGACCATCCTCTCTACCACCCGTCGCCAGCAAGCTGGCCGCGGCTTCTCGACTCAAGCCGACTCACGCGGTTGGCATTCAGAGTTGAGTGTCTCGACCTGCATGATACCCGCGGCATTAGTTGGACAAGTGGGGGGAACTGTTCCTCAGCGATCGGCGGATTCTTCTTGTACCATCGCTTGCCGCCCCGCTCGTCATCGCCTGCTAGCAGGATGGAGGCAAACCGCCTGGCGATAACCGACTGGATGCGCCACGGATCGCCGCGAAACGGGACACGCAGTTCCCTCACATTGGCGAACACTGATCCTTGAACCGTATCGACCAAGCGCCTGCCGAACTGGGGCCATGTTTCCGCAAGGGACCAATTTGGGCCAGGATTACATCCGGAAGCGCTTCGTCGAAGCCCTCGAACCATGTCGCGAACGAGACGTCGAATTGCATCTCCCATTCCATGGGACTCTCCTGTTCCTCGTAATGGATACATTGCCTCCAAGGAATCGTGTCAATCGCGATGTTTAATACTTGCTTGACTCCCGCTTCTGCCCCCCGGCATAATCGCGCCTGGTAAAGAAAGTGCCGACGGTACGAGGCGAGCCTATGATCCTCCCCATTGTCCTGGCGATGATCGCGGATCCAGGCACGGGCGTCCATTACGTGCGCGACGTCAAGCCGGTGTTGGCTGCGCGTTGCACCAGTTGTCACGGGGCAATCCGACAGAAGGCGGGACTGCGACTGGACACGGCCGAGCTCATTCGCCGGGGTGGCGAGGGTGGTCAGGCCGTCGAACCGGGTCGGAGCGGGGAAAGTCTGCTCATTGAGCGGGTGACGGCCGCGGCGAACTCGGAGCGGATGCCTCCCGAGAGCGAGGGCACCCGGCTGAGTCCGCAAGAGGTCGCCGTGCTGCGTGCCTGGATCGATCAGGGAGCACGCGCGCCTGCCGAGCCGACGCCGCCGGATCCGAGGCGACACTGGGCCTTTCAGGCCCCGGCACGGCCGGCCATCCCGGATGAGGGGAATCGCGACTGGACCCGCAACCCAGTCGAACGCGTTATTGGCGGCTGGCCATCGCGCCCGAAGACTCAAGCCGGCCCCGCCCATCGGCAAGGACCTGTGGCTCCGCCGCGTCACACTCGACCTGATCGGCCTGCCGCCGACTCTCGCCCAGGCCCGGAGCTTCCGCGACGATCCTTCGCCGGATTCCGAGGAACGGGTTGTCAACCAGCTCCTGGGCAGCCCTAGGTACGGCGAGCGCCGGGCGCGACACTGGATGGACGTCTGGCGGTATAGCGACTGGTACGGACTGGGTCAGGAGGCCCGGTACAGTCACCCGCACCTCTGGCACTGGCGCGACTGGATCGTGCAGTCGCTGAACGCCGACAAGGGTTACGACCGGATGGTCCTGGAGATGCTCGCGGGCGATGAGGTCGCACCCGACGATCCCGATACGGTCCGCGCCACCGGCTTCCTGGCCCGCAATTGGGATATTTTCAACCGGGACGCGTGGCTCGCGAACACGGTCGAGCACACGTCTCGCGCCTTCCTGGGTCTGACGATCCAATGTGCCCGGTGCCACGATCACAAGTACGACCCGATCTCCCAGGCTGATTATTATCGGTTCCGCGCCTTCTTCGAGCCGCATCACATCCGGATCGACCGCGTACCCGGGCAGCCCGACCGGACCAAGGCGGGCCTGCCGCGCGTCTTCGATGACTTCCCCGATCGACCGACCTACTTGTTCGTACGCGGCGATGAGACGCGGCCCGATAAGTCTCGGTCGATGCGGCCGGCGACCCCCGCCGTACTGGGCGGCGAAGTCCGGATCGACCCGATCGCTCTGACCCTCGCGGCTTATTGCCCCGACAAAAGGTCCTTCGTCATCGATGAGGCGCTGTCCGAATCCGATCGGGGCATCGCCGCTGCCATGAAGGCGGTCGTCGAGGCGCGTGGCCGCTGGGAGCAGGCGGAACGGGCTCTGGCTGCCGCCCGAGTGGAGGACGAGCGAGCCGTGGAGCGACTCTCCTCCGCGGTCGATAAGCCCGATGCGCTCGCCGCGGCCCGCTCGCTGTCCGACCGCGCGATTGAGCGGCTAATCGTTGCTCGCCGATCGGCCGGTGACTCCATCGAGGATCGGGCCATCGCCCAGGCCGCCCTGAACCAGGCCGAAGCCAGGCGCACTGCTCTGGAGGCAGTTCTGGCCGTAGAGCGACTCGAGGACGCGGGGGCCAAGGCAAACGGGTCGGCATCGTGGAGCGAGGCAGCGCGCGCCGCTTCGTCGGCCCAGCGGGCGTTCGTTCTCGCCGAGGCCTGGTACAAAGTCCTCCAGGCCCGACGCGATACCGACCGAGCCCGGCGTACTCTCACCGCGTTGGACCGTGCCGGTGCGCGGGGAAACCGGCCACGCTTGGGGATGTCCGTGTGAAGGCAGACGCGGCGTTAGCCGAGGCGCGGGGCCGCCTTGACGCGGCGGAGAAACATCTCGATCAGGCCCGGGCCGCCGACAAGACGCTTCGAAATACGGCCTACACCCCGCGTCCACTCGAATTCCCGCGGGCCAAGACGACGTATCGCGACGTGCCGAGCACCGCCCCGTATGCGAAAGTCAGCACAGGCCGACGGCTGGGGCTGGCGCGCTGGATCGTCGATCAACGCAACCCGCTGGCGGCTCGGGTTGCAGTCAACCACATCTGGGACCGACATTTCGGCGAGCCGCTTGTGAGCAGTGTCTCCGACTTCGGACTCCGCGCACCACGCCCCGAGCTCCAGGAACTGCTCGACTGGCTGGCCGTCGAATTGATGGAATCCGGCTGGAGCCTGAAGCATCTGCACCGGCTGATCGTCACGTCGCGGGCCTATGGAATGCGATCCTCGGCCGACGGGTCGGACGACCCGAACCTCCGGATCGACGCCGACAACCATTACATATGGCGGATGAATCCCAGGCGCATGGAAGGGGAGGTCATCCGCGACTCGCTACTGTTACTGGCCGACCGACTCGATTCGACGATGAGTGGACCGGATCTGGCGATCGAGTCCGCCGAGTCCGGCATGCGCCGCACGCTTTACTACCGCGTGACACGCGACGAGCGCATCCCACTCCTGACCATGTTCGATGCTCCCAACGTCGAGGACTGCTACCGGCGCCATGAGACAATCGTGCCTCAGCAGGCGCTGGCGATGACCAACAGCGGAATGGTCCTGATCCGCTCGGGCCAGATCGCCGACTTGATCGACCGTGAGGTTGGTCGGGATGAATCTCTTTCGACCCGCTCGGCTTTCGTGGTCGCCGCGTTCGAGCGAACCCTCGGCCGATCGCCAACTTCCTCGGAGCGTTCCGAATGCGAGACAGGCCTGCAACGACTGACCGGGGTGTTCGCCCGGGAAGCCAACAGCGCCGGCTCGTCTCCGGAATCCCGCGCCCGGGCGGCGCTCGTGCACGTGCTCCTGAATCACAATGACTTTGTCACGATCCGATGACCGGGAGCCATCGCAATGCCGGCACACGCCTCGAACCAACTGATACAGCCGCGCCGGGCATTCCTGGCGGACATGGGAATGGGATTCGTCGGCTTGGTGCTGGGCGCGATGCTGCATCGCGACGGGGCGCAATCGCCGCCGATGTGCCTGACCGGACTGCACTCGAGGGCCGGCCACCTCATTCGCCGCGAGCCCGGCGGGTCATCTGGCTGATGATGCGCGGGGGAGTCAGTCATCTCGAAAGCTTCGACCCCAAACCCGCCTCGACCGCCATGCCGGTAAGACGATCGGCGAGACCCCCTACAAGCCGACCGTCTTCGATTCGCCGTTCCTCAAGAACGTCCGGGAGCAGGTCGCGAACAACATCATCGACAAGCAGAAGGCTCGGATCTATCCCACCCAGATCGGGTTCAAGCCGGGTGGGCAGAGTGGGATCGCCGTCAGCGACTGGTGGCCGCACTTGCGCCGTTGCGTAGATGACATGGCCGTGATCCGGTCGATGTTCACAACCGACAACAACCATGGTGCCCAGATGGAATTCCTCACGGGGCGGCACCTGCTCGACGGCTGTTATCCGACGATCGGAGCTTGGGTCCACTACGGACTCGGTTCCCTCAGCGACGATCTACCGCAATTCATCGCGATGGGACCGGCACTCGAGTCGCAATGCATGGGGGGCGTCGATGCCAACTACTTGGGTCCCGAGCACGCCGGGGTTCATCTCGAGGTGGATCCGGCCAATCCCCTGCCGTTTGCGCAGCCGGGCATGCCCGTCGGGGCCTCGGAGGCGTCGATCAAGGCAGGCATCCTCGGCCGGTTGAACCGGCTCGCGGCGCTGGAGTATCCCGACGATCGCAGGTTGCGCGCCGGATTCAGTCGTACGAGCTGGCCTTCCGGATGCAGACGGCCGTGCCCGAGGTACTGCGATTCAGCGATGAAGACCGATCGACACAACAGCTCTATGGACTGGACCACGAGGTCACTCGTCCGTTCGGCCAGCAACTCCTGGCGGCGCGCCGGCTGGCGGAGCGCGGCGTTCGCTTCATTCAGGTCTTCCATGGAGGTGGGGCGGCCGGTGCCTGGGACGCCCATGCCGGCCTCCGCGCGAATCATTCTACGCTGTGTGCGCAGGTCAACCGGCCGATGGCCGGGCTGTTGATCGATCTCAAACGGCGCGGGCTGCTGGAGGACACGATCGTCGTCTGGGCGACCGAGTTCGGCCGCACACCGTGTGCGCAGGGGGCCGACGGTCGCGACCATCATAACTACGGCTTCTCCGTGTGGCTGGCCGGTGGCGGAATCCAAGGGGGCATCGTCCACGGTGCCACCGACGAGCTGGGTTTCCACGCCGTCGAGGATCGTCATTATGTTACCGACATCCACGCCACGATCCTCCAGCTTCTCGGCCTCGATTCCCGCCGCCTCGAGATTCCGGGACGCAAACGCCTCGATGTCGAACATGGCCGGCCGATCCGCGAGATCCTGGCTTGAGCGTGCGATCTGCGGTATTCATGGAGGGCCAGACGCACGGATTCGACTCCTTTCCCGGAGGCACTAGCATGATTGGACGATGGCTAGTCTTGTGCGCCTGCGCGGGCGCGTTCCTGGCCGTTCCCTCGGCGCGTGCCGAGATCCAGGCCGGGGCTGCCGTGCGGATCATCACGCCTGAGAAAAACCTGCCCGTCTCGGGCGGGATGGGAATTCCCCGACCATCACGCGAGAAACGCGACGAGCTGACGGCACGGGCGCTCGTGTTGCGCAAGGGAGAGACGACCGTCGCAATCGTGGGCCTCGATCTGCTCGGGTTCCCCTCTGCGCTCGGAGATCGCGTGCGTGCGCAGGTCGGCCGCATTTCGGCTCAGAATATTCTCATCGGCTCGACCCACACTCACAGTGCACCGGACTGTTATGCGTTCCCCGACGACAAGGGCGGGCACACCGGCGACCTCGAATACATGGCCTCCGTCTGTACCAAGACGGCGGAAGCGATCAACGAGGCAATCGACCGGCTCCAGCCGGCCTGGATCCGCATTGCGACGGGCGAGGCGAAAGGAAAGATCGCGTATAACTACTACGCGCCTGACCTGTACGACCGGCGGATGAATGTCATCCAGGCCGTCAGCCCGCGGGGTCAGGTGATCGCCACACTCGTCAACTACGCCGTCCATCCGGAAGTCCTGGGCAACGAAGTAGGCATCCTCAGCCCGGACCTGGTCGGGCCTCTTTGCAAGCAGATCGAGTCTCAGGCCGGTGGCACGGCCCTGTTCATGAACAGCGCCCAGGGTGGCATGGTCACGGCCGACAACCGTAACCTCGATCAGCCGAGGGATCCCCATCGCGGCTACTGGAACGATTCGCGGACCTGGGACGAATGCCTGCGCATCGGGCATCTCATGGCCGGCGAGGCGCTGCGGATCGTCAAGGACGCTCCGCAGCAAAAGGATCCATCCCTGTTCTGCGACGCGATCTCCGTGCGGTTCCCGGTCAATTCGGAAGAGATGTGGGACGTCGTGCTCCATTCGCCGCTGAAGTATCCGCACAATGAAGATCGCTCGATCACGGCGCGCATCAACCTCGTCAACCTCGGCGACGCTCAGATCCTGACGATCCCCGGCGAGGCGCTGCCGAATATCGGGTTCTATCTCAAGCGGAAAATGCAAGGGAGGCACAATCTCCTGTTCGGCCTGACGAACGATGCATTCGGCTACATCCTGACCAAGGTGGACTTCCAGAGCTTTCCGCGGTATGACTACGTCTCGCGCACTTCGCTGGGCGAGATGACGGGCGAGATCCTGATCGAGAAGTCGCTCGATCTCGTCAACAAGTCGCCGGCGCCGGGCCGTTGAATCAGGTCACTCGGACTAGGAGTAGCCGGTCGAAGGAGTTTCTCGAGCAACCGAAGCGAGGGGAAGACGCCTGTATGTGGATCGACCGGGTCGTCAAGTGGCTGCTACCGAGAGAGGAACACTTCTTTGACCTGCTCGAGAAAGGCGCCGCTCTGGCTCAGGAGATCGGCAGCTTGCTCGCGGAATGCTGCGGAGCACCCTCAGAGGACCGCGAGGCGCTGGTCGATCGAATGCGCGAGGTCGAGCACCGGGCCGACCGTGTGATCGCCGAGGTGTACGAGGCCCTGAATCGCACGTTCGTGACCCCACTGGACCGATCGGACATCTACGAGCTCGCCTCGTGTCTGGAACGGATTGCCGACGACGTTTTCGCCACGGCCTTGCAGATCGTCGTCCACGATATGGAGGATCTTCCGCCGGGGAGTTGCGAACTGTCGGCGCTGATCCACGACGCATGCGGGGCCATCGAGACCGCGGTCGCCGACCTCCGAAACATGAAATACGTCGGCCGGATCCGCAACCAATGCGAGCACCTTGAGCGCCTTGAAAACGAAGGGGACAGGATCTATCGCACGCAACTTGCCGCGATGTTCCGGACCGAGACCGACGCGATCCGACTGATCAAGCACAAGGAGTTCCTTGAGGGCCTGGAAGATACGCTCGATACCTGCGACGACGTGGGCGGTGCCCTCCGGACGATCGTGATCAAGAACGCCTGAGGAACGCCGATGAGCACGGCCTCGCTGATCCTCGCCCTGGTCGTCGTGGCCGCGCTGGCGTTCGACTACATCAATGGCTTTCACGATGCGGCCAACGCGGTGGCGACAGTCGTGAGTACAGGAGTGCTGCCGTTGCGGACGGCGATCCTCCTGGCCGCCCTGCTGAACTTCGCGGGGGCGCTGACCGGCACGGCCGTCGCCGCGACCATCGGCACCGGTCTGATCGAGCCGTCGGCGGTCACGCAGGTCGTGGTCTTGTCGGCCCTGATCGGCGCATACGTTCTGGAACCTGGTCACCTGGTACTTCGGGATTCCGTCATCATCCTCGCACGCGCTGGTCGGCGGGCTGGTTGGATCCGCGGTGGCTCACGCGGGCGGGCGGCGCGATCCGGGTCCCCGGTCTCCTCAAGGTGGTTGAGAGCCTGGTGATCAGCCCGCTCGTCGGTTTCGGGATGGGATTTGTGCTGATGCTTGGACTATTCTGGATCTGTCGCAAGCGGAGGCCTTCCCGGTTGAGCCCGATGTTCCGCCGGCTCCAGGTCGTCTCTGCCGGATTCATGGCCTTGTCGCACGGCAGCAACGACGCCCAGAAGACGATGGGAATCATCGCCATGAGCCTATCAGTCTACTCCGGCGGATCGCACACGGCCGAACACTTCCAGGTTCCGATCTGGGTGATGGTGGTATGCGCAATGGCGATGGGCGCGGGGACGATGGCGGGGGGCGTCCGGATCATCAAGACGATGGGCACGAAGATCATCGACCTGAAGCCGATCCATGGTTTCGCGGCGGAGACCGGCGCGGCGATTACCATCCTGACCGCCTCGCACATGGGGCTGCCGGTCTCGACAACACACGTGATCAGCGGCGCGATCATGGGGGTCGGTTCCAGCCAGCGCGTCTCGGCCGTGCGCTGGGGCGTGACGGCAAGGATCGCGTGGGCCTGGGTGCTGACCATCCCCATCAGCGCGGCGGTGGCCTGGGGCTGTTACTATCCGATCGGCCTGGCTCTCGGGCTCTGATGCCGTGTCGGAGTGAACCGATCCTGAAGGCTCACAAGTTCTTATCAGATGGGCGTGACGTTGAAGTAGGAACCGAATAGGGAGATCGTGAAGAGTGCCCCATCGTAGCCGCTGATCGGCTGCGAAAGGCTGACGTTGGTAAATGGCGGTGGCGTTTGGCCCCCGTCCGCGAGGCTCACATCCATCGTCATGAAGGCGTTGGTCGCCTTCCCGAAATCGAAGAGTGCGATCGTACCTCCCTGGGCCGGAATGATCTCGGTGATGAACGGCTGCGGGGTATGCGGTGTCGCCAGATCGACGGTCACGCGGAGAACCAGACCGGTCGTGTTCTGGATCTTCACGCTGTCGAGACTGACTGCGGGCACGGGAGTGGTCGTACCCCCCGGGACGTGGCCGGGAGTGGTCGTACTCCCCGAGCCGTGGCCGGGAGTGGAGGCGGTCGAGGAGCCCGACCCACTCACGGGGGGGTTGGCGCCACCGACTCCATCCTGCACATAGCGGTAAAGGTCGCCGAGGATCAGCCTCTCCGTCGCGATGATCGACCTCGCGGAATGAGGGCGATACAGCCCGATATCGCTCTGCCACGCCGGGGCGAGACCTTCTTCTCCGGACGGAATCCGCGACGAAAGTCTGGTGAGATGTGCCCCCGCTTGGCCTGTGTCCTTCGTCTTGGCCAGCGTGCTCATGATTGCCCTGACGTCGCGAACGACTCCGGTCAACGCGTGCTGCGACAAGAGGAGTGCGGCGGCAGACAACATCACTCTCGGCTCAACGACATCCAGGCTCGGGACAACGTCCCTTCTTCGTTCTTGGCATGGCTGCATTCTCCAGGTGCGTACTTTATCTTTATACCATACGGAACGAACGCCGGCCGGCATATCTCTGGGACTAAGCCAGCCGGCGTTCGTTCCGTGGCGCCAGGAGTACAACGGTTGGACGAGGATTAACCATGCCGTTGCGCGATCATCTTCGCCCGCCACTCGATGATTCCCGGTCGTGGGACGAGCTGCACCGTGCATGGCCGACCGTGATTATCATGTCGAACCGGCAGCTCCAATTGCGCTTCAATTATCACGTGGGCCGGACCTTGGGAACGATCCAGCCCCGTAGGATCAGAACGTCGTCACCTTCACCGCCTCCCGAAGGAATGCCGGATCGATCGTGATCCCGAACCCGGGGCCGGAAGGAACCCGAATGAGGCCGTTTTCGCATTTCAGCGACGAGGTCTCGCTGGTTGCGGGGACATCGGGGTCGCCTTTGAACTCGGTGAACGGGACGGGGTTCGGGATGCACGAGACGAAGTGCGCCGCGTCGAGGTAGCCCAGCCCCGAGCCCGACATGTGCGGCGTGCAGAGCATCCCCGCGGCGTGGGCCATCCGGGCGACCCGGATCGATCGGATAAAGCCCCCATAGTAATGAAGGTCCGGCTGGACGATATCGACCCCTCGGTTGGCGATCACCCATCGGAACCCGGCCTCGCTCGATTCCTGCTCGCCCGCGGCCACCGGGATGCGGAGCGCATCAGCCACCGTCTTCGTGTCTTCCAGATGGTCGAAACGGCAGGGCTCTTCGTAGAAGGCATAGTCGTACTCTTCCATCAGGCGGCCGATCTCGATCGCCTTGACTACGTCGTAGGAACTATTTGAGTCGGCGTAGAGCGTCATCTCCTTGCCGAAGGCCTCGCGGACCAGGGGGATGAGCCTCTCGGTCCGTCCCGGCAAGGAATCCGCGTTCTTGCTCATACGACCCCCGAGGCGAAACTTCAGGGCCTTGGCCCCGGTCTCGGCGACGAGCTGCTTCAGATAGGCGACCTCTGCCTCTGGCGGATTGCCCCGAACGCCGCTGGCGCGGTACACGGCGATGTCCCGACGCTTGACCCCGCCGAGCAGGTCACCGATCGACTTTCCCGTCAGCTTTCCGAACAGGTCGAGGATCGCGAACTCGGCCGCGGCCACACAGACCCAGAAGGCCAGGCCCTGATATTTGTAGTTGTCGTCGTGCCGGTAGAGATCCCAGAGCATCGTCTCGAGCTGGCGGGCGTCCTTGCCCACGAAGAACCGCGCGACCCGGTTGAGGAAGATCGGGTAGGTGTGGACCAGGTGCATGGCGTTGGGGACGCCGATCCCCTCGGCGCCGTCGGTTGTCCTCACCCGTACGAGGAAGTTTCGACCGTTCCGGAGCAGGTCCATCGCAGCGAGCTTGACCGGCTTCTCCAGCCCGTCGAGCCGGAGCACCGGTGCCTCCGCGACCTCGTCAAGGCGGCGATAGGTCGCGCGGAGGTCGTCGTCCGCCCTCCCCTGGCGTGTCGCTGTGGCCAGCACACCCGCACCCAGGCCGGTCCCGAGAAACGAGCGTCGGGTCGGAAACATGATCGATCTCCTTGGTTTGCGTGCCCGTTGCGCCAGATGGGATGCTTTCAGTTCAACCGAGGATCGGCCGGCATCCCTCGCAAGCCGAGGACCGCAGACAACTTGCGAGCGTTGATTGCCCGGATTGCTGACTTCCAGAGTTCGCCGCGGCCGGTCCAGAAGACATGCTCGGAACTTGCCGGCAGGGTGAGCCACGAGTCGCGATCGAGCTCGCTTTCCAGTTGACCCGGGCCCCAACCGGCGTAATTCGCGACGACGATCGACGGTTGAGGTTTCTGGCTGAGGACGTGCTGGACCTTCGTGGCTTCGAGAGTGAGGTAGACGCCTGGGATGACCTCCCGGTCGGCCATTGCTTCGAGCGTATGGAGGACCGCCAGCGTGCCTGTCACCGGCCCGCCGACGTGGAGCGGCTTGTCCCACTCGAATGCGTCGTCGAAGAGCTTGCCCGAGAGGTCCGTCATCGTGGTGTTGGTCGGTTTATTCAGGATGACTCCGATCGCCCCCTCGTCGTCATGGTCGATCATCAGGACGACGCTCTGGGAAAACATGGGCGCGAGCAGGTCGGGTGTTGCAATCAAGAGTTGGCCTTCAAGGGATTGCATGGCTATCGAGACCGAGAACTGGGGATGATCCGGCTGCCTCATCACGCACACCTTCCATTATAACCCGGAGGTCTACCCTGCGACTCGGCCTCGCGAATTATCGATGGGAGTACCAGGAGGGTCGACGGAAAAACCCTCACTCACCAACGTCCTCGTTCCAGAGGTTGGGATTCGAGCGGATAAACGCCTCCATCAACGCGACGCATTCCGGATCGTCGAGGATTTCCAGTAGCATACCCCGCGATCTCAGGTAATCTTCGGGTCCGCGGAAGGTCTGGTTCTCGCCAACGACGATTCGCGGGATGCGGTAAAGGAGTGCCGTGCCCGAGCACATATCGCAAGGGGAGAGAGTCGAGTAGAGGATGGAGCGGCGATAGTCAACCGCCATGAGCCGGCCGGCGTTTTCGATGGCGTCCATCTCGGCGTGAAGGATGGCACTGTCGCTCTGGATCCGGCGATTGTGCCCTCGACCCACGATCCGACCTTCGATCACCAGGACCGATCCGATCGGGATTCCCGCCTCGTGAAGCCCTTTTTTCGCCTCGTCGATCGCGGCCTGAAAAAATGGGTCGCGGTTGGGAGTCTCCATCGGCGGGGTCTCCAGAGATGATCGGGGAGGTGCGCACGCGGTCGGTCGATCGGATGTCGGTCTCCGGGTTACAGGATCACGTCGGAGACTGCTGGGGCCGTTGTAAGTGCTCACGTCAGCAATGATTTGACCACCTTGCCTGCCTGATTCGTCAGGCGCACGTCGAGGCCTCGGAAGCGGTAGGTCAGCTTCAAGTGGTCGAGGCCGAACAGGTTCAGGATCGTGGCATTGAGGTCGTGGACATGGACAGGTTCTTCCACGACACGCCAGCCCAGCTCGTCCGTGGCACCGACGGCCCGACCTCCCGTGATCCGGCCTCCGGCCAGCCAGACGCTGAAGGCCAGCCGGTGGTGATCACGTCCGGCCCGCTGCCCCGGCTGGGTGTTCTGGGTGACCGGCGTGCGTCCGAACTCCGTTCCCCAGACGACCAGGGTGCTGTCCAGCAGTCCCCGCGCCTTCAAGTCCATGAGCAACGCCCCGATCGGTTGGTCGACGACCCGGCAGTTCTCCTCGACGCCCTTGTGGACCTCGCTGTGGTGGTCCCATCGGCGGTGGAAGATACTGACGAACCGAACCCCGCGCTCGATCAACCGCCTGGCCAGCAGGCAGTTGGTGGCGAAGCCGCCCGACTCGCCGGGGCGGTCGGTCCCGTACAGAGTGTGAGTTTGATACGTCTCGCCAGCAAGGTCGATCAGGTCAGGTGCCCCAGCCTGCATCCGGAAGGCCAGCTCGTAGGCGGCGATCCGATCCTGGATCTCGGCAGCTTGCGTCAGGTCACGGTGGTGCGCGTTGAGCTGCGCAGCGCGTCGAGCTGGATGCGCTGCATCGGCGCGGTGACTCCGGGCGGATTGGCCAAGTTCAGGACCGGCTCGCCCTTGTCCTGGAAGAGGACGCCCGCGTGAGCCGTCGGCAGGAAGCCGTTGCCCCAGGTGAGCGACCGCGCCACCGGGCCACGGCCGGTCACCAGCACTACGTAGCCGGGAAGGTCTTGCGATTCGCTGCCGAGTCCGTAGGTGATCCAGGCCCCGGCGCTGGGGCGGCCCGGCGTGTCGAAGCCCGTGCTGAGGAGGATCTCGGCCGGGCCATGGTCGAACTGATCGGTGTACATCGAGCGGACGAGGGCGATGTCGTCGGCACATGCGCCGATGTGCGGCAGTAGTTCGGACATCTCGAGCCCGCCGCGGCCGTAGCGGCGGAAGCCGAACCGACTCGCCATCACCATTGCCCGATCGGGTTTGATGGAGAAGAATCGCTCCTTGGCGAAGAACGAATCCGGCAACTTCTGACCGGTCAGGTCGGTCAACTTCGGCTTGGGATCGAAGAGTTCGACCTGGCTCGTGCCGCCCGCGAGGAAGATGAAGATGGCGTTCTTGACCCTCGGGGTGATGTGGGGCAACCGGGGCGCGAGTTGACTCGTATGGGCACCCGTCGAATCCGCGGCTAGAAGCCCATCGCCTTGCAGGAGCGAGAGCACCGCCGCCGCACCCAGGCCGCTCGCGGTGCTGGTCAGGAAGCGTCTGCGGTTCTGGGCCAGGGAGTCGTCTGAGGGTTCCATGGTTCGTCAACCTCTCCGAACGACGGTGATCCGTACCGAATCCACCACGAGACGAGGGCCTCGATTTCGTCGATCTACTCACGCATGATGAACTCATCGAGGTTGAGGAGCGTCCGTGCGACAGCGACCCAGGCTGCCGCTTCTTGCGGGCCGATCTCCTCCGACACTGGTTCGTTTTCCAGCAGCGCCGCGGCCGTCCGGGGATCGGCATCGTAGAGTTTCCGATGGGCCAAATAGACTCGAACGAGGAGATTCGATTCGATCTCATCAGGCTGGCGAGCGAAGGCAATGCGGAACGCGTGGCGGACCCGCGATTCCGGGCTCCCGGGGCACTCACAAACCGTGCGAAGGCCGAGCGCCCGAGCGCATTGCATGAAGGCCGGGTCGTTCCAGAGTGTGAGGGCCTGGAGCGGTGTGTTGGACCGGTCGCGGCGCGGGCAGGCGGCGCTGGGGTCCGCCGCATCGAAGTCCTTGAACATCGGATATGCGAAGGTCCTCTGGACGTTTACATAGATGCCCCGGCGATAGCGTTCGGCCCCCCGACTCGGGGCCATCAGTCGCTCGCTCTTGAACTCGGGCCGGTTCAGGAGCGACGTCGGCAACGGGGGCTGAATGCTCGGCCCGCCCATTTGCGGGTTCAAGAGCCCGGCGACGGCCAGTCCCTGGTCACGGATCACCTCGGCCTCGAGCCGGAACCGGTTTTGCCGAGCCAGCAGGACATTGCCCGGGTCCCGTTCTGCGAGGTCTGTCCGCTCTCGCGACGATTGCCGGTAGGTCGCGGAGGTCACGATGAGGCGGATCAGAGACTTGCGGCTCCAGCCGATGCGGGAGAACTCAGTCGCCAGCCAGTCGAGCAGTTCGGGATGCGACGGAGGCTCGCCCTGAAGCCCGAAGTTTTCCGGTGAGCCGACCAGGCCAAGGCCGAAGAGCTGTTGCCACATCGCATTGGCGGCGACGCGGGCCGTGAGCGGATTGCCTGGGGCGACCAGCCATTGCGCCAGATCATAGCGGTCGGGTTCGGCGTGGCGAGACGGGATCGGCGGGAGGAATGCCGGAGTGCCGGGATGGACTTCTTCGCCGGCCGTCAAGAAGTCGCCCCGCACCTGCAGAAAGGTCGGTCGCGGTTTCGGGTTCGCGGCAACGGTCAGGGCTTTTGAGCTGGGCGGCGGGGGACGGTTGTTGGCGAGCATCTCGCTATCGAGCACACCCGCCTTGAGCCGCGCGTGCTCGGGATCGATCGCGCGGAAAAAAGCAGCGACGTTCCGGATCTCGGCCGCATTGCGCCGGCCGGGCTCGATGGCCAGGACCGCGGCGACATCGGCCGGCAGTTCTCCGGGATCGACCGAGCGCTCCCAGGCAAGTTGCCGCGCGGGGAGATCGGTCGTCTCGTAGTGTTTCAGACGAGCTCTTGCCTTCGCCTGCTCTTCTTCGAACTCTCGCAACGTCTGCCGATAAGCCCGCAGCGGCTCGCCGGAGAGGGGTGGTGCGGAGACCTGGGCGTCGACCAAGTTGTTGAAGAAGGCATAGAACCGATAGTAGTCGCGCTGGGGGAGAGGGTCGTACTTGTGAGTGTGGCACTCCGCACAGCCGAAGGTCAGGCCCAGCCAAACGGTCGCCGTCGTGCTGGCGCGATCCTTGGCCGTCTTGACGCGAAACTCCTCCTCATTGTCCTTCCCGACCGCGGATCGGTTGAACATCGTCATACGATGGAAGCCGACGGCGGTCCGATCCTCGAGCGTTGCGCTTGGGATCAGATCACCAGCGATTTGCGCGATGGTGAACCGATCGAAGGGCAGGTCGGCGTTAAACGCGTGGATGACCCAGTCGCGATATCGCCAGGCATCGGGACGGTATCGGTCATCTTCGTAGCCGTCGCTGTCGGCGTAGCGGACCAGGTCGAGCCAGGGCCTGGCCCAGCGCTCACCGAACTGGGGCGAGGTGAGCCAACGGTCCACCAACCGCTCGTAGGCATCGGGCCGCCCGTCCGCCAGGAATCGATCGACCTCCGACGGTGTGGGCGGCACTCCGAGGAGGTCGAGGCTCAGGCGTCGAATCAGCGTGACGCGATCCGCCTCGGGCGACGGCGAGAACTCGGCCCGGTCGAGCCGTGCAAGCACCAGGCGATCGATGGGGTTGCGGCACCAGCCGGAGTTCGACACGTCGGGGATCTCCGGATTTCGGGGTCGTACGAACGACCAGTGCTCGCTCCAGGACGCCCCTTCTACCACCCATCGTTGGAGCAGCTCGAGCTGGGCCCGGGTCAGCTTGCGCCGGGATGTGGAGGGCGGCATCACCTCGTCCGGGTCTTCCGAGGTGATTCGCGCGATTAGCTCGCTCTGCGCGGCGTCGCTCGGGACAACCAGGCGATAGCCGCCTCGATCGCCGAACACGTCCGCGCGGGAGTCCAGGCGCAGACTCGCTTTTCGGCCTCGTGGGTCGGGGCCGTGACATTCGAAGCAGCTCTCGGCGAGGATCGGTCGAATTTCTCGCGCGAAGTCGACCTTCCCGGGGCCCGCTCCACGCACCGGTACGGCGGCGAGCAGGAAGACAGCCGCTGCCAAGATCGCGCCCCATTCGGGTGTCGGTGATCGGCATGTGGTCGGAGCACCGAGGGCCACCATGATGCTCACCTGTCCTCCATAGTAGGTATGAGATGAGGGCGGGCGGGAACGTTCGTCGTGATTCCCCGAGTTTTCATTATGGCAAGGCGGCCTGTCGGATGCTACCCGGCTGCATCGATGCGATGGCGGTGTTTCGATCCACCCGTCCGGCGGGTACTCGACAATTCCTCGCCGGTCGAACAAGATTCTGAAAGTCCCTATCGAGGGCAAGGCCAGGATACAATCCCCAGGTAGGGGGAGACTGTTGCCATTGCCGCGGATGGCTCGATTAGACAACACGGTACTCTCGTGCATGCACTCAGGACGGGACTGAAACCTCGATGCAGCTCCCGTCGGACGTGGCCTCCAAGGTGAAACGCGCAAACGATGGCGACCAGCAATCCCGATTATCTCTCAGATTCAGCCTTCGGTGCAAAATCCTATGAAGAGCCACGCCGACAGCGTGGTTGCTTGTTCTACGGCTGTCTCATCAGCAGCGGCCTGGTACTGTTGCTCGTGATCGCTATGGGCATCTTCTCCTACATGGCCTATCGCTCGTTGGTCCGGTTTGTGGAGGAGAACACGGCCTCCACACCACGCGAGATTCCCAGGGTCGAGTTGCCGGACGCTGCACGCCGCACGCTCAAGGAACGAATCGAGTCGTTCAAGAAGGCCAAGGATGCAGGCGAGGCCACCGAGCCTCTGATCCTGACCGCCGACGAGGTCAACACACTCATCGAGGAGGACCCGAGATGGAAGGGGCAGGTCTACCTGGCCATCGACGGTGAAACAGTCCGAGGCAAGCTCAGCCTCTCCCTGGATAAACTCAGCGAGGTGCTCGAGAAGATCGGCTTCTCCATGCTCCGAGGCCGCTACTTCAACGGAGAGGTCGAGTTGAAGGGTGGTCTCGAGAACGGCATACTCAACATCATAGTCAACTCGCTCGAGGTGAACGGCCGACCGTTGCCCCAGGAGGTCATAGACTCACTGAAGAACTCCACCGTCGAGTTTTCCAAGGACCCCAAGGTGGCTGAAGAGGTCCAGAAGATCGAAAGCGTCGAGATCAAGGATGGCAAGATTATCATCAGGGGGCGAACGAGGAAGAAGGAGCCCGAGCGCGGAGCGTCACCACCCCAACATAACCTCCCCGACGACGTATTTGTTCCCGCTGACGCCTCCCTCCGGCTTGATGGGAGAGGGCCGAGGTGAGGGGGTCCGGGTAGGCTGAAAGATGAGTCAGACCGGATCGATCCATCGTTCAGCCTTCAGTCTTCCGAAGAACCTCCCCTCCGGTCTTCTTCCACTTTCCCCGACCAGGGGGACGGAAACCGGGGAGGAGGAGGTCCAAATCTTACCAACACGAATGCAGAAAGGATTCCGATGAGATCGAGACGTCATATTTCCTGCACAGCTTGGTTTTGTGCCATGCTGGGGGGGCTGGTCCTCGGTGTGACGACCGCCCTCGCCGCCGACCCGACGAAGGTCACGTCGGTCGAAGGGATCACCGAGTACCGGCTGGACAACGGCCTTCGTCTCCTGCTAATCCCCGACCAGACGCGTCCCAAAGTGACTGTGAACCTGACCGTGCTAGTGGGTTCGCGCCACGAAGGCTATGGGGAAACGGGGATGGCCCACCTGCTCGAACACATGGTCTTCAAAGGGACTCCGACACACCCGGACATCCCCGGGGCCATGAAGGAGCGCGGCGCCAGTTTCAACGGCTCGACCGACGTGGACCGCACCAACTACTACGAGACCCTGCCCGCCAGCGATGAGAACCTCGAGTTCGCCATCCGCCTCGAAGCCGACCGCATGGTGAATAGCCCCATCAAAGCGGAGGACCTCGCCACCGAGTTCTCGGTCGTCCGGAACGAGTTCGAGGCCGGCGAGAATTCGCCGGGGTCGATCCTCTCCCAGCGAATGATGGCCGTCGCCTACGAATGGCACAACTACGGCAAGTCGACCATCGGCAACCGCTCCGACATCGAGCGCGTGCCGGTTAACAACCTGCGCGACTTCTACCGGCGGTTCTACCAGCCCGACAACGCCGTACTCGTCGTGGCCGGCAAGTTCGACGAGAAGAAGGCACTTGAATATATATTAAAATATTTTGGATCTTTGCCGAAGCCCGCCCGCAAGTTGTCGCAGACCTACACGGAAGAGCCCGCCCAGGACGGCGAGCGATTCGTGACGTTGCGACGCGTGGGGAACGTGGGACTTGTCGGACTGATCTTTCACATCCCGGCCGGGTCTCACGCCGAGTTCCCCGCCGTGAGGATCCTGGCCGAAGTCCTCGATTCCGAGCCGTCGGGCCGGCTGTATAAGGCACTCGTCGAGACCAAGAAGGCCTCGAGCGTGAGCGCTTTCGGTCAGGCCTATCACGATCCGGGGGCCCTCGAGATCATGGCCGAGGTCAACACCAAGGATCGAGCCACGCTCGAGCAGGTCCGAGACACGATGTTCTCGGTCCTCGAGGACGTAGCACAATCGGGCGTCAGTTCGGAGGAAGTCGATCGTGCCCGCCAATCGCTCCTCAAGAATTACGAGCTGGCGGCCCAGGATCCCAACCGCATCGCCATCGTGCTGAGCGAGTGGGCCGCTCAGGGTGATTGGCGGCTCTACTTCCTCAATCGCGATCGACTGGAAAAGGTGACCCCCGCGCAAGTCAAGGAAGTGGCGGAAAAGTACCTAACGGCCAGCAATCGAACCGTCGGCTTCTTCCTGCCGACGACCAAGCCCGAGCGGACGCCGGTTCCCGAGGTGCCCGATATCGCCAAGCTAGTTGACGGTTATAAAGGTCGGGAGGTCAAGTCGATCGCCCAGGAGACGTTCGACGTCTCGCCGATGGCGATCGAAGCCCGAATCCAGCGGCCCGGGCCGGTCGCGGGGATCAATGTGGCCTTCCTCCCCAAGAAGACGCAGCGCCAGGCCGTCCAACTGCGGCTGACCCTCCATTATGGGAACGCCGAGAACCTCAAGGGATTCAAAGAGGCCGCAGGCTTCCTCCCCGAGCTCGATGATCCGGGGTACGAAGTCGATGACGTACCAGCAGATCAAGGATGCGCTGGACAAGAACGTCGCTCGGCTCGGCGCCGGGATGGGCGGACGTATGAGAGGGATGGGGGGGCCGAGTGCGGGCGCGGTCACACTTACGGTCCAGACCCGACGAGCCAATCTTCCGGCCGTCCTGGAGATTCTCCGGCAGATCCTCCGGGAGCCGGCGTTGCCCGCCAGCGAGTTGGAGTTGATGAAGAACGAAGCGATCGCCGGCCTCGAGGAGAGTCGATCCGATCCAATGGCCCAGGGATTCACCCACTTCCAGCGGGTGTACACGCGCCACTATCCCCGCGATGACGTCCGCTACGTGCCGTCTCTCGACGAGCAGATCGAAGGGACGAGGAAGGTCACCATCGACCGTGTTCGGGCCCTCTATCAAGAGTATCTCGGCGCCGATCATGGCGAGCTGGTGATGATCGGAGACTTCGATCCTTCGGAGGTCCTCTCGATCCTGGTCAAGACCTTCGAAGGGTGGAAGGCCGAGAAGCCGTACGGCCGGATCGAACGACCGGTAAAGACGGACCTGGCATCGGAGAAGGAAACGATCTCCACGCCGGACAAGGCCAACGCCCTCTACTTGGCCGGCCTCCAGTTGCCGCTCAAGGACAGCGATCCGGAGTACGCCGCCTTGCTTACGGGTAATTACATCCTGGGCGGAGGTAGCCTCTCGTCGCGGATCGCCAACCGACTTCGCCAAAAGGACGGTGTCTCTTACGGCGCGCAGTCGGTCTTCGGGGCGGACCCAATCGATCTGCATGCGACCTTGATGATCTTGGCGATCTATAACCCGAAGAACCTCGAGAGGGTCAAGGTCGGAGTGGAGGAGGAAGTCCATCGTCTGCTCCGTGACGGCGTCATGAGCGAGGAGCTCGACAAGGCCAAGGCCGGATACCTTCAGGAACGCCAGAACGATCGCGCCGACGACCGGGCCCTCGGTAGCATGCTCGCCGAGAACCTGTACCTAGGACGGACCATGCAATTCGAGGCCGAGCACGAGCGGAAGATCAAGGATCTCACGCCCGATGCGGTCAATACGGCATTGCGCAAGCACATCGATCCCAAACGGCTATCTGTCATCACTGCGGGAGACTTCAAGACAAAGTAGCAGCTCAGTGGTTCGCCCCGGCCGATGGGTGTTCGCGGACCACTGACCAGGGCACAAGAAAGGACCCTCTCCATGCGTCGACGCGAGTTTCTGAAGCAGGCCGGCGCCGCGGCCCTGGCCGCCGGCGCCTCCGGCCCGTTCGTGCATGCCAGCGACAAGGCGGGAAGCGAGCACCCGGTCATCGGCCAGGGCGAGCACCGCTACGAGTGCCACCACAACTGGGGCGAATTGCCCAGCTCGATCCACTGGTTCGAGACTCACGGCGTGGCGATCGACAAGGCGGGCTTCATCTACATCAAGCATCGGGCCGGCAGCGATTTCCCCAAACCGACCGATCCGGCCCAGGACACGATCGTGGTCTTCGACCCGAATGGTAAGTTCGTCCGCTCCTTCGGGAAGGAGTATCACGGGGGAGGCCACGGGATCGACATCCGCGAGGAGGACGGACAGGAGTTCCTCTATCTCTCGTGCATGATGCCGGTGGACCTGGTCGTCAAGAGCGACCTGAAAGGCGAGGTTGTCTGGATCAAGAAGGCCCCGCAAGAGCCGCACGTCTACGATCAGGAAAAGCCGAAGTTTGCACCGACGAACGTCGCATTTGCCCCGGACGGCGGCTTCTACGTCGGCGACGGCTACGGCTCCAATTACATCCATCAGTACGGCAAGGACGCCAAGTGGGTGCGGACGTTCGGCGGCTATGGTGATGGTCCCGGCAAGTTCAAGACCCCTCACGGTCTCTGGCTGGACAATCGCCCCGGCCGCGACGTTCAGCTCGTGATCGCCGACCGAGCCAACGCCCGCCTCCAGTACGTGACGCTCGAAGGGAAGCCGGTGAGCATGATCCACGATGTCAGCTTCCCGGCGCACTTCGATATCCGGGGCGACGTCCTGCTCGTGCCCGACCTGCACGCGCGCGTCTCGCTCTTCGACAAGGACAATCATGTGCTGGTCCACCTCGGCTATGAGCCCCAATGGACCAAGCAGGTGCTCGACGGGTTCAAGATCCGCGCCCAGCCGAGCCGATGGCCGGCCGGGAAGTTCATCCATCCCCACGACGCCTGCTTCGACAAGGACGGAAACATCCTCGTGGCCGAGTGGGTCGCAACCGGACGGGTCTCGTTCCTGAGACACGTGAGTTGAAAGTACTAACCGACAAAACGCTCCGGCCGAGCGCGGATCGGAACCAGTTCGGCTCGGCCGGGGCTGCATCGCCCGGTGACGGCCTCGGATCCCCGGGGACCTCTCGACAAGACAGGCGCCGGATGGTCTGATGGGCGTATTGATGAACGGCATCTACGCCTCGACGGTCGGGTGATCGTCTTGCCCGTCAGGTATTCGCCTGTCAATCTCATTGAACCAACATGGATCGACTCCAGGGTCATCTCCTGATCGCCTCCGCGAGTCTGCTCGACCCCAACTTCGCCCAGACGATCGTGCTGATCGCCGTCCACAGCGAGGAAGGCGCGCTCGGGTTGATCCTGAACCGCGAGCTGACTATGCCGCTCGAGCAGGTCTGGTCGCAGATCAGTGAGACGCCGTGCTTGCGCGAAGGATCCGTCCGCCATGGCGGTCCGGTGGCCGGGAGCTTGATGGCCGTACACGACCAGCGGCCCCTCGCCAATCTCGTGGTGACCGACGATCTCTTCGTCGCCACCGAGCTGAATGCCATGGAGTTACTGGCCGCCTCCGAGGACGGCCAGGCCATCTTCTACGTCGGCCACTCCGGCTGGGGACCGGGACAGCTCGAGAACGAGCTGACGGAGGGTTCCTGGCTGGTCCTGCCCGCCACGCCCGAACATGTCTTTGGTGATGTCGACACTCTTTCGGCTTGGAAGAAGTCCACGGTCGAAGTCGGGCGTCGGCAGTTGCAGGCGATGATCCCGATCCGGCATGTGCCGGAGAATCCCCGGCTCAATTAGAGGCCCGTCTGGATGCGGAAGGCCGAGTGGACCTGGGTACGGATCCGGGCCATGACGGGCGAGAGGTCGTCGCGCGCGGTGAATGCCTCGATCAGGTAGGCGCGTGGGGCACTCTCCGCGCGTCGCAGCGCCTCGCGCAACTCGGATGCACTCGTGACCCGTTCGGCCTCGGCACCCAGCGACCGGGCGAGGGCGGGATAATCCCAGCTCCTGCGTTCGTAATAGCTCCGAGGTCGATCGACCGCCTCGAGCATGCCATAACCGCCATTGTTCAGGAGCAGCACGATTGGGCGCAGACCTTGCTCGACATGTGTGGCCAGCTCAATCCCGGTCATCTGGAACGCGCCATCCCCAACGATCACGAGGGGCCTCCGCGACGGATCGGCGATCCCCGCGCCGAGGGCTGCCGGAACGGCGAACCCCATGGACGAATAAAAGCCGGCTGCCACGAAGACGTCGGCGCGAAGCTCCAGTCCGATGAACCAACTATCGCCCACGTCGGTGACGAAGCTGTAGCGCGACTGGTCGAGATCCTGGAGGGCGGCGATCACTTCACTCACGCGGACGATTCCCGGACTGGGCGGACCGGAAGACGCGGGCGTCTCCGACAGACTCGCCGAACGAGTTCCACGTGCATCGAACCGGGGCACAATGCGATTGCTAGGCGGCAACCGTTCGAGGAGGGCCGCGACGACGTCCGTCATGGAAAGGTCGTGGTAGCGATGGTAGCGCACCTGCACGCTCTCTGCTTCGATCATGACCCGCGCCTCGGGGCGAATCCGCTGGCTCCAAAAACCAGTACCGAGGTCGGTTGGGAGCACGCCGATCCCCAGGACACAATCGGAGCCATCGAGGAGTTCGCGGGTCGCCGGGTCACTGAGGGCTCCGAGGTAGACACCCGCATACTGTGGGTGACTTTCCGGAAAGGCGGCCTTGCCGAGCAGGTCGGTCACGACCGGAAGTCGCAACCGTTCGGCGAGCCCAATCACCAGGTCCGTCAAAGCATGCCGGCGGACTCCGACGCCCACGTAGAGCGCGGGACGACTCGCGCCTGCGAGCATCACGCCGATCTCGGAGACGGCCTCACCGATTGCACCGGCCAGAGCCTCGCGGTCCTCCGCACTGGGTTTGCCGAGCAGCGGCCCGGACGGCCCCTCGACGGGCACCGCGACTCGATCGCGGGGGATCTCCAGGTAACCGGGTCGCTTCGACGTGACCACCCGGCGTATCACGCGGTCAATCGTCCCGGGAGCCGATACGGGGTCGTCGAGGATCGCCGCGTCGACCGTGACCTCGCGGTAGATCTGCAACTGGCTCTCGAATGTCTTGATCACGTGATGAAGGTGCAGCTCCGGACGGCGCAGGGCGACCTCGGGGCCTCCGCTGACGACCAGCAGCGGCGACTGCTCCGCGTAGGCGCATGCGACGGGATTGACGGTGTTGAGCGCCCCGGGGCCATATGTCACAACCGCCACGCCCAGACCGCGGAACCGCGCATACGCATCGGCCGCGAAGCCGACACCCGGCTCGTGAGCACAGACCACCGTCGGCATCCCCACGCGCTCCTGTACCGCATAGACAGGGAGCACAAAGTCGCCCGGGATGCCGAACGTGTGTCCCACGCCCAGTTCCCGCAGACGTTGGAACAGGTACTCGGTCAGATTCATTGGCCCTTACCGGAATTCGATTCCATTTGAGGTTCTACTCGGCTGGCCGTGTCCGAGCTGTCGCCGTCATGATACCCTGGGCCGGCGATGGTGGAAACGGTTATCATGGATAGCCTCGACCACAGCGAGCCGATCGCCCTGTCCGAGAGGTCGACACTCGAAGTATCTCGTCCGGGAATTACATAAATATGAACATTAAATGCCAATTATTAGTTCAGTGGGCTGTCAGCGCGATGCTGGTGATCATCGGCACCTCGGGCCTTCCCTCATCCGCAGATGAGCCGGATTCAACACCGACCGCGCCGGCCTCGGCGCTCCTGCCCGGCGCCGAGGAAGGATTCGTCGATTCGAGTGGAGTCAAGATCCATTATGTCAGCCTGGGCCGGAGCCAGGACCCGCTGATCGTCCTCATTCACGGATTCCCCGACTTCTGGTACACTTCGCGCGCCGAGATGCCGGCCCTGTCGAAGCGATTCCACGTGGTCGCAATCGACCAGCGCGGCTATAACCTGAGCGATCAGCCGGAGGGCGTCGTGAACTACACGACCGACAAGCTGGTCGGCGACCTGCTGGCGGTGGTCAAACATTTCACGGACGGCAAGGCGGTGATCGTGGGGCACGATTGGGGCGGCCTCGTGGCCTGGACGTTCGCCATGACCCATCCCGAGCGGACCGACCGGCTGATCGTGCTCAACCTGCCGCACCCTCGAGGACTGTTGCGCGAACTGGCAACAAACCCACAGCAGCAGAAGAACAGTCAGTATGCCCGTAACTTCCAGCAGCCCGACGCGGCCAAGAAGGTCTCTGTCGATCTCCTGGTCGCCTGGGTCAAGGATGCGGAGGCTCGAAAGGTCTACCGCGCGGCGCTGGCGCGATCGTCGATGGAGGGGATGCTCAATTATTACAAGGCGAACTACCCGCGCATGCCCGACAAGTCAGCCGTCTCCGACGTCAAACCGCCAGCACCGACCTTTCCTCCGGTCAAGTGCTCCGTGCTGCTCATTCACGGATTGAAGGACCAGGCCCTGCTCCCCGGTGCGCTGAACGACACCTGGAACTGGATCGACGGGGACCTCACGCTCACGACAATCCCGGCGCCGGCCATTTCGTCCAGCAGGATGCCGCCGACCTGGTGACGCGCTCGATGGTCAGTTGGCTCAGCCGGTAGTACGAGGATCCCGGCAGATCCATGCCACGAGACGATACCATGTCCGACGATCTGATCAAAGCGCCTCAGAGATCTTGGTTCCTTCGTCTGGCAGGCGTTCTGATACGGGTTGTGAATTTCGGCGTGGCCGCGCTCATTGCCGTTGGTCTGGCGGGCCAGATAATCCGCGACCGATCGGTCCTCACGGCCCTGATGATGTACGTGCCGTTGTTGCCGTTAGGGATCGTGGCTCTGGTGCTGGATTTTCGCGACTGGGGTCGCTCGTTGCCTCGACTGCGTTTCGGCCTGACGATTCTGGGGCTCATCGCGATTGCCTGGTCGGCGATTTCGATGATCGGTTCAGGAGCGACGAGCGAACTCCGAGCCGGTGATCGGGAGATCGCCTTGTTGCACTGGAATGTGCAGTGGGGCGGTGGGCTTTTCCGGAGCGATAGGACCTGGCGCGCGCAACGGAAGGCGATGCTTGACGCGAATCCCGATGTGATTGTCCTGAGCGAGGCACCGCCTACCGATTGGCTTCAGAGACTCGCTGACGATCTCGGTGCGGGCGCGCAATTCGTCGGGTTCTTTCACGACCCGAGGAGCCCCTACTGGTATCGACTGGTGGTGTGTTCCCGATGGCCGATCCAAAGGGATGGGCAGATGATGTTCCCGGGCGGCGTCGGGATGAGCGTGACGGCCGAGGTGCGCGGGCGTCGCCTGCGGTTGCTGGTCGTAGACGGCCATAGCTCACCGCTCCGATCTCGCTTGCCGTTCCTCCGGGCGGTCGTCGGAGCCTGCCGTGACGCCGCGGCGGAGGGACGCCCCTACGACTTCGTACTGGGCGACTTCAACACGCCCAGTCGCAGCCTCGGTTTCGACGGATTGATCGCACTCGACTACCGTCTGGCAAGCCGGTCGGCAATGGGGTGGCGCGCGACATTCCCGGCCATGCTGCCCGTTTACGACATCGATCATGTTTGGATCGGCGAGCGTCTGCGCGTTCGTTCCTGCTCGCTCTTCAATGGACCGTGGACGGACCACCGCGGCCACTTCGTTCGCGTACTGGTGGGAGACGTACCCTCAAACCCTTTGGACCCGTCCCATGATCGACCCGACCGCCTTCATCGCTCCGGGAGCCATCGTGCTGGGTGACGTCCACCTGGGCGTGGAGTCGAGCATCTGGTACAACGCCGTGCTCCGTGGCGACACCGACCGGATCACGATCGGGGACCAGACCAACATCCAGGACCTCACGATGATCCACGCCGACGTCGGTGTGCCGTGCACCGTCGGATGTCGCGTAACCGTCGGCCATCGCGTCATCCTCCACGGCTGCACGATCGAGGACGACTGCTTGATCGGGATGGGCGCGATCGTGCTCAATGGCGCGCCATATTGGCCGAGGCTCTATCGTCGGGGCCGGGGCTCTGGTCCTGGAGAACATGGAAGTGCCTCCCGGGTCGATGGTGATCGGCGCCCGGCGCGGGTCCGGCGCGACGTGGACGAAATGATGCGGGAGCGGATGGAACACGGCTGGAAGCATTACGTGGAACAGGCCCGGCGCCATCGTCGGGAGACATTCCCAATTCGTCCGCACAGTCGGAACGGTTGAGAGCGGCGACCCCATTCAGTCCTCGGGCGATTCGACCAATGGCAGGAGCCCCGCCGGATCCTGCTGATAGAACGACTTCAGCTCATCGTAGAGTGCGGAATGGCGCTTCCGAAGCAAGCCGGACTTCTCGAAGAAAGCCTCCGTTGCCACGGCGAAGAACTCCGAGGCGTTCATGGCGCCGTAATGGTCCAGCACCGAGTGATGGCCGAGGGCGCTCTGGCTCTTGAGCCGCCGGTACTCCTCCTCCATGACCCTCGTCCAGGAATCATACCGGCTTCGAGGCTTCAGGGTCGGAGTCCCATCGGCCGCCCCATCCTCCATGTCGAGCAGGTGGGCGAATTCATGCAGCACGAGGTTCGTGCCGCGGCCGTGCCCCTGGCCGATCTCCAGAACGGTATCCCACGAGACGATGGCCACACCATCCTTCCACGCTTCGCCGAGCGCGACCTCCTCGACCTTGAGTGGTACGACGCTTCCCATCGGTACGACGCGCTTCGTCCAGTAGGCCGAGGGATAGACCAGGATCGTGATCAGCCGCGGGAAAAGATCGGTTTGGCGATGCAGGAGCAGCCGGCAGGCATGGGCCGCGATGGTCACCTTGATCTCGTCGGTCAGCTCCAGCTCGCCGCAGCCCTCGAAGACCTTTTCGGCAAGGAAGACCTGCACGAGACCCTGGAGCCGCCCGGCGATCCGCTTCCGGCAGCGACGCGTAGTATGGGACGTTCTTGTCGATGATATCGAGCCATGCGGTCGGAAACGGCGCGGAACTCAGGCGTTTCCGGCGGAGTCGTTTGAAGAAGCCGAACAAACGTGTCTCCTTGAACGGACGAGCAGCCGGAGCCGTGCGATCCCGGCGACGGCTCAACGAATGGGTTGACCCCGCGCGGCGTCTTGTAACCGGCGATTGCGCGCGACCTGGTCATCGATGTCCTCGAGTTTCAAGGCTCGGACCATATCGCCGATCGTCGTGCGAGGATCGTTGGACCAGAACAGGCCCAGGTCTTCCTGAGGCTCGTAGTGATAACCGGCTCGGTCGCCGTATGCGTCGCGGAATGCCTTGCCCTCGCGCAGATGGGCGGACCAGCCCAGCACGGCATAGCTCAGGTCGATCTGGTGGACCAGCGGTTTTTCCGGCGATTCGACCCGGGCGGCGACCAGTCCCGTGGGCTCGTAGATCGTCGCATTGTTCCGCCAGCAGCTCGAGACGACGAAATATCGATGACGTCCCGCGCGAGCGGCCGGCAGTGCGGTTGCCGGAGACGCACTCGGCCAGACGACGATCTCCGCCCCTTTATCCGCCAGGGCTTGCCAGCCGTCGTCGAAGACGATGTCCCAGCAGATCTGGATCCCCAGCTTGCCGAAGTCGCAGTCGAAGACGGGGAACTCCGAACCTGGCGTGATCCCCGTCTCCAGGTCGTCGTGGTTGACCATGGCGACCGGGTGCACTTTGCGGTATACGCCAGCCACCTCCCCGCGCCGACCCAGCAGCACAGCCGCGTTCGAGTAGATCGTGCCCGACGAACCGTCCTCGACGATCTCGAGCGGAACGACGAGGTAGGTCTTGTGCCGTCGCGCCAGGGTGCCGAAGGTTTCCAGCACTGGGCCGCGCAACGGGATCGCCCGCTGCGACGCCGGCCCGTTCGTGTTCGTCACGATCATCTCCGGCAGGACCCCCAGGTCGAGACCACGGCCAGGATAGGCTTTCTTCGTGTCCTCGGCCATCGCGTCGATCAACCCGCTCAGGACTTTCAATCGGTCATCCAGTCCCGGGTATTTTCCGTAGGGCCCGTAGATGATGGTGCCGACGACGACCTTTCGGGGCGGGTGGTCGTCTTTGGATTTCGAAGACGGGCTCGATTGATCCGTCGTTTGCTGGGCGCGAGATGTCGTCTCGACGACCGGGTATGCCGCGAGGGCAATCAGGCAGTACAGGAGCCGCTTCATCATGATGTCCCTCTCCTCAGCCGCGCACCGGAGTGGCGACAATGTTCTTCTGAGCGAGCGCTCGATCCAGCGAATACGATAACACGCCGGTCGTGCCCGAGGGAAACCCAACCAGTTCGTACAGAGTGGGACCCGAGGAAGTGACTGACGATCCACCTTGCCGACGGAGGATTCCGCGTCGGCTCAACGACCGACCATGCGGCTCTCCAGGTCCTTATCCACGTCGTCTGGTGGCTTCGCGACGGGGAATCGCTTCACCGTCCGATCAATCCGGTCTCCGAGCCAACCGACGAAATCCCAGCGCCGGTAGGGGATGTCATCATCCGGGCCGACCGCGTGCTCCCAGATGCCCGGAACACGCTGCTTGCACCGCGCGCCGCAGGCGAGGCACCAGTAGAAACCGCCGCGCGGCAGGAATCGTGGCGACTGGTACCCATGATCCAGCCGCTGGAGTCGCCGCAGGTTGATTCCTCCACAGTGCGGGCAACTCTGACGGGCCTCGGCCGCGCTCAGCTCGCCGACTCGAGCACAGCTATCACACGAGTAATAGGCGAGCCGCTGGGATTCGAGCCATGCCATTTTCCGGGCCTCCTCGTGAGTCAGCTCTTGATGTTGTACCGGTTCCTTTCCGGTTTGAGCATCCAGCAGCACTTTCTTCCGGCAGTGAGGACACGGCTTCAAGGTCAGCCATTTCCTGGCGATTAATAGACTTCTGAATGACCATGCTAGCCCGAGAGCGAGATTGAGAAACCAAAACAGTGAGTCGGATTTTGATAGGGCCAAGAAGACGAACGGAGTGAGGCCGACCGAGGCGTGAGCGATAAAGAGAAAGCTGATCTGAACCAAATCCCGCTGTGGCCCCGGTCGCAGGATCAACCAGGAAAGCCCGGCTAGTGTCAGGGGTACACCGGGGATCGTCACGCTGAGGAGCAGAGGACGACCAACACCACGAGCGTGCATCGCGGGCAGGCTCATCGCGAGGGCGACCGCGACGTACAGGACCAGCAGCATCAGGTGCTGGATTCTTAACTGCGGCATGAAATGCGGTCCGTTTGGCTTGGCGGAACGAAATCCTACGAGGAACGCTTCCGCTCCAGCATAATGTTGACCTCTGAAAAATGACACGAACTCGCAGCGATCGACTAGTCTGTCCAGGGCAGCTCGCCCTCGACGCGCTCGCCATCGGCCGTGCCGCCTTCGAGGTGGCTGTCCGCTCGCGTCTGGATGACGAGGAGGTTTACCGGCTCGTGGCCATCGTTTCGGAACGTCCGGGCCGCCTGCGGGGCCATGCGCACGATGCTCCCTAACGTCACATCGATAAACGCGCCGTCTACCCAGAACTGGCCCCGGCCGGAGAGGACGACATAGACCTCTTCGTTCTCGCGATGTCGGTGCAAGAACGGATAGCCGCCGCCTGGCGGGAAGACTGTGAGCGACATCTCCAGCCCACCGGTCTCGAGGATCTTTTTCAAGAACAGCTTACCCCGGAGCGGTGCCGGCGAGTTGGGCCGCTCGGTGTGGTAGTTCTGCCAGGTCTCCTTCGCACCGGCGTGGGAACACGTGAAGTTCGCACCTTTGACGATGTTCGGCTCATTCACGGTTTCGTCTTCTCGTCATGGGAATAAGTCGATTCTCGGTCACGACGGAAAACAGCGGCCGAAGGCCAGCAGCAACCTCGGCGAGCCCTTGATGCGGATCCTCCGGCGGAGGACGCCCAGAGGAGGCTGCGCTCCTTCGCGACGAATCCCAGCCAGGTTTCGGTATCGGTGATGACGTGAATCCCGGCGGTCCCTTGCAGCCCATTCTCGACCGAGATCGCCTGATCGCGGATCGTTACCGTGAAATCTCGCTGTTCCGCACCTGTCATTGTGAAGTGGAATGCGGCGTCGAGCCCGGCGGCCGGAGTCCGTTGAAAGGTCAGGGTCAGGCCGCGCAGGAAGGTGTCGATTGTACGGGCGTGGATCCCGTTGTGTACGCGCTTAACCCGTTTGGCCGGGAATCGCTTAGTCACGTGAATCTCGGCGTCGGACCCGCGAGTGACGTAGATCGTCTCCTCTTTGTCCTGGAGAGGGCGGACGACCTCTTTCACGAAACCGGCGCGATCGTCGAGAAACGGACCGAGGACGTCTTCACCGGCCGGGCAGACGGCCAGGCAATACGCGGCCTTGTAGTTGGCCCCGAACGACAGGCTCTGCCACATCGAGCTCGATTCGGAGGCGCTCACGCGACGTCGATAGTCGAGAGCATCACGGCTCTCGGCGATCTCCTCGACCCAATCGGTGAATCCGCCCATGAATTCGCGGTAATTGTGGGTGAGGCAGGCCGAGAAATCGAAGTGTCCATCGGGCGCAATGGCTCCGACCGGGCAGGCCGCCACGCAGAGCTTGCACTCGAGGCAGGGGTTGTAGTCGATCGGCTGGTCGTATTCGGTGGCCTCGACGTCCAGGAGCACCGTCCCCAGCAAGATGAAATTGCCGAAGCGAGGATGGATGACGTTGCGATGAATCCCCATGTGTCCCAGTCCCGCGGCCACCGCGACCGGCTTGTGGGACACAATCCAGGTCTTGCCCGGGAACCGGTCCATCTCCATCGGGAACCCCATCGCCGGGTTCAACGCCCGGATCCCCTCTTGTTCGAGCGCCGCGACGATCCGCCGCGCGACGGCGTTAACCTCGTCGCCAGTGTGATGGAACTCCAGATTGGCTACCGACCGCGCCGTGCTCCGGATCGGTTCACGGTTCATCCGGCAGAGGAACGAGAGCAACGTCCTGGTCTTGGGAAATGCGTTTACGATGTCCTCGCGCTGGGAGCCCAGGTCCGCCCGACCAATCTCCACCAGACCAACGTCATCCGCCCCCGCCTCCCGCGCCAGACCTTTGAGCCATCCCGCTTCCACCGGCCCTGGACTCCTCCACGGAGGTTCAATCCCTGCTCCCTGGCGTACCCGCCGCACCGTGGGGTGGTCATCCAAACGCATCGGTAACTCCTTGTTTTTTGTAGATACAAGAATCGAGCCGAGAAAAAAGGCTCACGTCTGTGACCCTTCAGCCGGCAATCTGTGGACGGCCTCGATCAGCAAGTTTGCGCCGGCCTCGCCTAGGATCGCGCGGGCCTGGGCCTGGGCCAGTTCCCATGCGGGGATAGATCGCTTCAGTAGGCTCATTCCCTCATCCGTGACGCGTAGGGGCTGCGCCGCGCATCGGCATCGGGGACGACTTCGAGCCAGCCGTGAGCGACCATTCGCTCGGCGTTCCGGCTCAAGGTCGAGGTGTCCATGTGCAGAATGTCACAGAGCCGACCGGGCCGGGCCACCCCCAACTTGGCCGTCACGACCAGGATATTCATCTGGCTGACCTTCACCCCCAGTGACCGCATGGTTTCATCGTAAAGGCTGGTGATCGCCCGATTCAGAATCCGGACCCTCGCCGCGAGGCATTCGCCAGCAACCCGGTCCACCACGCATTGATCCAGTTGGTCGCTCATTTGCTTCGCCACTCCGATCCCTCCAACTCGTTCATTGTATATACAATGAATGACTCGGTCAAGGGGATCGGCGGCCAAGACGTGGGAGCCGAGGCAGGGACCTCGTCGTCAGAACAAGCGACTTCCGGGATACCATCGTGAGATAGCGATCGAGCGGAGCCAGATCAACGCGAGCAGATTCAGCACCTTGACCCAGACGAGCCAGGATTGGAGCACGTACGCCTCGCGGAAATCGGTCAGCCCGAAAGTGAAGAATGCGAGGCTATAAAGGATCTCCCACCGCGATCGGCGGGACCTCACGTATCGCCGGATGACCAGTCCGGCGAAGACGAGCCAGCACGCACCCTCGAAAAGATTGAAGATGTGATACGGAATCGAGAACCACGGGTCCATTGGGTCGGGATAGTTCCACCAGACCCGAAACCAGAGAAACTCCGTCACCGCATGGAAACTCATTCTGGTCATTCCGAGCGCGCTTGGATCAGGTTTGTTGGGGGCGATGCTCCCGTCCGGGTTTTCTCTGCGTGGCCATAGAACACCGGAGTCACCGATTAACCCCGCTGTGAGCCCTTGATAAAATGCACCCAGTCCTACGCAGATCTCGGTGAACTGATTCTCCGCGCGCCCCCACCCACCGGAACGAGGCGATGTCATGAGAAGTCCCAGCGACGCGGTGATGGCCAAGCGGATGCTGGAAACCCGCAGGGAAGGTGGTTACCGTCTGGACAGCTCTCTCCGAAAAAGTGTCAAGCGATATCTTATCATGGCGATCGGCTTCGGAGCAGGCCTCGCTCTCATTGCGTCAACCGGCAACTGGGTCGCCATCGCGTTCTGCCTGGGGCTGATTCTGGGTGCCTGGCTCCGCGATTTTGCCTGGCACCTCGCGAGCCAGCGAGCCTGGCCATTCACCGCCAAGATCATCAATCGGGAAATCGTGGAGAACGTGCCGGATCTCGACTCGGTGAGTTCCGACCGTGCACGAACCGTCTGACGTCCGGCCGAAGGCCGCATGAAGCTGTCGCCCGAACCTGAAAGTTCCGACTGGTCTCTGATCCGAAAAGGGCTTGATCGCGGTCTGACCTCAGAGAAGGAGAAACCGGATGAGCACGTTGGTCGTCGAGGTCTGCGAGGTCAAGGCGGTCTATCCCCACCCGAACGCCGACGTTCTCGAATTCGTCACGGTCAAGGGCTGGCCGGTCATCGTCCAGAAGGCGCTGGGCTTGAATGTCGGCGATCGGGTGGTCTACTTCCCGCCCGACAGTGTCATGACCTCCGAGCTGGCCGATCGGCTGGGAATCACCAAGTATCTCGCCCAGTTGCCCGCGGAGATCGACGGCACGCGAAAGCCCGGTTTTCGGGTCCGCGCGGCCCGGTTACGGGGGGAGGCGAGCTACGGGACGATCGATCACCAGGTCGACCCGGCCTGGGAGGTCGGCCGGGACGTCAAGGATCATTACGGCGTAACCAAATTCGAGCCGCCTATCCGGCCCAGCGACGGGGATTCCCTGCGATCGATGGCCGCCTTCCACGGGTACACGGATATCGAGAACATCCGCAACTTTCCGGACGTGCTCCGGCCGGGCGAGGAGGTCGTCATCACGGAGAAGCTCCATGGCAAGAACTGCCGGCTGGGCCTGATTCGGGTCTCGAGCGCCGAAGGCGAAACGTTCGAGTTCATGGCGGGATCCAACGACGTCCGGCGGAAAGAAGTCAACTCCAAAGGGAGGCCGTCCGACTTCTGGCGTCCGTTGACTGACGCCGTTCGCAACCTCTTGCGCGACGTCAGCGGAGGCGAGCGGAGCGCGATCCTCTTCGGCGAACTCTACGGGAGCGGAGTCCAGGACATGGCCTACGGACTCGCCAACGGCGCCAAGGGGTTCCGGGCGTTTGACATCGCCGTCGATGGCAAGTACCTCGACTATGACCAGAAAACTGCGGCGCTGGATCGCTTCGGCGTGGAACTGGTGCCGCATCTTTACAGGGGGCCGTTCTCATGGGAGGCCATCGAGAAGCACACGTACGGCCCGACGACCCTGTGCGCACCGGATGTGGCAGGACGGTTCGAAGG
Source organism: uncultured Planctomycetota bacterium (assembly GCA_963845755.1). Taxonomy (GTDB): domain Bacteria; phylum Planctomycetota; class Planctomycetia; order Isosphaerales; family Isosphaeraceae; genus CAWJTV01. The sequence continues at coordinate 47,002 of CAWJTV010000037.1, forward strand.
CCGAGAAGGCTGCGTCGTGACTCCGGTGAAAGAGCGGTATGACGCGGACTTGGGAGGCACCGGCCGTGTCATCCTCAAATCGATCTCGGCCGATTACCTGGCGCGTAAGGGAGGTACGGACGAGCATTGAGTACCGTGTTCAGTGTTCAAAGAGGACACTCTTCGCAGCGGACTCACCGGCGAGCCATCCCGTGCTCCAGGCCGCCTGGAAGTTATAACCGCCGATGAGTCCGTCGAGATCCAGGACCTCGCCGGCGAAGTGCAAGCCCGGAACGAGGCGGCTTTCGAGAGTCCTGGGATCGACTTCGTCGAGAGCGATACCGCCGCTGGTCACTTCGGCCTTCTCGAATCCGAGCGTTCCGCGGACCGGGAGTGACAGCCCCTTCATCACGTCGACCACCCGTCGGCGCTCGTCGCGTGACAGGTCCGGTCCCATCCGGTCCACCGAGATTGCCGCGGTAATCGCCATGCACTCCGCCAGCCGGCGCGGGATAACCTCGGGCAAGAGGGAGATCAGGGGCCGTCGCCCCTGTCGGCATGAAAGCTGGAGCGTGCGATCCAGCTCGTCGCGGGAGGCGTCGGGGATCAGGTCCAGCCGGAGGAATAATCGCTCGGGATCGTCGGACCGCGCCACGGCTCGGCTGACGTCGAGGATCGCCGGTCCGCTGAGTCCGAAGTGGGCAAATAGCACCGCCTCGCGACGCTCCTGGAGTTTCTCGCCATCGGTCATGTGGACCGAGGCGATCACGTCGGCTAGACTGATCCCCTTCAAGCTGGAAACCCAGTCCATGCCAACCCGGATGGGTACGAGAGCCGGCCGGGTCTCGACGATCGTATGGCCGAATCGGCGCGCGATGTCGTAGCCATCCCCCGTAGTTCCGCAGCCCGGATAGGACCGCCCACCCACCGTGACGATCACCCGGCCCGCGGAGACCGTCGAGTCCGGTAGCCGGACCAAGAATCCCGGGGACGGTACGCTCAGCTCCGCGATCGGATCGATCGCCCGGGCAGGGCTCAGGCAGTGTAGTGAGGCACCCGACCGTTCGAGACGCCGCAAGAGGGCCTCCAGTACGTCAGTCGCCCGGTCCGAGACCGGAAAGACCTTACCATTGCCCTCGACCTTGGTCGCAACTCCTGCTTCTTCGAACACTCGAATGGTCGCATCGACGTCCAGTCGACGCAGCGCCGGACCGAGGAACGCCCCATTCGGACCGAACGCCTCCTGAATGGCGCGGAGACCTCGACACCGAGCGGGATCGTAGGCCAGGTCGACTGGTCCTGAGATGGCGTCGAGTCGGCGAAGGCCTCGCGCATTGGTCAGATTGCATCGCGTGCCGCCCGAGATCAGGATCTTTACACCCGCCCGGCGATTCTTCTCGAGCAAGACGACTCGCGCGCCGCAATCCGCAGCACGGGACGCAGCGATCAGGCCCGCAGCGCCGGCGCCCACGACAGCGACGTCATAATCGAAAGGCGTCAATTCCACTCCGGAGCGAGGCGGACCACGAGATCCCTTCGCAGAACACGAAGCGTACTCGAAGCCCCTGGATGCATGCAAAATGCGCTTCGGTGTGAGGCCAAATCGTCGTAAGTTGTTGCAGCAAAAGCGCACCCGGTAGGATTCGAACCTACAACCTTCGGATTCGAAGTCCGCGACTCTATCCGTTGAGCTACGGGCGCCTGTCCTATCAACTATACCGATCGCGTCGCCGCTCGCAAGTCCCGCAGGAGGAGGACAATCTTCCTGGCCACTCAGGACAGGCCAGACGACCTCGCGCGGCTCTGGGGCCGATCTTCTCAGCGACGGTCCAGACCAGCACTAGCCCGCAACGCGGCAATCGATCACAATGGAGGAACGTCGAGTCGTTCTCCCCTTTGAGTTCCGGACTTGTTCGAGTCCGTAAGATTCTTGTGAACGAGCATTCTTCGCCTTACTGCCGGAAAGGCTTATGTCGAAATCACCTACGATCTCCTTCGTTAGCCTAGGTTGTTCCAAGAACACGGTCGATTCCGAGAGGATGCTGGGTTTGCTGGCCCAGGAAGGTTGCGCGATCGTGCCCGACTCGCAGCCGGCCGACCTGGTGGTCATCAATACCTGCGGATTCATCGACGCGGCGCACCAGGAATCGATCGGCGTGATCGAGGAGATGCTCGAACGCAAGCGGTTGGGCCGGATCCAAGGAGTGATCGTGGCGGGCTGCTTGGCCGAGCGCCAGAAAGAGAGCCTGCTCGAGCAGTTCCCCGAGGTCAACCACGTCATCGGCGTGTTCGGGCGTGAGGAGATCGCCCAGGTGGCGAGTCGGTTGCTCGGCGGTCTCCAGGAACAGCGGAGTTTGTTTCGCCCCGCAGCGATCCAGGCGCAGGACGACCGCGCCCGACTGCGCATCACACCGCGACACCTGGCGTACCTCAAGGTCTCCGAAGGCTGCGACCGGCTCTGTACCTTCTGCGCCATCCCTATGATGCGCGGCAAGCATATCACCAAGCCCATCGAGATGGTGGTCGACGAGGCCCAGGAGCTGGCTGGCGACGGCGTCCGCGAGCTGGTTCTCGTTGCCCAGGACATGACCTACTATGGGCTGGACCTCTACGGCCGCCCCCGGCTCGCCGAGCTGCTCCACGAGCTCGACCAGATCGAGGGGATCGACTGGATCCGGATTCTCTACTGCTACCCCCAGTTCTTCACCGACGAACTCTACGAGGTCTTGGGACAATCGCGGAAGATCATACCGTACCTTGACATGCCGCTCCAGCACATCAACGACCGGCTGCTCAGGATGATGAACCGACGGCACACGCGGCAAGAGACCGAGTCGATCATCGAGAGGCTGCGAGCGACGATTCCAGGGCTGGTGCTGCGAACGACTTTCATCGTGGGATTCCCGGGCGAGTTGGAGGCCGAGTTCGTCGAGCTGGTCGATTTCGTCCAGGCGACGCGTTTCGAGCGACTAGGCGTGTTCACCTACTCGCACGAGCCGGACACTCCGGCGGCCAGGCTGCCGGACCGTCTGCCGGCCGAAGTCGCCTTGGAACGCCGGGACCGGCTGATGGCCGTACAGCAGCCCATGGCGTTCGCCTTCAATCGTGAGCTCGTGGGTCGGCGTCTGGACGTGCTGATCGATGCCCCAGCGCCTGAGGGAAAGACCCTCTGGCGCGGCCGCACGTACGCCGATGCGCCCGATGTCAACGGCGTGACCTGGGTGAAAGGGGCCCATCTGAGCCCGGGTGACCTCGTGTCTTGCGATATCGTCGGGGCGGAAGGCTACGACCTGATCGCCCAGGCGCCGTCCGTACCCCCGCCCAGAAATCGCAGGGCGCGGCCAATGCCCCGTCGCAAACCGTCTGGCTCATCGTTGGTGATTCTCCAGTAGGCCGTAGTCGGTGAGGGCTCCTATGAACCGAACCGAGAACGCCTCCATGACAGTCGACCGGGTGCGACGGCGGTTCTGGAACGTCCCGAACACGCTGACCATCAGCCGGCTCGTACTGGCCCTCGGTGTCTTCTCGCTGATCGAGTACGAATTCTACGCCTGGGCTCTGGCGATCTTCGTGATCGCGTCGGCGACGGACGCCCTGGACGGCTACTTCGCACGGCTGCTCAAACAGGACACGCCGCTGGGCCGCCAGCTCGACCCCTTGATCGACAAGGTGATCGTGGCGGGCGGATACATCTACCTGGCGACGATCGAAGGCACGGGGGTCAGGGCGTGGATGGTCACGGCGATCGTGATTCGGGAGTTGTTGATCCAGGGACTGCGCAGTCACCTGGAGGGGCAGGGGCACGCCTTCGGGGCCCGCGCCGCGGGAAAACTCAAGACGGTGGTCCAGTGCGTCTCGATCTCGGCCGTCCTGCTGGTCCTTGCCCTGAGCCCCCCTGCCCCGCCGGCGCTCGTGCTATCCCGCGATATTCTGACGTGGCTCGCCGTGGCGCTGACTCTCTACAGTGGCCTGAGCTACATCTGGATCGCCTTGCCCAGCCTGCGCGGCGAGTCGTGACGTGCTTCGTCCGACGCCATTCAACTCCTTCATCCGAAGTGGGAAAACTCGATGGAATGGTTGGAATCGCTGGTCCTCGGTCTGGTCCAGGGCATCACCGAATTCTTGCCGGTCTCGAGCGACGGCCACCTGCTGGTCACACAGAACGTTTTCGCCCGCATCACGGGCGTGTCGCGCCCTGGTAAGGAAAACCTGTTCTTCGATGTGATGCTCCACCTCGGGACGACCGCCGCGATCCTGGTCTACAACCGGGAGCCCATCGCGAAGGGTCTCCGCGGGCTGCTGGGAGCCGTTGATGTCCCGGCGGGGTTCCGACGCGCCGAGCTGATCCGCGTCGGCCTGCTGGCGGTGGTCGCGACCTCGCCGTTGGTCCCGCTGGCGCTGGGACTCAAGGACAAGATCGAGGCGACATTCGAGGGAACCACGGTGGCCGGGTATGGGTTTCTGGTGACGGCGGTCGTCCTGTTGACCACGGCTTGGCTGAGCCGTCGCGAAGGGACCAAAGGGCCCGCCGAGATGAACTGGCTCGATGCCCTGATCATTGGCCTGGCACAGATGGTCGCCCCGCTGCCAGGAGTTAGCCGGAGCGGCATGACCATCGCCGCAGCCTTGGCGCTCGGGCTGTCTCGCTCATGGGCCGTCGGCTTCAGCCTGCTCATTGCCGTCCCCGCGATCCTCGGCGCGGCGGTGTTCGAGCTCAGGCACGTCGATCCCGCCATGCTCACGCCCGATCGATTGGCCCAAACGATCGCCGCCACGGCGATGGCGGGAGTGGTCGGCTATTTCGCAATCCGATGGTTGTTCAAAGTTGTCCGCTCTGGTCATATCTGGTATTTTTCTGTATACTTGGTGGTGTTGGCGATCGTGGTCCTGACCGCATTCTGACCGCGTTACAATCAGGCGACGGGGGCTTCCCGATGGCGGGCGAGCAACTGCTCTGGACCGGGCCGTACGGGGCCTCGCTGCGCGATTACGCTCTGGCGGGTGCATCGAGCGATCCGACGAGTCTGTGGCTGGTCCCCTCGCGGTTCGCGCGGATCAGGTCCGGCGCGAACTGGCGATGCGATCGAACCGGGCCATGTCGAGTACGCGGGTCTGGTGCCGTTCCGACCTGTGGCGGTGCCTTCGCGACGAGCTCAACGACGGAGATGGGCCGGCGTTCCTGTCTGAGAGCTCGGCCGGCGCGGTCTTCGGCGAGGCGATTCGCCAGGCGCGTCAGGCGGGCGACCTCGCGGCGATCGCCTCGGTCATCGATTGGCCCGGATACCGCCGCCGGCTCCACGAGCGGCTGGCGGACTGGACGATTCTCGAACGCCCGATAGGTTCCGCGGTCCCGAAAGAGTCGGTCACCGCCGCGGAGTGGGCGGTCTTCGTGCGCTACCGTGAGTTGCTCCGAAAACTGGGAGTGGAGGATGCAACGGGTTTCGCCGTCTGGGCTTCCCGGCGGCTGCTTCAGCGACCTCCAGCGTCGCTAAGGGCCTTCGATCAGGTCACGTTCCTCGACTGGGAGGCTCCCGCAACGGCCGATTGGCGGATCCTTGATCATGCCTTGAGGCGGGCACAATCCGTCCGGGTCACATTGGCGTACGAGGACGATCCGCTATCGATCTCCCACTACGCAGCCGTGGCACCGGTCCGCGAACGGCTCCGTGAACTCGGCTTTGACGAGGTGCCGGTCCGACCGGAGTTCTGGAGGCCGGCCGGTCTCCGGGAGCTGGAGCAAGCCCTCTTTCGCCAGGGCGAGTTGAGCGGCGCACTGGCCCCAGTGGCCTCGACTCAGGGCTTGAGAATTCGCGGTGTCCCTCAGGGCGAGGCCGCCGGCCGGTTGCTCGCCCGGGAGATCCGCTCGCACATCGACTCCGGGACAGTTCCCGAAGAGATTCTGGTCCTGTTCCCGGAGTGGTGTGAACAGGCAGACCTCGCGATGGAGATCGCGCGGGATTGGGGACTCCCGGTCCACGCCGTGCCGAGCCGGCCACTCGGTGCGGACCCGGCCGTCGCCGCGCTCTTGCTTGCGATTGACCTGCCGGTCGAGGACTGGGTGACCGATCGTCTGATAAGTCTCCTACGCAACGGCCAGGTCCGCCTGGACTGGCCAGGTGCGGACCTTCTCTCCAGGGCCGCCGCGGCCTCGATCGTCAAGACGTCCTCGGTCTTCCGGGGGCGCGAGCCGCTCTTGCGCTGGCTCGATCGCACGCTCTCCACCGAGAAAGCCCAGACGGTGAAGGCCGAGCGTGCCCGGATGGCGCGGGACCTCCTGGCGAACCTATTCGCGCTCCTGGCCCCCCTCGACAAAGCACGGCCCTTCTCCGAGCAGCTCGAACAAATCGTCCGCATCGGGGAGATCCTCCATCTCGGTGAGTTTGCCCGCTCGGGCCTGGACCAGCTTAGGGACGCCATGGAGGATCAGGCCGGTGTGCTGGAACGCCTCGGCCGGGGGGATGCGCCGTGGAGCTGGTCGGCGTTCGTCCGCGAGGTCGAGTCGATCGCTCTGGGCCTGAAGGTACCGGGCCCGCCGCCACGGCCCGGCTCGGTCCGGATGGCCGCGGTTGGCGAGGCCCAGGGGGCTCGGTCTCAATTCGTCATCCTGGCCGGCCTCTCTGAGGGGACATTCCCGGCGCACGACGCCGTCGAGCCGTTTCTGTCGCTGCGACCTGGCGCGGTTCCCGATGACGTCAGCCGGCACGTGTTCTCGCGCGAGATGCTCCGCTTCTCCAGGGTACTCGGTTCGGCGGAGTCGGGCGTCGTATTGATCTATCCGACGACCGACGTGAAGGGGCAGGACCTCCTTCGTGCGGGGTTCCTTGACGAGTTGCTGGAGCGGCTGACCCCCGAAGCAACCGCGGCATGCCACCACCCGATTCGGCGCGTGGACCCTGCCCTGATCGACTCGCCGGGCCTGGCGGGCTCGCCGGGCGATCGTCGCGTCCGTGCCGTGGCAATGGCTCGAGCCCAGGGTGACCTTGCACTCCTCTCCGCGTTGGCCGGACAGGCGACTCATCGGAGAGTGCTGGAGGGGACAGCGTTCGCGCCTCCAGGTCCTGGCGCACCGCCTTCGCGGCACCTCCTTCGGCGAATACGACGGGTTGCTCAAGGACGGTGACGCCGTTCTCAACATCGCCGAAGCCTTCCCTCCCGATTACAGCTTCAGCGCCAGCCAGCTCGAGACCTACATCGCCTGTCCGTTTCAGTTCTTCTGCAAGTATGTACTCAACCTTGAGCCGACCGAACGGCGCGACGAGATCGGCGAAGATTACACCGAGCGCGGCAGCCGGATCCATAACATCCTCCAGCAACTGGAGGAGATGAAGCAACAGATCCGCGACCAGTCGCACGAGGAATTGGCGCGGATTGCGGTCGGTGCCGAGCTGAATGTGGCGCTGGCCGACGCCTCCGAGGTTGATCTCGGCCTGGCGGAGATCGAGCGTCGCCGGCTGATCCAGACCATCGAGCGTTACGTGGTCCAGTTGCAAGGCTATGAGAACGACCCGCAAGCGCGGGCGATCCCGCACCTCTTCGAGGTGGAGTTTGGAAAGGAGGATTCTCAGAGGCCACACCTGGAGATCGGCAGGGGCCAACGGATGGTCCGGCTCCAGGGGAAGATCGATCGAATCGACCTGGTCGAGTCGCCGGAGGGCCGCGGGTTCCGCGTCATCGACTACAAGAGTGGGGCAGGTCCTTCGACCACCGACGTCAGCAAGGCACGGCTGCTCCAGCTCCCGCTGTATGCCATGGCTGTCGAGCGAATCATCCTGGCGGAACAGGCCCTCTCCCTCCGAGATGTCGGCTACTGGGCGTTGCGGAAGGACGGATACAAGCCGATCGCGTTCCAGGAGTGGGAGGCCGTGCAGGAAGCCCTGGAATCGTACGTCGCCGAGCTGGTCGATCGGCTCCGGCAAGGGATCTTCGTGGTGGATTCGCAGGTCGATGGATGCGAGAGTTTCTGCGATTATCGCGCGATCTGCCGGGTGCGCCAGGCACGGCTGGCGTCCAAGGTGCACGATCGGGCCATTCCACCGGAGTTGGCAGTCGAGCGGGCCAGTCGGAAACGCCGAGGATCAGGGGATGAGCTATGAGCGCCTCCGATTCCGCTCCGGGGTTCTCACTCACGGACCAGCAATGCCGGGCGCTTCAGGTGCCCGATGCCAGCGTGGCGTTGAGCGCCGGAGCCGGTTGCGGCAAGACGTTGGTTTTGACCGAGCGGTTCTTGGCGGCGCTCGACGATACCGGCGGGCGGCCGTTGCGGTCGCTGGTCGCACTGACGTTCACCGAGAAGGCGGCGCGGGAGTTACGACAACGGATCCGCGCCCGATGCCGGGCCCGGTTGGAGGCGGGTGAGGACCCGGCCCGGTGGTGGGCGATTCTTCGCGGTCTAGACGCAGCGCCGATCGGGACGTTCCACGAGTTTTGTGCACGACTGCTCCGCCGTCACGCGCTCCAGGTCGGGATCGACCCCGAGTTCGCGATCCTCGACGAGTCCGTCGCCGGTTCGCTCCGCGACGAGGCGGTCAGGGCGGCGCTCCGCCGTCTGCTGGCCGCGCGCGATCCGGACCTGATCGATCTGGGGACCGACTATGGGCTTCACCAGGTCCGCGAGACGCTCGGACGACTGACGGCTTCGCGCGGTGCAGTCGATCTCGAGGAGTGGAGCCGGCTCAGCCCCGAGGCGATCGTCGCTCACTGGCGTGGCCTGGTCGCGGACCGGCTCTGGCCCGCCGTCCGGGATCGGGCCGGCCCGAGCGTACGTCGATGCCTCCAGACGATCGCGTCGCTCGATTCGGATCACGCCAAGATCCGCGAGCGCCGCGCCGCGTTACCCGAGGCCCTGGCCGTTCTGGTGCCCGGAGCACCCCCCTGCTCCGCCGCGCAGCTCGACGCGCTGGTCGAGCTGCTGAAAGTAATCAATCTCCCACGTAAGGCCGCCTGGCCCTCGGACGCCGACTACGAGGCGGCCAAGCAGGCTTTCTCGGCGCTACGCGATCAGGTCAAAGATCAGATCAAGCCCGCGCTGGAATGGGACGAGCCGAGCGTGCTCGGTGCGGCCGAACAGAGCCTGCGGTTCGCCCGGCTGGCCCTGACGGTTCGTCGTGAGCATGAGCAGCTCAAGAGGCGCCGGCGGGGTCTGGATTTCGACGACCTCATGGTCATGGCCCGAGACCTCCTGCGCAACCATCCCGAGGTGGTGACGCCCGACGCGAACGTGCCGGGCGCCACGACGATCGAGTTCGTGCTCGTCAACGAGTTTCAGGATACCGATGCGATTCAGGCCGAGATCCTCAGGCTCTTGAGCGGCTCCGCATTCCTGTCCGGCCGGTTGTTCGTCGTCGGTGACGTCAAGCAGTCGATCTACCGATTCCGCGGGGCCGAGCCGTCGATATTCGCGCAGTGGCGGGCCGAATTCCTCGAACGCGGCCGGCTTCGCTTGACCGAGAACTTCCGGAGCGTTCCGGGTGTCATCCACTTCGTCAATGCGGCTCTTCGGCGACGGCTTTGGCGATGTCGAGTCGGGCGACAACGTCGGAAGTCCCGGCGGCCATCGGCTCGTGCCGATCCGCTCCGAAGACATCGGTATACCGACCGTCGAGTTTCTGTGGCCGGCCGCCGCCGAGGGCGAATCGGATCCAAAGCGGTCGAACCCGCGAGCGGCGAGTGATCGAGGCCCGGTGCCTGGCTCGTCGGCTGCGGGAGCGGCTCGCCGCGGGCTGGCCTATCCTCGAGCGAACCACCAACCTGACCCGGCCGGCTCACCCGGGCGACATCGCGCGATTGTTCCGCGCCATGACCGATCTCTGGCCGTTTGAATCGGCCCTCGCCGACGAGGGATTCGACTACCACACGATTGGCGGCTCGGCCTTCTACGCGCAACAGGAAGTTCACGACGTGATCAACCTGTTGTCGGTGGTGGAGGACCCGTTCGATGAGATCGCGATGGCCGGGGCGCTCCGAAGCCCGTTCTTCGGCGTCAGCGACGAGGGGCTGTTCTGGCTGGCGACGACGTTTCAGGACGGCGGGCTGGCGGCCGGCCTTCATCGACTCGACGAGATCGCCAAGCTATCGCCGCTGGACCGCCGCCGCGCGGTTCGGGCCCTGGAGCTGCTGTCTCGCTGGCGGTCGATGAAGGACCACGTGCCGATGGCGCGTCTGGTCGCCCAGATGCTGGATGAGTCGGGGTTCGAGGCCGCCGTGGTTTGTGAGTTCCTCGGCGAACGCAAGCTCGCCAACACGCGAAAGATCGTTCGGCTGGCGCACGACTTCGACCGTCAGGGCGGCTTCACGCTGGCGGAGTTCGTGGCGCGGCTGCGGGCCGACCTGGAGAACGAGCCGCGCGAGGAGCAGGCGGCGACGACCGACGAGTCAGGTGCCAGCGTCCGGTTGATGTCGATCCATCAGGCCAAGGGGCTGGAGTTTCCGATCGTGGTCTTGCCCGACCTGGCGCGGGCGTCGAGCAATCGGAGTCCTTTGGTGGCGTGCCATCCGGACCTCGGACTGGTCGTGCGCCCGCCGCAATCGTCGCCGAGCGCGGGCGAGTCGCCGGGGGATTCCGCGCCGGAGAGCTTCGCCTGGCGGGCGTACCTAACGCTCGAGCGTGCGGACGACGAACAGGAGTCGTTGCGCCTCTTCTATGTGGCGGCCACACGGGCGCGCAACGCGCTGATCCTCTCGGCCGGATTGGGTCCGGACGAGCCGGTGAAGACGACATCCGTCGCGATGCGTCTCCTCGATGACCGGTTCGACCGGCGGACCGGCCTGTACCGGCTCGCGTCGGTGGAGCCGGGTCCCTTGCAGGCGGTGCACGTCTCGATCATGAGCCCTCCCGTCCCGCGCGGCGAGCGCGCCTCGACGTTGACGCGTGCCGCGATTACGACGATTGCGGAGACGATCGGGTCCGTCGCGCCGACCGGATCGGATGAGCCCGTGCGAGCCGTCCCGCCTCCGCAATACCTGGACCTCGACCCTGCGTTGGGCCTCTCTCCCCGCACCGCCCGGCTCGACAGCCTGATCCGCGCGATCCTGCGCGACCCTCGATGGCTCCGCGGCGAATCGATCGAGTCCATCGCGGCCCGTACCGCAGTACGGCAGGTCCCCGCCGCGAATCCGAGCCTGGTCCGCGAGGCGATCCGGCGGATCGATCCTCTCTGGGAATCTCCTGCCTTTCAAGCCTTGCGCACCGCCGATGCCGGCTCCGTCCGGTATAACTTCGCCTTCACGATGGCGTATCCACTCGAGGACACTCCAACGGCGTCAACTGTTATCCACGGAAGCTGCGACATTCTCTTCCGCGATCCCGAGGGGCAGTGGCAGGTGATCATCCTCGCGGATGCGGGAGCGTGCCCTGCGAGCCAGAGACTCCGGCTCCAGGTATCCGCTCGGGCTGTCACAGGCTCTGGGTATTCACCCGTCCGCCAGGGCTGGATCGTCAGGCATCGTTCTGACGGCGCTCTCGTCGAGTGGCGCGAAACCGAATTCGATGATTCCAAGATCGCCGTTGCACTTCAGGATCACGTCGGGAGGAACGCGGAAGGAGAGGCGCTCGGACTTTCGTAGAATAAGTCTTCACGTTTCCGCGTCCACGCGCAGGCGGTGGAATCGGCGACGAAGGAGGACTGATCGATGATGGAGTCTCCTTCGCTGAAGTCGGGTTGGCCGACATGAGTGTGCCGAGGGCAGGTGCCGAACCGTTCATCCAATCTGTTCGAAACCGTTCACCCCGGTGAACTGCGACTGCCCTGAAAACAGGTGCTAGATCAGGTGCCAAGCATGAGGAGGACCGTTGTGGACTTTTTTCGACACGCGCAATCTTCCACAGGTTATAAAAATTAGTTATTAATTTTTTGATTTTATTACTGATGATCCAATCAATTATTATATACAAACATCAATATTTTCAATCCACCCTGACGTTCATTGATGTCTTGCCGGACCGGGGGTTCGCAACCGTGGTCGGAGTGCCTGCTAGTGGCCCTGTCCTGCTCCAGACGGAATGGGAAGAACAGCCCACTCTAATAAGCCACAATTTCGAGCGGAGGCTCTCCCATGGCCAAGAAGACTCGCAAGCGATTCAACGCTCGGGAGAAGGTTGCCATCCTGCGGCTCCATCTCATCGAACACGACGCCATCTTGGATCTGTGTGACCAGAACGGCATCCACCCCACGATGTTCTAACGCTGGAAGAAGGAGTTCTTCGAGAACGGCGCCGCCGACCTCGAGCCCCGCTCCCGACGCCCCACCGACTCCAAGGACCAGCGAATTGAGCTCCTGGAGCAGAAGCTCCAGCACAAGCACGAGGTCCTCTCAGAACTTATGGACGAACATATCAAATTAAAAAAAGAGCTTGGGGAACTCTGAATCGAGCATCGGTTCCCCAGGCCACCCGAGATGCGGTTGTCCGCTTAAGAACTATCTTGCCCAAGCGTACGCTTCAACGCGCGGGTCGGCACCGGCACTGAGGACGCCTGTCTTTGGATCAATGGCGATGGCCGCGTTCGAACCTAACGACCATGCGCCTGCTGATAGCAATTTGTGACCCTTGGCTTGGAGCGCTTTCTGGACTGCATTCGGAATACGGGACTCGACGGACAAGTCTCCGGGGTGGCTCATGTTGTGCGGAAACACCGAAGACGCGAAACCGCGCGTCGACCACCGCGGAGCTTCGATCGCCTGCTGAACGTTCATGCCGAAGTCGATCATGTTCATGAGCGTCTGGACGGTCCGCTGAATCTGATCGTCACCGCCGGGGCTGCCAGTGATCAACCAGGGTTGGCCGTCCTTGATCACCAGTGTGCTCTGCAGTGTACTACGCGGGCGCTTGCCTGGTTCAAGTGAACGCGGCTCACCCGGCGTGAGCGAATAGTAGTCGCCGCGGCAGTTGAATATGAAGCCCAGGTCGGCCATTACGACGCCCGTGCCGAACCCGCTGTGCAGACTGGGTTCGAAACTCACCATGTTGTGATCCTTGTCGACCACAGCGATATAGCTGGTGTCTCCTCCCGAATAATCGGCCTCACCCACGTGCGTGTGTCCGATGCCGGCAGGTGCTGCCGCCACTTTCATGAACTGCTCGGGATTGCCGGGCCGGATCTCGAGCAAAGCGCGATTGGGATCGATGAGCTTGCGGCGCTCGGCCGCGTAGGCCTTGGAGAGCAGACCTTCGTAAGGGACTCGCACGAAGTCGGTGTCGCCCAGCTTCTCGCGATCGGCAAATGCGAGCTTCAGTGCTTCGGCACTCATGTGGATGTATTCCGAGCTGTTGTGCCCCAGCTTCTTGACGTCATAGCCCTCCAGGATGTTCAACAGGAACAGCTCAGCGGGACCCTGGGACGAGGACGGGTTCTTGTAGACTTCGTAGCCGCGATAGTTCACGGACACCGGTGTTTCAACCTTGGCGGTATACGCCGCGAAATCCTCGTAACGATAAAGGCCACCGTTCTGTTCGGAGAACTCACCCATGGATCTGGCGATGTCGCCTTTATAGAAGCGATCGCGCACGGCACGCAGCGCCTCGCGCCGACCTTTTCCCGCCGCAGCCTGCTCGGCTTCGACCAGCTTCCGGAGCATTCGAGCGGAATCGACGTTGCGAAAGATGTCGCCGGGGTGCGGGGCCTTGCCATTCGGAAAATACACCTTCTTGGAGGTTGGATGTTTCTGAATCTTTTTTGAGCCGGCGATCGCACGCGCCAAACCATCGCCAATTGGGAAGCCGTTTTCGGCCACGTCGATTGATTGCTCCAGCACCTGGGCAAAGGTCATGGTGCCCCAGCGATCGAGCAGTACATACCACGCATCGATAACGCCGGGCAGCGACGCGGAAAGCATTCCGTCACTATTGGGAATCTTGCCGCCGTTGTTCTTGTTGTACCAATCGATCGTCGCCAGTTTTGGTGCGGTTCCCTCGGCATTGATCGAGTACACCTGTTTCTCGCCTGCGTGGTAGACCAGGATGACCGCGTCGCGCCCAGACCATTGGACTCGGGATTGACCAGCGCCAGCACGGCCTGGCCGGCCACAATGGCGTCGAACGCGTTGCCACCCGATTCCAGGATTCGCGCGGCGGCTCTAGTTGCCTCCTGTTTCATCGACGAAACAGCATATTGCGTGCCCCGCACGACCGGCCGAAACGTTCGGCTAGACGTCGTCGAGCCGTCGGTTTTTTCCTGAGCGTTCAATGGGTATGCGACCAACAGGTTAAGCAGCAATGCACCGAGGAGACAAATCGGCAATCGTCGCATGGCATGACTCCAGGTCGGCGGGTGTGTAATGGTTGACGGAGTGAATGGCGTTGAGCGGGCCGTTTTGATTCGCACGAGTATGGGCGCGTCGCGACGGTCGGTCAAGAAACGCCAGGTACTTTCGCAATCGCTTGTGGTTCATCCGTCCACCCTATCGGCTGCCCGAGCGCACATAGGTCTGATCGACCGAAGTCAACTGGGATCAATCGACTTCGGTGTCGTCGGATCCAAGCGAGATAGATCGGGGCGACTGGACGCCGCTAGAACTTCTTTTCGCCGGCGCCTGAGGGCTCAATCTTCTTCGCCGGGCCGCCCCGCGTACGTTCGAATCCCGTCGCCAGTCGCTTCCGCAACCAGCGGCGGGATTTAAGTTTGTGAAACAGTCGGGGCGACAAGACACCGTGAGAACCTTTTATCGCCGATGTCCGGGGTTGGGAAGCCGACCCGCGTCGGCGGCTGGATGACGGAAATCCTGTCGAGCACGTGGCTTAGCGATTCACGATGTCTTTCACCCGCTCGGCCAGCGCCGCTGCGATGGTCCCGCCGCCCGGCGCCATCTTGTTCATCATGTAGGAGAAGGTCATGCGGCGATCCACGTCGATGATCACCAACGAGCCGCCATAACCGCGCCAGGAACACACCCGGCCTTCCGGGGCAAGGCCATAACCGACGCCCCACTTGATCGGGATGCCTATCACGAGGTCGATCCCGTTGAATTGCACCTCGAAGATACGGTCGATCGTCTTGGGCGAGAGCAGCCGGACGCCATCGACCTCGCCGCCGCAGGCCACCGCCGACCGGAGGCGCCAGCGAACGGGCATTGCCGTGGCCGTTGCCCGCGCCGATGTCGGCGCGCCGCCAGCCTTCAGTCCAGGTCGTTTCCACGCTCATGGTCGGGTTGGTCATCGTCTTGAATGCCACGTTGCTGGGGTCCGGTTGGATCAGGTCGGCCGGCGCCGCCGGTGCCGGCACCACGTTGGCGACGCGATGGAGCTCCGACGGTGGCAGCCCGATGTGGAAGTCGGCGCCCAGCGGACCCGCAATGTGCGCGGCAAAGAACTCACCCAGGCGCTGGCCGGTGATGCACCGGATCACTTCGCCGATCAGGTGGCCGTAGTTCAGCGCGTGGTAGCCCGAGGCTGTCCCGGGTGCCCACCAGGGCGCCTGGGCGGCCAGCAGGGCGGTCGATTTGTTCGAGTCGTACAGGTCCTCGAGGGTGATCGGCTGGTTCCAGCCCGAGACGCCCGAGGTGTGCGACAGGAGCTGGCGAACCTTGATCCCCTCCTTGCCCCAGGCCGCGAACTCGGGCCAGTACTTGGCGACGGTCGGGTCGAGGTCAAGTTCACCGCGATCGATCAGGACCAGCGCGGCGAGCGAGGTCATGCACTTGCTGGTGGAGAACACGTTGGAGATGGTGCTCTCGGTCCACGGCGCGGCGCGGGCCTCGTCAGCCCAGCCGCCCCACAGGTTGACGACCATCTCGCCGTCGATGTTGAGGCGAGCGAGGCACCGAGGTCTTCCCCCGACTCGAGCTTGGAGGCGAATAGCTCGCGCAGAGGGTCGAAGCGGCGCGCTGCACGTGCCGCCCAGCGCCGTCGGGTGATCGCTCATGAGGCCTCCATACAGCAATTGCAGTTGAAGCTGACGCCGATGTGGCATGGCCGATTGTCGGTGACCGTCCTGCTGCCCAACCGGTATTCCAACGACAAGGCGACAAGACGGCTATTGAATTCTTTTTGCGCTCCTGCGCGAAAATTGACGGTTTCGCTCTTCGTGCATTGATTAGCGATCGACGGCTTCAGATGAGATACTTCGTTCGCTCATGCCTCGTTCGCTACCGCCGCGCTCCGCTCGGAAACCCGGCGGTTCAACTCTTCATTGGCCGGCCGGATCTCGAACACGTTCCCAAACTTCAGCGCGGGGTGTTTCGACATCAGCGAGATGGCGTGGTTCAGGTCGCGTGCTTCCAGCAGCAGAATGCCGCCGAGCGATTCCTTGGTTTCCACATACGGACTGTCGGTGACCTGGACCTCGCCATCCTTCATCCTCAACGTGACCGCGTTATGGGCGGAATCGAGCGCTTCTCCCCCCAGGAAATGCCCACCTCGCCGAAGTACGTCGTCGTAGGCGAAGCAATCCTCCATCATTGTCTGCGCGTCTGTCTGCGGAATCTGAGCAAACGCCGCCTCGTCGAAGAACCCTAAACAGACGTATTTCATGCGACTCTCCGTTCAAGGACCGCCCTGGTGGATTTGTTCGGCCTTCACGCTGCCAAGCTCTCAATCATTATTTAAAACGGGCCAGGCCGTAACCGTCATCATCAGCCGAGCGGGCTTCCAGTTCTTTAACTTCCTCCAGCCGCTCGGGGGTGACCAGCCCGGCAAAGTCCTCCGGTTCAAACAACGGACGAATTTCGATTTCGAAGTCTTCAGTCATCGGGTTCGGGCATTTCTTCACCCAGTCAATCGCTTCTTGTAGTGAAGTGACCTTCCAGACCGAGAACCCGGCGATGAGTTCCTTCGTCTCAGGGAATGGCCCGTCGGTGACGGTGCAATTTGAGCCGGAGAACCGAACACGGGCGCCGCGAGAGCTTGGCGTCAGTCCCGTACCATCGAGCAGGATTCCCGCATTGATCAATTCTTCGTTGAACTTTTCCATGGCCGAGAACATTTCGGCGGACGGCATCTCGCCCGCTTCTGACGACGCTGACGCTTTGCCAATCACCAGGACTTTCATGTCGGAACTCCTGAACTTGGTGGATGGGAATGCGATCGAAGTCGGTCATTATCCGACTTTCACACAGTAGTCAAACGAGAATCCCACAGATCGACAATAGTCTCCAAGATTTCGCCAGAAATCTTTTGCCTTCACATTTCACAGAACAAATTGCGGTCGAGAATTAGATTTCGGACAATCGCCGAGACAAGAATCGCCGCTCCGGTTCCTGCCGGGCCAACGATAATGCTCGCTCATACGAGTTCTTCGCGTCGGACATTTTTCCGGAGCGCCGGCACAGCTCCGCTCGCGCCGCGTGGGCAAGGTGATAGTCCACCAGATCCCCGCGTCTTAGAATCGCGTCGATCAGGACCAGCCCCGCCGCCGGTCCGTCCCGCATCGCTAACGCAACCGCCCGATTGAGTTCGACGACGGGCGACAAATCGATTCGCTGCAGTACGGAGTAAAGCGCGACAATTCGATTCCAGTCCGTCTGGGCGGCGGTGCCGGCCTCGGCATGAACTGCCGAAATGGCAGCCTGGAGCGTGTACGCACCAATCCGTCCCGACCGAAGGGCTTGATCCACCAGTGCCTTGCCCTCGGAGATCATGTTCTGATCCCAACGGGAGCGGTCCTGCTCTTCAAGCACAATGATTTCACCGTCCTGGGAAACACGTGCTTCCCTGCGCGATTCGTGGAGCAGCATCAAGGCCAGCAGCCCCTTGACCTCTGGATCGGGAAGCAACTCGAGAAGTAACCGGCCCAGCCGAATGGCCTCGGCTGTCAAATCAATCCGCAAGAGCGAACCGCCCTGCGAGGCCGCATATCCTTCGTTGAACACCAAATAGATGGCGGAAAGTACCGCGTCCAGCCGTTCGGGCAGGTCCCCCAGTGACGGAACGACATAGGGAATTCGTTCATCACGAATCTTCGCCTTGCCGCGTACGATTCGCTGGGCCATCGTTGCCTTGGAAGTCAAGAACGCGTGGGCGATCTCCTCGGTCGTCAGACCGCAGACCTCGCGAAGCGTCAACGGCACCTGTAGCTTTGGGTCGATGGCGGGATGACAACAGGTGAAGATCAGACGCAATCGATCGTCTTCGATCTCCGTGGTGGCTCGGGCGGCATTTTCATCGGCCACTTGGTCTAGTCGCGAAGCGATTTCGGGCTCGAGTGCCTTCAGGCGGCCATGCCGACGAAGCGCATTGATCGCCTTGACTTTCCCAGTGGAGATCAACCAAGCTCTCGGATTTGCAGGCACCCCATCTCGCTGCCAAATCTCCACGGCGGCTGCGTACGCCTCGTGCATGGCATCGTCCGCCAGATCAAAATCGTTCAGCAATCGGACGAGCGAAGCAAACACGCGACGCGAGTCGGAGCGGTAGAGATCGTCGATCCGGTCGCGGATCGTTACGGAGGCATTGAGGTTTATGTCGATCATTTCATGCCAGCTCGAGCGTGTCCGCGGTCCGTATCGACATCGGTTCAGACGGCGAGATTTTACCTGATTCTATTCAGGATTTGAAATTCGCCGTTGGAACAACCACCCCCAACAAAAGTTCAAATCCCGTCGCGGGTCGCATTCGCAACTAACGACGGGATTTGATGTTGCAAGGATTCTGGGCGACTGGAATCGAACCCCGCGTGGCCGTCTACCTGCTGTCCTACTCTGCTTCGGTCGGATCGACGTCGGATCGACCAAGGCGCACAACACCGATAAAGTTGTTCAAACTCCTGTCGCAAGGTTGAGCGGCTGAGAAGGTCCCAACGCGACGCGCGACTGCTGCGAGTTGCCCAGTCTCGGCGCTCATAGACCTGACCACCGGTCGCGGCATGGGTATTATCGCTGCTAGCGGTGGGTGGCGGTCTACGTTGGACTGCTTCCGTCGCGCCACGATCTCGGAGGCGATCATGAAGGCGATTCGCTCAATGGCGTTGGTCCTCGGGGTATGCGGCCTGGCGGGCGCGGCGGACGACCAGGTAGTAGATCCGGTCGGGACATGGTAGTGCTTTAGCAGATGCCGGCTCGCAGGGAGGCAAGCCGGCTCGGTCGGTACAGCCCCTGGGATCGTCCGATCAGTCCCGGGCCAGACCCGCGGGGGCCGTCTCCGCGTTACGGCTCGACGCCGTGTCTACCGCGAGCTGCTTTCGCGCGTAATCCAGCCATCGGTTGTGGAGGTCGGAGGGGCCTTCGATCTGGTAGATGTCACGCAGTGCAGCCGCGGTCCCGATCCGTTGCGAGTCCCGCACAAACTGGACGAACCGCTCCGGGGGACCCTGGTCGACCAGGTAGTGCGTCAGTGAGACGCTCTGGGCATAGAAGAGCCGCCAGTCCTTCTGCTCGGGATACTCCATCGCCATGAGTTGACTGACCGGGAAGACCCGACCGGCTTCGAGGGGCTCGCGAAGCTCCGCTGCGCGGTGATGCTGCTCGGTGAGCGGCTCCGCGAGTACCGCGATGCCCTCGTCGGCCCATCGCGGGATCTGCTGGACGACGAACAGGTCGGACAGGACGATGTGGGTCACCTCGTGCGGCAAGGTCGCAGTCAGCAACATCGGGTTGTCGGCGCGGAGGCTCATGCGACGAGACAGGACACGGACCCCGTTATTCGTCATGGTTGAGATTCCCGGCGAGATCTCCGGCTGGCCGGTTCCCTGGGCGTAGGATTGCGGGTTCGGATAGAGATACAGGTCGCAGAGAGGCGTCCAGTTCGTGTGAATGGCCGGACTGCCCCATCGCTTCGCCTGCGCCGTGCGGACCGATTCGGCGACCGTGGCCGCCTGCTGCGCCAGCGCGGAATCGCAGTGGAAGATCCGGAAGTTCGCCGTTTGGTGAACCTGCCACTCGATCGGGTCGGACGACTCCGCGAGACTTGGTTTCGGCGTTTCCTCAACTCGTGGTTCCGAGGCCTCCTCCCCCGGACGAAGGTCCACGCTCGCACCATGGTTAAGGGCCTGGGGCCTGACTCCATCGTCGGTCGGGCTCGCCGCGTTCTTCGCCTCAGGTTGGGGCCCGACAGGTGCAGGCATGGGAAGGCTCAGGGCCTGCTCTGGCACGGGCTCGGTCGGGGGCGGCGACGCTCCACGGACCGGCTGGGGGTTCGCGGCTCCGCGCGCCCGTCCGAAGCGGCGCGGGACGGGGCGTCTCGGGGGCGGAGCTTCGTCGGGCTCCGATCCACGGATGACCAGTTTGTTGGAGTTGGCCATGGGCTGCCGGCCAGTTACTCGCGATTCGCCGACGACGTTGCGAAGATACTCTCCGATCCAGTGATTGGGGGTCAGCCGCTGAATGTCCTGGACCTCCGCCTGGATCGCGTCCCACTCCGCCCCTGAACGAGGATGGGCGTTGATCTTTCGGACAACGTCGACCGCCCGGCAATACGCCCAGTGCGTCCGTCGATTCGCAGGGAGATGGTTCTGGCGGGCCAGCGTCCCATAGAGTCGGCCCGCGTCGTCGTATCGCTCTTCCGAGAATAGCCGATCGGCCTGCCTTAGCTCGGTTTCCTTGACCGGGCGATTGGGAGAGGCTGCAGGGGACGCCAGGCCCACTCCTGCCGCAGGCTCGGGACTGCGATTCGTCGCGCGTTCGGATTCGGCATCGGGCGTCCCGTCGGCCGGGTTGATCGAGGCGATCGATGCGTCGGGGTCATCGGCCTGCAAGACGTGGGTGAGCCCCGCGCCCGGTCGTTCCGGTTGCTCTGATTTGGTCCGCGGGCTCGCCTCGGATGCTGGGCGCGAGTCGAGGATGCGTGGCGCCTCATTCCCGGGAGCGCGAGGCGCCGGCTGATTCCCTCGGGGTAGAGCCGCGATCGGCGGCGGGGGTTGCTCCGGCTCGGGCAGCGGGGCCGGCACTCCGAGAAGGGGCGGGTTGGACCGGGGATCCAATACGGGTCCCAGGTCCGGCGAGGGGACCGCCATGGCGGGTGGCCGGGCGTTGTGTGGACGATCGGAGGCCGGCTTTCGCGGTGGGTTGGGCTTTGGAAGTACCGGATTCGCGATCGCTGGCTGCGGTCGCGACTCGGACGGCTTGCCGGGGCGGATCGCTGCGCGATTCCGATCGAGGATGGCCAGGTTATCGCGATAATGAGCCGCGTCCTGTGGGCGTCCCGCCGCATCGGCCTTCCGGGCGAGCACCTCGTAGGATTGGCGGAGTAGTTCGAGAACCGCGGGCCGATCTTTGTTCGGCAACTCCAGCAGGGCGTCTTCCAGGACGGTCAAAGCTGCCGCGTGATCTCCCGACTCGATCAGTCAACGCGCCTGATCGATTGGCCCCCCAGTCTTGCTTGGTGTGGTTCCTCCGTGGACCGGACGGGCCAGGACCACGCAGAGACCCACCATGATCGTCGTGACAGCCTGTCGCATGACATCCCTGTCCGTTTCTCTCGGTCCTAACGCGGCCTGCGACCGCATCCCGCGAGCGATTCACGAGTCAAGAACCAAGTTTGTGGTATCGTCTCCCGCGGGAATCCGGAATGTCGAATCCCTCGGAGACGTGCACAGCCCAAGAGGCTTGCGTAGGAAGCCTCGAGCGTTCCCTGGGGTCCTGGCGCGGCTCGTCGGAGAGACGGTCCTCCACGTCAGGTTGCGGTCCCACGTTCCATCCCGGGACCCGCGACCGCCGATCCCTCGGCGCGACGAATCGAGACTCGTCGTCCCGGCCACTTCGGGGGCGTCGGAGCGAGGGGAGTATGCTCGGAAACGATCGGCCCGTCAATCGGAACTGTGCGCGGCGAGGATCGCTAGGCGCAGAACTCCGCATCGGGGAGCGAGGCGGCGCCCCGATTGCATTGCGCCGGTTCCTGCGGTGATGTGAGTGGACCGACCGAGGCCGATGAGACGGATTTCATGGGTTCGTCGAGGGGCATCAATCCACCGAAGGACTGGGCTCGATGACGCGCGATTGGACTCGGCGACCGTTCAGGCGCGGGTGCACCATTTGCACAGGTGCACGGCTCGCCCTTGCGGGAACAGGGATCGGGATCGGCTCGGGCTTGGGAAGCCCGAGTACCTGCGCGGCCTCGACCTGGAAACGGGAGAGCTCGGCAATCTGGACGGACGACAGTGTGAGACTATCGGCGACGTGCCGGCGTGACCAATCCGTGGCCTTGTCATACCAACTTCGGGCGCGGTCCTGATAACCGAGCTTGGTATGGATCATGGCGAGGAAGAACCAGTCGAAACCGTCGCCCTCGCCCCCATTGCGAAGTTCCATCGACTGGTAGAGTGCGCTCCGTGCCTCTTCCCAGTTACCGAGGCGATAATAGGCGACTCCGAGGGTATTCCAGATCGCTCCGTCGCTCGGCCAAAGTTCCACGGCGCGGTGGGCATATTTCACCGCGTCTTTCGGATTGCGCAACGTCAACTCGGGGCACGTGGCCAGCAGCCACGCCCAACTGTTGAGAGCCTGGGCGGCGCTATAGGGACCGGAACCGGTCATCGAGGTGCGCGGGATCGAATCGAGGATGACGGCCAATCGCCGGTAGTCGTCCGCGGCGGCGGCGTATTTCTCCGAGTTCCAGGCCTGGGCGGCACTCCGAAACAAGGTTTCGATGTCGAGGATTTGCTGTTGCGTTTCCGAGTTCCTCGGCGCCGATCGTCGGGGCGAGCGGATCCGGTGGAGGTCATCGCGGAGGATGAACTCGCGGACCACGCGCGATTGATTCAACAGTTCAAGGTAGGCCGTCCAGGCCGGCATGCGGACCATCAAGACCAGGAAGGCCACGGAGGTACAGACGGCCAGCCGGCCGAATCGCTCCCGCCGGGCCAGTGTCTGGCGATCGAGAGGGATTGAAGAGTCGTCGTGTCCTCCAAACGCGAGCATTGTGGCCCAAGCGGCGGTCGCGAACTCCAGGAGCAGTTGCGTACCGCCCAGCAGGCTGAGCAAGATGGCCGGGACGGCGGCGTGCGCCAGCGCCGACAACGACACGTGGAACGAGCCGATGGCAATTCCGCTCGCGTGGTGATCGCTCCAGTCCGCAACCATCGTCACCACATTGCCGATCGAGAGGATCAAGAAGGTCAAGGCACCTGGCTTCAGCAGCTCCAGCCACTGCATCCGACGCAGGGCCAACCCCAATAACAGCGGCCATGCCGCACCCAGCAGGAAAGTCGGATTATTCTCGTAGAAGAACCAACTCCAGCGCGACATCGACATGGGTTCCACCCGTGTCGATTCCAGGCCGAGGATCACATAGTCCGCGATCGCGCAGACCAGGCGGACCGTCCCAAGAATCACCATCCATGTGCCCAGGACGCGGATCTTCTCGGCCGTACTCGAAGCGCGAACGACCGGTTCGCGATGGGCGATGAGTCGTGGTTCCAGCTCCGTTGTCGTCGTGAATCCCATGAGTCGTCCCTCGCAGCATCAAGAACACCATTGATGTTTTGATGCATGTATGTTGACACCTATCGACTCACGAATGTGCCTGTCGTTCGCGGCTGGGATGGCCGAGCCCGGCTGATGACCGAGAAAAACCGGTTCGTCGCTTTCTCTTCGAGACGGATGATCCTTGCCGGAGGCTCGGATGATTTCGGGCTGACCTGGTCGAGCGTCTCGCCTTGGGGCGCGCCATCCGATCATTAGACATTAGAGTCGGCGGACGAGATGATGTCCAACCAAAAAAAAATGCGACCGGCCGAGACATGTCTCGGGCCGGTGGGAGCAGAGGGATCCAAGGCGGGATTCCCGAGGCGTCCAGGTCAATGGCCGACTGCTCGATTGGGGGAGCACGAGGGTCGGCCGGGCAGGTGGAAAGGGCTGCGCGAATGGCGGTAAGAAATGCTATGATCGTCGGAGGTGAATGGTTGACTCAGGAAATCAACGTTCCGCTGGTCCGCCTGGACTCCCGGGTCGGTCGTCGCGGGATCCCCGTGAACTCGTTCGTTTGCCGATGGCATCACAACCCAGGTGGAAGCATTCGAGCAGTCTCCCAGAGCGTTCCGGCCGGTTCGCGAGCTGGCTTGCGTT
Source organism: uncultured Planctomycetota bacterium (assembly GCA_963845755.1). GTDB lineage: Bacteria > Planctomycetota > Planctomycetia > Isosphaerales > Isosphaeraceae > CAWJTV01. The sequence continues at coordinate 70,906 of CAWJTV010000037.1, forward strand.
CCATCGGCGCCGTCGCGGGCGCTGGCAGGACTCGGATTGGCATTGACCGTGACGGTGCTGGGAGTTTGGGGTTACGGCGCAATTCGTAGGGAGCGTCTCAAGCCCGAGGCCCTCTGGGAGCAGGCTGAGGCCGACCTCCGGGCCGGACGGATCGATCGGGTCGAGCAGGCCGTGGCGCGCCTGGGCCACCTGCGGCCACCGACTCCCAAGGATCACATGCTCTTCGCCCAGCTCGCGGTCGCTCGCGTGCAGGCCAAGGAGGCACTGGCGGAGCTGGCGCAGGTACCGGACGATCATTACATGGCCGCCCAGGCCCGATTGCTGGCCGGCCAGATCGACCTGCGGTATTATCGCCTCCGACCCGCCGAGCAATCCGTTCGCGACGCAATTCGCCTCGAGCCCGGGCTCATTCAGGCTCATCGCGAACTGATCTGTATCTACAGTTTGCAACTTCGGCGCGTGGAGGTCGGTCGTGAGTTCCTCATCCTTTCGAGCCTGACGGACTTGAGCTTCGCCGAACTGTTCCACTGGGGCCTCCTCCGGAGCGAGTCCTGGGATCCGGCCGCACCGGCAGAGATGTTGATCGCGTGCGTGGCGGCCGATCCGGGAGATCAGTGCTCGCGATTGACGCTATCCGAGAACTATCGGCTGATGGGGATGCTCGCCGAGGCGGAGTCGGTCCTGGAGGGTGTGCCGCTCGACGAACCTCGGGCGATCGCGGCCCATGCCCGGATCGCCCTGGATCGTAACGATGAGGATCGAGCCGAGCGGTTGCTGGCGACGGGGCCACCCGAAGACCCGGCACTCGCCGTCTTGCGCGGGCGGCTGGCACTCTCGCCGGGACCCCGCAACGGCCCGACACTTCTTCCAGATCGCCTACGACGCCGACGAGGATCATCGCGAGGCACTCTCCGGACTGATCGCCGCGCTGGTGGCACTCGGCGACACCAAGACGGCCGCTCCGCTCCGCTCCATCGCTGCCAAGCGTGAACGTCTCAATGCACTGATCCATCGCGCCGGCTCGCGTGTCGCGCGCGACGACTCGCGCACGCTGCCCGAAGACGCCGACCTGCCGCGTCTCTTGGGCGATGCCTGCGCGGCGGTGCACCATGACGATGAGGCCCGCGGCTGGTACAAGCTGGCCATCGCCCGCGATCCCCTCGACGCGCGGGCCCAACAAGCCTTGTATGAATTGAACCTAGCCAGCCAGAATACCGCTCGATCGACCCGCCCGGCACCTTGACCATCCATCGCGAGGTTCGGCGCCTCGCACCGACTATCGAGGCGGTGTTCAGCGAGTCCGTACCGCGTCTCGCGTGCGGCACTTCGGATTGGCGACTCATGACGAGCCGTGTCCGATCACCGTATCTTGAGGGTAAGGACTCCATGACATCCCCAGTTGCTCCGCTCGGCCCAGCCTTCTACGTCGCGACGGCGCTCTCATTGTCGCTGGGATGGGGGATTCGCGGGAACTTCGGCCACGAATACGGCGCGATGATCCCGGGGGCGCTCGCGACCCTGGCGGCGGTCCTCCTGTCGGGGCGGGACGACTGGCATCACCGGATCGCCGATTTCGCGATGTTCGGGGCGCTCGGCTGGTCCTTCGGCGGCAGCATCTCGTACATGCAAGTGGTCGCCTATACGCACTCCGGCCACTCGCCGAGCGTGCTATACGGATTTGCCTGTCTGTTCGTGATCGGCTTCCTCTGGGCCACGCTGGGGGGCGTGGGCACGACTCTGCCGGCCGTTGCGGATCGATCCTTCCGGTCCGCCCTGTACCTTCCCATGGCCGTTGTGTTTTTCCTCTGGTGGCTGCAAGGAGCGGCCATCGATCCCTGGCTGCGAGCGAGTGGTTACGAGTTGAACTGGTACGACACGGACTGGCTCGCGGCACTTCTGGCCCTCGGCGGCGGACTCCTCGTCTGTGCGGTCCGACGCCGATTCGACCGAGCCACCGGGCTCATCCTCTGCATGGCCGGCGGTTGGTGGGCCGGATTCCTCCTCCTGGTCGTCTGCCTGGGATTGCGGATGACGCCGCCGCGCGGCGACAACTGGGCGGGATGTCTGGGGATGACGCTGGCTGTCCTGTGGTATTGCCGGCGGATCGGCCTTGTCGAGGTCACCCATGCCGCGCTCGTGTGCGGCTTCATCGGTGGGATCGGGTTTTCGGCGGCGTCGATGCTCAAACTGGTCGAGGTGACCAGCGGCTACGAGACCAACTGGCACAGCATCCTCGAGCAGACGACGGGTTTGTTCAATGGCATCGGCGTTGCCGTCGCCCTGGGTTCCCTGGCACGCTGGTCCCCCTCGGTTGATCGGCCCGAAGATCGGGAACGCCGCCCCGGAACCGAGCCCTATGCGCTGGGCTTCATCCTGCTGGGGATCACCTACCTCAATCTGAGCAAGAACGTGCGCGAATGGGTCAGGGTCAAGGCCATGCCGGCGGAGATGGTGGGTATTCCCGCCTCGTCCTGGTTTGCCCTGGGATACATCCTGCTGGCATTGAGCTTGCTGGCGCTGATACTTCGACACACCCGGAAACCCCTGGCGATTGTGCCTTCGAGCGCGCTGGGCCGGGGACAACTGCTCTATGTCGGGTTGCTCTGGTGGCTCGTTGTCGGGAACTTCGAGCGTGCCGTGGTCGCCTTCACAGCCCAGAGGCTCGTCACCGAAGGCGTGATTTTCGCCGTCGCCGTGGTCTGCACAGTGCTCCTGCTCTCGTGTTCGCCGCCGAGTCGTACCGACGAGCTGTGTGCTCCGGGTGAATCCGTCCGGCCGCGAGTGGGACGGACGATACTGGCAGGATTGCTGGCAGCGGTCGTCTCGATCGTCGTCGACTGGGCGATCGTTCGCGGCATCTACGGGGATCGGTTCGCGGGCCATGCTGGAAAGCACATCCGATTCGGACCCGATGCGACGATCAATCGTCAGGAAGCTCGCTGAGCGGTTCGAGATCGGCGCCGATGTGCGAGACATGTGCCAGGATCCGTTGAGGCGTGCGGATGTCGAGGGCGCCAAGGGACGAGTCCATGGGCAGCTCGATTCCGCGGCCACCGACGGCGAGCGACTGGTGATCGCGCCGCAGGTGCGGCCCGTCGAGAGGCATGTGTCCTGCGTGGGTCGCCCATCGGCCGGCGACCTGCTCGAGGGCCTCCGCAAGCTCGTCGGCCGACCCATGGCGATCGGCGGCGTCGCGCGCCATGGCCTTGAGGATGATCGACTCATGTTCCTCGGGGAACCCCGGCCGGACCTCGCGCGGTCGCCGCGGCGGCGTGCTGGCGAGGTACGCCGGCAACGAGGGCAGCGTCACGTGATCCGGGACCTGGAAGGGACGCTCGAGCGTCAGGGCCTCGAAGAGCGTGACCCCCATCGAGTAGATGTCGCACCGTACCTCGTCGGCGGTGACGCGCAAAAGGCGTTCGGGCGCCATGTACATCGGAGTCCCGGCGCCGTCGCGCATCTGCTCGGTCGTGGCGATCGCCAGATCCCGGCCCAGTCCGAAATCGCACAGATAGACCCCACCCGCCCGCTGGCTGTCCAGGAGGATGTTCGCCGGCTTGATATCGCGATGTGCGATCCGCTGAAGATGCGCGTGGGACAGCGCACGCGTGGCCTTCGCCAGGATTCGCGTCATGGCTCGAAGATAGTCGGTCTCCTCCAGGGTTACGAGCTGGTGGATCGGCTGGCTCTGTGAGCCCATGGAATAGGCGAGGCGAGACTTGACGACCTCTCGGAGCGTGATCCCTTCGACGTAGGGCATGACCATGAAGAGGTAGCCGTCGACCGAGTCCAGCTCGTTGATGGTGAGCAGCGACGGACCGGCCAGACGGATGCCACGCTCCGCCTCCCGGCGGAACTGGGCGATGCGGGACGGATTGTGCGCGAGAGACGGCTTGAGGATCTTGATCGCCACGAGTTCTACGAACGGATCGCGTCGCAATGCCTTCCACACGTCGCCTTGCGCCCCTCGTCCGAGGCGCTCGAGGAGTCTGTAGGGGCCGAGCTGATACCCGCACTCCAGGGCCGGCCTGAGCCTGGGTACTTGCGGCGTTCTTGTCCGGGCCCAGGAGTTGGTCTCGGGGTTCCACCGTCGGGCGAACCGAGTTCCGGTCGAGGGTTGCTCCATGACCCAGGTGCACGAGCGGCCCGAGTCCGGATCGACGGCACTCTCCGACTCGGACGCAACCGGCGAGTCGGGCAAGAGAGGTCGGGGCTTCGAGGTCTTGGCAACCGTCATGGAACAGGTCCCCGGATTTCAGGAGATGGGATCACGCCCGCGTTCGACCACGGCGCCGGTCTTCGGCCGTGTGGGACCGGCGTCGGTCCCGACTTCCGCGTCCGTACGAGTCAACCTCCCTCACTTGCGAGAACCGGCAAATCGTCCAGTCAATCAAGGCTAGGCCAGGGACCGACTCAGGGTGTTGTGTTACCCTGCTTGTTGACGAAAAACGACAGGACGGGACGTGGAGCCCGATCCTTGACACCGGGATTCGCCAGGGTCCATGATGATCGTGCCCCTGAACCAACCCCGCTCGAAGGAAGTCGGGCTCACACTCCCGGCGGCCGAGGGATCGTGCGAGTCCGGTTGACGAGCGACCACTGGGAACGCGTCGAGGAATGAGGACCCGGCTCCCGCCGGCCGTGCTGACATGAATGAACCTGACCGCCCCCACCAACCAGATCACGAGCACGACGACGACCTTTATGCATTGCCACCCGATGCGATCCGGGAACCGCCGCACACGTTCTTCCGCGCGCTCCGCCAGATCGGTCCGGGGCTGATCCTGGCGGCGTCGATCGTGGGCACTGGCGAGCTGATCAATACGACCAGCCTCGGTGCCAAGGCCGGCTTCAGCCTGCTCTGGCTCATCCTCCTGTCGTGCGTCATCAAGGTCTTCGTGCAGGTGGAGCTGGGCCGATACGCCATCACGCACGGCAGGACGACGCTCGCGGCGTTCGACTCACTACCCGGCCCGCGGATCGGCGCCTCTTGGCTGTGCTGGCTCTGGCTGATCATGACGCTGACGACGCAGGCGCAGATCGCCGCGATGGAGGGGAGCGTGGGCCAGGCCGCGAACATGGCCTTCCCCAGGGCATCGATCTCCATCGCGCTTTTCGCAGGAAACCTGGTCCCCTCCTGGGGGGGTTACCTCGCCAATCACCGGGAGCATTCCTGGGCGGCCTTGACGACATTGGCGGCGATCCTGCTCCTCCTCTCGGGTGGTTACAAGCGGTTGGAGAAGATCACGACGGTCCTGGTCGCGGCGGTGACGCTGTTCACCGTGGTGAGCGTCCTGATCCTGCAATGGACGAAGTTTCGCATCACGTGGCCCGACCTGGGCGGGGGGTTCGAGCTGGCCGTCCCCTCGGCCACTCTGGCACTGGCGTTCTCGGCGTTCGGGATCACGGGGGTCGGGGCCTCGGAGCTGGTCGCCTATCCGTATTGGTGCATCGAGAAGGGCTATGCGCGCTACGTCGGGGAGAGGGACGATCGGCCGGCGTGGGCCCATCGCGCACGGGGGTGGATCCGCGTCATGCAGCTCGATGCCTGGTTCAGCATGGTCGTCTTCACGGTGGCTACGATCGCGTTCTACTTCCTCGGTGCCGCCGTCCTGCATCCCCAGAAACTCGATCCCAAGGGTCCGGAGATGATCCCGATCCTGTCGCAGATGTACTCGAGGCCGCTCGAGGGGACCCCCCTGGCATGGCTCCGGCCGTTCACACACCTCGGCTTCCTGCTCGGGGCCTGGGGCGTCCTCTTCAAGACGCTGTACGTCGCCACGGCCGCCAACAGTCGCCTGACGGCGGACTTCCTCCACCTGGTCGGTGTCTGGCACCCGCGTAAACCCGCGGACCGAGAACGCATGGTCAAGTTCTTCTGCGTGGCTTATCCGACCCTCTCTTTAGGCCTGTATTACGCCTTCCGCGAGCCCCAGAGCCTCATCAAAGCGGGCGGAATTGCCCAGGCCCTGATGCTGCCATTCATCGCCGGCGCGACGATCTACCTCCGCCGGCGAGATACCGATCGCCGGGTCGGGCCCTCGGCGCTGAGCGACGGGCTCACCTGGGTTGCGTTCCTGGCCATCTCCGCCGTCGCGCTCTACAGCATGTACGACCAGCTTCACGGGTTGATCGCCGGCCTCTTCTCGCATTGACGACCGCTCTCGCCCCGACTCCCCACCAGGAGTACAATTGAGTTTGCGACACCGCCCCGGACGGGATGGCCGTTCCTCGGTTTCTGGAGCCGTTCCTGGCAATCACCAGGGATTGCGTTGACGGGTGCGAGGAAATGACGGGATTGCCAACTCCCGGGACAATTGCCTGGACGCTCATTACCCCCGCAAGGAAGACGTGCTCTGATGTTACTCAAGGATGGATCTCGCCCGTGATTCGCACCCTGCTCGCCGGCCGATACGTCGCGTTCATCGCGGTCGTTGTCCTCCTCGTCGCGCTGGGGCTCTGGGGCCGGCGCGTCAGCTACGAGCAGTCGATCAACTCGTTCTTTGCCGAGGATGACCCGTACATGCGGGTCTATCAGCAGGCGGCGAAGACCTTCGGGGACGATAACTTCGTCTTCGTGGCCTATGACGATCCCGAGCTACTCACGCCGCAGGGGCTGGACCGCGTCTCGGAGCTGGCCGAGGCCATCGGACATGATCGCATCGAGGGCGTGCAGCGCGTCGAGTCGCTCGACGCGATGCCGCTCCTCTGGGCCGTCGACGACACTTTGTTGATGCTCGACCGCCTGCCGGACTTCCTCCGGAAACGAGCACTCGAGACGGCGAAATCCACGATCAAGAACATCGACCTGAAGACCAACGCCATGACGGTCAGAGGGGCGGTCCGGGCTTCGTCATCGAATCCGGCGGCCCTGTCGGTATTGAAGGATCGCCTGACACGACATCCGCTGTTCGTCGGGACCCTGATCGACTCCAGCGGGACGACCACGGCCGTGGTGGCGCGGTTGAAGAAGACGAACGAGCACAACGTGATCGCGACCGTCGCCGCGCTGCGGGAGGCCGCCGATGCGTTCGCGGCGCACCACGGGCTGGGTCGCCCTGCGGTCGTTGGTCCGCCGGTGCTCCTGGCCGACGGCTTCGCGGCGATCGAAGTCGACGGCCGTCGTCTGGCGGTCATCGGCATGATCCTGATCGGCGTGGTGACGCTCACGGCCGTACGTAGCGTCTGGTGGGCGATCGTGCCGATGCTCGCCGGTTGGGTGATCTGGCTGGCGACCGAGGAAATCCTGGCGCGGTTCGGGATCAAGCTGGCACTCTCGGGCGGCCCTCTGGTGGCGCAGATCATCGTCCTGACGATGCCGGCGGCCAGCCACCTGGCAATCCACTTCCGGGACGACCGCCGCCGCGAGGCCGACCCGCGCCGGGCCGCCGGAGCGACCCTGGCCTCGGTCGCCGCGCCGATCCTCTGGACGGCGATCACCGGCGCCATCGGGTACGGGGCGCTCGTCACCAGCGACGTCATGCCGGTCCGTCAGTTCGGGGCCATCCTCGGGACCTGCACCCTCGGCGCCGCCCTCCTGGTGATGCTGATCTCGCCGATCGCCATGCTCCCCCCCTTCCGCCTGGAGCTGCCCGTGCGGTACGGCTCGCGGTCGCGCGTGGCCGGGGCTATGAACCGGCTGATCCACTGGGTGCACCGTCACCCGATCGCGATTGTGGCCTCGGTCGCGGCCGTCGTCCTGCCTCTCTCCGCGGGACTCGTCCGGCTTCAATACGAGACGAACTATATCAATCTCTTCCGCCCGACAACGCGCGTCGTGCGCGATTATCACACGGTAGAGTCTCGACTCGGGGGGATCGGTCTGGTGGAGTTGGTGGCTCCCGTGGGTCCCAAACTCACGCCCGAGATCCTCGGCAAGTTGAGGGGCGTCGAGGAGCGGATCCGGGCGATCCGCGTGACCGACCCGAAAGCCGTGGCGCAGGTGCTTTCGCCGGCGACGGTGCTCGACCCCGACGCCAGGCTGGCCGCCCTCCCGGCCGACCGCCGGAGCCGCCTCCTGACTGACAAGCTGGACCTGATCGCCGCCTCGCCCCAGGGCGAGTTGCTCCGCAGCTTCTGGAACGCCGATGCGGGTATGACCCGCCTGCTCATCCGACTCAAGGAGCAACAGCCGGCCCCCGACAAGGCGCGGATCTTCCGTCATGCAACCGAGGAGGCCGCCCGGGATTTCGGGCCCACGTCTTACTCCGGCTACAACCTACGCATCGTCGAATCCACGAGCATCGCGAAGGCGCTGCCGAGCGAAGGCAACCGTGTGATCATCGTCGCGATTGTCGGTCGGTTGCTCCACTTCCGGATCTTCGACAGAGATGGCAACCTGGTCGCGAACACCGATGAGACACGGCTCAGCGATCAATCGCCTCGGATCGAAGATCTCAGAGCGGAGCTCGATCGTTTTCGACCTCCACATGGGCCGCCGATGAAAAGCGACGAATCGCGGATCATCTCCGCGGTCGCGGCCATCGTCGGTCATAGCCCGCATCTGACCGGGCTCTCGCTCCTCATGACCCGGACGACCGAGGCCATCATCACCACGCAATGGGGGACGTTCCTCTGGTCGGCGCTGGGAATCTTCTTGATGCTGACCCTGGCGTTCCGGAGTCCGGTGCTCGCGGTGCTGGCGATCCTGCCGACGTTATTATCCGTCGCCCTCGTGCTCGGACTGATGGGTTGGCTCGGCATCCAGCTCGATATGGCGACCGCACTGGTTGCCAGCGTGGCGCTCGGCCTGTCGGTCGACGATACGTTCCATTGCCTGCTCCAGTTTCACCGGCATCGCAAGACCCGCCGGTTCCGGCGCCGGTTGTTCGAGAGCTATCGAGTGAGCGGCCCCGGAGTGATCCTTTCCAGCCTGGCGGTCGCGATCGGCTTTGCCGCGCTGCGGGCCAGCGAGTTCGAGCCGTTCGTCAACTTCGGGACCATGGTTGGCATCGCCACGGCCGGCAGCACGCTCGGCAACCTGGTGCTGCTGCCCGCGTGCTTGACCCTGGGGCGTCGGTGGGGCACGAAGGCGAAGAGGCCCGGGACCGTGCCGGTCCCGGTCGATGCCTGAAAGTGCGACGGTGGTCGGCCTCATGCACGATGGCCGGAATCCGGACCGATGAGTCGGTCCTCCGTTTCCCTCGCGTCGGCAGTCGTCAACTCATTCGACCAGGCCGAAGCTCGACTTGCTCGCGACCGAGCTGTTGTAATTGATGTCGATCCCACTGGCTCCCGAGAACGCAACCTTGTTGACGATGAACTGCGAGCCGAAATTCGCGACACCGCTGCTGCCGCTCAGGTTCAGGGTGGCACTCGGGAAGTAGAAAGTGCCGGAGTTGTTGATGTCGGACCCTCCGGACATCGAGACGCTGTTGGTATTGGCCCGGTCCTGGAACATCGTGATTCCGGCATAGGTGCCACTGGTCATGGGACTCAACGAGATCCCACTGGTGCCGCTCAGGTTGATCGAGCCGCTCCCGGTGTTGTAGATGAACACGCCGTTTCCGCTGATGTCGGTCGCCCCGCTCATGTTGATCCCGCCGTTTTTGATGTAGTAGATTCCCGGATTGAGCGTGATCGACGAGGAACCGCTCAGATCGATCCCGCCGTTGTAGACGCCGGGATTCAATGTGCGGGATGTCGTACCCGAGAGGTTGATCGCGGAGCTGCTCTGGACGGTCATACCTGTGGAGCTGGGAGCCGGGATACTCGCCAGCGGGTCGGGGGTATTCGGCTGACTGTAATTCGTGACCGTGGCCTTATTGGGATTGGATCCCGAGAAAAGGATCCTCCCCGAAAGATCGAGCTCCGGCGTCGTGATGGAAGGTGAGCCTGACGAGACGATCGACGAAGAAGAGGTCGAATCGACCACGATACTGCCATTGACGGCGGTGACCTGCGTCGTACCCGAGAGCGTGACCGAGGAACCCGAGGAAGCCAGAACCAGGAGGGCAGCGGTCGAGTAGGGGGTCGATACCCCCCGCGCGACGGCGCTGGCCGTGACCGACATCGTACCGGATCCCCAGAGACCGCTGAAGAATCGCGGTTGGCTGCCGGTGACCGACACGGCGACATACCCCGTCCGAGGGGAGGTCACCTGGGATGAGGTGATGGTGTATCCGTTCTGCGTACCGATCGCGATTGCCGACTTCTGGGCCACGGTGAAGTTGGAGCCATTGTACATCTGATACGCGCCGGCCAGTGCGGCGGCGTCGGCGACCGACTGCGCCTTCTGCCGCTGGAGATACATCAGCCCCCCGTCGAGTGCGAGCGCCATGACGCCCACGACCACGGGTAAGAGGACAGCCGCCATCACCAGGACCATTCCGCGTCGCGAGGTCACATCCCGGGAAATCGCGTGTCGTGTCAACATCGTTCGCATACCCCTAGTAGGTCACCGGCATGGTCGAGGTCGCGTTCCACGTCATGACGCCGAAGACCCCTGCAGGTGTCCACGTGTAAGTGAGTGTCACGCTGACAGTGCATGGCAAGGTCGCGGCCGAGTAGGTGACATTGGTGCAGTTCAGACCCTTGAGACCGACCGATAGACTCTGGACCTCGGTCAGGACGGTCGAAGTCGTTGCCATGGACTGACCGTTTTCCGACGCGTAGGTCGGGCCGTGGACCGACGCGTATCGCGAGCCCTCGCGGGCCAGGAACTGGAGCTGCTGGTAGTTGAAGACCCCGACGCCGCCGACGATCGTGCCTATGAGCAAGAGCATGGTCACCGGGTAGACCAACGCGCATTCGAGGATCGTTGTGCCGCGACGGTGCTTCGCGTTGTGCACCCGATGAATCATGAGTTTCAAACCCTCGCACGAGTGAGGACCGAGCGTCGGGCCGCGGGGCTCAGGGCACAGGTGCGGTCGACGCCGGGAAGGGCATGGAGACGGACTGAGTCAGCGTGATCGAGCTTCCGATCGAGGGAAGACCCTGGTTGGATCCGAGCATCAAGAGCGGGAAATTGCATTGGACCTTGACGGTGACGTAGTTATTCGTGCCGGCCTGCGGCGAGTAGGGGTTAGCGTTGCCCCCGGAGCTACTGGGGATCGTGATGCTCAGGTTGCCGGCATCGGCTTGCACGGCTGTTGACAGACTGGTCCAGTTCGAGGGCAGCGAGTTGCCGCTCGCACTGTAGAATTCGTAAAGTGCTCCGTTCCGGGCACAGTTCTGGAGGATCACCAGGGCATACGCCACCCTGGCAAAATCGATCGCGGCCATGCAGACGAAGACGAGCAAGGGGAGCAGCAGGGCGAGCTCAACCGCAGCCACTCCCCGTCGTTTCTTTCGTTGCCCCGCGAATCGTGGGCATGATCTCGTCATGGCTAGGATCGAACCAGGGTTCTCGGGAAATTCGCCCGGTACGGACCGACCCGCCTCGGCCCGCTAGACCGTCGAGGCAATCTGCTGCTCCCAGAGTAAACCTAGGCCGCATTTCAGTCGGCCACCAATCCTGTTGCGTTTCGAGGAGATCCGCGTGCGCGCCGGGCCTCACAATACTTCGCGCCTGCGGCTTCGACGTGAGCGGGAACTCCGTGCCGGGCACGGGTTCCGACGAGCGCACCCGATTCCCGATCTCATTGGGTGGGCATGGCTGAAGTGATTCCTTTGTTGATCGAAAGAAACAGCATCCCGTTCAAGAATGCGACAAGACCGGCGGTCTGTCCACATAATGCAGCGCAATGTTGCAACACAAGAGAAGACGATCCTGGCCGGTTTTCGGCCTCGTTTTCGGCGAGATCAATCTGCTTATCCAGGATATCAAGAGAATTCGAAATCAGGAATCCGCTTGCAGGGCGTGAGCCTCATGCGGAAGGTGCTCGATAGGGCGAGTCGCGGAGCGAGACCACGTGTCCCGTATCGGCGGCCTGCTGGGCCTTGATCGCGATCTCCGTAATGCGACAGGCCTCGTGCAACGCGATCGGACACGTCGTCTCACCACGCAGCGAGCGCGCGAACAGAGTGAAGATGTCAGTCTGGGGTGTCAGGGGGAGCGAGCGTGCTCGTTTGTCGGCGACGATCAGCGTCGCCTTGCGTTCGACGAGTGCGGTCTCGATGACGCCGCGAGAACCGGCGATCCGTAGTCGTTCGTCTCCGTGAGTGGGCGCGGATTCCGGCGCAGATAGTCGAGCGTGACCGAGGCCACCCCGCCGTTGCCCATCGAGAGCAGGAAGGCGGCCTGACTGCCACAGGCCGGGAAGTCTGGCCGAGCGGCGGTCCCCTCGCGTCCCTGCACTTCGGTAAACACATCGCCGAGGATCCAGTGCAGCCAATCGAAGGCGTGGATGCCAACCCAGGGAGCGAGACCGGGGAAGGTCTTGCGGCTCCGGTAGAAATCCGGGCGGCTCTTGCCCCATTTATACGTCTTCTGGCTGAAGCTCATCAGCGATTCGCCGATGTCCCCGGCGCGGCACGGCCTGATGCACGGCGGCCAGCTCCGCCACACTCCGCATCGTGTGCATCGGCACCAGGGCCACCTTCGACTTCTGTGCGGCATGGTAGAGCCCTTCCAGCGCGGGCAGATCCATCGCCAGCGGCTTCTCTGCCATGACCGGCAGTCCGCGTTCCAGGCACTTGAGGGCCCAGGCCGGGATCCGGTCATTGCGGCCAGTGACCTGCACCACGTCCAGCCGCTCGGTCTCGAGCATCTTCTGGGCATCGTCGTGACGGCGCGTGTCCACCGACAGGCCGGGGGCATGGTCGAATGAGCCAAGGGTTTCTTCCGGCCCGGCAGTGGCAACCGCGACGAGCGTCAAACCGGGAACCTGCTTCAGGGCCGGTGCGTAGGTATGCCAGTGTCCCGTCGAGCCGATCAGTCCCAGTCGCATGGCGCTCCTTTCCAGGTCATCTACTTCTTAAACTCGTTCGTCGGAGCTGCGATCAACGCCTCGGCCTCGCGGCACAGGACATGAGCGATCAGCCAGTCGTGCCACGCCCCGTTGCCGGGAATGGAAAAACGATCGTCGAGGAGTTGCTTCGCCTCGTCGAGCGACTGTCGGGCAGCGCCCTCGTTCCGCAGTCGGTGCTGGGACATCGCCTCAACTGAGAGGTCAGCCGCGGTGAGGGCGTCAATGTTATTCTGGTTCTTCGCGACTCGCCGGCGGCTGTCTTGGCAAGCCGCCAGCGCCTCGGCGTATTTCTCGGTTCGATACGCGTGGAGCCCATCGCTGAAGAGATACCATTCCATCGAGGGCTGCTGGTTTTCGCCGGAAACGGCCACCTGCGCGAGCCTGGCGATACGGTCGGCGTCCACCGGCGAGCTCGCGAGGAGCATGCAGGCCTTGACCGTATTACTGGCCACCTCATGCGACGGGGTGTTTCCCCAGTGAGCGAGCATCAGCCGGCAATGTTCCCGGTAGCGCTCCATCTCTCCCAGGTGGACCAGCAATGCCCCAAGCTGAAGCGACGTGAAGGTGTCGGGCTGCAAGCGTTCCGCCACTACGAGATCGGCCTCGGCCTTCCTCCATAGGCCGTGGTCGCCGTACCAATTGCCCCGCTCGCGGTATCCCTTGGCCTGACCGGGCTCCTCGCGGATCGCCGCCGTCAGCCCCTCGGGGGGCTCACCCGCAGCGGCAGCGAGCAGTTCAGCCGCCTCGGGGCGGTCGAGTCCGACGACCCGCACGGCCTTCTGAAGGAGTGAGTTCAGGCCCGTGTCCGCAGCCGCGGCCGACGGGGTCACGAGCTCGGCGGCCTTCCGGCATGCGGCCCGAGCCTGGTCCATCTCTCCCAGTTGACCATGAGACACGGTGAGCATCAGCCAGTCGGCGGGCGGCGACTGCCGGTTCGCCGCCCTGCTCCTGGTCAGGATGTCCACGATTTTGCGGAACGCCCGGGTGGCATCGGCGCTCCGGTTGGCTTTCCGCGCGATTTCGCCGATGACCATGTAGGTGGATGCCAGATCGCGATCCATTCCCAGGACCTCGGGCGATGCAGAGCTCATCGTCTCCGCGATGGAAGCCGCTCCTTGAAGCCGTTCCAGGGCTTCGTCGAGCTTTCCGGACTCGGCGAGTAGCCGACCGAGTTGCCGATCAGTCTCGGCGAGCTCGGCCTGGAAATCTCGGTTGGCCGGCTCTTCGGCCGCGATTCTGACTCGCTCGACCAGCACCGACTCGAGCTCGGCCTCAGCCTCGTTCTTCTGGCCGATATCCAGGCGTATCAGCGCAAGAGCCGCCCGGGCAGACAGCTCGTCGGCGCGGCCTTTGCGCTCGCGCCGGGAGGCTTGCTCCCGCGGCGACGACCCGACGTGGGCCACCGTCGGTGCTTTCGGGATCAGTCCCGCGGCCTCCTTGATGAGGATCTCGGCACGAACCATTTCGCACCAATGCAACGGATCGGTCTCGAAGTTCTGGCCGGGTTTCGGCAATCGGTCGTGTGCCGTGCGGGCTCGCTGTAACGCGGACGCCGCTTCGGCGCCTCGACCGAGACGGGCCAGTGCTGCGGCCTCGACGCCTCGGATGGACGCATCGAGATCCGATAGGGGTTGCGGCGCGTTTGCGAATCGCGTCGCGACCGCGTCGAAGTTCCCGAGCCGGTAGTCCGCGAGGAGCGAAGCCAGCAACGTCCCGGCTTCTGCCGGTTGCGCTCGATGCCGGGCCAGTGCCGCTTCAGCCCATAGACGAATGGTCTCCCGATCCGACACGGCGTCAGGAGCCAGCAGGAGACTATTGACCATCGCCTCGACCAGGGTCGGGTCTCGGTTCTCCCGGTATCGGCCGAGCAGCTCCTGGGCGAGCTCACGATATCCCGACGCATCTCCAGCTCGGAGGCGCAGGAGGGCGAGTAACTCCTGGGCCGCGCCGTTCTCGGGGATGAGCTGAACGGTCCTGGCCTGGATGGCCGCCGCCTCGGGGAACATCCCACGACACACAAGTTCGTGCATTCGCCTCGCGACCAGAACCAGGTCATTCGGACGCAGAGCCGTCAGGCGGTCATACACCTGCGCGTCGTGGACGATCGAGTCGTCTATTCCATGTCGATCAAAGAACCACGCGTAGGAGCCGGCACGATCCTTCGGGATCTGCGGGATCCGGAGCGAATCGAGGACCCGAGCGAACTCGGTGGCGGCTTCGTCCCACCGCCCGAGTTCGGTGTAGGCACGGCCGATTTCTTTCGGCACCTGAGGCCAATTCCGGCCCAGTGCCCTCGCCCTCGCGAACATCTGGGCTGACTGGTCCCACCGTTGCAGCTCGCCAAGCCGGCGGCCGAGATCGATCCACAACCGTGGCTGATTCGGGGCTCCTCTCGCCAGGCGGAGGAATTCGTCCTCGGTCGTCTCGTGTGCCGCCTGGGCCTCACGGGATTTCCGCATGAGGGCCAGTTCGTCGGCGCTCGGGACGGGAGGTTTGCCGTGGATCAGTCGGTGTGCTTCCCGGTAGGTGGCTTGATACCACAGCTCCTCTTCCCAGCCCTCGGCCAGCAGGCGCGGTGGTATGGCCAGGGCCTGCTGGACCTGCGCCGCATGTCGCATCTCAGCAGCTTGCAAGGTCTGGCGGGCCTCGTCCGGTTTGCCGACCTGATGGAGGATGGAGGCGTGGAGCGGCCGGAAGTAGAGCTGATCCTCGGTTTGCACCGCCTTCAGGACCTGCGTCTCCGCTTCGGCGTACCGGCCAGCACGGAAGTAGGCGTTCGCCTGCCGGTGATGCAGCCAGAATGCGTTCGGTGCATTATCGGACAACGTCTGGAGAGGCACGATCCACCGATCCCGAACCGCGCTCTTCTCCCCGGGCAGGAGACAGGACACTCCCAGGTCGGAGGGAACGTCGTCCTTGCCGGGACGGTCGTATCGGCGAACCATCTCGCCGAACACCTGTTCGGACTCCTTCTCCCGACCGGCCGCGTACAGGCTGAAGACGCGACACCATGTCGGCCTCACGTCGAGAGGAGCACGGCGATCGGCCTCGCCGAAGGCATCGGCGGCCTCGGTCCACAGTCTCAGGTGGAGCAGCTCCCAGGCCCGCTGCAAGGGGCCGTCGTGGAACAGGCACTCGCACCAAGCCGGCCCGTTCGTCTGCTTGATCTTCACCAGGATGGTGTTCCGGCCTGCTCGCAGAGTGACCGGGACCCAGTTCTCTCCCGTGCCAACGAGTTTCCAGGCCTCGAACCCGGTGAACGTCAAACGTCCGTTTACCCAGAGGCGGGCGTCCTCTCCCGTGCGCAGCAACAGCGAGGCGGTTCGATCCCGATCGGCGTGGACGTAAGTTAGGGCGTAGAACGAGACGGTCTGATTCCCGCCGCCGACCATCCCCAATTCGATGTGTCCTGTGTTGGGCGTGGTCGATACGGCCTGCCACTTCAGCGCATGACTTCCGCCGCCGATGTCCATCGGCCGCGAAGGGTCGGGATCCTTCTCGGAGAGGCATGTCCGATCGAACGGTTCCGGGTAAGGCCCGGCCACCCACCACCCGGCTTCGAGGAACTGATTGAGCTCGCCCTTGCCGAGTGAGGAAGCCCGCGCGAAGGCCGCATCGGCTTGAGTGTGATCTCCCAACTCGGCAAGGAACCGGCCGGCTTCGATCCAAGGCTGCGCAGGCCGGGTTCGAGCCCCTGGGCCTTGGACAGGTCGCCGGCCATCCGGTCCGTACGCCCGAGCCTGGCGAAGACACGTGCCCGAGTGAGCCACAGGTCGACCTCATTCGGTCGCAGGGCGACCGCGGCCGCGAACTCGGCCTCGGCTTTCTCGACCTCTCCGAAGGCATACAGCACCCTGCCCCGAAACAGCCGATCGTAGGGCGAGTCCGGCAGGGGCTTACCCTCGATGGTATGATGAGCCTCGCGACGAACGAGGCGGAAGTAGACCCAGTCCGGCCAGTCCGGCCGCACGAGTCGCATGGCCGGATTCGTGGCCGCGTCACCCGTCACGCGATCGGCCGCGAGGTCCGCCTGCCGCAACGCCTCCCGTGCCGCGTCGGGGTGACCGACCTGGTGTTCGGCCAGAGCGACGCCGATCCAGTTCCAGATCAGTTCGTCCGGGCCGACCAGCCGGGCTTGACCCTCTTTGACCTGTCCGGCCCGGACACGAGCGATTGCCGGGACCCATTGCTGCCACTCGATCGAGGTCGCATCTTGACGAGTTTCCGCGAGCTCTTTCGCGTTCGCCATGCGCCGGGCGAGGGTCTTGAATCCTTCCGTGTCGCCGGCCTCGGCCATCAGCAAGGCAAGCTGATGCCAGGGTGTGACTGCGGCAGGTACCTCAATCTCGAACGACCGCCGATGGAATCGAAGCGCCTCGGTGAGCAGCCCGACTTGCCCATATTGATCGCCGACATGCCTGATCGCCTCCGCAAGGGCGATGCGCAGAGGGAAGCGATCCGGGTTCGCCTCGAAGTCGGCTTCGAGGGGGGCGAGTCCTTCTTCCCACGCCGCGCCCGCTTCCTTGAGCCGGCCGGCCGCGGCGAAACAGTCTCCGCGGGAGATCTGGCTCTGGAGCAGGTCGGCGCGGAGTCGTTCGTCGTTCGGTTCTTCCTCGACAAGCTCCTTCCTCTCGGTCAGGGCCTCGTCGATGCGGCCCCGCGCTTCCTCGGCTTGTCCGGCATCGAGCAGGGCTTGGGCCAACTCTTAACGCGCCCGGGCCAGACTGCGTCGATTGAATCGGCTCGGGGGGAGCGGTGCGGCCACGGCCTCCAGAGCCGTCAGGACGATCCGCCGAGTGGACGCCTTTTCTTCGAGCGAGGCTGCTGGGTTCCAGGTCGCGGCGTCGGCCGATGTCAGCTCGTCGATCCGGGCCAGCACCTCGTTGAAGTCGGGCCGAATGCGCAGCGGTTCGGTGCGCGGATCCGTCCTCATCCAGTTCGAGTCGCGCCAGCCGGCGAGGACATGCTTCCGCAGGGCATTCACGACCGCCACAGCCTCGGGTTCGGTCTTCACTTCCCCAGGCGGCGCGCACCGCGGCTCGGGCGATCACGATGGCATATACGGCGAGGTGGAAGTCCCGGACGCCCTCGAAAAACGCCGTCGTTTCCTCGGTGGTTTTGGCGATCCGCTCGCGCAGCTTCGTGCGCGACCTTTGCCGCCTCATCCCATCGGCGGGCATCGCGCAGCGCCTCCAGGAAATCGGCATAGCCCTGGACCAGATCCGCGTCAAACCCCGCGACTCCCGGGTTATCGCGAGCGCGGCGGTCCAGGACTTCGATCCGGCGGCGATGGGCAGCCAGTTCCTCCTCGGTCAGACCGGAGGCTTTGGCTCTCGTCGCTACTTGATCGAGCAGCGTTACCAGGAACCGGGTGGTGGGTTCGCTGGACGGGTCGAGTCGATAGGCAATTTCGCCTTGCTCGAGGGCCTTGTGGAACAAGGTCAGGGCTTCGTGGTGGCGATCCTCTTTCAATTGAAGAGCGATCTGGTTCAGGCTGGTGGCCAATCCCAGCCGGGCGTCGGGGTCGTGAGGCCGCAACCGCACCAGCCGTTCTCGGATCATCAGGGCCTTGCGAAGGAACTCCAGGAACTTCGCTGGATCGTCCTTGAAATGAAACGCGTCGTCGTTGTAGGCATTTCCCAGGTCCGCCTGGTACCGCGGGTCGTCCGGGCGAACGAGCTTTTCCCAGATTGCGATCGCACGCTCGTTTTGCCCCTGTCGATGCAGGGCTTTGGCAAGGCGGTCCTGGATCTCGCGGTCGTCACGGGCGTCGGCTGCCAGGGCCTCGTAGAGGCGCAGGGACTGGGCGAAGGACTGGTCGGCCAGTGGTTGCTGGCCAAGATCCCTGTAGAGAGTCCCGACCTTCTCGTAAACCGCCGCCAGTTCTCGGTGCAGGGCCGGGTCGGTCCCGCGCTCCAAGAGGAATTGTTGATAAAATCCCAGGGCGGACCGCAGGAGTCGGTCCCGCAACGGCGAGAGACCGGGCGACTTGAGCCTGGCGTCGCTGCTCGCGGCCGTCAGGTATTCCTGAACCGACGTCCGAGTCCTGGCGAAGTTCTCCTCGGCCTGTTGGAGAGCCTCAATCGCCCGCGTGCGGCCGGCCTCGGCGGCCTTCGCGGCCGCTTCGGCGGTCTTCACGTTCGCCTCGGCGGTCTTGGCAGTCGCCTTGGCGGCCTTCGCGGTCGCCTCGGCTTGTTCGCGCTGACTGACTTCTCGCTGTCTCGCACGCTCGGCGTCGGCCCGGGCCGTTCGTTCCGCCTCGGCCGCAAGCGCCTCGCGTCGTGACTGGTTCGTCGAACCGGACGGCGACGATCAGGGAGACGACGGTCGCCAGCAGTACCACCGCCAGCGAAGCGCCCAGAGCGGCGATCGAGGCGTATCGACCGACCCGGCCTGCGCGACCCATCGGCGTCGAAAGACTGGAAGTCGAGGTCCGAGCCACCTCGTCGCGATCGTGCTTCGCCGATTCCAAGTCTACGAGGAGTGGGAACAATTCGCGGATATCGTCGCCCAGCTCGGGATGACGGTCGACGTACTCCTGCAACGCCGGGCGTTCGCCGAGTCGGTTGCGTTCGGCGAATTCATTCGCAAGTCGATGGAGCAGGGCGAAGCGTTTGGTGCTGTGAGAAGCCATGTCAGAGACCCTCCTGCTCACCGAGCATCGTAACGAGGATTTCCTCGAGGCGATTGAGTCCGGGGAAAGAGCGACGGGCCTCAATCCCGTTTTCGAACCACCCAATGATACCGATTTTCCTCCATGAGCCACGGTTTTCCGGCCTGGAGGAGTCGGATTTCTTCTTTGGAGATGTCTGGTTAATGCGCGAGCGATCCGGCTTCAGGTGCCGAGCACTCCGGCTCCTCCGAAGCCCGCTTCTAATATCACTCTCAGCTCGTGCCCTCGTGGTCGGCCAAGTTGGGGTAGCCCAGGAAATGTCGGGCGACCCGCCGGCCGATAAGGTCCGCCATCCTGAGGGGACGAAGGTCCTCGGCTCCTCGATGTCAGGTGTGGTAGGAGAACGCGACCGGACGCGACGCGATGCCGTTTGCCACCACTGAGAGTCGATATTTCCCGGTCGGGAGTGTCCCCGGGAGCGTGAAATCCGTCGACACCGACTTCCTGCGAGTCGCTACGCCGATCGTCCAGTTGGTGGTTCGGGCGTAGTAGACGTGGTGGCTGGCGTCGGAGAGCCGAACGATGGGATAGTTGCTCGACATCTGGGCATCGTCGCCGTAGTACGCCCCTTCGGAGACGCCGTTGAGCTGGGTTCCCGTCAGGTGGAACGAGCCGTTGTGGTTGCGCCGGATCTGGGTGATGGTCGGTCGCCACGAGGCGCGCGGTCTGCCTCCAGGCTTGTAGATGTCAAGCTGATTCGACCCATCGGCGAAAAGGACATCGCCGTTGGGGAGGGCGACGAAGCGGGACGTGAAGGGCTGAGAGGTATCGTTCGGCAGGTTGGGCGCGTCGGTGAACTGGTTCGCGACCGGGTCGTATTCGACGAACGTCGTCGGCCCATCGCCCGATTTCGGCCCGACCGCGCAGAGGACCTTGCCATTGGAAAGTACGACTGCCGACCCGTCGTAGGATCCCAGTCCGTTGGGGATGTCCGGTCCGGCAACCCAAGTGCCGGATTGACTCACCTGGGCTGCGGGTGTGTAGATCGCGGTATGACCGCTGGCTCCGAGGAAAAACGCCCGGCCGTCGTTGAGAAGTACCCCTGGGCCAGTATCGTTCTCGCCTTCAGGATTCTCGTACCAGAGGTCGACCGGGACGGTAGCGTCATTAACCCACTGATTCGTCGTGGAGAGATAGCGTTCCGACGGGTAGGCGCCGGCGAGCCGATCGCGTCGTTGTCAACGGCCAGGATGCTACCGCCGGGCATCAGGACCCAGTTTTCCTCGTTCGCACTGCGTGTCAATTGCGCGCCGGGGTCTTTGTAGAGGTTCGGTCCCTGAACCCATGTCTCGGTCGAGGGTTGAAAGACGAGCGTCGTCTGGACCAAGGGAAAGTTTGGAGATCGCTCTTCGGGGGCGAGCAAAATGTCGCCGTCGGGCAGAAGCTTGGACGGGGCGTCTCCAATCTTGAGGGGAGGGTCGGGGAGATTGGCGGCGTCCGGTGACGTGACCGAGGCCCATTGATTGGTGGCTGGGTCGTAGATCTCGGCCGTGTTGCCGCCGGTGCCGATTTCACCCCCCGCGACGAAGATCTTGCCGCTGGGAAGGACGGCCGAGTCGTAGTAGAGGCGTGTGTCGTGCATCGAGGCCAGGCGCGACCAGGTTCCTTTGGCGTAACTTCCGTGTGTGTTCGGCTTCAGAGCATACCAAACATCGCTGCCGCCGATTTGGGCCATCACCCGGCCGTCGGTCAGCAGGAGCATCGTTTCCACGCCTCCGGGCGCCGGCGTGGGCACGGGTATCCAACTCCCGGCCAGCAGGATCCGGGCCTCAACGCACTCGACCTCGGACCGTCGGGCGCGATGGCCCGGCGACCGAAAATCGCGACGCGGACGTTGCGAGGCGCTCGATTCTCGACGGATGGCACAGTTGAAGAACTCCAGCATCAGTGGCTCCTGTTCGACCTCTTGGCGAAGTGTCTCACCAACCGCGGCGATCGGGCGAAAAGATGTGCTGAGGACCTCGCGATCGACGCGAGGATGTCCGCTTTCAACGCGACGACCTTCTGTATCAGACTGCTGAGATGCCTCTCAGGCCGAGCGGCTACAGGTGAAGATGATTCATCTCGTTGAATCGCCGCTGCCGGTTCATCCCAGTTGATCATTACAACCGATCGCCTCCCTTGATGCAACTTAAATCAAGCATTATCCGGCCTAGAATCTTAAGATGCGATTGATCCCCGTTAAATCATCGGATATTATTAATAGGATATTATGATATCACTATTTTGTCGCCTCTTGGTCCGCGGATTTCGGCGTCGAAGGCCGAGTGGGGCCCGACGAATCGCGATTGCTGTCTCAGCGGTCTTCCCTTGGTTCTTCTGTCGCTCTGGTGACCATCGCCAATCGAGCGGTTAAACTGGGAGGCCACGGACTTCGCACGAACACCACGATGAATCGAATCAGACGGAGGAGCACGCGTGAAACCGCACGATCGGCCGATGATCTGGCCAATGCTCATCTCGGCCTTGCTGTGGGCGCAGGCGATGATTCATCGAGAGGCGATGTCCGGTGAGGCAGTCGATCCGAGTGAAGGTCCACGCCGTGTGGCGGCGGACATCGTCCTCAAAGGAGGCACGCTGATCGACGGCACCGGCGCTCCGGGACGTCTCGCAGACGTTGCCGTGCGTGGGGACCGGATCGTGGCCGTCGGCTCGTTCCAGACCGAACCTGGTGCGAAATCGATCGACGCCTCAGGGCTGATCGTCGCGCCGGGGTTCATCGACCTGCACACTCACTCCGACAGCGGGATCACCCAGGCCGCCACCCGTCTCAATACCAATTACCTGACCCAGGGCGTGACCACGATCGTCACGGGAAACTGCGGCGGCGGAGTGCTCGACGTCGCCCGTTATTTCACCGCGATCGACGCACATGGCGCCGGCACGAATGTGATTCATCTCGTCCCGCAGGGTCGAGTTCGGTCCACGATCCTGGGGAACGAGGATCGACCGCCGAGCCCGGCCGAACTCGCGCGGATGAAGCAGCTCGTCGAGCGGGGGATGGAGGCCGGCGCCTGGGGCATCTCCTCCGGGTTGATCTACGTGCCCAGCCGGTATGCTCGCACCGCCGAGCTGATCGAGCTGGCGAAGGTCGCAGGCCGTCATGGGGGACTCTACGCCTCGCACATCCGCACCGAGGAGGCCGGGGTCCTCGACGCGATCGACGAGGCGATTGCTGTCGGCAAAGGGGCCGGAGTTCCCGTGCACATCTCGCATTTGAAAGCCAATGGCAAGGCGCAGTGGGGAATGGCGCGCTCGGCGATCGAGCGGCTCGCCACGGCGCGGAAGGCTGGCCAGGTCGTCACGGCGGACCAGTATCCGTACATCGCCTCGAGTACCGGGCTGGCGGCGATGGTCGTGCCGCACTGGGCCGTTCAGGGCGATGACGAGAGCTTCCGACGGATCGCCGCCGATCCTGTGCGTGGGACGGCGCTCCGTCGCGAGATCCAGCAGGAGCTCGACCGGCGCGACGGCGGCGCCTCGGTCCGGATCGCGCGGTACGCGCCGCGACCCGAATGGGCCGGGCTCGATCTGGTCGCGATCGCGCAGTGCGCGAGTACGACCCCACTGGAGGTCGTACTGGAGGTCCAGCGACACGGCGGCGCGCAGGCGATCAGCTTCGGCATGAGCGAGCCTGACGTCCGCGAGATCATGCGTCACGATTTCGTGGCCACTGCATCCGACGGCGCGACACACCTGCCCGGCCGCGGCGACCATCCTCATCCCCGCGCCTACGGTACGTTTCCTCGCAAGATCCGCTACGCGCTCGACGAGAAGGTCCTCTCGCTCGAGCAGGCGATCCGATCCTGCTCGGGGTGGCCCGCGGAGATCCTCGGCCTGCCCGAGCGGGGCATCATCCGCGAGGGTGCCATCGCGGACCTTGTCGTCTTCGACCCGAAGACCTTTCGGGACGTCGCGACCTTCGAGAACCCGACCCGTTACGCGACCGGCGTGAGATACCTGTTTGTCAACGGCGCGGCCCTGATCGCCGACGGGCGGCTCACGACGGAGTCGGGCTCGAAGCGGAAGCTCCCGGGCCGGGCGCTCCGGCTGCATCGAGACGGCCCGGCCTCGTTGATCGTCAAGGTCGGACGGATCTGGACGGGAGACCGCGACCGCCCCTGGGCGGAGGCCCTGGCCATCCGCGACGGGGCGATCGCCGCCGTCGGGCCCGCGTCCGAAGCGATGCGTTTTCGCGGACCGTCGACCCGGGTCGTCGATCGGCCGGACGCGTTCGCCCTGCCCGGTCTGATCGACGCCCACGGCCACATGGAGTCGCTAGGCGCCTCTCGGGACAAGGTCGATCTGCGCGCGGTTTCATCACTCGAGGAGGTCGGCCGGCGAGTCAAGGCGTGGGCCGAGGCGACGCCCGGCGACTCGTGGATCACCGGGCGGAACTGGGACCAGAGCCTCTGGCCCGGGGGCGCCTTCCCGACCGCGGCCGTGCTCGACGAGGTCGCACCCCATCGGCCGGTTTGGCTCCATCGGGTCGACGGCCATGCCGGCTGGGCGAACTCCGAAGCCATGCGGCGCGGCGAACGTGACCCAGGATTCGGTGTCTCCCGCCGGCGGCCAGATCATGCGGGACAAGGAAGGGCGGCTAACCGGCGTGTTCATCGACGGAGCCATGGGACTGGTCGGCCGCGCGGTCCCGTCCCCGACCAAGCTGGATATCCGGCGCCGGCTCCTCGCGGCCCAGGAAATGGCCCTCCGCGCCGGCCTGACGGGCGTCCATGATGCCGGGATCTCCCGGCGCACCGCCGAGGTCTACCGCGACCTCGACCGCGAAGGCAAGCTCGCGATCCGGGTCTACGGCATGGCCTCGCTCGCCGATGGCGGTCAGGTCGCGGTTGTCAGCCGGCGCCCCGAAGTCCGTCCCGACGGGGCGCGGTTCGAGCTCCGAGCCATCAAGCTTTTCATCGACGGCGCGATGGGCTCGCGCGGGGGCCTGCTGTTCCAACCCTACCATGACGATCCCGGGAACTCCGGCCTGCTCCTGATGGATCCCAAGGTGCTCGAAGCCACCACGACGGCCGCCCTGCGCAACGGCTGGCAAGTCGCGACCCACGCCATCGGCGACAAGGGAAACGCCCTCGTGCTCGACGCCTATGCCGCCGCTCGGAAAGCGGTCCCCGAAGCGCGCGATCCGCGGCTGCGGATCGAACACGCGCAGGTGGTGCGCAAGGACGATGTCCGGCGGTTTGCCGAGCTGGGTGTCGTCGCCTCGATGCAGCCCTCGCACGCCAGCGACGACATGCGCTGGGCCGACGCGCGGCTCGGAACGGGCCGGGTCGACGGCGCCTACGCCTGGCGATGGTTCGCCGACGCAGGCGTCTCCCTGGCCTATGGCAGCGATTTCCCCGTCGAGATCGTCAACCCCTTCTGGGGCATCTACGCGGCGATCACCCGCCAGGACGCCGAGGGACATCCCCCAGGCGGCTGGCACCCGGAACAGCTCCTCACGCTCGAGGAGGCCCTCAGTGGCTTTACCGCCGGCTCGGCTCGTGCGGCCTTTGCCGAGGATCGCCTGGGCCTCCTCAAGACCGGATTCCGCGCCGACGTGACGGTCCTCGATCGCGACCTGTTCCGGGTCAAGCCCAAGGAACTGCTCGCGACCCAGGTCGTCATGACGATCGTCGAGGGAGCGGTCGCCAGCGAGGCGACCACTCCGTGAGGGAAAAGCCTGCCGGCGAGGTTCAGGCTTTTTTCCTTTCAGGTCGGGCAGGAATCTGGTTGTATCCCGGCGTGACCTCCTTGATATTCGGCGTGATGTCGGCGTCGATCCGGCCGGTCGCCCAGCCGAGTGCGCCCATCAGGAGCCCCTGGTACATCGGGTTTTCCCAGACGTCCTCACGGTGCCCCATCGAGGTGTAGAAAACCCGGCCCTTACCGTAGTTTCTAGCCCAGGTGATGGGAAAGTTGGGCCGCTGGTACATCCAGCCCGACATGCCCTTGGTGACCTGGGCCATGATCACGTGCAGGTCCTCGGGCATGTTCTTAAGGGCATACCATTCATCCTCGATTCGGAAGGATCGACCCATCTTGCCGAATCCCTCGGCGACGCCCGGGAAGTTGGGGTCGGTGATCTCGATTTCCACTTTTTGCTGTGCGCCATGAATGATGAACTCGCCACCGATCATCTTGATGTAAGGGTCCTCGGCCCCCTTGTTGCGCGGTGGAAAGTGACCGAAGGTGTCCGTCGCGCAGTGCATGCCAAGAAACCCCTTACCGCCGCGAATCGCGTCGTAGAGGGCTTTCTCGCCGTCGGCCGACATCGCCGGACTCTTCTCCATGGTCCCCTCGGTGGTCAGGTTGCCGGTCGTCTCGAACACGAAGGCATCCCACTCGCCGATCTTGTCCGGCTCGAACAACCGGCCGTCCTTGGTCGCGTGGACCTCGAATCCGTGCTCCTTGCCGGCCTTCTTCAGGACCTGCTCAGCGAGGCTCGGCTTATTACCAGAGCGAGTCACAACCGGGTGCGGAAAGCCCGCGCTCTTCATGAGGAAGAGGACTTTCTTCGGCGATCCCTGGGGACGGGCCAGGACCCGGCTCATGGTCCCGGCACCCAGCCAGGCGGCACCTCCAGCCAGCAGTATCTCACGACGACTCAATCCACCTGACATCGTTGAGGACTCCTCCGAGAAGATGAGCGAACCTTGTCTTGTCCCGCCTTTCTCCTTTTACTCCAGTTCGACGGCGAAAGAAACCAGGCAGGCGGCTCGATCCCGGCGATTGCGTTGACGAGAATCACCCCGAGCTCGAGCGACATCGGCGCTCGCGAGCTTTCCGCTTGCGATCTCTTACCGAGACGATTAATCTATGCCAAGTTCCCGGCCACTCCGCCGGGAGCGAATCCATATGATGGGAACCGGGGAGATGCGATACGGATGTCACAACTCACAGCAGCACCCGAGTCCACGGAAGCTTCCCAACTTTCCAGGCTCTGCGTTGCCATTCGCGGCAAGCTTCAATTCATGGATTACCTGGTCCGCGCCGCTGTAGCCGACGCGGAGCGCTTCCGCGACGAGTCGGATCCGGGCACACGGATTTTTATCCGGCAACTAGTCGAGATGCACGCGGCCAATCTCCGCCAGGAGAGCCAGAACATGCGCGTGATGGGCGACCTGTGTGCCGCGCTCGAATCGCTCGTCGATGAGACGTTCGACCCGCACGATCGGGGGGACGTGGGATGAGCTCTTCAAGGAATGGGACGCACGGAGGAACCGCTATGCACACGATCGAAGCTCCTCTGGAAGAGTTCGCGGGCACCGAGAGCTTCTCGCAGACCAATGGGTCCACCACGCCGGAATTGCGACGATCTCTGGCCGAGATCAAGGGGCAGGCCCAGTTCCTCCTCTACCTGGCCGATCAGATCGAGGAATCTCTCGAGCAGCTCGTCCATGAAGCGGACGCCTGCCATGGTGCCTTCCTCTGCAAGGTCCTGAGCATGTATTCCGGGCAGCTCGAGAGCAAGCACCAGGGCCTGGGCGAGAGGATCGCGGAGGCGTGCCAGGAAGTCTACGTCACGGTGCGCGAACGCGAGATGGCCTGAGAGGATGCCGGTCGTCGAATCCTCGGCATCCCGTCGGCGGGCATGGTTCACCGAACTACTTGACAAGTTTGGGCTTCGTGGAGATCCGGCCCAGCCTTCGCGCCACGCCGAGCTGCAAGAGGATCCCGAGTGCCGATGCCGCCTCGCGCATGTTGATCTTCGACGAGCCGGCTCGGCGGTCCTTGAACACGATGGGCGTCTCGCCGATCCGGCACCCGACCGACTGGCACCAGAACAGGATCTCTTCCTGGAACGAGTAGCCTCGCGACCGGACGCGATCCAGGTCGATCTCGGCCAGCTTGCTCACACGATAGCAGCGGAATGCGCCGCTGTTGTCTCGACTCGTGAGTCCGAGCATCAGACGAGCGTAACTGTTGATCCCGGAGCTCATCAGCCGACGCTTGAGCGTGAACCCGCCCTCGACTCCGCCTCCCGGCACGTATCGCGAGCCGATCATCACGTCATGATCGGCCATCCCCGCCACCAGGGCGGGGATGTACTGGGCATCGTGGCTGAAATCGGCGTCCATGTTGAGCATGTAGTCGAACTGGTTTTCAATGGCGAACCGAACCGCGGCCAGGGTCGCTGTCCCCAGGCCCAATTTACCGGGACGATGAATCACGTGGACGTTCGGGAGTGATGCGCACAGTTCGTCGGCGATCCGCCCCGTCCCGTCGGGTGAGTTGTCGTCGATGACCAGGATCGAGGAAGCCGGAGCATAACAGCGGATCTCTTCCACCAGCAGCTTAAGATTGCCCGCCTCGTTATAGGTCGCCAGCGAGATCAGGAGCTTGGACGGGTCCGCAACAATGGGCGCCGATGGGTCGGGCACGGCGACGCGACTCCTTGTCGAGCAGTAGGACGATCCGTGATGACGATCGCACTCGGGCATGAGTGCGGAGCGTAGATTATCGCCGAGACGCGCGCGGCGCCAAGTCGGAACGGGAAGGTTGGACGAGGTTCCCGTGGGGGATGAGACGGTTCACCCACTGGCCGAATCGCCCTGAGACGGGAAGGGAATCCACGTGATGGGCCAGGAATGATGGGCTGGTGAACCTCGGGAACGCGGGGTCCTAGCCGGGACGGATTGTCGAAGAAAGCAGGTGCCGCCTCCGGAAGCTCCTGTCCGGGGACGGCTAAACACCGCCCGGGTCAGGTTGACCGCTTTCGCCGTCCCTCCCGGGAAGAGAAACGACGGGGAGCACCAGGATCTGCGTTGGCGACACCTGCTCGTTCGTGAAGTCGGCAACCACCCCCCCACGCCGGTCAGGGTAGTGATGAGGGCGTCCTAAAATCCTTTCGGCGCACGGATATCGGATTCATGAGTCGTTTCCGACGCTTTTTCCGCCGTGGCCTCAAGCCTTGAGGGATGGGACGATTCGTTGGCCATTGTTTCTGGTCCGAATGTTGTTGCGGCTCTCAACCCTGCTTGGACTGTCGGAGTCGGGTGAAAAGCTGGCTATAGGGTGCAAAATCGTGGGCGGCCCCGGGCCGAATCTTGCCAGGAGTCGAGGAGTCTGGACCGACGGGCCGTTCCTCGCGGAGCGGGTTATCGGGGTTATCGGGATTCGCGTACGTACCCCCGGAACCCTCGGCCGTCTCTTCGGATGGCACGGATCGCTCGCGGTTCCGGCTCCATTCCGACCAGGCTTGCATGGCTGCATAACGATCGTCAACTACCTGCTCCTCGAGTTCGGCCTCGACCGACGCCGATCCTCCCTCGTCAGTCGGCGAGCTTTCCGCGAGGGTCGGTTCGGCCTCAAGGTCACCGTCCCATCCGACCTCGACCAGCCCCTCCTCCAGGCGAATCGGGGGCTTGGTAGGGATCAACGAAGCTGACCCCATCGGCAGCCCGCTCGTCGCCCCGACGGCGCTTCCGTCGAGTGGCCGGAATTCGCCAGTCGCCTGGACGCGGGGGGCGTTCCGCGATCCGGGACGGTCGGAGACGGTCGAGGATCCGGCGACCTGGCTGCTCCCATTCCTCGATCGAGTTCCCGGGCCCGGACCGAACAATTGGGGTCGCAAATCGGCGATCTGCATGAGCAGCCGGGGATTACCGAGGGCATCTCGGTGCAATTCTTCCAGGTCTGTCGAGGTGGAATCCGTCTTCCCCAATCGGCCCTGCACGCCGAGCAATTCGCGGGCTTCATCGAGATCCAGCGGCATCAGGTGGAGGTGGAGACTCGAGCGGACGGCCCTTCCCTCCAGGCGCCTTGGGGTCATCTCTCGCACGAATTCAGGCCGGGCGAGGAGGAGCAATGCCGAGAAACCGCCGACTCGTCCCAGCGAACCGGCGAGGCTGTCGATCTCCTCCCACACCACCGAGGAGCCGCGGTGCACCTCGTCCACGATCAGGAGCCAGTTGCGACCGTCCCGGGCGTCGTCCTCCAGCGCGGCACGAATCCGTAACCGCGCAACGCCGACGCGTTCCGTCATGGGAAGACCCAGGGCATCTGCAACGAGCCGGAGAAACTCCAGGGCATCGAGCGTTGAGGTCAGTTCCACGGAGAGGGCTCGCCAGCCGGTCGGGAGACTGTCGACGAGCCGGCCGGCAAGCCAGGACTTGCCGGCTCCCGGCTCGCCCGTGAGCAGGAGCGGACGATTCATCCTGTCGTCCACGGCCGCCTGCAATTGTTCCAGCGCTCGCCGACGACTCGAGACGGCGCATGGTGTCGAATTGCCAGGTCCCCGTCGTCGTGGCGGGTTTGCGTGGCCGCGATCGGGCTGCCACGAATCGTGATCCTTCGTCATGAGTCCTACCTCCTCCGCGGCTCCGAAACGAAGGCTCAGAGGCGTTAAAAGCATCGATTCAGAATGACGGATTCCAGATCGAGAATGTTGTAAGTCATTTGCCTCTAAGATGTTAAGTTAAGCGTCTCTTGAAGATCGAATCTCCGGCTCGTTCGAGTGGAGACGCACTCACCTGGCGAGATCGACCGGAATCTCCCGAGATTCTGTCACATATCGGGGGCCGAGTGAGTATGTAAGGGTTGTAACCAGAATCCCTGCCCACCCAAACGTGCGAGATTCGGCCGAATCCCTGCGGGGATCGATCCTCTTTCCGGATTAACTCCAAGAGATCGAGCTACCAGTCGAACTGGAGTTAGGGTTACTGCAGAGGCGCAGTACGACGCCTGAGTACCTCACCAATCATCGGTGGCCGGTCGGTTCCGTCTTGAACACGGTTTTCCGCGACAACGCCTGGCGACACGATCGATGACTCCCGACGGAAGTTGCTCAAGTTTTTCGGTTTTTGGTAAGATGATGGTCAACCTACGTGGGACCTGATGGGCCCGGGTCCAGACGCCGTGCTGCTTTGCAACCCGGTATTACTCGCACGAGCATTCCAGTCCGTTCCGGAGGGCATTGTGGCCACGGATATCAACACGACCAGTGACGATCGCATCGGCGGCTATCGCTACGTGCGCACGATCCATCCGGGTCATACCTCCGTTGTGATGGAGGTCGTTCATGACGCCACTCAGCGCCGTTTCGCCCTGAAGCAGTTGCTCGCCTCCCGAGCTGAGGAACGCGTTGAGTACAGGGCATTCATGCATGAGGCCAAGCTCGGTATGGAGCTTCGCCACCCGAACTTGATCCGGGTCGTTGAAGTCGTCAAAGATCCGGTTCAGCCGTATTTCGTGATGGAGTTGTTCGGGGGCCAGCACCTGAAGCTCTCGATCGCCCGCCCTTCGGTCTACCCGATGCCGATCAAGCTTCTCCACCGGATTATCGAGCAGGCCGCGCTGGCGCTCTCCTACATGCATGACAAGGGATGGGTTCACCGTGACGTCAAGCCCGAGAACATCTTGTTCAGCAAGTCGGGCGAGGTACGGGTGATCGACTATGCGCTGGCGCGGCGGGTCGCGACCGGCTTTCTCAAGCTGTTCAGCGGCAAGGTGCCCCGACAGGGAACGCGAACCTATATCTCTCCCGAGCAAATCCGTTGCGAGCCCCCATCGACTTCGTCCGATATTTACAGTCTGGGGATCACCTGCTATGAATTAGCGTGTGGTCGCCCGCCATTCCGCGCCAATTCGTCGCAAGAGCTGCTCGAGAAGCACTTGAACGAAAAACCGATCCCGCTGACCGGCCATAACAAGCGGGTCACGCCGGAATTCAATGATCTGATCATGAAGATGATCCAGAAGCGGGCGGTCAACCGGTTCAGCAGCCTGGATGAGTTCCTGTCGCGATTCCGCCCCGTCCGGATCTTCCAGGACGATCCCGATCCCCTGGCCGGGCGCGACCAGGGTTTCGCGTGATCGAGATCCTCCGCCCGTCAGACGCGATGGTTGTGGATCGTCGGCCTGAGATTCGAGCCCACACCGGGTTCCCGTTCCCGTATCGCGTCTCGATCAGTCGAGGACTCAGCATCGATGCCCAGTCCCAGCGAACCGCGTCTGGCCTTTGAAGCGCCGATCCTGGAGATGGAGTCCCGCCTCTCCGAGATGGAGGCCCAGTACGCCAAGAACCGCACCGCGGGCGACACGACCAAGATTGCCGAACTGATCCGCCGGACCCGTCGCGAGCTGGCGGCGCTGAAGCGCGAGATCTATTCTCAACTGGATCCCTGGCAGATTGTCCAGGTCTCGCGGCATGTTCGCCGCCCCCAGACCCGTGACTACATCGACCTGCTCTTCGAGCAGTTCGTGGAGCTGCACGGCGACCGCGCCGTGGGCGACGACAAGGCGATCGTCACCGGCCTGGCCCACCTCGATGAGCACAAGGTAATGTTCATCGGCCATCAGAAGGGGAAGAACCTGGCCGAGCGCACGGCCTGCCACTTCGGCTGCGCCCACCCCGAAGGATATCGCAAGGCGCTCGTGAAGATGCGGCTCGCCGCCAAGTTCGGATTGCCGATCATCTCGTTCATCGATACGCCCGGCGCGTATCCGGGGATCACGGCCGAGGAGCGCGGCCAGGCCGCGATCATCGCCGAGAACCTCATGGCGATGAGCCAGATTCGCAGCCCGATCATCTGCGTGGTGATCGGCGAGGGCGGGTCGGGAGGAGCCCTGGGGATCGGCATCGGCGATCGACTCGCGATGCTCGAGTTTACGTATTACTCCGTCATCAGTCCCGAGGGATGTGCCTCGATCCTCTGGAAAGGCAGCGAGCATGCGCCGAAGGCGGCCGCTTCGCTCAAGATGACCAGCCGCGACCTCCTCCGCTTCGGCATCATCGACGAGATCATCCCCGAACCGCTCGGCGGGGCGCATCGCGACCACCGCGAGGCCGCCGCCAACCTCAAGACGTTCCTGATTCATGCCCTCCGGCAACTGCAGGACCTGCCCATCGACGAACTACTCGATCGCCGGTACGACAAATACCGCAAGATCGGGGTCTTCATGGATTCGTCCGCCGAAGCGGAACGGAACGGTATCGCGGTAACCTAGACTCGATCAGGCGAGTCATCTTCGGCCCAGGTGCCCCTCTCGATCTCGTGCATCGGCTGGGTCGAGTCCCCGAGTCGATCGGACGTTCGCGATCGACCCCATTCCCGTGCCGCGGACGCGGCCAATCGACGTTTGACAAGCCACACGATCACGATTCCAGCCAGCCCGATTCCCGATACCGACGCACGGAAAATGGCCTGGGCGCGGTTCACGGCCGGGCCTCGGCTGAACGTTGAGACCGCTCCCACGCCGAGAACGATCCAGAAGAAGACCTCGACATTCTTGAGGATCCCGGTCCTGTTCGGAGCTCGTCGTCCCGCGGGGATCGTGCTGCTTTGTCCCGGTTCGGGGAAGGCAATCACTTCCCGCCCGTGATCGGTGGAGCGGCTGGGTCGGTATGGTTTCAGATAGGGACGGATCGCCACGAGAGTGGCCGCACGAGGCGTGTACTTATAGACGTTCCGTTCGGCGTCGAGAAACCTGGCAAGTCCGCGCTCGACGAGTCGGTTCGCTTGCTCGGAACGGAAGGCTCGATGATCGCCGAGTGGGTCCTTTGCCGAGTAAGGGACGGCGGGCTGACTCGCACCTGCCAGGCGCCGGAGGTGCCAATCGAGGAGCTCCAGGAACTCGGATCCGGTGAGGACTTCTTGAAGGAGGCTGCCGGAGAGATCGGTGTCCCGCCCTCTGAGCTCGTCCATGGTGACGAGGCAACGACCGTCATGAAGTCGCGTGAAAAACTTGGTGATCGACATCGGGATGCCCGCCAGGGTCCCGGTGCTCGTCTGGGCGAGGACGGTTCGGTCGGTCGAGATCCAGAAGTTATAGCGGAGGCGATAAATCTTGCCTTTCCCGTGCCGATAGGCCCCGAGGAACGTGAAGCCAGACTGCTCGGCCGTCAGGTTCGCCGCACGAAAATGTTCGGTGATGGGGATCGAGGAATCCGGCTCCGACGGCCCATCGTGATCACTCCCGGCAGGTTCGGAGCTGGCGTGAGGGGGCCGGGTGGCTCGGATCGGGACATAGGGCCACACGAGCAACTTCTCGAACGACCCCACCACGATGGTGAGCAGACCGAGAAGGACCAGAAAAGCCAGGACTGCGGCGACCGGCAAGAGCAGCCAGAACATGAGGTTGTCCGTGTGGCCGAACGATTCGGCTCAGCAGGGCAGGCGTATCGTCGCCCCGGCACCTCCGCCCCGATCATGGGGTCCGGAGATGCCAGTGGGTGCGCGAGGATCGAGGTCGAGCCTCGACGAGGAATCCCGGTCAAACCTTCGTCGGCACCACGAACCCCGGGCGGTATTCGCGTGTAAGCATCGCATCGGCCTCGGAATCGTTCACGAACGACTCGGACGACGGATTGATGTGAAGCTTCCGGCCCAGGCGGTAGGCAATGTTGCCCAGGTGGCAGTAGGCGCTGGAGAGGTGTCCCTCTTCGATTTCGGCGTTGAGGAGCTTGTGGTCGCGCGCCTTGACCGCCTTGACGAAGTTGGCGTAATGGTCGCCGCCGCCGTGGCCGCTCGGCCCCTTCTCCAGCCTGGGGCCGAAGTAGACCTGCCAGTTCTCGTAGCTCGTGATCGCCAGGATTCCCTCGGTGCCGTAGAAGATGTCGCCGATCTTGACCTTGGCCTCATCGTTGGTGATCAGCCCACGGACCTCGAACTGGAGCTCGCAGTCATCAAACTCGAAGCTGACGCTCAGCGTGTTGGGCGTCTGGCCGTCGTCCTTGTAGCCGAACCGGCCGCCCGAGGCCATCACGGCCTTGGGCATCTCGTTCTTACCCAGGCCCCAGCGGGCCAGGTCCATCTGATGGATGCCCTGGTTGCCCAGGTCGCCATTGCCGGTGTTCCAGAACCAGTGCCAGTTGTAGTGGAATCGGTTCGCATTGAACGGCAATTTCTCCGCCGGGCCGCACCACAGATCGTAGTCAACGCCGGCCGGCACCGGTCCGTCGTCCTTGTGGCCGATCGACCCGCGCGGCTTGTAGCAGAGTCCCTTGGCCATGTAGATCTGGCCCAACTTGCCCGAGCGGAGGAAGGCCATGGCGTCCTGGATGCCCGTGTGGCTCCGGCACTGGGTGCCGGTCTGGACGATCCGTTTGTACTTACGCGCGGCCTCGACGATCCGACGGCCTTCGGTGACGTTGTGGCTGACCGGCTTCTCGACGTAGACATCCTTGCCGGCCTGGCAGGCCCAGATCGCCATCAGGGCATGCCAGTGATTGGGCGTGGCGATCGATATCGCGTCGATTGACGGATCATCGAGCACCCGCCGGACATCCTGGACGACCTTGGGCTCGGTGCCGTAATGCCGGGCGATCGCCTTCTGGGCGCGTGCGGTGGTGTTCAGGTCGATGTCGCAGATCGTGGTGATGCGCACGTCCTTGAGATGGCTCCAGCCCTGGACGTGATCCATGCCCCGACCGTGGACCCCGCACACCGCGACTCGTAGGGTATCATTCGGACCGGCCGATTTGGCATCATCGTCCTCGGCGATCTCGCCGCCCCGAGCGGCCATCGCGGGGATCGTGGCGAGGCTGGCTGCAAGCGCGGCGGTGTCCTGGAGGAAATGACGGCGGTTGGGCGAGCGCATGGGAAAGCCCTCGTTGCGTTTGGGTGGGGATCGTCCAGCAAGTGCGTGGGCACGTTCATCTAAACCCGAGCCGGCGCCGCGCGTCAAGGCGGTCGTGCCAGTCGCCGGGTGATTCTCGCGGGATCATCGGGCAACCCACGCCGGCATGCGTCAACACCCCGCCTGCCCCGAATTATTGCCGGAATCTGGGATGGCGCGGCGGGTTCGCTGCATTACTGGATAGAGACGGGACGGTGGGGAGGGTCGAAACGCGATGATCCGAGGCAAGTCGGGCGAGGCGGGACGTCAACTCCAGCGGCTCTGGTCGGCCGGAACGCTGACCGGGCTGACTGACGCCCAGCTCCTCAGACGGTTCGTGGAGACCCGTGGTCACGATGCGACGGCCGAATCGGCCTTCCGCGAGCTGGTGAATCGCCATGCGGGGATGGTGCTGGGGATCTGTCGCCAGATCCTCAGGCGCCACCATGACGTGGATGACGCATTCCAGGCCACGTTCCTGGTCCTGGTGCGAAAGGCGCCTTCGATCCATGTGGGCGATTCGCTCGGCCCATGGCTATGCAGCGTGGCGTACCGAACGGCCCATCGGGCCCGGGCCGACGCGGCGCACCATCCCTCGACCGGCGTCGAGGCGCTCGAGGAGTTCCCGGGGCCGGCCCCGGACCACGCATTCCAGGTGGACCTGCGCCCCCTGCTCCACGAGGAGTTGAATCGACTCCCGGGCAAGTTCCGGGACCCGATCGTGCTCTGTCACCTCGAGGGCAAATCACTCGATGAGGCGGCGCGACTGCTTCACTGGCCGATCGGTACGGTAAGCAGCCGCCTGTCGCGCGGCCGAAGCCTCTTGCGGTCGCGGCTGGAACGTCGCGGAGTGACGGCTTCGTCGGCGATCATCGCGGCCAACTGGCTGGCCGGTATGCCGACGGCCCTGTCCCTCCCGCTGATCGAATCCACGGTCACGTCCGCGATCCGGTTCGCGGCGTCGCAAACGGTTTCTACCGTGGTCCTGTCCTTGACGCAAGGAGTCTTGAGAATCATGTGGCTTAGAAAAATCGCAAGGATCTCGCTGGCAGTGTTCCTCTTCACCGCCACCACGGGTGGAATCGCTGTGTGGGCACACTGGCCATCATCAACCCGAAATGCCGGCTCTTCGGTTCGGGACGCCGGCTCGGCGCCGCAACCGGGGCAACCGCCAGCCACCTCCGAGTCCGCCGGGACCGACGTCCAGGTCGCCGATGGCCCAACCGATTGTTCGGACGAGTGCCTACCGGCCAATTGCCCGATCTCGATGGCTGCGAATGCCGTTTCGAGGATGTTCGCCCACTTCCACTCTGGCTCCACGTCTTCCCGATAGCACCCGCGTTGTAGCGGGGTCGAGTCGTCACCGCTCCCCTGGCCCGTCAAGGGAGAAGCCGCATGCCCAGCACGGTGTTGATCCGGAGTGTATTCCGACGGTGCCGGGCAAGACTGTCTCGATAGTAGCGGACCAGCGAGGTCGTGTCGCGCTGAATACTCAGGTAGTCCGCGACGCCGATCTCGCCCCGGTCCAGCCGTGCGCGAGCACGGTCGCGCTTGCGACGGATTGCCGGGAGCGTGACCTGCTCCAGCCGTCGCACGTCGCCGATCGTGTTCGCGAAATCGCGGGCCGCCTGTCGCACCTCGTCGGCGATCTCGCGCTCCAGCGCCGAGGTCTCATGGTGGCTCTGCTCGATGTTGAGCCTGGCCCGGAGCAGGTTCCCCTGGTTTCGGTTGAACAGCGGAATCGAGACGAACAGCCCGGCCCCCCAGGATGCCGCGCTCTGAAGCCCCGTGGGCCCGTTGTCGTGATACTCGAAGGGGCTGTACAGCAAATAGGCATCGGAGAATCGCTCGGCCCGTTCCTGATCCATCTCGGCGCGTGCACGCGCGATTCCCAGGCGATGGGCTGTCAGATCTGGCCGGTGGCGCAGCGCGACATAAACCAGGGTCTCCGCGGGGGGAAGCTTCGGGTCCAGAACACGGAGAGTCCCGTAGAGTTCCAGGTGCTCAGATTGCTCATCCGTCAGGTCGAGCAGGCCACCCAGCCGCTTTCGGGCTTTCTGATGGCGGTCCCGCTCGTCGCCCACCGACATCGCCGTGATATCTCGCTCGATGATCAGGTCGTCGAGACTCTCCTCGTCCGCCGCGCTGCGCCGGCCTGGCCTGCGCACCGCGTAAGATCTGGTCGATCAGCCCAAGGCTCCGCTCGGCGGCTCGGACGGCCTGTCGGGCCGCCAGGGCGTCGACGTACGCCGTATAGAGGTTGTCGATCTCCAGCCGCACGGCGTCCTGATACTGGGCCTCCAGCACCTCCTTCTCCCGCCGAGCCAGCGCAATCCGGGCCTTTCGCTTGCCGCTGAAATCGAACGGGTACACGATGCTGATGCCGTGCTCGATCTCGCCGGGCCGCCGCGGGGAGTAGGAGCCATAGGGAATTGTGTCGGACGAGTAGAATACCAGCGGGTTGGCACGGAGCCCCGCGGACAGGATGTCGGCCTCGGCCTGGGGAATCTCCAGGAACTTGGTACGGAGCTGGGGACTGGTTCGGACCAGATGATCGATGGCCGAATCCAGCGTCAGGCCGTCAAGGGGACCTTCGTCGAGGCCGAAATCCAGCCGATCGTCGGATGCCGACTCCACCGCTCCGGACCGGCCTTGCCCACGGTCCACGGGCAGACGGAGTCGCTCGAT
Organism: uncultured Planctomycetota bacterium; assembly: GCA_963845755.1. GTDB lineage: Bacteria > Planctomycetota > Planctomycetia > Isosphaerales > Isosphaeraceae > CAWJTV01. The sequence goes on from CAWJTV010000037.1 coordinate 108,679, forward strand.
GGCCGGCGCCAGGCCATGCTCGCGCCGAACGGCTCCGCGCCGGGCAGCATGATCGCACCGGGATCGGCCGGCCGGCGGGTCAACCGCGGCAGGGGCGCCAGCCTGCGAGCGGGATCGATGCCCAGGAGGATGTCGTTGCTGCCCGGGCTTCGCCGGTAGGGGCTGGCCGCCGTACCGGGCGTCCGACCCAGCTCGGTATCGCGCCGTCGCTCCGCATTCTCCTTCCCCTGGGCCGCCATGATGATGTCGTCGGCCAGCGTGACTTGAGCACGGCACTCCAGGCTCGACAGCCCGAAGACGAGGACTCCCGCCACGCTCCGGACGATCATCCCGCAATTCATGACCTCGGTGGTCCCCGCCCCGAAATACCCGGTCCGCCGCCTCGATAAAGATCGGCCAACCGTCACCATCGGCTTGATCGCGAATCCGTGCGCAGTGCGGTCGACGGCCCGTTTCGGTGCTATCCTACGATTAATCGGGACGAAGCGTTCCTGCGGGCCTGACCATGGAGCGACGAGGCTCCTGAACCGCCAGCATGGCACTCGCGAGGCGTCTCGTCATCCACGTGTGGATAGGATCTGTTCAGAAACTCATGGCTCCGAGGCACGACTGATGGCACTCAAGAAGCATGGCTCGAGGAGAAGTCGTCAACACTTCATTCCGGGTCGCGACGCGCTCCTGGAGGATCGCCTGGTCATGAGCTCTCCGGGCCGAGTGACCTACCTCCTGCCACCTTCGCTCGGAAGCACTGTTCGGCATCATCAGAGAGAGTTCGCACCGATTCGCCAGGGTCCGGTCCAAGCGGAGGTTCGGGTCGCGAACCATCCAGCCCACCATGAGGCGCGGATTAATGCAGCCCCGACTGTGAAACGGTGGTCCTGGCTGGCCGATACCTACTGGTACGTGCCGACCTCGAACCTACCAGCCGTGCTATTCAACAGCTCGACCGGAAAATTGGCGCCGGTCAGTGACCAGACCGTCTTTCATATCACCGGTTACCGAGACGGCTACTTCTGGGGAACGACGGTGACTCAGCTCGGGTCGTCTTCCGCTTCCTGCTCATCCATGGTGGGATCGGTCACGCCCCAAGGTAAGGTCCTGCTGACCTTTACGTCAACCAGCAGCTCATCGAGCCCTTCGATCACCGAAGGATCCGGCGTGATGCAGAGGAAGTTTGGCAAGTGGACTATGGAGAATCAGATGTTCACTTCTCCTGGTCAAACGCTCCAGATCGGCCACTGGGCGTACATGGTGCAGACGCATCCGGGTCTACCGAGCTGGAACGCGCTCCCTTCCTCGGGTGTTTCCGTCCCCGAGTTCCTGGGCCAATGTGCGGGTTGTGGCCCTCAGCCGGTCGTCTCGTAGTCCGGCGATCGGACGTGGCCACGGGCTTCGGACGACCCGATCGCCCGGCGGATGACCTACCTCTGGAACACCCCCCGGCCGATCGAGGCGGGGTCCGAGGAGACCTTGTCGGCGAAGGTCCGGAGCGAGGCCAGGACCGTCTTGAGCTGGACCAGGGCCTGGTTGGCCGAGAGGGCCATTCGGTTCAGATTATCGTGCAGCTCGCTGTTCACAATCAGCTTCTGGAGGGTGCCATCGGTGTTCAACTGGCCCCGAGTGTCGCGGAGTTTGCGGGTTAATAACTCGAGGTCGGACGCGATCAGGTTGACGCGGCGGATGGTCTGGCCGATGTCAGTCGTCGGCGAACGCTTGACGTCGGAGCCCAGGTCCTTGAGGGCGGGCTGGAGATCGGCGATGCCGGCGTCGATGCGGGCCACGACCTCGGAGAATCGTCGAATACCGACCCGGAGCGATTCCTGGGTCTGCTCGTCGAGCGTCTTGTCAAGCTTGGCGGCGACCTGGCGGATGTTGGCGATGGCCGGCTTGAATTCCGCTTCATTGGCGTCGATGAATCGGCGGATCCCCTGGGCGGCGCCGGTGACGTCCTGGCCCGTCGCATTCCAGGTGGTCAAGAGCTTGTCGAGGTTGTCGGCGCTCTTGGTGATCTTCACAAGTCCATCGCCGGCGGCCTTGATCGACGCGAGCGTATCTCCGGCCGACTCGAACGCCTTGGTAGCCGCGGCCAGGGCCTTCGACGGATCCGGCGCCACTTCTCCATCAATGAACGGGGCGGCGATGGGAGTCCTGCCGGCCGCAATGAATTCGAGACTGGTGCCCGGCAGCATGTCGATCGCCACGTCGCCGATGAGGGAGCGCGTCAGCCGGGCTTTCGACCCTTCGCGGACGTGATACCGGCGCTCAAGGGCCAGCGTTACGAGCACGCCGTCCGGCTGGTTCGGCCGCTCATCGAAGGCGATCGCCACCACCTCGCCGATGCGAATCCCGCTCTTGCGCACAGGCACTCCTTCCAGGACCCCCGGCGCCTCGGCATACCGGACTTTCACGTACACCTGGTCGCGCAGCAGCGAGGGAGATTCCCCGAACCAGACGATCATCATCGTCAGGACCAGCCCGGCCACGATCACGAACATGCCGATTCGGAACTGCATCAGCCGTTCATTCATAATCAACCTCGTAATCGCTCCGGATCGACGCTAATGGGCCTCGTGCCCGGGCGAGGACTTGAGCAGGGCCATCTCGCGCAGGCGTTCGCCGGCCTCGCCGCGGACGAACTGGCGGACGCGCGGGTCGGGGCAAGATTCCAGGCCCTCGGGCGGCCCGTCATACAGGATCTGCGATTCGCGCGGGCCGAGCCGCGGCAGTGGGTAGAGCATCACCACCCGGTCCGCGACCTTGGAGACGGTCTTCATGTCGTGCGTGACCACGACCCCGGTCGTCTTCTTGGTCTGCTGGGTCTGGAGGATCAACTCGTTGATCACGTCGCTCATGATCGGGTCCAGCCCGGTGGTCGGCTCGTCGTACAGCATGACTTCCGGTCCGATGGCCAGCGCCGCGCCAGGCCGACGCGCTTCCGCTGGCCACCCGAGAGCTCGGCCGGCTTCTTCTGCTCGATCCCGCCCGCCAGTCCCACTTCCTGGAGCCGATCGCTCACGATCCGGCGGACCTCGTCCTCCCCGCAGAAATGGTGTTCGCGGAGGCCGAATGCCACGTTGTCGAAGACCGTGAGGCTATCGAACAGGGCCGCCATCTGGAACAAGAACCCGAACCGGAGCCGCATCTTCACCAGCGACTTGCCGTCGAGCCCAGCGACGTCGCGGCCGTCGAACTCCACCTTCCCCTGGCTCGGCTGCAACAGCCCGATGATCAGCTTGAGCATCACCGTCTTGCCGCAGCCACTCTCGCCGATGATGCAGACCGTCTGGCCGCGGCGGATGACCAGGTCGATCTCGCGGAGGACCGATTGTTGCCGGAATCGCATGCTCACCGCGCGCAGCACGATCACGTCGTCAGGCTTGACCCCACCAGCCGCTTCCACTGGGTTCATAAGAGTCCTTGGGCCGAGGGCCAGATGGCGTTGTACACGCCGTTCCAGCCGAGCCCGATCACGAAGTCGAGGAACAGGATGACGATGAACGAGAACACGAAGGCCTCGGTGGCGGCCCGGCCTACCCCCTCGGCGCCCGCGCGGGAGTTGAATCCCCGATGGCAACTGATCAGGGCGATCCCGGCGCCGAAGAAGTAACTCTTGAACACACCGGCGAAGATATCCAGACTGTCCACGAAATCGCGGGTGTGCTTCCAGTAGGCGAACGAGTCGACATTGAGGATCTGGGTGCTCACGACCGCACCGCCAATGACACCCATGAAGTCGCCCATCAGGGTCAGGAGCGGGATCAGCAGGACGCACGCGAGGAACCGCGGGACGACCAGGTAGTAGATGGGATTGGTCCCCAGCGCCGAGAGCGCGTCGATCTGTTCGGTCACGCGCATCGTCCCCAGTTCGGCAGCCATGCTGGATCCGACCCGTCCCGCGAGCATGGTCGCGGCCAGGACCGGTCCCAACTCCTTGACGATCGAGATATTGATCACCGACCCCAGCCGGGTCGCCAGTCCCATCATGGCGAACTGATGATGCGCCTGCACCGCCAGCACCATGCCGATGAAGGTCCCGGTGATCGCCACCACCGAGACACTCTTGACGCCGATCGCATAGAAGATCGGCACGAGGACCGACCATCGCGACCGTCGCCGGACGATCCAGACCAGGGTCATCACCGAGAAATGCGCGACGTCGCCGATCTCCGCGACGGCGTCGAAGACTTGTTCGCCCAGGCGATGGACCGGGCTCGTACCGGATTCCATCGCCTGCGCCGGGGCTTGCAGAGGGGCAACCGCCATCGCCAGGTTCTCTCCGACGGGGCACAAGGATCGACAGTGGGACCGTCCTCCCGGCTATCCCACCGCCAGGCCTGCACCGACGGCGATCCGGCCTCCCCTGCCGACTACTCCCCAACGGTCATTCTGGGCATTCCCCCGGTTCTTGGCAAGGTCGACTGCATGGTCACGGCCGCGCAATTCCCACACGTCGGAACCCGCCGCGGAACTCCATTCGCCGAGCGAACTTGCCGCTGGACGGCTTGAGGCCGTATCCGCGCGAGCCCCACGCCGCGGCAGACTCGACACCTGCCTCGCCTGGCGTTAAGTCGGCTGGACGCGAGCAATCATGCACGCATTATTGGCAGCGTGCAATCGCACGTGAAAACCTCCCGGGTCTTGTGGGCCCACCAGGCCGACTCTGGCAGCCATGCTACGCGCAATTTGAGGTCAAGGGCCCGATCCAACTTCCGTTCCAGTTCATCCAACCGCTCGAGGATCCTGGCATTCGGGGCTCGAGCATCCTTCTCATCGAGGAGCCGTTGGAGTTGTCGCTCGACCTCGCTCAATCGCTCATCGAGACTGAGCTTGGACTTGCTCGGCGCGGGGACATCAGTGAGCCGCGATGGTTTTGCCATGGGGCCGAGATCCACGTCAACGCGTACGAAGGCCCCGGCCTTGTAGCGACCTTGCGGGTTGGGGATCGTGGTGCGGAACTTCGCCATCCGCGTCTCGGGATTGATCGTCCTATCCACGTAGTCGACCTTGGCGGCCATCACCCGTTGCGAGGCGAATGGAAAGATGACCTTCACGGCCTGTCCGACCATGACGTACTCGGCGTCGGTTTCGCTGACGTTCACAGTGATATAAAGACGGTCAAGTGGGGTGATGATCATTAACTCGTCCTTCCCCTCATAGTAATTCCCCGTCACGACGGTCCTCTTGACGACAATGCCGTCGGCACGCGACCGCAGGATGAACTTGCCTTTCTGCAGGGTGTGCTCATTGGGGGCGTTCGTGATCTCTTCTTCAGTCAGGCCATACCCCAGGAGCTTATCCTTGGCGATCCTCATCTTCAGCCGGCTGCGGGCCTCGTTGTCCTCGACGTCGAACAGCTCCTTCTTGGGAAGGGTGTTCTCCTTGGCCAGTGGAACCTTGTAATCGTAATTTCTCTTGTCGTGCTTCCACTGGGTGCACGCCAGTTCGTATTCGCTCACGGCCGCGGCCAGGTCGCTGCTGGTTACCTTCAGCAGCGGGTCGCCGTGCTTCACCGTCGCACCCAGGTCCACGAGGACATCGTCGACGCGGCAATTATCGATGAGCGAGCGGACGACCGTCAGCTTGGAGGGATCGTAGGCGGTGGTGCCGTGGAGGCGAAGCACCGTGGGCTGAGAATCATCCTTGGCGGGCGTTGACACGGGACCGGCCTGGTCATCGCCTCGCGGCGTCCGAGCGGTTTGGCGGGCGAGGACCATGGCACCCACGCCGAGGGCCATCACTCCCAACAGGGCGATTGCTGCAACTCTCAACTTATTCAGCAACATGCTTTTCAAAACTCCCTGTGTGATCGCGAATACGTGGGAAGACGCGAATCCACCGTCGCCGACTCCGGAGACGAACCCGGACGCTGACCGGGTGGTCGAGTCCAGCAAGACTCGAGGAAGTTCGGCGATCTCCGAAGGTCGAAATGGCTCGCTCGGAACCCATGGCATGGCCGTCCAACCGTAGCGTTCCAGGCGCCATCGGAGCTGGTCGCGGGCACGCGCGAGCCGGGTCTTCACGGTCCCGACCGGCCAGCCGAGTCGGCCTGCCGCCTGCTCATGCGTCAGGCCCTCGAGGTAACACATTACGATGGGAATCCGGTACTTCTCCGGGAGTCGAGCAATCTCGCCATGAAGCTCGGGCCAGTGCTCTGATGAGTTCGACCTCGACGGAGCCCGCATGAGCCCGGACGATCGCGCCTTGCCGTTCGTGCCGATGCCGTCGCGCCTCGGACATCCGGATGCGCGCGGCCACCCGGCAGGCGACGCCGAACAGCCAGCTTCCCACGGAATCATGCTTGCGAATCGAACGAGCCCGCCGAGCCAGCACCAGGAATGTGGCCTGGAACGCATCCTCGGCCGCGTGTCGATCCCTGAGTGCCTGCTCGCAAACGCGTAGGACCATCGAACCATGGCGCTCGACCAGAGCCTTGAACGCGGCCTCCCTCGACTCGGGTCCACCCTGAAGGAACCGCTCCAGCAGGTCGCGATCAGACAACCCCACCGAGGTCCCTGCCGTGAACAGGATCCGGACCTGATCGTATACTGTTCCCGATCCTGAGCGTTCGGGCATGAATGCGACTCCTGACCGCTTGACCGTGGTTGCTTCATATAGTGTCCCGAACGTACGCTCACCGATTCAGGCTTCCCGTCTTTTTCCCGCGGAGACTCGCGGACGAAAGCGGACTTCCTCCTGACGTCCCTTGCATGAGGCAGGCGCGATCGTTCACCGACCGCGCACCCGAGCTAATCCCCCGGTGCGAGAAAAATTTCAAGAAATTTTTCTCTATATATTGTAAGGACTTAAGTCAAAAAAAAGGGCCGTTTCCAGCGAAATGCGTTAACATTTTCTCAAAGTTGCGGCATCCTCAATCATAGGGGCGTCGTTCTTGAAACCTGGGAGGTCACCTGGCCGTGTGGTCCGCCGAGTGTCGCCCCGAGTCGATGACAGCACGCGTGATCGCGCCGGATTCGCACTGACGAATGGATGTAATCACGCACGCCTGATTGGTTGTAAGGGTTCATTGTTGCATGCTTGGTGTTATTCAGGTCCTGCCAAAGAGGCTGAGATGCCTCTTGGCCCACTTGAAAAGCCGACGAACGAACCCAATTGACCGCGCGACTTGTGGCAGGATTTCGAAAACGAACCCAACCAAGTGCGAGCCGACATCGAAAACTCGAAAAACGAACCCAATTGAGCGGCCGCCCTGTCTCGATATCCGATCTATGATCGCGACAAGTTGTGTAGATTGCCTGAACAATGAGACTCGAAAAATCGTTGCATTTATTTTAGTAACGCCAGACTACCTAATTATCTCAATCCTCAATTTCCTCTCAATCGGGAGAACCTTACGGCGGGATTAGGAGTGATCGACGAGGCCGCTGTTCGTGAGGCAGCCTTCAGCGTCTCCGGAATCGCAGGGATCTGGCGAAAGCGAAGTGTGTGTTTTCAGGATTGCATGGATTTGATCGAACGCAACCGGATGGGACTCGTTGAGACCCGACTTGTGCTCTCAAGCGTGTACGAGACGCCTCATAGGGTGGGTTGATAGCTGCACCGCGGGGTGAGGCCGACTGAGATTCCCGGCGAATACGAACGTCAGGCGACCGTCACGGGCAGCCTTTCAGAATCCCATCTCGTCGAGTCGATGCTCGAGCATGGCCTCGATCATCTGCGCGGTTTGGCGGTAGGTTTCGTGATCGGAGCCGACAGGATCGACGACGTCTGCTCCGCCCGGATCGAGCAGGAAGGTGCGATGTTCGACCTCGGGGACGGCTGCGAGGAGGGATTCGAGATGGTTGACGGTCATGGCGAAGATGCAGTCGGCCTGACGCACCAGATTCACGGCGATCTTGCGACTGCGGTGGTGCTCGAGCGATCCTCCGAGGGCCCGGACGACGTCGATGGCATGAGCCGCCGCCGGCACACCATTGCTTGCGGCCACTCCGGCGGATCGGATCAGATACCCACGTTGCTCCAGGTCCGAGACCTGGCAGCCAAGCCTCCGGGCCAGGAGGAGCTTGCAAATGGCCTCGGCCATGGCACTGCGACAGGTGTTGCCCGTGCAGACGAACAGGATGATCAGGCAGGAGGCTTGCATGAGGGTTGCGGCGTCAACGACCCCCGGGCGTTCGATGGACCACGCCTCTTCGTCGATCCTGACCACAGTGGCTAACTGTCCGTACCGCGTTGGACCGGCGTCGATGACCATGTCCAGACCCGCGAGGCCACGAAGCGGGTCGGCCGTGATGGGGACAGGGTGCTCGGGGGTCGCCACCATCGCGATGACCAGGGGCGCCGGCAGCAGCCGTAGCACGTCTCGGACGATCGGATGCGACGGGCTCCTTAGTGCGATGTCGCCGGAAGCGGAGATCAAGGCACGGACATCACTGGGCAGGCGTTCATACAGCCCATCTGACAAGGTCCCGGAGAAGATCAATGTGACCGGCCCAGGCCAGAGACGCCCGGCCAGCCGGCGGCCCAACTCGGAGATTCGCGGCACCCAGTCGGTAACCTCTTCGGGCCCTTTCAGGAGTAAAGTCAGAGGACGGTGCGGATCCGAGGTGCGCATCGCCTTGACCCGGGCGACGCTCCGGGCATCCAGGGCGCTGGCCACCAGGCCGTAGACCGTCTCGGTCGCCAGGCCCACCAGGCCCCCCTGTGCCAGGCAGGCGACCGCACGATGAACCACATCCCGGAGGTCATCCACCTGCGATACATCGATCCACTGCGGCGAAACCGGTTCGTCACTCATCGGACCCCGTCCGGTATCAAGTGCCATCCCGCAAACCAACGGCCGGAGCGGGGCGTCCACGCCAATCGGCGTGGCTTTCAGCCTCGCCCAGGCGACTGTCTCGCTTACTCTACGAACCCGCTCGACATCCGGTCAACCATCTCGCTCGTCCGCTACAGACAAAGTCAGCCGGACGAACGACGATTGCGTCGTCTCGTCCATCGGAGCAACCATGCAGAAGCGAATCCTGGACAACCGACCTTGCGGATGGCGAGTCGATTTCCTTGCAACATTGGTGGACGGGCGTCAGAAGAGAAGCGTCAGGCCCTTGACCTCTCGGATCTCGGCGTAGATGGCCCGAACTTGCTCCGCAGTTTGCACGGTGATATCCAGGGTCACCGCCAGGTGACGGCCTCCCGGGGTACTTCGCACCGAGTAATCGAGATCCGAACGCGCCGCGAGATGCGAGTAAACGGCCTCGACCACCCGGGACTCGAAGTCATCGTCGGCTCGTCCGATCGCCTTGATCTTATAGACACCGGGAAAGAAGTGGATCGATTCCAGGAGATCGACCGAAGGACGATGATCCATGGCCCGCTCTCGGGGATTGAAGGAACATGCGGCATCGCTCTTCCATCATACGGCGGTTCCGGACGTTCGCCAAATCCGCCTCTCGGAATCCTCATCGGCTCTGCCAATAGATTCTCGAGAGCAAGAATCAGAATCCATCGAGTCAATGCTTGCGGACTCACACTAAAAGGTAGACCATGGCATGGATCGACGATTGGATGTGGGACCAGTTCGCCACGGAGAACCTGGCCGCCGGGTGGCGCCGGTACCTCGATCTCGAGGGCGCGCGAATCAGAGGCGGCGAGCGATCGAATATCCGCGGATTCTCGAATTCCTCGAAGAACGGAACCACAAGCCAGGACGTAGAATGAGAGTGGATTCGGGCGTGCGATCCGTGCCCAAGGCAGAATCACCGCACGGATTCGGCACGATTTAAGCGACTGAGAAGCGAAAGGCGTCGAAACAGACCTGCCGGTTCAAGCCGGCTGGAAATACCTCCGCAGACACTACACGTTGCGTGGAATCACCAGATCGGAGGAGGCCATGACCACAATGCGGAAAGGCTTCGGAATCCTGCTCGCAGTCCCCTTGACGTTGCTGTTCGCCGGGCGAGTGGACGCAGCGCACGGTGGCGGTGGTCATGGTGGTGGAGGCCATGGTGGCGGCGGGGGACATATGGGCGGCGGGGGACATATGGGCGGCGGGTTCCATGGCGGCGGTGCGCACTTCGGTGGTGGATTCGCCGGTGGTGGATTCCGTGGTGGGGCAGTCCATGCGCCCTCGATGGGGATGGGTCGGATGCCCTCGATGGGAATGGGGCGTGCGCCTTCGATGGGAATGGGTCGGATGCCCTCGATGGGAATGGGGCGTGCGCCATCGATGGGGATGGGTCGGATGCCCTCGGTGGGAATGTCTCGCGGTATGGGCACGAGTGCTGCCATGCGGCCGGGTTCGATCGGATCAATGGGCGCGATGGGTCGGAACTCGTACGGGATCGGCGGTCGTTCGATCGGCTCGATGGCCGGTATGGGCCGTGGCTCTTATGGTGTCGGTGGTCGTGCGCCGATTAACTCTGCGGGGAACCTGGCGGCGCACAACCCGTATGCTCTGGGAGGTCGTGCACCGATCAACTCGGGAACGCGCATGGGTGCCATGGCCGGCCTCGGGCGCGGAGGAATTACCAATCGCGCCGGAGTCGGCGTCAATTCCACCTCAATCAATCGCGCGGGTTTTTCCAATCGATCGATCGCAGTCAATCGGGCCAGCAACACGGTTAATTCGTTCAATAACGGCCGCAACACGTTCGTCGGCGGCAATTCGTTCGGGGGCATCAATCAAGGTTGGCTTCACGGACGCTGGGGCGGTTATGGCAACGGTGGTTTTGGCCGCGGATATGGTTACGGCGGTTATGGTTACGGCCGCGGGTTCGGTTACGGCGGCTACGGCCTCGGTGGGCTGGGATATGGGGGGTTGGGTCTCGGACTGGGTTACGGCCTGGGTCTGGGACTCGGCTTTGGGCTTGGCTACGGTGGCCTCGGTCTCGGTTACGGGCTCTTCGGGCTCGGTGGCTATGGGATGGGTGGCTATGGTGGCTATGGTGGGTACGGTGGCTATGGTGGCTATGGTGGGTACGGCGGCTATGGTGGGTACGGTGGCTATGGTGGGTACGGTGGCTATGGTGGGTACGGTGGCTATGGCCTGAACTCCTGGATGTACGGACCGTCGATTTACGACTGGGGCTATTCGAGCTATCTCAACCCCTATGCCTACAATAACTATGTGCCAACGTCGTACTTGGTGGGCCAGACTGCGGCCTATGACTACACCCAGCCGATCAACAGTCTCGCCGCACCCCCGGATCCCGGGGTGACCAGCCAGGCCGTCGCGAGCTTCGACGCAGCACGAGCGGCCTTCAAGTCGGGTGATTATTCGCGTGCATTGGATCTGACCGACCAGGCGATCCGCCAGATGCCCAACGATGCGGCACTTCACGAATTCCGGGCTCTGGTCCTCTTCGCCCTCCAACGCTACGACGATTCGGCGTCGGCACTTTATGCCGTATTGACGGCCGGACCGGGCTGGGATTGGGCCACACTCTCGGGACTTTATCCTAATGTCTCGGTGTACACCCAGCAGCTACGTGCACTGGAGAGCTTCTGCGGACAGAATGCCAACTCGGCATCGGGCCGGTTCGTGCTCGCTTACCACTACTTGACCCAGGGGCATACACTCGCGGCCCTCCAGATGTTGAAGCAGGTCGCCGCACTGCAACCGCAGGATAATCTCTCGAGGCAGTTGACGCAGCAGATCGATCCGGGGTCGGCAAACGGCCCCGCGGCGCCGTCAGCCGGATCCTCCGCCCCATTGTCTCCACCGCCATCGCCGCAGCCGGGAACGTCAGTCCTGGCACCGACTGCTCTCGCGGCGGGCAAGGAGGGTCGGCTGGAAGGAACCTGGACGGCTCAACCCGACCAGAATACGACGATAACGGTCACATTCCCGGACGCCGGACATTTCACCTGGTCGGTCACGCATCAGGGCCAGAGCCGGCAACTCCAGGGGAAGTTGACCTATGGAAACGGCATCCTGACGCTGGCCCAGGATCAGGGCCCCGCCATGGTGGGAAACATGACCTGGAGCGATGAGACGCATTTCCAGTTCAAGCTGCCGGGCGCCGGTCCGGGAGACCCGGGACTATCCTTCTCGAAGTCAAACTGACCTGGGTTTCACGGAAGAGACCGCGCGTAGCGAAGATCGACCCGCAGCCTCGACAGCTGGGGTGCCGAGGCGGCCAGCCGGCCGTCGAGATACACGTCGAGACCCTTGCGGCCGTCGCCGTAACGATCGGGCGAGCCGGCGATTGGCGCGTCCCAGACGACGGCGACATCGTGACCGTGATACTTTAGCCCATCGAGGAGGAAGAAGCTCAGGGCGTCGTCTGGCACCAGGGGATCGACTTCGAGCTGGTCATCGTCGCGCGGGACCACTCCGATCAGTTCGGGGATCAGGATATCCAGCCAGGTCGAATGGTTGTAGTCCCTCTCGGCCGTCTTCCACTGACCGTTGTCGCCGTTGTAGAACTCCCCGGTCCAGGGTTGTTCGATGTCCTGGTTACGGTACTGCGCCTTGGTGAAGGAAAGGAACAACGCCCAGAGGTGCGCCGGCTTGAGCGGCGAGTCGCTGATATTCCGGTCCCGAGTGGCCCGGAGCGTCCGTGCCATGGCCGACATGACCAGTGAGTTGGCATGCGGCCAGGTCGGTCCGTTCCACATACAGCCCGCGGCTCGGCCGTCGCCCGGCCAGTTCGACTGTGAGTACGCCTGGCACTGCCTCGACGCTGACGCAACCGGCCAGCGAGTCCAGAATTGCTCGGGGTCGAGGATCGAGGCCCATGCGGACTCATACCCGCTCCCCCACGGGATCATCCCGAAGTAGAAGGGATAGATGCCGATCACTTCCTTGACGTCGGCCACTTCATCGTTGTCGGCCCGCAGCGAGTAGAAGAAATGCTTCTCCGCACGCCACATCTTGGCCGTCACCGCCGCGGCGATCCTGGTCGCGAGGACCTCGAATTCCTCGGCCTTACCGGGTTGACCGAGCAACCGGTAGATCCGACCCACCGCGACGGCGTTGCCGTAATTGTACGACGTCAGATCCACTCGTTCGAGATCGACCGGTCGGGCAGGCTGAGAGAAGTCCTTGGAGGTCTTGTAGTTCGAGAAAGCGAAAAACGATGGCTGATATTCCATGCCGGTCCACCAGTGCGAGTTGACTCGCAGCAGGCCATCAGCGTCGGGATCATAGACCTTCTGCCAGCCGCGGACGTTTGCCGCCAGCTTCTCGACGATGTCCGCCAGGAACGCCTTATCGGGCTGGACGAGGTGCCCATCCCAGGCCGTCGAAGTGATCCAGTCGGTATACTGGCCGTCGGACGGCCCGCGGGAGGTTACGTGGCTCGGATACACGCCGTCCGGTTTCGCATTCTCGGCCCAGGTGCGGAGGTGACCCTCCCAGTACTTCGGGTCGCGCAGCCAGCGGGCCTCTCGGATCTGGTGACCGGCTCCGTAGCTGATCACGTTGGGATACCAGGTGCTCCGCCATCGGCCTTCGCTCTGGGTTGGCCACAGCATCCGGCCCAGTTTCGGATCGAGCATGTTCTTTCGCAGGACGTAAGCGCGATGGGCGTACATCTTGCGGACCCACGGATCAGAGCAGTCGAAATACGGAACATTCTCATCGAACCAGGCGCGATATGCCCGGACCTGTGCCGCGACGAGATCGCGGTTGTCCTGGTCCTCGGGTCTGATGATCGCGTTGTGGATGGCGGGAGCCGCGAGGACCAAATCCAACTTCGATGGCTCGTTCGCGGGCCGAAGTTCGAGCGCGGACTTGAAGACCTTGGTCCGACCGGGGCCGATGTGGTGGCCATAGAGCTTGAAGAGGTCGGAAGAATCATCCAGCACGGGCTTCGAGAAGCCGTCGAAAGGGGTATTGCGGGCGGCTCGGACGAAGCCGGCCTTCAAAGTGCGCGGGGGATCGTCCAGCACCGTGTAACGGAATCGGAAATCGACGGCGACTCCGTGCAGCTCCTGGCGGCCTTCGAGGGTCAGGGCTCGCGGCTCGCGACCGGAGACCTCATTGCCATCAAGCGGCACAAATCCCGAGACGCTGCCGATCGACTCATGGGCGAACGTCGTTCGGGGATGGATCATCGGGTCGAAGTAGATGGTCTGGACCTTGTCAGTCGGATTGTGGACTCGGATGACGGAGACCAACACATCATCAGCCGTGATGAATTTATCCGCGATGAATCGGAGCGGGCTGGCGGGAGGATTCGAGGCTTGCTGTGTCTCGAAGAGCGGCCTCAAGCCATAGATTCCGGTATAAAACCGGTCACCGGCATGCTGAAACCACAGGAGGAATCGCCGGGATCGAACGGGCTCAAATCGAATGCGGTTCTCCCCGGCCTTGGGCTGGTCGGGAAAGACCTTCGTGGGCTTGACGGGTGGGAACTGGCCGAGCTTGGCGTCAGGTCCACTCGGCCGGCGATCGCCGTAGAACACGCCGAAGGATTCAGGCGGACGACACTGTCCGGTCGGGGCGTCATCGAAGAAAAACACGTCGAATCCCGAAAGAGTCCGCGGTGTCGCGAACTCGATCATGTACCAATCCTGCCGCCGGCCGCTCGACCAGCACGTCCATCGCTTGTGCGGGTCGAAGGGCTCGGTCAACGGGTTCTCGACCTTGTCCAGCGCGAACGTGAACGAGGCCGAGGCGGTCATCGCTTTCCTCAACACGCCTTCGGAGTGGATGTGGCTGGGATAATACGTCAACCGCGCCGGGACGAGCAGGCTGTGCTCGTCGCGGATCTCGATGTCGTACGCGTTGAGGTTCGTCAGGTACAGCCAGTGTATATCGTCGCGAAAGGCCCAACCCTGGGGACTCGAGGCCCAGACGCGATCCCCCGTGCATCCCATCGGGACGTCGCGATCGTAAGGACGAGCGAGTATGTCGTCAATCGCGTGCCGACTCGTGGGAAACACGCGGCCGATAGGCGAATCTCTGGGCGTCTCGGCACGCACCGATCCGAGCTGGCCCTGGCCGATCAGGACCGACAGACACAAGCCCATAATTCGAACGGTGGTCATTCGTGATGGGTCCTGACCTGGGACAGTAGGTCCCGTTGCGGCTCGTCCCCGTTGAGATGTCAACCAGGACTGGTGATCTCTGATCAACCACCGACGACTCATCGATCTTCATCAGAGATCAAACGATCCCGGCGCGGAATCCCCCCCGGGAACGTGCGCCTGGACAGCACCGCGGTTGCACAATGACGCGAATACCCGGAGTCGAACTGGTTCGAAACTCTGGGATCTTTAGGATACGAGCGCAGAGCATGAGGAGCGAACCGGGACGATGCGGCGTGCTCGACGATGACCGGCGAGTCGAATCGGGTCTGCGCTACGGGCGAGTTACTTCTTGCGATGACGGATGCGGCTGCGCATTCGGCGCTTCTTACGCCCTACCTTGCGACGTCCTTTGCCTCGTCGACGACTGGCCATGCGTTCTCCTCTGGGATCTCGGGAAGGCGGAATCTGGAGCACCTTCAATCCGCTCCCGGCCCGGCAGCCGGGAGAATCAACGAAACGCTGATTCTATACGGAGATCGCCCCGCTCCTCAAGGCCGACGTGCCGGCGAGGACTCGGCTTGCTCCCCCTCCGACCCCCGCAACATCTCTCGAAACCGGCGGGGCGAGCCGGCGTAAGCCAGGAGTTCGAACCCGTTGCGCCAGTGCCAGAGCATGCTCGAGTCGTTCCCGAGGATGAACGAGCTGACGAGCTGGGTGTAGCCGATCTCAAGCAACCCTCGCGATGCGAGGGCCAGCAGGGCTGTGCCGATGCCGTAGCCGGCCTGTCGGGGACCGACGAAGATCCACGTCAAGTGGGCATGACCCAGCCGCTGTTCCACGCAGGCCGGCGGCGGCGGTGTCTTCCAGCGGAGA
Organism: uncultured Planctomycetota bacterium; assembly: GCA_963845755.1. Classification (GTDB taxonomy): domain Bacteria; phylum Planctomycetota; class Planctomycetia; order Isosphaerales; family Isosphaeraceae; genus CAWJTV01. Next base: position 124,486 of record CAWJTV010000037.1, read on the forward strand.
CTCCAGAAATCGTCCAGGTCGACCGGAGGAATCAACGTGACCAGGATCGCACCGATGGGACGACCCTGAGCCTGACTCACGGCGACGTGGCAGGCGGGATGAATGATCGGTCCATCGCCACCATCCCGAGTGTGCTTCAAACAATCTCGCGATGCCTCGAGTCGTCGTCGATCGCTCAAGGCGGCGAACGGCTGGACCCGATGAAATGAGGCCGCGAAGATGTCGCGGAAGTCGGAGCCAGTCCTCATCCTCCAGCCGGCGAAGCGTCACAACCTCCTGGGCGTCGATTTCCGCGGGGGATTCGTTCCTGTCGGCTCGAAGGTCCAGCCGCGCGTTGTAGAACTTCGGACGCGGCGACAGACAAGCGGTCTTGTTAAAATACTCGTACTTATAGGCCGGATTGTGCGGCAAGCGGTGGAACTGTCTCCCGGTCAAGGGCAATTTGATGACAGAAAACCAGCGGTCGAGCATGGGCGATCCAGATCGGGTTCTGAAAGCATTGACAAGGGGCCGGGACGCTCGGCACCGAAGATTCTATTGGACCAAGACTTACCGATCGCGGCCAGATGTCCTCGCCGCCCGAACCAGGCGTAGGATCGACGGAGCCTCGCGAGAGTTCCATACTCGCTCAGGATCCGCATTTTCCAGATTCACTCAAGTTCGAGGCGAACCTAGCCGATGCGGATCAAGAGATCGTTTCAGAATCGCATCGCCGAGACTGACGAGATCGTATAGGATGACAGTGCGGCGGGCCGATGATTGGTGTTGTCAGGATGACGGCCGGACCAGGACGCCGGCGCGGGCCAGATGCGAGCGCGACCCTACCCTAGGACGGGGAGATCGGGACCGATGACGCACCGCAAGGGAGCCGTCTGGACCGAGCGCTTACTGCTGATTCTCATCGTGGCGAGTTTGGCCGGGACATTCAATCTCGTCCTGACCATGCATCGCCGTTATGATTCCTCTGCGACTCCTGCGCCGGCCGAGATCTCCAATTCCGCCCCAGTTCCTTCGATCCCTCCTGTTCCCTCTGCCACCAAGGTTGCCGGGGCCTCCCAATCTTCGGCCAAGGGCACGTTACCTCCTCTCCCAGCGCCGTTGGCGCTGCCGGTGGAGGATCCCACGATCAAGGCTCTGGCCGGATTGGCTCGGTTGACCGAGAAGGAAGTCGATGCGGAGCAAGCGGCGGATCGTCGAACGGTGAAGCTGGAGACGGCAGCCAAGGCGGCGATCACGGAGTCCGCGCGCTGGAAGCGGCGCGAGGTCCTGGTCCGACAGCAGGTCGCCGCGCTCACCCAACGGGCCAAACAGATTGAGCAAGGCGACCTGGAATTGGAGGCGGAGCGGGACGTCCTCGCGCAAGAGCGGGACGCCTTGAAGGCGGCCCTCACCAAGGCGGGCCAGCATTCGGGGAATGCGGTCCTCCCCTACAAGGGGCCCAATGGTACCTGGCGGCGGCCGATCGTCATCGAGTGCACCGGCAATGTTGCCGTGCTCCAGCCGCAGGGGAAAACCTTCTCGATGATCGAGCTCTCGCCTTTGATCCACCCGCGATCCAGTCCCGTGGTGCTGACAATTGCCCGGGAGATGATGCATATCCAGAATTCCGCCACGCCGGACGGGGCTCCGGCCGTGCCCTACCTGGTGTTCCTGGTGCGCCCGAACGGAATTCGTCCGTATTACGAGTCGCGGGCGCGCTTGGAGCCGTTAGGGATCGCGTTCGGGTACGAGCTGATCGAGCAAGACCTGGTCGTGGAGGTCCCGGATTTCGATGATCTCACGACGTGGGATGGGTCCGCACCGTTGGACAAGCCCGCTCTGGCCTCGGCGAACCGTAACACGCGTTCCAGTAAGTCCTTGACCGCGGCCAATGACGCATCGGGAACTCAACCCTCTCGAATGTCGGGAGTATGGCCGCCCGACGATTCCGCGAGATCCGGCTCCTCGACGCCGGGTGCCTGGCCGCCGAGCCCAGAAAACGGAGGTCCGGCGGGATCCGGCTTCGGTCTCGGTCAGGACCGGCTGGCTCAAGCTGATGGTCTGCCGGGTCGGCCGGCCGGGTCTGGTGCGGATTCCGGACCACTTTCGGGAGAGCGTCTATCGACGGAGGTCGCTCTGGGAAGGTACTCCGCGCAGGGCAGTTCGCGTGGGAACGCCGGCCGCTCCCGTAGTGAGGATTCATCGCCCCAGGATTTCATCTGGCCCGGGAACTCGACGAATCCCGGTCCCGGGAATGGGGGTGGCCCGGCCGCCACAGGCGCGGGAACCGGAGCTGATCGCTTCGCGGGAGATCGCACCGGCTCAGGCCCGGGCTCATCACCTACCTACTCACCGCTGTCACCTGCACCGCACGCGAATGGAATGGGCAATGGCGGGGCGACCCTCGTCCCGCTGTCGTCCGCGACGGCCGGCCAGGCTGGTTCCGGGACGGAGATCGCTGGTAGGACCGCCGGGCGCTCCGGTCGGTCTCCTGGCACAGGATCCTCCGTGATGAATGCGGAGGGTCGAGGCGGATTCCAGCCCGGCACAGGCGGAGCTGGATCGGCCGTGAGTTCTTCGGGCTCGGCGCCCGGTTCCTCCTCGACATCGGGGCTTGACAAGAACGGGTTCGGTCCTGGCGGCCCCGACCCTCTACCGGATCTGGAGCCCGCCCAAGATGGCTCGGTACCTGTACCTGCGACAGGCGGGCCGCTGTCGCGGTCGCCGTCCGCGTCGGGAGTCGCCAGTGAATCGTCCGGGACCGGCAAGAATCCATCCGGAACCGGTACGAACCCGACACGCGGCTCGGCCGCCTCGACGGGCGCCGGTGGTCAGGGAGGTCAACCGACGCCGGCTGACCCGAATTCCCCGGGTAGTAATTCACCCGCCTCGAGCGCCACGGGCTCGACCCCTGCGGATCCGGGCTTCCGAGCGTATCCGGCCGGAGGTGCTACTCCCGGAGGCATCGGACCCGGCTCGGGAACTGCGGGATCGCAACCGGGCGGCGGTTCCGGCTCGGGAAACCTCGACTCGAACACAACGGGTGGCCCTGATTCACCCTCCCAGGCGACCGGCACGCCGCCTTCATCCGCGGGATTCAGTAGCGATTCCTCAGCCTCGGGACGATCGGTTTCCTCGCCGCCCAGCGGGCTGAATGGGGCAACCAACGCGCCGCCGGAACAGGTCGGCTCGTCACCCTCCCTCTCGCAACCTTCGCAACCGTTGTGGGGCTCGACTCCCTCCGCGGATTCCATCGCGTCGACGGGCGGTTCGACGACTTCGAACCGCCTCCTGGGATCGATGATTTCGGGTGTCGGCTCGGAGAGTTCGGACGGAAGCTCCAGCAGTTCGGCGGGAGGTCAGTCGGGGGGGGCAGGGACACCGGCGCCCGGCTCGGGGATGAGTCTGCCGAGCCTGGGTGCGAATCCGGATTCCGACTCCGATGCGATGAAGGAGTTCGTCCCGCCGATGATCTCGCCGCCGGACCGGCCGCCCGGAGCGATCGAGGTTCCGTTCGAGATCGTCGTCGTTTGTCGCCAGAACGACATCCTCCTGCATCCAGGCGGATATCGCCTCAGCGTGCAGGCGCTGCGAGCCGGGAGCGGTAAGGGGTCCAATCCAAAGAGCTTGCTGGAGCAGGACCTTCGCGCCCTTGCGCGACGCCGCGCGGAGCTCGACCCGCTGATCCGGCCGAAGCCGTCGGTCCGGTTCCTGGTGGAGAACGATGGGGGCAGGACATTCTGGATGGCCCGGCGCCAGTTGATGTTCTCCGGACTGAACTGGCCGATGTCGCTCCAGGTGGCGGGGCCCCAGAGCCCGCACGTTTTCAAAGAGGAAACGTGGGATGAACTCATGCGATAACGAGAGCGGGGCGAGGGCTTGCGACGCCGATGAAGCGTCGGCAGTCACTCTCCCAGGGGGGGGCCGGCGGGAAGTGCCGCGAGCCCCTCTCGCGGCCACTGGCGTGCGTCGGCGTGCCTTTGCACAGTTGGCGAGCGTGGTCGTCGCGATCCTGGCGATCACGGCCTACATCCACGTTGGTCCCAATCCTGGAGACCGCGGCTCCGCCCCGGCGCCTCCGCACGCCGAACCGCCATCCCCCACGGCCGATGCACGCGCCGCTGATCTGGCGGGCGGAGCATCCGAATCCCCCGCTGGTGAGGCCCTCGCGGCGACCAAGTCCGTGGGAGGCGCGAGTGTCGCCGAGATTCCAGCCCCTCCCGCAACCACGCGGCCGCCTCAACTTGACAGGGCGAAGGTCGCCCTGGCCGAGTCGGCTCTGGATGCCGCGAGTCGCGATCGCGCACGGGCCGATGAACGGGTGGCCGATTCGGCCCGTAGTCTGGCACGGGCTGCCAACCAGGCTGCGCTCGACGCCCTCCGCGCGCGGAAGCTGGCTTTCCAGCTACGCGATCCCTCGACGAGGATCACTCAGGCTGTGTCTCGCGGCGGGTTCCTCCGAGGCGAGCGCGACAAGGTCGCCACCGAGGTGGCAACGCTTCGAAGCATACCCCGACCCAAGTCCAAGTCCATCCTCAGCAAGAGTCCCGTGGCCCGGCCCGCCGCGGACGAAGAGTTTCATTTCGAGCTCCGCCGCGACCGGATCAGCTATATCGACCTCAACCAGCTACTCGAGAAGACCCGGGCCGATGCACAGATACGCATCCGGATGTCCGATCGGTTCGGGGCCGTCGGCTCCAAGGTCGGGCCCGTCGGTGCCTTCTCTCTGGTTTACGAGCTTGTTCCTTCGATCCCTTCGAATGTCGAACAGTTGATCGATCGCCGGACGATTCGGCGCTTCGATCTCAAAGGCTGGGAGCTCGTCCCTGAGTCGGAGAATCGGGGTGAGTCCTTCGAGGTAACCCGGAACCCGATTTCGGAATTCTCGCGGGCCCTCAACCGGATCAACCCCGAGCGCGCCACCATCACGCTCTGGGTCTATCCCGACAGTTTCACCCTGTATCGCCGCATTCGCAACGATCTGGTCGATCGCGGCTTTAGCGTCGCCGCACGCCCTCTGCCCCAGGGTCTTGCCATCCGCGGCAGCCCGATGGGAACGCAGTCGGCGGCGCAGTAGGTCTGCCCGGGAAGTCCCTCAGTGCTCGATTGTTGTCCTCAACAAGAGTCCCTGAAGCCTCCCGACGCCCGTGTCGGTGACCCGCGTGCGGATGAGCGTCAAAAGGGCCAGCTTGTTGAGGTTCTCGAGGTGAACGAGTCCGGCGTCGGTGATCCGCGTCTCATCAAGCGACAGGGTTGAAAGTTGCGGAAGGTGCTCGAGGTAGCTGAGGCCGGCATCGGTGATCCGTGCACGGCTCAGGCTGAGAGTCTGGAGGGCAGTCAATCCCTGGAGATTCACGAGGCCGGCATCCGTGATGTTGATCCGATCGAGCTCGAGGATCTGAAGAGCGCTCAAGCCCTTGAGATGGATCAACCCCGCGTCGGTGACCGAAGTCCCTGTGAGGGATAGCTCCTGGAGATTCGTCAATCCCGCTAAATGCGCCAGGCCGGCGCTGCTGATCCGTGTCTTCGTCAGGTTGAGCCGTTGGAGGTTCCTCAAGCCTTTCAGATGCGCCAATCCCGCATCGGTAATCGCCGTATCGGATAGATCCAACTCCTCCAGGCTCTTCACCCCTTCCAGGTGCACCAGGCCGGAGTCGGTGACCTGGGAACGCTGTAAGTAGACCCTCTGAAGGTTCGTCAGACCGCCGACCTGGGCCAGCGCGACATCCGCGTTTTGGACTCGCCTCAGAACCAGCTCGCGAAGCCGGCCAAGCCTCTTGAGACCTGCCAATTCGGATTTGGATATACGCGTGTTTGACAGGGAGAGTCGCTCCAGTCTCGTCAGACTCAGAATGTGGGGCAAGACTTGCGACTCGTCGGCGTACCCCATCCGGCTGGGCAACTCGACAGAAACGACATGGCCGAAGTAATCGACGCCCAATGCATTCACCAGCCACGCCGGCGCGGGCGGCCTGCCGTCCGGAACGGGATTGGCGAACCCGAGCCTCTCCGCCCAGGACGATCTCCTGGTCGGTTCTGGGACCACAACGACTTTCTCATCGGGCCATTCCCAGTCGTACCAGACCGTGCCGCCCGCTCGCTGGATCGCGGCGACGTCCTCGCGTTGGATCCGAGCCGGGTTGACCAGCCAGCCCAACCCCAAGGCCAAAATGAGGATGAGACCGATCAGTGCACGCACGCTCGGCCGCTTGAACCGACTCCGCCGAGAAGCCGGTTGGACTGGGTTCGCGATGGGGGACTCTTCCTGTAAGGTTGGTCGTTCCGGGCGTTCACGCCAGGGGCTCTTGGAGAGAATCTCGTGGATGTTCACGGCTCGCTCGCAGAAGAACACGTTCACCGCTCGCCGACGTCAGGACACCTGCCCATCGTAGCGCGCTCGAGGCTGGCCGGTCGAGACGCGTGGACCATTCCAACCCGAACCTGCTGCCATTGTTCGGGGTCCGTTCGATAGGGAACTCGACGGCCAAATCCTGTAATGGACTTGCCCCGTCATCTACTATGGATTATCCACGACGTGGAACGACGACCGATTCGGTTGAGACGGCGAGGAGTCACATGTCGAGTAGCGAGGGCGATGAAGGGGAACCGACAAGCGGAACAACCGGTGTTCCGCCCCAGGACAATGAGGCCGATCTTCGAGCGTTTATCTATGTCGCGCTGATGGTTATCCTGGGTTCGACCACGGCGGCGGCGGCTCGGTATATCGTCCGGGAACTGCCGGTGGTCTGGGTGCCGGTCGTGCGGTTCGGCGTCGCCGGCATCGCCTTGCTGGCGGTGGTCGGTAAAGTCGGGGCCATGGCGCGGATCTTCCGCCGGGACGGTTGGCTCCTACTCGCCTCCGCGGCTTTGGCGGTGCCGATCAATCAGGGGTTCTTCCTGAATGCGGCGCGGCTGGGACCGACCTCGCACGTCGGGCTGTTCTATGCGACGTGTCCCCTCGTTGTGCTGTTTCTTGCATGGGCAATGCGCCTGGAGCCGCCGGACCTCGGCCGGCTCTGGGGGGTGCTGGCCAGCGTGGTGGGGGTCGTCATCATCGGAGTTGGGAGTGCCTGGAATCCCGGCGGCGCGCCCGCTGAGTCCCAAGCCGTCGTGATGGCCGATCTCTTGCTCATTGGAGCCGTGATCTCCTGGGGGGGCTATCTCACCGTGAGCAAGCCACTGATCATGCGACATGGCTCGCTGCCGGTCTTGACGGCCACCTTTCTCGTCGGCGCACTGCTTGACTTCCCGATTGCTCTGCTGAGCTCGCCGCAAATACCGGACTTCTCGCAGGTGACCTCAACCGCATGGATCGCCCTGGCGTTCCTCACCCTGTTCATCACGCCGGTCAATCTGGCCTGCCAGAACCTCGCCCTGCGCCGGCTCGACGCCAGTCAGGTGGCGAATTTCAGCAACGTGTCGCCGATCCTTACCGTCGTCTGGGGAGCCTTGCTATTCGCCGAGGCGATGTCGCCCAGTCTCATCCTCGGTGGGACTCTCACGCTCGCCGGCGTGATCTGGACCGGTCGCAGCCGGCCGCGGCGATCCCGTGGTGAATGGTCCCCGATTCAGAAGAGTCCGGTTGACGCGCCGCGATTACTCACGGTGGCCGCTTCCATTTCCAGTGGCCGTTAAGGACCCTCGGAGGTAGGCTGCGGATGTCGTCTACCCGCTCTTTGCGGACGGCTGACCGGCGACCACTGACGACCTCTCCCCGCAGGGGAGCCCTGGCCGTCTACGTAACCAGTCATGGTTTTGGACATCTAAACCGGACGGCCGCCGTCCTGAATCGGATTCCGGAGACGGTTCGTGTAGCCATCCGATCGCACGCGAATCTGTTCGATCTGTGGCGTCTGCGCGTGACGCGGCCGATCGAGCTGGGCGAGTTTGTATCGGACGCAGGAGCGGTCAATCCACCGGGCGATAGTGCGGCGACCGATGGCCCCGCGACGCTCCAACGGGCGATTCAGGTGCACGCCGGGGCGATCGCGAGACTCGACGACGAGGTGAGATGGCTCCGGGATCAGTCGATCGCAGCCGTCTTGTGCGATGCGCCGGCGATCCCGCTTGTGGCGGCCCGACGCGCGGGGGTCCCGGGCTTCCTCATGTCGAATTTCACCTGGGCGGACATCTACGCGCCCCATGCGCGGTCAGTGGGCGGCGAGGCGCTTCGGCTGGTCGCTGAACTGCGCGCGGCCTATCGTCATGCCACGGCGCTGTTCCGAATCCAGCCGGCCTTGCGGATGGCCTGGCTAAAGCCGTCGATCGACGTCGGCATGGTCGCCAACCAGGGCCACAACCGGCGCCGGGAGCTGGCCGACAGACTCGGGCTGACGCGTCGCGAGCGCCTTGTCTATCTCTATATCGGACGATATGGCCAGCACGATCTGGACTGGTCCCACCTGGAGCGCCTCGGTGACGGCGGCATTCATTTCGTCAGCTATGACCCCGTGCCGGATGGAAGGCCGGCAAACCTGCACATCATTGCTTCCGACGGTTGGCCCGGTGGCGATCTCATCGCCTCCTGCGATGTGGTCGTCGCCAAGGCGGGCTATGCAACCGGCTGCGAGGCGATGGCCAGCGGCACGCCGATGATTTATCCTCCACGTCAGGGATTTGCCGAGTTCCGCTCGCTGGACCGCACCCTCCGGGCCTGGGCGGGCGGTGTGCCGGTCTCCAGTCGTGACTTCCAGGGCCTGCGACTGGAGCGGGCGCTGGAGCGGGCGTTCGCGATCGAGCCCGGTCCGCCGCCGTTCCCGGCCGATGGGGCTGCCCGGATTGCTCGCTATCTGACAAAGCTCTGCCAGGCCCCTTCGAAGACACCCAGCCCACCGGAGACGCTTCCATGAAACTGGTGATTCATCCGGCCGTGGATCCCGAGCGATTCCTGGCCCTGCAAGCCGCAGCGCCGGGGGCCGAGTGGGTGAATGCCCGGTCCGCCGCCGAGGCGGAGGCGGCCATGCCCGGCGCCGATGCCTTGATCGGCAAGATCACGCCCCCGATGCTGGCCCGAGCCGATCGCCTGCGGTGGGTCCAGTCGTTCACCGCCAGTCTCGAGCATTACATGTTTCCGGAACTGGAGGCCCACCCCTGCGTGCTCACCAATGTTCGCGGCCTCTTCGGCGACGTGATCGCCGACCAGGTGATGGGATATGTCCTCTGTTTCGCCCGCAACTTGCATCGATACATCCGCCAGCAGGTGGAGCACCGTTATGAGCCGGCTGGCGGCGAAGAGGCGCGGGTGAGTTCGGCGACCGGCCCGGACGTGGTGAACGCGATGGACCGCGCGACGATCTATCTCCCTGATGCCACCATGGGGATCATCGGCATGGGAGGGATCGGCTGCGAGATCGCGCATCGCGCCCGGTCTTTCGGGATGACAGTCCGGGGCGTCAACCGTTTCCCTGATCGCGTCGAGGTGCCCCAGGGAGTCGAGACCATCATGGGAACGGACCGGCTCCCCGACCTGCTCGCCTGGAGCGATTTCGCCGTCATCGCGGCGCCCCAGACTCCCGAGACCACCGGCTGGTTCCACGCGGCGACCCTGGCGCACCTCCGCCCGTCCAGCTACCTGATCAATATCGGTCGCGGGGCCATCGTCATCCTTGATGATCTCGTCGCCGCTCTGGCCGCGGGCCGGCTCGCTGGCGCGGCGCGTCGATGTCTATGAGGTCGAGCCCCTGCCCGCCGATCACCCACTCTGGGACTTCCCCAACGTGATCCTCACGCCTCATACCGCGGGATACTCGCCGGTCATCGCCGCGCGACACCTCGCCTCGCTCGTCGAGAACGTGGGCCGATTCGCACGCGGCGAGCCACTCATCAAGGTCGTTGATAAATCCCTATGGTTCTAGTGCGCCTCACAGTTGGGTGGCACACACTCGAAGCCTGTTCCCGAAGAACCCCCCCGAACCCCCCCTTCGCAAGGAGGGGACGAGAAACGCGCTTTTCCCGATCAGTATCCCCCCCTTGCGAAGGCAGTGAGTTCAGGGTTTTCCTCTGGCTCTAGGGGGCCCCGTCTTTTGCTCATGTGCTTGCTGGAGAACCCGGTAGGTCGACGTATGGTTGCCGAGCACACGCTTCTTGACTTTCTGATGACCGCCACGGCCGGAGCTGGGCGCTTTCCACCAACGGTCGCTCCAGGCGCCTGCGCAACCGCTCCCGCAAGTACGTGCACGCACCTCACTCGCCGTCGGCACGGCGCCCAGCAACGACAGCAACGTCTTGACCTCAACCAACTCGCTGACCGACACCATTTGCCGCTCCACGTCGCCGAAGAGCTTCTCGTTGGAGATCGCCTTCGCCTCGCACTCTTGATGCGATGCCAGGTGCGTACGCACGACTTGCAGGGCGTTGTACAGCAGCAGGCAGAACGACAACTGGAACAGGACCGCCTTCGGCTGCGTGCCGATCAGGTGCTTCAGCGAGAACACGTCGGTGATCTGCTGGAAGACCGTCTCCAGACCCCAACGACTCCGATACGTCGAGAGCATCGCCACGGCGGAATACGTCGTCTCGTCCAACAGGTCCGTGATCACGCCGAGCTCTTTGCCGTCGGCCAGATGCTTGGTGATCCGGCGCACGTACACGCGGTCCGCCTTGGCGACCTTGCCCAGCCAGCCCCACTCCTGCACGATCCGGCGCCCGTCGGCGTCGCGGCTGCTCCTGCGCCGGCCGGGACGCATCGGGAACGAACGTCGTATTGCTGCAGTAGCGGATCAGGAAATGGCCGCCGGCCTTCAACACCTTCTGGGGAAAACTCAGGTTGCAGTAGAGTCGGTCCAGGACCACCAACCACGGCTTCTCCACGCCGCCGGCCAGCGCCGCGAGCTTCGGCAGCAGGCCCTCGGTGAGAGCCGCTTCACCGGCTTCGCCGTCGAGGTGGCCCACCATCGCGACGGCCAGGCCCGTCCGCAGGTCCAAGCCCACCGACGCCCGCCGCACCGAGGATCCCCGCCTGCAAGCCGCGCAACGGCTTGAGGAGCCGGCGAACGTGCTTGATCGCCTTGCCGTCGGCCCCGAAGACTTCGAACCCGGCCCAACACGCCGGCAACGGGTCCACGGCCAGGGTCTCAGGCAGGACCGCGTTGAGCCGCTGGGTGCCTTCGGCGAGCAGGGCCTCGCTGAGGGGCAGGGGCAGGTTCCCCAACTTGTCATAGGACGAGGTGATCGAGACCGGCAGCGTGCCCTGTTCCTGGGCCCGCGTGAAGGCCTGGTAGCCACTCCCCTCGTGCTCGATCAAGGCATCGGTGATCAGATGGGCCAGCGTGCGGAACTTCAACTGCTTCTCGAAGCAGGGCCCGCGATTTCGCGCCCAGAGATCATCCAGCCACGAATCCGCCATCGCGAAGTGCAGCAACCGCCACACCGAGTCGGCCAGAGGAAGCCGACTCAGCACCTCGGCGGCAAACGGGGTGTCGTTGAGGACCGAAGGACTCCGGACGGCTGCGGAAAAGACGGCGACCTCCATAACCGAAGGACTCCTGAGAGGACCGAAGGTGCAATCCGATGGGTATTTATGATACGGACCTCGGATCCGCGGTGGAACGCCAAGACCCTGAACTCACTGCCTTGCGAAGGGGGGGTTCGGGGGGGTGAATTCGCGGAGCCACAGGGCGTGCGCAATGCAAAAGTTAAGCGCTCTAACCGCGTACATTCCTCGAGGAGGAGTCAGCATGATGACGCAGCCAATGAGAGCGAGGTTCGTCGCAGTGCTCGGGGTGCTGTGCGTGACATCCGGATCGATCGCAATGGCCGACGAGCCGAAGGTCAAGACCGAGCGCGATATCGTGTATACCAAAGTCGGGGCGACGGAGTTGAAGCTCGACATTGCCCGGCCGGCCCAAGGAGCTGGGCCGTTCCCGGCGGTCATGGCGATCCATGGTGGGGCGTGGCGTGGAGGAGACAAGGGCTCGATGGGCCCGCTGTTGCTCGAGTTCGCGAATCACGGGTACGTGGCGATCTCGCCGCAGTACCGGTTCTGTCCCAAGGAGGTCTTCCCCGCCCAGGTCCATGACGTGAAGGCCGCGGTCCGATGGCTCAAGACTAACGCCAAGACGTACCACGTCGATCCCGAACGTCTTGGCGCGATCGGCTTCTCGGCAGGAGGCCACCTGGCATTGATGCTGGGCGTGACCGGGCCGGGCGACGGGTTGGAGGGAGACGCCGTCACGGGGGTTCCGGACACTCGCATCAAGGCTGTGGTCAACTATTTCGGTCCGAGCGACCTGGGAGCCAAGGATATCCCCGCCCTCTCCAAACCCCTGGTCAAGGATTTCCTGGGTGCAACAGCCGAGGAAAAACCCGATCTGGCGGCCAAGGCCTCGCCACGGACCTATGTCTCCTCGGATGACCCGCCGATCTTGACCTTCCAGGGGACCAAGGATCCGCTCGTCCCCTTCACGCAGGCAATCGTACTGTCCGAGGCGATGACGGACAAACGTGTCCCGGGCCGAGTCGAGCTCATGATCGGGGCGCAGCACGGCTGGAGTGGCGCGGAGCTGGAGCGCACCAGGGACGAGACCTTCCGGTTCTTCGACAAATACCTCCGGCCCGCCACCGTCGCGAAAAAGCCATGAGTCACGCGTCGCGCTTCAAACGAGCGGCAGAAACGTACGAAGGCATGCGATGCTTTGTCGAGCGGTCTCCTCGGCCCCGCATGAGAAGTCGAAGACTTCCACCGAGACCCAACGATCGTAGCCCGACGCGACGAGCGCGTGCAGGATCGGTCCGAAGTCCACGTCGCCCATGCCCGGACCGCGTAGGTTCACGTCCTGCGCATGGAAGTGGCCCGCATGCGCCCCGCAGCGCCGGATCAGTTCGGGGACCGTCGCGCCCGGCTCGCTGCTCTGCGCCTTGACGTCCAGATGCAACCGCAGATGCGGATGGTTCACGCGACGGATCACCTCCATCGCCTGGGCGCAGGTGTTGATGAAGTTCGTGTCGTTCGGTGCCAGCGGCTCGAGGCAGAGGTCGACTTCGGTTGAATCCAGCGCAGGCAGCACTTGATGGAAGACCTCGATCGCGTAGTCCAGGGCCTGGTCGTAGGTCACGCCAGGCAACAAGTCTCGCTGCTTGGGAGAGCCCAGCACCATCAGTGAGCCGCCCAGGTCGCGGGTCGCCTCCGCGAGCGACGACAGGTAGCTCGCGGTCGCCCGTCGAACCGCCGGATCGGGCGACGTGAGGTAATACCCTTCCGTCCTGGCCAGCAGCCAGTGTAACCCGATCGTCTCGAGGCCCGCATTCTCGACCTCGGTCCTTAGCTCACGGCGCCGCGTCGGGGTCAGTTCTTCGATCCGCTGTGCAAGAGTGAAGGGAGCGATCTCCAGCCCGTCGTAGCCCAGGGCCTTGACGGTCCGACACACTCGTCCGAACTCCCAACCTTCGAAGAGCTCGTTGCAGATGCCTAGTTTGATCAAGGTATGGCCTCGCTTCGCTCGACAGTAGGCAGTGAAAACAGTTCGTAACGAGTCACTGGGCACGACGAGCCGCAGTGAGCGTGTTTCGAAGTAGCATGGCGACGGTCATCGGTCCGACACCGCCAGGTACGGGCGTGATGCGTGATGCGACCTGGACGACACTGGAAAAATGGACGTCGCCGCAGAGCCGGCCGTCGTCGCGCCTGTGGATTCCGACGTCGATGACGACGGCGCCCGGTTTGACCCAATCGGCGGTGACCTGCTCGGCCCGACCCATCGCGACGATGAGGATATCCGCCTGCCGAGCCAGCGCCGGCAGGTTCGCGGGTCGCCGTGTGGCAGACCGTCACCGTTGCATCGCCCCCCGGTCCTTTCTGGAGGAGCAGTAACGCCATCGGCTTGCCGACGAGTTGCGACCGGCCCAGGACGACCACGTGAGCTCCACGCGTCTCGACCTTCGCGTGGAGCAGCAGCTCGCGAATCCCCAGCGGCGTGCACGGGACGAATCGCGGAGCCCCCTGGGCGAGCATCCCGAAGTTGACCGGATGGAACCCGTCCACGTCTTTACCCGGCGACACGTGCTCGATGACGGCGCGCTCGTCGATGTGTCGGGGCAGCGGCATCTGGACGAGGATTCCATGCACCATCGGGTCATCGTTAAGCCGATCGATCGCGGACAGCAACTCAGCCTGGGTCGTCTCGGCGGAAAGGCGCAAGACGGCGCCATTCATTCCGGCCGCCGTGCTGGCTTTCTGCTTACTTCCGACATAGACGCGGCTGGCCGGGTCATCACCGACGAGGATGACACTCAGGCCCGGGATCACGGCGGTACGCGAGGTGAACTCCTTGACCTCCGCCGCGACCTGACTGCGAATCTCGTCCGCCAGCGCTTTTCCATCGATGATCTCAGCAGCCACGGGGTTCCCCTGCTCGGTGGTGAAGTCCTCTCGGCCGGCAAGGGAATCTTCCCCGACTTGCGCCTTTCTTCAAGGGAACCGACGATGGGCTGCGTCGAAAAGCACGCGGTCCATGGTTGAGAGGGACTGGCAAACCGGTGGAAAACCCCGTAGAATACTCTTCTGGCGCACCAGCAAGGGGATGCCTGAAAGCTCCCTCGCTCGTGCGCCGGATTCGTCTCATCGCAGACGAGTTTTGCCCTCCTAGCTCAATTGGCAGAGCAGCTGACTCTTAATCAGCGGGTTGTAGGTTCGAGTCCTACGGGGGGCACTTGCGACAGTATCCGGCAGTTTGCGGATGGATGCGCCTAACCCCGCAAACTCCAAAGGGTTGCGATCCATCTTCACGTCATCGTCGAACCCGTCATTCCGCCAATTTCCGGCAGCATCTGTACAGTTGCGGGCTCTGCGGTGGGAAAATGGTGGGAAAGGCGTTCGCTTATGGGTGTCACAGCGGGGTCGGTCCGCGTCATGGCGACGGGCTCGGCCGGGGTCGATTCCCTCGGGGTCAAGTCGGGGAGATTCTCGACCGCTCCCTTGATATCATGCAGGGAAGCCTTGGCATAGACGCCGATGGTCAAGGCGGGGGTCGAATGCCGGGCCAAGGTCTGACAGGTCTTGACTGACGCTCCCGAGGCGACGAGGTTGGACACGTAGGCGGCGCGAAGGGCATGGAAGTCGGCGATCCCCGTGGCAGTCTCGTAGCGGGATGCCGGCGGCTTCCAGGTTGACGCGGAGCATCTCGGCCGTGCGTTCGGTCATCCCGTCGAACACGGGCTTCCCAGGGGCCTTACGGGACAGCCAGTGGCGGAGTCGATCGGCCAGCGCCACGGCGATCGGCTGGATAGCTTCCTTGCCGTTCTTGGCGTAGGCGGCTTGGACCGTCACGGTCGGAGGGTCGGCATCGAGAGCGAACCGCTCGGGGGTCAACGTCGCCAACTCGTCCGCACGGAATCCCGTCCCAAGAGCCAGGTCATAGAGCCTCGCACGCTCGGGGCCAGTCAACCCCCCGGCCTCGGGGCCGGCTCGGCGGCCTTGATGACTTTGACGGCCTCCTCGGGTGTCAGGGCGCGGCGGATCCCGGCGGCGGTCGGCTTGCTCGTTAAACTTGGCCAGAGTCTCCAAAGTGTAATCCGGGGCTCGGCCATCGCGCTTGAGCCATCGGGAAAGCGACTTGGCGGCGGTCAGGTAGGCGTTGACGGCGCGGGCCGACAATTCATCGGCCTTGAGGGCGGCCACGGCCTGCATGACCGCGGAAGGGGTCAGATCGGCGATCCGCTCGATGCCGGCCAGCTTGAGGACGCGCTCGATGTAGGTCCGGGTCGAACGGACGTGCTTCGGGTCGCACCCCTTGGATTCCATCCCGGCGATGAAGTCGTCGATGTGCTCGCCGATCGGACGGCTTGCCTTCCCGTGCGATCCGTTCGGCCTTTGGATCGGACAGTCCGGCCCGAACGCGGGCGGCCCGTGCCTCGGCGTCGCGGGCCAGTTCCTCGGTCACTCGCTTGTCGGGGCAACCCTTCCGCTCGCGCTTCTCCCCGTTCTCATCCACGAAACGGTAATACCAGACCTTGCCATGCTTCCTGAACGACGCCATGTCACTTCCCTTTCCTCGCATCATCTCGGGGCCGAATCACAATCTCAAATCCGAGGGCGTCCAGAATCTTGTCGATCGTCTCGAAGCTCGCCTCGCGTTCCCCTTTGAGGAACTTGGAAATCGTTCCCTCGGTCAGCCCTACCAGCCGGGCTAAGTCACGCTGCGAAATACCTGCGCTCCCAGAGCGTCTCTTGAACCATTGCTCTCAACTCCGGACCGAACATCGCTTGCTCCCCTCGAAGGGATACGGGGCATCCTTGCCCCTCGGGTTGATCCTCAAAATACGCGGCGACCAAGACCATGCAACTGGTTGACGCACGCGATGGTATCTTCGGTGGCCAGCGTATCGCACCGATCGCAAAGCCCCTGAAACGTCAGGTCGCGCAACGATCGCCACAGTTCAGGCAGTGGCCACTCAGCGGCATGGTGTCGTCAAACCGGTGATACCACAGCGCCTTGAGCGGCCTGCTCTTCCAGCCGGCGGTCGGTTTCGAGGTCCCCGAAGAACTGGGCAGCCCAGTTCAGATCCTCGATGCTCGGAACGAAGGGCCGGCGGCGGTCGGGCTGAATCCCGTGGCCGAACGACTCGGACTTGACGGAACGGGAGGAATCGAAGACCGTGGTCATTGGTGAGCCTCTATATCAGGCTTGCCATCGGCCGGATGGGTGTTAACAGCACTCATCCGGCCATTCTCTTGTTGGGCCAAGGGCCAGTCCCTCAACCCCCACATCACCATTATATCCATGTGCTTTCCGTCAAGTCAAGCGCAATCAAGTGAAAAATCTCGATTTTCACGATCGTTCCTCACTCGCTGAGAGTGCTCTGAAAGGCGTAGCCGGGCCGGATCGTGCGATCCATCGAGTCGAGTCGAGCGGGCCACCCCAGGGGCAGCCGGCCCGGGTAACGGCGTACGGGAATCCGCCAGGTACTCCACCGGGCAATCCTCGGTCGAACAAACCCATCGCATCGCCACGCCGACCGGCCTGCGCCTCGGTCGATCGGTTGCATCCGGGACAGACCGGTGGGCTCGATGGCGTGGTCATGCCTCCCCTCCTGCGCGGGGGAGCAACCCCGCGGCACGCTCGGCGTCCTCTCGCCTCAACCCCCCATCAAACTCGAGGATCGCGGCGCGTTCCTCCCGGTCCATCTCTTTCCGTGAGGTCATCCTCGAGGGGCTTCCCATCTCGGGAGATTCCTCCTTTCGGCGGTTGGGAAAAACCCATTTCCCCTAGGGTTGTGGGGTTTTGTCCGATGCATCATCGAAGAACCAGAATCGCTAGAACCCACGCTTGTCCGTTTTGTCCGGACTCGGGACAAAACCTAGATCCCCCTAGGGTTGTGGGTTCTGTCCGATCAGGTGGAGAACGGTCTGCTTACGGGTCCCCTATGCCACCGTCGGTGGCCACCTCTCCGTCACCCAACTTCATCTCGTCCACTGCCCGCCAGAACGTCTTGGAACTCCCCCCGTGATCCTTCTCCCAGCGGTCGCATAGGTCGTTTCCGATCTGATCGTTCTGGCTGGCCAGCAACTCTCTGATCAAATTCCTTGGCGTTGTCCCGGTCATTTCTCGGTCTCGCCGGGGGGGCGGGGCTCCGGGTCCGCGGGCGGGTTGAAATCGAACGTGCATCCCGATTCCGCTATGGCCATCCCCAGCGGCGGCGGCTTCAGAGCATAGGTCTTATCCACCCCGAGGCGGCGGCGGTCGGGTTGTCCCTCGGGGTCGGGATGGGTCAGCTTCCAGACCACCCGCGACGCGCCGACGATCCGGCGTCCGAGGGCCTGTGAGTCTCGAGACAGATGGGTCAACAACAAAAACGCAGTCCCCGTGTCGTTCGCGATCCGCATGAGGGGGCCGAAATAGTCGCGGGCATCCTCGGGCCGGCAGAGGTTGCGGGCGGTCGTCATCCCCACGGTGTCGATGATGACCAGTCCCGGGGCCTCGGTCCGGATCCGCGCTCTCAGGGCGTCCAATCGGCCGGGTCATCCAGATTCAAGCCATCGGTCGGAGAATCCTCGGTCGAGTTGAGCAGTACGGCGTCATCGGGGAGTCCGTACTTGCTCGCCAGGTCGAGAAGTTGGGCGTAGTGATGGTCCCCGGGAACCCAGAGGGTCTTTGTCCCCTCGGGAAACGGGTTGGGCTGGCCATCGGGCCAAGGGCGACGGAACCAGAGGATGACCGCCAGGGACATCGCCAGGATCGTCTTACCGATGCCGGGATCGGCGGCCAGCGAGTTGAGCACAGCGGCGGCCAGCCACCCGGGCCACGGCCAAGGCGTGTCGGCCATGATGCGGCGGACGGTGGCCAGCGTGGCACATCGCGGCGGTCGGTTCGCCTCGGGGATCGGCGCGGGCCCGTCGCGATCGGCCAGAGCGACGGCCTTGCGCCACTCGGCCGGGTCGCGGAGATTCAGCGAGAAGCCTTCCCAGATTGCTTGGCGACGGTCGGGGTCCGGCTCGGCGACCAGCCGGGCGGCTAGCGGCCGAATCGTGCCAGAGGCGGCGGCTAGCTCGTCATCGGTGACGGGTTGGCCGAACAGCAGCCTGGCGACGATCCAGGCATCGAACAGGGAAACGCTCAACGGTTCCCCCTTTCCAGGTAGGCTCCGACCGTCTCGGGCCGCCACAAGGGCATCTTGCCGATGGTTAGATCGGGTCGGGGGAATCGTCCGGCGGCCCGTTCCCGCTCGATGGCGCGGCGGGATACCCCGAGGGCATCGGCCAGCTCATCGAGGCGATAGACCAACCGTTCCACGGCGGGCCTGGCGGGCGTGGCCAGTGGCCTCGGTGACGGGCCCGACATTGAGGATTCGACTCAAAGTCCACCCCCTGCCGACGGGCGGACTGGCGGGGCGTCTGATCGCCTCCGGTGGGCTCTAGCTCCCAACCGAGACGTCGGAGTTCGCTTGCTGCGCAGCGGACTCCTGAAATTACCGGGCGCTCTCGAGTTCAACAAGATCTTGAGGCACCAAAAGGCCGGCGATTCCTCGTGGTTGAAATTGGCCGGCGGCTTCGATTGAGACATGGGCCACTCCCAGATTCAGGTCTCTTGTCTTGGATGCCGCACGTCGCGGCTTCCTGACCTATCCGGGCAGTGGCGGGGTCGTGGCGGGGTGGCTGGGGGGGCCAATCCTCTGGATTTCTAGGGCCGAAAGATTTTGAGTGGCGGGTTGAAGTGGCGGGGTCAGTCATCCTCGGGATCATCCCACTCATCGAGGTTTCGACTTCGGCAGTCGATCGTTCCCCTAAGCAAGCTGGTGCCCTGTCCGGTTCGGCCAGTTGCTCGATGAGACGGACGGTCGCGGGATGGTACCTGGCCAGATTATTGTGGTTGATTCGGGCGTCCCTGCACACGGCTCTGATGCTGATCGGCTCGCCGCCCTTCTGGCGAGCGTAGGCGGCGGCCCACGCCGCGGGCAGCAGGGTCGCCTGGCGACCGGGACTTGATCCTCGAGGCGTCCGGGCCAGACGTACGGCGATCCATCTGAATTGTTCCGGCTGGAGGGGCCGTCTCGCGCCGATCGTCTCCGGCCTGGCCCACCGTCGACTCTCGGCGCGAAGCGGAGTCCCCGAAGATGGCGGGGATTGGTGAAGCGCCGCCCATTGAGTCGATGGCTGGGTCCTGACAGGGCAGACAACCTCGCGATGCCTTCCAAAGCGGTCATCATCGCCTCGTTGGGTCCAGCCGGGTCAGCAACCTCATTGAGGGCGGCCCAAGCCAATTGGTCAGCGCGGTAGACGTTCTGATCTATCGCGCGCCGATCGATGAGATGCACCCAGGTTGACGCCCTTTCCCTGCCGGCTAACACGGCCTTCCGGAGATGATCCGAGCGAGGCAGGAATGGCCGCCAGCCCCTATCGATCAGGAAAGCTTGGTAGATCGGCGACGCAGCAGCCTGGTTTGCACTGCGGGGGGCATCGAGAAGTGAATTGACGTTACCCGTGAAGGAGCGAATCCACTCCGGGTTGACCAACAGTGGCGATGCACCAGCTATGGTGAGATCGGGCGGGTCATAAGGCATCATAATTCCCCAGCTCAACGGGTCGGACTGTCCAACGGCGGGCTGGGATCCGCTCGCATCGGCCGGTCCACGTCGGGCCGAGCGGTTTGCAACCCGCGGGGCCACCCGTCGATATAATGTACCCATGACCACTCAGATTTGGAAGGGTCTAAAGCCCTGGATTTGAACCCGCCCATATGCAGTCATCGGTCGCGAGTCGGGCCGGGTTCGGATAGCCGGGCGGAATCCCCAGTGCGATAACGGGCTATAGAGCTAGGTCCACCTAGCCAAATAGGATTCGCATGAAGAACCGGATCACATAGATGGGAATCCCGACCATCAGCATGAGGGTGCCCAACACGCTCATCGCGACTCCCAAATTTCTTGAACCGCTCGCAGCGACAACCACACCACCGAATAGTGGGATACAGGAGCAGATAACGAACCGAAGAAATGATCGAAAGAGAGACGCCCTCCGGTGCCCCGCGGAGGCGGAAGCGGCGGCTGAGGAACTCGTCGAAACGTTGTTGTTCACAAATACGGGTTGCCGGTGAGCGCGCGCAGCGACTTGGCCTCTTCCGCGGCCCGCAAAGTCACATCGAGTATCTCCCCACAGTATCGGCACTTCTTGGCGGCGAACTGGGTCCCGTTCACCGCAGAACGGACATGCCTTGGCCTCTGGGGTCCTTGTCGCAACCTGCACAGCCTCCATCACTGGGACGGGCTGGAACTTGTTCTGGCACTCGGGGCAACGGACCACGCCGGGAAATGCGCTGCGATCCGGGAGACGCCCTTCTCGCCCGCAATGAGGGCAGAGAATATTCAAGCTCGATCCCATACGGTTCGACCTCTCTACGTTAAGAAGACGAATCCAGAGCACTGGGTGACGCAAGAATCCGGTTCGATCATCCCACTACCTTGGAGCTTACTCTCTCGACCCCCAAGGTTCGCACATCGATGTCAAGCGACACTGCTTGTTCTTGGCTACTTAGCCTCACAACACTGTCGCGATGCATAGCAGCCAACATGATGCCATTGGCGTGACAAGGATGCAAGAGGCTGAAGAGAAAGTAAGCCGCTCGACTGCCTGTGGTTTTTTGCGTACATGCGACTTGACTTTGATGACGGGATGCGTGTATCCAAGTGGATGTGCGCAGCCGGAAGCGACCGCTGCCGCCGTTCCCCTGCTTCATGTCGGGCAGGGCGTGGGTATCGTTCTTGTGTGCCGAAGTGTTCGACGTTCGGAGAAAGGCTTCCATGAGTATTCGATCTTTGTTCGTTGCCCTTCTATTGGGACTATCCGGTTACCTGCGCGGAAGCCTGGCATGGTCACGTTCGACTTTTCGAGCTTGGCCTCGGATGTGGGGAACAATACCGCCATGGCTGAGGTCGTATCCGGCGCATTCACGGCGTATATCTATGATTTCACGCCATACCGCGCCGTCGAAGACGGCGGCCAGATCGGCATCGTGTTCGGTGCGCTGGTTGACCGGTGGCATGTCCATCACGCTCAGTAACGGTGCCTTTGGCATCCCGTTCCTGCTGGATGGCGTAGAGGCAACCTTTGCCTCCAGTACGTCCTCCCACGTGCACGAAGAAGGGACAACCGACAACGACAATGTTGTGCTGTGGGATTGGAATAACACCATCACCGGAATCCAGACGGAGACCTTCGTCCCAACGTCCGGGCCCATATCAATGCCCTACCTGAATCTCAACCCCTACGCCGACGACGAAGGATTGCTTGTGACCTTCACCATCGACGTTGTTCCCGAACCTTCCTCCGCGATCCTGCTCTCCATCGGCACGCTCGTCGGGCTGGCTCATCGGCGGATCATCTCGCGAAGGTAGATGGCTCAATTGAACGGACAGGTTCGGAGTCGGCGGGAGTGGGATTGTTCTCGTAGGCGGCAAGAACCTCCAGGACCGCGGCGGACCTCTCGGGCATGGCCTGTGCTGCGCCGGAGTGTCTGCTTCGGACTCCGCGGCTTGGCCGGATCGGAAGCCAGCCTCATCTCGACTTTATCAGCGGGGAGATTCGTCGGCGGCTCCCGGGGTTCTGGACGCCGCCGGGTCGTAGTCCGGCCCGCATCTACTCGAGGGATCCTGACCGCAGCGGCGTACTCTCCGCAGCTCCATCTGGTGAACAACCATCGTCTTCCGAAACTTGGTGGCGAGCATTTCGCGCTGCTGCTTTGAGAGATCCTTCTTATTATCCGGAAGTGTGTCGATCAAGCGGCTGCCAGCAACAGAGTGCAAGGTCTCAAGTCGCTGTTGTGCCTCTGAGCCGGCGGACATCCAGTCGCGCGGGTTTGTTCTCTATCCTGCACATCGACAAACGAATCCCAGGCTTCATGTGTGTTCCTCCCAATGGTAGCGGGTTGACCACCTAGTATGCGCCGTACGGGTCCGCGCCCGTTACCCCGTCGTTCCCCATACAGGGCCACTGAGACAGCGTCAAGCGATCGATCGTCGAAGCCCATGTCCGCGGTAGCGTGTGAAGGCAGCGTAGGCAGTCGGCGTTTCGCCGGGC
>CAWJTV010000038.1:0-227209 GCA_963845755.1 uncultured Planctomycetota bacterium
TGATCCCTCCTTGAGGTGTGCCTTCCGTGGTGGCGAAGAGAACTTGCTTCTCCAGGAAACCGGCCTTCAACCATTTCCTGAGCATGTCCTTGTCCATGGGGATGTGGTCCAGCAGCCAGTTATGGCTGATTTGATCAAAGCATGCTTTGATATCCCCTTCCAAAATCCATTTCGGACCGGTGGGATTCCTCAGGATCTTGTGACATTGATCCAGAGCATCGGCGCAGCATCGTTCCAACCGAAAGCCATAGGAGTGACCGTCGGCTTGAGATTCCGCGATGGGATCGAGACCGAGCAGGTGGAGGGCCTGCATAGCTCGATCGGCCATGGTGGGAATCCCGAGGGCGCGGCGGCGGCCGTTGCTCTTGGGAATGTACACCCTGCGGAGCGGTTGCGGCTGATAGCCGTGCCGACGCAAGGCGTTGAAGGCCCTCGTCTTGGCCTCCGGCGTGGTCCAGAGGATTCCGTCCACGCCCGGAGTTCTTGCACCCGAATTGCTGATAACTCGTAGAATGGCCAGAGCCCGGCCACTATATGAGTGAGTGAGCAGGTAAACCAGGGCTTTGACTTTATTCCACCTGCCCTCCCGAACCGCCTTCACGATACGCGCCTGGAGCCGACGAACATTGCGGTAGACCGCCTTCCAATTGATGGAATGCCAGTCGGTTGCAAGGTCGGGAGCCGCACCAGCGGGCATTTCTGCTGCTGACATATCTGCTTGTCTCCCTTTGTCGGTTGGCCAAGGTTCTCTCGTGACGGAAGACCAGAGGGAAGTCTGCCCCCTTTCGGGTAGGGTGATCTCGCCGGATGGCTCAACCCTTATCTGGTCGGTTACGGACCAGCTTTCGCTTTCTCCCTCCTCCTTTACCCGCCGCCCCATCGGCTTCTCTTGCGAGTCGCTTTCCCTTGCGGGGAGACGACGGGCTTACCACGTTTCGCCGATATGCCGGGGTGGGGAAGGTCGCAGCTATCCGCCGGTGGTCCGTCATCTGCGTCGAGAGATCGATGAGCCCTCGAACCTGACCACATGCCGTTTTGGCCCAAGCGTGTCAGCATCTTTCGCTTGTTCGCACTCACGACGTTTATCGCTGCTTCACCGAAGTTGACCTATCCACCTCATCCTGGCCCCCGACCGCCTTGATGCTCGCGGTCGCAGCGTCAGCTCACGCGTCGGCTGCCCTCTCGAGAGAGGAGGTTACGTTGTTCCGGGGCTTACTATCCCGGTAGGATCCTGTCGGCAGAACAACAGGTGCCGTCGGTCTTCTCCGAAGGCCTCGGCACAGCCACATCGACGACATCGTGTCGCACCATCAAGAGTGCGGAAGAGCCCAGAAAGGGCTCAACTTTTTCGGCCAGCCGGACCCACCCCCACGGGGCACGCTCTCGTCGCCGCAATCGCCCTACACTTTTGGGCTGAGGGCGATTGCGGCGACGAGAGCGTGACACATGGACGTCACAGGTGGGTCCCACCTCACCGAAAAAGTTGTACCCTCGGAACCCGTCGCTGACACTCAACAGTCCGATCCACGCTTCTGATGAGCCCGCAAGCGATGTAGCTTCAGAGGAGCATATGGCTGACACCTCTTCCGCGACGAGAAATGGAACGAGCCCCGTACGCCAGCACGAATATGCCTTGCCTCCCCGCTGGCTAATCTGGGTGCTAACATGCCTGCCGGCTCTCATCGGCATCGGCCTGTTCTGGCTTTATGCCTGTTATTTTTCGAACGGCTTTTCGGTCAAGCAGGAAGCGTGGGGTCAATTCGGTGACTTTGTCGGCGGCGTATTGAACCCGATCATTAGTTGGATGACGTTCGTCGCCGTCGCGGTGTCTCTCCGCTACACCGTCTCTGCTCTTCAAGTGTCTGCCACGGCGGCGAAGATAGCCTACAGTCAACTTGAACACGAAGTGACAACATATAGTGATCGAAAGATCCAAGAAACAGATGCCCAGAACAAAGAACGAACGTTCCAATTGTATCAGTTATGGGTGTCCCCCGAGATGCTGCTGAGACGGATAGAGGCGTTAGAGTTTCTGCGAAGCTGCGCTGTGCCATTCGGAACAGGTGGTGTTATTTATATGGGTCGCTATCGGACAAGCGAGTCTTCTACCGATCGCATGAAATACGAATCGCTTCGGGGGATCTGGGAATTTCAGGCCAACATTAATACACTTATAAAATTAAAAATGTTAAATAGAGAATTAATCTTAGAACTATTGAGAATGTCTATAACTCCATGGATCGCCTTTAATAACAGGGTGGATCTGCGGAAAGACGCCAATGATCACGATCAGAAGAGCACAGAGGAAACCCTGTGGTTTCGAGACCGGGTTCGATCGTTTGGGGAAGTGTTAGGGATTGGTTAGGTGTCGCCTACCTCCGGATCGATCGAAACGTCCGGTCGGGACGGCGATGAAGACATTGACAGAAAATTTCTTATCAAGAAACCGAATAGTGCTGAAGCGGCTTGCACCACTACGAACATATGATAGTCCCAGATTTTGCAAGAAAAACCGAAGAAAAAACCGGGACATACTGGAAGAAAAAACCGGGACAGAGAAAAATCCGGGACATACTGAATTTCGGCCGGCCTGCTGGCCTTGGCGAAGTAGTCGGGTAGTTGCTCGTCATAACTCGCGACCTTCTTGCCGACTTCCTTCGCCTCGACGATGAAGATCGGGTGACCACTCTGGAGGAACGCCCAGTCGATAGGCTTGATCGAGCGGTTCGGCCCGAAATCGACCCGATACTCGGGGATGCATTCCCGCGGGTCGGTCAGGTCGTATCCCAGGAGGGTGAACAGCGGTCCGACGAGGCTCTGCTTCGTGGCCTGCTCGTTACCGCGAACGTGTTCGGCCAGCTCCTGGACGCGTTTGACGTACTGCGGCATCGCTTCGCGCATGGTCCGACCTCATCGAGTGGATCGTCAGACCGAGACGTTAATTTGGCACCGCGCAATTTTGCCACAACGGATGGCTCCATGCGAGTGGGTGGTTCCGGAATGTCCGCTTTTTTGCGGCGCGGTCCGCTCAACCGAAAGATGAGGCATCCGCGAGGCGCCGATCGTCAGGCATCGACCAATCGAACGACCCGGCGGAATTTCGCAGTGGTAGGATTGAAAGCGTGCGGAGTCGCCATGAGGCCATGGAAATCGCCGGTCGGACGGGTAAGGCACGGGATCTGGGAGTGCCGACCCAATGAGCGAGAGAGTCACCATCGAGCTTCCGGATGAGCTGTCGCGGGGGGCACGCCGCTTGGCGGCCGCAGGCCATCGGCGCCTCGAAGATGCGGTCATCGACTGGATCGACCGAGCCATCGCCAATCCGGATGTGGAGACTTTACTCGACGACGAACTGTTGAGGCTTTGCGACGCGACGCTCGGGGCCGGTGAGCAGGCCGAATTGAGCGATCGACTCGCAGAGGCCCGCGAAGGCACGCTCGATACCGCCGGGCGCGTCCGACTCGACGAACTCATGGCCGAGTACCGACGCGGCCTGGTGCTCAAGGCCCGAGCCTGGAAGGAAGCGGTGAGCCGGGGCCTCCGGACTCCGCCGACCGATACCGAGGCCGACAACGACGCCGATACGACCCAGACAGCAGCGAGAATGAGCGATGTGCCCTGTCGGTACTCTTGAGCTCGCGGATTGATCATGGTTCAGCCGGCGTTTGCAAATAGGTCCCGTATCCATCGAAATACTCCGGGAAAGCAATCACAGTCGAGCACGAATTCCTGCCCGCGCCCAACCGTTTGAAGGTAACACCCGGCATCGTCGCGTCTCCACCTCGCAAGATCTTCATGATAGGTGAGCGCAGGTTTCCCCGCTGTCGGATAGAACCAGGGTGGTAATCGCCAATGGCTGCGGCTTTGCCCCTCGGCCGTCAGCGTGAGAACGTCCGACGCTCGAGGGAAAACACCCGCCCCGGCGATGTGTTTCCCGATCGCGGGCAATTCGAGGCGCCTTGAGGCGACGTACACCGTGTTATTCGCACGCATGTCTCGGCGCGACGCACGTGAGGGTGCTCGGCGGCCCACTGAGGAACCGAGCCGCTCGCTGTCGTCGGGCGCAGCACGCGACCCACTCGAAGCCAGCCGAAGATGAGATGGTGATCGGGCGCAGAGCGATCGAACATCAGGTGTCCGTTCACACGAATCGTGCGTCGAAACCACCCGAAGAACAGGAAAAGGTCACCGACGCCGACACCGCAATTCTCCAGGTGTGATTGCGCGGCATCGACTTGCCCGAAAAGTGGCAGCCAACCCGGTGCTCTTGGGCGAGCCTGCTCCTGGAGGTCAGGATCAAGGTGCACACCGCTCAGGGCCCTGATTCGCTGATTCGTAATCGCGGAGACGATGTTGGAAAGCGGCTCGCCACGCCACAGGACGTCCTTGAGCCTCGGTGGCTCGTCCGAAGGGATCGGGAGCGGGCAGGGCGCGCCATCGGGGAGGATCGGACTCGGAGCGCCACCGTTGACAGAGTCGAACCCTTTGCGGCTGAGGATCAGTTTCATCAACGTAGGCTTCCACGTTACCGGCCATCGGCATCGACCGGTTCTACATTCTCCCACCCGCGTAACAGCTCAGCATTGTGATAACTGGCTGTTTCAAAACGGGGACTGGCTCCGAGTCTTCGAGGTGCCTGTCCCCCTTCTGAAACACGATCCTCACCTTTGCATCGGCCAGGAACTCCACGACACCCAGATCGAGCATGGCGTGATGAGTCGGGCAAGCCACAAGCATGTTTTCGTGTGTGTCTGGGCCCCGATGTGCTCCACCCAACGGCCGGATGTGATGCACCTCGGCGTAGAAGGAACCGTTGCCGAGCTCGATGCGATTCTGACAAATCTGGCAGCGAGATTCATAGAACGCCTTGAGACGGCGGGCTTGGGCCGTGTCGCGGATAATCCGGGTCGTGGTGAATTGCACGCGTTCCGGGGGAGGCCGGCCTGTTCGAGCGCGGCCAGGTGATCGAACGCACGTTGCTGGTCGGCCGGGTTACCCTCCACGGCGTAGATCACGATCATCGTGTCCAGGTCGTACGGCACTCACGGTCCCCCCGACGCGGCCCCACGGCGCGCGGCCTCCAGTTCCCGATCCCGCTCGACGTCCTCGTCCATCCGCGCGTCGTCCTCGGCGGCAGGTCTTCCGCCGACCGGCTGGGGGAAACCACGGGCGCGTTGCTCGGCTGCGATCTCCCGGATGACATCCGACAGGCCACGCCGTGGACCAACCGGCGCGGCGACACGGATCGTGACTTGCACGGGGCCGGGCGGCACCCGCGGCTGTTGTGTGAGTCGTAGCTGACCGCTCGAATCCAGCGTGCCTTCGATCGTCTCCTTGATGACATTCATGGCGAATCCTACTTCACCCCATCGTAGTTGGAATGGCGGGATGCAGGAAGAGGCCATTGGGCTCCCGGCCGCTCGAACCTAAACTTGACATAAATGTCAAACTTTGGAAGAATCAGGGGTGCGTCAGTGGTGGGCGGATTTTGGCTCACTTTCATCGAGATGCATGGATGTTGCCTGAGTTTACCGATGACGGACTGCCGCCGTCGGGCGATTATGAGTTGACATTCGAGCAACTGAAGCAGTCCATGCTCGTAGTCGGACCGGGAAGGAATTACCCGGATTGGCACTTAAGCTGGCGCCTGCAGTTGGTTTGCTCCCTCGAGATCCTGGCAAGACAACTCTGGCAAGCGGGCATGACCGCGTCGATCTGCATCGGCGGGTCTTTCGTCGAGGATCGAAATCACCCGCACGACATCGACGGGTATTTTTACTGCGACGACCAGGAGTTCCTGTCGGGTCGGCTGGAGAAGACGTTGAATCAGCTCGACCCTCACCAGGCCTGGAACTGGGATCACAGGAGCCGGAAACCGGACGCTCGCGGACGCATGCGGTATCCGCTCAGACATCGGTACTGTGTGGATTTGTTCCCGAACATCGGGCAGGGAACTGGCGTGTTCGATGACGATGGGAACGAGCGGAATTTCTACTCGTTGATGCGATGGTCCTCGCGAGTAAAGAAACGTCGCGGTGTCATCCAGCTGGGGAGATCAGAATGATCCGGAGCGAAGCGGAGTACCGGGACGCTATCGCGCGTGCCCGGAAGTCAGCGGAACGGCTTGTCCAGTGCCGCGAAGAGTTGCGAGCCAAGGGCTCATCGCCCGATGAGATCGAGAAGGTCGTGGGGGCGATGGTGAGCCTCCAGGATGACGTTCTCGAAGAGATCAGGCGCTACCAGCGATTCAAGGAAGGCGATCTCTCAGAATTCAAGGGGCTGCGGGAGATCGGGCAACTCCTCATCGCCGCCCGGCTGGCCCGTGGCCTCAGCCAACGCGAACTCTCCGAGAAACTCGAGATCCACGAGTCACAAGTTTCCCGTGATGAAAGGAATGAATATCAAGGAATCTCCGTCGAACGGGCCGCTCAACTCCTCGAGGTGCTCTCCATCGATCTGGAGGTCCAGGCGACGCTTCGTCGGCGTGCTGGTGCGCCGGCTGGGGAACAGCTCGGTGAGTCGCAACAGACCTCGTGGGATGACCCTTGGGTCGAGCGGCACGATCAAAATGCCGCGAGTCCCTTGGCCTGAGGGCATCGAGGCAGTTCTTGAACGGGTGCTCTCTCGCCAGAGGAGAGGCACGCGATCGATGGAAGACGAAAATTCGCGGCCGCGAGGCGGACCTGTCTTATTACTTCGACCCCGAGAAGATCCGGGTGGCCAAGGAAGCCTTTGCCCGCGACTCGATGGACCCCGCCGATTATCCCCGTCCCGACATGGCGATCGAGATCGATATGTCTCCTTCCCAGGTCGATCGGCCGGCGATCTACAGAGATCTCCGCGTTGCCGAGGTCTGGCAGTTTGTCAGAGGCGCCATGCTCGTCATCGAGCAGCTCCAACCGGACGGGTCTTATGCCCCGGTCGAGCAAAGCCAATTCCTGCGCGTCCGGCCCGATGATGTCCTTCGATGGCTGGAAGAGGCGCGCACCGAGGGCGAAGCGGCCTGGAACCGTCGCCTGAATCAGTGGGCCATGAGATTGGGGCGCCAAGGCCGGCCCGGCCGACGACGAGCGGGTCAGCCTCCCGCGAAGCGAAAGGCCAAGGGCAACGGGAAATGACAGCCGATCGCTCGGGGCAGGAAAGAAGAGATCCGACGATGGAGGCTCGCCACTCCCCTCGGGCTCACGGGAAGGTCCGTATCAATCTACACCTTCCATTTTTTTGTGGATTGTTGCAACTCCTGTGGAAATCGGAAGTTCGGAATCCTTGCAATTCAAAAACGCGCGTAGGTGCATTAACGGTTTCCGAAAAGTTGCGGCATACTAAAAGTATGACCTTCGCGCGATCACTTTCCAGACGGACCCCCAGGCCTCGCCCACCCCATCGCGGGCTCGACGCAACTCGCTTCCAGCCAGACAGATCGGGGATGACGCCCCGCCAAAAAGATGCCCAAATGTGCCACGCCACGTCGCGGTCGTCACGCGCGGTGGCCCGTTACGCGGCGATCGAACTCCCGATGAGGGAACGGAGTCGTTCCGAGAGGTCGGGGTGATCCCCTGCCGATGCCGCTATCCCCGCACCATCGCGGAAGCGTCATCGGCGAGAACCAACTCAGTGCTCCCAGCCGAGAACCGGCCCGCCAGCGTCGCGTTGGGTTCACTCAGACATGGTGATGCTACGAAAAATGACGGCTTGACTCGAATGATTCAATAATCCTTGACTGACGTCTTCACGGCCTGAGAATGCATCCACAGGTCACGCCAGGCAGGCAAAAGAATACGACGAACGAACCCAGGGACCCTTGGGCTGCCGGACCCCGAACCCGCAAAATGAACCCAGAACACCGCGCCACCAGGCCCGAGTCTGCAAATCGAAGCCAGAAAACCGCGTGACGAGTCCCAGGATCCGCGAAAACGAACCCAAACGCCCACGCATGCTACGTGATCGATAGATCTTCGCCAATCGACAATCTCAACTCAATCGGCTGAATACCACTCACCATTGCGACCGACAAATCTCTTTTAATCCCATGATCATGCCCGGCCACGGCAACCAGAATATCACGCACAATCCTCCGCATCGTAAACACCGACACGATCCGATTACCGGAAAGCGGGAGCCACGATGTCAGGTCGCTCCCAGGCTCCGCCGCTCAACGGGCGCGTCGGGCGGGAGTGACCGCGTCTCCATCGTGCGTCACCGAATGCGTTTCGAACTCCCGAGCCTGATCGCTCCGTGGAGCCCGTTGGTTCGTAGCAGTAGAATGGAGCGTAGGAGCCACCACGAAGACCGGGTTGGCTCGGAATGGTCCTTCGCGAGGCGCAGCGACAGCAACTCAACCATGGTGCCCGATTACTACGCCAGGCTGGGAGTGGATCCGACCGCCGATCGAGCCGAGATCGAGGCTGCGCTCCAGCGCAAGCAGCCGGCCTGGTCGATGGGCACGCGCAACCCCAAGACCCGGCATGCGAACCAGCTCTTTCTCGACGAGATCCCCGCGCTGCGCAAGTCGCTCCTGGGCGATGCCGCCTCACGGGCCGCCTATGACGCCGAGCTGGCCGTCGCGCAGCGCGCCGAGCGGGATCGTAAGCTCGATGAGCTGCAACGGCGCGTCCGCCTGCGCGCGGCCAAGGGAGGCTTGGGAGCGTCCGATCGCGGGCTCCTGATCGACGAGGCGACCCGGCTCGGCCTGACCGAGGACGACCTGGTCCGGATCATCCGGCCGATCCCGAGCCTGGTCGAGGCACCGAGCGCCAACGGCGACGGGGAGGTCGATCGGGATCCGCCGGCCGACGTCCTCGACCCATCGACCCGTCGCCAGATCCGCATGGCGCTGGAGCACCTGGGCTGTCGCGACCTTTATGATGCCCTGGGCCTGACGCGCGATGCCCCGGCCTCTGACGTCAACACCCGCGCCGATGCCGAACGCCAGCGCTGGATGAAGAAGGCCCAGGTCACGGCCGAGAAGACCGCCTGGCTCGAAGTGATCACTCATGCGCAATCGCACCTGGGCTCGCCTCGGACACGGACGCGTTACGACCGGACCCTGGCTCTCGAGGCCGAGGAGGCGTTCGACCGCCTGGCCGAGTTCACGCTCAACGGGTTGAAGCGACTGGACCCCGGCACCCGCGCCACCCTCGTCGAGGAGGCCGGTGCGCTGGGAATCGAGCCCGACCGTGCCGATCGCCTCGTCGGCCGGACCTGTCGCCGGCTGGGCGTCACGCGCGAAGCCGGGTCGGTGCCGCAGCCGAACTCGGGACTGGTTTCCCACCACGCCGCCACAGCATCGGCCACCGGCGCCTCCCGGTTCACCCTGCTGCGTTGCCGGAATTGCGGTGGCGTGACCGAGATCAGCCCGGTGGCGCGCAAGGCCGCCTCGGCGCGTTGCCCGCACTGCGGCGCGTCGCTGCGGTGGGATTGCCCGGTCTGCCAGCGCACTCCGTGGGTCGACGAGCCGCAATGCCCCTGCGGCTTCCGCATGGCCTTGCGCGAGCCGGTCCTCCGGCACTTCGAGGCGGCTCAGCAAGCCTTCCGAAGGTTCGATCTGATCGGATCGCTCGAGCATCTCGAACGGGTCCTGGAGCTGGCGCCGAGCTTCCCCGGAGCGCGGAACGGGATCAACAGGGTCCGACAGCGTCAGGCGGACATCGCCCGCGTCAAGCATGCCTACGAGACCGCGCGAGCCGGCGGTAGCCTGACCGCTGCGCGTAAGGCGGTCGAGGCGTGGAGCCGGCTGGTCGACCCCCAATCGGCCGAGGTGCAGGCCGCCTGGGCCGAATTGACGCCGGGCCTCAGACGCGCCACGGGGCTGGCGGCCCGGGCACGGAAACTCGAACAAACCGACCCAACGACGGCGCGGACCCTCTATCGCCAGTGCCTGGAGATCGCCGCCGACCTGCCCGATGCCCTCTCCGGCCTGGCCCGCACCCCGCCCGACCCTCCCACCGCGATGGATGCCCAGGTCCTCGGCGACCGGGTCCGCCTCATCTGGACGCCGCCGCCGCCCGACGGCCTGGGACCGCTCACATTCGTCGTCCTGCGCAAACGCAACGGCATTCTCCAGCATCCGGCCGACGGCACCCGGATCGCCGAGGTTAGCACCAGTGAGTTCGACGACACCCTTCTGACGCCCGGCGAGACGGTCGGCTATGCCGTCCTGAGCCGTCGCGGCGGCGTGGACTCGGTCGCGGCCGTCTCGCTTTCCGGACCGGTCGTCTTCCTCGCCGACGTCAAGGATGTGCGCGTCGAGCTTCGCGAGCACGAGGTCGACCTCGCCTGGTCACCGCCGCGCGGCATTGCGGAGGTGCGCGTGATCCGGAAGAGGGGCGGGCCACCGGCCGGTCCTCGCGACGGCGACCGGATCGCTGGCGCCGTGGATCATGCGACCATCCGCAACGCCGATCCGGGTCAGGACGATCATTACGGCATCTACGCCGTCTACAAGATGCCCGATGGCCGGCTGTTCCCCGCACCAGGGATCGTCGTCACGGGGCGGCCGCAGCCACAGGTCGCGGTCCCGGAGGCGCCACGGCTGGTGCCGGAACCGACGGGTCGGGTCCGGATCGACTGGGTCGAGCCGGCGCAGGGCTCGGTCCGGATCCTCCGCACCCCCCATCCCCTGCCCTGGCCTGCCGGTTCCCGGCTCGATGCCGCCGAGATCCCGGCGCTGGGCGGACACTGGATCGAGCCGGTCGCCCCCGATCGGGCCTACGACTCCGATCCGCCGCGCACGGGCCTCAGTTATTACACCGCCATGGTGAGCTGGGGAGAGATGTGGATCGTCGGGCACGTTGCGGTACTCACGCGCACTCCGGACCCGTCCGAACTGCGCGCGACCCGCACCAGCAGCGGGCTCGGCTCGACGATGGCTGCCGGCATCCGGGTCACGCTCCGCTGGCGATGGCCTGCGGAAGCCACGTCCG
This sequence comes from uncultured Planctomycetota bacterium, assembly GCA_963845755.1. Lineage (GTDB taxonomy): Bacteria > Planctomycetota > Planctomycetia > Isosphaerales > Isosphaeraceae > CAWJTV01. The sequence goes on from CAWJTV010000038.1 coordinate 10,923, forward strand.
CCCTGGTCGTCGTGCGCCCGGGCACGCCACCCCAGGGACCCAGCGATCCGCTCGCGACGACGGCGATCGTCCCCCGCGCCGATTACGACCGCCAGGACTGCTGGACGTTCAGCCTGCCGGCGATCCCGCCACGCGGCGCCGGCGCCCCGGCCTCAACCCCGGCCAGCAACGGGAACGGCGCCGGACCCATCCCATCCGATGGCGGCGCCTGGCATATCCGGGTGTATAGCGCCGCCGAGTGGGACGGCGTCCGCTCCCTCTCGCCGGGCCTGGAACCGTCCGCCGCCACCACCTTGCCCGGCCCGCACCCGGAAGTCACCGTGTCTTATCGCCTGAATCGGCCGTGGTTGCCGGGACTCCCCTGGTCGCTCACGTTCCGCACGGAGCCGACCAGCTCGGTCCTCCCGCCCATGGTTGTGGTGGCCCACCCACGGACTGTCCCACTTTCCGTGGATGAGGGGCAAGTCATCGCCCGCCTTCCGGCCGTCCACAATGGAGCCCGCTTCTCCATCCGGGTTCCCTTCAACCGGACCGGACACGGCGTGCGCGTCTTCCCCGACCCATCCGTTGCTCCCCACGAGCAGGTCCCCATCCGCTTCCGCCACCCCGAGATCGGTGCAACGAGGGTGTAAGCCAGCCCACAGCGACCCTCTTCAATTCCCCCGAACAGGCCCAGATTGGATGCGAGCATGACAAGCAAACCTTATCCTTCCAGCCGGGAGTCGAATGGTTGTAACCAATTATTATCCAAGGAGATAGGATCATTGATGGACTGCGGTCGCTCCTTCCGTCAGACGAAGCCCTGGGGAGAGTCCGTCCATTCATTTCGCGGCCGGACCGGTTTGTGGTAGGATCACCGTTTTGCGGACTCGATCGACGCCGGACGCTCTCAGGTGTGGCCCGGCGACGTCATTTCGGCTGGGTTGGGAGATCGGCGTTCTCGCCAGGATTTCAGGACCACGCGGATGAATCGCTATATTTGCGACGCAGACGACTTTTACGTCAACGTCCACCTCAATACCGAGATGGAACTGCCCAATAACCGCGACACGGTCTTGCACTTCTTCGAGCAGATGAAGAAGGGGTTCCCGGATCTGCGGAACTTCTACACCCGGGAGAACGGCGACCTTGTCCTGGAAGGGGACAAGGAGCAAGACTCTTATCGATGGATGGCGATCGAGCCGCGCCGGCTCTGCTCGGGCCAGATGAACCCCGAAACCCTGGACGACGCGTTTCGGCAGCATGAGATGGTCCTGGACCTGGCTCCGCCGCTGTTGACGATCAGCCTGCTCGATTGCGAGGCGCTCGACGTCATGTTCGGCTTCGACTTCCACTACGACGGCAACCATGACGAGGTCGTGGCCGAGGCGCTGGGCGTCGGGCATGGCCTGGAAGGACTCTTCGAGCTCCCCCAGGCCCAGGTCATCAATTACGAGCCCTCGCTGACGCTGGCCCTGAACGAGTCGTGCCAGCTTCAGTGCCGCCTGGCGGTCGAGACCCGGACGAATGCGTATCAGGTCCGGACCCGCGAGTTCGGCGACGACCAGATCAGCGTCTATTTCACGGTGCGGCAATACTGGGGGACCGGTCCGGACCAGAGTTTCCTCGACTCGCTCAAGCGTCAGCGTGAGCTCGGCGAGGAGATCCTCCAGCAAGCGGTGATCCCTCGGGTCGTCCGCCCCCTGGCACAGGTTATTGCTTCGCGGTAAGGTGCGACTCATGCCCCGACTCAGCTCACTGGTTCGAAGCCTGACCGCGGAGACGGCCTTCACCGTGCTGGCGATTGCGCGTGCGCTGAAGGCGCAGGGCAAGGATGTTGTCGAGCTGGAGATCGGCGACAGCCCGTTCCCGAGCACGCCGAACGCCAAGCGCGCGGGCATCCTGGCGATCGAGGAGAATCAAACCGGCTACTGCGCCAGCCTGGGGCTCCCGGAGTTCCGGGACGCCGCCGCCCGGTTCTTCTCGGCCGAGTTCGGCTATGCGGTCTCGGGCGAGAATATCGTGGTCGGCTCGGGGGCCAAGCCCTTCGAACAGTTCTTCGCCGAGGCGATCCTCGACCCGGGCGATGGGGTCCTGGTCTTCAGCCCTCAGTTCCCGACCTATGTGCCCAACCTCCAGCGCCGAGGGGCACGCGCGGTGCTCGTGCCGCTCTCGGTCGATCGACAGTTCCGCCCGTCCGCCGAGGACGTCCGTCGCTTCCTGGCGACCGATCCGAAGCCCCGGGCGATCTTCCTGAACTCGCCGCACAACCCGACCGGGGGCGTGGCGACTCGCGAGGATCTGGCTGCGATCGCCGATGTGGTTCGGGGCACCAACTTGATGGTCTTCTCCGACGAGCCATATTGCCATATGGTCTGGGGCGGACGCCACGCGTCGATCCTGGCCGAACCGGGGATGCTCGAGCACACCGTGGCGGCCTACACCTTCAGCAAGTCGTACAGCATGAGCGGCTGGCGAATCGGCTTCGCGGTCGCGGCGCCGGAGGTGGTCGATGCGATCGGCAAGCTGATCAACACGACCGCGTCGTGCAGCCCACCGCTGGCCCAGCGCGCCGCCCAGGCGGCTCTGGAGTCCGACGCCGAGACCCGCGACCAGTACATGGAACGGTTCCGCCGTAAGGTCCTTCGGCTCTGCGAGGGACTCGAGCCGATCGATGGCTTTCGCGTCGTTCGACCGGCCGGTACGTTCTACGTCTTCCCGGACGTCCGCGCGGCCTGCAACCGTCTGGGGATCACCTCGCATGGCCTGGCACTCTACCTGCTCGAAGGGGCCGACGATCGTTTCGGCGTCGCCTGCCTCGGCGGCGAATGCTTCGGTGACGCCGGACGCGGCTTCCTCCGCTTCAGTTGCGCCGAGCCCGATGATCGCATCGATCAGGCCATCGCCTTTCTCCCCGGGGCGCTCGAACATCGCGACCGGGTTCGCCGCTATCTCGACACCAATCCTCAATTCGTCCTGGCCGAGCCTTATCCCATGTCTTGAGGCCATTTCGGAACCATCGATCAGGAATCCCATCGTGATCCAGCCGGACGCGTCCGACCTCAGTTCCGGTGCGCATCAAACTTCTTGAGCTTGCCCCGATACGCGAGAAATCGTAAAACCATTGACCCCTCGGATCGATGTTCGCATTTCCCATGAGATCGACTGGCGGCCCCTTGTTCGCGATCGATCGGTCGATCGCCCGTCCCTGGAACGGGGCGAAGGCTGGAGACCTGTCATGACCTCCGGATTGCAGTCCATTTGCGCCAGGTACGCGCAGTGCAAATGCTGTGGTGGCCTGGCGGTTCCGTACGGTGTCGTGGACTTCAACAAGAACTGCGAGATTTACCGGCGGCGGGTCCTCGACATCTCGGGCGTGCCCATCTACTACTACCGATGTCCTGCGTGCCGGTTCATCTTCACGACGGCGTTCGACCATTTCACGAAAGCGGATTTCCTCGAACACATCTACAACGAGGAGTACCTGGTGGTCGATCCGGACTATCAGGCGTCGCGAGCCCGGGGAAACGCCGCCTTCCTTTGCAGGCTATTCTCAGGCGGCTGGCCTCGGAACATCCTCGATTATGGGGGCGGAACCGGCGTACTGGCCGAGTCGCTGCGCGCGGCCGGTTTTCCTCAGGCGGAAACCTACGACCCGTTCGTAACGCGCCACTCCGCCAGGCCATCCCATCGCTTCGATTGCGTCGTCAGTTTCGAGGTCGTCGAGCATGCCACCGATCCCGCGGGCGTCTTCGCGGACATGAACGACCTGGTGACCGACGCGGGATTGATCGTTTTTTCAACCTTGGTTCAGCCGATCGATATCGAGGAAAAGGGCCTCAACTGGTGGTACGCCGGCCCCCGAAACGGTCATGTCTCCCTCTTTTCCCGGCCGAGCCTGGAATACCTGGTGCGACGATTCGGATTCCAGTTCGGATCGTTCGGCGAGAACCTGCACGTGCTATTCCGAGAGATTCCCGACTTCGCGAGACACTTCATCAGACCCGTTCGGTCCCTCACCGAAGCGTTGTCAACATCGACTGTGCCGGTCTATTAATGAGAGTTGCAGGGAAACGTGGGACACCGTGACATGCAGCCGTATCTTCCTATGCCGAGCGCGTTCCGTCAGTTTCCGCGTTTCACCGCGCGAGCTTCGCCGTGCCGGCCATCGCGTTATGGCAGGGTCTCAGGCCAGGATTTCTCTCGCGACGCGGCCACTGACGTCGGTGAGGCGGAAGTCGCGGCCGCTGTAGCGATACGTCAGTCGCTCGTGATCCAGGCCCATGAGGTGCAGGACCGTGGCGTGCAGGTCGTGGACGTGCATTCGGTTCTCGACGGCTTGCATACCGAGCTCGTCGGTCGCGCCGTGGACGTAGCCCCCCTTGACGCCGCCGCCGGCCAGCCACATCGAGAAGCCCAGGCTATGGTGATCGCGGCCCTTGGCCCCTTCGGAATAAGGCGTACGGCCGAACTCGCCACCCCAGATGATCAGCGTGTCTTCCAGGAGCCCCCGCGCTTTCAGGTCCTTCAGGAGCGCGGCGACCGGGCGGTCGCTCTTCTGCGCGTGTTTCCGGTGGTTGGCGATGTCCGCGTGGTCGTCCCAGGGCTGATCGCTGCCGTAATAGACCTGGACGATCCGCACCCCGCGCTCGACCAGGCGGCGAGCGATCAGGCAGGCGTTGGCGAACTCGCCGGCGCCGTACAAGTCGCGGGTCGCCGCCGACTCGCGGGCCAGGTCGAAAGCCTCTCGGGCCTCGAACTGCATGCGGAACGCCATCTCCAGGGAGGCGATCCGGGACTCGAGCGCCGCATCGGGACCGCGAGATCCCAGGTGCTCGTGATTGAGGGCCTGGAGCAGGTCGATCTGGCGGCGCTGGGCCGGCCGCGACATGTGATGATTCGTCACGTCGCGGATGATCCGGTCCGGGTCGATCGAGTTATTGTGGATGTGCGTCCCTTGGTAAACGCCGGGCAGGAAACTATTACTCCACAACTGGGGGCCGACGACCGGCTTGCCCGGGCAGAGCACCACGTAACCCGGCAGGTTCTGGTTCTCCGTGCCCAGGCCGAAGGTCAGCCACGAGCCGAGGCAGGGCCGGATCGGCTGCATGTTCCCCGAGTTCATCATCAAGAGCGACGGCTCGTGGTTCGGGTTGTCGGTGTACATCGAGCGGAGCACGCAGATCTCGTCGATGGAGGCGGCCACGTGGGGAAACAACTCGGAGACCGCAATGCCGCTCTGGCCGTGCGGCCGCGCGGAAAACGGCGAAGCCATGAGCTTGCCTTGTTTGCGGCGCCCGGTCATCACCGAGGCCGGCGGGGCCTGCCCGGCGTGCCGGTCCAGGGCCGACTTGGGGTCGAAGGTGTCGAACGTGCGACGGACCGCCGTTCATGAACAGGAAGATCACCCGCTTCGCCCGCGCGGGGAAGTGCGGCGGCCTGGGCGCCAGTGGATTGCCGGAGACCACGGCCTCCGCGCCAACCGGCGACCCGGCCACTGCCGAACCGGCCCCCATCAACAGCCCGGAGTCGGCCAGCACGCTCCCCAATCCCAGGGCACCGAAACCGCCGCCGATCCGGCAGAACAGGGCCCGACGGCTCATCGGCAGCCCCATACCGAAATCCCCGCCAGCCGCGGATCGATCAGCCTTCGCTTGCATGGCAAGTCATCTCCGGATTCCGTAAGCGGTGAGCAATAGGGGATAGGCACCGAATGCTGATCAATCCACGAACAAGAATTCATTGGCCGCCAGCAGGGCCTGGGTGTAGCACTCCCAGCGGCTCAGATCGGTCGAGGTTTTCGAGTGCGGGTCGGCCGTCGCCGGCTCGGGTGCCCGGAGATAGGCCAGGCCGAGTTCGACCTCGCGATCGGTCGCGGTGCGGCCGTAGAGCAGCAGGTAGGCGCGGCGGATGCCCTGGGCATCGTCGTGGGCAGTCTTCGGTGTCGAGCCGGCCCGTAACCGGCCGGCGACGGCGCGGGCGGCGCCGACCATGAACTCGCTGTTGAGCACGAAGAGCTGCTGGAGCGGGACGGTGGTTTCGACCCGATTCCCGCTGGTGATATTCGGGTCGGGGAAGTCGAAGAGGCGGAGCATCCAGGCCAGGTCGTGTCGGCTGATCGCCGCGTAGGCGGTGCGGCGGCGATTGCCCGGCGCGTCGAGGCTGACCGACGGCCCTCCGATCGCCGGATCGAGCCGACCGGCGACGGTCAGCATGGCGTCGCGCCAGGACTCGACGTCCAGGCGACGGCGGTTCATCCGCCAGAGCAGGACGTTCCCCGGGTCCTTCGCGAGGCCCTGGGAATCAAATCGACTGCTCTGCTGATATGTCGCGGATAGAAGGATTTCCCGATGAAGTGCCTTGATCGACCAGCCGCACGCGATGAATCGGCGGGACAGCCAGTCGAGCAGCTCGGGGTGGCTGGGACGCTCGCCCAGGGTGCCGAAGTTGCTGTCGGTGGCGACGAGTCCCCGGCCGAAATGGTGCTGCCAGACGCGGTTGACCATCACGCGCGCCGTCAGCGGGTTGTCGGAGCCGGCAATGGCGTGCGCCAACTCGAGCCGGCCGCTCCCCTGTCGGAAGGCCGACCGATCGCCGCCCAGCGCCGTCAGGAACCGGCGCGGGACCTTGGCTCCCGGCGTGGCGGGATTGCCCCGCGCCAGCACGGGCATGTCGGTCGGCCGGGAGGCATCAGTCAGGGTGTGGATCACCGGATACTTGGGCGGCGCTTTCTTCTTGAGTTCCGCCAGCTCGGCCCAAAGCGCCTTGGCCTTCGCCTTCGCCGCGACTTGATCCTTCTCTTTCGCGAGCCCTTTGATCTGCTTATCCTTGGCCGCAATCGCCGCCTCGGACTTGCTATAGGCTTCGACTTGCTCCTTCGGCACGGTCGGCACTTCGAGGTAGTCGGTGCTGGCGAAGACGCCCTCGAGTGCATAGTAATCGGTGGTCGGGATCGGGTCGTACTTGTGGTCGTGGCATCGGGCGCAGGCGACCGTCAGGCCCAGGAAGCCGCGAGTCAGGGTGTCGATGCGGTCGGCGTACTGGTCGAGCTTGTTGCGGTCTCCGTAGTAGACCGGTCCGCAGGCGAAGAAGCCCAAGGCCGCCAGGCGGTCGAGACGCTCGGCTTCCGGGCCATCGAGCTGGTCGCCGGCGATCTGCTCGAGGATGAATCGGTCATAGGGCAGATCGCGATTGAAGGCCCGGATCAGCCAGTCGCGATAGCGAAACCCATGCGGGTAGAGCCGGGGCTGGAACGAGTGGGCCTGGTCCTCGCCGTAACGCGCCACGTCGAGCCAGAAACGACCCCAGCGCTCGCCGTAGTGGGGCGAGGCCAGCAGGCGATCGACAAGCCGCCCGTAGGCATCGGGCGCATCGTCGCGGACAAAGGCCGCGATCTCCTCGGGACTCGGCGGCAGCCCGAGCACGTCGAACGTGACCCGGCGGATCAGTGCAGCTTTCTCCGCCCGTGGCGACGGCGACAGCCCTACGGTCTCGAGCCGGGCCAGGATGAACCGGTCGATCGGCGATTGAGACCAATCCAGATCCTGGACCTCCGGCGGCGCGGGATTCCCGACCGGCTGGAACGACCACAAGGACTGGGCACGCTTCACGACTTCGGCCGAGGGAGCCGATACCGCCTCGGTCGCCAAGGGCGAAGGAGTGACTCCCGCCCTTGGTGCGGGCCAGTGTGCGCCTCGCTTGACCCAATCGGTCAGTGCGGCGATCTCCGCACTCTTGAGCTTGCCCTTGGGGGGCATCTGGACGTCCCCCTCGTCGCGCACGGCTTCGATCAGGGCGCTTTCATCCGGCTTCCCCGGGACGACGACCGGACCGCTCTCGCCGCCCTTGATCATCGAGTCCCGGGCGTCGAGCCGCAGGCCCGCCTTGGACTTCTCCGGCCCGTGACACCCCAGGCAGTGGGTCGCCAGCACCGGACGGACCTTGGCCTCGAAGAACTCCACCGCCGCCGGGTCGAGTTTACTCCCGCCTGGCGAGGCATCGCCGGCGGTCACGATCATCGGCAAGATCGCCACGGCCGTCATGACCAACACAGGCAGGATTCCGAGCCGGAAGATGGAGCGCAGGGATAAGCGCATAACATCCCTTTCCGCGCGAAAAAGGTTTCACCGATATTTAACATCGGTCAACCGGAGGCGGATGTCAAGGGTTTACAAGTGGCGGAGGATGAGGCGTGACCGTTCGAGAAGGTTGATTCGGGGAAAAATTCAAGCTGCGGCCTTCAACGATCGGAGGCCCTGTCTCCGAAAAATTATAGCAATCGCCGGGCTTGAGAACCGACGGAACTGACCTAGATTGACCGGCCGTCGAGAGCAACGATACCGCGATGGGGACGTGTACGACTGGTTCCAGTATAGTGTGGTCAGGGTCTGGGAGCAGCCGGTGGACCAATTGCTGGCCTGCGGCTTGACGGTCCTGCCACTGGCACCGGTCTCCAGAGTCGAGACCGAGAGGGTCCCCGAGCTGCTGCTGGCTATCTCGGAACGGCTGGCGCGGGAGTCCAGCCCCGATCAGGCCGCGACGTTGTGGAACGCGATCAGGATCCTGATGGGTTTGCGCTTCGAGAAAGATCAGGTTGACACGATCATCGGAGGGGTATCCGCCATGTTGTTCGGAATCCGCGGGATCGAAGAATCGTCCGTCTATCAGGGGATCCTCAGGCAAGGTGAGACCAAAGGCCGCATCGAGGGCGCCGTCGATGACGCGAAGAAAATCTTACTCCGACATGGGGGCAAGAAGCTGGGGCCGCCTAGCGAGCGGATCGAAACGGAAATCGCCGCCCTCGACAATCTCAATCTCCTGCACGATCTCATCGATCGCGTCTTCGATGTCTCCACCTGGGATGAGCTGATGGCTTCTCTCGATCCCTGAGCATGAAACCCGACTCCCCATCCGTCGAGCCGGCACTGGCCTGGTCTCAGGGGATGGCCTCCTCGCGGTGGCGTTGAGTCAGCATCTCCCGACTTCGGCGGAGTTTACCTCTCTCGCACCCACTCCTCCTCTATTTATTGTGGTTCGAACCGCTGACCCCAGGGAGAACCAGGAACGGAGTTAGCTCATGCGACCGCGCACCATCGCCATCGGAGATATCCACGGTTGCTCGCGCGCTTTGGAAGCTCTGCTCGCGGCCATCGGCCCGCGCCCTGAAGATGTGATCGTCACGCTGGGCGACTACGTCAATCGTGGCCCGGACACCCGGCACGTGCTCGATCGGCTGATCGCGCTGGAGGGCCATTGCACGCTGGTCCCGATCCTGGGCAATCACGATCAGATGTTCCTCCAGATCCTGCGGGATGCCCGTGCGTCGCTTGCCGGTGTGCCCTCGGAATGGTTGAGGGTGGAAGGTGTCCCCATGAACCTTTCGAACTGGCTGGAAATGGGCGGCGACGCCACGCTGGCATCGTACGGCATTTCACACGTCCGGCCGGACGCCACCGAGCTGGCGAAGGTCCCGGACGAGCACGTCGCCTTTCTCGCACGATGTCGCGACTATTACGAGACCGAGACACACATCTTCGTCCACGGTCAGTACGAACCCGACATGCCGATGGAAGACCAGCCGTCCTATCTGCTGCGCTGGGAGTCGCTTCGCGAGGGCACTCCCGGGCCCCACGAATCCGGCAAGCGAGTGATCGTCGGACACACGTCGCAGAAATCGGGCGAGATCCTCGATTTGGGACACCTGGTCTGCATCGACACGAATTGTCACGGCGGCGGCTGGCTGACGGCGCTGGAGGTCCACACCGAGGAGGTCTGGCAGGCGAATCGTGAGGGCGAGTTGCGTTGACCGAACTCCGTGTAGAGTGGCACTCCTGCCCTCACGTTCCGCCTCGGTTCCCGATCTCAAGGATCCTTCCCGACCCGGCGGGACTCGCAACTTGCATCCTTCTACAGCCTGTAGTAACCTGACTGGGCCTGACCTTCGGACGAACAGCGGCGAGCCCTCGGACAATCCGGATCGGTTGACAACCAAGGAACATGCGATGTCGCGACGACAGAGGAATCGTTGGTTTCATGCGGCTCTCACGATCGGCATGACCCTCATCCCGATCGGGGCTAACGCCCTGGACACGGCCGACACCCGTCTCCTGTCCACCCCTGCGATTGCTGAGGGGAAGATCGCGTTCGCCTATGCGGGAGACATCTGGGTGGCCGATTCCGACGGCTCCAAGCCGAGGCGCGTCACGGCGCACGCGGGCGAGGAGGAGAACCCGCACTTCTCGCCGGATGGCAAGCACATCGCCTTCACGGCCAGCTACGACGGCAACGTGGACGTGTACGTCATCCCCACCGAGGGCGGCGAGCCGGTGCGATTGACCTGGCACCCGGGCGCGGATCTCGTCCGCGGCTTCACGCCCGACGGCAAGGTGCTGTTCAGCTCGCAGCGCGAGGTCTTCTCGCGACGGCATGCGCAGTTCTTCACGGTCCCCGTCGCGGGCGGTGTACCCGCTCGCCTGCCGATCCCGTCCGCCGACAAAGGGACCATCTCTTCCGACGGCAGATACCTCGCGTATACGCCCCTGGGGGAGATGTTCCGCCAATGGAAGAACTACCGCGGCGGCACGGCCTCGCGAATCTGGGTCCTCAAGCTGGCCGACCTGTCGCACGAGGAGATCCCCAAGCCCGCCGGGGGCTGCAACGATACCGAGCCGATGTGGATCGGCGACACGGTTTACTTCCTCTCCGATCGAGACGGGGAGTTCAACCTCTACGCGTACGATCGGAACTCGAAGACCGTCACGCAATGCACCCACCACGACGGCTTCCCGATCGCCAGCGCCTCATCCGGCGCAGGCAAGGTGATCTACGAGCAGGCCGGATGGATTCATCGGTTCGACCCGCAGGAACGACAGTCGCATCGGCTCAAGATCGGGGTCGCCGCCGACCTGGCCGAGACCCGGCCTCGTTACGCCAGCGACTCCAAGCATCTGCGAGGCGTCGGGATCTCGCCTACCGGCAAGCGGATCGTGGTCGAGTATCGCGGCGAGATCATCACCGTACCGGCCAAGAAGGGCGACCCGCACAACCTCACCGAGGCGCCCGGCACGCACGAGCGCCACGCGATCTGGTCGCCGGACGGCAAGTCGATCGCATATTTCTCGGATGCCTCCGGCGAATATCAGTTGGTCGTCCGACCGCAGGACGGCAAGGGCACGAACCGGTCTTATCCCCTCAAGGGCTCCGGTTACTACGAGCGGCCGGTCTGGTCCCCTGACAGTAAGAAGATCGCCTTCATCGACAACTCCCGCACCATCTCCTGGATCGACCTGGCCACCGGCGCCGTCAAGCGGGTCGCCGCCGAGCCGATCTACGGGCCGAGCCGGGCCTCGCGCACGACCTACACCTGGTCGCCCGATTCGAAGTGGCTGGCCTACTCCCTCACCAACCGCGCCGACTTTCAGGCAGTCTGGCTTTATGACCTCGAGTCGGACAAGTCCCACGCCTTGACCGACGGACTCGCCGAGACCGGCGAACCGGTCTTCGACCACGGCGGCAAGTACCTGTATTTCCTCGCCTCGACCGACGCCGGACCCGTCAACAACTGGTTCGACCAGTCGTTCACCGACATGCAGGCGACCAATTCGGTCTACCTGGTCACGCTGGCCAAGGCGACGGCCAATCCTCTCCTGAAGGAGAGCGATGAAGAAGGGGCCTCGGAATCCGAAGACGGAAAGGACTCCAAGACTCCGGATTCGAAGGAGAAGAAGGAGGGGGAATCCAAGGACAAGAAGGACGCCGATTCAAAAACGAAGAAGGACGCTGATCCCAAGGACAAGAAAAGTGACAAAGCCAAGCCGGTCGTGATCGACCTGGAAGGGATTATGAGCCGGGTCGTGGCGTTGCCGATCGAGGCGGGGCGTATCGAGAGTTTGGGGGCCGGTGAGGAGGGTCAGCTTTACTACATCCGTCGAGTAGGGGCCCGGCCGGGCCAGGGTCCGGCCGCGCGCGGGAAGCCGTCGCTGATTCGCTTCGACCTGAAGAAACGCGAAGAGGAAACGCTCGCGGAGGGGGTCAACGATTATCAGGTTTCGGCCGACCACAAGAAGATTCTCTACGTCTCCGGCGATCCGCCATCGCCGTTCGGACCCCCCGCCGGGGCACTGGTCCTCGGTATCGTCAACGCGGGCAAGTTCAAGAAGGGGGATGGTACTCTCAATCTGGATGCGGTCTCGGTACGAGTCGAGCCGCGGATGGAATGGGCGCAGATGTTCCATGAAGCCTGGCGGATCAACCGCGACTTCTTCTACGCGCCGAACATGCACGGGGCCGATTGGGACGCCATGCGGCGGAAGTACGAGGAATTCCTCCCCCACCTGGCAAGCCGGGAAGACTTGAACCGTGTGATCCGCATGATGCTCAGCGAGTTGTCGGTCGGCCACAGTTTCCTGGGCGGTGGCGAACACCTCTACGAGCCCAAGCCGATCCCCGTGGGCCTGCTCGGCGCCGACTATGAGGTCGCCGAGGGCCGGTTCCGATTCAAGACGATCTACGGCGGCGCCTACTGGGATCCGAGGCTTCGCGCCCCGCTGGGGGCTCCGGGGGTCAACGTCAAGCCGGGCGACTTCCTCCTGGCGGTTGACGGCAAGGACGTCAAGGCCGATCACGAGGTATATCGGGCGTTCGAGGCGACCGCCGGCAAGCGGGTCGAGCTGAAGGTCGGGCCCAAGGCCGACGGCTCCGGATCGCGCACGGTCGTCGTCGAGCCGATCGCCGACGAGGGTGCGCTCCGCAACCGGGCCTGGGTCGAGGGGAACCTCCGCAAGGTCCACGATCGGACCAAGGGTCGCGTCGCGTATGTCTACGTGCCCAACACGGCGGGATCCGGCTATGAATACTTCAAGCGGTACTTCTTCCCACAGGGTAACAAGGATGCGATCATCGTCGATGAGCGGTTCAACGGCGGCGGACAGGTAGCCGACTATTACATCGAGCTGCTCCGCCGGCCCCTGGTCAGCTACTGGGCGACCCGGTACGGCGAAACGCTCCGAACGCCCAACGCGGCCATCTTCGGCCCCAAGGTCATGATCGTCAACGAGACAGCCGGCTCGGGCGGCGACCTGCTCCCGTGGATGTTTCGCAAGTTCGCCCTGGGCAAACTGGTCGGCAAGAGGACCTGGGGCGGGCTGGTAGGCATCCTCGGGTTCCCGACCTTGATGGACGGGGGCGCCGTCACGGCGCCCGACCTGGCCATCTTCACCGAGGACGGCTGGGTCGTCGAGAACGCAGGCGTCGCGCCGGACGTCAACGTCGAGCAAGACCCGGCCGCCGTGGCCGCGGGCAAGGACCCGCAGCTCGATCGGGCCATTGAGATCGTCCTCAAAGAGCTGGCCGAGAACCCGCCGCCGAAGCCGCCGGCCCGGCCGCCGTTCCCGGTCCGCGTGCGGACTCCCGACCGGGCCGCCGCCGCGCGGTAAGCATTGGTGGGTTTCACTCGGCCTATCGGCCTCTCGAACGGTCTGCAACGATCACATTCTCATGGGATCCTCGATCCAGCTCTGGTAGCATGAGATGCAGAGATGTAAGATCTCTCGGCGATAGACCTGATCTCGGGCTTGCTGGGCGTCGAGCCCGCTCGCTTGGGCGATGAGGCGGCGGATCTCGGCGCCAACGTCGAGGGCGAGGTCCTCCGCGGTAAAGACCGGCGGCCACGGGTCGGCGACTCCGAGGATCGAAACCACATAAAGGTCGCCCCGGCCGGGATGGAGTTCCCGACCACAGCGACGGCACTCCAGACGCGGCGGCCCGGCATCGTTCGCCGGTGGCGGATCGGTCGTCATGGTGGGGTCTCGTGTTGAGATGGGTGAGCCGAGGAACGGGACGAATGGACGATGATGGATGCGTGTCAGGTGGATGACCCCTGGAGGTAAGGGGCTTGCCTCTGATACGATAATCCCGGTGGTGAGCGAGAAACCATCGCGTCCGGGGATTTCGTTTTCCGATGGCCGGCGCGGCGGCTCGACGAGGGGGGGATCTCGGTGCAGGCGGCCAAGTTGGCAATCTTCTTGAGCCTGGCTGTGGCGACGGCCCTGGGCTCCTGGTACTTGCGCGTGCGGATCCCGGAAAGCCAGTGGCGCGGGCCGCATGAGGCGGGCCGGGTCTCCATGAGTCGTGGACAGTTTGGCGAGGCCGAACGTGAGTTCGCGACCGCCGTCGAGCTGGCCAAGGCGCTGGGCGAGAACGATCCCCGCGAGGCGCTCTCGCTGTTCCACCAGGCAGACGCCCTGGTCGCGCAGAATCGGTTCGACGACGCGATTCCTCTGTTTGAACGCGCCCTGGCGATCGATGAGAAGGCCCTCGGACCCGATCACCCGGATGTCGCCCCGGTGCTCGAACATTACGCCGTGCCCCTCCGCCGGATGGGCCGGACCGCCCAGGCCGAGGCCGCCGAGGACCGTGTGCGGAACATCCGCGACCGATCCGCCCGCGGGAGGAGAAGCGGTGCGGATCGGAAGTGGAGACGGGAAGGCGGGTCGGGAGGAGACAAGATTGGGGCCGGCTAAGAAGAGCATGTGAAGGGATCGGATCCAGGATACCAAATTCAATATTCAATCAACGTAATACCCTACGCAGGGATGACTTACATCCACTTAGAATCTTGAATTTGTGATTTCGAATCGATTCTTCCACCGCTGCATGTCGATCCGGGCGCTGCCGCCGGATTCTCTCCCGGTATCAACTCCGGTCGCGTTCCCGGTCACCCGGGTCCTCTTCACGTCGCGGTAGGGTTGGCGCCCTGGATGCGCCGGACCGTGACGAGCCAGGCCCTGGGACCGCCGAGGCTGAATCGGGGCGCACCAGCAAACTCGGCCGCCTTGAAGCGCGTCTCGCGGATCGCCTCGACATCCCAACCGTCGTGGAAAGTGGAGCGGATCTCCTGCTGGGTCACGCGGCGTGGCCCCTCGCCCGGAGGCTCCTGGTCGCTGAAGCAGAGGAGATGAACCGCGCCGCCGGGCGCGACCACTCGCGCCAGGCCCTGCACGTACGTCTGACGCTCTTCGTCGCCGAACGTGTGGAACAGCCCGCAGTCGATCACCGTATCGAAAGTCTGGTTGAGCTCATCGAGTTTCAGCGCATCGCCGATCTGGAATTGGACAGGAAGCCCGCGTTGCTGGGCCTTGTCCCGCGCCCGCTCGATGGCCGTCGCTATGAAGTCGATGCCCCTGACCTCATGCCCCTGTTCGGCCAGGTAGAGAGCGTTCTCGCCGGTGCCGCAGCCGATGTCGAGCACCTTGCCCTCGATCGCCCCCGACTCGGCCAGCCGCACGATTTCTGGCTGCGGCTCGCCGATATCCCAAGGCGCCTCACCCTGATAGGCTTTTTCGAAGACGTCGAGGTTCATTGCGGGGCCCTCCGATTCGGGAGTCAGGGCTGGAGATTGGACGGGTTCCACGTTATGGTCGGCCGGTCTGACCTTCAGGATACCCGGACGACCGCAGGTCGCCCAATGCCAGAACTCCGTCGCTTGGTGTTCGCCATGACCGCTCGTGAGATCCAGGAACGATTGCGCGGGCTGGGCAGTCCCGAGGCTGCCGCGATGGCCGCTCGCTTCTTCAAGACCGGGCCGGGCCAGTACGGCGAGGGCGACATCTTCCTGGGACTTCGGGCCGCAGAGATGCACCGTCTGGCCAAGGAATTCCACGCGCTGGCGCTCGACGAGCTGCGAATCCTGCTCCAGTCCGAGGTCCACGAGGATCGCATGCTCGCGCTGTTGATCATGGTCCGCCGCGTCCGGAAGGCCGATGAAGCCGCCCGGAAGGCGGTCTACGATCTCTACCTCGCCAGCACGCGGCACGTCAACAACTGGGATCTCGTCGACGCCTCGGCGAGGGAGATCGTCGGCGGCTACCTGGCCGACAAGGGCCGCGAACTGCTGGACCGGCTGGCGGCCTCGCCCAGCCTGTGGGAGCGTCGAATCAGCATCGTCGCCACCCATTATTTCATCCGTCAGCAAGACTTCGCGGACACGATCCGGATCGCCGAGCGGCTCCTGGCCGACCGTGAAGACCTGATCCACAAGGCGGTCGGATGGATGCTCCGCGAGGTCGGCAAGAAGCATCAGCCGACCCTCGAAACGTTCCTGAACCGCCACGGCAAGGTGATGCCGCGGACCGCGTTGCGATACGCGATCGAACGGTTCCCTGTTGATTTGCGGCGGGCCTACCTCGACGGATCCGCCTGCCTGTAGCCGCCTACTTGGCGTGCGACTTCTCGCGGATGAACGTCCGGAGGGTGCAACCGCTCCCCTTCTCGGCCTTGAACTCCTTGGGCCGGGGATTCTCGGGCGACGCCATGCAGATCGTGAGCTTGTCCTTCTCGACCTTGTAGATGCCCAGGACGCGCTTGTCGCGGTTGGGTCCGCCATCGGGAATCACATCGATCGCCTTCGGCTCCCGGGTCGGGTCGAGCACGATCTTCGTTCCCGCGAAGCTCTTACCGCTGCGCTTCCAGACCACGTGGTCGCCCTCGACGATTCGCTGGATCGTGAGGGCCAACGGGTCGGGAAACGTCTGTCCCTCGTAGATCGAGGAGGTCACGGTCCAGGTGCCCCGTTGCGTCTTCAACGCATCCTCGACCGCCTTGTCATCGGCGAGGACGGGTATACCACGAACGAGTACAAGAAGTCCCAGGGCCAGCAAAACGACGCGCCTCGAATTCATGTGCGGGGGCCTCACCCGGACAGGAGCGGGGTCGTGGACCGCCGAGAGATACGGGATTGCGCCGTGTCCCTCGGCGGCCCTGGGGCCGGAATCGAGCCTCAGGCGAATAGCCGGGTGACGGCGTCGGCCTTGACCAGCTCGCGGGGCTGATTGAGGTGGTTCATGACCATCGTGGCCGGGTCGATGCCGAAGCCGTGGTAGATCGAGGCCAGCAGCTCTCCGGGGTGAACCGGGTCAACCAGCGGGGCCGAGCCGGTCTTGTCGGACTTGCCATGGACATGGCCGCGGCGCATCCCGGCGCCGGCGAGGACGGCCGTGTAGCAATACGGCCAGTGGTCGCGGCCGTCGGGGCTGTTGCCGTTGCCTGAGGTGCTGACACCCTTCTGGGGACTGCGACCGAATTCGCCGACCGCGACGACCAGAGTCTCTTTGAGCAGCCCGCGATCGTCTAGGTCGGTCAGGAGTCCCGCCAGGCCCTGGTCGAGCATCGGGCCGGACCGGTCGCGCATCCGGTTGGTCAGGTCGGTGTGGTGGTCCCACGAGTGGTTGTCGGAGTTGGCGACCTTGGGCCAGATGACCTCGACGACCTTGGTCCCGGCCTCGACCAGCCGGCGAGCCAGCAGCAAGCTCTGACCGAAGGTGTTCCGGCCATAAAGGTCGCGCGTCGGAGGCGACTCGGCCTGGATGTTGAACGCCTCGCGAGCCCGTCCCGAGACGATCAAGCTCAGCGCGCGGTCATAATACTCGTTGAGCTTGAAGTCGGCGACGGCGTGGTCGATCTCCTGCATCCCCGCGTTGAGGGCGTCGCGGAGCTTGGCTCGCCGCTGGAGTCGCAAAGCGAAGACCTCGGGCCGGAGCTTCAGGTCGTCGACCTTGATCCGGTCCATCTTGACCATGTCCATGTCGTCGCCTTCGGGGAACAGGGTATACGGGTCGTACGCCTTGCCGAGGAAGCCCGCCGTCCCTCCCTTGCCGACCACGTTGCTTTCCTGGAGCGGTCTCGGCAGCATCACGAACGGCAGCATCGGCACATTCTGCGGCCGGAGCCGGATGATCTGCGAGCCGAAGTTCGGGAAATCTTTCGGGCTCGGCGGTTCGAGCTGGCCCGACGGGCTGACCTTGTCGGTCGTATAGCCGGTCATCATCTGGTAGATCGCCGCGGTGTGGTTGAACAGACCATTGGGCGTGTAGCTCATCGAGCGGACGAACGTGAACTTGTCGGTGATCTGCGCCAGCCGCGGCAGGACCTCGGTTACCTGGATGCCGGGAACCTTGGTCGCGATCGGCTTGAAGACGCTCCGCACGTTGTCGGGGACGTTCTCCTTGGGGTCCCAGAGGTCGAGGTGGCTGGGACCGCCCTGGAGATAGACCATGATGATGCTCTTGGCTTTGCCCCAGCCGGGTCCCCGACTGGCCTCCGCACCCTGGGCCGACCTCGCCTGGAGCTCCAGCAACGAACCCAGGCTCAGGCCCAGCAGGCCCGAGCCGCCAACTCGCAGGATATCACGCCGCGTGACGCCCAGCTCCGGATCGCACAGGTCTTTCCCAGCTCGTCCCGGTACGATGATCATCATCTCGCTCCCTGGTCTGGTCACCCACGTGGTCTCGGTCAAGTCCGTCCCGCGCAGCTCCGCGCACATGTCAAACAAATATTGTATCGCGTCGTACGGGTCGTGTCCTGCGGAAAATGCTTTTTTTTTCGAAGACCGTCGAACGGTCAATATCTATCCAGATGTTCCGCTGTATGTGGAGGTGACAATCAGGACAGTCCGATCAGATCGCGCAGAAGTTCGCGGTAAATCCAGGCGTCGGCAGCTCGGGCTTGTTCTCCGCGAACATCTGGCCAACGGAGGTTGTGGCTTCTCGCGGGCCAGCCGGACTATACTTCGGACTTCAACTCGACCCCATGGCGCTCGAAGGCGCGGAACAGGGGCTGGAGGCTCGGTTCGTAGTTCCTCCAGCGACCCACGGAGTGAGAGTGAATGGGCTGGCGGACCTGCACCAGGCTCGGTGTTCGGATGACGCGACGGGTCAAGTGGAATTCGAGGCAAGCCGGGTCCCAGTCCATACCGATGTAATCCAGCAGTCAACGCGCGTGTCCTTCCAGGTCGTCGACCAGGTCCTCATAACGGACGTCGATCCAGGGGACGGCCTGGATCCGTCTCCAGTGCGCGACGATCCGTTGATAATCGGCGAACCGCCGCGCGATGTGGTCCCAGGACTTGCTCCAGGTCATCGCGAAACCGTTCAACCAGCAAGAGACCGCGATGTCGCGCAGGTCTCGGCGGCACACGATCACCCGGGCACCGGGCCAGAGCAAGGCGATCAGGCCGAGGAACCGGATGTTGTCGGGCATCTTGTCGATGACGCGAGTGGATGTGGCGGGGGCGAGCGCGTCCAGTCGTTCGAGATAGATTCGGGCTGCGGCGTTCGCCGAAACTGGACCGAGGCAATTTAAGGCATCGAACGAGTCGCCGGCGGTGAGACCGACGAGATCGGGCAGCGATTGGAAGATCTGGCCGACATCGCGCAGCTCTCCCGCGCCGTGGATCCCGGGATGAGAGGCGAGGATCTGTTCGACGAGCGTGGTCCCCGAGCGCGGCAAACCGACGACGAAGACCGGGCGCGGCTCAGGCTCGACCCAGTTACGGCCGCGAGCGAACAGGTCCGGATCGAATGCAGCGATCATCCTGTCGACGAACCCGGAGTCCGCCTCGGGATCATGGGACCGGCCCAGCGCGGCCAGCACATTGTGCTGCAAGGCATTGGCCGTTTCGAGGTGCGCCGAAGGCCGGATCGTAGAGCCTCCGTTCATCCATGACGGCCGCCAGGCCGTACCGCAGGAAAGCCTTGGCCGCGTCGGGTAAGGATTCGTCGGCGACCAGATTCTCGATGGCCTGGACCTCGGCTTCGGAGAGCCGGCCTCTGAGGGTGGTAGCCAGTCGCCAGTGTGCCTCCGCCAGCTTGGGATTCACGGCCAGCGCCGCGCGGGCCGACTCACAGGACTGCTCGATCTCCCCGCGCCTCCGATTGGAGCTGCGACAAGCCCACCCAGGACGTGGCCATCGTGGGGTTGACGGAGAGGGCCGCGCGGAAACAGGCCTCGGCCTCGTCGTGCCGGCTCTGCCGCAACAGGGCCAGACCCTGCTGGAAGGAGGACCTGGAGGAACCGGGGTCGGCCGGCTGGCTACTCGCCATGGCGGGGTCAAGGCGACGCTGAAGCCGCAGCACATTCTCCCGGGCCTGGATCGCCTGCGGAAGCCGAGGCGCCAGCTCCACGGCACGACGGCTGGCGGCTTCGGCGTCATTCAAGAACCGGGGATCATCCACCTCGCACAGCACGTTCGCCAGGTTGATCAGCGCCAGCAGGTTGTTCGGCTCGATGCGTAAGGCCACCCGATGCGCCTCGGCTGCTTCATGGCCGCGCTCGAGGGCCTGGAGCGAACGACCCAGTTGGAGGAACGTCTCCGCAAAGCCGGGCCGGAACCGGATCGCCTCCCGATAGGCGACCTCGGCCGCGCCGTATCGACGTTGATCGAACGCCAGCGAGCCCAGGCTGTGCCAGGCTGGCCCACAGGTGGGATCGGCTTTCACGGCCTGGCGAAGATGTTCCCGAGCCTCGTCGAGCCGACCGAGGATTTCGAAGGGCTTCCCCCAGGTTCGCACGCAACTGGGCCGACTCCGGCCGGATCGCCACCGCACGAGTGAACAAGGACGCGGCCTCCTGCGCGCGGCCCTGCTGGAGAACCAAAACGCCCAGTCCCTCGAGGGCTCCTATGGCGTCCGGCTGCGGTTGCAGTAGCGCGCGGTAGAGGGCCTCGGCCTCGGCTGTACGCCCCTGACGTTGGAGCGTCTGAGCCTCTTCGATCGCGTGATTGGTGACCATTCGAACTTTCTCGACGGGGGAAGCCCAGGCATCGGCGATCGGTATCTTACCGAATCGGAGCCAAGGGGTGAACGCCACCACCGTGCCAACCTGACTCCCGCCGCCGAAACCGGCGCCGATCCGGCTGGCCCCGTCACAGCTCCCCGCGACTCGGTGTGGATCGCGAGCTTTTCCCCCGAGTTCATGACATATGATGACTCAGGGCCTCGGGATGGAGGCCCGAGGCGAACCCGGCCATCATCGTACGTGTCGGCGTGGGAAGCACTGCCGGGTCAATTGACCGTATCGGGGCAAGGAGATGATGATGAACCAGAGATTGTCGGTTTTCCGCCTCGGTAGGGTGCGGTTCTCTGGACCCGCCCTGAGCGCGGCCGAAGGTCTTTCGAGACCAAGGGTGCGAGGTGAGTATGGGCAAACCTTACGAGCAACTGGACGAGAAACTGATCGACTTCATCGGCCGCCAGCACGTCTTCTTCGTCGGCTCGACGCCGAACGACCCCGACGGACATCTCAACATATCCCCCAAGGGGCTGGACACCTTTCGGATCCTCGGGCCGAGGACCGTGGCGTACCAGGACCTCGCCGGCAGCGGAATCGAGACGGTCGCCCACCTGCGGGAGAACCGCCGGCTGACGATCATGTTCTGCGCCTTCGAGGGTGCGCCGATGATCCTGCGACTCCATGGCCGCGGCCGTATCGTCGAGCCGGGCGATCCGGAGTGGGATGATCTCGTCGAACGATTCCCCAGCCAACCGGGAACGCGCTCGGTGGTCGTCCTCGACCTGGATCGGATCGCCGATTCTTGTGGGTTCGCCGTCCCTGTGTACGAGTACCGTCGCGAGCGGACACAACTGGCCGATTGGAGCCGCCACAAAGGACCCGCTGGCCTGGAGCAGTACAAGGCTGCGAAGAACCGCAATAGCATCGACGGGCTCGACGGGTTGCGCCGGCTCAAGAGTCTGGAGTGATTCCGCTCCGCTCCGTCGCCGGGAAGGCTCCTAATCATGGAATGCCAACTCGATCTCGACCCGGGTTTCACGATTCACGATCGTACCATGACCGGCAACCTCGTCATCTTACGAAGCGGCAGGAAACTGGAGGTCCAGGAGTATGGGGATTGCGCGGGACATCCCGTGCTCTTTTTCCACGGACTCATCGGTTCCCATCACCAGGCTTCCTATGTCGCCGAGTGCGCAGATCGGGAGGGGCTGCGGATCATCGCACCGAATCGGCCCGGAGTGGGGCGGTCGGAGTTCGTCGCGCGCCGGAGCGCGCTGGACGCCGTCGACGACGTGGAAGACCTGACGGCGAAGCTGGAGATCGACGAATTCAGTCTGATCGGCATCTCCGGAGGCGCCGCCCTACGCCCTGGCCTCGCTCTATCGCCTGGGCCGTCACATCCGGTCCGTGACGATCCTCAGCGGGATGGGCCCGATGCAGTTGGCCGGCGCCTTGAACGGGATGGATCAGCGCCGCCGCCTATTCCTGGGGGCCGGCTCCCGGTACCCGCAACTGGCGCGACGAGGCTTCCAGGTCGCCGCCGACCGATTCCGGGCTGACCCGGACCGATTCCTCCACCGCCTCATCACCACGTGGTCGGTCCCCGACCAACGGATGTTCCAACGAAAAGAGGTCTTCGACCTCTTCCTCAAGGATCTGCACGCCGTGTTCACCGAGGGCCACGGCGCGGAGGGCCTCGCGCAGGAGCTGACGATGTACCGGAATTACGGTTTCGCGCCGAGAGATCTGCCCCCGAAACCGCGGGTCGTCCTCTGGCATGGACTTTCCGACAACATCGTCCCGCCCGCGATGGCCTGGAAGATGGTGTACGCCCTGCCCAACGCCGAGGCCCATTTTGTCCCGGGCGGCCATTTCATGGCGATCGACGCCGCCGGTCTCATCGTCGCTCGGCTACGGCAAGGTCTCTCCGGCGAGTAGGCTGAGTCGGGATTCACCCTCTCCGGTTGCTCGATACGCCTCCAGGATGAGCCAGGTTGCCGCGAGGAAGGCGATCGGGCCGATGTGGAAAAGCAGGCGGGGCATGGCACTGTCAAGGTGCCATTCGAGGGGTTGAGGCGTGAGCTGAAAGATCACCAGGTAAACCAGGAGTTGGGCCGCCGGGAAGATCCAGAGAACCTTCTCATAAGGGCTTGCCAATTTCCCAATGGTGTCCGAACGGATCGACGATCCTTCCCAGGCGCCAGCCATACTGATTGCCGACGGGCGAGACCACGGTGGCTCCCGCCGTGACGGCACGTTCGAAAGCAGCGTCCGGATTCTCCACGATCATCACCATCCGCACGGAACCGCCGCCGAGCGTTTCGGGACTGAAGTTGAGGTGTTCCGGTGACTCGTCAGCGACCCAGAATTCGGCTCCCTCCACGCACAGACGAGCGACCACCTCTCCACTTTCGGCGTCGATGCGGAACAGTTCGCTCGCCCCGAACGCCGCCTTGTAGAACTCGATCGCCTTCGCTCCGCGACGAACCGAGAGCATCGGGGCGATCGCGGTCTTCGGATCCCTGGCGATGTTCGAGTCATGGCTCACGGGAAATCTCCTGAACTTGACTTCACTTGTCGTACACGCCCTCAGGGCCGGGTACGGCCCGCCTCGCGGATCGACCGGAGGCGGGCGGCCATCGCCTGGACGCGCTCCAGGTGCCGGGTTGCGACGTTCCTCGTCTCGCCGAGGTCATCGACGAGCTCGTAGAGCTGATCGACCGGGGCATTGCCGGTCTCGGTGGTTGTGTTGGTCTGGACGGCCGGGCCCGGCCCGGCCGGGATGTATTTCCAAGACCCCTCCCGAAGGGCCAGCCGGCTGGAGTGGTGGACGGAGTGGTCGCGGCCCTGACGCGACTCGCCGAGTAGGGCCGGCAGGACGTTGAAGCTGTCGGGCACGGAGCCCTCGGGAAGAGTCCGGCCGGTCAGCGACGCGAGGCTGGCCAGCATATCGACCTGGTTCACCAGCGCGTCGGAAACACCCGGACGGACCCGACCGGACCATCGGACCAGGAACGGGACCCGCGTGCCGCCCTCGAACAGGCTATACTTGCCCCCGCGGAGCGGACCGGCCGGCCGGTGACCGTCGCGGTCGCGGACAGCTCCGTCGGCGTAACCGTCGTCTACCACCGGGCCGTTATCACTGGTGAACAGGACGAGCGTCCGGTCCGCGAGCTTGAGCCGGTCGAGCGCGTCGAGGACCTGACCGACGCACCAATCCAGCTCCTGCACGACGTCGCCGCGCACGCCGCACCCGCTGGTCCCGGCGAACCGCGCGTGAGGGACGCGCGGCACGTGGATGTCGTGGGTGGCGAAGTAAAGGAAGAAGGGGCTCGACGCGTGCCGCTCGATGAACGCGACAGCCTCGCGGGTGAAGACGTCGGCCATGTCTTCGTCAACCCGACGCGCGGCCTTCCCGCCGGCCATGTAGCCGATCCGGCTGATGCCGTTGACGATCGTCTGGTCGTGGCCGTGGCTCGGCTTCAGCTTGAGCAGTTCCGGGTGCGCCGCACCGGTCGGCTCGTCGCCGATCGGATTCCCGTAACGGACCCGGATCGGGTCGAGCGGGTCGAGACCGACGACGCGGTCGCCCCTGACGAACACGCAGGGTACGCGGTCGCCGGTCGCCGCCATGATGAAGGAATCATCGAAGCCGACCTGCTGGGGGCCCGGCTTGATCGCGCCGTTCCAGTCGATCGGACCAGACCCGAGCCCGAGGTGCCATTTGCCAACGACGCCCGTCGCGTAGCCCGATCGCTTCAGCATGGCGGACAGGGTCTCGCGGCCCGGCTCGATGATGAGCGCGGCATCACCCGGGAGGACGCCCGTCCCTTTCCGTCGCCACGCATATTCCCCCGTGAGCAAGGCATATCGGGACGGCGTGCAGGTCGACGAGGCCGCGTGCGCGTCGGTGAACCGCAGGCCCTCCCGCGCCAGCCGGTCGATCTTCGGCGTGCGGACCCGCGTCGCTCCGTAGCACCCGAGGTCGCCGTAGCCCAGGTCGTCGGCATAGATGAGAACGACATTCGGCGCGTCGGCGGCGACCCTCCGACCATCAGGCAAGCCCGCCACAAGCGAGAGGACGGCCGCCAGGCAGGCATGTCGGAGAGTCATTCGAGTCAACCCCGGTGATCGTGAACGAAGGTGACGGTGACGGTGCGCGGTCGCGGCATCCCGAGTCACAAGTAGTCTTCGCGAACCGGCTGGAACACGTCAAGCGCCAGCGCAGGCTGGTCCAGGGCGCGGACGCGGTGCACGACACCTCCGGGTATGCGCCAGAGATCGCCGGGGCCGAGGAGGCGCGTGACGCCGCCCACGGTGAACTCGAGCTGTCCTTCCAGCAGCATGCCCATTTGCTCATGAGGATGCGCATGGTCGGTCACGACGGATCCGGGTTCGAACCGGACGACGGAGAGCATGACGCCCTTGCCCGCGGTCGTGCGGATCTCGACGCCGGGGAAGATGACGTGGCGCGACCCCGATCCCGCGGGGAGGAAGTAGCCATCCGGGTCGGGCAGGAGCCCGGCGTCCCTGGCCGGGTCGTTACCGGTCATTCGAGGTTCCCGTAACGCGCGGCGACCCACTCGCCGGTGATGTTCAGGAATTCCTCGCGGCCGCCGTGATAGACGTCTTTGAGCATGTCATCCAGGTTTGTCGGGCCTTTGAGCATGCCGCGGAGGAATCTCGGGAAGTTTCGGCTGAATTCGGTGGTCATCATGCATTCGACCAGTGAGAAGCCGACGGCGCGGAGGTCGCCGCTGGTGATCTGTTCGCCCCCGCCCAGGGCCTGGTTGGCCTTGGTCTCCCAACCCTGCTGGAAATTGGCCAGGGCGGTCTGGCGAAGCTGGTGATAATAGGGGCTCCGGGGCTCGACGCGGGAGGCCATGTAGAGGCCGATCCCGTCCTTCAGCCAGCGCGGGGGCGTCCCCTCGGAGGCCACGACTCCCGAGCCCAGTCCTTCGGCCAGAAGCCCGAGCAGCGACCGCTCGGATCCCCCCATCCCGCCCGCTTCGCTACGCTTGCCCCGGCCCCGCCGCTTCGGCGTGGACTCTTCCTTCTTGCCGCCGGCCGGGTCCAAGGTCGCGAGATAGGGCTGAGCGGACGCGAGCTTGACGGTGGAGAACTCCTCCGGTTCGAGCTCGCGGCCCTCGACGGTGCGGACGAACTCGACGAAATCGTTCTTACTGCTGAAGACATAGAGGCTCACCTTTTCGACCCAGTCTTTGGCCGGTACGCCCAGACGCCTCAGGTGCAGATACTGGGTCTCCAACTGCTTGATGGTACTGGTCGCCCGGTCCTTCGGCAGATTGCTGAACATGATGAATTGTTTGCCGTGGACGATCTCGGGCGTCAGCTTGGGATTGGCCTGCTTCCAGCGCTGCAATCCGACGGCCTCAATCTGCTTATCGCGCTCTGAGACCGGCAGCCTGGCGAGCTCTTTCTGGGCCAGTTGCTCGGGCGTCGCCGCGTAGGAATCCAGCTTTGCCTTGGGGTCGAGCCCCTTGTCGAGTTGGGCTCCTTCCTTGACCCATCGGGTGATCTTGGCGACCGCTTCGTCCGAGATTTCGCGGTTGCCCCCTTGCGGCATCTTCGGGGTCTCCTCGCCGTTGATCCTCAGGACCAGGTGGCTCTCCTCCGGCTTGCCGGCGACGAACACGGGATGGTCGGGCCCCGTCCCCTTGCGGAGGTTCTCGTACGTCGTCATGTCCAGCTTGCCCTTACGTACGCCCACCTGGCCGGGTCGATGGCAGCCGACGCAATTGGCGACGAGGATCGGCGCGATATCTTGCGAGAATTTGAGCTGGCCACCACCGGCCGTCTTCGTCTCCGTGTCCGCATCCGCGTCCTTTTTGGCCTTGGCCTTCGGGGTCCCTTTCTCCGCGAGCCGGGCTTTCTTGCGGGCGGTCTTCTGGGAACGGCTGGGGCGCGGCGCGGCGTCCGGGTCGTCCGGTGGCTGAAACGGCCTCGGGTTGGGGGCCTCCTCGCCGCCGGTTTCTTGAAGCGCATGGTTCTGGGCAGCCGCTCGAACCCGCCGGGACGAGATCAGGAACACGGAGAGTTCGACCGGCACAAGCCAGAGCGCGGTCAACACGACGACACCGACCCGCCTCAGACCAGGCGACCGCATGATGCGCGACATGATCTCACCCCTTTTGGCTTGCCCGAACGATGGTGACCGGACCAATCCATTGTTTCCCCCGTTGCGTGGTTTGACAAGATGAGCCATGATCGAACGCATTCACCACCGAGTCACCGATCCGATGCCGTCAAGGGGCTCCTGGGAGTGTGAAACGCCAACGGTTACGGGACGGTGCCCTCATCCTCCGTTGTCGAGGCCCGAACCATGCCCGTGAGAAAGAGGCAGCCGGACAGGAACGTCGGCAGTCCGCATCCCTCTTGCAACATTTCCCAGGGTGCCGATGTCACATCAGCGAAGGTGTCACACACATCGAAGGCGGCCAGCCACGCGAAGTGCCAGCCGATCGCGACTCCCAGGAGGGTCCGAGCCCTGAGTTGCCCCCAGTTGCGGAGGGCCCAGCACGAGGCGAGCACGAACGGCACCATGTGATACTGCGGGAAGCCGACGCGATAGAGCAGGACGGTCGTCGCGGCCACGACCGCGGCGGACGCCTCGAGATTCGGTCGCCGGGCGCAGCGACCAGGACCACGCCAGCATCAGGGCCAAGAATAGGATGACGGGCGAGAGGGCGTCGTAGTTGATCGGGGCCCCCAGCCGGAGGAGCGGGGAATAGGGGCCTCGGATGAACCGGAAGATCGACAGCGTGGTCGACGGCCGATTCGCGGCAAACTCCAGGGGGCGCAGCGTCGACGGCCCCCACAACCAGCAACTCAGTATAAGGCCGAACCCGATCGATGCCAGGGCCGCGATCAGCAACCGGAGGCGGAATCGGCCGCGATCCAGGGCGAGAAAGGGGAGGAGTACAATCGGGAGGTATTTCAGCAAGACGCCCAGCGCCAGACACACGCCCGAGAGGATTTCGCGCTCCCGGAGGCGCTCGTGGATCGCCGCCAGGCACAACAGGCCGACCAGGATGTCGAAATGACCCCGGATGGCGATCTCAACCCAGGGATATGGGTTCCAGAACAGTGCGAAGAGCCCCAGCGCCCGGAGGCCCGACGACTGTCGGCCGGCCATGGCGCCCTTGATCTGCACGATCGCGAACACAACATAAGCAGAGGCGAAGAGCAGCTTGGGCGCCAGCGGATTCAGCCACGACAGGCCTGCTAGCAGGTTGAACACGGGGCCGTAGGCGTTCAGCGGTCCCATGCCGTGCGCCCCGCCGACGAGCCACCAGGGGTCATGTCCCTGACGCACCTCATACCAGATCTGAAGGTAAAAGTAATAATCGTGCCGCGGCCATGTGAGGACGGTAACTGCCAGAAAGGCAAGGGCGAGGACCGAGAGCGACAGGCTGACGCATCGCGCCGCGCGGAGGTCGTTCGCGGATCGTCCTTCGGCGGCCCGGAGATCGTAACGCTGAAGGATCAAGAGGATCATCAGATGGAGGAACCCGGCGATCCCCACGGCAACCGAGAGCTCGACCCAGCGACCGAGCAGGTCCGTACCGGTGAAGGGTGTGACGAACCCCTGAATGTAACGCTTCACGGCCGCGTGAAGGTCTCCCGGATGCTCCGCGACCAGGAGCGGCGGCACGACCCAGCGGGCGAGTCCGGCCCAGGCCACGGTCAGGGTGACGTACAGCGCTAGCCGTATTTGCAGCCGAGTGCGATCGATCTGGGCCATCGACAGGCTCGAATACGTCCGCTTCCTCAGGAAAGGCGGCATGCGGCAACGTCTCGCCGCAGGCCGCCGATCGGATTCTGCCCCCTCCGGCGCGCGATTTCAACCGGGCACCGAGGAATGCCGAGGGGATACCGGCCTCACCACGCGACCACGGTTGTATCAGCTCGTTCCCACGCGAAAAGTGCGGAGCAAGCCGCAAGTACCACGGTCTCCTGATCCCAGTTCCTCGAGCAGGTCCCTACCGGATGCAAGCCAAGAAGAACCGGAAGGTGATTCGAACAAGAATTGCTATCTTCGACCAGAGACACTATCGTGGGGGTCCATGTGGGTCCGTCATTGTGCTCCGGCTCGGTCCGTTAACGGCGTCCATTCCTGAAGCTTCGCCATGGTTGTTAGCCGTCCCCTCTTACTCATACTGGATCGGGACCGGTAAAGAGACGTATAGGGAGGCTCCCGCCGGTTGGGGCGAGGACGGCGGTCGAATGTGGGCTCGAAGCCTAAGTGGCGGAATGATGATTACTGATTGGAGTTGAACATGAAATCCCTCCTTCGGCCTCTCGCTCGTTTCGCCGCCGAGCCACCGTTCCGGCTGTTCGTGCGATCCGCATGCCACGTCTTGCCGGTCTCGGTTCGGACCCGTGCCCGATGGGACGCGACACCCCGACCCCATTATCTCGTCGGTACCCTCTTCGCCGCCGACCAAGCGAGGCGCGAGAAAATCCCTGCCATTTCGGTGGTCGAGCTTGGAGTGGCGAGCGGCGGCGGCCTGCTCGTACTCGAGCGCGCGGCTAAGGAGGTCGCGAGAGAGACCGGAGTCTCGATCAGCGTCTTTGGGTTCGACTCCGGCGCAGGGCTCCCTGAGTTCATCGGCGACTACCGCGATTTCCCGGATGTTTGGCAGGCGGGGTGGTACCCGATGGATGAAGCGTCGGTGCGGGCGAAGCTTGACCCGAGCACAACCCTGCTGATCGGCAATGTGCGCGACACGATACCCCAGTTCCTCAGGGACCACGACACGCCCCCCATCGGGTTCGTCGCGGTCGATCTCGATCTCTACTCGTTCGACGGCCGTCGCGCTCCAGCTTCTCTCAGCCCCCAATCGACGCATGCTCAAACACGTCCCGGTATACCTGGATGATATCCATCTCGACGGCACCCACCAATTCGGGGGTGAGCTACTGGCGGTCGCCGAATTCAACGAACGGAACGATGAGGTGAAGATCGATTCCTGGCGGGGGCTCCCCGAGAGGCGGCCCTTCAGGGATGCGGGCTGGCTGCCCCTGATGTGGATGGCACACGACCTCAAGGCGATCGGGCAGATCGCGCCGAAGGTTCAAAAGGTGACATAGGTTCATAGGGGACATAGGGGGTTCAGAAGGCGAACAGTGAACCGCAGCCTCTGGACAAGCGTCAGATGGCGCGGAGCCCTGTCAGCAGGCCAAACACCTTGACTCTCCTCAGCGTGGCACTATTCGATAATTGGTGCCACCTGTCCGGGCCTTTTTCGCGACGTGGTTTGCTGCTTCAACCGGACGTCCGCAGCAAGGAGCGGATGATCTCCGCGATGGCTGGGGTCTTGACAGGATCCTCGCCGAGGGGAACGTAGGCCTTCTTGGCGTCGACGATCCGGACTTGCTTGGGATGCCGGCGCGCCAGGGCCTCCATCCGGGCCGAATCGCTATACGTCAGCACGACATATTGCCCCGACTCGACGTGAATGCGGTCGAGCTTCCAGGCGCCGGCCAGGATGCGGATCTCGGCCTCGACGAGCAGGTTCTCGGCCTGGCGCGGCAGGGGGCCGAAGCGGTCGACGACCTCCTTGCGGAAGTCGGCCAGATGGTTGAGCGACCGGAGCCGTCCCAGCCGGCGATAGAGCTCGAGCTTCACGCGCGGGGCGGGGACATAATCGCGGGGCAGATACGCCCGCCAGCCCAGCTCGACCGAGCAATCGAAGAGCGGCTTCTCGGGCTGATTCGTCAGCGCCCGAGCGGCCGATTCCAGCAGCGAGCAGTACAGCTCGTAGCCCACGCTCTCGATGTGACCGGACTGCTCGGCGCCCAGGATGTTGCCGGCGCCGCGGATCTCCAGGTCGCGCAACGCGATCTTGAACCCGGCGCCCAGCTCGGTGAATTCCTCGATCGCCTTGAGCCGCTTCACCGCATTGGGCGAGACCGACTTGTCGGACTCGAGCAAAAGGTACGCATACGCTCGGTGCTTGTAGCGCCCGACCCGGCCGCGGAGCTGGTGCAGGTCGGCCAGGCCGTACTTGTCCGCCTCGTTGATGAAGATCGTGTTGACGTTGGGGATGTCCAGGCCGCTCTCGATGATCGTCGTGGCGACCAGGATGTCGTACTTCTTCTTGATGAAGGCGAGCATCGTCCGCTCGAGCGGCTCGCCGCCCATCTGACCGTGGCCGATCGCGATCCGCGCCTCCGGGACGATCGATTGGATCTTGTCGGCGACGCTCTCGATATCGTAGATCCGGTTGTGGACGAAGAAGACCTGACCGTCGCGGTTCAGCTCGCGGTGGATGGCCCGCTTGATCGTCTCGGCGTCGAAGCGGATCACGCGGGTCTCGATGGCCTTGCGGTCCGGCGGCGGGGTTTCCAGATTGGCGATGTCGCGGATGCCCAGCAGGCTCATGTGCAGGGTGCGCGGGATCGGCGTTGCCGAGAGGGTCAGGACGTTGACTGTCGAGGCGCAATGACTTGAGCCACTCCTTGTCCTCGACGCCGAACCGCTGCTCCTCGTCAATGATCACCAGCCCCAGATCCTTGAACGCCACGTCCTTCTGGAGGATCCGGTGGGTGCCGATCAAAATATCCACGGCGCCGGCCGCGGACCGCTTGAGGACCTCGCGGATTTCCGACCTGGCCCGGAAGCGGTTGACCGCCTCGATGGTGAAGGGGAACTCGGCCATGCGAGAAGCGAAGTTGCGATGGTGCTGTTCGGCCAGGATGGTGGTGGGCACCAGCACGGCCACCTGCTTGCCCGCGTTGACGGCCTTGAACGCCGCGCGGATGGCGATCTCGGTCTTGCCGTAGCCGACGTCGCCGCAGATCAGGCGATCCATCGGCTTGCCCTGGGCCATGTCGCGCTTGACCGCCTCGATGGCCAAGAGCTGGTCGGGTGTCTCCTCGTAGGGGAAGGCGGCCTCGAACTCGGCCATCCAGTGGCTGTCCTCGGCCGGGTAGGCGAATCCGGGCCGGGCGGCGCGGTGGGCCTGGATGTCGATCAACTCCTGCGCCAGGTTGACCACGGCGTCGGCCACGCGCTTCTTTCGTTTCTCCCAGGTCGAGGAGCCGATCTTGGACAGGGTCGGCTCCGCCTTGCCGCCGCCGACGTACTTCTGCACCAGGTCGATCTTGGCGATCGGGACGTAGAGCTTCGTGCCTTCGGCGAACTCGAGGACCAACGTCTCCTCGTCGTGGTCTTCCGACTTGGCCAGGAATTGCAGCCCGCGGTATCGAGCAATCCCGTGGTTGACGTGGACGACCAGGTCGCCTTCGTTCAGGTCGAGGAAGCTGTCGATCGCGCGGGTCTCGTAGCGCCTCCGGGTGACGGGCCGGCGAACTTCGGCGCGGGCGAAGAGCTCATGATCGCCAATGACCAGGGTCCGGGCGTCGATCAGGTGGAAGCCCGATCGGATCCGGCCGACGGTGAGGATCAGCCGGTCCGACCGGGCCAACTCGGTGTCGGAGAAGACCTCGCCCAGGCGCTCGACCTCGGCGGCGTTGTGGCAGGCGATCATCACGCGGTCGCCGGCCGCCGCGGTATCCAGCTCGGCCTTGACCTTCGCCAGGT
Source organism: uncultured Planctomycetota bacterium (assembly GCA_963845755.1). Lineage (GTDB taxonomy): Bacteria > Planctomycetota > Planctomycetia > Isosphaerales > Isosphaeraceae > CAWJTV01. Next base: position 43,033 of record CAWJTV010000038.1, read on the forward strand.
CGCCGGAGAACCGCTCGACGCTCTCGATCCGCAGGTGACAGGTCGTCTCGAGGGAATCCGCGGCGAGCGTGGAGAGCGCAATCGTAGGGAACCGGATCAATCGCTCAAAGCTGCCCTCGACGCGGAAGAGCCCGCGCGGGTCCTCGACCCGGCTGAGATAATGGCGCCCCTCGTCGCGGAGGTCGTTCGGCTCCAGCAGGGCGACCCACGTCCCGGTCGGGAAGAAATCGGCGGTATGCCCGAAACTGGCGGGGTCGGCATCGTCGAGCCCCAGGCGCAGCGGTGAGGGTGACGGAGTTCCATCGGTCGAGCGAGCGCTGGGATTCCGCGTCAAACGGACGGATCGATTCGACCTCATCTCCGAAGAACTCGATTCGGACCGGATCGGTGGAATCCGTGGTGAAAACGTCGAGAATCCCGCCGCGGACGCTGAACTCGCCGGGGACTTCGACGACCTCGGCCCGCGTCATGCCGCGATCGAGCAGCCAGCCGGTCAGTTCTTCGACTGGCACCGTGTCGCCGACGATCACTACCCGCGACATCCGGGCCAGCGCCTCGGCCCTGGGCACGGGCTGGAGCATCGCCTGGAACGGCGCCACCACCAGGCGGGGCGGCTCCGGACGCCTCAGGTTCTTCAGCACGCGCAGCCGGCGGCCGAAGACCTCGTCGGAGGCGTTCATCTCGCGCGGCAGTTTCTCCCAGGCGGGAAAGACTTCCGGCGTAATCCCGGCGAACGTCGCCACGTCGTCCCGGAAATCGTCCACGTCGCCGACGTGAGCCAGGACGACCACCAGGGTCGAGGGTGCATGCAGGCCCAGCCCGGCGGAGACGAGGGCCGCCGCCGAGCCCCAGGCGCCGTTGACCGTCGCGCTGCGGCCGTTCTTGAGCGCCGCTAGGATTTCCGGAAACCCCGGCGCGCGTTGGATCAGCCGCGTGAGGTCCTTGAGACCGCCGACAGGCGAAGCGATCGAGGATCGTGTGGTACTGTGAGGCATACTCGCCAATTGCCACTAACAACTACCTGCTACGTAGGGATTCTAGGCAACGGTCCGCGTTCTGACCATGGCGACACCACGGCCGAGCTCCCCGGACGGTCGGCGCGTCGATGAGGACGGGGCGGCAATCCGTGGGGCGGTTCGGCCCTTATTGGGACGGGCCACGTTTCCAGGTCGGTTGACCGGACGGCTCGATTGACGGAATCGAACAGGTCGTCGATGTCACAGGGGAGTTCGAGGCAAGCGACGGCCCCGGCGGCCTTGGCCCGGGCCACGATCGCCCGATCGGCGAATCCCGCAAGCCCGATGACGGGGCCGGTCCGGGTCGCGGCGCCATTCCAGCCGATCCGCCCAGCCCGGCTCGAGGACCGGGATCTCCCAGATCGTCAGTACCCGCTCCGTGACGACCTCCGATCGATTCCGGCTCTGGAGAAGTCCTCCGATCTCCTGATCATCGATCACGTCCGCCCGATAGCCCGCCGCCCCAAAGGCATCAGCCAGCGCCCGGCACATCTCGTTGTCGCCGCCAGCCAATTCGATCCGGAACGCCGGCGCGATGGACCGCGGACTCCGGCGTTCCCCTCCCTCAAACAAGCGGCCGAGCTGGCCGGGCAGCACCTCGACCGCGACCGCCTCCGAGACGACGAGATCGACCAGCCCCGCCCATCGTTCGAGGTCCTCATAACGGACATAAGGGCTGACACAGAGGATCACCACCGGCACGGGTCCGCCGCTCAGGGCCTCGCGCCAGCCCTTGACACGATCGGCGTCGGTCCCGGCAAGCCTGTGCCGATGAATCACCAGGGCGCGCGGCGCATACCCGCGGTCGAAGGGACGCTCCGGGAGTGGCCCCGGGCAGTCCAGTCGTTGGGTCTCCCCGGCTTCCATGACGACGTCGGCAATCGCGGTGACCCACGGGTCGCCCAAATCGCCCATGAACCAGATGGGGCTTGGTGATGCGTCCATGGAACGCCCAGCCTCCCTGCTCGGTTGACGACTCCCAGCGCGGACAGCCGCACGCCGTCGGATCGACCCGTCGTTGAACTTATCACAAGGCGCTTCATTGGGCAATGCAACCACGTCATCCGCAACCGTTCGTCAAGCGTTATGAAGTGCACGCATGCCTTAAGTCTCCTTCGATGGAGGGACGCTCCCATGGGGCGAATCACACACAGGTTGGGTCCCGCTCATCGACGACCTTGCGGGAACCGCTCGACCCTCGCGCGGGCCTCGCAGTCGTCGGGGCATTTGGCGAGCACCGCCAGAATCGGAAAGCGGGGACCAGCACGCCTGGGGCCAGGCAGTCGCCGTTGACCAGGGTCACTTCACCAGGCGGCCATTGCGCCTCCCCCATCGAATGGCACGGAGCACTCGTTTTACGAGGAAACTGCCTTGACCATGTAGATGACCCCCGCCCCCGTGCCTTGCGAACTGAACAAGTCCCCGTTGCTGGACAAATCGGCGATGAAGAGCGCGTTGCTGGTGGACAAGAGCCCGTCCAGGTGGCCGATGTTCGGCTCGTTATTGCCGATGAAGTCGAAGTATTTGCCGGTCGCCCGGTTGTAGAAGACCAGCGGGTTTTCCTCATTCGCCAGTCCGCCGAGGTCGAACCGGCCGTGGAACCCGACGAAGATTCCGTTGTTCAGGCTACTCGGGAAGCCCGCCGGTGCGAAGGCGATCTCGGAAGGCCCCTCGCTCTCCGAGCCGGTGTAGGGGTCCGGCCACGGCTGGAAAGCCACCACTGCTCGCATCGGAGAGCCGACGATTTTGCCGGTCCGGTAGGCAATGTAAGAGTCGGGGAAGCCAAAGTTGAAAACCTTGGTCCCGATCCGGGACGCCGGGATCGCGAAAACTCTGTTGACGCTGAGAGGCTCATCTTCGTTGGGGGGGAAGTCAATTCCGTTTTCCTCGAAGTAGAGATCGCCCGTCGTCGGGTCGAACGCCATCCCGGCGGCATTCCTCAGACCGCTGGCAATCTGGGTCAATCCGCTCATGGTCACGGAAGAGCTGGAATCCTGGACCGTCACCATGTAGATCGAGGAGCCATGGAGCGTCCCTGAGATCAAGCCGTTCACTCCGACCATGTCGGTGTCGGGCGCGTCGTTGTACTCCGAGCCGATGTTGAAGAAGAGATCGTACTCACCAGGGCCACCGCCAGGCGTCGGCCGGACCGCCGTTGCGAAGGTGGTATGTTCCCAGGAGGCATTGGGAAACGCGAAGTTCAGGCTCCCGACCAGCGAGTATGGGTCGGACGGCGAGGCACCCATGCGGAGGACCCAGATCGACTCGCTTTGTGTCTGCGAGCTCGTGACGAAAACGAGATCGCCGGCCACTCGCATGGCCGTGAGTGTTCCCGGCAGTCCGGAATACATGACCTGGCCCGGCCCGTCCGCCACGCCATTACCGTCGGCGTCCACGAAGCGGAGCAGCGTGCCCGTCGAATCGTAATAGTTCCCCCCTGGCAGCGGGTCGCTCGTTCGACACGAGGAGCGACCCGTCGGGGAGCTGCTGCATGCTGTGGGGATAGTTGAGCCCCGTAGCGAAGGTTGTGATCCGGTAGTCGGCCGGGTTCACGCTGGGGTCGCCCCCGATGGCAAAGGGCTGGGGCAACTGGACCGTCCCAGCCACGGAAACCGAGTCGAACGATGCGGTGGAGTAGCCCTGGCCCTTTACGGCTGCGCCACCATCGAGTGCCGGATCGCCACCAGTGCGGTCGGTCCAGCCGCTCTGCTGGAACATCCAGCTCGAGGGTTCGGGCGTCCCGTCCTGCCACACTTTGCCCAGGAGCGTCCCGCCCTGGTCCGTGAGTTCGAACCAGTACCAAGTGCCCTTTTGCCAGGAGAAGGGGAAGGCATTGCCCCAGGTCACGCCGTCGTCGAGGAACTGAACCTGGTTCTTCCCGTGCAGGACCAGCTCGTAACCCTGACCCGTATTGGGGTCCGTGTAAATCCCGACGCCGGCGGCGCGCCGCATCACCCGCGACCCAGTTGGTGACCGAGAGCTTGGCCGTGATCGCTTGATCCGATGGATAAGACTGGTCAGTCAGGATCGCCTTGCTGCTGCCGGAAGGTCTTGTAGTGTTGAACTGCTGAAGCATCCCGTCTTTCTGCTGCCACCTGCCCCCTACGAACGACCAAGCCGGGTTGAGGGCCCGCGAGTTCAAAGAGTCCGCGAAGATGGGATACGGATTCGGGAGGGCGGCTTGGGTGTAGGCGGATGCAATGTTGCTGCGCTGGACGTCGCCCGAAGCATTGCGAGCGACCACCTGATAGCTGTAGAGGATGCTGTAGTAGAGCCCGGTATCCGAATAACTCGTTGTGCCGCGTTGGGCGGTCGCGATCGTGAAGAAATCGATGCCGTTGTAGCTACTCTGAATCCTGTACGAGACTTCGGGCTTGTCCGTCGTCCAGGACAGATCGATCTCGCCGGGGGGGCCCGTGACCGCACTGAGCGTTACGGACGGCACAGCCCGGTCCTCGAGGGGCTCGAGGCAGAAATGACGGGCGACTCGCCGACGGCGGGTTGACGTCGAGTCTCCACGCATGTGTCTCATGGCTGCGCTCTCCTGATCCAGGGTGTGGCTCAAAACCGATCGGTTACGAGAGAGGTGATCGGCGTATGGGCCAAGCTTGGTGGATGTGGATCCTTGGGGTCGGTCCTCTGTTGCGCAGGCATGCCGCCTACGGGGCCGCTCAGGCAGGAGGCACTCCGGCCCCGTTACCGATCTTGGCCCATGAGTCTGGTGATCTTCGGTAGCCCATCCCAGCGGCGAGATGCACGATTTCCCTGGTGTAATGATTGGGCGGCCGAGATCGTTAAGATAAGCCCCCACGCTCCCAGGGTCAATGGCCCGCAAAACGGGGATACATTTGCCTTGGCCTGCTCCCCATTTTTTGGTCCAGTGATCATGGGCATCACCTGTTCGTTGATTCAGTAGACTAGTCGTGCCTTGCTCCTCAGCATCGTTGGTCGTGACATGCCCATTCTCACTGGAAACCGGGGCCTGGCATGGAGTCATCCCAGACCCCGGTTTGTTTGGGGCCATCGGCCCCTTTGAGAGGGACTGTCTGCCGGTGCTTGTGCAATTTCCCCGATCATCACCCCGTGCATAAAGGCCCGAGGGTGCCGTGTGAAGTCTCCGTGAAGACTCTGAGAAGCATCGGGATTCGAGTCGGGCCGGGCGAATAGACTGGCAGAAACGGTCCGAATCGGGTTCCCAGGAGGCGGGGCGGCACAAAAGGAGCCATTTCGATGGGTTGGCCGGCGCGATTAGGCAAACGGGTCCGCGATGGCTTACTCGCCATCCTTGGGGTGGCGGCGCTGAGCCTTGGGACTTTCTTCGCCCTCCACGAGCCGCGGGAGCGACCCGTCCGGCTGCGGATGACCGCCGGTCAGGACGGGGGAACCCGTCATCGCATCGCACTGGCGCTGCAGCGGGAGGCGGCCCACCGTGCAATCGCGATCGAGTTGCAAGCGATGGTTGGCTCGGGGGAGGCCCTCCAGGCCGTGGAGTCAGGACGGGTCGATGCGGCTTTCGTGCAGGGTGGGCTCGACATGATCGACCATCCGGGCCTCCGTCAGGTCGCGGTACTCCACGTCGAACCGCTTCATCTGTTGGTCAAGGAGGAGATCCAGCGCGCGGTCACCGGCAACCTCGGCGGGCTGCGCGGGAAGGTGGTCAATTTGGGCGAGCGCGGCAGCGGAACCTACTCACTGGCCAAGGAGGTCCTGGCCTTCTCTGGCTTGCGGGCTGGGATCGATTATACCGAGAGCACTCACACCTATGTCGATCTGGAGCGGGAGCCAGAAGGATCCCGGTTGCCCGACGCGGTCTTCACCGTCTCGACCCTTCCCTCGCCAATTGCGCGCCACCTGGTCACGAGGCACCACTACCGGCTCACGTCGCTGCCCTTCTACGAGGCGTTCGCACTCGGGACCCTCGACGAAGACCACGCCCTACACAATCCCCGGGGTCAGTCGTTCTCCCGGATCGATCGTCGGCGCGTCTACGACGCCACGATCCCAGCGTTCGCGTACGAAATCGAGCCCGGCGTCCCGCCAGAGGCGATCCACACGCTCGGTACCCGATTGCTGCTGGTCGCCCGCAAAGATATCGCGGCAACCACGATCCGACGCCTCCTGGAAGTGGTCTTCAATTCCCCGTTCTCACAGGTCCTCCAGCCAGCGCTCGATGCGAGGCTGTTCGAGTCGCCGCCGGAACTGCCCTGGCACGACGGCGCGATCGAATACGTCCGTCGCAACTCTCCCCTCATCGCGGGCGACGTCATTGACCTGATCGAGAAGGAGGTGAGCATCCTCGGGGTCCTAGCTGGCGGCCTATACTGCCTGATCCAGTGGCTGCGCCGGCGGTTTCGCCGACGACGCGCGCGAAGCTTCGAGGCGTATATTCTTCAGGTCGCCCGGGTTGAGCGCCTGGCGTTGGCGTTGTCGCGGGCGCCGACTCTAGACCTCGCGCAGTTGCTGCAACTCCAGGAGGACCTGGCCCAAATCAAGGGGGAAGCGCTCGAGCGCTTCGCCGACGGGGAACTCGATGGCGAGGAACTCATGTCGGGATTCCTGGTTCACGCCAGCGACGCCAGAGACTTCCTGATCCGACTGATCTTGCACGAGCGCGACAATCTGGAGGACCACGCCCGGGCTCAGCACCGACCTGCAGAGGTACTCTGGAAGGAGGCGGTTGGCGAACCCATCCACGGGGCAGTGGATCATCGCGGAGTCGTCAACAGCCAAGACCTGGTTCCCGTGTCAAACTCAGCCGGCTCCTCGCTCGAGGTACCCTACTGGAGGCATGGGTCGGCGGGGGCAGATTGAAAGGGACTCAGCCGGTTACCTGTCACGGCTCTGACAGGACAGGCTCATGAACTCCGGCACAAGACGAACCGCGGCAGCCGCCTACCCGACCGTTACTTACCTCTACCCGGCGACCGGGAATCGACGATTGCATGCACTTGCCAACCGGCAGGCTGTGGGACAAACCACCGAATCCGCCCTGCATCAAGCCGTGGGGCAAATACCCTGGGGTCACAACCTCGTCCTGGTCGAGCCGCTCAAGGCTCTCCGTGAGCGGCGCGCCGAGTTGGCTTAACCGCGGCGATGGCAAGCGAGGGAGCGCCAGGATCATGAAGCGTTTTGAGCACACCCGGCCGACCGCAGGTCTCCAGTTCCCACACCCGTCAGGAGACCTTCGGTCCGGCTTACGGCGGGGTCAGGAGACCCGCGCCGAACGGAATTCCAGAAGTTATTCCCATCCCGTTCCCAGGCACATCAGGACGATCTGCTCGGATTCCGGAAAAAGTTGTATCGGAACACCGGGGTCCGTGCATCAAATAGGAGATTCTCAACGCGCGGGGGGATCTGATATGAGGTTACACCGGTTCGTCGGTCCGGACCTGGGTCGGATCTTCCGGGGAGAGACGGTCTCCGGACTTTCGGAGTGGCAACTGCTGGAGCGTTACCTGGAGCGGCGTGACGAGGCGGCGTTCGAGGCCCTGGTCAGCCGTCACGGGCCGATGGTCCTGGGGGTCTGCCGGCGGATGCTCAGAGACACGGCGGACGTCGAGGATGCATTCCAGGCGACGTTCCTGGTCCTGGTGCGTCGTGCGCGGCAACTCGGGCCTCGGGATGCGATCGGCCCGTGGCTGTACGGCGTCGCCGCCCGGGTGGCCTTGCGGGCACGGTCGCAGTTGGCTCGTCAACGCCGTCATGAGCCGGTCGCCCTGGAATATCCGGCCGCCGCGCCGGTCGGCGGGTGGATCGATCCCGACCTGGGCGACGTGCTCGACCAGGAATTGAGCCGGCTCCCGTCCAAGTATCGATCGCCGCTGGTCCTCTGCTACCTGGAGGGCCGGACGCACGAAGAGGCCGCGCGGGAGCTGAACTGGCCGGTCGGCACGGTCAAGGGCCGGTTGGCCCGGGCGCGGGACCTCCTGCGGTCGCGGCTGACTCGCCGCGGCCTGGCGCCGACCGCAGGCGTCCTGGCCACGCTCGCGACGTCTGATGCGACGGCCGTGCTCGAACGTCCCGTGATCGAACGAACCGTCAGCGCGTCACTGAAATTCGCTTCGGGGCAGTCCCTTGCCCAGGTCGTATCGACCTCGATCACCTCACTCGTCGAAGGAGCCTTGGCCGCCATGATCCTCAATCAACTGAAGTGGGCCGGTCTTTCGATCCTCGTTGCCGGACTCGCATTGACCTCGGCCGGGGTGATGGCCCGGCAGGAGGCCAAGTCGAAAGCCGATCCGCCGTCGACCGCGGTGAAGGCTGAATTCAAGGCGGCTTTGTCGGACTTCGAGAAAGCCGCACGGAAATCCGACGAGAATCCGCCTGCGGCAAAGAATGCGCCCACGTTCGATCCCCGCGAGGAACTGGTCCAGGCTGCGCGGTCGGCGTATCGAGCCACCTGGGAAGCCTACCGCGCCGGGCACGCCTCCGCCGAGCAGGTCGATCATGCCTCGCAGAAGTGGATGGAAGCCCAGGACAAGGTGCCGAGCAACTCCGAAGCCCAGGTCGCCGCCGCCGATGCCCACCTCGAGCGGATGCGCGAGCTCCTGCGAGTCCAGGCCGACCGGCCCGGATCTCCATCCAAACCCGCCGAACTGGCTCGGATCAAAGGCTATGTCGCCGAGGCGCGCTTCCTCGTGGCCCAGGCCAAGACCCGGCCGACTTTGGCGGACGTCCCGAGCGCAGGCGGATCGGGCGAAGGCGAGGGCTGGGGCAAGGACGCGAAGTCGCGGCAGGTCCTCGCCAAGCTCGAGGAACCGATCTCGATGTCGTTCGCCGCGGAGACGCCGCTCGACGACGTACTGAAGTACATCAAGCAGGCGACGACCACGCCAACTTACGCCGGAATCCCGATCTACGTCGATCCCATCGGCATGCAAGAAGCGGAACGATCGCTCAACTCGACCGTCCAGTTGGACCTGGAAGGGATTCCCCTGCGACGGACCCTGCAATTGCTCCTCACCCAACTGGGGCTGGTGTACTTCGTGGACGACGGGATGCTCGTAATCACCTCGGCGGATTCGGAACAAAGGGGGTTACCGCCTTCGATGCTGAAGCAATCTCCCATCCTGGCAAGGGCCGCGAAAGCCGAGCGTGGCGAGCTCACAAAGGCCGAGATGGAGGAATTGATCGAGGATTTCAAACTGCGCGAGACCGTATTGAGCTACGCCGCGGGGAAAGGGATATCCACGCATGAAGAGGGAGCAAAACGGGATCGCGAACCGATGAACCAGGTTGTCAAGGAGTTACGCGAGCTGGTCGAGCAGTTGAAGGCCGAGCGGCAGGCGAAGAAGGAGTCGGGGGCGAAATGAGCCGCTCCGTTTCGCGCCGGCTGATCCGCCCCAGGGTGGGACACGCCGGCGCGGCGAGTTGTCCGGTCTGACGACGTTGGTGCAGAATCGATCAGACCACCGACGCCGTTTCCGAGCCAAAAACGGACACTCCTCGCTGAACGTGACCCATCCCCGCGCGGCCAAGCGGCCCGTGCCTCGGGAGCGCCAGGCGTCACGCGGCATGGCAAGCGCTCGAGGTCACGTGCCGGGGTTGCGAGTGTTGGATTGGCTCAGGCGGCCGGTCGTCCCTGTTGAACCGTAATTCTTGGGCCGTAACCGATGTCAGCCCTCACTTCTCCGGCTGTAATTCCCGCCCGGCCAGGAGTGCCTCGGCCTCCTTCAGGAGCCTTTGTGCTTCTTCATCTCTGGCCGAATTCGGCTTCTGCATCGTCTCGCGTAATCGATTCAGGCTCGCCTGAGCTCGGTCCTTCTCACCCATCTGGTACCGGGCCATCGCCAGAAAGGCCAGGTCCGCCGGAGCGTGACCCCCTTGATCCGCCTGGTTGAGTTCGTCCGCGCGCGTCAGCGTGGCCAGGGCCTCCTGGTACTTCCCCAGGCGGTACTGGGCCATCCCCAGAGTGGTATGGTAGGAACCCTCAAACGGAATGAGGCGGCAGGCGATTTCCGCCTGATGAACCGCCCGGCGGTACGCGGCGGCTCCAGCGCCCGGACGGGAGGCGACCGCCCGACTGGCCCGGTCAAGGTAGCGCGGGGATTCCCCGAATCGCTCCGCCAGGGCCAGGGCCTCTTGCCGTACAGGTTCGCTAAGGACAGGATCGGCGCGGAGGTGTGCGAGGATCTCAGACCGGAACAGAGGCTTGTAGATGAGAGACTTCACCGCTTTCTCGGCCTCCTGACGGACGCGGTTTCGCCAAAACGGCTCGACCAGGGTGAGAGCTTGCTGCCGCACGGCGTCGCTGACGGCGTAGTCTCTGAGCCGGGCCGACACCGCCTCCGGGGCCGGCGATTGGGCGAACAGGAACCTGACCAGGCTTGCCGCCTGCCGCTGTTCGGCAAGTTCCGTGTCGAGGGGGGACCCTTCCCAGATCGTCACGCCCTCGTCTCCACTGACCGCGAGGCGCCGGCCACCGCGATCGAACGCCACACGGTGCAACTGGGCCGGCACCCGCGCAGGGTAAGGATTTCCTGTCCGTTGAGGGCGTCCCAGAGCTTCACTTCACCGGAGAAATGCCCTCCCTTGCTCACCCCGCCCGCGGCGGTGACAAGCCGCCGGTCGTCAGGACTGTACGCCACCCCAAGCACGGCGCTCGTATGTCCGCGGAGAGTAAGGAACGTCTCTCCGGTGACCGCGTCCCAGACCTTGACCGACCCGTCTACACTCGCGGCGGCGAGCCGCGAGCCGTCGGGACTGTACGCGATGCGTGTGACAGATCCCTCGAGGCCGGACAGCGTGAGGATCTCCTGTCCCGTGGCCGCGTTCCAGACACGCACGGTCCGGCCCGCACTCGTGGCCAGGCGCTCACCGCCGGGGCGATAGGTCACGTGGGCGAACCCGGGGTCTCTGCCAGGCTCGGTTCGCCCGGGCCGTGTCAAGACCGTCTGCCCCGTCCTCATGTCCCAAATCATGACCTCGCCGGGAACGAGCCGTCCTCCCCCCGCCAACTCGCGGCTAATGGAAGCGAGACGCTGACCGTCGGGACTAAAGGCCACAGCGTGAATGGAAGCGGTGTGTCCTCGTAAACAGAAGATTTCGACGCCGTTCGTCGCATCCCAGACACGTACAGTCCGATCCTCTCCGGCGGAAGCGAGCCGCCGGCCGTCGGGACTGTACGCCACTCCCAGAACGGCACGGCAATGCCCGGTCAGTGTGAAGACCTCCAGCCCCGTGGTTGTATCCAGGATACAAACCGTGTTATCCGTGCCGACCACGGCCAACTTCCGGCCGTCCGGGTCAAACGTCATATCCTCTATGCGGCCGACGGCCGCGCTCAAAGTGACGGCGTCCATCGCCGCCGTCGCATCCCAGAGCTTCACCGTGCCGTCCCCACTCCCAGAGGCCAGGCGCCAACCGTCGGGGCTAAACGCCACACTCGCGACGCCGTCCTTGTGGCCGCGCAGGACGGCGGCTTCTTGCCCGGTGGTCACGTCCCAGACCGTCACGGAATCGTTCGCAGCCGCAGCCGCGAGTCGCCGCCCGTCCGGGCTAAACGCCAGGCCCACAACTCCACCCACCTGTTGAAAGGCCAGGGTTTCTCTCCCCGTGTCCGCGTCCCAGACCTTCACCACCCCATCGTTGCTGCTCGAGGCGAGGCGCCGGCCGTCGGGGCTGTACACCACGCTGTTGACCAAGTACGGGTGCTTGCCCAGGCGGAAAAGGTCTTTTCCCGTGGCGGCATCGCAGACACGAATCGTAGGACCGTCCGCAAAGGCGAGTCGCCGCCGCGGCTCCGCCGCGGCGGGGCTGAAGGCCACGGCGATGGAGGCAGTCGGCACGGCCGCAGCCTCGTTCCCCGGAATGCACAGCAGTTGCTTCCCACCGGCCGCGTCCCAGACTTTCACTTCGCAGGGTAAGACCGAACCCGTGGGAGCAACTCCCCTGCCGAAGGAGGCGAGCTGCCGGCCGTCCGGGCTGAACGCCAGGCCCCAGACCGGAGTGGCGTGCGCGGGCAGGCCAAGAAGCTCGCGTCCGTTGGCCGTGTCCCATAGCTTGATCTCGCCCGGAGTGAACACTCCCCCATTCGCGGAGGCCAGCCGCCGGCCGTCCGGACTGAAGGCCAAGCAAGATACGAAGTCCTTGTGCCCGCGCAGGCAAAAGCGCTCCCTTCCCGAGGCCACGTCCCAGACCTTGACCTCCCCTGGTTGGCCATAATTGCCGGCGGCGGACGCGAGCAGTCTACCGTCCGGACTGAAGGCCACGCAGCGGACGGGAGCCGTGTTGCCGAGCAAGGTGCGCATGTCGAGCCGGCACAGGCGCTGCAAGTGGTACCACTCGAAGCTTCGCAGGTCCGGCGCACCGGGTTCGTGCGGTTTGAGGACGTCGAGCCGCCGCTCGAGCGAAGCGAGTTCGCCCTCCTGCCAGTCCTTCTGGGCCAGGGTACTTTCCGCGGCGTACCAGCGTCGGTCGCTACGCGCTTTTTCGGTCTCCAACCTCTGGGCGTAGGCGAGCGTGTCTTGCTCCCGGTTGCTGGCCTGGATCGCGTAATGCGACGTGCCGGCCATGCCCAGCAGCAGCGAGGCCGCCACCGCGCCGAGTAGGAGTGCCACGGCCGGGTTGCGCCGGCACCAGCGCCACGCTCGCTCGGGGCCGGAGATGGGCCGGGCCACGATCGGCTCGCCGGCGCGGAACCGGCGGAGGTCCTCGGCCATCGCCGCGACATCGGGGTATCGCCGAGCCGCGTCCTTTTGCAGCGCCTTCAGGCAGATCGTCTCCAGGTCGCGGGGCATGCGGGGAATGAGCTGTGACGGAGCGACCGGCTCGGCGGTCCGGATCAGGTCGAGGGTGTCCAGGATGGACGACCCGCGGAACGGTGGCCGGCCGGTGAGCATCTCGTAGAGGGTGGTGCCCAGCGCGTACTGGTCGGCGGCGGGGCCAGCCTTCTCGGCGCCGGTGGTCTGCTCAGGCGCCATGTAGCTCGGCGAGCCGAGGATCGACCCGGTACCGGTCTGGCCCGAGTCGGCCTCGAGCCGCTTGACCAGGCCGAAGTCGGCGATCTTTGGCGTCGTGTCGGCAGCGAGGAGGACGTTCGCCGGCTTGATGTCGCGGTGGACGATCCCACGGCGGTGGGCCACGTCCATGGCCCGGGCCAACGTCTCGATGATCCGCGCCGCGTCCTCGATCGGCTGCGGTTTGCCGGCGATCCGCTGCGCCAGGCTGCCTCCCTCGAGAAACTCCAGCGAGAAATAAGGCAGGCCGTCGTGCTCGCCGATCTCGAAGATCTTGATGATGTTGGGGTGGTCAATCGCGGCGACGGCGCGGGCCTCGGCCTCGAAGCGAGCCAGGTCGTCCGGTTGTGCACCGGCGCCGGCCTTGATCATCTTCAGCGCGACCAGGCGCTGGAGCCGGAGGTGCCGCGCCTTGTACACGATCCCCATGCCGCCGGCGCCCAGCACTCCCAGGATCTCGTAGCCGGTGATCCGGGGCCGTTTGTCGCCCTCGCGGCCGACGGTCGATCGGGACGCCTCCTCCGTATTCGCCGCCGCGACACCAGGCGAGTGCACGAAGCCCTCGGTGGCATCGGGGTCGTAGTCGGCCGTCGCATCGCGGTCCGGTGCGGTCGGGGCGTCGGGATCCCGGTCGGCGGTGGCATCACGGTCGAAGTCCGTGATCGCGCCGCGGTCGAGGTCCGTGATCGCGCCGCGGTCGAAGTCGGTGGCATTCGGATTCGAGACCTCGGCATCGGGCTTGTAGTCAGCCGTCGCGTCGCGGTCGAGGTTGGTGACCGCGTCGCGGTCGAGATCCGCGGCATTCGGATTCGAGGCCTCGTCTGGGAGACGTGCCATGAGTGACCCACCCTACGACGGTTGACCTGGCACGCTGCCGCTGACCGGACCAGCCCCGAGCACGAACGAGGGATCAAAGAGACCTGCTCGCTCGCGCTCGGCTGGTTGATACGTAATCCGCTTAGGACAACAGGTTATAGGCCCCCGACTTTGCAACCACAAAACCCCGTGCCCGGATCAAGGTCACATATCTGACCAGTAGCACAGCATGTGGCCGTGCCGTTGCTGCAAATGCAAGCATTGGGATAACTGGGATTCATACAACTGATGACGGTGTGAGCGGGTTCGATGCCAGGTTCGGTGCTGCCGCGGGCGGGTCGGTGCGTTGGCCAGGAACAGCTCCCACGGACGACCGCGGGTGCTTGCACGGGAGGTTTCATGTCCGGTCTCCTTTCAAGTGGACCCGAGGGAAAAAAGGTGCGCGGGGATGGCTTAATTTAGAAGCTGTTTCTAAACGGGGACTGGCTCCGAGTCTTCGAGGTGCCTGTCCCCCTTTTGAAACCGCCTTTTAGGGCTTGGGCTTGCAGGCACACCCGCCGGTGAGAATGGCATTACCATCCTTAGCCGGTTCGCACCCATACTGGCAGCAATTGCAGGTACCATTAGGGCACCTGCACACCTGATAATTACTGTCAAAGTTGCACTTCCACTTATCACGTGAGGCGTTACCTACACAGACGTCGAAGTCGCTTCGGAAGGACGCAGAGACGCCATGGGCCGAAGAACGGCGGGCCGGCCAGGAGTGGCCCTCACGGAGGATGGCTGCGGCTTGCACGGGAAGCTTCATGTTCAGTCTCCTTGTGGGTTGCCCGGCGCAGTGCGCTGCCGGGGACACATTCAGCGCGTGAACCAGGCCGCGCGTTCGGACCGACCGTCACTGGCACGGTGTCGCTGACGTCCACCGTAAACCGGTACACCCGGCGCACCGTCTGCACCTGCCGCTCGGGATAGAAGAAGTACAGTTCGACATCCCAGCACTCCGAGCCGGGTCGGCAGATCGGGCTGCGGACGACGTTGACGCTCTCCAATTCCATCTTTTCCTTCAGGGCGGCTTCGTAGATTCTCTCGAAGGCAAAGGCATTGGTGGCCGCGAAATTGATGGCCCGGTCCTGCGGCGTCAGACCCAGGTTGCGCAGGCCGTGGTAAACGCGGTCGAGGAAGTTGCGGAGGCCCTCCGTGCGCTGCGCATGCGCATCGCGCTCGGGCTGGGGAGCCTCCGCCGCGGGCGCGGGGCCGGCCACTGAGTCCGTCAGGGCCGCAGTCGTCCAGCTAAACATGCCGCGCAATTCCGGCACGATGACGGGCACGACCTGCCCCGTCAGGAGCGTGGCCTTGCCGGCAACGACGCCCGGGATCGATACACGCTCGACCCCCTCGTCCAGTTGCTCACGCAGGAACCGCCGCAGTTCCTTGTAAGCGTCGGCGGCGAACGGTCCTTGCGGCCGGACCGCGTAAATCGCCGTGCCGTCGAGAGAGAGGGTCCATTCGACGGAGGCGGCGTCCCAGGGGTGCTCGTCGAGATAGTCGAGCATCCGCCGGGGGTCGAACGCCAGGACGCGTTCCGTATGACTCGCACCGGTGACGCCGGCTATCACCTGGGCGAGGCTGTCGAGGCGGGCTTCGCTGACCAGGTCGTAGCCGAGCTGGCCGAGAGCGTAGACCAACTGCCGCGACCCGGCCTGACAACCGCAAGCGGACGGTTGGACTGCCGCGGGGCGAACCGCGTTTTCGGTCGGGCCGGGTGGGATCGGCGAGGCCGCGTCCAGGTTGTCTTGGCTTGGCGCCACCTCGCTCTGTGAGGCGGTGGAGTCGGACATGGTCAGCATACTCCGCGTGAGGATTGTTACGGCTCCATCGACACTCAACCGTCCAGCCAGGAGGCGGCGGCAATCCGTTGTCGGCTTCTGATCACATCCGAGGGCACTGAGCAACAATGCCTCCCGGACGAACTGCGGGCTCGGCTGCCGGCCGCGTTTTCGCTGCAAACTCAGGAGCAGGGCCGCGACTCCCGAAACCACGGCCGTCGCGTAACTGGTGCCGGTACCCGCGCCGTACCTCCACCGGGTTGCGCTCCCAGTATATCCACGCCCGGCGCCAATATCCCCTGGATTCCGTAAAGAGCGCCCCAATTGCTGGACTCGAGGGGTTTCCCCTGGGCATCCATCGCGCCCACCGCCAGCACCGAGTCGAGGGCGGCGGGGACGTGGAGGCACGCGCAACCGTCATTGCCCGCGGCGGCGACGATCAGGACGCCGCACCGGGCGCAATCGCGGACCACGTCGGCCAGCAGCGGGTGAGCAGTGCCCGAAGGGGAAAACTGTCCGCCGCTGATGTTGACGACGTGGGCGCCCTGCTGTACCACCTGGGAGATGGCCCGTGCGAGATCGAGTTGCGAACAGAGCTGAATCGACTGCTCACTGACGGACTGAAAAATCGGCACGAGGACGCCTCGGCAGAGCGGCGCGAGGCCCGGCACGGGCCCGTCGTGCTGGCCGAAGATCACGCTGGCGATGTGGGTACCGTGCCGGCTGGCCAGGCCGAGGTCGGCGGTCCCCGAAACCAGGGTTTCCACCTGCGTGAGGTTCGCAGTTTTCAAACTCGGGTGGGAGCGGTCAACCGGCCCGTCCAGCACCGCGATGCAGACCGCGGGATCGCCAAGGGTCTCGGCCCAGATTTCTCGGATTCCGGAGAGGAGGCCCATGACGATACAACCGCAATCTGCCCACGAAGATGAACGCTAGAAGTGGTCGCACGCCTTGTGAGCCCACTCCCCTGTGTGTCACTAGGATAAGCCGCCCGCCACGCGATGACAAATGAAAAACGCATCCTGATGGCACCCTCGAAATTTCGAGCGATCTCTGCGTTTGTTCCAGCGCCAAAGTCCATTCCGGCCGTTCTCGGTCACCTTGGTGAATGGCAATCGCTTTCGCGTCCATCATCCCGAGGCCATCGTCGTGCGGAATGGGGTCGGGGTATACTTGGCGGCGGATGGTGAAATCTGGCTGTCCCATCATGAGAGCGTCCGCCAGTTCGAGTGGGAGCCGTCGAGTAAGAAGTCCCGCCGGCAGGCGAACTCGTAAGTAGGTCAGGCTTTCCAGCCTGACGTCGGCGGATTGTCAGGCTGGAAAGCCTGACCTACAGGGTCTCGACCTCGATCGCCTCGGTCCACCGCTGGACCTCGGCCAGTTCGATGGCCCCGGCGTCCCAGACCAGGGCGTTGGCGACGGCGCAGGCCAGCGCGTGGCGGAACAGCGGTTCGGGATCCCACCGCTCGAGCCAGCCGTCAACCAAGCCGGCCAGGAGCGAATCGCCCGAGCCGATCGGGTTGACGACCTCGACCGCGGGCGGGATGGCGCGATAATGCCGCCCTCGGAACTGGGCCGCGACGGGATGGGGCCCGTCGGTGATGATGCCGCAAACCACGCCGTGGCGATGCCAGTCCTTGAGCAAGCCGGCCGCGTCGTCGTCAGTGAGGCTGGGCTTGTGGAGATGGGCGGCGGCCTCGCGGCGATTGAGCTGGATGACCGTCGGCCAGAAGCCCCAGATCGCCCCGAGCGCCGGTCCGTACGTATCCAGGAACACCGGCACCCGCCGCGTCCGGGCCATCGCGATCAAGTCGCTGAACAACCCGTGCGTCGCCGGGCACGGACTGGAGCCGGAGAGTGTCAGCGCCTCGACGTCGCCGCGGAGGGCCTCATTGACGCGCTGGAGCATCGCGCCGGCTTCGGTCGGCGTGATGGCCGGATCGGGGTCGAAGAACGCCGTCTGCTCGGCACTCGATTCGGTCCGGACCGTCAGGATCACGCGGGTCGGTGCCGCGGTCGGGATGGCCAGCGATTCCAGGCCGTCGTCGGCACGCAGCAGGGCCTCACACGAGGCGCCGACCGGCCCTCCCAGGAAGGTCACAGGCACCGGGTCTCGTCCCAGCCGCCGCAGAGCGCGGGCGACGTTATTCCCCTTTCCGCCTACGACCTCGCGGAGGGCTGTCCCACGCACCAGGTCTCCCGGACGCCAGGGAGGGACCGTCAAGGTCTTATCGAGACACGGGTTCAAAGTGACGCACAAGATCATGGCGATGGTCACCAGGTTCGTCGATCACTGAGTCATCCGTTCTAATCCTTGGCCTGTCCGGGCTCGGCCGCCCCATTCGGGTTGGATGGCAAGCTCGTGGGCGGCTCATGTTGCGGGAAGATCTCCCGCACGGGGCAACGGAAGCCGGGGATGATGTCCTCGCCCGAGAGGTCGTCCCCTTCACGCACGCGGCGGCATGAGCCGTCAACGCGGTAAACCTTCACCGTGCGCGACTTTGGAAAAACCACCCAGATCAGCGGAATCCCCGCTCGTTCATAATCGTCCAGCTTCTCATCCAGCTCCTCCGCGGTATCATTGGGCGAGACGACCTCCACGGCCAGGTCGGGACGGATCTTGATCCAACCCCTGGGCAGCACGCCGCCGGCAAGGCGGCCGTAGCCGACGAATGAGACATCGGGCCTCCGGACGAGGCGAGGAGCGTGGGGAAAGCATTGGTAGCCGTTGTCGGCGGGGAAGATCCACCCCAGATCGTGCTCCTCACAAAAACGTCCGAGGCGGGAGCTCAAACGAACTCCCACCCAACTGGATTCGGCTCCCATCTTGCACTCCACGAGTTGACCATCGACCAGCTCGAAGGTCTTTTCGTCGGGCAGTGCCAGTAGGTCTTCGGGCGTGTACTCGGTCGGGGTCGCGACTGCCGTGCTCATGGTCGGCCTCTCTCGATCGATGACGTTGAGGATCACGGATCGACGTCATTGTACCATCGATTCCCGCGCCTTGGAGTCGAGACGGCGGACAGCCCCGTTGTCGGGACGCCCTCGCGTCGGATATGGTGTACCCGGTTTTCCTTGCGTCGATACGCAACGAGAGGGTTCGGACAAGATCGGACCGGGGCCGCCGGCGGGGAGCATCCAGTTTATGCAAGGTCTTGCGCGCTTGTTACCGTACGCTCTGGCATTCACGAGCAGTCTGTGCATCATGATCCTGGAGCTGGTTTCGAGCCGGCTGGTCGCGCCGCACGTCGGCTCGTCTTTGACGGTCTGGACCAGCGTGATCGGGATCATCCTCGGCGGCATCTGCTTGGGGAATGTGCTGGGAGGCCGGCTGGCGGACCGGGTCCAGCCCCGTCGGGCGATCGGACCGCTGTTCGCCCTGGGAACGTTGCTGACCCTCGCGACCTTGTGGATGAATGGGGCCGTCGGCAGCATCCTCCCGCGCCCCGACCAGATGAACTGGGAGCTGCGGACGATCCTGGTCGTGACGGTCGTTTTTCTGATCCCTGCGACCGTCCTGGGAATGGTCGGACCGGTCGTCGCCAAGATGGCCGTGGAGCAGGCGGCGAAGTCGGGCAGCGCGATTGGCGACGTGTACTTCTGGGGCGCGATCGGATCGATCGCCGGCACGTTCCTCTGCGGCTTCGCGCTGATGGCCCTGGCCGCGACCTCCACCATCGTCATCCTGGTCGCTGCGGCACTCGCCCTCCTGTCGGCGGCATTGATCGGCACTCCCGGCGGCTGGATTGCCGGTCTGTTGACAGCCCTCCTCCTGGTGCTGGGCGCGAGCCCCGCGGTGGTGAGCGGGCTCGGTCTCGGTGGCGTGAACCTCGGCTCGTACACGCTGAATTACATCGTCGTGGCGGGGAATGTCCTGGCTTGCGCCCTGGGCCTCGTCGGCCTGACCGGCCTGCTGGGCGCCGGACGGACGAACGAGGACGTTTCCGCCAGGCCGGCTTCCAAACCTGTCCTCAAGGAGGAGGACGAGGATCAACCGCGCCCCGGCTTGTGGGACCTGGCCGCGCTGGCCTTCGTGGCCAGCCTCGTGTTCATGGCCCTGGAGATGGTCGCCGGCCGGATGGTGACCCGGCATCTGGGTTCCAGCATCTACGGCTGGACCAGCGTGATCGCCGTCCTGCTGGCCGGCCTGAGCTTCGGCAACTTCCTGGGCGGCAAGATCGCCGATTTCATCAAGAACGAGAAGCACGCGAGCTGGCTGTTCCTCGTCGCATCGGTCCTCACCCTCGTCATCCTGGTGCTGGAAAGCCCGCCCAAGTGGCTCCACGACCAGTTCCTCGAGGATATGCCGCTGAATCGGTCCATACTGAGCAGCGCGATCTCGCTCGACCATTTACCCCTTCCCGGCGGGAACGCCCTCGACCTCTCCTGGCCTTATCGCATCCTGCTGGTCGTCGCGATCGTCTTCTTCCTCCCCGCCTTGTCGCTGGGAACCGTCAGTCCGGTGGTCGCCAAGCTCGCCGTCGATCGCCTGAAACGCTACCAACGCACCGGCACGGCCATCGGTGAGGTGTACGCCTGGGGGATGGTCGGCAGCATTCTCGGTACCTTCCTGACCGGCTTCTTCCTGATCGACACACTCGGGACTAAGGGGGTCATCCTGGTGCTGGGGACCGTCCTGGCCTTCGGCGCGACCATGCTGGGCACCCTCTGGCATGCCATCTGGGCCGGGATCCCGCTGGGTCTTTGCGTCCTGGCGTTCACCCCGCCCGGATGGGTGGATTCCGTCAATCGCCTCATGCCCTGGTTCCCCAGCGGTCAGTCCTTCGAAAAGATCGGGCTCGACTGGGGCATCCGCGAGAAACAGGGGGACCTCGGCGACAAGAAGGCGGAGCTCGCCTGGATCGATGAGAGCAAGTACTATTATATCAAGATCGAGAACGAGCTCCTCGGCGACGGCGAGACCCATCGCCGTACGCTCGTGCTCGACAATCTGATCCATGGATACTTCATCCTCGGCCACCCCGAGCGGTTGGATTACGATTACGAGCACATCTATGCCCTGGTCGCCTACCGGGCCGCCAAGGCCGGCGGCAAGGTGACGTTCAAGCCCGAAGCCGACATCAAGGGTGAAGATTCGACCCCATCGCCTGACGCGAAGCCCGATGACAGTAGTCCGGCGAAGCCCGCGGAGCCCAGCAAGGGCGGCGCAACCGAGTCACCGAAACCGGCCGACCCGAAGGACACCGACACGACCGATTCGCCCAAGGCGGAGGCCGGATTGAGGAGCATCCCCGCGTCGATCCAGGACGAGAAGGGATCCGGCACCCCGGCCCAGAAGGACGCCCCCAAGCCGGAGCCCAAAGCCCCGACGACCCCGCCCAAGGCAGAGGCCCCTGCCGGGGACCAGGCCGGAGCCAAGCCAGCCGAACCGCCCAAGAAGGACGTGCCCCAGGCGGAGAAGCCGGACGCCTCTCCCGAGAAAACGGATGCGGGAGAAGTCGAGAAGAAGGAGGTTCCCAACGATCCGGATAAAGAGAAGATCCAGGAGGACCTCTCGAAACTCAAGAAGATGGTCTTCCAGGACGAGCGACCCGAGCCGTATATCCCACGCGGGTCCGCGCCGAACCTCAAGACCTTGTTCCTCGGCGGCGGCGCCTATTGCTTCCAGCGGCACATCCGGTACGTCTACGAGGGGGCCGGGGTCGACGTCGCCGAGATCGACCCGGCCGTCACCAACGCGAACTTCCAGGCCACCGGCCTCACCGAGCAGGACCAGATCCAGACCTACTGGGGAGACGCCCGCCAGTTCGTCGAGCTGCATCAGGATACCAACAAGTACGACCTTGTCTTCGGCGACGCGTTCAACGACTTCTCGGTCCCCTGGCACCTCACGACCCGCGAGTTCAACGAAAAGATCAAGAAAATGCTGACTCCTAATGGCGTCTATATGATTAATATCATCGACGTCTACGAGTCGGACAAGGAGGCCCAGAAGAAGGCCGAGAACGAGATCGAGAGAGACAGCGTGTCCGACGAGGGGAAGAAGACTCGGATCCACAAGAAGTACCAGGAGCAGGCCCGCCGCTATGGCGGATTCCTCGGCGCCTGGACCAGGACCGCCCAGGAGACCTTCCCCCACGTCTACATCTTCGGGACGGATGAACCGGGAGGCGGGCGCCGGGAGACATTCGTGGTCGTCGCCTCCATGCAGGATCTCGATCTCAAGGACCTGGGGCTCCGCAAGGACGATCCGCGGTACTTCACCCCCAGCGGGAAGCAGACTAAGGCGGAGGTCTATGGGCCCGAGGATGAGAAGGTCGTCGTCGGTGATCGGTCGCGGAACATCATCTTGACCGACGACTATGCCCCGGTGGAGAACCTGCTCGCCCCGGTCGCCGAGACCCGCGCCGATGACGATTAATCCGATCAAGGCAAGTAACGAGTGGCAGGCGAAGACCCATGACCGAACCGAGTCGAAAACCTGGTAAGGACTGGCTACTGGCGGCCATGGGGTTTCTCATCTTCTGGATCGGGTATCTGATCTGGATGGCACCGCGACCGGAGGTGGCGTCGCTGGAGAACTCGGGGAAACGCCGGCCGGCGGAGTACAACTGGACTGTGCTCGATTTGAAGGACGAACCGGTGCCGTTCTCCCGGTTCCAAGGGAAGGCCGTGTTCTTGAACATCTGGGCGACGTGGTGCGGGCCCTGCATCCAGGAGATGCCGTCGATCGCGCGGCTGGCTGAGGATCCGCGGCTGCGCGGCAAGGAGGTCGCGTTCGTCTGCGTTTCGGTCGATGACTCATCCGAGGATGTCCGGCACTTCCTCGAGGGTCGGACGTGGAGCATGACGTTCTTCCGGGCCGAGAAGCTTCCTGCCGTCTTCATGACCGACGGAATCCCGGCGACATTCATCATCGCTCCGAACGGCCAGATCGTCGCGGACCAGGTCGGCTCGGACCAGTGGGATCGATCCGAGGTCGTCACCTTGCTGGAGAAGATCGCCACTCATTAGGAAGGATTCATGGGAAGGATGAAGGATGAGTCAGAACCGGTTTTATTCATCCTTCTCCTTCATCCTTCCGATCAGGGTGTCATAGGTGGCGGCCAGGAGCAAGTCGGTCAGGGGGAGCGTGAAGAACAGCCCCACGCAGAAGGCGAGCCCCCCCGCCAGGTTGATCGCGACCAGGGCGAGATACAAGAGGAACAGGGTCGAACAGGCGACCGTGCGTCAGGCGCCACGAGCCCCGCAGTGACTCCAGCACGCCTGCATCTCGGTCGATGATCAGGTACCCGAACTGTCCCAGTCGGGCCAGCAGGACCAGGATCAGGAGCGATCCAAGTCCCACCGTGCCCACGATCGTCATGAGGGCGACGTCGATACCATGACTCCATTCCGAAGAAAGGCTCCTGTTGAGGGACTCGAGGACCGGCTCCGGTGCCTTGGCGGCCGACAGGAGGACGAAGACGCCCAGGTTGGAGGAGAACGCGGGGAACTCGGACAGGCACCAGTCGATCGCATAGTAGACGACCAGCACCGGCATCCCGGCGACCGCCAGGATGGCTGCGGTAGCCAGGAGTTTCGTCAAGAGTAATCGGCCGCCACGGAACAAGTCTTCGACAGCGACCGGCTCCTGACGGACGATCTTGAGCATGATCAGGTCGAGGCCGATCCGCAGCCAGACTGGAACCAGGATCTGGATGAGAAAGAACGCGAAGCGAGAGAACTCCAGGAACGCAGGTTCCCTGAGGGCGTCGTTGAGACCGGAGATCACCAGGAGCACGGTCGCCAGGATGGACCAGTTCGCCAGGGCCTCGCCCCAGTAGCCGAACCAGCAGGCGGAGAGCCTGGCCTGGTAGGTCGACCAGGTCCGGGACAGGATTTCGCCGGCCAAGGACTGGGGATCGGTCAAGAGGGCCGCCGGAGCAATTCGCTCGAATGAGAGCCGGCGCGGGGCGGGGTCGTCGATCGGGCCACGCTCATCAGTCGGAGGGCGAAGATCCATCGGGCCGATCTCCAGGAACCGAGTCCGGCCGGGACCCTATCACGCGGAGCCGGCGAATTCGCCGGACCGGACCGGCGGCGCGGCGTGTCAACGAGATGTCCCGGTATTCGCGGCCCGTCAAGACCACGCGCGTCGGGAACAAACGGGCACTCAGGAGCTTGGGAACGCATCGGAGGGACGATTCCAGATTCCAAACAGAACAGATGTAAAGAGTTGCTGAAAAAGGAGTTAATATTCGTCCGCGCTTCGACGATTATGAGTTTTGAATCGAAGCTCTTACCGTTTCTCGGGTTAACGGCCAAGTTGAGACTCCGCGATCTCGATCGCCTTGAGCAGTCCCCTGGCCTTGTTGACCGTCTCCTCATATTCGGCGCCGGGTACGCTGTCGTGGACGACGCCTCCGCCGGCCTGGATATATGCCGTACTCCCCCGGATGACAAGGGTCCGGAGGGCGATGCAGGTGTCCATGTTGCCGGTAAAGTCGATGTAGCCGACGGCGCCGGCATAAGGGCCGCGCTTGCTGGGCTCGACCTCATCGATGATCTGCATGGCCCGGACCTTGGGGGCGCCGGAGACCGTGCCGGCGGGGAGTCCGGCGCGGAGTGCATCGAAGGCCGTCTGGTCGGCACGGAGGCGACCGGTGACATTGGAGGTAATGTGCATCACGTGCGAGTACCGTTCGACCTTCATGACGTCGGTGAGCTGGACGGAGCCGTACTCGGCGACCCGCCCCACATCGTTTCGCCCCAGGTCGACCAGCATGATATGCTCGGCCCGCTCCTTGGGGTCCGCCACCAGCTCTTCGGCCAGCGCGCGATCCTCGGCCTCGTTGCGTCCTCGCGGCCGGGTCCCCGCCAGCGGCCGGATCGTCACCAGGCCCTCCTCGACTCGCACCAGGATCTCCGGTGAGCTGCCGATCAGGGCGAAATCGCCGAACGGGAGGTAGAAGAGGAACGGGCTGGGATTGACCACGCGCAGCACGCGGTAGATGTCGAACGGCCGCGCCCGGGTCTCCACCTCGAACCGCTGGCTCGGGACGACCTGGAAGATATCGCCGGCCTTGATGTATTCCTGGCAATGCCGGACGACCGACTCGTACTGTTCGCGGGTGAAATTGGAGCGGAACGGGAGCGAGACCGGCGTATCGGTGGCGATGTCGCAGACCCCCAGGTCCGGACCGGGAGCGGCCAGGCGGTCGACCAGCTCGTCGATCCGGTCGCAGGCCGACTGGTAGGCGGCCTTCGGATCCGCCGACGGGCCGACGTGCGCTGCGCGACGACGAGGATCGTCTTGCGGATGTGGTCGAAGAGGACCATGCGATCGTAGAGCGCGAACGAGAGATCGGGGAGCCCCCGATCGTCGGGGGGGACGTTGGGCAGGTCCTCGGTGTATCGCACCGCGTCGTAGGACGCATAGCCGACGGCCCCGCCGGCGAACCGGGGGAGCCCCGGGAGGGCAACGGCCCGGAATTGCTCGATGAGCCGCTGGAGGTCGCCGAACGGGTCGGTCGAGGAGAACCGCCGATCCGCGGGGCCGCCGGCGCCCTCCGCGATCGTGACCTCGGACCCCCGGGCTTCGAACCGGAGGAACGGCTCGGTCCCCAGGAAGCTGAAGCGGCCGACCTTCTCGCCGCCGATGACGCTCTCGAAGAGGAACGATGGGTCCGCGCGCGCGATCCGGCAGAACGCGGAGACCGGAGTCAGCCCATCCCCGGTCAACTGTCGGTAGACGGGCACGCACGACACCGAGGGTCCCAGGTACCGGGCGAACTCTTCGTAAGACGGGCGATAACGACTCATCGACGGCCCATTTCCCGCAAGTCCCGCGTGCGAACCGCAATGCATGTACGTTAACACCCCCGATCCCTCGCGACAAGCCCGGCCGCGGGGGATACGCGGCGGCAGCCCGGCGCCGCGGTCACGCCGGAAATCGTACGATTTATTTGCGTTAAGTCCGGAGCCTTCGCCCGGGACGCCGGATGGCCGCGTCGTCGCGGTTGCTTGACACCCCCGGAGGGAGAATTAGAATACCAGGTGAGATTACGCTCGATCGTCAGCCTGTGACCGCAGTCGCAGCACTCCGTCCGGTCGTTCGCCTCTCGGGATGAGGGATGACGGACCCGAGTGGGACACGCTCGGCGCGGATCGGGATCGGGTGGGACCGGATCGGACCGGCGGAGTCACTCCATGAAATGCCAGAAATGTGCCAAGCCCGCCACATTTCACATAACGGACATCGTCGAGAAAGGGAAGCATCGTGAGTTCCATTTCTGCGACGAGCATGCGCGGCAACATCTGGCCCCCCCCGAGGAGGCGCTGGAGACTCCGACGATGAGTGAAATCGCCAAGAAGTTGATCGTCGGCGCCGCGGCGCGCTCCGCGAACCGTCGCCCGCGGACAAGCAGGTCTGTCCCGTCTGCCAGATCACGTTCCTGGAGTTCCGGAATTCGGGGCGGTTGGGCTGCCCCTACGATTACGAGGTGTTCCGCGACGAGCTGATGCCGTTGCTGGAGAACATCCACGGGGAGACGCGGCATTCCGGCAAGGTCCCGCGACGCGCACCCCGGAATACCCAGCAGCAGACGACCTTGATCCAGCTCCGCAACGAGTTGAAGCGGGCCGTCGCGGCGGAGGATTACGAGGCGGCGGCGCGGTTGCGGGATCAGATCAAGGTCATCGAGCAAGAGCAAGGGCGGTGACGAACGTGTCGCGATCGTTGGCGCATTCCCCCCGGCCAACAGGTCGGCCGCTCCTTCTCAGGTGGTCGGGTCCATGAGGTGTCAACGGTGCCAGAAGGAAGCCTCGGTCCACCTGACCGAGCCGATCAACGGTCAACGTCGCGAGCTGCATCTGTGCCAATCTTGTGCCCGAAAGGCGGGTCTCTCCTTGCCGGAATCTCCACCAAACCTGGCGCTGGACGCGGTCGTTCAGAGCCTGATCGTGGCCAATGTAGGCGAGCTCGTCGGCGAGCTGGCCGAGCTGCAATGCCCCGATTGCGGGATCAAGTTCATGGAGTTCCGGGCGGGCGGCCGGCTCGGCTGTCCCCAAGACTATCGGGTGTTCTCGGCCGGGCTCCTGCCGCTGGTCCAGCGATATCATGGCGCCAGCCGGCACGTGGGCAAGATGGCCCGCCGCCGCGAGCAGGCCGGCCTTCGTCTGCGGCTCCGAACTCAGCTCCGCCAGGCGATCGCCCGCGAAGATTACGAAGAAGCCGCTCGATTGCGAGACAAGCTCCGCGTCAAGGATCCCACGCATGACTCTCGATGACCTCACGAAATCCTCCGGCGAGTGGCTGCGTGGCATGGGCCCCGAGAGCGACATTGTCATGTGCTCCCGGATCCGGCTGGCGCGCAACCTTGCCGACTTCCCCTTCACCAATCGCGCCAGCCGCAGCGAAAAGACCGAGATCGAGGCGCATTTCCGCGCCGCGCTTCCGAGCCTCAAGCTCGACCTGAGCTACCTGGACGTCAATGTTATGGGGAAACTCGACAATCAGTTCCTGGTCGAGCGCCAGATCATCTCCCGCGAGCTGGCCAACGGCGAGGGCCCGCGGGGCGTGGCGATCAGCAGCCTGGAAAACATCGCAATCATGGTCAACGAGGAGGACCATCTCCGCGTCCAGTTCATGCTCTCGGGCTTCCGGCTCCCGGAGGTCTGGGACGCGGTCAACCAGCTCGACGACCGGCTGGAGGAACAGCTCGCCTATGCCTTCAGCCCCCAGCTCGGCTACCTCACCGCCTGCCCCACCAATGTCGGTACCGGGATTCGCGTCGGCGTCATGCTCCACCTGCCCGGCCTGGTCCAGACCAAGCAGATCGACAAGGTCTTCCGCGCCCTCCAGAAGATCAACCTCGCCGTCCGCGGCCTCTACGGCGAGGGGAGCCAGGCCTCGGGCGACTTCTACCAGATCTCCAATCAGCAGACCCTGGGCAAGAGCGAGCCGGAATTGATCAAAATCCTCACCGACGTGGTCCCGCAGGTACTACACTATGAGCGGGCGGCGCGCCAGACCTTGCTCACCGAGCGGAGGCAGCACCTCCACGACCAGGTCAGCCGGGCCTATGGCGTCCTCAAGACGGCCCAGACGATCTCCAGCGAGGAGACGATGCTCTTATTGTCCAGCGTCCGGATGGGGATCAACCTGGGACTGATCGACGACCTGTCGATCGCCACGGTGAACGAGCTGTTCATCCAGACCCAGCCGGCGTTCCTGCAGAAGCTCCGCGGCTCCGAACTCGGCGTCGAGGAGCGCAACGTCGCTCGGGCTACTTACCTGCGAAGCCGGTTATCCAACGGGCGACAAACACCGCGACCAGGCGGAAGGATGAAGGATTCATCATCGGAAGGCTGAAGGATGAGTCAGAAAGGGCTTCGGCAGAAGGCTGAAGAGACGATATGTATGGACCTGAAGGAGAGGACGAAACAGTTTGCTTTGCGAATCATCCGATTGTATGTCGCTCTACCGAAGACGACAGAGACCCAGGTTCTTGGGAAGCAAGTACTTCGATCGGGAACATCGGTCGGAGCCCATTATCGAGTGGCTTCGCGGGGCCGGTCGGTGGCGGAATTCGTAAGTAAGATCCAGACTGGTCTGCAAGAGTTGGAGGGAACGGCCTACTAGTTGGAACTCCTGATCGAGGCGGACATTATTCCCGCCAAACGTCTCGAAGAACTGTGCAAGGAAGCCGACGAACTCACCGCGATCCTGACCACCTGCGTCAAGGACGCCAAGTACAAGGCTTCATCTTCACCGGAAGGCTGAGGGCTGAAGGCTGAAGGAGGAGTCAGAAAAGGCCTCGGAAGAATGCTGAATCAAAGCAGGCTGATCCGTCTGTGTTGCTTCGACTCATCCTTCAGTCTTCATCCTTTATCCTTGTGAACTGACTCATCCTTCATCCTTCATCCTCCATCCTTCGAAAATGTCGCAGTTCAGCTTCGAGATCGACCCGCTCAAGGTACTTGGCGTGACGGCCGAGGCGTCGCTGGAGCAGATCCGCGACGCCTACCGCCAGAAGGCCAAGAAGTACCACCCGGACGCCGGCGGAGAAGACTGGGCGTTCCGCATCCTCAGCCAGTCGTACGAGGTGCTCTGCTCGGCGCGAGTCGTCCGCGCCGCTCATTTCGAGTCGCCCGCACCCGCCGCGCGGCCGACGTCGAGGCCCACACCGAGGCCCCGCACCGAGCCCAGCGCCGAGACGGTCCACGCGGGCATCCACGATAAGGACGTGGACCCGAGTCGGATCGTGGCCGTCGAACACCTGTGCGTCCGATATCTCTGGGACGATGCCAGCTACCTCTGGCTCGGCCATGCGGTTCCCGACGATCAGCGGTTCCTGAGCTGTAGCTTGAATCTCAGTTGGCCCGACGCGGCCCGGCCGGACCGCGATCGTCCGATCCCCGACGCCGCGCGCATCCTGGCAGGCCTGGGCGAAATCTTCGATTCCGTGATTCTCGCGACCCGTGTGATCAGCTCGCGTTCGCGCATCGAGGACGAGCGGTTCTCCGGCTGGCTGAGCTACTCCAGTTTCGACCGCTCCTGGAAGGCGCTCCAGTCCCTGCACGGCGCACTCCGGCGCGCGGCCTGGGGCTGCGCCACTGGTCGCGTGACCTGTTCCTCCCCCGGGCCTGGCAGTTCGACCGGTCGGAGGTTTAGCCTCGTCGATCTTCGATGGACCGGCATCAAGGGAAAGCCTTCGACATTCATCTTGACAGGCCTCATGATCGACCGTACAGTACGGCGCATTTGCGGCGACTCTGTACAAATCATCAGATTCAGGAGGGAAGGCGATGGATCATACGGTTTGCCATTTTGAGATCCCTGCCGAGCAGCCGAAGCGGGCCGCGGAGTTCTATCAGGGGCTTTTCGATTGGAACATCCGCGCGTGGGACAGTGCAGACAACAAGGCGGAGATCATGATGATCTCGACGGTGCCGACCGACGAGACGGGCCGGCCGGCCAGGCCGGGCGTCAACGGGATGATCATGAAGCGGCAGCATCCCCAGCAGCCATTCGCCAACTACATCAGCGTCGAAAGCGTAGATGAGTACGGGGCCAAGGTCGAAGCCCTGGGAGGGCAGGTGGTCATGCCCAAGACCCCGGTACCGGGGATGGGCTGGTTCCTCTACTTCAAGGACCCTGAGGGGAATATTCTCGCTCTCTGGCAGCACGACCCGGCCGCGGCCTGACCCGGCTGAGCTGTGACGCTCAGCCAATCCCCGATCGGGATTCTCGGAAATCTGGTATCGGGAATCCGGAATCCGGCAACTCCCCGCCGGGTTCCGGCGATTGGGCTTCCGGCCTCACGACGATCCCCAAGCGTCGGTGGCCTCGAGCTTCGAAACGATCACGGCAATCAGCTCCTCCGGGACGAATTGCTTGAGCGCCTCGATGCCCCCGTAGCGCACGACCTGCTTGATCAGCGAGCTGGAGACGTGCTGGTACTCGGCGTCGGCCATGAGGAAGACGGTCTCGATCGACGGGTCGAGCCGTTGATTGGTCAGGGTCATGCCGAACTCGTACTCCATGTCGGAGAGTGTGCGGAGCCCGCGGAGGATGACCTGTGCACCGATCCGGCGCACGTACTGGACGGTCAGCCGTTCGAATGCCTCGACCGAGACATTGGGAAAGCGGCTGACGACCAGCCGGGCCATCTCAACCCGCTCCTCCACGCTGAAGAGTGACATCTTGTTCGGATTGACGCCGATGCCCACGACGACATGCTCGAAGAGCAGCCGACCGCGACGGATGATGTCCAGATGGCCGAGCGTGATCGGGTCGAACGTGCCGGTGAAGACCGCCGTGCGATAGGGATCCGTCGTGTGGGGAATCATCGTCGCTTCGCTCCAGTTTTCCGTTCTCAGTGTTCAGTTTTCAGCATGAAAACGTTGACGTGGTGAACATCAAACCGTGAGAACTGCATCGGCCCGGCTGCTTCACCGGAGGCTTTCCAGTCCCACTCGGAGCCGGTCGAGATCGTCCTGGTTGTTATAGACGTGCGGGCTGATCCGCAGCCGCCCCCGGCGGCATGCCGCGACGACGCCGTGATCTCGGCGGAGCTCGATCGCCGCGGCGGCCGGGTCGACGCCGTCGCGTTCGAGGACCACGATGGCCGAGCGGTCCACGTCGCGCGGGGAGCCGTACACGGTCCATCCTGCCGAGGCGGCCAGGTCGCGGACGGCCTCGGCCCGCTCGACGATCCGCTGTGAGACCGCGTCGAGCCCCCATTCGTGGAACAAGTCCACGCTGGCGCCGAACGTCAGCAGGCCCGGCATGTTGAACGAGCCGCCTTCCCAGCGCTGGGCGTTCGGCTTGAACGTGAGCTCGATCCGTGGTGCGTTGTACGAACCGACGACGCTGTGCCAGCCGACGCCGAGCGTCCGGAGCCGGTCGATCCAGTCCCGCCGGATGAAGAGGAATCCCGCGCCTTCGGGACCGAGCAGCCATTTGTGACCGTCGGCGGCCAGGAAGTCGATTGGCGTCCGGCGCACGTCGATGCGATGTGGGCCGAGCCCCTGGATCGCGTCGACGAACAGGGCAATCCCCCGGGCCTGGCACAGATCCGCCAGCGCATCCAGGTCGTTGCGGAACCCGGTGGCGAACTCCACGTGGCTGATGGCCAGGACCCGAGTCGAGCGATCGAAGGCCGCTTCCAGATCCTCGAGCCGGATCCGGCCGTCGCGGCTGGGCACCTGTCGCAATGTGACGCCCCGGCTCGCCAGGTTCATCCAGGGCAATAGGTTCGACGAGTATTCGTCGGCGGGCGCCACGACGTTGTCGCCGTCACGCCAGGGATAGCCCTCGGCGATCAGGCCGATGCCGTGGGTCGTGCTGTTGATGAAGGCGATCTCGTCGCGATCGGCGCGGATCAGGGCGGCGACCTGGTCGCGGATCGCCTCGAGTCTCCGCTCGTTCTCCGCCCAGCCGACGATGCCCTGATCCTCCTGAGTGCGGCCCCATTCCCGCAGGACTTCCCCGGACCTCCGGGGCAAGGGAGCGATGGCGGCATGGTCGAAATACGCCCAGTTCCGCGTGACCGGGAACTGCGTGTTTCGCACGAAGTCCCAGTCGATTCCCGGGGAGCCGTCCACGGGCAGGGTCTCCTGATCCCGAGAAGCGGCTCAGCGACGTGCCGACTTGCCCACGACGAACAGGGCGAGCAACACCAGGGTGATGGTACCCAGGTAGCCGTCCAGCGGCCGGCCCTCGCTCTTCTCGGCACCCTCGGCGGGGGCCGGCTCCTGGGCACGGACGGTGGTGGTCATCGTCGGAGTCAGGGCCAGTCCGAGGGCCAGGAGCACCGGGGCCATCCGGCGGGCGAATCGGTTCCAGATGCAGGTCATTTTTCGCGTTCCTTGACGGGGGTCGGTCGTCGGGAAGAATCGAAGCTCATCGGCAGCCATTCTCGCAGGGGCCGCACGCGGCGCCGGAAGGCGCGACGGGCCATCGCGACCGCTTTCCAGGCCGGCCCTCGCGAGCGGAGATGGGCGATATAGTCGTCGAGTCCGACCGCCCAGAATCGGTACTCGCGGCCGCGGAATTCATAGGCCCCATTGTCCCGAGGCAAGGGAAACGGCTGGATCGGCTCGGCATAGGCGAACGCCAGGACCGCCCGGAATCCGGGCCCGAAGATCGCTTGCCAGCGCATCAGGGCATCCAGGTCGTCGGTCGTCACCCAGTTCTCCCAGTCGCGACGGCCGCGACGGTTCTTGCTCCGTTTGCCTTTGACCTCGACCACGAGGTTAGTCCCGAACTGGGGATACAGCAAGAAGTCGGGATTCTTCAAGCCCTCTTCGCCGAAGATCGCACGCTTGGCCTCGTTGACGGCCACGCAGGGGACGCGGAGCGATCGGATGAACGCCTCGAAGGCCGCCTCGTAGTGGTTGGATCGATTGGCCATGACCGTCGTGATCCGCGATCACCCTCGTCGTTCGGGCCACGGGACCCGGGTGTCGTGCCAGTTCCCGCCTGTCCACTCAATCTTCCGACTTCCGGCCCGAGCGTCAATGCTCTACCGGCGATTTCGAGCCGTTCAGGGTCACGATCGGCAGCGTCGGGCCCCGGGTCTTCCGTCGGCGCCTGGGCGGAAGCACAGCCTCGGCATACTCCCAGATCTGCTCGGGGGTCTCGAAGATTTTTTCGAACGCCCATTCGTCATCGTATTCGCAGTTCGCCGTCGTGTAGTCGTGGCAGATCTTGGGCCGGTTGAGATAGATCCCGCAACGGTCGTCGGCGGTCAGGTACTGGCATCGCGTCATCACGAGGAGATACCACTGGCTTTTCTCCACGTAGATCATCGTCCGGCCATGGGCCAGGTACCATCGGATCGAGTCGTAGTCGTCCCAGGTCGTCGGATTATCGATCGGCAGGGAGAAATAGCGGCAGCACTTCCCGGTGCAGTGGTCGCAGAGGCATTCGCCGGGCTTGAGCTGATCGCGACGGGGCTTGGTCTTCTTCGACGGGCGTTTCGTTCTCACGGGCGAGCTCCGGTTGGGTCGGGCGGGTTCGGGTCTTGGTACGGCAAGCACGCGGTGGCGAGCGCATTCACATGCGCGGCGGTGGTGCCACAGCAGCCGCCGATCAGGCGGACGTTCCATGCGACGAGCCGGGGCACTGCTGCGGCGAACGCGGCCGGGACCGAGCTCGAGTGCGGATCGCCCAGGCCGGCTGCGCTGGGTTTGACCAGGAGGGGGCACGCGCCGACCCGATCGAGACGCCGGGCGAACGCGAGGGTCGTCGCGAGTGGCTGACAATTGATGCCGATGGCCGTGACGCCCAGGTCCAGGAGCCGCTGCACGGCGGGCTCGGGCGGGTCCGGCCACTGCCACAGGCTGGCGAGGATTGGGACGGGCGTCACCAGCGCCGCCCGGACTTCCTGGAGTACCTGGAACAAGGGCTCGGCGCGATAGGTCTCGAAAACGAGGGCATCCACTCCGGAATCGACCAGGAGCGTCGCCTGTCCGGCCGCCGCGCCGGCTTCCTGGGCCGCGGTCGGGCCGATGTCGCCGACAACGAAACCCTCCGGGCCGATGGCTCCCCGCGCCAGTGCGACCGCCCGGCCATTGATCGCCGCGACGGCCTCCGCTCGTCCGAAGTTCGCCAGCCAGGACCGATTAGCGCCGAAGGTGTTGGTGAACAGGACCTGGGAGCCTGCGGCCACATCGCGTTCGTGCAGGTCGAGAACCTCCGACGGATGCGTCAGATTCCAGAGGCAGGGATCATCGGACCTGAGGTCCAGGCCGCGGTCGCGAAGCCGCGTCCCCATCGCCGCATCGAGCACCAGCGGCCCGCGATTCCACGCGGAGACCAAACCCCCGAAGGCTCCCCGGTTCGTTGGGATTGGCCGAACTGCCAGGGTGGCGCGCCGCTCGGAATCGCCCATGCTGTGGTTCACCGCCCACGACCTGACGCAGCCATCGGCCGCAACCCAATCGGGAATCCCGATTCGCGATTCAAAACTCCCAATAGGGCATGATTCGGGAATCTGGAATGTGGAATCACGAATCTGGTATCCCGCCGATGCGCGCATGACGCAGGCATCCTGCGGAGGAAGACTCTACGATCGACTGCCCACGGCTCACGCATTCTTGGTCCGATTGCGATAACGGGCGCTGACGCGGACGAGGAAGCGGTTTTCTTCATCGGTCAGGGAGTTGCGACCTTCGCGGTGGAGCTTCTCGAGGATCTCGTCCATCCGTCGTTCTTCGGCGATCTCACGCGCCATCCGGCGTTCCCGGCGCAGCTCGGAGCGGCGCCGTCGCCAGCGCTTCAGCGCGCCCTCCCGATGAGGGCGGACCTTCGCGGCACCGCCGTCGATGCTCAGATAGCCTTCCGAGAAATCGTAGCCGAAAATGCCGTCGTCGAAATAGCCACCCTCTTCCAGCAGACGCGCCTCGACATGCACGAGGTACTCGATCACCAGCGCCAGGAAGATCAACGTCACGCCGTCCCCGCGCCAGTACACCAGCAAACGCACCAGCCCGACCAGAGCCAGGAACATGGCGGAGGCCCGGGCGGTGTAGAAGGCATAGGGATTATCCCGGGACGAGACGACCGATGTGCTGCCCAGGAGGGCACGGAGCATGCGGCCGCCGTCGAAGGGCAGGGCGGGGATGAGGTTGAACAGGAACAGGATCCCGTTGAGGTAGGCGAACCAGCCGAGGATCCAGACCCGGCTCAGCGGTGTGGCCATAACGCCGTGGATCCAGGGAGCCCCGGCGTCCAGTTCGGCATTCCCGTACGGATTCCAGACGACCTGGGCTCCCGCGAACAGGTACAGGCAGATGGCCGTGACGAGGAAGATCGTACCGCTGACGAGCGGCCCGGCCATCGCGACCAGGAAATGCTCGCTGGAGCGCGGCACGAACGTCGGTCCCACCAGGTTCCCGAGCGGCCAGAGATGCACCTCCTCCTGGTCGCAGTCGAGCCAGTAGGCAAACGCGGCATGTGCCAGCTCGTGGACAGCCAGCGCGATCAGGAGCAGCCCCAACCAGCACGCCGTGTGGCTGATCGTTTGAAGCTGGCCCTTGGCGGCCAGGGTGACTGCGGACCAGACCAACCGGACCACCACGAAGAGAATCAATAGGATGTGGACACGAACCGCCGTGCCGAACCATCGGCCCAGACTGATCGGCGACCAGGTCAAGGGATCGTTCATGGCCGGCCATCCCGGGTGGATGCAAAACGCCCGTGTCTCACGCGGCATCGAGCCGTATTCAGACTCCCCAAGCGCCGGGATCGGAGATCCATGAACCCGAACGATTCGCGCCTCGCGGAGGCCGCACGGAGGTCGAATCCCGGACACTCAATTCTTACAGATTCACTTTAGCAGCCTCCGCCGTGGGTCGCAACGCAAGGTGCGAGCACCAAGGCCGGTTCACGACCGGGTGCGGAGGTCGATCGAGGCACCCGCTCTTCAGGCAGCGGCTGGTCCGTGCTAGACTATATCCCGAGACGGAGGCCGATCCTTTCACGCGGATTTCCTGGACATCTGCCATGGAAGAAGACTCGAACGCGACGGACCTCCGCGTCCCGGTTGAGCTCGGACCGCGCTCGTACGAGGTCCGGGTCGTGACCGGCAGGCTGGACGAGTTCGGCCCGTTCGCACGCGCCGCGCTCCAGGCGACCTGGGCCGGCCGGTCTTGCCGGTTCGCGCTGATCGTGACCGACGCCCACGTGGCAGAGCTGTCGGTTCACGAGGGATACGCGGCCGCTTTTGCCGGGCTGGGAATCGAATCGACGACCACCGTCGTTCCGGCCGGGGAAGCCAGCAAATCGCTTTCGTGCGTGTCCCGGCTTTATGACGAGTTGGTCGCTCGCAAGGCCGATCGTCACACGGCCATCGTCGCGCTGGGAGGCGGTGTGATCGGGGACCTCGCCGGGTTCGGTGCGGCCACCTTCGCCCGGGGCCTGCCCTTGATCATGGTCCCGACCACCCTGCTCGCGCAGGTGGATAGCTCGGTCGGAGGCAAGGTCGGGATCAACCATCCACAAGCCAAGAATATCATCGGGGCATTCCACCAGCCGATCGGCGTCTGGATCGACACCGAGACGCTCGAGAGCCTTCCGGACCGGGAACTTCGCTGTGGGCTGGCCGAGGTCGTCAAGTACGGCGTCATCCTGGATGGTGAGTTTTTCGCCGAGCTGGAGGACCAGGCCGATCAGATCCTTGTGCGCGATGGCGCAGCACTGCGCCGGATCGTGGCGCGGAGCTGCCAGCTCAAGGCCGGCGTCGTCTCCCGCGACGAGCGCGAAGAGACCGGCCTCCGCGCCGTGCTGAACTTCGGCCACACAGTCGGCCATGCCATCGAGTCGGTCGCCGGTTATGGGGGATCCTACCAGCACGGGGAGGCCGTGGCCGTTGGCATGGTCGCCGAGGGCCGGCTGGCCCGGCGGCTGGGCTGGATCGGACCCGACCTCGTGGATCGCCTAGTCAGCCTGCTAGACCGCCTCGGCCTGCCGACGTCCGCGCCGGGACTCGACGCCGACCGGCTGATCGACGCCATGGGCCGCGACAAGAAGAACCGCGGCGGCCGGCTCCGGTTCGTCTTGCCGCGCTCGATCGGTCATGTCGAGCTGACCGACACGGCCGATGAAGCCGATATCCGCGCCGTCCTGGCCAGTCTTTGATCGAGGATGCCTGATGCGAGGGAACCGAGATTGAGCGAACCGAACCCCGATGCCGACTTGCTCGACCTGATTCGTCTGACGATGGTCCCGGGCGTGGGACCGCAGACGACGCGTGCCCTGCTGGAGCATTTCCGGACGGCCGGCCGGGTCCTATCCGCGAGCCAGTCGGAGCTGCGCGGGGTGGACGGCATCGGCCCCAAGCTGGCCGAAAAGATCGGCCAGGCGCATCGGGATTGCGACGCCGAGACGGAGCTGGCGCTCTGCCGACGCCTGGATGTGCAGGCCATCCCGCGCGACGACCCGAACTATCCCGCCGCTCTCCTGAACATCCCCGACCCGCCGGGCCTGATTTACGGGAAGGGGCGGTTCGAACCTCGCGATCAGTTGGCCATCGCGATGGTCGGGTCGCGGCGTTGTACGCCGTACGGCGCCCGGATCGCCGAGAAGCTGGCGGCCGGACTGGCGCGCATCGGTTTCACGATTGTCTCGGGGCTGGCGCGGGATCGATGCGGCGGCTCACCGCGGGGCTATCAAGGCCGGAGGCCGCAGCATCGCCGTGCTGGCCAACGGGCTGGCCTCGGTCTATCCGCCCGAGCACGAGGACCTCGCCCGTGCCTTGACCGAGGCCGGCGGACTCTACAGCGAGATGTCCATGCGGCAGGTCCCGCTGGCCGGCCTGTTCACCCAGCGCAACCGCATCATCTCGGGTCTGAGCCTGGGCATCGTCGTGGTGGAGGCGGCGCCGCGGAGCGGGTCGCTGTCGACCGCCCGGCATGCCGTCGAGCAGAACCGGGAGGTCTTCGCGGTACCGGGCCCGGTGGATAGCCTCAACAGCCGGGGCTGCCATGGCCTGATCCGGGACGGGGCCAAGCTCGTCGAGACCGTCAACGACATCCTGGAAGAGCTCGGGCCCCTGGTCCAGGAGGTGCGGACGGACACGGACGAGCCCCCCGTGCGGCATCCGGCCGAGCTGGCGCTCACCGACCCGGAGCGCGCGCTGCTCGGCCAGCTCGACGACTCTCCCACCGCGGTGGACGAGCTGATCCTCCGCACCGGGCTCACCGCGGCGCAGGTCATGGCCAACCTCAGCGTCCTGGAGATGAAGCGGCTCGTCCGCCGGATGCCCGGCCATCGGTTCGTCCGCGCCTAAGAGACCCGGCTCAGGGGAATCCTTGGTGTCAGTAGATGATGACTTGCGGAAAAATGCATTGACACCCAATCTCGTGTTGTGCTTTCCTGTGTATCGAATCATCCTCGATGACGGACGTACGTCTCATTCCATTCCGCATTCGATCGAACATGAACATCTTTCACGACGGTTTATTTCTGGGAAAGGTGGCGCTGATCACGGGCGGAGGCACCGGCATCGGCCGCGGGATCGCCGAGGCACTCGTCCGGCATGGGGCCGACGTGGCGATCGTGAGCCGCAAGCCGGAAAGCCTGGACGCGGCGGCCGGGCAGATCGCCACAGCGACGGGCCGGCGCTGCCTGCCGATCGTCGGCGACGTCCGCCAGCCGGAGGCGGTCGAGTCGGCCGTGGGTCGCGTCGTCCAGGAGCTGGGCGGGCTGGACATCGTCGTCAATAATGCCGCGGGCAATTTCTTCTGCCCCTCGGCCGATCTGAGCCCGAACGGGTTCGGCACGGTGATCGACATTGATGCAAAGGGGACCTGGAACGTCTCGCGCACCGCCTACCAGGCCCGGTTCAAGGATAACGGGGGCCAGATCCTGAATATCAGCGCCACCCTGCACTACGGCGGCACGCCCGGCCAGGTTCACGTGGCGGCGGCCAAGGCGGCCGTCGACGCCATGACCCGCACGCTGGCCGTCGAGTGGGGCCCGCAAGGAATCCGGGTCAACGCCATCGCCCCCGGGCCGATCCTCGACACGGAAGGAGCCCGACGCCTCTTCCCGGGGCCGGCGGCCGAAGCCCTCCGGACCATGACGCCGACCCGCCGGCTGGGCACGATCGACGATATCGTCAATCTCGCCCTCTTCGTCCTGAGCGACGCCGGCGTCCACCTCAACGGCGCCATCCTCGTCTCCGACGGCGGTCTCTGCCTGACCGGCCGCTTCGACCTCGGGCTCGTGCCGGCGGCCAGGTCCGTTTAAACCCTCCCGCGGCCTTGGTACAAGATTTTCATGGCTACCAGGAGTCTGGAAGCTGCTTGACGCCCATGTTGAGGTCGATTTAACCTGGATTTCAGAGCCGCTTGTGACCGGGCGGCCCATCGGCGGCCATGGCAGCCCTATCCCGTGTCGCCCGCGGACGGCGACCTGGGTGGGGCGTTTTCATTTCGTTGATGCGGCCTTGGATGAGGTTGGAGGCGGTCATGATCAAGCCATTCGCGGATCGGGCTGCGGCCGGGCAAGTGCTGGCCAAGAAGCTCGAAGCCTATGTCGGGAGGGACGACGTGATCGTCCTGGCGCTGCCGCGTGGCGGGGTCCCCGTGGCGTACGAGGTCGCCACGGCGCTGGGCGTTCCGCTCGACGTCTTCCTCGTGCGGAAGCTCGGCGCGCCGGGCCACGAAGAGCTGGCCATGGGCGCGATCGCTTCGAGCGACGTCGTGGTCATGAACGACGACGTGGTCAAGGCGATGAAGGTTTCCGATGACGTGGTCGAGGCCAAGATCGCCAGCGAACGTCAGGAGCTGGCTCGTCGCGAGTCGGCCTACCGCGACGACCGACCCCCGCTTCAGGTCGCGGGGCGGACCGTGATCCTGATCGATGACGGGCTGGCCACCGGCTCGACCATGCGGGCCGCCGTGACGGCGTTGCGGCGCCAGCGCCCCGCGCGGATCGTGGTCGCCGCGCCGATCGGAGCCGCTTCGACATGCACCGAGATCCAGTCGATCGCCGATGAAGTCATTTGCGCCGTCACACCCGATCCGTTCCGGGCTGTCGGCCTGTGGTACGATGACTTCGAGCAGACCAGCGACGCCGAGGTCAGCGACCTGTTGGCCCGGTCCTCCGGAGCAAGCGACCGCCGCGAGGAGGGATCATCATGAGCCAGGCCTTCGAACCGAGCCTTATCGAGCGCGACGCGACGATCTCCACGGGAGGTCGGACGCTCCGAGGCACCTTGAAGCTGCCGAAAGGGGCCGGCGCGGGGGTCGTCTTCGCACACGGCAGCGGGAGCGGGCGGCTCAGCCCGCGCAACCAGTACGTGGCGCAGGTCTTGCAGGAAGGTGGACTGGCGACGCTCCTGGTCAACTTGCTGGAAGATCGCGAGGCCGACGACCGCTCCAAGGTCTTCGACATCAAGCTGCTGGCCGAGCGGCTCCAGGCCGCGGCCGACTGGCTGGTGAGCCAGCCCGAGGCGAAGGGCCTCCGCCTGGGCTATTTCGGCGCCAGCACCGGCGCCGGGGCGGCGCTGCTGGCAGCGGCCTGGGCGCCGGATTCCATCGGCGCCGTGGTTTCGCGCGGCGGCCGGCCCGACCTGGCCGGCAACGCCCTGCCACGGGTCACCGCGCCCACCCTGATGATCGTCGGTGGCGACGACGAGGTCGTCCTCGAGCTCAACCGCGAGGCGTTCGAGCAACTCACCTGCCCCCGGCAGCTCGATATCATCCCCGGCGCCACCCACCTCTTCCCCGAGCCGGGCGCCCTCGAAGAGGTCGCCCGCATGGCCCAGGAATGGTTCGTCCATTATTTGACTCCGCCGGTCCCCTGAGCACGGGGCGGAGCTCAATACTGGTCGGCCGAGATGACCTCGCCCGAGCCCCGAGTGATCAGGGCCTTCCAGACCTGAAGAGCGACCGAGTTCTTGAGGAACCGAACCGAGCCGTCGGCGAACGCGGTGTTGAACCCGCCGGGGTGGGGCGAGCCGGCGCCCTGGAGCGAGGGCTTGGCTTCCGGGTCGAACTTCAGCTCATCGGGCTTGGACCAGGGGACCGCGTCCTTCGACTCCACGACCATGACCGTGTTGGACGTGCCATCGGTGACATTCTGGAAGCCCATGCTCTGACCCTCCTCGAACAGGGCGCCATTCCCCACGAAAACCCGGTAGGTCGTCGTGCCGGCCTCGGGACTGCGCCGGCTGGGGCAGAGGTAAACCTGCGGCATCTCCTTGATGAGGGGCTTGTTGTTCGGGCTGTCCCACGGCTCGTCGAGCTTGAATTTGTTGTAGAGCTCCTGCTGCTCGAGATACGGGAGGATGGCCACCCGCCAGCTCAGGAGCGGCTTGCCGTCCTTGTCGGTGATGGCCGGCATGGGTAACGCATTGTTGGCGGAGTGGTGATTGTGGAAGGCCAGGGCGATCTGCTTGAGATTATTGACGCACTGGGCTCGACGAGCCGCCTCGCGCGCCGATTGCGTGGCCGGCAGGAGCATCGCGATCAAGAATCCGCCGACGGCCGGTGAGGTGAGGCCCGGGATCGGCTCGCGCGCGATCAGGCTCGCCCCCTGCCCGTCCACCTGAAGTGCCGTCGACGCGGGGAACAACAAGGGGATCAATTCCTCGGCGCGAGGGAGCTTGTCGGGGTCGACCCTCAGGGTCGGAGTCGCGGCTGCGCCGGCTGGCGGCGGAGGGCCGAACTGGCCGCGCATCCGCCGCGCCTGGGCCATCTGGGCGTTGATCTGCTCCGCCAGGATCGGCAGGGCTTCGAGGAAAGCCGGCATCGTCTGGCGTGGATCCGCGATCCGCAAGTAGACCAGGTTCGCGGGGACCTTGCTCACGACCGGGACAAAGGCTTCGGTAGGCTTCCAGCGCCGGTCCATCGGGAGTCCGGAGAGGTTGGCGGTCTGCTCGGCCGCGACGGTCGAGGCGGCGATGGCGAGCTGATCCTTGCCCAGGACGATGGTCGGCCGGAACAGCGTCGCGAACGGCGGCGGCAGCAAGCCGGCGGGCAGGTCCAGGACGTACGCCGGGCGCGTGCCCTCCTGCTTCCGGAATTCCAGGCCACCGCCGACGGGGACTTGCTGCAATATCTGGTTCGCCGTCTTCATCACCGGATCGATCGCGCGCGTCAAGGCGGCCTGATCGTGGACCTCAGCCGCGATCGTGAGGCCGGAAAAACTGTTCATCATCTGCGCCGCGCGACTCCCGCCGCCTTCGGCGCCCCCGGGGGACGCCTGCACGTAAACGGCCAACTTCGGGCCGAGGCCGGCGATCAGGTCCTTGCGGAGGTCGAAGCCGAATTGCTGGCGGATGGCGTCCTCGACCATGGCGACGCGGTCGGGGCCATTGGCATCGGCCGGCTTCAAAAGCGTGGTGATCTGATCATACGTCTTCGTGAAGTCGATCGACAGCACGGTGAATCCGGTCAAGCCGGCGGGCATCGGAGGCAACGAGCCGGCGTCGAAGGTGGGCTGATCCATCAGTGCGAGCAATCCACGCCGGGGAGCTGGGGCCACCGCGCGGAGCACGGTCCGCATGGCGTCTCCCTCGAAGCCCCAGACGAACTCGATGCGCTTCACCCCGTCGAGACCCAGACGCACGGCGTCGGATGACATCGGTGGCAACTTGGTGACGTCGAAAAACCCCACCGCGGCGGGCTGGAAGCCGCCCTCAGCCTTCAGAAGCGCCGTGCGGAGCGGATGATCGGAAGCGCCCGGCTGCTTGCCATCGAGCACGGCGAGGATCAAGTCGGGCTGGTTGGACAGGACCAGGTCACCTTTCTCGATCCACCAGAAGCTCTCCGGATTGATCGCGTGGATCGCGCGCCGGACTTCTGGACGGGCTCAGGCGCGGGGTCGGATCGGGTCGCGAGCTCGAGAAGTCGGTGCAGCTCCGGCCGGTCGCCGCCGCGTACCACGAAAACCGTCCCGACCTGCTCGGGA
This sequence comes from uncultured Planctomycetota bacterium, assembly GCA_963845755.1. Taxonomy (GTDB): domain Bacteria; phylum Planctomycetota; class Planctomycetia; order Isosphaerales; family Isosphaeraceae; genus CAWJTV01. The sequence continues at coordinate 85,520 of CAWJTV010000038.1, forward strand.
CCCTTCTCCCAGGCACCGAAGGCAAATCCCTGGCGAGCGGCCAGCTCGAACGTCCCGATGATGTCGGCCGACTTGACCCGGCTCTCCGCCGGTGTGAATTGCTGGCTCACCTCGGTGTACTGGCCCACCAGGTCTTCCAGAAGTACGCCCAACTTGGTGCTGGTCAAGAGTTTGTAGGCGGCCGACGCCCGCCATGCGGCCTGATGCGCGTCGACTCCGTCGAATTCCAGGTAGCTGATCAGGTCCTGTTGCGGCACATATCGCGCCAGTGGCCCCTGGACGCCAGGAGGGATGGCCGGCTGGGCCACCTGGCCGCGAGCCCATCCCGAAGATGCCGCCAGCAGGAAAGCGATTCCCACAACCACCCCACCGATCCGACGCCGCCTCGTTGAACCATCCGCGGCTGCTGAAACGCCAGCACTCATCATATCAATCTCCGTTTTGCAGTCCGTGAGTTGAGGTCCATGGGCCATCGTGCAGGCTATTCGGCGAGGGTCTCACAAGATTGAATCCGTGGGGGAAGTTATGCCTTGAGCCTGAGGGACGGATGCATTCTCGATTCAGGATTCCCAGGAACGCGGTTGGAGACGCTTCCCGATCGGGGAATCTTGAATCTCGAATCCCTCGAGGGATTGCGGCCGCAGGCCGCATGAGAAGTCCCGATCGCCGACCCGCTCAATCGCCCGAAGGCGCCGGGATCGCCGGCGAGAGGTACGCGTCGAAGACCCGGACCTTCTCCCAGTTCTCCTTGTTGTCCTCGATGAACTTCAGGTGCCGCGGGTGATCGTGGTACTTGTCGTGGGCCGCCTTGTTGACGAAGAGCAGGTGCAGCGACACATCCCAGTCGCGGTCGTTGACCTCGCGCCGGAGGTCGTTGGCGACCGTCCCGGTGGCGAACGAGATGGTGCCCTCGTGCTTGGTGAGGTAGACCTTGCAAGCGGCGAGCAGCTTGGCGCGGGCTTCTCCCGAGTTGTCCTTGAGCTTGAAGAAGACGGTATGGGCTAACTGGGTGCCGTCATCCGCGGCACCCGTGGCCACGGCAGCCAGAGGGACCGCCATCGCGATGGCTGCCAGGGCCATCAGGCCGCCGAGAATCGAAATCGTATGGGTCGTGAACATCAGGATTCCTCGAACGATCGACGATCAGAAGCTAGCCCTCGCGCACCGGAGGCGCGAGGGCACGAAACATCACGGTCCGTCATGATGGCCCGAAATGGTCCGGTTCGCAAGGCTTCGCCGCCGTCCGGCTGGACGACCGAGCCCGCGATCAGCCGGTCTGGCTTTCGCGGCGAAGCAGCGGCAAAGGCACGTAGTAGGTGCGGTAGCACTTGCCGTCGGAGAACCTCTGACCGCCGGGGTCCGGGACCAGCACGGTGGCGCGGCGGGTGATCCGGTTGACATGACCGAGGTGCCGCACGCCGTCGAGCACGAAGCTGACGGGGTCGCCGACCTTGATCCCGAAGGCCACCACGGCCTCCTCGCGCGGAGTGACCAGGTCGTGATAGGCCCCCTCGTGGGCGAAGATCCGCCGGGACAGGGCATGGAAGTTCCCGGCCCGGCAATTCGACCGGCCCCAGCCCAGGAACTCGGCCAGGTGCAGCAGCTCGTGCTCGAAGATCCGTTGCAGGGCCTCGAGCCGGTCGCGACAGACCAGCCCCCCGACCTCGACCCTCCGATCCACGTTCTGGAACGTGTTGAAGAGCAGGGTCGTCGAGACCGTGATCTCGTATTCGACCTGGGTCGCCGGCCTGCCGGCGCGCACGACCCGCCGGACCTGCCGCATGGTCTGACCGGCCGCGCGGACCAATCGCCGCGACAGCCGGAACGCCATCGGATGGGCCCCGTCCTCGTGGAGCATCTCGCCCAGCCGGCCGCGGAAGTACTCGCGGTCGTAAGCCGAGAAGAGCCGCTCCAGGTCGTCGCCGCCGATCACCGTGAAATTCCCGGTGCGGATGTGGGGAGACTGGCCCAGGATCTCGTCGTAGATCCGGCGCGCCCGCTGCTCGACCTCCTCGGCCGAGTAGAGCAGCGCGAACAGTTTGGCCTGCCGCTCCGGTCCCGGGCCTGATATGATAGAGAAACCCACGTCGTCGTTCATCAGTGATCGGTTGCTCCAACATGCTTTGATCTCTGAGCATCCGCAGACCGAATCGGGCACGACGTGCGGATCCTTCTGTCGTGCATCTTCGACGATTTGTGACGACGGTAGCATGGACGCCAGCACCCTGTCCACCTCTCCAGAACCGAGGTCGAGCCATGACGCCGACAAGCGCTTCCGAGGAAGCCGACCACGATGCGGCGGGACGCCGGTATGTTCGTGCGACGGTTTCGAAGTTGTGTCGCCGTCGCCGCCTTGCTGACCGCGGGACAGGCTGCGGCGTTTCAGGCAAGCCGGCCGGTCGAAGGGAGGCCGGTACCCGCCGGGACCGAACCCTTACTGCCGGGAGCATTGGGACGCGTACCGGACGGGATCGGCACCGGCGCGCCGTTCGACGTCGCGGCGTTCTTCGCGGCACCACCGGCCGATCTCAACGCCGCCCCCCTTTATCTCGATGCCCTGTTCGAGTTCGATCCCGTGATGGCCGCCTGTTTCCCGGCGAATGCGGAGACGGCGCGGCGGAAACAGATCGCCGAGCCGAGGATCCAGTCCGTAAGCCAGGCGTATGACGCATTCGTGAAAGACCCGGCGTCGGTCTCCGCCGAGGCGATCGACCGGCTGGTCGCGGACCTCGAAACGGGGATGCGCAGAGTGGAGGAAGCCCAGCGCCGCCCGCGGTGCGTGTTCCAGACCGGCCTGAGTCTCAGGAGCCCGCCGGTCCACGCCCATGCGGCCCGTCAGGTCGCGCGCCTCGCGGTCTTGCGAACCCGGCGCAGTCTCGACCGCGGAGACCTCGAGCAGCCGCTGCACGATCTTGCGATCGTTTTGCGCCTGGCTCGCGATCTCCGCCCCCGCGGACCGATGACCTGCCAGCTCGTCGCCACCACGATGACCGGGGTGTGCAGCAGACAAATCACCCTTCCCCTGCTGGCCAATCCGGCTTTCGGCGACCAGCACGCGCGCCGGCTCTTGAAGCTCTGGGCCGACCACGAAGCGAACTCGATCGACGGGTACCGAGAGGGACTCCAGGCGGAATACGTGACGCTCCGCAAGCTCCTCGCGGAGGTGCTGAAGGACCCCCACGGATCGATCCCCGACTTGCTCGATCGGATCCTCAACAACCGAAGGGAAGGCCCGAGTGAGAAGCCCAGGGCCTACACTCAGATCGTGCGGCATCAGATCGAGGGCATGACCGTCGAGCAGGTCAACCAGGTGAACTCCAAGGTCAACGAGGTTTTTCGCGACTTGCTGGCCCTCGAGGATCGCCCGTTCCCGCGCTGGCCCGAGGAGCCGTTCGACGTCAAGCAGTTCGTGGATGGCTCGTTCTATGCGAAGCTACCAGCCATCGTTCTCCCGGCCGCCCGTTCCTGCGGTGAGGCCGAGTCCCGTGCGAAGGCGTATGTCCGGTGCACCATGAGTCTCATCGCCCTGAGAATGTGGATGGATCGGACGCACCGGCTGCCGACGGACCTCGACGACGTAATCAAGGCCGCCGGCCTGCCGAAGGTTCCGGTCAACCCGTATTCCGGCGACCCTCTTCGCCTGGCGATCATCGACGGCAAGCCGGTGATCTACTCGATCGGCAAGGACGGTCGCGACGATGGCGGGAAGATCGACTCCAACTATGACCATAAGCCGGGTGATCTGACGTTCCGCCTCCCGGCGATCGAGGAGCCGGAACGATGACGCCCGCCGAGGAGGCCACGACCCGCGCCTACCGCGTCGCGCTCACCGGCTTAGGGATCATCCGGATGCAGACGGGCTTGCTGAGATCCGTGATCGATCATCTCACCTCAGGCCAGGATCTCCCGGATGACGCGGCCGTGGACGTCGGTCAATCGCCGGTCGATGCCATTGTGGCGAAAGGTCAGGCGGGTATGGTCGATGCCGAGCAGGTGGAGCGCGGTGGCGTGGAGGTCGTAGCCGTAGGTGGGGTTCTCGGCGGCCTTGTATGACCACTCGTCGCTGGCGCCATGAGTTATGCCGCCCTTGATGCCTCCGCCGGCCAGCCAGGAGGTGAAGGTCGCCGGATTGTGATCGCGTCCCTTGCCGCCCTGACTGCACGGCATCCGGCCGAACTCGGTGGTCCAGATGATGAGCGTGTCGTCGAGCATCCCGCGCGACTTGAGGTCCTTGATCAGGGCCGCGGCGGGCCGGTCCATGCTCCGGCCCATCTCGCCGTGGTCGCGGGCGATGTCCTCGTGCGAGTCCCAATTGCGACGCGGGAACCCGTTGTCCGCGCCGCTCCAGACCTGGACGAACCGCACGCCGCGCTCAAGCAACCGGCGGGCGACCAGGCAGTTTTGGCCGAAGTCGGCCGTGATCGGCTCATCCAGGCCGTAGAGGTCCCGGGTGGCGTGAGACTCGCTGGAGAGATTCAGCACCTCGGGCGCGCTCAATTGCAGCCGGGCGGCCAGTTCGTAGGAAGCGATCCGCGCGTCGAGCCGCGAGTCACCGTCGCGCCCGGCGCGATGCGCGCGGTTCAGCGTATCGAGCAAGGCCAGCCCGTCACGCTGGCTATCGGGGGTCAGTTCCGGATCGTCGGGCGGGAACAGGTCGAAGATCGGGTTCCGGGAGGCGGCCTTGACCATCGTCCCCTGATAGGCCGCCGGCAGGAACCCGGCGGCCCAGTTGGCCGGCCCGTTCGGGGCGAACCCGCGCGAGTCGGGCAGGACCACGAATGCCGGCAGGTTGTCGTTGAGGCTGCCCAGGCCGTACGAGACCCACGCACCGAAGCTCGGGAAGCCCGGGAGGACGAACCCCGTGTTCTGCATGAACGTCGCCGGCCCGTGCACGTTCGACCTCGAGATCATCGCCGGCAGGAACGCCATGTCGTCAACGCAATCGGCCAGATGGACGACCAGGTCGCTCATCCACTTGCCGCAGCCGCCGTATTGCTTCCAGCTCCAGGGGCTCTTCATGACCGCGCCCGGCGTGCTCTGGAACAGCTCGATCTTGCCCCCCGGGTCGAACCGCTCGCCGTGCTTCCGGATCAGCAGCGGCTTGTAGTCGAACAGGTCGCACTGGCTGGCCGCGCCCGACATGAAGAACTCGACGACCCGCCGCGCCCGTGCCGGATGGTGCAGCCCGCCATTCCACTCCGAATGAGCCCGGTGTGACGCGCCGTCACCGGCCAGCAATCCCTCGGTTCCGAGCATGTGCGCCAATGCGACTCCTCCGAGGCCGCCCCCGGCGCTCCAGAGGAAGCGACGCCGATCAAGTCGATGCGCGCTCATGGGCCGTCCTCAAAGGTTCTCTCAATCAATAAACAGAAACTCATTCGTATTGAACAAGAGTCGACAGGCGTTGGCCAGGCCATGTTTCACGACGTATGCGATCGTGGCGTCACGCTCGGCAGGGTTCGGCGGTCGTCCCAGCGCGCGGACGAACGCGGCCTCGACCTGCCGCGCCGGGTCGCGATCGAGGCTCGCGACCCGGCGCGCGAACTCGTGCGATTGCTTGACCATGAATACGTCATTGAGTAGCGCGCAGCGCCTGGAGGGCCGTGATCGTCGTGCTCCGCACCGGCGTGTTCACGTTCGGGTCGGCGCCGTCCATGCAATCAAGGAACGGGTTGGGCACGCTCCGCACGATGAACCGATAGATCGTGCGGCGGCGCACCCGGGGATTGTCGATCGCCTCGGGCGCGGTGTGGTCATAAATCGGCGAGTGGTCATCCTTGAACCGGAACAGCTCGAAGCCCGGCCCGCCCATCCGAGAATCGAGCGTGCCGCTGACGGCCAGGACGCTGTCGCGCAGCTCTTCGGCGTCGAGCCGCTGGCGGTTCATCCTCCAGAGCCATCGGTTGTCGCCGTCGACCTTGGCGGCGGCGGGGTCGTCGCGCGACGACTGCCGGTAGACGGCGCTGGTGACGATCAACCGGTGGATCGACTTGAGCGACTGGCCGCCGCCATCGCGGAGTTCGACCGCGAGCCAGTCGAGCAGGTCCGGGTGGGTCGGCCTCGATCCATTCCGACCGAAGTCGTTGGGCGTGTCGACCAGTCCGCGCCCGAAATGGTAGTGCCAGAGTCGGTTGGCGATCGAGCGCCAGGTGAGACGATTGGCGGGGCTGGCGATCCAGTCGGCCAGCGCGGCGCGGCGTGCCCCCTCATCCTGGGAATGGGGGAGTGTGAAGAGAGGATCGAGCCCCGGCACACACGAGAGCGACCCGGGCCGGACCGCCTCGCCGGGCTGCTCGACGTCACCGCGGCGGAGCACGGAGATCGGCCGCGGAGCGTGGGGCCTCACGCCGTAGACCATCTCACCGGGAGGCAGATCCTTGATCCGCGCATCCCGCTCGGCCATCTCCTTGCGGGCCGACTCGAGTTCCGCGCGCAAGCTCGGGTCGATCAGGGTGCCGGCCAGGCGGCGCCGGTTGCGGACCAACTGCTGGATTCGCGCGAGGAGTTCGTGGCGGCGGGCCGCCGACAGATCGGCCGGTCCCGGCCGGCGGCGCCGGCTATCGAAGCCATCCACCAGGTGCGCACGTCCCCACAATCCCCCCTCGATCGAGTCGAGCGCGGACACCGCCGCACCCCGGGCGACGTTCTCGCCACCGGAGATCACCTCCAGCTCGGAAAGTGCGAAGATATAATCATTTGTCCGCTTCCAGAGCCGGCCGGCCGTGACGCGTACGAACCGCGCGGGCCTTCCGTCGGCGCGGGCGACGTAGGGCTCGTCCTCGACGTTGGGCACGTCGGGCCGCTCCTCATCCGCGACGGCGATCGTCCGGCCTTTCGCGAAGGTCGGGTCTTCGGAGACTTCGACCCGGAACCGCACGGGGAACCCGAAGCCGCGCGTGTCGGCGAAGTCTACGGGACGGGCCGGGACCAGCCGGATCTCCTCGATGGGCACCGAGCGGCCCAGGTCCGCCTGGACCCACGCCGTGGCCTCGGGCGTGGCATGGATCGCCGAGTGGTACCCGTTGCTCGGGCTGGGCGACTTCCCCTCGGGACGCGGAGCATCGCCCAGCTCCGCACGAAGCGCTTTCAATGTCGCATCCAACCGGGCAAGTTCCGGGCTGGCCAGCGCAGCGATCCTGCGCTCGGCCGTTCCGAGGCGATTGGCAGCCGCGCGGCGTTCCTGTTCCAGCTCGCCTCGGAGCCGATCGGTTTCCCGGGTGTCATACGGCCGGTCGCCGCGATCGATGCCCGCGAACACCGCCTGCAATCGGTAATAGTCGCGCTGGGGAATCGGGTCGAATTTGTGGTCGTGGCATCGGGCACAGTGGACCGTCAGGCTGACGAAGGTGGACATGGTGTTGGACACCATGTCGTCGCGGTCGATCAATCGAGTCTTGAGCTTCTCGACGGTCGTCTCGCCCAGCTCGACGTGGCCGACGAAGTCCCACGGCCCGGCTGCGATGAACCCGGTGGCGATCACGCCGCGCGGGTCGTTCGGCTCGAGCACGTCGCCGGCGACCTGCTCGTGGATGAATCGGGAGTACGGCACATCCTCATTCAAGGATCGGATCACATAATCGCGGTAAGGCCAGGCATGATCCCGGCGCTTGTCCTTGTCGTAACCGTGGGTATCGCCATAGTGGACGACGTCGAGCCAGTGCCGGCCCCACCGTTCGCCGTATCGCGGCGACGCCAGGAGTCGGTCGACCACCTTCTCGTAGGCGTCGGGAGCGCCGTCGCCGAGGAAGCGGTCGATCTCGTCGGGGGTCGGCGGCAGGCCGTGCAGGTCGAAGGTCACGCGGCGGATCAACGGCCGGCGATCGGCCTCGGGGCCGGGACGGAGGCGCCGGTCCTCGAGCTGACCGAGGATGAACCCATCGATCGGCGTGCGAACCCAACGCCGGTCGCGGACCGCGGGCAGAGTCGGCCGGGTCAGCGGTCGGAACGCCCACCATGCCTCTCCGTCGAACCGGCGATCCCGCAGCGCCAGGTCCTCGGGCCAGCGAGCGCCCTGTTCGATCCACCGCCGCAGGCCCTCCACCTGGTCCTTCGAGAGCGGCTTATCCTTCTGGGGCATCTCGGGTGGATCGCCGGAGACCATGTCGAGGAGCGGGCTTTCCTCGGGCTTCCCCGGCTCGACGACCGGCCCGTTCTTACCACCTCGCCTCAATGCCGCGGCGGTCGTCAGCGACAACCCGCCCTTAGCCGAGGTCGCCCCGTGACAATGAACGCATCGCTTCTCGAAGATCGGCGCGACCTGATCGCGGAACAGCCGGTCCGGCTCGGCGGCGACGGCATCCGCCATCAATCCGAGCACAATCCCCAGCCCCACGACGATGTGCGCTGCCATGGTCATGAATGATCTCTCAAAGAACGTCAATCCGACGGAATGGTCAACGGACTCACCTTCCGGTGCGCAACCTCGCCTTGGGTCGGACCAGGAACCCGCCACCAACTGGTCGGACCACTTATCACGAATGATAGTGGGGGTCCTGATGGAGCGTCAAGGATCAGATGGGATGTCTGGCCGAGGAGGTATTTTAAATGTTTAGATAAATATTTTTAAGTTATCTTTGTAAATAACACGCACGACCGCGCCATTCCGCAGGGTTCGCTACGACTGAAGGAGCAAGGAAGCCTCGTCGCTCGAACTCGGATTACCCGAGATCAAGAACTCGGGGAATCCACCCGTCAACAGGAACTTGCGCCTATAATCTTAAAAACCCGCTACGTCAATCCGCTCTTTGATACATGCGGTGATCGTCGAGAAGAGCGTGTCGCGGACAGGGATCGTGATCCCTCGCTCAATGAGTGCCAGGTATTCGGACGAAACCTTGAGCGAGCGGATCCGCACCGCAACGAGCCGGGCCGACTTGATCGCCGAGACGAAGTCGTGAAAAAGCGGATGCAAGCAATCCCACCGGACCCAGCAGGGCAAGCCGATATCCCCATTCTTCCGCCCGAACTCGGCGCCCGTCATCGCTGTGTCGACAGAGACCCGTGACTCGCACCGGGCCGCGCGTTCGGATTCTCGCGGACAGGCGGACCATGCCGATCCCCAAGGCTCACTCGCGATTCAGGAGGGGTCTCGATGAGCGAAACCGGCGAGACCCTCGGCCTGAGGCTTTCGTGATCCGCGGGCACGCCTGCGAGCCAATAAGGTGGTATTCTCTGGATCGCCCCGCCCATGATTGCATTGCCTGGCGAGACTCCTTTCTGATAGAATCCGCGGTGTTAAACAATTGTCACGCTAGCGTCGGAAGGAACGGGATGAGTAAGATAGAAGGGGACGCTTTCCTCCGAGCGCAGCCGGTGAATGCCTGCGAGGGTCGTTTAGGGCGCACGGCTTCGGGCGACCGGGAGGATCGAGCTTCGTGCTGCAACGTCAACCACCCACCCCCGGCCCGAGATGGACACCGAGGACGATTCTCACCGAAATGACTGAGAGAGACCGGGAGCCTCGCCCGGAGTGAGGCGCTGATCAGCCGGCCCAGGGGACTGGACCTGGAAGGTTGAACGCGACCGACGACCTCGCAGATCGCTACATGGGAGCAGACCGAGATGGCGAAGATCATGGCGAAAGGGAGTTGGGGGATCGGGGCCCTGGTGGTCCTGTTGATGGGGTCGGTCGCGGCCGGCGCCTCGGATGAGAAAGAGAAGGCCAAGGCGAAGGTCAAGAAACCGGCCGGTACGGCGGTGTCGGCCTCGGGGCCGAAGATCAGTTACGACCGGCAGATCCGCCCGATCCTCCAGGCCCAGTGCCAGGGTTGCCATCAGCCGGCCAAGGCTGGCGGTGCCTATGTGATGACGGCCTTCGATCGGATGCTCAAGGGTGGCGAGAGCGACGTGCCAGCGATCGTGCCCGGCAAGCCGGATGAAAGCTACCTCATCGACAAGATCACCCCCCAGGACGGCAAGGCGGAGATGCCCCAGGACAAGCCGCCGCTGTCGACCGCCGAGATCGAGCTGATCGGCCGATGGATCGCCCAGGGCGCCGCGGATGACATGCCCCAGAACGCCAAGGCGCGGTACGACATGAATCATCCCCCCGAGTACACCCGGCTGCCGGTGATCCCGGCCCTGGCGTTCTCGCCCGATGGGTCGCTCCTGGCGATCGCCGCGTTCCATGAAGTCCTGCTCTGGAAGGCCGACGGATCCGAGCTGGTCGGCCGGCTGGTGGGCCTCTCCGAACGCGTCGAGTCGCTGGCGTTCTCGCCCGACGGCAAGAAGCTTGCCGTCACCGGCGGGCGCCCGCGCGAATGGGCGAGGTGCAGGTCTGGGACGTCGCCGAGCGCAAGCTCTTGCTCTCCGTCCCGGTCACCTATGACACCGTCTACGGCGCAAGCTGGTCGCCCGACGGCACCAAGATCGCCTTCGGCTGCGTGGATAACACCGTCCGGGCCATCGACGCCAAGACCGGCCAGCAGGTGCTGTTCATGGGCTCGCACAGCGACTGGGCCCTCAACACGGTCTTCTCGGCCGACGGCAGCCACCTGATCTCAGTCGGCCGCGACATGACGGCCAAGCTGACCGAGGTCGCCACACAGCGGTTCGTCAACAACATCACGTCGATCACGCCCGGGGCGCTCAAGGGAGGTCTGGCGGCCGTCGCCCGCCATCCCAAGCGCGATGAGATCATCATTGGCGGCTCCGATGGCGAGCCCAAGCTCTACCGCATCATCCGCCAGACCGTACGGGTCATCGGCGACGACTCCAATCTGATCCGCGAGTTCCCCGCCCTGCCGGGCCGCATCTATAGCGTCGCCATCAGCACCGACGGCAAGCGGATCGCCGCGGGGAGCAGCCTCGACGGCGCCGGTGAGATCGGCGTCTATTCCTACGAATTCGACACCGGCTATCCAGACAAGATCAAGGCCATCAACTCGAAGGTCGTCACCGCGCGATCGGCCGCGGAAGTCGCCGAGCTGGACAAGTACCATAAGCAGGGGGTCAAGGAGATCGCCCGCGTGAAGCTGCCGCAAGGCGGCGTCTATGCGGTCGCATTCCGCCCCGACGGCAAGGTCCTTGCCGCTGCCGCCGCCGACGGCATGATCCGGCTCCTCAACCCCGAGACCGGCTCGTCGATCAAGGAATTCGCCCCGGTGACCGTCAAGACCTCCTCGGTCGCCCAGAACGCTTCGGTCACCATCATCCCGCCCAAGCAGGAAACCTCGCTCGAGACGGAGGTGCTTCCCAAGGGTACGAGCCTCTCGGCGCTGGAGGTCCAGCCGAAGGAGATTCGGCTGACCACTCCGTTCGCCTACGCCCAGCTTCTGGTCACGGCGCGGCTGGGCTCGGGCGAGACGATCGACGCGACCCGGATGGTCGAGGCGTCGCTATCGACGGCGATCGCCGAGGTCTCGCGGTCGGGCCTGGTGCGGCCCCGTGCCGACGGCAAGGCCACGCTGGTCCTCCGCCTTGCGGGCAAGTCCGCCGAGGTCCCGGTGACCGTGCTGGGCCTGCACACGGCGCCGCAAGGTCGATTTCGTGCACGACGTCGCGCCGGTCCTCTCGCGGCTGGGCTGCAACGCCGGGACCTGCCACGGCTCGGCCCAGGGGAAGAACGGGTTCAAGCTCTCGCTCCGCGGTTATGACCCGCTCTTCGACACGCGCGCCCTCACCGACGATCAGGCCGCCCGGCATATCAACCTGGCCTCGCCGGACGACAGCATGATCCTCTCCAAGCCCACCGGCGCCGTACCGCATGTCGGCGGCGCGTTGATCCAGCCGGGCGAGCCGTACTACGAGATCATCCGTGCCTGGATCGCCGACGGCGCCCGCCTCGACCTGACCACGCCGAAAGTCAGCAAGATCGAGGTCTATCCGATCGACCCGGTCGTCCAGCGGCTGGGCACCCGGCAGCAGCTCCGCGTGCTGGCGACGTATTCCAACGGCGAAGTCCGCGATGTGAGCCGCGAAGCCTTTCTCGAGAGTGCAAACTCCGAAGTCGCCGTGGCCGGCCGCGCCGGGCTGATCGCCGCCGTTCGCCGCGGCGAGGCCCCGATCCTCGCGCGATTCGAGGGGAACTATGCCTCCACCACGCTCACCGTCATGGGCGACCGCACCGGGTTCGTCTGGACCGAGCCCCCGGCCTACGGCGCGATCGACAAGCTGGCCGCACGCAAGTGGGAACGGATGAAGATCCTCCCCTCCGGTCTCTGCACCGATGACGAGTTCCTCCGACGCGTCACCCTCGACTTGACCGGCTTGCCCCCGACCGCCGAGGACGTCCGCAAGTTCCTGTCCGACACCCGAGATAGCCGGGTCAAGCGCGACGAGATGGTCAACCGCCTGATCGGCAATCCCGACTTCGTCGACTACTGGACCAACAAGTGGGCCGACCTGCTCCAGGTCAATCGCAAGTTCCTGGGCGTCGAGGGATCGGTGGCCTTCCGCAACTGGATCCGCGCCCAGGTCGCCGCCAACCTGCCGTACGACAAGTTCGTCCGCACGGTGCTGACGGCCACGGGCTCGAACCGGGAGAACCCCGCGGCGTCCTACTTCAAGATCCTCCGCGAGCCGGCGTCGACCATGGAGAACACGACGCAACTGTTCCTGGCGGTCCGCTTCAATTGCAACAAGTGCCACGACCACCCCTTCGAGCGCTGGACCCAGGACCAGTACTACCAGACGGCGGCCTACTTCGCGCAGGTGGACCTCAAGGCCGACCCGGCCAGCGGCGGCCGGATGATCGGCGGCACGGAAGTCGAGGCGGCCAAGCCGCTCTTCGAGATGGTCTCGGACACCAGCAAGGCCGAGGTGGTCCACGACCGGACGAAGAAGTTGACCGCACCGAAGTTCCCCTATCAGAACGTCTACCACCATCCGGGCGCCGGCGCCACGCGACGGGTCGAGCTGGCCGAGTGGTTGACCTCGAAGGAGAATCCCTACTTCGCCAGGAGCTACGTCAATCGGCTCTGGGGTTACATGCTGGGCGCAGGAATCATCGAGCCCCTGGACGATATCCGCGCCGGCAACCCGCCCTCGAACCCCGAGCTGCTCGATTATCTCACCAGGGAGTTCGTCAAGGGCGGCTTCGATGTCCGTCATGTGATGCGGCTGATTTGCAAGTCGCGAACCTATCAATTGTCGGTCGAGTCGAACAAGTGGAACGCCGACGACAAGGTGAACTACTCGCACGCGATCGCACGACGGCTGCCGGCGGAGGTCCTGCTGGACGCGGTCTACCGGGTCACCGGTTCGGTATCGAAGATCCCAGGAGTGGCGCCGGGGACCCGCGCGGCGTCGCTGCCCGATTCGGGTGTGGAACTGCCCAGCGGCTTCCTGACGACCTTCGGCCGTCCGGCGCGAGAGCGCCTGCGAGTGCGAGCGATCCAGCGGCATGCAGCTCGGGCCGGTCATGGCCCTGGTCAGCGGCCCTACGCTGGCCGACGCGCTGGCCGACCCGTCCAGCGAGCTGACGCGGCTGGTCTCCACCCAGGGGGATGATGTCAAGCTGATCGACGAGTTGTTCCTCCGGATCCTCAACCGGAAAGCGACTCCCGCGGAGGTTGAGACGTGCCGCAAGGACATGCAGGCTGTCGAGGAGGACCACCGCAGAATGGCCGAGGAGTTGGGCCGCAACGAGGCCGAGTTCGCCATCAAGCGCCCCGATCTCGAGCGCAAGCGCATGGCCGCCATCACGTCGGCACAGACCGCGCTGGCCACCTACGAGAAGGAATTGGCTCCCCGACTCGCCGAACAGGAGAAGAAGCGGGCCGAAGCGACCGCCAAACTCGAGGCCGACCTGAAACACTACGAGACCAACACGATCGCCAAGAAGATGGCCGACTGGGAGAAAGCCCATGCCGCGTCGATCGTCAACCGATGGGTCGTCCTCGAGCCCAAGACGACCGGCGCGACCAACCGGTCGGTCCTGACCAAGGAGGCCGATGGCTCGATCTCGGTCTCGGGCCGCAACACCAACGGGGTGGTCACGATCGTCGCCGAGACCGAGCTGACCGGGATCACGGGATTGCGGCTCGAGGTGCTCCCCGACAGCCGGCTGCCCAGCAGGGGACCGGGGCGGGCGTCCGACGGCAACTTCGTGCTCAATGAGCTCCAAATGACCGCCGCTCCCAAGGCCGACCCGAAGCAGGCCAAGCCGGTAAAGCTGGAGAAGGCCATCGCCGACTTCAGCCAGAATGACTTCGATATCTCGAAGGCCATCGACGGCAGCGCCAACGACCAGGGCAACGGCTGGGCCATCTCGCCGGCCACCGGGACGACTCACTGGGCGACGTTCGAGACGGCCCAGCCGTTCGGCGCCGCCGGCGGCACGGTGCTCACCATCAAGATGTCTCATCTGTTCCAGAACGTCTGGACGCTCGGCCGGTTCCGCCTCTCGGTCACCCCAGGCGCAAGCCGGTCGGCCCGAGTCTCCCGGAGGACTTTCGCGCCATCCTGGCCGTCGCCCCCGAGTTGCGGACCGAGGCCCAGAAGAATGCCCTTCTCGCCTACTTCCGGGCCATGGATGCGGAGTTGCGGGCCAAGAACGACGCGTTCGCTGCGAGCAAGGTGCCGCTTCCGGTCGATCCCAAACTCAAGGACCTGCGCGACCAGCTCGAATACGCCAAGAAGCCGGTCCAACCCGACCCGGTCCTGCTGGCCCTGCGCCGCGATGTAGAGATCAGCGTCGGTCAGGCCGCCGTCCGGCGGCTCACCGCCGCCCAGGACATCGCCTGGGCCCTCATCAACAGCCCGGCGTTCCTGTTCAACCACTGACAATGAGACGGACTGTGAGGGTCGTGCGGGTTGATCAGAATCCCGCCGACCCTCGATCCGCCAAGCCCGGTCCGGTGGGTTGTCGCGCGGTCTCGTTCAATTGGAGAATTCCCCTTCCGACGCGGCCGTCGAAGTTTAGGATGACGCGTCGGATTCGTCTGACCGTTCCGATTCCGCGTGGCGTATTCGGCGAGGTGTCTCGAGAGCATCACGTGGAAACGAGACCGGCGGGCGCGGTCTAGGTCCGCGCCCAGGATGCCCGGCCAGATTTGCGAATGTGGGATATGTTGCTATCGGCTGCTCTGAAAGATCAAGAGCCTTGAATCTGCGCTCATTTCTGGCCCCAGAGGACGGTGCGAAGTCGCACGCTCGCGGCGGGGTCGGCCTCGAGCAATCCCTCGTGGAACCAGCGCGTCCAGCCCCGCGGCCGGCGCGACTCACGACGGACTCCGTAAATCTTGCGACGCTTCCTGGGACTCATGGTCATCTCCTTGAGAAAAGAAGCCATGGAGAAGAAGTGGAGGTCCGATGATCCCCTCATTAAGCAACTGGAATACCGAACGCCCGAATCTCGCCCGGATGTTGCGTTTTTCCGATCGGCCGCGACGAACCTTCAACACAAAGTGATGACTCTCTTACGGATCAGCCGACCTGTCCTTTCGGGAGCAACGAACAGGTGCATGTGAACGGGCTCCGGGAATGGGTGCGCGGCTCACGCTGGTTTTGTAAGCATTGCCGCGAACGCCGTGTGCATTGTGGAAAACGCTTGGGCGCAACGTGAACGAGCGTGGATGCTGAGTCGGAGTTGGGTGGATCGTCGGCGTCCGCGGTGAAGTCACGAGGCTCTTCAAGCCGGCACGAGGCCGCTTGATTCGAAGGGCCGCTTTGCGAGGCATCCGAATCTGGCCAACACCGATCTTCCACGACGGAGGACTCCGACGATGGGTTCTGGGTTCCGCGAAATCTGGGACTCGATGCTTTCCTGGTTCCAGGGCATCGACGTCTGGCACGTCAGCCAGTTCCTCGCCGAGAAGCTCTTCGAGGGGCTGCTCCAGGCGATGGCCGTGGTGGTCATCGGCTGGCTGGTGCTGTATCGCCAGTGGCGTCAGATCACACAGGGGCGGTCGGACCAGGTCGTATTCTCGGCGAACTTGCTAACGCCGATTGGTGAACCCGCGGCTGGCAGGAACGAGGCCGATCGGTACGTGCTCCAGCTCCGGACCGTGCTGCCGCCCCGGACGATCGACCTGCTCCTGGACAACGTGGCGCTGCGACGGGTGACGCGCCACCTGGCCGAACAGGCCAGCCTCGCCGATCCGATCCTCGCGACCGAGGGGACCGCCGGCTTCGAGATCATCAACGACATCGTCAACAGCGTGGCGGGGAGCCTGGCCGCCGCGCCGTTCCGGCGGGATCAGTGGCTCCTGGCGGTCACCTGCGAGGATCGGAAGGTCGTCCGCAAGTGCTGCATTCGCGTGCTCCTGATCCGTCGAATCGACCTCGAGCGCCTGGCATCGTGGGACTGGTGCCGCGAGCACGTGCTGGTCGAGGAATGGTACCACTTCTGGAGGATTGTCACGCTCCATCAGATCGCTCTCCGGTTCCGGGAAGAGCAGGAACGGCAGAAGTCTTCACGCGTCCAGGATATCCAGGAGAACCTCTTGCCTCTGGTGGATAGCCAGGCCCATCATCCGCGAGTCCGACCGCTATCTCTCGGCATCAACATCGAAGAGCCGATCATCAAGCCGCCCATCGCGGTCGACTGGGCACGTTATCTGCCGCAGATCGCGGCGATGGGTCTGAAGCTGCCAAATACAACGGCTCCGGCGAAGGATGCACCAGCCTGACTGTCGGGTTCCGATTCGCCGGGCTCGTCACATGCGACGCCTGCGCGGCTTGAGCAACGTCGAGGCCCATTCGGTTTGTTCCGGAGTCAGTCGGGGCACGATCGGATCCTTGACGTATTCAACCTCATGTTGAAACGGGCCGGCGTCATAGGCCTGGTTGAAAGCATTCTGGAGGTCGAGAGGTACGTCGGAGTCTCCCGGCAGCAGTGGGATGCCTATCCTGGGTAGACGCTGAGTCAGAGCCATTGGATAGACGAGGAACTCATTTGGTCGATGAAAGCGATGGATCGAGACCAGGTAATCGAACGGGACGGCTTGCGCCCTGACGAGGTCTCTGGGAACGGCCAGCGTGTGCGTCCCGCCGCGCAGCAGGTCGATCTCGACCAGGTGAGTCTCACTTTCCAGAGTCTTCCGCTGCTTCTCCAGAAACTTCTCGCGTCCCGTATTGCCGATCTTCTTATTGGCCGGACTGAGGATCTCGATTGAGGTGACGATCTGGACTTCCTTGCCACGGCGACGTCGTACCTCAAGGAAGGACTGCTTGAACGGCCCATGCTCGATCGTCTCAACCGTCACGACCAGGGGACCACCTTCCCGAGGCTCAGTTAGCAAGGCGAGACCGTCACCGCGCCGCTTCCTCCGCTTAGGAGCCGAATGGACGACTTCGACATCGGGTTCCATGTGGCGCTGCGTGTACTCGAGCCAGACGCGCCGGCTCGACTGTGCATAATAGGAGGCAGGCAGTCTCCGCTGCAGCACGCTTTTCATGAAGATGATGAGGCTGCCATGGAGATCCGGAAACCAGTCCGGGCTCTCCAGGTACGGGTCCATTCCGAGGAACGGCGAGGGCATCGGGCGATTCCTCTCTTGGGAATTCTTGCTCTTGAGTCATTGTGGCCAGGGCGTTCGGGCCGGTCAATCGCGGGTGCCTCGAGCGACTTGCAGTCCTGATGGGTCGTTGCGGCGCCCGTCGGGACCGGGTAGCCTTGGGAGTCGGATTGAGGGCATTTCGTCGGGATCTCTTCGTATCCGGATCACAGGAGTATCTTCGATGTCGCATCACGAGCATGCCGCGGACAGCCTCGGCCGTCGACAGTTCCTGGCCGCCGGCGCGGCGGTCCCCGTACTGGCCGGGATGTCCTTGACCTACGTCTCGGCCCAGGAGCCCAGGGCGGCCGCCGGCAAGGCCGAGGCGAGCCAGAAATGGGGCATTCCTGGCCCCTACCCCGGCCGTGTCATCGAGGTCCGCAATCCCCGGATGATCAAGGACGACGTCAAGGATCGCGGGGCGATCCACGCGGCGATGGACCGCGGCATGAAGGAGCTGACCGGTTCCACCGACGCCGTCGAGGCCTGGCGCAGCTTCTTCGAGCCGGGCGACGTGGTCGGCGTCAAGATGAACCCGGTCGGCAGGCCGCTGGCCACAACCTCGTTCGAACTGATGCTCGAAGTGATCGATGGCCTCCAGGCCGCCGGAGTCAAGGCCAAGGACATCGTCGTCTTCGAGAGATACCGCGACGAGCTCCTCGACGCCAAGATCCACCAGGCCGTACCCGACGGGATCGCCTGGACCGGCCTGGGCATCGCCTACAACGGCAAGCAGATCGATATCAAGGGAGACGACGAGAATTCCGGCAACCTCGATCGGACCACCGGCTACGACCCCGACGAGTTCATGGTCATGGAGCTGGTCATGCCCGGCAATGATCCCCATGACGACCGCTCCCGGCGCTCGCACCTCGGGCTGCTGGTGACACGACGGGTCAACAAGCTCGTTCTCCTGCCGGTCCTGAAGGACCACGGCTCGGCCGGGGTCACGGGCGCCCTCAAGAACATGAGCCACGGACTGGTCAACAACGTCTGCCGATCCCACGGCACGCCCGATACGAACGTCTGCAACCAGTTCATCCCGCAGGTCGTCAACCACCCGGTCATCCGCCGCAAGTGCGTCCTCCAGATCATGGACGGCATCAAGGGGGTCTACCAGGGCGGACCGGGCGCATCGCGGCCGGAATGGACCTGGGAGAACAACGCCCTCTTCTTCGCCACCGATCCCGTGGCGATGGACCACGTCGCCTGGCGTTATGTCAACGCCAAGCGGAAGGAGAAAGGCCTGCCGCCGGTCGGCGCCGCCGGCAAGCTGGGCCTCGACCCCCTGAAGAGCGAGGGCTTCGATATCCGCCAACCCCAGCACATCCCCCTGGCCGCCAACCTCGGCCTGGGTATCTTCCCCTTCGACTCGCCCAGGGGGAAACGGAACGAGATCCAGCATCGGGTCGTCTCGATCACGTGAGTTCGCCCTCAGGTCATCGACCGGGAGGAGGAGAGGCCCCGACGCGAGTTCGCGCCCGCCCCCGCGACGCGAGTCGAACCGGCGCCTCCTGCCGGGACGGACACCCTGCGAGGAAAGCGGTCCGAAGAAATCCTCGTCCCCCTTGATCGAGCCGGAGGGACTCTCTACAATTGTCCGATGTCGGACAAATGCCGGAGGTCGGACGTTGCCGGACCCCGGCCTGCACAGGCCGTCGCGGTGTCGGCGGCATGGGGTCATTCTCCACGGGAGGTTCTCGCCATGAGGGAAAGCGCTTCGGCGATAGCGCGTCGGCGGGTGGGCGTGGGGCTGTCGGTGCTGGTCGTGTCGTGGTTGTTGTGGATTCTCACTCCGGGAATTCCGGTGCTGAGCGGTCCGCACGCGAGTGCGGAGGTGCAACAGGCAGGGCTGGCCCTGTTCGAGCACGAGTGGCAGCCGGGGGATTCGCTGGCATCGGGCGATGGGCTGGGCCCGGTGTTCAACGAGCGATCGTGCGTGGCCTGCCACTTCCAGGGGGGAGTGGGCGGAGGCGGCGATGCGCGGCACAACGTCGCGTCGTTCGAGGCCCGTCCGGTGCCGGGGCGACCCGAGGTCCAGGGAGGGGTGATTCATAGCTTCGCCGTCTCGAAGGACTGCCGGGAGAATGCGGGCGACCTCCACGACTTCTTCCCCGTCGTCAAGGGCGGTCTGAAGATCGTCGGCGGCTGCACGGTCGAGGTCCGCGACTTCGACCCGGTGCAGGTGCAGATGGTCAACACGACGGCCCTCTTCGGTGCGGGTTGGGTTGACCGGATCTCGAGTAAGAGCATCGTGCACCAGGGCCGGCAACAGTTGTGGCAGGTGGTCGGCAAGGAGATCCTGGCCGATCTGACGAGCATCCCGCCGGGCCGACCCCATGTGCTGGCGGATGGCCGGATCGGCAAGTTCGGCTGGAAGGCCCAGTTCGCCACGCTGGAGGAGTTCGTCGCCGCCGCATGCGCCAACGAGCTGGGGCTGGGCAATCCCATGATGGAGCAGGCTCGGCCGTGGACACACGGGACTCATGAGAAGGTGAACGCCGACCTGGACGCATCGCAATTCCGCGCGCTGGTCGCATTCGTTGACACCCTGCCCCGGCCGGTAGAGATCCTGCCGGAGGAGACGCGGGCGCGCGATCAGGCCGAACGCGGCAAGGTCCTGTTCGGGCAGGTCGGCTGCACGATCTGTCATACGCCCGACCTGGGCGGAGTATCGGGTGTTTACAGTGACTTCTTGTTGCATCAGATCGCCGAGAGGAAGGCCAGCGGATACTCGGAGGAAACCAGCGTCCCGTTGCCGGAAGATCACCCGCGGCCGGATGAATGGAAGACGCCGCCGCTCTGGGGCGTCGCCGACAGTGCCCCGTACTTCCACGATGGAGCGACGCCGAGCCTGGAGGCCGCCATCAAACGCCATCGGGGAGACGCGCAACTCGTCACGCATGCCTTTGAATCGCTCGACCATGCCGATCGCGCGGCGATCGTCGGCTTCCTCAAGAGCCTCAAGGCTCCCGCCGAAGCCCGGCCCGCCGACGTCCGTTCGAGCAAGGTCATCGCCATGAGGCGCTGAGTCTCGGCCCCGCGTCAACCACTAATCACCGGCCACCTGGGAGCGCAGCTCGCGCCTTAGCACCTTGCCCATCGTGTTGCGAGGAAGACTCGGGACGAAGACGATGTCGGCCGGGCGCTGATAGTCGACCAGCCGTTCGGAGAGATAGGTCCGGAGCGTGCGTTCGGAGAGGCTCTCTTCGGACCGGACGACGGCCGCGACGACGCGCTCCCCGCGCTTCTCGTCGGGGACGCCGACCACGGCGGATTCCCGGACGCCGGGACACCCGTTGATCACGCGCTCGACGACCTGGGGATAGACGTTGAACCCATTGGTGATGATGAGGTCATGCTTGCGGCCGGCGAGCGTGAGGAACCCGCCCTCGTCGCGCGAGCCCAGGTCGCCCGTATCGAACCAGCCGGAGGCAAACGCGTCGCGCGTGGCCTCCGGCCTGCGAAAGTACTCGCGGAAGAGGTTCGGCCCGCGGAGCTGGACCGAGCCGACGGCGCCCGGTCCGGCGGGGGTGCCGTCGTCCTGGACCACGCGGACCTCGATGCCCTGAACGGGCAGGCCGACGGAACCCTGGGGCCAGGGCCCGTCGAGCGGCAGGCTGGTGATGACGTGCGCCTCGGTCATCCCGTACCGATTGATGACCGGCCGGCCCAGGATCGATTCCAGCTCGGGCAGCACCTCGGGCCGGATCGGCGCCGAGCCGCAGGTGAACAGCCGGACGTTCGTCCACTCGCGCACGACTTCCCGGAACTCGGGACGGTCAAGGAACATATAATAAAACGTAGGGATCGCCATGAAGACCGTACCGCGCCCGACGACCTCCAGCGTCCGTCGGGGATGGAACGATTCCTCGATGACCATGCAGCCGCCCGTCAAGAGACTCACGTGCGTGGCGAACGAGAGTCCGTGGATGTGGAACAGGGGCAGGACGTTGACCAGGACGTCGTCGGGAGTGAATCGCCAGCACGCCTGGATCGCGCGGCACGCTGGAGGCCAGGTTGGCGTGGCTGTGCAACACGCCCTTGGGCCGGCCGGTCGTGCCGGAGCTATAGAGCATCAGGCATCCGGCATTCCGGTCGATCGCGGCCTCTTCGATCTCGCCTTCGGGGGCCTCCCACGCCTCGGCGTCGAGCATCAGGGAGCGGAGCCCGGGCAAATCGGGCCGCATGGTGTCGACGACCAGGTACACGTCCGGGCCGGCCACGACGACCCGCGCGCCGCTGTCCTGGAGGAAATATCGCAGCTCGTCGGCCGTGAACCGCGGGTTCAAGGGGAGCGAGACGCCCGAGGCATAGAGTGTCCCCAGGTGAGCCGCGAGGAACGGTAGCTTCTCGGAGGTCACGATCGCGACCCGGTCGCCGGGATTGACCCCCAGTTGGCGGAGCCGCGCGGCGCATCGGCGCGCCTTCGTCTCGATCTCCCCGTAAGTCCACGACCGATCCTGCTGAATGATCGCCGGCCGGTTCGCGCCATTCGCGAACGTCGCCCGCAGCTCGTCAAGGAAGTGCCCCGGCCGCTCGCCGTGTTCTCCCGGTGACGATCCACTCATGCTGTCCTCCTTCGCATGGCGTCAAGTGCTGGGCCGCGAACCGTGAAGACGTTTGGAAAGTTTGAGCGTTCTCGCCGATCGCCTCCCCCCGATGATGAGCGGAGCGGCGTCACCGGCCGTGGAACGCCCCGACCGCTCGGAACGTCCCCCGATCCCTCACCGGGGATGGGATCGGGTCGCACGAGGTCATCACCCCGCGATGATCGGAACACGGGCTGACACTTGTTGGCATCTTTTTGGCGGGTCGCCATCCCCGATCCCTCTGGCCGGAATCGGGTTGCGGCGAACTCGCGATTGGGTTGGCGCCGTCCGACGGCTCGTCTTCGAAGTGATCGCGCGTGGCTCATACTATCAGGATGCCGCAACTTTTCGAAAGCGTTAATGCACCTATCGTGGTTTTTGGGCCGCGAGCCCACCGAACTCTTGATGCTGCTGACAGATACGAAAATCCAAAAAAATTTTGAGGCGGGTGATTGTCCGCCCTGCCGACAATCTCGGATTGATCGTTCGGAAGACGCCGCGAACTGTCCCCTCCGAAGCCGATCGATGTTCGGCTGGACTCGCTGCCGAGAGGAGCCGATTCGAGAGCGGATGGAAGTTGTTCTCCGGACAGTTGTCGGTCACAAAGGGATGTGCGATCTTGTAAGGACATCAGGTGGGACCTCAGCGCTGCGCGCGGAACTACCGACCGCATGATCGCAGCCGTGCGAGTCGCGAGTGGCGGTGGGAGGGTATCACCTGATAGAATATAGAGGAAGGTTCGCAGATTCTTTGCCCGCTACACGCATCTGGTAGCCTGGTGAACGCGAGATTCCGGATCCGAGATCGGAGATCCGGGATGAAGGACCTGCCGGGAATCCGCGAATGGGAATCCCTTTTCGATTGTCGGCCATCTGGACGGCCTGAGTCCTTGGCGATTTCTCTTTCATCTGGATAAGTCGAGGGTCTCTCCGCCATGCCCGATCTCGACGCCGAATCCTTGGTCAACCAGGTTACGATGCTCGGACTGGTCTCCCGCGAGCAGCTCCGCGAGGCGATGGCCGATGCCGAAGACGGCTCGCCGGACGCGGTGCTGCGGATGCTGCTCCGCAAGGGGTGGCTCACGAGCTGGCAGGTCGAGCGGCTCAAGAAAGGGGACCCTTCCGGCTTCTTCTACGGCGATGCTAAGGTGCTGTTCCACCTGGCCGAGGGCACGTTCGCGCGGGTCTATCGGGGCGTGCATACCGGCTCGGGGCAGCCGCTGGCGATCAAGGTGCTCCGGCAGCGATTCGCCATGATGCCCGATGCGGTCAACCGGTTCCACAAGGAGGCCGAGGCCGGCATCCGGCTCCGGCACGACAACATCGTCCGCATCATCGACGTGGGGCAGCAGGACAATCGGCACTTCATGATCATGGAGTATGTCGAGGGGATGAACCTGCGCGAGTTCTTGAAGCTCCGCGTCCGGATGAAGTCCCACCATGCGCTGCCGCTGATGATCGGGCTGGCCCATGGCCTGAAGTATTCGTTCGACCAGGGCGTCACGCACCGCGACATCAAGGGGACCAATATCCTCATCTCCAACACGGGTGTCGCCAAGTTGGTCGATTTCGGCCTAGCCACCATGGAGGGGGACCAGAACAAGCAGGGCGTCAAGAGCCAGCGCACCGTCGATTACTCGGCGCTGGAACGCACGTGCAAGAGCCCCAAGGGTGACCCCCGATCCGACATCTATTTCCTCGGCTGCGTCTTCTACCAGATGGTGACGGGCCAACTGCCGATGGAGGAGTCGGAGAGCAAGGACATGCTCAAGAAGATGCTGGTGCGATCGTTCGGGGCGATCAAGCCGATCGCCGATCATCCCTATGCGCCCGACGAGGAGCTCGCCGCGATCATCGAGAAGATGATGAAGATCGATCTCAAGGCCCGGTACCAGACGATGGACGCGGTCGTCCAGGACCTCGAGCGGTACAAGACATCGATGGAGGCGGCTGCGGGCCCGACGGCGGGTGCGTCTCCGGCCGGGCACCAGGAAGAGGACGATGGGTTCGACTCGATCTTCATCATCCCCCCCGAGCCATCGGTGGCCGAGGACAAGCCCGCCGCGGAAGCGCCGTCCTTGCCGTTCGAGGTCAAGGCCGTGGTGCACAAGACCGTGCTGTGCGTCGAGGCCCAGGACGAGATCCGTGACGTCCTGCGCAAGACGCTCATCCGGATGGGTTATCGCCCCCTCCTGGTGGCCGACGCCGAGCTGGCCGCCGAGCGGTACTGCGAATCGCCGACCGACGCCGTGATCTTCGATACCGACGGACAAGGCGACGACGCCCTCGACGCCCTGATCGAGATGCACGACAAGTCCCACGAAGATGAGCAGCAAC
Organism: uncultured Planctomycetota bacterium; assembly: GCA_963845755.1. Taxonomy (GTDB): domain Bacteria; phylum Planctomycetota; class Planctomycetia; order Isosphaerales; family Isosphaeraceae; genus CAWJTV01. Next base: position 109,886 of record CAWJTV010000038.1, read on the forward strand.
TCGTCGCGCTGGTGCTGCTGGGTCCACGCCAGGGGGAGCTCAAGGAGAAGATCCCGCAGGACGACAAGATTATCGTGCTCACCAAACCGATCAAGATGAAGGAAGTCCAGGATTCAATCCATCGGCTCCTGCCCGCCGATCCGGGAAGTGTTGAAGGATGAAGGATGAAGGGTGAAATCGATCGGTTGTGGTGAGGACGATCGCCATGATGCCCAATGGTCTGGCCCCCTGGCTGTTGGTGGCTCTCGGCCTGGCCGCGGCCGTCCTCGGCGCCGGACCTGACCCGAACCAGCCGACCCCGGAAGCCCGGGCCGTCGGGTTCTTGTCGCGTGAGGTGCCGCGTTGGTCACGCGAGAACCATTGCTATTCCTGCCACAACAATGGCGATGCCGCGCAGGCGCTTTATGAGGCGGCCCGCGCCGGATATCGCGTGCCCGACAAGGCTCTGGCCGACACAACCGGTTGGCTGAGCCAGCCCGCGGGCTGGGACCACAACGGCGGTGATGGCCCATTCAGCGACAAGCGGCTGGCCCGCGCGGTCTTCACGGCCACGCTGGCGGTGGCCGTGAAGACCGGGCGGGTTTCGGATCGTGCGGCGCTGGTGCGGGCGGCCGAGCGGCTGGTCCGCGACCAGGCCCCGGACGGCTCCTGGACCTTCGAGGGCGAGGAGACGCCGGGCTCGCCGGCCGCCCTTGCGCGCGCCACTGGCGACCTTCCTGGCCCGCGATAGCCTGGCCACGGCCCAACCCGACCGGTTCCGCGCCGCCATCGACCGCGCCGACGGCTGGCTGTTGCACTACAAGCTGGCGACCATCACGGATGCCTCGGTCCGCCTGATGGTGGTCGCGGCACAGAGGTCCCCGGCGGCGTCCGAGCGCCGGCGCCCGGCCCTCGACTTACTCCGTCGCGGCCAGGACGACGAGGGCGGCTGGGGGCCTTATGTCACCTCACCGCCCGAGCCGTTCGACACCGCGCTGGCCTTGCTCGCCCTGGCGAAATCCGGCGACTCGGACCAGGTCCGCCGCATGATCACCCGCGGCCGGGCCTACTTGATCGCCCATCAGCACGACGACGGAAGCTGGACCGAGACCACCCGGCCGCCCGGAGCCGAGAGCTACGCCCAGCGGATCTCCACCACCGGCTGGGCCACGCTGGCGCTGCTGGCCACTCGCGACGTTCCCTCCGCGACCGCGGGTCGCAATGGTGGATCGGACCGGAACGAAAACTGACACGGCGCCGGAGTCCAGCGGCTTGGGCTATGCCCACCGCGGTCGTCGAAAGGACTTTCTCCCATGCGCACGCAATTCGTCACGCTTGTGGCGCTCCTGGCCCTCGCAGTCGCGGCGGCCGAACCGCCTCGACAGGCGCCTCCACCGGCTGGGGCGTCCGACCTCAAACCGGTCACGGTGTCCGTGATCGACCGCGGCAGCGGCGCGGCCGTCACGGTTTTCACCTACCAGGCCTGGTACGACGCGCCCGGCCGCAAGAGCCCCCCGAACGGCGACGTGTGGACGCCCGTGGCATCGCCCACTGGGACGTTCGAGATCCAGGCACCACCCGCGTGCCGGCTGAGGGTCATGGCGATGGCGCCCGACTACATCGGCGGCTGGCCCATGGTCCAGGAGTTCGTGGTCAAGTCGTCCGACAACCCCAGGCGGGTCGTCGTCCGTCTGCGCCGGGGGATTACCGTCCGAGGGACCGTCCGCGACTCGCGGACCAAGAACCCGATCGCCGGAGTGACCGTTGCCCCGCTCACCACCTTCCTCCCGGGCGGGGGACCCGACGAGGACAAGCAGGTCGAGACGGGCGCCGACGGGCGCTACGTGGTTCGCGGAGTCGATCCCGTGATGGGAGTATCGGCGTCCCACCCCGGTTACATTTACGACTCGGAGTTTCCGGATCGTAAGGCGGCCGGTGCAAACCGCGACATATTTCTGAAGCGTGAAGAACCGAGCGCGGTCAAGGTCAAGGTCGTCGACCCTGACGGCAAGCCGCTGGAAGGGGTGACCGTCGCCGATCTGAACGGCAGACTCGACACGTCAGGAAAGGACGGGAGGTTAGTGATCCAGCGCACCAGCCGATTCCTCGACCTGGCCTTCCGCAAGGAGGGGTTCACCGAACGGCGGCTTCGATTTCGAAGAGATAGGCCAGGAGTTGTCGAAGCCCGAGAGGTTCGTCGTGGTGATGGCACCCACGATCCCGTTGACGGGTCGGGTCGTCGCGCCCGACGGCCGGAGCGTCTCGGCGTTCACCATCGCCGCAGGGCTGGGCAAGCTGCCCTCGAACTCGGACAGCTTCCGGCGCGAGGTCCAGGACCGCGACGGTCGCTTCCGCCTGGACCTCTCGAAGGAGGGCACGACCTGGGTCGGCGTCGCCGCCGAGGGGTGCGCGGCGTGGGAAGGGTGGGTGGACGTCAAACGCGGGGGCGAGCCACTTGTGATCCGCCTATCGCCGGGCGTCGCCGTGTCGGCCAGGGTCGTGGCGCCCGAGGCGATGCGGAAACACGTCAAGGCGCGGCTCGTCCCTCGTCGCGACAAGTCGGAGATCGGCGGACTGTCTTCCACCCCCTACGCCGAGGAATTCCCCACTCGCACGGCGACCCTCTCGGCCGACGGCTCGTTGCGGTTCGAAAGCGTCCGACCCGACCGCTACCGGCTCATCATCGAAGGTCGTGGCATTCCGGAGACCGTCCTGGCGCTCGATGTGCCCGGAGGCGGGCTTGATGTGGGGATCGTCCGCATCGACGTCCCCACCACGATGGGCCGTGTCGAGGGCCGCGTCTGGTATCCGAAGTCCAGAGGAGGCGGAGTCTGGGCGTTCGCCGATGGTTACGTAGGGGGATTTCGCTTTAAGGGCCTCGGCGAGGACGACAGTCGCAGCATCGCGTTCCAGGCCGACGAGAACGGCCACTTCGCGGTCGACCGCGTGCCGGGAGGTATGACCACGGTCGGGTTCCCCTTTCAATTCTTTGATGTGATCGATTCCTACAGATGGTCGGCGCTGGTCGTCGAGGGGCAGACGACCGAGGTTGGTGCATTCGACCCCGAGGGGCATCGGGAGTTCACGCTGGCCTTCGCGATCGGAGACGGCTCGAAGGCGCAGTACCAGTCGGGCACGGGCCTGGGCGCGTCGCGGAAGGTGGACAATGTCACGGTGAGCACGGACATGGCCTCGCTCTTGGAGAAGAAGGTCGCCGTGACGCCGCGCGAGCCGATGTTCCGGGTCGAGCTGGTGCCCGTTTCGAAAGATCCGCTCTCGTTCGCCGAGCCCGACTGGGAGGACCTCGATGCGCAGCGGAAGATCGTGCTGCCCGACGTCGGTCCCGGCACGTACCGACTCCGGGTCTACGACTGGCTCGGCGTGCGCGACCTCGACGGCGGGCCGTTGTTCGACCGGGACGTGGTCGTGCCGCCCGGAGGTCGGGGCGAGGCTGCGCATTGCGCTGGGTGCCGGGTGTATCACGGGCAAGATCCCCCCGCCGAAGGCGAATGCCCTGCGGTTCACGTTGGACCGGCCCGTGGAGGTGACCGCCATGGCGAAGGGGAGTCGTACGCCATCGCGACGGACGCGCTGCGACGACGACGGCAACTTCTGCGTCCGATACCTGTCGCCCGGCACTTACTCGCTGTTCATCAACGACCCGGAGTGGGGCTTCTGCCGGGTGGACGCCGTGGAGATGTCAGCCGGTGTGGTGGATATCGGCGAGCGCACGCTCTCGGCCGGGGCGAGGGTCAGCGGCAAGATCGAGTTCCCGAGGCCGTCGCGCGTGCCCGACGCGGTGGTGGCCGTCGGCCCGTCGGGCGTCTCGGTACGTCGGGCGTTCGCGGTCTATTCGAGTTTCGACCAGGTTGAGCTTGCCGGCCTCTGGCCGGGGCGCTGGACCGTCTCGGCCCGGAACGGCGACGAGGTCCTCGCGACTGCGGCGCTCGATATCGAAGGGACCGGAACATCTCACCTGACCCTGACCGTAGGCGGCGGCCAGGGACCGTGATCCAGGCTGGACGTCCAGACGACCTCATGGTCTGGCCCTCCCCCCGAACCACGCCTGGGATGAGCCCGCGGACGTGCTGTGCAGACCGAGGCACGGGCCGAAGGAGGAATCAAGGACAGTGACCGCCACGGAAATCGCCGAGACTCAACGCGTCACGCCAATCCGGTAGGACCGGCCTTCCCGGCCCAGGATCTCGATCTTGACCCGCCGATCCGAGTCCACGATGACGGGCCCCTTGAAATAGAGGGCGTTATAGAGCGTGACGAACTTATTCTCCAGTTCCCGGTTGTTGTCGTCGGGCTTGGAGGGGATGACCTGGATCGGTCCCTTTCCGTTCCCGACCGCGAGCGAAACCTTGTAGCAGAGCACGCCGGTCTCCGACCTCGGCTGACCGTCCAGGGTCCGGGCCTCGACGACGTAGGCTTCCACGGCGTTGATCGGCACGACGAGCGCCTTGATGCCTCCTGGCTCGTCGATGGGAGTGACCAGGCCGGCCGTCGAGGTATTCTTCGCGATCAGGACATTCGGTTCCGAGAGCCAGCCAAGCTTGTATTTGTGCCAGGCCAGGTACTCGGAACCGGCCTTCTGGCAACCCATCAGGTCCCAGCAGCCGACATGTCTCTGGATGTCCTTGTACGGGACATGATCCACCTTGAAGTCGTAGAGATCCGGCAGGCCGAATATGTGGCCGGTCTCGTGGGCCAGCGTTTGCCAGCCCCAGTTCGCGGTCCGGGTGTCGTTGCCGAACGTGACGGCGTGCCGGATCTCCGCGACGCCGGCCCGGATCCCCTGCCCGGGCCGAGCGAGAAACGTCGGTGAATTCGGTGTCCCCTTGTTCTTCGAGCCGACAATATAGACGATATCATATTTCGTGAAGTCAACATCCCTCCCCGTCTTGCGCACGACCTCGGCGATGTACGACTTCTGCGTGGCAAACTTGCTGGCGTCGTAGCGACCCGAGGTCGAGGTATCGTCCATCATGATCCACCGGTGGCGCACGTCCACCGACAGGGTCATCTGCCCGTAGGACACCCTGTGGAAGTAGGCCGCGCCCTCCGGCACGAGCCGGTTGAAGAGGTCCTGGGTCGATTCGTCGGTCTCGGCATCCGGGAACCGTGCGAAGAGCATGATCGCCCTGATCGTGCCGGTCGGCCGGAGCAGAATCCGGTCGTTCGTCCGGCCCTCCCAGAAATCCGGCGCCGTCCCCGGGGCGGCCATCAAGCCGAGAAAGCTGCCGTCCTGGGTTTGCGCGGCGGCTTCCATCGCGAGGAGGCTCGCGGCCACACCCATCACGATCAGCCCACCGCGGCGCCGGTGTCGTCTGTCGCACGAGGAATACGTCATGGTGTCAACTCCTCCCAGAGCCGTTCTCGAACGGGGATAAATGGCGTCAGTTCCAAATGGAACACGTATTTTTCTAAAATATAATAAGAAAAATAATTATATAATAGATAGCAGAAAAGGGGGGCGGAACGAATCATTCAGTTTTTCGGCCCGCGGCCCTTTCGGCCCTCCAGTTCGAGGAGTGATGATTCGTTCCGTCTCCTTCTCGTCCCCCCCTCCGCTGACCCCAAGCTCCGCGACCTCTTCGACCTCCCACCAATTCTGGCCCGCGATCGACACCCTGTCCCAAAACCATCATGGCAGGCTCTTCGACCTGTTTCGCCGGCGACACGCCACCACCAGGCCCAAGGCCCACCGACGCCGTCAGGCCCGTCAGGGACACGACGAAGCCATTGGGCTCGGGAACGACGAGAATCACGGTGCCAGCGGCCTTCAGCGTAGCCCCTGCCTTACTCAATGTGATCTTGGCAGAGTCGGTCAAGGAAAACGGCGGGGGCGCCAGCGAGATCGTGGCCTCCACAGATTCCATCTGCTGGTTGCCGTTCGACCTTCCCGAACACCGGTCCCACACCCGACATCGTGGTGCCGTTGTAGGTTCCGACGGCGAATTCGCTGTCCGTCTGGTTGGCGCCGCTGAACGTGCCAGTCGCGTCTGAAAGCTGCAGAGCCGAGTTTCCCGTGGGCTCCTTGAATCCACTTTCAGTAGCCGTGATCGTCAGCGGACCACCGCCCCCCTTTGCGCCCAACGCGACGTTGCCAACCACGTTTAGGAGCACACCGTTGGGCATCACAATATCAAACCCACCCCAGATTTGAACGTATATGCGGACCCTGCTGCTGCCAGATCCCCATTCAGCGTGGTCAGTTGGGCGGAACTCAACGCGAGCGGGCTGGTGCCGGTGAATTGGAACAGCCTGCCACTCGTCGCAACCGTAGACGTGATGGTTCCGGCCCGGACCCCGCCGCCCAGCAATGCCATCATGGCACAGGAAGCAACGGCCATCAAGACAAATCGATGGATTCGCATGTCGCCTGACTCCTGTTTTCCACTGAAGAACCGATCGAGCGGCGCCTCACGTAAGGGCTGCTTTCAGACGAGCCACCCAACACAGGTTGAAGACCTTTCTGGGGCGTAGCTCCGGAAAACTGCGGTTGGTTGAGATCGACATCGTGTCGCACCATCGAGAGTGCGGGAGAACCGAGGATTCTCGACGGCCTGCGCGCAGGTGGACTCGAGGCTGCCCGATGGGCAAGGCCCGGCGATGCATCGCTGCATTCTCTGGTGTTATCACGAATCCGCAGAGGCTCGCGCCATTGCATCAGTACCTAAATTTTTTCTAATATTAATATCGATGCTGGACATCCACTGGGCACGTTGCTACCTTGATCGATGCTGGACATCCACTGGGCACGATGCTACCTTGAAGGATCTCTCGTTTCTCAGGATCTTGGGCTGACGCATTAACCCGCTCGATTTGCGGGCGGCGACATCATCCACCATTCGAACAACGCTTGCATTCATTGTCACAACCAATTTATATTCATGAAATCGTCAACGAATCGGAATTATCGAGTCACAAAGTCGAGTCCACCGAGTACCGCTTAATGTATTCCGGCTAAGGCCATTCCAGGAATCTTCCCACACCTCAGTTCCAGCGGTCACTAAGCGAAGCTCTCTTCCATGCATGGCTGTGTCGAGTACGCCACTTGGTGAGGGCCCGCCGATCGCGGTCTCGCCGTGATGACATGCAGTTGTTCTACATGCCAGAGTGGCCTATGTATGTAATAGAGGTAAAAGTGACCAAACGTCCTTCGAGGACCCGACCAGCAGCAGCCTCCCGCAGCGTAGATATCCGAATCTCAAGATGCAATTTTCATTAACCCTATGAAGTTTTAGTCGCATGTGGCATGACACAGGCCAACTGCAGGCGACGATCGCGCTGCGCCTGCCGGACGACAACAGGATGGGAATCAGCCAGCGAGGGTTACGATGAGTCCGGAGTCCGCCGATCGCGATCTCCGGGTCGCCTGACTACGACCGGGCTGTCCATCGAGCCGTCCAGGGACCGGGCCCGTCCTGCCGGTCCATGCCCCCCCGAGTCGCCGTGCATGTAGGGATGTAAGCTTTGAAACACCCTTGCTGACTGGGTTCCTCTCGACCACTGGTTCGAGATGGCTGAAGTCTGCAAGTGCAGGCCCCGTCCCCTCTCCCGACCGAGCCGCCGATCCGGCTGGCTCCGACTTGAGATTCATCAGGAGATTTGCTTCGATGCGTCACTTGATCACACGTTTTCCCCGCGTCGCGAGACTCAATATCAAGACCTCGAGGCGGGTCGATCGGCGAGGAGTCGCGCTCCGGCCGCGGTTCGAGTCCTTGGAGCCGCGACTGGTGTTGAGCACCTACTACGTCGCCACGACCGGGAACGACAAAAACAACGGCTCGAAGTCCAGCCCCTTCGCCACCCTCCAGCACGCCATGATCTCGCTCGAGCCTGGAGATATCCTCGACGTCGAGTCCGGGTCCTATGCCGGCTTCATCTCCGGCTGGGATTCTTCCACCCCGGCCAGTTCCGGAGATCCCTACGGCTATATCGACGGCACCGCCGGCAACCCGATCACCATCCAGGCCGATCCCAGCGCACCCGCTGGCTCGGTCATCATCGACTCGCGCGACAACGAGACGGCCGTCGGCATCGACCTGGAACCCGGTGATAACTACATCACCATTTCCGGCTTGACGATCGAGGACGGCGACGGCAGCATCACCAAGGACGGATTCAAAGTGACCGGGATCAACGACAGCCTTATCGATAACACCGTGACCGGGGTCGGAGGGTTCGGCATTATTGCCGACAACGCGAATAACGTGCTCCTCCAGGGCAATACCGTCTCCGGTACCACGGGAAGTGGCGATACCGGCCATGGGATCTACATCTCCGGCAGCACCAACGACGCGGTGGTCGAAGGGAACACCATCGCGAACAACGATTATATCGGCATCCATATTAATGGAGATGCGAGCGAGGGAGGCCTGGGACTGGTCACCAATGCCCTCATCGAGGACAACGTGATCTACGGCAACGGCCAGAATGGCATCAACGCCGACGGCCTTCAGAACTCGGTCATCGAGAACAACCTGATCTACAACTATCAGGATTTCGGGATCTGTCTCTATCAGGTCGACGCGTCCGGGCCCAGCAAGAACAACATCATCGTTGACAACACCATCGATTACGGCACTTCCAGCGGCGCCGGTGCGGCGCTCCGTATTCTGGATGGGAGCACGGGCAATACCGTCTTGAATAACATCTTGCTGGGCGGCGGAGGGATCACGATCCGGATCAGCAGCGACAGCATGAGCGGCCTGACGAGCAACTACAACGTCGTCGAGTCGCTGTTCCAGTCGGAGGACACCGGCAACACCGAGTCCCTCGCCCAGTGGCAGAGTTCGACCGGCCAGGACGCGAAATCGTTCACGGCGACGCCGTCGCAGCTCTTCGTCAATCCGTCGGGCAACAACTACCAGGAGCTATCGACCAGCCCGTCGATCGGTGCCGGGACCGCGACGGATTCACCGAGCACGGACATCCTCGGCAATCCGCGCCCCAGCTCCTATGGCTATGACATCGGTGCCTACGAATATGAAGGCTCGTCATCCGGGGCGCCGACGGTGGTCAGCGAGAGTCCGGGACAGAATGCGTCCAACGTGAATGTGTCGACGACCGCGACTGCGACGTTCAACGAGGCGGTCCAGTCCAGCACGATCACCTTCACGCTGACGCCCAGCGGCGGCAGCCCGGTCGCGGCCAGCCTCTCCTACAACACTTCTACCGACACGGTGACGTTGACACCCAAGTCGGCCCTGGCCTACAACACCAGTTACACGGCCACCGTCAGCGGGGCCAAGGACAGCGCCGGCGATCCTATGACCTCGCCGTTCTCGTGGTCGTTCACCACCGTCGCGTCAACGTCGGCCGCCACGTTCCTCGAGCAGGACACGACCACTCAGGGCAGTTGGATCAAGACTTACGGCACTCAGGGCTACGACGTCATCGGCGACACGCCCAGCCTGTCCCCCTACGCCACCGTCTCGCCCAGCGGCGAATTGACCCACGTCTGGTCGGCCAGCACGACCGCCCCCCAGGCGCTCCAGAACCCGGGCGGTTCCGGCCGGATCGAGGAGTGCTGGTACTCTCCCACCAGCTTCACGGTGAACCTGGACCTGATCGACGGACAACTGCACGATATCGAGCTGTACTTCCTCGACCTGCAAAGCTCGCCGAGTCGGGTCGAGCAGATCCAGATCAGCGACGCGGGGTCGGGGACGGTCCTGGACACCGAGACGGTCTCGTCGTTCACCGGCGGGGTGTATCTGGATTGGAAGGTGCAAGGCGATGTGACGATCACGATCACGCACGAGGCCGGCGTGAACGCGGTGCTCAGCGGGATCTTCATCGATCCGGCGGGCTCCTCGGCCACGTTCCTCAAGACGGACACGACGACGCAGGGCAGTTGGATCGGGACCTACGGCACTCAAGGCTACGACGTCATCGGCGACACGCCCAGCTTGTCTCCCTACGCCACCGTCTCGCCCAGCGGCGAATTGACCCACGTCTGGTCGGCCAGCACGACCGCCCCCCAGGCGCTCCAGAACCCGGGCGGATCCGGCCGGATCGAGGAGTGCTGGTACTCTCCCACCAGCTTCACGGTGAACCTGGACCTGATCGACGGACAACTGCACGATATCGAGCTGTACTTCCTCGACCTGCAAAGCTCGCCGAGTCGGGTCGAGCAGATCCAGATCAGCAACGCGGGGTCGGGGAAGGTCCTGGACACCGAGACGGTCTCGTCGTTCACCGGCGGGGTGTATCTGGATTGGAAGGTGCAAGGCGATGTGACGATCACGATCACGCACGAGGCCGGCGTGAACGCGGTGCTCAGCGGGATCTTCATCGATCCGGCGGGCTCCTCGGCCACGTTCCTCAAGACGGACACGACGACGCAGGGCAGTTGGATCGGGACCTACGGCACTCAAGGCTACGACGTCATCGGCGACACGCCCAGCTTGTCTCCCTACGCCACCGTCTCGCCCAGCGGCGAATTGACCCACATCTGGTCGGCCAGCACGACCGCTCACCAGGCACTCCAGAACCCGGGCGGATCCGGCCGGATCGAGGAGTGCTGGTATTCCACGACCAGCTTCACGGTGAACCTGGACCTGATCGACGGGAAGGCGCACGATATCGAGCTGTACTTCCTCGACCTGCAAAGCTCGCCGAGCCGGGTCGAGCAGATCCAGATCAGCGACGCGAAGACGGGGACGGTCCTGGACACCGAGACGGTCTCGTCGTTCACCGGCGGGGTGTATCTGGATTGGAAGGTGCAAGGCGATGTGACGATCACGATCACGCACGAGGCCGGCGTGAACGCGGTGCTCAGCGGGATCTTCATCGATCCGGTCACCTCTTCGCCTTCGGCGACCCCTGCCGTCGTGGAAGTCGGCCAGGACAACGCGCCTCAGGACATCAGAATGACAACCGTCAGCACGCCGACGACCTCCGCGATCGGCACGCTCGACTCTCGGAGCGGGAACACGGTCGCACTGCTGTCCGCGATGGAAAACTCGACATCGCCGCGCGTGCTGGTCCATGACGAGGCTCTCGAGCGGTTCACGGCGGAGTTGAGCACACCGCCGCGGCAGCCGGTCTATCAGCCCGCCGCGCTCGCGGGGCGATCGGCCTGGAGACCCTCACTGGCGCGTCGGGCTGGTGTGGCCCGCGTACAACCCGATCGTGAAGCGCTGTGAGAGCGCCGAACGCGGCCTTCGGCCGCAACGCCAGAGGGATTCCTGATTCGAGATTCGAGATTCCGGATCCAGATATCGTTCCATCGGGAATCTCGAATCTCGAATTCCCCAGAGGCGCGCACGGCGCAGAGATCCTACGGAGGATGACGCTAGAGCTCTGAACGATTAGCTTGCATACGGGGTCGTAGGGTGCTCTGTGAGCACCAATGTCCCTCGGCGGCCCTCAAGCGGTGCTCACTACGGCCCTTGCGCATCCCAAGCGTTCAGCGCTTAGTGGTCCATCTCGCAATTAACGGTAGGGTTAGCGACTCGTGGAGGCGGCCGCTATGCTGGGAGATTCGTCGCTGAAAACTCTCTGGCCGCACGTATTCGGAGTCGTCTCGTGCCTGGCCCTCCGCCTCTTTATCACCCGAGCTTCCCTGCTGAGTTCCTCGCCGAGGCCCGGCGGCTCTTTCTCGCTCGCACCGCGGCGTCGCATCTCCGACAGCGCGCTCACTTGGTCTTGCTCCTTCACGAATACCCCACCCTTTCCAACGCGGCAGCCGTAGCCCGCCTTGATCTCCATCCCCATTCCATTCGCCGCTGGGCCGGAGGTCAGTTCACTCTCGAGGACGACCTCGGCCGGGGTCGCAAGCCGGTCTTTTCCCCCCCTCGACAGGGCCGTGATCACCTCGATCGCCTGTGATGTGGCGGCCCGCACCGGAAAACCTCTGAGCCGCCAATCTTCGGCCGATCTCGCCCGCCGCGCCCGAGACGAACCCAACCAACCGATTAGCCGGAGCACAGTCTGGCGAATCCTCGACGAGGATGCCATCAAGCCTTGGCAATACGAACACTGGATCTTCCCCCGTGCCAGCAACTTCTTCGAGAAGGCCGCCGTCGTCCTGGATCTCTACGAAGGTTACTGACAAGGGGAACGCATCGATCCGTTCGACCGGATCATCAGCTCGGACGAGAAGATCAGCATCCAGGCCCGCATCCGCTGTCACGCGAGCCTCGGGCCGGCTTCCGGTCGGCGCCGGCGAGTCGAAGCGGAATACCACCGCGGCGGGGCGTTGCAATCCCTGGCCGCCCGGGACGTTCAGCAAGGGCGGGTCATGGGCCTGTGCGAGGCCAAGACCGGCATCGAACCGTTCGGGCGACTGGTCCGGCACGTCATGAAACGGCCGGAATACGCTTCGGCGCATCGCGCAGTTCTGGGTGGTGGATAACGGTTCGTCGCACCGGGACGAAGCCGCGGTAAAGCGGATGAGTCGAGCGTATCCCCAGGCCATCTTGGTGCATACGCCGGTCCATGCGAGCTGGCTCAACCAAGTGAAGTGGAAGTCTACTTCTCGCTCTTGCAAAGGAAGGTCCTTACACCCCATGGCTCGGCCGATCTGCAAGAGTTGGCATGGCGGATCAAGCTCTACGAAGAATTGACGAACAGCCAACCGAAGCCGTTCGATTGGAAGTTCACCAAGTACGACCTGTTTAACCTCCTGGAGCGGATCGCCCAGCGGGAAGCCGCCGCCAAGGCCACGGCGCACGACAACCTGGCAAGCTGCTCAGGATCTTGATCCGAGAGTCGGTAACCCTACCATTAATTGCGAGATGGACCACTAAGGACCGCGGCCCCTCCGGGGCCTTCCGGATGCCTCATTCCCATGCTCGACCAACGTGTGAACGGCTACTCACAGAGGGCACAGAGAAGAATTTGTCGATGCCTTTTTTCGACCTAACCGCTTGCACCTCGAGACGTTATGAAATCGTGCACGGCGTACAAGATTCTCGAAGTTCGTAGTACAGAGCACCCGACCAACCGCCTGGGAAGGCTTCTCGTACACCCTTTCCATCCCGACGATCACCATTCGAACCCCCAGGCTCGCCGCCGCCTTCGAACTCCCGAACGGACGGGTTAGAATCGAGGCGGCGTCCCCGAGTGCCCGGTTGCCGACCGAATGGACGATTCGAGAAACTCGACCCTCTCCTGGAGAAGACATGGCGGACGAATTCTTCGCGGTGAACACGTCTGATCAACCCTGGGAAGAACGTTTCAACGAGAAACTGGGGAAGGTGATCCTCCGCAAGGACTTGTATACCGACCCGGAGACCGGGGCCGAGATCCGGCTGGTCCGCTATCCCGCCGGGGTCGTGAATCCGCATCATACGCACCCGTGCGGGCACGGTCTGTATGTCCTCGAAGGCCGGCTCGTCACCCATAAAGGGACGTTCGGCCCGGGAACCTTCGTCTGGTTCCCGGAAGGAGAGGTCATGGAGCATGGCGCCACCGCCGACGCGGATGTCACCGTTCTCTTCATCACCAACAAACGCTTTCGCATCGACTACGTAGATGAGTCCATCCCTTTGGCGTGAATGCCGAGGAGCCGGGCAAGACCTGCGATGCCGGCGCACGAGCAATACAACCGGTTGATCGGCCGGATTCGGCGCGGTGCCCGGGGCTCTCCTGGGGGTGGCGGTCCCCCAGGCACGCCGACCGTCGTCCGCGACTGGATCTTATGCGGAGACGCTACCAAGTCTCATGCGGAGATTCTACGGAGGAAGACTCGATTCATCTTCGTCGGACTCCGCGAGCAAATCACCCAGCCGATCCAGCCGCCGTTCCCACATCGAACGCCGATCGCGGATCCACTGCTCCAGGACCGAAAACCCCGCCGTCTCGAGGCGGCACGTGCGAACCCTCCCGAGCTTCTCGGTGTGCACCAGTCCGCTTTCCTCCAACACTTGCAAGTGTTGAATGACCGCGGTCAGGGTGATCTCCAGGGGCGTCGCCAACCGGGAGACCGAGAGGGGCCCTTCGCTGAGCTTCTCCACGATGGCCCGGCGCGTGGGATCGCCGAGAGCGTGAAACACACGGTCGATGTTCACTTTTGGGCTGGGCATGGCGCGTACCGTTTCCGTCACACTCGCGGATGGAATCGATGTGACCACGGGCGTGAGCCCGTGATTCGGTCGGGGAACCTCCAGCCTCGCACGTCCGCGCGATCCGCTCAAGCCATCGGATGGGGCTGACGCCCGAGGTGGGTGGGCTGCGCCCGTCCGAACCACGCACTCACGTACCTGGTCACGGTCCGCTGCCACTTTCCCTCTTGCGTGGTTCGACTCAGCGCGCGAGCTCATTCGCCAGTCGTTCGAGGAGTTGACGCCAGCCCTCCTCGCGCCTTTGAGGACCATCCGCGCCCTCGAAGAATGCCCCCTGATGCGTGCAGATGAGGTCGGTCCCGTGGTCCGTCGGCAAGAACTCGACGCTGACCAGCGACGCCGAGATGCGCCGGTCGCCGAGGGTCATCGTCAACGCCTCGACAATCCGTCGGTTGGGCACGATGTCCTGATACCTTCCCTCGTTCGTCAAGGCGACGCCCGGGAACGGGGTGCCTTCCTTGAAACGATACCGCGCTCGCTCGGTACCTCCGACTCGAAAATCCATCGCAAACTCCTCGACGTCATGGTGCTCCCCTTCGATAAACCACCGGCGCTTCGTGGCTGCGTCGGCGAATGCCGAGAACACGCGTTCCAGAGGCTTCGGATAGCTCCGTTCGATGACGAAGGTACTGTGGATGACGGATGGCTCTTGCATGGGTTTCCCTTTCTGCTGTTAGTGAAGTCGTCACTTCAGTATTAGCCCGCGGGCCCCGATTGTCAAGTCGCTACTTCAGTATTTTTCCGAGGGATCCATTCCGGCTGGTTTCGACTGCTACGGGTGAGGTCGGGCGAGAATTCGGGGTGAGGGTCTCGGTTTCAGATTATGCTGTGAGTATGATGGATGCCCACGACGATCCTCGGAGTCTGAGGCGTTGGCGTCGATCGCCGTTCTGTCGCACCCATCACAACACGTCCGCCGAATTCCGAGGCGCAAGGGGTTCTCGTCCCGTGGATCAGGAGCCATCTCGTGAGCACACAAGCTGACAACATGCCGTCGCCGACCCTTACGGAATTGATACCTCCGAAAGACGACTACCTCTACTTCGAACATGCGCGAGACCAGCCCTTCCAACCGCTCGCCGACGACTTCTCCCTCGTCAACGCCCGGTGGCTGGCCGAGGTGTCCCTGCTGGCCTACGGGTCCGAATCGTTCATCCGGCCGCGACTCGAGGCCAGCGAAAACGCCCTGCCCTCGACGCTCGACCTCCGAGTCTTCACCGACGATGACCATGGCAACCAGTGCGTCGTCATCAGTGGAGACCAGTTCGCGATCGTCGCATTCCGGGGGACGCGCGTTAACCGATTCCCCGACCCGATCGACCTGTACCGGTTGCCTTTGGTCAACACCATCGACCTGTGGACCGACATCGACTTCGCGATCCCGCCGGTAGGCCACATCCATCCGGGGTATCTGGCGTCGCTCGACGCCGTCTGGCAGCAGGGAATCGCATCGTATCTGGACGACACCCTCGGAGGCCGGGACGGTCGCCGCGCGATCTGGTTTACCGGGCACAGTATGGGGGCGGCACTCGCCACCATCGCGGCGGACCGCTATGGCAAGGATGCCGCCCGGGGCTTGTATACCTTCGGTTCACCCCGGACCGGGGACAAGACCTTCGCGAGCCAGTTCGCGATCCCGTGCTTCCGATTCGTGGACAATATCGATTTCGTGCCGCATCTGCCGCCGGCGGGCGGCTTCGAAGGGTACACGCATGTTCGTTCGACCTTAAAATTCATCGAAGCGGACGGGGCGATCACCGACGGCCCCGGTATCCTGGAGGCGATCGAGAGTGGGACGGATGAGAACGTCCGGGTCCTCCTGGGTACGGTCCGGGCGCTCAATCCCTTCACGATCGCGGGCCGGCTCCTGGGGAGAACGATTCCCGGCGCCTCGGACCTGACCGGCAAACTGGGCCTGGATGTCGTGCCGGTTGCCCCGCTGGTGGACCATGCACCGATCAATTACGTGACGCGCATCCGAACCGCACTCGAACGATCCTGACGCCCGATGGAACCCGGTGGGCCTCATGCCGCGTTGCCGTGTTCGACCCACTCTACGGGGCTTCGCGTACACCTCTTCAGGGCAGGTACCCCGTAGCGTTGCGCCTGGCTCAGGAGTAAGTTCTGAGAGGTGGCCGCTCGAATGAGCGGCATGACCTGACGACCGGCGACCTTCTGAGGATCTCACGAAATGGAAGTGCGAAGCTGGCGAAGCGCGGCAATTGGCTTATCCGTGATCTTGCTGACGATGGCTCCCGCGCGTGGGAGCGACAAGGGCACGCCCGTTTCGTGGAAGAAGACCGTGATCGAGGGGAAGTTCCGGTCCGAGGGGGTGGCGATCGCCGACGTGAATCACGACGGCAAGCTCGACGTGCTCATCGGCGATTCGTGGTACGAGGCCCCGTCGTGGGCCAAGCACGATATCCGGAAGCCCGGTGATTACGGCGACGGCCTGCACAAGTATAGCGATTGCATGACCTGCTGGACGGACGACATCAACGGCGACGGCTGGGCCGACCAGATCGTCATCGGCTTTCCCGGCGTACCGACATACTGGTACGAGAACCCCCAGGGAAAGCCGGGCTACTGGCCCCGTCACGAGGCCTGGCACAGTTCCTGCAATGAAACTCCGCTGTATACAGACCTCTTCGGGGACGGTCATCGCGTGCTGGTCATGGGCTGGCAGCCCAAGGGTAAGAAGGACGAGGGCCAGATGGCCTGGTTTACACCCGGCCCCGATCCCACCAAGCCGTGGGAGATGCACGCGGTCAGCGAGCCCAGCCAACCCGGCAAGGTCATCCCCGGCACCTCCCAATTCTCCCACGGCCTGGGTGTGGGCGACCTCAACGGCGACGGCCGCAATGACGTGATCTGCACCGGCGGTTGGTGGGAACAGCCCGAGTCGGGCCGCAACAGCCCCACGCCGTGGTCGTTCCACCCCGCTCGCCTGGGCGATGCCGTGGCCGACATGATCGCCTACGATGTGAACCATGACGGAAAGGCTGACGTCATCGCCAGTTCCGCCCACCAGTACGGCATCTGGTGGTTCGAACAGGGCGCGGCGAAGGATGGGTCGCCCGTCTTCACCAAGCACGACCTCTTCCCCGAACTCGTCTCCGAGACCCATGCCCTGATCGCCGCGGATATCAACCGTGATGGACTGAAGGACCTGGTCACGGGCAAGCGCTTCTGGTCGCACGGTCGGAGTGAGGCCGGCTCCGACAAGCCAGCCCGGCTCTACTGGTTCGAGGCGGGCCACGGCCCTGACGGCAAGATCGCCTTCACCCCGCGCGAGATCGACGACCAGAGCGGCATCGGCACCCAGTTCGTCGTGGCCGACTTCAATGGCGATGGGCTGCTCGATATCGTCACGTCCAACAAGAAGGGCGTGTTTCTCCTCGAACAAATCCCAACGACTCAGTAGAAGGCTGTTTCAAAAGGGGGACAGGCACCTCGAAGATTCGGAGCCAGTCCCCGTTTTGGTTTCAAAAGGGGGACAGGCACCTCGAAGACTCGGAGCCAGTCCCCGTTTTGAAACAGCCAGTAAGCGGCTGTCCTCGTAGGGAGGGTGCAACCGACCGAACCTCTGGGTTCCCTGGGACTGGTGGGTTTCACCCGTTCTACGAATTGTCCTACCGGCCCAGCCTGTCAATCAGCCGTTGATGACCTTCAGGATTCGCTGCCAGTATCCCTGGCGTTCCCGCTGGAGGTCGGTGATCTTCCGGGTCAGGTGGGCGTACATCTCCGGGCCGCTCATGGCGGGCATCGCCGCGGTCAGAGGGCCTTCCTTTTCCTCGGGCGCGGCGGCGGGCCGTTTCTTTCTGGGCTTCTCCGCCGGTTCCGGGGGTTTCCGTGAGGTCTCCTCGGTGGAGCGTTGGGCCGAGCGGGCACGAGGGCTCGATTCGGGCTTCGGTGAACCCGACGGGGAAGCCGGCTCGCCGCTGCTGGCCTTACGGCTGGCTTCCGGGCTTGGGCGGGCGGGCCCTGGCGCCGGGAGATGTGCCAGTTGAGCATTCAGTCGGGTCAGCTCCTTGGTGAGCTGCTGCACCCGGCCCAGCTCATCGCGGACCGTTGCCTGATGCTCGCGATGCATGGCGACGAACATCTGGACCATCATCACCATGTCGTTATGGAAGCTCTCCATGAGTTGCATCTGCTGCTGCCACATGGAGAAGAGGTTCGCGTTGGTAGGGAGCACCGGCTCCCATTCTCCGCGACTGGAAACGGCCGGCGCGATGGCAGGAACCGCAGACCACGGAGCTTCCGCCTTCACCAGCTCGGTACGCGGGAACCCGGAGCGGATTGCCAGGGCGCGAGGCTGATGGTCGGGAGGGCTCGAGGAAACTCCGGGGACAACGTCGGCCAGTGCCGGTGGGCTCGCGCCGGCCTCCAGCGGCACGTCCTCCCGGCGGATCTGTTCCGGTGGGTTTTCGTACCGGACGATCAGGGTGAACAGGCCGAGCCGGACCACGTCGCCTTCGGCGAGCCAGGCCCATCGCACCCGTGTCCCGTTGACGTAGACCCCTTCCCGGGCCAGCAGGTCGACCACCCAGAGCCCCATCGGAGTGCGCACCAGGCTCGCATGCTGCCGTGAGACGCTCGGATCGGTGAGGACGAGCTGACATTGGTCGGCCCGACCTACCAGGGCCTGGAGGCTGTCCATCTCCCAGGTCGGCGATTTTCCTCCCACGCGAAACGGAAGTTCCAGCAGCGGTCGCGGCAGCGGATTCGCTTCCGACCCGGTCACGACCGGGCCGGTGGGCTCATCGGTCCGGCGATCCGTCCGATGGAGCCGGTAGGGGCCGACCTGAATGAAGTGTCCAGGATCGAGACACCCCTGGGACTGGGGCACCTCCTGGCCATCCTCGAAAACTTTCGTCCGACTCTCCAGGTCGATCCAGTAAACTCGGCCCGCGACGGCCTGGAGAAACGCATGCCGCCGGCTGATCTGCGTGTCGTTCAATAACAGATCGGCCTCCGGATCCCGGCCGACGAGCATGAACGGACGGGGATAGTCCAGGGGCGTGTAGGCCCCGGTCGAACGAACTCACCTTCTGAGAAACCAGGGCGAGCGACTCGCCAAGGCCGCAGGCTCTTCGGAACAGCTCCATCGCTGGCTCATAGCTCATGGCGAACGTCGGTTGCCCGTCGAGTGTCGGCGAATCGCGGCTCGGCTGCAACGAACGAGTCTCGATCGCTTGGTCTACAATACCCAGTATACTATTGAAATCGCTTCTTGCGGATTACGCAAGGATTCCCGCCTTTCTCCGGGGAGAGAGCGGGAAGGCGACCCCGAAGATCGGTACCCCTCGCCCGCAAGATCACGGCGACTTGGGGCCGATCCGGAACGGACGGACGACGGTCTCGGTGGTGACGCGCCGAGAGATCGGGGTGACCGCATCGACCTCGAACGGCCGGGCGACACTGTTTCCCGAGGAGTCTTCGAGCTCGGTCCCGATCACCAGCCGGTAGTCGCCCGCCCGCCACGGATGCGGTGGCGTGAATCGCCATCGGGTCTCCTCGGCGGTCACGGAGATCTGGCCGGCGACAGCGTTTCCCGCGGCTTCCTGGACGATGACCAGGCGATCGAGCATCGCCCGGTCCAGCGGCTCGGGGAATCGGACTTCCAGCGGGTCGCGCGACTCGGCCGCGGGTGGCCGGATGTCCCAGTTCCTGGGGTCGGGCGAGGTCTCGTCCGCCGGGGCGGTCCGGAACGCCTTGCGGACCGGGCCGGCGAGCGGATTCCCCTCCGCGTCGGGCCAGCCGCCGTCGATGACCAACTGGTAGGACTTGCCCGCCTCCAGGATCGGCCCGACCTCCTCGCGGGGTTTCAGCCCGCGCTTGACCCGGCCCGGGTCGAATAGGAGCGTGAACCGCTTCCCATCCCGGGACCAGAGCTCCTCGTCCAGTTCCAGGAACGGGTCATCCACCGGCTTGCCCGTCGCATCGAGCAAACGGATCCGGCGGTAGGCTTCTCCCCGACTCATCGGGGCGGAGAAATGGATGTAGAGCCGGAGCAGGTTTTCCGGCAACATCGCTCGTGACGGATAGATGTGAGTCACCGTCGCCGGGGGATGCGGGCGCGCTTCGGTGGGGAGAAATCGGCCGTAAGCCTGATCTGCAACCGGCTGGGCCGGATCCACCTGTCGCTTCGCGATCTCATCCAGATGGATCAGGTTGACCTCGGCCCGGTAACGAAGGCCCGGCTCCAGGGGAAATCGGGGCACAAATCGGATGACATGGTCGTCCACCTGGTAAGAGCCCAGCAGGGGCGGCGGGTCGGTCGCTCCGGATGGGGGTTCGGCGATCACGCGGACCGTCAAGAACGACGTGCCGCGCTCGCGCGCGATCCCGGTCTTGCTCAGTGCGGCCAGGGCGTCGCGATCGACACCCCGCAACTCGACCACGGCATCCGTTCCGTCGGTCTTTCGGAGGATCCACCGTAACTGCGGTACATCCGGCGAGGGAGAGTCCGCGGTATGCACCGTGGGGATGTCGGCTGGAGGGGAAGCGGACGGTGCGGGGGCGCTCCCCTCCAAGAGGGGAAACGCCCCCAAGATCAGCAACAGCAAGAAAACGGACCGGTCGGTCACGGCAGGTCAATCGTCTCGAGGTTCAGACCGTTCGCGTCCTGGACCAGAATGACGGCGTGGCTGTTGTCGAGCTGGTCTAACTGGACGACGCCCTTGAGGCTGGCAATCGTGTCATATCCCAGCCCCTTGGTGCCACCACCCCGCACGGGCTGGGTGATGCTCTCGGCCGTTCCGGCTCCCTCGGTGGTAATCTTCATCACGCCCCGGCTGCTGTTGGCCATCAGCAGATAATCCTTGCCGTCCTTCTGATAGACGATCATGTCCAGCGGCCGGTTGCGGTTTCCCAGCTCGGCGATGGTCGTCCCCTTGACATGGGCGCCGGCCTTCAGCTCGGCGACGGGCATCTTGACCAGCGGGGTGCATTGATAGGCGGCCAGCAGATACGGCTCGTTCTGGATCTTGTAGGCCACGAACGTCCGGACCGGCGACTTGGTCTCGAACTGCCCATGTGCACCATGGTAGATCTCGATGGCCGCGCCATCGAAGCCCTCGGTGCTGAAGGGGAACGGGATGGCGATCAGCCGCGAGGAGAACTCCTCGTTCGACAGGCCCGCCAGGAAAACGCGGCCGTCCACGTAGGCCAGGTCGGTGATCGACGCAGTCCGGGGATCCTCCCGTGCCCCAGAACGGGGGGCCGGCGCGTTGGGGACCTCGGCCTTGGCGAACCGAACGTTCTCCAGCGCCAGTTCTTCGAGCTTGCCATCGCCGTGAATCCGGAAGATGACCGGGATCGCGTCGGGCCCGCGGCCGCGCGAGACCGAGACATACACGTTGCCCGACAAAGGATTAACGGCCATATCGTTGACCTGCACCTGGCGGGCATCGGTCCCGAGCATGCCGGCGATCTTGCCGGCCAGGTCCTTGACCGCGACTGGACGCTTCTCCGTCGCCGTCGCCCGGTCGCCGGTGTCGATGGCGAACAGCGCGGCGCCCTTGGTGTCGCCCACGAACAGGATGCCTTCCGGCCCGAACGTCAACGGGCCCGCCGACTTGATGTCGGGCTTCCCTTGCTTGAGACTCGCCGTGGGCTCCGCCGCCACCGCCATTGCTGCGGTCAACGCGATCCCCGCCAGCGCCAAGACCGCTCCGCGAATTCCCATCCTCGACATCGCTGGTTCTCCTTCGTTGTTGAACCGGTCGATTCCGAATTGATGCCACACGCGTTCCGCCAAACTTCGCATTATCCTCGCACCGTCTCCGAAATCAACCGGGGTCCGGCGGGAAACTGAAGAGTCTATCAAAATTCGCGTGTGTTTTCCGTCGAAACTGTCGCCTACTTTTAATAGGATGATCTCATGGCGCACCGCGGAGACCTTGGGACATCGAGGGGGTGGGCTCATGATCGGCGGGATGATGGTCTGTGTGGCGCTGGTGGGTGCATGCTTCGGCGACGAACCAACGCCTGTGGCCGGCGATCGGGCCATCGACCGCTCGACCTACGGGGCGGCCAAGAAAGAAGCGGGTCGCGACGCCAAGGCGCACGTCCGGCTGGCCCTCTGGTGCGAATCGCACGGCCTGCGGCTCGGAGCGGATGAAGCACCTGGCGATGGCCGTGCTCTACGATCCCTCCAATGCCCTGGCGCGCGGGCTGATGGGCCTGGTCGACCTATCAAGGGAAATGGGAGCGGCCCGACGAGGTCAGCCGGCAAGTGCAGGACGACCCCAAACGCAAAGCCCTGATGCAAGAATACCTCCAGCGCCGGGCCAAGACCTCCGACAGGGCCGACGATCAGTGGAAGCTGGCCCTCTGGTGCGAGCAGAACGAGCCTGAAGGATCAGGCGATCGCGCAGTATCACGCCGTCCTGCGTCGGGATCCGACCCGCGAAGCGGCCTGGAAGCGGCTCGGGTTCAAGAAGATCCGGCGGCCACTGGACCAAGCCGGAATGGCTGGCGGCGCAGAAACAGGAACTCGAGCAGCAAAGCCGGGCCAACAAGCACTGGATGCCCCTGCTGGAGAAATGGCATTCGCGGCGCTCTCGAGTCGTGACACAAGCGCGACGCGACTCAAGCGGAAGAGGGGAATGGCGCAGGTGTCCGATCCCCGGGCGGTGCCGGTGATCTGGGCGGTGTTCGTGCCCAAGGGTGCGGAGGGTCAGGAGGTGGCCGTGCGGCTGCTGGGCCAGATCGATGCACCGGGCTCGTCGCGGGCACTGCCTGCTCCTGGCCTTGAGGAGTCGCAGCGCCGAAGCTCGCCGAGAGGCCGTCCAGATCCTGCGTCACCGTCGACCCGCGGGACTTCGCCCCGCTCTTGATCGCGATGATCCGCGACCCGATCAAGTACCAGGTCAAGCCGGTCAGCAGGGGCCGGGTCCCAAGACTGGCGAGCTTGTGATCAACGAATAGGGATGCAACATCGAAGCGTCTGTACACGCCGCTGGCTCCGAGCCGAATCCCGTCCTGGCCAATGGTGACTCGACCATCATGGCGCCGCGGGTTTGCCCGTCATCATGCTCCCACGTGGGCCAGTCCGAAACGGGTTTCGATGCCGTGTCTCGTCCGTTGCTGTGGCCACCACGCCGATTCGGCTATGAACCCGGTCTCGCCCGCTCAGGTGACCATATCATGGCCCAGGCAGGAATTCCCCTTCTGAGTCGAGGCCCAGAAGTTCGGCCGCCATCATCCGCCCAGGACGTCAATTCTCCTTTGAGTCCAGGACCTGGGAGGCCCATGCCAATACTCGAGTCCGCGCGGCGGGTGCTTGTATCGACCAGTATCTGGCGATTCCTGTCGGGCGGATGATGCTCGAACTCCCAGCGATCGGCCCAGGTGGCGCGCAGCAGCTCGCCGGTGATGTTCAAGGCCGATCGAGGCCTACAACGCTCCGTCCAGCAAGCGAATCGGCTGGTCAGGCAGGTCCTCGCCGAGGAACGGTGGGCACCGACATGGGGGACGACCAGTTCAGCGTGGACAGAAATGGATGGTCGATCTCTTCGGCTATCGCCTTAGCCGCTCCGCCAGAAAGCTCGACCGACGAGCCACCACGGTCATCGAGCAGGTGCCCTCTGGCTTATCAGCCCCAGGCCCGCGATGCCGGTGATTGCCAGCCGGTCGCCGAGGTCCAGACGATCCGCTACCATTCTTGCTTTGCCGCGGGGACGCTCGTTCAGACGATCGAGGGCCACGCCCAATCGAGGGCCTCCTCGCCGGTGACGACGTCCTGACGCAGGACCCCAGGACCGGCGAGCTGAGATACCAGTCCCTGGTCGCGGTCTACCACAATCCGCCCAATGCGACGTTCCGCGTCGATCTGGCGGACGTCGATGAGCCGATCGTCGCGACCGGCATCCACCGGCTCTGGAAAGCGGGCAAGGGTTGGGCCATGGTCCGCGACCTCAAGCCGGGCGATGTGCTGCGGACCCTGGGAGGGACCGTCGCGGTGAAGTCGGTCAAGGAGGAGCGCGTTCAGCCGGTGTTCAACCTGCGGGTGGCCGACGGCGAGAGCTTCTTCGTGGGCCGGACGGGTATACTGGCACACGACAACAGCACGATCAACCCCACGCCCGAGCCGTTCGACGCCGTCGAGGCCCTGCCGGAGCTGGAGACTCGGCCGGCCGCGAAACGATCCATACTCGGCCGCTGAACGACCGATCGATCCTGATCGAGGAGTCGGAATCATGCTCTCGATAATCCTGGTGAGTCTCAGCCTGATCGCTGCCGGGGACGACGGCCGATCGTCAACTCCGGAGGACCACTCGGCCTACGAGGCGGCGAAAACCCAGGCGGGGCACGATGCCAAGGCGCACGTCCGTCTGGCCCTGTGGTGCGAGGCGCACGGGATGTCCGCCGAACGGATGAAGCACCTGGCGATGGCCGTGCTGTACGATCCCTCCAACGCCCTGGCCCGCGGGCTGATGGGCCTGGTCGCCTACCAGGGGAAGTGGGAGCGTCCGGAGGCGATCCAGCAGGAGATCCAGGATGATCCAACACGCCATAATTTGATCCGTGAATACCTGGAACGGCGGGCTCTCGCGCCGCGCAAGCCGGATGCCCAGGCCCGGCTGGCCACCTGGTGCGAGCAGAAGGGACTCAAGGAGCAGGCGATCGCGCACTTCACGGAGGCGGTGCGGCTGGACCCGTCGCGGGAGGCCACCTGGCGGCATCTCGGATACAAGAAGCAGGGGAGTCGCTGGATCAAGGCGGACGAACTGGCCGCCGATCGGCTGGCCGCCGATCGGCAGCGGCATGCGGATAAGCAATGGGAGCCGAAACTGAAACGGCTGCGCGAATCCCTGGAATCCAAGGACCCGGCGCGCGGGCCAAGGCAGAAGCGGAGGTCGCCGAGCTGACCGATCCCCGCGCCGTGCCGATGATCTGGGTCGTTTTCGTCCGCGGTCACGAGCGATCGCAGCGCGCCGCCGTGCAGATGCTCGGCCAGATCGACGGGCCGGCGGCGTCCAACGCCCTGGCCGCACTCGCCGTCTTCAGCCCTTCGGCCGAAGTCCGGGGGCGAGCGATCGAGACCCTGGCCCGTCGCGATCCCCGCGACGTCATCGGCCGATTGATCCAGCTCGTCCGCAAGCGCTTCAAGTACGAGGTCCGTCGCCCGGGGGGCCCGGGTACGCGGGGCGAGCTGTTCGTCGAGGGCGAACGATACAACGTCGATCGCGTCTACCTGAACCCGGCGATCAACCCCGCGTCGATCCCACCCCGCCTGTTCGCGCCGTCGGTCCCATTCGATCCGTACAGGCGCAGAACCAGATCCTGGTCTCAACGGTCCTGGGAGGCATGACGTTCACGACATCTCGATCGGGGCCGAATGTCGCGCAGGTCGGGCAGGCGCTGGCGGCCAATCCGCGGAATGCCCAGGAAATCCTCAAGAACGCCGCGAATGCGCCGCCGGCCGCGGCCTTCAATCCCGCCTCCAACCTGGTCTATGACACCCTGGCGGCCGCCGCATACCGCGATATGCAGATCGCTTCGAAGTACCAGGAGATCGCGCAGGAAAGCCGGAACTTGCAGCAGAAGGTCGCCCAGGACGTCCAGACGGTCGAGACGATCAACACCCAGATCGGCGAGCTCAACGGCCGGGTCCTTCCCGTGCTCAAACTGCTCACCGGCCAGGACCTGGGCGCGGAGCCCGAGAAATGGAAGGCCTGGTGGACCGACCAGCTCGGCTACGTCTATCAGTCGAACATCCCCGAGACCAAGCCGACGCTCACCGACATCGTGGCCCCGTTCACGATCGGCACGAGCCACACGGCGTGCTTCGCGGCCGGCACGCTGGTCTCCACCCTGGACGGCCCGCGGGCGATCGAGTCGATCCAGGTCGGCGACCGCGTCCTGTCGCAGGATCCCACGAGCGGCTCGCTGACGTTTCAGCCGGTGATCGCCCTGCATCACAACCGACCCTCGGCGACGCTCCGGCTCTCGTTCGACGGCGAGACGATCGTCGCGACCGGCATCCATCGCTTCTGGAAGGCCGGCAAGGGTTGGATCATGGCCCGCGACCTCAAGACGGGAGATGAGATCCGCGCGATCGGTGGCATCGCCCGCGTGCAGTCGACGGAGACCGATACCACCCGGCCGGTCTATAACCTCGACGTGGCCGAGAACCGGGATTTCTTCGTCGGGACCAAAGGTTTCCTGGTCCACGACTTCAGCTTCGTACAGCCAGTCCTGGCGCCGTTCGACCGCGCGTCCCCTGGGCGTTAGTGTCTTTCGCCGTACGATGTCCGCGCCGTGCGCGCATCGGCCGAATTCCCAATTCGAGATTCGAGATTCCGGAATCGTCCTCATCCGGAATCTCGAATCCGGAATCTCGAATCGGCAAGCCCAATTGGGTTGCGGCCGAAGGCCGCGTTAGGAGGACGGATTCGCGATGCGGCTGCGGCGCGTCAGGACGCGTAGAGACGTTGTCCGTTGGACCGGACATTGACTCCGTGCTCGAAGAGGAACTCCAGGCAACGTCGCGGCAGATGGCAGTGCAAGCGGACGCGGTTGTCGTCGTAAGTCCGGTCATGGATCTGCGCGTGCTGGGCCAGGTAGGCCAGGACGCGGCCATTGTCGACGCCGGTCTCGACCTCGGCCTCGAGGGCGCGATCGCTGAGGGCCTCGCGGACGGCGGCTTCGAGGCGGTCGAGTCCGTCGTGCTGTGCAGCGCTGATGGACACGGATTCGGCGTGGTGGGCCTTGAGCACGTCGAGGTACGAGCGGTCGGGGACCTTGTCGGACTTGTTGAGCACTAGCAGTGTGGGATGGTTGTCGAGGCCGAGCTCGGCCAGGACCGACTTGACCGCGCGGATCTGATTCTCGGCCTCCGGGCTGGAGGCGTCGACGACGTGGAGGAGGAGGTCGGCCTGGCGGGCCTCCTCGAGCGTGGCCTTGAACGAGGCGACGAGGGTGTGGGGCAGGTCGCGGATGAACCCGACCGTGTCGGACAGCAGGGCCTGGCCGCCGCCGCGGAACCGCCAGCGGCGGGTGCGGGTGTCGAGCGTCGCGAATAGCTTGTCCTCGACCAGGACGCCGGCCTCGGTCAGCGCGTTCATCAGCGTGCTCTTGCCGGCGTTGGTGTAGCCGACCAGCGAGAGGGTCGGCACGTCGCTACGACTGGCGACCTCCCTCTCCTTCCGCGCCTGGATCTTGGCGAGTTTCGCCTTCAACTCCTGGATGCGGTGCGCGACCAGCCGGCGGTCCTCTTCGAGCTGTTTCTCGCCCGGGCCGCGGACGCCGATGCCGCCCTTGTATCGCGAGAGGTGGGTCCACATCCGCTTCAGTCGAGGCATGGCGTATTCCAGTTGCGCCAGCTCCACCTGGAGATGGGCCTCGTGCGTCCGCGCATGGGTCGCGAAGATGTCGAGGATCACCTCGGTGCGATCGACGACCTTGACCTCGAGGTGCCGCTCGAGGTTGCGAGTCTGGGCCGGCCCCAGGTCATTGTCGAAGACGACCACGTCCGCCTCCTGGGCCTCGACGATCGCCTTGAGCTCTTCGACCTTGCCCGAACCGATGTACGTCGCGATGTCGACCTGTTGCCGCTTCTGCAACAGGTTGCCCACGACCTGAAGGCCCGCTGTCTTGGCCAATCCCCGGAGCTCGTCCAGGGGATCATCCGGCGTCGTGTCGCTGTGGGGTAGGAGAACCCCGACCAGAATGGCACGCTCTCGACGCCCGATACGTTCGATGCGGTTGGTTTCGATCAAGGCGGGATTTGACCTCGTTTCCTCGAGTGGATCGAAATAGACCTGCACGCCGTTCGTCACGCTCGAATTGTAGAGTCTGGGTATTCAAGCGTCAACGAGGAATTCGAACCGCGGCGGGCCGGCGGGCCGTTGCCGGTCGCAATGTTGCTCTCAATCGACACGGTCATGGCCGCGGAGGTTCAGCCTCGGGCCAGGGATCGCCATTCAGAACCGGTAAATCCAGGGGATTACCCCCGTGAGGACGATCGCGGCGTAGCCGAGCGATCGCCCAATTGGGTCGATCCACCCTGGCTCGCGTTGCCATCGCCGGCTCAGGACCAGGGTGACCCAGACTATCGCCACGGTGCCACCGATCCCGGTGGGAACGCGGAGATACCCATGGCTCTTGAAGAAGAGAAAGTAGTCCAGGTATCCACTGACCCCGACCCAGCCGAAGACGATCGCCAGTCCGGCCATCGTGCCGGGCTGCCGGAGCAGCTCGCGCAGGACAGGCCGAGGTCGTCTCAATCGAAGGACAAAAAAGGTGGGCGTAAAACCAAGCAATGAGAGTTGAACGAGCCGGCAGGAAAACCACAAGGTGTGAATCAGAGGAAAGCGAATGTTCGCGAAGAAAACTGGCAAGTGTTCAAACAAGTCCGAACGGTGAGCCGCGGCATTTCCACACAGCCGCGGGAGCCATTCGATCAGATGCACGATTGGATCAGAAAAGAACAACCGTCCGCTTGCCAGAGCGAGTGCCGACCCTGCGACCAGGATCATCCCATCGGCCAGTGTGAACTTCCGGCAGCGATTCGACTCCTCCCCTCGGTCGAAGACGGCGATGGTCCCGCATGCCATGGGCTTCTCCCTCCGGCTTGGGAGCCTTGGCGGCCTCGTACTTCAGACGACTGTAACACGTTAAGTTTTGGCTACGGAAGGTTCGGGGCCGGCGAGACGAGAGTTTCTCCCGTCGCGATCGCTCATCCATATACCTGGACTGCGGCACGCTGGCCAGTCTCCGCTCGACGTCCAAGCCCGACAGCGCCCGCCTGTGAGCGGGTCGGCTCGCAACGATCCAGCAATCGAATCTCGGCTGGGAAGCTGCATGTTCGTGGTGAGATCAGGCTCAGTCTTGACCAGAAAGTTGACTTCAAAGTCAGCTCTGGTTATCGTCGAAGTCAACAGGGCGGGGAGTCGGTAGATCAGCGGGATGCGACCTGACCACGTGGATTGGGACGAGCCGGACGACTCCCAGGGGAATGTCTGGCAGATCGCCGCGGCGGACCTGTCCCGGCAGGAGGTGGAGGATGTGCTGGACAATCCCGACGCTGACGCCGTCCCGAGCGAAGGGGCGGCCGAGGGTACCGAGCGCTGGATCGTCTTCGGCCCGACGTCTACCGGCAAGCACATCGCCGTGGTCTTCGAGATCCTCTGCGACGACCCCTACTCTGTCCGGCCCATCACTGCTTACGAGACTCCGGAATACGGGGAGGGGGACTGAGGCATGGGAGCGAAGAGCCAGCCGCGGGGATCAGGCTTGACCCCGGAGCAGAGGGCGCGGATCGAGGCCATCCGGGTCGCGAACCGGACGCCGGAAGCCCGGGCGCGCCAGGCCGCCGTCCGGGAGGAGTATGCCGACAAGCCGGGGCTCGTTGAGTTGATACAGCGGGGACAGGCCGATTCCGAGCGCATCACGACGATGGGGGCGGTGGGGGCCTTGCTGAAGGCCACGGCGGTCGTGCGCCGGGCGCGTGAGGCCAAAGGGCTCTCGTTGACCGACGTGTCCCGCAGATCGGGGCTGCCGCTGCCGGCCCTGAGCCGGCTGGAATCGGGCAAGAACCCGCGGCCTACTTTCGAGACCCTCGCCCGCTAC
Organism: uncultured Planctomycetota bacterium; assembly: GCA_963845755.1. Classification (GTDB taxonomy): domain Bacteria; phylum Planctomycetota; class Planctomycetia; order Isosphaerales; family Isosphaeraceae; genus CAWJTV01. The sequence goes on from CAWJTV010000038.1 coordinate 139,534, forward strand.
GCGTCCGGCGTCGGGCTGGAAGTCAACGTCATCATCCGGGAAAAAGGGGAGAGCGAACACCGGACATCGACCGCGGAGGACGAGGTTCTCACGGTCCGCTCGGCGGACCTCGATCGACTCGTCGCGACGATCCAAGGGCAGATCGACGCATTCCGGGCTTCCTCCCACGGGGCCACTTCCGCAGCCGGCGGCGATTTGTGACAGGCATCCGGCTCAGAGCTTGGGAAAGGGTCGGATTCCCGATCCCGAATTCACGATTCAAGATTCCTAAGCCTCGGCTCCATCCGGGCTTAACATCCATTCGGAATCTTAAATATGTGGTCTTGAATCGATCCTTTCACAGCCTCTCAGATCAAAACCTTGCGAGGATGGATCCAACCTTCCGACGGATTCGACTCGGCCAGGGCCACGAGCCGGCCTTCAGGATCGATCAGCACCAGCTCGCCCGGGGGAATGACCGTAACGCAGAAGTCTCGAATGGCGAGTCTTCGTCCCGCCGCCACGGCGAGCACCTGCTCGGCATCGAGAATCTGTCGCGGCAGGCCGGTGAGGGCGTCCAGGGATGGGTGGAGATGTTGAAGGATCGACTCGGTCGAGAGTGCGTCCAGATCCACCGCCCGGTCGAGGGTGAACGATCCGATCCGGGTGCGGATCAGGGTCTCCACGAGGCCGCCGCAGCCGAGCGCCTCGCCGATGTCGCGGGCGAGTGAGCGGATGTAAGTCCCGCTGCCGCAGTCGATCTCCAACTCCAGGTAGGGCCAGTCGTAACGGACCACGGTGATGCGGTCGATCCGGACCCGTCGCGGGGCCAGATCGACGGGTTGGCCGGCCCGCGCCAGGTCGTAGGCGCGCCGGCCCTGAACCTTGAGAGCCGAGTAGTCAGGCGGCGTTTGCTCGATCTCGCCGATCCAGGCGGTCGCAGCGCTCTCGACGTCCGGCGGCGCGGGAACTCTGGCGTTGGTCTGGTAAACGATCTGGCCGTCCGCATCGAGCGTGTCACTTCGTGCGCCCAGGAGGACAACGGTGCGGTACGACTTGGGCAGCCGTTGGATCCACTCGACCAGCCGGGTCGCCTGGCCGATGCAAACGATCAACACGCCCGAGGCCAGCGGATCGAGCGTCCCCGCATGACCGGCCTTCGCGCCGCCGGCCTGGCGAGCCACCCGATCGACCACCGCACGCGATGTCAGGCCCCGCGGCTTGTTGACATTCAAGATCCCGCGGACTCCGTCCCGAGTCCCCATGCGCCCCTCCCTTACTTGGCGGTTCACTCCTATCTCCTCTCGGCACAACGCCTTTACGACAGACCGAGATCCGACCGCACTTTCTTGCTTGACGCCAGCCGATCGGTTGACTTAACAATAACAATTCCCAGCGAAGTGAGTCATGATGGTTGCTCGGCTGCACAATGGATGCACGCCGCTCTCCAGCAATACCACTTCGAACATTGAAGGATCTTCGCAGCCGCGCATCAGGAAACCGCTGGAGAAAGCCGTCGCTTTCGGGAAATCCCGGGGACCTGGTTTACAGTGGATAGAGGGGAGAACCGTCCCCGATCGTTTGGGTTGCGGCTCCGCCGCGTCAAGGTGTTCATTCACGATGCCGATTCTGCCTGTCGAGCCCGATTGTCATCCGTTGAACCTCTGGGAAGAGCCGGACGCGCTGCCGGCCAAGGAGGAGGGAACCTGGTTGTGCTTGCATACCAAGCCCCGCCAGGAGAAGTCGACCGCCCGCGACCTTCGCGAACAGGGAGTGGTTTATTATCTGCCACAGGTTGTCAAAGAAAGTCGAACGCCCAACGGCCGCAAACTCCGATCGATTGTGCCCCTGTTCCCGGGATATCTGTTCCTTTACGGCGATGCGAACGACCGGTTGGTGGCCTTGCGCGGAAATCGACTGGTGAACGTCCTGACGGTAGTCGACCAGGAAGGGCTGGTCCACGACCTGCGCCAGGTCAACACGATGCTCCACTCGGGCCTCGCCGTCTCGGACACGCCCATGGTTCCCGTGGGGGCGAAGGTCCGGATCATGACCGGCCCACTGACCGGAATCGAGGGCACGGTGATCCGCCGGGGAAATCGAGATCAGTTCGTGGCCGTGGTCCACTTCCTCGGCCGCGGAGCCATGGTCGACCTCGAGGATTGGCAGGTTGAACAGGTTCGGGGTCAGTCCGAATCGGACGGCTGAGGCCCCAGGGTCGCGGATCGAGCGGCCTCGGCACAGCGGCGTGCCTTCTCCAGACGTTCGGTCGGGTCATAACGGTATCCGGCCACCCTCTGATAATGGACACGCGTCCGTTCCCAGACGGTCGCCCATCGCGAGGCGTCCATCGCGAAGTGCCGGGCACACTCGTCCGGGTCCAGCGGCAAGGCGATCGAACGCGATGGGCCGAAGATTTCTCGGATCGGCAGCTCTCGCAGCACGGCGCCGGCGAGGGCGACGTAGCCGGCGAGCGTGGGATGGTGCGTATCCTGGATGACACGGTCGCCGATCAATCCGTTCGGGCTGATCGCGGCGAGCTCGCGGCGGCCGTCGATGAGGAGGCATCGGGGATGCCTGCGGGCGACCTCCTGGTAGGCCGCGCGGAAGGGGGCCGGGCAGCGGATGGGTAGTCCGTCGTGATCCAGGGCGGCGAGGTAGTGGCGGCCCGCATCGGCCAGTTCGCCGTCGCGTTCGCGCAGCCGCGCCAGGCGGAAGTGGGCCTCGGCGAAACTCGGGTGCCGGCTGAGGATGGCGGCGTAACCGCCGGCGGCCCGCGCCGGGTCGCCCGACTCCTCGGCGCGCGCGGCCTGGAACTCGGCGATCACGCGTTGACGCTCGGCCGGCGAGGTCGAGGGGGGGAGCGTGGACCGGCTGGGCTCGTATCCCGACTCATTGGCCGGGGGAACGATCAGGATCGGCAAGGCGCCGATCCGTTCGCAATAGCTGACGATGGCCTCGAGCCGCTGCCGGAAATCGGCCAGGATGTCGGCCGACTCCGACGGGCTGCACAGGGGCGGATCGATGAGCTGGTGACGGCCCGTCAAGGGCGGCGGACGATCGAGTCGGTTCTTGCTGATTCCTTCATAGGCCAGCCGGCAGAACGGGGAAGCCAGGGTGGCGCGATAGATCCCCTGGAGCAGGCGATTGCCAGGCTCCTCGTCAACCCATGGGTCGCGCTCCTCCTCGAACCGGGACGCGAATTCGTTGTGCCCCGAATAGATGATCACGGCATCCGGGCGCCGTTTCAAGCCGGCCAACTTGTGATGCTGCTGCTCCAGCGAGTCGCCCAGCCACGCCAGGATCTCGCATTCGAATCGTCGCTCCGGGACCGCCTCCTGAAGCTGCCAGGCGACGATCTGGCCCACCGACAACCAAGGACGATACGGCTCTCCCAGCGCACTGGAGCCGCCGAGGACCACGATCCGGTATTCCTCGGGCGGCGATGGCGCGAACGAGGTCGGCAGCGCCGGAAATCGGTGCATCCAGCCGCGCCAGGCCGCCGAGCCGAGCTCGAGGACCACCAGTGCGAACAGACACACCAGGCAGACCGCGAACCCGCGAAGGATCGCCGGTCGAACCCTCGACTGGCCCGCGCACCGCGACCGCGCCGCCAGATAGACCGTCAACGGCGTCCCGATCACGGCGGCCAGGACCAGCGCGCTATACCCGAAGAGTACGCCCCGCAACGCGACCTCGATCATCCCCCGCAGGATCCCGCGGCAGGACGGGAATCCAGCCGGGGAGTACGATCGCTCCCATCACCAGCACGGCGACCGGGAGGGCCATCGCCAGGAGTCGCAACGCCGTGAGAAGCCGTTGCCGTCGCGGCGGTGCCGGGACCGGCCCGGTGGCGGTCGTCGTCTCCTGGGTTGTGGCGTCTTGGTTCATCGCTCAGGTCAGCCCGGCCGCTGTGACGACGGCCTCGCACGAGAATTCCAGACCGGGAAGCAGACGAGTGCGGTAGAGGACCGGAGGCTCGACGACGTTCTCCACCCATCGATTCCGTACGCGAGGCATCACAACCATCACATGCTTCTTGGGGTCGACGATCCAATACTCCTTCGCGCCGAGACGCAGGTATTCGTCGGGCTTCTCCTCGTAGTCGCGCTTTCGCGAACTGGGGGAAACGACTTCGATCACGAGTTCGGGGAACCAGTGACGCCAAAGACTCGCATTGTCAATCGGTGGTGATGCCTTTAGGTAGACCGCCAGATCGGGATGCCTTTCGGAGCTGAGGGTGGGGATCAACAGTTTGCATCCGCTGGCGGGCGCGATCATGTGAATCCGTCCGGGATGCATTATCTCGTAGGCGAAGAGTTGCCGGCAGATCGCGTAAGCCAGGATCGCATGGAGTCTGTTGGGTACGTCGGACACGGTGATGATCCCCCGGCTCAGTTCGTAAAGATACCCTTCCTGAACTTTGGCATGCTCGAATTCCTCGAGGCTCATCCGCCGGCCGTGGTCGGTCGGACCGATTCTGGTCAAGGTCTTGCCCATCGGATCGGTTTCCTCGCGTTCGGGGATTCTTCAGCGTGCGACCGAGATCTCCAGGGGGATTCCCAGACTGGCCGGGGCCAGGCAGAGGCGGTCGTTGCAGGCCTGATAGCTCAACTGGAGTTTCATGCGGATCGTGCCCGGCTTGGCGTCGGCGGCGAGCCGGATCCGGACGATCAACGGCACCTTCCCTTCGTAGAGCGGGACCTTCTCGGTGCCGATCGACCCGAGGACCTTGGCCTCGCCGGCGGGGTAGGTGACCTTGAGCAGCGTGGCCAGCGGCTCGGAGGTCCGGTCGAGATCAATCGTGGTGGGATTCAGCTCGGGGACGCCGGTGGGATTTGCGTAGAGATGCCAGCCGTCCTGGATCGTGAGCGAGACCACGGCTTCACCTTCACCGCCGGGGACAATCGGTCCGGACGCGCGGGCCGTCGCCGTGACCACGCCGGACTTCGCGTGATCCGCGGCGACCGGCGCCAGCGGCGCGTTCGCGCCCGGTTCCTGGTCGAGCTCACGCTCCAGGGCCATCAGCATCATGGGCATCGCGAAGCCGCGCTCGGACATCAGTGTGCTGAAAGCGCCCAGCGCCTTGACCGCGTGATCTCGGTAAGACGATTCGCCGGTGGCACGGTAGAGCTCCAGCAGGTTGAGGATGGCGATGCTGTTGCCGCTGGGCAGGGCGTTGTCGAAGGGGTCTTTGGGTCGGGCCAGGAGGCTTTCATGTCCCTCGGCGGTGAAGAAGAACCCGCCTTCCTCGCGATCCTCGAAGTCGGCGAGCATGCGGTCGGTCAGGGCCCGGGCCTCGCGGAGCCAGTGGGCGTCGGCGGTCGCGGCGTGGAGCTGGAGCAGTCCGTGGGCCAGGAAGGCGTAATCCTCCAGGTAGGCCGCGAGCTTGGCCTGGCCCAGGCGATAGGTGCGCAGCAGGCGGCCGTCGGCTGTACGAAGTTTGGCCAGGAGGAACTCGGCGGCCTTCTCGGCGGTTCGCCGGTATTTGTCAACGCGGAGGACCCGGTAGCCGTCGGCATAGGCCGCGATCATCAGCCCGTTCCAGCCGGTGAGGACCTTGTCGTCGCGCAACGGGGCGGGCCGCTTCTCGCGCGCGGCCAGTAGTCGGGCGCGCAAGGGCGCCAGCCGGGCTTCGAGGTCCTTCGGGGTGACCTGGAGCACCTCGGCCTGCTCGGCGCGGGTCTTTGGTTCGAGGAGGACATGGCGGCCGCCCTCGAAGTTGGGCTCGCCGGTCAGGCCGTAGACCCGGGCGAACGTGCTGGTCTCAGGACCCTCGCCCAGCACCGATTTCACCTCGTCTCGAGTCCAGACGTAATACGCGCCTTCCTCGCCGTGGGTCTCGGCGTCGAGGGCCGAATAGAAGCCGCCCTCTGGCGCGGTCATACTCCGCTCGACATACGCGAAGGTGGCCTCGGCCTCATCGCGCCATCGGGGGTCCTTCGTGACCGCGTAGGCCATCAAGTGGGTGGAAGCGAGCTGGGCGTTGTCGTAGAGCATCTTCTCGAAGTGGGGCACGGTCCAGGATCGGTCGGTGGAATAGCGGTGATAGCCGCCGCCGAGATGGTCGCGGATCCCGCCGCGCACCATGCGATCGAGCGTCATCTGGACCATCTCCAGCGGGCCGGGCTGGGCACCGGGGACTTTCCCGACGGACCTGCGGACCTGCTGATCGAGGAGGAACACGAGGTTGACCGGTTCGGGGAACTTGGGCCGGCGCGGGTTGCGGGGGTTGAAGCCGAAGCCGCCATGCTCGGGGTCGAACTGGCGCGTCAGTTCGGCCAGTCCCTCGACGGCCCAGGTCCGCGACAGGGGCAGCCGGCGTTGACCGCCAGCGGCCCGGAGTTGCCGGCGCGTCGCATCGGTCAGGAGGGCGGCCGACTTGTCGATCTCGGCCCGCTGATCCCTCCAGGCGTCGCCGACCGCCTTGACGATGTTGAGGAACCCCGAAGACCCCTGGCGAGCGCGCGGCGGGAAATAGGTCCCGCCGAAGAAGGGCCGGCCGTCGGGGGTCAAGAACATCGACATCGGCCAGCCGCCGGGACCCATCGCCTGGAGGGCAGCCATGTAGACTTGATCGACGTCCGGGCGCTCCTCGCGGTCAACCTTGATGCAGACGAACCGGTCGTTGAGCAGCTTGGCGATCTCGGCGTCCTCGAAGCTCTCGCGCTCCATCACGTGACACCAGTAGCACGAGCTGTAGCCGATGGAGAGGAAGATCGCCTTGTTCTCGGCCTTGGCCCTGGCGAATGCCTCGGGTCCCCACGGGTACCAGTCCACGGGGTTGTGGGCGTGCAGGAGCAGGTAGGGGCTGGTCTCTTTGGCCAGGCGGTTGGCCGGCCGATCCTCGCCCTGGCCCCCGGCGCCGGACATCGTGCCCAGGCTCAGGATCATCAAAGCCAGGATCGGGAGACGTCGCAACGGGGGAGTCCGCAGGTGCATCGCAAGGTCCTTCCGCGGGAGCGCGGTCGCGAGAGCGCGAGGCGTCCGCCGAGCCGCGCCGGCTCGCGATGACGCCCTCGCCTTGGGTCGGCTCGGCGCAGTGAAGCGGTCCCTCGTCCTTGATTCTACGCGGTCGCCCGCGGTACTCCAATCGGGGAGGACGCTCCGCTCATCACGGTCCACTGGGCCGGGCGCGGCCCGAGGGCATGACCTTGACTCGGGCCTGATCTTCCAGCGGCGGCCCGCTCGAGCCATCATGGGTCGCCGTGACCCTGCAGATCGCCACCTCGGGATCGTCGCCGGTGACCTCGACGACGATCCCCATGAGGAGCTCTTTCTGGGGTCCGAGACTCTTGATGCCCTTGCCCTGTTCGTCCACGAAGATCACTTGATTGCCGGTGGTCTCCCCGGTGATCCCTTCCGGGCAACCGGCCACCTCCATGGCCTTCAGGTTCTTGGAGAGGGTGGCCGTCAGCAAGATATTGGTAGCTTCCTTGGTGCCGTAGTTTCGCAGGCGAATCTGGAAGGTGGTCTTGCCGCCGACGTCCACGACGCGGAGGCGCTCGCTGACGACGAGGTCAACATCGGGCAAGCCGCGAACATCGGTGGTCACGCTCGCCCTGTCCTGGAGTCCCCCGTCGCCTCGGGCCTCGGCATTGATGTCGTAGAAGCCGACGCCCCCCATGCGCATCTGGAAGCCGAGGATCTGCGGTTTGCCACCGGGCTCGATCCGATCGATGAGCCACTGGATGCGACGAGTCCCCTCATCATAGCGGGCCCCCGCGGGAAGCGGCTGGAGCAACCGCCCGCGGACCGGCAAGGTCGCGAGGACGCGGACCTTCCGCGCCGGCGCCGTGCCGGGGTTTTCGACCTTGATCACGAAAGGGGCGATGGTGTCGGTGTAGCGTTCCTTGGGCGCCGTGAGCGTGATCTTGAGGTTGGGCTCAACGACTTTGATCGATTTGATGCTCTGGGCCTTATCCTGTTCGTCCTTGACGTCGGTGATGACGTCGGGACTGGTGGCGGTGACCGTGCACGACTGGTCCCCGCCCTTGATCGCGTCAACCTCGAGCGAGTCGAGCTCCTCACGCTGATTGGGGGCCAGCGTGGGGAGCGTCAATTCGAGCGTCTGCTCCTCACTCTTCTCGCCCGAGCCATGCCGGAGTCCGTCGGTCAGCTTCGCCCGGATCGTAACATTCCGCGCGGGCCCGTCGCCGAGGTTGGTCACGGCGATCTTGAATGCGACAGGCTGCCCTTTCAGGACATTGCTCGTGCTGACCTCCTGGTCAACCTTCAGCATCGGCTTGAAGACCTGGCTCCGCGCCTTGCTCGCGACCTGGAACAAGACCTTCGCGACATGGTCGAAGGGCCCCGTCCGGACCGGCTTCACCGTCAAGGTGATGACGTTCTCGGAGCCGGCAGGCAGCTCGTTGATCGACCAGCTCAGGAGCGATTCCTTCGCGCTGTACGCCTCGGGCTGACTGGAGACATACTCGAGGCCGTCGGGCAGCGTGTCGAGGATCTTGACGTTGATCGCGTTGGAAGTGCCGGTGTTCCGGACGATGAGCCTGAGAGTCGTCTTCTGGTTCAGGTTCATGCTCGCGGGCCCCTGGACGTCAACCGTGACGGCGACCGACTGCTTACCCAGGGGGATCGGATCCGTCGCAGGGGCGTCACTGCCGGGATCGATCGACCGACCGCCGGCCGTGGGTAACGTGGCGCCTGCGCCGGCAGGCTTCGGATCGCCGGCCGGCACGGGGCTCGGCGGCTGCGCGTTCCCATCGGTGAGCCGGAGTGCCGGGTCGGATTTCACGGTATCGGGCCGTGATACGGGCCGGCTGACCTCCGGCTTGGGCTTATTGACGGATCCGGACGGATCGTCCGGGGACTTGATCTCATCCGAGATCTCGAGGGGCGAAATGGGCGGTCCAGGAGCATCGGTTGCCGGGATCGGAACCGGTTGAGCCTCATTCTGACCGCGCCAACCGGGATGGCCGGCGACGCCAACAGGATCATCCCCAGAATCAGCAAGAGTCGCCGGCCCATGGATCGATCCCCTCCTTGGGAACGGCCCCGGTGGACACCACGCGAGCCACAATCGTTGGATCCTCGACGCCGCCTCGAGACAGGGCGACCAGGCGGCGAGCGACAACCCGTCCCGGTCGCAAGCGCACGTGAAGCGCGGACCGAGTGACTGGCAAACCAAGCCGTCGCGGATTGATAACAGATCGGCTCGGATCGAGGAAGGTCAAATCGCGGAATCGACGCCGGGAGGCATCGAATCATCCCGGCAGGGCGGCCTCGATGGATCGGATCTCCTCGAGACGTTTCTGATTCCGATGATACGCCTTCAGCTTCTCCTGATACGACACCATGGTCTTCGTGCAGACCAGCGTATAAGGTCTACCTTTTCGTTCGGTCCGAGAATTCAGGTCGAGCTTGCGATCGCGGATCTGGCCTTCGAGATGGTTGCGCCGTTCTTCCGGGACGCCGAAACGATGCTCCGGCTGGCGCGGATCGTCGAGGAACCGTTTCATCTCGGCACATTCCCGACATTTGCAGGTGATCGGGGCATCGCGGCGGAAGTCGGCGGGTTCCTGGGGTTCCTCGGCCGTGAGTGATTCTAACTGCTCCCGGCACGCGGCGACCCATCGGGACAGGCCGTTGCAAGGTACCTTGACATGCTTCTTGAGCCAGGGCCGGAGGTTCTCCAGCGCCGGGACGTGGGCAGAGTTCAAGGGATAGAGGTTCGGCAAGGCCAGCGTGTGGGTGACGAACCGCGACAGCAGATCACATTGCTCGGTGGCCAGCAGCGATCGAGCCAGCCCGTCGAGCACATCGGTTCGCTTCACATCCCGGGCCTGCCAGTCGGTCTCGCCTCTCGCCTGATCGATGGTCTCGATCGCCGGGACGAGCGCATGCGCCAGGCGTTTGCAAAGCTCGCCCCATCCCGCCCTCTTCCGAGGTTCGGCGGAACTGATCGATTCGAGCAGCCGGATGTTCCGCTCGATCGTCTCCCGGGTCGTGCCCTCCATGACGGTCAGGAGTTCCTTCTGAAACGCCTTCCAACCGTACTTCTGGCAGACGGCGGCGATGGATCTGCCGGGGTCGGCGGTTGCATCCTTGACCAGGACATCGCCCAGGTATTGATGGATCAAACCGGGCTCGCCGAGCCCGGCGAGCGTCTTCATCGGATCGCTCTTCTCCGTGGTCGGGTAGTACGTCCGAGCGTAACGTTCTTCGGGCCACGCCCCGAGGATGGCCGTGGCGAACGCGATGCATTGGGCTTTGAGAGCCGCAGCACCTTCCCCCTTCGTTTTTCGCCATTTCGCCACCATCTGCGCCAGTGCGGGCACGGCGTTCCGACTTCCGTTACTGCACAGGACCTCGAAATGCCGGCGCTCGGGCCAGAGGAGGATCGCCGCATAGCGATACCAGCGCTCGAGAGTCATGCCCGCATTGCCCGTGTAGCCTTCAAAGTCCTCCTCGGGCTCGCCTTCTCTGAGCACATCCGAGTCGAGGACCTCGTCTTCTTCGAAGTCCATCTCTCCGATCGGGAGCCCGTTGCCTTCGTTGTCGATGCACTGCTCCGCGGTGAGGCTGAACTCGAAGACCTCTCCCATTTCGTAATCGCTGCTGTCGTCTTCGTCTTCGTCGTCATCGTCGTCATACCAGCGCCCACGTCGCCCATATCTATGCCGGCCACCGACGTACTCCGCGTCGCCTGCTTCGTGGAAGGTGAGCAAGGCCAGATAGGCCCGGCAGCCCTCCTGGCGGGCGGCTCCTGCGAGGACCTGTGCCTTGACGCGATCCACACCTTTCAACGTATCCCAGGCGATCCCGTCCTTCGTGTATTGATGGTCGAGCGTGATGGCCAGCTTCTCCTGCGAGTCGTCCTTCGCCCATTCGCGAATGAGCGGACGGATCCGCTCGAGATGCTCCGAAATCCGCGGAGCGGTGATGGTTTTCCTGGTCTTTCCGAGCGTCAAGTTGTAGACGAGACAGAGGCGATATCCCTTGCGCACCGGGCGAATCTCGTGTTCGCAGTCCGCGTAGAACGCAGCGAAGTGGTTGTGGAACAGGTTGTTCTCGACCTTGGTGAAGTCGATCGTCTGCTCCTGGCCCTCATGCCGGACCACGATCTCGCCGCCGTCGTAGGACGAAGGGAGCACGATGACCAGCGTCGCGACCATCCGATCGAGCTTCTCACCGTCGCGATGGGGCAGGAAGAAGCTCCCCGGCTCATAGAGAAGCAGGTCATAGAGATGCGCTTCCAGCTTCTGACTCTCCAGGCCCAGCTCTTCTTGAACCTTCTTGACAGCCTGATCGAGGAACTGATGCCACTCGGGATTCTTCAGCGAGAATTGGCGCGGTTCCATCCGCCAGACGCTCCGGACCTTCGTATCGACCAGGGTCTTTTCGCCTTTGCCATAGGGCGCTTGATGGCATTGCTTTTTCAGGTCTTTGGCCGTCTGGGCGGTGAGCGGCAGACCGATCGGCCCCAGTCCCTTGACCTCCAGCCCGGGCGGCACAGCGGGGAGGCTGCCACTGACGCAGAACGAACCGGGTCGATCGATCTGGACCAATGCCTCGCTGAGTTTTTCCAAAGTCATTCTTGGCATCGAAGTCACCTCACACCGACCGAGGAGCCGACTCGCCGTTGTCGTGTCGATGTCTCATAGATACCCGAACCGACGAGCGGTAGCTACCGACTCCTCTCTGATGTGAAATGATGGAGAGCCTGGTATTGATGTCGTCGTCTTGACATGGACCTGGAGAAAACCGATCGCGAACTGACCGCGCGCGAAGGGAGTACAGAAGGGATGATATTGCCCTCCAATGTCTCGGCACGCTTCTCGCGGATATGGTGCTTGTCCTAGGAGTTTCTTGCCACTTGCCGTGCCAGCCGGCCGGCGACGGTCTCGGCATCTTCTCCCGGCGCGACGGGGAACGCGCGGACTTCCTCCAGCCCGCGGAACCAGGTGGCCTGGCGCTTGGCGAACTGGCGGGAGCGGGTCTGGATGCGGTCGATTGTCTCATCGAGGGTCGCTTGCCCGGCGAGCATCGCGGTGACTTCGCGGTAGCCGATGGCCTGGGCGGCGACGGGGCTCAAGGGTCGGGCGCCGGCCTGGAGGGCGCGCACCTCCTCGATCAGGCCGGAGTCGAAGAAGCTCCGCACGCGTCGGTTGATCCGGTCGTAAAGGTCCGGCGCGGAAGTTCCATCGCGAAGACCTGGACCGAACCCGGCGCCGGGTGTTGATGCTCGACCTGCAAGCTGCTGAGGGGCCGTCCGGTCAGCTCGATCACCTCCAGGGCGCGGACGATTCGCCGCCGGTCGTGGGAATGGAGTCGCGCCGCGGTCGTCGGGTCGAGGGCGGCCAGCCGGGCATGGAGGGTGGCGTCGCCCGCCGCCTCGGCCTCCTGCTCCAGCCGCCGCCGCAGTTCGGGATCGGAGCCGGGTCCCCCGAACAAGCCGCGCAGCAGCGCCTTGAGATAGAGCGGTGTGCCGCCGACGAACAGCGCCCGCCGGTCGCGAGCCTCGATCGCCGCGACCGCCGCGCCGGCCCATTGGCGATAGTCGGCCACGCTGGCCGACGCCCACGGCTCGATCACGTCGATCAGATGATGCGGAATCCCGCCACGCTCGGCCATTGTCGGCTTGGCGGTGCCGATGTTCATGCCCCGGTAGATCGTCATCGAGTCCATCGCGACGACCTCGGCACCCAGCCGGCGCGCCAGGGCCACGCCGACGGCCGTTTTGCCCGACGCTGTCGGGCCTGTCAGGTAGATCGCACGGTGAAATGGGTTTTCGTCCATCGACCGGTTCATGACAAGGACGGGAACAGCCGTCTTTGGCTCGCACCTTTCCCGACAGTATGATCCTGATCTGGTCAAGAGGGGAAACTCACGCCCGGAGGGAGGGACAGGCGGTGCGATCGTTCCTGTGGTACAGCCTCGACGCCCTCGGCGAGATCGGCGGCTGCTTCGCCTTCTGGGCGTGGCTCCGCATGCAGAGAAGCCCGATCTGGCTGGTGCCGGGAATCGCGGCCCTGATCGTCTTCGCCCTCGCCCTCACGAGGATCGACGCGAGCCATGCCGGCCGGGCCTACGCGGCGTACGGTGGCATCTACATCGTCGCGTCGATGGGCTGGCTCTGGGCGGCCGAAGGCGTCAGGCCCGACGACTGGGATTGGATCGGTGCCGGCCTCTGCCTGCTCGGTACGGCCGTGATCCTCTTCGGCCGGAGAGTCTTCTCAGTCCCGTAAGTCAGGTTTTCCAGCCGGACACGACCAGACCATCAGACTGGAAATCCTGACCTACCAACACGCTGGGATGACCGCAATTTTCCGTAACCAGGCACGTGAGTGCGTGGTTCGGACGGGGCGCAGCCCACCAACCTCGGGCGTCAGCCCCATCCGACCGGCTGAGGGGATCGCACGGACGTCCGAGGCTGGAGGTTCCCGTCCGGACCACAGTCTCACGACCGTGGTCATAACAGTCGGGTTCACCAAGGCGTGTCAAAGTTTGCCCTCGTCCCCCAAACCCAACAGAGGCGAACGGATCGCCGGGCTCGAGCAGTCGGAAACCGAAACCCGAGAGAAAAATTGCGCTAAATTGGGCCCATTCCCGATCTCCTTGTTTGGGGCGAGTCGATTCTTGCTTGGCAGGACCCGTCCGGAAATCGCTAGCCCACCATATCTGTGAGTCTCGGCGATACGCTTCGTGGGCCACCGATGCTGGTCATCGTGGGAGAATCGCACCCATGGGACCACCCTTCTCTCGGCCTGTCGCGTTGCGAGCAGCATCACGAGAATGAGCAACTCTTGAAGAGGAGAGAATGATGCGACGATTGAAAGGAAGGACGCTCTTCCTGGGCATGACGCTCGTCGCCGCGTTCATGGCGCGGCCGTGGACTCCCGTGGTTATCGCCCAGGAGGGAGGGCCCAGCGCGGCGAGCGAGGCCGACTTCAAGCCGGTGCCGCTGCCCGACCCCGGCATCCCGGGCTTCGTCTTCCCGGAGAAGGAAGCCAAAATCCTTGGCTGGGTCCAGCACAAGAATCACGCGGCGATCGATCGACACGTCTGGGGGATCTGGACGGCGCTCACGGCCCCGTCGGGTGTCAAGTTCGAAGGTCAGGAGCTTCGCGTCTTCGAGACCTGGGACACGCCCGGCGACCTGCTCGACGCCGCCGCGAGCGCCCGCGGGGCGCCGCGAGCCAAGCGTAACCCGCGGCCGCTCACGTCTCTCCGGCAGCTCGGCCACGGCGGCATGAACTTTCGGAGCCTCCGCGCCGGCGAGTCGACCGTGACGGGCTTCGTGAAGTACGACCCGGTGGCGGCGAAGCACATCACCGACAAGAAACTGCTCTCGATCTCGCAACTGAATTCCTTGCTCAGCTCGGGTGCGACGGAGGTCCCGACCTTCCCCGTGGCGGCCGTCTCGCTCAAGCCGGTCTTCACCACGATCTCGGCGTCCCAGCTCGTTCGACGGCCGATATTTCCTCCTGCCGGCATGGCCGGGGCCGCCGACCACGCCCCAACCGTTCCCGCCGAATGACTGGAAACAGTTCGTCTGGGTCAACATCAAGGCAACCGGCGACGGCACCGGTACGGGCAAGGTGGACACCGTCGGCAAGGTCGACGGGAGCTCACGGACCCCGCAGACAACCTACGGCGTCAATCGCTTCATTCACTTCCGCCTCTCCGCTGCCCAGGCCCAGGCGTTGAATGCCCTCAACGATGCGGTGCCCGCCGGTCGGGCCCCGCGCGCCGCGGAGGGGGATTTCTCGGTGCTCCTGGGGATGCACACGACGAGCCGCGAGATCACCCGATGGACCTGGCAGACGTTCTGGTGGACGCCCGCCCCGGACGACCCTCCTGCCCCCAGCTCGAAGGCGATCGCGTCCCATCGACCCGCCGAACTCAAAGGGGCCCCGCGTAACTATGCCGTCGCGATCGCGTACGACATGGTCTCGCCGCCGCAGCCCAACACCGGCGGCCAGAATGTCGGCGAGTCCATCTACGCCTACAATCCGTGGCTCGAGGCGGGCTTCGGGCCGGGGAACCTGCCGAGTTCCCAGCCGGGGACGTACAAGGGCAGGCCCGTTGCCAATAACGTCGGTGTGCAGACCAACTGCATGAGCTGCCACGCCCAGGCGTGCTATTCCACGACGGGGTCCCAGGACCCTTCGCTCTATACCGGCGACCAGTATATCGACCTCGGCGGTTCCCAGTTCCAGGGCAAGCTCCGCGTCGATTTCCTCTGGTCGCTGCCCGACCTCGCCCGCTAGGGCGCGAACCGACGTTCACCGATATGGGAGGATCGGAGTTCGGATCCTCCCGAGATCCTTGTCAGCCGATCCGGGGCCGCATCGCTCGTCCGACGTCGGCCGGTCGATGCGACGTCCCGCACCCCCTCAACCTGGAGATGATCATGAAAGCAATCACGATGATGGCCGTCTGCGCGATGATCCTGGCCACGGCGACGTTCGGTTGGAGCGCGCAGGGCCAGCAAGCAGGTACACACCCCCTCAACGCACCGTATCCCCAGGATGTGCCTAACGACCCGCAGAGCAAATTCCTGGTCAAGCTCGTCAGGCGGTGTGGGACCTCCGCGCCCGACGATCATCGACGTTCGGCCCTCCGCCTGCGGACCGCCCCATTTCGCGTGGCGAACCTCCGCGCGATGGCGACCGCGACGAAGCCGGTCACGGTCAACGTCTACTTCCACGTCATCCACAAGGGGACGACCGGCAATGTCACCGACGCCCAGATCTCCAAGCAGATTGACGTCCTCAACGAGGATTACAAGTCCCACGGCTTCCAGTTCGCCCTGAAGGCCACCAGCCGGACCGACGTGGATGACCCGAGCATCAACAAGCCGGGTTGGTTCACCATGAGCGGCGGCAGCGCCGACGAGCTCGACGCGAAGACGACCTTGTCGGTGAACCCCGCGCAGAACCTGAACCTCTACACCGCCGAGCCGACGGACCCGGTCCTCGGGGGACTGCTGGGGTTCTCGACCTTCCCCTGGGACCTGGCGGGCAACCCGAAGGTTAACGGGGTGGTCATCCTCCACTCGTCGCTGCCCGGAGGGGTCGCACCGTTCAACCTCGGCAAGACGGCCACTCACGAGGTCGGCCACTGGTTGGGCCTGTACCATACCTTCCAGGGGGGCTGTACCCCGCCGGGTGACGAGGTGGACGACACGCAGGCCCAGCCCGATGGTGACAACATCTTCCAATGCGATCCGATGACCAATATTTGCCCCGGCGGCGACCCGGCGAAGGCCCCGATCCACAACTATATGAACTACGCCGACGACTCCTGCCTGACCGAGTTCACCCTGGGCCAGACGGAACGGATGAAGGTGGAGGTGAGCCTCTATCGCAAGCTCGTGGTGGATCCGGACGTGCGCAAGAATCTCCGCACGTTCGCGAGCCGCTAGCGACGTCCCCGGCGGTCGCGGGGTATCATGAGAGTCGGGCGGATGACGCGTGATGTCGCCCGACCCCTCATGTCATGGGGGCCCGACCGCGGGCCGTGGCTTTTCCGCAAGGAGCCGGCGATGTTCCGCATCCTGATCGCCCTGATCCCGTTCATGTTCCTCGCGTTCGCAGGTCTCGCACTCGGCGACGACCACGCGGCAGCTCGGCTCGCCGAGATTGCCCTCCATCCGGAGGTCCGTCGCGAGATCGGCCTGACACCCGCCCAGGGTCAACTCCTGGACCAGATTGTCGATCGCATCAAGCAAGGCGAGGAGCCGCAGCCGAATCTACGCTCCGAGGTCACCAAGCCGCTGGAACCCGAGCAGCTCAAGCGCCTGGAACAGATCTTCGTCCAGGTCTACGACGCACGGACCCTGGGAAATGCGGGGATCGTCAAGGACCTGGGTCTCGATGAGGCACAGCGTCGAACGCCTCGCCGAGTCCATCAAGGCCATCGGGGAAGAGGAACGCAAGATGGCCGACGTCATGAAGCGGTCGCGGTTCCCGTCGGCCGAGGCGCGGCATCGTTTCGTGGAGAAGTACGAACAGGCGGCGAACGCTCGCCTGCGGGGCATCTTGAACGACGCGCAGAAAGCCCGCCTGGAGAAGATGAAGGGCAACCCCTTCCCTGCCGTGTCCCAGCTCCGCTCGCAAACCAGCTCGACTCCCAGGATTCTTCCGTAGGATGCGTGGCGGGAATGCTGGTGACTGGAATCCAGGCCCGGATTGTCTTCGCCCTCGCACTCACGAGGATCGATGCGAGCCATGCCGGCCGGACTTTCGCGGCATAGGGAGACATCTCCCTCGTCGCGTCGATGGGCTGGCTATGGGCGGCCGAAGACTCAGGCCCGACCGATGGGATTGGATCGGTGCCGGCATTCTCGCCGCGAAAACCCTCTTGGGCGTCGCCCCGTCGCGGTGAAACGTTGGGTTTGACTTGTCGAAATCGCCTCCGGGGATCTCTGGACTCCCATTTCGACTGGACCAGTTCTTGGGGAGCAGACCAGGGTGCGGAAGCCGTACTCAGCACGAAACGTGTGCAGGTCCATCATGTGGAACGGATGCTTGTCGCATCGCCAGTAAGGGCTTCCAACGGCTCGGTCTTCGTGGGAGCCAGGCAGCGGCATAAGGAGCTCAGCCGGGCCGTGAGGCGCAGATGCAGCTCGTTGGACCGATCGAGGATCCAGTCGGGCATCGCCATCGATTCGTGCTCTATCGCACGATCGATGAATCCACTTCTAATGTACTGGGAGGTGTCACCGCTGCCGAACGCTCCGGTCCTCCTCGTGAGGGAATACCGCTCGGTGAGGGGGGTATCCAGATCGAGAAAGTCCTCCAGCATCCTGAAGACCTCGGAGGTTCGGCCCATGAGCTGGTCGTGCGTCAGGAACACTCTGCGCCGGGTGTCATCGATGCCAAGGGCCTCCTGCTCCACCATTGGGAGCCGGGATTCGTAATAGTTGAAGGCGGACGATTGGCGGTCCTCCGGCCCCATGTTTGGATGCGTGTTCCAAGCGACCATCTGCCGGATGTGGCTCTGGATCGCGCGGTCTGGCTGGCGCAAGAGGAAGATGAAGCGACAACGCTCGTCCCGGAGGATCGCGTCACAAAGGAGGTCGTTGTGGAGAACCTTGTCCAGGGCGTAGGGCCGCACGAGGACGCGCCGATTGACCACGGACGTCGCGTGGACGAGCCGATTGAGGTCACGGGCCGACTTGTAGTGCATCAGGGTTTCGCCGTACCCGGTGACATTGGGGTGGCTCGAGAGGATATGTGTTAGCAGGGTCGACCCCGATCGCTGGTGACCGACGATGAAGACGAACTGGCAGGGCTTGCAGAACGTCTGCGCCTGTAGATCGGGGCCAGGGCAACCTTGAGAATTGACTTTAACATGAATATAATCCTTTAAATTGATCATGTACGCATCACGATATTTGAATTGTCATTTCCTGGTGTGGCGCTGCTCAGAATGGTCGGGTACATCCTGCATGACTCGCGTATTCCGATGGGGCAGGCCGCGATGGCTTCGCGGTGGCACTCAAACACGCATCCCCACGCGATCCTCGCAACTCAGGGCCGGCGCGCGCTGCTCGTCGCACTCGACCGATGATTCGAGGGAGGTCCTGCGGGTGCTTGGCGACCCGTCGAGACTTCAGGGGAAGGACGTTTGCGAGAGTGGCTTCATTTCCCAACTTGTCGGCGGTTCCCGATGTCAGGCGCCGATCTAAGTGCAACCACCACGAAATCGTGCGAGTCGTACGACGAACACGCGGATGCGGCGGTCCAGATCGTGGGAATGGAAGTGATGTGTTCTCTCAGCAAACGAGGCGACAGAGCATATGGGAGGGGCTAGCCGTTCCGAACACGAGGTGGCTTGGGAAATGCATGCCGCGGACGTAGTGTCCCAACCTGATCACGCCGAATCCGATCGGCGCGAAGTCGATGCTCCTACCCAGTTCTGTTACAGATCGGACGATCTGACGACACTCGAACCTAGCCGGACCGCAGAGCTCAGGCGCTACGTTACATGTCCGCGAGATGAGCCCCAAATCGAGGGGAACTGGATCGATCAGATAGAATCCCAGAGAGGAGGCAAGGCTGGAGGTGTCGGGTGTGATGGCCTGGATCGTTGTGGCGATCAGAAGAGCAGTCCAGATGGGCCGGAATGCAATCAGACGGTGCATCTGCTCTTCATCTCCGGAGGTCCGGTCGAGAAGTTGGGAGAACCAGGTAGGTTCGTGCCACCGATTGTCTTCAAGTCCTTCAAACCAATCTCACTCAAGCGGAACACTGATGTCAAGTATCTAATCGTGTCATTTTCTCTTGGTCCCTGATGTCGCCTTTTTTGAGGTCTCTTGAAGGGTCTATTCTGAGGTTTCACAGTGCTGATCCCCATATGTGGATTTCTGAGAAAATGTTTATCTCGAAGGGGAATATTTGGGAATTGCCGGTAACGGCGCACAAAGCCGTCTCCGAAACGAAGACTGGCGTGTCGGTCTCTCGAGGAGCCGGCCCCTGACCGGCAAACGCTCTCGCCGTAGCCTGTGGCCTTATTTAGCACGCCAGGATGTTGTCGAAAACCAACGTGTGTTCTCGTGCCCAGTCAGCGGTCCGATCGAGGCATCAAGAATCGAGCCAAATCCAGGTCGAACCTGTCACGATCGTATCGTGGAAGCAATCACGAACCCTTGGGGTCTTGCCCCCGAGGCGTGACCAGACACGCCGGCCCTCACCCGAATATTCACACTGATATCTATAATCGTTTTAAGTGAACAGATGATTTATCATCGGAGTGCCGGCGGCGAGGGCGCCTGCCGGATGAACCCCGGTCCTCTCGCGAGGCCGGTCGATCCCGTGCCGCCCTCAAAGCTGGCCGCAGTCCTCGATGACGATCTTGCCTTGCGGCTTCCCGCTACCCGATCCCAGGGCTTCGATTGTCTTGACCAGGTCCATGCCATCGGTCACCTCGCCGAAGACCACGTGCTTGCCATCCAGCCAGTTGGTCACGACCGTAGTGATGAAGAACTGCGAGCCGTTGGTGTTCGGGCCGGCATTGGCCATGGACAGGAGGCCCGGCCTGTCGTGCTTGAGCTTGAAATTCTCGTCCTTGAACTTATTTCCATAGATCGACTTGCCGCCGGTGCCGTTGTGGTTCGTGAAGTCGCCGCCCTGGAGCATGAACTGGGGAATCACGCGGTGGAACGAGGATCCCTTGTAGCCGAATCCCTTCTCGTGTGTGCACAAGGCGCGGAAGTTCTCGGCGGTCTCGGGCACGACGTCGTCGAACAGCTCCATGGTGATGCGGCCGGAGGGTTTGCCGTCGATGGTGATGTCAAAGTAGACGCGTGGCCTGGCCATGTCCATGTCCTTCGATTGGGTGCCGATTGGAGATCCGGGTCACCCGCATCCGATCCGACCTCGTCGCGGAGCCGACGGAGGCATTCGAAGCCGAATGCGGGATGAACGATCCTCAAGGTAACGGCTTCAACCCCGCAACTCAAGTTGCCCCGGGATCTCATGCACCCCAGGCGGTCTGTAGATCGCCATGTGGCAACGAGTTGTGACAAACACGGCCCGAGGGTTCGAGGCCCCATCCAGCGGCCGTACGTGGGAGTCCTACGCCCCTGGTGGAAAAACTCGGGTGCGGAGAAGATCCGTTGCCGCCGGTACCGCGACAAATGTAGGATGCAACGGACTTGCAGACCCAACATAGGCGGGAGATTCGCTCTCGGGAGGAGTTGCACCATGAGAACGCGGATTGCTGGCTTCGGTCGTCGGCTGGCTCGGACGGTGGCGCTGATCGGTCTGATGGTGACGGTCCACGCTCAGGCTCAGGAAGCGAACGCGCCCGGTCGGACTCGCTCGCGCGCTATTTCCCGAGTCGCGACCTGGTCGCCTACGCCGAGTTCGACGGTGTGGATGCCCATGGCGCGGATTGGGAGAAAACCGCAGCGTACCGGGTGTTGACCGAGACGACGACCGGGGCGATGCTCGAGCAATCGGCCGCGCGGCTGCTGGACCTGGTCCTGTCGGGACGGAGCGGGGCCGCCGTGGGGGGGCGCGACCTGGTCGCTCTGGGGAAGCACCTGCTCCGCTCGGGGTGTGCGGTGGGTATGAATCGCGCGGGAGGCGTCGGGCCGCCCCATTGCCTGGCGGTGGTGATCCGGGGCGCCGCGAGCGGGAAGGCGCGCTCGGTCGTCGATCGGCTGTTGCGAGTCGGCGAGCATCCTCGTGCCCAGATCAATACGGTCGAGAAGCCGGGTGGCCGAAGAGTCCAGGTTCTGGGCGATCCGCAGCGGGGCGGCAAGGCGTGGTGGACCGAGGGGGATGACCTGGTCGTGAGCCTGCTGGCTCCCACCGGAGTCAACGCGATCCTCTCAGCCCTCGACGGTCGCGAGCCGAGTGCGCGGGAGCATCCCACCCGAGTCGCGCTGGCCCGCAGCGCCCACGAGCCCGGTTTCGTATCGGTCGGCCTGGCATTCTGCGAAAGGACCGCCATTGGTCCCCTGCCCCCTCAGGCCATGGCGCTGGGCCTGGACAAGATCAAGCGGATCGAATACCGATGGGGGTTCCACGGCCGGGCGATTGAGAGCATCGTCGGCATCGAGGCACCAGCGCCGCGGATGGGGATCCCGTCGTGGTTCGACCAACCGCCCCTCGAAATAAAGCATCTCCCTCCCCTGCCCGCCGGGCTGGCGGGTTTCGCGGTCTTCTCGCTCGACACGGCCGGGCTCTATGACCGGATCTTCGAGTCGCTGAGAGTCAGCGTGCTGCCCCCGGCCGCAGGCGCCGACGAGGAGGTCCGACAGGCAGTTGACCAGGCGCTGGGTCTGAAGCTCCGCGACGAATTCCTGGCGCATCTGGGATCGCGATTCGTCGGGTACACGGTCCCGACCCGGGTGAACGCGGCGACCAACCCGCTGGCCGGCATTGCTCAGGGGATAGTCTTCGTCCCGAAGACGTCGATTGTGGTCGAGGTAAAGGACCACGCGGCCGTTCTCAAGGCCCTGGACCTTCTCGCCGGGCGCGTCAACCGCGCGATGCGTTCGCTGGCCGATGTGAGCGGCGGGGGCGAGGTCGGCGAATTCAAGCGGCTCAAAGGCGAGGAGAACGGCCGCGTCCTCTCGGTGCCCGCCTCGCTCCTGCCGATGGCCGCCGGACTGCGTCCCACGCTATTGCTCGGGCAGAAGGACATGGTCCTGTCAACCTCGCCCGCGACGGCCCGCCGCGCCCTGGACGTGCAGGGACGTCCGGAGACCGGCGGTCTTCCGCCCGGCGACCCGCTGGCCGAGGTCTTGCAGCAACTCCCCGATCGCCTGGTGTTCCTCGGCGTGGGCGATCCTCGGCAATCCATGATGCCCGAGCTGCTGGTCAGCTTGCCGAACTTGCTGGAGTATGCGGTCCCGCGGTGGCTCCAGGGCGTGCCGATCATGGCACCGCTGCCGTCGCCGGGCAACAACGGTTCGGACAGCGACTCTCAACGGCCCGCTCGCAAATTGGCGATGGATCCCGAACTCTTCCCCGAGCCCGACGCGCTCCGGCCTTTCCTGTTCCCGTCGGTCCACGTGCTGACGGTGGACGATCGGGGGATCCGATTCATCTCGCGCGAGGCGTTTCCGACGTTCAATCCGGCGACGGTGGCGCCGGCCGCCCTCGCGATGATCGTGCCGGTGATCGGCCGGACCGTCCAGCGGGGCCGTTCGATCGAGAACCTCAAGCAAGTCGGGCTGGCCATGCACAACTTTCACGCTATCAACAACCGGTTCCCGGGCGATGTCCTCACGAAGGATGGCAAGCCCCTCCTGAGCTGGCGAGTGCGGATCCTGCCCCTGCTGGGACATCAGGCATTGTACAACGAATTCCACCTGGACGAGCCGTGGGACAGCCCGCACAACAAGGCCCTGATCGAGCGCATGCCGGAGGTCTTCGCCGTCCCCGAGGCACCGGGCGAGCCGGGCACGACCTACTATCGCGGTTTCTCGGGCGAGCATACCTTCCTCGACCCGAAAGTCCCGGAGGGGGTCGGGATCGCGTCGATCACCGACGGGACCTCGAACACGATCGCCGTGGTCGAGGCCAGGGAGGCCGTCCCCTGGACCAAACCCGACAGCGACATTCCGTTCGGGGGCGACCCGCTGAAGCTCGACGCAATCCAGGCTCTGCGAGGCGAGCTGGGCGGCCATTTCCCCGGCGGGTTCCATGCGTTGTTCTTCGACGGTTCGGTGCATTTCATCAAGGACTCGATCAATCTGGTCGTACTCCGCTGTCTGATCACCCGCGATGGCGGCGAGGTTATCTCGTCCGACTCGTATTGATCGTTCGTCACGGTGGCGTGCACCCGTGCACCCACGCGACCTAAGATGTGTTGCGGTCGACCGCGTGAGAATCGTACCATGACCGGCGTCGCGACCATCCACCTCCGGTAATTCGCCTCATTGTGAAAGGGATGCACCATGGGCAGACGGATCGGAACCTCTTGCGATTGGCATGTTCGAGGTCGAACGGCCTCCCTGGTCGGGGCCATCCTTTCCACAATCGCGGTGCTCGGGGCCGGCGATCTCCGCGCGGCCGATACGGGGAAGCCCTCGGCGGATCAGCGAGTGCTGGGTCGCGCGCTGTTCGAACGGGAGTGGCTGCCGGGCGACTCGCGGACCCGCGGCGGCGACGGCCTGGGCCCGGTCTTCAACGACAGCTCGTGCATCGCCTGCCATAATCTGGGAGGAAACGGCGGCGGCGGCCCGTCGAGCAAGAACGTCGACATCATCACGGCGTCGGCGAACGGTCAGAACGCCCTGCCGACGATCTCGTTCTCGGTAGCGCCATCGTCGGGCGAGCCCGGGTTCCTGGGCAAGGCGCTGGGGTCGCTGATCGGCCTCGACGTGCCCCAGAGAACGCCGGCCCAGCCGTCGTTGACCACCCCCGCCGCCCGAAGCACCACCGGCGCGCCGCAAGGTCGACAACGGACCGCTCGTCAAGGCCCACCCCGGCTTCCGGACGTCGCGGAGCGTCGTCCTCCATCGCTTCGGCACCGAAGCCGGTTACGAAGGCTGGCGTCAATCACTCCTGGGGTTGAGTCCCATCGCCATGGTCCGGGGAGTGTCTGTCAGCGCGAGCGAGATGACGCAGCACCAGAATGCGGTCAGCATGGGCCGGCAGCAGTTCCTCCAGAACACGATCGGTCAGTTCCAGCTCGTCCGGACTCAGCGAAACCCGACGGCCCTCTTCGGTGCGGGCCTGATCGACGCGATCCCGGACCGCGCGATCGAGGATGCCGCCAAGGCCAAGCATCCGGAGTTCCCCGAGATCGCCGGACGGGTCAGCCAGCTCAAGGACAAGCGGATCGGCCGGTTCGGCTGGAAGGCGCAGACGCCGACGCTTGAAGATTTCGTCCTCACGGCGTGTGCCGTCGAATTGGGGCTGGAGGTCCCGGGTCATCATCAAGGCGGGAATCCTCAGAAACTGGATGCCCAGGCCAAGGGGCTCGATCTCTCGGCGCAGGAATGCAACGCGTTACTGGACTACGTCCGGGCGCTGCCGAAGCCCGCGGAGCGCCAGCCGGCGACCGAGGTCGAATCCCGGGAAGTCGCAGCCGGCCGCAAGCTCTTCGCCTCGACCGGCTGCGCGACCTGCCACGCGCCCAAGTTGGGCAACGTCGAGGGGCTTTACAGCGACCTCCTGATTCACGATCTGGGTTTTCCGCTCGGCGACACGGGCCAGTACGGCGTGTTCGATCCCAGCTCGTCCGACGAAGAGATCAACGACGAGGAAGGGCCGATCGCCGACGCGGCGGCGGTATTACCGGCG
Source organism: uncultured Planctomycetota bacterium (assembly GCA_963845755.1). GTDB lineage: Bacteria > Planctomycetota > Planctomycetia > Isosphaerales > Isosphaeraceae > CAWJTV01. Next base: position 164,247 of record CAWJTV010000038.1, read on the forward strand.
CCCGCTGCACCCGTGCTGTCGTTCGTGCCGGGTTTACGGCCCAATGTGACGGTCACCGAGCCGGCGACGAGATCGTTTGCCAGGGAGGCCGCCAAGATCGAAGCCGAGTTGGGCATAACCCAAGAGGCAACCGCCGTCGCACCACAGCGTCCCGCAGCTGCCCCGGACGCCGTACCGCCGGTGACCGCGCCCGGATCGATCGTCCTCCCACCCGTTCCCCCAACAGAGACAGTCCCGGTCGTCCTCACCGCACCGGCCGCGCCGACAGTTCTCCCTGTAGAGATGATCGTCAAGCGGCCCACCTCCGGCCCAGCGTCTCGGTTCGAGTGGCGAACCGCGCCATTGTGGGGATTCCGCGACTCCGGGCCATACCTCCACGACGGTCGTGCCGACACGATCGATCAAGCCGTGGCGCTCCATGGCGGTGAGGCCACGACCATCGCCAGCAAGTACTTCAGCCTCAGTCCTCGCGAGCGGCGTCAGGTCGAGGCGTTCTTGAAGTCGCTGACCGCACCCGAGCCCGTTGCGCCCGAGCAGGTCGCCAGTGCCAGGTGAGAGACTGTCCAAGAAGCCAGCAGGGTGGGTAGGTGAAACCCACCAAGAAGAGGCCGCCGATACCAGTGGGTTTTCACCCACCCGACAAAGGCCGGATGCCGTTCCCGCACATTTTTCGAGCTTATTGAAGGAAGGGCTCGAGCGGTGTCGCGTGCGGACGGATCCTCGTTTTCCCACATGGTCCATGGAGGTGATCTTGCCATGAGTACGCGCGTTGCTCGCTCCCGTGGTCTCCTGGCGTGGTTCGGCGTTGCCAGCCTGGCGATGTCATCCACCGCCACGGCCCAGGAGCCGTCGCCACCGGCCGCTCCCGCGCCGCTGCGCGCGCTACTTCCCGCGCAAGGATCTGGTCGTCTACGTCGAATTCGACGGACTCGATGCCCATCGCGATGCCTGGACCAAGAGCGCGGCATACCGCCTGCTGACCGAGACGACGACCGGGGCGATGCTCGAGCAATCGGCCGCACAGGTCCTTGATCTGGTGCTCTCGGCCCAGTCGCAGATCCCGGCGAAGGGCCCGGAGCTGATCGCGATGGGGAAGCAGTTGCTGCGTTCGGGATTCGCGCTGGGGATCAACCGGTCGGGAGGCGTGGACTCTCCGCGATGTCTCGCGCTGGTCATCCGGGGCGCCGCGACGGGGGCGCCGCGGGCGGCCTTCGATCGGGTCCGGAAAGCCGTCGAGGGGGCCGGTCAGTCCGTCAAAACGGTCGAGAAACCGGGCGGGCGAAAGGTCCAGGTGCTGGGCGAGTCCGGGCCGAGCGCCATGGCGTGGTGGACCGAGGGGGATGACCTGGTCGTGAGCCTGGTCTCGCCGTCCGGCGTCAACGCGATCGTCGCGGTGCTCGACGGTCGCGAGCCCAATGCCGTCGATCATCCGAACCGACTGGCCTTGACGAAGAGCGCCGACGCACCCGGCTTCGAGCCGGTGGGCCTGGCGTTCTTCGACATGGCCGCGCTGCCTTCCCTGCCTCCCCAGGCCGTGGCGTTGGGCCTCGATAAGATCAAGCGGTTCGACTACCGATGGGGGTTCCACGGCCCGGCGATCCAGAGCATCCTCGGCGCCGTCGTGCCGGCGCCGAGGATGGGCATCCCGGCCTTGTTCGATCAGCCCACGTTCGACGCGCGGCATCTGCCGCCCCTTCCCGGCGGGCTATCGGGGTTCACGGTGTTCTCGCTCGACCCCGCCCGGCTCTACGGCCAGATCCTTGCCGCGATTCGGGCGATTGAACCGGGGGCCGCGCAACCCGAGGGGTCCCTCGAAGCCGCCGTGCAGCAGGTCATGGGCCTGAAGCTGCGCGAGGACCTCCTGGCTCCCCTGGGGTCGCGCGTCGTCCTCTACACGTTCCCGACCCGGATGAATACCCCGAACAACATGCTGGTCGGTCTGGGGCGTACCTTGGTGTTCGTCCCCAAATCGGTGGGGATGATCGAGGTCAAAGACCATGAGGCGATGGCCAAGGCGCTCGGCACGCTCGCCGAGCATTCCGGCCGGAAAGCACCCGTCGCGGCTCCGCCCGGGACGGGGATTACGGTCTCGGTGAGCGCCCCACCGATGCAGCGGCTCAAGGGCCCGGACCTCGCTTATGTGTTCCCGTCATCGGAGCCGACCCTGGCGCTCCCGGTCGGGGGGCGTCTCACGATGCTCGTCGGCCAGAAACACCTCATCTTCGGCGCGTCTCCGGCGACGGCGCGCGTGCGCGGGACCTGAGCGAGCAGGGCAAGGCCGGCCTACCCCCGAACGACGCCCTGGCTGTTGCCCTCGAGCAGCTCCCCGATCGCTTGACCTTCCTCGCCGTCAGCGACCAGCGCGAATCGATGCTCCCCGACGTGCTCGTCGCCCTGCCCGGCATGGTCGACATTTTCGCCTCACGAGGCGGACCGGTGGGCTTGCTGCCCTTCTTCGTGGATCCGGGCAGTCTGTTCACGTCCTTGCTGCCGGGCGTCGGCGCAGGTGCGGCGCGCCCGTCGAGCATCGCGATCGACCCCGACCTGATCCCCGAGCCCGATGCGCTCCGGCCGTTCCTGTTCCCGTCGGTCACCGTGCTGTCGGTGGACGACCAGGGGATCCGCTTTATCTCGCGTAAGGCATTCCCGACGATCAACCCGATATCGTTGGTGGTGCCTTTGGCCATCGCCGAATTGCTGTAGGCCAACCACGCGGAGCTGGTCATCCACGATGGAGGTCATGGCCTGCCTTCGGACTCATTCTGCACAGCGCGGCAAGCCATTGTGACGGTCGTCTCCCGACGTTACTGTTGCGGAATCGGAGCCGCGCGCGCGGCTCCGACCTCATGGACAGATGTCTAAAAACCGGATTGTGATCCTGGCGACATGCTCGACTGAGCCCTCTCCCTGGGCCGCTGGATCGATCGCTTATTCACTTGAACATTCAATTGGAATGGGAGCTTTCCATGGCTGCAACGTCCGCTGGTGCTTCGAGTTCCCCGGAATCTTCCCGTGCGATCCGCCGGGTGGCGATGCTGTTTGCGGGCGGGCCGGCCCCGGCCGCCAATGCGGTGATCTCGACGGCCGCGGCCTCGTTCCGCCGGCATGGCATCGACGTCATCGGCATCCTGCACGGCTATGCCCACCTCGTCGAGTATGGTGACGATCATCCGATGAAGGAGGGGCGCGATTACCTCGTGCTGGATCAGGGCAAGCTGCGTCGCACGCGGAACACGCGCGGCATCTTGATCGGGACCTCGCGCGTGAACCCGGGAAAGGACGTGTCGAATCCCGGCCATCTGCGCGACCCTCGAGCGCACGGCGCAACTGGACCGGGTCTATCGGGCCCTGGAGTCCCTGGAGATCGATGCGCTGGTCTCGATCGGCGGCGACGACACCCTCAAGACGGCCAACAAGTTCAAGCGGTTCCAGGAGAATCTGCCGGCCCGGTCGAAGCGGATCGCCGTGGTTCACGTCCCCAAGACGATCGATAATGACTACCGCGGCATCGACTTCACCTTCGGCTATTTCACCGCGGTCGAGACCCTCGCCGGCGAAATCCGCAACCTCCTGGCCGATGCCGAGGCGGGCCGGATGTACTTCCTCGTCGAGACGATGGGCCGCAGCGCCGGCTGGCTGGCCTACGGGGCCGCCATCGCCGGCGAGGCCAGCCTGGTCATCAGCATCGAAGACCTGACCGACGACTATATGACCGAGGAGTCGATCACCGATCCCAAGAGCGGCGCGACCACGAGCCGCAGGATCATGAATACCGAGAAGATCGTCGATCTGATCGTCCGCGCGGTCATCGCCCGCGAGAAGGAGGGAAAGGAGTTCGGCGTGATCGTCCTGGCCGAGGGTCTGGCCCAGTACATGCCGGCGCGATACATGGAAGGCGTGACGTTCGACGATCATGGGAACATCTCGCTGTCGCAGACCAACCTGGCCCGGAACATGACCAAGCTGGTCGAGGCCGAATACGAGCGTCAGACCGGGAAGAAGCGGCGCGTGACCGGACTGCAACTCGGCTACGAGGCCCGCTGCGCACTGCCCCACGCCTTCGACGTCATCCTGGGTAGCCAGCTCGGCGTCGGGGCCTACCGCGCTGGTCGAGGAGCACCGCGACGGCGTCCTGGTCTCCTGCTCCGGCCAGTTGAACCTGAGCTATGTGCCGTTCGAAGAGCTCGTCGATCCCGAGACGCTCGTGACCGTCGTCCGCTTCATCCAACGCGGCAGCGACTTCCAGAAACTGGCACGGTTCCTCGAGAACTTCCCGCACGATTGACCGCAGGGCGTGTGTGAGAAGGTGTACTTTGTCGGGTGCTCTGTGAGCACCGATCGTTCTGGGCACGAGGATTCGGTGCTCACAGAGCACTCGACGACGCCCCACGATGACTTCTCACACTCGCTCTCATCTACTTCGCCATCACCCACCGGGCCAGCTCGCGGAAGCTGGGAGTCTTGCCTTGCATCAGGAGCCCGGTACGGAAGATCTTGGCGGCGGCCCAGATGCAAAACAGAACAGTCAGGGCGGTACCGAGGGCCGCCAGCACGACCTGCCAGGCCGGCGGCGCGGGCGCATCGACTGCCGCATCAGCATCAGGTACGGGCTGGCCGGCGGGAACAGCGATAGACTCACGGACAGCGGGCTGGCGGGATCCTTGATGACGGCCGGACTGACCATCATCGGAATCATCGACAACATCATGACCGGCATCATCAGCGACTGGGCGTCCTTGAGTTCGCTGCATGCCGAGCCCACGGCCATGTAAAGCGACCCGTAGAGCAGCACCGCGAGAATCAGGTAGAACCCAAGTGCGGCCAGGAGCCGGGATGAGATCACGTCGGTGTATTCGTAACGCGAGGCAACGACATACCCACCCACCAGGTACAGCGCCCCGAGCAACAGCGCGATTCCCGTCTGCCCGATCAGCTTGCCCATCATCAGCTCGAACGGCGTGATCGAACCGAGCAGCACCTCGCTGATCTTGCTCAGCTTCTCCTCGATCACGCTGTTCATCAACTGCGGTGTGCTGGTCATGATGATCAGGAACATGACATACATGAGCACGAACGGGATCACGGCCGTGCGGATCGGGTTGATGATCTCGGCCGGCTTAACCGCAAGCGGCCCGTCGGGGTGGGAGAGATCGCGCTCGAACAAGCCGAGGTTGGCCAGGCGCAACGGTTGATTCAAGCGGTCGGCGAGCGCCGGGTCGAAGCCGGCCGACCGGAACCGGCGCGCATGGACCTCGTTGTTGACGGTCGGCACGAGCCAGTTGCGCACCACGTCGTCGTTGGGACTGTCGGAATGGTACTCGATCGTCGGAGGCTGCGCGGCGCCGGACTGAGGAGTCCGGATCGCTTCGGCGGGGATCACCACGAAAGCGTCGAGCTCACCGCGGCGAATCCGTTCGGAGAGCTCCAGGACGGCCGCGGGCCCCTCCGAGCCCGACGCCGGGACCAGGGTCGGCGCCAGCCGCGGCCGGACCGTCTTGCCCGCGCCATCGTCCCGGTGCTCGTTGTACACTTGGGTCGCCCGATCGATCACCGGATAGATTTCTCCGGTGCGGTCGACGACGGCGAAGCTCCGCGTCCGGATGTCCACACGGCCTAACAGGAAGAGTTGGAGTCCGATCGATCCGCCCACGAGCACCGGCAGGAGCAGGAGCCCGATGAGGAACGCCTTGGTTCGGAGCGACGAGCTGAATTCGGTTGCCGTAACGATCCCGATCTTCTTGAAGTCAGGAAGCATGGGACGCGACCTCCGGCGCGGTCTCGGCGGGTGTGGCGATCCGCACGAAGATATTGTGGAGCGACGGTCGGGTGACCTCGAACTGGGAGATCCTCGTCCGGGACATCAGGATCTCGAGTAGTGCCTGGGGGTCGCCCCGCCACCGCACCTCCTGGACGTTCCCCTGGTCGTTGATCTCCTCGATGTCCTCCAGGCCACTGAGGGCATCCATCCCGGCCTCGGTCCGCAGCAAGATCGTGTCGTGGCCGTAGGCCGACTGGATCTCGTCGAGTGTGCCGTCGAGGACCTTGCGCCCCCGGAAGATCATGAAGATCCGGTCGCAGAGCCGCTCCGCGACGCCCATATCATGGGTGGAGAAGACCACGGTCGTCCCGTCGTTCTTGAGGTCGAGCACCGCGTCCTTGAGGACCTCGGCGTTGACCGGGTCCAGGCCGCTGAACGGCTCGTCCAGGATCAGCAGGTCGGGGCGGTTGAGCACCGTCGCGATGAACTGGATCTTCTGGGCCATCCCCTTGGAGAGGGACTCGACTTTCCGGTCGATCCAGTCCGCGAGCCCCAGGCGCTCCAGCCACCGGCCGATCGCGCGGTCGAGCTCCGGCTGCCGAGCCCCTTTGAGCAGCGCATAGTAACGCAGCAGGCGCCGGATGGTCATGCGCTTGTACAACCCGCGTTCCTCGGGCAGGTAGCTGACGCGGTCGTGCGCGGCCCGCGTGCCGCGCTCGCCGAGCACCTCGATTTCCCCCGAGTCCGGGAGCAGGATGTGCATGATCATCCGGAGCGTCGTCGTCTTGCCCGACCCGTTCGGACCGATGAAACCATAAAGCGAACCCCGCGGTACGGTCAGATCGAGTTTATCAACGGCGACCACACCGTTGAAACGCTTGGTCACATCGCGAATCCGGATGGCGTCGTTCATCGGCAAGAAGTCCAGGGAACCCAGGAGTCGAGTGGAATCCATGCGATCGGTCGGCGATCGCAGAGGACATTCGTCAGAGGCGGAGGAATATTCAATAATGGCCGATCGCCTCCAATCGGACACGATCACGGTCGGAGATCGCTGGAGACGGATCGTCGGAGGTCCCTTGTCCACTTGATCTTTGTTATGATGGAAGAAAGCGACTTCCTGTCAACGCGCTGGTCCGCTAGCCAAAGTCAGAGCAGGAGCCGACCTATGCCTGTCCACAACTGGACCCGCGTCGAGGCGGGAATCTTTCACCATTTTCATCATGGCTGGATCGAGGAAATCGCACGGTCTCTGAACCGTGGCGTGCTCCCACCCGATTATTACGCTTTGGCCGAGCGGTTCGCGGCCGGGCTCGGCCCCGACGTTCTGACTCTCCATGCGCCCAACAGGGCGGCAATGGAGAAGATCACCCGGAGACGCGGCGATTCTCAGACGGTGCGGACGGCGGGATCCTCTTGGCTCCGCCCAAGGCCCGCCCAATCGCCGAGACCGACATGGAATTCTATCGCCGCAAACAGAGTTTGGTGGCGGTCCGGCACGTCAGCGGCGATCGGGTCGTGGCGGTGGTCGAGGTCGTCTCGCCTGGCAACAAGTCCACACATAATGCTCTACAGCAATTCGTTCGGAAGGTCGCCGACTTCCTGGAACGGGGGGTCCACATACTCATCCTCGACTTGCTCCCTCCCGGGCGGCACGATCCTCATGGCATCCACGGCACGATCTGGGACTATATCGCCGACCAGGTCTATTCTGCTCCCACAGACAAGCCGTTAACTCTCGCCGCCTATGAATCCGACCTGGCGATCAAGGCGTACGTCGAGACCGTCGCCGTGGGGGACAGCCTCCCGGATATGCCCCTGTTCCTCGAGCCACGCGGCTGCATCTACGTTCCCCTGGAGGCCTCATACCAGACAGCCTGGGACGCCGTCCCGCGTCGTTGGAAGGACGTCATCGAAGCCAAGCGATAATCCTGCCCCTCAAACCTCGACCCACACCTCATCGCCTCGGACCTCGCAGCGGAACCGGTGCACGGGATAGCCGCTCATGGTCGTGCATCGACCGTCAGTCAGCCGGAACCGCCAGTGGTGGAGCGGGCAGACGACCTCGCCCTCCTCGATCCAGCCCAGGCCCAACGGCCCATTCGCATGCGGACAACGGCCCGAAAGGGCCACAACCTCGCCGCCGTGGCGGAAGACGGCGACCCGCAGACCGTCGGCGTCCCGCGACACTCCGCGCCCTTCGCGGACCTCATCCAGCCGGCAGACCGCCACCCATTCCGCCATGGCACCACGCCCCCGCCACCCTAAAAGAAATCGGAAAACGAACAGCCTAGGACTTGCGTCGGAGGTACGTCAACCATTAAATTCTACGGGAACGCTCTTCCTCGGTGTTCCCGATTCCATTTTCCGTGAGATGCCCCTCGGTGATCGGACACGACGCGCGGACTCCCTGGCACATGGCGGGACTGGTCTTCTTGATGGCCGCGACGGCCGGTTGCGACCTCAAGTCGCGATCGGCGCCGGAGCGGATCTGGGGGATCCACGGGGTCAAGGCCGGGCACCTGCACAAGCCGCGCGTGGCCGCCTTCGACGCACAAGACCACCTGTTCCTCGCCGATCTGACAGATCGGATCCAGGTCTTCGACCGGGACGGCCGTTACCTTGACGGTTGGCGGACGCCCGATTTCAACGTGGATGGGCCCAGCGGGCTGACGATCGATCGTTACGGCCGGCTCCTGGTGGCCGACACCCATTTCTATCGGGTTCTGGTCTATTCGGAGGCGGGCGAGCTGCTATTTCAGATCGGCGACGGCGTGCAGGGGCCCACCCCGGGCCGGTTCGGATATCCGACCGACGTCGTGATCGACAAGGCCGGGAACTTCTACGTCTCCGAATACGGCGAGAACGACCGGATCCAGGTCTTCTCCCCCGAAGGGAAATGGCTCCGGCAGTGGGGTGGCCACGGCTACGAGCCGGGCGAATTCCTCAAACCCCGCGCCCTGGCCATCGACGAGAACGACCGACTCTTCGTCGCCGACAGTTGCAACCACCGGATCCAGGTCTTCGACACCCAGGGGAACCTGCTCAATTCCTGGGGCTCGCGGGGCGATCAGCCCGGCCAAATGAGTTATCCTTACGACCTGAGTCTCGGGCAGGACCATTGCCTCTATGTCTGCGAATACGGCAACCATCGCGTCCAGAAGTTCAGCCTCGACGGCAAGTCTCTGGGCGTCTGGGGTACGCCGGGGCGCGGACCGGGCGAGCTCTATAACCCCTACGCCCTGGCCATCGACAGTAAAGGCTACGTCTCGGTTGTCGATTCAAACAATCATCGCGTGCAGCGGTTTCGGTTGTGAGAGTCGAACAGACTCGGCAAGTAGGTCAGGCTTTCCCGCCTGACGGGACGTCGGCGTCGGGCTGGAAGGCCTGACCTACAAATCCAAGGTACGAGCTCATCGGCACTGGGGAGGACGCAGCGATGACGCTGGGCAACTGGTCGGTGACGGTCGGGAACCCATGGTGGCTGCTCCTGATCCCGATGATCGTTCCCCCGCTGATCTGGATGAGCTATCGCAGCCTGGCGGGGCTGGGCCCGGTCCGCCGGGCGCTGGCGATCCTGTTCCGCACCGCCGTGATCACGCTGATCGTGCTGGCCCTGGCCGAGGTCCAGTCGGTCCGGCGCACCGACCGGCTGACGACGATGTTCCTGATCGATGCTTCCAACAGCATGCCGAAAGAGCAGCAGAAGGCCGCGCTCAATTACGCGACCGAGGCGTCGAAGAAGCGGCGGCGGGACGATCTGGCCGGCGTGGTGGTCTTCGGCCGCGAGCCGCGCGTCGAGGTGCCACCGGCGCCGAGCGAGCTCAACCTCCTGGGGATCGAGACCACGATCGACGCGGAGAACACCGACCTGGGCGCCGCGCTCAAGCTGGGCCTGGCGGCCTTCCCTGAGGACACGGCGCGGCGGATCGTGGTCATCTCCGACGGCAACGAGAACCGCGGCAACCTGCTGGAACAGGCCCTTATCGCCAAGCAGCTCGGCGTGCAGGTCAACGTCCTGCCGATCGAATACTTCTACGACCGCGAGGTCCTGGTCGAGAAGGTCATGATCCCCCCCGATGTGAAGAAGGGGGAGAAGGTCAACATCAATGTCGTGATCCGCGCCAGCGAGCCAACCCGCGGCACGCTCCAGATCTTCCAGAAGTCGGACAATGCCACGGCGCCCGCGGTCGGCAGCGAGCAACCGACGCCGATCGAGCTCCAGCGCGGGGTGAATGTCCAAACGCTCCAGCAGCTCATCACCGAGCCGAACTTCTACACGTTCACCGCCCAGTTCAATCCCGAGCGGGGGAGCGGAGACAGCCGGGCGATCAACAACGTGGCCCAGGGGTTCACCCACGCGCGGGGCAAGGCCCAGGTCCTGATGATCGAGGGGACCCACGGCGAGCACGCCGAGCTGGTCACGGCCCTGCGCGAGAAGGAGATCGAGGTCAAGCTCCTGACGGCCCCCCGGATCGACGGCTCGGGCGGCGTCGGCGGGGACCCGCTGCCGATCGACCTGGCCCAGCTCCAGCCCTATGACGCGGTGATCCTGGCGAACGTCCCCAAGGAAGCGTTCACCGAGAGCCAGCACCAGCTCCTGGCGTCCAACTGCCATGACATGGGCGCCGGGCTGGTCATGATCGGCGGGCCGGACAGCTTCGGGGCCGGTGGCTGGATGAATACTCCGGTCGAGAAGGCCCTGCCGGTCAACATGCAGATCAAGGCCCTCAAGGTCCAGGGCATCGGCGCGATGGTCCTGGTCATGCACGCCAGCGAGATCCCCGAGGGGAACTACTGGCAGAAGGTCGTCGCCAAAGAGGCGATCAAGTCGCTCTCGAGCTACGACTTCGCCGGGATGTTGCACTGGGAAGGCCAGGAGGCCTGGCTGTTCACCTTGCGTTCGATCGGGACCGGCCGGGGCACCATGCTCCGCGCCATCGACCGCATGACCCCCGGCGACATGCCCGATTTCGACCCGTCGCTCCAGATGGCGATGAAGGGGCTCAACAGCGTCAAGGACGCCATGAGCAAACACATCGTCATCATCAGCGACGGCGACCCGACCCCGCCGAGCTCCCGCGTGATCGGTCAACTCGCGGCCAGCAAGGTCACCGTGACCACCGTGCTGACGGCCGCCCACGGCAACGATCCCAGCGCCATCAGCATCATGCGGAACCTTGCGGTGCGAACCAAAGGCCGGTTTTACAACGTCACCAACCCGAGGGCCTTGCCACGGATCTATCAGAAGGAGGCGAGGTCGATCTCGCGACCTCTGATCTTCGAGCAGTCGCCCCCGTGGATGCCCAAGGTGAACTACCCGATCACCGAGCCGATCATGGGCCTGCCCGAGCCACTGCCGGGGATCACCGGGCTGGTCCTGACCTCGCCCAAGGAGAACGAGCTGGTCGAGATCCCGATCGTCTCGCCGTTGCCGGCCGGCCAGGTCAACCCAGTGCTGGCCCACTGGACCTACGGCCTGGGCCGCTCGGTCGCCTTCACCAGCGACGCCGGTCGGCGGTGGGCCAAGTCCTGGCCTGACTGGCAACACTTCGCCGCCTTCTGGTCCCAGGTCATTCGCTGGTCGATGCGACCGGCCGACCGGGGCAATCTCACCTTGAACGTCCGCCGCGAGGAAGGGCGGATCAAGGTCGTGGTCAACGCCCTGGACAAGAACAATCAGTTCCTCAACTTCCTGCGGATCCAGGGGAACGTGGTCAACCCCGACCTGAATTCGGCCTCGATCGAGCTGGTCCAGTCGGCGCCGGGACGTTATGAGGCGACCATCGAGAACGCCGACACCAGCGGCAACTACTTTGTCAACCTCGGCTATCGAGGGGCGGATAACGTCCAGGGGGTGATCTCCTCCGGGGTGTCGGTCCCGTACTCCGACGAATACCGCGAGCTGCGGAGCAACCCCACCACGCTCGAGACCCTGGCCACGCTCACCGACGGCCAGTCCGTGACCTGGAAGGCCCTGCCCGACGGCCGGGTCGACCTGCCGCATACCGTCGCTTCGGCCGACCACTTCCGTCGCGATCCAAACCTGATCATCCCAAGCTCGTTCGCGGCCCTGTGGCCGACCTTGCTCTGGCTGGCGGCCTTCCTGTTCCTCGGCGACGTCGCCGTCCGTCGCATTGCCATCGATGTGGACCACATCAAGGAGGCCGCGCTCAACGAGTGGCGGAAGCTCCGCGGCCAGGATACGGCGACCGCCAGCGACTACATGGAGAAGCTCAGGAGCCGCAAGGCCGAGGTCGACGAACAGCTCGACCGCTCCCGCGGCACGACCGCAACCCGCGCGGAGGTCGCCCCGGATCTGTTCCCGACCGAGCCTGCAACCGGGCCCCTTGGCGAGCCGATCCTGGAGGCCGGCGAGATGCAGCAGCCGCGGGCCCGGTCCGCCGAGCGGCGCAGACCCCGGGCATGGCCACCGGTCCCAAGGAGCCCGATAAGCAGAGCTACACCAACCGCTTGCTCAAGGCCAAGCAGCGCGTCTGGGAAGAGCGGGAGAAAGAGAAAGACAACGAGAAGAAACCGTGACGCGGTTGCGTCGCGAGTGGATTCGAGATTCGAGATCCCCGACGATAAGGAATGCGGAGTATTGAATCGTGAATCAGGAATCTTGAATCTCGAATCCCGATTCGGCTCACCCTGGTCAACGTTCGCGTATCCACCGATTTCCCTGAAATGAAATGAATCGAAACGAAAGGATCATCGTCGATGGCCGTTTCCTCCGCTGAAGCCGAATCGATGGAAGCCCGCGCCGAGGAGTTCCGCACGGCGTACGAACGCGTGAAGGCCGAGATCGGCAAGGTCATCGTCGGCCACGACGAGATCGTCCACGGCGTCTTGACCTGCCTGTTCATCGGCGGTCATGCGCTGCTGGAGGGCGTGCCCGGCCTGGGCAAGACGCTGCTCGTGCGGACGCTCGCCGATGCGGTCGACCTGGACTTCAACCGCATCCAGTTCACACCCGACCTGATGCCCGCCGACATCATCGGCACCAACATCGTCATGGAGCTGCCCGATGGCCGGCGCGTCTTCGAGTTCCAGCCCGGCCCGGTCTTCTCCCAGATCGTCCTGGCCGATGAGATCAATCGCGCCACGCCCAAGACCCAGTCGGCGCTCCTGGAGGCCATGCAGGAGCACTCGGTCACGGTCGGCGGCCACGTTCACAAGCTCAAAGAACCGTTCTTCGTGATGGCGACCCAGAATCCGATCGAGCAGGAGGGGACATATCCCTTGCCCGAAGCCCAGCTCGACCGGTTCCTGCTCAAGCTGATCGTCGGCTACTCGACGCGCGACGAGCTGAGCACGATCCTCGACCGCACGACTCGAGGCGAGCGGCCCAAGGCCGAGAAGGTGATGGACGGTCCGACCCTCCTGGAATTCCAGGCCCTGGTCCGCGACGTCATCGTCGCACCCCACGTGCAGGACTACGCCATCCGCCTGGCGCTGGCCACGCACCCCAAGGGGCCCTTCGCCGCCGACGCCACGAACCAGTACATCCGGTGGGGGAGCAGCCCCCGCGGCGTTCAGACCCTGGTCCTCGCCGCCAAGGTCCGTTCCTTGCTCGACGGCCGTTATAACATCAGCTTCGAAGACCTCCGCCGCGTCTATCTCCCCAGCCTGCGGCATCGCGTCCTCCTCAACTTCGAGGCCCAGGCCGAGGGGATCGACCCCGACGACGTCCTGCTCAAAGTGTTGGATTCCGTCCCCGAGAAGGCCGAGACCAAGGCGGCCTAGCGACCGGTCGGGGCCTTCGCAGGGTGGGTTTCAGCCACCAAGAACTGCACGATTCTGATGGGTTTCACCCACGCTACCAAGGCCCGACACCGTTCTCGGATAGGTTCCTGAGGACCAGCCCATGCACGACATCTACGATCCTCCGCCGGCGCTCGAACAGGAGTGGACTCCACCGAAGGGCGAGCCCCTGATCTTCACGACCGGCGACTTGATGTGCCTGGTCGGGTTGTGCGGTGTCTTGTTTGCGGCGGCGGTGCTGGCGTGGCGTTCGGAGCCCGAGCTGGCCATCGCCACGGCAGCGGCCGGGGCGCTGGTGATCCTGGAGAGCTGGCTCACCGCGTTGAACTACCTGCATCGTTGCCGGCCATTGAGTCTCAAAGCACGCTGGACGATCTTCATGGCCGCGTTGGTGCCCTGGCTGGTGGGGCTGGGCATCGCGGTGACCGTGATGTTGTCGCTGTTCTGGGTGTCGGACCTCCTCAGTTGAAGGGAAGCGAGTTTCGAGCATGACCGCGACCACGACCGAGACGCCGCTGCTGGAGCCGGAGTTCCTCCACAAGCTGGAACAGCTCGAGCTGGTCAGTCGGAAGATCTTCGTCGGCCGGATGAAAGGCGAGCGGAAGAGCAAGCGGCGAGGTTCGTCGGTGGAGTTCGCCGAGCATCGCAATTACACCTACGGCGACGACCTACGACACATCGATTGGAACGTCTACGGCCGGCTCGATAAGCTGTTCTTGAAACTGTTCCTTGAGGAGGAAGACCTGCACGTCTACACGCTGCTGGATACCAGCCTGTCGATGGACTTCGGCGAGCCGACGAAGCTCCGCTACGGCAAGCAGGTGGCTGCGGCACTGGCATTCATCGGGCTGGTGAATCACGACCGAGTCCTGGTCGACACCTTCAGCGCCCAGCTCGAACAGGGGCTACACGGCATTCGGGGGCGGTCACAGATGTGGCGCGTCGTCCAGTACCTCGAGCATTTGCAGCCTTCGGGCACGAGCAACCTGACCGCCTCGGCCCGCGAGTTCGCCATTCGGCACGCCGGCAAGGGGGTCGTTGTGGTGATCTCCGACTTCATGGACAAGCAGGGCTACCAGGAGGCGCTCCGCTACCTGCTGGCCCGGAACATGGATATCTACGTCGTCCAGGTCCTCAGCCAGGAAGAGGTTACGCCCGAGCTGGTGGGTGATCTCCGGCTCGTCGATGTCGAGGATGGCGAGGCCGCCGAGATCACCATCAGCGCCCCCCTGCTGAAACGCTACAAGGATACCCTGAACGCCTTCGTCGGCGGCCTGAAAGATTGGTGCACCAGTCGTGGCATCACTTACATCTTCACGACCAATCAGTTCCCGTTCGACAAGCTGATCCTCAACTACCTGCGACAAAGGGGGCTGGTGAAGTGAGTGGCGGGATCGATCGGTGCTCACAGTGCACCCTACGAGGGCTTCCATGAATCGTTGGTCGATTACCAGTGCGTGGGTCTTCTTCGGCATTGGCGGCGCCCTGGTGGCGTACTTGCTTTACATGATGGTGCGACGTCGCAAAGGGGAACGGGCGGGCGTGGCGAATCAGGAGCCGGAGTTGTAAGAGTGAAAGGCTGCAGGAATGGGTAGCTTCTGGTCTCGGCTGAGTTCGATGAGCATGCCGCTGGAGCTGAATACGCCCCTGGGCCTGGCGGCATGGTCGGCGCTGGCGGGGGTGCCGGTCGGGATCATCGCGCTGTATTTCCTCAAGCTGAGGCGTCGGCCGGTGCGGGTTCCGAGCACGCTCCTGTGGCGCCGGAGCCTGGAGGACCTTCACGTCAACAGCCTGTTCCAGCGCCTGCGACGCAACCTGCTCCTGTTCCTCCAGCTCCTGGCGGTGGCGCTGGCGATGCTAGCCCTGGCCGGCCCGCAGATGAAGGGCACGGGCGCGACCGGGCAGCGGTTCGTCCTGATGATCGACAACTCGGCGAGCATGTCGTCGACTGACGTCAAATCGAGCCGCCTGGGCCAGGCCAAGGAGGAGGCGAAGAAGGTCGTTAGCAGTATGGATGCCGACGACCTGGCGATGGTGATCTCGTTCGCCGGCTCGGCGCGGGTCGAGTCGAATTACACGGGCGACCGGCGGATGCTGGCCATGCGCATCGACGCGATCCAGCCAACCCAGTCGAAGACGTCGCTCCGCGAGGGGCTTCAGGTCGCGGCGGGGCTGGCCAATCCTTCGAAGCAGATCGGCGAGGGTATCGTGGCGTCCTCGGTCGTGACGCCGAAGCTGTTCATCTACACCGACGGCGGCTTCGGCGACGTCGAAGGGTTCAGCCTGGGCAACCTCGAGCCGGAGGTCGTCGTGATCGGCCCGCCGCCACCGCCCTATTCGCCGCCCGCCGAGGGGAGCAGCGGCGCCGATGAGAAGGCGAAGGTCCGGAACCCCTCCGACAACGTGGCCGTCGTGGCACTCCAGGCCCGCCGCGACGAGGACAAGCCCGAAATCTACCAGCTCTTCGGCCGGGTCCATAACTTCCGGGCCGAGGAGGTGGACACCGAGGCGCAGCTCTACCGGCACGCCGTTGACAAGCCGGGGGACGCCGGGGAACTGGTCGACGCCATCGAGATGAAGCTCGCGCCCAGGCGGACCAGTCGTTCAAATTCGACCTGTCCGATCCCGGGCTGGCTCCGTATGAAGTTCGCCTTACGGTCAAGGATGCGCTCGAAGTGGACAACCGGGCGTTCACGATCGTCGGCACCACGCGCAAGGCGCAGGTACTGGTCATCACGCCCGGTAACCGATACCTCGTGGACACTCTGAAGACCCCTTCGGCCATCGAGCACGCGGACATCACCATCGTCACGCCCGAGGAGGCCAAGGGCGAGGCGATGGTGCGCGACCTCAAGGGCGGCCGATACGACCTGGTCATCTACGACGGTGTGAAGCCCGATGCGCCGCCCGAGGCCAACACGCTGTTTTTCGGCCAGTTCCCGCCCGGCGCGGCTTATGCCAAGCCGAAAGATGTCCAGGGGCCGGTCGTCCTCGATGTCAACATCGCCCACCCGATGATGCAATACATCCGGGACATGCCGCTGATTGCCATTGGCTCGGCCCGGATCGTCGAGCTGCCCGCCGGGGCCAAGAGCCTGATCGACAGCAACGTCGGGTCGCTGGCGTTCGTGGCCCCCCGCGAAGGGTTCACCGACGCGGTCGTCACGTTCCCGCTCATGGAGGGGACGATGCCGAATACCACCTGGTTCCGGTACATCAGCTTCCCGCTGTTCATCATCAACAGCATCCAGTCTCTCGGTAACGTCCGGGAGGGAGCCGGGGAAGAGGTGGCCGAGCCCGGCAACCCGGTCGCCCTCCACGCCGAGACCATCAACCGCGAGATCACGGTCACCTCGGCGGATCGCCCCGCGGAACGCATCCCGCGCTCGCCGCAGGGGACTTTTGTCTACAACCACGCCGAGAAGTCCGGCCTGTATCTCGCACGCTGGGAGCCCGAGGGCCGGCTGCCGTTCGCCGTCAACCTCTTCGACTTCCGCGAGAGCGACCTGGCCCCGCCGCGGATTGGTCCCCTACGGGGCCCCCGAGAGCACGGCCGAATCGTACAAGATCAAGATCGGCTATAACCCCGTCACCGGCACCCAGAAGCCCCCCAAGGTCCAGAAGGACATCTGGTGGTGGTTCGCACTCCTGGTCCTCGGCGTGCTGCTGGTCGAGTGGTATGTTTACAATCGACGGGTTTATATTTGATTGAAACGGCATTGGTGCACTCATTGGATTGGCTCATATCCAGGGGCTGACGCCCCTGGCTACGTCCTTCCGCCCCCATTCGGGGGCTCTCCGCCAGGGACTTATGGAGCAGACGCTCAGCCCTACACCCAATCCCGTTCCACGACTTCACGTTTCCTGCCGTGAGTCGTCTGGCCCTCGGCCCCTCGGGAGTCGGTTGCGGCTCGGGCATTCTTCAGCACGAACCGCGTGACCTCCGGCGTGCAACCGTAGCGTGCCGGATGCCTACCCGCGATGCCCTCGCTGACGTACATGAGGGTCTTGTCCTGCCGGAAGAAACCGCGGTCGAAGCGGCGAGAGTAGAGACTCGGCATGAAGATGGCACCGACGAACGGCAGCCGGATCTGCCCACCGTGGTTGTGGCCGGCGAGCATCAGGTTGATGCCCCAGCGCGCGGCGCGGTAGAACCGGTCGGGCGTATGACTCAGCAGGATGCGAAATTCAGACGGCGGGATCGCTCGCGGGTCGACGTCGGGTCCCCAGGGTGCCGCGGTCCCGCCCAGGGCGATGGTTGCACCATCCACGTCGATGGTCGTCCATTGCCCTTCCAGGGTCTCGAAGCCGGCACGGTTCAGCTCGGCGACGATCGCTCGCGGCTGATGCCGCTCGTCGTGGTTGCCGAGGATGGCGTACTTGCCCAGCCGGGCCTCCAGCGGTGCGAGCAAGGGTTCGACCCAGCCGATCGTCTCGTGGTCCTCGACCACGTCGCCGGTCAGGACGATCAGGTCGGCCTCCCAGTCCTGGCAGGCGGCGATCACCCGCTCGAAGTAAGCAGCGGCGGAAGCATGGGGCCAGATGCAGGTCGCTGATCTGCACGATTCGCAGGCCGGCCAGCCGCTCGAGGAGATCGGGGAACGCCACCTCCCACTCGCGAAGACACAACCGGAACGATTCATTGCCCGGGAGCCGCAACAGCCATGAGCGCCGACCGTCACCGATCAGGTCGTCCCGTTCGCCTGGACCAGCAAGCACGCGGAACTCGGCGGCGTGTTCCACGCCCTGGGGCCGCCGCCGCAAGTTCAGGACCAGGGAGGCGACGGGCCAGCCCACCGTGCCACTGATCGTGCACAACACGGCGTAGGCCCGGATTGGCCACGGCCAGGTCCACCAGGGGGATTGGAGGTGCGCCCAGAGCAGCAAGACCGAGGTCGCCCCGAACGCCGCGAACAGAGCGGTCCGGATCCGGTCCATCACCATTTCGGAAAGTCCCAGGCCGCTGAGGATGTTGATCGTCAGGACCAGGTGACAGAGATGGCCCAATCCCGCGGGCACCACCAGCGCGACGACGGCCTCCCATGGCCAGTCAGGACTCATGATCGGAGTTCTCGATGGGTCAAGGGGTGTTGTCCGTGAGATCGCGGCCGTCCCCGGGGTTTGTCGGCGGGGTTGTAGGTCGCAAACTCGGTGGCGGCCCGAGGGCCGAGGTCCCGTCCGGAGGGCCGGGCGCGTTGCGCAGGGCTTGCTCGACGGCGTCCATCAGGCGATCGGCTCGGAAGGGTTTGTAGAGCACCGTTTGCAGCCCTTCCTGGCGCGCCTTGACGATCGAGTGGGAAGGGTCCCAGCCAAAGCCGGTCATCAGGATGATCGGTACGTTCGGCTGGGCTTCCCGGAGCCGTTTGAAGGCCTCATACCCGTCGAGATCGGGCAGCCGGATGTCCACCAATGCGGTGGAATACGGCGTCTGCCGCATCAGCGCGATCGCCTCATTCGCATCGCGGGCCGTCTCCACGCTGGCTCCCACATTCCCGAGCAACTGATGGGCCGAGCGGCGAATCGCATCGTCGGCGTTGACTACGAGGATCCGCGTCCCCGACAGCCGGGGCGCGGTGCCCGACGGGCTTTGCTTGGGCTGCGGCGCGATCGTCGAGCCGGCTTTGTGGATCAGGCTGCGGATCTCGCGGGCCCGGTACAGCAGATGACGCAGTCGGGCGATGATGTCCTCGTCGTGGCCGGCATAGCGGTCCAGGACCGTCGTCGCATCGGTGATGATGTCGTCCAGCGGGATCGCCAGCTCCCGGTTGATCGCCTCGACCGACGCGCTGGCCGTGCTGACCTTCTCCGCCTCGAGCAGCTCCAGGGTATTGAGCGCCGCGGCGATGTTCCGCCCGTAGATCTCGATGAACTGTCGGTCGCGGTCGTCGAACGCCTCCGGTTGCGGGCTCTCGACGTTCAACGTGCCGATGACCGTGCCGTGGATGATCAGGGGGACCGTCAGCGAGCTGCGCGACCCCGCCGCCCCCTCCAGGTAGAGTGGGTCTCGCGTCGTGTCGGGGCAGACATAGCTCTTTCCCGTCGCGGCCACGAAGCCGGTGACCCCGTTGCCTTCCTTGCGTGCGAACAGCTCGCGATTGGCGGCCAGAGGGGTCATCCCCTCGGTCAATAGCGGAATCAGCCGGTTGCTCGGCCGCTCCAGCAGGCGGATCTCGATGAAGTCCAGGCCCAGCAAGTCCTTCATGTGCCGGGCGATGTTGTACTTCAACAGGTCCGTTCGCTCCTCGACCCCCATCTCGGCGAGCTCTTCGGGGGTCAGGTCGGCCAGCTCATCGCCCGCCTTGTGGATCGCATTGACCTTGAGCTGCTGTTGCGTCTCGTCGGTCGTCTCGCGCGTCAGGGCGATCAGGTGTGTCAGTGCATTCGAGCCGTCGAAGACCGGCGTCACGGTGACCCGAAGGTACCGGTTCCCCTCGATCTTCATCGCGGTGCCCGCCGGCGCCTTCGAGGCCACCGCGGTCGTGAACGGGCACGGGTCCGGCCCAAGGATCTCCGGCTGACCCAACGCCTGATAGAACGGCGAACCCACCGGAGGCGCCGACGAATGGGTCAGCGAGTAGAACTCCGGATTGGCCCAGATGATCCTCAGATCGGGGTCCACCACCGCCACGCCGTCGGAGATCGCGTCGAGGATCTCCTCGGCCTGGATCATCATCCCAACCCATCGCACTGCCGAGAGTTGCGACGCGTCTACGTGGACCGCGGCGAACTTCTGGTCTCGCAGCAGCGACAGCGCCTTGGAAATCGTGCGGACCACCACCAGGTCGAACGACGTGGCGAGGAAGTCAAACGCGGATTTCCCGTGCGCGTTGTCGCGGTCGATCACCAACAGCCGAGGCTTTCCAGCCACACCGGTCACCCCCACATCAGGATGATCCTCGCCCCGTCCCCATTCCATCCCAGCGCACTCGCAATTGTCCGGCAGCTTGCTTGCGCAACCGAGCACGGTTCAAATAGTTATCGTAGTCCACGCGGCCCGGCGCGGCAAGACGCCTTGAAGTTATTGTCATTAGCTAAATTGCCAAAACTCGGATATTTCCACAATATAAGGATTTTGCGTGGTCTCGATGATTCCGGAACAAGCCGTGTTCTACGCTCAAGGCGAGAAGTTGGCCTGATGAGGTCGCTTCTGTAGGCGGATCGCTTGACAACCGGGTTCCTGGTCATTAGTCATGGGTCATGGGTCCTCCGTTGACAAAAGGCCAAGGACCAATGACTAAGGACCAGTGAAGATGCGTCCGACGCAACGATTGACGGCGCAGCATGGTGCATTGCTGGTGGTGGATCTCCAGGACAAGCTCCTGGGGCTGATTCCCGACCGCGAGGCCGTGATCTCTCATACCGTAGCCCTGATTCGCGGAGCCCGGACGCTGGGGATGCCGGTCTGGGCCACGGAACAATACCCGCACGGCCTGGGGCCATCCGCCGCCGCGATCGCCGAGTTGATTCCCGATCGACCGGCCAAGACGACCTTCCATTGCTGCGGAGTCCCTCAGCTCCTGGAGCAACTTTACGGCCGGAACATCCGTCATGTGACGGTCGCGGGAATCGAGGCCCACGTCTGCGTGGCCCAGACGGCTCTCGAATTGCTCGATCTCGGCTTCCGGGTCCAGGTCCCGGCCGATGCCGTCACCTCCCGCCATAGAATCGACTGGGAATTCGCGCTCCGGCGGCTCGAACGAGCCGGAGCCACCGTGTTGACGACTGAGTCCGTCCTCTTCGAATGGACCGAACGGTCCGACCGAGCTGAGTTCAAGGCCATCAGCGAGCTGATCAAGGCTTTAGCAGTAAGCCGAAGGCAGTAGGCAGTGTAATGCATTTGACTTTTCTGCCTACTACCTACGGCCCACGGCCTACTGTTGGATTAAGGAGCTGCCCCCGTGTCCGCCGTCCCGCGACCACCGACGACGAGCCCTCTGAGTCCTTCGCCCCGGCTGCTATTGGGCCCTGGCCCCAGTGACGTGCATCCGCGCGTCCTGTCGGCGATGGCGACGCCCCTGGTGGGCCACCTTGACCCCGAGTTCGTGGCCTTGATGGACGAGACCCAGGAGCTGCTCCGTTACGTCTTCCAGACCACGAACCGGATGACGCTGGCGGTCTCCGGAACGGGCTCGGCCGGCATGGAGACCGTGGTCGTCAACCTGATCGAGCCCGGCGACCGGATGTTGGTCTGCATCAACGGCGTCTTCGGCGCGCGGATGCAAGACGTGGCGGAGCGGGCCGGTGCGCAAGTCACCGTGATCGAACGGCCTTATGGTGAGGTGTTCGACCCGGACGAAGTGAAGGCGGCGATCCAACGCGTGGGACCGAAGGTCGTCGGGATCGTGCATGCGGAGACCTCGACAGGCGCCTGGCAGCCGGTGGAGGAGATCGCGCGGAACGCTCACGAGGCCGGTGCCTTGATCGCGCTGGATACCGTGACCGCACTGGGGGGAATCCCCGTCGAGATCGATGCCTGGGAGATCGACGCGGTCTATTCCGGGACCCAGAAATGCCTGAGCTGCCCTCCGGGTCTGGCGCCGGTCTCGCTGGGCCCGCGAGCGGTCGAGGCCCTGAATCGTCGCAAGGCGAAGGTCCAGAGCTGGTACCTCGATCTGACGATGATCCAGCGCTACTGGGGGAGCGACCGGTTCTATCATCACACGGCGCCGATCAGCATGAATTATGCCCTGCGCGAGGCGCTGGCGGTGGTCGTCGAGGAGGGTTTGGAGGCCCGGTTCGCCCGGCATGCGCTCAACGGCCGCGCCCTCCATACCGGGCTAACCGCGATGGGCCTGAGCCTACTGGCCGATCCCAAGCATCGTCTGCCCCAGTTGACGTGCGTCAAGATCCCCGATGGCATCGATGACCTGACGGTCCGTCGCCGACTGCTCAAGGACTGGGGCATCGAGATCGGCGGCGGCCTCGGGCCGTTCAAGGGCCAGGCCTGGCGGATCGGGCTCATGGGATATGGCTCGCGGCAGAGCCACGTTACGCTGCTCCTGGCCGCGCTGGAGACCTGCCTCCGCGACCTGGGACACAAGTTCCCGCCCGGCGAGGCGATCCGGGCGGCGTCCGCCGTGTACAACGAGTCGAATCAAACAGCGATGCCTTGAGGCGGCCGGCTCGACCGGTTTCCTGGTTGTAGGGTGGGTGCCACCCACCGACGTCAGGCTCGGGAATTCGGTGGATTTCACCCGCCCTACGAAGACCGGTCTCCTCGGTTTATTTCGCGCGATCCAGGGCGGAGTTCGCCGCTTCCTGGAAGGCTCGCCGGACCTCGGACAAGTCCGAGTTGGCGAAATTCGCGCGCTGGACCATCAGGATGTAGACGCGCTTCTTCACGGGGTCGATCCACGCCTGCGTGCCGTACGCCCCACCATGGCCGAAGGTCCCGGGCGAGAGCGCCGCGGTCACCCCTTGTGGCTCGCGGACGACGCACCAGCCCAGGCCCCAGCCGTTCCCCGGCGTGAAGCCAGTCTTCAGGTCACCCGACTGGACCGTCGTCATCAGTCTGACGGACTCCGGCTTCAAGTAGCGCCTACCGTCGAACTCGCCTTCGTTGAGGATCATCTGACAGAAGCGGCGCGTAATCCGGCGCGGTCGAAAAGAGCCCGCCGTTCCCCGCCGGGAAGCGATCGCGGCTGGTCGGCTTCTGGCCGTTCAGGAAGCGGATCTCCGTCGCCTCGAGCTTGCCCGATTCACTCCGGCGGTACGAGCTGGCGAGCCGCGGGAGTTGATTGTCGGTTAGATAGAACGTCGTGTCCTTCATTTCCAGCGGGTCGAACAGCCGCCGCTGGAGGAATTCCTCGAATGGCTCGCCCGAGACGACCTCGACGATGCGGGCCGCGGTGTTGATCGCCGACTGGCAATAGGCCCACTTCGTGCCGGGCTCGAACCGGACAGGCTTTGCGACATACAGAGGGATGACCCCCGCCAGCTTCTTGATACCCCGGGCCTCGCCGGGCGAGAGATCGCTCATGCCCGAGGTGTGCGTGAGCAGGTGGCGGATCGTGACCCGCGCGGGCTTGCCGTCCGCCATCTTGAGGCTCTGGAACTCCGGAATGTACGTCTCGACCAGGTCATCGACGGACAGTTTCCCCTCCTCGTGAAGCATGAGGACGGCCGTGCCCGTGATGGGCTTGGTCATCGACGCGATCCAGACGATGCTGTCCGGACGCATCGGCTTCGCTTCACCGATATCGGCGTTGCCGATTGCGTCCGAATGCACGATCCGATCGGACGTCGCCACGAGTGTCACGGCGCCCGCGATCTCCTGGTGTTCGAGGAACGGCCGCAACTGCTCGTTGATCGCGGAGATGACCGGCGTTTTGCCGGCCTCGCCGGATTCCTGACGAGCGATCGTGGTGCCGGCCGTGGCCAGGAGGAACAGCGAGGCGATGGCTCCAGAGAAGATCGAAGCGGTGAGTCTCGGCATGTTGAAGTCACCTCGACAATGGATCGGGATTCTCCGGATGGGCGCCGTCCGACCCTCTGGACGGTCTCATCCAGTTGATCGCGATCCACGATGGAATCGAGGAGACTGTATCAACGATGCCGGGTCATTGCATCACAATAGAGAAAAGCGACCGTCGCCTCGCCGGCTTGTTGAGAAAGCCTGACCTACTTTGCCGGAGGGGCGGCCTTCGTCCGATCGGCCAGGGCGACGACCTGTTTGATGCGATTCTGGCGGCTCTGTAATTGCTGGATCCGCAATCCGACCTCAGCGATCTCGGCCTCGACGATTTGAATTTGGGCGGTGGCAACCTTGTACTCACCTTCGCCCCGGGCGACATCCTCCGTGGAAACCATCCCCGGCTTCCGTTCGTTGAGACGCTTGTTTCGGGCGACAACGGTCTGGGCCACCTCTGTCTGGGCTTCGGCTTTCAGTCGCTCCGCATTCTTCCGGCGCATCTCCAGCTTGAGGCGAGCGATCTCGTCGGCGATGTCTTGGTCGAGCCCTTCCAGCAAAGAGGTGGTGGCGCGAACTTGTTTTCGCGACTCCTCCCATGCCATTCGCCCGGGCACATCACTTCGGTGGGTCATTTCGGGATTATTCCCATCGTAGTCTTCCAACTGATTCTTGAGCTGGATTTCCAGCTCGCGGATCGAGTTCGAGGTTACCGGGAAGTTCCTTCGTGATCCGTCATTGGGGCGATCCGGGGACGGGCTTGGAGGCGACTGGACCCGCCGGTCGTCGAGCAAGTCGTTCAGCTCGTGGATGATTCGGGTGACCACATCCTTTTCGCGAGCCTGGAGAACCTGGGTCTTCTTCAGCCTCGCGGATAACTCGGCAATCTCGTCCTTGTTTGCGGGTTCGACTTGCTCCCACGGGTCGAAGGTGATCGAGGCTGAATTCTTGGCCGCCCCAGCGTCTTGTGACTGCGACGAGGCATATGACACGGCGACCACGCCGCCAGCCGAGAGGCAGGTGGCCAGGACGGCCAGTCCGATCCATTTCAGTTGAGCGAGTTTCATGGTCGTGAGCACTCCCTGGGTCAGTGCGAGCGCCGATGCGGCGACCGCGCCGGCCTGGATGGTTTGAGCCGAGCCGAAACCGAAAGCCGCCTTCACCGTCGCCGAGACCAGCGACGGCGGGACGGCCTCGACGAGGAGTCTGGCCGGCAACCTGGAACCCGTGCCCAGAATCGCGGCGGTCGGGGCGAATCCCCGGCGCGTCAGTCGTCTCTTGAGCAGGTCGCGACCCCGGGCCAACCGGCTACGAACGGTCCCGACCGGACAGCGGAGTTCCTCCGCGGCCTGGTCGTGGGTCCGTCCCCGCAGGTAGCACAGAATCAGCGGTGCCCGGTATTTTTCCGGCAGCCGGTTCAACTCCTGATCGAGCACGGGGTCGATTTCCAGTCGTTCTGTCGACTCCGGCCGGGCCGCGACTTCCAGTTCCGCAACCGCGGCCTCGTGGCCCCGGCGGCGAAGCGTCTGGGTCCGCGCCCGTCGCGCGACCCGATACGCCACGCCATAAAGCCAGCTTGACAAGAGGTTTCCGTCCCGGATCGCCGGCGCCTTGCGGACCAGTACCAGGAACGTCGCCTGGAAACGCGTCCTCGATGTCCCGCGGGTCGCGGAGCATCCGCCGGCACAGGCCCAGCACCATCGGACCGTGCAGGTCCACCAGTGCCTCGAAGGCGTCCTCATCCCGGCGCATCCGGTAACGCTCCAGGAGCTGCCCGTCTCCCAGACCGCCCAGCGTCCCCTCCCGGAACAGCCGGTCGATCTGCCGCAAGACGATCCCACGGCCGGTGCACGACATCGCTCGATCCTCCCCCAACAAATGCCCGATCATCCAACTTACTGCACCCGGAGCCGGAACCAATCCCGATTCTTCGGAAAAAATGGTTCGCGCCCTTCCGCAGGGGACATCCGAAATGTTTCGGCCAGGGCACTTGCAGCCGATCGTCCCAGTGGGTAGACTGACAGTACGACGTTCGTAAGAGACGGTGTCCAGATCTTCTCTGGAATCTGGAATCGGGAATTTGTCATTCCGAAAGGGGCGCCCGATGTTGCGCGAGCTGGAGAAGCCGGTGGCCCGAGTTTTCCGGCGATTGCGGTACCAGCGGTTCCTGACCATCCTGGTGTGGTCGTGGGCGTTCGCGCTGGTGATTGTGGCCGGAGTGATCGGCGCGGAGAAGCTTCTCAATCGCGCCCTCGCGGGGCCGGGTTGGGTGCCATTCGCGGTGGCCGGGATATTCGGGATGCTGGTGGCGTCGGGTTTCGCGATTTTCTCCGGCCCGAGCCGGCTGGACGCCGCGGTGGCAATCGATCGCGCCTTTCACTTGAACGAGCGGCTCAGCTCGGCCCTGAGCCTGCCCGAGGGCCTGCGCGAGACCCCCGCGGGTCGGGCCCTGATCGCCGACTCCGTGCGGAAGGTCACCGACCTGGACGTCGCCGCCGAGTTCGGCCTCCGGCTTCCCCGCCGGGCCTGGGTCGTGCTGATCCCCGCCACGGTCTGCGCCTGCTCCTGTTCGCCCCCGCGTGGGTTCGCAACGCCGTGCTGGCCAAGACCATCAGCGAGACGGTTGACACTAAGGCGCTGGCCAAACAGGCCCAGGCCCTCAGCAAGAAGATCGCCAGCCAGCGCTCGGTGATCGACAAACAGAAGTTCCCGGAGGCCGACAAGCTCCTGGCCCAACTGCAGAAGAAGACCGACGAGCTGACCAAGGCGCCCCCCGCGGCCAAGGACAAGCTCATGGTCGAGCTGAATTCCTTGACCGACGCGTTGAAGGAGCGGCAGAAGCAGCTCGGCTCCCCCGACCAGGTGAACCGCCAGCTCAAGCAGCTCAAGGAAATGGGGAGCTCCGGTCCCGCTGACGAATTCGCCAAGGACCTCGCCCGCGGCGACTTCAAGAAGGCGGCCGAAGATCTCAAGAAGCTCCAGGAAAAACTCGCGTCGGGCAAGATGACCGAGGCCGAGCAGAAGGCCCTCAAAGAACAGCTTCAGGAGATGGCCAAGAAGCTCAACGACCTGGCCAACCTCGAGCAGCGGAAGAAACAGTTGGAGGAAGCCCGCAAGAACGGCGGCCTGAGCGAACAGCAATATCAGCGCGAGATGGAAAAGCTCCAGGAACAGGCCAAGGGCCTCAAGCAGCTCCAGCAGCTCGCCAGCAAGATCGGCCAGGCCCAGGAGGCGATGCAGAAGGGCGACATGAAAAAGGCCGCCGAGGCGATGGGCATGTCGCAGCAGCAGCTCCAGGAGATGGCCAAGCAGCTCGAGGAGATGCAGGCCCTCGACGGCGCCCTGGCCGACGTCCAGGATTCCAAGAACGGTATGTCCGCCGATGGGATGAACCAACTCGGCGACGACCTGAACGCCCTCGGCATGAATATGGAACGTCGCAAAGGCAACGGCAACGGCATGGGCCGCGGCCGAGGACAGGGCGATCGCCCCGAGGCCCCCGACGATACCGCGACCTACAAGGCTAAGGTCCCCAACCAGATCGGCAAGGGAAAAGCCGTCTTGCAAGGATTCACCACGCCAAGCAAGACTGTCAAGGGCCACACCCTCATCGACATCCAGGCCGAGCTCGAAACCTCCATCGGCTCCACCGCCGATGCCCTCTCCAATCAGAAAATCCCCAAGAACCTCGAGAAGCACATCCGGTCTTACTACGACCAACTGAATAAAGGACGTTGATCGATCCATCTGGGAAAAGCCAGACTTCGCTCGATCCGGCAACTTTCGACGGCCCAGGGTGCGCCTCCGGCAACCCTGGGCCGTTTGGTTTAACGTCGTTGGGTCGGGGAACGCCTGGTCGTTGCGCAGTCAACGTTGCCCATCCCCATCTCCGGCTACGGTCGAACGCGCCCCCTGGGGACGCCCTTCCCAGAAAAATCCCGAGGCGTATTCGGTCTCTCCGGGCCGATCCTGATAAGAGATGTAATGGCCGCTCAACTCAGTGGGGTGGCTCGCTGCCGAACCACCCTGCTGAGCGCGGCTGTTACTCACGGAGTCGTCACGTGCGGAGTCGGCCCGGCGCCAGGGTTTCACCCCTCCATAGCGACTGCACGAGGCGAGGGTCGAACCATCTCGCGAGGACCTCAAGGCGTTGATCTGGACCTGAGGCCTTTCCGGGGTCGGCAGTTCCTGGCATGTGGCGAGTTCCCGGATCCGAATCACTTCTCCTCCCGTTTCTCGCATGGCCACGTCCGGGTCTGCCTGGCCCGGCTGGTCCGATATCCGAGGATTCTCTCGAAAACCTTTCGAAGTCGCGTTCGGTTTTTCAATTTCGAGTTACTTGTAAGTAGTCGGCCACGCTGCGGTGCCCACTCGCAACTCGGCTCGGCGGCGAGCCATCGCTTCGACAGACCGATCGTGGTGCGCTTCGCTGAGGCATCTTAACATCGAGTCACAGGTCGAGGGCGATTAAGTGTTGGGTTGAGCACGCGCGGGGAGCCCTCCGGAACCTGCGGAGGACCTGTCGATGTGGGAAAAAAGACCTGAATTCGGGCCGATCACGGCCCTGGACGTGATGGTGATCATCGGGGTCTTGATCGTCTTGTTGCTCGGATCGATGCACGGGTCTTCCTTCGATCAGGATGAAGTATCGGCGGCACAGCCGGCCCGGTCGCCGGCCCCGGGTGAGTTCCGTGGGCTGACGGTCCCCCAGGTCATCGATGAGATGAATCGGCGTGGCCACAACAGTCCGCCCGATGTACTCGTGCCGGACCTATGAGACCAATCGGCTCGAGACGGACGAGTCAGATCCCCCTGGCTCGGGCAGCCCTCCAATCGTCGGCTGGATTCTGGAGAAACTCTTCAGCGAATGATCCTCAAAGTCGCGTTCGGCTTTTCGATCTCGAGGTACGAGTTAGGTAGGACGACACGCTGTCCACCGGCGAATCGGCT
Organism: uncultured Planctomycetota bacterium; assembly: GCA_963845755.1. GTDB lineage: Bacteria > Planctomycetota > Planctomycetia > Isosphaerales > Isosphaeraceae > CAWJTV01. The sequence continues at coordinate 193,130 of CAWJTV010000038.1, forward strand.
CGGTGACGAGTCATCGCTTGGGCAGACCGATCGTGGTGCGCCTCGCCCAGCTTTCGCCGCCGAATCGCGGGCCTGGCCTGACCCAGAGAAACGTCAACAGAACGCCTTCGGGAAGTCGCTCGAGGTCCACCTGAAAGATCTGTGCGCCGGCGATCGACGATCCATGTGGGATTCGCGCACACCGCGACAGGATCGGCCAATCATCAATCTCCTTGATCCCGCCGAGAAACCTCGGACTGACTTCATTGCTCTAAAAGGGACTTATTCTCATGCGACCTCAAATCTTGATCACCGTAGCGGTCCTCTCGCTCCTTCCCGGCGTCGTGCGGGCCGGGGACCTGACTTTTACCGAAACCATGGTGGCGAATTTCGAATTCTCCTTGCTGGGAGGCACGGTCCTCAATCCGGGCCCCACGACCCCGTTCGTTCCGTTCGAGGCCATCGGCAACTTGACCTTCACACTCGATGCCTCGCTCAATGACCCGAGTCAGCCGACGACGGTCCCTTTCACGAATGTCACCGGATTGCTGAACGGCGTCACTCCCCCCTCTCCGCCAGAGTTCCTCCCCTTCACGATCAGCCCCGATGTGCAATTCATCGGCGGGGAATTGACGAATATTGTGCGCGACGGCCAGGGCAACGTGACCTCCGCCGACGTGTCGGACCTCTCGATGAGATGGGACCTGATCGGGCCTGGCGGTTTGACACTCTTCACGAAGGATGGGTTGCCTTTCGACGGCTCGATCACGTCCCTTCCGTTCTCGAATGGCACGGTCCTGTCGGGACTCGCTCCCTTCAACGTGTATCTCGATGATGGTGGGTCCGACCCTCTGGTCGTGATCGGCCAGAATCGATTCCTGACCTCCATCCCCGAGCCCTCGAGCCTCGTCTTGCTAGGCGCGGGCGTTGCCGGACTGGGCGTCTGGTCGCAGAAGCGTCGGAGGGCCCGGAGATCAAGACCAGACACGATGGATTCACGCTCATCGAGCTCCGGGTCGTGATCGCGATCATCGCGATCCTGAATGCCTTGTTGCTTCCCGCGGTTCAGTCCGCCCGGGAAGCCGCTCGCCATGCCTCCTGCAAGGTGGCCTGAAGGCGCTCTCCGTCTGATCCGGGGAACCACGCTGAAATGGTCCACTCGTTACGGGGTGGGTCGAGCCTCCGGCGAGGCTCGGCCCACGGTGAGTTCCCAGAAGCGAGGATGCGTGGGCCTCAGGGGGTGGGCACCATTTGGATCGGCCCGGCGCGCCAGAGTTTCACCGCTCCATCGTGGCCGCACGAGGCGAGGGTCGAGCCATCGGGTGAGAACGCCAGGGCGTTGATCTGGGCCTCGTGTCCTTCCAGGGTAAGGAGTTCCTGGCCGGTGGCGACGTCCCAGATCCGGATGACTTTTCCTTTGCCGGCCGCCACGACGTTCCGCCCGTCCGGAGAGAACCTCAAGCAACGAAGCTGATCCGCCTCGCCATGAATCGACCGGACGAGCTTTGCCGTGGCAGGGTCCCACAACTTGATCTCGCCATCCTCGTTGGCGGAAGCCAGCAGCGACCCATCGGGCGCGAACGCCACCGCGTTGACATTGTTCACGTCGGGGAGGATCGCTAGACCTATCCCCGTGGCAACGTCCCAGAGCCGCACGGTCGCGTCGTTGGACGACGAAGCCAGCCAACGACCATCCGGACTGAAGGCGAGGCCGATCAGGTTCTTGGTGTGACCGCTCAGGATAGCGCGAGTCGTCCGCTTCGCCACGTCCCAGAGGCGTGCTGTCATGTCATCGCTGGCCGTGGCCAGCCATCGACCGTCCGGGCTGAAGGCGACGGAACGCACCCGGTTGGTGTGTCCTTTCAGGCTCCCCATCCGCCGATGCGAAGCGGCGTCCCAGAGGATGACGTTGTCAGACCCCCGCTCGTCGGGGCTCAGGCTGGCTGAGGCGAGAATCCGCCCATCCGGACTGAACGCCAGCGCCGCGACCGTGGCGGAATGCCCCTTCCACGCGGAGCGGAGCCGACCAGAATCCGGGTCCCAAAGCTTGATCGTCTGACACTCGTCGGTGTCGTCGCTGCCGGTGGCCAGGACCTTGCCGTCCGGTGAGAAGGCCGCCGCCCATGCCTCGTCGTTGTGGCCGGCCAGCGCGACAGGATCTTTCGGCGCTTCGAGCCGCCAGATCCGCGGTGTCGTGCCACCGGCAAGGATCAATGTCCGGCCGTCCGGGAGGAAGGCCAGAGTTTCAATATGATTGCGGGCGGGAAAGACGTGCAGCCGGCGCGCCGAGGCAACGTCCCAGACCTCAACCGGTTGAGGCCCCCCCGGATCCGTCGCGATGCCGATGGCCAGGCGACTTTCATCGGGCGAGAAGGCCAAGCTATGAGAGACGATCGCTCGATCGGCGTAGCCCTGCATCAAGAGTCGTTCTTGACGACTCGTTCGATCGAGGATCGTCACGCGGCCAGAGCTGTCCATGACGGCCGCGTACGATCCCGTGGTACCGATTGCAATTTGAACGGCTTCGCCGCTCGTCTGGAATCGAGCCGTCTCTCGACCATCGGCCGTCTCCCACACCGAGATGCCATTTCCCGGCACAGGCGCCGCGAAGTAACGGCCATCGGGAGAAAACGTCGATTCGCTCACTCGACCGGGTTGCGGGACCGCCAGTGTAACACGGGCCTGGCCCGTCCAGGGATCCAGGAGCCTGAACTGTTCGCCTTGGTGGACAGCCAGGAGCGAGCCGTCAGCCGAAAACCCCTGGAAGAACGGGCTATCACTTTCGAGGATCTTGCGGATTAAACGCGCGGACCGCGCGGAGATGTCCCAGGCGTTGACAGATTGCCCTCCTCGGGCATAAGTTCGGGCGACCGCCGCGCGACGGCCTCTGGCATCGAAGCACAACCGAAGAAACTCCTCGCCGGGCTTACAATTGAGCCGGGCCATATGTCGGCTCGAGGCCAGTTCGAAGAAGTCGATACGACGATTCGGGACTCCTCGGCCCAGGGCGGCGAGCAGACGCCCGTCAGGGGAGAGCCACAGATCATCCCACGTCGCATCGGGGGGCGCCGGCAAACCACGTGGTCTGTCCAGTTCCATGTCGGGTGACAGGTCCCAGAGCAGGGCTTTGCCTTGCAAGTCCAAGGTGGCGAGCGTCCTGCCGTCGCGAGCGAGGGACCCGCGCACGACCGTCGCCTCGTGCCCCCAGAGCTGCGAGAACTCGCGGTGGGCCTGCCTCCAAAGGTGGCGCCAGGCGAAATCGCGATGGTCGTGGCCTCCGGCCTCGGGCTGGATGTCGTGGAGGATGTCCTGGGCCAGCTCGATTTGTCGGGCGTCCAGCGCTCGTCGGGCGCGGCGCAGGCTCTCGGCGTAATGGTGCCGGTCGGCCTGATGGCGACGTTCTTCAGCGATTCGCGTTTGCTTCTCGGCCTCCCGCGCTTTCTGATCGCCGCGTGCGATCTGGATCTCGAGCTGGTTGTTGTGCCATTCCAGCCAACTGGCCCATGCGGCGATGCCGCCGACCAGACCGCAGAGAAGCAGGATGACGAGTCCCAGGAGGGCGGCCACGGCGGGCCGCCGCCGCGCCCACCCGCAGGAGCGCTCCCAGGCAGAGACCGGCCGGCCCACGATCGGCCGGCCGTCGAGGAATCGCTCCAGGTCGTCGTGCAGCGCCGCGGCCGACTCATACCGCTGCGCCGGCACCTTGCGCAAGCATTTCAGGCAGATCGTGTCCAGGTCGCGCGGCAGTCCCGGGCGCAGCGAACGCGGTGTGACCGGGTCGGATTCGATCACCAGCCGCAGAGTCTCCACATCCGTCTCGCCGCGGAACGGTGGACGACCCGTCAGGATCTCGTAAAGAGTCGCGCCCAGGCCATAGACGTCGGCGGCCGGACCGACTTCACCCCGGCGGCCCGCGGCCTGCTCGGGGGCCATGTACTGGGCCGTTCCCAGCCGGGCTTCACTCCGGGTCTCGTCGCCGGCCTCCGCGACGAGCTTGGCCAGACCGAAGTCGGTCAGGCGGGGAACCAGGACTTCCGGGTTCGCGCCGCCGGTCAGGAGGATGTTGTCGGGTTTGATGTCGCGGTGGAGAATGCCGCGGTCGTGGGCGTGCTGCACGGCGTCTGCGATCGCGGCGACCCACAGCGCCGCCAGCCGTACTGGCACAGGTTGATTCTGCGAGTTCAGCCAGCGGCGCAGGCTGGGCCCTTCACAAAACTCGGAGGCGATGAAGTAGCCCAGTGGGCCGAGTTCTCCGGCGTCGTGGACCCGAACGATGTTCGGATGATCGAGCCTGGCGGCGCTGCGAGCCTCCCGAAGGAACCGGTGAACGTCTCTCGGGCTGAGCACGCGCTCGGGCAACGGCACCTTCAACGCCACCTCGCGATCGAGCAATCGGTCCCGAGCGCGGACCACGAACCCGAATCCACCCGACCCCAGGTGGTCGAGGACCTCGAATCGGCCCAGGAGCGGACGGTCGTCATCGCGCCCTTGGCTCCGGGAGATGCGGTCCGCGACCGGTCCGGGATCGTCGTCGGTCTCCGACGCTTCGAGCATCCTGAGCAGCAGTCGCAGGCGGTCTCGGCCCCGGTCTTCGGGCGAGGGAGCGCCGGAGAACGCGGTTTCGCGCTCGGTCGAGGCGGCGCGCAGCAACGCGTCACAGGCGATCAGCCGCGTCTGCTCCTTGTCGTCAACCTGCTGATCCTCGCTGTCATCCGACGTCATGGCCCGGCCCCAGCCGTTCGCGTAGCCTGGCGATCGCACGTCCATAAAGCTTCTGAGCACAATCGTCCGAGATCCCGAGCCTCGAACCGATCTCCGCGAACGACAGGTCTTCCCATAGCCGCCACTGAATGGCGGCTCGATAATGGTCCGGCAACGCGAGCAGCGCGGCGTCCATCGCCTCGTTGGAAGCGTCTCTCTCGGCAGCCACGCTCGGCGGCGTCACGGAGCCGGGGATTGCTCCGCCACCGCTCCCGGACTCCAGCCGGGCCGGGATCGGACGCCGCCGCGCCTTGATCAACCTGTGGACTAGGATCACGCGGAGCCAGGCGCGGAGCTGTCCCGAAGTGTGGCCTTCGAATCGGCCGAAGCTGCGCCACGCCTCCAGGATCGTGTCCTGGACCAGATCGGAGGTGGCCGGGTCACCGACTCCTTTCGACCAACGATTCTTCCCGACCACCAACCGGAGATATTGGCGGCACGCCTCCAATGTCCCCCAGCACGCCGCGGGATCTCCTCCCCTCGCCGCCGCAAGCGCCTCGTCACTCCGCGCCGGATCGACTCTGATGCGGCTGACCATCGCCATTTTTGCCGAGTCCTTCCCGGCTTGTTGTGGATGGGGCCCAAGCATGGGTGTTCTTACAACATCAGTATGGCTCATGGCGCCTTGTGAAATCAACATGCACGACCGGAATGTCGCAAGACCAAGCCCCGACAGATGCTGTGCCGCGAGGTCAGGATTGCCGGCCGCTGCGCCGGGTCCATTTCGAAAAAAAAAACGCGCGCCGAGGTTCGGATTCTCGTCCGTTTTGGCCCTATGGGTTAGAGCAATCACGGAGAGCAGCAGAAGTGGCCCGATGCCAGGCCGTCCCGGCGCAATGCGTCTTGCTGTCTTATTGCTAATCGAAGACGCATCGATTTCACGACAGGTTCCTTGTACGTTTTCCGTCGGCGACTCGTATTCGAGATTTGTCCCATCCGCCGGAATCTGAGATCGACTTTGACAAATGTGCCCGAGGCGCGTTTCGGTTTTTGGGTCTCATGTTCCTATAAGCTCGTGCGACGTCGGCACCAGACAGCGAGATGGCTCGCCGCCGAGCCTTTTCGGGCGAACTCGGTGTCGCCGGTCGGTCGAGACCGAGCGGCGACACCGAGCGCCACCAATCCGACCTTCAAGTCCTTCGACCACGCTCTCGAACTACGGAGTCATTGCATGTTTCGCAATCGATCCATTGCCGCCTTTATCGTTTGCACCCTGGCCCTGGCGCTGGCACAGAACTCGGCGGAAGCCGATGACAATTCCTTCAAAATCATCGGTGGGGGAATCGCACCGATGGGGCTTCCACTACCTGGCGAGGGCGGACGACCTCACTGGGCTGTTGGCGCTGCCACGGATCTGGGCTTGTATTACGGCCAGGGGCAGGTCGAAACGGACACGGCGTACCCTCAACCTGACGGGACCATCATCGGTGAGTTTGGAAGTCCGGTGCCTTTTGTGTTTACCGACGCAAAGGGGGACAACTTGGCCTGCTATTACGGCCGAACTGATTTCGGTGCGAAGAACCCCGGCACGTTCGAACTGGTCCCTGTCCCTCACCTGGGCCCCGGCTGGTACGTTGCGAATTTTATCGCCGAGTTTGTCCCCTACGGTCCTGAATGCACCGGGAAGTTCAAGGGGGTCAGTGGCAGTTGGATCATGTATGCGACGACCGCCCCCTTTGTGTTGGGAGCCTCCGACCCCACTCCCTACACGTGGGAAGGAGAAGGGTCGCTTACGCTCAAGAAAGGGCACTGAGCGGAGTTCGGGCTCGCTCGATCTGGGATCTAAGCGAGTCCGCAAAATGGATTTGACAGGACGTCTTCTCGAGCGAGCCAGCCATGGAAGCCTCACCGCACCGCACATCACTCGTTCCCACGGTCCTCCGTGGGAATGCTGACTTGGCCGCTCTGCGGCCCCTGACGGCACGGGCCGTTACCGGGCCCCAGCCGGACGACGCAGAGCGTCGAGGACGGCATTCCCACGCGGGAGCGTGGGAACGAGGGTCTTCCGGTTGCGGTGCGACCAACCCGATGTCAAAAAACATCTGCGGACCCGCTTGGCCTCGAGTCACGACACATCATCGCAACGGATCCATGGAAGTTATCCGCATAAGACGCGCGGAGCTCGTCGCCGAATGACCCCGTTGATTTGTGATCCCGTCGCCCGGAAACCGAGGGGGACATCATGGCCAGACTCGCCGCCTTTTTCGTCGGATTAAACGCCGCGATCCACGTCGCGATCTCGGTCGTTGAGATGTTTTTCTGGACAAGGCCTGAGGTTTACACTCGGCTGTTTCCCGACTTCGATGAGACGCAAGCCCGCGCCACCGAACCGATCGTCCAGAATGTTGGACTCTACAATGGATTCCTCGCAGCCGGCTTGATCTGGGGGCTATTCGCCCGGCGAATGGCCTTCCCGATCCGCGTGTTCTTCCTCTCTTGCGTCATCATCGCCGGGATTTACGGGGCACTCACTCTGAAGAAGCCGACGACTCTGGCACTCCAGTCACTGCCCGGAGCCGTCGGGCTCGTTCTCACTTACCTCTCACGGCCCCGGCCCGTGATGGAAAGAGGTGTCGGGAATGGCACCTGACCCGGCGCCTTGCACCCAGGGCCAACGAGGACTCCTGATACGTTTTCTCACGCCCAGCAACGATCTCATCGCGGTTGGTCATGCCCATTGTCGCCGGACCGAGCGTCTGCCGCCAGAAGAGGCGGAGGATCTGACGATGGAAAACAGACGCAAGGGCTTCACGCTGATCGAGCTCCTGGTCGTGATCGCGATCATCGCGGTCTTGATCGCCTTGTTGCTCCCTGCGGTCCAGGCCGCGCGGGAAGCGGCGCGGCGGGCCCAGTGCACCAACAACCTGAAGCGACTGGGTCTGGCGATTCATAATTATGAGTCAACTCACTCGATGCTCCCGCTGGGACGCATCTGGGGTCCTGTGCCGGGAATCCCGTTCCCATCATTCTTCGAGGGGGCGCAGAACACGACCTGGTTCACGCAGATGCTCCCGCAGTTCGAGCAGCAGGCGCTCTACAACGCCTATAACTTCGCCACGGGGGTCGAAGGCCCGCCCGGTGGCGACGGCATGCCGGTCGGCATCCCGATCAACTCGACGATCTACGGGACCAAGCTGTCCGCTTTCCAGTGCCCCAGCGACAACGAGCGCGATCTGAACTTGATCTGGCCCACCAACGGGTACTTCATCCGCGGGACGCGCGGGAATTACGTGGTGAGCTGGGGCAATACGCAGTGGGGCCAGCAGAACACGGCCGGGGGGACGCCCACCGCCAACCTCCCGGTGGTCTACCTGCAATCGGCCTTCGGGCACAAGTCGATCCGTCTGGCCTCGGTCACTGACGGCACCAGCAATACGGTCTTCACGGCCGAGACGCTCCAGGGCCAACTCAACGACGTCCGGGGGGCCATCTGGACGCTGGGCGCCGTGTTCATGAGCCGGTTCACTCCCAACGGCCTGCGGGATTTCTACGGCGTTGTGAATCCGCCGGTCGGAGGGGGCGACCGGCTCGGCAATGGGTTCTGCGTCAGCGATCCGTCGGGGATGATGCCCTGTGTTATGGTGCCCTTCCCGTTCCTGGACATCTACTCGGCTTCCCGCAGCCGACATCCAGGCGGCGTCAATGCGGGTTTCGGCGACGGCTCCGTTCGGTTCATCAAGAATACGATCAACCCGGTCGTCTGGATCGGCCTGAACACAATCCAGGGCGGCGAGGTCCTCTCATCGGATTCGTACTGACCGGATCAGACCCTTCACCAAGGTCGCACCGATGCCAGTCTCGCACGCCGACCCGACCACGGACCATGTCCCGGACGCGACGAGTCCCCTGGACGCGCCCGCCTCCGTGGCCATCTTGTCGTCCCGCCTGACGGTCGACTTCGACGACTCCAGGCCCTCCGGTGGTGCCATCCCTGAGTTGAGGCACGAGCGATTCCGCATCGGCGACCAGCTCGGCGAGGGCGGAATGGGGGTTGTCTACCACGCCCGCGATAACCGCGATGGCCGCGACGTGGCACTCAAGCTCATGAAGGCGACGTTGGCGGGCTCGGCCCGAAGGCGGTTCGAGCGCGAGTTCCGCTCGCTCTCGGTGCTCCAACATCCCCACTGCCTGAGGGTCTTCGACTACGGCGAGTTGGCCGGCGGCCCATTCTTCACCATGGAGCTCTTCCAGGGCCGAACGATCACGAGCCTGGCCGGGCGGGGCGTCGAGCCTGTCCTCGAACCGCTCATCCAGTTGACGCAGGCATTGGACTACATTCACGCTCACGGCATCATCCACCGCGATATCAAGCCTTCCAACATCCTCGTCCGCCCAACGATCCGGCCTGACGGGTCGCCCGGGTTCGAGGTCAAGCTGATGGACTTCGGCCTCGCGAAGTTCTACGGAGTGAAGTCCTCGCTCTCGGCCGAGGCCGGCTTCGCCGGTACCGTCGCCTACTGCGCGCCGGAGCAGCTCAACCTGGATGAGCTGGATCACCGCGCCGACCTCTACTGCCTTGGGCTCGTCGCCTACGAAGTCTTGAGCGGCCGCTATGCCTTCCCCGAGGCCCGGCTGGCCGGCATGCGTCCCCTGATGCAGGCCCAGCACAATGACAAGCCGAAGCCGCTGAAGGACGTGAACCCGGAGATCCCCGCGCCGATCGCCGACGCCGTGATGAAGTACCTCCGAAAGCAGCCGAGGCGCCGGCCCGACTCCGCCGCGCCGCTCCGGTCGGCGATCGCGGGATTCCTCGGTATCGACGAGCAAACGGCGGTCTCCGGGGTCTCCATGCCGCTGCTGCGGCCTGGGTTGTCGGTGACCGGATTCGTCTGCCGCGCCAGCGAGCAGGAGCTGATCAGCGACGTCCTGCGCCGCTGCCTCCGGCCGGGCTCGGCCGAGATGCGCGGTGAGATCCCGGCGTCGCTGATCGTCGTCAGCGGCGAGCCGGGCATCGGCAAGAGCAGCGTCGTCCAGGAGGCCGAACGCATCGCCCGCGGTCACGGCTGCCAGGTCTACGAGGGACGCTGCTTCGACGGCAACCTCTCCCCGTTCCAGCCATTCGTCGAGATCATCCGGCAGCTCATCGCCGAGCTGCGGCTCCAGGAGCGTCGCGAAGCCGCAACAGCCGACGAGGATCTTACTGGCACCCACGTCGCCGGACTTCCTACCGAGTCGCTGGTGCGCCTGCTGGGGATCGTCAACGACTACCGCGGCGAGCTCCTCCGAATTGCGCCCGAGCTTCGCAAGTACCTTCCGGGTGAGGCTTATCAACAGGTCGATTTCGGCCGCGAGGCCGACTACATCTACCGTGCGCTGGCGGCCTTCTTCCTGGAGATCGCCACGTTGCAGCCGGTCTACCTCAGCTTCGAAGACCTGCAATGGGCAGACAAGAGTTCGCTCGACTTACTGCGGCACTTGGCCGCCGCGCTGGCCGACGCGCGGCGCTCGGCCGACGGTTCGACGATCGCGCCACGGCTGGTGATCGTGGCCTCTGCCCGCACCGGCTATGCGTCGCTCGAAGCCCTGCTATCGCAGCTCCGCGAGCAGCGTCATCTCCTGGAACTTCTCCTGTCGCCGTTGACCGAGGCCGAGACGCGCGAGCTGATTGCCCTGCGCCTGAACTGCCAGCCCGACGAGCTGGCGCACGAGCTTGTGGCACGCGTCCACTCCCTCTGCGGCGGGAACCCGTTCTTCGTGGCGGAGACGGTGCGGGATTGGTTCGACAAGCAGGCGATCACGCGGACCGACAGCGGCTGGGTGTTGACGACGGAGGCGGCCGACTCGACCGACCTGCCCGAGACGGTACGCGACGTGATGCGGCTGCGGTTGCAAGGCTTGCCTCCGAAGGTCCAGCAGGTGGTGAGTGCGGCCGCGGTGATCGGGGCGGTGGTGGATATCGATTTGTTGCGAGACGCCGTACCCGATCTCAGCGAGAGCGACGTGCTGGACGCGATCGACGTCCTGCTGCCGCGCCGGGTCTTCCGCGAGACGGGCAACGCCGGCCGCGTCGAGTTCGTGCACGACCTGCTCCGCGAGCTACCGTATGGCGACCTGACGGCGTCCCGGCGTCGAAGTCTGCATCGTCGCGTTGGCGAGCTGCTCGAAAACCGGCGCGAGAAGGGGGAGGCGATTGCCCCGGCCGTGCTGGCCGACCATTTCCGCAATGCGGAGGACCGCGCGAAGGGCTTCGCCTATACGATAGAGGCCGCCGCCGCCGCTCTCGAAGCGTACGCCTTCACCAACGCAGTCGTCCAGTTGAAAGAAGCCCAGCAGCTCTTGTCCCCTGAAGCCGACGAGGCGACGAGATATCGTCTCTGGGACATGCTCGGAAACGCTTGCGGTTCGTCGGCTCGGCTCGACGAGGCGATCGGGGCCTACACACACGCCCTCGAGCACGCCAGTGACCGCTTTGATCGAGCAACCGCTCAACACGGGATCGGCGCGGCGTATCACCGGAAAGGTGACTACCACGATGCCACCCGCCATTTCGAAGCGGCCTTGAGTGAGGTCGGATATCGTCGCCCTCATGGAGTCATGGGACTCTTATTCGGCACGTGGAGGGCTTTTGTTTCCTTCCACATGATCCCATCTTGGTTCTCCCTTGCCAGGCGCGGCCCGGATTATGACCGAAGGGTCGCGATCGCGATCGCGAGCTACTACCGCCTGTGCCAGATGGCGGTCTCCATTCTCAGCTACTCTTACGGCTCGTACAATCTTGCCGCCCTGGCAAAACATCTAAGAAAACCCGAATATACTGCTTTAGCCTATTCTAAGATATTCTTTAGTAATGGTATGTTCTCTCTTGGCCGGTTTATGAAGGGCGTCATCCGTCAGGCCGAAAAGGCTGCGGATTCCTCCCGTCAACCCGAGGTGAAGGCGCTGACTCGAGCGCACGTCGGCGGCGTCCACTACTTCAGAGGCCGACTCGGCGAGGCCGAGGCGGATCTGCGCGAGGCGGTCGAAACTCTCGATAAGGTCGGGGACTGGTTCGGGTTCTTCTCCCATCACATCTTGAGACACATCTATGCAATCCGTGGGGATATCCCGAGGGAACTCGTCGAGGCTGAAGCCGAGATCGCAATCGGCAAGGCGCGTGGCGACGCCGAGGCATTGGCATATGGGCATTACGGTAAGGCCGACGCCCTGGCCAGAGCCGGCCGGCACGAGGAGGCGAACGAACTGGTGGGTCCCGCGGTCGATTTGCTGGTCGCCCGCGATTCGCTCGCGCTGCTGATCGCATACGGTCATCTCGGCTTCGTCCGCCTCCAGGCGTCCGACTACTCCGGCGCCCGGGCTGCACTCGAAAAATCCAGGGATCGGATCATTCAGAGCTACTGCCCGTTCGAGTTCGCGGGTCCCACTTTCCCATTGCTCGTCGAGAGCCTTCTCGGCCCCCACTGGGCCGACGCCGACAACGGGCCGAGCCGGGCGGTTGCCCAAAAAGCCTGGCGTGAGGCTTGCGTTGCCCGCTTTGTTGGCTGGCGTTACCCGAACTACCGTCCCCACGCCTTACGCGTGAGCGGCCGCGCCGCCTGCGCTCTCGGCAAGATCAAGAAAGCGGGCGGTTATTTCGAGCGAGCGATCGTCGCGGCCGGGAAACTTGGCGCCCGCTATGAACTCGCCCGCGCCCTGCTCGACGCCTCCCGCGTCATCCCCGATCATGCCGACGACTACCGACTCCGCGGCCAGCAGTTGCTCGACGAGCTCGTAGCCGTCGTCCCAGAGGCTGAGCGGTAGCACCCGTAGGATTCTATCCCCGGCTGCGCAGAAAGATCCGCTTCATCGGATCGCATTCAGCGCAGAGGAGTCGAAAAACGGAGTCGTCAACCCTTTCGAGGTTCATGGACTTCGGTGGCGCCAATCATGGCGTCAGTTTCACGCGGATGCCTTCGGCTGGCCGGCCGGCGGAGTCCAGCAGCCGCGCGCTGCCTTCCCAGTTCGCGGTCTCATTCACCACCTTGAGCAGCAGCACATTCGTCCCCGATTTCAGCGACACGGGACCGATCGAGTCCAGCACCTCGAGCGGGCGGGGTTCGGGGCAATCGTAGATCTTCCGGCCGTTGAGATACACCTTGGCCTGGTCATCGCTGCCGATCTGCAGCCTCAGGTCGTCACGCGCCTGGTCGCAGTCGATGTAGCAGACGGCGTAGACGACCCCCAGTTCGGTCGCCCGCCCCAACACCGCATTGAAGTCCAGCACCGCCTCGGCCGAGCGGTGCTCGCGCCAGACTAGCTCCCCGCCACCGACCGCAACCCGCTCCCCGGGGGACGGCCGCAAACCCGCCTCATCGGGGAGCTGTGGCCGGTCCAGCGCCTGCGCACCGCTCTCGCCCGAAGCGAAGGGCAGCGGCAGCAATAGCAGCCAGTCCCGGAGGAATCCCCGGGCCTGTGGATCGCGGAAGGCGTTCCGGGCCGGTACATCACTCAGCGCCCGTGCGTGGCGGTCCCATCGCTGCACCTCCTCGTCGCCGGCCGCGTCCCACACCCGCGCCGTACCGTCGTCACCCGCAGTCGCCAACCGTGTACCGTCCGGAGACCAGGATACCGACCGGATGAAGCCCGTATGCCCCGTGAGGGTGAGGAGCTCCTGCCCGCCGGCCACGTCCCACACCTTCGCCGTCCCGTCCGCACTCCCCGAGGCCAGCCGCGTACCGTCCGGAGACCAGGATACTGACCTGAGCCCACCCATATGCCCCGTGAGGATGCGTAGCCCCCCGCCGTCGGCGGCGTCCCAGACCCGCGCTATCCGATCCTCACCCGCCGTCGCCAACCGCGTACCGTCCGGAGACCACGCCACGGAGATGACTCGTCTCGAATGCCCCTTGAGCACGAGGAGCTCCCGGCCGTCGGCGGCATCCCAGACCCGCGCCGTGCCATCCCTGGCGCCCGTTGCCAGTCGCGTGCCGTCCGGAGACCAGGCGACCGACCAGACCTCGCTCATGTGCCGCTTCATCGCGAAGAGCTCGCGGCGGGTGCCCACGTCCCAGACCCGCGCCGTCCCGTCCCAGCTCGCCGTCGCCAACCGCGTGCCGTCCGGAGACCACGCCACGGAGATGACCCGGCTCGTGTGCCTCTCGAGCGCGAAGAGCTCGCGGCCCGCGGCGTCCCAGACCCGCGCCGTCCCATCCGAATTCGCCGTCGCCAGTCGCAGGCCATCCGGAGACCAGGCGACCGACCAGACCTCGCTTTTGGGTCCCGTGAAGGTCAGGGGTTCCTGGCCGTCCGCGACGTCCCATACTTTCATCGTCCCATCCCAGCTCGCCGTCGCCAACCGCGTACCGTCCGGAGACCAGGACACGGAATTGACCTTGCTCCGATGCCCCGTGAAAGCGAGGGGTTCCCGGCCGAAGTCTGCGTACCACAACTTCGACGTCCCATCCGCACTGCCCACCGCCAGGAGCTTCCCGTCGGGGGACCACGACACGCAATTCACCTGAGACGGATGTCCTTTGAGGATGAGGCGTTCTTGGCCGGCGACAGCGTCCCAGACCCGTGTCGTCCCATCCGAATTCCCCGTCGCCAGGAACTTCCCGTCCGGCGACCAGGACACGGAATTGATCCAGCCCGCATGCCCCTCGAGGATGGGAGTCTTCCGGCGACCGGACGCCGCCCACAGCCTGACCGTACCATCCCGGCTCCCCGTCGCCAGTTGCGTGCCGTCCCGCGACCAGGACACGGAGTTGACCCAGCCGTGATGCCCCTCGAGGATGAATCGCTCGCGGCGACTGGCCGCGTCCCACACCCGAGCCGTGCCATCCGCGCTCCCCGTCGTGAGGAGCATCCCGTCCGGGGACCAGGCCACACAAACGACGTCGCCCGCGTGACCCTTGAAGACGAGCGGCTCGTGGCCGCCACCGGCGTCCCACACCCGGGCGGAACCGTCGGCGCTTCCGGTCGCTAGCCGCCTGCCGTCCGGCGACCAAGTCACCGACCAGACCCGGGCCGTCGGCTCGTCGAGGCGACAGAGTTCTCCACCGCGGACGGCGTCCCACACCCGCACCGTGCCATCCCAGGCCGCCGTCGCCAGTCGTGTGCCGTCCGGAGACCAGGACACGGAATTGACCTGGCCCCGATGCCCCACGAGCGAGAGGAGCTCGCGGCCGGCGGCGTCCCACACCCGCGCCGTGCCATCCCAGCTCGCCGTCGCCAGCCGCCTGCCATCGGGCGACCAGCACACCGACCGGACGCCGGCCTGAGGTCCGATCAGGTCCGACCGCTCGACGTGGCAGAGGCGCCGCCAGTAGTACCACTCGAAGCCCCGGTCTGGATACATCTCGGTCGCGGTCAGCAACTCTCGCAGTCGCCCGATGTGACCGGCGTCCCAGGCCGGCTGCATGAGGTTGACGCTGGCGGCATACCACTGCCGGCGGATTTCGTGCTCCGCCGCGTGGCGCGCTCGGCCTCGCCCTCCGCCTTGCGCTCCGCCGCTTCGGCCACCGCCCGCGCGGCGGCCTCGCGCACATATCCGACCGACGCGACACCGGCCACCGCCGCCAGCAGGACGAAGACGGCCACCAGCAGGCCCGCCACCGCCCTGTTCCGCCGGCACCACCGCCACGCCCACTCCGCGGCGGAAGTCCGGCGCGCCCAGATCGGACGCTCTTTCAGGAACCGCTCCAGGTCGTCGTGGAGATCCGCCGCCGTGCCGTACCGCCGCGCCGGCTCCTTGCGCAGGCATTTCAAACAGATGGTCTCCAGGTCGCGCGGAAGCCCTGGCCGTAGCGAACGGGGCGCGACCGGCTCCGACTCGAGGACCAGTCGCAACGTCTCGGCGTCGGTCTCGCCTCGGAACGGCGGACGGCCCGTCAGGATCTCATAGAGCGTTGCGCCCAGGGCGTAGACATCGGTCGCGGGGCCGAGCTCGCCGCGACGCCCCGCGGCCTGTTCCGGCGCCATGTACTGAGGCGTGCCCAGCCGGGCTTCGCTCCGGGTTTCGTTGCCGGCCTCTTCCTCGAACTTGGCCAGGCCGAAGTCGGTCAATCGCGGAATGAGGCCCTCGGGTGCCGACGAGACACGGGCCAGGATCACGTTGTCCGGCTTGATGTCGCGGTGCAGGATTCCCCGGTCGTGGGCGTGCTGGACCGCGTCGGCGATCGCGGCCATCCACCGCGCCGCCAGCCGCGCCGCCACGGGCTGATTCCGCGACTTCAACCAGCGGCGCAGACTCGGTCCCGGGCAGAACTCCGAAGCGATGAAGTAGCCCAGCGGCCCGAGCTCGCCGGCATCGAAGACGCGGACGATGTGGGGATGGTCGAGCCGCGCCGCGGCGCGGGCCTCGCGGAGGAACCGATCGACATCCCCCGGCGCCAGTACGCGCTCGGGCAGCGGCATCTTCAAGGCCACCTCGCGGCCCAGCAGGCGATCGCGGGCGCGGATCACGAACCCGAAGCCGCCCGAACCGAGGTCCTCGACGACCTCGAAGCGGCCCAGCAGCGGACGATCCGCATCGAGAGTGCCCCGACCCTGATCCGTATCCGCTTCCCCGGGCGAGCCGGCCGGCACCTCCGCCGCGTCCAGCATCCGGAGCAGGAGCAACAGTCGTCGTCGCGCCCGGTCGTCCTCCTCGACGGTGGAAGGGAAAGCGGTGATCTCGGGGAATTGTGCGGTCGGACCGCTGTGCAGCAGCGCATCGCAGGCCAACACCTCCGCCAGCAACCGCTCGTCGACCGGGACCGGGCTCGTCTCATCCGGGGTCATGGCCGGGCCTCATCGATTCGCGGAGCCTCGCCAGCGCCCGGCCGTAGAGCATCCGCGCCGCATCTTCCGAAATGTTCAGCTTCGTGCCGATCTCCCCGAACGATAACTGATCCCAGATTCGTAGGTGAATGATCGAGCGATGACGTTCCGACAGGCTGCCCAGGGCAGCGTCGAGTGCCGCGTGCGAATCGTTCCGCGCCGCGGCCTTGCTCGGTGATGTCGTGGAGCTGGCGAGGACCACCGACTCGAGGCTTGCCGGCCTGGCACGCCGCTGGGCATTGAGCGACCCGTGGATCAGGATCGCCTTGAGCCAGGCGCGGAGCTGACCCGGCGTCCGGCCATGGAATTTCGAGAAGTTCCGCCAGCCGTCGACGATCGTCTCCTGGATCAGGTCCGAGGTCGCTGACCAGCCCGCCGGGTTCGACCAGTTACCCCGCCGCACGACCAGCCGAAGATAATCGCGACACGCCTCCAGCGCGCTCCAGCGCGCGGCCGGGTCACCGCCGGTCGCCGCCGCGAGCTCCGCCTCGCGCGACGTCGCATTCGGTTCGATACCGCCAGCCGATGACATCAGCCTCGACGTCTCCACTCCGTTCCGGACGGCCATCCAAGCATAGTTGGGCTTTCTCTCTCCAGTATGACGAGGGTTGGTCGGCGAAATCAAGGTTGTATGTCTGAAATCACCGAAGCCCTGATTTCCAAGGATGTTCGGATTCCAGCTCCCTCTCGTCGGCTGGGATCTCGAGACCGCCTTTTCCGGAGAAACCGCCGGAACCGCGTTCGGTTTTTCGATCTCATGGTCCTTATGAGGTAAGCCGATGCAGGCGTCGCCGTGAGAGACGGATTGCCGTTGGACCGATTCGGTGCATGCTGACGGTCCGATCGCGAGATGATCCGTCTCGTCGTTTCGGGCGGTGAGATTCCGGCTCGATGTACCTGGAGCCGGAATCTTTTCCTTCCTTCCCGAGAGGTCGTTCATCCGATCGAATGGGAGATGAGCCGAACTGTACCGGGTGTCGCTCCTCGTCCAAGCACCCGACGGCGGTCCTTCACTTCTTCTCGATTCAACATTCCCGAACGAGTCCGGGGTTCTGGATGGCGGAAAAGCCGGGGAGGTGATTCCCGGCCCGTGCTTTATCAAGGATTGGGATGCGCTCAGGTCCCCTCCTTGCAGCGCTCGAGGAGGACAACAATCGTCTCCTCGAGGACGCCCGAGAATCCCTTGACGTGGGGTGTCGACATGGATTTGGCCACCCAGCCCTGACGGGCGAAGTGGTTGAGCGCCTCTTCCAGCCGAGCCAGGTCGAATCGGCCGTCGAAGATCTTGTCCCTGGGAGTGAGGAGTTTGTACTCACGGGTCCCGGCCCCTGCCGGCACCGAACTCATCGGGACGAAGGATGGCGATGCCTCGGGCGGCTGAGGGACGTCGACGGGGCGGTCGGATTCGGCCTTGAGCGCCATCGCCGTGTCGGTGGGAACCGCCCACGAAGACGCATCCAGCCCCTCGACCTCGATCCCCTGGTGCTCGACGGCCGCCGACGGGCCGGTCGTCGCCGCGGCGACGGGCGCCCCTGCGCCCTTGGTGGAGGGCGGCGAAACCTGGAAGCTCAGGCCGCATTTCCGGCACTTGATCCGGGCGCCGATCAAGGTCGACGGGATCTTGCCCCGCTCCCCACAGGTCGGACAACTGACGTATGGCATCGTGATCTCCCCCGACCCGGACGCATGCGTCACGCCGGGCGTCTCGAGACAGCGAATCGAACGCCGGCTTGTCAAATCTTTCGTCTTCTCACGGCGACAACCGGCAGAATTGGTGAGATGACCCCGACCTGGACGTGACTTTTCGCCATCACCCTACCGCGCGAGAGCGGCAGACTCAACATGTCCGTGCTCCCCTATCTCTGAATTAGGCAAATGGGCGGACCTGTACGTGCTGACCCGCAATGTTTACCAAAGACAACGCGCGATCGTCCGGAACGATTCCTGCAATCCCGTTTCCTTGACAGAGCCCCTGGTCTCGACGAACATGAGCAGAGGGAGCGAGCAACCTATGAGGCGAGTTCCGGATAAGGTGGAAATGTTTCACCTGATCGCTTCGGACTCGCGCTGGTAATAGCGTTGCATCAATGTTGAGCTCCATGACGCGGCGTCGCGACCAGGAAGTGGGATGGTATGGGATCTACGAAAGCTCTCGATCAAATTGATTCGCTCATCGACGACGTCCTCAACGATTCGGACCTCTCCGCGTCGTCCCTGGCATCGATGCTCATGGCCATTCGCGACTCGGTACGCGACGGATATCATGTGGCCCTGGCACGGCGGATCTGGGATGCGAATAACGCGCTCAAGGGGACGCGGCGCATGCGGGGAAATCATCGTATCGATGTCCCTGTGATGGACTGATTTGTCGAGTACCGCACCCGCGGCCGCGCGTCGGGTCGGCGTCGTGGCCCTTCCTCCCGGGATCCGCATCGCCGCGCCGGGGAATGGAACGCGCGTTCCGGCGGTTCATCATACCCTCATCGCCTG
Organism: uncultured Planctomycetota bacterium; assembly: GCA_963845755.1. Lineage (GTDB taxonomy): Bacteria > Planctomycetota > Planctomycetia > Isosphaerales > Isosphaeraceae > CAWJTV01. The sequence continues at coordinate 212,096 of CAWJTV010000038.1, forward strand.
CCGTAGGGAAAATACGTTCATCACCCGACGAAACCGCCCGACAGGTGGAGATCCCCCTTTCTGTGGGCGTTGCCCCCAATCCCCGCGCCGGCGCGTCGGCACAGTCTTCGCGCGCCCAGTGGTTTCGGCTGCGTTTCCCGTTATAGTGTTCCGTGTCTAGCACGGGATCGCGACGAACTTGCGGGTTGGAGTGGTGAGCACTCTGCGGCCGGCTGAGTTGAGTTTGCTGACTAGAGAAGATTCGCCGGTCAGACCGACTGCGCGGGCAGTTGGGTTCGTTTTGGGGGTTTTCAAACGCGCCGCGGGGTATTCTGGGTTCGTTTTGCAGAAATCGGCCCTCGCAGACCGGGCCGTTGGGTTCGTTTTGCGGTTTTCACGATCCCGCAACCCCGGGATTCCTGGCTTCGTTCGACAATTTTTCGCACGCGGTCTTCAAGGTTGGTTGAGTCCCTCGGATCTCGATGCTATCCAGCAAGGACTAATGATCGCATGCGCCAGGCAGTCATGCTTGATAGCCTCGTCGTGGATGATCGGACGCCAGGTGATCGTGCGGCGCGGTTCCCGAGTTGGGCATCGATCGCGGCAAACCGCCCTTGCAGGCGACCTCGGAGGAGCCAAGGATGAAGCTCTAATCATCAGGATGCCGCAACTTTGAAAAAGCGTGAACGCGTTTCGGCCAAAACGGGCGGAGTTATTTATTTAAGTCCTTATGCTACAGGGCAATAAATTTTTTGAAAATTTCTAGATGACGGTGGATTGCGCCAAGTGATCGCTCGGCCTACATCGTACCGGCCCGCGCGAGGATCGGCCGGGCATCCGGCGACGGCTCAGGCCGGCGTCGCTCGCGGGCGCGTCGGGCGATTGCGGCCACGACCGCATGGTGGGATAGAGAATACCGGCCGGTCGGCATTACCGCGCGAGATCGATCCGATGCAATCGCTGATCGTGGGAGTCCTGGTGGTACTGGGCTTGATCGTAGCCAGGGGCTTGCTGGCCATGGCGGAGTTCGCCCTGGGGTCGGCACGCCCTTCGGTGCTGAAGGATCGGTCGGGCCGAGGAGACCGCGGTGCCGAGGCCGCGTTGCGGCTCGGCGCGGATCCCAAAGGGTACGCGCCGGCGTTCCAGACAGGGATCACGCTCATGGGCGCCCTGGCCGGGGCCTACGGTGGTGCGACCCTGGTACCCGCCCTGAGCCGTGCGATCGGCGAATCCGAGCCGGTTGGCCCTTACCGCGTTGCGATCGCGGTCGGCGTGGTCGCACTGGGCATCACGCTTGCGACACTCGTGCTGGGCGAGCTTGTGCCCAGACGAGTGGCCCAGAATCGGCCGGAGCCGATCGCGGGGTTGGTCTCGTGGCCGACCCGGTTGCTGGCAATGCTGGCCAACCCCATCGTCGGAGCCTTGAGCGCGGCGACGGATTTCGCCCTGAGAGGCGTAGGCATCCGTCCGGCCCCCGAGCCACCGGTCACCGAGGAAGCCATCCGTGTCCTCATGAAGGAAGGGACCGAGGCGGGGGTCTTTGAGGAAGTCGAGCACGCGATGGTCAAGCGGGTCCTCCGCTTCGGCGATCGCCGCGCCCGGTCCCTGATGACCCCGCGCAACGAGGTCGTCTGGCTCGACCTCGCCGACTCCCCCGAGGAGATCCGGCGCAAGGTCATCGGCAGCCCGCACTCCCGATTCCCCGTCTGCGACCAGAGCCTCGACAACCTGCTGGGCATCGTCCACGTCAAGGACTTGCTCGGCCAGGGCCCGAACGTCGAACCCTTCCGAATCAAGGGACGACTCACGCTCCCCCTGTTCCTCTACGAGGGGACGCACGGATTGAAGATCCTGGAGATGTTCAAGACCTCCGGCACTCACAACGCCATCGTGCTCGACGAATACGGGACGGTTGAGGGCCTCCTGACGCTGACCGACATCCTCCAGGCGATCGTGGGCGACCTGCCCGAGAGCGCCGACCATGAGGAGCCCCCGGCCGTCCAGCGGCCCGACGGGTCCTGGCTGATCGACGGCCGGCTGCCGCTCGACGATTTTCGCGACCTCCTCGACCTGCCGGCCGCCCCCGAGGGTGACTTCCATACGCTGGCCGGCTTCGTCGTCGCCCGGCTTGGGCACATCCCCCGGATCGCGGAGAGCTTCGATGACGGTGCCCTCCATTTCGAAGTCGTCGACATGGACGGCAACCGCGTCGACCGCATCCTGGTCCAGCCGGTCCGGCGAGAGAGCGGCGATTCTCCGCGGTAGACCCTTCGTGCCACAGACCATCTCAAAGGAGTCGGGTTCCCCTTCAAAGGTGGGCGCCGGGTCCTGGTAGGCTTGCCGGGCCGCCAACAGGGATCCTGTCGCCCAATCCTCGACGGAGCCAGCCTGAGCCTTCTGGCGGGCCGCGTCCGCCGCGAGCCGGTCGTTACGCACAACTCGTGATCTCTTGGGTCGGAGCGGTCGGCGGTGCTGATTATCGACCCCAACCGCGGAAGTGGCAATCCCCCGATCGGTCGGGCACGGAGGACCTTTAGGCGACAACTAGCCATGTGTGGCTATCTATATCCGCCAACCCCTCTGAATGGCCAAAGACGTCAACTTTTTATCATGGCGGATGATTCACTTACAAAGCAAAGCACGCTGTTTTTTCTCAACCGACACTTGTGTGCGCACTCCAATTCATGTATACGTCAAAGACGATCATGGACGGTGGTGAAGTCCCTGTTGTTTCTCCTGCCTCATGTCGGGCTGTAGAGGGGGTCAATGTGCGGTGGTCAGCGCGCCTACGGATTGAGCCCCGTTATGCTGCTCTTCCCGAGAGGAGCTAACGATGCTGAGAGACCGGATCGCGTTCGCCGTCCTGCACTCGCCGCTCGCGCCGGTGGCCGAGGCCATCCGGTGGATCCGGAGGACCCCCGATCACCTGCGCCATCCGGAGCTTGCGGAGCTCCGCCGCGAGCCCCACCGCATGGCCGAGCTGATGCGGCGGTCGATCGGGAAGGCGACGAACTGCGTGGACGCGGGCGCACATCTGGGGTCGGTGCTGAAGGAGATGGTGCGATTGGCGCCAGTCGGGAGGCACATCGCCATCGAGCCGGTGTCGTACCAGTCCGCGTGGTTGGGACGCCGGTTCCCCTCCGTGGCGGTCCACTCAGTAGTGCTGAGCGAGCGGGCCGGCACGGCGGAATTCTGGCTCGACTGCAACCGGTCGGGATACAGTGGCCTGACGCGATCGGCCGGCGCCGTGCCGATCTCGGTTCCGTGCCGGCCGTTGGACGACCTCGTACCCCGGGGGCACCGGGTCGGTTTCCTGAAGATCGACGTCGAGGGCCACGAGGCGTCGGTACTGCGCGGCGCCCGGCGAATGCTCGACGAGGGGCAGCCGGTTGTGATGTTCGAGTGTGGCCCGAGTCTCTCACGCCAGGGCGCCGCGCATCTCTTCGGGCTTCTCGTCGGCGAGATCGGCTACGACGTATGGCAGATCCGGGACTACCTCGACGGGGGCAGCCGGCTTGACTTCGTCGGCTTCGAGCGGACGCGGGCCTACCCGTTCGCGGCGTTCAATTTCGTGGCGGCGCCCCGATCGTAGGACCGACCGCGACCGCGACCGGGAAACGGGGACGCAGCGAGTTTTCCGGTCGAGCGTCAGACGGCCCAGAGAAGGGGTGGGCTGATTCCCGTTCTATTGGCCCATGAGCCAAAAAGCCAAACCCTTCCCTCTTGACTATAGACAGACCTGTCTGTATAAAAGCGGCATGGGACGCACGAAGGCCACCTCCGACGCCCGCCGGCGCATCCTCGACACCGCCGACCGCCTCTTCTACGCCGAGGGAGTCCGGGCCGTCGGGATCGACCGCATCATTGCCGAGTCGGGCGTCGCCAAGATGACCCTCTACTCGCACTTCCCGGGCAAAGACGACCTCATCCTGGCCGTCCTCCAATACCGGGAGGGGGAGTTCCTGACGTGGTTCGATCAGGCGATGGGACGGCACGTCGAAGCCGGCGAGGACCCGATCGGTGCCCTGTTCTCCGCCCTGAAGGAGTGGTTCGAGACGCCGACCTTCCGGGGCTGCGCGTTCATCAACGCTTCGGTGGAGCTGACCGACTGCGGCCATCCCGGCTTCGCCTTCGTCCGAGAGCACAAGGGCCGGTTCTACTCCTTCGTCGCGAGGCTGATTGAGGAGTCGATGGGGAAGCCGGCGGCGAAACTGGCCCCGGCGGTCGCCCTGCTGGTCGAGGGGGCCATCGTCACGGCGGTCATCGAGGGCACGTCCCGGCCCGCCGACGTGGCCCGTGAGGCGGCCGTACGGCTGCTGTCGAAGATCAAGAAAGGATGACCGTGTTCGCTTTTTTCGAGTTACCCATACAGACCTGTCTGTATAGGTCCCGACACTCCCAGGAGAGATCCATGCGCACCCGTAAGACGGTACTGATCCCCGCGGTCCTGGCCCTCGGCAGCCTTGTGTCCCATGCGACCCTCCGTGCTCAGGAGGTCGCCCCGGCGGCGGCTCCGGCCGGGCAGGTCTTCCACCGCACCGTGAAGGTCAACGGCCTCGACGTCTTCTACCGGGAGGCCGGGCCGGGCGACGCCCCGGCGATTCTGCTGTTGCACGGCTTCCCGACGTCGTCACACATGTTCCGCAACCTGATCCCGGCCCTGGCCGATCGCTACCACGTCGTCGCCCCCGACTACCCCGGCTTCGGCAACAGTTCGGCCCCCTCGGTCGAACAGTTCGAGTACACCTTCGACAACCTCGCCAAGGTGATCGATGCTTTCACCGAGCGGGTCGGGCTCAAGAGGTTCGCCCTCTACGTTCAGGACTACGGGGCTCCGGTCGGCTACCGGCTGGCCGTGAGTCACCCGGAGCGGGTCACGGCGCTGATCGTCCAGAACGGCAACGCCTACGACGAGGGCCTCGACAACGAGTTCTGGGTGCCGGTCAAGGCATACTGGAAGGACCGCACCGAGGCCAACGCCGCCCCACTGCGGAAGTTCCTGACCCGAGAGGCCACGCGGTGGCAGTACACCCACGGCGTCCGCAACGTCGAGGCGATCAGCCCGGACACCTGGAACATCGACCAGTCGCTCCTGGACCGTCCCGGCAACGCCGAGATCCAACTGGCCCTGTTATACAGCTACGGGTCGAACCCGCCGCACTACGCCGAGTGGCAGGCGTACTTCCGCAAGCACCAGCCCCCGACGCTCATCGTCTGGGGCAAGAACGACGCGATCTTCCCGCCCGCCGGTGCCCACCCCTACCGGCGGGACATCAAGGATGTCGAATTCCACCTGCTCGATACGGGCCACTTCGCCCTCGAGGAGGACGGCCCGACGATCGCCCGGCTGATGCGGGACTTCCTGTCGAAACGGGGCATCGGCGCCGCGCCGAAGCCCTGACCCGCATCTGCGTGCATGAGCCGGGCCTCGCCCGTGTGACCCACGAGGCCCGGCGCGGTGTCCCGTGGGATTGGGCCGCAATCATCGCGGATCGAGGGCGATACCCATGCCGAGTTTTCCCAGCGACGTGGCCTTCACGCCGGCCGTCAAGGCCATCCAGGTCGAGAAGGGCTCCCGAGACGCCTACGCCCGCGTGGAATCGGGATCTGGCTGGAAGACGACCGTGACGCCGGAGTTGGAGACGTTCCTCTCTCAGCTCGACATGTTCTACTTCGGCACGGCCAACGCCGAGGGGCAGCCGTATATCCAGCACCGGGGCGGGCCGCCCGGCTTCCTGAAGGTGCTGGGCGAGCGGACGCTGGGGTTCGCCGACTTCGGCGGCAACGGGCAGTACATCACGCTCGGCAACCTGTCCGAGAACCCGAAAGCCTTCGTGTTCCTCATGGACTATGTGAACCGGCGCCGGGTGAAACTCTGGGGCCGGGCTCGGGTGGTCGAGGGTGACGAGGAACTCCTTCAGAGGCTCGGCGATCCTGCTTACCCCGCCCACCCCGAGCGCGCGATCGTCTTCGAGGTGGAGGCGTGGGACATGAACTGCCCGCGGCACATCCGCCGTCGGCTCCCGGAGGCGACGGTCGCCGCGGTCGTCGATCGGCTCCAGGCCCGCATCCGGGAGCTGGAGGCCGAGGTCGCCGGGCTGCGTGCCGACCGCGAACGCCTCGAGCCCGAGTAAGATGGGCAGTCCAGCCAGTCCGGCGCGACAGCAGCGACGTTCCGCGATTATCCCCCTCGCATCAATGACCTCCGAAACAAGGATTGAGGACTTACGTCGAATTCCCAATGTAGAGCCTGGTATCGTCTCAACCCCTTCCCGATGGTCGTGCGACTGGGCCGCTGGTCTCGGGCGATCGAGCGGAGCCGCCTGTCGGCGGGCCGCTGATCTATGGCGTAAGAAGGTGGGACGCTCCCATGAGTCGATCTGGCGCGCCGCTGATGATGATCCTGGTGCTGATGGGACCGGATCGAGGCGCGGATCGACTCCTCCGCCGTTCGACCGGCGATCGAGAAATGGCCAGTCTGTTCGGTCAACTCGAAAGAGCCTCCCGGAATCTTCAGAGGACTGCCGAGACGAGCAGCCAGCGGCATACCGAGAAGGCACAGAGTCAGGTTGAGCGCTGGGACCCGTTCAACGACGAGCAACATCGCCGCGCGTAATCCTGGCGGAGTGTTGCCCTCGATCCGCGCCGCCGATAGACTGCGCAAGACGACCGATTCCCCCCTTGAGGAGAACGACGATGGTCCGCTCCACCTCGCGGCGCAACTTCCTGGAGACGATCGGCGGCATGGGTGCCGTCGCGGCGGGTACGCTGTCGACGCTCGAATCGGCGCGAGGCTACTCGGCCAACGACACCCTCGAGGTAGCTTGCCTGGGCACCGGCGGGCGTTGCCGGACGCTCATGCAGTCGCTGGCCAAGGTGCCGGGCGTCCGGCTCGCGGCCGTCTGCGACATCTACGATGCCCATCTGGACGCCGGCAAGAAACTCGCGGACCCCAAGGCCATCGCCACCAAGCATTATCGCGAGCTCCTCGACCGCAAGGACATCGACGCCGTCCTGATCGGCAGCCCCGACCACTGGCACGTGCCGATGTCCGTCGACGCGTGCAACGCCGGCAAGGACGTCTATGTCGAGAAGCCGCTCACCCATGACCTGGCCGAGGGCGCGGCGATCATCGACGCCCAGAATCGGAACAAGAAGGTCGTCCAGGTCGGCATGCAACAGCGCAGCATGCCGCATATCCAGAAGGCGCGCGAGCTCGTCAAGGGCGGGCGGATCGGCGAGATCTTCAAGATTCACCTGAGCTGGAACCGCGGCGGGACCTTCCGGTTCCGTCGCACGCCGATGGGCGTTAATCCCAGCCAGGTCGCCTGGAAGGACTTCCTCGGCTCGGCCCCCGATCAGCCGTTCGACGATTTCCGATTCCGCAACTGGCGATGGTTCTGGGACTTCGGCGGTGGACTCCTCACCGATTTGATGGTCCACTGGATCGACGTCGCCCACTGGTTCATCGACGCCGATCATCCGGTCAAGGCCACGAGCATCGGCGACCACTATGCCAGCAAGGATGTCTGGCAGACCCCGGATACGATCCAGTGCATCCTGGAGTACCCGAACAACATCCAGGCCCACTTCGAAGGAACGTTCTCCAATGCGACCTATGGCGCCATGATCACGTTCATGGGGACCGACGGCACGCTGTACATCGATCGGGGACGATACGAGATCACCCCCGAGCACGGAAAGGGGAAGCCCGAGTCGTGGATCCTGGGGAGCAATCCCCACAAGGGGGCGGACTTCTACGACAAGCCCGACGGCGAGCTGCTCCACCTGACCAACTGGGTCGAGTGCGTCCGCAGTCGTCAGCGGCCCAACGCGCCGGCCGAGGCGGGCGTCGGCGCCGCATCGGCCGCCCACCTGGGCAATCGCGCCTATCGCTCCGGCGAGGTGGCCATCTGGACGACGGGATGACCTGGTTATCGGAACGGGGCCACTCTCGAGGCCCGGATCGTCGCGGCTCGGTTACGGGCCATGCTGCCGGCGACCCGGCCGATCGTGGCGTTCTTCACGGTCGAGCACCAATATGGGGCCGCCTCGGGCAGTCACCACCTGAGGGTCGGGCAATGGGATTTCGCGGGGTTCGGCTTCATCGCAAGACCGGCGGTGGCATCTCGCCGGGCGTGCAAATCCAGAGGAAACGGTCACCTATGAGACGAATCATACAGCATGGCGGTTTGGCGTTTGTCATCGTGCTGTCAGGCGCGATTTCCTGGCTCGAACCGGCGGAGGCCGAGATTCTTTTCAAGGCCGACTTCGAAACCGGCGACTTCAGCCAATTCAGCGGCAGGAGCAAGAATATCAAGCCGGGTCATATCGAGGTCGTGACCGATATCGTCCACTCCGGCAAGTACGCCGGCCGATTCACGATCCACGAAGACAACGTCTTCAACGCGCGGCAATTGCGCGTCCAGGCCAATGGGCCCAAAGTCACGGTCAAGGAGGAGTCGGACACCTTCGTGTCGTTCTATATGTACATGAAGGATGCACCCAAGGACCGCGACAATTTCTTCTACTGGGAAGGCAGCCCGCCGCCGCGCTATAACAACGTGATGACGTGGTGGGTGGAGCCGAAAAAGGACGGGGCTGGCACGTTCATCAAGTATGGCACGGGCAACCTGGGCCGAAAGGGCGTTCATTGGGAGGCGGATTTCACCGTCGGCCGATGGCATCAACTGGGCATGCACATTCATTGGTCGGAAGATCCGGCCAAGGGGAATGTCAAGCTCTGGTGGGACGGCGTGGTGGTCCTGGATAAGAAGGTCCAGACGAAGGGTCCGCAGAGTGTCTACTTCTCCCAGCCGGGAATCCATCGCGACCCGCACACCAAATCGGTTGACACCATCTATTTCGACGACTTCCTCTGCGCCACAACGCTCGAGGAGATCAAGATTCAAGAACCAGGCGCGCAGCGCGCGGGCCATCGCCCTCGGTGCCGCGCCCGAACCCGGATTCCCAGTACCGACTCGGGCCCGACTCCCTGCCGCAGGAGGGTGTCCCGAAGGGGGAAATCCGCGGGCCTTACACGCTCCCTAGCCAGGTCTACGCCGGCACCCAGCACACGTACTGGGTTTACGTCCCGGCCCAGTACGACCCCGCCGTCCCGGCCGCCCTGATGGTCTACCAGGATGGTCAGGCGTTCAAGGACGAGAAGGGGGACATGCGGGCCCAGAACGTGATGGACAACCTGATCTATCGGCGGGAGATCCCGGTCATGCTGGGAGTGTTCATCAATCCCGGCCGGCGGCCGGACCAGCCCGAGCCCACGCCGCGGAACTGGGGGGACCGGGACACCAATCGGCCGACCGAGTACAACTCGCTCGATGACAAATACGCGCGGGTGATCACCGAGGAGTTGATGCCGGCCCTGCGAAAGGACTTCAACATCGCGAATGACCCGGAGATGCACGGGATCGGCGGGTCGAGTTCGGGGGCGATCGCGGCCTTCACGGTCGCGTGGGAGCGACCGAACGACTTCCGGAAGGTGCTGAGCAACGTCGGCAGCTTCGTGAACCTGCGCGGCGGTCACGTCTACCCGGAGAAGGTCCTGGCGAGCGAGAAGAAGCCGATCCGCGTGTTCCTGTGCGACGGGCGGAACGACAACCGGGGCCTCCGCAATGGCAGGTACGACGAGAAGCGGGATTGGTTTTACCAGAACGTGCGGCTGATGAAGGCCCTCACGCAGAAGGGATACGACGTGACCTACTCGTGGGGGATGAACGCGCATGGGCAGAAGTTCGGCGGGGCGATCCTGCCGGATATGATGCGATGGCTGTGGCGCGACGGCCCGGTCTCCACCGACCCGAAAGACCAGGTGGAGCGGACGTTCAACCAGCCGGCCGCGAGGAAGAACTAGATGAAATCCGCGGGATTTTCGAGACGTCGCGTGCCAGACCACCCCGGGTCCGGAGTCCCTCGTTCCCACGGTCCCCGTGGGAATGCCGTCCTCGACGCTCCGCGTCGTCGGACCCGACCGGCGGAGGAGGGATGGACTCAGGCGGGAGGGACGCAGAGCGTCCCAGACGGCATTCCCACGGGGACCGTGGGAACGAGATCCATCCCAACGATCGGGGCATCACAGCTCCCGGACGGGATCGCCTGCGGAGTGCCGGCATTCCCCCAGGAAAACGACGGTCGGCCTTCACGGATCAGGCCCTTAAGTTAACGCCTATGCCCCCGCCCTCCCTTCGTCAGGGGGGGAAAGGAAATGGGGCACTCCTCCTCAATTATCCCCCCTGGCGAAGGGGGGTTCGGGGGAGTTTTTAGGGGCCGACGGGCGGCCGATCGCATCAGCATCTTTGGAGGGCGTTGAACGATTCTTGCCATGACTCCACTCGACCGTTCTCGTCGTTCGTTCCTGGGGACCTCGGTTGCCCTGGTGGGGACAACGCCGCTCATCGCCGATTCGCTCCAGGCGCGATCGCGTGAAGCCGGTGGGCCGCTCATGGCCTATGTCGGGACGTTCAGTTCTCCGCTTCGCGATGTGTTGCCGACGCAGGTGGATCGACCGCCCGGCAATGGTCGGGGCATCCACCTTTTCCGGGTGAATCGCGCCACCGGGGCGATGACGCCCGCCGGCGTCCAGGAGATGGGGACGAGCCCGAGCTGCCTGGCACCGAACGCCGCTGGAACCCGGCTGTATTCCGCCAATGAGACCGATCAGGTGGGTGACGGCAAGGAAGGCACGATCAGCGCCTTCGCCGTCGATCCGTCCGACGGGCATTTGACCTGGCTCAACAGCGTTCGCTCGGGCGGTGCCGGTCCGACTTATGTGAGCGTCCATCCGTCCGGACGATTCGTCCTGGTGGCCAACTATTTCGGCGGCTCCGTCGCCGTGCTGCCGATCGGGCCCGACGGTCGTCTGGGCGATGCCGCGGACATCAAGAAGGATGCCGGCAAGATCGGCCCCACCCGGGCGACCGGCCGTCCACCGGGCAGCTTCGCCGTCAGCGGACATGATCGGACTCACGCGCACATGATTCGGGCCGATCCCTCCGGGCGTTTCGTGCTGCATGTCGACCTGGGCCTGGATCAGATTTTCGTCTGGCGGTTCAACGAACGGGTGGGCGAGCTGACTCCGAATGAACCGCACGCGGTCTCGCTGCCACCCGGAGATGGGCCGCGGCATTTCCATTTTCACCCCAACGGCCGTTGGTTCTACTCCATCCAGGAGGAAGCCTCGACCATCGTCCTGTTCGACTACGACGGCGGGACGGGTCGATTGGCACCGCGGCAGACGATCTCCACCTTGCCGCCCGGATTTGCTGGCACGAACTTCTGTTCCGGGATCCTGGTTTCCGCCGATGGACGATTTGTCTATGCGGGCAACCGCTTGCACGACAGCATCGGGATCTTTTCCATCGGCCCGGAGGGCGGCCTGACGTTCCGAGGGGAAGAATGGACACGGGGAGACTATCCGCGCAGCTTCAACTTCGACCCCACCGGCCAGTTCCTCTATTGTTGCAATCAGCGGGCTGACCACATCGCCGTCTTCCAGGTCGATCGCGAGACGGGCGGACTCAAATTCACCGGACATTACAGCCCTGTCGGCAATCCTTCGAGCATCGTGTTCCTCGATCTCGCCAAGGCGAGTTGAAGTCCTGTGTTTTTGAAATTATGCCTTGATCGAAAGAGGGCGGATGCGCGGTGTGGCGGAATTCGGGAGGCCGGCGGCCTCAATTCGGTTCCTTGCTGAGCCGGCGCATCTCCTCCTCGATCATCCGCTGGGCCCGGTGCTTGGCCATGAAGACCCGGGCGACCGTCATGCCGAGTTCCCGCGCGACATCGGCACCCTGCGCTGGTCGATGGCCGTCAGGCGGAAGGCCTGCCAGTTTGCCGGCTTCACCCGCTTCTCGGCGCGTCGCATGGCGATCTCGAGCAGCTCGCGATCGAAGGCGTCTTCCATCCGGCCGCTCAGGTCGTCGAGGGCCGCGCGGGAGTCGAGGAGGGCCCGGAACCACTCCGGGTCCTCGGTGGATTCGCGGCGGTGCGACCGGACGAAGTCGCTCCAGGCGTTCTGGGTGACCGTCTTGAGCCAGGCGCGGAAGCTGCGGTCGGGATCATAATCGAACGACTTCATGGCGGCGAGGAGCTTGACCAAAACCTCCTGGACGACGTCGTCGGCATCGTCGGGCCGTGCGCCCGACCGCAGGCACCATTCCCGGATCATCGGCTGGTAACGGCGGACGAACTCCTCCCACGCCTCGACGTCGGCGGGATCGCGGCGGACCCGCATCATCAGGCTGATCGAGGTCTCGGCCTCCGGCTTCTCGGTCGGCATCGGCGCCCTCCGGCTCGAGTCGGACACATCGTTGACCCGGATCCGGGGCGGCGACGCTTGCAGGCGCCAGCCAATTTAGCATTACTGAGCGTTGAAGAGAAACCCAAACCTCGTACTGCGCTCGGCGCGGGTCTCCTGACCATTGCGCGAAGAACTTCGGAGACGACGACCGCGTCGCAGGGTGCGCCGTCGGGCGACCCTGGGCTCCATTGTGCAACCCCGTTGGGGTAGGGAGTAGGGAGGATGGGCGTCGCCCCTGACCCAGGGTGCGCCCTTCGGCGACCCTGGGCTGTGTTCTGGAACCCCTGCGGGGTACGGCCACGCCGGGCCCTTACGCCAACGGCGTTGAACAGCAAAGCCCAGGGTCGCCGAAGGCGGCACCCTGGGTTGACAACCGAATCCCTCCGTCCCCTACGCTGAAGGCGTTGCACAACGGCCTACTGCAACGCTCAGTGGTTCTCGGGGCGCGGAAGTGGTTCGCCAATCGGCCGGAGTCCGCGATCACCTCCCCGCCGTCCCCGGGCTCGCCGGATCGCCCGGGGCACGGCCGCCGCCGTGATCAGGACCGCCGCCGTCGCGATCGGCAGCGCCAGCCGCCCGCGACCGGCCGCGATCCGCTCGCCCTGCGGTCCGCCGGCGTCCCGGCGCCCGGCGCGGGGAGGCCCTCGGCCGCCAGCTCGGCGATGGCCGCATCGGCCGCGGCGGCGGGCCCGGCCGGCGGGGAAGACGACGGCCGACGATCGGAGGAGGGCGCCGGGACCGGGACCGGCCTCGGCGGCGCCGCACGGTTCGGAGGGGAGACCGGGCCGGCCCTGGCATCCTCCGCCAATCCCGCCCGCTCCATCACGCCGGCGCGCACCTGCTCCCACGCCCGTTCCAGGCCCGTCGCGATCCGATCCCACACCGGCAGGCTCGTGGGGGCCGGGGCGGCGACGGCGGCCGGTCCGAGGGCGGGCACCGGATCGTCGGCCCCCTCGACCGGCGGGCCCGGGCGGTCGTTGCGGGCCGGTTGACCGAGCGAGCCCGGGCCGGTACCCGGCAGGACGTTGGCCAGCAGGGCGACGCCCCCCTCCACGTCCGCGACGTCCGCGAACTCGCCCGCGACGATCGAGACGGTCAACAATGGGGCGATCAGGCTCAGCGTCGTCCCGTTGGCACCCAGGAGCTGCGCCACCTGCTGGAACGAGCCCACCGTCACCGACGCCAGCGCCGAGCTGGTCGACTCCCCCGTCCCGCCGCCCAGCGCCGCGCCGGAGAGCGCCGCGCCCGGGCTCAGCGCGAAGGCCATCGCCGTCGCCGCCTCGCGCCCCGCCGTGCTGGCGTAGAAGCTGAGCGTGCCGTCGGAGACCCCGGCAAAGCTCAGGCTGGTCGGTTCGGGCACCGCGGGGCTGGTCAGCGTCTGGGACAAGCTCAGGCCGCCCGGGCCACCCAGCAACAGCGCCAGATGGCCGTCGCCGTTGTTGCCCACCACCAGGTCGGTGAAGCCGTTGCCGAGGAAATCCCCGGCGAAGCCGGAGGTCGGCGAGTCACCGCCGGTGGCGAAGCTCTGGGTCACCGGATTGGCCGAGCCCAGGCCGGAGATCAGCGTGCCGTCATTCGACCCGGGATTCAGCGTGGCCAATCCCGGGCCCAGGCCGAAATTGCCCAGGAACAGCGAGGACGGATCCACGCCGACCGGGATCGCCGTGGTTGCCTGATCTTTGAAGAACCCACCGCCGACGCCGGGGAAGACCTGGACGTTATCGGCCCCGCTGTTGGCCACGGCCAGGTCGGTCTGACCGTTGCCCAGCAGGTCGCCCACGGCCAGGGCGACCGGCCCGGCTTCGGTCTGGACCCGCGGCCCCGGGATCAGCGTCCAGCTCGACCCGCTGCCTTGACTCAGCAACACCGAGACGTCGTTGGAGCCCGTATCGGCAACCAGCAGGACGCGGAGTTCCTGGTCGGGTGAGTTCGGGTCCGGGATATTGGCGACCGTCAGTCCCGTCGGGTCGGTGCCGACGGGGAAGCCCTGCGTCCCGTTGATCGGCGGGCCGAACTGGCCGTTGCCCAACCCGGGGTAGACCAGGACGTTATTGCCGCCGCTGTTGGCGACGATCAGGTCGGGGATGCCGTCGCCGTTGAGGTCGTGCAGCAGGACCGCACCCGGGGCCAGCACGCCGGTGGCCTGGTTGCCGATGACCTGGGGACCGGAGGCATTCCCGCCGGGCGTGCCGTAGACGACCGTGACCCGGTTGAGCGACTGGTCGGCGAAGACGAAGTCGCGGGCGCCGTTGCCGGTGAGGTCGGCGACGGCCAGGGCGATGTCGGCCTTCACCGGCTCGAAGGACCGGAAGGTGCCGTCGCCATTACCGACGAGGATCAACACGTCGCCATAGGCGTTGCCGACGAGAAGGTCGAGCTGGCCGTTACCAAGGAGGTCGGCGACGGTCAGGCCGCTGGGATCGACGCCGGCGTCGTAAGTCACCGGGGACGAGAAACCGCCTTTGCCGTTGCCGAGATAGATGATCACACCCTTGGCGGTGAGGACGGCCAGGTCATCGATGCCGTTCCCCGTGAAGTCGCCCATGCGGACCACCTGGGCCGGGCTCGGGGTGTCGATGGTCACGGGATTGGCGAACGACCATCCTCCGCCCAGGTTCGCGAGCACATCGAGCGTGTTCGAGCCGGGGTTGATCGTCACCAGGCTGCTCGGACCACCGGGCGTCAGCGGCCCGCCGGCCACGCTCGCCGTCGCCTCCAGACTGGTGATCTCGGGCGAACTGCTGGGATCGATCGCGGACAGGCCCGTCCCGGCGCGATACGGGACCAGGGCCGCGAATCGGTCGTCGCCATCGTTGTAC
>CAWJTV010000039.1:0-465456 GCA_963845755.1 uncultured Planctomycetota bacterium
AATTTGCACCCAAAGCACACAGCGCCAGGTCCAAGCACGTCTCAGGCGCCCTCCTCGATCTGGTCACGACGCGCAGGTTCAATCTGTGCTTGGATATGGTAGGGCTCCTCGGCTAGGCCGATTCCTCGCTGGCCACGCCGGTCGTTTACGCCGCCGCCTGCCGTTGGGCGCACGAGGGGGATGCCTGGCACTCTCGGGCGTGGACTCACACCTTCGTGGTCGGTCGGCCGCTGCCGCTCTGGCCGTTTTGGCTGGCCGAAAACCTCGCGGTGCCCCTGGATTTCGAAGCGACCTACGAAGAGACTTGCCGCATCCTGCGCATCCCGTAACGCGGCGACCTGAGTCGAACCGTGCATTCAGCGGACGACGTCGTGATCTGCAATGTGAAATCACTTCCCATCGGGATGGCCGGGTGAGACTCATTGGACGGGAAATAAACTTGAAACTTGGTCTAACCCCATGGATGGTCTGACCCCATGGACAGCCGGGCTCGGCCGTTGAATTGCGGAGCTACTTCGCCCTGCCGAGGTCGGACGAGAATCAGCTACGACTCGAACAGACTGCGATCAACATCACGCCGCGTGAGGGGCGACCTACCCGGTGCGTGCGGGAATCAGCTTCGCCGATCTGGACCTGATTCCTCACGGTAGCCGAGGAAATGCGGCCATCGACGAAGCCATCGATCGACTCTCTGGCTTTTTCAATGACGATGAGAATTGGCATCGCGTCGAATTGCTGGCCGATGGACTCGAAGACTGGAATTGGGCCAATCGGTTCGACCTTGGACACTTCTGCGCCGTCACGGGATTGCAGCCATGATTCTTCCGGACCCGGCGGAGATTTCACGTGCCGCGCCTCGCCTCGACTGACTTTTCTGCTTCTGTGCTGTCTTGCTATTCGGGACTCTTCACCTGGCGCGCCTCGCTTGGAGCCGGCGTGCGACCGGAAAGGCGTCCCAGAGCCGCACCGTGGAGTCGCCCGAGCCGGAGACCAGCGTCTCGCCGTCCGGGCTGAACGCCAACGAGAAGACGTACGAGGAATGGCCCGGGAGTCGCACCAGCTCCTCGCCCGTGGCCGTGTCCCAGACGCAAATGCTCCGGTCGTGGCCGCCGGAGGCGATCCGCGTCCCGTCGGGGTGGAAGATGGCCGCGAGCACCTCGAGGCTGTGGCCGGCAAAGGTCCGGACTAAACGGCCTGTCTCCGAGTCCCAGAGCCGTAGCGTCGGATCCTGGCCGGCGGTCAGGATCTGGCGGCCGTCGGGGCTGAAGACGACCGACTGGATCCGCCCCGTGAAGCCGGAAAGCTCGGCGAGCAACTCGCCGGAATTCGCGTCGACGATGACGACCTTCGGGTCATCCCCCCCGGCCGCGAGTCGACGGCCGTCGGGGCTGAACGCCACGACCCGGGCGGATCGGAGCGGGAGGCGCAGCGGTGCAAGCTCGGCGCGGGTCGCCAGGTCCCAAAAGCGGACACCCGACTCGGTGATTTCGCCGGGAGAGTTGCCGGCCTCGCTGACACCGTGCCCGGTGAGGGCGCCGAGCCGCTTGCCATCCGGGCTGAACACCAAGCTGTAAACCGAGTCCCTGTGATACATGCCCAGATGCTTCAGATGGGGCTCGGATTCCTCGCCGGTCGCGGTGTCCCAAATGCGAATGGTCGAGTCCTCACCCCAGGACGCCAGGCGGGCCCCATCGGGGCTGAAGGCCAGCGCGCCGAGTGGCCTGGTGTGACCCCTCAGCGTGCGCGCCGGGCTGCCGCCCGCCGCGTCCCACAGGCGGACGGTCGAATCCCAAGACCCCGAGGCGATCCAGCGCCCGTCCCCGCTGTAGGCGACCGGATAGACGTAGCTGGTGTGACCGCGGAGCACGCGGGTGTCTTCCAGGCTGGTGACGTCCCATAGCCGGGCGGTGCCATCCCTGGCAGTCGAGGCGATCGTGCGGCCATCTCCGCCGAAGGCCACGCGGGTCACTTGAGCGGAGTGTCCATTGAGGACAAGCAGGGCCTCGCCGCCGTCGGCGTTCCAGAGCCGGAGCGTGCTGTCGCTGCCCCCCGAGACAAGCCGGCGGCCGTCCGGGCTGAACGCGACGCACGTGACGCCGCCGACATGGCCATGGAGGGTGCGAAGCAGGCGACCCGTCTCGACTTCCCACACGCGGATGGTCTGGTCGTCCGCGCACGTGGCCAGGCGCAACCCGTCCGGGCTGTATGCGACGCCGCGGACGATGCCCTGATGGCCCGAGAGGATCGCGGCCGGCTTTCCGGTTTCCGCATCGAAGAGGAAGACCTGTTGGCTCTCCTGGACCGCCGCGATGCGAGTGCCGTCGGGGCTGAAATCGAGCGCCAGGAGATAGGAGTCGGGTCCGCCGCAAGTCGCAGTCCTCAGCCCGGTGGCGGTGTCGAACACCTCGATCAGCGGCGCCGAGCCGTAGGGTGAGGTCTGCAGCGCGAGCCGTCGGCCGTCTCGGCTCATCGCCGTCACGAAGTCGCAACCGTCATGCCCGATCGAGTAAGCGGGCGGCAGCGTGATCCGGCTCAGGGTGACGCCGCCCGCGTCGGTGAGCGAGAAGGATGGGGTGTCCACCGATTGGTCGAGGATGAAGCGCAGTCCCGAGCGCGTTCCGAAGGCGTACAGCGCGTGGCACGGTCGGTCGGCGGCACGGACGGCGAGCGGCTTCCCGGTGACGGCGTCGAGGATCCGGTACCCCCGGCCGTCGGCCACGGCGATCCGTTCGCCGGGTGGGCAGAAGGCGACGGATCCAAGCTCGGGCAGTCCGGTGACGACGGCGAGGCTCTGGTCGAGCCGGCCCTGGAGGTGCCGCCACTCCCAGCCGCGCCGCTCCTCCGGGGCCAACCGGAGCTGACGGCCCGCCTCCCGGACGTCGTTATGGCCCATCGCCGCCATGGCCGCCGCCAGGCGTGCCTGGTACGCCTCACCCAGGGCGGCCATCCGCGCGGCCTCGGCTTGAAGGGCACTCGCAGTGGCCCGCTGCGCGTTGCGGTCGGCGAGCTGCCGCGCCTGTGACTCGCGCACGGCCATGACGCCCGTCGCCGTCGTCCCCAGCGGCGATCGCCGCCAGGATACCGGCCACGCCCCAGACCACGGCCTGGTTGCGTCGGGCTAGCTTCACCCAGCGGTCGAGGGTCGAAGGCGGCCGCGCCAGCACCGGCTCGCCGCTCGAGGAACCGGCCGAGGTCGTCGGCCAGCTCCGCCGCGCTCGGAATAACGCCGCGCCGGCTCCTTCTCCAGGCACTTCAGGCTGATCGTCTCCAGGTCGCGCGGTACGTCCGGCTGGAGCCGCCGCGGTGGGATCGGGTCTTCGCTCGCCACGATGGCCAGCGTCGATTCGATCGAGCCGGAGACGAACGGCGGTCGTCCCGTGAGCAGCTCATAGAGGATCGCGCCCAAGGAATAGATATCGACCGCGGGGCCGAGCGCCCGTCCCTTGCCGTCGACCTGCTCCGGCGCCATGTAGCTGGGGGTGCCCAGGATCAGCCCGTGCTGGGTCAAGCTCACGTCATCAAGGCGCTTGGCCAGGCCGAAATCGGCGAGCTTCGGCGTCCAGATCGAGGTGGAGAGCGAAGCGATCGCACTGCCCATGGAGATCGGCCTCCCCATCGCGGGCCCGACGCCGTCTGCGTGCCGACCGGCTCGAGCAGGACGTTGGCCGGCTTAAGGTCGCGGTGGAGGATCCCTTGCTGGTGGGCGCAGGCGATGGCGCGGGCCAGGGTCTCGACCAGCGTGGCGGCCGCCCGGGCCGGCTGCGGCCGGCCCTGGCAGGCCCGGGCCAGCGTGGGGCCGCTGACCAGCTCCATGGTGAAGTAGGGGCAGCCGTCGCACTGGCCGATGTCGTAGATCTGGATGATATTGGGGTGGTGCAGCCGGGCCACGGCCTCGGCTTCGGTGCGGAAGCGGGCCCGGTCGACGGCGCCGGCGCGGGCCCCGGCGTGGATCATCTTCAAGGCGACCAGCCGATTCAAGCCGACCTGCCGCGCCGGTAGACCACGCCCATGCCGCCCCGGCTGAGCTCGCCGAGGATCTCGTAGCCGGGAACCGCCGCCGGGGGCGGCGCGACGCCAGCAAGCCAGCCCGGGCTCACGCCGAGTCGTCACTGGCTTGGCTCGCGATCCCGTCGCGCGACCGCCTTGAGCAGCACATTCCGGCGGCGCCGTCGCCGCCGGCAAGGTGCGGCGCAGCCGCTCGCAGGAACTCGGGCGCCGGCTCGGGTTCGGCGTCGTCGTTGCCGATCAAGGCCGAATGCGCGCAGGGCGGGACCTCGGCTCGTCAACCGGTCCAGAAGTCCCTGGCAGGCGGTGCAGACCTCGACGTGCGCCGCCACGTCCTCGCTCGCCGTCCGCGCTCAAGTGTCCCGCCCAGGAACTGCTCCAGTAGCTCACGCCCGGCACAGCCTCTCATCGCAATCATCTGCCTTTACGTCTCTTGGTCTTCGTCCCACTCGAGAGTCTCGACCTCCTCGCGGAGCAGCCGCTGGATGTTGCTCCGGGCGGCGTAGACGTTGGCGATCTTCATGTCCAGCCGCCGGGCGACTTCGCGGGGTTCCACGCCGTCGATGGCCGTGAGCCGGAACGCCTCCCAGTTGTGCGGGGCGACCCGGAGCCGGACCCGGACCATGGCCTTCTCCAGCAGCTCGCGATCAAACTCCTGATCCAGACGCTGAACAAGGTCGTCGCGGGCCGCGATCGTGAGCAGCCGTTCCCATTGCCGACTGTCGCCGCCCCCGGTCAACACGTGTCGCCGGCTGGTCACCAGGTTGTGCCAGGCGTGGTGGGTGATTGTCTTCAGCCACGCACGAAAGCTCTGCGCCGGGTCATAGACGAAATCCTTCATCTTGGCCACGAGCAGCACGAGCACCTGCTGCGTCACTTCCTCGGCATCGGCGTCCTGGAGCTGCCAGTGTCGACACCACTTGTAGATCTGGCGGCCGTAGTGGTCGACGAAGTCGCGCCAGGCCATCTTCGTCGGCGGCGCCCGAACGGTACAAGCGGCCGAGCAAGCTAGCTCGCGTGGTGAGGTCGCATGCGTAACCCATCTGTAAATACCTGCCCAGAGGTCCGGATCTAAGGGCGCACGGCAACACTTTTTCCGCACAGCCCTCAGTATCTCAATGGTCATTGCCGATTGCACCGGACACTCCGACATGTTTTTTTTCGGAATATTCGCCGACCGCTACCAGAACCCGGTCCGCTGGATTGTGATCCGCCGACAACACCTGAAGTGCCCGGTCAGGAGTTGGAAGACCTTGACAGCGAGGTTTTTGGCCGCGGGGCTGGTCGAAAGTCAATGGGTCGTCGTGCTTGTTCCGTCGTCGCGCGGACCAGGACGACAGCGCCGACGGCGACGGCGGGAGCAAGCAGGGCGAGACCGCCGGGTTCAGGGACGCTCGAGAGCGTCCCGACATAGGATCCGGTGATCGCGCCGGTCGTCGGTCCGGTGCTGACTTCCGTCCCGGTCACGGTTATTTCCCCCGTGGCCCCCGCAAACAACCCGGTTCCCCCCGTGAACACGATCTCGATTTCAAATGTGCCGGTTCCCATGCCGGTCGTGGTGCCGCTCCCGGAACTGATGCCGAATAATGTCCCCTCGGAATAGGTCTGCGAGCACGTCCCATTCGAGATGATGATGTCCAGCGGATTGCTGAAGTCGACGGTCGACTCGCGATTGCATTGCAAACGAACCCAGGAGCGTGTCGTCTCCCACGCCGGTAAAGGTCTGGAGAAAGACGGGCGGCGAAATGGGCGTGAGGGTGGTGTCTCCTGATAGATCGCCTGAGATCGAGCCGGCGCCTGCCGGCGCGGCGAGGCCCCCCAGAACAACGAGGGCCACGAGAGGTAGAGTAATCGAGCGTCTCATTGCGAGGTGTCCTTCCGATATCTGGGGGCCGTGATCGCCTGACGCGCACGGTGGGAATCTTCATCGGCGGCGCCCGACCGAGCCAACCGGCCCAACACGTTGGCTCGCGTCGTCAGGTCGCTCGATAGCCTCATCAGTGATTACAAGTCGAGAAGCCTAGATCTAAGGGCGTGGGATGACTTTTTTCGGCGGGCCGCTATTCTCCAAATGGTTATTGCCATCGGCAGCGAACAGCAGACAGCTTTTTGCGGGAATTTCGCCCGCCGCCCTTAGAACCAAGTCACCGGGCTTGTAATCCTTCCAGAGTACCCGAGGCAGCCGGTCAGGGCGGTGGACAGCCTTGAGAGCAACCCGGCGCCGACCGGTTTCTTCGGGACCCTGCGCAGCGAGAGCTCGCGCCGGATCGGCGGGGGTTGATCCCACCGAAACGACCGGCAGCCAGTGCACCTTACACAACGGAGATTCACACCGTGAGATCGATCTTGAAGTTTTGCCTCGGACTCGTGGTGATCGGGCTAGTGGGTGAGGAATTCGGCGCGGGCCAGGCTTACGCCGGGCTGACCGGATACACGGTGACCGGCGGTTTCGCCTTTAATGACACTGGCGGCCCGCTCGATTCGGGCACAATCTTTACGCCCAGCGGTTCGACGACCGTTCCTGGCACGATTGACGTTTTTGGGGGGCTAGCCACATTCGCCGCCAACTCATTTCAACTTTCCCTTACATCGGGAACGAACTTCTCGGCTATCCCTTTCGTCGGGTTCATTTTCGAGACGGAAGCATCCGCCCCGGCTTTCACGGGAGTTACGATTCTGTCGACGCACGACATTCTGTCGGCGACAACCATAGCTCCGGACTTCACCGCCGCGGACGTGTCATCTAACGCGCACGAAGTGACGCTGAACTTTTCCGGTTTGTTTGCGGCCGGCCCAGGGTCGGTTGATATCGGATTCACCACACTACCCGAGCCTCCCTCAATCACCATGGGACTGACCGGGCTGGCGATGGCCGGCGGGTTCGGTTTGTCACGGCGACTTCGTGCGGCCAGCTGAGCTTCCTGCCCGACTTGGTCTCTGGGCGACTGCGCGGGAAGGCGCCTGACGCGGTCGCGCCTGACGCAGCTCATGAAACGAACGAAGAATCCGCGAGTCGTTCCTGGCCCGTTCCCTTACTTCAAGAGGAGTCTACTGATGAGGTCCTACTCGCCACTCCAACGGTTCTGGATTTCCCTCGTCATCGTCAGCACAGGTTTCGCGACCACGCCGGCCCATGGCGGTTGGTCGTACATCTACGTCACGAACGCCAGCGGCACGAAGGTCGCCGAGGTCGCGGAGCAGATCTTTTCCACGGGCACGCCCCTCGGTTATGACTACGAATACCGGGTTCTGAATCTCAGTCCGTCCGAAGCACCCATCATGGGATTTCTGGGCTACGTGGGCAACCAGGCTGGCGCGGTGATACAGACAAGCTTCACGAACCCTCCCCTCATCCCTCCCCCCAGTTACGGAACTGTTTTCGGCTCCGTCGGCAATCCAACGGTTCCGTTTCTCACAGCCGAGGCCAACACGTACTCCCCCGTAGGTTGGAACTTCACTGAGTACGACCAACGCCCGAGCGCCGTGACGGGTTACGGGGTCCTTTGGACCACGCTCGTGCAGCCTCTTCCCTATGACCGCTGGACGGAATTTGACCTCTACAGCACCAATGGTCCAGTTAAGGGTGGGGGCGCCGTGGGTCCGTTCGCCGGGCCTGGTGGAATCGGTGTCGATATCTTTGGTGGCCTCTATCTGACTAATTTCACCGCGAGCGTGCCGATTTCGAGCAGCCAGGACATGGCAAATCCATTTCCCGGCTACTCGGCATACAGTGTTCCGGAGCCCGGCTCAGTTGTCCTGCTAGCGAGCGGTGCGATGATCCTCGGTTACTGGGTGCGATGGCGCAGTCGGTCGATGTGCGGGGCCGCCGCCAGGACGAGAGAGCCGACGCGCCGGGCTGCTGATTAGTTGGCGTCAGCGCGGATTAATTGGTGTCAGCATATTTGTGTAATTGTTGATATTCAGCTCGGTCGCCGTGCTGGACTTAAGTGGGTTGGCGGTGAAGTTGTAATCTGATCACCTTCAGCGGACCGGGGGTGATCGGCGGCTCGGTGCCCGACGGCAACTACACCCTGATCACCTTGTACAAGAAGGTGAATGTCGTCTCCGGCCCGCCGATCACGGCCAACGACGTCAACACGTTCTTCCGCCTTTTCGGCGACGTCAACGGCGATGGCGTCGTGAACTCCCTGGACAAGGTCTACCTCTTGCAGGCGGAGGCCAACCCAGCGTCACCTTATGCACCTGACTTCGAGCATGACGGCAAGGACGTGATCGATAAGACCGACATTGCCCAGTTCAACAAACGCTACAAGGGCTCAGTGGATCCGCCCGCGAAGGCCCCGGCCAAGTTCCCTGGTCGGAAGGTGCAGCATCATGTGGCGGCACATCACGCAGCGACGACGGCCCGACCGGCGGGCGCAACCCCCGTGAACACCGTGGATCGGTCGCGGGTCTCCGGGATCCTTCCGCTGCCCCTTCACCGCATCCGACACGACCGGGATTCGTGAGGGTCAATCCCCCGGACGGACGATCGTCGCAAAGTCCTCGGGCGCTGCCCGGTCAACGGCATGATGCCCTGACTCGGGGAGGGTTTTTGCCCTCGATCTCACCGTGACCGTCTCCGCCGAGAACAGGCCGCAATCGAGTCGTCGGTTAGCCAGCCGTCGCCTCGCGCCGTTGCCCGCGGACCACAACGATCGCGCCGACGGCCACGGCGGGAGCGAGCAAGGCGAGAGTACAAGGTTCGGGGACGACCGAAAGCGACCCGACATAGGACCCGGTTATCGACTCCGTCGTCGAGCTGGTGCTGGTGATCGTTCCCGTGAACGTCGCGCCCCGTGGCCCCGGCGAACAACCCAGTTCCACCCGTGATCACGAAGTCGATCGTAAATGTGCGGGTTCCCATGCCGGTCGTGGTGCCGCTCCCGGAACTGGTGCCGACTAATGTCCCCTCGGAAAAGGTCTCCGAGAACGTCCCATTCGAGGCTCGCGTCGTCAGGTCGCACCATGGCCCCCCATTAGTGATTACAAGTCAAGTGACCAAGATCTAAGGGCGCGGAATATTTTTTTCGGCGGGCCGCTATCCTGCAAATGGATATTGCCATCGCCACGGGACAGCCGACAGTTTTTTTGGGAATTTCGTCCACCTCCCTTAGAACCGCACCCGTCGCCGTGTAATCTCTCCAGAGCAGTCGAGACATCCGGTTAGAGCGGTCGAGAGTCTTGACTGCAACCCAGAGCCAGCCGGTCTTTCGGCACTCTCGACCTCGAACGCGGCGCTCCATACCGTCGCCCCGCCCCATGCAAGTTCGCCGGCCCATTCGCCGACCACGTCGGCCAGGGGAGAGCGACGTCCCGAAGGCTTGACCCACGACATTCGCTGCGCCGCCTGTGCACCGGCGCAATCGTCCGTGGTCCGCTCCCACCGGCTTCGCGGCGGTTGGTCCGGCGGGCACGACCGGCGCCTTCGCGCCTCCACCAAGGGAGATTGTCCATGAATTCTCAGACTGCCACCGAAAACCTGGATTCCGCGAACCCTGCGACCGCCGCTGAACCGGAGGCTTCGTCGAACCCCGAGGCCGCCACCGGAGCCGAGGCTTCGCCTCCCGCACCGCTCCGCAGCGTGCACACCGCGAATTTCCCCGCGATCCTGGAGCAGTTAGGCATTTCGGTCCTCGTCACCACCTACCAGGCGGGCAAGCTGGTGATGCTCCGGCCCGACGGCGGCGGCTCAACACGCACTTCCGCGGCTTCAACAAGCCGATGGGCCTGGCCGTGCGACGGCGACCGGCTGGCCGTCGGCACCGGCGCTGGAGATCTGGGAGTACCACAACGTCCCGGCCGTCGCCCGCCGGCTGGAGCCCGCCGGCCGGCACGACGCCTGCTTCCTGCCGCGTCGCGGCCATTGCACCGGCGACATCCAGATCCACGAGATGGCCTGGGGCGCGCGAGCGATCTCTGGTTCGTCAACACGCGCTTCTCCTGCCTGTGCACGCTCGACCGGATTCACAGCTTCGTGCCGCGCTGGCGGCCGCCGTTCATCACCGCGCTGGCCCCCGAGGACCGCTGCCACCTGAACGGCCTGTGCCTGGTCGAGGGCCGGCCCGCGTACGTCACCGCCCTGGGCGAGACCGACACGCAGGGCGGCTGGCGGGCCAACAAGAAGGACGGCGGCGTCCTTGATCGAGGTGGAGACCGGCCGGGTGCTGCTGCGCGGCCTGTCGATGCCGCACTCGCCGCGCTGGCACGACGGCCGCCTCTGGCTGCTGGAATCGGGCACCGGCGGCATCGGCTACGTCGACCCCTGGACGCGGCGCTACGAGCCGGATCGCCGAGCTGCCCGGCTTCACGCGCGGCCTCGATTTCGCCGGCAACCTGGCCTTCGTCGGCCTGTCGCAGGTGCGCGAGACGCGCCATCTTCAGCGGCATCCCCATCGCCGAGCGGCCGGTCGAGGAACGCCGCTGCGGCGTCTGGGTGGTGGACATCACCACCGGCGCGACGGTGGCCTTCGTCAAGTTCGAGGACGCGGTGCAGGAGATCTTCGCCGTGCAGGTGCTGCCCGGCATCCGCTACCCCGACGCTGATCAACGACAACAACGCCCCTGATCGCCGACTCGTTCGTCCTGCCCGACCAGGCGCTGGGCACTCGTGCCGGCGCCGCTGCGTTTCCCTGCCCGTCAAACGATCGCATGCTGAATCACACGTTCAGTCTCTCACCTTTAGGAGGTAAATAACCATGACTGCCTCGAACCAGTTTCCCAAGCGATTCGGACGCAAAGACGCTTCGTTTCTCCGGCCGGGCGCACGGTAGCATCGCGCCGGTCACAGGCCCGGCGAACGCGCCCGTCCTCGACCTGCTCGAAGAGCGAACGATGCTATCGACGACCATCACGGTCAACACACTCGCCGATCAGATCGATCAGGCCGGGAGCCCGACGGTCTCCCTGCGCGACGCGATCGCAGGCGAACGTCAACTGCGGTGCCACGATCGTGTTCGCCCCCGGTCTGGCCAGCCAGAACGCCGGTTTCGGCGCGGGCGTCATCGGCCTGACGAGCGTCGGCGACAGCACCGCCGGCCCTTCCGCCTTGGGAGTGAGCAGCAACGTCCGCATCGTCGGCCCGTCCACGGGCCCGGGTATCACCGTCGAGCGGCCTGCGACGGCGCCAGGGATCAACGTTCCCAACATGCGGCTGTTTTACGTCGCCCCTACGGGTAACCTGACCCTGGACAACCTCACCCTGCAAGGGGGGATCGCCTTGGGGGGTAACGGCGCGGGTGACGGCGGCGGCGGCGCCGGCCTGGGCGGAGCCGTTTTCAATCAAGGCGGCCTGAACATTCAGAACAGCCTTTTGACCGGCAACACGGCCCGCGGCGGCGCGGGTTACGGCGCCGGTAACGAAGGCGGCGGCGGCGGCGGCGGCGGTATGGGTGGCAACGGCACAAACGGCCCCGGCCGGGGAACGACGACCCCACCTTACTTTGGCTACGGCGGCGGTCCCAACGCTGGCAACCCCAACGGCGGCCCCGGCTACTCGCACGGCTCCTACGTGGGCATCAATGGCGGCTTCGGCGGCGGCGGTTCCGCCGGTACGACCTTCGGCGCCAAGGGCGGCTTCGGCGGCGGCGGCGGCGGCAGCGGCAGCAGCGGCAGCGGCGGCTACGTGAGTGGGTATGCCGTCGGCGGCGACGGAGGCTTCGGCGGCGGCGGCGCCGGCGGCCGAACAGACCCCAACGGCGGCATGGCCGGCTTCTCGGAGTTCGGCGGCGGCGAAGGCACCACGGGCGTATTACTGACTGCCATTGGCTCCGCCGTCGGCGGCGGCGGCGCGGGCTTTGGCGGCACCATCTTTAACGACCAGACAAGCGTCACGATCACCAACACCACCATCACCGGCAACCTGGCCGCCGCCGGTCCCAGCCCCGTCCATGCCGGCATGGGCGCCGGAGCCGGTATCTTTAACTATAACGGCACCGTCGCCGTCAACTACAGCACCCTCGTCCAGAACTACGCCGCCCAGGGCGGCGCCGACATCTACAACCTTGCCGACGGCGTGGGCAGCGAAGCCGTTCTCGTTCTCAACGACAGCATCCTGGCCGACAGCCAAGGCTCCAGCGAAGACTTGCACTCGGCCAGCAACAATTCCGGCATCCCCGGGGTGCTGGGCACGAACAACCTGATCATGTCCTTGGCGGGAGCACCACCACCAGCCCATTCCTCATCAGCACCGCCAACCCCATGCTCGGCCCGCTCCAGAACAACGGCGGCCCAACGCTAGACCATGGCCCCGCTGGTTGGCAGTCCCGTCATCAACCAGGGGGCCAACTCCGCGGCCCTGGGAGTGACGACCGATGCCCGCGGCCTGCCACGCATTTACGAGTACCCTAACGTCGCCAATTCCCCCAACGGTGACGGCAGCGACCTCGGGCGCCGTCGAGCTAGAGCCCCCGTCGATCCGGGTCGTGGCCGGCTCGGGCCAGAGCCAACCTCAACACGGCGGTGGCCAAGCCCTTGCAGGTCCAAGTTTTCGACGACGGCGAACCGGCGGCCGGCGAGACGGTAATCTTCGCGGCCCCGTTGGGCGTTTTGATCAACCCCAATCTGCCCGGAGGGTCATTCCCCACGGGGCTTACGGCCAGCGTGGCCACCAACACCAACGGCATCGCCATCGCGCCGGCCTTAACCGCCAACGGCAACGCCGGCTCGTACTCCGTCACCGCCGCAGCCGCGGTCAACAACACTGACGTCGGCCCGGTCTCCTTCACAGAGACGAACACCGTTCCCCCTACGGTCGTCACCGGCGGGCCCTACACGATTGCCCAAGGCCAATCGCTCTCACTCAACGCCTCGGGCTCGACCGACCCGTACGGCAAGACCCTGAGCTACTCGTGGACGATCAACGGCCACGCCAATGCCGCCACCGGCATCATGGCCACGCTTACCTGGGCCCAGATCCAGGCCCTTGGCCTCGACATTGGAGTCGGGACCTTCCCAAACGTCATCAGCGTCCAGGTCTCCGACGGTGTGATGCAGCCCTACAACGTCTCGACGTCGCTGACGATCACGGACACTCCGCCAACGCCCGCGATCGCGGGCCTGCCCTCGGGAAATGCCGCCGCGGGTGCGGCCCTGACGCTTACCGGTTCCGTCACCGACGTGAGCACGGCCGAGACCGCGGCCGGGTTTGACGATCTCTGGGAGGTCAGCGCCGGCCCGGGCCAGACGGTCATCGCCGGTCAGCAGCTCAACCTCAATGGCCAAGATCCGTTGCCACTCCCGTCCGGCCTGATTGCCAACGTCGCCTCGCTGACCGTCCAAGTGACCTTCCAGACCACTGCCGACGGAGTGATCTTCGGCTACCAGAACCAGCCGGCCGGCACCACGCCGAATGCCTACATGCCGGCCTTGTACGTCGGCAGCAATGGCCTACTCTACGCCGAGATCTTCGACGGCAGCTTCCGGCAGATGGTCAGCAGCACCCCGGTCAACGACGGCCAGCAGCACACCGCGGAACTGATCGAGACCGGCAGCGCCCAGTCGCTGTACCTGGATGGCGCCCTGGTCGCCACGCTCGCCGGCGTCCCGAACCCGAACTTTACGTACGACCAGCTCGGCACCGGCTACACTGTCGGCTATCCGAATACTCCCGGCGGCTACTTCCCCTTCGTCGGCACGATCGACAAAGTACAGATCACCACGGGGAGTATGCTGACGGGATCAGTCTCGTTCCCAACGAGCAGCAACAATCAGCTCATCCTGACCCCGCCGGTGCCGGGAACTTACTCAATCGGGCTTCAGTCCACGGACGAGAACGGCGGCACGGGCCTAACCAGCCGGAGCCTCGTCGCCGTGACACCGACCACCACGCCGGCGATCGGCGGCCTGCCCGCAAGAAGCCCAGAGGGTACGCCGATCACCCTGACGGCCTCTGCCACCGATCTGGTGCCCTCGCTTCTTGCCGCCGGCATCAACTACGTCTGGTCCGTGACCGGAGGCCCGGGACAAGACGTGATCGCCGGCCAAGGTTTGAATCTCAACGGCAGCAATCCCGTGTCGTTGCCCAACGGCCTGATCTCGGACGCCACGCCGCTCGCCGTGAACGTGACGTTCCAGACAACTGCCGACGGAGTGATCTTCGGCTACCAGAACCAGCCGGCCGGCACCACGCCGAATGCCTACATGCCGGCCTTGTACGTCGGCAGCAATGGCCTACTCTACGCCGAGATCTTCGACGGCAGCTTCCGGCAGATGGTCAGCAGCACCACGGTCAACGACGGCAAGGTGCACACTGCGGAATTGATCGAGACGGGCAGCCCCAGTCGTTATACCTGGATGGCGCCCTGGTCGCCACGCTCGCCGGCGTCCCGAACCCGAACTTTACATACGACCAGCTCGGCACCGGCTACACTTTCGGCTATCCGAATACTAATGGCGGCTACTTCCCCTTCGTCGGCACGATCGACAAGGTACAGATCACCACGGGGAGTCGGCTGACGGGATCCGTCTCGTTCCCAACGAGCAGCAACAATCAGCTCACCTTCACGCCGCCTGACGTGGGAACCTACACGATCGGCCTCTCGGCCACAGACCTCTATGGCGGCACGGGCGTCACGACGGCGTCGCTCACCGCGACCGACGTCCCTCCCACGCCGACGATCACCGGCCTGCCCACGAGCAGTCCCGAGGGCACGGCGATCACGCTGACGGCGTCCGCCACCGACATCAGCCCATTGACGACGGCCGCCGGCTTCGACTACGTCTGGAGCGTGAACGCGGGCACGGGACAGCAACTCGTCGCCGGCCAAAACCTGACCTTCAACGGCTCGAACCCGATCGCCCTGCCCACCGGCCTCATCAACGGCGCCACCAGCCTCACGGTGGACGTCACGTTCCAGACCACCGCGGGCGGTGTGATCCTCGGCTACCAGAACCGGGCCCTCGGCACCACGCCGACGAATTACGTGCCGGCCCTCTACGTCGGCACCAACGGCCTGCTCTATGCCGAGATCTGGAACGGAGCCGTCCACCCGATCACGAGCACGACCAAGGTCAACGACGGCCAGCAGCACACCGCGGTGTTCACCCTCTCCGGATCGACCGAGACCCTCACGCTCGATGGCAAGCTGGTCGGGACGCTTACGGGCGCGCCCAGACGCTGGACATGACCTTCGACGAGCTGGGCAGCGGCGAGACCGCGGGCTGGCCGGCGGGAACCGGGGGCTTCGATCCGTTCGCCGGCACACTCGCCAAGGTGCAGGTCACATCCGGCAATCTGCTGACGGGATCGGTGTCGTTCCCGACCAGCGGCGGCAACCAGCTCACCTTCACGCCGCCTGACGCCGGGACCGACACGATCGGCCTCTCGGCCACGGACGTCTATGGCCTCACGGGCGTCAAGACGGCGTCGCTCACCGAGACCGAAATCCCGGTGACCGTCAATGCGGGGGCTAACGCGGTGGTCCCGCAGGCCACGGCGTTCACTCAAACCGGCTCGTTCACCGATGCCCCCGGAGATGGACCGTGGTCGGCGACAGTCAACTACGGTGACGGCACCGGCAAGCAGTCGCTGGCGGTGAACGCCAACATGACCTTCACGCTCAGCCACACCTTCGCCAATGCGGGCACGTTCACGACGACGGTGACGGTGACCAACCAGGATGGTCTCACCGGCACGGCCACGTTCAATGTGACCGTCAGCGGCTTCACGGTCAACGACGGCAGCTCGCAGCAGTCGATGGTCAGGAGCCTGACCTACGTCTTCCCCTACCCGACCCAGGTCGAGCCGGACGCCTTCGTGCTGCTGCGCGACGGCAAGCCCAGCCACGTCCACCTGAACATCGCGCCGCAGCCCGACGGGATGACCTACCTGATCACGTTCAGCGGACCGGGGGTGATCGGCGGCTCGGTGCCCGACGGCAACTACACGCTGATCACCTTGTACAACAAGGTCAACGTCCTCTCGGGCCCGCCGATCACGGCCAACGACGTCAACACGTTCGTCCGCCTTTTCGGTGACGTCAACGGCGATGGAGTTGTGAACGCCGCGGACAAGGCCTACCTCTTGCAGGCCGAGGCGAACCCAGCGTCACCTTATGCACCTGACTTCGAGTACGACGGCAAGGACGTGATCGATAAAACCGACATCGCCCAGTTCAACAAGCGATACAAGGGCCCGATGGACCCGCCCGCGAAGGCCCCTGCCAAGTTCCCAGGACGGAAGGTGCGGCATCATGTCGCGGCACATTACGCAGCGACGACGGCCCGACCGGCGGGCGCGATCGCGGTGAAGGCCGCGGGTGGGGCGGGGATCGTCCGCAGCAACCTGCTGCCTCCTGGCAAGGTGCGTCATCGTTGATTCCGTGCCGCGCGCCCGAGCGCGTCCGCCATCTCCCGCGGGGCCCGCAGACGCCTCGGGACGCTTTCCCAAGTCCCCTTGTCAGCCCTCCAGAACATTTTGGTCGTCTTACCCCCCTGACTGACGTCACCCTCCGCCCATCGGGCGGATCTTCCCAGGAGCCTCCTGCCATGAGCCTACAATCCCGGATCAACGGACTCTTCGGTCAAAAGTCCCCATTGCCCCGGCGCCGCCGGGTCGGTGCGGCCGGCGCACGGATCGCGGCGGCGAACGCGCCCTGTCCTCGACCTGCTCGAGGGACGGACGATGCTATCCACGACCATCACGGTCAACACCCTCGTCGATCAGATCGATCAGGCCGGGAGCCCGACGGTCTCCCTGCGCGACGCGATCAACGAGTCGAACCAGGACGGCGGTGCCACCATCGAGTTCGCCGCCGGTCTGGCCAGCCAGAACGCCGGTTTCGGCCAGGGCGTCATCGGCCTGACGAGCGTCGGCGACGGCACCGCCGGCCCGTCCGCCCTGGGAGTGAGCAGTAACGTCAGCATCGTCGGGCCGTCCACGGGCCCGGGTATCACCGTCGAACGGCCTGCGACGGCTCCGGGGATCAACGTCCCCAATATGCGTCTGTTTTACGTGGCTTCCACGGGCGATCTGACTCTGGACAACCTCACGCTGGAAGGCGGGGTCGCCCTGGGCGGCAACGGCGCCGGTGATGGCGGCGGCGGCGCCGGCCTGGGCGGCGCCATCTTCAATCAAGGGTTTTTGGACATCCAGAACAGCCTCTTGACCGGCAACACGGCCCGCGGCGGCGCGGCCTACGGCGGCTTCGGCGGCGGCGGCGGCGGTATGGGAGGCAATGGCACACACGGAGTCGGCGAGGGCGAGAACCATGGCTACGGCGGCGGTCCCAACGCGGGCAACCCGAACGGCGCCCCGGGCTCCTCGAACGGCTCCTACGTGGGTATCAATGGCGGTTTCGGCGGCGGCGGCTCCGACGGTTTTGTCTTCGGCGCCAAGGGCGGTTTCGGCGGCGGCGGCGGCGGCAGCTATGGCGGCGGTTTCAGTCCTTATGGCAACGGCGGTGACGGCGGCTTCGGCGGCGGCGGCGGCGGCGGTCAAACGAACCCCGGAGGCGAGGGCATGGCCGGCGTCTCGGAGTTCGGCGGCGGCGAGGGCACCACGATAACTGGTGGCGCACTCGCCCTCGCCTACGGCGGCGGCGGCGCGGGCTTTGGCGGCGCCATCTTCAACGACCAGACAAGCGTCACCATCACCAACACCACCATCACCGGCAACCTGGCCGCCGCCGGCCCCAGCCCCGTCCATGACGGCATGGGCGCCGGCACGGCATCTTCAACTACAACGGCACGGTCGCCGTTATCTACAGCACCTTCGCCCAGAACTACGCCGCCCAGGGCGGCGCCGACATCTACAACCTCGCCGACGGCGTGGGCGGCGACGCCGTTCTCGTTCTCAACGACAGCATCCTGGCCGACAGCCAAGGCTCCAGCGAAGACTTGCACTCGGCCGGCAACAATACCGGCATCCCCGGGGTGCTGGGCACGAACAACCTGATCATGTCCGCGACGGGCGCCACCACCACCAGCCCATTCCTCATCAGCAGCGCCAACCCCATGCTCGGCCCGCTCCAGAACAACGGCGGCCCGACGCCGACCATGGCCCCGCTGGTTGGCAGTCCCGTCATCGACCAGGGGGCGAATTCCACGGCGCTGGGAGTGACGACCGATGCCCGCGGCCTGCCACGCATTTACGAGTATCCTAACGTCGCCAATGCCCCCAACGGCGACGGCAGCGACCTGGGCGCCGTCGAGCTAGAGCCCCCGTCGATCCGGGTCGTCGCCGGCTCGGGCCAGAGCACAACCTCAACACGGCGCTGGCACAGCCCTTGCAGGTCGAGGTCCTCGACGACGGTGAACCGGCACCCGGCGTGATCGTCACGTTCGCAGCCGCGTTGTCGTTCAATCCCCTTACAGGCAGCCCTGAGCCGACCGCCTCGTTTGCCGGCGGGATCGGCGGTGCCGAGGCGACCACCAACGCCCAAGGGATCGCGACGGCACCCTTCCTCACGGCTAACGGCGTCGCGGGCTCCTATCTCGTTGGCGCCGACGCCCTTGTCGCCGGGGCAGATGTCGGCCCTGTCGCCTTCTCGGAAACCAACACCGTTCCTCCGACGGTCGTCACCGGCGGGCCATACACGATTGCCCAAGGCCAATCGCTCTCACTCAACGCCTCGGGCTCGACCGACCCGTACGGCAAGACCCTGACCTACTCGTGGACGATCAACGGCCACACGAACGCGGCCACCGGCGTCAACCCGACGCTCACCTGGAACCAGCTCGAGCATCTGGGCCTCGACGTCGGAGCCGGGACCTTCCCGAACGTCATCAGCCTCCAGGTCGCCGATGGCGTCGTCCCGCCCTACACCGTCTCGACGTCGCTCACGATCAACGACACCCCGCCCGAGCCCGCGATCCTCAACCTGCCGTTGGGAAATCTCCCCGTGGGTTCGCCCCTGACACTCACGGCGTCCGGCACCGACGTCAGCTCCGCCGAGATCGCCGCCGGACTCGACGACCTCTTCGAAGTCGGCGCCGGCACCGGTCAGACGGTCGTCGCCGGCCAGCAGCTTAACTTCGACGGCAAGAACCCGGTGCCCTTGCCCTCGGGCCTGATCGCCAACGCCGCCTCGCTGACCGTCGTCGTGACCTTCCAGACCACCTCCGACGGAGTGATCCTCGGCTACCAGAACCAGCCGGCCGGCACTACGCCGAATGGATACATGCCGGCCTTGTACGTCGGCAGCAACGGCCTACTCTACGCCGAGATCTTCGACGGCACCTTCCGGCAGATGGTCAGCAGCACCCCGGTCAACGACGGCCAGCAGCACACTGCGGAACTGATCGAGACCGGCACTGCCCAGTCGCTCTATCTCGATGGGACGCTGGTCGGGACACTCAGTGGCACGCCCAACCCGCTGAACATGACCTACGACCGCTCGGCACGGGCTACACGCTCGGCTACCCCAACGCCCCCGCCGGCTATTTTCCCTTCACCGGCACGATCGACCAGGTGCAGATCACCGAGGGAAGTCTGCTGTCCGGGTCGGTCTCATTCCCGGCAAATAGCAACTATGCGATCACCTTCACACCGCCCGCCCCGGGGACCGACACCATCGGCCTGTCGGCCACGGACTTTCAGGGCGGCACGGGCGTCACGACGGCGTCGCTCGCCGTGACCGACGTCCCTCCCTCGCCGACGATCGCCGGCCTGCCCACGAGCAGCCTCGCGGGCACGGCGATCGCGCTGACGGGGTCCGCCACCGACGTCAGCCCATCCACGACGGCCGCCGGATTCGACTACCTCTGGAGCGTGAGCGCGGGCACGGGACAGCAGGCCGTCGCCGGCCAGGACCTCACTTTCAACGGCTCGAACCCGATCGCCCTGCCCTCCGGCTTTATCAATGGCGCCACCAGCCTCACGGTGGACGTCACCTTCGAGACTACCGCGGGCGGTGTGATCCTCGGCTACCAGAACCGTGCCCTTGGCACCAGGCCGACGAATTACGTTCCGGCCCTCTACGTCGGCACCAACGGCCTGCTCTACGCCGAGATCTGGAACGGGGCCGTCCAACCGATCACGAGCACGACCAAGGTCAACGACGGCCAGCAGCACACCGCGGTGTTCACCCTCTCCGGATCGACCGAAACCCTCACTCTCGATGGTAACTTGGTAGGGACGCGCACGGGCTCGCCCCAAGCGCTGGACATGACCTTCGACGAGCTGGGTAGCGGCGAGACCGCATTCTGGCCGGGGGGGACCGGCGGCTTCGATCCGTTCGTCGGTACCCTCGCCAAGGTGCAGGTCACATCCGGCACGCTGCTGACGAGCTCGGTGACGTTCCCGACCAGCGGTGGCAATCAGGTGACCTTCACGCCCCCCGCCGCCGGGACCGACACGATCGGCCTGTCGGCCACCGACGTCTATGGCAGCACGGGTGTGACCGCGAGCAATCCCCTCACCGTCACGGCGATCACGTTCAACCTGCCCACCGGCACCGTCCAGGCCGTCCAGGGCCAGGCCTTCAGCCTCACGGGCAGCGTCACGGATCCCACGGGCGACTCGCCGTATTTCTTGAGCGCGAATTACGGCGACGGCACCATCAACCGGCTGGGGAGCTATGCGGTCACCTCCTTCACGGCCAGCCATGCCTATGCCGACGCCGGCGACTACACCGTGACCCTGACGTTCAACGACGCCGCGGGCCACACCGCGCAGGCCGCGTTCCAGGTGATCGTCTCGGGCTTCACCGTCAACGACGGCAGTCCCAAGCCATCGATGGTCACGAGCCTGACCTACACCTTCACGAACCCCGTGCAGCTCGAACCGGGCGCATTCGAGCTGCTGCGCGATGGTCGTCCCACCCGAATCCACCTGGCGCTCGACGAACAGCCCGACCAGCAGACCTTCCTGATCGCGTTCAGCGGGCCGGGTGTCGTCAACGGATCGCTGCCCGACGGATCCTACACGCTGATCACCCGCCACAAGAAGGTGAAGGTTCTGTCCGGCCCCGCGATGACCCGGAACGACGTCAACACGTTCGTCCGCCGCCCGGGTGATGCGGTCGGCGACGACAAGGGCAGGATCAACAAGACCGACATCACCGACTTCAACAAGCGGTACACCGGCCGGATGGATCCGCCCAATAGGGCGCCGGCCAAGTTCCGCGGTCGGACCGAGCATCATCAGGGTGTGGTCCGTCCGGCCTGATCGCATCTCCGCCGATCGGGCGCGATCGCGGTCGAGGCCACGGATGGGACGCGGATTTCCGTCCTCCCTGCGCCGTCGATGAGACCGGTGGCTGGCGCCGGGGCCGCCCTGGGGGGCCGTAGGCCAAGGATGGCCCGCCGTCCCGACTCATGACGGCCCCGATCGAGTCCTTGAATCTCCTCTTCGCGCAGGAGCCGCTGGACGTCGCTCGGGGCCGCGTAAACGTCGGAGATCTTCGCCGTGCCGGCGCTGCCCGGCATCCGCTTCTCCGACCTGATCGGTGACTCCGACCCCCTGATAAACGACTCGTTTGTCCTGCCCGACGAGTCGCTCGACGCTGTCCCTGCCCCCCAAGTGGGAACGAGAGCCGTCGGCCGCGTGAGTGTGCGGCCGCGATTCGTCCCCCGGACATTCCGCGTGCTTCGATCACCCAGAATACCCCCACTCTCAGAGCGTGTCTTGGAATTCACTAAATCAATGAAAAACGGTACGAAACCCTTCGATTTCCCACCACGGAACGAAAGGAGTCGTACCGATGTCCCACACGGAACGGGCGAAATATCTCACGGACCTGACCGACGAGCAATGGCAGATCCTTCGAAAACTTCTGCCGCAGCCTTCGCGGCGAGGAGCTCCGCAGAAGATCTGCCGTCGCGCGGTCCTCGACGCGATCAACTACGTTGTTCGCAGCGGCTGCCCCTGGCGGCTTCTGCCTCACGAATTTCCCAACTGGAAGACAGTTTACGGAATCTTCCTCGGATGGCGCAACGACGGGACTTGGCAGAGGATTCACGACACGCTCCGGGACATGCTTCGGCGTCGCCTGGGACGCAAGAAGTCGCCCAGCGCGGCGATTATCGACAGTCAAACCGTCAAGACGACCGAGGTCGGCGGCCAGCGGGGTTACGATGCCGGAAAGAAGATCAATGGACGCAAGCGTCATATCGTTGTCGATACACTGGGCCTGATCCTGGCCGTCGTCGTCCATCCCGCCGATGTTCAGGACCAGGATGGAGGCGCTGCTGGTCTTGGGAATTCTCGGCCGGCTCAAAGAACGGTTCCATCGGCTGAAAGTGATCTTCGCCGACAGCGCCTACGGCCGAAACAACCTGCCCGAGTGTGTCAAAGACGCCTTCGGGTGGTTGCTGCAAGCCGTGCTGAGACCAGCAAAGGTCAAAGGGTTCGTGGTGCTGCCGAAGCGTTGGATCGTCGAGCGGACCTTCGGCTGGCTTGGGCGATACCGGAGGCACAGCAAGGACTACGAGCGCAACGCCGCATCGAGCGAGGCAATGAACTATATCGCCATGATTCATATAATGCTCCGACGGCTTGCGTGCCACAAACCCTAATTCACAGACACGCTCTCAGCGAGCGGCGTACAGAGGATCTCTTCCCATGGCTTTCGCATCCAGGATCAACCGATTGTTTGGCATGAAGTCCCGCTTGTCCGGCTCGAGCCGCCGCGCCGTAGCGGCCCGAGAGCAGGCCCGCCGCCGCCGCACCGCGCTGCATCTGGAATCGCTCGAA
Organism: uncultured Planctomycetota bacterium; assembly: GCA_963845755.1. Taxonomy (GTDB): domain Bacteria; phylum Planctomycetota; class Planctomycetia; order Isosphaerales; family Isosphaeraceae; genus CAWJTV01. The sequence goes on from CAWJTV010000039.1 coordinate 22,640, forward strand.
GACCGCGTCATGTTGACCTCCGTGACGCTTCAGGTGAACACGGTCAACGATGTGCCGCTCGGCACGTTGCTGCCGACCTTGGGATGGGATACGAACGATAATGGAGAGATCTCTTTGCGGTCGGCGCTCGGGGCGGTCAACTACTACGGGGCGGAGAACCATGGGACGCTCAGCTCGATCACGATCGACGTCCCTTCCGGAGTTCCGGCGACACCATACTGATCTGGAGTTCCGGGGACACCACACTGAGTTCCGGGGACACCATACTGATCGCCGAGCTCGCGAATCACGGAAGCGTTCGACTCGAGTTAGAGTTCCGGGGACACCATACTGATCGCCGGTTCGCGAATCGCGGAAGCGTTCGACTCGAGTTACGGGGCACCATTCCGGTTTTCAGCTCGCAAATGGCGAACGCGTGTACCACGACTGAGGTTCGTCCGGGCCACGACGCCCGTTCGAGTACACCAAGCCGATCGCCCGCTCGATGATCGCGCGACCGGGTTTCTCGCATGGCCCCTTAACACGGCGTCACGGTTCCCGAAGCGCTGGGTCAATGTCGATCGCCGCGATCCGCCGTACTGGATTGCCCAGCCCTTGACGCCGAATGATCGATTCAAAGGCTACCCAAGTGGATCTAGGATCACGCTCGAACATCAGTTTTCGCTATAATTCGTTGCAGCCAAAGGAGATAACTGGGGATCTAGGATTCGAACCTAGACTAAGTGATCCAGAGTCATGAGGGCTACCTTTCAGCAAACCTCCAAAATCTCGCTATCTCCGCAATTGAGTTGAACTTATGACTTTCCACATTTCTCATGGGTTGCTATGATTCTGCACGCTTTCCCGGTTTTGGCGTGCAGAAGCGTGTACGGCCTACTGTACCAGATGACCCGAGCTCCGGCCACTTCATCGCTCGACGTCTTCTGCCTTCAGCCGCCTCGGAACGCCCCGCTCGTCGCCGATCCGGTAGGCTGGGATGCCTGCTCAGATGGCCTGCCTCGCCAGGTCTTTCGTCCAGGCATCGAGCAGTGCGCGGTGGAGGATGACGCAGAGCCCGGCGCCGCGGAGCATCGCGAGACTACGGAACGGGATAGACTCGTCACCCAGAAGGTCGAATTCGGCCGCGTGCCGCTCGGCCCCAATCCGCTGGCCCCGGGTTTCCGTCGCGAAGGATTCGGCCATCCCGGTATCGTCGCTATGGACGACGTGACACCGATCGGGAAACCACGGTTCTCCCTCACTTTCGTCCCCGCTGGCGAACAGGGCCCGGAGATGGCTCATTTCATCCGCCCCGGCCTCGCCCCACCGCATCCCGCCCCCCTTCATCCGCTTGCCGGTGACCGTCCTGCACGCCGATTCCACCGGACCGGACCCGATCGCCCATCCCTTGGACACGTAAGTCGGATAGTCCATCCGATGTACCTGATTCGCGACGTAGCCCACCATCTCGCTGTGCCCCGCCGCACCGACTCGCGGCCATCGAGCTCCATCCTGAGCAGCGGATCCAGCACCGCCTGGCCCCCCTCGTGCTTCAAGCGATGGCACCACCGCTCATACCACTCCACGCGGTCCGCCTCGTCGCCGGGATACTGGGCCCGGCCCTGATCCCCGAGGTGTTCCGCCGCGTCGTAGAAGTCCAGGATAACCGCCTCGATCCGCGGGAAGTTCACCTTCAGCAGGTCCTCCAGCCCGCTGCCGGCGGCGCCCAGCGCGATCCAGCGATCGGCCCGATCCCTGCCCACTTGGGCCGCTTGCTTCCGCAGCGGTTCGGCCGGCGAGGCCTGCCCCTTGAGCCCCGCGACGAATCGCGCCGGGAATCACGGCGCCCGGCCGCGGGCATTAGCCCATCGCTCCTGATCTTCGGACACGGGGTTGTAGACCTTACCCACCGCCGTCATCCACCCCTCGGCCGTTTTGGCGCCGGGGCCCTGCATGCCCAACCCGGTCAGGTCCAACGAGACGTAGGCGCAGGTCTTCCCCTGGGTATCCTTGTGCCAACCCCAGTCGCGCGCCGCGCGGAAGGTCTCACCAGCGACCAGGCGGACCCCGATGTCCCGGCCGACTGCTTCGCTGGTCCGCTGCACGGTCTACTAACTGAGGCGGACCCCCGCCATCTTGCGCAACACGACCTGGCCGGCCTCGGCGACGCTATCGACCGCGCCGGCGAGGCATAGAACCTCGCACAACCTGGGCGTCGAGGCGGTGCGATCGAGTCCCCAGGACGTCATCCCAGGGCACGAAGCCGTGCCCGCAATGGCGGCAGTGATAATAGGCCCGCTCCAACCCGACCGCCCCGATCAGGCTGGCGACGGTCTTGGGCCGGTAGCCGACGAACCGGGCCGATTCGTGGCAGTGGGGGGCAGCTCCTTGGTACCCCCCCTTTTTTCCGCTCGTTCAGAGCGGTCTGGAGGGCCGTGACTCCGATCTTGTGGACGCGGTCTCGGACCTCGAACTCGGTCTGTCCCAGGAGCTGGCGATCGGGCTGGGAGGCCAGGAGTTCGGCGAGGGAGCGGAGGTCGGATGCGACGGCCTGCTGCAGGGACTCGAAGATGCGCTCGGCCGACTCGGCTTGCTCGAGGGTCAAAGGCGATGTACACATGGAGGCCCTCTGTGAACAAATGACAATGAAATCTGGGCGAACCCATCGGAGGCCTCTGTTGTACGATTTTTTCCACCTACTTTCGAGACGCCCCCACTTCATGCGCCCACACGATTGTTCCCACTTGAATTCATTGGGGGTTCTTTGCTAACATGCTGGCTGTGTAGCTGTGATGGTTCCCGAGCGGTCGTTTCCCTAAGAGACATCTGAGGTCGAAGACCTCGGCGTACGTTTCATTAAACACTCCTCGACGAATGCACGTCGCGGAAGATGCCGAGTTACGGCCCCGGATCGCTTGCGAAGCGGATCTTGCGACTCATTAGGGTTGTTCCGGAATAGGGGCATGAATCGAAGCAAGTAATTGACAGCAAAGAACTTGCGGCCTGCTCTGAGATTATCCACAACCCATTGTCTCACAGTGACTTAGGCTTATTGTAGAACAACCCTAACAAAGTTGACGGCCGCACAGTCGGCAACCTCTGAGAACTCAGCATTTCCCGACGATTTGACTCGGGGCTGAGCCGCAGAGAGGGAGATTCTGGATTTCCGGAGGCTGGGAAACCCGGGGATCCACTGATCGACTCGTGTGGAAGACGCAATGCGTGGTTGCGTGCGTGCCATCTGGCGATGTGTGCCCATGAGTGCGCCGATCGGGATCGTCATCGGTGAAGAGGATGATAATAAGCCTGTCAAAACCCGGCGGGCCGCAATGTTTCAGTTTCTCCAAAAGGTTTTATCGGGATTTCTAGGAGTTTTCTGCCCAGATCATGAGGGACGCGGTTCGTACGAGAGACTGATCCAGCACGCTCGGTATTCGTCCTGGATCCGACGGACATCGTTGCGGCAGCGCGTGGCCTCGGTTTGAGCAAAGCCTTGGGGGGAGTGGTCGAAGGCCGAGTGACACGCCCGGGCACACGTGTCCGGATCCGCATCTCAGCGAAGAGATGTAGTATTATTCTTGAGCGTGTCCTTTGTGATTGACGTCGAGAATAAGCTTACAGGACCATGGCAGCCCGTCCGAGGGGGGGCGTATTGCGCCGGCAGCAATGCATGCAGTTACTCATATAAATGCAATCGATTGACCTGCATTCTTCGAGGTCTTGGGTATCCGTCGATGTGCCTCCAGGTGTGCGCGAATACCGGGCTTTTTCGTTAACGAATTGCACCGTCCCGCCATGGAAGACGCAAGGGCATCAGATCGGTCCGGTTCCTGAGACCCCGGTGTTTCACCCATAGGGACCGTTGAAAGAGTGCCATGACCTCACAGCAACTTGGCTCCTTGAGCGTCACCGAGTTCCTCTTGCTGCTCCGCGAGTTGGACGTCCGGCTGACGCTCCAATTCGACCGGCTGAATTGCAGTGCGCCGCAGGGGCGCTGACGAGCGAGTTGAAGGCGGAGTTGGTTCGCCGCAAGCCGGAGATCATCGAGCTCCTGAGGGCCTCGGGCGAGGGCGGAGACCTCCGTTCGACCGTCAAGCGTGTCGCGCGTGCCGGCGAGCTCGCTTTATCACACGCGCAGCAGCGACTCTGGTTCCTGAGCCTGTATGAGCCGGACAGCGCGGCCTATATGATTGCCGGCACGACGCGGATCGCGGGCGTCCTCGACCGCAACGTTCTGGAGCGTACGCTCACCGAGATCATCCGCCGGCACGAGGTCTTGCGGACCGGATACCTCAACGAATCGGGGAGGCCCCGGGCCTTCACCGTCGGCGGCGAGGATTGGCGCCTGGAGCACGTCGATCTGGGGACGTTCGCTGCCGCCGAGCGTGAGGGCGAGGCCCTGCGCGGGGCGAGACGGCGCGTGCGCGAGCCATTCGATCTCGCCAACCCTCCGCTCCTGCGGGCGACCCTCTTCAGGCTCTACGATGAGGACCACATTCTCCTGGTCTCCCTCCACCACATCGCCGCGGACGGCTGGTCGCTGGCCGTGTTGGCCCTGGAGGTCGGGCAACTTTATCCGGCATTCCTGCGGGGGGCCGAGCCGGCGATCGACGAACTCCCTTTTCAGTTCGCGGATTATGTGGCCTGGCACCAGGAGGTCTGGGATGATCAGGTCCTCGAGCGGCAGCTGGCGTGGTGGATGCGGCACCTAAAGGGCCCCCTGACCATCCTGGAGATCCCATCGGACCGTCCGCGTCCACCGGTCATGACCTATCGCGGTGTGTGCGAGCGTCGCTCCCTTGGTGACGCCGCCCCCCTGCTGCAATTCGCCAGGGCCTCGGGCACGACGCTTTTCATGGTGTTGCTCTCGGCCTTCAAGATCCTGATCCATCGCTACACGAACCTGACGGATTTGATCATTGGGACAGCGGTCGCCGGCAGGAATCGGCCTGATGTGGAGAACATGATCGGGCTCTTCATCAACACCCTCGCGCTCCGCACCAGCCTCGAGGGCGACCCGACGGTCTCCGAGGTACTGGACCGGGTGCGCGAGACGGCGCTGGGGGCTTTCGCGAACGCCGACTTACCCTTCGATCGACTCATCGCCGAATTGCAGCCCGAGCGCGACTTGGGTCACTCGCCCGTGATCCAGGTCATGTTCACGCTGCAGAACTACCCCTACAAGAAGCTGGAGCTGCCGGGCCTCACAATCTCCCCAGTGCCATTCGACGCCGGGATCACGCGCTACGACCTGGTGGTGGATGTCTTCCAGCGAGATGGCCTGATCGAAATCTCCTTCGAATACAACGCGGACCTCTTCGAAGCGGCCACGATCCGGCGCATGCAGGAGCATTTCGAAAGGATCGTGGTCGGGATGATCGCCGAGCCCGGCCGCCGCGTCTCGGCGATCCCGCTGCTCTCAGAGGCGGAGCGGGCCGACATCCTGGCCGGTGGCGATCCGCCCCGAAGGTCATTCCCGGTCGACCGTTGCGTCCACGACCTGATCCGGGAGCAGTGCCGGCGTACGCCCGAACGGGTCGCCGTGGCGTGCGGCCCTGAAGAGCTGACTTATCGCCAGCTCGATGAGCTCTCCGACCGCCTGGCCGCCCGGATCGAGGAGGCCGGGGTCCGGCCCGGGGTCGTCACGGGCGTGTGCCTGGACCGTTCGGTCCGCCTCCCGGTCGCGCTGCTCGCCGTGCTCAAGGCGGGCGGGGCCTATGTGCCCCTTGACCCGCAATTCCCGCGAGATCGGCTCGCCACCATGTTAGAAGATTCGGGCGCGGCGGTGCTCGTCACGGAGTCCTCGCTGGTCGGCAAGGTCGCTTCCGGGGACGCCGTCGCCATGCTGGTGGATGAGGAGCTGCCGGCGGCCGGCCCCGAGAACCTCGCCACGCCGGATGACCTGGCGTACGTGCTGTACACCTCGGGCTCGACCGGCAAGCCCAAGGGCGTCGTGATCCCTCACCGGGCCCTGGTGAATTTCCTGTGGTCGATGCGTTACGAACCCGGGATTGGCGAGCATGATTGCGTTCTGCAGCTCACGACGCTCAGCTTCGACATCGCCGGGCTGGAGATCTACTTACCCCTCCTGGTCGGGGCGCGGATCGAGATCGCGCCGCGAGCCACTGTCTCCGATCCCCAGGTGCTCGGGCGTCTCATCGAGGAATCTGGAACGACGGTCATGCAGGGGACGCCGGCGACCTGGCGCATGCTGTTCGACTCTGGGTGGGGCGGGAGGCCCGGGCTCAAGGTCCTGTGCGGCGGCGACGCGCTCGCGTGGGAGCTGGCCGACCGGCTACTGGCCTCCTGCGGCGAGGTCTGGAACCTCTACGGACCGACGGAGACGACGATCTGGTCCACGGCGGCTCGGCTGCGGCGGGGCATGGAGTATGTCCCGCTCGGCGAGCCGATCGCGAATACGTCGCTCTACATCCTGGACGAGAGCGGGCAGCCTGTGCCCGGGGGCGTGGCCGGAGAGCTGTACATCGGCGGCGAAGGTCTGGCCCGCGGTTACCTCAATCGGCCCGAACTGACCCGGGAGCGATTCGTGCCACATCCGTTCCGCCCCGGCGAGCGCCTCTATCGGACCGGCGACCTGGTGCGGCGTCGCGCCGACAGCGGGATCGAGTTCCTGGGCCGCGCCGACTCGCAGGTGAAGGTCCGCGGGTATCGCATCGAGCTCGGGGAGATCGAGAAGGCGATCGAGAGCCATGTCGGCGTTCGACAGGCCGTGGTCGTGGCCGATCGCGACGGCGCGGACGTTCGCCTGCTGGCCTACGTGGCCTGCGGGAGCGAGGGCCGGCCGCGGGCGGAGGACCTGAAGGCCGTGCTGGGCCGGACCCTGCCGGATTACATGGTGCCGGCGCTGTTTGTGTTCCTGGACGCGCTGCCGCTCTCGCCCAACGGCAAGCTGGACCGCAAGGCGCTGCCCAAGCCCGACCTCCGGGCCGTCGTCTCGGCCGCTTTCGAGCCGCCGCGGACGCGAGTCGAGCGCGAGGTGGCCGACGTCTGGCAGGGCCTGCTGAAGGTCGACCGCGTGGGCATCCACGACAACTTCTTCGACCTCGGGGGCCACTCGCTGCTGGTCGTGCGGATGCAGGACCGGCTGCGCGAAAGCTTGGGGCAAGACCTGACGCTGATCGAACTCTTCCAGAGGCCGACCGTCGCGGCGATCGCGGAGTTCTTCGGGGCGAGCTGAGGTGAATGGACGGGCAGCGGGACCTGGGGCGAGGATGACGAATGCGGTCAACGGGACCTGAATACAGCGGGGCCATCGCGATCATCGGGATCGGGGGACGCTTCCCGGGCGCGGCGGATCTCCACGAATTCTGGGAGAACCTGGCCCTAGGTAGGGAGTCTCTGCGCGACTTCGACGACGAGGAACTCCGGACGGCGGGCGTGCCGGCGAGCCTGCTCGATGACCCCCGCTACGTGAGGCGGGGCACCTTCATCGAGGGAGCGTACCTCTTCGACGCGGCCTTCTTTGGGATGAACCCGCGCGAGGCCGAGGTCACGGATCCGCAGCACCGCGTCTTCCTGGAATGCGCCTGGGAGGCGCTCGAGGACGCCGGTTATGCGGCCGAACCGCGGCCGGGGCCGGTCGGCGTCTATGCCGGCGCTGGACCGAACACTTATTTACATCATAACATGCTTACGAATTCGGAGATCGTCGAGTCCGTCGGGGGATACCAGTTGATGCTGGCCTCCGAGAAGGATTATCTCGCGAGCCGCGTCTCGTACAAGCTGAACCTCCGCGGCCCGAGCCTGTCGATCCAGACCGCCTGCTCGACGTCGCTGGTGGCCGTCGCCGTGGCCTGCGAGCATCTGATTCGAGGATCCTGCGACATGGCCCTGGCCGGCGGCATCTCCCTGACCTTCCCCGCCAAGTCGGGCTACCTGTACACCGAGGGGATGATCCTGTCCCCGGACGGGCACTGCCGGCCCTTCGACGCGCGGGCGAACGGGACGCGCGGCAGCGCCGGAGCAGGCATCGTCGTCCTGAGGCGACTCGAGGACGCCGTGCGTGACCGCGACCATATCCGGGCCGTGATCCGCGGCATCGCGCTCAACAACGACGGCTCGAGGAAGGTCGGGTTCACGGCCCCGAGCGTCGAGGGCCAGGCGGAGGTGATCGCCGCCGCCCAGGCGATGGCCGCGGTGGGACCGGCGTCGATCTCTTACGTCGAGGCGCACGGTACGGCCACGCCGCTCGGCGACCCGATCGAGGTTGCGGCGCTCGAGAAGGTCTTCCGCGGGCACCGACAAGAGGCGCTTCTGTGCCATCGGTTCGCTCAAGAGCAATCTGGGCCACCTGGACGCGGCGGCGGGCGTGGCCGGCCTCATCAAGGTCGTGCTCTCCCTGGAGAACAAAGCGATCCCGCCGAGCCTGCATTACCAGCGCCCGAATCCCCAGATTGACTTCGAGAACGGGCCGTTCTTCGTCAACGACCGACTCCGCGCGTGGGAGGCGGACGGGGGCCGTCGTCGCGCGGGCGTCAGCTCCTTCGGGATCGGCGGCACGAATGCCCACGCCGTCCTGGAGGAGGCACCGGACCCGCCCGAGATCGCGACGAGATGGCCGTGCCAGCTCCTGACGCTGTCGGCCCTCTCCGGCAGGGCGCTGGGCCGCGCGGCCGCCGACCTCGGCCGATGGATGGAGCGCCATCCGGAGTTCGACCTGGCGAACGTCGCCTATACCCTTCAGGTCGGCCGCAAGCGGTTCCCGCACCGGCTCGCCGTCCTGGCGCGGGGGCGCGAGGAGGCGATCCAGGCGCTCACCGGGAAGGGGCCCCACGCCCCATTCACCGGCAAGCAGGAGGCGACGGACCGGCCGGTGGCATTCCTGTTCAGCGGGCAGGGCAGCCAGCACGCCGGCATGGCCGCGCGGCTCTACGAGGCGGAGCCGACCTTCCGCGGGGCGCTGCAGGAATGCGCCGGGATCCTGAAGGGTCACCTCGGATCCGACCTACTGGAGTTGCTGTTCGGTCGGTCGGCCGAGCGCGACGGCGGCCCGATCGCGGCGACGGCCGCCTCGCGGCCCTCGCTGGTCCCGACCGCGCTGGCCCAGCCGGCGCTCTTCGCCGTCGAGTATTCGCTGGCACGAATGTGGATCCGCTGGGGCGTGGTACCGCGGGCGATGATCGGCCACAGCGTCGGCGAGTATGCCGCCGCCTGCGTGGCCGGGGTCTTCTCCCTGGCCGATGGGCTGGCGCTGGTCGCCGAGCGCGGGCGGCTGATGCAGCAGATGCCGGCGGGCGCGATGATTGCCGTCTCCATGGGGGTCGATCGGGCGGAGATGCTCTGCGGCGCCGGCCTGGAGATCGCCGCGGTGAACACGCCGGGCCTGTGTACCGTTGCCGGCCCAGTCGGCGAGATCGAGGAGCTCGGGCGCAGGCTGGAGGGGGAGGGGGTGGCCTGCCGCATGCTCCACGTATCGCACGCCTTCCACTCGCCGATGATGGACCCGATACTGGAGGCGTTCCGCGAGTACGTGAGCCGGATCGAGTTGCACGCGCCGCGGATCCCCTTCGTCTCCAACCTCACGGGCCGATGGATCACCGACCGGGAGGCTACCGACCCCGCGTACTGGGCCCGCCACCTCCGGCGCACGGTCCGGTTTGCCGATGGCCTGGCGGAGCTCGTGGGCGAGGTCGCACCCATGCTCCTCGAGGTCGGGCCGGGCGATGTTCTGAGCACGTTCGCGCGTCAGTGCGGCGAGACCGACGTCTTTACGTCCCTACCCCATCCGCGGTCGGCGGAGCCCGACTCCGAGCACGCGCTCGCGACGCTGGGCCGGCTCTGGATCGCCGGCGCGGCGGTGGACTGGGCCGGGTTCCACGAGCACGAGCGGCTGTGCCGAGTGCCCCTGCCGACTTATCCGTTTGAACGTCGCCCCTATGTCGTGCAGCCAAGCGGGAAGCCCGTGTCACGGGGCGACATCGGAGGGCTGCCTCCGAAGAAGACGGACCTGGCGGACTGGTTCTATGTCCCGACGTGGAGACGAACCCCAGCGCCGTCGAACATTGCATCCCGGTCGCCAGCCGGCAGAGGGCCGCTGGCTGGTGTTCGCCAACGACACGGCGCTCAGCGGGTCGATCGTCGGCGCTCTGGCGGCGGCGGGCCGGCCCGTGGCGACCGTGCTCGAGCGACCGAGCCGCTCGCGCCGCGGGACCTCCTACGGAATCCGGCCGGGGGAGAGTGAGGACTACGAGTGGCTGCTTAGCGAACTCTCGGGGCAAGGCCTGGACCCCGACCATATCGTTCACCTGTGGAGCGTCACGGAGGGCCGCGAGCCGGCTCAGCCCGATGAGACCGGTTTCTTCAGCCTGATCGGCCTCGCGCGGGCCTGCGCCGACCTCCCGGACGAGAAGCGGCGAGACGTGCTCGTGGTCTCCGACGGTCTGCACTCCGTTCACGGAGGCGAGATTTTCTTTCCGGAGAAGGCCACGCTGCTCGGCCCGGTCAAGGTGATCCCGCAGGAGATCACGTCGCTGCTCATGCGGGCCGTCAACGTCGAGGGCGTCTCGACGGGGCTCGAGCGAGAGCGCCTCGCGCGTGAATTGCTGCTCGAGATGGCGGTGGCCCGCGAGACCTCCCTGGCAGCCTATCGGCGAGGGCAGCGGTGGGAGCAGAGGTACGAGCCGCAGAGGCTAGACGAGCCGGACGGCGTGAGGTTGCGGCGGAGGGGGGCCTACCTGATCACCGGCGGGCTGGGGGGAATCGGGTTGGTACTCGCGCGGTGGCTGCGCGGGAGTGTCAGGCGAGGCTGGTGTTGACCACGCGGGGCTCCTTCCCGGCGCGCGACGACTGGCAGGAGTGGCTGGACCGGCACCCCGACGCTGAAGCCAATTCCCGCAGGATCCGCGCCTTGCTCGAGATCGAGGCCGCCGGTGCGGAGATCCTGATCGGGGTCGCGGACGCCGCCGACGAGCGGGCCATGGCGGCCGCCATCGAAGGGGCCTGGATGCGGTGGGGCAGGATCGATGGCGTCATCCATGCGGCGGGCCTGCCCGGCGGCGGGCTGGTCCAACTGAAGACCCGGGAGGCTGCCGCGGCGGTCCTCGCCCCCAAGGTCAAGGGGACCCGGGTCCTGGAAGACCTGCTCCGGGAGAACCCGCCGGATTTCCTGGTCCTTTGCTCGTCGATCAACGCGATCGGTGGCGGATCGGGTGCGGTCAACTACTCGCCGCCAACCTGTTCCTGGACACCTTCGCGGCCTCGCCGCACGCGCTGGCCGGGACGCACGTGGTGGCGATCGGATGGGATGCCTGGCAGGAGTCGGGCATGGCCGCCAGCCGGGTCGTCCCGGCACACATGCGCGCGGCCCAGGCGCTGTTCCTCGAGCAGAAGATCCGGGACGACGAGGGGATCGCGGCGCTGCGGCGGGTCTTGGGCACGCGGCTCGAGCGGGTGGCGGTCATCCCGCAAGACCTCGCGATGCTGTTGCAGCTCCTGGCTGAACGGGAGCGGGCCGACGCGGGGGAGGCAACGGAAGAGGGCGCCGCGATGACGTCCCCGCCCCGGCCGGCGGCCGGGGTTCGAGGGAGGATCCTCGAGATCTGGCGGGAACTGCTGGGGATCCGGGAGATCGGGCCGGATGACAACTTTTTCGAGCTTGGGGGCCACTCGCTGCTGGGGACCAGCATGCTGTCGCGTGTGCGCCGCGAGCTCGGGGTCTCGCTCCCGCTGCGTGCCCTGTTCGAGGCACCGACGGTGCGAACCTTGGCCGAACGGGTCGAGACGCTGGTCTGGGCGGTCGCGGGCGTCCCCGCGCGGGATGGAGCCGAGGCCGACCGCGAGGAAATTGAAATATGAGCTGCGAAGCGATCCTCAGTGAACTACGCACCCGCCGGATCCGGCTCTGGGTGAACGGCGGCCGGCTGCGGTGCAGCGCGCCGAAAGGGGCGATGACGCCCGAGCTCGAGGACGCGATCGGCCGATACAAGTCGGATCTCCTGGGCCTCCTCAGTGCGGCCGGCACGCGCGAGCGGGAGGCCGTCGGGCGGGTGCCGCGGATGGCCAGGATGCCGCTCTCGTTCGGTCAGGAACAATTCTGGTTCCTCACCAAATTGTCACCGGGCAGCGGCTACAACATCGCCGCGTATTGGGAAGTCCCCGGCGAAGTAGACGCTGGGATTCTCGGGCGAGCCGTCGCGGCCGTCGTCGCCCGGCACGAAATCCTCCGGACGAGGTTCTTCGAGCATGGCGGCATGCCCTCCGCGTCGATCTCTCCCGACGTGCCGACGCCATTCGAGGTGATGGACGTGCCGAATGAGCCCCTGACGGTCCTCAAGCAATTGGCGCAACAACCCTTTGATCTCTCGAGCGCACCGCTCATCCGCACGACGCTTATGCGAAGGCCCGGGGCGCCCGCGGTCTTCGGGCTGGTCGTCCACCACATCGTCTCCGACGGCTGGTCCCTCGGGGTGTTGTTCAAGGAGCTTGCGCTCGCATACGACGCCCTGTCCCGGGGTGCGGTCGTTCCCTGGCCGGAGCTCCCGGTCCAGTACGCGGACTATGTGGCATGGCAGCGGGAGCAGGTCGAGGCCGCGGGCTTCACCGCTGAGCTCGATTACTGGGAGCGGAAGCTCAAGGACTGCCCGACGACCCTGCAACTGCCCAGAGCCCGGCCGGCCGCCGGGGTGTGGGCGCGCGCAGCGCGGCCCTCACGTTCCCGCTCGGGCGTCGGGCGTCCGAAGGCGTCCGAGCACTGTGCGCACCGCGAGGGAGCGACGCCCTACATGGTCCTCGCGAGCATCTATGGCGCCCTGCTGTTCCGCTATACCGGGCAGGCGTCGATCCTGATCGGCGTCCCGGTGGCCAATCGGGTCCGTCCCGAGTTCGAGGACCTAATCGGGCTGTTCATGAACGCCCTAGTGCTCCGCGCGGATCCGGATCGCGATCAGACGGCCCGGTCGCTGGTACGTCAGGTGCGAGAGTCGATCCTGGAGCTGCATGCGCACTCGGAGGTCCCCTTCGAGAAGATCGTGGAGAGGGTCAGGCCGCAGCGCACCACCTCCTCCAATCCGCTGTTCCAAGTCGCGCTGGTGCTGCAGAACACGCCGCACAGCGACGAGTATCGCACGGTAACGGGCGGTTCAGTGTCAGACCTGACGCTCTACGCGTGGGAGAGACCGGGCGGGGACATCGAGTGTACGTTGGAATATCGGACGGACATGTTCAGCCCCGCGACCGTCGAGCGGATCTCCGGTCACCTCGCGAACCTGGCCGCGGACTTCGCGTGCGATCCTGATCGCCCCATCGGCTGCCTAGAATTGCTCGGCGATGCGGAGCATGATGAACTGCTCGCCCTAGCTGAGAGGCCGCGGGAGGAATACCCCTCCGATCGCTGCCTCCACGAGCTGATCCGGCAGAAATGTCGCCGCACCCCGAACCGGATCGCGGTGGCCTGCGGCCAGGAGCTGACCTTCGGCGAGCTCGACGAGGCGTCCGATCGCCTGGCCGCCAGGCTCGAGCAACTCGGCGTGCGCCCGGGGGTCAGTGTGGGCATCGGCCTGGAGCGTTCGGTGCGGATCCCGGTGGCGCTCCTGGGCGTCCTGAAGGCCGGCGGCGCCTATGTGCCGCTCGACCCCCGCTTCCCCCGCCAACGCCTGGCCGACATCCTGGAGGACTCGGGGGCGGCGGTGCTGATCACCGAGAGGTCGCTGGCCGGCCGGATCCCCGCCGCAGGCGCCGTCCCGCTCTGGATGGATGAGGAACTGCCGCCGGGCCGCCCCACGAATGCGGCATCCCCCGACGACCTCGCGTATATCATCTACACTTCAGGTTCGACGGGGAGGCCGAAGGGGGTCGAGGTTCCGCACCGGGCCCTGGTGAACTTCCTTCATTCCATGCGCCGCGAACCGGGGATGCAGGCGGGCGATCGGCTCCTGGCGGTCACGACGCTCTGCTTCGACATCGCCGCTCTGGAGATCTACCTGCCGCTCCTGGTCGGCGCCGCCTGGAGATCGCTCCGCGCGGCGCCGAGGTCGACGGGAACGCGCTGCGCCGGCTCATCGACGAGTCGGAGGCCACCGTCCTGCAGGCGACCCCCGCGACGTGGCGCCTGCTCGTCGAATCGGGCTGGGACGGCCGGGCCGGGCTGAAGATCCTGTGCGGAGGCGAAGCCCTGTCGCGCGACATGGCCGATCAACTGCTCGAGCGGGGGGCGGAGGTCTGGAACCTGTACGGCCCGACGGAGACGACCGTCTGGTCCTCTGCGGCGAGGGTGAAGGCCGGGTCGCGCGCCGTGCCGCTCGGGGCGCCGGTGGCGAACACGTCGCTGTACGTGATCGACCCGCGCGGGCAGTTGCTCCCCAAAGGCGTGGCGGGTGAGTTGTACATCGGCGGGGATGGGCTGGCGCAGGCTATCGCAACCGGCCCGATCTGACGCGAGAGAAGTTCGTGGCCCACCCCTTCCGCCCCGGCGAGCGCCTCTACCGGACGGGGGACCTGGCGTGCTATGGCGAGGACGGGGAACTGGAGTTCCTCGGCCGGGCCGACCACCAGATCAACATCCGCGGATTCCGGATCGAGCCCGGCGAAATCGAGCAGCTCCTCGAGCGGCAGCCCGGTGTGCGGCAGGCAGTGGTCGTGGCCCATCGCGATGGCGCCGACGATCGGCTGGTGGCCTATGTGGCCGCGCAGGCCCGGGCACCGGCCGCAGCCAGGGGACCTGAGGGACGCCGTGGACCGCACGCTTCCCAGCTACATGATGCCGGCGTCGTTCATGTTCCTGGACGACATGCCGCTGACCCCCAACGGGAAGCTGGACCGCGGCGCCTTGCCTGAGCCCGAGTTCCGCGCCGGGCCGTCGGCGGGCCGGGTCCGGCCGCGGACGGCGGTCGAGGCGGAGCTCCTGCAGATCTGGGAGGAGTCGCTGGGCGTCCGCGACATCGGCCTGACCGACAACTTCTTCGACCTCGGTGGCACGTCGCTGCTGGCGGCGAGCATGTTCAGCCTGGTCGAGAAGCGGTTCGGGCCGACGCCGATCTCGGTGCTGTTCGAGTCGCCCACCGTGGAACAGATGGCGCGGCGCATCGAGAGCTCGGCCCCCTGGTCGGGCTGGCGGTGCCTGGTCGCCGTCCAGTCCACCGGCGGTCGCCCGCCGCTGTTCGTCGTCCCCTTAGTCAACGGCAACGCCCTGAGCCTCGTCGGGCTGGCGCGGGCGATGGGGCCGGACCAGCCCATCTATGGCCTGCAGTCGCTGGGGCTAGACGGCGTGCAGGCGCCCCTGGGCCGCATCGAGGATATCGCGGCGTACTTTCTGGACGAGGTCCGAACGCTCCAGCCGTCGGGCCCGTACCACTTGGCGGGGTTCTGCGTCGGTGGGGTGGTAGCCTACGAGATGGCGCGCCAACTTCACGCGCTGGGCTCAGAGACGGCCCTGCTGGCCCTGCTCGATAGCTGGCCGCCACATCATAGCAAGTCGGAGGATCGGCTGCTCCCCTACGAGACGCCGCTGCTCTGGGCACTCCGCTCCGCTATGCACAAGATGGTCTCGCTAGAAGTGTGGCGGTGGCCGGCATTCCTGCTTCGCAAGGTCCCTCGCCTGGCGAGGCGGATCCTCGGGGCCCGGGATGAATATGACAGCTTGAGTTTCGCGCGCATGCGGGTCGTAACGGCCAATTTGAATGCCCTCGAACGATACCGGCACGAGCCCTACGACGGTCGCATCCTGTTCGTCGCGGCATCGGAGCACCCCCTGGAGGGTACGGCCGACCCTCGCCTGGTGTGGCTAAAGTCCGCGCACGGTGGCTGCGAACTGCGATACGTCCCGGCGCAGAACGCCGGCCAGCTCGTCCGATCGCCTTATGTCGAACGCGTGGCGGATCACGTGAACGAAGCCCTGGCCCTTTTGCAGACGGCGTCGTCGTGCCCATGAAACTGATCATTGCACAGTACCCGAGGTCGGGGGGGCGGCTGCTGCAACTGGCGGCCCTGGGCGCGCTCGGCGGGCTGGCGTCCGCGGGACTGCTGGGGGTCATCAGCGCCGTGCTGAAGCGGCATTCTTCGGCAGCCGGTGACGACCGTTACTTCAACCGGGCTGACCGGCTCATCAAGCTCGATTGCGGCCGGATCGCCGGGTCGGTCGAGCCGCTCGAGGAGCCGGTCAGCCCGATTACGAGCCAGCCCCTCGCGCGGGGCGTTCATTGTTGGACCGGAGCCCGATCGTGAGCACGGATTATCTCATCCGCCCAAGCCCCATTCCGACGGCCGCAGTGCGCCTCTTCTGCCTGCCCCATGCGGGGGCCGGCGCCTCGGCGTATCGCGGTTGGGCCCAGGACCTGGGCCGGGATATGGATGTCTGTTACGTCCAGTTGCCCGGGCGTGAGAATCGATTCCGCGAACCGCCATTCACGTCGCCCGAATCGCTCGTGGACGCCGTGGCGACCTCGCTGGCCCCCTGGGTGGACCGCCCTTACATCCTCTACGGCCACAGCTTCGGCGGGATCGTCGCCTTCGAGGTCGCGCGGGAGCTGCGACGCCGCGGACTCGGGGAGCCGCGGCACTTCTTCGCGTCCGCCAGCCGAGCGCCCACCTGCCGTGGCCCCATCCGCCCATCACGCAACTCGCCGACGCCGACCTGCTGCGTGAGGTGAACCGCCGCTACGATTCGGTCCCCGCCGCTATCCTCGAGGACGCCGAGATGCGGGATCTCCTCGTGCCGGCCCTCCGGGCGGACCTGCGGATCCTCGAGACGTACCGCCACGCGCCGGGACGACCGCTCACGTGCGGCATCACGGTCGTCGGGGGACGCCAGGATCGTATGATCGCACGGGCCGAACTCGACGGCTGGAACGAGCACACGGCCGGCGCTTTTCAGCTCCACCTGATCGAAGGCGGCCACATGATGCTCCAGACCGCGCAGGCAACTCCTGGACGTCATCGCCGGCACGCTCGAGGCGGGCACGAATCGGCGGCCCGGGCGGCCGGCAGGAGGATGATCAATGCCTGAGTGTCCGCGGGCTCGCGCGGTGCCGGACCGCGAGCCGGTCGCCATCATAGGCATGGGGTGTCGGTTCCCGGGCGCGAGCGGGCCGGAGGCGTTCTGGCAGGTGCTCCGCGACGCGCGGGACACCGTCGGCGAGTACCTGCCGGGGCGCTTCCCATTCATCGACTCGGTCTACGCGGGCACGAGCCCGGCCGGCCGGGTGGCGACCCGGGCCGGCGGGTTCCTGCCCGGACTCGACGGGTTTGACGCCGAGTTCTTCGGGATCT
This sequence comes from uncultured Planctomycetota bacterium, assembly GCA_963845755.1. Taxonomy (GTDB): domain Bacteria; phylum Planctomycetota; class Planctomycetia; order Isosphaerales; family Isosphaeraceae; genus CAWJTV01. Next base: position 39,839 of record CAWJTV010000039.1, read on the forward strand.
CGCCGCGCGAGGCGGCGTTCCTCGACCCCCAACTTCGCCTCCTGTTCGAGGTGAGTTGGGAGGCGCTGGAGGACGCCGGCCTTCCGCGCGAACAGCTCGCGGGGAGCGCCACCGGGGTCTTCATGGCGCTCTGGAACAGCGACTATGAGCTGGCCCTCCGCGACGGGCCGCCGGAGCTCGATTTCCATTCCACGCTGGGAACCGGCCGCTACTCGGCCTCGGGCCGGCTGTCGTACTTCCTAGACCTCCGGGGCCCCAGCATGACGTTGGATACCGCCTGCTCGTCGTCCCTGGTCGCGATCCACCTGGCTTGCCGGAGCCTCTGGTCGGGCGAATGCGAGATGGCGCTGGCCGGTGGCGCCAACGCGATCCTCCGGCCCGAGATCAGCCTGATCTATTCGCGAGCGGGCATGCTCTCGCCCGACGGGCTCTCGAAGTTCGGCGATGCCTCGGCCAACGGGTACGTCCGCAGTGAGGGCGCCGGAGTGCTGGTGCTGAAGCCGCTCTCGAAGGCCCTGGCCGCGTGCGACAGAATCGAGGCGCTGATCCGGGGCGGCGCGGTGAACAACGACGGCCAGAGCAGCGGGCTGCTGGTCTCGCCGAGCCGCGAGGCGCAATCCGACCTGCTGCGCCTCGCGCTGGCCGACGCAGGCATCGGCCCCGGGTCGGTGGATTACATCGAGGCGCACGGCACGGGGACGCCGGTCGGCGACCCCGTGGAACTCGAGGCGATCGGCCGCGTGATGGCTGAGACCCGCGGCCGCCACTCGCCTTGCCGGGTCGGATCCGTCAAGACCAATATCGGCCACGTCGAATCGGCAGCCGGTGTTGCCGGCGTCATGAAGGCGGCCATGTCACTGCGCCACGGGGTGATCCCGGCGAACTTGCACTTCCACACGCCGAACCCGCGCGTGCCCTGGGAGGAGTTGCCCATCGAGATCCCGGTCGAGCCCGTGACCTGGCCCGACTGTGGCGCCCGCGCTTCGCCGGCGTGAACGGTCTGGGGATCACCGGGACGAACGCCCACGTCGTCCTCGAAAGCGGCCCGCCCGAGCCCGGCGAGAAGCGTCCCGAGTCGGGCGACGACCGGGCACATGTCCTCTGTCTTTCGGGGCACACCGAGGCGGCGCTGCGGGCGCAGGCGGATGGATGGGCCGGACACCTGACATCGACGGATGCATCGATCGAGGACGTTTGCTATACGGCGGCGCAGGCGGAGGAGTCATCTGGAGCACCGGCTCGCGGTCGTCGCCGGCGGCGCGCGGGGTCTGCACGGGCAACTGGCGGCGTGGCGAGTCGGCGAGCCGGCGAGTGGCGTCTTCGCGGGGCAGGTACGCCCGGTCGCGGCCTGGAAAACGGCATTCGTCTTCCCCGGCGCGGGAGGGCAGTGGCCCGGCATGGGCCGCCGGCTCTTCGAGGCCGAGCCGGTGTTCCGTCAGGCCATGGAGGCCTGCGCGGCGGCCGTGAAACGGAACGGCGGTCCCGACATCCTCGCCGAGATCGACCGCCCTGCGGAGACCTCGCGCCTCGGGGCGATCGACATCCTGCAGCCGCCCCTCTGGGCCGTGCAGGTGGCGCTCGCCGCGTTGTGGTCGTCCTGGGGCGTCCGGCCAGATGCCGTGATCGGGCACAGCCTGGGTGAGGTGGCCGCGGCGGTGGTGGCGGGGGCGCTCTCCATCGACGACGGCGCGGCCGTCATCTGTCATCGTAGCCGGCTGATGGGGCGCGTATCGGGACGTGGCCTGATGGCAGTGGCGGGCCTCGCGACCGAGGAAGTCGCGGACTGGATCGCTCCTTACCGCGGTCGGGTGTCGCTGGCCGGGCTGAACGGCCCGCGATCCGCGATCTTCTCGGGCGATCCCGACGCGATCGAGGACGTACTGGCCAGACTGACCGGAAAGGACATCTTCAGCCGCCGGATCAACGTCAACATCGCATCTCACTCAGCCCAGATGGACGCGATCCGCCCGGAGTTCGAGTCCTGCCTGGGGTGGATCCAGCCCGGTTGCCCCCGGATCCCGTTCTACTCGACGGTGACCGCCCACGTCGTGGACTCCCCCCACTCGACGCCGAATACTGGGGCCGCAACCTCCGCCAGCCCGTCCTGTTCTGGCCGGCCCTCCAGCGGCTGTTGGCCGACGGGTATAACGCCTTCATCGAGATCGGCCCACACCCGGTGCTGCTGCACTCGCTCGAGGAGGCGGTGCGGAGGCGTGACGCCGTCGCCGCGGCGTCGAACTCGTCGGGACGACGATGAGACCGTCGCCATGCGACGCGGCCTAGCGACGCTCCACGTGGCCGGCTTCCCGGTCGACTTCCGGCACTTCTATCCTCGCGGGCGCATGGTAAGGCTGCCGCTGTACGCCTGGCAGCGCGACCGCCACTGGATCGACGTCGGTGAACGTGGGTCCGAGACCGACGGGGGTCGGGTGCTCGGCCCTCCGATCGAGGCTTCGGTCGCCCCCGGCACCTGGCTCTGGTCCGTTCGCAGGCCCGGGACGGATCCGACGTTCGTCGCCGAGGCCCTAGCGGAGGCGGCGCCGGTCTTCGCACCCGGGGCGATATCGGTATCGAATATCGAGTTCTCGTCCGAGTTCGAAGGGGACCTTCAACTCGCCGTCACTGAAGGGGGGCAGTTCCAGGTCGCGAAGCGATCCGAGGCCGGATGGGAGGTCTGCTGTCGCGGCGATGTTCAACCGATTGCCGCGGTCCGGCCGGTCTTCGGCGTCGCCGCGGCGACGCCGGCAAACGGCGCCCGCATGGCGGAGGGCGAGCCGTCCGGCGCGGCCTCGAGTGCCGTGCCCGGGCCAGCCCTGCCGCCGCTGACGCCGGGCTCGATCGGCCAGTCTGATCTCGCCTCGCGGGCTCACCATGGTACCGACCATCGCCGCTCCGCGGACCGCCTGACCGACGCGGGCACGCCCGTGGACCACGGCGTCCTCGCCGCCGCTCGCCAGGAGGCCGAGGACTTGGCCGGATGCCCATGCCGCCTCTCCGGCATCGGACGACTGGATATCCTGCCGTTCACTCGCTCCTCGAAGGTCGTCCTCGCCGCCGGCCTCGGCGGGTCGGAAATCGTCATTCGCGGAGAGCTTCGGGACGGCGACGAGACGCTCGCCACCAGCTTCGAAGGCGTGCGCTTCGACCCATCGAGACGGCAAATGCGGCGGCCCACCTTTACGCGAGGCGCTGGCGTGACGCCGAGCGAGGCTCCGATCCGACGTCGCCGAAGAGGGTCTTCATCATCTCGGCTGACGCGTCGAGGCGAGAACTCCTGGCGGCGGAACTCCGACGCGTCGAGGTCGGTATCGCATCCGACGCATCCGGTGCCACGGACGTGGTCTGTCTCTGCTCCCAGCCCATCGACCTCGTCCACGCCGCGAAGGCATTCTCGTCGTCGGCCCCCCGATTCTGGGCCGTGACCTCGAGATCCCTGTCAGTGGCCGGCAGCGACGATTTCGATGTTACGCAGGCGCCCGCAACCGGATTAGTCAGCGCGCTCCGTCGGGAGCACCCGGAGTTGAATTGCTTTCATATAGATGTGAGCAATATTTCGGATTTTGATGTATTGGCCCGATTGATCGTGGCAGGGACATCCGAAGAGACAATCGTGTTGCGAGGGGCCGCAACTCGATCTCCCCGGTTCGAACGCCTGGAGGCCGGAACGAAGGAGGTCGCGTTTCGGGGAGATGCCACATATCTAATTTCGGGCGGCCTGGGCGGTGTCGGCCTCACGGTTGCCCGTTGGCTCGCGCGACGGGGAGCCGGCCATATCGTGCTCGTGAGCCGGCGCGATGCCTCCGGCCGGGCGATCGAGATCATCGAGGAGCTTCGCGCGGCCGGCGCCGACGTTCGGATCATCTCGGCGGACGTCGGCGATCCCGAAGCGGTCCGGAGAGTGCTGGCGGCCGCCAGCGACGGCCTGCCGCCTCTTCGTGGCGTCTTCCATGCCGCGGCAGACGTCGAGGACCGTGCCTTCGACGCGATCGACTACGAAGCGATGCGCCGCGCACTGCACGCCAAGGTCTCCGGCGCTCTCAACCTGCACCACCAGACCGCTGGTCTGGACTTCTTCGTGCTCTTCTCGTCGATCGCCGCGACCCTGCCTCAGCCCGGGCAAGGGATTTACGCCGCGGCCAACAGCGCGCCTCGATGCCCTGGCTGCCGAGCGGCGTCGGCTGGGCCTGCCGGCGGTGAGTATCCAGTGGGCAGGGTGGTCGGAGACCGGGCTCTCGAACGCGGCAGGGGCTCGGCGGAATCTGGAGGGCTTGCTCCAGCATGGTATTCGGCCGCTCACTCCCCAACTCGCCGTCGAGGCGCTCGGCTTGGCGCTGTGTTCCGACACCTCGTGCGTCCTGGCGGCTCCCGTCGCCTGGGATCGCTTTGCGCGGACCTGGGAGCCATGCCCACGTTCCCTGGCCGCGCTCCTCGGAACGCCGCAGTCCGAGAAGCAGCATGACAAAGATTCGTTCCGCGGCATCCTCGAAGCCGCTCGACCGGGCGAGAACGTCAACCTGCTGGCACGGCATCTGCGCGAGGAGCTAGGCCGGGTCTTGAAGATCCCGCCTGGGCGGATCCACGCGCACAAACCCTTCGGGGCCTACGGCCTGGACTCGCTGCTTTCCCTCGAGGTCGCACGCCGACTGGCGCAAACACTCGGACTCCGGGTGCCGGTCACCGCGCTGTTCAACTTCCCCACGATCGAGACGCTCGCGGCGGAACTCGGCCGTCGCCTCGGTTTCGAGGTCAACCCGCGAGAGCCGGTCGTCCCCGTAGCTGCCGGCGCGTTCCCTTCTCCAGGAGCGACCGTGCCGCTGACGGAAGATGAGGCCATCCTAGCCCTGATCGGGGAGATGGAGGGTGCCCATGAGTAGCTCGCTCTCCGCCGCGAGGTTGGCGCTATCGATCCGGCAATTGCAGAACGAAAACGCCGACGTTGAACTGCTGGCGTCCGAGCCGGTCGCGATCGTCGGCTTGGGCTGCCGATTCCCGGGCGGAATCAACTCCGCGGCGGGCTACTGGCAGTTCCTGCGACGCGGCGACACGGCCATTACCGAGGTGCCGAAGGACCGGTGGGATGCGGACGCCTGGTACTCGGCGGATCACCTCTCCCCCGGCAAGACGAACGGTCGCTGGGGCGGATTCCTCGAGGGTGTCGATCGATTCGACCCCGCGTTCTTCGGCATCGCGCCTCGCGAGGCTCTCGCCATCGACCCGCAGCAGCGGCTGCTGCTCGAAGTCGCCTGGGAAGCGCTTGGCGACGCGGGGTACGCGCCCGAGAATCTCGGTGGTAGCCCGACCGGCGTCTTCTGCGCGATCTACAGTTCCGATTACGCCCGCCTCCTGCTGAGGGATCGCGCCGCGATCGACTCCAACACGTGCGCCGGCGCCGCCAACAGCATGGCCTCGGGGCGGCTTGCGTACCTGCTGGATCTGCGCGGGCCCGCGATCTCCGTCGATACCGCGTGCTCGTCCTCACTCGTCTCCGTCCACCTGGCCGTGCAGAGCCTTCGCACCCGAGGTTGCCGGATGGCGATTGCCGGAGGCGTCAGCCTCAGACTGGCGCCGGAGCACTATCTGTGCCTTTCCCGTCTCAACATGCTGTCGCCCGACGGGCGCTGCCATACGTTCGACGCCCGCCGCGAACGGTTTCGTGCCGGGTGAAGGCTGTGGGCTCGTCGTGCTGAAGCGCCTCGCGGACGCGCTCGCCGACGGCGATCGGATTCTTGCCGTGATCCGCGGGAGCGCGGTGAACCAGGACGGACGGTCCCAGACGCTGACCGCGCCCAACGGCCGGGCGCAGCGTGAGGTCATCCGGGCGGCGCTGGCCAATGCACGGGTCCGGCCGGCGGAGATCGGCTATGTCGAGACCCACGGCACGGGCACCGAGCTGGGCGATCCGATCGAGGTCGAGGCGCTGGCCGACGTGCTCGGCGAGGGCACGACGCCCTGCCTCCTCGGCGCCGTGAAGACGAACTTCGGTCACCTCGAGGCGGCATCCGGCGTCGCCGGACTGATCAAGGCCGCGCTGACCCTCGAGCACGAAGAGATCCCGCCCAATGCGGGGTTCGAGGTACTCAATCCACACATCTCGCTGGAGGGCACCCGATTCGCGATTCCGATCGAGCCCAGGCCGTGGCCGCGGGGCCCCGAGCCCCGGTTCGCGGGGGTCAGCTCGTTCGGTTTCAGCGGCACCAACGCCCACGTCGTGCTGGAGGAGGCCCCACGCGTCCCCGTCGGGGCCGTCGAAGCCGCGGGTCTGAACCTCCTCACCATCTCGGCACGCACACCCGCGGCGCTCGACGCCCATGTCGAGCGCCACGCCGGGTATCTCGATGCGACGTCGGAGTCGGCCTCCGCGATCTGTGCCGCGGCATCGCAGCGCCGTGCGCACTACGAGGAGCGCCTGGCCGTCGTCGGCGGTTCCAGAGCGGAACTGCGGGATCGGCTGCGCGACGTCCTCGCGGGCCGGCCGGCCTTCGGCATCGCGGGGGGTCGCGCCCGCTGGATCCCGGAGACGCCGCATTCGTATTCTGCGGGCAGGGGTCGCAATGGGCGCGGATGGGACTCGGGCTGCATCAACGCGAGCCGGTGTTCCGTGCCGCCCTCGAGGAGTTCGATCGCCGGGTACACGAACGTGCCGGCTGGTCAGTCCTGGAGGTGCTGGCGGCGGATGAAGCGGACTCGCTCCTCGACCGGACGCAGTATGCCCAGCCCGCCATCTTCGCGGTCCAGGTGGCCCTCGTCCGGCTGTGGGCGGAGTGGGGCGTCGCGCCGTCGGTGGTGATCGGGCACAGCGCGGGAGAGGTCGCCGCGGCCTGCGTCGCCGGCGCGCTCGACCCGGACGAGGCGGTCCGCGTCATCGTGCAGCGCGGTCGGGTGATGGAGGCCGCCGCCGGTCTCGGGCGGATGGCGGCCGTCGCGTTGCCCGAGGGGCGGGTCCGCGAGGAACTCGGTGCCCTCGACGGTCGGGTCGGCGTCGCAGCCGTGAACTCGCCGGTCTCCACCGTCGTCTCGGGCGAGCCGCAGATGGTCGAGCAGCTCGTGCGAGGGTGGACCGGGCAAGGCGTCGCCGCCCGGATGCTCCCGGTCGATTACGCCTTCCACTGCGTCCAGATGGAGACCATCGCCGACGCGCTGGCCGCCCGCCTCGGCCGGGTCGCGGCCCGAGGGCACGAGATCGCGATCCTCTCCACGGTCGCCGGCGACGAGGTCGCCGGGGGCGACCTACAGGCTGATTACTGGAGGCGCAACGTCCGTCAGCCGGTGCTGTTCCGTCGGGCCATCGGGCGGGCTCTGGCACGCGGCATCCGTTGCTTCATCGAGGTCGGGCCGCATCCCGTCCTGCATTCGGCAATCGCGGAGTGCGCGGCCGAGACGCACGATCGGGTCGTCGCCGTCGCCGGACTGCGCCGGGGGGCTGACGAACGTTCGGCGCTCCTGGCCGCGGCCGGAGAGCTGTATACACTGGGCCACAGGCTCAACTGGCCGGCGATCTGCGGCAAGTCGCGACGCCCGGTGCTCCTGCCCGCATATCCCTTCGAGCGGCGGCGATGCTGGACAGCCTCGCGACCGGATTCCGCCGGGCGATCCGCATCGGAGGCGGGACATCCGCTGCTGGGCCTTCCGCTCGATTCGCCAGCGCTCCGCGGCCGGGTGTGGCAGTCGGAGATCGCGGCGGATCACCCGATGATCCGCGACCACCGGATCTCGGGCTCGTGCATGCTGCCCCTGGCCGCCTATCTGGAGATGGCGCTCGCGGCGGCCGGCGCAGGCCATGCACTGGTCGAGGTGACCGTGAGCGAGCCGCTGCCGCTACCGGACAAGCGGGTCGTCGCCGTGCAGACTGTCGTGGAGGGTGACCGCTTCGAGATCTACTCTCGGGCCGAAGCGACCTGGAAGCTCCATGCGACGGGGCGACTCGATCGGGCCGCCCAGGCACCGCCGGTACTCGGCGCTCCCCCTGGCCTCGAGCCGCTCGACGTCGCGGGATTCTACGAGCGGCAGGCGCGGCGTGGCCTGGAGTTCGGTCCCGACTATCGCACGATTCGCTACCTCGAGGCCGCATCCGGCGAGGTCCGCTCCTCGGTCTTCGTCGGCGAGGCCTCACACGTGGCCTGTCGGGTCGAGCCGGCGCTGCTGGACGGTTGCTTGCAGTCCGTGATGGCCGCGGTGACGGGCGACGACGAGCTCTACTTGCCCATCGGGATCGATCGGCTGGAGGTCTACCGCCCCGGGGCGACATCCGGACTTTGCCGGATGCGCCTCCAGCCCGCGTCGAACGCCGAGACGCTGTCCGCGGATTTCGAGATCACGAGCGAGGCAGGATCGGTCATCGCCGCCGGCTCAGGTCTCCACATCAAGCGCGTGCGCGCCGCGCGGTCGACCTACGAGTTTCGCTGGGAGAGCGGCCCCGGCGTCTCCGCCCCGCGGCGCCGCGCCGGCCGCTGCCTCGTCGTCGGCGATCCGGCCGGTGCAGCGGCAGCCCTCCGGCTGGAGCTGTCCTGCCTCGGGGCCCCATCCGCGTTGATCCCCGCGCACGCCTGGCCCGGCGATGTCGAGATCGCGCCCGAAGATCGGGTCGTCCTGCTCGCCGCGGATGCAGTCTGGGACAACGGCGCCGACCCGACCGGAGCCGCATCGGACGCCTGTCGCATGGCGCTCGCGGTCATCCGGCGTGCCGCCGAGTCCGCCGGCGAGGTCTGGCTGGTCACCCGGGACGCGCAGCGGGCGCGTCAGGGCGACCTGTGCGAGGGGTTCGCCCAGGCCACCGTCTGGGGGTTCGCTCGCACGGCGGCGCTCGAGTACCCGGATCTCCGTTGCGTCCGCGTCGACCTGGACGGCAGCGGTGAAGCGATCGGGTCGCTCGCGGCCGAGCTGCTCGCCCCCGCGGGCGGGGACGATCTCGCCTTCCGGGGCCGCGATCGCTACGTGGCTCGCGTCGTGCCGGTCGCCCTGCCTGAGACCGGATCGCGACGGCTGACGATCCGCACCCGCGGTTCCATCGACCATCTGGAATACGGGTGGGTCGTGCGGCGCAACCCGCTCGCCGGCGAGGTGGAGGTCGATGTCGAGGCGTCGGCGCTGAACTTCCGCGACGTGCTCAACGTGCTGGGCGCCCTGCCCGGCGAGCCGGGTCCGCTCGGGCTCGAGTTCTGCGGGCGCATCGCTCGCGTCGGTCCCGACGTCCAGGGCCTCCGACCTGGAGATCGGGTCCTCGGCCTGGCGTGGGGCAGTTTCGCCGATGCCGTGGTCGCCAGGGCGGCGGCCGTCGTGCCAGTGCCCGAGGGACTCGATCTCGAGGGCGCGGTCACGTTGCCCAATGCCTTCGCGACGGCCTGGCACAGCCTGGTCGTCGCCGGCGGGGTCAAGCGTTCCGATCGCGTGCTGATCCACTCGGCAGCCAGCGGTGTCGGCCTGATGGCCGTGCAGATCGCGCGGCACCTGGGCGCGACCGTGTTCGCCACGGCGGGCAGCGAGTCGAAGCGCGATTACCTCCGCTCGATCGGCGTCGAACGCGTGTTCGATTCTCGCGCCCTGGGATTCGCATCCGAGGTCCTGCGTGCGACCGACGGCCGCGGCGTCGACCTGGTGCTCAACTCGCTCGCGGGCGAGTTCATCCCCGCCGGCCTGTCCACCGTGGCCCAAGGCGGTCGTTTCATCGAGATCGGCAAGACCGGCATCTGGGACGAGTCCCGCGTGGCCGCGCTGGGCCGCGGGATCCGGTACACAGTCGTCGACCTCGGGCCTCTGCTCGACCGACAGCCGGACGTTCTCCGATCGTACCTGAACGAGATGACCCGGCTGCTGCAAGACCGGGCCATCCACCCCCTACCGAGGCGGGTCTTCGGCTTCGAGGATGCCGCCGCGGCATTCCGGTACATGGCCCAGGCACGCCACACGGGCAAGGTCGTGCTGCGCCATAGCGGCGCGTTCCGGACCGAGGGTACCTGGCTGCTCTCCGGAGGCATGGGCGCGCTCGGCCTGGAGGTGGCCCGATGGCTTGTCGACGCCGGTGCATCGCGCCTGATCCTCGTCGGGCGGAGCGGGCCCAGCGCGGACGCCCGCGCGGCCCTGGTGGCCCTGCGCCGCCGGGGAGTGGCGGTCGAGACCCTCGCGCTCGACGTCGGCGACGCCCGGGGCCTCGCCGAGGCCGTCTCGGGTCGGCCCCTGACCGGCATCGTCCACCTGGCCGGGCTGCTCGATGATGGCATCATCGAGCACCAGTCGTGGGACCGTTTCGCGCCCATCCTCCGGCCGAAGGTCGAGGGCGCCTGGAACCTGCACGAGATCGCCGGCGGAGAAAGCCATTTCGTCCTGTTCTCGTCGGCCGCCTCGTTCCTGGGCTCGCCCGGGCAAGCCAGCTATGCCGCGGCCAACGCGTTCCTCGACGGCCTGGCGGCCTATCGAGCCGCGCGCGGGCAGCCCGCGGTGGCCGTGAACTGGGGCGCCTGGGCGGAGAAGGGGATGGCCGCGTCGGTGATGGGCCGGCGGACCTTGGGTTTCATCCGGCCCATGTCAGCGACCGAGTGCCTTGCCGCCCTGGGTTCCGTGCTTGCCTCGGGTCGGAGCCAGGTCGCGGTTCTCTCGGCCGACTGGGGGGAGTGGGGCGCGATGGCGGGGTGCTCCCGGGTCGCGTTGGCCATCCCCGCGGCGGCGCCCGGCGCGACGTCCCGGCCTTGCCGGGCATCGCGAGCAAGCTAGAGTCGACCCCGCCATCGCGCCGGCGGAGCACGCTGGTCGAATACCTGCGAATCGAGGTCGCCCGCATCCTCGGCCTCGGCGACAACCATCCGATCGACGAGCGGGAGCCGCTCACGCGCCTCGGGCTCGATTCCCTCATGGCCCTGGAGTTCAGGAACACCCTGGCGATGGCGTTCGAACGACAACTGAGCGCCACACTCCTTTTCGATTGTCCCACCCTGAGCGCCCTGGCCGGTAGGCTGCTCGAGGCGGAACCCGGCAGAGATGGGGCCGGGCGTGACGGACTGCTGGAGGAGATCGCAGCCATGTCGGACGAAGAGGCCGAGCGACTCCTCGCGGAAGAAATGGGGAGCGGCAGATGAGTGAGCTCGACATCGACGCGCTGTCGCCGGCCAAGCGGGCCCTCTACGAACTGAAGGCCAGGCGCGCCCGGGACGTAGCCTCCGGGGACGGCGCCGAGCCGATCGCGATCGTCGGCGTGGGCCTGCGCTTTCCGGGGGGCGCCGGCGACGTTGCGTCCTACTGGGACCTCCTCGCCCGCGGCATCGACGCCGTCCGCCCGATCCCGCCCGATCGGTGGGATCGCGATGGCTACTACAGCCCCGACCCCGATTCGCCGGGTCGGATGTACACACGAGACGGCGCGTTCCTCGACGCGGTCGACGGGTTCGATGCGCCCTTTTTCGGTGTCTCCCCGCGCGAGTCGGAATCCATGGACCCGCAGCAACGGCTGCTGCTCGAGGTCGCCTGGGAGGCGCTCGAGGACGCCGGGCAGGACCCGCGGAAGCTCGCCGGGACGCCCGGGGGCGTGTTCCTGGGGCTGAGCAACTGCGATTACGCGAGGCTCGTCTACCGCGACGCCGAGGCCGTCGGCCCGTATGCGAGCACCGGCACGAACTACAGCGTCGCCGCCGGACGACTCTCGTTCACTCTCGGCTTGACGGGGCCGAGCCTGGTCGTGGACACCGCCTGCTCGGGGTCGCTCGTCGCAGTGCACCTCGCCTGCGGGAGCCTGCGTGAGGGCCACTGCCGGCTCGCGATGGCCGGGGGCGTGAACCTGATCCTCGCGCCGGAGATCCACATCAACTTCTGCAAGGCGCGGATGCTCTCCGCCGACGGCCGGTGCAAGGCGTTCGACGAGCGGGCCGACGGCTACGGGCGCGGCGAGGGCTGCGGCATCGTCGTGCTCAAGCGGCTCTCGGACGCGACGGCCGACGGCGACCGGATCCTGGCCCTGATCCGCGGCTCGGCGGTCAACCAGGACGGCCGGTCCAGCGGCCTGACCGTCCCCAACGGACCGGCCCAGCAGGCCGTCATCCGCCAGACCCTCCGACTGGCCCGGCTCGAACCCGGTGATATCGACTTCATCGAAGCCCATGGCACCGGCACATCGCTGGGGGACCCGATCGAGGCCCACGCCCTGGCCGCCGTTTTCGGGCCCCGCCGCTCCCGTCCCCTGGTCGTCGGGTCGGTCAAGACCAACCTCGGCCACCTCGAGGCGGCGGCCGGCGTCGCCGGACTGATCAAGGTCGTCTTGTCGCTTCAGAACCAGTTCATCCCCCGGCATCTCCACTTCGGCGCGATGAACCCGCACATCGACTGGGCGGGCACGCCCGTCGAGATCCCCGTCGAGGGCATGGCCTGGCCCCGGGGCGACCGGCCGCGCCGCGCCGGGGTCAGCTCGTTCGGTTTCAGCGGCACCAACGCCCACGTCATCCTCGAAGAGGCGCCCCCGACGCCCGAGGCGGCCGGCAACTCCCGCGACCTGCACCTGCTGGCCATCTCGGCCCGGACCCCGGAGGCCCTCGACGAGCTGACCCGTCGCTACGCCGAGCGAGACCTGGCCGTGGGGCTCGGCGATCTCTGCTATACCGCCGCCGTTGGTCGCGCCGACTTCGCCGAGCGTGCCGTCTACCTGGCACGCGGCGGCGGCGAGCTGCGGGCGAATTTGGAGAAGCGGCACGCAGTGGCCCGCGGTCGCACCGGCGGGACCCCGAAAGTCGTCTTCATGTTCACGGGCCAGGGCGCCCAGTATCCCCGGATGGGCCACCAGCTTTACGAGACCGAGCCCGTCTTTCGCGCGGTCATTGACGAGTGCGGCGCGGACGAAGTGCTGTACGGTGCGGCGACGGGCCATCTCAACCAGACCCGGTACACTCAGCCGGCGCTGTTCGCCCTGCAGTGCGGCCTGGCGGCGCTGTGGAAAAGCTGGGGTGTGGAGCCGGCGGCAGTTCTCGGCCACAGCGCCGGCGAGCTGGCCGCCGCCTGCGCCGCCGGCATCCTCTCGCTGACCGACGGGCTACGCCTGGTCGCCGCCCGGGGTCGGCTCACCGGGGGTCTGCCCGAGGGAGAGGGGGCGATGTCCGCGATCCTGGCCCCCGCAGAGGAGGTCCGCCTCGCTCTCGCTGGCTTCGCCGGATCAGTCGGCATCGCGGCCTTCAACGGCCCCGAGAATGTCGTGATCTCCGGTCGGGTCCGCGACCACGATCGGATCGCCGAGCGATTCGCACAGCGGGGATATCGGGTGGAGCGGCTGTCGGTCTCGCACGCCTTCCACTCGCCGCTGATGGAGGTGGCCAGCCGGGCGTTCGTCGACGAGGTCAGGGGGGTTGCCTTCGGCCCGCCCCACGTCTCGTTCATCTCCACGGTACTGGGGCGGGAAGCACGCCCGGAGGAGATCGGGCAGCCCGATTACTGGCGTCGCCAGGTGCGTGATAGCGTCCTCTTCCAGCGCGCGATGGAGGCCCTGGAGGACTGCAATGTCTTCGTGGAGATCGGGCCCGGCTCGACGCTGTTGGGTATGGGGCGGGAGCTGATCGGCCGCGACTCCCGATTGTGGGTCGCGTCCCTCCGCCGCTCCCGCCCGGACGCCGAGCAAATGGCCGAGGGCCTGGCGGAACTCTACGTGCGGGGCGTCGAGGTGGACTGGGCCGGCTATCACCGGGGCCGCGGCGGCCGGCTCACCTCCGCGCCGACCTATCCGTTCCAGCGGCAGCGATACTGGTTCGGGGCGGGGCCCGAGGGGCCGTCGCCTGAGGCGATCTGGGACGCGGCCTGCGAGGCCGGCCGCCACCAGGCCGGCCGGAGCCGCCTCGATCTGGACCTCGCCACCTACGGGCGCTCGTTGGCAGGAACTTGATCAGCTCAGCGGCGCCTACATTCGAGCCGCCCTCCACGACCTGGGGGCCTATCGGGTCGCCGGCGAATCCCATACGGTCCAGGGCCTACTCGCCGGCTGGGGGATCCAGGGGACCTATGCCCGGTTGATCCGGCGCTGGCTCGACCGGCTCGCCTCGGAAGGCGCCGTCCAACGGGTCGGAGAATCGTTCGTCGCGCGCCATCCTCTCGAGCGGCCCGATATCGCCCCGCACCTCGAGCTGGCGGCCGCGGTCTTCGGTGCCGATCGGATCTTCCTCGACTACGTCGTCGCCTGCGCGTCGCAGCTCGTCCCCGTCCTCACGGGGGCCGTGAGCCCGCTCGAGACGCTCTTCCCCGGCGGAGACTTCTCGCGCTCCGAGGGTCTGTACCAGCACTCCCCGCTATCCGCCTACTTCGCGTCGATCGCCCGGGCGGCGCTAGAGGGAATCGTCCGGGGGCGTCGCTCACCGCTCCGCGTGCTCGAGATCGGAGCCGGGATCGGCGCGACCACGTCGGCGTTGCTGCCTGCGCTGTCGGGCACGTCCTCCGAATACGTCTTCACCGATGTCTCCGAGATCTTCCTCCGGCATGCCGAGACGAAGTTTTCCTCCTGCCCCTTCCTGAGCACGCGGCTCCTGGATATCGAAGAGCCCGACGCGGCGGCGGGCGGCTTCGACGTCGCGGTCGCCACCAACGTGCTGCACGCCACACGCGACCTCGACCGCACGCTGGAAAACGTCCGGAAGCTGCTCGCCCCAGGCGGATACCTGATCCTCTGCGAGGCGACGACGTATCTACCGTGGTTCGATATCACGACCGGCCTGATCGGGGGCTGGCAGCGGTTCGAGGACGACTGGCGGCGCGATCATCCGCTCGTCTGCGCCGGGGACTGGCTGCGGGCGGCTCGAGGCGGCGGGTTTCGAGCGATCACTCTGCCTGCCCGAGCCGGAATCGCCCGCCTCGATCCTGGGCCAGCACGTGATCCTGGCGCGGAACGAGGGCACCGGCTCGGCGAGCCGACTCGCCGCGGAGCCCGCGCGGCCGACCGAGTGCGACGGCTCGCTCGACGATTCGATGCTCGTCGCCCTGGGCGCGGCCACCGGTTCCGAACGTCGCGAGCAGCTCATCAATCTCATACGCCGGGAGTTCGCGGTTGTCCTCGGCGTCGCCGATCCCGAGATGCTCGACCGGCGCTCCCGCCTCATCGACCTGGGAATCGATTCGTTGATGGCCATCCAGGTTCGAGCACGCCTCGGCAGGGCGCTGCGCCAGGATCGCCCGCTCCCGGCCACGCTGGTGTTCGACCACCCGACGATCGAGGCATTGTCCCGGTTCCTCGAGACGGAGATCCTCGGGTTCAAGGAGGCTCCGGTCGTCCCGGCGGAGGCCTCCCCGCTCGCGCAACAGGTCGCGGACATGTCCGAGGCCGAAGCCGAGGCGCTCCTGCTCGAACGAATCGAATCTTCGCGGATAATTTCATGAGTTCCTTCGACGCCCCCGATATCAATCTGTCCCCCGTCAAGAGGGCCCTGCTCGCGCTCGAGGAGATGCGCGCCCGGGTGGAGTCGGTCGAGCGTCAGCAAACCGAGCCGATTGCCGTGATCGGCCTGGCCTGCCGGTTCCCCGGTGCGCCCGACGCCGAAGCTCTCTGGTCCGTCCTCCGCGACGGGCGCGACGTGGTCTCGGAGGTGCCGAGGTCGCGGTGGGATGCCGCATCCCTGTACGACCCGGACCCCGACGTGCCGGGGAAGGTGGCGACGAGGTGGGGGGGATTCCTCGATCAGGTCGACGAGTTCGACCCCGAGTTCTTCGGCATCTCGCCGCGCGAAGCGGTGGCGATGGACCCGCAGCAGCGATTGCTGCTCGAGGTGGCCTGGGAGGCCCTGGAGGACGCTGGCCAGGGACCCCGGAGGCTGGCGAAATGCCCCACCGGCGTCTTCATCGGGATCACGGGAGACGAGTACGCGCAGCTCATTCACAACATCGGCGAGCCCGCAAATTTCGACGCGTATTTCGCCTCGGGCATCGCGAGGAGCGTCGCCAGCGGCCGCCTCTCGTACGTGCTCGGCATCCAGGGCCCGAACCTCGCGATCGACACGGCCTGCTCGTCGTCGCTGGTCGCCGTGCACACGGCCTGCCTGCACCTGCGCGAGCGCGAGTGCCGCATGGCCCTCGCGGGGGGCGTGAACGTCATCTTGTCGCCGGAAATCACCATGGCGTTCTCTCGGGCGCACATGATGGCGCGTGACGGCCGGTGCAAGGCATTCGATGAGCGCGCTGACGGCTTCGTGCGCGGCGAGGGCTGCGGCATCGTCGTGCTCAAGCGGCTCTCGGACGCGACGGCCGACGGCGACCGGATCCTGGCCCTGATCCGCGGCTCGGCGGTCAACCAGGACGGTCGGTCCAGCGGCCTGACCGTCCCCAACGGGCCGGCCCAGCAGGCCGTCATCCGTGCCGCATTGGACCGGGCCGGCCTGCGGCCCGAGGAGATCGACTACGTGGAGGCGCACGGGACCGGCACGGCGCTGGGCGACCCGATCGAGGCGCACGCCCTGGCGGCGGTCCTGGGCGGTGCCGGCCGGCCGGCGCCGCTGCGGGTGGGTTCGGTGAAGGCCAACCTGGGCCACCTGGAGGCGGCGGCGGGCGTCGCGGGGCTGATCAAGGTGGTCCTGGCCCTGCGGCACGGCGCCGTGCCGCCGCAGCCGCACTTCCACCGTCTCAACCCGCACATCGACTGGTCGGGTGCGGCCGTCGAGGTGGCCGCGGGGGGCGGCGCCTGGCCGCGGGGCGGTCGTCCGCGGCGGGCGGGGGTCAGCTCGTTCGGCTTCAGCGGGACCAACGCGCATGTGGTGGTGGAGGAGGCGCCGGGGGCGCCGCGGCGGTCCGAGGTGCCGCGAGGGATCCTGGTCCTGCCGCTGTCGGCGCGGAGCGCGGCGGCGGTGGGCGAGCTGGAGCGGCGATACGCCGCGGCGCTGGGGGCAGTCCGGGCGGACGCGGCCGATGCGTGCTACACGGCGGGGGTGGGGCGGGCCCACTTCGCCGCCCGCGCCGCCTACGTGGCCGCGTCCGCCGAGGAGCTGGCGCGCGAATTGCGCGAAAGCGAGGCCGCGGCCCGCGGCCTCGCCCCGGCCCGCGGGGCGCCCAAGGTCGCCTTCTTGTTCACCGGTCAGGGTGCGCAGTACGCCGGGATGGGCCGCGGCCTGTACGAGTCCGAGCCGGCCTTCCGACGGGCCGTCAACGCCTGCGGCGCCGCCGAGCTGCTCTACGGACCCGATGCCGTCGAGCGGCTGGAGCAGACGCAGTACGCCCAGCCGGCGCTGTTCGCCCTGCAGTGCGGCCTGGCGGCGCTGTGGCAAAGCTGGGGTGTGGAGCCGGCGGCCGTCCTGGGCCACAGCGCCGGCGAGCTGGCCGCCGCCTGCGCCGCCGGGATGCTGGCGCCGGACCAGGGGATGCGGCTGGCGGCCGCCCGCGGCCGGCTGATGGCCGAGCTGCCGGCGGTCGGGTCCATGGCGGCGGTGGCCGCCGGCGAGGCGCGGGTGCGCGCGGCGCTGCCGGCCGGCGCGGCGGTCGCGGCGATCAACGGGCCGGGGCAGACGGTGGTCTCGGGGCCGGAAGCGGCGGTGGAGGCCCTGTGCCGGCGGCTGGAGGAGGCCGGGGTGCGGTGCGAACGGCTACCGGTCTCCCATGCCTTCCACTCGCCGCTGATGGCGCCGATGGCCGGGGAGTTCGCCGGGCTGGCGGCGGCGGCCGGCTTCGGCGGTGGTCGGGTGCGGCTCATCTCGGGGGTTACGGGGCGGTCGGCCGGGGCTGCGGAGCTGGGGCGGGCCGAGTACTGGCGGCGGCAGGTGCTCGAGCCGGTCCGGTTCGGCGAGGCGGTGCTCCAGCTCGCCGACATGGACGCCTTCGTGGAGATCGGCCCGGGGTCGACCCTGCTGGGCCTGGCCCGCGAGGCGATCGGGTGCGAGGGCCGCCTCTGGGCGCCGTCGATCCGCCCGAGGCGTGAGGACGAGGCCCAGATGGCCGAGGGCCTAGCGTCGCTGTACGCGTGCGGTGTCGAAGTCAACTGGGAGGCCTATTGGGCCGGGCGGGGTGGGCGGCGGGTCGCCCTGCCGACTTATCCGTTCGAGCGCCGACGCCACTGGATCGACGCGGGCGCCGGCCGCGCATCGAGGCGGCCGCGTTGCCCGGGCGGGAGTCATCCGCTGCTGGGCGAGCGCGTCGAGATCGCCGGCAGCGGTGTCCTGTGGCGGTCCGAGCTGAGCCTCGTCAGACAACCCTGGATCGCCGACCATCGCATCCACGGGCAGGTCCTGTTCCCCATGACGGCTTACCTCGCGATGATGACGGCGGCCTCGGGAGGCGCCCTGGCCGACATCGTTCTGCTCGAGCCCCTGGTCGTCGGGGACGACGACATCGCCGTGCAGACCGTCGTCGAACCGGATCGGGTCGCTTTCTACAGTCGCCAGGGTGATGGGTGGACTCTCCACGCCTCGGCCCGACCGGCCCCGGCGCGATCGCAGCCGTCGCCCCTGTCCATGGCCGCCGCGTCGGGAGGCCGAACCGGTCTCCCCACGTGGGTCGAATCGGATGCCGAGATAGTCGACGTGCGCGCCTTTTACGAGGACCTCAAGGGCCGCGGGCACGAATTTGGTCCGGAGTTCCAGGCGATCGAGTCGCTACGACGGGGCCACGGTGAGGTCGTCGCCGAGGTGCGCTGCGCCCACGCCGAAGGCATGCCGATCCACCCGGCCTCCCTGGACGCTTGCGTCCAGGGACTGGGTGCGCTCCTCTCATCCGGGTATGAGTCGTACTTGCCTATGGGCATCGCGTGTTTCGAGGTCGCCGGCCCGTTTCGGGAGAAGGCCTGGGCCGTCGTCCGCCTCGAGGGCCAATCAGACGGCGTCCTGCAGGCGGGCGTTGCCGTCCGCGATGGCGAGGGCCGGCTCCTGGCGCACCTCGAGGGCCTCGAGCTCCGCCGCGTCGCCCGCTCGGATGTCTTCTTCCAGAGGGTCTGGAATCGCGATGTCGAGTCGCGGCGACCCGCCGCGGCCGGGGCGGCGGACGAGTCGAACGGGCCGATCGCCACGTCGCGGGGTCGCGTCGAGGGCGACTGGCTGATCGTTCCCGACCGGACCGGCGCCGCCGAACGGCTCGCCGACGCCCTGCGCTCCGCTGGCGCCACGCCCGTCGTCGCCGAGCCCGATCGCGAGGTCCTGGCCGTCCGGCCGTGGCGGGGCATCGTCTACCTCGCCGCCCTGGACTTGCCCGACGTCGATCGCCTCGCCGCCGACTCGCTGGCCGCCGCCGAGCGGGTCGTCTGTGAGGGCGTGATCGACATCGTCCAGCGATTGGCCGCACGACAGGTGTCCGGTCCGACGCGGCTGTGCATCGTCACCCGCGGGGCCCAGCCGGTCTCCTCGGAACCGATCTCCTGCGTCGCCGGCGCCACGCTCTGGGGCCTCGCGCGGACCGTCGGCGCCGAGCATCCCGAACTGGGCTGCCTATGCGTGGACATCGACGATCCCGGCGCGGTCGGGTCGATCGCGGCCGACCTCGCGAGCCCCGATCACGAGGTCGCCTGGCGTGGCGGACAGCGGTATGTCAATGGCCTGGAGGCGGCCTCGGTCCCGATCCCGGGGCGCGTGCGACTCTTCGTGGAGACGCGGGGCGTCCTGGGGAACTTGCGGATCGAAGCCGCTCGGCGGAAGGCGCCCGGGCCCGGGCAGGTCGAGATCCAGGTGGACTGCGCCGGCATCGGCTTCCGCGACGTCCTCAACGTGCTCGGGATGTACCCGGGCGATCCGGGCCCGCTCGGGTCCGAATGCGTGGGCGTAATCACCGCGGTCGGGCCGGGCGCAGGACAGTCTGCGGCCCGGCGACGCCGTGGTCGCGATCGGGTCCGGCGCCCACGACGGCTACATGGTCGCCGACTGCAGGCTGGTGGCGCATCGGCCGGCCGCGCTCGATCCTGAGCCACTGGCGACGATGCCGGTGCCGTTCATCACCGCCGTCTACGCCCTCGAGCACCTGGCGCACATCCGCCGCGGGGACCGCGTGCTGATCCACGCCGCGGCGGGAGGCGTCGGCCTCGCGGCCATACAGGTCGCGAAGCGCGCCGGCGCCGAGATCTTCGCGACCGCGGGCGGCGAGGCGAAGCGCGCCTACTTGCGTTCCCTCGGGATCCGGCACGTCTACGACTCCCGCTCCGTCGAATTCGCCGCGCAGATCGGATCGCCGGTCGACATTGTCCTGAACTCCCTGGCGGGCGACAGCATCCGGGCCAGCCTGTCGGTGCTGGCGCCCGGCGGTCGCTTCCTCGAGATCGGCAAGAATAACATCTGGACGCCGGAGCAGGTCTCGGCGCTGGGAAAGGACATCTCCTACTTCCAGGTAGACTGGAGCGAGGAGCTGGCACATAATGCAGCGTTGATCGGCAGCATGCTGCGAACAATCCTCAAAGACGCAGAAGCCGGTATGCTCGTCCCGCTGCCGTGCACCGCGTTTCCGTTCGCTGAGGCTGCGGCGGCCTACGCGTACATGGCGCAGGCGCAGCAGATCGGCCGCATCGTCCTGCGGCAGCCCGGGGCGGTCGTCCGCGCGAGCCGGACCTACCTCGTCACCGGAGGGCTTGGGGGCCTCGGGCTCGCGACGGCGCGTTGGCTGGTGGCCCGAGGGGCGCGTCACCTCGCGCTCGTCGTCCGGCGGGCTCCGACGCCCGATCAGCGCCTGGCGATATCGGAACTCGAGGGGCAAGGGGCGCGGGTGGTCGTCGCCGAGTGCGATGTCGCCGACCGGCCGCGCCTTGAGGAATTCCTGGGGAGCATCGCGCCCCCACTGGGCGGCGTCATCCACTCGGCCGGGACGCTGGCTGATGCTGCGCTGGTCCGCCAGGACTGGGCGCATTTCGAGCCCGCCTTCCGGGCGAAGGTCCAGGGCGGCGTGGAACCTGCACGAGTTGACGGCGGGCTGCCCGCTCGACTTCTTCGTCCTCTACTCGTCGATCGCGTCGGTGCTGGGTGCGCCCGGCCAGGCCAACCACGCGGCCGCCAACGCCTTCGAGGATGCGCTCGCGCATTTCCGGCGGGCGCACGGCCTTCCCGCGATCAGCATCAACTGGGGGCCGTGGAGCGGCGTCGGCGCGGCCGATCGCGAGGAGTTCAGAGAGCGTCACGAACGCGCGGGCCTGAGGGCGTTCGCGCCCGCCGAAGGCCTGGCCTTGCTCGAGCGAATCCTGCGGGGGGACCCCGTCCAGATCGCCGCGGCCCGCATCGACTGGAACGTTTTCGCCGGGCGCGATACCCGCCGACCTTCGGGCATGTCCCGGCCCGTCGCCCGCCCGGGTGGGCCGATGTGGCCGACTGCCGTCGCCGGCACGCCGTCGCTCCTCGAGCTGCTGGCCGCAGAGTCGCCCGGGGGGCGCACTCGCGCGCTGGAGCGATACCTGCACGACCTCGCGCTCCGGATCCTGCGATTCCCTACCGACCGTCGCATCGAGCCGCGGCAACCGCTGCAGGAGCTCGGGCTCGACTCGCTGATGGCCGTCGAATTCCGCAATGTCTTATCGGCCGCCGTGTGCCGACCGCTGCCCGCCACGCTGCTCTTCAGCTATCCGGCCCTGGAGGACCTAATGCGCCACCTCGCCAGGGATCTGATTCCGGAAGCCACTCCCAGGACGCTCGCCGGCTCCTTCGCGAGCGGCGTGGCCGGCCTCCTGGATGGCATCGAGGACCTGTCCGACGATGAGGTCGATCGACTCTATAGCGAGAAGTTGGGAGGCCGTCAGTGACCGAGTTGCGCGACCGGATCGAAACGCTCACACCCAAGCGTCTGGCGCTGCTGGCGCTCGAGCTCGACGCGAAACTGCAAGAAATGGAGGCTCGGCGTTCCGAGCCCATCGCCGTCGTGGGCATCGGCTGCCGTCTGCCCGGAGCGGCCCCCGGCCCCGATGGATTCTGGGACCTACTGGCGAGGGGTCGAGATGGCGTGCGCGAAGTGCCTCCGGACCGCTGGGATATCGACCGATACTACGACCCGGATCCCGATGCGCTGGCGCGGATGTCCACGCGGTGGGCGGGGATTCTGGAGGGGCCGGTCGGGGCGTTCGACGCGACCTTCTTCGGGATATCGCGCCGGGAGGCGGTCAGCATGGACCCGCAGCACCGCCTGCTGCTCGAGACGGCCTGGGAGGCGCTCGAGCATGCCGGCCACGACCCGCACGCGCTGTCCGGGTCGCGCACCGGGGTGTACGTGGGCATCTCCACGACGGATTACCACCATTTGCTCCTGCGCGCGGGCACCACGCCCTCGACGCCTACACGGCCAGCGGCTCGGCGCATAGTATCGCAGCGGCCAGGATCTCCTATGTCCTCAATCTGCTGGGCCCGAACCTCGCGATCGACACGTCCTGTTCATCGTCGCTCGTGGCGGTGCACATCGCCTGCCAGGCCTTGCGTGCCGGCGAATGTATGATGGCCCTGGCGGGCGGCGTGAACATGCTGCTGTCGCCGGAGATCTCGATCGCGCTGTCCCGGGCGCACATGATGGCGGGCGACGGCCGGTGCAAGGCGTTCGACGAGCGCGCCGACGGCTTCGTGCGCGGCGAGGGCTGCGGCATCGTCGTGCTCAAGCGGCTCTCCGACGCGTTGGCCGACGGCAACGACGTGCTGGCTCTGATCCGCGGCTCGGCGATCAACCAGGACGGCCGCAGCAACGGCATCACCGCGCCGAACGGCGCCGCCCAGGAGGCGGTGATCCGCGCCGCCCTCGCCGACGCGCGGGTCGCTCCGGAGGAGGTCGACTACGTGGAGGCGCATGGGACCGGCACGGCGCTGGGCGACCCGATCGAGGCGCACGCCCTGGCGGCGGTCCTGGGCGGTGCCGGCCGGCCGGCGCCGCTGCGGGTGGGTTCGGTGAAGGCCAACCTGGGCCACCTGGAGGCGGCGGCGGGCGTCGCGGGGCTGATCAAGGTGGTCCTGGCCCTGCGGCACGGCGCCGTGCCGCCGCAGCCGCACTTCCACCGTCTCAACCCGCACATCGACTGGTCGGGTGCGGCCGTCGAGGTGGCCGCGGGGGGCGGCGCCTGGCCGCGGGGCGGTCGTCCGCGGCGGGCGGGGGTCAGCTCGTTCGGCTTCAGCGGGACCAACGCGCATGTGGTGGTGGAGGAGGCGCCGGGGGCGCCGCGGCGGTCCGAGGCGCCGCGAGGGATCCTGGTCCTGCCGCTGTCGGCGCGGAGCGCGGCGGCGGTGGGCGAGCTGGAGCGGCGATACGCCGCGGCGCTGGGGCCGGGCGGGGCGGAGGCGGCGGACCTGTGCTACACGGCGGCCGTCGGGCGCGCCCACTTCGCCGCCCGCGCCGCGTACATGGCCACCTCCCCCGAGGAGCTGGCGCGCGAACTGCGCGTAGGCGAGGCCGCGGCCCGCGGCCGGGGCGATCGGTCGCCCGAAGTCGTGTTCCTGTTCACCGGTCAGGGTGCGCAGTACGCCGGGATGGGCCGCGGCCTGTACGAGTCCGAGCCGGCCTTCCGCCGGGCCGTCAACGCCTGCGGGGCCGCCGAGCTGCTCTACGGCCCAGGGGCCGGGGGCCGCCTCGACGAGACTTGCTATGCCCAGCCGGCGCTGTTCGCCCTGCAGTGCGGCCTGGCGGCGCTGTGGCGGAGCTGGGGGGTCGAGCCGGCGGCCGTCCTGGGCCACAGCGTAGGCGAGTACGCCGCCGCCTGCGCCGCCGGCGCCTGCACTGTGGCGGACGGGATGCGGCTGATCACCGCCCGCGGCCAGTTGACGGGTGGGCTGCCCGCCGGTACCGGCGCCATGGCTGCGGTGCTGGCGCCGGTGGAGGAGGTGCGTGCCGCGGTCGAGCCGCTAGGCGAGTGGTTGGCCATCGCGGCGGTGAATGGTCCCGAGAGCGTGGTGATCTCCGGGCGCCTGGCGGAACTGGGGGCGATCTGCGACCGCTTCGCGGAGCGCGGTTACCGCGTGGAACGCCTGCGCGTCTCACACGCGTTCCATTCGCCGCTCATGGAGGAGGCCGCTCGGGAGCTGGCGAAGGAGGCCAGCAAGGTCGTCTTCCGCGAGCCCGATGTGCGTTTGATCTCGACGGTGACGGGACGCGCAGTCGGGTGCAGGGAGCTATCCCAGGGGGAATACTGGCGGCGGCAGGTGCGGGACGGCGTGCTCTTCGAGCCGGCGATGAAGGAGGTGGAGAATTGCCAGGTCTTCGTGGAGATCGGGCCAGGCTCAACGCTCCTCGGCCTGGGGCGAGGGCTGATCGCCGGGGATGAGCGTGTCTGGGTGGCATCCATCCGGCGAAAGCGCGTCGAAGCGGAGCAGATTGCCGGGAGTCTCGCTGTGCTGTACGCCAGGGGCGTCCCCGTGGATTGGACGGCCTATCAGGCGGGGAGGGGCTGTCGTCGCGTCGCGGCACCCACTTACCCGTTCGAACGGCAACACTACTGGCTGGACGCGCGGCCCGCACTCGCGGCGGTCGCGGGCTCGAAGAACATCCTACTCGGTGTGCGGGCGGCGATGGCGATGCCGATCTACGATGGCGTCCTGGACCTCGAGCACGCCGCGGGAGTCCGCGATCACCGCGTCGGCGGCGTCGCCGAGGCCCCCGCCGGCGTCTACTTGGAAATCGCCATGGCCCTCGCCGCCGAGGAGCAGAATTCCCATCGGCTTACGGTCTCCAACCTGAAGGTTGCGGCGCCGCTCCGCCTGACTGAGAGCTGCCGCTTGCAGACGGTGCGGATGCCGGCCGAGTTCCAGGTCTTCAGCCTCTCCGGCAACGGCGACTGGGTCCTGAATGCCACCGGAGAGCTGGGCGGGGCGGCCGAGCCGGTCCCGTGTGACTTCCCGAGCCTGCGCGCCCGTTTCCGGGAAGAACATCCGATCGAGACGTTCTACGGGCGACTGGCCGAACACGGCATCGACCTGGGCCCCGCTTGCCGTAACCTGAGCGCCCTGTGGCGAGGGGAGGGCGAAGCCCTGGGCGAGGTCGCGGCCCCGGCGGACGGTGTCGCGATCGCCGATTCCTGCCTCCGCCTGCTTCAGGCGGCCGGGCTGTTCGATCCCGAGGGGGCGGCAACCGCCCTGACCGTCGCGCGAATCGGCGAATTCCGCGTGTTCGCGCCGCTGTCCGGGCGTCTCTTCGTCCATGGCCAGGTGGCTGATCCGGACCGGGCCGAACTGCGGATCTTCTCGGCGGACGGCGGGCTGCTCGCCGAAGCCCTGGATGTGCAGATGACCCCGGTCGCCCTCGACCCGACCGCACCGCGAGACTGGTTTTACCGACTGGAATGGCAGGATCGCCCGGCCGGAGGTACCGCGTCCGGCGCGATTGCGACCAATCCGGCCGCGATCGAGCATGTCCAACGAGAGTCGCACCGCCTCGTCCGCGAGCATGAGTTCTCTCGGTACGAGGACCTGGCGCCGCGGTTGGACCGCGTGTGCGCCGCGTATGCCCGCGTCGCCCTCGACGCCGTGCCCGATCCGCTCGCCGGGCGATACGGGCGCCTGTACAAGCACCTTCGCGCCACGCTCGCCCAGCACTGGGAGCTCCCACCGATCGATCCGGAGGAGGAATGCGCGCGGCTCGAGCGCGAGTTCCCGCAATTCTGCGGCGAATTGATGTTGCTTCGCCTCTGCGGCACTCAACTCTCCGAAATCTTCCGCGGCGCTGTCGACCCCGTGGACGTGCTGGGCGGCGCGTTCGAGACACTCGAGCGGATTTACATCGAATCCCCCGGGGCCAAGGTGCTCAACGGCACGGTTCGAGTCGCCGTGGAATCCGCCCTCGCCGACCTGCCCCCGGACCGCATGATCAAGATCCTCGAGATCGGGGCGGGCACCGGCGGGACGACCGAGTTCCTGGCGCCGACCCTGGCCGGACGGGCCGTCGATTATCTGTTCACCGACGTCTCCCCGTTGTTCCTGGCGAGGGCTCGTGAGCGTTTCCGGGAGTATTCGTTCTTCCGCTACTCGGTCCTCGACATCGAGCAGACGCCGAAGATGGCCGGAAGTTTCGATATCGTCGTGGTCGCCAACGTGCTCCATGCCACCGCCGACCTGCGCCGCGTGCTGCGAAATGTCCGCGAGCTGATGGCGCCCTCGGGCTTGCTCCTTCTCGTCGAGGGCACTCGGCCGGAGAGCTGGGTTAACCTGACCTTCGGATTGACGGAAGGTTGGTGGAAGTTCGACGACCATGAGTTGCGAGGAGACTATCCGCTCCTCTCGCGCGAAGGCTGGCTCGGCCTGCTCGAGTCCGAGGGTTTCTCCGCCGCGGCGGTCCAGCCCGCGCCGGGGTCGCAGCAGGTGCTGCTGCTCGCCCGGGCCCCCGCGCGCTCGGCGCCGTGCATCCTCGTCTCCGCCAAGGAGAGCAATCTCCCGGCCGCATTCGCGGAGAAGTTCGCCGGCCTGACCGTCGTTTCCGACGCCCGAGAACTCGAGCAGAGCCTCGTACCGGCGGCGGACATCGTGCTGGACGCGATCTCCGCGGATTGCTTCCTCCCCTCGATGCTCCGCGTGATAGTGTCGGGCGCCGGTCCGGCCCGGGTGCGGCTCCTCACCCGCGGCGCCAACGCACTCTCCGATGAACCGACGTCCCCAGAACAGGCCGTCCAGTGGGGGCTGGCCCGCGTCGCGGCCCTGGAGCATCCCCATCTCTGGGCGGGCGCCCTGGACTTCGAACCCGGCGCCACGTCGTCCGAGATCGCCGCGGCCGTCCGCGATGAGCTGTCGAGCGGCTCGAACGAGGACCAGGTGGGGTTTCGGGCCGGTCGGCGTTACGTGCCGCGCCTCGTCCGTGACGCGATCGAGCCGGCACCGGCCCCCACGTTCCGTGCCGACGGCGCCTACGTCATCACGGGGGGCCTCGGCGGGCTCGGCCGCAAGACCGCCGAATGGCTCATCCGCCACGGCGCCCGTCAGTTGATCCTCGTCGGCCGGACGGCGGCGCCGGATTCGCCGACGGTCGCCGCCCTGGAGCGACTCGGAGCGGTCGTCAAGGTCATCGCGGCGGATATTGCCGCCGACGATGCGGTGGCCATCCTGCGGGCCGCGACCGCGGCAACACCCGTCTGCGGCATCATACATGCGGCGGCCGTCTTCGATAACACTCCATTGATCGACGTCACACAAGAAAGCCTTGAGGCCGCGCTCCGCCCGAAGCTCGCTGGAGCCCTCAATCTCGTGGAGTATGGCGTAGAAGCCGCGCCCGATTTCCTCGTCTTATTCTCGTCCACGACAGGAGTGCTCGGTGCCCGGGGGATGGGGGCCTACGCGGCGGCCAACGCGGCGATGGACGGCATCGCTCAATGTGCGCGCAGGCGGGGAATCCCCGCCGTCTCGATCAACTGGGGGACGTGGGACGAGATGGGGGGCACCTCGGAAGAGGATCGCCAATCCTTCGCTCGGAAGGGATTGGAGCCGATGCCGTCGGAATTGGCGCTCGCCGCCCTCGGCACCGTCGTAGCTGCGGGCCGAACCCGGGCGGTCGTGGCCAATATCGAGTGGGCAACGTTGAAGGCGGCATACGAAGCCTGGCGGCCTCAGCCGATGTTGGAACTCATCAGGTCGATCGAACGCCGCTTCGAATTGAACTTGCCCCCTGAGGCGTCCCGGGATCTCGCGACGATCCTCGGGGACACCCCCCAGGCCCAGAGGCTGGATCGCACCGTCAACGCCGTCCGGGGGGTCGCCGCCAGAGTGCTCGGCGTGCAACCTCACGAACTGGATGCCGCCCTCGGCCTCTTCGAGATGGGCATGGACTCTCTCATGGCCGTCGAACTGAAGCGACGGCTGGAGGCGCTGTCCGGGAGCAGGTTGCCTTCTACGCTGACGTTCAATTATCCGAACGTCCTGTCCATCGGCGGTTTCCTGCTGGACCTACTGGGTTTGGCACCGGCGTCCAACCCGGTCGGCGCCGTAACGGCCCCGCCGGCTCCACGGGCCGGAATCGATGCGCGTGATGACCTGTCGGAGAGCGAACTCGCCGGATTACTTGCGGAGTCTCTTAAGTCAATAATGTGAACAAGGTGGCTGGAAGGCAGGCACACGCCGTGAACCCCGATCCGGCGTCGCAGCAGACCGCCTCCGGCAATGTCGGCGCGACGGCTCGTTTCGCTCGGGATCCCACTGTCACTCCCGGCGGAATGCCGCGGGGGTGACGGGGTCGGCGTCGTCCCGGAGTTCCTCGGACGGCGAACCATGGGCTCGATGTGGGGACCCGAACTGTGGAGGACCTAGGTATGAACGAGAGCAACGGTGACCATCGCGGCCTCCTCCGCCAGGCCCTCGAGGCCGTCGAAGGGATGAAGGCCCGCCTGCGCGCGTCGGAGCAAGCGGCCCGCGAGCCGATCGCCATCGTGGGAGCGGGCTGCCGCTTCCCTGGAGCCCAGGACGGCCTCGACTCGTACTGGAAGCTCTTGACGGAGGGGCGAGATGCCATCTGCGAGGTCCCTCCCACTCGCTGGGGCGGGGTCTCAACGTCCCGGCGGGATGCCGCGTGGTATGCCGGACTCCTCGATGATATCGATCGGTTCGACCCGGTGGTATTCGGGATCTCGGTACGTGAAGCCGTCGCGATGGACCCTCAGCATCGCATCGTGCTCGAGACGGCCTGGGAGGCCCTCGAGAACGCCGGGCAGGATCCCTCCGGTCTACGAGGGTCGCTGACGGGTGTGTTCATCGGGATCACCGGCCGCGACTACGCCCAGATTATCCACGATGCCGGACATGACCTCGTCGATCCCTACACGGTCACCGGCAACGCGAGCAACGCTGCGGCAGGCCGAGTGTCGTTCGTGCTCGGTCTTCGAGGGCCCAGCGCATCGATCGATACGGCGTGTTCCTCGTCGTTGTCGGCCATTCATCTGGCCTGCCAAAGCCTCCGCACACGCGACTGTCGCATGGCCCTTGCCGGTGGCGTCAACGCCCTTATCGCAGAAGAGCCATTCACCTGTCTATCGAACTGGGGACTGCTGGCTCCTGACGGCCGTTGCAAGGTGTTCGACGAGCGGGCCGACGGCTTCGTGCGTGCCGAAGGCTGCGGCATTCTGGTCCTCAAGCGGCTGTCGGATGCGGTCGACGACTGTGACCGCATCCTGGCCGTCATCCGGGGTTCGGCCGTCAACCACGACGGACGCAGCAGTGGATTGACCGTCCCCTACGGCCCGGCGCAGGAGGCGGTCATCCGCGCGGCGTTGGAGCGGGCCGGGCTACAACCCGAGGAGATCGATTACGTGGAGGCGCACGGGACCGGCACGGCGCTGGGCGACCCCATCGAGGCGCACGCCCTGGCGGCGGTCCTGGGCCGGGCCGGCCGGCCGGCCCCGTTACGGGTCGGTTCGGTGAAGGCCAACCTCGGGCACCTCGAGTCGGCGTCCGGTGTCGCCGGCCTGCTCAAGGTAGTCCTGGCCTTGCAATACGATCTGATCCCGCCCCAGTTGCATTTCAGTCGCTTGAGTCCTCATATCGACTGGTCTGGTGCGTCGATCGAAATTCCGGCCTCGAGCCACCCGTGGCCCCGCGGCGATCGGCCTCGTCGCGCCGGGGTCAGCTCTTTCGGCTTCAGCGGGACCAATGCCCACGTTATCGTCGAAGAGCCACCCGAGCCCAAGCCCGGAGCGCGCCGCCCACGCGGTGTCTGTATCCTGCCGTTGTCCGCACGCGCCGCCGACGCCTTGGATGAACTCGAACGCCGGTACGCCACGGCTTTGGACTCCGGCGAGTTCGACCTGACCGACGCCTGTTACACGGCGGGTGTGGGCCGCGCCACCTGGCCGTCCGCGCCGCCTACGTCGCCACGTCGGCGGAGGAGCTCCGCCGCAAGCTCCGCGAGGCCGCCGCCACGGCCCGCTGGGGCGGCCCGCCGCGGGGCGAGGTCAAGGTTGCGTTCCTGTTCACCGGTCAGGGTGCGCAGTACGCCGGGATGGGCCGCGGCCTGTACGAGTCGGAGCCGGCCTTCCGCCGGGCCGTTCGACGCCTGCGGGGCCGCCGAGCTGCTCTATGGCCCCGGGGCCGCCGAGCGGCTGGAGCAGACGCAGTACGCCCAGCCGGCGCTGTTCGCCCTGCAGTGCGGCCTGGCGGCGCTGTGGCGGAGCTGGGGGGTCGAGCCGGCGGCCGTCCTGGGCCACAGCGCCGGCGAGCTGGCCGCCGCCTGCGCCGCCGGGATGCTGTCGCCGGAGCAGGGGATGCGGCTGGCCGCCGCCCGCGGCCGGCTGATGGGCGAGCTGCCGCCGGGCGGGGCCATGGCGGCGGTGGCCGCCGGCGAGGCGCGGGTGCGGGCGGCGCTGCCGGCCGGCGCGGCGGTCGCGGCGATCAACGGGCCGGGCCAGACGGTGGTCTCGGGGCCGGAGGCGGCGGTGGAGGCCCTGTGCCGGCGTCTGGAGGGGTCCGGGGTGCGGTGCGAGCGGCTGCGGGCCTCGCACGCGTTCCACTCGCCGCTGATGGCGCCGATGGCCGGGGAGTTCGCCGGTCTGGCGGCGTCGGCCGGCTTGGGCGAGGGGCGGGTGCGGCTGATCTCGGGCGTTACGGGACGGGCGACCGGGGCCGAGGAGCTGGGGCGGGCCGAGTACTGGCGGCGGCAGGTGCTCGAGCCGGTCCGGTTCGGCGAGGCGGTGCTCCAGCTCGCCGACATGGACGCCTTCGTGGAGATCGGCCCGGGGTCGACCCTGCTGGGCCTGGCCCGCGAGGCGATCGGGGGCCAGCCCCGCCTCTGGGCGCCGTCGATCCGCCCGAGGCGTGAGGACGAGG
Source organism: uncultured Planctomycetota bacterium (assembly GCA_963845755.1). Lineage (GTDB taxonomy): Bacteria > Planctomycetota > Planctomycetia > Isosphaerales > Isosphaeraceae > CAWJTV01. The sequence goes on from CAWJTV010000039.1 coordinate 70,426, forward strand.
CCCAGATGGCCGAGGGCCTCGCGTCCTTGTACGCGTGCGGTGTCGAGGTCGACTGGGAGGCCTACTGGGCGGGCCGGGGTGGGCGGCGGGTCGCCCTGCCGACTTATCCGTTCCAGCGCCGACGCCACTGGATCGACGCGGGCGCCGGTCGAACAGGAGAACGGACGCGGGGGCGGGCGAAGGGGCATCCGCTGCTGGGTGAGCGCGTCGAGATCGCCGGCGGCGGTGTCCTGTGGCGGTCCGAGCTCAGCCTCGAGGTCCATCGCTGGATCGCCGACCACCGGGTTCAGGACCGCGCCGTCGTGCCCGCGACGGCCTACATCGAGCTCGGTCTGGCTGCGGCCTTCGAGATTCGCGGCGACGAGCCCGTCCGATTCGAGGACGCCGCCTTTTCGGCTCCTTTGTTCCTCGCGGATGGTGTCGCATCCTCGATCCAATGCAGTCTGTCAGATACCGGCCGGTTCCAAGTACACAGCCGTCAGGACGGCGGCAATCACGCGTGGACCCTCCACTTCGCCGCCGATCTTCGACCAGCTCTCCCGCCCGACGGCGTCGAAGGCCCGTCGGAGATCGCCGGTCGTGAAATCCGGCGCGAGGAGTTCTACTCGCAGTTCGCCGAGCTCGGCAACACCTGGGGACCGGCGTTCCAGGGGGTCGCGAATGCCCGCGTCTCCGCGGCCGAGGGCTCCAGTCGGACCGAAGTCCCGCCGGTCCTCTCGGCCGACTTCGCCGCTTACCGTTTCCACCCCGCGGTCGCCGACGCTTGCGGCCACATCCTGCCCGCGATCCGGGCCTTCGCCCCCGGCGAGGCGCCGCGTGCCCTGGTGGGTCACAGCTTCGAGAGCATGGATTTCTACGCACTGCCGAAAGGGAGCCCACTCCTTTGCCAGGCGCGATTGCGCCGCGCAGGACGATCCTGCGAAACTCGTCGGCGATGTCACGATCTTCAATGAGGACGGGTCCCTCGTTTCGCGCATGGAAGGCGCGGTCGTGCGCTATCTGGAGGCCCAACCCCATCGCGGCCCGCGACCGGATGAGTGGTTCTACGAGATCGCCTGGCGTCCCGCTCTACCGGGTATACCCGCAGAGCCGGCATCGTGGGTTCTCCTCTCCGAGGACGATCCGCTCTGTTTCGAGCTCGCACATGTTATCCGGGCCGCCGGCATGACATGCACGCTGCTGCCATCCGGCGCCAGTGCGCTGGATGGATTCCCTGGCGGGCCGGCGCCGCGGGTTATCTATCTCGGCGCCCTCTCAGCGACTTCGGCCGCAGCGAGCTGTCAAACCTGCGCCGCGGTCTTACGCCTGACGCGCGAGCTCACATCCGTCCCGGATTCCCGCCTTTTCGTCGTGACTCGCGGGGCACAGGCCGCGAGCCCGCTCGTGGAGGCGGCGGTGTGGCAGGCTCCCCTCTGGGGGCTGGGCCGGACGCTCGCCGTCGAGCACGCGGAGGTCTGGGGCGGGCTCATCGACCTCGACCCGTCGGATGCACCGAGGGCTGCGGCGGAGCGGCTCTGGCAAGCCCTGGCGAACCCGTCGCGCGAGGACCAGTTGGCCTTGCGCGATGGACAATTGCTGGCCCCAAGGCTCGAACGGATCACCGTGCCCTCCCCGATGCCCTTGCCGGTACACCCCGATGGCTCCTATCTCATCACGGGCGGCTTCGGCGGCCTCGGTCTCGAGGTCGCCCGCTGGCTGGTCCGGGCGGGCGCCCGCCGGCTCATCCTGGCGACACGCACGCCCCTCCCTCCGCGCCGAGTGGGGTCGTCTCGCTCCCGGATCCCGCGAGGAGAAGATGACGGCCGCCATCCGCGAGCTGGAACGGGCGGGGGCTGAAGTGCACGCCGCCTCCATGGATGTCGGCGACGAGCCGGCCGTACGCGCCTTCATCGAGTCCTGGAGCCGCGAGCGTCGCCCGCCAATTCGCGGCGTGATTCATGCCGCGGGACTGCTCCGTCTGGGGCTCGCGGCGTCAACCACGGAGGACGATCTCGCGTCCCTGCTTCGTCCGAAACTCGGCCGCACTCGTGCTGCATCGCGCGCTGGACAAGACCCCCCTCGACTTCTTTATCCTCTTCTCATCGGCCGCCGCGGTGCTCGGATCACCCAGGCTGGGCGCGTATGCCGCAGCCAACGCGTTCCTTGACGCTCTGGCCTCGGCACGAGCCGGCTCGGGCTCCTGCGCCGTGAGCATCAATTGGGGCACGTGGACGGAGGCGGGCATGGCAGCCGGTCTCGACGCCACCACCTTGCACTCCTATTCCAAGGGCGGCTTCGGCGGCATGACGACAGGCCAGGGCCTGGATGCGCTGGCCCGCCTGCTATCCTGGCCGCGCGCGAACTGCGCGGTACTTCCGATTGATTGGGCCCAGTCGGCGGCAGCTTACCCCGCGTCATCGTCATCCCCGCTGCTCTCGTCGCTCCTCGGGCAGGCCGCTTCCGACGCCCGGGCATCGCGCAATTCGCTCGATCGGATCCTTGCCGCCCCGCGGGGTGAGCGGCGAGAGGCGATCGGCCAATATCTCCGCGAGCTGCTCGGCTCGGTGACTGGCCTGGCGGCTTCGGACATCGAGAACCAGAGATCTCTGACAGACTTCGGCCTCGATTCGTTGATGGCGCTCGAGACCAAGAATCGCGTGCTCGCCGATACGGGCGTGTCGCTCCCGATCGTTCGCTTCTTGGAGGGTTCGAGCGTCGAGCAGCTTGGCGACGAGATCGCCGCGTTGCTGACGGATCGAGGGATTAATGAACTAACATATAGAGAATTGTTGATAATATCAGATGACCTCACCGAAGCAGAAGTGGATATGGCACTGGCCCGGTTGCTCGAGAACCGAGCCTGACGGCGATGAGGAGCGAGACCCCGTTGAATCCGAACGCGGACATGATGACTGCCGAGCAGAAGCGCGACCTGCTCAAGCGACTCCTGCGGAGGGAGCTCGAGCTCGAGCGGTATCCGCTCTCGTATAATCAGCGCCGCCCTCTGGTTCCTCCACCGCCTGGCGCCGGCGTCGGCCAATTACAATGTGGCGATCGCCACACGTGTTGCACCGCCGCTTGACCTCGGAGTCTTCGAACACGCGCTGCGTCAGGTCATGGCTCGACACGAACCACTGCGCTCAGTGGTCGGCGCAGGACTCCGCTGGACCCTGGCAGCGGCTGACGTCGGTACCGCCTGCAGTCGAGGTGCACGATGTCCGAGGCATGTCGCCAGGGCAACTTCAGGGTCTCGTCGAGGCCGATTATCGCCGGCCGTTCGACTTGCAGGGACGTCCGCCGTTGCGGATCTCGGCCTACCGTGGGACCGACCACGACGTGATTCTGATCAATGCCCACCATCTCGCCCTCGACGCTCAATCCTTGCTCGTCCTCATCGAAGAGTTGCGATCGGCGTACGAAGGGACGGCCCTGCTGCCGCTGACAGCGGCTTATCGTGATTTCGTCTACTGGCAGCGGGACATGCTCGCCAGCCGGCGCGCCAGGGTCCTCGAGGAGTACTGGTCCGAGCGTCTCGCGGGCGAACTCCCCGTCCTGAACCTGCGCTGCGCCGAAGGCGCCCCGAGATGCCCTCCTACACGGGAGGCTCGGTCCCTCTATCGATCGAGCCCCCGCTGCTCGAATCGTTGCGGGCACTCGCGCGCCGTGAGCAAACCACCCTGTTCACCGTTCTCCTCCTGGCCTGGAGCACGCTCCTGGCCCGCGAATCCGGTCAGTCGGAAGTCGTCGTCGGCACGCCGGTCTCGGGCCGTACACGCCCGGAATGGGCCACGATCATCGGCTGCTTCGTCAATACGCTCCCCCTGCGCGTCCGCGTCGATGCCTGGCAACCGTTGGAGCCTCAACTTCCGTCGGTGATCGAGACGGTGCGCGGTGCATTGGACCACCAGGATCTCCCCTTCTCGTGCATGGTCAACCTGCTCAAGGTGTCGCGAAGCGCCACGCACTCCCCGCTCTATCAGACGATGCTGAACGTAGTTCGCGTTCCCCGCACGGCCGGATTCGAAGACCTGTTCCTGGCCGATCACACGGGTGGCATCCCCTTCGGCAACTCCCGCATGCGAACGTTACCTCTCGCCCAGCAGCAAGGTCAATTTGACTGGTCGCTCGAGCTTGCTGAGTTCGAGGAAAGCATGGAGGGCAACCTGAAATACAGCGACGATGTCGGGACCTTAGATGATGCAGTGCGACTCGCCCGTTTGCTTCTGTCCCTCCTCGCGGAGATGATTCCCGGGCGTGACGAACGTGAGGAACTGGCGATCTGAGGGCTCGTCGGCCGGCTCGCAAGCTACCACCGAGGTCGGGCTGGCACAAATCAGGGGCGCATCGCTCATTCTTCCCCCACAGAATATCGCTCCCGGCGTCGTCCCCGAGCCGACTCGGAGCTTCGGTGGCCGGTCCGCGACCGGACCAACCGGCTGCGGAGCGATCGGTAGCCGGGTTGTCACCGTATCCTCGGTACCTGTCAGGGTCATTAAACGCGGATTTCCGCGGGCCGGAAAATAATCAACGATCCGCAAGAGGGCTAGGAGCCCCGGTGTTATTGGATGTAAGCTCTTGACTGGTCTACCTCATCAAGGATTTCGCAACAGCAGGGAGGTGTCAGGATGCCTTACTGCCTGGCCCAAGGATGCGGATTTCACCACGTGGGAGCTCGATGTCCTCGATCGGGACTGCCCGGTTTGCGGGCGCATGATGCATATCTGTGACCATCGCTACCGCCACTTCCATACCCTGACCGGTCCGGTGGAACTGGTCTGCAAGCTCAACCATTGTCCGGATCCCGACTGTCCCGGCCACGCCAGGACCAAGAGCCCGGAGCTCGAAGTCACGATCGCTCAGCCCAAGTGGGCCATCGGCTGGGATGTCTTCTGTTGGATCGGTCATCGCCGGTTCTCGCGCCACTGGGCGATCTCCCAGATCCGGTCGGAGCTCTTCGACGGATACGGCATCCAGCTTTCCGAGGACTCCCTCGCCCGCTATCTCCGCCATTACCAGATCATGCTCGCCGCGCGGCAAGAGGACGCCGAGGCCCTGCGGCGGCAGTATGAAGCGGTCGATGAGATCATCCTCTCCATCGACGGCCTTCAGCCCGAGAAGGGGCACGAGACCCTCTACGTGGTCCGGGAGTTGACCCAGAAGCGGGTGTGGTTCGCCGAGGCGTTGATCTCCGCGACGGCCGACGAGGTGCGGCGGCTGATCGCCAAGGCCAAGGAGTGGGCCGATGGGCTGGGCAAGCCGGTGGTGCTCTGGTTGTCGGACCGGCAAGATGCCTTCGTGACCGGAATCGCAGCGGAGTTCCCCGACGTGCCGCATCGCTACTGCCAGAACCACTTCCTCCGCGACGTGGCCAAGCCGGTGTTGGAGCTCGACAGCCACACCAAAGTCCAGATGCGCAAGAAAGTGCGCGGCCTGCGGAAGATCGAGCAGGCCGTGCTCAAACGGCACCATGTCGCGACGTCGGAGGACCCGGCCGGAGACGATGCCCAGGCCACGAGCACGGTCCCTGGGGACCCGGCGGACCCGCCCCAGCCGACGGCCGATCCGGCCGGCGCCGTGGTGCTCGACTACTGCGCGGCGGTGCGCGGCATTCTCAATGACGATCAGGGTGGACCGCTGCAACCGCCCGGGTTGCGGATGGCCGAGGCCTTGGATGAGGTTCGCGAGTCGATCCAACGGAACTTGGACGAGAAAAAAGGGGGTTCGCGGAGAAGCAACTGGACCGCTTGGCCGGCTGCATCGACCGCGGCCTCGATGAAGTCGAGGCCGAACAAGAGACGATCCGCGTCTACGTCAAGGACATCGAGGCGGTTGCGGCGACCCTGAATCCCGGCGCGGGAAGCTGCGCGGACCGCCAGGAACAGTTCGAGGAGTTGATCGATCGGTTCGAGCAGAGTGAGGATTCGATCCGTGCGACGATGGCCCGGGTGATGATCAGCTTCCTCGCCGGGCTGTTCGTGGGCGAAGGGGAGTTCGAGGCGATCCGGGACAATCTCGATCTGGAGCGGTGGTTCCGCTTGCCCAAGAGTCACGAGCGGCGGATTCACGGTCACCGCCACGCGGGGGTTCGGATCGTTCAAGAAGGGCCGACGTTGGTGCATGCGTTAGATGCGCATGTTGCACACCCCGAACCGTTCACCGTGGAGGACCTGCTCCCGTATCGGACAGCCCGAGAGCCGCCGAGCCAAAAACAGGCGATGGACCGCCGGAAGAATCATGAGGAAGGCGCGATCCCCGAAGAAACGGCCGTTGCTCCTGGCCGACTTGGAGCGGCGTTATCGGGAATCGCCGGTGTTTTAGCTCTGTCGCGGACCATTGTATTTTTTCCCCTGTGGCGCTTTGGATATCGCGTCTGCGCGGTCAGGCTGGACGAGACGAGAAGCAGCTTCTGTGGCGTATCCATAAATCGAGGGACTCTATCAGGCCGAAGACCAAGCTCGTGCGAACCTCGATTCGATCCGAGGGTCCCTTCAACGGGCCTTCCTCATACCACCGGTTCGACCGATGGTGCTGATCGGCACGACATCCGCTCTTAGTCCCACGGAAGCCACCAAGAACAGCTCTCGACACCTTCGTCGTCCCCTGACACCTTCGTCGTCCCGAAGGAGCAGTCTGGTCGGAAGCTGGCGGGATTGTCCCGGGAAAGGCCGGGCCAACGATGGCTCGCCACACGAGTTCGAGAGTGCCGAATGCGGTCGCGCGACAAGGCATCGCGGCCACGGCCTCGCGTTGCTCATCGAAGGACGATTCGGGCTCGACTCACCCGACTTGGAAACCGCATCCTGGGAAAAACCCTCTTTTCTTGTCCCGGACCCGCGGCGGCCCGCCGGATATAAGGTATGGGCAAGTTCAGGAACGACCCACCGAGTGAATCCGTCCACCTGTTCGAGCGCCTCCGGGCCGGGGATCGCCGTGCGCTGGCCGAGCTGTTCCAGCAGCACCGCGACCGACTGCGGAGGATGGTCGAGCTCCGAATGGACACGCGGTTGCATGGTCGGATTGACGCCTCCGACGTGCTTCAGGACGGCTTCCTCGACCTGGCCCACCGGGTGGACAGCTATCTGAGCGATCCCAGCCTGCCGGTATTCCTCTGGCTGCGACGGATCGTCTGTGATCGGTTGGCGATGGTCCACCGCCACCACCTCGGGACGCAGATGCGAGACGTCTCCCAGGAGGTCTCGCTCTATCGCGATCCGATGCCCCAGACCAGCTCGGCGGCCCTGGTCTCGATGCTGCTAGGGCGGCTGACCACGCCCTCGAACGCCGCGATCCGCGCCGAGCAGATCCTCAAGGTCCAGGAGGCGGTCAACTCGCTCGATCCCCTCGATCGCGAGATCGTGGCGCTGCGGCATTTCGAGCAGCTCAGCCGGGCCGAGACCGCGGAGGTGCTGGGCATCAGCGAGGAGGCCGGGGCCAAGCGTTACATCCGGGCCCTCAAGAAGCTCAAGACGATCCTGGCCGCGATGCCGGGCGGTCGGGAAGGACCGTGAACGATGTCGAAGTCTCGTTCGGAACAGTTTGACCTGCTCGATCAATTGGCCGAGGAATTCGCGGCACGCTTCCGACGCGGCGAACGGCCTGCGCTGAAGGAATACACCGATCGCTACCCGAAGCTGGCCGAGGAGATCCGCGAGCTCTTTCCGGCGATGATCCAGGTGGAGCAGGCCGAGGGCGACCGGCAGGGTGATGAGGCGATGAACACGAGCGTTTCCCGGATTGCGAATCCATCCCTGGGACAGATCGGCGACTACCGGATCCTCCGCGAGATCGGCCGGGGCGGCATGGGCGTGGTCTACGAGGCCGAGCAGATCTCGCTGGGCCGTCGCGTGGCGCTGAAGGTCCTGCCGAGGCACGTGTCCGGCGACCGGCTGGTCCAGGAGCGGTTCCGCCGCGAGGCCCGCGCCGCGGCTCGACTCCATCACACCAACATCGTCCCGGTCTTCGAGGTGGGGCAGGATGAGGATGTCCGCTATTACGCCATGCAGTTCATCCAGGGTCAGGGCCTGGACCTGGTCATCAACGAGCTGCAGCAGCTCCGCGACCGGGGCGGATCCGAGCACAAGACCAAGGCGGCCGCCCAGGGCCAGTCACTGCAGCCCCGCCCCCGCGGAGAGCGCTCGCGCCAGGGCATCGACGCCCCGACCATCGCCGAAGGAGTCGAGGTCAGTGCGGTGTTGCGGTCCATTCTGATCGGTCGGTTCGAGCCTGGCGGCCGGGGCTCGGAGCCGGGGGGAGCCTCACCATCGATGCAGGGCAGTGACTGCAAAGGAACCCTCGCGACACCGACTGGGACTGGGGCCAAGCATCGCGCGACCAAATCCGACCCCGTGCCGGCGGACACCCAGACCGAGTGTGCGACCGTCGGCGTAATTGACGACCTCGATCGCCAGGCACAATTCCGCATGGGCGAGCCTCAACGCGAGCCAGACGCTAACCCATCTGGGACGATGCCTCGGCCTCCCGGAACGACGAAAAACCATCTCTCCGGGTCATCGTCCCTCTCCCCGTCGTCCAGCTCGGCGGTCCTGCCCGGGGGTGCCCAGCTCTCGTCGGTCGAGTCGGGCCGGCGGCGGTTCTTCCGCAGCCTGGCGCAGATCGGCCGGCAGGTCGCCGGGGGCCTCGCCTACGCCCACGCGCGGGGGATCGTCCACCGCGACATCAAGCCGTCGAACTTGCTCCTGGACACCGAAGGCGTGGTCTGGATCGCCGATTTCGGCCTGGCCAAGGGGGAAGACGAGGGGCTGACCCAGAGCGGCGACATCCTGGGCACCCTCCGCTACATGGCCCCCGAACGGTTCCGGGGTGAAGGGGATGCTCGGGCCGACGTCTACGCACTGGGGATGACGCTCTACGAGCTGCTCACCCTCGCGCCGGGATTCGACTGTTCGGACCGGCTCAAGCTGATCGAGCAGATCAAGACCGAAGAGCCGGAGCGGCCGCGGGCCATCGATGCCCGGATCCCCGGGACCTGGAGACGATCGTCTTGAAGGCGATCGAGAAGGACCCGAAGGCGCGGTACCCGTCGGCCGAGGCGTCGGCGAGGACCTGGGGCGGTTCCTCGCCGACGAGCCGATCCGGGCCCGTCGAGCGACCCTGACCGAGCAAGCGGTGCGGTGGTGCCGGCGAAACCCCGTACTCGCGTCGCTGGTCGCGGCCGTCCTGCTCGCCACGCTCACCGGGGCCGGGTTTGCATCGTTCTACGCGGTTCGCGCAGAGAACGAGCGCGGCAAGGCGGTTGACCGGGAGCGCGAGGCGATCCGCGCGAAAAGACGCCGAGACCGCCTCGGTCCGAGCCTCCATCGCACGTCGGGCCGCCGAGGAATCGGCCGAGGAGGCGCGGAAACGACTGACGCGCCTCTACGTCTTTTCCGGCGTCCGATACCAGGAAGACCGCGACATCCCCGCGGCCCTCCTCTGGTTCCACCGGGCGTGGGAGCAGGACCATGCCGATCCGGTGGCCGACGCCGCTCATCGGACGCGGATCGCCGGGGCACTCGCCGAGATGCCGGACCTGATCGGGGCGTGTTTCCACAAGACCAAGGTTTGCGACGCCGTCTTCTCGCCGGACGGACGGCGCGGTCCTCACCCGGACCGATGGGAACGAGGCTTATCTGTGGGATTACGAGAACAGCCGGCTCGCCGCCCCGGCCCTGTCGCACGCCGGCCGGGTGCGGCATATCGCTTACAGTCCCGACGGGAAGTCGGTCGCCACGGCGTCGGCCGATGGCACCGCGTGCGTCTGGGATTCGGCCACCGGGGTCAGGCGATACACCCTGAAACACGACGGCCCGCTGACCTGGGTCGCGTTCCACCTGGATGGCAAGCGGCTCGCGACCGCCGCCGAGGACAGGACGGTGCGGATGTGGTCCGCCGGCGATGGAAACCCGATCAACTGGCGGCTGCCCGTCGACACAGTGATCGATCATCTCGCGTTCTCCCCCGACGGGTCCCGGCTCGTCACCGCCGGCCGGGATAAGCTCGTCCGGGTCTGGGATGTCGATCGGCCCAGGGACATCTACCCGACACTCCCCTATCGGCAACCGACCGACACCGAGCGGTACGCGTTCAACCAGGATAGCTGGCCCAAGTTCGCGCCGGATAGCCGGGCCGTGCTCAGTTCCAACGGAAAGGGATTGGCAGTGTGGGCGGGCGGGGAAAAGGACGCCGTCCGGATGATCCCGTTCGGATCGAGACACTGGGTGGTCGAGACGTACTTCGTGCCCCATACCGACCATGTGCTGGTGACCGGAAATGCCCATGTGGCGACGGTGGTCGACCTCAAGCACGGCAAGGTCGTTCACGAGTTGTCTCATCCGCGGGAAGCCAACCTCGGCGCGGTCAGTCCGGATGGCAAGTGGCTGCTCACGTGCAGCAGCGGGGGCCTGGTCAGCTCTGTGGGACGCGGCCACGGGCCTGCGAGCCGGGCCGCCGCAGCGGTGCGGCGACTTCTGTAGCGCGGTCGAATTCACCGCGGACAGCTCCCGGTATCTGGCGGCCAGCCAGGATGGCACGGTGCGGGTCTGGGCGACAGGGCCGCGCCCTCCGTCCTCCCAGCCCTATCGATACGACTGCGGACGCGCGAACCTCCTGGTCTCGGTCATGAAGGACCAATCGACATTCCGGTCTTACAGCCCGGACGCGCGGCGCTGGGTGGAATGGACGAAGGACGGGAAAGCGTGGTATGGCTCGGGGCCGAACGTCGCGCCGCGACCGATCTCCCACCCTGGCCCGGTCGAGGACGCTCGCTTCTGCGACGATGGCTCGCGGCTGATCGTTTCAGGCGGTCGGGCCATCCGTGCGTGGGACCCGGACACTGTCGCCCCGGCCGGGCCGGTCGTGTCGGCAGCCACGCTGGTCGATCCGCTCTGGCGCTGGAACACCCGCATTTCGTCCAGTCCGCCGGTCGCGACCGCAATTCCGGCCGATCCGCGCGAGAATACCAGGTTAACGCCGGAATTGCTCCGGCCGGATCACCTGTCCCGCGACGGAACGCGAATCGTCTGCCTGGACGACGAGAAGACGCTCTCCGTGTGGGACCTGACGGCCGGCCTGCGCGTGTTCGGTCCGGCCCGTCATCCCGACCCCGGCCCGCAGGTCTTCGAGCAGCCGAGCCGGGCGGGATGGGTGAGCGATGCGGCCCTCTCTCCCGACGGACGCCGGATGGCCGTCGGGATCGAGTGAACCGGCACGCTGACCGTCTGGGATGTCGATTCCGGCGAGATCGTCCACCACAACCGGAGGTTCCGTGGATATCTCCGGAAGGTGCAGTTCTCGGACGACGGACGACGGGTCCTGCTGGCTTCGAGTGATGGTCAGGCTCGAATGTATGACGCCGATACGGGCATCCCGCTCGGCCCGGCGGTGAGCCAGCCGGACGGGCAGTTGGCGATCGGGGTGAGCCCGGATGGCCGGCGGTTGGCGGTGTACGACGACCACGTCAACGGCTTTCGGATGTTCGATGTGGAGCGCGGCGAGCGACTCCTCACCATACCCTACGGCAACCGAACCAGGCCGACGGCCCTGTGGTTCGACGCCGCCGGTCGGTCGTTGAATGCGGTCGTGGGAGCCGAGACGCTCACGTTTCCGCTCCCTCGGTTCGACGTCCCCTTCGCCGACTCCAAGGCACTGATGCGGTTCCTGACCGGGCAGCAGATCGACGGCAGCGAGGGTATTGAGTTCGTCGATCAATCCACGTTCCGGAAGGACCCGGACCACTATCGAGACGTTTTCCTCGCCTGGAAAACGCTGCGGGTGGACGGGAAGTGAAAGGTCCGTCCACGGCCGACGATGTCTGTCCCTGAATCAGCCGTTTCTCTTTTTGTCCCGTGCGTCCTGCCGGTCCCGATCGCAATCGGTATCGGGAAGTAAGTGATCCCCTACCATGAGGAGCCCGGATCCATGACCTCCACTTCGACGCCCCGTCTCGTGCGTGGTTTCACCCTGATCGAACTCCTGGTCGTGATTGCGATCATCGCCGTCTTGATCGCCCTCTTGTTGCCGGCGGTGCAAGCGGCCCGTGAGGCCGCCCGCCGCGCCCAGTGCACCAACAACTTGAAGCAGATTGCCCTGGCCGCCAACAACTACGAGTCCACCAACGGCTGCTTCCCCGGCGGATCGTATTCGGGCACACTCTTCAACCCACCCCACTGGGCCACCTATCCGGAGAACTTCAGTTGCTTCGCTCGCATGCTGCCGTTCTTCGAGCAAGCACCGATGTACAACGCGGCCAATTTCAACCTCTGCTCATCCGACCCGGCCAACCTGACGATTGCCGGCGTGCAGATCAACTCACTGATCTGTCCGAGCGACATCCAGAACCAGTCGATCTCCCTCCCCGCGACGCAGGCGTCCTCTGGCGTCACGCCCGGATGGAGTTTCAATGAGGTGTATCCCTTGCCGCCCGGCACCTGGACCCAGGCATTCACCAGCTACGGCGGCAATGCGGGCACCTGGACTTTCGGCTTCTCCAACCTGATGCCGCCCACCCCACTCCAGTATTACACCGGCGTGATCTACAACGACAGCTCTGTCAAGATCGCGAGCATCACCGACGGCACCAGCAACACCTTCCTGTTCGCCGAGCACAGCAAGGGGCACCTGTTCATCGTGGATCCGACCTATGCCATCTCGGACAACGCGTGGGACTCCGGCCGCTGGTACGACACCCTGTTCGCGACGCTCTATCCTCTTAACATCGGGATGGGCAACAGCCTGCCGATCGGCAGCACCGGCTACGGATACTTCGGCCCGACGGCGGCAGGGAGCTTCCACCCCGGTGGTGCGAACTTCGCGTGCTGCGACGGTTCAGTGCACTTCATCAAGAATTCCATCAGCTCCTGGACTTTCAACACCGGCAATAGCGACGGCTCCGGCGACTCCATGCCGGACGGCACGCTTTACCAGTCCATCGCTGCGACGGCTCCTTACACGAAGACGGGCCACTACCTCGTCAACAATGGCGCGAGGCTCGGCGTCTACCAGCAGCTCTCGACGCGAGCCGGAGCCGAGGTGATCAGCTCCGATTCGTACTGAGGATCGTTGACCTCGAAGCCGACGGATCCCGTCGCTCCGCGGATGAAGTGAGACGCCTCCGTCCTCGAGACAATGCTGTTTCCATCATGCTTCCGCCTTCCCACTGGAACGGTTTCATTCGCCCCTGGGGTGAGAGGACTTTCTCGATGTTCAGGATCGCACGCTCGGGTTGTCTCGTGTTTCTCGGACTTGTCGCCGGTTGCGGTGGGGGGGCTCCCTCGACGTCATATTCCGGGCCGCCCCCGCCCCACAAGGGGAACCTGGTCGCAATTTCAGGCGGTAAGGGATATGTCGAAGTCGTCAAGAAAGAGGTGTCGGGGAAGTCTCCGGTCAGCGCCGAGATCTCCTTTTACTTCCTCAAGGATGACGGGGCCACCCTCTACTCGCCCTCCCCGAGTGCGGGAACCCTCACCGTCGGGAAGAAGAAGGTGGATCTCAAGGCCGAGGGGGACGGCCTGGTTACGCCAAATGGGCCTCCCCTCTTTCCGAAAAGCGGGCTGGATGGGATGCTGAGAGTCGATCTCGATGGCAAGTCGATCAACATTCAATTGGGGCTCCGTTGAAGCGATTTGAGCTGTTACGTTCCGAACGGCCGGAACCGCCGGGCATCCTCGTCGTGCCGACGTCGTGCTCGCGGGATGCCGCATTCGCGGATCGAGTCAGATCAGTGGGAGGCTCTGAAAGGCGGAGGCCGTCAATCATCCGGCGGCCTGGCCACCGGTTGCGTTGCGACGATCTCCGAGTTGGGGCCGTTCGAGGAATCGTTTCAGGTCAACCCCGATCTCGCTCCCACGACGAAGGACCAGCGGCGGCGGGGTTGAAGGGCATCGCGGCCCTGTGGGTCTCGATGTCGGCCGGGATCCCGACGTTCATGCTGGGGGACAGAGGGGATGTCGTCCCCAATCTTCTTGTCCCGAACCTGCCGCGGCGCACGAGTCATAAGCTATGGGCAAGATCATGATCGATTCACCCAGTGAAACCGACCACCTGTTCGAGCGGCTCCGGGCCGGGGATCGCCGCGCTGGCCGAGCTGTTCCAGCAGCACCGCGACCGACTGCGGAGGATGGTCGAGCTCCGAATGGACGCGCGGTTGCATGGTCGGATTGATGCCTCCGACGTCCTCCAGGACGGATTCCTCGACCTGGTCCAGCGAGTGGACAGCTATCTGAGCGATCCCAGCCTGCCGGTATTCCTCTGGCTGCGACGGGTCGTCAGCGATCGGTTGGCGATGGTCCACCGCCACCACCTCGGGACGCAGATGCGGGACGTCTCCCAGGAGGTCTCGCTCTATCGCGATCCGATGCCCCAGACCAGCTCGGCGGCCCTGGTCTCGATGCTCCTGGGGCGGCTGACCACGCCCTCGAACGCCGCGATCCGCGCCGAGCAGATCCTCAAGGTCCAGGAGGCGGTCAACTCGCTCGATCCCCTCGATCGCGAGATCGTGGCGCTGCGGCACTTCGAGCAGCTCAGCCGGGCCGAGACCGCGGAGGTGCTGGGCATCAGCGAGGAGGCCGGGGCCAAGCGTTACATCCGGGCCCTCAAGAAGCTCAAGACGATCCTGGCCGCGATGCCAGGTGGCCGGGAAGGACCGTGAGCGATGTCGATCTCGGAATCGGGTCAGTATAACCTCCTGGATCAACTGGCCGAGGAATTCGCGGCGCGGTTCCGGCGCGGCGAACGGCCGGCGCTGAAGGAATACACCGATCGCTACCCGGAGCTGGCCGAGGAGATCCGCGAGCTGTTCCCGGCGATGGTCCAGGTCGAGCAGGCCGAGGGTGGCCGACAGGGCCAGGACCTGGATCAGACCGGCGACCTTCGGACCGCGAATCCACCCCTGAGCCAGATCGGCGACTACCGGATCCTCCGCGAGATCGGCCGGGGCGGCATGGGGGTCGTGTACGAGGCCGAGCAGATCTCGCTGGGCCGCCGCGTGGCGCTGAAGGTCCTGCCGCGGCAGGTGTCGGGTGACCGGATGATCCAGGAGCGGTTTCGCCGCGAGGCCCGGGCCGCGGCTCGACTCCATCACACCAATATCGTCCCGGTCTACGAGGTCGGCCAGGATGGGGATGTCCGGTTCTATGCGATGCAGTTCATCCAGGGCCAGGGACTGGACCTGATCATCACCGAGCTGCGGCAGCTCCGCGACCGGACCCGATCGGAGCCCAAGATCAAGGCGGCCTCCCCGGGCCAGTCGCTCCGGCCCCGCGGCGGGCGATCCGGCCAGGGTATCGAGGCTCCGACCGTCGCCGAAGGGGTCGAGGTCGGCGCGGTGTTGCAGTCGATTCTGACCGGTCGATTCGACCCTGACGGCCGGGGCCCGGAGCTGGCGGGGGCCTCGCCCTCGGTGCTGGCCAAGGCCCTTGCCGGCGTCGTCCCGACATCGAGCGGGACCGGGACGGAAAGCCGAGCACTCGAATTCGAGCTCGCCCTGACGAGCACCGAGACCGGGAGTGCGACTGCGGGCGACCGAACCGGCCCAAGATCGGAGCATCCGTCCCCACCCGCCTTGTCACCCTCGGCGCCGCCGTCGTCCAGCTCGGCAATTCTGCCCGGGGGTACGCAGCTCTCGTCGGTCGAGTCGGGCCGGAGCCGGTTCTTCCGCAGCCTGGCTCAGATCGGCCGGCAGGTCGCCGGCGGCCTCGCCTACGCCCACGCGCGGCGGGATCGTCCACCGCGACATCAAGCCGTCGAACTTGCTCCTGGACACCGAAGGCGTGGTCTGGATCGCCGATTTCGGCCTGGCCAAGGGGGACGATGAGGGCCTGACGCAGAGCGGCGACATCCTGGGCACACTCCGCTACATGGCCCCCGAACGGTTCCGGGGCGAAGCGGATGCCCGGGCCGACGTCTACGCGCTGGGTTTGACCCTCTACGAGCTGCTCACGCTCCGCGCGGGATTCGACTCGTCGGACCGGCTCAAGCTGATCGAGCTGATCAAGACCGAGGAGCCGCCGCGGCCTCGGGCCGTCGATGCCCGGATTCCGCGGGATCTGGAGACGATCGTCTTGAAGGCGATCGAGAAGGACCCGAAGGCGCGGTACCAGACGGCCGAGGCGATGGGCGAGGACCTCGGGCGGTTCCTGGCCGACGAGCCGATCCGGGCCCGCCAGGTCAGCGCCCTCGAGCGCTACTGGCGGTGGGCCCGGCGCAACCCCGTGATCGCGGTGCTGGGCGGGGTGCTCACGGCGCTCTTGATCGCGACGACCGTGGGCTCGGTGGTGGCCGCCTCGTACTTCCGGAGTCTGGCCGGAAGTGAATCTCGCGCCAATCAGAAATCGCAAGAGGCTGAGCGACGGGCCACCCTCGAGCGCGACCATTCACGGCAGCAGTCCGCTGACCTGACGCTCGAGAAGGGATTCGCCCTGGGCCAGGAGGGCCACGCCGACCGGGGCTTGCTCTGGATGCTCGAGGCGCTCAAGACCGCTCCGGACGACGCGGAGGAATTTCGGCGAACGGTCCGCTGGAATCTGGGTGCGTGGCTCGGGCAGGTCCATAAGCCGCTCAGAATCATCGATCCCGGCAGTTTGCACAATCGCCTCGCCTTCAGCCCTGATGGAAGATCATTTGCGACGAGTTACCTTCCCAATAATCGTGCGAACGCGACACCAGTCGACCTCTGGGACACCGCCTCGGTCCGAAAGCTCTCAGCCTTTCCAGGTGTCTTTGGCCCGTTCGCCTTCCGACCGGATGGCAAAGTCCTCGTCGGCATCGCCGACAATTGGAGGCGCATGGTAGCCGTCGACCTGGCCACGGGGCGCGTGCTCTGGACGACTGCGGACTTACCCGGAGAGCCGAGGGAGAGTGCGATTCACTTCAGTCCCGACGGGTCCACGCTTCTCACGGAGCGCCTTTACGGTCCAAGCAGAGTTGGGTTAATTCGACTGGATGTCGTCACAGGCCAGCAGCGCGGGGAGCCGATGCGGGGCTGGGGATGTATCGCTGCTGCTCCCGACGGCAGAACGGCCGCTACCGGCCGTCTCGAGAAGGGCGAGGCGCACATTGATGTGCTAGATCTGCCCTCGGGACGGCTGACTGCATCCTGGCGAATCGGCCGGCAAGCACCGCCGTCCTTGGTCTTTAGCTCCGACGGGAAGTCACTGTACGGGTCACTCTCAGAAGTCGAGGGCGTTGGCTACAATCAACACGGCTTCGGTCAGATCTGGGACGCAGTCACCGGACGACCGACAACTCGCCTCATGGCAGGCACCACCACGTACTTCCCCATTTACACCCCTGCGGGCGATCGTCTTCTGGCAGAGATTGAATTCAGGCAGTCCGTCCATGACGCCGCCACCGCGAGTGAAAGAGGCTCGAGGCTTCTTGTCGGAGGTCCCACGGCTTTGCATCCGGACGGTCGTACGGTGCTTACCAACGCTTTTGACAAGAGCGCCCTGTTATGGCAAGTGTCGGCGGATGCGGAGCCGCTTGCCGACCTAGGAACCGGCAAGAAGGTAACGCCGACAGGGAGCGTAGCCAACCGCCGATGGCGTGGTCGCAATGTTTTCCGGTCAGGTCGGCTGCGGGCGGATGGCCAGATCGCCGTCTCGCTGGCCGATGGTGCGGATGGAAAGGAATTGATCCGATTATCGGATCCCGCAACCGGTCGCCCCATAGGAAGGCCCGCGCCGCACTACCCCGGCTGGATCGTTCGTGCAGTCGCCTTCAGCCCCGACGGTCGATGGTTCGCGACGGGGAGTAATCCGGAGACTCGCTACGCAAGCGAGCTCAGACTCTGGGACGCGAGCACGGGCCGGTTGCGGTTTCCGCCGTTGCCGAACGCCAACTGGATCGCGGCACTGGCATTCCATCCCGATGGCAAGGTCGTGGCCGCGGGTGATTATGATGGACTCGTCCGGTTCTGGGATACCTCGACCGGCCGGGAGCTCGGCCGGCCACTTCCTCAAGGAGAGATTGTCTTCAGCCTGGCTTACAGCCCGGACGGCACGATGCTCGCGGTGGGTCTCGCCAGTGAGAAGGGCAAGACCGGCACCCAGCTCTGGGATACCCGGACGCGCCAACCCATCGGTGAATTACTGCCCGGCCCTGTCATCCGGATCGAATTCCGTCCGGATGGTCGGGCCCTGCTCGCGAGTGACGCTGCAGGCAGTGTCCAAACCCGCCTGTGGGACACGACGCGAGGGCAGGCGCTCGGCGACCCGATGGTTGAGGAGGCCCCCGAAGGATTCCGTCCCGACGGTCGTGCATTTCTGACTGCGGGTAAGGACGGCACGGTCAGGCTCCGCGATGCGACCACCGGAGAGGTTCTCACCAAGCTCCTGACCGCCTCGTCGCCGGCCACGTGTGCGGTATTTCGCCGCGACGGCGGTCTGGTCGCCGCGGGGTTCGAGGACGGCGCGGTCCGGCTCTGTGACCCGGTTACCGCGGAGCCGGTCGGCCCGCCGCGGTTCATGAGACATGCCGTTCGTCAGGTCGTATTCACGTCCGATGGCCGGACGGTCGCCGCCATCGACGATGTCGGCGAATCCCGCACCTGGCCCGTTCCCGAGCCGCTCCAGGCTTCGAGCTTGGGCGAGTTGACCCTGCGCATCGAGGCCCGGACCGGCCTCCGGATGGACAAGGGACTGGCGATTTCCATGCTCAATGGTCCGGCCTGGCGCGAGCGGCTCGAAGAGCTCGGCCGCCTCGATCCCGCCGCCGTAGAAGCTCGATGACGGCCCCGACTGGCACGAGCCGATGATCCGCGAGGCCGAGCAGAACGGCAACGCCTTCGCGGCGATCTGGCACCTCGACCGCCTGATCGCCGCCCGGCCCGATGACTGGCTCTTGGTCGCGCGCCGGGCCCGCGCGTGGTCCCTGTCCGACAAGTTCGACAAGTCCGCCGCCGATTACCAGCAGGCCGAGCGGCTGGGCTCGCGGGAGCAGGTCCTGGACTTCCAGGCTCACTGCGCCAGCGAATGCACCACAGCCGGGCGGTGGGCCGAGGCCCTCTGGTACCTCGACCGCCTGATCGCCGCCCGGCCCGATGACTGGACGCAGCTTGAAGAACGTGCGGCGGTCTACGGCAAGCTCGGCCGCGAGGCCGACCGCCAGGCCGAGCTGGCACGCGTCTTCGAGCTGGGGGCCGATCAGGGAATCGTCATCCCCCGGGCCGAGGAGCTGGGCCGCGCCGGCCGCTGGGCCGAGGCCGCGGGCCTGCTGGCACGCTGCGCCCGGACCGGTCCGCTCAGCCGGGAGCTGGCCCAGGCCTGGGGCATCGCCTGCCTGAAGGCGGGCGACCGCGCTGGTTACCGCGAGGCCTGCGCAGCGGTCGTGGCGCGCGACTGGCCGGACCCGATCGTTGCCTGGGACGCAACGCTTGCAGGGTCGCTCCTGGCCCTGGGCGTCCAGGGCCTGGACGATTACCGCGTCCCGATCGCCTGGTTCGAGCGACGGCTGGCCGACGTTCCCGTGCCACCCCCCATCTATCGCCCTTACTACTTTCCGAACGCATTGGGCGCGCTGCTCATCCGGGCCGGCCGGATCGACGAGGCGATCACCCGCCTGAACGAGGGAACGGCCGCCGCGACGGAGGCGAAGTTCCAGGATTACCCCACCGATTGGGCCTACCTGGCCCTGGCCCACGCGCGAAAGGGAAACTTCGCCGAAGCCCGCCAGTGGCTCGACCGCCTCCGCACATTTCGTCCTGCTTCGTCGATCACCTCCTGGGACCTCCAGGAGCTCGCTCTCCTCCGGAGCGAGGCCGAGTCGCTGCTCTTCGATGCTGAGGTTCCGAGCGATCCGTTTCAGACTCGGGGGGCCGAGATGAACCGCTTCGCTTGGCCTCGTTTACTGTCCCGATGGGATCTGTTACATTAGTGCACGCCAGAGGTTCAAGACGATCCTGTCAGCGAGGCCCGGTGACCGGGAAGGACCGCGATCAGTGTCGATCTCGGAATCGGAGCGATATGACCTCCTGGATCGACTGGCTGAGGAATTCACCGATCGCTTCCGGCGCGGCGAACGTCCCACGCTGGAGGAATACACCGATCGCTGCCCGGAGCTGGCCGAGGAGATCCGCGAGCTGTTCCCGGCGATGGTCCAGGTCGAGCAGGCCGACGATCTGCGGCAAGGCGAGGAGAAGGAGACCCGGGATTCCTGGGCCGCGAATCCACCCCTGAGCCAGATCGGCGACTACCGGATTCTCCGCACGATCGGCCGGGGCGGGATGGGGGTTGTGTACGAGGCCGAGCAGATCTCGCTGGGCCGCCGCGTGGCGCTGAAGGTCCTGCCGCGGCAGGGGTCCAGCGACCAGATGGTCCTGGAGCGGTTCCGCCGCGAGGCCCGCGCCGCGGCAAGACTGCACCACACCAACATCGTGCCGATCTTCGAGATCGGCCAGGACGGAGATGTCCGCTTTTACGCCATGCAGTTGATCCAGGGTCAGGGCCTGGACCTGGTCATCACCGAGCTGCGGCAACTTCGCGACCGGGCCGGATCCCTGCTCAAGATCAAGGCGGCCTCCTACAGCCAGTCGCTCCGGTCCCGCGGAGGGCAGTCCGGCCAGGGTGTCGATGGCCCGACACACGACGAAGGGGTCGAGGTCAGCGCGGTGTTGTGGTCGATTTTGACCGGTCGGTTCGAGCCTGACGGCCAGGGTCCTGAACAGGTGGAAGTCTCACCATCAATGCGGCCCCGCCCGCCCGCCGACGGCCTCGCGACACCAACCCATACCGGGACCCACAAAGGCGCGGGCGAATCCGACCCGGCAGCGACGCGTCCCAAAGCTGAGAGCGCAGCCGAAGGCGAAGCAAACGGCCCACACCGGGCGCATCCGTCCGCCTCAATCTCGTCGTCGTCGGCCTCTGTGCCGTCCAGCTCGATGATCCTGCCCGGCGGTACCCAGCTCTCGTCCGTCGACTCGGGCCGGCGCCGGTTCTTCCGTAGCCTGGCTCAGATCGGCCGGCAGGTCGCCGGGGGCCTCGCCTACGCCCACGCGCGGGGGATCATCCACCGCGACATCAAGCCGTCGAACTTGCTCCTGGACACCGAAGGCGTGGTCTGGATCACCGATTTCGGCCTGGCCAAGGGAGACGACGAGGGGCTGACTCACACCGGCGACATCCTGGGCACACTCCGCTTCATGGCTCCCGAGCGGTTCCGGGGTCAGGGGGATGTTCGAGCCGACGTATACGCGCTGGGACTCACGCTCTACGAGCTACTCACGCTCCGACCGGCATTCGCCTCGCCGGACCGGCTCGTAATGATCGAGCAGATCAAGACCGAAGAGCCGCCACGGCCCCGGTCCGTGGATGGGCGGATCCCGCGGGACCTGGAGACGATCGTCTTGAAGGCGATCGAGAAGGATCCCAAAGCGCGGTACCCGTCGGCTGACGCGCTCGGCGAGGACTTGCGGAGGTTCCTGGCCGGCGAGCCGATCCGGGCCCGCCAGGTCGGGGCCGCGGAGCGATACTGGCGGTGGGCCCGGCGCAACCCGGGGATCGCGGTGCTCGGCGGCGTGCTTACCGGAGTGCTGGTCCTCGCCACGGTCAGCTCCCTGGCGGCGATGCAGCGGTACCGGACCCTCGCCATTGCGCGCGAGGCCGAACGAAAGGAAGCGGATCGCGCACGGGCGGAGGAAGTCGTGGCCCGCACGAAGGCCGACGAGGCCAACGCCAGCCTCTTGGGCACCCAGGAAGAGCTGCGCCGGACCGTGTACGCCACACGGTCCAACCTCGCCCTGGCCGCCTGGGACAACAACGACGTCGGCCGCCTTCGAAGTCTCTTGGATCTGTTGCAGCCAGCGCCGGGTGAGCCAGACCTTCGCGGCTGGGAGTGGCGCTATCTCTGGCAGCTCCTTCACGGCGATCGGCTCACACTCCAGGCCTACGACGGCAGGTTCAGTGACGTGGTGTTCAGTCCCGACGGGC
The DNA here is from genome assembly GCA_963845755.1 of uncultured Planctomycetota bacterium. Taxonomy (GTDB): domain Bacteria; phylum Planctomycetota; class Planctomycetia; order Isosphaerales; family Isosphaeraceae; genus CAWJTV01. The sequence continues at coordinate 92,322 of CAWJTV010000039.1, forward strand.
AGACCCTCGCGGGCCTCGAGAGGAGCGGCCGCATCCGGTTCTGGGACCGCTGCACCGGTCAGTTACTGCAGACGGCGGGCGGCCCGACTCGGGGTCCATTTTCGGATCTAAGCCCGACGAGCGGCGTCAATGCGCTTGCCTTCAGCCCCGACGGCCGCCGTGTCGCCGGGCCGGGGCCAGACTCGGGCCTGGTGCTCTACGCCGTCGACACGGGCTTGCCCGTCTACCGCTTTGAGGGCGACCCCAGAGCGGTCATGAGGCTGGGGTGGAGCCCCGACGGGCGGACCTTAGTCGGCGCTCTCTCGTCACACACCCTGCGCGTGTGGGACGCCCGCAACGGCCAGATGATCCACCGGCGATTCGGTGGACACCAGGGCCCGGTTGCCGCCGTCGCGTTTTCCCCCGATGGCCGCACCATCGCCTCGGCCAGCTATGACCGCACGGTCAAACTCTGGAAACCCGAGGACCCAAAGCAGCCGCTCGCCACCCTGCGCGGGCACACCGACGAGGTCCGCGCCGTGGCTTTCAGCCCGGACGGCCAGCGGATCGCCTCGGCCGGGCTCGACCGGTCCCTTCGGGTCTGGAATGCCCAGTCGGGGGCACCGCTCGCCGTGATCTGGGGGCACCCCGGCGCGGTGTTGTCGCTGGCCTTCGGGCCCGACAGCAAAAGGGTCGTGACGGCCTCCGCCGACGAGACGGTACGCGTCTGGGACACCACCTCGGGCCAGGAGCTTTGCACCTTCAGGGGGCACACCGGCGAGGTCGTCGCCGTCGCCTTCAGCCCCGACGGTAGGGACGTCGCCTCGGCGGGCGCCGACGGGACGGCGCGGGTCTGGGATGCCGCGAGCCCGCCTCGCCCCCGCAGCCTACGGAGCCCTCCTGTGCTGACTTACGCCGGAACCGTGGAAGGCCTGGCGTTTTCCCCCGACGGTCGCCGCCTGGTCTCTGGCCACGACGACGGCGCGCTGCGAGTCTGGGAACTCCCATCGGGACGATTGCTCCAGATGATCCAAGGTCATACCAAAACCGTCGAATACCTCGTGTTCAGCTTCGACGGCCGCACGATTGCCTCCGGCGGCGCGGACAGCACGGTGCGGCTGTGGGACGCGGCCACCGGCCAGCCGCGGACCACCTTCACGGGACACACCGCCGAGATCAGTGGGCTGGTGTTCACACACGACGGCCAGACCGTCATCTCGGGCAGCCATGACCGCACGATACAGGCCTGGGAGCCCGCGACCGGGGTCATCCGGTACGTCCTCCGCGGCCACTCCGATCGGATTCACGACCTGGCGATCAGCCCCGACGGGCGAACCCTCGCTTCAGCTAGCCGCGACAAGACATGCATCCTCTGGGATCTCCCGAACGTGCGCCCCGCGCGACTCTTCGAGGACACAAGGGTGAGGTCAACTCGGTTGCCTTTAGCCCGGACGGCCAGACCCTCGCGACGTCGTCTGACGACCGCACGGTGCGGCTTTGGGATGTCGCCGCCGGCTCAACCCGAGGCGTCCTGGAAGGGCACATCGACGAGGTCTACGCCCTCACTTTCAGCCCTGACGGCCGTCTCGCCTCGTCCGCTCTGGACAAGACCATCCGACTCTGGGACCCGGCCAGCCGGCAGACGTTGCTCATCCTCAAGGGGTACATGGGACGCCGCGAGTGCATCAAATTCAGCCCCGACGGCAGAACCCTCGCCTCAGCAGGCAATGACCGCACCGTGAAGCTGTGGGAAGCCGCACCCGAGGCTGTCCTCGTCCCCGGATCCCCAAAACTCCGCAGTCTTCATTGAACGAGCCGCCCTCGCCGACCCGTGAAGCTAAGGGCGGAAAGCGTTCAACACCGAGGAGGGATCATGAGCGAGCCGACTGTCGATTGCGACCCCTTTGAGGTCGTCGCCGAGTCGTTCCGGGCGCGGTTCCGCTCCAGCCAGCGGCCCAGCGTCGAGGAGTTCGCCGCACGTTACCCCGAGCTGGCCCAACAGATCCGCGACTGCTGCCGGCCTTGGTGATGGTCGAGCAGGACCTCGCATTTGACCCCGACGCCGGTCCCGATGGTGAGCCGCCCCGCCCCGATCCCTTCCCGCAACCGTCCGGCGAGTCCGCGGCGCGGCTGGCCGCTGTCGTGCTTGCGGCTGGTCTGTGGCGCTACGGTTCCGGCACCTTCACGGCCCGAAACCCGCAGACCGGCCGCTTGAGCCCCAAGCGGCGAATCCTCGGGTTGCGGGAGCGTTCTCACTGAACTCGGCGGACGGGCACCGTCAGCGGCGCGGCCTGCGGTTTGTTGCGTCGCCGGACGCCCGATCGCGGCGACTTGCTCGAGAATGGGCCGCAAGCGGAGTCTGCAGACGGGACAAGATGTGAGGTGACAGCTGCTGAAAACCTGCTGAAGATATTGCTCATATGACGCCGATGCACCTATAATGTGCAATTGTCTCCTTGCCGCTCTAAGTTGTTGGTAAGCAACGCTATTCCAACGTCAGCCCAATTCGACGTTGATGGCAGAGGCGCCGGACTCAAAATCCGGTGCTCGGCAGGCCGACCCGTGCGGGGGGGACAGGGGAAAAATAGGGGAAGGTATTGCCCGTGCGAGCCCAATCTTGGTTCGATGTGAAAGCCGTATGATTCTTGCGCATCCGGAGGGCCAGCAACGCGAATGCAACGTCGGACCAATATCTCCTCAACGCTTTGCAGCTAGGTTCGAAATCCTAGCCTCCCATCGGCTCGGTCAGCAGGGGGGTGGCGGTCGAGTAGTCTCACCGCCTGGGTTTCAAGCGGGCGTCACCTTCTGCGGTTTTTCTGCGAATACTCGCGATGTCAGCGAAATGTGATTACAAACTAACCAACAGGCTGGTTGGACATAACTACCTGAATTGAAAGGGAAACCAACGCGAGCCCAACCCCACAGCAACGTCAGTAGTGGCTAGACCGACTGGGTTCAGGTCCTATCGCGTGCACCAGGCACCTGGCAGAAGTTGATATGGAGAATCGCAGATCACTCAATCAGGTGAACGGACGATCCGCAGTACACTTGATCTGTTATGAATGGCGTGCAGAAAAGTGGGTTCCGGTGGGCGAAATCTAACCATCTAGTTGGCGTAAGCCATTGCTGCTAAAGTAACTGGGGATCAAGGATTCGAACCTTGACTAAGTGATCCAGAGTCACTCGTGCTACCGTTACACCAATCCCCAAGGAGAACTCGCGATCGGATTCGTTCGATGATGCCTACATCCTACGAGTTCCGGCGATTCCTTTCAAGTCGAGCGGGATGTCGTGCGGACTCAGAGGCTGGGGTTGGAAAACTCGCGGAGCGGAAGTGTTACGGGGACCTGGTGGCGCGAGCTACGGGCGACGGCCTCGGTGAATTGCATGTAGCGGACCCCTGTGCGAAAGCTGGTATGCGTCACCGGGCGTTCGCCCCGAATCGCGGCGACGAAATCGGCCTCGACGTTCCAGCCGCCTCGCTGCGAGTCGGGGATCCGCAGCACGCGCAGCCCCTCGTCGCCACGCTGGGCACCGCGGATCTCGTCGCGAAGCAGGTCGTAGATGAGCGTCCCCTGACTCCCGTACAGCGCAATCGCCATCGCGTTGTCCTGCCAGACCACGCTGCTGAGGCGATAGACACCGCAGGAGCCGTCTTCCTGCGAGGTTAATACCTGGACGCTGTCCGGAGTGCCGACCCTTGCCTTCTTCCCTTGCTCCGGGTCGAATCGTTGCGGGATGATCTTCGACGCGTAGGCCAAAACGCGATTCGCCGGTGCCACCCAGCGGAGCACCGTCTCGTACAGGATCCCCAGGGAAAGCATGTTGAATCCCGAATAACGGGTCATCTGCCGCCAACCGAGCGGGGTTTCCCGATCGGCAAGCTGATCGTTCAGCGCGTGGACGTGGAGTTCGCGGAGCTTGCCAATCCAGCCCCCCGCGATCAGCGAATGCATGAAGGCGTCACCCGTGAGTCCGTAAGGACTGGGCACGACCATCGCCGTCAGACGCGGAGATTCCTCCGCCCGATCGCACATCCGTTGCGCCTCGCGCGCGTTCATCGCCATCCGCGCCTGGGTCAGGACGTGCTTGCCGGCGTCCAGCGCCGCCAGCGTCACCGAACAGTGTAGATACGGCCAAGCCCCGATGACGACCGCGTCCACCCCCGGATCCGCGACCAGATCTTCCCAGCTACTGTAGAGCCTCGGAATCTCGAAGTCGCGCGCCACTCGCGCCGTTGTCTCACGCGTGCGGTTGCAGACCGCAACCACCTTGACGCCAGCCAGACCCTGGAAACCAGGGAGGTGCCGCGTTCGCGTGATCTGTCCCGCCCCGACGATCCCGATGCGAACCTCGCTCGAGCTCATCGATCGCCCCATTATGTTGCATTTCGGTGCACGCGCGCCGGAGGGTTCTTGCCCGACCCCACTCAATTGTACTCGCTCCCAGACCCGCAAGCGACCGGATCGTCAGCAGAGGAAGATTATTAAATCCCGCCTCCTGGCATCGAGGCCCGGCGTCCCCCACTTTGATGCAGTGCAAGAATCATTTTATATTCAAATATTCGCCGAGTTGAATGAGCGTAAGTCCTGCCAGATTAGGGCATTGCGTTCATGGAATTCCCTTCTTGGAAGCTTCGAGCTCGATCTTTCCCATCCGTTCAGTCAACCATCACCTTCCCCGGCTGGGATTATTCGCTATCCCAGGTCCCTTGCTGGATCGTCACCTGGGGGGGTGCCTCGGGGGGGACGATCACTGGGACGCCCGCCGGGTTGCGTCGCGGGCGCATCGGCCCAAAATCATCGCCGGCATAATTGCTCAGGTACAGCGGCCTCTTTTGCTCGAGCCAGGAAAAAATGGGCCGATAGGCGAGGTTGGTAGAATCGGCAGGCGGACGCTGGAACCAGCCTCCGAGCCGTCCGTCGGGCGATTGACAGGCCGGAAGCGCGATCAGGAAGACCCCAAGGACGACCCAGCGGGACAGTCGGAGTGGCCGTTTCGTCCTGGTCATGGCGGATTGCATCCTTGCGATCCTGCGCCCGATCGCACTCCGGTTCATGGAAGCCAGCGCGGCCGACCCGGTCGTCGCCTCGGCCTCTCTGTGGCGCCTGTTTTCACGTGCTCCTCATTACATTATCGGTGATTCGCGCCCGGTAGATTGGCCAATTCGTCTCCGATACCATGAAGATCCGGGGACGGATGGTCTCCAGCCGCGGTCTTGGGGAAGTGCATCGAGTTCACACAACGGGAGGTCTCGCCATGCGGCGTTGTATCACGTGTCATGTCGCCATCGCGGCGATCTGCATCTGGGTTGGGCCGGCGCGCGGCGAGCATGCCAAGATCCAGCTCGAGGTCGCCACACCGCGCGGGCAAGTCACGGCCTTCGTTGAACCAGACCCCGCCGGAGTGGGGGAAGAACCCGAGGCCCGTCGTTAGGGCCAAGGTCAAAGAGCCGATCCGGATCCAGTACATCCTCACCAACGTCTATCCGCACAAGACGTTGGAGAATGTGGTCGTCCACTTCTTCGTCGTGAAGGAGAAGAAGGCCGGCCAGAAAGATATCCCCGACTTGAAAGGCGATGTGGTGCTCGAGAGTGCCTTCGACATGGATTTCAAGCCTGGGGGCAAGGCCGGCCAGCGGACCACGCTCAAGATCGACACGCCCGGCGCCTACCTGATCCGGGTTGAGACCCAGAAGACGCCAAGCGATCACGAACATTTCTCGGCCATCGATCTGGTCGTGGAGGAGGCGTCGAAGCCCTGACCGGGCGAGCTACGACCGGCTCGATTTCAGCGGAGATCGGCCGGAGTCTGGGGACCTCTCCATCGTGAAGACCGTCGCCCGCTTCGTCCTTCGGCGTTTCTACTGGGTGGCCCTGTCGATCTGGCTGGGAGGATTCACCCTCTACAGCGCGGTGGTGATCCCCATCCTGCACGATCATCTGGGAGTCCCGTTCGAAGTCGGGCTGATCACCCGGCGGGTGACGAACGTGCTCAATGCCATCGGCGTCGTGACCCTGCTGGTGGGATGGTGGCTCGTCGTCGATCCGGGCGCCGACCGGCCGATCGTAATTCAACGAATCGCCTACGCTCTGCGCCCTTGGCCATCTCGACCCTCTGCCTGGCCGCCCTGGTCGTGCTCCACGTGGTCATGGACGCGAAGCTCGATAGGGGCCGCCTGGCCGGCTTCTACTCCTGGCATCGCGCGTATCTGTGGATCAGCACCGTGCAGTGGCTGGCCAACCTGGCCCTCTTGCTCTCAGCGGGGGGATGCGCTGAAGCCGGCTCGAGAGACGCAACACTGAGTTGAGGGCCGCCGGGGAAAAAACCTCAAGTGTCAAAGGGCACCGGCAGATACGGATTTCCCCTTGCAATCGGTTCAAGCCGGTGAACCCCCTGCGCCGATCGAATGGCTGTTGCTCGGCCGGGCGGATTGCCGGTTCGAGTGGGGCGGAGATCGGTGCCCATGTCCTTGTGGTGGAACCGGATGTTCTCTCGCGACTTCTGCCGTCGGGTTCGGTTTCTCGCCGGGATCGGGGCGGCGGCGGCGAGCCTGCTGATGGCCGGCGGATGGGCCGATTCGGAGCGATCCGGGCGCCCGGCCGCGGCCGAGGAGTTCTGGAGACCGGGCGTCCCCCGGGCGATCGCGGTTCGCGACGGCCGGGCGAGATTTCGGGTGGCAGCTCCTCCGCATTCGCAGACACTCGTGGTGGTCTCGGCCCTGGCGCGATCTCCCGGCCCGTTCGCGATCCACCTCTCGGCGAACCCGGTGCCGGCGGCAACGATCCCGACGCTTGCCGACGACGGCCCGCGGCGCGCCCCCGGCTCAGGGCGCCGGAATTGCCGCCGACCCCCGATCCGGTCGACCACTTGCCCCCGCAGCACCGATCTTTTCACATGATGATCCACGAAGCGGATTCAGCGACCTCGAGCAACTACGCGCCGGTCCGTGGCGTTCTCAAAGGGGTCGGACGGAGGGTCCAGGTCTATGTCGCCGCGGAAGACGCCGAGACCGTCGATCGCGCGCTGATCAAGGACCTCATTACCACCTTCGATGACCGCATCCACCCCTTGACCTCGGCCGGGTTCGGGGCGGCGCGACCTGGACGGCGACGGACGGTTCACCATCCTCCTCTCGAGCCGGCTCGGACAGCTCGGGGGCGGCCGGCATGCCGTTAACGGATTCGTCAGAGTGGCGGACCTCGATCCGTTGCTGCCATCCCCCTTCGGCAATCATTGCGACATGATGTACTTGAACGCCTCGCTCAAGGCCGGTCCTTACGCGCGCACCGTCCTGGCCCATGAATATATGCATGCGGTTTCGTATACGGAGAAGTGCTCGAGACGGGCCTCGGCCGGCGAGCCGTGCGTGGACGAGGAGGGATGGCTCGACGAGGCGATCGCCCACCTGGCCGAGGATCTGCACGGGTTTTCCACCGCGAACCTCGATTATCGGGTCAGCGCGTTCCTCTCGCGGCCCGAGTCCTATCAACTGGTGGTCGATGATTACTTCGCGGCGGACCTGTTCCGGAGCCACGGGAATCGGGGAAGCACCTACCTGTTCCTGAGGTGGTGCGTCGATCGATACGGGCCCCGGCTGATCCCCGCGCTGGTGCATTCGACGCGGCGGGGCGTGGCCAATCTCGAGGCGGCGACCGGCACGACGTTCGCGGAGCTCTATCGACGTTGGTCGCTGGCGCTGTACCTCAGCGGGATGGATCCGCCCCAGGAGAGTCCGGCGGCGTCCCGCGACGGCTTCGTGTCGACCAACCTGCGAGCGCCGCTCGCGGACTGGGAGCTTGCCGGTCCGCGATCGACGCGGATGGTGGCCGGTGGCCCCGCGGAGCATTGGAATGCGTCGGGGACCAGCAGCCATTTCATCGTGATCGAAGGGGCGACGGTCGGCGCCGTGGAAGTCGAGGTCGTCGGACCGCCTGCGGCCCAGCTCCAGGTGACGGCCCTCCCGCTCGGATCGGACCGGGCTCGGCTGGCCTTATCGTTGCGTTCGAGCGTCGGGCCCGACGGCGGCCTGTGCATCCAGGCCAAGGTCGCGGAACAGCGCGGGATTCCCGTCCGGATCTCGGCTCTGGCCTGGGAGCCATTGATCCCTGGTCCTTGTCCCCAGTCCGACGGCTTCCGAGCGGGGCGCCTCGACATGCTGGGTGTCGCCTCCGCCTTCGGGACTTCGGCGGTCCCGGCGAACGGCGCGATCGAATCCCGGCCGATTCTACTGACCCACATCCCGCGCGGGAGCGGCCCGATGGTCGTGAAGGTCGTCGGGACCGACGACCGGGGACGTCGCGTCAGTGCCTGGGCCGATCTGAACCCGGTCGCGGAGCCCTGAGTCGCCGTGAAGCGACCCCATTCGTTCTCATCTCTCAGCGTGCGAACGGATCGACGGGGAAATCCAGGCCGTCCAGGATCGCCCGGAATGCCGGATCCGAACGGATCGGGTCGAAGAGCGGCTCGTTCTTCAATCGGGCGGCGTCTTTGATGCCGTCGGCGACCGCCTGGTGGAGCACGGCGACGGCATCGGCCATGAATCGCCGGCGTCGCTGCTCGAGTTGTTGCGCATCGAGCTTGGTCGGGTACTTGCCGGCGAGTCCCGCCTTACGGGCGTAGTCGACGGATATGTCGTAGAGTATCTCATTGTTGACTATGAACTTACTTCCGAGACTCACCGCCTCGCAACGGGTTCGAGCGGTCGTGTTCTTGCGTCCATGTGAATCGCTCCGGCGATTCGTGCTGGAAAAACTTTGGATCGAGTTTGTCCGTTCGCGAGCGCATGGCGCGGTCTCTTTGGTGTTGACGACGTTGCGACGGGCGGGGAGTTCACCGGGACGAGCCCGCGCATCTCCGCTAGATGATGTTGAAGCCGCGAGAGTTTTCCATCCCGGGAGACGTGGATCATGCTACGCGCGCATCGTGGGGTATCGCATCGCAGGGCTCATCGGCACGGCCGTTCACTCCATGTCTTCCTCGAGGCCCTCGAGCCTCGGATCGCGCTGAGCACGTTTAATGTTTCCACCGAGACCGAACTGCGCTCCGCCATCGCTGCATCGGACAGCAACAGCTCCAGCAGCAACACCATCAACGTGGCCAGCTCGATCACGCTGAACGACGCAAGTGCTGGCCAGCTCGAGATCGAGAACACCTCGAGCACGCCCAAGACCCTGACGATCGTGGGCCAGGGGACATCGCCGTCGGACGCGGTGATCTCGGGCTCGTTCAACCTGGAAGACCCGGATCTTCGAGATCGTGGGGACGGGATCGTTGACCGTGACGGTCGTGTTCAAGGACCTGGAGATCAAGGGGGGCAACGCGAAGGACGGCGGTGTCCTGGGCGGGAACGCGGCCCTGGGGGGCGGCCTGTTGATCGATGGTGAGCAGGTGACGCTCAGCCATGTGACCGTGTCGTCCGATGGCGCGACGGGCGCGACCGGCACCGCGGGCGCGGCGAGGAACAGCGGCAAGGCCGGGGGTCTCGGCGGCAATGGCGGCTACGCCCGAGGCGGCGGCATCTACCTGGCGAGCGGCCAACTGAGCCTGATCGATTCCACCATCCAGGACGACAGGGCCAGGGGGGGCATGGGGGGTCAGGGTGGCGTCGGCGCGAGCGGGGCCTCCGGAGCCCACGGCGCGGCCGGCGGCGTCGGAGTTGACGGCAAGACCGGCGGTACGGGCGCGGCCGGCGCTCGCGGCGGGACCGGCGGCGCCGGGGGATCGGCCGCGGGCGGGGGGATCTACCAGGCCGGTGGTCAACTCAGCCTGGTCAACTCTCAGGTGGGCGACGACGGGGCGACCGGCGGGACCGGCGGCGCCGGCGGTGCGGGCGGCAGCGGCGGCCGGGGTGGCAACGGCGGCTCGGGTGGGAGCGGTCTCAGCGCGGCGACGGCCGGCGGCCGGGGGGCCAAGGGGGCCGCCGGCGGGGCTGGTGGCGATGCGGGCCAGGGTGGCAACAGCGGTCCGGCGGGCCGCGGGGGCAACGCATCCGGAGGCGGGCTGTACATCGCCTCGGGCACCATGACGTTGTCGGGTGGGAAATTCGACTCCAATACCGTCCTGGCGGGCGTCGGGGGCGCCGGGGGGACCGGTGGCCCTGGCGGCGAGCCCGGGGAGGGCGGACCCGGAGGCCATGGCGGCACCGGCGGTGCCGGCAAGGGCTCGGGAGACGTCGGGGGCGCCGGGGGGACCGGCGGGGCCGGCGGCGCCGGGGGCAAGGCGGGTGCCCGGGGGCAAGGGCGGCGCCGGGGGCACTGGCGGCTTGGCCCAGGGGGCCGGGATTGACCTGGCGAACGGCCAGGCCAGCGTGAAGACCGGATCGTTTATCGGCAACAACGCCGACGGGGGGCTCGGCGGCGTGGGCGGTGTGGGCGGTCAGGGTGCGCTGGGAGCGGTCACCGGTGGTGGTGAGGGAGGTCGTGGCGGGGTGGGCGGCATGGGCGGCCCATCAGCCGCGGGCGGACCCGGCGGGGCCGGTGGGCCGGAAGGTCGCGGTCTCCCCGGCGGTAACGGCGGTGCGGGCGGACCCGGCGGCAACGGAGGAATGGCCGAGGGCGCTGCGATCTTCGTCGCGGGCGGCACCTTCAACCTGACCAACTCGGTCCTGGGGGAGGATAGGGCCGTCGGGGGAGCCGGAAAGGCCGGTGGCGGCGGTGGTGTCGGTGGCGATGGTGGCGGCGGCGGCCTCGGTGCCGGCGGCGCCGGCGGTGGCGGCGGTGCTGGAGGTGGCCCTGGCGCCCAGGGCCACGCCGGTCCCGGCGGTGCTGGCGGTGCCGGCGGCGGCGCGGGGATCGTCGGTTCCGGGGGCGCGGGCGGCGCGGCGGGATCGTCGGGTACCGGCGGTGATGCCCATGGTGGCGGGATCTACGTGGCCGGCGGCACGATGACCCTGACGCTCGTCAGCGTGAATAATGAATCGATCGTGGGTGGCGCTGGCGGCGGCGCGGTCAACAGCAGCAGCGGTTTCGGCAGCTCGGACGGCGCCGGCGGCGCCCCGGGCGGCGCCGGGGGCGCAGGCGGCAATGCCGCCTGGGGTGGCCAGGGCGGCACGGGTGGAAACGGCGGCGCCTACAGCTCTTCCAGCAACCCGGGTTATAACGGCAACGGCGGGACCGGCGGCGCCGGCGGCCTCGCCGGCGAGGCCGCCAAGGGCGGCGCCGGCGGAGCTGGTGGGAATGCCTCGGGCGGCGGGCTCTACGTGGCGACGGGCCAGGTGACCTTGGCCGGCGTGCAGGTCTCCGCCAATACCGCGACGATCGGCGACGGGGCCAACGGCGGCCCCGGGGGTGCGGCCGGCGCCGCCGGGACCGGAGGGCAAGTCAGCGCCGCTCTCGGCGGCGCCGGCGGCCTCGGCGGCAACGGCGACCGGGGCGACGGCACCACCGGCAAGGCGGGTCCCAGAGGGGCCCTCCCAACCGCCGGCGTCCCGGGATCGCCCGGCGTCGCCGGGACCAATGGCACGGCTGGCACCGCCAGCGATGCCGAGACCTTCGGCACCTTCACCCAGCAAACGCTCCAGCTCGTCGCGACCACCCCGCTCCCCAGCACCATCGCGCCCTTCACCGTCTTCGGCCTAACGGTCGCCCTGGAAAACGCCCAGGGTCAGGTTGACACCAATTTTGATGGCAGCGTGACCTTGAAACTGACCAGCAATCCCGACACGGGCTTCCTCAGCGGCAATACCACCGTGACGGCGCAGAACGGCGTGGCGACCTTCTCCGATCTCAGTATCGGCGTGAACGGCAACGATACCCTGACCGCGACCACCACCGGGGTCTCCTCGTCCCCGGTTCCGATTGTCGTTCAGTTACCGACACCAACGCCCACTCCTACACCAACGCCCACCCCCACACCAACGCCCACCCCCACGCCGACACCGACGCCGACGCCCACCCCCACACCGGTACCGACTCCCACGCCGCCCACGATCATCGGCGAGCAACCCCTGTTCACACGCAAGCTCAACAAGAAGCACAAGCCGGTGGGCAAGCCGGTGCTTACGGGTTTCGAGCTGGTGTTCAGCGAGGCGATGAATGCCGCCACCGCAGGAAACGCGAGCAACTACCAGGTGAATTGGATCTCCTCCAAGAAGGTGAAGAGGAAGCCCGTGCAGATCCTTCATCCGCTCTCGTTCCGCGTGCACTACAGCGAATCCAACGATTCGGTGAGCTTGCTCCTGCTCGGTAAACAGGCGTTTGCCAGGGGAGGCCAGATCACAGTCGTCGCCGGGCCGCCCGGTGGAGTCCGCAGCGCCTCGGGCGTCTTGCTGGACGGCGACGATGAGGGGATTGGCGGCGACAACGGCGTGTTCCCCGTCCTGCCGAAAGCGCGCGGGATCGAGCGGGGATAGGGTCGTTGATCCCCGACTCATTGTCCCGGGGTGCTCGCTGCGACCTGCCGGCTGATGATCGTCTGGGGCTTCAGAGGTGTCGTCTCACCCGGGAGGAATTCGACCGCCCAGACGACCGCCTTGTCGAGCCTCGCCTCCAGGCCGCCGGCGGTGGCTCGGGCGAAGGTGTACTGCCAGCGCGGGCTCCCGTCCTGGCGAACTGCTTCCAGCAGGAGGATGGCCTCCGGGTCCGTCCCCTGGACGAAGCCAAACACGCCGCTATCGATCCAATCGGGGTCGGGGCTCTGCGCCTTGCCGGGCTCGGCACGGTAAAGCGGTTTGGCGAGCATGCGCAGGTCTTCGCGGTCCGATCGGTCGGCTTTCAATCCGGTCATCTTGACCTGGAAGCGGTCGGCGAGGACCTTCATCTGCCGGAGCCGGCCGGCCGGGGACGCGGCGGGCGCGGGGGCTCCGGGAAGGTCCTTGTACGCGACTCCGGGGACCTTCGGCGACCAGATGACGCGGCCCTCCTGGCGCGCTTCCATTTTCGCGCCCCGCGACAGGGACACCAACTCGTGGGTGATGTACCCATACCACGGGTAAACGCTGGCCGAAGCCTCGGGCCGCCCCTTGTTGGTCCACAAGACGAACACGCCGTCCGCTTCCTGCTTCCCGCGTATCGAGTTACCCCAGCGCAGGACGGCCTGCGGCTTCATCGGTTCCGTGGCGCTGGTGTCGACGAACACCTCGTACCAGCCGATCGACTCCTCCACCTGCGCCTTGAGGGTCTTCGGCTCCACCTTGTCCCACGACCTGGCCGCGCAATCGCGCAGGGCCGGAGGAAAGCAGCACGCACGCCAGGGTGAGGATCCAGTCGCGTCGATTGCTCATGATGGTGACCTCTCAGGAGGATGACCATGTGGCACATTGCCCGGAGGGAGTAGGCGAACGCCGCACCAGACCTGCATCGTATCCGGCCGGCTGGTCAGCCGGAAAGGGGGCGATCCCGTGCGCGCGGTCCGTCGCGAATCCGGCCCGGCTCGCCGGGTCCTCGGCTCATGGCGTCACAGAACGCATCGACGGGAAGGAGTGCGTCCCATCCGCCGGCCTCTGTCTCCCTTGTATATTCATCGTGACCAGTTGGTCTTCCATACTGGTCCCTGTGTCGTGAGGAGTGCTGGTCCTCCTTCCCTGAGGCTTTGACCTCTTCGGGAAGATGGCTCTCTCCGGCTTGGGTCCGGGATTTTGGTACATCTTGCGGCCTGGACCGCTGATCACAAGGATCGCCTTGCCCAAGACCTCCGGAGGAGACTCACGCCTCCTGCGACACCTGTGGCTCTGAGCGTCTCAACGTCTCCTCTTGCCGGAGGTCCCCATGTCCGCCACCGGACGGGGGCTCGATGCCCGGAAGCGGAGTCGGGGCCGCGCAAATCCGACCAGCATGACGAACGATCTTGGACGCCAGCGACGGAAATCGAGCACCCCCACCTCCGGGACTGATGCCTCACCTCGCGAGGGTTTGACGCTGGTGAAACGGACCGGTGCCGCGGTATCATGTGAGGATGGCGATCGCCCGAACAGTGAACGCCTGACGATCATCGTAGGCGATGTCTTACGAGTGTCCTATGTGTAAAGCCTCAATACTCCTATCGCATCAATGAAATCCGAGACGTCGAATAACGACTTACGTCAAATTTGTGGTGTAAAGCCTCGATTAGTGTTGAGACTTGCCAGTCAGGCACCGTGAAGAGCCGACCTATGCGACTGCCCCGGATGACGACAAGGCGGTGGATGGTCGCGATCCTCGCCGTAGGGCTTACGATGGCGGCTACGGTCAAATTGATACGGCTGTCCCAGGCAGCCCAGCGTTATCGACTCAGGGCCCAAGAATACTCAGCGATAGCGATTATGTGGAAGAGACATCACACGGGATTCCGGAATGAAGCTGATCGCTGGAGAAAGGCGGGCCATCAGGAACTCGCCGAGTTATACGAATTCGTTCGGTCGAACGGGGAAGCCGCTGAGTCGTGCGCGAGGGGATGGCAAGAGAAATACGAATACGCCGCCTCGCATCCGTGGATCGGGGAACCGAGACGGGCGCCGGGCACCTACGTCGATCAGCCCTCCAGCTGCGCGACGAGTCAGGCATCTCTTGGGGCGAAGGTGTCAGTAGCTTTCGCGGCCACGATTGCCGTTGCCTTATTCATAATCATGTGGACTCGCCGATTTGCAGACTCAGAACCCTCTCATACCGAGCCGGCCGTGAGCTGTGAACTATAGATCAGATGCTCCAGGTGATGTCCGGGGCGCCAAGCGCTTTGATCGAGGAGAGGCTCATGTTGACACCCGAGTCCCCAGGGCCAAACGACGCCCCCTCTGGCGGTCGGCTCGTCTGGCTGGATGACGATGCCTTCGAGAAGCTCTTTCCCAAGACGACCATAGACCACCTCCTCTCCGAGGAGGAACGGCAGAAAGCAGAGCGGGAGCGGAAGGAATTCGAGGCCGTAGGCAGGACGCTGTTCCTGAAAGATATGGCGGAAGTCTTACCGGAGGCGGAACTCTATGCGATTGCCTACGAAGTGATGTGCGGGTCGATTGCCTCCGGCGTGGTAAGCCCGAATGAGATCCGAGAGCAGTTGTCGATGCTCCACGGGCCTCTTTACCCGGTCACCCCTATCATCCGAGAGGCGTATGAGGACGCACTGGCGGGTCGTCCCCCGAGACTCTCCTCGACGCTGTGAGCGCAAAGTCTGATTCATAGTTGAAACTTGCCATTCGGGCTCCGGCCCGGAGGCGAAGCGTAAACGGTGATCCAGAAGCGAGATTTTATGGTCAAGCCCAGGAGAGCCGTGCCTTGGATGCCCACCTTCGAGACATTTACGAAGCAGACATTGACGGCCCGGGGGACCTGTCGCTCAAAAAAGACGCTCCCACGACGCGTGCGCCCTGGTTGCTTGTCGGCATTGCGCTCATAAGCTTGGGGTGGGCTGCTACGTCGATCTTTCTGTTCATCCAGGCGGAGCAAGTACGACGTCCGACAGCTCACCTCCTGAGCACCCCGGATGAGTTCGACCACCCCGTGCGGCCGTCGGCCGTTAGACCACTGTTCGCTGACATACCTGCCCCGGTTCGGAGGAAAGGGTTGCCAGGGTCTGAGGTCAGCCTCGCTTCCGACGTGAGAGCAGCCGAAGAGCGAGGCGGCGACGCTCTATGGACATCCCACGAGGCGTTCGGCGTTCACCCCACGAGATCGCAGACATCGACTTCGGATGGCTTGAAGCGGCAGGTCTGCCCCGGTCGGGAAATCGACGGCTGGTTGATGAAGGTGAACTGGTCGATCCTGCGCGGAGCCGGAAGCTCCAAGTACAACTACACTGGACATCCCGAAGTCTACGAGCTAACCCTACGTTTTCCCGAGGATCTTGCGGGCTCCGAGGTCTGGCTCTGGGGTCACAACTACGACTTCGGGGCTAGGAAGTTCACGTGCCCCAACCAGAAGTTCGAGGGCGTCAAGGACGGGGATTGGGTGAGGGTGTTCGGCGTCCTGCGGACGACGTCCCGGATGGAATGGGACCGAACGAAAACCGGTGAGTTGCTTTCTCTGGGCGAGATGATCATTTCAGACATACGGATAGTGGATGCAATAAAGGAGTAGACCCAGGACGACGACGCGTAGGTGGCACGTCTGATCTATAGTTGGTGCGGACAGGTGGGCGCGGGACCATCCAGGACGTGGAAAGAGTGATCCAGCTCATAGATGATATCATGAGGGAGAACCATGTCACCCTGTCTTCGGATACTAGCAGGGATCGGTCAAATCTCTTCTACATGTTAAATTGTTTCGATTTTGGTAATGGGTGCGCTTTAGGAGGACCCCAGGATGTGGCGAGTCGTTTCGGTCTTTCTGCTCTTCGGAAGCGCCTCGTTGGCACTCTGGGCTCGCGACGAACCACCGCCGGGACCCAGAACGCCGCCGGAGCAGTATCGGGCGCTGGTCGGGGAACACCAGGAGGCGGAGCGCCAGTTCTGGGGAACTTATCGGAAGATCAAGGCGCCCGTCGAACGGCGAAAGTTCTTCGCAGAGCGGTTTCCCCAACCTGGGCAGTACATCTCTCGGTTCCTCGAGATCGCCCGATCGGCCCCCGAGGACCAGGCGGCCGTCGATTCCCTCATCTGGATCGTGAAGAACGGCGGTTGCGACCCGGAGGTCAACCGAGCGGCCGAGCGGCTCGCGACTAATCATGCCAGCAACAAGAGGCTGGGCATGATCGCCCCGAGACTGGTCCCCAACCTCGTTTATTCGCTCTCACCGTCGGCGGAGAAACTGCTCCGTGCGATCATTGCACAGAACCCGGACCGGGTCGCCCAGGGCCAGACCTGCATGGCTCTGGGCGAGTACCTCAAACGCGAATCCGAACTGGTCCTGCGCCCTGAAGGGAGATACCCAGCAGGCCCGGCAATTACAGTCGTATTACAAGATGTACGGTGCCGACGAGGCATCATTCCGGTCTGTCCGGGCATGGAATCCCGACGACTTGGCCAGGCAATCCGAAGCGATGTTCGTGCGAGCCGCAAAGAGGTACGCCGATGTGAGCGATTTCCTCCGCATCGTGGACATGGGAGCCCATGCCAAACTATTTGCAAATCCCAACCTGGGCATCGGCAAGCCGGCTCCCGAAATCATCGGTGAGGATATCGAGGGCAACCCGTTCAAGCTCAGCGACCTCAAGGGCAGGGTGATCGTGCTCCTCTTCTGGGGTGATTGGAACGGGCCGAGCCGGACCTTGTACCCGCTCGCGCGGTCCCTGGTGCAGAAGATGGAGCGCAGGCCCTTCGCCCTGCTGGGCATCAATAGCGACAAGGACAAGGCGAAGCTGAGCCAGAGGATCAAGGACGAGGATATCAACTGGCGCTCGTGGTGGGACGGGGGCAGCGATCATGGGGCGATCGCTGCTGGGTATGGTATCCCCGGCTGGCCGACCATCTACATTCTCGATCACCACGGCATCATCCGCCACAAGTTCCTCGGCCCCCCGGATGACGAGACCTTCGATCTCGAGAAGGTCATCGACGAACTGACGACCGCGGCAATCACGGAGGCCCGTTCGCCCAGGCCGACTACGAAATGAGTGACGCTCCCCTCCGGGACGACGAGCCTGATCCACCATTCGGAGGCCGACCTGCTCGACAGGCGCAACGCCTGAATCATAGTTGAGACGTGCCACTCGGGCCTTGGCCCGGCAGCAAAACGCAAAAGGTGATCCAGAGATCAGAGATGCCAGACCTCGGTTCGCGGGAGCCTGCGCCATGGGATCGCCCCGACTTGCGATCGCCCTGACGAAATGCCTGTTCTCAGGGTCGGTCGCATTGCTCCTCATCGGGATCCTCACCGGCCTGCTCACACCGGCACGCGTGCACTTCATCGGTCCGGCCGATCGGAATCTCCACTTCCAAATCGTCGATCAGTCGCGGGGGGCACCGGTCGCCGGCGCTCGGCGTGGCGCTCGTCCATCCCTACGATCCTGAGCAGCCACCGATCGAGGGCATCACTGATCGGCAAGGCCGGGTCGAGTTGCGGGGCCGGTTCACACAGTCCGGAGGGGGCGACACCTGGCATGGTTCACGAGTGACGTACTACACCTATGGTCCCTGGTGCGTCACGGTCCGAGCCGATGGCTACCGGGATTTGCGCCGTGCCTTGGGGGACCATGCCGCCCCGGGGGATACCCCTAATCAGCTGTTGAACCTAAGCGACCCCGCGCCCTCACCGATCATCATCAAGATGGATCAGCTCGGGAGCCGCTAACACTGAAGCGAGACGCTGTTCGGTGATGCCCGGCTGGAAGGGTGATTCATGAACGACACTTTACATCAGGCGCGACGATGACCCATCAGGAAAGCGGTGGCGGGCTTGGCCCGCGCTGGTGATGAGTCTCGGGGGAGACGAGTCTCCCTCTCCCCAGACCCCCTCTACCCACTTCCCTGTTCCGCCAGAGAGGCATGCCAGGAATCGCAGAAGCCTTCGAGATGGCCGCTCACATCCCCGTGGAAGAACGGCCGCACGGAAGACGGTGGAGCAGTGCCTCATTACCCAGACCTCCTCTCTGGTCCGGCGGACCGCTCTCAAGTCGCCAGCCGGAGCCAAACCCACGGGCGACCTGCGTCTCGAATGGAACTCCCATGCATGCCGTCATCACGCCCCACGGCCCATGACTTTCAAAGGTACATCTTCCCGTTGCCGCGGAGATCGACGTATCGACCGATCGAAAATCGAGTTGACCTGCGGCGCGGTCGCCCAGTAGATTAGTCGGGACAACTGCAAATTTTTGCAGAACCAGAATACTTGAGCCATCCGGCCAGATCCGCCCGATCGTCATGGCAGTCAAACCTGAATAGTCCCATAATGGTTGCGCTCGTCCTCAGTTTCGGCCTCGTCATTTCCGCCAGCTCGGGACGGCCCTCCATCGCCCTACCTCTCGATCCAGGGCCGCCCGCCCTCTCCGCGGATGAGATCGTCCTGGTGGGAATGCATTCCCCGATGGATCACGGTCTTCCGAGGCCCCTGACCCGCGACGGCTTGACCGAAGCGGATGCGGAAGAGGAAGACGACGAGATGGTCGCCCTCCGTCGCGTACTCACCTCATCGGTCCTGAATCTGGCCGTCAAGGTCCGGCGACAGGACCAGCCCACCGCCTCGCACGACTCGGGAGACGGTCTTCTCCACGAACTGCACTACTCCTGGCAGCTCCTCTGTTGAGTCCGGACCGGACTGCGCACTCACCACAATGTTCCCTGTCCCAGCGCCGGGATCGGGGCAAGGTGCCGAGGGGTTGCGAGGTCGCGCGCCGTTGTGAATCATCAGGAGTGGGGCGCCCGCCGGACGAGTCGTCCCCTCCCGCGAGTCTCTGAAAGAAGCTCAGACGACGGAACTCCACAGGGCGCGAATGCGAACGGCTGGCGGGTTGACGGGCGGTCTTCTCGTTAAACGGTCGCGTCTCGATGGTGCCGCGCGGGACGAATCCGCCGACTCGAGACCGGCCGATCCCGTTTGGAAGAGCAAAGGCCGCGTGGAATCCATCCCCAGATCCGATGACTATCGATCAGGAGTAACCTGGTATGAGTGCCGGACGAATTCCGAGGCTCGCCTTGTCCTTCCTCGTGGCCGCGTTGATCGTCTCCGTCCCGATCTGGGCGCAGGAAATTAAGGGAACCATCAAGTCAGTCGATCCAGCCACGTCCCAGATGGTCATCGAGGATGAGCATTCGAAAACCGAAACGACTGTGAACCTCGGTGCCCTGGTCAAGGCCGGTCTGGGAAAGAACGTCAATCTCAAGACTCTCAAACCGGGAGCGAGGGTGGCCGTCACCACGGGGGTCGTGGCGTCCAGGGTGGCGATCGAGGAAAGCGAATCGTCCGAGGTCGCGCCGCAGATGACGATCCTCGAGGAGTTCTGGTACAACTTCCGTCATAACCTCTTCAAACCGCTGCTGCTCTTCTTCTATCTCGGGTTCCTGGTCCCGATCCTTAAAGTGAAATTTGAGTTCCCCTATGTGATGTACCAGGCACTCACGATCTACCTGCTGCTGGCCATCGGCTGGCACGGGGGAGAGGAGCTCGCCTTCCTGAAACTGAGCGACGTCGGCAGGATTGTCGGGTTCATGTGCGTGGGCTTCGTCCTGAACTTCTTCATCGGGGTCGCCTCATATCTCATGCTCCGGGCTGCCACCCGGATGAGGCACATCGACCAGGCGACAGTGGCCGGCTACTACGGGTCGGATTCGGCGGGCACGTTCGTGACGTGCATCGGTGTGCTGGCGACGGCCCACATCGTCTACGACGCCTATATGCCCGTCATGCTGGCTCTGATGGAGATCCCCGGCTGCCTGGTGGCGCTGTACCTGGTGGCCCGGCTGCGCGAGAAGGGAATGGACGCGTTCGGGAACATGCCGGACGAGCCGGGATATGACCCGATGGCCAAGGCGCCGGCTCTGGCGGGCGAGCATGGTCACGGAGACCACCCCGAGACCAAACGCGAGCGGGACATCGAGCAAGAACTCGAGATGTCGCTGGAGAAGCGGGAGCATCCCGAGCGGGACGGAAATGGCAATGGCAACGGCAATGGCAATAGCATCATCAATGGCAGGAAGAAGTCCCTGATCGACGGCAAGTTCCTTCATGAGGTCTTCCTCAACACGGGCCTGTATCTGCTGTTCGGGGGGATCATCATCGGCCTGATCAGCGGCTTGCAGGGAGAACAGGTGACCCGGCCCGACGACCAGTTCTTCGTGACCTTATTCCAGGGCGTGCTTTGCCTGTTCCTGCTCGAGATGGGGATGACCGCATCGCGCAAACTCAAGGACCTGAAATCCGGTGGTACCGGATACATCGCATTCGGATTGCTTGCGCCCAACCTGTTCGCGACCATCGGGATCGTCGTCGCCCACACTTATGCGTACATGACCGGCACGCACTTCCAGCCGGGGTCCTACATCTTGTTCGCGGTGCTCTGCGGCGCGGCGTCGTACATTGCGGTCCCCGCGGTCCAGCGGATGGCCATCCCCGAGGCCAGCCCATCCTTGCCACTGGCGGCGTCGCTGGGATTGACCTTCTCGTATAACGTGACGATCGGTATCCCAATCTACATCGAGATCGCCAAGGTCGTAACCCGGACGTTTCCCATCGCCTGACCGGCCCCGATCTCGTCGTCGGGGCCCTGTCGCGGCACGATCCACCAGGTATCGATGGAACTGTCTTTGCAGCCAGCTAGTGTGACTTCCGGGATGCCGAGTCGGCACCCGGGAAAGGCCGAACACGCAATGGCCCCAGCGGGGCACGTCTGTCGGTGATGAGACGGCCACTCTCCCCGCCCGGGTGCCGATTGCAGACCCTGCCGGGCGGGCCTTTTCTTCTTACGAGCCGATCGATCCCCATGAAAACGTCCGTAGCTCCCGAAAGCGCCCGCCCGCGTGTGGAGAAACCGAGTCCGGACGTCGAGCAGTTGGCCGCGATGATCGAACGCACGGCCCACCTCCTGCCCGCGCAGGGGCCGATCACCGTCTTCATCCACCACAACACCCTGCACGCCTTCGAAGACCTGCCGTTCCATGAGGCGCTCAAGGAAGCCGCCCGGGTCTTCGGCTGCCAGATGTACCTGAGCGAGGACCGCTATCGCGAGGAGCTGCGGCGGGGCCGGATCCGATTCGCGGAATTGCAGGAGGTGCTGGAGCAAGACCTGGGGGAAGGTGCGCGACGGCCGATCCCCGGCTTCGGGACGCGGCTCGAGCTGCGGCTGGCGATGCTCCAGTATCCGCTGCGGATCGGCCCGACGGAGGAACTGCTCTGGCACGTGGCCGAGGCCGACGCCCTGCGTCGGGTGCGGCCGGAGGTCTCTTCGGCCATCCGCGCACGCCTGATCGCCGAGACGCGTCGATGGGTGATGCGCGACCTGCGGGGCGGCAACGAACGCACTCACGGCTCGCCCCATGCTCCGGCCCGGCAGCCGGTCCCCACCAGCCTGGCCAAGCTGCTCGTCCGGTTCGGCGAGTCGCGGATCGAGAACTGGAGCGACGACGATTGGGAATCGTTCACGCTCCAGGCGTTGTGGCGGATCTGCCGCGACGGGGTCCGGGACCTGCCTCCCTACACGCCGGCGCCCGCGTCCGCCGTGAGGCATCGGGACCTGCTGCTGGAAGCCACCGGCGAGGATGCCGACGCCCTGGTCCATGCCGTGCTCATCCGGTTCTGCACGGCATTCCTCGACCAGGGTCTGGCGGCCTGGCCGCTGCCGCATCGGTCGGAGGGCTTCTATCGCGCGTTCTGCAAGCTGTACCGGCAGCCCGGTGGGCCGCCCGACCGCTGGCTGCGCGGGCCTCGCCGTGGAGCTGAAGCGGCTGGAAGAGCAGGGGATCAGCCCCCTGGAGTCGATCCGCGAGTCCCTGGAGGCCCTGGGCGTGGACCGGCAGGAGTGGGAGCCGTTCCTCCGCGCCACGTTGCTGGCGCTCCGCGGCTGGGGCGGCATGCTCGAGCAGATCGAGGTGCGTGGCGACCGGGTCGTGCAGCCGGTGCCGCGGGGAAGCCTGGTCGAATTCCTGGCGATCCGGCTGCTGCTCGACCGGTTCGCCCTGGCCGACACGGCGCGCGAGGCCCTGGGGTTCACCGGCCCCCTCTCCATGCTGCGGGGCCTTGCGTCGTACTGGCCACCCAGCGTCGAGCAGCGGCGCGTTCGTCGTCTTCCAACTGGCCCAGGTCCACGGGCTCTCGCCCGACGTGCTCCATCGGCTGAGCCGGTCCGAATGGGCGGCGGTGCTCGAGGAGATCGAAGCCTTCACCGCGATGGAGCGTCGACGGGTCTTCCACCTGGCCTACGAACGGCGATTCTACACGCAGACCCTCGACGCCATCTCCCTCCACGCCCGGAAGCCAATCGACACGCCGGCGCAGCCGCGGTTCCAGGCGATCTTCTGCCTCGACGAGCGCGAGGAGTCGATCCGTCGACACATCGAGGAGCTGGCCCCGGACGCCGAGACGCTCAGCACGGCGGGCTTCTTCTCGATCGCCATGTACTTCCGCGGGGTGGCCGATGCGCACTTCGTCCCGCTCTGCCCGGCGGTCATGCGACCGCGGCACTGGGTCGTCGAGCGGGTGATCGACCGCCTCGAGCTCGATAGCCGCCGCCGCGCCCGGACGCGACGCGTGCTGGGGATCGCCTCCCACCGCTTCCACACCGGCAGCCGCTCCTTGACCGTCGGTGCGGTGCTCGCGGCCGCGGTCGGCGTCCTGGCCTCGATCCCGCTGGTCGCCCGCACCCTCTTCCCGCGGCTGACCTCGCAGATCCGCCGGCGGTTCGGCACCTTCGTCATCCTCCCCACCGCTGACCCGCTTGCAGTTGGAGCGGGCCGACCCGACCTCCGGACCCGAGGACGGGCATCTGGGCTTCACGCTCGACGAGATGACCGGCCATCGCGGAGACGGTGCTCCGGGAGCTCGGCCTGACCTCGCGGTTCTCCCGGCTCGTACTGCTCCACGGCCACGGCTCGACCAGCATGAACAATCCCCACGAGTCGGCGCACGACTGCGGCGCCTGCGGCGGGGCGCGGGGCGGGCCCAACGCCCGTGCCCTGGCCCAGATCCTCAACGACCCGCGCGTCCGGGAGCGGTTGTCCGACCGCGGGCTCGCGATCCCGAGGGAGACGATCTTCGTCGGCGGCATGCACAACACCAGCAGCGAGACAGTGACCTTCTACGACCTGGATCTGATCCCCGAGTCGCACCGCCGGGAGTTCGAATCGGCCCGGGCGATCATCGAGGAGGCCTGCGACCGGAACGCCCACGAGCGTTGCCGGCGGTTCCGATCCGCCCCGCTGACGCTCTCCTTCCAGGGCGCCCGCCAGCACGTGGAGGGACGCGCCGAGGACCTGGCCCAGGTGCGGCCCGAATGGGGGCACGCCACAAACGCCATCACGATCGTCGGCCGGCGGGATTGGACCCGCGGCCTGTTCCTGGATCGCCGCGCGTTCCTGACCTCGTACGACCCCACCCAGGACGACGCCGAGAGCTCGATCCTGACCCGCATCCTCTCGGCCGTCTTCCCCGTCTGCGCCGGGATCAACCTCGAATACTACTTCTCGTACGTCGACAACTACGGCTGGGGATGCGGCACCAAGCTCCCCCATAACATCGCCTCGCTGCTGGGGGTCATGGACGGCTACATGAGCGACCTGCGGACCGGCCTGCCCTGGCAGATGGTCGAGATCCACGAGCCGGTGCGATCGCTCTTCATCATCGAGACGACGGCCGAGTCGATGCTGCGCATCATCGAGCGGAACGAGGGGATCCGCCGCCTCTGCTCCCACGGCTGGATCATCCTCACGCTGATCCATCCGGAAACGAAAGCGGTCAGCCTGTACGAGGACGGTCGGTTCCAGACCTACCAGCCTCAGGCCACGGTGCTGCCCCGGGCCGCGTCCTCCGTTCGACTGGTATCGCGGCTGGCGGGATCACCTGGAGTTCGCGGAGATCGAGCCCGAAGGCCCCTCGGATCGGGGAGGATGCGATGTCTCATGAGCCGTCCTGGCTGACGTTCCTCGGCGTCGTCGTCGTCGCGGCGCCGCTTGCTCCTGACGCTGTCTGCTCGGCGTCTCCTCGCTGCTGGATCGGAAACTCGCCGAGGACACGACGACGCGAGCGGTCCAGGTCGCCGTGATCTCCGGGCTGACTCGCCGCGGTCGCGGTCCTGATCGCGATGCTCGCGCTGGGGACGCGGCACGTGACGATCAGCCTGGGGAATTGGGTGGCGATCCCCCGCCACTACCACTTCTCGATCAAGCTCCTCTTCGACCGGCTGTCGGTCCCGATGGCCATCCTGTCGTTCATCCTGGCGGGCACGATCGGCGCATTCGCCAGCAAGTACCTCCATCGCGAACGGGGCTTCAATCGCTTCTTCGTGCTCTACGCGCTATTCCTGCTGGGCATGGTGGTCGCCTCGCTGGCCGGTACGATCGAGACTCTGTTCACCGGCTGGGAGCTGGTCGGGCTCTCCTCGGCACTGCTGGTCGCCTATTTCCAGGAACGTCCGGCCCCGGCGCGGAACGGCCTGTGGGTCTGGACGAACTACCGGATCTCGGACGCGGCGCTGCTGCTGGCCTGCGGTGGCCATGCACCACCTGCGCGGCGAGGGCGACTTCGACGCGCTGCTCGGTGCGGCACCCTGGCCCGAGGCCCACGCGAACCTGCCCGCGTACCAGGCCTTCGTGGTCGGCATGCTGCTCCTGGTCGCGGCGGCCGGTAAATCCGCCTTGATCCCCTTCTCGGGCTGGTTGCCGCGTGCCATGGAAGGCCCGACACCCTCCAGTGCCGTCTTCTACGGAGCCCTCTCCGTCCACCTGGGGACGTTCTTGCTGCTCCGGATCAGCCCTCTCCTCGAACGTCTCCGCGTGGCTCTCGGCCATGGTCGTGGCCATCGGGCTGACCACCGCCGATGTTCGCCTACCTGGCGGGGAGCGTCCAGGCGGACATCAAGTCGGCGCTGTCGTATGCGTCGCTCACCCAGGTCGGGATCATCACCGTCGAGGTTGGCCTGGGCTTTCGCTACGTGGCGCTGATCCACCTGCTGGGCCACGCCTGCCTGCGTGCGCTGCAATTCCTGCGGGCACCGACGCTGCTCCACGATTATCACACGCTGCGAGAACGCCATCGGCGACCACTTGCCGGCGGCCGGGGTCGCCTGGGTCCGCCTGCCCGCGCAGCGCGCCGGCAACTGGCTCTATCGCCTGGCCATCCAGCAGGGCTATCTTGATGCGTTCTTGTCGGATTATCTCGTCGGGCCGTTCGTACGGCTCTTTCGCTGGTTCGACAGGCTTGAGCGGCGATGGACCGACTTCCTCGCGGGAGAGGCGTCGCGCGAGTCGGACCAGGTCAAGCCGCAC
Source organism: uncultured Planctomycetota bacterium (assembly GCA_963845755.1). Classification (GTDB taxonomy): domain Bacteria; phylum Planctomycetota; class Planctomycetia; order Isosphaerales; family Isosphaeraceae; genus CAWJTV01. The sequence continues at coordinate 118,057 of CAWJTV010000039.1, forward strand.
TTTGGAACGATCGAAGAATTCGCATGAATCCGCTGTCACTCCCCTGGCTCGAGATGTCGATCGCCGTCACCCTGCTCGGCTCCCTCTGGGTCAGCCGGCTGCGGGAGCCGATCCGCGCCTACCATCGGGGCCTGGCATTCACGGGGACCGCGTTCGTCTGCACGCTCCTGGCGTGGCTGGGCTTCTACCTGCGGATTCCGGTCGACGCCAGCCTGGCGCTGAGCCCACAGTACCGTCTCCTCAGCCGGCAGATCTTCGCGCTGGACGAGCTGAACGCCCCCCTGGTGCCGGTCGTGGCCCTGATCCACTTCCTGACGGCGCTGGCCACGGCGCGGGTGAAGATGCGCCGATACTCGATCGCCTGGTCGATGGCCGCCGAGTCGATCCGCCTGGCCATGTTCTCGGCCACCGAGCCCTGGGTTCTGATCGCCTTGCTGGCCGCATCGACCATACCGCCCTACATCGAGCTGGCGAGCCGAGCGCCGCCCGACACGCATCTACGTAATCCACATGATGCTCTTCGTCGGGTTGCTGGTGCTGGGGTGGTCGGCCGTCGAGCTTCGGGGACGAGACGCGATCCCGACGGCCCTTGCGAGCATTCTCCTGCTGCTGGCGACCTTGGTGCGGTGCGGGACCGTCCCGGCCCACTGCTGGGTTACCGACTGGTTCGAGCACGCCACGTTCGGCAATGCGATTCTGTTCGTGTGTCCCCTCGGCGGTGTCTACGCCGCCGTCCGGCTCGTGCTCCCGATCGCACCGGACTGGGTCCTCCACGGTATCTCGATCGCCTCGCTGATCACGGCCGTCTACGCCGCGGGGATGGCCGTGGTCCAGAACGAAGTGAGGCGGTTCTACGCCTTCCTGTTCTTGAGTCACGCCTCGCTCGTGCTCGTCGGGTTGGAGCTGGACACCGTCATGTCACTGACGGCCTCGTTGTGCCTGTGGTTCTCGGTCATCCTGTCGCTGACCGGCTTCGGCCTGACGCTCCGGGCACTGGAATCCCGGTTCGGACGGCTCTCCCTCACCAGCTTCCACGGCCTCTACGAGCACACGCCCGCGCTGGCCGTCTGTTTCCTCCTGACGGGACTGGCGAGCGTTGGATTTCCGGGCACGCTCGGCTTCATCTCGACCGATCTGCTGGTCGACAGCGCCGTGGAGGTCAACCCGACCCTCGGGATCGTGGTGGTCGCGGCGGCGGCCCTCAACGGGATCGCCGTGGTGCGGGCGTATCTCCACCTGTTCACCGGAGCCCGCCATGTTTCGACGATCTGGCTGGGGATCGGCACGCGCGAGCGGATCGCGGTCCTGACACTGACGGCGATGATGCTTCTCGGCGGGCTGTTCCCTCAGCCCGGCGTGACGACCCGCCAGCGCGCGGCGGAAGCGATCCTCGAGGATCGGCGGTCCCGCCAGCGGGACCGGCGGGTGGAAGAGAGAATCTCCGCCCCGCCTACGGTTGCCGAGAAGATCCCGCCCCCGGCCAATGCGAGACCTTCGTCGTGAATGCTGGATCGGCCGATCGACGCGACGCCGGGATTGCGGGATCGTGACGGATTTCCGGGGAGCCGGCACCCCTTCGGGGTGCGACGAGATTGGTGCGCCCAAGCCCCCAGGGTTTCGCCCTCACCAGAATCCGCGACGGTCAGAGTGTCCCCGTCAACGATGCGACGTCACGCCGACCTGCCGGCACATCGCGAGCAAGGGGCAGGTCGAGCATCTGGGCCGGATGCCGGTGCAGATGGACTTGCCGAACGGGACGAGCCGCTCGTTGATCTCGACCCAGTAGCGTTCCGGCAACCTGGCGGCGAGCGCGGCCATGGTCTGCTTGGCGGTCGAGGTGTTGACGTAACCCCAGCGATTGGCGACCCGGTGAACATGAATATCGACGGCGATCGCGGCCCGGCCGAATCCGACGGCCAACGTCAGGGCGGCGATCTTCGGGCCGACCCCGCGGAACCCGATCAGTCCCTCGATCGTGTCGGGCACCAGGCCCCCATGCTCCGCGACGATCCGCCTCGACAGGGCGATCAGGTCGCGCGCCTTGGCCACGGGGAACGATGTTCCCCGGAGCAGCCGGACGAGCCGCGCCTCGTCGATCGCGGCCATCGACGCGGGCGTCCGGGCCGTGGCAAACAGGCGGAGACAGACCGCGATCGTCGTCTCGTCCCGCGTCCGGGCCGAGATCAGGCTGCCGACGAGCTGCTCGAACGGCGAGGAATAGCCCCGGTCGCGCAGCTCGAACATGGCCGCCTTGGGCACGCCCGCCACGGCCTGGCGAAGCCGTCGGAAAACTTCGTCGATGTCGAACGGTTCCTTCGCCCCCATGCCCCGATCACCGGCAAACGGCGGGCCGAATCCGTCCAGGGACCCACGGACTCAAGGATTGTCGTCGCCGACCACCAGCGAGGGGAGTATCGGCGGGCCATTCTCGCCGGACGTCTCGCGATCCGGAGACTCGGGTTTGAGGATCTCCGCCATCTGGCGGGCCAGGGCCTGGAACTCGCGTGGGTTGGCGGGTGCCTGCGCCAGCCGGACATTCGAATCCGTCGCCGGTGCGAACGGATAGTTGGGCATGCTGACCTGGTGGTTGAAGAGGTTATAGACCCCATACACCACGTCGATCTCCCAGCGCCCGGCCATCTCGATCTCCTGGCGGAGGACGAATGCCGCCTGGGCGGCATTGAGGCAGACCGCCGTCTCGATGAGGGCGTCGCGGAAATAGGGCGACTGCCGGCCGTCCCGTCCCCAGACTTCATCCAGGCCGTTGGCCGCCTCGCGGACCGAGACGAAGATCCGCTGGAGGATCGACCGCAGGGCCGGCGACGTCGATCTCGACCAGAATTTCAGCGGCCGGAGATACGCGTCAACCGCCCCGGTCACGGCGCCGCAGCCGCTGTGCCCCAGTACGACGATGACCTTCACGCTCTCGCTGAGCGCCTCGACGGCGAAGTCGATGCTCCCCAGACAGACGTCCCCCAGGACGTTCCCGGCGACGCGGATGACGAACAGGTCGTTGAAGCCCTGGCCGAAGATCATCTCCGTCGGCACGCGGGCATCGGAGCAACCGATCACGACCGCGAACGGGGCCTGCTTCGGCATCCCGCCCTGCTTCCGCACCATCCCGACCTCGAGCCCATTGCACTGGACAACGTACCCCGACTCCTCGCCCACCGTCACCTCATGGTTCTGGCAGCTCGCCATCCATCGCGCGAACATCCGGTTGCCATCTTCCAGGTTCTTCCGAGCCAGGTCCGCGTCGGGCGGGGAGGGCTTGGTGCTCGGGTTCTTGGGATCGAATCGATAAACATAATTAATAGTATTCATTGCAAAGTCCATTGTCGATACGGATGTGATCTGCGAGCTGCTGGCAATCGACGCGGGGTGCACTCGGGGACGATCAATCTCACCGGATCGATCATAGCGTATGATAGACCGCCATGGGCCGCCACGCAAGTGGCGGCATGCAACCCGAACCTGGTGGGAGATCCCGGTGATGAAGTCGCACACCGAGTATCTGACGTTCGACGTGCCGGCCCGGATGGACTTCCTCAACATCACGCGGCAGGTGGAGGAAATCGTCCGCAAGAGCGGCGTGCAGGAGGGCCTGGTCCTGTGCAATGCCATGCACATCACAGCCAGCGTCTTCATCAATGACGACGAGCCGGGTCTGCACGAAGATTACAAGAAATGGCTGGAGGAGCTCGCACCCTTCGACCCGTCGCCGCAGCGTTACAAGCACAACCGCACCGGCGAGGATAACGCCGACGCCCACCACAAGCGCCAGATCATGGGCCGCGAGGTGGTGGTGGCCGTGACCCGGGGAAAGCTCGACTTCGGGCCATGGGAACAGATCTTCTACGGCGAATTCGACGGCCGCCGGCCCAAGCGAGTGCTCATCAAGGTGATCGGGGAATAGTCGCCACGGCATCGTGGGATCTTCCCGATGAGGGTCCAGGCTCGATGACTCCACGCAAGAGAAACGCCCTGAACGGAATCGCTCAGCCTGGGGGAGGGGATCCCCCATTTCCAGAAAGGCTTTCACGTTCAAATGAATGAGCTGATTCCGTTTTGGAGATCTTGCGATTCCTCTTGCGCGGAGTGATCGAGCCTGCCCGCCCACATTCCCGGTCCGCCCGGCGGGTCGGCCCGCCCGCCGCAGGCTGGGCGACGGGCACGCCTCCGCTCGGATCAGGTCCGGTCGAAACTCGAGGTCTCGAAGTGCTGGACCTGGCGCTCGGCTTCGTCGCGAGCGATCCCGTAGCTCTTCTGGATCGCGCCGACGAGCTGATCGCGCTGGCCGGCGATGACATCGAGCTCATCATCGGTCAGCTTGCCCCAGGCTTCCTTGACCTTGCCTTTGAATTGCTTCCAATCGCCCTTCATCGTGTCCCAATTCATGGGTTGCTCCTCATTGGAAAACGATCCGGAAACCCCCCGCGCCAGACACTCCTGGCGGGCGAGGTTCGGCCTCTTGAGTCGATGGTCCATCGTCCCCGGGCCGCATCAGGCGATCGGGGCCCGGGTGCGCCCGAGAACCAGCGAGACCACGAACAGGATCAGGAACAGGAGGAACAGGATCTTCGCGATCGAAGCCGCCGTCCCGGCGATGACTCCAAAACCCAAGACCGCGGCGATCAACGCGATCACGAGGAATGTCACTGCCCAGCTCAACATCGGATTGCTCCTCTCTCATGTTGTCCGTCTCAACGACGGTGGAAATCACATGTCTTTTCAATCATCCGCAACACACTTTTGTTTGGTAGTAGCAAACCGTGTGCCGCGGTCTGGCCGTCACCAGGGTTTCAACTTCCAGCCCAGGATGAAGCCGATCCCGAACGCCCATGCCGCGAAGGACAAGGGGTTCGACCGCGCGTAGTCCTCGGTCGAACTCGGCCACGGATCGGACCGTCGACTCGACCCAGTTCTCCACGCGGCCCGGGGCCGCCCGGAGTGCGTCTTCCGCGGAATGCACGTCGTATACTCGCGACATGTCCTTGGTCTCCTCAAAGTGATGGGTTCTGCCGTCGCATCGAGCTCGGCCGTCTGAGGAAGCTGTTGTCAGTCCTCGCGGTCCCACATCTCTCTTGTAGTGCAACTGCGATGCCAGAGTTCGGAGCCCATCTCGAAGCGGACCGGAAGAGTGGCATGGAATCTGCAAATGCAGATGAGAGTGAGATCGGCGACGATCCGTGTTGGGATCGATCGAGGGTCCGATCGTGCCTGAAGCAATGGAGAGGTCGTGACAATCATGGAACATGACGAATTGAAATCACTGTCCAATTTGACGGCCGCCGATGTGATGACGGCAGCCCCGCGGACGTGTTCGCGGTTCAGCACGGTCCTCGAGGCCGTGATGATCTTCCGCGACGCGGATTGCGGCGCCGTGCCGGTGCTGGAAGAGGGGAAACCGGTCGGCATCGTGACCGACCGCGACGTCGCGATCGCGCTCCCCGACACGCCCGACCTGTTAAATCGCCCGATCGGCGAGATCATGTTGACGGGCCTCGTGTCGGTCGCCCCCGGAGATAGCCTGAGCCATGTCCACCAGGTGCTCGCCTCCCAGTCGATTCGTCGCGTCCTCGTTGTTGACGCGACCGAGCGACTCGTGGGCATCATCGGTTGGGCCGATATCGCGCCGGTCTTGTCGGAGCGCCTGATGGGCCGACTCGTTACTGAAGTGGTGGAGTCTTAGTCGCTTCGCTCCGGTGGACAGTAGGTAGTCGAGTCGTCCTCCGTAGGATCCCTGCGCCGTGCGCGCCTCTGGGGATTCCGAATTCCGGATTCCCGGATCCTTCCCCTTCGGGAATCCGGAATCGCGAATCGGGAATCCCGATGGGGTTGCGGCCGAAGGACGCGTTAGGCAGTAGGTAGTAAACGCAAAACCGCGTTGTTGTTTTACTGCCTACTGCCTACTACATACTGCCCACGCGACTAACGCGCCGGACGGCCGCTGTGAAGCAGGACGGTGCGGACCCAGTTCATGTTGCGGGCGAGTTCCTCGCGGCTGATGGGGAATCCCACGGCCGCGCGTCGCAACTGGCTGGCGGCAATGGCGATGCCGGCCCCCCCGATGAAGAGGGTCACGAGGGCAACGCTCAGGAAGGCGGCGCCGCGGTTCATCCCCAGCCCGGAGGCCAGTAACTCGGCGATTCCGATCAGGATCACGGGAAGGCTGGCCAGGGCCAGGGCGGTGCCGGCCAGGATCACCGCGCCGGTAACTTTGACGGCATCCGCGTTCTGCCGGATCTCGATCGCGGTCAGCCGCGCCTGTAGCTCGCAGAGGGACAGCAGATTGTCGCCGAACTCGGCGACTCCGCTGATCACCTGACCCGGTCCGCCTTCATCCTTGGGGCCCGTGGCATTGCCGGGTTCGGCGACCACGGCACCCCGTCGGCCCGCCAGCGAGCCATTGATTCTTACCGTCGCTTGATTAGCCATCCCAGAATGACTCCCGCTGCCAGGGCGGCCCCCAGGGCCAGGGCCGGTCGGTTGGTGATGAGGTCCTTCACGAATTCCCCGGTCCCGGCCAGGTAATCGTTCGCCCGGGCGAACATCTCGCCGGCGCCCTCCCGTTCCCGCGATCCGGACGATGCGTGATCTCGTGCGATGGATATCATAGAGTCGTCCTCCGTAGGATCCCTGCGCCGTGCGCGCATCTGGGGGATACCCGATTCGTGATTCCCCATTCGCCACTCCCCATTCCGGATTCCGAATCCTTCTTCATTGGGAATCGCGAATCCCGATGGGGTTGCGGCCCACGGCCGCGTTAGTAGGTCTGTGCCTTCAACCAACCGTCGTGTCCCACGAAGCGGCGGCGGGTCGGGCGGAGACCGGTCATCAACGAACGTCGCGGGGCCCCCGAGGCGTCCGGGTGCGCGGCGGGTCCGAGTCGGTCGCCACCCTCGGCCTGGGGGGCCAGCCACTGTTCCAGGTAGTGGGCGGCATAATTCTGCGCGGCACGGATCGCCAGCGGAGCCAGGAGGCCCAGGACCGTGCCCGTCAGACTCCACGACTTCTCCCGCGGCGCACTGGTCAGGTTCACGTGCATGGGCGCCATTGCCTTGGCGCCGGAGGTCGGAACGCCCATCGCCACCACGGCGGGTGCCTCCGTCCGCCGCTTGGGGACGATCAGGTAGCCGGTCGCGCCGGCCGTCGCCAGGCTCAGCCACGGATGGCTTCGCACCAGGCTCCGCCAGTCGGTCAACGATTGAGCCCCCTTGACCGCTTCCCGGACATCCTTATGCATGTCATGACGAACCAAGGCCATCCGCTGCTGGATTTCGCGGATCTCCTCCGTCGGGCTCGACATCGCCGTAGCCATCGCCACCATCCTCTCGGAGTGTCTCACGTCGCGCGCCGGCATCCCTCATCGTTCGCCTCGCAGAGTCGCGCTTGCGTTCTCTCTCGGCTCCCAGCGAGCAAAAACTGTGCCAAAACGCGGGCGCGGCCGGTCGACGGCCTCACGTCACCTGCGTCGTCCCCGATCCTCATGAAAGGTTTTAAGAATTCTCAAATTTCTGTGAGAAATCTGCGACCGATTCTTGAGTAGTCCGACGCACATGAGTCCTTGCGGCCCGTCGTTCCCCCTTTTACCAGGGCGCCGGTTGTCGCGGACGCACGAAGAACTTTCGCATCGACCGCCCCCAAACCGGCTCAAACCCCTCCGGCTTGGCACACCCCTTGCATCAGTTTCGACCTTGATCATGATGGCCAGCCCCGGATCTCATGTGAGGTCGCTGGCCGTCCGGTTCCCAGAATGAGGGGAAAGTTTCATGCGCAAGCTGATCAGTACGATGATGTTGGGTGTCCTCGTCGTGGGATGTGGGTTCGCGATCCCCGGCTGCTCGGAGGAGACTGCAACGAAGACACAGACCACGACGACCACTCCCAACGGCAAGACGGTGGAGACCCAGACCAACTCGATCAAGCAATCGGGTGACCAGCCGCCGCCGCCCAAGACACCTTGATCGGCCGAGACGTCACAAGGATTCACTTCGGGGTGGATCGGATTCCTTTTCCATCAGAGATCAGTGAGGTTGACACCATGGTTAATGCGCAAGTGCTGCAAGGGCAGTGGAACCAGATTCGCGGTGAGCTGAAGAAGAAGTGGGGCCAGTTGACCGAGGACGACCTGCGGTTCACCAACGGCAACATCGACCAGTTGATTGGCCGGATCCAGCACAAGACCGGCGAGGCCCGCGATGCGATCGAGAAGTTCCTGGACGAGGCGACGGCCCAGGGTGCCTCGATGATGACGCAGGCGACCGAGCAGGCGGGCAAGTATGCCCAGTACGCCTCCGAGCAGGTGCGCGAGGGGTACAACCGGCTCTCCGACCAGTTCAACCGCGGCTACGACGTCTCGCAAGACATGATCCGCGAGAACCCCGGTCGTTCGATCGCCCTGGCCTTCGGCGCCGGCATCCTGCTGGGCGTCGTCGTCGGCGTGGCCCTGCGTTCGCGCTGATCATTTCAGCATGAGAAAGGCTTCTCGAGTGAAGGCGGAAGGCTGAAGGCGGAAGGCTGAGTCAGCACCGGTCCGGTCTTGATTCAGCCTTCAGCCCTCAGCCTTCGGCCTTTTAGAGTGAGGTACTCCGTCAGTGACCAAGCCCTCCGTTGGACCGACCTGGCAACGTGCGCTCATTACCTTGACCGGGACCGTCATCTGCGTGGTCGCGATCGCGGCCTTGTACTGGGCGCAGTCGGTGTTCATCCCGGTGGCGCTAGCCGCCTTCCTGACCTTCCTGCTCAGCCCCCTCGTGGGCTGGTTCCGCCAACGCGGGGTCCGGCGGACCCCCGCCGTGATCATGGCCGTCCTGCTGGCGACACTCGCCCTGGGCTCGATCGGCTGGCTCGTCACTTCTCAGATCACCAGCTTGATCCAGGAGTTGCCCCGGTACACCCAGACCGTGAAGGAGAAGGTCCGGACCTTCAAGAAGGTCACGGAGAACTCGGGTCAACTCAAGAAGATGGTGACGGAGATCAACCAGGAGCTCGGCCAGACGACGGATCGACCGGCCAAGGACGATGCGGAAGAGAGCCCCGGCGGAGAGACGGCCGACTCCGGCCTGTCCACCAGACGGCCGACGGCCGTGATCCTCGAGCCGCAGAGCCCGGTCTGGCTGTCGCGCCTGACCTCGTTCTTGAGCCCGCTCCTGGAATCGCTCGGCGAGCTGGCGCTGGCCATCATCCTGGTCATCTTCATGCTGCTGAAGCGGGAGGAACTCCGCAATCGCATCATCCGACTGGCGGGACACGGGCAGATCGTCGTCGCCACCAAGTTCGTGGACGAGGCGGCGCAGCGGGTCAGCCGGTTCCTCCTCATCCAGGCGATCGTCAATGGGACGTTCGGCCTGATCTTCGGGATCGGCCTGCTCCTGATCGGGGTCAAGTATGCCTTGCTTTGGGGCTTCCTGGCGGCGATGCTCCGCTACCTCCCTTTCATCGGGCCCTATCTGGCCGTCACGTTCCCGATTTCGCTGAGCCTGGCCACCATCCCCGGCTGGGGAGCGACGTTGATGGTGATCGGCCTGTTCCTGACGGTGGAGCTGATCACGGCGAACTTCGTCGAGCCCCGGCTCTACGGCCAGAGCATGGGAGTCTCCGAGATCGCCTTGCTGGTCTCGGCGGCCTTTTGGGCATTCCTCTGGGGACCGATCGGGCTGGTCCTCTCGAGCCCACTGACGGTCTGCCTCGTCGTACTGGGCCGCTACAGCCCCCGGTTGGAGTTCATCTCGGTCCTCCTGGGCGATGAGCCGGCCCTCGATCTGAGCATCAGCTTCTACCAGCGCCTCCTGGCCCGGGACCAGGACGAAGCGGAGGACCTGGTCCTGGAGCAGGTCCAGGCATCCAAATCTGCGGAGCCCATCTACGATGAGATGCTGCTGCCGGCCTTGATCGCCATCAAGCGGAACCGCATCCGCGATGACATCACCGAGGCGGACGCGGAGTATGCCCTGCAATCCATCCGCGAAATCGTGGAAGACCTGGGCGAACAGCAGGCCGGCGCGGCACACGACAGCCCGGAGGGGGAATCGGCGCGGCCGGTCACCGAGCCCCCGGTCCGGGTCTTCGGCTGCCCGGCGCACGACGCCGAGGATCAGTTGGCGCTGGAGATGCTCCAGCAACTGCTCGATCCGGCACGATGGCATCTCGATCTGATCCCCACGGGAACCCTGACCGGCGAGCTCCTCGACCAGGTGGCGGATCGAAAGCCGGTCGCCGTCTGCATCGCGGCGACCCCGCCCGGCGGCCTGGCCCACACCCGATATCTTTGCAAGCGCCTGCGGTCCCAGTTCCCGGACCTGCGCATCGTCGTGGGCCGTTGGGGAGTCAGGAGTCCTGGCAGCGCGCCCGACCTCCTCCAGAAGCCGGGAGCCGAGCCCGATGAAGCCACGCCCTCCAAGGGCGGCACCGCCGTCGTGACCGCGACCCTCCAGGCAGCCGGCGCCGACTTCGTGGCGCCGACGCTGCTGGAGACCCGACAGCAACTCTGCACCCTGCTCCCGGTCCTCCTGGGAAACCAGCGCGATGCGGAGCCGGACGGCGCCCACTCCGCGCGCGACGATGGCGCGTCCTACGTCGAAGCGGGGAGCACGCCGTCGCGGCGTCGTCAAGGAGACGGCGGCCGCAAGGCGGTCCCGAGCCTCTAAGTTGAGCGGCGGTTCCGAACGGCGGTCGTTGGCCCCAGGGCAAGGGATTTCTCTCGGCGACCACGGGCATGAGCCCATGGGTTAGCCGGCGAAAGAATGGGCCGATCGGCGGGCCAATCAAGCCGCGTCGGAAGGTGGCTGAATCTTGCGAAGAATTATCGGGCGCGATACGCTTGATGAACTGACGTCAGTCGCCGAGGGCTCACGGCACGAAACAAAGATGACCTCAGGTGAGTTCGTTGTTATTGAAACCTAGGTTATGATAAGTGAACTCAGAGAAGTGACTGGATTTCGGGGAGAGAAAATTCTTGAACTATCTCTGACCGATTATCAGGCTTTTCCAAAGCCGCTCTTCAAACCGGGATTTCTCGGAGATAAATGGCCCGCGATTGATTATTACGTCGAACTGACATCCGTGCGAGGGAAGCGGCTCTACTTCTTCGCCCAGGCCAAAGCGACGCGAACGTCCTTGGTTCCATCGCAGACTGATCTGACTATCTCAACCAAGAAGAAAGACATCGAACGACTCCTTCAGATTCCAGGCCCTACTTATATCTTTGGGATCCACGAACCATCGAAACGAGTCTTTGTGCGTTCGGTACATGCAGGCGTCCCGGTAAAAGCTATTACTCGCATACCTTTTATTTATGAACTTACTAGCAATAACCTGCGTATTTTGTACGACGAAGTCCGCGGTTATTGGGCGAACAACAGCCATAAACCTGAGTCGTCGAATTTCGCATGAATCAGACCCGCTCCAAGAACGAGATCGTCGGTCGCAGGGCCGAACTACTCGCTGAGCTCTTTCTTCAAGAGCTTGAACCCGAGTTCGTCGCCAGGCCATCGGCCGATTTCGAGTACGACTTCCTGGTGGGATTCCGAAATCCCAGAGGCGGTATCAACAATATCGCGATCGAGGTCAAGTCGACCGAGCAACTAGCCAGGAAACAATACTCGGTTTCGAGGCGAAAATATGTTCGATGGGCATATTCGAACATACCAATTTTACTATTGATTGTAGATGTTAAGGAAAATCGGTTCTATTATGCCTGGGCCTCACCGGAGGTCTCAAGCAATACGGGCGATTCCGAGACCCTTCGAGTCGAACTGACGGAGATCACGGACTCAACGAAGGCGGACCTCCTGAAGAAACTTCGAAGCTGAAGGTTTGTTGCACCTCACTGTCGTTGAGCCGACCGTCGCCGGTCCGAGGTCTTGCGTCCGCTCGACGCCACGGTTACGCTCCGCCGTCGGCCGATCTCGATCGAGCGCGGTCACGATGCGTTGCGCCACTCCTCCCGCCACCTGAGGCGCACTCCGCGCTCACCGCCCCGCACCGCCCGGCCCGACGGGGACCGGTGGCGGCATTCCCCCGCGTTCGGCCAGTTTCCTCGACAGCAGCAAGAACACTCGCCGGCCCACCGCCTCGGCCCAGACGACGCAGCCCTGTGGCGAGAAATGGCCGTCGCCGATCTTCCCCATGAACAGCGGGTCGCCGGACGGCGGCTCTCCGCGCCGGAGTCCCTCGACCTCGATCGCCAGCAGGGCATTGGCGAACTCATTCATCGGATCGAGATAAAGGAACGCCGCGGTTTCCAGGATGTTGGAGACGCGGCCCGGGTAATAGCCGGCCATCTGGGGGCCGCTCAACTGGTTGACCCAGGGCGCCGGGACGAACAAGCAGGTGAGCCCGCGCGGAGCAGAAATCGCGGATCCGGCCCAGCCAGTATTTGCCCTCGTCCCAGTCGCCGCCCCGGCCTTCGAGGACGTCGTTGACCTCGCCGGCAAAATCGTTGGCGAAGATGCTGACCACGACGAACTGCGGCGGGAATCGCCCGGCATACTCGACGAGCGAAAAATAGTACTGCTCGACGGAATAACCGAGGTGTCCCGTATTGAGCAGCTCGACGGGGGCGCCGAGGCGTTTGCTGAGGTCGCGTTTCAGGCATTCGACCGGCGTCTGGTCATCGCCGACGAACAGGCCCTGCATGTAAGAGTCGCCCAGGACGATGCCGCGAAACGGGGCGTTGGTGTCGGGCTCCGGCCCGCGCAGGCCCCACGAGTTGGTGAGTTGGGACGAGCCCTCGACGATCGTCGCACCGGTCCCCTTGACGATCGCGGCGGCTTCGGGGGTATCGGGGATCTGGAAATAGGCCTTCACATTCCCGCGCCGGGAAGTTCCGGACCCAGATCGAGCGGACCCGCGGCCGGAATCGATACGAGCGGCCGGAGTCATCGGCTTCGAAGACCGTCGCGGGCAGCATCACGGTCCGATCGAAGTTCCCCCAGCGGAGCAGGACGTGGTCGGGGTCCATCCCGGCGAATCGGAGGAGCCGCTGCCGGGCCTCGTTGTACTCGGCGAAGGTCAACGCGAGCTTGGAGCGGGCGCTGGCCATGTCGAATTCCCGCTTCCGCCGCCAGTCGGCGTCGATCTCGGCGCGATCCGGCTGGAGCCCGACGGTGCTCATGGCCAGCCATCGCCCGCGCACGGTCAACCATTCGGCCAGGTATCGGCCCGCCGGGAGGACCGACAGCAGGATGGCGACCGTGCCGAGCGTCAGCGCGGCCGTCGCGATCTTGAAGATCCGCTGGAGGCGCCGACTCCGCTCCACGAACGCGAAGACGCGCTGCCGGGCCGGCCGCGGCCGGACGAGCTGCCGGAAGGCCCGTTCCCAGCCCGAGCGCCGGCGCACCGTCGGAGTCGTCAACCACAATGGGAGTGTGTCGCTGCCCTTGCTCACCGGGATCGATCCCCCTTTCTCGCCCACGACTCATGGCCCTTGATCGGCTTCGGCTTCCGCCGCGAGGTCCGGTCTTTTTTCAGCAGGAGCACCAGGCGACGTCCCACCGCGCTGGCCCAGACCTGTGAGCCCAGCGCCGAGAAGTGGCCATCGCCGATCTGGCTATTGAACAGCGACCGCGCCGGTGCGGCGTCGCCATCCTGCTCGCGTTCGACGGCCAGCTCCAGGTGTGCGTTGATGAAGTCCTCGGCCGGGTTGAGGAACATCAGGCTACTGACCTCGAGGATATTGGTGAGGGTCCCCGGGTAGTAGCCGGCCTTGCGTTGACTGAAGAGGTTCGGGGCATACGGGACCGGCACGATCAGGTGCGGCCATTGCCGCGACCGGCAGAGTTGCGTGATCCGATCTAGCCAGTATTTCCCTTCCTCCCAGTCGCCCTGGCCCTTGGTGGGCACCTCGACGTCCTCGCCGAAGTCATTGGTGAAGACGCTCACGACCACGGCATGGGGGCGGAAGCGATCGGCGAAGGCCCGCAAGGAATAGTAATACTGTTCGGGCGAATGACCCAGCACCCCGGTATTCAGCACCGAGACCTTGGTCCGGAGGTGCTCCTCGAGATAGCGACGCAGGCACTCGGGGGGCGTCTCGTCATCGCCGATGAACAGGCCCTGCATGAAGGAATCGCCCAGGACGATCACCCGGAGTGGGGCTCGCTGATCGGGTTCGGGCCCGCGCAGGCCCCACGAGTTGGTGGTCTGCCGCGAGGATTCCACCGGGATCGCGGGCGTCCCACGAAGGGCTTCGGCCAGTCTGGGCCCATCAGGGACCAGGAAGAACATGGGAATGCTGCTCTTGGGTGAGACGTTCCGCAGCCAGATCGAATGCAAGTTCGGCCGGAGCCGGTAAGAACGGCCCGTCTCGTCGGCTTCGATGACCTTCGAGGGCAGCAGCAGCGTCCGGTTGTAATTCCCCCAGCGCAGCAGGCCGCACTCGGGGTCGAGCCCGGCATATCGCATCAGGCACTGGGTCTCGGGGCTCGCTTCGTCGAAGATGTCGTCGAGCCGCGCGCTCGCGTCGGCGATCCCCTGGCGGCGGTACCGCCGCCAGGAGTCGTCGATTTCCTCGCGGGGCGTGGGGAGGCCGACCGCATATCGCCCCGCCCGCCGCGCCCGCGACGACAGCGCGGCCCGGAGATAACGGCCCCGCGGCATGGCACCCAGCACGGCGACGACCAGGCAGGTCGCTATCAGGATCAGTCCCTTGAACCAACGTTCGTGACGGCGGGACCGCCGGACGAATTCGAAAACCTGTTGGCGCCCGGGACGCGCCGATCGAGTGCGAGTACGAATCTCATGGATACCTCTCATCTGGAGGCAGTCGAGGTTTTCTCCGTAGGATCCCCGCCGTGCGCGCATCCGAGGAAAACTCCGATTCAAGATTCAAACGGAGGAAAAATCGTTGAGTTCAGCGGGTTCCACGTTACCACGAGGGAGCGTGGTAACGAGATCACCCGACGTCGTTGCGACAGTCTCGATCATTCCGGTTTTTCGCATCTCGCATCTCGCGTCTTGAATCTCGAATCTCGAATCTCGAATCTCGAATCTCGAATCTCGAATCTCGAATCTCGAATCTCGAATCTCGAATCCCGAATCCCGAATCCCGAATCCCGAATCCCGAATCCCGAATCCCGAATCCCGAATCCCGAATCTCGAATCTCGAATCTCGAATCTCGAATTCCCCCTGGGTTCCAGCCGAAGGCCCCATCCGGAACTCAAGGACTGGAGGCCTTCACCCGCTCGCGCGCCAGCCGGTCCTTCTCCAGCAGGAGGACGAGCCGGCGGCCGACGGCGGCGGCCCAGGTCTCCGCGCCGATCGCCGAGAAGTGGCCATCGCCGATCTGGACGTTGAACAGGGGGCAGCCCATGGGCCGTTGTCCCTTTCGCTCGCCCTCGACCACCAGGGCCAGGTAGGCATTGATGAAGTCGTCGGTCGGGTCGACGAACAGCGTGCTGTTGACTTCCAGGATATTGGAAAGGGTCCCCGGGTAATAGCCGGCTCTGCGGTTGCCGAGCATGTGCGGTTCGAACGGGACCGGGACGACCAGGTGCGGCCATTCCCGCGACCGGCAGAACGCCGCGATCTGGTCCAGCCAGTACTTCCCTTCCGCCCAGTCGCCGCGGCCCTTGGTCGCGACTTCGAAAATATCCCCGAAGTCGTTCGTGAAGACGCTCACGACCACGAAGTGGGGCCGGAACCGGTCCACGAACGCCAGCAGAGAATGATAGTATTGCTCGGGGGAATAACCCAGGACGCCGGTATTCAGGATCGAGACCTTCGTCTTCAGATGCATCTGGAGATAGCGTCTGAGGCATTCCGGGGGCGTCTCGTCGTCGCCGATGAACATCCCCTCCATGTAGGAGTCGCCCAGGACGATGCCGCGCAGGGGTGCTTCGGGTTCGGGCTCGGGCCCGCGCAGGCCCCACGAGTTCGTCGATTGCCGCGAGGTCTCCACCGGGATCGCCCGGGTGCCCGGGATGGCCTCGGCCAGCCGCGGCCCGTCGGGGACCAGGAAGAACATCAGGATGCCGCTCTTCAGGGTCACGTTCCGGAGCCAGATCGAGCGCGTGTTCGGCCGGAGCCGGTACGAGCGGCCCGAGTCGTCGGCCTCGAAGATCGTCGAGGGCAGCAGGAGGGTGGCGTCATAGTTACCCCAGCGCAGCAGGCCGGCTTCGGGATCGAGTCCCGCGTAGCGCATCAAACGCTGCATGGCGGGCTCGGCCTCCGCAAAGATGCCCGTGAGGCCCTTGCGCGCATCGGCAATCCCCTGGAGTCGATCCCGCCGCCATCGGTCGTCGATCTCGGAGCGGGGCGTCGGCAGGCCGATCGCGGATCGCGCCGCGGTTCGGACCCGACCCGCCGTCGAGGCCACGAGATAACGGCCCCGCGGCGACCGGCCCAGGATCAGCAGGACCGTCAAGCCAGTCGTGACCAGGATCAGGCCCTTGAACCACCGCTGACGCCGTCGCGCGCGACTGACGAAGTCGAAGACACGCTGTCGCGGCAGCGGGGCGCGTTTCCATCGGACAAAAGTTCGCATGAAGGCATCGGCTGCTGAGGATTCGTTCGAGGCGTACCGCCACCTGCGGCGATCGCCATGCCCTCCGGTGGGTGCGTCATTCGGCGCGGCGCGATCGATCGCGTGATTCGGGATCACCGTCGGGATCGGGGCGTCGCCACCAGGCTGGGCCCATCCATCCTACGCCCTTTCCGGCCAGCTTTCGACCCGAGACCCTCGGCGCGGCGAAGACCACAACTCGGGGATGCCCGGCGGGATGCGAAGACTCCCGCTTCCGGGCGGTTCCCGCAGGACGCGAGAAGTCGCGTCGTCACTCCACACCCTGAGCCGAGCAACCAATCGTTCGACGCGATGGCCCACGCCCGGCCGGGCGGAGAGGCACGGAGGAAACGGACGTCGGCTTCGCGTGAATCCTTGATGCGAACCCAGGGACAGCCGGCCGGGTTGACTCGGCCCGCGCTTTACCATCCAAATCGGTCGAAAATCCGATGAATCCTAACTAGACTCAATCGAGTGACGATGGACTGTTGTAATGCAAAAAAGGAGGCGAACTGCCTTTAGTTTGACAAGGGTCAGGGGTCAGGACGACCTTTCATCAATTCTCTAGGGACGGGCTCAGGTCGTAATTAAACTTCACCAAGAGAGCATATCAATGGATTGCGAAGAGATCTGCTTGATAACCGTCGGCGACGGTGATAGGCTCCCGGGAAGCGAGTCGGGACGTGTCCTGTAGAGGCACGGACCTTCCATCCGTGATGGATGGGTTCGCGTTGGCTGGATTGTAGGCACGGGAACGTGCGACGAAATCAATCCTGAACTCCCGGATCGCTGTGCGGATCCAACCCATCCTACGGGAGAGCATGAAACCATGCCGGGATCCCCCATGGTGAGCATTGTCATCGTCAACTGGAATCGCCTCGAGGATGTGCTGAAGACGCTTCATTATCTGGATTGCCAGCGCGGGGTGTGTTACGAGGTCATCGTGGTGGATAACGGTTCGACGGACGAGTCCACCGAGCGGTTATCGCACATCCCTTCGATCCGGTTCGTGCCCC
The DNA here is from genome assembly GCA_963845755.1 of uncultured Planctomycetota bacterium. Lineage (GTDB taxonomy): Bacteria > Planctomycetota > Planctomycetia > Isosphaerales > Isosphaeraceae > CAWJTV01. Next base: position 135,578 of record CAWJTV010000039.1, read on the forward strand.
TGGACTCGAACGAGGGCCCGGCCAAGGCGAGGAATGTCGGGCTCGAGTACGCGTCGGGAAAATACATCCTGTTCCTCGACAGCGACGCGGTGATCTCGAAGGTGGGGCTGGCCAGGCTGGTGGCACGCCTGGAGCGCGATCCGACGATCGGCATCGCGGGCTGCCGGATCATCAACAGCTACACGCGCAAGCTGGACCAGTGGTTGTACCAGCACCCGGCCGCGACCCACCAGCGGACCGAGTTCGAGACCTACGCGTTCTCGGCCGCGGGCGCCGTCATCCGCGCCGACGCGATCCGGGCCGCCGGCTCCTTCTGGGACGACCTGTTCATCTACAACGAGGAGATCGACCTCTCGATCCGCGTCCTCCGGTCCGGCTATCGGATCATCTACTACCCCGGGGCGCGCGTCTTCCACGCCAACTCGGACCGCGGCCGCGAAGGCCCCGCCCTCTACTGGTACCAGCAGATCCGCAACTGGATCTGGATCTATTACCGCTATTATGATTCCTTGTCTTGTTTCAAGAAAATCTCGATGTATATCGTCGCTTACGTGATAAAATGTATCTATAACGGCCATCTCCGGGCGTGCCTCTCGGGGATCCGGGACGGCCTGGCGCGGACGGGGATCCGCCGGGAGTATCCGGACAAGCTCACGGGCGACGAGATGCGTCGCATCGAGGCGCTGGGGCGTCGGCGATTCCGGCTCGGTCGAGGCTGAGGCGGGGCCCGGTGGGGTGGCCGCCACCGGGCCGGCGCCGCTATGATGGGCGGTAACCGAACCACCGACCCAACCCCGGCGTGAGGTGCTCCAGCCCGATGTTCGACGACCTGTTCGGCCGATTGCGGATCGGCGCGCTCAATCGCGGCGTGTCGCTCGACGATGCGCAGGGGCCGGGCCTTCCCGGCGGGCCGGTGATCGAGTCGACCAACCCGGCGACCGGCCGGCCGCTCTCCCCGGTGCAAGCCGCCTCGGTCGAGCAATACGACCGCATGGTGGACCGAGCATCTGAGCGGTTCCGGACCTGGCGGTTGATCCCGCCGCCACGGCGGGGCGAGGTGGTCCGCCAGATCGGCTCGGCCCTCCGCGCCCACAAGGCCGATCTCGGCCTGCTAGTGACCCTCGAGACCGGCAAGATTCGCACCGAGGGCGAGGGCGAGGTCCAGGAAATGATCGACATGTGCGACTTCGCCGTCGGTCTCTCGCGTCAGCTCTACGGCCTGACCATCGCCAGCGAACGCGCCGCGCATCGGATGATCGAGCAATGGCACCCGCTCGGCCCGGTGGGGATCATCACCGCGTTCAACTTCCCGGTCGCGGTCTGGGCGTGGAACGCCATGATCGCGGCGGTTTGCGGCGACACAATGATCTGGAAGCCATCGCCCCGGACGCCCCTGACGGCCGTCGCGGTCCAGCGGATCGTCAACGACGTCGCCCGCGAAAACGGCTGCGACGGCGTGTTCCAGCTCTGCGTCGGAGGGGCCGACGACATCGGCGAGCGGATGCTCCAGGATCCCCGCTTGCCCTTGATCTCGGCGACCGGCAGTTGCCGGCTGGGCCGGCGCGTGGCTGAAGTGGTGGGCCGCCGCCTCGGCCGGACGATCCTCGAGCTGGGCGGCAACAATGCGATCCTCATCGCGCCCTCGGCCGACCTGGAGCTGGCGATCCGGGCCACGGTCTTCGCCGCGGTCGGCACCGCCGGCCAGCGATGCACGACCGCCCGCCGGCTCCTGGTCCACGAATCGATCCACGACCGAGTCCTCGACCGCCTGGTGGCGATCTACCGGCGCATCCGCATCGGCGACCCGTGGGACGACTCGGTCCTGATGGGGCCGCTGATCAGCGAAGGCGCCGTGGAGTCGATGACGGCGGCGCTCGAGGCCGCGCGACAGCAAGGTGGTGAGGTCGTTCAGGGTGGGAATCGCATCGACCGGCCGGGCTACTTCGTCGAGCCGGCGCTGGTCAAGGCTCGAGCGGCGATGCCGATCGTCGGCGAGGAAACGTTCGCTCCGATCCTCTACGTCATGAGCTATCGCACGATCGACGAGGCCATCGCCATGCAGAACGCGGTCGAGCAGGGCCTGACGTCGGCGATCTTCACCAACGACCTCCGCGAGGCCGAACAGTTCCTCTCGCCGGAGGGTTCCGACTGCGGGATCGCCAACGTCAACATCGGCACCTCGGGCGCCGAGATCGGCGGCGCCTTCGGCGGCGAGAAGGCCACAGGCGGCGGCCGCGAGGCCGGGTCGGACGCCTGGAAGGCGTACATGCGCCGCCAGACCTGCACGATCAACTACGGCCGCGACCTGCCGCTGGCCCAGGCCGTGCGGTTCGAGGTTTAAAGTCGATCCAACCGGTTGGGGGAGCGCGAAACCGAAGTCCGAAGCCGGCTGTGACGGCGCTGCCTCCAGATTCACCGTGGTTTCGAAGAGCATCGCCGCCCTGGGCTGAAGACCTGATACGGCCCGAAGCGCTCCTCGGCCGACCTTCGGAACCAACCCGGTCGCTGGAATCTCATCGACGTAATCGAACGTTACGTTTCCGGCTATATTGGCCGTGGGAACCGATCCCCTTTTCCAAGGGCAAGCCATGACGACCGCAACGCAGCTCACGACCACCCTCCCATCTGCCCAGGAGTGGAAAGACCTGCTCGAGGACCTCCTTCCGCCCCAGGGTGCGTGGAGCGAGAACAAGTATCGCGTTCTGACCGACCACCGCAACCGGCTGGTCGAGTTCACCGAGGCCGCCGGGACGACTGATCTCGAGAAGTGGCAGGGAACCTGGGTCGAGACTGCCTGCGAATGGAAAGAGGAGGGCGTGTTTCTTAACGATCAACGCCCGAGATGGACCAGGACCTTCGAAGGAAATCGGTCCTTCGTGAGACCGGATGCCCCGACCGGCGGCATCAAGGACCGACACCAGTTCGCCCTCTGATCCAGGGCTTGCTTCAGGGTGTCGATCGCTTCGGGCGAGCCGACGAAGGTCTGATCGGGGAAGCGGTAGTCCATGAGGATGCCGCACAGGATCCGCTCGCCCATATAGGAATTCAACGACATGCCGGCCAGATACTGGAGCCGCAGGTTGCGGTCGGTGTTGATCTGGGCGCCACCCGTCCACTCCTTCAGCAAGGACGCCTGCCCGGCGTAGGTGGTGAGCAGGTCGATCCCCTCCTCCGGGACCAGGGCCACCTCGTCGGTCCTCGACTGGATCTCCCCGAACCCCACGTCGCGGAGCGACTGCTTCACGAGCTGATGGTCCGGACGGTCCAGCCGCCGTTGTAGTTCGTCGACGTCGATCACCGTCGGCTCGACCTGGCCGAACAGGAGGACGTCGTAGCCGGCGCCGTCGCGCTCATTGCTCCACACGCTGCCGTGCGGGAAGACCTGGAAGAAGGTGGCGATCGCGCTCTTGGTCGAGTCCAGGCTGTTCTCGTGGAGAGGGAACCAGATGCTCACACTCCCGCCCGGATTGAGGTGATCGCGGCACGTCTGATAGTATTCCACCGTACTCAGCGCGGCGCAGCCCTTGACCCACGGGTCGATCGGGTCGGAGGTGATAATGTCGAACTTCTCCTGGGTGGTGCGGAGGAAATGCCGGCCGTCGTCGTAGACCACCTCGACTTGCTTGCCATTGACCATGTGGGGGTTCTCCCGGCCGATGCCGTTGACCACGTGGTAATTCTCCCTGCCGAACATCGGCGCCACGACGGTCGGCACCAACGGCTCGATGTCGCAGATGACGACGCGCTTGACGTCGGGGTGCAGGACGAGGGTGCCGGCGGTGATGCCCGCGCCGCAGGCCACGACCAGCACCGATTCGGGCTTCTTGTGCACCAGTGCCGGGAAGTGTCCGAGCATGCGCTCGATCCGCATGTCGATGGGCAGGGTCGACGCCTGGACCTTGCCGGCGCTGTGGAACTTCTTCAGGCCCTCCCTCGTCGTGGTGACGGCGACCGAGGCGTTGGTTCCCTCGCCGACGTAGGTGCAGAAGAGGTCCGGCTCGCCGGGCGCGTCGGACTCGCTGGGGATATCCTTGACGATATTCGGGGCCGACCGTGCGAGCCAGCTTGCCGTCTGCCGGCCGAACGCCACGGTCACCCACGGCACCGGCGTCACGCTCCAGGCGAGCCAGCCGGTCAATCCCATCGCGGCCGCCAGCGCCGCCGCGCCGCCGCGCCGCACCCTCACGGAGGCCGTCGGGAGCAGGGGCACCAGGGACACCATCGCGGCCGCCGCGGTCAGCCCGATCAGCGCCCGCTGGGCGCCGAGGGTACCGATGGCGGGGACGAGCACCAGGCTGAACACCAGGGCTCCGGTGATGGCGCCGATCGTGTTGGCCGCGTACACCCCTCCGACCATTCGACCATGGTCCTGGCCTCGGGCGGCAATCGCCGTCAACGCCAGTGGGAAGCTCGCCCCCCACAGGCACGCCGGCGGCAGGACCGCCCAGAGGCAGCGCAACAGGTCGAGCTGGAAGGTGTACCAGGGGCTCGGCGACAGCGAGGGGACGATCGGCCAGTAGGGGAGTGACTCCGCGATCATGATCGCCGTCCAGGCGATGGCCGCGGTCAGGAGCCACTGGCAGGCGCCGAGCGCGACCCGCGCCGGCGCGGCCCGCCGCGCCAGGTAGGCGCCGAGGCTGCTGCCCAGGCCCAGGCCGACCAGGAACACGGCCAGGATCAAGGAGAAGGTGTACACGGTGCCGCCGAGGATCAGCGAGAGCAGACGGGTCCAGATCACCTCCGCCCCCAGCGCCGACATCCCGGAGAGGGCGATCGCCAGATACACGGCCCGCGTGCCCGTCGCGCGTCCCGCGTCCCCCTTCGTCGCGACGTGGGCCGTCGCCTGGTACCGGCCCGAGGCGGCCGCCAGTGCCAGGGCGATCGCGGCCACGCTCACATTCAGGGCAACGGCGACGTAGGTGGCCGTGGCCACATCATGGACGCGCAGCAGGTAGAAGCCGGCCAGCAGGCAGCCGAACACGGCCCCGGCGAGATTGCCGCCGTAGAAGAACCCCAGCCACGACACCCCCTCAGGGCCGGCCTCCACCCAGCGCGCCATCGCCGGCAGGGTCGCGCCCATCAGCAAGGTGGGCGGCAACAAGCATACCCCGGCCACGGCCCCGCGCAGCAGGATGCCCGACGGCCCGTGTCCGGCGTAACGTGTGTACACATATTCGGCATACGTCAAACCGAACCAGACCGCCAGCCCGATGGCACCGATGCCCAGTTCGAGGAGCGCGTAGACCCGCAGGGGGTGCCACCGTTCCGAGACGAGTCGCGGCAGTAGCAGGCTGCCCGCGCCCATCCCGCCCATGAACGTCCCCAGCAGCACGCCCAGGGAGATGGCGGTCGAGCCGATCACCAATTGAAGGAGCTGGAGCCAGACCACCTCGTAGATCAGCGCCGCACAGCCGCCGCCGACGAACAGCACGAGCAGCACAGGTAAAAACCGGCGTGGCGCGGGCGGGCCGGTCGGAGAGGTCGGTTCGTGTGGGAGCATCGCGCGGTTGTCTCCGCGAAGGATGTGTGACTCGACTTCAAAACGTGGCCGTTCGCCCGGCCCGGAGGGCGGAAGTCCTCCCCGCCTTGACCGGGGACGGGGAACGACGACCCGGCCATGAGAGCGGTGCTCGCCTTCGTGGCAGACGGACCGAACCGCTTGGCCCTCATTTTCCGAACGGATCTCGGGAGTTCAGCTTGAGAGAAACGCAGCCTTCATCGAGGGTCCGGGAGAAGCCTTCTTCCGCACTCAGAGTCTGTCCCCGAAGGGGCCGGCCCGTGCGAGGGGGGGCGTCAGCCCCCTGTCTTGGACGTCCGTCGCTCACCGGACAGGGGGCTGACGCCCCCCGCTCGCCCTTCTGGGACAGACTCTCAGTTCCCCACCGCCGATGGCGCCAGACCTAAGCCCCCAGCGGTTGAATTCGGCCGATGGAGATCGGCCGACTGAAATAATGGTCGCCCGGCCCGAACTTGAACTCGATCGGACTGCCATCGGCGTCAACGCGAATATGGATCGTTCCGATCCCAACTCCCGTCGCCGGCGAATTCCCTCCTTGGCGCCTCGTATCGTCGTAGTGAATCACGTCGCTGGAATCGTAGACGCGCACGGATAGGGCCTCTCCGTCGAGCTCCATCGGATCGTCGGCGACGATCATCACATGACCGGTATTCTCATCCAGCTCAGGTTCCTTGGTCAGGCTCCAGGCGATGATATCGCCGGGGCTCGCGTCGGCGAGACGCCGGACCTGGATCCAATCGCCGGACCCGTCGACGGGCAGCTTGGCGAAATACCGCTGATAGATATACGCGCGGGGCAGCGTATGACCTGATTCCGGTTTGATCTGGTCGAGATGTTCCGGGGCGGCCTCCTGGAGGACGAATCCCACGAAGCCGTTGCAATCGACATCATAGGTGCCGGTTTCTACGTCGATGGAGTTCTTGTGCGAATACGTCGTGTGGACCACATCGTTTTCGACGTTCAGGGCTTCGTCGGCGACCTGCTGACCACCGGTGGCTTCGCCGGCCATGGGCGTTCCTCCTCCGCCGATCGGCTGACCGGGTCCTCGCGAAATGCCGGGCTTGCCGTGCGGCCCTGGGTCGGCGGTCGTTGTCGATGATACCTCGACGGTGGCCGCAGAGCATCAGGCCGTCGAACTTTTCGCTCGCACCCCGCTCGATCTGACAAGGTCCGCGTGGAGTCGAAACGGGGACGGAGTCTGACACGACAGTGGGCCCGAGCTAGCGCGACTGACGATCGCGTTGCCTACACCCCAGGGCCGACGCGAAGACACCTTCTGGCCCCTCGGTGTGGTCGGTTTTCGAATTCGTGTCGATTCAACCCCTGCGGGCTCGCCCGGCACGTGAAGCCGTTCGACAGCCAGACCACCTCCTTCCGCGACGGCTGCGAATCGCGCCGGGTGACCAACGGTTCTCGGGAAGCCCTTGATGAGTGAGTCGTTAATCACCCGGCCTCTCGATTTTCCAGATTTTTTCATCTCTTGTAGCTGTAAGAGTTTGCGATGATGTTTTTCACGAAAACGCGCGCATTGCGTTAACGAGATTCCAAACCTGCGGCATACTGAAAGTAAGGGGAATCGGGGTCAACCGCGATGCGGTCCTGGTCTTCCCCAGACGTCCGTGCACCAGGCCGCTCATGTCAACTGCTCCCACCGGTCTACGTCCTCGTTTCCAAATCATTCGTGGTCAAGGGGATCGGCGGCGGCGCCGCGTCGAAAATCTGCCACCAAGTGCCACCACACACCATGATCCCGCGCCGACGTATCTCGATCCATCGATGCATGTATGCTGGCAGGCTGCCCGGCCGCCCGCTCACCTGAGGCGTGCGGTGAGGATTCGTGTGGCGTCCCACCGGGGTTCGACAGCGAAACCGCCCGAACGAACCCAAGAAGATGCGACCGGGAAACCGCGAAATCGAAGCCACGATTATGCCGAGAACATCGATTGTGCGGGCTGTCCGGACCTCCGAGTCGCAACCGAGCGAACGAACCCAAGGTGTCGCGACCGCGGAACGGCGAAATCGAAGCCACGATTATGCGGAAAGTGTCGATTGCGCCGGCTCTTCCGCGGCACAGGGTCGAATAATCGCGAGAAACGGCAAAATCGGCGAGCAATTCATAATCAGCCAATCCGGAGCCTTCGCGATCCCTGAGCGTCGGGCTCAACCCGCCTCATTCGCCGCCTCGACCAGACGGGCTACCTGGTCCCGATCGACCGCGGCGCGGCGATCTCCGCCCCGGCAGGCCGCACCACGGACGGCGAAGACGTCGGGCTTCCGATCTCTGAGCCTGCGGATCGCCGCGATGTCCAGCGAGCCGGCCAGCGCCAGGAAGCGGCCCAGGACCCGGACCCGGTCGAACCGTCGTTCCCAGGACCGATCGATGCGTACTCGATGCGATTTGTCCCAGGTGTCGAAGAGGATGCCCGAGCACTCATCGCAATCCCCGGCGGTCTGGATGACCGAGTCCGGCTCCGGCGCCTGGGCCGCCTCCCAGTCCAGGTACACCACGGCCACCCAGGATGGACGTTCCCGAAATCGTCCCGGTCGGCCCACCGCAAGGGGGGTCAGTTCATTCCGGAGGTCCCGCCAGTGTTTGCACCAGTCCGGACCGGCGTTCGCGAGGCCCACCTTGCCGAAGGCGATCCCCGGCCAGGCATCCGGAGGGATCTCGGCCCGGTCCGGCGCGTGCCACTCGTTCAGCTCGCCGAGTGCGACGCTCACCGGGATCGGTCCGGGCACGGCCCGGCGTACCTCGCGCCAGACGGAGCAATCCGCCCGCCCCAGCGCACCGCGGGACGGCTCCTTCACATCGATGATCGATGCGCCGCCGGCCACCGCCTCGGCCGCCTCGATCGCCGATCGGACGCTGACGAGCAATCTCGCCAAATGAGGTCCTCGATGAGATCAGGCGACTTCGCGGGACGGGATCGCGTCCGGCACAGGACGCGGCTTGCTCGACCAGAGGCGCGCCATCCCACCGGCAACCCTCTCGACGACCGGACCCAGGCCGAAGAGCAGGGCGGTCCCGAGCAGATCGGCCAGGACCGTGTTCTTGTAGAAGGGCCAGGCCCTATCGAAGCATTCAGCCAGGCCGGCAAGAGTCAACGGATAGAGTTCGCCCTGTGCCCAGCTCGCCAGGTTGGTCGTGATATGGAAGATCGTGGCACCACTCACCGCCAGGACCGGCAGCAGCCAGCGACCGACTTTCGGCCGGTTGGCGAGCCGCCCAAGCCAGGGCATCGCGGCCAGCGTGAGATAGATGGTCCAGCGCGTCAGCTCGAAGATCGGTCGGTGGGTCCCGTAGTCCAGGACGATGTCGGAGAGGACCATCGCCGCAACCGGCACCGCCCAGGCCCAGCGTCGCGGGAGCCGCGACCCGGCGTACAGGGCCACCGCCCCGATCGGAATGAAGTTCCAGATATGATAGGTCGGGAACAGCAACCGGGGGATGACGGCCAGGACAACGAGCGTGATGGCGGTGAGCATGAATCGGACCTCGCAAGATCGAGTTTGTATCGAGGGTCTTAATTTAACCTCTGGGCCGCCAGCCAGCAACCGGGAGGTCCCGGTCCGGGGGTGGAAGACGCGGTTCGCGCGGCGTTCGATCCCTGGTAAGCTGTCAAGGTGAGTTTCCCAGATTGTCTATCACCCGAAGTCCAAGGAGGGATCTCCGATGCCTTTCCAGAAGTCACCATCGATGGATCGAGACGGCGTCGAGCGGCTCGCCGAAGGGTGGGGGAAAGTCGTGGCCCGGCGCGTCCACGATGAGGTCGGGCCCGAGTTGGATCTCGACGCCGACGACATCGAGCAGATGGCCATCACCGCCGCCCGCGCCGTCGCTCGGGGCACCATCGCCGATCTGCTGGAGCGGAAGGCCGCGCTGCTGGGGCCCGAGCAACCCTGCCCGACGTGTCAGCGGCCTTGCGCCGTACAGCGCGAGCCGCGGGCCATCGACTTCTGGGGCGGCGCGGTCACCTACGCCGAGCCCCAGTGCCACTGCCCGGCCTGCCGCCGGGATTTTTTTCCCTCGGCGCCCGGCGCTACGGCTGACGTCCCATGACTACAGCCCCTCGGTAGTCCGCAAGATCGTCCGTTCCGCCACCCGCGAGCCCTCCTTCCGCGAGGCAGCCGAGGCCGTCGCCGAATTGGCCGAGGTGGACATCAGCGGCCGGCAACTCGACCGCATCGCCCGCGAACTCGGCGAGCAGTTGCGGTCCCAGCGGGATGAGCAGGTGGACCGCTTCCAGGCCGGCACGCTCGAGCCGCGCGTCGCGACACGGCCAGCCCTGGCGGTCGTCGAGGTCGATGGCGGCCGGCTCCAGATCCGCGGCGCGGGCCAGGGGCCGGGAGCCCACCAGGCCGCCTGGCACGAGGACAAGATCGCGATCCTGGCGACGATGGCCCCTGTCGTCTCCGAGTGCGACCCCGAGCCGGAATTGCCCGCCTGTTTCCGCGATCGGGCCTACGTCGAGAAGGTCATCGGGGCCATCGGCGGGACCGGACCGATGGGCCCGCCGGCCCCCGAGATCCAGGAGCCCGCCGTGCTGCCGATCCCGGCCGTCGCCGAGGCCGCCGAGCCGCGCGGTACGCCGGAGCTATCGGTGCGCACCTACGTGGCCACGACCGCCCCGGTCGATCGCTTCGGGCCGATGGTCGCCGCCGAGGCCCGACGGCGGAACTTCGCCGCGGCCGCCGCCCGGGCGTTCTTGGGGGACGGCTCGGCCTGGATCTGGGGGCTGCACCGCCGCTCTTTCCCGACCTTCGTGGCGATCGTCGACTTCCTCCACGCCCTGGCCCACCTCTTCACGGCGGCCCGGGTCATGGTCGCCGACACCGAGGGCCGCTGGGAGTCATTCCAGGCCTGGGCGGAGGCCTGCTGGAACGGGCGGGTCGATCGGGTGATCGCGGAGCTTCGCACCTGGTGTGATACCCAGATCGCCTTGTGCGGGTGCCCGCTGGAAAGGCTAGCCGACGACGACCCCCGGAGGATCGTCGCGCGGGTGCTGGGCTACCTGGAAGACAACCGGGAGCGGATGGACTATCCGCGCTATCGTCGCGAGGGCCTCCCGTGGACGACCAGCCACGTGGAGTCAACGGTGAAGATATTCAACCGCCGGGTGAAGGGGTCGGAGAAGTTCTGGAGCGAGGCCGGTGCCGAAGCGATCCTCCAACTCCGTGCGGCCTTCCTTTCCGAAGATGGCCGCCTGGACCGCCACCTCAAGGAGCGGCCCAGCAGCCCGTTCCGCAGCTACAAAGCCAGGAAGACTGGGGAAGCCGCGTAACTCGTCAGAAAAACGAACCGCGTCTTCCACCCCCGGTCCGGTTTTCCATCCTTCACCGTCGGGATTCCCGATATGATAAAGAATCACGCACTCTACCGGGTTGTCGGCAGTCGGCCGGCCCGGCGTGGTCCTCCCGCCAGGATCTTCACTCATGAACGCGTTCGCGAAGCAGGTGCGGGGATTGCCGATCCTGGCCGCGTGGGCGGTCGTGGTGGCCGGCTGCGCCTCGGCGTCGATCCGTTCCGATCCCGTTGCGTACGCCGATCCCCAGGAGAAACCGCCTGCCAAGGCGAGTCCTGCGCCGGATCTCGAGGAACTCCGCGACCAGATCGTCGAGGCCCATAATGAGATCCGGATCGCGGCCAAGCTCAACTCGCTTTCGTTTAGCAAGAAGCTCAACGCGGCGGCTCAGGCGCATGCCCTGGACATGGCCGAGCAGCACAAGATGAGCCATCGGGGGAGTAAAGGGTCCACCTTGACGGATCGGGTCAAAGCTCAGGGCTATCGATTCCGTCGGGCCGGAGAAAATGTGGCGACCGGGCGGTACTCGGTCGAGCGACTCATGAAAGGTTGGATGGATAGTCCACCCCACAAACGGAACATCCTCGGTGGTTTTTCCCAAATCGGCGTGGGCTGCGCGATTGATGAAAACGGCAAACGCTATTGGTGCGTCAACTTCGGACTTCCCACCGGCCAGTAATCCATCGCCGAGGGCCGGTTCGTGGGGTAAGGTTGAAAGCCCGAAGGTTGAAGGCTGGATAAAAGCCGGCCCGGTTGTGACTCATCCTTCATCCTTCATCCTTCAGCCTTCCGAAAGAGGGGCCGATGCGTGGATTTCGATGGCTCGCAATCAGTGTCCTGGCCATCGCGGCGGGGTTCGGGTCCGGCTGCCAGACCGCCGGCACCCCGCGGACGGCGACGGTCGTCTCGCCGGAGCCGGCCCTGGCCGATGCCGATGGGAAGCTCTCCGAGAAAACGATCGAGGCCCCGCCGGAGAAGGCCGTGACTATCGCCGACCGTCATCCCCTGTTCACCAAGCCTCGCGAGTACTGGGAGACCTCCGGTAACAACAAGATCGTGAAGGCGGCCGCGGCCACCTTCATCGGCGTCCCGGCCGGGCTGGTCGGCGAGGTCAAGCAGATCTTCGTCGGGGCGCCGCCGGAGACGCGTTTCTGAGCCGAGTGCGCTCAACTTCGATCCGGGATGACCTTCAGCGAGTTGAACGATTTGCCCTCGAGCGATTCGAGGAACGCACCGCCGCCGGTGGAGACGTGGCTGACCCGATCGGCCAGGCCGAACTTCTCGATCGCCTCGGCCGACTCGCCCCCGCCCACGGCGGTCACGGCCGGAGAGGCGGCCATGGCTTCGGCGATCGCCCGGGTGCCGTGTCCGAACGCCACGACTTCGAATTTCCCCATCGGACCATTCCAGACGACGGTCCCCGCCTGCTTGATGATCGCACCATACTCCGCGCATGCGGCCGGGCCGATGTCCATCCCGAACCAACCTTCGGGGATCTCCTCGCGCCCTACGACCCGGGTCTCGGCGCCCGCTTCCGGCTGGCTGGCCACCAGGTGATCGATGGGCAGGACCAGCTTCTCGCCGGCCAGGTCGAGGACGTGGCGGGCCAGGTCCAGCTTGTCCGCCTCAACCTTGCTCCGGCCGATGGCGATCCCCTGGGCTTTCAAGAACGTGTAGGTCATCGCGCCGCCGATCAGCAGGCGGTCAACCTTGTGGAGGAGTTGCTCGATCACGGTGATCTTGTCCGACACCTTCGCCCCGCCCATCACGGCGACATACGGGTGTTCGGGGAAGCGGAGCAAAGTGTCGAGGATCTGGAGCTCCTTCTCGACGAGGAAGCCGATGGCCCGACGCTCGGGCGGGAACTGCTCGGGTACGGCGACCATCGAGGCTTCATCGCGATGGCAGGTGCCGAAGGCATCGTTGACGTAGCACTCGGCCAGGGCCGCCAGTCGTCGGGCGAAGTCGGGATCGCCTTTCTTCTCCCCCTTGTTGAACCGGACGTTTTCCACCACGACGATGCCGCCGGGCTGGAGGCGGTCGCAAGCGGCCTGGGCTTCCGGGCCCACCGTGTCCCCGACTTTCGTCACCGGCCGGCCGATCAGTTCTTGCAGCCGGGCCGCCACGCTGTCCAGCCGGAAGGGAGCATCCGCCGCCGGGTCGCCGCTGGGCCGGCCCAGATGACTGACCAGGATCAGGCTGCCGCCGCGCTCGAGGATGGCATTCAAGGTCGTCAGCGCCCGCGGATCCGCCGATCGTCGGCCACCTGGCCGTCGTCGGTCTGGGGCACGTTGAAGTCGACGCGGACCAGCACTTTCTTGCCGGCCACATCGAGGTCGCGAACCGTCTGCTTGGGCATCGGTCTTCCCCCGGAATGGGACGCGCGTACAACGGATGGACCGGCATCAGGACCGGACGCCCCGACGCGATCCATCCGGACTCAGGCACACGACGCGGACCTCGTTCAGAGGGCTCCCAGCCTGGTCAGGAGCTCCGCGGTCCGGTTGGAATAACCCCACTCATTGTCGTACCAGCCGATGACTTTGACCAGGTTGTCGATCACCAGCGTCTGGTCGGGCGCGAAGATGCACGAATGCGGGTTGCCGATGATGTCACTGGAGACCAGCGGATCGGTGGAATACTCGATGATGCCTTTGAGCGGCCCCTCGGCGGCGGTCCGGATCGCCTCGTTGACCTGGTCCCTCGTCACATTCGCTTTCATCTCGGCCGTGAGGTCGGTCACCGAGCCGTCCGGCACCGGGACGCGGAGCGAGAAGCCCGTCAGCTTCCCCTTCAACTCGGGGATCACCTCACCGACGGCCTTCGCCGCCCCCGTCTTCGACGGGATGATGTTCACCGCCGCGGCCCGGGCGCGATACGGATCCTCGTGGACCTGGTCCGCAACCCTCTGGTCATTGGTATAGGCGTGGATGGTTGTCATGAGTCCCTTGACGATCCCGAAGGACTCATGCAGGACCTTGGCCATGGGCGCCAGGCAGTTAGTGGTGCACGACGCGTTCGAGATGATCCGGTGATCCTTGTTCAGGATGTGATCGTTCACGCCCAGCACGATCGTGGCGTCGAGTTGGTCCTTGGCCGGGGCGCTGAGCACGACCCGCTCGGCGCCGGCGCCGATGTGTTTCTGGAGGCTAGCCTTGTCGGTGAATCGTCCGGTGGACTCCAGCGCGACCTGGCAACCCAGCGTCTTCCACGGGAGGGAGCCGGGATCCGTCACCCTGGTGATCGGGATCTCCCGGCCGTTGACCACGAGGCTCTGCTCGCGCGCCTCGACGGTCCCCTTGAACCGCCCTTGCGTGCTGTCATACTTCAAGAGAAACCCAAGGTGTTTGGGGTCGGACAGGTCGTTGATCGCCACGACCTCGAAATCCGCGGGCCGCTCGGCCAGGACCCGGAAAACCAGCCGGCCGATCCGTCCGAACCCATTGATGCCCACACGTAATCCCACGACTGACCTCCTCGTTCGACACCACGGAACCCGAATGATTGTGTTGGGGTGGTCCTTCGACCTCGCCCGAGCCTACCAGATCGGTAGGGCTTTTCGTAGGACTCACCGGCTGTCGGGGAGACAACCCGGCGTCCGAACCGTCGACGGCGATCGGGGAGAGCGGAACGCCTGCCCTGATGGTGCGTCATCGAGATCGTCGTCGCGGCGGCATTGCGGTTGATGACACCGCATTCTACCGCCATCGGCAAGGACCGCCCGGGGCGGTGTACCGGAGAAAGGGGGTGAGGCACGACCCGGGGGGATGCGTTATTCGTCTGGGTGGCCGGCCGGCGCGATGCCTGGCGGAGGTCAGGTCAAGATGTCGGCTCGCGACTGCGATTCCCGGGATGTCCGCACCCATTCCTTGGGCCGGCCCTGGAGCGAGATCAACACTTTCCAGACGAGATACACGGGGAACTTCACGAGAACCCAGAAGTACCGCCACGGTAGCCCCATCGCCAGGAACGGCGACAGCGCATACACGCCGACTGCAACGGTCATGAAGAGATTGCAAGACAGGAATACCCAGGTCTCGGTCATCCCACCGGCCGCCAGCCTCGGCCAGCACATCAGGAAGTTCAAGACCATGAGGACGGCGTACACCGCCAGAAAGGTACCCATCGTGGGGAGGCTCAACTCGAAGAACGCCAGCAGTTTGTCCCACCACCCGAGCTGGGGAGTTCGCAGTACGGGGAGCAGGTATTTCCAGCGGATCTCCTGGCGGCCGAACTCCCAGCGCCGGCGCTGGCTGGCCGCCGCCGTCCCGCCGGAGGTCGGCATCACTCCGTACACGCGGGCCGACGGCTCGAAGGCGATCGTCTCGCCGGCGATCCGGAGCTTCCAGGTAAACTCCAGGTCTTCGACCAGGCCGTGCGAGGCCCAGGACCTCCGACGCAACCCACGGGTCGAGAAGCACATGCCGTTGCCGCGCAGGCTCGCACTGGTCCCCAGGGCGTGCTGGCCCCGCAGTAAGGCGCCGTTGAACAGGCTGAAGGAGTAGGTCATCAACCGGGTCCGCCAGCTCTGGTCGGTATTGGCCACCGTGTAGTAGCTCTGGATCCAGTCCTGGCCCGACCGCAGTCCCGTATCGAAGCGACGGAGCAAGTGCGGGTCGATCGTGGTATCCGCATCGATGACGACCAGGGCGTCCAGGGAATCGAGCTCCCCGGACCGGTCGAGGTTTTCGATCAGGTATTCGATCGCATATCCCTTGCTCTTCTTGACGGAATCAACCCGCTCGACGACGCAGGCGCCGGCCTCCTCCGCCGCGGCCGCGGTCCGATCCGAGCAATTGTCGGCGATCACCACGACGCGAAAGAGCGATTCGGGATAGTCCGCGGCCCGACAACTGTTCACCGTCGCGGCGATCCCCGACTCTTCGTTGTGTGCCGGAATGACGATCAAGAGCCGCGATTGGGGCTCCTGGGTCGGCTTGGGGCCGCTCCGAGACAGAATCGCAGCCAGTCCGACCGCGACCAGAAAGACGAAGTAGGGAAGAATCGCGAGATTCAGGATGAGGATGAGCCAATCGGGCAACAGCATAACTGCGGGATCCCCTCGACCTTCAGAGCGGGACTTTGAATTCGCATTGGGAACCGAGAGGAAAACGCTTATCGAAGAGGACGATGCCGAGGCTCTTGGTTCCTATCGTTGTCCCCAACACGAGCATAGCAAACCTCACTGAGAATGACCAACACGCGGATTTACTCCCTGGCTTTGTTGAGTAATCGGGTGACCCTCAAGTCACAACTTCTATCTGGATTGGGATTTGTGATTTGTGGCCGGGTCGATAAACGCTCGGTCCGGGACGAGTTCCTAGGGTGACTGAAGTGGAGGATGGCTCGGCACAACTCCAAAAGAGATTGCCACTTGCGAATGAGAAACCGGCCCGGAGCAGTAACGGACCAGGTCACGCCGGTCCCGACGCAGATGTTTACTAAAACCAACGGTCCGTTTCGGAGATCGCTCACCAGGACGGCCCGGGGAGCTTGCCGGGAAAGTAGATAGGAAAAAGGGGCAATATATGCTGAAAACTGCGGGAGGTGAGGAACCATCCTCCGCCGGGTTCGTGGGGGAACGTGACATTCCAAGTCGCTCCGACCCGCGCTCATGCGACCGCCGCGGTGATCTCGGCCAGGGCTTGGAGAAACGCCGCGATCTCCTCGGCCGTCGTGAACGGTCCGGGGCTGAGGCGGAGCGTGCCATCGGGGAAGGTGCCCAGGGTCCGGTGGATGTAGGGGGCGCAGTGGAGTCCCGGGCGGACCGCGATCTCGAAGCTGGTATCCAGGATGGCACCGATGTCCTGGGGCGAGAGCGACTCCGGGACGATCAACGAGAGGGCGCCGACATGAGTCGCCGGGTCCCATCGGCCCGCGACGAGCCAGCCGTCGGAGTCCTCAACCCAGTCGACCACGCGTTGGAGAAGTTCGACCTCATGACGACGCAGGTTGTCCGGCCCGTGTTCGACGACCCAGGCGATACCGGCCAACAGGCCGGCAACGCCCAGGACATTGGGCGTGCCGCCTTCGAGGTGGTACGGAAGGAGGGCCGGCTGGGTCGGGCTCGAGGAATCGCCGCCGGTGCCCCCCTCTCGCCAGGGGCGGATCCGTCCGTCGGTCCGGGGCCCGACGTAGACGGCCCCGGTCCCGGTCGGGCCATAGAGAGCCTTGTGACCGGGAAAGGCCAGGATGTCGATTGCCGTCGCGCGCAGGTCGATCGGGATGACACCGGCCGACTGGGCCGCGTCGACCAGGAACAGCGCGCCGGACTCGCGCACGATCGTCGCGATCGCCTCGACCGGCTGCACGGTCCCCAGGACGTTCGAAGCCTGGGTCATCGCGACCAGCGCGGTCCGGGGCGTGATCGCCCGCAGGATCGCATCGGGGTCCACATAACCGGCCTCGGAGGCGACTCGCGTCAGGGCGATCACGCCGGCCTTCTCCAGGGCTCGCAGTGGCCGGCTGATCGAGTTGTGCTCCAGGTCGGTCGTGACCACGTGATCGCCGGGCTGGACGATCCCCTTGATCGCGAGGTTCAGTCCGTCCGTGCAATTCATCGTGAAGATCCAGCGCTCCGGCGCCTCGCCCCGGAAGAGCTGGTTGAGGGCGTGGCGCGCGGCGTCGAGCGATTGCTCGGCGCCGATGGCCATGCGATGCCCGGCCCGGCCCGGATTCGCCAGACTCGTCCGGGCGAAGCGGTCGAGGGCCTGGTAGACCGGTTCGGGCTTCGGGAAGCTGGTTGCGGCGTTGTCGAGGTAGATCATGGGTCGTATTCTTCAGTGCTCAGTGGTCAGTTAATATAAGATAGCCATAAATTAATGAGAATAGAATACTGAACGCCAGGGCGAAGCATTTATTATGAACCGACGAACTGAGCATAAAGCGTCCGCGCCTTGGCGATGTCATTGGTCCCCTTGATGATCGCGCGGCCGTCGGGGAAGACGGTGAACTCATAACCCTCGGTCGCGAACCGGAGCATGAAGGCGTTGTGGCGAACCTCGCCGAGCGGTCCCAGGCGCCGCGCCATCTCGGGGAAGTCGAGCGGTTCGGGACGGCGCGCGGCGACCTGGACCGCGTTGCGTCCGCAGAGGGAGGTCGTGTGCGAGCCCATCGTCCCGTCGAGCCATTCGAATCGCCTCTGCCCGCAACAGGGGCAGTCCACCTTGCCGAGCAGCCCGGCCACCTTGAGCTGCCGGAAGCTCCAGTCCCAGAGGTCGACCATGATCAAGTGGTCGTTGAGGGCTTCGAACCGGCCGGCCAGCAGCTTGATGGCCTCGATCGCCTCGAACGAGGCGATGACCGCCACGGCCGGGCCGAGCACCCCGGCGGTCTCGCATGTCGGGGTCATGCCGGGCGGGGGCGCGGTCTCGATCAGGCACCGCAAGCACGGCGTCTTCCCCGGGATGATCGTCATCGTCTGGCCTTCGCTGCCAATCACCCCGCCGAAGATCCACGGTTTGCCCAGCTTGACTGCCGCGTCGTTGATCAGATAGCGGGTCTCGAAGTTGTCGGTCCCGTCCAGGATCAAGTCGGCGTCCCCGACCAGATCGAGGATATTGGTGTGATCGAGATCCGTCACGACCGGCTCGACCGCGATCGTGCTGTTGATCGCCCGGATCTTCCGCGCGGCGGCCTCGGCCTTGGGCAGGTTCTCGGCGACGTCGGCCTCGTCGAACAGGATCTGGCGTTGCAGGTTGTGCGTCTCGATGAAGTCGCGGTCGATGATGCGGATCATCCCGACGCCGGCCCGTGCGAGGTGATTGGCCAGCACGGTCCCCAGCGCCCCGCAGCCGCACAGGGTGACGCGGCTCTTCAACAACGCGCGCTGGCCCGATTCTCCGAGCTGCGGGAACCGGACCTGGCGGCTGTAGCGGTCGAGCGGCTCTTCTTCGGTCATCGGTCCTTCCTCTTCAGCCGCCCGCGACGGCGGGGATGATGCTGATCTCGTCGGCCTCGGCGACCGGCGTGGCCAGATCGTCCAGATAACGGATATCTTCGTTGTTCACGTAAACATTGACGAACCGCCGCAACTCCTCGCCGTCGAAGAGCCGCTCGCGGAGCGCCGGATGCCGGGACGCCAGGTCGGCCAGGAGTTCGCCGACCGTAGACCCTGCGGCCTCCACGCGATCGAGGCCCCCGGCGTGAGGACGGAGCGGCGTCGGGATACGGACGACTGCCATGGGTGTGATCCTTGTAGAAGTAGGGTGCTCTGTGAGCACCGATTCTCGTCCGGAGCCATATGGGTGCTCGCAGAGCACCCTACGGGCGTTACACCGCGCCGGCAGCCATCAGGTCGGGCGAGAGGGTTTCGAGGAGCGATTCGAACTCCTCCATGGTCGGCTTGATGACGACGGGCCTGGGCATCCGTTCGAGCAGGGGTTCCTGGGTCTTGAGGCCGTTGCCGGTGATGCAGACGACGATCGAGTCATCCCGGCCGATCCGGCCCTGTTCGATGAGCTTCTGGGCGACGGCAAGGGTGACGCCCCCGGCGGTCTCGGCCCAGATGCCTTCGGTCTCGGCGAGGAGCCTCATCGCGTCGATGATGGCATCGTCGTCGACATCCTCGCTCCAGCCGCCGGTCTCCTGGATCAGTTTGGAGGCGAAGAAGCCGTCGGCCGGGTCGCCGATGGCCAGGCTCTTGGCGATCGTCTGGGGATTGCGGACCGGCTTGACCTTGGTGGCGCCGGTCTTGACCATGGCGGAGATCGGGTTGCAGCCCGTGGCCTGGGCGCCGTGCAGCCGGGTGTTGACCGGGCCGTCGAGCAGGCCGAGCAACTCGAATTCCTTGAAAGCCTTGTGGATCTTGCCGATCAGGCTGCCGCCGGCCATCGGGGCGACGACGTGATCGGGCACCCGCCAGCCCAGGTCCTCGGCGATCTCGAAGCCGACCGACTTGGACCCCTCGGCGTAGAACGGCCGGAGATTCACGTTGACGAACCCCCAGCCGAAGCGGAACGCGATCTGGGAGCAGAGCCGGTTGACGTGGTCGTAGTTGCCATCGATGGCGATGACCTTGGCGCCGTAGATGGTCGCGCCCAGGACCTTGCCCTGCTCGAGCCCGTCCGGGATCAGGACATAAGCCTCCAACCCGGCCGCGGCGGCGTTGGCGGCCACGCTGTTGGCCAGGTTGCCGGTCGAGGCGCAGCCCACGGTCTGGAAGCCCAGTTCGACGGCCTTGGACAAGGCCACGGCCACGACCCGGTCCTTGAACGAGAGGGTCGGATAGTTCACGGCGTCGTTCTTGATGTACAGCTCGGCGACGCCCAGCACCGGGCCAGCCGGTCGGCGCGGACCAGTGGCGTACCGCCGACATGCTGCCCCACGGTGGGCTCGCCGTCGATCGGCAGCAGCTCGCGGTAGCGCCACATCGTCCGGGGCCGCGACGCGATCGCCGCCCGGGTCATCGTCCGCGACACCTCGGCGTAGTCGTAGGTGACTTCCAGCGGACCGAAATCCTCCGTGCAGAAGTTCAGGGCTTCCTTGGGATAAATCTTGCCGCACAGGCGGCACTTCAAACCACTCGCAGTTTCCACGGACACCGGTATCACTCCCTCATTGAGGAGACGATCCGAGAACTCAGTAGGGTGGGTGAAACCCACCGAGAAGTGGCCCGAGCCTGGTGGGTTTCACCCACCCGACAAAGGCCGGACGCTGTCCTCGGACCGTTTCCGCGTGTGGCGCGAATCCCGATCCAGAGGCGAGTTCTCGGCTCGACGCCCGGGAGGAGGGGGAAGATGAGGAGGGTTGACGGCGGCCTCCGAATCGGCGGCACACCGTTGACCATCTTATCTGCCCCATCGGCGTCATCCTTCGGGGTTGGAGGTCGGCTTCAGCCGATCGTCATCCCGGAAAAAGACGCTGGGCGGGAGTTAGCACCAGCATTCGCCATGTTGGCGAACCGGTTGCTGTGGCGTCGTCGGGCCCGTCCCTCAGCCACTCTGGATAAGATGCGCACCAAATTGTAAGTCCCCCGAATGTAATCGCGGCGGACGGACCGCGTCAAGTCCCGAGTGAGCGGCTCTTCGGTCAGCCTCTGAGCCACTCGAGCGTCTGATGGGGTGCCGGGTCGGTTTCGAGGTGGGAGACCCGCTCCCGGATCCGGTCGGCGGTCTTGCGTCCCAGGACGGGATCGACCAGCCCGTGGAACTTGTCGGCGAGCTGGTCGTCGGTGAGCGGGTTCTTGTCGTGGCCGGGTGGGAAGGCGATCTCGGAAACCAGCGTGTTGCCATCGTCGAGAGTGACCGTCACGCGGTTGGGCGTGCCGGCCGGGTAACCGGCGGTGAGCTGCGGGTCCTCGACGATGCGGGTGCGGGCGACCAGGTCGAGCAGGGCGGGGTCGGCCAGCCGCTGGGAGGTGAATTGTTCCGCCGTGATCTGGCCATCCACCAGGGCGACGGCCGTGCAGTAGGGCAGGCTATGGTCGGCCGTCTCGCGGGTCTGGGGCCGCCACTTCTCGGGATCCTTGCCGATGATCTCGACGGCCACGCGGAAGGTGGCGATCTCGATCGAGCGGATCCGCGCCGGGTCGCCGATCCGGGGCCGCAGCTCGAAGGCCGCGGCGATGGCCGACTGGCTGTGATACTCGGCCGGCACGAACTTGATGGAGGTCTTGGGGAGCATCCAGTCCTCGGCGCCGGGACCGCCCAGCTTCGGCAGGGAGAACGGGCCGGAGACCTGCTGGAAGAAACCCATGTCGCCCTCGAACAGGGGGGCCGGGCCGGTCATGCCGTCGGCGGCGAGCATCGCGGCGAACAGGCCATTCCGCGCGGCGAAGGCGAACGCGCATCCCTTCCACATCGACAGCTCGCCGGCGCAGGTGAGGCGCAAGGCGGTCCCGGTGGTCCCGGCAATCCCCAGCGCGTGGACCGTCTGCTCGTGCGAGAGCCCCAGCAGCCGGGCCGCGGCCAGCGTCGCGGAGAGCGAGCCGTACGTGGTGTGATCCCAGCCGCGGGCGCGGATGCTGGCGGCGTCGCAGAGGCGGCACTGGACCTCGTAGGCGACCGCCGCGGCGGTGATCCAGGCTTTCCCGTCGGCTCCCGCGGCCTCGCCCGCGGCCATGACGGCCGCCCAGTTGTCGCTCGGATGCGCCGGCTCGAGCGAGAGATACGTATCATTGCAATCGAGGTAACGGATATGGACGCCGTTGGCGAACGCGGCCCAGTCGGGCGTGGACCGGCCGCCGCCGATCAAGGAGACCGACGGGCGTCCCCGCGAACCGGCCGGCCACCCGGCGCCGCGATCGTCGAGGCAGGGCTCCGCCAGGGCTCCGACGGCGCAGGCCATCGAATCCAGCAGCCGGCGACGGGCTTCGACGATCACGTTCGAAGGCAGATCCTCGAACCGGGTTTCCAGGGCAAATGCGGCCAGCCGTTCGGCAAGGGTGTTGGACATCGTTCGGCCTCACTCGGAGTTTGACTTCTCAATGCTTCCCTCACGAGCCCTTCTCAAGCCGCTTGACCGCCGCCTCCAGCTCGCGGATTCGCGCCTCGGCCTGGGCACAGGCTTCGGCCTCGGCAGCGGCCTGTTTCTCGGCCCTGGCGCAGGCCTTCTCGGCCCTGGCGCGGGCCTTCTCGGCCCTGGCGCGGGCCTTCTTCTCCGCCGCCAGTGCTTGGTCAACCGCCGCGTAGTCCCCTACCTCTTCACCCGTCCCGGGGTCGAAGCAGGCTACCCGGATATAACCGCCCCGACGTTCGCGCGTCAGGCCCAGCCACAACTCAACCGCCGGCAGCCAGATGCGACCCTGCTTGTTCGGCTTGAACCGCCGATAACCCCTCGGTCCGTGGCGATACTCGATCAACTCGACGCGTCGTTGCTCTTCGTCTTCGACGGTGACGTCGGCGATGACGTACTGGGGTACGCCGGCACGGTGGTAATAGTCGACCTTGATCTCCAGATCGTTGTTCCGAGTTTCCGGCGAGGTGATCTCGATGACCAGAGCCGGCCGGGCGCCTTCCGCGGCCACGTCGAATGTCAACCAGAGGGAATACCGTCTCACGCCGAAAAAGACGGCGAGGTCGGGGCCGAGCGGTCTGACACCGGGGATGTTCCAATCCACCCGGCAGTCCGAGAGCACGACCGATGTGGGATCGTGTTCCAGTCGAGCCTCGGACACCGTTCTGAGGTAGGTCCTCTCGCGATCGTGAGGGTCGCTCTGCACGATGAAATCCCCTTCCTCGGGATGGAGCACGTCCTCCAGGGTCAGGGGGACTTGATCGAACTCCTCGGTCCCATCCGGCCCGGTGATGCGGACGTACCGCCAGCCGTAACGGAAGGGATCCGGTTCGTCGGAAGGGGACCTGGGTGGGCGGGTCGTCGAGGCGGTACTCATGAGCGAACCTCTCCGGTTGCGAGCCGGGGCGGGATCAAAGCATGCCCGATTCTATCACCGGAGCGGCGGCCCGTCAGCCCGGGCCATCGCCTCAGTCAGCGCACCGTCGCCGGCGGCTCGAGCGGGATCGACGCCGAACCTCGCGGGGCGCGCGCCTCCTGAGTCGCGGCCGTCGCGCTGATGTGCTCCAGGAGGACCCTGCGGACCTCGATGATCGCTTCGGGGGCCTTTTGCACGCCGTGGTCGGACCGCACGATCTTCTCGGGGACGCCATCGAGGTGTGAGCTGTGCCAGGTGACGACCCCGTCAGTGGACTCTTCCACGCCTGTCACGCGATTCGACCCGATGATCGAGTAGAAGGCGACCTTCTGGCTCGGCGTCATGGCGAGGAGGGCCGTCAGAATGGGCGAATTCGAGTAGAGCGTCTCGATGCTGGTCGGGAACCGCCGGAACTTTCGCGTGTCGAAGGCGTGTTGATTGTCTTTGACCAGTCCGTAGAGCAGCTTGTGAATGTGATCCGACTCGGAGATCAGGTTGGTGCCGACCCGGCCGATCACGCCGCGCGACATATCCGAGCCGTGATGTGGCGTGGCCAGGAAGACCACCCGGTTGACAAACGGCAGCGACTTGAAGAAGAGGTATTTGTGCAGTTCGTCGAGCACCTCGTGCGGACCGATGATTTCGTCGAACGACCGGAACGAGTAGAGCCGCCAGAGCTTATCGCCGCTGTCAACGGCCATCATGTGGCTGAGCAAGCCACCCATGCTGTGCCCCAGCAGGACCATCCGCTCGAAGGCCGGATCGCGGCCGTCCGGGTTGTACATCTGCTTGGCTTGGATCAGGTCCTCGCGCAGGCTCGCCGCGGCGATCGGGATTGGCACGCCGGTCGGGTACATGTAGAGCAAGAACTGGTATTTCTGCTGGATCGCCGCGTTGCGCTGCAGCTCGTTGAGCATCGGGATCCAGGCCAAGGGGGAGGAGATCAACCCGTGGACCATGACGACCGGGATCTTCCCGGGCTCATACGGGCGGATCAACAACAGGTTCGCCCGCTCCAGGACCTTCTCCGGGCGGAGCAAACCCGACCATCGGAACCGTTCGAGGTCGGTGCGCGACCACATGTAGGCCAGCGGAGTCGTCAGGTCGATTTCCAGCGCCAGTTGATTTTTCTCGTCGGAGCCGACGGTTCGATGCCGCACGGGGTCGATCAGCCAGAGGGTGCAGACCCGGGCCTTCTCGACGTCCACATTGGAGTCGAGGAGACGCGAGTTCGGCACGAGGAACGCCGTCAAGGGGAAGGCCATCTCGTTCGGATAGAACCGCTCTTGCGGTGCCCGGTCCTTCAGTTTATCCGACGCCTCGCGGACGCCGATGAGTGGGATTCCCAGGCCGTACTGGTTGAAGTCACGGTTCAAGCCGCTAACCTCGAAATCCGAGGCCAGGAGGATCTTGTGGATGTCGGAGGTCTGCCAAGGTGAATCCTGGAGGACGATCTGCAACTTCTCCTCGCGGCCGTGGAACTTGAACGGGATGACCTTTCCCTCTTGCGGCTCGATGTGCCCCTTGGTCATGGCCGCGCAGGATCAGGTGGTCAACGCTCCCGTTATAGATCTCCATCGCCTGGCGATAGCGGGGATCGGACGGACTCCGGCCCTCGACCAGCACCGGGTTGGTCTCAAAGAGGTAGTCGTGCGCGTAGGCCGCCGCGTCGAGGAACCGATCGAGGGCCTGGGGCTTGCGCCATCGGTCCAGCCGGCGACCCTCGATCCAGGAGAGCTCGGCCAGCGCATAGACCAGCTCGGCCTCGGGCCGACGCTGGGCGAGTTTCTCGATCCGCAGCAGCGTGTTGTTCACATCGCGCCGGTAGTCGCGCTCCAGGTCGTATCGCTTGAGCGTCTCGAGGGTTCGCTCGGTCGGCCGGTCCAATGACGCGACGCTCCGATAGGACGCAGTCGCGCGGTCGCCGCGGCTCGCCTGAATCTCGATGTCCGACCAGCCCAGCAGGGCCGAGACCATGACGGTGAGTTGTGCCATCGGCATGCCGGGTCGCTCCTTTGACCCCCCGACGGGGCATCGATCGGCCTCCGTGCGCGATTCGGTCACAAATCATGCCGACGAAGCCCGACGGGGTCAATCCCGATCGCGAGATCGCGACGATCGACCCGCGCGTTAATATCCATCCCCGCGGAGGCCCCGGGCCACGTCCCGGCGGCCGGCTTCATAGCCATCATGGTAGCCCCGATCGAACCACTGCTCGCGGATCTCTTCCTCCCAGACCTCCATGCGCACCTCATGGTCCTCCGGCGTCGTCGCGCCAGTCCAGCGGATGAGCTGGGCCAGGCGCTCCATCTGCCGGGCCAGGAATTCGCCCGTGGCCGTCCGCCGAGCGCGGAAGGCGACCGTCTCCTGAGCGATGACCTCGGCCAGGGTCAGCGTCGAGTCGTCCCGTGGCGGCGGTGCGCGATCGAGCCGGAATGCATCCGTGGTGATCGTCACGCTTTCGCAGGTCGTGGGAAGAGTCGAAGCGATCATCGCGCCACTCCTTTGCGGTCCAGCAGGCCGAACGCGACCATCGCCTTGATGTGCTTGCAGCCCTCGGGGTCGATGCCGTCTCGGCGAAAGATGAAGTCGGGGCAGTCGCAGGTCAGGCCGTGCACCGTGAGGGCGGCGTCGTACCCCGTCCCGTCGGTCTTGGTCAGCCGATACGCCTTCAACGCCGCGGATCCGTCCGCCCGGTTCGGATTGACCCGATAGTCCATGCCATTGATGGCAATCGTCAACCGGCAGACCGCGCGGGCCGGTCGAAGCGCCCTCGGCCGTGGCTCCGCAGAGTGAATCGTCGTCTGTGTGGCAACATCGGTCATGGGTGTGCTCCTTCCCCTTGCAAGGCGGTCCACCGACCTGATCCTCGTTGAGGGACGATGGTTTTCTGTACTTCCGTACATTATACCAGGATGGCCGCGTGGGGATCAACCGTTTTTCGGGAATCGCGGCGACTTCGATCCGAGCCGAGAGCTCAGATCAGCTATTCATCTTCTTCACTCTCTGGATTTTTCGTGGATTTCGTGGTTGAACTCTTCCAGGGAGAAGGGTCAAGAGCTGTGAGGGTCCGGGTCGTTTACAGTCGTCCTCCGTAGGATCCCTGCCGCCGTGCCGCACCTCTGGGGATTCCGAATTCCGGATTCGAGATTCCGGATTCCCGGATCATTCCCCTTCGGGAATCGGGAATCCCGATTGGGTTGCGGCCGAAGGCCGCGTTAGGCGCTCTTAGATTCTGAGCAATACCCCATTCCCGGTATTCCGCGTATTCCGCACCAGGGCGAACACCGCGATCGCCGCGAGGACAGGCGCCGCGCTCGCCCCGAGCAAGATGGGCTCAAAAGAATACTTGTCGGTGACCACTCCGATGGTGTACGTCACCGCGATCGTCACGAAGCCCGTGACCGTCCCCGCGAGCCCACTCACCGTGGCCACGGACCCGCTCTCGAACAGATCCGACGGCAACGTCAGGAAGACGGTGGCGCAGGCCGCATAGCCGAGCGTCGCCAGCCCGAATTCGGCGATCAGCAGCCAGAGCCGCGTGGTGTAAACCGCCGGTATCATGAGCAGCATCAGTGGGCCGCAGATGAGGAAGATGATCCTTCGCGGCCCCCACACTCCACCCCCGATGAATGAAGTAGCTGGACAGGCCACCGCCCACGAAGTTCCCCAGATCCGCGCAAAGGAACGGAATCCAGAAGCCCAGGAGCGTGTCCTCGAGGTGGAACCCGCGGCTCGCCAGAAAAAGGGCGAACCAATCGGCGACCAGAAACCAGTATGGATCGAGAATCGCTTTCGCCAGGACAACGCCCCAGGTCTGCCGGTAGCGCACGAGACTCGACACCGGGGCGCGTCGGGCGCCAGGGTCTCAGCTCCGCCCGAGCGCCCCTGAGAATCATGGCCCGCTCGGAATCGCTGATGTGGGGATGATCCTCCGGCCGGTGATACGTCGCCATCCAGGCGAGTAGCCAGAGAAACCCCAGCGCACCCGTGATCAGAAACGCGGGACGCCAGGTGCCGAACACGTGAAAGAGCCACACCACGAGCACCGGCGCAACGGCCGCTCCGATCGCCGAGCCGCTATCGAACAGCGCCACCGCGATGCCACGTTCTCGAGCCGGAAACCATTCCGAGACGGCCTTGGTCGCGGCGGGCCAGTTCGCCGCCTCGCCGGCGCCCAACAAGAACCGGAACGTGCAAAAGCTCCCGAGGCCATTGGCCAACGATGTCAGCATGGCCATCACCGAATACCACGCCACCGCAATGCCCAAGCCGCTCCGGGTGCCCAGCACATCGACCAGGCGACCCCCGATGAGCTGCACGACGGCATACGAGACGCGAAACGCGATCACGATCAAGGCGAAATCTCTGTTGGTCCAGTGATATTCGGCCTTCAGGTAGGGCGCCAGCACGTTGAGCGTCTGTCGATCGATGTAATTGATGACGGTGGAGGCAAAGAGCAACCCTCCGATCCACCAGCGCAAACCC
This sequence comes from uncultured Planctomycetota bacterium, assembly GCA_963845755.1. Taxonomy (GTDB): domain Bacteria; phylum Planctomycetota; class Planctomycetia; order Isosphaerales; family Isosphaeraceae; genus CAWJTV01. Next base: position 163,257 of record CAWJTV010000039.1, read on the forward strand.
GGAACCTCGAAACGAGGAGAGCGAGAGTGCCTCACAGGGGATCTCCGGGAGGGCCGGGTGGCCGGAAGGCTGGATTATCCTTCCGGGGACTCGGCGTGGCTGAAAAGCTGTTTCAAAACGGGGACAGGCACCTCGAAGACTCGGAGCCAGTCCCCGTTTTGAAACAGCCTGTTATGGTCACGCCGAGGCGGCGGTCTGGGCGGCCGTCCAGGCGAGGTACTGGTGAATCACGTCCTCGACGGGCCCGTCGGCGACGAGCTGGCCGTGCTGGATCCACAGGCCCCGCGTGCAGAACTCGCGCAGGGCGTTGAGGTCGTGGGAGACGAGGATCAGGGCGTGGGTTCGCTGGACGAGGTTGTGGAGCCGTGCGCGGGCCTTCTCCAGGAATGCGGCGTCGCCGACGCCCAGCGCCTCGTCGATGAGCAAGATATCCGGATTGACCTCGGTGGCGATGGCGAAGGCCAGCCGCATGTACATCCCGCTGGAGTAGTACTTCAGGGGCATCTCGGCGAACTCGCGCAACCCGGTGAACTCGTAGATCCCGGCCGCCTTTTCGAGCATCTCGCTCCGGCTGAACCCGAGCATGGCGCCGTTGAACACGATGTTGTCGGCGCCGGAGAGCTCCGGATTGAAGCCGGCGCCCATCTCGATCAGGGGGGCGACGCTCCCGCGGATCGACACCCGTCCCGAAGTGGGCGGATAGATCCGCGCCAGCAGGCGCAGGAGCGTGCTCTTGCCGGCGCCGTTGCCGCCGATCACGCCGACCCGCTCCCCCTTGACGATATTCAAGGTGATGTGGCTCAGCGCCCAGAACTCGGACCGCGGTCCCAGCGACTCGCGGCGCAGGACCAGGTCGAGCACCGCCCGCTTGAGCGAATACTGCTTATCGGCGTAGTTCACGAAGCGGAGCGAGACATCGTTCAGCTCGATCAGCGGGGACGCGGTCGTGGGATGCTGCTGCGCGGGTGCCCCGCCGCCGATCAGAGTCGGAAGACCATCTTGTCTTCGTGCGACTTGAATATGGCATAACCGACTCCCAGGCTGGCCGCCGCGATCGCGGCCGACATCGACCACAGCCCCAAACCGGGCCATTGTCCCGCGTACAACACGTCGTGGAACAGCTCGATAAAGTAGTAGGCCGGATTGAGCCAGAAGATCCACTGGGCATTGTCCGGAAAACGGCTCGTCGGATAGAGGATGGGCGTGAGGAAATACCAGGCCTGCAAGAACACGGAGATCAGATGGCCGCAGTCGCGATAGAACGTGTTGGCCGTCGCGACGATCAGGCTCAGGCCCAGCGTGAAGATCGCGAACAGGGCGATCACGACCGGCAACGCCAGCATCGACCACGAGGGGAGCGCCCCGAGCGGCAACAGCATCAGGAACATCGCACCCAGCGAGAAGACGAAGGTCACCAGGGCGATCAGCACCCGAGACAACGGGAAAACCAGCTTCGGGATGTAGATCTTCCGGATCAGTCCCTCGTTGGCGATGATGCACATGGCACTGTCGTTGAGGCTGACGCTCAGGAGGCTCCAGGGGACCATCCCGGCCAGCAGGAACAGCGTAAAGTGCGGGTCGTCCGTCTTGAGCAGATGGGAGAAGACCAGGGAAAGCGTGGCCAGCATCAAGAGCGGGTTGAGCAGCGTCCAGAAGAACCCGAGGATGGACCGCTGGTAGCGGACGCGCAGCTCCTGGACGACCATGTTCTGGACGACCGGCCAGAACCGCACGAGTTGAAGGCGATCCTCGGCCAGCCGCGCCCTCCAGAGGCTCGGCCCGCGCGGCGTCGGCGGCGGCGGAAAGAACTCCGCGTGCGGCACCCTGGCACCGGGGCTCGTGCGAACATCCATATCCGAAAGGATCCCCTAACGCGGCCTTCGGCCGCAACCCAATCGGGATTCCCGATTCGAGATTCCGGATTCCCGAAGGGGAAGGATCCGGGAATCCGGAATCGCGAATCCGGAATTCGGAATCCCCAGATGCGCGCACGGCGCAGGGATCCTACGGAGGACGACTCTACATCCCACCGCATCGAGCCCGATCGGGATTCGACCCGACCCTGACCGCGCGGCGAGGCATCTTACGGACAAGGCCCGCTTCACGGAAGGTCAACCCGCGCGATCGGCGGACGCCTCTCGCGATCAATCGCTATCCGGCTGCCGGGAGACGGTTCGGACGCCGATCCGGGTCGCCAACCGGATCTTCTGACGGCCGGGCAGCGCCTTGATGTACTGGGATCGCAACGCGCCCAGCCATCGCATTTCGCGCCCCTCGTAACTTACGATGACCTGGGTGAGTACGGGACCGGGGCAAGCTAGGGCGCGCTGGATACCCTGGAGTACATCGGCATTACTGGCGATCTGGTTGAAGGTCAAGCCGACCGACTGGGCGAATGCCGCGAAGTCGATGCGGGCGATGTCGGTGGCGGTGGTGCGGCGGTAGACGGGCTCCTGGAGCATCTGCATGTAGTGATAGGCGCCATCGTCGAAGACGAAGAACTTGACCGGCAGGCCGGCCCGGGCGGCCGTGGACATCTCGATGGCCGACATCAGGAAGCAGCCGTCGCCCGTGACGCAGACGACCTGACGATCCGGGCAGACTCGCTGCGCGCCGAGGGCCGCCGGGATCGCCCAGCCCATGCTCTGGTTGTTCGCCGGGGTGAAGTAACGGCGCGGGGACTGGACCTCGATGGTTTCGGACGCCCAGTGAGTGGATGCGGTCACGTCAACGAATATCAGCTCCTCGGGACCCAGCCCGGTCCGCAAGTTCCCGAGGAAGAACAGCGGGTCCACGCACGGCTCGACCCGGACCGTGACCGCCTCACACCGGTCGAACCTGCCGCCACTTGTGGATATCCTGCCAGAGTTTAGGGCAGGGGGGGCGTCGGATCGCACCGCCGTCGGCGAGGAGCCGGTCGAGGAAGATGCGGGCATCGGCACAGAGGCATACATGCGTGGGCACGTTTCGGCCGAGGTTCTGCGGGTTGATGTCAACGTGGATCAACGTCCCCGGCTGAGGGATGGCGTAGTTGGCCGTCGAGACCTCGCTGTAGCGGACGCCGATGGCCAGCACGAGATCGACGTCGCGGAACGCCGCCTCGGCGGCGCGGGTCCCTTGCCGGCCATATCCCCAGCCGACGGCCAGGGGATGCGCATCGGGGATGCACCCCTTGCCGCTGACCGACGTGGCCACAGGCGCCTGGAGGAGCTCGGCGACCGCGGCCAGTGCGGGGGCGGCCTCGATGCACCCCAGGCCCGCGTAGATCCCGACTCGCCGCCGACGGTCGGCCAGATGGGCGAGGGCCTGGCTATAGGCGGCCTCGTCGAAGGGCACGGGATAGGGCGGGGGAACCGGCTGGTCGTAGTCCCAAACCTCTTGATACAGGGGATACGGAATGATCACCGCGGCCGGTCCCGGCTCGCCCGATCGGGCCAGCCGGAACGCCTGGAAGAGGGCGCCGGGGATCTCGGCCTGGTGCCGGACCTCGATCAGACCCTTGACGACCGGTCGCACGATGGCGGCATTGGCCAGCCCGTGCACCTGGCCGACGGGCGCGTGGGCCGAGCGATCGATGTCGGTAATGATGCCGACGACCGGGATGCTATCGTAGAGCGCCTCGCCGAGGCCGGTCATGGCGTTGGTCAGTCCGGGGCCGGGCACGACGGCGAAGGCACCCACTGCGCCGGTGGCGCGCGAGGCGGCGTCGGCCATCACGCTGGCCGAGAATTCGTGCGCGACCAGCAGATAGGGGACCCGGCGGGCCTTCAGGGCATCCCACAGCTCGTTGTTCTGGGCGCCGGGGATGCCGAAGACGCAGGGGACACACTCGCAGGCCAGTGCGGCGGCGACCGCCTGGGCACCGGTCATCTTGCCCTGTACGCCCGAGCGTTTTACGAATCGGCCCAGCTCGACCGGGCCGGCCCGCGCCGTCGCGGGCGGTCCCCCGGCGAGCGCCGCCACGGTCGCGATCGCCCCCGCCGCGCCGCCTGCGCCCAGGATTTCCCGCCGGTTGACCTGCGGTGACACGGGGTGATGCCTCCTTGCCGGCTCGGGTCAGCCTCTCCGTCCTGCGCCGGCCGGTTCCGTCGCGAGAATGCTGTCTCTTTAACCGTCCCCATCGGCCGTGTCTGGTAGGTTTCACCCACCCGACAAGGCTCGGATGCCATCCTCGGCCCGTCTCTTAGAGCGCTTTACCGATGGGTTGCGCACGCAAACAGCGGATCTTCTGCGGCCTGAAGGGCCGCCGGAGCCCAGCCCGGGGTGGAAACCCCGGGACTCGGTCGCACCGCCCCGACGGGTGCACCCTGAAGGGGTGCTGGCGGGGGTCTCCTGCGGCCCTACAGGCCGCTCGGATGCGGGTTTGCTGTCGGACCCCGGGTTTCACCCGGGGCTGGGCTCCGGCGGCCTTTCAGGCCGCAGATGATCGGCTAGCCTCGTGTGCGCAACGCAAGCGTGATGCGCTCTAACCGTCTCGATCGGTCGGTCGGTTCGCAAGGCTGCCGTGAGGATATCGGCGGGCCGACGGCGACTCCTTCGCCCGGGGACGCCCCCTTTCGAGCCGGATCGCCCGGCGACGACCGGATCATCCGCACAATTGGCCTCAACCGGCAGGATCCCAGCCGCCGGGTCGGTGGCGCAGAATCGGATATTCCGGGATCCGGGATCGTTCAGGCGACGACGCAATCGCGGCCGTCGCGCTTGGCTTGATAGAGCCGCTCGTCGGCCCGCTTGATCAACTCCAGGGGGGACACGACATCGTTCCCCTGGATCGAGGCCACCCCCAGGCTGATCGTGACCTCGTACTCGCGACCCTCGAAGATGAACGGCTGTCTCTTCACGGTCCGTCGGAGTTGATCGGACAGTGCGGCTGCCGTGGCCTGGTCCGCTTCGGTCAGGACCGCCACGAATTCCTCGCCGCCGTAGCGGGCCAGCAGATCGTCCTTGCAGATCTCCGACCGGAGGCGGCCTGCCAGTTCGCGCAACGTCAGGTCTCCGGCCAGGTGGCCCATCGTGTCGTTGATCGACTTGAAGTGATCGATATCGAAGAGGATCAGGGCCAGCGGTCGGCTGTACCGCGCCGAGCGGTCGATCTCCCGCTGGAGGTAGTCCAACAAGTAGCGCTTGTTGTACAGGCCGGTCAGGGCGTCGAGGATCGCCAGCCGGTACAGCTCCTCGTGGTATTCGGCCTCAACATTGCCGCCGGCCAGGAAACGATACAGGCAGTTGCCGACGCGGACGTAGTCGCCATCGGCCAGGGGAGTCCGACGCGCGGGCGTGTCGTTGACGAAGGACCCGTTGGTGCTGTCCAGGTCCGTGACGAGATAACCGTCGATGTCCAGGTCGAACCGCACATGGCGGCGCGAGACCGAGTGATCGACCACGGTGATATCACAGTCATCGCCGCGGCCCAGGACGATCGTTTCGTTCCCCAGGAGGTGGCGGGTGCCCATGGCCAACCCGGTCGGGTAAATATGGACCAGGCAGGCATTCCTGCAGGTTCGGGATAGAGGTCGCTTCGACTCGACCTGCTGCGTCACAGGCTGGATTCTCATGGCCATCCCTCACACCCAACGGCCGATGCGGAACGCTTCCCTCCGGATGACCGACCGATCGAGCCCAGTGATTGTGGTGTCCCCACCCAAGTCTAGATCATGAGTGGCGATCAACGGCGGGGATAATGGGGAGAGTAACCACTTTCCGGGGCGTGGAGGGCGAACCAGACCGATTCCCCAACCCCGCGCGCCTCGATGGAATAGATCCGTTCTCGGGTGCGGAAGAAGGCGTCGATGACGGCCCGATCCCACTGGCGATCCCGGCCGAGGGCCAGGTTCTGTTCAATCTGCTCGCGTGCCAGCGGGGCCCGGTAGGGACGGGCCGTGCTCATGGCATCATAGCTGTCCGCGACCGCCAGGATCCGCGCCAGCAGGGGGATCGATTCCCCTTTCAGGCCGTGGGGATATCCCGTGCCGTCATAGCGCTCGTGGTGAGAAAGGACCGAAGGCAACAGGTGGGAAATCCCGCCGAAACCCTCGAGGATCCGGCATCCGATCAGGACGTGCTGGGTGATCTGCAAGAATTCCTCGGACGTGAGCGACCCGCGCTTGCCGAGGACGGAATCGGCGACGCCGATCTTGCCGATGTCGTGGAGCAGGCCGGCGAGGTAGACGTCCCCCAACTCCGCCTCGGGCAGACCCAGCTCGCGAGCCAGCTCGACGGCGACCCGCGCCACGCGTTCGCTGTGGCCGCACGTGTACGGATCCTTGGCGTCGATGGCCGCGGTCAGGGAGCGGACCAGCCCCGCGAAGAGGTCCTGGACCTGGGATTGACGGCGCGCGCTGCGCGCGTGCAGTCCCAGCAGCGACGCGAAGGGCCTCAGGAGGGCCAGGTCGATGCGACGGAAGGGGACGATGGCCGGGCCATTGCTGCGAGGCGGATAAGGCGCGGTGGCGGGTCGTTCGGCTCCCGCGGCCGGCCCGTCCCGTTCCGGCGATCGATCCGAGGGGGCTTCTTCGTTCTTGTTCAGGGCGATCAGCCAGCCGCCGGCGTTCTTGTCAACGACGGACAGGGCCATCAGGCTGATGATCCCCGGGAACCGATCTCCCAGTCCGCTCAGCGGGGCCTCGTTGAGGATCAGGTATCCCGAGGGATCCCACTCGGGGTTTCGCGCGATCCATCGAGCCAGCTCGCGGCTATCCCGGGCGGAGGGACGGCGGGCTCCCTGGATGACGACCGTTTCGCTCTCCTGCGATGGCACCCAGATCAGAGTCTCCGCGCGAAGCAGGGCCGCGGCTCGCCGAAGGATGCGGTCCGGATCGGTGCTCGATATCCCGGGGCTTCCCAGGCTGGTCAGGAGGTCGGTCAGCTCCCGAGACCCCTCCAGGAGGGTCTTGAGCTGCTGAGCGTGGAGCGGGTCGCTCCGGTGCGGCATCATCGAGCCGCCCGTGAACGATAACCGGGAGTGGACCGCCTGGAGCCATTTCTGGATGCGTGCCTGCTCCAGACGAGCGGCCTGAGCGGTTCGGGCCAGGGCGGGGAGGTCGCCGATCGCAACCAGCGTCGTCCCATCGGCCTCCTGGATCGGCAGCACCAGCCGAAAGCACTCGACGCTCCTGAGGCTGACATGGGGTCGTCCCTCGGCGGCGATCGCCAGGATTTCCGGCGAGACGCCTGGCTGGGGCGCGGCCGGCGATCCGCTCGCATCCCCGTCGCCGAGTGGCTCTCCGGTCGAGCCATCGTAGAACGAGAAGGGCGTGGAGAACTCTTCATGCAGGGCCAGGGATAGCGCCTTGACGCGATCGTCCGTGATCGTGCGGCGGTCCCGGACAACGGGGTTACGGAGCCCTAACATCTTGATTTCCCGAACAGATTGGTCGCCGGTGTCACGGCTGGGGTGGAGAAGGGGTTGAGGCTCCGGCCACATCCTCGGAGTCCGTCCCGAGCGATTTCGCCTTTGCCATCCGTCGCGAAAACCGGGGATCCCGCCGGAGCACGGCCAGGTCGGGATCTTCATCGGCCCTCGGCCCGGAGCCGAGGGACCAGGCCCGTTCCAGGAGATCGAACGCCTGGTCGAGGGCACGAGGAGACGGGGCGGCTTCCGCCGCCCGGGCCGCGACGCACGCGGCCGCATAGAGCGTCTCGCCGGACCCGGGCTCGCGGTCCAGGCACCAGTTGATATCCCGGGTGGCACGGTCCCAATGGCCCTGTCGGGACAAGACCACCGCCCGATAGCGCCGGGCCTCGATGAAACCCGGGTTCGCCGCCAGGGCCTGGTCGAAGGATCGACTGGCCGAGGCCAGTTCCCCGCGATTCATGGCCAGCATCGCGCGGCCATAGTGGGCCTGGGGCTGTTGAGGATCCTTGCGGAGCACTTCGTCGAAGGCGGCCTGCGCCCGCTCGGGCAGGCGAGCGGACACGGCGAAGCCGTAAGTCCAGTTGATGCGGATGCGCCGGGTCGGATTCCGGCACCATCGCGAACGCCTGGCGGAACGCCGCGTCGGCCTCGGCGTGTCGCCCCACCCCCTCCAGGGCGAGGCCCCGGCCGGCGACGATCGCGGCGTCAGCCGGCCCGTCGAGGGCGAGGGCCCGGTCGAAATCGATCAGCGCCGGCCCATACTGCCGGAGCTCCACCCGGGCGAGGGCGCGATTCGCCAGGGCGGCCACGAACCCGGGGTCGCATTTCAGGGCAGCCGTGTAGTCGTTGATGGCGTCGCCCTTCATCCCCATGCGGTCCAGGACGGCGCCCCGATTGAAATGACCCCAGGGGTGCTCCGGCCACAGGCCAGTGCAGGTGCCGAAATCGCCGAGTGCCTGGGCATACTCGCCCAGTTCCAGGTGGCAGATCCCTCTCTGGAGGGCGGACCAGTAATGCCGCGGTTGGAGGTTCAGGGCCTCGTCCAGCTCAGCGATGGCCCTGCGGTATCCGTCGCCGCCTCCCCGCCGTGCGTAGGAGATCGCCAGGAGATAATGGTCCTGGGCGCTCGTGGCCGGGATCGTGTCGGCCCGGTCCCGGGCGGCCCTGGCTGGCTCGGTCTTGCCGAGCTGGCTCCAGTAACTGGCGCGGTCGACCCAGAGCGCCTTGGAGGGTTCCAGGCCGTGGATCGCCTCGGCCTCGTCGAGCAGTGCGAGCGAGCGGACCAGCGTTGGCCGATCGCCCGGGGCCAGGCGGACGCGGGCCCCCGCCAGGAGCAGGAGCAACTCGCGATGGTCCTCGGCGACCTGTCGGCGATCCTCCGGCGCCAGCCGCCCCCAGTCCGGATGCGCCTCGTCGAGCCGGCCGTCCGGGGACCGGTACAGGGCCAGCGTCTGCTCGCAGACGGCGATCCCCTGATGCAGGTGATTGCGATGTCCCAGGATCGTGTTGACCAGGCATAAGGCGCGGATCGTGCCGGCGTCGTGGGCGCGCTTCCGTCCCTCGGCCTGGGCCTGCCCCAGTCGCGTGCTGGCCTCGGCCAGGTGCGATTGGGCGCCGATCAGCGCCACGCCGGCGACCAGGAGGGCCGCCAGCGCCGCCCCGAAGACGGAACCCGATGTCATCAGCCGCGGATGGCGACGGAAGAACTTTCGAATCCGATCCACCCGGCTCAATTCCGGGGCATATCTCAGCGGGCGGTCGTCCAGGAAGCGGCGCAGGTCGTCGGCCAGATGGTCGCCCTGCTGATAGCGCCGCGCGGGATCGGGGTCGAGGCATTTACGGACGATGCTCTCCAGGCTCCAGGGGACATCCCGCCGGACCTGCCGCAAGGAGGGGGCTTTCTTGTTGCGCTCGACGGCCATCGTCTCGATCTGGGTGGTGAGGGCCGAATAGCTGGCACCCTGTTCGAACAGGCGCTCGCCGGTCACCATCTCGGCCAGGACCAGGCCGAACGAGTACAGGTCCGACCGCCGATCGACGCTCCGGATCAGTTCCGAGGTGCGGTGCAGGAGGGCGGCGAGATGTTCGGGGGCCGCGTAGGCCACCGTCCCGCCGAGGATGGCGACGGTGTTGTCGGATGCCATCTCCTGGGCCACGTTGAAGTCCAGCAGGAATGGCTGCCCCTCGGCGCTGAGCAAGATGTTCGACGGCTTGATGTCCCGGTGGAGGATCCCCCGCTGATGGGCGTGATGGAGTCCCTCGGCCAGTTGGGCCGCGATCCACGCGACCGCCTTGTAGTAGCTTAGCCCGCGCAGGAAGGCCAGGAGGGCTTGCGCCTCCGGCGGCGGCTCCTGGGCGGACGGTCCGGACCGATCGACGCTCCCCGGCTGTTGGCTCACCGCCGTCGGCAACATCGGGGAGCCGATCGACTCGAGGGCCTCGACCAGTTGCGCGCCGTGGATCGGCGGCACCTGCCCATCCCAGAGCCGTTCCAGGACGCTGGAGAGGGTCGCGCCGCCGAAATAGGGCATGCAGACCGCCCGGAGGCCGGCTTCCTGATCCTCGTGGACCGAGAAGATCGGTACGATGTTGGTGTGCTGCAACCGGGCCAGGGTCTGGTGCTCGGTCCCTTCGGTGGCGGAGATCTTCAGGACCACGGGGCGACAGGCCAGGTCGCACTGCTCGGCGAGGTACACGCTGGCGAAGGCGCCGCGGCCCAGTTGATGGCGGAGGCGGAAGCCGAAGAGTTCCTCCCCCTCGGCGACGAGCCGCATCAGTCGTTCCTGGGTCCGTCTCCTCGCGCCCATCGTGCGGATGAGGTCCTGGTGCCGCACCAGGGTGCCCAGCATGCGGGCGTCCTCGGGTACGCGGTCCTGGCCGTCGTCCGGGCGAGGCGCCTGCCCCGGCTTCCGACGCAGGAAGACCTCCGCGACGAGCTGGCTGGCGACCCCCGTGTCGGTCGCGGGGTCGACCGGCCTGGGCTCGAGGTCATGTTCTGGCGGAGGCGTGGCCTCCGCGGCGTCGGGCTCGGAGGACCGCATCCTCCAGGTCTGCGTGTGATCCGCCCGTGCCGATCGTTCGCTCATGCCTCGACCCTCCTCATCGCCGCGGGCCGGTGCCGTCGCAGGATCATGCCCGGCCTGGCACAACTCCGCCTCTCCACGCGGCGTCCATCCCGGTGGACGAGCCCGCGACATCGCGCGTATACCGCCAGGGCGACACCGGTGAATGCGAGGATCAAGCCCCGGGTCCGCTCCCCATCGGACTCGCTCGGCGGCTCGGATTGGGCGTCGCTCGGCTTCGCGTCACTCGGGGGCGTGCTCGACTGCGCCTCGCCTCGGGGTTCAGGGATCGGGAACGGCTGTCCTTCGACCTCCCCGATCCCGGCGGCGAGCCGCCATCGAGAGCTCCCCGATCCCGGCGGCGAGCGCCATCGAGCGCTTCCCCAGGCGAGCCAACAGCACTCCACAATCCGGAACCGCGATCGTCGGGTACTTGACCGGCCCGGGTTCGCTGGGAGTCGCAGCGACCTCCTGGCCCGGTTCGAGCCAGCTCAACGAGGTGCTCACGACGATCAGTCCGGCCATCGCGGCAGACTGCGAGGCGGACGTGTTCGACAGGGCGAGTTGAGCCGTGGCCGTCGAGGCGAAGCTCGGGGCGACCACGCCGCCCATCGGGCTGGCGGCCAGGGCGACCACGTCCGTGGAGGTCACGCCGTAGGTAAGCGGGTCACCCTGGAGCTGGGGCGGGATCGCGATCGCGAGAACGGCCGAACTCGGCGCGATCGTCGAGGGATCGGTGCCGGTGGACGGGGGATCGACGGGGGACGGGCCCGTCACCGGCGGCGGAATCACCGGCGGCGGAATCACCGGCGGCGGCGGGGTCGGAGACGTGGGAGGCGCGACGCTACTGAGCTGGATCGCGACCGCGGGTGCCGAGCCCGAGACCAAGGGCGGCGCGTTGTCGTTCTCCGAGCTGAAGGTCAGGCTGACCTGGTAGGAGATGTTGGCCGCCTGCTGCTGGTTCCAACCGGATACCGTGAGTTGATAGGTCCCGGGGGCGAGATCGCCATACATCAGCGTCCCGCCGAACGAGTTCATCACCACGCTCTGCCCCGAAGCATCGGTCAACGACAAAGCGGCCACCGCGGGCAGGTTATCGCCCGAAAGCGTGAACGTGTAATTCTCGCTCATGAGGACCTGGAACTGGTACGCGTCCTGCGTATCCAGAGGTGCCTGGCTGGGGTCCTGGCTGAAATCGCGCGTGATGGTGACCCCGGCCGCGAGCTCGTTCGGGAAGAGGACACCAAGGTCCTGGGGCTGGCCGTTGTCGTCGTTGAACGGCTGGGCGCTCCACTCCAGGGGGTTCCCGTCGGTCCCGCGCGGGGGCGCGTTGACGGTGAACGGGACCACGTAGTCGCCGCTCGGGTCGTTGCCGACGAGCGGATTCCCGCCCAGGTCGGTCAGCCCGGCGGCTCCGGAGAGGTGGAGCTGGTAATCGCCGTTGGGCAACGCGTCGAGCATGACGAACGTGGCCTGATTGGTCGCGGAGTCGTAGGACTCGAAGCGCGGGAGGTACTTGGTCCCGTCGGCCGCCTCGACGTAGATTCCCGAGATGTTGTCCTGGGAGGTCACCTGGTATGTCTCGTAGGCCAGTTGCGCGATGTTCATCGGCTCGTCGAACGTGACGGTCAGTTGCGACGGGGGCTGGGTGAGGGTCGCCCCGGGGCTCGGGGTGGTCGTGACGACATGGGGGGGATTGGGGGCCGGTTGGACAAGCAGATTCAGGACGTAAGGGCCCGTGCTCGAACCGAGCGAACCGCTGTGCGAGACGGTGGGGTCGAACAGGCCGGGGGTCCCGGGAGGGAGGCCCTCCAGGGGCGAAGGTGTGTTCGAGCCGCTGGCGACGGCGACGTAATAATCGCCCGCCGTCAGGCTCGCGAACAGGGCGGAGTCGGTGTACAGCGGCGTCGAGAACCCGTCGGTCGTCGTCGCGGGATCGTAGGTATTGTTATCGCCCGCGACGAACTGGAGGCTGTTATCAACGGGATCGAGTTTGAACAGGCTGACTCCGGGATCCAGCGGCGAGCCGATGCGACCGGCGAAGACCTCCGCCACCATCGCGTAATTCCCGGTCCCGGTAATGGTGAAATGATACATGTCCACCTGGTTGCCGGGGTTGCTGGGATCGTAGGGCCAGTTGAAACTTGACGGATCGGGGAAATTGGCGGGGTTGTAGAACGGGTCGTCGCCGATCGTGCCGGCGACCTGCACCAGTCGGCCCGAGGTCAGGTTGCCCAGGTCCTGGGCGGTGGCCGCGGTGTCGTCGACCGGGGCGTCGGCGCCGGTGCGGCCCTCGATCCCGTCGACCTGGAACGGGATCGTGATGTCCTGGCCCTGGGGATGGGCGGCATCGGCCCCGAGGTCGTTCCCCGAGGGGTCGGCAAGTGCCGGCGAGCCGTTCGACGCTCTGGCCGGTGAGGAGCACCTCGTAATAGCCGGGGGCCAGGGGGCTGGCCGGGAAGAGTTGCAGCTCGTTGACGCCCTCGTAGTGCAGGATGACTCCGGAAGAATCGCCGCCCCACGGGGGCAAATCCTCGACCGCCGAGGGGAAGTTGACCGACCCCAGGGAGACCTGCTGACCGTCCTGGTCGAAGGCTCCATCAGGGCTGTAGACCAACTGCACCGTCTGGCCGTTGAGTACGGTCCAGGGATCGAGTGGACCGCTCATTTCGATCCGGATCGCCAGCGGCGATGCGCTCAGGATGGCGCCGGGTGCCGGATCGCTGGTCAACACCTGCGGGCCGGTGGCCGGCGCGAGCCCGGCATCGGAGACGAGGAGGCTGAGGACGAAATCGCCAGTGCTCCCCGGGAGGCCGCTGCCGGCCAGGAGTGGGTTGAAATGAAGGTTGCCGTCGCCGCTGACGGCCAGATAGTACGTCCCGATGCCCAGCAGTTCATTGAACGAGGCGACGCCGCCATCGGTCTTGCCATCGACCTGCGCCAGCAGGCGATGGCCGTCCGGGTCGTAGGGGTCCCCGAAATCGTAGGGGTCGTTGTTGAACAGGCTGATGACCCCGTTGAACGACGAGGACGGCTGCTGTCGCATGAGCTCGAAGTTGACGCGGGCGGGGCCATCGAGCGTGAAACTGTACCATTCCACGTCGACGGCGCCCTGGGGACCGTTGCCGATGGAGCCGTACTCCTGAAGCCCCGTGCCGGTGCTGAGATGCCCCAGGTCGATGGCCTGGTCCAGGGTCTCGTTGGGCAGTTCGGCCGGTCCGATGAGGGGGCTTGTTCCGAGGGGCGCCGCCATCAGGCTCCTCGACTCGAGCCGCTCGAATCGCAGCCGCGCGGCGTTCCGGCGCGATGGCCACGGCCTCGATGAGAGTCGAAATCCTCGCAGACCGCCCGGTTTTGACACTCCTCGCTCAACACCACCGCCGGTTGCCTCCTCGTTCCCACGCTCCGCGTGGGAATGCCGTCTGGGACGCTCCGCGTCCTCTTCCCGGACGGAGACCAACGACGCGACGCGGAGCGTCGAACCCGGCATTCCCACGCTCCGCGTGGGAACGAGAGTGGGCCGCCTTCTTCCCGTGGTGGTGTTCGGCGAGGAGTGTCCCGGTTTTCGCTCGATTGCAACCACCGGTGATGGCCTCATAATCGGCTGCCTTTAACTCGGATTCCTGGCGAGAAGACCGGGAGAATTCGGTGCGATCGGGGCATCGCGTTGGGGTCGGATCGGGATGTTAATCCGCGGCCTCGCGACCGGGGACCACCCCGAGCGGTCCCCGTCCGTCGCCGCTTTAGACCTGGATCGTGATCGGGTCGACCGCGATGCTGAAGACGCCGGCCTGGTTGACGGCCTCGAAGGAGAGCCGATGGCGACCCGGCGTGAGTGCGGGGCTGCTGAACGACCAATTCCCCGCGGAATTGACCGAGGCGATCCCGATGATCAGGCCGTCCTCGATCACCACCACCTGGGAGTTCGCCGTCGCGGTCCCGCTCAAGCTGGGCGTGGCGACGGTATTGAAGGACCCATCGGGGTTGGTGCTGAGGATGCTGGCGGCCGTGAGGCTCGCGCTCGAGACGGTCGCGGCCGGCGCCGACCAGGGCGGCGGGAGCAGGCTCACGGAGTAAGTCGCCGAGGGGCCGCTCACGCTGCCGGCGACGTCGGTCGCCTGGGCCGTGATGGCGTAGGTGCCGCCGATGCCGAGGCTGGCCAGGGGGGTAGAGAAGTTCCAATCCCCATCCGCATTGGTCGTGGTGCTGCCGATCGCCGTCGATCCCCAGTAGAACGTGACCTGACTATAGGGTTGTGCGGTGCCGAACGCGAACGGATTGGCCGAGGTGGTGGTGATCGTGGTGCCCGTCATCGTGCCGGGGCTGATGCCCGTGACAATCGGCGCCGGCGTCGGCGCGGTGTCGATCATCACCGCATAGGGAAGCGAGAAGGGGCTGACATTGCCGTACGGGTCGGTCGCCGTGGCGGTGATGGCGTAGGTGCCGTCGGGGAGGGCCGTCCCCGTGTTGTTGAACGTCCAGGTGTTGCTGCTGTTGGCCGTCGTCGTGCCGATGGGGGACCCGTTGTCGTACACCGTGACGGTCTCGCCGCTGAGCGCGGTGCCCGAGATGGAGATCCGGTTGACGTCGGTGATGCCGTCGCTGTTGCTGAGGCCATTGTCGGGGCCGATGCCCGTGATGGCCGGCGTCGAGCCGGACAGGCCGAATCCGTACTGCGCCTGCCCGCCCCCCGCGTGCAGCGGGGTGCCGTTCGGATAGGCGATGATCGGCGAGGCCTCCGTGGGCGGGGTCGTGCCGTTGAAGCTCAGGCCCAGGGCATAATCGCCCGTGCTGAAGACGGACGTGTCGGCGCCCTGCACCTCGATGTAGTATCGCTGGCCGGCGACGGCATTGGGGAGGGTCACGTTGAGCGTCGTGCCGTACTGGCCGAGGCCATTGGCCGAGCCGACGATCGTCTGCATGTCGGAGGCGTAGACCGTTACCTTCGGCGACAGCAGGCTCAGGCCCTGGCTCTGCACCGAGACCTCCATCGGGCCGGACATCCCCGCCGGCGTGTCCACGCTGAAGAATTCCGGCTGGCCGAGGTTGGCGATGTCGAGGTTGTAGGCCAGGGCGGTGAGTGTGCTCGGGTTGATCAGGCTGTCCAGGTTGGCCGCCGTGAGGACAGTGGCGTTGAGGCCGGCGTAGGCGTCCGGAGCCCGCGCCCCGCCGTAGAGGCTATCGATGCCGACGATGTCGTCGGCCGCCAGGCCCTTCTTGATGCCGTTGTAGACCGGATACATGGCGTTGCTGGCGGAGGTGCTGCTCTCGCCCAGGCCCAGCGCGTGGCCGAACTCGTGCATCGCCACGGTGGCCAGGTCGTACGTCTGACCGATGTTCCAGGCCGCGCCGGTGTTGAACTCCATGTCGCCGGCGATCGAGAAGTTGTTGATCGACGGCGGCAGGTTGGTCCAGGCCAGGGTCGAGCTCTCGAAGTTATAGCCGCCGATGCGGATGTCGCCCATGCCGGGGTCGCCCTCCTGGTAGTTGCCGCCGCCCTCCGGCGCCCCGTCGTCCGGGACGACGACGAGGTTGATGTTGGTCTGCTTGGCCCAGACCTGCGCGGCCTGGAGGATCTGATTCTCCCAGCGTCCGGCCAGATAGGGGTTCTTGTTGAAGGTCGAGAACAGGTTGCTGGTCGTGCCGTTGCCAAGGCTGGTCCCATCCGGCATGAAGCTGATCGTGACGACCTGGGGGTTTATCCAGGCACCGCCGGTGGCCGAGTAGAGCACGACTCGGGACTCGAGCTGCTCGAGTCCAGGCCGGCTTCTCCGAGACTGAGGGCGCTGGGCCGAGCGAGCCGCCATCCGCTTTTCGAACCAACGTTGAAGCGATTTCACGACATCCCCCGATGTGATGGTGGATTCGGGCTGAGGACTTGACCGAGCTCGCAAGCGGCGACCGGGAACCATTCCTTGGCCGGGCCGATGACAGACATCGGCGGGCGGAGGACTGCCGTCCGGCCGAGTGCGAGGCGTCCCCGTGATGGAGAACGACCGGCGTGTGATCCCCGGACCGGACTACGTCCACACACGCGACGATCGTGATTCAGGGAGGAGACGACGGGCTTCACCGGAACAGCCTTCTGGTCTCAGGTCACCGAGCCGAGGGGTGGACGACGAACCGTTCAACCGGATTCGTCCACGAAACGCCCTTGCTTGCTGCTCAGTCCTTCGGCAACCTGGCAAGCCGAGAGACGTTGAAAGGCTCTCGGCCCCATGGCTTTGCGTCCCCGCCTTACGACGGGTTTGCCCGTGCGAAAGATGTGGAGATAAGGGTAATCCTCATCCTCACTCCAACCCTAGCCCCCCAACCGGGCGCCGTCCGGCTCCGTTGAGCGGACACACCGACGCGTCGCGGTAACGCAACACGACCTTGCGCGGATCCGCCTCGAAAGGCGGCCGGGCGGGCGAAGCGAGCCTCGTCGGAGACCCGGTTCATCGGCCCGGCTTCATGGGGATTCCTCCGCGCGCGCCAGACCTCAATGTGGCCGAATCGGGCTTCGAGGCGATAGTGCTTCCGGATGACCTCGGTCAGGCGTGCGAGGTTGAGATGCGACGGGTATTTGTGCGAGTCGGGCGCCCAAACGACGATCGCATCGCTGGACCGCTCGAGCACGGCGGCAAACTCGGGCTCCAGGTCGATATGGACCATCAACATCCAGCAGATTCCCGACTCGGCGAGGAAGGGAGACAGCCTCGCCGCCGGCCCGTTGATCGCGGGGAAGGGCGCCTCCTTCAAGACGTTGGCCACGGGCGTCGTGGGGCTGGTCGTCGCCCGGAGATGGATCAAGACGCGCCGGTAGTCGTCCCACGAGTACCAGCGGCCGTAGAGGAGCCCGAACCAGTTGGCGCTCCCCGGCGGGCTCCAGGTCGGCAGCATCTCGCCGCGCACCAGGGACCCGAGGGCACTGCGGGTTGCGTTGACGTCGCAGTAACGGGGGAGTCCCTGGCTCATCTCGGTGATCAGCGCGAGCAGGGCGATCAGACGCAGCATCGGGGCAATCTTCGCGCGGTCCGCGATCCAGGCCATGGGTGTCGCCAAGGCGACCGTGCTGACGAGCATCTGAGGAAGGAGCAGGTAATAATGCTGGACCGGATGAATCGAGCGATAAAGCAACGCCGCCGCCAGCGCCAGCGCCCAGGTCGCGGCCCGGCGGCGAGACGCGCCTCGAGTCGAGAACAGGACCAGGATCAGCAGCCCGCTCACGATCAGGGTCGGCGGCTCTTGGAACTGGACGGCGATGACTTGCGCGAAGGTCGCGGTATCAGCCCGGTGGTACGGACCTCCGTAGGCGGCGATCCTCAGCCCGCGCACCAGGTCATCGGCGATGCCGGCGATCACCAGGGGCGAAAAGGCGAGGGCGGTGAACGTCGCGAAGGCGAGGGTCCACTCCGCGAGGGATCGGATGAAACCCGCGCGAGGGCCGGTTCCCGCCGGCTCGGTGTCCGGTCGCGCGATCCCCTCGGCGATCGCCGCGAAGAAGGCCGGCAGGAATAGCAGCACGTGGGGACGGATCGTCAGGGCGATGGCGGCCAGCAGGGCCGAGACGATCCGGCTCGTCCGGCCCGGCCACGCCTGGAGAATCAGGAGGCCCAGGACCACGCACAGGCTCGCGTGCCAGTCGCGCTCGGCGACCGTCTGATAGTCGAGGTTCAGATAGAAGGTCAAGAACGCCAGATAGGCCGCAACGCCGGCGAAGCGACCGCCCAGGCATCGCCGGCTCCAGGCGGCCAGCGTCACGCCCAGGAGCACCAGCGCGGCGGCGTCGACGGCGTAGAGCGCCCAGGTCTGGCCCCATCCGGCCACGCGTCCCAGGAGCCAGAACAGATAAATGGCACCCGGGAAGTTGTAGCCGCGGATGTCGCGATAGGGCAGGATGCCGGCATCCCACGACTGGGCGATGGTGGCGAAGGTGTCGGAATCGCGAAACCACGGCCAGAACAGGTAATGTGGCACCCACGTCGCCAGCAACCCCACGCAGGCCGCGACGATGGCGATCGTCAGACCGCCGGCCATCGCGGTCGCCGCCAGGCGGTCCAGCCCATCCAGCCCCCAGCGCAGGGGATCGGCCGTCGGCCGGCCGGCCTCGCGACGACCGGCCAGCAGCCGGCCGACCGCGTAGATCGCCGCCAGCCCCAGGAGGTTCCGCGCGAGCCAACGTACGCGCAGCTCCTGCGGAAAGTACCACAGGATGTCCGTGGCCGTTATCCACAGGACGACCACGACCGTCCCCGCCAGCGCCAGCCCCGCGAACACCAGGACCCGCCGAGTGGCCGCAAGGACCCCGTCCCGACCGGCCATGACTCCACTCCGAATCCGAGGATCGTCCGCCCTTCCACCCTTCGGCCATTCTCCCGAGGACGCAGCACACGCCCCGCGCCGGGTTTCCTGCGGGCGTTCCCAGTGTAGCATGGCTGCCCGGAAAACGTCCGGCGTCGCCGGTCCATCCGGCGAGGTCATGGACTCGCTCGGGTCGATCCGACGATCCTCCTCAACATCTTGACAGCCGACCCGTGTCGCGCTATACTAAACCTTTGAACACTATCCCGAGTTTGCCCCTGACGCCTTGCCACATGCCCCGCCGGGTGGATGCCGGACCGAGACGAGAGACGCTGCCTCGAGGGAGATCCCGCCAATGATGTTTGTCGGAGTGAGATCCATGACCGCGCCCTCTGTCGATCCACCGAAGGTCCCGCCGAGCTCGAGCCTGGGGTCCGCCCTGTATCGGTTGACGGTCCGTCAGTATGACCGGATGGTCGATGACGGCACGATCGGCGAGGGTGAGCGTGTCGAGTTGATCGAGGGACTGCTCGTGGCCAAGACCGGCCGGAATCGTCCCAGTATCGTGGCCGGCAACAAGGGGCTGCGGATCCTCTGGCGGATCGTCCCGCCCGGCTGGCACGTGGCCAAGGGTGTCCCGATCGTCGCCTCGGACTGGAGCAAGCCGGCGGCGGACCTGGCGGTGATCCGCGGGGTGGTCGAGGATTACGACGAGCGGGCGGTGACGGCCCAGGACGTGGCCCTGGTGGTGGAGATCGCCGATACGCGCGTGCCGGCCGATCGGACGGACCTGACCCGCGTCTTTGCCGCGGCCGGCATCCCGGTCTACTGGATCGTCAACCTGGCCGAGGGGCAAATCGAGGTCTGGTCCGACCCGCGACGGGAGGGCTATCAATCCCAGCAGGTGCTCGGGCGCGGGCAGGACGTGCCGGTCGTGGTCGCGGGGGGCGAGGCCAGTTGGATCGCCGTGGCCGACATCCTCCCCTGACCGGTTGCGTGAGGCGCCCTGGCGAGGCCCCGTTGGGCGCTCGGTGAGCACCGAATTCCCGCGTCAAATCAATGGGTGCTCACGGAGCACCCTACAACCCCACCGCGGCGGATCGTAGAATCGAGCGAGTTCGACCGGGAGGGACGCCGGCCCGCGGAGGCTGCGCGGCCGGTCGTGGCGCGAGCGAGAGGCTCATGATGAGCAACAATCTGACGGACCTGGTCGATCGGTTCGCCGGGCGGGAGGTCATCGTCCTCGGCGAGGCCATGCTCGACGCGTACCTCTCGGGAACCGGCGCGCGGCTCGGTCGCGAGGCGCCCGTGCCGATCGTCACCGTCGACGAGCGCCGCGAAGCGCCCGGCGGTGCGGCGAACACGGCCGTCAATGTCCACACCCTCGGCGCCCGCGTGCGGTTCCTCTCGGTCGTGGGGGCGGATTCCGAAGGAGACCGGCTCCGCCGGCTCCTCCAGGGACGGGGGATCGCGACCGACGAGATCCGGGAAGACCCCACGCGGCGGACCCTCGTCAAGACCCGGGTGAGCATGGCATCGCAGCTCCTCCTCCGGTTCGACGAGGGGACCACAGGACCGGTCGACGCGGTCGTCGAGCAGGGGCTGATCGATCGGTTGGTCGAGCTGTTCCCGCTGAGCGACGCGGTGGTGATCTCCGACTTCCGATACGGCATCCTGACGCCGCACGTGATCGCCGCACTGGCGCGCCTCCAGCGCGACCACCGGCGGGTGGTCGTCGCCGATTCGAAGGACCTGGCGGTTTATCGCGAAGTGGGCCTGACGGTCGCGAAGGCGAACTATGAGGAGGCGGTCCGGCTGATCGGGACAGCGTCGATCGATCGCGGCGGCCCGCGCGTCGAGCGGATGGCCGCCGAGGGCTCGCGGATCCTCGAGGTGACGGGGGCACGGATTGCGGCGGTCACGCTGGACACCGAGGGCGCGCTGGTCTTCGAGCGCGATCGGCCCCCGTATCGGACGTATTCCCGCGCGGCGCAGCATTCGCGGGCCGCGGGTGCCGGCAACGCGTTCCTCGCCGCGATGGCGCTGGGCCTGGCGGCCGGCGCCGATACGACGGCCGCCGCGGAGCTCGCCTCGGCTGCCGCCGCGGTCGTCGTCGGCCGGGAAGGGACGGTTTCCTGCTCGGCCGATGACCTCCGCGACCAGGTCGCCGCCGGCGATAAGCTGGTCTCGAATCGGGCTCGCCTGGCGGAGCTGCGCGATTCTCATCGACGCGCCGGCCGGCGGGTGGTCTTCACCAACGGGTGCTTCGACATCCTCCATCGCGGCCACATCACCTACCTGAGCCGCGCCAAGGCGCTGGGCGACATCCTGATCGTCGGCGTCAACTCGGATGAGGGCATCCGTCGCCTCAAGGGCCCCAGCCGGCCCATCAACACGCTCGAGGATCGGATCCAGGTCCTCGCCGCGTTGAGCTGCATCGACCACGTCATCCCCTTCGACGAGGATACGCCCTGCCAGCTCGTCGAGGTCGTACGCCCGGACATCTTCGTCAAAGGGGGCGACTATACCCGCGACCGCTTGCCCGAAGCCGACCTGGTCGAGTCGGTCGGCGGCGTCGTTCAGATCCTCCCGTTCATCGCCGATCGCTCGACGACCGACATCATCGAGCGGATCCGCCGATCCGGCCACGACGCGCCGGACGAATGACCGAATTTGAGATGCTTGATTCCCAAATGTCGCTGAATCTGGAATTCGGCTGTCGTTCGCCTCACGAGGGATGGTCTCCCTATCTCCTTGCGGGGAAATTGCTTGTCGTGACGAGGTCCGCGAGTCCAACATTTCGTGACAATTGAGCTTGCCCGCGAATCGAATTCACAACACAATAAACGTCTGGCATCGGCAACAACCACCCTCAGAGCGAAACCATGTTCAAGGAAGGACATGCTGAATGCGGCGATTGACCACACTCTGGCTCCCGCTCCTAATGACTCCTCTGATCGCCCTGAGCTTCGCACGAACGGTCAGGGCGGACCCGATCTCCTACGCGTACTCCTCATCGGGCGATGTCGGCTCCGCGGCGAGCAACCCCGTCGGGAACTTCACCCTCAATGCGATCAATGGAAGCCTGCTCGGCCCCGGCTCTCTCGAGCTCGCGACCTTCCAGGCACCGACCGTGCCCACCGGGGCCACGCTGACGTTCACAAACATGCCTTTTTTTATCAGCGTGGATTTCCACTCGGATTCCCAGAATAGCAACACCTCGGATCTGACCATCCAGGGTGTGATCAACGGCAGCATCACGGGAACGACCTCCGCCGATGTCGTGGCGACGGCGACGTCCATCCAGGCCACCGGAATGAATGCGCCTCCCGTTTTCCCTGGGTTCCTTCAACGTCATGACGCCTCAGACGCTCGCTCCCAGCGGGATCGACGGCGGGATGACCACCCTGATCGGACAGGTGTCAGCCATGGCGGTCCCGGAGCCGACCGCACTGGCCTTCCTCGGGATTCTCGCCGTGAGCGCCGCTCTCCGATCGGGCATTCGACGGATCCAGCGGCGGAGCTGACAAGCCGGATCGTGACGCATTCCGGGGCCGCTCATCGTCCCCTGAGTCGGCCGAGAGATCGGGTCGTCGGATCGGTGTCGACCGATCCCGGTGCGGATGGCGGTGCACTGGCGATTTCCCGCCCGCGGCCGGGTGAGCCGACCGGACCAATCCGGCTGAGGCCGTCCTCGCCACGGCGCGCCGTGGCGGGCGCATGCCCGTTTTCGTCTTGTGTCGACCACGCGGCCCGGTACACAATCCAGTTGGTTTGGCAATTGCTGAATCCTCGATGAATCGGGCCCGTGATGGCGTTCGAGCGATTGGGGAACTCCATGTGCCACGCACCGGTAGTTTGCTGCATTCTGGTTGTCGCGTTCACCGCGGTCGTACCCTTTCTGACGACCGGGCGCGGCCTGTACGGAGACCTTCTCTCGGACGACGACACCGAGAAGTCGCAGCCGCGGCAATGGGACGACGCGACGCTTCGCGGATGGCTTCGTGATGCGGTCGGTGAAGTGGTCGCGGTACAGGACAAACTTGCCGACCTGCACCGTTCCACAGCCTTCGACATGCTGGCCAACGCGCAGGCGAGCGTCGGTGATGCGGAAGGTGCGCGGGCCACGCGCGAGTTGGCCGTTAAGGCAAGTCTCTCGAAGCCAGCCGATGGTTACGAGGGTCTCAAGACCCGAGCCTTCGACCTGGCGCGTGCGAACCAGACGAGCGAGGCCGCGCGCAGCTTACCAGGATGCCGTCCGAATCGCGCTCGACGTGAATCAGGTCGATCCGCCGCACGGAAGGCCCTTCAACCTTTACCTCCTCCTGTCAGACGGCCGGTCGTTAGCCGACATCCTCAATCGGGCCAAGGACCCGGAGGCGGCGCGGCAGGTCCTGCTACAGGCCCGTGCCGCGGCCGAGGACAAGATTCGCGGGAGGGTGGAGTGGGCCTTCAATCCCATCCGCGAGCAGGTCCGCATGGGCGACATCGCCGGCGCCCGTGCGTCGATTGATGCCGTCGCGCCGCAGATCAACGCGCTGGGCGACCCGATCCGTCGCCTCTACGGGCTGAAGGACATGGCGGCCGTGCGCTGGCTGGTGGCCGACAAGGAGACCGCCCGCGCCCTTTGCAAGACAGCCCTCGAGTTCGGCCGCTCCCTCCCGGGCGACGTCCGCGAACGGTCCTATCCGATGCACCTGCCGATGCTGATGCTCGCGACGGTCGAGGATTACGAGGGCGCATTCCGCATTATCGGGGAGGTTCCGGAGAGCCTCAGGCTTTGGGCCCTCAGCCAGGTCGTCGAGTCGATCGGCCACAGGGCCGGGGTGGACCGCTACCAGATGGAGCCGGCGTTCGATTCGGCCATCGATCGCGAGACCGCAAAGAACGCGGCTCCGGACCGCCGCGAAGGTCAACCAGGCGCTCCTGGTCAAGGCGGAACCCGTCGTCGCGATTGAAGGAGATCGTTACCACAGCGCTGCGACGATCGTGGAGCTTCAGGCGCGGCTGAATGACTTCGAGGGCGCGCGGGCCACCATCGAAGGGCTCGCCAAGTTGCGCGATAGCAAGGCGGCGAGCGCGCGGGCCAAGGGACTGGTCGAGCTCGCCCTTGCGGAAGCCAAAGCGGGCCGGTGCGACGAGTCCAACGCCGACTTCCAGGCCGCGCTCGTCGCCGCCGACTCCCTGCCCGAGCGCGGCGAGCAATGGCGCGGCTCTCGCGAACGCCGGACAACGTATCCGCGAGACGAGGCCATCAGCGCCGTCGTCGTGTCGCGCGCCGAGCTGGGAGACGTTGATCGGGCGATCGAGACGGCCGGGCGCATCCACGATCCGGTCCGCAAGGCCGATGCGCTCGCTTCGGCCTCGCGCAAGGAGTCGCGTGAACGACTCGGCTGGGGCGTTGGTTCTGGCCAAGACCCCCGGCCACGGGTTCCCGGCGATCCCACGGCTCATCGAAATCGCGGACGACCAGTTTCGTACGGGTGACCTCGCCGCCGCCCGAGCAACCCTGACCTTCGCCTTGAAAGAAGCGACGGACACCATGGAAAGGCATCCCCAGGACCCGACGATTCCGCCCTACGGGGAGCCACCGTCGCTCAGGGATCGGCCGTTTGCCGAAGGACCTGAACGTGCGGTTCAACAGCACGTCAACGCCGAATTCGAGCTGGCGAGGGTCCGAGCAAGGCTGGGTGACATCGCCGGTGCGCAACGAGCGTTCGAGAACGTCCACAACGAGCGCCGGCTGGTACAACTGCGAGACGAACTCCTGGTTGCCCAGTTCTGGGCCGGCGACGCGCCGGGCGCCTTCGCAATGGCATTCCAGCGCACCTCCCCAGGGGAGCGCGTGGTTGCCATTCAAGAGCTGTGTCGGGCGATCCGGCGCCTCAAAGAGACGCTACGACCTTGAAATGCACCGGCGACGCCACCACGGAGCCCGCGGTCCTCGCCGCCGTGCCGCCAGTTCATCGATCACAGTCCGCCCTTGAGGGGCAGGTCGCCGAGCGCGTCGCCATTGGCCTTGAACCCACCGCCGTCGACGTCCACGAAGATCGGGTTCGAGACGGCCACGGGCCGGTCGTTGGCGTGGTCGGGACCCATGACCTCGCCCAGCTTCGACCGTTCGCCGATGGCCGCGACGATCACGTGCGTATCCCGGTCGAGCGCCAGCGCGATCTCCCGGTCGAACTTCAACGTCGCGGCCGAGAATGGATCGGGCGTAGCACCCCGCAAGAAGTTCAGCGCCTCGGCCGGCCGGCCGTTGAGGAAGACCTGGACACGATCCACGTCGAACCAGTTGGGGCACTGGACGCGGACCCGCAAGGTTGCCTTCCCGCCTGGGACGGCCAGGTCATTGCCAGGGATTGCCAGACCTCCCGCGGCATCGGCAGAACGCAGTTCGACTTCCAGGAACGGCCCGCTCGACAGGACCATGTGCCCGCGCTCGGCGGCGTGGACCACGTCGAGCGTCCGGACCTCGGCAGGATCATCCGTCGGACTCTTCACGTAATTCCGCAGGAAGCCCGACCCGTGGAAGTTGTAGTGCGCGTCCGTATTGACCACGCCGGGGATGCGCCGGCCGAGATTGAGGAGCTGCAGCCAGTTGACGATCGTGTTATTCCGCGACCGGCCGCGGAACTCCACGGTCGGTGCGGCGAAGATCGTGTCGAGCGGGTGGACCTCGATGACGTCCATGTGGCCGAACATGCCGCTGAAGCCCGAATCCGGCTTGCCATCGCCATTGCGGTCATGGAACATCCAGCCGATGTCGGGGTGGTTGACCTGGACGAGTTTTTCGCTGCCGCCGTCCCAGAGAGCCAGCCGCGCGATCTGGATCGCGGGGTCGTCGTCGGGCGTCGGGCCGCCTCCATTTTGAGTGCGGGGCCGCAAGGCCAGCGGGAAGGCGTTCTGGTGATTCAGCGGTAGGGGTTCGTTGGTCAGTTCGATTCCGACGCAGGTCGCCATCCGTCGCTCGGCCCCCAGCCGCTTCAGGTGCGGCTCATAGGTCGAGAGGCGGTTGTGCTCCGTGCAAGGGGCGAACTCGACGTGCTCGCAAAGGAGGTTCAACACCCGCCCGAGCTGGCTCGAGGTGTTGTCGCCCGACGGGCTGGAATGGCTGTGAAAGTCGGTGCTGATCCATCCCTCCGTCTTCACCGAGCGGACCAGCTTCGCCTCCAAAGGCGTTTCCTTACCACGCTTCACATCAATTCGCGTGAACACTGCGTCATACTCGGGCCCATAACTGATGATCACGTCGTAAGAACCGGGGCCTAGCTCGCGCCGGAAGCGGCCGTCGTGGCTGTAGTAGACGTTGCGGACCGCGATCTCGCCGCTATCGGGCCCGAAGTCGGGGCTCTCCGTGCCGTCCCGGCCGATGAACTGGACTTTGCACGGGATGGGTCTGCCGGCGGCGTCGGTGATCCGCGCCGCGACCGCCGCGGCCTCGGGCAGCTCGACGGACAGCGCGTCCGGCGCATCGGGCCCGACCTCGACGGACTTCGTGCCTCGCCCGAGTGCCGAGACGGTCAGCGTTCCGGACGCATCACCGGCCGTCAGCGTCATCTGACCCGAGTGGTCCGTGCGGCCCCAGGAAACCCGTTGGCCGCCGCGCGCCATCGCGACGTCGGCCCCGACGACCGGCCGGCCCGCCGTATCTTTCACCGAGAGGCGAACGGGATGGTCAGCCTTCCCGGCCAGCCGGTCGGCGACCCGGCGGACGTCGAAGAGATTGGCTCCGGGAATGATCCGCCGCGTGAGCCGATAGGACTCGCCGGGCGCCAGCCGGACAACCACCTTGCCATCGTGATTCCGGTAGCGGAGCAGGAGTTGACGCGCGTTGCCACCGAGGATTTCATGCCCATCGGCGGCCACGCCGTATGCCTGGCCGAAATGCTTGTCATAGGCCCAGAACAGGCTGGCTGGCTGGTCGGGCCCGTGCTCGAAAGTACGGTCGGCGCGGATCGCATCGAGTAACTCGGCGTCGAGCGGGGCCCCGCCGCGGTTGGCGAACATCGTGGTCACCATCAGGAAGGGTTGACCGTCCTCGAGCGTATAGGCCACCTCGACATCCGGCGTCTGATCGCGCGGGGAGGCGACCAGCTTCAGCGTGACCTTCCGAGCCCGGACGAACACGCGGTCCAGCTCGGCCGTTTCGTAGGTCGTGGGCGCCTCGACTTCGATCCCGGCGAACTTCAGGTCGCGGGAGGATGCCCCGGGGTAGAAGGCCGAAAGCTGGTCGCTCTGGACGTCGCGGCGCGTCAGGTCGATCAGGCATCCGCCGACGTTGCGGACCGTCATGTTCGCGTTCCGGCCCTGCATCGGGTGCGCGATCACGGCGACGAGCTGGTCGTTGGCCATCGCGAAGTCGCCGTAGATGCCGTCAACCTCCTTCCCTTGCGGGATGTACCGGTCCCAGGTCTGCGGGGAGAGCGCGACCAGATCGGCGGCCCTCGTCGGTGCGATCAACACGCACAACAGCAAGGGGACGTAGATTGTCTTGAGGATGATCCGGGTCATGAACGGTTCCTCTGGGATGAGTCTGCTGCCGGGCGGCTCATTGCTCAATGCGAAGCTCGTGATGAGAAAGCGTCTCGAAACCGTCGGGGGTGATCAGGTAGTTCCGCTCGAATCGCATGCCGCCCTCTCCCTCGATATAGAGACCCGGCTCGATGGCGACGACGTCGCCCGCAACGAGGGTATCGGTGCTCTCGGGGACGAAGTAGGGTGGCTCGGGGTGCCCGAGGCCCAGTCCGTGGCCCGAGTGGGTCGGGAACGCGTGGTCGAGTCCCAGGGACGCGAAATGACCACGGACGGCCGCGTCGACGTCGCGGGCGGCCGTGCCGGGCCTCAGCCGGCCCTCGCCCGCGCGCATGGCATCCAGACACGCCTCGAACAGCACGCGCTGGCGGGCCGTCGGCCCGCCGCCGACGGCGAACGTGTTGGTGAAATCCCCCCGGTATCCATCGACGATCACCGAGAAGTCGAGCAGGAGCAGGTCGCCCGGCTCGATCGTCCGCGACGTCGGCGGCCCGCCCTTCTCGCGCTCGCACCGCGGTCCCGAGGCGAAGTCGCCATAGACGATGACCGGCTCGCTTGCCGCCAGGGCGGCGGCTCGATGGACGATCAGGCAGGCGTCCAGCTCGGTCATGCCCGGGCGGACCTCCGCCAGGGCCGCGGCCTGGGCCGCCTCGCCGGCGCGCATCGATCGGCGCAGGGTATCGATCTCGTCCGGGTCTTTCGCCCGTCGCAAGGGGCGGATCAGCGGGCCGATGTCGACCAGCTCGAGGTCCTTGCGAGACGCGCGAAGGCCCTCGACCAGCCCTGCCGGGACGCACGACAGCTCGACGCCCACTCTCCGCCCCCGAACCTTCGCCAACCGATCCACCGCCGTCGCGACGAGCTGGCCCCGGCGATACGGGGCCGAGTGGTTGCCGTCGTACCAGACGGGGGCCACCCGTTCCTCGACGATCGCCGTGTCGAGGAACGGCCCAAGCATCGCATCAGCGATCAGGGTCGCGCGCGCCCCGGCTCCAGCAGCAACAACGCCCCCGACTCGACCGTCCGGAACACGAACGGCGAAGGGACGTAGTTGGCGAAATAAATCAGGTGCGACGGGTCCCCGATCACCAGGGCGTCGCACTCCGACGGCAACGCCTTCCAGAGCCGCTCCCGACGCGCGGCGCATCCCTCGGCGGTCAACATCGTTTCGAATCTCCTCGTCATTCAATTTTCAGGTTTCGGTTTTCAATTTTTATGTTCATTGTGTGAACATTGAATAAAATTAAAAACTGAAACTTTTTCCTGGCGCCGATCCACGGAGCGCGGGATCATCGCTGCACGCGTGCCGAGCCGCCTTTGGCCAGCGCCTCGACCTCCTCGAGCCGGGCCATGGTGACGTCACCGGGGAAGGTGGTCAGGAGTGCGCCGTGGGCCCAGCCGAGTCGGAGCGATTCCTCGGGAGATCGACCGGAGATCAGGCCGTAGATCAACCCGGCGGCGAACCCATCGCCGCCGCCGATGCGGTCGACGACGTCGAGCTCGCAAGTCGGGCTGACGTAGCGCTGGCCGTCGAGCCACAAGACGGCCGCCCAGTCGTGCCGGTTGGTCGAGTGCACCTCGCGCAAGGTCGTCGCAACGAGCTTGATGTTGGGATGTTGCTCGACCACCAGGTCGATCAGGCCGAAGAACGCGTCGGGGTCGAGCTTCGACTTGGTGTGGACGTCCGGGCCGGTGATCCCGAGTCCCTTTTGAAGGTCTTCCTCGTTCCCGATCAGGGCGTCGAGATTGCCGGCGATGGTCTTGATGACCTGTTGGCCCCGCTCGGCACCGCCGACGGACGCCCAGAGCTTCGCCCGGTAGTTCAGGTCGAACGAGGTGATCGCGCCGGCGGCCTTGGCCGCCTGCATGCCCTCGATGATCAGCGGGGCGGTCGTCTGGGACAGCGATGCGAAGATCCCGCCGGAGTGGAACCAGCGCACCCCGCGGCCGAAGAGCCCCGCCCAGTCGAAATCGCCCGGCTTGAGCAACGCACCGGCCTCGTTCGACCGGTTGTAGAAGACCACCGGAGGACGCACTCCCGCGCCCCGGTCGCTATAGACCGTCGCCATGTTCGGCCCGCGCACCCCATCGTGTTCAAACCACTTGTAGTGCGGGATGACGCCGGTCTCGCGCACTCGTCCCTGGATCAACTCGCCGATCGGGTACTTGACCATCGCCGTCGCGATGCCGGTCCGCAGGCCGAAGCAATCCGACAGATTCGCCGCGACGTTGTACTCACCGCCGGAGACGTGGATCTCCATCGATCGCGCCTTGCGGAACGGGATGATCCCCGGATCCAGCCGATGGACCAAGGCTCCGAGGGACAAAAAATCCAGGTCGCACAAATCCTTGCGAATCGCTAAGCCGCTCATGGTGATCGCTTCGCTCCAGTGTTCCATGTCCCAAGCCGACTGCTTGACGCCAATCTTTCAGGGGCAGATGCCATGTTGATAATGGCCAGTGCTACGTGTCCCAAGCCGACTGTTTGACGCGGCTCGGCCGCAACTCGTGAGAGAGTACCCGTTCACGAGTCGAGGGTTACAAGCGTACAGAATGGTGCCGAGCCGCGAGCATACTTCGAAGGTGTGTCGGTCGATCCGACTTACGCGCGTCTCCAGAACGACTGCGTTCACCTGGCGGGGCCTCCTGCAAAGACGATGCGCCGCGCAAAACCTGGATGGCGGCCCCGTCAGGTGCAACGCTTGGTTAGACCCCATTACCGCCCCTTTACGCCGGCACCTCCGCAAGAACCGAAGTCATCTCGTTACCGAGTTGCTCGATCTGCTCGATGGTGTCTCTGAAGCGGCGCGATCGATCTTCAATACCCTTCTTCCGCGTGCTGAATTCGCCCTCGACCCCCTGCGTCATGATAACCTCAAGCGCAGGTCGGTATTTACTATGCAAGACCTCCAAGAGTCGGCTCTCAATCTGCTGCATGTTGTTGATGATGATCGGGAAGATCTCGTGGGTAATCCCCTCGTGATACTGGCGAACCTTATCGATGTAGTGTTGGGTCAAGGTTGAGCGAATGGCCTTCGTCTTGCCGTCGAGATCACCTGGATTGATGGCCTGGCTGGCGTTTCGGAGGTTTTCAAATCCCATGCGGGCCGCGGCCTCCAATCCGTCCAAGATCTCATTTCCGCCGCGGCCGAAGAAGGATTTGGGTTTGTAGAGGAGCGACGCGTCGAGTTCAGCGGCCTTGGTCATCACAACGCCGTCAATGCGGTCGGCGAAGGAGCTGCTCTCGTCGTTAATTACCTCCTCGAAGGGAGCGAGAACCTGGGAGTTGTAATTCACGTCCTCACGGATCGGTTGCAGGGCGTTATGGACCCGCTTGACCAAATCGGCGAAAACCTCATCGACCTGATTTCGGACGATGAGGCGGAAATTCCTTTTCAGCATCGTGTTGAGGTTGTCCACGATGCGCATTTCGATTTCGAAGTGGTAGGGATATTTGCGCAATTCACGCCCGGCGATGATTTCCTTGTAAATCTCGTAGGCGTCTGTTTCGGGGCCACTTTCGATCTTCGAGCGGAGCTTATCTACGAGTTCCTTAGTCTGTTGCCGCAAGAGTTCGCTGCGCTTGACCGCAACTTCATTGCGAAGCTCACGTAGCTGCTTAACAAGTTCTATCTTCCGGTCCTCGCATCGCTCGTCAACCCGTTGGCGCGAAACTTCTCTCTCCTGACGCCTGAGGTCGCCATTCAGCAGTGTATCGTCGGCCTCTTTGGCCCGACGAAGGTGGTGGGGCAAGGGATCGCAGAAGTTGGACCGCGCATTCTCATAAGCCGAGCGCAACGTGGTCCTGCGCAACCGCTCGTTCAGGAAGCACAGAACCTGCTCTTGAAGCATCGGGACTTGGCTTTCGCAAAGCGCGGTCTGATGGCTGCCGCCGTAGCGGGTACCTAGTGCGTCCTCGTAGTCCTTTACGTGCCGCTGCAGTGCAAGGTCTCGCGGCGATTCGCCGCCAGACGCCAGATGGGCCAACAGGCCGTGGAGCGCGTTCGTGCGGAACGACTGGAAGCCATTGGGGATGGCGAATCCTCGCATCTTGCTCTCGAAGTCCGTCACCGTCTGGCGCTGCTGCTCAGCTGAGAGCGAGTCCCACCGATTGAGTACCCAGAACGTCTTTTCCGCGATGCGGCTCTCCCCGGAGCGCACGAGTTCGACAATTTCAATTTCATCCTTATCGAAGAGGCGAGTCGCCATCAGGACGAATACGAGCGGCGTGTGCTTCCTCTTTGACGAACCGAAACGTGATGTCTCGGTGGCGTGGATTCGGGACGCTGATGCCGGGCAGGTCAACGAGGACAACGTCTTCGGGTAGTTGCGACTTCTGGATTTTGAGAACGACTCGATCGAGGAACATCGCTTCGGTTTCGTCACGAATCTTGTCCTGAGCCTCGGAAATACTGGTCGTGGCGACGCGGCCGCGTAGATCGACTTGCGCGCGACCGCCGTTGCTCCTGATAAGCCTGGAACTGGTCTACAAGCCGGCGGCCACGGCCTTCGGAAGCGAGCGGCCTAACCTTTTCCAACAGCGATGAGTAGGGCTCGGTGGCCAGTTCAGGCACTTGGAACAGCGACGCGATTTCGGCCCGGTAAAGATCGCCAAGTTTTTCGACCTCGGCCTCGTTCAGATAGTGGAGTTCGGCGCTCTCCGCTTCCGAGGCCGTGCGGACGAACGTCGGGACAGCGGTTGTTACCTTCGTTGACTCGGGCAGCAAGTATCGGCCAAGGAAGGCATTGACCAGTGACGACTTCCCGGCGCTGAACCCACCCACGAAGGCGATGGTGAGATCGGGGTTCCGTAGCCGGACACTCTCCCGATCCAAGAGCAGCATCTTCTGCCGCACATCCACGGGCAGACCGTTGATGAACAGCGGGTCGCGGGACGCCAGGTCGTCGCGTATCTCGCGCAGCCGGTCCATCCTCATTAGGAGTTGCTGACGGCGTTCCTGATACGTGGCTGGCTTCATCGCGATTGTGCTCCCGCGGTTGCGAGTCTTTCCGTCGGCGGCTCTTGGGTGCTAACGACTGCGTTCACTTGCCGCGGCCGGCTTCAATGACAGGGTGTCGCGCGAAACCAAGACACGGGCTGCGGTCAGGTGCAACGCTTGGTTCGACCTTGCACTGCCCCCCGGACACGAGATTACTTCGGAGGCGGCCCGCTGGGAGGCGGAGGCCTGTCCTTATTCCCATCCTTGCAGCCGCTGGCTGCGGTCGCCAGTACCAAGCAGCAGGCCACGACGATAAAGGCGAGAACATTCTTCACAGGTTGAGCCTCTCTCAAGAAACTCGTCAGTTGCATACCGGTTGAGGGCTTCCCTTGAGCCATCCGCTGACCCGCTCACGCACATTTCTGTCGAGAGACCCATACCACGCTTGTGCGGTAAACTCTCCTATATATGATCCCGCAAAATACCCAGAGGCCCCGCCAATCGCACCACCAACGATGCCACCAGCCGGCACAGTAGCCCACGCCCAAGGTCCACCGAATGTGCCCAGCCACGCGCCGAACGCTGCCCCCGCCCATGCACCAGCAATCCCCGCACCGCTACGGGCGAGCGCGATGACGAACTCTTGTTGAGAGACCTTTCCAAGCCGGTAGTCGCGGACATGACCGTAGACTTCGTAGGCGTCCATCGCGACGGCCACTACAACGGCGACTCGACCGGCTGCGCGGACCAAACCTCGGCGTGTGCCACGCAACGCTTGCTTTTCTTCCAGCAATACGAGTTGCGTGCAGCTGAGCCGATCAAACGCCCGCGTTGGCGAACTAGCACTCAACCAGCTTCCCATCCTCGCTTGACGGAGCTGGTCGAGCTGCGACAGGTGGCGCATCGCCCAAGTTTGGGACGCCGGCTGTGTTGCGCGGTTGGAAACTCGATTGAACAGGCGCTCAATTGACATGGGACCGGCACGCTCGGCCATGCTGACTGGGTCTCGGATCGTGTACTTGCCAGTGCGGAGGTTGACATCGTGGACCTCTCCCAGCCGCTCCAGGGGAATGCCTTCTGCTTTGCGGAAGCGGAAAATTTCCCCTGCCAACTTCCGTCCTTGCTCACCGCTCGCGCAAGCGCGCCGCGTAATCGGTCGGCGAGCCATTCGCGCGACATCTGGGTGCCGACGCGAGTCTGACCAAGGTGCGGCTTACTGCTGCCATAGTGGGTTTTCACTTCGATCAGACGAAGGTCGGCGACAGACCCGGCGGCGGATCGCTTTACGGCCACAAGGTCGATCCCCTGGTTTCCGGGCAGCTTCATGTCGATGACTTCGTAGCCGCGCAGCCGCAGGGAGCCGCCGGCGAGGCTTTCGCCGAAACGTCCCACTCCCTGCCGCCAAACTCCGGCGGTGCGTACGGGGTGAGCCGCGACGAGAGGATGATCCACCGGGCTGGTGACAGGGGCCACGATGCCTTGGGCTTTGACCGGCGCGCCGTGGACTATCACCAACAAGCCAGCCGCGATCCAGGCCACATATCTGGTCATGGTTGATACTCCCGGAGGATGCGGAGCTTGGTCGCTTCCACTTTATCATCCTTCGAGCAGTCCTCGAACAACATCTTCCAGACCTCGGTGAAGCGTTGCCCGACGTACGGAGCGAGCCGGGTTTCGTCGACGACGGCAAGACTTCTCAACTTGTCGAGGGCGCTTCCTCCGCTTTTTTCAACCTTGTCCACGCGGTCAAGCCCCAGCGGTTGTAGTTCCATTCCCGCAGCTGCGCCAGCCGGTTCAGGTGCCTGTCTGCGCCGCCATCCTCATTATCCTTGATCGCGGCTTCGACACCGCCCTCCAAGTACGGTGTCATATCGCGGCTGATTCGTTGCCCCTCGACGACAAGCGCGAGGATTTCCTCGTTGACCTTGTGGATTTCGTCAAGAGCGACGTTGGCCCGTTTCTTGTTGAACTCGTGGACTTTCCAGGCCCAAGCCAGGATTCTCGGCCTGCAATCCTCCTGGTACAGTGCAATCAGCACGTCCTTCTGGACCTCCTCGTAGCGATCTTTCACGGCCTTCCAGCGGTTCCAGAAGTTCTCCTCGTCCTTGGGCTTCATCGCTGTTGAAGCGGCGCGCCGTGCCTGGCTGCCGAGTTCTGCTTCGACCTCGTGCAATAGGCGGGCTCTTGCGAAGTTGGGCAGCTTCGCCCGACGTGCCGCGGTCAGCAGGTTTTCTGCCTCCGCGAGCGGGTCTTCCGGGTTTGTCACTTTCTTGCCGGCAAAGAGTTCGTCTCCTACTTGGGTGTGGGCTGCACGCGCTCCTTGAGCCGTGCGAGGGGAAGGAAGGGGATCAAGTTGGCAGCGCGCTGATGAATGTCCTGAGCGAGCGGCAGGGCTTCATCGTTCGCATCCTTGCCTGCTTTCCGAACGAATTCCAGGCTCGTGTCGAAGACCTTCTCATCGCCGGGGCCAACCCGCATGGCCGCCAGTAAGGCATCGTACGCATTCTGCATGTCGGCGGCGTCAATGTGCGACTTCGCAACAGCCAACTCCGCGGAAGCATCCTTCGGGGCGTGTGGGTGTAGCAAGGCTGCGACGCCGATGCTGGTCGGCGCACAGACCACGCTGGTGAGGATCAGCGACCATAGCGGGACTGGGCGTTTCATGAAGCTTACTTTGTGGGCGACCTTGTGATTCTCTCACGAAAACGCATTTATGGCTCGTCGGGGAATCGTGTGGGTGATTCTTGCGGCCTTCTCCCAAATGCCCGCCGTGTAGGCGGATGGCTATGCTCGCTCGCCAGCCGGCGGAGCCATTCGCAGCCGCGGGCAGCGGTCTCCTAGAGAACGAACTCGTTACTGTTGTTCGAACCTCGCAAGCAGCAACAACGGACTTTCGTTCCCCCGGGGCGGCGCAGTTCGCGGCAAGTTTGCGACGGGGTCAAGCGTGCGAATCTCCCTGAAAAACAGGGCTTTTCGAGCCTGCCCGAGCCCTACGTTACCCACACGATTCCGCGAAGAACCGCATTTATAATAATGGGCCAAAGTTTGCAGGTCAATCAGCGAACTTCCCAATGACTCAGTCGGTTAGGGCGATTTCAGCGCGCGTACTGCATAAACATTAGTTGTGCAGCCCGCAGCTCGACCGCTCAACCTTGTGACAGGAGTTTGAACAACCTCATCAGGCTTGGCCTTGGAGCGGTCTTGCACGCTTCGGTCCGACGACACCGAAGCGCCTTCCGAGTTTGCCTCTGGCCCTCTGGCGGATGTATCGGCTTCCATGCGGCCGTACCTTTTCGCTGCTGAACGACTGCCTCCATCGATCCGTGAACGCGCATGTGAGGAATTCAATATTTAAAAATTCAAAAATATTTTTATATTTAATTCAAAATCTTGTTTTGAATCTCGTATCGAGAATCCCCCATACCTGCGGTGTTCAGGGGCTCTGCGCGGGAAGACTCTACGTTGAGGCGACGTCAACAAAGACCTTAAGCGCCTTGTTCTCCTCGAGGAGATGCATCATCTCGTTGTACTGATCCAGGCCGTCGAACGGGATGCGTGAGGATCCGCTCGGTGACGGCCGGATAGGTCGAGCTCGCCGTGCGACAGGGCCTGGATGCCCAGCTCGAAGTGCCGGCGGTTGCCGTTGACGCTCGAGACCAGCAGCTTGTTGCCGAGGACCCATTCGATGTTGATCTTGGCGGCGTCAAGGGTCATCTCGTGCTTGCCGCCGGTGATGCTCGTCCAGATCAGGGCCCCGTTGTGCGCGAGGACTTCCATCGAGCGGAAACAGACCTCGGCGTTGCCGGTCGCCTCGAAGATGAGGTCGGGCTTGCCGACCTGCTTCGCCAGCTCCGGGAGGGAGGTTTGCTTGGTGCTGATGTATTTGGCACCATACGCCTCGACGATCTCGGACTTGCGATGCGGCCCGGGTTTGGTGGCCAGGGTGAAGACTTCCATCCCGCGGAGCTTGAGCATCATCGTGGCGAGCAGGCCGATCTGTCCGGCCCCCATGACGAACGCGCGCCGGGGGTTCCAGACCTGGAGCCGCTGCTGGGCCAGGAATGCCTGCTCGATCGCCTTGGCGCAGACGCTCGCCGGCTCGGCCAGGACGCCGAGATGCTTGAGGTTCTGCGGGACCTTGACGATGTACTCGGCGTCGTCCACGAACGACTCGGTCAGGTAACCGTGGCAGAGGTTGATCCCGCGCTCGTAGTAGACTTCCTCGCTGGTGATGTCATTCCGCCCGATCAGGTCGTAGATCGACCCGCCCGGCCGCCGGACCGTGCAGGAGACATAGTCGCCGGGCTTGACCTCGGTCACCTTGTCCCCGACCTCGACGACCTGGCCGAAGCTCTCATGCCCGATGACGAGGTGCTCGCCACCGGGTGGGGCATTGCCATAGAGCGCCTCGTTGATCTCGCGGTCGGTGGCATCCACGCCGATCTGGAGCACCTTCACCAGCACGGCCCGTCCCTCGGGGATGCGGCAGACGTGCGGATGGGGCTGATCGGTCAGCTTCGGTGCCGGGATCTCGCGGAGATGGACGCTGTTCGGCTTGCCCGGCAGGACGGCAACGGCTTTCATGGGAATCGTCGCGGCCGGGACCCGCGCCCGTCAGCGCGGGAGGAGCCGCGTCCTCGCATGGGGAAAAAGGAGCACCCCGTGACCTCACGGGGCGGAGAACTTGTAGATCGTCGTCTGGGTGTAGGTCGATCCGGGCCTCAGGACGATCGGGGCGAAACTGGGGTGGTTGATCGCGTCGGGAAAGTGCTGGGCTTCCAGGCAGAACGCCTGATGCTTCCGGTACACGGCGCCGCCTTTGCCCTTGAAGTCGTTCAGGAAGTTGCTGGTGTAGAGCTGCACGCCAGGCTCGGTGGTGAACATCTCCAGGGTCCGGCCGCTCTTCGGGTCGCGGACCCTTGCGGCGAAGGCCGGCGACTTCGTGTCCGGGCGGATCACGTAGTTGTCGTCGTATCCCACGGGGTTCGCCTTGATCTGGTCGAACCGCGCGCCGATGGCCATCGGGGTCGTGAAGTCCAGGGGCGTCCCCTTCACGGACCTCAGCTCACCGGTCGGGATGAGGGTCTCGTCCGAGGGCGTGTACTGGTCGGCCGCCATCATCAGTTCGTGATCGAGGATCGTCCCGGAATCATGACCGGCCAGGTTGAAGTAGCTGTGATTCGTGAGGTTGACCGCCGTCGGCTTGTCGGTCGTGGCCGAGTATTCGATCTTGATCGCGTCGTCGGGGGTCAGGGTGTAGGTCACGGTGGTAGACAGGTTCCCCGGAAACCCTTCTTCCCCATCCGGGCTGAGGTACGTCATTTTGACGGCCGGTCCGCCGGGCCCCGAGACCTCCTCGCCCTTCCAGACCTTCTTATCGAACCCCTTCAAGCCCCCGTGCAAGGTATTCGGCCCATTGTTCAGAGCCAACTTGTACTCCTGGCCATCGATGGTGAACCGCCCCTTGGCGATCCGGTTGGCGACCCGGCCGGTAATCGCGCCGAAGTGTGGGTGAGCAGCGAGGTACGCCTCAAGCGAATTGCAGCCCAGCACCACATCGGCCGTCTTCCCCTGACGATCCGGCACGTGCAGCTCCGTGATGATCCCGCCATAGGTCATCACCTTCATCGTGATCCGGCCGTTGGTCAAGACGTACAACTCGACCGGTGTCCCGTCCGGCGTTTTCCCGAATTCCATCCGCTCCACGCTCCTTCCACTCTTGGGCTCCGTGCTGACTCGCCCGTCGGCCGCCTTCGCGATCGCCCACGGCATCCCCAGTATGGCCGTGGCCAGCCCGATCCACTTGGTGTACTTCCGCATCGGTAAATTCCCCCTTTGGACCATCACTGAAGATACCCCAGTCTTCGGGGATAGCCAGTAGGCTCTGGGGAAAAGTGGTGGTTAGCCACAATGTCGTTGAATTAACCGTAAACTATGCCGAGGACACAGTGTCGATGTCTTCGCGCTTTGACTGGGCAGGCGTCCAATCGGTTAGGCACGGAAGCGACCGTGTGCCGGGTCACGGGCTTTGACCCTGATGCTAAAGTTCTCCATAGCCTGTTCCTCACAGATGCCTGCGGCGGCAGTAAATCAAACGACCGTTTGCTTTACAAATTGGCGAAATCTTATTGGATAGCTCGTGCTCCCCTGGCTGGCGTCCGGATCGCGGGAGGGGGAGGCGGTGCCGGTCTGCGTGGAGCCGGTGGACCGGGACCAGCCCATGTGCTGACGATTTCATGATGTATGGATAATGAATCACGTTGCGGATCAGTGCAACGACATTTCCAAGTGCCGGGCCATGGCTGACCGAGGAGGGTTCGCCAATATCGAGGCCAGAACGGCGATTGACAGAATGTGCCGATGCTCGGTGGATAGCTTTCCCCCGGCGGAGCTTTGAGGGCCCAAGAGTGGTGAAGCCACGAGTGTTGCGGATCGTGTTCGATGCGATATGCCGTGACCGCCATCCATATCATGACGGCCGCACCGGGCACCACGAGCATCCACCGCCGAATCGTCATCCTTGGGATTCGCAAGTTGTCAGCACTCCGTCTGATTTCTTCTGTCCGATGATCCCGGCAACCGAGGCCGACAGACCTATGGATGCTACCGACGACTGAGGGTGGCGTCTATCTGAGGGCGATGGCAAGCAAGCCTTGATTCTTGAGCAAACCAAACGTTCGTTTCCTTTGCGCACATTAGTACAGTAAAATAACCCGTCCGCAAAGGGGGTAACTTTACTCGCTGCTCGCTGTCAATTGGGGTGTCGATGTTCAGTAGCGGCTATGCCTTACCGATCCGGTCAGTTGGCAGCGAATGGACGTCTCGGGCCTGGTGCGGCATTTGTCGTGGCGCGGTATCATGTGCGGATGAGGATCACCCGGACTCTGAACGCCTGACGATCGTCGGAGGGATGGCTTACAATTGTCCGATGTGTAAAGGGTGAATATCCCTTTCGTATCAACGAAATCCGAGGCGTCGTTTCGGAACTTACGTCGAATCCCTAGTGTAAAGCCTCATTTAGAACTCAGACTTTCCAACTTCACGACCGGCCTGTCGCCTGGGCTCATTGATTCAGACGAGCGAGGTGCTTGCGTGGAGAAGCGCACATGGGCCTCTGTCACGGGCGATCCGTGTAGTTGCGGGTTCCTGGAACGAGCCGCAGATGACCCGAACCTGCCCATCCGATTTGACCCATTGGTGGGCGAGTACCACTTTGAATTCCCCAGTCCGTGCGCCGGGGAGGCCTGCCCTGAAGCCAAGGCGCAGCTCACGATCTACCACTGCCCGTTCTGCGGAGGCGCCGCCCCGCCCTCCAAGAGGGATACCCTGTTCACTAACATCTCGGACCAGGACGCGGCGCGGCTGTACCGGCTGTTCGAGGGGATGGACACGCTTGAAGAAGTGGTCCGTGCTCTGGGGCCGCCGGACGATGACATGGAGCGGGGACTGACGGTGAGGGAACCGGAGAAGGAGGGCAAGCCTCCGACATTACGGACCTATCGGACCCTGCGCTACACTCGGCTATCGGACAATGCCGATGTTGAGGCATATGCCGATCCGGCCAAGGGCAACGTACAGGTCGCGCTGGTGGGCAAGTACATCGGGCCGCCCATCGAACAAGCGCCAGACTAACGGGCTCCCCAGCAACCCGTCCACCACGAGGGACGGAAACGGTGATTCATAGTTGAGACTTACCACCGGGCTCCGGTCCGGCCACGAAGCGCAAGCGGTGATCCAGAAACGAGGCTTGACAGCCTCCTGGCTATACGATTGCTTCGGGTGAAGTTCAAGGTGCGGCGGAGGCATGGAACGCAATGATGGACGACTCGGGGATGATTGTGGCCCAGTGGCTCTACGCGTCAGTCGAGCATTTCGACGAGACGAAAGACCGGCCAAAAGGGATTAGCGGCATCCTGGCCATCGATCCCGATGGAGGCGATTGGCGGTTGGTCGCTGAGCGTAGGCGGATAAGCAATCTGCGGCTCACTCGTGATGGGGAGACTCTCGCGTTCCTGGAGGACCAGCCGGACCCGAACCTCTGGATTCTCGGCCGTCAATTCGGCTCTGTACCCAAGCTGGTGACCCGTCTTATCGGGTTTGCCTCCTTCGTCTGGTCGAGCACGGGCGAGGAGTTCTTCGTCACTCTCAGAGGTCCGGCTGCCCGCCAGGCAGGTCGGGAAGGGGCCTGGCGCGTCGATACGAGCGGCTCGAATTGGAGACGACTCCTCCTCCAAGAGAGCGAACGGGTTCAAGATTGCTCGCCGGACGGCCAATGGCTTCTGACCAGTTCCTTCGGCTCCCCGAGGATCAAGATCGTCCGCCCAGACGAGACCGACTTGCGAGACCTGACCGGGCCGGGAGAGAAATGCATTCGACCGCGCTTCTCGCCGGATGGGAGCCGCATCGTCTATGCGTCGCCGACAGACCACGGCGAGTCGCTCTGGGTGTTGGATTTGGGCAGGTGGGAACGCCGGCTGCTCCGGCCCGAATCCCAGGTCACGATCGTGGCGTCTTGGTCACCGGACGGCTCGCGGCTCGCGCTGAAATTGGTGGATTGCGTCTATGACGATCGCGGTAAGCTGACGGTACCGAGCAACGACCTATCTCGGATGAGGCCACGGATCGAGATCATGGACGCGGACGGGGGTGGCCGCCGTCCGCTCAATCTGCCGCCAGGCAGGATTCTCCTCGGAGATTGGCGCTGAGTGACAAGTAGAAAGGGTGATTCATAGTTGAGACTTTCCAGGAGCGAGCCATGCGACTACCCCGCGTGAGGTGTACCCTGCGGTCGATCATGATCGCACTGGGGATCTTGGCCTTGCTCCTGGGAACGGAACGGCTTCTGTTTCATTATGCGGTGAGCCTGGTGGCATCACATAATGATTATCTCTGGAACGAGGCGGTAACCGTCTGGGTGACCCTGAACATCGCGCTGTCTCTCCCCATCGGGCTGTCAGCCGCCATTGTCCGGGCCGCAACGAAAGACCAGGCCGAGGCACGTAGAGCGCATCGGGTGAACCATAGGTCACCCTTTCCATTCCCGGCGGCGACTCGGCCGCGCTGAGGTCGAGGAGCTGACACCCCCGCGTAGCTCCTATCCGCATGACCACCTCTGCTCGGTGGTAAATCAAACGAGGGTTTACCTTACATATGGGCCGCCGCCCACGCCGGGTCGGTTTTCCCCGGCTCTTGGTGTAAAGCAATTCGGTAAAGAAATCAAAGTAAGTATCCACGAAGCTACGACGGGTTTCTTGACTATTGCAATGGCGGGGGGCAGGGCGTGAGCTGGCGGAACGGATGAAGCTGCGGGCGAGCGGTCGCTGAACGTCGCCATTGCGGCAGAATGTGAATTTCGATGGACTGAGCTGCCGTCGATCACGCAGTCTGGCGTCACATTCCGGACGAATCGGCACTCTTGTGATACCGATCGGGAAATCAGAGCCATCTTCGATCGTCTGGAGGGAGCCACCCGAGCTGTCGTCGATCCTGGCCTCTCCTTCTGAAGCGCATGTCTCAGACCGTTTCATCTTTTGTCTTGTTCTCAACAAGGCGATAGACTCACAAATCAGCGTCTCCTTCGCCTTTTGATCACGCTCGAGGAGGATGGTAGGGCATCCTCCTCGAGCTTTCCCTTGGGAGCAGTACCTCCCGTGGGCGCCGGTCAGGGTACGCCAAAGCACGGCACTTCGGCCAGAGGGCGCCGACCGCGCCCGCGGATTTGTTTCCGCAAGGGGTGTGGACGCAAGTATCAGCCCCGCCGCTGGAACCAGCGCTACTGCCAGGACCCGCAATGTCAGCGGGAGGTCCACCGCTGGCAGGCAGCGCGCCGGCAAGCCCGACATCGCCAGCACGCCCAGGCCAGAGCCCAGCATGCCCAGGCGGAAAAAGCGCGCCGTCAGCGAGCGAAGTCTGCGTCCCAGACCATTGAGAGCTCAGAAGTTACGCCGGCGCGTGGTCACGCAGCAGAAGATTTTTTTCTCCGCCGTTATGCGATCGGCCGGGCTGCCATGAGCACCCCGTGAGCTCGCCCCGCAACCCCGCCCGCTACTGCGGCCCTGCCTGCCGGCAGGCCGTTCGCAATGTCCAGGACCGGGAACGCAAGTGGCTTTCCCGCGGCACCTCGGATGGGCGGAAGAAGCGCGCCATCGAGTACCAGGCCGCACGAAGGCGCCGCATCGTTCGATCAGGCCATCTCACCAACTCGGCACCATCGCGACCACCTCCCCAATGACGGTCCTCCCCAGGCGGCGCCGGTCGTCACTTATCGCGTGGCCATCCGCCGCGCTGGTTTGCTGGAGCCGGTGGTTTTCCCTCAGGAGTTCCAGCATGCCTGCGA
The DNA here is from genome assembly GCA_963845755.1 of uncultured Planctomycetota bacterium. GTDB lineage: Bacteria > Planctomycetota > Planctomycetia > Isosphaerales > Isosphaeraceae > CAWJTV01. Next base: position 205,767 of record CAWJTV010000039.1, read on the forward strand.
CACCCATCCTCGTCCCCGCGCGACTGCGGCGTCCCCCCAGACCGGTTGGTCCTGGGTCGACCGTCGCTTCGTGCGCGAGCACGCCGCGCACCTCTCCCGCGACGCCGTGCTGCTGTACTTCACCCTCTGTGCCGTGGCCGACAAGCACGGGTTGTCGTTCTATGGCGACGCCACCATGGCCGCCATGGTGCGGATGAACTTGCCGGCCCTGATGGCCGCCCGTGAGGAATTGCTCGCCCGCGATCTCATCGCCCATGAGACGCGTTTCACTCAGGTGCTCTCCCTGCCGCCAGCCGGCCAACGCCGCGGTGAGTCCGGCGGAGGACTGATGTCTCTGGGCGAGATCTTGCGCCAGGCCGCCGCACTCCCTCAGCTCGACGACGAAAGGAGCCTGCCATGAACGTCGGTTTGTGGGCGGAGATCCGCCGCCTGGCCGAGATCGACAAGCTCTCCACCCGGGCCATTGCGCGACGACTCCACTGCGCCCGGCGGACCGTGACCGCGGCCCTCCAGCGGGATCATCCCTCGCGCCCCCCCGTGCACGCCGCGCCAGTCTTTTGGACCCGTACAAGGCCAAGATCAACGCCTTGGTGGAAAAGTGTCCCGAACTCTCGGCGGTGCGAATCCGCGAGGAGATCGCCCGCGGGCCCGACGGTTATACCGGCAGTACGATCCTCGTGCGTCGCTATCTCCGGACCATCCGCCCGGCTCGCGGACGGATCTACCAGGAGGTCCATTACGAGCCGGCCCAGGCCATGCAGGTGGACTGGGGCGAGTGCGGTCACGTCCAACTCGGGACCACGACCCGCAAGGTCTCGGTCTTCGTGGCCGTGCTCTGCTACAGCCGCCTGATGTTCATCGAGTTCACGCTGTCGCAGCGCAAGGCCGAGTTCTATCGCGGCGTGGTGCACGCCCTGGAGTTCTTCGGCGGCAGTCCCCGCGCCCTGATCGTCAACAACTTGAAAGCCGCCGTCCTCAACGGCTCGGGCCGCACCGCCTGTTTCCATCCCGAGTTCCTGGCGCTGTGCGGTCACTTCTGCCTGCAGCCGATCGCTTGCGAACGACGCGACCCGGAATCCAAAGGGATCGTCGAGGGGGCCGTGCGCGTACGTCAAGCACAACGCCTTGGCCGGCCGTGGGGCGGAGCTGACGGGCTTCGAGGACTACCTGGCTCTGGCACCACTGTGGCGTGACCAGGTGGCCAACGTGCGGCTCCATGAGACGACCAAAGAGCGGCCGGTCGATCGCTTCCTGCGTGAGCGCCCGCGGCTGCGCCCGTTGCCGGCGATCCCGTTGGACACCGACGAGGTCGTGGCCGCGGTCGTCAGTCCCCATGCGCGGGTCGAGTTCGACGGCAACCGCTATTCGACACCGCCGAAGTTCGCTCGCCGGGCGGTCACGATCCGCGCCGACCGCGACGCGGTCCGCGTCCTCCACGAGGGTCAGGTGCTGACCCAGCATGTCCGTTGCTACCAGCGGGGACAGTTGATGGTCCGGCCGGACCATCGCACTGCCGCGCTGGCCCTGGGCCGTCGGGCTCGGAGCACCGCGCTGGAACAGACGTTTGACGCGTTGGGGCCCGAGGCACGCCAGTTCCACCTCGGCCTGCGGCGTCAGCCGATCAAGACCGGCGTTCACCTGCGTCGCTTACTCGGCCTGGCCCAACTCTACGGGGCCACCGAACTGCTCTCCGCCATCGCGGAGGCCCTGGAACTGGCGATCTACGATGCTGCGGCGGTCGAGAACCTCCTGTTGGCCCAACGGCGACGGCGGCAACTCCCGACCCCCACGTTGCCCACGCCCCGGCGGCGCGAATTGATCGATGAGATCGAACTGGAACCGGCCGATCCCAGCTTCTACGATCGCTTCTGCACTCACACCGCGGAGGACGCTCATGGCACGACGTGAGGACAATCTCCAGACCCGATTGGACCGCGATCTGGCCGAATTGAAGTTGCCCGAGATCGCCAAAGCCTACCGCGAAGTGCTGGATGACGCCGCGCGCAAGGGGAGCTCGATGCTGGAAGTCCTGGCGACTCTGATCGGCCTGGAGCAAGCCGCCCGTCAGCAACGCGCCCTCCAGCGGCGGCTGTGCGAGGCCCGGCTGCCCAAGTTGAAAACCCTGGCCGAATATGATTTCACCTTTCCCAAGCGGATTCCCAAGGCAACGATCCTGCGGTTGTTCGACTGCGACTTCATCCCCCGCCATGGCTGCGCCGTGCTGATCGGCCCGACCGGAACCGGAAAGTCGCATCTCCTCACGGCGTTGGGTTACACGGCGGCCGAGCGCGGCTACTCGGTCCGCCATACACGGGTCGTGGACATGATCAATCATCTCACCACGGCCCAGATCAACGGTCTGCTGGGCAAGGCGCTCAAGACCTACGTCCGTCCCAGTCTGCTCCTGCTCGATGAGCTGGGCTATCTGCCCATCGACAAGCGCGGGGCCGATCTGTTGTTCCAGGTGGTCGCGGCCCGTTATGAATCCGGATCGATCGTCCTATCGACGAATCGACCCTTCCGGGAATGGGGCGCCCTGTTCGACGTGGACAACACCCTGGCCACGGCCTTGATCGACCGGCTGATGCATCACGGGGAGGCACTGGTGATTCAAGGAGATAGCTATCGGATGAGAGACAAAGATTCTGATTCGACCAGCGCGTGAATCGGCGCGGCGCGTCCACGTCCGGAGCGGGTATTCCCCGCGAAGTGAGCATCCTTTGGCGTTAGTGACCGGGATGTCCAGCCCACCCTTGAGCCAGCCCGGCGATCCTGCCGGGCTGTTGGTTCAAGCGGCCGGTTCCTTGAACAGCGGGCTCGCGTCGGCCCCAGGCCCTGGTCCAGGATCCGCCAGCAGCTCCAAGTAGGGGCTTCGTCTTGGCGACCTGGTCATCCTGTGGTGGCCCGCGGCGGTCCACGGCGAGTGAATTGGCGGTGGTCCCGTCCCCAACGTCGGACTCACGGAGCAGGAACGCCTGGCCGGTCCGTCCGCGTCTCGCGACGTCACGACACAGATTGAGACCGACCTCACTCCGCGCATTTGACCGCGTGCCGAGCGGCGTGGCCGCATGCGCCGATCGTCTTGGACCTCACTCGAGCGCCCCTTGTGGCTCCGTCTTCACGATCAAAAGTGGCTCTCATTTCCAGATCGGTCCCACTCTTGCTACTCTGCAAGAGCTTGCGGCTCAAGGCGCCGCAAATTAGCCCGATCGTCGCGACGACGAACGAGAAGATGGCCAGCTTAAGGATTGAGGCGTAGGTGTTCGGATGAAGGGTGTCGGGCAGATCGAATATACGCTTGATCATATGGGCGGATGGGAGGCCGATCCACATTCCTGCCGTCGCAAGCCACCCCTGCCACCCCCATTTTGCACCGGCCGCGAGTGTCACGGCCAAGAGCGAGGTGACGATGATGATGGGGCTGACCTCGCCCGAGAATGCGAAGTTATCCACCAGGGCAATGCCCAGCCCGACAGCGAGGCCGATCCACAGCCGCGTGCTCATCAGATGCATTTGATTATTCCTGAGATTGACTTCGACACATCGAAAAAGGGATGGCGATGTGCCAGCCACTCTAATTAACTTTGCATTGCAAAGCAATATCGCAGGCCGAAACTTGTCATCCGATTATCGCGTGATTGCACGCAGTCGTCTTGGTTGTAGGCGGCCCGCTGAAGGAACCGCTGACGGGCTATCACGTCGCGTTCATGTCGCAGGTATCGCAGTCGGTGGCGTGCACCGGCCTGCACCGGCTGGTGCAACGCTGCTGTCGCTGGCTGCGGATGACCCGCGACCGGGTCGGTTCGGACGAATTGCGACTAACATACGAATATATGTCGATGATTCTGAGAGCCCGGAGGGCGGGCGTGACGGAGGCGTTGAGGCCGCTACAGGAGGCGGGGGTGGTGCGGTCGCATCGTGGCCGGATCACGATCCTGGACGGAGCGGGTCTGGAAGCTCGTGCGTGCGAGTACTATTTCGTGGTGCGGGATGAATACGATCAACTGCTGGGCGACGCCTGGCATGCGTGACCACTCGTTCTGAGATCAATCACGAATGCGATGTCATGTGTAGCGACTCGCAAACATCCGAGGGCGGAATCGCCAAGAGGGCTGTTCGCCGGGTGCAATTCACATTCCCAATCTGCATGGATTTTGAGAGACCGTGACTAAATGGCGGTGTGCCGTTTGCATGGATGGTTCGGCTTGGGCCTGTCGATTTTGGGCGGCAGCCTGCACGATCACCACAACCGAGGGAGAGGGTGGCATGGCACACGAGCAATATCGAAGCTGCATCGAAGCATGTGTGACTTGTGCACAGGCGTGTGAGCACTGCGGGGATGCCTGCATCGGGCACGCGGAAATGGCCGGATGTGTCCGCACCTGCCGCGACTGTGCGGCGCTGTGCTGGACGTGCTCCGGTTCCATGAGCCGGGGTTCGGCCCTGGCGGCGGCGATCTGCCGGGTCTGTGCCGAGGCGTGCGACCAGTGTGCGGTCGAGTGCTCGAAGCACCAGGCCGAGCACTGTCGGCGGTGTGCGGAGGCGTGCCGCCGCTGTGCCGAAGAATGCCGGAAGATGGCGGCGTGAGCGGGCGACCGTGAGGAGGCTATTGCTGAATCCGTGGAGTGCCGATATGAACTCGATTCCACAATCCGAAACCGCTGCCTTGGTCATCGGCGCCGGTCCCGTCGGACTGACGATGGCCTGCGAACTGCTCCGTTACGGCATTCCCTGCCTTGTCATCGAACAGAATGAGGGGCCTCATCGACGTCTTGAAGTCGCGTGGTGGTGCGGTCGAATGGCGAACGCATCTGACCGGCCTCCAGGGCGATGAATGTGTCCGCGCAACGCTTAGCGGTCCGGACGGGACGGAGCAAACCGTGCGCACACGCTGGCTCATCGGGTGCGACGGGGCACGGAGTACCGTTCGCCACGAGTTGAACCTCCCGTTCCAGGGAGCGGAGTACGAGGAGACCTTCTATTTGGCCGATGTCCGGATCGACTGGGAGCAGCCCGACGACGAGGCCACAGTGATCCTCGACAAGGAAATCCAGGTCGGCGCCTTCCCGCTACCGGAGCCGGGGCGCTGGCGACTCGTTGACGCGCGCGCGACGATCGGTACTGATGATCCTCCGCTGGCCGTCGAGCGCCTCCAAGGCCTGCTCAACTCCCACGGATTCCCGAACGCTCGCGTCAGCGACCCGGTCTGGGTCTCGTCCTTTCGCATTCACCGCCGCGTCGTCGATCGGTTTCGCGTCGGGAGCTGCCTGGTAGCCGGAGACGCGGCGCACATCCATAGCCCCGCGGGAGGGCAGGGCATGAACACCGGCATTCAGGAGGCGTGCAATCTCGCCTGGAAGCTCGGATTGGTTCACGCCGGCGTGGCGCGCGACCCCGAAGGGTTGCTGGATTCCTACGACGCCGAGCGGCGACCGATCGCCTTGGACGTCCTGCGGGGGACCGATCTGGCCACGCGAGCCGTCACCCTGCGCAATCCTTTGCTGGAATCACTCCGCAATCGACTCGCGTCGTTCCTGAGCGAATTCGATTTCGTCCGGCAACGGGTTTCGGTGGGAATCTCTGAGCTTGGGGTCAACTACCGAAGGAGCCCTATCGTCGCCGAGGACCGCCCCGGCGCCATGGGCCTTCACGCCTTTCCCGGCCCCCGGGCCGGCGATCGCGTCCCCGATGTCGCACTCGACCCGGCGGCGAACGATGGTACGGCGCGGCTGTTCGACCGCCTGCGGGGCACGGGCCACCACCTTCTGCTCTTCGAGGGGGACCGTCCCTCGGCGGACGTCCATGAGAAGCTCGGCGCCCTGGCGCGGCAGGTCTGCGACCGCGCGGGCGCGTGGATCGAGCCACAGCTCGTGATCGGCGCGGCAAGCAGGCCGGCGTCGCTCTCCTGGGATGGCCGAGTCGTTCTGGACGTCGACCGGTCCCTCCATCACCGCTTCGGCGCCGGTGCAGCTTGTCTGTACCTCACGCGTCCGGACGGCTATGTCGGCTACCGGAGCGAGGCCGTCGACGCGGAACGGCTCTGGGCGTACCTCGATCGAATCTTCGTCACGGGTTGAGGAAGTCCATACACACCCACTGTCCTGCGGCGTGGTCACCCGCGCCGATTCTCAGGTCGTCGCTGTCAAATGTCCGGGCTTTCCCCTTCGGCGGTGGCCTGAACGGCTGGGTGTGGCTCGGATCGCACGATGCGAATCCCGATCTTCCTCGCGCGACCTCGGCGTCTTCCTCCTTGCGGATGAAATACACCTCGGTGGTGCGGATATCGCTGTGGCCGGCGAATTCGCGCACTTCGAGCATCGTCGCGCCATTGCGGATGGCGTCGTTGATGGCCGTCTTGCATAAGCTATGGATGCCGATGCCGCGGCTACCCAGCCGCCTGGGATCGATGCCCGCCGCCTCGCAGTATTTCTTGACCAGCCGCCAGGGAGTCTTGCGGTCGAGGTGCCGCCGCACCAAGCCGCTGCTGTCCGGCGTCATCGGCCGGAAGAGGGTTCCCTCCCGGTCATCCTTGATACCGGCCTGCGCGACGTAGGCCAGGACCGGCCGGGCGGCGTCGAGCAGGATTTTCCGTCGCTTACGGTTCCGCTTCTCGGTGACATGGAGGTAGTGATCGACACCGTCGGTCTCCAGGTGGTCGAACGCAGGCTCCGGTGACCGCCGACACCCGGCACCCCGTCAAAAAGAACACGCTCAACATCGCCAGGTCGCGGATGCCTTGCAGTGTGTCGGTCGGGATGGCCTCCAGCAGGGCCACGGCCTGCTTCTGGGTGAGGGAAGGGGTGGAGTTCTTCTGAACGCCGGCGGCCTTGACGGCGGCAATGTCCTGGGCGCTCTCCCAGGAAATCAGCCCCTTGGCGGCGAGTTGCTGGTAGGCACCGCGGAGTACGGACAGGCGTCGGGCGATGGTGGCGGTGGTCATGCCGGCTTCGTGCAGGGCTCGTTTATAAAACTTCACATGATCGGCGGTGACGATTAAGGGTGCCACCCCCTGGGCCTGTATCTGCCGGAAAAATTCCGTAAGGTCGCGATGGTACGCCTTGACCGAGTGATTCGACGGTAGCGCGTCGCAGATCCAGGGCACCAGGGCGGCGGTCAGAGCCTGCCCCGCATTGGTTGAGGGGGTCACTTCCGGTGGCTTCCAGGGCGCGGGCGAGGAAGGCTTGGACTTTGTCCGCGGCCGGGGCGTCGCCCTCGAGGAAGTCGCTGCGCTCCGGCACGAGGGGAGGGCGGCGCGGTGCCGCCTCGGCCTGCGGTAAGGGGAGGGTCGGGAGCGTGGGTGAGGGGATGGAGTCCATGGGCATAATGTCACCGGATAAAAGGTAGGGACGTAAAGCAGATTCTGTCCCTTCCTGCCGAGCCGCCCCAAAGGTCAGGACGCCGCGCCCACACAGGCGATTAGGATCAATGCCCGAGGGTCCTTACGGCGCGATCGGAGGTGAGAATCGGGTGGGAGGTGCTTCTAGGTCGTCGGGTCCGCTCGGTCCCCGATCGGACATCACCCGTCGGTACGACTGCAGAAACGCGACTGCACCCACTGGGCGGTTGCGCCTTGCATCGGCGGGCATGAACTCGCAAGAATTGAGAACTACAGATCTTCAGGCCGGTATGTTTGGATGCAAAAGTGGGGGATTGCGGTCGCCTATCCCGTCACACGTCCATCAACTCATCCGACGGAGCGAGAAATCCCGCGGAGCAATCAGGAAGTCCTCCATGCGCGAGTCAACTGATCCGGCCCAAGGAACACCTGCTCTTCCTCCCGCCCCGCGGGCGGACCGTTGCGAGGACGCGGACTCTGCGGCACCCTCGCCACTCCCGTCCGTCGAATCGACGATCACGGATGCCGAGATTGTTGACAGGACGCAGGTATTGCCCCTTGCAACCGTGTTCGCGGAGACCGGGCCCTCTCAGGATGCGCACGACACGCCCTCCTCCGAGATCCGGTCGGGCCCCCAGTCCGAGAGGGCGGCCAAAGATGGGCAGGGCCAGCTCCGCGGCCATCCCTCCGGGATCGCCGGTTACGAGATCCTCGGTGTGCTGGGGCAAGGGGCCATGGGGATCGTCTACAAGGCCCGCCAACGCGGATTGAAGCGGGTGGTCGCCCTCAAGATGGTCCCCTCGGGACATTACTGCGGCTCGGCGGAACTGACCCGGTTCCGCCTCGAGGCGTGGACTGTGGCCGAGCTCCAGCATCCCAACATCGTCCAGATCTACGAGGTCGGCGAGGAGAGCGGCCATCAGTTCTTCTCGCTCGAATACGTCGAGGGCGGCAGCCTGGCCAGGAAGATCGACGCCACGCCGCAGCCGCCGATGGAAGCGGCGCGCCTGGTCCGCGTGCTGGCCGACGCCATGGAATACGCCCACTGCCGCGGCATCATCCACCGCGACCTGAAGCCCGCCAACATCTTGCTGACGGCCGACGGCATGCCCAAGATCAGCGACTTCGGGCTGGCCAAGCGGCTCGCCGACGACGACGGGCAGACGGTATTGGGTTCGATCCTGGGCTCGCCCGGCTTCATGGCCCCCGAGCAGGCCGAGGGTCGGAACTTCGAGGTCGGTCCCCGCTGCGACGTCTACGGGCTGGGGGCCATCCTTTACAACCTTCTGACGGGGCGGCCACCCTTCCGGGCCGCGTCGGTGCTGGAAACGCTCGAACTGGTCAAGACTCAGGAGCCCATCACACCGTCGCAGTTCCAGCCGAAGCTCACGCGTGACCTGGAGACGATCTGCCTGAAGTGCCTCCAGAAGGATCCCGCGTTGCGGTACGCCACCGCGGGCGACCTGGCCGCGGACCTCCACCGCTTCGAGGCCGGTGAGCCGATCGTGGCGCGGCCCGTCCACCGCGCCGAGCGCCTCTGGCGGTGGTCCCGACGCAACCCGCGCGCCGCGGCCGTAAGTGGGGCGATTGTCCTGCTGGTCGTCGGCTGGGCGGTGACCTCGACGGTGCTCTATCGACGGGCCAGGGCCAGCCAGCAGGCCGCTGTCCTCGCGGCCGCGGATGCCCGACGTCATGAGGCCATCGCCTTCGAGAACGCCATAGCAGCCCGGCGCAGTGCCGAGCAGGCCCAGCGCAACGCCGACCTCGCCCGCCGCCGCGAGGAGGCCGCGACGACGACGGCCCAGAACGCCATTACCCGGATGATCCACCTGGGCAACCAGCTCCTGGGCCGGCTCAGGGCCAGGCACGACCCGCCCCAGACCGAGACCCAATGGCTCGGACTCCGCGAGGACCTGATCGCCCTCATGACCAAGGAGACGGTCGCCATGGCGCAGCAGATCGAGAGCCAGGAGATCGTCTCGTTCGCCGTGGTCGCCACGCATCAGCAGTTGGGCGACCTGCTCCGGAACCTCGGCCAGGGCGAGGATGCGCGGCGGCAGTTCCAACGCGCCTGCGAGTTGCTCGACCGGATTGTCGCCGCCCAGCCCGGTAATGACGTCGCGCGGGCCAATCTCGGCGTGATGGTCCAGCGGCTCGGCGAGATGGCCCTGAACCTCGACGGCGACGCTGCAGGGCGCTCGGCGAATTCCAGCGTAGCTGGGACCTTCAGCAGCAGATCGCCGAACATCCTCGCAGCGGATTCTACAAAGACGAGGACAACCACCGCCTGCTCTCACACGCCGCGATCAAGCAAGGCTTCGCCGAGCTCGGACTCGGACACCCCGCCGAGGCCCGCGACCGATTCCAGGCCGCGTGGGAGCATCGCACCGCCTGGTTGAAGGCCAAACCTCAAGATGCCGCGGTTTTCAGCTACCTGTCGCAAGCCGAGCTCTGGCTGGGTGTCGCTTCCAGCCACCTCGATGACTGGCCGGCCGCGCGTCCGCACTTCGATCGGGCCCTCGAGATCTGCCAGGACCTGTCTCGTCGTTTCCCGACCCAGTTCTCCTTCCGCGGAGACCTCGCAGAGGTGCATGGCGCATACGCCGAGGCGCTCGAGCGCCTCGGGAAGGATGATGAGGCCGAGCAGGCCAATCTCCGATCGCTACAATGCGCCGAGGAAGCACTGGTTCAAGACCAGCAGGGCACGGCGCCTCGATCGCTCATCGCCGCGGCTCACGAGCGGCTCGCCGCGATCGCCCTCCTCCGCAACCGGCCGGCGGAGGCCGAGAAACACCGGCGCACGGCACTCGAGATCCGTACGGACCTGGCGAAAGTCGAACCCCACAATCTGCCGCGACAGGCCATGTTCGCGCTGGCCCTGGCGCACTGCGGTCGCCGGGATGAGGCGAGGGGCAAGGCCGAGGAACTCCTCCACACGGCGGCGGACCGCCCCGCCATCCTGCTCCCCCTGGCACGCACCTACGCCGCATGCGCGACGAGCGATCCCGATCGCCGCCGCGACCTGTCGCGGATGATCGATGCGCTCAATGCCGCGATCGATCACGGCTACCGCGATGCGCTCGCCATACGGACCGACCCCGACCTTACTCCCTTCCTGACCGAACCGGCCTTTCGGGCGTCCTCGATGGCCTCAAGGCGAAACGGTAGATCGGACGGACGCCGTTTCCCCCCTGTCCGGGATGAAAAGCCTGCGGTTACAGTGATGGGGATTTCGGCGTTCTGGTGAAGTCGATCACGCGTTTTCGGCCGTCAGGTGGATGTCTTGGAACAGTGCTGGGAGGATGAAATGGCGGCGGTAACCGTCGAGGTTCCCAACGACGCGTTCTCCGCATTGCGGCGCTCGCCGAAGAAGTTTGCCCAGGACATGTGGATCGCCGCGGCCATCCCGTGGTATCACCAGCGACTGATCTCCCAGGGGAAGGCCGCTGCCATAGCCGGCCTGAGCCGCAGAGAGTTCCTGATGGCGCTGTCCCATGCCAAGGTGGAAGCCAGCGAGGTTGACATCGAGGAAATGATGGAGGAGGTTGAACGTGATCTCCAGGCGCGTCGTGAACGCCTCGCCCCTGATCTTCCTGACCGAAGTGGGGCTCCTTGAGGTCTTGCATCCGCCGGGTGTCCTCGTTCTGGTGCCCGACGTGGTCCTGGTCGAGATCAATAGTCTTGCCCCTTGCCCCCAACGATCCGTCGATTCAGGCCGTTCGGTTCACACTCCTCGGCTGGGCCGCCGCTGGCATCGTACGTATTGCGTTCACCGGGCTTCCCGCGGATGCGCCCGATCGCACGAAGAGCCCGACGCAGGTTGATGAGCGCCGGGCAATTGAGGTGCAAGGCTGCCACGGTCGCTCGGCCCGTCGCGTTGCGCCCCTCGATACGCAGGAGGTCTGGGCTCCAGGCGAAGTGGCGCGACCATTGCTGACGGCGCGGGTTGAACAGGGGGACGGTTCGCCCGGTTTGTGGATCGTGCGCCTGCGTTTTGGCATACTTGTGGCCGTTACACGCCGGGCACGCCCAGGCCAGCTCGTCCGCGGTGCTCCCCGCGCCGAGCATCCGGGGCAGGACATGCTCACAGACAAACGGGGCGCACGAATAACTCGCGGGATGCCGGCAGTATTCGCAGTGGTCGCCGGCGCGGTCGCGCACCTGGCGCCGGACTGGCCGCGGGATCGCCTCATGCGCCATTCTTAGGGCCTTCGCAGCCGATTTCCGTCTTCACGGCCTGCACCGATTTCCCCTGGCGGCGCGCCAGCTCCGCCAGGGCCTCGGCCCGCGCGGCGTCGAGCCGCTGGACTTCCTGTGACAGGGTTTGGTACTCGGCCAACTCGTTCCGGGTCAGAAGTCCGCGCTCGCTCCTGGCGATGAGTCTCTTGAGACGCCGCTCCGCCGCCGCCGGCAGCCGGACCTTGGCGGCCCGGGCCAAAGTCGCCTCGTCAGACCCCTCATTCCCGTTTTCTGCGCGGCGCACGGCCAGGCGGCGCTCGAACTCGCGCCGCTGCGCGGGTGAGAGGCGATCGACCGCATCGAGGAGCTGTTCCAGGCTGAGCGGGTCGGGTGCCGGCGGCGCGGCCATGACGATTCCTCCTTCACTACCCGGCGATCTTACACGACCCCCGCTGCCGTGTGAACTCCAGCACTTGCCGCGATCCCAACAACGCATCCTCCGCACTGCGGCGCTCGCCGAAGGAGTTTGCCGAGGACATGCGGAACGCCGCGGCTATCCCGTGGTATCACCAGCGACTGATCTCCCAGGGGAAGGCTGCCGTGATCGCTAGCCCGAGCCGCGCGTCCACCGTCGTGAGACCGTGGTCACAGGCTCGGGATCAATTCGGAGTGTCAACTCTTGGGCACGAAGTTTCGTTTTGTGACATTAACGGTTCCCAACACTATTTCCCCGCCGGATCGGCTGGTTCGAGATCGCGACCTGATCGATCGCCAGGTCTTGAATCATCGCGCCGGACGGCGACTCGTCATCGAGGGCGCCCAGGATTTCATCGACCGCGAGGTCCGAAGAGACCGTTGCGGAACCAGACGTCGCCTTCTGGACCGTCTGCCTCAGCGCAGCCGATGTGCTGGGATTGAAGCTCGTGTCCCCGCCGTAGACGGCCTTGATCGTGAAGGTGCCGACCGCCAACGTCGATGTCGTGAAGCTGGCGATGCCGTTGTTGAGCGTGTCCATGCCCAGAATCGTCGAGCCGGCGTAAAAGCTGACCGTGCCCGTGGGAGTTCCACTCCCCGGCGCCACGACGTTGATCATGGCGGTGAACGTCACCGGCTGGCCGACGCTCGACGGGTTGGCCGAGGAGACCCCCGTCGCCGTCGTGGTGGCCTGTTTCACCTTCTGGGTCAGGCCAGGAGAGGTCGAGCCGGTGAAGTCGGTGTCGCCGTTGTAAACCGCCGTGATCGCGTGTGAGCCGACGACAAGACTTGAGGTGGCGAACGTCGTCTGATCGGCGCCGTTGACGACCGAGAGCGTGCCGCCGCCGAGCATCGTCGAGCCGTCGTAGAAGGCGACGGTTCCGGTCGGTGTCCCACTCCCCGGTGACTTCGCCGACACCGTGGCCGTGAACGTCACCGTCTCGCCGAATTCGGATGGGTTCGCCGACGAGGACAGCTTGGTGGTCGTCGCGTCCAGGTTGACCGTCTGCGTCAGGGCCGCCGAGTCGCTGGTCAGGAAGTTGCCATCGCCGCTGTAACTCACCGTGATCGTGTGCGTGGCGACCGCCAGTGCCGTCGTGCTGAAGGTCGCTTTCCCTCCACTGAGCCCGACCGTGGTCAGGACCGTCGAGCCGTCCAGGATCGTCACGGTGCCGGTTGGTGTACCGCCGCCCGGCGACGCGGCCTTGACCGTGGTCGTGAACGTGACGGACTGGCCGAAGACGGACGGGTCCTTGGAGGACGTTACGGTCGTCGTCGTCGCGTCCGGGTTGACCATCTCCGTCACGGTGGCAGAGGTACTGGTCCCGTAGTTCGGATCCCCGCTGTAAACGGCGGAGATCGGGTGTGAGCCCACCGACAGGGCGCCCGTCTTGAAGCTCGCCGTCTTTCCGCTGAGCGCGACCGTGGCCAGGACGGTCGAGCCGTCCAGGAAGGTGATGGATCCTGTCGGTGTCCCGCCGCCCGGGGGTACCACGGACACGGTCGCCGTCAGGTTGACCGACTGACCCCAGACCGATGGGTTGGCCGATGAGCTGAGGGTCACGGTCGTGGTGTCCGAGCTGACGACCTGGGTCAGGCTAGATGATGAGCTCGTGGCGAAGCTGGCATCGCCGGCGTAGACGACCAAGATCGCGTGCGACCCGATCGTCAGTCCGGTCGTCCTGAACGTGGCTTTTCCGCCGCCGAGCGTGGCGGTCCCCAGGCTGGTCGAACCATCATAGAAAGTGACCGTGCCCGTGGGCGTGCCTTTGTTGGGCGGTGTCGGTTTCACCGTGGCCGTGAAGGTCACGGACTGACCGAAGGCCGATGGATTCGCCGAGGATGTGAGGCTCGTCGTGCTGCTCTCCTCGGCCCCGAGCACGACGGTACCGCTCGTGTAAGTCGGCTCAAAGGCGACGGGCCCGGCGATCGCCGACTCGTCGATGGTCGAGAACGGACCGTTGAAGGGGTTGGCGTTGACCATCGTGAAGGTCTGGCCCAGGGTCGGCGTGAAGCCATTGATCAGGCCGAGGATCAGGCTGCCGCCGACCGTCGCGGACCCGCTCACGTCGAGCTGATCGTACTGGGTGCCGGCCGTCGTGCCGCCCAGTTCGATGTTGAGGCTGCCTGTGGCCGTCTGGGTGTAGTTGCCATTGATGGAGAGCAACCCGGCTGCGCCGGCGCCGCCGGGGATGACCTGGCCGCCGCTGTTGACGTTGGCATTGATCGTTCCGGAGCCGGTGAGAACGCCTGCGTTGATATCGAGGTCGCCGCCGAGGATGTCTCCCCCATTGAGGACGGTGGCACCCGCGGTCTGGATGTAATTGTCGATGCCGAGGTTGGTTGCGGACGCCACGGTCACCGTCCCCGAATTCGCGGCATCCGTCAGGTCGAGCTCGCCCTGCTGGACATCGACCGAGCCGGTGTTGCTGAACGGGACTTCGATGTCGAAGTAGTCGTTGCCGACCGCGGTCACGGAGCCGGTGAAGCTGCCCGCATTGTTGAAGGCCACCGCCGAGCCGTCGCCCGCGACGATCCCGCCGTAGCTGGTGCCCACCACGGTGAGGCTCGCACCGGCCAGGTTGTTAATCACGGCGCCGGCCTCGAGCGCGGTACTGATCCCATTGTCCCCGGAGAGGTCCCAGGTCGCCGCGCCGTAGTTATTGAGCGTCGTCCCGTCGAGCGTGAGCGGGGGCTGAACACCCTGAGGACCCGTCGCGAAGATCGCCATCCCGCCGTAGGCGTCCACCGATGGGACGCCGAGGATCGAGCCCCCGTGGAGCGTCAGGAGCCCATTGGCCACGAAGCTGTCGGTGCCGTCCAGATTGGCAAGCGGGTCGAGCGTCACCGCCCCGATGGTCAGCGTCACCGGTCCGCCCGCCGCCGGGGCGAAGCTCACCGTGCCATCCACCTCCAGCGACGAGCCCAGGGCGACGGCGCCCGTGAACGTGGTCTCGACGGCATCGGTGTCGCCGGCGACGCTGTAGCTCCCCTCCACGGTGCAGTCGGAGAGAGCCACCGACCCCTGCGATGAAATCGCCGAGTCCGTCGTCAAGATCTGGCCGTCGATCTCCAGGCTGGTCCCGGCGGCGCCGGTGAACGTCCCGCCGCTGACCGTCGAGCCGTCGCCGCCGAGGACGAACGACCCCTGCTGGACGGAGACCGAGCCGACGTCGGACTGCGTGAAGGTCGGCTCGATGAACGTCTCCCCGATGTTGCCCGCCGGCTGGATCAGCGCCCCCTCGTTGTCGAAGAAGGTGCCCGAGCCGTCGCTGGTGATCTGGCCGGCGGTCGCGTAGGGGAAGTCGGTCGGGAAGGTGAAGCGGCCCGTCGCCTGGTTGTCGATCCCGGCCTCGTCCTCCAGCGCCAGGCTGAAGCTGCAGCAGCCGGCGGCGAGCGAGAGCGACGCGGCGCCGGCGTTCTCCAGCACGACGCCGTCGAGGGTCGCGGTATTCCCGGCATCGAGGCTGACCTGGAGCGCCGCGCCGTCGGCGATGTCGAGCGCCCCGAGGCCCGCGATTGTCCCTCCAGTCCAGGTCATCGTTCCGCTGATCGTGAGGTTCCCCGCCGTGCTCAACATCGCGTTGCCGAGCGTGAAGCTGCCGGCGATCGACGAGGACGTGTTGAGCGCCAGCGCGCCGTCCGAGATGTCGAGGGCCGAATCGCTCGACGAGATCGTCAGACTGTTGATCGAGTCGGAGGCGGACGAGGAATGCGTGACCATGATGCCGGGCAGATCGATGACCACGTCGTCGGTCGGGCCGGGCAGCACGCCCGTATCCCAGTTCGACGGCGTATCCCAGTCGCCGCCATCTGGGTTGATCCAGGTCACCGTCGAGAGCAAGGTCCGGCCTTCCAGGATCTCCGCGCGCGGTCGGAGGCGCCGCGTTGCGTTGCGGGCCGATCGGCGGCCGCCCTTCGTGGGCCTGGGCGGCCGGAAGCCCGGTATTCTCTCGTCAACTCTCCGGTGCGAAGCCATGAAGAAGATCCTTACAAGTTGTTTCAAAACGGGGACTGGCTACGAGTCTTCGAGGTGCCTGTCCCCTTTGAAACGGCCTCTTAACAAGGTGGCGCGTCGAGGAATCAATCGCCCATTGACTTTCGCCGAGGCGGTTTTTTCAGAGGAATCGTGGTCGATTCATGACGGATTCGACCGGCGACGAGCCTTTCGCCGGCCAGGACCGGTTCTCTCCTGCAACGATCCGAATTCGGAATCCGATCTCGCCGCGGTGGCTCTCCGGCTTGACTCCGCCGATCGGTCGGCCAGCTCTCATGGCGAGGCGCGGACGCCGATCAGCGCCGGCACGCCAGCGGCCACGACCTCAGATCCTTCAAGGGAAGAGATGCACGAGATGAGGAAACCTATCGCGGATTCCCCAAGATTTTTGAGACTGTCGCAAGAGGACCGGGTTCTCCGCCGAGGGAGTCTCGGTGGGCCCATGGGATCCTCGTTCCCACGCTCCCGCGTGGGAACGTCCGCCGGCGACGCTCCGCGTCGTCCGGTCCCGCGGGCCGCGGGGAACGCTGACGAAATAAACTCCCGATATTCTGGGGGACATCTCGGTCGGTCCTGGGAAGTTCTTTCGTCAGCGCTCCAAGGCGTCGCACAACAATGCCCAGGGTCGCCGGAGGCGCAGCCTGGGCACCGATCACCAAACCTCAGCGCACCCCAAGGGGTTTCTCGGGTGTGGCCGCATGGCGGAACCTCCTTGGGGTGCTGGCGAATTCCAAGTAACGGGAAATCCGACGTCGCACGCCGACCCGGGGTGAGCCTCCGCCGACCCTGGGCTCGATTGTGTAACGCTCGGCGTAAGGACTTTCTCACTCGAGATCATGAATCGTCCACGGGAGGGACTCCCTCCGCGGACCCCCTGGGGTTGCGGCTCGGCCGCGCCAGGTGTTGATGAATTGTAGCCTATTATGGGATCAAGATCGGTCGCTGGAATTCCTTATTTGACCCGAGAGGACGGACAACGCGCCCGTCGTGAGCTCGAGGTGACTGCCTGGCCTCAAGCCAGTTCATTGCGCATTAACTCCCTATAAGAATGAAATTGGTCGATATCCAGTACCGAATCATATGATTTGGCACAACGGGTCAGAAAAAAATTTCAGAAAAACCAGGACGACCCTCTTGCATTCGCGGGGACGCTCGGCATAGTAAGGAGTTGTTTCACGAGGCCGAACCGGTGAGACTAGGGACGCGGATGGATCGGACAACGCCGTGTTGAGAGCGGCGACTGTCGATCTCATCCTCCCGAACTCGGACGGCCTGGTCCTTTCCCGATGATTCTAGCGATTCGCACCCTGACATCCCGGCGCTGAGGAACCGCGCCATGGACCGCGGCCAGTCCCTTCCGGAGGGAGCGGGTTCGCCGCGAGGGATCCCGTGCGCCTACGACCTGGGCGATCGAACTCCTTACACGCTGTTTCAAAACGGGGACTGGCTCCGAGTCTTCGAGGTGCCTGTCCCCCTTTTGAAACCACCTTTTACGCGCGTCGCGGGAGGATGGTCGAGGTCCGCGCGTGGGGATCCGGGGGACCGCATCATGTCGCGCATCCGTCTGAGTTTCGCCCAGCGTCGCCGTCGTGCCTTGATGGTCAGGCCGATCCTCCTCAGTTTGGAAGCGCGAAACGCGGTTACGCCCATGGGAGCGGCCTCGCTTGGCCTTGGAACGCTTGGCGTCATGCATGCAAACGGGGGGGGGTAGTGCTCTGATCCGATCCGCCTCCGGCATTGCGGCGAGTTCTCCGGCGGGAGGGAGGAACCTGCTCGATGGTGCCCAGCGGCAGACCCTCGACTCAGCCCGCGATCGATGGGCCACGCGGATCGCCGACGGCGCGCCAGGAAGCCAGGGCTCGGGGGGTGTTCTTCCGGACGTCCCGGCGATCGCGAGTCCGAAGGTGAGTGGATCCTCAACGGCCGATGACGCCACAAACCTCAGCGGAATGCTCGGCAAAGGCTCCGATCGGCCTGCGCAGCCCACCGGTATCTCGGCGCCGTGGAAGCCGGATCAGCGCGGTTGGGTGCCGGCGGCGGCGCCTTGCCACCGCGCGGTGGGTCGGGGAGCATCGCGGCGGGGGTCGCCCTCGCCACGGCGAAATCGGCCGCAACGACCCGTCCCGCGGCAGCCAACCCCACCTCAGCCGGCTCCTCGGCAGCCTCCTCGGCGCTGCTCTCCACGCTCGGGCTCAACTCCGTCACCTCGCAGGCAGTGACGACCGTCAGCCGCAACGCCCTGGCCACCGCTCTCAACAGCCCTGGCGGAGCCGGCACGATCCAACCCCCGAGCAATCCCGGACCACTTACGCCGTCCCCGGCCTTCACGCTCCTGACCCTCGATTACAACCACGGCACGGTTATGGTGCCCGGCTTCGACCAGCTCGCCACACCCGGCGGCGCCGTGGACCTGCGCGCCCAGGTCGTCGAACTCGGCCTCCGGCACCTACACCTATTCCTGGAACACCTCCGGCCTGACCAGCGCCAGCGGCATCAGCGGGAGCAGCTCCTACGACCTCACGTTCCACTGGGCCACTTCGATCAGCACATCCCAGGCTGAATCCGCGACCCTCACCGTCACGGACCCGAGCAGCAACCAGGTCAGCCAGACATACACCTTCTGGGTGCCCGCCGGCTCCGGCTCGACGACCGGGGGCACGACCTGGCCCTCGTCGCTCGACCCGGGCGCCATCGCGGCCAGTTCCCCCGCCGTTTCCAGCGGCAACGTCTCGGTCGTCTCGGCCACGGGCGCCCTGATGACCTCGATCGATATGCCCAGTTACAACCCCAATGTCCCCGCGCTCTCGCTGGTCTACAACTCCCTGGCCGCCAACGCGATGCCGATCGTGGTCGCCGAGCATCCGCTCAGCGCCAGCCTGGCCACGCCCTCAAAGGTCTCGGCGCAATTGACGTTCGACGGCACAGCCCTGACGACCTACTATTACAACACCTCATCGCTGACGCCCGGCGACATCATGCAGATTGGCCTCCAGGCCACCAACACCACCAGCCTGGACTCGGGCAGCTACCCCTACACGATGACCGTCGCCGACGACCGCAGTGGCTCCTGGACGACGGTCACCTACAACGGCACGGCCACGGTCGAGAATGCGGCTAAAGATCCAACCTTCTCCGCCCTCGGCGCCGGCTGGACAGTCAACGGGCTGACGAAGATCATCCCGGGCACCGGTGGCGTGCTCCTGGATGAAGGGGGCGGCTCGGTCCTGTGGTACTCCGGGAGCTTCGGCAGCGGCGGCGGGACCTACACCAGCCCGGCCGGCGATTTCAGCACCCTGGTCCTCAACAGCAACGGCACCTGGACGCGGACCCTCACCGACGGCACCAAGCAGAACTTCGCCGCGACCACCGGCCTGGAGACGACCAGCGTCAACCGCAACGGCCTGACCACGACGTTCACCTATTCCGGTAACCTCCTGACCAAGATCACTGACCCGTTCAGCCAGGTCACCTCGTTCACCTACAGCGCCGGCGATCTCCAATCGATCAAGGACCCGGCGAACCGCCTGACAACCTTCACCATCTCGAGTGGCAAGCTCACCGCCGTCGAATATCCCGACACCAGCACCTGGGATTACGGCTACGATTCCGCCAAGCGGATGACCAGCGTAACCGAGCCATCGTCGGCCGGTGAGCCGACCAAGATCACCACGATTACGTACGATGCCGCCGAACGAGTGGGTACGGTAACGCGGGCCGACAGCACGACGGAGGAGTTCTCGGCCGGCCAGGAGCAGGGCTGGACCAACAGCGGCACATCGAGCAGCCCGGCGCCGGCGACCTTGCTGGCCCAGGTGGGCTCGACCCACACCGACCCGCTGAGCAACGTGACCACGTCGCGCCCCGATTGGTATGGCCTGGGCCAGACCAGCCAGACGACCGACGCGCTGAGCAACGTCACGACGGTTGACCTCAATTCCAACGGCCTGGCCACTGTTACCATCGACCCGATGAACCGGATCACCCAGGATGCCTATGATTCCAAGGGGAATGTCACCGAAATCACCAACCCCGACGGGACCACGGTCACCTACGGTACGTACAACAGCTTCGCCGAGCCGTCGACGATGACCAACGAGCTGGGCAAGACGACGTCCTACACCTACGATTCCCACGGAAACGAAACGGTCATCGAAGATCCGATGACCTACTTGACGACGATGACCTACACGTCCAACGGCGAGGTGTCGACATCCATCGACGCAAACAACAAAACGACTACGTATCAATACGACAGTCTGGACCGGCTCACGACCACGACGTTCCCTGACGGCACGACCAACGTGAATTCGTACAATTCCCAGGGAAACGTGACCCAGGCCACTGACGGCCGGAGCAATTCGACGACCTACGCCTACGACGCCATGAATCGCGAAACGGGCATGACCAATGCCCTGAGTGGCCACACCACGTACCAGTACGACGCGGCCGGCAACCAGACCGCCGTCACCGATCCGCTGGGTAACACGACCACCAATGTCTACGACGCGATGGACCGGCTCACGACCGCGACGACCCCGTTGGGTTACAACACCGTTTACGGCTACGACGCCGACGGCAACCAGACCTCGGTCAAGGACCCCCTCGCGCGGATCACCACAACCGTATACGATGCGCTGAACCGCCCGACCGTCGTCATCGACCCCATGAGCGGGCACACCACGACGACCTACGACGCCGACGGTGAGGTCATCCAGGAGAAGGACGCCCTGGGCCGGATCACGACGACCAGCTACGACGCACGGGGCCGGGTCGCCACGACAACTGACCCGCTCGGCAACACGACGACCTATTCGTACACGTCGACCGGCCAGCAAGCCACCGTGACGACCGAGACCCAGAGCGGCGGCACAGCGACCACAACGCACACGTACAATGCCGACGACCGGCTCGTCTCCACCACGGATCCGCTCTCGAACATCACCACATACGGCTACGACGGCGTCGGCAACCAGAAGACCGTGGAAGATCCCGACGCGAATACGACCACGACCGTTTACGATTCGCGAAACCGGGTGATCGAGACGATCGAGCCACTCGGAGTGACGGTCAGCTATACTTACGACAACTCGGGCAACCAGCAGACGGTTACCGATGCTCTGGGCCACACGACGACGACGCTGTACGACGCTCTCGACCGCGCCACGACGACGATCAGCGCCGTAGACGGCACGACCACAACGACCTACGATGCCGACGGCCATGAAACCAGCACGACCGACCCGGTGGGCAACAAGACCCAGTGGGCCTATGACGCCGACGGCCGCATGACAACCCAGACCAATCCCAACGGCTCGACGGTGACCAACACCTACGACTCAGACAATGAGCTGACGGACACTACCGATGCCGACGGCCGCCGCACGACCTACTCGTACAACGCCGATGGCGACCAGTCGGGCGCGACCTGGGTCGGCACCACTCCATCCGAGATCATTACTTTCACCTACGATGCCGAAAACGAGTTGACCGGCGCCGCCGACAGCTTCGCCACGCTGACGTTCACCTACAACGGCGGCGAATTGCAAACTGCGGCTACCTCCGGCCCAGGCTCCGGCCAGCCCAGCGTCCTGCTCTCCTACACCTACGACCCCGCGGGGAACGAGACCAGCGTCACGGACAACCTGTCGAGCCAGGGTGTCACGTCCTTCACCTATAACGCGGGCGAACAGGTCACGGGGATCGCGGCTTCCTACGGCGGCACGACCATCCCGCAGGTCAGTTACACCTACGAGCCGAACGGCCAGATTGCCACCGAGTCGCGGATGATCAGCGGCTCGGGCAACCAGGTGAACACCGCCTACAGCTACGATTCCGTCGATCGCCAAACGACGATCAGCGATACGCGCTATGGCCTGGTTCCGGGATTCGGCTCGACCCCCATCGGCACGTATGTCTACGCCTACGACCAGGCAAGTCGCGTGACGAGCGAGACCGACAAGGAGGGCACGGCCACGTTCACCTACGATAATGCCAACGAGCTGACGGCCGTCGGCGGCTCGCGGACCGAGTCGTACAGCTACGATGCCAACGGCAACCGGACCGGGACCGGCTACACGACGGGGACAGAGAATGAGATGACCAACTCGCCGGGGAATACTTACACCTACGACAGCGCGGGTAATCTGGTCTCGGACAACAACGGCACCACGATCACGACGTACACCTACGACTATGAGAACCGCTTGACAGGGGTGAAGGTCGGCGGTACGATTGTGGCAACATATACCTATGATGCGCCTGGGCCGGCGGATCGACGTCGATGACAGCGGATCGCAGACCTGGACTGTCTACGACGGCACCGGCGCCGATGCCAACACGTACGCGGACTTCACCAGTTCCGGCAGCTTGGGTGAGCGCTACCTCTTCGGTCCGACGATGGTGGACGGCGCGGTGACGCCGGGTATCCTGGGTCGGACCAGCTCGGGCGGGACGACCGCCTGGTACCTGACCGACAAGTTGGGCACCGTACGCGACGTCGACAGCACGTCGGGAACCAACCTCGACCACATCGTCTACGACAGCTTCGGCAACATCGTCACGGAGACCAACGCGACCAACGGCGACCGGTTCAAGTTCGCGGGGATGGAATACGATGCCACGACAGGGCAGAGCTACGACCGGGCGCGCTATTACGACGAGGCGATCGGGAGGTTCATGGCACAGGATCCGATGGGGTTTCAGGCGGGTGATGAGGATCTCTACCGCTACGTTGGGAACGGGCCTACAGACGCCACGGATCCGAGCGGTCTCATAAAGGTTGAGATAGGCGCGATCACACGCCCTGCCAAGAATCTACCGCCGGGTTATGGCGTTGTAAGGGTTGATTATCGTATTACAGACAACTATGATCCTGATCTCTTAACTGTCGTCTGGCTAAACGCAAAAGCAGTCTGGACGTCGGCAGCTGGCAAGACTCTCGACGCGCTCGATACGGTCTTATATGTAAAGATCGCCACGCAGAAAGTGTACAGAGGTTTCTTCTGGGAGGTCTTCCCGTCATCCTTTTGGGAGGGCCCTCGGCTCCCCAATGTGAAGGTGGAGGCCGTGGAGCAGGACCGGAGTGGACTTGGGGTAGTTACCATGCCCTCCGCATCGGACCAAACGAATGTACCTCCTCCCGGAGCGTTCCCACCACCGACTCCACCAAAGCCTATAACACCGAGGCCTGTGCCAGTTGGACCGCCGGGCCCTGGCCCCATTAGACTGGGTTAATGGCTGATGTACAGGGAGCCCTAGTGGAGCCCGGCTTCATCCGTGAGGCTCTTTTGAGCGCATTGGTTCGATAATGGTTAGTGTGCACAGGCAACCAAAGGGATTGTATTATAAATTTAATCAGATGATATTATCATTATCTATTAAAAATCTGGATCGGACACAACGGTGTGCAGATCATCGAGGTCGCTGGCGGTCTCCTCCCAGCGCGTCGATAATCCTGTTAGAATGGCCCGAAGCCACAGAGCCGGCGTGTCCCAAACTCCGAACCCCCGGGGCCATCATAATGCACGACAATCCGATCCGACGCTCTGGATGGAGATACCCGCGGCTCACCGTGCGCGTGTTTATAGTCCTCGTACTACTTGTCGGCGCCTGGCTAGGATGGACGGTGCGCACGGCAAGTATCCAGCGCGACGCCATCACCGCAATTGAAAAAGCCGGTGGCCGACTCTTTTATTCGTGGGAGTGGAAGAATGGCAAACTAATCCCGTTTGGCAAGCCCAAATGGCCGAACTGGTTGGTGCGTCGGCTTGGTGTCGATTACTTCGGCCATGTCGCGATTGTTTCCCTGGCTGGCATGGGGAATTCTCGAGATTTTGAGTACTGTCTCGTCAAGGGAAAGGCGGGAGGCGGGGTTTCTGTTACTGGCTTGGGGAAGAACTGGGGTTATGTGACCCTCGATCCGGTGCAGCGTCTCATCGAGGATCCTGGGGGAGATTCAGTCGTGCGTGAGGAAGTGATGAAGCACCTTGGCGGCGCTAACTAGCCTCGAAGAGCTGGAGCTCCAGGGTGCTCGGGTCGATGACACTGCGTTGGCCCACCTCAAGGACCTGACAAACCTCTGGTGGCTGAACCTCAGTGATACTGAAGCCGGCGATGCCACACTGGCTCATCTGAATCGCTGCACTCGACTTCAAGACTTGCGGCTCAAGGGTAGCAGGATCACGGATGGCGGAATCGTGCACCTGAAGGGGCTGACCCGTCTCAGGTTTCTGAATCTGGACGATACTCGGATCACCGACGCCGGGCTCGTACACCTGAAAGGGCTGGCCAACCTCCGTGAACTGAGCTTAGACGGTACCGACGTCACCGACGCCGGGGTAGGAGAGCTCCAGAAGGTGTTACCTAGGTTGAAGATCTCGCACTGGGCGATCGCAAATCCCTGAGCAAGGCGAGTCAAGGGAAGGTCCCTAAGTTCAGCAAACGACGCCACTCCCGTGACATCGATCATCATCCCCTGCTGGAATCAGCGGGAATTCACCGAGCTCTGCGTTCAGGCCCTGTTCCGGCACACCCTGCCGGCCTGGGAGTTGATCGTCGTCGATAATGGCTCGACCGACGATACGGCCGCTTACCTGGCCGGCGTCCGGGATGCCGCCAGCGTGCCGGCCACAATCATCCGCAACCCCGAGAACCTGGGGTTTCCCCGGGCGATCAACCAGGGCTTGCAGGCGGCGCGCGGCGAATACCTCGTGTTGCTCAACAACGACGCGGTGGTCACCGATGGCTGGCTGGATCAGCTCATCGCTCTGACCGCGGCCCGTCTTGAGCAAGAAACGAATGGCGGCGGAGGCCAATTCTCAACCCCCCCTGGCCCCCCCTTCGCAAGGGGGGGAGAGTTCTGCGAATCGCCGACCTCATCCTGGACCGAGGATCGGACTCGTCGGGCCGATGTCGAATTACGCGACGCCGCCACAACTGGTCGAAGGCGTTTCGTATCGCGACCTGGACGAGATGCAGGCGTTTGCCCGACGATGGCGCGGCGAGCATCGCGGGAACTGGTTCACGGTGGCCAAGCTGTCGGGGTTCTGCATCCTGATGACGCGGGCGGTGTATGAGGCCGTCGGCGGGCTGGACGAGCGGTTCGGGCTGGGATTGTTCGACGACGACGACCTGGCCGAACGGGCGCGGCGGGCCGGGTTCGCGCTGGCGGTGGCTCATGACCTGTTCATCCACCACTTCGGCAGCCGGACGTTTGTGGGCAACGGCATTGATTCCTCGGCGTTGCTGGAGGAGAACGCGCGGCGGTTCGCCGCCAAGTGGGGGCAGGATGCGCCGCGGGGGCGGCGCGTGGAGTTGCGGCCTTTTGAGCCGTCCTCCCCTGACGCGGCATTCGTCCGCAACCCAGGAGGAATTCCCGATTCGAGATTCGAGATTCCGCAATGGTCTCCCCCGGCAATCGGGAGTGGGGAACTGGGGATGCCCACGATCGGCGCACGCCGCAAACACTCTACCAGGGGGGAAGAGAGGCCCCGTATTACGCTAACGATGATCGTCCGGGACGAGGAGGAGAACCTGCCGAAGTGCCTGGAATCGATCCGGGGGATCTTCGACGAGATCGTGGTCGTCGATACCGGCAGTACGGACCGGACGGTCGAGATCGCCCAATCGTTCGGTGCGCGGGTGTTCGACTTCGTCTGGGTCGATGACTTCGCCGCCGCTCGCAATGCCGCTCTGTCGCACGCCACCGGCGATTACGCTTTCTGGCTCGACGCCGATGATGTGGTCGAGCCGTTCGAGCGGGAGAGGCTGCGGGCGCTGCTGGACACTCTCGGAGGCTCGGTACATCCTCGGGAGGGCGAGCCTCCGTGCGAGCCGAATTCAGGGGCGGCTCGCACGGAGGCTCGCCCTCCCAGGTCGCTTCGATCGCCTGATGACGTCGCGGCCTACGTCGTGCGCTGTGCCTGCGATCCCGGCGCCGACGGCAGCGGCGGCGAGACGGTCGTCGATCACGTCCGGCTGTTCCCGATCCGCCAGGACGTCCGCTGGAGCTATCGCGTCCACGAGCAGATTATGCCGGCGCTCCGCCGGGCCGGGATTCCCGTGCGGTGGACCGATCTCGTGGTGCGGCATACCGGCTATGTCGACCCGGCGCTGCGCGCGCGGAAGCTCGAGCGCGACGCGCGCATCCTCCAGGAGGAGCTGAAAGACCGGCCGGAGGAGCCATTTATCCTGTTCAACCTCGGTGCGATCGCCATCGAGCGTCGGGATTGGCAGGGCGCGCTGGGATATCTCCGCCGAAGCCTGGAGCGGTCGGCGCCGAGCGACTCGATCACGCGGAAGCTGTTCGCCTTGATCGCCCGGGCGCATCAGATGCTCGGAGATTCGGCCGCGGCGCTTCGCATTTGTGCCGAGGGCCTGGCGATCGATCCGGACGACGCCGAGCTCTGGCATCGCAAGGCGGTCGTGCATCGGCATCGCGGCGAGTCGGCCGATGCGGAGACCTGCTGGCGGCGGATCCTTTCGCTACGGCGGCCCGAGCGCTTCGCCAGCCTGGACATGGGGATCTATGGCCACCTCACCCGGCGCAACCTGGCGTTGCTAGCCCAGGAGCGTGCCGAGCACGACGAGGCGGCGCGGCTGTGGTGCGAAGTGCTCGCCGAATGTCCTGGCGACCGTGAGGCACTGGTCATGGTGGAGCGACTCCAGCACTCCAGTGGTTAACAAAGGGATCGGGTACATCCCAGGGAAGCGGCAATCTGGACCGTCTCGAAGGTCGTCCTTACGCCGAGGAACGCCGACGAAATAACCTCCCGATGGTTGGGGGGACATCTGGGTCGGTTCCGGGAAGTTGTTTCGTCAGCGTTCCGAGCGGCCAGGAGGGCCGTTCCCACGCGGGAGTGTGGGTACGAGATCGCCCGGTGTCCTCGCTACCGTATCGATTTTTTCCGGAACGCCGATCGTGCGGTCGTTGCTGGGCGCCGAACCGTAATTGACTCGCGCGGCATCGCCGTCCAGAGGAAGAGTTCCGAGCGGCTTTCGGCCGTCTCGGCGCAGGTTGCCAGGGTCAGGCCGTCGGGTGAGAAACGAACCTGGTTGACCGGACCGGTGTGGCCTTCGAGCGTCGCAAGCTCTCGGCCTGTGGCGACGTCCCAGAGGTGCACGCATCGATCGTCAAGACCGGCCGCCAGCGTACGACCGTTGGGAGAGAAGGCCATGGATCTCACCCAGGTCGCGGGTCCCGATATCTGCGCCAGGGAACTCAAGGACTCGGAATCCCAGAGGATGATCGTCCCTCCCGAACCACCCGTCGCCAGGATCGAGCCATCCTGGGAGAATGCCTGGGAGATGATCGCGTCCCGATGTCGACCCTCCGTCGCGGTCCGGGGCCGAGCGGAGGGGATGTCCCACAGGACGGGAGTCCCCGCGCCCCAACCCCAGATCGACAAGGAATCGCCCCGAGGTGAGAAGACCAGGGCATAGCCGTTGGATCGTTCGAGGCGCTTCGACTCGCCGTTGCGGGCCACATTTTGGAGGAATACCGAATCGCCGTGATCGGATCGAGCGACCCATTGTCCATCGGCAGTGACCGCCAGATGACCGTTGAATGCCCGTGGGACCGGATAGTTCCCGAGTCGTCGGCCACCCGGAAGTTCCCACAAGGTGACGGTGTCGGACTCTCCGGCCGTCACCAGCAGACGCGCATTGCGCGCGAGGGCCGCGTGACGAATCGGATAGCCTGCGGTGCCGGGATTCACGGCCGAGAGAGCACCCCCCTGCGCATCGCGGATCCAGACCCGACCCGCGTCGTCGGCCATAGTGATCGTCGCCCCATCGGTTGAGAACGCCAGCGAGGAGATCCTGCCCGTTGGGATGCGAATCGAGATCCGAGACCGATCGCGTTCGAGGTCCCAGAGCCTGACCGTCGATTGCCCGCTTACGGTCGCCAGCGTACGCCCATCGGGAGAATACGCGACGCACCAGAGCCCGTCGTGGCCGCTGGCGATCGATTCATGGGCACATGTGGATCGGTTGATGAGGTGGATCGGGCCGTGCGTCCCGACCGCGGCCAGGGTTTGATCGTCCGGCGAAAAGGCGACGGACCGGAGTTCCGAATCATTCGTCGGGAAGATCGCCGTGCGCGTCCAGGTGCGCGTCTCCCAGAGTTCCACGTCGCCGCCTCGACCGCACGTGGCCACGGCGCGTCCATCATGCGAAAACGTGGCGCAACGGGCCTGACCGTCTTGACGCGCCAGGCGAGCGAGTTCCCGGCCGTCGATCAAACACCTGATGATCGTGCCGTGACCCGCGATGGCGAGGGTCGTGCCGTCGGGTGAAATCGCCATCGCCTGGAGATCCGGATTCGTCACATCGAACGAACGGACTTCCCGTAACGTCGCGGCGTCCCGGACGATCACTTTCCTCGCCCGGCCGCACGAGATCACCTGACGGCCGTCTGGCGAGAAAATCGCGGCGACGACCGGCTCGGAATGATCCCGCATCGTGGCCAGGACCCGGCCGTTCCGGGCATCCCAGAGCTTGACGGCCTGGTCGTCACTGGCGGTCGCCAGGGTCCGGCCGTCGGGCGAGACCGAGACCCAGTTCAGGTCATACGTGTGGGCGTCCTTTCCTTCCAGGACCCGGAGGATTCGCCCGGTGGCAACATCCCAGAGCCGAGCGGTCCGGTCCTGGCCGGCGGTGGCCAGGGTCATGCCGTCCGGGGAGAACATCGCGTGATAGACCTCACCCCGATGACCCCGGAGCGAGGGTCGGCCCACCTGACAGAGACGATCGACGTAATGCCAGACGAATCCCCGGAGGTCTTCCTCGCCGGCCTCGGGCCGTTGGCGCTGGAGGACTTCCCGGGCCTGGTCCGGCAGGTTGTCCGCCCAGTGGCGATAGGCTTGCTGGACGTCGCGAGCGTATTGCTCGATGCGGCGGGCTCGCCCACTGCGGCGGGCCTCCTGATCCAATCGTGCGACCACGTGATGAGCCCGCATCCCGGTGGCGATCCCCACCACGCTGGTGGCCAGGAGCAAGACCAGGACGGACGCCAAAGCGGTCGACCGAGGATGGTGGCGGCAGAGCCGCCAGGCCCGCTCGACCGGGCCGGCCCGCCGCGCCGCGATTGGCCGGCCCGCTAGCCAGCGCTCCAGGTCCTCGGCCACGGCTTGTGCCGTGAGGTACCGACGAGCCGGTTCCTTCTCCAGGCATTTCAGGCAGATGGTCTCGAGGTCGCGGTCAACGGCGGGTCGGATCGTGCTCGGCGGGTCGGGGGCCTGCTCTCGGACTTGCTCCAGGGTCGCCTGCGGCGTCTCGCCCCGGAACGGCGCACGGCCGGTCAGCAGGGCATACAGCACTGCACCCAGGCCGTGGATATCGGTGGCTATGGTGACCGCCCCCTTCCGGCCGGTCGCCTGCTCGGGCGCCATGAAGGCCGGCGTGCCCAGCACCGCCCCGGACTGGGTCAGCTCGCTATCCCCTTCGACCCGCCGAGCCAGGCCGAAGTCGGCCACCAGCGGCTCGCCCCGATCATCGATGAGGATGTTCGACGGCTTCAAGTCGCGGTGGAGGATGCCCCGCTCGTGCGCATGGACGATCGCGCGAGCCACCGCCGCCACGATCCGCGCCGCCGCCCGGGTGTCGCCGACATAGTCCTTGATCCGATCGCCCAGGCTCCCGCCCTCGACGAGCTTCATGCTGAAGAAGCCGCAGCCGCGATGTTCGCCAACCTCGTGGATCGGGACGATATGCGGATGGTCGAGGTTGGCCACCGCCTCGGCCTCGTTCCGGAATCGCCGCGCGTCGTCCGGGCTGGCGCATCCACCGTCGCGGATGACCTTGAGCGCCACCAGGCGATTCAGGCTCCGTTGCCGCGCCCGATAGACGATCCCCATCCCGCCTCGTGCGATCTCGCCCAGGAGGTCGTAATCGCCGACGACGCGGTCTCCATCAGGCGTGGTCGGACCGGGCAACCGTCCCTCGGGCGTCGGATCCCCACCGCCCGGCTTGCCCAACGGGGATTCGGAGGCCCGAAAGGGCGCGGTCAGCTCATGGAATTGATGCTGGGCGGCGAAGAACTCGGCGAGATCGGCCGTGAGTTCGGGGTGATTCTCGAGCAAGGATCGGACATCCGGCGCATCGCCGCGATCGACCTCTTCGAAATAGGCGGCGAGCACCTCATGGAGCCGTTGCTCGCGATGGCTCATGCTCTCGGAATCAACGGCCATCGTTGATGACTCACGGGGACTCGCTCAGCCGTTGCCGAAGCGTCTTGTAGCCACGATACAACAAGCAGGTCACCGACGCGACGGTTTTCTCCATCCGCCGGGCGGCCTCCGCCACCGAGAGCCCCTGAAGGTGATGGAGCTCCACGGCGGTCCGTTGGTTCTCGGGCAGCGCGGCGAGGGCTTCGGCCAGGATGAGCAATTGCTCGGCCTTCACGGCCTTCTGACTGGGCGTGGACTCCGCCCGGGCCAGCCACGATTCCAGCCGAGCCGAGGATTCTTCGACGCCCTCCTCCAACGAGCGAGGCCGCTCCGCGGGCTGCCGGTCGAACCTTCGTATCGTCCGCGCCAGATGATTGGCCAGGATCGTTCGAAGCCACGCCGCCAGCTCGGCATGGGTCCGGCCTCGAAACTGTGCCAGCTTTTCGTGAGCGATGAGCAGGGTCTGCTGCACGACATCCGACGGGTCGAGGCGGCTGCGCAGCCGGGGGTCAATCTGGCAACGAGCCAGGAGGCGGAGATAATCGGCGTATCGCTCCAGCGGCAGCGGAGCACCACCGGCCTCTTCAGACATCGAAACCATGAACCCTCGTGATTGACGCCAATCGTGACGGCACTTATCATCCCACACCGTCGCGCTCGAAGACAAGGTCCGCCGACACGTTACGCAGCCTTCGCGCCCTCGGGGAATACCTTATTCTTTTTTGAGGGCCGACCGAACTGCCATTCATGCGCGTGATGATAGCGGGCCTCGAACACCGGTATCCTGGCTCGAGGGTTCCGTCGCCTCCGCCGATCCGGACGCAACAAGAATCCGTAGGGGTTTATGCAACTGGAGCGACTCTTCTTCGGATCATACAGTTAGAGACGCGGACAATGACCCACTCCCTTCCAAACCCACGGTCCATACATCAATGAATGCTGGCCGACGGTCCTGGTGGATCTCCGGGGATGGACACATCGCATGGAACACGACCTCGAAACAAGACTGGCGCCAATCGTGCATGCGATCGAATCGACGAGGCGGACGATGCCGAATTGACGAAACGAAGCCAGGGCAAAGCGTGCATGCGAATCGGTCTGCCAGCCAGACACCGCGGAAAATCACCAAAACGAAGCCAGCGATTGAAACGTATGTCCACTATCTGGGCGATGTCGGCAACAGGAAATCAAGAAAACGAAGCCAAGTACATGGTCAATTGTGCGCTAAATGTACCTGAGGAGTCATGATTGATGAGTGATGTCACTACGACAACGATCCGGGTCGGGCACAGTCCCGACTCGGATGATGCATTCATGTTCTATGCCCTGACACACGATAAGGTCGATACGGAGGGGCTGCGGTTCAATCACCAGCTTGAGGACATCGAGACACTCAATCAACGTGCACTCAAGGGGGAGCTGGAGGTCTCGGCAGTTAGTATCCATGCGTTCGCGTACCTGGCGGATCGGTACTGCGCTGCTGGCGTCCGGCTCGAGCATGGGAGATCAATATGGTCCGACATTGGTTACGCGTCAGCCTCTGACACTCGACGACCTCCGCGGCCGGACGATCGCGATTCCGGGAAAGCTGACGACGGCCTATCTGACCATGCAGCTTTGTTTGGGAAAGGATACGCCGGTCGTCGTGATGCCGTTCGACCAGATCCTGCCGGCCGTGGCGGAAGGTCGGGTCGAGGCAGGACTTCTGATCCACGAGGGGCAGCTCTACTATGGGGAGCGGGGGCTGCATAAGGTCGTCGACCTGGGCCAGTGGTGGCACGCTCAGACGGGGCTGCCACTGCCGCTGGGGGGCAACGTGGTCCGCAGGGACCTGGGCGAGGCGCGGGTGGCCCAGATCGCCCGGCTCATCAAGGAAAGCATCCGCTATGCGCTCGACCATCGCGCGGAAGCCCTCGAATATGCCATGCGCTACGCCCGCGATCTGGAACCCGCCCTGGCCGACCGGTTCGTGGGGATGTATGTCAACGACTGGACGATCGATTACGGGCCAGTCGGCCGAGAGGCCGTCCGCACCCTTCTGAATCGTGCGGCGGAAGCGGGTTTAGTCCCGGGACCACTTGACGTACAATTTGTCGGATGATCCCGCCGGCCCGTGTGATAAAGGACGACCCATGCCGAACTCCTTCGATGCCCGCTCAACGCTCTCGGTGGACGGTCAGACGTTCCACTACTATCGGCTCGACGCGCTCAGCCGGTCCGGGCTCGATGCCGCGCGCCTGCCGTTTTCTCTCAAGATTTTGCTGGAAAACCTCTTGCGTCACGAGGACGGGGTCACCGTCACGGCCGAAGATATCCAGGGGCTGGTGTCGTGGGATCCCAAGGCAGAGCCGGACCGCGAGATCGCCTTCCGGCCCAGCCGGGTGCTGCTCCAGGACTTCACCGGCGTGCCGGCGATCGTCAACCTCGCCGCCATGCGCGATGCCATGAAGCGGTTAGGGGGCGATCCGAAGAAGATCAACCCGCTACAGCCGGTCGAGCTGGTCATCGACCACTCGGTGCAGGTTGACGAGGCCGGCACGCCGCAAGCCTTCACCGCCAACGCGGACCTCGAATTCCAGCGCAACCGCGAGCGGTATGCGTTCCTCCGCTGGGGGCAGAACGCGTTCGATAACTTCCGCGTCGTCCCACCGGACACCGGGATCGTCCATCAGGTCAACCTCGAATACCTGGCCCGCGTGGTCTTCGATGTCCAGGAGGGGGGCACGCGGACGGCGTATCCGGACACCTTGGTCGGCACCGACTCACACACGACCATGATCAACGGGTTGGGCGTGCTGGGCTGGGGGGTCGGCGGCATCGAGGCCGAGGCGGCCATGCTCGGGCAGGCCGTCTCGATGCTGGTGCCCCAGGTCGTCGGTTTCAAGCTCACCGGCACCCTCCGCGAAGGGGCCACGGCCACCGATCTGGTGCTCACCGTCACCCAGATGCTGAGGAAAAAAGGGGTCGTCGGCAAGTTCGTCGAGTATTACGGGGACGGCCTGGCCGGCCTGCCGCTGGCGGACCGGGCCACGATTGCCAACATGGCCCCCGAGTACGGCGCGACCTGTGGCCTGTTCCCGATCGACGCCGAGACTCTCCGTTACCTGGAGCTCTCGGGCCGGCCGGCTCGGCAGATCCGGCTGGTCGAGGCGTATGCCAAGGCGCAGGGCATGTTCCACACGTCCGGAGCCGCCGAGGCCGAGTATTCCGACACCCTGGAGCTCGACCTGTCGACCGTCGAGCCCAGCCTCGCCGGACCCCGGCGCCCGCAGGACCGCGTCCCCCTGCACGCCGCCAAGGCGTCCTTTGCTGCGGCCCTCAAGGAGTTGCAGGCCGCGAAACCCAAAGCCAAGGGGAAACCCGCGCCGACCGCCGCGCCCTTGCCGGTCCTCGATCGGTTTGCCGGCGAGGGAGGAGGTACGGCCATCGGCCACGACGAAGTAGACGGGCACAACGGGGCCGCGGCGGAAGCGGCCCGCTCGGTCACCAACGGCTCGGTCGTGATCGCGGCGATCACCAGTTGCACCAATACGTCGAATCCGTCGGTCATGGTCGCCGCCGGGCTGCTGGCCAAGAAGGCCGTCGAGCATGGTCTGAAGACCAAGCCCTGGGTCAAGGCCAGCCTGGCGCCGGGTTCCAAGGTCGTCACCGACTACCTCCACGATGCCGGGCTCGACACCTATCTCGACCAGCTCCGGTTCAACCTGGTCGGCTATGGCTGCACCACCTGCATCGGCAATTCCGGCCCGTTGCCGCCGGCCATCTCCGAGGCGATCAACGAAGATGACCTGGTGGCCGTCGCCGTCCTCTCGGGCAACCGCAACTTCGAGGGCCGGATCAATTCGGATGTCCGTGCCAACTACCTGGCCTCGCCCCCGCTGGTCGTGGCCTATGCCCTGGCGGGCACCATGGACGTCGACCTTCAGAACGATCCGCTGGGCTCCGACCCTCAGGGCCGGCCGGTCTTCCTCAAGGACATCTGGCCCAGCCAGCACGAGATCCAGCAAGCCGTCCAGAAGTCGGTCCGCTCGGAGATGTTCCGCGCCAAGTACGCCGAGGTCTTCGGCGGCGACGAGCGGTGGAGTACGCTGCCGGTCCCGGAGGGCGACCTCTATCAATGGGACGAATCCTCGACGTACGTCAAGAATCCCCCGTATTTCAGCGATATGGGGGTCGAGCCGGTACCAGTTGCGCCGATCGAGAATGCCCGGGTCCTGGCCATGCTGGGCGACAGTATCACCACCGACCATATCTCGCCGGCCGGCTCGATCAAGCCGGACAGCCCCGCGGGGCGATACTTGATCGAGCGGGAAGTGGGTGTGGCCGACTTCAATTCCTACGGGTCCCGGCGCGGGAACGACGAGGTGATGGTCCGCGGGACGTTCGCCAACATCCGGCTGCGGAACCGCCTCGCCCCGGGGACGGAAGGGGGATGGACCCGCCACCTTCCCGACGGCGAACAGATGACCATCTTCGACGCCTCCCGGCGCTACCAGGACGCGGGGGTTCCGCTCGTGGTCCTGGCCGGCAAGGAGTACGGCTCGGGCTCGTCGCGCGACTGGGCCGCCAAGGGTCCACGGCTCCTGGGCATCCGCGCCGTGATCGCCGAGAGTTACGAGCGAATCCATCGGTCCAACCTGGTGGGCATGGGCGTCCTCCCGCTCCAGTTCCGCCCCGGCGAGACCGCCGAGAGCCTGGGACTGACCGGGGAAGAACTCTACGCGATCGAGGGACTGCCCGAAGCGATCTCCGGCCGGTTCGCGTCCGGTAGAGAATTGACCGTGACCGCCCGGCGCGACGGTCAGCCGCCGATCCGATTTCGGGTGGGTGTTCGGATCGACACCCCGCAAGAGATCCGCTACTATGAACATGGTGGAATCCTCCCGTACGTGCTTCGACAACTGCTGCACGGCGAGTCGCAGGGAGGTACCACCTGACGCGGGTTTCGGCTGGCACAGGATTCGTAGGTCAGGCAATCCAGCCTGACGTGCCTGGAGTCGTCAGGCTGGATAGCCTGACCTGCGGGATACCCGCGCGAGATGCGCACGGTACAAAGATCCCACGGAGGCTCGCCCCCCCGATCCCTCCTTCGACAGAAATACCCTCCTAACGCCGTCCTACCGTTTTTCGCACGAACTCAGGAGTCGTGAAGATTATGGCGCAAGTGCAGACCGAGGCGAAACCGATCGTCAACCGGACCCAGGCACTGGTTTGGCTCCGCCAGATGATGCTGATCCGCCGCTTCGAGGAGCGCGCGGAGATGCTCTACCAGAAAGGGAACAAGATCGGCGGATTCTTCCACCAGTACAGCGGTCAGGAGCCGGTCGCCGTCGGCTCGATCGGGGTCCTGCGGGAGGACGACTATGTGATCACGGCCTATCGCGACCACGGCCATGCCCTGGCGCGGGGCATGACGGCCAAGTCCGCGATGGCCGAGCTGCTCGGCAAGGTGACCGGTTGCTCCAAGGGGAAGGGCGGCTCGATGCACTTCTTCGACACGGAGAAGGGGTTCCTCGGCGGTCATGCGATCGTCGGCAGCCACATCCCGCTGGCGGCCGGCGTCGCCTTCGCGGCCAAGTACCGCAACGAGGACCGGGTCTGCATCTGCTACTTCGGCGACGGTGCCCTCAACCAGGGATCCGTCCACGAAGGTATCAACATGGCGGCCCTCTGGAAGCTGCCGGCGATCTACGTCGTCGAGAACAACATGTACGCGATGGGCACCTCGCTGGCGCGGTCCTCGGCCGTGCTCGACCTGACCGCCCGCGGCGCCATTCCTTACGGGATCCCTGGCTTCTCGATCAATGGGAACGACATCGAGCTTATGGCCAAGACGACGCGCGAGGCGGTCAATCGGGCGCGAGCCGGCGAGGGACCGACTTTCATCGAGGCCCAGACCTATCGCTACAAGGGACACTCGATCAGCGATCCGGGCAAGTATCGCCTCAAGGACGAGCTCGACTCGG
The DNA here is from genome assembly GCA_963845755.1 of uncultured Planctomycetota bacterium. Taxonomy (GTDB): domain Bacteria; phylum Planctomycetota; class Planctomycetia; order Isosphaerales; family Isosphaeraceae; genus CAWJTV01. The sequence goes on from CAWJTV010000039.1 coordinate 241,884, forward strand.
CCGTCCGCAACGACCCGATCGTGGTCTATCAGAACATCCTCAAGCAGCGCGGCTGGATCGACCAGGAGGCCATCGACCGCACGCACGAAAGCGTCAAGCAAGAGGTCGAGGAGAGCATCGCGTTCGCCGAGCAGAGCGAGCCGACGCCCCTGGATGCCCTCTATGAAGACATCACGGTAGCCCCCTACATCCCACAGGAGTAAACATGGCGGTGATTTCGTATCGTGAGGCCCTGAATCAGGCGATGACCGAGGAGATGGACCGCGACGACAATGTCTTCCTCATGGGCGAGGAAGTGGCGCAGTACGACGGGGCCTACAAGGTCAGCCAGGGCATGCTCAAGCGGTTCGGCCCGCGACGGGTGGTGGATACGCCGATCTCGGAGGCGGGCTTCGCGGGCATCGGCATCGGTGCCGCGATGGCCGGGCTCCGGCCGATCATCGAGTTCATGACGTTCAGCTTCAGCCTGGTGGCCATCGACCAGATCGTGAATAACGCGGCCAACATGCGGTACATGAGCGGCGGCCAGTTCGCCGTGCCGATCGTCTTCCGCGGCAGCTCGGGGATGGCCGGCTGTCTCGCGGCGACCCACTCGCACCGGCTGGAGTCGTGGTACGCCCACATCCCCGGCCTGACGGTGATCCTCCCCGCGACGCCCGCCGACGCCAAGGGGCTGCTCAAGAGCGCCATCCGCTCCGACGACCCGGTGGTCTTCATCGAGCATGAGGTCCTCTACCACGACCGCGGCGAGGTCCCCGACGGCGAGCACCTGATCCCGATCGGCAAGGCCGAGATCAAGCGCCCGGGCTCCGACGTCACATTGATCACCTATTCGCGATCGCTCAAGGCGACCCTCGCCGCGGCCGAGGCCCTCGCCGAGGAGGAGATCGATGCCGAGGTGATCGACCTCCGCACCGTCCGTCCGCTCGACCTGGACGCACTCCTGGCCTCGGTCCGCAAGACCCATCGCGCCGTGATCGTCGAGGAGGACTGGCCGTATTGCGGACTCGGCGCGGGGATCTCCGACCGGATCACCCGGGCGGCCTTCGACGAGCTCGATGCGCCGATCCTCCGGGTGACCGCCAAGGATGCGCCGATCCCGTACAACCGGGCCCTCGAGGCGTCGATGCTCCCCTCGGTCAACCGCGTCGTCGCCGCGGTCCATGATGTCCTTTACCTTTGAGTGGGAGAAGAGACATGCCGATCGAAGTCACGATGCCAAAGCTCAGCCCCACGATGGAGACCGGCGTGATCGCGCAGTGGCTGGTCAAGGTCGGGGACCAGATCAAGGAAGGCGACGTGCTGGCGGAGATCGAGACGGACAAGGCCACCATGCCGATGAAGTCGTACGACGACGGCACGGTCGTCCAGATCGACCATGCCGCCGGCGACGAGGTCGCGCTGGGGCAGCGGGTGCTGGTGCTGGCCAAGAAGGGTGAGGACCCGCAGCAGGTCGCGGCGAGCCTGGGCGGGGGCTCGGCGGCGCAGTCCAAGCCCACGGCCCCAGCGGCGGGCGGCAAGGCGGCCTCGGCGCCGAAGAAGGCCGAAGCCGACGACCGCGGCCCGGAGCCGGATCGTTCCCGAGGGAATGGCCAGCAGAAGCCCGACGCCGGCAACGGCCGAAAGGCGGTCGACGAGGAACCCCAGGACGGCTCGGACACCCGGCGCCTCAAGGTCAGTCCGCTGGCGCGGAAGCTGGCCGAGTCGTCGGGCATCGAGCTGTCGCGGGTGCGCGGGTCGGGGCCCGGCGGACGGATCGTCCGGCGCGACATCGAGGAAATCCTGGAACGGTCGCCGGGATCCGGGTCCCCTGCGACGGCCGTCGAGGAGCCGGACGAAGTCGATGCAGCCGAACCGGAGCCCACTCCCGCTGCGAGTCCAAAGACGGCCCCGGTGCCTCCAACGCGACCGTCCCCGGCTCCGCTCGCCGCCCAGCGCATCCCGCACACCCGGATGCGCAAGACCATCGCTCAGCGGATGCTCCAGGCCAAGCAGGCCGCACCCGAGATCCACCTGACCGTCAACATCCGTGCCGACCGCCTGGTCGCCGCGCGCGAGGAGTTGAACAAGCGTCTGGCCCGCGACGGGATCAAGCTCTCGCTGGGCGACTTCGTCACCAAGGCCGTGGCCCTGGCGTTGCGAGCCCATCCCGGCGTGAATGCCAGCTTCGAGGCCGACGCGATCGTCCGCCACGCCGAGGTCAACATCGGGATCGCCGTGGCATTGCCCGACGGACTCATCGTCCCGGTGCTGCATCACGCCGACACCCTGGGCCTGCGCGAGATCCGCCGGCAGAGCGAGGCGCTCGCCACCGCGGCCCGCGCCAGCACCCTGACCGGCGAGCAGCTCACCGGCAGCACGTTCACGATCTCCAACCTCGGCATGTACGGCATCCGCCAGTTCGACGCGATCATCAACCTGCCCGAGGTCGGCATCCTCGCAGTCGGCGCCGCCGACAAGCGCCCGGTCGTCGAGGGGGACCGCCTGGTCGTCGGCAGCGTGATGACCGTCACCCTGACCGCCGACCACCGCGCCGTCGACGGCGCCCTGGCCGCCGAGTTCCTCCAGACCCTCAGGGCATCCTGGAGGAACCGACGTCGATGCTCTTATAATCGGGCATCGGGCGTCGGGCATGGCGATTCTGGTATCCTGCCCCGATGGTTCCGACTCTCCTCGAGGACACACTCATGACCTCTCCTGGAACGAATGCGGAACCGGCTTTTGCGCTGGCGAAAGATCGCTATGCGGACTGGGGCGTCAACGTCGAGGCGGCCATGCGCCGGCTGTCGACCCTCGCGATCTCGCTGCACTGCTGGCAGGGGGACGACGTCGGCGGGTTCGAGAATGCGGGCCAGGAGATCGGTGGCGGCCTGGCGGTGACGGGCAACTATCCGGGCAAGGCGCGCACCGCCGACGAGCTCCGCTCCGACCTGGACAAGACCCTCTCCCTCTTGCCGGGCAAGCATCGCCTGAACCTCCACGCCAGCTATGCCGAGACCGCCGGCCGTAAGGTCGAGCGCGATGCACTCCAGCCCGAGCACTTCCGCGGCTGGATCGACTGGGCGAAAGCCCGACGGGTCGGCATGGACTTCAACCCCACGTATTTCGCCCACCCGCTGGCCGCCGATGGGTATACGCTGGCGCACCCGGTCGAGAAAACCCGCCGGTTCTGGATCGATCACGGGATCGCTTGCAGGCGGATCGGCGCCGAGATCGGCAAGGCGCTGGGGACGCCGTGCGTCACGAACGTCTGGATCCCCGACGGCTCGAAGGAGCCGCCCATCGATCGCAAGACTCCGCGCCGGCGGCTGGCCGACTCCCTCGACGCGATCTTCGCCGAGCCGATCGACCCGAAGTTCCATCGCGACGCCGTCGAGGGCAAGCTCTTCGGCATCGGCTCGGAGAGCTACGTCGTCGGCTCGCACGAGTTCTACCTGGGATATGCCATCACGCGGAAGAAGCTCCTGTGCCTCGACGCCGGTCATTATCATCCGACCGAGGTCGTCTCCGACAAGGTCTCCGCCGTCCTCCAGCACCTCGACGAGATCCTGCTGCACGTCAGCCGGGGCGTCCGGTGGGACAGCGATCATGTCGTGATCCTCTCCGACGAACTGGAGGCGATCGCGCAGGAGCTGGTCCGGGGCGACTACCTCAAACGCGTTCACATCGGGCTCGACTTCTTCGACGCGAGCATCAACCGGGTGGCGGCCTGGGTCATCGGCGCCCGCTCCATGCTGAAGGCGCTCTTGCTCGCGCTGCTCGAGCCGATCGAGACCCTCCGCCGGCTCGAGGCCGAGGGGGACACCACCGGCCGGCTGGCGATGCTCGAAGAGCTCAAGACCCTTCCCTTCGGCGCCGTCTGGGACCATTATTGCCGCAGTCAGGGCGTTCCGGCCGGCCGCGAATGGCTGGAGGACGTCAAGAAGTACGAGCGTGAGGTGCTCTCGGGTCGAGGGTAGCGCGGCTCCTGAATCCGTCGCGCACGCCACGGCGCGGGTGGGGCGCGGGCACGATCCGAGCGCGAAACGCTCGGGGCCGCCGGCCTGAGAACAGGTGGAATAACAGGTGGAATTGGAACGTTGGTACACTAAGTGCATCGATTGTAATAGAATTCATAATGTGTTAAAATATTAATATTTATTTATATGGGGTGCGCGTTCACGTGCTGAGAGTGACGGTCGTTCAGCGGCGAACAAGGTGTGGGTGCGTGAAAGGCGATCCAGCCGTCATGGGGCCAGAGAGCTGCGTCAAACCCACGGCCTTGAAGCAATCGTTATCGGTCAGCCCCACTTCCGCAACTGCTGGGAGCGGGCTGGAGGATCTCACCGTTTGATCGGAAATCAAGAGCCACACACATTTGAGGAGCAGAATATGACGCAGTACATCATCGATCATCTGGCGACAAGGCGGGCATTTCTGGGCGGCACGGCCGCCCTGGCAGGGTGCGCGGTCATGCCGCGCAGCGTCTTCGGCGCTGACGCTGCCAAGCCCGACTCCGTCTTCAACGGCGTGCGAATCGGTTGCATCACCTATAGCTATCGCGGCGGCGCCAATACCGCCGAGTACACGCTCGAGTGCCTCCTGAAGGATGGCCTGAGCGAGACGGAGTTGATGGACGGACCCATCCGCTCCTTCGCCGGGATTACGGGTGGAGGCGGCGGGCGCGACCGTGGTCGGCGCGGCGGGGCGGGCAACGACGCCCAGCAACCGGCGTCTCCCTCGGTGAGCGATGCCGACCGCGCCAAGCTCGCGCGAGTCGCAGCTCGCCAAGTGCGCACAGCTCCGCAAGATGTACAACGACGCTGGCGTCAACATCCATATCCACAAGTTCCCCTTCGGCCCGACCGACGACGACATCAACTTCAACTTTGAGATCGCCAAGGCTCTGGGCTGCAAGGCCATCACCACCGAGCGCAACGACCAGCAGGCCAAGCGCCTCGCCCCGTTTGCCGAGAAGCACAAGATCTGGGTCGCCTTCCACAACCACACGAACAACACGCCGACGATCGAGGACATCGATCCGCTGCTGAACGTCGGCGAGTACATCGGCTTCAATTTCGACATCGGACACTACGTCGCCGGCACCAAGGGCAAATCGCCGATCCCGGTCATTGAGAAATACCACGACAAGATCATCAGCATGCACCTGAAAGACCGCACCGCCGCTGGCGGCAATCTCCCCTGGGGCCAGGGTCAGACGCCAATCAAGGAGGTCCTGCAACTGCTCAAGAAGGAGAAGTGGCCGATCTACGCCGACATTGAGCTGGAATACCGGATTCCACCGGGCTCCGACGCGGTGAAGGAGGTGGCCAAGTGCGTGCAGTACTGCAAGGAATCGCTCGCTTGAGAAGCGGATTCGTAACCGGATAATGAGCAGGCCCTGCGCGGTTCGCCAGCGAACGACAGTGACCGAGAAAAGAGACGTATGCGCATTGGCTTGTTCAAATGGCAGATGGTGGTCGTCGCGAGTTTCCTTCGGCTCTTCAGGCCGCCGGAGATCGGGCATGTGCCACGGACCCCGGGTTCCACGCGGGGCTGGGCCCTTGAGGCTCGTTGGGCCGCCGAAGATCGACCGATAACGCGTGCGCAACCCATCTGTTACACGCTCGAAGACGATGGTGCCGCGTCGATCGGTTGTTTTCCGGCCCCAAATCGGTCACAATGATCGCCCCGCTGACAGTTGTCGATGGTGCGAGATCGTGATCGATGAAAAACGTGGGTTGGCTCTTCCTGGCGATCCTCATCGCGTATGGCTGCGCCGTGGTCGCGCCGCTTCTGCGATACCGGCTTCGGGGTCGAGTCGGCGTTTTCGTCGGCTGGTGCCTTGTGCCGATCATCCTGCTTTGCCCATTGCTCATCCCGTCCGCGAATATCGGGCTGCGGACCGTATCGGCCTTTACAACGGGCGACATCACCTTCAAGATGGTCGAGTCCTTTCGCCACTGGGGCCATGGGGAGCGGAGCATCGTCCTTCGCGATTACTACCGCTTCCTGATCCCGTTCCCGGTACTCGGCATCGTCTATCCCGATCATAAGCGGCGGTTGCTGCATCCGGCGAGCCCGTGGCCGCAGCTTCTGCGTCTCTTGGGTGGGATCGTCGGTTTCACCATCGCCTTTCTGGCGGTGAGGGCTCTATCCCGTATCGCCCTGTTCCGATCGAGCTTCGCGCTGAACCATGCGGTGATTCTGCCGATCTTCGTGCTCGCCATCGAATCGCTCTCGCGAGCACTCTGGGGGCTCGAACGGCTGGCAGGATTCGACACGACTCCGATTATCCGAAACGCCTACCTGTCGCGGACGATCTCCGAGTTCTGGCGACGGTACAACTACCGGACCCATGACTGGCTCTACCGCAACGTGTTCCAGGCGACCGGAGGCCGACGCGCCCCGGTTCGCTCCCTTTTGCTGGTGTTCCTGGTCAGCGGTTTATTCCACGAGGTGACGTTCGCGCTGGCGACCTCGCGACTGACGGGATATCAGTTTGCGTTCTTCACGATCCAGGGTCCGGCGGCGCTCGTCTCGGGCGCCTCGAGCGGCTGGCCAGGCGAGGCGGGATTGTGGGCAAGATCACGGCCCACGGAGCGACGATCCTCTTCATGGCCGTCACGTCCGTCCTCTTCTTCGACGGGGTCAGCAAGATCTTCCCCTTCGTCTATGTCAGCCCGTCGCCGCTGCCGTAGGATGCGTTCCCAATAAGCTCAGAATCGCGGCATGAACTCGTTCCCACGGTCCCGCGTGAAGCGCAGGGTCAAGCGGCGCCGCCATCGACGAGATCCACATCGCCACCGAACGTCAGGATGTAGCCGTTCGGGTCTCGCACCTCCCACCGGATTCGGATCGCCCGCGCCTGGTTTTTCGGAGGATCGGTCATAGGATTGGCTCACTTTCGCCGCGCCGCCAGGCGCGTCATGAGACGTCAGCACGTCCTCAGCGCCGGGCCTCCGCGGCGCGCTTGGTCCACTGCCACAAACCGCCCGTCACACTCACGGGGAGCCGATGGCCGAGCTGTCGCGCCACGAGGACGATCTGGCCCCGATGATGACCCTCATGAGCGACGAAATAGGCCAGCACATGCCCCACATCCAGCGGCAGGTTGCGCCAGGCATAGGCCGCGGTCGGCGGAATCTGTCCGTCTCGCTCGAGCCCCAGGGCCAGCAGGCTGGCGATCCCGCGGCCGCTGCGTTTCAGGGCGCGGGTCAATTGCGAGCGGGTCACCCGATGCCGATCAACCGCGGGGGGCACCGCGATCCCGTGTGGCTGTCCGAGCGTCTTGATCCACATGCAGCGCGCATTGTGGATATGGCCAGCAATCATCCGGATCGTGCGCCGCGGAGAACCCGGGACAGCCGCGTCCCACACTGCCACGGGGAGCTGCTCGACCAGGAAGGTCGTGACGCGGTTGTTCGTGGACCAGGCCTCCAGGAGGCTGTCACCCAGTGGTGAGGACCTGGACTTCACGGCTCCCCTCCGAATGTGCTGACGCTTAAAGTGTTCCTGGACGGATCCGGGTATCTCTCACCCGCAGGCCGCACTGTGCAGCCTATCGCGCTGGAACCAGATCGCCGCAAGTCAAAGAGAATTCTATCACGCGGTTGTTCCATGGTGATGGTCCCTTCAGCGTGATCGGCGGTTTCCGTCAAGCCGCGGGCCCCGAGTTTCACCCGAGGCTGGGATCTCGCGGCCCTTCAAGCCGGCGCCGATCGGCCCTCATCTCGTGTGCGCGACCCACCTGTCAGGCCCTCTCGATTGTCTCGTGTCCGGCCCGTCAGCTTCGCACGCCATTTCGTCGGGCGGCCCGGGCACCGGCGTGTCGGTTCCATGTCTTCGGCGAGCATCGCCCGGGCCGAAGATTCGAACCCATGGTGTCGGATGCCTCACCAAGTCGCAGCGTCCTCATCTCCCTCGACTAATGACATTGCCAAGTGAGCGACAAAAGGCCCTTGTGTTCCGGGCATTGAAACAGCCATCCGCAACCCCAGTCCACAGGACGGTCGAAGAATTTCTGTCCGAAGCTGTAGTTCAGGTGAGCGTGTGACCCGAATTGAAAGAAATATCGTATGTCTTAGCCACAACTCTTACAAAGCATGGACTAGGGATCCTGGATCCAGGCGGGCCATCCGGCGAGTTTGTCTCGCGTCAACACTTCTCGCCGAACACCACCCGATTCCTGCACCCATGAGTCGGATTCCCTGCGGCTACCCTTACCCCGAAGGCGTTAAACAGCAAAGCCCAGGGTCGCCGCAGGCGCACCCGGGGTCGCGAACACCCCGAATCTCGGAACCGCATCGAGGTTCCACAATGACGGACCGGTGGCATCCCATGCCGAGCGGACAGCGGGGTCGGGCTGGGGCGACCCCGTTGGGGTGTCGCCGGAGGATCGGGGAACGGGGGCGAGGTGGCGACGAGTCACTCCCAGGGTGCGCCTGCGGCGACTCTGGGCTCTGTTCTGCAACGCCTTCGGCGTAGAGAAGTTCGGCCGACCGAGGTGGTGATAAGCGAGGAATGTCCTAAACGCTGTCGCTCGAATCGGCTCGCCGTTGAGATTCCGACCCTGGTCGTCGGCCAAGAGACCTTGCCACAGCGCCGACGTATGCAACACAATTGTCAGGCGCCCTGGTTGGAACCAGGTCGTTCCCCTTGCAGGATCTCTGGACATCGTCCCGGGATGGAGGGGATGACCGACCGGTCGTGGTGAGCCGATCAGGCCAGGAGATCCATCGTTGTCGATGCTGTTGCGGTTGACGGGGATCAGCAAGGCCTTTGCCGGCGTGCAGGCGCTCAAGGGGGTATCGTTCGACCTGTGCGCGGGGGAAGTGCACGCGTTGGTGGGCGAGAACGGGGCGGGGAAGTCAACCCTGATCAAGGTGATCACCGGCGCGCATCGCCAGGACGAGGGGACGCTCGAGGTCCAGGGGAACCGGATCGAGGACAACGACCCGGTGCGTGCGCGGGAATTGGGGATCGCGGCGATCTACCAGCAGCCGGCGCTGTTCCCGGACCTGACGGTGGCGGAGAACGTCGCGATCGGCCTGGAGCCGGGCGGCGCGTGGCGGCGGGTCCGGTGGAAGGCGCGTCGCGATCGGGCGCGGCGGCTGCTGGAACGGATCGGCGCGTCGATCGACGTCGAGGCCGAGGTCCGCGGGTTATCGATGCCCGAGCAGCAGCTCGTCGAGATCGCGCGCGCCCTGGGCGCCGAGGCGCGGATCCTCATCATGGACGAGCCGACCGCCTCGCTCAGCGACCAGGAGGTCGAGCGGCTGTTCCGCGTCATCGGCGATCTGAAGAGGCAAGGGGTGGGGATCATCTACATCTCGCACCGGCTGGAAGAGCTGCCGCAGATCGCCGAGCGGGTGACCGCCCTGCGTGACGGGACCCTGATCGGCACGCGACGCATGGCCGAGGTCTCGCGCGCCGAGCTGATCCGGATGATGGTCGGGCGCGAGTTGTCGGCGGTCTTCCCCAAGTCGGCGGTCGCGTTCGGTGACGTCGTGCTGGAGGCGCGCGGGGTGGGGAATCGGGCGTCGGGCGTCCGGGATGTGGACCTGAGCGTCCGGGCCGGCGAGGTGCTGGGCGTGGCTGGGCTGGTCGGCGCCGGCCGGACCGAGCTGGCGCGGATCCTCTTCGGCCTGACCCCCGCCGACGCGGGCGAAGTCCGGCTCCGTGGCCGCGCGGTGGCCGTCGAATCCCCGGCCCAGGCGGTCGCGATGGGGATCGCGTATGTCCCCGAGGATCGGCGGCGGCATGGGGTGATCCTCGAGATGACGACGGCGGCCAACGCGACGCTGGCGACCCTCCGCGCCCATTCCCGGCTCGGGCTCCTCGACCCCGGCAAGGAGCGGGCGACAGCCGGGCAGTTCGTCCGCCGGCTGGGAATCAAGACCCCGTCGCTCGAGACGCCGGTCGGCAACCTCTCCGGCGGCAACCAGCAGAAGGTGGCCCTGGCGCGCTGGCTGGCGTCTCGGCCCGCCGTGCTCATCCTCGACGAACCGACCCAGGGCGTGGACGTCGGGGCCAAGGCCGAGATCCACCGGTTGATGAACGAGCTGGCCCACGACGGCCTGGCCATCCTGATGATCTCCTCCGAGCTGCCCGAGATCCTCGGCATGAGCGACCGGATCGCCGTCATGCACGGCGGGACCATCGTCGGACAACTGGATCGCGCCGGCGCGACCCAGGAGGCGATCCTGGAGCTGGCATTGGGCCACCAGTTGCCGCAATTCAAGTCGGAGATCGCGAAGACGTGATCTGCGGAATTGGACGAGGAGGGATTTGTCTGGACCGCTTTGGCCCTTCGACGGCGCTCAGAATGGCATATCGAAGGAATAGTGGATGGCTTCCCACACCTCGTTCATCCGATCCGATGAGAGGGATGTGAGGTAATGGACCAGCAAGTCTTGATCGATCGTTGCGATGTTGTCGAGCGTGACGGCACTGCGGGTTGGTACGCCATCGTCCGGCTCGAGGACGACCTCCGAGTCGAGCCCCCGGATCGTCCGCGTTAGCGGCGCGACTGTCGCATAGTGGAGCTTGGGCACGGCATCGTCGCGGGTCAGAATCAAGACAGGACGCCATCCCAGCGGATCGGGGAGATTGGCCCACCACACCTGTCCTTGAGCTTTATCGACCATCGGGAGGATTCCATTCCGCAAAGTCTTCCGTGGACCATACCTGGGGGAGGAGGCTCCGCGTGGTCTCGACCCAGGACGACGGCTCGCTTTCCAGTGCGTTGAGGTAGGAGAGCATCGCTTCCTCGACGACTTCCGAGAGGGGCTGCGAGCGCTTTTGAGCGATCGCCTGGAGGCGACGCTCCAATTCCGGCTTGAGTTCTACGTTCATGATCGTCTCCCCGCCGCTTTTCTGACAGGGCAAGCCCTCCGCTGCCACCCGCTCGACACAGCCGCGGTCTTCCAGCGTCGATGTCTTGAATGTCCGTTCATTCACCAGGGTGAGACTATGCAAATCCGGTCCCGCCTGTCAATCGGCCCTGCGGTCCACGGGGTGATCCGATCGGCGGCAATGGGCTTTGCTCGGTGGCCATGATCCACCGGCCGATGAGCGATCTGGCCCGCGACGGGTTGGCCATCGTGATGATCTCGTGCGAGCTGCGCGAGACCCTCGGCATGAGCGACCGGATCGCCGTCATGCATGGCAGGACCATCATCGGAGAGCTGGATTGCACCGGCGCGACTCAGGAGGCGATCCTGGAGCTGGCCCCTGGGCCGCCGGTCGCCGCCGCCGCGCTGACAGCCCGACTCTGATATCGATCGGGAATTCAGCGCCAATTTCGATCGTCAGGCGAGCGCCACCAACAGCGTCTCCTTCCTTGGTCTCTCCCCATCGAAGGCGTGCGAAACGGTCTCCTTCTTTGTTTCGTTCCACCGAGGAGCGACGCATTCTGGAAAACTGTTCCTCGTTTCGATCAGGCGAGGAACCTCACTCAGGGTGTACCACCTCCGTCCTTGCTGTCTGACCTGAGCCAGCTTGGGGGTGCTCCCTGTCGGTTTCCTGCGCGCCCTGGCTGTGGCATGCGTCGGTGTCGTCGGACCGGAGTGCGCAAGCGATGATTCCACTGCTCCCAATCCGCACATTGGGGCGAGATCGTCAACGAACCCTGGGGTTCGGGGGTGAAGGACCTGGCTTCAAGAGGACTGAGAGTCTGTCCCAGAAGGGCGAGCGGGGGGCGTCAGCCCCCTGTCCGGTGAGCGACGGACCTCCAAGACAGGGGGCAGACGCCCCTGTCACCCGACAGTAGGTTTTGCCGCGAATCCCGACAAAAAGGTTTTGCCGCCTCGTGGCGGGGGGTAGTCTGTGATGGTCCGATCCTGCCAACTCCTGCGAGGGTCACTATGCCCGCTCCACTCCCGCCGACAACCCGGCGCCTCATCTTGCTACGATCCCGTCGCGGCCAGACCGCGGCGGCCATCGCGGACGCCCTGCATCTCTGCCCCCGCACGGTCCGGCACCTGCTCCAGCGGGCTCGCGACCCGGCGAGCCCTCAGGGGACCGCTTATCGGCCCGGTCCGGGGCGGCCCGCCGACGACCACCCGCTCCGAGCCCAGGCCCTGGCCCTGCGACAGCAGCATCCGACCTGGGGAGCGGGCTACATCCGCGTCCGCCTGGCCACCGAGGCCGACCCGGCGACGGTGCCTAGCGAGCGCACGTTGCAGCGCTGGTTCCGCCGCCAGCGGCACCCGCCTGCGGCGGGGGGACGGCGGTCGCCGTCGGCCGCCGACCGTGCCATCGCCCCGCATGACATCTGGCAGAGGGACGCCGCGGAGCAACTCCGCACGGCCGACGGCCAGGGCGCCTGCTGGCTGCGGCTGGTGGATGAATATACGGGGGCCTTCCTGGGCACCACGGTTTTCCCCCCACTACTACTGGGCCCACGTCCCCGAGGCCGAGGTGCAGCGGCACTTGCGCCGCGCCTTCGAGCGGTGGGGGCTGCCGTGCCGCATGCGGGTCGATAACGGCAAGCCGTGGGGGTCCTGGAGCGACCTGCCCCCGCGCTGGCGTTGTGGCTGATCGGCCTGGGGGTCGGCGTGATCTGGAACGACCCGCGGCGGCCGCAACAGAACGGCGTGGTGGAGCGGTCGCAGGGGACGGCCAAGCGGTGGGCGGAGCCGCACGCCTGCGGCAACCCGGCGGAGCTGCAGGCCCGCCTGGACGCCGACGACCGGCTGCAGCGGGAGCGGTATCCCGTCGCCGGGGGACACAGCCGTTGGGAGCTGTTCCCGGGTCTGGTGCACAGCGGCCGCGCCTACCGCGAGGCGGACGAGGCCGGCGCGTGGTGCCTGGGGCGGGTGCGCGACCACCTGGCGGAGTGGGCCGTGCCGCGCCGGGTGGACAGCCAGGGAAAGGTGTCGATCTATAACAGGAATATCTATGTAGGAGTGTTGTATGCGGGCCGGGACGTCTGGGTCCAGTTCGACCCGGGGCACGGCGAGTGGCTGATCAACGACGGCGGGGGCCAGCAGCTGCGGGCCCGGCCGGCCCCCGAGATCGACGCGGAGTCGATCCGCGGGTTGCGATTGTCGGGACGGAAGTAGGGACCGCCGGGTGTCCATGCGGCAAAACCTTTATGTCGGGATTCGCGGCAAAACCTACTGTCGGGTGACAGCCCCCCGCTCGCCCGGACCGGCCCCTTCGGGGACAGACTCTCAGTGGTTTGGGACGGCCGAGCCGAGGCAATCACACGGTCCGCGCGGCGGCGATGCACAGCCTCGACGCGGCCCGGACGAAAAAATATTCGCGGGAGATGTCGGGCTCGAGGCCGCGCGACTCGGTTTAAAGGGTGAAGGCAATCAGCCAGGGTTACTCGCCCTTGAGCAACCCACCTCCGCGCAGGCGCACCAGTGCTTGATGATGAAATGACGACCAGCCTTCAAGGCGGAAATTGACTTCACATCGCATCACGGTAGAACACGTGTCATGGTAGCGGGCAGGCCCTCAACCGCTCAAACCGGAGGACTCTACGTGATAACGGACAACGTCAATCGTCAGAGGCAGCACGGGCTGGCCTTACGCGTTCGCGAGATTCGCAAAGATCAGTACGGGGAATACGGCGCCCAGCTCCTGGCCGATGCCCTGGAGGTCCGGGTTGAGACCTGGCTCAATTACGAGTCGGGGGTCACAATGCCGGCTCACGTCGTCTTGAAACTGATTGACATCGCGCGGGTCAATCCCCATTGGCTGCTCACCGGCCAGGGAGACCCGCATGATGATCGAACGTGCGAGTGCCAGACGGGTCGCCCTCTGCTTTGAGCAACGCCGAGCTCGGATGGATCGCCGTTCCGCACCACGGCGGCCGGTCCGAGCGGGAAATGCGGAGTGCTGCCCCGGGCAGCCGGGTTCAACGCGGCCCGGGGTCGGCTAGCATCGTTTGCGCTCGGCGCGAATGCGACAAAGCTCGTCGTCTTGCTTCTTCCGTCCGTCCATCCATTTCACGGACCGGTCGAAGAAGGTCCGCGCCTTGTCGCGGGCACCCAATCGCCAGTGAGCCATGGCCAGGAAGAACCAGTCGGAGGGGGTACCGTCCGCCTGCAGGCTCATCGCCCTCTCCAATTCGGCGACGGCTGCCCTGTCGTCGCCGCTGCGGTAGTAGGCCACACCGAGGGTATTCCGGTAATCGGCGGACTCCGGCCGGGCAGTCACGACCTTCTGCGCCAGCCGCAGGGCCCGGGCCGCGTCACGCAAGGAGGGCTCGGGACTCGTCACGAGGAACCAGGCCAGCTCATTGTTAACGACGGGGTCGTCTCCTTCCAGTTCGAGAGCCCTGCGATAAGGCTCGGCCGCTTCGGTCTGCCGGCCGAGCCCGTAAAGCAGACGAGCCAGCTCCAGGTAGCTCAGGACCAGGTTGCGCCGGTGTTCCGTGTCCTCTGCAAATTTGGCCTCGAGCGTCTCGGAAACGTGGATCACACGACGGCGGAGATCGAGGGCTTCTTGCCAGCGGCCGACGTGCTTGAGCAAATCCGCCAGATGGGGCAACGTCCGCGTCAGGTCGATCCGCGGGTGCACCGACTCGGGCAATTCCTCCACCAAGCGATCCAGCAGATCCACGGCTTTCCGGTAGGATTGCTCTGCCTCGCGCGCCTGGCCCGCCGCGACGAGGACTCGTCCGAGATTGACGAAATTGCGCGCCGCGTAACGTTCGACCGAGCCCTTCAGATGGCCACCGGCGAGCACCCTTTCGTGAATCTGCACGGCCTCGCGGACAGCGGCCTCGGACTCGGAGACCCGCCCCACATCCAGGAAGAACATCCCCTGGTCCCCTAGCGCGAGGGCTAATTCCGCATTGAAACTCGGGTCGTCCGGCGCGATGCGGACCCCGGCCCGGTCGAGCTCCACAATGCGGCAGTAAAGGGGATCGAGCTCGTCGGCCTGGGCCGCATTCGAGAGCAAAACGGCCGTGTTGAGCAGAGTATTGGCGAGCCCTAGGTGGTACTGGGGCACCTCGGGAGACCCGCGCAAGAGCGCTTCCTGGAGCTGGGCCGCCCGGTCGTAGGCCTCACGGGCTTCGCGTATCTTGCCAATGTCGCGCAGCGCGTTGCCCCGCCCTCGATGGCTGTTCGCCAGTTCCATCCGCAGCCGCTTGCTGGTCGGTTCTTCTTCCAGCAAGCTGGTCAGCAGGCTCGCCTGGTGATCCCAGGCTTCGGCCGCCTTGGCCGCCTGGCCGAGGGTGTGGTGAATCCAGGCGACCTGGCCGAAGAGCTGCGCGGCCTGTCGGCGCACGCTCGGGTCGCTGCCCTCCTCGGGAAACAGCTCCTGGTAGAATCCAAGGGATTCCACCAGTACGGCCTGCCCGGTGCGGTACATCCCCCGTTGCAGCAAAAGGTCGCTTCCCAGCACCTTCAGCCGGTCCACGTGATCGCGAACGATTTGCAGATGCCGCTCGGCGCGTGCCTTCTCCGATTGCGCCGTGTCGCGTTCCCGCCGGAAGGCGACGGCGTTTGTGCGGGCAATCTGCCACTGCCAGACAACTCCGGAGGTGCCGGCCAGGAAGACGAGCACCAGCGCGGCGAGCTGCACCGCGACGCCCGGGTTGCGGCGGCACCAGACGACGACCCGCTCGCCTGTCCCGACCGGCCGGGCCCGGACCGGCTCGCCGGCCCGGAACCGCCGGAGGTCGTCGGCCAGGTCCCGGGCGGTGGCATAACGGCGGACGGCTTCCTTCCGCAGGCACTTCAGGCAGATGGTTTCGAGGTCGCGCGGCACGGTCGGCTGGAGGTGTCGCGGCGGCACCGGCTCGTCCTGCCGCACCATGCCCAACGTCGCATCGACCGTCGCCGCCGCGAACGGCGGGCGACCGGTCAAGGCCTCGTAGAGGATGGCCCCCAGGCCGTAGACGTCCACCGCCGCCGTGACGGGCGCCGACGTGCCCGCCGCCTGCTCCGGGGCCATGTAGCTGGGCGTACCGACCATGTCGCCGCTGCACGTCAGGTCGCTGCCGGTCATGAACTTGGCCAGGCCGAAGTCGGTGACCTTGGCACAGAGATCGGCGGACAGAGGAGGCGGCGAAGAGCATCGCGTGCCGGGCACTCCTGCGGCCTGCCCCTCCCCTTCGAGTCCTGCCCGTTGCAACAGCACGTTCGCCGGCTTCAGGTCGCGATGGATGACCCCTTGCTGGTGGGCGTAATGGATGGCGTCGGCCAGCGTTTCGACGAGCCGCGCGGCCTCGCCCGGGGGCTGGGGCGAGCTGCGCACCAGGTCCGCCAGGCTTCCCCCCGACACGTACTCCAGTACCAGGTAAGGCTGGGAAGTGGCCCCGCCCGCGGCGGGCACCTCGCCGAATTCGTGGAGCTGAACCAGGTGCGGGTGACGGAGCCGGGCGACGGCCCGGGCTTCCTGAAGAAAGCGCTCGCGCTGTCCCGAGTCGGCCAGGTGGGCGTCGCGCAGGAACTTGACCGCCACGTCGCGATCCAGCGCCACCTGCCGCGCCTTGAAGACCACCGCCATCCCCCCGGAACCCAGAAACTCCACCAGCTCCAGGCCATGGACGCCTGGCCAGTCGACCAGCCACCCCACGGGGACATCGCCGCGGCGACGCTGGGGGCGAGTGGCGGAGATCGCCATGGCCTCGGCCGCCGCTCCTAGTACGTTGGAGGGTTCGAGCCGAGCCGCGAGGCTGTAGCGCTCTCGGCAGGCTTGGTCCAGTGCGAGCAACTCCCCGGCGAGGACGGTTCGCTCGGGCCCTTCATAACTTTCGAGATAGCTCGAGACGCGTGGCGTCGCGGCGCCGGACCGCGCCGCCTTCCACGCCGTCTCGAAGCCATCGCAGACCGCATCGATCCGCGCCGCCGCTTCGAGGGAGAGCTGTTCGTACCTGCCAGGCCGCTCGGAGTTCATGGACGGCGATCCTCCAGCTCGTGTTTCCAGAGCAGGCGAATGCGGTTTACCTTGCGCTCGATGGTGCGCGGCACGCAATCCAGCCGGGTCGCGATCTCCTCGTGGGTATAGCCCTCGACTTTCCAGAGTGCGATTTGGCGCAGTTCGGGCTCCTGGAGCGAGTCCAGGAGGCGCCGGCACTCGTCGGCCAGCTCGGCGGCCTCCTCGGGTGTGGGGTCGCGGGTCAGCAACTGCGTGACGTCCTCGTTACCCGGGACCTCCGCCTGCCGATGTCGACGGATCAGATCAATGGCCCGCGAGATGGTCCGTGTGGCCAGAAGCCGCCACAGGTCGTCGCGGTCGGCCAAGTCCAGCGGCCGCGCCTGGTCACGGAGGCGCTGGTATACGCTGTGGAAAGAGCGCAGAGCCAGATCCTCATCGTAGCCGGCCAAACCCGGCAAGTTCCGGAGCCGCTTGCTGGCCAGTCGGACCAGCCGGTCGAAGTACGCCGACAGCAGGGGGCGGACCGCCGAGCTGCTGCCGTTCTGCACGGCCCGAATAAGCCGTGTGATCGACTGGCTATCTTCAGCCGAGGATGTCATGGGTTTGCTCCCCCGCGTGCTTGCCGAGAGCGATTAACGGTTGGGTTGCGCCCATTGGGGCAGGGCTGTCCGCTCTACCAACCCGACGCGCCAGCGCGGGGAGTGCTCCGGAGCGGCCACCGGCATTGGAGCCGTTCCCCGCGCAGGCGCGTCGGCACTTGGGATCGGGCGTGCGCAAACCGACTGTCACGTGATCTAGGCTTAATCATACGGTCGGCGCAGGAAATATGCAGCGCCAAGTCGGGCCAGACGGGAAAAAACGCCTTTTCAGACACCCAGGGCGATCACAGACATCCGTGCTTGACGACAGCCCCGACGAGGCCAGGTGCGTGGGTCTCTTGAATGCCCCAGCCGGGATCGGGAACGGAATTGGCGACGGCTGTCGAAGGGACTCTTCGCTTACCCCGCCTGGGGGCTCATGGTCAGGTCGGTCGTGAAGAAATACTCGTCCCGGTGCGTCCCAGTCCGGTCGCGGACGAAGACCCAGAGCACCGGCACCAAGGGCCGACCACCGCGATACCAGTGACCTCGGCCACTGACTACTTCCACACGGCGTCGTCCCCCTCCGTACCAAGCGACCTTCAGCACCGAGGGCTGACGGCAGTCGCGCACCACCTGGGCCGGCTTGGGCAGTGCCTTCCCCTTCTTGCGGGGACGATGGGCCGGCCGCTTGCCCGAGACCGGCGGCGACGGCTCGAACAGATTGGCGTTGGGGTAGAACTTGCTGACGAACGTCAGCCGCTTGGGGTTGGCCGTGGCCAATTCGGCCAGTTCGTGGGTCGCGTAATCGCCGTCGGCCGTGGCGAGCCACGTTCGCTCCGGGAACCAGCGGATCAGGATGCGGAGCATCTGTGCCAGCAAATCCGCCGGGGTCTTGTGCGCCCGCTTGGTAACCCCGTCGGTCGCCTTGTCCTCGGGCCGATACAACGACACCATCAACGGCAAAGCCCAGGGCCGGCGGGAAAACGGCAAGTGGACCAGCAGGGCCAGGACGACCCACTTGTGTCCCCAGCGGAAGGCGGTGAACGAGTGAGTGGAACGGACGGGATCGCGGTGACACCCTTTGCCGTAGACCCGGGGCCCGGGATGTTCGGTGACGGTATCGTCGCCGACCACGGGCACGAGGCCCTGGGGTGCGAATCGCGCCAGCACGGCGGCGATGTATCGCCTCGCCAGGGTGCGGGAGGACCAGCGGCGCTGGGAGAAGATGCGGTGATAACTACTCGAATGACCGGGGGCCGAGCCGCCGAGGCATCGGAGCAGATTGGAGAGAGTGCGTCCGCCCACCGTGAGGATGGCGGCCAGCGCCAGCAGAACCCACCGGCGGTAGACGGTGCGGCGAAAGGCCGGTTGCAGGGGGTCGAAGAGGGCGCGGACCGGCGCGGGGAGTTGGTCGTGATTGCGGTCGATAGAGTCTGTCCCAGAAGGGCGAGCGGTGGGCGTCAGCCCCCTGTCCGGTGAGCGACGGACCTCCAAGACAGGGGGGCTGACGCCCCCCGTTCGCACGGACCGGCCCCTTCTGGGACAGACTCTTACCGTCCCCACTCGCTACCGGGCTCGGCTGAGGTCGCTGATAAATTTTATCATAATATGACGATTTTATCGACGGGATCTTTCAACGCGCCGAGTTCAGGTGAGCTGGGTAGCGTGTCAGGCGCATGTAGCGCTGAGCGCGTCGGTCGGATCGACCGACAGGCCCGACGAGTATTCCCGTGGCCGGACGCCTTTCTACACACTTGTTGCCATCGATTGGTGAACGACTACGTTACCGCGTGTATCGCCCGACGAACGCCACGGCCTGTCGCAAGAGTTCCTCGACCTTGGCTCGATCGATGTTGCCCAGTCCGTGGCCGCCGTCGGGGACGGAGATGAACTGATGCGGCACGCCGTGCCGCGTGAGTTCCCGGTCCATGAGGACGGATTGCTCGTGGGGGACGTCCGTGTCCTTGGTCCCGTGGATCAGCAGCGTGGGCGGATGCTCGGGCGACACCCTCCGCACCGGGCAGAACCGGTCGAAGGCCCGCGGCTCGGTGATCGGGTCCAGGCCGACGACCTCGCGGGGCCAGAGGCCGTTCTGCCGGCAATAGAGGTAGTACCGCGCCCGCCGGTTCCCGGGTAGGGGCTCCGCGATGGCGGCCTGACCGACCGTCGCCAGGGCCTCGGATTCGGCGACCAGCGGCTGGCGACGGTAGAAGGCGTCGGGACGGCTGTACCAGTCGCCGACGATGTCGCCGTATCCCCAGAACGAGACCAGCGCCACCGGACGCGGCTCGATGAGGAATCCGGTGCAGAGGGTCAGGTAGCCGCCGGCCGAGCCGCCCAGCACGGCGATGCGTTCCGTCCGTCGCGCCGAAGGCTTTTGGCCCTTCCGACCGGATCCAGCCGAAGGCGTCGCGGACATCGTCGAGGATCCCCGAGAGCTTCGTCTCCGGCGCCAAGCGATAATCGATCGAGACCAGCGCGTGGCCCGCATTGACCAGCTCGTCTCTCAGGGTCCGATCGATCCCGCGACGATCGCCCATGATCAGCGCCCCGCCGTGGATCCAGACGGCGACCGGCAGACGTTCGCGCGAGTCGCGCCGGATCACATCGGCCTTGAGGGCGCAATCACCGACCGTCTTGTAGGTGAACGTCTCCCGCCGGATCGCCGCCGCCGTCGACGACCTCAACGTGGATCCGGCCGCCGCCATCCCCGTTGTGACCGCCCCGCGCAGGAACCCGCGCCTTCCCAGATTCGCTGCCATGGCCAACTCTCCTGATTTGGGTGGAATATCGGACGCGCTCCAGTCTCACGTCAACCGTAGCACTGACGGACAATACCTGTGAAGATGGTTCGTCGCTCAGCGGACCAGGAGGGGCGGAAGGCGGATTCCTCCGCTGAGCTTGCGAACTCGACCAAGCAGCGGCGCGGGCGAAGTCCCTCGGGAAGAGGCCGAAGTCGAGGATCTTGGCGAAGCCGGGGAGGTTGACTCGGCGGACGGCGCAGAGGTTCGCGGGGGGCAGGTCGCGGCCCGGCGGGTTGACATGCGAGGATCGCGGCGCGATCTTGTGTAGAGGTTTCACCAACGTTCACCACCCACCACGGAGCCGGGGAGCAAGCTCATGAATCGGCGCGAATTCCTCCAAGTCGGGGCGGCTTCGAGCGGGTTGGTCCTTTCGGGTTCGGGCGAGCCAGCCCCGGCCGCGGCATTCACCGCACCCGGGACGAAGCGAGTCGGGCTGATCGGCTCGGGCTGGTATGGCAAGATCGATCTGCTCCGACTCCTCCAGGTGGCCCCTGTCGAGGTTGTTTCCCTGTGCGACGTTGACACGAAGATGCTCGCCGAGGCCTCCGAAATCGTCGCGACGCGCCAGGCCTCGAAAAAGAAGCCTCGGACTCATACCGACTACCGCGAGATGCTCAAGGAGAAGGACCTTGATATCGTCCTGATCGCCACGCCCGACCACTGGCACGCCCTGGCGATGATCGCCGCCGTGGAGGCCGGGGCCGATGTCTACGTCGAGAAGCCGATCAGCGTGGATGTGGCCGAGGCCCAGGCCATGCTGGCCGCGGCGCGCAAGCATCGGCGGATCGTTCAGGTGGGAACCCAGCGCCGTAGCACGCCCCACCTGATCGAGGCCCGCGATCGGATCGTCCGAGAAGGCAAGCTCGGGAAGATCGGCCTGGTCGAAATCTATTGCTATTATCACATGCGTGCTCGAGGCAACCCGCCCGACACCCGTCCGCCCGATTATCTCGATTGGGAGATGTGGACCGGGCCGGCCCCCATGCGGCCGTATAATCCGATCGCCCACCCCCGCGGCTGGCTGCGCCTTCATGGAGTACGGCAACGGGATCGTGGGGGACATGTGCATCCACATGTTCGACATGGTTCGCTGGATGCTCGGCCTGGGGTGGCCTAAGCGGATCAGCTCGACGGGTGGCATCCGGGCGGACAAAGCCAGCAAGGCGAATATCCCCGACACGCAGAGTGTCACGTTCGACTTCGGCGACCTGACAGTCAACTGGCAACATCGCACGTGGGGCGCCCCGGCGGATCCGACGTACCCTTGGGGAGCGACGTTCTACGGCGACAAAGGGACGCTCAAGGAGAGCGTCTTTGGGTATGACTTCATCCCGATGGGTGGGGGCACCCCCATCCACAGGGATGTCACGTACGAGTTGGAGCAGTACCCCGAGGACAAGACCGAGAAGGACCTGGAGAAACACATCGCGCCGGCGACCCGCGGGCACATGAAGGACTTCCTCGCGGCGATCGCCTCGCGGGGGACTCCGGTGGCCGACATCGCGGAAGGCTACATCTCCACGACGAGTTGCCTCCTGGCCAACTTGTCGTTGCAGCTCGGCAGGACATTGACCTGGGACCCGCAGGCCGGCAGAGTCCTCGGCGATGAGGAGGCGAACCGTCGGCTGACCCGCCCTTATCGCTCTCCCTGGACCCATCCCGCCGCGGCAAACGCGGGAGGAGACCGACACCCGAGCGAACGCGGGAGTCTACGTTTATCAGTCACCCCGGGTGCGGCACCGATGATCGTTGACGGGTCGCATCCGCGCTGAGCCGCGGATTGGAGGCAAGACGTCGTCCGTTCTCGCTCGGGTTGCTCCCGACAGCGATCAAGATCGCGTACCCGTTCACAGCCCGAGGGTGGCAGTCCTTCACGATTGAGGTTCGGCAGCATGAAAGCCGGCCCAACCGCCTTTGGGCCAGAAGCAACGCCGGAGGGCACGTCGGTGTCGTCGGACGGACTCGCAGCCAACCGGCTGCACGGACCGCCACGGATTGGCGTCAGGGAGCATTCCGCTGACAGGCGAGACATGCGGGACCGAAGGGGACTCCAATGGCAGCTCAGGCTGACGTTCGCCACATTGCCCTCTCGTTGCCCGAGACCGAAGAGGCAAAGGACCACTTCGCCTTCTCCGTTCGCAACAAGGGAAAACTGAAGCAATTCGTGTGGGTGTGGATGGAGCGCATCGAGCCGAAGAAGCCCCGCGTGCCGCAATCGGACGTTATTGCAGTCCGGGTCGCGAGCCTCGCGGAGAAGGACCGCATACTCGCCTCGAACCCGAGAAAGTTCTTCACGGAACCGCACTATAACGGGTTTCCTGCGGTTCTTGTTAACCTGCCCGCCGTAACCGTCCGCGAGCTCGAGCCACTCATCACGGAGGCCTGGCGCTGCCAGGCCCCGAAGGATCTCAACGCATGATCGTCAACAAATCCGTACGATTCGGTGTAGAAGGCAGAAAGTTGATACTTCAAGTTAGAGCGCAGTACCATGCACGAAAGGCCGCGATCGGCGGTTTCGCCGATCGATGATCGCGATCGTACCGGATCGACCAACGCGGCCCCAATTTGGCGTTCATCCAAGGACGCGAACGGTGGAAGAGCAACCGAGAGTCGCCGGGGGAAGCGATCGGTTAGTCGATCGGCGTTTCCTGCTGAAGGGCGCACTGGCAGCGTGGGCGGGTGTATCTTGCCGGGCGCGGAGCCGGATTCGTCCCAGTCCCAGGAGGACCAGGAACGGAGGGCTGTCGAGGCCATCGCCGCGAAGGCGAGGCTGCGGGCGTTCGCCACGACCCGAAGCGCGCACTATCTGGGTATCGGCGATACGTCCGATGCCTTTCGGTCGCAGACGTTGCGCGACTGCGAGGCGGTGGCTGCGGATTATCTGGATCATTTCCAGTCCCGCGGATTCACGGTCGCGATGCCGGTGACACGTTTGACGGTGGTCATTCTCACCGATGACCGCTCGCGCGGTGCGTTCAATGTCGGCATCGGAGTGCGAGGGATCCCGATCGAGACGACGCAGCTTCTGATCCCCGCCGGCCATTACGAGCCTCAGACGAATCGGATCATTCTCGGCTTGCACGCGAGGGGCAACAGACTCGTCGAGCATTTGGACCTGCGGCGTGTCGCCCACGAAGCAACCCATCAACTGACCTTCAACACGGGACTGCTTGACCGCCGCGGTGATGTGCCGCGATCCATCGCCGAAGGTCTCGCCGAGTACGGTGCGGTCCGCAAGACCGGCCGACAGATCGCGCCGGGGTTCCTCCACGAGGACCTGATGACCTTGCTTAGGGCGCGGCGGTCGGGTACTCCGTGGTACCCGGTCGCCCAGCTCCTGGCCGATGATCGACCCTTCCTGCTCGATTCCTTCAAGCGGCTTCAGTCGCTCGCCTACGCGCAGGCCTGGCTGCTGATCCACTGCCTGATGAACGATCGATCGCGGTGCGAGGGTTTTCGGGCCTATCTGGAGGCGATCCGGCCACGCACGGATCCGGAGCATCGACTCGACGATGCCGAGAAACATCTGGGAGATCTGGACCGTCTGGACAAAGACCTCCTGGCTTACTTTGTGGGACTGAACATGAGCGCGTGACGGAGGCCACCATGCAGGATCCGTCCTGCCGGCTCGCTCCGTCGATCATGGTTCAAATTGATCGGTAGCGTCGTCTTCCGTAGGCTCCCTGCGCCATGCGCGCCTCTGGGGATTCCGAATTCCGGATTCGAGATTCCGGATTCGAGATTCCCGGATCCTTCCCCTTAGGGAATCCGGAATCTCGAATCGGGAATCCCGATTGAGTTGCGGCCGAAGGCCGCGTTAGCGTCGTCCTCCGTAGGATCCCTACGCCGTGCGAGCATCTGGGGGATCCGTGATTCCGGATTCCGGATTCGAGATTCCGGATTCGAGATTCCGGATTCGAGATTCCGGATTCGAGATTCCGGTGGTGTCCTATGGAATTTGAACGCAGTAAGTTCTTCGTGTATCATGGGTTCCTCGACATGACCCCATTTGCTCTGGTCCCAGGATCATGGAGGCACTGCCATGGAGGATCTTTCCGGCTTCTGCTGCCAGCGTGCGGATTGCCCCGATTACGGCCTGCGTGGGCTCGGCAACCTGTCGGTCTGCGGCACCTACGGCCAGGGCCAGCCCATCCGCCAGCTCTACTGTCGCACTTGCAAGGCCCGTTTCTCCGAGCGCAAGGGTACGCCGCTGTACCGCTCCAGCTTGCCCCGGGAGACGACCATCTCGCTGATCGAACATCTCGCCGATCGCACCGGGGTGCGGGCCACCGCTCGACTCCTCGGTGTGCACCGCGACACGGTGGTACGTTACCGCCGAGTCCTGGGCGAGCACGCCCGGCAACTCCACGACGAGCTCGTGGCTTTTTCCCCCTCGGACGGAAGAGGTCCAGTTCGACGAGAAGTGGTCGTTCGTGTTCAAGAAGCAGGAGCACTGCGACCCGGGCAATCCGGCTGATGACCAGCATGGGGATTGGTGGGACCACACCGCCTACGATCCCGAGCACAAGCTGGTCCTTTGCGTCGTCCCCGGGGCGCGTGGGGCCGAGGAGGTCGAGGCCGTGGTCGCCGCGGCCAAGCAGCGGACAGGAGACCACCCCGTGAGGCTGATGACCAGCGACGACTACCCGGCGTACAAGGAGGCGATCCTGCGCATCTACGGGAGCGAGGTCACCGCGACGCCGACGGGCCGCGACAGCAAGCGGATGGTGCCTGAGAAGGTACCGCCGCCGGAGCTGACCTACGCCACGGTCGAGAAGCGGCGGCGGCGGGGTCGGGTGGTGGAGATCCTGGTCCATCTGATCTTCGGCACGCTGGCGGCGCTGGCCAAGGCGTTGCGGCTCTCGAAGGTGAGCCGACAGGTCAACGTCTCGTTCCTGGAGCGGTACAACGCGACCGACCGGCACAAGAACGCCCGGAAGGTGCGGAAGACGTACACGTTCTCGAAGGATTGGCGGGTGCACGAGTCGATGACCTATTTTACGATGTACAGCGATAACTTCTGCTGGCCTGTGAGGACGTTGGAATATCGGGACGACGATGGCCGGGTGCGAAAGAGGTCACCGGCGATGGCTGCCGGCCTGGCCGACCACGTCTGGACGATGCGTGAGTGGATCACAATGCCATCTGTTCAAATTGCGTAGGACACCACCGAGATTCCGGATTCGAGATTCCGGATTCGAGATTCCGGATTCGAGATTCCGGATTCCGGATTTCAGACTCCAGATTCCTGAATCCTTCTTCATCCGGAATCCGGAATCTCGAATCCGGAATCCCTCTCTTAGGTGCGGCCGAAGGCCGCGTTAGGATAGGGTGTCGAGATGCGAATCCTTGCCCTCGTGCTGACCGTGGTGTTGCTCGTCGCGGCGCCGTACGCGAAAGCCCAGGACTCCAGGATCGGGGCGGGCAAGAAAGTGGTGTTCAAGGACCCGACCCATTGCCCCATCGCTGCCAGAAAAGAGCAGGGAACCGAGTCCGTCCCGGTGTTTACTGTCAAGCGGGCCAATCGCGACATGCGGTTCCTCGTCGCCGGTCAGGCTGGCTTCTGGGTGCCGTCGCACGAAGTGCTCCTTCCCGAAGAACTGAGCGACTACCTCGCGAAGCAAAGGCAGCTCAATTCCCCGCAGCAGAGACGTCCCAATCCCCGCGACGAAACGGCATACTTCGTACGGGCATTATTCCGCCTGGAGCAGAAGGACTACAATCACGCCATCGCCGACTTCGACGAAGTGCTCAAGCTCAACCCGAAGAACGTCCGGGCGTACTACAGTCGAGGCCAATGCTGGCAGCGCAAGCGAGAATTCGCCAAGGCGATCGCTGACTTCAACCATGCCGTT
This sequence comes from uncultured Planctomycetota bacterium, assembly GCA_963845755.1. Lineage (GTDB taxonomy): Bacteria > Planctomycetota > Planctomycetia > Isosphaerales > Isosphaeraceae > CAWJTV01. The sequence goes on from CAWJTV010000039.1 coordinate 267,948, forward strand.
CAACTCAATCCCCGGTACTGGGGAGCCTACAACCACCGGGCGTGGATCTGGGCGACCTGCACCGATGCCACGGTCCGGGACGCATCAAAGGCCATCGAGTCGGCTCGCAGCGCCTGCGAGTTGACCTCGGAGTCAGGAAAGGCCAGTTGTCTGGCCACCTTGGCGGCGGCTTACGCTGAGGCAGGCAATTTCGCCCAGGCAGTGAAGGCCCAGACCGAGGCAAACGCCCGCTTCAAGACTGATGAGGTGCGCAAGAGAGGGCAGGCGCGGCTCAGCCTTTACCAGGCGAAAAAGCCTTATCGTGAGTGAGCTCGCGGAACCGAAGTCTCGCGTGGCCGCGAGCGTACCGCGAATAAAGTCGGTGTCAAGAAAGTGAGTCGCTGAAGAGGACCGATCGCCTCGCCCGGCGCCAGTTGGGGGAGGGAAGCTTCCTCCGACAGCGGAACGGTGCGGGTCCCCTGGTGTCAGTCCGTGTCGCGGGCGGCGAAGAGGGCATACCGGCCGTCGGGCGAGATGGCGAGGTCGACGATCGTCCGGCGGGGGGGCTGCTGGCCCACCGGCTTGGGGCGGGCGCCCTCGCCGGGCTGGATCGAATAAAGCGACGCGCCCGTCGCATCGGCGCCCGAGAAAAGGCAGCGGCGAACGGCGGTCGAGTAGACCGGGCAGGTCGGCTTGGGGTCGCGATCGTTCGCCCGTTTCCAGAGCACCTGCTTCACGCGGCCCCGGGACGGCGTGCGGATGTCGATCAGGGCGATCTGATCGCCAGCGGTGGCCCCGATGATGGCCACGATCGTGCCGTCGTCGGCCCAACTCGGAATCGAGTAGATCTGATTGTCGGGGAGGTTGACGATGCCGCTCTTCTCTGGGTCGGCGTCCATGATCGTTAATTGCCGCGGCTCGCCGAAGGTGATGATCATCATGTGGCGCCCATCGGGGGACCACTTGGGGATGCCGTAGTCGCCGAGGTGTCGGCGCCCGGAGCCGTCGGCGTTCATCAGCCAGATGCCGGTCGGGACGCCCTCGGCATTCGACAGGAACGCGATGCGGTCGTCGGCCAGCGAGAAGGTCGGGCAATTGCCGGTGCCGAGGTCCGTCAGGCTCAACCGGCCCTCGACCAGCTCGATCGACTTCAGCCGCGACACGACCCACTGGTTCCCTGGCGTGGCGTCGTAGAGGATGCGACGGCCGTCGTGCGACCAGGCCGGCGTGCCGCAATAGGTCAGGCCAGGGGCGGGCTGGTCCGCGATGAGCGTCACTTCCCCGCTGTTCAGGTCCATCAGATGGAGCCCGAATCGGAGGGGGGCCGGCTTGGGCGGGACGGGATGCCGCTTGAGTTGCTCAACGAGCCGGCCGACCGACTCGGCGGGGCCTGCCGGCCTCGTCGACGACGGCTTCTCCGCCCCTCGCTCCTGGGCGCTGGCCGGCCCCCACGCGATTGTCGCGATCGACAACACGGAGACGGCTCCGATCATGGCCTTGACGCTCATTGGGCTCCCATCCTTCGGTAAGGACTGTCCCGCGCCGACTCGAGTTGACGGACATGAGGATCTCTTTCAGACTAACTTAGGGAGGCTTCGTCGAGCCAGCAACCTAGCGGAGAATTCCCAGCCGCCGCCGACCTGGAGGCCGCGTCGCGGACCTTAACCCCGCGCTCATGGGGGGCACGCCGTCGCTGGGTATTAGCCTGCTTCGGTCGGATCGACCATAGCCATTCTCCCCAGTTGACCTGGGTCTCTTTCCATCGCCATTTTGGGGCCTTCAAGACTCAAATACCTGTGCTATTGCGATTAACGACTGCCTCCGGTCGCCAAACGTGTCAAGGACGGTTCAAAGGATGTCCTTGGGCTGCCACGGGTGCCCACGTCCTGCTCGGAGGCATGAACGACGGCCTGAGCACCACCCCGGTAAAAACCCTGGGTGCCGTCGGCAGTCTGGGGTCGGTCGGCAGTAAGGGCTCCCGACATCTCGTGCATTTCGTGTTCAATATCTCTATCTGCCCGGGTGTCGGAAGGCAGTCGGGGCTCTGCTGATGGTCAACGTGCGGGGAAAGTCTGGTGATTTCCATGATCCGAAAGTATCGTCGCGAGCTGTCGGTGGCGGCGGCCTATACCGGCTTGCTCCTGGTCCTGGCGCTGGCCACGTGGAACAGGCCGGGGCCCGGCTTCTTCCACATCGACCAGATCCGTCCTTTGGTGGTGACCAATGCCTCGGTCCTGGTGACGGCGGTGGGAATGACGCTGGTGATCCTCTGCCGGCACATCGACATCTCGGTCGGCTCGATCTTCAGCATCTGCGCGGTCGTTGCCGGCCTCCTGTCGCGATCGGGGCTTCCGATCGTGCTGGTCGGCCTGGCGACGATCCTGGCCGGGGGCGGCATGGGGGCGATCAATGGGACGCTGGTGGCACGACTGGGACTGCCGTCGATCGTGGTGACCCTGGCCACGCTGACAATCGGCCGGGAGTCCCTGCGCTATGCCCTCGAGGGGCAGTTCATCGGCAACCTGCCGCCGTCGTTCCAGTGGTTCGGCGCAGGGCAGGCCGTCGGCCAGTGGGTGGTCGTGGGCATCGCGCTCCTGGTCTTCGCCGCGTTCGCCTGGGGCCTGAGGCACCTCGCGGCGGGGCGGGCCGTCTATGCGACCGGGTCGGACCTCGAAGCCGCACGGCTGGCCGGCATCCGCCATCAACGCGTCGTCTTCCTGGTCTTCGTCGTCATGGGCGGCCTGGCCGGCCTGGCCTCCTTGCTCAACGCCGCCCGCTTCCCGGCCGTGGATCCCAACGCCGGCACCGGCCTCGAGCTCCAGGTCATCGCCGCCGTCGTCGTGGGGGGCGTCGCCATCTCCGGCGGTCGTGGGACCCTCTGGGGCACCCTGATCGGTGTCGCCCTGCTCGGCTCGATCGGGCCCGCCCTGGTCTTCCTCCACGCCAAACCCCAGTGGGAGAAGGCCATCCAGGGACTAATCATCCTCCTTGCCGTCGCCTCGGATGCTTTCTATCGTGGGGATCGTGCGCAGTAGGCAGTAGGCAGTAGGTAGTAGGCAGTAGGCGGCAGGCAGTGAAGATCGAGCGGCCACGACCAGGTTGACATGATGCTGCCTATCGCTTACTGCCCACTACCTACTACCTACTGCTGGGAGGAATGTACGTGACGACCGCCGCGATCGAGTTCGACGAGCCTCGCGCGAAATTCGAGCCCGCGCTGGCGATCCTGGCGGCGATCCTGGTCGTCGAGGTCGGGGTCTTCTCGGTGATCGGCACGAATTTCCTCACGATGGCCAACGCTTTCGAGGTGCTGCGGCTGAGCGTCGAGATCGGCCTGCTGTCCGTGGCGCTGACGCCGGTGATCACCAGTGGGGGGATCGATCTCTCGGTCGGTTCGCTGATGGGGCTCTCGGCGGTGGTCTTCGGCGAGCTCTCGCGCGACCGGGGGTTCCCGATCGGGCTGGCGGCGGCGGCGACGCTGGTCGTGGGTGCGCTGGCGGGTGGCTTGAATGGTTTGTTGATCACGCGCGGGCGGATCCCGGCCTTGATCGTGACCCTCGGATCGTTCTCGTTGTTCCGCGGCCTGGCCGAGGGGTTGACCGAGGGCGTGGACAACTACACGAATTTCCCGGATTCGTTCCTGTTTCTGGGTCAAGGGTATTCGCTGGGCGGGGTCCCGACCCAACTCCCGATCTTCGTGGCGGTGGCGGCGGCGTTCTGGGTCTTGCTGCACCGGAGCACGATCGGCCGCGGCCTGGTGGCGATCGGCTTCTCGCCCGAGGGTGCCCGGTATGCGGGATTGCCGGTCAACCGGCTGGTCGGGCTGGTCTATGTGTTGTCGGGCCTGGTCGCGAGCCTGGCGGCGGTGATCTACGTGTCCCACCTGGGTCAGGCGAAGGCCGACGCCGGCACCGGCTACGAGCTGGCGGCGATCACGGCGGTCGTGCTGGGGGGCACGTCGATCTTCGGCGGCCGGGGGAGTGTGCCGGGGACCTTGCTGGGACTCATGACGATCTCGGTGCTTCGCAACGGCCTGCTCCTGGCCGATCTCCCCGGGGAGCTGGCCGGTGTCTTGACGGGGACGTTGCTCCTGGTGGCGATCGGGCTGGACCATCACGGCAGGCGATCGCGCGCCCGCATCGTCGCGCGATCCGATCTATCTTCGGAGGTGATGACTGTGAAGAATTCGCAAGTCGCCGTGATCTGTGGCGCGATCCTGGCCGGTGCCTTGATCAACGCCCTGGGCAACTTTCTCCTGGTCCGATCGCTCGTACACCGGGATGCGACGACCGGACCGGGTTGACCGGGCCCGGGCGTTGCGGGCGTCGAGTCCGAGGGTGGCCCGGTCCCAACTCGTGCCCCGCTGACGCTCGCCATGATGCCCAAGAGCAAGGGGAACGCCTATTTCGTGGCCTGTCGCAAGGGGGCGGAGGAGGCCGCGGCCCAGCTCGGGGTCAAGCTTATCTGGGACGGACCGACCGACCCGGATCCGGCCCGGCAGAACGAGATCATCGACACCTGGATCACCCGCGGGGTGGACGTCATCGCGGTGGCCGTCGAGAACCGGCAGGGGATCTCCTCGGTGCTGCGCAAGGCGCGCGAGCGGGGGATCAAGGTCCTCACCTGGGACGCCGACGCCGAGCCCGACTCCCGCGACTTCTTCGTCAACCAGGCCACGCCCGAGGGGATCGGCCGGACGCTCATGGATAACGCCGCGCGCGTCCTCGGCGGCAAAGGCGAGTTCGCCATCATCACCGCCTCGCTGACCGCGGCCAACATGATCGAGTGGCAGAAGTGCATCGAGGCGCGCCGGAAGGAGAAATACCCGCAGATCCGGATGGCCGCCCTGCGGCCCTGCGACGACCTCCAGAAGAAGGCGTTCGACGAGGCCAACACGGTCATGAGCGCCGAACCCGGCGTCAAGCTGTTCATGGCCATCTGCACGCCGGCCGTCCCCGGCTCGGCCGAGGCGGTCAAGCAGTCCGGCGCAAGGATGTCAAGGTCATCGGCCTGGGCTTGCCCAACGATAATCGCAGTTATGTTCACGAAGGCATCACCGACTGCGTCGTCTTGTGGAACACCATGGACCTCGGCTATCTGACCGTCCAGGCCGCCCGCGCCCTCCAGGATGGCGGGCTGCACCGCGGCGATACCCGCCTCAAGGCCGGCCGGCTCGGCTCGGTCGAGATCCAGGGCGACAATATTTTGCTCGGCCAGCCATTCCTGTTCACCAAGGAGAATATTGACAAATTTGACTTCTGACGATTCCGACGGCTCCGGGCACATGAGCTGACGCAACCCCGGCCTGCCGGGGAAGGTGAGCCTGCCGAATTGCTCGATCGAGACCCCGCCGCCCTGAAGGAGCGGACGCAACATTTCCAGTTCATCCATCCGTGTGCAAAGATCGTAACGATCGCCTCGTCGCTGTCCAGGATGTCCGGCCGAATTCGGAACGGGACCTTATCATTCGGAGTCAGTCCTTGCGATGGGCGGTCTGTACGCCCGGATCGTCCATTGCCGCGAATGCGGTACCACGTTCTGCCGCGCCGCACATCCTAAATCCACAGGGAGTCGGTGCCAGCCGGCCACACGTGCCATTCTCGCGACGAGCACGGCGTCCTGCAAGGTAAGTCAGAGCTTCGCGATCGGTCCCCGGATCCCGAGCGGGATCGGCCACGCCTGCCACCCCAATGATGATTGATCGGAACTCCAGCGGTAAACTGGGGTGAAGTTCCGCGTTTCCGCGGTCCAAGGACCAGGAGAATTCATCATGCTCGTCGTACTTCGATCGGTCGTTCCGGGAGTGGCCATGCTCGGGCTTGTCTGGGCGGCATCCGCCCTGACGGCGCCGGCCCGCGCGGAGCAGGGGGGAGCCCCCGCGCCGGCGGGGGCCGGCGGCCTGACCCCGAGTTACCTGCGCACGGAATACCGCACCGATCCCCTGGGCCTGGACGTCAAGTCGCCGCGCCTGAGCTGGATCGTCGAATCGTCGGGCCGCGGACAGTTGCAGACCGCCTATCAGGTACTGGTCGCCGGAGATGTCGAGACCCTGGGCCGCGACCAGGGAGACCTCTGGGAGAGCGGCCGGGTCGAGAGCGATGCGACCGCGGCGATCGTCTATGCCGGCAAGGCGCTCCGGTCGCACCAGCCGTGCTTCTGGAAGGTCCGGGTCTGGGACAAGGACGGCCGACCCTCGGCCTGGAGCCAGCCCGCGAACTGGACCATGGGACTGCTCGAGCCGTCGGATTGGGCCAAGGCGGAGTGGATCGGCTATGACAAGTCCCGGCAGGTCGAGCTGCCGGACGCCCCGCTCGACGGGGCCAAGTGGATCTGGCATGCCGGCGACAAGGGCGCCAGCAAGCCCCAGGGCCATCGCCTGTTCGTCACGACCTCGCGGTTGCCCGATGCGGCCAAGTTCGAGAAGGCCGAGCTGGTCGCGACCGCCGACGACTTCTTCCGGTTCACGATCAATGGCCATCTCGTCATCGACGGCCAGCCCGGTACGGGGGGTTGGGACCACCCGAAGTCCGCCGACGTTACCGCTCAGCTCAAGCCCGGGGCGGAGAACTCGATCCGCGTCGAGGTCAATAACGCCGCGGTAAGCCCGGCGGGCCTGCTCGCCAAGCTGACCGTCTCGATGGCCGGCGGCAAGACCATCACGCTGGTGACCGACGGAAGCTGGAAGACCACCGACAACCCCGGCGCCAACTGGCACGACCGGCCGCTCGACACGCAGAGCTGGCCGGCGGCCGAGGTTCTCGGTGACTACGGCATGGCGCCGTGGGGCAAGCTCAAGTTCGCCCATTTGATCCTTCCACCGCCGTCGTATCTTCGCACGAGCTTCCACGTCGCGAAGCCGATTCGACGCGCGACCTTGTATGCCACGGCGCTGGGGATCTTCGACGTCCATCTGAACGGCCGACGCGTCAGCGACGACGCGTTCAACCCCGGCTGGACGGATTACACCCGGCGCGTCTATTACCGCGCCCATGACGTGACGAAACTGATGCGCGACGGCGAGAACGCCCTGGGTGCGATCCTCGCCGACGGCTGGTACAGCGGCTATGTCGGCTTCGGCAAAAAGCGCGATCATTATGGGACCAAGCCGAGGTTCCGCACGCTCTTGCACCTCGAGCTGGCCGATGGGACGACCGCCGATATCGTGACGGGACCCACATGGAAGGCGTCGACCGGCCCGATCCTCGAGGCCGACTTCCTCATGGGCGAGACCTACGACGTGCGCAAGGTGTTGACCGGCTGGGACGCGCCGAGATTCGTCGACGACGGATGGGGCACGGTCGATCGCGGTGCCGAGGTCCAGCCGGTCATCCAGTGGCATCCCGGCCCGCCGGTGCGTGCGTTTGCCGAGCTCAAGCCGAAGTCGATCGCCGAGCCCAAACCCGGTACGTTCGTCTTCGACCTGGGACAGAACTTCGCGGGAATCGCCCGGCTCAAGGCCGACGGCGAATCCGGCCGGGCGATCACGCTACGGTTCGCCGAGCGGCTCAACCCGGACGGGACCATCTACACGACCAACCTCCGCGAGGCTCGCGTCACGGATACCTATATCTGCAATGGCCAAGGGGAAGAGACGTGGGAGCCTCGGTTCACCTTCCACGGGTTCCAGTACCTGGAGGTGACCGGGCTGAAGTCTCGGCCGACGGCGGAGACGATCACGGGGATTGCCCTGTCGAGCGACACGCCCGTGGTGGGCTCGTTCGCCTGTTCCGACGCGATGCTGAATCAGCTCTTCCGCAACATCTACTGGACGCAGCGGGCGAACTTCATCGACATCCCGACGGACTGTCCCCAGCGCGACGAGCGACTGGGCTGGACCGGGGACGCGCAGGTCTACATCGGCACGGCGGCCCTGATCTGCGACGTCCAGGCGTTCTTCACCAAGTGGCTGGTGGACCTGACCGACGGCCAGCGCACCGACGGCCAGTTCCCGATGGTCGCGCCGGTGAAGGTGGCCGGCGACGACGGCGGCCCCGCCTGGGCCGACGCCGGGGTCATCTGTCCCTGGACAATCTTCCAGGTCTACGGCGACCGCCGGCTGCTGGAGCGGCAGTATCCCGCGATGGTCAAGTTCGTCGAGTTCTGCCGCAAGCGGAGCACGCCCGAGATGCTGCCGCCCCGGCAATTCCACTGCTTCGGCGACTGGCTGAGCATCAACGCCGACACGCCCAAGGACGTCATCTACACCGCTTACTTCGCCCACAGCACCCTGCTGACGGCCCACGCCGCCGCCGCGCTGGGGAAGACGGACGACGCGGTCAAGTACTGGGAACTGTTTCACAAGATCAAGTCGGCATTTATCCGGACTTATGTCGGCCCCGACGGCCGGATCAAGGGGAACACGCAGGCCAGCTACGTCCTGGCGATCGCCATGGACCTGGTCACTCCCCGGGACATCAAGCCGGTCTTGCCCGACCCGTCCGACGGCAAGAACTTCGAGCACGTGGCACAATACCTCGTCGAGGACATCGAGAAGCGCGGCAATCACCTCTCGACCGGCTTCATCGGCACGAAATCGCTGATGCATGCGCTCTCGATGACCGGCCGCCAGGACGTGGCGTTCCGCCTGCTGCACAACGATACGTTCCCTTCCTGGGGCTTCTCGATCAAGCAGGGGGCGACCAGCATCTGGGAGCGCTGGGACGGCTGGACGCCCGAGAAGGGCTTCCAGGATCCCGGGATGAACTCGTTCGCCCATTATTCGTTCGGTGCCGTCTATCAATGGATGGTCGAGAACATCGGCGGGATCAAGAACGGTTACACGACAGACGAGGGCCGAACCTATATTGACAACTACAAACAGATCCTGATCGCACCCCATCTCGACCCGAAGTTGAGCTGGGCGACGACCTCGTACAAGAGCATCCGCGGCACGATCGCGACCACCTGGAAGCGGGACGGCGACCGTCTCGAACTCGAGCTGACGGTCCCGGCCAACACGACGGCGATCGTGTGGCTGCCGACGGCCAACGCCCAGGGCATCACCGAGAGCGGCCGCCCTCTGGCCGAGGCCGAGGGTGTGAAAGGCCCGATGCTGTCCCATCAGGATCATCCCGGTCTTGATGGCGATCGCGTCATGCTGACGGTCGGCTCGGGGACGTACCGGTTCAGCATGTCGCGAAAGTGAGAGGAGCCTCACGCCGAGCACTCCCGGAGACCCTCGGCAGACGAAGTCTGAGCGATCGCCGATGGCCTCACTCCCCATCCTGGGGCGGTATCGGCTCTCGCACCCAGGCAGCATTTGCGTCTTGCCTGAATGCCTTCCACCCTTCGGGGAGATCGGCCAGCCCGGCAAGGCTGGGATCGCGGTCGACCATCTCGCCGAGACAGACGGTGAGACCATCTTCCGGCAGATTGGTGCTACCACAGAGGAACTGCCAGTCTCCATCCGCATCGTGGCTGACGAGGGAGATCGGATGATTCTCGTGGATGACCGGCTTGGTCGTGAACGCGGCCCGATTCTTGCCCTCGTGGAACGGCCATGAGCGATCGTCGGAGAGCACCGGCTGGAGTTCTTCGAGGCCCGCGACGAACTGGGGATGCCACGGATATCGGCCTCCCGCATCCGGCCAGACGCACTGGAGGACGGGGAACTCGTCGCCCTGGTAGAACCAGCGCAAAGCCGAAATGGTCCCGGTAGTGCTTTCGCTCCACCTTGCGGAAGCAGACGGCATAACCTTCCAGGATGATACTGGACTCGTGCCAATCTTCGAATCGGTTGCCATCCTTGATCTGCTGGCCGATCTCGGTGACGATCGCGAACATCACCTTCACGTCCAGGCCGAAGACGATGACCTCGGGATGGCCGAAGGAATGGTACAGGCCGATGGTGTAGCCGAACTGCGGATACTCCTCGCCGGCACCCACCCCAAGGACGTGCCAGCCGTACTCCCGGACGTCGGCCAGCAGCTTCCGCTCGGGGTCGTCTTGGGGGATCGGCAAGGCGCGGTCATGTCTTCTCGAGGCATTTCCGGTCGGAACGCTGGGATTCTTCGTCACGGTTCTTGTTCCTCCGATTCTGCCGGGAACAGCGGCTGCTGGAAGATGAACCGCCAGTTCTCCAGGATCTGCGGACGAAGCTTGGGATCATCAAGGAAGGCTTTGCCGTCGGTGAGTAGCCGGTGCCGGGCAGTTTCCCGGTCCAGCGCGAGAGCCAGGACGCGCAGGTCGCTCTGGTGCTTCTCCTTCTTGCTAGACAGCTTGCTGACGAAGATGTCGTATTCATCAACGACATAGACGCGGAGTCCGCCGAAGTCGCCAAGCCATTGCCGCCGATCTTGCCAGCGAGCGGGGAGATAGTGGGACTGGACATGGGTTAGCTTCAGACCGAATTCGGTCTCGATCTTGTGTAAGACGTCCTGCTGACGGCGGATTTCCTCGGGAACCTCGTTGACCAGGTCGATATCAATGGTCGGCCGGGCCGTCAATCCTTTGATTAGGGTGGGGATCGAGCCGGCGATGTGGACTTCGATTCGGCCCTGAATCCCACGGCCAAGCATATCGAAGATCTGGCCGAGCTGGGTCGAGTCGATGCGGTTCACGAGTCGTCTCCCGATTGTGGAGAAGCCCGGCTCTCCGAGGTCTTCGTCCAGGATCTGGCGGATGCGCGGGCCGACGGGGCTCGCCTGAAGCCATTGCGAGAATTTCCGGGATCCCCAGTACGAGCGCATCGCCACCGCGGCGTCACGGACCAGGAGTCGGGTGCGGAAGTCGGGGCTGCCGTCGCGCTGGAGGTCCTGCTCGATGGCCGCGGCCAGGGTCCGGCTGTCGATATAGGGCTGGCCCCATACGAGCCGCCAGGGGTCGAGGTTGGGCAGAGATTGACTCATCGAAGCAGACTCCGGATCCGGTCGAAGCCGGCCCGAGATTGCGAGAGATCGTCACGCCGGGCAGAATGGCCGATGCGGGGCGTGTTTCCCTCTTCGGATTCCTCGATGGCGATTGTACCATGCGGCGGATTCTCTCGCTCCCGGGGTTGGCGATCGCGGTCTGGGCGTCGAGCCTGGCGTTCCTTGGACTGCTGGGAATCATGACGGCTGTTCTTGCCTGGCACCCGCACTTCCTCCCGTTGACTTCGCTGCTGGCCCTGGTGATCATCGCGGGCCTGGCCCTGATCGGCGGTGCCTTGTGGCGGATCGTCCGGGGGCCGGCTCGTCTCGAGGCCCTATCGTGGCTGCTGGTGGGCTCGGCACCGCTGTTGTTCCTGGCCGGCTACTTCCTTTACGGCCTGGCGGTCGGCTACGGACGGACGATCCCGCTGAATCTCCCGATCAAGATGCTGGCCCCGCTAGGCGAGTCGATGATGGACCTCGAAGCTCGGTTCCGTTATCCCCAGCGGACTGTGGGTGAGAAGGTCGTCATGATCTCGACGCCGATGCCCGCCGATGAAGCCCGCGCCCAGGTGGCTGCGATGGACCGGCACGTCCGCGCCCTGGAGGAGCGGCTGGGCCGGACGACCGCGGGGACCATTCACTGGGTTCGGGGGCGGTTGCTGGGTATCGATCGCCACGCCGTCTTCGGCCTGTGCCTGGGAAGCCGGCCGGGCCAGGACCCTCCGGATTCCGAGGGCCTGGCTGCAGTCGATCGTCATGAAGTCGCCCATTGTGTGCTGACCAGCCATTGTCCGCCCGCTTCGATCCGCCCGCCGTCCTGACCGAGGGCTGGGCCGAGGCCAATCAAGGCACCGACCTGGTCGATCAGGCCGCCCGCGCCTGGGATCAACAGATGCAAGGTAACGACTTGAGCCTCCGCGAGCTCATCGCGCCGGAATGGTACGACCGCCACGAGTATCCCGCTTATGTCCAGGGTGCCGCGCTGGTCAACTTCCTCCTGATGACTTTCGGGCCGGAACGGTTCCTCGAGCTCTACACCACCTGCACCCGTTCGAGTTTCGAGGCGGATTGCCGGCGCATCCTCGGCCGGGACCTCGATCGTCTCGATGCGAGCTTACGGGCCGACATCGAGCGGCTCGCGGAACCTCAGAGGTCACCGGCTGGGCGGCTCCGACGCCTCGCGACCGGCCCGAAGGTCGCGCGCTCGGCCTGGGAGGCGTTCCTGGATCATTACGTTCCCGAGGCCGAACGCCTCCTCCAGCCCGGCCGGGATGTCCGCATGACGATCATCTCTCAAAAGGCGAGTACGAGACCGAGCGGGAAAACGATCGAGTTCTCCGAGCGAATCGAATCCCAACGGACCGGCGAATGGTGCAGCCTGCACGTCTGGTCGAACGAAGGCGAGGCGGTTTATCTCGCCCACCCGCGCGGCTCGTTCGTCGCCCGCCGCAAGACTGCGGCCGATGCCTGGGAGATCCGGGAGTCCCGCGGGATGACTCCGGAGCGCTCGTACCGGCGAATCCTCTCGGAGATCGGCCATCGCGAGTTGTTGACCGACATGGCCGGCGGCCTCCTGACGGTGGCCAAGGGGCTACGAGATCGCGAGGACCCGTCGACCATGGCGGTTGTCGAGCTCACCCCGTTCGTCGAGGACGACCGCCGTTTCATCCGGGTCCGGCTGGAAGACCGAACGGCATCCGTTCCCCCCTGGCGTGAATACACGGTGGTCCTGGCGGCTGACGACCACTTCGCGGTGCGGTCCGATGAGATCGATCTCTCCACCGGGATGAAACTCACGGGCGAGTTCCTCCATGACCGGCACGGGGAGCTGCCCGTCATCCACTCGATACTCAGTTCGGGCCTCTGGGCCGACGGCACGCGGACCACGAGCCGTCTCACCGTCCTCGAGCGACGATTCGAGCCGACGCTGGAGGCCGAGTTCGCCCGGGAGCATCTCCTGGCCGGTGCCCCGGTCCACACGATCACCGCGCCCGGCCCATACGACGGGGAACCCTCGGTGCTCATGAGATGGTACCGATTGCCGTTCGCCGCCGGTGCAGTCGGCCTGTTGCTTGGCGCGGCCTTGCGGCTGCGCAGCGGACGCAGTCCTGGCAAGTCCTCGGCGGAACCACCGGGTGAGGTTTCGCCGGAGCCTATCGGCTAAGAGCCTGTTCGAGAGCCCAGTAGGGTGGGTGAAACCCACCGAGAATCGGCCTCCTCGATCCTGGTGGGTTTCACCCACCCTACAAAGGCCGGATGCCGTTCTCAGACCACGTGCAGAATTTTCTGCACATGTCTCTTGACGCTCGGCGCCAAAGTGCAGTACGATCTGCATGTTGGTCGATTACGAGGAGCGGAGGACGTCGTCATGTCGCGATTTACGCCGGGGGAGCTCAAGGTCATGCGGTTGTTGTGGGAGCACGGCGAGCTGAAGCCGGCCGAGCTCCAGGAGCGGTTCCCCGAGCCGATCAAGAACCCCGCGCTCCGGTCGTATCTGACGACCCTGGTCGACAAGGGGCACGTCACGCGGCGCCGGGTGGGCAAGGCGTTCTATTACAAGGCGGTGACGCGCTCGCGGTCGGCGTTCCGGACGATGCTCGGCGAGCTGGTGGATGCCTACTGCGGCGGTTCGGTCCAGGCTCTGGTCATGAACATCATCAAGTCGGAGCGGCTCAGTGCGGACGAGCTGATCGAGCTCAAACGGCTGGCCGACGGCGGGACTCCCGGGCCATCACTCTCTGAAAAGAGGGGCCGAAAATGAACGGGTTCGCTTCCACGCTGGATTCATCGATCGGGCTCATGCTCACGATCAAGTGGACCGTGGTTCTGGCCCTGGCCTGGCTGGCGCATGCGTTGCTCGCGCGGCGGAACCCACGATGGCGCGTTGCGCTCTGGCGGACGGCCATGGTCGGGCTGTTGCTGGTGGCCATGCTTTCTGAGGTTCCTCCGATTGTCACTTATCGGCTTGTGCCCCGCGTTCAGCCCTTGATCGAGGCCGTGCCGACTGTGTCACCCGTTGCGGTCCGTGTCACTCCGGAGGTCAGCACGATTGGAGTGCAGCCGGGAATCGCCCAGGGGCGCCGCCCTTCGGGCGCCGAGGCTGGTCAGATCAGGTCGGACCCGCCGGCTGGGGTCGCAGCCAGCGAGGCCGGCAAGCCGCAAGGAGTACCGCGCCACGATTCAGCGACCAGGAAAGCTCAAGGAACTCAATGGGGAGCCGGGATCGTCTCGGGGTTGTGGTCGATCTGGCTGGCTGGTGTCCTGGTGCTGACGGCCCGGCTGATCCTGGCAGGTCTGAGCCTGGCCCGGCTGGTTCGGCGGTCGTCGGAAGCTCCCGAGGCGATCGTCCGCGAATGTCGGGAGATCGCCGCACGGCTGGGATGTCGTGGGCCGGTCCGGGCTGCGCCGGACGCCGGAAATCGCGACGCCCTGCCTGGCTGGGCTCTGGTGTCCCGTACTGCTGTTGCCGGAGCGGGAATGTGAAGACGGACGGCCCGACGACTTGCGGGCGATCCTCGCCCATGAGCTGGCTCATGCGCGGAATCACGACGTTGCCTGGAACTTCGTTGCCCACTTCGCCTCGATCCTGCTCTGGTTCCACCCGCTCGTCTGGCGAATTCGTGCGGTGCATGTGGCAGCGTGTGACGCCGTCTGCGATGCCGTGGCCGCCGACCTGCTCGGCGACGTCATCTCGTACCGCCGGACGCTCGCGCGGCTGGCGGTGCGAGCGGCCGGGCCGGCGCATGGGCTGGCCATGGCCCGGACGTCGGACGTGCGCCGCCGCCTCGATGCCCTGAATCGGATGGTCTTCCGAACCCCGCTTTCCTGGAGGCGTGTCGTGCCTGCGTTCCTCGTTGGGAGCCTTCTCCTGGTGCTCATCGGCGGCTTCGGCTTCACGCGGGCCGAACAGGCCGCACCCACGCCCAGGACCGGCGACACGGCCAAACCGGCGGACCCGACGAGGGCAGGGAAGATGACGATCCGCGCCGTCTCGGTGGAGACCCGTGAACCGATCGAGGGCGTATCCATCGTCCATCGGAGGAGCCGCCCGGACGGGAAGAACGAGAAGGCGACCGTCGCGACCGGCAAGGACGGGACGGCGACGATCGAATATCCACCGAGCTTCAAGACGGGGTACTTCGAGATCACCGCCCGCACCCCGAGACTTGTGCCCATTTATCTCCTCTGGGACGACAAGCGGCACCCATTGCATTTGCCTTCCACGAAGGAGCTGCGATTCGAGCCTGGCACGACCATCGGCGGGATCGTCAAGGACGAGGCCGGCCAGCCGATCGAAGGCGCCGCGGTCGGCGTCTATGCGCCACCGACCGAGTACGAAGGGACGAGTCACGTCTTCTCCCTCGGGGAGCTCAAGACGGACGCACAGGGCCGTTGGCGTCTGGACGTGGCGCCTCGGCACCTCGGCGGGGTCTCGTTGTCCGTTGAGCACCCGCACTATCGGAGAAACAGCGGCATCGTGTCTCGCAACCTCGACAGTGCGATCGTTCTCACGAAGGGACTGACGGTGACCGGTCGGGTCGTCGACGCCGCGGGCCGGCCGGTACGAGGAGCCCGGGCCATCATCGGAGATTCTCTTGTCCCCAACCGTCCGAGCGGGACGACGAACGAGCGGGGCGAGTTCACCCTGGAGAACTGCGACCTCGGCCCGACGATCGTCACGGTCCAGGCCGAGGGGTTCGCGCCTCGGATTCAGGAGGTCCGTGTCGAGGATCGGACCTTGCCCGTCGAGATTCGACTGACGGAGCCGGGATCGGTGCTCCGCGGCAAGGTCGTCGACATCGAAGGCAAGCCGGTCGCCGGGGCGTGGTTCGTCGCCGGCACCTGGCACGGGCACACGTCGATTCAGTTCCGGGTTGATACCGATCAGGACGGCCGATTTGAATGGAAAAGCGCACCCAAGGACGTGGTGCTCTACGGCACCGGGAAGCTCGGCTACATGTCGAGCTCTCCTGTCCCGTTGACCGCGGCGGACCGGGAGCAGGTTGTCACCCTCTACCCCGAGCTAGTGATTACCGGCCGCGTCACGGACGCCGAGACCGGCCGGCCGGTGCCCAAGTTCCACCTGATCCGGGGCCAGAGGGTCGAGGGGCGGCAGGAGACCGACTGGGCTGAGATGGAGAAGGTGGAAATCACGGGCGGTCGATATACCACCCGGTTCAGCGAGCCGTGGGGGCTCGCCTTCGTCCGGGTCGAGGCCCCGGGTTACCAGCCGGCCGACTCGCGCGCCTTCCGGTTGACCGAGGGTAACCAGACGTTCGACTTCCCCCTCCGGCGCGGCAAGGAGCCCGTATCCGGCGTCGTCCTGCTCTCCGATGGCCAGCCCGCTGCGGGAGTCGAGGTCGTGCTGGACACGCGGACGCTGGGCTTCTTGATGCAGCCGGGACGATTTGATCGCAACGCGAATGTCCCGAGAGTTACGACCGGGCCCGACGGCCGGTTCGCTCTGACCCGGCCCGACGATCCGTTCCTCCTGATCGCGATGGGTGATGCCGGATATGCCGATGCCTCGCCCGAGGAGATTGCGAGGTCCGGCAAGATGATGTTGCGACCGTGGGGGAAGATCGAGGGTGAGATCCGGATCGGCCGACAGCCGGCGCCTTACCAGCAGGTCGAGTTCCAACCCGCCCCATTCGAGCGCGGGGGACGGCCTTACGTCTTCACCAGCGGCTACACCACCGTGACCGACCCGCAGGGCCGGTTCGCATTCGACCGAGTGGTCCCCGGCCCTGGGATCGTACGACGGTATGTCGCGAACACCGCCGCACCACTCGGGCTTCCGGCGTGGGGCTGGCAGGAGCCCGTCGAGGTCAAGTCCAATCAGACGGCCCGGGTAACCGTCGGCGGCAAAGGGCGGCCGGTGATCGGCCGGATGGTGATCGACGGCACGCCGGAGGCGCCGGTGGACTGGACGAAGAACCAGCCGGTGGCGATCCGGCTCCCGGTCGATGAGCTGAAGGATCCTCTCGGCGGGCGTCGGTTCGCCGGGCACATCGACAAGGACGGCCGGTTCCGCATCGAGGACGTCCCGCCGGGCAACTATGTGCTGGAAGTCGCCGTGGACGCAACGTCCTATCCCCCAGTCGTGGGCGCGGTGACCGAGATTGGCGAGGCGAAGAGGCCCGTCACCGTGCCCGAGGCCCCGGCCGGCCGGCCCGACGTCCCGCACGACCTGGGGACGATCACGGCCAAGCTCTTCGAGACGCTCAAGGTCGGCGACCGGGCGCCGGACTTCGCCGTGCCGCGGATCATCGGCAAAGGACGAGGCGATCAACTCAGGCTCAGCGATTACCGGGGTCAGCTCGTTCTCCTCGACTTTTGGGCCACGTGGTGTCCACCTTTCCTGATCGACACGCCCACGTTCCAGGACATCCAGAAGACCTTCGGCAACGATGCGCGGTTCCAGCTCATCGGCCTGTCCTGCGACGAGACAGCCGGGGTGGCCGAGCAGTACATCAAGCAGAATGGTCTGATCTGGACGCAGGGATTTGCCGGCCACCTCCTGGCCGGAGTGAATGCGGGTAAGGAATACAAGCTCCGGGCGATCCCGGCGACATTTCTCATCGGCCCGGATGGTCGCATCCTGGCGAAGAACCTGCGCGGGGCCGAACTGAAAGAAGCGGTTCGTCGGGCGCTCCAAGGCAACAAGGTATTCTCCAAATCGCCGATTGCGACACGTCCACTGCGATTCCCGATCACGCGTTTCGATGCGCCCGACGAGAAGCCGGCCGCGGCGCCCTCGGTCGTCGTCCTCGACGACTGCGATGCAGACTTCGAGGAGAAGCGTCCCCATCATGACGCACTTCGCATCCTGTTCAAGACCGATAGCGGTGTTCATGCCAAGTTACTCCGAGAATTCAACACTGCCCAGACGGTCGGGGCGACCCATGGCGTCGCCCTTGACGCGGCCCGGGGCCGAATCTATCTGTGCGAGCTGGTGAGCCATGGTGTGACTGCGGTGGATTTCCGCGGCCGAAAACTCTGGCAGGTCGCCCAGATCCAGGCGGATGCCCTGGCGGTCGATCCCCGAACGGGGAACCTGTGGTGTTCCGTGGGCGAGGACCTTGCCCACGGTGAAACGGTCGTGCTCGACCCAACGGGTCAAGAGATCGCGAGCTTTCCATTTCGGGGGATCGACATCGCCTACGACCGGCGCACCGACGGGTTCTGGCTGGTCGGCTACGGGATCGCGAAGCTGAACCACGAAGGCAAGGTCCTTTTCCAGAAACCGCACGAAGGCTGGGCCTGCGTCTCGGTCGCGGTGAATCCGGGCGATGGCAGTATCTGGATCGTCGAGCGCAGCGCATCCCAATGTGGCGCAGAGCGTCAATCGGCTCTGGTATCTCGACGCCAACGGAGCCAAGATCAATTCGTGGGATCTGAGAGCGAAGCTCATCTTCGGCGTCGCCTGCGAGCCGAAGACGGGCACGGCCTGGGTCGTGTCCCTCAGGTCCGATGTCCTCCGCTTCACGGCGGACGGCCGCGAGCTGCCGCCTCTTCCCGTTCAGGCCCGTGCCATCGCCA
This sequence comes from uncultured Planctomycetota bacterium, assembly GCA_963845755.1. Lineage (GTDB taxonomy): Bacteria > Planctomycetota > Planctomycetia > Isosphaerales > Isosphaeraceae > CAWJTV01. Next base: position 286,319 of record CAWJTV010000039.1, read on the forward strand.
TCAGTCCGACAACTGGAGAGGTCTGGGTGACGACGGACACGGAAATCCTGCGGCTCGATGCATCCGGCCAACCGAAGACTTTCTCTCGATTCGAATCCAATTCCGGGCAGTCCTGGCTGGCGGCATTCTGAATCACCAGGCATATCACGCGAGAATCGGGGCTGTGTGCGCCCTGGCAAGTACCGGTTGCCGGGGAGTTGATCTGGACGGTTGGTCCGCCGATGATGATGGCGATAGCCGGGCGGCGGCCTCTGACGCACGGGTTGGACATGGCCCGATCGTCGGATGTGCGCCGCATCGATGCCGTGAACCGGATGGTCTTCTGGACCCCACTTTCCTGGAGGCATGTGATGCCTGCGCTCTTCGCCCTGAGCGTGCTCTGGGTGCTCATCGGCGGCTTAGGCTTCCCGCGCCGAGCAGGCCGCTGAGGCGTCGCGAAAACTGACGCTCCGGGCTGTCGCCGCCGAGAGCAATGAACCGATCGAGGGTGTATCCATCGCGTATACGGCTCGCATCGACGATGGGAAGTTCCTGGAAGCGACCGTGCTGACCGGTGACGACGGTACGGCGGCGATCGAGTGGGCGGCGACTGCGAAAGTCCACAAGCTATGGTTTACGGCCCGCTCGCCGAAGCGCGTTCCGATCCACATCGCCTGGGATGACAATCGGCATCCGATCAAACTCCCGCCCGAGAAGGAGCTGCGGTTCGAGCCGGGGACCACGATCGGCGGGGTCGTCAAGGACGAGGCTGGCCGGCCGATCGAAGGTGCCACGGTCGACGTCCACGCACCGCCGACCGAGTCCGATCAGACCAATTCCGTCTTCAACCTGGGGACTGTCAGGACCGATGCTCAGGGCCGCTGGCGGCTGGACACCGCGCCGAAGAACCTGGCCGAGGTCTGGGCGCGGGTCGAACATCCTCATTACAAGGGGGACGGTACGCCCGTATCGCGCGACCTCAACCGTGAGATGATCCTCAAGAAGGGGCTGACCGTCGCCGGACGAGTCATTGACGTCTCCGGCCGGCCGGTGAGAGGAGCCAGGGCCATCTTCGGCCCCGAGCACCTGGGGACGCCTGGTCCGCCGAGAGGGACGACGAACGAGGCGCGGTGAGTTCACGTTGGAGAACTGTGATCCCGGTCCGTCGATCATCACGGTCCAGGCCGAGGGCTTCGCGCCCGGATCGAAGACGTCCGAGTCGAGGAGAAGACTGCGCCCGTCGAGATCCGGATGACCGAGCCCGGTTCGATCCTGCGTGTGCGGGTCGTCAACGTCCAGGGCAAGTCGATCGCCGGAGCCGTCGTCGCTACCAATACCTGGCATGGACATCAGTCGATCGAGTTCCGGGCCGAGACCGACCAGGATGGCCGCGTCGCATGGCGTAGCGCCCCCCGGGACGTCGTGCGCTACAGCATCGGCAAGGAAGATTACATGTGGATCAATCCCTCGTTGACCGCATCCGAGCGCGAGCAGACCGTCACCCTGTACCCGAGGCTGGTGGTCAGGGGTCGCGTGACCGACGCCGAGACGGGTCGGCCGGTTTTGAAGTTCCGCGTCGTCCATGGGATGAAGCGCGATCGTCCGGGCCGGAGGGAGTGGGACTGGTCCGAGGTCCAGGCGGTGGAGGTCACGGACGGTCGATACACGGTCCCGATCGACCGGACGGGCGAAGGCGCGTATCTCCGGATCGATGCGCCGGACTACAAGTCAGCCATCTCGCGGGCCTTTCAACCGACTGAGGGTTCGCAGACGTTCGACTTCGCGCTCCGGACGGCCAAGGGGCTTTCCGGGATCGTCCTGCTCCCGGACGGAAAACCTGCGGAAGACGTCGAGGTCGTGCTGGCGACCAGTCCGAATCAGTTGACTTTGCGGTCGGGCCGCTTCCATAGCGTTGTGAACTCTCCAAAGACGGTGACCGGCCCCGACGGCCGGTTTGACTTCCCGGCGCAGCAGGGCTGGTTTTCCCTCATCGCCCTGAGCGATGCCGGTTATGCCGACGCTTCGTCCGACGCGTTCGCGAAAACCGGCAAGCTCGCGCTGCAACCGTGGGGAAAGATCGAGGGCGGGGTGCGGATCGGCGCGCGGTTCGGAACGGACCAGGAAGTGAGCTTCCGTCCGATCCGGTCCGAGCGTCGGGCCGGAATCCTCGACTACGGCTACTCGACGCGGACCGACGCGCGGGGCCTGTTCCAGTTCGACCGGGTCATCCCGGGGCGAGGGGTCGTCACCCGGAGTGTGATCACGGAATACGCCGGGGGCCTCACGTCTCACATGCCATGCTGGCCGGAAGAGGTCGAGGTCAAACCGGGCCAGACGGCCCGGGTGACGGTCGGCGGCAAGGGCCGGCCGGTAATCGGCCGGGTCGTCCTCGATGGGACACCCGAATCGCCGGTCGACTGGACGCAGAACGAGCCAGTGACGATCTACGCTCCCACCGGTTGGTTTGCGGCGCACATCGACAAAGACGGCCGGTTCCGGATCGACGACGTCACGCCAGGTTTTCACAATCTGGAACTCCGCGTCAACCCACCTCCGAATGTCCGCTCTGGCGGTCCGGGGAAGATGATCGGACGATTGAAAAAGACCTTTACCATGCCCGAGATCCCCGGCGGCCGGTCGAACGACCCGTTCGACCTGGGGACGATCACCGCCAAGCTCTTCGCGGCGATCAAGGTCGGTGAGCTTGCCCCCGATTTCGACGTCGAGCGGATCGGCGTCAAGGAGAATGGTCTGAGAGTCAAGCTGGGCGCCTATCGTGGAAAGCTGGTCCTGCTCCACTTCTGGCAAGCCTGGGAGGGACAGAATGATATGTCCATACTCGAGGAAGTCCAGGCGACCTTCGGCAAGGACACGCGGTTCGCGCTGATCAGCCTCGCCTGCGATAAGGACGCCAGGCAGGCCGAAAAGACGATCGGAGAAAAGAGGCTGGGCTGGACGCACGGTCTTGCCGGCGAGCTCCCTTTCGGGGTCAGCGGTCGCTACAAGATCGAAGGGATTCCGAACGCGTCCGTCTATGGCCCCAACCAGAAGTGGCGGCGGGTGCCCCTGACGTTTCTGATCGGCCCCGATGGGCGAGTGCTGGGGCACGACCTGAGCGGGCGCGACCTGGAGGCCGTCCGCAAGGCGCTGGAGGATCCCAAGCTCTTCGCAACCAGGTCGGGTTCTCTGTAAGGACGAACAAGAGCGACCGGGGAGTTGATCTGGACACGAAGTCCGCCGATGATGGTGGCGATGGCCGGGCGGTCGGCGCCGCCGATGAGCCTCCACAGTCAACCATCCTCGATATGAGAGATCGACATCATGTACAGGCGGTTTTCCAGCGCACTCGTTGTCGGACTGGCCATGGTCGCCGCGGCGGCTGCCGCGCCGGGCCGGGCGGAAAAGGCGTCTTCCAACGGGGACTTCGTCACCCTTTTCAACGGTAAGGACCTCTCCGGCTGGCATGGCGTGGAGACCATGGACCCGCGCAAGTTCGAGGCGATGAGCGCCGAGGAGAAGGCGAAGGCCCTGGAGAAAGGCGCCGCGGATGTGAAGAAGCACTGGCGCGTCGAGGATGACGCGATCGTCAACGACGGCCAGGGCGCCTATCTGACAGCGGACAAGGACTACGGCGACATCGAGCTGAAGGTCAACTTCAAGATCGGGCCCAAAGGGGATAGCGGGGTGTATCTCCGCGGGAATCCGCAGGTCCAGATCTGGGACTTCACCGAGAAGTCCTACGGCAAAATGGGAGCCCTGAAGGGCTCGGGCGGTTTGTGGAACAACAGCGCCGGGCGCCCGGCAAGGATCCCTCGGTCCTGGCCGACAAGCCCATTGGCGAGTGGAACACGTTCCGGATCATCCAGGTCGGCGAGCGAACCACGGTTTATCTCAACGACAAGAAGGTCGTCGACCACGCGCGCTGGGAGAACTTCTGGACTCGCAAGCTGCCACTGGTTGCTCGCGGCCCGATCCAGCTCCAGACCCACAATCACCCGATCTACTGGCGGAATATCTCCGTCCGCGAGATCCCCCCGGACGAAGCCGGCAAGATCCTCGCCGAGCATGGCGCCGAGGGCTTCCGCTCGATATTCAACGGTGAGAACCTCTCCCAGTTTGCCGGGCCGATCGAGAACTACGAGGTGGTCTCCGGTGTCCTGAAATGCAAGCCGCACAAGGGGGGGACGATCTACTTCAATCAAGAGCTCACCGACTTCGCAGCGCGGGTCGAGTTCAAGCTACCCCCCGGCGGCAACAACGGCCTGGCGATCCGATACCCCGGCGGTCATGCCGACACCGCCTACCACGGCATGTGCGAACTCCAGATCCTCGACGACGGCGCCCCGCAGTACGCCAGGTCGCTCGACAAACGCCAGGCGCACGGCTCGGCCTATGGCATGGTCGCCGCCCACAGGGGTTACCTCCGCCCGGTCGGCCAGTGGAACTTCCAGGAAGTCACCGTCAAGGGCTCGAAGATCAAGGTCGAGCTCAACGGCACCGTGATCCTCGATGCCGATCTGAGCCAGGTGAAGGAGTTCATGGCGAACTCGCCCCATCCGGGCAAGGATCGGTCTTCCGGATACTTCGGCTTCGCCGGTCACAGCGATCCGGTCGAGTTCCGGAACGTATCGATCAAGACCCTGGATTGAAGCGCCCAAACGGTTTGACGATCTTCATTCCGACGACAACAGCCGGGAGCGGTCCCGGTCATAACGGGACCGCCCCCCGACGGCACACGAGCTGCCGAGCCAATCCTGGCTGGCTGCTTCGGCGTGTTTCTGCGATTCCTCACTTCCGCCGATGCCCCATAGGCACCCCGCGTCTCGGATGGAGGGATATCGTCAGGTCCCTGAGACGGTCCTGAGCGAGCAGGGCATCGATCAAAGCCGGGTGCGCCGGCTTTCGCGCTTCGGTCGATCGGCCCGCGCTGGCCAGGTCCGTCCGAGCGTTGCCGGCGACCTGGAGCTGGACCCGTTTCGAGAGGGCGAAGGGTTTGCTCGGAGTCAGGATGACCGTATCATCCGCCGAGTCGTAGACCACCGAGCGGAGTGCGATCGTCTTGACGTTTCGGGCGGAGGACGAACTTCCCTTTGCGCGGACGTCAGGCGATAGAGACTCACTTGCTGGGCTTCGGTCGCATCGACCGGGCCGCTGAAGGTCACGAGGATCTGGCTCACGAGGTTCCGCTTGTTGAGGATCGCCTGGACGTCGGTTGTGGACGCCAGGACCGGAGAAGGGGGCACGCTGACCGTCGCGGTGGTGCTGTCGCTGACGGTATTCCCCTGGTTGTCTGACAAGCTGATCGAGATCGGGAACGTCCCCGGGTTTGCGTAAACATGCGACCCGAAGACCTCGAAGGTTCCTCCGCCCTCGGGTTGGAGCGTTCCGCTGGATCTCTGGCCGTCGCCCCAGCCGATCGTCGCGGTGAAGTCGGCGGCCGTGGCTTGCTGAACCGTGGTGTGGATCGTGGCGACCGGAACCGTGAAGGCGCTGCCCGCGGTCGCCTTGACCGCAAGGGGAGGATCGGTCAGCACGGGGACGGTCATGTCGACGAAGTCGGCGACGACGGCGGAACTGCCGGTCGGCGTGTCGATGGTGACCGTGGCCTGAAACGCCTGGAAGACGTCCGTGACGTTGCTGTAGGTGTGGCTGCCGGTGACCACGAAGACCGTGCCCGCAGGCGAAGTCCCTTCGTAGCTCACCGTGCCGTCATCGGGGCCGGTTGAATCGCCCCAGTCGATCGAGGCCTCCGTCCCCCCGGCGAAGTCCTCGGGATCCGCGATCGGGGCGGTGTCCGTGAACGTCGCGACCACAACATCACTCAAGGGCTCGCCCTGGGTCCCGGAGATGGGCGCGGATTGCGCGATCAAGGGTGCTGCGCTGACGCTGGCGCTCCCCGCGTCGGCGGTGGGGCTATACCCTGGCGTGCTCACGGCGACGCTGAACGTATGGGACCCCGGCTCGTCGTAGGTGTGGGTGCCGAGGACGAAGAAGGTGGGGTTGCCTGCGGAGTCGTTGGCCCCTTGAACGATCGTGCCGGCCGACAGGGAGCCGTCGCCCCAACTGATCGTGGCCGAGAAGTCGCAGTCGCAGCCGGTCTCCGAGCTGTCGTCGCCCGAGAATTTCGCCACCTCCACGCTGAACGAGTTGCCCGCGGTGATGACCGGCGAGGTTCCGAGATTGAAGATCGTGATCGAACTGGGGGGCGTGGGCGTAGGCGTAGGCGTTGGCGTGGGTGTGGGCGTCGGGCTCGTCGGGTGGACGGTCATCAGGGCCAGGTCGTCGACGACGGCGGCACTGCCGTCCGGCGTCTCGATCGTGACCGTGACCTGATACTCTTCGGCGGCACCGTCGCTATCGCTGTAAGTGTGCGTGCCCGTGACCTCGAAGTCCGTGCCCAGGGGCGAGGTGCCCTGGTACTGCACCGTACCGGTGTCGGGGCCGGTGTCGTCGCCCCACTCGATCGTGGCCGTGGACCCGGAGGCGAACTCCGCGGGGTCGTCCATGAACTCGGGGTCCGTGAAGGTGGCGACCACCGTGCCGTCGGGCGTGTTCGCGGGCAAAGGCTGGCCCAGCGTACCCGCGATCGGCGCCGGTTCCGTGAGGAGGGCCGGGGCGTAGGCGATGGCGATGCCGCTCGCCGAGATCGGGGCATCCCCCTGGGCGCTCACGTAGACCGTGAACGTGAACTCGGGATTCGACTCGCCGTTCGCTTCGTCGTAGATATGGGTCCCGACGACGTAGAACGTGGGGTCCCCGCTCGTGGGGTCATCGGCCCCCTGGATGATCTCCCCGGCTGTCATGTCCGGGCCCGACGCGCCCCCGTCACCCCAGTCGATCGTGGCGCCGAAGTCGGCGGGCGTTGCGTTCGGGTCGTCGCTTTGGAACTCGCCCATCTGGTCGGTGAACGACTGGCCCGCGGTGATGAAGTCTCCGTCTTTCTTGTCCAGGGCCTTGGCATTCTTCGCATCCGGCTTCTGGGAAACCGTGACGGTTCCCTCGGCCATGGCGGATTCGAGCAAGGGTGCGCCCTGGGTGGCGGTGCCCGCCTTGGAGATGTTGACCGTGACGACATAGGGCGACGTGCCCGTCGTCGCTTTGGCGTAGTCGTGGCCGCCGGCATCGGTGACGATGAAGCTCTGACCGGACTGGTTGGCCAAAGTGATGGTGCCCGCGGAGAAGGTACCGTCCCCCCAGCTAATGGTGGCCGCGTAGTCGCCGACATTGGGATCGGGTGCGTCGTCGGTGAAGGTCGCCACGGGTCCGGGGTACGCTACGCCCACGATCGCCGTGAACCTGCTGAATGTCGCGTGCAGCGTGGGATTGGAGACCGCGACGTTGCCAGCCACCATCGCCGATTCGAGCAAGGGTGCGCCCTGGGTGGCAGTAGCGAACTTGGCGATGGTAACCGTGACGACATAGGGCGACTGGCCGGTCGTCGCGGTGGCATAAACGTGCCGCCGGCATCGGTGACGATGAAGCCCTGACCGGATTGGTTGGCCAGGGCGATGGTGCCGGCGGAGAAGGTGCCGTCCCCCCAGCTTATGGTGGCGGCGTAGTCGCCAAGGATGGGGTCAGGGGCATCGTCAGTGAAGGTGGCGACGACTCCGGCATAGGGCACGCCCACGATCGCCGTGATGCTGCTGAGGGTGGCGTGGAGTGTGGGATCGGAGACCGCGACGTTGCCGGCCACCATCGCCGATTCGAGCAAGGGTGCGCCCTGGGTGGCAGTGCCCGTTTTGGTGATGTTGACCGTGACGACAAAAGGCGACTGGCCGGTCGTCGCGGTGGTATAAACGTGCGCGCCGGCATCGGTAACGATGAAGCCCTGACCGGATTGGTTGGCCAGGGCGATGGTGCCGGCGGAGAAGGTGCCGTCTCCCCAACTAATGGTGGCGGCGTAGTCGCCAAGGATGGGGTCAGGGGCATCGTCGGTGAAGGTGGCAACGGTCCCGGCATAGGGCACGCCCACGATCGCCGTGATGCTGCTGAGGGTGGCGTGGAGTGTGGGATCGGAGACCGCGACGTTGCCGGCCACCGTGGCCGTTTCCAGCAAGGGTGCGCCCTGGGTGGCGGTAGCGGTCTTGGCGATGGTGACCGTGACGACAAAAGGCGACTGGCCGGTCGTCGCGGTGGTATAAACGTGCGCGCCGGCATCGGTGACGATGAAGCCCTGACCGGATTGGTTAGCCAGGGCAATGGTGCCGGCAGAGAAGGTGCCGTCCCCCCAACCAATGGTGGCGGCGTAGTCGCCAAGGATGGGGTCGGGAGCATCGTCAGTGAAGGTCGCGACGACCCCGGCGTAGGGCACGCCCACGATCGCCGTGATGCTGCTGAGGGTGGCGTGGAGTGTAGGGTCGGAGACCGCGACATTGCCGGCCACCGTGGCGGTTTCGATCAGGGGTGTACCCTGGGTGGCCGTGGCCGTCTTGGTGATCGTGACCGTGACGACAAAAGGCGATTGGCCCGTCGTCGCGGTGGTATAAACGTGCGCGCCGGCATCGGTGACGATGAAGCCCTGACCGGATTGGTTAGCCAGGGCAATGGTGCCGGCGGAGAAGGTGCCGTCCCCCCAGCTAATCGTGGCCGCGTAGTCGCCGATGGTGGGGTCGGGGGCATCGTCGGTGAAGGTGGCGACGGTCCCGGCATAGGGCACCCCCACGATCGCCGTGATGCTGCTGAGGGTGGCGTGGAGTGTGGGATCGGAGACCGCGACGTTGCCGGCCACCGTGGCGGCTTCGACCAAGGGGTTGCCCTGGGTGTCGTTGGCCGTCTTGTTGATCGTGACCGTGACGACATAAGGCGCCTGGCCCGTGGTGGCGCTGGTGTAGAGGTGTCCGCCGGCATCGGTGACGATGTACTGCTGACCGGACTGGTTGGCCAGGGCGATGGCGCCAATGGTCGTGGTCCCATCGCCCCAATTGATGGTGGCCGCGTAGTCATTGAGATTGGGGTCGGGTGCGTCGTCGGTGAAGGTGGCGACGGCCCCGGCATAGGGCACACCCACGATCGCCGTGATACTGCTGAGGGTGACGTGGAGCGTGGGGTCGGAGACCACGACGTTGCCGGCCACTGTGGCGGCTTCGACCAAAGGGTTGCCCTGGGTGTCCGTGGCGGTCTTGATGATGGTGACCGTGACGACATAGGGCGCCTGGCCGGTGGTGGCGCCGGTGTAAACGTGCCCGCCAGAATCAGTGATGATATATTGCTGACCAGATTGGTTGGCCAGGGCGATGGCGCCAATGGTCGTGGTCCCATCGCCCCAATTGATGGTGGCCGCGTAGTCATTGAGGTTGGGGTCGGGAGCATCGTCGGTGAAGGTCGCGACGACCCCGGCGTAGGGCACCCCCACGATCGCCGTGATGCTGCTGAGGGTGGCGTGCAGCGCGGGGTTGGCAACCGCAACGTTCCCTTCGGCTTCACCAGATTCATCCAAGGGGTTGCCCTGACTGTCCGTGGCCGTCTTGGTGATCGTGACCGTGACGACATAAGGCGCCTGGCCGGTGGTGGCGCTGGTGTAGAGGTGGCCGCCGGCATCGGTCACGACGTAGCCCTGTCCAGCCTGGTTGGCCAGGCTGATCCGGCCGGAGGTCACATCCGGATTGGTCGGCGTCCCGTCTCCCCAGTTGATCGTCGCCGAGTAGTCGCCCAGGTTGGAGTCCGGGGCGTCATCAGTGAAGGTGGCGACGGCCCCAGCGTAAGGCTCGTCCACGATCGCCGTGATGCCACTGAGCGTCACGTGCAGCGTGGGATTGGAAATCGTCGCGGTCCCTTGCACGGTGACGGTATTACTCGTGCCGTTCTGGGTGATCGTGACCGACAGGATGTCGGGGGGCTGACCCGTTGTGGGGGTGAAGTACGTGTGGATCCCCGTGACGAGGTATGTGGTCCCGGTCGCGTTGGTCTTGGTGATCGTGACGGTGCCCGTGCCGTCGGAGGAGGTGTTCGAGCTCCCATCACCCCAATCGACGGTCGCCGTGAAATCGCCGGCAACCAGCGGGGTGTTCGTGTCCGTGAAGGTGGCGACGACGCCGTTGAACGGCTGCGTGGCGAACCCGGTGATGTTGGTGATGGTGGCGGTCACCGGGGCTGGGATGACGGTCACCGACTCGGATGTGGCCGAAAGGCTGCCGATCAGGCCGCTCGTGCCGCCGTCGGGCGCCGCGGTGAATTCCAGGAACTCCCCGGTGGAGGCGGTGAATAAGAGACCGTGGAGGCCATCGTTCACGAGCACCGCTCCGGTGTTGTCGGCAAGGGCACCGAGGAACTGGCCGGTCGTCGGATCGAAGGCGTCGATCTGGCCGTTGCCCGTGTTGGCCACGATCAGGTCGCCGCCGTACGGGCCAAAGTCGCTCGGGGCCAGGGCCAGGCCCCAGGGTGCATCCAGCGGCGACCCCTTGATGAGCTGCTGGATCAAGGTCCCGTCGGGCGTGAACTCGTCCACGAAGCCGTCGCCGAGCTGGGCCAGTGCCGTACCTGCGGTCGCCCCTGGCTTGGCGAACGTCACATACAGATTGCCGCCGATGTTCTGGACATTGTAAGGTGCGAAGCCGGCCGGTAGGTTGGGGTCCGTGAAGGTATTGGTCAATAGGGTCCAGTCCGGGTCGTTGGATGTGCTCACCGGCTGGAATTGACCGTTGTAAACTTCAATCTGCCCACTGTGGAAGTTCGCCACGTACAGCAATTCCTGATTGCCGTCGTCGGCGATCGCCAGGCCGGTGTAGACGGCGTCCGACGTCGCGTGATTCAGCGCGATGACCGCAGTGGGAGAGCCGGAGCCGGGGAACTGGCCATTCCAGCCGGAGATGGTCCCATCGAGGGTTGCGAACAGGAAGGCGCTCGGCTGGCCCTTGATGGCGAAGCGGGACGTGGTGTTGGAAACGATTCCGGTGGGTGAGCCCGTTCCCTTTCCCGACGCGGGCGGGATGACGACCGGCGGCTCCTGGGGCGTGGTGCCGTTGGGGCTGGCGTACGAGGTGACCACCCCGGATTCTTCGTCCGCGACCCAGGCCAACCCCAGCTCGCCCGCGGTAATTCCCCAGGGGTTCACCAGGTGGGAATCCGTGCCCTCGGCGCTGATCGACGAGTTGTTCGAGACGAGGTTGACCTGGGCGACGCTGCCGGTCGTCAGGCCACCGCCGCCGACATCCGAAATCGTCACCGCGATTCCCGAGATGGAGTACGTGTCGGTCGTGCCGAGGTCGGTGATGGTGGTCACCACCGAGTAGGAGCCGGCCTGTGCGTAGGTATGAGTCCCGTTCACCTGGAACTGGCCGACGCCGTCCGCGGTAATCGTGCCGGCCGTTGGTGTCGTCCCATCGCCCCAGTCGATCGTCGCGACGAAGTTGGCCGGCTTCGCCTGAGAGTCGTCGTCGGCGAAGGTGGTGGTGGCGTAGGTGAACGCCGTGCCGGTCGTCGGAGTGGCGCCCGTCGAGGTCGTGACCGTCTGGCTCACCTGGGTGAGGGGTTGATCGGCCTCGTTGGAGACGTTGACGGCCAGGAAATTCGAATAATGGATCGGTGCATTGCTGCCGATCGCGATCGTTCCCGACCCGGTGGCCGAACCGCCCGTCACGCTGACTGGTCCCTGGTCGTTGGCGTTGACGTTGAGCGTCCCCAGGGCATTGCCGCCCGTGATCGTCAGCGACGAGAGGTTCGCCGCTCCGAAGAGGATGAGCGATGGCTCCAGGTTGGCGATCTGCGTGCCCGAGACGAAAACCGTCCTGGGACTCGTGTCGCCCGAGTCATTCACGGTCAGCGCCGTCGTGCCGGCCGTATTGGTGATCGACAGGTTTCCGGAGATACCCTGAGCCCCGCCCGAACCGCCCAGCGTGACGGCATCGGCGTTCCCCGGCTTGTTGTTGAAGATCAAGCTGGTCGAGGCCCCGACGCTCGAGATCGTGGCTGTATCGTTGCCGGACTGGAGAGTGATACTGACTGAAGAGACATATGAGGTTGTCGTTGACATTTTGATCGAACCCGGGCCAGTGACCGCGGTCGTACCGCTGCCGGTCCAACCGTCCGCGATTGCGCCCGGTCCCAGAGTGATCGTCTCGTTCGCATCGCTGGTGAACGTGTACATCAGCGTGCTGAAACCGTCGGCGCCGTCGGTGATGACGGTCGAAGTCTTGACGGTCAGGCCGTCGGTCACGGCGGCAGAGCCCGTATAGGTCAGCAAGCCCTTGGTCGGGCTGCCGGCAGTGTTGTTGATGTCCAGGAGCGCCGTCGCGGCCAGCAGCGTCCGATCCTCGAGGGGGTCGAAGAACAACGAACGTCGTTTCCGGGGATTCGGGCCGTGGCCCATCCAGCGACGGAGTCTGGGCTTCACGGCGGCGCGGTACGTGGGTGTGTGCATCATCATTTCTCCGTTTCGAGGAACCGAGTAGTCAAACCCGTTGAGAACGACGCGGTCCGTGTCGCGCGCGGCGCGCTTGATCCTCGGCCTCGGTCCGATCGAGGAACGCTGTGAGATTGGCTGGTTGTTGCGCGGCGTCCGGGGCCCGGCCGAGGTCATCGCGCCGGCCGCGTGAAGGTACGCTCTCCCTGGGGTAAGCTCCCTTTGCGCCGGATGTGTGACAGGGCGAAAGGGAATTTATTCCAGGATGGCACATCGGACTGGAGATCGCATCGGACCCCAGCGGGCTGTTCCGTTCCGGCCGGTGAATCCGTGGGAGAACGACCGTTCCAGCCGCCGAACGGCTTCACTGGCAGGCGGAGCCGGCCCGGTTCCATCCACCAGTTCGGATGGTCACCCACGTCGATTGGCGCACAGTCCCGCTGATCTCACGGCGTCATGAGCGCGCATGCGACGGGTTGCGTTTTTTCAGGTCGCGCCTGATCCCGTGGCTGATTCTACGCCGCCAGAGGGAGAAGCCGAACCACGAACTCGCCAGGCCGACGGCCAGAATGAACCAACTCGACGGTTCGGGCACGGAGGCAAATGTGATGTTATCGAAGACCAGTTGGAGGTTCCCGCCAGTGAAGACCACCGATTGGGCGGTGCCGGAAAAGAGCAAGGTTTCCGCGCCGGAGAAGAACTCGTTCGATGGCGGAAGCAGCGGTAGCGTTTCCTGGGCCAGCAGGGTCCCCGTGCCGTCGAGCCCGCTGTAGATGTTGACTGTCGCGGTCCGGCCGATGGCGATGTCATAAAAGACGAGTCCGGTCGAGAAGCCGCCGGAGACATCCATCGTCATGGACAAGGGCTGGCCGGCCCCGATTCCTGTGTTGCCGAGCAAGAGCACCGTCGGCGGCGAGGGATCGCCGGGGAAGGGTGTCTGTCGTACCAGCGCCAGGGCATTCGAGGAGAAGGTGATCCCGTAATTCGGACCGGGACCGCTCCCCAAACTGCCGGAACCGCCGTTGTAGTAGTCATCCACTTGTTCGAGATTCCGGAGCCCTTCGAACGTGAGCACGGGCTCCGCCATGGCATTCCCGGACCCGAGAAGCCATGCCAAGGCGACCAGGATGTATCTTCTCATAGCGTTCATCCCTGTGTCCCCGCGATTCCCAAACTGGAGATGAGACGGATCGTCGTAGAACCTGGGAGGTGTCTCATCGCGGATTCGGAAGCTTCTACGATGGTCCAGGCGCTGTTGTGACGATCGTTTGTCTTCAATCTATCCCGGTGAGATCCCGAATTCCCTCAACACCATCCTGGGATTTAGCGTAACCCGCATGCGCGATTCAACTACGGATCGGCAGCATTCCGAACGATCTGCGAACCAAATATCATCATGTCGATGGCGATAATCGAGGCACGCCGAATCGCGCAATCCCTTAGGTGAGACGCCCGCATCACAAGAATGCCTCACCCCAGCCCGATCGACCGTAGATACTCATGCGTCCGCCGGGCGATCGGCAACGGCTTGTCGAAGGGGGCCGGGTACATGTCCTGCTCGACGGTCGCCCAGCCGTCGTAATCCGCCTCGCGGAGTGCGTCGCGGAAGGCGATGAAGTCCACGGTGCCGTGATCCGGCTCGCAGAACATGTCGTTGCCCACGGCGATGGCGAACGGGATCCGCTCGCGCTCGACCCATTGCTGCTTCTGCGGGTTGACGCTCTTCAGGTGCAGGTAGCGGATGCGGGCGTGATGCCGGCGGAAGAAGGCGACCGGGTCGCCTCCGCGATAGGCGTGATGTCCCGTGTCGAAGCAGAGCGAGACACGCCCCGGGTCGGTCTGTTCGAGGAATGCCTCGATCTGGTCCTCGTACTCGACGTGTGTCTCGGCGTGCGGGTGATAGACCAGTTGCAGACCGAGTCGGCTTGCGGCGAGGTCGGCCGCGCGATGGGTGGTGTCGATCAATCGTTTCCAGCCGTCGTCATCGAGTCGCGACGTCCGGGTGGGTTCACCGGTGAACAGGTTGGAATACGTGTCGTCAATCAGCACCATGAACCGGCCGCCCAGCGCGGCGGCGAGCTCACCGCCGCCGAGCATTTGCCGCTGAAGCTCGGGCCAGACGGCGGGGTCTTCCAGGTGGACCATGGTGAAGGCGGCGGTCACCTTGAGCCCGCGCCGATCGAGCTCGGCGAGGAGGTTATTCGGGTCCGTGGGCATATAGCCGTACGGGCCCAGCTCGGTCCACTCATAGCCGGCCTCGGCGATCTCGTCGAGGAACCGCTGCCAGGGTGTCTGCTTGGGATCGCTGGGGAACCAGACGCCCCAGGAGTCCGGCGCGCTGCCAATTCGGATGTTCATGATTGGGAATTCCTAAGAAAATCGAGAATCTTGAACACGAAATACACGAAAAATGCAAAGAAAAAGAATTATTAAATTCGCTACAATCAATTTGAATTTTTCGGTGGTGTCCTATGGAATTTGAACGCAGTAAGTTCTTCGTGTATCATGGGTTCCTCGACATGACCCCATTTGCTCTGGTCCCAGGATCATGGAGGCACTGCCATGGAGGATCTTTCCGGCTTCTGCTGCCAGCGTGCGGATTGCCCCGATTACGGCCTGCGTGGGCTCGGCAACCTGTCGGTCTGCGGCACCTACGGCCAGGGCCAGCCCATCCGCCAGCTCTACTGTCGCACTTGCAAGGCCCGTTTCTCCGAGCGCAAGGGTACGCCGCTGTACCGCTCCAGCTTGCCCCGGGAGACGACCATCTCGCTGATCGAACATCTCGCCGATCGCACCGGGGTGCGGGCCACCGCTCGACTCCTCGGTGTGCACCGCGACACGGTGGTACGTTACCGCCGAGTCCTGGGCGAGCACGCCCGGCAACTCCACGACGAGCTCGTGGCTTTTTCCCCCTCGGACGGAAGAGGTCCAGTTCGACGAGAAGTGGTCGTTCGTGTTCAAGAAGCAGGAGCACTGCGACCCGGGCAATCCGGCTGATGACCAGCATGGGGATTGGTGGGACCACACCGCCTACGATCCCGAGCACAAGCTGGTCCTTTGCGTCGTCCCCGGGGCGCGTGGGGCCGAGGAGGTCGAGGCCGTGGTCGCCGCGGCCAAGCAGCGGACAGGAGACCACCCCGTGAGGCTGATGACCAGCGACGACTACCCGGCGTACAAGGAGGCGATCCTGCGCATCTACGGGAGCGAGGTCACCGCGACGCCGACGGGCCGCGACAGCAAGCGGATGGTGCCTGAGAAGGTACCGCCGCCGGAGCTGACCTACGCCACGGTCGAGAAGCGGCGGCGGCGGGGTCGGGTGGTGGAGATCCTGGTCCATCTGATCTTCGGCACGCTGGCGGCGCTGGCCAAGGCGTTGCGGCTCTCGAAGGTGAGCCGACAGGTCAACGTCTCGTTCCTGGAGCGGTACAACGCGACCGACCGGCACAAGAACGCCCGGAAGGTGCGGAAGACGTACACGTTCTCGAAGGATTGGCGGGTGCACGAGTCGATGACCTATTTTACGATGTACAGCGATAACTTCTGCTGGCCTGTGAGGACGTTGGAATATCGGGACGACGATGGCCGGGTGCGAAAGAGGTCACCGGCGATGGCTGCCGGCCTGGCCGACCACGTCTGGACGATGCGTGAGTGGATCACAATGCCATCTGTTCAAATTGCGTAGGACACCACCAATTTTTCGTGTATTTCGTTTATTTCGTGTTCAATTCCCGGTGTTTTTTTCAGTAATAATACCGCTGGACCCGCCGGCGATCGCGTTCGAACTCCGCCCGTAGCTCGCGGGTCTTGGCGTCCTGGCTGACCTCGGCCGGAGCCACGTCCCACCACGCTCCACCACCCGGCAGGAACCGGTGCTTCTCGGCTTCGACAACGATCACACAGGTCCGCGGCTCGGCGCGAGCCTCGTGTAGGGCCTGGCGGAGCTGCGCGGGCGTCTCGACGTGCCAGGTTCGGGCTCCGAAGCTCGCGGCGTTCGCGGCCAGGTCGATCGGCAGGTATCCTCCTTCGAGTCGGTTGGTCTCCGGATCGCGGCGCCGGAACTCGTTGCCGAAGCTGACCCCCGTGCGCCACATCTGGAGCCGGCGGATGCACTGATATCCGTGGTTCTCGGCGAGGACGATCGTGAGCTTGAGACCCTCTTGCACGGCGGTTACGATCTCGGTCGGGTTCATGAGATACGTGCCGTCGCCGATGAGGACGTAGACCTCGCCTTCGGGTTGGGCCAGGCGGACGCCCAAGCCGGCAGGGATCTCGTAACCCATGCACGAGTAGCCGAACTCGATGTGGCAATCGCGTCCGCCGGTGGAGTCCCACAGCTTGAGCAAGTCACCCGGCGGTCCGCCCGCGGCGCCAATGACGGTGTCGCCGGCCGTCGCTTCGCCGTTGAGCACTCCGATCAGTTCGCCCTGACTCATCGCCTCGCCTTCGTGATGCGTGTAGACCTCGCTCTGCATCTTCTCGGCCCAGGCACGGCGGGCGGCGGCGACCTCGTCGCGGTAAGCTGGCCGCGGCCGAATCCCGGCCCCAGCGGCGGCCTGGTTCAGGGCTCGCAAGGCTTCGCGGGCATCGGCGAGGATCGGCAAAGCCGCTTGCTTGTACGCATCGTGGCCGCAGACGTTGATGCTGACGAACCGGACGCCCGGGTACTGGAAGCACGATTGCGACCCAGTGATGAAGTCGGTCAAGTCGGGTGCCGACGCAGATCACCAGATCGGCCTGCGCCACGATCGTCGCCGAGGCGCCCGTCCCCTCCAGGCCGTGGCCGCCCAGCGCCATCGGCGAAGCCTCCTTCATCGCCCCCTTGCCGGCAAAGGTCTCGCCCACGGGAATGCCGAGCGCCTCGGCAAACTCCTGAAGCTTGCGCCAGGCTTCCGAATAATGCACGCCGCCGCCGGCGATGATCACCGGCCGCTTAGACTCGGCAATCAGCCCGACCGCCTCGCGAATCCGCTCGGCATCGGGCGGCCGGCGCTCGACCCGCCATCGACGTTCGCGGAAAAAGTGGGCGGGATAGTCGTAGGCGTGCGCCTGGATGTCTTGCGGCAGCGCGATCGTGACCGCGCCGGTCTCGGCCGGGTCGGTCAGCACGCGCATGGCCTCGGGCAAGGCGGTCAGGATCTGCTCGGGCCGCGTGATCCGGTCGAAGAACCGGCTGACGGGGCGGAAGCAGTCGTTGACGCTGAGATCGGCCGAGACCGGGTGCTCGAGCTGCTGCAACACCGGACCCTGGTGCCGGGTGGCGTAGTAATCGGAGGGGAACAACAACACCGGCAGGCGATTGATGGTTGCCGCCGCGGCCCCCGTGATCATGTTGGTCGAGCCGGGCCCGATCGACGCCGTGCAGGCCAGCGTGGCCAGCCGACGGTTCGCCTTGGCGAAGCCGATCGCGGTGTGGACCATCGACTGCTCGTTGCACGGCTGGTAATAGGGGAGATCCTGACCGCACTCCTCCAGCGCCTGGCCCATGCCGCAGACGTTGCCGTGGCCGAAGATCCCGAACATCGCGGGGATCAGGCGGCGGGTTCGCCCGTCGCGCTCGCTGTACTGCGATTGAAGGTACTTCACCACCGCCTGCGACATCGTGAGGCGGATCGTTTCGGGGATGGGAGAGGTGATCATGGTGTCGTACTCCGTTTGCAGTCTGGTGCGTGTAGCATGCCTCGGTTTTCTATGACCTTTCGCTTGCTCGGCTATAGTACCCCTTGATCCCGATGCCGATTGAGTTGAAGTACCGCCCATCGGGGTCATCCTCCGACTCGGGCAACACCGGGCGCCAAAGGCTCAATTCGAGGGCCGGGAAGATGTATGAGAAGCCCAGTTCCGGATCAGTCTCGTCGAAGGGAGCCTCCTGGACGACGAAGGCCACCAGATCGGTCGCAGAAGTATCGAAGACATCCTTGCCGCGATGGAATGCCTTGAAATCGCCTCCGTCTCCTAATTCGATGTACTCGACTCGGGGATCGTCGCCCTCGTAGAAGATTTGAAACTGGTTCTTGTGAAAGGCGTCGGTCTCGTAACGGGATGTGCCTCCCTTGCTGAAACAGAACGGCTCACGGCCCATCGCGCTGCGAGCCTCATCGCGGGACATGCCCAGGCGGACTGGACCGACACCCACTCCGGGTACCACATCATAATTCGTCATGGCTGACGTCTCCTCATTGCCGATCAGGTCTCGGATGTCAACCCGCCGGAAACCCGCCGGTGCAAATCCGCCCGTGCCAGCACATCTGGCCGCAATTTCACCCCGAGGCCCGGTCCCAGTTCGAAGGTCGGCGCGACCTTCGCGGATCGGCAGTGGTCGATCGAGCAACTCCAGGTAATAGCCTTCATAAAAGCCCCGCACCGTCTCCTGGATCATGACGTTCTGGACCGCGGCGCAGAGGTGCAGCGACGCAAACACGTTGATCGGCCCGGTGCAGTCGTGGGGGGTGATCGAAAGGTGATACGTATCGGCAAGGGTGGCGATCTTGAGCGCCTCGGTGATCCCTCCGGTCCAGACCACGTCCAGCATGACGATGTGGGCGGCCTGCCGCTGGAGGATCTCGCGATAGGCGTATCGCGTCATCCGACGCTCGCTCACGGCCTGCGGGATGCGGCTTTCGCGCACCAGGCGGGCCAGGTCGTCGGCGCTATCGGGCTGGAGGAAGTCTTCCATCCAGACCACGTCATACGGCTCGAGGGCCCGGGCGATCCGCAGGGCACAGTTCAGGTCCCAGCGCGAGTGGCCCTCGATGGCGATCTGCATCCGATCGCCGACGGTCTCGCGGACCTCCTTGACCACCCACAGGCCGGCGTACAGATCGTCCGGCGAGAGGTAATTGCCGGGCGGACCGACGGCCGCCCAACCGGCCGGTCCGGTGTCGTGGGCCAGCCGCAACTGCGGGGCGAACCGGTCCCAGGGCCAGACCTTCATCTGCCGGATGCCTTGATCTAGCAGCGAGCGCACCAGCTCGCCGGGCCGCTCGAGGAACGCGTCCTGGTCGGCGTACTTCGGCGTGTTGACGCAGGTGTTGTAAATCGGGATCGAATCCCGGCAGCGCCCGCCAATCAGGTTATAGATCGGCTGGCCCAGGTGCTTGCCTAGCAAGTCCCAGAGCGCGATATCCAGGGCCGAGAGCGCGCGCATCTCAGCCCCGGCGAAGCCGAAGAAGTTGGCGTAGGCGAAGAAGGTCTGCCAGTGCCGCTCGCGGTCGAATGCCGATTGACCTAATAGCAGCGGTGCGACGTAATCGTGGATGACCGCCTCGACGGCGCCGGGGACGTGATACGTCTCGCCCAGCCCGACCAGGCCGTCGGACGTATGGATCTGCACCCAGATCAATTGAGGGTGCTCGGGGAGCCGAATCGTCTCGAGCCGGGTGATCTTCATGGCGCCTCCTGACGAACGAATACGGCTTGCTCGCGGACGAGGCCAAGACGCGATGCGCGAACAGCGTTCGGCCTTTGTAGGGTGGGTGAAACCCACCAGGATCGGCCCACGTCTCGGTGGGTTTCACCCATCCTGCCCGGATCTCGGGCAGTCTCGAATCGTCTGGACCGCCGCCCGGAGCATCAGGCTGAGATCGCCGCCCATCGACAGCCAGTTTACGCCGCGCGCGACCCAGTCCGCCAGGATCTCGGGATCTTCGCCGACGCTGGTCCCGACCGGGACGCCGGCATCCCGGCATCGGGCGATCACCGAATCGATGACGCCGAGTACGTCCGGGTGCCGGGGTTGGCCGGTCAATCCCATCGAGCCGGCCAGGTCGTTCGGGCCGAAGGCGATGCTCGCCAGCCCCGGCACGGCGAGGATTTGATCGATGTTCGCGACGGCGTCGATGTGTTCGACCTGCACGATCGGCAGGACGCGCGCATTCGCCTCGCGGCAGAACTCGGGACCGCCCAGCCGGCCGTATTGCGAGGGACGCCTCGGCCCAAACCCGCGGATCCCCTCGGGCGGATAGAGGCACGCGGCCACGGCGCGGCGGACGTCCTCCGCCGTGCGGACCATCGGCACGATCACCCCCGCCGCGCCCAGGTCCAGCACCGGCTTGATCAGCACCGGATCGTTCCACGGCACCCGCACCAGGGGAGCCGCGCCGGTCGCCCGCGTCGCCATGACGTGCCCCTGAACGGCCTCCAGGCTCAGGACGCTATGCTCCATGTCGATCCAGAAGAAATCGAACAACGGGCCGAGTGCCTCGGTGATGGTCGGATCCGTCAGCGAGATGACGGTGCCCAGGCAGAGCCTCCCCTGGCGGAGCTTGTCGCGGAAGGTTTCGGCATGATCCCATGACATGGGATGGACTCCATGTTGAGACTCGTAGCCTGGCACGCTCGCTTTAGACCTCGGGGATCTGCTGTTTCCCCTGATCGCTCCTCCAACGCTCCATCAGTCTTGCGAGCCCATCCGCATAGTAGGCAACGCGACGGTCGTCGCATCCGGCCAACGACGAGTTGTTCCAACGTATTGCAAGTGGCAATAGCAATAAAACGTACGATGAAATCGCGGCCATCATCATCCCGATCGCAGCGATTCCAATGAAACACGCGAACGACAGGAGGCCTGGGGGAGGCCCCAGGATTGCCTCGGGCCCCCATACCGTAACGAAGAATCCGACTGCCGCGAATATGCCGAAAAGAAGGCACGCGACGAAGAACGGACAACCGAGCGTCATGATCAAGACGATCGATAGCAGGAGCCTCTTGCGTCCCCTCGACATGTTTCCACCTCGATTGATGTACGAAGCCTCGTCCTCCGACACGGATCATCGGATCGCCGGGCTGAGCACCGCGGCCGGTAACATCAATCCCAGCGCGCCTGCGGCTTCTGCTTCCACAACCAGATGATCCAATCCACGTTCTTCGGCTCACCGCCGAAATCCTTGAGCCGGGTCATGCACTGGCCGCGATGGTGCTGGGTGTGCATCGCCACCTGGACCATCGCCTCGGCCACCGTGATGACGCAGGGCGGATCGGGAAACCAGGGGATCCGAACGGTCCGCGACAGCGCCTCGGCATCCAGGCTCGCCGCGTAGTCGCGCAGCCCGGCGTGAGACGTCCTGGCGCGCTCCTTCAACGCCTCGAAGGAATCGGGCGGACCGCTCGGCGGACGCCCGGGCTCCTCGCCGCGCAGGATTGACAGGAATCCTTGCTGCACCCCAATGATGTGGCCGACGCGCTGGCGCATCTCCTCATGGTCCCGCGCCGGAGACTTCTCCCAGGCATGGAAGAACACGTCGTTGGCCCATTCCGCGTGGTCCACGATCTCGCGCAGAAACGTAAGCATAGAAGAGCTCCTTGTATCCCGAACGCAACGCACCGACGTCGTCCACCAAGACGGTCGGGTCGTCTCAGCAGGATCGTCTGCTCCAACACCCATCGACGATCGGCCGGTCAAAGCCGCTTCACGAATTCCTTCATCTTGCCTCGCGTATCGGGCAAGCCGAACTTGTGGAACAGGAAGGTCACATTCCCCCAGGTCCACGCCGGGCCGCAATGGGCCAGACGTCGGAGGACGTCCTTCTGGAACTCGGTGAGCTCGCTCGCCTGGCGAGGTCCCTTCGGCTCGTCGAAGGCGAGGTAGAGGATCGCGCCCACCATCGTGATGCTGCCGCTATCGCCCCCTTGCAGCCGACCCAGGCGCATCGAGCATCCGTGGGACCGTCGTCTTGGCCGCCGAGGCGCCGAGCCGGGCCAATGCGGCGGTCACGGCCGCGACGACGCTCTCGCCGTCCGACCAGGGAATCTGAAGATACACCTCATCGATCGGTCCCGGGTCGGCGATCGCTTCCATGAGCCGATCGACGGCCGCTTCCGGTGTGCGTTGTCCGGCGATGCGCGCCAGCGCAATCGCCGCCGCGATGCGGACCGGACGCGCGTGGACGGGATCGAGGTAACGCTCGACCAGAGGGCCGACATCACCCCCGCCCGCGCAGGGCAAGCTCAGGAGGATGCTCGCCTTGACGCGATCGTCCGCCTCGACTTTCAGGCGTTCTTCCACGCGAGGAACGATCTCCGCGGCACGATCGCGGCCCAAAGCTAGCGTGTAGGCGGCGGAGAATCGGATTTCCGGTCGGGGATCATCGAGCAACTTCAAGTAAACCGGAGTGCCCGCCACGACGGCCAGCCGGGCCGATTCCACCCATCCCAGCTCCTCTCGGAGTCGCTCGTCCCATTCGGATCGTTTCCTCTCGTCTTCGAAGGCCGACGCCTTTTCGAGCAAGGGTCCGTGGACATCGAGATAGGAATTTCCACAGGCGAGCGCCGCGACGTAGACCAGAAGTTCGGCCTTGTCTTGCACGGTCGCCGATTCCAGCAACTCGATCAAGAAGGGGACGGCATGAGACGTCGCCGAATAGACGGTGCCCTGATGGATGACATTGCTCCACAACGCCGAGCGCGCCTGCTCGCGAGTCCCAGCCTCGTCCGAGGCCAGGTCGCGAATCAGGTCGGGCACATCTTCCGCGGGACCATAGGCGTGCTCCAGGCTTGACCAATCGATGCGATCGAGTCCTTCCAGCATGGCAGCCTCCACCAGAAAGTCGTCCGATCCGCGATCCGAAGTCGTGCCACGTCCCACCGATCATGTTAACACGTACAGGCATTCTGCCGATCATGGCGACGCTTTGCAAGGGATTGGAAACCCCGGCCACCGACCTGAGAGGGGTTTACCAGAGCCCCAGGAGTAGCGGGCCCCGGCTTCTTCCGGTGCCGGCCCGCGAAAAGCACCCGTTATGGAGAGATGGCGGACTTTTGGAGGTGGATTCAAGTCTGCCGATCGCGATGACGATATGAATTGCAGGGGCGTTTCTGCTTGGTACTTGCGAGGACTCGGCACGGACGTGAAGCGGATGATCGGCGAACGGATGGACAGAGGGATCGCGCATGCCCCTAGCGATGATCGATGGGAGTAATCGGACTCCAGATCGTCGAGGCGGGAGGGGTGGACAGAGCACGCTCATTCTCCTGATGGCGGCATGTCTCTCGTCGGGCTGTGCGAGTTTATCCCCGTTGGTCCCGGCCGCGCCGGAGGCTCCTCGGCCACTGGCGATGGGCACGCCGGAGGAGGGGCCCGACCGAAACGATCGCGCGGTCGCCGATCGGGATGGATCGGTGATCAAGGCGTCGATGAGCGAGGCGGCGGTGTCCGAGGCTGTCCAGCCTCCGTCCGAGGCGGTCGAGGAGTCGGCTGCCGCCGCGTTTCCGGATGGGATGAGCGACGACGACGGTCCGCTCTATCGCTACGACCCGATGCGTGGAGCGGCAACCTCGCGGGAGCCGCCACCGAACCGCAACCTGACCCTCCGCGAACTGCTCGGGCTCGGCCGTTCGGACATCGCCGACAAGCCCGACATCGTCGACGTGCCCCGATACCCGCGGCTGCACGACGACCCCCTGGCCCGGTCGCCCGTACCCAGGGCGGAGCGTGACCGCCTGTTCTTTCCGCCCCTGTCGAACCTCATCTTCGAGCACAATGACGAGCTGAGCGACGAGGGCGAAGACCTCCGTCTCGAGTCCCTCCGCCGCCGGTCGAACTACGACATCACCATGCCCGGCCCCGACACCGCCAACTTCCCCAACAGCCCGTACACGCTGCCCAAGGGCCGGATCTACATCGAGAACTCGCCCGCGTCGTTCTACGGCAAGTCGCTGGTCTCGGCGGCCCAGTATAACTGGGAATTCCTGGTCCGATACGGCCTGACCGACAACCTCGAGTTCCGGCTGTTCTCCAGCGGCTATAGTGCCACCATCGGTAAACCTCCGACGGCGGGCTTCAGCCCGCTTGCCTTCGACCTGAAGTACCACTTCTGGGACGAGAATCGCGAGAAGCACATCCCTGCCGCCGGGGCCGAGATATACATCTTGACCCCCTTCGGTTCCCCGTACTTCAATGGCGGGACCCAGCCCTCGATCTCGCTGCTGCTCGACCACTCGCTTCCCTTCGACGTGATGCTGGAACACAACTTCGGCCTGACCGGCCTCGAGGATACCTTCGGCGGCGCCGTCTATGTGTTCAGCTACCAGTGGTCGCTCCAGCGCCAGGTTTTCAAGGATTTCGCGGTATTTACCCACGGCTTCCTGAACTCCGCCGCTCTGCCCCGGCTGCCGATCTTCCAGCGCGACATCCACACGTTCAAACCCAGCGCGGTCGTCGTCGGGGGCGGATTCCAGTGGAACCTGTCAAGACGCCTGGCCCTCTTCGGGAGTTACAACGCCGGACTCACCGTGTTCTCCCCGTCGATCGTCGGCCTGCTCGGGTTTGCCGTTGCTCTTTGAGCGGTCGAACGAGGTAAGATGTTTTCCGCAGACCGTGCCGTCCCCGCTCCTGGAAAGTGCTGAATGTCCGCCACCAGTCACCCGCCCGATCCGACCGACGATTCGACATCGCTGCTATCCCGCCGGCCGTATGCGCTGTTCCTGGCCGGTCGGTTCCTGGGCACACTGGCCACCGGCTCTCAGTCGGTCGTCATCGCATGGGAGGTCTACGAGCTCGCTCGAGAGACTATGTCCCTCGCGGAGGCCGCTTTCGCCGTCGGGATGATCGGCCTGGCCCAGTTCCTGCCGCTGTTCGCCCTCACGCTCGTCGCCGGTGAGACGGCCGACCGGCACGACCGCCGCCGCATCCTCACGCTCTGCTACGTGGCCCAGGTCCTGATCTCGGTGGGGCTCGCATTCCGGTCGGCACTCGGGGGCGGGCTGTGGCCGATCTTCGTCGTGGCCGCCCTGTTCGGCTGTGCGCGGTCGTTCTTCCAGCCGACGGCGAGCGCCCTGGGCCCCATGCTGGTGCCGCTCCGATTACTGCCCCGGGCGATCGCGACCAATTCGCTGGCCGCCCAACTGGCGAGCATCCTCGGCCCCGCGCTCGGCGGGCTGCTCTGCGTGGTGTCGCCGGTCCTCGGCTACGCGGTCAGCGCCGGGCTATACGCGGCGGCCGCGTCCTGCGCCCTCTTGATTCGGGCCGACACCCGGCCTCCGATCGAGGCGGCCCGGTCGCGGGTCGCCCAGATCCGGGAAGGGCTCGTGTACCTGTGGGGGAACCAGCTCGTGCTCGGGGCCATCTCGCTGGACCTATTCGCCGTCCTGCTCGGCGGCGCGACCGGCTTGCTCCCGGTGTTCGCCCGGGACGTGCTCGCGGTCGGTCCGCAGGGGTTCGGCATCCTCCGCGCGTCACCGGCGGTCGGCGCCGTCTTGATGGCCACGTATCTGGCCCACCGGCCGATCCGCACACGCGCGGGCATGAAGATGCTCCTGGCCGTTGGCCTGTTTGGGCTGATGACTGTGGTGTTCGCCTTCTCCCGATGGCTTCCGCTGTCGGTGTTCGCCCTGGCGGTGCTCGGCGGGGCGGACATGGTGTCGGTGTTCACACGGCAGAGCCTGGTGCAGATCGCCACTCCAGACCGGATGCGCGGTCGTGTGTCGGCGGTGGCGACGCTGTTCATCGGGGCGTCGAACGAGTTGGGGGAATTCGAGAGCGGAGTCACGGCCCGGGTCCTGGGGCCCGTCGGCGCGGTGGCGTTCGGCGGGGTCGGGGCGACGGCCGTGACGGCGGTCTGGGGCTGGCTGTTCCCCCGGCTGCGGACGGCCGATCGGCTGGTTTGAGAACGGATTCCCACGTCCTTCTCTGCGACTAATCCTAAAAGAAATATTTATTTTAACATTTTAAAATAATAATATATTATGTATTGGCGTTCCGAGGGGGAACCTTGGGAAAAACCGAACCAGGGAAGACACCGAAAGGCACGTCCGTTTTTCGTGCCCCTGTTCACCTTCCCGGAGTCTCCCAACGATCGGGGTATGACCGTGCGGTGCTCAGCGTCGCCGCCGCGCCTGGTCGCGCAGGATGTTCTTCTGATTCTGCTTCACCAGGATCTCGAAGAGGTCGTCCCTCTCGCCGGGGCGGGTCAGGTCCTGGCCCGTCTTCACCACCCCGATGTAGGCCACGCACATCTCGTCGGTCACGTCGGGGCCATGCTTGACGAGTTGGGGCGGTCGGTGGGGGTTGGCGCGTGCGGCGAGTTGTCGTAGTGGGCCACGATCTTGACGACCGACCCCTTCGGCAGGCGGATCGGCTGCTCGAAGGAGTAGGTGTTCTGCCAGGAGGGGTCCCAGTCGGCGATGTGGAGGAGGTCCTGGTTGCGACCGTTCGGGTACGTGACCGACATGCGGAACTCGCGCCGAGCTGGTGCATGTGAGGGGCGAGTGCGATCGCCTCGAGGTTGACGGGGACGAACCAGGTCGCGCGGACCTCGACGTTCGCGTTGCCGGGCGCGAGCTTGAAGGTGGAATTCGACACGTTCGCCCACTCGAGCATCCGCTTGACCGGCTTGCGGGCGAAGTGAAGCCCCAATCGCGTGCGGTTGACCTCGGGCTTCCCGTTGGGGTGGTAGTGGACCTGGAGGATCACGTCGGCCCGGCGGGGCAAGGAGCGGCCGATGCCGTCGGGGAGGTGCATGGCCTCGTTCCCCGCGGCCCAGCCGCCCAGGTCGCCGGCGATCTCGATGCCGGGCCCCGAGTACGAGATGTAGCCCGGCCCCGGCTCGGCCGTGTCGCGATGCCGGCCGTACGCGTGGGTGTTGACGAACGCCATCATATGGTGCACCACGCGGCGGTTCCCCGGCCGGTACTCGACCGCCGAGATCGACACGTCGCGCGGGAGGTCCGTGGGGATCACGAAGCACCGGTAGATGTCCGGGCCCGAGGCGGGGACCCGGAAATCCTCCGCCATCTCGAGCACGAGGTCCGGCGGGCCCAGCGCCCATCCCTCGGGGAACCGGGCCGGGGCCGGCATATGCGCCGGCTCGCCCCGCGGGGCGCCCGCATCGGCCCACGCCTCGAGTACGGCGATCTCCTTCGCCGTCAACGAGCGGTCGTGCTTGAGCTTGGGCCCTACCCCGGCTGTGGGCTTCCAGGGGGGCATCGAGAGGTCTGCGGCCACCGCGGCGATGTCCGAAGCGCGCTTCCGAGCCTGCTCATATGTCTCCAACGCAAACGGCCCGATCTGGTCGCGGCGGTGACAGCCCTGGCATCTCTGCTGGAGGATCGGTGCCACGTCCTTGGTGAATGTCGGCGCCCCGACCACTCGAGTCGGTTCTTTGCCCTGACTCACGGGGGTGCCCAGCCAAAGGATCCCTGCTGCGAACCCAATACCTGCAAACCCGGTCCGTCTTACGGCCGCCCCGATGTGTCGAAACCTCATTCAGATGGGCCCCCGGCAAGGTGCGGAGAAGTTGCGTCGGACGCGTAGACGACGCAGCCCCTCGGCGGCATACCGCCCTCCAACCCCGGCTCGTCGGGTCGGAACTGGGCGCGGCGGCGCGGGCGGATCGTCTCAGCTAAGCTTCGAGTACAAGAAGAGATATCGAATCCAAATTCCGTGAGCGATCGATCCCTCGGTTCCTTCGCTCCACGCCGTCGAATTCGATAGCGGACGGGCGAACGGACACGGTGGTCAGTAGAGATTAGGTTGGGAAGGACAGGAGAAGCCCCATGCTAGCATCCCCATCCCAGAGAATCAAATGAATAATCCGTTTTTTTCGCGACCGGCCGAGCTGGCTAGAGAGTCGCCCTTGGGCGGCTCGTCCGGCCGACAGAGGAGTTCGGGAGCCAATTTTGTGCCGAGGCCATCGCCGGTACTAGCAATATGTATAATAGTATTTACAGATAAAAATAATTATTTATGAAATTCTCCGCCTGGCAGAAATGGTTAACACTGGCCCGAGTTCGGGAGGGGATGGAGGGCGTGCTCTTGAGGGCATCTCGGCGCGTCTTTTGCATTTCCTCGCAGACGGCACGTGAGCGGGCCGATGGTTTCCAATTCGAGCAATGTTCAAGGAGATCTCGATCATGTCGGACAAATCCTGGGGACTCTGCAAGGACTGCAAATGGTGGCAGATCGAGCCGGATGCCGCGGTGAATAACCTGACACTAGGACTCTGCATCGACGAAAAGCTCCAACCCTACGTCTTGCGGGTTTCGGGGATCAGCGGCTGCAATCGGTTCCAACCCGGCAAACCGGCCAGGGCCGAAGGGTCGGCGGAGGCGCCGCCGCGTGCGAAGCCGACGCGTTAGCCGCCATTTCTCACTTCGGAGACCGCGAAACCGACGGGGAAACGGATCGGACCGATTCACCACAGAGTCACAGAGCACACAGAGAAGGTCCAGATGCGTCGTGACGTGAGAGAACGGCCAATCGCCCGCTTCCGGCGGATCGGACCGAAACCCAGAATGATTTCTTATTTCTGTATTCTCCGTGTTCTCTGTGGCTCTGTGGTGCGAAAGCCGGGTTCGTGATTTTTTCTCCGCCAGACCTCGACGTGGCCGAATCGAGCCTCGGGCACGTAGTCGCGTCGGATGATCCCGATCACATTTTCGAGCTTCATGGCCGGGATAACGTCGCGCTGGCGTGGTTCCCAGACCACAACCGAATCCGCGGTCGCTTCGAGCTGTCTGGCGAATTCGGGGTCGAGATCGAGATTGACCCATTGCAACCAGCAGATCCCCGATTCGGCAAGGAAGGGGGAGAGGCGGCCTGTCGGACCATTGAGCGACTCCATCGGGTACCGGTTCAAGACGTTGGCAACGAAGGTTTCGGGTTGGGTGGAATCGCGGAGATAGCCCAACACCAGACAGTAGGTCTCCCAGGGCGAGAGAGGGTGTGATGCGCCCTGGAAAGCCTGGAAGCAGCCGGGCGGGGGGTTCGCCGGCATCTTACCGAGGACCAGGGACCGCACCGCCTGGGCGCTGCGATCCAGGTGGCACATCCACGGTCTCTGGGGCACGACCTCGTAGGCCAGCAAGGCGACGGCAACGACGTGCACCGGCCTGCGCCAACCCACGCAAGGAAATCAACAGGTAGGCGGGGAAAGCCCAGGTGATCGAGCCAACCACGAAGAGCGGGTGAATGAGATACGTGTGCGGGACCGGGTGAATCGGCCGATAGACGAGTGCCGCGACCCACGCCAACAGCCAGGTGCGCGCGGTCCCCGTCAACCGCGACGTGCGGCTCAGCGCGAAGATCAGGGTGGTGGCGAGCGGGACATCCGTTCGCCAGTCCGAGCCTTGTTCGAGGAACATCCTCATCGCACCGGCCGGCGTAACCCGGCTGTAAGGCCCGCCGTAGGCGACCACGCGTAATCCACGAATCCAATCGTCAGTGATCCCCGAGAAAATCACCGGTGTAAATGCTACCAACGAGAAGAGGCCGGCCCACCCGGCCCACTCGATGACGGTCCATGCTCTTGCCGACCGGCTCGTCCCCGGGGCCGGCCCGGGTTCGGCGATCGCCGAGGCCAGTGCGGGGAGGAACAGCACGGCATTCGGCCGGATCGCGAACGCCATCGCGGTCGTGAGGGCCGATGCCATCCGGGACCAACGACCGGGCCAGGATTGGGACACCATCAGGCCCAGGGCCACCAGGAACGCCACGTGCCAATCGCGCTCGCCGGTGGTCTCGAACGGCTGGCTCAGGTAGAACTTCAAGAAGGCCAGATAGCCGATCAGCCCCGGCACGGCACCGTCGAGCCTCCGACGGCTCCAGCAGACCAGCACGATCCCCAGGAGCACGACGCAGCCCGCGTCGAACGCATAGAAGGGTGTGGTCCGACCCCAGCCGAAGATCTTGCCCAGCATCCAGAAGATGTAAGTCTCGCC
This sequence comes from uncultured Planctomycetota bacterium, assembly GCA_963845755.1. Classification (GTDB taxonomy): domain Bacteria; phylum Planctomycetota; class Planctomycetia; order Isosphaerales; family Isosphaeraceae; genus CAWJTV01. The sequence continues at coordinate 316,284 of CAWJTV010000039.1, forward strand.
CGGGAAGTTGTAGGCCCTGATGTCGCGGTAGGGGAGAATCCCCCGATCCCACGACATGGCGAGCACGGCGAAGGTGTCCTCGTCGCGGCTCCAGGGCCAGGTCAGGTAGTGGGGAACCCAGGCCGCCAGGAAGACGCCGCACGTGACCCCCAAGGCCATCGACAACCCTCGGTCCCAGGCGAATTCGGCGAGCGCGTTCATCCCTGTCAGGCCCCGCCCGGCGCGTCTCCGAAGGTCCCAGGGTCCGATGTTCGATGTGGCGAGTTGCCTGGTGAGGAAGTAGGCCGCGACGAGGGCCGATGCCATGGCTTCGACCCAACACGCGCGGAGGGGAGCGGGCGTCAACCTCCAGAGCAACCTCGACAGATCCGGGAGGATTAGCAGGACGAAGAGAGCGGCCGTACCCAGGAAGGCGACCGGGAGGACCCTTCTCAATCGCGGTCCGGACGTGAGCGGCATGAGCGGCCACCGATGACTTGTCGATCCGACGGCCTCGTGCACCGGGACGCATCCCGCGAGGGCCATGAACGCGAGCCGTCAACCCTTTCAGCCGATCCGAAGACAAGCGTTTCGACGCGTCTCGTCCCTCGATTCTTTCACGGGGCCTCCGGGTGTGTCAACCGGAGCGAGATCCACGACGTTCGGCCATTTCGACCCACCCGACAACAGGCCTCTCGTAGACCCCCTGAGCCTCATTGGAGACGGGCCGTTTCGGGGGCATTGGCGAGCCAGTGCGACATCAGCATCACGAGGTGGGTGCCGCACGCGAGAATCTCGCCCGGTTCGGGGTTATCCGGAGAGGGTCCGTCGTACCTCGGAATGTGGATGAAACCGCGACAGGCCACGCGGTCGCCGAGCTCGTGCATGGCGCGGTAGAAGACGTAGTTGCAGACGTACACGCCCGCGTCGCGCCAGGCCATGACGTCCGTGACCCGCCCTTGGCCGCGAGCGGACAAATACTCGCGGCGACTCTTCAACCCTTCGTAGAACCAGGGCAGGGGGAGGGTCGTCTCATGGATTCCGGGTCCTCCCTCGACGACCTGCTGCGCCGGCAGCGGCGGGGGTAGCTCGCCGATCGCGTCGGGAGAGGGCACGGCCAGGTTCCGCGCGACCAGCTCGAGGCGGACGAACGGATGGGGGGCCGCGCCGAGCATGAGGAGGGCGTCGGGCGCCCGCTCTTCCACGGCGTCGCGGATCGAGGGCCAGGCGTACCGCCAGGTCGTATCGAGCCGAAGGCCGACGACCCGGACCCCGGCGATCTCCTTCCCGTGGACGAGGTTCGCCACGTCGTCCGTGGGATTGTTGAAGCAGTCCTCGAACGGCCCGAACCCGGTCACGAGCAGGGTCTGCAGACGCCCCGCCCGCCCAGGACCGTCGGACGATGTCACCTCGTCATCCATGGTTCGGTGTCCCCTCACGCTTCGGCTGGCTGTAGACGGAGGTAAAATAGTGCCGCTTCCGAGCCTGGATCTGACGCTCGAACCAGGCCGTCATCGCGGCCTCGCTCGCCACGTCCTCCGGTTTGTAGATCGCCAGGATGGTCCCCTTGATATCCGCGGCGACCTTCTCGGAGGTGGCGAGGTCGCACAGGATCAGTGTCCCCTGGGGGTCCTTCGCGATCATCAGGCCGAGCTCGATCATGACATTGGGGTTGTAGCCCGAAACGTCGGCGATGAACCGGCGGCTGGTGGTGACGTGGTCGCGGACGTTCTTGAACAGGTTCTCGTCGAGGATGTTCTCGTCGGCCCGGACCACCTCCCAGGAGTACGGATCCCGGCCAAGGATCGACTCGATCGCCTTGTAGACGGTGTCGAACGGCGCACGAAACGGGAGTGCAACAAAGCACTTGGCACGGCCTCTGGTCGATGGGGGCGGTGCCGACTTCGGCCTACGTTCGATCCCTTCGTAGAGGAAATCGATCAGGTTCCCGATCAGAGGCTCGGCGATTTTCGTGACGGCCCGGGGGAACGGCGACCCGATGATCGCGATGTGCAAGAGCGTCTCGGCTGCCGTGGTCAAGGTATCGTTCGTGAGATCGTCGGCCCGGGCGGCGAGATGCTCGATCACGGGATGGGCGATGTTGATCAGGAGAGCGTCGGCACTGATGCTGGGCTCGTTGTTCTCGTCGTCGTCCCGCCCGTCCAGCCCGAGAGCCGGCGCCGACTCCTTGATCAACAGTGCCGCCGGAGGGCCCTCGACGCCCAGCGTGGTCGACGGGAGAATGCGGAGGTTGCTCTGACTCTTGAGCGCCCGGCCGAGTCGGTTGATGAGCCGGCGGAATGGGTCTGGGATTGGGGGGACGGGCAGCGGATTCTGGGATTCGTCCTCGGTGACCGGGTTGATGATCGTGACTTGGTCGTCGGCTGCCAACTGCTCGAGCAGGGCCTTCTCCTCGACCCCCTCGCCGACCACGATCAGCTTATCGAGTCCGCTGGTCTGGCCCATCTGGTACTGACGGGACGACGTAGATGACCCGTTTCCCCGCCGGGTCGTCGCTGGAGTCCGCAAGCCGGATGATGTCCGGCCAGGCGTGCTGGCCCGCGGTGGTCTCGAAGCGGTAGTGATCGCGAAAGAGCTGGCGGAGTCGTGGAGAATACTTGGCGTGGACGAGCAGGAGCGTACGGTGGGTCCGCAAGATCTCCTCCATCAGCCTCGGCTTCTCGCGGCCGACTGTCTCGAGGAAGTCGACGACGTGCCCCTCGGCTTGCTTGCGGATCTCTTGATAGGCCGCGTCGCGCCGAACCGCTCGCGGTTGATCTGGAGGAGGAAGTGGGGGCTGTCGACCAGGGAGACGATCAAGGACAGGTTCTCGGGAAGGAAGTCCGGGCGCTGGCAGTCGAGGAAGACTCCCTTGGAGAAGAACGCGATCTTCTGGTTGTAGACATCCTTCAGCTCCTGCCGGGGGATTCCGAGGATCAGCCGCGTCCGCTTCTCGTCGGGGCCGTCCTTGGGGGCGTCGTCGAGAAGGACGGTGTAGGCCGCGAGTGTGTCCTGGGACTGTGAATTTCTTGAGGAGCTCCCGCGCCGTCGGGTCGAAGAGCAGCCGCCCTTCTCCCTCCGATTGGGATAGGGCGGCGAGCCAGCGGTGGTGGACATTGACCGCCGGGGCATTGACGCCGACCGAGATGGGCACCGACAGGAGGGCGAAGTTCTTGCTAATGTATTCGCGGAGCACGGCGTTCTGCGCCGAGGGTCATCGCGGCGTCATCGTCCGGGTCGAGGTGGAGGACGGCGAGCGTGCCGACCTCGGTGCGGGGGCACCTCGAGAGGTGGTAGGTCGTCGCGTCGCGGTGCCACACGATCCTCCAGCCTTGCTCATCCGATGCGGAACGAGTCTCGACGATGATCTTCTTGGCGATCATGAAGGCGCTGAGGACACCGACCCCGAACTGGCCGATGGTCTCCGCTTCTGCGGCGGGGTTGGGGACGTGGCCGCCGATCTGGGTGAATCCGTTGACGATCACCGATTCGTCCATTCCGCAGCCGTTATCGAGGAAACTGATGGTCTGGCCGTCGGACCAGACCGAGATCCGCGGCTCGGTCACGCCCCGGGTGGCGTCGCGCGCGTTGGATACGAACTCGCGGATCGGCGTCTCGGGATCGTCGCTGACGTGCCTGCGGAAGAGGTAGAGGATCTGCTCGACGTTCGGGATGACTTCCCTCACAGAGGTCCCTGGTTCACCCAATCCTCACCTCCTTCGTTATGGGGGCTTCGTCGATTCACCTTCGGCGGTGGCGCCTCATGGCCAGGCCCGGCACCGGAGCTTGCGGACGGGCTCACAATCCCATCGGCCGAGCGGTCGGTCAGACAGCCTGTCCCCGGCAATCAGCCCGGCGCAGGCGTCGATGTCGGCGGGGGACATCTGGTACGACGACAGCCGGCCACGAAGCGCATCGAGTGGGCAAGTCCGTCGGCCACAAGGCGGCCATCACCGGGCTGCGGGCCGCCGGCTTCCGCGATCTCCCCGGCCAGCGCGCCGACCTCGACGGCCCGGAGCAAGAGGGTCAAGGCCGGGGCCCCCTCCAGCGTCGCGGCCAGGTCTTCGCAGAGGGCGTGCAGGTTCACCCCATCCCTTGCGAGCACGCCCCAGGCGATCCTCAGGAGCTTCGCATCGGAAAGCAGAAAAGGATCTCCCTCGCGACGGGCGCTGTGGTCCAACTCGGCCAGGAAGTCTTCCATCTCTCGGCGCGCGGCCGCGACATCGATCGCCTCCCCCTCGGCGAGCCGTGAGGCGAAACGCGCCAGCCGGATCCGCAACATCGCCCCGGCCGCGATGGCCGTGCTCCACGGCAGGCCCTGGGTCCGAAGGACCTGGCGCGGCATGCCGGGCCACCCGGGCCTCCGACCCTGGGATGCAGAGGTACCCGAGCACCAGGAACCCCTCGATATGTTCAGGGTGGAGGAGACCAAAGGGACGAGACTTGTCCGCGATCAGCTCGACCCCCTTCCGGACTCGTTCGGCCGCCTGTTCGACCTCACCGAGCTGCCGAAGGAACAAGCCCTCGGCGACCTCGATCTGGGCCGGCAGATCCTCGCACCCCTCTACGATGGTCCAGTTGCGAGCCTCCTGGATCAGTCGGCGGATATACTTGTGGTCGTCGGAGAGGGTCCGTCGCAGCACGGTGATCAGGCCGAATTGAGCCCGCACACCATAGTATTTCGCGTGATTTCCTTTCGGCAGCGCAAGTTCGTAGTAGTCTCGAGCCTTCGCGAAATCGCCCATGCCGCGATAGGTCTCGCCCAGCAGGACGGCCGCTTCAATGTGCATTTTCGGGTCCGCATGGTTCAGCGATTGCTGAAGGTAGGGTATGGCATCCTTGCGATGCCCTTCCTGGAAGAAACGGACACCCATCTCGTGGATCTTCTTCGGTTCTTCGCTGTCCTTGCCCGGGCGATCATCGTCGTTCAGGATGAGGTCATCGTCGTCGATATAAGCCATGGGATGCTCCATCGGAGCCGCGAAGCCGGCGGCGGCTGACTCGCCATGGTGACGATGGGGTTGCGACCGGGGGCTAATTCCTCTTGAGGTCGATCGGCCTCCATTGATCGTCGACCTGGACCTGGAGGCGATCGGGGCGGAAGAACCGTCCTTCGCGGGCGGTGACCCCCTCTGCGCGGACCTTCGAGCCCACATACAACGCGAGGCGCTCCGGTTCCACGACGAGGTAAATGACTTTCCCCTTGGGGGTCAACACACCGAGCGGGAGGTTGGCCTTCGCGGCGACGAATTCTTCATAGACGCGCCAGTCTCCGCGAGCGCCGGATGTGAACTGGGACCTCAACTCGACGAGTCGGCCTTCGACGCGAGGAAGGCCGAACCCGAAGGCCCCGACGCCGGCGGTGGCCAGGTAGGCCAGGGAGAGGACAACGAGGGCCGTACCGAGTCTTCGCTTCATCACTCGTCCCCCCGTAGCGACGCCGGCCCGGCCGATCCCGAGAGCGGCAGGTCGAAGACGATCCAACGATCTCCCTCCTGGTATTCCAGTTTCAGGGGTGTCAGGCAACGGCCCTCGTCATGGCGCAAGCCGGTCGCTCGAATCCGGATCGGACCCTTCGGCCGGGCACGTCGCAGGCGGGCGAGCAGTCTCCCATCGACCAGGAGCAGGGTGAATTGGTCGCCCGTGAGGATCCCGCCGGGTAGCCCGTGCACGAGCGCCTCATCGTCTCTCCGGTCCATCCCTGCTTCCTTGACGGCGTCCTGTAACGGATTGAACAGGGCGGCCGCGCTGCAGAGCCGGCCTTCGACGGTCGCTTGAAGGCCGTCGTCGGTGCCGGCCCCGCCGGAGGCCATGCGGACCAGGCCGAGGACCAGCCCGGAGAGGAGTAAGAGTCCCAGCAGGGAGGGTGGTGCGTACCTCGTCATGAGTCCTCTTCCCAATCGCGCAGGCCCATCTTCGCCGCAAGCTGAGCGCGATAGCCCCGGACCGTCTTGCGAAATTCCTGATCGTCGGGGCGGAGCAGCGTCAGGTAGTGGAGGAAACGGAAGTGGGCGTGACAGAAGTCAAGGGTCATCCCCTTCTGGGGGGCCATCCCGCGCCGGTAATGGACCTCGGCGACCTGTTTAAGGATCTCTCGTGCGATCGGACCGCCCTTCGCATCCTCCTTCGCCAGGATCAACAGGTCAACCGAGTAGATGTCCTGTTCCAACCCCTCCCACGTTGCGAAGTCGGGCTCACCGCCTTCGTCGCGAGCGGCGGCGTCAACGACACGACGGCGGAACTCGTCGAGGATGTTGGCCCGTTCCGCCGAGAGAAGATCCTGCAACTCGCGGTGTCGGGCCGATGCCTCCACGACCCAACTCTGAAGGCTCTTCCACCGTTTCGACGCGATCTCACGCAGTTCCTGACCCTTCGCCAGTGAGTAGGTCGAGAGGCGGTGGAGCCCCTGGGCACGAAGTCGGAAGCCATCCGGCAACGCGCGGGTCAGGTCGAAGAACCGCTTGGCCTGGAAGGAAGCTCCGTCCTTCGGGTCGGATCGCAGCGCCTCCAGGAGTGCGAGCCTCGCCTGCAAGAGCGGCGAGTCTCGTGCGAGAACCTGGACGTCCCGGAGCCAGGCGAGATGCAAGACCGGCTCGACCCGGTCCTCATCGCTCAATCGTTGACGGAACCGATCTGATGGGTAGAGGCCCCGTTGCAAGGCCGGCTCGACCCAGTCCTCATAGATCAATGTCAGGGCCATGTTCGCCTGGGCACTGGTCTTGATCTTATCGCCGATGCTCTCCGCCGACAGGTTCACCCAACGCTCCCACGCCGCGGCCGACGGCGCCAGATCCTCGCCCAGATTCCGCCAGCTAGCGAGGCCCACCAGGGGGGGGAAGTCAACCTCGTCCAGCCCTTGGGACAATCGATCCATGAATCGCTTCCAGAGGGGGACATTCTGCTGGAAGACCGCTTGGAGGACCGCGTACGTTTCGACCAGCGAGGAAGACTCGTCGAGCCCCGGGAAGGCCTGGCGATATTCCTTCCAGTTCTCTTCCATGTCCTTCTGGAGGGGGGCGTAGGGGAGAGTCAACGTGGCGCGATCCAACTCCGTCGGGACGTCCGTGGCGCGATACCACTTGCTCATCCCGAGCCGGCGGTTCGATTCGACTCGGATGCGGACCGGGAATCCTTCATCGGCCCTCTCGGCGAAGATCGTCAACTGCCCGATGAAGCTGGAGGATCCCTTGACGTCCGCGAACCCGGGAGGTCGGGTGTACTGCGAGGCGAGTCGTCGGTACAGGATAGCCTGACTGGTCAGGTTCTCCGGAGCCAACAGCCATGAGAGGCGATGCGATGGCAGTTGATCATAGCCCTTCGATCGCACGACCAGCGGGTGCTTCTCAAACCCGGCGGTTGGCGAAGAACCGAGGGCGACCTGCACCGCGTACTGGTCATAATCGCGGAGGGCTCTCCCGAGCTGGGGGTCGAGATACGGCGGAAAATACTCCAACTGGTCCTGGGAGAACGTCTCGCCGACAAGTCCCGAGATGAAGCCCCGATCGCCCGAGATCACCACCGGCCCGCACGGGCCGCGCTGAGCCCAGGCCGCAATCCGATGAAGCATGCCGGGCGGCAGCTTGATGAACTTCACGTTCTTCGGCTTATCGGCGTCGGAGTAGACGACAACGAGACTCCCACGGTCGATGGCAAGGTCCTGGACTTTGCGGACGTCGATCGCGGGATCAACCCGGATCACCAGGCCCGCCCCCGCTCGCCACGCAGGAGCAACGACCAGGAAGAGGGCGATCGCCCAGAAACTCGCGCGTCGGAAGGGAAAGCTTCGTTTCATGGATCTGGTAATAAGGCATGCTTGATTAATGGTCAGCCTTCGACCGGACCGGCAGTCAACACCGTTCGCCATCCCCGTCGAAGACCGACCCAATCACACGGTCCTTGAACGAAACCTCGGGACATCGCTCGGGCGGGACGGAGCCGGTTAGCCCCAGACTCGCGAACGGGCTGGAACCGGCTCGTCTTCATTCCTGTTGAACGAACACGCTTCACAAGGTGTCGTCTCAGCTCAAGCGGGTGGTCAGCGCCCCTTCTGGGGCACAAGGCCGCCGTCACGTCGGATGGTAGCAGAACCCATCATCCGCCAGCGACGCGGCGTGAGGAACGGTTCGGTCGAGCCAACTTCCGGTTTCGCCGTGGCCTTTACACTGGGCTTGTTGCCCTTGCCGGCGGTTCCGACCTGTCCGGCGGTTCCGACCTGTCCCGCGGTTCCGACCTGTCCCGCGGTCCCGACCTGTCCGGCGGTCCCGCTCCCCGACTTGTCCCGCGGTTCCGACTTGTCCCGCGGTGCCGACTTGTCCGCGGTTCCGACCTGCCCCGCGGTGCCGACTTGCCCCGCGGTTCCGACTTGCCCGGCGGTGCCGACCTGTCCGGCGGTGCCGACTTGCCCCGCAGTGGCGACCTGTCCGGCGGTCCCGACTTGCCCTGCGGTTCCGACCTGTCCGGCGGTTCCGACCTGCCCGGCAGTGGCGATCTGTGCTCCGAATGATGCAGTGGTGAGGGTCATAGCGGCCGTCATTGCGATGGCGACCGTATGGAATCGTCCGAGATTCAATCCCAACCTGCGGGCTAAATCATCCATTGGATCACTCCCTTTCATCGTGACGGTACCATTCTGAACCTGCACGTGCCTGGAAATGCGCGTTCGATACCCCATGTGGCTGACCAACAGGGTCAAACCGACACTCACAACGACGATCCGACAAGACCACGAAACGGAACATCCACCGACATGAAGCCGGTAGGTTCGACTCTTGACTACAAGACCGGCTGATCATCTGCCCCGACCAACCACGGCGGCTTCAGACTTCTCAGCGATCACGCAGACCAGCGAGGTTGTCGCTTACTCCCGATGCCGCGCCGACTCGTACATGCTCGAAGTGGTCGCCTGAAAAGGCGCGGGGTCTCAGGCAACAGCATCTCAAAGGTGATTGAAAAGTCTCGGACAGATGACAATCGCCCTCGAATGTTTGCAATCTGTCGCACGAGGAGGCCAGCGAAGCCCCATTCTCTCGGCCGCTTCCAGAGCAGTCATTTAACAGTATAGCGAGAGCCATCTTGCTTTCAAACGAATTCTGGCGAGACTCACGGATTTTGGGGTGGGCCCAACGTCAAGGCTCCGGTAACGCGACTGCTCTTGTGTTCAGATATCTCAATTCGACCCTGCTTCTCGAGCCCTAGGCAAGCAAGATCCGCCGTTCTTCATCCTCAAGACCTCTTTCCGACTTCAGGTGACATCGGGGTCTCGGCGGCCTATACTCGCGAATAACCGCTTTTGATTCGGTTCGCGGGCTTTGGTATTGTTGCGTTCAGGTGCGGGATGTGGGAACGAAGCCGATGGCCCGACCCTAGTTGAGGATCTTGGTCAGAACATCGTTGGTGATCGCCAAATGTATCGTGTCCCGTCGTCACATCATCTCGACGCGAACGGGATCGATATGCAGGTTGCCGACCAGGTCCCCCTTTCGGGTCAGGCCACCGCCGAGATCCACTTCCTGTTCGAACCTCTCGAGCAGCCCGCGATCGACCACTGCCCTCCCTATGGCTCGGTCTAGCGGCGCTGGCGAGATCGCTGTCGAGGAGACGGCCCTTCCGCTCGATGCGCTCGCCGTCGCTCACCGCGACGATCTCTTCCGTCTTCTTCCTTATGGCGCTGCGCGGACGGCTCATACGATAACGCATACCTCGCCCAACCGTCATTTCTGCCATGGTAGCACCCCGGTATCGGCAATCCACAAAATGCGGCCGATCGCATCTTGACAGGCGCCCGGAATGGCGGTAGATAGTCCTTCGCGGGCCGATCGCATAGATCGTTTCATGAATTAAAAACGTATTCGGAGAGTCCCGAATACCACGGGATCCTTGGGCCGATCTCGATCGACGAGTTAGGGCGCCGAACACGTGGGTTGCGGACGGCCCCGGAGTCCGTAGGGTGCTCTGTACTACAAACTTCGAGAGTCTTGTACGCCGAGCACGATTTCATAACGTCTCGAGGTACAAGGGGTTGGGTCGGCGGAAGGCATCGAAGAATTCTTCTCTGTGCCCTCTGTGACTCTGTGGTGAGTCTCTTTCGATTGGTTGGTTGCGGCTCGGCCGCGCGGTGAGCACCGAAGAGGGCGAGCTACGGGGATCGCTGCTCACAGAGCACCCGACGGCCCGTGTGCAACCCAACCGTGAAGCGATCTAATGTGCTGTAGCAATTTGGCTTCTGCAGATTCGAGGAGTTGTTCTGTGTCAGTCAATACCGCCAAGGTCGACGGTCGTCGCAAGCTCGATTACGCGTCGCTCGAAGAAGTGTTGGCCGACGCGGACCGTCTCAGCTCGGGCCCGGTGAAGGAACTCGGGAATTGGTCTGCGGGTCAGATTTTCGGGCACCTCGCTCTCGCTTACAACGGATCGATCGACGGATTCACGATGACCTTCCCCTGGCCCCTTCGCATGATGGCGCGGGTCTTCCAGAAAAAGCTGATCAATGGTGCGATGCCACCAGGCTTCAATCTGCCATCCGAGGGCGCGAAGGCCCTGGCGCCCGGATCAACGTCCACCGAAGAGGGCCTGGCGGATCTCCACGCGGCCGTCGCGCGCCTGCAACGAGAGTCGCATCGTGCCAGACACCCGATGTTCGGCGATATCAGCAGGGACCAGTGGAACAAGATCCACCTCAACCACGCGAGTCTCCATATGAGTTTCCTCGTCCCATTGTCTTGAGCGACGACGAATGTGATATTATATCACTTATGCTGATCGGCAATACGATCGTCGGTCTGGTGACGATCGGCACGCCCGGACCCGGCTACTGACGATATCGCCGCGGGCCCAGAAGCGGACGCTCACACGTACGCGGATCAATAAACAACCCGCCGCTCCGGCACCGCGCACCCCCAAAGCGCATAGGGATCCGACATCTCATTGATCCCCTCCCCATACGGCGAATAGGCCGGCGCGAGGTGCACCACCGCGCACGCTCCCAGTTCCGTCGCATAGAGCCCATTGCGCGTCGGCAGGACCCGGTGCGACATGCTGTTCTGCGACGGGAACGCGATCGTCTGCTGCGTCTCGATCTTGTCGTACGCGACGCTCAGGCCGACGTCGAACACCGCGTTCAGCGCCATCATCGACGCCATCGACGAGCCGAGCAGGAAAATGCGCGCCGGCGCCCCGGGCGACGGGGCGTCCGGCCCGAACCCGAGGTGGATCAATGATGCCCCCATCGCCGCGCCGCGGTTGATCTGGAACCACTGGATCTGTGCCTTGTCCGTGATCCGCCCGAATCGCCCCTGGCCGCCATGGGAGTCGCCGAGCAGCACGAACCAGACGTTGCCGTCGGGACCGGGGATCATCCCCACGGGCGTCGAGCCCATCTCGGAGGGCACGGGGATCGTCTTGGTCTTGTCGGGCGAGTCCTCGGGTTCCGAGCGGACGACGCGGAAGATCGCGCTCGATTGATCGAGCGTCGCGTACACGTCGCGGCTCTCGGGATGCACGGCGACGAAGATGGGCCGCGGTCCGCACGGGAAGATCGAACAATCCGAGGGGCGATCCGGGTTGATTCGCACCACGTGATGGCTGTCCTTGCACGAGGTCCAGAGATCGTCGCCGTCCTCGATGACCACGTGCGGCCCCTTCGCCGGCGTCGGGAGCGGCACGCGCCGAACCACCTGCGGCGATTCGTCCGGATTCGTGCCCCGCGGATCGATCAGCACCAGCTCCGAGACGAACTGGAGCGTCGCCCACACGAATCCCTTGTGGCGCTGCGATACGTAGAGTCCGTGCAGGCCCGCGAACGCATCGTCGATCGTGTGTTTCACGGCCGCGATCGGCCGCCCCGTCGAGGGATCCACTTGCATCTTCACCAGAGCGCTGCCGGGTTGCTGCGAGACCAGGAGCAGCCCGTCGAACGGCGCCACGATCTCGTGCGTCTGTTCGTCGGCGGGGAGAGGATACTCCGTGGCAGTCTTCAGCGCAATGCGCCCGCCGTGCGAGGACAACGTGGACATGGGCCGCTCCTGCTTGGCGACGGTTTTGGGACTCGTCCGCGCAACGCGCAGTCCGGCCATGATCTCGCCCGCGCGGTCGCTCCGCAAGAGGGCCTTGTGCCGGCTATCGCACCCGAATTCCAGGCGGAATGACATGACGATTGACTTGGCCTCGACGAGTTCGGAAGATAGTGAGACTAGGGAATCTGGGGCATGTTGCGGGGTCAAAGGTGGCTCATGAGCAGGCAATTACTCAATCGGGGGTTGGGGACGGGGCTTGCGATGTTGCTGTTCGTCGCCGGGGTGGTGGCCCAGCAGCCACATCCAAGCACGACGGACGCCAAGACGAAGGCTCCGGCCAAACGAGCGATCCGGCCGGAGGATTATGGGGCGTGGGAATTGCTCGGCCTCGCGGCGCTGTCGCCGGACGGACGCTGGCTGGCCTATAGCATCGCCCGGCCGGACGGCGAGGGGGAGATGCGCTTGCGCATGCTCGCCACACAGGCCACCGAGGCGGTCCCCCATGGTGCCCGGCCGCAGTTCTCGAAGGATGGGAAGTGGCTGGCTTACACCATCGGCGTCCCCGAGGCGGAACGCGAGAAGGCGGCGAAGACCAAGGAGGCGGTCAAATCCAAACTCGGCCTGAGGAACCTCGTCAGTGGCGACTCGCTCACCATCGACGACGTGGCAACCGCGGGGTTCAGCGACAACGGCAAGTTCCTGGTCATGCGACGGTACCCGATCAAGGGGCGCGAGAGCGCCGGCGTCGATATCGTCGTCCGCAACCTCGCCAACGGCGTCAACACCAGTTTCGGCAACGTCGCCAGCTACGCGTTCAACGACCGAGGATCGTTCCTGGCCCTGGCGATCGACGCCGAAGGGAAAGCCGGCAACGGCATCCAGGTCTATGACACCGCAACGGGCCTGCTCCGCACGCTGGAATCCGCCAATGCCAAATACACCGCACTCACCTGGCGCAAGGACGCGGCCGACCTCGCCGCGCTCCGCGAGAACGACCACGGCAAGGAGGAAGATGCCTCGTTCGTCGTCCTTGCGTGGCGGAACCTCAGTCAGCCGAAGCCGAAGTCGGCGACGTACGACTTTGCCAGGGACGAGACCTTTCCCAAGGACCACCGCGTGGTCGACTTCGCCGGCCTGAGATGGTCCGACGACGGCCAGACCCTCTCTTTCGGCATCAAGTCCTGGGAAAACAAGCCGGTACCCAAGGCCAAGAAGGACGAGAAGAAGCCGGACGAACCCAAGAAAGACCAACCCAAGAAGGACGAGCCCAAGAAGCCTGCGGCGAAGAAGTCGTTGCGCGACACGCTGAAGGAGCCGGCGGGGGTCGAGGTCTGGCACGCGAAAGACGTTGACATCATGCCCCTCCAGAAGAAGAGGGTGGCTCAGAAGAAGCGCGAGAATTTCCTGGCGGCGTGGTGGCTCGACGACGGCAAGCTCGTCCCGCTCGGCAACGACCTCACCGAAGGGGTGGTCCTCCTCGAAGGCCAGAAGCACGCCCTCGGCCTCGACAACACGCCCTACGAGCACGAGAAGAAGTTCGGCCCGACCGTTCATGACGTCTACCTGATCGACGTCAAGACCGGCGATCGCAAGAAGGTGCTCGACCACCTCAAATTCACCCTCGGCTCCAGTCCCGACGGACGGTATGTCCTCTACGTCAAGGATAAGAACGTGTGGTCCTATGATCTCAAGGGCGGGACGCACCTGAACCTCACCGGCGGACTCGGCGTCTCATTCATCAACGAAGAGTTGAGCAGCCTCACCGACGAGAAGCCCCCTTACGGCGTCGGGACCTGGACCAAGGACGGCTCGCACGTCCTGCTCTACGACCGCTACGATGCCTGGCTCCTGAAGCCCGACGGCAAGGACCCCAGGCGGCTCACCGACGGCCGCAAGGACAAGGTGATCCACCGCCGCATCCGCCTCGATTTCGAGGGAGATGGCGACCGATACGTGCGGCTCGACCAACCGATGTACCTGGCGATCAGCGGCGAGACCAGCAAGTACTTCGGCTATGCCCGGCTCAAGCCCGGCGAGAAGCGGGAGACGCTCATCTGGAAGCCCAAGGAGATCCAGCGCCTGCTGAAGGCGACAGACGCCGATGTCTATGCGTTCGTCGAGGAAGACTACGACGATTCTCCCGACATCTTCGTCGCCGGGGCCGACCTCGGCTCGCCGCGCCAGGCATCGCAGACCAACCCGTTCCAGAAGGATTTCCTCTGGGGTCGCTCGGAGTTGGTCGACTACACAAGCGCCGACGGCAAGAAGCTCCAGGGCGCCCTCATCTACCCGGCCGGCTACGTGGCGGGCAAGAAGTATCCGATGATCGTTTACATTTACGAGCGTCTCTCGGATCAGTTGCACGCCTACAGCACCCCCTCGGAGCGGAGCCCGTACAACCCTTCGGTCTTCTCGGCGGACGGGTACTTCGTGTTCATGCCCGACATCGTCTACCGGGCGCAGAACCCGGGGCTGTCCGCGGTGGATTGCGTCGTGCCGGCGGTGAAGAAGGTGCTGGAGGGGGGAACGGTGGACCCCAAGAAGGTCGGGCTCGTCGGCCACTCGTGGGGGGCCTATCAGACCGCCTTCCTCGTGACCCAGACCGACCTCTTCGCCGCGGGAGCCGCCGGCGCGCCGCTGACGAACATGATGAGCATGTCGGTGAGCATCTACTGGAACACCGGCCAGACCAACGCCTGGATCTTCCACGAGAGCCAGGGCCGGATGGATCGGCCGTTCTGGCAGGACGTCAACACCTACATCAAGAACTCACCGGTCTTCCAGATCGACAAGCTCAAGACGCCGCTCCTCGTGACCTTCGGCGACGAGGACGGCGCCGTCGACTGGAACCAGGGCGTCGAGCTGTACAACGCCGCCGCGGCTGGCGGGCAAGCCGGTCGTCATGCTGGTCTACCCCGGCGAGAACCACGGCCTGGTGAAGAAACCGAACCAGGTTGACTACCATTACCGGATTCTCGAATGGTTCGGTCACTACCTGAAGGGCGAGAAGGCACCGAAGTGGGTGGCCGAGGGCCAGTCGCACCTCGACCGGCAGAAGGAGCTCGACGCCCTCAAGAAGAAACACGACGGCGAGGCGAAGTAGCGCAACTTCCAAACGGGCGCGTCCCGCGCCCATCGCGGCGGTGGGTTGCTGCGTATGCACGTCAATCGGCACGCAGTTCTTGCCTGTCCCCGGGCGATGTTCTCCCTCTGGCCATCGCCTCCGCTCAGACTCCTGCGAACTCAGGGCGAGCCCCGCCTTTGCCAACCAACGTGTCTATGTTCTGTCGCCGTCCTTCCAGGAGCAGACGCCAGCAGGACTGGCTGGGGTCAACAAGACCCTCGGCGCGGGCGATGTCGATGAATTCCGATGCCCGCATCTGGGATTCCTCCCAACCCTGAAGAGCGTCGTCGGTCGCGGCGTCCGGCTGACAATAGAGCATATGGTCAAACCGTGCGTAGGGGTGAACTTCTCGATCATGGATATGCACAGTCGGGAAGTACAGGAGCTCCGGGTTTCTCCGGGGGAATGTGAAAGCCATCGGATGCACACGCCGTGGTTCCCGACTGCCGTGCGCCAGACTGATGACGTCCTCGGACCGTCGTGAGGGGCTCGCCTTCAGCTTGAAAACGGCGAACCCGAAGTCGCGATACGCCGGCAACCGATCCCAAACGTCTGCCGGAATGCGAAATCGTTCATCGAGTCGACCGAAGTCCTCGAGCCGCGGGACAAACGAGGCCTCGAAGTCCCCAACATCGTGTACGCGAAGCTTCGGAAGCGACCGTGATTCGGGGCCCCCGCCCCTTGCGAGAACCATCCGGCGCGGAAAGCCACGACTCATGTCGTCGAAGAACTTCGGATACCGTTGAAGGTTGATGAACGTGACCGCCTCTTCTCCAGGGTTCGGGGGGACAGGCAAGGGTAGCACCATGGCGAGGTCAGACGAAGCGGCATAGCTCATACTGTACGCGAGGAACTGCCGGCCATTGGCAGATCGGGCGAAGATGTTCGTTTCTGAGACCAGTTCAACGGGCTGGGAAAAGCAGCACATCGTACAGGGTCCTTTGGGTTTGGTCGTTCACCGATTCGTAGAATGAGGCCACCACCGCCGAACGATCGAGATCGGCAGCCCGCCGAAAGGCGGGTCTGCTGCAACCGAAAGTTAGGCCAGCTCTGCCCAATCGCTCGGCAGCCCGGCCAGTTTCTTGGCCCCGACGTTCACCCCCTCGGCATAGACGACCCGGTCGCCCACCCGAAGCATCAAGGACCGGAGCAAGAGCCAGGGCCAGACACGGACCTCGACGACGCCGGGCCATCCGCCGAGCTTGAATTCGAACCGGGGCACGAACCAAAACCAGCAGGTCTTGCGGAGGACGGCGCCGTCCACCGACACGTGCTCGAAGCCGATGCCTCTCCCGTCATACTCAACGACATGAGGGCCATCGGGCAGAGAGAATTCGATGGCACGACGCAGCCAGCCTCGGTGGATGAGTTTCGCCGACATGATTGGTTGGCCTCCGCCGCCAAACGAAAAGTTCAGCGGGCCGCCGCCAGGCAGGTCCGCTGGATCGCAAGGTTAGGCTCCGGCCGCCGCTTTGGGGCAACAGAGCCGCAGGAATTCCCCGGGCGGATCCGACTCCAGGGCCGCCAGCATCGGCTCGCCGAACACCGTCAGCCTGCCGCGCCAATCCGCGCTGACACCGAAGGTCAAGTCCTTGGCGACGAAGTGCGAGGGATCGCCATCGGCGAGGATCGGCCGTGCCCATTCGTCGCGCGTCGCGGCCGTGATCCCGCCGTGCGGGTCGAGTTCGTACCACACGTGCTGCCAGTGCTCGATGACCAGGAGCCGCTCCCCGGGCGGGATGCAGCGGCGGAAGGCCGCGAGCATCTTCATCGTCAATTCCGCCTCGATCTCCTCCGCCTTGCTCGGGACCCGAGTGAGGGGCGTCAGGTCCCAAGTCCGGAAGGGCGGGGGGAATACCGGATCACCGCCGGATCGACCATAGCCGCCGAACTTGGCCGTCCAGGCGTCCCAGATCGTGTACATCACCTCGATGTTCTCGATCGGGTGCCAGCCGAGTGAGAGCCAATGGCGACCGATGCGATCGAAGTCGGCTCGGTTACGCGGTGGATCGAAGCGCTGATACCGCATCCTGGTACCGCCTCCCGCTGCCTGATGCTCAAGATCAGCGGCCCGCCGCCAGGCGGGTCCGCTGCATCGCCTCGTTAGCCGTCGGTGGGGCGCCGCCGCAGCAAATCGAGACGATGCCTCTCGATCACCTCGAGGAGGCGGGTATCCTCGATGTCCCAGAGCGACTGATCGGTTTGGTCTTCGACCAGAAATCCGAGGTTGGCCAGCAACTGGCCGAACCGAACGTCGGGCGATAGTTGCTGGAGGTCGGCAAGCTTCTCGATCAACTCGTGATGGGTCGCTTGGATCATGGCACTTGGTCTCCGATCTTGGGCTCGCCGGCATAAGCCCGTCGCAGCCTCCCGACGACCTCAACACGGATCGTTGCCCCCGGCGCCAGCTTGGCGATCCGGGTGGCCCGGGTCACTCCATTGTACAAAACCAGGACGCCGTCGGAAGCCTCGTAGACCCAGGGCGGCGGCATCCCGACAGACGAAACTCCGAATCGAGCGATCTGGAGTTGGAGTTTGTAGGGGTCCGCACCACTCCGGCGCGTGGGCAGGCGCAGTTCACGAGGATCGACATCGCGGAAGTCTTGTGGCATGCCCTACTGCTTATCAGGGGATATCCGTCATGGGAGGGTGCGCTCGCCTGAACGCTCAAGATCAGCGGCCCGCCGGCAGGCGGGTCGGCTGCATCGCATTGTTCCTCGACCTCGCACCGTCGCTCGGCGCGGATCAGCTCGCGAACCTGATCGTTGTCTCTGCTATACCCGCCTCCGAAACACGCTCCTGTACGAAGAGCCTCATCGACGCGGGCAAGGCGGTGTTCATGGTTGCCCTGGTCCGCCTCCCGGCTCCCACATTCATTCGCGCGCTTTGGCGGTTCTTGCCGATGAACTGCCAATCGCAACCGGAGCAGCCTGGTTGGACGCGATGCTCAGGGCGACATCGCAAACCCGGTCACGAGAGTATTGCTCGGCGTCTCGATGAAAACGTTCCAGTCCGTTGTTCCCTCGTAACGGCTTCTCACCGCGAGCCGGATTCTCATGCCAGCGAAGACATGAGGCGGCTCGATGGAACCGAGGACTTCATCGTCGGTGGCGCTTGCTACGGCAACCGATAACGGTGGCGGCACATCGACCGGGGCGTCACCCTCGTACCATCCCCAGCCGTAGATCGGCTCAAATGTCATGGTTCTCATAGATGATAAGCCACGTCGAATCCGCCAGGAACGGGCGGCTCATCCAATACGGCCCGGATATTCAATCCACGCTCCACCGCCTCGGCGGCGTGACCTCGAACCGGCCGGTGGGCGGGCTGAAGCGAACTCCGGTCTGCCAGAGGAGGTCGGGCTGGTGCTTGGCCAGCAGGTATTTCATGACGACTTCGTCCGAGGGGGGCATGCCGGGGTCCTGGAACACGACGCAGAGGCGCGCCAGCGCCTTGCGCGTCTTGGCGTCCCAGACCTCGATCAGGCCATGCGGCCGCCGGGGGATGCGGTAATACTTGTCGCCGTTGAGGACGGTGAGGCAGTCGAACTGGCAGAACTCGTGGAATTCCTTGGGCTCGACGACGTCGCGGACCAGCTCGGCGGCGACCAGCTCGGGCACGCCTTGCTGGTAGGCCGAGACGTCCAGTTGCATGGGCTCGTCCTCGCGGGTCGCCTGCGGCTGGCTCTTGCCCTCGATCACCCGGAAGATCTCCGCGGCGACGAGCCGGGCATATCCAGCGCGCAAGGCCGGGCTGGCAATGACCAGTTGCGGGAATGACGCCGCGGTGCGCACCACCTCGTGGGCAAAGGCGGCGGCCTCGCGCTGGAGCTTCTCCATCCAGTAGCGGGGCAGGCGCGACCGGTCGCTCTCGGAGTAGCGGAACGGCCGCGGGCCGACGTCGGGGACCCGCACCTCGGTCTCGCCTCCGTGGCGATGGAGCGTCCGCAGGACCGAGTCGTACGTCGCCTCGCCGCGGACAAACCGGTCGGCCGCGTCGATATGCCCCGTGCACTTGACCCGCACAATCCGATAACTCGGCCGCGCCAGGAAGATCACCTCGCGCGCCAGCCGGTCATCACGGCTCCGGACGTCCTCGACCTCGATTTCCCAGCGCAGGTATCCCGTGCGAATCATGAGTCGCGTCGCTCCGGTGTTCCGTGTTCCGTGTTCAGTACTGACACCGTCTCTCAACTGAACACGGAACACAGAACACTGATCAACCGATCCCACCCTGGATAGCCGGCACGATCAGGATCTCCGTCGCCGTCCGGTCGAACTGGCGAATCGGAGTCGTCTTCCCCGGACCGTCCAGCCGGAAGGCCAATCGCCCTGCCGTGTAATTCTCGGCGAACGCCGATTCCGCCGCTGCGACCGTCTCGGGCTGGTCCTTGCTCCATTCCGCCAGCGTCAGGTCGCCATGCCCCGTCTTGAGCAGCCGTAACTTCGACATTTGTCCTGAATCCTTTGTACTGGGAGACGGTCCGAGCACGGCGTCTGGCCTTTGCAGGATGGGTGAAACCCACCCGGTCGCAGGCCGATTCTCGGTGGGTTTCACCCACCCTACGGGGTCCTCGGATCGCCTCTTAGTCCTTTGTCCTGGGTGTTTCGTCCCTGATTCCTGCTCCTTTGTCCTGGGTCCGTGATTGTGGGCGGAGTTCCTTCCATCCCGCAGCCGGATTCTACTCGAAGGCCCGCGCCGAGACTACGGGGATTACGCCGTCGTTCGTGGTCCGAGGTGGCTCGACGCAGCCACACTGCCCGCCGATCCGGTCAGGTCACGTCCGGGCTCCCCACGACCGGCCGGGGATCCGTGACCAACGACAGAACGATCAAGACGGATTGGCGGCCGCGGCCTCCTTGGCCTTCTTTCGTTCCTTCTCCGGCTTGGGACGCCGCTTGCCGAACGTACCCCGGAAGATCTTGCCTCGCTTGGACCGCCGATCACCCTTGCCCATGGTCTGACTCCTCACGTAGGTCAGGCGAGAAAGCCTGAGCTACAAGTTTGCCGGCGTCGTGAAGTGGCGAGTGGCCAGAAAAAAATCGGTCTCCACTAGCCAGTCGCCACGATTGCCGATTAATATAGGACTGGTCACTGACGTTTGTCGTTTTCGCAGCACGTCGTCGTTTCGACGGGAGGAGATCCGAAGATGCCCCGTCGCTGGTGGATCTTTCGGGCCGTCGTCGCCATGGGGCTGGTGATGGCCGTGGGATGTCGAGGCCAGGTCAATCCGGGGGGCCCGTCGGGCCAGCCGGCTGCCGATCGGTCGGTGCCGGCGAACGCGAAACCCGGGCCGGGACCGGAACAGGCCAACGCCGCACCGAGCCCGCCGGCAAAGCCGGTTGTTCGGATCCGGATCTCTCCCGAGTCGTTCACCATAACGGCAGATGATCCCGGTTTGCAACTCCTGGCGGCGGAGGAAACCGAGACCGCCCGCGATCGGACGGCGGAGGTCCGGTGGACGACGGAGCCGTCGGGCCTGGCCGCGATCGAGGCCGGCGGCTATCTCCGGCCGAAGGCGGCCGGGGTCGTGACGGTCCGCGCCGCGGTGGCCGGGTCGCCGGCGCCGGCGGCGGAGGCGAAGGTCACGATCGAGCCGCGAACGACCCGCACCTGGGATTTCGGCGAGGACGTCGTGCCGATCCTGACCCGTCTGGGGTGCAATACCGGCGCCTGCCACGGCCGGCTGGAAGGGCAGAACGGCTTCCATCTCTCGCTGTTCGGCTACGACCCGGCCAGCGACTACCAGTCGGTGGTGCGCGACGCCGGCCAGCGCCGGCTGTCGCGGCTCGCGCCCGAAGAGAGCCTCTTCCTGGCCAAGGCGACCGGCCGCGTGCCGCACGTCGGCGGGGCCCGGACACCGTTCGGCTCCCCGGAGCACCAGGCCCTCCTCGCCTGGGTCCGCGACGGGGCGCCCGAGCATCGCGGCAAGACGCATGGGGCGGTGACCAGCGTCCGCGTCGAGCCGCCCGGCACCGTCCGGATGGATGAACCCGGCACGCGACAGCTCCGCGTGGTGGCTGATTATGCCGACGGGCACCGTCGCGATGTGACCCGGCTGGCTTCGTTCAAGGTGAATGACGACATGGCCGCTTCGGTGACCCTTCAGGGCCGCGTCAGCCTCCTCAATCGCGCCGAGACCGACCTGATCGTGCGCTACGGATCGCACGTCCTGAATACCCGGCTCTCCACGGTGATCAATCCCGGCCTGGCGTTCGACTTCTCCAAGGTCAAGCGGCGCAACTTCATCGACGACGAGCTGTTCAAGCGACTGGAGTCGCTCAAGGTGCCGCCGAGCCCGCCGGCCAGCGACGCCGCCTTCCTCCGCCGCCTCTCGCTCGACCTCACCGGCGAGCAGCCCAGACCCGACGAAGTGCGCAGTCTTCCTCGCCGACAAGGATCCCGAGAAGCGGACCAAGCTCATCGACCGGCTGCTCACGAAGAAAGAGTTCGTCCAGTTCTGGCGCATCAAGTTGGGCGACCTGCTCCAGATCAGCTCCGCACGCCAGGGGAACACGGCGGCCCGGTACCAGGTCTGGATCGACCGCTGCCTGGAGAAGAATCGGCCGTGGGACGAGGTCGTCCGGACGCTGCTGACGGCCCTGGGCGATCCCAACGATATCGACAAGGGCGGGCCGGTCAACTACTGCGCTGGATACCATGGAGCCCAAAGAGCAGGCCGAGCAGACCGCGCAACGCTTCCTGGGCCTGCGGATGCGATGCGCCCAGTGCCACGATCACCCCTTCGACATCTGGACGCAGGATGCCTATTACGGCCTGGCCGCCTTCTTCGCCAAGGTCCAGCGCGGTGGGGTGCCGGCCCTGGGATGATGATGGGCCGCGATCGGGTGACGATCAACCCGAAGGGGGAAGTCATCCACCTGCGGACCAAGAAGCCCGTCGAGCCGCAATTGCTGGACGGCAAGGTGGTGAAGGTCGCGGCCGCCGACGATCCGCGCAAGGCGCTGGCCGACTGGATCACGGCCCGAGACAACCCGTATTTCGCCCGCGCCATGGCCAACTGGGTCTGGGCGCAGCTCTTCGGCAAGGGGCTGGTCAACCCGCCCGACGATATGAGCCGGTCCAACCCGCCGGTCCATCCGGAACTGCTCGACGCCCTGGGACGCCATTTCGTGGAGCACAAGTACGACCTCCGCGAGCTGATCCGGACCATCGCCGGCTCCGAGACTTATGGACTCTCGGGCCAGCCGGTCAAGGGCAATGAGATGGACCGTCGGCTGTTCTCGCATCGGCTGCCGCGCCCGCTCACGGCGCACCAGATGGCCGACGCGCTGGCCCAGGCGACCAACGTGGCCAATTCGTTCCCGGGCGGTGCCCGCCGCGGTCGCGGCAGTGCCCGCCGCGCCATCGAGATCTACGATCCGGCGACCCCCGTCCCGCTCCTCGACTCGTTCGGCCGATGCTCGCGGACCACCGCGTGTGCGGCCAGCCCCGCACAGGCCCTGAGCCTCCGCCAGTCCCTGCTCCTGATCGGCGGCGACGTCATCGAGGGCAAGGTCTCCAACTTGAACGGCTACCTGGCCAGCGCACTGGAGCTCGATCTGCAGCCCGAGGAGCTGGTCGAAAACCTCTACTATCGCAGCCTCTGCCGGCCCCCAACGCCCGAGGAGCTCTCGCGCTGGTCGGCCGAGCTGAAGCAGGCCGCGTCGCGTCGCGAGGCGGCCGAAGACCTCTTCTGGGCGCTGCTGAACTCGCGGGAATTCGCGTTCAATCATTGACAGTCTGTCGGGTGGGCGAAGCCCACCGACGCAAGTCCGGTCGTTTTGGTGGGTTTCACCCACCCGACACCAACTCGGGTCCCATGCTTGGAGATACGTCATGTCCCGGTCATCGAACGGTCCGATTCCGCGGTGTGGTGGCCCGAGCCGTCGCGAGGTCCTGCGGATCGGCTCGCTGGGGTTCCTGGGTCTGGGCCTGGACGAGTGGTTCCGGCTGCGGGCCCGGGCCGGCACGGAGTCGGGCCCTGCGCCCAAGGTGAAGAACTGCATCCTGATCTGGCTCTCCGGCGGCCCGTCGCACCTGGATACCTTCGACCCGAAGCCGAAGGCCCCGGCGGACGTCCGCGGCGAATTCAAGCCGATCGCGACCTCGGTCCCGGGCCTGGAGATCAGCGAGGTGCTGCCGCGCCTGGCCAAGGTCATGAACAAGGTGACGCTGATCCGGAGCATGACCTCGCCCGAATCGGACCACGGCCGGGCGTCGCATCACCTGCTGACCGGCTGGCGGCCATCGCCGGCCCTGGAATACCCGGGGTACGGCAGCGTGGTCAGCAAGGCGCGGGAGGCGAAGCGCGGGATGCTGCCGCCCTACATCGCGGTCCCCGAGGTGCCGATGTCGGGCTTGAGCGGGTATCTCTCCCCGGCCTATGACCCGTTCGCCGTCTCCGGAGACCCGAACCAGGCGGGATTCCGGGTCCGGAACCTGACGCCGCCCGACCGCGTGACCCTGGCCCGGCTCATGCGGCGCCGGGATATGGTCAAGTCGCTCGACGAGTTCGCCCGGGACGTCCCGGCAACGACCCTGACGACCAGCCGCGACCAGTTCTCCGATCAGGCGTATTCGCTCTTGACCTCCGGCGCCGCGCAAGCCGCGTTCCAGATGGACAAGGAGTCCGACGCGGTCCGGGAGAAGTTCGGGAAGACCACCGTCGGCCAGTCCTGCCTGCTGGCGCGCCGGCTGGTCGAGGCGGGCGTCTCGTTCGTGACGATCAACGACCGGGGCATGGGGGCGGCCTGGGACACCCACCAGCAGAACTTCCCGACGATCAAGAACACGCTGGCGCCCCCGCTGGACCAGGGGGTCTCCGCGCTGGTCGAAGACCTCACCGAGCGCGGGCTGATCGATAACACGCTGGTCGTGATGATGGGCGAGTTCGGCCGGACGCCCAAGATCAACGGCAACGCGGGCCGCGACCATCACGGCCGCGCCAACAGCATCCTGCTCTTCGGGGCGGGGACGCCCGCGGGCCTCGTCCTGGGCAGGACCGACGCCACCGGCGACGTCCCGGTCGATCGACCGGTCACGCCCGCCGACCTGGCCTGGGTCCTCTACCAGAAGCTGGGGATCGACCCGACGGCTAGCCCGTTCGAGACGCCCGAAGGACGACCCATCCGCCTGGTCGATACGGCCAACCCGCCCCGGGAATTGATCTGAACCGGAGCGAGGGACCAGGGCCAAACGGTGCGACGGCCAATGGGGCGAGCGGCGAGAAAACGTCGGTCTTGACTCGCCCCTGGCCCCTCGCTCATCGACCCGACGACACTAGCTACTTGTCACGTGCCACGTCCCATGGTAACTCTGGTAGGAGCGCTGGATCCTCCCTCGGTCGGTTCGTATCCCAGATTTTGGCGAATATTTTGAGAAGCCTGCGTGCGGGGCTGGCCTCCGTCTGGTAAAATGCTCCGACTCGAAACGGTTCCCGCTCACGCCAGGAGTTTAACCGCGATGTCGCAAGGTCCTCGCCGTCATCTCAGGCTTGAAAATGTTGACGGAGTGACCGTTGTCAGCTTCGTCGAATCCAAGATCGTGACCGAGGAGAACATCCAGGAGGTCGGCGACCAGCTTTATAGCCTGGTTGAGGACGAAGGGCACAAGAGCCTCCTGCTGAACTTCGGGAACGTCCAGTACCTCTCCAGCGCCGCGCTCGGCAAGCTGATCAACCTCAAGAAGAAGGTCGCTGCCGTCAAGGGCAAGCTGAAGCTCTGCTGCATCCACCCGGACCTTCTCGAGGTCTTCCGCATCACCCGGCTTGACCAGGTCTTCGAGATCTACGCCGACGAGCAGGCGGCCCTCGACAAGTTCTGATCGAGCGCGGCGGGATTCGTCGGGTCCCTCCCGAAACGGAAGGATCGAGTCCTCGGTCCGCTTCCCGAATCTCGGGGGCTTTGCCGTGTGGCTGCGCCGGCCGGTGCACCAACCGCCCATGCGTGGGCCCTTCTTTTCCTCTGCCGGCCCGAACGAGTCCGGATCGCCGCGAGCCACGGCCCGCGAGATCCTCGCCGGCCGGACTTGAAATCGCCCCGCCGGCCTTCTCCGCTTCTCATGAGTGACCCCGCACTGACCCCGATGATGCAGCAGTATCGCGAGCTGAAGGCGCGCGATCCCGATGCGCTCTTATTGTTCCGGATGGGCGATTTCTACGAGATGTTCGGCGAGGATGCCGAACGGGCCGCGTCCTTGCTGGGCCTGGCGCTGACCTCGCGCGACAAGGGGGCCGACGCCATCCCGATGGCCGGTTTTCCCCATCCGGCACTCGATTCCTACCTGGCCAAGATCGTGCAGGCGGGCCTGCGCGCGGCGGTCTGCGAGCAGGTGGAAGACCCCAAGGTGGCCAAGGGGCTGGTGAAGCGGGACGTGGTCCGGGTCGTGACGCCGGGGACCTTGACCGACGAGGAATTACTCGACCCCAAGACGGCCAACTACCTGGCGGCCGTGGTGGAAGCCGGCGGGAAGCTGGGCCTGGCCTGGGTCGAGCTGTCAACCGGCCGATTCTCGCTGGCGGGCCTGCTGCGGACCGAATTGATCGACGAGATCGCCCGGATCAACCCGGCAGAAGTGCTGATCTCGGAGCTGAGCCTGGATGCGCCCTGGGTCCGGATGCTCCGCGGCCAGCCGCTGGGCGCGGTCACGGTCCGCCCGTCGTGGGACTTCCAGCCCGAGCAGTCGCGCAAGGCCCTGTTCGATCAGTTCGGCACGACGACACTGGCGGGTTTCGGCGTGGACGACCGGGGCCTGGAGGTCCAGGCGGCCGGCGCGCTGATGGCCTACTTGCGCGAGACCCAGAAGACCGCGCTGGGCCACATCACCCGATTGGTCCCCTACCGCCGCGCCGATACCCTGGCGCTCGACGAGATGACCCGGCGGAGCCTCGAGCTGGTCCGGACCCTCCGCGAGGGCAAGCGAGACGGCTCGCTCCTGAGCGTGATCGACCGTTCGGTCACGCCGATGGGCGCCCGGCTCCTGTCCGAATGGCTGACGTCGCCGTTGACGTCCGCCGAACAGATCGCCGAGCGGCTCGACGCCGTCGAGGAGTTGTTCACCCAATCGGTCCTCCGCGGCGACCTGCGGACGATGCTCAGCCAGTCGTACGACCTGGAGCGGCTGGCGGCGCGGGTCGGGACGGGTCGGGCCACGCCCCGCGACCTGGTCGCCCTGGCCCGGACGCTCGCCCTGCTGCCGAAGGTCAAGGCCCGGCTCACCGCGCGGGTCTCGAAGCGGCTCAACCAGCTCGAGGCCGCCCTGGAGCTCTGCCCGGAGATCCGCGCCGAGATCGAGGCCGCGCTGGTGGATGATCCGCCGCTGGCGATCAAGGAGGGCGGCCTGATCCGCGACGGGTATCATCCCGAGCTGGATGCGTTCCGAAACAATGCCAGCGGCGGCAAGTCCTGGGTCGCCAAGTTCCAGGCCGAGCAGATCCGCAAGACCGGGATCCCCAGCCTCAAGGTCGGGTTCAACAAGGTCTTCGGCTATTACATCGAGATCACCAACGCCCAGGCCAGCGCCCGGGGCGCGAATATCCCGAGCGACTACATCCGCAAGCAGACGGTCAAGAACGCCGAGCGTTACAAGACGCCGGAGCTCATGGAATATGAAGAGAAGATCCTCCACGCCGAGGAGCGGGCCTTCCAGCTCGAATACGAGCTGTACACGACGCTGCGCGACCGCGTCTCGGCCGAGGCGCCCCGATTGATCCAGGCCGGCGCGGTCCTCGCCCAGCTCGACGTGCTCACGGCGCTGGCCGAGCTGGCCGCCCGGCATGGTTACTGCCGTCCGGAGATCGTCGCCGAGCCGGTCTTCGCGGTCGAGGCGGGCCGGCATCCGGTGCTCGACGCCTTGATGCCGCCCGGCGACTTCGTCCCCAACGACATCCGGCTCGGGCCGGACGAGGGGACGATCGTCGTGATCACCGGTCCGAACATGGCCGGCAAGAGCACGTATATCCGCCAGGTCGCGTTGCTGGCCGTGCTGGCCCAGATCGGCAGCTTCGTCCCCGCCCGTCGGGCGCGGATCGGGATCGTCGACCGACTCTTCGCCCGGGTCGGCGCCACCGACGAGCTGAGCCGCGGCCAGAGCACGTTCATGGTCGAGATGACCGAGACGGCCAACATCCTCCACAACGCCACCCCGCGCAGCCTGGTGATCCTCGACGAGATCGGCCGGGGGACCAGCACGTTCGACGGGATCTCGCTGGCCTGGGCGATCACCGAGCACATCCACGACGCGATCGGCTGCCGGACCCTCTTCGCCACGCACTACCACGAGCTGGTCGAGCTGGAGAAGACGAAGCCGCGGCTCCGCAACGCCAACGTCGCGGTACGAGAGAGCGAGGGCGAGGTCGTCTTCCTCCACCAGATCGTCCCGGGCGGGGCCGACCAGAGCTATGGCATCCACGTGGCCCGGCTGGCGGGCGTGCCGGACGCGGTGCTGGGGCGCGCCCGCGAGATCCTCACGTTCCTGGAAAAGCAGCACGGCCCCGACCCCGGCCTGCCGGCCCCCGCATCCGAAGGTCCCATCCGCCGCAAGATCAAGACCGGACGCGCCCTGACCGGCAGCCTCTTCGCCGCGCTGCCGGACCCGCTCCTGGCCGAGCTCCGCCAGATCGACCCCGCCAGCCTGACGCCCGAACAGGCCCTCGACCTGGTCAGGCGGCTCCGGGAGCTGGCAGGCTGACCAGTATCCGATCGTTCCTCGCGACATCCACACAATCTGCGGATGTGCCCTCGCCTGGTCCCACTTTTTTCTCCACCATGAGTCGAGTACAATCATGATCGGTATCGGCTCAGGCCAAAGGGCCGGTTTTTGTACGGGCAATCCGCGCGAGGGGGTTGGCGATGGATGAGAGGCCGAGAAATGGGCAGTTGACATCCGTCGCTCCGGATCAAGCAACCCCAGAGACGACCAACCCCTTGGCCGCGATCGCGGAGGAAATCGCGACTTATCGGGCAAAGCTGCCGGAACTGATCGAGCACCAGGGGCAATTCGTTCTCATCAAGGGAACCGAGATCGTCGGGCTCTTCGACGAGGATTCGGCCGCCATCCGCGAGGGCCGCCGTCGGTTTGGCATCGCCCCCTTCCTGGTAAAACGAATCACCGACGTTGAACGCGTGATCTACATCCCCAACGTGGTGATCTGAAAGTATGCCGCGACTGGAAGTGCCGATCAGTCCGAGAGGTCCCATCCTCGACGTGCGACTTTGCGCCGCGACCGAAGATGTGGACGCAATAGCCGCCGCGGGTCGCCTCGTTTCTCCTGCCTCTTCGGTCTCGGGACTCGTGGATACCGGCGCCGAGATGACCGCCATCGAGCAATCGATCATCGACTGGATGGGCATTCCAGTGATCAATTTCCTCGAAGCGACTTCGTCGGTGCTCGGGGATGAGGTTCGCATGGTCGGCGTCTACCGGCTTCGGATGACGTTTGGTTCCCTCGAAACCTCGGACGCACCCAGGTGGCGGACGATCTACGCCATCGGTGTGAAGGTCGTCTCGCCCGGAGCGGTCGTGCTGGTCGGGCGAGACTTGCTGGCGACCTGTCGTTTCACCTATGACGGCCGCAAACGTCGCCTGATGATGTCCTATTGATGGCTAACGATCGTGTGCGGACGCTGCGCCTCGCCGATCGTTCTACACCGCTCGCGCGTTGCCAGGAACCCCCGGGCTCGCTTAGTTTAGAGGCATGGCGACCGACGAGGCATACCGATCCGGAGTGGGCGCCCATTGTCCTGTTGGCAACGAGATCCCGATTCACGCTGGGTGACTCATTCGATGATTCGTTACTTCCTGGTCCTTGCGGTCACGGGCGTGTCGTTGATGCTGGCGGACAGCGTCCTGGGCTTCATCGCCGCCAGCGAGCCGTTCGACCCTCACGCGCACGGCCGGACCATCCACCTGTTATTCTCGCTCCTGACGATCATCGCCCTGCTGGGCATCCACTCGATCGTCTACACCTACTTCATGGCGACTGCGAAGTGGGCCAAGGAGGTGGTGCGCGTCTATCAGCTCCCGGACTGGTTCATCGCGCAGGCGACCAAGAACAAGCGGCGGGCGTTCCGGTTCGTCATGGGCAGCATGACGACGATCGCCATCGCGACCTGGCTGGGCGGCGCGGCCGACACCCGCGGCTCGGCCTACGCCCTCTGGCACCTGGGTGCCGTGGCGTTGGCCCTGGCCTTCAATCTCGGCTCGTTCGTCGTGGAATACGGCACGATCGTCGGTCACGCCCGATTGCTCATGGAGTTGAAAGACCGGGCCGACCACATGCGCGAGGAGCGCTACGGCTCAGTAGGCAGTCGGCAGTAGGTAGTAGGCAGTGAATACCGATCCGAACTGGCCGGTCCCGACTGCCTACTTCCTACTGTCGACTACCTACTGCCCCGCTGGAGTCCCCAATGAGACCGCTCGGGATCGTGGTGCTGATCGTGCTCATCGACCTGCTCGGGTTCTCGGTGGTCATGCCGCTCTTGGCCCCGTTCGCGAAGCAGTACGGGTTCGAGGAATGGCGGATCGGGCTGTTGTTCTCGGCTTATCCGATGTGCCAGTTGGTGGCGGGCCCGATCCTTGGCCGGCTGAGCGACCGTTACGGCCGTCGTCCGCTCCTGATCGTCAGCCAGGCGGGGACCGCGCTGTCGTTCCTGATCCTGGGCCTGTCGCGCGACTACTGGATCATGTTGCTGGCGCGGATGCTCGACGGGGCCTCGGGGGGAAACATCCTGGTGGCCCAGGCCTACGTGGCCGACGTGACGAAGCCGGAGCACCGGGCGCGGGGCATGGGCCTGATCGGCATGGCGTTCGGGCTGGGATTCGTGCTCGGCCCGCTGCTGGGCGGCCTGCTGCTGAGCCTGCCGGTGTCCGACGACTGGCGGCTCCGCCTGCCGTTCCTGGTGGCGGCCGGCTTCTCGACGCTGGCCTGGGTCCTCGTCTTGACCCGGCTGCCCGAGTCGCTCCGGCTCGAAGGCGCCGAGCGAAAGGCTGCGCGCGTCGTGAGCTGGCGCGGGATCCTCGACACGGTCAAGCTGCCGGGCGTCGGCCTGCTGGTCCTGGTGGGGTTCCTCGGCGTGCTGGGCTTCGCGTCGTTCGAGGGCACGTTTGCGCTTTACCTTGGCGGGCGGTTCGGCTGGGACGCACGCTCGGCGGCTTTCGCGTTCGCCGGCATCGGGTTCTTGAGTGCCCTCGTCCAGGGAGGATTGATCCGCCGCCTCGTTCCCCGGTTCGGCGAGGCGCGGTTGATCGTCGCGGGGCTGGTCCTGGCCGCGCCGGTTTTGCCGTCATGGCGGTCGCCGAAACCGTACCCGGGCTGACCGGCGCCCTGATCGCCCTGGGCGTGGGGCAGGGGGTGTTGAGCCCCTCGGTCTCGGGCCTGCTCTCGCGGATCTCCCCGGACAGCGAGCAGGGAGCCATCTTCGGGACGCTCTCCTCCGCGCAGACGCTCGCCCGGATGGTCAGTTACTCGGTCGCCAACGTCCTGCTCGGCCGGGTCTCGACGGCCGCACCGTACTGGTGCGCCGTCGGCATTGACGTCCTGGCCTTGGTCGTCGCGGGTAACATCGTGCTCCAGTTCGGCCGGACGATGATCGAGGCGCCTTCGGATCGAGCCACCAGCGCCGTGTAGGGTGCTCTGTGAGCACCAATGCTTCTGGTTCTGATGCATTCGAGCCACCAGCGCCGTGTAGGGTGCTCTGTGAGCACCAATGCTTCTGGTTCTGATGCATCGATGCCGCTGGATCGGTGCTCACAGAGCACCCTACGACTTGGCACTTCGTCGGGTCACGACCTCGTAGTATTGGCTCGCAAGCTTTTGAATCTGTTCGGCCCCCAGGACTCCCGATGCAAGATGGGCTGGGATCGCCGAGTCCCCCAACCGGGCTCCCGATAGCGCCCCGACGATCGCGCCGAGGGTGTCGACATCGCCTCCCAGGTGGATTGCTTCGGAGACGGCCGTTGGCCAGGAGGTTTGATGCTGGAGCACCACCCACAAGGCAGCCAGGACCGTGGGGACGACAAAGGGCGTGATGATCGGCCGCGAGAACTCGGGCTTCGAAGCCCCGGCCCATGCGATGGCATGAAGGGCCGTCTCCCTGTCCTCCTGGAGGCGCAACGGAAGGCCCTCGATCAGGTCGGCGAACGTCGCCGCGTAAGGCCGGATCGCATCGGCGATCGAGCGGCAGAACGAGCCTTCATCGAGCGTCTCGAGGGTGGCGAGCAACTGGGCGGCCTTCGCGATCGCGATGCCGCCGGCCACACTCCGCGGGTCCTGGTGCGTGATCCGCGAGACGTCGGCCACCGCCGCTGGCAGTCGCTCCGGCTCGCGGAGGAAATAGAGCCCGAGCGCCGCCGTCCGCATCGCCGTCCCATTCCCGGCCTGCCCGACCGGGGCGCCGCAGGTCGCCCAGTCGCCGGTCTTCAGGAAGGCATTCGCCGCGAATGTGCAAGCCCCTCCCGGCCCGACGACGGAGTGATGCTTCCACAGCGAGGCGATGGAACGGGCAATATCCGCGGGCGAGAGGTCCCTCTGTCGGACGATGGATTCGATCGTCGCAAGCGTGAGCTGCGTGTCGTCGGTGTACTGTCCGCGCGGGTATCCTTCGACCTCGGCAAATCCCCGGAGAAGTCGCCTTTCGGCCAGGCAACTGGTGCTCCCAGTAACCCTCGAACGGGGCGCCAAGGGCATCCCCGACGGCGCAGCCGAACAGACAACCCAGGAATCGGCTCTTCAGGTCGGAATAGGGTTCGGGCATGAACGACTCCTTGCCGGACCTGTCTGTGAGGCCTGGTTCTGGTCTTCCCCGGTCCCCCCCCGACTCCTCACTTCTCAAGGTCCCGATCCAGATACCCACCGATCCAGCTCGGGTCGGTATAGCCGTACCGCGTCATCACCCGGACAACCTCATCGCGATGCGCATTGAGGATCTCGACGGCTTCCACGAGCGCCTGGGGACGCAGCCGGAGCAACTCGTTCGTCAGGTAATGTCGGACTTGCTTTCCCTTCGGGTTGGACTCCCTCGTCATCAGGTCGAAGAGCGTTTTCGCCTTTTCGTCGCCTTCGAGCGATTGTCCGGATGCGATCGTCTTCGCGGCGGCCAGGAGTCCCTGGGGATCGTTGCTCGACCAGTCGAGGATCGCTGGATTCACGGCCAGCCGATGAACGACCACCTTTTCGGCTTTCCCGTCTCGGTCGTACTCGACGAGCAATCCATCGCCCCAGAGACGCGCCAGCCAGGGGACGTACCGAGAGACCCACCCCGGCGCCGCGGGCGGCGGGGGCTTGCTGCGATCGGGCGCGTCGAGCAGGGTCCGCAACGCCCAGGCGCGCGACGCCGCGACCGGGTCGGCGACCGTCGCCACTCGAGCGCCCCTGAGCTGGCTGGGCTCGCTGGCGTACCAGGGACGCATCGCGAACAGGAGCCGCGTGAACGACGACGCCTTCGAGTCCTGGGTCAAGAGCCAGACATACGAGAACTGGTCCGTGTCCATCTCCGGGGGCTGGATGTCTCCTCGGAATTCACCCAGGGTCTGTAGCTCCTGGAACGTGACGGGGAGGGTCTTGTCGTTGAGGAACCCGACGCGGGCATTCGGTGGAAGCTTACGATTGAGGTCCTCGATCACCGGCCCATTGAATGCGTCGTACCAGTAGGTCAGCTCGAACCCGCGCTCCCAGGCCCCGCGCGGGCCTCCGATCAGCTCGTTGTAATACGACAGCTCATACGGATGGATCCGGATCAACGCGAGTGCCGCCGAGCCCAGCACCAGCCCTGCCAGGGCCGGTCGCGCCTGCCACGAGGAAATCCGGACGAACCGGGTCAAGTAATCAGCCAGCCAGACCGTCCCCCAACCCGCAAAGGCCGCCAGGAAGAAGAAGGTGGGCAGGAACAGCCGGACGCCGTCGTGGGCCGGGGTCGGGAACATCCGGATGACCGGCAGACTCAGGAAGTGGATGAAAAAGTAGAACGGGAGCCGGTCGCGACGAATCCTCCGGAGCCCCCAGACGATCCCGATCATCCCCGCGCCGAGGATGGCGGCCGGGACCGTGATACCCATCAGCACGAACGCATTGTGCCACGGCAGGCTGAACTCATAGAGCTGCCCGAAATAGAGGATCTGGATGTCGGGGAGCGACCCGCGCCGGGCGGTGCTGAGCGTGTAATAGTGGGTCAGGCGAGGGAGCGTCTCGACCCACCAGGCGGGGTTGCCCAGCCAGCCGACCACGGGCCCGAAGGCCAGGATCGCCGTCACGGTCTCGAGCACCGGCCGCTCGACGCCCCAGACCTTGCTCCTGGGGAAGAATCGACCCAGCAGGCGCCGGACGACCCAGACCAGGAGCGGGATCGCCAGGATGACCCCGGGCCAGTCGGCGACCGGCCGATGGATGAACAGGTTCGTAAACTGCGGAAGCGGGAACTGGCGTTGCAACAACTGGATCTGCTGGAACGCCAGGAAGAGCGGCGCCAGCATCGCGCCGGTCGTGAGGAGGCCATCGATCCAATCCGCCCGGGTCCTGCGTTGTACGCTGACCCGGCCGTCGATCCAGAGAAACAGCGGGAGCAGGACCATCACGGCGGCCATCTTCTCGACGAACGCCAGGCCCAGCAGGATGCCGACGGCCACGCGCCATCGCCGCGCGTTCGGCTCGTACAGCCCCTTCCAGAACGCCAGGGCCGTCGACGCCCAGAGCAGGAGGCCCGGCGTGTCGGTATCGATCAGATGCGCCTGACCATACAGCCGGGGCATGAACAACAGCGAGCCAGCCATGACCACGCCCACCCAGGTCCCGTAACGGCGGGCGAGGAAATGGAAGCCGATCGCGATCGTCAGGGCGAACTCGAGGACCGACGCCATCCGCCGCGCCGGGATGTCTTTCATCCAGTGGCCGAACAGCCCGTACGTGGCCAGGTTCAACTGGCCGGCCAGCGGCGGATGGAAATTGATCCCGTGCCGGCCGTAAGGCCAGTGATACAGGAGCGTCAAGGGGTCGAACAACTCCCGGAGTTGGTCCCGCGATCGGACGTGGACCAGTTGCTCCCACCACTGGATCGACATCAACTGACTGAATCGATAGGCCGGCTCATCCCAGGTCAGGCCGAAATCGCCGACCGTGGGAATCAGCGCGACCAGGGCCAGGACCAGAACTCCGAGCGTCGCCAGTCCCAGCGCCGGGGTGGTCGGGCCGGGAGCGCCTCCGACGATTCTCGATCCACCGTCGAGCCCCGGACGTCCGCGACCTCGGCCTCCCGCCGAGCGGACGAATCCGCGAGGCGAACCCCATCCGCGCCCGCGGTTGCACGCGGCTCGGACTCCCCGACCGTTGTGGCCTCGGTTTCGTGCATGCTGGTGCATCCCGGTAACGGTTCGCCTCTCCCTCCGCTCAATTATCGAGATGCCTCCGCCTCGCGAGCAAGCCGTCCTTCCCCAACCCGGCAAGGGAGGTTGGTAGGGTGTTCTGCACGACTCACTTTCGGATTCTTGCTCCGTGTGCCAGATTGTCAGACGGGACAAGATCGTAGTATTCTTCTCTGTAATCTCTGTGTCTCTGTGGTGAATCTCTTTTGATCCGTTGCGGAGCACCCCACGACCACGGTTCCGCGAAAGGGACGAAACGAAACACCGGAGGCAGGCCACGCGGGCGGATCAATCCGCGTGCCAGGCGCCGAGGAGACGGCGGACCGTGACCATCTGTCCCAGGTGATAGGCGTTGTGATCGGCCACGAGCAGGGCCTCGCGGAGGATCGTCTGGCCCTGGCCGTGGGGGATCGGTGCGAACAGGTCCGTCTTCGGGTCCGCGACCAGGTCCTTCATCGCCTGGAGGTCCGTCCGGAACGCCGCGACACTCCGGTCCCAGGCTCCCGGGTCGGGCGGGGCGTCGCCCTCGGGCCAGTAGCCGGCCGGGAAATCGGGCGAGACATGCTTCGGATCGACGCTGAACCGGAGGATGTCCCACTGGGCGATTCGCATGTGTTCGAGCAGTCGCCACGGAGTGTGCGGCAATCCCGCGACCTGCGCACCGCGTAATCCCGCCGGGAGATCGGCGATCGCTGCCTCGAAATCCAGGTGGGCGTGCCCCCCATCGAGCAACTCGGTCAGATGTTGCCGGAGCGGGTCGATGGCCTTCATCAGGGTCGTTCCTTTCGTAGAGCCTGCACCTTTCCGCGCGCACCGTCGATCCGAACGGACGGTAACCGAGGGACCCTCCTCATTATTGCCATCCATCGTATCCATCCGTTCCATTCGCCTCCAGTCCGGTAAGCGACCCCGGGGTCCTCCTCGAAGAGGTCAGCCCCGGATTCGCGGTCCCCGGCCCACGAAAACGGCCGGGAGATCGAGCCGAGGATCCGGGGAAAGTCAGACCATCGGCTTTCCACGACCCGGAGGATTTGCGACAATACGCCCGATGTGACGCTGCTCCCGCTCGGGCTTCGGCACTGCGGCTGATCGATCCATCCGGGACGACGCCGTGCCCAAGGATTCTTCCCCCCATGGCCGCCGATGCGATCCGATGCCCGCGTTGCGGCGCCGAACGACCCGCGAATGCTCCGGAGGGCCTCTGCGCGCGCTGCCTGACGTCCCCTGCGGTGACCGGTAAGACGCTCGGCCCGGCCGACCTCGACGCCACGATCGCCCACGCCACAACGGACCCAGACCACTCGCCCGCGCCCACCCAGGCCGACTCCGACCCGCAGGCCACCCCCCCTGGCGAGATCCCCGACCTCCCGATCAATCGATCGCGCGACTCGGACGAGGACGCGGACAGCATCAGTGTTGACGACTTCGTGCGAGCCGTCGACGACCTCGGCCTGCTGGACGGCGCCGAGGCGACGGCGTTCCTGGCGCAGGATCGCGGGGGCGCAACCGCCGACCAATAGCCGGCAGCTCGGCCGCACGATGGTGTCGGCGGGATGGCTGACGAGCTATCAGGCCGGCGCGATCTGCCAGGGGAAGGCGAAAGGGCTGGTCATCGGTCGCTACATCGTGCTCGCCAAGCTCGGCGTCGGCGGCATGGGCAAGGTCTTCAAGGCCCGACATCGTCGACTCAAGCAGGTGGTCGCCCTCAAGATCTTGCCGCCTTCCCTCGCGGGAAACCCGGAGCTCGTCCAGCGGTTCCATCGCGAGGCCGAGGCGGCGGCGAAGCTGAACCACCGGAACATCGTCCGCGCGATCGACGCCGACGAGGCCGGCGGCATGCATTTCCTCGTCATGGAATTCGTGGAAGGGACCAACCTGAGCCGGCTCGTGAAGACGCAGGGCGTTCGATCGCCGTCAACGGCGCTCGACATGATGATCCAGGCCGCGCAGGGGCTCGCGGTCGCCCACGACGAGAGGATCGTGCACCGCGACATCAAGCCCTCCAATCTGATGATCGACGCCGCCGGAGTCGTGAAGATCCTCGACCTGGGCCTCGCCCGGCTGGACAACGAGCATTCTGAGGACGGCGGCGCGATCACGCTCTCGGGCACCTTGATGGGAACCGTCGATTATATGTCCCCGGAACAGGCGTTCGACCCCCGCCTCGCCGACGCCCGATCCGACATCTACAGCCTCGGCTGCACCCTCCATTACCTGCTCACGGCGAGCGCGCCCTATCGTGGGGCAAGCCTCATGCAGCGCCTGCTCGCCCATCGCGATCAGCCCGTGCCGAGCCTGCGGATGCGCCGACCTGACGTTCCGGCCGCCCTCGACGAATTGTTCTCGAAGATGGTGGCAAAGGATCCGAAGGATCGTCCGAGCTCGATGAGGGACCTCGTCTACCGGCTCGAAGCCTGCATCGCCGCCGCGGGATCGTCTACGGCCCGAGTTCCTCGCCCGCTCATGGTCTTCGACGACGGCCGGCGCATCGACCCGCCGCCACCCTCGCCGGCCGAGATCTCCCAGGCGTCCGACGTGCACGTTGACCCCATCCCCCTGCCTCCCCTCCCCACTGCCGACCTCGACAACCCGCGCAGCGGCTCGGGCATCCGGCTCGAAGATCATCATCAAAATATTTATGCAATTTATGAAGCCGACATCCTCGGATTTAGATCGTGGGTCGAGTTCGTGCGCTCTCGCGACGCCATGCCCACCGGCATCAGCGTTTTCGAGGACGGGCAACGCCCCATGTTCGCCGCGATCGCCCTGCCGAATCGCAAGCGAGTGGCGTGGGACCTCATGATTCATTCCGAAATGTACCAATTCAATGTGTATTCGAACGCCATGGCGTCCCGCGGGTACCAGCTCGCGCTCTTCGACGCGTATCGGGTCGCCTCGCGAAGCGGGATCGTCAGCCACTTCCGCAAGACGGACGACACCATCGACCAGTCCCTCGGTCTCGATCTTCCCTCCGTTCGCGCCCGCCTGGAACGGATCGAAAGATTGGCGCAGCGCCTGGTCTATCTGGCGGGATATCCCACGCCGGAGGGGCGACGATTCGCGGTCTTCTCCTCGGGTTCGTCGCTACGTCCCCAGCGCCATGCCTACGAACTCAACTTCGACGCCCTCCAGGCCTTCGCCTCCCGCGCCCAGGCCGATGGCTACATGCCGATCTCTCTCACGGCGTCTCCCGTCGGCGAGACGACCTGCTTCTCGATCATCCTCGAAAAAGTGGCCGACCGCGGCTGCGACCTGACCTTCGGCCTGACGCAAGAGGCCCTCGCGAGTGAATTCGACCGACGCGTCAGGCGCGGGTTTTCTCCGATCGTCCTCTGCGGCTTTACCCACGAGCAGTCCGTCCTCTACAACGTGGGCTGGATTCAAGGACGTTTGCCGAAGGGCGTGTAAACCCCGTTGTCCCTCCTCGCGGGTCAGGATGACGCCGCAACCCAGAGCGCATCCAGATATTCCTGAGTCTTGAGGGAAGCGTGGGCAGAGTCGGCCCGTCGGGCGGCATTGCCGGAAGCCGCCAGCTCGGCGAACTCCTCGATCATGGCGACTTCCTGCGGGGTCTTCGACGGTGTCGGAACAAACGTCGTGTCCTTGCGCGTCGCCATCCCGGTCCGGTGGGTGTACCCGGCCTTCATCTCCGGATCCTTGAACGCGAAGCTGTTCTCCCAGTCCAGGACGAAATCGTCCATCCCGATGACGCCGGTGGTCCCCAGGAGTTGCAGGTCCATGATGATCGTACTTGCGGTATAGCCGACGTCGAAGGTTGAGACCTGACCGCCCTCGAAAGCGATCAAGCCCGACGCACGGACCACCGCGTTGGTCCCGGGATCGCGCTCGGGAGCCGTGACGACTTTCGTGATTCGCCCTTCGGGCCGAAGATACTCGACCACCGCCCGCATCGAATACCACGCCATGTCCCCGAGCGCGGTCATCGGTTCCTGCTTCGGGTCAAAGCGGATGTTATCGCGATCCGCAAATGGAAAGTAGAAGGTCGTATGGAGGGATCGGGGCTCGCCGACTTTCTCCGCGCACGCCGCGCGGATGGCCGTCGTGCGGGGATGGTGGACGAAATGGGTTGCGTCCATGAACGCGACACCCTTGGCGGCGGCGGCCTGGGTCATCCGCAGGACGGAAGCCTGGTCCACGAACGGCTTGTCGACCAGGATATGCTTGCCGGCCCCGATCACCGCGAGAGCAATCGCTTCCTTTGCGACCGTGGGGGTCGCGATGTAGACGGCGTCAACGTCGTTGCGGGTGAGTAAGCCATCGATTCCTTGTACCGCCGCGGCCCCTTGGCGTTCGGCCGTGAAGCCCTGCGCGTTCTCGATTCGCCGGCTTGACACGGCTGTCAATCTCGCGTTTGCCGATCTGGCTATCGCGTCGGCGATAACGCCAGCAATCATGCCCGTTCCAACGATGCCGAATCCCAGTTGAAGCATTTTCATTGATCCTTGGAACTCCTAACGCGGCCTCCGGCCGCAACCCAAGAGGGATTCCCGATTCGCGATTCCGGATTCCCGAAGGGGAATGATTCCGGAATCCGGAATCGCGAATCCGGAATTCGGAATCCCCAGAGGCGCGCACGGCGCAGGGATCCTACGGAGGACGACTCTAGCGAGGCTTTGCCTCCAACCAACTGACGCCTGTACAATCAACATCGTAGCCGTTCTGTTCCGGTTTACGCCATCAAGCGATAACCAACAGCGGTCCAGGACCATCTTGGTCCCAAACATCAAACCCACCGCACGCGGGCAACCAGGAACGGAAACCGGCCACAAGGTACCCCCTCCGTCCAATGGGGAGTAGGTTTATGTGTTCAATCGTATCTTGACCCAAAAACTTGACTCACCTGTGCCAAATTTTCCCCTTAAAGGGCTCTAACGCGGTCTCAGGCCGCAACCCAAGAGGGATTCCCGATTCCGGATTCCCGAAGGGGAATGATTCCGGAATCCGGAATCGCGAATCCGGAATTCGGAATCCCCAGAGGCGCGCACGCCGCAGGGATCCTACGGAGGACGACTCTAATGGAGGCGATGGAGGGACCGCGCGAGCCGCCCCGGGACTGCCGTCAGCCCCCGTGCGGACGCGAGACCGGCCGAAGACCTAGCTGCCGACTCCCTTGGCCATTGACACCAAGGACTCCCGCTCTTACCATTGACCGAGATCATCTCTGACAAATGTCGTGGAAACGGTGGCCGAGGAGGGGGAGGAGAAGTCCGATGAATGTGCAACGACGGGCATCCGTGAGCCCGATCCGCTTCGGCCGGTCCTTCCTGCGATGTGGCCCCATCGTGGCGGTCTCGCTGC
This sequence comes from uncultured Planctomycetota bacterium, assembly GCA_963845755.1. GTDB lineage: Bacteria > Planctomycetota > Planctomycetia > Isosphaerales > Isosphaeraceae > CAWJTV01. The sequence continues at coordinate 356,070 of CAWJTV010000039.1, forward strand.
TCGCCGTGACTTGGGGAGGCATTGCAGGGCAGCCGCAGGCGAAGACCAAGGGCCCCGACGAGCCGCCCTCCCGAAGCCCCGGCGAACCGCTGGCCAGTGCCTTGTCGCTGACCAAGGCCCAGCAGTTCCTCGACGGCGAGACGCTCACCTGGCTGGGGGAGAGGAAATGCGCGAGTTGCCACACCGGCTATCCTTATCTCCTGGCTCGCACAGGCAGCGGAGACCCGGAGGCACCCGCCGAAGGCCAGGTCCGTAAGTTCTTCGAGGACCGCGTCGTGGCCTGGGACCGCGGCGGGAAAGGGGCCGGTTACCTGAAAGGCAAGGGGTCGCTGAAGGTCTCCGAGGGTGTGACCGAAGTCGTGGCCATCGCGGCCACACTCGCCCTGCACGACGCACAGACGACCGGCAAGCTCCACCCCCTGACCCGTCGGGCCCTGGACCGGATGTGGGAGCTCCAGCAGACGGACGGCTCTTGGACCTGGAACAAGACGGGATTGGCGCCGATGGAGTGCGATGATGAATTCGGGGCCATCTATGCGGCGCTCGGGGCCGGGCACGCCCCGGACGCGTATGCCAGGGCCGACGCCGCGAAAGATGGGCTGGCCCGATTGCAGGGATACCTGCGCCGGATTCCGAGGCCCAGCTTGCACCACAAGGCCTGGCTCTTGTGGGCGTCGATACCGCTGCAGGACCTGATGACTCCCGCCGAGCGCGCGCAGACGATCCAGGACCTGTTGGACCGGCAGCGCGACGATGGCGGCTGGAGTCTCAAGTCGCTTGGCGATTGGAAACGCCTGGTCGCCAAGGCGAACGAGGAACCGGCCGAAAGCGATGGATACGCGACCGGCTTGATCCTCTTCGTCCTGCGGCAGGCGGGCGTCCCGGCGACTCGGGAGCCGATGCGCCGCGGCGTGGACTGGCTCAAGACCCACCAGCGCAGCTTCAGGATGCTGGTTTACTCGCTCAGTCCGCGCCGATGGTGAGCACCATATCGCCAATGCCGGGACAGCCTTCGCCCTGATGGCATTGAAAGCCTGTGGCGTCGTCGGCAAGTAGGCCAGCGGTCGCTCCGGAGGAAAGACCGTCGCCCGAGCCCACCCCGGCGACCCGGCCGGCGCCCGGTCTTTACGCACAGAAGTGGGACGGCTTCGAACCCCTTTACGCCACACTTGGGGAGGGGCTCGGGTAGATCGCAGCCCGGACGGGCGCCGGACCGTCGGCTCGATCATGAGGATTCCGTAGCCCGGGGAGGCGCTCAGCTCAACGACGCCCGTCCGTAGACCGGTGGCGCGGCCCGACGGCCGCTCGGGCGCGATCCCGGCCAGGTCCGCTTGAGAGCCTGGCATCGGCCCGATGCCGGCATCGGACTCACCTGTCCCGTGGCACCCGATTGACTTGATATCGCGGGCCAGGCTTGAATCCGACCGGGCCGGGCTCCTCGCGCATCAGCCCGGTCAGCCGGTACATGTTCTCCAGATGCTTGTTCATCACCGCCTCGCCGGAGCCAACCTCGATCATTTTCGGGTTCGACTGGTCCGCCCCGTAACCGCCCTGCGCCGCGGACTTGATGTCCGGCACGTAGCTCGGCCAGGTGCCCCCGTGCCACGTGTAGCCGAACAGGAACGGGTGCGCCACCTCCACCTTCTTCTTCCAGTCGATTTGGAGCTGGATGAACGGCTCGCCCGGAAACGTGGCGATCACAATGTCGTCGTTGATCAGGATGGTGGAAAAATGGACGTCGAAGACCGCGTTCTTGTCGAAGCGGCCGGTAAACTTGAGGGAGTCGTTCATGTAGCGGATCGCCGTCTCTGTTCGGGCCGCCGGGCCCAACGATCTGGCGAGCTTGATGGCTTCGTACGCGAGCAGGTCGCCGACCCTCTCGATGGTACTGTAGTCGGTCTGAAACGGGTCGTCCGGACCGGTCCGGCGCGAGCTGATGATCAGCGACTCGATGTTTCCCCCGGCGCCCTGGACGAAGAGGCAGTTCAGGCCGCCGCCGAACGCGTCCTCCACCTTCCTCGTGGCCGCCCCGGGGTAGTCGGCCGAGATGGCGTAGTTTTGGCAGACCACGTCGGCGTGGCAGGCGTAATTCATCACGATGGCGCGCGGCCGGCCTTGCTTGTCCTCGACCTTGATCACACCGACTTCCGGGTCGACCGGGCCGAAGGGGATCCGCTCGGGGTTCTCGGAAGTGTAGTGGTCGTCCCCGAACCAGGACTCGCGGGTGTGCCCGTCCTCCCGCACGACGAGACGATTGAACCCTAATTGGGGGAAGCTCCTGTGCCCGGCGGAGATCCGCGCCGGGAACATGTCCTTCATCGCGGCTTCGACGACCTGGATGATCCGTCCCTCGACGAAGGTAGCATGATTTCGGCCAGGTCCCGAGTGCGTATGGGAGGAGCTGAGCACGAGATGCGAGATCCCGAACCGCTCCTTGCAGGCCGCGACCAGGCGATCGCTGGTATAGACGCCCAGGTCCACGGCGACGATGGCAACCCGCTCGCCGCCGACGTCAAGCACCAGGCTGCGGGCGTAGCATGTGTCGTGGACGGGCATCTTGACGTCGTCGGGTGTGATGGAGACCTTGGCGGTCCCGGCCCGGAGTTCGCCGGCGACGCTCATGCCGACGGAGACCGGCCTGCGGGACAGCCGATGCCTCTCAGTCAGGAAGGCGAGCCAGGCCTCCCGCTGCCGGGGCGGCCCGGGCGTGATGAACGCCAGATGGAACCCTCGCGCCAGTAGCTCGGCCTCGGCCGGCGGCTGATGATCCCGGTGGAGGTCGCGCCAGGACCACGGGTTGCCTTTGACCGGGCTCTTCGGGACGACCAGGATGCACCGGGCCCGGCCGTCGCGACTGAGCTTGTCGTCCGTCGCCGCCTCTACAGGTTTGATGGCGAGGGTCTGCTCGTCCATCACGAAGTCGTAGCGGGCCGAGCCGTCCAGCCAGGCGGGTTTCGGTCTCTCGCTCGCGAGAGGCTCATCCGCCGCTTTCGCATCGATCGATGCCCACAGCATCGATACGAAGACAATCGCCACCATGCCGCGACATGCGTACTGGCCGATGTGTCCACACATCCAAAGAACTCCGCTACGATGAAAGGCTCGTTGGCCCGATGTGGCGCGACGATTCCCGACCGCGGGACGCTGGCGGTGATCGGGCCCCGCCGCATCCATGGAACTCGTGGACGGATTGAAAAGGCCTGGGCATCTGGAGCGGCTGGCCGTCAGGTGATCGGTAGACGACTATACCCCCAAGCGGTCAATCTCTCAACGCGCCGGTCCGGCAGCCGCGCGTACTGGCTCGGCTTTCTCAGTGAATGCCATGCTGCTCTGAAACCTCTTCCAACGAGTCTTGCGCACGTCGGTCCGACGACACCGAAGCCGATTGATCCTGTTGCTTCGGTCGATCCGACCGAAGCGAGCTGCGCCAACTCGAAACGTCGTAGCGCTTCGTGGGGAATCGTGGCTCAGTGCCGGACCACGCTTCAGGAGCGCGGGCGACGGCATGTGCGTGCGCTGCGCTCCAACCGCGGATGGTGATGGACAATGTGATCCACTGCCGAATCGCGGCGGTGGGGGGGGCTGCACCCTCGCCTCAGGTCATCCCATAGAGTCGTCCTCCGTACGGATCCCTGCCGCATGCGCATCAGGGGATTCCGAATTCCGGATTCGAGATTCCGGATTCCCGGATCATTCCCCTTCGGGAATCCGGAATCGCGAATCGGGAATCCCGATGGGGTTGCGGCCGAAGGCCGCGTCGAGTCTTCCTCCGTAGGCTCGCCTGCGCGAGCACCTGATTCGTTTCCGGATTCCCGGATCGATTCCCCTTCGGGAATCCGGAATCGCGAATCGGGAATCCCGATGGGGTTGCGGCCGCAGGCCGCGTCAGAGTCTTCCTCCGTAGGCTCGCTGCGCCATGCGCGCATCAGGGGATTCCGAATTCCGGATTCGAGATTCTCGATACCGGAATCATTCCCCTTCGGGAATCCGGAATCTCGAATCGGGAATCCCGATGGGGTTGCGGCCGCAGGCCGCGTTAGAGTCTTCCTCCGTAGGCTCGCTGCGCCGTCGCGCACATCAGGGGATTCCGAATTCCGGATTCGAGATTCTCGATACCGGAATCATTCCCCTTCGGGAATCCGGAATCGCGAATCGGGAATCCCGATGGGGTTGCGGCCGCAGGCCGCGTCAGAGTCTTCCTCCGTAGGCTCGCTGCGCCATGCCGCACCTCTGGGGATTCCGAATTCCGGATTCGAGATTCTCGATACCGGAATCATTCCCCTTCGGGAATCCGGAATCGCGAATCGGGAATCCCGATGGGGTTGCGGCCGAAGGCCGCGTTAGGTAAATCCCACTCCCGTGCGCCATCCCGAGTAGCTGCCCGCTGCGCCGACGATGCGTTTCGATTGCGAAGCAGCCACTCGTCGATGGTCGCAATACTCTCCTACACCGAGACGACCTCTGCATGTTCCGGCATGACCTCCTCGACCGCCTCAGCCGGAACGACTTCCTCCTGGGCCGGCGTGATGTGCTCGACGGCCTCGCTCGGATTGACTTCGTCCATGACCGGCGTGACCTGTTCGACAGCCGCGGTCAGGATGACTTCGTCCATGACCGGCGTGACCTGCTCTACCGTTTCGGTCGGACCGGCCTCGTCCGCTACCGGTGCGGCCTTCTCCAGCACCTCAGACTGGATGGTGTCGGCCACAACCGGCGCCACCTCCTCCGCGGTCTCAGTCGGAACAGCCTCGTTGGCGACTGGCGAGATCTGCTCGACTGCCGCGGCCGGAACGACTTCGTCTTGGATCGGTGTGGCCTGTTCGACGGCCGCGGCCGGGATGACTTCGTCTTGGATCGGCGCGACCGTTGCGGCGGCCGCGGCCGGGGTGAGCTCGTCTTGGTTCAGCGCGACCTCCTCGATGGGCTCAGTCGGAATGACTTCATCCTGGATCGGCGCGACCTCTTCGACAGGTTCGGTCGGAGTGAGCTGGTCCTGGACCGGCTCCACGAGCTCTGTTACGGGCGGAGCATCGAAAGACTCAACGCCTTCGGCAATGTCCGCGACCTCTTCCGTAGCCTGCGCGATCGGTTCCGTCGACACTTCGTTCATGGCGATTGACTCCGGGCTGCGAATTGAAGTGGGAGGTGAAGGAGGAACTACCTTTAATATTACCGATGGAATTGGTTCTTGTATCTACCTTTTTAAAATCTTATCGAAAATTCGATGCAAGCGATGCCGGTCCGGCGGCTGCAAGGTTGTCGGGAAGCTCACAAAAGGCAGGTCGTGCAAGGTCTGTGCACTCCAGCCGGCCGGGAGTCGCCTTTCTCTCCTCTTGCGCACGTCGGTCCGACGACACCGAAGCCAATTGGGCTGAGGTGGCTTCGGTCGATCCGCCAGAAGCGCGCAAGACGACCATCCGACACTTCGGTCGATCCGACCGACGCGCACAACGTTAATTATGAAGGTAGTCATCCACGTTCGGCCACGCGTGTCTCAGTTGGTCCGAATTCTGACCGGAAGCGGGCCAGAACCAGGAGAGCAGGCGGCGGGAATCGCATCCGCGCCCCAATTTTCCCAAGCCGAAGCACAGCAAGGTAGTTACGTCGATACGCCTCCCCCTGTCTGCATACGGCCTACACCGATTTGGCCCTGCGCGAGCTTGTCGCCAGGTGGCACGGGCTGACCGCGAATGTCAGGGAAAAGATCATCGAGATGTCGCGGAACAGCGGTTGACCGGCGCGACCAACTCTCCTGGCACGACCGGCCGGGCCACCGCTCAGATCACGTCAACAGGTCCAGGATCCACGGAGAGCATCACCATCGCCGCCGCAGAGACGATGACCGCGTCGAACCGAACGCGACGGTGTCGTGGGCCCCAGAGGCGGCGATCGTGGTCCTGTCGCTCACGCTTCCGGCTCGTAGCATTCGCGCCCGATCTGGTGGAAGACTGTAAGGTTTCGAGCCATTCCGGAATACCCAATCTGGACGGTGGCAGACGCGCACAGGTCTCGCACACGTCAGCAGGGGAACCGAGTCTCCGTGCTGTCGACTGTCGTGCGGCTCAGGGTGATCCGTTGCCGCCGCTGCGCACACCGGTGCGCGCTCGCCGGAATTCGAGGCGGTGCCCTCCGGGAGACTCATTCGATGTTCACTTCACGACGGCCACGCTCTGCCCCTCGCAAACGCCCTCGCCCGCTCTTGGAGACGCTCGAGGACCGCACCCTGCTCTCCGTTGTCAAATGGACCGGTGCCGACGCGGCCGTCAGCACCAACTGGAGCGACCCCAAGAACTGGAGCTCGGACACGACCCCGGTCGCGGGGGACACGGTCATCTTTGGTGACACCGCCCAGAACGATGCCTCGACCGTCGATGCCGCCTACTTGAGTGGCGGCGCCCTCGGCGACCTCCAGATCGACTGGAGTGGCACGATTACCATCGACTCCGGCGTGACGCTCGCTGCTCAGAACACCGAGCTCAGCAATGGCACGGTGAACGCAGCCGGCGCCCTCACCGTCACCGGCGGCTTGACCTGGTTGAACGGCACGATCAGCGGCACGGGGACCATCAATGCCAACGGCACGCTGGTGCTGGGCGCCGCTGATGGCACGAGTTACGTGGAGGTCTTGAACGGCTGCACGCTCAACAACGCCGGCTCGGGCCGTTGGCTCAGTCAAGCCGGCTATTTCGACCAGCAAAACGGCAGCGTCTTCAACAACCTGGCCGGGGCCAGCCTCACCATCCAGAGTGCTCTTCCCTGGTACAACGACCAGGGCAACAGCACCTTCAACAACGCCGGCAGCGTGACCGAGGCTCTCAGCAGCGGCAAGTCCACCTTCGACGTGGCGTTTAACAACAGCGGCAGCGTGCTGGTGCAGAGCGGCACGCTGAGTCTCGCAGGCGGGGGCATCGACGGCGACAGCGGCAGCTTCAGCGTGGCGGCGGGAACGCTGGGGTTCGACGGCGGCACGCCCGCGATCACGACCACGAGCACGGCCAGCATCAGCGGCGCCGGCACCGTGGAGTTCGGAGACGGCACCGTCGACATGGCGGGGACGTACAATGTCAGCGGCACGACCCTGGTGGATGGCGGCGCGAATGGCGGCACGGTCACCTTCAGCGGGGCCACGCCGGCCACGACCCAGAACTTGACGATTACCGGCGGCACGCTCAGCCGCCACGGGTACGGTGAACGTCAGCGGCGCCTTGACCTGGCTGAACGGCACGATCAGCGGCACGGGGACGCGTCAATGCCAACGGCACGCTGGTGCTGGGCGCCGCTGATGGCAATAGTTACGCGGAGGTCTTGAACGGCGGCACGCTCAACAACGCCGGCTCGGCGAGCTGGCTCAGTCAAGCCGGCTGTTTCGACCAGCAAAACGCCAGCGTCTTCAACAACCGGGCCGGGGCCAGTCTTCACCATCCAGAGCACACCTACCTGGTACAACGACCAGGGCAACAGCACCTTCAACAACGCCGGCAGCATGACCGAGGCGGTCAGCAGCGGCACGTCAACCCTCGAGGTGGCGTTTAACAACAGCGGCAGCGTGCTGGTGCAGAGCGGCACGCTGAGTCTCGCAGGCGGGGGCATCGACGGCGCCAGCGGCAGCTTCCGCGTGTCGGCGGGAACGCTGGGGTTCGACGGCGGCACGCCCGCGATCACGACCACGAGCACGGCCAGCATCAGCGGCGCCGGTACCGTCGAGTTCGGAGACGGCACCGTCGACATGGCGGGGGCGTACAATGTCAGCGGCACCACCCTGGTGGATGGCGGCGCGAATGGCGGCACGGTCACCTTCAGCGGCGCCACGCCGGCCACCACCCAAAGCTTGACGATTACCGGCGGCACGCTCACCGCCACGGGTACGGTGAACGTCAGCGGCGCCTTGACCTGGTTGAACGGCACGATCAGCGGCACGGGGACGCGTCAATGCCAACGGCACGCTGGTGCTCGGCGCCGCTGATGGCACGAGTTACGTGGAGGTCTTGAACGGCGGCACGCTCAACAACGCCGGCTCGGGCCGTTGGCTCAGTCAAGCGGGCTATTTCGACCAGCAAAACGCCAGCGTCTTCAACAACCTGGCCGGGGCCAGCTTCACCATCCAGAGCGACTCTTCCCTGGTACAACGACCAGGGCAACAGCACCTTCAACAACGCCGGCAGCGTGACCGAGGCGGTCAGCAGCGGCACGACGACTCTTGACGTCGCTTTCAATGATTCGGGCAACTTGCAGTCCAGTCCGGGACTCTCGCCCTGAGAGCGGCTCGGTCATCGTCAACGGATCGGGACTGCTTTCCTGCGATCCGGGAGCGACCATTACCTTGAGCGGCAACCTACTCGGGAACACGCAAGACGCGGACCTGTTCAATCCCCAGGGGACGGTCGTTCTGAGTGGCTCGGGCACGTCCGCAGCTCCCCGAACAACTCGAGGTCATGAGCGAGGACCTCGGCAATGTGGCCGCCGGTCTTCGTGAACAATTTCGCCTACGGGACCCTGGAACTGGGCAACGGCACCTACGTGCAACTGGTGGACCAGGCCCAAAACTCGCCGGGAACCAAGCCCGAAGCCCTCTACGTCGAGAACCTGATCGTCCCCGCGGGATGCACCCTCGATCTCAATGGTTTGGCCGTCTATGCCCGGGCTTTCGCAAGTCAACGGGACCGTCGTGAACGGCTCGATACACCAGATCCCGCCCGGCGGTTCCCTCGTGCTCGATTCGACTACCCCCGGAATCATCAATGGCACTTATCCCACCAATACATGGACCTTCTTTGGCCGGGCCAGAGAAGATGTCAGCGTTGTCGTAAACCCGGGCGATCTCAATATTCCGCCCGCCCCGTTGCAACCAAACCTCGGCTTTGCCCAGGTCGAGATCGTGGACGCGAGCGGCAACATCCTGGCCTCGGGAACCAGTGCTCAGGCGGGCGCCGATGTAAACCTGCTCGGCGTCGCCTTGCCCGCCGATGGAACCTATCGAGTCATCGTTTCCGCTCCATCCGCTGAACCGAGCAGCACGGGAAACTACACGATCGGCCTTTTCGACGCCACGGCCAGCACGGCCGCCCTGTCGCTCGATCAAACGACTTTATGGGCAGCTCTACACCCCATACCAGGTCAACTTCTGGACGTTCTCCGCACTGGCCAACGACCAGGTCAAGTTCCTTCTGCTTGAACGAGTCCAGCTCCGCCATCGAGTTCGACCTGACCGGACCCAACGGGTACACCGCGTTCATTGACGCGAATACTAGCTCGGATCTGATCACCTTGCCCACATCCGGAAACTATGTGTTGACGGCGCACAGCGAGCGCCGGCCAGACCGGGGCCTACGCCTTCGACCTGCAGCCGACATCTCAAACCGGCCTGGTGCTCGGCTCGACGTATCAGGGAACAGTGCAAGGTAGTAACCAGGCCGAGCTGTTTACCGTCACCGTGCCCAGGCCGGCAGCCAGCTCCTGGTCGATCTGAGCGACGCCTCCAGCGCCGACCAGGACGAGCTGTATCTGAGCCTGGGTACCGCTCCCACGCGCAGCTCTTACCAGTATCGGGATACAGATCTGGCGTCGGCGAATCAGCAAATCCTGGTACCGTCCGCCGCCGCCGGCACCTGGTACATCCTCCTGTACGCCGCCGATGTGCCGGCCCCCAGCCAGTTCGCGCTCGTGGCAACGACCGATTCCATCGTCGTGACCGGTCTCACTCCGGACCATTACGGCACAAACGGCCCCGCGACCCTGACGCTGACAGGCGGCGGTTTCGACAGCACGACGACCGTGCAGCTCGTCGGCACGGGCGGGACGACTTACGCTCCCAGCTCGACCTTGCTGGTTTCCGCCACGCAAATGACCGCATCGTTCGCCGCGGGCGCGGTGCCTCCCGGCCAGTATTCGGTCGAGGTGATGGAGTCTCAAGGGGGCGGTTCGGCGACCTTGCCCAACAGCTTCACGATGATCCAGGGAGGGCAGGCGGATCTCCAGACCCAGATCATCGTACCCAACCCGGTCGGCCGTCATCTACCGTCGGTCATCTACGTCGAATACAGCAATACCGGCGATCTGGCCATGCCTGCGCCGGTGCTGGAAGTGACGGCGACAACCTTGAACGGCCTGGAGGGAGCCCTGCTGACGCTCAATCCCGCGCTGGCAAACCAGGGGTTTGAAACCGCGACCAATCCAGCGGGTTATGGCCAATCGGTGCAAATCCTGGCCAGCGGTTCGACGCCCGGCATTCTCGAGCCGGGTGAATCGGAGATGGTGCCGGTCTATGAAGCCGGCTGGCTGTCGTCGCAATGGGCTTCCATCCAACCGTACGTCGATTTCACCCTCACCTCCTACACCGCCGACGATACCGCCGCCATCGATTGGAGCTCGCTCGAGGACAGCCTGCAGCCTCCGACGATCTCCGCGGCAGCCTGGAACATCATTTACCCGAACCTGACCGCGGAAATCGGCAACACCTGGGGCGACTATGTCTCCAGCCTCGACAACGCCGCCGCTTTCTTCGGTTTTGGGGGGCAGAACGTCCAGGACGTGTCCCAGCTCTGGCAGTACGAAGTTGCAACAGGCCAGTGACGCAACCGGGGCGCCGGTCGAGTGGACGCAGGATCTGCAGGCGCCGGCCACGGGCCTTGCTCCCGCCATCGACCGGGCCTTTGTCAACTCGATCAACGGCAGAGAGCAGGTCGGCCCCTTTGGCGCCGGCTGGGTATGGACCAACGGCTTCGGCTTGACGCTGGCAACGCTGCCGGACGGCGACGTGACCATCACGGGAGACGGCGGTTCCGAAACATTCGAGTATTACTTCTACCACTATGTCTCCACGGCCGGTGACGGCAGCACCTTGACCGCGAATGACGGCGGCGGCTTTACTCTGCACGAGGCCGGTGGCCAGGTCATCGGGTTTGCCGCCAACGGCACCGAAAGCTACGTGACTGACGCCACCGACGACACGGTTACCGCCGGCTATACCAACGGCCTGCTCACAAGCCTGACCGCCCCCTCGGGCGCGAACGTGCAGATCACGTACAATACGGCCGGCCGAATCATCTCCGTCACCAGCTCCACGGGACAGACCGCGACTTACTCCTATGATCCGACAAATACCTATCTAACCAGCGTCGCCGGCCCGGATGGCAAATTGTCATACACCTACGTCCCCGCCACCGGCACTCCGAGCGACAATGCCTTGCTGTCCGTGCAGTACCCTGACGGAAAGCAAGATCTTTACACCTATAATTCCCAGGGCCAGCTCGCGACCTTCGAGAGCGGCTATACGGTCAGCGGTCAAGTTGCGGACGGGTCTGGCAGCCCGATTGCTGGAGCGACGGTCACGCTTTACTCGGAAGCTAACGACCAGATTCAATTCAGCGGCACGACTCAGTCTAATGGCAGCTACCAGATTCCAGGCGTGCCCACCGGAACCTATGACCTCGTGGTGCTCGCCAATGGCTTCCTGGCAGGAATCACCACGGGGATGACGGTCGCCGGCACGACGGCCAACGGTTCGAGCAAGCTGGTGACCAGCACGACGATGGTGACCGGCACGGTGGTCGATTCCAACGGCAATGTCATCTCCGGTGCAAACGTCACCATTCTCGATAGTGTGGGGCGAACGATCGGCACGGCCGTCGCCGCTACCGATGGCTCATTCGTCATCACGACCGCATCAGGAAACAACCTGACCTTGCAAATCTTGGTGCCTGGAAGCAATGCACCCAAACGGCAAACCGTCTCGATTCCCGTTGGCACCACGGTCCAGCTTGGAAAGATCGACCCTAGTGCTTTGGATTTTCTTCAGGCATACTTATATGAGGAGCCACAGTTGCCTTTGCCACCCGTGCCACCCCAAGGGCCGGGATGTTGTGGGGCCGCTGCGCAGCAAGTGCAAGCCATGGACAATGTAGCGAATAGCGCTTGGGACGATTATGAGAGTGCCTCCAGAGCACTTACCTATGATTACAATGTGAATGAGCCTGTGATATTGCTTCAAGCCGCCCAGGTCGCCGGGGATGTAGCTCAACTGCTCTCGGGTTTTAGCGCGGAACTGAAATTGTTCGAGATCGCGGCGAGTACAGTGAATACCTTGATTGGTCTCGCTGGCGACCTGGTAGGTCTGATTACGGATCTGTTCGCCGATCCGTCACGCCTAACGGCGATTACGACCATCAATGATATGGTCGCCACGTCAGGCGACATTGTCACGGCAATGCAGGGCGTGGCCGACTCACTGGGGTCAAAGGTGGTCGCGGGATTGACTGCGCTGATCAGCGCCGGTGTCAACACCTATAATGCAATTCAACAGTTTTCCAACACCGTGGACTCTTTGAATACGTTTTATCTTACGGCAACTCACGATTATCAAAGATACGAGTCCTATGTGGCTGCGGCCGACGCACTTTATCAGGCGTACCTGGATTGCGAAGCAGCGAACACAACGGGAGATTGCCAGCCTCCGCCGCCCCCGCCTCCGCCGCCGCCAGCGCCTCCTCCCGGCCCGGGGGGCGGCAATCCGGGCGGCAGTGGAGATGAGTCCCCGGTAGGTTCCCAGGACCCCAACGCTCTCATTGGCCCCGTCGGCTATGGACCATCCAGTTTCGTCGCCGACACCGCCACTTTGCCCTACCGGATTGACTTTGAGAATGCCGAGACGGCCACCGCACCGGCACAGAGCGTCTCCATTACCGACCAGCTCGATCCGAATCTGGACTGGTCGACGTTCCAGCTCACCGGTATCGGTTTCGGCTTCACCAACGTCGTGATTCCAGGGGATTCCCAGTATTACCAGACCACGGTCTCAACAACGGACGACGGCCAGACATTTAACGTGGACATCACCGCCAGCCTGAACCCCGCGACCGGCCTCTTGACCGTGGCGTTCCAATCCATCGACCCGAACACCAATCTGCCGCCGACCAACCCTCTGACCGGCTTCTTGCCCCCTGAGAACGGCACCGGCATTGGCGACGGCTACGTCAGTTTCTTGATCGATCCCAAGAGCAAGCTGCCCACGGGCGCGCAAATTCGCAACGTGGCCTTGATCAGCTTCGACGGCGCCCCGACCATTGCCACCGACCAGGTTAACGACGACGACCCGAGCCAGGGTGTAGACCCGACCAAGCAAGTCCTGGTTACCATCGACGCGACGGTTCCCACCAGCGCGGTCACGTCGCTGCCGGCGACGACGACCAGTCCGAGCTTCAGCGTCGCCTGGTCCGGCTCCGATGGCGCCGGTTCCGGGATCGCCGGTTACAACGTCTTCGTCTCCACCGACGGCGGGCCGTTCAACCCGTTCCTGACCGACACGACCGCGACCTCGGCAACCTTCACCGGGGCGTCCGGCGACACTTACGCGTTTTACAGCGTCGCGACCAGCAACGCCGGTATCGTCCAGCCGACGCCGAGCGTTGCCCAGGCGACGACCACGGTCACACTTCCGACGCCGACACCAACACCGACGCCGACACCAACCCCAACGCCGACCCCGACGCCAACGTCTACGCCGCCCCCGGTGATCGTCACGTCGGTGCACTGGGAAATCATCAAGGTCAAGGCCGGCAACGGTAAGAAAGCCAGGACGAAGTCCGAAACGGCGCTCGAGATCGAGTTCAGCGGGCTCGTCACGGGCAGCGGCGATCTGGCGGCCTATCAGCTCTCGAGCGTCACAACGAAGAAGGTCAAGAAGAAGGCCGTCGCGACCGACAAGCCGATCCGGCTGACTTCGGCCCTGCCGGCTTCGAACCCCATGACCTCGTCGGTTTCGCTCGTGCCCGCGGCCAAGCCGAAGCTCGGGCAGACGGATCGGCTCGAAATCGTCGCGGCCGATCTGACCGATGCCTTGGGGCGTGCCTTGGACGGCAATGACGATGGCTCGCCGGGCGGCGACTTCGTGGCGACGTTCGGCGGAAGTGGTGTGAGCAGCGACGTGGTGGAGCTGGCTCGCGCCGAGGCGAGGCGACCGGCGAAAACAGACGTCATCGATAGGTTGCTCGCGGCCGGTGAGTTGAGCATCGCGAGACGCGCCGTTCATCCGGGGTTTGATTTGTCTCGTCGTTTCCGGCGATGATGGTGCTGGGTTTGAGCGAAGGAGGGCGGATCGATAAGTGATGATACCCGAGCGAACCCAGAACCAGTCCGCGGCCGCCGGAGCGGCCACTTCCGAGGCGGAAGTGGAGGCGCTCCTGGTCCGTGCCGGGCAAGGCGACGCTGCGGCGCGCGACGAGCTGCTCGCCCGCCACCGGGCGCGGCTGTGGCGGATGATCGCGGTGCGACTCGACCGCCGCATGGCAGCGCGGGTCGACGCATCCGACATCGTGCAGGATGCCCTCACCGAGGCCGCCGGACGCTTGAGTGATTACGTCAGCAGCCGGCCCTTGCCGTTCTATCCCTGGCTCCGGCACATTGCCTGGCAGCATTTGAGCAAGTGCCAGAGGCGGCACATCAGTACGCGGCGTCGCAGCGTGGCGCGCGAGCAGCGCGCAGGAGCCGATTCGACCGAGGCATCGAGTACGCAACTGGCGGAGCTTCTGGTCGCCGACGACACCAGCCCCAGCGGCCGCGCCATCCGCGGCGAAGAGCGCCAGCGGGTCCAGGCGGCGCTGGCGCTCCTGCCGCCTCGCGACCACGAGGTCCTCGTGCTCCGCCATCTCGAGCAGCTCTCGCCCGGCGAGATTGCCGCCGTCCTCGGTCTGTCGGTCGGGGCTGTCATGACGCGGCACACCCGCGCGCTCGAGCGCCTGCGCGGCTTGCTGGAGCTGGGCCAAGCGGAGGAACGACCATGACGGGCGACCCACCCGAAATCGAGACCGGCTCGCGGCCGGCGAGCACTCAGAGTCTGTTCCCGAAGGGCGAGCGGGGGGCGTCAGCCCCCTGTCTTGGAGGTCCGTCGCTCACCGGACAGAGGGCTGACGCCCCCCGCTCGCCCGGACCGGCCCCTTCGGGAATAGACTCTCAGTCGGCGGCGTGCGCCGACCGAGAGGCGGCCTCGAGCCCCGACCTCGACGGAACCGCGACCGCCAATGACCCGGTCTTGAACCGGCTGGTCGAGGAACTGACCGAGAAGCTCCAGGCGGGGGAGCGGGTCGACCTGTCGGCATACGTCGCGCGGTTCCCCGAACAGGCCGACCGTCTGAGACGCCTGTGGCCGGCCTTACGGATGATGGCCAACATGAGCCAATCGGCCGTCCTCGACATCCAGCGCGACAACCGGGCAAATTCCGTCGACGAGCCGCTACCCGAGCTGGGGGATTATCAGTTGCTGCGCGAGGTCGGCCGCGGGGGCATGGGCGTCGTCTACGAGGCGAGGCAGGTCTCACTCGGGCGGCGCGTCGCCCTCAAGGTGCTGCCGTTCGCCGCGGCCCTCGATAAGAGCCAGCTCGAGCGGTTCCGCACCGAGGCCCACGCCGCCGCTCAACTGCACCACACCAACATCGTGCCGGTCTTCTCGGTCGGCTGCGAACGGGGCGTGCACTACTACGCCATGCAGTTCATCGACGGCCGGACCCTCGCCCAGATCATCCACGAGCAACGGCAGGACGACCCCCTGGAGCTCGAGACCTCCCGACCTTTGTCGCGCACGACCACTTTCGGCTCGACCGGTCAGCGTGCGCGGTTCCGGCTGGTCGCCGAGCTGGGAATCCAGGCTGCCGAGGCGCTGGACTACGCCCATCGCCTCGGGATCGTCCATCGCGACATCAAGCCCGCCAACCTGCTGCTCGATGTGCGCGGCAACCTCTGGGTCACCGACTTCGGCCTGGCGCGGTTCCAGGACGAGGCGGGCCTGACCATGACCGGTGATGTCCTGGGAACACTGCGATACATGAGCCCCGAGCAAGCGCTGGCCCACCGGGGCGCGGTTGACCATCGCACCGACATCTACGCGCTCGGGGTGACTCTCTACGAGCTCTCGACGCTCCGCCCCGCCGTCGCCGGCACCGATCGCCAGGAGCTGCTTCGGCGCATTGCGCAGGAAGAACCGATCGCCCCGCGGCGGCTCGACCTGGCGATTCCCCGCGAGCTCGAAACGATCCTCTTGAAGGCAATGGCCAAGGAGCAGACGACCCGTTACGCGACCCGCGCGAGCTGGCCGATGATTTGCGGCGCTTCCTCGAGGACAGGCCGATCCGTGCCCAGCGGCCGACCTTATGGCAGCACGTCGTCAAGTGGGCACGGCGGCATCCGTCGGTCGTCGCCACGACCTTGATCGTGCTGGCGCTCTTGCTGGCCGGTTCGTCGCTGGCGACGGCGCTGGTCTGGCGCGAGCAGGCGCGGACCAGGACGGCGCTGGCGGCCGAATCGCTCCTGCGCGCCGAGGCGGTCGAGCGCGAGCGGGTCATACGCCGGCATCTCTATGCAGCCGAGATGAATCTGGCCCATCAGGCCTGGGACCTGGGCAACGTGGCCTACGCCCTGGACATCCTCGAGCGGCAACGGCCGGCCGCCGGCAAGGAGGACCTGCGCGGCTTCGAGTGGGGCTACCTCTGGCAGCTCTGCGGCGGCAGCCGGCAGCAAGGTTTGGCCCTGCACAGGCGACCCATCGGCCGACTCGCCTACTCTGCCGACGGCGCCCTGCTCGCGTCGGGGGCCGCCGACGGCACGATCGCGCTATCGGCGCTCGGCGAGCCCGGCCCGCGCCATTTTCTCCACGCGCACCGCGGGCCGGTCACGGCCCTGAGGTTTGCTTGTGATGGCAAGCTCCTGGCGTCGGCATCCTCGGGCGAGGACCACTCGGTCGCGGTGTGGGACCCGGCCACCGGGCGGGAACGCTGGCGCCGGGAGGCCCCGTCGCAGTCGGTCCGAGACGTCGCACTGGCGCCGGATGGCCGCACGATCGTGACGCTCGGCGAGCGTGCTGCGACCGTCTGGGACGCGGCCACCGGAGAAATCCAGCGCCGGATTCCGCTCCCTGAAGACTCCGACCTGGCCATGGCGCTGGCGCCCGACGGCCGGTCACTGGTCACCGGTGGGACTGCCAACGAGCCGTCGCTCTGGGACCTGGCCAACGGCAAAAGGCTCCGGCGGTTCGCCGGGCTGAACGGCGGGTCCAGCGCCCTGGCGTTTGCTCCCGACGGCCAGACCCTGGCGGCGGGAGGCGCCGGCTGGACGGTCATGCTTTGGGACGTGGCGTCCGGCGACATGCGCATTGCGCTGGGCGGCGATGCCGGCGGCGCCGGGCTGATTGCCTTTGCCGCCAACGGCCAGACGCTCGGGGTCCTTCAACACGCCCACTGCGTGACGCTCTGGGACCTGGGGCGAGGTCGAGTGCTTTCTCTCGGCGTTGCAGACAGCGTGCGGACCGCAGCCCTTGCGCCCGACGGCCAAACCTTCGCCCTGGGTCGCGACGACGGGACGGTTCCGCTCTGGACCACCGCTCCACTGTCCCCTTCGGTCGCGCTCGACGTTCCCGCCCGGCAGGGGCTCTCGCTCGCATTCGCCGCGGATTCGGCCACGCTCGTGAGCGGCACCATCGACGGCACCATCACCCTTTGGGACGTGTCCCGGGCCCGCCCCCGGCGAGTGCTCGCCACGCTCGACACGCCGATCATGGCCCTGGCCTGTTCACCCGACGGCAAGCGTCTCGCGGCGGGATGCCGGGACAAGACCGTGCGCGTCTGGGACGCCGCCACCGGCCACGAGCCGGCCGTGCTCCGCGGCCACGAGCAACCGGTCGAATGCGTCGCGTTCTCGCCCGACGGCCGCTCGTTGGCCTCCGGCAGCCGGGACCGCACGGTGCGAATCTGGAACACCGCAACCTGCCGGGAGGAGGTCGTTTTCCGCGGGTTGTCGGGCACTGTGCTCGCGTTGGCGTTCTTTCCCGATGGAAAGTCAGTGGCCAGCGCGGACGACGGCGCTCTTGTCCATATCTGGGACCTGGTTGCACGGCGGGAAGCGCGGAGCTTGTCCCTTTCCGCTGGGTCGCAGGTCCGGGCCGTTTCGATCGCTCCCGATGGACGAGACCTGGCTACCGGCCTGGCGGGTGGTTCGCTCAAGGTGTGGGATGCCGCATCCGGCCGCGAACGTCTCAGCCTCGCTGGCCATCGCTTCTCGCCCCGGACCCTCGCTTTTTTCCCGCACGGCGACGTGCTCGCATCAGGGAGCGTCGACGGGACCGTGCGCCTCTGGGACCTGGTGATCGGCCGGGCGCGGGCGACGCTCAAGGTCCCCAGCGGCATGGTCAAGTTGGTCGCCGTCAGCCCGGACGGCCAGGTGCTGGCGACCATCGCCGCCGATGGGTCGGTCCGGCTCTGGTCGGCCGGTGTCCACGCCTGGCCGCGCCCTCCGGAGACCGACCGCGACGTGCCCGGAGATGCGAATACCCTGTCATTGTCCAATAACCTCGCCTGGGCGCTGGCGACATGCCCCGATCTCGGCTTGCGCAATCCGCCTCGTGCCGTTGCCCTGGCGCAATCGATCGTCCGGCACGCGCCCCTGGAAGGGTTGTACTGGAATACCTTGGGAGTCGCCTATTGCCGCGCCGGCGACTGGAACGCTGCCCACGCCGCTCTGGAGCGATCGATGCAGCTTCGCAGCGGCGGCGACAGCCACGATTGGTTCTTCCTGGCAATGGCCTGCTGGAACCGCGGCGACCGCAAGCAAGCCCTCACCTGGCTCGAGCGCGCCGAGCGCTGGATGGACAAGGACCGGCCACACGACCACGAGCTCAAGCGCTTTCGTGCCGAGGCCGTTGCCCTGATCAAGTCGCCAGCCCCGCCGCCGTCCACCGGCTCAGCACAAGAACGCTAAGCGGGGCGAAGGAATTACCGCGCAGTGAGTTGCGGTGCCGCCATTATGCCAGTCACAATGGCAGAGCTGTGTCTAGGCGACGACAGGTCTTGCCTACGGGATGTAGGGCGTGTCATGACACTTGCGGTTGCTGGATCTCCGACATCGACGCTCGCGAGATGCGCCAAAGTGCGAAAAACTCATTAGGGGGGACACGCGAAGCTGGAAAGGGGGTTGTCGGCTAGAGGGGTAGCCCAGCTAGGGAATGGAAACGGGACGTAGCTAGATTACGCCTCCCACGTCCCCCTCGACATCGGTTTCCCGATCTTGCGCATGAGGTCTCATGGTTTTTCGAGGCGGTGCCACAATTCCCGCCATTCGACTTAACTGGTGACTCAATAATGGTTTGTGGCAATCATTCCGGCGCGCTGTTCGACGAAAAACCTTAATATGCGGCAAAGTTTATGCAACTGGAGTCGCGCTCGGGCGGATCATATGGGTAAACAGGACGCCGCGCTGAGAACCACTTCCTCTGCATCCGCTCCCGGGGCCTACCTCCATGACTACGACGACCAGGCCGGATCGGGCCGAGATCAACCGCCGTAACGCCCAGAAGAGCACCGGACCCCGGACACCCGAGGGCAAGAACCGCTCCCGGTTCAACGCCGTCAAGCACGGCATGACCGCCAAGACTCTCGTCTTGCCCGGCGAGGATCCCGACGCGCTTCAAGAGCGGCTCGACTCCTGGATCGGCAACCTCCAGCCTCAGAACGACGTCGAGCAGTTCCTGGTCGAGCAGGCCGTGCAGTCCTCCTGGAAATTAGATCGGGCCGATCGCGCCGAGGTCGCCCGGCTCTCCCACATCATCGAAACGCTGCCGGTCCTGGAGGCGAACCGTCAGCAGGAAGAGGCCGCCGCGCTGGGCCGTCGGCTCTTCAGCGATCGCAATGGATCGGGAAGCATCAAGCTTCAGAGCCAGATCCTCGAAGCCCTGCTCCCGGGCCGCAAGTCCCCGACCTCCCGGCCCCTCGACGTCCTGGATCACGCCGGGGCCATCGTCCGCCGGCTCGAATCCACCGGTCCCGGCTGCCAGTGGATGCTCGACCGCTGGATCGAGCTCCGCGCGATCCTCGACCAGGGCCAGACCTGGCCATCGACCGAAAAGTCCAGGGCGATCCGCCTGCTGGGGAAAGCACCGCTGAACCTGACGGCCGAGGAGTGGGAGAACCACTGCGAGCGCCGGCGGGCCAACCCGCACCCGGAGATCGACGGGTACCTGGCACGCAAGCTCGACCGTCAGTTGGTCGAGGGACTGGCGCAGGACGAGGCGGCGACGATCGAGGAACTGCGGAGCGTCGCCGAGCAGGCGATCGCGCGGCTGGAGCCGCTGACCGCCGAGCATCGCCGTTGCGCCGAGGCCGATGTGGCCCGGCAAGCGGACCTCCTGTCGTTCGACACCAGCACCGAGGGAGAGCGGCTGCGCCGCTACCAGTTCTCGTGCAGCCGGTCGCTGTTCCGCAGCCTCGACACCCTGAACAAAGTCCGACGATCCGGAGTGGGCGCGAAGCCGTGCTCAAAGGTCAGGGGTCAGTGTTCAGTAAACCCAACGGTCGATGTCGGGAATCCGCAAAACGAACCGACGGCCCCGACCGTCGATCAGATTCTGCAAAACGAACCGACTTCCGTGTCCGTCGATGTCGGGAATCCGCAAAACGAACCGACAACCCCAACGATCGAGTGTTGCCGGCTGCCGGCACTCGGCGCTCTGATCTTCGCGATGATGCTCGTGGTTCTCGGTGTCGCCGTTCGAAGTCATAGCGATTCGTCAAGCCAGCCCAGGGCGGTGACCGTCGATCACGCGAATCCGCAAAACGAAGCCATCACGGGGCGCCGTCGAGTGGTTTTCCTCGATGCCGGCGCCGTCGGCGCGTCCTCGGCCCTGCCTCTGCGGCCGGACGGGGAACAGCAACACCCGGCTTTGAGGGATTCCCAATTCCCGATTCCGGACTCCCAATTCCCGATTCCGGATCCGCGATTTTCGACGTCCGCCGGGTCGGAATCGGCCATGAAGAATCTCCGGATCCAAACATGGCGCGGAAATCGCATTGAGAGAGGATGGGACAGAACGGCTCCATTGACGAGTGGATGGACCGGATTCGACGGGTGAGTCAAGAACCGGCTACGAGCGGATTCGGGCGGGTCGTCCGGCGTGATCTCCCCGGCGGCTGAATCCGTGTCATTCCAACGAACACAGCGAGACGCGGTTCCCATGAATGAGATAAGTTCTGCCCGTCGGGCTCGGCGATGCGGGGCGATCGGGTCTGGGGACGGTTCTGTCCGTTGGCGGGTCTGGGCGCCCAGGGCCGGCCGCGTGAGCCTCGTCCTGAGGAACGCCGACGCGCGGCGAGAGGTCGCGATGCACCCGGAAGACGGCGGTTTCTGGCGATACGCCGAGCCGGACGTCCTCCCCGGTCAGCGCTACGCCTACCGCATCGACGACGGTCCCGAACGCCCCGATCCCTGTTCGCTGTGGCAGCCCGAGGGCGTCCACGGTCCCTCGGCCGTGGTGTTCCCGGAGCAGTTCGCGTGGACCGATCTCGGGTGGGGCGGAGTGCGCCGGGAGGACCTGGTGTTCTACGAGCTGCACGTCGGCACCTTCTCGCCCGAGGGGACATTCGAAGGGGTCATCCCGAGGCTACCCGACCTGCGCGAGCTGGGTGTTACCGCGGTCGAGATCATGCCCGTCGGCCAGTTCCCCGGACGCCGCAACTGGGGCTATGACGGCGTGCTCCCCTACGCCGCGCAGGACGGCTACGGCGGTCCACAGGGCCTGCAACGGCTCGTGGATGCTTGCCACGCCGAGGGCCTGGCGATCATCCTGGATGTCGTCTACAACCACTTCGGCCCGGAGGGGAACTACCTGGGCGAGTTCGGCCCGTATTCCCACGACCGCTACAAGACGCCCTGGGGAGCCGCCGTCAACTACGACGGGCCCGGCTGCGGTGCGGTGCGCGACTACGTGCGGGACAACGTCCGGATGTGGCTCGAGGAGTTCCACCTCGACGGCCTGCGGGTCGACGCCATCCACGCCATCTTCGACATGGGCGCGCACCACATCCTCCGCGCCATCCGGGAGGTGGCGAACGAGTCCGGCTCGCGTCGGGGCTGGCCGGCGTTCGTGATCGGCGAGAGCGATCTGAACGACCCCCGAGTGCTCTACCCCTCCGATCGGGGCGGTTATGGACTGGACGCCCAATGGGCGGACGACTTCCATCATGCGGCGCACGCCTTCCTCACTGGGGAGCGGGCCGGCTACTACTCCGACTTCGGTGAGGCGGAGCAACTGGCCCGTGTCTTCGAGCGCCCCTTCCTCTACGCCTGGGATTACAGCCCGTTCCGCGGCCGCAAGCACGGTGCCCCGCCCGAGGGCCTCTCCGGCGACCGCTTCGTGGTCTGCCTCCAGAATCATGACCAGGTGGGCAACCGCGCCTGCGGCGACCGGCTCGATTCACTGCTGGGGTCCCCGGCCGAGCAGCGGCTGGCCGCCGGATTGCTCCTGTTGTCGCCGTACCTGCCGCTCCTGTTCATGGGCCAGGAATACGGCGAGGAGAACCCGTTCCCCTTCTTCTGTTCGTTCGCGGATCCGCAGTTGGTCCAGGCCGTGCGCGAAGGGCGAAAGGCGGAGTTCGAGTCCTTCGCCTGGCAGGGTGAAGTCCCGGATCCCCAGGGCGAGGACACGTTCGCCTCGGCGAAGCTGAGCTGGTCGTGGCCGGAGGGGACGCAACGGTCGGGCCTGCGGCGGCTGTACCGCGACCTGTTGTCCGCACGCCGCGAATGGCCGGCCCTGCGCGACTTCGAGCGGCGATCCTCTCGCCTATTTCCGGATGCGAAATCGGGTCCCATACTGGAACTGGTCCGCGGCGACGACTCGACGGGCGCGGCAATCCGGGCGTTCTTCAACCTGGGAGACCGGCCGGTCCCCTTCCCCTGCGGTGCCCCCGACGGGGCGGCGGTCTTATTCCAATCGGAAGCCGCGGGCTACGGGGGGGATTGCCGCAAAGCCGGACGGATCGCCGAATTGTCCCCGTTCGCGTATGTTGTTATTGGCCCTCCGTCCTGGAAGGCATTCCCTGGCTGAGATTCCATTCCATCCTCGACCCCAGCGGCACATCCGGAGAGCACGCAATGAGAGTTTGGCCGGGACACCCTTATCCCCTCGGCGCGACCTGGGACGGCGCGGGGGTGAACTTCGCCCTGTTCGCCGAGAACGCTACCAAGGTCGAGCTTTGCCTGTTCGACTCCAAGGATGCGACCCAGGAGTCGCAGCGGATCCCGATCAAGGAGTACACGGACAAGGTCTGGCACATCTACCTGCCCGACGTGCTCCCCGGCCAGCTTTATGGCTACCGCCTCCACGGGCCGTACGAACCCACCCAGGGGCACCGATTCAATCCCAACAAGGTGGTGCTCGACCCGTACGCCAAGTCGATCGGCCGCGACGTACGGTGGGCGGACGAGCTCTTCGGCTACAAGCTCAACGACCCGGAGGCCGATCTCTCCTTCGACGACCGCGATAGCGCCCCCTTCGCCCCGCTGGCCGTCGTGATCGAATCGGCCTTCACCTGGGGCGACGACCGATCGCCCCGGATCCCCTGGCACAAGACGATGATCTACGAGCTGCACGTCAAGGGCTTCACCCAGCTCAATCCCTTCGTGCCCGAGCACCTGCGCGGCAGCTATGCCGGTCTGGCCTCCGAGTCGGCCATCAAACATCTGACCGACCTCGGGGTCACGGCCGTCGAGTTGCTGCCGGTCCACCACCACCTCGACGACCGCCACCTGGTCGAGAAGGGTCTGAGGAATTATTGGGGCTACAACACCCTGGCCTTCTTCGCGCCGGCGTCCAGCTACTGCTGCGAGAGCATCCTCCAGGACTCCGTGCAGCAGTTCAAGATGATGGTGCGGGCCATGCATAGTGCGGGGCTCGAGGTGATCCTCGACGTCGTCTATAACCACACCGCCGAGGGGAACCAGATGGGACCGACCCTCTCGATGCGGGGCGTGGACAACGCCGCCTATTATCGACTGACTCCCGACCCGCGTTACTACATGGACTTCACGGGGACGGGCAACACGTTGAACATGACGCACCCGTACGTCCTCCAGCTCGTCATGGACAGCCTGCGCTACTGGGTCACCGAGATGCACGTCGACGGCTTCCGGTTCGACCTGGCCAGCACGCTGGCTCGCGAACTGTTCGATGTGGACCGCCTGGCGCGTTCTTCGACATCATCCACCAGGACCCGCTCCTGTCCCAGGTGAAGCTGATCGCCGAGCCGTGGGACGTCGGCCCGGGCGGCTACCAGGTGGGCAATTTCCCGGTCCTCTGGACCGAATGGAACGGCAAGTACCGCGACTGCGTCCGCCGCTTCTGGAAGGGGGACGGCGGCGCGACCTCCGAGCTGGCCACCCGGCTCTCGGGCAGCAGCGACCTCTATCAGGACGACGGCCGCAAGCCTTATGCCAGCATCAACTTCATCACCTGTCACGACGGCTTCACCCTCGAGGATCTGGTCGGCTACAACGACAAGCACAACGAGGCCAACGGCGAGGAGAATCGCGACGGCGCCAACGACAACAATAGCTGGAACTGCGGCGCCGAGGGGCCGACCGACGACCCCGCCATCATCGAGCTGCGCCAGCGCCAGAAGCGGAACCTCATCGCCACCCTGATGCTCTCCGTGGGAGTGCCCATGATGCTCGGCGGTGACGAGCTGAGCCACAGCCAGAACGGGAACAACAACACCTACTGCCAGGACAACGAACTGACCTGGCTCAAGTGGGACCTGGACGACCGACAGCATACCTTCCTGGAATTCACGCGAAAGGTGATCTTCCTCTGGAAGACCCAGCCGGTTCTCCAGCGCCGGAAATTCTTCCTCGGCCGTGCCATTCGCGGCTCGGAGATCAAGGACATCTCCTTCTTCAATCCCTCGGGGCAGGAGATGTCCGACGAGGACTGGAATGCCGGCTTCGTCAAATGCCTGGGCGTGCGACTGGCCGGCGACCTGATCAACGACGAGAACGAACGTGGCGAGCCGATCGTGGGCGAAACGTTGCTGCTCTTGCTCAACGGCCACTGGGAGCCGATCTCATTCACCTTGCCAACGACCCGCGAGGGACACATCTGGGACCGGATCCTCGACACGGCCGACCTCAGCGAGCAGCAGCAGGATTACGAGGGAGGCCAGCATTACGAGATCAAGGACCGTTCCTTGTCGCTCCTGGCCGCCCGCGCGCCCCACGACAAGGGCCTACCCCTGACGCCGGTGCAGGTCAAGTCGATCCTGTCCGAGCCGAGGGGCGCCAGCTACAAGCCGCCGGGGGCCTCGCCGATCTAGCGTTTTCCTCCGTAGCATCTCCTGCGCGGTGCGCGCATTGGGGGTGGTCCCAATCCGAGATTCAAGATTCAAAATGAAACCATTCCGGAATCTTGAATCTCGAATCTCGAATGCTGAATCTTGAATCCCTTCTTGGTTGCGGTCGAGGGCCGCGTGAGGAAAACGCCCATGGACCCGACTCAGCTTGCCGAGACGCTCTTGACGCAGGTGACCGACGCGGCGACATCCCGGCGCCAGTTCCCCGAATCGACCTACCGTCTCCAGTTCCACGCCGGCTTCACCTTCCGGGACGCCCGGGACATCGTGCCGTACCTGAGGGACCTGGGGATCACCCACGCCTATGCCTCGCCGTACCTGAAGGCCCGGCCCGGGAGCACGCACGGTTACGACATCATCGATCACAGCGTCTTGAACCCGGAGATCGGCACGCCGGATGACTTCGAGGCCATGGTCGCGGCCTTGCATGCGCACGGACTGGGACAGATCCTCGATACGGTGCCGAACCACATGGGAGTCGGCACCAACGACAACACCTGGTGGAACGACATCCTCGAGAATGGCGCGGCCTCCCGCTACGGCTCCTACTTCGACATCGCCTGGCGGTCCTCGCCCCGGCCGGAGCTCCAGGACAAGGTCCTGCTCCCCGTCCTGGGCGAACCCTATGGCGATGTCCTCGAGGCCGGCCAGCTCCGGCTGGCCTTCGCGGAAGGGGCATTCTCCATCCATTACGCGGAAAGCCGCTTCCCCTTGGCCCCGCGGCTACGCCCGGATACTGGGACATCGACTGGATGAGCTGGAGCGCACCCTGGGCGCCGAGGACGGGTTGCTGATCGAATACCAGAGTATCCTGACGGCGGTCCGCAACCTCCCCGAGCCCACGGAGACCGACCCCGACAAGGTGACCGAACGTCAGCGCGAGAAGGAGGTGATCAAGCGACGGCTGGCCACCCTCGCGACCGAGGGCAATCCGATCCACGCGTTCATCGCGGAGAATGTCGCGATCTTCAACGGTCAGCCGGGCGACCCGCGAAGCTTCGACCTGCTGGATGACCTCCTGGAACACCAATGCTACCGCCTGGCCTACTGGCGAGTCGCGCCCGACGAGATCAACTACCGTCGGTTCTTCGATATCAACGACCTGGCCGCTCTCAGCATGGAGCGTGAAGACGTCTTCGAGGCCTGCGCACGGGCTGATCCTGCGGTTGCTGGCGGACGGCCAGTTGGACGGCCTGCGCATCGATCACCCCGACGGGCTCTACGATCCCGCCCAGTATTTTCGACGGCTCCAGGTGCACTCGGTCGCGGCCCGCGCCCGGCGTGCCTTCGAGGCCGACCCGGGTCCCCACGGCCTGGAGTGGAAGGACGTGGCAGGACCGCTTTACGATCTCATCGCCTCCCGAGAGATCGGGCTGGGGCAAGGCCCGCTCGGTCCGCCCCTCTATGTCGTCGTCGAGAAGATCCTGGCCCCGGACGAGGCACTGGTCGAGAGCTGGCCCGTCCATGGGACCAGCGGGTACGACTTCCTCAACCAGGTCAATGGTCTGTTCGTGGAGGGGACGAACGCCGAGTCGTTCAACCATCTGTATCACGGGTGGGTCCAGGACGATACGCCGTTCCGCGAGGTGGTCCACCTCAAGAAACGGCTGATCATGCAGGTCTCGCTCTCCAGCGAACTGCACATGCTCACCTATCAGCTCGACCGGCTGGCCCAGAAATCTCGGCGCTCGCGGGACTTCACCTTCAACACGCTCCGGCAGGCCCTCCAGGAGCTGATCGAGTCGTTCCCGGTCTATCGGTCCTATATCGCCGACGAGGGGGCTCACGACGCGGACCGTCGCTACATCCTGACGGCCATCCGCCGGGCCGAGGCCCGCAACCCGCTGATCAACCGGCGGGTGTTCCGCTTCATCCGCGACATGCTGCTCCGGGATTCGCCGGTGTCCTTCGGCGAGGAGGACCGGGCCGAGCAGCAGCGGTTCGCCGGCAAGTTCCAGCAGGTGACGGCGCCGGTGACGGCGAAGGGGGTCGAGGACACCGCGTTCTATATCTACAACCGCCTGGTGTCGCTCAACGAAGTGGGCGGCGACCCGGCTCGATTCGGCAATTCCTCCGAGGCGCTGCACGCCTACAACCAGGGCCGGCAGGCCCGATGGCCCTACGCGCTCTCCCCCCTCTCGACGCACGACACCAAGCGCAGCGAGGATGTCCGCGCCCGGATCAATGTCCTCTCCGAGATGCCCGGGACCTGGTGGGGCTGCGTCGAACGTTGGAGCCGCCTCAACGAGAAGCACCGGAAAGTCAACGAGGACCAGACGATCCCCGACGCCAACGAGGAATACCTGCTCTATCAGACGCTCGTGGGTGCCTGGCCCCTGGAGTCGCATGGGTCCCAAGAGGGCGTGGCACCGCCCGAGCCGGATCGATCGGAACCGAACGCGGAATTCGTGAAACGCATCCAGGATTACCTACTCAAGGCCCTTCGCGAGGCCAAGGTCCATACGAGCTGGATCAACCCGATCTCTGAGTACGACGACGCCATCCTGGAGTTCGTCGATCGCATCCTCGATCCGGAGGCGAATCGCGCCTTCCTCGACGACTTCCGGGCGTTCCAGCAACGGGTGAGCCACTACGGTCTATTCAACTCGCTCTCGCAGACGTTGCTGAAGCTCGCCGCGCCGGGCGTGCCCGACACCTATCAGGGGACCGAGCTGTGGGACTTCAGCCTGGTGGACCCGGACAACCGCCGCCCCGTGGATTACGATGGGCGCCGGCGGATGCTCCGGGAACTCCAATCCGCGGCGGAGGCCGCCGGCCTGGACCTCCGCAAGCTGGCCCGAGGACTGGTCGCCGCCAAGGAGGACGGCCGGATCAAACTATTCATCACCTATCGCTCGCTGCAATGCCGCCGCGACCATCCCGGGCTCTTCACCGCCGGCGATTATATCCCACTCGCTGCGGAAGGATCGAAGGCCGTGCACCTGTTCGCCTTCGCCCGGCGAGCCGGGGATGCCCGCACGCTGGTCGCCGTGCCTCGCCTGCCTGTCAGCCTGGTCCCCGACCTGGCACAGCCGCCGCTCGGGCCTGCGGTGTGGGAGGACACCCGCCTGATCCTGACCGGCCTCGATCTGGGCGGGCGCTGGCGAAACGTCTTCACCGGCGAGGTGCTCGCCCCGGACGACCGGGACGGTCAATCCTCGTTGGCCGCGGCCGACCTCTTCGCGAACTTCCCCGTCGCTCTGCTTGTTGCCGAAAGCCAATCTTGAACACGCTCCTGAGCCTGAGGGTTTGTCGCGAATGCGCCGTCGATCAGATCGTCTCCATGATCTTCTTGAGGACGTCTTCCGACGGCCGCAGCGCCTCGTCGGGCAGCAGGGCCAGTGGGGTCTCGGGCACGTTCTGGAGGGTGACGAAGTCCTTGCGCTGGGCGTTGACGTACATCAGCCCGGTGAGGAACTCGCCACTGCGCTGGCTCTCCTCGAGGAGGCGGAGGGCCGAGACGCGGTCGGTGACGTTGTGCTCCTCGTGGCAGAGGGCCTTGAGCGTGATCCAGGAGCCGTCGTGGAGCTGGACGCGGGTCGGCTGGCCGGGCTTCTGCTCGACCTCGATCTCGGGGAGGCGCGGGACGAAGCCCACCTCGTGGATCGGCTCCTCGTGCTCCCGGGCCCAGTTCCAGCCCTTGGTCGATTCGTCGAAGTCATTGAACGTGACGCACGGGCTGATGATGTCGAGGACCGAGGTCCCCTTGTGCTTCAGCGCCGCCTTCAGGAGGGGGACCATCTGCTTCTTGTCGCCGGCGAACGAGCGGGCCACGAACGTGGCCCCACCGATGATCGCCTCGGCGCAGATGTCGAACGGCGCGATGTTGTTCTGCTCGCCGGTCGCGCGCCGCAGGTGAGCGTTCAGATCGGCGGTCGCCGAGAACTGCCCCTTGGTCAGCCCGTAGCAGCCGTTGTCCTCGATGATGTAGACAATCGGCACGTTGCGTCGGCAGATGTGCTTGAACTGCCCCATGCCGATATTCGCCGTGTCGCCGTCGCCGCTGATGCCGATGCACAGCAGCTTGGCGTTGGCCATCAGCGCACCGGTCGCCACCGAGGGCATCCGGCCGTGCAGCGCGTTGAAGCCGTGGCTGGCCTGGAGGAAGTAGGCCGGCGTCTTGCTCGAGCAGCCGATGCCGCTGAGTTTGACCGCCATGTACGGGTTGACGCCGATCGACTTGCAGGCGTCGATCAGTTGGTTAGTGATGCTATTGTGACCGCACCCCTTGCAGAGCGTCGAGGGGAGCCCCGAAAAGGCGAGGGTCGGCAGCGTTAGCGTATGGCCGTTGCTCTGGACGGAGATGGTCGCTTCGGCGGGCATGGTCTTGGCACCTCGATCGAAATTGGGATCAGGCTTTCCAGCCTGGCGTGGACTCGGCGTCGGGCTTCAAAGCCCGACCCACACGTGTTCCATTCTTGCCGGATCGTATCGGGAAGCGAGTTACTCGGCGGAGGGTTCCTCTTCATGAGGGACCGGAGGATTGTCGTGCTCGACGTTTCCGGTGGGCCAGCCGGGTCCCGAGGGGTTCTTCTCCCAGCCGAGGATCGGCCGGACGATGTTCTCGGCGGCGATCGGCGTGCCGTTGTAGTGGGGGATCGGGACCAGCCGGTCGGCCAGTGCGCCGCTCAGGATCGATTTCAGCAGCATGGTGACCTGGGCGTCGCGGTTCTGTTCGACGACATAGGTCCTCTGGTGCCGCTCGATGAAGCGGATGACGTCGTCGGATACGGGCAGGGCGCGGACACGGCAGTAGCTCATCGGCACGCCCTGATCGCGGAGCTGATCGCGGGCCTCGACGATCGCCCAGTGGGTGCCG
This sequence comes from uncultured Planctomycetota bacterium, assembly GCA_963845755.1. Lineage (GTDB taxonomy): Bacteria > Planctomycetota > Planctomycetia > Isosphaerales > Isosphaeraceae > CAWJTV01. The sequence goes on from CAWJTV010000039.1 coordinate 386,040, forward strand.
CCGTAGGCGAGCAGGCCGACCTTCGCACCGAGCACGTCCTCGATGACGGGCTTGGGCAGAGCCTGGCGGGCGGTCTCGAGCTTCCGCGCCAACCGATCGAGGTTCTTCTTCCAGTCCTCGGGGCGCTCGCTGTATCCCGACTTCTCGTTATGGCCGGTCCCGCGCGTGAAGTAGGCCGCCAGCGCGGTGCTCGGTGCCGGGGATGGTGCGGTAGCAGACGCCATCGCCATCAACGTCCTTGTAACGCTCGAACTGGCCCAGGCGCTCCAGATCCTGGGCGTTCAGGACCTTGCCGCGCCGGATCGGCTTGGTGGGATAAGGGAACGGGTCGCTGAGCCAGAGGTTCATGCCCAGGTCGAGGTCGGTGGCGACGAAGACCGGGGTCTGGAACTCCTGCGCCAGGTCGAGGGACTCGACGACCAGCTCGTAGCATTCCTCGACGGAGCCGGGGATCAGCACGATATGGCGGCTGTCGCCGTGGCCCAAGAGGTGGAGCTTGAGGATATCCCCCTGACTGGTCCGGGTGGGCAAGCCGGTGCTAGGCCCCATGCGCTGGACGTTGACGATCACCACGGGAATCTCGGCGAAGTAGGCCAGGCCGACGAACTCGGACATCAGCGAGATCCCGGGCCCAGCGGTGGCCGTCAGGGCCCGGGTGCCGGCCCAGCCGGCGCCGATGGCCATGCCGACGGCCGCTAGCTCGTCCTCGGCCTGGACGACGGCGAAGGTCTGCTTGCCATCCGGGCTGACTCGATGCTTCTTGAGGAACTCCTCGGCGTATTCCGCCAGGCTGCTGGAGGGGGTGATCGGATACCAGGTCAAGACGCTGGCCCCACCGAACAGGGCGCCCAGGGCCGATGCCTTGTTCCCCTCGATCAGGATCTTCTCCGGAGCATCGGCCATCCGCCGGACCTGGAAGGGGAGATCCGCCGGGAGGTTCGCCTCGGCCCATTCGTAGCCGGTCCGCACGGCGCGGATATTGATCTCGCCCGCCTTCGCCTTGCGACCCGGGAACTCGCGCCGGATGGCCGTCTCGACCGCCTCCATCTCGAGCTTGCAGGCCGACGCGAGTACACCCACGTAGACCATGTTGATGACCTTGCGTTGCTTGTCCCCATACCCCTTATCGGTCTTGTCCGGGGGATAGGCCTTCTCCACCAGCTTCTTGAACGGCACCGGGAAGAACTGGACGTCGTCGCGGAGCTGGGTCGGATCCACGTCGATATCGTCACGATAGATGCAGATCGCGCCCGGCTTGAGCTGGAGCACGTCGTCCTTGACGGTCGGCTCGTTCATGCAGACGAGAACCTGGGGATCCAGGACGTGCCCGATGTAGCCCTGGGCGCTGGCCCGGATGTGGAACCACGTCGGCAATCCCTCGATATTCGAGGGGAACACGTTCTTGCCGCTGCACGGGATCCCCATCGCGTACAAGGTGCGTAGGATGACCAGGTTGGCGGACTGGCTTCCCGAACCGTTGACGGTCCCGACGCGGATCGCCAGATCGTTGATGGAGGGAGCAAAGGCGGGCTGCCCGGCACGCGCCGGGGCCTCTTCGACCATGGAGAGCGTGGATGGCATGATGTTCCTCATACGGAGGCGACGCGCCCCTGGCCCGGCTCATTCGATCCGGCGACCCGGCGAGCGGGGCCCGCTGCCCATCGCGGAGCGGGCTGCCAACGGAGTGGAAGAAGCAGGGGCGAGTCCGTACCTCCCAACGATTCAGTCCAACACATTCGCGACGCGTTGGCAAGGGTGCAACGGTCGGCCGGTTGGTACGGGTGGAAGACGCGGTTCGCGCGGCGTTCGATCCCTGGTAAGCTGTCAAGGTGAGTTTCCCAGATTGTCTATCACCCGAAGTCCAAGGAGGGACCTCCGATGCCTTTCCAGAAGTCACCATCGATGGATCGAGACGGCGTCGAGCGGCTCGCCGAAGGGTGGGGGAAAGTCGTGGCCCGGCGCGTCCACGATGAGGTCGGGCCCGAGTTGGATCTCGACGCCGACGACATCGAGCAGATGGCCATCACCGCCGCCCGCGCCGTCGCTCGGGGCACCATCGCCGATCTGCTGGAGCGGAAGGCCGCGCTGCTGGGGCCCGAGCAACCCTGCCCGACGTGTCAGCGGCCTTGCGCCGTACAGCGCGAGCCGCGGGCCATCGACTTCTGGGGCGGCGCGGTCACCTACGCCGAGCCCCAGTGCCACTGCCCGGCCTGCCGCCGGGATTTTTTTCCCTCAGCGCCCGGCGCTACGGCTGACGTCCCATGACTACAGCCCCTCGGTAGTCCGCAAGATCGTCCGTTCCGCCACCCGCGAGCCCTCCTTCCGCGAGGCAGCCGAGGCCGTCGCCGAATTGGCCGAGGTGGACATCAGCGGCCGGCAACTCGACCGCATCGCCCGCGAACTCGGCGAGCAGTTGCGGTCCCAGCGGGATGAGCAGGTGGACCGCTTCCAGGCCGGCACGCTCGAGCCGCGCGTCGCGACACGGCCAGCCCTGGCGGTCGTCGAGGTCGATGGCGGCCGGCTCCAGATCCGCGGCGCGGGCCAGGGGCCGGGAGCCCACCAGGCCGCCTGGCACGAGGACAAGATCGCGATCCTGGCGACGATGGCCCCTGTCGTCTCCGAGTGCGACCCCGAGCCGGAATTGCCCGCCTGTTTCCGCGATCGGGCCTACGTCGAGAAGGTCATCGGGGCCATCGGCGGGACCGGACCGATGGGCCCGCCGGCCCCCGAGATCCAGGAGCCCGCCGTGCTGCCGATCCCGGCCGTCGCCGAGGCCGCCGAGCCGCGCGGTACGCCGGAGCTATCGGTGCGCACCTACGTGGCCACGACCGCCCCGGTCGATCGCTTCGGGCCGATGGTCGCCGCCGAGGCCCGACGGCGGAACTTCGCCGCGGCCGCCGCCCGGGCGTTCTTGGGGGACGGCTCGGCCTGGATCTGGGGGCTGCACCGCCGCTCTTTCCCGACCTTCGTGGCGATCGTCAACTTCCTCCACGCCCTGGCCCACCTCTTCACGGCGGCCCGGGTCATGGTCGCCGACACCGAGGGCCGCTGGGAGTCATTCCAGGCCTGGGCGGAGGCCTGCTGGAACGGGCGGGTCGATCGGGTGATCGCGGAGCTTCGCACCTGGTGTGATACCCAGATCGCCTTGTGCGGGTGCCCGCTGGAAAGGCTAGCCGACGACGACCCCCGGAGGATCGTCGCGCGGGTGCTGGGCTACCTGGAAGACAACCGGGAGCGGATGGACTATCCGCGCTATCGTCGCGAGGGCCTCCCGTGGACGACCAGCCACGTGGAGTCGACGGTGAAGATATTCAACCGCCGGGTGAAGGGGTCGGAGAAGTTCTGGAGCGAGGCCGGTGCCGAAGCGATCCTCCAACTCCGTGCGGCCTTCCTTTCCGAAGATGGCCGCCTGGACCACCACCTCAAGGAGCGGCCCAGCAGCCCGTTCCGCAGCTACAAAGCCAGGAAGACTGGGGAAGCCGCGTAACTCGTCAGAAAAACGAACCGCGTCTTCCACCCGTTGGTACGGGGTGAGCGTCCCAATCGCAGGTGGAAAACACATCGTGTTCAGTTGATGTATCTGGTTGCCTTAACGCAGGCTTCGTCAGCGGTTTCCGTCGCGACCTTCACCCTTCCTCGCCCGACTCGGGGACGCCGGTAGCAGGCTTGTACCTTCGGCGACCACGACGGCGAGGCAGGTTTTCCGGCCTTGGGGATGGGGGGTCCGGGCGTGGCACTAAATGGCACTACATGATAACATTTCGGCGGATCTCCATTCCCCCACTCGCGGTTCTCAGCCCGGGAGCCGGGCGGATCGGCGTGCTCTCGGTGGCAAGGAAGTGAGCGAGATCGACCAAGGGGACTCCGACAGCGAGGACGAAGGGTCCGCGGATTCGGGCGCGGTGCCGTGGTCCGACCGTTGAACCACGCATGATTCCGCGCACTATCCACTATTAATCAGTATGCCACAGGTTTGGGAAAACGTTAATGCACCTACGGCGAAATCGGGCCGATTTTTCGGCGCAACTCTTGGCCCAACCATGCGATAAAAAAATCGAAAAAAAATTTAAGTCGGGAGACTGCGCCCCCGGACCGTGTGCTCGAGCCGTGGTCACCGGCCGGGCGAAATGTCTCGGTTCCCCGCTACAATAGCGAGGACCGCATCAACGAGAGGCCACGATGTCCTCCAGTGGCCTCCCGGCTTTATCCACGAGGGAGATGGGACGGCCGATGTTGGACTGGTTTGACTTCGTTGGATCGATGCCCAGTGCCAGGCAAACCGTGGCTAGCAGGTCCGGAACCGAAACCGGACGTTGTTCGATGGTCTCGCCCCCGGCGCTGGTCTTGCCGATCACCTGCCCTCCCTTGATGCCGCCACCACCCAGCACCGCAGTCCAGGCGCCGGGGAAATGGTCGCGGCCTTTGTCTCCATTGATGGTCGGCGTTCGGCCGAACTCGCCCATCCACACGATCAGCGTGGTTTCGAGCAAACCACGCTCCTTCAGGTCGCCCATGAGCGTCGCCCAGCCTGCGTCCAGGACCTGGCTCAGGTCGCGAACGGTCTCGAAGTTGTTCGAGTGCGTGTCCCAGCCGACGCGGTTGATTCCGCCCATGGATACCTCGATGAAGGGTACGCCGCGTTCGACCAGGCGCCGGGCCAGCAGACAGCCCTGGCCGAATCGGTTGCGGCCGTAGGCGTCGCGCAGTTTGGCCGGTTCCTCGTCGAGATCGAACGCCTTCCCCGCGGATGTGCGCATGAGCCGGGCGGCCCGCTGGTAGGCGGTCTGATGGCTCGTCGCCGCTGGGCTGGGATGGTCGGTAACGAAGTCCTGCTGCATCTGCTGCACCAGGCGCAGCCGGGCCTGGAGGTGCTCGCCGCCGATCCCGGTATGCGGCGTCAGGTTCGGAACCCCCAGACTCTGCTCTCGCGCACCGCCATCGCCGACGATCAGCGGAGCATAACGCGGACCGAGGAAACCGGGGGACTGGGCCCCCGATTCACGGAATTGGTGGGGCGCGACACTCACGAACGCGGGAAGGTCGGCATCCTCCGCGCGGGTCTCCTTGGCCACCAGGGCGCCGAGCGTCGGATACTGGATCGGACTCCGCTTCAGGTAGCCGGCGTGTAGATAGTAGTTGGCCAGGTAGTGATCGCCTTCCTTGCTGGTCATGGAGCGTACCAGGACGAGCCGGTCCATCTGCCGGGCGACCTGCGGCAGGTGCTCACTGATCCGAATACCGGGCACAGCCGTGGCAATCTCGCGGAAGGGACCACCGTTGGCATGACCGGGCTTGAGGTCGAACGTGTCCATCTGCGAAGGACCGCCGTTCATCCAGAGGAGGATGCACGAGCGTCGGCGTTTCAGGTCGGTGGCGGCATCCGCCGATAGGGCTCCCAGCCAGCCGGACATCGAGGAGGAGGCGATGCCGCTGGCGGACAGACGAAGCCAATCGCGGCGGGACAGGTGCAATGAAGAGCGAGGCATAAGTGGCTCCTGTTGGTCCGAAAGAGCGACGAGAGTTAGAGACACTTGGGCCAGTAGGGTGCTCTGTGAGCACCGCGGAGTGCCGGCGACAAGGAACGGTGCTCACAGAGCACCCTACTTAACGGAAAGAGACACGAGCGTTAATGATTCAGGACGAATTCCGTGCTGTTCAGCAGCGACCAGAGGATGTCGCGCAGTGCCTGTTTGCTGTCACCGGTCGTGGCGTAGTCGAGCAGGCGCCGGGTCTCCTCGGGCCGCGGTTTGCGCGAGAGCACGACCAGGTACAGCTCCTCGATGCGCTGCGCCACGGGCCGGTTGCTGTCGATGACCGCAGCCACGGTCGCACTCCTGGCAGAACTCGTCGCGTCTTCGATGAACTTGCCGTTCATCATCATCAGCGCCTGCTGGATGGACGCCTGAAAATCAACCGGTTGACTGCTGGGATCCTCGAAGGGGGCCAGGAACGTGGCCCTGGGAGGACCCACGTGGAAGTCCCCAAATGAGCCGACTTTGGCCGGATCGGACCGATATCCGGTTGCCAGCACCAGGCTGTCGTAGAGTTGCTCCGGCGTCAGTCCGCGGCTCGCGGCGCGGGCGAACCGTCTCGGATCGGCCTGGCCGGGGTGCGTAAGCCGGCTGGAACGCTGATACGTGTGGCTGCCCGTGATCGCGCGAATCAGGAATTTCAGGTCGAAGTCATGCGCGACGAATTGACGGACGAGCTCGTCGAACAACTCCGGATGGCTCGGTGGGTTGTCCACGCTGCCGAGGCCGTCCACGGGGTCGATCAGGCCGATGCCGTGGAAGTAATGCCACAGGCGATTGACGGCAGCCCTGGCGAACCAAGGATTGTCACCGCGGGCGATCCACTCGGACAGAGCTTGACGCGGCGTGACGGTTCGTTGCCAGTTCGGTTCGCCCCCGTCCAGGAAGCGGGCCTTCACCCAGGTGTTCGTACCGCTGATCTGGATGCGGGCAGGCCCCGCTTCCTGGGGGCGCGGTGGCATGGCCATGCCCCGGTTGCCAGATTCTTCGCGCAGGCCAGTGAAAAAGGCGGCGTACTCCCAGAATTGACTCCGTTTCCACGTGCCGCCGGAACGGTCGTCGTGACACTGGGCGCACTCCAGCTTGATCCCGAGGAAGAGCCGGGAGGTCCGGCTGGCCAGGTCCTCGGCCTTGTTTTCATTGGCCAGATAGATACCCGAGGCGTTCGCATCCGTCAGCAGCCGGCGGACCAACTGGTCGTAGGGAGTGTTGGCCGTAACCTGCTTGCGCAGCCAGCCTTCGAGGGGGGCGGCCACCGTGTCCGGCTGCGTGGGGGTCTGGGCCAGCAACTGTCGTCGCCAGAAATGGGCGAAGTGCTGGGCGTACAGGGAGGCGTTCTCGGGACCGTCCAGCAGCTCGTCGACCCACAGCCGGCGCTTGTCCGGACGCGTGTCGTCGAGGAAGTCCACCAATTGAGTGACCGCCGGAATCCGGCCGTTGAGGTCGAGGCTCAGCCTGCGAAAGAACTCGGCATCGTCGGCCAGTGGCGCCGGCGGTATCCCGTCCTTCGCCAGCCGGAGGTCGATGAGCTCGTCGATCCGAGCCGAAAGCGCCTGGGCTTCCTGTTGGGGCGGGACGCCGAAGGCTCGGTTCGGGCCAAGGAACAGAAGGCCCGTCAGGAGCAGGGCGAACGAAGTCCAACGTACCATGGGAAAGGTCCTCAACAAGGGATCGAATCCGCTTCAAGGCGTCACCACTTGATTGGTCAGGCGTCGGACCGCGCCGCGGGCGACTCGGGTAAGGCGGGTGCCCGGGCACTCCATCGGCCAGGGACAGGAGCACCTGCCGCGCATTCGAACTCCCCATCAACTCCAGCAGCTCGACCGCGCGCAGGTTGCGCGTCTGCTCGGCGGTCGGCATGACGAGCTTGTCCAGCAGTCGCTCCACGCGCCGGCGCAGGACCAGGGGCGAATCGCCCTCCAACGCCTTGCGCAGGGCGGGCTCGGCCAGGTCGCCCAGTCCTTCCAGCTCGGAGCTCCGCCTGACGCCGTAACTCGCCCCGTCCGTTGTCCAGGTCGGCCATAAGCTGTGCCAGGCGTTTGGAGTCGGGAGAGGCAGCCGCTCGCACGCGCTCCTGGATCAGCGTTATGGCCTGGTCGGAAGAGGCGCTGAGCTTGCGGAGGGCGTCGAAGGCCCGGGTGGCGTCCTTGCTGGCCAGGTCGGTCCACAGCGCGTTCAGGTCCTCGGGTTGTAGGTTGGACGCGGGGTCAGGTGATGCGCGCCGAGCGCCGGTCAGCCGGGTCAGGTCCCAGGTCAGCGCGGTGGTGTCGCTCCCGCCGGAGAACAGACGTTTGCCGTCGGGGCTGAACAGCAAGCTGACCACGCCGCCCTCGTGGCCTTCGAGCTGACCCAGCTCCCGGCCGGCAAGGACGTCCCACAGGTGGATTTCCGGCGTATCTTTGGCTGTTGCCAGGTAACGGCCGTCCGGTGAGAAGGCCAGGCAGGTGGTAAGGTCCCGCCGCATTTGCATGAATTCATAGGGCCCACCAGCGGTTAGGTGCACGGTGCGTCTTTTCGAGTCGGCCTCACCGAGCCGGCCACGCTGCGCGCCGGAAACGGCGTCGTACAAGGTTACGGTGTGGTCGGCGTTGAGTGTCGCCAGGCAGAGGCTGTTGGCGGAGAATGCGAAGCGCTCGATGGCCGGGCCCGACTGGAGAGGAAGCTGCCAGAGGAGGGCCCCCGTCGCCAGATTCCACAGGCAGAGTTGCTGTGTTGACCCTGCCCCGGCCAGCCAGCGTCCGTCGGGGGAGAAGACCAGATGCGCGAACACCACGCCCGTCACCTCGGTCAGCGTGAGGCTGCCGAACTCCATGCGGTCGCTGGCCTGCGCCAGCGTATACCGGACCTGCCCGGTCGCCGCGTCCCTCAGTTGCACCTCAGGGTTGGGCCAGAACCGCATCGCGACCAGGGACCCGTCGGGGGAAAGGGCGAGGGATACAGGGGGGTCGCCGATCTTCCACCTTCTCTCGCCGCCCGCGCCTCGGAGGATGAACTCGCCGTCGGTCGCGAAGCCAACCGCGCCTTCGCGCGAGAAAACCGCATGGGTCGCGCGGTCCGGAGCCGCCGCGCTGCCCGGTTTCCTTGCCGGAGGCCCAATTCCAAACCCGCACCGGGTCACCGTGGCCGTACGTGTACAGCGACTTGCCATCGTCGGAGAGGGCCAGGGTTGAGGCCGGCGACTGATGCCCGTTCTCTGTCCCGGGGATTTCCCGGCCCGTGTTGAACCTGGAACTGACGTGCCGTTTCGCCGCCCAGGCTACAGATCAGCGTCTTGCCGTCGGCCGAGAAGGCCAGCGCCGGACGGGCGTAGGCGCTCGCCGCGTCGGTACACCGCAATTCGAGCTGGGCCTCGGTTGGCTGACCCAGGGGGTAGGTGCATTTGCCCGACGGCAGGTCCCAGAGTTCAATGGTGTGGCTCATGCGGCAGACGGCGATCGACTGGCCATCGGCCGAGACGGCGATGGCCAGGGCTGCGTCATACGGGCCGTCCCCATCTGGGCGGCGGTGGTATCCCAGCCGGTGCAGCTCCTTGCCCGTGGTTGCGTCCGATGCCACGACGCCGCGCGCCGGAGAATGATCCCAGAACAGGGTCTTATCGTCCGCGGAGAAGCAAACGATCTGCACGTAGCCGATGCCCGCGTCGATCTGGGTCTGTTCCTTGCCGGTCGCCAGGTCCCTGACGTGAATCAACAGGTTATCCGCGGGACGCGTCATGTAAGCGAGGTACTTCCATCCGGGAGAGACGAGCGCGTTCTGGTCGTTGGCGACATTGCTGCCGCCGGCCCTGGCCTCGCTGCGCCGGACGCACTGGCCGGTCGCTACGTCCCAGACGGCGATGGTCTCACCCCCGGTACCGAGAGTCAGCAAGGCCCCGGCGTCGGCCGAGAAGATCAGTTGGAGCAACCGTTTCTGCCCGGTCTGGAGCTGGTGCAGTCTCTTGCCGCTGGCCGTCTCCCACCAGCAGACGACCTCGCCCCGCGAGGTCGCAACGAATCGGCCATCCGGAGAAAGAGCGGCCAGGCTGTTCAATGCCCGGTCTTCCCGCGCCTGGTACTCGTATTGTTGCATGGTCCCGTCCTGGGTGGGCCCCGGCTCGCCGCTCGGCTGCGCCTCACCCCAATCGAAACGGCGGAGTTCCTTGCCCGTGGCGAGGTCCCAGAGACGGACCGTCCTGTCCCGGCCCGCCGTCACGAGCTGACGCCCGCCGGGCATGTAGGCCGCGAACGAGATGACGTCGCCATGTCTCAGTTGCGTCGAACCCATCCGGGCGAGGACGCCGCTGGGCAAATGCTCGCCGAGGACGTCGGCGTGATCCGGCCGCGCTGCGGGTTCTTGCTCCACGGTCTGGATGGGCGGGCTGGGCGGTGAGGCCGCCTTCAGCAGCATCGTGGCGCCGGTCCCCAGCATCGCGGCCGTCACCAACACGGCGGCGGCGATCTTCAGTTTGTACACGAACATCGTCCGGAAAGTTCCTTTGGCCAGCGCGACCGCCCGGGTCGAAACGACGCCCGCAATACCGGCTTCTGCGCTGTCAAACCACAGGGCCGTGCGCACGGTGTCCGAGAGCAGTCGCACGGGCACACCGGCTTCCGCCCCGGCGGAGGCCAGCAAGGTGGCGATGCCCACGGAGGGGACGGCATAGCCGCGCCGGGCCAGGCAGGCACGGAGGCGCTCCCTCGCCTGGGCCAGCCGCGCCGACATCGACCCCCGCGGACAGCCCAGGACCTCCGCGGCTTGCTCGTTCGTCTTGCCTTCGAGGTAACACAGTACGAGAGGAAGGCGGTGCTTCTCGGGGAGTCTCTGGAGCTCCTCGTCCAGGATGACGGCCTGGTCGCTCGGGGTCGTGCCGTGATTCTCGGTCCCGGGCCGGCTTCGGGCGGCCTGCGCCTCGCGACGCAGCCGCCGGGCCTCGTTGGTGCGGATGCGAAGGGCCAGGCGGTACGCGACCGTGTACAGCCAGTTCCCCAACGGTTTGCCGTGGTCGAGCGAAGGAGCCTTGCGCATCAGGACGAGGAAAGCGGCCTGGAAGGCATCCTCGGCGGCCTGATCGTTGCGCAGCACGCGGCGGCAAACGCCGAGGACCATCGGTCCGTGCCGGGCCACCAGCGCCTCGAAGGCCAGCTCGTCGCGCTCGGTCGCGTAACGCTCGAGCAGTTGCCACTCGGACAGGCCGGCGAGACTCCCCCGCTGCAAGAGCCGTTCGATCTGCTGCTGAACGATGCCGTAGGGTTGCCTCGCCATGGGACATCACTCCTCAAATGACAATTGTAAAACATCGGCCCGACAATTGCCAGTGATTCTGCAATCTTCGCCCTACCGGATCCCGACCCGTGGACGCCCGCGCGAATCCGCAGGCATGAGCAGGGATCAAGATGACGGGGTTCGGATAGGGCTTAGCCATGCTCGCGACCTCGGGGCCTGCGACCTTCGCCTACCCATATACAGGCAGGAGAGACCGCGAGCAGATAGGAACTTTCGAAAAAAGTGGGGGTCAGCGAATCAGCCGGTTGGCCGTTCGATGTCCTCGCCGGGAATCTTCGAGGGAATCCCACCATTCTGGTCGAGACTTGGGATGCGGGACGGGCAGAACCGGGTTGAACGCGCCGCTGTTCAGGTTGATGCGCGCCGGGAGAGATGCAGCCACCGGTGCGTGGCCGAGTCCCATCGCCCCGACGACCTGGAAGCACCTCCACGAGCAACCCGCGGGCTCAACCCGACCACCCAGGCTTACCCTGGTGCGGCGATGAGCGGACAGCCTCCATCGCCGATGGTGGGGTGTGTGTGATTCCCAGTCATGGGATAATCCAATCCATCGGCCTCGCGGACGGGTTGGTGGGGGTCCACGACGTCGCGGACCCTGCGCCTACCCCCTCGCGCCGACTTCCAGGAGAGTTTCCCCATGGCAGCCGCCCACGACTTGCTCTTCGGCCTACTGGCTCTGCAGAACGGCTTGATCGACCAGGTCCAGCTCGTCGCGGCCTTTCAGGCCTGGACTCGTGCCAGGGACCGGCCGCTGGCCGAGCACCTGGTCGCCCGTGGCGATCTGGACGCCGAGCAGCGCGCGGGCGTCGAAGGGATGGTGGTTCTCCATCTCAAGAAGCATGGCGGCGATCTCGAGAAGAGTCTGGCGGCCATCCACGCCGGCCGCTCCACGCACGAGAGCCTGGCGCGGGTGGCCGATTCCGACATCGAGGCCTCACTCGTCCACCTGGGGCCGGCCTCAACTCAGGCCAATGAAGACTTAGACCGTACCGCCAACTATTCGGTGGGCACCGCCACCTCCGACGGCCAGCGGTTTCGCGTACTCCGGCCTCACGCCCGGGGTGGGCTGGGAGCCGTCTTCGTCGCAATGGACACCGAGTTGCACCGAGAGGTGGCACTGAAGCAAATCCTCGACAAGCATGCGGACGATCTGGTCTGCCGACAGCGGTTTCTCCTGGAGGCCGAGGTCACCGGTGGGCTGGAGCACCCCGGTATCGTCCCGGTGTATGGCCTGGGAACCTACGCCGATGGCCGCCCTTTCTACGCCATGCGGTTTGTCGGCGGAGACTCACTCAAGGAGGCCGTCGCCCGATTCCATGACGGCGATGCGCTGAAGAGGGACCCGGGCCGGCGGTCGCTGGAACTGCGAAAGCTCCTGCGGCGGTTCCTCGACGTTTGCAACGCGATCGAGTATGCGCACAGCCGGGGCGTGTTGCACAGGGACATCAAGCCGGGCAACGTCATGGTCGGCAGACACGGCGAGACCCTCGTCGTCGATTGGGGGTTGGCCAAGGCGCAGGGCCGGGCCGACGCGGCCGGATTGTCCGGCGAGCGGCCACTCGTGCCCAGCCCGGCGAGTGGATCGTCCGAGACGCTGCCGGGATCGGCGCTGGGCACGCCCGCCTACATGAGTCCCGAGCAGGCCCGCGGCGAGCTCGATCGGCTGGGGCCACGGTCCGACGTCTACAGCCTGGGAGCCACGCTCTACTGCCTGCTGACGGGCAAGCCCCCGGTCGAATCCGACGACATTGGTGAGGTGCTGCGACACGTACAACGAGGCGACTTCCCACCACCGCGCAAGCTCGACACCTCGATCGATCGGGCGCTCGAGGCAATCTGCCTGAAGGCCATGGCGCTCGAGCCCGACAACCGCTACGGCTCGTGCAAGGCACTCGCTGACGACGTCGAGCACTGGATGGCCGACCAGCCAGTGGCCGCCTGGCGCGAGCCCTGGACACGGTCTCTGGTGCGCTGGCTGACGAGGCACCGTACAGGCGTGACGGCTGCCGGCGCCGCGATGCTGATGGCCCTGGTCGGCCTGGGAGCCGTGTCAGGAGTGCAGGCGCGGGCCAATGGCGAGCTCAGGAGGACCAACGACGCGCTGTTCGCAGCCAATACGCGAGTCGTCCAGGCCAACGTCGATCTGAAAGAGGCCAACGACAAAACGAACCGGGCCAACCAGGAACTCCAGGCTGCCAATGTCCGCGAGCGGCAGAGGTTCGATCTTGCGATGGACGCCATCAAGCTGTTCCATGGCGAGGTCAGCAAGGACTTGCTGCTCAAGCAGCGCCAGTTCGAAACGCTCCGGGGCAAGCTGCTCCAGGGGGCGGCGGATTTTTACGGCAGGCTGGAGAAACTGCTCAAAGACCGCAAGGACCAGGATTCGCGAGCCGCGCTGGGCCGGGCCTACGAAGAGCTGGGAGAGCTGACGATCGACATCGGCAACTCCAACGAAGCCCTGGCGGTGTTCCAGAAGGCGATCCAGGTTCGGCAGGCGCTGTCTCAGGACTCGCGCGCGGATGATACGATCAAGCTCGACCTGGCGCGGAACCTGAGATCCCGAGGATTCCTGCTGGAAGGGATGTCCAACCGGCCGGCGGCCACGGCGTCCTACGAAGAGGCATTGGCCATCGTCAAGACACTGAAGCCCACGGATGGCATGACCGAGCCGCTCTTCCGGGTCGAAGCCCGGATCACCCACAGTATCGGCTGGCTGCATCACGCGATGGGTAACGAAGAAGAGTCGGTGGCATGGCTGCGCCAGTCATGCAAGATCCTCGAGAAAGGCCTCGCTTCCGGATTGGGACAGACCGCTTCACCCCCCGACAAAGAATCTCTCCTGTTTCTCGTGAACACGCTCAACGCGCTGAGCGGTCCCCTGGGCGCTCTCATCAGATTGTCCGAATCGCTGGCGGACCAGCAGCGAGCGCTCGAGATCACGCAAAGGCTGGTCGCCTCCGAGCCCAGCGACCCTACGATCCTCAACAGCCGCGCGGTCACCTTGTATAACATCGGGGGATTATACCGGAGCATGGCGCGGTCGGCCGAGGCGTTCTCGGCGTTCCGCGCGGGCCTGGACGTCCTGGAGAAGCTGGTCAACGACTATCCCGCCGTCGTCGAGTATCGTCGGTTCCAGGCCAGGTGTTTCAATGGCTGCGGCGACACCGCTCAGGAGATGGGGCGCCCGGTCGAGGCACTGGCCTACTTCCACGAGGCGCTCGCAGCCTGGAAGAGGGTTGTCGCCGATAATCCAGACCGATACGCCGAACCTGTCGAGCTGGCGAGCGCGCATAACCGGATCGGTTGGCTTCAGTTCGGAATGGGACGGATACCGGAGGCCCTGGAGCAATACGAGGCTGCCCGAGTGGTTCTCCAGAACCTTCTGGATCGCTACCCTCCCCACATCTTGCCCAGGACCCGGAGCGAGCTCTCGAACATCTTGATCAACATCGCCGAGCTCCAGCGCATGCAGGGACGACTGACCGAGGCCCGCGCGAATTGCGATAAAGCAGTCACGATCCGGGAGGCTGTGATCAAGGAGTTCCCCGAGGTCGTCGGTTATCGCGTCCGAATGGGCGAGTGCTGGCTGCGATCGGGCCAGGTGAAGCTGGCCGCCGGCGACATCCCGGGTGCCGCCGCCGAGTGGCGGCGCGCCGTATCGTCATACGAGGACCTCAAGTACCGCGTGGGCGAGCTTGCGATGTTCGAGGCCGGTTGCCATGCGATGCTTTCCCGAATTGCGGGAATGAGCGGCTCGGGCGTTTCCGCTTCCGAAGGACGTTCCGAAGCGGAAAAGGCCATGGCCACGCTCCGCCAGCTCGTCGCCGAGGGCTACCATGCCCACGAGCTCAGGATTGAGTCCTGCCTGGAACCGCTTCACGCCCGGCCCGACTTCCAGCTCCTGATGATGGATGTGGACTTCCCGGCCGAGCCGTTTGTGCCGTGAATTCGTGTTGAGGGATGCAGCCGGTTCTTACGACTGTGTCGGTTCGTGGTGCATGCCGGTGCCGAAGATGGTCAAGCCCCGCTTGCAACAGAGGCTGTTGTCGACGCCCGGGACCAGGATCCCCTCGGGGTACAAGTCGTGGACGGCCTGGCGTGCCCGCGCATCGTAGAGGTCGTCGATCCACCCGGGTGATTGCCGGTTGGGCCTGCCGATCCGCAGCGCGACGGTCGAGAGCCCGATCAAGCCGATGAACCGTCGCAGGAAAGGGACGGAGCCGTTCGGGAAGGAGGGGGGACGGAGGCCCTGTCGCAGGTGCGAGCGTCGTCCGTGAGCGAAGCCGGTCGGGCGGCGCGTTATGGGTCTTGGCCGCGGCCGCACCCACGCGTCAATGGGACCGGTCGCCTTCGCCCTTGATCTGCACCGACAAGCACGCGGTTGCATCCGAGAAGCCGCCCGAGGCAACCTGGTGAATCCCGGAGGCCTACTCGCTGGCGGCGAACCGCGTCTCGCCGATCGGGTCCAGCTCGTCGAGGCGGCGGCGGACCTGTTTGACGATCCGGTCGATGGTGGCTTGGCCCGCGTGGCGGGCCATCGTCAGGACCTGGCCTCCGGCGTCGATCACGACGTGCAGCGGCGGGTCGGCGGTCTGGGCGTGGAACTGACGGCGGGTTTCGGGACCGGCCAGGTAGACCGGCAGGTCAACACCGCCGGCCGCCACCGCCGCGCGGACCACCGCGGGATCCTCGGCCTCGACGGCTGCCGACACCGGGGCAAACCGCCGATGCGCCCTGAGCCCCTTCCAGGCCGCCTCCAACTCCGGCAGACAGGCCCGTCCCGTCGGCGACCCGGCCGACCAGAAGACCAGCCAGACCACCCGGTCGTTCAGGCCGATCAGCACGATCGGCTCGGATGTCTTCAGGTCGAGCAACCGGAGTGGAGGCGCCACGTCGCCCACCGAGACGTCGGTGACCTCCGGCCGTTGTCGCGAGGAACCCGGTCCGTAACGGACCCACGCCGCCCCGACGACCGCCGTGACCGTGACCACGCCCATGAGCGCGGTGACCGCGTCGAACCCGCCGGCGGCGGGGATGTTCGGTCGGTGTCGCATCCATCGATCGGCCTCCCGGCCAGGTTGTTCGCTCGCCCCCCGAGGATCAGCGGCCGATGACCTGCGGTCTGAGCGTGACGATCGTGTCGATGGGTGTGAGTTCGTCCTCGGGAAGGTCCAGGGCCATCCCGCGCGGCGCCGCGCCTGCGACAGCTTCAACCGTCGGTCCTTGCCGAAGAGGTAGGGCGTCCACGAGGCCGTCGCCTCGTGGAGGATGATCGGCGTCTCGGCCCGCGGGTCGAGGATGTGCAGGAAGATCTCACTCGGGCTATCCCTCGACCCCTTGGCGGTCGAGACGCCCCAGGGCCGCGGCGCGATCGGGCCGCCGCGGGTGCCGTAGATCGCATCGCCGTGGGTCGCCAGCCACTTCCCGACCTCGATCAGCCGGTCGCGGGATTCCGGGCCGATGGTCCCGTCGGGGTGCGGCCCGACGTTCAAGAGCAAGTTGGCACCCCGGCCCGCGGCGCCGACCAGGGCGCGGATGAGCTGCTCGGGACTCTTGTAGTGGGTGTCGGCGGCACGGTAGCCCCAGGAGTCGTTGATCGTCAGGCAGGTCTCCAGGGGCAGGTCGGCGGCGACGCCGGCCTTGTTGAAGCCCGCCGCGTTCTCGCCGGGCAGGTCCTGCTCGAACATCTGGAAGTCCTCGCCGGGCATCGGCGCCACGTGATGATTGTTCCCTACCAGCGCACCGGGCTGGAGCTCGTGGATCATCCGGTACGTACCCTCGAGGTCCCAGTCGGCGTCGGGCCGGTCCCACCAACCGTCGAACCAGATCCCCCCGATCTCCCCGTAATTCGTGCAGAGCTCGCGCACCTGCCCCTGGTAATAGGCGACATACCGCTTCCACTCTCTCCGGGCTTCCGGGTCGTTGGTCTTGCCCGTCTTGCCCAGGGCGGGATAGCTGGGGTGGTGCCAGTCGAGCAGCGAATAATAGAAGAAGAGCTTGATATTCTGATCGCGACACGCATCCGCCAGCGCCTTCAACGGATCCTTGCGATAGGGCGTGGCGTCAACGATGTCGAAGTCGGTCCGCTTGGTGTCGAACATGCAGAAGCCGTCGTGGTGCTTGCTCGTGACGGTGATGTACCGCGCCCCGGCGGACCTGGCCAGCTTGACCCAGGCCTCGGCGTCGAACTTGGTCGGATTGAAGCGCGGGGGGAGCTTGGCATACTCGCGGATGGGCAGCTTGTCGTGGTCCATCACCCACTCGCCCTTGCCCAGCAGGGAGTAGACCCCCCAGTGAACGAAGAGGCCGAACTTGGCATCCTGGAACCATTGCCGAGCCGCCGCGTTGCGCTCGGTCCGGGATCCCGGGGCGGCGGCGGGTCGATCGTCAGGAGAACTTGCGCGGCCCGAGAGGCCCAGGGCGACGGCGATCAGGGCAATGCTCCCGGCGATCGCTCGGACTCGCGACGCGTTCGACAACCGCACCGATCGGCTCATGGCGGTCCCTCCCGTGTTGGCCCCGGCCGAGGACGTCCTCTTCCGAGTACGATGGTCGTTCCCGGGCGCGCTGTCAACCCGGCGAGCCATGCGAGAGGGCGGAACCGCGTTCGAAACGACCAACCCGACCGGCGCGTGATGGGTGCGTCAGTCGGGTTCGTAGGGGGGTGATCGGGCGGACCGATCCTCAGATGGGATAGAGGTTCTTGAGCCGCTTGCGGGCCTCGGCGCTTCCCTTGGCCGCCTTGATCAGCGGGAACGTCTGCATCTTGCCGTCGACCTCCAGGGTCAACTGCCCGTTCCGGATCACCGAGGTCGCCACGCGGCACATACGCGCGTCTTGCCGTTGGGCAGCCAGATGTGGATCCACTGGAGGTTGGGCTTGAATGTGCGGCGGCTCACGCCGGTCGTCTTCTTGCCGACGCCGCCCAGGTATTTCGCCTTGCCGCGCTCGGTCTTGTGATTGCCGAACGAGGTCTTCTTGCCACTCACGGGACATTCACGGCCCATCGCACCCGCTCCTCATTCCGGATTCCGGATTCGAGATTCGAGATTCCGGATTCCAAATAATCGACTGCCGATCTCCGAGGCCAAAACGCCGAGCCGAGGAACCCTCGTCACCCGGCTACTTCTTGGTCTTTTCCTTATCCTTCTTGGCCATCGGATTATGCGGCTTGCTCCGCTGGACGTTGCCGCATTCCTCGACCAGGTCGCACACTTTGTGCGGCGGGATCGCCTGCTTACACTGCGGGCAGATGTTCAATGCGGGAGCGACCAGGAAATCGTGGCTCCTTCGCATCCCTTGTGCTGATGGCGACTTACGCCGTTTTGGTACAGCCACGAACTCACACTCCGAATCCAGTCCGGTTGCGTCAATTTCCGGGGAAAAGTCTTATTATCCGAATCCCGGGTCGCATTTCAAGAGCGCCCTCGCCGTGCGCCGTCTTCTCCGGCCATTTATCCTGACGACCCCCTTGCCAGTTTATGACGACCGTCGTAGAATCGTGGAAGTTTTACGACAAAGGACGTAATCGGGTCTTTCGCCGCGAGGGGATGCCATGCCAGAGCGACGAGCCGCGCCCCGGCTGACTTCCGGGGAGATGGAGATCCTGGCGATGCTCTGGGATCGCGGGGACTTGACGCTCTCCGAGGCCCACCAGGCGCTGGGGCGGCCGATCGGCTACACGACGATGCAGACGCGCCTGAACCGGCTGGTCGCCAAGGGGGTGGTCTCGCGGTCGGAGGGACGTCCCGCCCGTTACGGCGCGGCCGTGGGCGCCGAGGCGGTCGGCACGCGGCATCTGGATCTCCTGCTGGAACGGATCCGGGGGTTCAAGATCGTCCCCCTGGTCGCCCATCTCGTCCGGGATCGGCGGCTGACCTCGGAGGAAATCCGCGAGTTGAAGCGATTGATCAACCAGGCCGAGGCGTCGAGCCGTGGCCATGGTGAGGAGGACCGGTCATGAGCCTGCGCGCCGATGAGATCCTCCCGATCCTGCTCCGCACGACCGGGTTGCTCGCTCTGTCCGTGCTGGCGGTTCGCGTGGTGCTTGGCCGGTTTTGCCCGGCTTCTCCCGCACTCTACCGCGCGGCCTACGCCCTGGCGCTGCTCCAGGGCATCCTGATCGTACGACTGTCCATCCCGTTGCCCTGGGGTGGGGGGCTGATGACGAGCGATTCGCACGCGCCATCGTCCCTCTCGAGGGACGAACCGACGGCGTTCCCCGCCATGACGCCCACAACCACCTCATCGGGTGAGCACACGCAAGACACCGGACCGCCGGCAAACGTCGCGGCCCTCCCGACCCGCCACGACGGATCGGCCGCGATTCCTCGGTCCGTCGTGAACTGGCCGGGATTCCTCGTCGCGGGCTGGCTCGCGGGCATGGTCGGATTGCCGGCCCTGCTGCTCGTCGGTTACGTCCGGTTCGTCCTCGGGCTCCGCACCAGGCCGCCGGACGAGGCGGTCTGGGCCGAGGAGTGGTCGTCGCTGCTGGCCGAATGCGGCGTCCCGCGATCCATTACCCTCCGGGTGAGCGATCAGATGGGCCCGATGCTCTGCCGCATCCCCGGCGGCTACTACCTGATCGTGCCCGGTTGGTTGTGGCGCCGGCTTGATGCCGCGGAACGGCTGGCGATCCTTCGGCATGAGCTGGCTCACTACACCCGGGGCGATCTCGGAAAGTCGCTGGCGGTCCACGCGCTGGCGCTGCCCCACTGGTTCAACCCGTTCGCCTGGTGGGCGGTGCGGACGTTCGACGAGTGCGGCGAATGGGCCTGCGACGACATGGCAACCGGAGGTCCCGGAACCAGCACCAGCGTCGCGTACGCCCGGGCCTTGCTCCGATTGGTGGAAGCCGGCCCTCCCACACCTGCGTTCGGTTTCTCGGCCCGGGGCCCATCGCTGTCGACCCGCGTGCGGAGGCTCCTGCAACCTCGACCGGCTTCCGACCCGCTGCGGACACGTTTGGCTCGTCATCGGCCTTGCGATCGCACTCCTGGCGTTCCACCTGGTTCGTCCCGAGCTGGGAGCCAGGCCGTCTCGGGCGGCCGATCCTGAGGGCAACCGGTTCGACCTTTACGGCGATCCGCTTCCGCCCGGCGCGTTGGCCCGGCTGGGAACCGTGCGGTTCCGTCCGGGCCAGAGCGTCGAACGGCTCGCGTACGCGCCGGACGGGAAGACACTGGCCTGCTGGGACTCATCGAACACCCTCACTCTCTTCGAGGCGGCGACGGGCAAGCCGATTCGCCGACATCCCTTCGCGCAAGCCGGGGCTCACGTGCTGACTTACCTGCCGGGCGGCAAGTCGCTGGCGGTCGTCGGGTCGCACGACGAAGTCGTCCACTTGTGGGATTTCGCCTCGGGAGCGGAGCCAGCACCCGACCTCGGCCCGCGCCCGCTTCTGGGGTGAGGGAAGTCATGATCGGCGACGATCGTGAGAAATTCTCCACTTTCGCCGTGTCGCCGGACGGCAAACTCCTGGCCGGCGGCAGCTCCGGCTTCGGCGATCGGGGCCGGATGATCCGGCTCTGGGACGTGGCCACGGGGAAACGGCTCGACGAGTTGAAACCCCGGCGCGACTTCGAGCGACGGCCGAGTCACATCCTCTGGATCGCGTTCAGCTCCGACGGCCGGACGCTCTACTCGCTGAGCGGCGATCCTGGCTGGAGTCCCGGGATGTTCAACAAGGGAGGAAGTGGTATCCTCTACACCTGGGACGTGGCCCGCGGCGCGGAGGTCCACCATTTCGCGGTGCCGCTCCCTTCGCAACAGGGGTTCCGGCGGACCCTAACCATCTCGCCAGACGGGCGGATCCTGGCCGTCGGGGCACCGACGAAGCCAATCCATCTGATCCGCCTGGCCGATGGCACGGAGCTGCTGCGAATCGACGGCCTCGGGGGACGGGCCCACACGCTGGAGTTCTCGCCCGATGGGACGCGTCTCCTCAGCGGAGGAGAGGATCAAGCGGCCCGGATCTGGGACGTTGCGACGGGCCGGCCGGTCGGAGAACCGATCAAGCACCGATCCTGGGTCGAGGCCATCGCCGTCGCCCCCGGCGGGCGCGTGGCCGCTTCCGGCGGGCAAGACTATCTGATCCGGACCTGGGACCCGAACACGTCTCGGGAGTTGGTCCAGAGCCCGGCTCACGAGTTCTGGGTGGCGGGTATTGCCTTGTCGCCCGACGGCGCGACCGCGATCACGTCCTCCTGGCACGACACGATCCGGATCTGGGATGTGGCAACCGGCCGTCAACGTCGCGTGATCGGTGATCCGGATGGGGCCGGTCGCCATGGCGCTGTCTCCGGACGGTCGTGTGCTGGCGGTCTCGGCCGGCCGGCCCGCAGAGATCCGCCTGTTCGACCCCGATTCGGGCCGAGAACTGAGGCGGCTGCACGGCCGCACACGGGGCGTCTACCAGTCGATGGCCTTCTCCCGCGACGGCAGCCGGCTCGTCGCCGCCGGCGGCGAGGATCAGACCGTGCGGCTCTGGGACGTGGCCACGGGCGAATCCCTGTGGATCATGAAACACGAGGAAAGTGTCCGCTTCGCCACGATCTCCCCGGACGGCGCCACGATCGCCGCCGCAGGCTGAGGACAATCGACGGGAGGCGCCGGCAACGTCATCCGAATCTGGGATGCGAAGGACCGGCCGACAGGTCCGCGAGCTCCGGGGACTCAAGGGATCGGCTCAACGCGCTGGTTTTCTCGCCCGATGGAAAACAGCTCGCGACCGGGGGGATGTCGGTTCGTGAAGGCGTTGGAGACGGCGGCCGTGGATCTCGGCTCTCCCGACTTCAGCGACTCGGTCCATCTCTGGGACGTGGCCACGGGGACCGATCTCCGCCAGTTCCCGGGCGAACCGGCCGAGTAGTGGGGCCGAAGCCGAACCGTCAACGCCCTGGCGTTCACCCCCGATGGACGTACCTTGATCACCGGCGAGGGTGACGGCACGATCGTGCTCTATGACGCGGCGACCGCGGCCGTGCGGGCCACACTCCGCGGACACCTCAATGGCGTCAGTGCTGTGTCCGTGTCATCGGACGGCCGGAGGCTGGCTTCGGCGGGCATGGACTTGACGGGCTTGGTCTGGGATCTGAACAGGGTGCTTACGCCGGCAAGAAAGTAGGTCAGTCTGGAAAGCCTGACCGACGTGGGGCCGCGACGGGCTCCAGGCGGATCCGGTTGCGGTACGTCCCCGCCCGGTGGCCGACGCAATCCCAGCCGCGGCCGACCGACGTCGCCGCCAGCGTGACGAAGATCGATGCCGGTGCCGTGGGCGAGGACGAGTCCGCCGGAAGGCTGAACTCGATGGCATTGACCGGCACGCCCCAGCCGGCCGTCGGCGAGAGGGTGGTGTCGGCCTGGGCCGCGTAATCGTCGAGGGAAAGCCGCGCGACGGCTCGCTCCTCGTCGTGGAACGTGATCGTGAGGGCCTGCTCGGGCTCGAGTCAACCGCGGGCTAGCGTGTGGAATGGACCTTTCTCGCTGTTGGACGCCTCGACGACGCGGAACGTCCGATCGGCCTCGACGAACGCAAACCGCGCCGGCCGGCCGAACGGATAGTCGAAGGGCCGAACCTCGATCCGGGCGCCCGGACACGGCGAGAACTCCAGAAACAGCCGGCGATGCCCCCGGACCTCGACGTCGCAGAACGAATTGAGATGCGAGTCGATCGGCCGGTCCAGCCGCGTCGCGGCCTCGAGCGCGATCCGGCCCGGCTCCGGCCCCGCGTCGACGCGAGCGTCGCCGAGCCTTGTCCTCGGAACTCGTAGAACAGGACGCACGATCGCTCATCAAGTCGCCGGCCGTCGCGGAACCGGGGCTCGGGGCCTTCACGATCCCGGCGCGGACCAGCACGGTCGGGCATCCGTCCGGGGATTGGTTCAGGAAGGTCAGGAGCGGCTGGACCGAGATCGTCAACGGCGCCATGCGGGCGATCAGGGAACCGTCAGAAGTCTGGACCATGGCATTCGGTTCGAACCGGACACTCCCGGACGGCGTGTGGTTCGCCGTGTCGGAAAGCAACTCGATCGGGGCCAAGGGGATGTCCCGAGGATGGGTCGCGGGGGTGGGTGGCCGCAACGTGGCGGCGGCGCCGCGCCGGCCAGGGCCGACCCGATCGCCAACAGCAAACCCCCAACCCATCCCCGCGCGCCCGGCCCCCGCCAGGGACGGACCGCGGCCATCGCCATGGTGGCGGCGATCGCCACGGGCACCAGCCAGATCCCCGCCATCGTGATCGGGAACAGGATCCGCAACACGATGCACCCCCCGACCCAGGCCGCGGGCCATGCGGGCAAGAGTAGCCGGAGGGCCGCGATGCGGTCCTGCCGCAATGCGGCCAGCGACGCGATCGACAGTCCCAGGACGACCGGCGGCGCCACGCGGTTGGACCAGAACCGCGGGTGCCCGAATCCAAAACCGCCCGGCGACAACCACCACCACGCCAGGGCCAGCAGACCATGCCCGATCAGCACCATGAGCCAGAACATCCGCCGGATCCGCTGCATCAGACTCACGCCCGTTTCCTCGCCGCCCATTCCACGCCCCTTCCAGCTCGGCCCCGCCGGATGAGTCCTCTCGCCGTACAGGAGACGAAGCCTTCCGTGCGCAGGATCAGTGGTGGCACAGTTCGACGTTCGCCGATTGTTCTTTGTTCTTCAGACATGATCAGAAATGAGGAATTCCGTATTTTTTCCCGTAGCCTTCGGGCGAGAATCCTTTATTACTGATCATGTCACTGAGGCACGACCTGTTTCGATTCGGGTGCGACTCACTCGCCCCCGTCACGGGCGGGAACCACGTCCAGCCCCCGTCATTGCGGCCCATGTCGGTGCGTTCGCATCGTCTTCGAGAGTCGATGGATGAGGTGTTGCCTCCCAACATCTGGAGATTTTCTCATGTCTTCCTTAAACCCCAATTCTCGCCCCAGGCGCCTGTTCCGGCTGAGGGATGGCCTCGGGAACACCGACCGGTCGCGGACCCGCCGCAGCTCCCGTCTCGGACTGGAGCCGCTGGAAGACCGCGTCGTCCTGAGCAATTACACGGTCACGAACGTCGACTACAGCGGCACCGGCAGCCTGGGCGCCGCCATCGCGGCCGCCGTCACCAGTGATGATTCGCATGCTCAGATCGATTTCAGCTTGCCCGACAACTCGACGATCGCGCTGACGGCCAGCGACGCGGATGCGAGCAGCACCTACGGCCCGACGGCGTACGTCGTCTCGGGGAGCGGCGTCCATATCACGATCGACGGGTCGGGCTCACCGGGTCTGACGATCGACGGATCGGGCGCGATCCGCGTGTTCGCGGTGACCAGCCCGGCCTCGCTGACGCTGGAAGACCTGACGGTCTCGGGTGGCCTGGCCCAGGGCTTCAACGGCGGCGACAGCTATCATGGTGGCGGCGGTGGCGGCGGCGCGGGCTTGGGCGGGGCGGTCTACGACGACGGCGGTTCCTTCACGGCGGAGGGCGTCACGTTCACCAACGACGTCGCCCGCGGCGGGAACGGCGGGAATGCCGGCGATGGCGAAGGGGGTAGCGGCGGCGGCGGAGGTGGACTCAGCGGCGCCGGCCAGAGCGGGAGCGCCGGCGGGATTGGTGGGATCAACAGCGGCGGTGACGGTGGCAGCGGCAACGACGATGACGATGGCGATGACGGCGCCAATGGCGGCTTCGGCGGCGGTGGTGGCGGTGGGGGTTCTGGCTCCGAAGGCGCCGGCGGCGCCGGCGGCGCCGGCGGTTTCGGCGGCGGTGGCGGTGGTGGCGGTAGCGGGGAATCCCCTGGCAGAGACGGCTTCGGCGGCATCGGTGGCGGTAAGGGTGGCAGCGGATCGATTGACTCGGGCGGAGGGGGAGGAGGAGGCGCCGGACTCGGCGGCGGCATCTTCAGCAATGGCGGCTCACTCACCCTCGTGAACGACACCTTCACCGGCGACACCGCGCAAGGAGGGGCCGGCGGCACCTCCATTACAGCCAGGGCAGTGGATATGGCGGCACCGTCTTCGCCCTCAACGGCACCTTCAACGCCACCTTCGACACGTTCAGCAGCAACATCGCCCAGGACGGCGCCGGCAACGTCCTCGATAGCACCGATATCTACATCCTCACCGGCTCGGTAGACTCCGGTGACTATGGTGGCGGCACGTTCGATGGCACCTTCGAAGATGACATCTTCGGCCAGAGCAACGCCACCACCGCGGATATCGTCATCCCTGATGAGGTCAACACAGACGTCGTCCCTGACGAGGCCCTCCCCGGTTCAGGGTTCAGCGTGACTGCCCAATACGACCTGGTCAGCAACAACAGCCCACCAGCGGGGGAGGGGGCTACCGACGGCCTACCCACCGACGGGCCAGGCATGCTCATCGGCGTTGATCCCATCCTCTGTGGCCTGCGCTCCAATGGCGGGCCGACGCCGACGATGGCCCTGATGTCCAACAGCCCGGCCCTCGCCGCGGGCATCACGGCCGACGACCCGGTCACGGGCAACCCGACCACCACCGACCAGCGCGGTTACATCCGTGCGGCCACGCCCGACATCGGGGCCTACGGGGGCACCCAGGCCACCTCGACCCTCCCGACGGTCACCGGCCTGAACCCGACCGATGGTCCGCAATCCGGCGGCACCTCGGTGACGATCACCGGCACCGGCTTCGCCACCGATACGGCGGTGGACTTCGACACCACGCCGGCGACCGACGTCAAAGTGGTCAGCGACACGACCATCACGGCCGACAGCCCGGCCGGTACCGGAGTCGTCGACGTGACCGTGGTCACCCCGGGAGGCACCTCGGCTACCTCAACCGTCGATCAGTTCACCTACCTCGCCGCGCCCACGATCACGATCCGCCCGAGTGTCTCTGGACCTGGGTACGACCACGGTGGGGATGGCCGGGACGGAGCAGAGCTACACGATCTGTGGTGCGAACCTGACCGCCAACGTCACCGTCACCGCGCCAACGGGTGTCGAACTGTCCGACGACGAGGGCACCACGTGGAATTCCTCACTGACGCTGACCGAGAGCGACGGCACGCTGAACCGGACGACGATCGAGGCGCAGGATCGACGCCTCGGCGGCGGCGGGCAGCCTTACCGGCTCGGTTGCCAGTACCAGTACCGGGGCGACCACGCAGGACGTGGCCGTCACCGGGACGGTCAAACGCGAGGCGCCAAGTGGCACCCTCGTCGCCTCGATAGCGCAGTCGTCCTACGGCGAGGACGTGACGTTCACCGCCAACTTCACCGCGGCCGCGGTCGGCACGGACCCCATGACCGGGACGGTCGCCTTCTACGACGGGACCACGTATCTCGGGACCGAGCCCCTGGCCAGCACGTTTCCACCCGTCGCGGCCGACACCCGCACGGCGACCCCGTTGCTCGTCTTTCTTGGAGTCTTCGGAATCGGCCAGCCTGTCAACCTCGTCCCTGGCCGTCGGCAGCCATAGCATCACGGCGGTCTACTCGGGCAACGCCAACTATGCCACGGCTACCACGGCGCCTCCGCTCGCGTTCCCGGTGGCCCAGGCCGCGACGAAGCTCGCGCTGGTCGATTCGAGCACGGCCCAGGGGACCAGGCTCAGCGCCGATGTCGTGGCGACCACGCCCGGCACTCCCAGTGTCGTCGGCTCGGTCGCGTTCTACGTGGACAACGCGAGCTCGTCGGCACGGAATCGGTCGCGAACAGCGTCGCGGCCCTGAATGTCGCGACGCTGTCCCCGGCGCGCACACCTTCCGCGCGGTCTTCACCGGCGGTGCGGATTTCTTGTCGAGCACGTCGCAATCGACCGTGACGGCGACGGCGACGGACCCCCCGCAAGTGGCGAAGGTGTTGCGCTTCGGGTTCCACGACCAGAAGACCTTCGTGATGATCGATTTCAACGGCCCACTCGACGCGACCTCGGCCGAGGCCATCGCCAACTATACGATCGCCGGGCCAGTCGGCAAACATGGGCACAGCAGCCAGCGGATCAAGGTCGGTTCGGCCCTCTACGACGCGGCCACCCACACCGTGACTCTGGTCCCGACCGCGCGGCTGAACATCCACAAGACCTACACGCTGACGATCAATGGGAGGACACCCAGCGGGGTCGCCAATCCTTCGGGATTGATGCTGGACGAGGTGGGCAACGGCGTGCCTGGAAGGAACTACCTCACGTCGCTGACCTGGAGGAATCTGTCCGGGCCGGCCCACGCGCTGCCGACCCTGCATCTGGTCGATGCGGCCCGTGAGGCAAAGGCGGTTGCCAGGACCTCGATCCAGCACGCCCACACGACCGGGCACCACGCGGCCGTCAACTACCTGCTGGAGTCGGGATTGTTGCGCGTGCCGAAGCACGATGCAAGGAGTTGAGCGGGTTCTCACAACTTCGGAGTGAATGCCGGGGCGTTATCGAGCGGGATTCCCCCCCATGAATGCGGACCTGATCACCACGCTTCGTTCGACGCGGCGTCGGTTCGGCGGATTCGAAGTTGACTCATGATGTCGGGCATCCGGCTTCCCGACTCTCCTCGTCAGGACGATTGCAAAAAACGCGAACTGCTTTCTGAAAAACGACTTGCGCACGGCTAACCCCTGCTCCTGCCGGTTGCATGGCGCGGCGGTTTCGGGTACAATCAGGGTTTCAAGGAATCCAGCCGCTCGCTGGTCTACCCATGATGGGAATGCCGGCGGTTAGGGACTGCGGCGCGGGTATCCGGACTAGCCTGTGGAGAGGTCTTTCATCCCCACCATGTCAACCCTGATCGGCAACCTGGCCCCGGACTTCGATCTCCCTTGCACGCGGTTCGCAGAACCGGGACGGGAGCGGGTCGCACTGAGTGATTATCGTGGCCGATGGCTGGTCCTGGTGTTCTACCCGCGCGACTTCTCGCTGATTTGCCCGACCGAGCTGATCGGCCTGAGCCAGCGATTCGACGAATTCGCGGCGCAGGGACTGCGCGCTACTGGGGATCAGTTGCGACTCGGTCGCCTCGCACGAGGCGCTGGATCGCGACGCCGAGGGCCAACGGTGGGCTGGGGGGATTGAACTTCCCGCTGGCGAGCGACCTGGACGGGGCGACCGCCCGGAGCTATGGCGTCTACCTGGAACGGCAGGGGGTCGCGGTTCGTGGGCTGTACATCATCGATCCGGGCGGCCTGGTGCAGTACCAGGTCGTCCATAACCTGAGCGTTGGGCGGCGGAGTCAGGAGGTCTTGCGGGTGCTCATGGCCCTCCAATCGGGCGGGTTGTGCCGCGAGGACTGGATGGCCGAGGACCCGGCCTTCGATCCCTTCAAGGCGATCCGGCCGGGGAGCTATTTTTCCCACTACATGATCGAGGCCGAGGTCGGCTCCGGGACGTTCGCGCGGGTCTACCGGGCGCGAGACCTCCAGCTCGATCGGCCTGTGGCTCTGAAGGTGTTCAAGCCGGATTGCCCGGTGACGCCAAGCGCCGCCCTGGCCGAGGCCCGAGCGGCGGCCGCGCTGAACCACCCGAACCTCTGCACGATCTACGCGGTGGACGACACGGCGGGCGTTCCGATCATCACGATGGAGTACATCTCCGGCCAGCCGATCAGCCAGCTCGCGCGGGAGAACCCGCTGCCTCTCGATTCGCTCCTCTCGATCGGCCGGCAGATCGCCGAGGGGATGGCTGCCGCCCACGGGGCCGGCATCGTCCATGGTGACCTCAAGCCGGAGAACGTCCTGGTGACTGCGGAAGGGCTGGTCAAGGTGCTCGATTTCGGGCTGGCGCGTCGACTGCGCCAGAGCCCGCCGGTCGCCTCCGATGACACGGCCGATCTGGGCCTCGCCGAGCAAGGCGCCGGGCTCTTCGGCACCCCCCGGTTCCTCGCCCCCGAGCAGGTGCCGCGGCGAGCCGGCCGGCCAGGCCAGCGACGTCTTCTCGCTGGGCCTCATCCTCTACGAGCTCGCGACCGGCAAGATGGCTTTCCCTGCCGGCAATCTCCTCCGGATCCTCGACCAGATCCGCTCGGTCGAGCCCGAGTCCCTGGCCGCCGAGGCCCCCGAGCTGTTCACCCCGCTTCTTCGTCAATTGCTTGTCGCCGACCCGGTCCAGCGCACGATCACTATGAGGGAGGCGGCCGAGTACCTGCTCGGCGCCTCCGAGCCCCCGGCTGGGTTCTCCGCGCTCTGAGCGAGATTCAATTGTACAGAAACGCGAGATGCGAGATACTTCTCCAGGTCGATCATATTGGCTCCGCGACGTGAGCGGGGCGACTCTCCCGATCTCGGGACACTTCAGAGTCGGAGGGCGACGATCGTGCCCCATTCGAACGCCGACCGGAATTTGCTCTTCGGTGTGCTCGCCCTTCAACTGGAGCTGATCGACGCTCGCCAGTTCGCCGATGCCTGCGCGGGCTGGGCGTCGCGCAAGGAGATCGCACTGGCCGACCTCTTGACCGAGCGGGGCTGGATCACAAAGGACGACCAGGACGAGGTGGACCGGCTCCTGGAACGGAAGTTGAAGCGTCACGGCGGCGACATCCACGCCAGCCTGGCGGCGGTCACCGACGAACGGGTCCAAAGCGCGGCGGCCGAGATCACGGATCCCGATCTGAGACATTCGCTTTCCCCGCCACCACGGGCGGGCGGGCATGTGCTGATCTCCACGATCGGGCACACACCCGAGAGCCGTGAGCGGTATACCTTGACGCGGTTGCACGCCCAGGGAGGGATCGGCCAGGTCTGGCTGGCACGCGACGCCGACCTCGGCCGCGAGGTTGCGCTCAAGGAACTACGGCCCGAGCGAGCCAGCCACCCGGAAATCTGGGCTCGCTTCCTGGAAGAGGCGCAGGATTACCGGCCAGCTCGAGCATCCCAACATCGTCCCGGTCCATGAACTGGTCACGCCCGCCGAGACGGGGAAGCCGTTCTACACCATGCGGTTTGTCAAGGGACGCACCCTGGCCGACGCGATCCAGGCTTATCACCGTGACCGCGTCGCGGGTGGCGCCGGTGCACTCGGGTTTCAGGCCCTCTTGAATGCGTTTCTCGGGGTCTGCAATGCGGTGGCCTATGCCCATTCGCGGGGGGTGATTCATCGCGACCTCAAGCCACAGAACGTCGTGCTGGGCGACTACGGCGAAGTGATCGTCCTGGATTGGGGCCTGGCCAAGCTCGTCGATCGGCCGGAGGAGACGATGACCCCGGCGGTGTCGCTCGAATCGGGCGAGGAGCGCGGCGAGACGATGCAGGGTCAGGTGCTGGGGACACCCGCTTACATGGCGCCGGAGCAGGCGGAGGGGCGTTGGGATGACGTGGGTCGATGCAGCGATGTCTACGGCGTGGGGGCAATCCTCTACGAGATCCTGGCCGGGCAGCCGCCATTCGATGCGTCGGATGTGGCCGTGATCCTCCGCCAGGTCGCCCACGAACCGCCCGTCCGCCCGCGGGTCGTGTGCAACTCGGCGCCGGCGGCACTGGAGGCGGTCTGCCTGAAGGCGTTGGCCAAGCGGCCCGGGGACCGATATGGTTCGGTCCGCGAGCTGGCCGACGAAGTCCGGCACCATCTGGCCGACGAGCCAGTCTCGGCCTATCGGGAGCCGATATCCACCCGATTGACCCGTTGGGGGCGGCGGCACCGAACCGTAGCGGTCGCCCTCGGGGTATTGCTGATCAGCTCGGTCGTCGGGTTGACCATCGGTACCCTGCTCCTGGGACGCGCGAACGCGCGCATCGAGGACCAGCGCCGGATCGCCGAGGCCAGCTTCCGCAAGGCCCGAAAGGCCGTGGACGAGTATTTCACCAAGATCAGCGAGAGCAAGCTCCTGAGCGTCCCCGGCCTCCAGCCCTTGCGCAAGGAGTTGCTGGATTCGGCACGCACGTATTACGAAGAGTTCGCCCGCGAGCATAGCGATGACCCGACCGTTCAGGCCGACCTGGCCGAGGCCTGGTATCGCGTTGCCTACATCACCAACTTCAAGGGCTCCGGGCAGGAGGCGCTTCCCCTCTTATCCAGGGCACTGACCCTGTATCGCAACCTCGCGCAACGGCACCCCGGAGTCGTCCGTTACCCCTACAAGGTGGCCATGTGCCTCAACGACCTCGGCATCCTTCAGTCTTCCGCTGGCTCATTCGACGAGGCGGCTCGATCGCATCAAGAGGCCCGCGAAATCCGCGAGAAGATCGCGAAGGAGAATCCGACCGTCGCGGAATACCAGAAGGAACTGGCCCTGAGTTATGGGAATCTGTCCGGTTGCCGTTACGACGCCGGCCGTATCTTCGAGGCGCTGGATTACGAAGCGAAGGGCCGCGACCTCCTCGAGACCCTCGTTCGGGAATACCCGGCCGTCGCCGATTACCGCTCTCGTCTCGCCGGTTCGTACAATGGAATGGGACGGTTTCTCAGGGACATCGGCCGGACCGGCGAGGCACTCCGCATGCATCTCCGGGCCGTTGATCTCCTGGAACAACTCGTCCGCGAGGACCATGCGGAGAGCCTAGAATTAAATGGTCGCCTGGATTTCCAATCCCACCTTGCGGCGTCCTATCAGAATATCGGCTTCATTCAATGCCGGGTCACCGACCAGGTTCCCGAGGCGTTGCAGTCCCATCGGCGAGCCCTCTCGATTCACGAGACCCTCGCTCGCGAAAACCCGACCGTCGATGATTACCAGGACCAACTCGCCTGGTGCCTCACGAACATTGGCTTGATCCAGGACTCGCTCGGCCAGGTGAATGAGGCGCTACAGACCCATCAGCGCGCCCTTTCAATTCGCGATCGGCTCGCACTCCGGCAGCCTTCGGTTGCCTGGTTTCAGAACCAGGTCGCGTACAGCAACTGGTATATCGGCCTGTTGCAGCGGAAAGCCGGCCGGGAGGACGATGCATTGCAGTCGCTCCGGAAGGCGCAGACGATCTTCGAAAAGCTCGCCGGCTCGAATTCGATCGACCCGTACAACCTCGCCTGTATCCAGGCCATTTGTGGCACGTTAGTTGGACTGGGCAAGTCTGAACTCAGTCCCGAAGAGAAGGTCCTGAAGGAGCAGTTTACCGACCGCGCCATGGCCATGCTCCGGGGCGTTTCCTCGGGCGGTTTCCACAACGCCGATTTCATCCACAACGACCCGGATTTCGCGTCGATTCGCTCTCGCGACGATTTCCGGAATTTGATCGACGAGTTGCGCTCCAAGGCCAAGGCTGAGCAGACCGTTCACGCCGACGAGACCAACCGCTAAGAAGCATTCTCTTGGCGGATTCATCGAAGCACTCGACAGGCCACAACCCTGGTAGAATACGAGACTCCGCGCGAAGGATCTCACCGCAACGTGAGGACTGAGAGAATCGCCAACAGGGTCTTATCCCGTTCAGGAACCGATCATGCCCCTTGCAGCCGAACCCTACCTCGCCATTTTCGACCATGACGGAGTCCTCGTGGACTCGCTCGAGGCTCACCAGCAGGCCTGGTTCGAGCTGGAGCGCCGGACGAAGCTGGGCCTCACGCCCGAGTTCATCCACGCGACCTTCGGCATGACCAATCCCAGCATCTTCCGCCGCCTGCGAGGCGAGGCCATCACCGAGGACGAGATCCGGCGCTATTCCGATCTGAAGGAAGAGTGCTATCGCGATGTGGCGCGGGGCCGAATCGTGCTCCTGGACGGGATGCGGCCGGTGCTCGACGCCCTGACGGCGCGCGGCGTGAAGCTGGCGATCGGCTCCAGCGGGCCGCGGGCCAACCTCGAGCTGACCGTCACGGAATGCGGGCTCGACGGCCGGTTCGCCGCGATCGCGTCGCTGGAGGACATCACCCACGGAAAGCCCGATCCTCAGATTTTCCTGGTCGCGGCGGCCAAATCGGGCGTCGAGCCGATCCGTTCGGTCGTGTTCGAGGACGCGCCGGTCGGCATCCAGGCCGCCAAGGCCGCCGGCATGTACGCCGTGGGCTTGACCACCACCGTCCCGGCCGCCGCGCTGGAAGCGGCCGGCGCCGATGAGGTCGTCGCCAACCTCGTGGGCTACGATGTCGATCGGCTCCTCGAACG
Source organism: uncultured Planctomycetota bacterium (assembly GCA_963845755.1). Taxonomy (GTDB): domain Bacteria; phylum Planctomycetota; class Planctomycetia; order Isosphaerales; family Isosphaeraceae; genus CAWJTV01. Next base: position 418,818 of record CAWJTV010000039.1, read on the forward strand.
GCTCGATGCCGGCGCCGGGTCTTGAGTCGGGTGGGTGAAACGCACCAAGAACGCGGCCCGATACCGAGGGGTTTCACCGACCTTGCAAAGGCCGGGGTCTGCGTAGGTCGCTGGAACCCTCGGTGAGCTCGATCGTCTGATCCGCGGAGATCTGATGGATTGTCTGGGTCGTGCGGCTCACGGGCCAGGTCACCGTCAGGGTGTCCACCGTGGTGGCGTCTCCCAGCCCGATCAGCTCCACCAATGAGCTGCCCCCGTAGCTGGACGTGGCGCCGACCTGGCGGAAGACCGATCGACTCGGGCCGGATGCTGGCGTAACATCCACCCGGATCTTGGCGCCCAGGCCCGCGCGATTGGTCTTTGTCCCGACGATCTTGACCTTGAGGAAATGTCGGTGGTGGCCGGGGTTCTGGAACAGGAGGTTATGGGCCCGGTCGCCCGGCACCGCGCCGCCCATCTCGACGAACAGGTCGAGATCGCCGTCGTCATCCCAGTCGGCGAACGAAGACCCGTGCCCCTTCTGGAGGTGGCCGGTGCCCGACGAGGCCGAGATGTCCTCGAACCGACGGCCCTCCACGTTCTTGTACAGCACGTTGGGCATCAGGCCCGAGTAGTCGGGCCGACCGGTTGCCAGGTAGATGTCCAGGAACCCGTCGTTGTCGATGTCGCCGATGGCCATGCCCATCGCCAGGGCGACGCGATCGAGTCCGGCCTCCAGACCGACGTCGCGGAATCCGGCAGATCCGAGGTTCCGGAATAGCCGCGGGCGTTTCACCTTCGGATCCGGTGGGCCGAGCATGCTGGCCACGTACTCGTTGAGATTGCCGCCGTAGTCGACGACGAAGAGATCGAGGCGACCGTCGTTGTCGAAGTCGAGGAACCCGCAGGCGAAGCTCATGATCGGCTCGGTCACGCCCAGCTCGCGGGCGACGTCGGCGAACGTGCCGTCGCCGTTGTTCCGATAGAGCCGATTCTCCGCGCCGAAGTTCGAGAGATACAGGTCGAGGTCATCGTCGCCGTCGACGTCGCCCCAGGCCGCCGCCTTGGCATAGCGATCGTTCTGCACCCCGGCGCGGGCCGCGACGTCGGTGAACGTCCCATCGCCGTTGTTCCGATAGAGCCGGCCGTGATTCCTCGGGTCACCCGGGATCAAGGACGGATCCCCACCAAAGAGTCCGTCCGCGGCGGACGACGCGTATTCGCCGCAGACATAGAGATCGACGCGCCCGTCGTTGTCGAAATCGCCCCAGGCCGCCGAGTGGGAGGCAATCGGCTCGCCCAGGCCGCTGGCGATCGTGACGTCCTCGAACGCCCCGCCGCCCGTATTGCGCAGCAGCGTCATGCGCGGCGGCGTTTTCCCAGCCGCCACGGAGCAGGAGCACGTCCAGCCGCCCGTCGTTGTCGTAATCGGCCTGCACGGCGTTGGTCGCCAGCGGCTGCGCTTTCAGCACGGCGGATCCGGAGCGGTCCTCGAACCGGCCATCGCCGCGGTTGACGAACAGCGAGGCTCCCAGGTCTGTGTCGAACGCCGTGGTGAAGACATCGGGCCGGCCGTCGCCGGTGAAGTCGTCGAACACGCTCCCCCCGGCCATGTTCGGCCCTCGGACATTGAGCCCGACCTGCGTCGCGACGTTCTCGAACCGACCGATATCGAGCCGCGAGCGGAATGGATCGAGCGGGATGCGCCACTGGGCGGGGACCTGGTCCGGGTATTCCCCGAGCGTCATGTAGGCGAGGTTCAACAGCCAGCGCACGCCGAGGTCTTCGGGCCGTCGGCGGAGGTAGGCCGTGAAGTGGCCGATCGCCGCGCGCGAACCCGACGGCTGCTGGTGCACGGCTTCGGGCACGATCGGCAAGATGCAGCTCGAAGGCCCCCGACAGTCCAGGCAATTCTCGGTCTCCCCGCGGCGCAGATGAATCACGCCCAGCAACGCCTCCAGGTTGGCCCTCAGGTCGGCGGGGCGCCTGGGTTCTCTTCCAGGGCCCGCTCGGTCCACTCGGCCGCCTCGGCGAATCGCCCCTCGTACATCAACAAGTAGACGATCGACGCTTGAACTCGCAGGCGGCGAAACGAAGGGTCGGGGCCTTCCCGCGGGATCGCGCCCAGCTCGGCGAGCCGATCGGCGAGCCCGCGCTGCGACCGGGTCGCGAACGCATCACGTACTTGCTCGATCGATCCGCGGTCCTGAATCGGCCCCGTGAACCGGGCCGCCGTTGAGTAGCCCGCCGTCTCGAATCCCCCCGCGCTGAAGATCGGAAACGCCGGGCTAGAGCCGCGCGGCGTGCCGCGGCGCGGATCCGGCGACGCCAACGCCGCAGCCTGCATCCAGCCGCCCTGCCCCGGGATGGTCCTCTGGGCCCTGGGGGTCGTCAACACCTTGCCCACCGCACCCAGGAATGTTCCGCACAGCACCAATCCAATCACGAACTTGATGGCCCGTCGCATCGCGGAATCCCTTGAACCTGGATGGCTGCGTTCACGCTCCGTGAGAGACCGGCCACAGGGCCTGATCGTGGTGGACGAACCAACCCAGGTGGTGAGGCGGGAGACGATCTGGTCGGCGACCACGATCCCTGGATTACACGTCAACATGGTTCCCTGCGAAAGACAAGCCCCTAACGCGGCCTTCGGCCGCAACCCGATCGGGATTCCCGATTCGAGATTCCGGATTCCCGAAGGGAAATGATTCCGGAATCGGGAATCTCGGATCCGGAATTCGGAATCCCCAGATGCGCGCATGGCGCAGGGAGTCTACGGAGGAAGACTCTAGCGCGGCCATGCCGCATCCGCCGTCGTCCACGACCGGATTTCCCGCGGAGACTCTTCCCTTCCCAACTACGGACGAACCTTCAACCTGGCGCCGGTCCGCGGTAGCCCAGGGCGACCAGCATACGCTCGAGTCGATCGCGAGCCTCCTGGTCTTGCGGACGCACCCAGTCGCGGCCGATTCGTTCCCAGTCCGGGTCAGTCGGATCGATCCCCCGGGCCTCCAGGAACCCGGCCCCGCAGATGAAGAACTGGTGGCGGAAGGGGAAGAGGTATCCGCCCTCGGCTTCCAGCGATGCGCGGGCCTCGGAGTATCGGGCGAACCAGCGATTGAGATAGGCCGCGGCGCCCGCCTCGAAGAACCGTTCGGTGTCGAGCCGCAGCTCCGCCGGAACCTCCAACCTGCGCTTGCAGTCCTTCCAGGCCGGATAGCCCAGCTCGGCGGCGATCACCGCCAGCGCATGCTTGAGCTGGACCGAATCTCGCCGCCCGAGGATCGCCTCGGCTGCGAGGGCGGCGAAGGCGGGCAGGATTTGAAACCGTTCGGCGGCGCGGGTGGCTCGAGGAGGGTCCTCGCAGCGGAGGTCCTTGAGCAGGAGCGATGCCCGGATCTTGCATTCCGGAAGGGTCGGGGCCGTCGACGCGGCCCGGCGCGGTGTCCTCATCGCGGAGTCTCCCATGATTTCGAACGGCCCTCAACCCGATCTGGGGCCATTCCTGGGGCTCGCGGAGGATGCAAGGCACGTGAGACGAGCCGATCGGGGGTGACGTCGTCTTTCTCGGGTGCAGGCGCCCCCCGGCACCTGACTCTTGACGATCTTACCAGACCGTCTCAGAAATCGACACCAGGCGGACTCTCGAGGTTCGCCCCGTATCGAACCCGAGGACGTGGACTCCCATCGGAGAATCGGCACGGAGGGCTCGTGGCGCTCGATCCGTTCAATTGCCCTGATGGAGGCCGACGCTCTCGACTCCCTCGAGCGCATTGAGCTCCATGACCAGATCGGCCGGTACACAGCCCTGCCGGAGCAGGACGCGATAGGCCAGCTCCAGGGATGCTCCCTGACGCGCCGTGCCGACGGAGGTCAGCGTGAATTGTCGCGTCGCGGTGCCGAGGAGCTGTTCGGCCGCGGGCCGGGCCCCCGCCGATGCCGCGATCCGGAGCGCCAGGGTGCATTCGGCCCCGTGCCAGTTGTCGACCCGGCGCGGCCACAGCACCAGCGACGCGGCGAAGACGATCCCCAGGCCCACCAACCCTACCACCAGATGGTTCGCACCCGAGGCCATGCCGACGACCACGGCGAAGATGACGAAGGCCGTGTCCTGACTGTCCTTGACCACCGTCCGGAACCGCACCACCGACAGGGCCCCGACCAGGCTGAACGCCCGGGCCACGTTGTCGCCGATGACCTGCGTCGCCATGGCGATCACTGTGGCCAGCAACACCAGCGTGGTCAGGAACGTCACGCGCACCGGCTCCCCGCGCCGGGCCCATCGGTAGATCCCGGCGACCGCCGCGCCGAGGATCAGCGCCATCCCGATCCGCCAGATCAACACCGCGGGCGCCGGTTCCGAGCCATTCGCCAGCGACGTTTGCAGCCATTCAGGCATCGACCATCTCCCGAAGAAGAGTCCCCCGTTGAGCATTTCTCGTCATGGCGTGACCTTGCGGATCTCCGGGTGATTGAGGAGGTACTTGCGCCGTTGCTCGGCGAACGCCCGCAGTCCCGAGCCCGGCCGGCGCCGGAATCCGCTGCCGCCGGGTCCGCGGGTGCGTCGGCCACGGCCTTCTGGAATGCGGCCAGCGAACTCAACTTGCGCGTGTCGGACTCGACGTCCTTCTCGATCAAGGCCCGGTACTGGGCCACGACCGGTCCGAGCGTGTTCCAGTCCAGCCACTTCTCGGCGATGGCGCGGACATGGTCGAGGTACCGGGCCTTCAGGCTCGGGACGGCCAGCAACCGGCTCCGCAACGGCTTGCGCGCGTCGTCCAGGCCGATCAAGGGATCGATCTCGATCCCCGACGGCCGAGGCCCACCTCCGGCCGCTCGGCCACCCGGACCGCCCGGACCCGGACCGCCACCCGGTCCACCTCCGCCGGGACCGGGCCGACCACCCGGTCCGCCGCGACCACGACCGCCGAACCCCGGCCCGCCAGGACCGAAACCCATCGCCGCCTGGAAGGTCTCGTTCGCATCGTGAGGAATCATGTGGAACTTCCCCTTTGCGTCGCGATAGATGCTGTAGTCGCTGGCCCGGGTCCAGTAGCCGTCGCCGTTGATCAGGGCGTTGTCGATCGCCAGGAACCAGAGCGTGCCGTCGATGTCGAGGATCGGCTTCAAGGCCTCTTCCAGCTTGTCCAGCGGGGTCTCGTTGAGGACCTTGCAGAGCGCGATCAGGGCTTTCCAGTCCTTCGGGTCATCGTCGGATTTGATCTCGAACCGGCGCTTGTATTCCTCGACGTTCTCGCCGAGGTAGCGCAGGCCGCCGTCCGCGCCGGGGTTCCCCGGCACTTTCCAGCGGGCGCCTTTGCTACTGGGGAAGTTCTCCGTCAGGAAGGTCTTGTCGAACTGCTGGGCGTTGACATACAGGCCCCAGCTTTCGCCGTTGATGACCACCCGGACGAAGTTGGCCTTCGGCGCCGGGATGTATTGCCGGGCGACGTGGAGGTACAGGACCGTGTGCAGGAAGGTCGGATCGTCGTGCGAATTGAGCAGGTTGAGCGTCTTGTAGCCGAGGAGGCGCTGGTCGGGATCGACGAAATCGAGGGACAGATTGAGCGACCGCTTGTGGCCCTCGCGCACCCCCATGAAGGACGAGAGCCCGCGGTTATGCACGCCAACGTTGGGATACGACTTGCCGTCAACGACCAGCGTCGCCGGGACTTCGACGTCGGAGTGGTAGAAGTCGGCGAGCTCGTCCTCCCAGCCCTTGTCTGCGAAATCGAGGAAGAGGGTTCGAATGATGGTCGGCTCGTAGAGCGACTTGCCGGGGAAGGTCTCGACGTCGCCCGGTTGGAGGCGTCGGCCGGGTTTCGGCGGATCGGAGTTCTCCCGGCCAAAGCCGCCGGGTCCGCCGGGCGGTCCGAAGCCGCCGGGGCCGCCGGGTCCGAAGCCGCGACGGCCCCGGCCGCCCGATTCGCGTTCCTTCTTGACGGCAAGTCGAGCGGCCAGACGCTCGGACTGGCTCAACCGGCCATCGGCGTCCTGATCGAACTTGGCGACGAGTTTGCGATCCCCACCCATGGGACCACCCGGACCGAAGCCGGGAGGCGGCCCCATGCCGCCGATTCATCGCCGAGGCCAGGCCATCCCCATCAATCGATCCTTTCTTGTCCCGGTCGGCGTCGCGGACGAACTGCTCGGCGGCCTTGGCCGCTTCTTCCGGGGTGAGTCGTCCGTCCTTGTTCGTGTCGGCGAGCTCCATCACCTGGGGAGCCAGGAACATGCCGGGACCGAAACCCGGCGGCGGGCCTCCGCCCGGGTCGTCGGGTTCGAAGCCCGGCGGCGGGCCGAGCCGCCGGTTGATCGCTTCCCGCAGTGCCCCCAGGTCCAGCGAGCCCTTTTTCTCGTTGTCGGCGTCGCGGACGAACTGTTCGGCGGCCCTGGCCGCCTCCCCAGGCGCAAGGCGGTCATCCTCGTCCGCGTCGGCCGCCTCCAGGATCCGGGCGCCAGGAAGGACCCGGGCCCGAAGCCTCCCGGCGGTCCACCAGGGCCACCGGGCCCGATTCCTCCCGGTGGTTGTGCAGGGTGCGCGCAGCCCGCCCGGATCCAGCAGGACGACATCCACCGATGCGCTCTGGTCCGGCGGGGCCATCATGCCCAGCGTCACCGCGGAGACCAGTGCGAGCCCGACCGCGATCTGCAAGAACGAGCCGGTGATTCTTGACATGATGGCTCCCGTCTCGTGTGGTTGGTTCAATCCAGGAAAGCTTGCCACGATTCGATCACGGATCGGCATGCACTCCGGAGCCCGGATGTCGCGACTCATACGAAGTCCCGGAGGCGACCGCTTCCTCACTCAATCTTCACGTTCCACAATACCCGAGAACGGCCGGAGGGACGATCCGGAGACAAATCCGTCCGAAATCATTCGGTGGTCGGCGATGCCGATGACGTTCCCGGCTTTCGGACCCTGACCCACGGCCAACATGCCGGCCCCTCCTCAGCCGGGCCGTTTTTTGGTACCGTCGAGACCAACCCGACGGATACGGATTTCGGACGAACTTCGACAACCTCAGGAGCTTCATTCGCGATGACGAAAACAACGACGATCACGCCGTTGCGCTCGATCCTCTCGGCCGCGATGGCCGTTGCGGTTCTGGTGTCCCCGGTGGGAGCGACCAAGGCGCGCGCCGCGGATCCCGGCCAGGCGGAGACCGAGAAGGACAAGGCGTTGACCAAGACTCAGAGCGGGCTCCAGTACCGCGACATCGAGGAAGGAAAGGGGGAGAAACCCAAGGAGAGCGAGGTGTGCGTGGTCCATTACACCGGCTGGCTCTGGGAGAACGACCTCAAGGGCAAGAAGTTTGATAGCTCGAAAGACCGTGGCGTGCCGTTCGCCTTTCCGCTCGGCCAGCACAAGGTGATCCCGGGCTGGGATGAGGGCGTCGCCACCATGAAGGTCGGCGGCAAGCGCGAGCTGATCATTCCCCCCAAGCTCGGCTATGGAGAGAGGGGATTCCCCGGCGCCATTCCCCCCAATTCCACGCTCTTCTTCGAGGTCGAGCTGCTGGATAAGTTCACGAAGACCGAGAGCGGACTCCAGTATCGCGACGTCAAGGTGGGGACCGGTGCGCAGCCCAAGGCCGGCCAGACCTGCGTGATGCATTACACCGGCTGGCTGTGGCACAATCCCGGCAAAGGGAAGAAGTTTGACAGTTCCCGGGACAACGGCCCACAGCCGAACGGCCAGCCGTTCCCCTTCCGACTGGCCGCGAAGGAGGTCATTGAGGGTTGGGACGAGGGTGTTGCCACCATGAAAGTCGGCGGCAAGCGCGAGCTGATCATTCCCCCCAAACTGGGCTATGGCGCGACCGGCTCCAGCGGGCCATTCCCCCCAATGCCACCTTGTTCTTCGAGGTCGAGCTGCTGGACGTGAAGTGAACTGGCGCGGGGCGTGGGGAGAAAAGACCGGTCCTTCTCGGCACTCACCACGCCCGAGGTCCGATGCAACTCCGGTTGACCGTAATCGGGATTTCGGTATAGATAGCCCTCGACTTGAGCAAATCTCCGCATCAGATCTCGTTTTTTCGGTTCAACGTCGTGTCCCCTCCCCGGGTGGGAGCCGCCGGAAACGTCCGGCGGCCGGGGGCCGATCCGAATCTTCCAGTCGCCCGGTGGATTCCCAGGGAGGGCGCCGTGATGGCACGGAACGGAGTTCGCACTCGGTTTTCCCCGCAGGTCGCACGGCGACATGCCTGGCCGCGGGATCTGATCGTGATGGTGGTCTTGGGCCTGGGCTCGATCGCGCCGGGCCGCTGCGAAGCGGCCGGGATCGCCCGGTATCTCACACCGCGGGATCAGTCAAATTCCCTCTTGCTCTCGGAGACCGGCCAGCCGATCGCGGACCGCTCGCCGGCCCATCCCGGAGCGGCGTCATCCCAGGGTAGCCTACCGGCTTACGCCGCGTTCCCCCTCTTCGGCGGCGAACATTTGCCGACGGGAATCCCGACGTTGACGACCGGTCCCCAGGCGGGCGATACGACGGTCGGACCGCTGGACCTCACCCCGATGGTCCAGGCCAACCTGAACGCGGTCCTGAACGCCTCGGGGATGGCCGTCGTGCAGACGCCGACCCAAGGCTACGCCGTCGAGTACCTGCCACGCTATGCCCAGATCCAGGCCCATGAGGCGTCGTCGGCCAGATCTGGAACGGGCACGACATCAACGAATACCGCCGCAACCAATCCGAGCTCGTTGTCCGCCCTGGAGTCGAATCTCACCATCGAGGGCATCCCGGCCAAGGAGATCGCGAACTGGGTGAAGACCGGGTCGAACGGGGTCGCCCAGTGGACGTTGACCGAGCTTTCCGCCCTCGAGAAGGCACTCAAGATCAGTCCGAAGCCGACCGCCACGAAACCCGGCTTGAACGTCCAGGCGCAGGTGCTGGCGCCCCCGCTGGCGAATGGCTCCGCGCCGCTGCCGACTCCTCTCCCGGAGCCCAGCACCTGGCTGGTCTTCGGCCTGATCCTCGGGGCCGCCGGGTTGCGGCAATGGGCCGGCAGAAGGCGGCATTTCTCCGACAGGCTCCCTCACGGCAACGGGCAGTCCAGCGCCAGCGCGGCGACAGCCCAGCCGGTGGCTGCCGCCGAGATGAATTGATCCGGCCCGTGCGGGAACCCGCTCTCGAAGTAGGGCTGGAATGGGCGGCTCCGCGACTTGACGAACCAGGAGCCGTCCGCGCGCTGGGTCTTGATCAGGAATGCGAGTCCGCGCCGGTATGCGACGTGGTTGGTGGCCAGGCCGCCGGCCTGGTGCAGCGCGACCAGCGCCGAGCCGGTGGCGTAGGCATCGCTGGCATGGGCATCGACCGCACTACGTCCTGAGTCCTTCGCCGCCTTGGTCGGTTCGGCCGGAGCCGGGCCGTCGAGCTGGCTCCAACCGCCATCGGGCTGCTGAGTCCGGATCAGCTCGGCGGTCGCGGCTTCGAGGTCTTTCGCCTCGGCCCCGGCGAGTTCGAGGCCCCAGAGCCGAAAGACGCGGTCTTCGGTCTCGCGCGGCTTTGCCTGGAGCAGCCACTTCAGGACCTCGCCGCGGCGCCCGAGTTCCGGCGAAGGCGACCCGGCCGTCGGCTTCGCGTCCCGGTCTTTACCCTTCGATTCGGTCCGTGGACCGAACGCGCGCAGACCCCGCAGCGCCAGGACCGTGGCCGTGAAGTCGCTCGACTCCGACGGCGGCCGATGCGACCCGGCCAGCCAGTGGCCGCTCCGGAGCGGGACCACGTTCAGATAATGGCTCACTGCGGCCGTCGTCTCGTCCGGCTCCCAGCCGGCGGCCTCCAGTGCCCACAGAGCATACCCGGCTCGGATGACGCTCCCCGGCTGACCCTTGCCTTTCTGGTAATCGTCGAGGGCCGTGCCCAGGTCGGCCTCGGTATGCTCGGCGATGGCGCGCAGCGTGTCGGCCTCGACCGCGAACCCGCGCCGACGGGCCAGGTCCAGCGCCACCGCCGGCACCGCCTGGTTGTGGCAAGAGAAACAATCGCGGTGCCGCGGATACTCCTCGGCGCCGGCCTTTACCAGAAGCGGCAGCGCCCGCTCAACTGCCGTACGGATCGATTCCCGGCCCGGATCCGACACCGAGCCGGGTCCTCCATCTTCCGCGGCCATGACGAGGCTACCCCCGGCCAAACCCGCGACCAGGACCAATGACGCATGCAGAATTCGCGCAGGCCAATATGAACCCATTGTGATATCCGTATTCGCCTCGACCGGTACAGCCCTTGGTTAAGTGATTGTCCGTGGACCTCGTGGGGTGGGTGAATTCCACCAAGAATCAATCGAACCGATCCTGGTGGGTTTCACCCATCCTACAAATCTGGCGGCATAACGACTTCGGCCATCATTCTCGGCGAGCTCGACGACTCACGCCAAGCCATGGACCTCGATTATGCAGTCACGCTCGCTCGCACTGCGACGTATAATCGACAGAGAGGCACACGGGGTGTGCTCGGAACCGCCGGGAGAATTGTCGCCGATTGGCGCGATCAGTGACAGGGGTGAGTTGCCGTGCGCGGTGGGGCACTCGCCTGATCGAACCGGATCAAAAAGAGTCTCATTCCTGGCGATCCGGGGGAAGTCGGGGGGCGTAGAATACTCAAGAGGCGGCCCCTAGTGAGTCGAAAAAGATTGTGACATCTGATCGTGGCTCGACTCGCCGCCCAACCATTGCAGCCCCGGCTGGGGCTTACTTCTCTGCGAGGGCGTCATGTTACCGTTTGACCTTCGCGAGCCTGTTAACGCCTGGAGTCACGGAGCCGGGATGATGATGGCCCTGCCCATCACCTGGTTTCTTTTGAGACAGTGCAACAAGGTCCATCCGTGCGGCCTCGAACGGCGTTGCCGCACGCCGGATCCGTGCTTACCGGCCGGGGGCACTTGCCGTCTGAAACGGCATCAACGATTCAAGTTTCTGTCCTTGCTGGTCTTCGGCATCAGCCTCACGTTCTGCTACGCCGCCAGCGCGGTGTTCCATGCGGTCCCGCTCCAGGGCGAGGCACTGAGCCGGTTCCAGCGTCTGGACCACGTAGGAATCTTCCTGCTGATCGCCGGGACGTATACGCCGGTGGTGTATTCTCTGCTCCGTCGCCGATGGTTGTGGGGCACGCTCACGACCGTCTGGACGATCGCCCTGGTCTGTGCCGCGCGAGTCTGGTTCGAGGGGATCTTACCGATCTGGCTCTCGACCTCCGTCTACTTGACGATGGGCTGGGGATCGATCTTTTGTTACCGGGAGCTGGCGCGAACCTACTCGCACCGCACGCTCCTGCCGCTGCCGCTGGGCGGGCTCTTTTACACGATCGGCGCCTTGATCAACCTGTGCGCTGGCCGATTCTGATTCCGGGCGTCTTCGCCTCCCACGAACTGTTCCATCTGTTCGTGATCGCCGGCAGTGCGTTCCATGTCTTTTTCATGATCGATGTGGTGATCCCGGCACCCTGGCCGGGCCTGGCGCCGATGCCGGTCCGATCGCGCCTGCGAGCCCCGTTGTTGCTCCGGTGGACGCGGGCCATGCTGAGTCGTCGCGTCCGGCGGTGGATGCTCCACGTCCTGCCGCATGCCCAGTGGCTCGACCGTCTGCTGGCTCCGGATCTGCTCGACCCCGTCCCCTCCGAGAGCCGCGCCAAGGTGGTGTAATCGCGTGCCGCCCTGGCACCTCGGGAGAGACGCGTATGGCCGCGCCGCCTCCGCGATCTGAGTTACACCGTGACGGGGATCCGTTGCTCGCGGCAGGTGCGGTCGTAGGTCGCGTCCAGGTCAACGCGCAGACAAAACGAGCCTCGCAGCCATAGGGGCCGGCTCGGCAGCGACTCCCCGATCGCCAGGCGCTCGCGCCACATGTCGAGGCTGGGCTGACTTTCGCGGTCAACCGGCCGATAGGATGCGGCGCGATGGTCCGCGTCGAGGGATGTCGCCGCGTCCGTGCCGAGTCGCTTCAGCAACGCCTCGTGCCAGGGGAATCGACGCCCGGTCACGACGTGCACGATGGCCAGTCCTACCCCCTCCTGGAGATAGGCCGCGCACCTGGTGATGAAGGCATCGCGATGGTCGGGCCGATCCTTGTTCGCAGGGCTGACCAGCTCGATGGCTCCGGCCAGGGTCGGTCCCTCTTCACGGTCGAAAATCAGGACTTCCACGATGTCGCTGAGGAGAGGGAGGGGTATGGTTTGCGCCGGAGCCGGCACGATCCAACCACCGGGGCCAGTGCCGGACAACGCCGGGTTCATCGCGAAATCTGCTTCCTCATAGTCAGCCACATCAATCTCGATACCGAATTGTACGTTCGGCTCGGCGAAGTAACCCTCGGGCAACTGGCGGTTCAAGTCCGACGAGAGGTAGGTCGCCCAGGCATTGTGAAAGGCGTGCCAGTGCCGTCGGGCACCGAGCGGCGGCCGGAAGTGATCTTGCAAAACCACGTGTCGCACCCTCCTCGCCATGATGCCGCTCCGACCACGGCGTTGCCTCTTATCTGTCGGATCGACGAACCATCGGCTAAGCCCAATGATATCGCCGCGGGTCGGCCGCGCGAAGGCAACGGGGCATGATCCGTCCGCCTTCATCGGGACTGGAAATCCCGACGGCTATGCCTTAGAATGGTCGTCCTCGCGGACTTTCGGATGTGAAGGTCTGCATATCCCATTTAAGGACCGGCCGTGATCTCTCGGACTGCGGAATACGCCCTCCGGGCGGTGGTGTTTCTCGGATGCCAGGCCGGTCGGCCGGCGACGACGCACCGGATCGCGGCCGGGACGAGGCTGCCGGCCGGCTACCTGGCCAAGGTCTTGCAGGCGTTGGGGCGAGCGGGGCTCGTCGATGCCCAGCGCGGGCTCAACGGCGGTTACGTGCTGGCCCGGCCGCTGGAGGAGCTCACGGTTCTCCATGTCGTCAATGCTGTGGACCCACTGCGGCGGATCGACCCGTGTCCTCCGGATCTGGCGGAGCATCAAGAGAGCCTGTACGCACTGCACAGGCGGCTCGACGAGGGGATGGCGTTGATCGAGTCGTTCTTCGAGCAAACAACCGTCGGCCAGTTGCTCGCCCGGCAGGGCCCGAGTCCACAGCCGTTGTGCGCGGTCCTGACGCCGTCCGAGCTCGGTGAGATCGAGACCGCTTCCACCGCGGTGGCGTCAACGCCGCTGGACTTGCCCTGAGCCTTCCCCGATTCCCGCCATGATTGGTCCAGTGGCTCGGCTGTCGCCTCCAATCAGTCGAGCGTTGCCCCCCCATCGTAAGCGAGCTCCGGCCCCGGCTTCTCGAGAAACTCGTAACCGCCGCGAGGAATCCCCGCACTTATTAGTACCGGACCACGCTGAGGGACATGATCAGTCGGGTATGCCGTCGCCGCGATTCATCTTCGGCCATCAGGGTCGAGAACGCGGCCGTCGATCATGACGGTTGAAGGATGGCCCGGTTCAGGCATCCGCGCCTGAAACTCAGCGTTTCACAAATGTTTCTTCTTTGGACATCCTCTTTCCGACACAGAGGGAGAGTCAACATGCGCGCATCGAATCTGGAATTGGACGGGCCGATGTCGACGAGCGATCCGAACGGCGGCCAGGGCGATCCGGCCGCCCCGTCGCGACGTTCGTTCCTCACCCGCGCCGCGGCGCGCCTCGGCCCTGGTCGTGCCGACCCTGACCCTGATCACCTCCCGGAAGGCTCGGGCGTCCGGCCCCAGGAGGCTGACCGGCCTGGCGGCCGAGTTGATCAACGAGGTTATGAGTGATGAGGACCAGCATGTCCCGATCATTCAAGGGCTCCTCGACGACCCGGACAACCCCTTGCCGGTTCCCATCCGGCAGCCGCCGAATTTCAACCGGAAGCGACTGCTGCAACCGAACTTGCAGGCCTTCCTCGAGACGGCGTCGGCGTTCGAGAACACGGGCTCGGGGCTCTATCACGGGGCCTTACTCAACGTCACGCAGACCCAGGAGTATTTCCCGATCGCGGCGGGCCTGGCCGCCGTGGAATCTCGCCACGCCTCGTGGCTCAACTCACTCCTGGGTGAATCCCTCGTGCCGGATTTCGCCCCGGTCGAGGCGCCGATTCCCCAGTCGACCGTGCTTTCGCGCGTCGCAGAATTCGTCACCGATCCCCGGTCCACGTTCCCTGCCTTTGACACGACGGTCGTGACCGACGCGAACAACTTCTTCATCCTCGATTTCGTCCTGTTCCTCGAGTACATCGAGTCGGAATTCTACGATTTGAACGTACCAAGGTTCACCTGATGGGAACGAACTGCCACCAAGGACACCGTCCGATCACGGCGTCCGGACCTTGTAGGGCGGGTGAATCCCAGCAGGAGCGGGCCTCGTCTTGGTGAGTTTCACCCAACCGACTCGGTCCTCGGATCGTCTTCAGGGCCCATCGAGGATGTCGCTGACGTCCTGGCGACCCGTGGCATCCCGGGGCGAGCGAACCTCGGGATGTCATGAGTTCCTGGCATCTGCCTTCAGCAAACCGGCTCACCTCCGATCCCGCCGGTCGGTCGGAGCCCTACCATCGGCCAACGGGTGCGCGGGACGAACAATTCCTCAAGTCCCTCCAAGACAGAGACCTGCGCGATCAGAGCCGGGATCCTTCGCAAGGTCATCGGTCTCGGCGCACTTTACCGGACGCTTCCAATCCGCCCTCTGGCTCGCGACTTGCAGGCATGACGCGTTGCTCATCCCTCAACCGTTCGATTAAGCTGGGGGCAGAGAAGGAGGTCCGCGTTTGATCATGAAGCACTGTGGTCGTGTGGTTGCGGTCGTCACGGGATCCTGGGCACCGGCGCTGGTCGTGATCCTGAGTTTGGGATGGCTCGGGTTCGGACCGTTGGCAGGAATCGCGGTGTGCGCGCCAGGGGACCGGCGATGGTCCCACTGCGACGACCGAGGGCCCGGGCCGCATCAGCCCTCGTGCTACGGGCGGCGCCGATGAGGCTGGTACGATGTCGGGAGGCGAATCCGACGGCCAGGGCCGCCCGACTCGGCTCGATCCCAACGGGACCTTCCTGAGCTGGATGATCCGCGCATCCGGCCCGATCGGCCTGGTCATCGCGTTGATGTCGTTCTACCTGATCGCGCTGATCGTCTGGATGGCCTTGAACTATCGCGCACCGGTCGCCGTGCCCGGCGAGGTGGTGCACGAGGTCCAGGGCTTGCTGGAAAAATCGAAGTACAACGAGGCCTATCAACTCCTGATGGAAGACTCGTCGTTCCTGGCACGGGTGCTCTCCGCCGGGGTGCGCAAGCTCGCGGCGGGCCTGGTCCCGGCGCAGCGCGCCATGGAGCTGGCCAACGAAGACGCCACCATGGAGATGGAGCATCGCACCACGTACCTGGCCACCGTGGGAACGCTTGGGCCGATGATCGGGTTGGTCGGGACGGTCTATGGGATGATCCTTTCGTTCCGTGTCATCGCCGTTGAGGGCTCCTCACCGCAGGCCAGCCAGCTTGCCGAGGGGATCTCGACGGCACTTTTCGCCACGCTCGAAGGGATCGCGCTGTCGATCCCGGCGATTTATTTCTATGCGTTGTTCCGGAACCGAATTGCGCGGCTGTCGCTGGAGGTCGGAATGACCGCCGAGATGCTCCTGGAGCAGTTCGCGCCCGGCGTGCGGATGTCGTCGCCGTCCGCCGGCGCCGCAACCGGCCCGGTCCCCTCGTCAACCCCTCCGGCGCACGCCCATCCGTTCGCCGTCAGCGCGGCCCTGGCCGCGGCCTCGACCCACGCCAATCGCCCGGCCTTGCCGCCGACGGCTCCGGCCCCGGACCGCGACGCTTGATAGATGGAGACCGACCGCCTCATGCCGCGCCGCCATCGAAGGGCCGCTTCGTCCGTGGCCAATCCCAACCTGACGCCGCTCCTGGACGTGGTGCTCCAGCTCATCACGTTCTTCATGATGCTGGTGCACTTCGGCGCGCGGCTAGAGGGCTCGACCCGACTGGTGCGGCTGCCGCTGGCCCCGGCGGCGCTGCCGGGCTCCGACCTGACGTTCGACCGACTCTCGGTGATCCTCGACGCCCAGGGGCGGCTGCGGGTGGGCGGCCAATCGCTGGGGGAGGCCGACGCCAATGCGTGGTGGGCCCAGCAGGCCAAGTCGCGGCGCTCGGGGCTCGAGGACCTGGGCGAACGCGGTGCCGCCGCCGAGAACCTGCCGACGGTCGTGATCGTCTGGGCCGATCGGGCCGTCTCGTACGGCGCGGTCCGCCGCACCCTGGTCGTGGCCCAGGAACAAGGGTTCGCCCACTTCAGCCTGGTGGTCCTTCGGAGTCGCGGCAATGAGCACGGGGGCCGGTCTGGGGATGGGGTTGTTCTTGTCCGGGCCCGAGGCGGAGCCGACCACCGTCCGGACCGAGGCGATCGACGCCGAGTCGCCCCCCGCGCGGCGCTATCGGCCCGGTAGTCCGGAGGAGGTCGCCTTCCCCGTGACGCCGATGCTCGATATGGCCTTCCAGCTCCTGGCCTTCTTCATCCTGACCTTCAAGGCGCCGTCGGCCGAGACTCACATCGACCTCGACCTCCCCGCGACGCCCGCCGCCTTGCCCACCGCGGTGGAGGGCCGCGCCCGGCCCCGTACGTCCCGGACCGTCGATACCGACCTGGAGAACGACTTGCTCGTCCGCGCCCAGGCCGATGACCTTGGCGACCTCAAGACCATCCGGCTCGGCGAGAATGGCCTGCCGGACCTGCCCACACTCGGCCAGCGCCTCCGCGACTACAAAAAGCTCCTCGAAGGCCGGCCGCTCCGCGTCCGACTCGTCGCCGACGATCGCCTCCGCTACGAACCGGCCGCCCAGATCATCGCCACCTGCTCCGCCGCCGGCGTCTCCGCGATCCGTCTGGCACCCCCCGGCGCCACGCCGGAGCTGCCGAGGAATTCGCCGGCAACCAAGAATGGACGCGAATGAATGAATACCGGTCACGCGAATGACGCCGATCCGCCCCGCCGAACTCGAGCCAGGAGCATGGCAAACACTCTCCGCAACCTCACCGCCATCCTGGTAATGATCTCGCTCGGACTCTCGGCCCAAGTTGGATCGTCGCACGCCGAGGATCCGGGACAGGACGATGAATTGAGCCTGGCCGACCTCACGGCCTATCGCGCCGCGCTCTCGGGCAAGGCGACCGCCGACGATGCCCGACCGGCGGACCCCTCCGCGCGCGTCGGCTTCCGGGAGCTGTGGGAACGTTCCGATGCCCATCGCGGTCGTCGCGTGACGATCCAGGGGCGGGTCGAGCGGATCTTCCGGCAAGGACCGGTCGGCAGCTTCCCTCCACTGGTCCAGGTCTGGGTCTACTCGCCGGCCGGCGACCCGTTCTGCCTGGTGTTCCCGAGGCCGACGGACCCGACCACTCCGGACCCGGATCCGGAACATCGCACGGTCTCCCAGCCCGTGGACCGGCGCGGCGAGGATGCTCCGCCGCCGCCGACGGCCATCCCCGACCCGGGTCAAACGGTTCATTTCACGGGGACATTCTTGAAGATGGTCCGCTACGCAGCGGGGGACGGTCCCCGGCTGGCCCCGTTGATTGTGGGAGACCGCCCGCCAGCGGCGCGGGGCGCGGGGCTCCCGGCGGCGCCCAGGGCGGCCAAGCCCGGCTCCCCATCCGCCTCGACCCAGATTTTCCGCGCCATCGGAGGCCAGGGCCCCGGCGCCTCCGCCCCCGTTCCCTGGGCCTGGTCGTCGACAAGCTGGGGGCTGGGCCTGACGCTCGCGGTCGTCGCGGGGAGCATCCTCGCCTGGCAGCATCTCCGAGGCGCCCAGCTCCGCGCCCGCTCCGCCATGCGAAATCGGCGCCTGGACCCCGAGTTGGCCAGTCCCCCGTCTTTTCTCGATACGACGCAGGAGTCTCGCGTATAGAATACCGTAAGGCACAGGGGTCGATCCTGGTAAAGTCGATTGGCGGCGGATCGGTAGGGTGGGTACAACCCACCATTCGGCATGGGCTCCGGTGGATTGCACCCACCCTGCCATCGAATGCGATACAAACCGACCCCGAAAGCACTCATCCCTCCAGAACAGGATGATTTCCATGTCCCGAGACCAGGATTCGTTCGCGGTCGGTGAGTCGCCGCTGACCGACCTGCGCTCGTTGCTCGGCTCGGTGTTGGTGCACGGTCTCATCTTGCTGCTCGCGTGGCGGGCGGTCCGGAGCGCCGCGGGGCCGCCGGCGGCGGAGACCAGTGCACGGGCGATTCGTGCCGAACTGGATCCGGTGGACAACCGGGCCGATGTGCCGCAGGTCGCCGGAGAAGGCGGGGGGAGTCCGGGGGATGTCGGGGGGCTCAACAAGTTCGCGATGAGCTCGCCGGATGACCGGACCAGCAGCGCCCAGGCGGATCGTGATCCGGTCGCCGACGCGCTGTTGACGGAGATCTTACCCAGCGCACCGCGGGGTCCCGAGATGCACGAGGGTGCCTTGCCGGGCCCGCAGACGACCGGCGAGGGCATCATTCCCGGCTCGGGGTCGGGGGGTGGCGGGGGTTCCGGCGGCGGTACGGGTACCGGCGTCGGACACGGCATCGGGCCCGGCACCCAGTTCTTCGGTGCCCGCGACCACGCCCATTCCTTCGCGTACGTCATCGACTGCTCCGGCAGCATGGCCTCTCGAAACTCGCTGGAGGTCGCCAAACGCGAGCTGCTGGCGAGCCTCAATCAGCTCCCCCCCGACGCTGAATTCAGCGTGATCTTTTACAGCCTCACGGCCACAATGCTCACCGATACCAACGGCCGCAGGGGACTGATGAGTGCGACCTCCACCAACAAGACCCGGGTGCGAACTCAGCTCGCGACCATCAATCCCGACGGCGGGACCGACCACATGGCCGCCCTGCGCACTGCGCTGGCCCTCAAGCCCGAGGTCGTCTTCTTCCTGACCGATGCCGACCTGATGACCAACGGCGACGTCAACGAGATCCTCACCGAGGTCGGCACGACCCGGCTCCAGGCCGTGGAATTCGGCCACGGACCTCCCATGGCCCAGCGGTCCCCCTTGCATCGCCTGGCCAATACTACCGGCGGCTCCTACTTCTACATCGACGTCACACGCTTCCCCAGGACCGAGCGGGGATTCTGAGCGAGAGCGCCCAGGACCGACCGCACGGCGAGTCGAGCGTGGCCACGATCGGTCCGGCGATTCCTCGAGCCAGGCCTCAGGACGTCCAAGCTCGCATGGTCGCGAGCGATCCACGACTGGGTCCATAACGAACGGGTGCCGCGGTGGAATGCCGCGTCCGGAAAAGAAAATGTGGAAGACGCAAAGACGGACCAGGGACCACTGACCACTACCCAAGCGTCAGGCGGTTGTGTTTAATCGCTTGGGAAAAAAGCGGGGTCTGCGATTCGGATCGGGAAACCCATCCGGGTCTGGGACGTGCCCGAGTGGACCGGCGCCGGGGGCGAGGGTGATGGCGCCCGCGCCAGAATCCGCGCGTCGGTCAGACCGTCGGAGTCGGACCGACCGGTCGAACCGGCCTCCGGCCCCGCGGACCGTGAACGTCGTCAGTACTGGCCCGTTGGCGAGTGCCGACCGGTGGAGGGACGGCGTCCCGTTCTCCGATCGGGCCTTCGTCGAGCGGGGCGGGTGACACGGACACAACGTCAAGCGGAGTCATCACTTCGGCGATGTCGATCTGTTTGCCGTTTCCCGATCGCTCGATCTCGAACCGACCGGTTCTCTCTCATCACAACCAATCTCGAGGATTCCGTAGGTGCTCTGCGAGCCCCCGACCCCCGTCGCGGTGCTCGTGGCGTTCCCGACAACCGCTGTCTACCCAGACCGAAAAAAAACCTTGAATCAGGAGACAAGGATCATGCAACGTTGGCGATACATGGGGTTCGCACTGGTCGCGCTGGCCGTGCTGGCGGCGCCTGGACGTCTGCCGGCGCAAGAAGACGCCAAGAAAGGAGAAACGCCGAAAGTGGAGGCGCCGGCTGGAAAGGCCGCCCAGCCTCCGGCCCCGGTCGGAGCGGCCGCCAAGGAGGCTCCGCCGGCCACCACTGAGGCCCAGGAAGCCCCGGTTGCCGGTCCGGCTGCGACCCCCAGGCCGGCCCCGAGAGAAGCCGCGTCCGAGAAGCCTTTCGTCTGGTTCCCCTTTCTCAGAGACGAGGCCTACGATATCTGGGAACAGATCGCGCTGGTGGTGATCCTCCTGATCGCGATCGCGGGGCTGGTTTACGCCGGCACCCTGGTCGGCCAGGTGATCGGAGCCGACGAGGGAACCGAGCGGATGCGCGAGGTCGGCGCGGCGATCCGGCAGGGAGCCAACGCCTACCTGGCGCGGCAGTTCAAAGCTATCATCTTCCTGGTGTTCCTCCTCTCGGCCCTGGTCTGGGCCACGACGGAGAACGTCGCTCAGGTGGCCATCGGCCGGGGCGCCGCGTTCTTCATGGGGGCGACGTTCTCCTGGATGGTCGGCTTCGTGGGGATGAGCCTGGCGGTGCGGGGGAACCTCCGCGTCGCCGCGGCCGCACGGACCAGCTACGGCGGCGCGCTGCAACTGGGCTACCGCACCGGCACGATCACCGGCATGCTGACCGACGGCCTCGGCCTGCTGGGGGGCACGCTCATCTTCATGGCCTATGGCGAGCATGCCTACGCCGTGCTCCTGGGCTTCGGCTTCGGCGGCACCTTGCTGGCGCTGTTCATGCGGGTCGGCGGCGGCATCTATACCAAGGCAGCCGACGTCGGCGCCGACCTCGTCGGCAAGGTCGAGGCCGGCATCCCCGAGGATGATCCCCGCAACGCCGCCACGATCGCCGACAACGTCGGCGACAACGTCGGCGACTGCGCCGGGATGGCCGCCGACATCTTCGAAAGCTATGAGGTCACGATCGTCGCGGCCATGATCCTCGGCTACGCCAGCTTCGGCCACAAGGGCGTGATCTTCCCGCTCCTGGTCCGGGCCATCGGCGTGCTGGGCTCGATCTGGAGCACGTACACCGTCAAGGCCGGGCCCAACTCCACCAGCGACGAGGCGCTCCACTCCGTCCATCACGGGTTCGTCCTCGGCTCGATCTTCAGCGTCATCGGCTTCGTCCTCCTGGGTTTCGGCTATCTCCACTTCGACAAGGAGTATTACGCCAAGTATCCCCAGGCCCTCGGCGGTGCCCCGCTCACGAGCACGTTCAGCAGTGCGAAAGAGATCTTCGAGAGGGACCACGAGGCGCTGCGCAGCCAGGACGCCGAGCGGTACAAGGCCGAGCTGGCGGCATTCATCAAGGAGTCGCCCGACAAGCTGTTCGAGGGCGTCCCGGTCTGGGCCACCCTGGGCATCGCGGGGCTGGACATGCGACCGGCCTGGACCTGCCTGATCGGCATCATCCTGGCCATCACGCTCAACAAGGTGACCAGCTACTACACCCACACCCAGTACGAACCGGTGAAGTCGCTGGCCAAGAGCTGCCAGACCGGCCACGCGACCAACATCATCCAGGGGTTTGCCGTCGGCTACGAGTCGGCGGTGGTCGGCACGCTGGTCATCGCGGTGGCGATCCTGCTCTCGGTGATGATCTACGCCGGCGCCACGCCGATCTTCATCGCCTACGGCGTGGCGATGTGCGGCATCGGCATGCTGACCCTGACCGGCAACACGATCAGCATGGACGTCTTCGGCCCGGTGGCCGACAATGCCAACGGCATCGGCGAGATGGGCTACGACCGCGAGGAGATGGGCGAGGAGAACTACAAGCGCGCCCGTCAGATCCTGGCCGACCTCGACGCCGTGGGCAACACCACCAAGGCCGAGACCAAGGGGATCGCCATCGGCAGCGCCGTGATCGCGGCCGTGAGCCTCTTCGCCAGCTTCATCGCGGTGATCGCGGTCAAGAGCGAGGACAAGATCGGCGACATGACCCTGTCGCAGTACACCAACGAAGCGGCCCAGTTGTCGGTCGCCTATCCGTATGTGTTCGTCGGCGCCCTGATCGGCGGCGTGGTGCCGTTCCTGTTCAGCTCGATGCTGATCCGCGCCGTGGGTCGGGCGGCCTTCCTGATCGTCAAGGAGTGCCGCGTCCAGTTCCGAGACAAGGAGGTCTGGGCCGGGACCAAGAAGCCCGACTACGGCCGCGTCGTGAACATCTGCACGGCCACCGCGCAGAGCGAGCTGATCGGCCCGGCGATGCTGGCGATCCTGATGCCGATCCTCGTGGGGATCTTCCTCGGATCGCAGGCCCTGGGCGGCTTTCTGGCCGGTATGATCGTCGTCGGCCAGCTCCTGGCCGTGTTCATGGCCAACGCCGGCGGCGCCTGGGACAACGCCAAGAAGTTGATCGAGGACGGCATCTACGGTGGCAAGGGCTCCGAGGCGCACAAGGCGGCCGTCACCGGCGACACCGTTGGCGACCCCCTGAAGGACACCGCCGGGCCGGCCCTCAACCCGTTGATCAAGGTCATGAACATGGTCTCCCTCCTGGCCATCGTGCCGATCATCGCGTTCCAGGGCTCGCCCTGGCTCTACCTGATCGGCGTCGTCTGCCTCGCGGGCGTCGCCTGGGCCGTCTGGCGGAGCAAGACCGAGAGCAAGGAGCTCCGCGAGATGGAGGCCGAGCTGGCCAGTTCCGCCGCCGCCGCCAAGAGCTTCGAAACCGTCGGGACCTCCTGAGCGGCAAGCGGGAATCCGGAATCTCGAATCGGGAATCTGTTGAGCTCGAACACGCCTCCTTGGGACGGCCCCACCGTCCCCGGGAGGCGTTTCTTCTTCCCGTTCGAACCGAAAGCCTCCCTCGGACGGCTTGGGGCCTTCTCGCCGGCGAGGGCGACCGGTATAACCAAAGTCAACCGATTCCCGGTTCCCGACAACACCCCGGAATCGCGAATCCGGGATCGTGACGGATCGACGGCTTCTCCCTGGGGACGATGACTCATGCCCACGACGATGGCGACGACGACCGCAGCGACGTCCACGGCCCCTGAGGGCGATCGAGGCGCCCCGATCACCCCGATCCCGCGCCGGCCGCTGGGCCGCACGGGCCACGAGGTGACCCAGTTCGCGCTCGGGGGCGAGGGCGTGCTCCGGACTCATGGCCGGATGGCCGAGGCGGTGGCTGTGATCCACCGGGCGCTGGACCAGGGTGTGAACTACTGCGACACGGCGCCAGCCTACGCGGGGAGCCTCGACTACTATGGCGCCGCGCTGGGCGAGCGTCGCCGCGATGTGTTCCTCGCGTCCAAGACGCACGATCGCACCCGCGACGGCTCGCTCCGGCTGCTGGAGGAGAGCCTGAACCGGCTGCACACCGACCACCTGGACCTCTGGCAGCTCCATGACCTGCGCACACCCGGCGACCTGAGCGCGATCTTCGGCCGCGGCGGGGCCCTCGAGGCGCTCGTCCAGGCGCGCGAGGAGGGGCGCGTCCGGTTCCTGGGCCTGACCGGCCACCACGATCCGGCCATCCTGCTCGAGGCGATGGGCCGGTTCGACTTCGATACCGTGCTGATGGCCCTCAATGCGGCCGACGTCCACCGGCTGTCGTTCGCCCGTAGCGTGCTGGTCGAGGCGGTGCGCAAGGGGATGGGCGTCATCGGCATGAAGGTCTACGCCGCCGGGAACCTGGTCCGGGCCGGCGCAGGGCCTGGCGCCGGCCGAGGCCATGGGGTATGTCCTCAGCCTGGCCGGGGTCTCGACCGTCGTCATCGGCTGCTCCAGCCCGGCTGAGGTTGACCAGAACGCGGAGATCGCCCGCGCGTTCCGGCCCTTCGACGAGCCGGCACGCGGCGCGCTCGAACAACGCACGGGCCGACACGCGGGGGTATTCACCTCCTACAAGCGGCCGTAGGCGACCGGCCGGAATTCCCCAACGCCCGACGGGGTTCATGGCCACCCCCGCCCGACACACCCCGCGTGAGACGGCGACGGGTGCCGGCGCGAGAACGATGCCCCCGATCCCCCCACGGTCGGGTCGGCTCGGTCTTCGCACCGCGAGGGGTTCGAGTGCATTCTCGTACATGAGTCGCCTTCGATTAAATCCATGCAATCTGGAATTCATGCGCTACAACTCAGATGGTTCCCCGGCATTCTGGCAACGCGGAATGGCGTCATGCCTGACGCGGGACTGTCGTCTCGGGAGGACGCGGCCGCGCGGGTTGTCCCGATCGAGATAGATTTGCAGGCTGAAGTGATTAGCGGTTTTTCGCTGACTAGGCTGATCTTGCTGATTTGTGAGGATTCATAGATTGGGGAAGCTGTATCGGCAGTTGGGTTCGTTTTCGCGGGTTTTGGGTCGCGCCGCCTGGGCCTGTGGGTTCGATTTGCGGCTTTCGAGGCTCGTCGCGCGGTCGGTTGGCTTCGTTTTGCGGGTTTCGAGACCCGTCGCACCGTCAGGGTAGGTTCGTCTTGCGGATTCGGGATCCGGCAACTTCTGGGGTCTTGAGTTCGTTCGTCCGATTTGTTGCTTCCTGTCCGCGGTCAGTTGGGGTTGATCATTGGTCTCGAAGATATCAAGCAAGGATCGAAGGAAGCATCACTCAAATTTTTCATGCTCGATTGCATCGCCATGCCTGAGACGACTCGATGCTCGTGCGAAGGGGCGATTCTCAGCATTTCCAGACGACAGACCAAGGGCCTCTACCCATTTAGGATGCCTCAACTTTGGAAATCCGTTAATGCACCTATGATGAGAATGGTTCATTCTCTCGACGCAACCGCTGACGTGCATGAAATTTAAAAAATCTCGCAATAATTTTGTGCCGTGTGATTAAGGGCCTGGTTCAAAGCCATGTATCGCTCACTGATAGTCTGTCGCAAAAGCCCCAGCGGGGCGATCGGCCGTAGCCAGGGGCGTGAGCCCCTGGACGATCGACCGCGTCCCCTCGCTTGTCCTTCGAGCCCCGGAGGGGCGACAGAAGTCCTCAGAGCCACAGGGTTTCTGTCGCCCATCCGGGGCTTACCAGAACGAAGGAACTCCCCGCGTCCAGGGGCTCACGCCCCTGGCTACGTGCTTTCGCCCCCATCCGGGGGGCTCAGGATAGGACTTACGGAACAGACTCTGAGCGGTCGGAGCTTCCGGAGAGTGTCTGTTGGCCGACCTGCGGTTGCTGACGCAATGGCCGCGCCAGGACGTGCCGGCACTGACCGGGCCGGGCCATGCCGATCGCGTGCTGTTGTATGAATTCATTCTGGAGGAACTGCGGGAGAGGGTCCCGGCGTGCTCCCATTGGCTGGGCCGGACGCCAGGTGACACTCATTCACTCGAAGGCGTTTCGCCTTCTTGAGGATACCGTCAGGGCGGCGGGCGCCGCGACGGAACGTCTGCAACGGCGTCCTGGCGAAAGGGTGTCGTCGTTCGATCCTGGCCCGAAGGTCGAGCGATCGATCGCGGGCGGGGAACCGGCATGGCCACTCGAGTTCGCGATCGGGGCCGGGGTATTCCTCGGCCAGGGGGGATGGCAGATTGAGCCGACCGCATCCCTGTCTGATGTCGCGATCGTGCGGACGACGGCGATCCGAGCCTTCGATGGTTCAATTCACGATCGAGGCAGAAGGGTCACCGGGTCCTTCTGACCCTTACCGTCGCGGACCACGAGGTGGTTCTGTCCGAGATCGACATCCTCAATCCGGAGGTGGCGGGACTCCATCAGCCTCCGCCCGGAGTTGTCCAACCGACTGGCCCTGAGTCGTTCATCGCCATCAAGCCGGGCCAGAAGCGCGCGGACCCCGGCGCGCATCGCGACGACGGCGAGACACTCTGGCCGCCTCGCCCTGGAGGCGTCGATGCGACCTTGCAAGAGGTGATCGTGGACGGACTGGTCGAGCAAGACCCAGGCACTCAACGCCTGGTTCTGCGTCGAGGCCGCGTCATTCTCCTCGACCGCCAGGTGAGTCAGGAACGCTTCCCGTTCGCGTTCGCCAATACGAGGAAATGCCGCCTACCTGGACGAGGATGAACCGCGAGACCCATGGAACGTGGGGATCCTCGGTGCGAATGCTGGAATGCTACGTCCAAATGACGGATCGCACCTGATCGAGCTGCTTTGGCGATCGATCCGTGATCCGGTCTCGGGCGTCTTTCCTGGTCGGTTTTGGTCCGTATAAGCCATAGAGATTCTCGTTGCAAACGTCGTCTTTATCGATCATAATCAATCTTACGATGTGGAATATACGCCCATCTGGGCGGAAAAGAATACGCCCGCGCGGGCTTCGAAACAATGGTTAGCCGGCGGGAGTTCTCCTATGCCACGTCTGCGGTTCACGCGAGCAGAGGCGGAGGCTGAAGCGACACGCCGGGCGACTCAACTGGTCTCCGGCATACCCGGCGCCGCCTCGAGCCGTTGCATCGGCGCGATCCCCGATCCGTTGGCTCCCCGTGGCCGCAGCACGAAGCATCCGGTCTCCTGGATCGTTGCCTTCGTTTTCCACCCACCCGAGGTCATAATCGACGGCGGTGAGTTGTTTGTCGCGGTCGATCTGGAGACCGGGGCGGTGGCGATCCGGGAATGAACAGCGGCGTGCCACCGTCTAACGAGGCGATGCAGCGGACCCGCCTGTCGGCGGGCCTCTGATCTATGGCGTTAGCCGTCGTTCGAGGAGCAGTGGGCATGGCTTCTGAAGTCGAGGAGGTCATGGCGGAACCCGAGTACTTCTTTCGCTTCGGTGCCACGCTCCGGATCTTTGGGGACATCGGAGACTTGGAGGCGATCACAGCCGAACTTGGTATCGTGCCAACTCATGCGCATCGGAGGGACGAGAAGCTTCTGCCGACCTCTCCCAGGGGCTACGAGCATGACATGTGGTCCTACTCCGCTCCGGTACCCCGGGGTCGTCCGCTGCAAGTCCATCTGGAATCGCTCTGGCTCGCCGTTCGGCCGCACGTCGCCTATCTGAAAGGCTTGAAGGAGCGCCTGTCCGTCAACGTGTATTGCAGCTACCATACGAATTGCAGCACCGGAGGCTTCGAGGTTGATCACCGAGCCCTGATCATCTTCGCCGAGCTTGAGGTGCCGTTCGGCGTGTCCGTCGGCATAGCGTGACACGTCTAACGAGGCGATGCAGCGGACCCGCCTGCGGCGGGCCGCTGATCTTGGACGTTAGGCGGCAGTGTGGAGGCGACGCTATGCGGTCGGCCACCCGATCTTCTCTATTCGTGGTCGCGTGGTCGGTCGGGCTGGCCTCGCGCTACGCGAACCGCGGTGATCCTCAGTGGGCCACGAAGTTGCGGGTGGCGTGCCTGTTCTTCGTCCTCGGAGGAGCCTTGCTCTGGTCGATCCAGAAGATCTCCAAGCGGCCGTGGCCTTGGTTCGTAGAAGGCATCGCACTACCGTTCGTCGCCGGCGGCTTGATCTACGGGATCGTCGCCGTACGCAACGCGTTCAGGGGATAGCTTTGTCTAACAATGCGATGCAGCGGACCCGCTGTGCGGGCCGCTGATCTTGGGCGTTAGGCCGCAGAAGGCATACGACTCGTTGAGGCATCAGCACCCGATATGCTCGAATTGCGATGGGAAGGACCATTCGGATGGCCGGGCCTTGATCCGGTGGAGCTGCTGACCTCTCTGGCCGACTCTCCGGTGGCGAGTTCCTCTGGCGTTTACCTCTGGACCGTGGAGTATCTCGACGGGTTCCTTATCTACGCTGCTGGGATTACTCGGCGGCCGTTCGTGAGAAGGTTTCGCGAACACACCCGCGCTTACCGAGCCGGGATCTACACTCTTTTCGACATGACGTCCCTCAAACGGGGCGTCCGAGAAGAGCTCTGGCACGGCTTCTGGATGAGGAGGCGAACGGCGGAGAAACAAAGCGAATACGAGAGGCGTCGCGACGAGCTTCGCGCGGCTGCCGAACTGCAACTATCGAGCTACCGGGTCTTCGTTGCGCCGCTCGGGCCGGTGCCGCGGTTGCTGGAACGTATTGAAGCGTCGATCATGAATGCGCTTTATTGTGCCCCGGCACCGGCGTCCGACATTCCAGACCGCGGTATGGCATTGGCTCCGCGTTGGCGGACAGAAGAGGCGATAATCGTGCGGAATGTCACAGGTTTTCTACTTCATGCTCTCCCCGACGAGTTCGTGGTGTAAAGCTATAATCATGGCCTTCTATGAACACGCTGAGGTCAAGGCCCCCGACTAATTTTTTCTCGGCGCACCTGCGGGCGCGGACAGCGATCGCTCCGAGTCCGACAGCGTGTGTCCTGGCTCCCCGTTTGCGGGGAGCCAGGACGCACGCTGTTTCTCGTTCTCCAGACAACGCCGGTGGTCCTGCGATCGACACTCTCCTTGTCCTTGCCGAAGAACTCCCGAGACCGCGGCTGGTGGCTTCGTCACGCGCGTCGCGCCTTCCAGGAGGCCGCGACCACCTTCTCTCCGTGTCGATCCTCACTCAAGGGACCGAGCACCCGTTACTGTGTTCGTCCGCGGACGACTCCGAAGCCAGGTGTGGGGACAAACCCATCTAACAAACGGTCGGCTGCCGCCAACCAGACGTGCTCGCCCGGTCGCCCCCTCCAGCCCGGTACGCTCGTGATTCTTCCCTCAAGGCCCCTGGTTTCATTTTAGTAATAATGTTATTACATGAACAAATTCAGTGGTCATTCGACCTTTGCTGATGCAGGCAGTCGGCCGTTGAGCTTCTTCTCCCACGGCGTGAATTCCGCCCCCTCGGGCACCTCGCCCTGCTCCAGGTATCGCCAGAGCGCGATCAACAACTTGCGAGCCAGTGCCACGATCCCCACCTTCCGCGCCCGCGCGTTGCCCTCGCCGAACCGACGCTGATACCACTGGCTCAAGGCGCTATTGGGCTGCCAGTGCAGCCAGCCCCAGGCGATCTCCACCGCCATCCACCGCAGACGGCGATTGCCCGCCTTGCTGATCCCTTGCTCACGACGGCTGTCGCCGCTGTCGTACGGCGTCGGCGCGAACCCGGCCAGGCTCGCCAGCTCGCGGCGATTCTTGATCGCTCGCCAGCCGAAGAACTCGCGGACGAACAGCGTCGCGCTCATCGGGCCGATCGCCTTGAGGTTGAGCAAGAGCCGCAGCTTCTCGACGTCGGCCGTCGCGTCGTCGCGGAACGCACGCCTCTGGGCGTTCTCCAGGTCGCGCGCCTGGCGGTCCACCAAAGTCCAGCGGTCGAACTCGCGGAGGATGCGGGCACTCAGCTCGGCCGGGACCGGCCTCCCATCCCATTGGCGAAGTTGGCCGAGGCGTTCCGGCAACTGGTCATCGACCTCGACATCGAGGCCGAGGTTGGCGAGCAGGCCTTTTATGCGATTGGAGTGCTCGGTGCGCTGACCCTTGACGGCGATCAGCTCGCGGTGGGGCTGACGGCGATCTTCGTCGTCGGGCGTGGGGATGCGGACGACGCTCCAGAGCTTGTGCTCGCCGCCGTGATAGCGGATCAACATCGTCAGGAGCTTGCCGACATCGAGACGATCGCTCTTGGCGCGACGCGCGCGGCGGTTGACCTCGATGCTGGCGGCGTCGACGACCAGGTTCGTGACGGCGTGGTGTTGGAGATAGCGATGGAGCCAGAAGCCGTCGCGGCCGGCCTCGTAGCAGGAGAGCACGGGGGCGTCACCGGGGAGGGCGAACCGGTGCCTGGCGAGAGGATCTCGCGCTGAAGGGCGTCGAGATCGCGAGCGGCGATGGTGCGGAGCCGCGGCTTCTGGGCCATGGCGGTGGTGAAGGCGAGGTTCCAGGAGGTCCAGCCGAGTTCGAACGCGAGGTAGAGCGTGTTCGAGCCGGTGGTGATAGGATGAAGGTCGTGGGTCGCTGACATGGTGAGACTCCGTGGTTGAGAGGGATTTGGTGAAAGACCTCTTCTGAGGAGCTTACCGTCAGCGGCTCACAGTTTTCTGCCCGGTCGCTCCGGACATAGTATCTAACAATGCGATGCAGCGGACCCGCTGCGCGGGCCGCTGATCTTGGTCGTTAGGCAGAGGCAGAGGACCTCACCGGCGGCGGTGCGGGAAGTTCCGATTTGCCCTGGCTGGCGGGAGGACGAGCCCAATGGACCTGACCATGGAGCGATGGGAAGGCGCCGCGGATTCCGAACGTCGGACCATCGCAGTTCGCGTGGCGAGGGAATTGCCGGCCGGCTTCGAATTTGACTGTATCCGGCGCTGTCACATGGGGGACCAACAGCATCATGTCGCCCTCTTCCGGCAGGAAACCTCTATTTTCGTGCTAATTCCTGGCGGACCGGTGGTTCTCGGGTATGATGTGGAGCGACCGTGGCAACCCACCTCCGACGAGCTGGAGAGCTGGCAGGAAGACCGCGACGATTGGTTCGGGCCGGACAACACGATCCAGGAGTCCATCGCCGCGGTCACATTGCGGCCCCGTCGGGTCGAATTCACTCCCTTCCTCATCGAGACGAGTCCCGAGGAATTCGGCCGGGAACTGGTCGGACTCGACGATCCCATCGTACAGACGATAATCCGACACGCTCGGGCCATACCCCACGGTGTCCGAGATGGGGAGGACGCGAGTCCGCAGGATGGAGGATGGATCGATCTTGGCCGAGCGGCACATTGACCGCGCCCGGACTCACGCGGACCTGGCGGAGCAACTGGCGGCAGCCGGGTTCCGGTTCCCGACTTCGGACGAGTGGGAATATGCTTGCGGCGCGGGGCGACGACACTCTTCCGATGGGGTGACCACGTCCCGTGTAACTGGCCGGACCGGCTGGCCGGCGGGTATGGGGATTCGCCAGGAGGCTTCCCCTATGATTGGGATCCCACAGGGGAACCCAATGCCTTCGGAATTGTGATCGGGTTCAACTCCTACAAGAACGAACTGGTCGCGCAAATCGGCACGACACGCGGCGGGGATGGCGGCGATGCCGCCTGCGGCGGGGCGAGCCAATTCATCCAGTGGCTGAGGTACGCCACGGCCTACTTCGAAGAGCGGTCCTGTCGATTCGACCCGGCGAAGCCAATCGCGATCGGGTTCACTGTTGGTCGCCGGGTGCTGGCCTTGTCGTGATCCACGGTCGGGTGGCTCGCCTAACCCGGCGTTGCAGCGGACCCGCCTGGCGGCGGGTCCGCTGAACTTGTCGTTAGCCGGCGGAGGCGTCATGCCCGAAGGCGATGTCACTCAGCCTGGGCGTATTGCCTTCGTCCACTCGATCCGCGACCTCCTGCGCGAGATCCGCGAGCGGCCGGCCCTCTGGCTCAACGCCAAGACGCTGACCGGCCTGAAGTGCCTGCTCATGGGCTACGAGATCGCCTGCGCTGTACACGACATTGCCGAGACGGAGCAGCTTCCCGACGACGTCCCCTGGCAGGGCTTCAGCGATTGGCTGGCGAAGCGATATGATAAAGGCGGTTGGACGGTCGATTGGCATTGGCTGCTGGTGGAGCACTCGCGATCGCAGGAAGAGGCATTCGACCGCTTCTTCGATCTGCTTGCCGAGTACGAATCCGGCGGCTAACAAAGCGATGCAGCGGACCCGCTGCGCGGGCCGCTGATCTTTATCGTTAGACTGGTGGGGCCATGAGCGTCACCGACGACCTCGACCGGCTGTTCCCGGGCCACCGCTCGCCCGAGCGGGCTGCCGATTGGGAGGCGCTCGAAGCAGCGGCTTGCCTACGGGCAGTCCGTCACTGGTACGGTCGTCGTCAAATCCCCGTTCGGGGCGTGGGTCGACCTCGGCGTCGGTTTCCCTGCCCTGCTGGAGATCATCGTCATTGTGGGCCTGACGCCCGAGAAATATCGTGCGGGTGACTGGTGCCCTGTCGGTAGCGAAGTCTCGGCGTTTGTCGGTGGATTCCGCGATGACTCTCATCAGATAGGGCTGTGGCAGGTGCCGGTCGGCCATGGCCGCGTCTAACTCCGCGTTGCAGTGGACCCGCCTGCGGCGGGCCGCTGAACTTTCCGTTAGGAGGCATTCGTCTCAGGTCGTATACAATGCGGTGGGTGATTCGCGTAGTTGCTTCCGCAGTCGCTGTCGCAAGCCTCGGGGCTGGCTGGTGCCTTTACCAAGGTATCTCCGCGTCGCTACATGCGGAGTACGGCTTACACGCCACGTTGCTCACAGTCGAGTTGCTGCGGGATTATGTACTCGAGCACGACGGCCAATGGCCGCGTTCCTGGGCCGACCTCGAGGGTCTACCTCCGCGGAAACGGGCGATGTACGAGTGGCCGATGGATTCGCGGGAGGTGCAACAGTATGTCGCGGTTGACTTCTCTGCCGATCCACAACGGTTGGTGAAGCAGAGTGTTGATGAGTTCGAAGCCGTGCGTCCGATCGGACCCTATTACCTTTTCAAGCACTATGGTTCGGTTGAGGCCCTCCTTAAAGCCGTTCGTGAGACGGAGAACCAGAGCGAGGGTCGCGGATCACCATAATCGGGGCGCGAGCTAACCCAGCGTTGCAGCGGACCCGCCTGCGGCGGGCCGCTGAACTTTTCGTTAGCCGTCGTTCGAGGAGCAGTGGGCATGGCTTCTGAAGTCGAGGAGGTCATGGCGGAACCCGAGTACTTCTTTCGCTTCGGTGCCACGCTCCGGATCTTTGGGGACATCGGAGACTTGGAGGCGATCACAGCCGAACTTGGTATCGTGCCAACTCATGCGCATCGGAGGGACGAGAAGCTTCTGCCGACCTCTCCCAGGGGCTACGAGCATGACATGTGGTCCTACTCCGCTCCGGTACCCCGGGGTCGTCCGCTGCAAGTCCATCTGGAATCGCTCTGGCTCGCCGTTCGGCCGCACGTCGCCTATCTGAAAGGCTTGAAGGAGCGCCTGTCCGTCAACGTGTATTGCAGCTACCATACGAATTGCAGCACCGGAGGCTTCGAGGTTGATCACCGAGCCCTGATCATCTTCGCCGAGCTTGAGGTGCCGTTCGGCGTGTCCGTCGGCATAGCGTGACACGTCTAACGAGGCGATGCAGCGGACCCGCCTGCGGCGGGCCGCTGATCTTGGACGTTAGCCAGCGGAGGGCTCATGGCCGACGATCTTGTGCACCTCCTGCTCGACATCAAGCTCGCCGGCGACGGGTTCGCATCGCCGGACGAGTTTGATCTCCGGGACCGGCTCGTTGAGCGGATCGAGCGACTGGGCATCGGTGAGGTCGGCGGCTATGGCTCGGGAGTCGGCGGCATGGACATCTCCGTGCTCGTCGCTGATGAAGCTGAAGGTCGGGGGCGGCTGAGTCGACTCATGCAGGAGGTCGCGCCGGATGCTCGCTTCACCATCGAGGTACTTGCAGACGAGGATGACGGCTAACGAGGCGATGCAGCGGACCCGCCTGTCGGCGGGCCGCTGATCTATGGCGTTAGCCGGCCTGCATTCCGAACGAGGTGTGACCGAGGCCGGCATATGAGGAGGCCACGTATTTCGATCGCCGGACTCATGGTGTTTGTCGTGTTCCTCGGCATCACCTTCGCCGCGTTGCGCACCGATACGGAATCCTGGTCACGTGTGATGCTGAGCCTCGCGATCGCCTCAAACGGCGTTGCCCTGATCGGCCGCCTCTCCACTCGAAGCCCCAATGAGTTGGCCTGGACCGGCTATTTAATCTTCGGGGCAGGCTACCTCGTGCTCTGCATCGGCCCATGGTGTGACGAGCACATCATGCCGCACCTCGTGACAACGCCACTTATTGATGATCATTATACGAAGCTGCAGTATACTCCTACGCATGCCGGAGAGCGGGTCTGGACAACGGATGGGCCCGGTCGAGGGTTCGCGGGAGGCGAGACCTTCGGCGATATCGGCGCCGAGACGGCCAGTTTCAATGTCGCACACGATCGTGGGACCACGTCTCGATACAATGCGACTCAACTCCGCGCCATCAGCCCGGATGGCTATCGACGACTTTGCCATTCCACCATATCCTTCTGGACGGGCCTTCTCGGAGCGCTGCTGGCACGTTGTCTCCGAGGGATCAATCACGATAACTCGATGCGTAGAGCGGCCTCCGGGTCCGCCTAACCGGCGGTTGCAGCGGACTCGCTCCGCGGGCCGCTGAACCTTCACGTTAGACGGCGCTTATACGTGGCATATCCTGGGGACCGACGGCCATGTACCCGGCTCTCTTCGCATCCTTGGTCGTGCTCACGTGCCTCCTGGGCCTGGCCTGCGCCGGCGTCAGCCTACTCGGAGTCCTCGCGATAACCCGTCGGTGCTTCATCCGAGGGCGCGGGCTCCGGGCTGTCGTTCTCTCCGGGCCCGAGGCCGTCAAGGCGGGTGCAATCCTCATCCCGGCAGGGCTCGT
The DNA here is from genome assembly GCA_963845755.1 of uncultured Planctomycetota bacterium. GTDB lineage: Bacteria > Planctomycetota > Planctomycetia > Isosphaerales > Isosphaeraceae > CAWJTV01. The sequence goes on from CAWJTV010000039.1 coordinate 452,942, forward strand.
CCTGGCGACGCCCTTCCTCGCCTTCGGGGTGTGGGGTATCATCGTCCTACTGGGCGGCAGGCTGTGAACGATCGTCGCCTAACGAGGCGATCCAGCGGACCCGCTCCGCGGGCCGCTGATCTTGGTCATTAGGCCGCGTCGCGCGAACCGTGAGGCGACTCCATGATTGACCTGGTTCCTTCCGAGTACGACGATCCCGACTTTCTGCAACTGACGCAGCGGATCGTCGAATGGCGCCGTCAAGACACTTCGGGTGCCTGAAGTCTACCTGGTGCACATAGACAATTGGTTTGATTACAAGTGGCTGGGATGGTGGAGCTGGAAACTCAAAGAACTGAAGGAGCTGTGCGTTCCCCCCTTTAACCCAAACCGTGTCGTCTCAGAGCAGCACTTCATTTGGGACGCGAATAGCTCGCTATGGATGTCCGCGGGTCGAGGAAAGCCTCTCCACCTTCGTCAGCCCGGCCGATCCGCGTCGTACGCTCAGACGCTCGATCGATTCTCGAAATCCGCAGCCTTCATTTGGTACAGTGGGAATACGGTTACAAACCGGGCGGGAAGCGCGATGCTGTACCTATCGGGCGCGGAGGGCTACTCGTGGTATGCCTCGTTCCTCAAGAAGGAAAAGCACTGGAGGGTTGACGACGAGTGCCGAATTACCAGGAGGGAACTGGTGTCATTCGAAGCCAGCGGTCGCGAAATGGAACTGGTTCGAACGTCGTCTTGGTCTCTGAGCAGCGAGACCGAGACAAACCGTCAGGACCTAACCTGCGGTTGCAGCGGACCCGCTGCGCGGGTCCGCTGAACCTTTTCGTTAGGCGGCTACCATCGGCGCCATGACCTTGATCCTCGGCTACCTGGCATTCGCACTGGGGGCTTTCCTCAGCCTGCTCAACTTCTACCTCAGCTTCGTCCGCGTCCCGCTGCTACGCGCCCTCTGCCGGCCGTCGCGGTGGGTCTCGGGCTTCCCGCTCGTTGGTTCGCTCCTACTGGTCGCCTCGGCGGCACTGCTGTGGAGGGTGCGGTGGTTGGCCCTTTGCGCTTTGGGCGTCGCGGCGCTGGACACCGGCGGGTTACACTGGTTCCTTGGCGTCCTACTCTGGATGGCGATCTCTGGTCGATCCGAGGGCGGAGACGCCGCCGAACATGGCGATGCAGCGGACCCCGCTGCGGCGCGGGGCCGCTGATCTTGAGCGGTAGGCAGCGAGAGCAGCACCGGTGGACGAGGTCATCATCCTATATCGCCCGGTCGGTCCGAAGGAGCTTGCGCTCATCGAGGCATCCGGTTGGACAGCCTTCCCACCGCGCTTACCCGAACAGCCGATCTTCTACCCTGTGCTCAACGAAGAATACGCCGCCTGGATCTCGCGGAGATGGAACGTGAGGGATTACGGGTCGGGCTTCGTCACGAGGTTCGCGGTCCGATCAGAGTTCGCGAGGCGTTATGTCGTACAGCGCGTCGGGGCCGGCCATGCCGAAGAACTTTGGGTACCCGCCGAAGAGTTGGCGGAATTCAATCGGAATATTGGACACTCCTCGCTCATCACCACCTCGGTTCGAGACTGTTCCCTACGCCGAAGGCGTTAGACAGCACAGCCCAGGGTCGCCGCAAGGCGCACCCTGGGAAGCGATCCGCCCTCAGAACACCTGTACCCCAACGGGGTTCCACAACCGAGTCCGCCCCATCGTCCTCAGGGTGCGCCTGCGGCGACCCTGGGCTGTGTTGTGTAACGCCTTCGGCGTAAGGACACGATGGTGGATAGTCTCCCCGCGATTCCCAGGGTGCGCCTGCGGCGACCCTGGGCTGTGTTGTGTAACGCCTTCGGCGTAAGGATCGCAACCCAATCCCACGGGTGGCTCCAGGAACCCGGTGGCGTTCGGCGAGGAGTGTCGAATATTGTGGGCTGCATCGAGGTCATCGCCGAGTTCCATACCTAACAAGGCGATGCAGCGGACCCGCTTCGCGGGCCGCTGAATTTGGGCGTTAGGCGGTGGTGATTTGACGGGAGGGTCAATTGGACGAGAGCCGCTTCTGGTCGATGATTGAGACCGCGTGGGGTGCGGCTGGCGGCAAGAGCCAGTCTCGTCAGCGGCTCGCCGAGGGTCGGCTCTCGGAGGACCGTGCCTACGCGCCTGGAGGAGGCGTTGGACGAAGTCATTCCGGCGCTTCGGGACCAGCTCTCCGGCTTGCCCGCCGACGAATTGCTGGAGTTCGACCGCATCTTGGAGCGGAAGCTGTACGACATTGACCGGGCCGACATTCATAATCGGACGGATGGGTCTGACGACGGGTTCCTCTACTGCCGTGGGTTCATCGTCGCGATGGGCCGGGGCTACTACGAGGCAGTCCGATCGAATCCCGTCATCGCCATTCCGGACGCGGAGTGCGAGGAGATGTGCTACCTGTCGTGGCACATGTACCACGAACGATTCGGCGAAGTGCTTCCATCAGGCATTTCCCGGGAGACGCAGTCCAACTCGGTGGGGTGGCCATCAGACGCCTAACACGACATTCCAGCGGATCCGCCTACGGCGGGCCGCTGAATTTAGGCGTCAGGCGTCAGATCCCGATTCCGGCATTTGGCATAGGTGTTATCGATGTCCGCACGCGGCTCTTTCGTCACGAATCCACTCTCTCGGTCGTCGAAATTGATGGCCGAATCGACACGCCGAATCCCTCTGTTTTGGTTGTCGTTCCTTTCGACGGAGGACATCGATTGCGCCGAGCACCCGGGACAATTCAAGATCGACCGGAAGCAGGCGATCGACAGGGCCTCAAACAATCTTCCCTTTTCTTGAAAATCTTCCCAGAAGTCGGCGTGTTTGGGGAAATGGCCCGCAGCTTTCTCGAGTTACTCCGATCGCAACGGGCCAAGGCCGTCGGAATCGAGGTCATTGAACTCTTGGAGGAGTTGCAGGACGGGGAGGGTCACGAGGGGATGCCGAAGCTCCGAAATGCTGTGGAGGCTATAGAGCGCCAAGACGCTGATTATTCGCTGACCGTGCCACCGCGAACCGTCAAGAATCCCTTCACCCGCGAGGATACGCAGCTCAAGGAACAGAGGTTTTCCTCTACGCGGGAGATGCTGCTCTACATTTGCTCGCTTCGACCCGAGGATCTGAACTCAAAAAAGAGAGAGGAAGTACAACATGCGATTGTCGGTTACATTTGGGAGTGGGAGTAAACGGTGTAAACCAAATCTGAAGCCTCGCCTAACCCGCGGTTGCAGCGGACCCGCTGCGCGGGCCGCTGAACCTTGGCGTTAGGCCGAGAAGGGAGCACGATGAAACGGCAGCCGATCACCCTGAATGGCCTCACCTCCGACGAAGTTCTGGCGTTGCCTGATGACCTCATCGACTCCCAGATCCTGTGCGGCGAGCCGCTGGTGTTCCGCGTCGGCACGGCGGATATCCTCGGCCGGTTCTGGGTAGCCGACGGGTCGCTGGTGCTGGAGTTGGGCCACATCGATGGGGGCGGCGAGGGAGTGCTGCCAACCATCTCTGAGCTGGCCAAGCGCTATGCACAACGTCGGGGATTGGTAGCGCTCGACTGGCGGGTTCATGCGCTCAATTGCGCACGGCCCAACCTCAAGCTACGTCGTGTGCTGGAGCGGCGTGGGTTCGTGGTCGCCGATGTGGCAGGCACCGGCCCCTGCTACCATCAAGTTCAGCCGGTGCAATCAGGACGCGCATTTACGGAACCTAACGAAGCATTGCAGCCGACCCGCTGGGCGGGCCGCTGAATTTGGGCGTTAGGAGGCGCGGGGTTGAGGTGATTGCGCCGGGTCTCACATTGCGACCCTTCGCACTCCCGCGGTAGGATGGGAGTATGCTGACGCCAATATTTCTTGACGTCGATCCGCGTACGCTGCACCTGCCGCCCTCATCACGCTGGGGCGCGACCCTGGTAAGCTGCAGCGGCAGATCGCGCGATTCGGGAGGTCGCCGGTGGGCATGCCCCCACCGTGGGTCTACCGGGGCTTCGATGGAGCCCTGGTGATCTCTGATGGCGTAACGCGGGCGACGCGTGTCGCCAAGCTCCTGCCCGGCGTGCTCAAACGCGTCGAGGTCATCAGCGATCAGAAGACGCCCGTCGGCCACTATCCTACAGTAGGAGATCGCCTGCCATGATCGATCCGGTGCGGAAAGACGTGTTCCATGCCTTGGAGGAGTTAAGCGAGTCTTGTCCGGAATACCGGTTCGGCCAGATGATCGCCAACTTGACGATGCTGGCGCGGGGGGATGCCGAAGGTGCCCTATGGGATCTGGAGGATGAGGAATTGCTCTCTGCGGCGCGGAAGCATTTGTCGGACTGGAACGAGCGGCACGCCTCAGTCGCCTAACCCGGCGTTGCAGCGGACCCGCGCGGCGGGCCGCTGATCTTTGGAGTCAGCCGGCTCCGCTGCCGAGGGCGTCTCGCGCGTCCCTCCGGTGTCGGCGGCCTGCGGTCCCGCCCGAGCCCGCCGAAGCGATCCGGCCACCCGCTTGCTAAGAGCCCTCGCGCGCGGCATGCTGGTGTTATAGGTCCACGACCCCGCGGGCGCCGTCCGCGGCCGGAGCACCGGAGGTGCGGCGCGGGGGCCATCGCGGCGGGGGTAGGCCGTCTCACACGTCGCTCCAGCGGATCCGGCCCGCTGCCGCGTCTCGTGACATCGGAGCTGTGCCCGGCGGGCCGGTCCGGCGATCTGGTTTGTTATTTGCTTCGAGGTCAGGTGAGATGTCCGCACGCACCTACATGGTTTCCTTACAGTCCCTGGATCCCATCAGAAGAGCGATCAGCTCGAAGGATCGCGATCTATTGGACGCATTGCTTCCGGCTGTATCTGAGAATTTCCGATCCGCCGCCGAGGGGATGATCATGGGCCCTCCTCCTGCGAAGGAACCCGGATGCTGGGGTTTTCTGGTTGAACCACTCGCCCAACACTTCGGCTTGTCCCCTCGCCGCTTGCCACTCGACGATTGGAAGCACTACTACGTCTGGAATGATTACCGTTCGATTGCAGATCCTCACTTGTCAGGACAGGGGAAGAAGCTCTTGGAATTCATCGATTCCGGGAGGCCGTTCGTTGGTACCAGTATGGATCACGACGGAAGTATGTTCGCCTGGCTAACTGCCGCTGAGGCCAAGAGCCTCTTGGATGAATTGACCGCAATTGATGCCGCGACGTTTGATGAGTTGGACGAGTTTCATGAAGAGTTGATCGAATCGTTGCAGCAAACCGTAGATCGCGGCGCAGACCTGTTCGTCGGCGCTTGCTGACCGCAACCAACACCGTGTTGCAGCAGACGCCGGCCCGCTCGACAGGCACCAAACGGCGGACCCGGCTAACGAGGCGATGCAGCGGACCCGCCTGTCGGCGGGCCGCTGATCTTGATCGTTAGAGTCGTCCTGCGTAGGATCCCTGCCGCAGTGCGCGCATCTGGGGATTCCGAATTCCGGATTCGCGATTCCGGATTCCCGGATCATTCCCCTTCGGGAATCCGGAATCGCGAATCGGGAATCCCGATGGGGTTGCGGCCGAAGGTCGCGTTAGGGGTTGTCGTGCGGAGGCGTTCGCGATGTCCACTGCCGATGAAGCGCTGCTGGCTGCATTCGACGGGCACCACGTCGAGGGCGTCCGCGCCGCGCTGGATGCGGGAGCTGACCCGAGTTCCCCGATTCGAGGCAAGCCGCCCATCTATTGGCTGCTCGAAGAGTACATGCGATCCGATCGACTCCCGGCTTGCCTCCGTTTACTGTTTGAGCGCGGGGCCGCGCTCGACGACCCGGCCGTCGTGCCCGTACTGCTGAATGATCCGGAAACGATCAGGGCTGCTGTCAGGGCAACCCCGTCACTCCTCGAGCACCGTACCACCCTGACCTCATCGTTTACGTCGCTGGTCGGTGTATCCCTGCTCCACGTGGCCGCCGAATACGGGCACTTGGATGCCGCACGCGCCCTGGTCGAAGCCGGTGTCGATGTGAACGCGACGGCCGCCGTCGATGAGGATGGCCTCAACGGGCACACCCCGCTGTTCCACGTGGTGAACTCGCTCGGGAACCGGTCCGAGCCGATCATGCGCTTGCTTCTGGCCGCCGGCGCCAAGCCAGACGTGCGTCTGACCGGAATCTCGTGGGGGAAGGGGTACCCTTGGGAGACGACGTTCTTCGACGTCACGCCCATCTCGTACGCCCAGATGGGGCTCCTTCCACAGGTACACAGGAGCGAGCGAGAGATCTACGCAAATATTAGACTTCTGTTGGAAACCGCGGGCCGGAAAGTGCCGTCCCTGGCCAATGTTCCCAATCGCTACCTGCAACCTAAGTCAAAGATCTTCTTCTATGAACACGCTGAGGTCAAGGCCCCCGACTAATTTTTTCTGGGCGCCCTGCGGGGCGCGGACAGCGATCGCTCCGAGTCCGACAGCGTGTGTCCTGGCTCCCCGTTTGCGGGGAGCCAGGACACACGCTGTTTCTCGTTCTCCAGACAACGCCGGTGGTCCTGCGATCGACACTCTCCTTGTCCTTGCCGAAGAACTCCCGAGACCGCGGCTGGTGGCTTCGTCACGCGCGTTGCGCCTTCCAGGAGGCCGCGACCACCTTCTCTCCGTGTCGATCCTCACTCAAGGGACCGAGCACCCGTTACTGTGTTCGTCCGCGGACGACTCCGAAGCCAGGTGTGGGGACAAACCCATCTAACAAACGGTCGGCTGCCGCCAACCAGACGTGCTCGCCCGGTCGCCCCCTCCAGCCCGGTACGCTCGTGATTCTTCCCTCAAGGCCCCTGGTTTCATTTTAGTAATAATGTTATTACATGAACAAATTCAGTGGTCATTCGACCTTTGCTGATGCAGGCAGTCGGCCGTTGAGCTTCTTCTCCCACGGCGTGAATTCCGCCCCCTCGGGCACCTCGCCCTGCTCCAGGTATCGCCAGAGCGCGATCAACAACTTGCGAGCCAGTGCCACGATCCCCACCTTGCGCCTGCGCGTTGCCCTCGCCGAACCGACGCTGATACCACTGGCTCAAGGCGCTATTGGGCTGCCAGTGCAGCCAGCCCCAGGCGATCTCCACCGCCATCCACCGCAGACGGCGATTGCCCGCCTTGCTGATCCCTTGCTCACGACGGCTGTCGCCGCTGTCGTACGGCGTCGGCGCCAACCCGGCCAGGCTCGCCAGCTCGCGGCGATTCTTGATCGCTCGCCAGCCGAAGAACTCGCGGACGAACAGCGTCGCGCTCATCGGGCCGATCGCCTTGAGGTTGAGCAAGAGCCGCAGCTTCTCGACGTCGGCCGTCGCGTCGTCGCGGAACGCACGCCTCTGGGCGTTCTCCAGGTCGTGCGCCTGGCGGTCCACCAAAGTCCAGCGGTCGAACTCGCGGAGGATGCGGGCACTCAGCTCGGCCGGGACCGGCCTCCCATCCCATTGGCGAAGTTGGCCGAGGCGTTCCGGCAACTGGTCATCGACCTCGACATCGAGGCCGAGGTTGGCGAGCAGGCCTTTTATGCGATTGGAGTGCTCGGTGCGCTGACCCTTGACGGCGATCAGCTCGCGGTGGGGCTGACGGCGATCTTCGTCGTCGGGCGTGGGGATGCGGACGACGCTCCAGAGCTTGTGCTCGCCGCCGTGATAGCGGATCAACATCGTCAGGAGCTTGCCGACATCGAGACGATCGCTCTTGGCGCGACGCGCGCGGCGGTTGACCTCGATGCTGGCGGCGTTAACGACCAGGTTCGTGACGGCGTGGTGTTGGAGATAGCGATGGAGCCAGAAGCCGTCGCGGCCGGCCTCGTAGCAGGAGAGCACGGGGGCGTCACCGGGGAGGGCGAACCGGTGCCTGGCGCAGAGGATCTCGCGCTGAAGGGCGTCGAGATCGCGAGCGGCGATGGTGCGGAGCCGCGGCTTCTGGGCCATGGCGGTGGTGAAGGCGAGGTTCCAGGAGGTCCAGCCGAGTTCGAACGCGAGGTAGAGCGTGTTCGAGCCGGTGGTGATAGGATGAAGGTCGTGGGTCGCTGACATGGTGAGACTCCGTGGTTGAGAGGGATTTGGTGAAAGACCTCTTCTGAGGAGCTTACCGTCAGCGGCTCACAGTTTTCTGCCCGGTCGCTCCGGACATAGTATCTAACGAGGCGATGCAGCGGACCCGCCTGACAGCGGGCCGCTGATCTGGGTCTTTAGGCGGTATTCCGATTGCACGGGGGCGACATGAAGGTCGGTGATGACCCATACTTCACGGCGACTGATAAGGCCAAGTCGCATCCGCCCCGCGGCAAAGCGCTGCTCGTGGTGCGAATCCCTTGGTGCCTCTCCTGGCTCGCCGTGGCGTTCCTGTCCATGCAGGTGTTCGTCTCACCGATCATCTACTCGTCGCGGCTGGCGACCGGGGCCTACATCATGATGGAGCTCGGGGCCGGGGCGCTGGCTGCTATCGGAGCCTCCGGCGTGCTCGTCGCTCGACTCGTGCGGTCAAGGGGCTCGTCCGATCTGTACACGAGGAGGCTGGTTTGGTCTATACTGAGGGGCCTGCTTGTCGTCTTCATTATATTGACGATGATCGAGGTCGCCTGAGGGAGTGCCGGGCTAACGAAGCATTCCAGCGGACCCCACTGCGCGGGGCCGCTGATCTGGGTCGTTGGACGGCACGATCGAATCCCATGTTAGGACAAGTCTTCGGATGTACTTCTTGCGACTTCGGTTTCTCGTCCGGGTGGTCCCACCATGCCGGGGGGCAACTGATGGTGTGCCGTCACTGCGCGACCCACTTCGTCCTCGGCGGTGGGCAATCATGCTGGGGCGAAACAACGGGCGAGCAACTCCAGCTCTTTCGATCCGATGACGAGAAGGATGTCCCGACTGGCGTGCGAGTCAGGGTCCAGGTCCGTGTCGTCCCCGACAGCGAGGACTGGGACGGCATCTCATACCTGGATCTCCCCGACCTCGCCTGCCCGCATTGCAACCGTCCCGGCGCTTTGGTTCAATCGTTCGTGGTAGGTCATACGTGTCCCGCGTGTCATCAGGGCACCATTATGGTGACGAGCTCCTGTATCTATTGAGCGCGGTCTAACAAGGCGATGCAGCGGACCCGCTGCGCGGACCGCTGATCTCGAGGGTTAGGCGTCAGGTCCCGATTCCGACCTTTGGCATAGGCGTTATCAATGTCCGCCCGCGGCTCTTTCGTCACGAATCCAGGCGCTCGGTCGTCGAAATTACTGACCGAGGCGACGAATCGGATCCCTCTGTTTTGGTTGTCGTTCCTCTCGACGGAGGACATCGATCGCGCCGAGCACGCGGGACAATTCAGGATGGACCGGGTGCGGTCAATCGAACGGGCCTCAAACAGCCTTCCCTTTTTCTTGGAACTCTTCCCGGATGTCAACGTGTTCGAGGGAACGGCCGGCAACCTTCTCAAGTTGGTCAGATCCAAAAGGGCCAAGACCATTGGAATCGAGATCATTGAACTGTTGGAGGAGTTGCAGGACTCGGAGGGCAACGAGGGGATGCCGAAGCTCCGAACCGCTGTGGAGGCCATCGAGAGGCGAGACGCTGGCTATTCGCTGACCATTCCAGCGCGAACAATCAAGAATCCCTTCACCCACGAGGATATGCATCTCAAGGAACGGAGGTTTGGCTCTACGAGGGAGATGCTGCTCTCCATATGCTCGCATCGAACTGAGGATCTGCAATCAAGAAAGAAAGAGGAAGTTCAAGATGCGATTGTCGGTCGGATCTGGGAGTGGGAGTAATCGGTGCAAACCAAACCGGAAGCCGCGCCTAACCCCTCATTGCAGCGGCCCCGCTTCGCGGGCCGCTGAATTCATCCGCTAGGGGGCTCAAGTGAACCGCCTCTACTTCGCGTGTCCGAACTGCCGCGTCTATATCGATGCGGGCTACCGGTGGGCCTACTGGCTCCTGGAAGAACCCAGCATCGCAAGGCACAACGCGGGCGTCGATATCGAGGCGGTTCTTGCCACGGCCGGGTATTGGACCGCGCTTCCGGAAGACCGCTCCGAATGGCTTATCGAACGAATCTTGCCCGCTGTCCGTCAGTTCTTGCACGAACATCGTGCCCATGGCATTGTCTACACCGACGAAGGGGCTCTCTGCAATGAAGACTCGCTTTACTATGACTGGTCGGAAGTCGAGACCTAGCGTCCCCTAACCCGGCGTTGCAGCGGACCCGCCTGGGGCGGGCCGCCAAACCTTTTCGTTAGACGGCGGAGGATTCGACATGGGAGCCGAGCCTTACTGGTACGTTGTCAAGTACGAGGACGACATCGACTCTGCTCTGCAATCGCTCAGGCGTCGAGAGTTCCTCGCCGGCCGATACAATCCCGTGATGCCGTTCCCCGGATTCCCGCTTGGACCCAATCCCCCCGCGCCCGGTGCCGGTCACGCGACCATCGCGGAGGCGATCGCGGAGGCCGGTGCCGACGGTACCCGGTCCATCCTGGACCTGGAGCGCGTCTCGGACGAGCTGGAGTTCGGGGTGGTCGCGACCCTCGCAGACGAGAAGCTGATACGCCTATTCGGCACGACGAGGCCGTCGCGCCAGGTGGTCGAATCGAACCACGATTTCTGGGACGGCATCGAGAGGGGCGAGGGCATCTACGTCGTTCTCTACAAGAACGACAAGCCGGATGAGTTTTTTTTCGCAGGGTACTCGTGCGACTAGAGGCATCACTCGCTTAACCTTCGGTTGCAGCGGACCCGCCTGAGGCGGGCCGCCAAACCTTTTCGTTAGACGGCGAGGTCGATGGACGACATCCCTGACAGCTCCAACTTCTTCGCCTCGCTGCATACTTCGCTCTCCCGGCGGCGAGTCGCCGGGCTCTTCGCGCGGCTGGGCTGGAGCGTCCGTAAGTGTAGCTGGACGGACTACGAGATCCGGAGCCCGTTCGCCGAATTGGTCATCGAGGCGGAGTCACTGATCCTCATGCATGGCCCGGTGGCCGAAGTGGAGATCAACGCCAACCGAATCCTTGTCCCCCTCAGGCATGCCGGGGTACGCTACGCTGCGGAATGCTACAGTGCGGGCAATGACCTCCTCCAGGAGTTCCGCTGGGGGACCGTCTCACACGGCGATGCAGCGGACCCGCCTGCGGCGGGCCGCTGATCTTTAGCGTTAGGCCAAGGAAAGAATGAGGTCCAGCGGCGATGCGATGGCTCCTGCCGAGATTCACGATCCGCCGTCTCCTGTTGGTGACGTCCATCGCTTGCCCGCTTTCGGCCTCGCTTATCGGCTATATCACGGGCATCTACTGCCCGCTTTGCTTCTCCGGTGAGACCAACCGAGAATATCGCTGCCTCTTGATTAAATACACTCCAGATGGGCAGAGAGAAGAGTCTCTCGGAACCCCGCTCGGTTGGCGCTGCCGTCGATGCGAATTGTTGTGGTAGGTCGGGCGCCTTCTATGAACCCGCTGAAGCCAAGCCCCCGACTGATTTTTCCCGGGCGCCCCGCGGGGGCAGACCGCGATCTACAGCGAGTGTCCTGGCTCCCCGCAAACGGGGAGCCAGGACACTCGCCGCTTCTCGTTCTCCAGACAACGCCGGTGGTCCTGCGATCGACACACTCCTTGCCCTTGCCGACGGACTCCCAAGACCGCGGCTGGTGGCTTCGTCACGCGCGTCGCGCCTGCCAGGAGGCCGCGACCACCTTCTCTCCGTGTCGATCCCCACTCAAGGGACCGAGCACTCGTTACTCTGTTCGTCCGCGGACGACTCCGAAGCCAGGGGTGGAGGCAAACCCATCGATACTTCACGCGGCCATGAGTGAAACATCTTTGAACTGCTGAAAATGGGGCGTCATTAGACCCCTTTAAGGAGAAGATTTGGCGCACTTGAGTCAAGTTTTTGGATCAAGCGGCCACAGGAACTTTTGCTTTCTCTATATATCGGTTCACCTCTCGATCGAAACGGTCCACGCGCGGCGCAGCGGAGTGCCGTCGGGGAACTCTTCCGCGAAGATCTCCACGAGTGCCGGCCGGAACAACCGCGCATGACACCGCGTGAACCACATCGCCACCCGGAGCCCCTTGGCGGTCACCGTGTAGCGATGGGATGCGGGGCGCGTTCAATCAGCCCGTGTAGACGCAAGCGGCGGAGTTGGTACGTCAGTCGGCCCTGGGTCCATTGGCTGGGATCAACCCCCAGCAGTGAAGCCAGATGCTCCCGCAGATCACCACTGCGAAATCCCCGGGGCAACAACCGCAGCACCAACAACACGCTCAACAACGCCTGCACCAGCTCGTCACCGAACCGCAAGGCCGACGCCCGTTGCTCGCCCACGCGGCAGGGACCGGTCACTTCCGGGAACACCGCCTCGGAGAAGGCGAAGTCTTGGCTGGTCTTTTCGACATCCAACAGCCGTCGTGTGGCTTGAAAGCCCAACTCCCGCAACGCGGGAAGATTCTCCAGCTTCCGACCCAGGCCGAACTCCCCGGCATCGTTGACGGTCAGTTCCGTCCGCAACGCACGGCCTTCCTTGAAATACTGCTTCAGGCGACTCGACTTATAGTCCACGTACAGCGACGGGAT
>CAWJTV010000040.1:0-138874 GCA_963845755.1 uncultured Planctomycetota bacterium
GGGATCTCCGAAGTCTTGAATCCTTCGTCGGCTGTGACCGGAAACCACGTAGGGCGGGGCCAGTCCGGAACGGAAATCGAATGCACCGGAAATCGTGCACGCTCCGTTCCGTCCATGATCCCGGGAGCAGGATCGGTCCCACTTGTCAGATCCTTCTTGTTTTTACCGACTAGAACCTCAACCTACGGCAAGGAAGTCTATGCTGGAAGAAGGTCGCGCCCGGACGTCTTGGAAATATTAATTCTCTCGGCGCAAGTGTTACAGGAGGTGACCAGCAAGATGAGGGTTCGTGTCCGGGAGCCGACGCTATGAATTGAGCAAGATGGTGGACGATGGCCGGGGTGATGCCGGCTTCGACCCCGAGCTCCTGTTGGTCCTGGCGAAGGCGGGAGACACGGCCGCGCTCGGGCGGCTGCTCGAACGTTATCGCAATTACATGGCCTTGCTCGTTCGAATCCAGATCGGCCGCCGATTGAGCCGGAAGGTGGACGCGGAGGATTTGCTCCAGGAGATCGGCCTCGAGGTTCATCGAAAGATCGCGACGTTCCGGGGCGGTACGGAACGCGAGTTCCTCACATGGGTACGTCGGATGATCGGCTCGATCCTGGCGAACCAGTTACGGCACTTCCTGGGAACCAAGTGTCGGGACCTCCGGCTGGAAAGGGCGCTGGTCGACGAGCTGGACCATTCCTCCCAGGCCCTGAATGCGAGTCTGGTCGCCCCGCAGAGCACTCCGAGTCAGCAAGCCGTCCGGCGAGAGCAAGCGGTGCTCTTAGCCGATGCCCTGCAAGGACTTCCCGAGAATTACCGCGAGGTCATCATCCTCCGCCACCTTGAGGGTCTGAGCTTTCCTGACGTCGCCCAGAGGGTGGGACGGACTGAGGACAGCGTGAAGAACGCCTGGCTCCGGGCGTTAGCCCGGCTTCGGCGCTCCCTGGAGGATCGCTTATGAACGGTCACGACGGGTCGGGAGCGTGGATTCCACGCGATCACAAGTCGGATGCCGCGGTCGACACCCATCCACATATCCGGTTCTGGGGAGGCGTCGGCCCTAAGGCCCTCGGCGATTCCAGCTCTTCACGTCCCGGAGGAAGCTTGTCTCGCGCGATGCCCCCGTCATCAAGCCGCTGGAGTCGTATCTCGAGGCCCTTCGCTCGGGCCGCCCGTGTTCGCGGGAGGAGTTCCTGGGGGAACATCCCGAGATCGCCGACGCGCTCCTCGAGTGTCTCTCCGGGCTGGAATTCATCCAATCGGCAGCGGTCCAGATCGGCGGTTCGGACGGCGACCGGCCCGGCTTGCCGGCGGATGCCGTCCTGCCGCGCACAACTCGGTGACTATCGGGTCCTTCGCGAGGTGGGACGAGGTGGCACGGGGGTCGTCTACGAGGCCGAGCAGGTCTCACTGGGCCGTCGCGTCGCCCTGAAAGTCCTGCCCTTCGCCGCGGCGATCGACCCGAAACAACGGCAGCGATTCCAGATCGAAGCCCAGGCAGCCGCCCAGTTGCACCACCCCCACATCGTGCCCATCTTCGGAGTGGGCTGCGATCAGGGCGTTCATTACTATGCCATGCAATTCATCGAAGGCCGTAGCATGGCCGCGATCGTCCGCGAACTCCGGTCCGGCGACGAGAAGTTGGCGAAGTCCGCGGCAAACTCCTCCTGGGATTCGTCGATCGAGACCGAGGAGGCCACACCGACGCCCGGCATTCTCGACGGGACACTCCGATGCGCCGGTCGCGAACCCGTCGACGGCGATACACGCCAGTCGGAGCACGAACGGAGACCCCGTTCTGGCTCCACACGCAGCTTCACCCGCCGAAAATGCGTCCGAGTCGCCGACCGCCGCGGAGGCCGTCTGTCAGGATCGGGTGTTCTGCCGATGCGTCGCCCGGCTGGGTGCTGACGCGGCCGACGCCCTCGACCACGCTCATGGCCTGGGCATCATCCACCGCGACGTCAAGCCGGCAAACCTTCTGATCGATCAGAACGGGGCAGTCTGGATCACCGACTTCGGCCTGGCCCGATTCCACAGCGACTTCAGTCTGACCGGGACCGACGACATCGTCGGGACGCTCCGCTACATGAGCCCGGAGCAGGCCCTCGCTCGACGCGGTGTCGTCGATCAGCGCACGGACGTCTATGCCCTGGGCGTGACCTTGTACCAGCTCCTAACACTCCGTCCCGCGTTCGATGGTCGCGACCACCAGGTGCTCCTCCGACAGATCGCCCTCGACGAGCCGGTCTCTCCGCGCCGACTCGACCCGGCCATCCCTCGAGACCTGGAGACGATCATCCTGAAGGCGATGGCCAAGGATGTCTCGAGCCGCTACGCGACCGCGCAGGAAATGGCCGGCGATCTCAGGCGATTCCTCGACGATCAACCGATCGTCGCCCGCCGGCCGGGGATTCTCGAATGCACTTGGCGGTGGGCTCGACGACACGGGAAACAACTGGCCTCCGCCGCTGCAATCGTAATGGTCTTGCTGATCATCACGACCGCCGTCTGCTGGAGATTCTACGTCTCGAGCCGGGAATCGCGAAACCGTTACCTCGCTTACCTGATCAAGAACTATCCCCTCATCGACCGATTCGCCATCGATCAGGTTCATCAAGAGGCCTCGCTCCTTGCGACCTCGACCGATCCGACGACTCGCAAGCAAGCGTATAAAATATTTGATGAAGTGATAGAACTCTTCAAGCAAGCCAGCGAGTCCCCCCAACGAACCGGGAATCGCGGATCATCATCGCCCGCGCGTTCTGCCGTCTTGCATCCACACGGACATACATGAGCTTCTGCAGGGGGACGATGCAAGAACCCGATCCGACGCTCATGTCCGCGGCCTTCTCCGACTATCGCGAGTCCATCGCGCGATTCGAGGGATTAGTGGCCGAGTCGGGCGGTGATGTCACGGCGTGCCGCTATCTCGCCGATGCCCTCGGATTGGGCGGAATGGGATGCTACAAACGGCTCGCGAGTCAGCCCAAGGAGGCCGAGCAGTTCTATAGCCGTGCGATTCAGCTCAGGCGGGACCTGCTCCGAGGGACCGACGGAACGTCGGACAAACAGGACCGACCTCGACTCGAGGTCAGCAACGAATGTGACGATCCTCTCTGGTTGGTGAGGACCGTTCACACCTTGACGTCCATGCTCGACGGAGAGGGCCGGAAGGAAGAGGCCGAACGATTGCGTCGTCAATCCGAAGAGGATTTCATCGCGGTGGCCGCGAGGTATCCGATGCCGGAGTTTCAAGGGATCCGGAAGCTGTGGGCCGACCAGTTGATGAAGGACCTGAACTATTCCTCCGAGCAGTATCTCGATTGCAGGCTGACCATGATCCTCGACCCCAAACGCGCCGAAGCCCTTAACACCGTGGCCTGGTTCCAGGCCCGATTCCCCGACGACGCTTCGTTCAAACCAGAGCAGGCCCTCATCTCGGCCCAAAAGGCCGTCTCGCTTGAACCAAGCAATTGGCTATATTTAAATACGTTAGGCGTAGCGGCGTTTCGCGTCGGCGATTGGAAGACCGCCGAGAAGTCGCTGCGGGAATCGATCGGATTCAATGGTGGCCGGGCCGAGGACTGGTTCTTCCTCGCGATGACCCGCTGGCGCCAGGGAGAGTGTCAGGAGGCCCGGCGGTGGTTCGACCAGGCCGTTTCCTGGGTCTCCCGGAACAAATCGAGCTATGAGCTGCGACGATTTCACGCGGAAGCTGCCGCGTTGCTGGGACTTCCCGAGCCCGATTCCAAGCAGAGTACGCGCAAGATCGAGAAATCGAAGGCGATCACGCCGGAGGAAGGTGCGCCGGCCTGATGCGGCGCTCGGGCGCAACTCCGGGGCGATTCCCGATTCGAGGATCCCGAATCTCGGGTCCCAGATGGCCGATTGATACGGATCCGCCTTCGACTCTTATCGACAGACATTTTCATTCATTTCACCCGGAATTCAGCATCTTCCATCCGATTCCTTCACAAACTTCCACCCGGAACCCGAGCGTGCCCACGCACGTGCGGATCTTCGCAGAACAACCGGCGCCGCAGGGTTTGACGCCAGCCCGCCCAACCGATAAACTACGATTCACGTGGATTGTTCATTCGAGTTCCGCTACTCGAGAAAGGCCGCCCCGGACCCGACGTCCGGGGAACGCGGCCGGATTCTGACCAACGGCTTCGGAGGGTTTTTCGTGTCGCTCGTGGTGAAGGATCTGATCGATGCCGGGGTTCATTACGGTCACCGCGCCAGCCGGTGGAACCCCAAGATGAAGCCGTACATCTACGGCAAGCGCAACCTGATTCATATCATCGACTTGAAAGAGACGGTCCGCGGCCTGCTCCGCGCGATCAAGTTCTTTCAGCGCGTGGCCGCGTCCAACGGGCTGATCCTGTTCGTCGGTACCAAGCGCCAGGCTGCCGACACGATCATCGATCAGTGTAACCGCTCCGGAATGCCATACGTGACCGAACGATGGCTGGGCGGGACATTGACCAATTTCCGGACGATCCGCAGCCGGCTACATCGCCTCGAGGAGCTGGAGTCGATCCTGGACGGCGAGCAAGCGCTCAGCTACTCCAAGAAGATGATCTCGACCTTGAGCCGCGAGCGGCGGAAGATCGAGCGGAACCTCCGCGGCATCCGCCACATGAACCGGCTCCCCGAAGCCCTTCTGGTCATCGACCCGCGACGCGAGCACATCGCGGTGGCCGAGGCCCGCAAACTGGGAATCAAGGTCGTCGCGCTGCTGGATACCGACTGCGACCCGGATGCGATCGACCTGCCGATCCCCGGTAACGACGACAGCATGCGGTCTATCGAGCTGCTCCTGAGCCGGCTGACGGAGGCGATCCTCGAAGGCAAGGCGGCGGCACCGGTGGAACCACCACCACCGGCGGATGGCGGCTCGGGCCGTGGCGATCGCGATCGCGATCGTCGCCGAGGGCCGCCTCGCGGCGAAGGTACCCGCGGGCCGGTGAAAGTGCGCGAGACGGAAGCTCCAGTCACCGAACCGGCGACCGCGTCGAAAGCAACGGTGGAGCCCGAGGCGCAACCGCAGGTCGAGTCGGTCGATCAAACCGCCGGCACCGAGTCGGCGACCTCGACGGCGACGATCGAAGCGCCCGTTCCCGCCGAAGGCCAGTGAGCCAGCCGCGTCTGCCATAAGATGTGGGCGCACCCAGACCGGGGTCCCGATCGATCGCATCCGGGCGCGCCGGCTTCCTCGGGAAGGGGTGCCATCCTCATCCCGGACGAGCAGGACATCACGAATCGACGGGTCGCTCCCGAGGGCGACCGCGATCGATACCTCCGACAAGACCAGGCAAGATCTACTGCAACAGGCGATTTCGGTTCGCGATCGCGCGAGTCGCGACGCATCCCGCACGAGAACGAGGAGTCATGCCGATGGCCGAGATCACGGCTCAGGCTGTCAACGAATTCCGCAAGAAGACCGGGCTGGGCCTGATGGAGTGCAAGGCGCTCCTGAAGGAATCCGACGGAGACATGACCAAGGCCGAAACCCTGGCCAAGGAGCGAGGCATGAAAAAAGCCGAGCTCCGCGCCGGCCGCGCCGCCAAGGCCGGCCGCATCGAGGTCTACATCCACCACGACTCCCGGTCAGGAGTGATGATCGAGCTCAATTGCGAGACGGACTTCGTCGCCCGCAACGAAGAGTTCAAGCAACTGGCCAAGGACCTGGCGCTGCACATCATGGCGGTCAATCCGCTGTATGTCCGCCGGGAGGATGTACCCGAGGACGTCGTCGCCGAGCAGAAGCGGATCTTCATGGCCCAGGTGGCCGAGAAACCCCAGAATATCCAGGAGAAGATCGCCGAAGGGAAGCTCAACGCCTGGTACGGTGAGTCGGTCCTCATGGATCAGATGTTCGTCAAGGATGACACCAAGGCCGTTCGCGACGTCATCCTGGCGGTGAACTCGCGCACGGGAGAGAACATCTCGGTGGCCCGGTTCGCCCGGTTCGTCGTCGGCGAAGGGCGATGACCGCTGCGCGGGAAGGATGAAGGATGAAGGCTAAGTAAATCAAGACCAGCCCTGGACTGACCGAGCCCTCAGCCTTTCCCATGTTCCGACTCATTCTTCATCCTTCATCCTTCATCCTTTTCTCTCCCAGGATTTGAACTCATGGACTCCACCCTCATGGACGGTCCGCTGGTGTTTCGTCGCGTGCTGCTCAAGCTTTCGGGCGAAAGCTTTTGCCGGCCGGGCGAAGGGGGCATCAATCTGGAGGAAGTCAGCCGGATTGCGCGCCAGGCGGCCCGGGTCGCGGCCCGTGGCGTTCAGCTCTCGATCGTGGTCGGGGGTGGAAACATCCTCCGCGGCGCCCAGTTGAGCCGGGGCTCCGACGTGATCAAGGAAGCGACCGCCCATTACATGGGAATGACGGCGACCGTGATCAACGGCCTGGCTCTGCAAGACGCGATGGAAAAGGAGGGATGCGAGACCCGTCTGATGACGACGATCCGCATGGACGAGGTAGCGGAGCCGTTCATCCGACGCCGGGCCTTGTCCCACCTGGAGAAGAAACGGGTGGTGATCCTGGCCACCGGGACGGGCAGTCCGTTCGTCACGACGGATACGGCGGCCGCCCTGCGAGGCAAAGAGCTCGGCGCCGAGATCTTGCTCAAGGCCACGCGCGTTGACGGCGTGTACTCGGCGGATCCGGAGAAGAACCCTCATGCGGTGCTGTACGAGCACCTGACCTACGATCAGGTCATGCGGGACCAGCTCAAAGTGATGGACATGACGGCCATCGGCATGTGCATGGAGAATGGCTTGCCGATCCTGGTCTTCAACTTCAAGAAGGAGGGCAACATCGAACGGGCCATCGCAGGCGACCTGATCGGCACCTGGGTCAGCAATGCCATCCGTCCGAAGTCATCGTGAGAGAATCCTCTCCTCGTGACGGACCGAGGCGCATTGCGACGAACGACGGCCGTGCTAAGATGGACCGGGTGGACGGACAATCGACGGTGGTTAACGACATTGATCGGTTACGGAGTGTCCGTCGAGGGGAGAGAGCATCTCATGAGTATCGAAGAGATCACATTCGAAGCGGAAGAGCGCATGGAGAAAAGCCTCGCGTTGCTGGGTGACCAGTTGCGGGGCATCCGGACGGGGCGGGCGAATGTCGGCCTGGTGGAATCGATCCGGGTCGAGTATTACGGCTCGCCGACGCCACTGAAGCAGATGGCCAACCTGAGCACACCCGAGCCGCAGCAGATCCTGATCCGCCCCTTCGACCCCTCGGTCGTCGGTGACATCGTGAAGGCAATCCAGACCAGCGACCTGGGCCTGAGTCCCAATTCGGACGGCAAGGTCGTTCGACTCAACGTGCCGCCGCTCTCGGTCGAACAGCGGAAGAAGCTGGTCAACCGCGTCAAGGAGCTGGCCGAGGAGGCCCGGGTGGCCATCCGCAACATCCGGCGCGACGCGAACAAGCAAGCCGACCTCGAACAATCCGAAAAGACCCTCACCGAAGACGACCTGGCCAACTGCAAGGAAGAGGTCCAGTCCCTGACCAAGCAGTACGAAACCAAGGTCAACGAGGTCGCCGACAAGAAGTCCTCGGAGATCCTGGAGGTCTGACGAGTCCGAAACAGAGCCGCGACCATCTTGACCGGCTGGGATCCTGTCACCTATAAAGGTAGAGACTCAGGATACAGGGCGATTAGCTCAGTTGGCTGGAAGGCATGCCATGGATTTGCGTGTGTTCCACGTTGAATCTGAGTGTAATATGCTTCAGAATACAGGGTTGACTCGATATCTGTTCGCACGAACATAGTGTTCGTACGAACAAAACGGCGGATCTGCGTTGGCCATTCTTGTTGTAGAACTGTTGTAGTGTAGGTTGAAGGGTTCCGTCAACATCGAAGCTGCTATGCGGCATGGTCCTTTCCCTTCGCATTGCCCGGACCATGCGATACATTCGCTCGTCTGCCAGGTGACTCCTCACCACGAAGGGCTCGTGGATGGAGCCAGCGATCCAGAAGCAGAGCGAGAGGAAAAGATCGCCCATTTGCTCGACCGGAGCGAGTGACGTCTCTGTGCTCGCCAGCACGAGGTGATCGCGCATGCCACTCAGAGGTGAATGCGGGCGTTTCATACTCCCTTCTTTGACGATCACCAACGGGTTACTGGACAACCGAATCCGTGCTATTATCAGGGCGTTCCGATCGGGCCTCCGAATTCCCAGGAGCCAACGGTCATGTGGTGGACGCCTCACGGAAAGCGGGTACTGGGAGGGGCGGAATGGGAACTATTTCGTGAAGGGCTCGAAACGCTCTGGGATTGGGTCGAGGATTCTGCTGACGATCCCGACATCTCCGACACCGGAACTATTGCGTTCGATCGGCTCCAGATGGGCCAGAAGTTGGCATTGCTGGCCTCGGTCGGTACCGCATTGAGCGATGAAGGGGTTCCCGATCCCGATCTGACGGTCAACACCGAGTCCGCCGTTGCTGCGGTGTTCCGCCAGATCGCCAGCGAGGTCGAGCAGGAGATCGACCTGTCCTGCGACCCCGAGTGGTTGGCCAACCTGGATTCGCCCGAGGAAGCGACGTACTGGCGACGGCTCGTGCTGGCGGCTTACCGCGAGGCCATGCTCCAGGACGAGGCCGAAGCCCTGGCCAGGTCGAGGAGGGCCACCGCAGGAGGGTCGGCAGAGCCGTCCAGAGGCCGCAGGAGGATCTGGCCGACGGCGAAGAGCGCCTCGATGACGAGGAGGATCCGGATCGGCCCTGGTCCCCGCCCGACGCCACGTCCGAGGACGCCGAGGAATGGGAGTTCCTCGTGGACGGCCTAGCCAACCGGATTCTCTGGGAGGACGGCGATTACGACGCGGGCGACGATTTCTTGGATGCCGACCCCGCCGCGGCCCGCGTCAGGATGGAGCTGATGGGTATCGCGCGGCGGCTACTATACCGACATCGCGCCGGACCCGACCGACGAGCAACTCGAATCGATCCGCCGCATACTCCGATCGCTCTGCGGCCGTCCCGAACCGAAGGCGGCGGGGCTGATCGACGGCATCGAGGATCTCCATCACGACCTGTGTGTCGGCCCCTGTGACGCCCAGATTATCGCCGAGGAGATCGCCTGCCCCCTGGTCGAGCCGGTCGGGGTCCTCGGCGACGATGAATTCGACTGCTCGCACGCCGAGTGGGCTGGACTCTTCCGCGCTGAGGTCCATCGCGTAGCCACAGAGGAACTTCCGGAATTGACGAGACCGGCGGTCGTCCTTTCGCCGTCACAAATCGCGGGCGCCGTCCGGGCACGAGAGTCCGGTAGCCCCTTGGTGTTGGATGACGACTATCAGGTCGAACGCCGCGAAGGCGGGTGGGTCGTAGTGGATCGGCTCGGTCACACCCCCGTGAATATTCATGAATGCACATGGGACGCCACCGCCGATCCTGAAACGCCGCCTCTAACGTTTCCAACGCCGGAGGAGGCCACGGTCGGATATTTGCAGAGCAAAATGATTGGGAATGACCGCTCGAAGCGACATGGGGCTGCGATGAAACGCCTGGGCCGACAGGAGTAGGGCGGCGGGCCTCGGTAACCTGGCCGCCACACCTAAGGCGAGCTGCCTCAAGCACCCGGTCAAGACGAGGATCCGGGCCGGTCATCGCGCGGAACAGGACGCCCCTCCGCGATTCCTGACCCGATTGGCGGCCTCTTGGACCGCGAAGAGACGAAGAATGCGACGGGACCGCCGCCTCATCGCTTGATCAGGTTCGCCGGGATCCGGAAGCGGCAGACCTTGTCGGACCCGATGTTCTCGCCCGGCAGTTCCAGGTCGAGACGCTTCACCGATTCCAGGGGAACCTCAAAGAGAAGCACGTCGTCCACGCTCTTCCCCGGATAGATGGACGCCTCCTTGGTTCGACCAACGATGTCGATCAAGACGTCGAACGACCCCCGCTTATACTTGTTGCCGAAGTTGTCGTGCAGGGAAACTCCGTCGGAGAGTAGTTCAAACCCCGTGCCTCCCCAGCTCTTGTAATCGATCTTCCGGTGCTTGCTCAGGTTGTAGATACTCAAAGACACGATCAAGCAAGGGTCTTCCGACATTTTGTCTTCACCGAAAATCTTGCACTTCACACGATCGACAGCCACAGATGTAATCGTGATGGCGACATTTTCATCGCTGGCTTCATTGGGCACGACAACCCATCCCTCGTTCTCGTCGGGCTTGGGCTTCGACGGCTCCTGGACTTTCGGTTCCGGCGTCGGAAGTCCCGAAGGCTTACTGGCGACCTCTCCAGCTGACGGAGTGGGCACCTTTATGAGGTCCTCTGGTTTGG
This sequence comes from uncultured Planctomycetota bacterium, assembly GCA_963845755.1. Classification (GTDB taxonomy): domain Bacteria; phylum Planctomycetota; class Planctomycetia; order Isosphaerales; family Isosphaeraceae; genus CAWJTV01. The sequence continues at coordinate 10,314 of CAWJTV010000040.1, forward strand.
AGATTGACGGCTTGGGAGTAGTGGCGGCTAGGAGGGTAGTCGAGCGGTTCTCCCTCGATTTCGCGTCGTCCAAGGCGGCGCCGATCCCCTTGGCGGCTACACCGGTAATCGCGACCGAGAGGAGGATGCTTCCGACCGACAGGACCAGGCCGACTCCCGACGTGACCACTTTGCCTCGCCCGCTCCATAGGCCGTATAGCAGTCCGATCACGCCCAAGAGCCCACCAATCAACCCGACAGGGATCGCCAGCAGCCCCAGGAATGGCACCCAGGCGGTCAGCACGGCGATGATACCGAGAACCAGCGCCGCGACACCCACTGAATTGCTCTGTTGGCGGTCCGGCGCGGCGACCTGGATGACCTGCTGGAACGGAACCGCAGGGAATGATGCAACTGCCTGGGGCGAAAGATGGGGGAGTGCTGGAGGGATTGGGACAGTCGCCACTATCGGCGGTAACGCCGCGACCGGATTGGGCAGGACCTCGAACGGCTCGCAGCTCGAGTCCTCATAGCGGAACGACGTGCCACAAGCGGGGCACCTAACCTTGGTACCATTCGGAACCACCTTGCTGGAGTTGCCAATCCGCTTGCACTGGGGGCATATGATCTGGACCATCGCGGTCTCCCGTAGGATCGAAGGCAAAAAGCCGGACACGACCCTCCTCAACGCAGTACAGCATCTCCGCGGCCGACCGAGGCCCGAATCCATTCTAAATGACCGTCCCCCAAAACGTATGAGCTGGAACGTGTCGAGGGATATTTATCGGTTTCCCAGAATTCGAAATTTGGACCAGCCATCAATCGACGCTATCGGCGCTGCTTGCACGCACCAGCTTTGTTAACGCGCCGGCCTCCATGCCGTCAAGGTGCGCGATGCCTTGTTCCGCGACTTTCCTTGTAAGTTGTGGCGAAATCACTACGCAACCAGCGGACGAGGCGAGTTGTTCCCGATCTCGACCCGACGCTGGGTGATCCCTCAACGACATTTCCTGTCCCGGGGCGCGGGCCCGGCGAGTCGCCCCGGCAGCCCCAGGTGCTCGGCGACCACGTGCGCCAGCAGCGGTCCCTCGAAGTCCGAACCGACCGGTATCCTGATGCAGACCTTTCCCGTCTTGCAGGAGCCGCCCAACTCGCGATATCGCTCCACTGGCGCCGGCCCTTGGAAGTAGAGCGACACAATCCCCCGATGCGGCGCGAAGGCGACCCGACGTGGTCCGTTCCAAGCCTCGATCCACGTCCCCCTGCGAGCCCACGACAGGGGCATCGAGGCCAGGACCTGATCGAAGACGAGCCGGGCCCAGGCCAGGGTCCGAGCGTCACATTGTCCGGCGAATGACTGGAAGAGCATCTGCCTCGCCCCGCGGGGATCCGGCTCAACAGAAGAAGTCGGACCCACGATCCCTTTTCGCCTCGGCCGACGCAAGGGGGCCAGGCCACCTGTCCGGCCATCGCCTCCCCAGCTAATGGACTTGCCGACTCATCAAGCCCCATAGGGTGCCCCAGTTGGGCCGACCCGTCCTTGCTCACACAGATTCTTCGATGCAGCCCACCACCCACTGTACTCGTCGAGTGATCCTGCTATATTAGTCCGCATCGGGCACGCGGGGAGTGCCGCGTGGATCTGGGCCGTCGTCCGCGCATTCGATGAGGAGCGTCCGAAGATGATGAAGGCGTTAGTGGGAGATACAGTCGTTGACGACGACAGGAACATCGGGATCATCGAAAGTCGAGACCGCAACTTGCTGACTATCCGGTATCCCGGCCGGGGGAATCAGCGGGTGCGGAAGTCCCGGGATCAGGTCCAGCATCTGGCGGAGCGAATCCGCCAAGCCCGGCACGAAGGGAAGCCCCTGCAGGTCGGGGTCAAGATCAGCCTTGCAGGCGATTCGACTCTGGCCGAGCTGGTCGGCGTGTTCGGCTACTCGACCGGGCAACTGCGTAGCGACTCTCTCTGGAAGGTCAGGAAGCAACTCGAGCGGGCCGGACTCGAGATCTCGACCCAGGCCGGCACTTGGAGCCGGGACGACCGGTTCCGCATCAGGGTGCAGGAGGACGTCGCGACGGAAGAGATGGTCGAGGAACCCGAAGAGTCCCCTGCCGTTCAGCGCGGACGGCCGACGACATCGGTCGAGCTGCCGGACCCATTCTGGCCCACGGCGCTCGGCCTGGAACGCAACCGAGAGCTGGACTTCCTACGAGCCCTGACGGCGAGCGATCCGATCCTCTGCTTGCTCTACATGCCCGACCAGGCCGGTCCCCACTCCTGGATCCACGCCGTGTGGGAGGGGCTAATCGGATGGGCCTTCCACGCGGCTCAGAGGTTCGTGCGACATCAGAGATTCGGCGATGCCGGTTGCGACGTTCGCATCGGCCCGGAGACGCTCCTCGGTGCCTACCTGAAGCCCTCGGTCCTCGACTCAGGGTCCCTCCGCCTGCTCGACACGCCCCACTCGCTCAACCTGATCACGATCAAGCGGGCGTCCGAGCCGCCGGCCCATCTGCATCATCTCGGCGCCGTGTGGCCGGGCCCGATCTTCGAGTTCAGGCCCGAGTACAGCCCGGGCGCCGCCCCTACGGCCGACCTTCGATCCATCTGCGACTGCCTCTCACTCGTCGGAGGGATGGCGCCTGGCAGTGATCGGCGGGGCCACGCCGATCGGAATGTTGAACTGGGCCCGGGTCGCCCATCGGCAGTTGACGGCGATGCCAATTACGCGGTTCGGCAACGTGATGTCGAACAAGTTGATCGCCAAGTTCAAGGGGAGCAACGAGTGCGCGTCGACGCTGGCGCTGAAGGCGCACACGGCCCACTGGATCTATGCCATCGATCCCAAGGCGAACTTGGAATTTGAATGCTCCGATGAGGAGGTTGAGGAGGATGAACTCGATCTTGAAGGCAGGCCGGAAAGGCGACGGATCGACCTCTCTGTGGAGGGTCTGGGGGAGTTCGAGGTCGAGTCGCTGCTCGGCTCGGGTCCGATGGAATCCTTCTACCACAAGAAGATATTCTCCCGGGCGAAGGCGACGGGCGGCACGCCCTTCTGGTTGATCGTCCCGAACGACGCGATCCTCTGGGCTGGCCCCTATCTGGGCGACCTGGCGCATCACCTGGGCGACGGCGGCCATGTGATGGTGCCCTCGATGGACGGTGGGTTCATGGATATTGCCGGCCGCCCGCTCGAATCGTCTGGTGTCGGCCCCGTGCAGCCGGACGAGATAGAGGTTACTGCGCGATCCGGTAGCGACCGTCTCCGACGCCCGGCTCAAGCTGCGAGGACGTCGCCGGCTACTCGGACATCAGGAGTCAGATCGAGGATCTGATCATCTGGCCCGAGAGGCATCGGTCCAAGCTTCGCAGCGTGTCGCGTTCCAGCGGGATCCTGTTCTTCGGGCCGCCGGGTTGCGGCAAGACGCGGTGGGCCCAGGCCATCGCCGGGGAGCTGGAGCAGGAGGTGCGGCTGCTCGGGCCGTCCGACCTCCGTGGGCCGTTCATCGGGTGGGGGCAGATCCAGATCCGCGAGCAGTTCGACTGGCTGGCCGAGAAAGAGTCCCGGATGTTGATCATCGACGAGCTGGACGGAGTGGCTCACTCCCGGCACGAGCGTCAGATGCACACCGACGACAAGGCATCGGTGAACGAACTTCTCATTCAGGTCGACCGAGTGCTCCGGCTCGGCCGGCTGCTGGCGGCGACGACGAACTTCATCGGGTCCCTGGACGAAGCGTTGACGCGGAGTGGTCGCTTCGGCCGCTTCATCCCCGTCGCACCTCCTGACCTTGAGGAGACGGCCCAGATCACCATGTTCTACCTGAACGCCCTGGTGGGCTCGCCGGGGCCGGACGGCACGACCCCCGTGTGTATCCCGGATGCTTCCCGCGTGCGGACGATCTTGAAGACTCTCCACGCCAAGAGCCCCGAGGAAGGCCGATTCTACTGCGGGGCCGACCTGGAGGCCGCAGTCAACGGAGCATACATGAAGAGCGTACGCGCGGCCGTCCCAGCAGACGGTTGGAGCAATGCTGGGATCGAGAACGTCGTCGTGACCGAGGAGGTCCTGGCGACGTCGCTCGCCGCGGCCCCTCGTTCCGTGCAGTCCGATTCCATCGACCGGTTCCTCGCCGACGTCAACCGCTACTGCAATCGCGACGTGGCAGAGGCGATGATGCGAAGGTTGAAGCCGGAGCCTTCGGCCCAAGGGAACGGCGAGGCCAACGGATCGGTGCTCTTCGGGAGGATTGCCAGGTTGTTACCGAGGAGATTCTCGACATCTCGCAGGTGAATCTTCGCGATCGTTTCGCGGGGCCGGGCGGGGTTGATTTTGACTCTGCTCGGACGCCAACGCGAACGCCCCGGAGTCCGGAAGACCCCGTGGCGTCACGAAGGAGACGACCAAGCAACATCGAGCGTGCGAAGTCGTCCACTGGGGAGGACCTTGAAGCGGGCCAGCTCCCCATTGATGTTCTGAATCGAGATCGCATCGCCGACCTGCTCGCATAAGTAGCGGTTGGGCTGGTCGATGCGCGCGAACCCTCGCCTTTGCCTGAAGTAAAGCTTGACAGCCCGATCGATGTTGTCGTTGTCATAGTACGACATGGTGCTAGCCTCCGATTCGAGAGTGAAAACCAGATTCAAAGAAACCCTACCAATCTTATGAGGAGTGAGCATAGAAAAGAGCAGGGTTTCACCGCAACGCGAGTTCCCGAGAATCAAGTGGACAACGCTTTGTCTGTGTGATGACGTCGATTATCCCTGACATCCCCATGACGCTTCGTCACTTCAGCGGCGGCGGCCGGAACCCGCTGCTCTTGCGCAGAAGCCGCATCCCCTCCCTGAAGACATCCGACATCTCGCCTTTCAAGAACTTCGCGAACCCTCCGAGCCAGACCTTGTACTCGGCGGACACCTTGACCGCGAAGGATTCCTCCAAACCAGTCCTGAACGAGCCCCTCGGTCGCCCACGCTTCCGACGCCCCTCGTCAGCTCCCTCCGCTTTCATCGCCCACCCCGTTCTTGAGAATTCACATTACAGTCTGATCACGATGTTTCATTCTACATGTGGCTCTACTGGAGTCAAACCGTTTATTCCATTATTGAGTCGCTATTGCGCATTCTTGGTTTGCCTCAAATCAAGCGTGATTTGCGAAATAAAACGCGGATTCGCCCATTTTTCGATTGAATTTCTAGTATGGACTTGATATCGTAGGAATGTTGGGTTGGTGATCGGCGCCGACCAACAAAAAAGCTCCGGGATGGGAGCAACCATCCACGGAGCCGGGTTGAAGATTCCCACGCATAATAGGAGAAGCTTCGATGTCAATCTTACCCAAATCGCCCTCTCGTCGCCACGTCAACTTTCCGAAGGGCCACCCACCCGATCCCGAGACGTTCGTCGACCATGTGGTCGGAATCGACTCCATGGGCGGGGAAGTATTCGCCTCCGACGTCGACGACGAGCCCGCCATTGGCGATCCGATGTCGCTCGCCGAGACCTTGGACCGCGAGGCGTTGGCCTATCGTGGGTGGAACACGCCCATCGGCGACTTCCTTGCGGACCAAATGGATCGCGTGGCCTACCTCGTCCGCTTCACCGGCGCAACGACGCCCCGTGAGTACGCGGACCGTCTCGAGGTCTTGGATCTCGGGATTGCGGAGCAACACTTCGACCGCGGGTATACCGAGGGCGCGGCCGCAACACGTCGTTGACCGCCTCTATCGCCCCGTCCGGCCATTCGCCGAATGGGGCTTGGTCGTTTCCCCAATCCGGCTTCCTTTTCGCGCGATCGATCGACCATTTCACCAAGTCGAGGAGATGATCCCATGCAAAGCTTAAAGGCCCGCGAAGCGCGTTGGGTTCGATTCCCGCGACCCTCCACGGCGAAGTATCACCACTCCCACCATGAGTTGTGCAATCCGGACGGGCCGTCCCAACTCGAGACCGGCAACGTGGTGGCGATGGACTTGCGGACGGCCATCGGACTCCGCGCCGCAATCGACGACGCGGTCTACAAGATTGCCCAACGCTTCGGCCTCAAGTACCAAGTCCTTCGAGCCCAATTCGGCGCGGATGGTGCGGTCTACCGGATCGGCCTTGAGGTGCGCGGGCGTCGCGCGGCCGCGGTCTACGCCACGGGCAACGCCCCGATCGTCTCATCGACCACCGCCACCGAGGGCAAGCCCCTCGGTTCGGCCCGACTCCCCAAGACGTCGGCCAAGTAACAAACCATCACCGGCGCGGCCGATCGGATATCGACCGCGCCACACCTTCCTTTCATCCTCATCCGAATCAAGGTCTTTCCACCCCACGCCTAAGGAGTTGACTCCCATGAACACGAGACCCAACCCGATCCGGACCGACATCAACCGGAAATCCAAGGATCTCGCGATCGTCTCCCTGACCTTCGACAAGGAATCGGCCGAAGTGTGTCGCCGATGCGACTTATGCAAGGCCCGCCCCGGCCCGGCCAGTGGCGAGTTCGTCTGCGCCAACGAGATGCCTCCCTCCGCGGTCACAAGCTTCGTCTGGGGCTCGCGCGTTGATCGAGCGGCTTCTAAGCCCCAACCATCGCCAACCGAGGTCCCAGTGCCCTCCAAGCCCAAGAAGCCTCGACGTCGGCGGAGCGCGAGAACGATCGATCAAGATGCCGCCAAACTTCGCGACGCGTTGGACGCCGAGAAGGCGGCGGATTTAGCACGCGACCCAGCGACGAGCGATGCCGAACGCTCTCGGCTGATAGAGCGCACCGAAGCGTCTGCCGCTCGTCTCCAAAAGGCCGTGGTCGATGTCCATAGCGACTTCGACGACGATGGCTGCGAGGCGGTCGGTCTCGAGACCGAGAACCACTACATCCTCGCGATCCCTTCCTACGCGATTCAACTCATCGGCGAGAGTGGATTCGCCATCGCCATTCCCAAAGCCAACATCATCAAGTTGACCGAGTCGAAGGCTAAGTGAGCCGACCGACGGCGCACGCTCCATGAGTCCATATCGGCCCGGGGGGAACCAAGCCCCTCCGGGCCGATCGTATTTCCCCCACGCCACTCCAAGCCTCCCTTGGCTCCTCCAAGGCCCTCCGGACGCTCCTCTCGGCCCGGTCCCCTCCCAACGATCATCGCGAGCCCATTGAACGCCGTAGGGAGCGTTCTCGGGCTTCTTGGCCATTCCGAACCGAGCCGATGCGTCCACGGGGCTTGTGGAGGCTCCTACGGCCATTGCCAACCGGAATGAGTCCATATCGGCCCGGGGGGAACCAAGCCCCTCCGGGCCGATCGTATTTCCCCCACGCCACTCCAAGCCTCCCTTGGCTCCTCCAAGGCCCTCCGGACGCTCCTCTCGGCCCGGTCCCCTCCCAACGATCATCGCGAGCCCATTGAACGCCGTAGGGAGCGTTCTCGGGCTTCTTGGCCATTCCGAACCGAGCCGATGCGTCCACGGGGCTTGTGGAGGCTCCTACGGCCATTGCCAACCGGATGATCCGCCCGGATCCCCGTCCTACCGATGAGGACTGGTCTGAATACCCCCGCACTTCGACCAGGCCGACGACGATTTCCCGGCCCCGCTCCCCGAGTCTGACCACCCGGTCCGCGATCGGTACAGCCCCGAAGCGCTGGCCAACATCGGCCGCTTGCTGGCTGAGTACGACCGCCGCTGAGACCGCCTATCCTGCGCGCGCAAGCCAAGGCCCCGGCCTGCCGCAAGGCCCCGGGGTGTTCTACTGCGCCGGCCTGAACTCCTGATCGATGAGGACCCATCGTCCTGTGAGTTGGCGTTGGCCCTCTTCTCCACGGCTTCATCGCTCCGGCCTCATTGAAGCTCGATTTCCTCCAGCGTGAAATGCCCCGCCACACATATGAATAAACTGAGAAACAAATTTATTGAAGAAATAAGTATTGACATTAAGTTGGGTTTCGCTGATACTCGAATCGTCGGCAGGTAGACAAGGGCTGATGATGGCCACGCCGGGCAATCCGATGCACGGTCGGGGTTTTCTTGGTCCTGCGTGTCCGAGGTCTTTGCCAAAGGGCACGCTTCCTGATGAAGAGGAGATTAGAGATGACAAACTCGAGATGGGATCCGTTCCGTGAGATGGTCAGCCTGCGAGATGCTGTGAATTCCCTGGTTCAGGACAGCTTCGTACCACCGAACGGCGCACCGTCAGGACGAGGAGCCGCGTTCACGCTTCCCCTGGATATTACAGAGGCGGAGAACGATTTTGTGGTCACGGCATCACTGCCTGGCATCAAGCCGGAAGATGTTCAGACCACAGTCCTCGGCGATACCGTGACGATCCGGGGCGAAAGCAAGGCCGATGGGGAGCAGAATGGCCATAGCTGGCTCGTGCGAGAGCGCCGTTCCGGCTCATTCCAGCGTTCGGTAAGCCTGGGCATGCCCATCAATGCGGACAATGCCAGTGCTCAGTTCGAGGACGGCGTCCTGACCCTGACCTTGCCGAAGTCGGAGCAAGCCCGTCCCAAGCAGATCAAGATGAGCGTCCGGTAGATTCGGGTCGAGCTTGATGTCCATCGAAGGCACCCAGCCATGACACAGCAACGGCGCACGGCGGTGACTCGCCTCAATGCAATGCGGAAGACGAACGAGGATGTGGTGAGGGGATTGGAGGCCGAGCGGGATCGTTTGCTGATCCAGGCCAGCCCGATCCCTTCTCCTGTCTGGAGAAGTCGCCGCCCAACGCCGACGAAACCCGAAAGGCTGCTCCCCGCGGTGCGGACCGAGCGGTCTTTTTTGTGACCCACGGCCAGGGTCCGCAGGCAGATCACGCCACTTTCGAGAATACGAACAGGGACTTGACGTTACTTCATCGCAACGTCCGAGACCAACATCTTTCCTCGATCACACTCGGTTCGGCTCATCGCTCCCAAGCCCTCCGGCTCCCCTCTGGGGCGTTCTAGGCCCCAGACGCCATCCCGCATGGGCTCGGGCGGCGGCCGGTGTTGGACATGTCCACCGGGCCTTTGGCGCGCGAACAGATCACGGCCTTCATGATGCCCTCCCGCTGCTCGAGGGTCTCCCCCGCGCAGGCGGCCTCTTCATTGCACCAGCCTGAAATCACGGTCGACCTCGACTCAGCGGGCGGCCCTCGTTCAGCACATCAAAATCTCAGCGTCAGGTCTCCGGCACAACCCGATCTGCGTTCTTGAAGCAGCGTACCCTGAGGCGCGGTCATGCCGAGGTGCTACTGGATCGAACATCCCTTCGAACTAGCCTTCATCTCCGCCTTCTCTCCCGAGGGTGTCGGCCAAGTCTTGCTGATGGCCGTACCTTGGCCCGCCGGGCTGTACGCCATGTGGACACACGGGGACGCGCCGTCAACGATGGGGCAGGACGATCGCCGTTGGGGTCGCGCGGTTAAGGACGGTGATGGGACTGTCTGGATCGAGTCCGGGCCGGATGAGTGAGAAAAGCTCGGCGTCAACCGCTCAGGGCTTGCTCAGCCGGGCCGGGAACGTATCGCCTGCCGAATCTATGGCCATCAGTCAAGCCAGGGCGGGAGATCCAGGGTGATCTCGCCGCCGGGGGACTTGGAGATCATCCCCCATTCCCAGGAACGAAGATGCCCCGTGGTTGGTTCAAGGGAAATAACCTGGATCCGGTAGTGGCCTGACGCGGAATCCTTCACGATCGCGACGATTCCATCGATGGAGTCTGCGTCGCCGACGGAGGCGCCGTCACTTGAGGTTGCGCGGTAGATGGTAGCCATGTCATCGAACTCACGGAGCTTCTCCGCTCTGCCGATTGGTGACTTTGCTCTGGGGGGCACCTTTACCTGCTTATGTTGGCTATTTGTTTAACAAAAAGTCAACCCTCAGAATCTCGAATTCCATCGTGGTCTGCCCGAGATGCCTGCGGTTCTTCGGCTGGTCGTTGCCGCGTCCTGACGTGCGCGGCACACTGGACGGGTCCGGCAGCGACAAGGCGGGGGTGTCGTCCGGGCCGGCTTGAGGGCGGGTCCTAGCCTTCGAATGAGCGCCCGAGAGCCGTTCAAACTCCGCCAGCCGGGGTGAACGCCTCCAATGTTCAGCCCCGGCACTATCGACCAGGCGGAGCCACCATGTTTCAGGTTGCCCGCAAGAGCGAAGGCATCGACAACGCCCGGGAATCGTCCCGGGCGGATCGCCGGGCTGGTTAGACGCTCGGGCATTCCTGGAGTGAGTCGCACTCGGGCAGCAGGATCATTAATGCTTGGTCGGTGCCCGTGATCGAATCCAATACGTACCATCGCTCGCACTTCATGCAAACACCGACCATCCGATCGGGGCGACCGACATCCGGTTGATGCAAGTCGAGGGGTCCCTCACAGACCAAGCAGCCGCCATCGTCGAGATCCCCCGGCGATGTTGAGAATCGACGCATCGTCAACGGGACCGCGACCGTCTGGGTATCTCGGTGCATGGACCGACTTTCGAGCCTGGGGCTCACACGACAATAGGTGGATCTTCTTCCGGAGCGGGACTGAGTTATCGCGTGACTCGTCCGCTCTCCAAGGCGTTAGGCGTCGCCGCCCGATATCTCGGTCCCTCATGGCGGAGCAGCCAGAGTGGCTCGGTGTCCGTCAATACCAGGAACCGCACCAGGACCTCTCCCGGTATCGTCACTCCAGCCTCGTAATTGAACCACGTCCGGAACGGAAGCCCGAGTTGATAGGCAAGCTCAGGAACTCCATGCTCACCGAAGAGTTCGGAGCGGATCAGTCGCAGACGCCCCGCAATCGCGGCTTTGCTGCTAGCCTCGTCGCCCGGGTTTGGTCGCTCGTCCATGGGCACGCCTCGGATTCGAGTTTTAGAATGACACCACCCTCCTCATTGAGGGTGACACTCCTTCGTCGGGATTATTATAGCGGACCATTGATAGATTAGCAAGTATTTCAAAAAATTGAAGATTTTTAAAGCTGGCTCACCTGTAGAACATAAAGTGGCTTCTCATCTCCGAGACCGTAGTGGATAGGAGCCGACACCGTAGAGGGCGCCTTGCCACTAACCCAGAGCCGACGCTCCCGCTATTATTCCCGGTACACCTCATTGAGCACAATCGCCAGCCTCACGCCCGCCTGATACAGTCGCCGCTTCGCCACAGGAAGGCTCCGCTCGTAGTACGCATCCCCGAGTTTGGCACCCGGCTTGATCCGCTGGCCCGTCGCCGGGTCCTGGTAGGCTTCCCGTGCCGCCAGCAGGGATTCCGTCGCCCATTCCTCGATCGAGCCTCCCTGGGCCTTCTGGCGGGCTTCTGGCGTGTCCATGGCGACGAGATCGGCGAGCCACCGGGATTCATCTCCGCTCGCCCGTTCGATGATGCCGGTGTCCCAGACTCGGTGCATATTGGAGCCGCGGGTGAACCAACGAACCTGGGTATCATTCCCGCCGCGGTCGTGGTTGTCGCCGACGTGCAGGGGCAGTCAGGCTCTCATCGCTTTGATTATCGAATCAAGGACCAGGGCTGGCACCTCCTGGGTCGTCACCTTATGGCCCGTGGCCACCATAATCACTGCATTGCTTTCCGGGTCGCTGTCTGCCGAGTGCACCCACACGATCTGGTCCGGATTGATGAAGTAAACGACGCCATCTGTGCTCTTCACCTCGATGAGTTTCTGCATGTCGGCTGCTCCTGATGTAGAGGAGGACATCAACGTAGTGCCAAGGGGCAGACTTCCTCATCCTCCCCCGGACCTCGTCGGCCCACGTCGAGGCGTCGGCCAGCGACTCGCCCGGCTCCAACAGGGCTTTGATCTCGGCTTTCGCCCGGTCGGTCAGGTGCCGTTCGGCAAGTTTGGCGATGACGCGATGACCGAGACGCCCCCACGCGAAGGCGGGGGTGGCCTGGAGGGCGATGAGGAGAGTCAAGGTGAGAACGAGCATCGTCCGGCAAGTCGGTCGGACTCGGTCGCGGGGCATAGCTGGTGGCCTCACGGTTCGGAGTGGGAGTGGGGACCGTGATTATCGCCCGAAACCGCCGGAGAGGCAATCGCCTGGATCGATCGCTCGGGGCGACAGAGTCGCGTTAGCTCGCGATATATGGCTATCTATATCTTATGCGGCGTCGCGGTTCAAAAGGCATTCGCTTTTTATCATGGCGGACTATTTCCTTACAAAGTAAAGCATGCTGTTTTTTCACATCCGATGATTGCGTGCGCGCTCCAATTCGTGTAAGCAGAAAGACCATCAAGGACGACAGAGCGGCCCCCACGGTTTCTCCGGCCTCACGTCGGGCTGGAGAGCGGGTTCGCTTTGCGCGCCGTGACGCCGACGATGAGGTGCCGAGATGTTTGGGAAACCTTCGGTGGGTCTCTTCCTGATCGTGACGACGACGGTTTCAGCGACCAGCCATGCTCAGACGATCTACAACGACGGCCAGACGCACACGATCAGTGGCACGAGCGGGCCGGTTATTGTCGAGGGCGGTTCTACATTGAACGTGATTCCTCCAGCGTTGATTTCCGGCGGCACTCTCACCCGTCCACTCGGCTACACCGCCACGATCTTCGGAGATAGCACCTCGACTATCAACCTCTCTGGCGGTCAGGTTATGGGGGCCGTGGTCACCCAACCTCCCGGGGCTGGCAACGTTTCGGGGAGTGGAATTATTAGTTATGGATTGTTTACCGCGACAGGAGGACTGGTCCAAGGAGCCGAAGGTAATCAGCCGAACGAAAGCGGGGGATGGGGCCTTCTATCCAATGGTTCAGTTCAGATCAGCGGCGGGACCTTTTTGGGAGGAAGCGGTTTCACTGGAGGCGGCGCTGCCGTAATCGCAGGGGGGAACGATCAAGTCTTGATTTCCGGGGGTACATTTCAGGCGGGGGCCTCGACTTCCGGCTTCGGGTCGTCCCCCGCACTGACGCTGCAGCTCGTGCAGGGCACGACGGAGACAGAGATCACGGGCGGCAATTTCCTCGGTGCATCCGGCAATCCTCTCCTCAATTCGTCGTTGTACTACCAAGCCCAATACCAAACTCCGGGCGACAGCTCGGCACTGAACATCTCGGGCGGTGTTTTCTCAGGTAATATGCAGATTGCATTATATATAGGCGACACGCTCAGTTTTATCGGCCGGGGGTTCGCGTTCAACGGCGGCAGCCCCATCGGCACCTTGACCGGCACACTTGCTGATGGGAATACCATAAATACCACCATATCTATGTATAACGAATTCTCCGTGCAAACCCAGACGTTGGCGGGCAACCTCGAGGAGATCACATTCACGGGCCTGTCAGCGCCACCGCCTGGAGGCACCACACCCGAACCCACCTCGATCGAGATGCTCGCCATCGGACTTCTGGGCCTGGTCGCTTCTCGAGCCTACCGATCACGCCGACGCCTTGACCGGGGCAAGGATGCCGGCGGGCGCCTTCGAGTGATGGTCGATCCATTTCCGCAACCGATCACCACAAGAAGGACGGCCCAGGCGGTCGAACGGGGCCGGTTCCCTTGCGACTTGAGGACGACGATCGGGAGGACTCTGAACTCTTCTGAGCCTCGGGTTCGTCAACACTCCAGACGAGCGCGGGGCGATCGTGCTGCGCCGAGCCCCGCGCAAGAATTAAGACGCCGCTCCGAACATGATCCCAGGCCCGATGGCGTTTGGCGTAAACTGATTGGCTGCAAGCCTGGGCATGAATCATCACTCGATCGGTCGGATGCGATACTCAAGACGCGATGAAGATCACGACCCCATTGGCGCCCGCGCCGCCTCCGCCACTGTTGTTTCCGGTGAAGCCCGCACCACCACCGCCGCCGCCGCCGCCCGGGAATGCCCCGGTGCCGCCATTGCCGCCGTTTCCGCCACTGTTGGCGCCGCCACCGCCGCCGCCGCCGGCCCCGACCGCCATTACGGTCGCGCTGCCTGGGTTCGTTGCCGCCGTGCCGTTATTGGGGCTTCCGCTCGCCACGCCCGCGCCGCCGCTTCCCTGGCCGCCGTTGTTCTGGACCCGCGCCATCGCCCCGCCGCCGCCGCCGTTGCCCGCGACGCCGCCACTGCTGATCCCGCCTCCGCCACCCCCGGAGCCGGGCGCGAGGTTGCCGGTATTATTCCCGGTGCCTCCGTTGCCCTGCGTCGAGAGAGCCCCCGCAGTGCCCGCGTAGAAGTTCGACGTGCCGGCGTTCGACGTCGCACCGACGGACGCACCGCCGCCGCCGCCAGTGGCCGCACAGGACGCGGAAAGGAAGGTGTTGACGTTGGCTACCGTGCTATTGCCCGAGCCCGCCGATCCGCTGTTGCCGGTCGCACTCGTGCCGCCGGTGCCCCCCGCGCCGCCAGTGCCCACGTTCACCGTGAAGGTGCTTGGGATTGCGGACGCGATGTACGTCGCCTCGGAGTAGCCGCCGGAGGCGCCGCCGTTGCCGCCGAATGTGCTGTTGCCGCCGACGCCGCCCGCACCGCCGCCGGCCCCGGCTCCGATGGCGATCATGCGGAGCGTTGTGCAGCCGGCAGGCACGGTGTATGTGGCGTTCACAACGGCGGAGCCGCCCGCCGTGCCGAAGACCGTGACGCCGGCCCCGGAGGTCTGCCAGTTCGATGTGGTCGAGGAGATGAAGGTCTTGGTCGCGCCAGCCGGGACCAGGATGCCCACGCTGGCCGTTCCGGCATTGATCGTCTGACTGCCATTGGGGTAGACCGTAATCGTGGCCGACGTCGTGTTGATCACGGTGGCCTTGTGACATGTCGCCGTGATCGCCGGGAGTACGACGCCACCGCTGCCCGTGATCAGGTGGAAACCCTCGGTGGCGTAATAGCTCGAAGCCGCCAGTGCCGCCGCGCCGCCCTGGGTCGTTCCGGTGGCCGCGACCGTCTCGATCAGCGGGGTGAGTGCGGTGTTCAGGTCGTTGACCGCCTCGGCCGTGAACCGAATGTCCACCTTGTCGCCGATCGCGTAACTGTGGTCGGTTTGCCCCGCCAGGATCCCCGAAACCGTGACGACGTTCCCGGCGACGTTGGTCACCTGGTAGATCGTTGAGGTCTCGGGGGGAGACTGGTACGTCGCTGCCGTGGCGACGGTCATGCGGCATGGCGCCGCCGGAAACGCGCCGCCGCCGGAATTGAGGGTGAACGTGGCGGGGAACGTGGACGCCGTGTAGGGACTGGCGAGCGTCAAACCGCCGACATTATCGGCGACGTTGTTCAGCGTGATCGACATGGTGAAATTCTCTGTTGGGATGGGTTGTCGGTCGGAGTGAGCGGGAAGTCCGGATTAGAATTCGGTGCCAAGGACATGGGGCACCATCGGAGGGACCAAGACCGTCGCGTGGAGGGCTCGCACGGCGTCGTGCCTGGTGGGCGTCGGCGTCGAACTCGGCGATGTGGAACCGCTTGCCCTCCAACTACATCGCCTCGTCGCAATCAAGGGCCAGGAACGCGAGTTGCTTCGGGTTGAAGCTCGGGAAGATCGGGCTCTGCTTGATGTGCCGGGCATTCACCCTTCGCTTCGATAGAACCTGGGCGGTCCGGTCCATCCGGTCCTTGAGCACCGGCACGATCTTGGACTCCGGTTCCATCGTCGGTCTCGTAGGACTTGTTCTCGTGGGCAGCCAGGACTCTGGGCACGGCGGCGAATTGCTCTGGAGTCGCCGAGAACCGCCTCTCCGCTTCCGCGGTCGCCTCTGTAGCCGCCCGCTCGTGCAGCGAGTCAGGATCGGCCCCCTTGTGGGTCAACTCGATCTGGAGGGGCATGCCGAGGACCTGGCGTTCCTTATCGATGAGGGCCAGCAGGTGGTTGATCGTCTGGGTCGCCGTGAAGTCTTCCGGCGAGATCGACTGAAGCCGTTGGAGTACCTTCGCGAAGGCCGCCCGCAACGAGCCCTGATGCCGCTCGTTGGCCTTTTTGATAGCCTCGTACTGAGCTTTCCGAAGCTGGGCCCGCTGTTGATCGTCGTACGCCCTGGCCCTTTCCAGCCACCGCCATTTGGCACACGCCGCCCGCCACGAGCCTGGAAGCTTTCTGGTCGGGCGGCGTGATACCGGATCGATGCCGGTTTCCTGCTGGCTCTCCCGATACTTCCGGTAGGCCTGCTCGAGCGAGCGTTCGGGACCCAGGATGAGGTAATGGTCATGGAACCGGCTGTACCACAGATCGGACTCCGGGCCTTGCTGCTCCCACGCGGCGCTCTCCATGGAGATTTCCTCTCGTACAGATCATTCGGATGAGGCCAAGGGAACCGGCTGCTCGGGTCCAAGATGATACTTGACCTGATCGGCGGTCATCGGAAATCCCAGGAAGAGCCGATCCAGGGTGATCAGGCGCTCAAGGAGCCGGATGAACTCCATCGGACCGATGCTTTCCCAGTTGATCCGTTCGACCTGACTGATCGCCTTCTCGGCCGCAGCGGCGAGGGCGGGATGGTATCGCCGTCGTAGCGATTCCAGGGACTCGATGGGGGTTTCGTTGGTTTCACTCATTGCAACGCCTCTGTGTTGGGTGATCCGGGTTCTTCCGTCACTTGAATAGCTCCATGCTCTTGGCCACGGCCTCCTGGACGACTTTCGGGATTCCGGCGCGAATCCCCCGGGCGATGTCTTCGGAAATCGAATCCGTGGTCGCGAGCTGGAGCGGAACGGCGCTACCCTTGATCTGTGGCGGCTCCGCGCCAATGGCGTTGACCAGACTCGCCAACTCTTGGGGAGTAAGGCGGTCTATCCGGGCGGTCCCCCAGCCCAGGCTCTTGCGGACGACGTCGCGGAGGGCCTGGGCTCCAATCTCGGCCGCGAGCGAGCCCAGGAGCGATTTGGACGTGACGAGGCCCGCGGCGACGGCCTTGCGCAGCGCCTCGGGGTTCGATCCGATGGGGACGCAGGACACCTCGAGCAGGTTCCAGCGTCGGATAACTCGCCGGCACCGTCGCTCGGGATCGGGACGCGCCTTGATGGTCTGATAGTCGGGCGGCCCGGCTTCCAGGACCTGGAAGCCGATCGAGACCGCATTGAGATAGCCGCCGTCGTAGAGCCGGTACACCTGGGCCGCGAACTCGTGCTCCTCGACCGCGAACTGGAAATCGGCGTAGACGGCGTGGTCGTCCCGGCCGATCCCGACGCACTTGGCGACCGGAAGTTGGTAGAACTGGTGGGCCCAAAGGACAACCGGATTCGCCATGTACTCGACCCATTGGCCGCCCGACGGTATGACCAGGTCGCCATCGCGATCGACAATGTCCGATGTGATGCAGAACCGGAGCGTGTTCGGTGGGATTGCCGCGGTCTTCTTCACGGTTCCGTGAAAAACCTTCGTCGTAACGTCCCTAGTCGAGGGCGATCTTCGTCTGTTCGACAGACATGAATGATTCCGATGGATGAGATGTGGAGAGGGCCGGCGGCTTATGGGACCGGCGGAGGGAGGTGAGGGTCCAGGGGCGACCGCCGGAGTCGCAAGCCGCCCCTGGTGGCCCGGGTCATGGTGCACTTGAGTTCACCACGCCCTTAGCGAGTCCGACGAGCCTGCAACACCGAGGACACTCCCGGCTTGACCTCGCTGGGGCTCAACTCGTTGACGGTGGGGCTCCAGGCCACCTCCGGACGAACTCTCTAAGATCCGCCGCGCAGCCCTGGCAGATCGTGTAGCGGTTAATTGAGCCTTTTTCGCGGGGACGAGCTGGATCCTGGACGATCTCGACGGCGACGCCCGAAGCGACAATTGGACAAGAGCACCGAAAGCAATACCGACCCACGACGCTCATAGGCGAAGCTCCGCACTGTGGTTATGAGAAGACCCCGACGGCCGTCATCAAATGAGGCCGCCGGGGAGCCGGTGTTATCATCTCGCATCCTGGCGAAGGATCCTCATGCGTAATCAAGGACGCCAGGAGCGATCGCTCTGCCTGGCACGACCGGATCACCAACTTGGCAGGGCTACGCCCCCATCGGAGGGATTTACGAGGCTCAAGAGGCCGCCTGAATCGGCAGAAGGTCGACGATTACCTGGTCGGCTACGAGGTCCAGGCTTTGCGCAGCCCGTTCCAAAACTTCGAACTGCCGCTTCACCCACTGTGCGGGGCCACGCGTGGCGCGGCTCGACGCTTCGACACGCTTGTGTAACTTCATGGCGAAGTCCGCGGGCAGTATAGCCTGTCGCCTTGCAACGAATTGCCCGTACGCGTCGACCGAAACGACCGCGAGAACGCGTTCCTCCGGGTGGAGTTCGCGGCCGTCCTGGATGGTCGCGACAGGCGACTTGGCGGCGTCCTCGTGCCATGAGTAATCCACGTGGACCCACGGCGATCTCTGGCCATCGTCGTGGAGTTGGATTCCCAATCCGAAGGCCAACGCGTTCGAGGCCCAGGTCGTGGGCCCGAATATCGCCAGGCCCGCCTGTTCTGCTCGATCGAGACGAAGCACGCGATCGGCCGGCAAGACGAGACAGTTCCCGGTCCTTGGCCGGAAATGGAAGCCCACTGTGCTCGGCGCTGGGGCCTCAAGATTTGGATATTGGTTCTCAGAACCAGAGCGCCGATCCATGATCGCGATGGCGCTGATGATCTCGGCTGAAAGCGGCATGGGATGCTCCTGTTGTGATGGCGTTTAGAATTGACGGTAATCTGATCATGTCACAGCGTCCCATCGGGGCGGGTCGAGCGGGCAGCGCTCGGTGGCCAGTGCGAGCTTCGCGCCGCCACAGCCGCACTTGGTGCATCTCTTCCGCGTGGCATCGTAAAATTCGCAGGACTGGCAGATCGAAAGCCGTGCGGCATGGACCTCGTCGGTCACCTTGACCGGCTCGCCGCGGACCCCCGCCTTGACGACCCGGCCGACGGCGCCGGCTAGGTTGCCGGCCTGAGTCGCCAGCGATGGATATTCGGGTGGCTTCCCCGCCGCCTTCCTCGCCCGATGGGCCGCGACATCGCGGGATGCCACGGGGATGGCTTCGCGGTAGGCCGGGTTATAGTGGGGGTGCGCCGGGTTCGACGAGCTGGCAGAGCCGCCCGGCTTCTACGCCGTGGCAATACTCGTTTGGGGACAGCGGGCAGTTTACACAGTGCTGGGTCATGAACTCACCGTGAGAGATTGGTAATAGCAGCTACCGCCGTTGACGCCCACCGTTGGCTCATAGACGATCAGCAAGGGGCTGCACTGCGAACTAATGGGATTCCCGATATCGACGCCGCCGGTCGAACAATCGATGTTTACCTCGAGTTTCCACGCGGGGGGTGAACCCGAGCAGACGACCGCAGCCCCGGGGTTCGGTGTTATGGACATATTTGGCTCGCAGCCGCCGGGCGTGGCACTTGTCGCGCACCCGGTACTGATGATGGCGCACCCATCGCTGGCACCTTTGGTAAGTGTGAGACTCCCGGACGGGATGACCGTACTGCCGTTGGAGGTGCAAATACTGCACGAGGTGGGTGGCTGAGAAACCCAGGTGAGCGTGCACGAGGCGGGGATCGTGCACGATCCGCACGTGGAGCCGCCGCCGCCGCCACCGCCCGAGGACCCGAATCGCGAGAGGCTGAAACGGAAATCGCCCTGATACCCCGGATACAACTCGACGATATGTCCGATCGGAACGTCGGTCGCCCCGTTGATTTCGTAGGCCGGGCCGTCGGTCGTGGTCCCGCCGGTGGACGTGGCGAACCACGAGGAACCGTCGCGGGTCGCATAGTTCCAGGAATACGGCCCCGTTCCCCCGGTGATCTGGGCGGTGAACGGCGGTGGCGGCCGGAACACGAAATTTCGGCCGCCGGGCTGGTTGACCGTGCCGAACGCGTCGCTCGACGAGAGCCGCTGGACCGAGCGCAAGGCCGCGAATATGCGGTTCATCTCCCGGGCCGATGGTGGTCGGCGAAGACGTGGAAGTGCCTGGTCGGGCATGGTCGTCTCACCTCGGAAGAGAAAACGTTAATCGCCCCGTTTGCGGGTCCCGGACCACGACCGCGAGAAACCCGAATGCGGCCGGCGTCTCACTGTTCAGCTCAAAGGCAGGATCGTCTTCCTCTGAGCCACATCGCGTACCCTCGATGAAATCCCCGCCTTCAACCGGAAGACGCTCAAGCCACGAGAACTTGTCGCCAGTTTGCGAAACGATCTTCGCAAAAAGCCATTCGCATTCGCTTTGCCCCGAAATCATATTTACCTTTGTCGAGAATGATGTGATGGGAGTCACTCCGTCGCCGAACCCCTGGATGCCCGTCGGCTCCTGGAGCGTGATGGGCGACGACGGCCGAGCCTGGCTGGCGGCGGCGCCAGGCCGACGACTTGGGCGTATGCCGTCAAGGCAGTCGCGATAAACTCCGAGTCGCCTTGACCGGACATAGTCGCTGCCCTTGTTATCCAATTCGCCCAACTGGGGCGTCCGTACAGGCTCAAGCGCTTGGAGGCCATGAGGGTCCTCGGAGACGGGAAGGCGGATGTGATTTTAAGAGATGTGAAATCAGGCTTGTTCGCGGGAAGTGGGGCCAGAGGCGACCGCAAGCATGCGATCAAGGCTAGAACGCTTGATCCGTGGCGCACATCCCGGTCGATGGACAGTTTCGAGGTGCCCCAGGTCGGCAAGACGTCGAATGCAACTCGGGTTCACTCGAAGCGCGATCGACGCATCGCCGACGCTTACCGTTTCCGGCGTGATCGACCGGTCGAGCCTCGTCGCGAGAGGATATTGCATGGCGTGAGGCCCTGGCGTGGAGGATCGGGTGAAAGACATGAGAGCGCGGGGCAGAGATGAATGGATGGTGGCGGAGAATCGGCGAAGGGCGAGCGAAGCGGTGGCGGCTTACCCTCCAAGTGCGTTGTGGATTGCTCGAGCCTCCTTGGGACCGAACAAGCGAAGCCGCCCAATTCGGAACGCCGGCTCGATGTGATGGCGTCGAAGTAACTGTTCCACGCGAGGGACCGACACGCCGAAGAACCCGGAAAGCTCCCGGATCGTGACTGGTCGATTCGTATCACTCATCTTTTAATTCTCCGAAAATCCAATTTCCGATCATGTATCCCAGGACCTCCCGATTGAAGACGTTCGGCTCCTTGTGGATCGTGGCCGGCGCATCCACTACGCCTGTGTTCCCGAACCGGGCCTGTAAATCGTTCCACGACTGTCCGCCACCGATCAGCCTCGTGAAAAACGCATCAGCGACAGGCGACTTAAGAGTTTCTCGGCCACGGCCGATCTTGCCCCGCGCCATCTTGCGAAGGGCCTCGACGCGGAACCAATCATCCACGCCGCCGCATTCCTCGATCTCTCGCTTGATGTCGCTAGCAGAACTCTTCCGGGCCCCGAGAAACTCCCATCCCGCCCACGCGATCGAAGATCCGTCACGAATGGCCTGCATGAAGATGACTCGCTTGTAATACTGTGCGAGCAACTCCTTGCCATCCTTCGTGAGGTGGTCCTGCTTCGCCGGCGCTCGTCGGTCTTCTACCAGGTGAACTCCGTTGTAGTAGTCGCCCTTGACCAGGCGATTCGTACCGGGACGCGGATCTCGTGGAGGCCCGACCGTCGGTTTGCCACGGGCACGTGCCCAGCTCGCTCCCGATGTCTTTTGGCGCTGCTGGCCTGGAACGCGGGATTGAGTCTTGGGGGCATGGTTCTTCGTGGTGCGGTCGTCGAGGTGGGATTTGGCGGATGTGGTGGTGACGTTGTTTCGGCTCTGATGTGCTCGGTCGCGAAATGAAGATCTCCTACATAGGGCCAGGGGTGCCATCGGCTCCGACGATTTCGACTCCGTGTGCCACTAGGTCCTATGTAGGAACGACTTGGGGATTCAATCGGCTCCGCTCGCGATCCAGCTTGAAGCCGTCCCCCGAAGCTGGCAGCCATCCCGGGTTCGGCACGCAACGCGGAACTGGGGCCGGCTCCCGCCGACCACGGCATAACTCAATGGTTCGCGGTCTTGGAACTGCGGCGGCCGTTGCAGAAATTTACCGAGACGAGAAGGTGGCGGCGAGAGCCCACGTTTTTCGGCGAATTCGTGCAGAGCGATGTTGACGGCGACAGGGACGGGCAGACGAGAGTCTTGTGCAACCCGGCGAACCCAACTGACCCAACACGCGGTCCCGTAAACCGACAAGAATTGGCTTTTCGACATGGCCTCCCTCGGAGGAGGGTGCGGAGGAAACTGGGATAGGAATTGCAAGCGGACAGACTTTCGAGTTTTCGTCTAGTATACGGACGAACATGGGCGGTGTCAAGAAAAAACCCGGTTTTTTGAAGAAATATTTCAACGATACCCAACCGAAGCTCTGGAAAGGATTTGAGGCGGGCGTTATCCTGCTCAAGGGGTCCGGAAAGGATGCGAACAGATCGAGCGTACCTCCGCCTACACCAGGGGCCGTCGTAGGTTATGAAGTGGACTAAGGGTTAGCACTACGGGATTCCGTTTTCAGAAGGGCATCCGACTGGGCTGGGAAACAAGACTCATCCTGAGCCGCTGCGTAGTGGGCATGTCCTTCGTGGTCCAGGGCGCTCGCATCGGATTCGGGAGTCGGGGAATCGCCAACCAGTTCAGCATCCCGGGAACCTGGATCTCATGGAGATCGACGATGCGTACAAGATTTGTCATGATTGCCATGCTCATCGTAGTCGTGGCTTGCCAATCAGCGTGGCCTCAACAGAAGAAGCCGAAGTCGCCCCCAAAGGCGACGGGCAAACGCGCCGCTTCACAGGCTGGAGGCCCACGCGCCGCTCTTCCTGATGCGGCTCAAGACCGAGAACGAGCGATCTTCAAGGAATGGGCCAAGGCGATCCGCGAGTCTGTCGATGCTTCCAAGAAGATCAACAAGAAGCAGGCCCAGCGAGATGCTTGGGCGGTAAAGACTGCAAAGGCGAAAGAGGACAAAATCAGAACCAGGTATCGGCTCAGCTCTTATCAACTCTTCCTGATCATCAAGCGGGGCGTAGCAGAGAAGTGGCCAACCGACAAGCCAGAGGACCTGGCCATCGTCGAGCCGATCGTGGCCCATCGTCAAGCCGTTTTGGATTCGACCATCTTCGAGGAAGAATTGAACGCATGGGTTGCGGCCCATACTCCGTCCACGGCCGGGAGGATGACTGGGCTCGTTGAGTTTAGCAACGATCTTCTGAGCAGCGGAGCCAGGGCTGCTGAACTCCGTAAGAATGCTCCCGTGAACCTGTGCGGCTTCAAGTTGCCTGACGAGACCGTGTGTCCACGCAAAGTAGTCGGACCCGCAGGCCGCCGATGTTACGAGCATCGGGACCCGGAGAAGGACGCGACGAAATAGGGAATCAACTCGGTGCCGCCATTGTCGCCGGCCACTCCTCCTAGACCCCCAATGGACACTGAGTTCCGAGCCGGAATACACCCGCGACGCGGTCAGCGGATCCGCGGCCAGGGTCTCAAGGGCTTGGTGTCGGCGATGCCGCTTTCCGGCCCGGCGGTACCGCTCCCGAGTATCCGGCCGTCCCCGAGGTGGGTGCCAAACTCGGATGGCTAGCAGGAACACACGGCAGAAGCGATGCCGGTTTGATCCCCAGGACACGTTCGACTTCTTCGAGACCGGAGCGTCGAATCCGCGAAGGTTCCCAATCTCCTACCGGCTTGACTGTCAGAAGTCGGCCTTCTCGCGTGAGGATTCCATCAGCCGTCAACTGGCGGATCGTGGCTTGATGTCGCTCCGAGCCCCAAAGGTTTGCCGCTATCGCTCTTGGCGATTCTGCCCAGCCGGTCACCAGTAGGATGACCGACATCTCGGCTTCACTGAAGTCGCCCGCCAGGATCGCCGCCCGACACGTGGGACATGTCGCATACTCCCGGCCGTGAATCTCAATATCGCGAAGGCGCGATTCCGTCACCTGACGGATTTGCGGATCCACGACCCGGACGTCCTCGACCTGCCCGGCGTGGTCCCATCGGGCTGTTCGACATCGGCCCCAAACTCGGGATGCCCGACCTCGGCGTCGCGGCGTGCGGGAACCTAAAGGTCGGGACCTCCCATCAGCGCGGCACGACGCGCCTCCCGGATGATCCGCTTCGCCTCGGCCGCGACCCCTTCGATCGGCGGCCCCTCTGACTTCGGCATGTCGGCCGCGGTCCAGTAGTGCATCGGCCGTGTCTGTGACGGCGGAGGCCCCGACCCGATCGGCCTCGGAGCCTTGGCGAGTTGCTCCCCGATCCAATCCGGGATCCCCTCCTCCGCGAACCCCCGAGCGACCTGGATCAAGAACCCGATGGGCTTCCTGGGGCGGAAGTCGTCGTCCTCGCACTTCGCGATGGCGGCGAGGAGGCAGTCGGCCCTCCCCCTGACGTGACCGAGGATCTCTTCGGCCTCCCGTCTCATCTTCTTCCCGACGTCTTCGCCGAAGACGATCCCGGCCCGATCGATCGCCGACTGCATCGAGGGGGGGACCGAGGGGGGGAGATTTTCTCTTTACTGGGAGATTCTTCTTTGCTGAGTATTCTCCCATAAGAGGGGGAGTGTGAGGGGGAGATCGCAGCCGTAGCTTCCACCCGAGGAGAGAGTGGCAACGGCGCTCCCCGCCGCATCGGACTCGGAGTTCCGACCGAGACGGCTTCGATCGCCGTCATCCGGTGTGGATCCCGGGGTTGCTGCTCGGAACGCGGCTGACCACCTCGGAGCGACGGCTTCTTAGCATTGCGGCTAGCGATTCGCCGCGCCAGTTCCCCCTGGCTGTCGTGGACGGTCCGTCGACGAGCCGGGCGACGTTCCATCTCGGATTCGTCGATAAGCGGGGCGCCTCGCCTGGGCGATGGAAGCGCCTCGGATTCGGCCGCGACAAGTCTTTCGATAACGCTACGATCGTCATTGACCAGACGACCAGGCGCCCATCCCGAAGGATCGGTAAGGTGCCAACGTTCAGCGGGATCTTGCATGACGAGCCCATCGCTTTGGAGCCGACCAACCGCGAGGACCAAGCTGTGAGGGTCAAAGGTCGGCAGGAGGGCGCGGATTTCCCGTGAGTCTCGGGGACCGCTGGTGAGCAGGAGGACCACGGCTTTCATGTAGCGATCTAGCTTGGCGTAGGCAATGGCTGCACCGACGGAGAGTTCGACCACCTCGAGATCCTCATCATCGAAAACCGCCTCGGACGCGTCCAGGGCCGTTCCCGCGGCCGAGTCGGCATGTTTCTCGTCCGCGCCGTCCTGGGCGTCCATGTTGCGATCCTTGGACGTTTTCTGAACCTCGGAATCATGAAGACCAACCATCGCCCCGTTCTCGGTCTCATTGAGCGATCGGCTTTCGCCATCCCCTCGCGCGGGATCTTGGAAAGAACATCGATCGATGGAGGATGAGTTAATCTTCTTTTCTTCATCTTCTTTGGGGGGCAAGAGAGCCCCCTGTGCACGTATCGTTTTTACCCCCTCTGCATGCTCGTCGCAGGGGTATTCTCGCCCCTCCTCCACTGGGTGCAGAGGGGGTGTTTTTGTCCCCTCTCCACCCTGGGCCATCCACGGGAAACTCGCAACGCCACCCCGTGCGATTTTCCGGTCTGTCGGGATCGGGTTTCGGCACTCGGTGGCGTTCGACCAGACCGCATTTGTCGAGCCGCTTGGCCACAGCCTTCATCTGGTCGGGGTGGCGGCCGATCATCTCGGCGATGGTCTCGTTACTCGCCCAACACCAGTCGTCGCCGGCGCGGTGGTACCGGAGTAGTGCAGACAGCGCGGCGTAATCGAGGGGTGTGATGTGGCGATCTCGCATGTAGTCGAGTGCGATTTGGGGTGGTCGGTCAAATTGATAGCCAACCTCGTTCCCCCTGGATTTCGGCGCGTATTGGCCTTGACCACGGACATCCCCTGTGATACCATTGTTCACGAGTTCAAGCCTTTCTCCTCTTGTTTTTCGGCACGACAATGCCGATCGAAAACACACCGAAGAACCACGAAGACCTCCTCTGGTGCCACCCGGTGGAGGTCTTTTAGTTTCGTCACCACTGAATCGAAGACGATGCCTGCGAACCACGAGCGCCATGTTGACTAGGGCTGGGTCGATTCGGCCGGTTTCCCGGCGGGACTACACCGCGGCTTTCGCACCACTCCCGGCCTGGCGGTCCGAGGTGGGCGATCGCCCTGTCCAGGTCACTGAGCCGTTCGACGTGGCGGACGAGCCATTCCACGGAGATGGTCGCCCGCTCGCCATGCTCTGATGACATCGCCGCCCACGCCGCAGCCCGCGCCTCCTCGATCACCTCGCCCACGGCGCGGCGGATATCCGGCAACCGGATGCCCGAGAGGTTGTTCACCGCTCAAGCCTCCATCCCGACAGTCTGGGCCCTGCGCCGGGTCGATTGCTCGACGATCTCCTTCAACTCGGCAACGTTGACTTGAGGTCGACCGCCAGGAAGCTGGCGAACCGACACCAGACCCTGCTTGATCAACCGCGACAACATCGCCGCGGAGATCCCGCATTCGTTGCGAGCCTTCCGGGGACTCATCCATACATTCATCGGGACGATCCTCCACTAAAGTTCCAGTCATCTCGATGCGTTGAAAGCGAAAGTACACCTATCATCGTCCCCAAAAGATTCATCCGTGTCAAGATGGCGGAATACGTGAAAAATCAACATAGTCTACCCCAAAAATACCCTAATCGCCCGAGTTTCGGATTGATGGCGACATCGCGTTAGATACAGCGTGGACGCGGGGGGGCCGGGATCTTCTGGGCGACGCTTTGCCCACGTGATTTTCTTGAAACTCGCGTTGCGGTGTGATGCGGATATGGGGTGAAATGTGCGGACTGAGGAAACCCAACATCTCAGTACACCACAAAGATGAACGCGAATTCCTCTACGATGAATGCACTCCTGACCATCCCAGAAGCGGCCACGCGGCTCGGCCTGAGCGCGTACACGGTCCGGGAAATGTGCAACCCGCGCAACCCCAAGCTCGCCCATTTTCGGGTCGGGCCGCGCCGTGGCCGGATCATGATCGCGGCGGAGGAGTGTGACCGCTATCTTCGGGAGTGCCAGATTGTGCGGGGTCGTCCGGATGCGGAGTTGGCGAAGAAGCCGAAGCCGGCGGCGCAGCCGTATCGGCCACAGGGGATCTTACCGAGGACGCGGCCTGGGCTAGCTCGGCACGACGCAAGTTGACGTGGCCGTAATGGGCGTCGACCATGGCCGTGCTCGCATGCCCGGCCAGTTCGGCGACGACGGAATTGGGCAACCTGAGCTTCGCGTCCGTCACCCACCCATGCCGCAAGCTCTCCGCGGTGCATTCCGGGCCCAGGCCAAGGCGGCTACGGACCCGTTGCATCGCCTGGGCCAGTGCATTCCGCGTCCAGGGCCGGCCCCGCGTATTCCGGAAGATCGGGCCATCCGGGTTCGCCGAGGCCAACCTGGCGACGATCTCGGCCACCACGGGGGTCAGATAGATGACCCGCGGCTTCCGGGTCTTGCGCGTGGTCTTGCCGGCCATGACGATGGTGTCGCCGACCACGTGTACGGCCTCGATTCTGGCCACTTCCGACGGCCTGCATCCCGTCTCGTACATGGTCGCCAAGTAGTCTCGAAGCGGGCCGTCGATAGAGCCGAGGACGCGGCGCTGGTCCTCTGGGCCCAGGATCGCCTCGCGACGGCGAATCCCCGGCTTGTCGAGCGCGGCGAGCGGGTCGGACTCGAGATAACCCTGGCGATGCCCCCAACGAAAGGCCCGCTTGACCGCCGTAATCGCCCCGTGGCGCGTCGATTGTCCCCATCCTTGGCCATCGACCCATTCGGAGACGTGGAACGGCCTGATGGTGTTGGCGATGGTCTCGTAGCCCGCCCAGTTGACGAACGCCTGGAGATGACGTTGATACCACTCGGCCGTGAGCGCCGAGCGATGGTCCCGGGTCCACGTCCACAGCCGGTCGCACAGCTCTCCCACCGAGATCGACCTGGTGGGAGTCGCTTGCCCCTTGGCCTTGGCCGCCAGGAGCGCATGGAGGGCCCGGGTAGCCTCAGCCCGGTTCCGCTTCCCCTTGGCGAGGGTATGGAGCTGCCCGTCGATCTTGGTGACCCAGGCATCGCGGTCTTCGCGATACCGGACCTTGTTGGGACGGCCCATTCGACGACTCCTGCGGGCCAGATGCCCATCGAATTAGGCGACCATAAGGCGACCGGAGGCTCTCTGGGCTTTTCCTAAGTCTTTGGCGGGATTACGTTTAGGAGATGGGCAATGCCGGATTTTCAGTCCTGTGCTCTACCAACTGAGCTATCTGCCCGCGGCATGCATGTACGAATGTCAGGATAACGTGGCGAAGTCGGGTTGTCAACCAGGTCTTGGCCAGGGCGCAGGGCGTCTGATGGAGATCGATCGGTCGGTCGGGCAGGCGGAGGGAATCGAGACGTCCCGCCGTCTCTGAAGTTCTCATCGGAGGTCGCGGCGTCTTAAAGTGGTCCGGGAGGGTCTTACGATCTGATAATGCGATGCCACCGTCCTTGTTCTCGAGCCGGATCATGTCCGCGGTTTCCTCGATGCCCGAGATTTACGACAGGGCCACCTGGGAACAGGAGGGGCGTCCTGCTGTGTTAAGCCTGCCGCTGGTCCGCCTGCTGCAACTGGTGATGATCCTCCAGAACGGGCGATTCCCCAATGCGCGGCGACTGGCAGAGGTCTGTGCGGTCAGTCGTCGCACGATCTACCGCGACCTGGCAACCCTGGAGGCCGCCGGCATCCCGGTCGTCTACCGCGCCGATCGGCAGGGGTACCAACTGGCCGGCCCGGGCTTCCTCCAACCCGCCCCATTGAACGATCAGGAGGCCCTCTCTCTGCTTCTGTTGAGTCGTTGGTGCCACTTCGATCATCCATTCGCCTCGCTGAAGCCGATCCAGAACGGGGTTGACAAGGTGATTCAGGCTCTGCCGGAAGGGTTGCGCGAGCGGATCACGCTCGGCGGCGAGTTGATCACCAGCGGGAGTGATCCGTCATCCCTGGATCGAACCCCGGAGCGAAGACCGGTCTACGATGCCATCTGGCAGGCCCTGACCCGGCGCCGACAGATGCGGCTGTGGTATCGCGAAGACGCCGCCGATTCCCTGCTCACGACCAAGGTCGGCCTCTACCAGATCACCCACCTCGATTCCTGCTGGTCCATCGTGGGGCGGTTGACGCTCCATCGGGAGGTTCGTCTCTTCCGAATCCCCTGGATACATCGGGTGGAAGTGACCGATGAGCCTTACGCGATCCCACCGCGATTTCGTCTGGATCGCTGGTTATCCCGGCCGAGCGGCGAACGCCCCTGCGAGACCCCGCGCGATGTCCAACTGCGGTTCAACGCGCGGATTGCCCCGGTCGTCCAGGATCGCCATGGCCGGACCGGGCAGAAACTCTGCCCGCGCCTCGAGCGGTGAGGTCGACCTCTTCCTGACCGTCCCGCTGCGAGAGGAGTTCGTCCTCTGGATCCTCGGGTTCGGCGAGCAGGTCGAGGTCCTCAAACCCGCGGAGCTCGAGAGAAGCCGTGAAACTCAGGGCCGAACGGATCGCGCGAATCCATGCGGATCCTCTCGGCTGATCGGGTGACCTGGCACCGAACCCACCAGTCCAATCTCCCGCGACGAACCCACCCGCAATGGGTCGTTGGAATGCTCCAACGGATGGTTGACTCGGAAGAAAGAAGCCCAACGGCGCAAATACCCGTTAGTCTGTGGACCGACGTTGTCTGACAGAAGGTAGACCTTATGGCGGTACTCGTGAATCGACCTCGACCGCCGGTCATATTGTTGACAGAAGGTCAATGCCATGATGACATCTGCCAGGCTGAGCACCCAGGCCCGCAGGTTCTCTGTGTTCTCGACCCGGTGTCGCGGCCGTCCCATCGCCGATTCAGGGCTTGACCGCAATCTTGTATAGCGCCCAGCCCTCGGCGGTCGGTCGGAACTCATAGAGACCCGCCGTGATCCGATACCGGCGCGTGGCCGACCGATCCGCCATCGTCGTAGGTGATGGTCGCGTCGGGGGCCACGGCCAGGTCCTGGCGCGAGCCGGCGGGGGCCTGATGGGTGATGCCATCGATGGCGAAAGTGACGCCGGCCCCCGCCGGCTCCACATTGACGATCGTGATCGAGACCGTCGGGGCGGCTGCCATCGGGCCCGGGGTCCGGGCATACGACTGGGGGTTGGGAACTTGCGTCGGGCTGGCGGCCTGAGCGATAGCGGCGCGCGACACGTCATCGGTCCGGATCGGGTAGAAGCAGGGATATTCGCGCGAGTTCCACCGGATCAACCATTCGTCGATCACGATGCGATACTTGACGTTGTCGATCCGACGGACGTCGCAGTCCACGGCGGCTATGTCGCCCCGCTCGGCATCGCGCCTGAGCTTCGCCTGAAGACACTGGAGGCGGTGCTCGGCCAGCGCCTGGTTCACCATGTCATAGTGAACCCCGGTGACCAGGGTGTTCAACAAGCATCCGGATTCTCGGGGCGGGCCCGGGTCAACGCCGACTTGCGCGTCGGCGGGCCTTGACGAGAGCAGGACGACCACAACGGCCGCCCCAGCGATCGAGCCTCGGCATTGAAGCCTGGACATGCATCCCTCCGCCATCGAGTCCCTTCGAGATCTCCGACAGGAGTCTACCACACGAATTGGGTGGCATCCCGGACGATACCGATTTCGGCTGGACCGGCGACCGGCCCGGGATTATCGTCCATGCCCATGACGGGATTTCTGCTTACAACGAATCGAGGCAACAGGATTTGAACCCCGCGTGGCCCTCTACCTGCTGCCCTATCCCGCTTCGGTCGGATCGACCGAAGTCATTCTCCCCGATTGACCCAGGTCTCTTTCAAGCGCCATTTTGCTCTGGCAACGCCTTATGCCCATGTGCCCGTACGTTATTCTGGACCGAGCAATTTCAAGAGCCATGTTTCGCACGGGACATCGGCTCATCCACCAGCGCGGCCCAGACCTCGTTCGATGCCAATCCACGAGCGGGAACTCGAAGACGACGAGGAAAACCCAGGCTGAACCATACCGGAAACCCACCCATGCGACTCCCCCGGATGACGACGCGGCGGTGGATGGTCGTGGTGCTGGTTGTGGGGCTGACATCGGGCGCTGTCGTCGTCGGTATCCGGCTCAAGCGACGACAGAGCGAGTTGCTGGCAAGTGCCGAGTTTCACGCCGAGCTTGAGTCGTTGTGCAGGCTCCAGGAGGCCAACGCCAGAGCTTTCTTCGAGGAACAAACCGTATTCATCAGCGAATTGGAGAAGGAGCCCCGCGGCGGATTCTTTGGCGAATCGCTCTTGAAGAAAGCAAAAGCGCTGGAAGCAGAGATGCGAAAAACCTCGGCGAACCTGCCACAGCAGATCGCCTACCACGCGGAACTGACCCACAAGTACCGGCACGCCGCCCGCTATCCCTGGCTCTCGGTCGAGCCGGATCCGCCGGAGCCGAGAAGATGAAAGACGATCGACCGCCACCGCGATTCCGGATTAGGCTCATGACGATCCTGCTCGTCGTCGCGATCCTGGCGTTGCTCCTGGAGGTGGCGATCCAGCAGTGCAGATCCGGCGGCTGAGGCGCTCGATCGATGCATACGCGAAACAACAGGACCAAATGGCCACGATCATACGCGAACTGCGAGACGCGATCGAGCGGCACAGGTAGCGAGGCCCATTCAGGCCCATGGATGGGATCGGGGCGGACGGAGGGCGACGACGGACTGGCGAGCGGGGTTCGGGACGCGTGGAATGGGACAGGGTCTTGCCATCGCCGAATTAATCCGTAGGATCGGAAGGACTGCCCCTTTGGGAAGTCGCGGATCGCTGAGAATCGAGCACGAAGGGGCATTGACGGGGTGAACAGAAAGCGATAAACTCAAGCCTGGCATCAGGTTTGGGCTGAATTGGTCTCGCAGGGCGCATAGCTCAGGTGGCTAGAGCGCACCCCTGATAAGGGTGAGGTCCGAGGTTCGAATCCTCGTGCGCCCATTATCCCTTGCGGATCAAGGGGTTACGTCCCACGCCGACACGTCATGTGTACCTGCCGAATGGACGGCAGTGCGGCTCAATCCTTGTGGCCAAACGGGAGGATCCTCCCGTTTTCGGCCTCAAAGGGGTGTCGCACAATGCCGAAACTCGTCAATCGTCCGCCCAAGTATGCTTACCACGCTGCCTCTGGACGCGCGCGCGTCCGATACCGGGGGCAGGAGATCCTCCTATCCGGTCGGCACGGCTCCCAGGAGAGCCTCGAGGCGTATGCCCGGTTCGTCGCCAGCATCGCGAACAACCAGGCTCCTGTGGCGATCCCAGAACCCTCCCCGGCCATCCTCTCGATCGCGGAGCTGTGTGAGCGGTTCTGGCTTCATGCCCAGGTCTACTATCGCCGTCCTGATGGCACTCCGACCGGAGAAGCCGACGTCTGCAAGGCCGCACTCCGGCCCGTACTGCACCTGTTCGGCCGTAACCTCGTCTCCGAGTTCTCGCCCCAGAGTTTGAAGCTCGTCAGGCAGGAGATGATCCGCCTCGACTGGTGCCGGAATCACGTCAACGCGGCGATCCGCCGGGTTCGTCGTTGCTTCCGGTGGGGCGTCGAGGAGGGGCTGGTACCTCACGGCGTCTCAGGCGCCATCGCGGCCGTGTCGGCGCTCAAGAAGGGCCGTACCGAGTGCCGGGAGAAGGCTTTGTCCGGCCCGGTCGCAGAAGAACACATCACGGCCGTCATGCCCCACGTCTCGAAGCTCGTCGGCGGCCTGGTCCAGGTCATGCGACTTTCAGGCATGCGGCCCGGCGAGGCGATGGCGATGACTGTCGAGGAGATCGACCGCTCCGATCCAGCATGTTGGCTCTACCGGCCCGGCCAGCACAAGACCAGCCATCGCGGCAAGTCGAGGGTCATCTACCTCGGACCGAGGTGCCAAGAGATTCTGGCGCCCGGATCCTGAAGGCCGCAAAGTGCGTCCGCGTGTTCCCAATGACGAAGGGGGGCCTCAAGTGCGGGATCGATAGGGGGTGTGACGGGGCCGGAGTCCCGCGGTTCGCGCCGAACCAACTGCGGCATTCCCACGCGACCGCGGTCCGGAAGCAATTCGGCGTCGAGGCCAGCCAGGTAATGCTTGGCCATTCTCACATCAACACGACTGAAATCTACGCCGAAGTGAACGCGGATCGCGGGCGGGAGGTGGCCAGGGCGGTCTGGTGATGCGACCCGGCTCAAGCCGAGGAAACAATCACTCCAGGCAGTTTGCCGCCTAAGCCCATCGATCCGGACTACTGGATCGCCTCTAAGCCTCGGCCTCAGTGTGGTAATATCGATGCGATCCCTGGCTGATCACCAGGGTAGCCGGCCGGATCTGCCTCGCGATCCTAACCCCGCGGGCGATCCGGTCCGGCATTTTTCGGGGGTCAGGAAATGCCTGCTTCGCCATTACCTCGTGACCACGAGATGCTTCGGAGTATTGCTGAGGATGTCTCCTTGGTCGCAACTGCGATTCAAAGCAAGCGCGAAGCGGTCTGGAAGATGCGGCGATTCGAGGATCGTCATCCGGAATGTAGGGAGAGTTACGCTTCTCTATGGGGAAAAATCGAACAGGAGATCAAACTCCAACCGAGTCGCGGTCCGGCTCTTCTAAGGGAAGCGGGTGAATATGTAAAATGTTTCCAAAGCCTCGAAGAAGACCCTTTTGGGCCACCGCCATCGTCTTGGATACGGATACGGCCATACCTCGATCTGCCCAATGACGCCGAGGGCAAAAGAGAGCAAATAAGATCCTCGGGGGGCTCTCTCTAATTTCCTTGCAGGCTGTATTCGGGCTGTTCTTGATCTCCAGAGAGCAGTGTTGGAAAGACTGGCCGAATCACCTTCCGGCGGAACGGATCAGGGACAAGCGAACGGGCCAAGCAAGCCAGAAAAAAAATCCAAGAGACCGCCTGATCGCCCACGCAAGCCCGACACTCTCGCCACCTCGACCGTTACTCCGTCCCATCTCTCAAGTTCTAGCGGCGATCTGGATGCCGACGAGGACACAGACAGTCGAGTTGCGGCAATCCTCCGTGAGAAGCCGCGCACCAAATCGCCAGTAATCGCCGACATACTCAAACTGTCCGAAAAGACCATCCGGAAAACGGCAGCCTGGCGAGCCAACCGGAAGTTTCTGAATAAACAGAAAGCAACAAGGACGGAAGGCGACAGACGACTAACCCGGCGGATGCTAGCCTCGATCCCCTCCGGGTCTGACGACCCCGCCGAAATCATCGCCGAACAAGAAGAGAAAGACGACACACTGACCGTCGAGCCCATCGACGTGTTGCGACGTCGATACCTGGAAGGGGCTGACGCTAGCCAGAAAGCTCGGTTTTACCGAATGAACGAAGTGGACCAAGAATACGAGCTTACTGCTTGGAAAATAACTGGCGATCGCCTGGCGGAGTCAGCGCCACCCACCCTGCCCCCCCGGGGAGCGTTTGGGAGCGTCTGACGTAGGTGAGGCCGCTATCGAGTACAGCCAATAGGGTATGGCGTACCGAGTAGAGGGCCGCCCATGTCGGGAGTGACCCGTGGGGACCCATAGAGAGGTTGCCTTGACTCTCGGGGCGATCGCCCGAGAGCTGGGCGAGCCCATCCATCGCGTTGAATACGCAATACGGACCCGAAGCATCAAGCCTGTGTCCGTGGCAGGCCACATCCGAGTCTTCGGCGACGACGTGATCGAGCGTGTCGCAGGCATCCTGTGTCAGATCGATCAGCAGAAGCTTCACTCCAGCCGTCGGCCTATGAGTCCGGGGGTGGCGTGTGGCGCTTAATTCAGCCTTCTCTCGATCAGCGACTTATCTTCGTCCTGCCCAGGCGGTGCGCCATTGGCCGCACGACGGACGTCCGCCACATCCTGCCAAGTTCGTCCGATCCATCGTCCGGGGAACAGCATCGCGTGCCCGGCCCGGGGAACGGATCAGACTACGCGCGATCCGCGATTCCCAGGGCTGGCTAACCACTGCGGAGTGGATCGAGGAGTTCTTGACGAGTCTGACCACGGATCGGCTCGGCGAGCAGGCGACGAATCCGCTGGTTGAGGAACGCGCCGAACAGGCCACACAGCGGCTTGTTGCGGCGGGTTGGTGGTGCGCAGCGAAACCGCCGGGGTGACGACCCGGCGGAACGCGATATCGTTCGACTGTAACCCAAAAGCGAAAGGCCGATGAATCCTATCCTGAGAAGTGCTCAAGAGCAACCCCCGCCGATCGAAGATCCCGAGCCGGTCACCTGTACTGTCTGTGGGCGGGTTGCCCGTTATCGCGGTCAACGCAATCGGACCGAACTGTTTTCGTGCGAGAGCGACGGATGCGTCGTCACGATCTTCGAAGTTCATGACCCCTCCCTGGTGTCGCCCATGAGGCGGGGAGGCGGAGCATGAGCGTGGCCTCCCCATCGAAAGACAGACTTGTCCGACTTTCGCTCGACGCGATCAAACCCGCTCCCGAAAACGAGCTGGTCTACCGGCCTGTGCGTACGGACGATCCCGAGATCAGAAACCTGGCGATCAGCATCCGGGATCACGGGCTCCAGGAGCCCATCGTCATCTCGCAGGACCACTTCATCCTGAGCGGACACCGGAGGCATGCCGCATGCCGCCTCGCGGGCCTGACCGAGATCCCGTGTCGCGTAGCGGAGATCAGCCGCTACGACCCCGAGTTCGAGACGATGCTGGTCGAGTTCAATCGTCAGCGCGTCAAGGACTTCGCCGAGATCGTGCGAGAGAAGGTTGTCACGCACAATCCTGACGATGCTTACCGGGCACTCAAGGCGCACCGAGAGGAGATGTCTGCCGTTAGTGGCGATTGCCTCAAGATCGATGGGACGAAGGAACGCAAGCGGATCAGCAGCGCAAAAACGGCCCATGCTGGACGCCGCGATCAAGGTCATCGGCGCCCAGCAAAAATACTGGCCGCTCTCGGATCGGTCGATCCATTACAACCTGCTGAACTCTCCGCCGCTACGCCATGCCGGCAAGGCTGATTCCCACTATCGGAACAATATCGATTGTTACAAGGACCTGTGTGACCTGTTGACAAGGGCTCGACTTACGGGAGAGATCCCGTTCGCGGCCATCGCGGACCCAACGCGCCCCGTCGTGATATGGGATGTGTTTGCCGAGGTCGGCGGTTTCATCCACCGTGATTTGCAGCGTTTCCTCGGCGGATACCACCGGAATCTGCAACAGAGCCAGCCTGTACATATCGAAATCGTGGGCGAGAAGAACACGATCGCGGGCTCCATCAAGGGTATAGCGGCAGAGTATTGCATCCCCTACACGCTGGGACGTGGATACTCATCATTGGACCCACGGCACCGCCTCTACCAGCGATTCAAGAAGAGCGGGAAGCATAAGCTGGTCCTCTTGATCCTGTCCGACTTCGATCCGGAGGGGGAGGATATTGCCCATTCGTTCGCGCGATCGATGCGGGATGATTTCGGGGTGCAGAGCGTCCACGCCAAGAAGGTCTGCCTGACCCACGAGCAGGTCTTGGAGCGAAACATCCCCAAGACCTTCGACATCAAGAAGAGCACCTCTCGTTATCGCAAGTTCGCGGCGAGGTATGGGGACCGCGCCCACGAGTTGGAGGCACTGTCGCCTCAAGAGAGGGCGCGTCTGCTGGAGGAGGCGATCCTCGAGGTGATGGACGTTGAGGCATCCAACGCCGAGGTTGACGCCGAGGCGGAAGACGCGGCGAAGCTCCAGGGACTTCGGGAGGCAGTCGGTCCGCTCCTGATGAGTGTCCTCTCCGGCGAGGGAGGTCTCCGGTGAGCACCACCCAAACCGGACCAGACGGCATCCTCAAGGGACCTGGCCCCGCCCTGCGACGCACGGTCGAGGCGCAAGCGAGAGAGGCCACACCCGGGCAGGCTCTCTCCAGATTGAAGTCGGCGACCTAGTCACCTGGACCGACCTCGACGGACGCGAGTGGCCTCCGAGGCGTGTTCGGGAAATCTACCCAGATCAGGGCTATTGCGTGATCGAAGGCTCCGATACGGGGTTGCCGATCGAGCAATGCGTGCTCGACATCCACCTGGCGACCGCACTCAAGGCGCTTGCCGTAGAGCTCTCCCCGGCGCTGCCTACCGAAGATGGGCTCAAGAAGCCGGATGGACCCTGGAAGCGCTACCAGACCACTCCGGCGACCGAGGCCGAGGTCAGGAGTTGGTATCGATCCCGCCGAACCGGCAACGGGCTCGTCACGGGATATGGCAACCTGGAGTGCCTGGAGTTCGACGACCACCTAATCTATGAGCGATTCCGGGAGGCCGCGAACAAACTTGGCTTCGGTGACTTGATCACCCGGATCGAGACCGGATATTCCGAGGCGACCCCGGGCGGCGGGATTCACTGGCTATATCGATGCGAGACGCTGGACGGCAACACCAAGTTGGCAGAGCGTCCGAACCCGACCGAGAAGGATCCGGACGGACGCAAGCCCCTGATCGAGACACGCGGTATCGGCGGGTTCGTCGTGACGGCGCCGAGCAACGGCAAGGTGCACCCCAGCGGCGGGGCCTACAAGTTTCTCTCAGGCGGACTCGACTCCATCGCCACGATCTCGTCGGAGGAACGAGAGGCTCTCTTCCTGCTAGCCAGGACGTTTGACGAGATTCCGGATCCGGTGGAGGCGGAGCCGTCGCCGTGGGCGATGCAGGTCCCGCACAGCCATCCCACCCAGGGCGTTTCTCCGCTCGACGACTTCAAGGCTCGCGCGAGGCTGGCGGACATTATCGAGCCGTTCGGGTGGCAGAAGGTCTTCACGAGTGGCGGGGTCGAATACTGCGCAGGCCCGACAAGGATCGAGGGTGGAGCGCCGACGTGGGGCAAAACCAAGGGTTTTCGCGTCTTCACGTCATCGACGCCCCTCGAGGCCAAGAGCCTGTCGCTGCCGTATGTGTACTGCAAACTGAAGCACAACGGCGATTGGAAGGCATGCGTCAAGGACCTAGCACAACAGGGTTTCGGGACGTGGATCGACGATCAGGGCGAAGAAAAGCAGAATCCCGCCCCCTCGAGCTCGAGACGCAACGGTCAGCATCAAGCCGGCAGCAAGGCGCAGGCGACGCCAGGCTCTAACCCGAAGCCGAGTCCCAACGGGACCGGACAAACGCTTGTCGTTTTGACAGAACCCGACATCGAGGACGTCGAGATACTCGATCACTGGCCGCGGATCGACCCGAAAGCCTTCCATGGATTCGCGGGTGAGCTGGTCGCGATGGTCGAGCCGCATACCGAGGCGGACCCGGTCGCGATCCTGATGCAATTCCTCGTGGGGTTCGGCAATGCGATCGGGCGGGAAGCTCACTTTTCTGTCGGGGCGACCCGCCACTACCTCAATCTGTTCATCGCTTTGATCGGGGCAACGGCAGTCGGACGCAAGGGAACCTCGTGGGACATCATCTCGTGGTTCCTAGCCCTGGCGGATCTCGTCTGGGCGGCAGACAGGATTCAGGGCGGACTCGTGAGCGGCGAAGGGCTCATCTACCATGTCCGCGATGCCGTTTGGGAAGAACGAGAGACCAAGGACAAGAAAACCGGGACCACGACCAAGGATTTGGTATGCACGGACGCAGGGGTGGCGGACAAGCGGCTCCTCGTGGTCGAGACGGAAATGGGCCGAATGTTGAAAGCGATGAACCGCGAAACCAATACCCTCAGCGACGTCATCCGACAAGCATGGGATACTGGTCAGCTTCGGACTCTCGGTAAGCATGCCCCGGCAAAGGCGACCAACGCCCATGTCTCCCTGGTCTGCCATGCGACCCAAGCTGACATCCGAAAGCACCTGACCGAGACGGATTCCGCCAACGGCTTCGCGAATCGTTTCTGGTGGATAAGCTCGCGCCGCTCCAAGGTCCTACCAGACGGCGGGGATCTGGGGGCGATCGAGTGGACGCCCATGCAAGAACGACTGATTCGAATAGTCGAGTTCGCCAGAGAGCCGAAGCGGCGGATGACCCGCGACACCAGGGCGTCCAAAGCCTGGCACGCGATCTACGAGGAATTGTCGTCTGGACGACCCGGGTTGGTCGGCAAGATCCTCAGCCGGGCCGAGGCGCAGGTCATGCGGGCGGCGTGCCTCTATGCACTGCTCGACATGGCCGATCAGGTCAGGATTCTCCATCTCGAGGCCGCGGTTGCGGCGTGGGAATTCAACGAAGCATCGACCCGATTGATCTTCGGAGAAGGAATGGGCGATCCCGACGCCGAGAAGCTCTTGAAGGGGCTGAAGGAGAATCCCCAGGGGCTAACCCGATCCCAGATCAACGCCGACATTTTTAAGCGTAACAAGAAGGCGAGCGAACTCGGGGCGCTCTTGTCTGACATGCTCACCCAAGGTCTCATCCATCGAAAAACCGACCAGAGCACAGGGGGTCGAGCGGCGGAGCGGTGGTACTTCGGGAGGGGCGTGTGATGGGTTACGAAAGAAGTCTTCATCGTACGAAAAAAGTCCCCTCAGGCATGGTGTCTGCCCAGACTTCTTTCGTACGCCACGAAGTAAGTGGGACCGATCATCGAGATGGCGTCGTTTTCGATCACCAGGACGGCAGCGCGCTGCGGGTTGCGGAGGGTGTGGCGCGATGGGCGCGTACACCAGCACCACTCGGCACGTTGCGAAAAGCGCGGAGTCCATTCGAACCTGGAGTTGAGCGTGGCAAAGCCCGGAACGGACGAGCCGGCCAGGCGTTCGCGCTTGTTGAGTCCGGCGTGGTGGCCGGGGCCACCGCCAATTCCTCGCTGCGAACCGTCACGGGCCGCAAACAGGATGACCAGGCCGCCGAGACGAAGCCCCCCGCAGGAAGCTGCTCGCGGATTCTGGATCAGAGCCTGGAGCCAACGCGAGCCCGCCCTTCAAGGAACCGGCCGCTCGAGTGACCCAGCACGGTGGCTGGGTTGGCTCAAGGGTGGGCTGGACGATCCCCACCACTCACGCCGAAACCACTCTCATCGCGTCGAACACCCGATCCGGACGTTGGCGTACCGCGATTTGGTCACTCGTCGGTCGAATCGGGATCTTTGTCTTTCATGCGATAACTGTCTCCTTGAATCACGATCCCCTCCCCGTGATGCATCAGCCGGTCGATCAAGGCCGTGGCCAGGGTGTTGTCCACATCGAAGAGTTTGCCCCATTCCCGGAACGGTCGATTCGTGGTGATCACGATCGATCCCACTTCATAACGGGCGGCGACAACCTGGAACAACAAATCGGCCCCACGCTTGTCGATGGGCAGATAGCCCAGCTCATCAAGGAGGAGAAGACTGGGACGGACATAACTTCGGAGCGTTTTGCCCAGCGACCCATTGAGCTGGGCCGCGGTCAGATGATTGATCATGTCCACCACACGCGTATGGCGAACCGAATGGCCACGCTCAACGGCTGTGTAACCCAGTGCCGTGAGAAGATGGGACTTGCCCGTTCCGGTCGGCCCAATCAGAACGGCACAGCCGTGCTGCTCGATGAAGTCGCAGTCGAACAAGCGCACGATCGCGGCCTTGGGGATTCGCTTGGGGAACCTGAAGTCGTATTCAGCCAGGGTCTTTGGCTTGGGAAGCCGCGCCTCACGCAGCCGACGCTCCAGAGCTCGTTGCTCACGGGCGGCCTGTTCAGCCCCGATCAGGATCGCCAGAACTTCCAAGAAGGAGCTCCCTTTGCGAGCGGCTTCGTCGAGGACGTCGCGGTAGCTCTTGGCGATCTCTCACAGCTTCAATTCGGCCAGGTCGCGGTCGAGCCGTGCCTGGAGATTATCCTCACGCCGTGCCATCAGAGTCCTCGTCGCTGGTGTTACAGAAGCGGTCGTAAATGCCGGGATCCGTCGGTTCCAAATCGATCTCGTCAATCAATTCGCGCCGTTTGGGAGTCGGCAGTGTGGGTGTGGGAAGCTGCCGGCGCCGCCGCTCCGCCAGGAGAAGGTTCTCGACGTAGGCCGCGTCATAGGCCGCCAGCTCCAGGGCCCGGGCGATGGCCGAGACCACCTCGGCCGTGCCGTAGACGCGCGCCAGACCCAGCAAGCGTCGCAGATGGACCCCCGTCTGCACCGGCTGGCGGTTCAGGCCGAGGTGGAACTGCCGAGCCTCGGGGCCGAGGGCATCAAAGGCCTGTTCCAGCGCCGAGCTCGGCGACCGCCGGCCCATACTCAGTGCCGCGGTGCGGTGCTCGGGCAGCACGATCAGTTGCCGGCGCCCGTAGCAGCGGGAATGCCGGGCCACGACTTGGCCCTGGTGCACGATGCCGACTTCCTGACCGTCGGCGCGAATCGTGACCGTCTGCCGCGCCAGGTGCGGCGGCACCGAGTAACGGTTCGCATCGAACTTGACCCGCGCATGGGGACTGGCAACCGCCAGCACGATCTCGGCGGTGTCAAACGGGATCGTGGGAAGTGCGCGGAGCCGCGATCGCTCGTGATGAAACCGGTCTACCGGGCGTTCTCGAGTCGTCTCATGAATCCGGACGTTGGCAATCTCGTCGCGCCACCGGGGTGCCAGCGCGAGGTAGTCCTCGAAGCGGACGAGCTCGTCGCTGCGACCGGCCAGGGCGTTTCGTTTCACGTAGCGCACGCCCCCTTCGACAATCCCCTGGGATTCCGGATCGCGCCGTTGGCAGGCGATCGGCTGCAAGTAGTAGTGGCCGCAGAGCGCCAGGAACTCGGGATGGAAGCAGGCCGCGCGGCCGGAGCCATTGATCACGGCCGCTTTCAAGTTGTCGAAGATGATGGCACGGGGACTGCCACCAAAGAACTCCAGGGCGTGCACCAGGCCGCGATAGAATTCCGCCTTGCGCTGCGAGAGGGTGAATTCGATGTAGGTCATCCGGCTGTAGCAGAGGACGGCCACCAAGACCGAGACCTTGCGGGTCGTGGTCCCGAGTTGGACGTGGCCGCAT
The DNA here is from genome assembly GCA_963845755.1 of uncultured Planctomycetota bacterium. Taxonomy (GTDB): domain Bacteria; phylum Planctomycetota; class Planctomycetia; order Isosphaerales; family Isosphaeraceae; genus CAWJTV01. Next base: position 52,054 of record CAWJTV010000040.1, read on the forward strand.
TCGCCCCAGTCGACCTGCATGGCCTGAGCCGGTTCGTAGTGGACTTCTTGATAGACGCGACCGCGCGGGGCGAAGGGACCGCACGTAGCGGCGGACGGTAATCACGCTGCCGGTGTAGCCATTGGGACCGCGAGCGATCTCCTCGTGGACGCGCACCGCCGACAGCTCGGGATACTGGGCCAGCAGGGCGTCGATCTTGGACTTGTAGGGGTCCAAGGAACTGACACGGCAGGGGTCGCGGTGAGTGGGAGGCTGCTGCAACTGGAGGCGCTCGAGCGACCGTGCGGCAGGAACAGTGAAGTCGCCCGGCGATGGCCCGAGCGGAGAGGTTCTCGATCTCGGCCAGGCGACGAATCTCGGCCCACAAGGCCACCTTCATGGCTGACTCCTTTCCTTGTCAAGAGGTGTCGACGCGATAGCCTGGCGCAGGATATCGCCCAGTTGCATCAGCCCGCCGCCGGGCTCGGATCTGCGGCGTTGACAGCGCGGAGGCAAGGAAAGGACCTGGGTTAACGGCGGTTCGTAGGCGATCAGGTCGTAGGCCAAAAGCTCGTCACGGGCCTGGAGCAAGCTGGGCAGGGGGATGCGCAACCGAGCGGCCAGGGTGCCATCGCTGTAGAAGGACAGGCCGTTGACATCGGCCACGGCTGACAGAAAGAAGTACAACAGCACGGCCTCGCGTGAGAGCTGGTCCATGTGCTCGCGCACGAAGCGACCGTCGAGCCAGGACCAACCGGTTGCGGGAGGCCGCCGCAGTCGGTGGGGAACCAGAATGCGCTTGGGTATCATGCTGGGGCTCCTGGGGGTGAACAACAGGATGCCCAGGCTAAAGCAGTCTGCCGGTACCACGCGATAATTGACGACCGGCGCCTTGGGGGAAGGGTCGTCATAGCGGCGGTGACCGGGGTGGCCGATCGGTGGTGTCTTGCTGACACCGGGATCGATTGCGGTGTGCGGCCTGGTATTCGATGGCGCGCTTGTTCCGGCCATCCAAGGTGCCGCGAGCGAGCCACTTACGTTCGCGGTCCCGGACGTTGCGAACGGCCTGACGGCAGGCGGTGCCGCAGTAGCGAGCCGGGTTGCGCGATGAGTTCACCGGGGGTTGGTAGCAGCCAGGCCGATCGCAGAAGGGGTGGGGGAAAAATTTTCTGCTGCGTGACCACGCGCAGGCGCAACGTCCGGGTTCTCAATAGCTTTGGGCGTGGCTTTGGCTTGCTGGCGGCGCTGTTTCTCGGCCTGGGCATGCTGGGCTTTGGCGCGGGCGTCTTGGCGGCGTTTTGCCTGGCGGCGAGCCGCTTGCCAACGGCGGACTTCCCGCAGGCATTCCGGGTCCTGGCAGTAGCGCTGGTTCCAGCATCGCGGCTGGTACTTGCGTCGGCAACCTTTGCGCAGGCAGATCCGTGGGCGCGGTCGGCGGCCTCTGGGCAGACGGCGGTATCGTTTCGTAACGTGAGGAGTGCCCACGGGAGCGGCTACTCTCGAGGGAAAAGCTCGGGGAGAATGTTGATCGCGTTCTCCTCGAGCGCTATTCCAACGCAGACCCGACGCTGACATGCCAGTATATCGTCTTCTCGAGAACAAGGACGGCAAGACAAACGGTCAGAAGTGCCGCGCTGGGAACCAGACGAAGGCGCTGCCGTTGAAGCGATCGCCCTCTCGAGAACGAGAACGGAGAGACAAACGGTCAGAAGTGCCGCGCTGGGAACCAGACGAAGGCGCTGCCGGTCCAATGATCGAAAGCGCTGCCGAATCAAAGATCGGTCCCACCGGATTGGCTTCCGCCTTCGAGATGGTGACCAGACGGCTGTTGACGCCGGTCCCGCTGGCCTTGAAGGCGTCGGGTGGTAGCTGCTCCGATTCTCCTCCGACCTCATCGAGCCAGTCGCGGAATCCCTGGTCAGCCCAACGGAAGAACGGCCCCTCGCTCATGATGGCGACCAGCCGGCCGCCCGGCTTGAGCATCCCGTAGGCGTGCTGGACCTGGGCTACGTCTGCGGAAGTACCCGTTCACACCCTGGTCAACAGTTGTAAGATACCTGGTTTTCAGGCATCAGGAAATATCAATGCTAGTCTATGTGACATTCGGCATCGAAACCGCCGATTACCCCGTCGGAACGCGATGACTCGTTCCCACGCTCCGCGTGGGAATGCCGTCTGCGACGCTCGGCGTCGTCCTCTTCGAAGTCAGGCCTCCGAGAATCCTTGGGACCGACGCGATGATGAGCCAGAAGTTGAGCGCCATCTCCGAGAACCCGCTGGAGCGGGGCTCCCCTTCGATCCGACGCCTGGGAGATCCTCCGACGCCCGCAACCCTGCCGAGACGGAGTCCTGGGTTTCGGTGACAACCGACGGGTCACTGGAAATCCAAGACGAAGACGACGCGGAGCGTCGCAGACGGCATTCCCACGCCGAGCGTGGGAACGAGTGATAATCTCGGAAAATTGTCAACCGAGGTGTGAACGCGTACACCGGTTAAACGAGCGCAACAAAGTCTGCAAATGCAGATCTGATCAACTTTCCTGGAAAGGCCAGTCTTGATTAGAACCCGGCCACCGGACTTGCTCATGAGGCGGCCCTAGATACTGAGACCCAGATAATCACAAAGGAGGTCCCGATTGCACAAGTGGTTGGCGACCCAGTCCAGTTGACTGTCGGTGAGGCCGTGGCGTCGGGCAACCTGCCGAAAGCGCCGGTTGATTTCAGCGTGCGCAAGGTCCAGGTCCCGCCTTTTGCGACCAAAACCATAACCGGAAAAGACCTCTGGTCCCTCATCCCAGATATCCAGGGCTGCCCGCCACGCAACGTCCGTGGGTATCGAGGCGGGTATCTTCGGAAAGGCGACTCGGGGCCGAAGCTTCTGACCCTCGGGCTTCGCGACGGACTTCGAGTGCTTTGGTTCCCCGGCCGGGGGATCTGAACCGCGCACCGAGTGCCGAGTCTGGCACGGCAACAAAGCCAAGAGCACCATCACGTGATACATGGCTACTTGTCACAGTTGCATGTCAAGAAATCTGCCCTTACGCTTCCATGCCCGCTGATTCGACGTTGGCAATGTGCCACAGGATTCTAAACACGGTGCCGGGACTGCTGGGCAGTCTCATTCTTCCCGAAAACATACGAGAGTACCCAGCCAAGTGGCAGGGGGAGATAGGCGGGTTTCTCGGGTCTCCATGTTCCGTCGAGCCGCACCGTGAGTTTTGATCGCTCTCCCGAGAACCCTATCCGATGCACCGCTATGAGGAACCTGGGTGCGATGGAAGCATCGGGCTCGGACAGACGTGAGAAGCCAACTAGGCAGCTTCATAGAGCACCTCCTTTCACGCAAGAGTGAGGTGATGCCACGCCGCCAATCATCTATTCGATACCCGGGGACGAGTACTAAGAAATAGGCCCGCGGTTAAACGGCCGGATGAAAATCGCCACCTACAACGTCAACTGAATCGGAGCGAGGCTGCCGGTGCTCCAGAAGTGCCTCGCGTCCTCGAAGCCGGATGTCGCCTGCCTTCAATGTCTCACTTTGGGATCTAAAATCCCGCGCCTCCCAGGCGACCACTTCCAGTACGTCGAAGTGAGCTTGGCCGGTCGCACCGGCTGAGGATTTCGGTGGTCATCGAGCGGGCGAAGGAGCTTGCATCTTGGCCTTCTCCGGGTCCCATATCAGTCGGACTTCGAGCCGACTGTCGAACCCACCCGCTTCCAGCCGGTGGTCTTTCAGTTCCATCCGTGTCCCACCGCTTGTAGCACAGACTTCCGAGGATATCATTGGTTAGCCTCAGCAGTCGCTACGTTGGGTGTCCCCCGTATTTTAGTTGGCACAAAGCGAGGAGCGAATGGATGGCATTCAAGACGAACTGCATCGCCGTTCTCGTCGCCTGTCTCGGCGTGTCTTCCGCGTTCGCTCAGGAGACAACGCCACGATTCAAGGTAATCGCTTTCTATACCGGGAAGGCCGATGCTGCGCACATTAGCTTCGTGAAGGAAGCGAAGTCGTGGTTTGCCCGGATGGCCGCCGAGCACCACTTCTCGTTCGAGTCCACGCAAAACTGGGACGACCTGAACCGGGGGTTTCTCGCGTCGTACCAGGTGGTCGTGTTTCTGGACACGCGACCGGACTCGCCACGCCAGCGCGAAGCGTTCCAGGAATACATGAAGAACGGCGGCGCCTGGATGGGCTTTCACTTCTCCGCTTTCGCGCTCACTCCTTCGAAATACCCGCAGAACTGGGACTGGTATCACAACGAGTTCCTGGGCTCCGGCATGTACGTCGGGAACACATGGAGACCCACCTCGGCGATCCTGCGGGTGGAGGACACCCAGCATCCCGCGACCGTCGGATTGCCGGCCACTTTCCAGAGTGCCCCCAACGAATGGTACAAGTGGTCCAAGGATCTGAGAACTAGCCCGAATATCCGGATCCTGGCCTCGATCGATCCGGCCAGCTTCCCCCTGGGCACCGGGCCGAAGAAGCACGAGATCTGGCATGACGGATACTATCCCGTGGTCTGGACGAACCAGAAATACCGTATGATCTACTTCAACATGGGCCATAACGACATGGACTATGAAACCAAACCCAGCAAGGAGTTGTCCTCCTCGTTCGCCAACGAAGTGCAAGACCGAATGATTCTCAATGCGCTGGAATGGCTGGGCACGGGGGAGAAGCCCCGAAGTCCCGGCGGCAAGCAGCCCGGCAAGTGAAGCACACGTAAGGTGTGTAATATCCCGTCCTATCTCCGCAGTGCCCCGGAACGTCATCCCCACGATCATAACGAAGGTCAACCACGAGAAGACTGCCACGATTCGTGGGATCGAACGCAAGGTCATCGCGAGAGATTCTCGGGCCGTCCAGCTTTCGGCAGACGCATTCAAGACAACCGGGGGGGCACTCAGGTTTTCACTAGAGCATCGGCGCCGGGAGGTCGCGTCGCTCGCGGCTTATCACGTGTCCAAGGCGAGGGCCGGTGCGATCATTCGCCCGGGCAGCGTCGGCGCGAAGGTGACCTACGTCGATCCCGATGGGAAAGTCATGACAATGGACGACGTGGGGGTGGCTACCTGGCACGAGGCGCTCGCGGAGAAATACCGTCCTGCCGCCCACTACCCCTGACCCCCGGTCGAGCCGGACCCGCCGGAACCGTGAACGGCGATCTTGGGTTGAGACCTTCCAGCCAAACGTCGTCGAGATCCCGACCAATGGAACAGCAACGTCCCCGCTGGCGATTCCGCATCAGCACGCTGATGTTCCTCGTCATCAGCCTGGCCCTGGCTCTCGCCTTGGTCATCGAGCGTCGGCGGATGGAGCGGGAGTTGTATCGAGCCCGAGCGGAAGTCGCGGTGACCCGAGCAGAGACCGCGGCGTCCCGAGAGGAATCTGCGAGGTTGATTGCGAAATTACAGAAGGCCCTGGATGCGTCCCGGGAGGCTCTGGCGAAGGCCCAACGAACAAAGGCCCAGTCCGAAGCAGAAAAATGAGCATCCCGAGGCGGCTATGGCGCCGCTGGCGTGGCGATCGACCCGAGGGCCGGCTCATCCATCGACCGAGGCCGGCGACACGCCAGGAGACGAGACGGCTCCCCCTTCCGAGGCCCGCAGGTCTCTGAGTAAGCGATCAAAGGCTTTCTGATAGGCGTCGTGATCCTTCCAACCATTGAAATCGCCGATGTGCCGAGTCCGTTTGATGTGCGTGGCCCAGGCGACCGGGGTTTCCAGGATCGCATCGTCGAGCCGGATCGGGAAGAGGATCGTCCGGTTCTCCCGGTGTTCCCGCTCCAAGGCCGTTTCAACTTCGGTCTCGACCCAATTGCTCGCGATGGAGTGTTCCGAGAGAACGAGCATGAGCTTGTCGTGGACCCGGATTGCCTGATCGATCTGATGGCGGAACTTGTCACCGATCTTGAGATCCTCGTGGTCGAGCCAACAGCGTACACCCTTGGCCTGGAGATCCGCATGGAGGCGTTCGGCGAAGTCCCGGTTCTTGGAGCTGTAACTGATGAAGCACGAATAGAACTGAATCGGACTCATCGAGCTAATCAGGCTGGGGGCGTAGGCAATGAGTACATTAGGTAGGCCACAGCCTCGCAGGAATGCATCGGGGATATTTCCTTTGGAGCGAACGAGAGTATCGGTACTTATCGAGCTAGCCTGGATTCCCATGGAGGCAAAAACGGGGTAGGCTACGACGCAATCCATAAACGAAGCAAAATTCGTCGAAGTGGGTTTTCCCCTGGATTTCAAGTGGTTCTGGCTTGAAACGGCTCATCGAAACGCCTCTCTCGATGTTAGGTGATCCGTAAACTGAAAAAAGAGCATCCACGGTGTCAACTCAATGCATCCACTGTGGTGAATTCGATAGATTTGTCGCAAGAACCCCTTGTTTTCCAGGAGGAAGTGAGATTCGATCGACGAACATATCATCCATGGTGATCAAGTTAACTTAGTGGGAGACCCACCTTTAACTCTTGGAGGAGCATAACCAGTTCCGAGGCGAAAAGCTGAGTATCGCGGGCTTTTTTCCAATCATGCGGCAACAAATGTTAGCCCAATCTGCCTCCATGGGAATCCAGGCTAGGAGCCATGTGGTCGATTGAATCGAGACCGTTGACTTCGGATAGATCCACATTTGCGATGATTGTATCATTGAAGATGGACTTCGTGAGAAAAGCTCGATGCAGACTGGCTGAGAGGATACTTGCACCAGTGAGATCGGCCGCGCTCAAGTTCGCTCCATCAAGCTTGGCCCATCGAAGGTTCGCAAACTTGAGACTAGCCCCGCTGAGGTTGGCCTCGCGCAGATTCGCCCCACTGAGATCGGCTCCGCTGAGATCCGCCTTGGCGAGATCACTCATCGAAAGCTGCGCCCGGCTGAGATTGGTCTCACTGAGATCAGCCCCTCTTATATCTGCGTTGGAGAGTATAGTCTCGAAAAGGATGGCATCCAGAAATGTGCCGTCGCTGAGGTTGGCTCTGCTGAGAGTGGCTCCGCTGAGGTTAGCTCGAATCAGATCTACATTTCGGAGATCGGCTCCGCGGAGATCGACATTTCGGAGATTGGATTCGCTGAGACTTGCGTCGTGGAAATCGACTTTCGTAAGCTTGGCATCACGAAGACACGCGCGGTCGAGGAGTGGTATCTCTTCACCAGATTCACGACGTTGATTCCATTCGGCGATTCCTTCCGGTCCGCCTTTGAGCAATCTAAGCGCCTCATCGCGATCCATGGCCCTGCTCCCCCCTTGATGCAAGTCTCGGATCAAGCGGACAATTAAGACTCTATCTGAGGGGGGAACCGGACGTCCATGACCGAGCGGGTCCTCAACGGCGATAAGACCCGGGGATTGCCGCGCGGGACGAACTCGCGGATAATTTCCATTCTTCCAGCCCTTGATTTCCTGCCTGGAAACAGCCCGCAATGCACCCCCGCCGCGCCTTCCGTGCCCTTCTGATGCTGACCCTCGTCTCTCTGATGACCGCCGCGGCCGCCTCCCCGGCATGGGCCTGGGGGAGGTTGGGTCATCGCGTGATTGCCAGGCTGGCCGAACATCACCTGACCGATCGGGCGAAGCAAGAGATCAAGGCCCTGCTGGAGCCGGGAGAGTTGCTGGCCGACTGCTCGACGTGGGCCGACGAGGTCCGGGGGAGGATGAGGAAGTCTGCCCCTTGGCACTACATCGACATCCCTTTAGATGAGCTTAAGTACGATGACAAGTGGGCCGCGGACGACTCCCGCCATGGTTCCATTGTCCCGAAGATCCGGGAGTTCCTGAACGTCCTTGGGAACCCGGACGCCCCGGTCGCGGAACGCCGCCCTGCGCTCCGTTTCGTCGTGCATCTGGTCGAGGACCTCCACCAGCCTTGCCACGTCGGGGACAACCACGACCGCGGCGGGAACGATACCCAAGTCCGTTGGTTCTCCCGCGGGTCCAACATGCACCGGGTGTGGGACACCTGATACCGATCGGGAAATCAGAGCCATCTTCGATCGTCTGGAGGGAGCCACCCGAGCTGTCGTCGATCCTGGCCTCTCCTTCTGAAGCGCATGTCTCAGACCGTTTCATCTTTTGTCTTGTTCTCAACAAGGCGATAGACTCACAAATCAGCGTCTCCTTCGCCTTTTGATCACGCTCGAGGAGGATGGTAGGGCATCCTCCTCGAGCTTTCCCTTGGGAGCAGTACCTCCCGTGGGCGCCGGTCAGGGTACGCCAAAGCACGGCACTTCGGCCAGAGGGCGCCGACTGCGCCCGCGGATTTGTTTCCGCAAGGGGTGTGGACGCAAGTATCAGCCCCGCCGCTGGAACCAGCGCCACTGCCAGGACCCGCAATGTCAGCGGGAGGTCCACCGCTGGCAGGCAGTGCGCCGGCAAGCCCGACATCGCCAGCACGCCCAGGCCAGAGCCCAGCATGCCCAGGCGGAAAAAGTGCGCCGTCAGCGAGCGAAGTCTGCGTCCCAGACCATTGAGAGCTCAGAAGTTACGCCGGCGCGTGGTCACGCAGCAGAAGATTTTTTTCTCCGCCGTTATGCGATCGGCCGGGCTGCCATGAGCACCCCGTGAGCTCGCCCCGCAACCCCGCCCGCTACTGCGGCCCTGCCTGCCGGCAGGCCGTTCGCAATGTCCAGGACCGGGAACGCAAGTGGCTTTCCCGCGGCACCTCGGATGGGCGGAAGAAGCGCGCGATCGAGTACCAGGCCGCACGAAGCGCCGCATCGTTCGATCAGGCCATCTCACCAACTCGGCACCATCGCGACCACCTCCCCAATGACGGTCCTCCCCAGGCGGCGCCGGTCGTCACTTATCGCGTGGCCATCCGCCGCGCTGGTTTGCTGGAGCCGGTGGTTTTCCCTCAGGAGTTCCAGCATGCCTGCGACACCCATCCTCGTCCCCGCGACTGCGGCGTCCCCCCCAGACCGGTTGGTCCTGGGTTGACCGTCGCTTCGTGCGCGAGCACGCCTGCGCACCTCTCCCGCGACGCCGTGCTGCTGTACTTCACCCTCTGTGCCGTGGCCGACAAGCACGGGTTGTCGTTCTATGGCGACGCCACCATGGCCGCCATGGTGCGGATGAACTTGCCGGCCCTGATGGCCGCCCGTGAGGAATTGCTCGCCCGCGATCTCATCGCCCATGAGACGCGTTTCACTCAGGTGCTCTCCCTGCCGCCAGCCGGCCAACGCCGCGGTGAGTCCGGCGGAGGACTGATGTCTCTGGGCGAGATCTTGCGCCAGGCCGCCGCACTCCCTCAGCTCGACGACGAAAGGAGCCTGCCATGAACGTCGGTTTGTGGGCGGAGATCCGCCGCCTGGCCGAGATCGACAAGCTCTCCACCCGGGCCATTGCGCGACGACTCCACTGCGCCCGGCGGACCGTGACCGCGGCCCTCCAGCGGGATCATCCCTCGGCGCCCCCCCGCGCACGCCGCGCCAGTCTTTTGGACCCGTACAAGGCCAAGATCAACGCCTTGGTGGAAAAGTGTCCCGAACTCTCGGCGGTGCGAATCCGCGAGGAGATCGCCCGCGGGCCCGACGGTTATACCGGCAGTACGATCCTCGTGCGTCGCTATCTCCGGACCATCCGCCCGGCTCGCGGACGGATCTACCAGGAGGTCCATTACGAGCCGGCCCAGGCCATGCAGGTGGACTGGGGCGAGTGCGGTCACGTCCAACTCGGGACCACGACCCGCAAGGTCTCGGTCTTCGTGGCCGTGCTCTGCTACAGCCGCCTGATGTTCATCGAGTTCACGCTGTCGCATGCAAGGCCGAGTTCTATCGCGGCGTGGTGCACGCCCTGGAGTTCTTCGGCGGCAGTCCCCGCGCCCTGATCGTCGACAACTTGAAAGCCGCCGTCCTCAACGGCTCGGGCCGCACCGCCTGTTTCCATCCCGAGTTCCTGGCGCTGTGCGGTCACTTCTGCCTGCAGCCGATCGCTTGCGAACGACGCGACCCGGAATCCAAAGGGATCGTCGAGGGGGCCGTGCGCTACGTCAAGCACAACGCCTTGGCCGGCCGTGGGGCGGAGCTGACGGGCTTCGAGGACTACCTGGCTCTGGCACCACTGTGGCGTGACCAGGTGGCCAACGTGCGGCTCCATGAGACGACCAAAGAGCGGCCGGTCGATCGCTTCCTGCGTGAGCGCCCGCGGCTGCGCCCGTTGCCGGCGATCCCGTTGGACACCGACGAGGTCGTGGCCGCGGTCGTCAGTCCCCATGCGCGGGTCGAGTTCGACGGCAACCGCTATTCGACACCGCCGAAGTTCGCTCGCCGGGCGGTCACGATCCGCGCCGACCGCGACGCGGTCCGCGTCCTCCACGAGGGTCAGGTGCTGACCCAGCATGTCCGTTGCTACCAGCGGGGACAGTTGATGGTCCGGCCGGACCATCGCACTGCCCGCTGGCCCTGGGCCGTCGGGCTCGGAGCACCGCGCTGGAACAGACGTTTGACGCGTTGGGGCCCGAGGCACGCCAGTTCCACCTCGGCCTGCGGCGTCAGCCGATCAAGACCGGCGTTCACCTGCGTCGCTTACTCGGCCTGGCCCAACTCTACGGGGCCACCGAACTGCTCTCAGCCATCGCGGAGGCCCTGGAACTGGCGATCTACGATGCTGCGGCGGTCGAGAACCTCCTGTTGGCCCAACGGCGACGGCGGCAACTCCCGACCCCCACGTTGCCCACGCCCCGGCGGCGCGAATTGATCGATGAGATCGAACTGGAACCGGCCGATCCCAGCTTCTACGATCGCTTCTGCACTCACACCGCGGAGGACGCTCATGGCACGACGTGAGGACAATCTCCAGACCCGATTGGACCGCGATCTGGCCGAATTGAAGTTGCCCGAGATCGCCAAAGCCTACCGCGAAGTGCTGGATGACGCCGGCGCAAGGGGAGCTCGATGCTGGAAGTCCTGGCGACTCTGATCGGCCTGGAGCAAGCCGCCCGTCAGCAACGCGCCCTCCAGCGGCGGCTGTGCGAGGCCCGGCTGCCCAAGTTGAAAACCCTGGCCGAATATGATTTCACCTTTCCCAAGCGGATTCCCAAGGCAACGATCCTGCGGTTGTTCGACTGCGACTTCATCCCCCGCCATGGCTTCGCCGTGCTGATCGGCCCGACCGGAACCGGAAAGTCGCATCTCCTCACGGCGTTGGGTTACACGGCGGCCGAGCGCGGCTACTCGGTCCGCCATACACGGGTCGTGGACATGATCAATCATCTCACCACGGCCCAGATCAACGGTCTGCTGGGCAAGGTGCTGAAGACCTACGTCCGTCCCAGTCTGCTCCTGCTCGATGAGCTGGGCTATCTGCCCATCGACAAGCGCGGGGCCGATCTGTTGTTCCAGGTGGTCGCGGCCCGTTATGAATCCGGATCGATCGTCCTATCGACGAATCGACCCTTCCGGGAATGGGGCGCCCTGTTCGACGTGGACAACACCCTGGCCACGGCCTTGATCGACCGGCTGATGCATCACGGGGAGGCACTGGTGATTCAAGGAGATAGCTATCGGATGAGAGACAAAGATTCTGATTCGACCAGCGCGTGAATCAGCGCGGCGCGTCCACGTCCGGAGCGGGTATTCCCCGCGAAGTGAGCATCCTTTGGCGTTAGTGACCGGGATGTCCAGCCCACCCTTGAGCCAGCCCGGCGATCCTGCCGGGCTGTTGGTTCAAGCGGCCGGTTCCTTGAACAGCGGGCTCGCGTCGGCCCCAGGCCCTGGTCCAGGATCCGCCAGCAGCTCCAAGTAGGGGCTTCGTCTTGGCGACCTGGTCATCCTGTGGTGGCCCGCGGCGGTCCACGGCGAGTGAATTGGCGGTGGTCCCGTCCCCAACGTCGGACTCACGGAGCAGGAACGCCTGGCCGGTCCGTCCGCGTCTCGCGACGTCACGACACAGATTGAGACCGACCTCACTCCTCGCATTTGACCGCGTGCCGAGCGGCGTGGCCGCATGCGCCGATCGTCTTGGACCTCACTCGAGCGCCCCTTGTGGCTCCGTCTTCACGATCAAAAGTGGCTCTCATTTCCAGATCGGTCCCAACACCGGCATCATCGAACGGGCGAGCCAGGATGGGGCCCGGTGGCTCGACGACCTGGTCGCGATGGACACGCCAGAAGCCCGCCAGAAGGCTAAGGGCGACTCCGTCGAGGAGTGGGTGACCGCGAGCCTGCTGGCGGCCCGGGATGCCTACCAGGACCCGGCGACGGGGCAGAGGATGAAGTCGGGGGCCAAACTGGGGGATGCGTACTACGAGCGGAGCCTGCCCGTGGCGAAGCGGCGGCTTCTTGAGGCGGGGGTGAGGCTGGCGTGGGTGCTCAACGAGGGCCTCGCGTCAGATTGACGGGGATCTCATGTTGTTCGAGAACCCTCTTCTTTGGATGACGACCCCACTTATCAAGCCCAGTAGAAGGAGGATGGACGACGATGGCTCCGGAACTCCGGAGGTGTAGATCGTGGCCCGGGGAAGGTTCACTCTGGTGCCAGACGTTAACGTCATCAGATCGGATTTAACCGGTTGATTGGCCGAGAAGAAACCAAAGATATAACCGGTTTGTCCTTGGCCAATCGGAGTCCCCTGTTTACCGTCTGCGCTGGCGTACGTGACCAAGACGCGGTTATTTGAATCGTCTAAGAAGACGGAAAACGGTTTGACCTGGCCTACTGTCGTAAAGCCACCGATCGCAGAGGCCCCGCTAAAGCCACTGATGAAGATCGAGGTGTCAAGCTGCCCATTGATCTCGGCTGGTTTTGAATCGATGAACGGAACGAACGCGTTGATGACGTTCGCACCACTCGGCGCCGTAATCTGATAGAGGTATAAGTTGATGCCTGAGTTGTTGCCTTGTCCCATGAACACCTGTGAGCCGACAGTGCCTTTTGATCCATCATCGAACATAAAAGTGCTCGTCATGTACGCGGTGATTGGCTCTTCCAACACGAAGGCACTTGCGAGCTGCTCCTGAGTCACTTGAGTATTCGACAGAAACCCCGCTATGGCATGAGACGGTGCTGCGAACCAAAGTGCGACGATCACGCCAAGCGCCGATCGAGACTTCGCCCCGAGCGCTTTCCGAGGATGCTGATTCACCGTCAAAGCGACGCGAATCCACGGCCTCATGGTGCACCTCCTCCGGATTTGCTCAATTTGAAAGGACTTCCGCATTGGCTCGGTGTCATCGCGAAGTCCGGTTTCGATTCGCATCGCCGTTCATAGTAGTCCTGACTCTGGCGAATACAAGGGCGCGGTCGCCGAAACGCCTTCACGCTTCCCACGGCTACGCATTATCCTCGACACGCCCGTCCAGATGCCGGATCATCCGACCCCACGACCGGCTGGTATGGCCCGAGGGGAACGGTTCAGCCTGAATCTCATCGACGTCGTACCGGCCCGGCTGCCGACTCCGGACGATCTCCCGTTCACCATAAAGGGTGCCGGTGTTATCGATGCCTTCGCCACGGTGGCTGACCCGGAACATGCTGGCTCCGCCTGGTGAGGGATGGCGAGGTCGGCCGATATAAGACTCGGCCGCCTCGGCTGGGCGTGTTAACCGGCCCTGTAGAGCGGTTCTTCGACATGAGCGCACTGTGCAGATCCGCAACGAGGGGGCCAGGCCGAGCGTCCTGAGTCGGTACTGGAATTCTGAAGAAGCGAGCGCGAAGGCCGAAGGGCCGTCCTGCTGGGGTGATATCCGGCGGGGCGGCCTTCATGCGTTTGTCCAGCGAGGATGGCCACCGACTAGAGGAGGTCGTTGATGATCTCGATCAGAATCACCTCGATATCCCAGTAACTCGGGAGTCCGCCGTACGGATTGGGCAGCGTGCCATCCGTGATGTAGATGTAGCCCGCATTCTGGGAAAGTGCCTTGACCACCGACCGGAGGAGGTCGAGTTCGGTCGGATCGGCGTAGACGATGTTGGCGATCTGAGACGGACTGTAACTTAGCCACCAGGGCGTCAGACCGGTATAGGGGCCTTTCTTGGGGAAGTCCTCGTAGCTGGGGCCGGTCGGGTCGGAATTGGCATAAGGCCCCTCGAAGATGACCAGCGTATCCGCCGCGGTGATGTACGACTCGGAGAAGGGTTCCCCGGGGTTGCCGACGACGTGCAAGTCGATGCCCGCTTCGGCAGCTATCGCTTTGATGGACTGGTAGAGCCCCACGTAGTCCAGCGAGCCATCCTCGTTGCCCATCTCGTCGAGAAAGATCCCATTGACGCCGTACCAGGCCACATAATTGGAGACGTCGTTGAGGATGTCTCCCGCATCCCGCGCACCATAGCCGGTCGCGACGTAGCCGATGACCTTGCCGCCAGCGGCCTGGAGGTTCTGGACGGCGGTGACATAATCGCTGTTCACGGCGGGTCCGGGGCCGCTGTCCGGGTTCATGATCGCCTCGATGGGGATAGAGGCGGCGGTCGTGTTCAGGTCGTCCCAGGGGGAACCCAGATACGACGGATAGAAATAGGCCGGGACCAGGGCGACGACTTCGTCGGCCCGCACCATCGTCTCGGGAACAGGACCGAATATCCCAAAGGTCGCCGTCAGGGCGAGTGCGCACACGAGCTTGACAAGCCTCATCGTCTTCCTCCAACATCGGGGGTTCGTCCGGTTCATCAGGACACGGGATGAATTCTAACCAGCGTTCTCAGGGCCGCACAAGTCTAGGTAGACCCACTCGACCTCGTTGGCCTCCGGATCGTTGACGTACAGCGACCGCCAGTGGACCGAGGCGTGCTCCGCGGTGGCTAGCTGCCCGCTTCGGTGAGATCGACCGAAGCACCTCTCCGAGAGGTGACCGTGGTCGGCGATCATCGGTCTGAAGGGCGTTTCCTCGAAGCCAGTGCGTCTTTGCAAACAGAAGGCGGCACACCTGAACCAACACCCATAGCCGAGCGCTCGTGGCTGTCCGTTTGCCATCCCGAGGCCGAGTCGCGCGAAGCGTGGTGCGCAATTTGGGGCAACATCGTTGAGGGTCGACACCAACTGATATTCCGTGATCAACGAGGGTCTGAGCGAGATCAACGGTGCGTTCCCCGTTCCGCCGCCCAGAGAGAGCAGGGAACGGAACGACAATCCGGAGTCGAGAGAAGGGGCCACCGGTACTTCGGCCGTGTGCAAACCACGGCTTCCATCGATTATCGTGATCGGACGTCAGTCAATTATCTTGAGCACTCTCACCGGGCACCCTTGATGCCATCAGCGTCGTCGTCGCCTTCGCCTTGGCGGCTGACCCGGAACATGGTGGCCTCCTATCGTGATTCGTGCCGGCAACGAGAAACCTCTCTCGGGTGCTAATCACGTCTTGGCCTCACGTGCCGCCCTCGTCAACGACTTGGGCTCGCTCCTGCGTCGAGTGTGGCAACGACCCGGCGTCACTTCCACCCCTCTCCCGCCTCGCGAGGAACCACGTGGCGACCATCCCTCCCAGCAGTCCGGACATCTGGGCGAACAGACAGTGGCCGACTCGCTGGAATTCGTCGTAGCGGAGTCCCGCATACTTGCTTGCGGTCAGTTGGGATTGTATGGACCGAAGATTATTCGTCATGGTCGCCACGACGGGGTCGTATTTGAACTTCGGCGTCGCCTGTCTCAGCCTGGCCAACTCAGTCTCGAGTTCCTGTTTTTCAAGCCGCAAAGCTCCGGCGTTCGATTCGAACAATAGGTCGCGGAGCTGGCCTATCCAATGCGTCGTGACGAGCTGTTGCCGGAACGGATCGCCGACCCACGGGCCGACGGACAGAGACAGATACCCACCGCCAAAGACGGCGAACCCCAGCCACCACGCCCGCTCCCGGCCTCGCATCAGGCTCGCCCCAAGGACCGCAACTCCGACGGCGGACAGGGCGGTCAGGAGCATCATCCCGGCCCAGTCCTCATTCGCGTTACGGAGAGCCGCCAGACCGACGGCGGCGAGGACGATGAATGCCATCAGGGTGCGGATGGAGAAGCGGCGCATACTGCCTCCTCGCGATGGTCCGATTCCTTCGGGCGATTCCCCGCCGTATGATTTTGGGTGCCGAGGCCGGTCTCCTTGACAACATGGCCGCCTCGACTCACGGAGTTAAACGGCTTTCAGGCGATCATCACTTGTATCCGTATCTTGCACAAGCCGCCTGGATGCGTTCCTCGTGGACCGCTTCATCGATCATGCGTCCGGTGGCCCAAACGTCAAGCCGTTCGAGGCGTGGTTTGATGGCGTTGTATTGCTCGTCATCGACGTAGGCTTCGCCGAATGCCCTATCTAGTCCCTCCGTCAGTGCAACGACAGCAGCCGCCGTTCCGCCGTGCCACGCGATCAAGGCGCGGAGGACCTGTTCGGCCGGCTGGCCGGGTTCCGGCAGCGGTGGCAGCCCCGGGTCGGCGACGGGGCCGAAGCGAACTGGCGAGACCAACAAGGCAGGTGTGGCGGTCAACAGCGTTCGGCGAGTCATGGTCATGGTGGCCTTCCTGTG
Source organism: uncultured Planctomycetota bacterium (assembly GCA_963845755.1). Taxonomy (GTDB): domain Bacteria; phylum Planctomycetota; class Planctomycetia; order Isosphaerales; family Isosphaeraceae; genus CAWJTV01. The sequence goes on from CAWJTV010000040.1 coordinate 68,481, forward strand.
GATGACTACTGTCTCCTACACGATGGATCTGGCGTCCGGTCCAGCCGACACTCTCGGCTTCCCGTTGCTAGACCTGTGCCAGTTTGACGGGCACGCAAGATGAGGGCAACGGCGGAGCCACCTCACCGTAAGCGCCGGGACGTCCAGGGGCCGATGCCGAGGAACAAGAGCAGGAGGCGGACGAACCCACAGCCGAGGGTCAGCATGAGGAGCAGGCCGAGGGCGAGCAGCGCCAGGGGCAGGACGGAAGTGAAGACGGCCAGGAGCAGGCTGGCGACCCAGACGAAGAGCCAGATCCGGACGAACCAGCCGATCAGGTCGAAAACCCTGAGCCGGGCGATAGTCGAGCGGAGGCCGTCGGCGGCGGAGGCCAGATCGTCGAAGATCGAAATGGCGGAGGGTCCCCAGGGTCGGCCGGGAATGGGCTGGGGGGGCACGGAGGCGGCAGCAACGGCCTGGCGGGTCCGCTGGATGGTGCTCTCGGCGCCGATCGGGTCGGACGCCAGGCGGGACTCGGCCTCGGAAAAGGCGGCCTCGGCCGACTCAATCTCGGCGTGGTGGGGGTCGTCGGGCAAGAGCACGCCGGTCCCCCGGTCGACGGCGCCGCGCAGTCGCGCCAGCTCTTGGCGACCCGACTTCAAGGCGGCTCGGGCGGCGCTCGTGGGCGATGTTGAGCCGGTCGAGCTGCTCCTTGCACGAGCCGGCCAGGGCATGCAGCCGGTCGAGGTCGCCGGACTTCAACAGCGCTCCGGCGTCGCGCGCCGCCTGGGTGGTCAAGCCCGAGTCAGCCTGGAGCCTACCCTGGGCCGTCTTCCAGATGTCCATCACGCGGAGCCAGCGCTCCCAGAGGGCGTCCAGGTCGGAGCTGACCCCCTGATAGAGCGACAGCGTGGCACCCGCCATCGGCTCGGTGAAGTCGGGGTCTGTCGTGGGGAGCTCACTCTGACGCTTGCGCAGGGCGTCGAGCTGGTCCATCAGCGCGACGGCACGCTCGCGGAACCCCTTGAACTGCGCATCGACGATCTCCTGCACACGCCGCTTGCGGACGTAGAGCCAGGCCAAGGCGGCGATGCCGGCCAGCGCCATGCCTACCATGAGGGCGACTGGCAACGTGTGCGTCTCGGCTTCGGCGGGGTGTGGGACCAAGCTTCCGGACTTCGACCTGCGCAGTTAGGAGCCATGCGGCGTCCAGCCCGATCGCCGCGTCCAGCTCGAACGGGTGTGTCATGGAAGGATCGACCAGTTAGGAGAAGAACTTACGTCCCGCCAGCATAGTCAGTTCGAGCGATCGGCTCAAGCCAACTTGATTGGAAGTCGGCGTATGACACCTGAGCCGTATCCTATGAGTTCCGGTCGGGCATGGCTGTGTCCGCGGTGCTCGGTCGGGCGTATCCCGGATGGCCGGGGCTCGGAGGCAAGCTCGATTCCCAGTTCAGAAACACATCTTGCCGTGCACGTCGCAGATGTCGTACGCCTGGGCGTTGTCGGCATAGATCGGCGCTAGAGGTAACGTAGCCGCGCTCCGCAGCGCGAATCGACCATGCTTCTGATTGATCGTCCGCTTCAATTCGGTCGCGGCGTCCTCGCCGTCCCGATCGAACAATCCCAGTTGCCGCGGCACGTCCGGCGTCAGATCATCGGCGAACAAATGCATCCGAGAGGCGAGTGTGCGGGGCAACCAGGCCCTCCGAAGGCAGGGCCGGTACGTTTCCAGCAGGGCGTCAAATCGGTTGGTCGGCACCTGCAAGGTCGCTCGTCCTTCGCCCGCGCGGCCGTCTCGATATCCCACCCAGACCGCTCTGCGGCCGGTCAGCACCCGGTGGTAGACCAACTCCTCGATCAGCCGCTCGAGATTGCGCACCAGCCACGCCCAGAGCACGGAGGGGACATCGGTCGGCTCGCCGAAGCTTCCGCCGCGGGAGAGGACCTTGTGCGGCATCCGTTGCGTTCGGATCGGGAGAACCGGATCGCCGTTGAGTTCCCACCACAACGCCTCGCCGCTGGCGGTCAGGATCTGCCGGATTAACCGCCGGTCGGCCTGGGCGAGATCGAGGCATGTGCGAATACCCCACGGGATCAGCCGCTTTTCCCGCCGTCCGGAAATGCCCGTGACGTCCGTAACCGGGTGGGCGGCCAGCAACGACTCCTCGGTGCCTCGGTCCAAAATCGCCATCGCCCCGAATGGCTTGGCGGCGTCGGAGATCAGCTTGGCCAGCGTGCGCGTGCGGGCGATCCCGACTGTCACCGGGACATGGACGCGCCCCATGATCTCGTCACGAATCGTCACCGCGAAGGACTGGAAATCATCGGCCGGGGCGACCGAGGCGTCGAAGAAGAATTCGTCGATGCTGTAATACTCGACCCTCGGCGAGAGTTCGCGGACGGCCTCGAGCATCATCCGCGAGAGCACCTCATACCATCGGAAATCCCGCTTGACGTAGAGGCCGTCGGGGCAGAGCCGCTGCGCGTCCCAGATGGGCATGCCCGTTTTCACGCCCAGGGCCTTCATCTCGTAGGACTTGGCGATGACGCACGCGCCCTGATTCCCCAGCACCCCGACCGGCATGTCCGCCAGGTGCGGCGTAGCGGACCCGTTCCGCAGAGACGTAGAACGCATCGGCGTCAAATGGTCAGCGAACGGAATCTTGCCCGGAATACCCAGCGGAGTTACCGTGACGCCTTGCAACTCTTGCTCCCGGCTATCGCCCGGCGTGCACACAAACCGATCGATCGCCTGGCGGTCACCGACATGTCGGCCGACTGCGTCCGACAGTTTCTGAACGAGTTGGAGGAGAAGCGGGGATGCGCCATCGCCACGCGCAACCAGCGCTTGGCCGCCATCCACGCGCTGGCCCGGTTCATCGGGTTGCATGCGCCGGAATGGGTCGCATGGTGCGGACAAGTCCGGTCAGTGCCGTTCAAGAAAGGCCCGCGGGCGCTGGTCACGTACTTGGAAAAGCCGGAGATGGATGCGCTGCTGGCGGCACCTGACATGACGACCGCCCAGGGCCGTCGGGATCATGCTTTGCTCCTGTTCTTGTATAACGCTGGTGCCCGGGCCGATGAGGCGGCCCAGGTTCGGATCAGCGACCTGACGTTGCCTCAAGTCCCTGACCGCGAGCTGGCCTCGGTCTTGATCCGGGGCAAAGGCAACAAGGCCCGCCGGTGCCCGCTGTGGGCGAGGACGGTGCGCGGACTGGCTGCGCTGGTGCAAGGGCATGATAAGAACGAACATATGCAACTTAATCTGTTCGGCCGTCCCATCACACGATTTGGGATCCATACGCTGGTGGAACGTTGTGTTGCCCGGGCGGCGAAGGACGTGCCATCCCTAACCGCCAAGCGAGTCAGTCCGCACACGATACGCCACACGACGGCGACCCACCTGCTGCGCGCGGGCGTGGACATCAACACGATCCGGGCCTGGCTGGGGCACGTATCGCTGGCGACGACCAACGTCTATGCGGAAGTGGATTTGGAGATGAAGGCGCCGGCGTTGGCCGGCTTTGAGGTGGGAGATCCTGGCCTGGGCAAGCCCTGGCGGGAGGATGCGGGCTTGATGGGATTCCTCCGCAATCTCTAACGGCCGGCTTCACGCGGCTGGCAGGTTCATGACGACCTCCCCGCCCATGCTCGAGCCGACCTCTACGTCTGCCCGGCAACTGTCGTAGCACTGCTTGGCCGCTTTGGTGGCGATCGTCCTGCCCACTGATTAGGCGCGACTTCCCGACGTCCCAGCCTTCGTGTCCTGATTTTCTGTCTTGTCGGGGGACGTGGAGGACCCCGACACAGCCGTTTCCGTGCCAGTTTCAGACTTCGTGCTCTTCTGTTGCTTCTGCCGGTTATACCGCCGAGGGAAACCCTTCGGATAGATTTCGAGGGGTGGCGTACGCCTCTTCTTCCGCTCTAGCTGGCAAAACGTCTCGACATCGTCCTCGCGCGAGAGGAGGACCTTCAGGAAACTGACGCCTCGGTACTTGCAGGTCTGGTAGATACTCAGCAGCACGAGGTGGTCCGACAGCCCCTCTTCGATCATCTGGCCGTCGTAAAGCTCGCGAAAGAGGGCGAACGCCTTGATCGCGTGCTCCGCAGCGTTGTTGTTCCAGGGGATGTTGTCGTGGTCCAGAAAGGTGAAGAGCCCGCCCTCGTTCTCGAGGAGCCGCCTCTGGTAGCCCTCCGCCAGCTCGGAGCGGTAGACGCGGGGGGCCAGGTCGCGGTAGAAGTGGGCGACCTCGGCCTTGTGCCTTTACAGGTAGCGTTTTTTCAGCCCGTGCTTGTCGATCGTGTCCACAATGGCCCGCAACAACTTGGCGAACTCCGCTGCCAGTCCCTTGAACTCGTCATCGTAGGGGTTGCCCTTCAGGTCATTGTTGATGTCACGGATCATGTGGATGAGGCACTTCTGCTGTGCGCACGGCAGCGAGTCGTAGCCGGAGTAGAAATCGGAGACCATCACCCCCTTGAACTCCTTGAGAAGTTCGTGGACGAAGGCCGTTTCCCGGTTGGGCCTGTACATGTAAAGAACGTCCTCCAGGTTCGCCAGGACCCACGCATATCCCTTGCCTTTCTTCAGGTTGGCGTGGGTCTCGTCGATGTGGAGCAGCCCGCCCCCGACAATCCTCGCGAGGATCTGATTGAAGGTCGTCCGGTAGCGGTCCGCCATGACCGCCTTTATATCCATTAGTTCCCAGAGACTGACTTTCAGGCCGAAGCAGTCCTCGAACATTGTCCCGAGTTGCCGAAGGCTAACGCGGTCAACGATGTGCTGGTAAACGGCCCAGCTCTTTAGCCCGTGGAAGTGCTTGTCTCGCCTCTTGTACCGCTCGGGCAGAAACCCCTTCCGACAATCCTCGCACTGGTGGCGGAGAGCGGTGCAGCGGACGACCTGCCTGCGGATGCCACCCGGTGTAAACTTGAGGTCGTAGGCGAGCTTGACACTTTTCTTCTTGCCGACCCGGATGATCCGGTTCCCGTTGCAGAATGGGCACGAATCGCTCGTGATCTCGACTTCCCTATTCACGGGCAGATTCGACCGCTTCTTCTGCTTGCGTTGGCTCAGACAGGCCCGCCTGACCCAGGGCTAGCGCGTAACTGTGGCTAGATTGGGCAACCTGGGTCATGTTTTCTTTTTGTGATCCTTTGTCTATCATTCTCGATGGCGCTCCCTTTGCGACTACCCACGGAGGATGGACCATGGCGGAAGTTCGGCGGATCGGTCTGGACGAGGTCGCACGGCACTTCGAGGAGTTGGAGGACCCGCGCTCCTCGGTCAATCGCAAGCATCCCCTGGTCAGCGTGGTCATCATCGCCGTGATGGCGGTCCTGGCCGGCGCCAACGGACCCACCGCGATCGCCAAATGGGCCGCCCTCAAGGAGGAGTTCCTCGTGGCAAACCTGGACTTGCCCGATGGGGTCCCGCGCAAGGATGTCTTCCGTCGCGTTCTGATGGCCCTGCGGCCGGGGGCCTTCCAGGCCTGTTTTGTGAGCTGGCTGGAGTCGCTGCGCACCGAGGCGGCCGCGGCGACCGGCGTGGAGCAGCCCGTCCTCGCGGTTGACGGCAAGACGGCGCGGCGGAGCCACGATCGCCAGAACGGCCTGGGCGCGTTGCATTCGGTCAGCATCTGGGCCAGCGAGTTCGGCCTGACGCTGGGGCAGGTGGCCTGCGCCGAGAAGTCCCACGAGATCACGGCGATCCCCGAGGTCCTGCGGCTGGTGGACATCAGGGGGGCGATCATCACCATCGACGCGATCGGGGCCCAGAAGGCGATCGCGGCGGAGATCATCGACGGCGAGGGGGACTACGTCCTGGCGCTGAAAGGGAACCAGGAGACGCTCCATCAGGCGGTCATCGATCACATCCACGAACAACTCGAGGGCGAGTTGGAGGGGGCCCAAGAGCAGGTAACGACCGAGAAGGGCCATGGGCGCCAGGAGACGCGTACGTATCTCCAACTCCCGGCCCCCGAGGGCCTGCCGGGGTTCGGGCTCTGGAAGGCGCTGAAGACGATCGCGGTGGTGACCTCGCTGTGCGTCCGCGACGGGAAACAGAGCGTCGAGGTCCGGTACTACATCAGCAGCCTGACCATGGACGTGAAGCGGCTGGCGAGGGCTGTCCGGGGCCACTGGGGTATCGAGAATAGCTGCCATTGGGTGCTCGACGTGACCTATCGCGAGGACGAGTCGCGGATCCGCGAGGAGGCGCTGCGGGAGAACTTCGCCTGGCTCAACCGCTTCACGTTGTCGCTCTTGAAACAGCATCCCGACCGCACCAGCCTCGCCATGAAACGTCGTAGTTGTGGCTGGAACGAAAACTACTTGCTGCAAGTCCTTACCGGATCTACATGTTAGTATGCGCTGGCCCTGCCGCCTGACCGCCCTGCTGGTGCGGACGAAGACCTTGTCGCGTTGGTAGTCGAAGTAAGCACAGCGGTTGACGTGGTCGAAGTCCTGGAGTGCGAACTTGGGACGGCACCACTGGTGGCAACGTGACGGGGCGACATCGTCCGCCCACACAACGGCCGGAGAAGACGAGGTAGATGTCGCCTCTGCACCCCGGATTCGTCCGGCGTCGGCGAGAGCCTTGACGAACTCCGTCACCTGCTTCAGGGCGGTACAGTCCTCGGCGTTGTAGATATGGAGCTTCTCCTTCCAGACTGCTTTCCGACTTTCCTGCCAGCGCGCCCGCCACACCAGGCTCTGCAAGCCTGAGGCATCTTCGTCCGACCATGTGCAGCCCAGGTATCGGCCCACGTCCTTGAGTCCGTTGGAGAAGGCGGGAAAGTACACATTGGAGTGGATGGCGGACAGGACGTTCACGGCGTTGGCGAGCAGGCGGTCCACGAGCTTCGTCCGCTTCACGACCTTCCTCATCCGTTGCAGCAATCTCCTCTCGTAGTTGCCGTAATGAAACAAGACAAAGTCCTCGCGGCCGTCCAGCAGGTCCAGGAAACCGTCGAATACCTCCACCTCCTGGTCCGGGCCATCCGCCCAGAAGGAGTGCATCTTCTGGCCGGCGCCCTCGACCACGAGGACGCCCAACAAGTAGGCGAAACGACCATCCTCGACGCCCTCGGCGTCGAAGAACACCTGCACCTGCTTGTATGGGATGTCGGGCGTGCCATAGACGTGGACCTTCTTCTCGCGGATGGCCAGTGCCTGCAAGGCAGCGTAGTGGGGATAGCTTGTTCGCTTGACTCGCTTGCCTCTTTTCCGGGGGCGGAAGGTGCAGGATAGCTGCATCAGGGTGAAGATCTGGCCTGCTCCCCATTTCTTGGTCCAGTGATAATGGGAATCACCTGTTCGTTGATTCAGTAGACGAGGGATCGGGCGGGTCTTCATCGATAGGCACATACCTCACACAAGTGGCCGCGAATTCGGCCGGTGTCTGATATCCCAGGGAACTGTGCGGGCGTTCGGTATTGTACTCCTCCATCCAGAGCGCCCAACGCCCTGGCCTGCGGTTCGCTCTCGAATTCCTCGCGGTTCAGGAACTCGTCACGGACCTTGCTATGAAACGACTCCGCATAACCGTTCTGCCAGGGGCTCCCCGGCGCCACGGGCCAGGTCCCGGAGCCGGTGTCCTCCAGCCACGACCGCACCACCTCGGCAACGAACTCCGGCCCGTTGTCGCTTCGCATCCGGCACGGCGGGCCGCCGCGACCGGCCGCGACTTCGGCCAGGATGACCCGGATGTCCTCGGCCGTCATACCCCGGCGCGGCTCCAAGGCCAAGCATTCTCGAGTATATTCATCAACAATACTCAGCCATTTGAGACTTCGACCGTCACTGGTACGGTCGAAGATAAAGTCCCATGTCCATACGTCGTTTTTCCCGCGCGGGCCGGAGGTGGCAGGCATTCTCGTCCTGCCCATGAGCCCGGCGCGGCTTGGGATTGGCCCGCGGTTGGGCCACTTTCAGCCCCAGCTCGCGATAGAGTCGACGCACGGCCTTCTTGTTGACCGTCCAGCCCTCGCGATCCAGCAAGGCCCAGATCCGCCGGTAGCCGAACCGCGGTCGGGCCCCGGCCAGTTCCTCGATGCGTCGAGCCAGCGCCACCTGCTCATCGCGAACGACCGGCGCGTAGCGAAGGCCGGACCGGGCCAGGTCCAGCGCCCGCGACGCGCGGCGTTGAGATACGTGGAATTCTTCACATAATTCTTTGACGATCATGCGGCGTCTGGGGGCAGTCATGGCTTTTTTTTCAAGGCCTCCTGGAGCATGCGGCGGTCCAGCGCCAGCTCGGCGACCAGGAGCTTGAGGCGATCGATTTCGGCTTCGAGTTCTGAAATGTGAAATTGTTCACGCGATATAGGTTCCTCCTGGAGAGCCTTCCAGCGGTAGTAGGTCGTCGGTCCGATGCCGGCCTTGCGGCAGGCCTGGTGGAGGGTCAAGCCGGCGTCGAGGTCGGCTTGGAAGTCTCGAAGGATGGATGCAATCTGGTCCGGACTCGGTCGTTTTCGCATGGGTCGCTCCCTGGCTCTGTGCCAGTTGTACGATCCCCATTAAGACTGGACCAGGTTTTGGGGGGCAGGCCAATCCCTTTGCGGTTGTACCTCTTCAACTCCTTCTCGCCCACGCCCGCGAGCAGGCTGATGTCGTCCGCCTTCTCCGCCTGCGTGCGGCATCGTTGCCGGAACTCGCAGAGGTGACAATGCTTGTTGAGCGTCAGTTTCGGTAGCTCGCCGCCTGCCCGGAGTTGCTTGACCTCGTCCAACACCTGCTCCGCCTGCCGGTAGAGCTTCGCGTCCAGGCAGACCTTGCCCAGGCGGCCATCGAGGCCACGGGTGACCAGCCCCACGACGGGCCGCACCCCCTGCACGCGGGCGAGGATCAGTCCAAGCACGGCAAGCAGCAGTTTCCGGGGCTGGCCGATCTTGTCCCCATGGTTGTGCAGGACAGGCAGGTAGTGGTGTTCGCCTAGCTTCGAGATCCCGTCCGCCCGTTTGAGGGCGTCGAGGCGGATCGACATGCCGTCGTCCTCAAGTGTGGCGTCCGCCAGCACCGGTGCTCCCTGCTGCAACGTTGCGGCCGTGATGGCGTTCCCTCGGTAGGCGTTGCCCCGCCCAAAGCGGGTGACGAGCTGAGCGAGGGACACTTCCCGCGACGCTTGGCTGGCCGCCTCGGTCATTAGCTCGTAGTCCGACCTGATGCCGGTCTCACCGACGAGCTTCAGGTGCCCCCTGGTCTTGCAGTTCACATACCCTTCCATGATCTCGTTGGTGATCTTCATGGCTGCGTCCCTCCACGGATGCTCCTCTCCGGCAGGGCGTGACGACGCCCGTCGCCTTCGATCGTGCTGGAGATTGCCTGTTGGCCTGAAAGATGGCAGCTTCCGGGTGCCGCTGTTTCGTCGGCCGGGCGAATGGATAGTCATTATAGGCCGAGGGCCACCCCCTGACGATGCGGTGGTTGGCGATGGGCGGACCATGGTTCGTGGCTGGCCAACGACGGAGTCGAGGGTCGGCCTTCCGCAGGATCGCCTCGGGTTATGTGGCGTTCGAGGTTGATGTTGCCCGTGTGAGAGGCGGGGGAGAGGTCGGGCGCAACATAATGAACTCCACAACATAATTGTAATAATATGGTCAGCCACATTACTACAAGGTCATGACGGGCTCGGATCGCATGCCGGTGCTGATCGATCAGCGGATTTGAGGCGACAGCCGCCGGTCAGCCTGCATCCGGGCCGACGTGCGTAATGAGGGCGCGTCGAAGAGGGCCATCTCCTCGGGCGTCGGAGCCTGGAAGATGTCGGACCATCGGGACAGCGCATCGTCTTCGATCGGCGGATTCTCCATGCCCCGGCGTTGAATCCGGTCGAAGAGGAGGTCCAGGGGCGCGGAGAGATAATGCAACTCTACGGAGGCGCCGAGCGCCCGTGCCCCGAGTCGCAAGGCATCGCGCTCAGCCCTTCCCCATGTGCCCCATTCGATGATCACAGTGAGACCGAGGGTAAGAAGCCGCTGGCCGAATCCCCATTGCAGCGCCTCGATCTTCGCGCGACGCTCTTCGTCATAGAGGTCGAGCGACAGCGCCTCCAACCAATCGTCGGGGGAGAGCCGGACCGCGGCAGGCTGCCTTCCAGCGCCTTCGCCAGCGTGGTCTTTCCCGAACCCGGCAAGCCGCAAACGATGATCAGTCTCGGCCCGGCGGCGTTACTTTCCATGCGCGTGCGGCGTCAATTGCCCTCTGCCGCCTCCGCGAACTCGTCGTGCCGGCGGAACAGGAAGGCGACGCGTTCGCCGCGCCGTTCGAGCTCGTAGGGATAGAGCGTGTCGAACGGTCCGTCCTTATCGAGGCGGCCGCGCATGACGTGATTCCATTCGACGAGCGTGGGCATCATCGCGAAGAGCCGATCCTCCTCCTGTCCCGGCATCCGGACGAGGTGGCAGAACCGCTTGATCTCGTCGATCTTCAGCACCAGGCCGTCATGCGGACCGCGGTAGAATTCGGCGCGTGTGCCCGGCATGGGCATTCCTTTCGCATGCAAGGATGGATCTGATCCGTAGCCTGGGTGCCTCCTATGCTATTTTACCATCCCGGCACCATCTGGCCAGCCGAACAGATATGGGTTAAGATTGCTGCATGCGTTGCTTCCTGGCCGTCTTCCTGGTCGCGCTCTCCATACCCGCCTTTGGGATGACGCCGCGCGCGTCGTCGGCATCTCCGACGGCGACACGATCACGGTCCTCACCGCGGCGAAGAAGCAGGTCAAGGTCCGGCTCTGGGGGATCGACGCGCCGGAGACCGGGCAGGACTTCGGCAGCCGCGCCAAGCAGGGTGCCGCCAGCCTCGCGTTCGGCAAGCAGGTCACCATCCGCGTCCGCGATACCGACGGCTACGGTCGCACCGTGGCCGAGGTGATCCTGCCGGACGGCCGCTCGATGAACCGCGAGATGGTCGGGCAAGGGATGGCCTGCTGGTACAAGCAATACGCCCCGCGCGACGCCGATCTTGCCCGGCTCGAGGCCGAGGCGAAGGCAGCGAGGATCGGGCTATGGAGCCAGCCGAATCCCGTCCCGCCATGGTACTGGTGGCATGGCGAGGGCGTTCCTGAGACGGCGGACGTTAAGGGGAACCGACGAAGCCGTGTCTCTCACAAGCCGAGCTGCCGGGCCGCAGCGGTAAGGAGCGAGAAGAATAGGGTGACCTTCGCCAGCGAGGCGGACGCGGAGAAGGCCGGGTATCGGAAGGCAGGGGATTGTCGGTAGGACGCGCGATCCCTGAAATTGAATTGGCGCAGGGGATGGGATTCGAACCCATGTCTCCGGGGTTCTAGCCCGGTGAGTTGACCGCTACTCTACCCCTGCGCCACCATCGTACGGCAGTTACGAACAGCGGTCACGGCTTCTTGGGCGAAGTGGCAGACTTCACCGGAACGGCCTTCGGAGCCGCAGCCTTCTTGGGCTTCTTCTTTTCCTTGGTCTGCGAATGGTTGCCTTTGCCCATCGTCGTCGCCTTGATTTGGGGACTAGGTGGATATCACAAGAGTGTCCGTCCGGTGAAGTGCATCTACAAAGCGGCGTGACTCCCCGCGATGATAGTGCTGTCGGGGCCAGTGGTCCCGTCAGGGAGATCACGCCGTGTCTCGAAGCCGAACCATCGATCTACGATGGAATGCCCTCCTCAACGATTTCCGCAGGAGCGGTCTGACTCAAGCCGAGTTCTGCCGCCTTCGCCAAATCTCGCTTCACTCCTTCCGAAAGCATCTCTACCAGCCCGCCCCGGCCGATCGCACTCCCAGCGACGATCGTCCTTTCGCCAGTGCCGACCGCCATTTCCTCCCGGTCACTATCCTTCCCGATCCCATCCCGCCGAGCGCCGCCTCGGGACCCCACCTCGAACTCATCCTCTCCAACGGACGTCGGATCGCCGTCGCCCCCGGATTCGACCCCCTGACCCTCCGCCATCTCATCGCGGTCGTGGAGGGACGCCCATGTTCGGACTGAGCGCCGCGGTCCGCGTCTATCTCGCCAAACAGCCGGCCGACATGCGCAAGAGCTTTGACGGCCTGGCCGCCCTGGCATCAGGCAGCCTGGCGCTAGATCCCCTCTCCGGTCATCTCTTCGTCTTCGTCAACAAGCGCCGCGACCGCATCAAGATCCTGTACTGGGATCGCGATGGCCTGGCCGTCTGGGCCAAGAAGTACGAGTAAGACTGCCCCCATCCTCTCGACTTTACAGGAATCGTCGGACACCCCCATAATCGCGCTGGCCGGCCTGATGCGGCTGGCGGAATGGATCGAAGCTCAACACCCCGTGATCCAAGGAGGTGCCCCATGTCGCGAGACGCCGGACTCGTTGCTCCCCCCCGCGCACGTCGGTCGTTCGGCCGTCGGTGCTGGACCAACTCTGGAGCCGACTGACGGACGAGCAGCGTCAACGAACGCTGCTCACCCTCAGCGACATCGTGACTCGACAACTCGGCGCGCCTCGCACCGCTCAGGAGGTGCGCGATGAAATCTCGTGATGCACGGGCCGTCAATCGCACGGACAGATCAATCGACGAGACTCCATCGACCTCCACCTTCGGCCAGAGGTCGAGCTCGAAGATTGGCGATCGGCATCTCGATCGACTCGCGATCGTGTACGTGCGGCAGTTGACGCCGCAGCAAGTCCTCGAGAACCGCGAGTCTCGCGAACGGCAGTATGCTCTGGCGCAGTTCGCGCAACGGCTCGGTTGGCCCGCAGAGCGGGTGGTGATCATCGACGAGGATCAGGGCCACGGCGGCAAGTTGACCGACCATCGCACGGGCTTCCAGCGGTTGATGACGGAAGTGAGCTTGAACCACGTGGGGATCGTGCTGGGGTTGGAGCTTAGCAGGGTGTCGCGGTCGAATACCGAATGGCATCGTCTTATCGACGTCTGCGGCATCTTTCGCACCCTGCTATGCGATCAAGATGGCGTCTACGATGCCTTGGACAGTAACGATCGTCTCCTCCTTGGCATGAAAATCGCAATGAGCGAATACGAATTGATTACTATGTACAATCGTTTGCTTCGAGGCAGTCGGAACAAAGCGGAGCGCGGCGAGCTGTTCCTGGCCGTTCCGCTGGGATACCTCAAGACGGCCACGGGCGAGATCATTCAAGAGCCTGACGAGCAGCGCGTGGAATGATTCAGTTGGTGTTCGAGAAGTTCGAGGAACTCGGTTCCGCCTACGCGGTCTTCCGTTACCTGGTCGTGAACAACCTGCAACTGGGATTTCGCCGTCATCGCGGTGGGCGCATTGGGGAGCTGGAGTGGAAGCCAGCCTCTCCCAGTCGAGTCCTGTCGATCTTGCGACACCCCATCTATGCGGGGGCATACGCTTATGGCCTACATTGCGCGGGGACGAAGAATCCCACGACGGGTCGAGCCGAAGGCGGCAAGTGGTTCGTGCCGCCCGAGGAGTTGGCCGTGTTCCTGCCGGATCGGCTCCCAGCGTACATTAGCTGGGATCGCTATCTCGCGAATCAGGAACGCCTCAAACAGAATCGATCGCTCCACGACACGCGGGGCGTGCCCAAACGCGGCGAGGCCTTGCTGCCCGGCCTGGTCGTCTGTGGGAAATGCGGCCGCCACATGACGACGCGATACAAGGCCGACAAGAAGCCCGGCTATCACTGCGGCGAGTATTGGCGGCTGGCCCTGGACGAGCCGTGCGGGTGCATCTCGGCAAAGACGCTGGACGACCTGGTCGCGAAGGAAGTGCTCCGCGCGTTGGAGCCCGCTGCGCTGGACCTGAGCCTACGCGCGATCGAGAACGCCGAGCGAGAGCGCAAGCGCCTCCACGACCATTGGCGTCAGACTCTGGAACGTGCACGCCAGGAGGTCGAGAGGGCCGAGCGGCAGTATCAGGCCGTGGAGCCCGAGAACCGACTCGTGGCGCGGACACTCGAGCGCGGTGGGAGGACTGCGCTGAAGAAGCAGCGTCAAACGGAGGAGGATTACCATCGGTTCCTGACGAGACTGCCGGCGACGCTGAACGACGCCGATCGCCAACGGATTCGATCGCTCTCCGAGAGCGTCGCCGCGCTCTGGCACGCACCAGGCACGTCGGCGATGGATCGCAAGCAGATCGGTGCGCTGCGCGGTGGAGCGGGTCATTGTCGTGGCCGACAAGGCGACTGAGCTCAACGAGGTAACGATCGTTTGGCTCGGCGGCATGACAACCCAACAGCAGGTCGCGAGGCCAGTCGGCAGGTATGAGCAATTGAAGGATTTTCGACGCCTCACGGAACGAATCAAGCAACTCCATCGAGAAGGACTTCACCTGTCGCAGATCGCCGCGCGGCTCAATGCCGAGGGCTTCGTCCCGCCGCGCCGTCGCGGCGTGTTCACGGCGGGAACGATCGGGGCGTTGGTCCGTGAACTTGGGCTGGTCGGAGAACTGTTCCGCGACGACCTCGTCGGCCAGGACGAGTGGTGGATCCCCGACTTGGCCGGGAAACTCGGCGTCATCGCCCAGAAGGTCCATTATTGGATCAAGCAGGGTTGGGTCCATTCGCGGCGTACGCCTTCGGGAAAGCATCTGATCGTGTGGGCCGACAAGGACGAGGTTCGTCGCCTGCGACAACTGGCCAGACGAAAGAACTCCTGGATCGCCGCCCGGCACCCTGAGTTGGTCGTTCCCAAGGACCGTCCCGACCGGTAGCAAGAGAGGCCGCCGATTTGTGGCGGCAGTAGCCCAACGTCTCAGGATTTGTGTAACGCCACAAGAACGAGGGTCCTGTGATGCCAGCATCAAGAGGCTCGAACGCGGCACCTTCCGCATCCCGGACGCGGCGGCCGATCGCGTCGAGATGACCACCGCCGAACTCGCCGCCCTCCTGGCCGGCATCGATCTGGACAAGGCCCGACGGCGCGTCCGCTACTCGCGGCCCGCCACTCCCCTTCGAAATTCGGAGAATAATCTACCGACAGGAGCATAATGCGCCAACAATCGAGCACCCGTCAACGTAGTATAGGGTATGATCACCCTCGCGGACCCACTCCCGGACGACCTGGAGGCGGCCCATCAGCTCATCCGTGAGCTGCTCAAGTCGCTCGCCCAGCAGGTCCATCTCAACGAGAAGCTCCAGCACCAGCTCGAGCAGCTCCTCCGCCAGCGCGTACGGTCCCAAAGGGGAGCGGATCGACCCGGCCCAGCTCTTGCTCTTCGCCCGGGAGATCCTGGAGCAGGCCGAGGCGGCGCCGACACCCGCCCCGACCCCGGAGCCGGCCCCGGCCCCGACGCCCGCTCCGAGTGCGGCCCAGAAGAAGGGCCACGGACGCAAGCCGTTGCCGGCGAGCCTGCCCCGAGTGCCGGTCTTGCACGACGTCCCGCCCGAACAACGCACTTGCCCCGACTGCGGCGCCGAGCGCACCTGCATCGGCCGGGAAGTCCGCGAGCAACTCGAATTCATCCCCGCCCGCCTGGTCATCCTCGAACCCATCCGCCCCAAGTACGCTTGCCAGGACTGCCAGGCCAACGTCGTGATCGCCGACGTGCTCCCCGAGCCGATCGACAAGGGCCTGCCAGGCCCGGGGCTGCTGGCTTACGTCGCCGTCAGCAAATATGCCGATCACTTGCCGCTCTATCGCCTCGAGGGAATCCTCGATCGCTCGGGCGTCGAGTTGTCGCGGTTGACGATGTGCGACTGGATGGCCACGATCGCCGATCTGCTCAAGCCGATCGTCGATCTGATGCTGAAGAAGATCCTCAGCTCCAGGGTCGTCCAGAACGACGACACGACGGTGCCGGTGCAGGACCACGACGGCAAGGGGATCAAGACCGGCCGGCTCTGGGTCTCCGTCGGCGACCGCGGCCATCCTTACGTGGTCTATCGCTACACGCCGGACCGCAGCGCCACCGGGCCCCGGGAGATCTTCAAGGACTTCCAGGGTTATCTCCAGGCCGACGCCTATTCGGCCTACGACGGCCTGTACAAGTCGGGCGAGATTATCGAGGTCGGCTGCATGATGCACGCGCGACGGAAGTTCTACGAGGCGCGGACCGTTCGACCCGCAACGGTCCCATCAGGCGCTGGCATGGATCAGCCTGCTCTACGACGTCGAACGCGACGCCAAGAAGCGCGAGACCGCGGACTACGAGGCCTTCGTCGCGTTCCGGCACGAACTGCGAAACGAGCGATCGCGTTCGATCTTCGACAAGTTTCACGCCTGGCTGGAAGCCGAGCAGCCCAAGGTTCTGCCCAAGAGTCCGATCGGCGAAGCGATCCAGTATGCCTTGAACCATTGGGAGGCCCTGAAGCGTCCGTTGGAGGCCGGGTTCCTCGAACTGGACAACGGTGCGTGCGCGTGCGCGTTCAAGCCCGTGGCGCTGGGACGGAAGAACTGGTTATTCGCGGGGAGCGACCAGGGAGGCCAGACGGCGGCCGTGTTGATGAGCTTGTGCACGACCTGCAAGAATCTGGGGATCGACCCCCAGGCTTACCTCCGCGATGGGCTCGATCGGATCAGCACGCACCCGGCGAAGCGGATCGACGAACTGCTGCCGGACCGCTGGCAGGAGTTGCACCAGGCCGGCGCCGACGGGACTGAGTGACCGCACCCGAGCCCCGCGCTCCTCGTCACCCCGGACGAGCGCGGGGCGATTGCGCGCGCCCCTCAAGGTTTGTCCCGCCCCAAGTTCGTCTCGGCCCGGCGCGAGCGCGGGATGATCGCGTGCGCCGAGCACAGTGAAAGAATCAAGACGGTGCCCCGAACATCATCTCACGCCCGTGAACCGCTTTGAAGATGTGGTTCACCGGACGCACTCCAGCAAGGGGCCCAGTTCCGCAGCCTGACCGACGGAATCGACACCACGACCCCGGCGGGTCGGTTCTTCTTCCACGTGATGGCGTCGCTGGCCCAGATGGAACGGGAGCTGATGACCGAACGCACCCGGGCCGGGCTGGACGCGGCACGCCGGCGGGGGCGGGTCGGCGGCCGCAAGCGAAGGATGACACCAGGGAAGGTCGAGTCGGCCCGCAAGCTCTTAAAGGGAGGGATGGCGCCTTGGGACGTGGCCCAGAATCTCGGTGTCTCGATCCCGACGCTTTATCGATGGGTCCCCGCCACAACTCGTTGAGCGTCGTCCAGGCACTCGATTCTCGTGGTCCGTTCGTTCCCGAGCGATCCTAGCCCAACCCGTAGAGGAGATATGGGGCCCAGAAAATCTCGTGGTCGAACCGACCGTCGGCGGACTGCCGCAGAGCTTTGACCGCCTCCTTCAGCGACACCGCAAATGCATTCGGCTCGCGGTTTGATGCGTCGAATACGTTCCGCCTCAGAGCCGCCGCGTAGTGCGAGGCAAACTCGGCAGCGGCCGCGTCGGCCAGCCACCACATCGCGCCAGACATTCGCCGGCACCCGCGGACGGCGAGGGCCGCGAAGAACCCCTCTGCTTGACGGTCGGCATCCTCTGATTTCAATTGGGCGAGGAGGCAACAAGAGGCGTGAAACAGCCAGCACCCCCGGAAGTCATACTTGTCCGCCACGATCCGGGCGGCGGTCAACGGGGCGTCGCACAGGAAAAGCCCCGGGCTGTCGATCTGGCCCACTCCCTCGAGCTCGTCCAGTGCCGTACCGCCATGGCAGGCGGCCCATACAACGGTCGCGTCAGACAGGGCCGTCCGCATGTTGTCTCGACTGGCGTAGCGGCCGAGGTCCGACGGGTCGGAGGTCAGGTCGCCGAATACCTGCCACCGATTCGCCCCGCTGGCGGCGACCACGTTTCCAACTTCCTCGGCAACGCCAGAGATGTCATCCCCGAAACGGTACTCTCCGCTTATGCCGGTCGGGTTGGCGAACAACGCTCCCCGTAGGGGCACCGGCCCCTCAAAACGGGTAGATTGACGATCCTCGATCTGTTCAAGCGTGTGCAGCGTCCGTAGGGACAGGCCGTACCGTACCGACCCGACGGCGTCGAGGAGTGGTCGTCTGCTCAAACGGACCCAGGCCGCGTGCAACGGGAGTTGATAGAGCTGCACGTCCGGTAGGAGCACCAAGTGGAGTGTCTCCCACTTTCCGGGGTCTGGCTCGATGTGGTCGAGCAGCTGGTCGAGCTGCATGACCCGACCTAGCTCCACCATGAGACTGGCGGGGGGACGAGGGTAATCGTCGGTCGGGCCAGACCGCGGCGGCCACTCACAGACCAGGGGCTCGAGCTCCGTGACGGGGTTGTCGGTGCCGTACCCAGTCAGCCGGTCGAGTTGCTCGCGGAGGTTGTCGGCCGAAGTGCCAAGGGTAACGAGCGGCTCGGGCAAATCCTGTTCTGTCGTATCCGTACTCCCGACGGCGGGGGCGACACCGACGACGGATAATGCCTGCGACCACTGCTTGGTGAGGCGATTGATTTCGTGCCAGACGCCTTCGATCACGAAGTATCCGTTGGGGGCAAGTAACTCCGTTGGCTGGCCATCCGGCCCGCGACGGACCGGGACGACGTACAGGTCGTAATTGACGAAGTCGAACAGGACGTAGACGGTGTTCGGGTAGCCGGCCGGGGAGGCCGACAACCATGCGGTGAGTTCGTCGGACAGGAGCGGACCGACCACCGGCCGTTCGGCAGGTTTGGGGTCGTCGGGGAGTTCGACGACGCAGACGGGCAGCCGGCCCGACTCATCCGTGCAACGCCGCCCTCGTCTGATCCCCGACAGGCTTCCGATAGGGCGGGATACTCGGATGGCCCATTCCTCTTCGTCCGCAACCCACGTTCCGACAGACGGAGGAGAGGGTTGGTGGGCGTGGCGGTGGAGGGCCTCACGGACCCAGAACGCTTTGTTGCCGTCCAGGAACTCGGTGCCGACGAGTTGGCTGTGATCTTTCCACGACAACTCCCCGTTCTCGTACCGTCTGCCTTGCGAACGAAGGCCTTCCTCAAATATGCCACTGTGATCGCGCAGCTTCGCCACAATATGATGGGGTGAGCTGCACTCGTCCGTTAACCACCACGCGAGTTCGAGCTGTGCCAGACGGTAGTACTTCACCGCCGTGCCGTACTGCTTCATGTTCGAATAAACAAAACCTATCCCTCTATATGCAAAACATTTCAATTCGCTTAGTGAGTCATCCATTCGATCGACCATTTCAGCGGCCTGACGCAAGTGCGGCTCGGCCTCCAAGGGCGAGCCGGTCGTGGCCAATAATTGAGCGTGTTGAAAATAGGCATGGAATCTGGTGCGTGCGAGCAACTCTGGGACGTCACGCGACTCGTCCGAGGTGACCGACCCAGTAGCAGTCCTCAACCCGTCTGCCAGGTCGGCTGCTCGCGTCAGGTACGGCTCGGCTTCCTTGGTGCGTTGATGCCTGAGAAGGAAGTAACCGTAGTTTTCGAAGGCGCGGCACCGGATGATTGGACCCACTGCTTCGCTGGTGGGATCCATCTTTTCGCTGAGCTGAGCAGCCTGATACAGATACTGCCCGGCCTCCGATACGCGATCGGCTTCCTCGCACTTGTGGCCGAGCTTAACGAGAAAATCGACGCGTTTGTAGTCGTATCTGATCCTCTGAACCAACGCCGCCATGTCCTCGATGACGTCCCCTGTCGTGACCACAACGCCCTCGACACCCACCATCATCTCGCTGTCGATTATGACAATAGATTGAGATTGGTTATCGTCTGCTTGAAGTACGCCAATAGCTGGAGTGTTGCTTGCGTGGACTTTGAGACTGGATCGAATGTCGGGTAGTTGTGGATCTTCCTTGGCCTCCTGCACCTGGTCAAGGGGGGCAATCCGCACGACTTCCGAGGGGTGCTTACGGGCCGACGGCTTCCTCCGCTTCCTGGCCATGAGGTCTCACCCTTTCTTGAGGACGCGCCCCTACCTTGGAGGCCATTTCGGCGGAGTATCCCAACGCCTTGACGAACTCGACGACCGCCCGTTCCCGAGCGTCTGCGGGGAACAGAGACGCCAGTTCGCGCAACATCTGAGGCAACACCTTGTCCGGAGAGAGGGTCGCTTTGTACGCCACTTTCTGGGCGGCCCGCGAGGAGCCGAGCGACGACCGGACTCCGGCTCTCACAAGCGGGGTCGGCTTCCCGCCGTCAAACTGCATTTCGCGGAATACCCCTTTGGCCACCCCGTTCCGTAGGGTTGTGGCCACGGTCGTCAGCGCGGGCTCTGGGAGTCCGAGTTCCCGCCGGCGGGCGGCGACCTTATCCCTCACCTCGGACAGGTAGGCGGCCTCGCGGCCCTCGGCGGTGAGGCTCCAAAGACCTTGCAGGACTTCCACTTCGGCGAACGTGGGGGTGACGACCGTCGGCTTATCCACGCGAGACCTCAAAAAAACTGGCGGGTACTTGATAACTAATCTCTAGTTACCGTAGTATAAGTCAGTCACAGAACCCATAGTAACGACAGGGAGCAGCGAAGTCCAGTAGAAGAAGTCCCCGAAGCTCGGCAAGGGATGCGAACTGGTTTCCGTCCGTCTTGCTTGAAAGGTTGAATCCCCGGGGAGTAGCTGCCCCGTTCCTGTTCAAGCGGAACCCGAAACCATCGGGAGGATCGCCGTGCGCGCCTCCAAGGCCCGGAGCCAACACCCGTGACTCCCGCCGCAAAGCAACGACCCTCAACCCGGATCTCCCGCACCACCACGTTCAACACCTTGAGAAGGAGCCCTCGATGCCTCGACAACGAAAGCATGCGTACCAGATCGAGAAGTTGAATCAACTGGAAAACCGCGCCCTCATGACGGCCCGGATCGCCGCGTCCGTCATCCCCGAGACCTCCCCCTGGAATGTCCGGAAGCCGATCATCGCGGTCCTCGACGGACCCACCGGCTCTGAACACGCGGCCGATGTCGTCAATGTCATTCAACGACGCATTTATGCGTCCGGCCTGTCGCCGGGGAATGTCACCATCATGCAACTGGTGGTCGAGGACCCCGCTGGCCGTGTCATTCCCGCCGAACTCATCCAGGCCGTGGCTTCCGCGAAGGCGAACGGGGCCACGGTCGCGAACCTGAGCTTTCGCTTGGATTCGCTGCGTCCCGAGGATTGGGACGCCCTGGCCGCCGCAGCCGGGGATCTCCCGCTGGTCGTTGCCTCAGGAAATGATGGACAGTCCTCGACGTTGGCCGTGTCGCTGAAGGCGAAGGGCTTTAATGCCCTTGTCGTCGGCGCTTCTGACGGGCATGGTCGCCGCTCCTCGTTCAGCGACTACGGACCGGGCATCATCTTCGCACCGGGGCAGCGGCTCCGCGTGAATGACCCCGTCTTCGGCCGTGGTCTGGTGAGCGGGACATCGTTCGCGGCGGCTAACAAGTCGGCGGAGATGGCTGTCATCGCCGCGAGACATCCCGAGTTGAGTCCGGACCAGGCCGCTGACCGAGTGCGCCGCTCCGATGCCACGGTCTGGGGCCCCGAGGAGGGATTTTCCAAGGACTCGCTCCATCGCCGCGCGGCTGTCGCCAATACAATCGGGGGCAGTCCTGGCACCTTGGCTGGTGCGAAGAGTGACCAGCTTAGTTGGCTCAGCCACGCCATCGGCGGCATCACCAACACCTTCAAGGGGGTCTTCAACAAGCTTGCAGACACCCTCAAGAAGATCGACAGTGGAATCGGGGACCTTTTCCAAAACCTGATTCCGTCGAAACAAAGTATCAAGCGCGTTCTGAATGCACTCGTGCATGGAAATCTATTGGATCTCCTCCCGACCGTGGAGGCTCTCGGATTCCACATCAGCAGTGACAACTACGGCGAAGTCGTCAATGACCTTGCCCGTAAGTATGGTCGCGGCAACGTCTATGTCGCCTCCCAGGACTTCGTCCGGTGGTTAGGCCCCCCGACGATGATCAGAGACGGCTTGGCGATTGGCGCTACCGGAGGGGTCGGTCTTGCATTGACAATTGACGACGTGAAAGCTCACGTCGAGCAAGAGTGGCCACCCCTTCGCAACTGGCTGATCAAGCGGGGCATTGACAATGTTCGACTCCGTCTTGAACTCGATCGTCTCGGGCTCCTCCGAGGATAACCCCTACTTCGCGATCAAGTGGCCTCACTTCTCGGTCCGCTACAAGGCCAGTTACGTCTTCGGCGCCATCAGACCAACAGTGACCCTCACACACTACGGTTTCGCCGTGGTCTTCAAGAGTCCCGGGTCGTCCAGCCAGTCATCCAACCCCCCGAGTGCGCCTCCCACGGCAAGCGGCAACCAGCCTCCTGCAACGTCCCCCCCGGGCGGCAGCAACCCGACCCCGGTATCGCCTCCCCCGCCTAGCGACCCCGGGCCTCCCGCTAACATCACCATCGCCAAGGTTGAAGGGAAATTCCCAGATTACGTCGCCATCACAAACTCTGGTGAGAACCTCGATCTCGAGAATTTCATCCTCAAGGAGGGCAACAACTCATTCACGTTTCCGGCCATCACCATTGGGGCTGGCCACACCATCCGGGTGTACTTCGTGAGTGACAATGACTCTTACCGCCTCGGCCAGGCCGAGACCGCCAAGGGGCCAGAGGACCTCCTCTACCAAGGTTGGGGAATAAGTTCTGGGGAGGTTGTCGACTTTTTGGATCGACAGGGGAATGTCCTTAGCCAAGTTCAGGCCACGGACTGACGACTGGTCACACCCGGGACGAGTAGGAGGCGACTCTCTCCATGGCCCCGGGTCTGAAGCTCTGGGGCGAACCAACTATCTGATGAGGCGGCGAGGCGCCTGGGAGGAGCTGATCCTCTCAGGCGTCGCTTGTTTGCTGAGCACCCGCTCACGTCCGCTCCGCCAGCCTGCTGAACGACCGTCACGGTGAAGATCGTTGTTTTTTTCTCCGTTGCTATCGGAACCCCGTATCTTTTGTCCTGGTCTTCACTGAGGAAACTAACCGGCATACGGTCCACCGCGTCGCAAAAGTTGTAAGTTGTGCGACGCCAGCATGCTGGACGGAAACGCTTCACTTTTCTCGTTGCAAATCATAGGAGCAGAATGCTATGGTTTCGCAACATCATTTGCAACAGCTTTTTACCACTTATGTATATTGGGTACGCCAGAGTATCGACTGAGGATCAAAACCTGGACATTCAGGTCAACGCCCTCAAGCAGGCCGGTTGTAGAATTATCTTCCAGGAAAAACTCTCCGGAGCGCACCGCCAACGCCCCGAACTCGCCAAGCTGCTGGAGCAACTCCGCGAAGGAGATGCGGTCGTGATCTGGAAACTTGACCGGCTTGCCCGCTCGACCCGCGACTTGCTCGATATCGCCGATGCCACCGCCAAGGCTGGTGCTGGACTCAAATCGCTCTCCGAGCCCTGGGCGGATACCACGTCGCCCGCCGGGCGGATGGTGCTGACTGTCTTTGCCGGCATCGCGGAATTCGAGCGCGAACTGATCCGGGAACGCACCGGAACCGGCAGGACGGCCGCTATGAAACGGGGAGTGCGTTTCGGGCGGCCCGCCAGCCTGAGTGGGGAGCAGGCCATGCTGGCAAAGCGGCTTATTGACGAAGGCAAATCTGCCAAGGAAGTCGCCAAGACATTCGGCGTTAATCGCTCAACTGTTTATAGAACAATGGCATCTGTGGGATGCCTAAACGGTGCGATTCGCTGAGTCATAATAGATAACATTTCTCAAGAAGGAAAAACACTATGGCCTATCGTACGGTTCCTGAGTTTTCAAGACTTCCGCTGATTCCTTTGTCACAAGCAACTGTGGATGCGTATGAGGAGATCACCGAAAAATTTTACCATGTCGATGAGGCCGGTATAGCAGGCTTATTAAATATCTTACCGGCTCAAGAACATCTCGAGAGATTAATGAGTGGTGAGGCTTATACCGGAACATCAGATCCAAACGAGGCCATGAAGGGCATCCTCTATGGCGCTTCACAACATGAAGCTGAAGAAGCTGGCATCTCAGTGCAAACAGCCAAACAGATTAAGCACTTGCTAGCATCAAGTACGCTTTTTGATCGTATCCGCAAGAGTTTCAGTTTGGCAGACCCCACACAGAAAGAAGCTTTTTTGAAAATTATGCCGACGAATTGTCACTCAGAACTTACCAGTGCTGATACCGAGTTGTTTGGTTCTCCTGATGAAAAGGGCAAGAACGCTCTGCAAAAATGAATGCTATCATGGCGCATATATCAAGCGACCCTCAAGTATCCGACAAGCTGCAACGCATATGTGAGGCGGTCTATACGATGGCTACTGCCGACACGCCTCTTACCTATACGGAAGCACTGGCAAGAGTCAGTAAAACTACCCACATTCCGCCTGCGCGTGGGGGCAAAGAGCAATTGGGAGCATAATGGGGCAATCAACTACCGTGCGATCTCAACGAAGGAACAACAGCTATTGATCGATGCGCCCCTTCACCGCTTATGTCGGTTTTCTGTTCCGTTACTGCCCATACCCCTCATTGAGGAATGGAAGTCCGCCCGGACGCTCAGGCCGTGGCACCGGGCACAGATGGGCTGCTACTTCCTGCTCGTCGAGGAGGAACTGCGGATTCGTCCGTCGCATGGCTTCATCGTTCTGGGCGACGACACGCGGCACCGCATTGACAATACCGAGGAACTGCGGGCCTGGGTGCTCGGCCTGGCCGGGCAGATTCGGGCAGCGCGCGCGGCTGTCGGCGTCCCGATCCCGGTCGAGCCGAAACCGGGGCAGTGCCGGCCGTGCGGGATGCGTGGCCATTGCAGGCAGGCAATGGCATGAGATTATTTATAACATCATTTAGGCATCGATTCCGGCGGTTTCAACGGTAGTAGCTTCAGCCAAAGTATCCAAATGGTCTATGAGTTCCACGCCGTTGATCAGTTTGAGGCGATAAGGAATGTGTGGCTTGATGAAGGGGTCGTCCTTAATCATCGGTGCGAAGTCCGAAGTGGTCGTAACTATTCCCTGAGTCGCATTATGATCTGATAGAAGAACTCCAATGAGAGCGCGCACATCGTTGGCCGGAACGAGATGGCCAGGACCATAGGCTTTTACTTGATCGATGATGCGAACCGACCAGTATCCCCGCTTTACTGCGATGACATCCCTGCCATAGTCGCCGCTACGTGGCGTCAGGATCACCTCGTCGAAACCTGCTCTCTCATAAGCTCCGGCGATTAGTTCCTCCCACTTGCGGGGATCAAGTTGATAGATGATCGAAGGGTCACGTTTTATCCAACGTGCTATCTCGAACCATGCAGGTGCAACACTCTCGATAAATGCCCCTTCGTGCGTTTTCTTTCCAAAGGTTACGGCTGCCTGAAGGAGTAAGCCATGATTGAAAATGGCAGATGCAGATACGGAATCCGAAACGTTTATGCTGTCAGCGACAAATACGTGAAACGTTCGTTCCATTGATCCGCAAGTTGGACATGGTGAGCGCTGCTCGATCGGCAGATCCGCCGATTCGTTCAGAATCGCTCCACACCGCGTACAACTTACTGACCTTGCCATTGGATTCTCTCATGGTAACTGAGCCAGCGTAATAGCCGACCGTTCAAGCGGTTTGATTCTACGAAACCGGGTTCATAGTGGCAAGATGTTCACAAGCGGTAGGAATACCTCGTCCGACAGAGGAGGTCCCTCACAATTGGGAGGCAAGGCATTCGACAAGGTCGGCGAGACGATTAACCGCGCTATCCTTGATGATGAGCTTCTGTCCGACCCGGTAGGTCGTGTCCTGGGTCTTGTCGATGTATTCCTGGTCCACGATGCCCTCGCGATGCGCCAGGAGGTGCCGCTGCTGAAAGAAAACCTTGAGGGCGGCAAGGGACGGAGAGTCCAGGAAGTCCTCATAGCCCTTGCCTGTGGCCGATCGCCAGAGCGTGCTCGACTCACCGATGTTTTGAAAGAGATTTTTTCGGACGGTGAAGGTGCCGGCGTTCGGCAGGGAATGAAATCTCGCCTCGGCGTAACGCTGAAAAGAAGCGACGAGCTTGACCAGGCCGTTCTCCAGGATGTGGCGGGCGGTGTTTGCCGCCACATCATCGTCGGCACCGGCCTTCACGGCGGCCATGATGGCAGCAAGGGAGGCGACGGAGGCGCGCACCGTCTCAACAGCGGCAGCAAAGGTGGTTTTCGCCGAGTTGTGGCCACAGGCGGGGCAGAAGAAAGCGGCGCCGAGCGAGCTGTAGCGGCAGCCGCAAGACTCGCATGTGAAATGCTGGCGGAGGCAATCCGCAGCGTTTGGAGGTATGACGATAACCGGATGGCCTGGCTGATATGACATAGAGAGCTGGATGAAGCCGCCGCGCGGTTGCATGGCGTTGAACCGCTGGCTGTCCTCGGTCAAAGCCGTCCGGACGGTTCTCTCAAGGTAAGCGAGGCCGGTCTGGCGGATATACCGCCACTGTCCGGGAGTGTTCCACTCGGAGGCTTTGGCCTCGTGGCGGCAGAGGGGGCAATAGGCACCTTCATCCCGGACTTTATGCTCCCAGTCGTCGAAGAGGACCTTGAATTCAGCCTGGCACTCTTCTGACGGGCAAAGCCGGTCGAGTTGGCCGTCGTCGTCCAGCGGGATTTTGATTGGCACAGGGACTCCGCCTTCGAGCCGGTTCAATTCTCGCAGCAGCTTGTCGAACATACGTGTTATGCTCCGCTGACCTTAGCGTCATGCACCTTGGGTGGACGCATGTTTCCATCATACCGGGCGTCGTACCCGTTCATGGGGCGTGATAGCTGGAATTAGGCGGCCTCGATCTTTGGTGGAGTCACCGGGACGAGGGAGGGGATCGATTGGTTGCTCCGAGCCGCTTCAAAGCACGATGTCAGGTAGCCCAGCACGTCTCGTCCCTGCTGCCGGCACGTGGCCACCACGGTCAACATCCGCTCGACGAACCGGCTCCCCTCGCGCTGTCGGTCCCCCCGCTGATCCGCCGCCAGATCACGGCGTGCCGCTCGGCGCCTCCGCCGCATTGTTGTCGGGAGGCACCCCCTCGACCCGCGCGAAGGTCCACAAGCTCCCCTCCACGCGCAGGATCTCGGCGCACATCCCGCGCGTCCGCGGACATCCGCACCGCGCACCGTCGTCCAGCGCCGCTTTGACCTCGCGCCTCACCCGGGTCATCGTCGCGCGGAATCGCCCCCGATCCACCCGCTCGGCCTCGAGGCGATGCCACCAGCGGTACAACCGATCCGACAGCCTCAACAGTCGTCGGCCGATCGGTTCGGCCGCCCCGCCGCGGTCGATCATCGCCTGGAAATCGCGGCGGAGATGGCTCCAGCAGATCTGCCGGCCGGCCGCGGCGATCCAGTCGTAGGAACTGCAACGGTCGGTCACCGCGATCGAGCCGTCGTGCGTCCCCAGGACCGCTCGGGCCACCTTGGCGGTGCGGTTGCGGGCGATGGTGAAGACGGTGAACATCGCGGTCACCGCCGCCCAAAGCCAGGCCTTGCGCCGCTCCTCCCGCCAGGAGGTCTCGTCGGCATGGATCACCTCCGCCGTGTGGACGGCGACGGCCAGCTCGTTATAGGGGGCCTCCAGCACGGCGGCCGATTGTCGCTCCAGCTTGGAGATCATCCCGGTGGAGATCGACAGCCCCAACAGATCGCCGGCGAGTTGCTGGATCTGCCGCTTGCTGAGGCGGTAGGCGCCGGCCAGGGTCGCCAGCACGGCCTGAGTGTACGGGCTGAAGTGGCTGGTGGAGACCCCCTCGGGGAGGGTCGCACACGTGGTCGTCCCACAGTCCGGACAAGCGAGCCGATGCAGCCGGTATTCGTCCACGAGTGGCTCGATCCCGGGGCAGGTCGGCGACCTGATGGATCAAGGGTGTGGGATCCTCGCCGTGCAGCGCATGGCCGCAGCGACGACAGGCCCCGGGCCGACGATCGGTGGACGATCGGAGCTCCTCGGGAGGGACCAGGGCGCGGAACGCCTTGCGATGGCCGGGTTGTCCGCCGCGTTTGCGCCGCGAAGGCGGAGTCGGCGGCTTTCGTTTCAGGCCGATCGGGTCGGAAGAGGGGGGCTTGGAGGAATTCGTCGAGTTGAGTCCGAGCCGGGCCCGGAGATCGCGCACGGTGGTCTTCAACTCGGCGATCTCATCCCGGAGCACATTCCAGGCATCGAGGAGGGCGGCTTGCGCGTCCTCGGGCACGGTGCTCCAGAGTGGCTCAGGGATCGGAAGCTGCTGACTCATATACAGTAATACGAACTAACTGTACAAATTGTTCGGGGTGTGAACGGCTACCGGGCGTCCGGTCGCATGAGCAATAGCAATTGCATCTATCGGGGCAACGCCGGTGATGGGCAGCCTCCAGGCCGTCACAGACGTTATATTCACCAAATTCTGACGCGAGCGAACATAACTTCCATTATCGGACGTAGGGGACAGCAAGAAGACCGTGGCGGCGAGATGCAATTCTCTCGACGGCGTTGAGAGTTTGGCAACGCGGTCGGTTCGCAGTCGGGCGGCGATCCCGAACACAGTTCGCTTTCTTCCAAGCAGGGTATCAGGTGGCGCAAGGCGAAACAGCGGGTCTTGCCCATATTCTCGGCCGACATAGCCAACCAGGAGTGGGAGGTGGAAATCTCGCCGAGTTCGCGTTATGACACAGAAGGCGAACTGGTGGGAAGCGCGTTGCGCTTCCGCTCAACTCGGCGTCGGGCTGACCTCCGGGAGCCTTCGGGCCGTTCTTACTCCTTCCTTCGGCACAACCTCGGACAGGTGCAAGTTCGCTTTCCGATCCTCCGCCCCCTTCTCAGAATTCCGAAAGAAAATCTGCGCCGCGGTCCGGGTCGGACTCACATTCATTATAGAGCACGGGCACGAGGGGATTCCGACACATGGCCATCGAGACGCTGGGCGCCGCCCTGCGACAGATCAACCGCTTGTTCGCCGGCGGCGTGATCACGGGGCTCTCCGACGCGCAGCTCCTCGAGCGTTTCCTCTCCCACGGGGACGCCGGGTCCTTCGAAGCGCTCGTGGGGCGGCACGGACCGATGGTCCTGAGCGTCTGCCGGGGGATCCTCCGCGATCCGCACGATGCCGAGGACGCCTTCCAGGCGACCTTCCTGGTCCTGGTCAAGACGGGCGGTACAATCCGGGGAGGAGATGCCTTGGCGGGCTGGCTGCACCGGGTCGCGCGTCGCGTCGCGAACCAGGCCAATGTCGCCTCGGCCCGGCGGCGCAGGCTCGAAAGTCAGGTGGGACAGATGGCTGTCGCGACTTCAACGAATGGCCCGGCCGCCTCGGATGAATTGATCCCGGTGCTGCATGAGGAGATCGACCGGCTGCCCGAGAAGTACCGTCTCGCGCTCGTCTACTGTGACCTGGAGGGTATGACCCAGGCGCAGGCCGCCGGGCAATTGCACTGGAGCAGACGGACGCTTCAACACCGGCTGGCCGAAGGGCGTGCTCGGCTCCGGCGCCGACTGGCCCGACGCGGGCTAGCACCCGACGGCGCGGCTCTGGGCGCGGTGTTGCTGCGCAAGGCGCGGGCCGCCGTGCCGGCCGCCTGGAGCGAAGCGACCGTCCGTGCCGCGGTCGCCTTCGCGAACCCCACAATGACCGTTTGGGCCGTCTCGCCGGCGGCCCGGGAATTGACCCGGGAGGTATTCAAGGTCATGTTGCTCCAGAAGCTCACACTGGCGTCACTCGCGTTTCTGGCGGCCGGCCTGACCGTCTGGGGCGCGTCGGCCGCCTTGGTCTCGCTCCAGGACGGGCCCTCGCCGAAGTCGGCCGCGGGACCGAGTCCTTCCATACAACGGCAGGCTGAGGCCGCGTTCCCACAGCCCGGACCGACTCCGTCCGAGACACCCGGTAAGGTCAAGGTTGGCGGGCGGGTACTCGGGCCGGATGGTCGGCCCATCGCGGGTGCGAAGATCTACCGCGCCCGGCCCTCGGCGATTCCCTCTGGCACTCGGACCCGTCGCGCGAGTCCGCGACGACCGGACGGGACGGCGGCTTCCAGTTCCGCGCCAGCCGGTGGGCTGATTTCACGATCGACAACGTGAAACTCCGATATGAGAGGACCGTCGTCGCAGCGGCGGCGGTCGGCTACGGGGTCACCTGGGCGGAAGTTCCCCCGGGGGGCCGGAGTGACGGCCTGTCGCTTCAACTCGTCGAGGACCGGCCGATCACCGGCCAGGTCGTCGATCTCGAAGGCAAGCCGGTCCCCGGCGCGACGCTCCGGGTGCTGGAGATCCGCGCCGCGGCCGGGGAAGACCTCGGTCCCTGGCTCGAAGCCGTCAGGGCCAGGAGGGGGACACGCTACCAGCTCGAGCAGAAGTACCTTCCGCGGAGCACCATCACGCCGGCCCCGAAGCTCACCGCCGATGCCGAAGGGCGTTTCCGGCTCACCGGCATCGGACGCGACCGCCTCGTCGTGGCGCAGACTCGACGGCCCGACCATCGCCAGCCAGGAGCTCAGGATCCTGACGCGCCCGGGAGAGGCCCTCACCGTGGCCCCGTTCCGGTTCCCGGCCGAAGGGACCACGACCTACTACGCGGCCGATTTCCGGCATGCGGCGGCCCCGACCAGGCCAATCGCCGGCGTGGTCCGCGACAAGGACACGAAGGAGCCGCTGGCCGGGATCATCATCATGAGCATCCAAATGGCTGATCACCGGTGGTCTGGCCATCAGATGGTCCAGACCACGACCGACGCCGAGGGACACTATCTGCTGCTGGGCATGCCCAAAGGGGAAGGGAACCGGATCAAGGTCCTCCCGGACAAAGACCGGCCGTACATCGTCTCCTACAAGGACGTCCCCGATCGTCCCGGGCTGGACCCGGTCACGGCCGATGTTGAGCTGAGGCGCGGCATCTGGATCGAGGGCAGGCTGACCGACAAGGTGACCGGCAAGCCCTTGGTCGGGCCCGTGCGATATTACCCTCAAGCCGGCAACCCGAACATCGAGGCTTACGGCTATATCCCCGGTGCGAGTTCCTATGCCGCGGCCGGCGAGGACGGATCCTACCGCCTGGCTGGCATGCCGGGACCCGGCCTGGTCGCCGTGCCTTACCCACTCGGCCCGGTCGGCGTCCGTTTCGTGGACGGCTACCTCAGGGCCAACGAACGGGACGACGAGTTCGGGGCCGAGGAGATCTACCTGCCGACGATCTCGGCACCCACCATGAATTACTGCGCCATCGCCCGGATCGACGCGGCCACGGGTGCGAGATCGGTCAAGCGTGACCTGACGGTCGACCCGGGCTTGACCTTCAAGGGGACGGTGCTCGGACCGGACGGCCGGCCCCTGGCCGGGGCGTGGGGCGTCGGCCTGACCGCCCGGGGGAACTTCTCGGACAAAGACTGGGAGATGATGAAGACCGCCGAGTTCACGGTCAGCGGTTACGACCCACATCGGCCGCGGCCCCTCCTCTTCCAGCATCCGGAGAAGGGGCTGGTCGGAGTGGCCCAGCCCCCAAAGAACGAGGGCGATTCGATCACCGTGCAACTCCGGCCCGGCGTGACGGTCGAGGGCCGGCTGGTCAACCCGGACGGGCGGGCGCGGCCCAGCGTGGAACTGGTCATCCGGCGCCACTACAAGGAGCCCGTTCAGCCAGACGCCGTCATGTATTTCCCCACGCGAAGTAAGACGGATCAGCAGGGTCGGTTCCTCATCAAGGGTCTGTTGCCCCAGCAGGAGTTCATCCTGTTCGATGGGAAAGAAGGCGAACGGCCCCTGGGCGAGGGACTCCGTTCGGGGGAGACGAAGGACCTGGGCGACGTGACGCTCGGGAGTGAGTGACGAGCGGAGGCCGGACGAGCCGGGGGTGTCGGACCGAAGTTGAGATCCCCGCTCGCCGAGGGGGCCGGAAGTTGAAAACGAGCGATCTATGAGACCACCATCGGATCCCAAGACCCCACGATCGTCGGACCCGTCGGGCGCCTTACAGGATGATGCTCGCTATCCGCGGGCGCCTTGGCCTCGCGCCTGTAACTGATCCCCCCGGCTCCTCAAGGGCGGCCAGGACACGACCATCTTCTACACACTCCAGCCGGGCTACGATACTCACTCCGCCCAGCTCCTCGCGCACAGCAACCTCCTCCGCGAGCTCTCCGATGCCCTGAAGGCGTTCCTCGACGACCTGGCCGCGGCCGGGCTGGCGGACCGGGTGGCGGTGTTGCTCTTCAGCGAGTTCGGCCGGACCGTCGCCGAGAACGGCTCGGCCGGCACCGACCACGGCACGTCGGGCCCCGTCTTCCTCGCCGGACCGAATGTCCGGGGTGGTCTCGTGGGGGCGACACCGAGCTTGCTCGATCTGGACCCGAAGTTCGGCGACCTCAGGACGACCATCGACTTCCGCCGGATCTACGCCCCCATCCTCGACGATTGGCTCGGCCTGCGATCGAAGCAAGCCCTGGGCGGCGCGTTCTCGCGAGCGCCTCGCTGTGAAGAATTCGTGAAGACAATGGCCCATTTTGTCGCGAATCGTTGCCATACCCCATCCACGGTAGGCCCGGCTCCGGTGACGGTGAAGTCCTGGTGGATCAGGGCGTTGGCCACCAGTTCGCGGACGGCCAGCTCAGGGTACATGCGGACGGTCGTCCGGAGCGCCTGGCCGATCTGCTCAGTCTGCGGGACCTGGTCATTGATGTAGCCGATCATTTCCTCGAAGCCGACCGCGTACCAGAGGTCCTCACAGCCGCTCCCGGATCTCCCGGGCAAGGCAGACCCGACACGCCGGCCGATGAGCCAGCCGGCCGATGAGCCAGAGGAGCGGCCAGAACAGCACGAGCCCCGATGGGAGGCGTGGGAGGTCCCCCATGTAATGGAGCGTCCGTCGGCCGCATCGCCGACAGTAGCGGATTGTTCTCACGAATCGAGCCCCCTCCACCCCACATGCCGAGCAACTCCGGCCGCGCTCAGCGGGCCAGGAGGGCAAAACTTTATTCAGAAGTTGGTTGCCCAAAGGCTCGCCGCGCCTGATCCTTCCCGTGGACGATCGCGGTGCGCGCAAAGAAGAACCCGGGTTGCCCCCCGGGTTCTTTGTGTGGTCAAACCCCCAAGAGTGTCATTTCGAGGAGACTGACCCCAATGCAATCCAAAGGAATTCTAGAACGTGGGACGGAATCTGCAATAGGGGCCCCCGAACCCCGTCGGCGAAGGCTGCCATGGAGGGTGGTACCCGCCTTCTTCCAGCGGGTTCGGGGCACTCCCGACAAGACCAGACAAACCTTGGCCACGGCGCACCCATTCGTCGGATCGACCGAAGTGTCAAAGGGCCGCCGCCGCGGATCTACGACAGGCGAGGGGGAAGTGACCAGCAACTTCGTCGAACTGAATCTCCGCCTCGATGAACGAGGTTGTCGGGTGCCGCTCGATGAAACCACGTATCCGGAATTGTAGGTGGTCAGGGATGGCTGTTCGGGTCTTCGACGGTCAGCCCTTCGGCGGTGGCGGCGGTGTTGAGGTCGCGGTCGGCGGAGACGAAGACGAACGCGCCCAGGCGGTTGGCGGACCAATCCCGGTAAACGTCGAGGGCGGCGGCGAGCTGGACGGCGTCATAGGCGCGGAGACGGTGCTTGTTCGCCAGCGTCATGGCGTCGTTTATCAGGGCTGGCGTGATCTGCGAGGGGAAGTAGCGCCCGGCCAGATGCGTACGGAACCGCGAGAGGAGTAAGGAGGCTTTCGCCGCCGAAAGCTTCCCGCCCCGGTGCCGGGCGATGGCGGACGTCACTTCGACGGCAGTGATGAGCGAAATATAAATATCCGTGGATGACAGGCGGCGCGTGATGCCGCGCACCCACGCCGTGCCGGTTTCCCGGACGTCACGCTTGACCAGGGCGCTGGAATCAACGAAGTAGGCAGTCGCCATAGTCAGCGCCGCTCGCGGATGATGGTTTCCGACAGCGGCTCGCCCTCGATGGTGATCGGCTGATCGTCGGGATCGTCGTCATCAAGGTCAAGGGCGGGATTGGGCAGCGAAGCAAGGCGTCCCTCCGCCAGTAGCCGCTGATTGAACTCGTCGCGCGTCATAGGCTTCTTTCTGGCCGGTGGCGCAGCGGGCTTGGCTCGTTTGGCAGACGCCGGGGACACGAGCTTCTTCGGCTGGGCGAGTTGGCGGTCGAGCTGCTGGCGGAGCTGGCGGAGCTGCTCCGGTGACAGGCCCTCGATGCTGCTCAGGAGGTGGTTGAAGTCGCTATGCGTCATGGGGTGGTACTCATCATCAGTTCGTTATCATTAACGTACAGGTTACCATGGCTGGGGACGTTTGCCAAGCCGGGGCTGGGGAATCGTGGCAGGTCAAGCATCGCTGCTTGTCTCGCCGGGTTGTCCTTGATAAAGGACGTTATCAAGGATAACCAGCGAGGGACGGACAGATGGACGGCGAGGTGTTGCCGGCGGTGATACGGTCAGGCGGTGCAGAAGTGATTCCGGCGGTAGTGGTCGAGGCGGGCAGTGCCGCCCGCTTCGTCTGGGAGGAGTTCTTCGTTGGGGAAATCCGCAACCGGCATACGCGGCGGGCCTACGCTCACGCCGTGCGGCGGTTCCTTGCGTGGTGCGAGGCCGAGGGAGCGACGCTGCAACAGGTCACGCCGGGACTGGTGGGGCGATACCTCGACCGGCACCCGGGCGGCATCCCGACCAGGAAGCAGCATCTGGCGGCCCTTCGCGGCTTCTTCGACATGCTCGTACTGCGGCATGTCGTCGTGCTGAACCCGGCCGCCTCGGTGCGCGCCGAGCGCTATCAGGTCGAGGAAGGCAAGACGCCGGAAATCACGGCAGCGCAGGCCCGAACGCTTTTTCATTCGATCGGCCCCGGCGATGTGGCCGGCCTGCGCGACCGGGCGATCATCGCCGTACTCATCTTCACCGCCGCCCGCGTTGGGGCAGTCGCCAGGCTGAGGCTCGATAGCCTGTCGCCGGGCGAGGGGCAGGCCAGCCTGCGGTTCGACGAGAAGGGCGGCAAGTGTCGCGACATCCCTCTGCGGGCCGATCTGGGGCAGTATCTGTTCGCCTATCTGGAGGCGGCGGGGCTGCACGGCCCCGCCGAGGGTCCGATGTTCCGCACGGCGAAAGGCCGGTCAGGCAACCTGTCGGCACGGGCGATGTCGGCGGGCGATGTCGGATGCATGCTCAAGCGTCGGCTGAAGGCCGCCGGGCTGCCAGAGCACCTGTCGCCACACTCGTTCAGGGTGGCGACGGCGACGAATCTGCTTGGAAAAGGCGTTCCGCTCGAAGAAGTGCAACACCTGCTTGGCCATGCCGACCCGCGGACGACGCGGCTCTACGACCGGCGGGCGAAGAAGGTGTCGCGCAGATGGTTGACCGGATTTCGATCCTGGATGCGGACTAGGCCGCGTTAGCCATTCATTAAGGATTCTGGCATACCATGGGATAAACGTAATAACGTCCTTTATCAATTATGACACAGCCAGGCAAGGCGATGAAATCAGGACGCAGCTTAAGCTATTGGCAACTGACACCGGAGCAGAAGCAATGGCTTCGCGGCGCCGGAAGCGTCGTCCTGGCCCGGACGATGGGCCTTTTCGCGGCGGCGATCGTCGGCACCGCGATAGCGGTCCTCGCCATGGATTCCTTGTTGCGTGACCATGACGCAGCGGCGTACTGGCGCCTGGCGGAGGGCATGGCGGTCGTTCTTCTGGGCCTGTTCGTTCACCTGGGACAGCGGTGGGCGTCCCTCGGCCTGATGGCGTTGTATACGATCGACCGGATCACCGGCAACCTAGCCGCATACAGGCACGGCGATGCGTACTACGTCGGCCATCTCGGATTCTGGCTGTTCATCGGGGCGCTGGCCTGGGCGGCCTGGATGCGGGTCTTCTCGGTTGCTTACCGGGCCGAGCTGCGGCAGTTGGCCGGGGGCGAGCCGGTTTCATGCTGATCTGGATCAGCGTCCTCCTGCTCATCGCGGGTTATGCCCTGGAAGCGGTGCTGCCCGGCGGCGGGACGGGCGACGTCAACACCAAGTCCATGAACACCGTGACGAAGCTGGAGAAGGTCGAGCAGGCCATGACCGGCTTCATGGAGAAGAACGGGCGCAGGCCCTGCCCCGCCGACGGGCAGTATGACGTCAACACCAAATATTTCGGGATCGAGGCGGCGAATTCGGGCACCTGCACCGGCGGTACGCCGGTCGCCGATTTCGTAGGGACCAGTTCGAGCCCACCGGCAATACCACCAGCGGCTCCACCCTCGTCACCAGCATCGGTTCGACCAGCGGGCTGTCGCCGGGCCTGGGCGTTTCGGGAGCCGGCATCCCGACGAACGACTATATTGCCAGCATCACCAGCTCGACGTCGGTGACGCTCAATGCCGCGGCCACCTCCACGGCCAGCGGCGTTTCGCTAGACCTTCACCAATTATGCGGTCGGCGGCGTCATCCCGACCAAATCGCTCGGGCTCGACGATTCGTATGCCGTCAACGATTTCGGCCACCGCATCACCTATGTCGTTGACTCGCGGGCGACCTCGCAGACCGGGTGCCTGACTTTGGAGAACGCGCCGACCTTTAACGGCACGGGCGGCCTCGCCATCGAAACCTCCACCGGCGGTACGCTGCTGAGCAATGCCATGGCCGCCTATGTCAGCCACGGGCCGGACGGCCACGGGCCTTCCCGGCGCAGGGCAGCACGGTGGCGGGGCGCATCAACAGCGGCTCGACCGACGCCGACGAACTGACCAACGCCGGGGTGAATTCCAGCTTCACCTACAGCCCGGCGATTTTCAGCAACGTGAAAGTGCAGAAGCCGAGGACCTCCACCTTCGACGACATCACCTATTACGCCAATTACCAGCAAAACACCTGCTGCGTCGGCGTCAAATGCGCCCTCCCGCCTTCCTACGGCTTCCGCGTCAACGGCACGGGCAATCAGGACCAGTTGGGCGGCGGCACTGTCGCCGTCGCCGACGTCAACGGCGACGGCTATGCCGACCTGGTTACGATAGATGATAATAATATAATCTACGTCATTTTCGGCGGGCCGACGGGCATCACCAATCCGTTCACTCCCGGTGCGACCGGGGGCAACCTCAACGGCAGCAATGGCTTTACCCTCATAAACACCACCTGCCAGGGCAATTTTACCGTCGGCGACATCAACGGCGACGGCGCTGCCGATATCGTCGCAATAACGAACAACGGTGACAGCACCGCCGTGTTCTACGGGCAGAAATGCGGCGGGCAATGGCCGACGCCCTGCTCGGCGTCTTACGACTGGGGGTCGATCACGGCCTGCCAGGGATTTTCCGTCAATGTCACCGGCGGTTCGCCCGATGAGGTCGCCGTCGGCGATGTCAACGGCGACGGCATCGGCGACCTCGTCATCAGTAATCCGCAGACCGGCCCGGGAGCGTCCGGCACCGTGACTTTCACCACCAATCCCACCAACAACGAAACGATTTCGCTGAACGGGCAGAGTTGGAAATTTACCACCGGCACGGCGGGATCTGGCAAAACGGTCATCCAGGGGACCCTCGCCGCGACGCTTACCCAACTGGCCTCCGACCTGAACGCATCCACCAATTCCAGTATTAATATCGCCTCCTATTCCGCCAGCGCCACGATGCTGACCGTCTCGTATTATTGGGGAGGAACGGCGGGCAATTCCTATGCCTTAGAGCGCTCGGAAAAAATGAATCCACTGGCACGCTGTCTGCTCTTGAGTCCTTCGGAGAGTGATCTCCCGAACCGAAGGAGGACCACCATGAAACCCCTTGTCTCCGATGCGCTGTGGAAGCGCCTGGAGCCCTTGCTGCCACCCCCGCCTCCGCGCCGCTTCCGCTTCCCGGGACGCAAACCCCTGGACTACCGCAAGATCCTCACCGGCATCTTGTTCGTGCTCAAGACCGGCATCGCCTGGGACGACTTGCCCGCCGACCTCGGCTGCGGCTGCGGCAAGACCTGCCGGTCCTACCTGCAGGCGTGGCAGCAGGCCGGTGTCTGGCGCCAGTTGCACGCCGTCTTGCTGGCCGAGCTCAACGGCGCTGACGCGATCGACTGGGAGCGGGCGCTGATCGACGCCTCCTTCGCCAAGGCCCCGGAAGGGGGCGAGGATACCGGCCCGAATCCGACGGACCGGAGCAAATCCGGCAGCAAGCACCACGTGATGACCGACGCCCAAGGCGTGCCGCTGGCGGCGACGGTGACCGCCGCCAACGTCCCCGAGATCACCCAGGTCTTCACGACGCTCGACGACATGCCGCCGGTGGGCGGCAAGCCGGGGCCGAAGCGGCAGAAGCCCGACCGCTTGCAGGGGGATCGGGGCTACGACTCGGAACCGGTGCGGCAGGGTTTGCGCGGCCGGGGGACCACGCCGGTGCTGGCGGCCCGCAATACGGAGCACGGCAGCGGTTTGGGCAAGTCCCGCTGGTACGTAGAGCGGACCATCGCGTGGCTGCACTCCTTCGGCCGGCTGCGCCGCCGTTTGGATCGGCTCACCGAGATTCAAGACGCGTTCCTCAAGTTAGCATGTTCCTTGATCTGTTTGAGGCTCCTGGGCCAGTGAACTCATTTTTTCCGAGTCGCTCTTAAGCAAAGGCACCGCCGCCAGCGCCGTCAGCGCCGCCCATCTGGCAGGCGGCGTGGCCAATTACGGCCAGGTGGACGTGATCTTCGGCCAGAACGCCGCAAATAACTGTGTCGCCGGCACCGGATCGATCAACGGCACACAAACCGGGTTCTATGCCGAGAGCCGCACCAGCAGCAGCCCCAAGGGCCTGCTCATCAACGGCCCAGCGCCACGGGGTATTTCGGCCAGCCAATAGGCATCGGCGATGTTGACGGCAGCGGCGTCAAGGATATCCTCATCGGCGATGGCGGTTACACGACAGGCGGGCTCTATGGCCGGCTTTACGCCGTGTTCGGCCAGTCCTCCTCCGGCGCATGGTCCGGCGTCAACACGATCACCGCCGGCGGCCTGCTTACGACGAACACGAACACC
Source organism: uncultured Planctomycetota bacterium (assembly GCA_963845755.1). Taxonomy (GTDB): domain Bacteria; phylum Planctomycetota; class Planctomycetia; order Isosphaerales; family Isosphaeraceae; genus CAWJTV01. The sequence continues at coordinate 107,228 of CAWJTV010000040.1, forward strand.
CCCATAGTCAGCGGCAATATCGCGGCGCCCGCCGGTTTCATCGTCAACGAATCCGCTAACGAAGGTTTTTTGGGCTATGTCATGCCCACCGGCGATGTCATGGGGCATGGCAACGGCATCGCCGACATATTGGTGGGCAGCAACGACGGCACCAATCGCGGCGACGGCCATGTATGGGTCATCAAGGGCATGAGCAACACGGCCTGGCAGAACTACAACGACGGCACCGACCCGGTAACCGGCCCGTTCACCCTGTCGCACATGATTTCAAACGGCGAGGCCTTTAAAATCACCGAAAGCTGCCAGTTTGGAAGCGGGGTTGCCATCGGCGACATCAACGGCGACGGCGTCGGCGACCTGATCATCGGCGATATTGACTGGGGCGGCGGCTGCACGAGTTCCGGCGCTTATGGATCGGCCTTCGTTATTTTCGGCGGGCCGAGCCTGGGAACCATGAACCTTCACACCACGGCGCTGACCGGCAGCAACGGCTTCCGCATCGACTGCCCTTCCTCCGCCGAATCCAACGACTATGGCTGCGGGTTCATCCAGGGCGTGGGCGACATCAACGACGACGGCGTCACCGACCTCGTCATTGGAGATTATGAAGGCAACGTCACCCCCGGCAACGACGAGGGCTATGCCTACGGGCTCTACGGCAGCAAAACGGCCGGTTACTTCGGCAGCGTTTTCCAGCTATCGACCACCTATTGAGGGCGGCGGACAGGCAAGGCTGTAAGCGGTCCCGTTGAAGTTCAGTGCTGTTCCACGGCACATAACATAAGCTCGATTATCAGACATCGCATTATTTTAGTATCGTGTAGTCACTTTTTACTTATGAGCTGCCTCATCTCCTCTTCGCCGCGGCCGGCGCCGGCGCGAGGACCCGCTCCGCCCGTTGCCGGGTCGTTTCGTCGAACAACGGATCGACGCCGGGTTCCAGAATCACCGGCAATTCGAAATCACTTCAGAAGTTGCACACTATTATACACCGCGGAGCAGATCGTCGAGGTGTCACGAACGGACGAGGCCGGGCTCATAGACATCGCGATCGGATGGGCCACGCGATCGGCCTCCGTCGATACACGCACGAGTTCATAGGCCCGATCCCGCACATCCGGGAGTCTTAGTAGTACACGCAAGGAACTATCCCGTATCCCGCAACCTTTGTTTCTTAGCGCCTGGCGTGGCACGCGCTGGCGATGCGGTTTCGCCGCTGGCGCCATTCGGAGATCCGGATCGCCTGCCGCTCCGGATGCCTGGACGGTCCTGGGGCGAAGATGACTTGCAGCAGTCTCCGGGCATCAGGCAGCGTCAGGCCGTTCTCGGTTTTTTTCTAGGCTGGCAAAGTTAGCTGGAGGCAGCGGTGCTCCAACTCCTTGAGGTAGGCATCGGGATTGTGGCGGAACCGGCGTTGCTTCCGCCGCGATTCCCGCCGCGCCTCCAACTCCGCGCGCACTTTCTTCCAGCCCTCAAGATAGCCCGGGCTCAGCACCAAGCCTTCGTCCGGCCGCCGCCGCGTCGCCAGCCCCGAGATCACCCGCGCCGAGCCCATCACCACCAAGCCCGGCGACCCCCGACGCCGACCGCTGGCCCGTGCTCGTGGTAGCGATGACTGCCGAAGGTGTGTTCCAGGTCGTTATTCGTCCGCGGCAGGTCCGCCGAGTCGTAGCAGGCAAACAAGCCCGGCCAGTAGCTCCGAGTCACCTTCACGAACTGCTTCAAACCCGCTCGCACCGCGGGCTCGGTCGTCGTGGCCGCCGCCCGGCGCATCCGTACCAGCAGTTGCACCATCCGTCGTCGCACTTTCTTCGCCGGCAGCCCCTCCTCGTTCTTGAGGATCCGGGCGGGGCGCTTGACCCACTGGTAAGACTCCCGCACCGCCGGGAACAACGCGGCCGTCTCCTCCAGCCCGCGCCGCAGCACCTGCTGCAGCCGTTTCAAGCCCCCGGGCCAGGCCCCCGCCGTGGCGACCAAATGGTCCAGGCTGGCGGCAATCCGGCTCAATCGATCCTGCCGCTTTAGCCCCAATACCGTTTAAGGAAGCATAACCACTGTCTCTGCAAAGGTTTTCTTCAAGGGCGGAATGTGTCGATGTTTGGATCGTTTCTTTTTCCACTTGGACATTTTACGCTTGATCACTCGCGGATTGATCCGGTTCCTCCGCATTTCGTCATCGGTGCGCTCCCCCTGCATCTCCCACAATAATCCCTGGTACCACTCCTCGAACGCCTCGGGGGTCGAGCTGTTGCATTCTGGCAACCGGCACTTGAGGATCTGGAAGCACCCCAGAAACGACAGCCGATCCGGGTCCAGCCCCACGGTCCCGGCGGCCGCAACCATCAAGGCTCGGATCACGAAATGACCCAGCGACAGGCGCATAGATCTCCTGGATCACCCCCGCCGGGGTCTCGCTTCGCATCTGTGCCGGCTTGGTCGCCCGCCGCGGATCATGATGGGTCTTTTGCTCATCATAGACCAACTCCTGTTCCCATCTCTCGTGATAAAGAATAATCAATTCTTCAGCAGGATAAAGCTCCGCGTCAAGGAGATTCGTGATCAGCACATGAGTTTCACCGTGTCCGACTCGTTGCGGGTCGTCCAGTGTATAGCGGATCACCCGGACGACGATCCCATCCCGATCGATCTGACGGTCGTAGCAACCCCGATAAATCTTGGCCAGGTACGAGCCATCCGCCAGGTTTTGGATCGACTTGAGGATCAAGCCGCTTTTCACGCGTGCCAACAGCCGGACGCCCCGCAACATCGCCGTTTTCCAGTGGTCATAGCTGAAAAACCCGCGATCCTCCAACAGGAGCATCTCCGGAGTCAGATGGCGGAGCAAGCCGCCGACCATCGACGGTTCGCCGTGGGCGATCGACCGGACCACGAAGGCCAGTTCGATGTGGGTCCCCAATTCGACCAGGCTCAGCTTGCGGACTTGGGGGAACGCGCCGTCGCCGCGCGGCCCGGCCGAGGGGTGCGCGAAGGCCACGGCGTTGGCCTCCGAGTCGGGGACATCGTAGACGGTCCCATCGATGCCGACCAGGCGGAACCCGCGGTAGAAGGCTCCGGGCGTATCGGGCCGGGCCAGAGGATGAACGACGTGCTCGAACAGGTGGCGGACCGGCGCGATGCCCAGGCGTTGCCGGGCCACACACAGGCTGGATCGATGGGGACTCTCCTCGCCGACTCGGAGCCGGCGTGCATGCTTGAAGACTTGGCGGATCGGCAAGTCGGTCAACAGCCCCATGGCCAGGACCACCCAGCAAACAATCTCGTGGGTCAGTGTGCAACGTCGTTGATTGGTTTTACCGGTGGCCGCGAGGACTTGGCGAACGGCCTCGGGCGAGATAATCTGTTCCAGTCCCGCCAAGCGATCCAAGATCCGGCCCGACGCATCGGGCGGCAGCGTGCAATGTCCGTGCGGCATGCGAGTCATGGCCTCCGTGTTGCTTGGGTCGTGAGTAAACCCAAAGTAACAGGAGGCTGTGGCTTGCGCCTATTTCAACGGTATTGGCTTTAGCCCGGAGGCCACCAGCGGCGGCAGGGCGTCGTCGGTCAAGGCCCCGCGCACCGCGGCGCAGTAATCCCGCACCACCTTCGCCTCCGCGTCCTCCGCGTCGTCCTCCAGCGTCTTCTCCGCCGCACGCTCGATCTTCCGGATCCCCCGCACCCGCTTCTTCAACTCTTTCTTGGCGTGGCGATCCGCCTCGTAAATCGGCTTGGCCGCCTCGCGGAGGTAGTGGAAATGGCAGAGTTGATGGGGGACACCTTTGAGGGCCATACCCACGGCGTTGCGGATGCTCTCCTGACCGTCGGAGACCACGCCGGTAATCGGCACTGGCAAGGCCTTGCGCACCTGGTTGATCAGGCCGGCCAGGTCCTTGGCGGTGGACGACAACAGGCTCTTGGCCAGGAGGATCTCGCCGGAGAGGCAGTCGCGCAGCACCCAGAGGACCTCGTGGCCGACATCCGGCTGCAGGCCGTCGATGGCCAGGATGACGCGGCCCTGCGGGCGCAACAGCGGACCCAGTCGCTGGGGATCGGCCGTGGCCAGGGACCGCAGCTCGTCGTAGCGGTCCAACAGGTTGGTGACGGTGCGCTCGGCCAGGATGAGCCCGCGGTGCGTGAGCTCGCGGTGGATCTCGGGGATGCTGCGGTGCTCGGCATAGCGGAGCCGGCCCACCAGGGCCATGACGTCGAGGCCGAACTCGTGATAGGGCAAGGCGAAATGGGGCTCAGCCTCGGGGCGGTAGGGACGGAGGAAGCGGGAGCAGGCGGGATTGGGGCAGCGTCGGATCGTCAGGGTCAGCCGGAAGACGCCGTCGAGGGTGCTGATGGTGCGAAAGTTGTTGTAGTCGGCACCGGTCCGGTGCCGGCACTCGGGGCAGTTCAAAAGGACCGGGGTGAGGGTCAGGTCGCGATCCGGTTGTGGTCGTGGTCGTCGTCGTTTGCGATTACGCATGGAAAGCCTCCTCTGCTCTATTCTTACGTCCATTATACCGAGCCGAGGGGCTGACCAGCTACTTTTGCCACCCTAGTTTTTTTCTCCCATCGGCCGCGTCTGCAGGACCAAGAACCACATCGCCAACATGACCAAGGTCATGTGGTGGTGAAAGCCGCGCCAGCCCCGGACCTCATAGTCGTCCAGCCCCAGTTCCTGTTTGCCACGCAAAAAACTGTCCTCGATGGGCCAGCGGGTATGCCCGGCTTGCGCCAACTCCAACAGCGGGCAACTCGGGCTGGCGTTGCTCAGGTAGTACTTGATGTACGGGGCTTGATCGCAACCGCGCTCGATCACCAACCACAGCTCCGGCCCCGGCAGATCGTTCCGTTCGACCACCCAACGGACCGCGGCGAAGTGCGCCACTTGAATCCCTTTGGTCCCTTCCCGAAAACTCAGCCGCTTCCAGACGCCAGACGGCAACGCCGCCGCGATCTCCTCGGCCGTTTGCGGCTTGGGTTGATCCGGTGCGACGCGCGGTTTGGTCCGGCGTCGGCCGCCCTGCCGCCCCCCGGGCGGCTCTTCCACCTCGGGGCGGCGCAACCAGCCGCGGCATGTCTTGGGGACTTCGCCGATATAACGTTCGCCCAGTTCCTCCAGACCACTGAGGAATTCGGGATCCTTGCCGTAGCCTTCGTCGAAGGTCACCCAGCCATGGCGGATCTTCGGTCCTACGTTGCGAATCAACTCGAAGGCCAACTCCGGCTTGGTGCGAAAGACGACGTCTTCGGGCACGCCGGCTTCTTTGCGGCGGGGAGCATCCGTGGCCCATTCCTCTTCCGGAAGATACAACCGTTCGTCCAGCAGGGTATGACCCGCCGCACTGGCGTAGGCCAGGAAAACTGCCACCTGGCAGTTATCGATTTTGCCGGTAGCTCCGCAGTACTGCCGGGCCACTCCCACGCTCTTGTCGCCGCACTTGGGGATCGCCGACTCATCCACGATCAGCGTGCCGCCGCCGCTGCCGAGTTCCTGGTCCACCCAGCGAACCAGTTCCTCACGGAGCGGTTCGTCCGCCCAGGCCGACTGTCCCAGGAACACCTGGGTCATCCGCACTTGCGACGGATCGCGATGCACGTTCAGGGCGATGGCTTCCGCCGTTTTGGTGCTTTCGGCATCCAAGAGCAAACCGCGGAGATACGCCTTGGCCCGCTCTTTGCGACTCGCCGTTCGCTCGTCTTCCACCAGCAACGGCGTGAACCGCTCCGTGAATTCCTCGAACAGAGGCAACGCCTGCCGCAGGTCTTTCGGGGTCATCGACAGCCTCCATGCCGGCCAGTCACCAATTCCATCGGGCTCCGAGGACCGCCCAGCCTATCCAAGACACCCCTGCGGGAAAAGGTCAAGTTTCTTGCGCTGTACTATTAGAGCCAGTCCGCGAACGAATCCGTAGGCATTCCCAGGAGCATCCCAGGGGCCGACGGCGATCAGACACGTTCAGGTTACCCCGGGCGTTTGAGGGCTGCCATCGCCGAACAGTGGTTCCGCCTCGCGGCGAGAGGTATACTCCGGCTGACCGCGGAGTCCGACCGACGGAAGTCGTCCGTCGGTCGATCGGTCTCCTGGGGTCCATCCCGCCGCATCCTGGCTGCGACCTGAGCGCCCCACGGACGTCCGGTGTTCTTATTCCGTCTGATCCGAGGGCCAGTGAGACAACGCGTGGAGGAAACCGCAATGAGTAGCCGCACGATCCTCGCCCTGCTCGCCGCCTTCGGCCTCGGCGTCCTCGCGGGGCGGGGCACAGGCCCATCGGCCAGAGCCCAGGACAAGGCCGTAGCCGATCCCTACGCCGAGATGCTGCACGTCGGCGTCGTGGTCAAGGACCTGGACCAGGCCGTCGCCCGCTGGAAGGCCATGGGATTCAGCGACATCCGCGTCTCGCCGCCGAACAAGGGCGTGGACCGCACCTACCACGGCAAGCCGATCGACGTGGCCCTCAAGCAGGCGTTCGTCCACGGGACTCGCCCGATGATCGAGCTGATGGAGCCACTCGGGGACGGTCCGAGCCCCTGGGGCGACTACCTCAAGGAGCACGGCGAGGCGCTGCACCACGTCGCCTTCCGCATCCCGGACACCGGGCCGGAGTTGGAGAAGTACCGAGGGCTGGGCCTGGAGGCCATCGCATCGGGCAAGTGGCCGGAGGGCCAGACGCGCTGGGGGACGTTCCACTACGTGCAGGACCCGAAGGGGGGCGTCATCGTCGAGTTCATCTCGCGAATCCCCCGGAAGTGAGCGACCGGACCCCGGATGACTGGACGGGTCCTCGCTCCTGGCTTGTGTTCCCCATGCCGGCCGACGCGCATCGCGGGGAGCATTTTGGGACGAGCCTGTCCCGCTGAGGTCTTGAAAGCCGCCCGTCCGGTATGCGACGGCAGATAACCATGACCCGCTGGTCCGCTTCGAGCGATGAGACGGCCCAGGATCCGATCGGAAAGGCGGCCCGCCGAGCATGACCAGAACACCGCCTCCTGCACCTGTCACTTCTCTCGGCGACTTAGCGGCGAGTCCATCATCGACGCGTTCGCGCGGCTGGGTGTGGTGGATCTGCGGCTGCTGATGCTCGCGACCGTCGTGAACTACATGGATCGTCAGGCGCTGTCCGTCACCGCCCGGCGGATCAAGTCCGAGATGAGGCTGACGAACGAGGATTACGGCTGGCTCGAGACCGGCTTCGGGATCGCCTTCGCCCTGGGGCAAACTCTGCTGGGCATCCTTGCGGATCGGGTCAATGTGCGATGGTACTACCCCCTTCTGTTGGCCTTGTGGTCCCTGATGGGATTCGCCACAGGGCTGATGTACACGTTCACCGGCCTGTTGACCTGTCGGGTGTTACTTGGGCTATTCGAAGGCGGGAATTGGCCTTGTGGACTCAAGACGATTCAACACTTATTGCCCCCGGCAGAGCGAGCACTGGGGAGCGGCATCCTGCAGAGCGGTGGCGCCATCGGCGCGATGCTCATGCCGCTGGTCGTGGGCCTGCTCCTGAGCGACGAGCTGGGAAGTTGGCGGCTGCCGTTTCAGGTGATCGGCGCCACCGGATTGTGCTGGGTGGTCCTATGGCTCGCTTCGGTGCGCAATGCAGACCTTCACGTACCGGCTGACGACGGGAATCCCACAAAGGAGGTTTCTCACGGGCTCCAGGAAGACGAGAGGTCCTTCTGGCGGATTCTCTTCTCCGCGCGTTTTGCAGTCGTCCTGTGTGTCAGCGTCAGCGTCAATCTGTGCTGGCACATGCTGCGCGTCTGGTTGCCGCTGTTCTTGCAGGAAGGACGCGGCTATCGCGAGACGACGATGCTGGGCTTCAATGCCGCTTTCTTCGTCGCCGCCGACATCGGGTGCCTGGCGACGGGCGCCATCGCGCTCGGCCTACAGCGCCGCGGGCTCTCGTTGCCGCGAGCCCGGTCGCTCGTTTATCTGGCCTGCTGCCTGCTCACCGCGTGTGCCACGCTCGCGGCCTTCCTGCCGGCCGGTCTCGGGCTGATGGCGGTGCTCCTCCTGGTGGGTTTCGGCAGCCTGGGATTGTTCCCGTTCTTCTATGCCCTGAGCCAGGAGCTCAGCGTGCGGCACCAGGGCAAGATCATCGGCGTCCTGGGAACCTCGGCCTGGGCTGCGCTGTCGGTGTTCCATCCCTTGTTCGGGCGTTATATCGATGCGACCGGTTCCTTCGATGTCGGGCTCGCGATCATCGGCTGGCTGCCCCTCGCGTCGTGGGTCGTCCTGTGGCGCTTCTGGCCCGGCTCGCGAGACTCGTCTCAACATCCCGTCGGAGAGGCCACCTCATGATTCAAGTCCGGACTCAGGGTCCTCGTGACCGGCGGCGCCTCGGGCATCGGCTGGGCGATTGCCCTCGTGCTGCAAGAACAGGGCGCCCGGGTGCATCTCTGCGACGCCTCGTCGGAGCTGCTGGCCCAGGCCCTCCGGCAACAGCCGGAGATGAGCGGCAGCGTGGCTGACGTTTCCGACGCGCAGCACGTGGACCGCGTCTTTGATGACGTGCGGCAGTCACTCGGCGGCCTCGATGTGCTCGTGAACAACGCCGGGATCGCCGGTCCCACGGCCGCGGTCGAGGAGATCTTTCCGGACGACTGGTCGCGCACGATCGCCGTGAACATCACGGGCCAATTCCTGTGCGCCCGCCGCGCGGTCCCCTTCCTCAAAGCGGCCGGCGGCGGCTCGATCATCAACATGTCCTCCGCCGCCGGCCGACTGGGCTATCCGCTGCGGACGCCGTATGCGGCCTCGAAATGGGCCGTCATCGGCTTCACCAAGAGCCTGGCCATGGAGCTGGGACCGCACGACATCCGAGTGAATGCCCTGCTGCCGGGCATCGTGGATGGCGAGCGGATGCGCCGCGTGATCGCCGCGCGCGCCGACGCTCAGGGCATTCCCTACGACGAGATGGAGCGCCGGTACCTCAGGCAGGTCTCGCTTCGCCGCATGGTCACGCCCGCCGACGTGGCGGCGATGGTCCTGTTCCTCTGCTCGCCGGCCGGTCGCAACATCAGCGGACAGTCGCTGGGTGTCTGCGGCAACGTCGAGTCCTTGCGATAACTGGGATCTGTCAAACGATCCCTGACCGCGCCCCCATCTGGGAGTCATCAATGCCGCATCTGACCGGTGCCCAGTTCCTCGCCGATAGCCTCCATGCTCAGGGCGTCACGCACGTCTTCTTCGTGCCGGCGATCCTCAGTCACACGCTGGCGGAACTGGACAGGCGGACGCCGATCCAGCGGATCCTGACCCATGGGGAGAAATCCGCGGTGTACATGGCCGATGGCTACGCCCGGGCCTCCGGGCGCGTCGGCGTGAGCTTCGCCCAGTGCATCGGCGCGGCGAACCTGGCGGCGGGATTGCGCGATCCCTATCTCGCCTGCTCGCCGCTGGTGGTCCTGACCGGCGGTCCGTATGCGGAATCACGCAGTCGCCACGTCTATCAGGAGATCGAGGACTATCCGCTCTTCAAACCCCTGACCAAGTACAGCGCCCGCGTCGACACGGTGACGCGGCTGCCCGACACGCTGCGTCAGGCATTCCGCGCCGCCACGACGGGCACGCCGGGGCCGGCGCATCTGGAACTCGCCGGCCACATGGGCGAGCTGGAACGGGAGGCGGCCGATCTGGAGGTCATCGCCGAGCCGCAATTCGGCCGGGTCCCGCCGCTACGAATCGCACCCGATCCGCAGGCGGTGCGAGAGGCGGCACAACGGCTCGGCGCGGCGGAACGGCCCATCATCGTCGCCGGAGGCGGCGCGGACCTCGGACGCGGGCGCGGAGCTGCGCGAACTGGCCGAGCGGCTGGCGATCCCCGTCGCCACCTCGCTCAATGCCAAGGATCTCCTCCCCGGCGACCATCCGCTCAACGTGGGAGTCGTCGGCACCTACGCGCGACAAAGCGCCAATCGCGCCGTGCTGGCCGCGGACCTGGTGTTCTTCGTCGGCAGTCATACCGGAAGCCAGGTCACCGCCAAATGGCGGGTGCCGCGGCCGGGCACGACGGTCATTCAGTTGGATATCAATCCGGCGGAACTCGGGCGGCATTATCCCAATCGCGTCTCGCTCTGGGGCGATGCCAGGCTCGGACTCCATGATCTGATCGAGTCGAGCGACGCGGGCACGGCCGGTCATCGCCGCGGGTGGGTCGAGCAGGTCCAGACCCTGGCGCACGAGTGGCGGGCCGAGGTGGCGCCGCAGATGGAGTCGGACGCCGTCCCGATTCGCCCCGAGCGAATCTGCCGTGAACTGAGCCGATACCTACCCGACGATGCGCTGGTGGTGTCCGAGACCGGACATGCCGGAATGTGGACCGGGGCGATGCTCGACCTGAGTCGCCCCGGCCAGAGCTACATCCGGGCGGCGGGTTCGCTGGGCTGGGGCCTGCCGGCGGCGCTGGGAGCGAAGCTGGCCGTACCCCAGCGGCCCGTGCTGCTGTTCTCCGGCGATGGCGGCTTCTGGTATCACCTCAGCGAGCTGGAGACCGCCGTGCGCTGGAACATCAACGCCGTGCTCCTGGTCAACAACAACCGCTCGCTCAACATGGAGATCGATATCTACAAGGACGCTTACGGCGGGCAACTGGAGCGGAATCACGGAGATCTCTGGAAGTTCCGGGACGTCAGCTTCGCCGCCGTGGCCGAGACGATGGGAGCCAAGGGCATCCGCGTCCGGAAGCCTTGCGAGATCGCTGGTGCACTGGAGCAGGCATTCGCCGCCCAGGGGCCCTGTGTCGTTGATGTGGCAAGCGACATCGATGCGATCGCTCCCTGGGGTGACGTGGGTGCGTGATCGTGATCCCGTGAAGCTGGAGGGCGAACCCGACCATGAAACCGATCCACGGCATCCGCCGAGTCGCCGTCCTCGGGCTGGGGACGATGGGCCATGGCATCGCCCAGACGTTCGCCCTGGCCGGCTACGACGTCGCTTGTTTCGACGAGTCGGCGAGCGTCCGGGACTCCTTGGTCGAGCGTGTCCGCGAGAATCTGGCGGCCTTCGTGGCCGCGGAATTGGTCGGACCCGAGCAGGTCGAACCCACGCTGGCTCGCCTCAGCCTGACCGACACGGAAGACGAGGCGGTCGCCGACGCGCAATTCGTGACCGAAGCGATCCCCGAGGACCTGGCGGTCAAGCAGGCACTGCTGGCGCGGCTGGAACGGATCACGGCACCGGAGACGATCCTGGCGAGCAACTCGTCGAGTTTTCCCATCTCGCAATCGGGCCAGTCTGCTCGAACATCCGGAACGGGCGCTGGTGACCCACTGGTTCAATCCGCCCCATCTGACGCCGGTCGTCGAGGTCGTTCCCAGTCCGCGCACGAGCGAAGCGGTCGTGCAGGCCACGATGCGGCTCCTCGCTCGCATCGGCAAGGTGCCGATCCACGTGCGGCGGGAATTGCCCGGCTTCCTCGTCAACCGGGTGCAGGTCGCGATCCAGCGCGAGGTATGGGATCTGGTCGAACAAGGGGTGGCCACGCCGGAAGAGATCGACGCCGCCATCCGCGGCACGGTCGGCTTTCGCTTCGCCGTCATGGGACCCCTGGAGATTCACGACTTCGCGGGGCTCGACATCCAGCTCGCGACCTATCGCAACCTCGTGGGCGAGATTCGCAGCGATACCATCAGCGCCGGCCGTCCTGGACGGGCTCGTGGCCGAGGGTCATCTGGGAATCAAGAGCGGCCAGGGTTTTTACGACTATCCCCACGAGCGACTCGTCGCCCGACGTACGCGTCGGGACTCGCTGTTGCTGAAGCTCTGGAAACTGCTCTATCGCTCCGGCCCCGAGGACGGGACGTCCTGACACTGACTCGAAGAATCGTTGATGTGGATTGGTTAAGATCGGCATCGCTCCGGACCCTCCTACCTGAGGCAGCCCCATGCAACAACCCCGGCAGGCGAAGGCGTTGATCCGCGTCGAGGGCGAGCGAGGCGAGGCGTTGACGCTCCCCTCCGGCAGCGCCTACCCCGCCGGTAGCCGGATCAAGATCGAAACCGGCCGCTACCGCGCCGCGATCGCCACCGCCGGGTACGTCACGGGCGTCGCCGCCGGCTCGTTCGTCAACACGAAGACCGGCGCCCGCGACCTTGGATTCGGCCTGAGCATCGTCAACTTCTTGCTCGAACCGACCGACCCGAACCGAGCGATCCTTGCTGGCCAGTACACCTTCGGCCCCGGGGACAAGATCCACGGCAACATCCCCAAACGCTACGTCGAAGGACCCCAGATCTGCACCCAGGCCAGGCGGCTGACCCCCCGCGTCTATCGCGGCGATGGCTTCGCAGCGATCCAGACTCGCTATCACTGGAACGTCGCCTACGCCCCCCATCCCCGGGCCGGTTCCGTCTGGGAGCAGACGCTCATCTTCCTCGAGGCGGAGCGCTTCTTCCTCGCGCCGACCGGGTCACCACCGTGGCCGAGTCGCCCTCACTGTTTCTCCGCGTGGACATGCCCGGCCACATCAAGCACCGGGACGGGATGGGCTTCGACCACGTTTACTTGAGTTATCACGACCCCTCGATCATCCCCTCGACCGAGTTCGTCGCCGACTTCGCCCCCGACGGGCGCTTCCTCTACCGCCGCGGCGAGTGGCCCTTGCCCAAGTGGTTCATCCGCGCCTATCAAGTGACCCTCCCCGGCGGCGATGACGGCCCCTGGCTCGCCGGCATGACCCTGAATTCCGAGGACGTCTATCAGGCCTGGTGCCATCAGCGAGGCTACGTCTGCTTGATCGAGGAACTCGGCGGCCGGCCCACCCGCCCCGGCGACACCTTCGGCGCCTGCTATCTGATCGGCTGGTTCGACGACCTCGACTCCATGCACCGGACGCACGACCGCTTCCGCGGCTGGAGTGGGCTGGTCCTGGAAGGGACGGCGGAGAAGCCGACCGGCTACAAGGGATTGAAGAAGGGGGACCTGACGGCGGTCCCGATGAATGATGGCGAATGATTGATTATAATGGCCGAGGATGGGTCGTAGACCGCCGAGCGGGTCCCGGAAGACGGCGCGGCCGCTCGTGATGGCATGTCGGCGATCCGAAGAAAGAAGCTGAGTATGAAAATACAAAATTGAGTTTGAATGTGGATTCAGAAACCGCCCTGACGGCCGAAGCCAAGTACCGGGAACTGCTGGAGCGATACCCGGAGAACGTCTTCGTGAAAGACCAGCTGGCCGACATCCTTCGATCGCAAGGACGCGACGACGAGGCGGGCAGAATCCTCCCGTTCGAATCGGGGGGCTTGTTGAAGTATCACTTGGGCCTCCTGACGCACGACGAACGCCTTCGTGAGCATCCCGATGATTGGGTCGAATACCTGAATCGAGGGATCTGGCATCATTGGCATCAGTCTTACCAGGAGGCCCTTTCCGATTATGATCGGGCCATCAGGATTGCCCCGACCATCGCCTTCGCATGCTGTTCGGCGCGAGCTTGCGGGCAACGTGCCCTGAAGCGACATTCCGGGATGGTCCGAAGGCGCTCGAAGACGCCCGGGCAGCCATGAGCCTGGCGGAACGAGCGGGGGAGCTCATCGGGGACTGGCGGCAACGTATTTATCTCCAGGTCTTGGCGGCCGCCCACGCGGAGAACGGCGATCTCCAGGAAGCGATCGCAGTCCAGTCCCTGGCCGTTGACCTGGCCCTGACCTGGAGGGCGAGGTCGGAGATCAGTCAAAGACTGGAGCAATATCGATCGGGGAATCCGATCAGGGACGAGATGGGACTGCTGAGAATCGGCTTCAGCCCTTCGGCCCTTGGGCCAGGCTCCAGGGCACTCGGGTAGACTCGCCGGGAGGCGAGCGCCGACCTGATGGTCTTCGATACCGGCTCTCTTTCGCGGCAACCGAATCTTCTACCGACGCCCATGCCGGACCCGCTCCGATCAACCGTGCGTCGGTGCCGACGATCGCCTCGGCGCGGCGGCCAGTTGGGCCTCCGGCGTGCCGCTCGATTCGAGTTCCGTCACTGACTCCTCGACAATGATGATGCAGCCCGTGTCGAATGAGCGTTCAGGAAGGCCAGCCGGGGTCCCCGTCATCGCATTCAACCGTGATCGGGGAAAGACCAAACCACCCTGACTCCACGACATCCCCGTCGGCAATCCTTCGATCATCGTCCTCCTCGATCTCGCCAAGCTGGGGTAAAGTCTCATGCTGATCGTCCACGTCCATATCCAGGTGAAACCCGACCAGGTGGATGTCTTCAAGGCCGCTTGCATCGAGAACTCGCGGAACAGCTTGCAAGAGCCGGGCATCGCGCGGTTCGACGTGCTACAGCAGCAGGACGATCCGACGCGGTTCCTGCTGGTGGAGGTCTACCGTTCCGCCGAGGCCCCGGCGGCCCACAAGCAGACCGCGCATTACCGGGAGTGGACTGAGACCGTGGCGGACATGATGGCCGTACCGCGATCCAGCGTGAAGTTCGACAGGGTCTACCCGGTAGAGGGACTCCCATGACGTTCGAATTCGCTACCGCCGGACGTATCCTCTTCGGACGCGGCAAGTCGCAGCAGATCCCCACCTTGGCCCGGGATCTCGGCCGCCGCGCCTTGGTGGTCCTGGGAGGCTCCAGCCGGGGATGCCAGGCGCTGACGGAAGGGCTGAGCGACGCTGGCGTCCGCCCGGTGGTCTTCAACGTGAGCGGGGAGCCCACCACCCACCTGGTGGACCAGGCGACCGGGATCGCTCGCTCTGAAGGATGCGACGTGGTGATCTCCGTGGGCGGCGGCAGCGTGATCGACGCCGGCAAGGCCGTGGCGGCCCTGCTCGCGAATCCGGGAGAGGTCCGGGATTACCTGGAGCTGGCGGGAGGTGGAAAACCGTTGCTCGAGCGCGGAATGCCGTTCGTCGCCGTCCCCACCACGGCCGGCACGGGCTCCGAGGTGACCCGCAACGCCGTGCTCGACGTCCCCGAGCACAAGGTGAAGGCGAGCCTGCGGAGCCCTCACCTGCTGGCCCGACTGGCCGTCGTCGATCCCGATCTCACCCTGTCGCTCCCGCCGACGATCACCGCCTACACCGGCATGGATGCGCTGACCCAGTTGATCGAACCGTTCGCCAGCAACGCCGCCAACCCGTTGACCGACGGCGTCTGCCGCGAGGGGCTCACGCGGGCGGCACGATCGCTGGCGAGGGCCTATCGCGACGGGTCCGACGTCGCGGCTCGCGAGGATATGGCCCTCGCCTCCCTCTTCGGCGGGATCGCCCTGGCGAACGCCAGACTCGGTGCCGTGCACGGGTTCGCCAGCGTCCTGGGCGGGACCACTGGCCATGCCCATGGTGCCATCTGCGCGGCTCCTCCCCTTCGTCATGGAGGCCAACATCCGCGCAGTCAGCGAACGGGGCGATCCGACCATCATCCAACGGTATATCGAAATCGCCCGGGTCTTGACCGGCGACCCCGAGGCAGACGCCTGGGGCGGAGTCTCCTGGGTGCGCGGGCTCTGCGCCGAGATGAACATCCCGCCCCTGGGGGTGGCTGGTCTGTCCCTCACCGATTGCGGACGGCTCATCCCGCTCGTCCAGCGCGCCAGCAGCATGCAGGGTAACCCCGTGAAGCTCTCCGATCAGGAACTGAGCGGCATCCTCGAAGCATCGCGCTAAGGTCAGAATCGGTTCCACGTTGACGTTCATGCGACGTCAAGGGAGGAGTGATCGTGGCTTCTCGCATGCCTGACATCCGGATCACGTTCTTGCTGGTGGCCTCGACGCTCCTCATCTTTGTACTTCCGTTCTGGGCATGGGGGAAGGTCCGTGGTCTGCTTGCACACCCGGCGCGGGCCGGGACTTTTCTCCGTTGTTATCGGAACCCCGGGATCGCCGACCGACTACGAACCGACCGCGTTGCCAAGCAGGTGAGGAGATGGCCCACCAATTCGTCCGCGAGCCCCTCCGGACTGAAGAGGCCGATCGGCTCGCCAACGCTTGCCGGAGCCCCGAGAAGAAGCTGATCGTCTGGACCCTGCTGGATACCGGACTCCGAGTCTCGGAACTCTACGCCTTGACCCTGGACAACGTCCAGTGGCAGCAACGCTCCCTCCGCGTCACGGGCAAGGTCGGCCCCCACGGCTCGCGGCGCAAACAACGGATCGTCCCGCTCTCCACGCGGGTCCGCGCGATCCTGGAGCCTTATTTCGCCCTGAACGACGCCCGGTTCGTCGGCACACGTCAGGCCCAGAAGATCGTGAAACGGGTCGCGAACTGCGCCCAGCTCGGGGCTCACGGTGCCAATGGCCCATTTTTTCTCGAATCGTTGCCATACCCGGGCTACGGCGCCAACGTCCGATAATCGCGATTATGTTCGCTTGTGATCAGTCACTTAGGATGTGCCGATTCTGCGGACGTCCTGACGACCGCTCTCGCTGGGCCCCGGGTACGGGGCTCATGCTGGGTTCCATCCGATCGCAACGGATTTGCCGCCTGTGGCGGCCGGCTCCCAAGTCAGGCTGACAACAAGCCTCGTGCCGGCGATATGTTTGTTTCACCCAGGCCGCATGACTGATCTGCATGCGAGCCGCTTTATCACGACAACTCGCCGTGCTACACTCCCCACATCGCAAGGCGACCGACACCTGCCGAACGGCTCCGATCTTGTTCTACCGGGGTGGATGCACAGGACGAGGTAACGATCAAGGAGGAATCCGATGGCCAAGAAGCGCGGCACGAGGCCCAAGGCGAAACACCAAATCGTCAAGGCTGGCGGCCTGCTCCCGGAAGGATATGAGGAATTCCTCAGTGAGCTCAAGGAACGCATCCGCACCGCCCGCCTTCGCGCCTCCCTCGCCGCCAACCGTGAACTCATCGCACTCTACTGGCACATCGGCCGGTCCGTCGTCGAGAAACAAAAGACCAGCGGCTGGGGCCATGCCGTGATCGCTCACCTGGGCGACGACCTTCAGAAGGCATTTCCCGGCGAGAGCGGGTTCTCGCGGACCAACGTCTACCGCATGCGGGCCCTGTTCCTGGCCTACCAGGGGGTTGAGAAAATCGTCCCACAACTTGTGGGACAAATCTCTGAAACCGGGCTCCCGCTGGCCGTTGCGGAACTCCCCTGGGGCCAAAACGTCATCCTGATCGAGCAGATCAAGGATCTCCGCGAGCGGCTCTGGTATGCCCGGGCGACCTTCGAGAACGGCTGGAGCCGGGCCGTCCTCGTTCACTGGATCGAGAGCGACCTCTACAAGCGCCAGGGCAAGGCCCAGACGAACTTCGCGAAGACGCTCCCAGCCCTCCAGTCCGACCTCGCCAGGGAGACGCTGAAGGATCCTTACAAGTTCAGCTTCTTGACGATCGCGGAGGACGCCGAGGAGCGGGAACTTGAGCAGGGGCTCGTGGCTCACATCCGTCAGTTCCTCATCGAGTTGGGGGCTGGGTTCGCCTTCCTCGGCCAGCAGTATCGGCTCGAGATCGGCGGCGAAGACTATTATCTCGATCTCCTGTTTTATCATGTGAAATTACGATGTTATATCGTAATCGACCTCAAAGGGACGCCCTTCAAGCCGGAATACGCCGGGAAGATGAACTTCTATTTATCCGCCGTAGACGACCTGCTCCGGCATCCCGACGACCAACCCTCGATCGGAATTATCCTCTGCAAGACGAAGAACGAGGTGGTCGCCGAGTATGCGCCTGCGCGATCTGGCCAAGCCCGTCGGCATCTCCAGCTACGTCACCAAGCTCGTCGAGTCGCTGCCGCCCGCCTTGCGCGGGAAGCTGCCGAGCCCGAAGGCGTTGGAGGCGGAACTGAAGAGGGACGACATCCCGGAGGGGGAGTAATAAACAAAGACCTCGCGCAAAGTTTGGCCAAGGCGCTGGCCGTGGCCTGCGTGCGCAACACATTCCTCGAGGATCTGTACGCCGGTATCAGCCCCTCATCACGGGCGGGCGACCATTCCGACGTGACGGTGGTGACTCCGTATCCCGAAGCTCACCGGCGGGATGTGCGACTGCGCGATTACCACGCGGCCATGAAGGCCAAGTACGAACGCCTGGCCCGCTATCCGTGGCTCTCTGCGGAGCCCGACCCGCCGGAGCCTGAGTAGCCCTGGTCTAGCCGGGAGTCGCCAGCTCCCGGCTCCGCTTCTCCGCTCCGAGCAGCTCCCACACCCAGAACGTCACGGGCGTCTTGTTCCGCCCTGGGTTGTTTGGACACCTTGTCGAGGTTAATAACCGGACCGCCGGAACGCTATGCACCGCTGGGTCGTCTGAGCACTCGCTGGTCATGAGGCCGTTCACCGCACCGATACCGCAGAGGAGCGGCATCGTGAAACTCGTTTAGGAGCGCGAGGCGAAGGCGGCGGAGAATTCAAACTGACCCACTACCGAAGGTTGACGCGATGCGCCCGTCCAGCCTAGAGTGGTAGGATGTAACAATGCCGGGATCGTCCAGCTGCAGGGGTAGCGCCATGACCGCGCCGTACGAGATGAACCGCCGGGCATTCATGAAGACCACCGCCGCCGCCTCCGCCACGGCGGCCGTCGCGCCGACGGCGCGGGCCCAGGACTGCGCCGGCCGACGGCCTGATCCACCGCAACGAGCGGAGCGGCATGCCCTACCGCAAGCTCGGCCGGACGAATTTCATGTGCAGCCGCCTCGTCTTCGGCGGCGGCGCGGCGTTGATGGGCGGGAAGGCCGTCCGGTTGCTCAACGCGGCGTTCGACGCGGGCGTGAACTTCTACGATCTCGGCTCCAACGCCTATTACAAGGGGAGCGAGGCGCCTTCGCCCCCTTCCTCGCGGCGCACCGCGGCAAGATCTGGGTCACGTCCAAAGCGCCGTTGCGTCCCATTGACGGCTACGAGCCGGGCAAGCCTCTGACCGTCGAGCAAGGCAGGTTTCTGGCCGATTACTGGACGGGGCTGCTCAATGCGAGCCTCGCCGATCTGGGTACCGACTATGTGGACGCCTACTACCTCATGGGCGTCGGAGAGCCGGAGGTCGTCCGTTGCGAGCAACTGCATGAGGCCTTCCTCAAGGCGAAACAGGCCGGGAAGGTGGGCCATTGGGGCGTGAGTACCCACAAGCGGGCGCAGCAAGTGCTCGAGGCCATGATTGGAACCGGCTGGTACGACCTCGCCATGATCGCCATCACCCCCGCCGGGTGGTACGACTGGGATTCGAAGAGTCTCCTTCCCGGCACGCCGGCGATGGACGAGCTTCAGCCCACGCTGCAGCGCGCCCGAGACGCCGGCATCGGTCTCGTCGGTATGAAGGCGGCCCGCTACTTGTCGTCCCGCGGCGGTAAGGCGTTGGAGAACGCCTTCGACGGGCACTACAGCGACAAGCTGATGCAATCGGGGCTTTCGCCCTGGCAACGGTCCTACGCGTTTGTCCTCGCCCACGGCGTCAACGTGGTCAATTCAGACATGCAGAACTTCGCCCATTTCAAAGAGAACCTCGCAGCGGTTCAGCGCTCGGCGGAGCTCTTCGTCAGGGCTTGATCGACGCCGCCCGATGGTATCCTTCGGCGGCGGCGCTAGGCGCACCATTCGCCGGGCCGATATGCCCTCGATGCGGGCGAACGGTCTGTCGATGATGCTGGAGGAGCTGGAGGTTGGCCCCGATCCGAACGGAATGGCCAACCTCTTGGCCTATCAGCAGACGCCGCGCCAGGTCATTTCGGCATCCTCAGTCCTTTGAGCAGGAAGGTCATGGCCTTGACGGCCGCGTCGCGGCCCTTGACCGCCGTGACGCCGGCGATGACGTCGCCGACTTGGCAGGCGCCGTCGAAGTCGCCGCCGCCCACCTCGGCGAACATGACCGACGCCCCTTCGATTTTGGCCGGTTCGGCCATGTCGCCGAATTCTTCGAGGGGGGCCTTGTACTTGGCCAGGACTTCTGCGGCGTTAGGCGAACGGCAGAAATTAATTTACCTGCAAGACAGGCGTTTTCGGCTTGATCGTGATGTCATACTTCGGTAACGCCGCCAAACGCTCCAGGGCGCTTCGTACTCCTTCATCTCCTTGGCCGGAACTCGTACGCCATCGGGATACTCGCCATGGAGCCGCTTCACCGTCGGGTGCCGACCCTTCCAGACCATCCGGAGGCGCATTGCAGCACGACCTTCAGACAGGTCAATAAGACGCCGTTCCATTTCTTCTCCAACGCCGACCAGCAGCGTTCGATCGGATTGTATTTGCTGTGATAAGGGGGATAGTACACCAAGCGAATCTCCAATCCCGACCCGTCGGCGAATTCCACCATCCGTTTCAAGAACTGGGTCCGCCGGCCTGAGTTCTTCGGGCCGTTGTTGACGTAGATCACCAAGCGTTTGATATGTCCCAAACCCGACCGGACCTCCAGCCACCACATCCTCAAGGCATCGACCCAGGCATCGCTGGTCTGCGCTCGCCAAACAGAAGCATCAACGCGCCCGTTGCCATCATCAGGACGCCGAAGGGAACCAGTTTCTCCTTGGCGGGCGGATCATGGTCCCATCCCTTGGTCACTTCACCGTCGGCGTCAGTCCGGGTTTTTTCCCCCCCGAGCGTAATCGCCCAATCCCACCTTGGCTTTGGTATCCATGGAGATCTCCAGAGTTTCCGGATCGGCCCGCGCCTGTTCCCGTACGGTCTTGATGTTGGCGAAGATCGCGTCGGTTTCTTTGGTCTTCTTCAGCGGTTTGCCCTTCTGAATCCGCTTGAGCCGATAGTTCATCCGATTGAGGATGTCCCGCATCGTGCGCTCGCTGGGCAACTCCTCGAGGGCATAGCCTTTGGCGATCAGGGCGTCGCGCACCTCAGCCGCCGACAAGTTGGTGTACCGCCGCGGCGACTTGAGTTCCGGATCGGCGTGCGAATGGGGTCCCACGATGGCGCGGATATCGGTCGCCAATTGGGGATCTTGTCTTCGCTGCGCGGCCGGCCCCGTGCGGCAAAATCCTCCAGACACCGGAGGCCTTGCCGGGCCTCATGGAGTCCTTTCTCGACCGTCTCGCGCCCCCAGCCGAAACGGCGTTCGGCTTTGCGAGCGCTGCCGTTGCACAATTCGGTAGCGACCTCGGCGAGGAACAAGCGGCGCTGGTATCCGGTCAGGCGCTTGGCGCCGGAACGAAGCAAGTCATCAACGCAGGCGGCGGACGTGTCCATGAGCGTGACCCCCCTCGTGGGACAAGACAATCCTCAAGGAACAGTCTCGCATCCCGCGGGATGGCCGGATACCTCAGTTCTTGGGTAGGATTCCACTTACCGATCGCTTAGCAGCTGATTTGCATCGCGCGACGAAGGCGGTGAACTCGAAGTCACCGTCGCGGTATTGGGCCGTGAACGCGTTGGTCAGGAAGTCGAGACCTAGGGCATCGACCATGAGGTATTGGACCGTATCGTCGATCCGGTTCTTCGCCGGGAGCATGGCGAGACCCCATAGCTCCGCCGCTTCGCCTTTCAGGCGATTCACCAGCGTATCGGCCAAGGCCGATGCCGCTCTCTGGACCTCCTTGTCGGGTCCCGATGTCAGGATCGACGCATAGTATTGGCCCTTCCGGAAGAATAAATCGGCCGCGGTGCGGTGGCCGCCGTCGCCGATTGCGATGGACTTGCTGCCAGACGAGTGCTCGACCGAATAGACGCCGAAGGCGCCGAGGGGGGTGGTGATGTCGTAGAGGAAGACGTCGATGAACTTGGATGGGTCGTCCGCTTTGGAGAAGGTGACGAAGGTCATGCCAGTCACGTCGTAGGACTGAAACAGTTCGGACCGGCCGTCGATCTTCTCGTACAAGTTGGCTTCGGTGTAGCGTTCAACAAGGCTCTTTTTCGTGAAGCCCTCGGGCGTGAGAGCCTCGAGTGCCCGGGCGATGGTTTCCGTCTTGGCCTTCATTTCGGGCGTGATCCGGGGGGGATCGTCTTTGACGGAGCCGACGGAGTCCTGGGCGGCGACGAAGACGGGAAATACAAACGGCAGCGCGGCCAGCAATCCTCTCATGGGATACTCCTTTTTCGGGGTTGTTTTTACGGTATGGGATAGACGCCGCGAAAGGCAAGACCTTTGGAGATAGCGTCGTCAGGTTGGTCCCTGCGGGCGGTTCGGCCTGTCGAGGGCGGACAGCAATCCCTGGCGGGCCGGAGGCCCCACATCGCTTAGCAGTTCCTCCACGGCCATCACGGGGCACATCTCCGTTGGTCAAGAATTGCACGCTACGCCAAGCTGAGGCAGGTACGGGAAGGCCAGATCGGAAAGGGAGGCCTGTTCGAGATCGGAATCGATCTGGCGTCGGGGACGCACAGGGCTGTGTGGCACTCGCTGATGGATTTGATCGGTTGACCGAGCGCTGGCCGCCCGGCTGAGATATGTCCGGTAATAAGTGTTTATGTTCGCTGACGATTGATGCCCGCAACGCCCGCGTAGTTGATACCGCCCTGGTCTCGAAGCGATTCCGCCTCGAGTCACCGCGATTCTCGTTGCGACAGGCCATGGGCCGCGTTAGCTTGCAGGTCGGTAAGTCTGTTCCCGATGTCGGCGCTTGACCCGGTCCGCGATGGCAACGGCCGCCGCACCACGCGTAGACCGTAGGTTCGGATGCGGCGAAGGCGAGGGATAATGATGGTCAACTACATCTCGGCCCTGGTGTTCGTGATTCTGCTATTGGTGGGTGCGGGGGTCGTCGCGCCGCTGACGACAATCAACCCTGTCCTCGCCGTGGTCGTTGGGATCGTCTGGCTGATCGCTGACGTGATCACCTCCGCTGCCATTCAGCTCGCCGCGCAGTGGCAAAGAGCGGTCGTCTTCCGGCTGGGCAAGTTCAAGGACATCAGGGGGCCGGGCCTGTTCTTCATCATCCCGGTGATCGAGCAGGTCCGGATGATCGACACGCGGGTCCTGGCAGTCCACATTCCCAAGCAGCAGGTGATCACTCGCGACAATGTGCCAGTGACGATCGACGCCGCCCTGTTTTTCCGGGTGGTCAACGCCGCCGACGCGATCATCATGGTGCAGGATTACCGCAACATCATCCTGCAGTATGCCCAGACCTCGCTCCGCGACATCATCGGCCAGGGGACCCTGGACCAGCTCTTGACCGAACGGGAGCAGATCGCCAAGGCGATCGAAGCCCATGTCGAGCGTGATACCAAGGGATGGGGGCTGGACGTCACGGGCCTGCGGTTCCAGGACGTCGATATGCCCGAGGAACTCAAGAAGATGATGTCACGGCAGGCCTCGGCCGAGCGCGAGAAGCGGGCCACAATCACCAAGGCCGAGGGCGACAAGGAGGCGTCCGTCAACCTTGCCGCCGCCGCCCGGACCATGGCCGAGAGTCCCGGGGCTATGCAGTTGCGCACCCTCCAAACCATCGACGGCCTGGGAGCGTCCGCCTCCAACACGGTAGTGATTGCCGTGCCCGTCGAGCTGATGGACGTCTGGGCCAAGCTTGATCGCAGCGCCGGCATCGGCCGCACGAGCGTTGCCGAGCCGGGACCACGCACTTGACGGCCTTGACCTGAGCTGGAAAACCCCAAATGGGGCTCAAGCCTTCTCAAGGCTATCCAACAACGCCTTGAGTATCGACGATCGACAGGACGCAGAAGGGGCCGTCATACAACTCATCGGCGGCGATGTACCCGGAGAAGCCGTCGAGGGCCCAATCGAGGTAATCGGCCCCGATGCGATCGGCCGCCTTTTTTTCTACGGTGGCAAAAGTGACTTGGATTTGACGTAAGTCGTTATTCTTCGGTCAGGGCGCCGACCATCGCGAAAGGACTTACGGCAATTCCCAGCAATTTTTGCCGTCCGAGTTTTTTTTCCCCTGGCCTCCACCCAGTTCTGGATGGTGGCGAAGGGGACGAAGACGCGGTGGTCGCGCCAGAGATGCCAACTGGCGGCCTGATAGGGTAAGCCGTCCTCCACGGCCAGGGCCACGACCCGGTGGGTGTAGCGGGCCTTGGGCGCGGCCAGGTCGGACAGGTCGGCGGTGAAGAATCGGCGGCACCGAGTGCAGTGGTGCTGGGAATCGGTAGGCCGGTGGCATAATCCGGGAGGGGATGCGATTCATCCTCGTTTGCGATGGCCGGGCACGGACCCACAGCATCCGTGCCGTGCCCCTCTCGAACCGATGGCACGCCTCGGTTCCCTCCGGTACCCCTGCCCGATCCTTGGCGTGCCCTTCAGACGATCGGTTTCGCCAGGGTGAGGGGGTGGAGGCGAGGAGTGCTCTCCTCGCGGAAGACCGCAATCTCCCGAGGGGCTTCGATGCCCAGGCGCACTTGACCGTGATCCAGCTTCACCACCGTCACGACGATCCGATCGCCGATCACAATCCTCTCACCGAGTTTGCGAGATAAGACTAGCATGGAGGACTCCTTCCCTCATGGAGGACTCCTTCCCTGTTGGCTTCGCCCTGAGCGGATACGGCAGCCCGTCCCGAGGGTTCAGGACGATCTTAACCAGTGGATGCGCAAAATGCAAATACCTGGATTTCCTAATGGATAAGGTAACATCTCTGCGAACATACCCCTGGTGCATGCCGTGGATGGCACCTACCGCCTGGTCGATCGGCGATCGGGCGGCCCATCGCCGTCCGCCTCCCGAGGCGATCGCCGCCGCCCGGGGCGTCCGGTCGTGACGATTTTAATGAACAATTGAACGTCTTATAATTGGCTTTATGTTCGGTTGCGCTCAGTTCTAGCAGGTATACCGCCTGTGCGGGCACCCGTCTGAGTCCCGCTGACCAGCGCCCTGGCCAGGGGCTCATGTCCGAGCATCAGCGACATACCAAAGACACGAGCGGCGACACAGGCCGCCAGACTCCGGCTGACCTGTGCGCCGGGGCCTCCCGGATCCGAGGCCGGGGCTTGAGGCACTTGAGGCGCGCGATCTCATCCTCGAGTTGGTGGACGCGCTCCTCGAGTTGGCCCGTGAGTAGCATCCGAACAGAAAACCGGCGTAAGCCCTCCGGAGACCAGGTGTCAGATAGGGTAAGGTCTAACTGGCACCGACCTTTGGCCTGGAAATCCGCGGGTTTTGCCGCGTCTGAGTGTGCCGCCTGGACCGGGACCCTATTTGGCACCGGTTCCGTAATGGCGAAGTCGTTTGGACAGGCCGTCGGCCTCAAAAACCCGGCGAATCTGCTGGTTCAGACTCCTTGCGCCGGTTTTCTGTTCGGATGCTACTCACACCCCGAGTTGCTCGATCCGCTCCTGCTGGAGGAAAATGATGTCGAGCAACTGGCGCACCGGCGGCGTGTGTTCGGCCTCAGGGATGTCGGGCAGCGAGATCGAGATGGCCCGACTCTACCAATAATTCGACCCAGCCACCCGGGTGCAGTCGCGTTTCTGCGGTCGGGCCACCAGGCTGTGTGGGGTCGGTGACCGAGTGCCATGGCCCCGACGACCGGGAAGTACCGCCCCGACCAACTCGCGACCTCAACCCGACCACCTACCAGATCCTTCGCCGGCCTTGACTCGTCCGGCCCGCAGCAGCCCTCGACTTGATGCGCCATCCGCAGGATCAGGAACCGCTCATGCCCTTCGACCGTCGGGAACCGCGGGCCGTCGGGCTCATCGCTGACCTCACGGTCTGGCTCCTCCCCGAGCGGTTTCCTACCGATTCCGACGCCCGGCCGGACGAGTCCCGGCGCATTGTCTGAAGAAATGGCTGCCGGTCTCGATTGGCCCCGGTCACCTCATCGGGCTCGCCGAGCGGACCGGCCGCGAGTGTGCGACCGCCGGCGACGCGGACATCCGGGCGTCTCGGAAGGGCTGATCGGCTTGCGGACTCAGCCCAATGACCCAGCTCGTGGCGGTGATGGTCAACGGCGGTCGAGTCCCAACCCGCGTTGGGGAGAGCGGCCCGCGGTTGTGGAACCGTCAGAGCGGGAGACCGAAGTGGCCTCGTGACAAACGCGGTGGTCTCGGGACTATCCGGGTCGATCAGATGTGCCGATCTTCCAGGTCAGGTGACCCGATCTGCCCTCTCCTCTTTGCCCTCGCACCCAATCTCCGCAGCCACGAGGACGGCCAGGGTCGGGGACTGACTGGGCGAGAGCCGCGTGGTGGCGGTGAGGACCCATCCGAGGAGAAACTGGGCGGACACACAGGCTCCCTCCTCGAGCATGAATGACCCGGTGCCTAGCCGCACCGATTGTCTCATTCGTAATGGCGGAGCGCCCCTGCGTCTTACGAACAAGGACCTCGGTGAGGATGACTCAGCCCCTCAAACCGTTGGACGGTCCCGGGGCGCGTCCGCTAAGCTGATCCTCGGGAAATCGATCGGTCAGGCCGGCCGTTTCGATGGATCTCGGGATTGCCCACTGTGCCATCGCCGATCGGGAGGACCAAGGTGAGGGACGGCTCGATCGAGTCAACCGCGACCCAACCGCCGGGATCGTCCCGCGCGAGCCAGCCGGCCGTGAGCGGAGACCGGGCCGTCCCCGAGCCGGAACGAGCCGGCGGCGCCGATCTGGACCGCGACGAGATCGCCGCCTTGAGGGCGATCGTGGAGGGGACGGCGCAGAGCGTCGGCTCCGCGTTCTTCCAGTCGCTGGTCCGGCATCTGGCCCTGGCCATGGACGTCGGCCACGCCTTCGTCGCCGAGTTCGACCGCCCGACGATGCGGGCCCGGACCCTCGCCTACTGGAGCCGGGGGGCGATCCGCGACAACATCGAATTCGACCTGGCCGGGACGCCCTGCGAGGACGTGATCCGCACGGGGTTGTGTCATCACCCCCGGGGCGTCCGCGAGAAATTCCCGGAGGATCGGGACCTGGTCGAGATGGAGATCGAGAGCTACCTCGGCGTGCCGCTGCTCGATGTCGTGGGGGAAGTCCTGGGCCACTTGGCGGTCTTCGACGAGCGGCCGCTTCCGGCCGAGCCCCGCCGGTTGTCCATCTTCCGGATCTTCGCCACCAGGGCGGCCGTGGAGCTCGAGCGGTTACGGGTCGAGAAGAAGCTCGTCGAGAGCGAGCGCCGCTACCGGGACCTCTACGAGGAGGCGCCCAACGCCTACGTGGCCGTCGGCGCCGATCGGCGACTCTCGAGCGTCAACCACCGCGCCACCCAGTTGCTCGGAGAAGGGGCGGCGGACCTGGTGGGCCGCCCCGTGCTCGAGCTCTTCGCCGAGACCCCGGCCGGCCGGGCCCGGGCCGAGGAGGTGCTCCGAGCCGGCTTCGACGGCCAGGAGGTCTCCGGTCGCGAGCTGGAGATGCGCCGCCGCGACGGCCAGGCGCTGTGGGTGAGCTACTGGATGAGGCCGCTGCGTGGCCCCGACGGCCGGATCTCCGCCGTCCATTCCATCTGGGTCAACGTCACCGACCGGGTCCTCGCCGAGGCCGAGCGCGCCCGGCTCCAGGAGCAGAACCTCTATCTCCAGGAGGAGATCAAGTCGGTCCACAACTTCGAGGAGATCGTCGGCTGTTCCGCCGCGCTGCTGGCCGTGCTCGACAAGGTGAGGGCCGTCGCGGCGACCGACGCGACCGTGCTGATTACCGGCGAGACGGGGACCGGCAAGGAGCTGATCGCCCGCGCCGTCCACTCGAACAGCCGTCGGGCTGCGGCCCCTGATCAAGCTCAATTGCGCCGCGCTCCCCGGG
Source organism: uncultured Planctomycetota bacterium (assembly GCA_963845755.1). Classification (GTDB taxonomy): domain Bacteria; phylum Planctomycetota; class Planctomycetia; order Isosphaerales; family Isosphaeraceae; genus CAWJTV01. The sequence continues at coordinate 134,737 of CAWJTV010000040.1, forward strand.
GGACTGGTCGAGAGCGAGCTCTTCGGCCATGAAAAAGGCGCCTTCACCGGCGCCCTCGCCCGGCGCATCGGCCGCTTCGAGCTGGCCGACGGCGGCACCCTCTTCCTGGACGAGATCGCCGAGCTCCCCCTGGAGACCCAAGCCAAGTTGCTCCGCGTCCTCCAAGAGCATGAGATCGAGCGCGTCGGCGGCGGGGCGGCGATCCCGGTCGAACGTCCGGATCATCGCCGCCACCAATCGCGACCTGCTCAGGGCCGTCCGCGAGAAGACGTTCCGCGAGGATCTCTACTATCGCCTCAGCGTCTTTCCCGTATCGTTGCCACCACTCCGCGAGCGCCGCCGAGGACATCCCGCTGCTGGTGCGCTTCCTCGTCAACCGGTTCGCCGCCCGGGTCGGTAAGCGCTTCGAGGGAGTGAGCCGGGCGACCGTGGATCGCCTGTCCAGCTATCGGTGGCCGGGGAATATCCGCGAGCTGGAGAACGTGCTCGAGCGGGCCATCATCCTCGCGACCGGTCCGGTCCTCGATTTCGAGATCGATGGCGAACGCCCTCCCGCTCCCGCCACGACCGAGGGCCTAGCCCCCTCGTCACTGGAAGAGCTCGAGCGACGCCATATCCTCGCCATCCTCGCACAGACCCACTGGATCCTCGACGGTCCGCGCAGGCGCCGCCGGGATCCTCGGGCTCCATCCCAATACGCTCCGCAGCCGATTGAAGAAGCTCGGGATCGCTCGCCCCTCCCACGATCCCTCGTAGCGACCCACCACGTTTCGTGGCGCCGCGCCGTGGGGCCGGGCACGAGAAGTCCGCCGCCCGCCAGGGCCCATCTCCGCAACTCGCTCATCGGCCGAGTGTTACGACCTATCTTTTCGCGGATCACCTTTACGGCACCGGCCGTGCAATATCCCGTTGATGACGTCGATATCGAGCGGATCTTTCGCCGGGGAATCGGTCATGTTGAAGATCGCACGAGTCGATGGCGGCCAGGGTCAAACGATCCCCGCTCTCAAGCTCGAAGGCAAGATCCTCGGCCCCTGGGTGATCGAATTGAAACGCGCCTGCGAGGAGCTACGCGTCTCGGCCAGCGCCTTCTGCCTGGATCTTACCGACGTGACCTTCATCGACTCGGCCGGGCTCGGACTCATCCAGGATCTCGTCCGGCAGGGCGCGACACTCTCCGGATGCTCGGGCTTCATCGAGGAGTTATTGAGCCAATACCAAGCTTGCTGTGGAACCGCCGGGCAAGAATCGGACATTCGGCCGTGATTCGTCGTCCCCCGGCCCGGGAGGGCCGGCCCAGGAGAGTGCAGCCATCGAGCAGGCAACTTGGCGCGGACGTCCCGCACCATCGGTTCGGCAGGTTTCCGGAGTAGGAAGGAGGTGCACCCATGTTCTATCGTCATCCGAAGAAGCGTGCGGCGGTGTTCTGCGGCCTCGAGACCCTGGAGTCTCGTCAACTCATGTCCGCGTCACCGCCGTCTCGGGCCACGAGTTTCCTCGATTCGGACGTCACGCGCCCACGCCACCATCGCGAGCACGCCTCACAGCCGTCTCAGGCCACGAGTTTCATCTACACCGAGACCGAGAATTCCAATCCCGGCCAGAACGCCGTGATCGCCTTCCGGCGGAACGCCGACGGTCAGGTGACGGAGATCGGTTCGTTCAAGACCGGCGGTACGGGCTTTGCCACTCCAGCGGGGGCGCTCGGACCCCTGCTGGGACCCGACGCTTCTGACCGAGAGGTCATCGCCAGCCCTGACGGACGTCTCCTCTTTGCCGTCAACCAAGGCAGCAACTCCATCGCCGTGTTCCGCGTACGGCGCAATGGCTCGCTCGATCTGGTCCGTGATCGGGCCGTCGGCTCCGGGGGCACGGAGCCGGTCAGTCTCTCGATCGCTCGCGGCCGGCTTTACGTCCTCAATCGCGGGGACGAAGTCCAGAGCCAAACCGGCACCATCGCTCCCACCATCACGACCTTCAACATTGAACGAGATGGTGTTCTCAGACGAGACCGCGCCGCCACGACGACGCTGCCCCTCGGCCTTTCGCCGTCCCAGGTGCTGAGCTCGCCCAGGGGGAATCTGGCCTTCGTGGACACCTTCACTCCGCCCCCGCTGCTCAACGTGCCGGGGGCGAATGAGGTGTTGCCATTCCAGATCGCCGCGGATGGGAAGCTTGTCCCGGTCCCCAGCGGGGGCGTCGGGGCGCCGGTGAACCCGCCGCTGCTGCTGGGCCTCGCCGAGCACCCGACCCAGAACATCGTCTACGCCGGACTGCCCGGGGCCAATCAGGTCGGCGTGTTCACGGTCGATGGCGCCGGCAATCTGAAGTTCGTCGATTCGGTTCCTAACGCGGGCGCGGCGGCCTGCTGGACGCTCGTCAGCCCGGACGGGAGATTCCTGTACACGGTCAACACCGGCACGAACAGCGTCGGTGTCTACTCACTGGCCGATCCCCTGCACCCCGCGCAGATCCAGGAGTTCGTGCTGGGCGGGCCACAGAACCCCACGGGCAATCCCGGCACCCCAGGCGAGACCACGGATTTCGAATTAGCCCTCGATCCCAGCGGCCAGGCGCTCTATGTCATCGATCATCAGACCGATGTGGCCGGCAACTTCCCGCAGGGCAACGCCCTGCACGTCCTCACGGTCGCGGCCAATGGCACCCTCTCCGAGGGCACTGGCTCGCCGCTGTTCCTCCCGCCCGACATCCCGGCGGGGGACTATCCGCAGGGCGTCGCCGTGATCGCGGCGGCGCATGGGGGTCCGGATGCTCGGGCTTCATCGAGGAGCTTCTGAGCCGCCGTCCGTTGTAAGGGGGCTCGGCGGCGGATCGAGCGAGCTCCCGCGTCTTCGCCTACTGCCCTCCCTGGCCCTGACGGTCCCGGCCAGGAACGTGGGGCCACCGAACTGGGGCCGATTGGTCGCGGGCGTCCCGCGCCCGCGGTTCGACAGGATCTTCATCAGGAGTTGATCGATGCATACCTTTCTTCGCTCCACCGTCCTGGCCGCCTCGGCACTCGTCGCGTGCTGGGGGATTTCGGGCTGCTCGACCGAGATGGACAGCGAAACCGGAAAGATGGCCAAGCCCATGGACAAGATGGACACCGGCAAGATGGACACCGGCAAGATGGGCGGCGCCATGGACAAGATGGACACCGGTAAGATGGGCGGCGCCATGGACAAGATGGACACCGGCAAGATGGAGACGAAAAAACCGTAACTCCCTGGGGGTTCTCCCCGACTAATCCGGCGGTGGGCGGCCCCTGTGCGGCCTGCCCTCGTCAATCAGGTCAGGAAATGGTGTCATGATGCCGCGTCTGGAGCGAAAACACGCGCTGGCGACCCGGATCTTCCACTGGGCGAACGTACCGATCCTGGCGGTCATGATCTACAGCGGCCTGTTGATCTATTGGGCCAACGATGTCTACGCGATCCGGCTGGGGAGAATCACGCTCGTCAAGTTCTTCCCCGATTGGTTCTACGAGGCGATGCACCTCGACCATCGCCTAGCCGAAGGGATGGCCTGGCACTTCACGTTCATGTGGCTCTTCGCCCTCAACGGCCTGCTCTATGTCGGTTACACGTTCTGGAGCGGGGAGTGGCGCGAGCTGGTGCCGAACCGTCACACATTCGCGGAGGCCTGGCAGGTCGTGCTCCACGACCTGGGCATCCGCAAGCAGCCGCTGCCGCGGCGGAAGTTCAACGGGGCGCAGCGGCTGGCCTACACGGGAGTCATCGCGATGGGGGCCGGGTCGCTCTTGACCGGCCTGGCCATCTACAAGCCGGTCCAGGCGGCCTGGCTGACCACGCTGCTGGGCGGCTACCCGATGGCGAGGCTCGAGCATTTCGTGCTGACTATCGGCTATGTGCTGTTCTTCGTGATCCACATCACCCAGGTCATCCGGGCCGGGTGGAACGACTTCCGCGCGATGGTCATCGGTGTCGAGGTCGTGGCCAACCAGGAGGTCGATCATGAAACCGCCGCTGAACGGGAAGCCGTGGCGCAAGAGCTTGAGAGTCCGGACGTCGAGCTGTGGCGTGGACTCCACCGGCTATCGCGCCGGGGGTTTGCCTGGGGGGGCACGGCGATCCTGGCCGGCTTCGCGGGTTGGCGCTGGTTCGCGACGCGGAGCGAG
>CAWJTV010000041.1:0-782417 GCA_963845755.1 uncultured Planctomycetota bacterium
AGAGGAACGTCATGATCGCCGTGAGGCTGCCCCTGCATCGCATCTTCAACGGGCGTCAGATTCAAGAGCAATTCCATCGATCACTTCTCAATGCGGGAAGAATTGGTGACACCAATTATGCCTCGCGGGGAGCGACCTCACCCGATGCGATTCAGCAACAGAGTCGGCGACTTCAGCGGTGGCGTCGCGACGGTCGTAGGGCCGCGACTTGGTGCTCGTCCTGGTATACGATCCGCCCGACGAACGCCGCGGTAACCAGTTCGGCGGGAATCTCCGAGCCATACTCGCCCAGCAGGTGGGCGAGTTCCCACATCCGCTGCGAGAACCGCCCCACCTCCCTGTACCAGAAGACGGCCCCGTCCGGGATGAGGTGCCCCAGCGGGAGGGCAGATGAGCTGGGACCCACGCGAGCAGCTCCTCAAGCCTCTGGCAAACGTGCCCGTTCAGGTCCCCGTCGTCTCGGAGGCTGGAGGAGCCGGGCGGGAAAGAGCCCGACCTGTGGGCGAGTCCTCCCCGACCCTTCTGGTGAACGATGTACCGGACGTAGCGACTCATCCCCTTGAAACGCCCCAACTCTGGATCACCACCAGCTATTCCACTGCCCGGGCCGGAGCCCGGCGTGGAAAGTCTCATCTATGGTTCACCCGATGTCCAGCATCCACGAAGTCAGGGGGAGATCGATACGCCGGACGGTTACGCACCCTTGTACACCGCATCTCTCGTTCGACAGCGAGTCTGTCCAGCCGAGTCACCTTGGTTCCTCCGGTTGCGCTTCCGGCGCTTCTCCTTCTTCGCCTTCACCTCTCTCAGCCTCGATGCCAGCTTCAGCTTGGATTCCAGGGAAGCCAGGAGTTCGCGGCAATCCGCTCGCCAGTCCTTCCGTTGACTCCCTATGTACAATTTCATTCGTTTATCCGAGAATTCCCGATCGACTTTAATCTTCCAGACCTCCAAGCCCACCTCATTCTTAAGTGTAAACGTCAATCTGACACAGAGTAATCGCAGTCCCTTCAGGTCCACGCCATCCGGGCCTGATAGCTCGCCGGTATCCAGGTCAACCTTGATCTTGCGTAGCTGGGTAAGGCTGCGGGAATCGACAGGGTGGCCATCGATGCAACGTCCGACACAGCAGAAACGCCCCAGGCCATCCTCCCGCAGGAACGGGAACTTCCTCTCGTCGGCAACCACGGCAAAGAGTTCCTTCGCTTGCATCTCGAAGGTAAGGTCGCCCCATGCACTTCCACCTACCGAGCATCGACTCGAGAGTCCAGTATCGCGCCCGCCCGACGGAGGCATTCGTAGATGGTGTTATAATCCGTTAGGTCCGAGCGGTCTCGATGATGGGCTGGCAACCAGGCCAGCCCTCCATTGACCAAACGCGGGTTGGGCAGCCCCGATCAATGAGGCCAAGCCAAGCGTTGACCCTGCGACAACGAACTTGGATGGCATAGCCGATGGTTCCTGTCCAGGACCTGCCCCCCTCGACCAGACCCAACGTGGTTGGAGGCGTCGGAGCGGGCACGCCTGATCGGTCGCGTCATTGAGAATCTGTCAACTCTCAATACAAAAAATCGTGGATTGCCCCACCCGCACACGTAACGAGACTTGGGAGACGGAGTCAACGGTACACCTTCAAGGTCGGCAATGCCTGTTTCAGCGATTCCATCCCCGCGTCGGTGACCTGCGTGCCGCCAACGCTAAGAGACGAGAGTTTGGTCAATCCCTTCAGATGCACCAACCCGGCGTCGGTGACCAGCGTGCCACCGAGGCCGAGGATGGAGAGTTGAGTCAGCCCCTCCACATGCGAAAGCCCGGCATCAGTGATCTGCGTGCCATTGAGGCTGAGGGCGGCGAGCTTCGTCAGACCCTTCAGATGCGAAAGCCCGGCATCGGTGACCTGCTTGTTATTGAGGCCGAGGACGGAGAGTCCAGTCAGCCCCTCCAGATGTGAAAGCCCGGCATCAGTGATCTGCGTGCCATTGAGGCTGAGGGCGGCGAGCTTGGTCAGCCCCTCCAGATACGAAAGCCCGGCATCGGTGACCTGCGTCAGATCAAGGTAGAGGAAGGTGAGTCCGGTCTGCCTCTTAAGGTGCACCAACCCGGTGCCGGTGACCTTCGTAATGCCGAGGTTAAGAGACGAGAGTTTGGCCAACCCCTCCAGATGCACCAACCCGGCGTCGGTGACCAGCGTGCCACCGAGGTCGAGGACGGCGAGTTCAGTCAGCCCCTCCAGATGGAAAAGCCCGGCATCGGTGATCCGCGTGCCATTGAGGATGAGGATGGTGAGTTTGGTCAGCCCTTCCAGATGGGAAAGCCCGGCATCGGTGACCCGACTGCTATGGAGGGTGAGGGAGGAGAGTCTCTTCAGTCCACTCAGATGCGACAGCCCGGCGTCGGTCACGAACGATCCGTTCAGAACCACTCCCTCGACCTGGCTGAGGTGCCCAACGTGGAGCAGGTCCGTAGCCGAGCCCCCCTGATCGAGATTGACATAAACCACGTCGCCGAAATAATCGAGGCCGAGAAGATCGACCAGCCATCGTGGTGCGAGAGGTTTTCCACCGGGAAGAGGAACTCCGTAGCTGCATTCCCATTCGTACCAGACCCAGCCGCCGGATCGTCTGATCGCGGCCACCGCATCGTGCTGGACTTGAGCGTTGCGGCCCATCCAGCCGAGCCAGCCGCCGATGATGAGGACCAGAGCGAGCAACCCTCGCAGGCTGAACCGCATGTAGGTCCGCCAGGGGCGTTTGTCCGATGCATTCATGTCATGTTCCTGTCGTCGAATGCGGGCTACCTGCTGTTGAGAGATTCGTCGAGAACCGGCCCGGCCGTCGCCTAGCAAATCTGATTTCCGGTCTGGCCATTACACCTCGGGCCCTGGTCCGCGCCCACCTGTCCGGATCAACGATTAGCGTGCCTTTACAGGGCAGGTGACCCACACGCCTGGTTATCAGTCTCGTTCTTGGGAATGTGGCGGTTAGAGTCGGATGATCTTCAGGTTCGGTCGTGCCTTTTGAAGTTCTCGTAGTGCGGTGTCGGTGACTCGGGTATTGCCGACTTCCAGAGATTGGAGGCGTTTGAGTCCTCTCAGGTGGATCAAACCTGCATCGGTGATCTGTGTGCAGCCGAGGGAGAGACTCTTGAGATTAATCAACCCTCTTAGGTGGACCAACCCGGCATCAGTGACGGCAGTCTCCCTTAATGCCAGGACCTCCAGACCGGTCCGGTGCTCCAGGTGTGCCAACCCAGCGTCAGTCACCGCGCTACGGTTGAGCCACAGCGATCGAAGGGCCGGCAAACCTTTGAGGTTCGCCAACCCCTTGTCGCCGACTCGAGTCTTATGGAGGCCCAGAGTCCGGAGTCGAGACAGTCCTTCAAGGTCGGCCAATCGGCTGTCGTTGACGGACGATTCCCAGAGTCCCAGTTGCTCAATTCGAGTGAGACGGACGACATGGTCCAATTCCGTACCGGTGGACGGCCCATCGGGACCGACTCCGACGAGGTCCACTCTGACGACATGGCCGACGTAATCGAGGCCGATACGATCCGCGAGCCATCTCACCCACCAGGGACTTCGTCTCGGATCGAGGTTGTATTCGACGTTTCCGTTTGCCCGACGGATGGCCGCCACGGCCTCGCGCTGGACTTGAGCCTGGTGGACCACCCATCCCAGCCAACAGCCGATGAGGAGCACGAGGATGACCAGTCCCCGAACTCTGAGCCGGAGCCAGCGTCGTCGAGATTTCGGTGTCACGTTCCTGGATCACCTATTCCATGCCCCGCCGTCGTGCCTCGCCCGCGTATCCGCGCCAACTATGGATCAGGCTTGTCATTGCGCGGCGCGGGGGAACTCTGCGGCGGCGCGGATCGTTGGTCAGCGGCGAAAGCCTGCGTCGAGCTGGTAATAGAGCGCGTCCAGCCGACCGCGACCAGCGCCGCGTACCGGAAACCGCCGCAGCATCTCGCGAACTGCCGCCGAGGCGTGTTCGATCGCCCACCGGATTTCCTCGTCACTGACGTTGGGATCGCCGCCCGCTGCGAGTTCGCGGGCCCGCGCCCCATACACCGCGGGACCAAGGACGTGTTTCGCCTGGTCAGGTGTTATCAGTGCGTGGACGTAAGGGGTTGCCGCTGCGAGGCCCGCGGCGCGAGCGGCGGCTGCGGCAACCGGATCGCCGACCTCGCGTGCCGCTGCGTAAGCCGCCCAGACGAGGGAGCGCAGTTGCCCTTTCCGCTTCTCCCCGCGCGCGAAGGCCCGGATGCCCTCGATTGCCGTGCGCGGACGGGTGTCAGAGAGAGCCTTCGCCTCGAACAGCGGCAGCACCCGCTCGGCGCAATCGGCGGCCCAGAGCCCGACAAGGCGGCGGTCTTCTTCGCTCAGCGTCATCCCGCCGGGTTCGTGATCCATCCGTCGCCTCCCTCACGCGCTGGGCAGCACTCGGAAGTCTGTCTGCGCAGATCTTTGGCAGGTGTTTGCTGTTCTTTTAGGGCCGAGCCTCTGGTCTCAATTAGGGTTCAGGCGTGACGGCTTCCTCTGGCCCGGCGGCTCGATGACGCCTGATGGCATGGGAGTATCCCAGGATGGCCCCCATCGCGGCGAAGCCCAGAGTCAGCACCGAATGGCTCGACTGGCGGTATCGCTGCAACCCGGCCACATACCTGGCCACATTTCCGGGCGGTTCCGAATACCCTGAGACTTCAAGACTGCCTGGAGGCGAGTATTTTTTCATCTCTGAAGCCAACTCCGGGCTGAAGTAAGGGATCGCCTCCTCGAACATGGCCGTCGTACGCGGCGGGCCGAGACGCTCATTCGCTACAGGTCCAAATCCCAGGATGAAGCACGGCCACCCGAATACGGCGCAACCGATCCAAGCCAGACGGCTTGGTCCGCTCTCGGCGAGGGACATGAAGATCGCGCCGACACAGCAGGGCTAGTGTCGTGAGCAGGATGATTCCGCCGCAGAAGGCCGAGTTGATTCGGAGCGCGGCGAAGCTCAAGGCGATGATGACGATGGCCGCCATCATCGACGCGATGCTGAATCGGAAGCGCATCACAAGACCCTCCGTCGGTTCGCTCGCCGTTAGGATGTAAAGGGTGGATTCTGGATCACCCGTTACAGATCCCGTCATCGTCCCGCGCCCGCCTGTCCGGCTCAACTATGGTCCACCACTAAATGAATCCTCGTAATAGAGAAAGCGAACGTGTGATGTCGCCGCGGTTGCGGTGAATCCTTGCCCCGAAGGGGGGAAAGGAAACGGGCCGCTCCGTCTCAATCCTCCCCCCTTACCGAGGGGGGATGCCAGGGGGGTGAATTCGCATCGACCCTGGGGTGTGCGCCACGCAAGTGTTACGCGCTCTAGAACCAGATCTCGAAGCGGGTCATGAACAGGTCGCTGGTCCGCGCGAAGCCGCCGGGAGCGTAGACCACGGGGCTGCCGAACCCGGCGTGCTGCCAGTCGAACAGGACGTGGATGTACGGATTCCAGTACCAGTTGATTCCGAGGTCGGTGACGAAGAGGCGGTCGGTCCAGAGGTTGGGATCGGCCAGCCCGGCGGTGAAGACCTGCTGGCCGAGATCCAGATAGCTGTACCGGGCGAAGACTTCCCACGCGCCCAGTCCGAATCGCCCCGGGCGGAGGTCGAACGACCGGAGTGGCGTGACCCGTCCTCGGCTGGCCAGCCGCTCGCCGGTCAGGAAGTACGACGCCTGCACGTAGAAGCTCTCGATCGGCAGGTGCACCCGGCTGCTCGTGTGGTTCGCCAGGGCATAATCCTGGAAGCCGCTCTGCCACTCGGCCAGGACCATCAGGCTCCGGTAGAAATAGGCCGCATGCAGCGACCAGAGATTGCGCGGGCCGGAGACCACAACGTTGTTGTTGAACGTCAGGAACGGGACCCCGAGGACGTTGCTGCCGGCCGTGGGCACGATCGTCCGCAGCTCCTGGGGCACCGGCGCGTGGTTCTGATCGCCCGCGACCAGAGAGCCGCCCACGTTGAAGTTCTCCAGCGGCGAATCCTTCACCGGCCGGAACGGGGCGAAGTTGAGAAATGAGATCACGCTCTTGGGATTGCTCAGGTCGAACTGGCCGTTCGGCGTACTGTTGAAGATCCCCGCGGCGTAGTCGATCCGCCCGGCCACCGACTCGCCCCAGAACATCGCGCCCAGGTCGCGGTTCATGCCGAAGTTGTTGAAGAACACCGACCACTCGCCGCTGGCCAGAGCCTCGGTCGGCTGGGCGTAGAACTCATAACAAAACGGCGACTTGAACCGGCCGAAGCGGAACTGGATCCGCTTGTCGTAGTTCACGTTCAAGAAGACATCCAGGGCGGCGAATGTGTCGAAGGAATCATTAAAGGAGACATAGTATTCATAAGGCCGACTCAGGTGGCCGTTGAAGACGAACCACTGGCGGGCGATGCCGAAGGTATCGGAGACGGGCGTCTGGTTGGGGATGCCGTAGAATCGCCCATCGAGCTCGGTCAGGTTGTGGAACTGGATGTCGAACTCGTCGTCGGTCGTCCGGAGCTGGAACCCGGGGCCCCACCGCGTCTGCGCCGGGACGTTGGGCAGCACCGCGGGCATGTCGAAGCGTGGCGACGGCAGCTCGGCCGCCGGCCCGAAGCCCGCCGCCGTGCCGCCGAAGCCCACCTCTTCGGAGACGGTCCCGCCCGGACCACCGGCGTCGGACAGATCCGACACCCCGCCGCCGGCCGAGGTCCCTGACGTCCCGGGTCCGGTCCGGGTAGCGTTCAGGTTCGTGGCCTGGCGCGGCCGCCTTCGCCTGTCGCAGCTCCGTCGAGAGCTGATCGACTTGCGTCGAGAGTTTCTGGACCGTCGACTCCAACTGCCGGACATGCTCCGGGTCGGGCATCCGTTTGAGCAGGTCCTCCATCTGGCGAAGCCGTTCCTCCAGCGCGTCCCCATGCGTCGTAGTCGTGCCGCCCATCGCAGGCAGCGCCGGTACCGCGGGCACCGGCGGCGGAGGAGCTGCGGACGACTGCGCCGGCGCGGCGGGGAACGCCGAGGCCGAGTGCCAGCGAGATGAGCACCGTCGGCAACCATCGGATCATCCGTTCGCGATCGACGTACAACCTCATGCAATTGCCCTTCGGCCGAAGACGCACCCTCGGCCCATGGCTTCACTCGGCGCAAGAAAAAACTCCTACCGAAGGGACATCGGTCCCTCAAGGTAGGAGTTATTAACCCCGCGAAGGGTGGTTCAACGTTGGGGCGAACTCCATCACCCCCGGCGCGATCTCGCCGCAGACTATAGGTATTATCTATCATCGGCTGACCTGCGAGCCGACTTTACCGATTTTGCGGTCGGGATTCCTGGGTCATGGCGCCCGAGATCATCCCCATCCTGATCCGGCCGAGGCGAAACGCGAAGCCCGCGATCTTGGCTCGGTCAACTGTGACCAATTTTGCCCTTACGCTTTGCTCCCGCGACAAGGGCGGTGCGTCAAGTGTCAACTATGGCGCGCCAACGATGGATCACCCTTGGCACTCTGCCGACCAGGAATAGGTCGTCAAGACTCGCGGATTCTACCACCGCGGGACAAACCACCCGCCCTGCTCATCGACGGTCCATGATAAGTCATTTTGCCCTTGCCATGCTCACTAGGAAAACTGACGGCAAGTATCCCGCCGGCTCGGTCCATTCCAGGTGATATCGTTCTCTCCGACCTGCACGACCCCCGTCCCGTGGACGAGGACGCCGAGTCCGTGCTCGTTATCCCAACAGCAATGGAAAGTAAACCCAATCAACGAACAGCCATCTTTAGATAGGTCGAGTACGCGGAGCGTGTGCAACCGGATCAGCCTCTTAAGATCATCCGGGGACTGCACCTCCGGGACCAGGGTCTCGTCCGAGGCCGCGTGTCCGGTGCACCACATCTCGCGCTCGCGACGATAGTAGTCAAAGATGGCCTTGACGACCGTTGTGCAGACCAACTCCTGGTTCTCCAGGAATTGGACGAAGGCCCGCTCCTGTGCGGACGACGGCGGATTTCCTTCAGGACGGTGCACAATCAACTCGAAGCGCCCCTGTTTGTAGCCTTGGTCTGCCGTTTTGCGATAATCGCGCCCTCCGAACTTCTCCGCCAGGAGAGCGGACGCAACATCATCAAACCCCGAGAAGAAACCGATCTGAACGGCCCCACTCCACCCTCTGGGAGCCTCGGAGATTGCGCCGAATCGGAGATGATCCATGGGGTTCACCTTGGGGATTGTCCGCAGGTCGAAGGCATCCGTCAGTTCGCAAGCGATCCAGCCGGCCTGGGAGTCGTCCACGAACCTCACGATGCGGACCGCCACGGCTTACACGACGGATGCTCCCGAACGGCTGGAAGTGGAAAGGGTCGATACTGGAATCACCCTTTTCGCTTTCATGCCGCGCAGAGGGCCGAGCGTCAAGTCTCAACTAGAGTCCAGGCGTCACACACGGACGGAGCGGCGTGAGACCATCAACCGGAATGGCTCGCTTCTTGGAAGACCAGCCACTCCCCCGCCGTCTCCTCCAACCGTTGCTTGCCCCCTTCCGTCGCCATGAAATGCCGCTTGCCTGTGGGCCGAAACAGGGGCGCCCCGCACCACGTCGCTGGATCGATCCGGTATTCGTAGACTCCTCGACCGACCCGGACCGCATCCACTTGGGCGCCCTCGGGAAGAATCAACTCCCACAACAGGCCGAGCCGTTCCGCGACAGCCGGGGAGTGCGGGCGTGCCAGGATGTAGTCCTCCGGTTCCCCGCTTTCTGGGAGTTCGAGCGGTGACGGCGCGCTTGGGTCCCACAGCTCCCAGCGGAATTCAACGATCCGGGTCTTGATGACCGGGGCGAATGAGAGCCCGGCGAGCCCGGTTCGCTCAATTGCGGCCCGGAATTTGTGAGTGACGACGACATCGCCGATGCCGGGCAGTGTGATCGGGGGGATGAATGGTCCGGTCCGTTCGAGCCGGATCAGCCCGTCGAGTCGGGGGAGGTGGCGTGACATGCCGTGGACCAGGATGGCACCATAGTCGCCCCAGGGCCGTGACCCGCCGATTCGGTAAAACCGCATGCCTGCCGACGCCTCAATGTGGAAGGTCTGATCTCTAGTCCAGGCTTTACACCGCAGTCTTGACGTCACTTCTTTCGCGACGTCTCGGATTTCGTTGATGCGATAGGGATATTCACCGTTTACACAGCGGACATTTTTAAACCATTTCTATCTCGCAGTTGCCAGACGTTCACAACACGGACCCTGGCCACTCTCAAGGATACCGCGGCGCAGGTTCGTTGCACCAGCGTCAAACCCTCGTGAGGCGAGGCATCGGTCCCGGGGGGCCAAACGGGGACGGACGAATCCATACCACTCGCGTTCAGGGTCGCTCCGGCGACCGCAACGTCAACTCTCGGCATCGGGAAACCTCACGATCGTTTCCCGATCCGGGCGGGCTTTGCACAACGAAGACCTCCTGCACAACGATTCGCCGGGCTGCACAACGAATCGGAGTAAAGGAGTGGCCCTGCCTCGCAAGCTTGGCGTACGTGAATCGGGCGGGAGGCGGTAGAATCGGACAGGTTACCCGATTCTTGGTCCTTGCGTGGATGCGCGAAAATGGAAGAGAGACACGAGAACGAGCAATATTTTTTCGATGAGCCGACGATCGCGCGGCTTGCGGACCTCGTCCAGCCGTATCGCCTTCCCTGTTGCCTCTGCGCACCAACCGTGGGCCGAGAGCTTGAGCGCAGGGGAGTTGATGTCAGAATCCTAGACATTGACGAGCGGTTCAAGGAACTGCGAGGATACCGCTACTTCGACCTGGGCCGACCGTCTTGGCTGGGAGAATCGTTCGGGGTTATCCTGTTCGACCCGCCATTCTTCAACGCGGCGCCGATCTCCCAGCTCCTGGACGCAGTCCGCATGCTCTCGCATTATCGCTTCGACCAGAAACTGCTAATCAGTTGGCCAGCAAGGCGGCCTCACGTAATCCTGGAGGCGTTCCATCAATTCGGTCTAAGACCCGCCGGCTTCAGACCCGGATACGTGACCGTGGTCAATCAGGGCAAGAACGAGATCGAATTCTACGGCAATTTATGATTGGAATAACTTTATGCAACGAATCGGGGCCGCCAAACGTGACCAACGGTGCGGCCGGTGTTATGGCTGAGGCAAGGTGATCATGACCTCGCCCGCCTCGGGGCGGGCGATCGTCTGGCTGGTCGGCCGGCTGCTCGGCTCGTAGACATTGAGGGGGACCTCGCCGGTCGTCGGGGCATCGTACCAAACGAAGCGGCCGGCCGAATCGGTCTCAGTCTGCCAGCCGAGCAGGCCGCCGACGTACTTCCAGTCGGAGGCGACGACGGCCCTCGCCACGGGCCGGCCCCGGGCATCGACCACGCGGCCCTCCAGCGGCCGGCGCCGGCTCAGCCGGATGACCTGCGACGGCAGCTCCGGCGTCACGGCAACCTCATGGACGGCCCAGGCGAGGCCCGATGTCTGGACCACCAGGACCAGGGTATCCCATTCCGGGCGAAGGCAGCGACCGGATCGGAACCGGCCGTCCTCGTCCGTCGTCAGCCGGAGGTACTCCTTGTCCCAAATCCACGGTGCGACCACGACCGTCGCCCCGCGCACCGGATGACCGAACGGGCTGAGTACCGTTCCGGAGATCGACCCGCCCGCCCTCATCACCTGCACGCTCGAAAAGGCGCGCGCGTTCCGGGCCGTGGTGCGCCACACGGCGACCGCGTGATCGGGGTGCGTCACCTGCACCCGGATCGGGGCGTCCGGAGCGGTCCCGGCCGGCAGGGCATTGGACCGCCAGCGGCCTTGGGCGTCGGTCGTCGCGATCATGGAGCCGCCGTTCGGGCTCGCCTCGATCTCGGGCCAGAGCTTCGCGAAGCGATAGATCATCGGGAAGACCCGAGCCCCCTCGATCGGTCGCCCCCGCTCGTCCCGGACGATCCCGCCGATCGCCTCCGCCCGCTTGAGTTTGACGACGATGGGCGCCGGGTGGGTGACCGTGCTGACGTACCCCCGCTGGTAGCCGATGGGGGCGACGACGACATCGAACCACAAGGTCGCCTCGCTCGGCGGGACGATGGTGTAGTGCCCCTGATCATCGGTTGTCCCTTCCCAGGTGTAAATCCGGCCCCCTTTACCTCGGATAAAGACGGTTGCGCCGGGGAGCGGCGAACTATCGCTTTCGTCAACCACCTCCAGCGTGGCGGTCCGGACGGGCTGCGGTCCTTCCTCGGGCTGGATCGGCCCAGGGCGACCGGCCGGCCGAGCCGAGGCGGCGGGGTGGGTGCCGGAGGCCATCAAGGCCGTGACCGGCAAGATTGCGACGATTGCGAACGACTTCGCGAATCGCTTCAATGCCGTGATGAGCATCGCCTTGGTCCTGATCTTCGCTCTTGCAGAGCCCCCGTCAGCCGGCAGACATCGGCGAGCGCTCCGCACTCCAACGACTGGTTTCAACGCACCGGACCTGAGGGTACCTGGCAAGTGTCATTACGGGATCACCCGTTACACGTCCGCTCATCGTTCCGAACCGGCGGTCCGGGTCAACTATAGTCCAGGCGTTACATTGGCCCAGTGTCACCAGATATCAGGATAAGCCGGTGTCCAGCCAGGGATCATCCGCGCCCAGGACGTTTTGTGACGGACGACCTTCGCCGGCCTTCTTGATAACGCCAAGGTTTAGCGACCCGCGCAGCGGGTCCGCTGGAATGCTTCGTTAGACGAGGTCTTTGCCATACGACCCGGCACGATGCCAGTTCGCCCTCAGGACGACCAAACCCAGGATCACCGACATGAGGCCGCCCAACTCAGCACCCCAGATCGACCCACCGACCCAAGCATAGCGGAGCATCGGCCACCGCTGCTCCGGGACGCCGATAAACATACTCCTATAAAACTCGGGGCTGAGCGATGCCAGGCCCATGCCCGTCAAGCCCCCGAGGGCCCAGCAGAGGTAAGTCACCGCCAGGATGCCGAGCAGATGCTTGAGGGCGAGCCAATAGGGACAAGCCGCGCTCGTGATGATCCCCGTTCCGACCGTAAACACAAGCGAGAAGAACACCCCGAACAGGAGACCCTCGAATGCGCCCTGTGCGACGCTCGCGCACCAGACGTCGGCGACCTCGTGCCACCCGAGAATCGTGACGAAGTAGAGAGGACTGACGCGGCCATTCACGGCGTTGGTCGTTGCACCGAGGAAGCCACTCGCGAGGACGCCGCTGACTGCGATGGCCCCCAGATCGAGGGGCCGCGTCCTCTGCGGGCGGTAAGTGTCGCCGTCACCCACCGTTCGAAACCTCCGCCGACTCACGCCCAAATTCAGCGGCCCGCGCAGCGGGTGCGCTGCATCGCTTTGTTAGCCATCTTCTCCGAGTAAGGTACGAAGACGCCTCACGACTTCCGCAACGACCCCCTTCGGGAGCTCACAGATCCGGGAAGCCTCGCGCACCCGCCAGTCCAGGCTCTTTACCTGGTCGGCTCCCGCCACGCCGGTTATGGGATATCCTTCGGGCAGAGGTACTTCAAACGGATAGCCTTTGGCCTGATTGGTGATCGGACACAACAAAGCCAACCCAACCCGACCGTTGTAGGCCGCTGGCGACAGAACCAGGGCGGGACGACGCCCTGCTTGCTCATGGCCTGCTTGCGGGTCGAGGGAGATCCAGACGGCGTCTCCTCGTTCCGGGATGTAGGCACATTTCCGCTTCACCAAACCTCCTTGCCGACGACCACTCCAGTATCCCACTCGCCGGGAAGGTTCTCGTCCGTGATGCCGCGCAACAGTTGGTCAAGCGTGAGTGGTGGCGGTGTGATGGGCTGTACGACCAGCCTGCCTTCCGACACAGACAGTTCAACGGCCCCGTCCGCCTGAAGGCCCGCCTCCTGGGCGAAGGACTTTGGGATGCGAAGAGCAAGACTATTGCCCCACTTCTGAACACGAGTCTTCATGGCGACCTCCTGTATCTACAATGAAGATACGCGAGGCTGCTTGCGGAGTCAACAGGGATTCGTATTACACGCGGCTGCCGCACTTGGTGCAACGATAACCACCGATATTGCCGACCGCGACCAGAATCCACACGGGGAGCCACAGCCCAACCGTAAACAGGCTCAGGAAGAAGTGAAGCAGGTGGTTGGGAGTGGTCCCCGTTGCCATCACCTGCCGTTCGCACACCGGGCAATAGCGCCCCGTCTGCTTCACCCCCAGGGTCGTCAACTTCTCTGTTGGCTAACGATAAGGTTCAGCGGCCCGCGCAGCGGGTCCGCTGCAACCTTAGGTTAGGTGGCCGCCGCACGAAATCCGGACAAAGCATCCGCGACGAATCTCGGCATCTCATCCAGCCCGGCGACAAGCCCTTCTACGCTGGCCCTATGGTCGGAATGGCGTTGCCAATACTCTCGGCCGGCGTGGAGTACCGCACAGAGTAGATCGCCAGGGAAATAGTTCCCCTCGGCCAGCGGGTCGGTGCCCAGATGCTCCAAGGCCAGCGGCATCAGGAACATGAGACCCTCACGCTGTCCGATCATTAGGCGCACTCAACAATAAGTTACCGAATTTGGCTCTGTTTTCTGTGCGGTCGTATCTGATAATTCCACTCGCCGTGAAAACTGTTACGGCGTATGAGGACTTCGGATAATTGCATACTGGATACGGTCTTTGCCTTCTGGTAGTGATTCTCGTCGAGCCAAGCGTGAACTTCCAGGCCCTCCTTGGTTCGCGTGCAGCCGATCAGCTTGACGACGATCTCCAAGGTCTCCAGGGGAACACCTCGCCAATTGCGGGTGATGTGGCAAAAGAGCCGATGCTCGATCTTGTTCCACTTGCTCGTGCCCGGTGGATAGTGGCAAAGTTCCACTGCCAGGCCCGTTTCGTTGGCGAACTGTTGAACGGCCCACCTCCAGAGGCGCGTTCGCGGGCTGTTGCTGCCCCCACTGTCGGCCGTGATCAGCAACCGCGTCGCTCGCGGATATCTGGGTTGCCCCAGGCGCTCCCACCAGCGACGAATCGCGGCGACCGCGAACTCGGCCGTATCGTGGCTGATCCCCACCGACACGCCGGCTTCGTTGTGGGCCAGGTCGTAGACCCCGTACGGCACCGCCTTGCCGAGCTTCTTGTCCGGGAAGTCATGGGTCTTGACCTTCTTGGGGTCTCCCTTCCTCCGGTAACTGCGACCCGGATTCTTGAGATTTCCCAGGGGCTCTTTCTTCTTCGTATCCACCGATATGGTCGGCTGTCCCGCACGCTGGAAGGCGGTGACTCGCTTGCTGATGTGTCGGAATTGTGCATCACGATCCGGATGCTGCTTGCCTTCGATCGTCTTGCGGTTGGCTTGCAGGCTATAGCCGCACTCATGCAGGAGTCGGCCCACCGTGTTGGCGCTCACCGCGAACCCGTCTCGCGCCAGCTCATCCGCCAACGTCCGCGTGCTCTTACACGTCCATCGGAGTGGCGACATGGGGTCGCCTCGCGCCGGCATCGACCAGCTTCTGCAGGGCTTCGACGAGCTTCGGCTGCTCGGACTCGCGGCATTTACGGCCGCCGCCAGACCGGCGTTGTTGGGTCGGCGGTGGCGAGTTGAGATCATCCAGTTCCCGAATCCCGGTTCGAATCGTGCGGTCCGACATCCCTGTAGCAGCAGCCACCGCTTCGATGCCGCCCCAACCGAGCGACCGCGCCTCCACTGCGGCCCATCGCCTTCAAGCGCGCTCATCCAAGTCCCCGACAATCGCGGAATACTTCTCACGAATCCATTCGACGACTTGTGTGTTCGGCATCCTCGGAAATATCATCCAACCTGCCGTCGTCCGTCAATACCAATTTCGGTAACTTATTGTTGAGCGCACCCTTAGTCTCAGATCCTCCACGGTGAGCCGCCCGATCGGGATCTTGCGTAGACGAAGGCATTTCGTGACAAGCGAGGTATCTTCAGGCCCGGGTGACGGCGACGAGATGCCCTCGAGCTGGTCGAGGCAGAGATTGCGTCGTTCGGCTTCGAAGTCTCGGATACTCATAAAAAGAGCTCGATGCGACAGGGCCGCCTAACTCGAATGGTCACCGGCCCGCCGTCAGGCGGGTCCGCTGCATCGCATCGTCAGGGATTGCCCGCCGGCACTTCCGCCCGACGCTTCAAGAGGAGGTGGGCTGCGGCCAACGCCTCGTCATCCTCCAGATCCCATACACCTCCCGCATCCAGACGCCCGGCGGCCATGGCGAGATTCGACATCATCTGTCCCAGCCGCCAGTTCGGGTGCTCATGCCCTAGCCTGGATTCCCATGGAGGCAAAAACGGGGTAGGCTACGACGCAATCCATAAACGAAGCAAAATTCGTCGAAGTGGGTTTTCCCCTGGATTTCAAGTGGTTCTGGCTTGAAACGGCTCATCGAAACGCCTCTCTCGATGTTAGGTGATCCGTAAACTGAAAAAAGAGCATCCACGGTGTCAACTCAATGCATCCACTGTGGTGAATTCGATAGATTTGTCGCAAGAACCCCTTGTTTTCCAGGAGGAAGTGAGATTCGATCGACGAACATATCATCCATGGTGATCAAGTTAACTTAGTGGGAGACCCACCTTTAACTCTTGGAGGAGCATAACCAGTTCCGAGGCGAAAAGCTGAGTATCGCGGGCTTTTTTCCAATCATGCGGCAACAAATGTTAGCCCAATCTGCCTCCATGGGAATCCAGGCTAGCTCAATTAAGGCATTCAGCAATTCCATACGTATTCCATCAGTCGTCATAGCCGCTCCTTCACGGTAGGCAACCCGCCGACAGCCACGGGTAGCATGGCCGTGACTTCCACGGTCACCAACGTACCCGGCAGATCCTTCGCGACGCGCGTTGGCCGCGTCACGCCGTCGTTGATAACAAGCTCGCCATCAGTGCCGCGACTGACTTCCAATGGCGGCATGCCAGCGACTGACAAACCATGGCGGGCCATCTGACGGTGGAGTTTCATCGGGTCAACCCCGTCACGGCGACCACCCGGAAGATGAAGCGTGGCGGGATCAACCTGCAGGAACTCGCGGTCGCTCATGTGGTTAGTCTAACGAATCCCCAGCGAAACCGAAAGCAATTCCGGCCGATCCAGACTACCGGTCGGGTAAGGAGGTGCTGTCGCCAGCACCCCCTCCCCTCAGAACTGCACGGGCGCCGTTTCGACGCATGTAGCTCAAGCCTTCAACAACGCCTCTGCGTGGCACGACCGAGCGGCTCCGCCGGCCCACGACACCCCTAACGAGACGCGGTCTCCCCATTGGCCTTGGGGTCAACCTGGACGTTACTGCGACCGAGCCGGCTACCGAGGTTCGGCGGGGGCCGCACCACGGACGTCGCCGCCCGTAACAGTTCTGCATTGCCCCCTTTGCCGGTTGGCTGTCGGTTCACGTCCGTCAACACCCGGGGGAAGTCGGCTCGCTTTCGCGCGGGGTGATGTCCCAACCCCGATCCGGCCCGTTACAGGCCGACGTTCGCTTCCTCCCCCGTCCTTTACCCGCCGCCCCATCGGCTCGCCTTGCGACGGGCCTACCCCGCGGGAGGACGACGGGCTTACCACGTTGCATCGCAGGAATCCTCATGGGTTAGGCCCCGCCTCGACGCCGGTGGCTCGTCATCTGCGCCGGATGAGTTAGGAGCATCCGGACCTGGCCACTCACCGTTTTGGTCCAAGCCTGTCAGCACCTTTGGCTTGTTCTTGGTGACGACGCTTACGGCGGTTCACCTGGGTTGGCCGTACCCCGCGCCCCTGGTCCCCGACCACCTCGATGCTGGCAGTCGCGGCCTCGGCTCGCGATCCGGCCGCCACCCTTACGGGTGAGGATCCGTTGTCCCGAGGGCTTCGCACCCCGCCGTTGCCGGCGACGCACGCCCCGGTAGGGGACTGCTGGCAGAACAGCAGGTGTCGTCACCTCCTCATAATTGGAAGAGCAACACACTTCCTGCGACACCCTCGTGTCGCACCCTAACGCCCAAGATCAGCGGCCCGCGGAGCGGGCCCGCTGGATCGCTTCGTTAGGCGCGAACAGGGCGGCTAGGAGTCGTCACGCGCCCGCGACTACAACGTACCCCTCAACCCAGTGGTCCTGATCGACTCGGTACTCATCGACGTGGAACCCGTCCGGTACCTCCGAGAAGCCGGGCAGGCGACCCAAGCGCGCCACGGCCGCGTCAGCTTTCTCTCGTGAGGAATACACGCCAAGGAACTTGACATCCTCGCCGCCGTCTTCCCGCGTATGCACGTGCTGGAGCACGAAGACGCTCGCCATTGTGGCCCTCCCGATCGTCACTCGAACGCCCGGTCGCCCCACTTCTTGATCTTGCTGAACTCGCTACCTGGCCCGGTCGGGTAGTTCCCGGCCCCGTACATATCGTCGAGCAACCGCTCGGCGAAGTCGCGCCCATTCTCGATCGCGAAGGGCCGCTCCCCCTGCGCCCAACCGGGCACATCATCGGCCGCCTCTTTGCCACTCAGCCCCGACTTCCTCTTCTTGTGCATCGCGTTCGCCGGGCCACAGCACCCATGATCCAGTGGTAGTGAACCCCATTATACCAGGACCCGCTTCGGCTCTTCGACACCTAACGCCCAGGTTCAGCGGCCCGCCTCAGGCGGGTCCGCTGCAACCGGAGGTTCAAGTAAGCCGCTGCGCGGCAGGTTCCCTTGACCTCATCCAGTGTATCGCGACAGCCTGTCCCGGTCACCGCCTTCCCTCTCACCGTTCTCTGGCACTTCCCCGCGCCGTGGGCCATGGTTCTTCCCAGTGGCCATTTCCTCCTCCACTGCCAAAGGACCCGCCCATGACCTCCTTGCTCCGTCAGCGCATGCGCCAGGACCTCCAGCTCGCCGGACTCTCCGAGCGCACTCAGGACGCTTACCTCCGCGCCCTCCGCCAACTCGCCGACCACTTCCACACTCCCCCCGACCGCCTCACCGAGGCCCAACTCCGCGACGACTTCCTCCACCTCAAGAACGATCGCCGCTTCGCCGCCGCTTCCCTCGGCATCGCCTACAGCGGCATCAAATTCTTCTATGCTCACACCGTCCCCCGCGATTGGCCCACCCTCAAACGCCTCCGCGTCCCCAGGGAAAAGCGGCTCCCCGACGTCCTCTCCGTCGACGAGGTGCGACAGCTCATCGCCGCGGTCCGCATGCCCCACAATCGTACCTATCTCCAGACCGTCTACTCGCTGGGGCTCCGACTCGGCGAAGGGCTGCACCTTCAGGTCAGCGACATCGACAGCGCCCGGATGATGGTCCACGTCCATCGCGGCAAGGGGGCCAAGGATCGCTTCGTCCCACTGCCACCCCGCACCCTCAAGGCCCTTCGCCAGTATTGGGCCACCCATCGCCATCCCTCCTGGTTGTTCCCCGCCACCGGCCGCGATCACCACCAGGCGGCACACGCCGACGGTCCCATGGAACGCTCCAGCGTCCAGGGGGCCCTCCGCCGCGTCGTCCGCGACCTGGGCTTCCGCAAGGCCATTTCGATTCATACGCTTCGACATAGTTATGCGACCCATCTTCTCGAAGCCGGGGTCAACCTGCGGCTGATCCAGCAGTCCCTCGGCCATAGCTCGTTGCAGACCACCATGGTCTACCTCCATCTGACCACCGTCAGCCACGAGCAGGCCCGCGAACGCATCGACGCGTTGATGGAGTTTTGAGCCATGCCCACCGTCGCCGAGGTGGTGCGGCGGTATGGTCCGGCCTATCTCGAACGGTTCGGGGCCACGATGCCCGCGGCGCACCGGAAGGTGCTGCGCGACATCGCCGCCTGCCGGACCGCGCGCTGGGAACGGTGCTCTACCGTTGCGAGGACTGCGGGCGGATGCACGCGTTGGGCCGATCGTGCGGCAACCGCCATTGCCCGAGCTGTCAGCGCGACAAGGCCGAAGCCTGGCTCGAGAACCACACCGATCGCCTGCTGCCGTGTCCGTACTTCCTGGTCACCTTCACCCTGCCGTCGGGGCTGTGTGGTCGCGCCGGGCTTCTTGAACAGGGATTGGAGGTCCGGCTTCGCGGACTCCAATCCTTTATGGTTGGTTAGGCTCCGCACCCTCACCGGCCCTGGGCGCAATCCCCTATGGTAACTCGAGCACGGAGGCCGCCGGATCGGATAGGAACGCTCGGATGTCCGCAGCCCTCGACCGCAACAATGCTTCGACATCCCGCGTCGGTCCGTTGCCGACTCGCAACCAGATCACCTTCGGTGGCGGGCCGCAGGTCGCCGACAGGTTCCGGAAGTCCGCATCCTTCGAGACCACCGCCAGGCCGCGGGCCGCCGCGTAGGCCCGCACCACCCGGTCGTCGGCTGAGGACAGGCCCACCAAGAGTACCTGCTCGGACCCCGGGAAGTCATTCGCCAGCAGCGCCGGCAGCCGCCGCGACAGGTTCTGGTCGAATAGCAAGCTCACGCGACCGGTACCGGAAGTTGGGCGGCGGCGAAGGCGTAGCAGGCCCGGACGTCATCGGCGGTCAGCTCCGGAAACTCGGCGAGGAGTTCCGGCACGGTCATCCCCCCGGCGAGGTACTCCAAGACGTCCCGCACGGTGATGCGCATACCGCGGATGCACGGCTGGCCGCTTCGCTTGCCCGGCTCGATGGTGATGATCTGAGTGTAGTCCATACCACCGAGCCTATCCGCCTCTTGGATAACGGTCAACGCCCGGCTGGAGACGTTCGTTGGAGGATGGCCCTTCACGCCCATCCTCTGCGGCCCAACGCCGAGGCTCAGCGGCCCGCCGCAGGCGGGTCCGCCGCGTCGCTTGGTGAGGCGAGTCGATACCCCACCTGAACCGCCAAGCCGAGGAGCCGCTCGATGAAGCGTGGCTCCTTGACCTCCTGCACGCCCAGGCTGAAATGAGCCGTGGCCTTGAAGAACTCGGCGAACCAGTCAAGATCATTCAGGCCAGGAGGTGGCTGGAAGACATGGCCTTGGCCGCTGGCATACCGCTCGAAACCCGCTTCCGCGGCCTCGCCGATGCGATCGACGAGGAAGACGCTGCCGAGCGAGTAGCGCTTCGGCGCGGCGCCGTCGCCAACGACGAACCAGATTGCGTTATGGAGCAGGGGCTGGACGGGCCTGTTGGTGAGCAGCCGTAGCGGCTCCCCCTCGTGCAGAGACTTACCCATGCGCTCGGTGTTGTGGTACGCGACGAAGTGCCGCACAGTTCGCCTCCGAATCCGCGACCTAACGCTCAAGATCAGCGGCCCGCGGAGCGGGTCCGCTGGATCGCCTCGTTAGGCTAAAGCAGTTGACGGAACTCGTCGATCGTGAGGCCGGCACCCCGCACGATCGTGCCCATCGTGATCGCGTTGATTCGGATTATGGCGAGGGATGGTCACGATGCGCGTGCCGTCGGTCATCACGATGTGCTTGCCCTGACGCCGAATGTGGAAGCCGGCTTTCTCCAAGGCGCGGACTGCGTCGAGATGATTTACGCCCGGCAGCTTGGGCATGGCTAGCCTGGATTCCCATGGAGGCAAAAACGGGGTAGGCTACGACGCAATCCATAAACGAAGCAAAATTCGTCGAAGTGGGTTTTCCCCTGGATTTCAAGTGGTTCTGGCTTGAAACGGCTCATCGAAACGCCTCTCTCGATGTTAGGTGATCCGTAAACTGAAAAAAGAGCATCCGCGGTGTCAACTCAATGCATCCACTGTGGTGAATTCGATAGATTTGTCGCAAGAACCCCTTGTTTTCCAGGAGGAAGTGAGATTCGATCGACGAACATATCATCCATGGTGATCAAGTTAACTTAGTGGGAGACCCACCTTTAACTCTTGGAGGAGCATAACCAGTTCCGAGGCGAAAAGCTGAGTATCGCGGGCTTTTTTCCAATCATGCGGCAACAAATGTTAGCCCAATCTGCCTCCATGGGAATCCAGGCTAGATGGTGACCTCGATCTCGCGAGCCTCGGCTTCCGAGGCCAGCTCCGCCGCCACCTCAAGGTACTCGCGGATGGAATCGGCGATATTTTCCAGGGCCTCTGCCTCTGTGGTGCCCTGCGTGCAGCACCCCGGCAGGCCAGGCACGCTGACGCTGTAGCCCTCGTCCGAGCGATAGAGTGCGACCTTGTAGATCATGTGGACCTCCCGCCATCAATTCTATCGCGGGGTCGCCGGTTGGGATAGTGCGGCGCGGCCCGTGTCCGACCGAGCCGCGCCCGTGCGCGGCCCTGCCTCCACCGCCTAACGACCCAAATCAGCGGCCCGCGTAGCGGGTCCGCTGGATCGCCTCGTTAGGCGGTCAGCGACACGAAGATTGCATCCGGGAATCGCTTGTGAGGAACCGTGCGACTCAGTTCTCCTCGGCTACCGCGGACCCGCATGCTGGCCCCGGCGGGACTTTCCACCCGAATCCACTGGATATCTGTCGCTCCAGTGTCGAGCACGTGCTCAAACTCTTCTTCCGAGAGCAGGCAAACCGTTGATGTGCCGCACACGAGGCAAACGAAGGTAGCGTGTTGAACCGCGGAATCCCGCCAGATGGTGAGGTCGTCGAAAGTAAATGTGAACTGCCAAGGTGCTTCATCCTTGGTGGTGTGCTTCATGACGACCCGACGATCGTGGTTAATCTGATAGTGGCCGTACCGATGATCTGCCTTGTTGAGCGCCTTGAATGACGGGTGTTCCACAATCTGGGCGAGCGCCGCACCATGGAACAGGTGTTTCTCTTGGATTTTCACGCGGTACAACCTCCGCCGGCCTAACGTGAAGGTTCAGCGGCCCGCGGAGCGGGTCCGCTGCAACCGCCGGTTAGGCGGACCCGGAGGCCGCTCTACGCATCGAGTTATCGTGATTGATCCCTCGGAGACAACGTGCCAGCAGCGCTCCGAGAAGGCCCGTCCAGAAGGATATGGTGGAATGGCAAAGTCGTCGATAGCCATCCGGGCTGATGGCGCGGAGTTGAGTCGCATTGTATCGAGACGTGGTCCCACGATCGTGTGCGACATTGAAACTGACCGTCTCGGCGCCGATATCGCCGAAGGTCTCGCCTCCCGCGAACCCTCGACCGGGCCCCTCCGTTGTCCAGACCCGCTCTCCGGCATGCGTAGGAGTATACTGCAGTTTCGTATAATGATCATCAATAAGTGGCGTTGTCACGAGGTGCGGCATGATGTGCTCGTCACACCATGGGCCGATGCAGAGCACGAGGTAGCCTGCCCCGAAGATTAAATAGCCGGTCCAGGCCAACTCATTGGGGCTTCGAGTGGAGAGGCGGCCGATCAGGGCAACGCCGTTTGAGGCGATCGCGAGGCTCAGCATCACACGTGACCAGGATTCCGTATCGGCGCGCAACGCGGCGAAGGTGATGCCGAGGAACACGACAAACACCATGAGTCCGGCGATCGAAATACGTGGCCTCCTCATATGCCGGCCTCGGTCACACCTCGTTCGGAATGCAGGCCGGTCGGGTAAGGAGGTGAGGTTGCCCTCACCCCCTCCCCTCAGAACCGTACGTGCGCCTTGCGACGCATACGGCTCAAGCCTTCTCGAACGCCCCTCGCGGGACACAGCCCAGTCCGCCAGCCTTCCTCTTGCCGTGGATCTGCCGATGGCAGTGGGCGTGCAACAACTCCAAGTTGTCGTACGTCTCACCGCCGCCTCGATTGCGCCAGATCCGATGATGAATGTGCCAGGGTTCGTCTTCGGCCTGAAGAGGCTGCCCGCACATCACACATCGACCCCCTTGTCCCTTCCAGAGATACTCGATCCGGCCTCGACCTGCCAGGGTGTGCGTCAGCTTCCAGGCCGACCTCTCCTCCAGGTAGAGCTCCCACTCCGGATCGTAGGGGTTGGCCGCACTCCGGATCTTCCTCCACCGCAGGACCTTGACCCCGGCCGCTTTCATCAGCCGGATCCGTCGCGCCGAGCCCGTGCTGTCACGGATTGTGCCCGTGAAGACCCAGTCTCGGTGGCCCTCGCGCTGGAAGTATTTCCTCTTGATCCACTTCCAGTTCTTCTCGGGATGGCGTCGGCGACACCATCTCATCAGCTTCCGGAAGATCCGATCGTCCACCGCATGGAAGATGCGCTTACTGACCGCATAACGGTGGTACATGGTCCAGCCCTTGATCTGTTGATTCAAGCGCCGGATTAAGTCGCCCGCCGTCTTGCCGCCCGAGTCGTCGATCGTCGCCTGGATCTTGGCCAGGAACGTCTTGATGCTCCGCTTCGATGGCTTGATCAAGACCTTGCCATTAGGGAAGCGTCGCACCGCCTGTCCCAGGAAATCGAAGCCGTCCTCAAGATGGGTGATCCTGGTCTTCTCGTGGGAGAGTTCGAGACCCCGCTTTCGTAAGAAGTGTTCCACGAGGGGCTGGACTTCACCTCGCAGGAGGACCCTTGATGTGCCGGTAATGATGAAGTCATCCGCATATCGGACCAGATGGACCTTGCCTCCCGCACGCCGTCGGCGTGTGTTGCTGAAGCGCCGCTCCAGCAACTCTTGCAACCCATCCAGGGCCCGGTTCGCCAGCGCGGGGGAGACGATCCCCCCTTGAGGTGTGCCTTCCGTGGTGGCGAACAGGACGTGCTTCTCCAGGAACCCGGCCTTCAGCCACTTCCGGAGCACCTCCTTGTCCATGGGGATATGGTCGATCAACCAACGATGGCTGATCCGATCAAAGCAGGCTTTGATATCCCCCTCCAAGATCCAGCTCGGACCGGGCGGACCCCTGAGGATCTTGTGACACTCATCCAGGGCATCGGCACAGCAGCGTTCCAGTCGAAAGCCGTAGGAATGGCCGTCGGCGAGGGACTCTGCGATGGGATCGAGGCCCAGCAGGTAGAGGGCCTGCATGGCTCGATCGGCCATGGTAGGAATCCCTAAACCACGTCGCTGGCCGTTGCTCTTGGGAATGTAAACCCTGCGGAGCGGTTGCGGCCGATAGCCGTGCCGACGCAGGGTGCTGAAGGCCGCCGACTTGACCTCCGGCGTGTTCCAGAGGATTCCGTCCACGCCGGGGGTCCGCGCACCCGAATTACTGACGACTCGCAAGATGGCCAGAGCCCGGCCACTGTACGAGTGGGTGAGCAGGTAGACCAGGGCTTTGGCTTTGTTCCACCTGCCCTCCCGGACTGCCTTTACGATACGCGCCTGGAGCCGACGGACCGTGCGCCAGACTTTCTTCCAGGAAATGGAATTCCAGTCGGGCGCATGGCCGGGGACCGCACCAACAGGCGTTGCCGCCTGTGCCTTATCTGCTTTGCCCCCTGAGTCAGTTGGCCGAGGTTCTCTCGTAACGGAAGACCCGGGGGAAGTCGGCTCCCTTTCGGGCGGGGTGATGTCGCCTGTCGGCTCAACCCCTATCCGACCGGTTAGTGGCCGGCGTTCGCTTCCTCCCTCGTCCTGTACCCGCCGCCCCATGGGCTCCTCTTGCGAGTCGCCTACCCTCGCGGGGAGGACGACGGGCTTACCACGTTCCGACGATGTGCCAAGGTGGGGAGGGTCGCCGCTCTTCGCCGGTGGTACGGCATCTGCGCCAGGGGAGTTAGGAGCCCCCGGACCTGACCACGTGCCCTTTTGGCCCAAGCGTGACAGCATCTTCCGCTTGTTCTCAGTAACGACGTTTATCGCGGCTTCACTTTACGTTGACCCGTCCACCCGATCCTGGTCCCCGACCGCGTTGATGCTGGCAGTCGCGGCGTCGGCTCGCGCTCCGGCCGCCCTCCCGAGGGAGGAGGATACGTTGTGCCGGGGGCTTGGCACCCCTCCGTTGCCGGAGGCGCACTCCCCGGTGGGATACTGCTGGCAGAACAGCAGGTGCTGTCGCCCTCTCCGAGGTCGCAGCACAGTCACATCGGCGACTTCGTGTCGCACCCTAACGCTCAAGATCAGCGGTCCGCGCAGCGGGTCCGCTGCATCGCTTTGTTAGACAATTGCACCCTACTCGAACGCGAACCACATGCTTTGCTCGAACCGTTTGCGAGCCTCGCCAGCCAACTGATCCCGGATCGCCCGCAAGGAGAAGCCGCCCACGAGTTTGCCGGCTTCGACGTACATCCAGTCCTCGACCTCCGGCCGATCGACCTCCACTCGCTCGCCCGGAGCATGTCCCTTAAGGCCCGCGGCATCCGGTCCCAAGGCCCCGCGGAAATGGGCGCCGTCGAAGGAGACATCCTCGAGCCAGAGGTAATGCGTCCCCGTACCCTCGCGGACGGGAACCTTGATCGAGAAATCGCCCTGGCCGGGCCCGGGTGACGACAGCCGTTCGATGAAGCCGTCGAGTGATTCGCGGGCCCGCCGGGCCGCGGCTCTCATCGGCTCGTCGCCGCTCGGGACAGCGACCGCCAGTTCACTCCCCTGCGGGTCGCCCGCGGACCGCCGGTGTTGGCCGCACCCGAACACTGCAGAGAGGACCCCAGCCAGGACAGCGATGATCCTACGCACGAGATCGGTACCCTTTCCGTCTAACGCCCAAATTCAGCGGGTCCGCTGCAATGCCTCGTTAGGACGCTTCGGCCTTAAGCTTGGCCAGTATCTTATGGCCGATCTTTGAGCAATCATAAAAGGACTCGCCAACCGCATCGAGTTCCCAGCCGAGGCGTAAAGCCGATTCTAACGAAGTCGCGTCGGCTGCACCACGAACCAGTCTGCCTGATCCTCCATTGACCAGATGAGAACGCCCAGGCGACTCCCGGCGAAACGATACTGGGCCGTGCCAGGCCAACCAGACGTCCTCGGCCCTTCGTCGAACAAGCCCGCCAAATCCCGTAGAGACTCGGAGCTTATCGGACTATTCTGCGCTTGCACGAGGGCCGGCTGCCTGAGGACGACATGATAGTCCCATACGCAGGAGTAGACGTAGGTCGAGAAGTGTTGGGCGAACAGTTGCCACGCGGTACCTCCCGAGTCAACATCAACCAACACCGGGGGATCATCCGAGCCGTCGAAGCGGAGCGCCCAGGTACAGACACCCTGATTCTCCCAACGGATGGGGAGCAATCGCCCGACGGTCGATTCGGCGAAGGTGAAGTCCCGGACTGGGATTGGCGGGTCCTCGTTGCTGTGCATCGCGAGGATGGACAGGGCACTTTGGTACGAGTACCATTCGCGCACCGCCAGCGGCAAACGCATCCCGAGGCGTTGTTCGGTACTCTCAACCTCGCCCAACGCCGCCGTCGAGGTTCGTGGTTGGGTGCCAAGGAGTTCAAACGTGGCGCTATGGAACGATCCCATTGTCCCCGCCACCTAACGCCAAAGATCAGCGGCCCGCCGACAGGCGCGTCCGCTGCATCGCCTCGTTAGCCGGTCACATGAACTTGCGCCGCTTGAACGCGGCAACATCCTTGGCGGTGAGTTCGAACCACTCGCCATTCTTCCGCCGCTCGGCGAATCGTCCGTGCCAATAGTTCTCAATGCCGACCGGATCGTCGGTCTTGATCGGGTGAACAACCTTGACCTCCTCGGGGAGTTGGATCGCGAGTTCACGCTCGCGCCGGCCCACGGCGTTCGAGCGGCCAACCTTGTAGAAGCGGCCGGACTTCATCAGGTATACGTATCCGAGCTCCGATTCGGGTTCGACGCCTGCGTCCTCGGTAGCGTCCGGCTCGCACTGGAAGGCTTCACGATAACCGTGTCGCAGAGGGCCGCCACATCATGCCAGCCACGCGTCAGGGCGAACTCGCGCAGCCGCTCAGCGAGTTTCTGCTTGCCGCCGAAGCGGGAAAACGTGTTGTGCCACGGGAATCCCGGCTCGGTCCGGGCCTTCAACTTGATCTCATTCGCAACCGGGAAGCGTCCCAGCTCGCGTGCAAATATAGCGAGGCATTCGAGCAAGTCGTCCTCGCTACGTGGACCCTGAAGGACATTCGGCTGGAATCCGGCCTCTACAAGCGCCGTCGCCCCAGCCAGCCCAGAGCCTGCCCATCCAGTCCGAGGACTTGATGCCGGTCTCGGCTTCGAAAGCGCGCGATACCCAGCGGGGACCCGCCGTTTTGCTGTGCGGTCCGCTTTATCTCCGAGAGGATGTGCGCCTTGGTGATCACGTCTCTTCAGATACGGCTAACGCCCAAGATCAGCGGCCCGCGCAGCGGGTCCGCTGCATCGCCTCGTTAGACGGCAAGCTATACCCGCGCGAGTAATTCACGGTAGCCCTCGAACTCATTCTTCCAGTCCCCGTAAACGGCGACAAGCCCACAGCTCGGACAGCGGCACCCGAGGTAAAGCCATTTCACGTCCTCGCTGTCGTCATACAACGAGACGCCGACGGTGATCTCGAATTGCTCGCCGCCGCAGGGGCAGGCGCATTCGCCCAAATCGGCCTCCGCGAGAAACTCGGCGCTGTCGCCGATGGGATGCTCGTTGGAGCAGACCACACAGATGCGGACCGCCGCCCCCTGGTTATCGTCGAGGAGAAGGCGAAACAACTTGCCGCCGCACCGGCACACCGCATCGGCGAAGGAGTGGGCGACGTATGCGTTGGCCTTGCTGTACGCGCGTGATCTCCTGACGGATGTCGGGCTGGCTATCACCGTAGCGATACTTCCCGCGCTTCTCAATTGCCATCGGAGTTACCCTACTCGTTAACGGAAAGTTCAGCGGCCCGCCGCAGGCGGGTCCACTGCAACGCGGAGTTAGACGCGGCCATGGCCGACCGGCACCTGCCACAGCCCTATCTGATGAGAGTCATCGCGGAATCCACCGACAAACGCCGAGACTTCGCTACCGACAGGGCACCAGTCACCCGCACGATATTTCTCGGGCGTCAGGCCCACAATGACGATGATCTCCAGCAGGGCAGGGAAACCGACGCCGAGGTCGACCCACGCCCCGAACGGGGATTTGACGACGACCGTACCAGTGACGGACTGCCCGTAGGCAAGGCGCTGCTCGAGCGCCTCCCAATCGGCAACCCGCTCGGGCGAGCGGTGGCCTGGAAACAACCGGTCAAGATCGTCGCTGACGCTCATTGCCCCACCGGTCGGGTAAGGAGGTGAGGTTGCCCTCACCCCCTCCCCTCAGAACCGTACGTGCGCCTTGCGACGCATACGGCTCAAGCCTTCTCGAACGCCCCTCGCGGGACACAGCCCAGTCCGCCAGCCTTCCTCTTGCCGTGGATCTGCCGATGGCAGTGGGCGTGCAACAACTCCAAGTTGTCGTACGTCTCACCGCCGCCTCGATTGCGCCAGATCCGATGATGAATGTGCCAGGGTTCGTCTTCGGCCTGAAGAGGCTGCCCGCACATCACACATCGACCCCCTTGTCCCTTCCAGAGATACTCGATCCGGCCTCGACCTGCCAGGGTGTGCGTCAGCTTCCAGGCCGACCTCTCCTCCAGGTAGAGCTCCCACTCCGGATCGTAGGGGTTGGCCGCACTCCGGATCTTCCTCCACCGCAGGACCTTGACCCCGGCCGCTTTCATCAGCCGGATCCGTCGCGCCGAGCCCGTGCTGTCACGGATTGTGCCCGTGAAGACCCAGTCTCGGTGGCCCTCGCGCTGGAAGTATTTCCTCTTGATCCACTTCCAGTTCTTCTCGGGATGGCGTCGGCGACACCATCTCATCAGCTTCCGGAAGATCCGATCGTCCACCGCATGGAAGATGCGCTTACTGACCGCATAACGGTGGTACATGGTCCAGCCCTTGATCTGTTGATTCAAGCGCCGGATTAAGTCGCCCGCCGTCTTGCCGCCCGAGTCGTCGATCGTCGCCTGGATCTTGGCCAGGAACGTCTTGATGCTCCGCTTCGATGGCTTGATCAAGACCTTGCCATTAGGGAAGCGTCGCACCGCCTGTCCCAGGAAATCGAAGCCGTCCTCAAGATGGGTGATCCTGGTCTTCTCGTGGGAGAGTTCGAGACCCCGCTTTCGTAAGAAGTGTTCCACGAGGGGCTGGACTTCACCTCGCAGGAGGACCCTTGATGTGCCGGTAATGATGAAGTCATCCGCATATCGGACCAGATGGACCTTGCCTCCCGCACGCCGTCGGCGTGTGTTGCTGAAGCGCCGCTCCAGCAACTCTTGCAACCCATCCAGGGCCCGGTTCGCCAGCGCGGGGGAGACGATCCCCCCTTGAGGTGTGCCTTCCGTGGTGGCGAACAGGACGTGCTTCTCCAGGAACCCGGCCTTCAGCCACTTCCGGAGCACCTCCTTGTCCATGGGGATATGGTCGATCAACCAACGATGGCTGATCCGATCAAAGCAGGCTTTGATATCCCCCTCCAAGATCCAGCTCGGACCGGGCGGACCCCTGAGGATCTTGTGACACTCATCCAGGGCATCGGCACAGCAGCGTTCCAGTCGAAAGCCGTAGGAATGGCCGTCGGCGAGGGACTCTGCGATGGGATCGAGGCCCAGCAGGTAGAGGGCCTGCATGGCTCGATCGGCCATGGTAGGAATCCCTAAACCACGTCGCTGGCCGTTGCTCTTGGGAATGTAAACCCTGCGGAGCGGTTGCGGCCGATAGCCGTGCCGACGCAGGGTGCTGAAGGCCGCCGACTTGACCTCCGGCGTGTTCCAGAGGATTCCGTCCACGCCGGGGGTCCGCGCACCCGAATTACTGACGACTCGCAAGATGGCCAGAGCCCGGCCACTGTACGAGTGGGTGAGCAGGTAGACCAGGGCTTTGGCTTTGTTCCACCTGCCCTCCCGGACTGCCTTTACGATACGCGCCTGGAGCCGACGGACCGTGCGCCAGACTTTCTTCCAGGAAATGGAATTCCAGTCGGGCGCGTGGCCGGGGACCGCACCAACAGGCGTTGCCGCCTGTGCCTTATCTGCTTTGCCCCCTGAGTCAGTTGGCCGAGGTTCTCTCGTAACGGAAGACCCGGGGGAAGTCGGCTCCCTTTCGGGCGGGGTGATGTCGCCTGTCGGCTCAACCCCTATCCGACCGGTTAGTGGCCGGCGTTCGCTTCCTCCCTCGTCCTGTACCCGCCGCCCCATGGGCTCCTCTTGCGAGTCGCCTACCCTCGCGGGGAGGACGACGGGCTTACCACGTTCCGACGATGTGCCAAGGTGGGGAGGGTCGCCGCTCTTCGCCGGTGGTACGGCATCTGCGCCAGGGGAGTTAGGAGCCCCCGGACCTGACCACGTGCCCTTTTGGCCCAAGCGTGACAGCATCTTCCGCTTGTTCTCAGTAACGACGTTTATCGCGGCTTCACTTTACGTTGACCCGTCCACCCGATCCTGGTCCCCGACCGCGTTGATGCTGGCAGTCGCGGCGTCGGCTCGCGCTCCGGCCGCCCTCCCGAGGGAGGAGGATACGTTGTGCCGGGGGCTTGGCACCCCTCCGTTGCCGGAGGCGCACTCCCCGGTGGGATACTGCTGGCAGAACAGCAGGTGCTGTCGCCCTCTCCGAGGTCGCAGCACAGTCACATCGGCGACTTCGTGTCGCACTCTAACGTCCAAGATCAGCGGCCCGCCGCAGGCGGGTCCGCTGCATCGCCTCGTTAGACGTGTCACGCTATGCCGACGGACACGCCGAACGGCACCTCAAGCTCGGCGAAGATGATCAGGGCTCGGTGATCAACCTCGAAGCCTCCGGTGCTGCAATTCGTATGGTAGCTGCAATACACGTTGACGGACAGGCGCTCCTTCAAGCCTTTCAGATAGGCGACGTGCGGCCGAACGGCGAGCCAGAGCGATTCCAGATGGACTTGCAGCGGACGACCCCGGGGTACCGGAGCGGAGTAGGACCACATGTCATGCTCGTAGCCCCTGGGAGAGGTCGGCGGAAGCTTCTCGTCCCTCCGATGCGCATGAGTTGGCACGATACCAAGTTCGGCTGTGATCGCCTCCAAGTCTCCGATGTCCCCAAAGATCCGGAGCGTGGCACCGAAGCGAAAGAAGTACTCGGGTTCCGCCATGACCTCCTCGACTTCAGAAGCCATGCCCACTGCTCCTCGAACGACGGCTAACGCCCAAGATCAGCGGCCCGCGGAGCGGGTCCGCTGAATCGCCTCGTTAGACGAACCGTCCGGACCAGATGGCGGCGGGTGCCGCCTGCCGGTCAGACGGTCCTCATTCGCTCCTGTATCCACGGGTCCGACCAGCCTCGTCGGATATCGACCCAGCCCAATGCTGCCAAGTCGGGATCGATGCCGAGTGCTTTCGCGAGGGCTTTGTGTCGCTCGATGGCGAAGACGAAGCGTCGCTCATGCAGCACCGAGCTAATCTCGGCGACAGCCTCCACTCCGAAGGCATCCGCCAGGAGTTCGGCCGAACCTCCGGACGGCTCGTTACCTCCGTCGCCGAAGCAACCGGGCCACGAGTTGTACTCGTTGACCAAGGCGCCATCCCGGAACAACCAATAGTAAAGAATGTCATCGTCATGGTTAAGGGAAGCCAGGACCGAGCATTTCAGATCTCCCGACAGCGCCATCCCGAGTCGGGCGATCTCCGATTCATCCTGAGCCTCGGTGCCCTCATCGTAGGCCATCGTCGTCCCGTTGGCCGTGGGGCCGACATAAGCCGAGCGGCCCAGCGTGCGGAGCACGGTCGCCACTCGCGATGGGTCGGCCCGCTGGATGGCGAAGTTCGTGTAGAAGTTCCCCACGGGTCCTCCGATCCTGCTCGTCTAACGCTATAGATCAGCGGCCCCGCGCAGCGGGGTCCAATACATCGCATTGTTAGCCGATCGCCTCCTCCTCCGCCAGCCTACTCCGCACCTGTTCGCACGCTTCCGCCGGCGAGTCGAACGGTAGGAAATCGACGCGAACTTCCGATCCGTCCCGTAGATCGAACAGATAGTGGCTTCCCAGCGGTGGCGTTAGCCGCCAGCGGATCGATCGGATCTCCGCCCACGGAATCCAGCTACGGCTCGGAAGCCTTCGGCCGCTCAATCGGATACCCTCGTCCTCGACAACTCCCCTGATCCCATCGACGGACATGAGGTAAGAGTTGCTGACCATCGCCAGCACCCAGAATGGGTAGAACACAACGAAGGCGGCAGCGATCGCGGGGACCAGCAAGCATGCGGCAGGCCGCAGGAGCCGGAAACGAGCCAGGTAGATACATGACGGAACGAGCAGCGCCAACAATGCCATGGGGAAGAGTTGTCCGATGGAAGCGATCAGAGCCAGGCCCCTCGCCACGTATCGCACAGAGCCATCCCCCGCCGGCTAACGATCAAGATCAGCGGCCCGCCCAGCGGGTCCGCTGCATCGCCTTGTTAGCCCTTTACAACTTGCCGAAGTCGGTCACCGCCGATACTTCACCGCACGCGACGCACCGACCGTGGCAGAGGAATACATTAAAGAACTCAAGTATCGGCCATCCTGGCTCATTGAAGAGCAAGTCGAACGCCGCTGGCCAGTAGACGAAGCCGACGGTCACCACAAAGACCTGCTCCCCACATGCCGAGCAAGAAAAGGGCTGTCTCGGCCCCTCGCCTCGGCCCTTTACGGAGCCGATGCCACCTTCGATCTTGGCGACCTCGCTGTGATAGCCGTGGATGTCGGTATCGAAGATCTCGGTCACCTTCCGGCAATCGGTGCACTCAAAACTGAGCGGGCTGATGAAGCACTCCGGGCCATCGTAGTTGGGGTTGTAGTCACGGAGGGGGTAACCCAGGACCCGACCGCGCTGTTCGCCGCAGGTGCACGCGAGGCGCACAGACGGATCTGCAGTTATCGTCCCACGCGACGGGGAGTTCCGCCGGGGTCAATCGGAACCCGCGAACGCAGGCGGGCGAGGTCGTCCGCAGGCGCTCGGCGGTCTGCTCGACAAGACGATCCACTCCGAAACCTCCGCTGGCTAACGCCCAAGATCAGCGGCCCGCGCAGCGGGTCCGCTGCATCGCATTGTTAGCTGCGACATTCTCATTCATCCACGGTGAAGAGCATCGCACGGTTGGCCGACGCTGCCTTCCGGAAGAAGTCCCTCAGATGCGGGAACCAACTCCAGGTATACTCGAAGTCGCTGTCCGACAATTCCCCTTGATAGGTTTCGGCGTCGATGGCGTCATACCTGCGGCGCAACTCATCTCGGTCGATGTCCTTCATGACTGCCGCGACCTCCTTTACCTCCTCGGGGCTGAGGAAGTTGATGATGTAGTCCTCGCCCTCATATTGGTTGTCCGACCCGAGGATACATTTGTGCCACGGCGTTTCGCCGAACTCCAGCTTTCCGTCCGTCAGGCACCGGTGGATGGCGTCCCAAGATTTATCCGTCTCTTGGAGCCACTCCTTATCCCAGGCTTCCTCCACATCCTCAACGAACGCCATGAGGGTCTCGTTGTTGGAAACGGGTGTATCCATCAGGCGCGAAGCCTGTTCCGCGGTCAACGCGAAATGGACACCGCGACACCCCATCGGTTTGCCCTCCGCCGGCTAACGCTCCAGATCAGCGGCCCGCCGCAGGCGGGTCCGCTGCATCGCCTTGTTAGACGGACTGACTGCCCCCACAGAGGGCCGGGGACGACAAGGCGTTGTCCCGGCCACTCGACCACAACGAGCCTACGGTTTGCGAGTCAGGGCAGCGGCGAAACCGTCGAGTTCGAATGAGGCCCAACATACAGCTGCGAGTTCGTGCCCGCGGCCGTGCCACGTCGCGTTTATCACGTGGATGTTCTTCGATTGCAGATGCTCGACCGCAGGAATGAAGTCCTTGTCCGACGACACGAGGACAGCTACGCTATAGGCCCCTTCCCAAGCAAGTCCGATAAGATCTGTAACTATGCGTGCATCAATGGTCTTCTCTGCGGCACGCCCGAAAGCCGCTCCGCAGGACGGGCACGACGTGGTAGACGCTCCGCAGGAGCGGCAGTGGACCGGATGCGCCCGCCAATGACGCTCAGATGTGAATACGCGGAAGCCAGGCTGCCTGTCCAGGAAGTTGTGGAGCCAGGACTTGAGGTTAGCCTCCCGTCCCGCCTCATACCCTGCATAGACGCGCGTCTCCTGAAGAGTGAGCGAGCCAAGACCCGCCTTGGCGAGGAGGGAACTTGCCTCTCCGATGAGCACTCCGGGAAGAAGCTGCCAATCACAGAGGACGCGGTGCGTCCGCTCGTTCCATGTCAGTTGGAAATTCCAGTAATCGATAAAAATGCGTGCGTCCACTGCTATGTTGCGGAAAAAAAATACGGGGAGCCGAAGCTCCCCGGGGCAAACATTCGCATCGGTGTTCGCACCGATGCGGGGCAAACATGGCTAAATCATAGCCGCCGTCCACGGCGTCGTCAAGGGCGTAGCAAGGTCCGCAGCCCTGAGAAATCCGCCCCTCGGGCGGTAGGCCGGCACGCGGAAGCCGCGTGGATGGCGACCGAGGGCCGGCAAAGGCCGTAAGGGGACGGGCTCGAAGGCGGCTTCGAGTGCGACCGCTATCAGACCCTGAAGAACCCGGCTGAACCTGGAACACGCCCACCCGCCACCGGCGGCTAACTGCTGTCCAGTCGGATCTGGATCGGCCCGGCTCCGGCCGGCTCGAAGACCTCGTCCGGCCAGTGTCGAAACCGCAGGCTCTCCAACAATCGTTGCGCCATGTTCTTCAACGAGCCGAACAGCTCCACGGCCGTTCGCTTCCCCTGCTCTTGGGCCAGGTGCCGCAACAGGCTCCCCTTCTCCACCAGTTGCAACAGCAGATGGGCGATCTGCAACAGGAAATAGTAGGCCGGCCAGCATCTGTGGCTGTAGGCATGTTCCAGGTTCAGGCCACTGTTCTTCTGGGTGTTAAATCCCTCGTTCTCCTCGCGCCAGCGTGCCCTCCCTCCGTTGGTCGCTACTTCCACCACAGTCTCGTGGCTCAAATCCAGAGAGGTCACCCACGACCATTCCGTCTGCTTTCCCTCCTTGCCCGTCTCGGTGCACTCCAGAGCGTTGATGGTCCAGTCCCGACCATCACTGTCCCTGTAGTGCAGGCCGTTGATCCAGCGATAGACCTGCCGGACCCCTTGCGGCGTCATCCGTTCCACGCGCTGGTCGGGACACAACCGCAGCAACCCCTGGAAATCCTCCCAGAGGGCGGGAAGTCGTCCAGGCTGAAACGTGTAAATGTAGTCGCATCGATAATCTTTGGCGACCTGGAATCCTTCTCCGCAGGCATACAGGCCGTCACCGCCGAGGCAAATCCGCAACTGCGGGAACTCGATCCGCAACTTCTCCACCAGGCGTCGCAAGGCCTTCAACTCGCAATCCTGCTTGATCCGTTCCGCGCTGGCACCCGCTGGGGCACTGGCGACGTCGTGGTTGTCGATGAACTCACTGGCGATCGAGATGACCGTGCCGGCCGGCCCCAGCACCTTGGCCTCCAGCACCTGGTGCATATATAGCGTCGTCTCACCGTGCCGCTGGGTCAGGCAATCGTCGCAATGCCGGGAGTGAAACACCAGATAGCCCGAGCCGTCAATCAAGACGACGAACCGCCCCTGCAGCCGCGCCGCGTCCAGAGCCTTCATGCGGATCAACCGCTGGACCATCCGCTGCCGCAACCCGGCGATGGGGTCGGGGCCGATTTTCCCCAGGAAGTACTCCAAGGTCTGGTTCACCGGCCGGCTCTCTTGCGCCGTACCCGCCAGACGATTGAGATTGGGCAGGACCTCCGGGCCGTCGGTGTTCAACTGGTAGTCCAGTTGCGCCGGCTGCTCAACTTGCACAGGAACAAACTCAGCCCCCACCACAGCAGGAACCGCTTGTGGTAGATCACCAAGGGGGCAAACCGCGGGTCATCGATCGCATCGATCCAGGTGTTGAGATCGGGGAAGAAGTGACCCAGGGTTCGCACCAGGATAGGTCCGATGTTCAGCGTCGTCCCCGCCGCCGCTTTCGGTGCGAGACGTGGCCCTGGATCAAGGCCAGGGTCAACTGGCTGATTTCGTGGATCAGGCCTTTGAGACGTTGGTGTTCTTGCACCCATTCTTGGACCTCCGTGAGCAGGTCCTGGGGCACATACACCGTGCGAGTCTTACCCCCCTCCGAGAAGGTGAGGTGGTGGGCGGAGTGCAACGGGCCACCGTGGTGGCAGGCGCAGGAGGGCTGGCCGCAACGTTTCTGCACCTGGGCCAGGCTGGCCGCCAGGAGCGGCCCAGCCGGAGCCAGTTGCTTGAGGCGGCGGTCGAGCATCCGACGGACCAGCGTGGGGTGGCTCGGCACATGCATCGATGGGCCCCTGGAACTTCCGGTAAGTGGACCTTATACCGGGAAAGGCCCGAAAAGTCATGAGGTGCGAAGAAAAAAATTGAGGGCCTAGGATGGTCGGGCATTCAACAGAGGTTCTACTCGGGACTTACGCTGCCGTCAAGGTGCGACAAATTCCCCAATTCCTCAGAGCTGCCAGGTCGCAGCCCTGAGAAATCCGCCCTTCGGGCGGTAGGCCGGCACGCGGAAGCCGCGTGGATGGCGACCGAGGGCCGGCAAAGGCCATAAGGGGACGGGCTCGAAGGCGGCTTCGAGTGCGACCGCGATCAGACCCAGAAGAACCCGGCTGAACCTGGAACACGCCCACCCGCCACCGGCGGCTAACTGCTGTCCAGGCGGATCTGGATCGGCCCGGCTCCGGCCGGCTCGAAGACCTCGTCCGGCCAGTGCCGAAACCGCAGGCTCTCCAACAACCGTTGCGCCATGTTCTTCAACGAGCCGAACAGCTCCACGGCCGTTCGCTTCCCCTGCTCTTGGGCCAGGTGCCGCAGCAGGCTCCCCTTCTCCACCAGTTGCAACAGCAGGTGGGCGATCTGCAACAGGAAGTAATAGGCCGCCCAGCATCTGTGGCTGTAGGCATGTTCCAGGTTCAGGCCACTGTTCTTCTGGGTGTTAAATCCCTCATTCTCCTCGCGCCAGCGTTCCCTCCCTCCGTTCGTCGCCACTTCCACCACGGTCTCGTGGCTCACCTCCAGAGAGGTCACCCACGACCATTCCCTCTGCTTTCCCTCCTTGCCCGTCTCGGTACACTCCATCGCGTTGATGGTCCAGTCCCGGCCGTCACTGTCCGTGTAGCGCAGGCCGTTGATCCAGCGATAGACCTGCCGGACCCCTTGCGGCGTCGTCCGCTCCACGCGCTGGTCGGGGCACAACCGCAGCAACCCCTGGAAATCCTCCCAGAGGGCCGGCAGTCGCCCAGGCTGAAACGTGTAAATGTAGTCGCATCGATAATCTTTGGCGACCTGGAACCCTTCTCCGCA
This sequence comes from uncultured Planctomycetota bacterium, assembly GCA_963845755.1. Classification (GTDB taxonomy): domain Bacteria; phylum Planctomycetota; class Planctomycetia; order Isosphaerales; family Isosphaeraceae; genus CAWJTV01. The sequence goes on from CAWJTV010000041.1 coordinate 37,065, forward strand.
GGCATACAGGCCGTCACCGCCCAGGCAGATCCGCAACTGCGGGAACTCGCTCCGCAACTTCGCCAGCAGCCGTCGCAAGGCCTTCAGCTCGCAATCCTGCTTGACCCGCTCCTGCGCTGGCACCCGCCGGGGCACTGGCGACGTCGCGGTTGTCGATGAACTCGGTGGCGATCGAGATGACCGTGCCGGCCGGCCCCAGCAACTTGGCCTCCAGCACCTGGTGCATGTACAGCGTCGTCTCGCCGTGCCGCTGGGTCAGGCAATGCGTCGCAATGCCGGGAGCGGAACACCAGATATCCCGAGCCGTCAATCAGGACGACGAACCGCCCCTGCAGCCGTGCCTCGTCCAGGGCCTTCATGCGGATCAACCGGTGGACCATCTGCTGCCGCAAGCCGGCGATGGGGTCGGTGCCGATGTTCCCCAGGAAGTACTCCAAGGTCTGGTTCACCGGCCGGCTCTCCTGCGCGGTGCCCGCCAGACGGTTGAGGTTGGCCAGGACCTCCGGGCCGTCGGTGTTCAACTGGTAGTCGAGTTGTCGCCGGCTGCTCAACTTGCACAGGAACAAGCTCAGCCCCCACCACACCAGGAACCGCTTGTGGTAGACGACCAAGGGGACAAACCGCGGGTCGTCGATCTCATCGATCCAGGTGTTGAGTTCGGGGAAGAAGTGACGCACGGTTCGAGCCAGGATGGGGCCGATGTTCAGCGTCGTCCCCGCCGGCGCTTTCGGTGCTGAGACGTGGCCCTGGATCAGGGCCAGGGTCAACTGGCTGATCTCGTGGGTGAGGGTCTTGAGGCGTTGGTATTCTTGCACCCATGCTTGGACCTCCGTGAGCAGGTCCTGGGGCACATAGACGGTGCGAGTCTTGCCCTCCTCCTTGAAGGTGAGGTGGTGGGCTGGAGTGCAAGGGGCCGCCGTGGTGGCAGGCGCAGGAGGGCTGGCCACAGCGTTTGTGCACCTGGGCCAGGCTGGCCGCCAGCAGCGGCCCAGCCGGGGCCAGTTGCTTGAGGCGGCTGTCCAGCATCCGGCGGATCAGCGTCGGGTGGCTCGGGACATGCATCGATGGGCCCCTGGAACTTCCGGTAAGTAGCCGTTATACCGGGAAAGGCCCGAAAAATCATGAGGTGCGAAGAAAAAAATTGAGGGCCTAGGATGGGCGGTGCTCTCAACAGATTTTCTACTCGGGACTTACGCTGCCGTCAAGGTGCGACAAATTCCCCTATTCCTCAGAGCTGCAAGGTCCGAAACTGTTAGGAGCCACCGCGACGGTCTGGCTCCGTTCCAACGCCATGTTTGGCGTCGCGAACGACCATCCCTTCGCATTGCATGAACTCGGCGATATCCTCACCGTCGAGCGCGAACCATTCGCCATTGGCCCTCTTGGATGCGAACCGTTTGTGCCAGTGCTTCTCGACGTAATCCACGTTATTAGTGCGGATCTCGTGGATGAGTTGAGGCTTTTCTGGAAGCTGGATCTTCAATTGGGAGTAGCGCACATCGGGGTTCGTGGACTTGCCGATCTTGAAGTATGAGCCGCAAGCGATCAAGTAGACAACTCCCTTGCGACTCGGCGTCTCTGCTGGAGTTAAGCCATTCGCGGGAAGTGCGATGACATCACGCGGGTCGATGCCCTTCGATTCTGCGTGCTTCCAAGCCAGGCGCTCATTCGACGCATCGACATCAAGTTGTCGGGGGACGGCCCGAAACGGAGTCTAGGCCGAAGATCCTGAACAAGTCCGTCCTCCTGCTTGGGATACGCCGGCTAACGCTAAAGATCAGCGGCCCGCCACTGGCGGGTCCGCTGCATCGCTTTGTTAGCCGAGGATAAGCTCCACTCCGTCTTCTTGTTCGTCGCCGCCTGCGCAGTGAACTTCGATGATCTCGACCACCCAGTCAAAGACCGTCGGGCCAAGGCCTTGCCGAGCCCGCTGCATCTCGGCGCGGACACCTATTAGCGACAATTAGATTTCCTTGTCGACGACAATTAGAATTCCCTACTCGGCCATAGTGTACAAGCCCCTGGGATTCTGGCCAATTGACCATCCCTCTCGCCTCTGGGATCAACCATTCCTGCGCTCGTTCATCCCTCCTCTCGTGCGTCTGTCGGTTCCACCGGCTTTTGACGCGACTTCTTGGCCTGCTCGGCTCGGTAGCTCGGAACGTTCAACTCCACGATCACGCTATGGTGCACCAGCCGGTCGATGGCGGCGGCGGTCGTCATCGGATCCTTGAAGATCGCCTCCCATCCCGAAAACGGCAGGTTGCTCGTCAGCATCACGCTCCCGCGCTCGTACCGTTCCGCCAGCAGGTTGAAGAGCACCTCCATCTCGTCCCGGCTGTATTGTACGTATCCAATATCGTCAAGGATCAGCACCTCATATCGGGAAATCTTCTTGAGAAAACCGCGCAGCTTCAGGTCGCGCTTCGCGGCCAACAGATCTTGAACCATCAAGTGCGCATGTCGCGAACATCACCTTCCGCCCCGAGCGGATCAGTTCCTGCCCGATCGCGCACGCCACGTGGCTCTTGCCACTGCCGGGATTCCCGAATATGAGCACATTGTCATTTCGTCCAACAAAATCGCCTTCGAGCAGAGTTCTGACCTGCTGCGCCGCCTTGGACGGCAGTCGCTTCAGGTCCAGGCTTGACAGGTTCTTTTCCATGAACAGCCTCGATTCTCGCAACAACCGCTCGACCCGGTGGGAACGCCGCGACTCGCACTCGTGCTCCGCCAGATCCAGGAGGTAACGTTCGTAACTGGTCGACTCCTGACGGGCTCGTGCCGCCGCCGATTCGTACGCCTGCCGGATCGTCGGCAGGTGGAGCTCGCGAAGGCAGTCCGTCAGAGACTCATGCACATCGATTGGCTTACTGATGGAATATCCTCCCTGGTCTCGAGTAACAGGTCGTACATCGACAAATCCACCGTCGTGACGACCACCTCCATCGCGCGAGGCAGGCCCAGGTCGTGACCCAGGTGCTCCGTGACGACGGTCGGGGTGATCGGCATGTTCCCGTCCAAGAGCCGGCCCAGGACGGCGTTGACCCCGACTTCCGACTCCTTCGCCGCCAACTCCAGGTTCCGGAGATAATCCTTGGTGGCGCGGGCCGGGCTTTGTGCCAGCAAGACGTCGTAGGCTCGGCGAAACCGGCCGGTTGGGAACATCGCGTCCCGGTGCCGATAGGCCGCGAACGCCCCCGGCTTGCGCACCAACCAGTCGATCACGTGCCGATAGTTAATCACGTGTTTGTTGTGGCCGCGCTGCCGAGGGACCCTTTCAATCAGCGCCGCGCCGTGCCACACCTCCAGGCATTCCGCCATCACATGGACATCGACCTGTTCACCGATGAGTCGGCTCGGCACCGAGTAGGTGTTGGAGCCAACCCGGATCGTACTCCCCTGGGTGACCCGCACCCGGCGCCGGTGCCAGGCGTCCACCCGCCGCGAGGGGAGGTCCTTCAGCAACAGTCGTTCCTCGGTGAACCGCGGGTCCGTCCGCTGTTCGCGCTGAGCGAAGACCTGGCGAAGGAACAGCTCGTAGGCTGCTCGGTCGGCGAAATCGCGGCCGCTGCGCAACATGAGGGCCTGATCCATCGCTTGTTTGAACCGGTTATGACTCTGTTCGGCGTCTCCGTTCTGGTTGGCCTTACCAGCCTGGATGGCTTGAGGTGCCATGCCATAGTGGGCCATCAAGGCGCGGTATCGTTGCTGGAACAAGTCCCGATCGCCGAGGTTGTTGACCGCGGCCGTGAGCCGATCGGTGCGATGAGTCTGGGGAACCCCTCCCAGTTCCCAAAGGGCGTTCTGGAGCCCCTGGCTGAGGCTCTCGAAACTTTCGGAGAAACAGACGGTGCCGGTCTCCCAGTTGGAGTAGGTCAGAACGAAGTGATAGACCAGGTGATCGAACGATTGGCCAGCGAGTGTGACCTGCAAATCGTTCAGGGAAGTGAAGTCGGAGGCGCCTAAAGCGCCGGGCGTGTGGATCTGATCGAAGAAAACCTCCTTGGGTGGACCGTCGGTGGCCCGCCACGCTTTGATCTTCCGTTGCAAGGTCCGGAGCTGGCCGTCGGGGAACCGGCCCGGGAAGCGATGCTGAAGATCCTCAAACAGGGTCTTGGCTTGGAGCCCCGGGTTGAGCACCAGCCGATCGTGGAGTTCCGGCCAGACTTCCTGGAACGGATCCTCCCGGGTCCGCCAGGTCTTGGGAGTCCACGATTCACTGGGCAGGCGATCCGAGTCTCGGTACTTTTGAGCGGTCTTGGCGTCCATACCCACCTTCCAAGCCGCACGGTAGAGCGGCATTCCCTCGCCGAGAAGCTGGCGAAGCTTGAGAACCTGGATGTCCTTGGTCATGGTGGTTGCCTCCTGACCGAGGAGGAAACCACGTAGTGAACAACCAAGCGAGAGGAGGCGGGAATTCTGATTGTCGCTGGGCGGGAATTCTAATTGTCGCTAATCACCCACCAATCGATCCATGGGATGGCAGCACGTCAGATCCTCCTCGAGTTGCCGCACGGTCTCGGGATGCCCGAGTCGCTCCCGCGACAACGCCGAGTTGACCCATCGGAGCACAAAGCCGCCATCTGGGGTACCGTAGCCACCGCGGAGGATGTTATGGAAGGCGTCGAGGTTGTGCCCCCATTCGGCCCCGGGGATGAGGGCGCGGCTGACGACGTCGAAGAACTCTTCAAGCGTGGTGAAATCGCAGCCATCGATCTCATAGATGGGTTTCGACATCCCCAGGCCCTCGCCGGCTAACGTCCAAGATCAGCGGCCCGCCGCAGGCGGGTCCGCTGCATCGCCTCGTTAGCCGTGTCACGCTATGCCGACGGACACGCCGAACGGCACCTCAAGCTCGGCGAAGATGATCAGGGCTCGGTGATCAACCTCGAAGCCTCCGGTGCTGCAATTCGTATGGTAGCTGCAATACACGTTGACGGACAGGCGCTCCTTCAAGCCTTTCAGATAGGCGACGTGCGGCCGAACGGCGAGCCAGAGCGATTCCAGATGGACTTCGCGGACGACCCCGGGGTACCGGAGCGGAGTAGGACCACATGTCATGCTCGTAGCCCCTGGGAGAGGTCGGCAGAAGCTTCTCGTCCCTCCGATGCGCATGAGTTGGCACGATACCAAGTTCGGCTGTGATCGCCTCCAAGTCTCCGATGTCCCCAAAGATCCGGAGCGTGGCACCGAAGCGAAAGAAGTACTCGGGTTCCGCCATGACCTCCTCGACTTCAGAAGCCATGCCCACTGCTCCTCGAACGACGGCTAACCATTGTTTCGAAGCCCGCATGGGCGTCTTTTTTCCCGCCTTCATGGGCGTATAATCCCGATCACGGGATTGATTATGATCGAGAAAGGCCGCATTTGCAACAAGACCTTCCAAGGTTTATCCAGACCAAACGCGACGAGATAAGACGCCCACCTTGCTCGACCGGGTCCGTGAAGTTGTCTGGAGGTTGCATTACAGCATTCGCACCGGGGCTGCCTACCTCCAGTGGATCAAGCGGCTCATCCTCTTTCATGGCAAGCGGCGTCCTCTCGAGTTGGGCGAACGCGAGTTCGAAGACTCCCTGAGCCATCGGGCGGTCGAAAGGAACGTCGTGGCCTCGACGGAAAACCTCCCGTCCTGGGTGCGCCACGCCGCGGACGATCGCTTCGCGACGTGCCTGGAGCACGAGAAGGCCAGCGAGTCCCTGTCGGTCTTCTCGCCGAAGACCATCGAGGCTCACGATCGGGTCTTCTCCCCTCTCAAGGCGGCAGGACCCGGTTCCTCCGGTCAAGCTTGCCATCGCGGTTTTTTTGGGCCTTCCCAGACCTCCCACGCTTCGATGTAACCCTGGACTCACTAACATGTTGCAGTGAATGATCCCGGTGCTCCCCCGTCGGAAAACTGTGACATGTAACAATTTTTATGCAACTGGGAACGCGCATGTGCGGATCGTAAGGGTAAGAGGCGGTGGCGACACCCGAAGCGATCAAACGGGTGTCGCCCCGGGGACGACTTCCGTTGCATCCGCACCAGGGTCAGAGCACCATGACCACCACAATGACCCCGCCCAGGCCCGATCGGGCCGAGATCAACCGCCGCAATGCCCAGAAGAGCACCGGTCCCCGGACCCCCGAGGGCAAGAACCGCTCCCGGTTCAACGCCGTCAAGCACGGCATGACCGCCAGGACCCTCGTCTTGCCCGGCGAGGATCCCGACGCGCTTCAAGAGCGGCTCGACTCCTGGATCGGCAACCTCCAGCCTCAAAACGACGTCGAGCAGTTCCTGGTCGAGCAGGCCGTGCAGTCCTCCTGGAAGCTGGATCGGGCCGATCGCGCCGAGGTCGCCCGATTGTCCCACATCATCGAAACGCTGCCGGTCCTGGAGGCGAACCGTCAGCAGGAAGAGGCCGCCGCGCTGGGCCGTCGGCTCTTCAGCGATCGCAATGGATCGGGAAGCATCAAGCTTCAGAGCCAGATCCTCGAAGCCCTCCTCCCGGGCCGCAAGTCCCAGACCTCCCGGCCCCTCGACGTCCTCGATCACGCCGGGGCCATCGTCCGCCGGCTCGAATCCACCGGTCCCGGCTGCCAGTGGATGCTCGACCGCTGGATCGAGCTCCGCGCGATCCTCGACCAGGGCCAGGCCTGGCCATCGACCGAAAAGTCCAGGGCGATCCGCCTGCTGGGGAAACCGCCGCTGAACCTGACGGCCGAGGAGTGGGAGAACCACTGCGAGCGCCGGCGGGCCAACCCGCACCCGGAGATCGACGGGTACCTGGCGGTGCAAGCTGGACCGACAGTTGGTCGAGGGACTGGCGCAGGACCAGGCGGCGACGATCGAGGAGTTGCGGAGCGTCGCCGAGCAGGCGATCGCGCGCCTGGAGCCGCTGACCGCCGAGCATCGCCGTCGTGCGCGAGGCGGATGTGGCCCGGCAAGCGGACCTCCTGTCGTTCGACACCAGCACCGAGGGCGAGCGGCTGCGTCGCTACCAGTTCTCGTGCAGCCGGTCGCTGTTCCGCAGCATCGACACCCTGTTCAAGGTCCGCCGATCCGGCCCGGGCGCGGTGCGTGGAAAAGGGAGGGGTAACACCGCAGAGATCGCAGAAACCACGGAGACGCGGACCGAGCGGAACGATGACGACACGGGAGAGATCGATCCGACCGTGCCGACGGTTGGAATCGTCGAGAGTTTGACCGAAACCGAACCCTCGGACCGAGAGGTCGATCACCGGACCGGGCAAGGCGAAACCGCTGACCCGCAGGTCGCTGTGGTCGCTCATCGCCGGTTGCCGATTCACCGCGCCCTGTTCTTTGCGACGACCCTCATCGTGCTCTTCGGTGCCGCGGTCCGCAGTCATCGGGATTCGCGAATCGAACCCACCACCGTGGCTGTCAATCATCAAAACGGTCAAAACGAAGCCATCACGACGCCCCGTCAGAGGTTTCTCATCGCGATTCCCCACCACGGAGTCGAAAAACCGACGGAGACCATGATCGAACCCAGTCACCAAAGCGTCACAGCGCGGCCGAGCCGCAACCAACCCAATCAAAAGCGACTCACCACAGAGTCGCAGAGGACACAGAGAAGAATCCTTCGATGCTTTCTGCTGATCCAACCTCTTGTGCCTCGAGACATTATGAAATTGTGCACGGCGTACAAGATTCTCGAACTGAGTCGTACAGAGCACACAGAGAAGATTCCGAAGCATCCCGATACTGCAATCACATCGGGAATCACCGCCTCCGGGTGGCTCGGACTCAAAACGATAATCAGTCAGTACTTCCGACTTCGCTGCGCTCTTCCCGCCGTTGTGGTAAGGAATCGGAGTTGGCTGATGTGGGGAATCGAGTGGGCGGGGAGGGGGGCAGACATTCGGTCCGGCTCCCGGGCGGAGTCAGGAGACCCGCGCCTGGCGCAGGCGACGGCGTCAGAGAACCCGTCGTCGCGATTTCGACCAGTCAACCCCAACTTCTCACCGTGCCAGCGCGGGCCTTCGGACTCGTCGACACTCGATTTCCCGCCAAAACACGCCAACGGTTACCGACTTCCCGAATCGAACTGCCTCGCGGAGACCTCTCGAACTCGGGACGCTCACCGCGCCCGGGCGTGGGTCGAAGCTCGATATCCCACTCGTCTATTGCACCCTTCGATCTCCCACAGTCTACCCAGTTTGAAGGGATCGGAAATTGAGGATCCGCCCGTCTCGAAAAAACGGTCAGGAAGTTCGCCGGGGTGAGCGTCCCGTTGTGGGTGTTCAAACTCCGCCGTGCTTTCGCGGCAGTTTCGGTCCTGTGCTCGTTGTCTCCTGGAGTGAGGGCTCGCCCTGGCGGGTTGACACAGGTTTCAGGCGCTTACCCCCCTGGTGCCACCATGCCGGAAGAAACCATTGATCCTGGTCTGCTGGAGCAGACAAAGAACCAGATTCGCAAACTGGTGGCCGAGATCGCCGACCTGGCGGAATCGGACATCCAACCGGCTGAGTTCTACGTGGAGTTCCTGAACCGATCGGTGGCGGCGGTGGCCGCGACCGGCGGCGCCTTCTGGCTGATGGACGGCCGGGGCGGGCTGAGACTGCAATATCAGGTCGAGTTCGGCTCGACCGGACTGATGGACGGCCGGGTCAAGACCGCCCCGCACGACGCCCTGCTGGGCTGCATGCTCCAGGCGTCGCAGGCCCAGATCATCCCGCCGGGCGCGGTGATCGATGGCGTTCCCCAGGCGTTCAACCCGACTGAGTACTCGCTGATCCTCGCGCCCTTGATGGTGGACAAGCAGGTCACGGGGCTGCTGGAGATCCTCATGGATCCCACGCGGCGCGCGGCCCAGCAGAAGAGCACGCTCCGGTTCGTCAGCGACCTGTGCGACCTGGCGGCCACCTATTTGAAGAACCGGCAGATGCGGCAGATGATGTCGCAGCAGCGGCTCTGGAATCAGCTCGAGGGCTTCACGCACCAGATCCACGGCTCGCTGGACCTGAAGGAGGCGGCCTACGCCGTCGTCAACGACGGCAAGCGGCTGGTCGGCTGCGACCGGCTGAGCGTCGCGCTGAAGATCTCCGGCCGGACCATGGTCGAGGCGATCAGCGGTCAGGAGGTCGTCGAGCAGCGGTCGAACCTGGTCCGGGAGCTGACGAGGCTCTGCAAGGCGGTGCTCCGTTCGGGCGAAGACCTGGTCTATACCGGCAGCACCGACGGTTTCGCACCCGATCTTCGCGACGCGCTCGAGATGTACGTCGACGAGTCGGGTTCGAAGGTCGTCAGCGTGACGCTCCTGCACAAGCCCGCCGAGACCGAGAAGGAGACCGAGAGCAAGGAAAAAGTCCCGTTCGGCTGCCTGATCGCCGAGCAGATCGGCGACGAGCTGGCTCCGACGGACATGCACGCCCGGACCGAGGTCGTCTCCCGGCACGCCTCGACGGCGCTGTGGAACGCCCAGGAACACCACAAGATCTTCCTCAAGCCGGTCTTGAAGGCGATGGGCTCGCCCTGGCGAATGTTCCGGGGCCGGACCCTCGCCAAGATCGGCGCGGTGCTCGCGGGCGTCCTCTTGGTCATCCTCGGCATGGCATTCATCCCCTGCACGTTGACCATCGAAGGGCATGGCTCGCTCCTGCCCGAGGATCGCCACAAGGTCTATTCGCCCGTGCCCGCCTCCCGGGTCATCGAGGTCCTCGTCGATCACGGCGATCGCGTCAAGAAGGGGGACCTCCTGGTCAAGCTCGAGAGCAAGGATCTGGAGAAGGAGCTCCGGGGACTGATGGCCGAGCAGCAGAAAGCCGTCAACCAGTACGCCTTCCTCAGGAGACAGGAAGACAAAGCGGGTCATTCCCAGGCGGGCGGCGACATGGACATCAACCAGATCCGCGCCCAGATCTACGAGGCGAAGATCACGGACAACAGCTCGAGCCAACGGATCGACATCATCCGCGAGCAGGTCGAATCGATGAGCATCGTGTCGCCGCAGGATGGCATCATCACGACCTGGGAGGCCAAGAAGAACCTGATGGGCCGGCCGGTCGAGATCGGCACCGAGTTGCTCCAGGTCGCCTCGACCGAGGGCGAATGGATCCTGGAAGTCGAGGTACCCGATGACGACATGGGGCCGATCCTGGCCGCCCAGCACCAGCTCCTGGACGACATCAAGGCCGGGCGGAAGAAGCCCGACGCGACCCTGTCCGCCTCGTTCGTGCCGATGACCGGGCCCGAGCACCGCTACTACGGCTACGTGCGCAAGATTGCTCCCAACGCCGAGAACGTCGCCGAATCCGAGCAGTACAAGAACCGGCACGTCGTCAAGGTGACGATCGGCTTCTCGGACGAGGTCCGGCAGGAGTACATGAAGCACAACCAGATCACCGAGATGCGCCCCGGAGCCGAGGTCCGCGCGCGTGTCGACTGCGGCCCGACCAACCTGGCCTACTACCTGCTCCGCAAGCCCGTCCAGGTCTTCTACGAATCGGTCATGTTCCGCTGGCCATTCTTGCGATGATCCGTGTTCAGTATTCAGCGATTCGGGAATGATCCCTTGCTGAACACAGCCACCCATTCCCATCGGGGAACGATTCGGCCCACATTGCGTTCACTGAACACTGAGAACTGAACACCGAAAACGAAGAGGAGTCCAGTCATGTCGTTTCCCAAGCCCATGGCGGCGCTGGCCGCAGGCTCATTGATGTTGCTGGGCGCCGCCGCGCTGGCCCAGAGCGGCGGGGCCGCGGCGCCGACGGACAACCCCGGGGTGCAGACGCTGGTCCTGACGGAACTGCCGTATGTCACCTGGATCGAGAAATCCTCGGTGGCCGCCCTTCGCGAGGGCGTCATCGAGCGGATGGAGCTCCAGATCGGCATGCCGGTCCAGAAGGGCGGGACGATCGGCCTCCTGCATCACAAGTTCGCCGAGCTGACCGTCGCCAAGGCCCAGCGCCAGGCCGAGAGCGTCGGTCCCAAGCAAAAGGCCGAGGCCCAGGAAGAAGTCGCGCTGTCGGTCTGCGCCCGCAACAAGCGGCTCAATGAGCGCAAGCCGGGCATGGTCTCCGCCGAGGACGTCGCCAAGGCCGACGGCGAGCTCAAGGTGGCCACCGCCATGATCAAGGAGGCCGACGAGAACATGAAGATCGCCGAGGCCGAGCGCGACCTGGCCAAGCAGACCCTCGATGAGCACACGATCCTCGCCCCGTTCGACGGGATCGTCATCAAGCGGATGAAGAACCCCGGCGAGAGCGTCCGCGCCAACGAGGCGGTCGTCGATATCGGCAACCTCCGCCGGCTGGCCGTCGATGCCTATGTGCCCCTCGAGTACGCCTATCGCGTCAAGGAGGACCAGGTCGTCGAGATCCAGCCGCGGCTCTCGCTGCCGGGCGGGGAACCCTTGCCCATCGAGCGGAAGCGATTCCGGGGCAAGATCACGTTCGTCGATCCCGAGATCCAGCCGGTCGCCGAGACGGCCGTCCGGATCCGCGCCGAGTTCGAGAATGCTGCCCCTTATGACCTGAAGCCGGGCCTGAAGGTCCAGATGACGATCTTCCTGACCACCGACCGCACCGCCGTCAACTCCCACGCGACCGGCACTCGGACCGCACGAGCCCAGTGAATTCGCAGTAGTCAGTAGTCAGTGGTCAGGAAAAAGGAATCTCTGTCCTGGCCGCTCGGATCCGCGCGGTCAGCGAAGTTCGACAAGACTCCGTGGCCAATTCTTGGGAACGAACGAAGTAATTACTAACTACTGACTACTGCTTATCCGGAGTTGACCGATGAGTTCCGCTCCCAGCCAGGTTCCCACCCAAGCCTTCGGGCAAGCCGCCGAGCACCTTCAGGTCCGGCTCCGTCCGGACCTGGTCGTCCAGCCCCAGTTCTACGAGGGGATGACGCACTATGTGATCAAGGACCCGCTGGCGCTGAAGTATTTCCGATTCAAGATCGAGGAATACTTCCTCCTCCAGCAGTTCGACGGCAAGCAGACGCTCCAGGACGTGAAGAAGGCGTTCGAGCGAAAGTACCGGCCCCAGACGATCTCGATCGAGGACCTGACGCGGTTCGTGGCCCAGCTCCACGAGGCCGGGATCGTCCAGATCGACAGCGGCGAGCTCGCCAAGGTGCTGATCCGCCGCCGCAAGAAGAACCGGTGGCGCAAGGTCTGGAGCTTCCTGGCCAACATCCTGTTCATCAAGATCCCGGTCATCGATCCCGAGCGGCTGCTGACCCGGATGTACCCGTATTTCCGCTGGATCTTCACCACCGGGTTCATCACCGTCAGCGTGATGTCGATGCTGTTGGCCCTCGGACTGGTTGTGAGCAACTGGAAGACGTTCTACGACAAGCTCCCCGACTTCCAGAGCTTCTTCAACTGGTGGACCATCATGAGCTTCTGGATATGCCTGGCCGTCGTGAAGGTCATCCACGAGTTCGGCCACGGCCTGACCGCCAAGCACTTCGGCGGTGAAGTCCACGAGATGGGGATCCTGTTCCTGGTCCTCACGCCGGCGTTGTACTGCGACGTGACCGATAGCTGGCTGCTGCCGAACAAGTGGAATCGCATCTGGATCTCGGCGGCGGGCATCTACGTCGAATGCTTCCTGGCCAGTATCGCCACATTCGTCTGGTGGTACAGCACGCCCGGGTTGATGAACAGTTTGGCCATGGCGACGATGTTCATCTGCTCGGTCAACACGATCATGTTCAACGCCAACCCGCTGCTGCGGTACGACGGTTACTACGTGATGGCCGACTGGCTGGAGATCCCGAACCTGCGGATCAAGAGCACCCAGTTCTTCTCCTACCTGATCCAGGAGAAGGTACTGGGCCTGGAGATCCCGGTCCAGAGCTACATGCCGAAATCGCGGCGGTACCTGTTCGTAACCTACGCGGTGGCCAGCTACATCTATCGATGGTTCGTGACCTTCGCCATCCTCTGGTTCCTGTCCCAGGTCCTCAAGCCCTACAAGCTCGAGTCGATCAGCTACCTGCTGGCCGGCGTCTCGCTGGTCCCACTCCTGGGGACGCCGGTCTATCAGATCGGCAAGTTCCTGACAACGCCCGGGCGGTTGCGCAAGGTGAAGAAGCTCCGCGCCAGCGCATTCGCCGCGGGGGCGGTTGCCCTGGTCACGGGGATCCTGCTGATCCCCACCCCCCTGCGCGTGCAGGGGTCGTTCGTGCTCAAGCTGGCCAAGCCCGAGGTCGTCTACGTGGAGACGGAAGGCCGGCTGATGGAGCTCAATGTCAAGAACGGCCAGTGGGTCACCAAGGACACCATCCTGGCCAAGCTATCGAACCCGGAGAAGCAGCGGGAGCTGCTCCAGCGTCAGCAGGACCACGACGTCAGCTTAATCAAGTCCGTCTATTTCAAGATGAGTCCGGAGCACGATGATCGGGCGCAGGCCGTGCAACACCGAGAATACGCGGAAAAGCTGGAGCCCATGATCACGAAGATCGCCGACCAGCTCGGCAAGCTGACGCTGGTCGCGAACCGCGACGGCCAGGTCGTCGGTGCGCCACCACGCTCGGGAGTGGGGCGGTGGCTCAAGCCCGGCCAGCCCAACGATCCCGATCCGCGACCCGACAAGCCGAATGAGACTCGTGCGGACAAGCCGTATTTCTGCGAGATCGGCGATCCCCATCACCTCGAGGCCCACCTGGTCCTGGACCAGGCCGACATCCACCTGATCCACCCCAACGACAAAGCGTGGTTGAAGGTCTACGGCAAGGCCGAGACGACCTACCGGAGCAGCGTGGAGTTGATCTCCAAGCATACCAGCGGCGAAATCCCGCTGGAGCTCTCCAGCATGGCCGAAGGCGAGATCGCCGTTAAGCCCGACTACAAGACGGGGGCGGCGAAGCCCACGGAGGGCCACCTGGTCTACGAGATCATCATCCCGGTGGAAAACGCCGACCTCGAGCTGGAGCCGGGTCTCCGCGGATTCGCCAAGATCGAGGGCGGCAGCTATACCATCGCCTGGTGGCTGCTGAGATGGTGGAACAAGCTCTTCAACTTCCAGCTCTGATCGGACCGGACTGATCCTCGGAAGGGATGTCCCATCCGGCCAGGACGTCGCGTTCGAGCCGATTCTCACGTGTCCGCGATCGCCCGGGAGGGTGCGCAAAGTGAAAAAGTTACGTGCGACCGCATTCATCCTGGCGGCGCTGGCGCTGGTCACGGGAATCCTGCTGATCCCGATGCCGCTGCACGTCCAGGGGACGTTCGTGCTCAAGCTGGCCAAGCCCGAGGTCATCTACGTCGAGACGGAAGGCCGGCTGATGGAGCTCAACGTCAAGAACGGCCAGTGGATCACCAAGGACACCGTGCTGGCCAAGCTGTCAAACCCGGAGAAGCAGAGGGAGCTGCTCCAGCGTCAGCAGGACCAGGAGGTCAGTCTCACCAAGTCCATGTTCCTGAGCCAGAATCCGGACCACCGGGCGCAGGCCATGCAGAACAAGAAGTACGCCGACCAGTTGGAGCCGATGATCAAGAAGATCACCGACCAGATCGGCAAGCTGACCCTGGTGACCACGCGGGACGGTCAGGTCGTCGGCGTGCCGCATCATTCGAGCGTGGGCCAGTGGCTCAAACCCGGCCGGCCCGGCGATCCCGAAGTCCACGCCGACCGGCCGTACTTCTGCGAGGTCGGCGATCCGCATCACCTCGAAGCCCACATGATCCTCGACCAGTCCGACATCAACCTGATCCGCCCCGACAACCGGGCCTGGCTCAAGATCTCCGGCAAGGCCGAGACGACCTTCAAGAGCGTCGTCGAGGAGATCGCCAGCCGCAAGAGCGAGGAGGTGCCGACCGAACTTTCCAACCTGGCCGAAGGCGAGGTGGCGTCCAAGCCCGACCGCGAGACCGGCACGGCCAAGCCGCTGACCGCCGTCTACGAAATCATCATCCCGGTGGAGAATCCCGAGCTCCTGCTCGAACCAGGCCTGCGCGGAACCGCCAAGATTCAAGGCAGGCGCACTTCCTGGTATCAGGGTACGCTGGCCTGGCGGTTGCTGCGGTGGTGGAACAAAGCCTTCAACTTCCAGATCTGAGCGAGGATGTCAACGAGAGTGGTCTGCGCCACGTCACGGTCGCGAGTCGGGTTCCACGCGGATGACGCCATGGTGAATCTGCTTGGCGATGGCGGTCACGGCCCTGATGGCCACATGGCCGTGCTCGGCCAGATGATCGAGCCGTGCAGGACGGATCACCTTGATGATATGCGATCGGCGATAGCGGGAATGCGCGGCGAAGATCGAGGTGCCCGATCCGGACGCGGACGAGGTGGTCAGCGGTACCGAGATGTTGCTGGCCACCAGGCCGGCGATCAGCAACGGGCCGTCGGGCGAGCCGAGTCCGGTCGCGAGGTTGGCGCTGTCCACCACATCGCGAGGAGAGGCGGGCGAAATCGAGTGGAAGTCGGCCGCCGGGAGGCTGTAGAGCGTGGGGAGCGTCTGGGAGGCGCCGTCGAGGCTCCCCTCGCCTTCCAGCGAGCGGCCCTGATCGGCGATGGCGATGATAGCCGCCCAGGCGGGCGTCCCCAGGCTGGTCCCTCCCACGACCTGCCACGAGCCCTGGGAGGTGCCGGGTGCGGTCTCATAGACCTCGACTCCGGTGTCCGGGTCGCCAACGAAGGCGACGTCGGGCGTGCCCCGCTTGCCGGTCGTCTGGATGCTCCTCTGATAGACCGGCTCGGCATTGTAACGGCTCAAGCCGCCACCACTGTCGTACCAGGCGGTCTCGTACAGGTAGGTCCCCGATCGGGTGACGCTCAGGGATGTTCCGCCCACGGAGAGGACATTGGGCTCGACCGCCGGCCAGTTGGTACCGCCGTCCAGGCCGTTGTCTCCGCTGGCCGCGACGAATGTGATCCCCGTATGTCCTGCGGGTGTCGTGAAATGGGACGAGGACTGGTACCGGACCTCGCTGAATCCCCAGCTCATCGAGACTACCTCGACGCCCGGGATACGTCGCGCCGTTTCCACCGCGGCCATGAGGCTCTGGCGGCTCTGCGATCTCGCTTCGACGACCACGAGATTGGCGCCGGGAGCGATCGCGTGCGCCCACTCCACATCCAGCGATTCCTCGAGCGCCCAGCCGCTATTGGACCTCGCACCCCCCAGGTTGATCACGGTCGGCGGCGTCTGGGGCAGGTTGAACGTCTGGTCGAACGTGAGCAGGTCCGAGATGATGGTCGGGTCGTGGTAGGCCTCGATCAGGGCGATCGTCTCGCCCGATCCATCCCCGTGGACGGTCGCGCCGGAGGCCGATTTGAAGGTGATAGCATCCAGGCCATAGGCGTTCGTCAACTGGGCTGGGGTCAAGCCGGAGAGCAGGCAGCGGTCGTCGAGTTGCTCCAGGGCCGGCCGGAGGCCGCGACGGAGAGGTTGCATCAGTCACCTTTTCGTGGTGCACATCGAAGTAGGGTATCAGAGGGTCCGACAAGGGAGGCATCTTCGCTTACTAGAGAGTCTAACGTACGCCTGCCGGGAAAACGAACAAGGATTCTTGCAGTCAGCCCGCGCGACCGCCCGTTGCGTCCAGTTCTGGGGCCTGTTAGGCTTCGAACCTGGTGCCGGACACGCCGTTGTCCGGCGTGTGATGTTGCCCGAAGAGAACGAAGCACGTGGAGGCAGCGATGATTCGAGGTATGGTGCGGACGATCACCACACTGGGGCTCGGGGTCGGACTGATCCTGGTCGGTGGCATCGGCACGGCCAGGGCCGAGCTGAAAGTCGGCGACAAGGCACCCCCGTTCAAGCTCCAGGGATCCGACGGCAAGACCTACTCGCTCGAGGACTTCAAGGGCAAGTCGGCCGTGGTCATCGCCTGGTTCCCCAAGGCGTTCACCGGCGGCTGCACCAGGGAATGCAAGTCGCTCCGAGCCCATAGCAAGGCGCTCCATGAGCTGGACGTTGCGTATTTCACCGCCAGCGTTGATACGCCCGAAGAAAACAAGAAGTTCGCCGAGTCGCTCGATCTGGACTACCCGATTCTCAGCGATCCCGACAAGAGTGTGGCCAAGGCGTACGGAGTCCTCATGTCGGCTCGCCCCTTCGCCAATCGCTGGACGTTCTACATCGACAAGGATGGGACCATCAAGGAGATCGACAAGACCGTGAAACCCGACAGCGCCGGTACGGACGTCGCCACCAAGGTCAAGGATCTCGGGCTTTCCTCCAAGTAGGTCCGAGCGCCATGAGGATCTCATCAGATCGCGCGCGATGAGTTTCTTTCAAGGGCGGCGCCGGGCGCGTAGCTCGGCCCAGTGCCGCGCCTGCAAGTCGGCCCATCGTTGCTTCAGATCTCCAAGGATCTTCCAGAAGAGCCGGCTGTGCATCCGGCCGGGGACACGGCTGCACCTTCGGGCGCCGAACGATTGCGGTTCGGTGTATTCGAGGTGGTGCGCGACCTCGTGTAGGAACGTGTCGAACAGCTCGTTCAGGGGCCGGCGGCCCTCCTTGCGATCGTGGGAGTAGACCCGCACCAGGCGCCGGGACTTGTAATAGCCACCGAGCACGTGGGTAGTGGGACGGATGTTGATGTCGATGGCGAAGGAGACACGGCAAGCGTACATCTTCTCCAGGCGATTCCGAAAGAGCGGGGCCAGGGCTGAGATGGGGGGCTCGTACGGCCGGGGTGCCGGCGATGGTTGAGGCGCCGACCGTTGCGTCCAGGTCGCGGGCTCGCTCTCAACTCGCGGTTGCGGCACGCGCGGTTCGCCGGGCCCGTGAGCGCCCTCGTGTTGCCGATCCAGGATCGGTTGGGATGAACTATCCATCGTGGCGTTCCGTCAGTAAGTGGCCCGGCCGCCGCTGATGTCGTAACATTGGCCGGTCGTAAAGCTGGCTTCCGGGCTGGCCAGGTAATGGACCAGCGCCGCGACTTCGTCAATGGTCCCGGTGCGCCCGAGCGGGATCTTTGCGATCATGTACTCGACCGTCTCCTGGGCGACCCCGTCGAGGATCGCCGTACGGATGACCGCCGGAGAGATCGCGTTGACCGTGATGTCCCCCTTGCCGGCCAGCTCCTTGGCCAGGGATTTGGTCAGGGCGATCACGGCAGCCTTGGATGCGGAGTAAGGCAAGAGTGTCGGATTCCCCTCCTTGCCGGCGATGGAGGCCACATTGACGATCCGCCCATATCCGTGCGCCAGCATTCGGGGCACTGCGGCCTTGCAGAACAGGAACGGGCCGATGACATTGATCTCGAACACCTCGCGCACCTCGCTGACCTGGAGGTTCCAACTCTGGTCGGTCCGGCCGGTGATCCCGGCATTATTGATCAGGATCGACAACGGTCCCAACCGGGCCTCGGCCTGCTCGACGGCCCGGGCGACCTGATCCTCAGCGCGGACATCGCCTACGAGGTCCAGACCGTCGAGCCCCGCGGCGACGGTCCGGGCCAGATCTGGTTCTCGGTCGAACACGGCGACCCTGGCTCCGGCGGCATGGAGCCGTCGTGCAATCCCCGCGCCAATCCCCTGGCCAGCCCCCGTCACCAGCGCGACCTGGCCATCCAGCCGAAAAAACGCCGCCATCGACCCGCCTCGCACCGGATTCACGGAATCTCCCGACGAACTGCAACGAAACAACTTATCAGGTCCCGAGCCGATTGGCCACCGGGATGAGGCCAGCAAGCGGATTGTGACGAATCTGCAGGGAGGATTGAATCATCGTGCCGGGAAGATTTTGACATCATCAAGGTGGGACGTCCACAATCCAATAGACTCCGCGAGACCCTGCCGAAGGGAACCGTGGCGCGGGCTCGGCTGTCACGTGGGACGTCGAAGTTCGCCGATTGAGGAGACCCCGTTGACTCGACCCCAAACGACCTGGCTCCTGACCAACGACGACGGCTGGGATGCACCGGGCCTGGCCGCGCTATGGGCGGCGGCGGAAGAACTCGGCCGTTGCCGGCTGGTCGCCCCGATGAAACCGGTCTCCGGGTGTGGCCACAGCGTAACGACCCACGCGCCGATCGCGATCACGCCCATGGGCGAGGACCGCATCGCCGTTGCGGGCACGCCGGCCGATTGCGTCCGCCTGGCGCTGGATCACCTCACGCCGGGGATCGACTGGATCCTCTCGGGCATCAACGCCGGTGGCAACCTCGGCACCGATGTCTATCATTCGGGGACCGTCGCCGCCGTCCGCGAGGGCGTCTTCCATGGCGTGGCAGGGATCGCCCTGTCGCATTACATCGACCGCGGCCGTGCCATCGACTGGCATCGTGCGACTCGATGGGCCACGAAGGTCCTCCGCCAGTTGTTGGCCTTGCCCAAGGAACCCGGCAGCTTCTGGAACGTCAATTTTCCCCACATCGGTCCGGACGAGCCGGATCCCGAGATCGTCTTCTGCCCGCTCGACCCTTCCCCCTTGCCGCTGAATTATCGCGTTGAGAACAGCCAGGCCGTCTATACCGGCAACTACCAGTCACGGGAGCACTGGCCGGGGAACGATGTTGACGTCTGCTTCGGCGGCCAGATCGCCGTGACCTTGGTCCGCGTCTTCGATGTCGAGCCGCCGACCCATACGATTCTCCCGGGGTCGTGAGTCGTTGGTTTCCACGAATTCTTGGACCTCGGCCCATAACCCCGGCGAGACGTCGGCTACGCCGGACTGCAACACGATGACCAGCGCCTTCGGCGGCAGGACAGCCGCGAATCTGAGCGATGGCCGCCGCGGCGATGCACGGCGAGCGACTCATGCCCGCCCCGCAGGCGACCAGGGTGGGCGTCTCGTATCGCAACAGGCCAGCAACGGTCTCGACAGCCGCACGGAGAAGCCAGCGGGGATTGCCTGGTCCGTCGATGAGAGGGAATCGGCAATAGGCCAGCTCGCGGCTCAACGTTGCCGGGGACTCATTCAGTGCCACGTTGACGATGGCGCGGATGCCCGCCGTGTGGATGCCGCGAAGGTCGCGGACATCGCCGGCATGGCCCAGCCAGAGTGAATAGCCCGGAATCTGGCGCATGAAATCACCATGCCTCCCCGGTCATATCGTGAACTCGGCGAACTCGGGACCATATCCGACCATGCCGCCGTTCGCCGGGATACTGCCGCTGCGTAGCTCGAGGACCATGAACGCCTCATCGGCCCCGTATTCATTCCCCAGTCCATGGACATCGGCTCGGGTGAAGCCGAAGCGTTGATAGTACGCCGGCTCACCCAGCACGACGACGAAACCATGGTTGGCGCGCGTGCAGGCTGCCAGGCCCACGCGGATCAGGCGGCTGCCGATGCCTTGATGTTGGTAGCTCGGATGAACGGCGACCGGCGCCATCCCGACGCCGATTCCCTCGCCGGCCACGCCATCCATCTCGACCGGGCTGAATGCGATGTGGCCGACAATCTCATCGTCCCATTCGGCGACGAGCGAGATTACGAGGTGATCGCCTGCACGCAGAAGTTCAACCAGCCGGGCTTCGGCGGCTGTTGGGAAGGCGGCCTCGAGGACCCGCCGGATCGCGGCGGCATCGGCTGGCTGTTCGGGGCGGATTGACAGAAACATGAGGGGGTCTCAACTTACTGGGACGGGATCGGCCATTCCACATCGCCGGGCGTGACCCCAGCACCGGGTCAACTCGCGACGAAATCGCCGCGAGGTTCCGCTATGATGGTCATACTGGTCTGGCCGCGACGTCTTTTCAAGAGGAGCCGTCGGAGATGGCCGCCGGAGGACTTGATCCATGCCACGCATTATCGGCCTCGATTATGGCACGCGTCGGGTCGGCGCGGCCCTGAGCGATCCGGGTCGGACCATCGCCTTCCCGCTCGAGGTCTATGCGTTGCGCGGGGCCAAGCACGACGCGGAGCATTACCAGGAACTCGTCGCGGAAAACGAGGTCGATCGGATCGTCATCGGCCTGCCCTTGCATACCAGTGGGCGCGAGGGCGCGCTCGCCGCGCTGGCCCGCACGTTCGGCGACTGGCTGGTCGCGGTCACGGAACGCCCGGTCGTTTTTTACGACGAACGCTATTCCACAGTCGAGGCCGAGCAGCGCTTGATCGACGCCGGCCTCACGCATCAGAAGCGCAGGGCGCTCCGCGACCAGCTCGCCGCGCAGATCATGCTCCAGGGCTTCCTCGATGCCGGCTGCCCCGAGACTGAGGCCGCGCCGTCGCCGTTGGCGGACACTGACGAGGCCATTCCATGACGACTCTGATCATCGGCTGCGGCTACCTGGGCCAGCGGTTAGGCGCCTTGCTCCTCCGAGACGATGGGCGCGTCTGCGGCACGGTGCGATCGTCGAGTCGGGCCGAGGTGCTCGACGGACTCGGGATCGAGCCGGTGATCGCCGACGTCCTTCGGCCCGCTTCATTGCGCGAGCTGCCTTCGGCCGATCGGGTTTTTTATTGCGTGGGGTTCGACCGTTCCTCAGGGGCCGCGATGCGGGCCGTTTACGTTGACGGCTTGCAGAACGTCCTGGATCATCTCCCGCTCTCGGCGAAGCGAATCGTTTACGCCAGCTCGACGGGCGTCTATGGGCAGACGAGCGGCGAGTGGGTCGATGAGGACTCACTGACGGACCCGTTGCACGAGTCGGGCCGGGTCTGCCTTGAGGCCGAGAGACGCGTCCGCGCCTGGGCTGAGGCGCATTCCCTCACGCCGGTCGTCTTGCGATTCGCGGGTCTCTACGGGCCGGGCCGGATCGTGCGCCGGACGATCCTGGAGCGGGGCGAGCCGATCCCCGGCGACCCGGATAAGTTCCTGAACGTGGTCCACGTCGACGACGCCGTCCGAGCGTCCGCGGCAGCCCTCAATGCCGATGCGCCCGCTTCGGTCTACTTGGTCGCGGACGATCGGCCGGTCACGCGGCGCGAGTATTACTCCGTGGCGGCGCGCTCTCGACGCGCCCGAGCCGCGATTCGCGCCCGCACCGATCGAGGGCCCCGAATCGACTCGCGACGCCACCAACAAGCGGGTTGCGAACCGTCGCATGAAACGCGGGCTTGGCGTTACGCTGCTTTATTCCGACATCACGTCCGGGCTGCCCGCGGCTTTAGAGGAAGGTTGATCCGGGAAACGCGAATGCTCAACCCGTCGGTGCGGGCTCGACATAGCATCGAAGTGGGCCCTTGGATGCCTTGCTCCGAGGGTCTGGCCCGTAGGCGATGACCTGGTCGCGCTTCAGCTCCGCGAGCTCCTTGTGGGTCGTGTAGACGATGGCGCGTCCAGTCGAGTGGATCCGCCAGGTTAGCTCTTCGGCCTTGGGAAGAGGATGGCGGAACAACTTGATCAGCAGGTCGATGACGTACTCGAACGTATGATCCTCGTCGTTGAGGATCACGACGTTGTAAGGGGGCAGGCGCCGGGTCTGCTGGTCCGTGGTGACTTCGGGCTCGGCGACGGCGATGGTCGTTTCCGGCTCGTCGGCCATGGAATCAAGCCTCCCCAAGGGCAATAGTGCGAGTCGAGACCTCTTTTAGTCTATACTGGATTCCTCTGCGTGACAAAGCGAATCTGAGCGATTGGCACCGAGCCAATGTTCACCGAGGCGATTGGGGGAGACGATGCGGGGCATGAGCCCGGGAACGGCATTGCGTCAGCTCCAGCAAGCCCAGGCCGGGCTAAAGCGGGCGCGTCAGTTGTTGAAGCAGGTCGGGGAACAAGAGCGCGCCATGGCCCCGGTCTTCGAGGCCGGCTGGACCGGCCTGGCCCAGGCGCACCGGCTGATGGCGGAGATCCCGCCCGAAGCGGCCGATGACGCCGTGTTGACCAAGCAACTGGCCGTCCAGCGGTATGCCACGGCGTTGCTGGTCCGGCTGCGCCGGCTGCATCGGCATGGCGGGATCGATCCTGCGGACTTTTCTGACGACGACGATCGATTTGACGACGAGGACTTCGAGGATTGAACGGAATGCCACGCCCGCAACGTCCCCGCGCGGCCGCCGGGGCCATGCACGTGTCCGCCCCGCGGGTCCCCGATCGCAGCCTGACACCGGAAGGGGCCCTCCCGACCATGGCCATCCGCGCCTCGGGCACTCACACGTTCGTCTACCGCAAGATGGTCGAGGGGCCGGTCGGTGCGGCGACGCCAAACCATGGAGACCTGGTGCGCGTGGTCGACCGCGACGGCCAGCACCTCGGCTACGCCCTCTGGAACGGCCGGTCGCAGATCAGCCTGCGATTCCTCTCGCGCGGGGCCGAGCCCCCGGGCATCGAGTTTTGGACGCGGTGCATCGAGGAGGCCGCGGCGTTGCGGACCTCGATCCTCGGCCTGGACCGGGAGACCAACGCGTACCGCGCCATCCACGCCGAGGGCGACGGACTCACCGGCCTGGTCGTCGACCGGTTCGCCGACGTCCTCTCCGTCGAGGTCTTCAGCCTGGGGATGTACCAGCGGATCGGGCCGATCTTGTCGCTCTGCGCCCATCGGCTGGGGACGTCGCATTACCGCGTGGGCGTCGATGAGCGCGTCGCACTCCAGGAGGACTTCTCCGGCCGACCGCTGGCCAGTCCGCAACTGCCGCCCCGGATCACGATCGAGGAGCATGGGATCCGCTATCGTATCCATTTCGAGGAAGGTCACAAGACCGGCTTCTTTTGCGACCAGCGCGACAATCGCCGCGACCTGGCCCGGTTCTGCGCCGGCCGTTCCGTGCTGGACCTGTGTTGCTATACCGGCGGCTTCGGGCTCAATGCCCTGGTGAGAGGCCAGGCCCGTGAGGTCACCTGCGTCGACCTGGACGAGAAGGCCGTGGCCCTGGCGCGGGAGAACGGCCATGCCAACCAGGTCAAGCTCGATGTGGTCCACGCCGATGCCTTCGGCTACACGCGGCAGATGGGCCTGAACGGCCGGACCTTCGGCGTGATCGTGCTCGATCCCCCCAAGCTGATCCCGGACCGCGACGAGATCGCGCCGGGGAAGCGGAAATACTTCGACCTGAACGTCCTGGCGATGAAGCTGGTCGAGCCGGGGGGCGTGCTGGTCACCTGCTCGTGCTCGGGATTGCTCCCCGCCCCCGACTTCCTCGCCATCCTCCGTGCGGCGGCGCGGAAGGCGGAGCGCCCGGCCCAGCTCCTGGCCCTGGGCGGCGCAGCCGCCGACCACCCCGTCGCGCTCGACACTCCCGAAGGGTCCTACCTCAAAGTCGCCTGGCTCCGGATTGGCGACTCCGCGAGTAGCCCGACCACTTGATTCGACACAAGCTGAACGAGCCGAGCGAGCCGGCCCGATCAAGCAACGGGTCGCGCCGGCGAGAGTTGCTTACGAAAGCACCAAATCGCCAGAACCAACACAAATAAACTCAATACGACTGTCACCAAGAGAAATCCCTGGTGCTTACGCGGAGGAGCAGGCTCGGCCGCGGGGGTCGGCTGGTTCGTCACCCATTGGCTCGTCACGCCGGTTGCCGTCTTGAAATTGACGATGTTCGCCGCAAATTCCCTCTTGAGCGGGTTGTTCCCTTCGAAACTGCCCACGGTGGCACCGTTGGCGGTGATATCAAAGACGAGCGGGTTCAATGACCTCCTGCTGGAAAGGACATAGGTGAACGTTCCGAATCCGTCGGCAGTTCCGCCCCCAGCAAGGCTCCAACCGGTTGCTAAAGTCGGTGGAACGAACGCGATGTTGGACATTGTCAGAGGAACGGTACTGTTGAACGCGAACTCGCCGATCCCCAAGCCCGTAAGGGGGGGGAGATACAGAGCGCATGCATTGGCTGTAACGTTGAACTCGACCGCATTGGTCCCTTTTGGGGTCAGTACGACCGTTGCATAGTTAGTGCCCAGAGGCAGCAGATTCGACACGGTAAGCTGGACCGTGTCTCCGCTCGAATCTCGACCCGCCGAGACGAGGAGCATGGTGCTGACCAGGATCAGGGCGCGACAATCGTGCGTCCGGAAAAGACTCAGAGGGTTCGTCATCGAAGAATTCCTTCTACGATCAATGATCCCCGGTCTCCAAGCACCGGGAACCTCGGAAAAAAGGGGGCGGAACCGTGAACGGGAACACCTACCAGCCGGCGAGCGTCCCTGAACTTGGGCCAGAAGTTTGAAAGATTGAGAAACACAAATTTATTTATGTGTATCTCTCGCCGTTGCATCCTCGTGCCGGACGTGGCACGGAGCGGTGAATCGGCGACGGATCGGGATAATGCCGCGGGCCGCGCCAACGTGGGTCCAGCCTGCGACGAGCAGGACAGCGGCATGCGATGCCGATGCCGAAGTCCGCTTCGGAACCGAATTGGCTCCCGCGAATCGTGAGGGGCGAATCTCCATGCGAGCGAACTTGAGCGGCCACTCTCCGGTAGGCTCGCCCACGTGAAATCGTGTGGGAGGCTCCGGACATTCCCCATGGGCGTTGTTCGCTCCCAGCAAATCCAGGATTGCGTCGATTGCTTTGCCCCGGTCCGTCTGCCGTGGGCTTTGCGGCTTGCCTGTCTGGCTGCCGCCTTCGACCTGGCCGGGCGCTTGCAGGAAACTCGACGGCGGCTCCGGCGATGGCGGCCGGGCCCCGGGGCGGATCCTCGACGGATCGGTACCCGAGGGCGTATCCGAGCCCGAGGAGAATCGATCCCGGTTTTCTCGGCCGAATTGATCGAGGGCCTCGTCGAGGCCCAGAATGAGGCGATCCCGGGTCGAGGAGCCCGTCGGGAACGGACCGGCGGCGCCATTCTCGGGGTTACCCTCCACTTCTACGGGACTGTCCTCGATGCCGTTGCCGCCTCGCTGGGTCACACTCTGGCCGAACGAGGTCTCCGCGCCAAGGGATAAGGCGCCATTGGAGATTGCCGAGGCCTCGATCGGGACGAGGCCGATCCCGCTTGAGGCCGGCTCGATCGTCAAGGTCAGCAGTGTGCCAACCAACTCCAGCGACGATTCCTGGAGTGAGACAAGTTGAATGATGTCGTTCGACGGAAGCACCGGGGTTGGAGATGCGGTATTCCCGATCAGATTGATGGCGACGAGGATGGCCGCCTCCCGCCCCTCCGTGGCCGCGTAGAAGAACACCTGGCCGCCGGTGAGGACCGAGAATGACAGATCCGAAGGATTGGGAAGATCGCGAATCGTCTCTCGCGATATCAGGACCAGACCCTCGGTTCCCCCCTCGAAGAGCGCCAGGACGCCATTGCCGGCATTGCCGACGACCAGGCCCTCAAAGCCGCCGCCCGAAGGGAATGCGAACGCCGTCAACGGATCGGTCCCCCCGGAGAGGATCGTCGTGGTGACCGGGTTCGGACTGTTGAATCCAGAGATCATCGTCAGGTCGTTCGACCCGGCGTTCACCGTCACCAGGTCGGTCCGGCCGTCGAAGTTGCCGGCGAAGCTGGTCACCGGATTGGTTCCCACGGCGTAG
Source organism: uncultured Planctomycetota bacterium (assembly GCA_963845755.1). GTDB lineage: Bacteria > Planctomycetota > Planctomycetia > Isosphaerales > Isosphaeraceae > CAWJTV01. The sequence goes on from CAWJTV010000041.1 coordinate 63,333, forward strand.
ATCGTCGGGTCCGTATCGTTGAAGAACCCCTGGCCCACGCCCGGCAGGAGTCGGACGTCGTTCGAACCGCTGTCGGTAACCAGGAGGTCGGGATAGACGTCGCTGGTGAAGTAACCCACGATGGTGGACACGGGCCCGGATCCCCCCGGCCTCAGCCGCTCGCCCGGCGTGAAGCGGAGGTCCCCTTGATTGAGCAGGATCGAGACGTCGTTGGAGCCCTCGTTGGCGATCACCAGGTCGAGCCGCGGTTCACCGTTGGGGAACTTCTCACCCGTGAGGTCGGCCACGGTGACCCCCACCGGGTTGGTGCCCACGAAGTAGCCATGCCCGCCATTGACGGCCGGCCCGAACTGGCCATTGCCTAGACCGGGATAAATCAGCACGTTATTGCTGCCGCTGTTGGCCACGATCAGGTCGGGGATCCCGTCGCCGTTCAGATCGGCCAACGTCACGGCACCGGGATCGAGCAGGCCTGTGGATTGATTGTCCAGTACAGTCGAGCCGCTCGCACCATAGTCGACGACCACACGGTCAAGCCCCTGGTCGGCGTAGATGACGTCCTTCGAGCCGTTTCCCGTGAGGCCGGCCACGGCCAGAGTGATGGTCTGATTGGTGTTGCGATAGGGCTCGAACGTGCCGTTCCCCTGGCCCAGCAGCACCAGGAGGTCACCGAGCGGATTGCTGACGAGCAGGTCGGGATTACCGTCATGATTAATGTCGGCGATCGCCAGGCCGTCCGGATCGGTGCCGGCATCGTAGACCACCGGAGGCAAGAAACCGCCATGGCCATTGCCAAGCTCGATATCCACGCCATTGGCGGTGAGAATTGCGAGATCCAGGATGCCGTCCTGGTTGAAGTCGGCCAGACGGATCACACGTGCGGGCTCCTGGGTCGGCGACGCGACCGGATTGGCGAAGCGGCCCTGTCCCAGGCCCTCGAGAACGTCGAGCATGTTCGAACCCGGGTTGATCGTCACCAGGTCGGTCGGCCCGCCCGCGATGAGTGACCCGGCGGCCACGCCCGCAGTGTCTTCCAGGCTGAGCACCTCCGGTGAACCGCCGGACTCGTCGATGCTGGAAATGCCGGCCCCGGCGCGATAGATCGTCGGCGCGGTGAAGGTCCCGTTGCCCTGGTTACGGAGGATGCTCACCTGGCCTGTGACCTGGTTGGTGACGACGAGGTCGAGTATCCCGCTCCCCGTGGTATCGACGGCGGCCACGTCGGAGACGCCCAGGCCGGTCGTGAGAATCACGGGTGCCAGGAAACTCGGTGGTAAGAACTGGGGATTATAGGGGCCGGTCAACCCACCTTGGTTGAGCGTGGTGCCCAGGTAAACCGAGAGCGTGCCGTCGCCGGCATTGCGGACGACCAGGTCGTCCAGGCCGTCCCCGTTCAGCTCGGCCGAAAGGATCTGCGCCGGGAGCTGGCCGGTGGTGAGCGAGCCGTCCAGCCGGACAAAGCTGCCGTCACGCCACGCGTAGAAGGAGATCGCATTGTCCTGGGAGTCAACGCTGGCGATCAGCGGGCCCTGATCGGTCTTTGGGAGGTATGCGATACCGCGCGATGGGAAGCCCGGATTGATCGCGATGGGGGGAGCAAACGAAGTGGAGCCCTGAGCGAGTCCCTGGCGATACAAAATGTCGCCGGCCGCGTCGATCACCAACGCATCGTCGATGCCGTCGCCATTGATGTCGGCTACCACGGGTGTGTTATCAGGCGCGGTTGCAATCCAGTTCGCGGTCGTAAACGTGCCGTCGCTGTTGGTGAGCAGAACGGGAATCGTACTGGGGTCGGGACTGATGGCGGCCAGGTCGAGCCGACCGTCCCCGTTGAAGTCGCCCGCCACCAAATCATCGACGTAAGCCCCCACCCCGAACGTTTCCGGATCCTGGAAGGTGCCGTCGCCATTGCCCATCAGCACGGACACGGTCTGTAGGTAACCGTTGGCAATGGCCAGGTCGAGCCGGCCCTTCCCGTTGAAGTCCCCCGTCACCAGGGATCCGTTCGCGCCTCCCGTCCCGTAAGTAACCTGGGGCTCGAATGTACCGTCGCCATTACCCAGCAGTACCGACACCGTGCCGCCGTACTGGTTGTCGACGGCGAGGTCGAGCGGGCCGTTGCCGGTGAAATCGCCGGCTACGATGGCGTTCGGGTCTTCGCCTACGTGATAAGTGACCTGGGGCTGGAAGGTGCCGTTCCCATTGCCTATCAGCACGGACACAGTTCCGTCAACCAGGTTGGCGACGGCGAGGTCGAGCGGACCCTTGCCGGTGAAATCGCCGGCAACGATGGCGTCCGGGCCTTCGCCCACTGGATAAGCGACCGCGGGCTGGAAGCTGCCGTTGCCATTGCCCAGCAACACCGACACCGTGTCGTCGCCCTGGTTGACGACCGCGAGGTCGAGTCGGCCGTCGCCCGTGAAGTCACCCGCCACGATCGCGTCCGGGAAAGAACCCACCCCATAAATCAACTGGGTCTGGAAGGTACCGTCGCCATTACCCATCAGAATCGACACGGTCCCGTCGCCTTTATTGGCGACGGCGAGGTCGAGCCGTCCGTCTCCGTTGAAGTCGCCCGCCACCAGGGCACTCGGCTGGTCGCCCACCGCGAATTCGCCCTGTTCCTGGAAAGTGCCGTCGCCATTGCCCAGCAGCACGGAGACCTCGTTCGTGAGAGCGTCGGCGGTCGCCAGGTCGAGTCGGCCGTCACCGTTGAAGTCTCCCTCCACCGAAGAATTCTGAGGGAATGCCAGCGGAATCTGATCCGCGGCCTGTCCGTAGAAGGTGCCGTTCCCGTTGCCCAGTAGTAGGGAGATATTGTCGGAGTAAGCATTCGAAATGGCCAGGTCGAGACGGCCGTCGCCATCGAAATCACCCGCCACCAGGGCGCTCGCCCCGTTTCCCGCGGCGAACCGTTGTTGAGGCTCGAAGGTGCCGTTGCCATTTCCCAGCAGCACGGAGACGTCATTGGAATAGATGTTGGCGACGGCGAGGTCGAGCCGGCCGTCCCCGTTGAAATCCTCGGCCACCAGGGCGCTCGGGCCGTTTCCCGTCGCGAAAGTGACCTGTGGCTGAAACTTGCCGTGGCCATCGCCGAGTAGCAGGGAGATGTTGTTGGAACCGGAGTTGGCGACGGCCAGATCCAGGTGGCCGTCGCCCGTAAAGTCACCCGCTACGAGGGAGGTGGGGGACGACCCTACCGGGTAGGTCACCTGGGGTTGGAAGACGCCATATCCATTATTGATCAACACCGATACCCTGTCGTCGCCTTGGTTGGCGACGGCGAGGTCGAGCCGACCGTCGCCGGTGAAGTCACCCGCCACGATGGAGCTCGGGGACGGCCCCACATCATAGGTCACCTGAGGCTGGAAGGTGCCGTTGCCATTGCCCATCAGGACGGACACGGTGCCGTCGGACTGGTTGGCGGCGGCGAGGTCGAGCCGACCGTCGCCATTGAAGTCACCCACTACCAGGGAGTCTGGTCCATATCCGACCGTATATTGCTCTTGGATCGGGAAGCTGCCGTCGCCGTTGCCCAGGAACACGGAGACGGTGTTGGAGAACGAGTCGGCGATGGCCAGGTCGGCGTTGCCATCACCATTGAAGTCGCCGCTAATCAATGCGAGCGAGTTCCCAGACGGGTTGTAAGTGATCGGGGGATTCTGGAACGTCCCATCCCCAGTTCCCAACAAGAGGAGGTTGGGCGTTGCGAGGTCGGGGATCCCGTCGCTATTGAAATCGCCGAGGGCGATCGGTTCGAAGTAGGGCGATCCATTTTCCACCTGCTGGAAGGGCTCAGTCGTCGGTGTGAGTGACGTCGTCAGGGCATAGTCACCCGCGCCGCCGGTACTCTGCACTTCGAGGTAGTAGGTCCCCATCGTGAGATGCGTCTGGATCAGGTCCTCGGGATTGTCGGTTGAAAGACCGTCGCTCTGCATGAGCAACTGACCTTGAGAGTCCAGCAAGGAGAGTCGTGCGGTGATGTCGTCGGGGTGGACATTGGCGATCAGCAATCCATCGGCGGGCGTGTTGATCTGGAAGAAATCGAGGTCCTCATTCCCGGCGAGGTGACCCGATTCGGTCGTCGCCCCCACCGACGACACGGGGATCACGATGGCCTGCGCGAGCTCGCTGGACATCGCGGGAGGACCGGACGAGAGCAAGGTGCGATCCTCGAGCCCGAGGACTCCGGGGGCGTAGCAGGCCCGGCACCGTGTGCGCGAGTAGCGCGGGTCGTCCCGGTTCTTTTTGGGGCGCGAGGGTCTGGGAGAAAACATCGGGCGGCCTCCAGTTGATTCTGCAAGCCATCCTGAGCGCGGACTCTCTCTACCCTTGCTATCAAGATTTCGGCCGAGAACCCGTCGGAGAAATGGACGGACCGGGCGGCAACACGGACCTCAGCCGGCGGTGAATGATGGCCAGGTCCCGGTCTTTGAAGATATCTGCGACAAATGCGGCTCGCCGATCGACCGGGAGGCCATTCACCGCATCCTGGAGCAGCACGACTGCGCGATCCCGGTACTGATTCGTCAGCCCCACGGCATCCTGGACCGTCTTTCGGACTTCCGAACTGGCTGCGACGGCCGCCTGGGAAAGCACCAGTGCGGCGCTGTACCTCATCTGTGCGGTCGGCTTACCAAGGCGGAGGGCCTTCTCCACGTCGGCGACCGCCTGGCGGTACTGGCCCAGATGCACCCGGGCCGATCCCCGGCCGAGGAAAGCCTCGCTCGAGGAATCGTCGAGGTGGATGGCTCTCTCGAAGTCCCGGAACGCCAATCGGGGCGCCGCCGTCACCTGATAGAGCAAACCGCGGGCGACGAGCAAAGGGACGGAATCAGGGCACAGGGCCAGCGCCTTGGTATCATCCTCGATCGCACCGGCGTAATCCTGGCGGCCGGCCCGGGCCAGGCCGCGCAGCCTGTAGAGTTCGACCGAGGAACTGTCTCGCGCCAGCAAGGCGTCACAGGAGCTGATCACATCGTCGTAGCGCTTCAGCACCATCAGCACGTCGATGCGCAGACGGTGGGCCTCGAGATAATTCGGCGCGACCTTCAGGGCCGTTTCGCACGTGGCGAGGGCCTCCGGCTCGCGACCCTGCTGGTGCAGCAACCGGGCGCATGTCGTGTAGTCCCGCGCCCGCACGGGATCGTTCGGAGCCGAGAGCCGGATCGCCTGATCGAGGTCGTCCAGGGCCTGCGCCTCGTGGGCAGGAGTTGAGTCCGGCGCGCGAGCTCCACGTCGGCCCGGGCGCGGTACAAAGGTGCCAAGTCCGGCTGAAGAGCGATGGCCTGAGTAAACTCGGCGATCGCCTCATCCAGTCGGTTCTGCCGCCAGCGAACCTGTGCCAGCGCCTCATGGGCTGGAAACTGATGTCCGTTCAAGACGATCGCCGCCTGAAGGTCGGCCACGGCCTTGTTCCAGTCCCGGCGTTCGAGCCAGAAAAGACCGCGGTTGACCAGAGCCTGGTACTTGACTTCATCGTTAGGCTGCTCGGCGAGGAGCTTCAGGGCCTTGTCGAAATCCACCTCGGCGGCATCGAGCTGAACCTGCGCCTCGGTCCGAGGCACGTTGACAGCGGGCTGGGAGTTCACCGCGGGAGAGCGGGCCAAATCAGAGGCTTGCCGGGAGGCGAGGCCGCGGAGCACGAAGAGCCCGGGGAGATCGGGCTTGATTTGCAAGCACGCAGTGAGCTGGGCCTTGGCCAGCAACGGCTCGCGGACGTACAAGTTGGATCGCGCCGCGAGGTAATGGGCCCAGAAATCGTCCGGCTTGAGCAGGAGTGCGGCGTCGAACTGCTGTTTGGCTGCGACCCAATCGCGGCGCTGGTATCGCTCCTGTCCAGCGAGGAAATGATCGAATGCCGTCGTCGGCGGAACGCGGACGGCCGCACGGCGTTCCTGTTCGGCTCCCGTCGCATCCCCCAGACGGCTGAGACAGGCGCCGCGACGCAGATGGTACGCCCGGGTGGGAGGATGCCGTTGGGCAGCCTGGTCCAGGAAATGCAGGCCCTGGTCGGGCTGCTCCGCCGCCTCGGCCAGGACCAGGAGAAGGACATAGGAACCGTCGCGGATCTCGTCGCACTGCGGCTGGGACAGGCTCGCCGGCAAGGTGGCTGGCATCCCGGAGTCTCCGGAGCCCTGCGCCGCAAAAACGGCCAGCGCCGCACGGGCCGCACGGCGGGTTTCCTTCAGGCTGGTCAGCGCGTCCATTCCCGGGAACGGGGTATCGTGGATCAAGGCTTCGTCCCGGAGCCGCACGAATTCGCGATACCGCTCCTGGTCGGCGTCGCGGGCCTGCCGGTCGGCGTCGCGGCCCTGCTGCTCGTCCTGTCCTCGTGCGGCTTGAGCAAGCAACGCTTCGGCCTGCTGATGAAGGTCGACGAGCTGCGGTTCTTTGAGCGACTGCCAATGAGCCTTGTTGAGGACCTCCTTCGCATCGCCCCACTTCTCTTTCGCGAGATATTCCTGGCCACTCAGGAGTGATAGAAAGACTATGCGGCGCACCTGCTCAACGCGCAGGTCCTCCGTCCGCATGAGCCAAAATCCCACCCCACTCAGCGTCAGGGCCGCCACCAGGCTCAGCGCCGTGAGCGTGGCCGCCACAGGCCGGCGCCTGGCCCATTTCCGACCGCGTTCCCACCATCGTATGGATCGAGCCTTGATCGCCTCGCCGTTGAGATAGCGCTCCAGGTCGTCGGCGAGTTCACTCGCGGAGGCGTATCGCCTGATGGGTTCCTTGGAGAGGCATTTCAGGCAGATGGTTTCCAGGTCGCGCTCCAGGCGTGGGACCAGGCGCGTCGGGGGGACCGGATCCTCGTCGACCACCTGGCGTACGGTCTCCACGGGCGTTTCCCCTTTGAAGGGTGGGCGTCCCGTGAACATCTCATAGAGGATCGCGCCCAGCGAGTAGACATCGGCGGCCGGGCCGACGTCTCGGGCGCGGCCCCGCGCCTGTTCGGGGGCCATGTAGCTCGGCGATCCCATGATCATACCGGATTCCGTCGGCGTGTTCGACGACTCCAATCGCTTCGCCAGGCCGAAGTCGCTGATCTTGGGAACCCCGTTGGAAGTGAACAGGATATTCGATGGCTTGAGGTCGCGATGAATGATCCCCGCCTGATGCGCGGCGTGAATGGCCCGGGCCAGCGTGACCATCAGCTCCGCCGCGCTCCTTCCCGGCTGCGGCGTCCGCGCGAGTCGATCCGCAAGGCTGCCGCCGTCGAGTAATTCCAGCGCCAGGAACGGACGATCGCCGGCCGTACCGATGTCGTAGATCTGGAGGATGTGCGGATGGCGTAGCTGAGCGATCGTCTCGGCCTCGATGCGGAATCGCAAGAACTGATCGGGGCGGTCGCTGGAGGTCCCGCGGATCATCTTCACCGCCACCAGGCGATTCAGGCCCACCTGGCGGGCTTTGTAGACCACTCCCATGCCACCTTGGCCCAGCTTTTCGAGGAGGACATAGCCCGGGATCCACATCCTCAGGGGAGAAACCGTCCCGGCGCGGCTTCGCGCTGGGTAATGCTGGGGATCACTCGTATCGTGGGTTGAGTCGGGATCTCTCGAACCCGGATCGTGAAAGTCACGTTCCGTACTCTCGAGGTCGGCCGTACTGATGGATTCCAGGACGGTTTCCAGAACCGGATCGCGTGTTGCTCCGGGATCCGAGAATGGCTCTCGGCAGCCGGACATCTCCTCGGTCGCCTCTCCGGGCGCATCGATCAAGTCGATCGCGGTAAGGGTGGCCGAATCCTGGGTTTTTGGCCTCGCGTCCAGGGTATAGCTGGCCGCGAGCAGGTCCTGGTTCCGGATCCACTGAGTCGTCGACACCCGGAAATACGGCCGACGATGATCGATCTCCTCGTGAGCCGAGATCCCGGTCGGGCCACGCCAAGGCGATCGCCCGCTGTGAATCGGGAGGAGCGGTCCGGCAGTGATCGAGAGCGTCGCCGAAAACCCACCTGAGCACTCTGTCGCGCACTCATACATGGCAGCATCGATGCCGCTAGAATCCTGGGGAAAGCGCCTTTGGTAGTCGTCGGCCGTGGGATTCTCGCCGGCTTCACGGCGCAGTTCCAACTCGACAGCGAGCAATTCCCAGAACAGGGTCTTGCGATCCGGCCGCGGCCAGGCGGCCACATAATCTTCGATCCTGGGCGACTCACCGGCGCGCCAGGCGACCTCGAAGCGGTCACACGCGGCGTCGATGAGGTAGAGGGTCGACAACTCCCAGCTACACTGACTCCCATTATCGCGGGTCATGGTCGGCTCCCGTCCCCACTTGGCGGACTCGGCCCGCCCGAGGGTCACTCTACCGTGTTATCTCCAAATGCACCCCGAAGTGTGACACGAGGCATTCAGGAGAGTTCACCGCACCATTCGCGGCGGATCAATGCGAGCTTGCGTTGCACGGCCCGTCGCGTGCATCCCAGTCGAGCCGCCACCTCGTCGGCCGTGTAGCCCTCGAGCTTCCAGACGGCGACTCGTCGGAGCGTCTCGTTGGCCAGGGACTCCAGACGATCCTGGTATTCTTCGGCCAGCATGGCCGCGAACTCGGGGGTCGGTTCGAGGCCGGGCAGTTGCTCGAGACTGCTCCCGTTTTTCTCGAGCGACGCCTCGCCGTGGACGAGTCCCCCCCTCGACGTTGGGTCATCTCGTGCCGGACCTGGTCGGCGACCTTGCGCTGGGTGAGGACCACGAGGATTCGCCAGAGGTCATTCCGATCGTCCAGTCGGGGGAATCGTCCCGCTTTGACGCCGCGGCAGAAGCTATCGAAGGCCCCCAGCGCCGCGTCCTCCGCGTCGCCGACGGGTTGAGAGGCGCCTCGGAGCCGCTTGCGGGCCAGATTCACGAGTTTCTCGAAATAACGCTCCCACAGCGGTTGGGCGGCGCCGTCACCGCCCGTCTTCAAATCGCCGATCCAGGCCGTGACCGACCCCTCACTCTCGCCGGGCATCGACTCGCCCCCTTCATGATTGGGATTCGTCTCCTGGTCGATCGTGCGACGATCTCGTGAGGAAAACGGGGAGAGAACGTGTGTATCGTTGGGATGAAACCGTGTTTGCTGACACTCTCCTGAGAATTCCGCAGTTTTCCCCTTATGATTAATCATCCCATCTCACGATGCCCTCCTGCAAGCCCGGGCCATGGCGAACACCGAACCGAGTTTCCGCGTATGACCGGCGACCCGAGGAGCCAGGGACCGGTCTTCGCCCAAAGCCAACCTTGCGAGATGGAGGCATGCCGTCTACGATGGCATGTTCGCCCATTGCGGAGTGGGGACGTGTCGGAACAAAACCGGGCGGCGACATCCGGCGCGAGCGCTCCGCAAGTCCCGATCTGGCAAGGAGTCCATGCAGTACAATCCCAACAATCCGCTGATCGTGCAGGGAGATCGCACGATCCTGCTGGAGGTCGATAACCCGCTGCACGCCGAGGCCCGCGACGCGATCGCGCCGTTCGCCGAGCTGGAGAAGAGCCCCGAGCACATCCACACCTACCGCCTGACCCCCCTGTCGCTGTGGAACGCCGCGGCGGCCGGCATGTCGGCCGAGGCGATGATCCAGGCGCTGGAGACCTATTCCAAGTTCCCGATCCCCGGGAACTTACCGCCCGACCTTCGCGAGCTGGTCGGCCGTTATGGGCGGGTCCGGCTGCACCGGGTCGACGGGCAGCTCCGGCTGACCACCGCCGACCGGCCGCTGCTGGAGGAGCTGGCGCGGCAGCGTGGCGTGCGCGATTACCTGGGAGAGCGGCTCGACGAGACCAGCTTTGCCATCGACGACGCCTTCCGGGGGATACTCAAGCAAGCGCTGATCTCCGTGGGATACCCGGCCGAGGACATGGCCGGGTACACCGCCGGCGCGGCACTGCCGTTGGCCGTGCGGAAGGTTGCGGGATCCGGCCGGCCCTTCCAGGTCCGCGATTACCAGGAGGGGGCGGTCGCGGCTTTCTACGCCGGTGGAGACGCGCGCGGCGGCTCGGGCGTCATCGTCCTTCCCTGTGGCGCCGGCAAGACCATCGTCGGCCTGGCGGCCATCGCGGCGCTCCAGACCGAGACCCTGGTCCTGACCACCAGCACGACCGCCGTCGAACAGTGGAAGCGGGAGATCCTCGATAAGACCGACATCAAACCGGAACTGGTCGGGACGTATACCGGCGATTCCAAGACGCTGGCGCCGGTGACCCTGGCGACCTACCAGATCGTGACTTATCGGCCCAAGAAGGACGGCGACTTCCCGCACTTCTACCTGTTTCAGGAACGCGATTGGGGGCTGATCATCTACGACGAGGTCCACCTGCTTCCCGCGCCGGTGTTCCGGATCACGGCCGATATCCAGGCCCGCCGCCGGCTGGGCCTGACCGCGACCCTGGTCCGCGAAGACCACCGCGAGGAGGACGTCTTCAGCTTGATCGGCCCCAAGAAGTACGACGTGCCCTGGCGCGTGCTCGAGTCCAAGGGCTGGATCGCCGAGGCCCAATGCCACGAGGTCCGATTGAGCCTGCCCGGTCCGTTGCGGATGGAATACGCCCTGGCCGAGTGGCGGGAGAAATTCCGCCTGGCCAGCGAGAACCCGCTCAAGGATGAGCTGGTCGCCACACTGCTCGATCGCTTCGATGCGCCGGAGGACCGGGTCCTGGTCATCGGCCAGTACCTCAGCCAGGTGCGGCGGATCGCCGAGCGGTTCGAGGTCCCGCTGATCACGGGCCAGACCCCCAACTCCGAGCGCGAGGAGCTCTACGACAAGTTCCGCCGCGGCGTCCTGCGCCGGCTGGTCCTCTCGAAGGTCGGCAACTTCGCGATCGACTTGCCCGATGCCAACGTGATGATCCAGGTCTCGGGCACCTTCGGCAGCCGGCAAGAAGAGGCGCAGCGGCTCGGGCGGATCCTCCGTCCCAAGGACGGGGAGCGCCCGCGCGGTTCTATACGCTGGTCAGCCGCGATACCCGCGAGATGGACTTCGCCCACCACCGTCAGCTCTTCCTGACCGAGCAAGGATACAACTATGAGATCCTCGATGAGGCCGACGTGGCCGAGCATGGCCTGGCACAGCCGTGAGCGGCCGTCCGGGGATCCTCGCCCGTAAGACCATCCCGCCGCGCGCACCTGGGGGATTCCGGATTCCCGATTCCGGATTCCGGATTCCGGATTCCCGATTCCGAATTCCGGATTCCCGATTCCGGATGGGATGATTTCGGATTGTGGAATCGGGAATTCTTGAATCGGGAATTCTGAATCCCTGTTTGATCGCGGAACCGTCGCGTTTGACTCGAACCGGAAATTTGTAAACCATGACCCGACCACACGGCCGAATCCCGGTGAAACTCCACAAGTGCGTGACCCTGATTCGCACCGCCGAGCCGGTGCTGGCCGAAGAGCTGCTGGCGCGGAAGTCGTTGCGCGCTGGGTCCTGGGCCGACTCTCCGATACGGTGCTCCTCGTCCAGCCGGACGAGTCGGATGCGGTGATCGAGGAACTTCGCAAGATGGGGCACACGCCGCGCGTGGTGCGCTGAAGGGTCCTTGCCCATGTCCGTCGCCTCGCAATCACCTCCGTCGTCCCCATCGGGGCCTTCGCCGGACCAGCCGCGACTGGCGTACCGCACGGCGCTCGGGCGCTACAAGGGGTCGCGGCTCGCCGCGATCCGGCTGGCTCAGGGCCTGCTCCCGGACAGCGATCGGATCCGGCCGGCCGCTGGCGCCGAGGAGATCACGCAGCACCTGGACCATCCCGCCGCCGTCGAGGCGCTGGCCGCGCGGGTGCCGATCGGCTCGCGGCTCGCGCTGAGCCTCTTCGCCGTGACCGAGCGGATGTCGATGCCCGTATCGGGCCTGTCCCATGCGCTGGCGATCCTCGGTGCCGAGCCCGTCGCGGCGCTGGTCCGGCTGCTGGAGCTGGGCCTGCTGGTGATCGAGCCGAATGCCGAGCTAGGTCCCATCGACGAATTCGCGACCGCCCTGATGCGGACGAATGAAGCCGATCTCCAGATCCTGGTCCATCCGACGGTTCCGCACGCGGTCCGCACGGTCCGGCCCGACGTGAGCCTGCCGGCGGTCCCGGGCGCCGTGGTGCAGGTTCGCGAGTCGGATGGCCTGGAGCCGATCCTGCGGCTTGGGGCACTGTGGCAGAGGGCCGGAATCGAGCCGATTCGACGGACTCAGCACGGGGACCTCTACAAGCGCGACCGAGAACGGATCCACGAAGATCCCGTCTTGATCGGCGCGATCTCCGACGCACTGGTGCCGCTGCCCGGACTGGCCATGCTGTGGCTGGAACTGGCCGGCCATGTCGGTGTGATCGAGCCGGACCCCTCCGGCCAGCGGCTCCTGGCGGCCCCGCCCAGCTTCTGGATCGACAACGCAGTCCACCTTCCGCACATGATCGCGACCGGCTGGCTGGCGTTGCGGAACTGGCATGAACTCCGGGATCCGGCGGCCGAGCGGACCGTCGCGAACCGGGCTGTACCCTATCTCCGGCCCGCCCTCTTGTTCTGGTTGGCCACGCTCGGAGATGGCGAATGGGTCGCGCTGGACGATCTGGCTACCCACCTCACGGATCGGTATCCCGATTGGGATCGCCTGCATCTGGCGATCCCGCCTCGCACCGAGCCGGGGACCGCACCCTATCCGACCCGGCGCCGCACAACGCCGCAGGGCCGATCGGGGTCGGGTGCCGATCCAACGACGCACGACCTGAACTTGCTGGAGTCGATCCTGTTGGGCGCCGCTTATCCCCTGGGGCTGGTCCGGGCCGCGGAGGAGGAGGGATCCCGACGTCGCGTCGCGCAATTGACCTCACTGGGGCGCTACGCCCTCGCGGCCGGCCCGACACCACCGCCCCGCCCGACGTTCGACCAGTTCCTGTTCGTGCAGCCGAACTTCGAGATGATTGCCTACCGACAAGGCCTGACGCCCCGCCTCGTGGGCCGACTCAGCCGGTTCGCCTGGTGGTCGCAGATCGGCGCCGCGCTGGAGCTGAAGCTGACGCGGTCGTCGATCGAGCTGGGCCTGGCGGGAAGCCTGACGCCCGAGGCGATGATCGAGACGCTGGCGCGGCACACCCAAAGGCCCCTGCCGGCCGGCGTGGTCAACGCGATCCGGACCTGGGCCACCCGCCGCGAGCGCATCACCTATTATGCGGCGGCGACGTTGATCGAGTTCGGCTCGGCGGCCGAGCGGGACCAGGCGCTGGAGACCTGGCCCCGGCATGACCGAGAGCCGCCGACGCCCGTCGCCGAGCGCTTCTTGCTGGTCAACGAGGAGGGGACGATCCCGTTTGACCGGTTCCGCCTGACCGGGTCGCGCGACTACCGCCGGCCGCCCGAGGCGTGCATCACGATCGAGCCCGATGGCATCTCGATGGCTCTCGACCCGGCCCGTTCCGACCTCATGGTCAACGCGGAGCTCGGCCGATTCGCCGACGAGGTCCCTCCGTCGGGACAGGTGCTCGAGCGAGCCGGGGAGCCCGAGACGCGTCGGTACGTGGTCACTCCCGCGTCGTTGCGCCGGGGAACGAACCGGGGCGTCAACCTGCATCAGCTCGCCGAGTGGTACGCGCGAAGAACGGGCGGTGGGGTCCCGCCCGCCGTCCGGCTGCTTCTGGCGTCGCGGACTTCACGCGTCACGCCCCTCAAGATCGCCCGCCTGACGGTCCTCAATCTGCCCACCGCCGAGCTGCTCGACGGGTTGCTCCAGCACCCCGCCACTCGCCAATGGCTGGGCGACCGCCTCGGTCCGAAATCCGTGTCAATACGCGACGAGGACCTCGAGCCTCTCCAGAAAACCCTGAAGGAGATGGGGATCAGTCTGGACGCGGAACGACCCGAGGCGTGAGCAGGGTACCCCGGATGCCAGCAAGCCGGCGCGCCAATCGTCGGGCGACGTCAGTGCCTGTATCCTCGGGCGGAAGGACCGCGATACGACTCGATCGCCCCTGGGCGAGTCCACCACCAGTAGCCGAGCACGCAGAGAAGGCCCACGCCGACCAGGATGAATCCTGGAGGCTCGGGGACCAATGCGACGGTCGTGATTCCCGTGAAGGGGAAGGAGTTCTGGTAGCAGATTCCAGAATGCCCGACGCTCTCGTTTCCAGGGGGTTTCCGGGATACTGCAGAACGTCAGCTCCGGCGCGGGATACTCGATGACCTCGCTCATCGTTTTCACTTTGACGATCGGGAGGATCCGTAGGTTAGCCTTTCTCCCAATCTACTCCATCGTCTGCTCGGTTAAACAGCCGATTGTCGGTCATGGTGCATTGCATCTGCGGAGACGTCTCGATCATCCTCCCCGCGTTGTCGGCGCCTGATCGCCGGGGCCCGGCTTGACGACCTGCCAGTGCGGTTTCGTAGGTGACGTGGTCGTTGAGTCTATCTGATCCTGGCCGGCGGGAGGCACGACCTTGAGATCGGTCGGCTCGCGGGTTGGAGCAGGGGCCGGGGAGGCCGGGATCGGATGCCAGGCGATGCGCTGGGTGGGGCCGGAGGCCGGCTGAGGCGCGCGGTTGCCGGAGTCGACCGGGTCGGGGATCCCCAGCAGTTTGGGGTGCGGGAGCATCACGTCTCCCTCACCGCCGACGGCCCGCCGCAGCTTGCGTTCGTCGGCGTCTGGTGACTGGGCGCGCGCCACCGGCGTCAGCGTGCGCCGGGGCCGGGCGGGCCGGGCGGATGGCGATTCTGATGGCGATGGCGAGCGATCGTCGGCGACCAGGGTGCCCGAATTCGAGCCATAGTTGACCGGAGCGTACAGCGCCATCAGCTTGTTGCGGTCGAGGATGCTGTAGATCGACCGAGGCGTGGCATAGAGGCCGTGATCGCCCCGTGGCTCGGCGAAGTTGCACACGCCCGCGATGTAGAAATCGGTGGTGAACAGGCCGCCGCCGGAACGGCCTTGCTTGGGCGCCTTCCAGCACTCCATCGCCTCGTACTCGGGGTTGCCGGCCAGGCCCTGCATCCGCGGGTTGAGGATCTTGGTATACCAGGCCGTGGCGTCGTGACCCTCCGGGCAGCCGACTGCAAGCATCTTCATGGGGTGCGGCGTGCTCTTGGGCTCCCAGTGGGCCGGCACGACCCGGCTGGCCGGAAGCTGCCGGCCCGGACGGATCCGGATCAGCCCGACGTCGCGCGTGAAGTCGTAGTCCACCGCCTCGCCTCGGACCGACTCGAGATAGCCGACCTGGGCCGGATTCGTGCCTTGTAGCTGGCCGTCGAACAGGTCGATGACGATCTTGCGCGGGAACTGCTTCGGATCGGACGCCTGCCGGCTCCCCTCGAGTTTGAAGATATGGCGCACGTCAGGATGAGCGACTGCTGGGGCGTGCTGTAGATGATCGTCCCCGAGCCGAAGCCGGTCGAATGAGGGCCGATGATCTTGATCCGAACGACCGTCTCCGCCGGGTGCGGATTGACGAAGCTCGCGGATCGTCGGGTCTCCGACTCCGGTCGATCGTCCGGGTCGTCGCGACGAGTGCGCGACCGGGCTCCGGCGGCTTCATCATCGTCGTCATCCGAGTCGGCCCGGGAACGTTCGCGTGTGACGACATGCGCGTTGGAGTTCTCAGGCGGCTGGGCCTTCGCCTTGGCCGCCACGTAGAACCTGGCCAGCGCGGCGGCGGACTGGAGTCCGCTGGTGCGGTCGATTTCTCGGCCTGAGGCGTCGACGACGATGAAGGTCGGGACGCGGTCGACACGGTAACGCGCCGCCACATCGCTGTCCTGGTCAAGGTCGATCGACTTGACTGGATAATGTTTTCGGATCAGTTCCTTGACGGCCCCGCGCATCTGCCGGCAGGGGCGCACCCTTCGGCGTGGAAGTCGAGCAAGACGGGCGCGTCAACCGCGTCACTCGACGGGGCATTCGTCGCGGTGAGCAGAGCGAGCAGCAGGGTGGCAAGGGTCATACGGCAAGGACTCCTTTCCCTCGGGAATGCCCACGGCCGGCCGCAGGAATGCCGCCGCGCGTGGGCTGGACCAGCTCGGTGTCACGCGCCCCGGGATGAGGCGAGGAACGATCCGTTGGCCGGGCCTTCGGACGCGAGGAGGGCAGGTGGACCGTCAACTCGGCGAAGGGCCAGGGTCTGGCCTCGCCGGGTGCGAGTGGACGGACCGCGTCCGCGGGGGCGGACGTGTTCGCCGAAAGAAGTGGATGAAGTTCGAGATGACCGACGACGTGCCGGGGACCGCGGTCCCCGACCCTTCCTTGGACGGCGCGCCTCGCGCTGTGGGCCCCGCGACACATCATCATGGCGTGTCGCGTCCCGCCGATCGAGCCTTCCGTTGATCGGCGCGCAGCACCGGTATAACCGGCGTGCCCGACGACCCCCAAACGGCCCGGCGACGGTCCCGTGGCGACGGCGTGCTCCCTCCTGGCCTCTAGACCACCCCAGCCTCCGGCCGGGGGTGTGCGAGATCCCGAGGGGTTCGCGTTCACCGCGGTGAGCCCCTTGTACTAGGAGTGGACGAGGAGTACCAGATCAGTTATCGGCTTTTTGTCCGCGGCTCTTGAGTCGTTTTTTCAATCCTAGGACAAACCGCGCTCGAGAGCTTCCGCAGGCTTGCGGGATCTCGCGATAAAGATGGGTTTTACGGATCAGGCGGGGTCTTGAAAAAAGATCGGACAATCGAGCAGAATCGCTTCGCCTGGAATCATATACGGAAAGCCGAATCACCGAAAGACGGGAGCAACGCGACCCATGAAGCTGAACCACCTTAATCTCACGGTCACGGACGTCCCCGCAACGCGTGAGTTCCTCGAAAAACACTTCGGGCTGCGGAAGATGGGCGGGAACGACAACCTCGCACTTCTGTTCGACGACAACGGCTTGGTGCTCACCCTGACGAGCATGAAGATTGGCAAGGAAACCGAAGTCCGGTATCCGGCCACATTCCACATCGGCTTCGCCCAGGAAGGCGAGGAAGCAGTGAACGCGATCAACCGGCGCTTGAAGGAGGATGGATTCGATGTTCCACCTCCTTCCAGACAACACGGATCGTGGACCTTCTACTTCCAGGCTCCCGGTGGGTTCACGATCGAGGTCCTCTCCGCGCTCAACGATGAACGGATTCAGTGATGGGTCCAAGCGGACCCCATGGAGTCCGGGTCACCGTTGAGGCGGGACGAGGAAACGCCGACGAGCCGGACGATTCCCTCTTACGGCTCCAGTTCCTTGATTTCGATGTCCTTGAACCGGACTTCCATCGGCTGAGGCCAGACGTGGATCTGCAGCGCGATGATCCCGTCCTTGTGGAACTTGGGATCCTCGCGGTCGATGATGCGCGTGCCGTTGAAATCGATGGTGACGTGCGACCCCTTGGCGGTGATCACGAACTCGTTCCAGTCGCCCTTCTTGACGAGGGGTTTGGCTTTCTTCGTCTGATCATCGAGGAAGCCGCGTCCGCGCTCCTCGTAGAGGAGGCCCCAGTACTCGTCGGACACGTCGGCCTGAGGGCCCGAGACGACGCCGTCGTCGGCGCGCTTGCTGCGAAACTGGATTCCCGAGTTGCCGTTGCGGATCTTGACCTTGGCCTTGAGCACGAAGTCGCCGTAAGGCTTATCGGTCACCAGGAACTCGTTCTTCTTGAGCTTCTCCTGGGTGGTCCGGCCGACGATCTCGCCATCTTCGACCGCGAACAAGGACTTGTCCGCGGGCGTGACCCAGCCAGTGAGATCCTTGCCGTTGAACAACGGATGAAAGTCTTTGGATTCCTGGGCCCACGCCGCGGCGCGAAACACGACGCGGCGAGGCTGAAGGCGCCCAGGAACAGCAGCGACGACGCCGCGAGGCGTAAGGATTGAATCATCGGTGGTGTCCTTCTCCCTACCCCGAGGGCCGGCCGTCTTCTGGATTTTCCGGGCGGCCGGCGTGCGGGGATCGATCGTGAGGGTGAATCGAACGAGGTTCTTCGTCGGTCGATTGTGCCGGCGCCGGCCTGGCCCGTCAATCACCGAGCCGACGCCCGGGTGGCGTCCGGTCGCGGCTGCCGGTAGAATCGATGGCTTTCCACCATGCAAAGACCTCTACCTTGGTTGATGGCCATGCCCTTCGCGGACGACCTGAGCCGGTTCGGACCCGGTTCCTCGATGCGCGTCACGCGCGACGAGGCCCTGGCTTACTGCGCCCGGTTGACGGCGACGCATTACGAGAACTTCAGCGTCGTGACCCGCCTCACCCCGCTCGAACATCGACCTGCCTTCCAGAGCATCTACGCATTTTGCCGATGGTCCGACGACCTGGGCGACGAGATCGGCGACACGCGGCGGTCGATCGAACTCCTCGACTGGTGGCGGGACGAGCTGCGTGAGATGTACCGAGGTCATGCCCGCCACCCGGTGATGATCGCGCTGGCCGAGACGGTCGCGCGCGACGGCATTCCCATCGAGCCGTTCGAAATCGCTGATCTCGGCCTTCGAGCAGGACCAGTCGGTGACAGAATACCTTACATATCATCAATTGATTGATTATTGTACGAGATCGGCGAATCCCGTCGGCCGGCTGGTGCTGTATGTCGCGGGATCGCTGAGCCCGGAGAATGCCCGGCTCTCCGATACCACCTGCACCGCGCTCCAGCTCGCCAACTTCTGGCAAGACGTGGCGCGGGACCTCGCCATCGGTCGGATCTATCTGCCGCGGGAGGATCGGGAGCGCTTCGGCTACGCCGAGTCCGACCTGCGCGCGCTCCGGTTCACGCCGGCTTTCGCCGAGTTGTTGAAGTTCGAGGTCGAGCGGACTCGCGGCTTGTTCGCCGAGGGGCGCGCCTGGTGGCGCGAGTCCCGCGAGCGTTCGCCGTGGACATCGATCTGTTCTCGCGCGGCGGCCTGGCCATCCTCGATCGGATCGAGGCCCGTGGGTTCGACGTCTTGAGTGGCCGGCCGTCCTTGAGCCGATGGACCAAGCTCCGGCTGCTCGGACGCGCGGTGTTGGCGATGACGGTCGTCCGCCTGCTCGACGCGTTACCCGGTGTGGCGACGAACGGTACCCACGAGATCGCCCCCTCGCCGACGCATCCGGAGAGCTCCCCGTGAAGACGGACCGGGCGCTCGAGGAGAGTTACCGTTTCTGCGGCGCGTTGTCACGGCGCGAGGCGCGGAACTTCTACTATGCGTTCCTGCTCTTACCTCGATCGCGTCGGCGGTCGATGTGTGCGCTGTACGCGTTCATGCGGCACACCGACGACCTGGCCGACGAGCCCGGCACGACCGAGGCGAAGGCCCACGCACTCGACGCCTGGCGGCAGGCGCTCGACACCGCGCTGGCCGGCCGTTGCGGCAACGCCTGGCCGGGACACCCCGCCCTGAAAGACACCGTAGAGCGGCACGGAATCCCCGCGCAACTGCTTCATGAGGTCATCGAGGGGGTCTCGATGGACATCCAGCCGCGCGGCTTCGCCACCTTCGCCGACCTGGCCGATTATTGCTACCACGTCGCCTCCGTCGTCGGCTTGAGCTGCCTGCACATCTGGGGCTATCGTTCAGAAGGGGGTCTGGCCGAGCGCCTGGCCGAGCATTGTGGAATCGCGCTACAACTGACCAACATCCTCCGCGACGTCGGCGACGACGCACGGAACGGCCGGATCTATCTGCCCGGCGACGACCTGGCGCGGTTCGGCGTCAAGCCGGAGGAACTGGCGGTCACGGTCAGCCCAGTGGTCGGCTCCGCGAGCTACTGGCCTTCGAGGCACGACCGCGCCTACGAATACTATGAGGACGCTCGTCCGCTTGTCCGGTTAGTGAATCCGGTGGGCCGGCCCGTGCTCCGGACCATCGTCGGCATCTACCGCTCCCTGCTCGACGAGATCGCGGGCGATTACCAGGTTCTCGACGGCCGCATTTCGCTCCCGCCCGGCAAGATCGCGATCGCACTCGAGCGTTGGCGGGTTGAATGTTGGCGTGGAGAAATTTGACGGCTGGGGCCGAGTGCGTAATGACACGTACGGCCATCCGCAGCTTCGAAGGCGGTCGCCGTCGCGTGACGGTATACATCTCGCTCCTGCGGCACGCCGTCGCTCCAGTTGCCAGGCGTAAGGAAGCGTTGGCCGTGAACTAGGGCGTCGGCCATCGTGAAGGAATGATCGCCGGGCCGTGTCCACGTGCCCGATTTCTGGAAAGCCGTTTCAGAGGCGAGGTGAGGGAGAGGTTGCATGGAAAAGAAATATTTGAAAATCACGAGATTCTGTGGACAAACAGAGCCGGCTTCAGGTATCCTGAAATGGGAGACATCATGTGCGACCAGAACGAGCGAGACGATGACGACTTGCTCCTTCGCATCGAAGGGGGGGAGGAGCAGGCCCTGACCGAGCTGTTCACCCGACACCGTGAGCGGCTGCGGCGGATGATCCGGCTTCGTCTCGACCGGCGACTGCAAGGGTGGATCGACTCCGCCGACGTCCTCCAGGACACCGACCTCGAGGTCACTCGGCGGGCGCGGCTCAAGGCGATGCTCAAGGGCATACCCGGATTCCTCGATAACTAGGGCGGAGGGATCCACCGGATGTTCTCCCGACGAGCCACGTAGCGAACGGAGAGACCATGGACATCGACGAATCCGCATCACGTCTCGATCCGGTCAACGAACTGGCTGAAGAGTACCTGCGCCGCCGCCGCCGCGGCGAGCACCCCACCCACCTCGAGTACGCCGCACAATACCCCGAGCATGCCGGGCGAATCCTTGACCTGTTCCCGGCCCTCGAGTTGATCGAGAGGCTCAAGCCCACGCCGGAGGACCAGACCCGACTTTCGGACGATCCTCGCGAAGTCTGCGAGCCGGCCGGCACCGGCGGTCGCGTTCAGCGGCTGGGCGGCTACACGCTGCTCCGCGAGCTCGGTCGCGGCGGCATGGGGATCGTTTACGAGGCCGAGCACGAGTCGCTCAAGAACCGGGTGGCGCTGAAGGTCATGCACCCGCGGTTCCGGGCCGACCGGGACTCCCTGCGGCGCTTCCAGACCGAGGCGCGGTCGGCGGCGAAGTTGCACCACACCAACATCGTGCCGGTCTTCGACTACGGCCAGCAGGACGGCGTCTGCTACTACGCGATGCAATACATCGACGGAGTCGGCCTGGAGCGGGTGCTGAAGGACGTCCGCCGCCTCCGGGCCGCGACTGCCGCGACACCGAGGCCGGAATGGGCGGCGCGGGACAAGGGACAGTGATCGACGCGCGTACGGATCCATTAACGGGCATCTCCCTCGGCCTGCTGACGGGAGGGTTCGCCGATACATCGACGGCTCCGCTCGTCGCGGGGTCGGACGCGACGGAGATCGGGACGAGCGACGGCGCCCCGCCCGGAACCGACGGATTGGCCCCGCCCCCCTCCGGTGGCGGAGCGGAGCCGGGTAGCAACTCGTTCTCCGGTCAACGTGAGTCGGTTTACTTCCGCGAGGTCGCCCGCATAGGAGCCCAGGTCGCCGACGCGCTGGACTACGCCCATCGCCAGCGGGTGATCCACCGCGACATCAAGCCCTCGAATCTCCTGTTGGACTGCCAAGGGAACGTCTGGGTCACCGACTTCGGCCTGGCCAAGCTGGTCGAGGGGGACGATCTCTCGCAGTCGCACGATCTGGTCGGCACCATGCGGTTCATGGCCCCCGAGCGGTTCCAGGGGGTCACCGACCCGCTGGGCGACGTCTATTCGCTGGGTGCGACGCTCTACGAGCTCCTGACCCTGAAACCGGCCTTCTCCGAGCGGGACCAGGCCCGGCTCAGCGACCAGATCGCGCACCAGCCGCCTGTGTCCTTGCGGCAGCACGACCGCCGCATCCCTCGGGATCTGGAGACGATCGTCCTCAAGGCATTGGCCAAGGACCCCAAGGACCGGTTCGTGTCGGCGGGGGAGCTGGGCGACGAGCTGCGTCGATACCTGGAGAGCCGGCCGATCCGCTCGCGCCCCATCCCGACCTCCGAGCGGCTCTGGCGGTGGTGCAAGCGCAACCCCGGCCTGGCCGCACTGAACGCCCTGGCCGCGACCCTGACCACCATCGTCGTGATCGTCTCGACCGTGGCGGCATGGACCTACCATGGGCAGCGCAACGAGCTTCGTTTCGAGCAGCGGCTGACCAAGGCGAGCCTCTCCCGGGCCGAGCATGCCGAGCATGAGGGCCGGCTCGCCCTGGGCCAGTCGCTGGTCACCGAGGGAGCGGCGCTGCAACGCACGGGGTTGATTGGCCAACGGTTCGAGAGCCTGGACCGGCTCGGCAAGGCCGCGAAGGTCCTGGTCGCCGACCCCGAGGGCCAGAAACGATTGCCCGAGATTCGCAACCATGCCATCACCGCCCTGGGTCTGACCGATCTCCGCGTGAGCCGACAGCACGACGTCGGCGACGTCTTCGAAGTCGATGTCGATGCCGCCTTTGAGCGGTACGCCGTTGTCGAGAGGTCCGGCGAGATCGTCGTGCGCCGGCTGGACGACGACCGTGTGCTGGCCCGACTACCCGGGCCAGAACGGAGCGATTTCTGGCATGCTTATCCCGCCTTCAGCCCGGACGGCGAACTGCTGGTTACCGGATACAACCTGACCGAAGGCAGAGGCAATCTGATGCGAGTCTGGCACCTGGGACACCGGGAACTGATCGGCAGCCTGACGAGTCGGGGAAGTGCACGTTTCCACGCCGATGGCCGCCGCCTGTTGTTTGGTGCGATGGAGGGGGGCATCGCCGTCTGGGACCGCATCGAGCCGCCAGGTCGTCCGGCGGCTACCGATCGACTTCGGGGCGAACGGTCTGGCGATCGATCCCGAAGGCCGGCGCGTCGCCGTCAACGACTTCGATCTGGAGAACACAAATGGGTCGGAGCCGCGGGTCGCGATCCTCGATCTCGAAACCGGCCGCGTGCTGTTCGACTGGCGGTCGCAGGTCGGCAAAGGCGGTCTGGCCTGGAGCGCCGATGGACAGTTGCTCGCGGTCGGCGGTCACCTCGGAGATGTCTACGTCTGGAACGTCCGACGCGGGGCCCTGAGTGCCGTGCTTCAGGGGCATAACGCTGCGGTCCTCCACGTCCGCTTCGCGCGGCACGGGCTACCTGCTCGCGACCTCCAGTTGGGATGGCACGACCCGGCTCTGGGACGGCGTCTCGGGTGAGCCCCTGGCGATGGCGCCGGGCATCGTACGAGGCTCGTTCGCCCCGGACGACCGCCGTCTGGCCTTCGTTGTGGGTGGGAAACTCGGCGTATGGGACGTAGCCGTGGCCCCGGAGTGTCGGACGCTTCACCCCGGCATGCTCGGTAACCGCTCCGAGACGCGGGAGAAGCCCGTAGGGATGGCGGCGGATGTGAGCCCTGACGGCAGGATGGTGGCGACCTCCGCCGGGGACGGCGTCCACCTCTGGGAGGCCGACACGGGACGCGAGGTGGCCCATCTCAAGTCCGGATCCAGCGACACCGTGCTGTTTCACCCCGACGGAGGAAGCCTCATTACCACCGGCGATTGTGGCCTGGATCGCTGGCCGATTCGGCCCGATTCCGAAGGTGGGGCCGGAGTGCTGCGGATCGGTCCGCCCGAGTTGCTGTCGGCGACCCGGGCCAAGGCGTTTCCCCGGGCGACCTGGCTCCCCGATCGCCGAACGCTGGCGCTGACCGACAACGACAATGCCCGAATCTTGCTCATCGATTCCAGCCACCCTCACCCAGCCTGGAGCCGGGTAAGGGCCCTCGATAGCGCGAAGAATCGCGGCATGACCTCGGTCAGTGTCAGCCCGGATGGACACTGGCTGGCAGTCGGCGGCTTGAAGGAAGCCGGCGTTCGGGTTTGGGACCTGCGCCGGCGGCGGCTCGAGCGCATCCTGCGACCGAAGGAGTCCGTCAGCATCCTGTCCTTCTCTGTCGGCTTCAGCCCCGACGGTCGAACGCTGGTTTCGAGCACAGCCTTTGGAGCGGGCCTGTTTTCCTACGAGTTCTGCGCGTGGGGACCTGGGAGCCTGATCTTCGGATCGACCAGGAGCGCAACGGGAATGCATTCTACCGCCCGGCGTTCACCAGCGACGGCCGGCTGATGGCTCTGGGAATCGCGCCCGATCAGGTCATGCTGGCCGATGCCGCTACGGGACGAGAGCTAGCACGGCTGACGACCTTGCACCCGGTGACCCCGACACCGCTCGTCTTCAGCCCCGACGGCACGAAGCTCATCGCGAGGACGAACCAAAGCAGCGTGCTGGTGTGGGACCTACGGCAGATCCGTGACCACCTCGGGCTGCTGGGGCTGGACTGGGACGCTCCACCGTATCCGACTGTCCCGGTCTCGCGCGACGCCCTTGGTCCGGTGCCCCCGCCGAGAGCGGTACGCGTGGTCGGCGAAGTCCTCGAGCCCCAGGCGCAGCGCGCCGCCGAATGGGCCGAGATGAACCGCCGCCTCACCGCCAACCCTGACGATACGGAAGCTCTGATCCACCGCGGCTGGTTGTTCACTCAGCAGACGAAGTGGCCCGAAGCGATTACCGACCTCGAGCATCTGCTCCGGCTGCGCCCGGGCGATACCGACGCGTCCTGGCTCCTGGCCGAGGCGTACCTGGAAACGGGGAAACTGGCCGGCGCACTATCGGCCTTCAGCCGCTTGCTCGAACGAGCTCCTGAGGACCACGAGGCCCGATTCCAGCGCGGTCTGGTCGCGCTGGCCCTCGCCCAGCCCGTCCTGGCCGTGGACGACTTCAGCCGTGTCCTCGCCCACGAGCCGGAGCTGGACGATGCGCGCTACCGCCGGGCGCGGGCTCTGATCCGGCTGGGCCGGCACCGCGAGGCACTGGCCGACCTCGACCTCCTCATCCCGAAAGCCCCGGACAACTTCGTGCTATACGACCTCCGCGGCATCGTCCGCGAGGCCCTCGGCGACCACGAGCCATCCCGTGCCGATCGAGAAAAGGCTGGCTCGTTGCTGCCGAAAATCCCGAGCGCGCTCAACAGTCGGGCCTGGATCGACGCGACCGGCCCGTTCATCCAGCGCGACCCCGAGCGGGCTGTCGTGTTGGCGCGGCGAGCCGTCGGACTGGCTCCCGGCGACCATGTGATTCTCAATACTCTGGGTGTGGCTCTGTATCGCGCGGGTCAGTACGCCGAGGCGACCTTGATCCTGGAGCGGAGTCGCGCCGCGGGGAAGGGTGAGTTCGAAGCATTCGACTTGTTCTTCCTGGCGATGGCCCACCACCAACTGGGACACTGCCAAGAGGCGCGAGTCTGCTACGACCAAGCCGTGCGTTGGCTGGATGCACAGAAGAGCCTGCGCGACAAGTACGCCAGGGAATTGGCCAGGTTCCGCGCGGAGGCCCAGGCGGTCCTGGCCGGTTCCGCCGCTGATCGACCCGTTAACGACTCCGCGGATCCGGAATAGATCACCGAGCCCGTCGATGAGAGATCGTCCTCACTCCCCTTTCGTTGCCGGCATGCATCGGGTCGCTATCCTCGCGCCGGCGAGAAAGCTCCTCACGGAGGTTACAGGCTGTTTCAAGAGGAGGACTGGCTCCGAGTCTTCGAAGTGGCCTGGACCCCGGCCGGCTAATCCGGCAAGTGAACGAGTCCGGAGGCTAGACCTAAGTCGCCGGCCGTGATTTCCTTGCACTCTTTGGGGTTCGGAGGCGGTTCCGAGAGGCGAGCGGGGGGCGTCAGCCCCTGTCTGATCGACCTGACAGGGGGTTGACGCCCCCCGCTCGCCCGGGACCCAGTGCTGGATAACTCTGGCCAGGTGCTTACGCGGTTCCCAGCCGCCGGCCCGAAAGTCCGATCGTCGGGGCCGATCGTCCACAGGCCCGGGGCGGTCTTTTCCAAAGTCGGTCTCCGGAGGCTCCGATGCAGGATAGGCCGTCATGCAGGATGAATATCTGAAAATCACCGGAGTCTCTGGACAAACGGGGCCGGCGCGCATTTAACTTGACCACCGGGCCGCGCGTTAAAGCTCGACGATGGATTCTGACAGCGGCATTTGATTGCTGGCGCGTAGGCCGGTGATCGTCAATTGGAGCGACTTTCCCTTCTGGGAGCGGCCCAGCGAGAGCGTGACCGAGTCAGTGCCCGGAATGTACGACGCCGACAGGATGGGCACGACTTTGATCTTCTTCTTGTCGATCCTCTGTGTAATTCGGTAATTTCCCGTGTTCTGGGCGGTTTCGGCGTCGAGGGCACTGCTAAGCACCGTGCGAGCCGCTTCCCCGGGATTTCAGCTCGACGACCCCGTGGGCCGGCCAGGAATCTGGACCATTCTCGGCATCGACCGCACCTTGCTCGACGAGATCACGCGGCTGCGATGACCACGTCCTCGACCGACTTATTCCCCAGTCGCCCTGGAGCAACATTGCGATCGCACGACGAGCCTTGGGGGGTTGCCTGGCCGTTCGGATATGATCTCATGGCGATACAGCGACTCCTTCTCTCGCTCTCTTCCCATCCGCGGGGACCGCTCCGATCGCTGAGGTGGTGCCCGATTCGCCGGGCACGATCGTCTCCCGGAGCCGACCGCTGGCGGTGTCCCAGACCTTCACCGTCTGGTCCGCGCTGCCGGAAGCGAGGGTCTTGCCGTCGGGCGAGAAGACCAGGGCCCAGATGGTGTTGTTATGCCCCCTCAGCCGTCGCACCTCGGACCGAGTGGAAACATCCCAGAGGATGATCTGGGTCGGCAGCAACTTGTAGTGAGGGAGATCGCTCTCGCCGTCGCCGACGGCCAGAAGCTTGCTGTCGGGCGAGAACCGAACGCAGAGCATTTCCGGGAAATGCTGGATCTGGCCGCTTTCCTTCCAGGTGGCCGTGTCCCAGAGCCTCGCAGTTGTGCCGCCCGCCGAGGCGAGCCATTTGCCGTCGGGGGAGAAGTCCAGCGACCAGATGGCGTGATGATGCCCCTCCAGGGTGGCCTTGAGTTGTCGAGTCGCCAGGTCGTAGACCTGGATGGTGTTCGCCTCGCCCCCGACCGCCAACATTGATCCATCCGGGCTGACAGCGAGGGTCCAGATCCGTCGCGGATACCTCAGTGGCTGGCGATTGGCCAGGGTGTCCGGACCATGGAACCGGACCCAGCCGTCCCAGTCTCCGACGGCGAGAATCGTGCTCTTGGGAAGGAACGCCAGGGCATTGATGGGCGAGCCCTGGTTCTCGCTGTGGTGGATCTTCCACGCGCTTCCGTTTTCGAAGATCGTCAAGGTCCCGTCGAAGTTTCCCGCGGCCATGGTTTGGCCGTCCGATGAGAAGGCCACGCTCCGATAACCGGCAGGGTGCTGGAACCAGACGGCATCCCGGTGTTGCGAAAGATCCCAGACCCGGAGCATCGACTCGGGCTGGTCGGCTCCTTGCTGGCCAATCGCCAGGCGGCGACCGTCCGGCGAGAAGGCGAGAGTCCAGACCATGTCGCGAGTCCAGGCTGGGTGTCCCGGATCGATCATCTGGCGCTTACGCTCGGACTTGTCGATGGAAGAGCCACTCGGCAGATTTGGCTCGCTCGGGAAGATCATCCCGGACGAATTACGCCCGAGCCTGACTGTCGTCTCACCGGTCGAGGGCCCGGAGAGCGGCTGCGTTCCCGAAGGCCGGACGGTCGCGGCCCCGAGATTCTCGAGAGCCGGCTCGAACTCGATGTTGACGATCTCCTTCCCACCCTGAGTGATGGCGACCAACTGGTCGCGAACTGCCTTGCCATCCTTGATCGCTTTAACGCGGTGGTAGCCGGCGCGGAGCCGGACCTCCTGCGGCCCGGCGCCGCCGATGACCACGGTGTCGCCGTCGATCTGCACCTTCACCTTCGGATCGTCGACCTTGACGACCAGCGTCCCGTCCGGCGTCTTGATGCGAAAGATCGTGGCCACGAAGTTCGAGACCTGGGTCAACCCCATCGCTTCCGTGACGCCGAGCGCACTCATGGTTAGCAGAAGGATCGCGGCGGCCATAGGCAACCGCCGAAGTGTGCGAGGCCACGGCGTGGTCGGGGGCGGCTTCAGTTCGAGACCACTCGCCTGGGAACTCTTGACCCTGGCAACCACCGGCGGCGGCTGGATTGTCGGCTGCTGGAGATGGGCGAGCCCTCTTTCCAGCAGGTCGGCCACCTCGGCGGCTGTCTGGAACCGGTCGGCCGGCTCCTTGGCCAGGAGCCGATCGATGGTCGCTTCGAGCCAGTCGGGCACGTCGGGGTTGAGCTCACGAATCGATCGATGCCGATCGTCGCAGACGCGCCTGAGAACGGCCATCGCCGAGTCCGCCCGGAACGGCGACCGGCCCGACGCCATCGCGTACAGCGCCGCCCCGAGCGCGAAGAGATCGGCGCGCGCGTTCGACCGGCTCGCCTCGGGCCTGCTCCGGGGCCATGTATTGCGGCGTTCCCGCGATGAGGCCGCTCTGGGTCAGGCTGGCGTCGTCGATGGCCCTGGCCAGGCCGAAGTCGGTGAGCTTGACCCGCTCGACACAGTTCTCCAGCAGGATGTTCGCCGGTTTGATGTCGCGGTGCACAACTCCCTGGGCATGAGCGGCCGCCAAGGCGTGGGCCGCCTGCGTGCCGATCCTCAAGATCTCCCGCACTTCCAGCGGCCCTGACGCGTCGAGTTTCTCCTGGAGCGAACGGCCGGGAACATACTGCATGACGAGATAAGGCAACCCGCGAAACTCGTCGAACGGCATGGATCGCCACGATATGCTCGTGTCCCACCGCAGCGATGGCCCGGGCCTCGCGGGCAAACCGGCGGCGGGCGGTGGCGCCGTGGGACAGCATGGGGCTCAGCACCTTGATCGCCACGGTCCGCTCGAGCACCGGGTCGCGCGCCTTGAGGACGACGCCCATCCCGCCTCGGCCCAGGACTTCGAGGACTTCATACGAGCCCAGGCGACCGACGGTCTCCGGGCGAGTGGGATCGGGTGGGTCGAGGAAGCCGAGCCAGGCGTCGTCAAGGTCGGCGCATTCCTCCTCGCTCCCGGTCTCCGGGAGACCATCGGGAAGGAGACCGGACGGCGGAGCACCCGGAGATGGCTCGCCACGGAGCAACATGGCATCACCCCAGTATCGGCTGGCAGCCGCCATCGCCTCGAGCGCCTCGGCGACAGTCCAGGCAGCACTCCAGGTGGCCGGCCAGCTCGGTTTGCTGGGCGTCGGACAGCCTGTCTTCCAGCGAGAGGCGCAAGCGATTGCGGTCGCATTCGTATGGTCGCGAGGCCATGTGATTCCACCCCCTATGTGAGTGATTGCTAGGAAACGGATTCCCCTTCGACCTGTTCGATGATCGACTTGAGCCGGGCCATCACCCGGCTCCGGGCGATGTAGACCGCCCCGACCGAGATCCCGCTCGCCTGGGCCGCGGTCCGCGGGTCTTGTCCCTCGACCGCAGTCAGCCAGAACGCCTGCCAGGTCGATGCTCGAAATTCGTCGCGAACCTGATCGGCCGCCCAGTGGAAGACCCGTCGGCGATACTCGACGTCAAAAAGGGCGGTCTCCGCGCCGTCGGGCGCCGGCACGCGGTCCAGCAGTTCCTGAACTTCCGAATCGCCCGTAGCCTGGGGGCGGACGCGGCGGGCGGCCAGCAGGTTGATCATCAGGTTGCGGGCGATCCGGAACAACCAGCTCCGAAACGAGCCGCGCCACGGGTCCGGGTCGAAGCGGTCGATCGCGCCGGCCACGGCCCCAAAGACCTCTTGCACGAGGTCGGCGGCATCCGCCGATTGCAACCCTCTGGCGCGTGCCAGGCGCTCGATGAGTGGCGTATAGATCGCCACGAACTCGGCCCAGGCCCGCTCGTCGCGCGGGTCCTTGAGCCGAGCCAGCAGACTCTGCCGCGTCGCGGGCGAATCGGTCATACGGTCCCTCCATAAGGGTACACAGGCGGTCTCGCAGTTTCTTTCAACCCGCCGCCCCGATTATTGGGCAATACGTGAAGAACATTGAGTCGCGGGTCGGTAGGCGAGTCTCGAGGGTGATGGACGACGATCACTAAGTCCGCCTCATATTTTAGTTTAAATCGCTTGTGCGGTCGCGTTTCGTCCGCCGGTTCCGGCTTCGCGCCGATTGTGCAACTCCGATTCGGCATCAGGAGTTCGCAATAAGTTTTTGACGTTTCCAGGAGGCGGTGCCAACGAGTACTGGAACGGCGTGGTCCGCTTTCGTCCTGGCGCAAACTGGCCATCGCGCTGAATGTGTTGGTTGGTACAATGGAGGGCAGAGCAAGATCGTCGGGAAACGGAGGTCTTTCCCCGGAAGGGACCAGGAGGATGGACTGGAAGATCGCCGCCATCATCCGGGTGCATACCGCAACGCTCCTCTCGTGCAATCTCGTGGATTTCCGAAAGGTCCCCGGTTGAAGGTCGAGGACCGGACCTTGTAGATCATCGGCGAAGCCCTACCTACTTAAATGACGTCCGTTCCCAAGCCTCCTCCTCCTCACATCGTGATCGTCGGCGGCGGGCTGGCCGGCCTGGCGGTCGCGTCGAGCCTCGTGGATCGCGGCCTGCGCATCACGCTCCTGGAAAGCCGCCCGCGGCTGGGCGGCCGGGCCAGCTCGTTCCCCGATCCGGTGACCGGCGAACTCGTCAACAACTGCCAGCACGTGAGCATGGCTTGCTGTACGAATCTGGCGGACTTCTGCCGGCGAGTCGGCATCGATACGATGCTTCGCCGCGAGCCCGCGTTGATCTTCCTCGGCCCCGAGGGCGCGATCTCGCGGTTCCGCACCGGACCAGGGCCGGCGCCGTTCCATCTGGCCGGCAGTTTCCTCTCGGCGCGGTTCCTGGGCCTGCGCGACAAGCTGCGCGTGGCCTACGGGCTGGCTTGCCTGGCCTGGAGCCGCGACGATCGGCCCGGCGAGTCGTTCGCCGACTGGCTCTTGCGGCACGGCCAGACCTTGCGAGCCATCAACCTGTTCTGGGGTGCCGTGCTCGTCTCGGCGTTGAACGAGCGGCTCGACCAGATGGACGTCGGCCATGCCCGCAAGGTGTTCCTCGACGGGTTTCTCCGCAACCGGACGGGTTTTCAGTTGGAGCTGCCCTTGGTCCCGCTGGGCGAGCTCTACGGCACGCGGCTGGAGGCGCTGGTTGGGCGATCGTGGCGTCGCGGTCCGGCTGACGACGGGGGCCCGCGCAGTTCGAGCCGGATAACGATGGTGCGACCGGCGGCGTGGTCCTCCGGTCGGGCGAGTTTCTCGCCGCCGACTTCGTCATCCTGGCCGTCCCGTTCGACCGGGTTCCGGACCTCATCCCCGCGGAGTTGAGGGATCGCATACCGACGGTGGCACATCTCAGTGCGATGCAGGCCGCGCCCATAACGGGCGTCCACCTCTGGTTCGACCGGCCGGTCTGTCCGTTCGACCACGTCGTGACGCCGGGCCGGCTGATTCAGTGGGTGTTCAACCACACGGCGATCCAGGGCCGGACGGCGCCCGTGGAGATGACGGATACGCCCGCGACGATCCCCGGTGGCGGTCAGTACCTGCAAGTGGTGATCAGCGCATCGTACGACCTGCTGTCGCTCGACAAGCTGACGATCCGGGACCGTGTGCTCGCGGAGCTGGCCGAGATCTGGCCGGTGGCCCAGTCGGCGAACCTGCTGCGATGGTGGGTCGTGACGGAGCACGGAGCGACCTTCGCGGTCCGGCCGGGCATCGAGACGCTTCGCCCGCCGCAGCGGACGCCGATTGACGGCTTCTTCCTGGCCGGCGACTGGACCGACACCGGCTGGCCGGCCACGATGGAAGGAGCCGTCCGCAGTGGCTACCTGGCCGCCCAGGAGATCCTCAAGGACCTCGATCGGCCCACCCGGCTGATCCGCCCGGGGCTCAGGTCGGGCGCGTTGCCGCGCTGGCTCTTCGGTTCGGCCGAGTTCCGGCCCGCCCGATCCCCGTTGCCACCGCCGGTTGCTGACGAACCGTCGACGGCCGCCATTCCCCATCCGCTTCCCGTCCCGACCGAGGGCCGCTGAGCAGGTCTCCCGGTCTGCCAGGTTTGCCGGAAAGTTGGACGCGCCTGGCCGTCGGCGCCCACTATATGAGGAATCTGACCAGACGAGGAGCCGGGGAGAAGGTCCATGCGCGCTGGATCGTCGCGGGACGTACTCAGGAATCTGCGGACCCTCTATCGATGCGGGGTGGTCGGGTCGCTGAGCGACGAGCAGTTGCTGGACCGATTCGTTGCGGTGTCGCGACGAGACGGCGGAAGAGGCGTTCACCGAACTGGTTCAGCGGCATGGAGCGATGGTCCTGGGTGTCTGCCGTCGCATCCTCGGCGACGCACACGAGGCGGAGGACGCGTTCCAGGCGACGTTCCTCGTCCTGGCGCGGAAGGCGTCCTCGGTCGTGCGGCGCGAGAAGGTCGCGAACTGGCTCTACGGGGTCGCCGTCCGTACGGCCAGGGAGGCCCTCGGCCGCGCCGCGCGACGCCGGTCGAGGGAGGAGCGGGTGAGCACACCGATTCATGTCGAGCCTCCCGACGACGGATGACCGGAGGAGCTGCGGGCGATCCTGGATGAAGAGCTCGCCCGGCTCCCGGCGCGGTATCGGGGGCCCGTGGTCCTCTGCGAGCTCGAGGGCCTGTCGCGCCCGGAGGCGGCGCGTCGACTTCGGCATCCCCGAGGGGACGCTCTCCAGCCGGCTGGCGCGGGCCAAGGCCCAGTTGCGCGACCGACTGGCTCGTCGGGGAATGACGATCCCGGTCGTCGCCCTCTCGACCGCCATGCTCCGCGAAGCCCAGGCCATCACGCTGACTGGTTCACTCATCGAGGCGACCGTGCAAGCCGCGACGACCGTCGCGGCCGGTCCCTCCGCGGCTGCGGCCATCTCGGTCTCGGTCGCCTCTCTCACTGAAGGAGTCCTCAAAGCCATGCTGGTTGCCAAACTGAAAGGGATCGTTCTGGGAATCGGCGCCATGACCGCGGTCGTCTCCGGAGCGGTCGTGCTGGCGCAGCAATCGGTCCGTAGCCGAAAGCCGCGCCGTTGCCGGCCGAGCCCCTTGCTTCACAAGGTGGTGCCTTCCGTCATCCGAGACCGACCGGACGGCTGCCCTGGAGAAGAAGCTCGACCGGGTCCTCGCCGCCCTGGAACGACTGTCGAAGCCGGCAGCCCGTGAACTCGGAGCCCTGCATCCCGCCCCACCGCCAATGCCGGCGCCGGTTGAGCCGTTAGAGCCGCCCCTGCCGGCATCGCCGTCTGCGTTACCGATCGAGCCGGATTCGACGGTTGATGAGGCCATTTCTGTCTCCACGAAGGGCTGTTCCGATTCCGAGGAACCAGGGTTCCATCACCGATCGCCTCAAGGCCGTGGAGCGAGGCTGGACCAGTTAGAGCAAGTCACGGTGCAGCTCAAAGCGGAAGTGGCCGAGTTCCGGAGACGGCTTGGCGGAGCCCCATCGCCAGCGCCTGTTCCACCCAACCGACCATGCCTCCGTCCGCGAGCAGTCCCGGCGATCAAACGTTGACGGGAGTTGCATGGGCCTGGGTCCACGGACTATCCTCGACATCATCTGGCGGAGCGATGGCTCGGTTCGCGGGACCCTCGGTCCAGGTGCCGATGGCCGCCGAGCCCGCGCTTCGCCGTCGAGGAGACAACCCGACCATGATCCCGTCACGACGCATTCTTCCCGTGCTCTTCGGCCTGTGCCTGTTATCATGGGTGGCGTTCGGAGCCGGCCAACAGGTGTTGGTGACGCAAGAGACCCGGGACCCGTTGCAGAAACAGAAGACGCGGCAGCTCCCCGAGCAGGTCGAGACCGACATCGTGACCCGAGAGGCATACTGCCGGTGGGCTGTCAGTCCGCCCGTGCTCGACGGCAAGCTCGACGACCGTTGCTGGCAGGACGCGGTGGCGATCGGGCAGTTCGCCTCCTACTGGGATAAGGAGAAAACTCCCCGAGCCGGGACCACGCCTACATCATGTGGGATGACGAGGCGCTCTACTACGGCGGCACGATGAACGACAACGAACTTCGTTCGTATGGGACGAAGCGGAACGATACCCTCTGGGACGGCGATGTGTTCGAGATGTTCCTGAAACCGAATGCCGAGAAGCCCCCGTATTACGAATTCCAGGCCAATCCCCGCGAGTTCATCTTCGAGTGCTTCTTCCCCAGGCGGGGCGACATTCCCAAGGACTTCACCAAGGCTCCGCGCCTGGGCAACAAGGCGGTTGTCAGCCTGAACGGGACGCTCGACCAGCCGGGCGACCGCGACAAGGGTTGGGCCGTCGAGGGCCGGATCCCCTGGACGGCGTTCGAGCCCACCGGCGGCAAGCCGAAGTCGGGCGACGTCTGGCGGTTCGCCATTTGTCGCTACGACTACGGTCCCGAGGGGACCAAGCCCGTCTTGATGAGCTCCGCGCCGCTGACCCGGGCGAACTTCCATCATCATGAGGATTACGGCAAGCTCCACTTCGAAGGCCCACGCAAGTAGACCGTATCCACACGGGAGGGTGGCAACGAGTCGGTCCGGTGAGTTCGCAACAGTCTCGATACATCGCAAACCGACGGGGAAGCGGATCGAACACATTCACCACAGAGTCCCAGAGCACACAGAGAAGTTCCACACGCGCCGTGATCCAAATCATCGCACGGGGATTCGTTTCCGCTTGGTAGATTGGCCCGCAAACCAGAATGAATAGAGTCGTCCTCCGTAGGCTCGCTGCGCCGTGTGCGCCTCTGGGGATTCCGAATTCCGGATTCGAGATTCCGGATTCCCGGATCATTCCCCTTCGGGAATCCGGAATCTCGAATCGGGAATCCCGATGGGTTGCGGCCGAAGGCCGCGTCAGCGTCGTCCTCGCGTAGGATCCCTGCGCCGTGCGCGCCTCTGGGGATTCCGAATTCCGGATTCGAGATTCCGGATTCCCGGATCATTCCCCTTCGGGAATCCGGAATCGCGAATCGGGAATCCCGATGGGGTTGCGGCCGCAGGCCGCGTTAAGTATTTCAGTTTCTCTGTGTGCTCTGTGGCTCTGTGGTGAGATATCCGGATTAGTGCAAAGTTGTGTGGCGATCCGCCGAGCGGCCTCGATTCATCTCGTCCCGCCCGACGCGGGCGGTGGATTGGCCAGCTCGCGCTTCGAGAGCAGGTACGCGATCAGTCGATAGAAATCCTCCTCGGGGATTTGATCGACCAGGTTGGCCGGCATCGGAGACAACTGCGAGGTCTGGCGCTCCTGGACGGTCGACCGGGGTACGCGGACCTCCTTTCCCTGGGCGTCGGCCAGGACCAGCACCTCGCCCTCCTCGCGCAGCAGAAGTCCCGAGACGACCTGGCCGTTCTCGAGGGAGAGGTTGGTGGTCCGGAACGCCTGGTCCACGTTGCGATTCGGGTCGAGGATATCCTCGACGAGGCGGTCGACGCCGCGGCTGCCGATGCCGTCGAGTTGCGGCCCGATCCGCGCGCCCTTGCCGCCGACCTGGTGGCAGATCCCGCAGTGTTTCTCGAACACGGGGTTCCCGGGTTCGGGCTGATGGGCCGCCGTGCGGAAGCCGGCGCGTCGGCGATCGATCAAGCGCGCCGAGCTTCTGGTCGGCGGGAGGGAGACCGGCGAGGAGGGATTTGAGCCGCTCCTGCAACCGCCGGGGTTTCGCCTGCTGGAGCGCCAGGGCGACGCGCTGATCCTGGAGCAATCTCGCCGAAGCCTTGCCGGCCGCGATCGCATCCAGGAGCGCCTCGGCGCCGGCGCGACTGCGGGCCAGTCCCACGGCGATCGCGGCCTGGAGCGATCCGGGCGCCAGGGAGACGATCTCGACCAGCAGGCGCGGCGCCTCCGGGCGACCGCTCGCGGCGAAGAGCCCGGCGGCAGTCTCGCGAAGTTCGATCGGCGCGGCCGGGTCACGCAGCACGTTCGCGACGACCGGACCGTTGTTCGCGGGGTCGATCGCCATCAGGGCCGTCAGCGCGGAGGAACGTTGTGCCGACGGTGCGGTCATCTTCTCCGCGACGTCCTTGAGTGTCCCCTGGACTTCCTTGAGATGGAGCCCGCTGGCCAGCTCGATCCCCAGGTTCATGGTCCCGGGGTCGTTCGACCCCAGGAGCGATCGGGCATGCGCGACCGCGAGCTCGTGCATCGCCGCGCCCGGTGGCGCCCCGCGTTCCTGGAACCCTTGATGCGCCGCCTTGATCAGCTCGGCCTGAACGTGTTGGCCGTGCCGCTCGGCGCGGCCGACCAGCCCGGTCAAGCCGCCGATCTGGTCGAGTGCCCCGTACCGGGCGATGTGGTGGACGAAGCGGAGCTGGTTCTCCGCCGTCTCGTCCGACTTCTGGAGGTAGGCCAGCAAGTACCCGGCCGCTTGCGGCGACGGGACGCCCAGCGCGACCTCGGCGATGTCGCGGCGATCGCGTTCGGAGAGCCCGAGCGTCTCCAGTCCGCTCCAGACGTCGGCGGTCTTCAACTGGTCCCGCAGCGCCATGCGCGTGACGTGGACGAGATGGGTATCGTCGGCCGGGGTTGTCTGGCGGAGGGCCAGCAGCGGGCGGACGTTCGCCAGGGCCGGATGCGCCCGAGCACTTCGGCCGCGGCGCGGCGGACGAACGGGTCCGTGTCGTTCAGGGCGTGCAGGGCCAGCCCGTGCGACGGCTCCGGAAGCTCATTCCGCTCGATCAACGTCTTGAGGTGATGGACTCTCAACTCGCGATCCGGGTCCGTCGCGGCATTGAGCCAGATGGTCTCGTCAACGGCACCCAGACGCTGCAACACCCACAATCCGTGTACGCGCTGGCGGGCCGGCGATTCGTGCCTCATGATCGAGCGAATCGCGATCGCGACATCCTCACCCCGTTTCCCATGCTCGACGAGCTGGTTGGCCGCCGAGAGCCGCACGCTCAGGTTGGGATGGCCGAGGTCGGCGATCAGGTCGTTGACGGAGGACCTGGTCCGATCGATGGCCGGCGGGGCAGGGGGCTGCTTGCCGTCGGTTCCCCGGTAGACGATCCGCCAGATTCGGCCGCTGGTGCGATCCCGGCCCGGGTGGGTCAGCGACACTTCATAGTGTCCGATGATCCGGTTGTAGAAGTCGGCGACGTAGAGCGCACCGTCGGGGCCGAGCTCGATGTTGACGGGACGGAACCAGTTATCCTCGCTCCAGACGAAGTCGGGCTGCTCGATCCCCTTGGGTGTCGAGCCGTGCCACTCGATCCGGTCGTGGTTAACCCGGTTGGTGACGACGTTGCCGATGAAGACCGTGCCGCGATACGCCTCGGGGAACTGGTCGGCCGCGTAATAGCTGATGCCGGCGATCCCCGTCGAGCCGTGGTCGTGGGTCACCATCTCGGGGCCGAAACCCAGGCCGTCATCCGGCTTGCCGAAGCTGGGATACCAGGCGCCCCGGAGGAGCTGATAGACCGGTCGGCTGTGACAATCGCAGGAATAGAGGTTGCCCAGCGGGTCGAACGCCAGTCCGAATGGGTTGACCTGCCCGTGGGTGAGGTACTCGGCGTGCGAGCCGTCGGGCCGGATCCGGTAGGTGTTGCCCGAGTTCATGTGGATCGATCGATGGTCGCTCCCCTGGACGTTCGAGTCGTTCGCATAGCCGTGACAGGCGTAGATCCAGCCATCAAAGCCCCAGGTAAACGCGTTGGTCATCCCGTGTGTGTCGCGATGGCCGATGATGCCGTAGTGCACCTGGCGCACGTCGGCCCTGCCGTCGCCATCGGTGTCCCGCATCAAGTAAATGTTCGGGATGGTGTGGATGATCGCCTCCCGGCCGGACGGATACGGCAAGAGACCGATCGGGATGTTCAGACCGTCGGCGAAGGTCTGGATCTTGCCGGCGCGGCCGTCGGGCCGGAACTCCGAGAGGATCTTCACCGAGTCGCGGCCGGGTGTCCCTTCCGGCTTCGGGAACGGGTATTCGACGGTATCCGTCACCCAGAGCCGTCCGAGGTCGTCGAAGGCCAGGTTCAGCGGCTTGTGGATCTCCGGCTCCGGCGGCGACCAGTTGAATCTCGAAGCCCGGCGGGACGTGGAGGGCCTTGCGCTCCTCGTCCGGCGATCGGTGCGGGAACGAGGAGACATTCTCGACCGGAGCCGGTTTCTGGGCGCGGACCAGATCCGGGCCAACGGTAAAAAGTGCCATAACGAGGAGCCCGGGCAGGTACACGCGCGGAATCGGCATCACATCTCTCCAGAAGGTCCTTGTCCCGATCACGGGCGGGATTCGGTATCGTCCAAACCTCTGTTTTAGGGCGTCGCCTCGTTGCGCTCAAGCCATTGGTGACACGGTTGCTCGCGCTGCGGGTCGCGCTGCGAGGTCCTGCCATTCTGGCATCTTGCCTTGTTCGATCGGACGAGGTCATTGCGTGCCGTCATCCAACGTCGCCGAGGCTGAATGCAAGCATGATCGTGTCGATTGGCTTCGTTTTATCGATTTCGGGCAGGAGTGCGTGACCGTTTGGAGTCTCTTGGAGCTTGGATGCAAGCATAACCACGACGAACTGGCTTCGTTTTCGCCGTTAGGCGGCGGGGCCTGGTGGGTTTGTTCGCGCGATTCGGTGCGAAAGTCTGGGTGATCCGCACAATCGATACTTTCCAGATAACGCGATGCAGCGTTCGAGCAGGGTACTCGCTGGATTTCGGACGGCCGACCGTCTGCACGGATGGTCACTCAGTGGCACAGACTGGCGACTTTTTGGGCGGCTGAAAATCCGTTTCTCGGCTTGCGACCCGGGGTTGGGGCGTCCGACACGGAAACCTGGGTCATGGTCTCTCCAGGGTGGTCCATGGTCGGTGGCCCGTGGTCAGGAATTGTAAGGAAGAGAATGGGGAGATCAGACGGCAGTCTGATGATTCTCTGATCTGAAGACAAAGCCTTGGGCACGACGGAAGTGATCCGTGAGAACGGGAATCGGGCCTGCGTGGGACGGCATCCTGGGCCGAGCGATCTCAGAGAATTCCCGCGCAAGACCCCTATAAATAGTATAACGCCACTTTCGAATTCCGTTAATGCACCTACTGTGGAATTGGCCGATTTTTTCGACACAACCCTTGAGATGACTGAGCGATACGAAAATCTTGACGATTTTACAACCAGGATGACTCGCGTCCGGCCGATTTCCACGAAGTCATGTTGCGATGTCTCACCAAGTCCCCGGACGATCGATTCTCCGACGTCTCCAGGCGCGGGAGAAGGCTCTCTCGGGATGATCGGGATTGGTCCGAGGACGGCGCCGCCGAATGGTGGCGATCCCGGCGTGAGGGACAAGAGAGTCGGGAGCCGAAGGATCGCAGTTCGTGAGCAATTCCTGCGGAAGGCGACAATTCCGCCCTCTGAAACGTGTCGAGGACGCTACGCTTGCCAGTCACGGGAGATGGATAAGGTCTCGCTCGACTTCCGCCCGCATCGCGGGTCGGAGCGTATCGGGGGTGCCGAGATCGACCGGGCAGTCCAGCATGTCCTCCAGGTCGAGCTTCAGACCCATGAAGCGGTCGAAGTCGGCTTTTCCGTCGAAGGTCACGAGGTTGTCGACGTCGCTCCCATCCCGATCGTCGCCCCGAGCGATCGAGCCGAAGACGGCCAATGATCGGATCCCGTAGGACTGGCGCAGGGCGGGAGCCTCGGCTTTCAGACGGTCGAGGATCGCCTTTCGGTTCATGTCGGCGACTCCGGTCCGGTCAACGAGACGATCTCAACGTCCGGATTCTATCTCATGCGGGAGGACCTGGTCCATTTCGGGACGAAATCGCCGGCGGTGAGGATCGCCTTCGATCCTCACATTATCCTTTTCGCAGAAGCCAGCGTCGGAACAGCGGTGCACGCAGCCGGAAGTTGTCGCCTTCGGTGACAACGAGCAGCCGGCGCTTCAGCGAGCCGGCCACGGCGTTATCCGCGGGCGGCGGCTGGGTTTCTCGCATCCGAAAACCCTGGAGGTAGTCGAGCTCGCCCGCCATCCGGTTCTCGCGGATCAGCAACGCGTGAAATACGATGTCCCCTCGGACGACCGCCTCATCGAGCGCCGACTCCCACATCGTGGCGTCGAGCCGATGCTGGCCGGATTCGTTGAGCAAGTCAACCACGGTTTCGGCGATCAACTGCACCAGGTGCGGCCACCCGCCCGCCTCGGCGTGGATGCGCTCGATCCCACCGTCGCCCCAGAAGGCCGGCGAGAAATGAGGCCGTTCGCGATCGCTCAGCCAGAGGGTCGCGTGCTTGAGTGGCTCGGTCAGGAGGAGCCGCGTTTCGTCCTCGGTGAACGGCGGGACCTCGACCGTTCGCGCGCTGACGAGGTATGAGGTCCACGGGGCGGCGGTCAACTCCTCGATCTCGTGGCTCCCCGCGAGCAGCCAGGTCAGGTTCCTGTGCGATTGGATCGACTCCTGAATCAGCGCGAGCAGGTCTTCCGAGAAGACCTTCTCACCGATCTTGCGATCGATGTTCTCATACTCGTCGAGCGCCAGGATCAACCGCCGATTCTTGTTCGCGAGCGCCCGGTTGCAGTCTGCAAGGAGCCACTCCAGCCCCCGCAGGT
Source organism: uncultured Planctomycetota bacterium (assembly GCA_963845755.1). Classification (GTDB taxonomy): domain Bacteria; phylum Planctomycetota; class Planctomycetia; order Isosphaerales; family Isosphaeraceae; genus CAWJTV01. Next base: position 103,674 of record CAWJTV010000041.1, read on the forward strand.
CGCCCGGAGGATCGTCCTCCAGTTCACATGCCTTCTGCAGCCGCGTCCCTACCAGTTCGCAGAACGATTGGAGCGAAGTGAACGCCTTCGCTTCCTGCATCGAGATCACGACCACGCGAACGCTGCTCGGGAGGAACCCGCTCAGATTCTTGAGCACAGTTGACTTGCCCATCCGCCTGCGTCCGTAGAACACGACACCGGGACAATCGGTCGCGAGCATGACATGCCGCTCCAGTCGGCCGAAAACCCGATCCCGAGGAACGAAAGCCTCCCGATTTCGATCGACGGGCAAGCCCGCGTGGAAGACCTGGACCGTCAGCTCACGGCTTGCGATGCGACGAATCTCGTCCCGCTGTCGCTCTGCGATGACTCGCCACCGCTCGGCTGCCGCCAGGAACTCGGAGGCGAGCGGTTCTTGAAGTTTGGCGACTCGATGGCGGAAGTTCTCCACGGCCGTGCACAAGGCTTGCGCATAGGTCTCGCGAAAAACCGGACGGTCCATCGCGTTCAATCGCGTCTGCAACAGCGCGATCTCGCCGGCCATCCTGCGGACGTCCTCGGTTTCTGCCAGGAACCCCTTTTCTCCCTCCGGGAGACTCGCCACGATCTCGCCGAGGCGTATCAAGTCGGAGGCCCGTCCCGCCTCGCGGGCCAGGAGCCGCGCCCGCGCGCGCAAGGCGGGCGTCCGCTGGCTCGGGTAGTGGTCGATCAGTCGCTCGATCTCCACGATCCCCGCGGAGGGCTCCTGTTCCGCGTAGGCCGCGAGAAGATGGTCCAGGTCTCGGAACGGGACCGAGCAGCAGTCGTCCCAGGCCACAGGGTGGAAGGGATACCAGTTGAACCGCGCCTTCGGCCAGATGAAGAGCAGACTGACCAGATTGTAGTAGTAACGTAGGACAGCGATCACGACGACGGTCCCGACAGCGATCCCGATACCTATGCCGACACCTATCCCGATCGCTATCCCGATGGCGATCCCGACGATGATGCCGACGGCGATCCCGATGGCTATGCCCAACGTGATCCCGAACGTGATCCCGAACGCGATCTCTCCGGCGCCCTCGAAATTGACGCCGAAGGCGATCCCGAACGGGACACCGAAGGCAATGCCGAAGGCGATCCCGAAGGCGATCCCGAACGGGACACCGAAGGCGATCCCGAAGGCGATCCCGAATGGGACGCCGAAGGTGATCCCGAAGGCGATCCCAATGGTGATCCCGATGGCGAACCCATCGGCGATCCCGATGACAATCCCGAAGGCGATCCCGATGGCGACTCCGATGGTAACTCCGACAGCGAACCCATCGGCGATCCCGACGGCGACCCCGATCGTGATCCCGAAGGTGACCCCGAAAGTGATGCCATCCGCGCTTCCGATGCCAATCCCGACCCCGATCCCGATGGCGATCCCGATCCCGATCCCAATAGCCATTCCGACGGCAATCCCGACGCCGTGGGAAAGGAGGGACGCTGTAAGGGTTATGGTGGTTTTTTCGGCCGAAAGGCCGAGTGCCCCGAACAGCAGGCCGCGACCGAGGACGCAGGTGAGAGCGACGAGAGGCAATGCATGGGCCACCAGCCGCAAGCCGGCTTCGATTTGTTGTGACGTCGCGCCGGTCTGAAGGGCTTCGTAGAATCGCTTGGGCTTTCGATAGAGCAAAGCGAGCCACCACAGGGCGTGCTTTTGGTCGCTCCAGCGGAGCCGGATCTCGTGCAACGGCCTGGGTATCATGGCCGGCCCTTGAGTTCCACAGATTTTATGGTGATCGTCGACATGGGGTGGTTCTGCGGCAGGAGGCTCGTCAAGGGGGTCCGTGATTGGATCAGCAGGATGAGCTTGCGGTCTTCCATCAGGTCGCGGAGGGCCACGAATAGGTCGACTTCGTAATCGTCCAGTCGGTGGCTCACGTGGTCGAACGAGGTGAGGGCGAGACGCGGAGCCCGCGGCAAGGCTTTGAGAGCATGACCTAGCTCGACCAGATCCTTCGGCTTGTCTGGAACCCGGCCATGTCGCCGGCAACCACATTGCTTCAAGATCTCCTGGACCAGTGAGGGGCGAGACATCGCCTCGGTCGAGTCGAGCTTCACGACGCCCAGGCCGAGCGCGGGGTTGTGGCGGAGGTGATCGAGGAGCGGGCGCCAGCGGGCCTGGCCCATCACGACCAGGTTGACCGACTCGCCCCGATCGAGCTGAACCTGGACCTGGTCGTGGGCGCGGAGCCATTCGGCGCGGCGGAACCGAGGTCGAGCTTGCAGGTCTTCAGCAACAAGTCCCAGGGATCGGGCTTGCCATCGTCGCGCAGGTCCACGTAGAGCGGGTCGGGGCGCTTGATGGCCGGTGGCAATTTGCAATCGATTCGCAGGACGGGGATCGTGACTCCCCTTTCGAACTTGGGATCGCGGGCGATCGCCCGTTTCATCTCGTGCTGGCAGGGCTTGCTCGCCAGATACTCGGGTGATAGCACAAGGACGTTCAGCTCGGCACGGTCCTGGACATCGTCCATCTGCCGATAAACGGCTCGCGCCGCCTCGAACTGCTCACGGTCAATCAGCATCTCGGCGCCGGCAGCCCTCAATACGGGCACCAGGCGCTCCCACACCCATTCGCTCTGATGACGGCTATAACTGACGAAAACGGATGGGGTCACGAGTGATCGCTCCGAGGTCGCCAGGTCGCGAGGAGGCATCAGTCCATGAATGCCGAGAGACTCCTGAGATCATAACCCTCCTCGCCGATCGAGAGAAGGGTCACTCCCTCCGGATCACGCGCCGGGCAATGACAGCCTCGAGCCAGGCCGTGCGTTCTTCCTCGGTCGCCGCGAACGGGGACCATTCCTCGCGGATGAGCGGCACGTCGATCGTGTCGCGATTGGCGGTGAGCAGGGTTTCGATATCGACCTGGTCCTGGGGTCGGAAGGCGACCATCTTGGTCAGGATCAGCCCCTCGGCCGTGGCCACCCGGACGGTGTGGCTCTCCGTCCATTCCAGGGGGGCGGCGGCGTCGAGCGTTCGGGAGTAGAGGGGGAGGACCGGCTTGAGCCAGTCGATGCGAACATGGCCGAACGAGAACGACGTCATATACTCCCGGACGTATTGCTTGATGACGAGAGCCGGGTCGAGGGCGAAACCTCGTTGGACGAGGTCATCCAGCAGCCCGGGCAAGACGATCTGCGGGACGTCGAGGAGGAAGTCGGCATCCTGAGTGAACCGGGGACGGCCGCGCAGCACGAATGCCAGTCCGCCGATGAGCGCGTAGCGGATCGAGCGGGCGTCGAACGCCTCGGCCAAGGATCCGACGGCCCGCACGGCATCGTCGGGCAAGAGATGGGAGTCAGCGCGCATGACGTGCGATGAACTCCTGGATGTTCCGTTGCGCCAGAAGCTTCTGCTCTTCCGAATACTGCTTCGCCCAAGCCGCCTTCGGCGAGATGCTCATCAAGCGCATACCGGTGGCCATCATGCCTCGAATCGTTTGGATGCGCTCCTCCGGCGTGAGTGCCCGGAAGCTGGCGACATCTTCGAGGATCACGTCGGTCTCACTGGGGAACTTGATGGGGAGGTCCATGGTCGTCTCCGGAATCGTGGCAATCTCGGTCCTATTATAACAGGATCGAGGATCGGGACGATGGCGCGCGATCGATTCCGCATCCCGCCAAGTCGGGGACGAACCTTTTCACGAACGTGTCCCGCCGGTCCTGTGTTTCCGCCTCAATGCCTCGGGCGGGCGAACGGGTCGCCCCGCGGGGTCCGTCCAGGCGAAGAGCCGCAGGCTGTGTCCCTCGGGGTCCTGGAGCCGGACCTCGCGGTACCCTTCCTCGGGGTTCTCCACCGGCGCCCCGACCGCGACCCCGTGGTCGATCAGCCGCTCGCGCTCGCGGTCCAGGTCGGGCACCTGGAAGACGAGCCGGACTTTACCCGGCCCCGCAAGTCCTCGTGCTTCCTTCACCCCCTGCAAGCCCACCCGGCCGTGACCCGCCGAGAAGAGGGCGAACTCGTGCGGGGAATCCAGCAGGATGGGAGTGAGTCCCAGCGTGTTGATGTACCACTGGACGGTCGTCTGCCAGTGGACGACCCGGATCACCGTCATGAACAGTTCGAGGTGCGGCGGTCCGGTCGCCTCAAGGGGGCCGGGCTCGGAAATGTCGGACATGGATGGGATCGCCCCATGGCTGTCGAGGGGGAAATCGCAGGGAACACCATCTTCATTTTGCCAGACCGACGCCGCCGATGCGAGGGGATGTCAACTCGAAACGGCTGATCACCTGTTGAACGGCGGCGGGTGGCCCTTGGGGGTTCCGGTCGCCCGGCTGAGATCGCGCGGAGAGCCCCGCTTTGCGCGTCGATTGGCTGCGGGTCGGATGGCGCAAGAGAGCGCTCGGAATCAGTTGGGGAATTTTAATAATTTCGCTTGCATATCGGGTAGTCGATCGACTACAAGTGTCTTATTCAGGAAGAGAGCCCGGTTCCTGGAGGGCGAATGCGGGCCCCGTCGATCCGAGTTCTGGTGCTTCTCTGCACGCTGCGCTTCGGGTGATCGCGCGGAATCACAAGTCGTAGGGAAGACTGTCGTCTACTCCATCGAGGTGACTTGACCGTGATGCGTCTGGCCATCGTCATCCTCCTGTTCGCAACGGCGCCGGCCCTGGCGCAGGTGAAGGACGGCAAGGATGACAAAGTTACGAACGACGATCCGGCCCGACCTCTGCAGATGCCCCCGGCATCGACGGAGGTCAAGGAGGCGATCGACGATTTCGATCGCTTCCAGCGGCGCGGTGCCTGGGAACGTGCCTTGAAGGCCCTTTACACGATCCCCGAGGCGCAGACCCTCCGATTCGTCGACGGCGAGAAGGGTTTCATCATCCCGATCGAGCGGAAACGGCGGACGATCCTCGGCGCGCTGCCGCCGGACGGCCAGGCCGCGTGCCGGCTGTTCTACGACGCCGAGGCGAAGAAGCTGCTCGATGCGGCCGACGGGCCGTCGGAGCAGAAGAACCTCGAGCGCATCTTCTCCGCCTATTTCGTCACGTCGGTCGGCGACAATGCGGCCGACCGGCTGGGCGATCTCTACTTCGAGCTGGGCCGCTTCGACCGGGCGGCCGATTGCTGGCTGGCGATCCTGCGCGAACGCCCCGACACGGACCTCGTCGCCGGCCCTGATCGCGGTGAAGGCCGGCGTGGCGCTGATCCGCGCGGGGCGTCGATCGGAGTTCGACCAGGTCCGCGCCGACCTGGCGGGCCGCTACGCCGACGAGACGGTGACCATCGGCGGGCAAAAGGCGACGGCGGGCGAGCTGCTCGAAGCGCCTCATCGCCGACGACCCGAGCTCGGGAGCGGAGAAGCCGTCAACCCCGGCCGCCGACTCGGGCCCTGACCTCGCCGGGTCGGTCGACGTGGCCTGGCAGTTGCGATTTGCCGAGTCGATCGAGGCCGGCATGACGCCGCCGGAACTGACCCAGTGGGAGGCCAATTCCATCAGCGTCGCCGTACCGGCCGTGACGATCGACGGCTCGACGCTCTATCGCCAACTACCTCGGGCATATCTTCGCCTTGGACCTGAAGAGCGGGAAACTGCTCTGGCGCTCCGCATCCTTCCATAACCTCGACGTCCTGGCGATGCAGCAGCAGGTCCGATTCATGGACGCGAGCCGATTCGCGATCGTCGCGTCGGGCGAACACGTCTGGTGCCTGGCCCGGGACGTGAAGGACCAGAACTTCTTCGCCCCGTTCCAGTTGAACTGCCGTCGGGCCGACAACGGCGAGGTCGTCTGGAAATCGGGCGACCTGGCCGACTACGCCCAGGTTCGACCTCGTCGGTCCTCCGCTCCTGGCCGACGGCAAGCTGTTCATCACGGCCAAGACCGGCGCGAACCCCCAGATGCCGCAGCAGGGCCAGCCGCAGCAGCTCGTCCTGGCGATCCAGCCGCACGACGGAAAGATCCTCTGGAAGACCGAGGTCGGCCTGTTCCGGCAAGGGGGGCAGCAATACTTCTGCTATGGTTACGGCAACGAGTCGTCGCCCCAGCCGCAACTGATCTACCGGGCGGGCGCGGTCTACGTGGATACGCATATCGGCGTGCTGGGACGGCTCGACGCCGACACCGGCGTGCTGGATTGGGGATATGGCTACAAGACCGACCCGTTCCAGTCGGGGTATCGCCGATTCTACTATTACATGTCGAAGGAGCCGACGGCCGCGAGTAGTCCACCCCTGTCAATCCGGCGAAGTGTTCCTGATCAAGGGGGTCCAGTCGGAGCGTCTCTACGCCATCGAGCCCAACCGGATGAAGGTCCTCTGGGAGCGGCCGATCACGAAGTCGTCGCGGCTGCTCGGCGTCGGCGAGCATACCTTGTTCCTCGGCGGGGCGGAGATCAGCGCCATGGACCTCGAGACGCGGGAACTCTCCTGGGCGATCCGGTCCCGAACGGCAGCATGGAGGCGCGCGTCCTGGTCCGTCCGGACGGCCTCTGGCAACTGACGTCCCGCGGCATCTTCGAGATCGACCCGAAATCGGGCCAGGTCCGCCGGATCTTCCGCGGCAAGGACCTCGGCGTCGTGGGCGGCGACCTGCTGCTGACCGACCAGTGGCTCCTGGCCGTTTCCAATCGCACGATCTCCGCCTACCCGCGCCGGTCGTCCGGGGCCCCCGTCGCCGCCCGCCACGATCCCGCGACCCCAAAGGAGAAGGCTTCGAAATGAATGCCCACCACGATGATGCCGAGAGTCGTCGAGCCGGCCCGGCCCGCAATCGCGGCCATCGCCCTCGCGCTGGCCCTGCTCGGGGCCGCCGGCCCGGCCCAAGCCCAGTTCTTCGATCCGACGGGGGGCATGATGGCCCCGACGCCGAACATCGAGGGGTTCACCGTCTCCGGGAAGGGGCATGCGGAAGCCAAGCCGAACCTCGTGGAGATCGACATGGATGTCAGCGCCTCGTCGGAGCTGACCGCCGATGCGATCGTCAAGTACCGCGATGCCAAGAAGCGGATCCGCGACGCGTTCTCCGCATTGAAGCTCGCGAACGTCGCCGTGGAGGAGCGCGGGCTGATGGTCGACCAGAAAGGCCAGATGCAGAGTCCCTACTTCTTCGACTACCAGCCGAATACGCGCAACAAGACCGAGGTGCAGCTCTCGCGGAAGCTGGTCGCCAAGGCCACCGATATCCGCAAGATGGACGAGGAGAGCGTGCTGCAACTGGTCGGCAGGCTGCTCGACGTCGCCCAGGACGCCGGCGCCCACGTCGGTCCTCAAATCAACATGTATGATTACTATTACTATGGATACAATCGGAATCGCGGGGCGGGCCTGGTCCGATTCGTCCTCGAGGATTTCGACAAGCTCCAGGAGGAGGCGTACGAGAAGGCGATCGCCGATGCGCGGGCTCGCGCGGAGCGGCTGGCCCGGTTGAGCCACGTCGAGCTGGGGCCGATCGTGGCGATCCGGGAGGTCTGCGGTGCCCGGCGAACGGCAGGCGACGGGCGACGACGAGATGCCACGCAAGCGGCTGGAGATGTCGAAGTTTCAGGAGATCCCGATCCGGGTGGAGTTGCTGGTGCGTTTCGAGGTTCATTCCAAGACCCGCGAACAAGGGAAGGACTGGACCATGACGAGAATCCCACACTCATGATCGCGATCGGCTGGAGGCCGCGCACGACGCGTCGCGCGTTCCTGGACCATTGTCGCACGGGAGCCGTCGCATCCCTCGCCGGCGCCGGCTGCCTGGCGGGCCTCCGGAGTGCCCGGGCGGCGGACAGGGAGGTGCTGCCGAAGCACGTGACGCCGGAGACGCTCCGGGCCGTCGTGAAAGGGTTGGATTTCCTCAAGGCCCAGCAGGCCGAGGAAGGCTCGTGGATCAGCGACCCCGGCGGCCAGGCTTATCCGGTGGCCATGACCGGCCTGGCGGGCACGGCGATGCTGGCCCACGGCAACTCGCCAACTCGCGGGAATTATGCGAAGAGCATGCAGGGGGCCGTCGAGTACCTGGTGCGCTGCGGCACGCACGACGGGGCTGATCACCGGCCCGAACCAGGACAGCGGCCAGCCGATGCACGGGCACGGCTTCGCGCTGATGTTCCTCGCGTGCGTCTACGGGATGATCACCAAGGAGTCGCTCCGCAGGCAGGTGCAGATCGTCGTCCGCAAGGCCGTGACGTTGACCAGCCAGGGCCAGAGCGGTGCGGGCGGCTGGACCTACATCCCCGGCGCCGGCGACGAAGGCTCGGTGACCGTCACCCAGGTCCAGGCCCTGCGCGCGGCCCACAACGCGGGGTTCCTCGTCCCGCGCGGCGTGATCGAGGAGGCGGTCAAGTACCTGGAGAAATGCCGGACGGCCGAGGGCGGGATCCGGTATTCGCTCGTCTCCGGCGGCGGGCCCCGGCTGCCGATCTCGGCGGCCGCCGTGGCGACCCTCTACAACGCGGGCCAGTTCGACAGCACCATCGCGACCGACTGCTTGAAGTACGTCTGGGAGCAGTTCCAGGCCCAGGAGGGATTTTCCAAGGGGGGTGGGCACGACTTCTATACGCATCTCTACGCCTCCCAGGGGTTCTACATGGCCGGCGACCAGTACTGGGACAAGTATTTCCCGAAGACGCGCGACCAGTTGATCGCCATGCAAGGACCCGACGGGTCCTGGAACGGCGACTGCATCGGCCAGGTCTACGGCACCGCCATCGCCGCCATCATCTTGCAGCTACCGTACAAGTATCTTCCGATTTTCCAGCGTTGAGTCCTGGAGGCCAGAGTCGATCCGGGAAGCCGTGTTGACCCCCCACCGGGGCTTGTCGGATAGCCGATCAGGCTTTCCAGTCTGATTCCGAAAACATGTCAGGCTGGAAAGCCTGACCTACTTGAGGGACGCGATCTTGAGTGCCACGACCGAAGAGCTCGATCTCGCCGAACTGGAATCCCTGCCTCGGCCCACGACCAGATCCGGGAGCAGATCGCCCGCCAGATCGTCGGCCAGGACGACGTCGTCGAGCAGCTCCTGATGGCCGTCTTCGCGCGCGGCCATTGCATCCTCGAGGGCGTCCCGGGCCTGGCGAAGACCTTGATGGTGCACTCGCTGGCGGAGTCGCTGACGCTGGAGTTCAGCCGCATCCAGTTCACGCCCGACCTGATGCCCAGCGACATCACCGGCACCGAGGTGCTGTACGAGGACCGCAACAGCGGCGCGCGGGAATTGCGGTTCGTCCCCGGGCCGATCTTCGCCAACCTGATCCTGGCCGACGAGATCAACCGCACGCCGCCGAAGACCCAGGCCGCCCTGCTCGAGGCGATGCAGGAGCGCCAGGTGACCGCCGGCGGTCACCGCCATGCGCCTGCCGGACCCGTTCTTCGTGCTGGCCACGCAGAACCCGATCGAGCAGGAAGGGACGTATCCCTTGCCCGAGGCGCAGCTCGACCGCTTCCTGTTCAAGATCTTCATCACCTACCCGAAGCCCGAGGAGGAGCGGCGGATCTACCGGCTCACCACCGGCGTGGAGGAACATGACGATCACGCCGATGCTGACCGGCGACCGGATCGCGGCCTTGCAGCGCATTGGTGCGCAAGGTCCCGGTCTCGGACCATTGCATCGAATATGCGATGGACCTCGTCCGGGCGACGCGCGGACCCGCGCACGGCGGCCCGAGCTACATCGGAGAATGGGTGACCTGGGGCGCCGGGCCGCGTGCCGGCCAGTCCTTGATCCTGGCGGCCAAGGCGCGCGCCGCGCTCGCCGGCCGGCCGAGCGTCTCCGTCGAGGACATCCGCGCCGTCGCGCCGCCGGTGCTCCGCCATCGCATCGTGATCAATTACAACGCGCAGGCCACCGGCGAGACGAGCGACTCGATCATCAAGAAGCTCCTGAACGACGTCCCGATCCGGAAGGGGGCCAACGATGCTGCCGTCGCGGAAATATTCCGATCCTGACGCGATCGCGCAGATCTCGGACCTGACCCTGCGCTCGCGGCGGCTCGTCGAGGGGGCGATCAGCGGCCAGCATCGCAGCCCGTTCCACGGCTTCAACATCGAGTTCGCCGAGTACCGCGACTACACGCCGGGCGACGACCTCCGCCGCCTGGACTGGCGCGTCTTCGCCCGCTCGGATCGCCATTACATCAAGCAATACGAAGAAGAGAGCAACGTCCGGGTCACGTTCGTCGTCGACGCCAGCGCCGTCGATGAATTATCGCGGCTCGGCGCCGCTGTCGAAGTTCGACTACGCGGGCACCCTGGTCGTTTCCCTGGCGATGCTCCTGACCCGCCAGCAGGACCCGGTGGGCCTGGTCCTGTTCGACGAGGCGGCCAGGACCGTCCTGCCCCCCGCCGCGACCCAGACGCAGGTCATCGTGATGGCCGGCCTGCTCGAACGTTGCACGCCCGACCCGGAAGACCGAGCTGGGCGGCCTGCTCCACTCGCTCACCGGCCAGTTGCGGCGCCGGAGCCTGCTGGTCATCGTCTCGGACCTCTTGACCGACCTGGACGCCGTCTACGACAGCCTGAACCGCCTCCGATTCCACGGCCATGAAGTCCTCATGATGCAGGTGCTCGACCGCGACGAGCTGGAATTGCCCTTCGACGGGCCGACGATCTTCCGCGACATCGAAGGCGAGGAAGAACTGTTCGCCGAGCCCTGGGCGTTCCGCCGGTCGTATCAGCAGGCCATGCAGGATTTCCTGGAGGGCGTCCGGCGCGAATGCGGCAACCGCGGCTACGATCACGTGCGGTTCCTGACCGATGAGCCGCTCGGCGACTCGCTCAGCCTGTTCCTGCACTCCCGAGAGGAAATGGGGCGGAGTTCGCGGTAGGGGCGGACTTCCTTGGGCGATGGGAGCTGAGATTCGAGATTCGAGATTCAGGATTCGAGATTCGGGATTCGAGATTCAGGATTCGAGATTCAAGATCCTTAACATGAAATAAAATATCTTATCTATAGTAAATTCTGAAACCCGCATGTTGAATTTTGAATCCGGAATTCGGAATCTCGAATCCGGAATCCGGAATCTTGAATCCGGTAACACCGTTCGAGCACCAGGGCAACAATGCAAGGCATGATGACATTTCTGAGCCCATGCTAGCCTGGGGGATGCTGCTGGGCGTCATCCCCATCATCATCCACCTGCTGAACCGCCGTCGGTTCCGCCGGGTGGAATGGGCTCCGATGCGCTACCTCAAACTGACGATCCAGAAGAATCGACGTCGGATCGAGTTCGAACAGCTCCTGCTCTTGTTGCTGAGGATCTGCTTGATGCTGTTATTGTTCTTCTTCCTGGCGCGGCCGGTGCTCAACCCGACGGGGCTGGAGCACTGGCTGGGCAGTGGCGGTCGTACCAGCCAGGTCGTGCTGATCGACGACTCGCTCAGCATGGGCTATTCGAGCGCGGATGCGGAGGCATTCCAGCGCGCCCGGGAGATGTCGGCGTCGCTGCTGGCCTCGGTCCGGCCGACGGATCGCTGCACGCTGGTGACAACCTCGGCGCCGCGCAGCCCGGTGCTCCACGAGGTCGAAGGGACGCGGCGCGACGAACTGCGGGCCGCAGCCCTGGCGTTGCCGTTGACGGCGACCCACGCCGCCTGGCCGTCGGTTCTGGAGGGCATCGACGAGCTGCTGCGATCCTGCACGTATCCGACGCGGCAGGTCACCATCTTCACCGACTTGCGGAAGGCCGGCTGGGAGGGGGGGATCTCCGCGATCGCCCAGAGCTGGCGCGAGGCGGGCGTCCGGGTCCGCATCGTGGACGTGGGGTCCGAGGACACGGCCAACATCGCGCTGCAATCGCTACTCCCGGTGGATCGCACGGTCCTGGCCGGTGCGGCGAGCCACTGGGAGGCGGTGATCCGGAACGACTCGACGCGTCAGGTCGCGGGGGCCAAGGCGATCCTCCGCGTCGACGACAAGCCGACGGAGGTGGACCTGCCGGACATCGCCCCTCGGGAGGTCGCCCGCGTCCCGCTGACCGTCCCGTTCCCGGGGCCGGGCTCGCACGATGTCTCGTTCCGGATCCAGGACGACGAGCTGCCGGGCGACAACCAGCGCTGGGCCGCGGTTCCGGTGAAGGACTCGCTGCTGATCCGCCTGGTGGACGGCGAGCCGTCGTCGGAGCCGTTCGGCTCGGAGGTCGATTACCTCGCGGCTCCGCTGTCGATCGGCATCGGCGCGGCGGAGGCCTGGCGGGTCGAGGTCGCCCAGGATAACGATTTCCTGTCGCCGCGGCGGGACCTCCCGGACGTGCTGGTCCTGGCCAACGTCGCGGCCCCGACGCCCGAACAAGCCGATCGACTGAACGCCCTCGTCCGCGAGGGCATGGGCCTGATGATCTTCACCGGGGCCAAGCTGGATATCGGGCTCTACAACGATCTCCTCTTCCGCGCGGATCGCCGGCTGCTGCCTTGCTCGATGAAGTCGCTGGTCGACGAGAACATCCGCGGGCTGATCATCGAGCCGGCGCGTCCGTCGCCGCTGGAGAAGCTGCTGGAGCTGAAGTCCTCCGCGCTGGAACGGGTGGCCGTCCGCCAATACATGAGCGTCAACGAACCGGCCGACGGCGATCAGGTCCGCGTGCTGGCGCGATGGAACAACCCGGCCCGGTCCCCGGCGGTGATCGAGCGCACCCTGGGCGACGGGCGCGTCCTGTTGTGGACGACCACGGCCGACCGTGCGGGGAACGACTGGCCGATCGAGCCGAGCTTCGTCCTGGCGGTGCGCGAGGCCGTGCGCGGGTCGGCGCGTCCCACCCGGCTGGTCAACACGATCACGGCCGGCGAGCGAATGCGTCGCGTGGTCCGGTCGAATCAGCAGGTCTCCAACATCCGCGTGAATCCGCCGGGCGGCGGCGACCCGCGATCGCTCTCGGCCACCCCGCTGCCCGAGCCGCAGGGCGAGGGTGCCCCGGCGGTCGAGATCGTGGTCCCCGATACGCGACGGGCCGGACTGTACCGCATCCTCTGGGACGAAGGGCCGCTCGGCACCCAGCAGGATGCCTACGCGGCCAATCCCGATCCGCGCGAGAGTGCCCTGGAACGGATCGCGGCGGCGGACCTGAGAACGTTGTTCGAGCCGGTGAGCGTCGAGGTGATCTCCGCGCGTTCGGATGAGGCCAACCTCTTCTCCTCGACCGGTCGCGAGATCTGGCGCGACCTGGCCGGTGGACTGCTGGTCCTCCTGATTATCGAGTCGATCTTCGCGACCTGGGCCGGCCGGTCGCGGTGAGGTGATTCTGGAGCGATCCACGGCTGACTATGAATCGATTCTGGCAGACAATTCTGGGTATCGAACGGTCGCCCGGCGCGGTGTCGAGCGGCGAGTCTCGGCTCGAGTTCGGGACGATGCCGCGGGGAGCCGGTACGCTCGTGCTGATCGTGAGCGCGATCGTGCTCGTGGCGCTGATCTGGCGGCTCTACCGGTTGGAGCGCCGGGATCTGTCGCGGAAGAAGCGATGGGTCCTGGTCAGCCTGCGCGGACTGACCTTGCTGGCGCTCGCGACCATGTTGCTCGAGCCGATCTGGGTCTCGTCGCTGCGCGAGACGGTGCAGTCTCATCTCGCCCTGGTCCTCGACGACTCGGAGAGCATGCGGTTCTCCGATCCTTACACCGACGATACCAAAGCCGTGGCGCTGGCGGCGGACTTGAAACTGGGCTCCCAGGGCAGTCGATCGCCGGTGGAGCGGCTCCGGGAAACACCGCGGCTCGACCTGGTCAAGCACGTCCTGAGCCCGAACCTGGATGCGCTCGAGCGCGGTCGGGAGCTGTATCTCTACGACCTGGACTCGGCGACTCGAGATGGCTCGGGCGAGTCCGCGCGGGCGCGGACCCTCGACCAGGTCGAGCCGAAGCGTCCGATCTCGCCGCTGGGTGATGCGATTCAGGGCGTGCTCTCCGCTCATCGAGGTCAGCCGGTGGCCGGTGTGGTCATCGCCACCGACGGGCGGTCCAATACGGGGGAAGACCCGCTCCGCGCGGTGGAAGCCGCCGTGCGGCAGAACATCCCGATCTTCGCGATCGCCGCCGGGGCCATCGAGGGGCCGCGGAACATTCGCCTCGCCGAGATCGAGGCCAGCCCGGTCGTCTTCGTCCAGGACCCCATGAATCTGGCCGTCGTGGTCGAGGCGCGCGGGCTGAAGGATGCCGAGGCGACGGTCGTCCTGGAACAGCGGATCAACGACGGCGGCTGGGAACCGGTCGGCAGCCAGCGGGTGGTGCTGGGCGAAGATGGCATCCTCAAGCGGACCACGTTCCGAATCACGCCCAAGGTGGTCGGTCAGTACGAGTTTCGGCGAAGGTGGAGGACGCCGGCCCGGAGCTGACGCAGGACGACAACGTCGCGACGGCCGCGGTGAAGGTGGTCCGCCAGCAGATCCGCGTCTTGTTGCTCGCCGGCGAGCCGTCGGCGGAAGTGCAGTTCCTCCGCAACGCCTTGCTGCGCGATCAGCACGTCGAGTTCGCCGCCTGGATCCAGCATTCCGACCCGGGCTACCGCCAGCCGGGCGACCGACCCATCACGCGGCTTCCGAACGACGCGGCCGAGCTGAGCCGATACGACGCCCTCCTCCTGGTCGATCCCGACCTGCGGGCGCTCGGGGCCCAGTGGCCCGAGATGCTCACGAACTTCGTCGGTCAGGAAGGCGGCGGGCTGATCTTCGTCTCGGGCGAACTCTACTCCCAGCAGCTCTTCGAATCGGCCGATGGCACGAGGACCAGCGGGAATTGGACGCGCATCCTGCCCGTCGTCCGCGAGCCCGGCCTGTTCCGGACCGACGCCGAGGTGCGGCTGAGCTCCCAGAATACCTATACCCTGGAATTGACGCCCGAGGGCCGAGGCGACCCGATCTTCGAGTTCAACGCGGACCCGATCCGCAATCGCGCGATCCTGACCAGCCTGCCGGGGATGTACTGGAGCTTCCCCGTCACCCGGGCCCGGCCCGGCGCGACGGTCCTGGCCCGCCACGGCGACCCGCGGATGCAGAACCAGTATGGACGGCACGTGCTCCTGGCCTCGCAGCTCTACGGGCCGGGCCGGACGGTCTTTATCGGCTTCGATAGCACCTATCGCTGGCGGTATCTCTCGGAGGACTATTTCGACGGCTTCTGGGCGCGCCTCATCGATCGCGTGGGGCGGAACAAGGCATTGGGTGGCCGGTTCCCGTTCCAGGTGCATCTGGGGAAGGGCGTCTATCGCGTTGGCGAGCGCGTGTCGGTCGGCGTCCGGTATACAGACGCCGCCGCGACGGCCGAGGCCGCCGAGATCACGGCCGAGCTCGAGATCGCCGGCCAGCCGCCGGAACCGCTCCGGTTCGAACGCGTGCCCGACGATCCCGGCCTGCTGACCGCGGCGTTCCCCGCCGAGCACGCCGGTGCCTATTCGCTGAGGATCGTCCCGGCGACCGCGGTCGACACGGGCTCCGGTGTGCGCGTCTCGACCACGACGTTCCGCGTCGAGCCGCCCCGGCGCGAGGTCGACGAGCCCTCGTTGAACCGGCCGCTTCTCGCGGAGCTGGCCCGCCTCACCAACGGCCGGGTCCTCGACCTCTCCGACGTTGACAAGCTCGACGACGCGATTCCCATGCGCGAGGTCACGCGCACGCTGGAAACGCGCGATGAGCTCTGGGATGCACCGCTGATTTTCGTGACGATGGTCCTGAGCCTGACCCTGGAGTGGGTGCTGCGGAAGGTGTATCGGATGGTCTGAAATCTCAGTTTCAAGATATAGAAATCGTAAATATGAATTGATATTCAAAAATCTATAATCTCGAATCCGGAATCTCGAATCCGGAATCTCGAATCCGTATTTCCCTGGGCGATCGCCCGATCTGAACTCGACGGGGCCCCAACCGTGGCGACTGTGCTGGATTTGCCGACGCTCGATTCGCTCCGCGATGAGCAGCGAACTTTGCGGGATCAGCTTGCGCGATTGCGCGGACGCCTGCACCTCCAGTTGGTCCTGGAGTTCGTGGTTGACGCGGCGATCGTCCTGGTAGCGACGTCGTCCGTGCTGGTTTTCCTCGACTGGTGGTTCCGATTCAGCGTCTCGGTCCGCTGGACCTTGTTGGGCATGAGCGTCGCGGGGATCCTCGCGTTCCTCATCGTCCGCGCGGTCCGGCGATGGCGGTCGTCGCGCATCGACGAACTCACGCTGGCGATGACCCTGGACCGGTACCGGCCCGGGACCGGGCAGCAGGTCGCGGACGTGCTCCAGCTCCTGGACGTGCTGAATGAGCCCGGGGCAACCGCCTCGCCGGCCATGGTGCGCCTGGCGGTGAGCCAGGCGTGCGCGGCGCTTTCGGCCTCGGACTGGCGGCTGCTGTGGAACCGGAGACGGACGGCCATCCACGTCATGGTGTTGGTCGCCGGCCTGCTCGTGCCCGCGGAGTTTGCCAGGCTGGCACCGAACGCGGCGCGCCTCAGCGCGGCGCGCTGGCTCTTCGGCTCTTCCGAACGCTGGCCGCAGCGGACGTATCTCAGCGTCGTTGGGTTGGATGCCGATGGCCGCCTCCTGGCGCCGCGCGATGAACGATTCGTGATGGAGGTCCGGTCCGACCTGCCGTATATCGAGTCTCGCGGGGAGGATTGGTTCATTCGGGGGCGAGGCAGGTCGCTGCCCTTGAAGTGGCAGCCGGCTTCGTCGGTGACGCCCCGGGCGGTCATCGTGCGGGAACGGAGCGCCCAGGGGAAGGTCCGGGACGGCGCGATGAACGAGGCGAAGCCGGCGAGTTTCCGATATGATTTTCCGCCGGAGGCCGCGTCGTCGACTTTCGAGTTGACCGGGGGCGACGACTGGCTGGGCCCGCTCATCCTCGAACGCGTCAACCGGCCTGCGCTGGCCGATACCAAGGTCCGCGTCCGGGAGCCCGGGGCGGCCTACGACGGCCTTCGCAGCGTGGAGGATACGCACCAGCACCTGGTCTTCCTGCCCGACACCGAGGTCGAGCTGACGCTCGTCGGCACGGAGCCGCTTTCCGACACCCGGTTGAAGATCCAGTCGGGTAATCCGCCGGAGCTGAAGCGCGTGGACGACCGGACGTTCGTCGCGCGGTGGACCCTGCGCGAGGCCACCACCCTGGAAATCCTGCTGACTTCCGCGACGACCGGCCTGGATTCGCGGCCCACGTTCCTCTCGATCGGATTGCTGAAGGACCGGGAGCCGCGCGTCAGCTTGCGGGCCGTCGGCGTCGGCGGCCATGTCACGGCGGTCGCGACGATCCCGCTGACCGTCGGCGCGACCGACGACTTCGGACTGGCCGCCCTGCGCTTGCAAGTCGATCGGACGCTCCTCGTCGAGGAGAAGGGCAAGGAGAACGACCGGCCGCAGACGCAGCGCGAGACCGTCAGCCTGCCGATGTCCGTGGACAAGGATCGCGCCGTCCTGGACTACCAGGTCCGGCACGACCTGTTCTTGCAAGCCAGGCCGCCCGCGGTCGGGACGCTGATCCGGATTACTGCCGAGGCGGATGACCGTTGTGCCCGAGGCGTCCAGACCGGCCGATCCAGTGCAATCCAACTTCAGGTCGTCCCGCCCGAGGAGCTCTTCTACGAGATCTTGCTCCGTCAGCGGACCGAGCGGGCGAAGTTCGTCGCCGTGCTCGAATCGACGGAGAAGCAGACGCCGGTCCTGGCCGGCAAGCCCTCGACCGAGGAGCTCGTTCGCCTGATGCGACTCCAGCATTCGGCGAACCGGCAACTCGAGCAGATCGGTGGACGCATTACCGACACGCTCCAGGAAATGAAGCTGAACCAGGTCGGCTCGGCAAAGTCCCACCGACTGCTGCAAGAGGGGGTCATCGACCCGTTGCGGGCTCTCACGTCCGGCCCGATGAACGAGCTGCGGGGCGTGCTGCAGACGCTCTCGGGTACCGGTACGACCCCCGGCGCCAACCTGGAAGCAGCTCGGCGGCTGCACGAACAGGTCGTCACCAAGATGAGGGCCATCCTCGATCAGATGTCGCAGTGGGAAAGCTTCGTGGACGTCGTGAACCAGGTCGCCGAGGTCCTCCGGATGCAGCACGAGATCCTCGACGCCACCGAAAAAGCCAAGGACACGCGTACGAAGGAGATCTTCGATGACAAGCCTTGACTTGTTGGAAGGATGAAGGATGAAGGATGAAGGATGAGTGATTTTCAGCTGGATTGGCCCGATTCCCTCGGCCCAACGGGCCGTCGGAGCTCGGCACAGGGCGAACCCCGGGGGCTCTCGTCGTCCGGCGATCCCACTGACTCCCGAGTGAACGTGGTGAGCGAGGAAACGTGATGCATTCCGCGGTCGTCCTGCTGATCGGTCTGTTGAGTGTCGGCGACATGGATTACGCGCGTTCGCTGGTCGCCAAGGAGCTCGATCAGCCTACGCTCGATGCCGAAGGATATGGCGAGAAGAAGGCGCTGAAGCGGGAAGACGACGGCCTGCGCATCACCTTCGGCGCGGGGCTTCCGGAGACGGGTTGGAAGACGCCGCAGCAACTGAAGTTCGGCGGCAATTTCCGGCTCTCGGCGAGCTTCGTGATCAAGAAGATGCCGAAGCCCGCCCAGGAGGACGGCGTGGCGATCGGCGTGGCGATCGCGTTCCAGGACATCAACCAGCCCGACGTGACGCTGGTGCGCCTGCGTGAGCCGAACAATTCGGAAGTCTATCGTCCCATCGAGAAGGCGGGGGCCAACCCGCAACAAATGCAGATGCAGATGCAAATGCAAATGCGGATGGGAATGATGGGGCCGGGCCAACCGCCGCCAAAGCCGCCGCGGAAGACCTTCCCCGCCACGGGCGACGTGGTCCGCCTGGAGCTCCAGCGCGAGGGCAATACGGTTCGATACGAGGTGTTCGACAGCAGGTCGAGCCGTCCGCGCTATCTCGGCCAGGTGGATGTCCAGCCGATGGATGTCTCCGCGGTGAAGTTGTTCGCCTCGAACCGGAACGGGGTCGAGCCCGTCGACGTGGTCTTCCGCGACATCACGATCCATGCCGACCACATCAACGGCCTGGGGACCATCGTTCGCACGGTTTTCGGTCAGATCGTCTATGCCGACCCGACCGCCATCGAGGGCGGAATCTTGGTCGTCGGCGGTCAACCGAAGACGCCGCCCGGGGGAGCCCCGAAAGCACCCGGAGGCCCGTCCTCACCCACGCCTGGGTCTGCACCCGTGCCCGCGTCTGCGCCGCGGCGGCACCGGCCGCGGCGCCAGCCATGGTCATGGCCGTCGCGCCGGCCGGCGGTGCCGTACAGGTCGTGGTTGCTGCCGCTGCACCCGCACCCGCCCCGGCTGCCGCACCCGCGGCCGCGCCGGCACCGGCCGCCCAACCGGCCGCCGCGCCGGCCCAGCCCGCCGCCGCCAAACCCGCTGGGGCAGGGGGGGCGACCGGGGATCCGTTCGCGCCGGGTGCCGAGCCGTCGGCTGTGTTCGCGCCCGCGCCTCCGCCTCCGCCTCCGCCGCCGAAGGCCAAGATCCCGCTCGATGAGGTCGAGAGCATCCGATTCGAACGGACGCCCGCGATGTCGGCTCGCTTCATGGGACAACCCAACCTCGACTTCACCCTGCCCGGCCTGAGCGCGAAGAAGGACGAGTCCGCCCAGAAACCCGACGCCAAGAAGACCGACGGTACCGACGACGTCCTCGCCCCGCCGCCGGGCACGACGGCGCCCGCGAAGTATCCCAAGGTCGAACCGAAGAAGAACGGCATCCGCGACCTGAGCCTGACGCTATCCAACCTCAGATCCGCGGCGATCAAGCAGGTCACCATCGGCTGTCAGACGGACAAGGGCCAGACGAGCTGGCGGCTCGACACCACGGACTCTCAGGATTGGCCCATCGCGGTCCGACGATCGGGGACGGAACCCTCGGCGGACCTCTATCTGGAGCCGCCGCCCGGCGACTGCTTCCAGAAGAGCTTCACCATCGCCGTCGTGTACGCGGACGGGCAGAACGCGAATGCCAACCTCCAGGCCGACGCTCACACCAAGCCCGATCTGGCCGTCGATCCCAAGGCGCCGGGGTTCGAGCGGCTCGATGCCTGGCTACACCTGACGGGCGACGAGAAGCTCTGCGGCAAGCTCGACCGCATCGGCCAGGACGTCGTCAAGATCACGACGCCCTGGCAGGACCATCTCGACGTGCCACTCTCGCGAGTCGTCGGGATTCAACTCGGCGTGCTCGACCGCAAGGAATCCCCGGAGTCGTTCGCCAGACGGTTGAAGGCCCGAGGATCGGAAGACCTGCTGCTCGCTCAGACCAAGAACGGGGAAGTCCTGGCCATTCCGGGGATTGTCGAAGGGACCGAGGACGACAAGCTGCGGTTCCAGTACCAGGGCCGGCTCCGAACGCTGCCGCTCAAGCAAGTGGAAGGTCTCGTCATGGCGGCCCGGAGCGAATCGGATCGGACGGACGATCTGCGAACGAGCTTCACGATGCCCGACCACGTCGTCGTCTCCGGGCGATGGAAAGACCTGGACACCAGCATCTGGAAAGTCGAGACGCCGTGGGGCCAGGAGCTGAAGCTCCCGTCCGCGGACGTACAGTCCGTGCGGTTCCGCGGAGGCAAGCTGACGTACCTGTCCGACCTGAACCCGAGCAAGGTCGAAGAGACACCGTTCTTCGGCCGCCGGCTCCCCTGGCGCCGGGACGTCAACCTCGCGGGCGGGCCGATCAAGATCAACGGCCAGACCTACGATCGCGGGGTGGCGGTCCACTCGCGCTGTATACTGACCTATGACCTCAATGGCCGGTATACCACGTTCGAAACCCTGGTCGGCTTCGATGACGCCTCGCGAGGCCAGGGGCGCGTCGATTGTCGGGTCTTCGCCGACGGCAAGGAACTCTATGCCAATCCGGACCTCCGGGCGAGCGATCCGCCGGTCAAGCTGTCGTTGCCGGTGGCGGGCGTCGAGCAATTGCGGCTCCGGGTGGACTTCGGCCGCGGTCAGGACACCGGCGACCGCGTGATCTGGGCGAACGCCCGCCTCTTTCGAAACGCCCCGTCCAAGGCATCGGCGTCGTCGACGGCCCCCAAAGGCCCCAAGTAGGTCGGGCTTTCCCAGCCTGACGCGAAGGCGATGCCTGGCGAAGTGTCTGACCTCCGTGAGTTCCCTTGAGGGATGAGCCCATCGATGCGTACCGTGTTCGCTAGAGCTCGCTGGCTGTTGCTTTCCCTGGCCCTCGTGATGGGCGCAGCCTTTCGCTCATCGGGATTCGATGACAAGGACCAAGCGAAAGCCAAGGCCAAGGAGAAGGACAATCCGTCGGCGCCGCTCGAGGTTTACGAATGGTCGATATGGGTCGGTAATCCGGCCCAGACGACATTGAACACGACGCGCAACTACAAGAACGCGATGCCCGGCCCGGTCGGTACGAACCGGCCGAAGTTCGAGGGCAAGGAGCTGGAGGGTAAGTTCCCGATCGCCCCGGTATCGGTGGTGCAGTTCTTCGGCGATCCGAGCAAGGATGTGGACGTCAACCTTCGTGCGAAGAAGGGCCTCTTCCTTTCCCACTGGCCGACGAGCACCGAGCGCGCCGGGCGGCTGCAATGGTTCAAGTCGGATTTCTCCGCGAATCCGCCGGCGAACATCCCGCAGACCTATCTCCCGAACGACCATTGGTTCCAGAAGCTGCGCCAGAACACCTCGGCGTTGTTCCTCAAGCACGAGTCGCATTATGAGCGGTTCATCGCCTACGATGCCGAGGTCGCGATCCCGATCCCGGTGAAGATCCGGGGCGGCCCCGATGAGTACACCTTGCAGAACCTGACCAACCGCCGCCTTCTGGACGTCGCCGTGATCGCCCCGACGGACAATGGATTCCGCGTCGGCTGGCTGGACGAGCTGCCGACGGCGACTCCCGAGAAGGCGGACGAATCCGACGGCAAGAAGGAGGAACCCGCCGCCAAGAAGAAGGATGGAGCGGCCGCGAAGAAGAAGGACGGAGCCGCAACCAAGAAGGAAGAGGCCTCGAAGAAGACGGACGCACAGAAGGCCGAGGCGGTGTTTCAGGAGGCGGAAACCAAGAAGAAGGACGAAGAGGAAGAACCCACGCCGCTGCCGGCGGAGGGCGATGCGAACGTGCGTGCCCGCGTCGAACCAGGCGCTCAACCGGCCGATCGCGGTGAACGTTCCAAAGGCGCCCCGTCGTCAGTTCCTCGACCTGATCGCGGGTCAGGCCCGCCTGCGGTATGAGCTCGACGAGAAGACGCTGGCGAAGGAGAAGGTCAATCTGAATGAGACGATGGATATGAACGCCGGGAGCATCGCGGCCCGTGACGCGTTGGCCGAGGTGCTGGGCGGCGCCGGGCTGAGTTACCGGATCACGGAGGATGGCCGGCTGTTTATCACCACGGCGGCCCGGCTGGCGGAAGAGGCCGATAAGAAGGGCAAGTCGATCGAAGGACCGCCCGTGAAGCTCGTCATGCCCCAACCGCGCAAGCCTGCGGATCCCGGATTTCGGGAAGTCACCCGCGACACGATAGCCCGCCGCCTGGTAGCCCAGGGCCTCCGCGACGACGCCGTGAAGCTGCTGCTCGAACAATACGGTCCGGCGGTGTTCGAACCGAAGGAGCTGGTCGTCCTGGTCCATCTCTCGCGCCCGGCGATCGACGACGCCGTGCTCCTGGATGTGTTCCCGCCGCCCAAGAAGCTGGTCCGCACGGCGCTGCTGGTCGTCTACGGCGTCGATCCGCGGCTCCAGGATCGCGCCCGCAACCTCGTGAAGCAGCTCGGCGACCAGTCTCCCAAGGCGCGGGATTCGGCGGAGACGCGGCTCTTCGAAATGGGGCCCGTCGCCGTGCCTGTGCTCGAAGATGCCCTGAAGGAGAAGGACATCGAGATCGTCTTCCGCGCCGAACGGCTGTTGCTGAAGCTCAATCGTCAGGTGCCGTGAGATCGGTTTACCCTACGCGAGCCAGTCGGTTCATGAACTACGCAGGCGCCGCGCAGAATCCGGCACATGAATATCGGATCGTCCGGAAGTCCTGCAACGGCCTGAGCGCGGTTGACCGAGCCCAACTCATTAGCGATTCCGGAAAGCCGAGAATCTGAAGTCGGATCAGACAATCTCCCGGATGACCTTCCCTTCGATGAACGTCAGCCGTTCGTTGCGGCCCAGGTGGGGATAGGTCAGCCGGTTCTGGTCGAGGCCCATGAGGTGCAGGATCGTGTTATGGACGTCGCGGAAGTGATAGGGGCGTTCGATGGCGTGGAGGCCGATGGCGTCGGTCGCGCCGACGACCTGGCCGCCCTTGACGCCGCCGCCGGCCATCCACATGGTGAAGCCCAGGTTGTGGTGGTCGCGACCGCGCGACGACTCGGCCTCGGGTGAGCGGCCGAATTCGCCGCCCCAGAGGACCAGCGTGCTCTCCAGCAGGCCCCGGCGCTTCAGATCCTTGAGCAGGCCGGCGACGGGTTTGTCCGTCTCGGCGGCCTTGCGATGGTGGTTCTCCTCGATGTCGTTGTGGGCGTCCCACTGCTGGTTGCCTGGGCCACCGCCGGAGACCACGCACGTGAATCGCACGCCGTTCTCGACCAGCTTCCGCGCCAGGAGGCAGCGCCGGCCGTAGTCGTTGGTCGGCTCGACTCCGATCCCGTAGAGGTCGAGCGTCTCCTGAGGTTCGTGCGAGAGGTCGAGCACGTCGGGCGCCTCGGTTTGCATGCGGAAGGCCAGGTCGTAGGTATTGATCCGCGCGTGGAACTCCTGGTCGTCCGGGTCGAGCGTCGCCTCGTTCAGGTCGTGGATCAGTCGCAGGGTGCGCCGGCGCCGATCCAGCCTGACGCCCTCGGGCAAGTCGAGGTTCAGCACGGGCCGGTCGCCGGGCCGGAACATCGTCGGCTGATACACGGCCGGGAGGAAGCCGTGCATGTACATCGGCTGGCCGGCCTCCAGCGCGCCCTTGGGATCCGGCATCACGACGAAGGCCGGGAGCGAGTCGCTCTCGGAACCGAGCCCGTAGCAGACCCACGAGCCCATGCTCGGAAACCCCGGTGTGACCCGCCCGGAGAACAGCTCGTACTGCGCAGCCGAGTGCACGACCATGTCGCCGTGACACGATCGGATGACCGCCAGGTCGTCCACGCAGCCGGCCAGGTGCGGGAACAGGTCCGAGACGTCGATGCCGCTCTGGCCGTACTTCTGAAACGTGCGACGGGTGCCGAGCAGCTTGGCGTTCTTCGAGACGAACTGGTACTTGGCCTCGCCGAACTCCTTGGGCCGCGTCTGCCCGCTGAGCCGGTTCAACAGCGGCTTGGGGTCGAACGTCTCGAGATGGCTCGGACCGCCGGCCATGAACAGGAAGATCACGGCCCGCGCCTTGGCGGGAATGATGCGGCGGCCTGGGCGCCAGGGGGTTGGTGGCTCCGGCGCGGCGCCTGCTCCTGGTGCAGCAGCGAGGCCAGCGCCAGGCCCCCGAAACCGCAGAAACCGTCGCGGATGAATTCCCGGCGAGTGCGCGTGGGCCGGACATGGGGGCAGGATTCAGGGAACATAGAGGAACCCGTTGAGGTTGAACAGGGCCAGCGTGAATTCTTCGAGCGGCTGGTCGCGAAGGAATTCCATCGCGATCGCTTCCTCGCGTTGCGTTGGAGGTCGGCCCAGGGCCAGCCGGTAGGCGCGGTCGATGACGCAACGCGGTTCTCCGGGGGTCTCCACACGCAGTCGATGTGCGAAGCCCGCGGCCAGATCGTTGGCGAGTTTCCCGTTGAGCAGCTCCAGCGCCTGGGGTGCGTGAGTGCTCGACACTCGTCGCGAGCAACTGGTGAGGAGTGCCGGGGCGTCGAACGCCTCCAGGAACGGGAGCCGGAGGTTCCGCTTGGCAATCAGGTAGATCGAGCGGCGGTCATGTTCGACCGGGTCCCGAGCGACCTGCCATTGTGACGGCTTGTAGAGGCTCCGCACGATCTCCCGGTCCACGGGGACGATCACGCTGGGTCCACCGGCGTGCCCATTGAGCCGGCCGGAGACCGCGAGCATGGCGTCGCGGATCTCTTCCGCGTCGAGTCGGCGGCGGCTGAACCGCCAGAGCAATCGGTTCTCCGGGTCGTCTTGCGCAGGCTGACTGGGCGCTCCCAGCGCGGCTCGATTGCCGATATGTGTCGCTGAGCAGGATCAGGCGGTGAATGGGTTTGAATCGCCAGCCGTTCTCGACCAGCGTGGCCGCCAGCCAGTCGAGCAATTCCGGATGGCTGGGGCGATCCCCCTTGGTCCCGAAGTCGTTGACCGTCTTCACGAGCCCCGCGCCGAAATGATGTTGCCAGAGCCGGTTGACGATCACGCGGGCGGTCAGCGGATGCGCGGGCGAGGTCAGCCAGTGCGCCAGCCAACTGCGAGGATCGGCCACATCCTGGGGCAGCTCGGACAGGTCGTCGGCGACCAGCACGCTCGGCGGCCGGGGACCGACGGCTTCCGCCTTGTTCTCCCAGACCCCGCGCTTCAGGACGTGGATGGACGTCCGGTGTGCGGAATCGTTCCAGGTGGCCGGGATCGTGGCCGGCGGCGGCGGGATCGAGTCTTCCAGCGCCTCGATCTCCTCGCTCAGTTTCTCCTTCTCGGCGCCCCTGGCCCGGCGCGCCTTCGCCTGGAGCTTCTGGATCGCACTCCGGATCTTCTTGCTCTGATCCTCCCAGGTCTTGCGCTCGGCCGGTGCGCCGAGGTTGATGTCGTGCTCCTCGGTGGCGGCCATGTACGCCTGGAGCCGGTAATAATCCTTCTGCGAGATCGGCTCCAACTTGTGGTTATGGCATCGGGCACATCCCACGGTCAGACCGAGGAACGCCGTGCCGATGATGTCGGTGCGTTCGGTGAGGACCTCGTTGCGACTCAGCGCGATGTCGGGGTTGCCGGCATTGCGGCGCACCGGGCCGAGGCGATGGAAGATCGATGCCGTCTGGCACTCCCGATCTTCGGGCGCGATTTCATCACCCGCAATCTGCTCGACAACGAACCGGTCGAACGGCTTGTCCCGATTCAGGGACGCGATGACATAATCGCGGTATCGCCAGGCGTCGGGAATGTGCCGGTCGTACTCGAAGCCCTCCGATTCGGCGAAGCGGACGACGTCCAGCCAGTGCTGCGCCCAGCGTTCGCCGTACCGCGGACTGGCCAGGAGCCGGTCGACCACACGCTCCTCGGCACGGGGCGACGGATCGCCTTCAAATTCCGCAATCTCCTCGGGTGAGGGGGGCAGGCCGGTCACGTCGAAGGTCACGCGACGGAGCCAATCTCCGCGCTCGGCCCGCGGCGCGGGCTGCCATTGACGCTCTTCGAGCTTGGCGAGGATGAAGGCGTCGATCGGGTTGCGGACCCATGCGGAGTCGTTCACCTGCGGCGGAAGCGTCTTCTTGACCGGCTGGAAGGCCCAGTGTGCCGCGCCTTCTTGTATGGGTGACGTGGCCGAAGTTTGGGTTTCCGTTGCTGCTGGGTAGGGCGCGCCGGCATCGACCCACTTGCGCGAAGTCGGCGAGGGTCTGCTCGGAGAGCTTCGGCTTCTTCGGGGGCATGGCCAGGCCGTCCTCGTGGCGGATTGCCTGGATCAAGAGGCTCTCTCCGCTCTTGCCCGGGACGACCGCGGGTCCGGAGTCACCACCTTCGAGGATCGCCTCACGCGCGTCGAGACGAAGCCCGCCCCGGAGCTTTTCCGCCCCCGATGAATGGCAACGGAAGCATTCCGCCTTCAGCACAGGCGCGATCTTCTCACGGAAAAGGTTGGCGCCCTCGGGATCGGCCAGATCGGCGGCTCGAGCCGTGACGATCCCGAGCACGGGGCCGATCAGGAGGGCCAGAGTCGATCCGATCGCGGGGGCGAACTGCCGGTGGGAAGTCGGCTTCGGCATGATACCTCAACCTCTTCGAGCGCACAGTCACGGAGGGTTTTCGAGCAGGAACTATTGTATCAAGGCTCTTGCGGTTGGCGTAGGGTGAGCTGCGACCTGGCGGGGATGAGCCTCGGTCATTTCTTCGGTTTCCGGCCGCGCCCGGACTTCTTGCGACCATTCGCAGGGGGAGCAGCCAGCACCTCTTGCCAGACGGCGGGTACGGCCTCCCAGGCCGATTGGTAGGTGGCTTCGAGGGGTAATGGGACATACACCTCTGGCGTGAGGAACAGGGGCATATCCGGCAGCGCATCGCCGACGGCCACCGGCTCGAGGAAGACCTCAGTGCAGGGGAACGCGATATACGAAACACAGGTCAGGTAGCTTGTCGTCGGGGAGTGCGAAGTTGCCCTCACGATCCTCGCCCCAGATCGCGCGGTGGATGCCCTGAGGGTCGCGCGAAGTCGGAGGGAACAGGTTGACGATCAGCAAGTGGATTCCCGCTATCAGGGTCTGGTCAGCTTTTTGAACGAAGGCTTTGAGCTCGGTCTGGCCGTTCTTCTTACCCGGCGAGACGATCTCCACCATGGCGATGATCTTGTGGCCGCTACGGTGGCGGATCACGATGGCCTTGGCTTTTCTCGCGTAGATGTCCAGTTGGGTCCGGGCGTGGAAACGGACCTTTGGTGGGGCGTCAGCAACAGCAATGCCGCCCTCGGAAGGCTGAGTCTCCGCCGAGAGCGAGCCGAAGACCGGCCGTTGCAACGTCAGCACGTCCGGCCCGAAATCTCCTGTGATCTGCTCGGCAAGGGCGTAGTATCCGCTGGGGAGCAATCCCCGATTCAAGGACCGTCGGATCTCCGCAATCCACGCATGGTGAAAATCGTGGAAGATCCCCGCATCCACTCGCGTCCAGTCATGGATCGGCATGGTTGGTCTCCGTCCGAGCGTTCCGACCCTGTCACCTCCCTATCCTACCAGAATTCCGAATGGATTCCGCGGTTGCCACTCCGAGTTTTCAGGGCTCCCCGAGTTGCGAAGAGGGGACATTCAGTCGCCTCGGTCACGATTTACGGTCGAGGATCGCCAGCATGCGCCGGATCGATTCCTCGCGATTGGGCCGGCGCGGAGGAGTCGTGAGGTCGACGTCCAGCCCCTTCTCCCGGACGAAACGGACGAACTCCCAGTGATTGACGAACCGCCGGCCGTGGATGTTGCCGAGATGCTTGAGCACAACCCGACGGGCCGCGCCGAAGCAAGTCGGCATCTTGAGGAGTTCCACCAGGTCCTGTGTTGAAAGGCGGCAGGGACGTGTTTTCATCGTTCGGCGATCGTCACTACCGGTTGTGTTGACAGTGCCGTAGCGAGTCGGCTTGGGCCGACCAGCATCCGTCAGAATCGAGTCGAGCAACCCTGAATCGATCCCTTTCCCTGCACAGAGTAGAAGGGCTTGTTCACGAGCAATACCATTGCACTTGGTCGTTTGCAGGTGCGGAAAAAGCATGAGGATCGGATAATTCGCGGGTCGGGTCTCTTTCAGCCACGACCGGAGGACTTCTTCGCAAACACGGTCAGCGGTGGCAGGGGCCATTCGAGTTACGATCTCGGGCAGATAGTTTGCTAGATAGCCGCCCTCATAAGCATGTGCTGCCAATGAATCCAGCACTTTCCGAGCAGCTTGGTCGCCGAGTCTGGCCGCGTCCGCGATCTCGTGCTGTTCCATCAAGAGGTCGAGTAGCGCGATGAGGGGATGGGTTACGGCGGGGAGAGTGTGGATGCTTCCTAGAGGATCGATCACAACGTGGGTGCCACGTTCGGACAGTAGCAAGGCTTTCGCCGCGGGCATACGAGACGCAAGCGAAACCAGACTCAAAATCAGGTTCTCTCGTTTGACCGGGCTTTCTTCTTCGAAGAGCACCGTGGTGACTCGAGCCATGGCCTTGGCTTCCTCGGAGGGCTTCATCCGTGCCGCGCTCGTCGCGAGCCCCACGGCCAGTATCTGGCGCACTTCGGCCTGTTTCTCCGGCCCTAACGCTTCGATCAACATTTTAGCGGCCTCGGCGGGGGGCATCCGCTCGGAGACCGAAGCCAGGACGCTCGATAGAGCCTCACGACGCTGTCTCGGCTCCTTACCTGCTGGCGGATTCTGCTGCTCGCGACGGAGGGAGTCGGCGAGCGACCTTGCGGCTTGAATCGCGCGAGGCTGATCCAGACTCTTCGAGACCGCTTGCAACCCCGCAGTCAGACTGTTCTCGAGCAACCCCGTAGTCAGACCGTCTTTCGGGTCGCGCATGAACACGTCGAGGAGATCCGAGAAAACAGGCCCGCACGTGTGGGCGGCCTCTTTGGGCTCCATGATCCCGGCAACAACAGCGAGTCCTGTCAGTTGCCACAATCGCGCCTTGGCATTGGTCTCCTGCCGGACGGCAGATACCAGCACTCTGGCCGCCCGATTGGCGTCAGCAGGGAGCAAGTTTGCGGTCAGAAGATCCAAATCGCCATCACCTTCACTATAGAACAAATCATCTGCCATCGCTTTCGACAGGAACCGAATCACTCTGGCAGCCTCATCTTCCGTGAGACGCACGTAGAGTGATGCAATCGCGTGGGCAAGGGACCCACGAGCTTGGCCGTTCACTTCCTTCTCGAGTGCCGCGATCAGAATGCGGGCGGCCTGCCCACAGACCCGCGCGGCGTCAGCCGGTTGCAGGCAACTCGAAACCATCGACAAAGACCGGGAGAGATTTCTCCGTGCGAGGGGATTAGTCTCCCATTGCAGGGCATCCAGCAGCAGTTGAGCAGCCTGGCCAACAGCCTTGCCAGCCTCATGTGGGTCCGATCGCTTCACCTGGACGACCAAACTATCGGATAATATGACAGAAACTCTGTCCCGTGATGCTAACCATATATCCACGTCCCCTAGCTCGTTAGACGTGAAACTTTTGGTTCGATTCAAGCTGTAAGACAACAAGCGAACGGTCACGGACGGCTCAGCCCATGCCTCGAGCATTGTGGCTATTGCCCGCATCGCCTCTTGGCGCCGATCCTCAGGAATAGGCGCCTCGAACGTAGAGATGTGTCCCTCAAGGACTTTCTCACATGTCTCGGAGACCTTGGCCGCGCCCTGTTTGTTGGAGATCCACGTGAGACCGGAAGCAAATTCCTCGGGAGAAGTCAGCCCCAGTTTCTCCAAGTAGAGATAGAGAGGGACAGGTATGAGATGTTCCTCCATGAGGTCGGCAAGGGCTTTGCTTGACTCAGCCGGCTCCAATTTGTCGGTCATCGAGTAGAGCACCCGACTCAAATCCTCCTCGGATTCGATTCCGCGTAAAACGTGTGCGGCGACGTGAGGTTCCGCTCGGCAAACCAGCTCTCCGATCGCATCGAGCAGGAACCCTTTTCTCGATTCCTGTTCCTGATAATCAGCACCGGCAAGACCGTCCGCTGCGAGAGTCTCACGGATGATGTTGGTGAATCCCCGCGCCTCCGGCCCGAGACCTTCCTGGATCGCGAGCGCGAGGAGTGCCACAACGGCCCGATGTTCCGGAGCCAGCCCGTCCTGGTGGATTCGGGCCGAGAGGAAATGAGTTGCCGAATCGCGCCTCGACGGATCGAGGCCGAGCGCCCCAATCAACGCTGGCTCCGATCGGGCGAAGAGTTGCCGCACGAGCAATGGATCGTGAGTTGCCTCATCCAGGAATCGCATTCGAAGCCTGTCATCCTGTGACTCGGCCAACTCCCAGAGGGCCACGAGTTCGGGATCGGTCAGGGTGACTTGCTCCGGATCGTCACCGCGTGGATTGAGCGCCGTCACGAGGTTGCGGGCGAAGGCCTGTTCGAGCTTGTCGCGCGAGGTATCGGCAACCTCCTTCAATTCGCGCTCGGCCCTGGCCTTCGCCTGGGCCTGGAAGGCTGCGATCGAGGAGATCACAGCCACGGCCACCAACGCCACCACGGCCAGGCTTCCGGCTGTCGCCATCGCTGGGTTGCGTCGCGCCCAGAGCCAGGCCTTTTCCAGCCGACCCACCGGCCGCGCGGCGATCGGCTCGCCCTTGAGCCAGTGGTCCAGATCGTCAGCCAGCGCTTCGGCGCTCGGATATCTCCGCCCCGGGTCTTTTTCCAGGCACTTCAGGCAGATCGTTTCCAGGTCGCGGTCCAGATCGGGGAGGATCGACGATAGACGAGGCGGATTGGCTTCGCGGACCTGTCGGAGGACGTCCAGCACGTTGTCGCCCAGGAATGGCGGGCGGCCGGTGAGGCGTTCGTAGAGGATCACGCCCAGGCTGTAGACGTCGACGGCGACTGTCAGGTCCTTGCGGCTCGCGGCCTGTTCGGGGGCCATGTACCGCGGCGTGCCGATGGTCTGACCGGACTCGGTCAGCGACGTTTCCGCACCCACGCGCTTCGCCAGGCCGAAGTCGGTCACGAACGCCACTCCGGCCGGGTCGATCAGTACGTTCGACGGCTTCAGGTCGCGGTGCAGGATGCCGCGCCGATGGGCGAAATGGACGGCGTGCGCCACATCGAGCAGGCGCGCGACCTCGGACCGGGCCGAGCCGCGCGGGCGCGGGCCAGCGTCGTGCCGTCGACATACTTCATCGAGAAATACTGGTGGCACTCGTGCTCGCCGACCTCGTAGATCGGCACGATGTGCGGGTGGTCCAGGGCGGCGGCCGACTCGGCCTCGGTGCGGAAGCGGGCGACGTCGATCGGGGTTGCCAGTATGCCTTTGAGGATCATCTTCAACGCTACGATCCGGTTCAGGCTCGCCTGGCGTGCCTTGTAGACGACTCCCATGCCACCGCGAGCGATTTCTTCGAGTAGCTCGTAGTCGCCGAAGTAGCGGATCGTGGGCATTGGGCCCGGCCCCGATGTGGTGTCGGGACTCATGACGGCGTCGGTCAGGCGCAACGGTGCGGCGTGGAGGTCGATGCGATCGAGGTCGGCGAAGAAGGCGCGTAGCGCCTCGGCCAGGTCGGGATAGCGGTCGAGCAGCTCCTGGCGATTGGGCACCGCGCCGGCCTCGACGGCTTGCAAGTACTCGGCGATGAGCCGGTCGAGGGGGCTGAACGATTCCGTCGCGTCGTTCGGTGTGGTCATGGGTCACTCTCTCGATTCGAGCTCCCGCCTCAGCTCCGCGAGCCCGCGGCGCAGGAGCGACGCGACGGCGGGCACGGTGCGGTCAATGTGATCGGCGATCCGCTGGAGCGTCCAACCCTGACAGTGCTTGAGCACCACGACCTCGCGCATCCGGTCCGGCAACCGGGCCAGGGCGTCCACCAGTCGCAGAATCTCCTCGTTCCGTTCGAACCGGCGGCTGGGTGACGTCTGATCGGCCGCCAGCCACGCCACGAAGCCGGAGGCCGAGCGGTCGAGGTCGGCCTCGATCGAGCGTTCCCGGTGGATGTCCCGTTTGTCCCGTTCATAGTGCTTCACCGCGTCGGCCAGCGTGCTGGCCAGGATCCGTCGCAGCCAGGCCGTCAGCACCTCGGTATCCTGCGAGCGGACCTCTCCGAACGCCGAATACGCGCGGAGCATCGTTTGCTGGACGATGTCCGCCGGATCCAGCTTTCCGCGCAGACGGCGATCCAGGTGCAGCTCGGCCAGCACCTGCAAGTAATTGCGGAACGGCTCCAGGGCCTCGACGGTGTCGCGTGTCATCAGGATCGGCTCGCTCTATCAGTCAGAGACGACATCCGCGCGGCGATTGTCCATGAAATATACGGAACGATCGAGGTTTCACCGATACTGGACATGGATGGAGGATCTATGCAAGTCAAGGAATAGGCGAACGGTCTGAAGCGGGTGGAATTGGGGAGGTTCGTCGGGGGACGGTCGAGGACAATACCGACAATGGCTCGTTACAGAATATCCACAGGATAGGAAGCAATGTAGATTTCGATCTGTTCAAATCGCTCGAGAAGAGTCGGCTTATAGCTGGCGAAGAACTGTTGGTTCTCCGGGGTATCGTCGACATCGACGACGAGGCGGAGCAACTCGTCCTCATAGCGGGTCCCCTCATGGACCCAGATGCCGAGAACGGTATGGGGAAGGAAGCTGACCACGACAAACTGGACAATCAGGTCTTCTCGCGTCTGTTCAAACGCTTCGTCGCCGACCGATCGGCCGTCGTTATGTTTTAACGGCAAGAGAATCTCGAAGCGCCTTCTCCGCATAGTCGAATCCTCCCCGGCCCAGTTCTTGATAGTTGATCCCAAGCGACTGGAGCAATTCCAAGGCAGGCTCGGGCACTATGAAGGCATCATCGGGGAGGCAAACAACTCGGCCGCGACGAGCCATCTCGACGAGGGACTTTGCCCGGTCGCCGCGCTCCGAAATCTGGATTTTAACCATCTGCATGGCAAAACCTTGGGAAAAACCGGTGACAGAACCAGCCGACCATCATTGTACAGGCAAGCGCCGGCGGGGGAAAGTGAGTGAGTCTCGATCATCAGCGGGCTTACCCAGCCGTCACAACTCCGAAGCCGCCATGGCGAAGTCTTCGTCGCCGAACTCGTCGCGGTCCTCGTCCTTGGCATCGGCCGAGGCGAGCGTCTCGTGCTTGTTGGGCAGCCAGAAGGCACAGAGCATCGACCCGACTCCCAGGGCCGCCATCTGGAGATAGACGTCGCGGAGGGTGTGTCCCAACTGAACCTGGACGACGGCGAGCTGATCGGGGCTCGGAGCAGCTTGTGGGTCTCGGGCCGCAGCGCGGCGGTGACGTCGATCCCGCTAGGCCCCCACGGCGCCCAGGCGATGCGCCAGTTCCCAGCCGAGTGCGGCACCCAGCAGGCCGACGCCGATCGCCCCTCCGATCGTGCGGAGGAAGATGACGGCCCCGGTGGCAACCCCTCGCTGGCCCCACTTCACCGAATGTTGCACCGACAGGATGAAGCTCAACGAAGTCGGGCCCATCCCCAGGCCGACCAGCATCAGCGCCACGGAGAAGGCGGCGCGGTGCCATTGGGGGAAGAGGGCGCCGACGACCAGCCCGAGCGCACCGAGCGTGATGAACATCGATCCGACCAGGGCGCCGAATCGCAGGCCCCGGTGTACCACGGCTCGGGCGGCCACGGCGACGCTGATCGCCCAGGTCAGGAACAGCGGCATCAGGGCCCGGCCGGCCAACCGCGCATCGCTCCCGCCAACACCCTGGATGTACAGCGGGATGTAGGTGTCGATCCCGAAGAGGATCCCGCCGATCAGGCCGCTCCCGATCAGCGACGCCGCGATCGTCGGCCGCGTCATCAGGTCCATCGGCAGGATCGGGTCGGCCGCCCGGTGCTCGCGGATCACGAACAGCACCAGCAGCACGATCGACGCCACGAACAGGCCCACTCCGACCATGATCCCATGCTGCGAGCCATCCAGGACCACGAGTAGAAGGCTGGTCAGTCCCGCGGTCAGTAGCCCGGCGCCGGCCCAGTCGATCGGCGCGACCTTGCGATTGACCGAGGGCTCCTTGACATACCAGGCCAGCAGCACGATGGCGATCAGTGCGAACGGCACACAGACCAGGAAGACCCACCGCCAGCCGAAATGGGGGG
Source organism: uncultured Planctomycetota bacterium (assembly GCA_963845755.1). GTDB lineage: Bacteria > Planctomycetota > Planctomycetia > Isosphaerales > Isosphaeraceae > CAWJTV01. The sequence goes on from CAWJTV010000041.1 coordinate 137,970, forward strand.
CTTCGGTCAGATAACCGCCGAGGATCGGGCCCGCCACGCTCGAGAGGCCCCAGACCGCGCTGAAGAGTCCCTGCACCCGCGCCCGCTCGTGCATGGTGAACAGGTCGCCCAGCATGGTCAACACGATCGGACCGACCGCGCCGGCACCCAGCCCCTGGAGCGTCCGCATCGCGATCAACTGGCCCATCGACTGCGACGTGCCCGAGAGGATCGAGCCGATGCCGAAGAGAACCAGGCCGAAGAGCAGAACCCGTTTGCGTCCATAGAGATCCGCCAGCTTCCCGTAGATCGGCGTGCTCACCGTCGCCGCGAGCAGGTAGGCCGAGATGACCCACGGGTAAATCTCGAAGCCGCGAAGCTGGGCGATGATGGTGGGCATGGCCGGCGAGACGACCAGTTGCTCCATCGCCGTGACCATCATCGCCACCAGGAGCGCGGCCGTTACCATGCGCCGGCCCGCGAGGGCCGATTCGTTAACCTTCTCTTCGTCGGTCGTTCCGTCGAGTTCCGAGGTTCCGATCACCTTCTCCATGTCCGGCAGTTCCCTGTCAGTGACTGGGGGGATGTTCCCTGATTTGGCTCGTGCAACTCCTGATTGTACCGGCGTCGCCAAGTCGGACACCAATCCCCCAATCCAGGATCAGGGAGCGAGTCGACTCTCGAAAAACGGTGGCCTCTCGCGTATTGTGTGGGGATCGTGAGGATCCGAAGCAAGCTCAGGGCATCGGGAGACAATCGCGATGACTCGGTCGGCGAAACCAGAGGGAGGGCCGGCGCGGAGCAGTCGGCGAGGCATGCTCAAGCAGTCGGCGGTGGCGGGTGCAGCGGTCGCCGCATTGGGGATCGACGCCCAGGCGCTGGAGCAATCCTCCGCGGAACGCGCGGTCAAGAACGGCCGGATCAGGCAGTCGATCGTGTATTGGTGCTTCGAGCCGCACTGGGACTTCCCCCGGGCGATCCAGGTTGCCAAGCAGCTCGGCTGCGTCAGCATCGAGCTGATGGCGCCCAAGTACTTCCCCCTGATCAAGGAGGCGGGACTGACCTGCGCGATCGGGTCGATCGACATGGGCGCCGACCCCCCGTTCGTCAAGGGTTTCAACAACCCGAAGTACCGGGAACGCGTGCTCAAGGCCACCCGGGACTCGATCGACGCCTGCGCCGAGACCGGATTCAAGAACGTGATCTGCTTCACCGGGATGCGCGAGGGGATTCCCGACGACGTCGGCGCGGACAACTGCGTCGAGGGCTTCAAGCAGATCGTCGGTCACGCCGAGAAGAAGGGGATCACGCTCTGCCTCGAGATGCTCAACTCCCGGGTGAACAGCCATCCGATGAAGGGGCATCCCGGCTACCAGGGTGACCACACCGACTACTGCATCGAGATCATCAAGCGGGTCGGCTCGCCCAGCCTGAAGCTGCTGTTCGACATCTACCACGTCCAGATCATGGACGGCGACGTCATCAGCCGGATTCGCCAGCACCGCGACTATATTGCCCACGTCCACACCGCGGGCAACCCCGGCCGCGGCGAGCTCGACAACAAGCAAGAGATCAACTACCCGCCGATCATGGAGGCGCTCGTGGAGATCGGCTACCAGGGGCACGTCGGCCAGGAGTTTATCCCCACCCGGGATCCGGTCGAGGGGCTGAGGCAGGCGGTCGCGCTGTGCGATGTGTAGGAGCGCGGTCGTCGGAGAATAGAACCACGCGCGCAGGCCGGCTGGAGCACGGCGGTGAGGAGCCCGAGCCCTGAGTGGCCTCGGTGGCGCGGCGGTGGACCGTCACAGGACTCGGAGCCAGGTTTCCGCGCAACCGTGCTTCAAGCTTTGACGATCGCCGCCGTCTTCTTCGGACGATTTGTCTTCCTCGACCTGTCCTCGGGTAACTCGACGGGATCGGCCGGCCGCACGCGGATCTCAACGATGCAGCCGACCGCCCGCGCGATCCGCCTCAGCATGGCCAGTGAGTGCCCTTGGTAGTCGGCGTCTTCAAGCCGGCTAATCACCGACTGATTCGTGCCCACACGCTTCGCGAGCTGGGCCTGAGTCAACTTGGCCCCGACCCGGAGGTCGTAGACCAGGCGGGACAACTCCGCGTTGGCCAGCTCCTCCTCCAGCATCGCCATCATCTCGGGCTTACCCTCGAAGTAGCGACGATGAATGATCTCGACCGCGTCGGACGTCTCGGACCGCGTCTTGGTCTTGGGCATCGCCTCACTCCCTGAACGAATGGGCTGACGGGTTAAGCCGGAACCGGGCCCTGCGAGCGATCGCCAACGCGATCTCGCTCTCAGGGACCTTGGCCTCTTTCGTGAACCCGTGGGAGACGACCACGGCGTTCTGGCCGGAGAAGAAATAGAGAAGACGGTAGTTGACGTGGCTCAACCCGACTCGCAGTTCGTGGATGCCATCGCGGAGCAGGTCGGCCTCGGGACGGCGAAGCTCGTGTCCCTGCGCCGCGAGTCGCATCAGCTTCGCACGGCACTTCACTATCGCCTTGGTGCCCAGAGTGTCGAGCCACTCGAGCGCCGGGACGGACCCGTTCTCCTCGCGATAGAAGACCAGGTCTGCTGCCGGCATCGATGTACCTCGCCGGTATCGTCTCGACCGCGGCCCATTCTATCGCAGGATCGCGATTATCGCAAGTTGGCGATAGTCAAGCGCTTGCCCCGACCATCTACGCCTTGACCAGCTTCCCCGCCTGCTTCTGGATCTTGCGAACGGCCTCGGCGATCTGGTCCATATCGGATCGGGGACCGAGGAACATGGTCTGGTAGAACCAGACGCCCTGCTCGCAGAGCCGGTCGTTGGCGGGGCAATGGATCCGCTCGAAGTATTCCGCCAGCCGCTTGGGCGAATAGACCGCGCGGAACGGGCGTGACTCGAGGGTCGTCTTGAGGAACGACTCCTGGTACAGCGGGCTATATCCGCCGGACCCGGGGATTCCCTCGGCGTTCAACGCCTGGAGGAACTTGTGCGCGGCAGGTTCTCGAAGTGTGCGGGGTCGTAGCGGAGCATGTAGAGGTGATAGGCGTTCTGCGTGCAGCCCTCGTACATCTTCGCCGGGGAGATCCCGGGGATCTCGCGGAGCAGCTCGGTGAGATAGGTGGCATTCTCGGTGCGGCGGCGGGATTGCTCCTCGACGCGCGTGAGTTGGGTGGCCAGGAGCGCGGCCTGGAACTCGGTCATGCGGAGATTGGCGCCGTTGCGGTGGTAATCGACGCCGGCCACTGTGGCGCGGCCCTGGTTCTGGAAGCCACGGCATTCCCCGGCCAGGCGGTCGTCGCTCGTGAGGATCGCGCCCCCTTCACCCGAGTTGAGATTCTTCGAGACCTGGAAGCTGAAGCATCCCAGATCCCCGATCGAGCTGAGCTTGCGGCCCTTCCATTCGCCCAGGGCCGCCTGGCAAGCGTCCTCGATGACCGGCAGCTTGTGCCGGGCAGCGACCGCCAGGATGGTGTCCATGTCGGCGGCCGAGCCGCCAATGTGAACGGGCAGGATGCAGGCGGTGTGCTCGTTGATCGACGATTCGATCAGGCGGGCGTCGATCTGGAAGGTCTCCGGGTCCGTGTCCACGAAGACCGGCAGCGCGTGGTGCATCAGAACGGCGTTGATCGTCGCAACGAACGTATACGGAGGAACCAGGACCTCGTCGCCGGGCCCGATCCCCACGGCGGCCAATGAGGTGATCAGGGCACTCGTGCCGTTGGCGACCGCCACGCAGTGTTTCGCTCCCATCATCCGGGCCCAGGTCTCCTCGAACCGGTTAACGCTTTCGCCACCGTTGACGCGGCACCATTTCCCCTTGCGCAGGACCTCCATCCAGGCTCTTTCATCGTTGTCCGCGATGAGCGGCCAGCGGCTGAACCGCTGGCGGCGGACCGGCTTGCCGCCCAGGATCGCCAGCGGCTCGTCGCCCGCGGCCGTGGCAGGCCGCTCCGTCAAGCCGACCGCCGCGGCCGCCGCCGTCATCGCGCCGAGGAAACCTCGCCGTGATTGAGGCATGCGCATGGGTCCACCTCTTTGCATCGGATTCGTAGGTCAGGCTTTCCCGCCTGACGATCCCAGACACGTCAGGCGGGAAAGCCTGACCTACGAATGGTCAGATGATCTTCCGGATCGGCTCCGCCCCCTCGACGCCGACGAGCTTCTGGTGCAGGCCGCCGTAGAAGTAGCTCAGCCCATTAGGGTCGAGGCCGAGTTGATTCAAGATCGTAGCATGAAGGCTCTTGACATGGAACCGGTCCTCGACGGCGGCACTCCCGAGCTCGTCGGTCTGACCCACGCTGGTGCCGCCCTTGATCCCACCGCCGGCCAGCCACATGGTAAAGCCATACGAGTTATGATCGCGCCCGGTGCCCTTGGCGAACTCGGCGGTGGGCTGGCGGCCGAACTCGCCGCCCCAGACGATCAGGGTCTGGTCGAGCAGGCCCCGGCGCTTGAGATCCTTGATCAGCCCGGCGATCGGCCGATCCGTGTGGCCGGCATGCTTCGTGTGGTTGGTAACGAGGTCGGCGTGGGCGTCCCAGTTGTCGTCGTTATGAGCGCCTCCGGAGTAGATCTGGACGAATCGAACCCCGCGCTCGACCAGGCGCCGGGCGATCAGGCACTTGCGGCCGAAGTCGGCGGTGCGGGGCTGGTCGATCCCGTACAGTGCCAGCGTCTCGGGCGATTCCCCGGCGAAGTCGACCGCCTCGGGCGCCGAGCGCTGCATCTTGAAGGCCAGCTCGTAGGTCGCGATCCGCGCGGCCAGTTCGGAATTGTCGGCTCGAGCGGCGAGATGGGCTTCGTTCTTCTCGCGGAGCCGATCGAGGAGCCGACGGCGGATGACTGGGGCCGTCCCTTCCGGTGAGGTCAGGTCATGGATCGGCGTACCATTCGAGCGCAAGACCGTCGCCTGGTAGGCCGCCGGCATGTAACCGCTCGACCAGTTCTTGGCGCCGCTGATCGGACCGCCTTTCTGGTCGAGCATCACCACGAAGCCCGGCAGGTTCTCGTTCTCGCTGCCCAGCCCGTAGGTGACCCACGTGCCCAGGCACGGGTGACCGCTGAGCAGCCGGCCGGAGTTCATCATGAGCATCGCCGAACCGTGGATGGGCGACTCGGCGTACATCGAGTGGAGGAAGGCGATGTCGTCGACGCAGGTCCCCAGGTGGGGGAACAGGTCGGAGACCCACTTGCCGCACTCGCCGTACTGGCGGAACGCCCACTTGGGTCCGACGATCCGTCCTTCGTTCCGCTTGCCCCCTCGGCCGAACGTCTTCACGGCGATCGTCTGCCCGTCCATCGGGTACAGCTTGGGCTTGTAGTCGAACGTATCGACATGACTCGGACCGCCGTACATGAACAGGAAGATCACGCTCCTGGCCTTCGCCGGCAAGGGCGGCCTCCTCGGGGCCATCGGGTTGACGAACGGCGTGACGCCGTCGGCCGCCACGCACTGCCGCGCCAGGAATCCGTCGCCGAGCAGGCCGGCCAGCGCGACCGATCCAAACCCGCCGCCGATCTCCCAGAGGAACTCGCGCCGGGTCCGACCGCAAAATGACGAATGGGCCTTGGTCATGGATCCTCGGTCCCCGGTCTTCAGTGTGGAGCTGGAGCGGCTGACGCTCGGGCTGCACACGGGTCCGTGGGGTGCTCTGTGATACCCCTTCCAACATGCAGAATCGTTATAATCAAACTCTTGATGCCATGTGGGTTGCGCCTTACCCCGCTCTCGGCGGGCGCATCCCCTTGGCCTCGTCCAGTAGCTTCTTGGTGGCCAAATGATGGTTTCGGTCCCCCTTGCTCCGATGCGGTTTCTTCTTCTTCGGCCCGCGTCGTACCCGGAGCATCCACTCCACCGACATCCGAGCCGCCAACTCGTTGAGCAAATCCGCCACCTCCTGCACCGGGCGATCGCTCAGCTCCGGCCACAGTCGCGGCGGGACCGCCGTCATCATCCCCGGGTAGATCCGCACCACCTCGGTGACCACGGCATGATTCGACACTTCTGCGGCCATCTCCCGGCCGTGCTCCGCCCGCAGACCGCCCTTGAGCACCGCCAGGGCGTTGCCGGCCACGGCCGACATCCCGAAGCCGAACAGTGCCGCGCGCGGGTAGCCCAGCGTGGGGATCTCGCAATTCAGCAGGTCGGTCAGCACCTGGAAATGGCCCTCGATCCCCCAGCGGCCCCGGTACGCGGCGCAGCAGTCGATCGCCGAGACATCCTCGGGCAGGTTGGTCACCAGGATGATCTCCGTCTCCCCCTCCCGCGTCGGCTCGTCCAATTCCAGGATGATCAGCCGCAGGCGATGCGCCGCCCCGGGCGTCTCGGGATCGTCCACGAGGATCGGCTGCTCGTGGACCTTGCCGGTCGGGCAGCGCCCCCGCGACTGCCGCGGCCCGGCTGGTTCGTAGGGCAACGTCGTTTGGTGCCGCCGTGCCAGGAAGGACCCGCCGGCTCGCGCGATGCGGAACAAGAAGGTGCGGACGCACAAGTTGCGGTCGAGGATCCACAGCTCGCCGGCCGAGACGGGGACTTCCTTGAGCAGGTTGCGCTCCTGGGTGTGGGCGTTCTCCTCCAGGATCAGATCGGTGATCAAGCCGCTGGCCGGCTCGTAGATCGCCAGCGACTTGCCGGGCAGACAGGCCGACCAGGTGGTCCGCGTCGGGGTCAGGCGATGGTCGGTCCCGGCCAGGACGTTGCCGTCGAGGATGCGGGCGCAGTAGCCGGGGATCGGCTCCGGCAGCAGGCCCCCGCCGCCTTCGATCAGGGCGCGGCAGCGGATCGCCGTGTGGCGGACGACCGCGGCGGTGATGGCCGGGCTCAGGCGATTGAGCTTGCCGTAGAAGGCCGAGAGCGAGGCGATCAGTGGGAGCTGGCGCCCCAGGAACGCCGAGCGGGTGGAGGGGTTGAACCCACAGACGACGTCGAGCATGACCAACACGAGGTGCTCGAGGGTAAACTCGCGGCAGTATTCGCCCTCGGCGGACTGCTCGAAGAGGAGGTCGAAGGGGGTGCCCTGGAGGAGCCAATCCAGGGTGATACGGGTCATCACGGTGGCCGGGGACTCCTGAATGCAGGGATTGAGGATGGCCGGGAGGTCCGCGATGAGTGGAGGGGCAGGGTCGAGGAGATCCAGCCGGGCGGCGGGGCGCGGGGGTGGCACCACCGGCTGGGAGGTCCGTCCGCAGCGCTTCGTCGGCCCATCGAGATCAATCAGCCTGGGAGACATAGGTAGCCCTCCGTGATCGGGAACGAAAACCATCCCAGCCAAAGAGGTTATAATAATTAACTCAGCATGTTGGAAGGGGTAGGTGCTCTGTGAGCACCAATCCCCGTGGCAGGAGGCCTCTCCGGTGCTCACAGAGCACCCTACTCAGTCAAGGTAGAGGAAGGCGTTGGTGTTGAGCATCATCAGGCAGTATTGCGACAAAGCGGTGTGAGCGTCGAGCCCAGAGTCATTGATGAGCGTTCTGACGAACTCGACGTCGTGGTGGATTTCGTCCACGTCGGGTTCGTGGCTGGTCGTCAGCCGGAGGGCGAGGCGGACCTGTGCGATCAGGTCGCCGGGCGCCTCATGACGGAGGCGGTCGGCGAAGTCCATGGCCTGCCGGTTGGTGAACTCGCCGTTGAGCAGGCCGAGCGCCTGGGTGGGAACGGTCGTCGTGTACCGCACCGGGCAACTGGAATCGGTGTCGGCCGCGTCATGGACGGCGAGGATCGGGACCAGGAGCGATCGCTTGACGTGGACGTAGATGCTCCGCCTCGCGGCCTGATCCGGCGGCGAGGTCGTCCAGCCGTGGCCGGGCATGGACTGGCCGGCGAGCACCTCGCGGGGGATCGGCGGATAGACGCTCGGGCCGCCGGCCTCGAGCCGCAACGCACCGCTGACGGCGAGGATCGCGTCTCGCACCTCCTCGGCCGCCAATCGTCGCATGGGGAACCGCCAGAACCATCGATTGGACGGGTCGGCGGCCAACTCGGCGGCGCTCGCCCTGGATGTCATCCGGTAGGCGCTCGATAGGACAATCAGTCGATGCATGGGCTTGAGTCGCCAGCCGCCAGCGACGAGCTCGGCGGCCAGCCAGTCCAGCAGCTCGGGGTGGCTGGCCGGCTCGCCCAGCTTGCCGAAGTCGTTGGGCGTCGGCACGATTCCCCGGCCAAAGTGGTACTGCCAGAGCCGGTTGGCCAGCACGCGCGCCGTCCGCGGGTTGCGTGGATCGGTCAGCCAGTCGACCAGCGCCCGCCGCTTGCCCCGTCCCCTGGCGAACGTGCCCGTGCCCGTGTCGAGAACATCGGGCACGCCCGGGTCGACGGCCGGGCCGACCAGCGCGGGACTGCCGCGGAGCAAGACGTGCCGCCTGGCTCGTCCCCCGCTCCGAGACGCTCATCACCTCGATGCGAGAACCCGCTCCATCCGCGATCTTCTGGAGGCTCTTCCCGTCGTTGGGGGTCACGTCGATGAAGAAGGCCAGGAGCCGGTAGTAATCCCGCTGGGAGATCGGATCGGCCTTGTGATCGTGGCAACGCGCGCAGTTGACCGTCATGCCCAGCAGGACCTGCCCCGTGGTGGAGACAATCCCGTCGAGCTCGTCGTAACGGGCCAGCGGCCGGTCGGCCGGCTCATCGTCCCAGATCCCCAGTCGGTAGAATCCCGTCGCGACCAGGGCCTCGGCCGAGCCGGGGTCGATCTCGTCTCCGGCCAGTTGTTCGCGGACGAACCGGTCATAAGGCTTGTCCCGGTTGAACGCGTCGATCACATAATCGCGGTATCGCCAGGCGAACGGCTTCGCCGAGTCGCGTTCGTACCCATTGGTCTCGCCGAACCGCACCAGGTCGAGCCAGTGCCTGGCCCAATGCTCGCCGTAGTGCGGTGAGGCCAGCAGCCGGTTAACCAGCCGCTCGTATGCCCCCGCCGCGCGATCGGCGAGGAAGGCGTTCAACCTCCCCGGGCGTGGGAGGCAGCCCGGTCAAGTCGTAGGTCAGCCGGCGGATGAGGGTGACGCGATCGGCCTCGGGCGCCGGGCGCAGGCCTTCCGCCTCGAGCCGGGCCCTGAGGAAGGCGTCGATCGGATTGCGGGCCCACCGATGGTCCTTCAGGATGGGGACCTTGGGCCGGATGACCGGCTGGTGCAGGGATAGCCGGCGCGCCGCGGCGATCACCTCGGCGGAAACGGGAGACGCGGATGTTCCAGGTATGGTCGCCGCCGGCTCGGCCAGGCTCGGCCCCGAGGTCCACGGCAGACCCTCCTTCACCCAACGCGTCAGCGCGTTCGACCTCACCCGGCGGCAGCTTGCCGCCCGGCGGCATCTCCAGCTCCTCATAACGGATCGCCCGCAGCAACAGGCTCTCGTCGGGCTGACCGAGGCTGACGGCGGGACCGAGGTCGCCTCCCTTCAGGACGGCGGACCGGTCGTCGAGCCGGAACCCCCCGCGGATCTTCCCGCTCCCGCCATGGCACTTGAGGCACCGCGCCTTCAGGATCGGCTGGGCCTTCTCCTCGAAGAACCGGACCTGCTCGGCCGTGAACGCGGTCGTCGCGCGATCCGACCGGCCACCTTCACCGGCGACCGCCGCGCCGCCGAGCCACGCTGCCAGGAGGGTCGCCGGGCCGAGGGCCTGCCAGGTCTGCCGTCCACTCCGCCTCATTCGACTCTTCTCCCAGCAGGATGCGACCTCCGAGCACGACGCCACGAAGAAGCGGGGCCGAGCCTTCGAGGAGCGACTCCCCGCGTAAGATCCCCGCGCAACTCGCGCCCCTTGGGAATTCCCAATTCAAGATTCAATCATTCAAAAATCGGTATTCGAGGATCCCCCCTTGAGAGGATCTCGGTTTCTTGAATCTCGAGTCTCGCATCTCGCATCTCGCATCTCGAATCTCGAATTCCTCCTGGGTTGGAGCTTCACCCCGTTGGGGACGGATCTTGCCCGGTGGATCCGATCCCAATCAATCGCGACCCTGGTCAGGATGGTCCCGAGCCCGCGGCTTTCTCCTTCTTGGCAGGAGTCTCAGCCTTTTCTTGCGAGGGGGCCTGTGTCTTGGCGGGCTCCGGGAGAGCCGCCTTCGGTTGGGCATCAGCGGCCTTCTGCGCCGGACCGCCGCCGGGCTTCCCATCGGCCTTCTCCGGCTCCGTGCCCCGCCGCTGGGGAGGGACGGGTTTCTTCATTTTTTGGAGGTAATATACGGCGACGGACCGCACGGCCAGCTCCGGCTCCAGCGTGAGGGCGTTCGTGAGGTGCGCCGCCGCGGCGTCGGGCAACCCCGCCTCGAGCTGGCACATGGCCAGGTCGAATTCCCACATGGCCTGCTGACCCAGGGTCGAAGGGAGGGCCAGGAACGTATTGGTCGCCTGCAAGGCCTGACCACGGGCCAGGCCCTGGCCGGCGATGAGCGATCGGAAACTCCGGTCATTACGCACCCGGACGATCGCCCGATCCTCCCAGAGCGAGGCCGTCAACAGGTAGTTGCCCAAGAGCAGGTACACCAGCCCTTGCCGGTAGGCGGCGGCCCCGGGCTCGGTCCCGAGGTTGGGATCCTCGATCGAGCCCACGCTCAGCAGATCGAGCGCCTTGTCGGGCTGCCCCGTGGTGCAGTACATCTCCAGGAGCAGGGGCTTGACGACCATCGCGCCGACCCCGCTCCGCTCCGCTTCCGCGAGCTTGGTAATCGCCAACCCCATGGCACCCTGTTGCCGCGCGAACATCGCTTGATCCACCAGCGTGGCCTGATTCTCGATGGCCATATCGTCCACCTTGTCCACGACGGTCTTGATCGCCTGATCGAGCTGCTCCAACTGGTCCGCGATCTGGGCACGCATGTCCGCCGTCACATAATCGTCGGACCCGCTCAGGTCCGCCGCGATCTGGAGCCGGTCGTGCGCGAGGTCCCGAAAACCGACGGACATGTAGAGCTGGAACAATTGCCGATTCAGTTCGAACAGGCTCCTCCGAGAGTCCTTCGAGTCGGGGGGAGGCGTGGTCTGGATCGCGAAATTCAAGGCGGTGATGCGCTGGCGGAACCGATTCATCAGGCGCTCGGGATTGGGCGAGACCATGCTGATCTGCGCCTTGTTCTCGGGCGTGATCGGGAGCCCGGCCAGGATCGCGGTTTCCTGGATCATCAAGTAGGTATACGCTTCGTTGAGCCTGTGGAAGGCCGTCCAGTCGTCGGGGCTGCGGGACAGTGCGATGCGCGCCTCCTGGATCGCGAGCAGGCACTGCGACGGCTCGGGCAGGTAGGCCTGGTTCTGTACGGCCCCCCGATCGAGCCAGCGCTGGGCCGAGAGGTTCCGCATCTGAGGGCGCTGGTACGTCCGGTTCTGGAACACCTCGTCGATCCAGGACGTCTGGCCGGGCGGACCGGCGACCGTGGGCATCTTCCGCGCCACGCGATACACGCGGTCGGGGTCGAGCTGGTTGGCCTTGAAGACCGCGACGTCCGACGCGGGCGCATCCGACCGGCCGAACATGACGATCCGCCCGTCATCGTAGAAGGGGATCCAGTTGTTGCTGCGCATCAGGGTGTCGTAGGTCTTCGGCGCCCCCACGGGCTCGATCAAGATGGCCGTGATGTGGTGTTCATCCAGCAGCGGCTTCCACGTGCCGACGTCGTCATCGCTGAGGGCCCTGCGGATCTTGTGCAACCGCTCGAACACGCCGATCGAAAACAGCCCGGGACGGCTGTCGACGTAACTCTTCCGCTTGGGGTACGCCTTCCAGATCAGGATATCGCCCTCGGACGACGAGGTGTTCAGGATGTTCCCCTTGATGTCGTCGTGCTCCTCCAGGAACTCGGCCGCCTCGAACGGGAAGTCGTCGGCATCGTACCAGACGCCGAACCGGCTACTGCCCGGCGCGTTATGCCAGCCGGTGATGTCCTTGCCGACCGCGAAGAAGATGAGGGAGAGGGTCACCAGGCGACCACCGGTCAACCAGAGGCCCCACATCCGGCCGAGGCGACCTTCGGTCCCGAAGCGCGCCTGGTACCACTCCTGGCCATTCAACGCCAGGACCGCGGCGAAGATGACCGCGAAATCGGCGCTGTACCGGATCATGATGCCCCAGAGGATCGAGATCGCCGCGAACGGCAGGAACCGACTCCAGGAGAAGCGCGCGATATTGAGCCAGAACGAACCGATCCCCAGGACGACCAGGGTGAGGAAGTAGACGGGCAGGAGATGCGACTGGTCCCCTTGGAGCCCCGAGCCGAAGAAGGAGAGGAGCTCGACGAGATGGAAACCCTCGGTCGGGTGGAACCATTGGATGAACGGGTTCACGGCCGCGACGTACGAGCGGTAGGTCCAGGGGTTGACCAGGCAGGCGGCCGCGCAGAGTCCCAGGATCATGAAACCGCTAGAGATCGCGGGCGCCCGGCGTTCCACGACCGCCGTTTGCTCGGCCTTCTCGGGTGGAGCGGAGGTATCCCCGGCGCTGGAAACCAGCCAGCTCGCATGATCGCCGTCGAGCCATCGGCCGGCCGCGGCGGCGGCGAGGATGATGAGCCCGGTCAAGAAGGACGTATCCCAGTTCACCCAGAGCAAGAACAGGGGGATCAGCGGCCAGAGACTCCGGCCACGCCCTTGGCCGAACGCGCGGAACAAGAGCAGCATCTCAATGGCGAGGAACAACTGCCCCCAGGTCGCTGGACCCAGCTCCGCGACGCGCAACCCCCCCCATGGCCACGCCGAGCAGCGGGTGGACGACGACGCCCACGGCCAATGTCACGCAGACGGCCGACCACCAGAGCCCGGGCCCCTTTCGGCGGATCTTCAGGAGCACCCAGGCGGTCGCCAGTCGCACCAGGGCACCCAGGATCACCAGGGACGCGATCGCAATCTGATCGGCCTGGGCCCGATTGGCCGTCAGATCCTGAGGGTCCTGAGGGACCAGGCCATAGATCAGGTTGTACAGCGCGGCGTGCGACCACTGGAACAACCAGGGGAGGTTCACCCAGGGCTGTCCGGCCTCGGTATAGGAGAACATGTCGATCATCAGCGGCCGGGACTGCTGATTGATCAACTGGCCTGCCTTCAGTTGGGAGAAGATCGAGGTATCCGTCAGAGAATTGCAGGAGACGACGAAGGCCAGCAACAGGGTTGCGGCCATCACATACAAATCGTAGTAGGCGTTCCACTCGTTCACCCGCTCGGGCGTCAACGGCTCCGGAGGGAGCTCGGCCTCCGCTTCGGGAGGCGGGACTTCGGTCGTGGAAGGGGCCTTCTCGACTTCGTTCTCTGGAACAGGCTGTGTCGCTTGGGTTTCGGCCATTAGTTTCGTTGGTAAAATCGGGATGATGCATCGAATGAGAGCCGGGTGCCCGCGACCCCGCTGGGGAAAGCTTCATGCTAGGAAGGGGTGGCCGACTGGGTCAAGGGGTGGCCGATCGTCGAGAGGCGCGAGTGCGCGTCCGATCTGCTGATATTGTGCAGGCTCTCGATTGCATTTCCCACGGAAAAAACGAGTGGTCCGCGTGCCCCCTCTCACGGGATGTCCCGGCCGACAGCATCCCCGAACCTGGCGAGCGAGCGTGCAAGTCGCGTCCGGAATCGCCGTCGAAGCCGGCGTTGAGTCGATCAAGCACATCAACTGAACGCGATGCGTTTTCCACCGCCCGTGATCGTCCCACCGGAATTGGTACGGGCTGCCACGATTTCGCCCGATGGCCTGCCCCCCAGAACCATCATGGCAGGCTTTTGCCCCATTCTCACCCTTTGTCCTCTTTTCACCCTTGTTAGGACCGACTCGTCGCTCAGAGTCTGTTCCAGAAGGGCGAGCGGGGGGCGTCAGCCCCCTGTCCGGTGAGCGACGGACCTCCAAGACAGGGGGCTGACGCCCCCCGCTCGCCCGGACCGGCCCCTTCTGCGACAGACTCTCAGTACCTCGCCCCGGAGAAGAGGCTCGGAATTCCGTGGGGAGGGCGAGCCTTCGTGCGAGTCGACCGTGGGAAGAGGCTCGGACGGAGCCGCGCCCTCCCCAAGTCCCATCCCCGTTTCCGTGGTGCGGTACTCAGGTAAAGCAGATGACCGCTTGATTTGATGGCTGGCGTCAGATTCGCCAATGGGTCAACGCAAGGCAATAAATGGTGTCGAATAAATGGTGTCTGTCGAATCAATGAGCTGGGTCGCCCTGGGGAGCAATCCCGAGGACGACTCGGCCCCATTTCCTTCCTGACACATGACGAGCTGCACCCTGCGTTGTGACCAATCTTACGTCAGTGGCGCCAGGCCCTCGGGCTGGATAGCTCACATTACCAGCGATGGATTTCGCAAGAGTTATTGAATATTTGTCCAATCAACCTCTGACCTCAATAGAGTGACGATGTCAGGATCTGTTGTCTCTTCGTTCGGAGGTGCGGGCTCCCGCGAGGAATCTCGAGGGCCGCGAACCGATTGATGCGGCCTCCGTCGTGACGATCGAGAGGTCTCGGCTAGCGTGGTGGTCGTCGAACCGCGCGATCCCGGCCATTCGATTGACGCCGGGCATCCACAACAGAGCGATTGATTGCTTCAGAAGTCGATCCAAGTCTCAAGCCTAAATCCGTTCGATCTTTCATGGATGCAGACTCGATTACCTTGATGATACGGATATGTTGAATTTCGAAGAAAAACATCTTTGGGGAGATTGCTGGGTTGAAAACGGGGAGTCGAGTCGTTACCATCTGCCCGTCCGTGACGAGCGGGGCGGATGCAAGAGTTCCTTTCGGCAGCTCGGTTCGAGCGCATCGGCCTCGCTGGCAGTCAAATCACAACAACAACTCTACAACTTGTGTTGAATCCCGGGTGGTGTCCTCCACGGATCCCGCGTTGCGCGCGGCCGCCGATCAGCGTCCGCGCGAGGGAGGGACATGGCGGAAGCGCGCCGTCGGGCGCCATCTTCGTCACGGAGGGGATTCGCAGACCGAAAGGGGACGGACGATGTCGTTGCGCAAAGGGATGCCCGCCGCTGTTCTCGGCGCGGCCCTGCTCATGCTCGCCCTCTCGACGTTAGGAGGCAACTCGGGACCTAACTTTGGTGACCCGCTGCCCGGGCTCACCCCCGACCTGCTAGCTCGCTTCGTCGCGGGTCAGGCCAATTTCGAGACCGTGGATACGGTGCCGGGCGGGCTCGGGCCCGTCTACAACGACACCGCGTGCGCCAATTGCCACTCCAGCCCCGCCATCGGCGGGGGCAGTACGACCCTCGAGACCCGGTTCGGACGGATGCTCAATGGGCAGTTCGACCCGATGACTCAATTCGGAGGGTCTCTGATCCAGAAGCAGGGGATCGGCCGATTCAACGGGGTCAACTTCGTTGGGGAGGTCGTACCGCGACAGGCGACGATCGTGGCCGGTCGGCGGACGACTCCGCTTTTCGGACTCGGTCTTGTCGACGCCCTGCCCGACTCCGTCTTTCAGCAGCTCGCCAGTCTCGAGCAACAAGTTACCCCCAGCACCGCCGGGCGTGTCAACATGGTCACGGACCTTGCCACCGGTGAACAGATCGTGGGCCGATTCGGCTGGAAGTGTCAGAACGGCTCGCTCATCGCTTTCTCGGCCGATGCCTACCTCAACGAGATGGGGATCACCACCCCGCTGGAGCCCAACGAGAACTGCCCTCAGGGCAATTGCGCCCTGCTGCAGGCTAACCCAGCGACGACCAATCCCAACGAGCCGGACAACGACGACGTCCAGCAGTTCACCGACTTCATGACGTTCCTGGCTCCTCCGCCGTCGTTGGCGCTGACCTCCCAGGCCAAGAGCGGGGCCAAGACGTTCGTGTCGATCGGCTGTGTCAACTGCCACTTCCCCGCGTTCCAGACTCCATCCAGCTCGATCGCGGCACTCGATCAGGTGACGTTCTTCCCGTATTCTGACTTCCTGCTCCACGACATGGGGAGTCTGGGGGATGGCATCGCGCAGTCGGGGGCCGGCCAGACGGAGATGAGGACGGCGCCGCTCTGGGGTGTCCGCGTCATGAAGAGTTTCCTCCACGACGGCCGGGCGAGTTCACTCTCCCAGGCGATCCTCGCCCACGACGGCCAAGGCAAGGCTGCCCGTAATCAGTTCGCCAACCTCAGCAAGAGCGACCAGGCCAACCTGCTCGCCTTCCTGAATTCTCTCTGAGAACTCTGAATGGCTCATGAGTTCCTATGTATGGCGGAAGGCGTTGTGGAGCCGGAGTCTCGCCGGCTCCACAACTACAGGGGGCCAGAGAGTCCATTGCTGAATGCCTCGAGGCTAGTCACAACCCCTTTATCGGCAACTTTTTCCGAAGTTCCGCTCTCAGTTCGATCATCCGGAGGTATTACTTCAGCCTGCACTTCACCACCCGGGGCTCGACCCGGCCCGGCCCGCCGCGGCCGGAGGAGATCCTCACGGTCCTGGGATTCTACCAGTGAGACCTCTGCGCGATCAACGGGCTGTAACGACGCCTCGCTCTCCATTGAGGCCTGGTGATCGGCGAGAACGCTCAAACGCGAGCCGAAACGGGACCGCAGCCAGTTTCCCGGTCCCAACAGACCGCCGCGCATCGGCTCGGGGGTATCGGGGGCGCGGCCCCTCATTTTAAGAACCCGTCGATGGAGCGCGCTTTCGTGCGAACGAAGACCGCTTGAACGGCCGCGCGTCCCAGATTTTGGCGGTGTAGTCCCAGCTTCCGGTCACGATCCGCGAGCCGTCGGCGCTGAACGAGGCTGAATCGACGAGATCTCTGTGTCCTTTGAGAGTCAGTACTTCGGCTCCACTGCTTACGTCCCACAATTTCGCCGTCCCGTAATGGCTTCCCGTCACAATCCGTGAGCCATCGGGGCTGAACGATGACGGCCGGACTGCACTGGTGTGACCCTTGAGAGTGAGGAGCTGGCCGCCGGTCTGGGCGTCCCATACCTTGGCCGTCGCGTCGAAACTTCCGGTTACGATTCTCTTGCCGTCGGGGCTGAAGGCCGCGGAAATGACATAGCCGCTGTGTCCTTCGAGGGTGAAGACGTCGGCGCCACTGCTCGCTTCCCAAATGGTGGCTGCCCAGTCCTTGATGCTGATCACTCGCGACCCATCCGGGCTGAATCCGACCGCAGGACCGCCCGTTGGTCGCGTGAGTGACAGGATTTCGGCACCGGTCGTCGCGTCCCAGATCGTTCTGGTCCCGCGATCACTCCCGGCGACGACCCGCAATCCATCAGGGATGAAAGGATCTGATAAAAATGTTTATGTGATTACATGTAACGCACTGATCCGTTCGCCCGTCCGCGCGTCGCAAATCTGGACTCTTGTCCCGGCATCGTCGGCGGTCAAGAGCCGTAAGCCATCGGGACTGAACGACGCTGTAAAAGTCCGCCCACGGCGGCGACGCTACGATCCATCCGCTGGGCAATTTCGACTGTTGCGAGCCCCTGGAGGTGACGCAACTCAACGGCTTGCCGCTGGTCATCCGGAAGGTAGGCGAGCGCATCGGCCAGGCGGATCAACCGTTCGTGGCGAATCGCCCGCTGGCTGGGTGACGTCTGATCGGCCGCCAAGATCGCTTCGAGGCGACGTGACGATTGCTCGACCGAATGTTGCAAGAAACGTTCTCTCGAACTGACGTGAGGCGCGAGCTTACGGAGGGCATCGGCCAGCGAATTGGCCAGGATCTTGCGAAGCCAGGCGACGCGCTTTGCCTCAGAGTCTCCACGAAACTGGTCACGTTTCGCGTGGGCCTTGAGCAGCGTTTCTTGCACCAGGTCCGAGGGATCGATCCTGGCGTGAAGCTCGGGTGGAAGCTGGGAGCGGGCCAGTAGTAAGAGATCATTCTGATACGATTCGACCGGACGCACGCAAACGACCCCTTTGTAGTTCGTGCGGGTATCACCTCTCCATTATTGACGGACGAACCGGCCAAACTCAGCGCACGGCTTCTGGTTCTTGCCGAAAACCTCCGCGATCGTCCCAACGGCGGCGCTGGGGATCGCGGATGCCAACCGTCCTGCTCCGTCCTGTTGTTCAGCTCATGTTGCGCCCGCGATTTCATCGCCTTGCAACCCCAACGCTCGAATGCCTTGAGCCCTCGACCTGACTTCGCTTCGATCGCGTTCGATTGACAGCGGGCTCTCACTTGCAGGGTCGCACTCGAGAAGCGCCAATTTGGGTCAGACCAGAATGGCAGAAACTGGGTCAGCTCGTTGGCCTTGACTGACGCCTTGTGGCTCGATAGCCCCAGATCCGCGCCCTCAGGCAATTCCGAGCGCATCGCCGAATACGACGGGTTCCACGCACTCATGAACCCCATGGGGCGGTCGTAATCAGGCCTGGTTCAAGACGCTCGAAGCCAGGGTTACACTTTTTCGGAAGGCCGCGGCGTTGCTCCGGTCGCAAATAATGACCGAGCAATACTTTACCGCCAAAGTGGCCCCAGGCTTTGCACCGGAAAGTGTTACCCGGGGTTGAACCAGGCCCGTAATCACAAGACGTTTCTTTTTTTTGGATTTTCCCAACTGCTGCTGAGGTTGAGAGTTGGGGGAGCTCGTGGCCCAGAACTCGCGATAGGTGCATTAACGTTTTTGGAAAGTTGAGGCATCCTGATTATATGGGGGGACGCGCAGAGGCTCCGAACCCACGCCGGTCGCCGCAACACGCCCGCTCCGAGACGCTCATGATCGGACCACTCCGACCGATTCGCCAGGTTGCCGCAAACCCGCTTCCGGCCAGAGAGATGGAGAATGACGATCCGGCACAAGGTTGCCAACGCGTGCCAGCCGTGACGCGATCATCAATGGGTGATGTCTCGGTGCGAAGCTGTCGAATACCCGCGGAGGGCAGTGGAGTTCTTTCCGGACGTCAGGGCCATCGAGGGTCCGTGAGGTCGTCCTGCTGCCTATCGAGGGCGGGTCCTCAGCGAAAACGCTCAAACGAAGCCACGATCTTGCGGGATTTATCGATTACGCAAGCGATTTTGTTCAACATCTTAATTTCACGAACGAACTGTCATGCAACCTTGGTCACACCCAACCCCACGAAAATGACGGCCGATGCGAGCATGATTGCTCTTATTGGGTCTTATTTTCAGAGGAACCCAGTGAGAATTCAGGGCCAGAAACTGCGAAATCGAAGCCATGATGATGCGGGCTCTGCCGGTTGAGAGAGGACCCTCCACATCCGATCGAGGCGCCGGCGGTGACCGGCGCCCCGTGGTGTACGGTACCCGAGTCGGCACGACCCGCGCTCGCAATCCACCGGGGCGACCACGGCCCGGCCCCGGTCCCATCGCGGAGCATCCTCTCGGGGTCACAGGTCGGCTGAAGCCGGGGATTCCCTGGATCGGAATCCCTCCGTCCTCGTTGGACCTCAGCCCTTATCTCGTCGCCCGCGCCGGCTCGTTGACTTTCCCCTGGTTGGACCTAGAATGCGAGGGTTTGAGAGGCCCACATTCCCCCCCACTCACTTGCCTGAAATGGCACCCGTTGAAGCCGATCCGCCAATGCATCTCCTGACGGCCATTCCAGTTTATAACGAGGAAGCTTACCTCCAGCCCGTGCTCGCGGAGGTCTTGCGATACGCCGAGGATGTCCTCGTGGTCAACGACGGATCGACCGATCGGACTCCCCAGCTCCTTCGCTCGTTTCCGGCCGTACAGACGATCCGCCATCCGCGCAACCTCGGCTATGGTGCGAGTTTGCGCACAGCTTTCGGGCAAACCATCGCGGGCGGATACGACGGTGTGGTGACCCTGGATTGCGATGGTCAGCACGAACCGTCACGGATCCCCTTGCTGGTCAAGCCGTTGAGTGAAGCCGACATCGTTTCGGGTAGCCGATATCTGGAAGTCTTCGATGCGACGCAGACGCCCCCCGAGCAGCGGCGACGGATCAACGTCGAGGTCACGCGGTGGCTCAATGAGTGCCTCGGCCTGAACGTGACGGATGCTTTCTGTGGCTTCAAAGCGTATCGCACCTCGGCCTTGAGGTCCTTCGAGATCACGGATGACGGCTATGCCATGCCGCTCCAATTGTGGGTGCAAGCGGTCGCTCAAGGAATGAAGATCGTGGAGGTCCCGGTCCCGCTGATCTATCTGGACGAGTCACGGGCCTTTGGTGGCGCGCTGGATGATGCCGAATTCCGGCTGGCCCACTACCGCCACGTGTTCCAGACTGCGCTCGACCGTGCCGGACTTCTGACCGCGGGGGGTTGCCTGGGATGACGGCACGCCACCTGCGGGCGCCTTCGACTGATGGGGCCTTGCTGGCGGAACCGCCCCTGCACATGGCCGGCGGTCAGGCCGCGGCCAATGCAGCCCGGCTGTCGGCCTGGGATTATGACTTCCAGGGTCGACGGGCAAGCTGGCTGCGACCCCAGATCCGTCGTGAGATCCTGCAACTCGCCCGCGGATTCCTCCGACGTTACGGCCTGGAAGCCCCCGAGACTTCCGGCGGAGCCGAGACGCCCCTGATTGTCACCGGCCATCAGCCCGAGCTCTTTCATCCCGGGGTCTGGGCCAAGAACTTCGCCGCGGCGGCGGTCGCCGATGCGTGTCGCGGGCTGGCCCTCAACCTGATCGTCGACAACGATATCCCCAAGTCGGCCTCGATCCGGGTGCCCCGATTCGCCGGCGGACGGCTCGGCACGGTCGAGGTCGAGTTCGATGAATGGCAGGGCGAGATCCCTTACGAGGATTGGAAGGTCCGCGACGAGGCGAGGTTCGCGACCTTTGCGCGGCGCGTCCATGAAGTCCTCGCCGGCGCGGTCGAGGATCCGCTCCTCGACGACTACTGGCCCCGCGCCGTCGGTCGACGCGCCGAGGCCGATACGCTGGGCCTCCGATTCTCCCTGGCGCGACGCGAAGTCGAGCAATCCTGGGGCGTCTCCAACCTGGAGCTTCCGCTCGGAACCGTCTGCCAGACCGAAGGTTTCCTGTGGTTCGCCTCGCACCTGATCGCCCAGCTTCCCCGGTACCAGGACGTGCACAACGCCTGTCTGACGGAGTATCGAGCGATCCACCGGATTCGCAGTCGCCACCATCCGGTCGCCGCACTGACGCGCCAGGGTGACTGGTTGGAGGCGCCCTTCTGGGTCTGGCGAGCCGGTCAACCCCGGCGCCGTGGGCTACTGGCGCGCCAGCTTCCGCGCGTGGTCGAGTTGCGCGTCGACGGCGAAAACGAGATCTTGATCGCCTTGCCCCTGTCGCCGGACGGGGAAGCCTGCTGCGCCGTCGAACGGCTCCGCGAGCTGCCTCAGCAGGGGATCCGGCTGCGCACCCGCGCCCTGACCACGACCATGTTCAGCCGGTTCCTGCTCGGTGATCTGTTCATCCACGGCATCGGCGGCGCCAAGTACGACGAGCTGGGCGACGAGATCTCACGGCGGTTTTTCGGTCTCGAGCCGCCCGGTTTCCTCACCCTCTCGCTAACGCTATGGCTCGGGCTGCCCGCCGATCCGGCGGCTTCGGCCGAGCTGGGTGCTTTGCGGCGAAGGCTGCGCGACCTGACTTACAATCCGGATCGCTACCTCGCCGAACCGAACCCCGACGAAGTTCGTATACTATTGAATGCCAAGAGTGAGGCCCTGACCTGGCCTGCCACGTCGCGCCGCGAGCGAATCGCCCGCGGGAGAGCCCTCCGACGCTGCAATGAGGCCTTGCAGCCCTGGGTTGAGACGTTGCGAGCCGATCTCTTGGCCCGAAAAGCCCGTCTCCAAGCTGGTCGCCGGTCGAATCGCATCGCGCACAATCGCGAGTTTGCAAGCGTGCTTCACTCGATGCGTCGGCTGCGTACCAACCTACAGGGACTTGGCAACGAGACTGCACCGGACGGATCCGTGGAGTCGGGTGGATTGAGGTAATGGGCGACCACGGCGATCGGGCGGGAATCCTTCTCGTCCGATCTTGCGCGGGATGTGGCGGTTCCGTGGTCAAAAATAATTCGAGATTTCCCCCTTGGCTGCGGCGGAGCCGACCACGAGCACGTACAATGAAAACGAAACAACGTCCCGTTACTCGCAAGGATACCTCCTGGACTACGGCAGAGGGCACCCGCACGGCGCGGCGGACTCAGACTATGGTGGACCCGATGAAAGCCTTCAGGCCAGGAAGTCGCCTGCCATTAGGCCGCGGCTCGGTCGAATATGGCGTAGGCAGCGAAGCCGATCACGAGGCGGTCTATCAGACCCTGCTTCATGTCTTCCACGGTCCGGATCGCGAGTCCTTCCTGGGTGCCCTGTGCGATCCGTCGTATCGGCCCGATCAACGGCTACTGGCCAAGGTCAACGGCAAGTTGGTCAGCCATGTCCATCTGACCGAACGCCAAGTCCGATATGGTTCGGTCTCGATCCCGATCAACGGCGTCATGTGGGTCGGGACGCTGCCGGAATTCCGCGGCATGGGTTTCGCGCAGAACCTGATGCGTCTGGCCAGTCAGCGTGGGAGCGAGCAGGGATTCGTGCTCCAGGCGCTGACGACGGGCATGCCCCAGTTCTACCGACCGCTCGGCTGGGGCGTCTGCGGACGGCAGACGTTCGCGCAGACCATGAGCCGCAACCTGCCGCAGGTCAGCGACGGCGTGCTGGAGACCCGGGGCGCCTTCTGGCATGTTCGGCCCTGGCGTCAGGTCGAGCTCGGCGACCTGATGGCCCTCTACGACATGCAGTACGCCCGAACGACCGGGACGGTCGCCCGCTCCGAGGAATACTGGCGCTGGATGATCGGACGCCGATACGCTCACGTCATCTGGGTCGCCTGCCAGGGTGAGACCGTACGAGGTTATGCGTTCATCAAGGATCATAAGATCCTCGAGATCGCCTGCGACCCCGCATATCCCCAGGC
This sequence comes from uncultured Planctomycetota bacterium, assembly GCA_963845755.1. Classification (GTDB taxonomy): domain Bacteria; phylum Planctomycetota; class Planctomycetia; order Isosphaerales; family Isosphaeraceae; genus CAWJTV01. The sequence goes on from CAWJTV010000041.1 coordinate 160,720, forward strand.
GATGCGCGCACTGCTGGGCCGCGTTCGCGCGGAAGCGCTGGAACGCGCCTATCCCGAGGTCACCGTCTACGCGCCCAGCAATCACCCAGTCATGGACGTGATCCGGACGTCATCGGGTCGGATCATCGATCAGGAGTCGTACGACGGGACGGTCTCGATGTATCACATCCCGGATCTCGGCCTCTTCCTCAAGAGTATCCTGCCGGAGTTGGCCCGGCGCGCCCTGGAGTCCGGCGCCCCCTTGCCGGTGGAGCTGGGAATCTGCATCGAAGACGAGCGCTGGCTCATTCACGTCGATCGGAAGGATTCGCGCGTCGAGCCGGAGAAGCTGAGTCGGAGATACCTGACGCTGAGCCCCTCGGCGCTGGTCCGGCTCGTCCTCGGTCACTCGGGGATCGCGGCCGCGGCCGAGGAGGAGGGCTTCACCGCTTCGACCAGCACGGCGATCGACGCGGCACGGGTCCTGTTCCCCCAGGAACCGATCTGGCGCAGCCCGCTCGACAGCGCAACGGCTTGAGGCAACCAACCTGCGAATCGTTCTTCTTTATTGTGATACCAACCCGATGCGACAGTGAGGATCCGTGGACGATCGCCCTCCCTGGCGCAGTCGGGTCGGTAAGAGGACCCGGCGGGCAGTCCCGAATCGGGACCCAGGAGCCCAGAATGCTACCAGGGTGTCCGGTCCATCGCTCGTGGATGGATGTACTTCTTGACGGGCGGTGACATCAGGTACAGGGACAGGACCGCGTAGAGCATGATCAAGCCGATGCCCACCTCGATGCTCTGAAGATCGAACTGTTTTTCCACCTGCTCGATCTGGGTGGAGAGGACGTCGGGATCATCCGATTGGACCCCCTCTTTCACCGGGACACCGTGAATCGCGGGCTGCAACATCGGCATGGCGATGAGGGTCATCAGGTCGATGAAGACACCGAGGGTCAACGCCGTCATGAGAAGCTTCGCCGATCGGCCGCGGATGAACTGCACGGCGGCGAAGATCCCGAAGCCCGAGACCATGGCGAGACAGAGCCAACCATACTTCTGCCAGGCGTCGGCAGAATTGCCGACGGAGCGGACGATGGAGACGATCAACAGGATCAGCCCGCAGGTCCCGCACAAGCCGCCGATGAGCGAAATGTGAATGGGCGGGCCCTGGGGAGGAGGCGGGGGGGGCGGAGCCAGGTCGTCTGCCAGACCGACGCGCATGCCGGTCTCCTGGTCCATGCCGCAGGAAACGCAGATCGACATGCCCTGCGGGACCAGGCCTCCGCATTGCGAGCATCGTCGAGCTCGTCCTCGGGCCTCCGCGGCCGTGACCCGCCGCTTCGGACCCCCACGGTCATCCAGGAGGGCTGCGGCATCGCCGATCGCGGAATCGGTGGCCATTCCGGACTGCTCAGCGTCGCGGGCGCTCATCAACGGGAGGTCGAACGTGTCCCGCAGGTCCCTATCCGCGAGCGGAAGCGGCAGTTCTTCCGGAGTCGGCGGTTTGATGGGCATCTCGTAACGCGACGGCCAGTCGGCATCGGCCGGGCCTGGCAGGGTGGATGCGGAGCTCGCATCGGCGACCGTCATCACGAATCGCACGCCGCACTGGGGACAGCGGAGCGCTTACCCGCGCTGGCCTTCTCAGGCAGATTCAAGATGATTCCGCAATTCTGACACTGAGTAGTCCGGGGCATAGTACCGTAACGCAGGGGATTTTTGGGATTTGTCCGAAGGCTCACGGCGCCTTCCCCTGGGAAGCGAAAGTCACCATCCTCGATGGGAGCAACGGCAATTTCGGCGATTCTCTCTTATCCTAGACGCCGTGGCCAGACTTTCCGCAGGCAAAAAAACCCGAAGACTCGAAAATTCATCCAGGATTCATGCCTCTTGATCTGCACGGGGCTCCGCCCCCGTCCCGTCCTTGACGGCGAGTTCGGCCGCTCCGGAACGGGGGAAATCACCGGATTCCACGATGCGTCGCGTGGTCTCATGGCGGTAGTCAAACAACTTTCGCACCTTCGACTCCAACAGGCCACCCGCCAGGAGACGCCCCACCCTTTTTAAAGGCGGTTCGTAGTCCACAATGTCACGGAGGAGGGTCCCCCCCTGTCCATCATCGAGGAAGAGGTGGCGATGATACCAGGAGGCGAACGGGCCCTCGACCTGCCGGTCGGCGAACATCCGGCCCGACTCGTACTCAGTGTGCTTGGCGATCCATCGCAAACGAAACGGCCCCAGCCCCGCGGAGAGGACGACCCGTGCGCCGGGTTTCAGCGAATGGCCTCCCTCGATCACCTCGACGCGTTCCCATGGCGGGGTGAGCCTCTGGAGGGCTCCCGGGCTCTCGTGAAACGCGAAGACGACATCCGGCGGCGCCGCGATCCGAGTCTCTTTGACGAACCGCATCAGAGCCACCCCGCTCACCAGCAATCCCGCTTCCCTGGATCCGAACCGCCGACTCAATCAGTCAATCAGGACCAGGGCACCGCTCCCGAAACGGAAGAGGTCACAGCTTCCCTATGACAATTGTTACGAGGAAGACCGCCGCCCGTCAAAGGGGATCAGAGAACATCTCGCGATCCTCGATCCATTCGTACCTACAATGCGGCCCCAACCCCGGGCCGCCGGTCACCAGAAACCGCGCGGGATCGGCCGCGGCTTGACCGGAGACCACCCACGGCGTTAACGTGTTCTCAGGCATCGGCCTGGGAACGCGGACATCAGTTCCCGACTGGAGTGGTTCCTCCGGTTGGACGAGCGTCTCCTCCCAGGATTCCGCGGTCATCGAAGCGGGCGTCCGACCGAGTTCCGGCTGGGCGCGAACAAGGTCACGAACCGGCGAGGGATCCTGCGAGCGGTTCGTGTCTTGGCTTCCGTTTCCCCCTGAGGCAGCGGGGATGGGTTGAAACCAGGCACCTGGAGTCTAATTCGATGAAAGAGACGCAAGGGGTGAGCCGCCGGAGCTTTCTGGAGACGGCGGGTGTCGCAACCGGCACGGCCGTGGCCGCCGCCACCGCCTTCCCGCATCCGGCCATCGGCGCCGTGAAGGGAGCCAACGAGAAGCTGAACATCGCGATTCTCGGACCGGGCGGTCGCGCCGAGGAACACCTCCGCATCCTCCTGAGGATGAAGCGGGAGCAAAAGCCGGTCGATATCATCGGCCTGTGCGACGTCTGGGACGGCAACGACGAGGTCAAGCGCGGGCTGTACTACTCGGCCAAGAAGTGCGGCCTGGACCACGAGGGGAAAGATAAGGACCGGATCACGAAGGATTACCGGCGCATCCTCGATTGCAAGGATGTCAACGTGGTCCTGATCGCCACTCCCGATCACTGGCACGCCAAGATGTCCATCGATGCCATGGAGGCCGGCAAGGACGTCTACTGCGAAAAGCCGATGACCCACACGATCGACGAGGCCCGCCGGGTCAGCGAGACCACCAAGCGGACCAAGCAGGTCTTCACTGTGGGCGTCCAGTCGACCGCCGACCCCCGCTGGCGCACTGGCCAACCAGATGATCACCGAGGGGAAGATCGGCCATGTGATGCAGGGACAGACCAGCTACTACCGCAATAGCGACGGCGGCCAGTGGCGGTATTACCAGCTCTCGAAGGACATGAATCCCCGGACCGTCGATTGGAAGATGTTCCTGGGAACTGACTTCGGCCTTGCCCCCGACATGCCGTTCAACCGGGCCAAGTACGCTCAGTGGCGCTGCTACTGGGATTTCGGCGGCGGCATGTACACCGACCTCTTTGTCCACCAGCTCACCCACTTGATCCTGGCGATGGGTGTTCGATTCCCGCGGCGGGTCGTCGGCGCCGGCGGCCTGTACCTCGAATACGACGGCCGCGACGTACCCGACATGGCCACCGTCGTCGCCGATTACGACGAGGGTTGCCAGGTCCTGATCTCGGCGAGCATGTGCAATGACGTCCAGCTCCCCGAGGTGATCCGCGGCCACACGGCGACCATCGAGTTCGATAAGCCCGAAAGGGCGGGCTTCCGTGTCATCCAGCAAAAGCTCGAGGGGCGGCCAGCTCCTCCGGGTTCCAATCGCGGCGAAGGCGGCGAGAAGTTCGCTCCTCCGCAGCCCAGCGAGGACACTCGTGGTTTGTGGGAGCACTTCATGGAGTGCGTCCGCTCGCGCAATCCGGAGACCCTTTGTCCCGCCGACCTGGGTTATGCCGCCATCACCACGGTCAACCTGGGCGTCCAGTCCTATCGCGAAGGCAAGGCCTACTACTTCGACAAGGCGACGGGCGACATCATTCATGCCGACGGCGCCTGGGCGGCGCGGTGGGAAGAGCGAAGCCACCTCCGCGGCAAGCCGAACCAGGTCGCCGGCTGGAAGGCCGGCGACGAAGGTTCCTTGCTCCACCTCCCCAGCTACCAGAAGCTCGAAGGTGACTGGGTCGACGGCAAGGATCCTGCCGGGTCGGTCTAATAATCGGCTGGAATCGGCCATAAGCGTAGGGTGGGCCGAGCCGCGATTCGTCGCGGCTCGGCCCACCGAACGCGCATCACGGGCGCCCCGCTCGTGGCCGACCTTGGCGGCGATGCGATCGCGCTCCGCGGCGACAAGCCGAGCGTGGGGGGCTTGTCCGGGCCGTGCCGCCAGTTCGGCAGTGGCCCTGTCGAGGCGATCGAGCCAGGGAGTCCCTCGGTGGGAGGCATCCGCCTCGACCAGCGCGGACACCCTATCGGTGAGCTGCGCGGGGAACTCCGAGTCGACCGGCCAGGAGAGGCGGATGACCTCGTCCCAGAGGTCGAGGGCCTGCGCGAAACCCGGGCCGGAGTTCCCTTTCTCAGCCAGATGCGCGAGCCGGGCCATCGCACCGGTCTCGAGTGCCTGCCAGACGCGAGGACGCCGTTCGTCCGCCGGAATCCGCGCGAGCCGCGCTTGTAGATCGTCGAACGTGCCGGATTCGCGCAGAGCGTCGATCAAGAGATCCTCGTAGGCCGGACGGAGGGCCCGATCCAGCCGATCGCGACGAATCCGCCTCAGGACCGATCGCCAGTCGAGTCGTCGCGGACCATCGAGCGAGTCGCCTCGGTCGTCCCGGGGACGAGCGGCGGTGAACTCGCCGATCGCGGCGTCCAGGCACCAGTTCAGGAGGACCTCTTCGGAGGCCTCCCGATCCGGCTCGGGACGCGGCCCCGGTGTAGCCACCTCGACGATCAACCAACGTTCATACGAATCTGAGATCATTTCCCATTCGCGCGGGCTGAGCCGGCCGGCGGACCTGCCCGTGCTCTGGACTCGGTACAACGGATCACCCAGGTAGATCAGACGCCAGGGGCGGCCGAACGATTCGAGCTCGCCCTGACGCAGCGCGGCGGCTAACGGCACCTCGGCGGCCATCAACTCGGCAACCAGGCCGGGCTGTCGAAAGGCCGAGAGGTACGGCTCATTCACCGAGCCGTAGTACACGAACGCGCCCTGGGCCAGCCACCGGCCGGCGATCGTCTGGGGATCGGCCAGGTCGGCGGCCGAGAAGCTATGGATCATCACCACGGCGGCGGGGAATCCGCCGGGAACATCGGCCGGCCGCCCCGGACCGCCGGGAATCGTGAAACTCCGCGGGCTGCCCGAGGAGTTGATCCAGACGAAGCCGAAGTGATTGAGCGGAGCGACAGCCCGGTGCCAGCTCGCCAGGTCCGCGCGGGGACGCGCCGGAGGAAAACCTCGCTCGATCCGAGGGAGCGTCCGAGCGGATCGGCAGCCGGGACCACGCTGTACGCCGACCACGGGAGCTCGGCGTTATAGGTGTCCCAGAGGAGGGCCGCGGAGGGCTGGAGGAACAAGGCCCCCATGGCACGCGCGACGCTCGCGGCCGGATCGCCCAGCAGTCTGCCGGCGTAGGCCCACCGCCGTCGGGAGGCGTTGAGACCCTGGGCATCCGGCTTGCCTTGCAGGTCGCGGCCGACGAGATCGTCCAGCGCCAGAATGCCGCGCGCGGGGCCACGCTCCGCGTCATTGTCATATCGATAGGGCCAGTCACCGGCGATGGTCAGGAAATCGCAATCGTCGCCGAGTTGATCGTAATGAGGTGCCACGGAGGCAACCCGGCCCTCGATCCGTTGCGCGAACCGCCACGCTTGAGCGAGGGTCAGGACATCGCCGAAGCGATACACACGGCCCATGTCGTCAGGTTCGTTCAAGGACCACATGGCGGGTTCCAGGCGGACCATGGCCTGGAACCGACCGGCGGCCAACCCCACGGCGCCCGCGAGCATCGGGCTGTCGGGTGCGGAGAGCACCAGACCCGGCGGAATCGCGCCCAGTCCGCGCGGCGGCGCGCCGCCGGGCGGGAACTTGCCGTCTTTTGGGGACGGCTCGGACCAGGCCCGCGCCACGGCATCGATCGCCGCCTGCCAGAGGGCCAGTCGATCCGCCGGCGATCTGGGGCTTCGAAGGCGGCTCAACTCCGCGGCGCGGCCATCCTCCCGGGCGGCGTACCGAACCACCCGCTCCGGACGGAAGGCGCGGAGGAACGGCAGGGTCCAAGCCGGCTCGTCGATCAGGATCGGGAAGAAGTGCCGCTCGTCCCACGTGGAGATCGCCTCGAAGAACGAGGGCACGTCCGGGACCAGACAGACTTGATCGATCACAAATCGGTGCGGTCCGGACGACTGCCGCCAGGTGAGGATCGCTCGCTGGAACCGCTCCAAGAAATCGGCCTCGTCGGTCTCATCGCGGCGTGCTTCCGCCCGCTCAGATCGTGCGGCTTCTCCATCAGGACCGGGTACCGAGACGACCGACGGGCCGCCAGGCCGATTCGGGCCAGGTTTCAACCATCGCCCGAGCAGCCCGGTGAGACCGACGAGTCCCAGTGTAAGGATCAACGCCAGGGACAGAGTCAACCAGCCGGGCCGGGAATCGCGATCGAACATCGAATCTCCTGAGAAAGCATCCCGCGTGGCCGGTCCCTCGGAGCCGGATCGCGTCGGCAAGTCGTTGCGAGGGTCTCCGCCGGGGCTGGTCCGCCGGGTTCGCCTTCGCGTGTCGAGAGACATTGGGTGGAGCGAAGCCACGATAATCGTTATACTCGAAAGGGTCTACGAACCCGCAACCCCCGATCTTCAGGCAGCGTCGCCCGGACGCGGAATCGTCACGCGTCGCCGGAATCGACGGATCTCCCCCAGGGCAGGACCCGTCGCGGGCAGGCGTGTTGCTTGGCTCGTCAAGGATCAGTCCGATGAAAAAGGGCGGCATCCTCAACCCAGCAATCTGCTCTCTCCTGGCCGAGCTCGGGCAATCCGACGAGCTGCTGATCGTCGATGCCGCCTACCCCCTGCCAACGGACGGCCACGTCATCGACTTGACCCTCACGCCCGGCATTCCTCGCCTGCTCGACGTCCTCCGCGCCGTGACCGAGGAGCTCGTCATCGACGCCATCGCCGTCCCCGCGGAGGTCAAGGAATTCAGCCCGCGCATCTACCAGGAGATCCTCAAGATCGTCGGCGATACCGACGTCGACGAGATCCCCTTCCATGAGTTCAAGGAGCAGGCGCTCGACGTCAAGGGGATCATCCGCTCGGCCGAGTTCAGCCCGTATGCCAGCGTGCGCATCGTCGCGGGAAGTGCGTTCTAACCAGTTTCTGGTAAGACGTTTAGGAATTCGTAGGGTGGGTGAAACCCGCCAAGAAGGGGCTCGATCTTGGTGGGTTTCACCCGCCCTACAAAAGGCGGGTTGCACCCAGTGGAGGAAGTGGAAGTATCAGAATGGAGTTCATGGCGGGCATCGTAAGCCGGATTCTGTCGAGGCCATGACCGAACGCATACGCGCGAGGCCATGACCCGGATGATCATTTGTCTGGGACGCCGGTTGCCCGACGCCTCGAGCGACCTACCCGAGAGTCGTGACGGACCGGGCCGATCCGTGAGCGGAAGCCGTGGGAAGATCACGGTTTAACCCGTGAACCTCGTCGCGTCTGTTCGCTCTGCCCCCTTATTTGGTCTTGCTCCCGATGGGGTTTACCGAGCCAAACCGGTCACCCGGCCTGCTGGTGGGCTCTTACCCCGCCGTTTCACCCTTACCGCAGTCGCGGCGCCGTGAAGCGCCGCGGCCGAGGCGGTTTGTTTTCTGTGGCACTGTCCCTATCCAGACCGCTTTCGCGGACCGGACGGTGGGCGTTACCCACCATCGCGCCCTGTGGAGTCCGGACTTTCCTCCGTGGCACGTCCCTGGACCTCAACCGTCGAGCCGTTACCGGCCCGGCAGCTTCAGCCAGGCGCCGCGGCGATCATCGCGCCCGCCACGAACTCTGATCTCATCATACGGGCCGAGGTTCGCTCGAACAACGGACTTTCGCAGCTCAGGCCTTCGGGTCTGAACTTCGATCATTGAGGGGCCTGCACCTTGGCCTGCGCTTTCTTGGAGACGGTTCTCTTTCGTACGGCGGACCCACTGGGTGGGTTGAGTTTCTCGCGCTGCTCGTCAGTCAGCAGGGCACGCGGATCGATGATTACCGCCTCGCCGCCCTGAAGTCCCTGCTTCACCTCCACGCGTTCGTCGTCCCCCTTCCCAAACTGGACTTGTCGTAACTCGAATCCGCCGTTCGGCTTCTTCACGGCGACATGCCACTCGCCGTCGAGACGGATCGCCGACTGTATCGGTACACTCACGACATTGTCCAACTCGGCGATCAGGATCTGGACCTGGGCCGTCATGCCTGGCCGCAAACCCGGCAGCGGGTTATCGATGCGGATGTGTGTCGGATAGATCGTGTTGCCGGAAGCGGCAGCAGGATCGCTCGGTCGGGCCGGGGAGCCACATCCAGCACGGTGCCGTCGAAGACCTGGTTGGGGAAGGCGTTGACGCGAATCCTGACCTTCATATTCGGGAGGATCTGGTCAACACGAGGTTCATGCACACTGGCATTGACCTGCATGTGGGTAAGATCGCAGACACTGAGGATCGCCTGGCGCTCGCGGACGGTGGCGCCTTCCTCGATCTGTGGCCGAAGAGTGCCGTCGGGGCCATGCCCCGCGTCGGCGTAGACGACCAGACCGTCGATCGGGGCGAAGAGCGTGCAGCCGGCGATCTGCTTCTGGAGTTTCGCCTCTTTGCCCTTCTCCAGCTCCCAGGTCGCCTGCTTGGCCAGCTCGACGGATTTCGCCTTTTCCACCTCGCTGACAAGTTCCTTGATGGTCTTGGGCTTGGTGTACTGGGTTAGCACCTTTTCCTTGCTCTGAGCAAGCTCGAGGAGCCTTCTCTCATTCGAGAGTGTCTCTTCGACGGTCTCGAGGCGGTCGTCCAGGTCAAGATCGGCGACGATCTCCAAGGCCCCTCGGTCGCGTCCCTTCCTGGCGAGGTAGTCGTTCAGTCCCGCGCGGGCGCGGCGAGTTCGCTCCAGGCGCTTCTCCGACCTCTGGATGGCCGACTCGGCCCGTTTGACCTGCCCCTGAACGGTTTCGAGATCCTGGGGGTAAATGCCCTCCGTGTACTCGACTACGGCGATCTCGGCCACCTCGCGAGCGATCTTGGCGTTCAGATAATTGGCCTTGGCCGATTCGGTCGTGATGCGTTGATTCACCAATTGGTCCTTGAGGGCCGCCGAGTCCAGCTCGCAGACGAGGTCACCCTTCTTGACGCGCACGCCCTCCGGGACAATCTTGATGATCGTCGTCTTGCCTTCAACCGTGCAGTAGATATCCGTGTTCCTGGACGACTCCAGGCTGCCGCGCTCGACCAGGCTCACTGTAAACCTGCCGGGACGCACCTCCTGGACCGCGGCCGCCTCGTCAACCGCCGCTTTGGCTTTCTCCGCGGGCCGGGCCTGGGCGCCCGACGTGCCGCGCTGGACGAGCACGTCCATGCCGGCGACCGTGGCGCCGGCGACCAGCAGGACCGAGGCCGCTTTCAGCCATTGCATGGTGAGCATCGTTCGAAGGACTCCCTGGGCTAATGTCGTTGCTGTGCCTTGGACGAAGGTGCGGACCATGAGGAATCGGGTCGCGGCGCCGGCGGTGGAATCCACCAGGCCCGACGGAATCGAGGCCGACGCGGCATCAAACTTCATCGCGCCGGCGATCAGCCCGGCGTTCGGAGTAAGTCCGCGACGGAGGAGCCGGCCGCGGAGTCGTTCGCGGCCCCGAGAAAGCCGGCTCTTGACCGTTCCTGTCGGCCAGCCGAGATGCCGCGCCGCTTGCTCGTGGGTGCATGCTTCCAGATCGCAAAGCACCAGCGGTGCGCGATAGCGCTCGGGGAGCCGATTGATCTCCTCGTGGAGGATCTTCTCTAGATCGTTGTCCGGCTCGAGGCGGACGGCATCCGCCGGCACGGCGGCACACCGTTCGTGCCGTCTCCGACGTGCCGCCGCCGATCGGGCACACGAGGCGGTCCGATAGGCCACCTGATGGAGCCAGGGACCCAGAGAATCCCGCACCCAGAGCGCGCGGGCCTTCCGCACCAGGACCAGGAACGTGGCCTGGAAGGCATCCTGAGTGTCGTGCGCGTCGGCCAGCACGCTCCGGCAGACGCGCAACACCATCGGCCCATGCCGCTCGACCAGGACCGCGAAGGCCAGCTCAGCCACCTCGCCCCGATCGGTCGCGAACCGCTCCAGGAGCTGGCCGTCCGTCAGCTCCCGGACAGTTCCCAGGTTGAAGAGCGTGCCGAGGTGCCGGCGAACAGCCCCATCCCTTCCGATCGCCACGACTGGAAATCTCCACCGTCCGCCCGTTCATTCTCAAGATATGAGTAATGTAACGGAGGGAGGTGGTGGTTCCAGATTTTCTTGAAGATTTCGGTCCCTCCTCGGTGAATCCTGACCCGGCGGCGGAGTCGGTGACGTCAGAGTAATGTTACGCAGGTCAGCAAATTCGCGGGGGTTTGCGGAAACTGTTCGGTGAACGGAATCCGGGTCGTCTGGACGACGCACACGTGATTCGTCCGGGAGAAAGAAGCGGGCAGGGTGGTGACTGGTGGGAACCACGACAGCGTGGGTTCCAGCTAACGGAGGTCGATATCCACGTGGTTCCAATCCGAAGCGACGTCAATCTCCAGGCCGGACGTGCCCGAATCGCCATACTTGGCGGGCAATTTCGGCGCGTTCACGTATCCATTCAGATGTGCGCGATAGCGACCCGGTGGGGCGCCTTCCTCGAAATATTGGGCATTGAGCAGCCGGAACGACCCATCGTCTCCCAGTGAGCCGAGGGCCGCGTGGGCACCGTTCGAGTCAAGACAAATGTACATATTGTTAATCGGGTGGCCAGAGTACGTCACGCGGCCGGTGACCGTGGAGAATTCCCGGTGGTCTCCCGGTGGTTCGGGACCGAGACAGAAGAGGAAGGGGGCGAAGAAAGCAATGCCAAGTCCCCAGGCCACAAGCCTTCGGGACGATTGCAAATCGATCAACATTCAGATCACTCCTCGGGCAGGATTTGCGACGGGCAGGAAATTGGGAATGAGTCTCTGGGCAGAATCGATCATCCGTCGCGGGAGAGGAGTATTCGCGAGGTCGACTCCGAGTGGGACCGAGGAGAGAATCGGTCTTTCGTCACACAGTAGATCGCGACCGAGCCGAAACTGGTCGGGATACAAGTTCCCATGCGTGCCTCCATCACGATTATCGCTCACTCGTCAAGTAGAGGTTAGCTCATCCTGGGTTTCTTTGAGAAGAGCGGATTCGCCGTGGTCGCTCATCACGCGGCTCGACAGGACCTGGTGAGGGGTTCAGGGAATTGATTCTGTCGTGCGGGAGTCGTAGTCTGACGACTGTCCTCTCCCCGTGAATTGAGGAGGAACCGATCATGCTCCGGCATCGGCGATCGACCGGCCTAGGACATTTCGACGGGAGTCTGACGGTCCTTGCGTGCCGGGGACGCTCCGGGTTGCTCTTGCTGGTCCTGATCGCGCCGATCGTGACGTCTCTTCGCGGCACGGCCGTGGGACGGCAGGATGACGCTGCTCCCGCGGGATTCCAGGTGCCGGTCGATGATGATTCGAAGCGACAGGACGATCAGAAGGCCCTGAAAGCGTTTGTCGAAGTCTACCGTCTCGAACCGGGGCAGATCCTGAAGCGTGTGCCGCCGCCGCGGCCGGAAGGCGTCCGTCCCTGGTGGAAGGAGAAGTATCCGAATCATGGAAACCAGCCTCACCAGTTCGGTTCCATGGTTTTTCGGTGGCGAGATCCCGATCAACTCGAGAACTGGGGGGCCACGACGGGAAATGGTTTCTCGCTTCGCGAACTCCTCCGCTATCTCGAAACGGAGATCTATCCGGTCGAGATCGACGGCGACCTCAAGTTGCTGGATACGCAGGTCACTGGAGATTGGGTGTATCGCGAGGGAATCGACGATGAGCGCAAGGTTCACGCGATCGAGGTGGTCATCCAGCGCGTTCTCCGGCTGAGGATCTCCTTGACGTTCCGCCAGGTCCAGCGCGATGTCGTCGTGGCGCGCGGCCCGTACCGTCCCTCTCCGGTCAAGGGCCGGGCGAACAACGAGTTCGAGATTTACGGCAAGCAGATCGTTCCGGGTGGAGGTGGGGCCGGCGGCGGTACGGGCAAGTTCCCGATGTTCCTCAAATGGGTCGGAGAATGGATCGAGCGACCGGTCGTCAGTGATGTCGAGGAACCTCCCAAAGGGCCGATCACCTGGTTCTACAACGGACGGAGCCCATTCACGGAGCAGATGCGCCGCGAAGACCACGATGAGGCGCTGGTCCTCCAGCATCTCCACGAGCAGACCGGCTTGACCTTTACCCGCGAGCGGAGGCCGATCCGCATCCTGTTCATCGAGCGGGCGAAATAACCCCGGGCGGCCGCGATGCGTGTTCGATCGCGTCCAGGGCTTTCCTCATCGTGTCCCGCGTCCTCTCGACCGAGGAGGGGTCCGCCGCGAGCGCGCGGAGCTTGGGGATGGCGGCGGTGTTTACTGGGACTGCGACGAGGATGCCATCGCGGTGAGCCCCGGGGAAATCGTACCTGTTGCCGATCGCTTCGTGCGGGTCGTTTTGCGCCGCGACAACTTTGACGACTTGGTGTCGAGTTGCACGCGAGCATCGCCCGCGCCAGGTTCCGGGCGGGTGTCCGACTGGGAAGCGAAATGAAGATAAGGCTTGAGTCGAGCCAGAGTCACTGGTCCCACGCCGCGGACCCGATCCCCGAGGTCATCCAGTGATGTGAAAGGCCGCTCGTTCCGAGCTTCAACAAGCCGGCTCACCAGTGCCGGACCGATTTGCGGCAAAGCGGCCAGGACCTGCGGCGGGGCCGTGTTCGCGTCCACCTCGAGGTGGGGCGCCAATCCGGTCGGCGGCGATGACGGAACGTCCCAGCTCGCCCTCTTCAGGCCCAGCCCAACGGCCAGCGCAAGGACAGCCAGCAGCATGCGTGCTCCGGCCGGCCAGCACCAGGGCACGACCGTGCCCCGCCGCTCAGTCGGCGGATCTGCGGGAATCGGTTGCGTGTTCAGACTTGCGCCTCTGAACATCCGACGCTTAACTCTTGAGGTGTCCTATCGTTAGGGTGCATCATCTATGATGTGCGATTCAGCCTAACGGCGGGCGTGGCGGGCTAGCAAGAGGCGAGATTCCGTCACATATCGAGGAAGGGGACCGGGAGCAGGAACGCGTGCTGTTCGTAGAGGGTTGCGACGCCGCCCCATGAGGTGTACTGGGAGAAGAAGACGATCAGGACGTAGAAGGCGGCGACGGGGACGATGGCAAGCCGGCCCAGGACGCGGAAGGACCAGTGGCTGGGGTGGTCGCGACGGCCGGAGCGGGCGTAGGCCCAGCCGGTCAGGAGCCGCGCCGGGGCGAGGAACAGGACGAAGACAAGGCTCGGCAGCCAGGCGGCTTCGCGGGGGATCATCTCGATCTTGAGCAGGTACAGCGGTATGGCTGCCAGGAGCAGGACCATGAGCGAGAAGGCGAAGGCCCAGGGGGCTCGGCGGAATCGTTCGCGAATGGCCCGACGGGAGAAGAGCGCGGAGATCCGCCCTTCGACCGCATAACGCACCTGGAGGAACGGCAGGAAGGGCACCACGACCGCCAGGAGCAGGACGCCGAGGACGCCCAGCGGCGGCACGCGCCCACCGGCCGAGATCAGGATCGCCGGTACGATCAGCCAGGCGAGCGTGCCGAAAAACCCCATGAATCCCAGGCGGAAGTAGTACCAAGGGCGCAGGGCGGCGAGGAACGCCCAGAATCGATCGCGCGATTCGGCATAGAGCCCGCCCTGGCGCAACTTTCGGACCAGCCAGAAGGGATGGCCGAACGGCCAGAGGAAATGACGCAGCCGGCCGCCGCGGGCGCAGGCGATCAGGACGTGGAAGACCGTCAGCCCGGCGACGATCACGAGCAGGACGCGCCAGCCCCGGGCCGCCGGGCTGCCCGGGTCGATCAAGTCGGCCGATCGGGCGAGACTTCCAACCAGCCAGGCGGGGAGTGTTGCCAGCCAGATCCCCATCGCCAGGCCGCCGATCCGCGCGGCGCGGTGCACGCCGACGAACCCGTCCCGCAGCCGGCCGCTCCGCGCCACCCGCGCCGAGGATTCCAGGAGGTAGCCCAGGGTCAAGAACTGGAGCAGCGGCAAGGCCGCAAGGGTTGACAACCCGACCAGCAGTGAGACGACTCCGAAGAGCCATTCGGCCGCCGACACCAGTCCCCGAGCGATCCGGCCGGCCAGGAACCAAAGCGGTGCGAAGCGCCGGCGTCGCGGCGGAACCTCCGGCGAGGCTTCTACCTCGGCAGCTTCCCAGTAGCCTTCAAGGACGGCCGTGTTTTCCATAACCTGGGATACTCGCGGGAATCGATCGTGGTTTCAAGAACCATGAGGCTGCGACCATAACGACCAGCTTGAAACCGTTGGAGGATCCTCCGGGTATAGCTGCCAGGATCATCCTCGTGGCAGACGGAGGGATCGTCATGCGAGATCGGCTACGTGACATCGTGTTTCTCGTCGCGGTCCTGGGCGGGACGGCGACCCTTGCCACGGGGCTCCTACGGCCGCTGGCGCGGGCCTCGGTGCGGCCATCCCGGACGATTGTGGGTGCCGTTGCCCTCGACTCGATCGTCGGCCAGGTCGATGCCACGTTCCGGCGGCGATGGACCGAGCAAGGTCTGGTCCCGGCCGCGCCTGCGCCGCAGCTGGCCGTGATGCGGCGGCTCTCGCTGGCGCTCTGCGGCACGATCCCCTCGTTGGAGGAGATCCGACGGTTCGAGGCCCGGCCGGCGAGTGGTCGAATCGACGCCTGGCTCGGCGACCTGCTGCGCGACCGCCGCTGCGCCGATTATCTGGCCGAACGGTTCGCGCGGGCGTTCGTCGGCACCGAGGACGGCCCGTTCCTCAAGTTTCGTCGACGACGCTTCGTGGCCTGGCTCAGCGACGCGATCCTCGAGAACCGGCCGTATGACGCGGTCGTCCGCGACCTGATCACCGACGATGGCCTCTGGACCGATCACCCCGCGGTGAACTTCCTCGCGGTGACCATCGACGAGAAGACCGAGCGGCCATCCCCCGATCGGCTGGCGGCGAGGGTGTCGCGGGCGTTCCTCGGCATCCGGCTCGACTGCGCCCAGTGCCACGACCACCCGTTCCAGCCCTGGAAACAGGCCGACTTCCACGGGCTGGCTGCCTTCTTCGGCGCGGTCCACGCCGACTTGCGAGGCATCCGTGACACGGAGAACGACTACAAGCCGCCCGACCGGAAAGGCCATGAGTCCAAGACGGTCGAGCCGTGCGCGCCGTTCCGGCCCGAGCTGGTCCCGGAATCGGGCGGCCCGCGCCATCGTCTCGCCGGTTGGGTCACCGACCCCAGGAACCCGAACCTCGCCCGCGCGACGGTCAACCGCGTCTGGGCACTCCTCTTCGGCCGCCCGCTCGTCGAGCCGGTCGACGACCTCTCTGCCGCCGCCGAGATCCACCCGACCCTCATCGCCCTGGCCGACGACTTCGCCGCCCACGGCTACGACCTTCACCACCTGATCCACACGATCGCCGCCGCCGAGGTGTTCCGCCTTGACAGCGCCGATGAGGACGCCAGCGAGGCCCATGACGCGGCCTGGGCCATCTTTCCCATGACCCGCCTGCGGCCCGAGCAGGTGGCTGGTGCGATCTTCCAGGCTGCCTCACTGACGACCCTCGGCCCCCAGTCCCACTGGTTCGCCCGGCTGGTCGCCTACACCGGGCGCAACGATTTCGTCCGGCGGTATGGCGACATGGGCGAGGATGAATTCGACGCGCGGGGCGGGACGATCCCCCAGCGCCTGCTGCTCATGAACGGCGACGTCGTTCGCGAGCAGATCAAGGACGGTCTCTTCTCGGCCTCCTCGAACATTGCCGGCCTCGCTCGGGACGATGCCAAGGCGGTCGAGGCCGCCTATCTCACCGTCCTGACTCGCCGGCCTGGTCCGGAGGAATCGACCCACTTCGCCGGCCGGCTCGCGGGATCCTCCGGCGACGAACGAAAGCAACGGCTGAGCGATCTCTACTGGACGTTGCTCAATACGACGGAGTTCTCGTGGAATCATTGAGGGCTAAGATGACCTACTTGAGCATGTCATCTATCGACCGACGTGGCTTCCTCAAGCTGGCCGGGCTGAGCTGGCTAACGCCTATCGGGCGGCTGCTGGCCGACCAGGCCGAGCGGACGAGGCAACCTGCGCAGTCGATCATCC
Source organism: uncultured Planctomycetota bacterium (assembly GCA_963845755.1). Lineage (GTDB taxonomy): Bacteria > Planctomycetota > Planctomycetia > Isosphaerales > Isosphaeraceae > CAWJTV01. Next base: position 177,339 of record CAWJTV010000041.1, read on the forward strand.
TCCTGTGGCTCGACGGCGGGCCGAGCCAACTCGAGACGTTCGACCCGCATCCCGACACGAAGATCGCCGGTGGCACCAAGGCGATCGCGACCGCCGTGCCGGGCATCGAGCTCGCGCAAGGCTATGAGCAGCTTGCCGACCAGATGGGCTCGGTCGCCTTGATCCGCTCGATGGTGAGCAAGGAGGGGGACCACGAGCGCGGGACGTACTTCATGAAGACGGGCTACCGTCCTGATCCGACAGTCGAACATCCTTCCATCGGAGCGATCTGCTGCCACGAGCTGCCCGCCGGGCGGACCGACATCCCCCGGCATATCTCGATCCTGACCGAGAAATGGCCGAGCCGGGGTGGGTTCCTGGGCGGCGAGTTCGACGCGTTCCAGATCGGCGACCCGAAGGGAAAACTACCCGACGTGACCTCGCCGGTGCCGGCTCCGCGCGACCTGGTGCGGGTGCAGGACCTCGACGTCGCCGAGCGGGCCTTCGCCCGCGGGCGCCGGGGGCGTGTCGAGACGACCTTGCACCGCGAGACCATGGCCCGCGCCCGCGTGATGATGACCTCCGAACAGCTCAAGGCGTTCGACGTCTCGCACGAGCCCGCCAGCCTGCTCGCCGAGTACGGCGATACCCCCTTCGGACGCGGCTGCCTGGCCGCACGCCGCCTGATCGAAGTCGGCGTGCGCTGTGTCGAGGTGACGCTGGGCGGCTGGGACACCCACGTCAATAATCACGAGATCCATAAGGCGCGCGCCGGGTTCTGGACCCGGCGTTCGCCGCCTTGTTGCGCGACCTGTCGCGAAGGCAGCTCCTCGACCGCACGGTCGTCTTGTGCTGCGGCGAGTTCGGCCGGACGCCCAAGGTCAACCCCCTCGGCGGTCGCGACCACTGGCCCGGCGGCTTCAGTCTGGCGATGGCCGGCGGCGGAATCCGCGGCGGCATGGCTCTCGGTCAGACCGATCCCGAAGCGGTCAAGGACCCCGTCCGGCCGACCACGATCGAGGATGTCCACGCGACGGTGTTGACGGCCCTCGGCCTCAGTCCAGCCAAGGAGAACACCGCCCCGGCGACAGGCCGGCCGATCAAGCTCAGCGCGGGGCGGCCGATCCGGGAGCTGCTTGGGTGAGCGGGATGGGTTATCGACCGCACCCACACGGAAGACCCTTGCAGGCAATACCGTTGAATGAGCGTTAAGCCTAAGAGAAAAAGAGACTGTCGCAACGGAACCGGGCTCAAGAGGGAGGGTTTCTTCCTGACGCCAGGGGAATTCTCGTTCCCATGCTCTGAGGCTGTGATTTTTTGATCGGCGACGCTGTCTATTGAGCCCCGAATCGCCGTTGATCGTCCTGAGCATCGATTCGGGGCTCATTAGGGGCACCGAAATCGTGTACAGTTGATCCGATCTGACAGTCGTCGTACAAAAAAATCACAGCCTCTCTGCGTGGGAACGTCCGGGTGCGACGCTCCGCGTCGCCGGGGCCGCAGAGCGGCCAGGACGGCATTCCCACGCAGAGCATGGGAACGAGATAACCCGGTGTGGTTACAACAGTCTCAAAAAAATCTGTGAATACCTTGTTCCCACGCTCGCGCGTGGGAACACGCTTCCTGGACGCTCTGCGTCCACGCGGTTTCCCCGCCGTGGCGTGGCCGTACCTGACGCGGAGCGTCGAGGACGGCGTTCCCACGCGGGAGCGTGGGAACGAGAATCAGTCCTTTCCCCAAGCCGTTCAGGAACGGCTTGATGTCTTGGCGACGATGACGTTCCTGGAAACGACCGCAACTGCCTTGGCTTTAGCGAAGGAGCTCGTTCAGGGAGGCGCTTGCCCGCGAAGGCCGGCGCCGACGCCTTGTATATTGCCATCGCGGCCACTCAAGGAATACCCTATCTCTTGACGTGGAATTGCCGGCACCTGGCCAATGCGACGATGCGGCCACTGATCGAATCCGTCTGCGTCCGCAACGGAATCAAAGCTCCAATCATCTGCACGCCGGAGGAACTCTTGGAGGCGCAACCATGACCGACCCGATTGTCGATGAGATTCGACGGGTGCGTGAGACATACGCTGGCCGTTTTCATTACGATCTGGACGCGATTTTTCGGGATATCAAAGAGCAAGAGAAGAAGAGCGGGCGCCTGTTCGTCTCGTTGACCCCGCCTAGGGTTCAGCCGAATGAGGCTCTCCAGCCGAGCGTTCCGGCTGGGGCGGTTTCTGAACGGTAGCCGACGACAGGCCTCGATCCGTCTCATCATCGAAACGACCAACTCCGGAGCCACGTCATGCGAATTCGTCCCGGCGGCTCGTCATGGATCGTAGTCGGAACCATCCTTCTCGTCGTCGCTCCATGCAGGGCCGATGATCCACCCGCGCCGGTGAACGCCGAAGCCTTCATTCCGCCCAAGGACATCCAGTTCCGTCGGGTGGATATCCAGAGTGAAGGCGTCCGGCTGACGGGCGAGGTCTTCCGCCCCAAAGATCGACCGGGGGATGAGAAGCTGCCCACGATCATCCTCTGCCATGGCTGGGGCGGCACGGCGGCCTTGCTTCGCCCGGAGGCGATCGCCTTCGCTCGAGCGGGGTTCATGACCGTGGCCTTCGATTACCGGGGCTGGGGTGCCAGCGATGGACGAATCATCCTCGCTGAGCCCAAGTCGAAGCCGAGCGGCGGCCAGCGATTCCAGGCCGAGGTGCGGGAGATCCGCGAGGTGGTCGATCCGTTGGAACAGACGACCGACCTCCAGAACGTCGTTCACTGGGCCGTCGGAGAGCCAGGCGTCGATCGCGACCGGATCGGGCTGTGGGGCTCGAGCTATTCGGGTGGGCACGTCGTCTTCGTGGCGGCCCGTGACCGGAGGGTCAAGTGTCTGGTCAGCCAGGTCCCCGCGCTCGACTCGCGCTGGGCCGGCCGCGGCCCTCAACGCGCGTTGACCTTGAGCGAGGCCACACGAAGAGCCCGCGGCGAGATCGGATACCCTGAGCCAGGCGCCGTCGTGATCGGGAATCTCCATGGCGCACCGATCCTGGCGAGAATGCTCGATTACGCGCCGGTCGAGGACGTGTCGCGGGCCGCCCAATGCGCGATGCTGTTCATCGTTGCCGAGAAGGAGGAACTCTTCCGCAACGAGGACAACGGCCGGCTGGCCTTCGAGCGCGCCAAAGGCCCCAAGAAGTACGTTGTGGTTCCCGGAATCACGCACTACGGGGTTTATCGAGAGGCTCGGAAGCAGGCCACCGAGATGGAGGTCGAGTGGTTCCATACCCACCTGACGCCCACTGATAAAGCCGCTTCCAGCAAGGGCGGGCGGTGATCGGCCGTTCGAGACCGCGTCGCAGCATTCTTCAAGGGATCGTAGATTTCGCTCCCGTCGCTCCCTTTGTCCGGCTGGCACCGGCACCGGATTTCGGGGAGGAGACGGCCGGGACAGGCGGCGTTCCCTTGGACTCGTCGTCGTAAAACACCTCGCAGAGCTTGCCGAGGACGCGGCCGGCCTCGGTGGTCGCTTCGGAAATCGATCGTCCGACTCGCGGTGCGTCGAGCGGCACGTTGTTGACGAACGCGGCAAAGATCAAGTGGCGACCCGACGAGGTCTCCAGGTAGCCAGCCAGCGCCTTGCTGGTCAGAACAACGGTGCCGTCGAGCCCGTTCTCGACGGAGTACGTTCCGGTCTTGGCGCGCGCGTGTCCGCGGGCGGGGCTGTCGGCGGCGACGGCCTTGGCCAGCGTCCCGTCGCGGCCCAGGATCGGCAAGGCCGCTTCGAAGGCGGAGAACTCGGCCCGGGCGGCCATGGCGCGGAGTAAGCTCACGGTCGCGCGCGGCGTGGCCAGGTCGGCGCGATCGCCACCGGCTCCGCCCCCGAAGGAGGCCTCTCGCGGGGCAATCCCCAGTTTTTGCAGCACCGCACCCTGGCGCTTCAGGCCCTCCTCCAGGGTTCGCTCGCCGTGATGGGCCGCCAGTAGCAAGGGTAACGTGCTGGCGTGCAGGTTGTGGCTGACCTTCAGGATCACCCGGATGTACTCGCGGAACGGCGGCGAGGTGTATTCTGCCACCTTGGGAAGTTTGGCAACCTCACTCCGACTCGGCAGTCCCTCGGTCCTGTTCGAGCCCAACGGCGAGGCCGCGACACGGATGCCACGCCGTCGCATCGCCTCGATCAACAGCGCCCGCGCGAACGAGGACGGCTCCTCGACCTCATAGATCTTGACCACCCGAGCATGGCCAACCGGCAACCTTCCGCGCACCCGTGAACCGGCGGGGGCCTACCGAGTGAATAGCCAGCTCCGCGGCCTGGTCTGCCGGGACCGTCGCGACCTGCGCGTCCATCGTCACGAACGCCGTCGAACGGCAGATACGTGACCCGCCCCGGCTCCCCGGCTTTCGCGGCGGGTTCGGCCAGGACATCGATCACGTTGTCGTTGACCAGGATCGGACCGATCCGCCGGGGTCCGCTCCCGGTCGCCATCGCGGGTGCGAACAGCCGGTCGTCCACGATCACGTCGCCGGTGATCTCCTGGATCCCCGCGGCCTGCACTTCGCGAGCGAGATGCTTCAGTCCCGCAAGCGGATCCGTCGGAACGATCTCGCTGCGAAGGTTGCCGGCCGCGTAAGTGTGGTCCTCATCCTTGAAGACGAGCGTGCCGTCGGGACCGGTTCGGCCCCCGAGGCACAGGTCGCCTTGCGCGATCAGGATAATGTCGCCGTGCAACGTCCCTTTGACGTCCAGCTCGCCGTGGCGGACCAGTGGCGTCTGGAACCGGTGATTCGACCCCAGTTCGACCAGCGCGGCCGACGTACTGAAGAGCTTCGTGACCGACGCCGGAGCGAAGAGTTGGTCGGCATTTCGCTCGTAGACCGTCTCGCCGGTCTTGCCGTCGACCACCAGGATGCCCCAGTGTCCCTCCTGGTAGCCCCGTGTCTGGAGGACCGCCTGGACCCGACGCGACAGGGAATCATGGGCCGAGGTCGACGGCGGTTCGCTCCCTCTCAGCGGTACGGCCAGCGCGACGCACCATCCCAGCACGAGCATCCCACCCACTCGGACCCGGCGGGTATGACGCCACCCCCCAGCCTCGCGTCGATCTTGGTGGTCCATCAGGGATCCCCAAATCCGGATTCCGCCCGATGCAGATCGTGCCGCCCTCTTGGGGCGCCCTGTCACCTGTCAATGGCCATGTCCGCCGGCCGAGGAACCTCCATCGGCCTCGAGACTGCCGGTGAGCATGGCGTGCTTGACTTCCTGGATCGCCCGGGTCACGTGGATCTCGCGGGGGCACGCGCTGGTGCAGTTGAAGACGGTGCGGCAGCGCCAGACGCCCTCGGCGTCGTTGAGGATCTCGAGCCGGTCCGCGGCCGCCTGATCGCGCGAGTCGAAGATGAACCGGTGGGCGTTGACGATCGCCGCCGGGCCCACGTAGCGCTCGTTCCCCCAGAATGGCGGGCAGGCGGTCGTGCAGCAGGCGCAGAGGATGCACTTGGTCGTGTCGTCGAACCGCGCGCGCTTGCTCGGGCGACTGAAGCCGCTCGGTGGTCGGCGGCGGATCGTCGTTGACCAGGTAGGGCATGACCGACTTGTAATGATCGAAGAACGGCTTCATGTCAACGATCAGGTCCTTGATCACCGGCAGGCCGAGGATCGGCTCGACGGTCATGACGTCGGAAGCCAGCGAACGGACCAGGGTCTTGCAGGCCAGGAGGTTCGAACCGTTGATTCGCATGGCGTCGGAGCCGCAGACCCCGTGCGCGCACGACCGACGCAGGCCCAGCGAATCGTCCTGGTTGTCCTTGATCCGCAAGAGCACGTCGAGGACGCGGTCCATCGGATCGGCGGACAACTTGAACTCCTGCCAGCGCGGAGGGTCGTCGCGCTCGGGATCATACCGCTTGATCCGGACCGTCAGGTTCCGCAACGCGTGGTCGGTCGTTGTTGGGCTCATGAGGGATTACCAGCCTTTTCTGCGGTCGGTTCGTCCGCTTCGGCATACGCCGCCATCTCCGCCGGGGTGTTGGTGAAGAGGAACTCAATCCATCTGTGGTCTTCCTCGTCGAGGGTGTCGTAGACCCGTCCCCAGACGAGTTCTTGCCGTTCCCAGTCTTCCATTCCCTCAAACGTTGTGGAGATGATGTTCCCCAGGTATCGGTAAGGATCGCCCTCCTTGACTTGGACTTCGAGCGATTCCAGATGTCCTTCCATGCTGCGGGTCAGTAATTCCTTGTAATGTTCGAGTTCATTCATGGCTTCCTCCTCAGGGCGGTGGGAGATTCCTAACTTCAGCCAACAATTCATTCCCGAACCGGCGGACGATGCTGCTCCATCTCTCGATCGTCGCCTTGCCTATCGAGAGGGCCATGTGGTGCCCTCGCCCCGAAACGTCGTTTCTGTCCAGACGGTGGGCAATCTGGTGTCGTCGCGACATGAGTGCCCTCAACGGCTTGGCATAGGAGCTCATCAACCGTTCTTTCGTCTTCTGGGTCAGGCCAACCTGCCCCAGAAGTTTGGCGATGTCCTCGGGATTATTGTAACTCGACCTGTTGAGGTAGGCGATCACCGACTTTGAGATGATGTATTCCACGGGGCGATCTCGGTGCGCCGCCAGGTCGCCCAGGGTCAGGGTCGTCCTCCGGCCATCTCCTCCAACGAAGGGGATTTGCGACAAGACTTCGGTGCTCGCCGCGGGGAGTCTCCACTCGGCCAGATTCCGGAGTAGGTCTTCGAGAGAAGCATGGAGGAAGATCACCGCCGTTCGAAGCAATTCCGCTTCCTGGACGCTGGGCCGTCCCGAAGTTAAGCCGGTCACCCGGTCGTACAAATCAACCAAGCTCCTGACACGATCCAGGTTCTCGCGGAATCGGCCTTCCAGGGCGACCAAGAGGTCTTCCATGTCCCTGTCCCATGTCGAGCGATCTCGAACCGCCCGGAACCCTGCGAATTCAATACTTCCGGATCTCCAGCGGATACTTGGGAACGCGCCGGCCGTCCTTATCGATCATGATGACGTCAACATCTTTGTAAACCACGCTGGTCTGGTTCACGCCGGCGGTGTAGACGAAAGAGTGCTTGAAGAACTCATCGTCGTTGCGATTGGGGAAATCCTCGCGAGAGTGGGCGCCACGGCTTTCGGTCCGGGCCAGCGCGGCGGCCACGGTCGCCTCGGAGAGGTCGAGGAGATTGCCCAATTCGAGGATCTCGAGCAAGTTGGTGTTGAAGACTGAGCCCTTGTCCTGCACGCCGAGGTTGCGGTATCGGTCCTTCATGGAGGCGATGTCGTCGCGGGCGCGGGTCAAGGTCTCGGCGGTCCGGTAGACACCGCAGTTGTCCATCATGGTGGTCTGCATCTCGTCGCGGATCCTGGCCCAGGGCTCGGTCTTCGGGCGGGAGAGCAGGCCGTCGATCTCGGCCTTCGCGGCGGTTTCGGGGTTGGAGGGGAGGTGCTCGAATTCGCAACGGCTTGCGTACTCGGCCATCGCCCTGCCGGTGCGACGGCCGTAGACCACCAGGTCGACGAGGCTGTTGGTGCCCAGGCGGTTGGCCCCGTGGACGCTCAGGCAGGCGCTCTCTCCCGCCGAGTACAGACCGGGTACCACCGAGCCGGAGACGTCGCGGAGGATCTGGCCGTGGAGGTTGGTCGGCAGGCCCCCCATCGCAGTAATGCGCCGTCGGCTGGATCGGCATCGGCTCACGGATCGGGTCCACACCCAGATAAGTCCGGGCGAACTCGATGATGTCGGGCAGCCGCGACTCGACCCAGGCGCTATCCACGTCGCGGTCCGGGTGCAGCGGGCTCGTCTTGTACTTGTTCATCGTCTCGGCGCGGATGTCCAGATAGACGTAATCCTTGCCGTTGACGCCCCGGCCGGCGCGGACTTCCTGGTAGATCGAGCGGGAGCACACGTCTCGGCTCGCCAGGTCCTTGAGGTTCGGGGCATAACGCTCCATGAACCGCTCGCCCTGGCCGTTGAACATGATCCCGCCATCGCCGCGGCAGGCCTCGCTCAGGAGGATGCCCAGCCGGTAGATGCCCGTCGGATGGAACTGGTAGAACTCCATGTCCTCGAGCGGCAGGCCATGGCGGTAAGCGATCGCCGGCCCGTCGCCCGTCAGGGCATAGGCGTTGGACGAGACCTTGAACATCCGGCCGAACCCGCCGGTGGCCAGGAGCACGCTCTTGGCGTGGAAAACGTGGAGCTGGCCGGTGGCGATCTCCAGCGCGACGATGCCGCGGCATTCGCCGTCCTGGAGGATCAGGTCGACCATATGGTACTCGTCGAAGAAGGTCACCCCCTGCTTGATGCATTGCTGATAGAGGGTCTGAAGGATCATGTGTCCGGTCCGGTCGGCCGAGTGGCAGGACCGCATGACCGGGATTCGCGGCTTGGCAGCCTCGGTACCCGCCGGCGCCGTTGGGTCGTATTTCGGGTTGGGCTTGGTGTGGCCGCCGAACCGGCGCTGCGAGATCCGGCCCTCGGCCGTGCGGTCGAATGGCAGGCCCATGTGCTCCAGGTCGTAGATGCACTCGACCGCCTCTCGGCAGAGGATCTCGGCGGCGGTCTGGTCGACCAGGAAGTCGCCTCCCTTGATCGTATCGTAGGCGTGGTTCTCCCACGAGTCGTTCTCGAGGTTGGCGAGCGCCGCGGCGATCCCTCCCTGCGCCGCCCCGGTGTGCGACCGTGTGGGATAGAGCTTGCTCACCACCGCCGTGCCCACGCGCCGGCTCGACTCCAGGGCCGCCATCAGGCCCGCCCCGCCGGCCCCCACGATCACGCAATCAAATCGATGGTAATTGTTCATGGTGCCTGAACTCGAGCAAGAGTCACGGAACTCGACCCGCGCGGCGAACCCGGCGGCCGGCGCCTCACTCACGGCGCCGGGACCGTTGCCAACCCGGTCGCCGGCAGGGGCGCGGGCATCGCCGATGGGGGCGACGCCACGGCCGGTCGCTGAACCAGCTCCCCATGACGATTGGCCCGTCTCTGGTTGATGTAGCCCTGGTCCTTCTCGAACATCAAGATCGCATAGGTGCCGATCGTCATCAGGAAGATCGCCCCGCACCAGATCAAGGTGCGCGTCAGCACCCGCCGGCCGGGGCGGATTACGTACTCATCCAGCACCTGGCGCAAGCCGTTGCCGCCGTGGAGGACCGCCAGGTTGATCATCGTCAGGTCCCAGAGCCGCCAGAAGACGCCCGTGGTCGGATCGCCCCACCGGCCGGCTACGAACTCGTAATTGACGTTCTCCACATTGTTGAGGATGTGGGTGATCAGCAAGTGCCCCAGCGCCAGGAACACGAGGACCAGGCCCGAGATCCGCATGAAGAACCACGCCGCCAGTTCGAAACCGCCCGCCGGCTTGAGATGCCTTTTCATCGTCGTCAACCTTCCCGCCCCATGTCGTGTCGAATGCCTTGCGAGGAGCGTCATCCCCGTTTTCCCGAAACGTCTACTATCGAACGCGTTAACGGATCAGGTGCCCCGGCGGTTCGGCCAGTGCGGCCAGCACGACAAAGGTCACGGGGAGCATGATCGCCGCGAACACCCCCATCGCGATCCAAAAGGCCACCTTCTGGTTGTCCGCCGTCTTGGGCCAGAAGTCGAAGAGCACGATCCGTACGCCGTTGACGGCGTGGAATAACACACAGGCGATCAAGGCCAGCTCGCCTGCGCGAAAGCCCCAGCGGAGGATCGGGTAGTAGCCATTAATTCCCCAGATCTCTGGGAGGCCCGAGACGACCCCACCATAGATGTCAACCGTGTGATCATAGACGCCGGGCCAGGCCACCACCAGGAACGTGTCGATGATGTGAACGATCAGAAAGAGTAGGATTCCGAGCCCCGTCACGCGGTGAATCAGCCAGGCCCACTGGCCGACCCCGCCGCCGTAGCGCAGACCTTCGAGGAAACGAGACCAGGCGCCGCGGTGGTAAACTCGCGGACTCCGGAGCGTCGGTGATCGCGACATTGCATCGGGATCCTGGGAATGAAGGAGGTCGATCGGGGAGGGTACCGGATGGAGTCATCGCCGCGATGTCGTCGCAACAGCCGCCCAAGAACACGCCGCCTCCTTGAGGGACATTCTGGTGCGGACCTGCCACGAAACCGACGCCTCGCACGCAGCGATCCGAATCGCTCCACCGGTGTGGGTTGAGCACAGCCAAGCTCAACTCGGTATGCCTGAGCCTTTGTAGAGCGAACAAAGCGCGGAATCAAGGGGGGAGCGGGGCAAAAGATTCCCCGCGGTCGAAGATCGCGGTCCTTCGACCGTCAATTCCGCAAGCCGGATGAGCCCGAAACCAGGAGAAATGAGGGCTCTGGGTGCCGGCGATTGAGTCCGTCGGCGAACGCGCGGCAGCGGGAAGTGAGATCACTCCCGAATCAGCCTTCGTCCGGTCATGGGCCAGTCTGAACGAGACTCGATCGTCTCGCCTCTCCTGTGGAGAAAAAAGCTGGCCGACAACCCCGTTTACCGAGCGAGTTGGAGACGGGTGGCGGACATGAAGCCATTGTACGACGGCCGCCCCACCGCGAGGACCGGGCTGCCATGACACAGGTTTTCACTCAGATCCTCCAACCAGATCCGATCGGGGACCAGCGACGATTCGGCTTCCACGATCACCAGATCTTTCGGACGACCGCGCGGCGCCACCTGCAACACCAGGCGACCCCCCAACGATGCCGGATCCGACGACTCAACCCATGAGTCCACGATCGCGCCTGTGATGACCATCTCGGATTCCATCCTGATATTCTCCTCTTGCCCGAGCGGTTTTTGGACAACCCGCGTATGCATCTCTACCTCGTCCCTCTGTTGATCGTGCACATCCATCATAGCAGTCAAGAAACTGAGGTCAAGGGATCCTGGAGAAAAATTTCCTTGCGGAATTCATGGTGATCCCCGTCTTGAGAGCAGTCGATGAGAGCGAGATGATCCACTACGAAATTCGTAATTGGGATCCGCCTCGCGACAATTAGTCTCGCTCCACCACAATTCAGCCCATTGGAACCGAGTGCCTTTCCGTTCATCGCCAGTGACACAGCCAGATTATTAAGGCAGTGAGCGACATCAAGGTCGGAATCCCGATAAAGAATCCGGAGCCAGCTCAATGGAAGTCCTAAACTCGCGATGATCGAAACGGCCAGTGGTTCCTGCGATTAGGTCCAAGACGCAATTCACATGGGAAAAATCCCCGCCAAACGCCTAGGAAAGCGGATCTTAGCATTCTCGGTAAACACGCATCAAGGAGGTAGGCATTTCGTTTCGAAATTTATGGCAGAATTCGAAAGAGAGGACCTCGAGTTCAAGTCGAATTAAGGGAAGTACTTGAGGACAATACGTCAGACTTCACAACAATGTTGAGTTGACGTGGAGGCGATCGGCGAGGTCGACCAACTTGGCCCAATGTTGATCATCCAGGGGAATCCCGTGGGCGTTCCGGTCCTTCAGGATATGGCGCTCGGGGTCTCCAGGAAGGAGGATGGCCTCGTGGTCATGCGTTCGTGGGGTCGTGCGGATGGACTCGGCCAGGCCCGAGGCCTGGTCCGTCAGGTAGTCACTTCCGGCAAACCGAGCTGGATCCATGACGAGGAAGAAGACATTATTGCCGGGGACTCTCCGATGCATCGCATGACTGCAAGGGCCGCCGGAGAGGCCACCCGCCCAGAGGTCGAGGATCAGGCTCAGGCCGAATCCTTTGTAGGACTGGGCACCACCGAGGGGCAGGATCATCCCCAGTGGTGGCTCATACAGAACGGACGGATCGGTGGTAGGCTCGCCGCGGTGGTCCAGGAGCCATCCCTCGGGCACGGGGTGTTTCCTGATGTAATAGCCCCGGACCTTCCCCTCGGCGACGACGCTGGTCCCGAAGTCGACCACGATCGGCGCGTCGCGATCGGAGGTCGGCACAGCCGAGCAGAAGGGGTTCGTGCTGAGTCGGGGCTCGCGCCCTCCCCGGCGGGGCCACGCGCTTTGCGGCACCGCCGTTATTGACCGTCGCCATCAACACGAGCCCCAGCCCGGCGGCGCGCTCGGCATATTCGCCCAGCCGGCCGATGTGTCCGCAGTCCCGGGCCGCCCCGACGGCGACCCCCAGCGCCCGAGCCTTGGGGATTACCAGGTCCAGCAGCCGGTGCGCCTGGATTTGCCCCAGGCCCCATTGACCGTCGCAAACCACCAGCGCAGGCGTCTCCTGCAAGATCTCGAGAGCCACGCCAGGGCGGTATTCGCCACGCTGGATGAACTCGACATACTGGGGAAGCCGCATCACCCCGTGCGAATCGTGACCCCGCAGGTTCGCCCCGACCAGGCTGCTTGCCACCACCAGCGACTCGTCGGGCGGAACACCGGCGGCAGTCAGCAGGTCGCTGGCAAACCCCGTCAACACCGGGCGCTGATCGTTCGCAAGGGGGGACTCCCTATTCTGTGGGCCGTGACGCGTCGGCGGTTCGCGCTGGTCCGGGAAGGAAGACTTCCAACATGAGGATTCTCCGCATCTCGTATCCTTCGGGAAATTCCCTTCGATTTTGATCGCTCGATCATCCGGTTGCAATCGCCCACCCGAACTTGATTGATCCGAGCCTTCTTTGATGAGGTAGTCACGGTTACTCGCCAGAATAGGCTGTAATGTCCTGCAAGGATCCTCAGGGCAGGAGTGATCCCTCACGGCGAGTCCTGTATGGCGTCAAGTTGTTCGTACATAAGACGTTCCGTCTCGACCCCAAGCTCTTTAAGGAGATGAGACGAGAAGTGATTCGGGCGGCGATTTCAAGAAATCCGTCACGGTTTTTTGGGGACCGCGTCAATCATTCCAGGGGTCTACTGCGTCTATCTCTTGAGGGTGTTCCTCCACCGGATCGCGACACCATGCGCGCCTCTGGGGGATTTGCGATGCCGGATTCGAGATGGCCGACGGGGAAGATTGGGCGATTGGGAATCTGGAATTTCGCAACCTTATGGAATTGCAGCCGAAGACCACATCAGGAAGGACGATAATTCGGTACGTGCTTCGCGACGGATTGCCCTGATACCGGCTTGAGCCTCCGCCCGGGTGGCGTATATCGGAACAGAGATCGAGGACGAATTCAACGATGGCAACCAGGGAATTGCTCATGGAGTCCAGCTTGGCGGGAGAGCCTGGTGACCTGCATGGGTTGCGACTCGACCTGTTGCGGCGCGCTGTGGAAATCTACCTTGAGGTGGCCTACCCCGCTGGGGTGCTCCCCGAAGCGGTGCAGCGCCGGCTAAACTGGCGCGCGGACTGCGCGGCCGACGACCTTCTGAACGGTCCTCAATTCGAGCGGGCCGGCAAGGCACCCGGTCGCCAGACGGCCATCTACGCGCTGCGGCTGGGGAATCACCGTTATCCTCACATGAAGCTACAGATCCAGCCATGGCCCACCGAGGCGGGCTTCATGCTGTCGGTCAACACCCACGATCAGGTCGCCGGGGTCAATCTCAGCGAGGTGGATGCCCAGGCGTTCCGCGACCTCCAGGCCGAGAACCAGCGCCTCAAGGAAGCCATCGAACGAGAGTGGGACGAGGCCGGCCTACCGACGTTCAACCGCTACCTCCGCGATTACATCGAGAGCCGGAGAGATGACGGAGCGGTTTCCGGCCGAGAGGATCAGCCCAAGAACGGGTCGGACGCGACCTCATCGCCACCATGACGCGGGTGGACGAATAGTTGACACCACCCAGCCTCTGGACGGCAGTATCGCATCTGACACTCTCGAGGCATGGCGAAGAAGGCGATTCCCTTGATCCCGCCGACCTGCAGTCACGGGAGTCGCGTCCCACAAGAGATCATTGGATGAGATTCTCGAATCGCTGTTGGTTCTCAGCGGCGCTCGAGCATGAGGCGCTGGCCGAGGGCGTCGGCCTGAACCAGTTGGTCGTGACCAAGTTGCCCATCGGCCTCGGAGTTTGACCGGACTGGCCCCTGGGGAGCAAATGGTCACACATCTTGAGGCCCGGGATTCCGAGGTGCCGATCTGACTATCGTTGCACAGCGTTGGGCGGATCCGTGTCCGAGACCCCCTCGACGGCCGAGGAGCGTGGCAGGAGGAGCGAGAACGTCGAGCCCTCTCCGGGTGTGCTGTTGACGTCGACGCGGCCGCCATGCAGCTCCACGAAGGTCTTGACCAGCCAGAGTCCCAGGCCGATGCCCCGCTTGCGATACTGATACTCGCCCGAGGAATGGCGGAGGGTATCGAAACTGGTGAAGAACGGCTCGAAAAGGTATTGCTGATCCGCGGGAGGCACGCCCACGCCCTCGTCGCGGATGTGCACCCGGACCCAGTCCGGCTCGGCGTGGGCGCCGATCCGGATCGTGCCTCCGTCCGGTGTGAACTTGATGGCGTTGGCCAGGAGGTTGACCAGCGCATCGCTGAGCTTGTCCCGATCGGCTTCAATCGGGTCCATATCCGGCTCGACCTCCAGGACCACCGATTGACCCCGAAGCTCCAGATAGGGAGTCAGCTCGTCGATCGTGCCCCGCAACAGGGGCTCGATCGCGACGGGCTCCCGTTCGACAGAGCGGCCGAACTCCCCGTTCCGCACCAACTTGAGCATGCGCTCGACCGTCCGGGCCAGCCGCTGGGCCGCTGCGCCGATGCGGTCGACCCATTGCCGTTGCCCGGTCGCCGCGTCGGGAGCCAGGGACATCTTCCACAACTCGATCATCCCCAGGACCACGCTCACCGGCGTATTCAGCTCATGGCTGGCAACTTCGATGAACGCTCCTTTGAGCCGGTTGGCCTCGGTCAACTTGGTATTAGCGGCCTGGAGCTGGGCCACCAACCGGTTCTTCTCGACGATCAGGTTGTGGTGCTCGACAGCCTGCCGCACCACGGCTTCCAGCTCCTCGGGGTCCCAGGGCTTGGCGAGGTATCGGAAGACATGCCCTTGATTGATCGCTTCGATGACGGTCCGAATATCCGCATACGCCGTGAACAAAAGCCGGGTGGTTTCCGGCCGAATGGCCTTGGCCTGCCGAAGCAGCTCCACGCCGCTCATCTCGGGCATCCGCTGATCGGACATGATGACGTGGACAAATTCGGGAGAGCGGAGGACATCCAGCGCTCGGAAGCCGGTCCCGCAGGTGATGACCCGATAATCCATACGCAGGAGGTCATGGACGGAGCTCAAGACTTCCGGCTCGTCGTCGACCACCAGCAAGGTCGGGCGGACGCGATGGACACGGTCATCGCCCGCCTCGAAGGAGGACGGGCTAACCGTCGCGGTGAGCGTCGAAGCAGACGCCGTGGGATCGGCGGTGGTACCGGAGGAAGCGGATGCGGTCGGGGTCTTGGGTTCCAACGTCAGCTCGTTTCCTTGCCGTGGTCCGGATGGGTGGAACTCGGCCCGCTCCGCGCGGGGCAGCCCGGTCGTCCGCGGTGAAACGCTTGATCAGCGTCACCTCATTGCCCATATCATTGTACTGCATTTCATCGACCATGCCCTGACAGATCAGAAGCCCGAAGCCGCCGGCGCGGAGGCCGAGCTTCTCGCGTACATCCAGGTGCGTGAATGGGTCGTCGGCGACCGCGGCATGCGGCAGGCGATGCCGGTCGAACCCCGTGCCTTGATCGCGCACCACGATCTCCAGGCGGTCGTCGTAGACCCGGTAGGTGATCGTCACCAGTCGATCGGAGAGGTGAAGGTTGCCCCATTCGATGGCGTTATGGGCCATCTCCATCACCGCCTGCCGCAATTGCATCACCTGATCGTGCTGCAGGGGCGTCAACTGGCAGACCAGCATGAGGAAGTCGTTGAGGTCCTTCAGCAGGGTGATCTCGCTGTTGAGCTCGACGTGGATCTCCCCCTGGACGGCGCGTTGCTCCATGCTCGCGCGCGAGGCCTGGGCGGCCGAGATTGCCTCGAATAGGTCCTCGACTCCGTAGGGTTTGGCGAGATAAGCATTGGCGCCGACCCGAAACCCATGAACACGATGCTGGACGTCATTGAGAGCCGTGAGCATGACCACCGGGATCAGCATCGTCGCCGGGTCGGTCCGGAGTCGGCGACAGACGTCGAAGCCATTGATGTCTGGCAGCATGAGGTCCAGGAGCATGACATCAGGCGCGCACTCCCGTGCCAACCGCAACCCGGTTTCGCCATTGTCGGCGAGGATCGGCTCGTAATCGCGCAGGCGCAGGATGCTCGCAACCAGGTCCGCCTGTTCCGGGTGGTCCTCCACGATCAGAGCCGTTGCCATCATCCGATTCCTCGCGGTCTCCTCGGATTGGACGCGAGCCCTTGGGCTCGCCACCGCGGCGAAAATCACCGATCGACCGGTCCCGACCTCCGGCGGCGGGACTGATGCGACGGCTCACGTCACGTTACATGCAACTCGACGATGTCGGCATCATGAAGCTCGTGGTCGCGCTTGACCGCCTGGCCGTCGAATACGCCCGCACCCCAGAGCCGAGCCGACTTGAGCGAATGCTCGAAGTCCCGATGGACTTCCCGGGCCAGATCCAGGACGGTGCTGCCGATGGGGAGCGTGAAAGGTCTGGTCCGGTCGGCGGGTTTGCCAGGGACTTTCGTATAGACCCGGAGCACCCCCAGTAAATCGTATGCTGTCGCCCTCAGGGTTTCCAGACCTTCGCCCGTTTCGCCCGAGGCGGCGACGATGGGAAATCGGGCTCCCAGCCATTCCTGGACGATCTCCAACCGCTCGCGGGCCCCATTGGCATCGACCTTGGTGGCCACCATCACCGACTTGACGTGCCGAATCCGCTCGTCCTCCACATCGTATGGCAGCTCGCCGACCAGCTCGGTATGAGCCTCAGCGAGTTGATCGAGGACCGTCAGGGCCGATTCCGCCACATCATCGCTGCCCAGGTCTATAACCAAGAGGGCCGCATCCGCCGACCGGATGACGTTGGGTACCCAACCCTCGAAGAAATCCACCGCGATCGGTGGCAGGTGAACCAACTGGATGGGCACGTCCTGCCACAGCATGATTCCGGGTTGTGGCACCCGGGTCGTGAAGGGATACGCGGCGATCTCGGGCCGGGCATTGGTCAGCGCCGCCAGCAAGCGGCTCTTGCCCACGTTCGGCGGTCCCACGAGCACCACCTGGCCGGCCCCCTCTCGCGGCACATGATGGCTCAATCCTCCTTTCTTCCCACCCGCCTTGCTCCGTTCCAATTCCTCGCGGAGCCGGCTCATTTTTTGCTTGAGATCCGACTGAAGCTTCTCCGTGCCCTTGTGCTTGGGCAACAGACGGAACAATTCGCGAAGCGTCTCCAGCCGTTTCTCCGGAGTCGCCGCCTTGCGATACGCGTCTTCGACCTCGAGGTACTGCGGCGGTAGGTTCGCTGGCATCGTGGCGACTCTCCACGGCGCTCCCGTGACGAACTCTTGGCACCGTAGCGACTTCCGCGCCCCGATGCAAGAGCTTGGTGACGCCTTGCAACACGCACGCGGCGACAACACCCTTCTCAACGCCCCGAACGGCCTCGAAACCCCGTCCATCAGTCGAATTGGACCGGGAGGAATCGGCGATGTCCCAACCTTAGCGGTTTTGCGAATTGTCGGGCCTTCAATTCTTCGTCACAAGCGCCCCATTTTTCCCGGACAATCTATAATTCCCTTCACAGAGACTACCTTCTTGAGCAGGGGGGAGCCGCGATGTACACGGTCGAGTTTTTGCGAAGTCGTCGAGTCTGGTTCGAGGAGATGGTCCATAGCCCGGCATCGTCATCGACCAAGCGGCGCATAGCATCCACGTCCCGGGCCGTCAGGTGGCGAAGACCGTACTCGTCAACGCCGGCAACCGGTTCGTGCTGGCCGTCCTGCCGTCAACCTGCCGGGTCGACCTGGCTCGATTGGCTGAGATCCTCGGATTGCCCGGTGCGGATCTGCGTCTGGCCACGTCCGACGAGCTGATCGGGCACTTCACCGACTGCGAGCCCGGAGTCGTCCCGCCGTTCGGACGGCTTTACGACATCGAGACGGTGTTCGATTCGAGTCTGGCCGAGGTCGACGAGCTGGTCTTCGGTGGCAACACGCGGCATGAGGGTTTGCGAATGCGATCCAGCGATTATCTCGCCATCGAAAAGCCGGTGATCGGCTCGTTCGCCGCTCCGATTGCTCCCAAGCGGTCCGTCGCGACCCTTTCTCAAGTTGACCGACGGGCGGGTTGAACGGCTGGCGGAGTCGGATGGATGTCTCCCGCGTGACGACGGCAGCAGCCGCGGAGACTGGGCTGTCCGACAGGACAGGCGAGATCCGCCGCCCTGTGTTTGTCAGAGTTCAGCGTCATCCTGCGGCGCGGAATCCTTCGCGTTCCCGATCAACCGATCCGCATGCCGTTTCTGAGGCTCCAGGTAATACTCAACGAGCTTTTTCGGATCGTGATCGCACCGGGCGGAGATCTGCCACCGGACGGCTCGGATCTCATCGATCACAGGATCACTCAGATCCTTCTCCGAGTTCGCGTGTCGTCCCCGAACCGGAAAAGCCCGCCCTGTACGGCGCTCGGGCCTCCTTCGAGAGTTCTCTCAGCAAGATCGAGCCGGCCATCGCCGACTTCACCGAGGCCATCCGGCTCCGAGGGACGACGTTTTCATCCGGAGACGCCTGGTTCTTCGCGGGGCGGGCGAACCTCTATCTGGCACGCGGAGAAACCGACCGGGCCCTGGCGGATTACGACGAAGCGATCCGTCTCGACCCGAAATCGCCTTGGGTCCACAGCTTCCGCGGATTGGCTCATACGCGGAAGAGGCGATGGGACCGCGCCATTGCCGACCACGCGAAAGCGAAGGACCTGGCCGGCTCCGATAAACACTTGACCTTCAACTGCATCTCGAGCCACGCCGACATACTGGCCATGACCGACCGGATTCCCGAGGCCGAGGCCGGCTACGAAGAATCCGTCAAGTTCGACCCGGCGCGCTTGCCGCACTCGCTCGTGGTCCGCGCCTGGTTCATCGATCGGCTGCGCGGCGATTACGACGCGGCACTCCAGAAGCTCGATGAGGCGGCCAAGAGCGGAATGATCTGGCAGTTCCTCGACCGTGGGCTGATCCTCGTGCACTTGGGCATGCCGGACCGCGCCTTGGCCGACTTCAGCGAGGTCTTGGAGCGGGTCAAGCCTCGACCCGACTGGCTCGCTCTCGCGAACTATTACCCCCGATGGCTGGCGCTCGTGCTCGGCCGGGCCGAAGCCTATTTGCTCAAGGGCGACCTCGACCGCGCCCTGGTCGATGCCGACGAGGCGGTGCGGTTCGCCCCGCGGACGGCCGAAGCCCGACTCCTCCGTGCCCGGGTCCACGACAAGCGCGGCAACCCCGACATCGCCGCCGCCGACCAGAACGCCGCCGCCGGGCTCGCGCCGGACCCCATGCTCGCCCTGCCCGAGCCCCGATCCGCCGGCGCTCACGATCGCCGTTGATGTCCCCTCAGGCCCGTCCCCGCGGTGCTGCCCGAGAAGGATTTTCTCCGGTCGGTGTAAGAACCGCTGTCGGCCGGAATCGAAGCATATCGTGCGATAACTGGGTCGGACTCGCCCGCCGGACCGATGTCCTCAGGAGTGCTTCGGTCGCGATTGTTCGTTATTTTGTCCGGATTTGTGCTGAGGCCCGATATCACAAGAGGTAGGCCCGCTGTCGGCGAGGCACCGCCGGCCATCGAGGCGGCCGGACTCGAGACGACGGGCGGGGAGACGCGGTCGTTTGCCTTCCGAACTCCTTCATCTGCCGGTCTAGCCGACAGGCGCCGGGGTTCCAGGTACCGACGTCCGACGCCTCGCCGCCGAACGCCTTCATCTGCCGGACTGGCCGGCCGGGGTTTGTTCTCCGGTTTGGTTGGCGATCCGGGTCGTTTTCGCAGGTCCTGGGACAAGCGCCTCAACGGATCCCCCGACCCCTGGGGAAGTTGGGCGTTTCGGTAGTCGAGGCCGAAGCGACCTCCTCAACGAACGATATCCCGAACCAACCTTCCCATTCCAGGAGACGACGATAATGCTGCTGGCGCATCGCGAGACCTCTCGTTGTCGGGCTCGTCGGAAGAACCGTTCGCCGCTACGAGCCGTCCGGCTGACGATCGATGGACTAGAGGCGCGCACTCTGCTCTCGGCAGTCTCCTGGACGGGCAAGGGCGATGGAACGAGTTGGACAGATGCCAGCAACTGGTCCGATGATGCTGTGCCGGGGGCGAGCGACAACGTCACGATCAACCTGAGCGGCAATCCCACGATCGCGATCACCTCGGGGTCGCAGTCGGTCAACTCGATCAGCAGCACCGATCTGATTTCGATCAGCGGAGGCTCGCTGTCCGTGGCCGCGAATTCGACGCTCGGCGGCCTGACCATGACCGGCGGTCGCACTGTCGGCCAGCGGCTCGGGCGTCTCGCTGACCGTCACGGGGACGACCACTGACTCCGGCGGTAGCCTCGACGCCGAGAATGGAGCAAGCCTCAGCCTCAACCAGTTGACCAGTTACACCGGCAACACCAACACGACCACACTGGAGGCGACTGGTGCGGGGAGCACGCTGACACTGGCCAACCTGGCGAGCGTGACGCAACCCGGTAACTCCTACGCGGAGCAGGCGCAATTCGAGGCCCTGGCCGGCGGCACGGTGAACCTGTCAGCCCTCAAGACGATCGACACTGGCACGGTGGTCCTGGAGAGCGACGGGACCGGCAGCGTCCTGAACCTGGGAGCGCTCACCAGCTTCACCGAGAACAGGGGGCTGGACCTACTCGACCCTCCAGGCCTCCAACGGCGGCACGGTCGATGATGGCAAGCTGACCAGCCTGTCCAACATGAACTTCAACGTCGCCGGCACGGGCGAAAACCTCACGCTGGCCGGCATCACCTCGTATGGCAGCGGCAACATCACGGTCAGTGGTGGGGCGAAGCTGAGCCTGCCGGGGATCACCGGCTACACCGGTAACGCCGCCACCACCACGCTGGAGGCCACCGGCGCGGGGAGCGCGCTGACGCTGGCCAACCTGGCGAGCGTGACGCAACCCGGTAACTCCTACGCGGAGCAGGCGCAATTCGAGGCCCTGGCCGGCGGCACGGTGAACTTGCCGGCCTTGAAGACGATCAACACGGGCACTGTGGTCCTGGAGAGCGACGGCACCAACAGCGTGCTGAACGTCCCGGCACTGACCAGCTTCATCGAGACCGCCGGCTGGACCTATTCGACCCTGCAAGCCTCGACCAACGGTACGGTCAACGACAGCAGCCTGGCCAGTCTCTCCAATGTGAATCTCAACGTCGACGGCTCCAGCCAGAACCTCACGCTCTCGAGCCTGACGTCGTTCAACAGCAGCAACCTCACGGTCAGTGGTGGGGCGAAGCTGAGCCTGCCGGGGGTCACCGGCTACACCGGTAACGCCGCCACCACCACGCTGGAGGCCACCGGCGCGGGGAGCGCGCTGACGCTGGCCAACCTGGCGAGCGTGACGCAGCCCGGTAACTCCTACGCGGAGCAGGCGCAATTCGAGGCCCTTGCCGGCGGCACGGTCACGTTGTCGGGGTTGAAGACGATCAACACCGGCACGGTGGTCCTGGAGAGCGACGGGACCGGCACGTACGCTGAATGTGGGGGCACTGACCGGCTTCACCGAGACCGGGGGCTGGACCTACTCGACCCTCCAGGCCTCCAACGACGGCACGGTCGATGATGGCAAGCTGACCAGCCTGTCCAACGTGAACCTCAACGTCAACGGCTCGAGCCAGAATCTCACGCTCTCGGGCCTGACGTCGTTCAGCAGCGGGAACATCACGGTCAGTGGTGGGGCGAAGCTGAGCCTGCCGGGGATCACCAGCTACACCGGTAACGCCGCCACCACCACTCTGGAGGCGACTGGTACGGGGAGCACGCTGACGCTGGCCAACCTGGCGAGCGTGACGCAACCCGGTAACAGCTACGCGGAGCAGGTGCAATTCGAGGCCCTGGCCGGCGGCACGGTGCACGTTGTCGGCGCTCAAGACGATCGACACCGGCACGGTGATCCTGGAGAGCGACGGGACCAGCAGCGTCCTGAACCTGGGAGCGCTCACCAGCTTCACCGAAACAGGGGGCTGGACCTACTCGACCCTCCAGGCCTCCAACGGCGGCACGGTCGATGATGGCAAGCTGACCAGCCTGTCCAACATGAACTTCAACGTCGCCGGCACGGGCGAAAACCTCACGCTGGCCGGCATCACCTCGTATGGCAGCGGCAACATCACGGTCAGTGGTGGGGCGAAGCTGAGCCTGCCGGGGGTCACCGGCTATACCGGTAACGCCGCCACTACCACGCTGGAGGCCACCGGGGCGGGGAGCGCGCTGACGCTGGCCAACCTGACGAGCGTGACGCAACCCGGTAACTCCTACGCGGAGCAGGCGCAATTCGAGGCCCTGGCCGGCGGCACGGTGAACTTGCCGGCCTTGAAGACGATCAATACCGGCACGGTGGTCCTGGAGAGCGACGGGACCGGCAGCGTTCTGAACATCGCCGCGCTGACCAGCCTCACCGAGACCAACGGCTGGACGGACTCGACCCTGCAAGCCTCCACCAACGGCACGGTCAACAACAGCACCTTGGCCAGCCTCTCCAACGTGAATCTCAACGTCGACGGCTCCAGTCAGAACCTCACGCTCTCGAGCCTGACGTCGTTCAACAGCAGCAACCTCACGGTCAGTGGTGGGGCGAAGCTGAGCCTGCCGGGGGTCACCGGCTACACCGGTAACGCCGCCACCACCACACTGGAGGCCACCGGCGCGGGGAGCACGCTGACGCTGGCCAACCTGACGGGCGTGACGCAGCCCGGTAACAGCTACGCGGAGCAAGCGCAATTCGAGGCCCTGGCCGGCGGCACGGTGAACCTGTCAGCCCTCAAGACGATCGACACTGGCACGGTGGTCCTGGAGAGCGACGGGACCGGCAGCACACTGAATGTGGGGGCTCTGACCGGCTTCACCGAGACCGGGGGCTGGACCTTCTCGACCCTGCAATCCTCCAACGGGGGTACGGTTGCCGATAGCAGCCGCCTGACCAGCCTGTCCAACGTGGACCTCAACGTCGGCGGCCCGATCAACCTCAGCGGCCTGACCGGCCTTTCCAACGTGAACCTGAGTGTCTCCGGCACGGGCGAGAACTTCACGCTCACCGGCCCGACTTCGTACGGCAGTGGCACCATCACGGTCAGCGGTGGGGCGACACTGAGCCTGCCCACCCTGACCAGCGTCAACGGTAGCACGATCGAGGTCAACGGCGGTACCCTCACCCTGTCCGCCCTGACCAGCGCCGAGGACTCCGCGCTCGAGGTCAGCGGCGGCGGCACGCTGACCCTGCCGGCGCCGACGACCTTCACGGCCGCGGGGAGCACCGTCACGGTGACCGGCACCGGGTCTTCGGTCCAGATCGGCAGCGGCGTTTTGGAACCGCTGCCCACCTCGGGGAGCAACGGCACAATCAACGTGCCCGCGTTCCCCCAGGGGATGACCGTCAACCTGAATCCCAACGGCACGTTCTCGGGCGGCACGACGCTCAACGTCGGTGCGGACGCGACCGTGGAAATCCAGAGTGGCACCTATCTAGGCGGGGTCACCTTCAACGTCGGCCAGGGGGCCGTCGTTGACCTGACGGCCGGGCACACGGTCACCTACGGCGGGACACTCAACGGCTCCGGGAGCGGAACGGTCCAGTTCAGCGGCGGGGACATCGATCCCGCCGCCGGCTCGGGCGATGGCCCTACCAACGCGGGCCTGACTCTGAACTTCCCCGGCAGCATATTCCAGTGGACCGGGGGCGGGTTCTTCGCCTCGCTCGGCAATGTGACCAACCTGGGAACCATCAACCTGGCCGGTTCCAGCGACAAGGGCTTCTATGAGGATGGCACCCTCTACAACGAAGGCACCCTGATCCAGACCGGCACCGGCAACCTCGACCTGCACAGCGACAACGTGTCCCCCACCACGCTCGTGAACGACACGGGGGCGTCTTATCTCATCGAGTCCGATTCGGGGATCGACAATGGCTTCGGTGGCCAGACATCCCTCGTCAACTCCGGCACCATTCGCAAGACGGCGGGGACCGGCACGTCCACGCTCACGATCGCGGGGTCCCTCACCAACACCGGAACCATCGAGGCCGACTCCGGTACACTGGATCTCGAACCCGCCTCGTTCACCCAGCTCGCGACCGGCAGCTTGACCGGCGGCACCTGGAACGCCCTCGACGGCGCCACCTTGCGATTCCCGAGCGGCACGACCATCACCAGCAATGCCGCGACGATCGCCCTCGGTGGCAGCGGCGCGACGATCGCCGCTCTGGCGAGTCTGGCCTCCAACAGCGGCAGCCTGAGCCTCACCGGCGGGGCCCGCCTGACCACATCGGGCGGCTTCAGCAATAGCGGGAACCTGACCGTCGGCGCCGGCAGTACCCTGAAGGTCGGCGGCAAGTTCAGCCAGGCCGCGGGCGGCACGCTCGCCGTGCAAATCGGCGGCACACCCGCCAGCGGCCAGTACGGGCAGGTCGCGGCGACCGGCTCGGCGGCGCTGGGCGGGGATTTGAATGTCAGCCTGGTCAACGGCTTCAACCCGACGCTTGGCCAGGACTATCCGGCGCTGTCGTACGCGAGTGTGACCGGCGCCTTCGCCAAGGTCTCGGGGCTCCCCTCGGGCATGACCGCGACCCAGGCAGCCACGGCGCTCAACCTGGATATGGCCGCCGCCGGTGCGGACCTGGCCGTGACCAGCGTGAGTGCCCCGACCACGGCGGCCCTCGGTCAGTCGATCGCCGTCGGCTGGCAGGTGAAGGACGAGGACGCGACGGCCGCAGCCGGAAGCTGGCAGGACAGCGTCTATCTCTCGCCCACGTCATCGATCACCGGCAGCTCGATCCTGCTGGGCACGGTGGTGCACACCGGCGGCCTGGGCGCCGGCGCCACCTACAACGGCACTCTGACCGCGGCCGTGCCAGCACTGGCGCCGGGCTCGTATCACGTCCTGGTCGAGGTCGACAGCCTCTACCAGATCCCCGACCCTAACCGCGCCAACAACACCTCGGCCGCGACCGGACAGCTCGCGGTCAGCCTGCCGTCGCTGACGCTCGGCACGGCCGCCAGCGGCTCGTTCACGGCCGCCGAGCAGAGCAAGTATTACCAGGTGATCGTGCCGGCCGGCGGCTCGCTGGTCGTCACCGCCGCGAGCGCGGCGACGTCCGGCGCGCTCGCGGTTTATGTCAGCCAGGGGACCCTGCCGACGCCGTACAATTACCAGGACGCCTCGGCCATCCCGAATCAGCCCAGCCAGACGGCCGTCGTGCCGCAAGTGCTGGCGGCGGGGACCTACGAAATCCTGGTCGAGAGCGTCTCCGGCGCCGCGGCCACGGCCGGCTATACGCTGACGGTCACCCAGGGGAATGCCTCGACGATCTCCGGCCTCTCGACGACCTCCGGCGGCAATGCCGGGAACCTCACGGTCGGCATCAACGGCACCAACTTCGCGCCGACGGATACCGCCACGCTGACGCTGGGCGGCTCGACCATCTCGGCGTCGGCGATCGATTTCGTCAACGCGGGCCAGATCTACGCCACCTTCAATCTGAAGGGTGCGACCGTCGGCAATTACACGCTGACGGTCCACCAGGGCGGCCAGGCGGTGACGGCACCGTCGCCATTGCAGGTGGTGGCGGCCACCGCGGGGACGCTGAGCGTCAGCCTCAGCGTGCCCCAGCTCGTCCGCGTGGGGCGGACCGGCACGGTCGTGGTCAACTACACCAACACCACGAGCAACGACATCGTGGCCCCGCTCCTGACGATCTCGTCCACCAATACCACCGTCCTCTTCAGCACGCCGGACGATCCGAACGACTACGTGCCGTCGGCCGAGGTGCTGGCCGTTGCCCCCGGCGGCCCGGCGGGGATCCTCCGGCCCGGCCAGAGCGGCCAGCTCAGCCTGACCCTGCTCGCCCAGGGCTCCGGACACCAGGAGATCCCCGTCGAGGTCGCCCAGATCGAAGCGGGCCAGACCATCGCTTGGTCGTCACAGGAGTCCGCGATCCGGCCCAGCAGCATTTCCACCGCGGCCTGGAACGCCATCTGGACGAACCTGATGACGACGGTCGGCACGACGACCGATTCCTACGATGCCGCGCTGGCGCAGGCCGCGACCTATCTCGGCGGCGTCGGCGAAACCACGGCCCAGGTCAGCGATGTGAGCCGCCTCTGGTCGTTCCTCACCGCTCAGGCCGACGCCGCGTTCCCTGTGGGGACCTTGACCTCGGCCACCGACGCCTCGCTGCCGACGCCAGGTAGTCTGACGCTGGCCATCGGCCGGACCTTCGGTGCGACGATCGACGCCCGCGATCGGCCGGGTCCCTTCGGTCTCGGCTGGACCACAAGCTGGCAGGTATCGCTGAGCACCGACGCCTCTGGCAATGTGACCATCGACTCGGCCGGTTCCGTCGGCGTGTTCCTGAAGCAGCCCAATGGTACCTACCTGAATACCGACGGCGAATCCGGCGCACTGACCCAGTCAGGTGGCATCGACACCTTCACGGCAACGTCCGGCACGCAGCTCGTCTTCCTGGCGAACGGACGGTTGAACTACGAGCAGGACACCGACGGCAACCGGATCACGCTGGGCTACAATACCCAGGGTCAGCTCACGACCTTGACCTACTCGAATCCATCGAACCCCTCCGAGCCGACCGAGCAGTTGACGCTGACCTACAACCCGCAAGGCTTCGTCTCACAGGTCGCCGACGGCACAGGCGATACCTGGTCCTACAGCTACGACTCGGCCGGCCATCTTCTCTCCGTGACGTCGCCCGGTAATCTGAAGACCTCGTACACCTACAACACGGGGACGAACCCCGAGATGGCCAACGCCCTGCTGTCGATCACCAATCCCGATGGCTCGCAGCAGGATTTCACTTACGACTCCCAGGGCCGGCTCAGCGGGACCAGTTCCAACGGCGGCGCCGATACGATCAGTTACACCTACGACGGCCAGGCCGAGATCACGACGACCGACGCTGCAAGCCACAAGACCATCACCTGGTACGACGCGACGGGCCAGGTGGCTCGGGTGGAAGACCCGCTGGGCGGCATCTCCAGCTACACCTACAACGACAACGGCAACGTGGTCAGCTACACGAACGCCGTCGGCGATACCTACCAGTATTCCTACGATGCCGCCGGAGACGCGACCCAGACGGTCAATCCGCTCGGCCAATCCGTGAGCATGACGTACAATTCGCTCGGCGACATGACCTCGATCACCGACGCCAACGATACGACCCAGTATCAATACAATGCCGCCGGCAGCCTGCTCAGCATCAGCTATCCCGACGGCACCGAGCAGTCGTTCCAGTACGACCCGCTCGGAGACATGAGCGAGACCGTCGAACAGGACGGGGATGCGGTCGGCTACAAGTACAATGCCCAGGGCCTGGTCACCCTGGAATCGTTCGCCGACAAGACGAGCGAGACCTTCACCTACGACGCCCAGGGCAACCTGCTGACCGCGAAGACCTTTGATGCCGCGGGCACGCTCACGGGCACGACCACGCTCACCTATGTCACCAACACACAGGGGCAGGACATCGGCGGCGAGCTGGGCTCGATCACCTATCCCAACGGCCAGTATCTGAAGTTCACGTACAACCCCGAGACGGGGCAACGTACTCAGAGCGTGGACCAGTCCGGCTTCACCGTCAATTATGCGTATGATACGCTCGGCCGGCTGTCCGAATTGACCGACGGCTCGGATCATTTGATCGTCAAGTACATGTACAATAACGTGGGCGAGTTGGAGACGAAGCTCAACGGCGACGGCACGTCCACGTCCTACCAGTACGACGCGGCCGGCGACCTGACCAGCGAGGTCAATTACGCCGCCGAACGGCACGACGGTCAATTCATCGTTCGGCTACACGTACAACGTGCTGGGCGAGGTCACCTCGATGACCGACGCCGCGAAAAACAAGACCACTTATGGCTACGATGCCACCGGCCAGTTGACGCAGGTCACGCTCCCGGGCGGCTCGACCATCACCTACGTTTACAACGCGGCCGGCGACCGGACCGAGGTCATCGACGGCGGCACGACGACCACCTACACCAGCAACGCCGACAACGAGGTCACCCAGGTCGGCTCGACGACCTACACCTACGACGCCAACGGCAACCTGCACACCGTCACCGATTCCGGCGGCACGACCACGTATGATTACAACGACCTGAACCAGCTCGTCTCGATCACGGCGCCCGACAAGACCGTAACGACGTTCCAGTACAGCCCGCTCGGCTTCCTCGTGGGGGAAAACGTCGGCGGCACGCAGACGAATGACCTCGTCGATCCCACCGGCGGCGGCAACGTGGTGGCCTCCTACAACGGCAGCGGCTCGCTGATCGCCGATTACACGTATGGTCTCGGCCTGGTCAGCCAGACAGGCCCCGGCGGCACGGGCTATTACGACTTCGACGGCAGCGGCAACACCGTCGGCATCACGGGATCGAGCGGCAGCTATGTCGATCAGTACAGTTATCTGCCATTCGGCGAGACGACGACCGTCTCAGCCGCGCTGCCGAACCCGTTCACGTTCGCCGGGCAGTCCGGCGTGATGCAGATCGGGACGAACCTGTTCGACATGCGGGCCCGAGACTACACGCCAGCGACCGGGCAGTTCCTGAGCAATGACCCGAGCGGTCTGTCGGGAGGGCAGGCCAATCTCCGCCAGTACGCCGGGAACAATCCGGTCTCCCTGGTTGACCCCTCCGGCCTCAGCGCCGAGGCTTCCTACTACGGCGCCTTCCCGGGGGACGGCATTGCCTCTTACTATGGCGCCTCCCCGGGATCCGCTCCGCCCTCCTACTACGGCGCCTTCCCGGGAGATGGCATTGCCTCCTACTACGGCGCCTTCCCCGGGACCCCGACCAACGTCGTCGGTTGTGGCTGTGGGCATTCGTTCCTGTTGCCGTTTGACGAACAGGGCGGCTTGACCCCCTTCGGCGGGCTGACCCCCTACGATGAACTGATCCCCTACGACGGCGGCCTGACTCCGTACGGCGGCCTGACTCCGTACGGTGGCCTGACTCCCAATGGCACACTGACTCCTCCGGTCCCGGCGGACTCCGGTCTGGATTTCCATGTCGGATGCGGGCCGTCATTCGGCGCGTTCTCTTTCCTGAAAGTACCCAGTACTCCCGGCTCGCCCGGCGGCGGCGGGACCGGTGCCTCCACGAGCTCCCATGACCCTAACGACCTCATCGGTCCTACGGGATATGGCTCGCAGGGGTTCTTCATCCCGGCCGGGGCCTTGACCTATGCGCTCGACTTCGAGAACGACGGCGGCGTCGCGGCGCAGGATGTCACGGTCAACGAGCAGCTCAGCCCCAACCTGGATTGGTCCACATTCCAGCTCGGCTCGTTCGGCTTCGGGCCAATCACGGTGACCCTCCCCGCGGGACTGACGCTATACCAGACCACGGTGCCCTACCGGAACGTCGACGGCACCTCGCTGAACGTCCAGGTCGCCCTGAATTTCAACGTCCAGACCGGACTCTTGACCGCCACGTTCACCTCGCTCGACCCGATCACTGGCCAGGCGCCGACGGGCGCCACCGACGGCTTCCTGCCGCCGGACAACAGCGCCGGCATCGGTGAGGGTTACATCCGGTACACGGTCCGGTCGAAGTCGGGCCTGACGACGGGAGCGGCGATCAACCAGCAAGCGTCGGTGGTCTTCGATACGAATGCACCACTCGACACGGCCCCGGTGGTCAACACGATCGACGTCACCGCGCCGAGTTCCAGCGTCGCCCCGCTGCCATCCGCCGAGAGCTCGCCGAGCTTCCCGGTGAGCTGGTCGGGCAGCGACGGCGGAGGCTCGGGGATCGCGAGCTACAACGTCTACGTCTCCGATGACGGCGGACCCTATCAGCTCTGGCAGTCGCACACCACACAGACCTCGGCCACTTACACCGGTCAGGCCGGTCATACCTACGGTTTCTATAGCGTGGCGACCAGCCACGTGGGCCTCGTCCAGCCCGCGCCGGGCTCCGCCCAGGCGAGCACCATGGTGAGTCTTCCCACGCCCACGCCGACACCGACCCCACCGCCCACGATCATCAGCGAGCAAGTCTTGTTCACGCGCAAGCTGAACAAGAAGCACAAGCCGGTGGGCAAGCCGGTGCTGAGCGGGTTCGAGTTCACGTTCGGCGAGACGATGAATTCCGCCACCGCCGGCAATCCGAGCAACTACCAGATGGATTGGGTGTCGACCAAGAAGGTCAAGAAGAAGGTCGTCACCATCCAGCATCCGGTCTCATTCCAGGTGCAGTACAGCGATTCGAACGATTCGGTGAGCTTGCTCCTGATCGGCAAGCAGGCGTTCGCCCAGGGCGGCCAGATCACGGTGATCGCGTCGCCGCCGAATGGGGTCAGCAGCGCCGCGGGCATCTTGCTGGACGGGAACGATGAAGGCCTCGCCGGCGACAACGGCGTGTTCACGATCCTGCCCAAGGCCCGCGGGATCACGCGCGGGGCATAGGGAAGCGACCGGGAAGCGACGAACGGAATTCATTCCGTTCTACGACTCGTGAAGCCAGGCGTCTATCCAGTCGGCACGAGAGATCGCCTGGGGCGGCAGCTCGAGATGGGCCAAAACGGGGTTGCGTGCTATGCATTCGCGATACGCCGACAATGGTTCCAGCGAACGCACGATGTGATCATAACTGTCGGCTTGCCAGAACGCGCCCGTGCGACGACGTAGTCGATTGCACGCGACCGCCGAGGCACCTTTGATCGATTTCAGGATTCGCTCCAGTTCGGTCGGCTTCCCGCTCGAGGAACGGAATGAATTCCGTTCTACTTCCTCTTCTTCGGCGACAGGCGTGATCAGCAGATGGACGTGATTGGGCATGATCACGAAGTCGCCCAGGTGATGACGGCAGCCGTCGTTCCGGAAGAGTGTTGCCCGCAGCGCGGTGATACACTCCAATTCCTGCAAGTGACATTCGCCCAACCCCCGGTCCAGGCAGCTCTGCACCCGGCGATTGAAATGCTTCTCGAAGCGAAACTGTTCCTGTTGTGGCAACCTGTGTAAGGCTTCGCGCCAGTGGCCACGTTCGCGGTCGTAGGCGATGCCCCGCCGTTCGAGCCACTGTTTCTTTTCTTCCACCCCTTGTCGTCGCACGCCGTCGGGGATCGAGTCCGCAAGTCGAAACGTCACGAAGTACGTGCCCCCGTCCTGCCGCCAGTGCGGCAAATCCCTCTCGTAGATCCGCACTGTCCGATATTCGCTATACGGCACGAACCTCGGAGGCCGTAGCACGGAATTCATCATTCCGTGCCCCCCGGCTCCTCCGGGGCGAATCCACGGCGCATCGTATTCTCGGTGACCGACCGCGTGAGCAGGAACTCGAGCAGGTAATCGGGTCCGCCGGCCTTGGTGCCGATCCCGGAGAGCTTGAACCCACCGAAGGGCTGGCGGTCGACCTGGGCCCCGGTGATCCCCCGGTTGATGTAGAGGTTCCCGACCAGGAACTCGCGGCGGACCTTCTCGATGTTCGCCGGGCTGCGCGAATAGAGGCCGCCGGTGAGCGCGTATTGGGTTCCGTTGGCGATCCGCAAGGCGTCGTCCAGGTCGCGCGCCTTGAGGACGGCCAGCAACGGGCCGAAGATCTCCTCCTGGGCGATGCGGGCTCCGGGATGCACGTCGGCGACGATCATCGGGGCGACGAAATACCCCTGGTCAGCGAAGGGGCCGGGATCGGACTGGAAGACCACGCGGCCCTCGGCGACGGCGATCCGCTGATAGTCGAGGATGCGCCGGCGCAACGGCATCGATCACCGGGCCGACGAGGGTCTCGGGGTCGTCGGCCGGTCCGACCTTGACAGCGCGAGCCGCCTCGACCAGCCTGTTCAGGAAGGCGTCGTGGATCCCCTCCAGCGCGATCACTCGCGAGCATGCCGAGCACTTCTGTCCGGCGTATCCGAAGGCGCTGTGGATGACGCCCACGACCGCCTCGTCGAGGTCCGCGTCGTCATCGATGAGGATCGCGTTCTTACCGCCCATCTCGGCGATGACCCGCTTGATGTGGTCCTGGGGCGGCTTCGTGTCGGCCGCCTGACGGGAGATGAGGAGCCCCACGTCCCGCGAGCCGGTGAAGGCAATGACGGCGATCTCGGGATGATTGACCAGCGCCTGGCCGACCTCCTCGCCCAGGCCGGGGAGGTAGTTCAGCACGCCCGGCGGCAAGCCGGCCTCGTGGAGGATTCGGGCCAGGTGCCAGGACATGACGGGCGCCTGCTCGGACGGCTTGAGGATGACCGGGTTGCCCGCGACGAGCGCCGCGACCGTCATGCCGGTCGGGATGGCGAGCGGGAAGTTCCAGGGGGGGATGACGACCGTCACGCCGCGCGGCAGGTGTTCGGCGAAATTCGTCTCGCCTGGGACGTCGCGTCGCCGCGGTTCGGACAGGCGGATCATCTCGCGGGCGTAGAACTCGCAGAAGTCGATCGCCTCGGCGATGTCGCCGTCGGCCTCGGCCCAGGGCTTGCCGCACTCGTAGATCTCCCAGGCGGCCAGCTCGAACCGGCGCCGGCGCATCATCGCCGCGGCGCGGATCAGGACCGCGGCGCGGTCGCGCGCCGGCGTTGACGCCCAGCCTGGGAATGCCGCTCGCGCCGCGGCGACGGCACGGCCGGCGTGCTCGGCACCGGCCTGCGCCATCTCCCCGACGTTGCGCGAGCTATGGCTCGGGTTGGGCGAGAATAGCCGGCGCGATCCGGTCTCGACGTCCGCGCCGCCGATGATCAGCGGATAGCGCCGGCCGAGCTCGCCCCGAACCTCATCGAGCGCACGCCGCATCGCCTCCCGATCCTCGGATCGTGCGAAGTCGGTCGGCGGCTCGTTGCGAAACGGGGGCAACGCACCGGAGTCCGCCGGCCCTTCCGCCCGGTGGCGTCGCGTCCGCGTCAGCATGGCTCCGATCTCCTCGGGGTTGCGCAGCAGCTCGTCGACCCGCGCGGGGGGTGGAACTCATCTTGAGGAACGATTCGTTCGCCGTGTTCTCCAGCAGCCGACGCACCAGGTAGGCCATGCCTGGGAGCAGGGCACCGTACGGGGTATAGACGCGCACCCGATGGCCCCGAGCGACCAGCGCCCGCTGGAGCGCGTCGCCCATACCATAGAGGGTCTGGAGCTCGTAGGCCGCCGGAGGTAGAGACATCGCCTCGGCCGCGGCGATCGCGTGGGCCAGGCTGCGGACGTTATGACTGCCGAAGGCCGGACGCAGCCGGTCGTGATGGCGCAGGAGGAATCGCGTGCAACGCTCGAACGACGCGTCGCTCTGCCACTTCTGGAGATAGACGGGCTCCGGCCAGCCCAGCCGGCGCGCGCTCAGGACCTCGTAATCCCAGTACGCCCCTTTGACCAGCCGGATCGTGATCGGCGCCCCGCGGGACTCGACCCATTCCCGGAGCATCTGGAGCTCGGCCTCCGCCTGGTCGTGGTAGGCCTGGACCACGATCCCGACATCGGGCCAGTCGCGGAACTCCGGCTCCTGGAGGACCCGGCGGAACAGCTCGCAGGTCAGCGCCCGGTAGGCGTACTGCTCCATGTCCACGTGAACATAGGCACCCCGCTCGCGGGCCGCGCGGAGGATCGGCCGCAACCGTCCGGCGGCGCGATCGATCGAGGCCTCGGCGTGGATCGGCTCGAAGTGGGCGGTTAGGCTCGATAGCTTGAGCGAGAGATTCACCCGCGGGATCGGGCCGTGCGCGTCGCGATCGATCAGCGACACTTCGGGGGCAGCCGCTAGCGGACCGGCCAGCCCGTGGATCATCTCCAGGCAAGTCTGCTGGTACCAATCGGCTTCGGCCTCGCTGATGATGGCCTCGCCGAGCAGGTCGGCGGTAAAGGCCAGCCTGCGCCGGCGGAGGTTCAGCACCGTTTGCAGCGCCTCCTGCGGCGTGGCACCGGCGATGAACTTCTGGGCCATCACCCCGGCCGCGAACCGCGCGGTCCCGGCCAGCCATCCCGCGCGTGTCGAACCCTCGGGGGCTAGCCGTAACGCCAGTTCCAGCCACCAGGGAACCGCATCGCCCGCCTCGGCCAGATACTCGGCCAGGTGCCGCCGGGTCGAATCGGATTCCTTCAAGGCCGGCAGTGCATCGATGAATCGAAAAAGCTGGACGCGCACCACGGGATCGTCGAGCGTCGCAGCCATGAAGCGATCGTCCCACCAGCCGCGCTGCCAGGGACGCCCGCGACCGATCCGGTCGAACAGCTCTCGGCCGATCTGCCGCGTACGCCGCTCGAGTGCCTCGGCCGAGACGACCGCGCCACCGCCGGCGACACCTCGGTCGTCCGTCGCGTTGACGGGGCCAGGACCGGGCTCGCGCTCCTGGCCGGGCTCGGTGTCGGAAGTCGAAGCGGTCGCCATGGTCGATCGGCCCCGGTTGAATCCTGTGCTCCCAACCGCGATGCTCCGATACCATTGTACGACCCAAACCCGCGACGGACATCTTTGTTTGTGGCCGGGCGTCAGCTAATCGCCCGCACCATCAGGATCGGAAGTCGATTTCGTAGGTTGGGTGAAACCCGCCAGATGGCAGAGACTTCCGTTGGTGGGTTGCGCCCACCCCGCAACCGAGGATCCGAGTTCCGGGGACCGGCTCCAGGATCAAGCGCCAGCCTTCATCAATCCACGCAGATACTCCCGCGCCAACTTGACCTGCTCGTGGACCTGTTCGATGCCACGAAGTTGGTGATTCTGGTCGAGGAACGGGTGGCAGAGTTCATAGCCGAAGTAGCCGTCATAGCCGATCTCCCGCATCAGGCCGAGGAAATAAGCATAGTCCGGGATCGGTTTCTCGAAGTCGATGGAGCGGGGCTGAACGCGGCCGTCGGCATCGCGATCATACTCGCCGCCGAAATGGGAGTAGGTCTGGAGTTTGCCCACCGTCAGCGCCGCCTGTTGTACGGAGTCCTTGTCGAACCGGGTCATCATGGGCAGGTCGAGGCAGACCTTGAGCCAGGGTGAATTGACTTCCCGGACGAGGTCGTAGATATCCTTCCAGTGGCGGATGAACGGCGGATGGTTCTGGAGCGCCATGACCACGCCGAATTCCTCGCCGAACGTCGCGGCTTCCTTGAGGCAACCCTTGATGAAGTTCCAGCGATCCAGCCGGCTGAGGAAGGGATACTGTGCCTCGTACGGGAGCGAGGGGGCACGCAAGAGCTCGTAGGTCGCCCGGCCGTCGCGGATCACCACCCCCGGCCAGGCCGCGAAGAGCCGGACCACCTTGGAACCGAGGTCCGCGGCCAACCGCGCCAGCT
This sequence comes from uncultured Planctomycetota bacterium, assembly GCA_963845755.1. GTDB lineage: Bacteria > Planctomycetota > Planctomycetia > Isosphaerales > Isosphaeraceae > CAWJTV01. Next base: position 212,621 of record CAWJTV010000041.1, read on the forward strand.
CCTTGACCATCAGGAGCTGACACTCTCGATGCTCGGGCACCGGGCTGGAGAAATCGTTGTTTGCCGCCACGCATGAGATCTCTAACCCGTGGCGCTCGACCACCGACCGCATGCGCTCGCGTGCCTTGCGGTCGAGGTCCATCGGATTGCCATGCGGGCGCTTGCCGTCCAGTTCGATGCCGTCGTAGCCGTAGTCCTGGGCCCGCGTGACGATCTCCTCGAAGGTCAGGGCCGGGCCGTCGTACCAGATGCCCGCGTAAGAGACGGTGTAGAGACTGGTCTTCATCAGGGTTCCTCGTAGGTCGGCGATCTCCGGGAGAGGGCTCCACGCGCGTTGAGCGTCCCCCTCGTATCGCATCATAAGCGATCGAGGCCCTCTTTCAAGGAGATGGTGGGCTCCGGGTAGTCGCATCGTCACACCTCCTTGCACGCACGGGTCTTATTAGGGACGGCCGGGGGAAACACCGGCCCCGGGGATCGAAGGCATAAGGATTAAATAATCTATATTTACATGATATGTTGTTGCCTTTTAGAGAATTGAGACTCTCAAGATCGAGACGGCATCGATCGGTAAGTCCCGGATCGGGATGTCGAGAAAAAACCTCCTAAAAAGCCCGGTGAGAGGTCATACTCTCTGAATTCCGCTCATCGTATATCACATTCCGTTCATAAGGCTTCCTTGGATATCATTTGAGCCCGGAAGAGAACGTGCCTTCCAACCGTTTTTGCCCCCAAGGTTTTCAGAAGATTGTTTGTCTCTTTTTTGAAACATGCGTTTTCTTGGGCTGTAACAAGGGTCTTGATTTCCGCGAGAACTCGTACTAACGTACGTCTTGCCTGTGTGAAAGTGCCTGATGAAAGGGTGACCGAAAACCAGTTGGACTGCGCATCGATGGCGCATCGCCAAGACCGGAGGATCTATCGTCCGACGCTGGATCAATCCACGGGATGATGGCCGAAACCGCCACCGAGTTGCAAACATCGTGCGGCACTTCTGGCCTCCGCGACCCGTCGGGACCATCGCCAAGGAGGGTTCAGCCGAGCCGATCGTCCGTCCGAGTCTGCGCACATTTCACCCGGGGAATTCCGGGGCTCAGTGCGGAGTCCCCGACGATCGGGACACCGATGTCGTGAGCGGAGAGGGCTAGCTCACACGACCCCGAAGGTTGCGAATCGAATCCGACGGTGCCGTGGAGGTCGATGCGGAAACATGGTCTGTCGTCTCGACGACAAATCTTGAGATCGATACGTGACCACTACCCAGGCTTGATATTGTCTACGCATGCAAACAGTTACACCAGATCACTCGGAGGAATAGGCCGCGCCACAGGCGTTTTTGAACGTCGTGGTCGGCAGGGACTGGAATTCGCTGGCCGGTGGTCTCCGATATAACGAAACTCCCGGGGTCTGGGGATCTCGGGAGGAAGTCTGCGCTCGGTTTTCTCTCGTTGCGATCGAATCCGCAGGTCCTCCCTCGGAATTCGGGATGATTGCGCTCAAATCGAACACCGATGTGTTCGTTTACCCACTACGGAAAGGGCATCCATATGAGGTCTGGCAAGTCGAGCACCGGAACGGTTCGCAGTCGCAATGGCAAGTCGTTGCTCCGTCCATCCTCTCAGGTTCGCCGGCGCCGCTCGTGGCTGAACCTGGAATCGCTCGAGGAACGGACTCTGCTTTCGACTCTCGCGTCCGACGCATCCGCCGCCCTCGCCTTGAACCAGATCGGGGCGACCGCGACCACCGTGGGGCAGCCCTCGGCGAATTCGTCGAACCTGCCGGGCACCTCCGTCGTTACCACGGTCCCGCAAGGAGCTTCGGACGAGGCGTCGGCCCTGGCTACGTCCGTCCAGGACGCCCACACGATCGCGACGGTCGTCGACCCGTTGACCACCGACCCTCATAGTTTGTCGTCAACGGGCACCTCCAATGCCCACATCTACACGGGCCAGCCCTCGAATTTCGTGGGGCCCAACCCGACGACGCCTCCGACGGGAGGCACGGGATCCACCTCCAACCCGGGCCAGTATAACCCGAACCAGCCATCCCTGGCCGCCCTGGCGGCGATGGCCAAGTCCATCGACGCCCAGCCGCAGTACTTACTCATGCCGTCCGATGGGCAGAGGGTGTCCGATTCGGGCGAAGGCCCTGCCGGCGGATATACCCCGCTCCAGATCCAGGGGGCATACGGCATTAGCGACGGGAACGCGTATAACGACAACATCACATTTGGCGGCATCAAGGGTGACGGCGCGGGCCAGACCATCGCCGTCGTCGATGCTGGCGACAATCCCGGCTTCGTGAGCACGTCCGATCCCAACTTCGATGCCAGCGCGCTGCACGTCTTCGACCAGGAATTCGGCCTGCCCGATCCGCCTAGCTTCCAGAAGTACGACGAGTTCGGCAACGTGGGCGGGACGGGGACGGAGGTACCGGGCTGGAGCATCGAGATCGCGCTGGACGTCGAGTGGGCCCACGCCATGGCCCCCGGCGCCAATATCATCCTGATGGAGGGGTACAGCTCATCGCTCTCGGACCTGCTGACCGCCAACGTGACGGCGGCCACCCAACTCGGTGCGTCCGTCATCTCGAATAGCTGGGGTTACCCCCTGGAAGTCGAGGGTGACGGCTCCGAGGAGCCCTTCCTTGACGAGCAGTACCTGGCGCCCGCGTACGCCGCCAATCCCTACCTGACGATCCTCGCGTCTTCGGGCGATGATGGCTCGTTCGATGCTCCTATCTACCCCTCAGCCTCGCCCCTGGTCGTGAGCGCCGGCGGCACCTCTCTGGAGACCAACGGGACCACCTGGACTGGTGAGTTTTCCTGGAACGCTGGCGGCGGTGGCATCAGTTCGATCTATTCCGCACCGGCGTATCAGCAGGGAGTGACCGGCTTCAGCACGCGGACAAATCCCGACATCTCCTCCGATGCTAATCTCGAGACCGGCGTCTCCGTCTACGACCCCGAATACGGCGGCTGGGTCCTCGTGGGTGGTACCAGCGTCTCGTCGCCCACCCTGGCAGGCATGATCGGGATCGCCGATCAGGGCCGAGTCCAGTTGGGTGGCCAGCCCCTGAACGGCCCCAACCAGACCCTCCCCGGCCTCTATTCGGACATCGACTACAACAATACTTATCACGATATCACGGAAGACTTTAATGGCGAAGGGAACAACGGTTTTCCCACCGGGCCGGGATACGACCTGGATACCGGCATCGGCTCGCCCCGCGCCAGAATTTGATCCCCTACCTCGCGCTGTTTGATCTGGGCCCCGCGGTCGTGTCGAGCAACCCGGCGGCCGGCCAGGTGGTCACGGGGGCGACCCCACCGAGTACGTTCTCCCTCACGTTCAGCGAGCCGATCGAGATGAGCTCGATCGTCGCCAGTGACTTCACCGTCGACGGGATTCCGGCCGATTCGGCCTCACTCAGCGCCGATGGCGAGACGATCACGTACACCTACGACACGTCGCCCATCACCCAGCAAGGCCCCGAGACGATGAACCTGCCCGCCGACAGCGTCATCGGCGCCGACGATGGGCAGCCGAACCACGCCGCCTTCACCGCGAATTTCTACTACGTCGTCACCCAGCTCCAAGTCACGGCCACCAGCCCTCCGGTGGGATCGGTCCTGACGATCCCGGTGACCGACCTGGTCGTCCAGTTCAACGAGGCGGTGGATCCCACCAGCATCAAGACCAGCGACTTCCAGCTCAGCCAGGGCTCGGTCATTGCTGCGGTGCCGCTCACGCCCGAGTCGATCGACTTGACCCTCTCCGGGGTGACCCAGGACGGCACGCTCACGCTGACCATCCCGGCCGGGGCGTTCCTCGACCAGTTTGGGGTGCCCAGCCTCGGATTCAGCGGCACCTACATCACGGACATCGTGAAGCAGCCCTATCCGACCCCGCTCCAGGCCGAGAAACCGGCGGGCAGTCTGATCTACGACCCGTCGGTCACCGGCTCCATCGGCTTCGTCGGCGACACCGACACCTATACGCTGCCCCTCGCCGCCGGGCAGACGCTCTCGCTCGTCATGACGACCGACCCCAACCTGATCGGCACGGTCACCCTGCTCGGTCCCGACGGGTCGGCGATCGCCAGCGCGACCTCGCCCGCCGCGGGAGCCGACGCGGTGCTCGAGACCGCCCCGATCGCGACCGCGGGGACCTACTCGCTGGTCGTCGCCGGCTCCGGCGGAACGACCGGGAACTACACCCTCCAGGCGATCCTGAACGCGGCCTACAAGCAGGCCAGCGACACCAACAACTCGATCGCCTCGGCCTACGACCTGACGAATGCCTTCTCCAGCCTGGGCACGACCACCGACGCCGACCGCGCCGGCGTGCTGGGGACCATCGATCCCGCGGGCGACAGCGATTACTACAAGTTCTATCTCAACGCGGGCCAATCCACGACGTTGGCCGCGCAGGGACTCACCGGAGATGTCTCCCTGGGTCTTCTGGATGGAGCCGGTAATGTTCTCGCGCTACCTTCGGGGGCCAGCTATAGTGATGGCATCAACCTGGGTGGAGGTTTCGGCGGCGCCAACGGGATGACCCTCAACGGATTTGCCAATATCAGCGGGTCGAATCTCGATTTGCTCGATGGGAACTTCAGCGAGGCGGGCAGCGCCTTTACGAGCAGTGCGCTCAACATCAGCTCGTTCGAGACGAGCTTCAATTTCCAGGTGCTCGAGACCGCGACCTTCCCTCTGGCCGATGGATTCACGTTCACGATCCAGGGGAATGGTCCGAACGCCCTGGGGAACGGTGGTGGCGACCTCGGTTACGGGGGGATCGGCAATAGCGTCGCCATCAAGTTCGACTACTACAACAATGCCGGCGAAGGGACCGATTCGACGGGCCTCTTCACGGATGGTCAGGATCCGTACGTCCCGGCCATCGACCTGACGGGGACCGGCGTGAATCTCAGCAGCGGCGACCCGATGAACGTCACGATGAACTATAGCGGCTCGACGCTCAACGTCACCATCACGGATCTGTTCACCTTCGCCTCGGCCTCCCAGTCCTACAGCGTCAACATCCCCTCGATCGTGGGCGGTTCGACCGCATACGTCGGATTCACCGGCGGCGACGGCGGACTGACCTCCATCCCGGCCATCCTCAACTGGAACTTCACGCCGGCTCAGGCGACGATCGGCACCGCCTCGTTCGAATCCATCAACGACTTCGTCGCCCCGACCTCGGGCTGGTATTACGCCGAGGTCGGCGGCAACGTCGGGACCAACTACAGCCTGGTCGTGACCCAGGACGCCGACTTCACCCTGCATGGCGGTTCCTTCGACAAGGCCCAGCCGCTCAACGGCGTGGAAACCGTCCTGGGTGCCATCGTCCCCGGCCTGCCAGCCCTTCAATCCCTCGACGATATTGCGTCCAACCCCTCCAGTATTTACGCGACCGATCCGGAAACTGGCGCCTTCGGCGGATCCATTCCCCGGCCCGTCCCGGGAGGTTTTTATTTGTTCGGCCAGAACATGGCCAGTGACGGGACCTTTACCTACTACAACGACGGCTTTGGCGGCACTGGGACGATCTTCAAGCTGGATAACACCGGCGCCGTGGTCGGCTCCTTTACGCCGCCCAACGGTGATCTCTACTCGGGCCTCGCCTATCTCAACGGTTTGCTGTACGCCGCCAATATCGAAGGCAACAGTATCGACGTCTTCAACGCTACCACCTTCGCGCCCGTCACGACCCTTCAGACGGGCATCACCGACTCGGACCTCGTCGGCCTGGCCGGTGACCCGGACCTGGGCGTCCTCTTCGCCGTGGGCCAGAGCAATGTGACCCCCGGTGGGACGGGCGCTCTCTACGAGATCGATCCCGCGACGGGCGCCGTGCTGGGCGAAGCCCCGGACAACAATCAGGGTCTGTACGAGCAGGACATGGCCTATGCCGATGGCCTGCTGATCGTCTCCGAGACCAACGGCGGCGTTGGCGCGGGCAACAACTTCCTCGACGAGTATGATCCCAACACCGGTGACTTCGTTCAGCGGGTGGCCCCGCCCTATGCCGGCGCGGCCTCGGGCCTCGCGGGCGACGGCGTCTCCGGCGGCGCCGGCGACTGGTACCAGTTCAACGTCAACGCCGGCGACAACCTGGTCCTCACGACGACCACCCCTGGCGACAACAGCGGCAATGGCGACCAGTTCTTCAACGGGCTGATGCCCACGATCAACCTCTACGACAGCAACGGCAACCTGGTCGCCACCGCGACCGGCAATGCCGCCGACGGCATCAACGACGTCATCGACTGGACGGCCCTCACCTCGGGCAGCTACCGGGTGCAGATCATGGGCTCCAGCGCGACCAACCTGGGCGAGTACACCATCAGCGTCCAGGGCGCCACGGGCGCCGCTTCCACCTTCCAGGTGACGTCGACCAATCCGGCCGCGGGATCGGATATCGGCTACCAGGTCTCGACCATGAGCGTCACCTTCAACAGCGCCGTCTCGTTCGCGAGCGCGGTCCCCAGCGACTTCACCATCGATGGCAACACCGCCATCGGTGTGACCCCCGTCAACGGGAACACGGTCAGCTTCACCTTCCCGACGACCTCCAACGGTATTCACAGCGTGTCGATCAGCGGAGTGGAAGACCTCCAGGGCACGACGATGGTGCCCGACAACTTCACCTTCCAGACCGACGACGTGGCCCCAGTCGTGGTCTCCAGCTCGATCCCGGACGGGGCGGTGCTCCCGCCGGGCCCACTGACCGAGGTCATCACGTTCAACGAGCCGATCCAGCCCTCATCGGTCAGCGATTCGGACATCTCGCTCGTCGGGGAGGTCCGGGGGATCTCATACACCCCGTCGTCGTTCAGCTTCGATCCGACCGACACCATCCTGACCATCAACTACTCCAGCCTGCCCACCGATGCCTACCAGTTCACGCTCGTGGCGGGCCCGAGCAACTTCCTGAGCGACGCGGGCGTGCCGCTTGCGAGCAACTTCGTGATCAACTTCACGATGCCCGCGGGCACCAGCAGCATCACGAACATGCAGCCGGTCCTGCCGCTGGGCAGCCTGGTCTATCAAACCACGATCGACAATCTCCTCCTGTCCTCGAGCGATGTCGATACCTACGATCTGTCGATCGACCCGCACCAGACCCTTGCGGTGATGGTGACCCCGGTCACCTCGACGATGACGGTAACTGTCACCCTGATTTCGCCCAAGGGCAACGTGCTCGGCTCGGCGACGTCGTCCAGCCCCGGCGCCCCCGTCATCCTGCCGGCCGTCCAGAGTTCCCAGGGGGGTACCTACCAGATCGAGGTCTCCGGCGGACCCGGCGAATACAAGGTCACGCCCACGCTCAATGCCCTGATCGACACGGCGGCGTATGGGGGCCCGACCCACGGCTCGATCGCGACGGCCCTGCCCATCGACCCCTACGCCAACAAGGTCGCCGGCAACGACGAAGAGATGGCGGTCCTGGGGGCACTTGCCGGATCGCCCGCGAGCTTCGGCGATGCTCTCGTGGCCGAGGGAACCGACGTGCTGCTGATCGACAAGGCCACGGGCGCGGTCCTGGAGACCTACACGAGTCCCGCGTTTTCGGGCCTCATCCTCTTCGATGTGGCACTCGCCCCGGACAACACCTTCTTCGTGCTCGGCGATGAGAATAGTTATACGGGCGTCATCGTGCACATGAATCTCGCGGGCCAGACCCTGGGCACGATCGTGTCCCCGGTGACGGATAGCCCTGGCTTCCTGTCGCCCGAAGGCTTCGGCCTCGATCCCCGCGACGGGAGCTTCTGGATCCCGCTCCCCAACATGCGCCACATTGCTCCACCTCAGCCCGTCCGGCAGCTTACTGAATGAGTACGCGGTCGCCAGCAATCCGGACGATGCCGCCGTCGGGCCGGACGGGAATATCTACATCAGCCAGGTGTTCTCCGGGCAGATCGATCAGTTCAATCCCACGACCGGCGTCAACTCGTTCTTCGCCTCCTCACCCTTCCCCTTGGGCCTCACCTGGAGCGTTTCGGGCGAGCTCTGGGTCGGCGACATTGACGCGGGGGTCGAAGCCTTCAACAGCTCCGGAGTCCTCGTCCAATCGATCTTCAATCCGGGGGACAGTGCCGCCGAGCCGGCCCTCTCGGGCAACATCTGGGACGCGAACATTTCCAGCGACCTCGTGAACCAGTACACCTCGTCCGGCTCGATCCTGACCCAGACGTCGTTCTCGCCGGAACAGCCCGGCCTGGCGGTCCTGGGCGACGTCCCGGGCGAGGCGCCCTGGTACCGCCCTCGACCCCGTATTATTCCTTCCAGCTCGGGCAGGGCCAGAGCGCCACGATCGTCGTCAACAGCCTCAACGGCAAGAATGTGTCGTTCTCCCTCTATGATGATGAGGGCGACCTGCTGGGCGTGAGCAGCCCCGGCGCGACCAACTACACCGCCGGGCTCAACAACTTCGTCGCCCCGTCGGACGGCACCTATTACATCCAGGTCTCGGGCGACACCGGGGTCCAGTTCAACCTGGCCGTGACCACGGGCGCCGACTTCACGACCCAGCCGCACAATACGATCACGACCGCCCAGGACATCACCGCGACCCAGCAGTCGGGCGACAACAAGCTCGGTGGGGCGGTGGGTTATATCCAGAACCCCAGTGGTCCCCAGGTCGGGACCAACTTCGAGGGCCTGAGCTTCGACGATTCGCCGTGCGGCTGCCTGCCCCCCAACGACATCATCGCGGCCGGGCCGACCCAGGTCATGGATGCGGTCAACACGGTCTTCCGGGTCACCGACAAGGCCGGCAACGTGCTCTTCCAGGAGAACTTCTCCGATTTCTGGGCCCCCCTGGGCATCACGACCAGCAGCTTCATCTCCGACCCCTATGTCGTCTATGACCCACTCGCCGGGCGGTTCTACGTCACGATGCTCGGCGGTACGGACAGCACGCACCTCGACATGCTGTTTGCGGTCTCGAACGACAGCAATGCCACGGACGGCTTCTCGCTCATGGAGCGGTTCCACTACGACATCACCGACGACGACGATCTCGACTTCCCCAAGGTCGGGTTCAACTACGATACGGTGATGCTGGAAGCCAATGACTTCGTGGACGGGAGTAACCCCGAATTCACGGTCTTCGCCGCGATTGACAAGGCCCAGCTCCTCCAGGGCAACATCGTCTCCTATCAGTATGAGCTGCCGGGCTATCCGCAGAACTTCCGTGCCACGGTACCCGCCCAGATGGACGATGCCACGCCGGGCGAACCGATGTACTTCATCCAGGAGGACGGTTACGATAACGGCCAGGCGGCCGAGGTCGTCACACTGACCGATGCCCTGAGCAATACCCCCAACTGGGTCGATACGGTCATCCCGGTGGATCCGTATGGCGAGACGACCTTTTCCGACCAGCCCGGCGCGCCGGGTTCGGTGCAATCGATCGACACCACGTTCTCCCGGGCCCAGGTCCTCAATGGAATGCTGGTCGCCACGCAGACGGTCACCACGCCCGCCGACGGATTCACGACGGACAAGGTTCGGTGGTACGAGATCGCGGTGCCGGATGGGGGGACCCCCTCCCTGGTGCAGCAGGGCACGATCGACCCGGGCCCCGGCATCGCCACGTACAACGGCCAGATCGCCATCAACGCCGACGGTGCCCTGGGCGTGAGCTACATGCAGTCGTCGATCAATCAGTTCGTCTCTATGTATGTCACGGGCCAGGTGCCCGGTGCGCCGCTGGGAACCATGGCACCCGGAGTTTTGGTCCAGGCGGGCAGCCTTTCCCAGCCGGAGAGCTTCCGGACCGGGGATTACAGCGGCATCGCGCTCGACCCTTCCGACGATCTGACGTTCTGGGCGATCAATCAGTACTACGGCCCCGATATCAACAACATCTGGAATACCTGGGTGGCCTCGTTCCAGGTTCAGCAGAGCATTGGAACGGACTACTATTCCGTCAATGCCAACGCCGGCGACAACCTGTCCTTCAGCACCACGACCCCGGCCGGCGGCCCCAACGAGTTCGTGAACAACCTCTATCCCGAGCTCTTGCTCTACGATCCGAATGGCAATCTGGTCGCGGTCGCCGCCGGCAACGCCAGCGACGGCAGGAACTCGATCATCCAGTTCACGGTGCCCGATGGAGACGCCGGCCAGTGGACGATCGAAGTCACCCCGTCGCCCAACACGCCGCTTCCGACCCAGGGCGAGTACGGCCTGCTGGTCACCGGCGCGACGGGTGCCCTGTCCCCCTTCGACGTGACGAGCACCACGCCCGCTCCTGGTGCGCTGGTCCAGCCGCCATCGACCATCACGGTCTCCTTCAATGAGCCGGTCAACCTGTCCACGCTGACCCCGGGTGAACTGGAGGTGAACGGCGTCGCGGCCACGGCGGTCACCGACGTCAACGGCAACACGGTGGCCTGGACGATCCCGTCGAGCGCCTATGGCACGGGTGTCGACCTCCCCAACGTGGTGACGATCGGTGCCGATGCCGATGGCAACCAGATCATGGACGTGAGCGGCCAGACCCTCACGCCTTACAGCTACACGTTCTTCACCACCAACGTGCCGCCCGTCATCATCAGCTCGTCGATCGACGGCCAGGTCTTCTCACCGGCCCCGGCGGACGTGACCGAGGTGGTCACGTTCAACCAGCCGATGGATACGTCGTTCACGACGGCGTCAAGCTTCGAGCTGCAGGGCAACTATCGCAACGTGCAATACGCGGCGGCCTCGTTTAGCTGGGATCCGACGGGCACCATCTTGACGATCAATTACGACAATCTGCCCGACGACACCTACACGCTGACCTTGTTCGCCGGCGGCTTCGAGAACACCGTCGGCATCCCGCTCGCGAGCAATTACACGGCCAACTTCGCCGTGGCACTGGGCTCGGCGGCCTTCGGAGGGACCTTCAAGCCGGTCGCGCCGGCGGGCTCCCTGATCTACACGGGCACCGATAGTCACGTGCTGGTCACCCCGACCGACGTCGATTACCTGACCGTCAGCCTCAATGCCGGCGAGACGCTGACCCTGATCGGAACGCCGACGACATCCAGCCTCCAGCTCGCGATCACGGTGTTGGATCCCAGCAATAACGTGATCGCTACGGCGACGGCTCCGGCCCAGGGCGCCAATGCCGTCATCGAGACCGCGCCGGTCACGACGACCGGGACCTACACGATCGCGATCAGCGATGCCAACGGCAACCTGGGCCTGTACTCGATCCAGGCCTACCTCAACAGCTACGTCAAGCAAGGCACGTCGAACGACACGATCGCCACGGCCCAGGACATTTCCGGCAGCTCCTACTTGCTCGGCTCTGGCGATGCCGATCGGCTGGGCGTGGTGGGTAGCCTGCCGTCCAATGTACTCAACGTGGGCGATGTCTACGTCTCGTCCCGATTCTATGGCTTCTATTTCTCGGCCCCGTCGATCTCGGATATTCTCCGGATCAATAACACGGGCCAGATCGTGCAGGTCATCCCGATTTCGTTCGACCCGTACCTCTCTCTCTCCGGTGTGGAGCTGGATCCGGCCAACAACATGCTGTATGCCGCCGTGACGACGAGCTTCAACAGTGGCTCGGTCGACGGCGAGCTGCTCGAGTTCAACCCGGCGACCGGCCAGCAGGTGGCGACCATCACGCTGCCGACCGATAACGCAAACGACGGCTGGTACTACCCGTACGGGTTCAGCATCGCCTCCGACGGCACGTTCTGGCTCTCGCAGCCGAATAGCCAGAACATCATCCACCTGGATTCGAGCTACAACGAGATCGCCAGCTACTCGACGGCGGGTATGGTGCCCGAGAGCGCCTCGATCGGCACCGACGGCAACGTGTACTTCACCGGCTTCGATGGTCCGAACGGCACTGGCATCTACCAGCTCAACACGACGACCGGCGCGGTGAACTACTTCGCATTCTCCCCCGCGGCCAACATCACCACGACAGCTCCCGGAGGCAGCGGCATCTGGAGCGGCGATACCGACTACGCGGCCCTCCGCTACGACTACAATGGTAACTTCCAGCAGCAAATCGGTTACTTCGGGACGAACCAGGCCCAGACCGATGAGGCTGGCGATATCTGGACCACGAACACTTCCTCTTATGCTCTGTACCAATCGGATCAGTTCAACGACGAATTGACGGGGACGTTCGTGCCGTTGCCGATCGGCCTGTCCATCTGGGGTGTGGACAACCCGAACGCGCCGACGCCGGACACGCAGGATTACTATTCGTTCAGCCTTGCCCAGGGCCAGGACGCAACGATCGTCGCCAAGAGCCTCAATGGCGACAACGTGCACATCACGCTGGTCGACGGCAATGGCGACGTCCTGGCCACCGGGGTGGGCGGATCGACCAACGTCAGCGAGTCGATCGCGAACTTCGTCGCCGCCTCGGACGGCACGTACTACGTCGAGATCACCGGTGACCCGGGCGTCCAGTACAGCCTGGTGGTGACGCGGGGCGCGACGTTCACGATCCAGCCCCACAACTCCATCTCCACGGCGGAGAGCGTCACCGGCACGAGTGGGGTCCTGGGCGACCTCGCTACGCCCAGCGCGCCTCTCTACACCCTGGATGACCAGCAGGGGGACTTCGGCAATCCCGAGAACCCGATCTGGGCGACCGATCCGACCACCGGAGCTTTTATCGGCAGTCCGATCTTTGCCCCGGGGAACCCGCTCAACAATCCGTTCGGCCTGAACCTGGCGTTCGACGGGACGTATCTCTATTACAATAACGGTGACACTCTCGGCGACAACACGATCTACAAGATCGATCCGACGACCGGGAACGTCATCAGCTCGGGCATTCCCGCGGGAGTTCCGTTACTGGGTGGCCTGGCCTATTTCGACGGCGAACTCTACGGAATCGCGGCCTTCAATCCCAATCTCTACGTCATCGATCCCAGCACGTTCCAGCTCGTCAACACGATCCCGACCGGTCTGGGTACCGAGATCGTGACCGAAGGCCTGGCGGGTGATCCCGACCGCGGCGTCCTCTGGGCCGTGTCTCAGGGAGATATCGAGCCCGGTTCCATTTACGAGATCGATCCGACGACCGGTGCCGTGATCGCCTCGGCACCGGATAACAGTCAGGGCGCCTACGAGCAGGACATCGCCTATGCGAATGGCCAGTTGATCGTCTCCGATACCCTCGGATTCGGGGCCGGGGAAAACTTCCTCGATTACTATGACCCGAACACGCTGGCCTTCATCCAGCGCCTGCCGGTGAACACCGAGGGATACGTCTCCGGCCTCGGCGGCGACGGCCTGGGTGGCGCGCCCCCGGACGACTGGTACTCGGTCAACGTCCAGGCGGGCAATTCGCTGTACCTGCAAAGTTCCACGCCGTCGGATCAGGGCGGCGAGTTCCCCAACACCGCGTCGCTGGAGATCGAGCTCTTCGACACGTATGGCAACCTGGTTGCCACGGGCACCAAGCTCGCCGATGGCCGCAACGAGGCCCTCTTCTTCAATGCACCGGTCTCCGGACAGTACTATATCGAGGTCAGCGAGGATCCGGGTGGGGCCGGCGAGTACTTCCTCCAGGTCAATACCGCGTCCTACCCGTCGGGCGGCGTCTCCGGCGAGGTCTACAACGACCTGAATGGGAGCGGCACCTTCGTCCCCGGCGACCCTGGCTTGACGGGCTGGGAGGTTGACCTGTATGACTCCAATAACAACTTCATCGCCTCGCAGTTGACCGACGCCAACGGAGATTTCGACTTCCAGGGCCTCGAACCGGGTACCTACACGGTCGTCGAGGACGTCCAACCCGGCTGGACCCAGACGGCCCCGCCGTCGATCACGTTCACCGTCGCCGTGACCGCCGGCTCGACCGTGACGGGCCTCCAGTTCGGCAACTTCCAGAACATCACCATCAGCGGTCAGGCGTTCGACGACCTCAATGGCAATGGGACCGAGGATCCGGGCGAGCCGGGCCTGCCGGGCTGGACCATCGACCTGCTCGATTCTTCGGGAACTGTGATCGCCACGACCACGACCGACGCCAGCGGCGATTACAGCTTCCCGGACCTTGGGCCCGGCACTTACACCGTGCAGGAAGAGCTCCAGCCCGGCTGGACCCAGACGGCTCCCCCGCCGCCGGGCACCTACACGGTCGCCGCGACCAGCGGTCAGGACGCCACCGGGCTGCTCTTCGGCAACTACCAGCTCGTAACCTACTCGGGCACGGTCTACAACGACCTCAATGGCAACGGCACCCTCGATCCGGGCGATCCCGGCTTGCAGGGCTGGACGGTCGAGCTGATCGAGAACGGCAGCATCGTCGCGACGACCACCAGCGCCGCCGATGGAAGTTATTCGTTCTCGAATCTCACCTTCGGCGTCTACACGATCGAGGAGATCACCCAGGCCGGCTGGTATCAGACCGAACCTCAGCAACCCTTCTCCTACACGGTCACCGCGACCAGCGGTGCGAGCCAGTCGGGGCTGAACTTCGGCAACTTCCAGCTCGTGGACGTCTCCGGCGAGGTCTACAACGACCTGAATGAGAACGGCAACCTCGATCCGGGCGAACCGGGCCTGCAAGGCTGGACGGTCAACCTCTTCAATTCGTCGGGCAACATGGTGGCCACGACCACCAGCGACGCCAACGGGAACTACGAATTCGACAACCTGTTCCCCGGCTCGTTCACGATCTCCGAAGTCCTGATGTCGGGCTGGACTCAGACCCAGCCGGTGAATCCCGACTTCTACTCGTTCACCACCCAGAGCGGTTTGGACGAGACCGGGCTGAACTTCGGCAACGTCATGCCGGCAAGCTTCAGCGGCATCGTCTACAACGACCTCAAGGGAACCGGTATCCCCGCGCCCAACGATCCCCTCCTGGCAAACTGGACGATCGACCTGTTCAATCAGGGGGGCGGCCTGGTCGCCACCACCACGAGCAACGCCCGTGGCCAGTATTCCTTCACCGGCGTGAGTACCGGGACCTACACGATCGAGGAGGTCGTCCAGCCCGGCTGGGTGATCACCGAACCGACCAACCCTCCGGGGACCTACACCGTCACGGCGACCAGTGGTATCGATCAGAAGGGCTTCAACTTCGGTAACTTCCACCTGGCTACCGTCAACGGGAGCGTGTACAACGATCAGGACGGTAATGGCCTTCGCGGTGCGGGCGAGCCGGGCCTGGCTGGTTGGACCGTGGATCTGGAGGATTCGAGTGGCAACGTGCTGGCATCGGTGCTCACCGACAGTAACGGCAACTACTCGTTCACCGGCGTGGGGGGTGGGACCTACGAGGTCGCGCAGGTTGTCCAGCCCAACTGGGTTCAGACGCAGCCGTCTTATCCGACCGTTTACACGTTCACCAGCCAGAGCGGCTCGACTCTGAACGCACTCGTCTTCGGCGACCATGCTTCGCCGGCCTTGAATCCTGTGGCCGTCATCAGCAACGGCCAGCCCGGCTATGCGGAGACCGGGAGCTGGAGCACGGTCCTGGGAGGTTACAATGGCACAAACCGGGTCGCCTCGACCACCACCGGTAGCGTGCCCACGGCCACGGCCACGTGGACCTTCAGCGGTCTGCCCGTCGGCTCCTATCTTGTCTACGTCACGTACGCGGGGAAGGGTAATTACTCGACGGCGGCTCCCTTCACCGCCTATGACGGCGGCACCTCCCTGGGCACGGTCGAACATCAACGAGTCGATCCTGGTGACCCAGAGCCAGGGAGGACTGGACCAGGGGAGCTACGGCGGGGTTGGATGGCTGCAACTGGGGTCGTACTCGATCAATAGCGGCAATCTCGACGTCATGTTGAGCAATAAAGCCAGCGGCCACTTCGTGGACGCGAACGGCATCCTCATCGTTCCCCAGGGGGCGGGGGTCGTGAAGAGCCCGATCTCCGTCCCAATCACCAGCGTCCCGCTCGGCCTGACCGTCACTCCGACGGTCGGTGCGACAACCCAGTCCAAGACGCCATCGACAACCGCGAGTGCCACGCCGGCGACGGTCGTGATCAACGGCGTCTCCGCGCCGAGTGCCGTTCGCGTGGTCTACAACCAAGGCACCCCGGCGAGCGCCACCACGACGCCCGCCAGCCTGATCGACGTGGCCCTGAGCCAGCTCGATAAGGCCAGCGCGAAGAAGCTCCCTGCGTGACAGTCAGTGACCGTTACCGGGGGTACCATTTTTTCCGCGAGGAGGGTACCCCCCGTGACTCCAATGTGCCATGCTCTCGTCGCCGCGAACCCCCCTCAGTTCACAACTGTCGGGTGTTTGCGGCGACGAGAGCGTGGCCCGTGGGGGGAGAGTCCGGCTGGCCGAAAAAAATGCGTCCTTCCTGCACGAAACCCACACGATGCTGGCGGTCGGTCCGCCATTCGCACCGGGTCTAGTGACTCAACACAACCGCACATAACCGAACGCTCTCATCCTGCCAGAGTCGCTGTTCACGCGGCGCCACGGACGACTGCTCGCTTCGGCAGCCACTACCTCAACAGGCGGGTTCACAACCCCAATGTTGATAATATTGAACGTATCTGGAAATCGGATGTAAACCCCAGTATCCTGCTACAGCTCGAACCGACCTTCGGCAGGATGGATGCCGTGTTGAAGGGACCAGGACCTCCGTAAGAGGCCGGCCGATTCAAGAGCAAGACGCCCCAAGACACTCCTGCCTTGTTTGAATCTTGAATGGCCTAGGTATGCGCAGGATGAAGGGATCCTACGGAGGAAGACGCTCTTTTTTCATTCGGCTCCATGATCGGGAGCAACCGGGATATTACATCCGAGAGGAATGAAGTTCATGATCGCCTCCAGTCGAAAGTTATTGGGAATTGCCCCCTGGGTCGCCGTGCTGACCCTCGCCCTGGTGCTCACGGGCGTGCCGACTCGGTCGCTGTCACGATCACGCCCGATCCTGGCAATACCATGAACAATGGTTTTGGCTACTCGCTGGGATACGAGTTCATGGCGAACTCCAACATCACGGTCACGGCGCTGGGCTATTTTGTAGACACCACCTTGACCGAGTCGCATGACGTCGGCTTGTACGACATGACCACCCAGACCCTTCTTGCGTCAACCACCATAGTGAACGGCGACACGATGGTGGCGAACTTCGCGTACAGTGCGATTGCGCCCGTGATGCTGACTGCGGGAGATGATTACGCGATCGTGGGGACGTCAGGCTTCAATGACAAATACGCGTTCGACCCGACCTCATTCAGCACCGATCCCCGCATCAGCTTTGTCCAGTCGGCATACAATCCGTTCAACGGTAATACTCTGAGTTTTCCGGATGTCTTCGATCCTACCGTCACCGGATATTTCGGACCTAATTTTATGATTGCTCCTTCAGGTATTGTCCCCGAGCCCTCCACACTGACGTTGGGTGGCTTGGCGGTGTTGGGGGGCGTCTTGGTCTCCTGGCGTCGCCGGCTCTCGCGGACGGCCTGAGATGAGATGTGCCTGCTCGGCCCGAGCACGACTTCGGGCCGGGATTCCCTCCTTCGGTAGAGTCTTCCTCCGGTAGGATCCCTCGCCGTGCGGCGCCTCTGGGGAATCCGGGATTCCCGATTCGAGATTCCCGAGGGGAACGATTCCTGGATCGGGAATCCGGAATCTCGAATCGGGAATTCCTCATTGGGTTGCAGCCGAAAGCCGCGTAAGGGAGTGACTCGCGGGACTGTCAGGGCCGAACATAACCACGGATCACGCGGGGGGGACACGGATCGGTTGGAACGAACTCTTGATTCACATCCGTGTCCTTCC
Source organism: uncultured Planctomycetota bacterium (assembly GCA_963845755.1). GTDB lineage: Bacteria > Planctomycetota > Planctomycetia > Isosphaerales > Isosphaeraceae > CAWJTV01. The sequence goes on from CAWJTV010000041.1 coordinate 230,362, forward strand.
GAGTGATCCATGGTTAAAGGGGTTCTGAGCGTCATCCTCCGTAGGATCTCCGCGCCGTGCCGCGCCTCTGGGGAATCCGGGATTCCCGATTCGAGATTCCCGATTCGAGATTCCCGATTCGAGATTCCCAAGGGAACGATTCCTGGATCGGGAATCCGGAATCTCGAATCGGGAATTCCTCATTGGGTTGCGGCCGAAGGCCGCGTTAGGCTGGGAGCTCACATACCGACGCGGCGGAGCCGCAAGCCGGGAGCAAGCGCCTCACTCGCGGATGAGAGGCCCGGAGTCCGTGTGGCACGCTTTCGTTATTCGCGAAAGATGGGGCGACAGCCGGCGCGGGTTTTGGTAGATTCCCCAGCCGGCTGAGGATCGAGGCTGATGGCATGGAGGGGCACGGAGCATGGACGCTCGTCGTGATGAGGACCGTTGCGCGCGCCAGTTCGCGCGGCTGGCTCCGCTCGGGTTGGGACTGATTCTGCCGTTCCTGGGCGGGGCTTCCGCCTCGTACCGCTCGACCAACTTCGTCGTCGAGGCAGCGACCCGGGAAACCGCCCGGCGAGTCGCGGAGCATGCCGAGGTCTGCCGCACCACAATCGCGCGGGCCTGGCTCGGCCACGAAATCCCTAACTGGAGAACACCTTGCCCGGTCCGGGTCAAGCTGACCATGGGCGAGGCCGGCGGCCTGACCTCGTTCGGCTTCCACCAGGGGCGAGTCACCGACCAGAGCATGACCGTCGAGGGGCGGCTCGACCGGATCCTGGCCTCCGCGCTCCCCCACGAGATCACTCACACGATCTTCGCGGCCTATTTCGGCGGCCCGATGCCCCGATGGGCCGACGAGGGTGCATCCCTCCTCAGCGAGGACCTGTTCGAACGCCGGCGCCACGACCAGATCGCCATCGATCTGTTCGGCCGCCGCGGCGAGCTCCCGCTGGCACGCCTCTTCCTCGTCGAGAACTATCCCAAGGACCTGATGGGCTTCTACGGCCAGGGTTACTCGATCTCGAAGTTCCTCATCGAGATGGGCGGACGACCCCGCTTCCTGGAATTCGTCCGCGACGGGATGAAGCAGGGCTGGGACAACGCGACGCGGACCCACTACCAACTGGCCGGCGTCCGCGAGCTCGACCGCGCCTGGCGCTCGTGGCACCGCGTCGCGATCGCGTCCGGACACGCCGACCAGCCCGACGACATCATGGCCTTCCATTGAGGAATCGAGTTGGACCTGGGGACTCAGGGGACCGTGGCGATCTCGGTGGGCTCGCTCCAGGGTCCGAAGATCCATTTCTGCCGCTTCTCTCGCGGGAAATCGGGGTTCCAGATCACCACTCGGGAGCGATAGCGGTACGTCCGGCCGGCTTCGATCGTGAAGTCCAGGGTGCGGAGCATCAAGACCGGGGATTCGGCCTCGGGCGGCGCATTGAAGTGGCGAGCCAACAGGTCGGCCTGGCCAGGAGCTTCCCCGGCGCGACCTGCGGATCCTCGGCCGGTTTGTCCAGGGCCGGAACGAAGGACTCGACGTCGACCCCGCGCCACTCCCCGGCCTTGAGAAACGGCAAGGGATCGACCAGGTTCTGCACGCGGAACTCCTCCAGCGCCCGTTCCGCTTCCAACTCGGTGAGATTGTCCAGGATCTTCAGGTTGGCCTCCGCGTCGACCGACCGCCAGGCCGACCAGGAACCATCCTTCTGGAGCGTTTTTCGTTCCAGCTCGACGCGACAGTAGATTTCGTTCGCGGGCTTCAAGACGCGTCGACCGCCATCGCGGTACCACCACTGAGTCCGGCGGTGATCGATGATGCCCGTGACTACCGCCCAGCGGACCTCGCGCATTTCTTCCGTGAAAACGGTCCGGATCCGGGTTCTCTTCTTCCGAACGCCTCCTCCCATCATGCCCATCATTCCGCCCATCATCGCACCCTGGTTTCGACTCTTCTTCCTGACTTGCTGAGGGATTCGCTCACCTTCCGCGTCGAGGGCGAATGCCACGATCTCGCCCCGACCGGCCGCGGCTTTCACCTGTCGAGGAGCGGGGACGGTGAACGACTTGCGGATCGGCGCGTTTTCCGCGTCCTGACGGACCTCCGGCCGCGCCGCGGTGCGCGGATCCTCCTGGCCGGGCTGTCCCGACCTCGCCACCGATTGCCAGAGGGTCCCGCAGACGAGGACGCCACCGGCCAGACCCCAGAGCACGCGATTCAGCTTGCCGAGTAACATGGATCGGAGTCCTCCCTGGATCAAGGACTGGACCGAGCCGCTCAGGACGGTCCCCGTGCGGGCCGGGTCGGCGGCGACGGTCCCACAGAGGCGGATGACCCGCTGGATTAACGATGGGGAGAATCCGCGGGCCTCGAGCGCCCGCGAACATCGGGACCGGACGGGAATCTCCGGATCCCGACGGCGCTGGCATGCGGATTCCCTGTCGAGTCAAGCTCGTTCGCAGACGTCGGCGCGCCCGAGCCAGGCGGCTCTGGACGGTGCCCAACGGCAGATTCAAGCGCCGGGCCACCTGGCGGTAACTCAGGCCCTCGAGGTCGCACAATACGACGACCGCACGCGAAGGGGCAGGCAAGCGTCTGATCTCGGAATGGACGATTGCCAGATCATCGTCGCCGAGGCCGGGCGATGGATCCGCACGCGGTCGATCAGTGGCCTCGCTCCGCAACCCGGCCGCCGCGCGTTCCATCGTCCGCTGCCGGGCCGACGCGGATCGGATGCTCAGTCCCGTCCGGTAGGCGACGACGTGAAGCCAGGAGCCGAGTGTTTCACGGATCCGAAGGGAGGCCGCTTTTCGGACCAGGATCAGGAACGTCGCCTGAAACGCATCCTCGGCGTCGTGAGGATCGCGGACCATCGCCCGACAGACGCCCCAGACCATCGGCGCATGCCGCTCGATCAACGTAGCCAGGACGAGCTCGGCACCCGCGTGGTCCCGGTCCTGGTTGGCCGACTGGAATCGGTCGAGGAGCTCCCGGTCCGATAGGCCGGTCAGGGTGCCGACATCATAAAGTGCCTGGAGATGATGGAGCACGACGGATGAGTCCCCCATCCGCCGCCGCGGGTCATGACCGATCGAAACGCCATGCTCCGCGACGGCCGCCCTCAGTGTGGATCACCAGAGTAATAGAGGGACGGCGCGGAGATTTGTTCCCCGGATTCTCGTCGGGAGACCCGACTGTTGCCGACTTGCCTGTCCGGGGGCTCAGTCCTGGAGCTCGAGGGTCGCCCAGAGGCTGGGGTTCTCGCCGATCGGGAAATCCCGGCCGACGCCCAGGAACTGGTCGTCGCGGGCGTGGTCGGAGACCTGGTACGCAAACCCCAGCCGGCGATTCGTCTCGGGGTCGAACCCGTTGAGGGCCTGGGCCGGCAGGAAGACCTCGAGCGACCAGCCGGCACGCGTCAGCTCGGCGCGAGAGGCGATCAGGCCGGGCTGGCACAGGGGTGCATCGGCGACGGCACGCGCGATCGGCCGCGGAACGACCTCGACCTCCAGCTTCCGCCCGGGCATGCGCAGCCGGAGCGAGGCCGCGAAGCGGTGACAGAACCGCGACGCCCGGCTGATGTCGCGGGTGTCGCGCGTGTCCACCCAGAGCTGGACATCGGCGAACCCCTCCGGACGATCGGGCGCGAGCTGCAAGTCCGAGAGCCCCTGCGCCCGCACGGCGATTCCCAGGCCGCGCACGTTCCACGCCAGGCGGACCTCCGCCCAGGACGTGCGACCTTCCAGTTCACTCCCATCGGGTAGGGCACACGACTCCGGCAAATCCAGGAGCGGTTGCCGGCCATCCGGCCGCGGTATTTCGTCGAGCCGGGGACACGGAACCGCGAGCCGGAACCAGAACGCCTGCGGCAGCAACATCTTCGTCATGATGGTGCGCTCCCTCGCCCCTCGATTCGATGCGGGCGGCTTTACTCCAAAGTCTGATCCACGTAGGGTTTATGGAAGGGGTTGGGCTTCATCAAGGCGGCGATGATCACGTAGACCCCGAGTCCCACGAAGAGAACGACCGGGCTGAACCGCATCATCGCCCAGGCGGCGATGAGCAGGAGCCAGAGCCCACCGTGCATGGGCTGCCATCCCGACCCGTGCGCCGAGCCCTGAATCAGTGCCGTGATCCCCGCAAGGAACAAGATCCCGGGGAACCAATACCTGGTTGCAAGCAAGACTCCCAGTCCGATCAGCCAGATCCCGCCGGTCACGGCGTTGGCGCGTTGCGAGTTCCACCACATAAGACGCTCCCGCCTGCTCAATCATGCTCCCTTGATCGAAGCCGGCACACGCGACCGCTTCATCTCGACCGAATGTTCATTCGAGGATCACCGCGGAATCTTTGACGGATTCTGCGCGAAGACCAGTCGGATGCGACTGGCTCACGGTCCAGGCGAGCCAGCAGGTTGACCATCTCGATGGCCGCCAGCGCGGCGTCGGCCCCCTTGTTGCCGGATTTCAGTCCCGCGCGATTCAGCGCCTGCTCGACCGATTCGGTCGTGAGGATCCCGAAGATGACCGGGACTCCCGTCGCCAACCCGGCCTGCATCACCCCGGCCGCCGCCTGACCGGCGACGTGATCGTAGTGCGACGTCTCGCCGCGGATCACGCAACCCAGGCAGATGACGGCCGCATAACGCCCGCTCCCGGCCAGCTTGCGGGCAACCAGCGGGATCTCGAAGGAGCCGGGCACCCACGCCACGTCGATCCGGTCCTCGGCCACGCCGTGCCGGACCAACGCGTCACGACAGCCGGCCAGGAGCGCCTCGGTCACCAGCGCATTGAACCGCGCCGCGACGATCGCGAACCGGCCGGGGGGAGTCGAATAATCGCCGAGGAATTCCGCCATGGCATTCGTCCACTTGCCGACTTCAGGACAGATTCATGCTCATGAGGAACTCGGCGTTGGTCTTGGCCTTCTTCATGCGGCCGGTCAGCAGCTCCATGGCCTCGACGGGATTCATGTCGTTGAGGACGCGACGGAGGATCCAGACGCGGCGCAATTCCTCGGCGTCCATCAGCAGCTCTTCGCGGCGAGTGCCGGACTTGTTGACGTCGATGGCCGGCCAGATCCGCTTGTCGACCAACCGACGTTCGAGGTGGAGCTCCATGTTGCCGGTGCCCTTGAACTCCTCGAAGATGACGTCGTCCATGCGGCTGCCGGTATCGACCAGGGCGGTGGCCAGGATGGTCAGGCTGCCGGCCTCCTCGATCTTGCGGGCGGCGCCGAAGAACCGCTTGGGCTTCTGCAAGGCCGAGGCGTCGATGCCGCCGGTGAGGATCTTGCCCGAGTGGGGCGCCTCGGTGTTATAGGCGCGGGCCAGCCGGGTGATCGAATCGAGCAGGATCACGACGTCCTTGCCGTACTCGACCATCCGCTTGGCCTTCTCGATGACCATCTCGGCGACCTGGATGTGCCGCGAGGCCGGCTCATCGAAGGTCGAGCTGATCACCTCGGCCGTCGGGCCCTTGACCGAGCGCTCCATGTCGGTGACTTCCTCCGGGCGCTCGTCGATCAGCAGGACCATGACGTACGAATCGGGATGATTCGTCAGGATGCTGTTGGCGATCTTCTGGAGGAGGATGGTCTTGCCGGTCCGGGGCGGCGCGACGATCACGCCGCGCTGGCCGAAGCCGATGGGCGTGACCAGGTCGACGACCCGCATGTTGATCTCGTCGCCGGTGGTCTCCAGGCGGATCCGGCCCTGGGGGTGCAGCGGCGTCAGGTCGTCGAAATTGACCTTCTCGCTGAGCTTGTCCGGATCCTCGAAGTTGATCGCCTCGACCCGCAACAGGGCGAAGTAGCGTTCGTTCTCCTTGGGCGGGCGGATCTGGCCCGAGACGATCGCGCCGGTCTTGAGGCCGAACCGGCGGATCTGGCTGGGCGAGACGTAGATGTCGTCGGGGCAGGGGAGGTAGTTGTAATCCGGGCTCCGCAGGAAGCCGAAGCCGTCGGGCAGGACTTCGAGCGTCCCCTCGCCGTACATCAGGCCGTTCTGCTTGACCCGCTCCTTGAGGATCTTGAAGATCAGGTCCTGCTTCTTCAGGCCCATGTAGTCGGCGATGCCCTCGGTCTTGGCGGTGCGGATGAGCTGGGGCATCGTCATCTTCTGCAGCTCGGTCAGGTGGATCTCGCCGCGCTTGATGTCCTCATAGCGGTCGTGGAGCGCGGCGTCGCCGAAGATGTCCTCCTCGTCGTCGGGGTAATCGACGGGAACATCGACGTAGCTCGCGGGCGCAGGCCGCTCGTTCCGGACCGGGGGCCCGAACTCACGGTCCCGATCCCGTTCGTCGCGGGTGGAGAACGACGGCTCGCGCTCGGGCGATCGCGATACGCCGGCAGGGCTCGTGGTCGCGGCTCGCGCTCGCGGGCGATGGGCACCGGCGACGACTCGCGATCGCGGTCGCGATCCCGGGCCATGGGGATGCCTTCGTGATGCGTCGGGCCGCCGTCGCGGTCGGCCCGGTCCCGCGCCAGCCGTTCCCGCACCGAGAGTCCCGGCTCGCGCTCGGGGCGCTCCCGCACCGGCTCGCGCGCTCGGGGCGGCTCCCGTTCGGCCCGGTCGCGCAAATAACGGATCGGCTCGCGGTCCGCGGGGCCCTCTTCGCGGTAGGGCTCGCGGTCCTTGCGGTCCCGCGGACACCTCCACCGGAGCCGGGGGATCGGCCGCTCCGACGCCGTACGGCATCGCCGACGCCGGGCCGGCGGGCGTCCCATCCGCATCCTCCGGACCGGAGGCCGCCGCCGTGCTGGTGGTCTTGCGAATCCGCGAAGTGCCCGTCGATTCCCGGCGGGGGCGAGTCTCATTGGCCATGGGGTTCCATTCTCCTGTTCAAACCGAAACCGTGATCTCGTCCAGCCCCCGGAAAATGACCGAGCCCCGAGCGCGGTCAACCAGGCAGGCATCTTTCCAGCCAAGCATGTCAGAAGCGATGGAGTTTCGCGAATCCCCTGGGTATGGCCGGGGGGAGAGCAGCCGGGAACATGGGATTGCAACGACCGTTCGTTGTGATGGGGTCGATCATTTGGAAGCGATTCAAAAGGGGACCAACGGGGCAAGCCGGCCTGGACCGACACGAGGGGATTACGACATCCCTCCCACGGGGGTGTGAACGTCGGAGTCAATCGGGCCGGGATCGTGTCGGCAGCAGGGCCGGTTCGAGGCTCCCGTCGGGGAGGCGAGGATTTCTCGGCGGGCGCGGGCGGCTGCGAGGAGCCGGGAGACGAATCGATCGACCTCCGACTGCAAGCGATCGGGTCCGGAATCATTCGTAATGATCCAGTCGGCGCGGCGGCGCTTCTCATCCGAGGGCCATTGCGCACGTTCGCGGGCCTCGAAGGTCTCCTCCGACCAGCCCCGGGTCTCGGCCACGCGCCGCAGCCGTTCGAGGCGAGGGGCATCGACGAACACAATCCGGTCACAGAGGTCATCCCAGCCGGCTTCGAGCAGGATGGCGGCATCCAGCACGACCGCGGTGGAATCCTGCAGTCGCGCCAGACGATTGATCGTCGCCAGGAAACGGGCACGCATCGTGGGGTGCAAGATGGCCTCAAGGGCATGGCGGGCCGTGGGATCGGCGAAGACGATCGGCACCGAGGGCACGCCGATCGATCTGCGAAAGGGGTGCAACGGCTTCGCGAGGTTCCTCCAGCACATCGGTTCCGAATTGCTCGACGATTCTGGCGCGAATCTCGGGCTCTCCCAGGAGTTCGTGCCCGACAGCGTCGGCATTGATCACCGCCGCCCCACGGTCTGCCAGGAGGCTCGCCACGCGGCTCTTGCCGCTGCCGATTCCTCCGATCAAGCCAACGACCGGGATCGCGCCGTGTTTCCATCGACCGCGCGGACACGGCTCTTCAGGAGCGGTGGGACGGGGTCATCAACGGGGCTCCCGGCATCCGAAAGCGGACCTTGGACTCGCGTCGGCCTCGGGATCAAGACGCTCGGCTCGGGCCGTACCCTGACGTTTCCACCGGGTTCCCGCACGACGGACACCCCCCTTCCGGCCGCGAGAAGATGATCGCGTGGCGAGTCGCCGGGTCAACGACCCTGGGGCGAGCCGGAGGTGATTCTCGAGGGTGGAAAATGGTCCCGGTGGCACGGGACGGGATCAACTGAACGAAGTCACTTGGTTTACAAGCAGGTGGGGTCCCTGAAGGTATTCTTGCCGACGTTGCTCGTCCAGGGCTTCTCGAAGCGGGGAGGCGCCGGAGGAGAGGAAGATCGGCGAGATGAGCCGAAGGGTAATCTCATGTTGGAGCAGATCGGTGACGATCGTTATCCAATTTATACGCGATGCCGGCCGTGTCTGCAATGGGTGTCCGACGTTCCAACGAAAAAATGCAAAGAAGGGCCGACTCTCCATCTGGGCTGAAACCCGCAGCCCGGGGGGCCTCGACAGCTCATCCATCCGTCGTTACATCTCTCGACCTCAACGGTGGATGCCCGGGACCACGAACCCGCAGGAGGTGAAAGTCCCGGAGTTCGTTCATGATAGGGTCGACCGGAAAACCATGAGAGTTCCCTACCGAGGTTAAGCTAACAAACAGCCGCCTCACGGCTGATCAACTACAGGTTCAACATCCAGCCAGTTCAGACCGGTCGCCAGGTCAACCTTGAGCGGGACCTTCAGATCGAGCGCCCCGGTCATCTCGAGTCGGACCATCTCGGCCAGGCGCGGGATTTCCTCATCGGGGGCCTCGAACACGAGTTCGTCGTGGATCTGGAGGAGCATCCGGGCCTGAAATTGTCCGTTGCACAGCTCCTGATCGATCCGGATCATCGCCCGCTTGATCAGGTCGGCGGCCGAGCCCTGGATAATGGTGTTGACGGCGGTGCGCTCGGCCACGTTGCGCACGCGACCGGTCGTCGACTTGATCCCGCTGATCGGCCGGCGTCGGCCCAGGATCGTCTCGACCCGCCCCTTTGCCTGCGCGGCCTCGAGCGTCTGGGTGATGAACCGGTCGACCCCGGCGAATTCCTGGAAATAGGCATCGATGAACGCGGCGGCCTCCGCCTGGGTGATCCCCAGCCGGGCGGCCAGGCCGAACGGGCTCAGGCCGTAGATGACGCCGAAATTGACCGTCTTGGCCACGCGCCGCATCGTCTCGTCCACCGCCGGCTCCTCGATGTGATAGATCCGCGCGGCGACCGACCGGTGGATGTCCCGGTCCTCGTCGAAGGCGCGCTTCAGCGCGGGGTCGTCGGAATAATGGGCCAGGATCCGCAGCTCGATCTGCGAGTAATCGGCCGTCAGGAGTTGCCAGCCCGGCCGGCCGGCGACGAACGCCTGGCGGATCTGCCGGCCTTCCTCGGTCCGCACCGGGATGTTCTGGAGGTTGGGGTCGCTGGAGCTGAGCCGGCCGGTCGCCGCGACACCCTGGTTGAACGAGGCGTGGATCCGACCGTCCTCGGCATGCACCAGGTCGGGCAGCGCGTCGAGGTAGGTGCCCTTGAGCTTGGAGAGCTGGCGGTGTCGCAGGAGCAGGGCCGGCAGCGGGTGCTTCAGCGCCAGTTCCTCGAGGACCTCCTGCGCCGTGCTCGGATCGCCCCCGGGGGTCTTCTGGAGCGAGGGCAGTTTCAGCTCATCGAAGAGCACCTGGCGGAGCTGCGGCGGTGAGTTGATGTTGAACGTCCGCCCGGCCTGCTGGTAGATCTCCGACTCGATCGACGCCATCCGCTCGGCGAACTCGGCCGAGAGCTGCCGCAGCCGATCGACGTCGACCGCCACGCCGGCTTGCTCCATCCGCGCCAGGACCGAGATCAACGGGCGCTCCAGGTCGGCGTAAAGGGTCCAGAGCCCCTCGGAATGCACCTTGGACGTGAGGATCTCCTCGATCCGCCAGGTCGCGTCGGCGTCCTCACCCGCGTATTCCGCGACCCGGGACACCTCGACCTGGTCCATCCGGACCTCGTTCTTCCCCTTGCCGATCAGGGCGCCGATCGGGATCATCTCGTGGCCCAGCAGGCGCTGCGAGAGCTGGTCGAGGTTGTGGTTCCGCTCGCCACTCTCCAGCAGATAGCTCAGGATCATCGTGTCGGTCACGGGTCCGGCCACCACGACGCCTGCCCGCGCCAGGGCCAGCATGTCGTACTTGAGGTTCTGGCCGACCTTCTCGACGGCCGGGTCGGCCAGGATCGGCCGCAGGGCCTCCAGTGTTGTCGACGGGTCGAGCACCCGGGACCCGGACGGCCCGCGCACCGGCAGGTAATCGGCTTCGCCGGCCTTCCAGCAGAACGAGAGGCCGACCAGATCCGCCTTCAGAGGGTCGAGCGCGGTCGTCTCGGTATCGATGCAGAACCGGGACTGCCGACGGAGCTCCTCGAGGAACTGTGCGAAGTGCTCCGGAGTATCGACCTGCCGGTATTGGGCCACCCAGGCCGGCCCGGGCCTGGCCGCCGATTCTCCCGATGAGGCGCGGGCACCCAGCTCGTCGCGGAACCCGTGGAATCCGCACTCCGTGCAGATCGCCAGCAGGGCTTCGCGGTCCGGCGACTGCGTCTTGAGGGCTTCCCAATCGAGCGCCAGCGGGAGGTTCTCGCGGAGCGTGACCAACTGCCGCGCGCGCAGGGCGGTTTGTTTGTGGTCGCGGAGGCTTTGCTGCTTCTTCGGGCCCTTGACGCGATCGACATTCTCGAGGAGTTGATCGAGGGTGCCGAACTCCTTGATCAGGGCCGACGCGTTGACCGGGCCGATCATCGGCACGCCCGGCACGTTGTCGACCGCGTCGCCGGTCAGGGCGAGGTAGTCGACGACCTGATCGGGACGGATCCCCCAATCCTGTTCCAGGGCGGCTGCGTCCATCACCTTTTTGTTGCGCAGATTGAGGATTCGGACCTGGTCGCTGATCAACTGCCGGGCGTCCTTATCGCTGGTGACGATGAATACGCTGAGGCCGCGCTCTTCGGCGCGTCGGGCCAGGGTGGCGATCACGTCGTCGGCCTCCATCGCGGGCTCGATCAGGACCGGCACGCGGAACCCTTCGAACACGCGCCGGATCACCGGGATCTGCGGGACCAGGTCGGCCGGCATCTCCGTGCGATTCGCCTTGTATTGCGGATCGATGTCCGAGCGGAAGACCGGGCCCTCGCCATCAAAGGCCGCCGCCAGGTAGTCGGGCTTCTGGACCTTGAGCAGGTTCAGCAGGTCCCGGAAGATCCCGAAGACGGCCTGCGTCGGCTGGCCGGCCGGCCCGACCATCTCGGGGATTGCGTGGAACACCTGAAAAATCAGCGAATAGGCATCCAGGATGTAGAAGCTCGGACGCGCCTTCGTCGGGACAGGATCGCCTTCCGGCCGCCGGGATTCCGGCAGAACTTCGGATTCCAGGAACGAAAACATATTTTGTGCATTCAAACTCATGTCGCTGCGCTCCCACCTTCCGTGAACGCGAAACACCGCACACGGAACCCCGTGTTTGACCGTGATTGTGGCGATTCTTACAATCGGAGCAATCCGAAAGATTCTCTCCGGAGATGGGCCGGAGCCGGACGCGACCCGCCGCTCGAAGAATACAATCATCCATGCGTACAGAGGACGACACTTCGGGGCTCAAGATCGCCGTCGCGGCGTTTATCTCGCTCTCGGTCATCTTGGCCGTCAGTTGCTATTTCTTGTACTCGGCCTACTCGATGGCCGAGGCCCGGCTCGCGGACGCCCAGGTTGAGTTGAAGAGGGCCAAGGCAGCCCAGCAGACTCTCCGCGACCAGTACAACGACTTTCGGGCCAGAGTCGCCACCGAAACCTCCGCTGCCGACCCGGCGAAGAAGACAAAAGAGCCCGCAACGCCCCGATGACTCGCATTTCCCTTGAGATCGTATCACCAAACCGGTCGGGTTGGATGAACAGTTCGCATCCCATCCGCCTGGAGGGGCTCATCACCCATGGGCGAATACCCTAACGCGGCCTTCGGCCGCAACCCAATGAGGAATTCCCGATTCGAGATTCCGGATTCCCGATCCAGGAAGGGTTCCCCTGGGAATCTCGAATCGGGAATCTCGAATCGGGAATCCAGGATTCCCCAGAGGCGCGCATGCGGCGGGGATCCTACGGAGGAAGACCTTAACACGTCGCGGAGACTCAAGATCGCCGTGGCGGCCTTGATCGTCCTCTCGGTCACGTTGTCTGTCGCATCGTGGATCATCTACGACAAGCAGGCGGCCGAGATCGCCGGCCTGAAGGCGGATATCAAGCGGTTGGAGGCCGGTTACTCCCGGAAGAAGGACGAATTGAAAACGATTGTGTGCGATCTTCGCGATCAGGCCGAAACGGTCGGCACCATCCTCGATCACCCCGACGGCGATGTGACGTTCGTCGATTACGAGCGAGGCGCGGTCCATGTGAACATCAACCGGGGCATGGGCGCCCGTCCACAGATGAAGTTGTCGGTCTTCGACGGCAATGCGTCCCGGGTCCCTTCCGAGAGGCCCAAGGGGACCATCGAGCTGACCAGGGTCGGCGACCGGTTCAGCATCGCCCGGATCATCATCACCAGGACCGCGAGCCCGACCGATCCAATCAAGGCCGGCGACGTCGTCTACGCGCTCACCGTGCCGCCCAACCAGGCGACGCGGTTCGCCCTTGTCGGCAAGATCGACGTCAACCGCGACGGCAGGGACGACCGCGAGGAGCTCAAGCGGATGATCTGGGCGGCCGGCGGCGTGGTCGAGTTCGACCTGCCCCCGCCGGAGGTCGGCGAGGAGGCGGGCAAGATCACGCCCCGGATCGATTGGTATGTCACCGATGACCGGATTCCGATTCGGGAAGCCATCGGCAAGAAGCACCCCGATGCCGACCTGTTGCGACGGGCCAAGCTGGCGCAACGGGTTGGCGAGGTAGTAAAGGAGGCCCGGCGGGAGGGGATCCGCCCCATGCCGATCGGCCGGCTCCTGACCTTCCTCGGCTACAACACCAACACCCGTCCTGATCGACCGGGCGGATAGGCCGATCACAGCCGGCAACAGCCGGCCGACGCCACTCTTGTCGGCATCTCCGCCCGGGAAAGGTCGGGCGTCCGTCGCGCGAATCAGAGCCCTCCCGACACTCGGACTCCGACGATCTCTCGGAGAGAGGGAACGAAATCAGGCCGTGCGCATCCAAGGGTGAGGAAGAATCTCACTGCCGGAATCGACCGGTACGACCTCGAAGCCGGGCCTTGCGGGGTAGGGCGCCGGCGGAGACCATGACGACCGTGTCCCGGTTTGACCGGCGTCGGGGGGGTTCTTACAATCGAATGAATCCGGTGAATTCTTCCGGTGAAGCGGACCCGATCGGATCGGAGCCGGAGAATTTCTTCCGGAGATCCTGCGTCTCCCCTCACGTGTGACATATTTTCAGCAAACCGGCGGATTGCACGAGCAGGTCGCGACCGCTCCGCTCGGAGGGAGTCATCACCCATGGCCGCAGCCAGTAACGAGTCGCAAGGACTGAAGATCGCCGTCGCGGCGTTCATCGCCCTCTCGGTCATCTTGTCCGTCGCATCTTACTTCCTCTACTCAAACTATGCGTCGGCCGAAGCCCGGCTCGCATCGAATACGGAGGAACTGAACAAGGCCAAGAAGGCCCAGAGCGATGCCCTCAACCAGTACGATGACTTGAGGGGACGGATCGGCACCAAGGCGCAGGAGTACGACCCCGCCAAGGAGGAGATCGCCAACCACTTCAAGGCCATCAACCAGCGGTTCGACAACATCGTCGCCGCGACCAACGCCGCGGTCCAGAAGGCCCAGGCCGCCGGTGCCGGCCAGGAACTGCAAGAGGCCCGGGACAAGATCCAGCAGATCGTCCAATCCTACCGCGCCGAGCCCTCGAAGACGTATATCTCCTCGCTCGACCGGATCTCGGAGCTCATGGAGTCGCTCTCGCTCTTGAGCACGGAGCTCTCGCTCAACTACAAGGACCTGAGGGACCGGCTCGAATCCGCGACCAATGTCGCCAAACAGCAGGTGAACGTCCAGATCAAGTCGGCAGAGGCCAGCCGTAACGACCTCGATGGCGAGCACAAGAAGCACGAGGAAGAACGGCTGATGCTGGTCAACAAGGTCACCGAGCAGCAGACCGACATCGACAAGAAGGTCACCCAGATCGCCAACCTGCAGGCGGACATCAAGCGGTTGCAGGACGACTACGGCCGCGAGAAGGACCAGCTCACGACGATCATCCGCGAGCTTCGCGATCGGGCCGAGAAGGTCGATACGATCCTCGATCACCCCGATGGCTACGTGACGTTCGTCGATTACGAGCGGGGCGAGCTCCAGTTGAACATCAACCGGGCCATGGGCGCACGTCCGCAAATGGCGATGTCGGTCTTCGACGCCAATGCGCCGGGGATCCCCACCGAGAAGCCCAAGGGGACCATCGAGCTGACCAAGGTCGGCGAGCAGTTCAGCATCGCCCGGATCACCAAGACCATGAGCCCGATCGATCCGATCCGCACCGGCGACATCATCTACACGCCCGCCTGGTCGCCGAACAACCCGACGCGGTTCGCCCTCGTCGGCAAGATCGACGTCAATCGCGACGGCAAGGACGACCGCGAGGAGCTCAAGCGGATGATCCAGGATGCCGGTGGCGTGGTCGACTTCGACCTGCCCCCGCTGGAGATCGGCAAGGAGACGGGCAAGATCACGCCCCGGATCGATTGGTATGTCATCGATGAGCGCGTTCCCTTCCGTCAGGTCTATGGCGAGAAAGAAACCGATGTCTCGGTGGCGAATCAGTCCAAGCTGGCGCAACGGGTCGGCGACGTGCAGCGAGAGTGCCGCCTCGAGGGGATCCGTCCCATGCCGATCGGCCGGCTCCTGAGCTTCCTCGGATACGACATCAACACCCCCGTGATCGGCCGCGCCGAGCACGTGAACACGGAGGCCATCCGCCGGCTGACGGCCCCCCGCGTGAGACCGAACGCCGTGTCGCAGCCGGCCGCGACTGCAACACCCAAGGCGGAGGATGCCGACGAGATGAAGGAAGAAAAGCCCAAGAATCAGCCGGCCAAGAAGGCGGACGACGATCAATGAGTAGCCCGGCAGACCCAAGGTGACGCCGGCCGGCGGGGGTCTCCCTCGATTCCGTGCCCCCGCCCTCCCCATCCTGGGGCGTCGCGCGGGGGCTTTCGTGCTTGGGGTCCGGTCGCGGTCTGGAGCTGTTGGAATGAGCCACGGCGTCGAGAAAAAGGCGCGCCCCTTCTGGGTCAGGGTCGGCCTCTGGGGACTTTCCACCCGCAAGTCGGCCTGGGTGTTCGTCTGGCTCTCCCTGGGGATCGCGATCGTGTCGGTCGCCTACGCCGCCGTGTCGGCCGATCGCCGCTTCCTCGTCGGTGCGAGCCTGGTGGTCGCCGCGCTCTGGTATTATGCGTCGATCCGCTGGGTAGACCGGCACGGCTCGTGGTCGTGAACGAGCACGCCGGTCGCGACCCTCAACGCAGATCGATGGGCTTGACCGGCCGGTGGGGCGGGCCGGTGTAGAGGGCGCGGGGCCTCATCAGGCGGTTGTGGTCGAGCTGCTCGATCACATGGGCGGCCCAGCCGGCGACCCGGGCCATGGCGAAGATCGGGGTGTAGAGGTCGATCTCCAATCCCATGTAGTGATACAGACGGGCGCTAGGCCAATCGACGTTGGGCGGCAGATTCTTCTGCGACGTGACCGCCCGCTCGATCGGTTCGGCGATCCGCTCCCATCGGTCGTCGCCCACCTCCCTGGCCAGCGCGATGCAGTGCTCCTTGAGGATCCGGCGCGGGGGTCGCCCGTCTTGTAGACCCGGTGGCCGAAGCCCATGATCCGCTCCTTGCGGCCAGGGCCCCCTCGATCCACGCGGCCGCGTTCTCGGGCGCCCCGACTTGCTCCAGGACCTTCCAGGCCTCCTCGTTGGCACCGCCGTGGAGCGGACCTTTGAGCGTGCCGACGGCCGCCACGATACCGGAGTAGATGTCCGACAGCGTTGACACGGTGACCCGCGCCGAGAACGTCGAGGCGTTGAGCTCGTGCTCGGTGTAGAGGACCAGCGAGATGTCGAAGGCTTCGCGCATGGTCGGGGACGGCACCCGATCGTGCACCATGTTCAGGAAATTGGCGGAGTGGTCCAGGTCGTCGCGGGGCGGGATCAACGCCAGACCTTGACTGATCCGTCGGCGATAGGCCACCGCTGTGGCCATCTGGGCAATCATGCGCTCGGCCTTGCGGACGTTGGCGGCATGGTCGGTGGGCGGCGCGTTGACCTCGGGATCGAAATGCGACAGCACGCTCACCGAGCTCCGCAACGCGTCCATGGGATGGATGTGCGCCGGGATCTGCCGGAGCAGCGCAACCAGCGGCTCGGGGATGGAACGCGACCGTCGCAGCCGGCCGTCGAACTCGCGTAACTGATCGCGGCCGGGCAGATCACCATGGAGCAGCAGGAACGCCGTCTGCTCGTACGACACATGGCCCGCCAGGTCCTCAATCCGGTATCCGCGGTACTCGAGACCTCCAGCGCCATCTTTCCCCTCGATGTTGGCAATCGCCGTCTCGCTGGCAATCACGCCTTCCAGCCCGGGATGATAATCGTTCGACGACACACCGCTCATGGACGAGCTCCGCAGAATACGGGGTCACGTGGTCAGTCCGGTCCGCCCCTTCTGCCCGAGGAGAACCTCCCGCAGCAGGGTCGGGCTCAACGCCTAGGATCCGCTCCCTCCCCGATCGGGGGACGAGATCGAGATCGGTCTGGTCAGCCGTTGCGTCAAGGTGAGTCTTGGGTGGGAAGCTGCGAAAGAATCGATTCAAAATAACAAATGCAAAATTCAAGATGGATGCAAGTCCTCGCGAAACAGGGCTTTGCGTTCATTGAATCTTGAATCTCGAATGATTTTCCCGATCCTTCCACAATCCCGGAGAGGATGTGGAAGAATCGGATCGAAGATTCCAAACTCAAGACTCAACAGATGGAATGCCCTGTGTAGATAGCGTTTACATCCATTTTCCATATGGAATTCTTGAATTAGAATCGATTCCTTCACGGCCTCCGAGTCCTGTCGAGAGGCGGGCGGCTATTCCCCGTAGACTCCGGCCTCGCTCGGCTTGACTCGCCCCGACTGCGGCCGCTGGCCGACAACATGGGACGATCCGGTGCCTTGCCTCCCGTTCATTCTTAGTCTAGACGAAGCGACGCGACTCTTCCATGACCCTGGCACCGATTCTGTGCGCAATGATGAAGACCGGGCGTGGGCATCGGACCTCGGGCGTCGGGGAGGATCCAACCTCGCCCCGATCGATCGCCGCAGGATGTTCCGGTCCGGACCTTCGCGGGTCACCGCATCATTCTTTTTCGAAGCCCAACCGGTCCTCGCTCCGCTCCCCACCCGCCTCTCCGACGCCCGTCTCCCCGTCCTTGATCCCCGATCCGAGCAGGTGGCTGATTTCAACCATGTCACGCGAAGGCAACGAAAGCAATTGGACCGCCAATGCATCGATGGTCCTGAAAAAGTGGCGGAGGGATTCGATGCGATCCCTAAGATCATGGAGGTCAGGATGTTCCTCGGCCAGATTGAATGCGCGGTCGAGTACACGCAAGCTCGGGTCCAGCTCGCGGCGCTTGCGTTCGGTGAGGATCTTGCGAAAGAGCGTCCAAACATCGGTCTCGGCGCGAAAGAGTTCACGGCGTTCCCCGGCGCGGTGAACCTTGTGAACGACGCCCCAGGATAAGAGCTCGCGCAGGTTCATGCTGACGTTGCCCCGCGAGACCCCCAGCCGATGACGCAAGTCCTCGGCAGTCCAGTCAGTTCCGGAAATATACAACAGGGCAAACAGCTCACCCATCGACGAGTTGATGCCCCAGGCGCGCGCCATCAAGCCCCAGTGCTCGACGAATTGCCGGATGAGCTGCTCGGCATCGGGCGACGAGCGGGGTTTGTCGCTTGACGAAGCAGACAACGATTTCTCCATAGAGTAGTCCGACGTCCTGAATTGTGCCGTTACGGGGTCCATCGATCGCAGTTCCCGATCAACGACTCGGCCCCGGATCAGCCGTTCGGCTGTGCGGTCATCCTACAAACCAGGATTCATTCCTCGCAGGAGACCATAAAACAAGACATCCACGATACCATGCGTGAATCATTCCTTTCAATCTGGCGCAACACACGGTAATGTGTAGGGAGGGGCACAACCGAGATCCGGTCAAATGCACGTAATTCCAAGAATTTGATGAAAGTAGGCGCCCAATTTCGGGTAGAATACCAATGCATGCCCCGATCCGCCTGTGTAGAATCCGGGCGCATGGGGGATTGGTACCCGACATCTTGCTTCCTTGGGGCGGGTCCCTAGTTTGAATCGAGGAGATGTTCCCATGCCTGAAACCGTGGTCCACTTCCAGATCCGCATGCCTCCCGTGCTCCACGAGCAATTGGCGAGCTGGGCCAAAGAGGACAAAGCGTCACTCAATGCATTGATTGTCGGCATCCTCGAGAAAGCCATCGAGCAGCACGAGAAATCGGGGCATAAGGATTAAACGAGACGGAAGGAGACGGACCGGCGCAAGCCGTGCCCAGATGGCCAGCGGATTGGTGATCATTCCGCTGGCTTTCATCTCCATTCCTTGCAGTCCGGCATCGTCCAGCTCCCCTCGGCCTTTCCGGCGGCTCGAGTCCCCTTGAGTCGGGCCGGGCGCCAGGTTATGCTCGGAGGAGTGGATTCCCCGATAGCTCAATCGGTAGAGCGAGCGGCTGTTAACCGCTAGGTTCAAGGTTCGAGTCCTTGTCGGGGAGCTCTCGAGACACATCATCAACGCCATCTCCCAGCACCACGCATTCTTCCCCAAATCGCCGCTCCCTCGCTTCCTTCGCGGAGCCGGCACCTCGCCCGGTCTTCGACTGGGAAGCGGAGTCTCCCCAGGTGAGAGCGATGATCGCTTTCCGGACATCGCGTCCAGGAAAATGGGGGCAGCCTCCCGGGTCTGAGTGGGGCCCTCATTCTTCGGCCCGGCGCACGCGGGTCGAGCCGGTTCTCATTTTCCGCGCCCGCAAACCACACGTCCCAGTGTATCAACACGGAGATGCTGGTGGGATGCCCTCCTGAGGTGCCCGACGTCGCGATCGATTCGCCGCGGGATGTCCGCGAAGCGATTCTATGGGCGCGACGGCCGGGTGCGGGCTGGACGCGAGCGACCGGCGCCGGCGGGCATCGAGGTCAGCCTTGCTCGAATGAATTCCGCCGGTTTCGGGGCGTCCCGGGGTTTTGCCCCTTCGGCGGGGGGAAAAACGGACACTCCTCGCTCATCACCACCTCGGTTCGACAGAGTTCTCTACGCCAACGGCGTTGCACAGCAAAGCCCAGGGTCGCCGCAGGCGCACCCTGGGAACGTCGAGTCGCCACCGAGTTCCGGTTTCCCTCTCCTCCGGCGCACCCCAACGGGGTTTCCCCAGCCCGACGCTCCGGTTCGCCTGGGGAGGAAGTTCCCGACCCAGGGTGCGCCTGCGGCGACCCTGGGCTTTGCTCTTAATGCCTTTGGCGTAAGGGTTGCCGCGGAATCCCGCTCGTCGGTTCATGAACCGAGTGGTGTTCGGCGAGAAGTGTCGAAAATCGCGCAAGATCCGAGAGCACCCTACTCGCAATGGACTCCACGGATCTCTCGTTGCTGCTTCGAGTTCGTATCAGCGCCCGCAGCGTCGGGCGAGCTCGAGCCCTGCGTAAACTGCGAACCGCCGCTCGGAAACCCGCATTTGAGGGCTGTGCAGGCACCTTTCCATGCACTCGTTCATCGGTGGTACGCACGGCTTCGGGCGAGCCGCCACTTAGAGGGCTTGACAGCGGTGGAATTATGCTTTTAATTACTTATGGTAGAAATGTTTGCGCTCGATGGCGGCGGGCGGTCGGACGATGGGGACGGTGGACAAGCAGTTGACCGACCTGGTCTCGGGAGCGATTCGGCCTGTCCCGATGGGGCGGGTAGAGGAAGCAACCCGGGCGCCGGCCTCCCTGCTTCCGAACATACTGGTCTCGCCTGGGACGCCCGATGCCGCGCCTCGGATGGGGACGTCGAGGCGCGAGGGCCGATTCTTTCCGTATGGTCTCTCACCGAGTCGACTGATTATGAACCGGAAGTCATCGCCACGCAAAGGACCGGCCGCCGGCTCGAAGGATCAGCGCGTCGCTTCGAAGTCGTCCCAGGCCCCGCGCCCGCCCAGCCTGGCGAGCCTGAGAGGGGAGATCGACCGGCTGGACCATGAGTTGATCCAGCTATTGAATCGCCGGGCGGAGATCGCGGCGCGGATCGGGCAGGTCAAGAATGATCATGGGCTGGAGGTCTGGTCGGCGGCCCGGGAGGACGAGGTGGTCGCTCAGGCCCTGGCGGCGAGTCAGGGCCCGTTGCCGGCGGAGACGCTGCGGATTATCTTCCGCGAGCTGATGAGCGGCTCCCGGGCGCTCCAGCGGACGATCCGGGTGGCTTGCCTGGGGCCGAAGTATAGTTACAGCCACCTCGCGGCGGTCGCGCGATTCGGCGAGGCCGTCGAGCACGTGCCCGTCGGCTCGATCGCCGCGGTCTTCGAGGAGGTCAATCGCCGCCACGTCCAGTTCGGGCTGGTGCCCCTGGAGAACTCGACCGACGGCCGGATCGCCGACACGCTCGATATGTTCATCAAGCTGCCGAACTTGAAGATCCGGGCGGAGGTGCGGCTGCGGGTCCATCATTGTCTGCTGGGCCGTTGCGAGTGGGGACAGGTGCGCCGGGTCTATTCGAAATCGCAGGCGCTGTCCCAGTGCCGGTTCTGGCTGGGGAAGAACGTACCCCAGGCGGCGAAGATCGAAGTCGTCTCGACGGCGGCCGCCGCCGAGCTGGCCCAGCGCGAGGATTACGCCGCGGCCGTCGCCAGCCGGGCCGCGGCCGGCGCCTACCGGCTCAACGTGCTGGCCGAGAACATCGAGGACCAACCCCACAACGTCACGCGGTTCGCCGTCATCGCCGAACGCGGCGGCGAGCGGACCGGCCGCGACAAGACCACCCTGAAGATCCGACTGTCCAACCAGTCCGGCTCGCTCGCCAAGATGATCGCGCCGTTCGAAAAGCTCGGGGTCAACATGACCTGGATCGAGTCGTTCCCCAATCCTAACGGCGGAGGCGAGGGCGACCCATCCTACCTCTTCTTCATCGACATCGAGGGACACGTCAACGATCCCCCCGTCCAGAGGGCCCTCGAACTCGCCCGCAGGAGATGCGAGAGCCTCGACATCCTCGGCTCCTATCCCCGGAGCGAGTGCATTGAAAGCTAAAAATTGATGATGCTTCTACATTTTAACAAGCTGTAGCGAGGGAACATGGAAATCGCGCCGCCGGGATCGGATGCGGTCCTCTCCCCACCGGCACGGCCGCGCCGATCTTGGTTCGGGCTGATCGGGTTCGTCGCGGCGGTGCTCGGCCTCCCGCTGGCGATCGCGTCTCCCTACATTGCCGAGTTCCTGAAGCCTCCGCCGGCACCGCATAAGCTGTCGGATACCCTGGCGGAGGCCGGTGACAAGCTGGTTGGCCGCCTGATCGACCGGGTTCGCGGCCGGAAGCCCGACGCACCGGTGATTCCCCCGGCCGAACGCCCCTGGCTGCTCTACCTGACCATTACGGCCACTTCCCTCGGCCTGATCGGTTCACTGGCCGGAACCGTCGGCTGGATCCGCCGTGAGGATCATCGGCTGGCCGGGAGTGCGATCGCGGTCGGAGCCCTGGCCGTCGCATGGATGTACATCGTCGCCGCCCTGGTCATCGCATTGGTTCTCATCTTCTTTCTGTGGCTCTCGGGGAACATGTGAGGCTAATTTCGGTGAGGGAATCGCCCGCCCGCGGGCGGCTGGAACTCTCTCCTTGCGAAGGTCCTCCGAGTCCCCCTCACGAGGGGAGAGAGTCCACAGCTCGGGGGCCATTGGTTTTTCGCGGCATCGAGGATCCAGTCATGAGTATCTTTTCGAGATTCTTCGGCAAGAAAGAGGAAGGCGACCGCGAAACTCAGCTCGTCGCGAATCCCGAAATCGAGGATCCGTTAAGCCTGCAAGTACTCTTCGAGGACCGGTTCCGGTTCGAGCCCGGCGCCGTGGCAAAGGGGCTTCGCTCGTACCACCCGTCCATGGCGCGCGCCCGATGTGAGGTCGCCCCCGAGCTCAGCCAGAAGGGTACGGTCTTCGGGCTCGCAGGCTGGGGCAAGCACGTCATCCGGCTGGTGGGGTTCGACCTCCCGATGCCAGCCGAGGCTGTGGAAACCTGCGTGGCGCCGTCGCCCTACCCGCGGGAGTTGAAGGAACGCGCCCGCGCGCATGCGAGTCACCTGCTGCTGTACTACGCGGGATTCGAATCCGGGCCACTCGAGCAATACGTCGCCCTGGCCGCGGTCGCCGGGGTGCTCGCGCGGTCCGGCGCGATCGTGGTCCTCAACGGAGCGGCCCACACCTCCCTCCCCGCGGCCGCGCTCTCCGATCAGGATGTCGAGGGCGACATCCTGGACGTCCTCCGGACATTGCCGCTGCCGATCCTCTTCTGTGGGTTCGTGAAATACGACGTCGAGGGGGTCGATGGGGTCTGGATGCGGACGTATGGGGCCCACCTGTTCGGCCTGCCCGACTTCGCCGCTCATGCCGAAGGCCATCACGAAGGTCAAAAATATTTCGATGTGTTCTCGAACATCCTCACCTACCTTCGCGAGTCCGGCGCCTCGATCGAAGCGGGCCACACCTTGCAGATCGGCGAGGAGGAATTCCTCCGCTTCCGCGCCGACGGACGACGAACCGTTCCTCGACTCCCAGGGAGAACTCCTGGTCGCGGAACCGATCGGGCCGGATGAGATCAACCGGTAGGCGACATACGGACCGAACAGTCGCCGGATGTTGGCCGGTGGACGATGAAGGTGGCCGCCAGGACTCTTCCGGTACCTGGAGTTTCTGGTCTCGATCGCTCTCACTCCGCTTGCCGGATGGCTTCGATGGCCGCGAGGTTCTCGATGGTGGAAAGGTCTCCGGGTTCCTGACCGGTCGCGACGCGCTGGATGACGCGGCGGAGGATCTTGCCGCTGCGGGTCTTCGGCAGGTCGGCGACGAATCGCACGCCCTCGGGGAGGAACGACTTGCCGAGCGCCTCGGCGACGCGGGCGCATAGCTCGGCCCGGAGCGAGCCACCCGGCTCATGTCCGGGTCGGGTGACGACGAAACAGAGGATGGCCTCGCCCTTGACGCTGTGGGGGATGCCGATCGCCGCCGACTCGGCCACGGCCTCGTGGCCCGCGAGGATCGACTCGACTTCGGCCGGACCCAGTCGCTTGCCCGCGACCTTGATCGTGTCGTCGCTACGGCCGTGGAGGAACCAATCGCCGTCCGCGTCGATCGAGGCCCAGTCGCCATGGACCCAGACGTCCGGCCATCGCGACCAGTACGTCGCCAGGTAGCGCTCGGGGTCGCCCCAGATGCCGCGCGTCATGGCCGGCCAGGGCTTGGTGCAGACCAGCTCGCCGACCCCTTGGCGCAAGGGCCGGCCCTCCGGGTCATAGACGTCCATGGCCATCCCCAGCGACGGGCCGACGAGCGAACACGGTTTCAGCGGCGTGATCGGGAACGGCGAGAGCAGGCAGGCGCCGACCTCGGTCCCACCCGTGATGTTGATGATCGGCAGCCGCCCCTGGCCGACGGTCTCGAACAGCCAGCGCCAGGACTCGGGGTCCCAGGGCTCGCCCGTCGAGCCGAGGATCCGCAGCCGGCTCAGGTCGTGGGACCGGACCGGATCCCGGCCATGTTTGATCAGGGCGCGGATCAACGTGGGCGAGACCCCCAGGATCGTCACCCCGTGCCGCGCGACCATCGACCAGAGCCGGTCGGGGGCCGGGTAATCGGGCACCCCCTCGGCGAGGACCACGGCCCCTCCGGCGGCCAGGGCGCCGACGAGCTCCCAGGGTCCCATGATCCAGCCCAGGTCGGTGACCCAGTAGAGCACGTCGTCCTCGTGCATGTCGGCCTGGTGGGCCGCTTCCTGGGCGATCTTGACCAGGAACCCGCCGTGCACATGGACCGCCCCCTTGGGCCGGCCGGTGGTGCCCGACGTGTAGATGATCATCAGGGGGCTCTCCGGATCGAGCAGCTCGCACGGAGACTCGGCCGGCTCGGTGGAAATGAGCTCGTCCCAATCAATGTGACGGGCGTCGGGCGCCGGGAGCTCATCGGCCGGCCCGCGCCGGGATCGGGCGACGATGATGTGGCGGACGCTCGGGCAGGTGTCGGCGGCCTCTCGCGCAACCGGCTCCAGGTGGATCGCCTTGCCGCGGCGATACGAGACGTCGGCCGTGATCAGGGCCACGGCCTGGCCGTCCTCGAGCCGGGCGGCGACCGCCTGGGCGCCGAACCCGGAGAAGATCGGGATACACACCGCGCCGATCCGGGCACACGCCAGGAACGCGACAACGGCCTCCGGTACCATCGGCAGGAACAGGCCGACCCGGTCGCCCAGGCCAATCCCCAGGCGGCGCATGGCGCCGGCCAGGCGACAGGTCTCGGCGTGGAGCTCGGCGTAGGTGAGCCGACGGACCGTCCCATCCTCGCCCTCCCAGATCACGGCCGTGACGTCGCGCCGCGACGATCGCGCATGGCGATCGAGGCATTGATGCGCCAGGTTGATCGAACCGCCCAGGAACCAACGACACCAGGGAATCCCCCGGCTCGCATCCAGGATCGTTACATACGGACGGAAGAATGTGATGTCCAGGTCTTCGACCACGGCGTGCCAGAACCATTCGATATCCGCCGTCGAGCGGTCGATCAATTCCTGGTAATCGGCGATCTTGTGCCGCTTCATGAACCGGCTGACATTGGCACGTTCGACGACGTCCGGCGTCGGAGTCCAGAGGTAGTTTCCCGGCATGCTCTCCCCCGATCGTCTGGCGACTTCTCTCGTGCACGACGCCGGTTGACAGTCTAGCACCCGGGAAACATGATGAGTATGGGACACACCTGCAAGGGAGGTCGAGATGGACGAAGTCTTGACGATGGACGAGATCAAAGCTCGCTACGCGCCGGACTGGGTTTTGATCGCGGATCCGGAGACCGACGATATGCAGCGGGTCCTTCGGGGCAGAGTCGTCTGCCACGGCCCTGATGACGAAGAGCTTCTTCGCAAAGCCACAGAATTGAAGCTCGACCACATCGCTGTCCGCTTCCTCGGCGAATGGCCTGAGGACGTGGTGGTCGTGCTATGAACACCTACCTATTCAACCCAAAGCACGGGTCGATCGTCGTTGAGGCGCAGGCCACCGGGCCAACCCGCACTATCGACTTGAAACTCCTGTTGGACACCGCGGCGAGCATGAGTGTGATCAAACTCGGGTACTTGGCCTATCTCGGTTTTGATCCCGCCCAGCCGCTTCGACGAGTCCAGATGGCGACGGGGAGTTCCGTGGGTACCGCACCGGTCTTTGCCCTGACGCGGCTCAGTGCGCTCGGGCAACACCGATTCATCTTTCCAGTGATCGGTCACACGCCCCCGGCGCTCTCCGGCGCCGAGGGCTTGCTCGGCCTGGATTTCCTTCGAGACCAGGTCTTGAACATCGATTTTCGCCTGGGGCAGATCACCCTGGCATGATCGAGTCGCCTTGGCCCGCGCTCGGTCCATCGACCCGACCGGAAAGATTGCGCAACTTCCGCGGGACGATCCCCCATCAAATGACGCTGAGGTCATTCAGGGACGTGCGGAGCAGCCCGCCGTCGAGCGGCCTGATGGCGACGAATGCACGGGGGAGGCCGGCCCGGGACGGAGCCCCGGTGGAGGCATGGTCTTGGAAGACGCCAGCCCGAGCGTAACGAGCTACCAGGGACTCACAGTCCACGATCCCGATGAGATCGCCGCGCGGCTCGGGGGGATCAATATCAAGACGCTGATGGCGTTGATCCGCGCCCACGGTCTGGAGACCACGACGCTGGGCTACACCGAGCCGGCACGCAAGGGCGGTCGCCCGCGCCGCCTCTGGGGGATGACCGACTCGCAGTTGGAAGCCCTCCTGGCCTTGCGGGATCGTGGCGGCGAGAAGAGCCCGCCGGTCTGAGCCGACCCGGTCGCCGACCGAGTTCCTGGGGAACTGGCCTTCCGCGATTTCCGGTTTCGGGTTATCTCTTAGCCCCGCGCCCGGGCCCTGGGGCGGGTCCCGAGGGAGGGACGATTTCGGAGAGAATCAGTTCGGGGTCGGGTGCTGGAGAGCGGATTGACTGCCAATGGATCTCCCCTCGCCAAGGCCCGCCCGATCGGATGCCGGCCGATGGCCTGCGCTCCGGAGCTTGTTCTCGGTCGTGTTCCTGCTCGCCTGTGCGGCGTGCCGGATGCTCGGCCTCCCGGGCCGCGATCCGGCCGGGACACCGCCCCCCGGGGGCGCGGCCGTGCTCCGCGTGGAGGGGCGGCACTTCGTGGCGCCGGACGGCCGCATCGTCCTGCTCCGCGGGGTCAACCTCGGCGGTGGTAAGCTCCCTCCTTTCATCCTGCTGGACGACCCGGCGGTCCTCGACCGCGTGGTCGAGCTCGGCTTCAATGCCATCCGCATGCCGTTCATCTGGGAGGCTTACGAGCCGGAGCCCGGCCGTTACGACGACTCGTACCTGGCGCGGATGACGGGCGTCGCCGCGTCAGCCTGGGATCGCGGGCTCTACGTGATCGTCGACATCCACCAGGACGGATTCGCCCGCACCGTGACCCGCGGCTGCGGCTGCGGCTTCCCGCTGTGGGCGGTCTCACCGCGCGCCAAGCCCCACGCGCCCGACAACGGCTGCGGTTGCAAGACCTGGGCCATCCAGGAACTCACCGATCCCGGCGTGCATCGTTCGTTCTCCGACTTCTATGCCGACACGTACGGTGTTCGCACGCGGTACCTCGCCATGCTCGAGCGGGTCGCCGGTGCGTTCGCCGGGATTGCGGGCGTCGTCGGCTACGACCCGCTCAACGAGCCGTGGGGGGACGAGCGTCGCGAGATTGCGCCGCTGTACCGCGACGCGGCCGCAGCCCTCCGCGCCCGGCATCCGTCGGCCATCCTCTTCCTCGAGGCGCGGGGACCGGCCGCCGCGGGATTCCGGACCCGGCTCCCGGAGCCGGGCTTCGGCAATGTGGCGTTCGCCCCACATTATTACCATCCGCTGGCGATCGTTCGCGAAGACTGGGGCGGACAGACCGCCGCCATCAACCGGGCGTTCAACCGGATGGAGGAGAAGGCGAACGAATGGTGCGCGCCGCTGATCCTCGGCGAGCTCGGCATCCCGGGCGACGCGCGCCGCGCCGGCGACTACGTGGACTATCTCTACGACCGGCTCGACGCCGCACTCGCATCGGGTTTGCAGTGGAGCATCGCGCCCCGCTGGACGGTCGAGAACCGAGACGGATGGAACTGCGAAGACTTCAGCTTGCTCGATGGTGCCGGCGTGGTCCGGCCCAACTACCGGCCGCGCCCCTATCCCCATCGAGTGGCCGGTGTGCCCCGTTGCCTCCGATTCGAACCGCACGCATCGCCGCGGGGATGCCCACGACTCGAGTTCGCCTGGGACAACCGTCCCGAGCTTGGTCGAACCGAGCTGGTCGTTCCGGCCGGAGTCTTCCCCGCGGCGCACAGGTCACGATCGAGCCCGACGATGCGACCTGCCACTGGGACCCGTCGGGACGGCTCCTGTTCTGCAGCGCCCCCCGTCCCGTGACCATCCGGGTCGTCGTCGAGATCCCTTGAACTTGATCGGCGATGCGGAGGTGACCGGTGTCTCGCGTCCCATCGCCACCAGACACCCGGATCACTGCTCGAGGTTGAAGAGCTCACCACCGGCGCGGGTGATCAGCGCATACCAGGTCTTCCGGTCCAGCTTAGCGGACAGGTGACGGACTGAGCCGTCGCACAGCGCGACGTAGAGTCGCCCGTCATGGGTCGAGCCGCTGTAGATCTTCCGGGCCAGCGGATCGTTCCCGGCATAGGCCGGGGCCGTGTTGACGTCGAACTCGCTGCCGCCCCAGCCACCGACGGCCCAGCCGAAGCTGTCGCGCTTCTCGACGAAAGCCAGCGTGTTGGACGTGCCGTCGGTGATGTCCAGGACGCTGATATTGCGCGCCCGCGGCCTCCCGTCCTGAGCTTTGTCCTGGCAGTCGGGCGGCATGACGGTCATCATCACGCCGAGATACGACCCTTTCTGCTTCGCGAAGTCCTCGCCCCAGGGACCACGACCGCCGCCCCAGTTAGCCCCGTAGTGCCCCTTCGCGAAGGTCGATCGGCTCTCCGGGTATCGCACTTCCGCGGCCCGCACCAGATTGATGTCGGGGTTATCCGGACAGAGGAACGTATCCATCTTATGGCGGACCACCGTATGATTTGCGGCGTGCCAGTTCTCCAGGTGGAAGTTATACATGTTGTAAAGAGGCGCCTGTTCGACATACGGCAAGATGATCGTGAAAACGCCGTGCCCGTTGCCGTGGCCCTCGCCCTGGACCTGGCTCATCGGGAAGCGGTTCCATGCTGTGTGGTAATTGTGGATGGCCAGGCCCATCAGTTTCAGGTTGTTCTCGCAACTCACCGCCCGGGCCGCGGCCCGGGCCTGTTGAACCGCCGGCAGCAGGAGCGCCAGCATGACGCCGACAACGGCCATCACGACCAGCAGTTCGATCAGCGCGATGCCCGCGCGGGTATTTCGTCGCATCGGTGTGTCCTCCCAGGTCGAAGACTTTCTGGCGGGTCGATCGAAGGGGCTATACTCCAATCGTAGCCAGGGATTCCGGATCGGGCCAGATCTCGGCATTCGCTCCTTCGAAAAAGATCGTGGGGTTCTCGGCGAGCACGGGACGACCGGGGCTTGCGCCTCGCTGCTCACAGAGCACCTACCAACCGCCTTCGAGGCTCCTCGTACACCCTTTCATCACTAAAGGAATGAATCGGGCGAATCGATACACGATTCTTGAAAAAGTCCTGGATCACGGTTGACCCTTCGACGCCGTCCCTCCGGGTCGATAAGATGGAGCGGGTCCGGAACATCCCGGCATCGCATCAACGGTTCCACGAAGATCGCGATGTTCCCATTCCAGTACCATCCTTCCCAGAACGGCCGCGGCGCCCCGCCTACCGCGTGGCCGATCATCCAGGAAAGCGAGGTTCCACTATGAGGAGATGGGTCGCATTGGTAATGGTCCTCTCGGGGATGCTGTTTCTTGCAGGGGTGTTGAGCAAGGCCGAGGAGCCCTCCAAGCCGATCCGGGCACTGCTGGTCCTCGGCGGATGTTGCCATGATTACGCGCATCAGAAGGATGTCCTCACGCGCGGGATCTCCCAGCGCGCCCACATCGAGTGGACCGTCGCTTACGATCCCAGCACGTCCAACGCGCACAAGAATCCCGTCTACGACAATCCCGACTGGGCCAAGGGCTTCGACGTCATCGTGCACGACGAGTGTACTTCGCACGTCAACGACATGGGTTCCATCGAGACCATCCTCAGGCCCCACAAGGAAGGGATCCCCGCCGTCGTGCTTCATTGCGGCATGCACTGCTACCGCACCGAGGGCTGGCAGAAAAAAGCGACCCCCTGGATGCAACTGACCGGCGTGGTCTCCACGGGGCATGGCCCGCAGCAGCCCATCTCAGTCACCTATCTGGACAAGGCCAATCCGATCCTCGCGCCGCTGAGCGACTGGATCACCGTCAACGAGGAGCTCTACAACAATGCGATTGGCCGGCTCGAGCCGACCGCCCACGCGCTGGCGCGGGGCAAGCAGGGCAAGGCCGAGTCGATCGTCGTCTGGACCAACACCTACAACGGCAACACGAAGGTTTTCAGCACGACACTGGGCCATAACACCGCGACGGTCGCCAACCCGCGCTACCTCGACCTGATGACGCGCGGCTTGCTCTGGTCCGTGGGCAAGCTCGACGAGACACATCTGAGGGATGTGGCCGATCTGGTCCCCGAGGATCTTTCGCGAGGGAGGACGGCGACGGCCTCCTCGACCCAGGGCAAGGACCACCGTCCCGGCGCCGCCGTCGACGGCAATCCCGAAACCTGCTGGTGCGCGGACGGCCCCACCAGCCCGCAGTGGTGGCAGGTCGACCTCGGGAAGCCCGAGGACCTCACTGGCATGCGCATCCTCTGGGAGCAGGACGGGGTCGCCTACCAGTACAAGGTCGAGGGCTCGGAGGACGGCAAGTCGTGGACGATGCTCTCGGACCAGACCAGGAGCCGGCAGCGGGACCGGGACCGCACGCACGAGTTCCTCGCCCGAGGCGTCCGGTACGTCCGGGTGACGGCCACCGGTCTGGCGGACGGCGTCCGGGCCAGCATCGTCGAGGTCCAGGTCTACGGCACGAACAAGGTCCCGGCGGTCGGCGCAGTGCCACGCCGGTTGGGGCGATCCGGCCCGGACGGCCTGTTGAGCGAACACAGGTCGCCCGAGGGCTCCCGGTAACTCCGGCAGAAGTTCGCCAGCCTCAATGGCGGGACCTATGGCGACTTCGTCGTCCGCGAGTCGGGCGACGAGGTCGCGCGCGGCGACGCGCATGGCGGCCTGACTATACTCCCCTGGGAGGAGATCGATGAACGGGCCAAGGGCTCGGTACGATCAAGACCACCGGCCTGGCCGACCCCTTGACGATCCTGGCCTTCGCTTTATTGTTTGTTGGCCTATCTGGAGTCGCTTAAGTCGTAGGGCGGGCATCACCCAGGGATCTCTTGATCGCTCGTTCGACTGGCCCGAACGACCTTCCGACCAGCTATAGATCCGAGGAAGGCTCAGGCCGGCCGCTCGGCCGTGAACGTGTTTCTAGCCGCGCTTCGCTTTTGGGACGCCCGGTGTTCCGTGACCATTCACTCGGTTCCTGCGACAATGCGTCATGGACAAGGGGAATGTGCGTATTGTGCGGGCTAGGCAAGAGAGTCTGTATCGGTCGTGTCACCAGACGGGACCGGAAAACGTCTCGGACGCGACCGAATAAACTGGAAACCTGGCCCCTCAGCCGACATGATGTACAGATAGAGAGTTCCACCTTACGACAACGCAGCCTGAGATGATCGCCCAACGACCATGAGCGCGGCAAGCATCCAGCAACAGCGCAGCCGACAGGCCGTCGGGTCTGCCCTGACGCCGTTCGGGTACGATGCGGACTGCATCCGGTTCGATTGGCCATTGCCGAATGCTGAAGCAATTCAGCAATACAAGTCCCAAGACCGAGGAGATCCCGGACACCCTCCCAGCGGTAGCGTGCGTATCCTCGACGTCCTAGCGTTCTCCGACCCACGGAGGCAGGACTGGAACACGTCCGCTGTTGCGGCGGACCTTACCCAGGATGACATCGTCTGCAACGGTTCCAGCCGAGAGAAGGCGAGGGAACTCTTCCGTCTGACGGCCGCACCGATTAATCTCCTGGGTAGTCTCAGCCGGCGCAAGGTCGATGTCTGGTTCAACTGCCACGATGGTATGATCGGTGCCGAAGAGGTGGACCTGGATGTCGATGCGCTGAAGGGTGTTTTCAGGCAACACCGCTCCGCCGTCCAGCGCGACCTCCTAGCTCAACTACGACAGGAGCAACGGCACCTCTTCGACGGTTACGTCTACGCCTGCCGCGACGAGCTCGCCACGTTTCTCCAGCGCGGCGTTTCCAAGGCGACCTGGATTGTTAGAGGCCACTCGTGGGGCCAGGACAAGGAGTCGCAGGCGGCCCTGCGGGAAGCGTTCTCGCGAGTGGCCCTGGCGTCCTCGCCGCGCGTATCCTAGAAGATAAAGGGGCACTTGGCGAGGGGCGAGGCCAGTCCGTCGAGTCGCGACAGATCCTCCGCGACGCGCACGAGATGGGACTCGTTTTTTGACACGGTGCTCGACGAAGACCTGCCCCAACTTGATGGGTGGTTCGAGCGAACTCGGGTCGATGAGATGCTACGCTGCCTGCTCAGTCATCTGACGGGGCCGATGAACTTCAGTCTGGTCACTCACGAGATGTTAGGCGATCTTTACGAGCGTGCCCTCGTCGCGGAGCGGAAGGTGGGAGGAGAGTCTTTTGTCAAACTCAAGGGGGTCCATTACACGCCGCTATCGATCACCCGACAGATCCTCGACCGCATTCCGCTTGAATTCCTCCCGCCTTCGCAGCGGTCGGTGTGCGATTTCGCTTGCGGCTCCGGGTCGTTTCTCCTCGCGGCGACGGAACGGCTGGCGAAGCTGTTCGACCCGCGAGAGCCCGAGTCTCCGGAGGACGCGCTCTCGTACCTCAAGAATGCGGTGTTTGGCAACGACATCGACCGAGTAGCGATCCTCGTCGCGAGGCTGTCTTATTTGCTAGCGTACTGGAACAGGACGGACCTGGAGGGCAGCGTTCCATACCCTCATTTCCACAAAGGGGGCGATGCTCTGACCCTGGATTTGACCGCTGCTTTCGGTCGCCGCCCCCGCGTCATTGTCAGCAACCCTCCGTTTGATGTGGAAGGCCAACCGGCCAGTTCATTCTTGCTCCGGCGCACTGGAGATCTTGTCTCAAAACGAGGGGGTTTGGCCCAGCTACCTTGGAATGGTGATGCCCGGCGCTTTCCTGACCGGAGAACAGATATCAGAAGAAAGGCAAGGGAGAATCTTCTCAGGGTTACCGATCTCCTTGACGTCTGGGAGCTTCCTGAGCACGCCATCGGGCAGTATGCTGAAGCTCCAACCTGCGTGATCCTCGCGGAAGTGGGTAGCAAGCCATCTGGGCGCCGACTGGTGAGAGTTTCGCAGACATACAGTCGTCAGGTGGATGCGCTGTCCACACTCCGTGATGCTGCCGTCCCAACGTGGTCGTATGTTGCCTCACTCGGAGGGAGACAAGACAGGAACGGTCAGGAATCAGCAGTACTGGAGGGCCTCGCCTTTTCCACGATCGATGACCTCTGGGACCGAATGACGATCCATAAACTATTCCTGTCGATGTTAGCAGAGGCTGTCTGGGGATTTCTGCACACCAAGAAAAAGAAGAATTCTGATCCCGAGTTCTCATCCGAGGTTGAGGACGAAACTTTCGTCCCCTTCCTGAAACATCAAAGTGCTCTTGCCCCTTACGTAGTGACCCATGATGATTGGCTCGCTAGCCACGATGATGATCAGCACTATTGGAAACGGGGAACCGGACCTCGACCTTGCCGAAAGGAACTGGCCGAAGTATGAGTCTGGAAAAGATCATTATTACGGCGCAGGGCAACCGAAATGCCAAGTCCCAGCTCCTCGCTGCGATGGAGTTCGAGGGAATCTACCCGGGTAAGCACTTCCTTGCAGTTGTGCTCCGTGACGATTGGTCGGACATTATAGAGCGACGATACGCCCGTTGTCCGAGAGGAAGTGCTGATATTCTCCGTTGGCTGTGCACATCTTGAACAGCCCCCTTGGAGACGCCTGGTTCGCCGAGCAGTCTGGTCCAAGGGGGCCGCGAGCCGAGGTCGTCACGGGGATTCCCTTACCTCCATCGTACGATCCAGCGATTCCGGAAGCTGTAGCCTCAATTGCGGAACGACCTAGGCCACGAAATCTCCGTGAGTTTGCGACGTGGAATCCGGAAGCTGGGATCATCCCCGAAGACTCCGACCTCTTTGGTGAGGAGCCAGAGCAGGCCCGTCGCGACAATGATTATTGGCATGCCGTTCATCAACTAAATGAGCTCGTGGTCCGCAGCTACGGTCTGAGCCAGTTCGATCGCTCACGGGTGCTGGCCTACCTCCGCGGGATGACCGATCCCTGGGCCGATCACTTGAGTAGCGTGGCGACGCTGCCCCCCCACACATTCTTACGCGTGCTTCGGGGTAAGACGATTGGCGTAGATCTGCTGCGCCAGGAACTGAAGGCCGAGCTCTCGTGGCGAACACTAGGAGGTGGCAAGACGGTCGCAATTCCGATCCCCAAGTTCATGCCGGGCTGGGCGCTCGGCGAGGGCCAGGAATTCACCTGCCGCGCTCCCCGCGGATGCGTCGTTGGTGATGATCGAGGCGAACCCGTGGCTCCTGCGAGATTTCCTGCCCGTTTCGTACAGTTACTTGAGCGTGGAGGCCCTGGAGGAGATGGTGGGTTATAAGAAGGTGGTCGGCCGATGACAGGGGCTGCTTCAGGAGACCTCCGCGTCAGCATGCTGGACGTCGGCGAGGGGGACGCCATCGTTGTTTTTCTTCCCGGCACGCGCCGGGCGTTGGTCGTGGACGCCTTCGATGGCAAGCGTGTGGTCCGCGCCCTCGAAGAGAACGCGATCGACGAGATTGTTCTGTTCCTCAGCCACTCGGATCAAGACCATGTCGCAGGTGTCCAATACCTCCTCGACAACTTCCGCGGTCGCTTCCTGGCTTTTTTCTACAATAGGGACCGCCTAAACGCTCGGCTCGGTTCAACGTACGTCGAACTTCTCCGAAGCGTGGCGCGAGCAACGAGGGAGCAGGCAGCGAGAAATGAGAACGCCTGGAGCGGGGATTTCAACACCAATCTCAGCTCCGATATCCGGTTTCCTCAGCTCACGCAGACACCCGTTTCCCTCGAAATCCTGCACCCGACGCACGACGAACAGAACAGCCTGCTGGGCACCTCGACTAACGAGACGTCTGGCATACTCCGGATTGTCTACACGTTTCCGGACGAGGGGACGCGTAAGATTCTCTTGACCGGGGACGTGCAGCTAACCGGCATGTCTTGTCTCCTGCATCGCTTTCGGAACTCACCCGACAGGCTGCGGGCGGATGTCCTGAAGTTCCCCCACCACGGGGCCTGGCCATCGGGCCACCCCGGGATCAGTCAATTTCGAGGAGTCGAGAAGCGCACCCTGATGGACCTTCTGGAGGCGGTCGATCCCGAGATCGTCGTCCTTTCGGTCGGCACGGAGAACAATCACGGCCATGTACGTCCGGAGGTTTTCGCCGCGCTTGGCACGCTTCGGAGCCGGAAGCTACGGATAAAGCGATTCGTATGTACGCAGATCACGCGGACCTGCCTGCACGCGACCGCTCACGGCGTCGCGGCTGCGTGCGGCGGAGACGTCGAGGTCCGCATCGGCGAAGGCCTGCCAAGCCGCATCGAAGTCGTCCCCTCGGAACCTGACCACCTTTCACGCATCCTCTCCCTGACCGATCGGAAACACGCTGCCTGCGCAGCTTTTCTACCCGATTCAGGGGCTTCGATCAGCAACCAGCGGTGAACCTCGCTCACGGATGACGCGCGGATTAGATCGGGCCGATTGCCTGAATTCTCGTTGGTGATCCGTGTCGGACTGTGTGATTCGTGGTGAAAAGCCAAACCGCTGACGATCACCGAGTGATCCCGGAATTCCTTGCATGAATTACGCCCACAGACACGGGGTGGGCTGAGTTCGCCGAGTCGATCCCCGCAGTGGTCACGAAACCGATCCAGTCGCGTTCGTGACGAGATTCCCGGACACTGTGGCCCACTCACGGCCGCGCGAAGACTCTCAATCTGTGCATGCGCGAACGGAGCCGGGTTGTGACCGTTTTGGCGAAGTCCTTGCCGATCGCTCACGGCCGCGCGAACGGATCGGCGGGAAAATCGAGATCCGTGCGCCTCAACCGCCATCGATTCGCCCGGGCCGTTTCACCCATCGACTCATAGAGCCGGATCACGCGATCTTCGTGAGTTTTGAACTCGCCCCACAAGTCCGCCGGGACCTGGTGTTCCGGATCTATCATCCATTGATGAGCAAGCGTCAATTCGGCTTCAGCCTCCGGATACGCCTTCCGTCCGAGCAGGCAGAACCCGACCGTGAACTCGGCGACGTACCGGTCGGCGCCGTCGGCGCCGTGCCGGAGCCAGTACGCCAGGTGCTCGCGCGCAACGATTCCGCCCTGGCAAAATCGCCGGTAACCACATACAACCCGATCACCGCCCTGGTCCCCGCATCGGTGAGGCCATGGTCGGGGCCAAAGCGTGCGCGGGTGATCTCGAGCGCCTCGGTGAGGTACTGGCCGACCTTCTTCAAGTCTCTTTTATGAACATAGATTACAGCCAGTTGAGCGAGGACCGCGTCGGTCGTCAAATGGTTGCGGTCGAGTGCCTTTCGGCATGACTCGAGGGCTTCGAGCAGCAGGGGTTCGGCCTGATCGTTCTTCCCTTGTAAGAGGTAATTCTGTGCGAGCGTTGCCATGGTCACGAGCGTTGCGTGGTGTCCGTCTCCGAGGACGTGCCGCTGGCTGAGCAAGACGTCCTTCAAGATGGGTTCGGCCTCGGCGGGTTTCTGGAGTATCCCGTAGACGGCCGCCAGGTTCAAACGGGCCGTGAGCGTCAGAGGATGCTCCGGGCCGACCGACTCTTGCAACCCTCGGACGGTGTCCTTCAGGATTCGCTCGCCCTCCTCCGGCTTCATTTGAGCGACGTAGAGCATGGCGAGGTCGTTGGCGGCGGCGAGCGTTTTCGGGTCTCCGGGACCCAGGACTTCCCGAAAAATCCGCAAGGCCGGTGCGAGGAGTTTTTCCGCCTCGCCATACTGCTCTTTCTGGTTATAGACTGCGCCGGCGGCTTGCATCGCGGTGAGCGTCTCGGAGTCGTTCGGCCCACGGGTGGCGTGGAGGCCCTCCATGGCGTGGACCAGGAGGTGTTCGGCCTCCGCCAGCTTGCCATCCATCATGAAGAGCATCCCGAGCCGGGACTGCGCGACCAGGGTTTCGGCGGCGTCCGCGCCGAGCAGTCGGGTCCGCAATTCGATGACCCGCTCGAGTTGAGGTCGAGCTTTCGCGAACAGTCCGAGATCCAGGTAAGATTCGCCGATGGTCTGACGAATCGCCGCCTCGACCAGCGGTCGGCCGGCGAATCGGGCGCCGATGGTCTCGGCCGCGTAGTCCACGGCGGTGACGACTTTCAGGTCCGGGTCGGGCCTACGATCGATCCGGGCCTGGTTCTCGGCGCCGGCCTGGCCCAGGATATCCTCCCGGAGGAAGGCATTGACGGCCCGGGAGATCTCCGTCTCGGTCTCGGCCCGATCTCGTTCCGAACGAGCGGTCGCCGCGGCACGCCGGGCAGATCGTTCGGCGGAAGTGGCCCGGACGGCCTGCCAGGTGCTGCCGATTGCGCCCAGGAGCAAAGCGAGCAGGAACGCCGCGATCCAACGATTTCGCCGGCACCAGCGCACACAACGCTCCGCGGGCGAGGCCGGGCGCGCCAGGGTTGGGCGGCCGTCCAGGAACCGCCGTAGATCCTCGGCCAGGTCGGCTGCGGTCAGGTACCGCCGGGCCGGCTGCTTCTCCAGGCATTTGAGGCAGATCGCCTCCAGGTCGCGCGGGATGCCGGGCTGGCGAGCGGACGGCGGGACGACCTCCTGGGAGAGGATCGCATGGAGGACCTGATGGGGCGTCTCGGCGCGATAGGGGGGCCGGCCGGCCAGGGCCTCGTAGAGGATCGCGCCCAGGGCATGAATGTCGGTGCGCGGGCCGATCTCGCCCCAGTCGGCCCGGACCTGCTCGGGCGCCATGTAGCTCAGGGTGCCCAGCATCATGCCCTCTTCGGTCTGGGTCGTGGAATCCTTGAGTTTGGCCAGGCCGAAGTCGGTGATCTTGGGCCGGCCGTCGGGGGTCAGCAGGACATTCGCCGGCTTGAGATCGCGATGGACGACGCCCTTGCCGTGGGCGTGGTCGATGGCACGGGCGAGGGTCTCGACCAGCTCGGCGGCGCGGCGGGGCGGCTGAGGCTTGCCGGCCAGGGTGCGCCCGAGATGGCTGCCGTCGACGTACTCCAGCGCCAGGTAGAATTCGCCGTCGTGCTCGTCGAAGTCGTGGATCTGGACGAGGTTGGGATGCTGGCATCGGGCCGCCGCGGCGGCTTCGCGGCGGAATCGGGCCAGGTGAGCGGGGTCATCGTCTCCGGAGTCCTTGAGCAGCTTGAGCGCGACGTGGCGATTGAGGGCGTCGTGCCGGGCGAGGTAGACGACGCCCATACCGCCTCGGCCCAGGACGCGCTCGATCTCGTAGCCGGGGATTCGCGGCAGCCGGGCGTCGGACCACCGATGGCGAGCGGTGCCCGCGACCGCAGGAGCGGCCCCGGCCGACTCGTCGCGCCGCAGGGTCGGCAGGGAGGCGGCCGCGTGGACCTCGAAGAGGCGGATCAAGGAGTCGGACAGCTCGGGGAACTCGGTGAGGTAATCCTCGGGCCGAGGGGTCTCGCCACGCTCCTGGCGGAGGACCACCTCCTGGTTGATCAGCTCGACGATGACGGTCGGCCGGTCGCGCATGGCGGGCTGGCGACCGAGGTAGAACTTCAGGGGATGCGGCGTGCCCCTGGTCCAGTCCTCCACCTGCCGCGCAACAGCTCCTCCAGCGCAGGGTCGAGGGGATCGGCCGCGCCCGGGCGGTAGCCGAAGGTCGTATCACTCATCGCACCGATCCTCCAGGCCCAGGGCGAACATGATGCGTCTGGTCGCGCGGTCGAGCGTCTTGCGCACGGCGTCGGCGTTCTTGCCCAGCCGTTCGGCGACCTGATCCCATGACAGCCCCTCTTTCCTCAACTCGGCGATCGGACGCTCGCGGTCGGTCAGAAGGTGCTCTGCCTTCTGAATCAGCTCGCTCAAAGCGATCTGGCTGGCCGGTCCCGGTCCGGGTGCAATCGGTTCGATGCCGTCGATCCCGGGACCGCCGACGGGCACGGGCGGAACTCGGAACTCGGGCTTGCGCGCCAGGTCGGCGACCTTGTTGCTCGCGATCCGCGCCAGGAGTTTCTTCAGACCGTCCGAGTCGGCGATCTCGTACTGACCGACCGCGGCCCTGACCAGGAAGCTGCCGAGGACCACCTGGCAGACATCCGACGAGTCGTTGACCCGCCGGATCCGCATCACGCGCAGCCGCGCCGGACGACCCGGCGGATGTGGGGTTCATAGGTGTGGACGAACTCCGACGCGGCCAACTCGTCGCCCTGCCGGATGAGCTGGAGCAATTCTTGAAGTCGGCTCATACTGGGACTCCGGATGCCGTCGTCCGTCACATCTGATTAGAGCAGGTCAGAACCCGGCTTTCCAGCAATCAGTCGTCATCTCGCCTTCCTTTTATGGCCGTGGGGGGCCCGACAGGCTAGAGCGCCTATCGGTTGGATCTGCGCACGCCCCAGGACGACGCGAAGCCCCCGCTAAACTTCAGGCTGAAAATAATTTCGGATTTTTTATCTGCCGCTGGGGCTGAGAGTTGGGGCGGCTCTCGGCCGAAATCCCCGCTAGGTGCATTAACGGTTTCCCAAAGTTGCGGCATCCTGAGAGTATGGCCCACGTGAGATCACTGCCGAAACGGACTCCCGGACCGCGCCTCCCGGTCCAGGTCGTCGTCGCAACCGGATATCAGCCAAAGAGATCGGGGAGTCGCGACCCGGGAAAAAGATGTCCCATTGTGCCACGTGATGACACCCGCATCGGTCGGTGAGTCCCGGAGCGGACCTGCGGTCGGCCGGGTGGCCAGATCGGGAGACCGTGCCCCAGCGCGGGCGCGGGCCACGCAACGGTGAGGCGCTTTAAAGTCGCCCAAACCGACAAATATCAATCACTCGGATCGGATTGCAGAACGATCGCATGCTAACATCAATGCTTTGTTGCAAGCACTTATTCGCTTTGGGGCCGAAATGCTGCCGATGCTTTCGAAGCAAAATCCCTCCCTTTCGTTACTCCGAAGGCGTTAGTTGCCATCACCACGATCCGATTCTTCCCGTTCTCTTGCCACCCGCTCTGTGTTGAAACACTCCAACATCCTCCGGATCTCGTGTTGGCAAGAATCAACTGAGGCAGGGTTTCCGAGCCTCCAGACTTGCTTCCAACGCGTTTGTGCGGTAGACATTCGTTTGCAAATTCTCCTTTTTACAGTCGCCTTGTCCGTTTTTGGAGTCCGACCCGATGTCATAGCAAGGCGCAAGTTCACGGATCCTCTTCTTTGGTTGATCCGGATGAACATCCACGGAGTCGGACACAGACCCGTCCCACTCCATGCGTGATAGCGTCAGATCGATGGAATCTCAAAGCGACTGGCCAGGCACCGGGGAAGGTTGGTTGATGAGCGTCGGTTCGCTACGGCAGATCCTCGGGTTTGAACCCTGTTGCTTCGGGGCTAGCCCATCGGGCAGTAAGATTCGGGATTTCTCGCGAGGCGATTGTCCGATTGACGCATTTGGAACGCTTACCGAGTAGCGACGAACACCTGCTTCCGATCGTGCGGATCCGTAGCGACACCGCCGACCAGAGGGGAAGAGGGTGGGCGCTCTCTCTATGCGCCGCGGCGTAGGGACGATCGGGGTCCACCTCGAGGCAGACATCAGGAGCCGACTATGAACGTCCGCTTGCCACGGCAGATTCGCGCACTTCGTTCGGAATCGTTTTCGCGGCGACGGTCGGGCAAGAGGGACGTCCTCCCCTTCCTCGAATGGTTGGAAGCTCGGCGGCTCCTCTCGACGTATCTGGTCCAGAACAACGACGATTCGGGGACGGGGTCGCTGCGCGCCGCGATCGAGGCGGTCAATCTCGATCCCGCGTCGAATGGCCAGGACATCATCGAACCCGGTTCGTCGAGCATCGGCACGATCGCGCTCCTGTCGTCGCTACCGGCCTTGACCCGGGGCGATGTGACGATCGAGGACCTCGACATCGACGGGAGCCAGGCGGGCTCCAACGCCGACGGGCTGGACGTCGAGGCCAACGGCATCGCGATCGCCGGTCTGGGGATCACCGGATTCAGCGCCACGGGCGTGGTGGTGTTCGGCGATCAAACCTCGATCACGGGCAGCACGATCACGGGGAACAGCGGGGCGATCGACATCTTCGGAGCCAGCAACAACACGATCGGCGGTGCAGGCGCTGGCGAGGGGAACGTCATCTCGGGGAGTGCCGGTGACGGTATCTATGCGGTCGGCGCGGGGACGTCCGACAATCTCATCGAGGGCAACCTCATCGGCACGGATGCCAGCGGCACAGGCGCGCTGGCCAACGGACTCTGTGGGATCTACTTCGGCGACGCCGGGGCCGGCAACACGATCGGGGGTTTGGCAGCCGGCGCCGGGAACGTCATCTCGGGGAATGGGCAGGATGGCATCGAGCTGACCGGTCAAGGGACGACGGGGACCGTCATCGCCGGGAACCGGATCGGCACGAATGCCTCCGGGACCGGGGCGATCCCCAACTCGTTCGGGGGCCTCTTGATCACCGACAGGGCCACGGCGGTCCTCGGGTCCGGAAATACGATCGCTGGCACGGTGTTGATCAACGACGGCGCCTCAGTGGACCTGACCGGGTCCTCGAATAGAATCTCGGGCACTGCCTGGCTCAGCCTCGGCGGGGGCTCCAGCGCGGCCCCGGGCGCGCTCAATGTCACCGGCCCCGCGAACTCGATCACCGGCGGCTTGTACGTCAACCACGGCATGTTGACCATCTCCGGCACCTCGCTCGAGGTCACCGGCCGCGACACGCTCTTGAGCGGCAGCATCTCGGCCTCGAGTGGAGGTTCGCTGAATCTGGCCGGGCTGACCGCCCTCAACAATGCTTACGACCTGAGCCTCACCGCCAACGGCCCCGGGAGCAGCCTGGACATCTCCAACGTGTCGAGCATCAGCGGCACTGGCATCTCGATCACGGAGACCAACGGCGCCGAGCTGTCGCATGGACGACAGCTTCACGACCCTCGATGGCGTGTTGTTCACGATCGATAGCACGAGCGACCTGGCCAATCTTCTGATCAACAACCTCACCGCGCTGACCGATGGCGGCCTCACCGTGCTGGGGGGGAACTATACCTTCCCGAACCTGGCCGACATCGACGGCTCGTCGCTGGACGTGGAGAACGGCGCCAGCCTCTCGTTGCCCGGAGTGACCAGCGAGACCAACGGCGCGGGTGTGAATTATGGACTGCCGTTCTTTGCCAACGGCGGCGGCAAGCTCAGCCTGGTGAAGCTGGCGACGATCACAGGCGACGGAGTCAATGTCTCGGCCGATGGGACGGGCAGCACGATCGACCTTTCGGGCCTGACGACGTTTGACGTCAACCCGGCCGGTGGCGCCCTGTTCGCCTCCAACGGCGGCACGATCGATCTGAATGCGAACCTCACCACCATCAACGGCGCCAACGTCTACATCGACGCGACCAGCACCATCACGCCGCTGACTCAGCTCACCGCCTTGACCGGCGGCACGCTCACGCTCAACGGCGTCGATGCCTCGAATGCGTTCCCGGACCTGGCGACCATCGACGGGCTGGGCATCCTGGTGGAGGAAGGCGGCAGCCTGTCGTTGCCGATGGTCACGAGTTATACCAACAACGGGTATCCGTTCAGCGAATCCCTCCAGGTCCAGGATCCCAACAGCGCGCTCAGCCTGCCGAACCTGGCCACGATCACCGGCAACGGCGTGAGTATCGTCGCCTCGGGGACGGGGAGCCGGATCGACGTGTCGGGCCTCACGAGCTTCGGCACGTACAACGAAGGTCTGTCAGTCACCGACGGCGCCACGGTCGAGTTGAACCCGGCCTTGACCAGTTTTGACAATCTCGATCTTACGCTGGACGGTACGGGGACTCTCCCGATCGGTCAGTTCACGTCGTTGACCGGCGGCACCATCACGATCGAGGGAGGCAACTACACTTCGTCGGGGCCATCCTGGTTCTCCAGCTTGACCGACATCGACGGCACGAGCTTGACCGTCTTCGGCGGGGGCGACCTCGCTCTGGGGGTAACGAGCTACAGCGACTACTGGAGCTCGACGTTCCAGGTTTTCGGCACGAACAGCGTGCTCGACCTCTCCGCCTTGACGATGATCGATGGCGACAACGGCGTCATGAGCCTGTTAGCTTCGGGCAACGGGAGCGAGATCGACGTTTCCGCCCTGACCTCACTCAATACGCCCCAGGGCGGGACCCTGAGCGTCACCCAATCCGGTACCATCCTCGACGGCTCGCTGACGGCCCTGCACAACATGGCCGTCAACGCTCGATGGGACCGGGAAGTTGGCGACCCGACAATGGACCACCCTGACCGACGGCGAGCTGTCGATCTCCGGCGGCCGATACACATCGCCCACGACGGGGACATCGTCGGGGTCAATTGCCAACCTCAGCAACATCAACGGGACGGGCCTCTACGTCTCGAACGGCAGCCTGACCCTCCCCGCCGTGACTTCCTACAACTCCGATGGGCGGCACATCGGCTTTGTAGCCTCCGGCTCGGGTGCGGTGCTCAGCCTGCCTCATCTGACGAGTGCCACTGCAGCCTATTATTCGGGATCGGGATCAGGTCCGGGTTCGGGCCCGCCAGTCGGCGCGGCCGCAACCAGGAGCGGAAGCTCGGGCTATGGCGCCGCCTTGAACTTCAAGGCCAAGGGCGGCGGGCAAGTCCTGGCGCCGGCCCTGACGTCGATCACCGACGGGGATTATGCGTCCGATCGGCGCCCAGGCCATCGGTCCCAACAGTCTGGTCAACCTGTCGGCGGTGACGTCGTTCGAGACGTACAGCGGGACCATCGAGGCCCTCCAGGGCGGCAGGGTCGACCTGAGCAGTGTGACCAGTCTCCAGAGCGTGTCGATCACAGGGGACGGTGCCAGCACCCTCCTGATCGGCCGACTCGCCGCGTTGAATTACGCCAACCTGACGATCACGGGGGGGACGTTCGACGACCCGACCCTGACCAACATCGACAACACGAGCCTCTACGTCTCCGGCGGCGCGATCCTGACCCTCCCCGGCATCTCAAGTTATGTCAACAATACATATTATTATAGAAATACGTTTGGGGCGACGGACACCACCGCGGGCGGCGTCATCAGTTTGCCCAA
This sequence comes from uncultured Planctomycetota bacterium, assembly GCA_963845755.1. GTDB lineage: Bacteria > Planctomycetota > Planctomycetia > Isosphaerales > Isosphaeraceae > CAWJTV01. Next base: position 274,059 of record CAWJTV010000041.1, read on the forward strand.
CCTGGCGTCGATCGGCGGATCCTATGGCGTAAAGATCGAGGCCGCGGGAACAGGCAGCCAGATCGACCTACCCAAGCTCACCTCATTCACCTCAACCTATTTCGGTGCGGCGCTGAGCGCAACTCAGGGCGCGACGGTCGAGGACGGCGGCCTGACCAGCTTGACGGGCGTGGCCGTGACGCTCGACGGCACGGGCAAGCTGGCCGTCAGCAGGTGGACGTCGCTGACCAACGGCACCCTGACGATCACCGGGGGCGACTATGCCCCCACCGCAGGCGCGGTCACCGCCGACAACTCCTTCGCCAACCTCGCGGACATCGACGGCTCGGGGCTGTACGTCTCCGGCGGCGGCAGCCTGAGCCTGCCCGCCGTGACTTCGTATACCGACAATGACAACGACAAAGCCTTCCAAGTCATCGACACCACTTCCGGCGGCGTCCTCAGTCTGCCCAAACTGGCGACGATCGGCGGAGCTTATGCGGCACAGATCCAGGCCGCGGGCGCGGCCAGCCAGATCGATCTACCCAAGCTCACTTCGTTCAGCGCGACCTATCTGGGCGAAGCCGTGCTGAGTGTGACGCAGGGCGCGACGGTTGAGGACGGCGTCCTGACCAGCTTGACGGGCGTGGCCGTGACTTTGGACGGCACGGGCAAGCTGGCCGTCAACCAGTGGACCGCGCTGACCAACGGCAGCTTGAACGTCACGGAGGGCGACTACGCCCCCACCGCGGGCGCGGCCACCGCCGACAATTCCTTCGCCAACCTCGCGGACATCGACGGCTCGGGGCTGTATGTGTCCGGCGGCGGCAGCCTGAGCCTGCCCGCCGTGACGTCGTATACCGACAATAACAACGAGAAGGCTTTCCAGGTCACCAACACCACGGCGGGCGGCATTCTCAGTCTGCCCAACCTGACGACGATCACCGGAAATTATGGGGCTCAGATTGTAGCCGCCGGCGCGGCCAGCGAGATCGACCTGCCCAGGCTCACCTCGTTCAGCGCGATCTATTCAGGCACCGCCTTGCTGAGCGTGACCCAGAGCGCGACGGTCGTGGCCGGCGACCTCGCGACTCTCAACGCCGTGGCCGTGACGCTCGACGGGACGGGCACTCTGGCGGTCGGCCAGTGGACCACCTTGACCGACAGCAGCTTGACGATCACCGGGGGCGACTACGCCGACAATACCTTCACCAACCTCGCGGACATCGATGGCTCGAGCATCTACGTGTACGGCGGGGGCAGCCTGGTCCTCCCCGCCGTCATCACGGATACGAACAACAACGGTTATGAATCCCTGCAGGCGTACCAGCCCAACGCGTACTACGGGCAGACGCCCACGGTTGGCGTGATCAGCCTGCCCGACCTGACGACGATCGGCGGGAATTATGGGCTTGAAATCCAAGCCGCGGGCAGCTCCAGCGAGATCGATCTGCCCCAGCTTACCTCGTTCAGCGCAACCTATTCAGACGCGGCCTCGTTGAAGGTCACTCAGGGCGCGACGGTCGAGGACGGCGCCCTGACGACCCTCAACAACGTGGCCGTGACGCTGGACGGCACGGGCACGCTGGCTGTCAATCAGTGGACCGCGCTGACCAACGGCAGCTTGACGGTCACCGCGGGCGACTACGCCCCCACCGCGGGCGCGGCCACCGCCGACAATTCCTTCGCCAACCTCGCGGACATCGACGGCTCGGGCATCTACGTATACGGTGGGGGCAGCCTGACTCTCCCCGTTGTCACCACCTACACCAACAACAACTACAGTTACGAATTCCTGCAAGCCGACCAGTTCACCTTCTACGACTATACCAACGGAACGTATTACGGCTCCGGGTCGGTGGGCGTGCTCAGCTTGCCCGCCCTGACGACGATCTCCGGGCAATACGTCTTCGTCCTGGCGGGAGGGACGGGGAGTGAGATCGACCTGCCGGTGCTGACCTCGATTAACCTGATTGGCTCTGGCGGACTGAGCGTCACCAATGGCGCGACGGTCCATGACGGCAGCCTGACGACCCTCAACGGCGTGACGGTGTCGATCGATGGGAGCGCCACGCTGGACACCAGCCCGTGGGCCACGTTCACCAACAGCCACATGGACGTCACCGGGGGTTCGTACACGTTCAATCTCCTGACCCATCTGGACGGTTCGAGCATCGACCTCGGCGGTGGAGCCACGGTCACGCTGACGGCCTTGACGAGCTATTCGAATCCGAACGGCTATGATACGACCTCTCTGCAGGCCAGCGGCGGGGGAACTGTGCTCAGTCTGCCGGAGCTGACCAGCCTGGGGACCGACAACAGCATCCTCGACATCCAGGCCCTCCAGGGCGGCCAGGTCCTGCTCCCGCTGCTGGGGGCGATCACCGATGCCAGCCCCTACGTCGAGATCGAGTCCGACGGCACCAGCGGCACGGGCGGCTCGGGAAGCCTGATCGACCTGTCATCGCTCGCCAGCTTCGCGGGCAATGGCTATTACGCCAGCCTCCAGATCACCGACGGCGCCTCGGTGATCGATCCGAACCTGACCAGTTTCACCGACGTCAACCTGACCCTCGACCCGACCGTCACGTTCCCACTGACGCCGAGCGAGAATTTCACGGTGACCACCGGCGCGTCGATCTCGGTGACGACCGGCACCCTGGTCGAGCAAGGCAGCCTGACCATCCCGGACCGGGCAGCGGTCACGCTCAACGGCTCGCTGGAAGTCGACGGCTCCGGAGTGCTGGTGCTCACGCCGGCGGCCGCGCTGAACATCAGCGGCAACCTGACCGGCAGCACAACCAACGCCGACCGCTTCACGCCGCTCGGGACCGTGCTCTTCGACAACACGTCCGCAGCCCAGCAACTGGAAGCCATGTCGGCCGACCTGGGGTCCGAGCAGGCGGGGTTCGTCAACAATTTCGCTTACGGGACGATCAGCCTGGCGTCCGGCACCTACTTGCAGTTGGTGGACAATGCCCACAATTCCAGCGGGACCGGGGCCGAGGCCGTCTACGCCAACGGGTTGATCGTCCCCTCGGGCGCCACGCTCGACCTCAACGGCCTGCACATGTACGTCCGCGGGGCGGTGATCTCCGGTACCGTCCTCAACGGCACGGTCACGCTGATACCCGGCGGCGGTGCGCTCCAGGTCGGCACGCCCGTGGCCAGCGACCTGGTCGCCGCCGGTGCGATCGACAACTGGACCTTCTTCGGCCGGTCGGGTGAGACGGTGACCATCGCGGTCAATCCCGGCGGCTCCGGCGCCAACCCCGCCTTGAACCCCCAGATCGGGGCGGTATCGGTCGAGCTCCTGGACCAGTTCAATACCGTGCTGGCCCAGGGGAGCAGCAGCAACGGCTCGATCGTGACCTTGAGCGGCGTCACGTTCCAGGTTGACGGCATCTATACGCTCCGAGTCTCGGCGCCGAGCGGGTCGACGGCCACGGGCAACTACACGGTGGCGGCCTACGACGTCACGCCACACGTCCAACCACTGAGTCTGGGCCAGACCGAGGTCGGCACGCTCAACAGCGCGTTCGGCATCGATCAGTGGACGTTCTCGGCGGTGGCCGGAGAGCAGATCAAGTTCAACCTGGTCAATTCCACCTATGGCAGCGAAGTCTTCGACCTGACCGGCCCCGGCGGCTACACCGCGTTCTCCGGCCTCCAGGCCAGCTCCGGGCTGATCACCCTCCCTTCGACCGGGAATTACACGCTGGCGGTCGAGGGCACCGGCGGCACCGGCGGCAGTTATGCCTTCGAGGTCGATGAGCTGACGGTGACCGCCCTGACCCTGGGGACGATCTACCAGGGGACCATGGGCGGCTCCGGCCAGTCCGACCTGTACTCGGTGGTCGTCCCTTCGTCGCAGACGCTGTTCGTCAACCTGCAGGACAGCGCGACGGGGGCCGTGAACCAGCTCTACGCCAAGCTCGGCACACCGCCGACTCCGTCCGATTACGAATACAGCTCGATCGCGCCGGGCGATGCCGATCAGCAGGTCCTGGTCCCATCGGCCGCACCGGGCACCTGGTACTTCCTCGTCTACGGCGCGTCGGCGCCGACCTCCAGCCCGTACACCATCGTCGCCACCGGCGCCGGTGCAACTCGCCAACGTCTCCCCCGGCTACTCGGCGTTCGGCGCCCCCGCGACGCTGACCCTCAGCGGCGCCGGGTTCGACCAGGCCACGTCGGTGACCCTGGTCCCGGCGGTCGGTCCGCCGACCGCATACACGGCCACCGGCGTCTCGATCGACACGCTCACACAGCTCACCGCCACGTTCAACCTGAGCAAGGTGCCCGAAGGGCTATATTCGGTGATCGTTACCCGCGCCGACGGCACGTCAGCCGAATTGACGGCCGCCTTCAGCGTGACCAGCCCCGGCGCGGCCCATCTCGTGACCAACCTGATCCTCCCGAGCGTGATGGGGCGCCACGAGTCCTCGATCATCGACATCCAGTACTCCAACATTGGCAGCCAGGCGATGCCGGCGCCGCTCCTGGTGCTCTCGGCGCCGCCGGAGACCATCGACGGCCAGACGATCGTCAACCTCCCCCTATTCACGCTCAACCCGGCGCTCCAGGTCTCCGGCTTCTGGACCTCGGCGCTGCCGGCCGGCTACTCCAACACCGTGGAGATCCTCGGCAGCGGCAAGGTCCCCGGCGTGCTCGAGCCGGGCGAATCGATCACCGTGCCGGTCTACTATGCCGGCATGCAGCAGCCCTGGAGTTTTGCCGAGTCGAACTTCGACTTCAGCCTGCAAACCTATCCCCAGAGCGACAGCACGACGGTCAATTGGAGCAGCCTGCAATCCAGCCTCCAACCGCCGGACATGTCGAGTGCCACCTGGAATGTCGTCTTCTCCAGCCTCACGTCGCAGATCGGCACCACCTGGGGCAGCTTCGTCAAGGCCATGGACGATAACGCCACCTATCTGGGCCGGCTGGGCGAGGACGTCACCGACGTGACGTCCCTCTGGCAGTTCGAGATCGAGCAGGCCGAGGGGCTCTCTCCGGTCGGGACCCTCGCCAGCCAGGCCGACATCTCGGTCCCGTCGGCCGGCGACCTGCTGGATTTCACCCGCCAGTTCGCCAACTCGCTCTTGACGCGCAATACGCTCGGCCCGTTCGGCTACGGTTGGACCGACAATTGGCAGTATTCGCTCGCGGTGGGCTCCGACGGCACGGTCACCGTCACCATGCCTTCCGGGCAAGAGCGCGTCTTCCAGCCCGACAGCCGATCGGCGGCCTACTTCTCCCAGCCGGGAGACCACGGGACCCTGATCCGGGAGGTCAATGGCTCCTTCCTGCTGGAGGAGGCCGACGGCACGACCGAGGCGTTCAACGGCAACAGTACGCTCGACTACATCCAGGACCAGAACGGCAACCGCGTCACGGCGGGCTACAGCGATGGACAGCTCGTCAGCCTCTCGTCGACGTCGGGCGAATCGCTGGCGATCGGCTACAACGCGGGCGGCACCATCCAGTCGGTCACCAGCTCCGATGGCCGCGCGGTCGATTACACGTACGACTCAACCGGCCAGTACTTGACCTCCGCCCAGTTGGTCGGCGGCCCGGTTACCCGCTACACCTACTCGACGGGCTCCGGGCCGTTGATCCTCCATGCCTTGACAGGCGTGATCAATCCGGACGGCAGCCACGAGATCTTCGGCTACAACGCAGCCGGGCAGTTGGCCGTCCTGGCCGAGAACGGCAACGCGGATCGGCTGACCTTCAGCTATCAGCAGGGCGAGATCTCGGTGACAAACGCCGCGAGCGACGTCAGCAGTTACTACTACGATGACGAAGGAAACCTGTTGAAGTATGTCAACGCGATCGGCAACATCACGTTCGCCGCTTACGACTCGACCGGCGATCTGACCAGCATCACCGGCGCCACCGGCTTGAAGGAATCCTTCACCTACGATTCCAACGGCAACTTGACCTCCGAGACCAACCCGCTCGGCCAGACCACGTCCTTCACCTACTCCGGCGTCGACAACCTGCTGGCCAGGATGACCGACCCCCAGGGCGCCGTGACCAACTTCCAGTACAACGCAAAGGGAGACGTCACCTCGGTCCAGTATCCCGACCAGTCGGTCATGGGTGTGACCTACAACGCGACCGGCGATCCCCTCTCGCTGACCGATCCGGGCGGCCAGCCGACGAATTACACCTACAACGCCGCGGGTCAGGTCGCGAGCGTGAGGCTCGACGACGGGACGCAGATGACCTACGGCTATAACGCGGCGGGCGAACTGACCTCGGCCACCGATCCTTCCGGCGAGACGACGCTGACCTACAACGCGAGCGGCGCGCTCACCGGCGTCGCCTATCCCAGCGGCGAATCCCTCCAGTACAACTACAATGGAGACGGCCAGCGGACCCAGATGGTCGAGATGTCCGGTTCGACCGCAATCGCCACTGTCAATTACAACTACACCAGCCTGGGACAGCTCGCCGGGTTGACCGACGGCCAGGGCAATCCGATCGTCACCTACACGTACAACAATTTGGGCGAACTGATCAAGGCGGCCAACGGCGATGGGACTAATACCAGCTATACCTACAACGCCGACGGCAACGTCCTGACCCTCATCAACTACGCCGCGGGCGGCCAGACGGTCGATAGCAGCTTCACTTACACCTACAACGCCCTGGGCCAGGTCACCGGCCTGGCCACGATCGATGGGAACTGGACTTACACCTATGACAGCGCCGGCCAGTTGACCGGCGCCGTGTTCACGTCGACCAACAGCTCCATTCCCAACCAGGATATCAGCTACACTTACAACGCCGCCGGCGATCGCACCCAGACGATCCTTAATGGCGTAACGTCCACCTACTCCAGCAACAGCGACAACGAGTACACCTCGGTCACCTCGCCCGACGGCACCACGACCGACACCTACAACGCCAACGGCGACCTGGTCGCCGCGTCGAGCCCGTCGGGCACCACGACCTACGCGTATAACTCGATCAATCAGCTCATCGGTGTGACCACCCCCACCGACACGTGGTCGTATCAATACGACGCGCTGGGGAACGTGATCGCGACGACTCACAATGGACAGACGACCCAGGACCTGGTCGATCCGACCGGCTCCGGCAACCTCGTGGCGCAGTTCAACAGCTCGGGAGCCCTGCTGGACGGATACACGTATGGCCTGGGGCTGGTGAGCCAGACCACGCCCACGGCGACGAACTACTACGAGTTCGACGCGATGGGCTCGACGGCCGGCCTGACGACCGCCAGGACGACGGCGGGGACGAGTACCCAGATCGCCGGCTACAGCTATCTCCCGTTCGGTGGGCTCCTCTCCAGCACAGGCACCGCCGCCAATCCTTTCACCTATGTCGGCCAGTACGGGGTTTCGGCCGATGGCAGCGGCTTGTACACCATGGGAGCGCGGACTTACGACCCGACCACGGGCCAGTTCCTCACCAACGACCCCACCGGCCTGGGCGGCGGTGATACCAACTTGCGCATTTATGCGGGCAACAACCCGATCGACCTGATCGACCCCTCGGGGGACGCGAGCCAGCGGCCTTCATTCCAGATTCCCCCGGCGCCCGGCCCGGGCTACGGCTTGCAGTTGCCCGCGGACTATCAACAGTACACGACTACCCCGGCCCAGATCCAGCAGCTCACTCAGCAGTATCAGGCGGCGTTGAAGGCATACCAGTTGCAGTTGGAGCAATACAATCAGCTTCCGGCTGCCCAGAAGGCCGGGACCGTGCCCCCGCCACCTCCGGCGTACAACTTCCCGGTTCCCCTTCCCTCGGCCACGAGTACGGGAGGCGGGAGCGCCGCCGCCCCCCAGCAGCCCCGGGGCGCCATCCGGCGGCAGCGCAGGGTCGAGCGGCGGCACGGGGACTGGAGGGACCTCGGCCAGCAACGGTTCGACCGGCAGCAACGGCCCGACCAACCCCAGCAACTCCGGCGTCACCGGCATCATCCAGAGCGGCAACACGCAGACCGGCGGTAGTGGCGGCGAGGGCAGTTCCGCCGGCTCTGCGGGTTCCGACGGGAATCCCGGCGACGGCGGCGACGACGGCACTGACGGCAACGATGGCACCGACGGCAACGACGGCTCCGCCGGCTCCGACGGGGCCGACCAGCAAGGGGACCAGAGCAACTGTTGCCCACCCCCTCCGCCGGGCCAGACGAAATCGCCGACCTCGACCGACCCCAATGCCGCGATCGGGCCCGCCGGCTATGGCTCGGCCAGTTACGTCGCCGACACGGGTCAAACCGTTCTGCCCTACCGGATCGACTTCGAGAACTCACCCACGGCCACAGCGCCGGCCCAGCAGGTCACGATCACCGACCAGCTCGACCCCAACCTCAACGCCAATTCGTTCCAGTTGACGGGCATCGGCTGGGGCGATTTCAACCTGTCGATCCCGGCCGGCAGCCAGACCTACCAGGCCACCGTGCCGATGACCTACAATGGCGAGACCTTCGACGTCGTCGTCTCGGCCGGCATCAACTTCGCCACCGACCAGATCTACGCCAAATTCTACTCGATCGACCCCAACACCCAGCTCCCGCCCGACGTGCTCACCGGCTTCCTGCCCCCCGAGGACGGCACCGGCCGCGGCGAGGGATACATCAGCTACTCGGTCACGCCGGATACCGGGCTCGCGACCGGCACCGTGATCCGCAACGTGGCCGTCATCTCGTTCGACGATCAGACGACCATCAGCACCGACCAGGTCAACGACGAGGATCCCAGCCAGGGCGTCGATCCGTCCTTGCAGGACCCGATCACGATCGACTCGGTCGCGCCGACCAGCAGCGTCGTGCCGCTACCGGCAACCACATCCAGCACGCAGTTCACCGTGAACTGGTCGGGCCAGGACGACACGGGCGGCTCGGGCATTGCGTATTACACGATCTACGTCTCGACCAACGGCGGTCCGTACAATGTGTGGCTCGGCCACACCACGTTTATCTCGGCCACGTTCACGGCCCAGAACGGGAACACGTATTCCTTCATCAGTCAGGCGACCGACAATGTGGGGAACGTCGAGGCGTTCCACACCAAGGCCGACACGACCATCTCGGTCACTTCGCCCTTGTCGCTCACCTCGCTCGCGTCGGTATCACCCAACCCGCGCAACACGGCGGTTTCCGCCATCGACGTCACCTTCAGCGAGCCGATCAATACCAGCAGCCTGACCGCCGGCGCACTGACTCTCACCGACAATGGCGGCTCCAACCTGATCGATAGTGGTGTCTCACTGGCCCTCGTCTCGGGCACGACCTCGACCTACGCGATCGGCGGCCTGAGCGGCCTGACCACGGCCCAGGGCCTGTACACCCTGACGGTCAATGCCGCCGATATCCAGGACAACCACGGCAATTTCGGCAGCGGCACGCTGTCCACCACCTGGCTGATGGACACCGCGCCCCCGACCAGCACGGTCAGCCCGCTGCCGCAGATCGGGACCAGCCTCAATTTCAACGTCACGGTCACCGGCACGGTCCCCACCCAGCCGGTCGGCAGCCCGACGGTCAACATCGCCTCGTTCAACATCTACGTCTCCACCAACGGTGGCGCCTGGACCTACTGGACGACCGTCTCGCCCTCCAGCGGGACGCCGAACACCGCCTCGGCCGTCTATCCCGGTCAGAGCAATACGGCTTATGCGTTCTACAGCACCGCCACCGACAATGCTGGCAATACCCAGACCTACGCCCCGAAGGTCGAGGCCAGCACGGTGCTGCCGAACCTCAACACGCCGGTCACCGCCGTCGCGACCTCGAGCAGCGCCAACAGCAACGGCTTCTTCACCCTCAACCTGACCGGGACCGACGCGGGCGGCAGCGGCCTGACCTACTTCGATGTCTGGGTCGAGATCGATGGCGGGACGGCGGCGCCGATCAGCGCGCCGATCCCGGCCGGCCCGGCCAGCAGCTCCGGGAGCTATTCGGCCACCACGACCTACGTGATCCCCGCCGGCGATTTCGGTACGTCCCATACCTATGCGTTCTACAGCACGGGGATCGACGCGGCCGGCCTCCAGGAGGCGCCTCATTCCACACCCGACGTGACGTTCAACAATCTGACCTTCGTCCAGCCGTCGCAGCTCCAGGTCGCGGGGCTGACGGTGGAGAACGGGGCCGTGGAGCGGTCGTTCATCCGGTATCTCGCCGTCAACTTCAACGAGCCGAGCAGTACGCTCAACACGATCGTCAACAACGCGTCAACGGACATCACGCTGACCCAGAACAACCTCAATAACAATGGCACGCCGGTCTCGGTCCCGCTGTCGTCGAGCATGATGACGATCAGCAGCAGCGTCATCCAGATCGACTTCGGCACCAGCGGCCTCGGTGGTAGCTCGAACACGACGAAGGCCGACGGCTATTACACCTTGACAGTCACGGTGCCGGGACAGTCCTCCACGGTCCTGCATTTCTACCGATTGCTGGGCGACGTCAACGGTGATGGTTCGGTGTCCCAGGCCGATCTCAACGAGATCGCCGCGGCGCGCAACGAGTCGTCAACGACGATCGCATCCACGATCCTCCAGACCTCCACGGCGATCGCGACGCAGATCAGCACGCTGTCACCCCATTTGCTACCGCTGAACAACGACGTCAACGGCGACGGCTCGGTCGCCACACTCGACCTGGGATTGGCGACGGCGTCGAAGGGGCGGGCGCTGAATCCTTCGCTGCTGGGCACGCTTTCGGCGGCCGTTACGACCACCGCGATGATCGCGGGGCTCCCCGGCTCCTCCTTGATGGCGACTCCTGCCGGCGGCTTCAACCTGGTCGCGGCCATCATGAATGCCGAGGAGGACGGCAATACCAGCGACACGATCAACGTACCCACTGGCGACTACCCGGTGCCGGACCTGGTGATCGAGAGCCTGAACAGCTCCGTGCCCCACAAGACGCTGACGATCATCGGCCAGGGCACGAGCCCGGGGCAGACCGTCGCCGACGGCGGGGGCGCCACGCGGGTCTTCGAGATCACCTCGAGCGTCACGGTCATCTTCAAGGACATGGCGATCGAGCACGGTCGGGCCACCGATGGCGGGAGGCTCGGCGGGACCGCCGCGCTGGGGGGCGGCGTGCTGATCGATGGCGGCCAGGTGACGATGAGCAACGTGTCGGTCGCCAATAACAGCGCCGTGGGCGCCGATGGCGCCGCGGGCAAGGCTGCGACCGCCGTGGGGCAGAAGGGCGGCAACGGTGGCAACGGGGCCAATGCCGCCGGTGGCGGCATCTACCTGTCTGCCGGCACGCTGAACATCACGAATACCACGATCGCCAACAATAAAGCCGTGGGCGGCCACGGTGGCAAGGGCGGGACCGGCGGCGGAGCTGGTGGTCCCGGTGCCATTGGCAGTGCGGGGGGCAGTGGCGCCGACGGCGGCAACGGGTCCGATGGGTCCAGCGGCGCGCCCGGCGGGGCGGGCATCGCCGGGAGCTCCGGCAGCGCCGGCGGTGCCGGCGGGCTTCCCGGCGGCGGCGGTGGCGGCGGTGGCACATCCAGCAGCTCGACCACGTTCCCCTCCAGTTCCTCTTCCACCACCTCTTACACCACGACCCCGCTTTCGGGCTCGGGTTCCCAGGGGAGCGGCGGCAGCAAGGGCGGCGGCGGCAAGGGGGCGGGAATGGCGGCAAGGGCAGTGGCGGCGGGATCTACGTCGCCAATGGCACGGTCACGCTGACGAATACGACCGTCAGCGCCAACACCGCCCAGGGCGGCGATGGCGGCGATGGCGGCCTCCCGGGGGCAGCCGGAGTCGCGGGCAGCGGCGGGACCGGCGGCACCGGTGGCAAGGGGGGCCTGGGTGGCAACGGCGGCGCCGGCCCCGACGGCTCCGGGCCCGGCGCCCTGGCTCGGGCGGCGGCGCCGGTGGGACCGGTGGCGATGGCGGCGACGGTGGCAAGGGCAGCGCGGGTGGCAAGGGTGGTGGCGGTGGTGCCGGCGGCGCCGGCGGAGCCGGGGGCAATGGTGCCGGTGGCGGGCTCTATATCGCCAAGGGGAAAGTCACCATCGACAGCGGTGCTTTCCAATCGAATCAGGCGGTGGGCGGCAAGGGCGGCGATGGCGAGGATGGCGCCGATGGTTTCGATGGCGCCAAGGGTGCCAAAGGCGGCAAGGGCGGTGATGGTGGAAACGGAGGAAGCGGTGCCGATGGCGGTGACGGCGCGACCGGCGCGACGTCCTCCGGCGGCGGTGGCGGCGGTGGCGGCGGCACGGGCGGCTGGGGCGGCAACGGCGGCAAGGGTGGCGCCGGCGGTGGCGCCGGGGGTGGCGGCAAGGGTGGTGCGGGCGGGGCCGGCGGCAAGGGTGGCAACGGCCTCGGGGGCGCCATCCTCGTCAACGCGGGCACGCTCACGTTCCAGACGAACCTCTCGACCATCACCGGAAATTCGGCCATCGGCGGCGATGGCGGCAAGGCCGGCGGTGGCGGCGATGGCGGCAAGCCTGGAGATGCCGGCGATGGGGGCGACGGCGGCGACGGCGGCGACGCGAACCATGGCGGCGGCGGTGGCGATGGCGGTTCCGGAGGCTCCGGCTCGATCGCCGGCGGGCCCGGTGGTGGTGGCGGTGGCGGCGGTGATGGCGGCTGGGGCGGCGATGGGGGCGACGGCGGCAAGGGCGCCAAAGGTGGCGGTGGCGGCGCCGGCGGCGCCGGCGGTGTAGGTGGGGTCGCGGGCTATGGGACCGGAGGCGGCATCGCCATCCTCGGAGGCACGGTCACCGTCAGCATCAATGTCACGGTCTCGAACAACACCGCGATTGGGGGCCTGGGTGGCGAGGGTGGCCAGGGCGGCTCCGGCGAAGACGGTGAGGATGGTGGCGGTGGCGGCGATGGTGGCAAGGGCGGTAAAGGTGAGGATGGCGGCGATGGCGGCGATGGCGGCACGGGCGGTTCCGGCTCAATCGCCGGTGGTGCCGGTGGCGACGGCGGTTGGGGTGGCGATGGCGGCAGTGGTGGCGATGGCGGTGTCGGTGGTGACGGCGGCGCCGGTGGCAAGGGCGGCGCCGGCAACGGCGGCGGCGGCGGAAATGCCAGTGGCGGCGGGATCGCGGTCCTCGCGGGAAGCCTCACGATCTCGACGGGCCATACGCTCTCCTTCCTCAACAACGCGGCGGACGCCGGTGCCGGCGGAATCGGCGACATCGGCGGCAATGGTGGCAAGGGCGGCGACGGTGGCGATGGCGGCGGCGGTGGCGATGGTGCCGATGGTGGTAAGGGGGCTGATGGCGGGGATGGCGGGGATGGCGGCGATGCGACCGGGTCACCGCCAAGCTGCTCCACTTACTCCGGCGGGATCGGCGGATCCAGCGGGATCGGCGGTCTGGCCGGGACCGGCGGTGGCGGCGGATCGGGCGGCAAGGGTGGCGATGCCGGCAACGGCGGCAATGCCGGCAAGGGCGGCAAGGGCGGCAAGGGCGGTACTGCCAGCGGAGGTGGGCTTTACGTGAGTGGCGGCAGCGTCACGGTTGCCGCTACGGTGGAAACCAGCCCCACCGGCCCTGTCGGGATCAATACCAACGGCAGCAACCCGGTCGGCCCGGTGTCGGCAACGCCGGCGCCCGCACCGACACCGCCGAAACCCGTGGGCTTTACGCCGGATCAGATCCGTGCGGCCTATGACCTGCCGCCGATCGTCAACGGCACGCTCCCGGCCGGCTGGAGCGGCGCGGGTCAGACGATCGCGATCGTCGTGGCGTTTGACGACCCCGGTCTGGCGGGTAACCTCCAGCATTTCGACAGCCAGTTCGGGCTCCCCGCACCGCCGAGTCTCCAGGTCCTCAACCAGAACGGCGCCGCGGCCCCGCTCCCCGGATCCACGGGGCAGTCCATCAGCACGTGGAATCAAGAGGAGGACCTCGACGTCGAATGGGTGCACGCGATCGCGCCGGAGGCCCGTATCGTCGTCATCGAAGTCAATTCGGGCAACCTCAGCGACCTGCTCGCTGGGGCCGGCGCCGCCGCGAAGCTCAGTGGCGTGTCGGTGGTGTCGATGAGCTGGACCAGCGGCGTGTCGGCCGCCGATGCCGGGCTCGACAGCAACTTCATGACCCCGGCGGGAGCACCGGGCGTGACCTTCGTGGCGGCGACCGGCGACGTCGGCTCGGCCGTGACCTATCCCGCCTCGTCGCCGGACGTCCTGGCGGTCGGCGGCACGACCCTGTCTCTCGGTTCGTCCGGGTCCGGCGCCTCGGAGATCGCCTTCAACGGGGCCGGTTCGGGCATCAGTCTCTATGAATCAGAACCGTTGTACCAGGTTCAGATCGGGATCGATGGTGGCGGACGGTCCACGCCCGATGTCGCGTTCGACGCCAACCCCGCGACGGGCGTGGCGGTCTATGATGCCTCACCCGGCGCCGCGGGCATTCAGGGTGACCCCTGGAGCGAGATGGGTGGTACGAGCCTGGGGGCGCCTGTCTGGGCGGCCTTCATCGCGATTGCCGATGGGATGCGGGTCCGATCGGGCGGCACGGCGCTCAACGGCGCCAGCCAGACGTTGCCGGCCCTCTATCAGGCCCCCGGAACTGCCTTCCGCAAGACCGGAGCGTCCGAGTACAACGCAGGGACCGGACTGGGCTCGCCGGTTGCCGGTGTGTTGATCCCGTACCTGGCCGGCTTTGGCAATCAGGGTGGATCGGGCGGCGGAGGGGCGTCGAGCTTGGCGCAGAGGGTCCACCAGCGGTACGGCTAACCTCCCGGCCGTCACCGCGACGCCGGCCAACCTCATCGGCTCGGTGGCTCCGCTGCCGGACCTGACAGAAGCCAGCGGCAACTCCGACAGTTCGCATTCCGCGGAACCCCGCGAACCAAACGCGGCCGGGCGCACCCGGTCGTCAAGAGACGCCGCGCCATCCGCGTCGCATCCCGGACTTCCATGACCCCGGTCACGATGTCCAGGCCGGCGGCGTCTGGTCCCGAATCGCGGGCGAACGCCGTTGACCATGTGCTGGAACAGGACGAGGGCCTCTTGACCACCCGGGATGCTTCTTCCGAGGAAGACTGGTCCTCCGTGGCCATGGCGGGCCATCGTCGGAAGAAATAGCTGACCGGCTTCTTGACAACGGCGGTACTGAGATTCCGAACTCCTTCACCGGCCGCACGAGGCGGCCGGTGAAGGAGTTCGGAAGCGGACAAACGCGCTCTTTCTCTCGCTTCGTCTCGACCGCGGTCGCCTCGTGCGGCCAAGGTGTTGCTGGCGGATTCCCAAGAGGGACTGGCTCCGAGCCTTCGAAGTGCCAGTCCCCCTTGGGAAACAGCTTGTTACGGAAGACATGGCTGTCTCGCCTAGCGGTCACTCCGAAGAGGCCGCCGATACGGACAACGATTGCGAGAGCGTGCCGGCATGCGTACGCTGGGAATGTCCGCCGCCGGCATCCCTGGCGTGCGTGTCCGTCTTGAGCTGGTCGAGGGAGATGACCGCGATGAGCGAAGGCACGATCCCGGTCCGAAGTGCGAACCCTTCGCTACCGCCTCCGATCCTCCGGGCGTTGGCACGGCTGGGCCTGCGGCTCCGCACGGCATTCCTGATCAAGGGCCTGGGCACCACCGCGTTGATCCTGGTCCTGGGAGCCGTCCTGGGCATGGCGGCCGAGTTCGTCTGGGTCTTGCCGCAGGGTTCGCGGTGGGCGATCTGGGGGATCTGGCTGATCGTGACCGGGCTGGCCTTCATCCTGACCACGTTGCGACCCCTGGTACGGCGGTTCAGCGCGTTCGACCTGGCGGCGGTGGCGGAGCAGGGACAGCCAGAGCTGGGCGAGCGCCTGACCGCAGCGGTGGCGCTGCTGGACCGTGGCATCCGTCCTCATGGCTCGCCCACCTTGATCGCCGCCCTGGCCGAGGACGCGGTCGCGAGATCCCGGGCGGTCCAGCCGGGCCGCGCCGTCTCCTGGTCGCGGGCCGTCCGGAGGCTGACGTTGGGGCTGCTCGCCGTCGGCCTGATCGCGGTTCCCGCCCGCCTCCTGCCGGAATCGTACGGGAGGATCGCCCGGCGGTTCCTCATGCCCTGGGCCGACCTCGACCGTGTGGGCCGGTTCGTCGTGACCATCGCGCCGGGCGATCATGTCCTGGCCACCGGCACCGACCTGACCGTCTCGGCGCGCGTCCGCCCGTGGTTCGGCATCGACACCACGCCGGATGCGGCCTGGCTGGAATGGACCGCCGAAGGGGATGCCAGCCCACAGCGAGTTGCCATGCCGGCGGCGACGGAATCGGATCCGACGGCTCCGTCCGACACCTCGGCTCGCCGGTTCGCTCTGACGCTGCCCAGGCTGGTGCGTTCGATGACGTACCGGGTGATTTGTGGCGGGTCGTCGAGCCCACGTTATCGGATCACGGCGCTCGAGCCGCCGGCAGTCGCGACGATCACGGCCCGGGTCGAGCCGCCGCCCTATACCCGGCGAGCCGCAGCGATCGCCCGCGATCCGGCCCGGATCGACGCTTTCGAGGGGAGCCGGGTCACGCTCGACGTCACGCCGACCCGGCCCGTCCGCTCCCTCGAGATCGATTGGCCGCAGCCGGCGGGCGCGTTGCCGGTGCGCATCGCGGCGACCCTGCCCGACAGCGGCCGCAACGGCTCGGCGACCCTCGTGGCCGAGGCGTCCGGGTCCTACTCCCTGGCCCTGCGCGACGAGCACGGGATCGCCAACGCTCCCGAGCCTCCGCGCCGGGTGGTCGTCCACCCGGACGCTCCGCCGACGGTCACGTTGCCGGGGATCGATCTGGAGCAAGTCGCCGCCCCGGACGACCGGCTCGCACTCGGCTTCGCGGTGCGCGATGACGTTGCAGTCGCCTCGGTCGAGCTCCACTACGCCATCCGTCGCGACGGCTCGGCCGATGCCGAAGGCGAAGGGGAGAAGGGCCAGGTCGCCGTCGAGGTGGCCGGCCTGGGCACGCCATCGGTCCGAGGCGTGGCCATGCTGGCGTTATCCCCGTTACGGCTCGTGCCCGGTCACATCCTGGCATACCGGCTCCGGGTCGCCGATAATCGGCCCGGGCCCCGGGGACCGAACGTCACCTGGTCGCTCCTGCATAGGGTCGCGATCGTCGCCGATGCCGAACCGTTCCGAAAGCGCCTGAGCCGCCTGCGGCGCGAGTCGGTCGGGGCGAAGGTTGAGGCCCTGCGCAAGGCCGCCGCCGCCAATCGTCAGGATGTGGAACGGCTGCGCGAAGCCGCGGAGGCAGCCCGGCGTGGCGAGAGCCCATGGGACAAGACAGCCCAGAAGGCCGTTGAACGGGGCGAGGCCGGCACGCGCGACCTGATCGATCGCCTGGAGCTCCTCGCCCGCGAGTTCGATCGCGATCCGCGACACCAGTCGCTGGCCCGGCCCCTCCGCCAGACCGCCGAGCTCGAGGCCGAGTCCGCCCGCGCCCTGCTCGAACGCCTGCGCCAGGATGAGGATCCGGACCATCGTCCCGCTGCGCTCGAGCAGGCGCGCGACCGGCTCGCCGCCGTGGGCGACCGCCTGGGAGAACTCCGTCGTAAGTTGAATGAACGCGACCCGGATGAAGCGCACCTGGACCGGCTCTATACGCTGGCCCAGCGTCAGCAGCAGATGGCCAATGAAGCCGGGAACCTCAGCGACCGCGCCCAGCTCGATC
Source organism: uncultured Planctomycetota bacterium (assembly GCA_963845755.1). GTDB lineage: Bacteria > Planctomycetota > Planctomycetia > Isosphaerales > Isosphaeraceae > CAWJTV01. The sequence goes on from CAWJTV010000041.1 coordinate 291,648, forward strand.
GGCTCCAGGCCGGGCAGAACACCGTGCGCAACCAGCTCGATGGCCTGATCCGTGAGACTCCCGATCTGCGCGGCGCGTTCCTGCAGGTCGAGAGCCGGGAGGCCGATCGGCTGGCCCGTGAGGCCCACGCCCTGGCCGACCGCCAGCGCGAAGAATCCCGACGAGCCGCCGAGCCATCCCGGCACGCGCCCGAGCTCCGGGCGCTGGCCCAGGCCCAGCGCGCCCTCGAGGACGATGCCCGGCGCCTGGCCCTGGAAGTCGATCGTCCGCTGGCCGAGAATGGCCGGTCCCGGCTCAACATCGACAAGATCCTCCAGCCCATCGAGCCGCTCGAGCATGGGGACATCGACCAGGCCCGCCAGCGGCTCGACGGTGCCGAGTACGAGCTACGGCGGCTCGCCCAGGACCTCGAGGACGTGCCGTCCGATCCCAGGGCGCTGGCCGGCCGTCTGGCACGGCGCCAGGAGGCCCTCAATCGCGAGATCGACGAGGCCCTCCGTTCACGCCGGGACCAGGACAAGCTGAGCGCCGAGGAGAAAGCGGCGCTCGTTGCCCGCAGAGAGTCCCTCGCCCGTCGCGAGGAGGCGATCGTCGGGCTGGCCCGGACGATCCAGCCCCCGCAGGGCCAGGAAGGACGGAATCGGTTCCCCCACGAAGCCGCACGCGAGGCCGTGAACAAGACATCGCGCGCCGTCGAGGCGCTGAAGCACCTCGGTCCGCAAGCGATCGGTGAGGCCCGGAACGAGGCGCGTCAGCGCTGGGACGGTTGGCGAACGACCTGCCGGACGCCGGGCGCCGTCAGGAGCCGACCCGCCAGAAGTTCGTCGAGGCGCGGCGGTTGACGAACGAGCTATTCGGCCAGATCGCCCAGCACCTCCGCGAGACCGAGCCCCGTGCGGACAAGCCGGCGACCATGGCCCAGGTGGCCGAAGAGCTGGCCCGACGCCTCGGCGATGCTGCGGACCGCCAGAGCCGGGCGATCGCCGCGCTCCGGGAGATGGAGCCCTCGCCAGGCCTCGAGCCGCAACGTGCCCGCGCCGTCGGCCGTGCCTCGGAGCTGTCCCGCGCGTTGAAGGACCTGCGCGATCCCTCGAAGCGCGAAGCGGCGCGGGCGGCCCTCCCCCTGGCCACGATCCGCGCACGCGCCGCCATGGACCGCCTGGAGGAGAAGCTCAACGGCCGCGTTCCCGCCGACGACCTGGCGGCCGAGCTGGCAGGCGATCAGCTCGAGGTCCAGGCCGCGGTCGCCCGCTCTTCGGGAAACCCGGCCGCGGCCGCCGGTGAACGCGCCGGGGCGGCCGAGGATCAGCGCCGTCTGGCCAACGCGCTGCGGAACCTCAAGGCTCCTGACGCGGTGCTGGCGCAGGCGGAGGCCGTGCGGCTCGCCGAGCGCGCCGCCCACGCCCTGGCCGATCCCGACACGAAGGATGCTGCCGCGGCCGTCCCTGCGGCCGTCGAGGCCGCGACCCACCTGGCCGACCGTCTGGCGGACCGTCCGTCACCGCAGGCGGAGGCCGCCGCGCTGGCCCGCGCCGAGCGCGCCCTGAATGACCCCGAGGCCCTGACCGACCCGGCCCGGTCCCTGGGCCGCCAGCGCGCCGTCGCCGCCGAGCTGGCCCGCCTGCCTCTGGATCACAAGGACGAGGCCGCGGCGCGAGTCCAGCACGCCGCCGAGCTGGCGGAACGCGCCGTCCTGTTCGACGACGATCGTGCCGGCGGGGGTCGGCCGGCTCCCGCCGAGCTGGCCGATGCCCAGGCTCGTGCCGCCGGAGCCCTCGAGGCGCTCGCCGCCGGTCCCTCCCGGCCCGGCCCGGCCCAGCAGGCTGCCAGGGTCGGCCCGCCCATACCCGCCGATCCCGAGTTGGCTCTGAACCCGGGGCAGGTCGCGACCGCGAAGGACCTCGTCCGTCGCCAGCGGCAGATCCGGGAACGCGTGCAGGCGGTCCTCGGCCGGCACGTCGAGCCGCAGCAGAAGGCCCGCCGCGAGGCCGTCGCCCTGGGAGGTGCGCTCCGCGACCTGAGCGATCGGATTCGACCGCTCGGAGAGCGAAGCATGTATCCCGCCGTCGAAGCCGCTCGGCACCTCCGCAACTATGCCCCGGCGGCCATGGACCAGGCGACCGAACGCCTGGCGCAAGGACAGCCGCCTTACGCCCGCGACGCCCAGCGCCGGGCCTCCGACATGGTCGAGCGGGGCGCGCAAATCGCCGAGGACATGGCTGCGGCACTCCGCGCCGAACTCCAGGCGGCCCGAGACGCGGCGCGCATCGGGGCCCCGGTCCCGGGCGACACACCTCCCGATGGGAATCCGCCGCTGGGCGCGGCGCGCGCGGCGATCCTCCGGGCCGCCAGCCGGCTCGTCCAGGCCCGCCGACCTGACCAGGCGGTGCAGGCCGGACCGGCCGCTCGCGAGGCCATGCGCGAGGCCGCCCGCGATCTTATGGCCGCCGCGCAGGCCGAGGAGGCGCGCCTCGCCAGATCGTCGCTCCCGGCCGATGAGATGGCCGAAGCCGAGCCCAATGCCGAGCCATCGCCGACCGAGCCCAGCGGCTCTCCGCGCGATCCCCAGAGTCGACCCGGCCGCCAGGCCGATGTGGATCTGGCCGAGTTCAAGGAATCCATCCGGCGCAAGACCGGGCGGGCCTGGGGCGAGCTTCCCGGCCACCTCCGGACCGAGATCCTCCAGTCGTCGCATGGGCGTTATCGCGAGGATTACGCACGACTCATCCAGCTCTACTTCCGCGAGATCGCCGCGGGAGCCGCCAAGGAATCACCGGCAGAACCGTAGGTCAGGCTTTCCAGCCTGACAGAATCGGGCGTCAGGTTGGAAAGCCTGACCTACTGAGGACACGCTGTTGAAGACGTTCGTAACGCTGCTCCTGGCCGCGACCCTGATCCGTCCGCTGCCGATGCACGCGGCCGAGCCGGCGTCCCTGTCCGATGCCGCGATCTACCGGGCGCTCGAGTATCTCCGATCGGCCCAGCGGCCCGACGGTGCGTGGGACTCGGGCAACTTCGGCCCGGCGACGTCGGTCACATCGCTCGCGGTGATGGCGTTCCTGGCCGCGGGTCACGTGCCCGGCGAGCCCGGCCCGTATCGCGAGTCGATTGAACGGGGAATCCGATACGTCCTGGACCACCAGCGTCCCAATGGCGTGATCGCCTCCCGCTCGAGCAACGGCCCGATGTACTGCCACGGCATCAGCACGCTCATGCTCGCCGAGGTCGTCGGCATGATCGACGATCCCGAGGTCGCCGGCCAGCTCCGGACCACGCTGGTCCGTGCGGTCAAGCTGATCCTGGCGGCGCAGGACCGCCCCAAGAATCGCAATCACGCGGGCGGCTGGCGCTACCAGCCGACCAGCGACGACAGCGATATCAGCGTCAGTGGCTGGCAGCTCATGGCCCTCCGCGCCGCCCGGTCCGCCGGCTGCGAGGTGCCTTCCGAGAACATCGATCGCGCCGTCGGCTACCTCAAGCGCTGTGCCGTGCGCGAGGGCGGCTTCGGCTACCAGCCCGGCGGCGGGCCGAATAATCCCCGCACGGGGACCGGCATCCTCGCCCTGGAGATCTGCGGCGAGCATTTCACCAAGGAGGCCGTCGCCGGCGCCGAGTACTTGCTCAAGCACCCGCCTCGGTGGTCCAGCACGTCCTTCTTCTACGAGGTGTATTACGCCGCGATCGCCATGTTCCAGATGGGTGACAAGTACTTCCTCTCCTATTATCCCAAGCTCGTCGCGATCCTGCTCGCCCATCAGGGCAACGACGGGAGCTGGCTCTCCGACGACGGCCACGACCGCACCGGCGGCCGGAACTACTGCACGGCCATGGCGGTCCTCGCGTTGTCGGTGGAATATCGCTATCTGCCGATTTACCAGAGATAATCGATCTCCGGGCTCCTTCCTTTCCAACCCGCCCAGCCGAGCCAGGAGATGACCATGACGCTGTTGCCCTCCGCAATTCCTGTGGACGATCACAAGACGGATGAGCCGGCACCGCGCCGGTTCAGGGCTCACCTTCGTGTGTCCCTCGCGGCGGCCATCGCCACCGCGATCGTGGCGATGGCCATGCTGAGCGGACACGGGAGGTCCGCCCGAGGCGATGACAAGGGCTCATCGAAACCCGGGACTTCCGCGCCGGCGGCGGGGTCTTACTGGGCGTTTATCTCGATGATCGACCGCGTACTGAAAAGCAACGACGACCGGCTGATCGAGCTCGTGAAGTCCGTCCTCGGGAACGGGGAGGCTCCCAATCCGGGTTCGGATGAGCTCCCGGCCGTCGACCTTCAGGTCGAATCGGCCGAGGCCCGCTACAAGAGCGCCAAGCTCGATCGCGAGGCCGCCAAGCTCGCCCTGCGCGAATACGACAAAGGGACCTTCGTCCGGGAGCAAGCGATTGAAGAATCCGAGATCCAGTGTGCCCGGAACAAGTTGGAGGCGCGCGGAAAGCGGTCCCGGAAGCCAAGGAACGACTCGCCCACATCAGGGCGTTCTTGAAGAATGAGTCTGCCCTCGCGCTCAACGTCGAATACGAGTACATCGACCGCGTCGCTGCTGCCGAGTTGCTTGGAAGTAAGAGCGACGCTCGAGCTGGAACAGGCCGAAAGCAAGAAAAAGATACTGGAACAATACGTTAGGGGCAAGACCATCAAGGAGCTCATGAGCGAAGCTATTAAGGCCAGTTCCGAGGAGCTGGCCGGGCAAGCGACCTGGGAGCTGGAGAAAGGCAAACGCGCCGCGGTCGAACAGGATGACAAAGCGACCTGAACTGACTGATGTCGAGAAGCACATCCTTTCGCTCGTCATGCAGGCGTTTTCGATCCAGGACGCGATCGAGGCGAAGCGGGGCCAGCTCGTCAAGGGAGGGAAAACCGACGAGTCACTCCAGGCGGCGCTCCGCGATCTGACCAACCAGTTCGAAGGGCTCGTGGACCAGGCGGCGATCGAACAGGGATCGGCGCGGATCGCCAGGTTGAAACGGGAAATCCGCACAGGTGCCCGTTTTCCCGCCCCGCGAACCGGAGCGGTCGGGATTCTCGCCAGGATCCTGGACCGATCCGCGAAACCGACCCTGGGCGAGGAAACGCCGCGATCCCAGCCGGAAATCCCGACGCCCGAACTGACGTCCCACTCACCGGCCGCCACGCAGACCCAGCCGTCCTTGGACGAGATCTCGGAGCGCCTGATCGGCCTGGCCGGGCGCGTCCTGAAAGCTCCCGCGTCCGGCCAGGATCCTCGAGATCAGCTCATGACACAGATGATCGGCGCTGCATCCGCCGAGACCGAGTACAAGAATGCCAAGTTAGTCCGTGAGGTCGCCGAGATCAAAGTCATCGAAAACACCGAAGGGGTTTTTCGTCAGGATCAGGCGACGGCGGACGGCGAGATCGTCCTCGCTCGCTCTGACATTCCTCGTGCTCAGGAACAGGCCCAGAACGCGAAAGACCGGCTCGCGCGCATCACGGCGCTCTCGGGAAACTCCCTTTCGGACCTCAGGCTCGTTCAATTCTACGCCGACCAGGTTGCTGCGGCCGAATTGAGGGAACGCAACGCCGAGGCGAGGGACACTCTCAAGCAGGCCGAAGCGAAGAAGATGATTCTGGCCAATTACACCCAGCCGAAACGGAAGAAGCAACTCGAGGCCGAAGTCGAGAAGTCCCGTGCCGAGGAGCTGGCCAAGCAGGCGGTGTGGGAGTCCGCGAAAACCCGGGAAGCTCGCCTGAGGAAGGCGATTCAACGACCGACGTCGGACAACAACACCAAGCGGATCCTCGCCCTCATCGAGCGGGCGATCCCGATCGAGGAGCAACTCTATGGAAAAGCCATTCAGATCGCGAAGGGACAGCGAATCAACGACCTGCTCAGCAAAGAAATCCATGATCTTACATATGAATTGATGGCCATTGTTGACGAAGGGGAAGCCCTGTGGTCGGCAGGCGAGCTTATCCGGTTGAAGCCGCGCGTCGAAGCGGCCATTCGTCCCGCCAACCCGGCGTCAGCGAAGTGACGAAAGTGATCACGGGGCAGGCCCTCCTTTCGGCGCGGTGCGGTGGCTGGAGTGGGCGGCCCGCTGGGCCGACGCACCCAGGAGAGCCCCGATCTGCCGGTTGCGTTGCGACCGACTCGATTTATCAGCGATAATCAATCTCTGGGCTCCGGCTTCCTCTCAAACCCGCCAGGCCGAACAAGGAGATCACCATGACGCTGTCACTCGCCTCGACTACCGTTGACGATTGGAACACCGAAGCGTCGGTTCCGCGCCGGTCCAGGGCTCGTCTTAGCGTGTCCCTCGCAGCGGCCATCGCCACCGCGATCGTGGCGCTCGGCCTGATGAGCGGACCGGGAAAGCCTGCCCGCGGCGATGACAAGGACCCATCGAAACCCGGGGCTTCCGTGCCGGACCCGCGGTCTTACCAGGCGTTCATCTCGGAGATCCAGCGAATTCTGACGAGGAACGAAGATCGGCTGATCGAGATCGTGAACCCCATCCTCGATAACGCGGAGGCTTCCGATCGCATCCGGACTGAAATCGTCAGCCTCGAACTTCAGGTCCGATCGGCCGAGGCCCGACTCCATAGTGCCAATCTCGACCGCGAGGTTGCCGAGCTCACCCTGGATGAATACCAGAAAGTGGCCTCTGCCCAGGAAAAGGTGGCTGTGGAAACCGAGCTCAAGCGCGCCACTGACAGGTTGGAGAGAGCTCGGAAAGCGGTCTCGGAAGCGATGGACCGACTCGCCCAGATCCGTGCGCTCATGAAGAAGGAGTCCGCCTCCGATAAGGACATGGAGAACAACTACACCTTCCGCGTCACGACGGCCCAGTTCGAGGAGAGAAGGGCGGAGGCGGCGGTGGTGGAAGCCGAGGTCAAGAAGAATGGATTCCTCCATCCCCGATGGAAGCAGCGCCTTCGCGACCTTCGCGCCGAGATCGAGAAGGCACGTGCCGAGGAACTGGCCAAGCAAGCGAGCTGGGAACTGGCGAAAGGTCGACTCGATCAAGCGAAGAAGTCGCTCAAACGGGCGGGGCTGACTGAGGTCCAGAGGTATCTCCTCGCTCTGGTTCAACAAGCGTTTCCGATCCAGGACGCGATCGAAGCGAAGCGGGATCAGCTCGCCGGAGGCGGTAAACCCGACGAGTCGCTCCAGACGGCGCTTCGAGACCTGACCAACCAGCTCGAGTCGCTCGGGGAGCAGGTGGGGTTGGAACAGGCGGGGGCACGATTCGCCAACCTCAAACCCCAGGTCCATTGGGCTGCTCGCCCCTCGCCTTCACGAACCGGATTGTTCGGGTTTCTTCGGGCCGCCAACCCGAATAAGCCGTCGAAGCCCGCCCTCGACGATGAAAAGACTCGATCCCAGCCAGGGGCTCCGGCGCCCGAGAAGGCGTCACACCAACGGCTTGGTGCCGAAGCCCAGCAGCCTTTGAACGCCGTCTACGATCGGCTGATCGGCCTCGCCGAGCGGGTCTTGAAGGATCCTACCCAGGGGCAGCTTCAGGATCAACTTGTCAATCAGCGGATCGAGACCGAATCTGCCAAGGCCAGCTATCAGACCTCCAAACTGACCCGCGAGGTCGCCGAAATCGCCATAACCGAATACACGGGCGGGATCTTTCCGTCGGATCTGGCGACGGTGGAAATGGAAATCATCCCCGCTCATTCGGACCTGCAACGGGGTCGGGATATCGTCGAGTTCGCGAAGGACCAACTCGCACGGAGCAAGGAACGCGCGGCCAAATCTGTCTTGGACCTCCATCGCCAATACTTCTATGCCGACGCGGTTGCCGAGGCGGAGCAGGAGGACCGCAAGCGCGCTGACCTGCTCGAGCAGTTCGAAGCCAAGAAGAAGCTCCTGCTCGTATACACCAAGCCGAAACGGCTGAAGGAACTTCAGATCGAGGTCGAAAAGGCCTGCGCCACCGAACTGGCCAACCAGGCGAAATGGGAAATCGCGAAGGCCCGGGAAGCTCGCCTGGAGAAGATGATCCATCGGGAAGATCCGGCCGAGGACCACCGGCGAGTCCTCGCCCTCATCGAAAGGGCGATCCCAATCGAGGAGCAAATCCGCGCGAAGCTCCCAAAGCTCGCGAAAGCGGAGAAACCCGACGACCTACCCCACAAGGAAATCGAAGATCTGACGAATGAACTGAGGGCCATTGTCGACCAGGGGGAAGCGGTGCAGTCGGCGGGCGAGTTCGCCGGGCTGAAACCACGGATCGAAGAAGCCATTCGCCGGACGAACTCGGCGGCAGCGAAGTAACGAAAGCCAACGCGGGACAACGGGCGGTGGGAGATCTCGAGGATGATCCGGATCAAGGACTTGCGCGTTGACTACGATAACGTCTGCGCCGTGCGCGACCTCACGATGGAGGTCGGGCCAGGCGAGGTCTGCGGCCTGATCGGTCCTAACGGCGCCGGCAAGACCACGACGATGCGCGCCATGCTCGGCCTGCTGGAGCCGACCTATGGCGAGATCGAGATCATGGGGGTCGACGTCCGCGAGCATCCCCGCGACGTCTGCCGGATCGTCGGCTTCATGCCCGACTTCCCGCCGGTCTACGAAGATTTGAAAGTCTGGGAGTTCCTCGACCTGTTCGCCGCCAGCTACGGGCTGAGCCGCTCCCAGCGCATCGACGCCGTGGCCGATCACCTCGACATGGTCGGCCTGACCGAGAAGCGCGGGGCGATGGTCGTCGAGCTGTCGCGGGGAATGCGCCAGCGGCTGATGCTCGCCAAGACCATGATCCCCGATCCCCGCGTGCTTCTGCTCGACGAGCCGGCCAGCGGGATCGATCCCCAGGGCCGAATCGACCTCAAGAACATCCTCCGCCGCATGGCCGAGCAGAAGAAGACGGTCCTGATCTCCTCGCACATCCTCGCCGAGATGAACGAGTTCTGCACGTCGGTCACGATCATGGAACGGGGCCAGATCGTCGTGAGCGGGCGGATCGACGAGGTGAATCGGCGGATCCTGGGCGACTCGCTCCTCTCCGTCGAGGTGCTCTCCAACGTGGAACAATTCGAATGGATCGTCGGCGCCGACGATTGGGCCGGTCCGATCCAGCGCCGGGACGACCATACGTTTGAGTTTCGCTACCGGGGCGATGCCGAGGCCGCCAGCGAGCTGCTCGCACGGCTGGTGGGGCAGGGGGTCCGGATCTCCGGCTTCGCCCGCCGCCGGGATAACCTCGAAGATCTGTTCCTCAAGGTGGGGTCCAAGGAGCTTTCGTGATGAACTGGGACGGCCTGCGTGAGTGGCTCGACAACCCGATCCTCGTCAAGCACCTGCGGTCGCGACTCCGGCCGCAAGCCGTCCTCTCGGCGCTGGTGGTGGTCCTCGTCCTTTGCCTCTGCATCGCCTACGCTGGCTACGAGCTCGACATGTTTATCTCCGGCGGAGCGGCCGGGTGGTTGCTGTGCCTCCAGGTCATCATCCTGATCATCATGGGAGCGTCGCAGGTCAACGCGTCGGTCAACGGCGCGGCGCGCCTCCGGCATCCTCGACTTCCATCGCGTCACGCCGATGACGCCCACCGAGCTGACGTTCGGCTTCTTCTTCGGCGCGCCGATCCGGGAGTATCTGCTCTTCGCCGCGACCCTCCCCTTCCTGCTCATCTGCATGGCCTTCGGCGTCCCCAGCCCCCGCGCGGCGATCCAACTGATGATCCTCCTGATCACGACCGGCTGGTGCTTCCAGGGGATCGCGCTCTTGAACGGCCTCATCTCGAGATCCAGGACCGCCACCGGCAACGTCATCGGTATCGTAATCATATTGATGTTTTTGTTCGTAAATATGGCAATAGGCGGCCGATGGTTTTCGATCAACCTGGCCGAGGGCGATCAGCGATTGAGCTTCTACGGCGTCTCGCTCCCCTGGATGCCGGTGATCCTGATCTACCAGCTCCCGTTCCTGTTCTTCATCCTGCTGGCGTGCTGCCGGAAGATGCAATCGGCGCGGCTCCATCCGCTCTCGAAGCCCCAGGCGATCGTCGCCATGGTGACGTTCGCAGCCCTGGTGCTGGGAGGGATCTGGCGACAGGAAGACTACGAGTATCGGGAGATCGTCGCCCTGTACATGCTCGCGATCCCGGCGATCTTGCTGACCATGATGGTCACGCCCAATCAGGCCGAATACTACAAGGGCCTGTGGCGGGCCCAGAAGCTCGGCGCAACCGGCTCCCGTGGTGGGACGACCTGTCGGTGAACTGGGTCGCGCTGGCGCTCATCGCGGGCATCGTGCTGGCTGTCGGCACGATCGCCGGGACGTTTCCGGGAGTCACTTCGCCGGCCTACGGGCGATCGTGGGGATCGTATCCCCTGGCGCTGGCGACGGCGGTCCTGGTCGTCAGCTATTTCGGCCTGGCATTGCAGTACTTCTTGCTCCGATTCGCGGGGCGGGGCACGACCTACTTCGGCCTCTTCCTGTTCCTGACCTGGGCCTTGCCGATGGTTGCCGGCACGATCCACGGGTGGGCCTCGGGACCAATGCGGACGAGTGAGGCGGGGTATCCTTTCTACGCCTTGAGCCCGATCGCAGGGATCGGGATGGTTGCGACCATCGGCGATGAGGGCTTCGCCACGGCCATCCAGTCCTCCGCCATCACGCCGGCCCTGCTGTTCACCTTCGTCTTCCAATACCTCCTGCTCGGCGGCAGAGCGCGTGATCAAGGCGGTCTACCTCGCGGCGGCGAACCTCGAGCCGCCGCCCGTGGCAGCCACGCCGTTCGATCCGGTCCTACACGACAAGAGCCAGGAACCCGCGCGTGAGGAACCGGTCGTCTGAGAACGGCGAATTGCGCCCGAGTCCGGTCGGATCAACGCTTCGCCCTTGCCGGGAGCTTCCTTGCTGAACGGAGCGCAACCGCCGCGCAGCCGACCGCCAGCAAGATCACGCTCGAGGGCTCGGGTATGGAGGAAGTGGCGATGGTGATCGATCCCGCTTGAGTCGTCAAGGAGACGCCGGCGCCGGTAGAGTCCGAGAGCGATGGATCCGGGCCGATCCCCAGTGTGCCGCTCGTGCCGGCAACTGCGCCAGAGGCGACCGTGTACTGGACGTTCAACAGGCCGAAAACATCACCCACATTGATCGTCTGAGAACCGGAGGGATACAGAAAGTCAAAAACCTCAACGTCATTGCTCGACACATTAATATTAAACGTAGATCCATTGAGGCTTGCCGAGTTTGCGCCGTAGAGGTAAGGCGTGACCTTTGCAATCGAAATTCCGGTGAACGACACGCTAAATGACTTTGCACGATCCGGGGAGGGCGAGCCTCCGTGCGAGCCGATATTCATCAGGGGCTCGGACGGAGCCTCGCCCTCCCGGAATCACGCAAGGCCATTTAGAGCGCTTTACGGTTGCATTGCGCACGTCTCCGGCGAGAGCGATCGAGCCCCACCCGAAGCCTTGGGGACGTCCTGCGGCGGCCTGAAGGGCCGCAGCAACCCAGCCTGGGGTGAAACCCCAGGACTCATGCGCCCTGCGCCCTTCTTGTGCACCCTGACGGGTGCCGGAGGGATCTCCTGCGGCCCTTCAGGCCGCCCGAGACGTGGGCGTGCCGTGGACCCCGGGTTTCACCCGGGGCTCGGCTCCCGCGGCCCTTCAGGCCGCCGGAGATCGGCTGTTCTTGTGCGCAACCCATCTGTTAAGCGCTCCAAGATGTGAACGGCTACCCGCCGATTTCACGCGCCGACCGTCACCCGGCGGTTGCGGTGCAGCGAGTGATCGACGGCCGTTGACATCCTGGTGAAATCCAGCTCTCCGCCGGCGAATCGGTTTAACACATTCGCGGCCGCCAGGGGATCGCGAATGACGTCTCCATGCCGAATTCGCAATAAAGACACATCTTCCCGATGACTCAACAGGCCCACGGTCTGGGCGATCAGGCGGTCGTATTCGCGGCGGAGGCGGTCGCGACGTTCGGGGGTGTCCTCGATCGATTCGCCGCGCCGGGCGATCATTTTCGCTTGCGAGGCGAGGATCTCGTTGCAGTCGCGTTCGATCAGGACGACCCGGTAGTTGCAGCCGGGCGGGAGATGGCAGACGAGCGGGACGACGACTTTCAACGCCTTGCCGCGCGCCTCGGTCAGCCAGCCTTGGTCGCGGAACATCGCCTTCACGGCTTCGTGTTCGAAGTAGCCCCTGGGGTTGTCCTCGTCGGCCTCGCGGAGCGTATCGGTGAGGATCGGCATCCCACCGGCGTGAAGCATTTGCATCACCATCGATGTGCCCGAACGCGGCAGGCCGCTCACGATCAAGACGTCGTCGCCCAGCGGCGGGAGGGGGGCGTCGAGGTGCGTGGGGATGAGGACAGGCGCGGGCGCGGCAGTCTCGGCCAGCTTCCCAGCCGCCACCCGCCAACCGCCGCCCACCACCCGCGCGGAGGGTTTCTCCGGCCGGTGGCGATGCATCTCGCGATACCAATGGAAATGCTCGGCCGCAGTCTCGGGGTCGTTGAGCCGGAACTTGAGCATTCGGGCGAGCATCAGATGGGCTTGGGGGAAGTGCGGGTTCTGCGACAGCGCGGTTCGGAAGCAGTCGGCCGCTCGGGCGTATTCGCGGAGGCCCACCAACGCGACGCCCTGGAGGAAGTGGGCCATCGGCGAGAAATAGAGCCGGCCCAACGCCTCGCCGGCGGCGTCCGCGGCGCGCTGGTACTCGCGGCGACGCAGGGCCAGCCGGGCGATGCCGAGATGGGCCTGGGTGTTGTCGGGGTCGATCGCCAGGGCTCGGTTGTAGACCGTCTCCGACTCGGGCAGCCGACGCAGCCGGAGCAGCAGGTCGGCGGTCTGGAGCAGGATCGACGGGCCGATGGTTTGCGTCGTGCCGAGGCGCTCGAGGATCTCCAGCGCGGGGAGCACGTGCTGCTCGGCCGCGAGCGATTGAGCCTGGAGCAGATCGGTGATCGCCGGGTGATACCGCTTGAGCCTCTGCGTTTTCTCGAGCTCCTTGCGCTCGTCGGGCTGGAGCAGGAACTCGCGCGGCTTATCGGGCTGCGCGTACGGGTTGAGCTCGTACTGAATCTCCTCGTCGCATTCCCGCGGGTCGGGCGTCTCACCGGCGGCGGCCTTTTTCTCCTCATAGCGATGTTTCACCAGGTCGCGAAATTCAGCCATCCGCTCGAGGGCGGCCCGGAACAGCTCACGACGGCGACCGGCCATGTCGTCCACGATCTCGCGCATCTCCGCGACGTGGCCGAGGGCCTGGCACGAGAGGAAGCGTTTCAAGGCATAGCGCTGGTTGTCGGGATTGCGGTGGCAGAGATCGCGGGCGATCTCGAGCGCTTCGGCGTGCCGGTTGCCGTCCTGGTACGCTTCCAGCAGATTGAGACGCAGCTCATCGACCGTGTGCGCAATGTATTCTTCGATGTTTTCGCCTGGCTTCTCGACATATCCGAGTGCGACGAGCTGTTCCATCGCCTCGGCGGCGGCGACGGGGTCGAGCCGGGTGTGAGGCGGGTGGCGGCCGTCGTTGCCGGGCACGTCGTCCCAGGTGGGAATCGTGCGGACCTCCGGTGGATTCTCGAACGCCGCCGTGATGACGTCGCCGTCCATATCTTCGCCGACCGGCAGGTCGTAGAGCGTCAATACGGTGGGGGTGAGGTCGAGCACGTTCACGCCAAAGAGGGGTTCATCCTGCTTGATGCCGGGGCCGGCGATGACGAAGATGCCGTACGGGCTATGTTCGAAGGCGGGGCCGGCCGGGAAATCCGGAATGGCGCGGGGGCGGAGGTGGTCGGGGTGGAACCCGTGGTCCGACATGAGGATCACGGTCGTGTCGTCGGGCACCTTGCTCAGGAGGGTACCCAGCATCTGGTCGTGGAATTGATAGGCGGTCGTAACAACCTGGGAGTACCGCTCGAAATCGTCCTCGCTAACCCACTCCTGTCGCGGAGGGTGATACCGCATGAAGCCGTGGCAGAAGTGGTCGATCGCGTCGTAATAGACCGCGAAGAAGTCCCAGGGCTGATTGTCGAGCAGCCAGGTGGCGGCGGAGTGGATGCTCACGCATTCGGCGATCGTCTGGCCCAGACTGGAGAACCGCCGGTCCTTGACTTGATCGACCTTTTCGAGATGGGGAACGAACGGGACCATCATCGGGCCGAGCAGCTCTTGAGGATGCATGCGACACTCGGCCAGCGCCTCTTGTAATTCGGGCGGGTGGACGGTATTGGGCAACATCGGCCAGCCCTGGTCGATCGGCCGATGGGCTTTATGGTAGTGGTCCGACACCATCACGCCGTTGATCGGCTCGGCGGGATGGCTGGGCCACCAGCCGATGACGATGCTGCGATAATCGTTCTGGTTGAGGATGTTCCAGACGGTCTTGGTCGTGCGCGAGAGATTGGTGATCGGCCGGACGCCGCGGCCGTCGGGCGTGGGTTCGGAGAAGCCGTGAATGCCGTGCTTGAACGGACGCTTGCCGGTGGCGATCGACGTCCAGAGCATGGGCGAAAGCGGCGGGTGCAACGTGGCGCAGCGGCCCATGGCCCCGCGTTCCACCAGGTTTTGCAGATGCGGCATCTGGCCGGCATCCATCAAGGGATGAATCGCTTTCCAATCGGCGGCGTCCCAGCCAATGAACAGGACTTTTTTCTTGCTGGTCTTCACGGGGGCACCTGAATGGGGCGAGCAGCGCGGCCTTCGGCCGCGAGTGGCAAGTGATAAGTGATAAGGTGAACCCAGGGTGCGCCTTCGGCGACCCTGGGCTTTGATGTGCAACCCCATTGGGGTACGGCCACGTCGGCTCCTTACGCCAACGGCGTTATACAGCAGAGCCCAGGGTCGCCGGAGGCGCACCCTGGGTCTGGGGGCCCCAAAAGACCCCCTACCCCACCAGGGTTGCCCAACAGCGAGTCGTAGCTTGTCGGGTGGGTTGAGCCGCGATTTCAATCGTGGCGTTAGCCCACCGGCACAAGAAGCGTTGGAGCCCACCGGCACAGCAACCCGGCAGGTCCGCCGACAGCCTGGAGACGGTGGGCCAGCGCCGCGATGCGGCTCGACCCACCCTACAGGCTGGGACAGGTTCTTACTCGGCAACCTTCGCCCTGGTCCTGGCGCGGCGGAGCGCGGCCAGGCCGACCGAGCCGGTGGCCAGCAGGCCCAGGGCCAGCGAGCTGGGCTCGGGGATCGCGCCGCTGCTCGTTTGTCCGGCGTAGATCGAGCCGCCAGACACGTCGTTGTACGCCCAGCCGAGGACTGTGATCTCGTTCGGATAGCCGGTACTGCCCGTGTCGGACACCTGGACCTTAATCCACCCGAGGTCGCCGTTGGGAGCCTTGAAACCGACGTATCCCGTCACGACTCCTGGACCGAACGAGCCGTGGACAGCGCCGTTGTTGTTGGTCTGTACCGTCGCGTTGATTTTCGAGGCCAACACGTGAATCGGATTGCCAAACGAGTATTTCTTGGCGGCATTCCCACTCGCATTCTGGGCGAATCCCAGGGCCTTGCTGGCCGTCACGTGGGTGAAGCCGACGTATCCTTTGGCTGCGCCGCCACCGGCAAACAGCGATTCCTTGAATCCCCCTATGGTGATGAGCTTCGACTTGAATGTGGTAACGCCCAACGGTCGAGAAAGGGACTCGCTGATGGGTCCGCTGTAGACGATCCCGGCATCGGCGTTGGTGCCGGCGGCCAGCGAGGCGCCCCCGACCGCGGCGAACGTCCGCCACTTGCCGAGGTGCGCCCTCCATGAGGCGCTCTTCCCGTCGAGGACAAGGCGGGTTTTCGGGTTCATCGAATCGCGTTCTCCTTTTTTGGCTCACCACCGAGTGAACGGGTCAGGCAGGAGGGATTGCTCGTCGCCGAACGATTCCGAGGCAGCAGGCTACGATTCCAGCAGGCCCAGACAGTCGTGTCAAGTGTCTGCATTCTTGACTGCACGGGATAGCGGGATCACGTTTCCTAATCTCACCATTCGCGACCGCAGTTATTTACGTAGCTACATCATTCGGGGACACGTCCTCCGCGTGGCGGAAGCCGCCGCCCCGCGATGAACCCGGGCGGTCACGCCGGGCGTAGCGGCTTCACGCGGCGGCGTTCACTTA
Organism: uncultured Planctomycetota bacterium; assembly: GCA_963845755.1. Taxonomy (GTDB): domain Bacteria; phylum Planctomycetota; class Planctomycetia; order Isosphaerales; family Isosphaeraceae; genus CAWJTV01. The sequence goes on from CAWJTV010000041.1 coordinate 307,694, forward strand.
CCCTCGAGGAGCTGGGAAATCCGAATTCGCGGCAGGTAAGGACGGTCCACTCACTGCGCGGCGTCGGCTTTGGCGCGGCGGAGCGCGGCCAGGCCGACCAGGGCGACCGGCCCGACGAACCCGAGCCCGCGCAGGTAGCCTGGCAGGCTGCAAACGACCTCGTGCCGGAACGAGTCGAGGTCGACCCGCCACAGCTTCCCCGCGCCCGAGTTGAGCACCCAGAGCCAGCCGTCGTGGAGGCGGGGCGAATGCGGCATACTCAGCCCGCGCAGGACGACCTCTCTAAGACCTGGTAGGAAAGACACCCACGAGGGCGATGATGTAGTTCAGCACGAGGTACGGCTGCTGGTTCTCATGGGGTTGATTGCCGCCGGCGGGCGAGGTTGCCGCCGCGGACATCGCACCCGGCGGCGTCAACGTGCCGAAGGGTTGGTCGTTCGGCGGTTTGGCCCAGTCGGTCCCTGCGGGCGAATTGTTGTCGCCGCCCCGCCCGAAGGCGAGCGCGCCATGAGTATGTGCGGCCAGCTGACTCGCAGTCAGCGTGACTGACGCCGTGCCGCCGGTCTGGCCCAGGACGTAAGGGCTCAAGCCCGCCCCCACGCCCGCGCCGATCGCCGCGGACCCCTGGAGGTTCGGGAGGCCGAAGGTTGTCGTCCCGTTCCCTCCGAACTGAGTGCCCAGCAGCGAGAACAGCGCCGTGTTCTGGGCGATCGGCAGGATCTGACCGTTACAGAACGCCCACCCCTGGGGGGCGAAGTTATACGGGACCGGAATCACCTGCCCTATGAACGGAGTTGCCGGCATCGGATCATCTCCTGGTTTCTGAATCGTGGTTTCCAAAGGGGGGCTCGTTCCGAGTCCCCGAGGCGCTTGTCCTGGTCTTGAGAGAGCCACGTCACATGAAGTTACTATCATGTCGTCACAGATCGACCCGGGTGCTGCCTCTCGATGGTCGGGTCGGCCATGGCTTCTGGAACGAATCCCGATCGGGGTGCGATTGCGGTGCGGATCAGCTCCTCGATGGGAAGATCCCCTCCAGGGCGATGATGTAGTTGAGTGCCTGGTAAGGCATGATGTTGGGATGCGGTTGATTCCCACCCGCCGATCCGATGGCATTCGGGGCCATGGTGCCCGCGCCGAGCTCGGCTTTGTAGGGCTTGTCCTTGGAGGCCTGCGCCCAGATGCCGTTGACCGGCGTTTGGCTGTTGCTCCCTCCAGTGAAGCACAGCGCCTGGTGCGTATGACCGGGGAGCTGGTTGCTGTTGAGCGTCACGCTCTCGGAGCCGCCGATTTGTCCGATAGCGTAATTGCTCAGGCCGGTCCCTTGACCCTGGTGGAGGGCGATGCGACTCTGCAAGTTCGGCAGGGCGAAGGTGCTTACCCCGTCGCCTCCATAGGTCGTGCCGATCAAACTGAACAGCGCGGCATACTGGGAGATGGGCAGGAGTTGACCGTTGCACACTGCCCAGCCGACCGGCGCAAAGTTGAATGCAACCGTGGTGATCTGACCGACAAAGGGGTCCACTGTCATGCTCCTTCCCATCGTGCTCGCGGGGGCATCCGCGGCGGGATGATCGTTCGTTAGTTGCGAGAAGGGAATATGCCTTGAAGCGCGATGATGAAATTGACGACCAGGTACGGCTGAAGGTTGGAATGAGGCTGGGAGCCTCCATTCGGCGTGATCAAGCCGGTGAGCATCGACCCGTTGGGATTGGACCCGGTCTGGTAGAGCGTCTCATTGAAGGTCGATCCGGCCCAGACCTGACTGGCCGGCTCTCCGGTGGTGCCGGCTTGCGTGGAGCACACCGGAGGGTGCGAATGGGCGGCGATCTGGTTGATATTCAGAGTCACATTCTCGAGGCCGGCCGCGCTGCCCAGAGGGTAGCTCGAGCTGCTATGGACGGCGACCCGGCTCTGCAGGTTGGGCAGCGCGAAAGTACTTATTCCATCGCCGCCAAAGGTCGTCCCCAGCAGCGAAAAGAGGGCTGTATTTTGGTTGATCTGGAGGATCTGTCCGTTGCACAACGCCCATCCTCTTGGGGCAAAGTTGAATGCGACCGGGGTGATTTCCCCGAGGTAAGGTTCTGCCATGGTGATCACCTCGCGATGTCCACTGACCTGGGAGAGAAGATGCCGCCGCACGACTCCGCAATCGGTCCGAGCCAGCCCGAACGGCGATCAGTTGAAGATGGCCTGATAGTGCAAGCCCTGCGGGTCCCCTTCGGGCCCGAGGGGCACCAGGAAGATCCCCAGGGTGCCCCGCGTAGGGTGCTCGATCGGATAGATCTGCTGGGGGAGCGAGCGGTCGAGCGGGCCACGGAAGATCAGGGAAAACGCCTGCGACCGGATGCCGGATGAGGCCGGCGCATGGCTCTCGCCGATCGCCGTGGCGTCGATCAATTCCAGATCGAGCACGTCTCCCGAGTCCAACGAGAACCGGAACGTGCTATTCACGTGGTCAACGAAGTCGGAAACGGTCAACTGATCCAGCATGAATCACCCTGCGGCCTCGGGTCGTGGAGGAGTCTGCAGAGGTTCCGGTTCGTAACTGAGAAAAGCATTCGACCTGCTCCCTGCGCTATTGGGAACGGTCTTGCTCCTCGCCGTTCTGACTCGCATAGTTAATAGCACCTGGAACCGGCTGTCAAGGATCCACGCCAAATTGAGAAACTTCGTCTGAAAAGGTCGAACTGGATCAGCTTCGTGCCGGCCGTCAATCCGACGACATCAGCGGCATCATGGAGTTGCGATCGGAGGGTACTGCCATGGTTCGCCAGCCTTTGACAGACCGCGTGCAAGGGCCGTTGGCCGGCTCGATCGTCCTCCGTCCCGCTCTGCCCGCGGACGAGTCATTCCTGTACCAGGTTTTTGCGAGCACCCGCGCGGAACAGATCGGGCTCGGCGACTGGGACGACGCCCAGAAGACAGTCCTTCTGAAGATGCAGTTCGGCGCCCAGAACGCCGCTTACCGTCAGGGCTTCCCGGAAGCGGGATATGAGGTGATCCTCGTCGGCGGTCAGCCGGTTGGTCGCCTCTTCATCCACCGTGGCCCCGAAGCGATCCGCGTGGTGGATGTCGGCTTGTTGTCGGAGCACCGAAACCAGGGGATCGGCGGCGCGCTCCTGAAGGCGGTGCTGGATGAGGGCGCTGAGGCCGGCCAGCCGGTACGCCTCCACGTCGAAACGTTCAATCGGGCCGTCAGGTTGTATGAGCGTCACGGCTTTGTGCCGATCGGTAGCGACGGCGTCCACATCGAGATGGAGTACGTTGCCGGCATTCCCGACCCAGGCCACGTTCTTTGAGGAGACCGACCACCATGAATTCCGGTCATCGTCCGATCCGATTGGGGATCCTTGCGATCGTTTTTCTCTCCGCTCCGATGGGCCTATCTCCTTCCCGGGCGCTGGGCGGAGACGATCGCGCGAGCGAGGAGGTCCGGCATCGGCTCTATGTCGCCGAGCCGGGCATCCGCAATTACCTCGAGTACGGCGGCCATGGGCTGCTGGTCTTTGACATCGACCACGGCCATCGCTTCCTCAAGCGAATCTCGACGGCCGGCCTCGATGAGAAGAGGACTCCGATCAACGTCAAGGGAATCTGCGCCAGCGTGCAAACCCGGCGAATCTACATCAGCACCATCCGGCAGTTGATGTGCCTCGACCTGGTCTCGGAGAAGCTCCTCTGGGAGAAGACCTACGAGCAAGGATGCGACCGGATGGCGATCACGCCGGACGGGTCGCTGATCTTCCTCCCGTCCTTCGAGGGTCCGATCTGGTATGTCGTCCGAGCGGCGGATGGGGAGGTCATCGCGCGGATCACGCCGAGATCCGGCTCGCACAACACGATCGTCGGGCCGAACGGCAAGGAAGCCTATCTGGCCGGCTTGAATTCGCCGAACCTGACGGTCGTCGACACGCGCACGCACCAGATCGTCCGCTCGGTCGGTCCCTTCGCCGCGAGCATCCGGCCGTTCACGGTCAACGGTCCGCAGACCTACTGCTTCGTGAATGTGAACAATCTGCTGGGCTTCGAAGTGGGCGACTTGAGGACCGGGGAAAAGCTGTATCGCGTCGAGGTGAGCGGGTTTGAAAAAGGACCGACCAAGCGTCACGGCTGTCCCAGCCATGGCATCGGCCTGACGCCCGATGACAAGGAGTTGTGGGTGACCGACGCGGCCAACAGCCGGATGCATATCTTCGACGCAACCGTCATGCCCCCGAAGCAGGTCGCCAACATCATGGTCCGCGACCAGCCGGGCTGGATCACATTCAGCATCGACGGCCGCTACGCGTATCCGTCAACCGGCGACGTGATCGAGACCCGATCGCGCAAGATCGTCGCAGGGCTCAAGGATGAGGCCGGCCGCGACGTCCAGAGCGAGAAGATGGTCGAGATCGACTTCCGCGGGAACGAGCCTGTCCGGGCTGGCGACCAGTTCGGAATCGGGCAGGTGAGAAAATGACTCTTTCGATCCATAAAAACCGAGGAGCCTGGCGCACTCCGGGGAACCTGCCCTCACGCCGAACCGAGCCTCACCGTGCCGCCTGTCGCTTGAACAGGCGGGCCAAGGTTTCATCCAGGGCCTTGCCGCGGAGGTCGATGCGGAGGATGGTCCCCTCCGGATCGATCAGGTAGGTCGCGGGGATCGAGGTGACGCCGAGGGACTCGATGAGGTCGTTGGCGCCGCCCGCGTTGTGGACCTGCCGCCAGGGGATCTTGCGCACCTTGACGAAGTCAACGACGGCCGCCTTGGACTCGTCCAGGCTGATACCGATGATCTCGAAGCCGGCATCGTGGTACGACTGATAGGCCGCCTGGAGCCGGGGCAACTCGGCGACGCAGGGGCCGCACCACGTCGCCCAGAAATCCAGGAGGACATACTTGCCCCGGTATGCCGCGAGGCGGATCGCCTGACCCCGGATGTCCTCCGCCGTGAAGGCCGGCACGGGCTTGCCGATCTGATCCAGCCGCTTCAGGTCGGATTGCACCTTCTGGCGCAGGTTCGGACTGTCTTCGAACCGCGCGAGTAGGGTCGTATAGACCTGCCGGGCGGCGGCGAATTGGCCCGCGGCGATCGCCGCGCTCGCGAGCGAGTCCGAGAAGCTCGAGGCGAACTCCTCCTGCTCGTTCGGGTCGAGACCCTGGATCAGCTCGCGGTGCCGGGCCAGGGCATCGTCATAGTGGCCGGCCTGGGCCTGGCCCATCGTGAGGATGATCTGCGCCAGCGCCTTGACGGGACCGTCCGGGTCAACTTTGAGGTATTGCCCGGCGAGCTCTTCGGTCTCGGCGAACCAGTCGTGCTCGATCGCCTTGTTGAAGAGCGCGGCGTACGCTTGCTCGCGATCGTCGGCCTTGGGGTTCTTGACGAGGTACTCGGCCAGCTCCCGAAGGAAGGCGCGGTCGTGTCGGGCCTGGATCTCGGCGACGCTCCGCGCAGGGGGCTCCGCGCCGGACGTCGCGGACACGGCCGCCAGAACCAGGATCGAGGCGATGAATGTGGTACTCGTTTTCACGATTTTGAACCTCTTCACGCGAGGGTTGGTGTAGAACGGACCTCCCTTGTGGCGCCGGCATCTCGTCTTCGCGCCGGCCCCTCGGTTCGGGCCGGGTCTCCTGGACTGCGCCAGACCGTTCGTAATGGCTTACGGACCGCGGACCGCCGGCCAACGGACACCGAGCGAGCGATCAGCTCGCGCCAGAGGTTGCAGCAGAGGGTTTTCTCGTAGTTCGCGAGGAAGGCCGACCGGCCCCGCTCGCCCATCCGCCGCGCCAGGGTGGGGTCGGCCGCCAGACGAGTCAGCGAAGCGACCAGTCCCTCGTCGTCCCCGGGCGCGATGGTCATGCCGCAGCCGACGTGCCGGATCGTATCGGCCGTCTCGCAATGCTCCGGCCCGACGAAGACGGCCGGCCGGCCCGCCGCCATCACGCCGTAGAGCTTCCCGGCGCGACGATCCCGGTCATCTGGGGCCGCATCGAGATCAGGTGGACATCGGCCATCGAGAGCGAGACGTGCAACTGAGACCGCGGCACATATTCCAGAAAGCGCACGTTCGCCAGGCCCTCGCGTTCCTGGATGGCCTTCACCTCGCCCAATCGCGGCCCGTCCCCGACGAAAAAGAAGACGATGTCGTTCCGATCACGGAGCCGGCGCGCGGCCGCCAGGAATTCCTCGAACGAGTGGGCCAGTCCGAGGTTGCCAGAATACATCGCGACGAACGCATCGCCCAGTCCCATCGACTTGCGGAGCCAGTTGGCCGCCCGCGGAATCGGGTAGATCTCGTCGCGACGGCTCCAGACCGGGATGGTCTGGATCCGGTCCGCCTCGACCCGTTTCAGGGCGATCCGGTCGGCCATGTACGGCCCGAGGACGACCACCCGGTCCGCCTGTCGGTAGACGAATCCGCTGAGCCAGTGAAAACCCCGGCTGACCGGATGGCGCGGGGACATCCGCCCCAACGCCAGGCTCGCATCCGGGTGCAGGTCCATGCTCCAGTAGACGTGCGGCGTCCCCTTGAGCCATTTCAGGAGCGTGCCGACGAGGCCGATGATCGGGGGCGTCGTGAGGGTGATTACGGCGTCGAAGCGGGGGAGGAGCATGGCCTTGATCACGGCCCCCGCGTAGAAGCTCAGATAGTCGGTCATCCGGGCCCAGGTGCCGCGACGCCCGAGCGAGGTCGCGGGCATCCTATGGATCCGCACTCCTTCGTGGATTTCGGAGGAGGCCGGCTTCGGCTCGCCCGGCTGGTAGCGGCTCCGGGAGCACAGGACGTGGCACTCGTAACCGCGCTCCGCCATCGATTCGGCCAGGTCGGTCAGGTGCTGGGCCGTCGAGGCATGATCGGGCCAGTAATACTGGTTGATGAACAGGACCCGCTTGCCTGTACCTTCGAGAGAACTCCGGACGCCCGAGTGTGGAGCTGGCGGGATACGCCCCGCTCCGGGATCGATGCCGATCCGATGGCGGGCCGCTCGGTCCTGGGTCGTGGCTTCGGATATCGCGGGCAGGGTGCGTCGGAACCACCGTCGATGGCTCACCGTTTCCCTCCGTGGAGTCGGCGCATAGGAATGGCTCTGTAGGGAGCTCTGCGAGCACCGATGCCGTTCGCCGCGCCCGACCGGTGCCCACAGAGCTTCCTACTCGACCGGAGCTCAGACGTTGGCGAACGGATTCTGGAACTCGATCAGCTTGACCGCGCGGACGAGCTCGGCGACGCCGCGATCGAGGTCGATTGTGGTCTCGAAGCCGCGCTTGCGGATCTTTTCGTAGGAGACTTCATAGTTGCGCTGATCGGCGTCGGTGCCGACCTCGGCGAAATGGAGGTAGTAATCGACGTGCTCGAGGATCTTACGCGCCACGTCCTCCTTGGTGAAGTTCATGCTCTCGTGGCCGACGTTGTAGACGTCGTCCTTGATCTCATTCCAGCGTTCCAGCGCGAAGATGAACGAGCGGGCCATGTCGCGGACGTGGACGAAAGTCCGCTTGAACCCCCCCTCGTAGACGATCAGGTTGCGGTTACGCACGGCCTGGTAGGTGAAGTCGTTGGGCATGAGGTCGAGCCGCATGCGATTGCTGACGCCGAACGCCGTGGCGAACCGGTAGGCGACGCCGTTTCCGGCATCAAGGACCATCTGCTCGGCCGCGGCCTTGGTCTCGCCGTAGAGCGTGATCGGCGCGCGGGGAGTCTCCTCGTTGCAGACATAGTCGGGGATCGATCCGTAGATGCTGCCCGTCGAGGCGAAGAGGAACTTCTGGTCGGGCTTGCGATGCCGGAGCAGGTTGGCGGTCCCGTAGACGTTGACGGCCTGGGCGACCTGCGGCTCCTTCTTGCACGCCGGGTATCCCACGATGGCGGCCAGGTGGATCACCGCGTCGATCCCGTCCAGGGCCGTCTTGACCGTCGCGGGATCGCACACGTCGCCCTTGACCAGCTCGAAGAAGCGATTCGAGCAGCAAGGGAGCAGGCCGTGGCCGCCGAACTTCAAGGTGTCCAGGACCCGGACCCGATGGCCCTGGTCCAGCAGCATCGGGACCATCGCCGAGCCGACGTAACCGGCTCCGCCGGTAACGAGTATTCGCATCGCAGGCTCCATCCTGGGTGTCTCGAAGCGCGCCTGGAACGTCGAGGGGGTGAGGGACTGAATCGTCCGGCAAGGCGAGACGGGCAAGTCTACACGCCAGGCCCTCGTCCTTGCGGGCTTTCCATCGTGTTGCTCAGGGCGACAGGCGATCGTCCGTGACTCCATGACGAGCGGCCTGCTCATCACCGGGAGTCGTCCTGTCCGGGCGACACTATCGCCGAGCCAGCAACGCCTGTCAACGCCACTTTGCTGGGGTGGCTCGGTCGATTCCGATCCCATCCGTCCGGATGGACCATCCCCGGGAAAGCGATCGAGATCCCGCGCCGAGCGGCGACAGCTTGCCAGGTTTTCGACCGATTCCAGGTGTTCCAGGTCTGCGAGATCTTGCAACCGACCGGCTGCCCGCTCGTTCTGCGATATCCTTGGTGTAGCGAGGATGCCCGTGGAAGGGGACGGCGTATCCGTCCAGGATCAGTTAACGGACGTTATTCTTGATTAATAATTCGAAGAACTCTTTGAAAGCCGGGTTCCGTTCCATACTTCCAAAGGTGGTACTCCCTCCGGATGGATTCCAGCGCCGCCAGACGCTCCTGAGGCGTACGGGACTGCCAGAACGCCAAGTCGCTTCCCTGCTCCTCAGTCTTCACCCTTCGCACTTGGGTCCGATCGATACGCTCCATGGCCGGCGCCGTTCCGTCGACGTGATCGCCAATGTCGTGCTATTCATTATAGCAGGGAACCGGCCGTCGGTCTTCACCGGCTTCCCGGTATAATCTCGAGATTCGGACGTTGAGCGGTTCACAGGAAACCGGTCGTTCCCCGTAGGGTGAACCCACGAACGCGGTTTGAAAGGTCCCGTCCGACCGGGCATGGCAAAGTCCGAAGTCCAGTTGATGCAAACGGAGGATGGTGAGAATGTGCGGGATTGTGGGTTACACCGGGGGTCACGAAGCCGCGCCCATCCTGGTTGCCGGGCTTCGGCGGCTCGAGTACCGCGGCTACGACAGCGCCGGGCTGGCGACGGTCGAGCGGGATCAGCTCATCGTGCGGAAGAAAGCTGGCCGCGTCCGGTTCCTGGAAGAATTGCTCGACCGCGAGCCGGCTCCGGGCGCATGCGGGATCAGCCATACGCGATGGGCGACGCATGGTCCGGCCAACGACCGGAATGCCCACCCGCATCTCGGTGGTCGCGGCGGGGTGGAGAGCGTCGCCGTGGTTCATAACGGGGTGATCGAGAATCATGGATCGCTGCGCCGCGAACTGGAGGCGCAGGGGTTCGCCTTTTCCAGCCAGACCGATACCGAGGTTATCGCACATTTAATCGCGCGAGAGCTCGAGACGACCGACGACCTGTTCGACGCCGTGCAGCGCACTTGCCGCGGCTGGAGGGGACCTATGGCATCGGGGTAGTCAGCCCGAAGCGGCCGGGTGAGGTGGTCGGCGCGCGGTTCGGCAGCCCGCTGGTCGTCGGCCTGGGCGAGGGCGAACACCTGCTGGCCAGCGACCCGGTCGCCATCGCACCCCATACTGCCCGGGTCGCCTTCCTGCAAGACGGCGAGGTCGTCCGCTTGACGCGCGACGATTTCGAGATGCGCCACCTCGAGCATGGTCCGATCACGCCGCGGATCGATCGGCTGGACTGGAAGCCGGATGCGGTCGAGCTGGGCGGTCACGCCCACTACATGATCAAGGAGATTCGCGAGCAGCCCGAGACGGTCGTGGACGCCTGCCGAGGGCGGCTCCGCCGCGCCGAGGCCACCGCGGTCTTCGGCGGGCTGAACCTCTCGGCCCGGCAGCTTCGCCGCGTCCGCCGCATCGTGCTCGCCGCTTGCGGGACGAGCTGGCACGCGGCGCTGGTTGGCGAGTACCTGATCGAGCGGCTCGCCCACTTGCCGGTCGAGGTCGAGTATGCCGGCGAGTTCCGTTATCGCAATGCGCCGCTCGACGACCGCACGCTCGTCTTCGTGCTGAGCCAGTCGGGCGAGACCGCCGACACCCTCGGCGCCCTGCGCGAGAGCAAGCGCCGCGGCCACCCGACGCTGGCGATCGTCAACACGGTCGGCAGCTCCATCGCCCGAGAGGCCGACGGCGGCATCTATCTCCACGCCGGGCCCGAGGTGGGCGTCGCCAGCACCAAGGCGTTCTCGGCGCAGGTGACCGTCCTGGCCCTGCTGGCGCTCTATCTGGGCCGCCTGAGGCACCTTTCCTTCACCGAGGGATTGGCCGTCGTGGACGCCATGGAATCCGTCCCCTTCCTGATCGGCGAAACCCTCAAGTCCGAGCCCTTGATCGACGAGGCCGCCGCGCGGGTCGCCGCCGCACGCAGTGCCCTCTATCTCGGCCGCGACATCCACTTTCCCGTCGCTCTGGAGGGCGCACTCAAGCTCAAGGAGATCAGCTACATCCACGCCGAGGGCTATCCCATGGCCGAGATGAAGCACGGGCCGATCGCCCTGGTCGATCCAGAAACCCCATGCCTCTTCGTGGCTCCCCGAGGGTCGCTGCACGCGAAGACGCTCAGCAATCTCGAGGAGGTCCGGCGCGCGAGGGTACGATCATCAGTGTTGGTACCGAGGGAGACCAGTCGGTCGCCGCCTTGTCCGACGTCTTCTTGCCGATCCCCCAGGCTCCCGAGATCGTCCAGCCGCTCCTGGCGGTCGTTCCCCTCCAGTTGCTCGCCTATCACGTCGCCCGGCGACGCGGCTGCGACATCGACAAGCCGCGCAACCTCGCCAAGAGCGTCACTGTCGAATGAGCCGCCAGGGAATGAAACGAGATCCCGGATCCGAGCATCCGGGATCTCGTCGGTTCGGTGTGGCCTCGAGCTCGGGGACGTTCAATTCTGCTCGTACTTGATCTCGAAGGGGGTGCCGAGGATCTCCTTCCAGGACTTCTGTTGCTCGTCGTTCAGCTTGGCGACGACCTTCTCGAGCGTCTTCTTGCGCAGCTCGGTCATCTTCTTCATGCGCTCTTCCTGGTCGTCCTGGTTCTCCTGGAAGATCGTGCGCATCTCCTGCATCGACTCCGTGTTGATCGTTTCAATGTCTTTCTTTTGATCGTCCGTCAGGTTCAACTTCTTGGTGACCTCCGGATCCGTGAAGGCTTGCGCCCACGCACCTGGTGGGAGATCTCCTTGAGCCGAGTGATCTGCTCGGGCTTGAGGAACTCGCCGGCCGCCTTGAGTGTCGCCGCGTTGACTTCGCGGTTGATCTCCGTGAACTTGGCACGCCGCTCTTCGGGCTCGAGGTCTTGAAGGCCCTGGAACTTCTCGCGCATCTCCTCACCGGTCTTCTCGGAGAGCTCCTTGGCCTTTTCGACCTGCTTGTCATCGAGCTTCAGCTCCTTCTGGACGCTCTCATTGCCCAGCAGGAAGTGCAGGCTGCCGCCCATGCGGCCGAAGCCGCGGCCTTGTGCGGAGGCCGAGGTGGTCAGCAGGGCGACGAGGCCCAGACCGAGGAGGGACGTCAACATGGTTTTCATCGGGTCGAACTCCTGGAATTGATGGCGGAAACTCGGGACATAGGATCGTTGCGGAAGGGATCCATCAGACGGGAATCGGAAATCGGACGTCCCCCAACCCAGGCGAGCAAGATCCCGGAACCGCAGGTCCGGGATCTCGCCAAGGTCGTGGTTGGGATGGCACCGATCCCATCCGGCCATGCTAGCGACGGGACCGGCTGGGAGAAGCGACCGTCCGTCTCAGTTATTGAGGACGGGGCTCGTAGACGATGGTGAACGGGGCGCCGATGAGTTCCTTCCAGGTCTTTTGCTGCTCGTCGTTCAGCTTCGACGTGGCCTGGGAGAGCGCCTCCTTGGTCACTTCCTGCATCTTCTTCATCGCGGCTTCCGGGTCGCTCTGGCGGTCCTCCCGGCTGGGCATCTTCTCGCGCATATCCTGGGCGATCGTCTGGATGTCGCTCTTCTGGCTGTCGGTCAGGTTGAGCTTCTTGGCGACCTCCGGATCGCTGAAGGCCATGAGTCCCTGCTGCTGATAGGCGATCTGCTTGAGCCGGGCGATTTGCTCGGCCTTGAGGAACTCGCCGGCGGCCTTGAGCGCTGCGTCGTTCCTCTCCTTCGTGAGTTCCCGACGCTTGTTCTGTTGCTCTTCGCCCTCGAGTCCCTGGAGGGCCTCACGGATTTCTTGGCCTTTCTCACGGTCCTTGTCGGCCACCTCCTTGGCCTTCTCGATCTGCTGATCGTCGAGCTTCAGCTCCTTCTGAACGCTCGCATTGCCCAGCAGCGTGCCCAGGCCGCCGCGGCCGAAGCCGCCGCGCCCCTGGGCCATCGCCGGGCCGGCGAACATGGCCAAGATTCCCAGACCGAGACAGGTTCGGAACATCGTCTTCATGGTGTCGAACTCCTGGGTAGAAATGGGATGTCGTCGCGTTTTCCATGACGGGTTGGCGTCCCGGCTTCCGATGGAAAAGACCGGCGGAAGCCGGGACGCCAACGGGTCGATCCACTGTTGATGCGAAACTAGTTGCTCGGCCGAGGATCGGGCCTGTACTCGAACGGGGCGCCGAGCAGCTCTTTCCACGTCTTCTGCTGCTCGTCGTTCAATTTGGCCTCGACCTTGGTGAGGTTTTCCTTACGCTGCGCGGCCGCCTTCTTCATGGCCTCTTGCCGCTCCTCCTTGGTCGCGTCCTTGTTGAAGGCGCCTCGCCCTCCGCCTCCCATGCTTTCTCGGACGATGGCCTGGATGTCGGTCTTCTGGGTGTCGGTCAGGTTGAGCTTATTGGCGACATCGGGGTCATTGAACGCCATGACGCCCTGCCGCTGGTAGGAGATCTGCTTGAGGCGCGCGAGTTGCTCGGGCTTGAGGAATTCGCTGACCCCCTTGAGGGCCGACGCGTTCAATTCGCGGCCGATCTCCATCATCTTGGTACGCCGTTCCGCTTTCTCGAGGTCTTGCAGACCCTGGAACTTCTCTTGCATCTCCTCACGGTTCTTCTGGGCGAACTCCTTGGCCTTTTCGATTTGCTGGTCATCGAGCTTCAGCTCTTTCTGCACGCTCGTATTGGCCGCCAGCATGGCCAGGTTGCCGCCGCCTCCGAAGCGGCCGAAGCCTTGTGGAGGTTGGGCCGCGGCCGGGCCGGCGAGCATCGCGACCAGCCCCAGGCCGAGCAGGCTACAATACCATGATTTCATCGGGTGAAACTCCTCTGATGGGGAATCGTGGATAAGGCCCGCCTAGGCTTTGCGACACGAATGCCGCCGAGCAGGCGGCCGTCCAGGGTGATCGCGCAGCGGAAGTACAGGCCGGGCTGTCTAACTGAGCGTCAACGGACCGTGTCTTGACCGAGTTTTGTGCGGAAATGCGATCGGATTTCCCTGCCCGGGGTCGGGCATCGATCCCTCCGTCTCCGACCGGGTCGAAACGCTCGATCCGGGCATCGCGCGGGAACACCGGCGCGGCCGATAATTGATGCGCCGCACATTGCAGGGATGGCCAGGTTTTCGATGTTTGCGGGTGGCCCGGCCACCGGCCGCCGCCATGTCGTTCCATCGGGCGGGGTGCGCCAGGCCGAGGGCGTCGGCTCGTCCGGGTCGCAGGCGAGCCGACCTCGTCAACTGGGCTTCTTCACGTCCTCTTCGATCAACTTGAGGAAGTCGTCGTCGCTGGGTGGTTTCTTGACGGGTTTCGGCGGCGCCTTGAAATGCTGAGGAACCGCGTCGTCGAACTCCGCCTCGTCGGCCGAGAGCCGCTCGATCACCGTGGGAGCTGCGCTTCGGCCGCTTGGGCTTGGCCGTCGTGTTATCCGTGTCCATGCCCGCGAGATCCATGAGCGAGTGGCGTGCACGCGCCTGCACGATTTCTTCATCCATCTCCTTGTGCGAGCCGAGGAACGCCTCGGGACCGGCCGGATCGTAGTCGATGGTGAAGAGGTGCCCGGCGACGCCGAGCTCCTCGTCAGGCATGACGCTCTGCTCGGCCGCGATCCGCGAACCGTTGACCGTGGTCCCATTCGTACTGCCCAGATCGCGCACGCTCCAGACGCCGTTGATCAGCCGCAGCACGCAATGCTTGCCCGAGATGTTCTCGTAATCCAGACGGATGTCGCAGGAAGGCCTGCGGCCCACCGTGAGCTCGTGCTTCATCAAGGGAATCGGGTCACCGCCGCCCACCGGATGCAAGACGCCCAGAACCTCGGATTGGGGTGGCATGGTACCTCCCTGGAGTCCTTGTTGGGACCCATCGCGAGGCATTGCCAGACGACTCAAGATCAAATCGCGGTGAATCTTACCAGATGCGCAATTCGACTCTCAAGGGGCCTCCCACCCTCCCGGACGACTTTCCGGCTACGGCGAGCGGGTACTGGAATCTGCCGGCTCGTTGAGATAGCCTCGCAGCAACCCGAAGTGACCCGCCGCCGGCCGGTGATCGGGTGGACAATGACAGTCAGATCATCATCACACGCATCGACTCAGAAGTCCGCGGCTACCGCCCGGACGCTTTTCGGAGGAGCTTCATCATGTCATCCATGGGAAATCCGCGGATCGGGTCGCGGCGCCATTTCCTGGCCACGGGGTGTATGACGGTGGGGGCGCTGGCGCTAGGAACCTCGACCCGAACTCAGGGCTCCGATTCTCCAGAGGGGGAGGGGCCGTATCATCCATTCAAGATGGGCCTTCAGAGCTACTCCCTTCGGGGTTACCTGCACGACGGGAAGGCCGACGTGCACAAGGCCCTGGCCGTGACCAAGGACCTTGGCCTGCATTATTGGGAATCCTACACCGCGCATGTGCCGTTGAACGCCGACGCGGGGAACCTGGCGGCGCGCAAGCGCGAGATCGAGGCGGCGGGGGTCGCGGTGATCGGATACGGCGTCGTCCCACTGACCAAGAACGGCGACGCGAACCGCAAGACCTTCGAATTCGCCAAAGCCCTGGGCTTGAAATACATCTCCGCCAGTCCCGAACCCGGTGCTTTCGACGGCATCGACCGCTTGATCGAGGAATACGACGTGGCCGTCGGCATCCACAACCACGGCCCGGGCGACCGCTATGCCAAGATCGAGACTATCGCCCAGGCGATCAAGGACCATCATCCCAAGATCGGCTGCTGCATCGATACGGGCCATTTCCTGCGATCGCGGGAAGACCCGGTGCATGCCGTTGAGGTCTTCGGCAAGCGGATCTATGGCGTTCACCTGAAGGACGTCAAAGATGCCAAGGAGTTCACGATCCTCGGCAAGGGCGACCTCCGGACCTTGGACCTCCTCAAGTCGCTGGCAGCCCTCAAGTACGATTACTGCCTGGCGATCGAGTACGAGGAGAACCCGGAGAATCCGGTCGACGATATCGCGGCGTGCCTGGCCGAGGTCCGCAAGGCTCTGGTCGAGGTCCGCAAGAGCTGAGGGAGTTCGAAGTGGGGTCTCGCGCGGGGCCGCCCTGGCCGCGACTCGCCGGTTCGCCATGAGATTGGGCTCGGCGCACCCGGTGAGCTTCGATACACTGACGCGACAGTACGTCTCGAGAGCGGCTCGCGAGCGCCTCTCGTCACGTGCGGTGTGGTCCGGATCGGCCGGAGCGTGCGATTTCGGTGCTCGCAGCGCACGCGATCGGGCCGGCGCCATGGTTCCGGCGAGCCGCGCGGTTCGAGGAGCGAGTCCGTCATGACGCCGAGGGAAGCCGTGTCCACGTCGCCCAGCGCGGTTCGCGAGATCGAGGTCCGGGTTGCGGACGGGCTCATCCTGCGCGGCCGCTGGTGGCGTCGCCAGGCACCGCGGGCGGCGTTGATCGTCGCCCATGGCTTCAGCGAACATGGCGGGACCTATCGACATGTCGCCGACACGCTGTCGCGCGCCTTGGATGTCAACGTCGTGGTGGTCGATTTCCGCGGGCACGGTACCAGTCCCGGCCGCCGTGGAGTAGTCCGCCGCTACGAGGAATTGACGGACGACCTCACGAGTGTCGTCCAGTGGGCCGGGCGACAACGGCCCGACTTGCCGCGATTCCTCCTCGGCCATTCCAACGGCGGCCAGGTCGTCCTCCGGTTCGCGCTGGAAAAGCCGGCGCCCATCGATGGACTGATCCTCTCGAACCCGGCGCTGCGCGTGGCCCTACCGATCCCGCGGCACAAGCTCCGCCTTGGTAAATGGCTCCGGAAGTACGCCGCCCTGGGTCACGCTGAAGGGCCAACTCCGCGCCGATCTCTTGACCCGGGATCCCGACTTCCAGCAGGCGCACCGCAAAGATCCACTCCGACACAACCGGATGAGCGCGCCGCTGTTCTTCGGCATGCTCGAAGGCGGCGAGATGTTGATCGCCCGCGCCGGCGAGATCCATGCGCCTACCCTGATGATCGTGGGCGGCCAGGACTCTGTGGTCAACCCGTCCGCGGCCCGCGAGTTGTTCGACCGGCTCGGCAGCGAGGACAAGACGCTGTTGCTCTATCCCAAGATGCTCCACGAACCATTCAACGAGATCGGCCGGGAACAGGTCTTCGACGACGTCGTCCGCTGGCTCGAGCCGCGGCTCCGCCCGTGAATCCGCCCTTCCGAGCAACCCGCGAGATCGAGGCTCCAATCCGTTGCCGGGTTGATGCTCCTCGCGGATCCTCCAGGCCTTTTCGCAGGCCTTTTCCCCGGAGCGAGTCCGGCGCTCGTCATCCATCCACACGTGCTCGACCTCGGGAATTCGGCTCACCACTTCGCCCGCGGCTCGCGGGATGTCCCCGGCCGCCGGTCCGGTTGCGGGGCGAACGCTCCAGCCACTCGGAAAACGCGGGTGGGAACCGGAGAAAAAGTTACCTGTGACATGCACACTGTCACTGCCCCATCTTAGGTTCGCTGATGGAGCAACCGGAATTCCGTCACGAGCCACCGAACGCGGGACCCGTGGTGCCTGCCCTCGGGGGCGGACCATCGGAACGGAGCAAGACATCAGCTCCGAGGTTTAGCCGGCCAGATCGGTCGGGTATCGGCCGCGGCCAGCGATGATGAGGAGGATGATGACGATGAGACTACCGTCGGGTCAGATCGAGGAAACCGAGGAACGGGAGGATTCCCCGGCCCAGGACGGGGAATGGGTCAATCGTCGGGCCACGGAGCAAGCCACCCGCGCCGCGAACGCCCGGCAGCTCAGCGGCCGGCGGCGGTTCGTCGACCCGACCACCTGTGAACGGGAATACTCGGAGGCGGAGATGGAATTCATGCTGGCGATGAATGAATACAAGCGACGGAGCGGCCGGATGTTCCCCACCTGGAGCGAGGTGCTCGAAGTCCTTCGTGCCCTGGGCTATGAGAAGGTTGAGAATCCGGATACCGGTCGCGCGGTCGTCGAGCAGCAGGCTCCCGCCGGCGTGGCCGTCCGCTGATGCCCCGCGCCGGGCGATTCCCGAGTTCCGGCCGTTGACAGCCGGCTCCAAAGTCCCTATCGTGACCCTGTTGTACCACTTTCTCGTAATGCCGATAGGCGTTAAGCAAGCACCGCATCGGCGGGACGCGCAACGAACGGCCGATGGCCATACCCCTTGTAATGCCGATAGGCGATTCGAAGATCCGAACCCGGTTCGCGCGCCAGCCCGACCGGCTTCTTGCATATCGGCGGGGTGCGGACCGCCCTGTTCAACTGGCTGCTGGCCCGCCACCACGGCGGCCAGTTCGTCCTGCGCATCGACGATACCGACCAGCAGCGGCACGTCGAGGATGCCGTCCGGCGAATCCTCGACGGGTTCCGCTGGATCGGGATTGACTGGGATGAGGGGCCCGAGGTCGGCGGAGGCTTCGGGCCGTATTACCAGTCCGAGCGGTCCGAGATCTACCGGCGAGCGGCCGAGAAACTCATCGCCTCCGGCCACGTCTACCGGGACTACAGCACCGATCAGCAGCGCGCCGCCGAAAAAGCCGCAGCCGACCGGGAGAAGCGTGCCTACCGGTTTCGACGCCAGCCGCTGACCGATCAAGAGTCCGCCCAGTTCGAGGCCGAAGGCCGGCCCTACGCGCTGCGGTTCCAGGTCCCGACCGGCCGGACGCTCGTCCTCCACGACCAGATCAAGGGGGATGTCGAGTTTGCCACCGACGAGATCGGCGACTTCGTCATCGTCCGGCCGGACGGCACGCCCCTCTATAATTTCGCCAGCGCGGTCAACGACATCGAGATGCAGATCACTCACGTCGTCCGGGCCGAGGAGCACCTCTCCAACACGTTCCCCCAGCTCCTGGTCTTCGAGGCGCTCGGCGCGAATCTGCCGGCCTTCGCCCACATCCCCTACGTTGCGGAGCCGGGCTCGCGGGCCAAGATGTCGAAGCGGAAGCTCGCCGAGTATGAGAAGCAGGGGGTCCTGGTCTATCACCACCAGTACATCGAGAAGGGCTATCTCCCCGAGGCGTTGCTCAATTATCTCGCCCGGTTGGGCTGGAGCTACGACGGCACTCAGGAGATCTTTCACCGGGACGAATTGATCGAGAAGTTCACCCTGGACCGCGTCAACACCTCGCCCGCCAGCCACGATCAGGACAAACTCTTCTGGATCGAGGGCGAGTGGATGAAAACGCTCCCGGTCGAGAAGAAGGTGCAGGGGGCGATCCCGTTCCTCGTTCGCGAGGGACTGATCCCCGACCCGCCTTCGGCGGAGGATCGCGCCCGCATCGAACGCGTCATCGAGGCCCTCGGCGACCGGCTCAAGGTGTTTTCCGATATCCTCAAGTTGGGCCGGTTCTTCTTCACGAAAGAGCTGACCCACGATCCCGACGCCGTGAAGAAGCGCCTCCGCAAGGAGGGCGTCCCGTCCATGCTGTCCGACCTCGACCAGGTGCTGGCTGCGGCGGAGCCCTTCGACCTGGCAACCCTGGAAAAAGCCGTGCACGACTATGGCGAGCGAACCGGCCGCAAGATGGGCGACGTGGTCAATCCCTTGCGCGTGGCCGTCACGGGGCAGGGGGTGGGACCGGGACTTTACGATTGCCTGGTGATTCTCGGCCGCGAGACCTGCCGGGCACGGATTCGACAGGCGCTGGAGATGCTCCAGCAAACTCCGACTTCTTGATGGACACCCGGTCTGTCTGGGAACCACCGACGGGCCCTGAGGACGAGCCGCATGCGTCTTTTCGTCACCGGATCGATTGCTTTCGACTACATCATGGTCTTCCCCGGCCGGTTCCGCGACCACATCCTGCCGGAGAAGATGCACGTGTTGAGCGTGTCGTTCCTCGTGGACACGCTGACGCGGCTGCGGGGCGGGACCGGGGCCAATATCTCCTTCAATCTCGGGCTGCTGGGCGAGCGGCCGATCCTGGTCGGCAGCGTGGGCGAAGACTTCAGCGAGTATCGCGCCTGGCTGGAGGGCCACGGCGTGGATTGCTCGGCCATCCACGTGGTCACCGGCGATCATACGGCCTCGTGCTTCATCAACACCGACTTGCAGGACAACCAGATCACGGCGTTCTATCCCGGCGCCATGGCGAAGGCGGCGACGATTTCGATCGCCGCGACGGGCGTCGGGCGAAACGACCTGGTCCTGATCGCGCCCAACGATCCAGCCGCGATGAACCGTTATGCCACGGAGTGCATCAAGGCGGGCATTCCGTATCTTTACGACCCGTCTATGCAGCTCCCACGACTGGAGAAACCCGATCTCGAGGCAGGTTGCCGCGGCGCGAATCCTGGCCGGGAATGACTATGAGTTCGGGATGATGGCCGATAAGCTGGGAGTGGGCGAGAGCGAGCTGCGCCGGATGACCCCGATCACGGTCATGACGCGGGGCGAGGCCGGTGCCCTGATCACGGTCGAGCAGGAGGAGTTCGAGATCCCGCCGGCGAAACCCAAGGCTGTCGTGGACCCGACCGGGGCCGGCGATGCCTTCCGCGCCGGCTTCGTCCTGGGCCTGAAGCGCCATTGGCCCTGGCCGTTGGTCGGCCGGGTGGCCGCATTGACGGCCGTCTACGCCATCGAGCACCGGGGACCGCAATCCCACTCGTACACGCTCGAGGAGTTCGTCAGTCGTTACCAGGAGAATTACGGACGGGCCCCCGAGCTCGACGCTCTCCTGGACGAAGAGTCTCGCTAAGGTTGGTGCAAGCTTCCATCCGAAGGAAGACGCCGGGGCAGGGGGGTTGCACCAACTCGACGATCGGATGATTCCTCATGTCCCGACGACGCTGGATCATCGTTCTCTCGGTGCTCGCCGTCCTCCTCGTCGGGGCCGAGGTCACGCTCCGGAATTGGCAGAGCCCCAAGGCCTGTATCCAGATCATCAACGACGGCGATGGGGCCATGGAGGATCTGGTCATCGACTACGCCAATACCAAGATCCCGGTGGGCCGGCTTGGTATGAAACAGTCGACCCATGTCTGGGTGACCGCGGGCCCCAAAGGCCCGCTCCGCCTGGACTTCCGGCAGAAGGGCAACGCGCTGAGGGGGTTCCAGGTCCCCGAATTCGATCCCCGACAAAACATCGAAGACTTCTTCAAGTTGGTCCTGGTGGTCAAGACCAACGAGATCCAGCGGTTCGTCGAGGATGATGAGTTCCGCAAGAAAACGGAAAGCCTGGGAGAACGCGTCAAACAATGGTTGAGCTCCGAGATCGAACCCGCTCAATGACGGGATAAGTTGATCAGGGAGCCGCCTCGCCGGACGACCGCCATGCGTGAGACGACCCGGACCTTCATTGCGATCCCGATTCCCGAGCCGGTCGGGGCAAGGCTCGGGCGCAAGCAGGCCGAACTGGCCCTCGAAGCGCCCGGGTACCGATGGACGGCCGGTTCCCCGTTCCACCTCACGCTGGCGTTCCTCGGCGATGTCCGGAACCGCGACCTTGACGAACTATGCCGGTCCGTCGCCGCGGCCGCCGAGCCATTCAAGCGGTTCGAGCTTGTGTTAAAGGGCCTCGGCGCCTTCCCGAGCCCACAAAAGCCCCGTGTCGTCTGGGCAGGGGTCACCGCGGGTGATCTCAATCCACTCCTCGAATTACGCAAGGCGATCGTCCAGGCAACGACGCAAGTCGGCTATCGGCCCGATGATCTGAGGTTCCATCCCCACATCACGCTGGGTCGGATCAAGTCGGATCGCGGGCAGCAGGGTCGCGATCTGACCGCGGTCGTCGATCGCGAACAGACCTGGTCGGCGGGCACCTTCACGGCCGTCGAGATCGTGACCTACGCCTCGACGCTCGACCCCAAAGGGCCCAGCTATGCACCACTGGGCCGCGCCGGCTGGCAGGCAAGAAAATCACGGAACGCGCTTGACCCGCACCGCCGTGGCATGCTACGATAGTGTTCTAACGTACATAAACCACCATTCAGCCGGAGGAGCGATCGCCGTGGCCAAGCGACAAGGGACGACCGAGGTAAAGTCGACGGTGTCGGCGGAGCAGAAGGCGCTCAACAACGCGATCAGCCAGATCGAGAAGACGTTCGGTGCCGGGGCGATCATGAAGCTGGGCGAGGGGTCGCACATGGAGGTCGAGGGCGTCTCGACGGGGGCGCTCTCGCTAGACCTGGCGCTCGGGGGCAAGGGTTTGCCTCGGGGGCGAATCATCGAGCTATTCGGCCCGGAGTCGAGCGGCAAGACGACGATCGCGCTGCACGCGGTGGCCCAGGCCCAGCGGGATGGCGGCGTGGCGGCGTTCATCGACGCCGAACACGCGCTGGACCCATCTTGGTGCAAGCGGCTGGGTGTGGACATCGAGGCGCTCCTGGTCAGCCAGCCCGGCAGCGCCGAGGAGGCGCTCCAGATCGCCGAGATGCTGGTCCTCTCGAACGCGGTGGACATCATCGTCATCGACTCGGTGGCGGCGCTGGTGCCCAGGGCCGAGATCGAGGGCGAGATTGGCGACAGTTTCGTCGGCATCCAGGCCCGGCTGATGAGCCAGGCGCTCCGCAAGCTGACGGGCGGGGTCTCGCGGTCGAAGTGCGTGCTGATCTTCATCAACCAGATCCGCGAGAAGATTGGCGTGATGTTCGGCAGCCCCGAAACTACGCCGGGCGGCCGGGCGCTGAAGTTCTACAGCTCGGCCCGCATCGACGTCCGCCGCATCGGGCCGGTCAAGGACGGCGAGGAAGTGGTCGGCTCGCGGATCAAGGCCAAGGTCGTGAAGAACAAGGTCGCGCCGCCGTTCCGCGTGTGTGAGTTCGACATGATGTACACTCATGGGATCTCCCGCGAGGCCGATTTGCTCGATCTGGCCATCGTCGACAAGCTGGTCGAGAAGTCCGGCTCGTGGTTCAACTACGGCGACCTCCGGCTCGGCCAGGGCCGCGAGAACGTCAAGCAGTACCTCCGCGACAACACCGAGCTGGCCGACGAGATCGCGGCCAAGGTCATCGCCAACCGGACGGCCTCCGGAGCGACCTTCAGCGCCAACGGCGCGCCGGCGGCTGATGAGGGTGAGGAGGAATGAGAAACGGGGTCAACAACAGCTTCGAGTTGGGCAGCGAGAAGCTTCAATGAATTCCAGGATACGGGGCGGTCTCATTGGCATGAGCGGCTTTTTCGCCGGGGGGTTGGCGGCTTCGATTGTCCCGTGGTCACCCCTTCCTAAAGCAGTGCTTGTGGGCATCGTCGCGCTACTCGTCTCTACGGCGGTCTGGGCTGCGTTTCGTCCAAGGACCGCCTTCTAACCTCCTGTTGCGACTCGTCGCACCTTGGACCGAACGGGACTCGTTCTCAAACCTTCGGCGCTCCGATCGGGCTGAACAACTCGGCGAAACTGACCTCAAATCCGGGCAGGACCGGATCGCCGGGCAAGATGCCGTCGGGACCGAAGGTATGAACCGTCCCCGACGATTCGTAGACATCCACGATCCGGAGCCTCGGATAGACGACCCACACGCAGCGGACGCCGAGCCGGAAATACTCCACGACCTTCTCACGCTGATCCTCGGCGCGGTCGGTGGGGTTGGTTACCTCGACCGCCAGCTCGGGCACGACACTCCATGCGTTGGCGTCGGGGTCTTCCGGGGCGGCGGTTGCCAGCATCGAAGTGCTGACGAAACAGACGTCCGGACGACGGTTTCGCCCCTCATCCTCGGGCACTGGGACACCGATGAGCATTTCGATGAACGCCTCACCGAGACGATTTGACGCAGCAAATCCATTGAGTTGAGCGTACAATCGTCCCACCACGGTCACCGCACGAATACTCATCGGGGGCATCTCCACCCGCTGGCCGTGAATGAGCTCATAGAGGGCCTCGTCGGTCTCCATCGGCAGAGGCAAGGATTCGAGTGTTGCCTCCTGCTGGTCATCGGTGAGGATTGCGGTGCTCATGAGATTCCTCCGGGATCACGTGTGCTTTGTCCTGAATCAGTCTATCAGACTGAGGCGGCTCCAGCCCCGCCGGATCCACCCCATTGCGCCAGCCGTTCCCGGTTCAGCCGGTGCAGCGCATCATGGGCCGTGCGGATCGCATCGAGGCTGGTCCCGACATACTTCTCCACGACCGCGGCGGCGATCTCGAAGGCGACGACGTTCTCGATGATGACGCTGGCGGCCGGCACGGCGCAGACGTCAGATCGTTCGTAAGCCGCGGGCTGAGGCGCCTTGGTCGCCATGTTGATCGACGGTCCGCGCGCCGCCAGGGTGCTGATCGGCTTCTTGGACGCGCGGACGACGATCGGCTCGCCGTTGGACGTGCCCCCTTCGATGCCACCCGCGTTATTGGTCGGGCGGCGGAAACCGAAGCGGCGGTCGTCGGCAGAATGGTCGGGATCGTACTGGTAGGGGTCCATGACCTTCGAGCCCGGCCGTCGGGCAGCCTCGACGCCCAGGCCGATCTCGACGGCCTTGATCGCCTGGACGCTCATGACCGCGGCGGCGAGTCGGGCATCGAGCTTGCGGTCGTATTGAGCATGACTGCCCAGGCCGATCGGGCAGCCGGTGACGATTGCCTCGACGATCCCCCCTAGCGTGTCGCCGGCCTCGCGCGCCGCGTCGATCGCGGCGACGATCGCCGGGTCGGCCTCGGGGTTGAGCGTGTAGACCGGGCTGGCGTCGCGGACGGTCAGGTCGAACGACACAGGAGGCGCGGCGATCCCGCCCAGCTCGCGCACATAGCCGAAGACTGTGATCCCCAACTCGCGCAGCAGGAGCTTCGCCAGGCCGCCGACTGCGACGCGCAAGGCTGTCTCGCGGGCGCTGGCGCTCGAGCACCTGACGGATCCCCGTCTGATAGTTGATCGCGCCAGCCAGGTCGATGTGACCGCCCCGCGGCGCGGCCGGCTCGGCCAGCCGTTCGAGCTTGGCATCGTTGTTGATCAGGCGCAGCGTGATCGGAGCACCGGTGGTCACTCCGTGGAAAACACCCGAATCCACGATGATCCGATCCGTCTCCAGCTTCTGGCGCTTACCGCGCCCATAACCCCCCTGACGACGCTCCAGTTCGCGGTCGATCGGCGCCGTATCGAGCGCGACGCCCGACGGGAACCCCTCCACGATGGCGGTCAACGCCGGCCCGTGCGATTCGCCGGCAGTCAGATAGCGTAACATGATGGTTTCTTCATTCAACGATAGGGGAACGCCTGGCCGGTCAGGCGCTCGTAGGCTTCGATGTATTTCTCACGCGTCCGGGCCACGACGTCCGCCGGCAGCTCGGGCGGCGGGCTGGCCTTGTCCCAGCCGGTGGTCTCGAGCCAGTCGCGGACGAACTGCTTGTCGAACGACGGCTGAGGGCCGCCGGGATGATACGCGTTCCAGGCCCAGTAGCGCGAGCTGTCCGGCGTGAGCACTTCATCCACCAGCAGGAGCTCGCCGGTCCGGTCGTCGAAGCCCCATTCGAACTTCGTGTCGGCCAGGATCAGCCCGCTCTCTAGTGCATCGTCCGCGGCGGACTGATAGACGTCCAGGCTCATCGATTGTAACGTCTCGGCGACCTCCGTGCCGATGGCGTCGGCCATCCGTTTCGAACGGGATGTTCTCATCGTGGCCGGTCTCGGCCTTGGTCGCGGGCGTGAAGATGGGGTCGATCCGGTCGCTCTCGACCAGTCCGGCCGGCAGATGAATCCCGCAGACCGTGCCCGATGTCCGATACTCCTTCCATCCACTGCCCGAGAGATACCCCCGCACCACGCACTCGAAGGGCACGACGCGGGCCTTCCGCACCAGGGTGGCGCGGCCCTGGAGCGCATCGCGCTCCTCGGCCGTCAGATCGAGCCCAAACTCGTCGATTTCGGTCGAGATCACGTGATCGGGTACCCGCAGTTGCTTGAACCAGTAGGCGCTCAAACCTGTCAGGACGCGCCCCTTATCGGGGATGCCGTTGGGCATGACCCAGTCGAACGCGCTGATACGATCGGTGGCGACCAGCAGCAGCCGATCTCCCAGGTCGTAGACATCACGGACCTTGCCTCGCCTCCTGGGGATCGAGCCTGATCCGAGGTTGGTTTCCAGCAGTGCGATACCCATTCGTTTCGTCCCCAAACGGATCTTTCTCCTCGATCAGCCGATCCTGTGCGCCCGGGTCTCGTCGCCGAGCTGGCTGAGCCATTCGAGGTACGGCGTGCCGCCGGTGCCGCGGGGGTCGCGGACGTGGGCGGCGATGTAGCGACGGGCGAACTCGAGGTGTGTCTCGCGGAATGCGGCGAGGGCTTCGAGCGCCTCGTTGTACGGGGCCTTCTCGACCCGACCGCGGGGGTCCGGCAGCCGCTCGACCTGCTCGATCAGCTCGCGATGCGCACGCGGCATGAACCGCCGCATATCGGCCAGGTGGTCGGTGAGCATCGAGGGCTTGTGCGGGATCTTGAAGAACGCGACGGTGATCGGGATCACGCTGCTCTGGGCACCCGTCTCGCCGCGGAAGTTCAGCGGCGCCGAATCCACTCCTTCGTAGACAACGTTCTCGAAGAAGCGGATATAGGGCCGGAACGTCTTGTAGTACAACGCAGGGTCCATCTTCTCGGGAATGCGGCGGAGCGTCTCGCATTGGGCCCAGAGCGCCCGGCGATGTCGGCCACGGCGGCGTTCAGGGCCGCCGGATCGTCCGACGCCAACGCTCCCGCGGCCCGGTCGATCGCTGACAGCAGCGATGCGGCCAGCGCCTCGATCTCGACGTGGACCAGGATGAACCAGTGCTCGTCATAGAGATGAACGAAGTTCTGGATCGTGTCGATGTTCCCCAGCGCGACCGGCCCCGAGGCGTCGAACCGTCTCCAGTTGTAAAGGGCATAGCCGTCGTAGCTGAGGATCGGCGGGCGGTCGAGTCGCGTGCAGATCTCGCGGAGCGGAAGGGCGATGTTGCGCGGTAGGAGCGTCGCCGGCTCTTGACCCACCTGGTTGATATACGCCGACGCCAGGAACCCGAGCCGCACATAATACAACCGCAAGACCGGCAGTGGGATCTCCCTCGGTGGCAGGTCCGGGATGCGAATCCCGCGCGCCGAGGCGCGGAACGACGCGTCCTGGAGTAGGCTGGGAAGGTCCCGGCCCAACCGATCCAGGATCGCCAGTTCCGAGCCCGGCGGGAACTCGACCAGGGGGTCTTCGTCGGGGAGGAAACCACGACGCGTGAAGGAAGGTTCGATCATTTTCGTAACGGGGGGAGAGGGAAAGCCGGTCTTTTCTTGCAACCCGCAACGGAAGGCCCACTACTTCTTGTTCACGATGTCGAGGTAGGTATCGTTGAGGAAGATCCAGTTCGTAGGCGCGGCCGAGATCGGGCCGTTGATGCCGAACACGGCGATCTGGTAGACCTTGCCCGGCTGGGCGTCCTTGAGCTCGACGCGATTGGGCACGTTGAACCCGCCGACGATCGCCTCGCCCCCTTTGCCCACAGTTCGGGGCAGCTTGCCATCGACCCAGACCTCGCCATAATCATCGACGGTCGTCCGGAAGAAGACGGCCTTGCCCGCTGCCTCGGGCGGGATCGTGATCTTGATCCGGTACCAGCAGAAGCAGACGCCGCCGGTCGAACGCCGATCCTTCAGGGTCTCCGGTGCGATCGACTCCCACTTGCTGTCGTCGTAATCGGGCCGGGACGCCTGGTCGCCCCGCGGATCGATGCCATAGGTCTTGTTCGGCTTGCCGTCGGGCGCGTTCCCTTCGACCTCGACGATCTTGACGTCGTGATACTTCCACTGTCCCTTGACCGCGGCCACGCCCTCCTTGGTGCTCAGGTCGATCTTCTTGGCCTGGGCCATTGCGGTTTGCGAACCGAAGGCCACAGCGGCGACCAGGGCCGCGACAGTCCATATCGTCCGCATCAGGAAAGTCTCCCTTAATCAGTAAGCAGTAGATCGTAGACAGCAAAGACCGGTAAAGACGCCCGAGCGATGACCAGGTTCCGCGAATACACCCGCACGCGGGAGAACTTCGGTGGTTCTTCGGTCTGCCTACTACCTACTACCTACCACCTGCTGTCTTTCTGGAATGTTCCGCCGATCAGCGTGCCGCGCGGGCAGCACTGGGGGGTGCGGCGGGGGGGATCGAGAGTGCCGCCGAGGACGGATCCGGCTGATTCTTGAGCAGCTCGCTAAGCTGGAAGGCGTGATAAGGTTGCTCGGAGGCCGGCCTGGCGTCCCTGGAGGCGTTGGCGACCCAGAGGCGGGTTGTCGAGGTCTCGAACAGGACGCTGTGGAGGTTCGACTTCATGGCCACGGGGCGGTCCATCAGGTGTCGCGCCGACTCGGCATCGAACGTCCCGAGCCCCTCCTGCACGCGACGGACCAGCTCCTTGTAGCGATCGCCGGCCGAGAGCACGACCCCGTCCTTGATGGCGACGGGCAGCTTCGCATGCGTCTGGCCCATCGCCACGGTGCCGAAGGCCTCCCAGGATGCTTCCACGCCCACGGCCTTGCCCGACTTGCCGTCGGCGATCACGTAGTAGTATTCGCAGGTCCGCGGCTGGTCGCGGAAGGTGGCGATCGCCTGGTCGAGGGTGTCGGCCTCTTCCAGCACCATGCGGACCAGGAGCGCCATGGGAACACCGTCCCAGTGACCCATGCCCCTGCCCCCCATCTCGCCGATCGAGACCCGCTCGGCGTTCATCCCGGTGACCGACCCGACAAATCCGGCATAGGTGACATTCACGAACGGGATCTTGCCCCGGGGCTCGGCGATGGTGAGGACGGCGTGCTCCTGGAGCCGCCAGTCACAGCCATAATCGAGGATCCGGCCGTGGTATAGGGTCCCGTCCTTGGTCGCCGATCCGCTCAGGGCGAACCCGGAGCAGTGGAACAGCTCGGGGATGAAGTTGGCGACGACGATGTCCTGGACATCCATCCCCGCACCGTCGGCGATCCCGCGCATCTCCTCGAAGAACCGTTCGGGGACGTACTTCCGCTGCCGGGACGCAATCCCCTTGATGACCTGCTTCGGATCCAGCAGCTTGATGCCTCCGAGCTCGACCTTCATCTCCTTGGCCTTGACGTCGAACAGGAAATGGACGAGCTCGCGGATGTCATCGCGGAGCAGGGCCCCTTGCTGGTAGCCCATCTGGTAGGGCTCGCCCTTGACGTGGAGGACCCGGTAGCCGTCCACCTCTTCCAGGAAGCCCGCTCCGCAACGAGCGATCGTCTTGGTTTCGCCCCGCGCGGCCAGTCCCGTCCCCAGCAGCACAACCAGGAGGCCAACCGCAATCCGTAAAGACATTCGTTTCATCGGCCGATGTCCTTCGCCAAACTCACTTCCGGAACGGAACGCACGGCGTGACGCGCTATGACTTTATACCAATTACCCGCGACTTCCAACAGACATCGCGTATTTCCAGCCCTGAGAAATCCGCCCCTCGGGCGGTAGGCCGGCACGCGGAAGCCGCGTGGATGGCGACCGAGGGCCGGCAAAGGCCGTAAGGGGACGGGCTCGAAGGCGGCTTCGAGTGCGACCGCTATCAGACCCTGAAGAACCCGGCTGAACCTGGAACACGCCCACCCGCCACCGGCGGCTAACTGCTGTCCAGTCGGATCTGGATCGGCCCGGCTCCGGCCGGCTCGAAGACCTCGTCCGGCCAGTGTCGAAACCGCAGGCTCTCCAACAATCGTTGCGCCATGTTCTTCAACGAGCCGAACAGCTCCACGGCCGTTCGCTTCCCCTGCTCTTGGGCCAGGTGCCGCAACAGGCTCCCCTTCTCCACCAGTTGCAACAGCAGATGGGCGATCTGCAACAGGAAATAGTAGGCCGGCCAGCATCTGTGGCTGTAGGCATGTTCCAGGTTCAGGCCACTGTTCTTCTGGGTGTTAAATCCCTCGTTCTCCTCGCGCCAGCGTGCCCTCCCTCCGTTGGTCGCTACTTCCACCACAGTCTCGTGGCTCAAATCCAGAGAGGTCACCCACGACCATTCCGTCTGCTTTCCCTCCTTGCCCGTCTCGGTGCACTCCAGAGCGTTGATGGTCCAGTCCCGACCATCACTGTCCCTGTAGTGCAGGCCGTTGATCCAGCGATAGACCTGCCGGACCCCTTGCGGCGTCATCCGTTCCACGCGCGCTGGTCGGGACACAACCGCAGCAACCCCTGGAAATCCTCCCAGAGGGCGGGAAGTCGTCCAGGCTGAAACGTGTAAATGTAGTCGCATCGATAATCTTTGGCGACCTGGAATCCTTCTCCGCAGGCATACAGGCCGTCACCGCCGAGGCAAATCCGCAACTGCGGGAACTCGATCCGCAACTTCTCCACCAGGCGTCGCAAGGCCTTCAACTCGCAATCCTGCTTGATCCGTTCCGCGCTGGCACCCGCTGGGGCACTGGCGACGTCGTGGTTGTCGATGAACTCACTGGCGATCGAGATGACCGTGCCGGCCGGCCCCAGCACCTTGGCCTCCAGCACCTGGTGCATATATAGCGTCGTCTCACCGTGCCGCTGGGTCAGGCAATCGTCGCAATGCCGGGAGTGAAACACCAGATAGCCCGAGCCGTCAATCAAGACGACGAACCGCCCCTGCAGCCGCGCCGCGTCCAGAGCCTTCATGCGGATCAACCGCTGGACCATCCGCTGCCGCAACCCGGCGATGGGGTCGGGGCCGATTTTCCCCAGGAAGTACTCCAAGGTCTGGTTCACCGGCCGGCTTCTTGCCGTACCCGCCAGACGATTGAGATTGGGCAGGACCTCCGGGCCGTCGGTGTTCAACTGGTAGTCCAGTTGGCGCCGGCTGCTCAACTTGCACAGGAACAAACTCAGCCCCCACCACAGCAGGAACCGCTTGTGGTAGATCACCAAGGGGGCAAACCGCGGGTCATCGATCGCATCGATCCAGGTGTTGAGATCGGGGAAGAAGTGACCCAGGGTTCGCACCAGGATAGGTCCGATGTTCAGCGTCGTCCCCGCCGCCGCTTTCGGTGCGAGACGTGGCCCTGGATCAAGGCCAGGGTCAACTGGCTGATTTCGTGGATCAGGCCTTTGAGACGTTGGTGTTCTTGCACCCATTCTTGGACCTCCGTGAGCAGGTCCTGGGGCACATACACCGTGCGAGTCTTACCCCCCTCCGAGAAGGTGAGGTGGTGGGCGGAGTGCAACGGGCCACCGTGGTGGCAGGCGCAGGAGGGCTGGCCGCAACGTTTCTGCACCTGGGCCAGGCTGGCCGCCAGGAGCGGCCCAGCCGGAGCCAGTTGCTTGAGGCGGCGGTCGAGCATCCGACGGACCAGCGTGGGGTGGCTCGGCACATGCATCGATGGGCCCCTGGAACTTCCGGTAAGTGGACCTTATACCGGGAAAGGCCCGAAAAGTCATGAGGTGCGAAGAAAAAAATTGAGGGCCTAGGATGGTCGGGCGACTTCAACAGAGGTTCTACTCGGGACTTACGCTGCCGTCAAGGTGCGACAAATTCCCCAATTCCTCAGAGTGGCGTATTTCGGGGACGTCTTCGCCAAGCGCCGCTCTGCCCTCGGACGGGAACAGGCGTCGGGCTCGGATCGTGGCACAATGTGGCACTCGTAGTTAACATTTTGGCGGGTCGCCATCTCCGATCTCTCGGACCATGAGGGAGTTAGCGACGCGTCCACAAACGGGTTGGGCCGGTCCCGGCGCGTCCGGTGTTCGAAAGGCGGAGCGATCGAGTTATTCATCTTCATCTTTCCCTGAGAAGCCGCTGGAGGCTCTCCGGAGCGTTGCGCACGATCCCCATAATATCAGGATGCCTCAACTTGGAAAAAACGTTAATGCACCTAGCGTCGATTATCGGACGCTGGCTTCCCGAACTATTGACTGGGTCAGTAGATGCGAAAATCAAAAAAATTTTTTCCGCGGGGGATTAGGGTCAATACCGTTGAATTCGTGATAAACCGAAGGCAGAAAAGGGCCTGGTTCTCGTTCCCACGCTCCCGCGTGGGAATGCCGTCCTCGACGCTCCGCGTCGGCTGCGTCACGCCGCAGTGGAGACACCGCGGGGACGCGGAGCGTCCCAGAAGGGTGTTCCCACGCGGGAGCGTGGGAACAAGTCGTTCGCAAGTCCTGTCCTTACTTCTGGTTAGCGCTAATTCAACGGTATTGGGATTAGGGTCGTGATCGGACACGATCCAGATCGATGGACGTTCTGTATCGGATTGACGCCACGGCCGGTCGCACCGGGGAAGAGCGTGGGGGTTCGAGCGGATTTCATAAACCCTGAAATCCGCAGTTGTTGTGCGTACCCAAGCGTACCCAGGCTCGCCGGAGGAAAGGCTCCCCGTACAGGGTTACTCCCACTCGATCGTGCCCGGCGGCTTGCTCGTGATGTCGTAAACGACGCGGTTGACGCCCTTGACGGAATTGGTGATCCGGGTGGAGACGCGGGCGAGCAGGTCGTGGGGGAGGCGGGACCAGTCGGCGGTCATGAAGTCTTCGGTCTCGACGGCGCGGATGGCGATGACGTTTTCATAAGTCCGCGCGTCGCCCATGACGCCGACGGCCTGCACCGGCAGCAGCACGGCGAACGCCTGGGCGACCCGCCGCTCGAGGCCCGCGCCCTTCAACTCGTCGAGGAAGATGGCATCGGCCTGCCGGAGGACGTCCAGGCGCGGGGCAGTCACCTCGCCCAGGCAGCGGACGGCCAACCCCGGGCCGGGGAACGGATGGCGCCAGACCAGGGAATCGGGGAGCCCCAGCTCGATCCCTAGCCGGCGGACCTCGTCCTTGAAGAGGTCGCGCAAGGGCTCGATCAGCTCAAAGCCGAGTTCCGCGGGGAGTCCGCCGACGTTGTGGTGGATCTTGATCGTGGCCGTGGGACCGTCGGGCTCGCCGCCGCTCTCGATGACGTCGGCATAGAGCGTGCCCTGGGCCAGGAACCGCGCCGGGGATCGATCGGGCTGCGTCGCGGAAGACGTCGATGAACGTGTGGCCGATCCGCCGGCGCTTCTCCTGCGGGTCGGTCACGCCTTCGAGAGCTTTCAGGAACGGTTCGGCCGCGTCGATTACCCGCAGCTCGGCGTTTGAGTGTGCGCCGAAGGCTTCGGCGACGGCGGAGCGTTCTCCGCTCCGCAAGAGGCCCGTGTTGACGAACACACAGACGATCCGAGGGCCCAGGGCCCTGGCCAGGAGTGCTGCGCAGACCGCCGAATCGACGCCACCGGACAGGCCGCAGACCACCCGCTCGGACGGCCCGACCCGGCGCGTCAGCTCGGTCAAGGCACGCTCGATGAACGCGCCCAGCGTCCAGGATCGGGGGTTGCCGCAAATCCGGTCGAGGAAGTTGCCCAGGATCAGCGAGCCATAAGGCGTGTGCGAGACCTCGGCGTGGAACTGGAGACCGTAGATCGGCCGATCGCGGTGACGGATCGCGGCGATCGGGCAGGAGGGGGTCGCGGCGAGGCCGAGGAAGTCGCCGCCCGCGTCCTGAATCTGGTCGCCGTGGCTCATCCAGACGATCGTCTCATGCGGGACGTCGTGGAACAGGGGCTCCTTCAAGTCGAGCACCCGGCACTCGGTGCGACCGAATTCGCCTCGGGCCGGATTGGCCTGGACCTGGCTCCCCATCGCCTCGCAGATCAGTTGCATGCCATAGCAGATGCCCAAAATGGGGATGTCTAGCTCGAAGATCGCCGGGTCGCAATGGGGCGCGCCCGGCTCGTACACGCTGGCCGGTCCTCCGGAGAGGATCACCGCCAGCGGGTTGAGCCGCACGGACGCGTTCCGCCGCGATGTCGTGGCGGACGATCCGCGCGAACGCGTGTCGCTCGCGGACCCGCCGCGCGATGAGCTGGACGTACTGCGCACCGAAGTCGAGGACGAGTACCGGTCGCGAGGCAATATCGGAATCCCGATCCATGGATCTGTCGCCTTATCGACGAGAAACGAGGCGATTGATTTCGCCTCCGGATTCCTCCGTCAAGCCAGGAGACGAGTTTACCAGATGCGGCCGGTCCCGCCAATTCGCGGAATGGCATGGGTTCGAGTCGATCGCCGATGGGCCTCGCCCGCGATTGTCGGTCCTCTCGTAGCAGGTGGACATAAAACGTCGCGAAGAGCCCGTTCCGAACGCCCCGGAGTGACGCCCGGGCGTAGCTGAGGGCGACGGCTCTCGACCGCTTGACGCTGCGTCCGGTTCGAAGCTGGGCCCTCAGGCGTGCGCCGGCGATGCCCACCAACGCCGCTGGCACCGCATCCTCGGTCCGGTCCGCCCTCGTCTGCGAAGCGCGGCCGCACCGATCGGCTGCTCCTCCCTCGTCCCCCGAAATTCTTCTCGCCCGATTGAGACTCCTCGCGGGCGGATTACGCTATGTAGGGAAACACTCTCTCTTGGAGGTCCTCACATGGCGATCGATCCCGAGCGAGTCAAAGCCCTGTTCCTCGCGGCCATCGAGCGGGGCGACCCCAGCGAACGCCGGGCGTTCCTCGACGGCGAGGTCGGCGACGACGCCGAGCTGCGCGACCGGCTCAATGCCCTGCTCGCCGCCTATGACCAACCACCCGGCGCCCTCGATCGGCCCCTCGCCGCCGATCCCGAGGCCACCGATGGGCCCGACGCCCCCCGACCCGTCTCCTCGCCGGCTCCGGCAGCGACTCCGGACGACAGCCTCACTGTGAGTTGTCCGAACGACGAAGGCCCGAACCTCATCGATGCGATCATCGCCGATCGCTACAAGATCCGCCAGGAGATCGGTGAGGGCGGCATGGGCACGGTCTACTTCGCCGAGCAGCTCCGACCGGTCCGCCGCCAGGTGGCTCTGAAGCTGATCAAGCGGGGGATGGACTCGCGGAATGTCCTGGCCCGCTTCGAGTCGGAGCGGCAGGCCCTGGCCCTGATGGAGCACCCCAATATCGCCCGCGTCCTCGACGCCGGCACGACCGCCGACGGCCGCCCGTTCTTCGTCATGGAGCTGGTCAAGGGGGTCCCCATCACCGAGTATTGCGACGCCCACCGCCTCGACCTCAACGCCCGGCTCGCCCTGTTCCGCCAGGTCTGCTCGGCGGTGCAGCACGCCCACCAGAAGGGGATCATCCATCGCGACCTCAAGCCCTCCAACATCCTGGTCGAGTCCCACGACGATAAGCCGGTGCCCAAGGTGATCGACTTCGGACTGGCCAAGGCCACCAGCGGGATGCGACTCACCGAGCAGAGCCTGTTCACGGCCTTCGGCAGCGTCGCCGGCACGCCGCTGTACATGGCGCCGGAGCAGGCCCGCTTCAACGCGCGTAGACATCGACACCCGGGCGGATATCTACGCCCTGGGCGTGATCCTGTATGAACTGCTGACCGGCACGACGCCGATCGCCCGCGAGTCGATCCGCCAGGCGGCGCTGGACGAGATGCTGCGGTTGATCCGCGAGGTCGAGCCGCCGACGCCATCGAGCCGGATCAGCACGTCGGACGCGCTGCCGACCCTGGCCGCCAACCGGCACGTGGAGCCGGCGCGGCTGTCGCGGCTGGTCCGGGGCGACCTGGACTGGATCGTGATGAAGGCCCTGGCCAAGGAGCGGGAGCGGCGGTACGCCTCGGCCGTCGGCCTGGCCGATGACCTCGAGCGGTTCCTCAGCCACGAGCCGGTCTCGGCCGGCCCGCCGACGGCGGCCTACCGGCTGAGGAAGTTCGTCCGTCGCAACCGAGTCCAGGTGATGGCGGCGGGCCTGGTGCTGCTGGCGCTGGTGCTCGGCGTGGTCGGAACGACCCTGGGCCTGATCGAGGCCCGGCGGCAGGAGCGGATTGCCGACGAGCAGCGTGGTCGTGCAGAGAAGCGGCTGGTGCAAATGACCAAGATGAACGACATCCTCGGCTGGATCTTCCAGGACCTCGACCCGGAGAACGCCGCGAAGGCCGGCAAGCCGCTGTCGGCGGTCCTGGGCGAGCGGCTGGATCGGGCGACGGCCGAGATCGAGGGGGAGGCCACCGGCGACCCGGTGACAGTGGCCCATATGCAGATGACCCTGGGCTCGTCCCAACTCGGCCTGGGCTACCCGGATCGGGCGATCGTGCTGCTCACCAAGGCCCGCGCCACCTTCGCCGCCGCGCTCGGCCCCGACCACCCCCAGACGCTCATCTGCATGAACAACCTCGCCACCAGCTCTGCTGCTGCCGGCCAGAACGACCGGGCGCTGAATCTCTTCGAGGAGATCCTGGCGGTAAGGAAGGCGAAGGTCGGGCCCGACCACCCCGACACGCTAATCAGCATGAACAATCTCGCCGAGAGCTATTGGCAAGCCGGCCAGAACGATCGAGCGCTGAAGCTCCTCGAGGAGACACTGGCACTGATGAGGGCTAAGCTCGGGCCCGACCACCCCCACACGCTCAGCAGTATGAATAACCTTGCCCAGAGCTATGCCCGCGGCGGCCAGAACGACCGGGCGCTGAAGCTCCACGAGGAGACCCTGGCGCTGATGAGGGCTAAGCTCGGGCCCGACCACCCCGACACGCTAATCAGCATGAACAACCTCGCCGTCAGCTATGCCGAGGCCGGCCAGAACGACCGGGCGCTGAAGCTCCTCGAGGAGGTCCTGGCGCTACGGAAAGCGAAAGTCGGGCTCGACCACCCCGACACGCTCATCAGCATGAACAATCTCGCCGGCAGCTATGCCCGCGCCGGCCAGAACGACCGAGCGCTGAAGCTCCACGAGGAGACTCTGGCGCTGATGAGGGCGAAGCTCGGGCCCGACCACCCCCACACACTCCAGAGCATGAACAACCTCGCCGACAGCTATGTCCGCGCCGGCCAGACCGACCGGGCGCTGAAACTCAGCCAGGAGACGCTGGCGTTGAAAAAGGCGAAGCTCGGGCCCGACCACCCCGACACGCTCCTGGCTATGATCGGCCTCACCAACAGCTATGCCGCCGTCGGCCAGACCGACCGGGCGCTGAAGCTCAGCCAGGAGACCGTGGCACTGAGCAAGACTAAGCTCGGGCCCGACCATCCCCAGACGCTCTGGAGCATGGGCAACCTCGCCGAGAGCTATGCCCGCGCCGGCCAGACCGACCGGGCACTGAAGCTCGGCCAGGAGACCGTGTCGCTGAGCAAGACGAAGCTCGGCCCCGACCACCCCCAGACGCTCTGGAGCATGAGCCACCTCGCCGAGAGCTATGCCCGCGCCGGCCAGACCGACCGAGCGCTGAAGCTCTTCGAGGAGACCGCGGCGCTGAGTAAGGTGAAGCTCGGGCCCGACCACCCTGCTACGGTCACATCCCTCGAACGCCAGGCCAAATGCCTGGCGAATTCCGGTCAGATCGACCGCGCCGTTGCGATCCTTGACGAGGTCATCGCGTCGCGTCGCAAGGCCCAGGGCGAGGGCCATCCCGACACGCTTCGATCCCGGATGAACCGCGCCGACCTTGACCTGGCTCGCGGCCTGCTCGACGCTGCCGCGGCGGCCGATCGGTCGATCCTGGACGAGTGCCGCACTCGGCTTGGCGCCGACGACCGGGTCACGATCGCCGCCGGGCTCGCCCTGGCCCGGGTGCGGGCGGCGCGGGGCGACAGCGACTCGGCGGCACCGCTGTATCGAGCCGCCCTCGAATCCGCCCGCAAGAACCCGACCGACCGCGATACGCTCGCCGCGGCCCTGATGGAGTCGAGCCGGTCGCAGCTCGCCGCCGGGGACTGGACCTCGGCCGAGGCGCGGCTCCGCGAGGCACTGGCGATCCGCGAAGTCGAAAGGCCCCAGCACTGGGTGACTGCCGAGGCGCGCTCGCTCCTGGGCGGGGCCGTTATGGGCGAGAAGAAGACCACCGAGGCCGCGCCGCTGCTCCGCTCGGGCTATGAGGGGATGGCCCGGTCCGCCCCCGCAATCCCGCTGGTCAACCGGCCCCGGCTGGCCGAGGCGCTCGACCGCCTGATCGCGGCAGGGGACGCGGCGGGCACGAAGGCCGAACTCGCGGCATGGAAGGCCGAGCTGGCGAAGCTCGGTGCCGGGGGACCAAAGCCATGAGCGGGCCCGGCGGCGCCGGGGACCCCGTTCCGCCCGACGGCTTCTTCCCGGCGGTCTATGACGAGCTGAAGCGGCTGGCCGCTGCCCGGCTGGCCGGAGAGCGTGCCGGGCATTCGCTCGACGCCACGGCGCTGGTGCACGAGGCGTACCTGAGACTGGGTGCGGAGTCGTTCGCCGACCGGAGCGCCTTCTTCCGCGCCGCGGCCGTCGCCATGCAGCGGATCCTGGTCGACCACGCCCGCCGTCGCAAGGCCGCGCGGCGCGGCGGCGGGGCGCGGACGATCGCCCTCGACGGCGATGCCCCCGCCCTGGGCGCCGACCCCGACCTGGTGCTCGACGTCAACGCGGCGCTGGAGCGGCTGGCGCGGGAGGACCCGACATCGGCCGAGGTCGCCCGCCATCGCCTCTTCGCCGGGTTGTCGATCGAGGAGGCCGCCGAGGCGCTGGGCCTCTCTCGCGCCACGGCCTTCCGCGAGTGGGCGTATGCCCGATCCTGGCTGGCCACCGCGCTGGACTCGGCCCGATGACCGGGGCCTCGTCGCCACCCGCAATCGCCGCGATACTGCGCGTCCTGAGACTCACGATCGCGGACTGGTCAGTCTGACCACCCTCACTCCCACGGCTCGACCTCGACGATATCGCCGCTCTCGACGTCGTGGAACGTCGGCTCGAGCGTGTCGAGATCGATCATGGCGAAGGTCTGCGACGAATCGACCACCGGCATCGAGACGACCGAGCCGGGGTTGAGGACCAATCCTTGCCGACAGCGGTACCACATCGGGCGATGGGTATGGCCGACGATCAGCAGGTCGCAGTTGAGCAGGGAGAGATACTCGCGCAGGACTCCCGGCGGATGACTGCTCCGGTTGACGAACTCCATGTCGGAGCGCGGTGACCCATGTACGATACATCCGACGATTCGTTCATGCGAGACGAGGATGTCGAAAGGCAACGCGCGCAAATAGTCGAGCGATTCGATGCTCGGCGTGCCGCCGCCGAACTCGTCCCGGACGCCCCAGCCGCGCTCGAGGGCCCAGCGGTCGTGATTGCCGCGGACGGCGGAGACGTCGTGCTCCTGGAGGAAGGCCACGACCCGGTCGGGGAATGGGCCGTAGCCGACGAGGTCCCCGGCGCAGACGATCCGGTCGGCGCCCATGACGGTGAGGTGGGCCCAGGCCAGCTCCAGCGCGATCGGATCACCGTGGAGGTCGGAGATCATACCGAGCTTCATCGCCGTGGCTCGTCATGAGGCTTCGGGGGTGGCGGCGGACGGTGGGGCCGGGCGGGCGAGTGCGGCCAGTTCGGCCGATCGACGCGTGGCCGCCTCGACGGCGTCGATCAAGGCACCCCGGACGCCGCCCCGTTCCAGGGCATGGAGCCCAGCGATCGTCGTGCCGCCCGGCGAGGCCACCTGGTCCTTGAGCACGCCGGGATGCAGGCCCGTGTCCCGGACCATCATGGCGGCGCCCAGGACGGTCTGGGCTGCCAGGAGCGTGGCCACCTCGCGCGGCAGGCCGGCGCGGACGCCGCCGTCGCTAAGCGCCTCGATGATCAGGTACACGAACGCCGGCCCGCTCCCCGAGAGGCCGGTCACCGCGTCGAGCAGGGATTCCGGAACGCGGACCGCTCGCCCGACCGAGTCGAGACAGCCCTTGACGATGGACTCGTCCTCACGGACGGTCCGCGGGCCCATCGCATAGGCCGAGGCCCCCTCGCCGAGTAGGGCCGGCGTGTTGGGCATCACCCGGACCAGCCGGCCGGTCGCCGCGAGCCCCTCATCGATCGACGCGATCGTGATCCCCGCCGCGATCGAGATCACCAGATGGTCCGATGTCACCGCGGGACGGAGCTCTTGCAGCACCTGCCGCATGCTCTGCGGCTTCACGGCCAGGACCAGGACATCACTCCGCTCGACCACCGCAAGGTTTGAATCGAACGCGGTGATGCCGGTCTCGGTTTGTAAAGAGGACCGAGCTTCCGGCAGCGGGTCGCTGGCGGAGATGGACTCCGTCGCCGCGATTCCGGCGCGGAGCATTCCCTTGACCAGGGCGGTCGCCATCTTCCCCGAGCCGATGAATCCCCAGCGCGGCATGCTATTGCGACTCCAGCAAGACGTGGGTCAGGCTTTCTCACCAGGGAGGATCTCAAGGTCAAATTGGATTGCCTGACTTTGAGGAGGTAGATTGCAAAGCAGGCGCAGCGAAGGGATGCGAATCGGCTTCTGCGGCTCGTCCGTCACCAGGGTCACCAGGATGGGGACGTAGCCGAACCGCGCATAGGCACGCTCGGCCACTTCGATCTGATCCGAGCCCGACTCGATCACCCGCCCCTCATGGATCGCCACAAACTGATCGCGGTGCGTTTTCAAGAGCTCGGGCAGGAGTCGCCCGAACGCGCGTTGCTCGCTCCGAAACTTGTCCTCGGAAGGAGTGGGCAAGACGGGAGCAGGAAACGTTTCCACCGAATTCATGGCCGTGTCCCTTCGGGTTGTTTGGAGTCCGCTCAACCCATCATACCGGCGCAACCGAGTGTCGACGACCCCGGTCTCACGGCCTATCGATTGAACGGATACTCGTTGATCCAGTGGAAACCCCGGTTCATCAGGAGGAAGTCCGGCTGCGGCACCCGCCGAAGCCGGGCGCGGATCTTCTGGCCGTCCATCGTCCCCTGCACGGCGAGGACGTCGGCCGTCGGCTCCTCGTACGTCAGCGTTGTCTTCCAGGCGGGATCCTCGCGCTTCGTCAGGGTGAACGACTTCTGATCCGTATCGATCTTGAGACCATAGCGCGGGCGCGCGTCGTTCATCAGTTGGATGGCGACCGTTCTGGGATGATCGAAGACCACGCGACGCCATCGTGGGCCGTCGGTAACCAGCGGCGGGTGCGATTGCCCGTCCACCACGAATTGTTCCACGTCCCAGATGCCGAAATAAGGCGGCTTGGGGGCAAGGTCGCCGAACGCTTTGCGACCGTGATCGGCACTCTGGAGCGTATTCGAGACGAGTAAAAGGACCCACAACGTTCGAAACACGATCGTACGCGCGATTGAGCCATGTTCGTTTCCAGAGCGGACGGATCTCGGCAGGCTCGACCGGTCGATTGAAGACGAACAGCCTCGCGAGCCGGGACAGGTCGGGCACCATCAGGAACAACGCCATGACCAGCAAGTGGGATGAAAACTGCTTCACCGGCACGTCGTAGCAGAAGTTGAGCATGGTCACGTGGCTCAGGACGCCGAAGCCGATCAAGGAACCGAGCAAGGTGGTGTGACGCATGGTCAAGAGAATGCCGCCGACGAATTCGCCGAGGCCGGTGAACATGTTGTAGCCTTCGGAGTACCCCATGAACGTCCAGAGGAGGCCCATCGGCGAGGCCTCCCCGAAGGGCTGGATGAGACGGCCGAGCGGCGGGTCGGGGAACTGGGCCTTGATGATCTTGACCGATCCATAGTTGACCATATTCATCGCGAGATAGAATCGGACCAGGACCCGCAGCCAGTCGTGCAGCCGATCGCCACGATGGCGTCTCCGGTCGAAGAGCGACCAGATCGCGGCGATCCCGATCGCCATCACCAGCTCGCAAAAGACTTGCACGTAGTTGTAGGTTGTATCCCCGCTGCCATTGGGGCGAATCGTGATCACCGTCTGAAACACATGTCTGCCGACCCAAGGTACGAATGCATCCCAGAAGCGATTGGCGGGCAGTGCCTCCACGGGGAACGGGAAGATGTAGAGGACAAAGTACGCGCAGACGAATCGGAAGAGGACCTGTTGGGCAGGTCCCCACGGAGTGCCTGGTTCGCTCGGATCCGTACCCTGGCCCTTCATCGACGATACGAGGACGCCTGTCTCGGAGTCCCAGGGAGGCTCAAGGATAGTTGATTGCATTGACAAGCGCTCGGTTCACTCCAATGTCGTGACGTCAATCGTCAGTCCTTTCCTCCGAACCCGCCGTGTTTTGCTCGAACCGCGACAGCTTTCGACGGAATTCCGGCCGGTCGAGCACCTCGGGGTTGACGATGTTCTCGGGAACGTCGCCCCCCGCGGCGCGTAGCATCCCGTCGGCCATGGCCTGGCCGGTCGCCTTCCAGACGTCGGAGGTTGACGCGGACCAGTGCGGGGTCAGGATCACATTGTCCAGCGCGAGCAAGGGATCGTCGAGGGGCAGGGGTTCGACTTCGAAGACATCTAACCCGGCGCCGGCGAGGCGGCGGTCGCGCAGTGCCGCGGCCAGCGCCGGCTGATCGACTAGCTCGCCCCGGCCGACATTGATGAAGTACGCCGTCGGCTTCATCAGGGCCAACTGCGATGCGCCAATCAAGCCGCGGGTCGCGTCGGTCAGGCGGCAATGCAGGCTGAGGAGGTCCGACGTGCGAAGAACCTCGTCCAGAGTCGTGAGGCGGACGCCCAGCGATTGGGCCTCGGTCGGATCGGCATGGGGTGAGTAGGCAAGGAGGCGCATGTCAAACGGTCCGACCAGCCGCGCCAGCTCCCGGCCGCTGTGGCCCAGGCCGATGATGCCGAGGGTCCGGCCCTGGATCTCTCCGCCCAACACAGCGGCCTGGCGGTCCCAGCGGCCTGATCGCACGACGCGCTCCTGGTCCGGCAAACGCTTGGCCAGCGCGAGCATGAAGAGCAGGGCGGATGACGCCGTGGAATGGTTCAGCGCCATCGGGGCATTGAAGACCGCGACGCCCTGCTCGGTGCAAACGGCCAGGTCGATCTTGTCGTAGCCCGCCCCCGAACGGCCGATGACCACGAGGTTCTCCGCACCGTCTGCAAACGTGCTCCGCTTCACCCGGGGACGCAGCACGACCAGCCCATCGACGTCCCGGATGTGGTCCGGCGCGATCTCGAGCGAATAGAGCCGCGACCAGTACGCCGAGTCTCCCGGCTTCGGGGCCAGGTCCGTCAGGAAGTGATGCCGGACGTGAGCGCACACCTTCAGTCGGCCCAGGCTGATGTCGCCATACGCCACGGCGCCCGACTCGTCCAGGAAGTCGCCTGTCAGCGCGATGCGGAAGACTTGCAAGGGATCGATCCTCATTCGAGATTCCGGATTCGAGATTCGAGATTCCGGATTCGAGATTCGAGATTCCGGATTCGAGATTCCGGATTCGAGATTCGAGATTCCGGATTCGAGATTCGAGATTCGAGATTCGAGATTCCGGATTCGAGATTCGGGATTCCGGATTCGAGATTCGAGATTCCGGATTCGAGATTCGGGATTCCGGATTCGAGATTCGGGATTCCGGATTCGAGATTCGGGATTCCGGATTCCAGACGCCCGATCTCGGTATGTCTTGAACTGACCACTGACTACTGACTACTGCGTTGGGTGAACTTCGTCTGCCAATCGCCGTCCCAGAGGCTGGGGAAGGCGTTGGCGACGTACGGATGGGCGTCGATCGCCGATTCGTCGAGATCCAGGCCGAGTCCAGGTGTATCGGCGAGGACGAACTCGCCGTGATGGATTGGGTTCCAGCCGCCGACCAGGTCGTTGCGCCAGGGGACGTCGAACTCGGCGAACGCCTCCTGGATCAGGAAGTTCGGCGTGGAGACGTCGAAGTGGAGGCAGGCGGCCAGGGCGACCGGCCCGATCGAACAATGGGGCGCCACGAGGATATCCTGGGGAGCCGCCATCGCCGCGATCTTCTTGCCCGCGAGGATGCCTCCACAATGGGCAAGGTCCATCTGGACGATATCGACGGCGCGTAAGGCCGTCAGCCGGTAGAAATCCGCCTGGGTATAGAGCCGCTCGCCGGCGGCGATCGGACAGCCGGCCGAGCGCCTGATCTCGGCCAGTAGGTCGAGGCACTCCGGCGCGACTGGTTCCTCGCACCAG
The DNA here is from genome assembly GCA_963845755.1 of uncultured Planctomycetota bacterium. GTDB lineage: Bacteria > Planctomycetota > Planctomycetia > Isosphaerales > Isosphaeraceae > CAWJTV01. Next base: position 350,810 of record CAWJTV010000041.1, read on the forward strand.
GCGGGCTGGAACCGCTCGAGCCGCCGGATCATCGCGGTCGCGGTCCCCGCGCCGAGCCGGCCGTGGAATTCGATCATCAGGCCGACGTCGGGCCCCACGGCGTCCCGAACCGCCGCGACCACGCCCACGACGGCGTCGATCTCGTCGGGCCCCAAGACCTTCCAGGCCGTACCGAACGGGTCGAATTTCAGGGCGCGATAGCCCTTCGCCACGGCCGCGCGCGCCCGCTCGGCATAGTCGGCGGGCGTGCACGCGCCACCGTACCACCCGTTGGCATAGGCCGGGATCCGCGCGTGGCAACGCCCGCCCAGCAGGCGATAGACTGGCTGATTGGTCGCCTTGCCGATGATGTCCCAGAGCGCGATCTCCACCCCGCTGATCGCCGTCAACACCGTCGAGCCGCCCTGATACTGGTCGCGGATCATCCCGCCGATCACCGCTTCCACGTCGAACGGGTCGCGGCCCAGTACCCGGCCCTCGACCCACTCGTGGGCGATGGTCTGGACGGTCCGTTCCTGCCACTCGAGCGTCGCCTCGCCGATGCCCGTCAGGCCCGTATCGGTACGCAGGCGGAGGAACAGGTAGTTCCGCAGGCCGGCGTTGGCCAGGAAGGTTTCAAAGCCGACGATCTTCATCGTGAGTCCCGGGGTCAGGGAGTCGGTCCGATTCACGACTTGCAGGATGACGGCTCGGAGCGTAGTTTTCAAGCCGACCAAAGCCGGGGGACGAGTCCTTTCTCATCTGGCCGAAGGAACCGCGGCATCCGCCCGCGAGGGAGGGAGCATGGAATACCGCGTTGAAGTCAAGCCGGTCGAGTCACAGATGACCGCCGTGGTCCGGTTTCGAGCCCGTCAGGACGAACTCGCGCAGCTCGTCCCCGCAGCGTGCGGCGAGGTCTGGGAGTTCGCCCGTTCATCGCATCTCTCCCGACCTGGACGGCACCTGGCGCTGTACCTGGATGGCGAGATCCACCTCGAGGTCGGCGTTGAAGTCTTTGAACCTTTCGAGGGCAACGAGCGCGTGTCCTGCTCGAAGACTCCGGCGGGGCTGGTCGCCACGACGGTGCACATGGGCCCGTACGACCGCCTCCACGAGGCTCATGAGGCGATTCACCGGTGGTGCGCAGAGAACGGACAGACGCTGGCCGGGCCGAGCTGGGAAGTCTATGGCCACTGGAATGATGATCCCGCGAGGCTCCAGACGGATGTGTTCTATCTGTTGCGGGGCGAAGGAGGGTCGGCCGGATGAGAGATCGAGGGCATCGAACGGCAAACTGATCTTGTGTATAGAAAAATCTGATGAGAAAATGGACCGACCGTAGTTTGGTGGATCGCTGGCCCAGAAGTCCAGTCACCAGCGGGGAACGACCATGTCTGATCGCCGATTCGTCGCACTTCCGTGCAAGCTTGCGCCAGGTGCGTTTTCAGGTGAGCGTGTTTTCGAAGTCGATCTGGCCAACGGAGAAACCTACCGCAGTCTGGCACCCCGCCCGTTCTGCTGGAATGCTCGAGGCCAACTGGTCGCCCAGGCCGAACCAGCCGTCGAGTCGCCCGGGATGGTCGCCGCCCGAATTGTAGATCGAATCGATGATGGGCAGGTTCTCGTCGAGGTTCCCGATGGTGAAGTGATTGCCGTTGACGAGAAGACGGTCAAGCAGCGCCCCACCGAGATCAAGCCCCCGGAGCCGAGGACTCATGTACCTGTCGGATCGTGATTTGAAGTTCGCGGTCGAGACACGGCAACTGATCGTCAACCCGCCCCCTTCCGAATACGATACGACGTCCATCGACCTCCATCTCGATACGATCAAGGAGGCCAGGATCTGGGACGTCGAGGTCTTCAAAGCGAGGCAGGCGGAGGCCGGGAATGATCCCTGGCTCCACATCGCCCGATATCGGTTTCGGGCGTTCTCTCAAGAATTCTGCCGGAGCGTGCCGGATGGTCCCGCGCCCGATCGCCTGGTATATCGCCATGCTGACCGAGTGATTCTCAGGCCGGGCGGCTTCTTCCTCTGGCAGACCCGTGAAGAAGTCGGAACCCCGGAAGAGGATCCGCGTCTCATCTGCTTCGTCAATGGAAAGAGTTCGTCGGCACGGATGGGTCTCCTCGTCCACATGACCGCCCCCACGATCCATGCCGGTTGGTGGGGGCAGATCACCCTGGAAATCGCGAACCTCGGTCCGTTTGAGTTGTGTCTCGCCGAGGGAGATGCGATTTGCCAGATCGTCGTCGCGGTGATCTCGAGCCCACCAATCAAGCGAAAGAATGACGAAGGGATAGCGATCGGCCAGCGCAACGTAGGTGGCGCGGCCGAACCTGAGGAACCAGTACCGTGATCGTAGGCCGCTCGTTGCGACAGGCTCCGATATCGAAGACGAGGCTTATCATGGACACCAAAGTCATCCCGCTGAGTGACTTCCAGGTCGACACAGCGGGAGTGCTCAACCGGTGCTACGACTCGGGACAGCCTGTTCTCGTCGAGTTGCCCAATCGCGGGCTCGTCTCCATCCAGCCTGTCGAATCGGATGACGATCTGGTCAATGACCTGATCGAGCACAACCCGGCGTTTCGCGCACTTCTCGAGAAATCGCTTGCCAGCCCGCGCGTGCCTTTTCCATCGGCAAGCTCGGTGGAGCAACCGGGTTCTGAAGGCGTCCTCCACCGTGACCGACTCGCGGATGAGACACCACATCTCGATCAGGTTCAAGATCACGCCACGCAGGTATTCCATGCGGACGAAGACCGGCACCATCACCTCGGCACTGCCGACGGCCTCGCGGACCGCGGCCTGCTGAAGTGTGTGTCCGTGTAGCTGGTGGACGACAGCGGAAGTGTCGAGCAGGAGGCGGGCCGTGCTACGCTTGCGGGCCATCCTCGTCCTCTTCCAGGTCGAGCGAGGACAGGTCGATGGTCGGCCCGGACGGGATGCCCAGCGCCTTGAAGTGCCGGCGGATGGCGTCGTACTCCTCGAAAGTGAACTCCCCCTCGCGCCTTGCGGCGGAAAAGGCGCCCCGTAGGCCGTCGAGCACCCCAGGTGTGTACCCCTTCCAGGTCAGGGACGCCAGAGCCGCCTCGACGAGCGTGATGACGGAGAGGAAATTGTTGTCCTCGGGGCGGGCCGACAGGATGGCATGACCGCGGACGAGTTCCCGCTTCAGCAACTGAACCTCGGCGGCCAGCGACACGTCGCCCAGGCGAGTCGCCAGCCGGTCCACACGGGCCAGGAGTTGGCGGGCCAGGTCGGCCCGCGTGTCGGGTTGCTGCTCGATTCTCTGTCCGAGGCCGGTAGACACGCTGTACCCCTCTTCATCTTGTGTGCGACTTTGGCGGTCGTCGTCACCGGCCGGATTATCCCGCAGCAACCGCAGGGGGTCAACCGCGGGGCGCTTCGTTCCCGTCACTCCTCGTCATCCTTCTGCCTCAACCGCGCCAACACACCGAGGTCTTCCAGCGTCGTGGTATCGCCGGTGCTCTCGACGCCCGCGGCGATGTCGCGGAGCAATCTCCGCATGATCTTGCCGCTGCGGGTCTTGGGCAGGGCTTCGGTGAAGCGGATCTCGTCCGGGCGGGCCAGGGCGCCGATCTCCTTGGTGACGTGGGTGCGCAGCTCTTGTCGGAGCGACTCGCTGGGTTGCTGGCCGGATTCGAGGGTCACGAACGCGGCGATGCCCTGGCCTTTCAACTCGTCGGGCTTGCCCACCACGGCGGCTTCGGCGACCAGCGGGTGGCTGACCAGCGCGCTCTCGATCTCCATCGTCGAGAGGCGGTGTCCGGCGACGTTCAGCACGTCGTCCACGCGACCCATGATCCAGTAGTTGCCGTTGTCGTCGCGACGCGCGCCGTCGCCGGTGAAGTAGCAGCCGGGGATGTCGGACCAGTATTGCGCCTTGTAGCGCTCGTCGTCGCCGTAGAGGGTGCGGAGCATCGACGGCCACGGCTGCTTGATCACGAGGAACCCACCCTGGTTCGCGCCGAGCGATGTCCCGTTCTTCATGACGATGTCCGGGACGATGCCGGGCAGGGGGCGGGTCGCCGAGCCCGGGACGGTCGGCGTGGCACCCGGCAGCGGCGAGATCATGATGGCGCCGGTCTCGGTCTGCCACCAGGTGTCGACGATCGGACACCGCCCGCCGCCGATGACCTTGTGGTACCACATCCAGGCCTCGGGATTGATCGGCTCGCCGACGGTCCCCAGCAGCCGGAGGCTTGAGAGGTCGTGCCGGCGGGGGAATTGCTCGCCCCATTTCATGAACGCGCGAATCGCCGTCGGTGCCGTGTAGAGGATCGTGACCCGGTAGTCCTCGATGAGCTTCCAGAACCGCCCCTCATCGGGCCAGTTCGGAGCGCCCTCGTACATCACGCACGAGGCGCCGTTGGCGAGCGGGCCGTAGACCAGGTAGGAATGACCGGTCACCCAGCCGACATCCGCGGTGCACCAGTAGGTGTCGTCGTCCTTGAGGTCGAAGACCCACTTCGTGGTCATCGTCGTACCCAGCAGGTAACCGCCGGTCGTGTGCAGGATCCCCTTGGGTTTGCCGGTCGAGCCCGAAGTATAGAGGATATACAGCGGATGCTCGCTGTCGAGCGGCTCGGCGGGACAGGTTGACGAGGCGCCGTCCATCAGCTCGTGCCACCAGTGGTCGCGGCCGGACGACCAGGCGATGGGCGTGTCGGTCCGACGGTAGACGACCAGGTGCTCGATCGTGGGGCACAACGCCGCGGCGCCGTCGGCATTCTCCTTGAGCGGGACGAGTTTGCCGCGGCGATAGCCGCCGTCGGCGGTCACCAGGACCTTGGCCTTGCAGTCCTGGATCCGGCCCGCGAGCGACTCGGCGCTGAAGCCGCCGAAAATGACCGTGTGCGGCGCGCCGATCCGGGCGCAGGCCAGGAGTGCGATCACCAATTCGGGGACCAGTGGCATGTAGACCGCGACGACGTCGCCGGGCTTCACGCCCAGTCCCTTGAGCACGTTGGCGAACTTCGAGACCTCGCGGAGCAAGTCCTGATATCGCAGGACTCGGCGATCGCCCGGCTCGCCCTCCCAGATCAGCGCCGCCTTGTTCTTCGACGGACCGGTGCAGTGGCGGTCGACGCAGTTATACGACGCGTTGAGCTTCCCGCCGACGAACCACTTGGCAAACGGCGGTTTCCAGTCCAACACCTGGTCCCACGGCCTGTCCCAGTGGAGCGATTGCACTGCTCGGCCCAGAAGCCTTCGGGATCGTCCTTGGCGCGGTTCCAGAGGGCCTCGTACTGGGCCAGGCTGCCGATCTCGGCCTGGCGTGCGAACGCCTCGGGAGGTGGGAAGACCCGGGTCTCTTGCAGGACGCTGGTGATCGATCCGCCGCCGTGGTCGGAAGTCATGGTCGCTTCGCTCCCGTTTTCAATGTTCAATTCTCAGCGTTCGATTGCTCGGTGAACCAGCCTGTTCGACCGGGAACTCACGGCGCCAGCGCCGCGAATGTGGCTTCGAGGAGGAGCCACATCTCCAGTCGCTGGAGCCGTCGGGCGAGGGCCTCGCGCGGAGTGCCGGCCTTGGCCTCGGTGCACAGGTCGATCATGGCCGACGCGTTCCAGCCTCCGCCGGAGATCAGACGCGCGGCGAGCGATGTGTCGCCGTGCTGGTCGAGCAGGGGGCGGGCCGCATTGGCCAGCGGCGTGAACAGCGGATGCCGGCCGACGCGCCGGAACCAGTAGGCGGAGTTGCTCGCATCGGGCTCGCGGCGATGCGCGATGCCGTGCCAGTAGGCCGAGAAATCGCGTTCGCCCAGGTCGTCGGCCTTCTGCGCGGCCTCGTGGCTGGCATCCCAGAAGTCGTAAACCTGGAGCAACCCGGCGGCGAGCGCCAGTCGCAGCCGGCTGGCGACGCCCGGGAACACCGCGACCCAGGCCGGCTCCGACAACGCCCGCTCCAGCCGCGGCAGCCGCGGCTTGGCTTGCACCAGCGGCAGTCCCGGCGAGTCGTCGCCGCCGAGGGCGTCGAAGGCTATCGCCGCGACCACATCCGCCGGCACCAACGCGCCGCTCCGGACCAACGCGGCGGGTTGCTCGCCCGCCTCGAGACGGGCGATGACGTCCGAGACCGCGCTCCCCTCCGACCTCAACCTCTGTCGATCCCCGTCCATGACCAGCCGATCTTGAAGCACGCCCATCAGTCAGCCCCCTCGCAACACGCCGACGGCCAGCCCGGCGCGGCGGTCCCACGCGGATCAGAAGAAATAATCCTTCACCAACTGGAAGATGTCCTTGAGATTGATGGCCACGATCAGGCCCAGGACGAAGAACACGCCGAGCCAGGTGCCCGCGATCAGTGCCGAAGCGGGGAGCGGGCGGCCCCGGACTTTCTCGGCCAGGAGGAAGACCATCTGTCCGCCGTCCAGGGGCGGGATCGGCAAGAAGTTGAGGACGGCCAGATTGATGCTAAGGACCCCCAGGAAGTGGATCAGGTAAGTCAGGCCGAGTCGGGCGGCCGTGTAGGCCACCATCGTGATGGGGATCAGACCGCCCATGCTGCTGACGCTGATCCGACCGGTGAAGAGGCTGCGGAGCATGGCGTAGATGGTCAGGATATTCTCGATCGTGTCGTCGAATCCCCAGCGCAGGGCCGAGGCGATGGGCTGCGGGGGGAGCTTGTGACTCAGCCCCAGGAATTCCAGCCCTCGCAAGGGATAGTACCAGTCGGGGTCGGGCGCGGGCGTGATCCGCACCGGCTGGGATGCGTTATTGACGATCAGCTCGACTTCCCAGTTCTGGAGCTGCAAGAACCAGAACGCGCTGACCCAGCCGTCGACCCGGTTGGCGAAGTCGAAGGTCTGGGCACGGCTGGAAACGCCCGGGGAGGCGACATCCTGCTTGGACCGTTTGGGCGGCTTGAGGGTCATGGAGTTGATGACGTCGCCGGCCTTGAGGCCCGCCTTGGCCGCGGGCGAGTTTGGCTGGACGGCGACGACATGGGGCGTGACCCGGTAGCAAAACCCCACGCCGGGGACATCGAGCTCGTCGGTCACCAGGATGCGTTCGGTCCAGGGGGGCGTGTCGTCGGGCGTCACGACGATCGTCAGGTTCTTACGCTCGCCGCGGAGGGGCGTGCGCTCGATTTCGAAGGTCATCGGTTTACCCGCGTTCTTGAGGCACTGGTTGGGCAGCCGCATCGGGTCGAAGTCGTGGCCGTCGACCTTGACGAGCCGGTCGCCCGGCCGGAAACCCGCCGCCTCGGCCGGGGATCCGCCGCGGATCGCGCTGATGGGCTCGGCGGTCAGGAGGAGGCCGAAGTCGAGGAACTGGACCGGCGGCAAGGTCAGCTCGACACGCTCGGTGACCGGCCCATCCTCGCCCGCGGACGCCGCCCGGCGTTCGAGGACATGCTTGACCTTCCCGGAGAGGTTCCGGCTCAGGAGCCGGTCATACTCCTCGATGGTGGTCAGCGGCGTGAGGTCGCCATCGGCGGGGCCCGCCGCGACCAGGGTGTCCACGAAGGGTTCCGACTTCCGGCGCTCGAGTCCCGGGTACGCGGGTGGATCGGTCATCCCCGGCGGAGCCAGGAAGCCGCCGCTGCTGAGCGACTCGCTCGGGCGAACGCCGATGGTCGGGCGGTAATTGTCCGCCTCGCGGACCGGCTGGATCTCCATCGGGATCAGCTCGCGGTGCCCGCTTCGCCGGATGCCGAACCGGAGGACCTGGTCCTGCCGGCTGAGCGAGACCTTCAGCATCAATGTGTTGAAGCTGACCTCGCGGCGGCCGTCGATCTCCTCGACCTCGTCGCCCACCTCCAGGCCCGCCTTGTACGCCGGCGAGCCCGCGAGCACGCTCCCGACCTTCGCCGGGGTCACCTCCATGCCGTGACCGTAGGCGTACACGAAGCATGCCAGGCCGAGGAACACGTTCATGATCACCCCGGCCGAGATGATCGCCATCCGCGCCCCGACCGACTTGTTCGGATAGGCCCTGGGATCGGTCGACTGGCTCGTCTCTTCGTCGGGCCCCTCGCCCAGCATCTTGACGAAACCCCCCAGGGGGATCGCCGCGATGACGTACTCGGTCTCGCCCCGGCGGAATCCGAAGATCGTCGTGCCGAAGCCGATCGAGAACTTCTCCACCTTCACGCCGTTCCACTTGGCCAGGAGGAAGTGTCCCAGCTCGTGGATGAAGATCACGAAGCCAAGGCCCACGACGACCTTCAGGATATTCAGCAGCCAGCTCAGGGTTTCCAACGCTCAACCTCCCGCCGGGCCCAGGCGTCGACGCTCCACAACGATTCGAGCGTGGGCCTTGGATCATACGTGTGAGAGTCCAGGGCCGCGCGGCAGGCCCGGGGGATGTCGAGGAAGCCGATCTCCCCGGCGAGGAACCGCGCGACCGCCGCCTCGTTGGCGGCGTTCGAGCGCCGCACCGGCCGTCCCTCCCCGCCTCATGACCTCGAACCCGAGGTCCAGGCTGGGGAACGTCTCCCGGTCCGGCGGCTCGAAATGCAGCGCGAACGTTCGGGCCCAATCCAGCGCGGGGTTCGGTCCCGGCACCCGGTCCGGGTATGTCAGCGCGTACTGGATCGGCAGTCGCATATCCGGCGGCGAGAGCTGCGCGATCACGCTGCCATCGACGAATTCCACCAGGGAATGGACCACGCTCTCGGGATGAATCACCACCTCCACCTGCTCCGGCTCGAGCTGGAACAGCCAGCGCGCCTCGATGACCTCCAGGGCCTTGTTCATCAGGGTGGCCGAGTCGATGGTGATCTTCGGGCCCATCTGCCAGGTCGGGTGCTTCAGGGCCTCCTCGGGGGTGACGTGCGCCAGCTCCCGGGCCGATCGGCCCCGGAACGGGCCGCCGGAGGACGTCAGGATCACCCGGCGCACGTCCTCGCGCCGGCCCGCCTTCAGCGCCTGGAAGATCGCCGAATGCTCGCTGTCCACCGGAATGATCTGCGCCCCCCGCGCTCGAGCCAGCTCCATCACCAGCGGACCGGCGACGACCAGCGTCTCCTTGTTCGCCAGCGCCACGATCTTCCCGGCCTCGAGCGCCGCCCACGTCCCTCGCAGACCCACCGCCCCGACAATCGCACTCAAGACCCGATCTGTCGCCGGGTCCTGGACCATCTTCACCAGGCCGTCCAGACCGGAAAGGACCTGAACTCCCGTCCCCCGCAACTCCTGCTCCATCGGCCGCGACCGCTCCGGATCGGTGACCACGATGAAGCGCGGCCGATGCGCAACCGCTTGCGCCGCCAGAACTTGCCAGTTCGAGTGGGCGCTGAGCCCCCAGGCTCTTAACCGCAGCCCAGCGTCGTGCTCGATCACGCTCAGCGCACTTCTCCCGATCGAGCCCGTCGAGCCGAGGACCACGACGTGAGTGAGTGAATCAATGCAATCCATGCGTGAGGGTCGCGCTCCCGGTGGCAAGTGTCAAGTGTCGAGTGGTTCTTGCAGGTCGGGTTTCTCTTGCCGCTTGCCATTCAAGAGCATAAGTGATTCTCTCCCTGCCGGACAAGCCGGGCGGGGTTTGTCCCTGGTCCTTGGCGGGACGGCGCGGAGCCTTGAGCCGATCGACACACGGTCGGGATGGGTCGAGGTGACATAAACTGAGGTAGGACCGAGTGATCCCCGGTAGTTTCCGCCGGGTGGCTTCGAGTACAATTCAGCAAGGATGGAAAAATGCACCCGGGACGAAGGACAAAGGACAAAGGACCAAGATTCATGCATGTTCGTCGGCTTCGGCCTGGGACGGTGGTGGTCGGACTGGTTTTCCTCGTCACGATCGGCTGCTCCTCGGAGGAGGACGCGCCGCTGGACCCGGGCGTGTCCCCCTTCTACCCGGGCCCGGCCGAATCGACGAAGGCGACCACGGGACCGGGTGGGGTCGGCGGGCCAATCGCCGGCGGGACCGCGACGTCCGCAACCCCGGGCGGACCGGTCGGTGCAGACGCGGCCGCGCGCCGGAATCCGAGGAGCCGATCGGCCCCGAGAATATCGAGCGGCGTCTCCGGATGGCGTTGCGCGCCGCCGAGAAGGGGGATATGGCCCGAGCCGTGAGGGACCTGGACCGGATCCTGGCCATCCAGCCGCTGAACCGCGAGGCGCTGCTCAGTCGCGCCTATACGGCGCTGGGGGAGGCGGAAAAGCCCGGTGGGGCAGGGGACCGCACCGCCGCGCTCGAGAAGGCCGGCGTCTTGATGAAGACGCTCCGTCGCGCCTTTGATAAACCGACGAAGGCGGAGATCATCCTCTATGCTCAGGTGCTCTACACCCAGGCCCGGGAGTATGCCAGCCAGGGTCGGCGCGCGCAGGCCATGGCCATGCTGACTGAGACCCACGACGCGGGCATCGACGTCTTCGACCAGATCGAGCGCGACGACGCGATGGCTTCGCTCCGAACCTGGCCGGAATATCGGACATTCCTCAAGACTATCGACGACGAGGACCTGGCCAAGGCCCGCACGGTGGTCAAGAACGGCCTCGACAATCCGCTCGACTTCTCGTTCGACTTCCAGCTCAAGGGTATCGACGGCAAACCCCTCTCACTCGCCCAGTTGCAGGGGAAGGTCGTCCTCGTCGACATCTGGGGCACCTGGTGCAAGCCCTGCCGCGAGGCCATCCCTGGCCTGATCCAGCTCTACCGCAAGCACCACCGCCGCGGGCTCGAGATCGTCGGGCTCGCCTTCGAACAGACTCCCAACCCCGAGGAAGCCCTGGCCATGGTCAAGCAGGCCGTCCAGGCGACGGGAATCCCCTATCGTTGTGCCCTCATCGACGAAGAATTCACGAAAAAGATCCCCAACTTCAATTCCTTCCCCACCACGCTGGTTCTCGACCGCGCGGGGAAGGTTCGGGTGCTCGTGACAGAGAATAGCCAGGAACTCCTCGGCGTGCTCGACGCCATCGTGCAAGTCCTGGCTGCCGAGCCGGTCAAGCCGGCCGAGGCCAAGCCGGCCGAAGCCAAGCCGGCCGAGGCCAAGCCGGTTGCGAAACCGCTCTGAGAGGTTCGACTCTGAAGGTCCCAGAGCCGGATCGTCTTGTCTCCACCGGCGGCGAGGGCACAACGGCCGTCGGGCGAGAACCGTGCCGAGATGATCCGGCCGCCCGTGGGGCCGAACCTCCGAATCAGGCGCCCGTTCTGGCGGTCCCAGAAGACCTGTCGATGCGTCCCAGAGCCGGGCCGTCTTGTCCTCGCCCCCGGTTAGCACGGTCTTGAGCGATTCGGCCAGAATCCAGACGCGGCCGGCGGCCGTATGCAATCCTGCATCATATCTTAATAGAAACAATCCAGGAATGCTGGTCCGGTGAACGAAAAACGTCCGGCGAGCGCAAGACTTCTTAGGCCAATAAGCATTTACATTCTGGACAAATCTCACTCTCGCCTCTTGACTTTGCGATTTCGCTTCGGGAAAACATAGGCGATATCGGATCTACTACGAGGGGGGGACACATTGAGGTCCGTCCCGCTCCTCGTAGGGTTTATCCCTTTCTGATCCTCAGGATTCATGCTGAGGATCGGCCCGAGATAAATCCTGCAACGACCGCAGGACCTGACGTACCTGTCGCCGAAATTCGGGTCAATCATCGGCTGCGCGAGTTCTCAACAGGAGGATTGTCGCATGAGGTCCCTCTACCTGGCCCTCTCTGCATCCGTCGTATTTGGATTGGGTGCCGTCCTCTGGATCTCGATCTCGACGCAGCCCGTCGGTGCGGCCCGAGCCGAGGACGGGCCGCTCCTGGAGCGTACGCAGGACCAGCCGACAGGGGGCGGGCCCGCAGGGCTCGGCGCCGGAGGCCAGGAGCCCGATCGCTCCCGGTTCCCCGACAGCTTCCGGTATTACGGCCCCAACGGGCTCTGGAACACGTGGAACGACGACCAGAAGATCGGCCGCAATACCTGGCAGTTCTACACCGCCGGAAACCAGAAGTTCTACCACATCCTGGCGAAGTTCGCGGGTGGGTTCGACATCTCGGTCAACTTCTACCGCCTGCTCGACTCGAAGGAACGTCCCGACCGGTTCCGCAAGGTCGGGGTGATCAACGAACCCAACTTCGTCCAGGCCGGCGCAGGAGGAAACCGATGAGTACGGGTTCCACATGGACAAGTGGAACGGCGATCCCGAAGGCTGCTACGACGAGGCCACCGGCGCGCCGCTGGGTCCCAAGGCCGAGCCGCTTGCAGGACCGACGACGGGGAAGAAAGGCTATTACCCCTGGAACCCCAAGTGGTACGGCGAGCCGACCGGGATTCTCGGCCTGCGCAAGTTCCCCAACCCCGCATTCTCGGACGACCTGAAGAAAGCCTGGCTCGCGGACCCGAAAGGGAGCGTGCGGAAGTACTTCAAGGACCCGGGCACGGTCGAGCCCCCTTATCTCGTCGGGATCGCCTGCGCGTTCTGCCACATCGCCTTCGACCCGCTGAATCCGCCCAAGGACCCCGCCAGCCCGCGCTGGGAGAACCTGGCGGCGAATATCGGGAACCAGTACCTACGCGAGGGGGAACTCTTCTTCGGCGCCGGACGGGTCGTCGGCGGCAACGCCACACCCGGGCCGAACTACCAGAATGGTGACGGCGACCCGTACGACACCAAGGGGCTCGACGCGAAGACCTTCCTGTATCAGTACGGCCATACGCAGGAGCCGGGAACCTCAGAAACGTCGCGATTCTCTTATGACTTCATTAATAATCCGAATACGATCAACCAGATCATCAACCTGAGTCACCGCAGGAACTTTTTCGAGACGACTCCGGACGGCCACCTGCTCTCCACCTTCCACATCCTCAAGGACGGCGCCGACTCGGTCAGCGTCCGGACGGCCCTGCTGCGCGTGTACATCAACATCGGGTCGGAGGGGGACTACTGGGCCGACCACCTCTGGAACCCGGCCACCGGGACGCCCCAATCGCCGTTCCAGCTCAAGGAGGTCAAGGGATTCGTGTCGGAGGCTCGCTGGGCCGAGCTCCGCAAGAAGTACCCCGAGTTCGGCGACGCCTGGAATGAGTCGGAGCTGCGGGTGGACAAGCTGATCAGCTACCTCACGTCGTACACGCCGTATCTGCTCGCGAGCGCCAAGGATGAGAACGGCAAGCCCTACATCAGCCCGGATGAGGGACAACTCCGCAACGGGGCGAGCCTGTTCATCCAGCATTGTGCCCGTTGCCATTCGAGCGACCAGCCCGAGGATAGCTATCCCAACTCACTCAACCCCGATCCAATGTCGTATTACCGGGCCAGCTTCGCCAAGGCCGATTTCCGGCTCACGAACACCTTCTCCGACGACGTAAGGTATCCGTTCAACCTGGCGGGTTTCGGTATCAATGCGGGGCGGGCCATGGCCACCAATGCGATCGACGGCGACATCTGGGCCGATCTCTCGTCCAAGGACTACAAGGCCCTGCCGCCGCTCCGGACGATCCAGTTCGAGAATCCGCTCAACCTGCTCGATCCGGGGCGATTCGGCAGTACCCCGATCGTCACCGAATTCACCGCCCCCGGCGGCGGGCGGGGCTACTATCGGACCGCCGCCCTCAACAGCATGTGGGCCACGGCGCCGTACCTCCACAACAATTCGATCGGCGATCCTCCGGTCAGCGTCGATCCAAAGACCCAGGAGCAGTACCTCGACGCGCGGTACATCACGATCAAGGGTCGGCTGGAGCTATTCGATAAGGCGATCACGGAGCTGCTGAACCCCGATCAACGCATGCCGAAGATCAAGGTCACCTCGGCCGACTGCGGCCTGATCGGCGACCTGCCCGGAGTCCGGGGCCGGCTCGTCGAGATCATCAAGGACCTGGCGAAGATGGAGCTGCAACAACTGATCGGGCAGGCCGTCGGCGATGCGGTCGACTCCCTCGATTTCCCCGACGCCTTCAAACCCCTGAAGCCGACTATTAAGCAGGGCATCCTCGACTTGCTCGTCGTGTTCGAGCCGGTGTTCGACGACCTGTCCAAGCCGGAGAACCTCGAGAAGGTCAAGCAATTCATCATCGACAAAGTCCACCAGCGGATCGACGAAGTAATCCAGCAGAAGATCGCCGGCCGGCCGAAACTGGCCGTACTCGTGGCCGACATCAAACCGAAGTTCGATGCGGAGCTCGAGAAAAAGATGAAGTCGCTCAAGGACCTGCTCCCGCACGATCTGATCATTCCGAAGGGGACGCCGATCAATCTTCTCCTGAACCTCAACGCCGGACGAGCGCCATACGCCCTGAAGTTCTTCCTCAAGAACAGGGCCAACGAGCGGCTCGTCGTCGAGGAGCTGCTCAGGCTGAGCGACTGCCCGGACCTGGTCGAGAACCGTGGGCACACCTATGGGTCCGAATTGTCGCCGAAGGACAAGCGCGACCTGATCGAGTTCTTGAAGACGTTGTGACGCAGGCTGGAGAGCGAACTACGTCGAGGAGGATGGACCATGCTCGCGGAGCAAGCCGCCCAGTTCGATTATGTCGTCGTCGGATCCGGCGGGGGAGGGGGCCCGGTCGCCGCCAATCTCGCCAGCGCGGGATTCAAGGTCCTCCTGATCGAGGCCGGCTACGAGTACAAGGACCTGAACTACGACGTCCCCGCCTTCCACTCCCAGGCGACCCAGGACCCGGAGATGCGCTGGGATTTCTACGTCCAGCACTACTCCGATCCGGCGCGACAGAGCAACCAGTACGATTCCAAGTACGTCCCAGGGAAGGGGGTCCTGTATCCCCGTGCCGGCACCCTGGGAGGCTGTACGGCGCACCACGCCCTGATCACGATCTACCCACACAACAGCGACTGGGAGGAGATCGGCGGGATCGCCAAGACGTACGACCCGAATGACGACTCGTGGGCTCCGGACCGGATGCGGCGCATCTTCGAACGGATCGAGCGGTGTGGCTACCTCGGGCAGCCGGACGCGAAGTCCCGACACGGCCTCAAGGGCTGGCTCTCTACCGACGTGATCACGGACCTGATCGACATCCAGGAGACGCTGGGAGACCCCGATTTCGAGCTGATCCAGACCGTCCTCGGCGCCGTGTACGCGACGATCTGGGACCTCGACTTCAACCCCGCCGACCCCCGGTCCCTCGACCGCCTGCTCGACACCATCGAGACCGCACTCGCGGACGCCCCCAAGCTCAAGGAGCTGTTCAATCTCCGGCCACTCGCCGGGAAGAAGGCCGAGCTCGAGGCCCGCATCAAGGGCTCGTTGAACGCGTTCCTGGACCCCAACCAGTACCCGGTGACGCTGGAACACCGCGAGGGCGTGTTCCTGATCCCGATCGCCGTCAGCAACGACGCGCGGAAGCGCGTTGGGACGCGGGATCGGATCAATCAAGTCAAGACACAATTCAGTGAGAACATGACGATATGGTCTAACACGTTCGTCACCAGGGTCGTCTTCGAGGGGAAACGGGCAGTGGGGGTGGAATACGTCCGGAGCCCGAAATACTACGACGCCGCCCCGGCGCCGAAGGACGGCCGCAAGCGGTCGGGACCGATCGAGACGGTACGCGTCCGGCGCGAGGTGATTCTCTGCGGTGGCGCGTTCAATACGCCCCAGCTTCTCATGCTCTCGGGGATCGGACCGGCCAAGCACCTCGCCGACCAGGGGATCAACGCGGTGGTGAGCGACCTGCCCGCAGTGGGCCACTTCCTCCAGGATCGCTACGAAGTCGGGATGATCTCCGAATACCCCCGCGACTTCAAGACCTTGGCCGGCGCCCTGTTCCGGAAGCCGAGGGCAGGGGAGTCCGACCCCGTGCTGACCCAGTGGGAGACGCAGCACGACGGGCTGTACGCGACCAACGGCGGGGTCGTGTCCGTCATCCGGAAATCGTCCCCCAGCCGGACCGACCCCGATCTCTTCATCTTCGGCCTCCCGGCCGCGTTCAAGGGGTATTTTCCGGGCTACGCCAATGCACTCGAGGCGCAGAAGGACCGGTTCACCTGGGCGATCCTCAAGGCCCACACGATCAACAAGGGGGGCTATGTCCAGCTCAAGTCAACCAATCCGTTCGAGCGGCCGGAGATCAACTTCCAGTACTTCGACGAGGGGACCGACACCGGCGGCGATGACCTCGAGGCGGTGGTCCAGGGAATCCTTTTCGTACGGAGGTTCACAGCCCACCTGGGGGTGGACGCCCGCCCGCTCGTCGAGACGGGTTACGACCCGCCCGACATGAACGATCGCCACGCGATCGCGGAGTGGGTCAAGAAGGAGGCCTGGGGACACCACGCCTGCGGGACCTGTCGAATCGGGCCCAAGGACAAGCCGGACGAGGCGGCGCTCGACCCCCATTTCAAGGTCCGAGGGGTCGAGGGCCTGCGGGTCGTCGAACGCCTCGGTCTTCCCGAGCATCCCGGGGTTCTTCATCGTGACGCCCATCTACATGATCGCGGAGAAGGCCAGCGAATCGATCCTCAACGATGCGGGATGGAAGCGGCCTGAGGGCGCGCCCGATGGCTTGAACTTGCCGGACGTGGTCTGAACCTAACGCGGCCTTCGGGCGAAACCCAAGAGGGATTCCCGCATTTGGAATTCTCCGGATGCGCAGGGCCAGGAGATGGTTCGAGGGGACTGGACCCCGAAAACCGTGCGGTGCAGGAAAGGGAGGTTGCGATGGGGCGGATTCTCCAGATTGTCCTGGCGATTGTCCTGGCGGTGGTCGTCGTCGCTTTATACGGGCCGTTCCTGATCGCGGTCGCGGTGTTCGGCCTGGGCCACCTCATGTTCCCGGTCCTGCTGCTGATCGTCTTCAGTATCCTCTTCGGTCTACTCGGGGCGGATTACGGCCTGCCCGGGTTGTTCTGGCACGACCGCCTCCTGACGCGGATGGGTGCCGCCACGGCGGTCACGCTCTTGCTCGCCCTGTCCGGAGTCCTCGCATTCTACACCGCCAAACCGACCGCGAAGACCCTGGATACTTTGCTCGTCCGCGGCCCCAACCCTCGCAGAGCAGGGGGAGGACGATGACCTCGGACGGCTCGTACAGTTCCTCCTGGTGACGAGCCCGCCATTCCTGGCCTTGCTCGTGGCGCCCGCCTTGTTTCCGGCCGCCTTCCCGCGGGTGCCTCGCTCGGTGCCATCGATTTTGATCAGCCGGGATAAGATCGGACCGACGGTGGGACGGACGATGTCCGTCGCGACCAACCCGGTGGCCTATGCACTGAGCCTGGTCACCTGGCTCGCCGGGATCGCTCTCGGCGTGCTCGTCATCGTCTTGCTCAGGTCGGCCGCCGAAGCGGTGCACGGCGGACTGCTGTATTGGGAGGCGGGCGACCACGGGATCAGGCACCGCGGGATGCAGGTCTTCTTCCTCATGCTCGCCGCGTTCTACGCGGTCCTTTCGGCCAAGCCGGTCTACGACCGGGTGGTGTCGCCCGCTTTCGCGCTCTGCGCCCTGCTGGGCCTGCTCTCGACGGCCTACGCCGTCATCGCCTACATCTACCCCTGGTCGTTCCAGGGGGGGATGACGCTCGTCATCCTGGTCGGCGCAGTCTGGTTTGCCCTGGTCAATAACGACCCGTACAAGCTCCGTTTTCCCGAGATGGATGCCTACTACCCGAAGGGAGCCGTGGGGCTCGTGCCGCTGCGGCCGCGGGTGGACGAGATCGCCCGGGACTTCGGGATCGGGGGCGGACTGGGCCGCCTGCGGCTTGTCCGCGACGAGGACGCGCTGCGCAACTGGGCGGGGACGATCGGGGGCGAGGCGAAGCCGAAACTGGCGGTCGTTTCCGTCAGCGGCGGGGCGCTGCGGTCGGGGCTCTGGGTCGCGATCGTCCTGGACCGTCTCGAGAAGCAGATCCCGGGCTTCGGCCACCACGTCCGGCTCATCACGGGCGCCTCGGGCGGCATGGTCGGGGCCGGCTATTACCTGATTCACCGGAGGAAAGTGATCGGCGTGCCCAGCAGCCCGGCGATTGCCGATACCTACCGGCCCTCGGAGTGGGTGCTGTCCATCCCTCGCGACAGCCTCGAACCGGTTGCCCGGTTTATCGCCCTGCGCGATCCGTTTCTGGGCTTCCTGCCGCGGATCACCACTGACGACCGGGGGATCCGTCTGGAGGACGATTGGAAGGACCTGGCCATTCCTTTCCGCGATCTGAGCGGGGACGAGGAAGCCGGCCGGATCCCGTCGATGATCCTCTCGCCGCTGATGATCGAGGACGGTCGAAGGCTGCTCATCAGCAACCTGGATCTCGGGGCGCTGATCGGGTCGGCCGGGAGCGAGATGGTAGCCAACGGCGCACCCGGTGCGGCCCGGCTGTACTCGCTCTCGGCCCTGGAGTTCTACCGGCTCTTCCCCGAGGCGACGAGGTTCCGGCTGAACACGGGCGTGCGGATGAACGCCTCGTTCCCTTACGTCTCGCCGTCCGTCAGCCTGCCGACCGACCCGACCCGACGGGTGTTCGACGCGGGCGGCTACGACAATTACGGGATCCAGGTCTCCGCGGCGTGGATCCACAAGAACTTCGACTGGCTGCTGGCCAACACCTCGGGGGTCGTCCTCGTGCAGATTCGCGACGCGATCAGCACCGATGCAAGGCTGGGGGTCGCGGACATCCCCTCGGGGTTGCTCAACCGGCTGTACCGCGGGTTCCGGTTCTTCACCAGCGCGCCCGAGGCGGCCGAGTCGGCCCGGACGTCGTCGGCCATGTTTCGCAACGATCAGGACGTCGCCGACCTGAGCGAGCGGTTCGCCGAGGCCGCGGGGGGTGACTCCTCGTTTTTCACCACGGTGATCTTCGAGAACTCCGCCGAAGTGACCTACCGCCCGCCGGACCCCGGAGCCTGGCCCGGCGACACGACGGTCGCCTCCGACACCGTCTCCGGTGTCGCCCTGGACTGGTACCTTACCCGGGCCGAGCGCGACAGCCTGATTGCCGCCATCCCGACGCCCGCATCCGGCGGCCTGTGGGTTGACCGGCAACGGCGACTCAAACGCATCGCCGAGCTCCGCGACCGGGCCGCCGCGACGTCGGGGTCGGCCCGGGTTGAAGCCCTCACTCAGCTCGAGCAAGCCGAGAACTACGAGCGGCTGGTCTTACTGGACGACTGGTGGAAACGGCCTTGATTGTCGTGATCGAAAGCTTCGTCGCCTCCGTCAGGTTAAGATCGTCTCGAAGACGGGGAGCGGAGGGTTGGCGATGGGAACCATGCAAGGAACCACGGAACTTGGAGGCGGCCGCTTCCCCACCCATGCTCGGTCCGGGGGCTTGAAGTTGGGCTCGATCGCCGCCGTCCTGCTCATCCACCTGCTGGCGGCCACGACCCCGCTCTGGGTCACCTGGCCGGGCGTCGCGGCCTTCGCGATCCTCTACTTTATCACGGGACAACTCGGGATCAACATCGGCTACCACAGGCTGCTCGCACACCGAAGCTTCCAAACGCCCCGCGCCGTCGAGCGCGGCCTGGCGCTCTGCGGGACCTTGGCCTTTCAGATCGGCCCGATCAGTTGGGTCGGCAACCACCGCTACCACCACAAGGAGGCGGATCAGTTGCTCGACCCGCACACCCCCCTGGCAGGCTTCGCCTGGGCCCATTTCCTCTGGACCTTCTACGGCCATCCCGAATTGCCCGACCTGGAGCGGCGGACGCGCCATGCGCGAGACTTGGCACAGGACCCGTTCCATCGCGCCTTGGAGCGTCATTTCCTCTTCCTGAACCTCCTGCTGTTCGCAGCCCTCTTCGCCGGGGGTTGCCTTGTCGGCGGACCTGGCTTGGGGGCTTCGCTGCTGGTCTGGGGTGGGTTCTTGCGGGTCGTCGCTATCTGGCACGCGACGTTCCTCGTCAATTCGGTCAATCACCTTTGGGGCTATCGGAATTACGAGACGGCCGACAACAGCCGGAACAACGTCTGGATCGCGCTGCTGGTCTGCGGCGAGGGTTGGCACAACAACCATCACGCCGAGCCCCGATCTGCGGCGCACGGGCACTGGAGGCTGGAGTTCGACCTGGCGTACGCGATGATCCGCATTATGGAGGCGCTTGGACTCGCCCGGAGGGTCATCCGGCCACGCTGCTGGCGGCGGGACGCCGGGACCGGACCTGGACAGGCGGCCCGATCGTTACAATAGTGCTCAAGCGAAGAGCCAACCGAACATAAGACCGATTATCAGACGTTGCGCACACGCCAAACACAGGGCCTGTGGGCGTTCCGAGCCTTACAAGTTCCGAACGTGCTTGTTACCCGGTTCGGCCGGCGTGATCGTCATGGTCCTTGGCCCAAATCAGAAGTCCGCGTCGAGCACGATGCGGTATCGGGCCTTGCCCGCGCCGAGCCGCTCGAACGCCTCGTTGATGCGGCTCATCGGAAGGTGCTCCGTCTGCGGCGTGATGCCGTGCCGCGCGGCGAAGTCGAGCATCGTCCCGATGCCCACCGGCGAGCCGATCGGCGACCCGGACAGGCTCTTCTGCCCCATGATGAGCGGGACGACGTGAACCGGTATCGGTTCGACCACGATGCCGACGACGTGCAACCGGCCGTTCGGCGCCAGCGAGGCGATGAGCGCGTCCCACTCGAGCGGGACGTTCACGGTGACCAGCAGCAGGTCGAACGCCCCGGCCAGCTTCTTGATCGCGCCGGATCGCGGCTCGACACCACGTGACGCGCGCCAAACTCCCGGGCCTCGTCGAACTTGCTCGCGCTGGATGTGAACGCCGTCACGTCGCAGCCGTAGGCGGCGGCGAATTTCACGGCCATGTGGCCCAGCCCGCCGATCCCCACGATGCCCACGCGGCTGGTCGGCCTGGCGTACATCACCAGCGGGTGGAATACGGTCATCCCGCCGCACAGGAGCGGCCCGGCTTCGGCGCCGTCGATGTTTTCCGGGAGGGGGATGGCCCATGCCCAGTGGGAGCGGACGCGGCTGGCGAACGCGCCCTTGTGCCCGACAATCGTGAACGTGGATTGCGGGCACAGATGATGATTGCCGGACATGCACTGCCGGCAGTGCATGCAACTGCCGGCCGTCCAGCCGATCCCGACGCGTTGCCCGACCTTCAGCCCCTTGGCCGCCGGTCCGATCTCGACCACCCGGCCGACGGCTTCGTGTCCCAACACGGCCGGGAACTGCGAGTACCCCCAGTCGTTATTCAGCACCGAGATGTCGGAGTGGCACAGGCCGCAGTGCTCGACCTGCACCTCCACCTCCTCGGCCCCGAGCGGTCCGAGTTCGACCTGCTGCCGAACCAATTTGCCCTTGGCGCTCATGGCGACCCATGCGTCGATCATTGCCATCGGGGTACTCCAGGAAGAGGGAAGCAGGCGGGATGCCCTCGTCATTCGAGCGACTGCGGGTGAGGGGTGCCATGACGATGCGGTTCTTGAGCCGAAGATCGCCGATCGCAACGGGCTGCCATACGGGACTTGTAGGGCGCGCAGACACTTTAGCACCTCCTGGGAATTGGAACTTCGACATCTGGCGAGATCTCGAACCTACCCCTCGTCCACGACCGTCCTCCATCTCAACGTCGAACGAAGTGGATCAACCGAGTTCTTTTTCCCAGACCGCCTGCGCATTGGTGAATTCCCGCAAGCCGAAGTGTGAAAGCTCCCTGCCGTAGCCGCTCTTCTTGACGCCACCGACCGGAATGCGTGGGTTCGACGCGGAGAAGCCGTTGATGAAGACGCCGCCGGTTTCCAATCGTCTCGCGATGGCGCGGGCCTTCTCGGTGTCGGTCGTCCATAGATTGCCGCTGAGCCCGTACTCGCTCGTGTTGGCGAGCCTGATCGCGTGCTCGGCGTCCTCTGCGATCGTGATGGCGGCCACCGGCCCGAAGACCTCTTCATCGAACGCCGCCATCCCCGGCAGGACGTCGGCAAGCACAGTCGGCTCGTAAAAGAACCCGCGACCCTGAACCTTTCTGCCACCCAGGAGCAATCTCGCTCCCCTCGCCATCGAGCGCCTCGACTTGATCATGCACCCCGTCGCGCAAGTCGTCGCGAGCAATCGGCCCGATCGTCGACGCCTCGTCGAGCGGATCTCCTGCCTTCACCTTCCTGGCGGCTTGCACGAACCTGCGCGTGAACTCGTCCGCGACTGGGCGCTCGAGGATGAAACGCTTGGCGGCCAGGCAAACCTGCCCCGCATTTTGGAAGCGGGCCTCGATGCCGACATGCACGGCTCGATCGATCTCGGCGTCGGCCAGCACGATGAATGCATCCGCGCCGCCGAGCTCGAGCAGGCTCTTCTTGAGCGCCTTCCCCGCGGTCGCGGCCACCGCCGAGCCAGCCCGCATGCTCCCGGTCACCGTGACCGCCGCAATCCTCGCATCTTCGATGACGGTGGCAACCACGTCTTTGCCGGCATTGAGATTGGCGAACAGGTGCTTGGGGAACCCACTCGCTTCGTACGCATCCCGCAGAGCGTAGGCGCACCCCATGACGTTCGACGCATGCTTAAGAAGGAATCCGTTCCCGGACAGCATGATCGGCCCGGCCGCGCGGATGACCTGCCAGAGAGGGAAGTTCCACGGCATCACGGCGAGGACCGTGCCGATCGGCAGGAATGAGACGTAAGCGCGGTCGCCCCCGTCCGCCGCGACCGGTTCGTCGGCCAGGATCGCCGGCCCGTGCTCGGCGAGCCATTCCAGAGTGGCGGCACATTTCTCGACCTCGGCCCGCGCCGACCCGATCGTCTTCCCCATCTCGCTGGTCACCAGCAGGGCGATCGCCTCCGACCGCTCCCGGAGCTTCGCGGCCAGGCGCCGGTAGCAGCCGACCCTGTCGGCCATTGGGGTCGCACGCCATCGCTGGAAAGCGGCAGCCCCCACCGCGAGCGTCCGCTCGACCTCCTCCGGCGTCTGGAACGGGTAAGTTGCGATCGGCTCGCCGCTGGTGGGGTTGCGCGAGATCGCGCCAGCCGCTGGGTTCCTGTTCTCGTCCGGCATGATCATCCCCATGATAGTGAAGATTCAGACCGTCTTGGGACCGTCGCCGTAGTTGAGGCTTTGATGTCCGGGCGCGTCCAACTCGTCAGCCTGCCGAGGCTCGCGGACGGACGCGAATCCCGCCTCCCTCCGCTCCCTCGCTTCTTCTAAGCGTTGGGGTATGACAACGGTTTCGGCTGGCGCCCTTCCTTCGGCGAGAGCGGACGGAAACCAACGAGCGGCGTGGAAGGATCGCGGGGCGGTAGACAGATGCCGGCCCTTCCGCCCTCGTGCTTTGTCACACCTAAGAATTCGGGTTGGGAAATTCTGTCCGGGCGAGCATGGTGCGAAACACGATGGGATTTCCCCTCAACACGCTGAGGATCACTGTGCGGACGGACCAGGAGTCGGATGAGTGGCTTCGTTGCCTTGGTTCCCTTCTGTTGAAGGCTGGTTCGCAGTCCCATTCCGGGAACAGAAGGAAACGGAGGAAACGAAGAAGGATCCCTCCACGTTTCCTCTGTGGTAAGTCGGGCCCGTGTGGCGAGGCGACACCACATCGCGCTCGAGACGGACGCTGTAAAATCGCTTCCCTCAACCCGAAATCTTAGCTGTGACAGATCACTCGCCTTTACTTTCATCCGGTCATTTCAGGGGGTGACCCCGCAACGGGCGAGTACGGCCCCCACTTCGGCCCACAGGGCGAGGAAGTCCTTCCGCTCGTCCACCGCCAGTCTCTTCAACCGGGCCGGCTCGCGCAGCCAGGCCAGGTCAGGCTCGTCCTGCCATAACGTCAACATTTCCTTCGCGAGATCACGGTCTGCCCGGCGACCGCCGTCCAGCGTCCTGGACAACATAACCTGGTCGGTCCGCAACCATTCGAGCGCCTTCCTCCGCCAGTGCGTCTGCTCCGCCGCGCCGAGCTTGGCCGAATCCTTGCCGAGTCCGCAGCCGGCTAACGCCGCGCAGCGGGCGGCGCGATAACGGATATCCGACATTAAGGCCTCGGTCCGGTTCGACTTATCGGATTCTTGTGCCGCGCGGCGAAGGCATTGTGTGGTCAGGCATCGGCTAGGTCCGGATCGGCTGCGAAGGCGTCGGCGCACAAGCGGCTAGCGGCGCCGTAGAGTGCTTCGGATTCACAGATCCCGAGCAGTGCCAGACGCTCGTTGTTGTCTTGCGGCTGCCAATCTCCCTGTCGGAACGCTTGCAGTTTCGGCAGGATCATGGCCTCGGCCTCGCGGCGTAGAATGTGATAGATCCACCCGTTCTGGTCGCGCGCATGAACCTGCATCGCCCGCCAGTCATGCGCCAGGATCGCCGCCGCGAGCGTTTTCCGGGCTTCCGTCGCCTGTCCGCTCCTGTGAAAGGACAGAGCGAGCACCAGGCGAGGGGCCGGTCCGAGAACGCCGGATGCGTCGCCCTTCATCGTGGCGATGGCCCGGTCAAATTGGCCCTGCCGGTACTCGGCCAGGCCGTGGACGAATTCGAAATAGGGGTGACCCCACTTGTCACTCTCCCGTTCGGCGCTGGCGCGCTCGGCGAGGGCCACGGCCTGACGCAGTTCGTCGTCCGTGCCGGGCAACAGCAGACACGCCCGCGCAATTCGCTCCGCGTCGAACGGATACGTGGTCGCGCCGAACCTTTCGAGCAACGCCCGCCTGGCGCGGCGGTAGTCCTCCTCCCGGCCGAGGAACAGGCACAACTCCGCATAGCCGTACCAGGAGTCATGATCCGGTGGGTCGAATTCCAGGAGTTTCTCCCAGGCAGCGCGGGTCCCTTCGAGCCTGCCATCTGGGGCCAGGACCTTGGCCAAGTCCTTAACAACGGCAACATTCGGGTTCAGTTCAAGTGCCTTTCGGAAGGCGGCGATGGCCCCCTCCGCGTCCTTCGTTTCGAGCAAGGCCCTACCCAGCTTTGTGTAGATCTCGTCATTCCTGGGGCGGATGGCCACTGCCGCTCGGAAGTAGCCCACCGCCACCTGGGGCCGTTCCTTTTCCCAGTACTGACCAAGCAGGTAGTTAAGCCAGAAGTCTTCCGGATGACGCTGCTGGGCCTCGCGCAGCAACGCCAGCGTTTCCTCCCTGTGGCCGTCTATGAGCAAGACGCCACCCAGCCCGGAGAGGACCAGCGGAGGCTGTGCCAACGCCTCTGTCAACGCTGCCAACGTCACCATCCTCGTTGTGTCCCTTGGCACCGTCGTGTCCCTGACCGCCACGGCTTCCCGCCACGCTCGCCGCCAAGGGTCGTCGTCGGCCAAGTCCAGCACGGCCCGCAGCTTGGCCCGGTCAGCGTCCAAAGCCCAGTAGTGCCAATCGTGAAGGTAGGCCAGCAACGTCTCGCGGATGGCCGAGTTGCCAACCCTTGCCGCCGCCTCGTCCTCCGGAAGCGAAAGATCGATGCCGCAACTCCGAAAAGCCTCCTCATACAGCGGGGCCGCCGTGTTATGAGTCTTCGTCGGGTCTGTCGAACAGGCGCAGCCGGATCTCTTCAAGGCTGGCGGCCACGCTCGTGTCCTTCGCGCCTGCACCAGCCGTTCCCGGAGCTTGGCCGAAGCCGAACTGCTCAGCAGGCTCGGGACGCCCTCCAGCGCTGCCCGCGCATCGGGCCAGCGTCCTTGCTTTCCCAAAGCCGAGGCCTGCTCCAGCGCGGCCTCGACGGCCCGCGTCTCCCGCTCCTCCTGCCGTACCGATTCCGCGTGTCGCTCGGCCTGCTCCCGCTCCAGCCAAAACCCGCCGCCGATCGCCAGCCCGGCCAGAGCCAGTACTGTCGCCATCAGCGCCGCCGCCGCCGGGTTCCGCCGGCCCCAGCGCCACAACCGCGCCGCCAGGCTCAAGGGCCGAGCCCGGATCGGCCGTCCCTCCCCAAACCGCCTCAGGTCTTCGGCTAGCGCCGCGGCGCTGGCGTAGCGGCCTTGTGGCTCCTTCTGCAGGCATTTCAGGCAGACGGTCTCCAGGTCGCGGGGCACCTTGGCGTTCAGCCGCGCCGGCGGGACCGGCTCCTGATCAACCACCTGCTGGACCGTCTCCGCCGGCGTTTCGGCGCGGAACGGCGGCCGCCCGGTCAGCAGCTCGTAGAGGATCGCCCCCAGCGCGTAGACATCCACGGCCGGCCCAACCGCCCGCGACTGGCCCCGTGCTTGCTCGGGGGCCATGTAGCTCGGCGTGCCCAGCGGGACGCCGCTCAGGGTAAGCCCCGCGCCGCCTTCGAGGCGCCGGGCGAGCCCGAAATCCGTGACCTTGGGCGTGCCGTCGGGCGTGAACAAGATATTAGCGGGCTTGAGGTCGCGGTGGATAATTCCTCCCTGATGCGCCGCGTGCATGGCCTCGGCCAGGGTCGCCAGCAGCGCGGCGGACTGGCGGGCCGGCTGCGGCGTACCCGTCAGCCTTTGGGCCAGGCTGCCCCCATCGATCAACTCCATGGTGAAGTAGGGACGGCCGGCCCAGTGGTCGACGTCGTAGACCTGCACGACGTTGGCGTGTCGGAGGGCGGCGATCGCCTCGGCCTCACGCCGGAATCGTTCCCGCTCGTGCGGGCCGGCGTAAGAGCCGGCCAGCGTCATCTTGAGGGCGACGAGGCGGCCCAGGCGCAGGTGCCGGGCCCGAAAGACGACGCCCATGCCGCCGTGACCGAGCACCGCCTCGACCTCGTAACCCGGGACTTGCGGCAGGGGCAGATCCTCCGACGGCATCGTCGGGGGAATTCCATGCGGCCAGACCGGGAACAGCGAGTCGAGTTCGGCACGCGCCCGACAGATCTGCCGCCACCGCTCGCGGACGGCGGGCAGCAGTTCCGGGTACGCACCGCAGACCTCCTCCGGGGTGGCTTCCTGGTCGAGCAGCTCGTCGAGCAGTTCCTGGACGCGGGGGTCGTCGGGCATGGCTGCCTCTCACGCGGTCGTGACCGGGTTCGAATGCTGGCGGCGGGACCGGCTCAGGGCGGGCTGGTTGGCGTCGCCGCCGGGCCGAGGTCGCCGAGCCGCTCGGTCAGCAGCCGGAGACCCCGGTCCAGACGTCGTTGCACGGTCCTGGGGACGACGCCCAGCAGCTCGGCGGCCTCGGCGTAGGGGAGTCCCTGGATGCGCACCAGGTCGAATGCCTCCCGCTCATCTTCCGGCAGGCTGTCGATCGCCTCCAGCATGCGCAGGCCGGCCGGCGACAGGCCGGAGTCGCTGCTGGCCGGCGCGGGAAGCTCCCTCTCTTGCAGCTCGAAGGCCGTCGGCTGATTATCCAAGCGTCGGGCCAGGTCATTCAGCTCCCACCGCATGTGCTGGCCAGCCAGGGCGAAGAATTCCCGGACCGTTCGGGGACGGGTCTGCCGCAGGGCCTTGAGCAGCCGCTCCACCACGGCGCCGAGCAATTCGTCGGTCTGGAGGTTGAGCGGCGCGCGCGTCAATCGTGGGTAGTCGTGGTGCAGCAGGATCGCGCAGAGTCGGTGCAGCCGAAGGACGGCCCGATCCAGGAGAATTCGGATGACCGGCTCAACAGGGGTCTCGCCGGTCAGCCCGTCCAGGTATCGCTGCACGATGGCGGTGGTGTTCGTTTCGGGCACGCTCGCACTCCGCTGGGATCGGCCGAGTCCGCCTCGAAAGGTATTCACCCGCCCCACTTAAGGACACGGGATGCCGTTCCACTCGACGATTCTACGCCGCACGCTGTCGGCCCGCTACGCTTGGCTGAGTAGGCAGGTCGGGAGTTCGAGGAACCGTCACCGGGAAATCCATGGCCGACCTCCTCCGAGATCAAGGGGCGCTGCGGACGATTTCAGATAAGACCTTTCCCGGAGGAAATCGCATGGCGATCGATCCTGAGCGAGTCGAGATCCAGCTCCGGGCGGCCATCGAGTGCGAGGATCCCGCCAGCCGCCGGGCATTCCTCGACGCCGAGGTGGGCGGGGAACCCGAGCTGCTCCACCGGCACGACGCCCTGCTCGCCGCCGACGACCGGCCGCCCCGCGATCTGGACCGACCGCTCGGCGCCGATCCCAGGGCCACCGATGTGCCCGAGGCCACCCCATCCGCTTCACTGCCACCTCCGGAGACTGCATCGGACGACCGATGCACGGCCGACTGGCCGGACGACAACGGCCCGAGCCCCATCGAAACGATCATCGCCGACCGCTACAAGATCCGCCAGGAGATCGGCGAGGGCGGGATGGGCACCGTCTATCTTGCCGAGCAGCTCCGGCCGGTCCGCCGCCGGGTGGCGCTCAAGCTGATCAAGCGGGGCATGGACTCGCGCAACGTCCTGGCCCGCTTCGAGTCGGAGCGCCAGGCCCTGGCCCTGATGGAACACCCGAATATCGCCCACGTCCTCGACGCTGGCACGACCGCCGACGGCTGCCCGTTCTTCGTCATGGAGCTGGTCAAGGGGATCCCGATCGCCGAGTATTGCGACGCCCATCGCCTCGACCTGAACGACCGGCTCCGGGTCTTCCGTCAGGTATGCTCGGCGGTGCAGCACGCGCACCAGAAGGGGATCATCCACCGCGACCTGAAGCCCTCCAACATCCTCGTCGAAGCCCACGACGACCGGCCGGTGCCCAAGGTGATCGACTTCGGGCTGGCCAAGGCCGTCAGCGGGCTGCGGCTGACCGAGCAATCGCTGTTCACCGCCTTCGGCAACGTCGCGGGCACGCCGCTGTACATGGCGCCGGAGCAGGCGAGCGGGAATGCGCTGGACATCGACACGCGGGCGGACATCTACGCCCTGGGCGTAATCCTCTACGAGCTGCTGACCGGCACGACGCCGATCGCCCGCGAGTCGGTCCGGACGGCGGCCCTTGATGAGATGCTCCGAATGATCCGCGAGGTCGAGCCGCCGACCCCGTCGAACCGGATCGGCGCTTCTGAGGCATTGCCGACCCTGGCTGCCAGCCGGCAGGTCGAGCCGGCGCGGCTGTCGCGGCTGATACGGGGCGATCTCGACTGGATTGCGATGAAGGCGCTGGCCAAGGAGCGAGAGCGGCGGTACGCCTCGGCCATCGGTCTGGCGGACGACATCGAGCGGTATCTCAACCACGAGCCGGTCTCGGCCGGGCCTCCGACGGCGGCCTACCGGCTGAGGAAGTTCGTGCGGCGCAACCGCGTGCAGGTGGCGGCGGCCGGGTTGGTGCTGTTGGCTCTGGCGCTGGGCGTGGTCGGCACGACCCTCGGCCTGATCGAGGCCCATCGGCGGCGTCAACAGGCCGAGAGAAGGCTCGCGCAGGTGACGAAGATGAACGACATCCTCGGCTCGATCTTCAAGGACCTGGACCCGAGGATCATCCGGAAGGACGGCGAGCAGCTATCGGTGGTCCTGGGCAAGCGGCTGGATCGGGCGACGGAGGAGATCGAGGGGGAGGCGACCGGCGACCCTCTGGCCGTGGCCCGGATGCAAATGACGCTGGGCACCTCGCAGTTGAGCCTGGGCCACCCGGATCGGGCGATCGCGCTGTTCGCCAAGGCACGCACGACCTTTGCCGCCGAGCTCGGACCCGACCACCCCAAAACGCTCGCGAGCATGAACAACCTCGCCAGCAGTTATGCCGCCGCCGGACGAAACGACCGAGCGCTGAAGCTCTTCGAGGAGACGCTAGCATTAAGGAAGGCGAAGCTCGGACCTGACCACCCCGACACGCTCGGGAGCATGAACAACCTCGCCGGCAGCTATCTTGCCGTCGGCCGGAACGACCGGGCGATGGAGCTCTTCGAGGAGGCCCTGGCATTGCAGAAGGCGAAGCTCGGACCTGACCACCCCGACACGCTCACGAGCACGAGTAACCTCGCCCTCAGTTATGCCGTCGCCGGCCGAAACGACCGGCGCTGAAGCTCCGCGAGGAGACCCTGGCATTGCAGAAGACGAAGTTCGGGCCCGACCACCCCGACACGCTCGCGAGCATGGGCGTCCTCGCTACCAGCTATGCCGCCGCCGGCCGAAACGACCGGGCGCTGAAGCTCTTCGAGGAGTCGCTGGCATTGCAGAAGGCGAAGCTGGGCCCGACCACCCCGACACGCTCCGGAGCATGAACAACCTCGCCGTCAGCCATCTTGCCGCCGGCCGGAACGACCGGGCGCTGAAGCTCTTCGAGGAGTCGCTGGCGTTGCAGAAGGCGAAGCTGGGCCCCGACCACCCCGAAACGCTCATGGGCATGAACAACCTCGCCGAAAGCTACTCCGAAGTCGGCCAAGACGACCGGGCGCTGAAGCTCTTCGAGGAGTCGCTGGCGTTGCAGAAGGCGAAGCTGGGCCCCGACCACCCCGGCACGGCCGAATGCCTCGAAGGTCAGGCCCGTTGCTTGGCGAATTCCGGGCAGCTCGACCGTGCCGGCGCGATCCTCGACCAGGTCATCGCGTTGCTTCGGAAGGCCCAAGTAGCAGGCCACCCCGGGACGTTCCAGGCCCGGATCTCCCGGGCCGAGCTCGACGTGGCTCGCGGCCGTCTGGACGCCGCCGAAGCGGCCGATCGGGCGATCCTGGACGAGTGCCGGTCGCGGTTCGGCGCCGACGACCGGCTGACGATCGCCGCCGGGCTGGCCCTGGCCGAGGTCCGGCAGGCGCGGGGTGACCGCGACTCGGCCGCGACGCTGTATCGGACCGCGCTCGAATCGGCCCGCAAGAACCCGACCGACCGCGATGCACTCGCCGCGGCCCTGACGGAGTCGGGCCGGTCGCGGCTCGGGGCCGGCGACTGGGGTACGGCCGAGACGCAGCTCCGCGAGGCCCGGGAGATCCTCGAGGCCGAGAAGCCCCAACACTGGGTCACCGCCGAGGTCCGCTCGCTCCTGGGGGGGGCCCTCATGGGCGAGAAGAAGACCGCCGAAGCAACACCGCTGCTGCGCTCGGGCTATGAGGGGATGGCCCGGGCCGCTACCGCGATCCCGCGGGTCGACCGGCCCCGGCTGGGCGAGGCGCTGGCCCGTCTGATCGCGGCCGGCGAGGTGGCGGGGACGCAAGCGGAGCTCGCTACGTGGAAGGCTGAGTGGGCGAAGCTCGGCGCCGGGGGGCCGAGGCCATGACCAGGCCCGGGGGGGCGAGCCTAGCGAGTCTCTAACGTGCTTCGGTGCGATCAACCGAAGCCGTTTCGGCCGGGCGATCCCCTGCCCCGGATAATCTTGATAATATATACTTCACGCGGCCATTAGTGAGACATCCTCGAATAGCTGAAAATTGAGCGTCACCAACGTTCCAGTGCGGCGACGTGAGTTGTTGGAATGCCATCAAGGATCTCCTGAATGGCGGCTTGAAATTCGGCGAATGTGGGATGGTAGCGGCCGTAAAGGGCGCGGCGTTTGGTGAACTTCCACAGGCGTTCGATCAGATTCAGGTTGGGAGAATACGACGGCAGGAACAATCGCGTGATCCCCAACTCCTACGCCAGCGCCTGCACCACGGCGTTGTGTTGATAGCGGGCGTTGTCCAGCACCAGCGTGATCGGTCCGCTCAACCCCAACGCGACGATCATCCGCAACAACTCGCACATCGTCTCGGTGTTGACCACCGTCGTGTTGGTCACGATGATCGGTTGCCGCGTGATCGCGTTCCACGCCCCCAAGACATTGAACCGTTGACGGCCCGACGCGGCACGAATGAAGATCCGAGTGAACGACCACAGGCAACACAAGAACGTCCCGAACACGAAATGGGCCGCGTCCGCGAAGAACACATGACCGATCCCGGCTTGGGCGGCGTCCAGGCACGGCCTCAACTCGTTGTCGAGAAAAGTCGTCTGGGTCTGGACGTGCTCAGCCAAGTTTTTTTGGGCGGTACGGGGATCATGCGGACCCGCTGAAACTTCGCGCCCAGATCCTTGAGAAACTTGCGGACTTGGCTGGGACCGCGTCGCAACCCGGTCAATTGAAAGATCCGGTCGCACGCCTCGGCCACTGTGCGGGCCGGCTGCTTCTCGAACGACTCACGGATGATATCGCGATAGGCGGCCATCGTGCTGGCCGGGCGATGGACGAGGCACTGTCGCAGACCGTCCAAGCCAGCCGCGCCGAATGCGGCCACGTACCGTTGGACGGTGGACCGGGACACGCCGGCGAACACAGCCGCTTGCTCCCGAGTCGCCCCGCAATGCAGCAACCAGATGACCAACATCTTCTCACGAACCCGCACGAGGGGATGAGAGACTCGCTCCTCATTGACGATCCGTTGTTCTTCATCGGTCAGCCGCACGCGAAACCAAGCCATGGTGTCAGTCCAAGGTCCCGCATACAAGGCCTCCACCATGTACCTTTCCCCAAAGCCGGTGCGGCGGTCCCGACGGAGCCTCGCCGAGCGGGGCACACGCGATGTTCTCAATGTCCCGCGTACCAGTCATAGCCGCGTTCGGCCCAGTAGTCGGCGGGCCGCACGTCGGTGAAGCGGATGGTCCCGATCCGCTTGAGGTTCTTGATGCCGTACTTGACCGGGATGACCAGCCGGAGGGGCGCGCCGTACTCCGGGGTCAGGGGCTGGCCGTTCATCTCGTAGCCGAGCAAGGTCTGGGGATGGAAGGCGCTGGCCATGTCGAGCCCGACGTAATACTCGCGGTCGGGCGTCTCCAGCGCGGCGTAGCCGAGCAGGTCGTCGGCCTTGCCGATCGGATCGGCGGGCCGGCCGCTGCGGGTCGCCAATCCGGTGACGGTGGCCAGGTCGAATAGCCGCGCCGGCCCAGTGCACGACCTCGCTCCAACCTTCGATGCAGCGCAGCTCGGTCGTCATCTCAACCCGGGGGAGGGCCTTGATCTCGTCAAGTGTGAACGATCGATTGGCCCGCTCGCCGGCCGCCCCGACGACCTGGAGCCTCCAGGCGGATAGGTCGAGGACCGATTCCAGCCCGATCGTACCGTTGACGCGGGGCATCCGCGCCGCGGAGCGCGGGAATTCCGGCGAGCGGCTCGACGCGCGAAAGAGCCCGCGCGCCAGTTGCTCGTCGAACTCCAGCACGCGGCGGAGCGGCCAGGGCAGCCCATCCTCCTGGCTCCGCGTGACCAGCCAGCGCCAACCCACGAAGCCCGCCAGGGCCGCCACTCCCCCCCAGGCAAACCCCCGGCGCGACAGCCGGCGCAGTCGAACCCCTCAGCTCGCCGGCCCCGTGCTTATCCACCGACCACGGCTTCCCGTTCAGCGGCGGTTCCATGAATGGCCTCCGGATCGCCCACGACCTCGACACCGATCACCATCGCGCGGAAGTTGTTCCACCCCGCTCGGATCACCTGCGTGATGTGGATCATGAAGAACAGCACGTAGCCGATGGTCAGGGCGAAATGCTCGAGCCGCGCCATCGGGTATCCGCCCAGGAGCGTGGTCAGCCACGCTGCCTGGACCGGCTTGTAGATGGCCACGCCCGACAGGAGCGAGCCGGCCCCCATCGCGACGACCCCAGTATAGGCCAGCCGCTGCGCCCCGTTGAACTTCCGTCGTGGCAGCGGCTGCTTGCGGATGCTCAGGTCGTGCAGCACGACCTGCCAGGCCTCCGCGAATGTGTGTCGGTTCGGCACCAGCTCGCGCCACTCCCCGCTCCAGAGCGTGTAGGCGACGTAGAGCAGGCCGTTGATGGCGAAGAACCACAAAAAGGTGAAGTGCCAGGCCATCCCCTCGGCCAGGCGATGGTCGAGTTGCAGCATTCTATAGAACCAATCGGGGAAGAACTTGACAAGCGTAATTCCCCCCAGCCGGATCGCGTAGACATCGTTGGCCCAGTAGATCAACAGGCCGCTGTAGATCATGATCGCCAGGATCGGCACGTTGGCCCAATGAAAGGCCCGCGTCGCCAGCGAATGTTTTCGCTCGAGATGTGGCATGATGACGCCTTCCCTCGAAGCACGCGGCGTTCGCGGGCCGCATACGGGCCAACCACCGCCGCGATTAGTCGGGACGAACCCAGCCGAAGTTACTCTTTTTTCGTCCCCATCTTGCCGGTATCCATCTTGTCCATGGGGCCGGCCATCTTGCCGGTGTCCATCTTGTCCATGGGACCGGCCATCTTGCCAGTATCCATCTTGTTCATGGGCCCGCTCATCTTGCCGGCGTCGCTCTCTGATTCGGTCGAGCAGCCCGGGATTCCCCAGCACGCGACGAGGACCGAACCGGCGAGGACGGTGGAACGAAGCAAGCAACGCATCGATCGTCTCCTGAAGAGGCTCATGTCGAACTGAAGGCGCGGATTGTCCGCGACTGATAACTCGGACCCGAAAGCTGAGGACTGCCTCAACCTCGCCTGCCGTTGAGCAGATCGGCGATGAAGCCCGAACATCCCACGATCGTCGCCCCTCGCTGGATCAAGTCGTCGAGCAGCTTGACTCCGGCCGAGTCGATGAACGTCACGGCTGCCAGATCAAGGCGCAGGCAGCCTGGCGGGGTCTGTGGCTCTTCGCAGGTACGCCTCAACTCGTCGATCCAGGGACCGAGGAGCTTGCCTTCGAGCTTGAGCGTCCGGATCGGACTGCCGGCATCGAGGTCGATCCCTGTGATCCTGAGCATGGCCGACCCCTCCGCGAACCTCCGCCTTCCACGACGGACGCGCCGAGTGGGAATTGCACGACCGGTGCCAGACAGTCGCGCCTGGAATTGTTTTGTCGGAGATCCCAACAAATGAACGACTTGAGGCGATGACCCCGCGCCGGTGAGAGGAACGGCTCGCTCGGGGATGAGGGACCGGCGTCACGAAATATCGTGGCCGCTACGACGGTTCGTGGGTCTCTCTTGAGATGCCGAGCTTCTTGAGGCGGCTGCGGAGGGTGTTGGGGTGCAGGCCGAGGACCTGGGCCGCGCCGCGCGGCCCGTCGATGACCCACTGCGTGCGCAGGAGGACGGCGCGGATATGGCGGCGCTCGATCGCTTCGAGGGAGGAAAGGGGTGAGTCCTCGGTCGCGGCGGGACTGGTGGAGAGTTCGCCATCGATTTCGAAGTCGAGGGTGGGGCCCGTCGCGAGGATGACGGCGCGTTCCAGCACATTCTCCAGCTCCCGGACGTTGCCGGGCCATCGATAAGCGGCCAGGCGTCGCAGGGTCTGCTGGCCGACGCTTTCGATGCGCCGGCCGGTGCGGTTGGCGAACTTGTTGACCAGGAATCGCACGAGCAGCGGGATGTCCTCGGCGCGGTCGCGGAGCGGGGGGAGCGCGATGGGGAAGACGCCCAGGCGATAGTAGAGGTCTTCGCGGAAGGACTTATCGGCAACGGCCTTAAGCAGGTCGCGATTGGTGGCGGCGATGACTCGGACATCGACTTTCCTCGGGGACGTCCCGCCAACCCTGTCGAACTCGTGTTCCTGCAGGACGCGGAGCAGCTTCGCCTGCGTCTCGAGGGGGAGCTCGCCGATCTCGTCGAGGAAGATGGTCCCCCCATCCGCAAGCTCGAACCGGCCGATTCGCCGGGCGATGGCGCCGGTGAAGGCCCCCCTCTCATGACCGAATAGCTCGCTTTCCACGAGTCCAGCGGGAAGTGCCGCGCAGTTGAGCTTGATCAGCGGCTTGTCCCGGCGCTGGCTGTTGGAGTGGATCGCCCTCGCGATCAGTTCCTTGCCCGTGCCCGTCTCGCCGCAGATGAGCACGGTGGCGCCGGTAGGCGCCACGCGGCCGACCTTGTCGAGCACTGCCAAATGCACCGGGCTACGGCCGATGATCTCGTCGATGTTGTGGACCGACCTGATTTCCTCTTGCAGGTATTGGTTCTGCTGTTGGAGCCGGGCCGTTTCCTGCTCCATCAGCACGCGATCGGTGATGTCCACGATCACCGTCCGTGTGTATTTCCCGTTCGGTTCGGGCTTGGACCACCACTGGACCCAGACAGGGCGGCAATTATCGTTGCGGCGGAGTTCCAGGACGACACCGGCTGTGTCTGTTCCCCGGCCTATCGACGCAAAGGCTTCACGGACCCGTTGCTGTGCCTCGGGCGTGGCCGCGACGAGCGACCTCATAGAGATCTCGGTACCTTTCTTCACTCTCGCGCAGCTTTTGCTCATAACGCAGCCGTTCCAATTCCGCTGCGGCACGAGCCGCAAAGAGGACAGCCATCTCGTCGCCGTCCGCGGACGGCGGTTCCTCTTCCCGACGCGTAAGTCCCAGGACTTCGCCGGGCGACCCGGCCGCCTGTGCCGCGGTCGAATCCGATTTGCCGTTCATGGAATCGCCCAATTGTCGTCCCAACAAGATAACATAGGTGCGCGTTATCAGACGTTGCATTGCGAGTCGCGAACGATGTGGTCTGGACCTGGGAGACTGGATACGATGGTCTTCGAGGGCCATTCCGCATCAAGCAGCAGAGGGAGGACTCGATGTCTACCAAGCTGGCGTCGATGAACTGGAGGGACTACGTGGGACGGTTCTCGGTCGAGTTCGACGTGGCGAACTTCGAAGACATTGTGCAGGCGAAGAAGGGTTTCTTGCCGCCAGAACAGGTGCGCCGGGGTCGACTTTCCGGCGTCGTGGACACGGGAGCCTCTCGGCTCGTCCTTCCGGCGTCGGTGGTGGACGAACTGGGTTTGCCCGAGGCCGGCCAGATCACGGTTCGGCTCGCCGATGGTCGCCGGGAGCTCAAGGCGGTGGTCGGTGCCGTCCAACTGGAGATTCTGGGCCGCTCTAGCGTCTTCACCGCGGTCGTCGAACCAGGACGCGACGACGCTCTGATCGGGGCCATCGTGCTGGAGGAACTGGACTTCGTTCCTGACTGCACCCGACAGGTTCTGTTGCCGCGCGACCCGCACGGCCTGGTAGCCGAGATCGATTGAGCTTACCGCGATTCAATTTGCAGCCCCAGCGTCACGACTTCGAGGAACTCGCGGGCCCTGCGGGCCAGCATGTCGATCCCTTCGGGATTCGCAGGACGCGGGATCAGCGGGGCGAAAATGTTCTCGCAGCAGAGCGGCATCTCCCGGCCGGTGAATGCCACCAGGTTGAGCAGCTTGTAGTGGTCGATCTCGCCGAAGCCGGGACCGCAGTCTTCGTCTTTGGGGACGTTGCGGTGGTCCTTGATGCAGAAGCCTCGGACCTCCTCGGCGCATGTCTTGAGATCGGGGATCGGATCGACATCGAGGTAATCCATCACGTTGCCGGCGTCGTAGTTGACCTTGATACCTTCGTCGGCGACCTCGCGGACGATCTCCGCGCACGCCGCGCCGGTGCCCGTCTCGCCGCCATGTTGCTTGACGACAATCGTCACGCCGTGGTCGCGCGCCATGGGCCCGAGCTGCTTGAATCGTTCGACCCAGAGCTTGCGATTGCCCCCTCGGGTATGGCCGAAGGTGAGCACGTGCGGCAGCCCCCCCGCCGACGCTTGCCGGATGCGCGATGCCAGAACCTTCAGCGCGTCACGGTCCTCGGGGTAGATCATCGAGAACATCATCAGAGGTTCAAGGCCCATGTCGCGACATGTCTGACCCAGCTCCTTTGCCCGTTCCGGAGGTGCATCGGGGGCGATCACCGGCACGTCTTGCCCATTCTGGCGGTGAGTGGTCCCCCAGGCGACGTACTGATAGCCGGCCGACTTGATCCCGGACAACGCCCGATCCATCGGGAAGCGCGAATACGGCAGCGTCATGCAGGCGATCTGAAACCGGGTCGGCTTGGCCCGGTTGGTTAGTCGGTCCTGCGCGGATGCCGGCCACGAAGCCGATGCGCCTGTAAGCCACCCCCACCAGTCCAGTCGCGGTCATGCCGAGCCAGGCGCGGCGGCGGATTCCCGCCTCATCGGTCATGTTGTGAGGCATCGCATCTCCTAGAGTGTCTTGAACATGACAAATGCGTCAACATAGCCAAGTTTGGGATGGTCGAAGGCACCGGGCAGCGTGCCGACGATCTCAAAGCCAAAGCTCTGCCAAAGCCGCACAGCTCGCTCGTTCGTGCTCACGACGAAATTGAACTGCATGGCTCGAAACCCCTCGTCTCGGGCCCGTTCGAGCGAATCCGAGCACATCATGCGGGCGATTCCTCGCCCCATCGCCTCCGGAGCAGTCATGTATCCACAGTTGGCGACATGGGCACCGCCGCCCGGCCGGTTCGCCCGGAGGTAGTAGGTGCCGAACAACCGACCGTCCTCGTCCGCGACGAAGACGTTGCGGTCAGGTGCCATCCAGTGTGCGATGGCCTCGGCTTGCGTCATGTCTCGAGGCAGGGCGTAGGTCTCGCCCGCACGGATGGTGGGTTCCATAATGGCCCAGATCGCCGGTGCGTCTTCCGTGCGAGCCGCTCGGATTTCCATGGCTTGATGCGCCTGACGATTACAAGAACCGCGTCTGGCCCGGGATCGCAACCTGGCTGAGCGGCGGCTGGGCATTCCAATCGTACTGCGGAGGGCTGAGGACCTCCTTGGAGTTCATCGCCATGTCCCAGGTGATCTCCTGGCCGGTGTACGCGGCCATGCGGCCCATGATGGCCAGCAGGCTGCTCCGCGCCATGTACTCGCCATTCTGGATCGGCTTGCTGTTGCGGATGCTGGCGAACAGCTCGTCGTGCTCGGACTGATACATCTGGTTCTGGGGACCTTCGAAGATCCACTCGCCGGCCCCGGAACGAATCCGCATGCCACGCCGGCGTTCCATGAACTGGGCCTGCCCCTTGGTCCCCATCACCCAACAGCTCATGTCGTTCTTGCAATTCGGCTGCTGGCGGCAGTTGCTGACGAGCTTCGCACCGTCGGCGTATTCGTAGACCACTGAGAAATGGTCGTAGATCTGGCCGTACTCCGGACCAGTGAGCACCTGCCGGCCGCCCATGCCGACGGCCTTGACGGGGTACCTTTCCTTCATCACCCAGGAACAGACATCGAGGTAGTGGACGTGTTGTTCCACGTTGAAGTCGCCCGACAGCCAGGTGAAGTTGTACCAGTTCCGCATCTGATAGAGCATTTCGGTCCAGCCGGGCTGGCGCGGCTTGTCCCATCGGCCGCTGCGGTAGTCGTTGGCGAACAGGGCGGAGACCTCGCCGATGGCCCCGTCGTGGATGCGACGGACCGTCTCCTTGAAGCCGTTGTCGTAGCGGAGGCACAGGCCGGAGACGACCGAGAGTCCCTTGGTCCGGGCCAGCTCGCAGCTCTTGAGCACGGAGTGGACGCCGGGAGCATCGACGCCGACCGGCTTCTCGGCGAAGACGTGCTTGCCGGCCTCGATCGCCGCGCGGAGGTGGATCGGGCGGAAGTGCGGCGGCGTGCAGAGCAGCACCACGTCCACGCCGCTGCCGAGCAGCTCCTGGTAAGCGTTGAACCCGACGAAGCGGTGATCGGGCTTGACGGCAACTTTGGCCGAGACGTCCTCGGCCTTCTGCAAGATCTCCAGGCTGTTCTGGAGCCGGTCTTCGAAGGCATCGGCCATGGCAACGAGCTGGACGTTCGAATCGGCGGCGAGCGCCTGGGTCGCCGCGCCGGTGCCGCGGTCTCCGCAGCCGATCAGGCCGACCCGGAGTACGTCGCTGCCGGCCGCGTGGACGTTCGGCACCGCCGCCAACGTGCCGGCAATGGCGGCCGTCTTGAAAAAGTCCCGTCGTGAGGCGGATCCCGAGGTCATGGCCTGTCCTCTCATTTCTTCAAGGGATGCAGTTCAAACCGGCGGACGAAAAGCTCGAATCCCTCGGATTGTAGCAGGATCTTCCCGGCGGAGGGGGAGATGTCATGGGCCGCGTTGATCGTCTGGCCGTTGACCCGGATCATCATCCGGTCCTGCTCGCAGAGGCAATCGACCTGGGTCCAGGCGCCGAGGGCACTCTCCACGTCGTCTTTACCATGAGTGTCGAGCAGCTCCTGGAAGTCGGGGTCGTGCCGCGACCACCAGAGTTGACGATCCCCGACGAAGACCCGAGGCTCCCCCCCTGCCCTCCACCGCGGTCGTTTGTCGGGACCGAGGACGATCGGACTGGTGAGTCGCACGGGAATCGGTCCTCCTTTGGCGTCCTTGCCGCGGATGACGATGAGGTCGCCCACACAACCCTGGGCGAGCTGGCATTCGATCGACGACATCCACATGCCCCCGGCGCCGCCGTCCGGGCCGGTCGCATGCAGCAGGATGCCGGAGTTCCGGACGAACTTCCCGCCGTTGGTCCGCTTGCCCCACTTGTATTCGACGATCAAGTGATAATCGCGATACGCCTTCTCGGTGGCGATGTAGCCGTTGCCCTCCCCGGTGATGTGCAGCAGGCCGTCCGTGACCCGGAAGACCTGGTGGGGATCCTCGTGCTTCGTGTCCTCGAGCCAGGTGGATAAGCCGGCAAGCGTCTTGCCATTGAAGAGCTTGATCACCCCACTCGGCTGAACGGCACCGGGTTGGTTGTCGTCTCCGCCGTAGGCCGCAGGCTGGAGAGAGCCGGTAGTCAGGACGCAGAAGAAAAGCGCATGGAGCGTTCTTCTCGTCCTCGTGACGAGATTCGACGACCGCGGTCCGGACGACTTGATGACGTTCATGGTCCCTCCCGGAGTCAACGGCCCGCCTTACTATCTACTCCCCACGCGAGGGCAGATCAACCCACTCCTTCCGGGTGAACGGTGACGCGGCCTCGGAGCCGGCCGGCAGGAACGGAAAGAGCCGGGCTCGCGCGGCGGCATCGAGCGGGGCTCCGTACTCCGAGACCTCGAACGCTTCGAGGATCCGGACCCGGCCGCCGTGTTCCTGGCCATAGGTCTTGACGAGCAGGTCGCGGTAGCGGTCGGCCATCGGCTGGATCCGCTGTCGCAACCGCTCGGCCAGCCAGGCGCGACGGGCGTCGTCCTCAGGGGGCACGTGGTCGAGATGGCCGGCGTTGTAGGGGAGCCATTCGAAGAACTGGGATCGATGGCAGGCCAGCATCGCGACGAGCCGATCGAATACGTCGTCGATGTCCACGGCGACGTGGGGCTCGAAGCGGCATGGCCTGGTGAAGGCATCGGAAAAGTAGAGAATCACCGGGCATGCCGCGAGGTGCGGCACGTCGGGACAGATGGCGGGCACCGTCAGCAGGTAAGACGCGTCCTGGACGAGCAAGCCGGCGAACCGATGATCGGGATGATAATCGGTCGATCGGTGAGTGATGACCAGGTCGGGCCGGAACGACCGGATCAGGCGGATGACCTCATGGCGATACTCCAGGCGGTCGTCGAGCTCCCCGTCGGGATGATCGAGGACCTCGTAGGTCGCACCGATGGTCGCCGCGGCGGCCTGGGCCTCGCCGCGACGCCGGCTCGCCAGCTCGGGCCCGGGCATCGTCTGATGCCCCGCGCGTCCGTTGGTCAGGCTCACCATCCGGACGATGTGGCCCAGCGCGCACCACCGGGCCGCCGTCCCGCCCGCCTTGATGTCGGCATCATCCGGATGGGCGCCGATGATGAGGATCCGTAGCGGCTGTTCGAGCATGATTCGGGACCGATTCTTACTCGGCCGCCCCCTCCAGTTGCGGTTGCTTGGTCTGACCGAAGCCGACATTCGAGCGGGAATCGAATAACAGCTTGTCTCCGGAGAACTTCAGGCCGAGGGTCACAATGAACGGCGTCTCATAAAAACAGATCTTGACTGCGTAAGTGTCGTCCCCGGTCCAGGCGCCGCTCACCGCCGCCGGTTGCTCGCGAAACGTGCCAAACGCGACCTGCCCTTTCCGCCACGCCCCGCGGCCGCCGGTGATCCGCTGCTCTGCGCCGTCGAATCGTGCAATCAGGGTCACCGCGCCGTCCGGACCGCCGTCCTCGAACCGGATCGCCTGGAGTTTCCGCGCGTTCTTCGGGAAGACGTAGGTCTTGCCGGAAACGCGTGCGGCTATCCCGTTGGACAACGAGCCCTCCTGGGGGCGGATCGCCAGTCCGGCGAGGGTACGTTCGAGCGTTTTCCGGGCGCCGTCATCGGCGGCCAGGGGCGCCGACTTCATGCCCGGGAGGAGATGATCCCAGACCAGGTTCAAGATGGACTGCATATCACCGACACCGCTGGTGATGGCGATCACGGCATCCTGCTCGGGCATCACGACGCAGAACTGGCCGAAGGCTCCGTCACCCCGAAAGGCGCCATGTCGACAGCGCCAGAACTGGTAGCCGTAGCCCTGATCCCAATCGCTTTTCGGGCTGCTGCCGTTGGAGGTCTGGCGCGCAGTGGCGGCCTCGACCCACGCCTCGGGGACGAGCTGTTTCCCCTGCCATTTTCCCTTCTGCAAGTAGAGCTGACCGAACCGCGCGATGTCCTCGGTGCGGACGCTCAATCCGTAGCCGCCGAGCGTGACGCCTTGCGGGCTGGTCCCCCACGTCGGGTGTTCGATGCCCAGCGGTTCGAACAGCCGCGGCCGCAGGTAATCGAGCACGGTCGTACCCGTCACCTTCTGGACGATGGCCGAGAGCATGTAGGTCGCCGAAGTATTGTAAAGGAAATGAGTGCCCGGCTTGAACCGCACCGGGTGGGCCAGGAACGCATTGGCCCAGTCCTTGGCCGTCCGTAACGTTGGCTCGGATTGATGCCCGGTCGACATCCGCAGCAGGTCACTGACGCGCATCGCCTTCAGCAACGCGCTCGGCTTCTCCGGCGCATCTTCGGGGAAGAATTTCAGGATTTCATCATCGACGCTCAACTTCCCTTCCGCGACAGCCAGGCCGACGGCGGTCGAGGTGAAGCTCTTGCTGAGCGAATACAGTTCGTGGCGGGTTTCCGCGTCATAGGGCGACCACCATCCCTCCGCTAC
This sequence comes from uncultured Planctomycetota bacterium, assembly GCA_963845755.1. Classification (GTDB taxonomy): domain Bacteria; phylum Planctomycetota; class Planctomycetia; order Isosphaerales; family Isosphaeraceae; genus CAWJTV01. The sequence goes on from CAWJTV010000041.1 coordinate 393,208, forward strand.
CACGTGACCGTGGCGCACCGAGCATGAAGCTGTGCATGGCGTCGGTCTTTTTGTCGGCGGCTTGAACGAACGCGAGGATGGCGGACGACGCGACGCCCTGCGATTCCGGGCTGCTGCGCGGCAGGGCCGAGTCCGGAGGACGGTTCGGCCCCGAGACAGAGACTCCCGCTGCAAACGACCAGTCCGACGAAAAATGAGTTCTTCATGGTGATGATCCAAGATCGGTTTGACCGGGCGACACGACGCTCATTTGACGGGCCCGTCATGGCCCGGTCAAGCGTGGACCGGGCAAAGCGCGCGCGTCGGTTCCGCGGCGGCCGGCCTCGCGGAGGCGCACACCGTCCGCTCATCCCCGGCAAGAAGAAGGCGTCCGGAGGGTGGCTGAGGGGGCGAGTCATCGGCAGCGCGACCCGTCCCGAGTCGGGACGAAACCCGCGGAACCGGCTCGATCTGCCGATTCCGAGAAATCACGCAAATCACAACAACCCTGTCATTAATCGTCACCGGAATATCTTGCCCGATCCCTATAATCGTGGCTTCGTTTTCCTCGAAATCGCGTCCGAGGGGGGCACAGTGGGTTCGTTTTGTCGATTTCGCGTCGCTGGTTGATCGGACCAGGGCCTTGGGAATCGGACTGAACTGCTCATCCATAGGAATCGCTACGACCCTCTCAATCATCATCAGTGGCGAATCTTGCTTGATCGCCAAAATCGTGGCTTCGATTTCGTCGAAAGCGCGTTCGTCCTGGGGTGAATTGGCTTCGTTTCGACCAACTCGCGCCGGCTCCTGTCCCGCCACGCACCACTCGCCACCCGCCACCAACGAGCGGTGGCTTCGATTCGGCGATTCCGTTTTCCGACGATCGCCGAGTTCATCGATTTGTGCGTTCTGTTCGTCCCGCATCCGACCACCTTGTTATCTTATCTCTTTTGCGCACCCCGAACGCTGTGGCAAGTCCCATTACACTTAATTATACACACTTTTTCGGGGGCGATATTTCGGCTCAGGGTTTTCCTGGGTCGGGTTGGGGCGATTGTGACGATAATGTGCCTCAAGTAGTGAGAGGCCATCCGCCTAGCGTGGATTCCTCCTGAGCACCCAGCGAGTCGTCTCCTTCGCCTTTCCTCGCGGACAGCCTTCGTCGGCCGGGTCGAAGAGGACCGTCGAGCGCAATTCATCGAGGCGTGCCTGCTGCGGGAATTCGACCAGACGAGTCTTTGCTTCTGTGAGGGAGGCCGTGGGACCGATCGGGAGATCAGAGCCAATCGCCCCGGAGCAAACAATGAGGGTTCCGCGAATGCGAGAGGCCACCGCCGTATGGAAAGCACCCATGCGAAGGCGCCTCACCGCGTAGCTCACCCATCCGATCAGGTCTACTCCGCCCCGACATGCTCCCCCGGCTCGGCTACCGAGCGCTTCATAAGCGGCACGAGAACGACGAGTGCCAGGGCGAGCACGCCGAACAGCCAGAAGACATCGAAGTAGGCCAGTGAAACCGCTTGCTGCTGGCGGAGGTCCGACAGTGCCTGCAAGGCCATCTCCTGCGACGCGCCCGGGTCACCCGTCTGCTGGAAGTAGAAGGCCCGGGCCTGCTGGAGGAACGAGTCCACCGCGGGATTGAGGGGGTCGAGAAACTCGCCCACACGCGCCGTGTGGAAATGTTCGCGCCGCCACTCGAGGGCCGGGGCCAGGGAAGTGCCGACGCTGCCCCCCTCGTTGCGGAGTAAGGAGAACAGGCCCACCGCGGCCCCGCGCAGATGGGGCGGGATGTACTTGAAGGCGGCCACGCTGATCGGAGCGAAGATCAGCGAGAGGCCGGTGATCAACACCACCCTCGGCCAGATCACTATACTCGGACTGATGGACAGATTCATCAGCGCCATCCAGTAATTCCCGGCCGCCATGATCAAGAGGCCCCCGGCAATCAACCAGCGGGCATCGACGCCCCGGCCAATCAGGGCGCCGACAACGAACAATCCCATGACGGAGAAAATGCCCGAGGGTGACTGCACGAGCCCCGAGACATAGGCGTCGTAGCCGAACTGGGATTGGAGCAGGCTCGGAAGGGACGTGCTGGCGCCGTAGAGCACACCGAACGCACAGAAGATGATGATGGAGGAGACTGTGAAGTTCCGCTCGCCCAGCGGCCGGAAGTTGACCACCGGATTGGCAATCCGCATCTCCCGGAAGACCAGGCTCCCCAGCCCGAGAACGAACAGGATGAAGAGCGTCTGCACCCGCCAGGACGGGTCGTTGTACCAGTCCCACTCCTGCCCCTTGCTGAGCATCACTTCCCAGCTCGACATCATCAGGGTGAGCAAGCCCAGGCCGATGTAGTCGAAATTGAGCGGTTGCCGGCGCAGCTCGGCCCGCTGCTTCTTGAGGTAGGCCGGGTCCTCGACCAGGAGGTAAGACAGGAGGAAGCCGATGGCGCCGACGGGGAGATTGATGTAGAAGATCCAGCGCCAGTCGTAGGTGACCGTGAGATAACCGCCCAGGGTCGGGCCGACGACCGGCGCCAGCAGGGCCGCCACGCCGAACATCGTCTGGGCGGCGCCTTGTTTCTCGGGCGGGAAGCTGTCCAGGAGGATCGCCTGGCTGGACGGCTGGAGTCCTCCACCGCCCACGCCCTGGATCACCCGGAAGAGGATCAGTTGTCCGAGGCTGGTCGCCATGCCGCACAGGCCCGAGGCGATCGTGAAGACGGCGATCGAGAGGAGGAAGTAGTTGCGACGGCCGAGGCGGGCCGATAACCAGCCGGTGATGGGCAAGATGGTGGCATTGGCCGCGAGGTAGCTGGTGAGGACCCAATCACTATCGACGTTCGCTGCCGATAGGCCGCCGGCGATGTACCGCAGCGCCACATTGGCGATCGTGGTGTCCAGCACTTCCATGAAGGTGGGCACGACCACCGCGGCCGCGACGACCCAGGGGTTGATCGCCGGGCGGCTCGCGGCGGTCGGCGCCAGGGCCACGCTGCTCATGCGGGGGCTCCTTCGTCGTGAGGAAAGACATAGGAGGGATCGCAAGGTTCCCTTGATTCATCCGTGCTCGGTCAGGGGCCGCTGGGGCCTTTGGGAACGGGAGGGTTCGATGGCGCGGCTTCCCCGGAGATCGACACGACGGGCCCTCGTGGAAGCGCGCGGCGCGGTTGTAGCATCTCGCCGGCGTGTGGCCCAACGGGCCGTTCCTTGTAATACACATACGGGACGACCGACAGACCGACGAACAATGGGACCTTGTCGGGATCGTAGTTGGTCAGCTCGACGCGAACCGGCAGCCGCTGGACGATCTTCACGAAGTTGCCGGTGGCGTTCTGCGGCGGGAGCAGGGCGATGGTTTGACCGGTCCCCATGCTGAAGCCGGTGATGCGGCCCTCGTATTCGCGCCGGCTGCCGTACATGTCCACCTCGCAGCGCACCCGGTGGCCGATGCGCAGGTCGCCGAGCTGCGTCTCCTTGAAGTTGGCATCGATCCAGATCTCCGTGAGCGATCGGACCGCCATGACGCTCTGCCCCGCCTGGACGTTATTGCCGGGGTTGACGTTGCGGCGGGTCACCAGGCCATCGATCTCGCTGGCGACGTCGCAATAGCGGAGGTTCAGGTCCGCCTGGGCGAGGTCGCTCCGGGCCTGGAGGAGCCTGGTCTCGGCCTGCCGGACCGCCGGCGCCTCCGGCACGATCCGCTCGAAGATGCGGTCGATGTTCCCCGCCTTGTCGCGGCGCGCGAATTGATCGAGGGCTTGCCGGGGCGTCTGGGAAGAGGAGGTGAGGGGGAGGCCAACCTGCGCCAGGCTCTGGACCAGGGCGGCCAGCGCCTCGCGGACGCCCGAGAAGGTCTGGTTGAGGTCGGTGGGGACGTCCGCCAGGTCTCCCGTCTCGGGGCGCGGGGCGAGTCCGAGGGCGACCCGCGCCTCATAGACGTCCTCAAGGGCCTGCTTGGCCCCGGCTTCGGCCGTCCGCTGGGCCTCGAGGCGCTGGTCGAAGTCTTCGCGGGAGAGCGCGTTGCGGCTGAAGATGCCCTTGGCGCGGGCGAAGTCGGCCCTGGCGCGGTCGAGGGTCGCCTCCTTGCTCCGCAGGGCCGCGACCCGGGCCCGGAGCTGCGCGACCGCGTCGTCGACGTCCTCCATCGACCTCTGGAGCTTCCACCGCTGGCTCCGGGCCAGGGCCAGGGTGCCCCGGACCTGGGACCGGGCGACCTCCAGGTCGGCCTCGGCGTTGACCACGGCCGCCTTCTTGATGTCGACCTGGACCTGGTACGGCTCCTTGTCGAGCTGGACGAGCAGGTCCCCCTTCCACACGCGGTAGTTGTCATCCACCAGGACGCGGCTCACCAGGCCGGCGACCCGCGGGGCCACGAGCGTCACGTGGCCGTTGACGTACGCGTCGTCGGTGGAGACGGTGTTCAACATCGTTTCCACGTAAGGGATCAAGGAGTACCCGCCGGCCGCCAGGCCGACCACCACCCCCGCCCGCAGCAGCCATTTGCGCCACGGGTGCGCCGGCGCCCCGGCCGCGGGCGGCGGGGTGTCCGAGGGGTGATCGATGCGTGCCGTGTCCGCGGCCCGGTGGTCCGGTCGGACGGCTGCATCGGCTCGCGGCGGGCGTTGGCCGTCCAGCGCCTCCGCCGGCGCGGCCCCGGCACGCGTCGATCCGGCCTCGTTTGCGGGTCCTGAACGCCCGTCATATGTGGTCGCCATGGCGATTTCCTCCCCTTTCAGGCGGTCCCAGTTCCATGGATCGCTGTATTACGCCGGCAAGAAAGTAGGTCAGGCTTTCCAGCCTGACGCATCAGAAGAGTCAGGCCGGAAAGCCTGACCTACGTGAGGATCTTTGTTGCCGTAGTAGTACCGTCCGCAGAGCGATGGCGTCCCCGGAGAATCACGGCGCCCGATCCGCGTGCGATCGGATGAGATTCGCCGAGGCACCGGGGGCGGTGCGGTGCGGTTTCCTCCGGAGCCGAAGCGGCAACGGATCGACTGGTCCCTGAGCCGCGCTCCGGCGCGGCCCGTTGGCCGGGCGTCTCCGGGGAGAAGTCGACCGTAGCGGTCACCGGTAAGCCGCCCCGATAGACCTGTTCGGGCGGCAAGACGGCGGGCTGGTCCCCCGACCAACGGCCGATGACAGGCGCGGCGCTGAGGGCGTCGTTGGCGATGGTGTTGCGCGTGACCGGCGGGATGCTCGCGCCGCCGGCGCCGTTGGCCCCGGAGCCGACGACGATCGTCACGGCGGCTCCCCCATTCGATCCAGTCGGCGCCGTCGTGGCGAGGCTGGGGACGCCGGCGCCGTTCCCCGGCAGCAGGCCGGCGACTCCCGCCGAGCCCGATATGGCCGACGGCGTGAGGAAGCCGGGGCCGCCCGACTGGCCGAAGGGATCGGCGGCGATGACGGGGAAGGGACTCAGCAGGAGGACGTAGCCGCCGGTCGTCAGCACGGTCGCACCCGGGTTGGGGACCACCGGGACGAGACGATCCTCCAGTTCGCAGGCCCGCAGGTCGGGACGGTACTTCAGAAGTGCCTTCATAGTCTCACCTCCAGGGGACACGCAGTGGGAGCGGGGTGAGGACCTCGGGCATGTTCCGGCCATACTCGCCGATGTCCTGCTTGTGGGCGATCAGCCTGTCGCCGGCAGGTTGGTTCCGGGCTGGGGGTCCGCCTGGAATCTTGCCCGTGAGATACTTCACGAGTCGCGGCCTGGAGCCGCCCCTGCCCGACCGAGGAACTCGACCACGGTGCGGTCGCTCATCGACTCATCATCGGCCGGATGATGCGAGGCTTCGACGGCGACTCCGGCGTCAAGAGTCGCAAGACCCGGGGAGTCGCGCACCTCGATCTCATTGGCCGTAATTGGCGCCCGGGTCATGTCCATGAGCGCATGCTGCGCCAATTGCCTCGCATGGTGGGACCGGGTATTTCCGCTCAGGACCAGACCGGCCTCGCGGATCGACAGGCGGAAATCGCGGAGCCGCCCGCCCAGCCGCTGGCAGATCAGCCCTTCCAGCTCGGCTAGCGTCTCCGGCGTCAGCGGGTCGGGTCTCTCGATGTCGGGCTCACGACTCATGGCTGTCCCTCTCTGGAGAAGCAACGGCCGACGATTCACCTCTGGGTCCCCGCGGTTCCGTGAAAGCTGGACTGCAGGCTCAGTGGCGTGGTGTGAGGCGGCTGGAGGGGTCCACGGCCCGACCGGAGTTTGAGGAGATCCCGGGCGTGTCACCGGCCACGCCGAGTGACGCCAGGATCATCACCATTCCGGCTGCCCGCAGCCGACGGGGCAACGTGACCATCACGAGTTGCGTCCTGTGTCATCTCGGGCCTGAACAGATCCTCCGACCTTTCCTTCCCGACTTACTGAGCGTGGCAAGGGCGACGTGGGACCTGGTATCTCAGCGTCCGACGAAGGCCACCCTCGACACTGGCGCGACCGCGCCTTGTCGGCGCTAGCCGTCCACCCGGACGATGAGCTTGCCGAAGTTGTGCCCCTCGAGCATTCCGATGAAGGCCTCCGGCGCCTTCTCCAGCCCATCGACGAAGTCCTCGCGATACCGGATGCGGCCATCGGCGATGCCGGCACCGACCTCCCGCAGGAAGGCGGCATAGTGCTCCGCGGCAAACTCGTAGTTGATGAAGCCGCGCACCGTCAGGCTCTTGAACAGGATCTCGCGCATGGTGGCGGGCAGCCGGTCGGGGCCGTCGCCCTGGCCGGCGGCGTTGTACTGGGCGACCAGGCCGGAGACCGGGACGCGCGCGAACTGGTTGAGCAGCGGCAGCACCGCCTGCCAGACTGCCCCGCCGACGTTCTCGAAGTAGACATCGATGCCGTCTGGGCAGGCCGCCGCTAGCTGCGCGGCGAAGTCGGCGGCCCTGTGATCGACGGCCGCGTCGAACCCGAGCTCGCCCTTCACGTATGCGCACTTCTCGGGGCCGCCTGCGATGCCGACCGCCCGGGCGCCGGCGAGCTTGGCAAGCTGGCCGACCAGGGACCCGACCGGCCCGCTCGCCGCCGCGACGACGACGGTTTCGCCGGACTTGGGTTTCCCAATCACATACAGGCCGGCGTAAGCGGTGAAGCCGGGCATCCCCAGGACGCCGAGCCCCGTCGTCAGCGGGGCCACGGCCGGGTCGAGCTTGCGCAGGTCGGCACGGTCCGAAAGCGCGTGCGTGCACCACCCGGTCGGGGCCAGCACGATGTCGCCTTCCGTGTAGCCGGGGTCGTGCGAGGCGACCACCGTGGCAACGGATTCGCCGGGCATGACGCTGCCGAGCGGGGCCGGGGGCGCGTACGATTCGCGGTCGTCCATCCGGCCGCGCATGTAAGGGTCGAGCGAGAGATACTGCACCCGGAGCAGGACCTGCCCGGGACCCGGCGTCGGGATCGCGGTTTCTTCGAGGCGGAAGTCGGTCGGCCGGGGCTTCCCCTGCGGCCGGGCGGCTAGCCTGGATTCCCATGGAGGCAAAAACGGGGTAGGCTACGACGCAATCCATAAACGAAGCAAAATTCGTCGAAGTGGGTTTTCCCCTGGATTTCAAGTGGTTCTGGCTTGAAACGGCTCATCGAAACGCCTCTCTCGATGTTAGGTGATCCGTAAACTGAAAAAAGAGCATCCACGGTGTCAACTCAATGCATCCACTGTGGTGAATTCGATAGATTTGTCGCAAGAACCCCTTGTTTTCCAGGAGGAAGTGAGATTCGATCGACGAACATATCATCCATGGTGATCAAGTTAACTTAGTGGGAGACCCACCTTTAACTCTTGGAGGAGCATAACCAGTTCCGAGGCGAAAAGCTGAGTATCGCGGGCTTTTTTCCAATCATGCGGCAACAAATGTTAGCCCAATCTGCCTCCATGGGAATCCAGGCTAGGACGATCTGGCGAGCTTTGGCTGCGGACATGTCATGTGCCTCCATCAAGGATGGTGAGCGTCCGGTTTCCGCCGACCGCTCCACCGAGAGCGGATGATCGGTATCAGGCGCTCAAGAACAGCTTGGCGTGCTTCAAGAAGACCTCCGCATGTTGGTACTGAGCGCCGTGGTTTGAGTCGGGATACATGATGAGCTGCGCATTCGGTAAATGCTCTGTTAGGATGAATGCGTTGATCGGGAGCACCACGATGTCTTTGGTGCCGTGCACGACGAGGGTCGGGTGCTTGATGTTTGTTAGCGTGGCGTACCGATTACTCGACGGCACCGCCCCCCATTCGCGAATTGCATGCAGTTGCGCTCGGCCGTCCTCGGCGAGACGGGCCGGTCGCGGTCGGTGGTCCGCGCCGCCAATCGGTCCAGGTACGCTCGTCCGGCCGCTTGACTCGCAGCAGTGGGGGCGAAAAACGCGGCGAGCAAGAATTGGGCCGGGTCCGCCCGTTCCTCGGACGACAATTCCGTGAACGTCATACCCTCGCCGCCCCGCGGACCCGTCCCGAGGAGAATGATCTTGTTCACGCGGTCGGAATTGTCGAGCGCAAGCTGCTGGGCGATCATGCCACCCAGAGAAAAGCCGACGGCGTTAAACTTCATCAACCCAAGGGCGTTGCAGAACGCCACGGCGTGGCGCGCCATCTCAGAAACGGTTCCCGGCGTTTCGCCCCCGGAGCTCGCGACCCCGGCGTTGTTGAAGAGGATGACGTCGTGATCGGCGGCGAAGCCGCCAGTGACCAGCGGGTCCCAGTCATCCAGGCTGCCTCCGAAGTAGTTCAGGAAGACGAGTGGGAGACCGCCCGGCTTTCCCCAGCGACGGTAAGCAAAGCGGATGCCGTCCGCCTCAACAAACCGCGTGGGCACGGTTAGCGCCGTCTGGGTACTCACTGTCTGATCTCCCCCTCCGCCAGCCAGTAAAGCGGTTGTGAACTTTCCAGCCTCGATATCTAGCGCGCGGACCCCCAAGCGATCAGTCCGCGAACGGAGACGCATTCATCAAGTCGCAGAAATTGGGGGCCTTGTAACCGGCGACATGCCGCTCCCCAATCCCGGCCAGGAAGTTTCCGGCCGCCGTCTCCGGCTTTCGGACCACAATCTCGGCCATCACCTTTTGGTATGCCTTCTTGAAGCCCGGACGAGGGAACACCGCGATCACTTGCGCGACCGCCTCCCTGGGGAGCTGGTCAATGCCGAAGCCAACAACATCCGCCGCCGCTCCGTGCTGACCAGGGCGATTTCCGGACGCTTGCGCTGGACGATTCCGCCTGAAGTGTGCAGCGCGACCGCGTCCCAGACGATCTCGATCGACTCCTTCGGGACGCCCTTGTCCTGGAGGAACTCGGCCGCTGCGTCGGCCCCGTCCACCTCGAACCGCTGCTTGCCCATGAACCGCTCGGTCTGGCCGAGGTCGTGGAACACGGCCCCAAGGTAGAACAGTTCGCCGTCAAACTTCAGATTCATCGCCCGACCCAGGAGCGCCCCGAACACGTATGTCCGCAAGACGTGGTTGAACACGACCGGCGCGGACAGCTCGCGGACGTAGTCCGTCGCGTCCCGGGCCAGCTTGCTGTCCGGCCACTCGACCCCCGCCACTTCCCTGGGAATGGGCCACGCCTCCGGGACCGCCTGGAGGACATCGCTCCACCCCGCCCCCTGAGTAACGGCCCCATCTTCTCTCGTCGCCATGGTCGGCCCTCGATGGTTGGAAACGGTATTTTTCGAACCTCATCGGATGGTGCTTCGGCAGTCCTGTGCCGGGCAGCGAAATCGGGCATGGTCGCCGTGCCCTCCGGCGAGCCAACCGGGCGGCCGGAGAGGCTCATCTTGGCTATCCGGTTTGAAGGTTCAGTACTCAAACCACATCTTCAACGCCTCGTTTTTCTCCGGGGTGTATGGTGGGAAGAGATGATCGATGGCCACATCGGGCGGAGAGATGAGCATCGACTTGGCATGGGTCAGCATGTCGAAGCCGTACTTCCCGTAGTAGTGCCCCATTCCCGCCGGGCCCACTCCCCCAAATGGCATCGTCTCGACGAACAGGTGGACGTTCACCAGGTTGACCGCGCCGCCGCCGAACGAGAGTTCGCCGACGAACCGATCAATCGCGCTCTGGTTGCGGCTAAAGATAAAGGCCGCCAGTGGGTGCGGGGCCGCCGCAATTCTGCTGAACGCCTCATCGAGCGTTCGGTACGTCAGAACAGGCAGGATCGGCCCGAACACCTCATCGTCCATGATCCGGTCGTCCCAGCCAACCGGATAGACGATCGTCGGGTCAAGGTACCGGTCCTCCGGGTCAGACCGGCCGCCGATGACCACCTTCGCCGGATCGATCAGGGCAGCGAGGCGCGAGACTTCGCGAGCGTTGATGACGCGCGAGTAGTCCGGGTTGGACTTGGGATCGGCACCGAACAGGGCGTTCGTGGACGCCTTCGCTTGCTCAACAAACGCATCCGCCACGGACTCGTGCACGTACGCATAGCCGGGCGACGTGCACCATTGCCCACCCCATGCCATCTTGCCCCAAACGATCTTCTTGGCTGCGTCCGGGATGTTGGCGGTTTCATCAACGAGCGCGGGGTTTTGACCGCCGAGTTCGAGCAGGACCGGCGTCAGATTCTCGGCCGCGGCCCTTGCGATTACCTTTCCAGTACTCGTGCTGCCGGTGAAGAAAATGAAATCGAACGGAAGCTTGAGAAGCTCCGTAATCTCTTCGCGATGGCCTGTCACCGCCGCAACGGCGTCCGGTTCGAAATATTTCGGCACCAGATCGAGCAATAATGCGGACGTTGAATAAAGCTTCTCGCTTAGCTTGAGCACGCAGCAGTTGCCCGCCGCGAGCGCCGCAATCGCAGGACGGAGCAGTAACAGGAGTGGGCCGTTGAAGGGGCCGATGATCAGCGCCACGCCGTACGGATCGCGGTAGACGATGCCGCGATGACCGGTGGCCGCGAGCGCCCGCGGCACGGGCGCCTCGGTCGGCGCCATCCAGTCCTTGAGCTGGCTCTTCTGGAACTCGACCTCGCCGAGGCATGCGAGCGTCTCGAAGACCTGCTCCTGGCTGGCCGTCTTGAAGTCCTGCGCGGTCGCGCGCTGGAGTGCCAACTCGTTCTCCCCGACGAGCCTGGCCATGCAGTCGAGTTGTTCGATTCGCCACGCGTAGCTCCGCGTCATGCCTGTCGCGAAGGTTCGCTTCTGGCTCTCGAATAGATTCAGGAACGGATTCATGTTCGTGGCTCCTCAAGTTGGCGGCTTACGTTCGAATGGCGGCCCGGTCAACGGCATCGATTCCTCGATACGCCTCCCGGCGGTCGGCTCACTCGGACCCCGTCCACCGGTCCGCCTTTTTTCACTGGCCCGTAACCAGGACCATCCGGAATCGGGCCTCGTTCCTGATCATCTTGCCGTACGCCTCGGCGGCGGCCTCGAGCGGCAGCGTCTCGATCTTCGGGCGGATCCCTTCCAGCGCGCTGAAGGCGAGGGTGTCTTCGCTATCGAGCGGCGATCCCGTCAGGGATCCCTCGATGGTGCGGGTGCCGAAGACCAGTTGAAACGGGGTCACTTCGATGGGGTCCAGGCCGACGCCGACGACGATCAAGCGGCCCCGCGCCCGAAGGCCCCCGATCAGGGGCGACATGGCCTTACCGCTCGCTGCAGTGGCCAGGATGACGCTGGCCCCGCCGAGCGCCTGCAGGGCGGCGGCCGGATCCTCGGACTGGCTGTCGATATAATGGTGGGCTCCCAGGTGGCGGGCGAGCGCCTGCTTCTCCTCGCCGCGGGCGATGGCCGCGACGCGAAAGCCCATATGGTGCGCGAACTGGACGGCCAGGTGTCCGAGGCCGCCGATGCCCTGGACCGCCACGAGGTCGCCGGGACGGGCGGGCGAGTTCCTCAGCGCGTTGAACGTCGTCAACCCGGCGCACAGCAGGGGCGCCGCGTCGGCCGGCGTCAGCTCGGCGGGGACCGCTGCCAGGGCCCGCTCGTCGGCGATCATCACCTCGGCGTAGCCCCCGTCGTCGGCGACCCCGGAAACCGGCTGGTTCTGGCAGTTCACGAGGTCACCCGCTCGGCAGGGCGTGCAGCGGCCGCAATGGCCGCCGAGGAAGCCGACCCCCACCCGCTGGCCGAGCGTCCAGGCCGACACACCATCGCCGAGGGCGTCGATCCTGCCGACCACTTCATGTCCCGGGACGCGGGGGTAGCGGATGTCGGGAGCGAGGCCCTCGACGGTGAGGGCGTCCGAATGACAGACGCCGCACGCCTCGACGCGAATCCGGACCTTCCCCGGCGGGGGCGCCGTCAGTTCCCGCTGCACCACTTCCATACGACCGGGCTTGCTCACCTGAACGGCGCGATAGGTCGTCGTTGTCATCGTCGGCTCCTTCGTCTTGAGAATGCGCTTCCGCCCTCGGTTCGGTCGTGCCAAACATAAAATATGCATGCTGATGTTTTTAGGAAAAAAATTCACGTTGTGTCGGCAAGCCGGGCGATTCCGGCGTGTTCCTCGGGGATGCGCCGGACCTTCCGGATCACCGTGGGATGGTTCAAATCCTCCCCGACTTACTGAGCGTGGCAAAGGCGACATGGCACCTGGTATCGCAGCGTCCGACGAAGGCCACCCTCGACTCCGGCGCGGGCGCGGCGTGGGTCGTGCCCAGCGCCGGCGGGTGGGCGGCCGATCGTCGTCACCCTGGAGTCCGGCCTCTCCCTCGCCGACCCGCGATCCCCGGATGGCCCAGGGGCTCGGCATCGCGCCGAGCGGACCCCGTCTCGCTCGGTGAGCATTGGCGCGTGGTCCGTTCGCCTGATCTGGCGGTCACACCTCGGACGTCCCGTTGAGAGATGATCGCCCCCACGGGCGGGTCGGCTCTTGGCCCGTGACGATCACCATGCGAAAACGGGCCTTATTGCTCAGTGTCCCCTGTTAGCGCCGGCCGCGCTTTCGAGAGGCCACCGATCAGATCCGACATCGACTTGTCGCCGCGGTCGCCCTGCGCCATTTGATTTCGCGGGATTATTTCTGACGCCTGCGCGCTGGATCAGGGCGTCGATCTCCTTCCACATTTCGCGGCAAACCCGACTTTCGGCGACGGGGAGTCTGTCCAGGAAATCGGGGTCGCGCAGCCCGGCCAGGTCGGGGTCGGTCCGCCACCGCTTCATCGCCTTCTCTACCGATGCCTTGGCGGCAGGATCGGAATCCAGCTTCTTGCCCCACGCGGCCAGTTCGGCCCGCAGCCACTGGCGAGCCTGACCGCGCAGGCGCGCGCGCTCCTCGTCGTCGAGGTTCGACACGTCCTTGCCGCGCCCGCAACCCGCCGCTGCCGCCATGCACGCCGCGTGATACCTCCGGGAGCGCTCAGGGTCATTCGCCAGCGATGGCTCGGCGGCAAAGGCATCCGCGTAGAGTCGGGCCGTAGCGCATGTCAGGCTATTGAACTCGGCGGCCCCGACGAAAGCGAGCCGCTCGCACTGGTCGGCCGGCTGATAGGTCCCCTCGAGGAAGGCCGGCAGCTTGGGAAACAGCATCGCTTCGGCCTCACGGCGGAGCACGTGGTAGATCCAGATCTCCCGCACCTCCGCGCTCGCCGCTCGCCAATCGTGATCAATGACGGCCGAAGCCAGCGTCCGTCGCGCCTCCTCGCGTTCACCGCTCCGATATCGCGCCATCGCCAGGACGATCCTCGGGGCCGGGCCCATCACGTGGGAGGCTTCGCCTTCGAGGATGGCGATGGCACTGCGGAGGCTGTTCCGGCGATACTCGGCGAGCCCCTTGGCAAACAGGAAAAACGGAGTCGCCCACGCCGGGTACCGCGACTTGTCGGCGGCCAGGGCACGATCGATCAGATCGACGGCCCGCTGCATCTGGTGCGGCGTTTCGGGTAAGAGCAGACAGGCGCGCCCGGTTCGCTCGCAGACCTGCGGGTCAGTGCTCGACCCGAACCGGGTCAAGAGCTCCCGACATCCGCGGTGGTACTCCGCCACGTCCCCGAGAAATAGACAGAATTCGGCGTATCCATACCAATCCTCATGCTCCTTCGCATGCCGGTCCAGGAAGTGTCGCCACTCTACACGCGCTTCCTCTCGCCGGCCCTGGCGAAGCAGGATGTCGCGCAACGTGATTCGGGCGCCAGCATCGCTCGGGTCGAGGGCCACAGATTTCCTTAAGCAATCGACTGCCTCATCGGTTCGACCTTTCTCGAGCAAGGCCGAGCCGAGGTCATTCCAGCTCAATGCATGGTTGGGGTCGAACCTTACGGCTCGCCTCCAATGATGGATCGCGTTGTCGAGCTGTCCCAGCTTCCTGAGCTCGTAGCCGAGGTAGGCTTCCACGATCGCAGCATCCGATCGCAGCGCCTGGGCGGCCCGGAAATAACCGATCGCCACAGCAGGATCACGCTCGCCGAACAGGTGACCCAGCTCGAAATTCACCCAGAAATCGTCGGGATGCTGACGTTGCACCCTCTCCAGGAACGCGGTCGGATCGCCACCGAGGCGACGCCAGTAGTTTCCGAATGCGACCATCAGAGCGACCGGCTGTTCCTCAACGCTGGCCGTGTCGGCCAGCTCGGGGAAACTCTCCACCCTCGCCCACCTGTCGGGATCGCGGGCGCGATCGCGCCAGGGGTTCGGATCCATGCGTCGCGCAACGCGAAGGACCCAGTCTCGCAGCTCCTTGGCCGCACAAGCCGCCCAATCGTCCAATGCGGCGACAAGCGCCTTGTGAATCGGCGACGCTTTCAGTCGCGCGGCCACGCGATCCGGGTCTTCCCGCAGGTCTCCCAGGCCCCACTCGCGGAATGCCACGACGTAACGACGGCTCGACTCAGCGTAGTCGATGTAATCGCTTTGTACCTGGTATCCGCGGCTCAGGCGAATGGCATCCAGTCTTTCGACCAGGTGCAAATTGGCGCGTGCTTGCTCGATTTGCTTACGAAGGTGGGCGGTGCCGACATCGGGTTGCTGCAATATGCCGTGCGCTTCATCGAAGTGACCCTGTTCTTGTAGCTCCGTCACCCGCGCCAGCGCTCGGACCACTGCTCCGACTCAGCCCCCCGCCTCACCGCCAATTCCCACTCGCGTAGGCCGGCGGCGCCGGCCAGGCCGAGCAGGAGCGCCGCGGTGACGATCAGGGCTGTCGCCGTCGGGTTCCGCCGCATCCAGCGGAGGACACGCTCTAGTCGCCCGACTGGTCGGGCCGCGATCGGCTGGTCCCGAAGGAACCGATTCAGATCATCCGCCATGTCGGCAGCGGTAGCGTATCGCCGGCGCGGGTCCTTGTGAAGACACTTCAGGCAGATGGTCTCCAGGTCGCGCGGTACATGGGTGTTCAACCGCGAAGGCGGTACGGGCTCTTCGGACAGGATCAGTTGGAGGGTGGCCGCCGCCGACTCCGAACGGAACGGCGGACGGCCCGTGAGGAGTTCGTAAAGGATGGCTCCGAGTGCGTACACGTCCGCGGCCGGCCCCGTCTCGCGGGACTTGCCTTGGGCCTGTTCGGGGGCCATATAGCTCGGCGTCCCCAGTGGGGTCCCGCTCTGAGTCAGGGCGGGCCCGATTCCCAGGTGCCGAGCCAGGCCGAAGTCGCTGATCTTGGGGGTGTCGTTGGCGGTGAGCAGGACGTTGGAGGGCTTCAAGTCGCGGTGGACGATCCCGGCCCGATGCGCCGCGTCGATGGCTTCGGCCAGCACGGCCAACAGTGCGGCGGCCTTGCGGGCCGGCAGGGGCTTGCCGGCCAGCTTCCGGTCCAGGCTGCCTCCCTCGACGAACTCCATCGTGAAGTACGGCCGGTCATCGAGATCGCCCACGTCATAGACTTGCACGATGTTCGGATGGCGCAACTCCGCCACCAACTCGGCTTCCCGCGAGAGGCGCTGGCGATCCGTCCGGCTGGCCCACGCACCCGCGAGCAACATCTTGAGGGCGACCGGTCGATTCAGCCGCAGGTGCCGGGCCTTGTAGACGACACCGACGCCGCCTCGGCCGAGCTCCTCCGTGACGTCATAGCCAGGGACCTGCGGGAGGCCCTCCGGAAACAACGGCATTCTCTCGTCGAAATCGGCCGCCCCCGCCTCCGGGAACATCGCACTGACCTGGGCCTGCATCGCCTGGACTTTCCGAAGCCCCTCGCGGACCTGGGTCAGCAACTCGGGCGAAGCATGGCACACCTCCTCGGCGGATCGCCCGGAGTCGAGCACCTCTTCGATCAGCTCCTGCACGCGTGGATCGAAGGACATCCCCATGCCCCTACCCGACGTCTATGGACTCGGCATCTCACCGACGGGCCGAAGGTCATCCAGTTGCTGGGTCAGGAACAGCACGCTCCGGTTCAGCCGTCGCTGCACCGTCCGGATGGTGACGCCCAGGATCTCGGCGGCCTCGGATTGGGTCAGCCCCTGGATGCGGACCAGGTCGAAGGTTTCCCGCTCGTCTGCCGGGAGCGCATCGATGGCCTGGAGCATACGGAGGCCGTCCGGGGTGAGCCCGGAGCCACTGGTGACCGGCGACGCCACCAACCCTTCGCGCAGATCCACCGCGGCCGGCTGATTCATCTAAGCGTCGGGCCACGTCATTGAGCTCCCAGCGCATGTGCTGATTGGCCAGCGCGAAGAGCTGGCGCACGGTCCGGGGGCGGGCGTCGCGCACCGCCTTCAGAAGCCGCTCCACCACGGCGCCGAGCAGTTCGTCGGCCTGCAAGTTCAACGGCGGTTGCGTCAGGCGCGGATAACTTTTGTACAGCAGGGTGGCGCAAAGGACGTGCAGGCGGCGAACGGCCCGGTCCAGCAAGGCCCGGATGATCGGCTCGGCGGGCGAATCTCCGCCCAGCTCGTCCAGGTAGCGCTGGATCACGACGGTAGTGTGTGCTTCAGTCATCGCGCAGGCCCAGGCTCGGAGGGCGCTTGAAACCGGCGCAATTCTAGCAGATGTCATGGATCACATGCAGGCCGGCCCGTGAGCACAAGACGAACTGGCCAGCTCCGCCCGGCAAGTCGTTCCGTCCCCCCTTTTCACCTCCGCTTGTCCCTGACTCCTTCCCAGTGTCCTTCGGAAGAGTAGCCGACGTGTCGGAATCGGGGAGAACGTTGATGTGCGGCTTCACCGGCCGCGCTCGACCTTGATGTTCTCCAGTCGGAGCACGCTCTCGACCGGTGCGCTGCCCTCGGTGCGGTGCATGTGGTACCCGCTCGGGAGCCAGACGCCGTCGACCTCGTGCCAGGTCTCGACGGTCGTGCCGGTCTGCTCGGGTCCGCCGGACTTGATCCGGAACGCGTATTCGCGGGGCAGCGTCTTGCCGCTCTCGGCCACCCAGACGACCTGGCGGACGCTGACCTCGCTCGACATCTCGCCGTGGCCGCCGTGGTTCTCGATGATGTGGCCGTCCTTGACGGTGAAGTCCTTGAAGAAACCGTGGCCCGTGAGCTTGATCTTGGTGCCGCCGCGCGACGCCTCGCCCTCGATCGCGAACGTGCAGCCGCCGAAGGCCGTGTCGAAACGGGAGGCGCGGCTGTGCGTCACCGTGCTGGCGATCGTCGACTGCACCAGCTTCTTCACTCCCTCGTCGTCGCACGTCACCTCGACGCCGCCGTGGGGCTTGGTCGCGTCGGCGCGGACAGTCCCCCGGACGGTCCGGCCCTCGCGCCGACACGAGAAGTCGGCCGAGAAGCCCTTGAAGTCCTCGGACCATCGGTAGCGGCGATTGAACGCGTCTTCCATCAGCTTGCGCGCGCGGGGCTCGTCGCCCTCGCCGGCCCGCGCGGCTGATGCCAGCGCCAGGATCGCCAGACCGGCCATCGCCAGCAGTCCTCGAGCAAGTCTCATCGCGGAATCTCCCGGCTCCGATGCGGCCGGGGCGGCCGCCGACCGGCCGTGGACCGTCCGCGGTGGTCGGCTCCGCCCCCTCGATGGGGCCGCGGGATCGTTCGAGCCTCCCCAGCGTAGGCTCGGCCATGTTCGTGGGTCAAATAGAAAAACTGGAACCGCAGGGGTCGCGGTGGGCGTCTTGAAAGTTGGTGGATTTTTTGTACACAAGAGGGATTGCGGACGTTGTTGAGGAGAATTGCGCCGAGGAAACGGAGTCTGTCATGCCAGCCGCTCCCTTGTCAGCCGAGAAGCAGGCCGAGATCGATGACCTCGCCCGAGCCATCCATGAGGCCGTTGACGCCGAGATCGGCGAACTCGCTGCCACCCTCGCCACCACCGACGATGCCCACGTCTTCGGCGACAACGAATTCCGGATTCGCGCCCTCGCCCACAAGATTGCCGCCAAGGCCCTCGCACGGCGACTGGCGCAAAAAATGGATACCACGGCTCCAGTGTGACCTGCCCCCACTGTGGGATGACCGCCGTATTCGACTCGCACCGCGCCCCTACCCCTCTGAGCCTTGTCGGCCTGTCCCTGACCAGCGCCTATTATCTCTGCTGGTGCTGTGGCCAGGGGAGCTTCCCGTTCGATGAGGCGGCGGGCTTGACGGCACGGAAGCTGACACCCGCTTTGGAGCGGGTCACGACCTTGGCCGGGACGGTCGCCGACAGTTTCGAGAAGGGGGGCGAACTGCTCGAAGAGATGGCCGGCGTTCGGCTCGGGGAATCCACGGTCGAACGAACCACCGAAGGCGCGGGTCAACGGCTAGCGGACGTCGTGCAGGCCGGTGTGGCGCTGGGTCCCAAGGGGGATTGGCCCTGGC
This sequence comes from uncultured Planctomycetota bacterium, assembly GCA_963845755.1. Lineage (GTDB taxonomy): Bacteria > Planctomycetota > Planctomycetia > Isosphaerales > Isosphaeraceae > CAWJTV01. The sequence goes on from CAWJTV010000041.1 coordinate 411,798, forward strand.
ACAAGGACTACGACGGCCGCCGATGTGCCTACGTCGACTCGACGCCACTGGCGTCCGGCAGCAAGGCCAGGCCGGCGGCGCCGCCGAGGGCCGGATGGCCTACGTGGGGATGGTCTGCAACCCCAGTCCCGATGGCCGTGGCCGGACGAGAAGCCGTTGCCGATGCAGGCGCGTTACCTCTCGGGGATGTACTCCTTGGAAGACTTCGGTCCGCTGCTCCGCACGCCGGCCGGGCACGTCGGCATGGATCGGGCCGATCGTTGGATCGGGCTCTCCGACGGCGGCAATGGGCTGGAGGACCGGCTGCGGGAGAACTTCCCGCGAGTGGAAGTGATCATCCTTGACTTCTTTCACCCCGCGGAGAAGCTCACCGGACTGGCACGGCTGCTTTACCCTCAGGACGAGGACCAATCCGAGGATCAAGGCGCGGCAATGGTGTCATCTCCTGAAGGAGGAAGGGGGCGCGGTTCTGGCGGCGGTCCTGCGCGAAGGGGACTGGCCGCGCCGGGTGGGCCTGAGCGAGGCCGTTGACGAACTGGTCGGTTACCTCCAGCGGAACGCGCATCGGATGGAGTACCCCGAACACTCGGCCCACGGCTGGTGCATCGGCAGTGGCGCGGTGGAGTGCGCGTGCAAAACGGTCGTGGGCCAACGACTGAAGTTGGCCGGCATGCGTTGGGGCGAGGACGGAGCCAATGCCGTTTGCCACCTCCCGCGCTCTACCGCAGCGAAAAAGGCCAATGGGAAGCCTTCTGGAGCCGCGATTTCTCGCACAACTGATCGCCTGTACCACCAACTAATGTGACGCAAGTAGGGGTCGCGTGGCGAGCATCCGGGGCCGGGAAGCGTCCACGATGAGAAACCGACCGGGGCGCGAGCCCTCCAGATGATCGAGCCCGCCCGGAGTGCATGCTGGCCTTGCTTCCAATCTCGGGCAGGGCTCGCCCTTCGCCAGGACGTCGCAGAGAATGCCGGAAAGAACTGAACTCGCTCAATAACGTCGAGAATCGGGCGAATCGACTACTGAAGAACGCGTGTCGATTCCATTTGCCTTTCGTGCGAGGTCGCGATGGCGGCGATCCCCGAGTCTTGTCGAGGTCCGTTCTGTCTTGAGAGGTCCGGCGACGAGCTGCTAATCCATCGCCGGACGGGTTCGTTCGCAAGGCGAACTTTCCTCCGTCTCTTTTTGGCCGTCTGGACAGCTACAGGCGTGTGCGGGGCCAATTCGCTCGCCGGCGGACCGACCGAACTGCAAATCGTGTACGGCACTTTGGTCTTGGTGACCTGGCTGCTGGTGATCTACGCATTCGCTTTGCAAGTCTTCGGCGCCGAATGCCTGAGGATCGGGCCGGATGGCGTGGAGCATCGATCGAAGGCCCTGATCACGCGGTCGCGGCGGGTGCCGCTGCGTGAGGTTCGCGGGCTCTCCGCCTACAGCGTCGATGTCGGTGACGAGGTCGTCCGCCTCGAGTTCGGCCTTAGGATCGACGCGCTCGGCAAGCCCATCCGGTTCGGAAAGGGTGCCACGCCGGATGAGCTGAGCTGGCTGGCCGAACAGGTCCGCCGTCACCTCCAGATTCTGGTGCCCGACCGGGCCATCAAGTATCGGGCCCAGGTGTCCGAGAAGGATGAGATGCGAATCGTCGCCCTCCGACCGGGGCAACCTGTGCCTGAGCGGCCCTCGGATAGCCTCATTGAGCTCTCGACGCATCCGGATCGGATCGAGTTCGTCCTGAGGACATCCTTCAGACCCGGGCTGCTCGTCGCCATCACAGTCACGGGCTTCTTCTGGAATGCCCTCGTCGGTGTGTTCGCGATCGGGTTCTTGAACGAGTTTCTGGTGGCCCTCGTTCTGTTCCTCATCCCGTTCGAAGTCGTTGGCCTCCTCATGATCGCGGCCTGGTGGTGGGTGCTGCTGGAACCGCTGTGGGTCAGGACCTTGAGTATCGGCCGGGACGAGATCCTGCTGCGTCGATCCATCCTGGGCCTGGGATGGACCCAACCCATGGACACAGAGCTCGTCGATCGTATCGAGGTGTGGAAGAGGGCGGCCGACGCAACGTGGATTCGCCAGTCCCAGGAGTTCCCGGACGACCCGTTCTCGGTCGTGTTCCTCGACGGCACTGGTCGGTATGGCCTGGTGATCCGCGGGTTGACGAAGGGCGAATCTCGCTGGATCGGTGGCACGGCGTATGTCGCGCTGAAGCGATGGTTGATCAAGGCTGACTCTCCGGACCAAGTCTCCCGCACCGCTGCGGCCTCGTTGTGGGACCGCGAGTTGGACGGCTGAGGACAACCTACGGCCATCGGGGCACGCGAGAATCAAGTCGGTCGGTCGGTGGTCCAACTTTCGCGACGCCATCACGCTGCGGCACTGCGTGGCACCCTTCCTCGTCGGCGCCGCATTCACCCTGGTGAAGACCGAGAGAGAACGTCGCGTGGGAACGAAGAAAGGGTCGCAACCCGAACTCGGTAGGAAGTCGGTGCCGATTGGTTGGGTCCCGGTCCCTTTCATCTCATCGGCACCAAGGCCGCATAGCCGTTCGCTGTCACGGAGGTGCAGAAAAAAACTCGCCATGAGGCGATGATCTGGAGCCGCTCCTTTCGAGAGTCCCTGAACCTGTATGGGCTAAAAGCCGGGACATCGGCTCTTCACTGGACGAGCCCGCCCTGAGGTCTCTTGTCACTCTCGTGAAAGGGCTCACTGGCAGTTCCGAGCACTCCCGGCGAAGATAGGGCGGGGAAACGAGGCCGCAGTTGGTGCCTTGTCCCTGACCTCGGCCGACCTGATCGGCAAGGTTGAAAAGGTGATTGCTCTTAATTCGGGAAGGTAGAGAGGAGTTCCCTTTCCAGAGTACTGTGGCCGCTCAGGACTTCAACTCGCGGAACAAGAACCGAAAGTGGGATAGTGCAGATCTGAGCCTCCCGATGGGTTCGCGAAAGCAAATGGCCGCGACCCGGCTGGTGGCTGGAGAATGGAGACCGGCCATGAAGATCGTCAAGTTGGAAGTCGAAGGCTTTCGCTCGCTCAAATCGCAAACCTGGTGTCCCGGTGACCTGCACTGCTCATCGGACCCACGCCAGCGGTAAATCGAATCTCCTGCGCGTTCTGGAAATGCTCAGTGCTGCGGCCAGGGGAGGATTAAGCCGATACGTTCAACGCACGACTTCGAGCACTTGCCGCCCGAGCAACTTGTCGAGCCTATCCTTCAGAAAGAGTTGCGAATTGTCGAGATCCTGCGCGAGGTCCAGGAACTTCTGGCGAGGAAGCCATGAGCCGAACCCGTAAGACTCAGCCGCCGTCCCCGGTTGACTCCGAGATCCCCGGCTATGATGCCATCCTGACCGGCATGGTGGAGTTGCTGGAGGCGGCCCGCCGCTCTGCCGCTCGGGCCGTCAACGCCGTCATGACGGCCACCTACTGGGATGTCGGACGGCGCATTGTGGAGCACGAACAGCGAGGGTCCGAGCGCGCCGAGTATGGCGCCAGGCTGATGGAAAGGCTGGCCGCCGACCTGACGAAACGCTTCGGCCGAGGATTCTCTCGGCAAAACCTTCAGCAGATGCGTCAGTTCTATCAGACATACCCGCCGGACGCAATTCGCCAGACAGCGTCTGGCGAATTGAACATTCCTGCCACACCGCAGGTTGGGACGGCGTCAGCCGACGGTCCCCTCGCTATCATACAGCAACTCGCCCGCCGTTTCCCGCTCCCCTGGGTCGCACTACGTCGAACTCCTCAAGATGGATAATCCCAAGGCCAGGGAGTTCTACGAGGCGGAAGCCTTGCGCAACGGCTGGACGTCCCGGCAACTGCACCGGCAGATCACGACGCTGTTCTACGAGCGGACGCTGGCCTCCCGGAACAAGGCGGCGATGCTCCGGAAGGGGGCGGCGCCGAAGCTGGAGGACCTCCTCACGCCCGAGGAGGAGATCAAGGATCCGCTGATCCTGGAGTTCCTGGACCTGAAGGACGAGTATTCCGAGAGCCAACTCGAGGAGGCCCTGATCCTGCACCTCGAGAGCTTCCTCCTGGAACTCGGCGGCGACTTCGCCTTCCTGGGCCGGCAAAAGCGGCTCCGCGTCGGCGACGCCTGGTTCCGGATCGACCTGTTATTCTACCACCGCCGACTCCGTTGCCTGGTCATCATCGACGTCAAGACCGGCGAGCTCACCCACGCCGACGCCGGCCAGATGCATGTGTACCTGAGTTACGCCCAGGAGCACTGGACCCAGCCCGACGAGAACCCGCCCGTCGGCCTGATCCTCTGCACCCAGAAGGACAACGCCCTCGTCCATTACGCCCTGGACACGCTGCCCAACAAGGTGCTCGCCGCCGAGTACCGCACCGCGCTCCCGGACGAGGAAACCTTGGTCGCAGAACTAGAGCGGACCCGCCGCGCCCTCGAGAATCGCGCGGGGACGACCCCGGGGGGGAGGCAGGGGGACAGGGAGGCAGGGGGACATTGATAAATGCTCACGATAATCTGGCACCATTTCTTAGATGTGCGCGCCCATGTCGTACTGCTGATGATCCTCGCGGACTCCACCCTGGCCCTCGCCGATGGTGTGGTAATCCTCGATCACCTCGATCGACCGCAAGAACTTGACCATCTTGAATCCCAACTTCGTCTCGAGCAGTAGCCTCAGCGGAGCTCCGTGCTCCGGCGTCAACGGTTCGTCGTTCAGTTCGTAGGCCAGAATCGTCTCGGGCTGATCGGCCAGGGCGATGTCGATGCACTCATAGTAAGGTGCGCCGCTCTTCTCGAGCCGGCTGAATGAGTGGAAGGCCAGGTACTTCGCCTCCGATCTCGGTCGGCAGAGTCGGAGGATCTCGGCCAGTGGCACCCCCCCCCATTTGCCAATCGAACTCCAGCCCTGGATGCAGTTGTGCAGCGTGACTTGCTCGTGCTTCGAAAGCGCGCTGAGCTCCGTCAGCGAGAGGGTCAATGGCCGCTCGACGAGCCCGGTGACCTCCAGCCGGTAATCGTCGAAGTGCCCGGCCAGAAGTCGCTCATAGGTGGCGTCCCCCTTGGCCTGCGGATACTCGGAAATAGGGGGATAGCCGTTGACCCGGAAGTTGGGTGAGATCCACTCCTCGGGCAAGTTCTGGACCGCGACGGTCCGATGGAAAATCGCATTGCGGATCGGGGATGGCCTCCATCGCGGCCACGACGGGACCTGGAGCCCGACGAAGAAGACCACCCCGACAGACATCGCCGCCTATCTCTGGAGCACCCTGGCTGCCGAGAGACTGCGGATCATCGAGCCGGCTCAGGCTCACCGCCGTTTGGACGAAACAATCTCGGCTGTGGCGCGGCTGGAGCGACTCCACGGGTTCTTCTACGACAAGCTCAATCCCCGCAGCGGCACGCCCCTGACCAGCAAGGCGAAGAATGGCGAGCCGATTCGACCGGTGCTCTCGGCGGTGGACAACGGGTGGTTGGCAATGGCGCTGATCATGATCCAGAATACCAGGCCGGAGCTGCGAGAACGGGCCGAGGCCCTGTTGAAGCCGATGGACTTCCATTTCTTCTACGATGCCTATGACCCGGCCGACCCGCTCAAGCATCCGGGCCAGATCCGCGGTTGCTTCGAGGTCGATACCAGGTCGTTCGGCTACTTCCATCAGCTCGTCAATACCGAGCCGAGGATCGCCAGCTACATCGGCATCGCGCGCGGCCAGATCCCGCCCGAACATTACTATCACATGTTCCGCACCTTGCCGCCGGATCGGCGGCGCAGCAGCAGATTCCGGAAGGGAACTGGCAGACCTACCGGAAGATCTGCGTCTACGAGGGGCATTACACCTACCTCGGGATGCGGATCGTTCCTAGCTGGGGGGGTAGTATGTTTGAGGCCCTGATGGTGCCGTTATTCGTTCCCGAGGACCGCTGGGCGCCGCGGAGTTGGGGCGTCAATCATCCCCTGTATGCCCGTGTTCAGATCGAGCACGGCCTGAATGTGCGGCATTACGGCTTCTGGGGATTCTCCGCCGCGACGATCCCGGAGGGTGGCTACCAGCCTTACGGCGTTGACGCCCTTGGCACCAATCTTGAGGGTTATCACACCTATACCCGCGTGACGGAATCCGGAGGGAAAGCCCAACCGAAAGAGTCTCAACCAGGCGGCGATCCGAAGCCACCACGCGATTCACAGGTGCACGATGGCGTCGTGACCCCCCACGCTTCATTCCTGGCTCTATCGTTTGTTCCTCGCGAGGCGATGGCCAACCTCCAGGGGCTGGAGAAGCGATATCCGATGATCTACACCACTTACGGCTTCCGCGATTCGGTCAATCTCTCAAACGGCCGGATCTCCGATAGCATCCTGGCCCTGGATCAAGGGATGATCATGGCCGCCATCGCCAACGCGCTGGCCGACCGCGTCATGCAGCACGCCTTCAGCGATGGTGCCGTCGAGAAGGCCATCCGGCCGCTCATGGCACCTGAGGAGTTCACCGCCGGACCGTGCGACAACACCGGTGCGGGGCCGTAGGATTGATCGCCGGATACGATCCTTGGGAGAGGACCTCGAGCGTATGCAACCCAATCGTTCAGCGCTCCAGATACGGCTGTCGGTTTGGCGTTCTCCGTGCCGAATCCGGGACTTCAGCAGACCGGCCCAACGCGGACTGACTGCGGTCGACCCGGTCGAGGCTCATCTCTTGAAGATCGACTTGGGGATCATCGCGTGCACGCCCTTGGTCCCGTCGACGACCTGGGTGACGCGGAAGTCCACCGCCACGCTGCAGAGCATGTAGGCGTCTTCCCGGCCGAGCTTCTTTTCCGATGCGATCAGGTCGACCGCCTCGCGGACGGCGATCTTCATGGCTTCGTCGAGGTCCTTGTCGAGGCCCATGGCGATGAAATGCGTCGCCGTCTCGGCCCTCGGCCATTTCAGGCTCGCCCCCTTCCGCACGAAGAAGCGGAGGGTCCCGGTCAGCGAAGTCTCCAGGGCGGTGATGTCCACTTCGCCGTCACCTTGCCCGGCGTGCCCGTCGCCGACCTGGAAGAGCGCGCCCGGGACGTGGACCGGGATGAGGAGCGTGGTGCCCGCGACGAGCTCCTTGTTATCCAGGTTGCCGGCGTGCACGCCCGGCGGGGCGCTGTTCACCCGGCCCGAGGCCTCCGGCGGGGCGACGCCCATGCTGCCGAAGAACGGGCGGAGCGGGACCTCAACCCCCTCGGCGAAGCGGGCGACTCGCTTCTCCGCGTCGAGCGGGATGATCCGCATCCTGGAGCGGGGGAAGTCTTCCGGGATCGCCCCGCTCCGCGGCCCGAAGGCGTTGTAGGCGTAGGGGATTGCCAGGTCGACCGATTCGATCCGGACCTCCAAGGCGTCGCCGGGCTCGGCCCCTTCGACGAAGATCGGCCCGGTCAGGATGTGGCCGCCCGGGCCCTTGTCTTTCACCTGCTCATGGATGTCGCGGAGCGCCGGCTCGATCTTGTCCGGCTCGACGCCCGCCCGCTCGAGCCTCTCCGGGCTGCTGGTGATGAGAGTGTGGACCTCCACCGTGTCCCCCGGCTTGATCCTGAGGACGGGCGACGTCTTGGCGTCGTAATGCCCCCACGCCACCGTCCTGGGCGTGGCCTTGAGCACGTGGGTCGCGGGGCCGGCGGGGCCCCCGGTCGGCTGGCTTACGGCCTGGCCTGTCGCCAATAGGGTCAGGCAGCCGACGAAGAGTGCGGTTCGGTGAATCATGGATCCCTCCGCTGAGCCAAGCCGACAACGCGCGGCCCCGTCGCGCGCTACCCACCCGATGATAAACGTCAGGCGTCGTGTCGTCGCGAGGTCACTCGATTTTGCACTGAGTTGTCCAGCGTTTCCGCTCGAGATAGGATACAACCATCGAGTCCTGATTCATCAAGCCTCAATCGAGAGTACGTCAAACGATGTCGGTTGGGGAGCCCTGTATTCGAGGAGAACATGGTGAGGTCGGACACAACTCGACAGGGAACCATCGCCGCATTGTGGCGTTATCCGATCAAGTCGATGCGAGGCGAAGAACTGGACGAGGGCGAGATCACCGACCGCGGGCTGCTCGGCGATCGGTCTTATGCGCTGATCGACGTTGAGACCGGCAAGGTGGTCAGTGCCAAGAATCCTCGAAAATGGGGGAATCTCTTCGACTTCCAGTCGACCCTCGTCGAATCGCCCTCAAGCAACGAGGGAGTGCCGCCCGCCCGGATCACGTTTCCGGACGGGTCGACGGTCCAAACCGACGATCCCGGCGTCGAAGAACGCCTCTCCGCACTGGTGGGCCGGACCGTCCGGCTGGCGTCCTCGCCGCCTCCGGCTTCACGGATCGAAGGATACTGGCCCGATTATGACTGGCTGGAGAGCCGCGATAAGTTCTTCCACGTCGAGTTGCCGGCCGGGACGTTCTTCGATGGGTCGCTGGTGCACTTCATCACGACGGCGACCCTGGAACGCCTCGCCTCCCTGAGCCCCCAGAGCCAGTTCGATGTCCGCCGATTCCGGCCGAACCTCATCTTCGAGGTCCCCGACAGTACCGCCGGATTCGTCGAGGACGCGTGGGTCGGCCGGACGATCACGCTTGGCGACGAAGTGCGCCTGATGGTCACCCACCCCTGCCCGCGCTGTGTCATGACGACGTTGCCCCAGGGCGAGCTTCCCAAGGACCCGAACGTCTTGCGGACGGCCGTCCGGTACAATCAGGGGAATGTCGGGGTCAATGCCAGTGTCGTGAGAGGGGGACGGGTTCGGCGGGGGGATGCCGTGGCGGTGGAGTGAGCTTCTCTTGCAGATCGCGAAGGATTGCATCAGCCTGTGATGAGAGTGGAGAACTCTTGGTAGTCCCAGCCGCCGACGGAGACCCGGTCGTCATGAATGGCACGCTCAGGAAGTGGGCATGGATCACCGTTCTTTTGCTTTCGGGATCAACCCACGCGCAGGCCACGAGGTCCGTGGAGGTGCCGATCAATGAGGCGGGCGAGGTCCAGGTCGCGGAGATCGTTGCGCGGCTCGCTCAGGCCAGCGGGCTCAATTTGGGGCAGCCCGTGGCCAGCCTGACCTTGTCGACCCAGGGTCTCGCTCGATCATTGACCAAGACGCTGCTCTCCGAGACGCTGGGCCCCGAGGTCGAAATCACGTTTCAGCGCGGTAAGATGATCCTCGGCATCGACAATCGCATCCTGGCCCCGGACCGACGCGAGGAGTGGCTGAGGCGGCTTCGCGACCTGGCCGAGCGTGCGACCGAGGCGTCGAAACGGCGGGCACTCTACGGAATGAGGGCCATGGCCTCCTATCGGCCCAACGATCCGGCGCGGCCGACGATCTGCCTGGTTCACGGCCTGAATTCCTCCTCCGGCGGGTTCGTTCACATGATCCCCTGGTTGGAAGAGGCCGGTTATGGGCTCGTGGTCTACGACTACCCGTTCAACCGTCGGCTCGGCGAATCGTGCGCGGCGTTCGCGCGCGACTGGGCCGCGTTCCGCCGCCAGTCCGGCGACAAACGCCCTTGGTCGATCGTCGCCCATTCGATGGGGGCACTGCTGGCGCGGTCGATGGTGGAGGACGATGCCACCTGGGCTGGCGACGTCTCCTCGTTGATCCTGATCGCCCCCGTGAACCAAGGCTCGAACCTGGCCAGAGTCCAGACGGTGTTCCAGTTGCTCGACGGACTCAAGTCGATCAACGGCAAGAATACGACCCGGGCGATGGCGCACCTCTCCGACGGCCTGGGCCAGGCCGCCCAGGACATGCTCCCGGGCAGCGCGTTCCTGAAGCGTGTGAATCAACGGCCGCGACGTCAGGGCCTTCCCTATCACATCCTTGCCGGCGACAGCGGCTTTCTCACCCGCGACGCGCGCGCTCAGATCGAGGCGCGGGTCAACTTGTTCAACCGCAACTCCGGCTTGTTCGGGAAGCTGACGCAGGCGGCGACCTCCGACTTGCCGGAGATCCTCGACGAGTTGACGGACGGCACCGGCGACGGCTGCGTCGCCGTCGCCCGGACCCGGCTCGAGGGAGTCACCGACTGCGTGACGATCCACGCCAACCACGCCGAGCTGATCCGCGCCCCCCTGCTCTTCGCCGATCCCGGCCCGGTCGCTTGCATGCCGTTCGTCCTCCAAAGACTCGAGGCCGATCGAGAACGCGGCGGGAAGCGCGATCCGAAATAACGGGGGAGCCGGCGACGGCTCAAGGTTTGCCCGGGATCACCGCCATCGCCCGGCCGATGTATTCGTAGACGCCTCGCGGGTCGTATTCGATGCCGTGCTGGGCGACGATGGTGTCGCCTTGCTCCTTCCAGAGCCGTCCCAGCGAGCGTTCGATCCCGGGGTCGCCGCCGGTGAACTGTTCGACCAGGTCCTTCCAGCGCCGGGCCATGGCCTGGACCTCGGGGGCGGACGGGTCTGTGCCCTTGTCCATCTCGGCACGGACCTGCGCGATCAGCTCGGCCCACTCCTGTTGACTCTGCTGGATCCGCTCGGGGCCAAACTGGTCGCCGCGCGCCTTGATGGCTTCCCACTGTTCGGGCGTGTAATAGCTCTCGATCATGGTGATCTCCTCGATCGTTTGGATGAATTCGTCGGCGGAGACTTCCCCCGCCGCCTGGAGGCGCACGGCGACCGCTTCCAGCCGCTCGCAGAGCCGCCTCTGCACGGTGATCTGATCCCGCAGTCGTGCCACATGGAGACGAATCACCTCCAGCGGCGAGAAGCCGGGCCGGTCCAGGCAGCCGGCGATTTGCTCCAGCGAGAAGCCGAGCTGCCGGAGTGAGAGCACCTGCTGCAATCGCGCGACATCGCCGTCCGTGTAGAGCCGATGCCCCGATTCGGTGTGCAGCGACGGCTTCAGCAAATCGATATCGTCGTAATGATGCAGCGTGCGCACGGTCAATCCCGTCCGCTTGGCCAGCTCGCCGACTTTCAACGCCTCGAACCGCATGGCGATCCGCTCCGGTTTCACGAGAGTTACACCCGCCCTATGTCTAGGTCCTCCGGTTGTGGTCACGGCAGAATGATATGACCTCACGTTACGTGAGGATCAAGACCTCTTTTTCGCGGAGGTCCTGCGTCGTTCCGGTAATGCCGGAGACGAATGAGGACGAGATCGAGTAGGATAGAGTATCCCTTGTTGGGGTCCCCTGCCCTGTGCGCCCGTCTCGGGGATTCGAGATTAATCCCGGATGGGAAAGATTGCGGGAATGGGATCTAGAATCCCTATAGGGTTGGGGCCGGAGGCCGCGTCTGGGGATCTCGACTTCGAAAGAGCTTCTGGGTTTCTCAATGGAAAACGATCGGTTACCCTCCCGTGACAGGATGGGGCCATGCAGGCGTTGCCCCGAGTGCGGCAGGGCGATCGAGCCGACGAGGCAGCACTGATGTTTCCGGGTCGCACTGCTTCCTTTCCGGACCCCTTGACGACCGTCCCGTCATCATCCCCGACGATTCGTGAAGGGGAAGGTACCGTGAGCCAGCCGGATGTGGCTGGAGAGGACCTGTATCGCCGCATCGTCGAAGCGGCGAATCAGGGGATCTGGGCCATTGACACCGCGCAGCGGACGATGTTCATCAACGCCAAGCTGGCCGGGCGGCTCGGCTATCAGCCCCAGGAGGTAGTGGGCCGGCCGGCCTGGGACCTGGTGTTCCCGGAGGATCATGGTGAAGCGGCCGCTCGATGGGCCGAACGGACGCCGGGGGAGGAGACCCGGGTGGAATTCCGACTGCGTCGCCAGGATGGCGCGGAGGTGTGGTTCGACGCCGCAATCAGCCCGCTCCACGACGTCGAAGGCCGGTTCACCGGGGCTCTGGGGCTCTTCGCCGATATCACGGAGCGGCGCCGCGCCGACGAGGCCCTGCGCCAGAGCGAGCGGCAGGCGCGGTTGCTGGCCGACTCGATGCCCCACATCGTCTGGACGGCCCGAGGCGACGGCACGGTGGACTATTTCAACGGCCGCTGGTACGAGTACACCGGCATGTCGCCCGAGGAGTCGCTGGAGCACCCGGGCTGGCGGTTGGCGGTCCACCTCGATGACCTCGGATCGCTGTTGAACGTCAGGGATCCGGCCGTCGAGGAGGGGCAGGTCTTCCAGGCCGACGTCCGTTTGCGCGATCGGGAGGGTGCCTATCGGTGGCACATGGTTCGCTCGGTGCCGGTGCGCGACGACGCGGACCGGGTGATCCGGCGGTTCGGCACGGCCACCGACATCGACGACCGGATGCGGGCCGAGGAGGACTCGCCGCCGGCGAGCATCGGTTCCGGTTCCTTGCCGAATCGATCCCGCAGATGGTCTGGACCGCCTCCCCTGATGGCTCGGTGGACTATTCCAGTCCCCGGTTCCTCGAGTTTCTCGGTGCGGTGCGCGAGCAGGTGGAAGGACGGGCGTGGATGGACCTGATCCACGCCGACGACCGCGAATGGGCCGTCAACGCCTGGAAACGCGCGCTCGAAGCGGGGATCCCGTATCGGGTCGAGTGCCGGCTTCGCACGACCCACGGAGAGCACCGCTGGTTCTTCGGCCACGCACTCCCTCAGCGGGACGACACCGGTCGGATCGCGCGCTGGTACGGCACCTGGACCGACATCGATCTGCAATGGCAAGCACAGCAGGAGATCGTGCGGCTCAACCGCGATCTTCGCGCTCGGGTCGATGAGCTGGAGACGATCTTCGCGACGGTCCCGATCGGCATCGCCATCAGCGAGGATGTCGACTGTGCCCGAATTCGGTCGAACCCGGCCCAGGAACAGATGCTCGAGCTTGCGCCGGGTTCCAACGCGTCGCTGAGCGCCCCGGCGGAGGAGCGGCCGGAGCATTTTCGCTTTCGTCGCGGCGGACGGGACCTCCGGCCCGACGAACTGCCGATGCAGGTGGCGGCCCGCGAGGGACAGGCCATCACCGGGTGCGAGCTGGAGATGTGCTGCGCGGATGGGCGCACCAAGTGGTTCTATGGCAACGCCACGCCGCTCTTCGACGAGGGGGGGCAGCCGCGCGGCTCGGTCGGCGCAGTTCCTGGACATGACCGAATGGCGAAGGGTCGAGGCGGCCCTGAAGGAGAACGAAGAGCAGTTGCGGCTAGCGATCCGGGCGACCGACCTGGGTCTCTTCGACCGGGACCTCACGACCAACACCCTGCGATGGTCCGCTCGCTCCAAGGCGATCTTCGGCCTGCCACCGGATTACCCGATCACCCTCGACGAGTTCTATCGCCGGCTTCACCCCGAGGATCGTCCGCGGGTCCAGTCGGCCATCAGGCGCGCCGTGGACCCCGACGGCGACGGCATCTACGAGGCCGATTACCAGTGCATCTGGGACGACGGGACCGTCCGCTGGGTAGCCGGCAAGGGACGCGTGTCGTTCGAGGAACGCGACGGACAGCGGCGGGTCGTCCGCATCGTCGGCACCGTCCAGGACATCACGGCCCGGAAGGAAACCGAGGCGCAATTGAAGGAGGCCAAGGATGTGGCGGAGACGGCCAGCCTGGCGAAGGACCGCTTCCTCGCCGTCCTCAGCCACGAGCTGCGCACCCCATTGTCCCCGGTGGTCACGGCGGTCGGCCTGATGGAGTTGGTCCAGGAACTGCCCCCCGAGGTGAAGGAATACCTGGCGATGATCCGCCGCAACATCGACCTGGAGACCCGCCTGATCGACGACCTGCTGGACCTCAGCCGGGTGATCAGCGGCAAGCTGCGGCTGGAGCGGCGGCCGACCCATCTCAACGACCTGGTCCGGCACGTGCTGGATATCGTCGGCGGCGAGGTCCACGACAAGGGACTGACCGTCGAAACCGACCTGACCGCGTCGTCCGACCTGGTCGAACGTCAACCCGGCGCGGCTCCAGCAAGTGATCTGGAACCTGATCAAGAACGCGGCCAAGTTCACGCCCGGCGGCGGGACGATCCGAGTGACGACCCGTCCGTCCGGGGGCTGTGGGATTGAGGTGGAAGTGCGGGATACGGGCAAGGGGATCAGCCCCGAGGCGCTGCCGTTCATCTTCAACGCCTTCGAGCAGGGGGAGCCGGCGGTCACCCAGAAGTTCGGCGGTCTGGGGTTGGGCCTGTCGATCGCCAAGGCGGTGGTCAACCGGCACGGGGGAACGATCCGCGCGGCGAGCGACGGGCCGGGCCAAGGTTCCTCATTCACGGTGGCGCTCGCACTGGTGCCAAACCGACGGGAGGGCGTCAACGCGGCCAGCCCACCGCGGCCCGATCACCCGGCCGGTCGGATCCGAGTGCTCCTGGTCGAGGACCACGCCGACACCGCCCGGGCGATGGTCAAGCTCCTGGAGCGCGCCGGCTACCAGGTCGAATGGGCCGATCGCGTGGCCGCGGCGCTGGAGGTCGCCGCGAACCGCACCTTCGACGTGATCGTCAGCGACCTCGGACTGCCCGACGGCTCCGGCTACGAGTTGATGCGGGCCCTCAAGGACGAGTACGGCGCAGGGCATCGCCCTGAGCGGATTCGGTATGGAAGGGGACATCCTCCGCGGTCGTGAGGCCGGCTTCCTCGAGCATCTCGTCAAGCCGGTCAACGTCGCCACGCTCGATCAAGCCATCCTTCGCGTCGCCAGGCTACAGCCGCGAGGGTAGGGAGGTAGGCGGTTAAGCGGTCGTGGCTAGTGTAATGGTTCAGCGTGAAATGGAGAAACCGGGGTTGCGAGATAAGGTAGAGTGCACATGGGAACAGATTGGGTCGAGCCGCGAGGATTAATCGCACATATCTTGCCGAGGGCGATTGGCGATCTCATAATCAATCCTGTGGATCATGGAGTCGGCTCCGATCTCTCAACTCCCCGCGCCGTCGGGGCTCGACTCGTGCTGGACCGGGACGGGTGAGCCCGGCGGTTGGCCCTCCGGAGCGTTATCGGTCGCATTCATGGATCCCTACCAGGCCCTGGGCGTTTCCCGATCGTGCACTCGCGAACAGGTCAAGGAGGTCTTCCGGACCAGGGCATGGCACGCGCATCCGGATCGCGGCGGCGAGGATGCGGCGTTCATCCGGCTTTGTACCGCCTACAAGCAGATCCTCGAAGAACTGGATCGTAGGCCGAACCCGCGCCTGCCAAACCAGGCACGGAGCTCGCGGCCGGCCCGCCCGGCCGTGACGCCTGGGGAGAGCCCGATACCCGATACGATCTTCGTTGACGAGATCCCACCGAGCCGATGGCCCCCGAAGCCGTTCGACCCGAACTGGAAACCCGATCTGATCTTGCTCGATGAGGTCTCGCCGGTCGGTCGGCTCCCGAAGCCGCCCGACCCCAGGGCGCCAGGAGAACCTACCTGTCCTGGCTCGAGCAGGTCGCAGTCAAGTCTTCCCGGCGACAGTCCGCCTGGCGATCGGAAGGGGGCAACACCTTCGGTGCCCTGATTATCCTGGCCCTGATTGTTGGCAGTGTCTGTGGGTGCTGGATCGCGTGGAAATACGCGGCGGAGCAGGCGGAGCAGGCGGCTCGCCAGTCCTGGTGAATACGGTCGATCATCGCCGAGAACGACGGCACCTCCTGAAGGCGGCCCGTGCAAAGATCTTGCCTCGGGCGATCGGTGATCTCATAATCGATCTCCTGCAAGATTGGGGCGCACCGGACCTCTCACCATTCCAACGGTCCGCCGCGGCGTGCCCCGGATTTATGAGTGACCTCGCCGGAGGTTTTCGCGCAGCGAGATAGGTCTCACGATGGATCCTTACCTCACCCTGGGAATCGCGCGGGGCTGTAGCCGCCAGGAGCTCAAGGATGCATTCCGGACCAAGGCAAGGTCCGCTCATCCCGATCGCGGCGGTGAGGTCCTGTCGTTCGTTCAACTGCGCACGGCCTACGAGCAGATCCTCGCGGAGCTGGACCGGGGTCCTGGTCCGGACCACGGGAAGCCCGGGGTGGCCCGATCCGACGAACACGCCACGACGACGACCCGCTCGGCCGTCGCGGAGGAACCCTACGAATCCTGGCTCCGACACGTCGCGGCCCAGGCGAGTGGTAGTCAGTCCGTGTGGCGGTCCGCCCCGGTCCGCACGCTGGGAGTGGTGCTCGTATTGGTGCTGGTCACCGTGAATCTCGTCGTTTGCTGGGTCCTCTGGACCTCCAACTCACCGCTGCCGAGCGCCGCCCCTCCGGTCGAGCCGGCCATTGGCGCCGACGTGCTGGATGCGAGCTCCGCGCCGATCCGGCCCCCATCCCTCCCGAAGGAATTACGCCGGTGGGAGCGACGTCCGGCCAACCCCGCGGACTTCTTCGTCATCCCCTACAATGCGACCCTCTACGTGGCCCCGGGGGTAGGAGATGGTGGCGGCGTCACTGAATTCGGCATCGTCGAGTCCCTGGGCGACCCCCTCCCGATCTTCACGGGCTTGCCCGGTCATCCCAATCCCACTCGTGAGATCGAGGTCGGCCCCGTCGCCGTCGGGTCGAATCTGCGGATCTACTTGAAGCGGGGCAACTCCTGGGCTTTCTCGGATTCCCTCTTCACGGAGCAGTCTCGCGAGACGTTCTCGGATCGAGACAATAGCCTCGGGGGACGTGGGTCGATCATCGAGAAGACCGGCTCGAACACCTGGGTCCTGCACCTGGACGACATCGACTCCCACGATGATGACGATGGCGACATCTTCATCCAGATCCGGCTGGTGCCGCGAGAGGGGTGAGCCGCGATGGTCGCGATCCTTCGATCAGCCCAGGTTCAGGCACTTTCCCTCCCGGAATAGGGAGATGGGTCGGCCGGTTACCGAGTGGACTTCGTGGTGAGGGCCGATGCCCAGCCGCTGGAAGATCGTGGCAGCGAGGTCGTCGGGCGAGCAGGGGTTGACCGACGGAGCCATGCCGCGCGCGTCGGTCGAGCCGTAGACGGATCCGCCGGAAAAGCCGCCACCAGCCAGCAGGACGGCCATTGAGCGCGACCAGTGATCGCGCCCGGCGTTGCCGTTGACCTGCGGCGTCCTGCCGAACTCGCCGGCACACATGACGAGGGTTTCGTCCAGGAGGCCACGCGACTGGAGGTCGTCGGATCAAGTTCGAGAGCGCCTTGTCCAGGTCGGGAAGCAGACGGTCTCTGAGCGTGCGGAAGTTGCCGGCGTGCGTGTCCCAGCCGCCGAACCCGAGCGTGACGAACCGGGCACCGGCTTCGATCAGCCGGCGCGCGGCCAGGGTCCCCTGCCCCAGCGGGCTCCGGCCGTAGTTGTCGCGGAGCCGGTCCGGCTCGCGCGCCAGGTCGAGCGCCGACCGGACGCGATCGGTCCGGAGGATTTCGATGGCCTCCCGGTGGAAGGCGTCGAGGCCCGTCATGAGATCGGTGGCGTCGAGTGCCCGCAGGCCATGATCGAGCCCGGCTCGCAACGCGTCGCGGTCCTCCAGGTCGCGGAGCGCGCATCCCTGCCGGCAGCGAGACCCCGCGCGCCTCGAGACGTCCCCGGCCGGGTTCTCCCTCGACCTCGAACGGCCCGAACGCGGGGCCGAGATAACCTGTGCCGGTCGTCGCCGCCCCTTCCCGCATCGCCGCGAACGTGATGTACGGCGGCATGCCCCGGCGCGACGGCAGCACCCGAGCCGCCAGCGAGCCCAGCGCCGGGTATTCCATCGCCGCGCTCGGCCGGTTGCCCGTGGACATGTACGTCGTGCCTGGCCCGTGCGCCGAGATCGTGTGGCTCAGCGATCGAATCAGCGATGCAACGGTCCATCACCTTCGCCAGGCCCGGCATGTGCTCGCCGATCGAAATCCCCGGCATGGCCGTGGCGATCGGCCGGAACTCGCCCCGGATCTCCTCGGGAGCACCGGGCTTCAGGTCCCACATATCGATCGTCGCCGGTCCACCCGAGAGCCAGATCTGGATCACGCCCGTTGCCGGCTTCTTGGCCCCGGCGTGGCCGCGCCGGCCGTCGCCCGCAGTCGCAGCACGTCGGCCAGCTCCAGGCCGAACATGCCGGCCGCGCCGATCCGCAGGAAGTCGCGACGGTGGAACCCTTCGCAGTCGGTCGCCATTCGAGTCATCACAGTGACCTTCTTTCCGTAGGTCAGGATTTCCAGCCTGACGCTCCCGTGGGGTAGACAATTGTCAGGCAGGAAGGCCTGACCTATGGATGGTCAGTGGTTCAATATAAATTCACGCGTATTGATAATCGCCCAGAGCACGTCCGTCATGGCGGCCTTTCGGCTGGTCTTGGTCCGGAGGTGTTCGAGGATACGGTTGCGCTCATCGTCGGTGGGGAATCGCGAAAGTGTGGCGAGGAACAACTCGTCGATGATGGCGGCATCGCAACGATCGGATTCGAAGAGGGTGCGGAGCCGGCCGCGAGCCAGCTTGTCGAGCAGGCCCGGGTCGGACATGAGGAACAGGGCCTGGGGCAGTTCTGGGCCTCGGGGACGTTCGCAGTCGCAGGTCGCCACTCGCCGGGGACGGCCGAAGACGCGGAAGGCCTGCGCGAGGTCCGGCGATTGAACCAGGTTGGCGGCGACCTCAATGGCTCGCGCCCCTTTGGGTGAATCGGCGCCGAACTCACCGGGCACGCCGAGTGCGGCGTTGATCGCGTCGACCAGGACCTCGGCCATCATCATTCGCGGCAAAGCACGGGCGAAGTTCCGCCGGTCGTCGAGGTTCCCCGCCTCCGGCTGCGAGGACCGCTGATAGGCTCGCGACCGGAGGATGGTCCGCTCCAGCCGGCGGATGTCGTAGACGTGTGAGACGAAGTCGGTCGCCAGAGCGTCGAGCAAGCGCGTGTTTGACGGTGGATTGGCGACCGAGAAGTTGTCGACCGGCTCGACCAGCCCGGCGCCGAAATACGCCGCCCAGACGCGGTTGACGAAACTCCGGGCGAAGTAGGGATTATCGGGCCGCGTCAACCAGGCGAAGAGCTCTTCGCGGGGGTCGGCCTTGTCGGGGAGGTCCGGACCGCCCGAGCGCCGCGGGCGGCAGTGGCCGGCCGGTCGCCGGGTCGGGGAGACCGCGCGCGGGGCGATCGGCCAGGAACACCTCGCGCACTCGGGGGATCGGCGGCAAGCCGCCATCTTGGTCGACGACTTCCGGCGCTCCTCCAGGAACCGCGCCGTCGCCGCCAGTCCGTCGGGCGAGAGGCCGAAGCGGACGTTCGCGAAGATGCTGGCATAGGCGCGATAGTCGGCCTGGGTCCAGCGGTCGAACGGATGCTTGTGACACTGGGCGCACTCGATCCGCACACCCAGCAGCGCAGTGGCCGTGCGCTCGGCCATCTGCTCGATCGGGAAGTATTCGCCGTTGATCGTGAACCGCCGCCAGAACAGGTCGAGCCCCGGTTTCGAGGCGTAGTCGGTCTCCCAGCCCGGCTCGCGCCGCGGCCATGCGACCGGTCTCGCGGTTGAGCCAGCGAGTCGACGTCCTGGCCGTCGCGGCTGGTCGCACACAGAATTCCGCGCGACGATCCGGTCGTAGGGCACGTTCTCGGCGATGCGCTTGCGGAACCAGTCGTGCCACATCCGCGCGCGTCGGGCTTTCAGGTCGTCGGGGCCCTCCATCGACTCGGTATCGCAGCCGGTGATATCGAGGAACCGCGTGGCCCAGAGGGCCGCGTGCATGGGATGCGCGAGCAGCCGGTCAATGATCTGATCCCGCTTGCCCGGCGTGCGATCGCTGAGGAAATCCCGGACCTCCTCCGGTGTTGGCAGCGTACCAATCAAATCGAGCGTGACCCGGCGGAGGAACTCGGTGTCCGACGACGGACCCGACGGTGCGATCCCCAGGTTGCGGAGCTTGGCGAAGACCTCGCGGTCGATATATTCGGCCTCGGGCACTTCGTGAACAGCCACCTTCCGGCCCGACGAGACAGCGATCCGAGCCGCGGTGAGCTGTCCGTGATAGGAGGCGACAACCGCCGTGTCGCCGGGCCGCAGGCCGCGGACGGCTGCCGGCCGGGTCAACCGCGACAATCGCATCGTCCTTGACATGAATGTCGCAGAACAACGTCACGTCGGCCTCGGTACCATCGGTGAACCGGGCAACGATCGCCAGCCGGGCCGATTCGCCGGGCCGGGCGAGGTTCAGCTCCCGAGGGCGGATCGCGATCCGCTCGGCCACGGCGCGAGACGGGTCGCGACGAGCCCCGGCGGCGATCCAGGCGCGGATGACGCGATATTCCCACGAGCCCGGCGCGAACCGCTGGCCTCCTTCGTGCGGAACCTGGCCGGTCGGCTTCAGCAGCACGAGGCTCCGGTCGGGCTCGATCACGTCCACACGGCGGCCCATCCCCTGGCGGACGATCGCGTCATAGTCGTGGCCCGGGTCGTGGCCGAAGAGGCTGAGGTTCAGCCCGCCCCGACCCTGGAACGAGCCGTGACAGGACCCGGCGTTGCAGCCCAGCCGGCCGAAGAGGCTCGCGACGTGGCGGTCGAAGTCGACCTCCAGCGAGACTTGCTCCGTTCGGCAATAGCACCGGTGCCGAGGCCGGCCTCGCCCGCCAAGGTCAGCGAGCCCGCGAGCCATGCCAGCAGTCCGATCATCGTTCGAATGCCCCGGGGCATCGCTCTGTCCTTGTCTGGATTTGAGATGCGAGATTCATGAATATCACAGTATGAAGATCGGCCGATCTTGAATCTCGAATTCGGGATCTCGAATTCTCACTTCGGCTCCAGCACAAGCGTCGCCTCCTCGGTCTTGCCCTCGGGAGCTTGACCGTCCGGCTCGTCGGCTTGAACCCGTCGGCATAGACGGTGATCTTCACCTCGCGGTCGGGCGTGATCTTGGTCGGCGCGGAACCGGCCGTCGTCCTGCGGATCGAAGAGGACCTCCGTTGACCGCCGTTCTTGAGGCCCACTTGAAAGCCGGCCTCGGCGAGCTCCTCGCGTATACACGCCTGCCAGATGACGTCCTTGATCGGCACGGCCATCCTTCGCGATGGCCTTGACGATCAGCGAGGTCTGCGTCGTAGCGGACGATCTCGAGGTCCTTGACGTCGTGGTCGAGCGTGCCGAACATGATGACTGGCTGGCTTCGAGCTTCCCGTCCTTGCCGATGCGGTACCGCGTCGAGGTGAGCTGACCGGGGAAGATATGTGATCTGGGCTCGATCCAACCCGTGCGGGATCTTCACCGCGAATCTGCCATCCGCCGACGGGAGGACCATGGTGTGCCAGGACTCGCCGTCGATCTGGCCGATGATCATGAGGTTCCAGCCGCGGCGCGGCTTGCCTTTGCTGTCGACCCATCCGCCCTCGATCACGACGTGCGGAGTCGGCGGATCTCGATCGGACGGGCGTCTGCCCTCGCGTGATCGTCGACTTCTGCGGCGCGAAGACGCCCGGAGAGCCCGGCGGATCCATCCCTTGCGGCACCTGCAGGTCTTCCGCCGGGCTGGACGAGTAGCACGCCGGCCGGCAGCGGGTCGAACGTGAACCGGCCCTCGGCGTCGGTCTCGGCCTGACGCTCGATCTCGTCGGAGACAGCCAGCGGCTCGAGGATCTCGTGGTCGGCGCGAGCTGTCCGCGGTCGCGCTCGATCTTCGACGAACATCCCGGCCATCGGCTTGCCTTGCGCGTCGAGGGCCCGGCCCTTCAGCGTCGATGCCCGTCTTCAGGATGAACGTCCCGAAATCGCCGCGCCGATCGCGGGATCGCGTGGGACTCCGGCGCGATAGTCCTTCGGCAGGATCCAGAACATCCCCAGGCCGGGGGTCATGATCGGGAGTCGGAAGCGGCCCTGCCGGTCGGTCTTGGCCCTGGCGAGCGAGCCGTACTCGCGCGGGCCCGGCCTCCACCTGGCCGACGTGAGCGAATACGCTCACGACCTCGACCCCGTCGCCGGGCTTGCCGTCGGGCGTCTCGATCCGGCCGAGGACCGGCCTGGCCGGCCGGAGCGTCGATGTTCTCGAAGAACGGCCGATGGCCCCGGCTCTCTCCTTGCGGATCAGCTCAGGCCGTAGCCGAAGCCGGCCTGCGTGGCGTAGTCGGGGTGCTCGACGTCGAGCTCGATGTAGAGCCGCTTCACGGCGACCTGCTCGGGCGGGATCGTGAACGAGTAACGCCCTCCGCGTCCGTGGTGTGCCGGCTCTCCTCGATGATGCGGTTTCCTTCCCGGTTGTCGGAGTCCTTGCGGCGGACGGTCACGATCGCCCCGGCGATCGGCTTGCCGGTGTCCTTGTCCTTCACCTTGCCCGTATAGTGGAGCGTCTCGCCTTTCGGCTCGGCCTTGGCCGCGCGCGGCGCGGCTTTCGGGGCCTGGGGCTTCGGGTCTTCGGCCGGGGTGGAGTCGGCGCGGAGGCCGGCGACGATCAGGATGGCCAGCGCCGTCGCGGCGAGCCGCGCCGAGGCTCCAGGACCCTGGGGCAGCGGTGCTCGATCGGTTCGCGGTCGTTGACGAGCATGGTGACTCTCCGGGTCAGGTTCGAGGGGCTGATCGTAGATTCCCATCGCCGGCACGGGCGGCCGCGATGGCGGGCGGCGGTGTTCGCGGGCGAGCCGGACCAGGCAGGCGGCGTAGTCCTCGGGCGAGCCGATCGCCGCGGCGCGGTCGTCGGCCAGGTAGTCCTGGCAAAGCCGGAGCTGGCGCCGCAGCCACCAGAACAGCGGCTGGTAGAACAGGACAGCGCCGGCGAGGGCGGTGAGGTTCCAGGCCCAGGCGTCGCGCCGCTCGACGTGCGACCACTCGTGCGCCAGGGCATAGCGGGAGCGATTCGTCATCGCCCAGGTCTGCAGAGGTGCCGACGGCAGCAGGATCACCGGGCGGGTCCAGGTGAAGGTGAACGGCATCGCGCGATCTGGTCGCTGTCGAGCAGCTGCACCCGCTCACCGGCCGGCCCGCTGATGGCGAGGAAGCGGTCGCGCACCGACGGCGCGCCGGCCGCGCTCCGCGCGTGACCCGCCAGAGTACCGCCTGGCCCGAGGACCCACCAGGCCAGCAATCCGCCCGATCGTCGAGGGCATACAGCGAGGATGAACCCTCTGTTGCCAGGGGACATCGGCCAGGGTCGAGAGCGCCGTTGACGCCCATCGCCGACGCCAGGCGTTGGTCCTCGTCGGCGCGGCGATCGTGCCGACCGGGTTGCATCGAGCGGGTCTTCGAGCGATCCGGAAGCGATTGCCCCGGTGACGCAGGTCAGCCGAACAAATCCATCGAAGGAGGCGCTGGTCGGGACCTTGAGAACGGGACATCTCGATGCCCGGGAAAGCCCCGATGTCAACCACCGCGCAGCAACCGGGAAGCCGGATCGGGAGCGGAAGGCGACAGCCGAGCCAGGGCACGAGGAGTCCGCCGAGTATCGTCAGGACGACCAGCCGCGCCGCGTCGACCGGCTGACGGCAGAGCCGCACCGCCAAGCCGCCCACCGCCAACACGATCAGGCCGCCCAGGGCGGACTGCACCAGCGAATCCCAGATCGACACAGCCAGGCCATGATGCGCTCCGCGATGCTTAAGCCCGCAAGACCGAGCTGGAGAATCGCTTTCCTGCACGATGGTGCGGCGATCCTGCGCAGTATTCGGCTAGAGATTCTGCATTTCTGAGCAGGATTCAGTCGCCATTTCATGTCGAGAATTCGGGAATAGGGAATCTTGGATTCGTAATCCTTCTTCCGACGAGGCGAAGCCGCATCACGGAGTCTTCTCCAGCACAGTTCGACCTCCCGTGTTGCTCCTTCCGCCAGCGCGAACACCGCCGAGGTCTTCGACGCATAACCCTTGGCCTGGGCGGTGAGGTCAATTCCTGGTCCGGATACACCCCCTCGGATCGGAACCGGCCGTCTTCTTGCTCCTCGAAGCTGCAGTCCGAGCGCACCCCACCTTTGAGGAGCTACGGCCGCCACGCCCTTTGTCCTTGTTCGCGGTGTAGTTGGCCGAGACCTCAATGTTGACTGGCTTCGAGCCGTCCTTGGTCTTCACCTTCACGACCACGGTCGGGGCCACGTAGCGGACGATCTCAATACCCTTGATGTCGTGGTCGAGCGTGCCGAGATGGAGGGATTCCAGTGTTGCTCAAGGAGGCATCCTTCGAGCGGCGGAATCGCAGGACATATGCTGGTTGGACTGGAAATCGAAAGCTGGGCCTCCTCTAAACCGTGCGGGGCCTGCAAGGTATAATCCCGTCCTCAATGGGCTGGACATCGGCACTCCAGTGGTCGCCATCGATCCTGCCGATGATGAACGCCTTGTGGCCCTTCGCCTTAGCCCCCTTGCTGTCATGAACCTGGGCCTCGACGACCACGTGTGGGACCGCTCTGATGACGATAACCTCCGGCGTCTCGCCGTCCTTGACAGTCAGTTTCTGGGCAGTGAAGACACCCGGCAGGGACCGTCGGGGCATATCCTCCACATCGTTGCGCGTGGCGGGGTCCGAGCCCTGCTCGGTCAGATTGATCTCATAACGGCCGGCCGGCATGGAGGGGATCGTGAACGCGCCGTCCTCACCGGTCACGACCGTCCGGCAGATGTAGTCACCGGCGAAATCCAGTTCCTTTTCCTCCTCGAGCTCCCTCGTCCGGTCGCGGTCGGCCCGCACCTGGGCCCCGACGACCGGCTTACCTTGCGCGTCGAGCGCCTTGCCCTGGATCGTGTTCCCCGTCTCCAGCGCGATCGTCCCAAGGTCACCCCGCCGGCCGTTCTTCAGGACGTGGGTCGACAGGGCATATTCTCGGGGACAACCCAGAAGACCGCCGGGCCGGAAGGGAACAGGTCGAGCCGGAACCGGCCGTCTGCGTCGGTCGAGGTCCAGGTGAAGGCCCCCCACTCGTTCGGGTCCTTCCTCTTCATTCCGGGTTCGTGCAGAAGGCATTGATCCGGACCCCGGCGACGGGCGTACCTTCCGGATTCACCAGCCGGCCCGCGACCGACGTGCCCGGCCGGAGCGCAATAGTCCTCGAAGAAGGGCCGGGCTCCCACTTTTTCGTTCCTTGCGATCGGGCCGTATCCGTTGGCGCCGTAATAAAAGACGTATCCCGGGTGGTTGACGTCGAGGTAGATGAAGAGCCAAGGTTTGGCCAACTGCTCGGGAGCGATGCTGAAGCGGTACCTCCCGTCGGAGTCGGTCTTTTGCCGGGTCTCCCTCAGGGTCTTCTCGGTGTGGGTCTTGTCATACTTGGAGATCCGGACGAAGCACCGAGGCGTCACGATCGGCTGGCCCGTGTCCTTGTCGGTGACCCGTCCCACATAGGTCTTCCAGCCTCGGCCTTCACCGAACGATCCGCCGGGGTGCTGTTCACTTTCGTTTCCTGGGTCGACGGGTTTCCGGCCTGGAGGGAGTCGGGCGGGCGGCCGCATCGAGCCGCAAGCCGGAGACCGCGGCGATCACGACGACGGCGACCAGCGCCGGCGGCCAGGCTCCAGGCGTCCGGCAGCGACGCTCCCAGGGCTCGCGATCCTGCGAGAGCATGACGACCCGCCGATAGAGGTTCGACCGCCGGTCGCCGACGCCCAGGGCCGGGAGCGCCAATCCCGACTGCCTGGCCCGCGCGAGCCGGACGAGATAGGCGGCATAGTCCTCGGGCGAGCCGATCGCCGCGGCCCGGTCGTCGGCCAGGTAGTCCTGGCAGAGCCGGAGCTGCCGCCGCAGCCACCAGAACAGCGGCTGGTAGAACAGACGACGCCGGCGACGGCGGCGAGGTTCCAGGCCCAGGCGTCGCGGCGCTCGACGTGCGACCACTCGTGTGCCAGGCCGTAGCTGCAGCGCGCCGCCTCGTCGCCGGTCGCAGAGCGTCCGCCGGCAGCGAGGATGACCGGGCCGGATCCAGGTGAAGGTGAACGGCAGCGCGATCCGGTCGCTACCAGCAGCCGGACCGCTTCGCCGGCCGGTCCCGCTGATGGTGAGGAACCGTCGCGGACGGCTCCGGGCGCCGGCCGTCGCCGCGCGGGTCACCCGCCACAGCAGGAGCTGCCCGAACAGCCACCACGCCGCCATCCCGGCCGCCGCGGCGAGGTACAGGCCCGGGACGAGGATCGGCCAGGAGACCGCGACGGTCGTCCGGGCCGCGGACGCGGCGCGCCCATCGCCTCGGTCTGTCATCGATCCGCGTGGCCTGGCGCTCGCCCGCTCGCGACAGAACGACCGCGGTTCCGCATGCCGATCTTCGGCCGGCCTTCCGATGCGATCGCAACGACTTCCGCGTTCGCGGGCTGCGACAGACTTGCCCACCACGCGTTTCTACGGTCGGAGCCGGGAGCAGCCCGGCCGACCATCGCGGCAGCGACTGGGACCGTCATCAGCATCGCGACGGCCAGGCCCCCCAGGAGGGTCAGGACGAGAGCCGCGCCCGCCGCACCGGCTGCCGGCAGAGCCGCACCGCCAGGCCGCCCTGCGCGAGGACGATCAGACCCCCCGCGGCGGCGTTCGCCAGCCATCGCCCGGCGAGGATGTATCCATAGCATGTCATTACTCCTCCTCGGGCTCGGGTTCGTGCCCTTTCCCCGCGACCCCTTCCGCTTGCGGGCCTCGGCGATCAGCCGCTCCAGGTCCTTCAGCTCGTCGTCGCTCGCGTCCTTGGCCTGGAGCAGGCTCACACCACCTGGTCCAGCGCCCCGTCGAACACCCGGTGCAAGACCCGCGAGGCCACCTTGTCCCGGCTGTAGACCGGCTCGTAGATGAACGTCCGCCCTTCGGCACGATGCCGCACCAGTCCCTTGTCTTCCATGATCCGCAGCAGCGTCTGCACCGTGTTGAACGCCAGCTCGCCGCCCGGACACATCCGCTCGTGCACCTCGCCGCACGCTCCCCGAGCCGATCGCCCAGAGCGCCTTGAGCACGTCCATCTCCCGCTCGCTCGGCACCACCTCGGCCAAACGCCACCCCCTTCCGCGAACCGCTACATACCTAACTTATTAAGTTAGGTGAAGGATATCCTCGGCTCGGCAGGCGGTCAAGGGAGGGATCCCGAAATCTTATTGAGCGATTCGGACAATGTTCGTCGCGATCAGGATCGATTGGCGGCCACTTCGGGTCTGCTGTAGAATGTGTAGGGGTCGGCGACGCCCAAAGTCGCGAGGGGAGGGAACCAGCGATGCCCACGAAACGCGATCCGAAGAAGAAATCTTCCAAGCAGCCCGGCACCAAACGTGGTGCAAATGGTCGGGGCGTCGCCGTTGCCGAGGCGAGGGTCTCCGCACTGCCCGATGTCACCGGCGACACCACGCTCGATCGCGAGGTCGATTATTATCTCGCGCACCTGCCTGAGTGGTCCGGGCACGAGGGACAGCACGTCCTGATCCACGGCGCAGAACCATTCGGCTTCTTCGCGACACGCGATGCTGCACTGCAAGAAGGGCTCCGGCGGTTTGGTTGGGTTCCCTTCTTGGTCAAGCAAGTCCAGCGCGACGAAGAGCCGATCCAACTGGGCAGAGTGATCTTCTGATGCCGCGTCTTCAGAGTCGGATTGACCTGGACGGGGCGATCATCGCTGTTCGAATCGAACTGGGAACAACCGCGGAGGCATTTCTTCGCGCGGCGGGCCGGTCCGTCCCGCCACCATTTCCGACCACGGCTCTGATCGACACAGGGGCGTCGCATACCGTGGTCCACCCGATGATTCTCGATCACTTCGGGGCCCCTATAGCGCGCGAGGTTGGGTGAGCGTGCCGGGCCAGCCTGAGGCGATTCTGAATCATTATGATGTGAGAATCATCCTAGGAGTCCACCGTCCCGCGTTCGAAGCTCAGGCCGTCAAGCTCGCGCCGGCGACTCACACCGTAGCGGTCCTCATCGGCCGTGATATTCTGAAACAGGGAACCCTCCTGTTCGACGGCCAGAACGAAACCTTAAGCTTCTGGTTCCGATGGCGAACATGGAAGAAGAGGATCGAGGTCTTGCAACTACCCCCTGAACCGAGTGAGCGATCACCATGACAGATTGGATTCGTCGTGCGATGTTGCCGATCCTGTTGTGGGCCGTCTTGCCGGCGGCCGTGGCCCGCGCAGGCCGACTCAAAAGACTGGCCGATGTACAACCGCGACGTGCTCGGCACGCGGTACAACCCGGGCGAGACGGCGATCGGCCGAGATAACGCCGGCCGGCTCGAGGAGAAATGGCGGTTCCCGGCGAAGGGCTCGGACCTGGAAATCGGGGTCATCCATGCCACGCCGACGGTGGTGGATGGCTATGTCTATTTCGGTACGGCCACGGATCCCACCTTCTACAAGTTGTCGCCCGACGGAAAAGTGCGCTGGTCGTATCGCAATCCGGCCCGGGCGAAGAGGACCGCCCAGTCCAAGGCGGCGGGACCGTCGGGGCCGTCGCACGACTTCCGCTTCCAGTCCTCCGCCGAGGGGATCATGATCTCCGCGCTGGTCACCGAGGACTCGGTCTATTTCGGCGACCTCGGGGGCTGGTTCTATGCACTGGACCGCGCGACGGGAGCCGAGCGATGGAAGATCAACGCGCGCGGCAAGGAGTTTCCCGGCGCCCATCCGATCAACCTCTTCTTCGCCTCGCCGATCCTGGTCGACGGCAAGATCATCACCGGCGGCGGGGCGCTGGAGCAACTCTTATCCGGCGGGGTCTTCTATCGCGGCTCGACCGGCCGGGGATTCATCCTGGCCCTGGAGCCCAAGACCGGCAAGATCGCATGGAAGTACGACCTCGGCCCCAAGCCCGAGCCCTTCGATCCACCCGTCGTGATCAAGGATAGCTGGGGCAACCACACGTTCTACTTCGGACCGGCGACGAGCTCGATCTGGAGCACCCCCTCTTACGACGCGGAATCGGGCACGATCTTCTTCGGCACCGATGTGAATACCGCTCCCCGGCGGCCGACCGCTGACGACCCCAACCTGCATACGCGCGAGTCGTGCGCCGTGGTCGCGCTGGACGTTCAGACCGGGAAAGAGCGATGGGTCACCCAGATCAACCCCGGCGACGTCTGGACGAACTCGATGCGGGCTTATGACCCCAAGGAAGGCCGTTACAAGGACAACTCGATCGGAGACACGCCCAAGATTTACACGATCACGGTGGACGGCCAGCCGGTCAAGGTGGTCGGAGTGGGGTGCAAGAACGGCGGATTTTACGTGCTGAGAGCTTCCGACGGTCGCCTCGTGGATCACACGCCGATCTACAGCGGCCCGCCATCGTATCCCCTCTCGCCAACCCCGGACCGGCGGATGCTCGCCCCGCCGAGCTGTATCGGCGGACTCCAGACGGGCTGTGCCACCGACGGCAAGACGATCTTCACCAACGGCATCGAGGCGCTCCAGTTGATGACGTCGGAGCGGCCGGTCGGCGGCGGAGTGCCGCCGACGGGCGGGCGGGTGGTCGCCATCAGCCTGGACACGCGAACCGAACGCTGGCGGCACGAGCGGCCCAAGGTCGCCTCGCTCGGCGGCCCGCCGCCGAAACCGGTCTACACCAACGTGGGCGACCCGGTCGCCTCCGGGATCGCGGTCGCCAACGGGGTCGTCTACTTCACAACCGTCGCCAGCGGGAAGCTGGTCGCGCTCGACGCCGCCACCGGCTCGCTCCTCAAGGAGCTCGACCTCGGACCAGTCTGGTCGGGCCCCTCGGTCTCGCGCGGTCGCGTCTACGTCGGCACGGGCAATACCTTGTTCACGCCTTCCGATGGTGAGGCGTTCTTCCCCAAGAAGTTCACGGGTGTCCTGTACTCGTTCGGCCTGCCGGGCGAGGATGAGGTTAGCCGTCTGGGTGCCGGGAAGGAGTGATTGAGGGACTCAAATCCCCCATCCTGCGCGCCACCTGGCCGATTCCTCGGGTCGATGAAACCGGCTCGGTCACGATGGCCTCCATTGCGATCGCACCTTGCTATCGATCCTCGAGGGCTTCAGCCGAGTCGATCGAGGTGCTTGAGGGCCTCGCGCCACATCTGGGTCGAACTCGTCCGGGGAGTCCCTGGCGGGGTTCACCAGGCGATCGAAGAACTGGGCGAGGGTGAGGTGGCCCGTCGAGCCGGGCCACGAGCCGTCGTAGGCCAGAGCGGTATTGTCGGCATCCCAGAGATCGCCGCCATCGGAGTCGTACAGGAGCACGGCGTCTCGGTCGGCGTCCCAGATGAGGGTGTGGCCATATTCATTGTGGCCGAGCACAAGCCAGAGGCCCTTCTGTGGCAGCTCTTCGGAGCCCATCGACTCAAGCCAGTCTGCGGTCGCCGCGGTCTCGGCCGCCAGCTCGTCGCACGATAGGAATGAGTAAGCCCCGATCCGGCCACCATCGCAGGCCGCGTAGAAATCCTGGAGGTGCGGACTCGTGGGCAGACCTGCCGGCCAGGGGTCGCCGGAGGGCGGGTTGGCCTCGAAGCAATCGCGGTAAGGTTCGGGGAGCGTCGGGCCGTGGTTCCGCAACGTCTCGATGGTCGATCGCAAGGAACGCATCGATCTGGTCTCCTCGAGGCGAGTTCCGAGTGGACGTGTGACGTGGCTCATCAAAGAACCGGCTGCCCGGTTCTTTCACACCAAGGTTACATCGGCCACGATTCGCAATCCATCCTCTCGGCAGGCTCTTCGTCGCTGATCTGAAACTTTCAGGCTGTTCTAGGGTTCCATTGGTGGAGAGTTCGCGTTCGGGGGTGTCAGGTTGTCTCCTTGTGTGGAGTCCTTTCATGAGGCGTCTTGTCGGCATCCTGTCGGTATGGTGGTTGCTGGGCCCGGGCGTGGTCCGGGCGGAAGTGCCGACGTATAACAAGGATATCGCGCCGATCCTCTGGAAGAACTGTGCCGGCTGCCACCGGCCCGGCGAGATCGGACCGTTCTCACTCTTGACCTACCGGGACGCCGCCAAGCGGGCGAGCTTCCTCGCCGAGATCACCGAAAGCCGTCGGATGCCGCCCTGGAAGCCCGAGCCGGGCTTCGGCGCGTTCCACGACGAGCGGCGCTTGAGCGATCAGGAGATTCGGAAGATTGCCGACTGGGTCGAGGCCGATTCCCCCGAAGGCGATGCGAAGGATTTGCCCCCTGCTCCCAAGTTCCCGGACGGCTGGCAACTCGGCACGCCCGACCTGGTGCTCAAGGTTCCCGAACCATTTCGTATCCCGGCTGGTGGCCGTGACATCTACCGATGCTTCGTGATCCCGATCCCGACCGATTCGAACCGCACGGTCGCTGCCGTCGAGTTCCGCCCGGGGAACCGGAGGGTTGTGCATCATGCCCTGCTCTTCCTCGACAATACCGGCGCCGCCCGAGCGAAGGATGAGGCCGAATCCGGCCCCGGCTATGCGAGTTTCGGCGGTCCCGGCATCGTGCCGACCGGCGGTCTCGGCGGCTGGGCACCTGGCGCGATGCCCCGGCTCCTCCCCGACGGTATCGGCAGGTTCCTCCGCAAGGGGAGCGACCTAGTCCTTCAGATTCATTACCACCCCGACGGCAAGCCCGAGACCGACCAGTCGGTCGTCGGCGTCTATTTCACCAAGACGCCGGCTCGTACGATCGTCGTCGGCATCGCCGTGCGGACCCGAGATCTCGATATCCCGGCCGGAGAGCCGCGCTATCATGTCACCGCGCAAAGTGAGCCGCTGCCGGCCGAAGTCCGGGCCATCGGCATCACGCCGCACATGCACTACATCGGCAAGGAGATGAAGGTGGTCGCCCAGGCACCCGACGGCAAGACCATTCCACTGATCTGGATCAAGGACTGGGACTTCAACTGGCAGGGCCAGTACCAGTTCCAAACGCCCGTCCGGTTGGCCAAAGGGTCGGTCATCAAGCTGGACGCTTATTACGATAACTCCCCGGACAACCCCCGGAACCCCAGTCGCCCGCCGAAGCGCGTCCGCTGGGGCGAGCAGACGACCGACGAGATGTGCCTGCTGGGCGTCCAGGTGGTGACCGACAGCCTGGCCGACCTACGCAAGATCATCGCGATGCGCGGCAATCGCCTGGGAGCGGCCCTCGTCGGAGGTGCCGGAGCCGACGAGGAAGCCGCCACGCGTCTGACGCCCGCTGCCCGGCACGACTCGCCGCCGGACCCGTCCCGATCCCCGAGCGATTCAAGGGCGCGCTGGGCCGGTTCGACAAGAACGTGGACGGCAAGCTCTCTCGAGAGGAGATCGACGCCATGCCCGAGGGCCTCCGCAATCGTGTCCGCCAGGCCATCCAGCGCCGCATCGGGGACGATGGAGGCAGGCCGGGATCAAATCCTTAGGGCGAGATCGCTATCATTTCAGCTCGTTCCAGAGGAACGTATATGCCAGCGCTTCCATGAACGCTTCCTGCTTGTTGTCGGCGGCGGCGGCGTGGCCGCCCTCGATGTTCTCGTAGTAGATCACGTCGTGGCCCTGCTCCTTCATCTTGGCGACCATCTTGCGCGCGTGGCCTGGATGGACGCGGTCGTCTCGGGTCGAGGTCGTGAAGAGCGTGCGGGGATACTTCGTTAACTTCGCGACGTTGTGATAGGGTGAAAACGTGCGGATGAAGGTCCACTCTTCGGGAATGTCGGGGTTGCCGTATTCGCCCATCCAGCTCGCTCCGGCGAGGAGATGGTTGTACCGTTTCATGTCGAGCAAGGGAGAACCGCAGACGATCGCACCGAAGAGGTCGGGCCGACGGGTGAGCATGTTGCCCATCAGCAGGCCGCCATTGCTCCGGCCGGTGGCGCCCAGGTGGGAGGGCGTGGTCACCTTGCAGCGGATGAGGTCCTCGCCAACGGCGATGAAGTCCTCGTAGGCCTTGTGCCGGTTCGCCTTGAGCGCCGCGCGGTGCCATTTCGGGCCGAACTCGCCGCCGCCGCGGATGTTGGCGACGACGTACACGCCCCCCTTCTCCAGCCATGCGGTGCCGATGGTCGGTCGATAGGCGGGACGCATGGGGATCTCGAAACCGCCGTAGCCGTAGAGCAAGGTCGGGTTCTTGCCGTCGAGGGCGAGGTCCTTGCGCGCGACCTGGAAATAAGGGATCTTGGTCCCGTCCTGTGAGACGGCTTCGTGCTGCGAGACGGCCAGGCCTTCGGCGTTGAAGAGCGCGGGGAGCTGCTTGAGCTGCACGGACGGATGGCCGCCCGCTCTGCCGATCGCCAGGGTATTGGGGGTCAGGAAATCGGCGGTCTCCAGGAAATAATCGTCGGAGTCTTCCGGATCGACCGCATGGGCGGCGGCCTCGCCGAACTCGGCCAGGCCCGGTAGCGGCTCTCGGACCCATCGGCCGTCGCGATGCGTCAAGACCTCGATGCGGCTCCGCACGTTGTCCAGCTCGTTAAGCAGGATATGATGACGCGTCGGGCTGTACCGGGCGAGCGACTTCCGCTCGGTCGGCTCGAACAGGATGTCGAACGCGCGGTCTCCCTTGAGGAACGCCTCGAGGTTGATCGCAATGAGCCCACCGGCGGGATACGTCTTGCCACCGACGGTCCAATCCGATCGCAGATGGAGCAGCAGCCACTCACGATGCAGGCCGAACCGGGCGTCATCGGGCTTCTCGATCTTCACGAGCTTCCCATCGCGCCGGAGGAAACACTCGGAGGTCCAGAAGGTCGGCGTGCGGACGACGACGTCGCGCTCGAACCCGGGCGTGAGGTCGCGGTGGGCCGAGACGCCCATGTCGGTGGGCCGGCCCTCGAAGACGACGGTCGCCTCGGCCAGCGGCGTTCCCCGGCTCCACTCCTTGACGATCCGCGGATAGCCGGACTCCGTCAGCGAGCCCGGCCCGAAGTCGGTGCCCACGAAGACACTGTTATCCCTGCGCCAGGCGAGCCGGCTCTTGGCCTCGGGAAGCGTGTAACCATCCTTGACGAACGACTTGGTCTCGAGGTTGAACTCGCGGACCACGGCCGCATCGGCGCCGCCGCGCGAGAGCGAGACCAGGGCGACCTTGTACTCGGGCCGCAGCGCTTCGGGCGCCGTGCCAGACCCAGTTCTCCCCTTCCCGACCGGACAGTGCATCCAGGTCCAGCACGAGTTCCCAGTTGGGCTTGTCCTTGCGGTATTCCTCCAGCGAGGTTCGCCGCCAGAGGCCTCGCGGGTTCTTCGCATCTCGCCAGAAGTTGTAATAGAATCTGCCCTGCTTGCCGATGGCCGGAATCCGTGCATCGGAGTCGAGGATCTCCCGGAGCCGGTGTTCCAGGGCACGGAACCGGTCGGACTGGGCGAGCTCGCCAGTACTCTCGATGTTCCGCTCCTTGACCCAGGCCAGAGGCTTGGCGCCGGCGACCTCTTCCAGCCACTGATAGGGGTCGTCGCGCCCATCACCGGTATCCGATGCGAAGGAGCCCAGCAGGGTTGCCAGGGCCCAGGGCAGCAGTAGGACAGTCATCGTAATCTCCTCGAAGCCGACGCGGGTTGTCTCATGGCTGACGGAATCGTCCGTGAGCCAGTGGATGTCAGTTATAACGCAATTCCCGTAGAATGGTAGGATGTTGGCGATACCCCGAGGTCATGGCGCAAGAGACGGCGGCCGATGCCCCCGAACCGCGGTGAGCGGGGTGACCTCCGGAGCCGGCAAGCCATGGAAACGAGCTGCGTCAACTTTTCTCGGGATTATGTCGGATCGCCCTGTATCGTCGCGCTGGATCATGAACATTGCGTGGTCGCCGATGCGACCGGCCACCTCACGGTCATCAACCTGATCACGAAGGGCATCCTCTCCCGCACGTTCGTGGGGATCGCGGGAGGCCACACCTCATGCCATCTCCGCTCATTGCGTGCCGGGCCGCGGGGATCGAGGACGGTCGCGGTCGCCACGCGGGGCGGATATGCGGCG
The DNA here is from genome assembly GCA_963845755.1 of uncultured Planctomycetota bacterium. Taxonomy (GTDB): domain Bacteria; phylum Planctomycetota; class Planctomycetia; order Isosphaerales; family Isosphaeraceae; genus CAWJTV01. The sequence continues at coordinate 446,330 of CAWJTV010000041.1, forward strand.
GTCGTGAACTTCGGCCGTCAGGTCGTGGAGAAGATCTATCCGCAACAGGGTGGCTCGGTCAATGCGGTGGCCCTTTCACCGGATGGCCAGCTCCTGGCCATTGGCACGGGCCATTATCCTCCGTCGGGCGACTCACCGCCGTCCCGTCTGGAGCTCTGGGTCCTCCCGGCCTGGGGCGAGCCGCAGTACCGGTCCTTCGCGGCGTTGCCGGGCGTTTGCATCGATGCGATCGCCTGGAGCCGTGATGGCTATCTGATCGCCTGTGCAAACGGCCTGCGTTCGCAGAAGGGCGGCACCCTCGCACAATTCGATGCGTCACAACTTCGTCCGGTCTCGTTCTTCGACACCGCGTGGTGCCAGTCGGGGCGACTCGACTATCTGAACCGGGGATCGCCGAACAGCCACCTGGCCGTCGTATTTCGCGGCGGGTTTCGCGTCCTCGATGCCTGGGATGGGAAGGAAGCCTGGCGGGTGGATTCCACCGAAGTGCCCGACCTACTCCAGGACTTTGATCATGATCCGGAGAACCAGGAGCTCGTGCTGACCAGCGGCGTGATTCTCGACACATTCGACGGCACGCAGAAGAAGCACTTCCTCGCGATGAAGGACTGCACGTCGATCGCCATCCGGCCGGGAGCGGGATACCTCGGCGCATCGAACCGCGGCCGAGTCTACTGCTGGGACTGAAATGGCTCGCTCGGGACCGACGATTGCAGGGTGCTTTGTGAGCACCGGTCGTTCTCGACACGAGGATTCGGTGCTCGGAGAGCATCCTACAAGTTGCCCAGAAGCGGGTTATAGTTTCAGATGTTCGAGAAGTCCTTCGGCGGGCTCGAAGCCCGAGATGTAAGCCGCGCCGCCGACCCATTCGCCGAAGGGCCGGCGATGGCCCACGGCGATGACGCGCAGGCCCGCGTTGCGGGCCGACGACAGTCCGGGAGGCGAATCCTCGACCGCCACTACCGACCGGGCCGAGAGGCGGAGCCGCTTCAGGGCCAGTAGATACGCCTCAGGAGCCGGCTTCTGCGCCGTGACGTCCTCCTTGCCCACGATCGTCTCGAACGCATCCGCCAGGCCGGTTGATTCGAGGACAACCTGGATGTTCTCACGCCACGTGCCCGAGACGACCGCCAGGCGCACCTTGGCCCGGAGCGATCGGACCAGGGCGGCCACCCCAGGGTAGAGTCGCGGCGAGTATCCTAGCAGCTCCCGGGTGAGGAGCTGCTTGCGGCGGACCCATTCGTTGACCTGATCGACGGGCATGCCGCGCAGCGTGAACAGGTCGGACAGGAACTCGCGGTCGTCGACTTCCGCCGCGCGCGCCGCGATCTCGTCGGGAACCAGCCATCCCATGGCGGCGAGGGTCCGCTGCCAGGCGGTGACATGATGGTTCTCGGTTTCCGCGATCACCCCATCGAAATCGAAGAGGACGGCTTTCAAGGGCATGTGTCGTGAGCAACCCGCCAATCGGTGAGGCTGTCGTCTCTGAACCCGCCATTATCGTCGATCCCAAGTTGACCGTCAAATTATTGACAAGCCCCGTCGCCAACCCTATGTTCGCTTCCAAGGAATCCGTTCGTTTCGACCGAGCAAACCCCGCCTCCGATCGGTGCTTCCCCCCTTCGACCGCCGTACCGGTTGGCCGCGGACGACCTCGGTTCACCACGTTGTTCGCCATCACGACACGAGTCCAGACCCATTGCCTTCGAAATCCCTCGGGAGACCGCAACATGGCACGCCCCGTAACGCTCTTCACCGGCCAGTGGGCCGACCTGACGCTCGAAGTCATCGGCCAGAAGGCTAGCCAGTGGGGTTACGACGGCATCGAGCTTCCGTGCTGGGGCGATCACTTCAACGTCCAGAAGGCCCTGACCGACCCGGGCTATTGCAAGGGACGTCACGATCTGCTCGGCAAGTACGGGTTGAAATGCTGGGCGATCTCGAATCACCTGACCGGCCAGCTCGTGCTGGATCACAACGACTCCCGGACCGACGACTGGGTACCCGCCCAGGTCCGGGGCGACGCCAAGAAGAAGACGGAATGGGCCATCCAGGAGATGAAGGACACCGCCCGGGCCGCGCAGAAGCTGGGCGTCCCGGTGGTCAACGGCTTCACCGGCTCGTCGATCTGGCATCTCCTCTACTCCTTCCCACCCGTGGCCGATTCCACCATCGAGGACGGCTTCAAGCTCTTCGCCGACCGCTGGAACCCGATCCTGGACGTCTTCAAGGAGTGCGGCGTGAAGTTCGCGCTGGAAGTCCATCCGACCGAGATCGCGTTCGACATCTACACCGCCGAGAAGGCCCTCAAGGCGATCAATCACCGGCCGGAGTTCGGCTTCAACTTCGACCCGAGCCACCTGCACTGGCAAATGGTCGACCCCGTCGAGTTCATCCGGGCGTTCCCCGACCGAATCTATCACGTGCACGTCAAGGACGCCGCGAGGACCCTCGACGGTCGTTCCGGCATCCTGGCCTCGCACCTGAACTTCGGCGACCCCCGCCGCGGTTGGGACTTCCGTTCGCCGGGCCGCGGCCAGGTCAACTTCGAGGAGATCGCCCGGGCACTCAACCACATCGGCTATGACGGACCGCTCTCCGTCGAATGGGAAGACTGCGGCATGGACCGCGAATACGGCGCCGCCGAGGCCGCCCGGTTCGTCAAGGAGAAGATGGGCTTCAAGTCCGCCGGTCGGCTGTTCGACTCGGCGTTCTCCGAGGGCCAGGGGAAGTGATTCAGGACAAATCCCTTGAGATCATAAAAGGTTAATATATAATTCCAAAATCAATTCTTCGTAGATAAGGGCGTGATAACCAGCTCGATGGGAGGCGAGCTGTCCTCGGTGCCGGCGGACTCGGCCCTGCCGACGGCGTAGAACGGGCGGGTCATCGGCTGGACCCAGGGTTCGGCCAGGAGGAACACGCTCCGCTGGACCTGGGTCTCGGTGACGAGCACTCCGTTGAGGCCGATGTCCAGGACCTTGACGCCCTGAGGCAGGTTCTTCACGTCGATGGGGACGCGTCCGGAGAACGGTGCGGAGCGGTCGACGGACAGGGTCATCGAGACGCGCTCGCCGGGGTGGATCACGACCCGGTTCGGCCGCGCCGAGACCCTCAGGTTCGATGCCGGCGTGACGGTGATCCAGCCGCCATTTGGGCCGGACGGGTCGATCTCCTGGCGCATGCGGCGGGCTGTGGTGGGCCGTCGATACGGGGAGGACCTCCCGTGCCACAACACGCCAGGTCGGCGGCGAGAAGGCCGGAGCTGACGAGTCCGCGGTGAGGGCCAGGATCCCGGTCAGCTCATGGCCCTCGATCCGGACCGGCCTGGCGGTGATCCCCGGCGGCAATCCCTCGGCGACGATCTCGACCGGCGAGTCGAAGCCATCGCGACGCATCAGGGTGAGGTTCACCAACTCCGTTCCCCGCGCGGGATGCTCGGATTCTCGGTGCCCAGGACGAGCTGAAACGAGGGGCGGGGTTTGCGCAGGACCAGGTGATAGGCATGATCGCCGCCTCCCAGGCCGCGGACGTCCTCGACGCGGACCCGGTATTCACCATCGGCCGGCGCGGAAAGTCACCCGCGAATCCTTGGAGAACCCAGGACCTCCATCGTCGTTCTGGTACCTCAGCGTGGTCGTCGGCACGCCGCTCGGCGGGAAGACGGCGCCGGGCTGGTGGATCTCGACCTTGTACATCGGCTGACCCATCGGATGGTGCTCGGGCGTCGTCTCGAACCAGCCCAGGCGTTGACCTTGCTGGCCCCAGAAGACGCAATCGTCGTCAAGGTTGCGTGGGAGTGCCTGGATCCGCATCAGCTCGCGGCCGACCAGCAGATAGTCGTTGATCTCCAGGTTGTCCCAGTGAGTCAGCCGGATCGCCGGGCTGGTCGACTGGTGATCCCGGAACGCGACCTCGGTCTGATCCACCGGCCGGAGCACCGCCCGGGGGATCGGCTTGCCCTGGGCGTCGAGGACCGCGACGACCGAGTCGATTGATGAGCCGAGCCGGCGCCCGTAGACCTCGACGACGATCGCGTCCCCCTTCCTGGCCCGGAACCGATAGATGTCAACGTCCCCATCATGGCCGATGCGCCCGGAGGCTCCGCCCGGAACCGTCAGCTCCTGGGCCTGGGACAGCGTATCGTTGGTCTCCTGCTCGACGATCTGGCGGCCGTCGGCCACGACAACGTTTCGTGTTGCGTACGGCCGCATACCGTCCGGCAACGTCACCGGCACGCTGAGAATCGTACCCGGACTCACGCCCGGCCCGACCGGCAGCGCGACCTCCCGGACCTTGTCGAGGTTCGCGCCGGTGACCTCGATCCGGGCGGTCGTGCCCGGCTCGACGCCCAGGGGGAAGGTCGAGAGCACGACCGGGAGTTGACCGGCGGAGATTCGGTAGAAGTGGCCGCCGGAGCCGCCGAAATCGGCGTCGGCGACCCGGAGGATCACGGGTCCGTCGGCGCGAGTCGTATAGGTCAGGATCGGCTCCATGACGGCGGGTCCCGCGACGGACTGGGCCAGTTCGTGTCCCTGAACGTCGAGCAGGGTGAGGCTCGGACGGAGTTGCGAACCCAGCGACTTCGCCAGGTCCTGAAAGACCAGTTCCTGGCCGGCCTTGACCTCGAACCGGAAGTGGTCGAGGTCCATCATGCGGTCGATCGTGCCGATCAGGGTTGCCGGCAACGCGATAGGCGAACCCTTGAGCGGATCGGGCTGGTCGTTCGGCTCATGCTCGGCGATCTCGGGGTCGGCGACGACGGCGAAGTTCTGGAAGCCCGGGACACCGAGCGGGGTCATCACGCTCAGGGCGTGCAGTCCGAGGCGAGCGTCGGGTGCAATGGCCAGCTCCACCTCGACGCGATTCGGATCGGGCTTCGCGGGCGTCAGGATCGTGGCGGAGAGCCCGGCCTCGGGGATGATGACGGTGGTCGCCCGGCCGACACCGGTGCCGGTCATCGTGACCTTGACCCGGCTGCCGCGCACGCCACTGCGCGGCTGGGGCGGGTTGATTGAGGCGTTGCGAATCAGGCCAGGTGCGGCTGCGGGCTTCGGCTTCGGGGGCTCACGGAGCACGATGCTCGCCGCTGCCGACCGATTCGCCGTGTCCCATGAAGCGAGCGACCCATCGTATCGTCCCAACGCCAGCCGCTTGCCGTCCGGGCTGAACACCAGTGCCTCGACCCAATCGGCCTGAGTCGGCAGTGACTCCAGGGGTGTCAACGTGTTGAGATCCCAGAGCCGGACCGTCCGATCCTCGGCGCTCGAGGCGAGCTGTTTGCCATCGGCGGAGACGGCCAGCCGGAGGACCGCGCCGTCACTGGCGAAAGCCGAACGCTCCAGCCGCGCGCCCCCGCCGTGACCCTCGACGCGCCACATCCGGATCGACCGATCCACGCCGGCCGCCAGCACGTGCGAGCCGTCGGGCGAGAACGCCACCGCATAGAGCTCGCCGGTGGATTCCGACAGGGTCACCGTGCGACGGCCCGCGGCCCAGTCCCACAGCTTGACCGTCCGATCCGCGGCGCACGAGGCGAGCGTCTTGCCGTCGGGCGAGAACGCCAGGCCATAGACCGCGTCGCTGTGATCCTTCAGCGGACGGACCACCTTGCCTGTCGTGAGGTCCCAGATGAGGACCTGCTTGTCATATCCGGCGGTTGCCAGCAGCTTGTGTCCTGGCGCGACCTCGGCGGCGAGGATCACGTCGGAATGCCCCGCCACATCGAGCCGCTTCTGCCGCTTCACGACATCCCAGACGATGATCGATCCGAACAGGCCCGGCCGGCCGCCGGCCGCGACCAGCGACGTTCCATCGGGCGTGAACCGCACCGACGTGACCGGCCCCGGATGGTCTCCGAGCGTGGCCTCGACCTTGCCTGTCCCGAGATCGTACAGTGCGACCTGCCGTCCGACCGCGGCAGCGAGATGCCGTCCGTCCGGGCTGAAGGCCAGTGAGGAGACCGCGTCGGCGGCCGGGGCCTTGAGTCCCACCTTGGGGAGATCGGCCGTCACGTCGACCAGCGCGGCCAGAGGGGTCTCGGTGGCGGAGGGGCCATCAAACTTCGCTCCCTCCTCGACCCATCGCGCAAGACGGCGATCTCAGCATCCTTCAACGGCGGCTGCTTGTAGGGCATCCGGATCGGCGCACCGCGGCGAAGCGTGGTGATCAGGTAGCTGCTCTCCGGGTCGCCCGGATCCAGGATCGCTTCGCCCACGCTCTTGCCGCCCCGCTCGAGGGCCACGAACGTCGCCAGACTCAGGCCGCCCGACGCCTTCCGGTCGTCGTGGCACGCCAGGCACTTCTTCACCAGGATCGGGGCGACCTGGCGCCGGAAGCTTACGGGATCGGGGTGAGACGGGGATTGGGCCAGGACGTTCGTGACCGAGACGATCATCAGGCAAGCCAGGAAGTGAGTAGAGCGTTTCATGATTGCGGTCACCGGTCTTTATAGGGTGGGTGAAACCCACCAGAAACCCGCTTACTCCCCAACAATTGAAGCGACTCGATCGATCGAGGCTGGTATGGAGCTTCCTCATTCCAACGGATAATCACCGTATGAGACAAATCGAGAAAAGGTGGACCAAGGCCACTCGGAGGGCCTGCTCGTGTAGCCGTGCTTCACCGGATTGTAATGGATATAGTCGCAGAGAGCTTCGAGCTCCTGGTCGTTCCTGACGACGTGCTCCCACGAACGTCGCTGCCAGAAACCCCGTTCGCCGCGGGCTCGGCGTCTCGAGGAGACTTGCCAACCGGAATCGTCGTTTCCGTCATCAAGCCAGCCGACGGTGAAGTCTCGTTTGATCCGTTTCCAACGTGTCGAGTAATCAGCATCACCTCGTGGCAAACTCCAGATACAGTGAAGATGGTCGGGAAGTACAACCATGGCGATTGTTCGGAAGGGAGCATCCTCTCGAGCCTTTCGCATGACCTCGCCCAAGAGTCGGACCGCCTCCTCTCGTCCGAATAGTCTCCGGCGGCGATAGGTCACCACAGTGAAGTAATACGTCTCACCCGGGATCATCCATCGGCGGTAATCGGACATGATCGCGATTCTCAGAGTAGACTTGCCGCACGAGCCACTTCCGGCGGGTTACATCCACGATGGCCGATCCTGGTGGGTTTCACCCACCCTACAATTCAATGATTGAACATAAATTCCTGACATGTGAGCACGGCCCAGTAGAGGTCTTCGACCGCCTGGCGCCGGGCGGTCGCGATCGCCTTCGTGTCGGTTAGCCCCGCTGCGGCGTCCTTGAGGGCCTTGAGCATGCGTCCGCGTTCTGCCGGTGTGGGGCGGCGAGCCAAGGCCGACAAGAACAGACGATCGACGATCGCGTCATCGCGGTCGTTCCGCGCGATCACGTTCGCGGCGACGCTCGACTCGGCCCGGAGCTTCTCGTTGACGGTCGTCCCGTTGGCGAGGTGGAGGGCCTGGGCCATCGACGGCTCGGCCGATCGCTCGCAGGAACACGTAGCGATCCGCGCCGGTCGTCCGAACGAATCGAGGAACGAGCTTGCCACCTGGCTGTCGGGCAACTGGAGGCTGCGCCAGCCGGCCGGATAGCCGCCGAACGGCGTGGGGACCTCGGTGACCTGCGAGATCGCGTCCAGCAGCACCTCGGCCGGCAGCCGCTTGACGCGGTAGTGGCTCAGGAACTTCGCGTCCGACTCGTTGCCCGGCACCGGCAGGCTCGACCGCGCATAGACGGCCGAGGTCATGATGGTCCGGATCAAGTGCTTCATGTCAAAATGATGCGCGACGAAGTCGTCGACCAGCCAGTCGAGCAAGGCCTCGTCGCTGGGCGGGTTGGAGACGCGGAGGTCGTCGTCGGGATCGACGAGTCCCCGGCCGAAGAAGTTACTCCAGACCCGGTTGACGACGGCCCTGGCGAAATACGGGTTATCCGGCCGGGCCAGCCAGTCGGCGAAGACCACGCGGCGGTCGCGCGCGTCTCCCGCGGCAATCGGCGGAGCATCCAGCGGCTGCGGCGGCATCGCCACGCCGCGACGCGGATGGAGGATGTCCCCTTCCGTCGCGTTGGCGACGACCTCGTCGCCGGCCGTCTCGCCATCCTTGAGCTTCACACGGGCGAACAGATTGGCGAAGCCGTAATACTGGTCCTGTGTCCATTTTTCCAGGGGATGGTTGTGACACCGGGCGCAGGTCAGCGACAGGCCGAGGAATGCCATGCTCGCGCTCTCGGACAGGTCGATCGGGTCGCGGTGCAGGACGTAGAAGTTGGCCGCGCCGTTGGACAGCGTGCTCCCCTGGGCCGTCACGATCGAGCGGGCGAACCGGTCCCAAGAGACGTTCTTAGCCACGCTCTTCCGCACGAACTGGTAGAACGACCACATCGACGGGCCCGGCAGCTTCCGCGATGAGACCAGCAACAGGTCCGACCACTTATAAGACCAGTAGTCGATGGACTCCGTACTCTCCAGTAGCCGGTTGAACCAGGCGGGCGCGCTTGTTCGGGTCGCCGTCCTTCAGGAAGGCTTCGACCTGGCCGGCCGGTGGCAAGGTGCCGGTGGCGTCGAGGTAGGCCCGGCGGAGGAAGGCGGCATCGCCGGCATCCGGCGACGGCGGGATCCCCAAGCCGGCGAGCTTGGCCAGGTTCTTCTCGTCGATCGGATTCTTACGCAGGGCCTTCGTGAAGACGGTCGAATCCCCCTTGCTCTCGAACGGGGCGGTCACCGTGACCCGGCCGACCCGGCTGGCGAACCAGACCGAGACGAACGCCTCGCCATGGCCCGTGACCTTGAGCCGGCCGGAATCGTCCACCGAGGTGACGCCGTCATCGGTACTCGCGAACTTGGCCCAGTGCGTCACGTCCTCAACGCGCCCGTCGGAATACACCGCCTGGACCAGCACCTGCTGCTCCTGCCCGGGCTCCATCCGGACGGCGGCCGGGGAGAGCTCGAGCGAGCGGATCTCCGGGTCGCTGGCCGATGGCCCCGGTGTGCCGGCGGCGATCCACTCGGAGATCACCCGGTATTCGAGCGAGCCCACGGCGAACCGAGCCCCGCCGCCGTGGTCGATCGCGGCCGTCGGCTTCAGCAACATCAAGCTTTCCTGAGGCGCCGTCTTGACGATCCGTCGCCCCAGGGCCTGACGGGTCAACACCGCGTGGTCGATCTCCGGCGCGTAGCCTCTCAAGGTCAGGCGAAACCCATTCTTACCCGCCGCCGCGCCGTGGCACGACCCCGCATTGCACCCCTGCTTCGTCAGGATCGGCTCGACGTGGTTGCGAAAACTCCAGGGCTCGTCGCGATCGTGGTCCTCGACCGAGATCGACGCCCGCGCCACCTGGCCATCGACCGTCGCCGTGATCGTCGCCAATCCGTCGCCGACCGGACTCACGAACCCGCCCTTATCGACGGTCGCGACCCGGGGATTATCCGTCGCGAACACCGCCTTGGCCGTCAGATCAGCGATACCGAGGGCCCCTTCAGACCGCTCAACCACGAAGCGCTGCCGCGCGTGCGGCCCGACCAGCCGCACCGAGGACGGCAGCAGCCGTAGCTCCGCGCCGAGCGCGAACGCGGGGGCCAACCACAGAAATACGATGACGGTCGTCAGACGGGAGGCGATCCTGGCGCGGGTGTCCATCATGCTCTCGAGTCCAAGGAAACTCATCTCAGAAAGAATAGGAGAGATTTGAACACGAAATACACGAAATACACGAAAGACTCAATAATGCGGAATGGCTCCAGAACGGCACCTGCTTCATTGCACCTGGGTCGTCAGGCAAGCTGGAGCCATCGACCCCCGATCGACTCGATGCGTTCATGCTTAGACAATTCTCTCGTTCACGCATTTTTCGTGTATTTCGTGTTCAATCCGTATGCATTTCCTGTCCCGTCGATGTCAGGGACTTTCGTGGGTTGCCGATGTCAGAAGAGTTCCTCGATCGGCTCGACGCCGTGGTCGACGATGCGGAGCGGCCGGCTTTGGGGGCCGGGGAGTTCGGTGGCCAGGTCGATGCCGAGTCCGCGGTAAGCCGTGGCGGCGATCTCGGCGGTGGTGACCGGTCGGTCCTTGGGGGCATAGCCGATCTCGTCGGAGGCGCCGACGACGCGTCCGCCCTGGATGGACCCACCGGCGAAGAGCACGGTCCAGCAGGCCGGGTGATGGTCGCGCCCGCCGGCCGGGTTGACCTTGGGCGTGCGGCCAAACTCGCCGAATGCCAGCACGACGGTGGTCTCCAGCATCCCCCGGCGTTCCAGGTCTTCCAGGAGTGCGGTGTAGGCGTTATCGAAGTTGGGCCCGACCTCGTTCTTGTAGCACTCGATCGGGCTGAACGGAGCCGAGCCGTGGATGTCCCAGGTGATCTCGTTGAAGACGGTCTCGAACATGTTGACCGTCACGAACCGGACCCCGCGCTCGATCAGGCGGCGGGCCAGGAGGCAACTCTGTCCGAACCGGGTCCGACCGTAACGGTCTCGGAGGGCGGCCGGCTCCGCGGCGAGCTCGAACGCCTCGCGTGCCTGGGGGCTCGACATGAGCTTGAAGGCGCCTTCGAAGTTGGCATCCAGCAGCCGGGCATCGGGTGACGACTCGAACGCACCGACGGCGCCGTCGATCGCCGCGCGGAGCGAGCATCGGCGCGACTCGCGCACGGCGGTGACATAGTCCGGCGGCAACAAGTCGGGGACCTTGAACGCCTTGTCGTTGGGATCGGCATTGAGGATGAATGGGTCATACGTCTTGCCGAGATACCCGGCGGCGTGACCATGCGGCAGGTTGCCGCCGGTCGGACCTATGGGTTTCGGCAGCAGCACGTAGGGCGGCGTGTCGTGCCGCGAGCCTTTCAGCTTGGCCAGGACCGACCCATAGGGCGGGTGCTCAGTGCCGCCGGCAAAGAGCCGGCCGGTCTGCATCATCTGGTGCCCCGTGTCGTGGACCGCCGCCGCGGTGTGATAGACCGAGCGGACCAGCGACACCTTGTCCATCATCGTGGCCAGCCTGGGGAAGATCTCGGACACCTGGATCCCCGGCACCTTGGTCGCGATCGGCCGGAACGGACCCCGGATCTCCTCGGGGGCCTCGGGTTTCATGTCCCAGGTGTCGAGCTGCGACGGGCCGCCGACCAGGAAGAGCAAGATACAGTTGATGTCGCGATCCGGCGCGACTGCCCCCGCACCGGCCAGGGCCTGCATTCCCGGCAGGCCCAGGCCCAGCGCCGTCAGCGAGCCGGCGTGGAGGAAGTCCCGGCGAGTCAACCCGTCGCAAAAATGGACCGGCTTCTTGGCGTCAACTCGAAACATGATGCAATCCCTCTGAGGCTGAGGCGGGAGTGTCGGTCGGGCAGGGACGATCCGGGCTTGTTCAAGCATCCATCCTAATCGTCACCTTCGGCCGGGTCAAACACTGCATTGGTCATCGGCCACTGGTTATGCCTTCTCAATTGTTTGCATGTCACCACGCTCTCAGACCCTCCTCTCCCTTTTGAATTGAGAGGCGGGTTCGCTGCGCAGGTTTCAAATGTCCCACGGCCCTCATTTGGCATCTGGCTTCGTTTTGCGCGATTTCCTGCGGTCTGAACATCTCGATCACCCGGCATAATCGGCAAACTCTTCCCAGGCCTCATAATCGTGGCTTCGTTTTGCGTGTTTCTCGTAGGTGGAATGCCGTCGCTGTGTTTGTTTCGTCGTTTTCGCGTCGGCTTTTGTCCCAACACCCCCCATGCATCACTACCAGACATCCTGGGGTGGATGGGTTCGTTTCGTCGTTTTCGATGCCGAGGACGGCCGGGTGCTCCCGGATCCGATTCCGATCCGACTCTCATGCAACCACCCACTTTCTTCCCCGATTTGCGCACCCCGAACGCCGCTGTGAAGTCCCGTCACTTTTATATTAATGGACACTTTTGCGGATCTGGCAACTCAACTCCGGAGAATCCTGAGATGGGTTCGGGTGTTGGGAACGACGATCGACTGTGATTCGTGGGCGGGCCGTCGATCGAACGCAAGCTCCTCGGCGTGGATCTGCGCCACGTGGGACACAATCGACCCAACACTCCCTTGGCGGATCCGGGGTCAAACCTGATGGAGCGGGAGTCCGAGCGGGCTCCCCGCGGCGCCGCTGGGCAACGACCGAGCGCTTCATCGTTCGCTCATGCAGGCCGCCTCGACAATCGCGCCGACTTCCGCCATTTGCCTCAGGTCAGTCGCCTCATCGTGCCTCGACATAGATCGGAAGAGTCTCCGCCTGAACCTGATCGCGGAAATACTTGCTGAGACATTGGGGCGTTTTGAGATCAACGTCGCGCCCGATGATCCCCGCCAACTCGTCCTGCATCCCGAAGAAATCCCAGCCCGGCGTGTGCCCCGGCTCGAACTCGACCAGCACTTCCACGTCGCTATCGGGCCGGAAGTCGTCGCGAAGGACCGAACCGAACAGGCTCAGCCGCTTCATGTGGCGCCGGCGGCAGAAGTCGGCGATCCGCTCCGAGTCTATGGCGATCGGGATCGTCTTCATGGCCAAGTCGTCACTGGAATAGCGATGTCGGCTGACGCTTCTCCACGCCCCGAAGGGGCCGAAACATACCAGCCCGGGGCAACGCCCCGGGAACCTGGCATCATCCCGAAGCTCGCCCTGAAAGGGCGACACAACGCCGCCTGTTCAATCCCAGACGTACCGTTCATCAAACGCGATCCCATGGCGTCGAAGCAATGCGCGAAACTCATCTTCAAACGTCATCTTCCGGTGATGTTCTTCCTGGTTTTCAATGTACTGTCTCACCGCGTCGAAATTCGACTGGCTCACGGAAAATGCGCCGTAGCCCGTTTGCCAGGAGAAGTCGGGATTCCTTGGGCCGTCGATCTTCATCCACTTCGAGCTTCCCTTCTTCACTTCCTCGATGATCTTGATCAGTGCGTGATTCTTGGAGAGGGCAAACAGGGTGTGGACGTGATCCTCCACACCACCGATCACCAGCGCCGGACTGTCCCATTCCTTGAAGATACCTGCCTGGTAAGCAAACAGGTCATTGCGGAGGCTCCTGTCGATCCAGTGTTGGCGGTGTTTCGTGCTGTAAACGAGATGGATCAGATTCTTCACCAGGGACTGCGACATCGCTCGCGGGCTCCCCTTGTGTCGCCCTTTCAGGGCTAGATTCTGGGTGGACGCCGGGTTCCCGGGGCGTTGCCCCGGGCTGATCTGTTCGGGCCCTCTTCGGGGCAAGGATTCGCCGAAACCGCCCCACATTCGACGTTCGATCTCTCGGCTGCGAGGACTCCTTGGGAGGAATTCTATCCCACCACCTTGACCACCAACAACTCATTCCCCCGGTCGTCGATCACCTTCACCGCGATCTGCCGATGCTCGCCCGGTTCGAACAGGGCGCTCGTGGTCCCGGCCAGGTGGTCCCAGACCGCATCGTCATAAGTCCCCTTCAGCGCCTTCTTGAGGTTATCCCACGCCGACGTGCGCGGGAAGAACGCCTGGCAGACGTGGAAGCACAAGTTGTTGTAATTGGTGTCGAGGAACCAGGCCGGCAGGTCGTCGCCGCGGCGGGGATCGACCTCCATCGTCACCGGGTCGAACACGTCCAGACCGATCAGCTCGACAAAGGATGTAATCGGCTGTGTTTGGGAGTAGCCGTCCCGTCGTGGTCGTTGTCTTGACGTAACTAATCAGTGAACAACAATTTTCTTTCCCAAACACTTCGTCGAGCACACTTCTTGCAAGATGTACGTTCTCATCTCCCATCTGGATGAAAAAGCTCGACACTCCTCGCTCAACACCACCGCCGGTTGCCTCCTCGTTCCCACGCTCCGCGTGGGAATGCCGTCTGGGACGCTCCGCGTCCTCTTCCCGGACGGAGACCAACGACGCGACGCGGAGCGTCGAACCCGGCATTCCCACGCGGAGCGTGGGAACGAGAGTGGGCCGCCTTCTTCCCGTGGTGGTGTTCGGCGAGGAGTGTCAAAAGCTCCCCGTGGCCGAGAGCAGTTCCCTCGCGGCGATCATACGATCGCGCAAATATGTCAAATACGAGTGTATTCCTAGTTCCCAGGTGTCTCGGTACGCCTGAACCATCTCAGGCTCGCGAGTTAAATCTGTATCGTCGTTGTGTTTTACATCCCTCCTTCGAACGAACGGCTGGAAGTTCGAGCCGAATTGAACCCCATATGGCGGGTCCATGTAGATCATCTGGACCTGTCCGCCGAGGTTCTCGAAGTGCAGCAACGAGTTCATAACGACGAGCGAGTCACCGAGGACCATGCGGTTGACCCAGCCGTCCTTGAACTCGTAGGCGCGGGTCAACTGGTCGGCGATGGAATGCTGAGGATCGCCGAAGAGGTCGAACATGGTCCCCTGGGTGAACTGGTCCTTCTTGTGTCCGCCGAGGGTTTCGATGATCCCCTTGGTGGAGAGCCGCTCGTGGACGAACAGGGGGAGCGTGGGGACGTCGAACGAGATCCGCTCGGCCTTGCCCGCCCAGTTCAGAAAGGGTCGCGATATCGCCTTCAAGCGGGCCGCGGCTTCGCGCAGTTGGGCGACGCTCCGCTGGAATCCGTCCTGATCTTGCTCCGAGTCGATCAGCGTCAATCGACGGCTCAACTCTTCGATGCGGGCAATTTCGGCTTCGCCCTGCTCCCGGGCCAGATTCTGACCGTCCTAATCGAGCGCCGGCGATAGGGAGGAGTCATACCGGTAAGTCACTGGCGGCTTCTTTTTCTTGAACGCCGCTTGCGTGCCGACGTCGGGCCGCATCGGGCTCTGGGCTTCCGGATGTTCGAAGGCTTCGTACCGGGGCGTCGTTGCCGCCTTGCCCGTCGTCTTCTTCCGTCCCATCGTCGCCCTTCCACATGCACATCCACCCAATCGAACCAATATGGCACGATCGCCGGTCGGACGCAAGCGGCACGTCCGGCCATTTTGGGAGTGACCGCCTCACTTCGTTGCCTGTGCGCGGCAATACCACGCCTGCGTCCGAAACCTTGCGTTTGCAAGGGCATCGGCGCCGATCGCCTATTACTCCGGCAAGAAAGGTCCTCACGTCGGTCAGGCTTTCCAGCCTGACAGGAGCGGGCGTCAGGCTGGAAAGCCTGACCGACTTCCATGCCGGCGTAATGGCCACCGTTCGCTGTGGAGTTCGGCTGTCCAGCGGGGCTGTATCACGCCCGCCTGCGCCAGGCGAATGATGAGATCGCGGACTGGGGCCGAGTAAGGGACGCAGGCGTCGATGATTGCCGAGGGAGGCGTGCGAATTCTATAGCGGCTCACGTTTGGTTTGTGCACGCGCCGAAGCCGATGCGAAATCACCCTGAGGTGCCACAATTCGGGCGGTGACGTCAAATTCTCGAGAAAGACAGAACCGATTCCCGGCTCGAGGGCACCTTTAGTTTTAACTGTCACCGAGTGAACCCTACTGTGGTCTGCGCGGTCATTGCCCCTCATTGGGTGAGGC
Organism: uncultured Planctomycetota bacterium; assembly: GCA_963845755.1. Lineage (GTDB taxonomy): Bacteria > Planctomycetota > Planctomycetia > Isosphaerales > Isosphaeraceae > CAWJTV01. The sequence goes on from CAWJTV010000041.1 coordinate 461,752, forward strand.
GATCGGAAACGCCCCTCGACGGAGATTCGGCAGACGCAAGATCGACATGTGCGCAGACGCGGATTGATGATGGACTCGAGAGGGCCAGTTTGCTAGCAACAACCCGCATCCGCGCTTTCCTGTTGATCCGATCTCGAAATCCGAGTCTTCGAGAGGCAGCGCGGCAGGGTCTGGGTACGCGCACTCGAACCGAGGTGCGGCTCAGAATCCAGAACGGTCAGCACGGCATACATGCTTCACAAACATTCGACAATAAGTTCGTCTTTGTTCAGGCGGTAGCCTGCAAAAGATTGATCGACACGAATCTCGTCTGCGCCGACCAATCATCCCAGAGGGAGCACGCTTCGGTATCTCGACCCGACAGCTCGTGTCGCTGCATCGAAGACGCATGTTGCGCCATCGGGTCATTCATCGCTTCCGCCAGAGAGCCACAACCACAGGGAAATCTTCATGTTGCGATCATTCTTCGGCACGCGCGTGGATCAGATGGCCGGCTCCTCAGGGCGCAGGCTCCGGTGCAAGGAGCTCAGATTCCGGCCGTGTGCACGCTTCGGGGTGGAAGCCCTGGAAGAACGCAGGCTCCTGGCCAATATCATACCCAGCGGGGTCATCAGCTCGAAGCCCGATGGTGCCAACTTCGACTACACGATCACGCTCTCGAACTCCAGTTCCAGCAACTCCAGCATCGGTACGTTCTGGTACTCGTGGATCCCCGGCCAGGATTACCTGGCCACCAGTCCCGTTTCGGTCTCTCCGCCCACCGGTTGGACCGACAGTGTCACCAACATGGGCGCCGGCGACGGCTACGCGATCCTGTTCATTTCCAACAGCTCCGCCTATAACGTGCCGGCGGGAAGCTCGTTGGATTTCGCTTTCACCAGTGCCGACACTCCCGCGTCAGTCAACGGCAATTCCGTGTTCTACCCAGACACGCCGGTCGGGACCTCTTACGTCTATCCGCAAGGTCCATTCAGCGATGGCGGCCATGTGTTCGTTGTCGCACCAGCCCTGGATTCGATCGCCGTCACGCCGGCGAACCCCAGCGTGACCAAGGGGGCGACCGAGCAATTCTCCGCCACCGGCACCTTTGACGGCGGCTCGACCCAGGACCTTACCAATCAGGTGAGGTGGGCGTCGGCGACGACCTCGGTGGCCACCATCTCCAACGCCTCTGGGTCACAAGGGCTGGCGACGGCCGTGAGCAGCGGCACCTCGGCGATCAGTGCCTCCCTCGATGGGGTCACGGGTTCAACGACGCTGACGGTGACCGCGCCAACCCTCAAGTCGATCACGGTGACGCCGGCCAATACGGACCTCCCGGTAGGCGAGACTGAGCAGTTCACGGCCACCGGCACCCTGTCGGACAACTCCACCGAGGACCTGACCAGCCAGGCGACCTGGACCTCCTCGGATACGACCTGGGCCACGATCAGCAATACCGGACTGGCCACGGCCGTCTCGCCCGGCCCCGTGACGATCTCGGCGGCCTTCGATGGGATCACCGGTTCGACCAGCTTGACCATCACCAACGCCGTCCTCCAGTCGATCGCAGTGACGCCGGCCAACACGGACCTGCCGGTGGGCGAGACCGAGCAGTTCACCGCCACCGGCACCCTGTCCGACAACTCCACCGAAGATCTGACCAGCCAGGCGACCTGGAAATCCTCAGATACGACCTGGGCCACGATCAGCAATACCGGACTGGCCACGGCGATCTCGCCCGGCCCGGTGACGATCTCGGCGGCCTTCGATGGGATCACCGGTTCGACCGCCTTGACCATCACCAACGCCGTCCTCCAGTCGATCGCCGTGACACCGGCCAACACGAACCTGCCGGTTGGCGAGACGGAGCAGTTCACGGCCACCGGTACCTTGTCGGACAAGTCCACCGAGGACCTGACCAACCAGGCGACCTGGAAATCCTCGGATACGACCTGGGCCACGATCAACAATACCGGCCTGGCCACGGCGATCTCGCCCGGCCCGGTGACGATCTCGGCAGCCTTCGATGGGATCACCGGTTCGACCGCCTTGACCATCACCAACGCCGTCCTCCAGTCCATTGCCCTCACTCCGGCGAATCCCAGCATCGCGGCCGGGGACACCGAGCAATTCACGGCGACCGGGACCTTCTCCGACAACTCCACGGAGAACCTGACCGGTCAGGTAACGTGGGCGTCGGCGACGACCTCCGTGGCCACCATCTCAAACGCCTCCGGCTCGCAGGGCCTGGCTACAGGAGTGAAGGCGGGGACGTCCTCCATCTCCGCCGCGCTTGACGGAGTGACCGGTTCGACCGTCCTGACCGTGACCGCCGCCACGCTCCAATCGATCGCCGTGAACCCCGCGAATCCGAGTGTCTCTGCGGGGGGCACCGAGCAGTTCACGGCCACCGGCACTTATTCGGACAAGTCCACACAGGACCTGACCAGCCAGGTGACCTGGGCATCGGCGACCACCTCGGTGGCCACCATCTCCAACGCCTCCGGCTCGCAGGGCCTGGCCACAGGAGTCAAGGCGGGGACGTCTTCCATCTCCGCCGCGCTCGACGGAGTGACCGGGTCGACGGTCCTGACCGTGACGTCTGCTACGCTCGTGTCAATCGCGGTGACGCCGGCCAATACGGACCTGCCGGCAGGCGAGACCGAGCAGTTCACGGCCACCGGCACCCTGTCGGACAACTCCACCGAGGACCTGACCAGCCAGGCGACCTGGACCTCCTCGGACACCACCTGGGCCACGATCAGCAATACCGGCCTGGCCACGGCCGTCTCGCCCGGGCCAGTGACGATCTCGGCGGCCTTCGATGGGATCACCGGTTCGACCGGCTTGACGATCACAAACGCGGTTCTCCAGTCGATATCTCTCGCTCCGACGAATCCCAGCATCGCGGCCGGGGACACCGAGCAGTTCACGGCCACCGGCACCTATTCCGACAAGTCCACGCAGAACCTGATCAGCCAGGTGACGTGGGCGTCGGCGACGACCTCGGTGGCCACCATCTCTAATGCCTCCGGCTCGCAGGGCCTGGCCACAGGAGTCGAGGCGGGGACATCTTCCATCTCCGCCGCGCTCGACGGAGTGACCGGGTTGACCGTCCTGACCGTCACCTCCCTCGCGACGGTTTCCGGCGTCTCGGTCTCGTGGGGAGCATCCGGTACGGTGGCGCTCCAGACCGCGGCCGACGGGCTTCGCCTGCTCCCGGCCGGGCGGAATACGGATCTCCCCTGGATGGGAATCAACGCCGTCAGCCTCACACTGAGCAGTTCGACGACCCTGACCAGCGCCGACGTCACCCTCGGCAGTGCGGCCGGGATCAACTACGGCCCGATCACCCTCTCCGGCTCCGGGACCAACTATGTCGTTACGCTGGCTCAGCCGATTTCCACGGCCGATCGCCTGACGATCTCGATCGCCAGTTCCTCGATGGCCACGTATACGAGAAGGCTTGACGTGTTGCCTGGCGACGCCAACGATGACGGCTTTGTCAACACGACAGACGGCCTGCTGATCCTCTATAACGAGACCCCGGCCCATGCCTACCAGATGTTCTATGACTTGAATGGCGACGGGGCCGTAACCATGGCGGACTTCAATCTTCTCCGTCCCAAGATCGGGACGGTGCTCCCGGCGGCACAGCCGGTTGTGTCGAGCGCCAGCACGATCGGGCCGGTCGTGCGGTCGGTTGGGTCGGGTGGCAGCACGGTCGCGCCGGCGTCGCCGTCGGCTGCGGTGAGCACCGGCCTGGTGGATCTCGCACTCGGATCCCTCGCTCAAGGCGATTCCGCCGAGGGCTCGACCGCGACCATCGCCGTGCAGACGACCAAGGGTGGCGGCCGGACCCATAAGCCGTCAACCTCACGCCATAGGCCGTCGGATGTCGCATCAAAAGGGAGGGACCGAATCGAGCACAAGGCTCTCGGCGTGGCTCGACACGCCCACGGGCAACGGTCGGTACACCCGAGTGATCGCCGCTAAGATTCCCACTCTTGAAAGAAGAGGACTTTGATATGAGGAAGTTGTTCCTGTCCTTGGCTGTTCTCGGTCTGATGGCGAGTAGCGCCCGGGCCGGCGTCGTCCTGTCCACGAGCAACCCGCCAGGTACGCCGCTGACCATGGGCGCCGGCACGACGTCCGGATCGTTGTTCTTGAACGTCGTCAGTGATAACCCTCCCAACGACGTGATGGCAGCCTGGAACATCCAACTAGCGATCATGCCCGACGCCGGCGCCACCGGCACTCTGATGTTCCAGGATCCCACGACTGGAACGCCGCCCAACCCGCCTAACTACGTCTTTGGCAGCAACGGCCTCGGCATTGGAATCACCAATGGAGGAACCACGTTGATCGCGAGTGACTTCTTTGACCCCAACGTGGGACTGGGGGCTCCCGTGCCCGGGACACCGGGGGCCAACCTGCTCCAGATGGATTTCCTGGCATCATCGAACGCATCCGGATTGTTCGGCATCTTCGCCGTTGAAGGTGCGTTCACGCAATGGAACGATTCCAATCTGAACGTGCAGTCTTTCACCAACGTGCCCAATGGCACGGGCTTGATCCGGATCGGCGAAGTCCTGGTTTCCCAATCGGCTGTTCCTGAACCCGCGTCGTTGCAATTGCTCGGGCTGGCCGGCGCCACCCTGGCGAGCTGGCTGTGCTGGTGCAAGCGAAAATACGTTCCCGCGTCATCGGCTCGATCGGTCACGAACCCCACGCCCGAGCTCGTCCCACAGGTTGTGTTAAATAGGGATTAATGGATTTGAAGTTGCGCAATGAGCGTCGCCCACGCGACGACCATCACGGCATACGGCCAGAGAGCCGGGCCCCTGCGCCACCGCCCCCCGGGGTTCAACGAATAGCGCATAGGCGATCAGGTAGGCGGCACGTCCCGATCCCCTCTTCCTTCGAGAACAAGGCGGCCCTGAGCCGCAGCGGGGCCAGCAACCCGTCGAGACGCGAGCCCTCTCGCCTCGCTCGGTTGTGGGCGATCAAGGCCGAGACGCCGAAGGTGGCCGCCACGAGGACGTTGCGGTTGGCCAGGAAACCCACGGTCGCGCCGTGCGCGTCGTCTACCGCGAAGAGCAACGCCGCGGCGCCTGCCACTGGTGGCGAGGCTGGCGGCCCGCCGGCGGCAGCCAGACCCTCAGCACGAGCAGATCCTGACGTACCGGGGCGCGCGTGAGATCATGACGGTGATCTCCTGAATGAAGGAACGGGCGAAAAGCCGGCAACGGATTGTTGCTCATGGTCGCGGAGCGACCGAAAACGGCACGCGCCGTGCGTGAGGTTAGACATCGCGGCGCGAGGGGCACCACGGGAAGTACCGAATCCGCCCTGGTATGCCGGAATCGGACCGTTGGCGCCACTCTGCAATGCCGCCCGGAGGGCCATCGCATGTTGTCCAGGATCCTCGGTCTGGGGCTGTCGGGTTTGGTGGGCCTGAGCTTGCTGGGAACGCTGCCGACCTCGGCGCAGGAGCCCGAATCGCCTCCTCCCAGGAAGAAAGGGCTACCGGACCCCAGGACGAAAAAGGAGACGGTCGAGAGGGAGGGCGATACCGAAGCCGACTTGCAGCGAACCTACGGTTTGCTGAGGCGGCTGCGGGCCGACACTTCGGCTCGGGGACAGACCGATGCCCGAATCCGCGACTGGACCGAACGGGCCACGAAGTATTACGGCGATGGGGTCCGGGCCTACCAGGAACAGAATCCACAACTCGCCCAGCAGGATGCCGCCATCGCGCACGATCTGGCCCGCGCCATCGACCACACTTGCAATGCGGCGCTCTTCGATCATCCCGACGAGAGCCTGCCGCCGCCGCCCGGGAGGGCCGGATCCGGCCGAGAGGCCTACGCCCGTCGCAGCCTGGAGGAGGCTTATGAGCGACTCCGCGAGGGCGATGACGGCAGTGACGCGGGTCCCGAGGCCAAGTATTACCACGATGCGGCCAGCAACCTCTATCGCGACGCGCGGCGCGACTTCGAAGCGGGTCGCTTGGAACGTGCCGACGAGTTGGCCCGCGCCGCCCAGGCCATGACGAAGGTGTGCGAGCACCTGGGCCGTGCGGCCGACCTGCGCGTCCTGCCGGCGCCGAAGCCCGCGCCCGAGAAAACCGGCAGGTCCACCGATCGATCATGAGGCCAGGGCGGCCACGGTGAGATCCAACGCAGGGGCGTCGCGCGTCAATCGTTGGGGATCGGTCATGATTGGCCAAACCGTGAGATGACGTCTCGGTTGAGTTGACCGGCGAATCTCGGCGCGTTAGTTTCGGCGCGAGTTTACCATCGCGACCAACCCCAGGAATTGATCATGACCATCCTCCATCACGCAGCAACCGTCTCCCTGGCGATCCTGTTCGCATCGATCGCCGCATTTCAGGCCGAGAGCCCCCGCGATCCTGGCTCCTCCCCAGATTGGCGGCCTCTCTTCGATGGCCGTACTCTCGATGGGTGGGAGCACGTCGGGCCGGGCAAGTTCGTGGTCGAAAACGGCCTCCTTCGTACCGAGGGAGGCATGGGCCTGCTCTGGTACTCGCGGGAAAAACTCGGGGATTGCGTCATCCGGGTCGTTTACAAGACCGCGGGCCAGCGCGATAACTCCGGTGTCTACATCCGGATCGCCGATCGGCCCAAGGACCCCTGGTATGCCGTCCATCACGGTTTCGAAGTGCAGATCATGGACCAGGGCGCAGGGGGTCGCGGCACCGGCTCGATCTACACGTTCGCGAAAGCCGCCGCCGCGCCGGCGAAGGCCACCGAGTGGAACACCCTGGAGGTCACCCTGAAAGGCAACCGCATCCGCACGACGATCAACGGTGTGCACGCCTCGGAATTCGACTCGAGCGAGCTCAAGGCCGAGAGCCCCGAGAAGACCGGCGAAGGGGATCCCGCCGCGGACCTCGTCCCGAGTCGGGCTACATCGGCCTGCAAAACCACGACGAGAAATCGGTCGTCTTCTTCAAGGAGGTGTCGGTTCGTTCGCTCGAGTCTTCCAAGTAACTGTGCTCGGATCAGCCCTGAGCGCTGACAGGCCCTGACGAAAGGGGACAGGCACCTCGAAGACTCGGAGCCAGTCCCCTTTTTGTCAGGGCCTCTTACGAAGAGGGGTGTTCGAGAGGAGAGTTCGAGCGTATGCAACCCATCCGTGAATCGCTCTGGACAACGTCTTGTAGCCCGGATCAGAGCGACTTGAGGAGCTTGACGCCGTCGGGTACGCCCCAGCCCGATGCGGCATCGTAACCGGAACCGGCCTTATAGCCGATTCCGGGGTTCGGCTTGGTGATATTGTTCCCCGAGGTGATGTCGTTGAAGCCCGATTGACCTGGCAGGGCCCCGCTGGGGCCGGGCTGATACAGGAGCTTGGTGAAGAATCGACCTTGCTTGGCGGCCGGGAGCTGGGCATTGATCCGGGCGATCAAAGCGGCCCAGAGAGGCGTTCGACGCGCTGGTGCCGCCGTTGGGGGCGTCCTGACCCTGGAAGATCAGGTCGTAGAACGGCGGCCCGGAGAGGGCGCTGACGTCGGGCAGGACGCGGCCATCGAAGCCTCCCGAGTTCACGGAGGGGACGTCCACATTCTGGAAGGACGCCCGGGGGAACTTGGTGCTCACGCCGCCGCCGGTGGCGCCGCCGCCGACATTGGGAATCCGCTCGCCGGGCGACTCCCACCAAACGATTTCCTTGGCCTGTGAGAGGGACGAGCCGGTGATCATCGTGCCGCCGACCGAGAGGACGTACGGGCTCGACGACGGGAACTCGACGTGGGCCTTGCCGTCCCTCTGGTCGCAGTCCGAGCCGTCGTCGCCCGAGGAGACGCAGACGGTGATCCCCATCACCGCGGCGGCGTTCAGCCGCTTGTTGATCTCGGTGAGTGCCGCCCCCGACCAGTCCGGGTCTTCCTCGGCGAGGCCGTAGCTCACCGAGAGCGTCACGGGCTTGAGCTGCATCACCTTGTTGAGCATCGCCACCCAGCCGTGTTCGTCGAAGGTCGCGAAGTAGACGTCGATCTTGGCACCGGAGCAAAGGCCGGCGACGATCTGGACGTCCATGTTCACTTCGGTGGAATAACTGAGTTGCAGGTCCTGCTGATCCTGGGGCAAGGCGCCGATCTGAGCGAGGGTCAGCGACTGGAGGTTGACGGGGACGACCTGGACGGTCGGTGTGGGAAGGCTGAATTTATCGCAATAGGCGGTCAGGTCATCGGCGAAATAGCCGCCGCCGAACTCGGCGATGGCGATCGTCTGGCCGCTGCCGTCGCCGGGCGGGAAGTTGTAGTGACTCGCCAGATCGGTGGGGGTGAGTGGCTCGATCGAAGTGCCGGCGAGGGCGGTCGCGCCTCGCTTGGCGACCCGTCGCTGGTCGAGGCCGAAGACGCCGGTGACGATCCCGGCCAGGTCGGCGGGGATCTGGAGCTCGTGCGTCCCCTCGCGGCCGCGGAACTCGCCCTGTGTCGGGTTGTGGTAGATCGCGAGGTTCGCCCCGAAGGCGGCCTCCATCTCCTTCACGGTCCCTTTGAACTTGATGCTGCTGGTGCCGAGCGAGACCTCCTCGGCCTTGAGCCCGTAGCCGCCGAGGACCTGCTCGACCTTGGCCGCGTCGGCCTGGCTCGCGCCGAACTTCGCCTGGAACTCCTCGTAGCTCATCCCGTTGTTCGGCAGATGGTCTGCGTCGGGGAGCGCCGGGCTGCGCAAGGTGACGGTCACGTGAACGGTGGCACCTGGGTCGGCGTCACGCCGGCGCGTCGTGGTCGGTTTGTGGGGTCGTCGCGTACCTCTGAGAGAGACGTGCTGATTCGCCATCGGAGTCCTCCTCAATGAATCGAACGGAACCCTGAGAACGGGCCGCCCGCGGCGGCCTAGACCGATTGACCCCTCTTCCTTCCCGGAACCGTGCCGCCAAGGCGACGGTTCGTTTCGATGACATCGGGACGCGAGTTGACGCGATATCTGTTCTTGGCATCATCTACGTCGCCGGAACTGGTGTTCGACAAGAATCCAGATCAAGGATTCTCTCGGACGTGCATGCCGCAAAGCATCACTTTGCGACCTTCGCGTGGATCGGCTGGATAGGTCCCATGCCGGCCTCTCCCACGACCGGGCGCCGAGGAGATCCTCGATTGCCCTGCCGGCAGCGATGACCGCTTGCGTGCACTTCCGCCGGCCGGCTAGGGTCTGACGTCCCTCCGGGCCTTTCCGGAGAGCCTCTCGTTGTGTGCATACCATCGGTAAGGCGCACTAGACCCTTAATCAGGAACTGAAGGACTTGCCCCGAAGAAAAATCGGGGAATCTCACGGAAATCCTTGTTTCAGATCAAGTCTCCTGTACCCGGCCGCTTCGAGCCAATGGCGTGGGGGCCGATGTGCCCGAGGGACGATCAGGGATCCTTTGGTCTTTCGTGTCGTCCGGATTGACGGCAGCAGGTTTTCCTGACGAACCGGCTGGTTCAGGCTGGAAAGCGTGACCGACTTTGTATCAGTCTATCGGGCGCACGTCCCAGATCACGATCGAGGTATCCTGCAGCCCCGCGACGATCTGCTTGCCGTCGGGCGTGAAGCCGAGCGCGTCGATCCAGGCGCACGGCGCCTCGATCGTCTGGATTTCCTTCTTGTCCCGCAGCCGGAAGATGTGGATGATCCCGCGCGCCGGCGGATAATACGAGGAGAACGTGCCGACGGCGATGAATTGCTCATCGGGAGAAAACGCCATGAGTTGAACGCGGGATTGGGGGATCTCGATCTCGCGGCGCACGTGGCCGGTCCGGGCGTCGAGCCAGACGATCGTGCTCGCAACGGTCGAGGGGTCCTGGCGGCTGTTCCCGTCGGCCAGCATGATCGGCTTGCCGGGGCTGAATCGGACGGTGGCCTTGCTCTGGCCATCCAACGAGAAGACGGACAGATCAGGCGGGACGAGCGGCAATGCCGCAGCGACAGCAGGGTCCACAGGCTTCTTCTGGTTCGGCTGGTCGATGAGGCGTTCCTTCCCGGTCGAGAGATCCCAGCCCAGGAGGGAGCCGTCACGCATCGTGACGATCGCGGAGGAGCCATCCCCGCCGAGGGTCACGTCCCGTAGGATCTCGCTCGCGACCGGCCAGGTATGAAGCCGCTCACCCGTTTTGAGGTTCCAGAGATGGACGTTCTTCGGGTAGGCCACGCCCGCGGCGAGGAACGACCCATCGGCGGAGACCGCGAGCGACCGGACCCAGCCGTCGTGGGCGAGGACTTTCGTCGGTCGGCCGGTCGCCAGGTCCCAGACCCGGACCGTTCGGTCGTCGCTGCCGGAGATGAGCGTCTTGCCGTCGGCGGGGAAGGCGAGGGCGTAGACGCCGCCCAGATGGGCCTCGGGAGTGGCCAGGCGGTCCTTGCCCGTCGCCAGGTCCCAATAGTGCAGGGCCTCTCGGCCGCCGGTGGTCGCGAGCGTCCTCCCATCCGGTGAGAACGCCATCGGGCTGTCGCTACTGAACGTGCCCGCTAACAGGTCGAATTCCTTGCCGAAAGCGCCCAGCTCCATCCCGTTCCCGGCGGCGAAGAGCACCAGCGGGCGACCAGGCCCCGTCGCGGCGAGGAGCTTTCCGTCGGGCGAGAAAAGGACCTGGTACACGGACTGGCCCTTCGGACTCTGGAAGCGCCTGACCAGAGTCCCGTCGCTGACTCTCCAGAGCCGGATTTCCGCCTCGTCTGTTTTCATCCCCGCGGCCAGGGTCGATCCATCGGGCGAGAAGGCGAGACCTGTTGGAGGGTGCTCTCCCTCGATCGCGATCGTCCTCACATCGCGGAGTTGTGCCGCGTCCCAGAGGCGAATGACCCGGTCGGAGGCGATCGCCAGCAGGTGGCTCGCCGCCCGGGGCGAGAACGCGATCGATGCGTGGTTCTGCCTGCCTCCCAGGCGTTCCTCGTACAAGAGTTTCGCGGTGGCGACGTCCCAGAGTCGGAAGGTGCCATCGTCGCTCTCGGTCGCGACCGTCTTGCCATCAGGGGAGTAGGCCAGCTCATCTTCCGCGGATCGCATGTCCCATTCGCCCCGGCGAATCGTGCGGCCCGTGGCGACTTCGATGAAGGTGAGTTGCCAGACCGCGAGGTTCCGCTTGGGAGCGAACCCGACTCCCTCGACGGCGATGAGCGTCCTATCGGGCGACAAGGCGAAGTCGTGAACTTGCTCCACTCCCGCGTCGATCTGGCGCAGCTTCCTCCCGTCTCGTGCATCCCAGACCTGGAGGAAATTCTCCTGGGTATCCGTCAAGACGAGCTGATCGTCCGGCGAATAGGCGATGTGGCCGATGTGCGGGAATTGGCGGAATCGGATGGTGCCCAGACGCATCGCCGCTCCGGGCGGCAAGGGGTCGCCGTAGCGATCGGTGCGCGGCGGCTGAGATGCGCCGGATATCCTGGCGACGGCCGGGCGGGGATCGGGTTGGCCAGATTCATGGGCCACCGTTGCGAGAGCATGCCAGGTCCAATAGCTGCCCCCGAGGCCGAGGCATACCAGGACCGTCGTGAGTGTGAGCCGGTTCAGCAACATGGAATTCAGCACTCCCCGCGCGAGGACGGCGGCCGTGTTGCCTGCCATGAACCCCAGCGCGATGCGACTGGTCGAATGAATCAGCGTCACGGGTATGGCCACCTGGGCTTGACCGGCCGCACCGGCGACGAAGAGACCGGCCGGCACTGTCACGCCACGACGGGTCAGCCTCCGGCGCAACCGCTCGCGCGCCCGGGCCAGCCGGCCGCGGACCGCCGTCTCGGAGAGCCCGAGCTGATGCGCGGCCGCGTCGTAGGTCAACCCTTGCAGGTAGCAGAGCACGATCGGCGCGCGAAGATGCTCGGGTAAACCGTTGACTTCCTCGTGGAGGAACTCCCAGTCGGGATCGCGCTCCGCCGGGAGATAAGATTCGGAGGCTTGCCCGGCGACGCGCTGGTTCAGCGCGTGCCGGCGCGCGGCGCTCCGCCGGGCGCGAGTGGCCACGCGCTGTGCGACTCCGAAGAGCCAGCTCGCGACCGATCCGCTCCGGCGGATCGACCCGGCCCGGTTGGCCAGGACGAGGAAGACCGCCTGGAAGGCATCCTCCGCGTCGTGGGCGTTGTGGAGGACGCTGCGGCAAACCCGAAGCACCATCGGGCCGTGCCGGATCACCAGCTCCTCGAACGCCGCCTCCGCGGCCTCATCGCGCCGGGAGACGACCTGGTCCAGGAGTTGCGGATCGGACATCGTACCGACCGCTCCCAGGTGAAACAGCCGGTGCACCTGCCGGAGCAGCCGATCTGATGGGCTGATGGCCATTCGTTCCGACCTCCTCGGTTGGTGGTCTACTCAAAGTAGTACCCGCTCATCGGAGGCTCCTCACGGCGATTCTTCGGAATCCAAGTTCTTTGCTCGAGTGTTCTATCGCCTTGCAGCCGCGGACTGACTCGATCAGGACAGGCGCGGGTCGGTCCTGGCTCGTCGGGTTCGAATTCCAGTCTTCCCGGTAGCGGTCATTCTCCCCGGCGCGGTCTTGAGAAGAACCACGGTGCCTACCGTTACCTTCGCCAGCCCCGTAAAAAACCGCGTTGGTTTCCGAACCGGCTCCTGCTATGATGATCGCTCTTGCGGGAGCGGGATGAAACGCTGGAAACGATCGAAACCATGAAACGAAACAGCGAGATTCAGAAGATCGCGTTCGTCGGCGATTACCTGCCGAGGAAATGCGGCATCGCGACCTTCACCTACGACCTCTGCACGTCGATCGCCACCCAGTACCCCGGATCCGATTGCTTCGTCGTTCCGGTCAACGACCTGCCGCAAACCTACGACTATCCGGCGGAGGTGCGGTTCGAGATCGAGGAGCAGGAGGTCGATTCCTACCTGCGCGCGGCCGACTTCCTCAATTTTGCCAACACCGATATCGTCAGCCTCCAGCACGAGTACGGCATCTTCGGCGGCCCGTCGGGCAGCCACGTCCTGCGGCTGTTGCGCGACCTGCGGACGCCGATTGTCACGACCCTCCACACGGTGCTGCGCGATCCCAATCCCGATCAGCATCGGGTGCTCTGCCAGGTCGCCGAGCTCTCGGCCCGGCTGATCGTGATGTCCGACCGCGCCCGCACGTTCCTCCGCGAGGTCTACAACGTCCCGGAAGCCAAGATCGACCTGATCGCCCACGGCATCCCCGACATGCCGTTCGTCAACCCCAACTTCTACAAGGATCAATTCGGGGTCGAGGGGAAGTTTGTCGCCCTGACGTTCGGGCTGCTGTCGCCCAACAAGGGGATCGAGCAGATGCTCCGGGCGATGCCGGCGATCCTCAAGGAATTCCCCAACTTCGTCTACATCGTGCTGGGAGCCACCCATCCCAACTTGCTCCGCGAGCAAGGGGAGCGGTATCGGATCAGCCTGGAGCGGCTGGCCAAGGACCTGGGCATCAAGCCGAACGTGAGCTTCTACAACCGGTTCGTCGACATTAACGAGCTGATCGAGTTCATCGGCATGGCGGACATCTATATCACGCCGTACCTGAACCCGGCGCAGATCACGTCGGGGACGCTGGCGTACTCGTTCGGCTGCGGCAAGGCGGTGATCTCGACGCCGTACTGGTACGCCGAGGAGCTGCTGGCCGAGGGCCGAGGAGTGCTGGTCCCCTTCGGCGATTCGGGAGCCCTGGCGCGCGAGGTCTGCGAGCTCTTGCGCGACGAGCCGCGGCGGCACGCCATGCGGAAGAAGGCGTACCTCCTGGGCCGGGAGATGATCTGGAGCCATGTGGCCCACCTCTACATGGGGTCGTATCACCGGGCGCGGCGGAGCCGGCTGGACGTGCCGTACAAGCCATTGGCCGTCCGGATGCTGGCCGAGCAGCCGATGGACCTGCCCGGCTGGCGATTCGATCATCTGATCCGCATGAGCGACTCGGCGGGCCTGCTGCAGCACGCCAGCTCGGCGATCCCCAACTTCGGCGAAGGCTATTGCACCGACGACAACGCGCGGGCCCTGCTGTTGACCGTGCTCCTGGAGCAGCTCGGCCAGGTCCCGGCGCGAGATGCACCGGCTGGCGACCACGTACGCCGCGTTCCTGAATCACGCGTTCGACCGATCGCGCGGCCGGTTCCGCAACTTCCTGGGCTTCGACCGCCGATGGCTCGAGGAGGTCGGCTCCGAGGACTGCCACGGCCGGGCGCTCTGGGCGCTGGGGGCCTGCGTGGGCCGCTCGAAGCGCCGCGACCTGCAATTCTGGGCCTCCCAGATCTTCGACCTGGCGCTGCCGGCGATCACCGAGACGACCTCGCCCCGGGCCTGGGCCTTCGGCTTGATCGGCGTTTGCCTGTACCTTCAGCGGTTCTCCGGCGCCCGGCCGGCCAGCCAGGTGCGCGACGCGCTGACCGAGCGGCTGATCGAGCGCTTCGAAAAAGCGGCGACCGAATCCTGGTCCTGGTTCGAGGACGTCCTGGCGTATGACAACGCCAAGCTGCCGCATGCCCTGATCGCCAGTGCCCGATCGGGGGGGAGCCCCCAGGCCCTGAGCGTCGGACTCCCGCCCTGCGCTGGCTGGTCGATCAGCAGAAGTCCCAGAGCGGCTACCTTCGCCCGATCGGGTCCAACGGCTTCTATCGACGAGACGGCGACCGCGCCCAGTTCGACCAGCAGCCGATCGAGGCCCACGCGACCGTCTCGGCTTGCCTCGAGGCCTACCATGCCACCGAGGAGCCCGGCTGGCTCCAGGAGGCCCGGCTGGCGTTCGAATGGTTCCTCGGCGGCAACGACCTGGGGCTTGACATCTACGATGCCAAGACCGGTGGCTGCTGCGACGGGCTCCAGGAGGATCGCGTCAACCTGAACCAGGGGGCCGAGTCGACCCTCGCCTTCCTCCTGGCACTCGGGGAGATGAAGCTCGTCGAAAGCACGCCCGCCACGCTCCGCCAGTTGCAGGTGAACTGAATTGGCCCGCCAACCTCATTCGAAAAACGCGTCCTATCCTTCTCTTGACATCGAGGTCAGGAGGCAAAATCCATGGAAGTGAACGGATCGACGACGACTACAGAGCCCGCGGCCCCCACGGCCCGGATGGTTTTCCCGGCCGGTACGGCCAGGGGCCGCGGCCGGCTGGATGTCCGGCGCACGGGCATCGTCCTGAAGCCCAGCAACGCCCGGGTCGTGATCCGGCCGTTCGAGCTGGCCAACGAGAACCGCGTCGAGCGGATCATCGCGCGACTCATGTCCCTCGCGGAGCCGGAGGTTGACTCCCTCATCGAGGGCGTGATGCGCGAGTTTTACAACCGGCACCAGAAGACCCGCCATTTCTTCTTGCACCGGTTCGAGCAGGTTCGCCGTCATCTCCTGACGGACCAGCACCTGAGCGAGAACCGGCGAATGCTGATCGGCTCCTATTTCGCTCAGGAATATGCGCTGGAATCGGCGGCCTTGTTCAACCCGTCGATGGTCTGGCACCCGGACCAGTCGGGCTTGCCCGAGGGCTCGCGACGGTTCGTGCTGAGCCTCCGCGCCACCGGCGAGGGACACATCTCGTCGATCACGTTCCGGAGCGGGGCGGTCGACGCAGAGAGTCGCATCCGCATGGACGAGTCGACGCGGTTCGTCACGGCCCCCGAGATGGTCCCCAACACGCTTTTCGACAAGACGCTGTTCTACCGCAAGTTGATCGAGCTCGGCGTCGAAGGCCCGTTCACCGGCCAGGTCCTGGCCACGCTCAGCGACCAGTTCACGCTCGACGAGCTCCAGAACGCGGTCGCTCGGGGCCTGCACCAGAGCCGGCCGCGGCATCATCGAGCTCGAGCCGGTCTCCCGGGGGATGCTGACCCTCGCCAAGGCCAACTACGAGATCGGGTTTTCCCCCGATCAGCACATCTCCGAGCGGATCATCTTCCCCTCGTCGCCGACCGAGGTCAACGGCATCGAGGACGCCCGGTTCGTCCAGTTCATCGAGGACGACGGCTCGTTCCGGTATTACGCCACCTACACGGCCTTCGACGGCAAGGTGGTCCTGCCCCAGATCCTCGAGACCGACGACTTCCTCCGGTTCAAGATCAGCACCCTGAACGGCCCCGAGGTCCGGAACAAGGGCTTCGCGCTGTTCCCGAGGAAGGTCCGGGGGCTCTACGCGATGCTCTCGCGGCAGGATAATGAGAACATCTACCTGATGTACTCGGATATGCTCCACTTCTGGTACACCAAGGAGCTGATCGCCAAGCCGACTTACGCGTGGGAGTACGTGCAGCTCGGCAACTGCGGCTCGCCGATCGAGACCGAGGCGGGCTGGCTGGTGCTGACTCACGGCGTCGGTGCGATGCGCAAGTACGCCATGGGTGCGTTCTTGCTCGACCTCGACGACCCATCGCGGGTGATCGGCCGGCTGGACGTGCCGCTCCTGGAGCCCGATGCCAACGAACGCGAAGGCTACGTGCCCAACGTCGTCTACAGTTGCGGCGCCGTGCTCCACAACCGCGAGCTGATCATCCCTTATGCCATGTCGGACTACGCCAGTACCTTTGCCACGGTGTCGGTCGATCAGGTGCTGGAGGCGATGGTCCGGGAGTGATCCGTCTTGATTCTCTTCGAGGGGAGGACGGGGATCCCTGGGAGCATCGCCCTTCGGGCTCGACCCCAGCCACCCCCAAGTTTGGTGAGGCGGATCCCAAGGTGGCTGGGATCAAGCCGGCTCTGGCGGCGCAGGTCGCAGTGAGCCCAGGCGGCGAAGTTTCTCACCGCAGAGGTCTCCCGGCTGCGCCGAATCCGGGTGGACGGTTACGTCAAACCTCCAGCTCCCTCTCGACGCCGTCCGGGAAGCGGGCGCGAATCGAGAGCGACGCACCCATCGCTTCCACGACTCGGGCCAGAGTGCTGATCTTCAGATCACCCCGGCCTTCGATCCGGGAGATATTGGCCTGCCCGACGCCTGCTCGCTCGGCCAACTCCTCCTGAGAGATTCCCAGGTACTGGCGCAGCTCGGCCAGCCGGACGGCGCGAGGTGGCTCGGTCCGACCGCCCGAGAGGACCAGGCGCACGACGCGGTCGAACGCAGCCTTCGCATTGGGATAGAGCTCATCCGGCCCGAAACCGTAGTCGTCCGCTTCCGGCGTGGAGACCCCGAAACCCCGATCGGGCCGCCACTCGACAACCACGGGCCGAGCGTCGCCATCGCGACGAACGTCGAGGAACCATGAGCCCTGGACGTCGGCCGGCTCGTCGATCGCGACGGCGAGACTGGGGAATCGCTTGGCCAGATCGTCCCGAAGTCGCTCGACTTGATTCATGCTCGTACCCCTTTTCCTCAAACCGTCCGGCCGTCGGCCCCCGGCTTGGCGAGGATCGTCCGACCGGATAAGTCCCGGATCTCGATGGCCCCGTTGTCGCCGATCAGCGTGTTGTGAGCCTTGCTCGGAAACCGTTTCACATCGTTCCGCCCGGAGACGGACCATAGACTGTCCCACAGCGGAGGGTACATTCGACCGTCGTTCTGCCAGATGGCCGGGTCGAAGGGGATGGATGTCATCTCGTCCTCGACGGAATTGAGGATGTCGCTGAGCTACCGAAACGCCTCGTCGAAGGTGGAAGCGGCGGGCGCCATCTCGAGGCGCCGCAAAAACTCCGCGAATCGCTCGGCCCTGGTTGCGTTCGGGGGCTCATCCATCACCAGTTTTCCACCGATTCGTCCACTCTGTCATTATTACTTCCGTGTAATGGTCAGTCAAGAAGCGATTCGCGGGTCAGGTCCTTCATCGCAATTCATCCGGAGACGGTCGCACGCATCTCGTCGCGGTCGAATCCCTCGGCCGACCGATCGTGTTGTCAGACTCTGGACTCATGAAACTTCCGATCCTCCGACTGTTGTGATAGAGTCTGGGTAAATCGTCACTGAGGTGCTCTGGAGGTTTCTATGCGAAACTTCACGATGATCGGGATGTTGGTCCTTGCGGCCCTTCAGGGACCTGATGATCAACCAAAGGCGCCTGAGGAGCAGTATCGAGTCCTCAAACACGAGCATGACATCGCGTTCGAGGCTTTTGTCAAAGCCAATCGTGAGGCGAAGACTGAGGCCGAGTTCGCCAAACTGGATAAACTCCCCGGTCGCAATGCCAGGAACTTCGCGGGGGGCTTCATGGCCCTGGCCGGGAAATACCCCGGCACGGAGGCCGCCGAGGATGCCCTGATCTGGGTCGCGTCGCATGTGGCGTTCGGCCCGGAGACGGAGGAGGCCAAGCGGTTGTTGATCCGCGATCATATCCTCGGTACCAAGCTGGCGCCGGTCTTCGCGTTTCAGGAGCGGTACACAGCCGGCTCGGAGGCAACCGAGCGCCTGCTCCGCGACGCTCTGGCCCGGAATCCGCATCGGGACGTCCAGGGCATGGCCTGCTACTGGCTCGCCCGTTACCTCAAGGAGCGAGCCCAGTGGTCGCGCGAGGCGAAGCGGTCCAACGTCAACCCCTCATCATACGAACCCACTCACATCATCCGTCCGTTTCCCCTGGTCGTGGAGGGTTGGGGGGCCGACTACATCGATCGGCTTCGCCGGCTTGATCCGGCCGCACTCGATCGGGAAGCCGAGGCACTCTTCACGCGGGTCGCCGCCGAGTATGCCGATATTCCGAACAATGACAAAGACCAGCGCCCCCAGACGAGTACCCTGGGGACGGCCGCCCGCGCCGCCCTCCATGAAATGCGTCACCTGACCATCGGTAAGCCGGCTCCGGAAATCGAGGGCAAGGACCTCGACGGCCGTTCGTTCCGATTGAGCGACTATCGAGGCAAGGTCGTCGTCCTCGACTTCGGCAGCCACTTCTTCTGCGGCTTCTGTCGGACGCTCTACCCCTCCGAACGGGAACTCGTCAAGCGGCTTCGAGACAAGCCTTTCGCGCTGGTCAGCATCAACGCGGAACCGTCCAAAGACCGCGCGGAGCTGAAGAAAGCCTGGGTGGACGCGGGAAACACCTGGCGATGCGTTTGGGACGGAGATTACGAGGGACCGATCAACACGGCCTGGGATATCCGGAGCTATCCCACGATCTACGTGCTGGATTACAACGGCGTGATCCGATATAAGAACATCTATGAAAAAGACCTGGATCAGGCCGTGAATCAGCTCTTGCTGGAGCTGGAAGCATCGAGGAAGTCGCGGTAGGAGTCTAATGAACACGAGGGTTCCTTCCGACACTCAAGCTATGCCCTCCAGAGACGTGCGAACCTCGTGAACCGTGGTATAGCGGTCCTCTGGCGATTTGGAGAGACACTTCCGGCAAAGATCGCTGACGGGTTTCGGGAGTTCGGCGCGGAGGCTGATGGGCGGGATCACCGGTGCGGTACTGATGACGTCCGCCAGGATGTCCGGTAGCCTTCGACCGACCCAGGGCGGGCGACCGGTCAACAACGTGTAGAGGACCGCTCCGATCCCGTACACATCGGTTCTGATATCGATGGGACCCCAAGATCGCGAGGCTTGTTCGGGAGCCATGAACGGTGCGGTCCCTTCGATCTCGGCGGTCCACGGGGTGTGCTCGGTGAGCGATCGAGCCAAACCGAAATCGGTCACCTGGAGATGGCCATCCCCGTCGAGCAACAGATTAGCCGGTTTGAGGTCGCAATGGACGATGCCTCGGGCGTGCGCATGTTCGAGCGCATGGCAAGTCTCGATGGCCCAGCGGATGGCCTCCTCGGTGGAGATGACTCGGGTTGTACGGAGGAATTCCAGGTTGGGTCCGGCGACCAGGTCCATGACGAGGAAATACGCGCCGGCGGGTGTGCGACCCAGTCCGTGGATTCCGACGATGCTGGGATGACGTAGCCGGGCGATGGTCCTCGCTTCTCCGATGAAGCGATGAACTACGTCAGGTTGACCGAGAAACGTCTTGCGAAGGAATTTCACGGCAACCGCCCGGCTCTCGCTCTGTTGCCACGCCTGGTAAACTTTGCCCATCCGCCCCGCGCCAATCATGCGTTGAAGGAGGAAGTCCTGGTGTGCCAGCAGGGGACCGTCCCGAGTGGGGTCCGGCAGGTCTTCGGGTGGGAATGTCCGCCTCGAAGGAGGAAGCGGGATCTCACGAGGATCGGCCGACTCGTCCGCAAGCTCCCGGTCGATTTGCAGCAGCTCTCTCCGGATCAGCTCTTGCCTTGCTGAGAATCGCGAGAGGAACTCCTCATGAGTGGGCCGATCGCCCCAGTGCCGCCGCACCCGGTATTCTTCGCCGATGAGCTCGATCGGCCACTCGTCGAGCGAGCCTAACTCCGGGAACTTCGCGGCATAGCCCTCCAGCATCATTCGTTCGTCCGCGCGCCAGGCTTCCGCCACCGGAACTCCAGGTCGATGCCAATGAGCTCGATGAGCAAATGGCGTCGGTCCTGAGAGGTCAGTGCCGGCGGTTGGTCCAGGTAATCGGCGATCTCGACGGGACCATTCCGTTGCCAGTCCTCCTCGAAGCGGAGGATGTGCGATTCGAATGCGTCGTCAGGCATCGTCCCGTCGCCCGGCCAGGATGTCGCGGATCTGACCGAGCGTGCGCCGGATGGTGCGCTCCGAACGCCCGGTATCCTCCACGATCTCGGAGAGCTGTGCTCCCTGTAACCGGAGCTCCAGCACGCGCCGCGCGAAAACACTCAGTTGCGAGAGGACCCATTCCAGCTCGTCGGCCAAAGCGACGGCCTCTTCCGGAGTGGGGTCCGAGTGCCGGTCGAGAAACCGGACCTCCTCGACCTGATCGAGGCGACATTCGGTGTCAACCGACCGGCGATCCGCACGTTCATGCCGGGCCTGACGGAGCAGCTTGTGCTTGGTGATGGACGCCAGCAATCGCCAGAGATCGCCGCCGCGACCGAGCGTGAAGCGGCCGGCGCGTACGCCGACGAAGAAACTCCGATAGGCCGACAGCACGATGTCTTCCGGATCGGTCCGGCGCGCCAGGCGAGTCGAGAGCCGGCTCCGGGCCAGCAGGGTCAGCCGTTCGAAATAGCGGGCGAACAACGCGTCCGCAGCCCGGTCATCGCCGTCGCGAAATCGTTCCAGCAGAACGAGGGACGTCCAGCCGGCTGGGGTCTCGCCCATCGTCTTCTCCCGATTCTGACGAATTCCGATGGATTCCTGGCCGCTTGTATCGACGAGAAGGCATTACCTGAAAGCCAGCGGAAATCCTGTTCCATTCCTTCAGGAGCGAGTCATGGCCTACGTGGTGACGGAACCGTGCTTCGGTTGCAAGTACACGGATTGTGTCGTCGTGTGCCCTTGTGACTGCTTTCGCGAGGGCGACGCCATGTTGTTCATCGATCCCGACGAGTGCATTGATTGCGATGCGTGTCTTCCCGAGTGTCCTGTCGAGGCTATCTTCCAAGAAGACAACGTGCCAGAGGTGTGGAGAGATTTCGTGACGCTGAATCGGGAGATGGCCGGGAGTTGTCCTCCCATTACGGATCGGAAGGAGCCGCTTGCGAATCGTGGTGCATCGTCTTGACGACGTCCCCGGTTCGCTGGTCTGTGCGAACCGGCGTTGCAGCCGTATGATGAGGGAGGTGAGCAAACGCGACTCGGGAGGGAAGGCATTCCCATGCCGCTACTCGACCATTTCCACTCGCCTCTGGCCCCGCGACGGCACTGGGAATCGTTCCACGTCAACTGGGCCGGGGCCATCGCCGACGCCTTGAACGAAACCCTGTTGCCCGAGGGCTATTTCGCCGAGGAGCATGCGCAGCTCGGCCCTTGGGTCGAGATCGACGTGGCCACCTTCACCGATTCGGAATCAACCGGGCACCGAGCCGGCGGAACAGCCACCTTACCTCCCCGGGTCTGGGTTCCTCCTGCTCCGGCGATGGTCGCCCCGGCCGCATTTCCCGACGCTTTCGAAGTCCTGGTGTTTGAAAACGAGGGCGGGGCCCGGCTGGTGGCGGCGATCGAGCTGGTCAGCCCCGGCAACAAGGATCGCACCGCGCATCGCCAGGCGTTCGTGGTCGAGTGCGCCAGCTATCTGTGCCGGGGGATCAGTCTCATCGTCATCGATATCGTCACCAGCCGGCGCGCGAACCTGCATAATGAGATCCTGCGGGTTCTTGGCCATGATCGAAGCCTTTGCCATGCCGGCGGAGGCCACCCTTTATGGAGTCGCGTATCGGCCGGTCGTCCGCGAGGGGCAGGAACAGATCGAGATGTGGCCGACGGCACTGGAAATCGGTCAGCCCTTGCCGGTGCTGCCGCTGGCGCTCAATGCCGAGTTCGCTCTCCCGATCGATTTGGAGGCGACTTACACCGTCGCCTGCCAGAGACGACGGCTGGTATGACGAGGATGCCACCCTGCTCTGGGCGAAGGCTCGCTCACCTCGTATGATGATTCCGGGCGAAGAGATGATGACTCCCAGCGGGCAAGGCCATGTCTTCCGGACTCTTGATGGAAAGTCTGACAAATGACGAACTCCCGGCCTTGCCGGTGATCGCGATCTCCCCACAGCATCACCAGCGGCTCAAACCCCTGGCGGGCAAGCCGGCCGGGACGCTCCTGATCCACGAGATCTACCGCAGCCTGCAAGGCGAGAGCACGTTCGCCGGTCTGCCCTGCATCTTCATCCGGCTGACCGCTTGCCACCTGCGTTGCGTCTACTGCGACACGCCGCACGCCTTCAACCAGGGAGAGGTTCTTAGCCTCGATCAGGTCCTGACCCGCGCCCTGGAACTCGGCGACAACCTGGTCGAGCTGACCGGTGGTGAGCCGCTCTTGCAGCCCGAGGTCTATCCGCTCATGACCCGGCTCGCCGATGCCGGCAAGACCGTGTTGCTCGAGACCAGCGGCGCGATCGACACCGTCGCGGTCGATCCCCGGGTGCGGATCATCCTCGACGTCAAGACGCCGGGCTCGGGCGAGGTCGAGGCCAATGTCTGGAGCAATCTAGATCGGCTCAAGGCGATCGACGAGGTCAAAGTGGTGATCTGCGATCGTCGCGACTTCGACTGGGCCGCCGATCTGATCGGCGCAAGACGGCTGACTGAACGATGCCCGGTGCTCCTGAGTGCGTCGTTCGGTCAGGTCAACCCGACCGATCTGGCCGCGTGGATCCTCGAAACCCGCCTGCCCGTCCGGCTGCAACTCCAGCAGCACAAGATCCTGTGGGGTCCGAAGGCCCGGGGGTCTGATCCTCGTCCGGTTTCGTCGAGCACGACCGTGTCCCGCCTCACCAGCCGAGACCCGACCGTAAGCCGATCCATTCATGGACCACCAGCATGGTGGCCACGTAGCCGAGCAACCGGAGCAAGATCGCCGACAGGTTGCCCGCGAGCTGGTGCGCGTCTTTCGGTGAGGTCAGCCGGCGGACCCCACTCGGGATGGCGATCGCACCGCCGACCAGCAAGAGCAGCAGGATCGGCACAAGTTCCCAGGCCTCCTTGATCCAACTCCCCGAAGCCATGACAGTTCAATCTCCCGGACAGGTTGACGTGAGTGCAAATCCGATCGGTGGAAACGGTGCAGTCTGGTAGGGCAAACGGCGCGCCGATCCGCGTCAGCGGCATTTTAACCTGCGTTCTTGAAAGTAAAAGTACCTCATGAGTGCCGTCGCGGGGGGAAAATGCACTTTTTTCAACAATGTCAAGGTTGCCGGCGCGAAATTCCGAGGGCTGGGCAAAAATTGCCGGTTGTGCCGATGGTCGGAGTCGGTGAACTGCGCGCGAATAGTCTGTCCCGGAAGCCTCAACGGCCGTCTCGTAGGGTGCTCTGTGAGCACCGAATTCGGCAAAGTCCCCCGGATCGGTGCTCAGGGAACGCCGACGAAATAACATCCCCATTTCAGGGTGCCAAACTGCTGTTCGCCATGAGAACCTAGGTAAGATAGGAAGATCCAGGCTGTTCCTGGGCGCGCGACCCGTCTGCCTCCCCGCGATGTCGGTTTTCGGAGGGCCCTTCTGGTCCCGGGGGGGCGTGCGGTGGTATAGCGAGGATTGTTCCGTATCTGGGTCTTTAGCCGGAGGCCAATCATGTCGCCTTATTCCCCGGACGTCGAGCGGACCATGAGAGCATTCTACCATTCCTTGCGCGAGAATGATCGGCGACGGTATGCGGCGGTCGAGGCGGCCAAGTTGGGTCACGGCGGGGTCGAGTACATCGCCAAGGTCTTGGGCGTCGATCCCAAGACCATTCGTCACGGCCAGCGCGACCTCGAGGATCTCCCCGCCGAACCCGCTCCGCAGGTCCGCCAGCCCGGCGGGGGGCGGAGACGGCGGCTCGATCAAGACCCCGAGATCACCAACAACTTCCACAAGGTCCTCCTCGATCGCACCGCCGGCAGCCCAACCGCGGAGTCCCTGATCTGGACCAACTTGACCAAGATCGAAATCGCAGGTGGCATGCGAGAGTGTGGAAGCTTTGTCAGTGTGCATATCGTCAGCCAACTGCTCGATCAGGAAGGTTTCCATGAACGCAAAGCCCTGCGCATGGAACCGCTGAGCCGCCACCCCGAGCGAGACCACCAATTCCAGACGATCGGCCGGCTCAAGGGGGAATACCTCGACTCCCCCCACCCGGTCCTGAGCATGGACCTGAAATCCCGAGAACGGCTCGGCAACTTCTTCCGCGCCGGCACGCTCCAGACGCGACAGACGATCCGGGTGTTCGACCACGACTTCGACGAGTTCGCCGAGGGACTCGTGTTGCCCCACGGGATCTACGACCTCAAGCAGAATCGCGGATACATCCACCTAGGCACGAGTCATGATACCAGCGAATTCGCGTGCGACTGCGTCAAGGACTGGTGGGACCGATTCGGCAACGCGGTCTACCCGCAGGCGACGTCGCTGCTGCTGCTCTGCGATGGCGGCGGGAGCAACCCGGCGGACAACGACCGCTACCAGCAGCACTTGTTCCGGGCCGACTTGCAACGCCTGGCCAACGACCTGGAGTTGGAGATCCGGGTGGCGCACTATCCGCCGTACGCCTCGAAGTTCAACCCGATCGAACATCGCCTGTTCCCCCACCTGACGCGGGTCTGCAAGGGCGTCATCCTGCACAACATCGACTGGGTCGCCGAACTGATGAGGAAAGCCACGACGCGGACGGGCCTGACGGTTCAAGTTGACATCCTGGACAAGGTCTATCAACTCGGCCGAAAGGTCAGCGAAACCGCCAAGGATGCCGTGAAGTTGCTCCGGGACGCCATCCTGCCACGCTGGAACTACCGCATTTTACCCAATGTGTGAAGTCGGGAAGTTATTTCGTCGGTGTTCCGAGAGCACCCTACAAAGACCTTCCCGGAAGCCTCAACGGCCGTCTCGTAGGGTGCTCTGTGAGCACCGAATTCGGCAAAGTCCCCCGGATCGGTGCTCAGAGAGCACCCTACAAAGACCTTCCGAGACAGTCGCTAAGACGGGTGGTCAGAGAGTCTCATCAGGTGGGAGCCGGAAGAGTCTCCGCGCGTTGTCTGTCGTGATCTGCGCGAGCTCCTCGGGAGCCAGGCCACGGATCTCGGCCAGGCGCCGGGCGGTCAGTGCGACCCGCGCCGGCTCGTTGTTGCGGCCGCGGAAGGGATGGGGGCTCAGATAGGGGCTGTCCGTCTCGACGAGGATCCGGTCGAGGGGGACTCGGGCGGCGATTTCGCGGAGGGCGTCGAGACTCTTGTTCGTGTAGGTCAGCATGCCAGCGAAGGAGAGATCCAGGCCCAGGTCCAGGAACGCCCGGGCATCGTCCCAGGTCCCGGTGAAGGAGTGCTGGACCCCGCGGACCGGACGGCCCAGCTCTCGCAACTGCTCGATCAAATCGCGCTGACAGTCGCGGCAGTGGATCACCACCGGCAGGTCGAGCCAATGCGCCAGCTCCAGGTGACGGCCGAACCACTCCTGCTGGATCGCGAACGGTGTGCGGTCCCAGTATCGGTCGAGGCCGGTCTCCCCGATCGCGACAACCCCCGGCTGTCCGGTCAGCTCGACGACGAGGGGCCAGTCCGGCTCGCCGGCTTCGGCCGCGTGATTGGGGTGGATCCCCACGGCCGCGAAAAGGCCCCGATGCGCCCGGGCCAGGTCCACGACGGCCGCGCTGTCGGCGGCTGTCGTGCCGATCGCCACGGCTTGCACAACCCCGGCCTGCCGCGCACGCTCCAGGACCCCGTCCCAATCACTGCGCAGCCGCGAGTCGTCCAGATGCGCGTGGGTGTCGATGAGCGGGAATAGAGCGGCTGTTGCGGTCATCAGTTGACGAGCCCGTCCTGATAGCCCACGAGTTCCAGGCGGTATCCGGTTACCTGGAACCCCTGGCGGCTGAGATAGTCCGAGAGCTGGGGATCGAGCTTGTCGATCAGGCTGGGGTCAAACCGCGTGGGCAGGTCGTGCACCGCTCCGGTCCGCAAACAACGGAAGTGATAGTGGAGGTCGCGGCGGGCGTCATAGCGGGCGCTGGTGTCGCCGGAGCCGGCCCCCGCGGTGAGCTTGGCCGCGATGCCGGTGGCTACCAGGGCCTCCAGGGCCTTGTACACGGTGGCCAGGCTGATCTTGGGGATCACAGAGCGGACGGCGTGGTACACCTCCTCGGCCGTGGGATGGTGTGCCGCCCGGGTCAAGGAGTCGTAGACGGCCAGCCGCTGGGGCGTGCAGCGGAAGCCCGCCCCTTCCAGGACCCTGCGCAACGACTGGTGATCCAGCAGGACAGTCTGCATCGCTCGTGTCGAGGCCTCCGATGGGGTTCGACCCCTCGACGGGCCGGAAACCGCCGGCCTCGGCAGTCCCGGCCGCAATCCCTTCAAGCAATCGCCCTTCCATTGTTAGGCCGCTTGACAGCCCTGTCAACTACGTGTTAGATTGAGCGCTTGGGCCGGGGTCGGAGACACTGTCGAATCGGGCTCGGCCCTTTCGGGGCTTGGTTCGCTCCCTGCGCCAGAATCCTTCTCCCGGCTTCACCGCCAGGAACGGATGGAAGCGTGCGGCCTGGGCCATCGCGGGTCTTTCTCCCGGACTCCATGCCAGGAGCGGATGGAAACGATCGAAACACCGCGGTCAGGTCCTCCCAGCCCCGGCAATCGAGGGGGCTCGGAGTCCTCGCGGTTGTTGTCATCCCGCCCCGGTCGGGCATCCCGCCTGCCGGGGGCCCAGCGCCCTGAGTGAGCACGCCTCGGAGGAGAGGAATGAGCGTCGATCTGGTTCGTATTGTCGATAGCATCCACCGCGATAAGAATATCTCCAAGGATATTCTGTTTGAGGGGATCCAATCGGCTCTTACCACTGCCGCACGCAAGCATTATCCGGAAGCGGCCGAGATCGAGGTGCGGATCGATCCGGATTCCGGCGCCATCGACGCAACCAAGGATGGGATCAAGATGGATCCGGCGGAACTGGGCCGGATTGCCGCCCAGACGGCCAAGCAGGTGATCATCCAGAAGATCCGGGAGGCCGAGCGCGATAGCCTGTTCGACGAATTCGAGGATCAGCGGGGCGACCTGATGACCGGGACGGTGCAGCGGTTCGAGGGGGGGGCGGTCATCGTCAACCTCGGGAAGACCGACGCCATCCTGCCCCGGAGCGAGCAGATCCCGGGCGAGAGCCATCATCCCAACGAGCGGATCCGCGCGATCATCCTGGACGTCCGCAAGGTCGGCCAGCGGGTCAAGATCATCCTCAGCCGCACGCATCCCGACTTCGTCCGTCGCCTCTTCGAGCTGGAGATCCCCGAGATCGCCGATCAGATCATCGCGATCCGCGCCCTGGCCCGGGAGGCGGGCTACCGGTCGAAGGTTGCGGTGACCTCCAACGACTCCAAGGTCGATGCGGTGGGCGCCTGCGTCGGGGTGCGCGGGACGCGAATCAAGAACATCGTGGACGAGCTGGGGGGCGAGCGCATCGACATCGTCCGCTGGAACGAATCGCTCCAGGTCCTGATCCCCAACGCACTCCAGCCGGCCGAAATCGACGAGGTAATGCTCTGCCACCTGCTCGGGCGGGCTATCGTCCTGGTCCGCGACGATCAGCTCTCGCTGGCGATCGGCCGCCGCGGGCAGAACGTCCGGCTCGCCTCCAAGCTCGTGGGCTGGGACATCGAGATCATGACGGCCGAGGAGCTCGACGAGGTGATCGAGAAGGCGGTCAAGTCGTTCGAGAAGATCGATGTTGTCGACACCGAACTGGCCGAACGCCTGGTCGAGCAAGGAATCCTCAGCTTCGACGACCTGTCGGTGATGGAGATCGCCGATTTAGTGAACACGATTGAGGGACTGACCGAGGAACAAGCGGTCGAGATCGTGGCCCGGGCGGAAGTCCTGGCCGAAGAGCAAACCGATGAGCTCCCCCGCCGCAAGGGACAGCGGATCGCCCCCGAGGAGGTCGCCCCCGAGGTTAGCGGGAGCCACGCCGACGAGGACACAAGCACCGATGGCCAGTCCGGCGTCGACGACGGTACGGGCGAATCCACCGGCCTCGATGCGGATCCGGAGCCGGACGCCGGCCTTGACCCGGACTCCGACGCGGGAGCTTCCCTGAGCCTCCTCGATCCTTCAGTCGAGGAATCCGCGTCGGACACGAGCCCCGAACCGGACGAATCGGCCGTCGGCGACGTATCATCTGATGAGAGTTCCGACCTGGAGCGTGACGAGGGTCTTGACGAAGAGTTCCATGACCTGGCCCTGGCGGTCGAGACCGCGGGCCTCTCGAGCCAGGGCCATGAAGTCACCTTCCCGCCCAGTGAGGACGATCAGGGGGAGACCCTCCGGATCGTGACCGAAGCGGTCGAGCAAGGCGATGGAGAACGGCCAGCCGGCCCCGGCCCGACGACCTCGACCGAGCCCGCCACCGGCTCGAGCCGGCCGGGCGGCTCGTCCCCGCGGCCGAAGCCATCCCCCCACGATCCCGACGACCCGACCGGCGAGGCGCCCTGATCCAGAAGATGACAACGACTTACCGGGAAGACTCAAGATACAATCCATGCAATCAGTCTTCATCGTGCAGGCACCACGCCTGCCTTTCATTCTCAGACGCGGGCAAGAGGCCCGCACCCGAAAGGTCCCAGTGATTATCGACCGGCTCTTGAACCCGAGCCCAAGCCGATTCCGATTCGAGGCCGTGCGCGGAACCCCAGGGACCGGGCAAAGCCTGATGTAACCAAGGGAAGGGAGAGATGGTCGGGCCCGTCACGGGCCGACTCTGCTGTCGATGACCAGCGGACCAAGTCGACAAACGGTCGAAACCGGCCCGATGGTGCGTGCTCCCGTCCACAACTCGGACCGTCTGTCGATGGGACGGCGGGCCGGGTTCCTGGTAGAATCTCAAGGGAGGCCGGCTGCCAGGTTGGCCTTCATCCGCATTCAATGGGACCAGTAGAATCATCGAGAACACCACGACACAAACCCGGGTCGAATCTATCCCGGGAGACCGGAGCTGTGTCCGGGAGGAGTTGCCTTTGTCGATGCGCGTGCATGAGCTGGCCAAAGAGCTGGGCATGAAGAGCCAAGAGCTGCTGGATCGCATTCAGAAGGCGGGGCTGGACGTCAAGCTCAGCGCCTTGGCGAGCCTGGACCCGGGTACGGTCGAGCGGATCCGGTCCTTGATCAAGCAGGGGGTTGCCGGGAGGGAGGCTCGCGGTTCGAGTCCGGCGACGTCGATGCCGGGGGGCGGGCCTGCGCCGGTGCCCAAGCCGGGCGCGGCCTCACCGGTACGCGGAGGCGGTGAGCCGGCACGGCCGGCGGTTCTCGGTTCCAAGCCGGCGGTTTTGGGGCCTTCGCACGCGCCTGCGCCCCAGGGCCCTGCCCCGGCGGCGTCACCGGTGCGTACCGGAGTCCCGGCTCCCGGCCCGACCGCCGAGGCCACGCCCGGAGCGGCGTCGACGCCCGCCGGGCCGCCGCCGCCGGCTTCGACCCAGCGGATGGTTCCGGGCTCGTCCCCAGCGGGAATGTCGCGGCCGGTTGCGCCGGGCTCAGCGCCGGAGGGACCCGCTGGGCCGGCCTCGGGGCGTCCGGCCCAGGGCCCGCCGCCGTCGTCGTCGCGGCCAGGCGGCGGCTTCGAGAGGCCGGGTTCCCGCCCGGCCGGCGGCGGTCCCCTGTCGGCGCACACGCGGCATGGACAGACCGGCGGCGGCCCGCGCCCGGGTTCTTCGGGCCCGTCGGGGCATGGTCCGCGCCCCGAGTCTCGGCCGGGGTCATCATCCGGGACACCAGGTGGTCAGGGTCTCCAACCGATGAGTCCGGACCAGTACATGTCGCCGGGCGGGGTCCGCATCATGACGCCTCGAGGGAGTGGACCGACGGCACCGCCGCCCACCCAGCCGCGCCGCCCCGTCGAAGGACCCGGCGGCGACGGTGGCCGTCGCGAAGGTCCGCGCGCGTCCAGTCGGCCGCTGCCCCCGGTGGCCCAGCACATCCCGTCTCCGTCGCGATCGGGAGGCCCGCAACGCCAGGTCCCGCCCGCCGGGCCCAAGGCCCAGCGTCCCGAGAAGAAGATGACGCGGGACGAGATGATGGAGATGATGCGCAAGGGGGGGCTCCAGGTGTTCCAGGCGCCGACCGGCCCCGCTCCCGGGTCTGCGCCCGGCGGCCGGGGCGGCCAGCCGCCGCGCAGTATCGGACACGGAGGCCCACCGCGCCCGGGTGGCCCGCCCGCCGGATCGCAGCCCCGGCGCATCGGGCCGGGCTTGACCTCTCCGGCAGCCCCGCCGGCCCCGCCGGTGGATGAAGAAGAAGATCGCAAGAACAAAGGCGCCCGCCTGGGCTCGCCCGCCGATCGGGCCGGCCGCCGGGCCAAGCGGAACGAGCGGGCCGGCGAACGCCGGGTCACATCCCCCGTACCCGCCGCCGCATTGCTCTCCGGCGAGGATGAGGAGTTCCGGCGCTCGCGCGGTTCGAAGAAGTCCCGGGGTGGGCATCGCGCCGTGCTGGCCCCCACTCGCAAGTCGCGCGCCCAGATCGAGCCGCCGATCAGCGTGCGGGCCCTTTCCGAAGCGATCGGCATCAAGCACGGCGATCTGCTCCGCAAGCTGATGGGCTTGAACCAGCTCCTGACCATCAACTCCACCCTGGAGGAAGACCTCGCCGTCATGCTCTCCATGGAGTTCGGCATCGAGCTCCAGGTGGTCCACGAGACCACCCCGGAAGAGGAGATGATCGCGGCCTTCTCCGAGTCCAGCGACCCGGAGAATCTCGTGCCCCGGCCCCCGGTTATCACGATTCTTGGGCATGTCGACCACGGCAAGACCTCGCTGCTGGACCGGATCCGCAAGTCGAACGTGGTCAACTCCGAGAGTGGCGGCATCACGCAGCACATCGGCGCTTACCAGGTCGAGTCCAACGACCGGGCCATCACATTCGTCGATACGCCCGGCCACGAGGCATTCACCTCGATGTGCGCCCGCGGTGCCAATGTCACCGACATCGTCGTGCTGGTCGTTGCCGCCGACGACGGCGTCATGCCCCAGACCGTGGAGGCGATCGCCCACGCCAAGGCGGCCGAGGTGCCGATCGTCGTGGCGCTCAACAAGATCGACCTGCCCAACGTCAACAATGCCTCCAATCTCAGCAAGATCTACGGCGAGCTGTCGCAGCAGGGCCTCCACCCGGTCGAGTGGGGTGGGGACATCGAGGTCGTCAAGACCTCGGCGACGACCGGCCAGGGCATCCCCGAGCTGCTCCTGACGCTCGAGACCATCGCCGAACTGCACGAGCTCAAGGCCGACCCGAACCGGCCGGCCAAGGGCACCTGCCTGGAGGCCTCGCTCTCCGAGGGCCGGGGCGTGGTGGCGACCGTGCTGATCCAGGAGGGGACCCTCCGCGTCGGCGAGGTCATCGTCTGCGGCACCAGCTACGGCCGGGTCCGCGCCTTGTTCAACGACAAGGGGCAATTGATCGACCATGCCGGTCCCTCCACCCCCGTCGAGGTCTCCGGACTGGACATCGTCCCCTCCGCCGGCGAGGATGTCGGCGTCGTCGAGGACATCTCGCGCGCCCGCGAGGTCGCCGAGGCCCGGCGAACCGCGCC
Source organism: uncultured Planctomycetota bacterium (assembly GCA_963845755.1). Classification (GTDB taxonomy): domain Bacteria; phylum Planctomycetota; class Planctomycetia; order Isosphaerales; family Isosphaeraceae; genus CAWJTV01. Next base: position 493,631 of record CAWJTV010000041.1, read on the forward strand.
CGCGACGCCGCCCACTTCGATCGCCAGGCCGTCACGCTGGAGAACCTCTACAGCAAGATGGCCGAGCAGAAGATCAAGAGCCTCAACCTCATCCTCAAGGCCGACGTCCAGGGCTCCATCGAGGCCCTCACCAAGGAGCTCGAGAAGCTCCATAATGAGGAGGTCCCGCTCCGGATCCTGCTCAAGGCCGTCGGCGGCATCACCGAAAGCGACATCGTCCTGGCCGACGCCTCCCAGGCCATCGTCATCGGTTTTCGCGTCGCACCCGAGGATCGGGCGATCGCGATGGCCGAGGACAAGAATATCGAGATCCGCCGCTACGACATCATCTACCAGGTCACCGACGACATCAAGAAGGCCGTCGAGGGGATGCTGGTCCCCGAAGTCAAGGAGGTCCACCTCGGCCGGGCCGTGGTCCGCCAGGTCTTCAAGATCTCCCGGGTCGGGGCCGTCGCCGGCTGCTTCGTCACCCAGGGGATGATGGAGCGATCGGCCAAGGTCCGCCTCATCCGCGAGGGCCGCGAGATCTACAAGGGCTCCATCGAGGCGCTCAAGCGGTTCAAGGACGACGCGAAGGAGGTCCCCCAGAACTTCGAGTGCGGCATCAAGGTCAGCAACTTCGACGACATCAAGGTCGGCGACGTCATCGAAGCTTATCGGATCGATGTCATCCGCCGCACGCTTTGATCCCGTGAGCAGGCAGTAGGCAGTAGGTAGTCGGAAGTAAAGATGAGAGTCTGTTCCCAAAGCCCCAGAGGGGCGACCGGACGTAGCCAGGGGCGTGAGCCCCTGGACGATCGACCGCGACCCCCTCGACCGTCCTTCGAGCCCCGGAGGGGCGACAGACGTCCTCAGGGCCACAGGGTTTCTGTCGCCCCTCCGGGGCTCCCCGGATCGGGGGACCCCCTCGTCCAGGGGCTCACGCCCCTGGCTACGTGCTTCCGCCCCCCTCCGGGGGCTCGGGAAGGGACTTATGGAACAGACTCTGAGTTCGACTTTGGCCGATTCTAACACCTCGACGCCCGCGGCGCGCACCCGCGATCGAGCGGGGGCGCCGCACGACCGCAATTCGCCCCGCGCGGGCTTCCTTAACGTGGCCCGGCGGCCCGTCTCAGGCGGCCGGGGCCAGTCCATTGAGCAGGATCTGCCTCAAAGGACGACCGAGTTTTGAAAAGGCTTCGCGATGACCAGGGATTGCAAAAACCCATTCCACCCACAGCCAGCGCCGTACCGCCGTGATGGCATCCGAGAACGTCACGTCGCACTTTCCCGGCCAATCCACCACCCGCGGCGTGTGTACCGTCTGGGCATCTCCGTGTACAACCACGCCACCACGGTATACAGGCAAAACAGGCACGGTGCCGCCCGCAAGACGGTCCGCCGACTCCAGCCCCGCGTCGTCTCCAGGCCGAGGTAGGAACGGACTTCTTGAAAGGTCGTCTCGATCGACCAGCGACCGGTGTAGGTCTCGATCACCGCCTGGGGGCTCATGGTCAGGTCGGTCGTGAAGAAATACTCGTCCCGGTGCGTCCCAGTCCGGTCGCGGACGAAGACCCAGAGCACCGGCACCAAGGGCCGACCACCGCGATACCAGTGACCTCGGCCACTGACTACTTCCACACGGCGGCGTCCCCCTCCGTACCAAGCGACCTTCAGCACCGAGGGCTGACGGCAGTCGCGCACCACCTGGGCCGGCTTGGGCAGTGCCTTCCCCTTCTTGCGGGGACGATGGGCCGGCCGCTTGCCCGAGACCGGCGGCGACGGCTCGAACAGATTGGCGTTGGGGTAGAACTTGCTGACGAACGTCAGCCGCTTGGGGTTGGCCGTGGCCAATTCGGCCAGTTCGTGGGTCGCGTAATCGCCGTCGGCCGTGGCGAGCCACGTTCGCTCCGGGAACCAGCGGATCAGGATGCGGAGCATCTGTGCCAGCAAATCCGCCGGGGTCTTGTGCGCCCGCTTGGTAACCCCGTCGGTCGCCTTGTCCTCGGGCCGATACAACGACACCATCAACGGCAAAGCCCAGGGCCGGCGGGAAAACGGCAAGTGGACCAGCAGGGCCAGGACGACCCACTTGTGTCCCCAGCGGAAGGCGGTGAACGAGTGAGTGGAACGGACGGGATCGCGGTGACACCCTTTGCCGTAGACCCGGGGCCCGGGATGTTCGGTGACGGTATCGTCGCCGACCACGGGCACGAGGCCCTGGGGTGCGAATCGCGCCAGCACGGCGGCGATGTATCGCCGCGCCAGGGTGCGGGAGGACCAGCGGCGCTGGGAGAAGATGCGGTGATAACTACTCGAATGACCGGGGGCCAAGCCGCCGAGGCATCGGAGCAGATTGGAGAGAGTGCGTCCGCCCACCGTGAGGATGGCGGCCAGCGCCAGCAGAACCCACCGGCGGTAGACGGTGCGGCGAAAGGCCGGTTGCAGGGGGTCGAAGAGGGCGCGGACCGGCGCGGGGAGTTGGTCGTGATTGCGGTCGAGTAGGTGTCGAGCGGCCCGCGCCTTTTGGGCTTGTCGCCGTCGCAAGACGCGGAGGTCTTTTCGAGAGATCCGCTTCCGGCGTCGAGGTGTTACAATAGTCATGGCGGCCTCCTTGTGTGCGATGTGAGAGGAGATCCCTACCCTCTATCGCACGAAGGAGGCGCAGCCCCGCGGAAGCCAAACAATCGGCAAAAGTCGAACTGAGACCGTACCGGCCGCTTTTCTTCCGGTGTTCACTGCCTACTGCCTACTGAGGTAAATTGATGCCCTCGCACCGCAGTCTCCGCATGGCCGAAGCGATCCGCGAAGTGGTCGCCACGGCGATCTTGTTCGACGTGGCGGATCCGCGCGTGCGGTCCGTCACGGTGCTCCGCGTCGAGGTATCGGGCGACCTGCACCAGGCCAAGGTCTATGTTTCGATCATGGGAACCGGGGCCGAGCAGCGGCGGGCGATGGAGGGCCTGAATCACGCGACGGGCTTCCTCCAGGCGCGCGTGGCGGCGCGGCTCCAGACGCGATTCACCCCGGTCCTCAGCTTCCACTCGGATGACCGGGTGAAGAAGTCGATCGAGATCGGCCGTCTGATCGACGAAGCCGTCGCGTCGGATCAGAGGGGGGACGCCTCTCCGACTGGACTCATCCCCGCGGCCGCGAGGGAGGCCGACGACGAAGGGCGAGAGCCGGAGGACTCGTAGCCCCACGGCGGCGCCCCTGGCATGGGCCACCCCCGCCGCGGGCGGCCGACTCGACGGCCGCCCTTCGCGACAGTCGAGACGAATCCCCGTCGCGATGACGGCGGCGCTCGCCCGACCAATGGTCTTCGCGATCCCCTCGGGTTTCGCTTATCACCCAGTAGAATAGGATCATGGCAACACAAAGCAAGGCTCAGTTCCTGACCGACGTCTATACGTTGCTCAAGCGGCGCTACAAGCCCAAGGCGGACCGCAACGCCTCCCGGCTTTCGGTCCTCAAGGCGGTCGTTTATGGGATCTGCCACGAGGACACGACCCGCGAGCACGCCAACCAGGCCCTCTCGCGGTTCAAGGACGAGTTCTTCGATTGGAATGAGGTGCGGGTCAGCAGCCTCGATGAGATCCAGGAGAACCTGGCCGGCATCCCCGAGGCCGAGGAGCGCGCGCGGCGCATTCGCCGTTTCCTCCGCCAGCTCTTCAACCGGACCTACGCCTTTAATCTCGACGCCCTGACCAAGAAGCCGCTCAAAGAGGCCCTCAAGGTACTCCAGACCTACGAGGCATTCGCGTCGGACTACGTCACGGCCACCGTGATCCAGCAGGCCCTCGGCGGTCACGCGATCCCGATCGACAGGCACACGCACCGCGCCCTGGTACGGCTGGGGATCACCGAGTCCACGATCCCGGACCTCCGCGCCGTGCTGGAACGGGCCGTCCCCAAGAATCGCGGCGCCGAGTTCCTCGATCTGCTCGAAGACCTCGCCAATGACACCTGCGTGGACGGCGAGCCGGATTGTCCCCGCTGCGAGCTTCGCAAGATCTGCCCCTTCGTCCAGGTGCGCAAACACGAGAGCACGTTGTCCGACTCGGCAGGCTCCGTCCGGCCCGCCAAGCCCCGCCCCGGCAAGGAAAAGGACGCGACCCGGACGCCCAAGGCCAAGCCCGTCGACGTGGCACCGCCGCCGGCCCCCGCGCCGGCTCCGCCTCCGGGCGCCATCAAGAAGAGCCCCTCGGCGCATGCCGCCAAGGAGAATCCCTCGCCACCCAAACCCGCCCGCGGCAAGCGAAGTCATTAGAGCGCTTATCAGTTGCGTTGCGCGCGCCCAGAGCGATGCGAATCCACCCCCCGGAACCCCCCCTTCGCAAGGGGGGGACAGGAAATGGGCCACTCCTCCTCAATGGTCCCCCCCTTGCGAAGGGGGGGTTCCGGGGGGGTTCTTTGGGAACCGGCTTCGCGTGTGTACAACTCAACCGTGAAGCGCTCTAGTCATTGATCATCGGTCACCATTGTGCGTGCCTTGCCGTGCGCGCACTCTCTTCGCCCATCGACAACGGTTCATTCTTCCGAACGCGCGCGCTTGGGTTTGCATGGACCAACGACGAATAAGATGTATCCCAGCAGCCCACCGAGCGTGTTGAGGATGAGGTCATCCACATCCGCGACGCGACGTCCGGAGATGTACTGTCCCACCTCGATGCTCGCGCTGACACACAAGCAGAAGAGGGCCACATGCCAGGCTGTCGTACGCCGGGGCCGGACCAGCGGTGGTATCAGGCCGATGGGGATGAAGGCCACGAGATTCCCCGCGAAATTGACCACGAGTTGCCGACCTCCGACCCTCCAGTCCGCGATGATCGAGTGCAGCGGGCGGAAGTTTGATGGCGGATGATTCGAAGGGAACTGCAGCAGTGCGAGGTCGAGGAGTAACAGGAGGTAGGCGAGAAGGCACAGCAAGGCTACGGTCCGTCGCGTCGACATCGGATTTCAAGTCGCTCCATTCCGACAGGGGGAATCGGTCAAGCCCGTGCGCATCACTTGGGGATTCCAGGGCGGCCTTCGTCCGCAGCCCACGAGGAATTCCGGATTCGAGATTCCGGATTCGAGATTCCGGATTCGAGATTCCGGATTCGAGATTCCGGATTCGAGATTCCGGATTCGAGATTCGAGATTCCCGATTCAAGAGACCGGAATCGACTCCTTCGCGGATGGGGAATCTTGAATTGGGAATCGAGGATTCCTCAGTTGCGCGGTGCGGAGATCCTGCAAAATTCACATTGTCTATCGACCGTACTCGGGATTGGTGAATCCGCCTCGCTGCGAGGGTCCCACGCGCCATTCGGGATACTCCCCTTGCGTATCCTGCTCTTCGTAATGCCAAGAGATTGTATATTCTGTAGTGACTCGCACGTTATACTACGGACCGTGAATCACACGACAAGACAACTCGGAGATGCAATCATGGCGACAGTGATACCACGAAATCAAGGGAAGACCGAATTCGTCCGATCCGTGCTCACGAAGGACCCGCGCGCGAATGCCAAGTCTGTGAAGGACGCATGGGAGGAGTCCGGACATGACGGGACGATCAGTGAGACGTTGGTCAACAAGATGAGGTCGGAGATGGGCCTGGCCGGGAACCTGCGCGGCCGTCCCAAGGGCTCGAAGACAGCAACGGCCGAGAAGCCCAAGTATACCGGGAAGAAGCGGGGGCGGAAACCCAAGTCGGCCCAGGTCGCTCCCAACAACGGACGATCGGTGGAGGAGCCGCGCGCGAAGTCGACTGGCCGACACAATCAACTGGCCGCCCTCGAAGCCGAGATCGACGTCTTGCTCTTCAAGGTAATGAATCTCGGCGGTCTGGAGGAGATCGAGAATAGCCTGAGGAAGACGCGTCGCCTGCTCTACGGAGCGCTCACGGGGGGTTGAGTCGGATCGCCACGGACCCCCGAGTTGCTACAGGTCGAGGGAGGCTGGCAACCGCCGCCCGCGGCTCGCAAGTCATCCGAGAGCGTTCGAGACCTCGTCTTTCGAGAATTCGACGACCGCCGTGCACGAATCGGCCGCGCCGTAGTAGACGAGGAAGGCGCCCGCCGTCTCGACGATCCCGGTGGGGAACACGACATCCGGGACGAAGCCCTTTCGTTCGAACTCGGCCGTGGGCTCGAAGACGGATGCGGCCGTGCGGCGAAGGATCTTCGCCGGGTCGTCGGGGTCGAGTAAGAGAACACCCGTCGAATAGATTCCCACCTCGCCGGGACGGGTCGGCTGGCGGTTGCCGTGGTAGATCTCCAACCATCCGTCATCGACGCGCAACGGCGGCGTACCAGCACCGACGCGCCCGGTCTCCCACTCGGCATCGCCGCCGTGCAGGCACTCGTGCCGGCCCCAGTGGATCAGGTCGGGGGACCGCGCGACCCACATCTCGGGCCGGCAGAACGGCGTGGCCGCGTTCGGGCGATGGAGCGCGACAAACTCACCGCCGATCGGCTCGGGGAACAAGACCACGTCCTTGTTCTCGGGGCAGAAGATCACGCCATGGCGCTCGAAGTGGCGAAAGTCCCGCGTCGAGGCCAGCGCCGTCGCCGCACCGTGCCGCGATACGGAAACATAAGTGAACAGATAACGATCATCGAGTTTCGTGATCCGCGGGTCCTCGACCCCGAATTCCTCCATCTCCGAATCGGGCAGGAACCGGACATCCGTCACTTCACGCACGGATCGGCCGTCGCCGCATTTCACCACGCGCAGGTGCGAGATGAACGTCAGCCGCACGAGGCCGTCGGCCTTGCGCCTCACCACGCGGGGATCGAGCACCTCGATCGAATCGTCGGGCAACCAATCGATCGTCAGGCCCTGGCCGGGGGCCCATCGCGGCGACGCGGTGAAACCGGCCCGACGCTCGCGGGGACGCTCCGCGACCCGGACCATCAGGATCACCTCGTCCCCCGCGGATCGCGCCCGGATTGAAGACCCCGACGACCTCGAAGTCGTCGCGCGACGGTTCCAGGTCGGCCGGACGGAGCAATAACCGCTCGAAATGGCGTTGCAAGAGCATCGCGGACTCCTTTTCGCAATGGCTGGGCTCGTCCCTCACACGGCCAGCGGAGACCCGAGATCCATCCTCATCACCGCGGCGGTGGGAACTCCCCATCATGCACTGCGCTCCAAGAAAATGCCACGCCCAACCGGTCGATCGATCGCGTCGGCCGCCGGCCTTGGTGACCCGATCGAGACGGGATTCCGCGAGGACACGGGGTGGTGTCCCCATAGGCGTTGACTTAACGAGGAGACCCTGTGAAATCCGCCGGGTTTTCGAGACGTCGCGTGCACGACCGCCCCGGGTCCGGAGTCCCTCGTTCCCACGGTCCCCGTGGGAACGAGATCCCTCCCACCGATCGGGGCATCACACCTCCCGGACGGCATCGCCTGCGGATTGCCGGCATTCCCCCAGGAAAACTGACCCTGGGACATCACCGAAAAAACGAGACTTCTCGCCCAATACCACCAGGACCGGGGCCGGCCGAAGCGGGTCGTGGCCCCGAAGGGGTCAAACATACCAGCCCGGGGCAACGCCCCGGGACGGTGGCGACGACCACCCCGAGGGCAGCCCTGAAAGGGCGAAACAGGCTGGGTCGGAGCCTTCGCCTGTGCCGCCCTTTCAGGGCTTGTTCAGAGTCTGTAGCAACGAGACCGGGTGATAGGAACTCGTTCCCACGCTCCTGCGTGGGAATGCCGTCTTGGCCGCTCTGCGGCCCCGGCGACGCGGAGCGTCGCACCCGGACGTTCCCACGCAGAGCATGGGAACGAGGATCCCGATGGTGTGAGGACGAGGCCTTCCTTCCTGAGCCCGGTTCCGTTGCTATAGTCTCCTTGTTCATGGGGTTTTTCGGTTCCCGGGGCGATCGCCAAGGGCTACAAATTGCACGCCGTCTGGAGCAACCGTCCGATGCCCGAGGTGTGTTCGATCACACCGCTGAATGTCGCCGAGACCAAGGCCGCCGAGCAGTTGCTGCCGGAATTGGCCGACTGCGGCGGCGGTGGCTACGTGCTGGGCGATGGCGAGTACGACGCCAACCCGGTCTTCGACGCGGCGGGCCCGCGGGCTACCAGTTGGTAGCCCCGCGCGAGGACCCCAGGCCGGACTGGGACACCGCCGCCAAAGCCCGTACCGCCTCCGCTGCATCGAGCTGTTGCAGGGAGATTTCGGGAAGAGCCTCTACGCGATGCGCGGCGCGATCGAGCGATCCTTCGGCCAGGCGACCTCCTTCGGTGGCGGCCTGGGTCCGCTGCCGGCCTGGGTGCGCCGGTCGTGGCGGGTGTGGCGTTGGGTCTGGGCCAAACTGCTGATCAATGCTGTGCGGATCGTGAATCGACAAGGACTTACGTTCAAATGGAATAATTGGTTGCCCCGGGCTGATTTGTTTGGCCCCTTCGGGGCAAATCGTGGTGGTGTCCAGCGAGGAGTCTCGAAAAATCGGTAGGCGTTCACGGGCCGAGGGTGATGGCCGTTTAGATACGAACAAGTCTTGGAGCATAAGAGCCGACCTGACCCCGATACGGGCGGAGCGAGACGAGCGAGAATCCCTGTCGAGTCGCCCCGGCGAGACGCGGGAATGTCAATCGTCGTCTTCGAGCTCGAGTACGCCCTCCTGGACCATCTGGTGGGCCTTGACGGCCAGTTTCCCGCGGGCCATTTCGAGGTCCGCGGGGAGGGAGCCGGGGGGGATCTCCTCGAGGATGCGCAGCGCTGCGGCCGGGCGCTGGTGATCGCGGATCAGGATGCGCGCGAGCCCGAGCCGGACCCGTGACGACGCGCCGGGGTAATACCGGCAGTAGTCCCGCATCAGCCGGACCGATCGGGCCTCGGCGCCCCGGGCGTGCAGGGCCTTGATCAGCTCCAGGAGATCGGGCTGAGACGGCCAGTTGAGCAAGGTCCGCGCGGCTTTGTCGTAGGCCTCCAGCGCGCCCTCGATATCGCCCTCGTCGATCCGCGAGCGGATGCGACGGACGGCCATGGCCCCGCGCTCTTGCTGACTCGGCCTGGCGCCGTCGGTCCCTTCGTCCTCGGCCAGACTCGCCCGGGCCTTGGCGCGCTGCTTCATGCTCCAGCGCAGGGACCTCTTCTGGTGGTCGAGCCGCTGCTTCGCGCCGCTTCCAGTCGCGGCCGAGCTTCCGCCACCGGGACCAGATCGAGAACACGTCCCAGTTCTCGCAATCGACCAGCCCGGTCTTGAGCAGGACGATCGCCACTGCGGTGCCCCAGAAAGCCCCCGAGAGGTGGCCGATCTCCGAGACCATGATCTTGCCCTCGATCGACCCCCAGAACACCAGCCCGAAGAGCTGCTCGCCGATGTAGAGGATGGCCACCGTCGTGTAGTAGAGGTCCCACTGATACACCAGGACGCGGAACCCGACGATGAGGATCACGGTACAGTTCAGCTCGTTCCGGGGCGCCCAGATCATGCAGGCCGCAAGCAGCCCGTAGATGACCGCCGAGGCCCCGGCCGCGTGCCCGTCCAGGCCTGATCTCATGAGCAGCGCCTGCACCAGCGCCCCGTGCATCGTGCCGATCGCCAGGTAGGTCGTCAGGAACTTCAACGCCCCGAGCTTCCCTTCGACCACGATCCCGAAGGACCAGAGGAACAGCATGTTCCCGGCGAGATGGAGCACACCATAGTGGAGGAAGTTGTGCGTCACCCACTGGATCGGATGCAGCCGGCCGTCGCCCACGGCCAGGGCGTAGCGTTCGAAGTTCGAGAGCTCCTCGACGCCATCGATCACGTCCCCGTTCTCGTCCAGCGGAACTGCGCTCGCTACCGGCGGCACGATGAAGAGAATCGCAACATTGAGCAGGATCAGGGCGACCGTGGCGTACGGCCAGTGGTAGATCGGGGCGTCGGTACCCGTCGGGATGATCAGCATGGGCGCGGCTCCGGGCCGGAGGGTGCACAAGGGCGATCCTGCGCCAGGCTACCATACCAGCAGCGGGATGATCGGGGGAACCATGAGCCTGCCCGCAACCTGGATCTCAGTCCCATTGACTCGCGGCGCCCCGAGGAGTAGATTACGATACGATCCGGTGCCGAGCCGATCAAAGCAGATCTCCCCCGCCGGGAAGGGCGACGTTGGTCTCGCCCACGACTTGATGACCGAGGCGCCCCGCGTCGAGGGACGCCGGAATCGGCGGGCTGCCTCCCCTCTAAGAGAGGACTTCTCCATGGCTTCGGGCCGGCGGCCGGTGACCGTCTGCTTGTCCCCTGCGATGCGGGCGCCCTCGGCCTGTGGCCAACCCGTGCCCGCACCGGAAGCGTTCTACATCGATCACTCAACGGACGGCCGAGTCGATTGCCCCGAGGACTGGGAAATCGACGGCGGGTGTCCGGCCGTCGTCGGACGGAGCCGCGGTCTGGATTGCAGAGGCGCAAATACCGGACCTTGCCGAAGGATCTCACGTTTCGTATCAACTCCGTGATTCACACGAATCGGCTCCTATCTCCGTGATTCGCACGAGTCGGCAGCTCGCGGGACCAGGCCGCTCCAATCCTTCTCCCCAGTATCTGGGAGTCCACCGCAATGCGCAGGTTCACACTCGGATCCGGATCGGATCGCAAGGTCGTGGTCATCGAGCTCGATGGCTCTCGCATGAGTGTCGTCCAGGTCATGCCGGACGGGAGCACAAAGCGGTCGCAGAAGGAGCTGGGCAGCCAGCCGGCGGCGCGGGCCGCGAGCGATCAGATGGCCCGCGAGCTGGTCTCGCGCGGCTTCGTCGAGAAGGCCGCCAGCGGTGTCAAGCCGGCGAAGGCGGCAGCCGAGGCCGGCGCGAGTTCGCAGGGACTTGAAGACATTTCTCTCCTCGAGGGTGTCGAGCCGCCCTCCGCCAGTCCATCCATGCTGCCGCGGCTGGCGGCCGCATCGACCGCGACCGCGGCGACGGTCGCCGAGGCCCCGCCCAAGAAGAAAAAGAAGGCCGGTGGCAAGAAGAAGCGGAAGAAGGCGGAGAGCGGCGACGCGCTGGACAAACGCGTGCTGGCCGGCATCGGGGCCGCCGGCGCCGCCATCGTCGCCCTCATCGGATTCCTCGCCTACGACATCTTGTTGAAGCCGGCGACGATCGTGGGTAAATGGAGCGGTTCGATGACCGAGCACGAGATCAGCAAGAAGCTCACCCACACGCGCTATGACCTCACCCTCGACACCCAGAAGCACGCGTCGCTGACCCTCCAGCAGAAGTACACCTCGACCGGCACGTACTCGCTCAAGGGGGACCGCCTCAGGCTGAGTCTCCGCGACGAGGAGGGCGCGGAGACGGAGAAGGAGTACCAGATCGTACTCGGGAGCGTGACGCTCGACTTGAAGGATCCCCAGACCGGCGAGATGACGGTCCAGTTGCTCCGATCGGGGGACGCGCCGGCGGGTGGAGGGAAGTCCGCGCCGGCCCCCGCGGCCCCGTCGGACGACGGGGAGGCCGACGCGGCGGGCGACGCGGCCCTGGCGTCGGTCGAGTTCGCGCCGAAGGACTCGGCCTTCCGGCTCCGCTATCCCAAGGGCTGGGAGCACGAGACCGGCAGCCGACCCGACAACACCTACTCCTGGGGCCGCTTCACCAAGGGCTCGGCGACGATCGAGGCCCGCGCCGATGTCCAGGGCTCGCTGATGTCCGGCTCCGATGTCAACCGGCAGCCGCAGGAGGAGGGGAGCGAGATGGCCCCCGTGCACCGCGCGCACGAGCTCTACAAGAAGACCGCCGCCGAGGAATTCAGCGACTACAGCGAGAGCAAGCCGGCGGCATTCAAAGGGGCGCAGCTCGGCGAAGGGCGAATCGCGCAGTTCACCGCCTCCGGCGGGGGCCTGTTCGGGTCCAAGGTCCGCGGCTACCGCGTGACCTTGCTGACCAACGACCGCCGCATCACGATCCTGTGCCATTGCCCCGAGAAGGAGTTCGCCGGGTACCGGCGGACGTTCCTGGCCGTCTGCCGGAGCCTCGCGCGCTGAGACGCCGGCCGGGGCCGGATGAGAGAGAGCAGGATAATTGACCGCGCCCTGGTCAAGATCATCGATGGTTCCTTCTGGCACGAATCCGTACCGGTGGCCTCTTCTCTCTTCCCTCGGGTCTGGTGAGCGGATCTTGCCTGTTCTGTCGCAATGGTGAGAGCGGATGCTCTTACCAGCGCCGAAGCCAGGGCTCTCGCAGCCCAGGCGACGGCCGAGGTCGATCGCCGCTTGATACACGCTCTGCTGGGTCGCCGCCGCCCACAGCTCCAGCGGGTTGCCATGACTGCGACACCGATGACAATAGTATCGACCGCGCGCCACGTTCACCGAGAAACTGCGACGACGGCGGCCGTCCCCGCAAGCCGACAGGGGACAGCTCCCGTACCATTGGGAACCCGATCGACTCGTGGGCTCGAACCCCAGCAAGTCCAGCACCGGCTCCATCGTCACAACCGCGCGAATCTGCTCGAAGTCAACGCCGGGCATCGTTCCGGGCCTCGCTCTCCGGAGACGATGGTTCGACCGTTCCGTTCCCAATCATCTCTGGAGAGGGAACGGGAACAGCCCGGTCGGTCGATCCCTCCCGACGTTGCCAGCCCCCAGGTGTGCGGCACAGCCGACCGGCTCGCTCCAGCGACTCCAGCACCGCACCGAGCCGTTGGTTCTTCACCACCAGCGATTCCCGCAGCTTCGCTCGGGTCACGGGCGCGCCCGGGCTCAAAAGCTCCAGCACGCGCTGCTCCAGGCTCCGCCACTGGCCGTTGTGGGTCAGCGGGGTCGAACTGTCCCCCGGGTCCCCGACGACCTCCAGGTGGGTGGTCGCCGCGTCGGTCGTGACCAACTCCAAAGTGACCGGCGGCGCGGCCGGCGCCGCGCGGTGCTCGCTGGTGAGCACCAACGGGTCCCGACTGCGCCGCAGATACAGGTTCGAGTCGCCGAAGGCGTGGATGTCACTGGAACCGCGCAGGCCCTGACCAGCAGCCACTCCCCCCGCGGCGTTCTTGCGGGTGTGATGCACCAGGATTCGTGACGAGGCCACGTGGGCTTTCCACCGCTCGCGCAGGGCTTTGAAGCCGCCCCGGCGATTGTGCGGTTGGAGCTTCACCGCGAAGAGATCGCCCAGCTCGCCGTAGAAGTCGGCACTCTTGGACTGGGGCCGCTCGATCACCCCGAGGGACACGTCCCGCGGGGCCGCCAGCCGTCCGGCGACGATCCGCAGCGCCACACTCTTGCCGGTCCCCGACTCCCCCGTGATCAGCGCGAAGCCTCCTTCCTGGACGAGCTGTTCGACCCGCCAGGCGAACTGCTCAATCCGGGGAGTCAGAAACAGTCCTTCGCTGGGCAAGTCCGGTGAGAACGGGTTCCATCTCAATCCATACACCGCCAGCAGTTTCTTGGTGTTCATGAGAGTTCTCCGTGGGGACCAGGGAGTGTCTTGGGCAAGTAAGCCGGCGGCAGACCGGTGGCGGAATACTCCTGGAGGATCGCTGCCAGAAGCGGCGGCAGCTCGCCGCTTTGGCGGCGAGGGTTCTCCGGCGTGTCGTCGGGGCCATCGAGTGGGATCGAACTGCGGCGGCCGGCGGCGTTGGCGGTCTTGTCCAGGGGATAATTCGACACTCCTCGCTCATCACCACCTCGGTTCGACAGAGTTCTCTACGCCAACGGCGTTGCACAGCAAAGCCCAGGGTCGCCGCAGGCGCACCCTGGGAACGTCGAGTCGCCACCGAGTTCCGGTTTCCCTCTCCTCCGGCGCACCCCAACGGGGTTTCCCCTGCCCGACGCTCCGGTTCGCCTGGGGAGGAAGTTCCCGACCCAGGGTGCGCCTGCGGCGAACCTGGGCTTTGCTCTTAACGCCTTTGGCGTCAGGGTTGCCGCGGAATCCCGCTCGTCGGTTCATGAACCCAGTGGTGTTCGGCGAGAAGTGTCAAAAAAATGGTGGCAAAGCTGACTGGAGGCATCAGTCCCAGCCAACTTTGCCATCTTCATTTTTTTGGCGTTTTTTCGGACGCTGCGCCTTTCGATGTAATCGTTGATCTGGTAACGAATTGAGGCGACAGCCGGCGAGCCGGTCATCGGAAAACCGTAATATAAGTCAAAATTCATGCAACTGAGAGTGCGCATGTGCGGATTCTATCCTGTAGACGCGACCAACCGTACCGAGGACGACTTCCGCCGCATCCACTCCCGGGGCTGACTTCCATGACCATCAACACCGCGACCAAGCCCGACCGGGCCGAGATCAACTCGAAAAACGCGCAGCGGAGTACCGGGCCTCGGTCTCCCGAAGGGAAATGCCGCTCCAAATTCAATGCTGTCAAGCACGGCATGACCGCCAGGACCCTCGTCTTGCCTGGCGAGGATGCCGGCGCACTCCAGGCACGGCTCGAGGATTGGACCGCCGATCTCCAGCCTCAGAACGGCGTCGAGCAGTTCCTGGTCGAGCAGGCCGTCCACTCCTCCTGGAAGCTCGAGCGGGCCGACCGCGCCGAGGCCGCCCGGCTCTCCCAGGTCATCGAATCCGTACCGCAGGAGGAGGCCAATCGTCAGCAGGACGTGGTCGCCGCCCTGGGCGACTGGCTCCTCAGCGACCGCGATGTGATCCACGACCTGACGCTCCGCCGCGATCTGCTCGACATCCTCGCCCCGGACCAGAAGCGCACCTATCCGGACTGCCGCACCCTGGACATCTTCAACCATCCCGAGGCCATCGTCCGCCGCCTGGAAGCCACCGCCATCGGCTGTCAGTGGCTGCTCGATCGGTGGACCGAGCTCCGGGCGACGCTGGACCTGGATTGCCCCTGGGGGCTGGCCGAAAAGGCCAGGGCCCTGCGCCTGCTGGGGAAGTGCCCGCTCAACCTGGAACCCGGGAAGTGGGAGGTCTACATCCAGAGCCGTGACGACGCCGAGGCGGAAACGCTCGATGACCTGGTCGATCGCCAGCTCGACTCCCAACTGGACGAACGGCTGACGGTGACGAAACCCGAGACGCCCGCCGTGTTCCGCGGCATCGTCGACCAGGCGATCGCGCGGCTGGAGACACTCGTCGCGGGGCACCACGGTGGCGCCGAGTCCGACGCCCAGCAAGCCGCCCGGCTCTCGTTCGACGCCAGCAACGACGCCGAACGACTGCGCCGCTACCAGTTCTCGGCCGGCCGAGCGCTGTTCCGGAGCCTCGACACCCTGATCAAGGTCCGTCGATCCGGACTGGGAGTGGAGTCAGCTTCCGTCTCCGATGGGCCCCGTTGCACGATCGAACCGTCCGATGAAGGAAATCCGCAAAACGAACCGATCGTCCCGCAGGTCGTGGAGGAGGATCCGCAAAACGAACCCACGGAGCCACCGTCCGTTGACGCGAATCCGCAAGACGAATCCAGGGAACCGCGGGTCGTTGACGGGAACCCGCAAGACGAACCCACGGCCCAACCCGTCGATCACACGAGTCCGCCGAACCCACCCACCAATCCGCTCGTCGATCGCGGGAATCCACGGACCCAACCCATCATCCCGACCGTCGATCGCGGGAATCGGAAAAACGAACCCACGGACCCGCAGTTCGGGGCGCTCCATCGTCACGGCCTGGTTTATCTCCCCGCCGTGATCTCTGCGATGACGCTCGTGATCCTCTTCGTTGGCCCGGTCGGAGATCATCGCGGCTGGCAAGCCGACGTGGCGGCATCGCCGCTCGATCGCGAGAAGCGGCAAGATCAACCTAATCGGCTACGGAACCCGGCGGAACGCACGCGCGCTCTAATTCGACCCGGCGGCGCCGACCCTCGGCACATGGGATGGCCGCATGTTGTTTCACGTTAACTTGGCCTGGACGAGGATCGATCCATCCACCTCAGGAGGCGACTCGACCGAGAGCCTGTCCCGGAAGGCTCGGAAGCCCGTCCAAGTAGGGTGGGTGCAACCCACCAAGTTCTCAAGGCCTTACGTCGGTGGGTTGCACCCACCCTACAACTGTTGAACCGGACTTCTGGGACCGACTTTGAGATTCGTCTGATCTATTACCGAGATCACCGTTTCCGCGATCTGGCATCGCGACTGCCATTCTTGCAGTCATCAAACTGGCGTCATCATCGGCGGTCATTTTGGCAGAAGAACGTGGCCCACTCCGTCGGCTCGAGCCGGGAATGGAATTATCTAGGTTCCTGATTCATGAGGGATTTATGTCGAGAGCGGTGGTCAGGATAAAGCGATGGCACGACTCTTGCTTAAAGAGGAACGCCATGAGAATATCCGTGACGAGGCGGTCGAGGCACGCGAATCCGGGATTAGCAGCGAGGTATTTCCAGGATCGTCGGGGCCTTATAGTGTGGAATCAAGATTTCCATTCGGTCGGGACGTGGAACGGCAATTGAGGGCTGGGAACCTCGACGGACAACGCACGGCTCACCGTCGGAAAGGAGACACGTCGTGTCTGAAGGCGAAAAGATCATCGGGATCGATCTGGGGACGACCAACAGCGTGGTCGCGGTGATGGAGGGGAACGACGTGACGGTCATCCCCAACCAGGAGGGAAGCCGGCTGACGCCCTCTGTCGTCGCCTTCTCCACCAAGGGCGACATCCTGGTGGGGGACCCCGCGAAGCGGCAGGCCATCACCAATCCGGGGGGGACGATCTACTCGATCAAGCGGTTCATGGGGCGCCGCCATGACGAAGTGAAGACCGAGGAGAAGATGGTCCCCTACCAGGTCGTCGGGGGCCCGAGCGATTTCGTCAAAGTTCGCGTAACCAACAAGGAGTACACGCCTCCGGAGATCTCGGCGATGATCCTCCGGAAGCTCAAGGAGGCGGCCGAGAGTTACCTGGGGCACAAGATCCGCAAGGCGGTGATCACCGTCCCCGCCTATTTCAACGATAGCCAGCGGCAGGCCACGAAGGATGCCGGCCAGATCGCCGGCCTGGAGGTCGCGCGGATCATCAATGAGCCGACCGCCGCGGCGCTGGCCTACGGGCTGGAGAAGAAGAAGAACGAGAAGATCGCCGTCTTCGACCTGGGCGGCGGCACGTTTGACATCTCGATCCTCGACGTCGCCGAGGGTGTCTTCGAGGTCCTCTCGACCAACGGCGACACCCATCTGGGCGGCGACGATTGGGATGAGTCGCTGATCAACCACATTGCCGACGAGTTCAAGAAGGAGCAAGGGATCGACCTTCGCAAGGACCAGATGGCCTTGCAGCGGCTCAAGGAGGCGGCCGAGAAGGCCAAGAAGGACCTGTCGTTCCAGGCCCAGGCGGACATCAACCTGCCGTTCATCACGGCCGATGCCTCCGGGCCCAAGCACCTGGCGATGACCATCAGCCGCGCCCAGTTCGAGAAGCTGACCGATAGCCTCTTCGAGCGGTGCCGCGGGCCGGTCCTCACGGCGATGAAGGATGCCAAGCTCAAGCCGTCCGAGATCGATGAGGTCGTGCTCGTCGGCGGCTCGACGCGCATGCCCCGGGTCCAGCAGATCGTCAAGGACATCTTCGGCAAGGAGCCGCATAAGGGGGTCAACCCGGACGAGGTCGTCGCCGTCGGCGCGGCCATCCAGGGCGCCGTCTTGACCGGCGACGTCAAGGAAGTCCTGCTCCTGGACGTGACTCCCCTGTCGCTGGGGCTGGAGACCAAGGGGGGCGTGATGACCGTCCTGGTGCCCAAGAACACCACGATCCCCACCGAGAAGAAGGAGACCTTCACCACGGCCGACGACAACCAGACGGCCGTCACGATCAAGGTCTTCCAGGGCGAGCGGCCGATGGCCCCGGACAACCGGCTCCTCGGCGAGTTTAACCTCGAAGGTATCCCGCCGGCCCGCATGGGCGTGCCCCAGATCGAGGTGGCGTTCAACATCGACGCCAACGGGATCCTCAACGTGACCGCGCGCGACAAGGGGACCGGCAAGGAGCAGACCATCAAGATCCAGTCCTCCGGGGGCCTGGACAAGGATGAGATCGAGCGAATGAAGCACGACGCCGAATCCCACGCCGCCGACGACAAGAAGCGTCGTGAGTTGGCCGAGGCCCGCAATACCGCCGAACAGCGCGTCTATCAGCTCGAGAAGCTGCTGGAAGAGTCGAAGGACAAGCTGAGCGAGTCCGACCTGACGGCCCTCCGTGCCGCCATGGACAAGGTCAACGAGGCCAAGAAGGGCGAGGACGTCACGGCCATCAACCGGGCGATCGACGAGCTCCAGCGCGCCAGCCAGGCCATGGCCGAGCACCTCTATTCCGCGGGCCCGGGCGCGGCCGGCGCCGGCGGTGCCGGACCCGACCACGGGCCGGGCCCCGGCGACGGGCACCCCGGCGCCGCCCACGATGGCGGACCCGGCGGCGCCAAGCCTGACGACGTCATCGACGTCGAGTTCGAGGAGAAGAAGTAGTGGCGTCGTGAGTGACAAGTGACAAGTGGCAAGTGGCAAGTTAGGACAGAGATACAGACCGAATCGGCCTGGACCGTTCACCTACTTGCCACCTGCTACCTACTACTTGCCACTCGCTACTTGCCACTTGTCACTTGTCACTTGTCACTCACGACGCCACTATCATGCCCTTTCGATTCGACCAACTCACCCTGAAGAGCCAGGAGGCGGTGCAGCAAGCCCAGGCACTGGCTCGCGAGCGCAGTCATCAGCGGCTGGAGCCGATGCATTTGCTGGCGGCCCTGTTGCACCCCGACCAGCAGGTCGTCCGCTCGCTCCTCGGCCAGTTGGGCGTCAACCCCGCCCAGATCCTCAAGGCCGCCGAGGAGGGACTCAATGCCCTGCCGAAGGTCAGCGGCGGCGAGCAGACCCTCGGCCCTGAGCTGAACCAGGTGTTCGATGCCTCCGCCTCCGAGGCCGAGCGCCTCAAGGACCAGTACATCTCGGTCGAGCACCTCTTGCTGGCCCTGGTGAAGGTCAAGAGCCGGGCACAGGCCCTGCTCGGCGCCCTGGGGATCACCGAGAAAGAGGTGCTCCAGGCGCTGCAAAAGGTCCGCGGCGGTCAGCGGGTCACCGATCAGAACCCCGAGGACAAGTACCAGGCGCTGGAGCGTTACGGGCGCGATCTGGTCGAGCTGGCGCGCGAGGGAAAGATCGATCCGGTCATCGGCCGGGATTCGGAGATCCGTCGCGTTGTCCAGGTCCTGAGCCGGCGGACCAAGAACAACCCGGTCCTGATCGGCGAGCCGGGCGTGGGCAAGACGGCGATTGTCGAGGGGCTGGCCCAGCGGATCGTCTCGGGCGACGTCCCCGAGAGCTTGCAACAGCGACGTCTCATCGCGCTCGACATGGGCGCGCTGGTCGCCGGCACCAAGTTCCGCGGCGAGTTCGAGGAGCGGCTCAAGGCGGTCCTCAAGGAGGTCGGCTCGTCGGAAGGCCGGATCATCCTGTTCATCGACGAGCTGCACCTGGTCGTCGGCGCGGGCAAGGCCGAGGGATCAATGGACGCGGCCAATCTGCTCAAGCCGGCCCTGGCGCGAGGTGAGCTCCGCTGCATCGGCGCGACGACCCTCGACGAGTTCCGCGAGCATATCGAGAAGGACCCGGCCCTGGAGCGTCGGTTCCAGCCGGTCTTCGTTGGCGAGCCTTCGGTCGAGGACACGATCGCCATCCTCCGCGGGTTGAAGGAGCGCTACGAGGTCCATCACAAGGTCAAGATCCGGGATTCGGCCCTGGTCTCCGCCGCCAAGCTCGCGGCGCGATACATCACAGATCGATTCCTGCCCGACAAGGCGATCGACCTGGTGGACGAGGCCGCCAGCCGGCTGTCGATGGAGCTCCAGTCGGTCCCGACGGAGATCGACGTCCTCCAGCGCCGGCTGCTCCAGCTCCAGTTGGCCGAGCGGATGCTCCGTAGCGAGGAAGAAGAACACGCCCGGGAGCGCCTCGTCGAGATCGAGCTGGAAATCCAGCAGATCGAGAAGCAGCTCCAGGACCTGCGCGGCCAGTGGGAGATGGAGAAGTCCGGGCTGGGCGACATCCAGAAAGTCCGCGAGCGGCTGGAGGCGGTCAAGGTCGAATACGGCCGCGCCTGGGATGAAATCCGGCACATGCAGCAGCGGGGCGATCGGCCCGACGAGAATCAGTTCCAGGCCCTGGCCGGACTCGACTCCGAACGCAAGGCCCTGGAGAAGCGGATCGCCGAAGCCGAGGCACTCGGCGACGGACCGGCCAAGGGCACGGGTCGGCGCCTCCTCAAGAAGGAGGTCGACTCCGAGGAGATCGCCGAGGTCGTCTCCCAGTGGACCGGGATACCCGTGTCGCGGATGCTCACCACCGAGCGTGAGAAGCTCTTGAAGCTCGAGGACCAGATCCACCTCCGGATGGTGGACCAGGACGTGGCCGTCCGCGCCGTGGCCGACGCCGTCCGCCGCAGCCGCGCCGGCTTGCAGGACCCGAACCGGCCAATCGGCTCGTTCCTGTTCCTGGGGCCGACCGGGGTCGGCAAGACCGAGTTGGCCAAGGCGCTGGCCGAGTTCCTCTTCGACAGCGAGACGGCCATGGTCCGGCTCGATATGAGCGAGTACGGCGAGCGCCATAACGTCGCCCGGCTAATCGGCGCCCCGCCCGGATACGTCGGCTACGAGGAAGGCGGCCGGCTCACCGAGTCCGTCCGTCGCCGCCCCTATTCGGTCGTCCTCCTCGATGAGATCGAGAAGGCCCACCGCGACGTTTTCAACGTGTTGCTCCAGGTCCTCGACGATGGCCGGTTGACCGACGGACAGGGTCGCACCGTCGACTTCCGCAACACCGTCATCATCATGACCTCCAACCTGGGCAGCCACATCATCGCCGAGCTGGCCGCATCCGGCGATGAGGCGAGGATGCGCAGTGAGATCCAGAGCGTCCTCAAGGAGGCGTTCCTGCCGGAGTTCCTCAACCGGGTCGACGACACCATCATCTTCCACCCGCTGGGGATGAAGGAGCTGACCCAGATCGTTGATATCCAGCTCCGGCGGCTCGAAGCCCAGCTCGCCGAGGCCGGGTTGACCCTCCATATCACCGACGAGGCCAAGAAGCGCCTGGCCGAAGAGGGCTTCGACCCGGCCTACGGCGCCCGGCCGCTCAAGCGCGTCATCCAGCAGCGACTGGCCAATCGCCTGGCGACTGCCCTGCTCGAGCAAAAGGTGGCCGAAGGGGACACTGTCGAGATCGGCTGGGAACCGGTGAAGCAAGCCTTCACGCTCACACCGGCCCGGTCGCCGACCGCCCGGGGCTGAGAGCCGTCGAACGAGATCCCCGATGAGTGGGGCCGGCGATGGAAATTCGTGGACGCCTCAGGACGAACAGGATTGAACGTCAGAGCCCGATCAAGCCGGGAGTTCATGGGGCGACATCGGAGTTGTCGGGGCGCCCAGGCCCACCGAGGTCGATCACGACGCTCTTGCCGTCGTCGTAGAGCAGCGGGTAACGCGAGGCTAACTCTCCGAGCAGTTTGTATGCCCTGGCATCATTGGTATTGAGAGAATAAATCCATAGGTTTAACACGACTCCGTCTGTCGGCCGGATCATCCCCGCTTTACTCATTTCCTTTGATCTGAACAGAACTTCGCATTTGCTACGGCTGGGACTGGCTACATAAGTGAGCCCGAGTCCTCTCAGGTAATCGGCGAGCTTCTCGGATCGACCGGTCAAGGGAATCCCGGGAGGAGGACTGATCGACCCGATATTATCGGGAAAGTACACAGGATTACGCGTGTGATCGAGCAAGAGGGGCCAGTCCAGGAAGCAAAAGAGCGGCCGGCCGGCGGGTATCGATGCCTGGATCCGACCGTACTGTTCGCGCTCCGCAAGCGTGAACCTCATGCGGCCCGTGATCGCTCCCCTGACGACATCGGGTAGCTCGCGAGAATCCAGGACGACCTTGCGACCGTAGTAGAGGATCGAACCGGCAATCAGCAGGTAGACTCCGATCCGCACGGGCATTTGCATCGCACTCCGCGAGGCGAGCCTCAGGAGCGTTCCGTAGCAGATGATCACCATGAAGCATCTTGCCACATAGCCGTAACGCCAGAATTCTGCCGATTCGAAGACAGAAATCGTCGCCACAAGATTCACCAGACCAGCCGTACAGCACGCAAGGACCAGCGCGCGGCGTTTGATGGATGTTCGCCAGCGCAGCGTGCACCATACCGCTGTCCCGCAACCGGCCAGGAGGAAGAGGCTTTGTGGTTTGGGAACGACGTCCCGGATTTTCTCTGACAGGCGTGGGCGAGACGTACTGGAGAACGCCGTCTTATTGGGCAAGAGTGCGAGCGTGTGTTTTCGGTAACCCTCGCCAAGATAGGGATAGAGCAAGGTTTTCGACGCCTGGTAGGACCGGACCATATACGGCAAGACCATCACGAAGGACAGGATACCGATCATGGCTCCGAGAGCGATGGGCCGGAGGCGCCGGGTCATCAATGCCAGGAGGACTTCCCAGGAAAATACGAAGAGTAAGACGATGCTGATGAGGGTTGTCTTGAGGGTCACGATAGCGGCAAGCAGAACGGCGGCCGCCATGCTCGCCCCGATCGGATTCCCGGATCTGACTTGGTACAGTGTCCTTGCCAGGGCCAGCAGGAGGAAGACAGGTACGACGGCAGCCGATGCGTTGATGATGGAGCAAGGATAGGTCGCGAAGACCAGGGTGAGTGCAAGTCGCGCAGCGCGCTTCAGACGCCGGATCGTGAGGAGTAGGACGCCCATTCCCAGGAAGGCAAGCCCAGGGTCGGCGAGATGGACGTAATCGACCGGGAGGACCGCGAGTACGAGAGCCTGGAGAAACGACTCACCTCCCAACGAAGCCGTGAGGCGATCCGAGAAAGGATCGATCGACATTCCGCCGGTCTGGAGCATCTCCACGGGCGCGAGCGTGTAGGCACCATCGTCCGAAATGAAGATCGAGTATCGTCCCGCGATGGTTCCTGGCTCGGGTGGAGGCTGATTGAAGCACAGCCAGTTCACATAACCAAGGAGCAGGACTCCGAGCGTCGCCACGTCCCAGCCCGAGAGATTGCGGGCTCCCTCGCCGAGTCGCGCAGACCCCCTTGGGCGAGCCAGGCCGCGACGCCGCCGAGCACGATTCCGATGATAAGTCCCGGAGAGATCACCCGGGCAAGGTTCAGCACTCCCCCCACGACGATCAGGAATGCCAGGCCCCATCCGGCCGCAAGCCCACCGTCATACCGCCTGAATCTCAGCAAGCGGCCGAGCGCCACGCCATATCCAACGAAGGCCGCGAGCAGGATGAAGCCCCAGACGAAGGCCCCGATATAGGTCAGTACAGCCATACAGATTGCCTCAATATCGAACGTGATCACAAATAATCTAATGAAATGACCCGTTCTGGCACGTTCCGTGGCGCGTCCCTTTCGACCGCCCACGCCCGCGTGCCCGGGATGCTGCCGGGGGCCGAATTGTGACCGCCCTATCTGCCGCCGTCGTCTCGAATATCGTAGGCTTGCCTCGCCCAGACGATGGCCTCGTCGATGATCTGCACTTTGAACGGCTCCTGGGCCCGCATCTCGATCGAGACCCAGCGGTCATAACCGACTTGCCCGAGGCTCTCGGCGAATCGGCCGTGGTCAATCGTCGCCTCACTGACGGGGGCCAGGTTGGGTTCGCTGATGTGGAAGTGATGCAGGAGTGCCGAGTGATCACGAATCACGCTGGCGATATCGTCGCTCACCATGTTCATGCAGGCCGTGTCGAGATGCAGGCGCAGTCCGGGCCGATTGACTCGGGCCACGAGATCGGCGGCGTCCGCGGCGCGCGTGACGAAATCGGCTTGATACTGGGGCGGATTCGCTTCCATGACCACCACCGTGCCGTACCGTTCGGCGATATCAGCGAGTTCTCCAAAGAATGTAATGGCCACATCCCACACGGTCTGCGCGGGGAGATCGCCCACTTGCCTGTTCCTGGGAGAGCCGAAAACCAGCGACTTGGCGCCAAGATCGGCACAAAGCCGGATGATCGCGTCGAGGTAGGTCAGCGTCCGTGACCGAATCTCGGCATTCTCGAAGATGGTCAGATCCGGTCGCCCAAAGAGCAGTGCTTGAGCCGCGACCACCCGGAACCCTCGCTGTGCGAGCCCGTTTCGGTAACGACGGACATCCGATTGGTCAACCTCGCTCGGTGTCGTCCAGATCTTCGAGGGTGCGATCTCGATGTCCTTGACCCCATGCCGATCGAGAATCGGGAGCACCTCCTCGTCGACTCCTGACGGCCAGGCGATGTTCGAAATGGCGAGCTTGTAGGCCATGCTGCACTTCCCATGGGTAGAACGATGCGTTGCGATTCGGGTAACGTCCCGATCGGGCTCGAGATCGCCGACCGCTCGCGTCCTATCGGAGGACGTTTCCGCCATTGATGTCGATCGTGCAGCCGGTCATCGAGACCGCGTCGGGCGACAGGACAAAATGAACGCAGGCTGCAATCTCCTCCGGGGTCGCGAACCGCTTGAGAGGGATAGACTGGCGGTAGGGCTCCAGGTCGTCCGCCGCGCGATCCTGGGTCATTCGGGTCCCGATCGTGACCCCGGGTGCCAGGCAGATGATGCGATTCCGTGGTGCAAGTTTCGGCGCCAAGGTCTTGACCATGGAGTGGATCGCCCCCTTCGTGATGGCGTAGGCGTCGTCATAACTCCCCTTGAAGGCCGATTGGGAGGACAGCAGCACAATCACGCCGCCCGGCTCCAGCTTCTCTCGCACGCGTGCCACCGCGGTCATGGCCGAAAAGAGGTTGACGTTGATCATCCGGGCCAGTTGCTCGAACGGAGCCTCGAAGAGTGTCTGGGAGATCATGATGCCCGCGCAATTGATGAATGAGTCAACGGGCGTCTGTAGCCCGGCGAATGCGATCTCCACCGCCTTGGGATCCTCGAAGTCGCAGATCACGACCTCCGGGCAATCGGGGAATAGCGATCGTTGTCCCTCATCCCTCAGCACGGGCACGATCCGATCACCTTCGCTCGCGAGACGAGCGGCGATTGCTTTTCCGATCCCACTCGTCACGCCACTCACCAGATGAGTTCTCAACGGTTCGACTCCCATCGTGGTCAGGACACGGAAGGCGGGTTGCACGCCCCGCTCATCACCTCGAACACCTCTCGGAGGATGTTGAGATTTCCCCCCACACCCTTGATCTTCGAAGGTACTTCGTTCTTGGGGTAGCGGCGGTTGACCGGAATCTCCGTCATACGAAATCCAAGCCGCGCAGCTCGTACCAACAAGTAATAAGGAAGATTATAGGAATTGAAGATCTTGCGGAAGGGCTTGATCCGCGGATCCTCGATCAGTCGCCGGCTGTAACCGCGGTAACTGTTGGTTGTATCGGAGAATCGGCGATAAGCGGCGAGGCTGATGAGTGGAGCATGGATCAAGCGAATGGCGAGTTCGCGATAGAGCGGAGCATTGATCGACTGGCCACCTTTGCGAAATCGGGACCCCGCCACGCAATCGTAGCCATCTTTCAGGTGGCTCACGTAGGTTGCCAGGAAATCGGGATCGTCCTTGTTGTTGCCGTCCATGTGGACCATGCCCTGATAGCCCTTCACGAGCGCATAGGCGAAGAGCAAGCGGAGCTGGGAGCTCATCCGTCCGGGGCTGGTTTTCCGGATCACGCAGGTCACGCCGAGATCTCGCATCAGCCCCGTCTCCGTGCAGCCATCGCTGCTGCCGCCATCGCAGATGATGACGTCAGGGAGTTCCGGCAGGTCCTTCATGTAGGCGAGCTGGTCCCTGATCCTCTGGCCCTCGTTCAAGACCGGAATCAGCACGCAGTAGGCTCCGGATTTCGATCGGAACTCCTCGATGTTTGCCGTCGGCAGTTCCCAGTCGGCAGGCGGATCCAGACTCTGGAAATCAATTCCCATGGCGGTGTAGGTCTCGGGGTGGAGCGGCGGTTCTGGGAGATCGATGGACCGGTCGAATCGAGCCTCGCCGGCGACGAGTTCGGCTCAAGGGTTGTCACCGACCTCCACTTGGTTCTCGATTGGGTCGGTTCGAAGGGTGAATCCGGTTCGAACTCGGTGTAGACATTGCGGCGCTCGCCGCGGATGCCGACCATCGGACTGTGGAGCTCGTCAACGGCATGATAGAGGGGTTGGCTTGGCATTTCCTCGACCAATCTCATGAGGTATTCTCCGATCAGGAGCAACATGAGGAACATGACGAGGAAATTGAAACTGTTCGTGAGCGATGTGGTCGCCCATCCCGGCGCGATATCCTTGCGCGACAGGTATGTCGCGATCACGTAACACGCGTATAACAGGCTGAACGAACTTCCCAGCAAGCCCAGGAGGCTCACCAACCGCAACGGCGCATTGGAATTATGCACCACCAGGGAGATCCCCTCGCGAATCGCGCCCCAGAATGACGGTCTCGGCGGGAGTCCGCTACGATTAATCCTCCGGTATTCGAAGACCTTCACACTGTAGCCGATCTCGCAGATGAGCATGCTCAGGAATCGTCGTCGGCGCTGGATCCTGGTCATCCCGTTTACGGCCTGCCGGCTCAGGGCCAGCAGGTAAGTCGTCCCGGGGATCAATCGTATCTGTGCATAGCGGGCGATGATCGCGTAGAAGAGGGACCGGCACGCCCGGTAGGGGAAGGATCGGCCCCTGTCCTTATCGCTGATCCCGACCACGACATCGCAGCCCCCGCGACACTGCTCGATCAGATCAGGGATGACGGCGGGGGGATCCCAATTCGGATTGAGCACAACCACGTAGTCGCCGATTGCTGCATCAAGTCCGGCCGTGATCGCGATGTCGTCGTGCATGTGCCTCGACAGTGGGATTACGCGCAGGCAATTCGCCGTGCCGATCAACTGCTTGCACACGTCGAGCGTCCCGTCCGTGGACCCGTTTTCGATCAGCACGATCTCGTAATAGGCATAGCGTTCCCGGAGGATTTCACCGACTTCTCCGACGACCTTCTTGACGATCGATTCCGAGTTGTCCAACGGAATGACCACGGTCACGAAAGCATCCAGAATCTCCATCGGTCGGTCCCCTATCCCCTTGAAGTCGGGATGTCTTCGAGAGATCCTGGAGCCTCCAGGACATCGTCAAGGAATGCGAGAGAGGCACGTACCCCTGGTCTCCGCGCCGACCTCTCTCGAGCGTGATGTGTCTCGGGGACCCTCGGGATCGGAGATCCTCGATAGCCGGTCCCAGGTGAGATCGGACTTCATTCATGAAGCGAGCTTTGGAGCATTTCGCGGCCATCCGCCGATCCGGAAGTAGACAGCGATCGATCGATCTCCCGGACCGCGTCGTAGACATTGTCGATCTTTCCGCCCATCACTACGTGGTGATTCGGGATGCCATAGTGAGGCTTGTAGAGAATCGGACGGCCGTCGTCGATCTCGTTCCTCGGGAGGATCGTTTTGACCTCCCAGAGCGAGTCCACATATTCGCAATCCGCCAGGATGGGCAGATATTTTCGGGCATCGCGGATCATGTGAGGGAACGCGGTCCGCTCCGACTCCCGGTCGAAACCGAAACGAGGTTTGTCGATGTCTCTCTCGCCGTCGAACCAGTGGTAGTGGGGTGTATACCGGACATGGCTCAACGTGTGGAGGCCACGCGGCGGGAACGGCATGCACGAGAAGAACGGGCCGCACATGATCGTGACACCCATGTGCCGGAGCGATTCGGGCACCCTCACCAGGCACAACTCCGCCATCTCATACTTGAGCGGGATGATCTCCAGGCCCGAGGAGCCGGTGATCTGATTAATCTGCGAGTACGCGCAATTGAATACCCTCCGGGCCCGGACGACCTCCCGGTCACCTTCCCCGCTCGAGAGCGTGGCCAGTATATCCCCGTCGCTGCAGGGGACCAACCGTTCCACGCGAGTCGAGCAGCGGATCCGGGCGCCCGAGGCTTCGATTCGCAGGCACATGTGGTCGCGAAGTTTTGTCGCATCGAAGGCACATTCTTCTGTCATGAACACATCTTCGACATAGCGGGCATCGAAGTACTTCCGGATGTCCTCGGGCGCCCGCTCAATAGGGGCCCCCATGATCCGCATGTACCCGGCGAACTGCGATGCCGTGACCTTCGAGAGCAGCCGGCTTATGGCGTAAATCGGCTTGAAGGATCGGTCCAGACAAGTAGGAAACTCTTCCACGAATCGGGAATAGTTCGCATGGGAGCGGCGTGCGGTGAGGAAGCTTCGGGGATAATGGTAACCGTTGTGAACGCGGGCCTGGTTATTGTACGAAGACCGCTGCATCAGGGATCGACCCTGCTCGCAAACCAGGGTGTTCCGGCCCTGCTTCGCGAAATGCTCCGCGAGGTAAAGGCCGAAGAAACCACCGCCGATGATGAGTGTGTCAAGCATGGCAGAATACTGCGGTTCACTCCGAGGAGACGCCAATCTTCGAAGGAGCGGGCGACCATGGTGCTCAGGACTTCTCGGGAGTGCGGAGGATTCGACCCGAGGCAAAGGCAATCTCACTGACGATCCAACGTCCGAGACCCTCTATCGACGGCCTCGGCCTGAAACTCTTTGCCCTGAATCCGTTTCGGATCGAGCTCTTGGTCGGAGAGCAGGAACGTATAGGGAACGACCCGGACCCGGGGCGGCCCCGCTCCCACGCCCTGAATTCGCCCATCCAGGCGACTCGCTCAACTCGGGCTGGAGATCAGCCTGACCGGAAATCAGTCGGCAGTGCACCGAGTCGCGATCAGATCGACAGCAGCTTATGCTATGGGTAACCGCCTGAGAATCAATAGGTTGTGACGAAATAAACCTGTCTCAACAGGACAGCGCTCGTCTAACATATCACTCTCGGGCCGACGGAAACAAGACCTGATCGCGGTCGAACGAAAAACACAAGACTCAAATCAATTACTAAAAGCAGCATCCGTTGATCACGTGGCTTCGCGCACAATTTCCCGGAGGTAAGCACCGTAGTCGTTGGGGATCCTGGCGGCCAGCCGCTCGACCTGCTCGGCGTCGATGAAACCCATGCGATAGGCCACTTCCTCGATACACGCAACTTTGAGCCCCTGCCGAGATTCGATGGCCTCGACGTAATTGGCCGCCTGGATCAGCGACTCGATCGTACCGGTGTCGAGCCAGGCGAATCCGCGGCTGAAGATCTCGACGCGAAGCTGGCCGCGGGCCAGGTACGCTCGATTCACATCCGTGATTTCCAGCTCACCCCGCGGCGAGGGCTTCAATCCCGCGGCGATCTCCACGACTTGATTGTCGTAGAAGTAAAGCCCCGTGACAGCGTGGTGCGACTTCGGTTGCGCCGGTTTTTCTTCGATCGAAAGGACGCGGCCCTCCGAATCGAATTCGACGACACCATAGCGCTCGGGGTCCTTGACCGGATAAGCGAACACCGTCGCGCCATCCTCACTCCGGGCACGCTGGAGCATCCCCTGGAACCCCTGCCCATAGAAGATGTTGTCGCCGAGGATCAGCGCCACCGAGTCGCCGCCGACGAACGAGGCACCAATCAGGAAGGCCTGGGCCAGGCCGCCGGGGTGGGGCTGGACTGCATACGTAATGGAGATCCCGAGCTGGTTCCCATCTCCCAGCAGCTTCTCAAATCCGCCGATGTCGTCCGGCGTCGAGATCAGCAGGATCTCACGGATGCCGGCAAGCATCAGTGTTGACAGGGGGTAGTAAATCATCGGCTTGTCGTAGATGGGCAGCAACTGTTTGCTGACCGCCCGCGTGATCGGAAAGAGCCGCGTCCCTGCGCCGCCGGCCAGGATGATGCCTTTGCGAAACATATGCTCAACCTCGCCGGGTTTTCAACCTCGATGGTTCTCAGGCGTCAGCTTCGATCGGCGATCGGCCGTCCTGGTGGTGGTCAAAGACCGCCCGATTGGACTGGCCTAGTGCTCGTGCATGTGTGATGAATCGATTCGTCGGGTGCACGAACCTGTGAAGCCCTTGGAAACGTAGCACAGGATGGCCGCCGAGTTCAAGCAACGTTCGGAAGCGCAGGGCGCTTGACCATGGAACGGCCCGCGCCTGTGGAGTCGATCGCGCCGAACATGGCTTGTCCGGTTTGATAGCGACGGAGTATCTTACAAGTCCTGATAATGATTGCCCTTGGGGTCAATGGGTTGGTACGAATGGACATACAGAAACCAATAAGACGGATTCTGGTGACGGGGGGATGTGGATTCATCGGCGCCAATTTCGTGCGGCTTGAGCTTCAGACCGACCCTTCCCTTGAGGTCACCAATCTCGATGTGTTGACTTACGCCGGCAATCCGGACAACCTGGCCGGGCTGGAAGGTCACCCGCGTTATCGCTTTATCCGTGGTGACATCGCCGACCGATCGCTCGTGGTGCCGCTGGTGCGAGAAGGTGGCTTCGATGCGATCGTGAACTTCGCCGCCGAGAGCCACGTTGACCGCTCGATCGACGACGCGACGCCGTTCTTGCGGACCAATGTGATCGGGACCCAGTGCCTGCTGGACGCGGCCCGAGCGGCGGGGGTGTCGCGCTATGTCCAGGTCTCCACCGACGAGGTTTACGGAACCCTGTCGCCCGAGGATCCGCCGTTCTGCGAGACCACGCCGCTGACTCCCAACAGCCCGTATGCCGCCAGCAAGGCCGGGGCCGACCTCCTGGTTCGCGCCGCGCATCATACGTTCGGACTCGACACCGTCATCACGCGATGCTCGAACAACTACGGCCCCTACCAGTTTCCCGAGAAGCTGATCCCGCTGTTCATCACCAACGCTCTGGCGGATATTCCGGTGCCGGTCTATGGCGACGGCCGGCAGGTGCGTGACTGGATTCACGTGCTGGACCACTGTCGTGGCGTGGGGGTCGCGATGCGGCGGGGCCGCGCCGGGGAGGTCTACAATTTCGGGGGTCAGAGCGAACGATTCAACATCGACGTGACCCGCGCGATCCTCGAGCACTGTGGGAAGTCCGAGAGCCTGATCCGTCACGTGACGGACCGACCGGGACACGACCGCCGCTACGCGGTCAACTGGGCCAAGTCCCAGGACGAGCTTGGCTGGTGTCCGACCGTGCCGTTCGCGGAGGGCCTGGCCTCGACGGTGGTCTGGTATCAGTCCAATTCCGAATGGGTCGTCCGTGTTCGCTCCGGAGCTTACCGTGCCTGAGCGGGAGCCCGGCCGTCCTCGTGTTCTGAAGCTCACGCGTCCGGAACTCTGATGTCGTCCCTCGCCTTGATCGGACTGGGGAGCAACCTGGGAGACCGTCGCGCTGCGCTGGAGGGCGCGATCGCGGCCCTGGCCCGGACGCCGGGTGTGCGCGTGCGGGACGTCAGCTCGTTCCACGAGACTGAGCCCGTGGGCGGTCCACCCGGACAAGGGAAGTATCTTAACGCCGCCCTCGTCCTGGAGACGGCGCTGGACCCGTTCGCCGTACTCCACCGGCTCCAGGAGATCGAGGCCCGCTACGGCCGGGTCCGGACCGTCCGGTGGGGCGAGCGGACGCTGGACCTGGACCTGCTCCTCTTCGACGATCAGATCATCGACTCACCCGAGCTGATCGTGCCCCATCCGCGATATGCGACCCGGCGATTCGTCCTGGAGCCGCTGGCCGAGATCGCGCCGGAGGCCGTCGATCCCGTGACGAGACAGACGGTCGCCGACTTGCTCGCGAACCTTGGAAGCAAGGATGAAGGATGAAGGATGAATCCATTCGGTCTTGCTCATCCTTCATCCTTCATCCTTTCCACGAAGCCTTCATCCTTTTTTCTCCAAGTGTCCGCCAAACGCGAATCGCATGGCGGAGAGCAGGCGATCGGCGTAGTCATCGGTCCCGCGCGAGCTGAACCGCTCGAACAGGGCCGTACTGAGCACGCCCGCGGGCACGCCCTCGTCAATCGCGGCCTGGAGCGTCCATCGGCCCTCGCCCGAGTCTGACACTCTGCCCGAGAAGTCGCTCAGGTCTTCGCCTTTCAGCAGGGCCTGCGCCGTCAGGTCGAGAAGCCAGGAGGCAATAACGCTCCCGCGCCGCCAGACCTCTGTGATATCGGCGAGGTTCAGGTCGTACTGGTAGAGCTCGGGCCGGCGCAACGGGGTGGTCTCGGCATCCACCTCTTCGGTTTGCTTGCCCACGTTCGCGTGTTTGAGGATGTTGAGGCCCTCGGCGTAAGCCGCCATCAGGCCGTACTCGATCCCGTTATGGACCATCTTGACGAAGTGCCCTGCCCCGGCAGGACCGCAGTGGAGGTATCCCTGCTCGGCGGTGCCGGAAACCTTCTCGCGCCCCGGAGTGCGGGAGATGGCCCCTGCCCCGGGTGCCAGCGCGGCGAAGATGGGATCCAGGTGTTTCACCACGTCGGGCTCGCCGCCGATCATCAGGCAGTAACCGCGTTCGCGCCCCCAGACGCCGCCGCTGGTGCCGACGTCCACATAATGAATCCCGCGCGGCTTCAGGGTCGCGGCGCGGCGGATGTCGTCGTGGTAGTAGGAGTTGCCGCCGTCGATCAGGATATCCCCCTTCTCGAGCCGGCCGGAGAGCTTCTCGATCGTCGAATCCACCACGGCCGCGGGGACCATCAGCCAGACGGCCCGCGGCGGCTTGAGCTTGCCGAGGAACTCGTCGACGCTGCCGCCGGCCATGGCCCCTTCCTTGACCAGCGGGGCGGCCGCCTCGGCATGGACGTCGTAGACGACGCATTCCTGCTGATGGGCCAGCAGACGCCGCACCATGTTCGAGCCCATCCGTCCCAGTCCGACCATCCCGAGTTGCATTGGGGAACTCCTCAGATCTCACCAGTCGATGATTCAAAAAAGGACGATGTGGACAGCCATGGCCAGACCGACCAGCGCCAGGATTCCCGCCACGATCAGTGCGTCTGCAAGATCCCGCGGCGGATTCGGGACGCCATCCTCCAGGGCATGGATATAATTGCGATGGCGCACCGCAGCCGTCACGCAAACGTAAACCCCTACAATAACCATGCCGAAACCGAGCCAGGGCGAGACCGGCGGCCGCGCGATCGGATGCCCCGTTTCGACCTCGGCATATTCGCGAGTCCAGAAGGCGAACCGTGCGATCAGGAAGCCGAATCCCATCAAGGCCACGGAAGTGCGGACCCACGCCAGGAAGGTCCGCTCGGCCGCGAGGTAGATTCGCGGGTCATCGACCGCCCTGGGGCGCGTTGGCGACAACCCGGAGGTCGCCGAGCCCGGTCGGTCGTTGTCGTCGGACTGCATGAATCGCCCAGCGCTCCCGGGTTGTCGATGCGGATCATCCCGTGCGCAATCTTGGGCGAGCCGTGGCGCGGGTGTCAAGGTTTTGAACCTCGACCGACCCTGTTCAGACGGCGCCGATTCGGATAAAACGATCCGATGGCAAGGGCTTGGACACCGTTGAGGGTAACTGACATGCGAGGGTTCACGATCTTCCGCCGTGCCAGCCAACTGGGGATGGCGGTCGCCCTGACCGCGGGATTGTGCGTCAACGCGTCAACGGCCGCCGAGCCGCGACTCAATCAGATTCAGGTGATCGGCAGCCACAACTCGTACCACCTCGCGCCGGCGCCGGCGGTCCTCCAGTTGATCGCGTCCACCGGCAAGGGCCGGGCCGAGGGGCTCGATTACACCCACCTTCCGTTTGCCGAACAATTCACCCGGCTCGGCATTCGCCAGATCGAGCTCGACGTCTTCGCGGACCCCAAGGGGGGCCTGTTTGCCGAGCCGAACCTGCGAAAGCTCCTCGAGAAACAGGGCAAAGAGCCCGGACCCGACCCCAACTCAGACGGACAGCTCCAGAAGCCCGGCCTGAAGGTCCTCCACGTCCAGGACGTGGACTTTCGCACTCATGCCTCGACATTCATCGAGGCGTTGAAGCAAGTCCGCGCCTGGTCGAAGGCGAACCGCCGCCACGTGCCGATCCTGATCCTGGTCGAGGTCAAGGACGAATCGATCTTCGGCCTGCCGACCCAGCCGGTCAAGTTCGGGAGTGCGGAGCTCGATCAGCTCGATGCCGAGATCCTCTCGGTATTCGACCGGACGGAGGTCCTCACGCCCGACCGGGTGCGCGGCCGGTTTGAAACACTGCCCGAGGCGATCAAGACGCAGGGTTGGCCGCTGCTGGACGAGGTCCGCGGCCTGGTCATGTTCGCGCTGGACAATGAGAACGCGGTGCGCGAGCGGTATCTCGAAGGTCACCCTGCGCTCCGGGGCCGGCTGATGTTCGCCACGGTCAAGGAAAGCTCGCACCCCGCGGCCGCCTGGTTCAAGATCAACGATCCGATCAAGGACTTCGACCGCATCCAGCAGCTCGTCCGCGACGGCTTCCTCGTCCGCACCCGGGCCGACGCCGACACCAAGCAGTCGCGCACCAACGACGTGACCCAGCGCGACAAGGCGATGGCCAGCGGCGCCCAGTTCATCAGCACGGATTATCCCGAGCCCGACCGCCGCTTCTCGGCCTATTCCGTCCGGTTTCCCAGCGCCTTCGTGGCGCGAGCCCAACCCGGTCAGCGGCGATCCGGCCTGGGGACGAATCGATCTGGAGAGCGGCAAGCCCGGGTCATATACGGATGAGAGGTCGAAGTGAATCTCTGGCTGGGAATCCCATGGGTTGATAGGATGGGGTCATGAATGCCACGCTCGCCTCCAAAAAGGCCCTCAAGGCGAAAGCCGAGATCAGATGGTTTGCCCTCTGGTTCGCCGCCTTCGTCTGGGGCCTTGGGACCCTCTTCGGCACGGGTGTCCGCGGGAAGACCCTTCAACAAGCGAACTCCGACGCGACTGCCGCGGCCATCGCGGGGCTGGCCGCCTGGACGGTCTACCATATCGTCTCTCGTCGGAACAATGGTCTTTGTATGGTCATGGCGAGCCTACCAATGGCGTTGCAACCTCATCGGGGGATTGGGTTCCTGGCCACTCTCGGTATCTTGCTGGTCGCTCTGGTGCCGCTTGCCTGGTTAATTGGACAATTCGGTAGGCGGTTGGATTCGAAGGCCGAGTGCAGTGTCCCGGCATCCACTGATGCGATGTATGACGCTGAGATGGACGGCCTGAAGAACGGAGAGTAACCCATGCAGCTCGACCGTGTCCGCGACGCGATCCGCCAGCAGCCATTCCGGGCCTTTCGGATCACGCTGGCCAATGGCGGTTCGTATCTGGTCAAGCACCCCGAGTTCGTCGCGATGCCTCAGACCCCAAGGAAGAGGGATATTGTGTTCTACGGGGAAGACGGCGTGCACATCATCGATCTGGCACTGATCCAGGAACTGATCGTCGCGAGGAGCCGGCAGCATCGGCGGCAACAAAGCCAACTGATGAGGACAACGGTGTCTGACGCGACCGGCTAGCAGCCTCATCGTTCATAGATCGGCAAGAAGCGATAATTCAAGGCCAGGGCCAGCAACGAGAGCGACGTCCCGATGTCGTTGCCGAACTGGCCCTGGAAGCTCCCGTCGGGGTGCTGGGCCTGTTTGAGCTGCCGGATGAGCAGCTTGTTCCATTTCTCCCAGGAGAGGATATCTCCCTGGAACAGCGCCTGGGCCTCGTAATAGCGGGCGTATTCCTGGTAGTTCATCGCGGGCTGTTCGATCCGCTCCTTGAGATAGGCGAGGGTGGCCTTGTACTGCTTGAGATCCTTCCGGCGCGCCACGGAATACACCAACGTGGCGATCGAGCTACGGGCGAGCGAGTCGCCGAATCCGCCCAGGCCGCCGGAATACCCCACCTCGCCGCCGCCGGAGGTCATCGAGGTATAGTAAGCGATCGCCTTGTCGATGGACTCATCGGGGACTTCGACGCCGGCATTGCGGGCGGCGAGCAGGCCGACGAACACCGCGCCGCTGACGGAGGTATCCGCATCCTGGCCATCGGGCGAGTAGCGCCAGGCGCCGCTGGGATTCTTCTTCTGCGAGGTCACCGCGCAGCGGACGGCCAGCTCGAGGGCCTGGCCGATCGAGCGGGGCCCCTTGCGGTCGGGCCAGAGGTTGCGTTCGTCCACGGCGCCGTAAGCCTCGGCCAGCCCGAGCGTGGCAAATCCGTGGTGGTACATGGAGTTGCCCATGAAGCCGGTCTCGGCGTCCTGGGCCGTGATGATGCTGCGGAGCGCCTTGCGGACGTTGTTGCTGTACGGTCCGAAGTTCGGATCCTCGCCGGAGGCCAGGAAGACCATCAGGCACATGCCGGTGATCCCGGGTCCTTGCTGCCCCCCCTGCCAGTCGCCCCGTTCGGTCTGGGTCTTGGCGAGATATTGCAGACCGCGGTCGTACATCTCCCGCACGTCGCGGGGGACGACCTCTCCGAATCGGGCGGTCGGGGGCTGGGCGAACGCCGAGGCGACCCAGCTCGCGAGCAATGCGGCCGAGACGCAACCCGCGGCGATCGCACCTAGCCGCACGGCCCGCGCCCTCGACCCGCGTGTTCCGGAAGATGGATTCGTCGTCCTCGTCATGGCGTCGCTCCTCTCCTCAGTTTCTTCGCGGCGCCGCGACCTTTGGCGGCTCGACTGTTGGCGCCGGGGGCCTTGGCACCGGACGGACCAGGGGAACCGCCGGGATCATTATGCGATTACGAACGGGCCTCAGCACCGCTGGCTGCGCCGCGGGCTCATCGGCCGGGACGAAACCATTCTGCTTGAGCCACATCCCCATCCCCCGGACCTGATCGAGCTGCTGCTTCAAAGAGCGGTACTGCCCCTCCTCGAAGATGGGTTTGACCTTCGCCTCGGGCAGCGTACCGATCAGGTAGAGGATGGCGTAGTAGTCGTTCTGACCGAGTCTCCTGGGCGGCCGAGTCTCGTCGATCAGCACCTTGACGAGCCGCTCCCGCTGCGCGTCGGTGAATCCCACGTTGTTGTTCAGCATCTCCATCGTCAGGTCCACCCGCGCCTGGTATCGGTACAACAAGCGCTCGTGCACGACCTTCTCATGCTCGACGGCCTGCTCGGGGCTCAAGGTCGATTTGAGCGATTTCGCGAAGATCGACCCCTCCTCGAAGATCGCCTGGAAGGCGGTCTGGAGCACCTGGATATCCTGCCACATCAACCCCAACTGGTTCTGGTCGTTCTTGACCGATTGGAATTTCTTCCGGATCTCCTCGACGCGATCGAAGTAGCGCTTGATGTCACCGCGTCCGGCCAGCAGGAGCTTCTTCCGCTGAAGGGGCGTCAGGCCGCACGTCCGCCCCAGGTCCTCCACGCTCAGTGTCAGGAGGGCATCGAGCTTGTTGCGGGCCACACCGACGTTGGCCGTGCCGAGGTTGCCGAATAACCATTGATCGAACTGCGCTTCATTGAACTGGACGCCGCCTCGCAACTGTACAGCCTCCTTCTGCACCGCCTCGTCCTCTGCTGGGTCGTCCTGTGCCTGCGCGGCTTGACCGGCGCCCACCATCGCGACGATCGCCGCGGCTGCCAGCAGCCGGATCAGGGGGCGAGACCAACAACCGATCATCGGGATTCCCCTCATTGTGCAAGCCATCCGCTCGACGACTCTGCGCGGACCTTTACTTCTTTCGCTCAGCCCGCTTCTCGATCACCCTCGTCTTCAACATCTCCACCCCCGCCGGGGCCATTTTCATCATCGGGCGCATTCTGAGTGTCTTTCGCATCGGCGGCCAGCCGGGCCTCGCGCAGGTCTTCGTCCTCCAGCGGGTCGTTGTTCATCATGATGCCGCCCATGATGCCGAACCCGCCGAAGAACCCCTGGTATTTCGGGATGGTCTTCCAGATCTTCACCTGGGACTCGTTCAAGAACGGGGCGACGAGACGATCGGAGATCGGAGGCAAGTAGTTATTATCGTTCATGAACATCTCGATCGACTGGTCCCAGGAGTCGTCCCAGTGGGCGCCCAGGGATTCGCTGATCTTGTCGCGCTGGTCGGGGCTGAGGATCATGTCGTGATCGAGACGGGCGACGAGGTTGCGGAGAGCGACCCGCTTTCGGGTGGCGATCCGCTTGGTGAGCTCGGCCTGGTATCGGGCGGCCTGCTCGGCGGGGAGCCGCGACTTGAGCGCCTCGAGCAGTCCTGTCTCGATCAACCGACGCGGGTCGTTGGCCTGCGCGCTGGGTCATGGTCATGGGTCGGTTCATGGCCTCGACGTATTTCTTGGTCGCGTCGCGGAGGGTTTGCTCGGCGGCCTGGGCGATCGTCTTGCGCTGCTCGGGCGTGAGCTGGCAGGCCGCCCGGATCACATGGAATTCCGCCCGGATGATCGGCCGGAACTGCATCATCATCTGATTGGCCTGCCCGCCCTGATTCACCACGAAAGCCATGGGCGCCGCGACTTTCGCCGCCACCGCAACGTCCCGGATCACCGTAAGCCGCCTCTTGGCCGCGGCGTCCGCGCCTTTGGGCCGCGGCGCGGATTTGTAAACCTTCACCTTCGGCGGCTTGCCCTCCGGCGTCCTGGCGGCCTGCGCC
The DNA here is from genome assembly GCA_963845755.1 of uncultured Planctomycetota bacterium. Classification (GTDB taxonomy): domain Bacteria; phylum Planctomycetota; class Planctomycetia; order Isosphaerales; family Isosphaeraceae; genus CAWJTV01. The sequence continues at coordinate 531,885 of CAWJTV010000041.1, forward strand.
GGCGGTGGAATCGTCTTCGTGACTGCGGCCTCCTGGAGTTCGGCCAGGGCCAGCGCGGAGGACACGATCGCGACCGCGATGATCATGGACACCAGGGCTGGGAAGCGCCTCTTCATCATCATACTCGTGCCGCCGGTCAACAGGGCTTGAATCCATCGCGTCCGAGGATCGCCGGCGGGAACCGGCTCCTCATTACAGAGTACGAAGTCGAGCGGCCTCCGGCCATACTTCACCCGGGGAGAGCTCCGCGCCGATCCTGTTCGGGAAGGCCGTGGGCCGCGGCGCCGGCCGGCCGGCCCTCGTCCTCGGGCAGGTAGCCGCCCGCGATGATCTCCTGCTCGAGTCGCTTGACTTCTTCGAATCCGGCAAGCAGCCGGCGCCACTGGCGGTCGTCGAAGATCGGCTTGAGGGTCGTCTCCGGCAGTCGGGAGGCCTGGATCAACACCGCTTGAAAATCGTATCCCCCGTACCGTCTGAGGGGTGCGTTTGCTCAACGATCTGAATCACGAACTGCCGGCTCTGATCGTCGCTCAGCTTCAAGGTTCCGAGCCCGCCCACGACCGCCCATTCCACGCGGGATCGATAGAACTCCAACTGGTCCTTCTCGTACGTCTTGCGTTGCTCGGAGCGGAAGGTTGACTTGAGGGTCTTGACGAAGATCGATCCTTCGATGAAGAGCTTCTCGGGAAGGCCCTTCGTCTGATCTCGCACCTCTCTCATCGCCGTGAGGAGTCTTGCGGCATTGCCCGGCTCTCGGGCTCGCTGGAAGTCCTCCTCGAGGCGACGCAGGGTTACTTCTTTTTCTCGGATGCGCTCGAACAGCCGCTTGATGTCGCCGCGACCCGCAATCTCCAGCTTTTTCTTCTGCTCGGCAGTGAGCCCATAGACCTGATCAAGCCGGTTGATCTGCCAGGCGAGGCGTTTTTCGAGGCGTTCGCGGCTGACCTCGGTATCCGCGACGTCATCGGCCTCGACCGATTCGGCCACCAGGTCGTTCGCCCCGAATGCTCGCTCGATGGCCCGCTGTGACTTTCTCGCGGGTTGGTCCGGATCTTGCTCCTGCGCGGCTGAGGCGGAATCGATGCCCGGGGGGAGCATCGTTGCGGCCCACATCAGAATTGAAAATCGTTGCCACATACGACTGACCCTCTGGAAGACGGCGCGCCGTGCCGCCTTGCGGGCTCGATCAATCCCGTCTCGCTTGACTCGTTCCGCCGAGCTCGCCTGGTCGATGTCGGTCGGCCGCCGCGTTCGGTTTCGAATCGTCCGGCAATACCGCGGCTGGTCGGGCTTTCGGTTGACCCGGGGGGAGGTAGCCTTGCTGGGCGAGGAACTTCTCCTGCCGCCGCGCAAATCGAATTCCTGGCGGAGCAAGCCCCATTGGGCGTCGTCGAAGATCGTCTTGAGCCGGCCCTCGGGCAGCCGGGTCGCCTGGAACAGTAGGGCGAGTAAGTCGTACTTGCCGTATTTCTCCAGGGGACGCGTCTCTTCGACGATCGCGTCCACGAATCGTCGGCGCTGCTCGTCGCTCAATTGTAATCCGTGATGAATCTGGGGGACCATCCATTCGACGCGCGACCGATAGAAGGCCAACTGCTCCCGCTCGTGGCAGGCGCGTTGCTCGGTGGTCAAGGTCGACTTGAGGGTCTTGGCGAACAGCGATTCCCCGCCAAAGAGATCTAGTTGGACCTGATTGGGGAGGGGTCGAAGCTCTCTGGGGATGCGGATGAGGACTCCCTTGGAGCGATGGAGTATCGCCTTGGCCTGTTCCGCACGATCGAACAGCCGCTTGATGTCGCCCCGTCCGGCCACAGACAGCTTCTTCTTCTGGTCCGGAGAGAGGCGGTACATCTGGTCGATCCGGCCGATTTCCCCGGCGAGGTCGGATTCGATCCGATTGCGAGCTGCGCCAGGGCCCCCGGGGCCGTAGATCCGTTGATCGAACGGGTCGTCCGTCATGGCCTCGTCCGGCTGCGCGGGTTGTTCCACTTTCGGCTCGGCCTCATCCTGGGCCCGGGCGGGCCGGTCCGTGCCGAGGAGTCCCAGCATCATCGGGACCAGGAACAGGAGCCTGTCTCGTCGCCACATGGAGCCAACCTCCCTTGCTGTGCGTTCCGGGCGAGCCGTCGGGTCGGCTCCCCGCGCATGGGCCTGCTCCTCATCGGCGTGTTGACTCAATACGGACCGGTAAGGCCCGTCGGATCGGCGCCGGGCGAGCGATTTGATCGCCCACCGTCTTCCGTTTCGCGCCATCCCCCGCGCCGGGCTGATTCCCGTCCGCGCCGGCTCCGGCGAGGTAGCCGTTGGCGATGAGGACCTTCTCGTAGGTTCGGGCTTCCAGGAACCGGTCATGGAGCAGGCGCATCTGGCCTGGGTTCAGGATCCGCGCGACCTTGGCCTCGGGCAGCCGCGACACCTGGAACATCACCGCGTACGTATCATATTCCCCGTAGTATTTGAGCGGAGGGGTTTCCTCCACGATCAGGGTCACGAACCGGCGATGCTGCAGGCCGCTCAACCCGAGCCGCTCATCGTAGACAGAGACGACCGATTCGACTCGGGATCGATAGATCTCCTTCGCGCCCTTGCTGACTGGTTCGTTCGCCAAGGTCGTCTTCAATGTCTTGCCCAGCAGCGATCTGCCGTCGAACGGGTCCTCGTTCATCATCTTCACCTGCCAGGATCGCAAATCCCGGTACAAGGCAAGGAACTGGTCTCGGTTGTCCAGGACACGCTTCATCGCCGCTTTCTTCTCCTCGGTGAAATCGAGCAACCGCTGGATGTCACGCTTTCCCGCGAGTTCCAGCTTCTTCTTCTGCGCGGCATTGAGCCCATGCCTCTGGACGAGCTCGTGGATCCTGGTGGAGAGGGTTTCCTGGTATCGTCTTCGGGTCTGCTCGAGACCCCCCGTTCGTTTGTAAATCATCTGGTCGAACCACTGCTCGAACTGTTCGTCGGAAACGAACAAGGCGTTGCGCGGCTTTGCCGGCTGTTCCTCGTCCGCATCGGCGTCGCCCTGGGCCCGGGCAGGAGGTCCGTAGCCGGCGAATCCCAGCATCATCGTGGCCAGGAGTAGGACTCCGAATCGTCGCTTCATGACACTGCCCTCATGCGACCGTCGGTCACGAGCCCGCGGGCCCGGAGAGGAGCGAAAGACACCCTCCTCGGAGTGGAGAGCGACGATTCACCAGGGAACGTGAGTTCCGTCTCGGCCACCCGGGGAAGATCAATTCCGCACGCGCGAGGTATAGCCGCGCTCGACCAGGACGTTTTCCATCCGCCTGGCCCGTTCGAATCGCTCGCTGAGCCGGCGCCATTGGGCGTCGTCGAAGATCGGCTTGAGCTGGGCCTCGGGCAACCGGGAGGCTTGCAACAAGATCGCGTCCTCGTCGAGTTCGCCGTATTTTTCGAGGGGACGGGTTTCCTTGGCGATCACGTCCAGGAGACGCCGATGTTGCTCCCGGCTCAATCGGAGCTCGCGGCTCAGGGGAAAGAGCACCCAGTTCACGCGTGTCCGATACGTGGCGACACGGTCCCTTTCCTCGTATCGGGCGCGTTGCTCGGGGGTTAATATCCTCTTGAGCGTCTTGGCGAAGAGCGAGTCGTCCTCGAAGTGGTTTCGAAGGTACTCCTGACGAAGCGCTAGCAGAACGCGGCGATTCACGTTGACGACGACGTGGTCTTCCTCGGGGTGATCGAACCGTTTCTTCATCTCGAAGCACCGATCAAGGAACCGCTTGATCTCGCCGCGCCCGGCCAGTTCGAGTTTCTTCTCTTGCTCGGCAGTGAGATCGTACATCTGGTCGACCTGATCGATCACCCGGATGAGCCGCGATTCGAGATGATCCCGGATCGCTTCGGTATCCATATCCAAGCTCGCGCGGTCCACCGGATCGACGACCCGCCGAACTTCGAGCAGCACCGGTCCAGGCGGCCGCGGTTGTACCCCTGCCCCGGGTGGAGCGAAGGCCTCGGCAGGGTTGGCCTGCGCGCGGGCGGGCTGGGCCATTCCGACGACCCCCAGCACGAACGCCGTACCGGCGAGTACACGAGAGGAGATTCGCCCCATGAGCAACCTCCCTGGGATCGCGGTCGTGTGAACGATGAGAGGTTCCGGAGCCCAGTAGGGTGGGTGAAACCCCACCAAAGAATCGGCCCGATTCCGGTGGGTTTCACCCACCCTACAAAGGCGGGATGCCGTCCTCGGACTGCTGCTTATTGACCACCGGCGCCCTTTTCGAGCCGGTTGAAATACTCATCCAGGCCGGCGCGGAATTCTTCGGGCAAGGACGGGCCCGACTCGCCGGTGGCCTGGGTGACTCCGCGGTCCTCGCGGACCTCCTTCTCGTTGACGCCGCCGCCCACGAGCGCGAGGGCCGAGTCGTGGGTCGTGCCGGTGCCGCCGCCGCCGGGGTTCGCACCGCCGCCGCCGCCACCCTTGGGATTGATCCGCTTGGACTGGAGGAGCAGCTCGATGGCTTCGGTCTCGGCACCGATGGCAGGGCTGCCGGTCTCCGGCCGGGCCAGGATCTCGGACGCCTCGCCCATGACCTCGGCGACCAGCGTGAGCAAGCCGATCTCCTTGGGGAACTCCTGCTCGCCGTCGGGCAATTCGCGGATCTTCTGCGTGACTTTCTCGGTGCGATCCTTGATGCCGTTCTGCGACTCCGAGAGCTTGCCTGCCTGGCGCTTGTGCTCCTCGGCCTTGACCGCGGGGCGGGCCTGCTCGGCGACGCGGGTCTCCTCGCGGAGGTTGACTTCCGCCTCGAGGATCTGGAGGACTTCCAGCACGATCGAGGGGGGCAGGCTGGCCTTCGACTTGCCGCCGGGGCATTGCCCGCTGCACGCCGGGTTGACCAGGTCTTCGGCCCAGCGGTCCAGAGTGTCGGACCAGAATTCGCACTGGGCGATCGACACTCCATGCTCCTTCTTGATGTCGTCGCCGAGTTGCCGGAGGCCGCCGATGACGTCCTCTTTCCGCATCTCGTCCAACACGGTCCTGAAGCGGATGAACTGCCGGCGCTCGAAGTAGGACTGCATGTCGTCCATGATCAGCGAGACGTCGTGGCTCCCCTTGCCTTCCAGGTCGGCCATCTCGCCCAGGACTTTCCACGCCGGTGCGCCGACGGTCTGTCCCGCGGCACCGAAGGTTTCCCCGATCTGGTCGGAGATCCGGCCACCGATCTTGTACTGGACCCGAGAAGCCGCCTTCAATCGCTTGACCAGCGTGCTCCCCTCCAGGTTGGCCAGGACGCGGTTGAGCTCGTCGGCGACCTTCTCGAACTCCGCCAGCAGGTCGCGCTGCTGCTTGAGGGCCTGATCCAGTTTCTCCTCCTCGGGATTGTCCGGTGGCGGAGGGCCCTTGGGATCCTGGGGCTTACCCATGAGAGTCGTCACGGGCAGCCGCTGGGGCGGCGAGCCCCCCTTGCTCTTGCCGGGCTTCCCTTCGAGTGGCTTGTCGGGAGGCGAGTTCTGGGACGATTCCATGTCGACCACGCGGGGGATGACGGGCTGGTCCGTCTTCGCCTTCGGATCGCCTTCCTTGGGCTGCCCGGTCCCGGAGGCTCGGATCTGGCCAGCCATCTTCGTGGGGCTGGCCGGCGGAGGGGTCGCCGCGATCTTCGTCGGCGCCTGGGCGGCCTGCTTGAGCAGGTCGGAGACCGAAGGCATCCGGTTGCCGGCGATGTCCTTGAGGATCTGGAGCATCTCGGCCCACTTCTCCAGGTGGCCGACGCCGAACTCGGGGTTCCGCATCGCCTGGCGGACCAGGTCGTCGCCCGAGACGACCAGGCCCGAAAGCCGGCGCCCGTTCTGGCGCTCGGCCGATGACTGGTTCTCGATGCGACGGCGGGTCTCGGGCCGGTCCAGCTCCTCGGAGTTCATGGCACGCAGTTGCTTGTTAGTCTCGTGGAGCTGAAGCTCCCGATCGCGGACGTCGATCGCCTGGCGATGCCAGCGGCTGAGTTGCTCGGTCAGCCAGATGGCGTGCTGCTCGGGGGTGAGCACGAAGAAGGTGTAGGGTGCCGAATACACCCGCTCGCGGCCGGGGAGATAATCCTCGACGAACATCCGGACCTGCACCGGCTGGGGCTCGATGCCCAGCGACTTGGCCGAGAACGTGCCGCCGACCTGCATCGACTCCTTCTCGTGGTCGCCCGCCGCCAGGATCCGCTCGCCCTTGGCCGGCTTCGAAACGGCCGGATCGTCCACGCCCTCCCAGACCATGCCGACGCGCCGGATGCCGAAATCGTCCTGGGCCCGGATCGTGAAGCCGAGCTGCTCCGAGTCGAGCACGACTTTCTGCCGCGGCAGCTCTTCGCAGGTGAGGCTCGGGGCCTCGTCCTCGCGGCCGTTGATGGCCAGGCTGAACGGTTCCTTCCCTTCCAGCCCGTAGGTGTCCCGCCAGCGGAACTCCATCTTGCGCGGGCCTTTGACCGTCGTCGCCGGGCTGGTGATCGTCGCGCCGGCGGGATTCCGGGACTGGCCGTCGACCTGGGCGGACTTCAGCTCGCGGGTCGCCGTGGCGGCGAACGTGGCCTGGCTTCCCTCGACCAGCGAGATCGCCCCGCCGCGCACGTCCTTCTGGAGGTCGCCGGGGCGACCGAGATACGCCGGGAGGCTCACGCCCGCGACGATCGACGACAGCTCGGGCCGCAGTGTCGGCTCGACGTACACCTTCTGCCAGGCGTCGCCGATCCGGACCATCAGCCAGCCGGGATCGATCTGCGAGGGGAGCTCGAACTCATAGCGGCCGTCGCGGAGCGTGGCGGCCACCGCGGGCTGGCCGTCGAACTGGGCCTCCCCCTTGCTGGGCTGCCAGACGGTATCCTCGGCCAGCCGCGCCGTGACCGTGAACGGTTCGCCGTGCGCGACGACCATCCGGTCGCTCAAGGGCTCGAGCGCCGCGAACGTATAGCGGGGCGTACTGCCCCAGGGCGACAGCAGCCGCGCCCAGGCGCTGCGAGCCGCCGCCGGGAACGCCAGGGCCAGCGCCAGCGTCAGGACGACGGGCACGGCCGCGATCCCCATCCACAGCCGATGGCGCGGGGCCGGCACCGCATCGGAGAAGTCCCGCCGCTGCGCGTCCTGGGCCACTTCCCGGACCGCCGCCTCGCACAACGCCAGCGATCGCGATTGCTCGAAATCGTTCCGGACCAGTTCGATGATCCCCAGCAACTGGTCGCCGACCTGCGGATGCTTCCGGCTCAAGAGCCGCGCGAGCTGCTCCAGCTTGCGGTTCCGCCAGATCCACCGGTGCACGGCCATCGGCACCTTCGCGAAGCCGACCACGGCTGCGACGAACAACACGGCACGCAACCAGACCGGCGTGTCCCACGCGCGATCCAGCAGGAACATCAGCAGGTAGGCGGCCACGATCGCGAAGACCGCCACGCAGGCGGCCTCCACCATCTTGATGACCCATACCCGGCGGCGGAACTCGTGCAACTGCTTCTGCAGCGCCTCGGGCAGTTGCAGCCGTTCATGCGTATACGCGAGGCTCATGGATACCTCACAGTCCACTGGGTCACACGTAGGTCAGGCTTTCCAGCCTGACAACCATCGAGCGTCAGGCTGGAAGGCCTGATCTACCTTGGAACGTCAACGACGCCTGTCCGAATCCCCCTACTATACAAGACCGATCACCTTCCGGCCTACCCAGAAGACTCTCAAGGGGTCCGAATAGGCCTGCTCCGAGTCTCGCTGGTCTCTTCGATTTGGGAGCGGTTCATTTGGATACTGACGCCAAGTTATTGTTCTGCATGTGAGCAGGACGGTACCCGGGGAGGGCGGAACCCAAACTCTTCATTTCTGGGTATGCTTCCAGAGCCTCCCAGGCCCGAGCTTCAAACTCCTCCTTGGACGACCAAGCAGGCATGAAGGGAGGAAATGGTGGTTCGCTAAGCCAGGCGATGTAATCAGGAAGAGTACGTTGAGCGGCGAGTTGGAATGGTTGCATGGTGGTCGGGAAGATGTCGTTGTCCCGGAGCCATCGCGTAGCGGGACCCATCTCCCGATCGCCATCGGAAGCACGATAGACATCGTAGCAGTAATAACGGACGAAGTTTAATTCGTTCTCGGTGAGAGTGAACGAGGTTGACACTCGTGCCTCCTCTTCGTCAAACGTTGATTTGGGGCCAATACCCTGATCGGAACATTCTTGCCCGGTCCTGATCCCTCGGATCGGTGAGGAAAGACGCCAAGTCTGGGTAGCCTTGAGATGCGTTTGTGGCCCATCGTTCGGCCCCAGCAACAGGGCGTATGACGGGGATGGTCTCCTCAGGAGCCTTGACGACATTTCTCTTAATCCAAAACACCGGACGCCGACATTCATGATTTGGACAATCCATCGCCAACCGACCAGCCCCGATCTCTCCTTTTAATGGCTCAAGATACCATTCGATGAACCAATCCTCGAATTTTACGTTGCACCAGGGACATGTTTCTCCGTGTGGCATCGCAACCCGGATGTATCTATGGGTCAAACGCGGTCGGCCAACTTTCTCGAGCCCCTCGATTTCCGTGGTCCAAACCCTTCTACTCTTACGAGACCGAAGACCTTTCCAGACCAAAGGCGGGCCGGATCCGTCACAGCCAAGGTCACGCGTAGAGTAAGCGACCTCGCGGCTTGGGGATCGGCCGGCCCAATTCCTTGGCCGTCTCGATCCACTCGCTGATGATGAGCTCCACCGCGTCGAGAGCCCCCCGGTAAGAGGCACCATCGGCGGCACATCCGGGCAACTCAGGGACTTCGGCGAGGAATGCCTGATCTGCTTCGCTCCAGTAAATAATGATCTCGTAACGTGGGTTATCGGGCATCTGACTCCTCCGCCAATCGATACCGGATGATCACGTCCCGGACCTGTCTGACCTGATACGCCTTGGCCAGAGAGTCTCGCGGCTGAAGGTTCAGGATCTCCTCAACGCCGTCGCGCGTGAAGATGTGGTGGTCGCCTCGAATGCGCACCTCAAAGCCAAGACGCTCCAACAACTGACACAGGTCGCCGAATCGGATGTTCCACGGAGAACTCGGGCGAGCGTTTTCGACCAACTCATCGCGGCCGAACCTCCAAGATGAGTCACCCGAGTTCTGCTCGTCAGTCTGGAAAACCCGACCGACTTCGCCGACGCCTGTCCGAGCCCCTCCACTATACAAGACCGATGACCTTCCGGCCTACCCAGAACACGCCCAGGAGTCCGATCAGCGCCGCCCCGAGCGCGGGATGGGCCCAGAGCGGGATCCGGCGCACCGAGGGTGGCGGGTCGGGCAGCTCGGAGAGCGACTGCACGACCTGGTCGATCTTGCTGGGATCGATGACCTTGCCGCCGGTGACCCGGGCGAGTTCTTCGAGCACCTCCGGGCGGGCGGGCCGACCCGGCCGCTCGGCCGCCACGCCCTGGACGAAGAACGTGGTTTCCAGCGTCGCGGCGGTCTGCTTGCAGAAGAGCGTCACCTTGTGACTGCCCCCCTCTTCGGCGAGGAATCGGCCGGTGAACTCGCCCCACTCGTCGCCGGTCGTCGTGAGATGGACCAGCTCGGCCTTGCCCGACGGGGCCGCGATCCGCGCCGTGACGTCACCTTGATGGAGCGGCTCGCCGCTCCGATCCATGACGTTGGCGTGCAGGGCCAGGATCTGGTTCCGCTTCGGCTGATCGGGAACGTAGTAGAACCGCATCGTCTCGCCCTTGGCCATGTTCCGCTGATAGGCCATCCAGCGCACGACCTGGCCCCAGAACCGGTAGTGGTACTTGTCCTCGACCCCTTTCCGCCAACGCCAGGCGCCGTCGGTCCCCATGAAGAGCACCTTGCCGGCGCCGAAGGTCCGCGTGACCAGGAGCGGCATCCGACCGTAGTCGTTGGAGACATCCTTATGGACGCAGAGCACCTCGCTGCCCGCCTTAGCGCGGAGCACCGGCGCATACCACTGGAAGCCCGGCAGACCTTCCCAGACCTGGGCGTTATCGTCCTCGGTGTCGGCAAGCTTGGTGAGCAAGCTGCGCCGGCCCGTCTCGGTCAATTCGAAGTGATTGGGCGTGCGCGAGCCCCAACCGCTGGGCTGGGACGTATCCATCACGACCGGGCAGAGATCCTCCAGCTCCGTTTCCAGCAGCGTGAACTCACGCCCATGCATGCCCGGCATGAACACCAGCCCGCTGGCCTGGTGCTCGACGATCCCCTTGATCAGCCGGCACTGCTCGACCGTCAACTGGCCGTCGTCGACCCCGACATCGCCGAGGAAGACCACATCGAACTTCGAAAGCTCATCCAGGCCGGCGGGGAACTGTTTGATGTAATCCTTGTTGCCGCCGCCGGGTTTGCTGAGGCCCGGGTGGAACAGCAGGCAGGAGAGCTCGACGCCGGGGTCGCGCGACAGAGCATTCCGCAAGTATCGGTATTCCCACCGCGGGTACGACTCGACGAGCAGGACGCGGAGCTTCTCCTCGCGGATGGCGATCGGTGCCGAGAGCGTGTTGTTCTCGGTGGAGATCTCGTCGCCATGCTTGGGGATCGAGAGCGTCAGGGTGAAATCGCCGATGGCCTTGGGCCGCCAGACGAGCCAGTCGCTGGTCCGGCTCATCGGGGCGATCCGCACGTCGCGAGAGACCGAATCGCCGTCGGAGGTCTTGAGTGTGACGGTGGTGAGGTATTCGCGCGGCAGCGAGCTGTCGATCGTGAACGGGATCCGGACGGACTTGCCCGTCACGCCGAACGTCGGCAGGTCGAGGCTCAGCAGCTCGACGTCGGGCAACCGGGTGCGGCTCCCCGCCGGCACGGCGAGGATCGGCACGCCCTTGACCCGGAGCCGGGCGGCGGCTTGCACCGGGGGCTGGCCCTCGTTCCAGTCGCCATCCGAGGCCAGGACGATCCCGCGCAGGTTGGAGATTCGCTCCTGCGCGGGCCAGCGGGTCGTAAAGGTCGGTACCTTGACCGGTCCGACTCGCCGTGGAGGCACTCGGATCCGAGGTCGATCCGGGATTGATGGAAGGTGCCGAAAACGGCTGGATGATGACGTTCATCCGCGCCCGGATCCGATCCCAGGCCGCGGGGTCGACCAGGGGCGCGACGGCCTCGCGGCGCGTCGTCGCCGTGGGACTCGGCTGGTCGGCCTGGACGACGTCGCGCGTCTCCATGCTCGGCGATGCGTCCCAGAGGACGGCGATCGTCGGCTTCTCTTGCGGGCGGAATTCTTCGATCCACTCCGGCTGGTTGAGCATCACCGCGACGGTCGCGACCAGGGCCAGCCGCAACAGCTCGAGCAGTCCCATCGAGAACCGATAGCCGCTGCGGCGCCAGGCGACGAAGCTGTATCCGGCCGTGAGCAGCACGGCCATCAGCGAGAGGGCCAACGTCCATGGTGTCCAGAGGAATGTAAGCGATCGAGTCACGCTTGTCGTCATAAGGCGGCTCCGCTCGAACGCACTCGTTTGGGGAGACAGAGTCCCGCTTCGATGACCATGGCTACGAGCATGGCGGTCAGGAACATCCGCCAGATTTCCTGGATGAGGGAGCTCATGCTGCCGGCGCGGTCGTCGACGCGGGCGAAGTCGAGCCCGCGGAAGAGGTCATCCACGCGCCGATCGGCCAGGACCGCGGCCGATTCTTCCGCGGCTGATCGGTTCACGGCGAGCAGCCGGTCGCTCGAGGCATAGACGCCGCGATGGGCGGCGAATTCGGTCGAGATCCCTTCCTCGCCGCCGGCCACGCGCTCCCAATGAACGGGATCCTCCCGCAATGGCTCGCCGGCTGTGAGTTGTCGCGTGCTGCCCAGGGCCGAGGCGCCGGCGGCCATCGCTCGCTGCACCAGGACATACAGGACCACGCCGTTGGCCGCCATCGAGGAATCGCCGCTCGCCGCCGTCGTGGCGCAGAAATACGTGCCACCGCCGTCGGTCGTCGCCCGCGCCAGCAGCGGGGCACCGCCCCGCAAGGTGGCCAGCGCCGTCAGCTCGCCGCCCGAGAGCCCGCACGCGCGCCGGACCTGGATCTGCCCGACCGGCAGCGGGGCACCGCTTTGGGTGTGGGAGAGCAGGTCCTGGTCGCCCCGCCAGCCTTCGACGGGAGCCTCCGCCTTCACCTCCTGCCAAGACGTCCACTTCACGCCGGAAACTTCGCCCTTGCCCGTGCGCGGGGCGGGAAGAAGATCGCCGATCCACCGCGGCGGAGGAACGCCGCGATCGGCTCGCCCGCGGAGCCTTCCGGCAGCGGCGCCTGCCACAGGACCAGGGCGATCTGGTCCCAGTCCACGCCCGCGAGTTGCTCGGGCGCGAGCACCTCCGCCGTGCACGGGACGGCCGGGTCCGGCGCGATGGCCGCGGCCAGTTGGAGTGGTCGCGCCGCCGCCGGGTCCTCGGTCACCACGATCGCCTTCCGCGCCACCGGCTGCTCGAAGACGAACCAGAAGTCGTTATCCGACGGGTTGGCGTCCGCCGGGATCGACACCCGGCCCCAGCCCCGATCCTTGCCTTTTTCCAGCGGGATGCGGTGGTCCTCCAGCTTGCTCTCGGTGCCGGTCAGGTCGACGGCCACCTCGGAGCGGGCGCCGTCGATCTCGAACTGGACCGGCACCGTCTCCTTCGGCGCGTCCTCCGCCCCCTCGTGCGCAGCCGCAAAGAGACGAGCAGCTCGGCGCCGTCGGTCGTCTTCCGGCGGCGGATGTCGGTCACCCGCACCGACAGGTTGCGCGACGGAGCCTGGGGATAAGCCAGCAGGTGGAAGCGCACGCCCTGGGGAAACTCCTGGAAGGCGTCCCGCAGCGCCTGCCATCGGCCGCTTTCGGGGTTCCAGTCGTTGGCCCGGGTATCGGAGCAGATCCAGATCTCGGTCCGACCGGACTTATTCGCTTTGATGTAGTCCCGCGCCGCCTGCAACATCCCCGGGATATCGGCCGAGGCGCTGACCGGACCGGTGCTCGGCAGCCGCGGCAGATCGGCGATCGACTCCAGCTCGCGCGGCTTGCTCGAGGCACTGTCGATCAGCACCCACCGCGCCGAGCCGAGGGTCGCGAGCGTCCGCGACAATTGCGACAAGCCCGTTACGAGCTTGGATCCGCCCGTGCCGGCGCCAGTCTGCTGCATGCTGGGCGACCGGTTGACCAGCAGGATCGTCGTGTCAGCCTGGCCGCCGCCGGCCAGGCCCAGCCAGCCGCCGGCCAGCGGCCGGCTGATCGCGAAGATCATCCCGGCGATCGCCAGCATCCGGACCGCCATGATCAACCATTGCCGGATCCGGGCATAGCCGCGCGACATCCGGTTGGCCGCCAGCAGGAACATCATCGCCGCCCATCGGACCGTCTGGTACCGCCGTTGATTGATCAGGTGGATGATGATCGGCAGCGCCACCAGCGGCAGCGCCAGCAGCAGCATCGGCTGGAGGAAGCTCATCGGACCCCCTTCGGACGCGTCCGCCCCACCAGGAACCGGATCAGGAGCTGCTCATAAGACTCGTCGATGGAAACCCGGTGGTAATCGACGGCCGACTCGAGCACGACCTGATGCAACGCCTCGAAATAACCCCCCAGCGCCTTGTGATAGCGCTCGGCAATCTCGTTGGGCTCGGCGAAGATCGCCGGGCCTCCCTCCATGTCGAGGAACCGCATGGGCCGGCGGAACTCGAATTTCACTTCCTGCGGGTCGAGGAGATGGAACACGGCCGTGTCGTGCTTGCGGAACCGCAGGTGCTGGAAGCACGAACGCAACGGCTCGGGCTCGACGAACATATCCGAGAGGATGATGATCAGCGCGCGCTGACGCACGGTCTCGGCCAGCTCGTGCAGTACCGAGACGAGCTGGGTCTCGCCGTGCGGCTTCGCCTGCTCCAGCACGTCGAAGACGGCCATCAAGTGCGAGGGATTCCGCCGTGGGAGGATGTTGCGCACGATCCCATTGGCGACGCAGGTCAAGCCGACCGCGTCCCCCTGTTGCAGCGCCAGGTGACCGATGGCTCCGGCGATCCGCCGGGCGTAATCCATCTTCGTAATGCCCACCGTGCCGAAGTCCATCGAGCCGCTGGTATCCAGCACCAGGCAGCATCGCAGGTTCGTGTCGGCCTCGAACTCCTTGATGAAGAACCGGTCCGACCGCCCGTAGGCCCGCCAGTCCAGCCGGCGCAGATCGTCGCCCGGTACGTACTTGCGGTACTCGGCGAACTCCACGCTCGAGCCGCGGTGCGGGCTGGGGTGCCGGCCCGAGACCGACCCCATCATCGGGCGCCGCGCGAACAGCGGAAAGTTCGACAGGCGCGCCAGCACCGCCGTATCCAGAAAGCTTCGTGTCTGTCGCTCGGGAAACATCTTGAGTGTTGAGTGGCAAGTGACAAGTGGCAAGTGACATGCGACAATTGGTTAGCGGCGGAATGGCCGGATTACGTTCTTGCCACTAACCACTTGCCACTACTCCGTCTCCTCCACCAGGCGCCGGACGATCTTCTTGGCGTCGATGCCCTCGGCCTGGGCGGCGAAGGTCGTGATGATGCGGTGCGTGAGCACGGGTGCGGCGGCCTCCTGGACGTCCTCGAGCCGCGCCATGTAGCTGCCGAGCAGCGCCGCGCGGGCCTTGGCGCCCAGGATGAGGTACTGCACGGCGCGCGGGCCTGCCCCCCAGGAGACCAGGGGCTTGAGCCACGCCGGGGCCGAGGACCCTTGCGGGCGGGTCTTGCGCACCAGGCGGGCCGCGAAGGAGTAAATGTGGTCCGGCACCGGGACCCGGCGCACCAGGCTCTGATGCCGGAGGATCACCTCCGGAGTCATCAGGTGGTCCAGGGTCGGCAGCGCCTCGCCGGTTGTGGTGCGCGCGATCTGGATCTCCTCGGCTTCCGAGGGATAATCCAGCTCGACCAGGAACATGAACCGGTCGAGCTGGGCCTCGGGGAGCGGATAGGTCCCTTCCTGCTCGATCGGGTTCTGGGTCGCCAGCACCAGGAACGGGGCTTCCAGGTGGAAGACCTTCCCCATCACGGTCACGTTGTATTCCTGCATGGCCTCCAGCAAGGCCGCCTGGGTCTTCGGCGGGGCGCGATTGATCTCGTCGGCCAGGACGATGTTGGCGAAGACCGGCCCGTGCACGAACTCGAATTCCCGACGGCCCTGGGCCGAATCCTGGAGGATATCGGTCCCGGTGATGTCCATCGGCATCAGGTCCGGCGTGAACGAGATGCGGCTGAACTTCAGCGACATGGTCTCGGCCAGCTTGTTGACCATCAAGGTCTTGGCCAGGCCCGGCACACCCATCAGGAGCGCATGACCGCGCGCAAAGAGGCAGATGGCCAGCCGCTCGATGGTGTCCTTCTGGCCCACGATCACCCGTCCCAGCTCCTTCTTGAGCTGGGCGTAGGAATCCCGCAAATGGTCGATCGCCTGCACGTCGTTTTCGCTGAGCCGATCCTGGGCCGGCACGTCCTCGCGCTGCGACATGAAAGAATTCCAGTAGGGATGAGACGGTGGATCAACGCCCGATCGGTGCAACGAGTCCCCACGTCCTGGGTGGGTGTTCTCCGCCAGAGATTCCTGGGCGGCGGATCGACGCCCTGGAGGCGAAACGCCCAGGCTCTGACGTTCGTCAATCTTAGCCGTGCCTGGCCGCCAGAGGAAGAGGCTTGAACGAAATCTCTCGGTGAGTCCGCGCTTGATCGGCGGTGTCGGGTCGGGCCACAATGGCCAGCCATGGGACCAGGTCGAATCCAATGGGAAACCAGGGCCACGGCGTCTCCGGCGGCGGAATGCCCCGGATTCGCGCCGTGACGATTGCCATGAAAGTGCTGGTCATCGGGGCAACGGGAGGCACCGGCCGCCATGCCGTGCGCATGCTCCTGGAGCGCGGCCATGACGTGACCGTCTGGGTGCGCAAGCCGTCGGCGGTCGCTACGGCGAGCGATCGGCTGAGGGTCCTCCCCGGCGAGGCGCGCGATGTCGCGTCGATCGAACGGGCCGTGGACGGTCAGGACGCGGTACTGGTCGCCTTCGGTGCGCGATCGCTCAAGAAGGACGATGTGCAAGAAGTGTTCATGCGGCACCTGCTCGCGGCGATGAAGAAGCACGGAGTCCGGCGGCTCGTCAACCTCTCGGCGTGGGGGTTGAACAATGACCGGGCCGTCACCTCCTCGCGGTTCTTCGAGTATTTCTTCCGTCCCGTCGTCCTCCGCCATGTCTGGGCCGACAAGCAGCGCGCCGAGGCGCTCTTGACGGCCAGCGGCCTCGATTATGTCAACGTGCAGCCGGGCCGCCTGCTGAACGCCCCCGCTCGTGGAGGTCTCCGCACATCGCTCGACGGCCGCGGCCTCCGACCGTCGATGACGCGGGAAGACCTCGCGGCCTTCATGGTCGATCAGCTCGAGAACGATCAGTGGCTGCGGCAATCCGTCATAGTGGGTTATTGATCGCGGCTGTGATCGGAGGATGTGAATTTCCGGGCTGGCAAGCCGAGACCCATCCTCGAACTCATCCGGGATCCCGCCAACCGTCCAGCGCTCCTGGACTCACGCTCTGGTTGACCACCACCAGACAATCCGTGCGGGACCATTGTGTCCTGGCGAGTCGCATCATTCTCGCACTCCGGGAATCGTCGCCTCCGACGAGGGCACCTCCTTTACAATAGCGGTGCGTTCGGATTCCCGATTCGGAGGGGCTCTCGCGATGACTCGCACACGATCTACCGACGGTTGGTCCGGTCAGCTAGGCAGGCTCTACAGTCTGGGCAGGGTCGGCGAGTTGACCGATGGACAACTTCTGACGCGATTTCTGGGCCGCGACGATCCCGCGGCGTCCGAAGCGGCGTTCGCTGTCCTGGTCGAGCGCCATGGAGCGATGGTATTACGCGTCTGCCAGGGGATCCTCGGCAACCCGCACGACGCCCAGGACGCGTTCCAGGCCACCTTCCTGTTGCTGGTCCGTAAAGCGGGATCGATTCGAAGCCGTGAGTCGGTCGCGGAATGGCTATTCAGTATCGCGCGGCGGGTCGCCAATCGGGCGCGCGGTGAGGCCATTCGACGACGTCATCGCTTCGAGGACTTTCAAGCGGAAAGACGTGGCTTGCAGGAAGGCGAGGCGGCAGTGATACCTGAGCGTCAGCCGGACTACGGCCCGTTGATGGCCGAGGTCGACCGTTTACCCGAGCGGTTCCGTGCCCCGGTCGTGTTGCACTACTTCGGGGGTCTGAGCGCGGAAGCCACGGCGCAACGGCTGGGCTGTGCTCGTGGCACCGTACTGTCACGCCTTTCCCGGGCTCGAAAGCGGATCAAGGCGCGGCTTGAGCAGCACGGGGTGACGTTCACGCCGCTGATCCCCGCTGTGGACGGACTGACCGGCTGGATTCCGCCCGCTCCGGTGCCGGCCTGGCTGGCACAGACGACCGTCCGCGCCGCCAGCTCGCTGGCCCTGGCCGGCGCGGCGATCGAGAGCGTTGTTCCGGCGACGGTCGTCGCGCTGTCGCGCGGCGTCGCACGGACGCTGATGCTCGCGAGAGTCCGCGCGATGGCCGCCCTGATGCTCATGGTCGTGGCTGGGGTGTCGATCGGGTTGGCCGCGACCTACACGCCCACCGACGAGCCCCGGCGTGCCGCCACGGGACCCAGCACAGCCAACCCGTCTCGCGGCACGATCGCCAGGAGCCAGGCCGTTCAGGCTGAGGACAAAGTCCAGGGTACTCGGCTCGTCTTCCGCGGCCGGGTGCTCGATCCCGACGGCAAGCCGGTTGCCGGGGCGCCGTTGCTGCTGGGTCTTCCAGTCGCGGGCCCAGGTGTGTTGCAACCTCCTCAGCAATTGGGAACCAGCGGCGCGGACGGCCATTTCCAGGTCTCGATTGCTCGCGAGAAGATTTACCGAGTGGGCAGTGAGGCTCTCTATGTCCCCGTGATCGCCGCACTCGCCCCGGGCTTTGGGCCGGATTGGGCCGCGATCGCCCCCAAGACGGCCGGCGCCGAGATCACCTTACGACTCCGCCGCGACGACGTGCCGATCGAGGGCCGCGTCATCGGCCTGGAGGGCCAGCCCGTTCGTGACCTGACCGTAACAGTCGGCTCCATCGCTCAGTTTCCCCCTAAACTGCTGGAGAAGCTGCGAGAGAACGCGGGCAAGATAAATCCCGAGCTCTGGGGCGAGATGCGCGATGGCATCATGCTGGGGAAGGATGGGCCCATTCCCTCCGTGCGGACCGGACCGGACGGCCGCTTTCGCCTGGCGGGGGTCGGTCGAGACCGGGCGGTGACCCTGTTGATCGAGGGTCCTTCGATCGAGCAATCGTTTGCGATGGTGCTCACCTCAGCCGACCCCGCGTATCGGCCGCTCCTCCTGCCCGCCGGCGGCGCGGGCGAGCAGCGATTGGAGCGGCCCCGCTTCGATCTGAGCGTCGCCCCGGGCCGCAGCATCCAGGGTGTGGTCATCGACTTCGACACCCGCAAGCCCATCGCCGGGGCCAAGATCCACTCCTGGGTCGTCGGCTCGACCACAACCGACGCTCAGGGCAAGTTCCGCATCGGAGGACAGCCGATAGGCCGCGAGAATCGCCTGTCGGTCGAGGTCGTCGGCCAGCCTTACATCAAGGTCGTCAAGTCGGTCTCGGATCCTTCCGGGGTGGGACCGATCGCTGTCGAGATCACCCTCAAGCGCGGGAGGTGGGTCGAGGGGAAGGTGAAGAATCGGGCGAACGGAAGCCCGGTCAAAGCGGTCGTCCGGTATTACCCCTTTCGCGACAATCCGCATGTCCAGGAATGCACCGACGGCTCGTTCCTGAATAACAATGTCTCGGACGAAGTGGACTTCCCCACCGACGCCACAGGCCGCTTCCGCGCCGTGGCCTTGCCCGGTCGCGGTGCGCTCATCGTCTGGGCCTCCGAGCCTGGCTACGTGTCCGGACGGAAGAGCGACCCCGCCTTGACGGGAAAGGTCTTGAATTATGTTGGGAGATTCCAGTCCCCGATGCATCAGTACCAGGCGGCACTCGTCCCGATCGACGTTCCCGCTGATGGCAACCTGACCGTACCCGACGTCGCCCTCGCGCCCGCACGCCCGCAGCATCTCCGGATGATCGGCCCCGACGGTCAGCCGGTCCCGGGGACGAAGGTCGTTTGTCACCAGCGCCAACCCTTCGCCGATGAGTCGCTGCCCGGCTCCGAGTGCACCTTCATCCACCAGGATCCCGGAGAGCCCGAGACCCTCGTGGTCCTCCAGGCCGACCGATCGCTTGGGGCGACACTCGAACTCAAGGGCGACGAGGCCGACCCGTTGCGCGTGGTGCTCGTTCCTACTGGTCGGATCAGCGGGCGGCTCGTCGACACCGAGGGCCGGCCCCGGTCCAACGTCGGGCTCTCGCTCTCCCATCACCTGAAAACACGTGGTGGTTCGATCTCCGCCGATCGGTTCGACCCGGTTTCCACCGGACCCGACGGCCGGTTCCAGTTCCAGAACCTCGTGCCGGGCGTCAAGTACAACGTGGAAGTCCTCAAGAAGTACGAGCCGAACTTCTCATTCCGCGCCGAAGGGTACTTGCACAAGAACCAGTGGACCGTCAAATCCGGCGAGACTGAGGATTGGGGCGATGTACAGGTCCAGGGCTATCGGCCGTGACGAGCGGGCCGGTAGCCAGGCGGCGAGATCGCCAGCGCATTCGATTCTTCCGAATCCGTGAATCGCCAAGGGGTGTCGCGGCACTTTATCATGGCGTTTGACGAGAGTCTCCCCGATCCTGACGCAGGACTCGCGCTATGGAAAATGCCCGATCGAGCCCCGACCTGGGCAGTCAGCTCGCGGCGATCTACAAGCTGGGTGCGGCCGGGACCTTGACCGATGGCCAGCTCCTGGAACGGTTTCTGGCTCGGACGGATGCGGCGGCGTCCGAGGCCGCCTTCACCGCTCTGGTCGACCGTCACGGTGCGATGGTCCTGGGCGTCTGCCGGCAGCTCCTGAGCGACCCGAACGACGCCCACGACGCCTTCCAGGCCACGTTCCTCATTCTGGTGAGCAAGGCCGGCTCGATCCGACGTCGCGAGGCGGTTGGGGGCTGGCTGTTCGGCATCGCGCGGCGGGTTGCGGCGCGGCGCAGGTCGAGGCCGCGCGGCGCCGCCGTCAGCTTCGGGAACTCTCCGAAAACTCGCCCGTCTCGCGCGTCGATGTCGAGGTCGGGACGGCCTTCTCCGCCGAGCCCGACTATGGCCCCCTGATCGCCGAGGTCGACCGTCTTCCCGAGCAGCTTCGCTCGCCGGTCGTGCTGCACTACTTCGAGGGCCTGAGTACCGAGGCCACCGCACAGCGACTGGGCTGCCCACGCGGCACGGTGTTATCGCGGCTCTCGCGGGCACGCAGCCGGATCAAGTCGCGGCTGGAGCGGCAAGGCGTGTCGTTCTCGGCGTTGATTCCCGCGGGCGAGGGACTGATCCGCTGGATTCCGCCCGCGTCGGTGCCGGCCTGGCTGTTGCAGACCACCGTCCGGTCCGCCAGGCGCTGGCCCTGGCCAGCGCGGCGATCGAGAACGTGGTCCCCGCGGCAGTCGCCACGCTCTCGCGCGGCGTCGTCCGCACCCTGCTGCTTTCCAGGATCCGCGCGGCGGCAGCCGTGATCGTTCTGACCGTGGCGGGCGTGTCGATCGGGCTCGCAGCGACGTTCCGCTCCAGCCGACGAGCCCCGACAGGCCGCCAGGGGACCGGAAATGCCGCGCCCTCAGCGCAGCCAGGCCGCGAAGAACGAGACATCCCGATCTGAGGAGAAAGCCATGGGCGAACGGTTCGAATATGCGGGACTCGTCCTCGATCCCGAGGGAAAGCCCGTCGCCGGAGCGAACCTGCACCTGACCTATTACGGCGATCGAGAGCAAGCCACACCGATCCGGGCAACGAGCGACGTCCAGGGCCGGTTCCGTTTCACGGTGACGAAGCGCGATTTCAACGATACGGACGCGAAAGAGCCGTGGACCTGGTCCAAGGTGGTCGCGAGCGCCCCGGGATTCGGGCCTGGCTGGGCCGCCCCCGTCAACGAGAACGGGAAGAGGGTTGGCCCGCACGAGTTGTCGATCCGGCTGGCGAGAGACGATGTACCCATCGAGGGCCGCATCGTCAACCTGGAGGGCCGCGCGGTTTCCGGCGCGTCGATTCGTCCACGACGCATCCTCGAGCCGGAACGCGGCGACCTCTCGGCCTGGGCCCTTGCGGCGAAGAACGGCAAGGAGGGTGCCATCAAGTCGGAACAAACCTACCTGACCCACACGATTTCGGCCGAAGGCTCGGGCCTTACCGCGACATTCACGTCGGACGCCGAGGGACGGTTCTCGATCCGGGGTATCGGAAGGGAGCGCGTGATCGAGCTGGAGATCGCCGGACCAACGGTCCAGACGAAGCAGATCTGCGTCCTGACCCGAACCGTCAACCCGTTCCAGGTCAATGCCGGACCAGGCAGCCCGGACTGGGGCATCACCCTTTATTACGGCGCACGCTTTACCCACGCCGCGGCACCGACCAAGCCGGTGATCGGCCTCGTCAAGGACAGGGACACGGGCAGGCCCCTGGCTGGCGTGCGAATCGCCTGCAACCGGACGGCCGAGTTCCCCAACCTCGGTATCCATGGCAGCGAGGCGACCACCGACCGGGATGGACGCTATCGGCTGGTCGGCCTCCCCAAAGGGCATGGCAACCATGTCCTCGCCATCCCGGCCAAGGGGCAGTTCTATCTCGCCTCGTGGATGGAGGTCCCGGACACGCCAGGTCTCGATCCCGTCGTGCTCGACATCGGACTCAAGCGCGGGGTCGTGATCGAGGGACGGGTCACGGACAAGGACACCGGCGCACCGCTCAAGGCATTTGTCGAATACAACGCCTTCCGGGACAATCCTCACCTGGCCGAGGCGCCGGGCTTCGAACGGGCGTTGGTCCATGGTCGATATCAAACCGAGCCCGACGGGAGTTTCCGCATCGTCGGCCTGCCCGGCCGCGGCCTGGTCTCCGCGGTCTTCCTCGGCAGGAGCGATCAGTACCTGGAGTGGATCGGTTTGGGGGGAATTCCCAGGGAGGTCCCCTTGGTCCCAAATGGCTTGCCGTTGGGGTTCAACACTTTTTCGGAGATCGAACCGTCGACGTATGCGATGACCGTCCATTGCGATCTCCGGCTCGAACGCGGAATCGCACAAAACCTCCGCGTCGTGGACCCACAAGGCCAGCCGACTGCGGGCGCACGGATTCACGGCCATATCCACACCAGCGACTGGAGCCAACCTCAAGCGACGGCCGAGTTTCGCGTCGAGGGCCTGCGCCGCGGCGAGACGCGCCGGCTGCTCGCCCTTCTCGAGGACCGACGGCTCGCGGGCTGGGTCGAGTTTCGCGCCGATGGACAGGAAACCGTCGAGCTGAAGCTCCAGCCGTGGGCGACGGTCGTCGGCCGTCTGGTGGACGCGGACGGCGACCCACAGCCCCACGTCGATCTCGTTCCGCGTCCACGCTACGAGGACACCTTCACGACCGATTCCATGGGGCGGTTTCGCATCGAGGGACTCGCACCCGGAGAACCGATCGAGATCTGGGTTTCTCCCATGGTCGGTTTCTTGTCGGGTAAGATCGTCGAAGGGCGAGTGCTTGCAGTGGGCGAGATCAAAGACCTGGGTGACGTGAAGGAGGCAAGACCCTGATCTGGGACAAACCAAACCGAGGCCCTGACCTCTCGTCGGAACGACCGGCTCTGCCGGGCCGCCGGACATATTTTTTTCGGAAAGTTGAGAGAAAACACGTCGAAGCACCCTCTTAATATCTGGAGGGGAAGACTGATGAGCGGAGAACAAACACGATCGGCCGATTACTGGGGGCGCTACGAACCGACGGCCGACGCGCCGTGGGACCTCCGGCGGGCTGTCCATCTGCACCGCAGGGCCGGGTTCGCCGCGACCTGGAGTGAACTCCAGCGCGACCTGACCGAGGGTCCCGAGGCGAGCATCGGACGGCTCCTGGACGGCAAGTCCCGGCCGCCCGGGGCGCCGGCGCCCGAGGAGTTCGAGCGGATCGCGGGCGTCCTGGGCGAGGCCGCGGTCGCCTCGAGCGATTCCGGTCGGCTCAAGGCGTGGTGGTTCTACCGCCTGCTCTACTCGCCCGATCCGTTGGGCGAGCGGCTGACCCTGATGTGGCACAACCACTTCGCTACCAGCATTCAAAAAGTCAGCGACCCGACGGCCATGCGCCGGCAGAACGACACGCTCCGCCGCCTGGCACGGAAGCCGTTTGGCGAGCTGCTCTCGGCGATGGTCCACGATCCCGCCCTGTTGATCTGGCTCGATGCGCCGGCCAATCGCAAGGGGCATCCCAACGAGAACCTGGCCCGCGAGTTGATGGAGCTGTTCACGCTCGGCGTCGGCCATTTCAAAGAGTCCGACGTCCAGGAGACCGCCCGGGCCTTGACCGGCTGGAGCGTCGGCGACGGCGAGTTCCGCGAGGCCCCCTCTCGCCACGATGACGACGCCAAGACAATCCTGGGCCGATCCGGAAAATTCGGCGGCCCGGACGTGGTCAAGATCCTGCTGGCCAACCCGGCGACGGCCGACCGACTGGCCTGGCGGCTCTGCGACCTGTTCATGGGCGAAGGGACCGTGGGTAAACCCGAGCGCACGGCGCTGGCGGACGGGCTGCGGTCGCACGACCTCGATATCGGCTGGGCGGTCGCCACGATCCTCCGCTCTCGCGCACTTCTTCGCCGCGTCGAACATCCGGAACCGGGTCCTGAGTCCCGTCGAGTTCGTCGTCGGCGCCGTGCGCGGACTGGAATTGATCGAGATGCCCCCCAGCACGCTCGTCCTGGCGGACTGGTCGGGCCGCCTGGGCCAGGACCTGTTCAACCCGCCGAACGTCGGTGGCTGGCCGGGCGGCCGGACCTGGCTGTCGGCTCGTTCGCTGATCGGCCGCGCGCGCATTTCGCCACGGCGCTCGTCGAGGGACGCGGCGTGGGCCGCGACACGCCGCTCGACCCGATCGCGCTGGCCCGCCATCACGGCCGAGGACATGACGGCGCCGAGGCGCTCCGCTTCTGCGCCGAACTGCTGCTGGGCATCGTGCCGGACGCCCGATGGATCGATCGCCTGGGCGCGTCGCTCGGCGTCAAATCGAAGGCGGACTGGAACGAGGACACGGCTCGGCGCGCGGTTGCCCAACTCCTCGGTTCGGCGGAGGCCCAGATCGGTTGATCGGAATCGTTGACTACAGAGACCGCAAATCGACGAAGACGAGGATCCAGAGGATTCACCACAGAGTCACAGAGCACACAGAGAATACAAATGATCGAAATATTCATGTGAGAAAACTTTGAGACTCGCAGGACAAGTCAAACGGAATAATATTGATAGAGAATAATATTTGAATTCTCTGTGTTCTCTGTGTCTCTGTGGTGAGAAATCCGGATGATTCTCGAATTTCCGGTCCGACTATCAGACAACGGAGAAGTCTCGATGCTCACGCGACGCGATCTTCTGAAATCGACCCTGAACGGGGCGGCCTTGGTGGCCTTGAGCCCGACCGTGCCGACCTTCCTGGCGAATACCGCGCGGGCGGCTGAGCCCCGGCGCGACGGCCGAGTGCTGGTCGTGATCCAGCTTGATGGGGGCAACGACGCGATCAACACCCTGGTCCCCTTCCGCGACGAGGGCTATGCGAAGCACCGCAACGCGTTGCGAATTCCCGAGAAGAACCTGGTGAAGGTCAACGATCAGGTGGGCTTGCACCCGGGCCTGCGCGATCTCGGCGCGCTGCTCCAGCGGGGCCAGCTCGGGCTCGTGCCGGGTGTGGGCTATCCCAACCCGAACCGTTCGCACTTCGAGAGCATGGCGATCTGGCAGACGGCGCGACTCGATCCCGAGGACCACTCCGGCCCGGGCTGGATCGGTCGGAGCTTCGACGAACCGGCCGAGGCGTGGTCTCCCCGCGCTTCCGGCGCACCGGCCCTCCTGATTGGCGACGGGACCCCACCCACCGCCTTGCGCGGCCGGCGTGCCGCGGCCTCGGCACTGGACCGGATCGAGGACCTCACTCTCCCCGAGGGATCGGCCCGATCGGTCATCACCACGCCCCTGAATTCCGCCGCCGATGATGATCTCGAGGCCTACGTGCGACGAAGCGTGCTCGACGCCTATTCCGCCTCGGAGCGCGTGACCGAGCTCACGCGTCGCCGCATCGATTCGGATGTCCGTTATCCCGACACGGCCCTGGCCGGCAAGCTCCGCACGGTGGCCCAGCTCCTCAAGGCCGACCTCGGAGCCCGAGTCTTCTATACGATCCAGTCGGGATACGACACCCATGCCGGCCAGTCGAACACGCATTACAGCCTGTTCTTCGAGCTGGGTGGTGCGATCAAGGCGTTCCTGGACGACCTGACCGCGGCCAAGCTGGCCGATCGGGTAACCGTGCTGGGCTTCAGCGAGTTCGGCCGCCGGGTGGCCGAGAACGGCTCGGCCGGCACCGACCACGGCACCGCCGGGCTGGTGTTCCTCGCCGGACCGGGAGTCCTCCCCGGGGTGCACGGCAAGGTCCCCAGCCTGACCGACCTCGTCAACGGGGATCCCAAGATCTCCACCGATTTCCGCCGCGTCTATGCCGCCGTCCTGGAGAACTGGCTCGAATTACCCAGCCGTACGGCGCTCGGCGCAGCGTTCGAGCCGATCCCGCTCTTTCGGCTAACGCGGTCGTGAACGATCGCGGTACAATCGAGTCGGATTGCGGAGGCCCAACATGAAAACGATCACGGTTCAAGCCGAGGTGTCCGCCGACGGGATCCTCAAACTCGAGGTCCCGTGTGATCTGACACCCGGCCGCGTGGAGGTTGTCCTCACGGTTCAGCCTCATCAACCCAATCCATCTCAGAATCGAATCGATTGGGGGCAATTGTCCGGACTGGGGCGTGAAGTCTGGCAAGGGATCGATGCCGAAAGTTACGTCACTGATCTGCGTGCGGATCGAGATTTCGGGTCATGACAATCCTCGACGCGATCCCGGCGGGGAGCCTGGCGGCTCTCGATACCGTCGTCTGGATCTACGAGTTCGAGACGCATCCTGTCTTCGGTCAGGTCACAAACTTGCTATTCCGCGAGGGGTTCGGCACCGGACGTTGCCGAGCGGCTTGCAGCTTACTTGCCCTGGGAGAGCTCCTGGTGCAGCCGCTTGCCCAGGGCCGGCCTGACCTCGTGGACCGGTACCGGCAGATCATCACCCCAAGCCCGGAGCTGACCGTCTGGGAAATGACTCGCGATGTCATTGAAGCCGCCGCAGCTCTTCGCGCGAGATATCGAGTCCGATTGCTCGACGCCATTCACTTGGCTTCGGCCGCGATCCATCGCGCCGATTTTTTTATCACCAACGACGAAGGTCTTCGGAGGGTCCGAGAAGTTCAGGTCCTGATCTTGGCCGATTATCTCCCTACGGTCCCCGGAGAGCAGGCTTCATCCTAACGCGGCCTTCGGCCGCAACCCAATCGGGATTCCCGATTCGCGATTCCGGATTCCCGAAGGGGAATGATCCGGGAATCGGGAATCTCGAATCCGGAATTCGGAATCCCCAGAGGCGCGGAGGGCGCAGGGAGCCTACGGAGGACGACTCTAGAGCGCTTCACATTTGGGTTGCACACACGCGAATCCGGTTCCCAAAGAACCCCCCGGAACCCCCCCTTCGCAAGGGGGGGAGAATTGAGGAGGAGTGGCCCATTTCCTGTCCCCCCCTTGCGAAGGGGGGGTTCCGGGGGGTGGATTCGCATCGCTCTGGGCGTGCGCAACGCAATTGATAAGCGCTCTAACAACTCGGCTGAACATCCTTAATCGGCTAAAACGCACTCATCATCACAGCCCGTAAAATCGTTGTGATCGCGATTCGACCCCGTAAGACGGGAGACTGTCAGTCGAAACCCGCGCGAGCCCTGCCGCGGCACGAGGACTGAACCTCCCTGGGTTCCGCGTCCATTCGCCCGCCCGCGACATCCCGGACGGATCGCGTGCCTTCGCGCACTATCCTTTAACTTCAGCATTCGCGCGATTCAAGAGGGCCCTCATGTAAGCGAATCCGTACGCGGTCTGCGCGAACTGGCCGCCCACCAGGCTCGGGCTGTGATCGAGGATCACGATGCCGTCGTATTTGACGTCGCGCAGAGCCTTCATAATCTTGTACATATCATAATAACCATTGTCCATGAACGTTTCCACGAAATGCGGGAGGGGCGCGCTGACGTTGCGGAAGTGGATTTTCCAGATCTTGTCCGCGCCGAAGGTGCGGATCATCTCTTCCGGGTCCTTACCCGTGAGCTGGCGGCCGCCCTCGAGCCAGGTACCGCAGCACAGGCAGATCCCGACGTTCGGGCTGTTGGCGATCTCCAGGGCGCGCTTGTAGCCTTCGTAGTTGCTGAAGATGCAACGGGGGACACCGGCCAGGACGGGCACCGGTGGATCATCCGGATGGATCCCGATCCGGACACCAACCTCTTCCGCGACCGGGACCACTTGCTTGATGAAATGGGTGTAATTCTCCCAGATCTCGTCCTTCGTGAACACGCGGCCGTGAGAGAGGGGTTCCTTCCAGCTCCGGCCGCCCCACGTACCGCGTTTATTCGGACTCGACAGATCGAACTCCCGGGCGGACGCTCCGCGGCTCTTCGCTCGGCCGCTGCTCCAGATCCCGTTCCCCATGTGAGCGTACGTCGTATAGAAGATGCCGGCCTTCCCGAGGCTGCGGAGGTACTGCTTGTACTGCTCGATCTTCTCATCCCGGCCGGGGAGGTTGAGTGTGACTTCCGGCATGTTATGCACATCCGTGTTGCCGATGTTCCATACCGTGATCCCGGCGTCTCCATACCGCTTCTTGATCTGCATGAAGCCCTCGGTGGTCCGCAGATCCGGCGAGGACCCGACGCTGACGTATTCGGCGCCGATCTGTTGGAGAAAGAGCAACTGCTCATCGGTCGGTTTGGCGGAAGACTGGGCACACAGCTTGATCCCGGGCTTGTTGGGGTGCACCACGGCCGAGCTCTTGACCCCCGATCCGAGGAAGGTCACGGCGCCCAACGTACCGGTCAGCGCCAACTTTCCAAATTCCCTGCGGTCGGGACCGGACGGCATGCCACTCGTCGTCTTGTTCGCCTCGTGAGGGTTCATGGCTTTCCGCTCCGTGAGGGGTGTATGGGTCGGAAACTGGCAGGAACGGCCGTCATCAGGACTCGATCAAAAAAGTTCCCGGATCGGCTCGCCTTGCTCCACGATGAAACGAGGGCGACCGGTGCCGTCGGTGTAAGTGGCATCCAGCGGCACGCCCATGTGGCGATAGATCGTCGCCGCCAGGTCACCGGGCGTGACGGGCCGTTCCTGGATATGGCCGCCGTCGGCTTCGGTCGAACCGATGACCTGACCGTGTCGCAGGCCGCCGCCGGCCATGGCCATCGACATCACGACCGCCCAGTGATTCCGGCCGTCGGTGCTCCCCTGCGTGCCCATCATCGGGGTGCGGCCGAACTCGCCCATGGCGAGGACCAGCACGTCGTCGAGCAGGCCGTGGTCGTCCAGGTCGGAGACCAGGGTTGTCACCAGGTTGTCGAAGATGCGGCAGCAGCGGCTTGAGCCCCTTGCTGATCCCACCATAGGGAGGGATGTTATCCCCGTGCGTATCCCAGGTCCCCGACGCGGCGTGATAACTCAAATCGAGGGTGACGAACGCGACCCCCGCCTCGACCAGTCGCCGGGCCAGGAGAGCCTGCTGACACCAGAGGTGCTTGCCGTATCGGTCGCGGACCTGTGCCGGTTCCCTCGACAGATCGAAGGTTTGCTGGGCTTTCGGACCGGTCAACATGTCCACGGCGGCCTGGGCATGACGGTCCATCACGTCAATCGCGGCGGAATGATCGAGTCGGGCTCGCAACACGTCGAGGTCCCGGAGCAACGAACGGCGGTCCATCAGCCGCTTGTGAGTCAGCCCGCGCGGGAGCCGGAAGAATTCGCCCTCGGTCTGGCGACCGGTGTCGACACCGACGTCCGTGTAGATCGGCAGCTTCGCGGCGCGGTTGGCGATGAATGGGTCGAATTGCTGGCCCAGGTCACCCCCTCGGGCGATGTGGTCCCGCGAGGTCTGGAACGCGACATAGGGCGGCAGACTCGTTTGGTTCGCCCCGCGCCACTTCGCGACCACCGACCCGATGGCCGGGAGATTCTCCCCGGCCGGATTGATCCTGGGGGCGGCATCGAGGTGGCCGGTCTGGAACACCTGGTTCGGCTCGTGGTTGCTGTGTTGCGCGTCCACGGACCGGATGATGGTGAACCGATCCAGCATCGCCGCCATCCTGGGCAGATGCTCGCAGAATGAGACGCCCGGCAGCTTGGTCGAGATCGCGCCGAACGGCCCGCGATTCTGAAGTGGCCGGTCGGGCTTGGGGTCCCAGGTATCGATCTGACTGGGGCCGCCGGTCATCCAGAGCAGGATCACCGACTTGCCGGTCGGCAGGGCGCGACCCGTCTCGGCGGCCGCGGCCCTGAGGCGCAAGACGTCGGCGAAGCTCAGCCCGCACACCCCGGCCAGGCTGGCCTTGAGCATGTTCCTCCGGCTGGCGACGACCAGCCCTTCCCGCTCGAGCGGGTTGAGTGCGGCGAACGCGTGCGAATGACCATGCGGTTTGACTGCGCTCATACGACGACCCACCAGCCATCAGGATCGCTCCCGAGAAAACGATACGCTCTTCGATCATAACCGGGAGCTGCGGCTAAGAGCGTTCGGACAAAATGACGAGCACGTCGAGGCCGGCACCTGGGGGCTGCGCCGGCCAGCCGCGCTTGACCCCAGCCACCCCCCCTCCGCCCTGGCAGCCCCGGGGTGGCTGGGGTCGAGCCCGAAGGGCGATGCCCCCAGGAGACCAGAGCCCCACGTTCTTTCTTTCCGAACGCCCTAAGAGTGCCTAAAACGACCCGGACCCTCACAGCTCTTGACCCTTCTCCCTTGAAGAGTTCAACCACGAAATACACGAAATTCGCGAAAAATCCGGAGGGTGAAGGAAATGGATAGCCGATTCTCGAATTTTTCATATTTCGTGTATTTCGTGTATTTCGTGGTTAAATTAGGAGTTCTAAGGCATCACTCTTGCTCATGAGCAATCCCAACCTAGCAAGACAAGCTTGCAGTGCCGGCAAACGAACTTGTAGAAAGCAGGATCCCCTCCCGCCTGATAGCCCTTCGTGATCTGCGACCAGGCTTGCTGAGACAAGCTGTATTCGCGCATCCACTCCGCCTTTGTTTTGGGCGTGGCGTTCGCCACATCGCTGGCCGAGGCATCGCCATGGAACTCACACGCATTCACCGCAATGAGCAAGCCAAGATTCTTGCTGCCATGACGTGTAGGCAGGCGTTCTGAGATGGACTTCTTCCACGATGGTTGCCGACAAGCCGGCCTGAACCAAGGGATGTGAATCTGCGAAGGACGCCCCGAGCTTGGTGGCCGCCGACCCATCTGCGATGCACCAAGGGCAAAGGCGCGCATGAAGGTTGTCGACCGAGTAAACCGGACCAATGTACACGAATCCGCGTGCCTGGCCGCAGCAGACGCACACACTGTCGCCTGGCTTGACCACGCCGGTCGCAATCGGATCGGGGTGATAGCGGAATCCGGGCAGGATATCAGTCATAGGAGCTAACACCAAAGCCCAGCGGTCCGGCCCATCGAGCGTACCACTCATACTGCCAGAAACCGCCACGGCGGACCGGGCCGGCGGAGGCCAGAGGAAAGTCGCGCGATCCAGCGATCGTATGGAGGTCGCATTCCTTTCGCAAGGTTCTTCCCCCCCGACATGATTTCCCGCAACACTTATCATCTCAGGAGAGGCCACTATGACGTAACTTCGATCTCAGGATAAGAGCGCTCGGAAAAAATGAGTTCACTGGCCCAGGAGCCTCAAACAGATCAAGGAACATGCTAACTTGAGGAACGCGTCTTGAATCTCGGTGAGCCGATCCAAACGGCGGCGCAGCCGGCCGAAGGAGTGCAGCCACGCGATGGTCCGCTCTACGTACCAGCGGGACTTGCCCAAACCGCTGCCGTGCTCCGTATTGCGGGCCGCCAGCACCGGCGTGGTCCCCCGGCCGCGCAAACCCTGCCGCACCGGTTCCGAGTCGTAGCCCCGATCCCCCTGCAAGCGGTCGGGCTTCTGCCGCTTCGGCCCCGGCTTGCCGCCCACCGGCGGCATGTCGTCGAGCGTCGTGAAGACCTGGGTGATCTCGGGGACGTTGGCGGCGGTCACCGTCGCCGCCAGCGGCACGCCTTGGGCGTCGGTCATCACGTGGTGCTTGCTGCCGGATTTGCTCCGGTCCGTCGGATTCGGGCCGGTATCCTCGCCCCCTTCCGGGGCCTTGGCGAAGGAGGCGTCGATCAGCGCCCGCTCCCAGTCGATCGCGTCAGCGCCGTTGAGCTCGGCCAGCAAGACGGCGTGCAACTGGCGCCAGACACCGGCCTGCTGCCACGCCTGCAGGTAGGACCGGCAGGTCTTGCCGCAGCCGCAGCCGAGGTCGGCGGGCAAGTCGTCCCAGGCGATGCCGGTCTTGAGCACGAACAAGATGCCGGTGAGGATCTTGCGGTAGTCGAGGGGTTTGCGTCCCGGGAAGCGGAAGCGGCGCGGAGGCGGGGGTGGCAGCAAGGGCTCCAGGCGCTTCCACAGTGCATCGGAGACAAGGGGTTTCATGGTGGTCCTCCTTCGGTTCGGGAGATCACTCTCCGAAGGACTCAAGAGCAGACAGCGTGCCAGTGGATTCATTTTTTCCGAGCCTAAGGAGTCTTCGATGAGCGACCACGTTCTCCCTCGTTGCAATCGGCGGCAGATGCTCGGTGCGGCTGGTGCGTGGTCGCTGGGCGCCGCGTTCATCGGGACGCGCAACGGCCGGGTCGGATCGGGATTCGCATCCCGTTCCGGTCACGAACCCGCGGCGATGTCCGGCGATCGCATCGAGCCGGCGTGGGACGAGCGGCTGACGATCACCGTCGGCGGCAAGGACGGCGATCTGGTCGGGACGACCGACAAGGCCATTCAGGCCGCCGTCGATTACGTCGCCCAGCGCGGGGGCGGGACGGTCCACATCCAGCCGGGTACCTATCGGTTCCGCAATGCCGTCTACCTGGCGCCGCGAATCCGATTGATCGGCAGTGGTCCCGAGACCGTGCTGATCAAGGAGCCGTTCGACCTCGACCAAACTCGCCGCCGATTCCGACTGGTATGACCAGGAGGTCACACTGGCCGACGCCCGTGGCTTCCGGCTCGGCGACGGGGTCTGCTTCCAGGCCAGGGACCCCGATCACGGCGGAAACCTCGTCCTCAAGCGGACGCTCGTCGCCCGGTCGGGAAACCGCTTCAAACTCGACCGCGCCTTGCGTGACAACCTCTGGCTCAAGGGCGAACCGACCGCGTTCGACCCTCTTCCCGATTCTCTCCGGCGAGAACCTATCGGGCGTCGTCATCGAGAACCTCGCCATCGACGGCAACAAGGCCGGGAACGATCTGCTCGACGGCAACTATGCCGGATGCATCTGGCTCCAGGATTGTTCGGACGTGACGATCCGCAAGGTCATCGCGCGGAACTACCATGGCGACGGCATCAGTTGGCAGGTCTGTCACGACGTCCGCGTCGAGGATTGCCACAGCCACGACCATACCGGACTGGGCTTCCATCCCGGCTCGGGCTCGCAACGGTCGATCATCCGCGCGAATCGCTCCGAACACAACCAGATCGGCATCTTCTTCTGCTGGGGCGTCCGGTTCGGCCTGGCCGAGAACAACACGATCGTCTGCGGTGCGCGAGTCGGGGATCTCGATCGGCCATCGCGATACCGACAACCTGATCCGCGACAACACGATCACGGGCAGCGGCAAGGTCGGCATCCTGTTTCGCGACGAGACGGCCGCGTTCGGCCCGCATCGCAATCGCTGCGAGCAGAATCGCATCATAGACAGCGGGCCAGGCGATGGGATTGGCATCGACGTCCGCGGCCGTGACCGAGTCGGTCACGCTGTCGCATAACGAGATCCGCGAGACCCGCAAGCCGATGTCGCGGGTCGGCATCCGGGTCGGCGCCAAGACCCGCGACATCACCCTCGCCGAGAACCGGATCGCCGGCTACGCCGTGGATGTCTCGGATTTGCGGAGTCGAGGATAGATCCGGGTCACGACCTATCACGTTCCGAACGAGGGCGAGAGCCGCTCAGCGGCCGAAGAACCAGAATCGCCGCGGCGTGCGCAGCCAGACGCGGCGATGTTCGCAGTCTACGGTAAGATGGAGCTTCGACCATTGCAGGCCCCGCAGACCCAGCAGCGGGAGGCGTGGAACCGCATGCATCCCTCGGGGATAGATCACAATCCCCTCTTCCAGTTGCAGCCGGAACGGTGGCCGATTCGCGAGCCGGTCCCGCTCGCCGAGCCGGTTGGGATGCAGCCACACCTCGGCTTCGTGGAGAGGGACGTTGTTGTTTCCGATGGTGACGTCGCGCAGCTTCCTCAGGTAGCGGCGGTCGAGCCCCGCCCACCGGTTCAGGTGCTCCTCTTGGATCGCGAAGTTGTGTGAGAGCCCGGTGTCCAGGACGACGGGAAAACGCGGAATGGCGAGATCGAGCTCGCGCTGGTGGAGGCTGGATATGCTCATCCAGATGATGATCTGGGTTGGCTTGACTTTTTCCTCCCTTCCTCGAACAAGGACCGTCGTTTGCCGGTTGAAGTAGGGAAGTCCGTGTAGGATGGTTGACACATCAGGCGTCCTGTCCTGGGAAATCGGCCCTCAGAAGTCGTACAGTTCTTCTTCGTCGATCACATCCTCAATAGGCGGCCCGATACCGAGGACCACTAATTCATCAAGACTCAGCCCGCGGTCGAGATACTTGTGATAGAGCCCATGCTTTGTCTTGCCAATCTCCAGCCGTTCATCCCCGCGATACGCAGCCCACTGATACGGATACCGCTCCATCAGCGACTCCCACTCGCGATGATGCTTCTCGACCGCCTTACGAATCATCGGCGGAACTTCGATCGGATCCGGCGGTGGTGGTTCCTGGGGCGGCGGACTCGGCTGTTCGTCGATCTCATCCTCCTCCGGCGGCCCGATGCCCAGGACCACCAATTCGTCTCGGCTCACTCCGCGGTCCAGGTACTTGCGATAAAGACCATATTTCGTCTTGCCGATCTCCAGTCGCTCATCCCCGCGATAGGCGGCCCACTGGTACGGATACCGCTTCATCAGCTCTTCCCATTCGCGATGATGCTTCTCGACCGCCTTGCGGATCATTGGCTTCACTTCGATATCAAGCAGCGATGACGGCCCCTCCTCCTGGAATTCGCAGAGAGGGTGATCGAGCGCGTCATGGTCCTCGGTGAGCGGTTCAATCTTTCCGGAGTAGTAGTCTTCGTTTTGCAGCCCGAGCTTCTCGACTTTTCGGAACAGCCTTTCCGGACTCCTCCAGATCCCGACCTGACGGTCACCGTGATAGAGCGCAAACCGGCCGTGCAGCCGCTTCCGAGCCAGTAGCCCGGGAAGGTCTCGCAAGAAGGCTTCTCGGGATCGTCGATTGCCTTCGGGAATGGAACCGGACTCAAAATGATCCGTAGCCGGCGCCGGCTTGATCCGTGCGTAGACCTCGGCCTTGAGCAAGACGTAGCTCGCGTGGGTTTCGGGGTCTTCGAGCCGGACCGGTTCGTCGCCGGCCTTCTCGATCTCCTGGCGTTGCTCGGCGGTGAGCGTGGTCATGACAGCCTCCCTCATGGCCAGTTTGGCAGCCTTCAGAGGATCAATACCAGGTTATCACGAGGGACGATCTCGTCAAAGCGGGCCGAGCTACGGGAGGTGTCGCGATGCATCGCCCCGCTTCAACGAGGCCGCCGCCTCTGGCCTCCGTTCGCGGGTTCGATGACCTCGAAGTCCTTCCCCTTGACCCGCCGGAGGTCATCGAGGCCCTGGATCCGGCGGTCGGGGGCGACGGAGAGCCGCCAGTCGCCTCCGTTGTCCGCGACGAACATCCCGTATAACTTGAGGCCCTTGAGGATCGCCTGAGCATGGGGAGAGAAGCCCGAGATGTCGAAGTCCTGGCGGAGTCGGAAGCGTTCGCCCATCCTCGGGAGGTTCACGTCGGTCTTGCGGCTGGCATGATGGGTTGCCGGGTAGACGTAGGCCCGCCGCGAGTTTCGGATCGTGAACCGCATGGCATGCTCGACCATGCCGCGCTCCAGCTCCTCGTAACGAATCACGGCCGGGAAGATGGGCAGACCGGCGGCGTCGGTTGACGTCCAGCCGTCGGGGCGGAGCTTGTTCGCGTTCAGGTCGAAGATCGAGGCCTGGGTCGCGACCCAGCCGGAGTTCGTCTTGCGCCCCTGGTAGAACTCGAAGAGTATCCCCTTGACCGGATCGACGACCAGCATGTGCCGGTCGCCCTCGCCTTGACGCTGGTGGACATCCAGTGGCTTTCCGTTGAGCGGCCAACCTTCGATCGGCGCGTCGTCAGGGACCGGATAGGGCCCTGGGTCCGACTCATCGGGATAACCGTTGATCTTGACCGGCACCCGCTTCTGATCCGGCGGCACGAGGATGAACGCCATGTCCAGGTTGTAGGCGAGCGGCTTCTCCAGGCCGACGGAGGCGACCAGGTTCTTCGAGTTGGGATGAAGTGACCGCTTCGAGATATCCTCGTTCCATGGGTTGTCGGGAGGGAAGACTTGAAGGGCCGAGAGGATCTGATCCGCCGCCGGTGTGTTGAACATCACCGGCTGAGTGATCTGCGGCATCTGAGGACGCTCGCGGCCGCTGGATTGGGTGCGCACCGCACCCGCCCCGATCAACTCCCGATCTCCGCAAATGAGGACGAGAGCCAGCATCGCGCAGAGGACGAATGCGGTCTCCCTGGACAAGGGCCTCATGTTCCTCTCCTTTCCAGACCTCTCCGCGCCGTCAAGGTCGAGTCCCAGAGTGGCGAGCGGAGAAGTTGGGATTTGTTCTTTTCGTTCAACGGAAGAAATGCCGACTTCAAACCAGGGTTCGATCAGGGCCGTAAGTGGTCAGCGAGTCTGGTGAGAAGGCGATTGAGTCGACTTCGGTCGATCTCTCCGATGACACCCGCGATCTCAGTGGGGTCGGTGGCATAGAGATAGCTCAGCCGGATGATCGAGGCCCTGTGCAGTCCACTCTGAGGAAAGTCATTGTCGCCTGGTTGGATCAGTTCGTCCCAGCCTGGCTGCTGATGTTGGAGTTGGGTGCTGATTCCACAAACAAGATGCGTTTGATAAGGGACCTGGCAGCGTGGACAACAGCAGCGCCGGTCTGAGCTTGGGTGCGCCCTGCGAACTGCGAGAGCGGAATCAGAACGACATCGCCGGCTTTCATGGCTCGCGGCTCGGCTTGAGATCGGATTCGGTGTAATCCGGCTCATCGGGGCCGTAGGCTCGCGCAAGTTGGCCCTCTCCGAAGCGTCTCCATTCCTCGCGCTCATCCTCCGCGGCGAGGAAACGAGCAAAGTCAAGCAACTGGTGCAGTCGTTCCTCGGAGAGATCCTCCAACAGAGACTCGAGACCGGCACGTGCATTCATGGGATTGTCTCCGGCGAGTTATGGTGAGTCCATGAGAATCCAAAGGTTCGATCGAGCCGCGGAAAGGCGTCTGACCCTCTTGGTCGCCGATCGCCTTCGACGCGTTCAATAGGCTTCACTCTCTATCGTTGCTTTCGAGCCGTCGATCTCGGCATCCCAGAGGGGCGAGCTGGCCGCGGCGGCTCGACTCTTCCAACGCTCAGCGGCGTGAAAAACAGCCCGATGATGCAGAAAGACCGTGCCCAAAGTGAGGCGACTTGAAGACAGCGGAGCAACCCAAGATTGCCAGGAGCCTCGACAAGTGGGCACAGGGAAACCATCGCGATCACAAAAAACCATTCGTCGCTTCCGCGGAGCGAATAAAAGGCCACCCCAGCAATGACGCCGATGAGAGACGAGACCAAGGCAAGTTGAGCAGCCTGGATGAGCGTCTCGCCGACGAAAAGCGCAAGAAAGATCGTCGCGACGATCCAACACATGGGCGCGTACAGTGGCAATCGCCCTGGCGAGATCGGCCCGCGTGAGGAGTTTGACCGCTGGTTGATTCTTGGTATCCATCGTCGGTACTCACATGCGCCCTGGCCGACCGTCAGGCCAACCACATTTGATCTTACCCGGTCCCTCGCCGAGGTTCCACCAGCCGCGAAAGATCCCCGGCAGAACCGCAGATTTGCCTCGATCGCTCGTGTTATGATGACGCGCGAGGTTGAAGCGATCGACCCGGTCAATGCCTTCCTCGAGGAGCAACCCGCTATGCCCCCCGTTTCTCGACGTCACTTCCTCGATCTGGCCCTGGCGGCGCCGGCCGGCCTGGCGTTGGCATCGGCCGCACCAGTTTCCACCGGCGCGAACGCAGCGGACGTCCACCAGCAGCTCCTCGACCTGGCCGTGCGCCAGGAAGAACGGCGCCGCGCCCGGTTTGCGGCCGTCGCGTCGAAGGACGACCTGCATGCGCTTCAGGCCTCGCTCCGCGAGACGTTCCTCCGCCTGCTCGATGGCTTCCCCGAGAAGACCGGCACTCCACCACCGGTGCAGAAGACCGGGACCATCGAGGCCGATGACTACGTCATCGAAAAGCTGGCCTATGAGAGCTTCCCCGGCTATTTCGTGTCGGCATTGCTCTACAAACCCAGGACGGTCGCGTCGCCGAGGCCGGGCGTCCTCAGCCCCTGCGGCCATTCGACCAACGGCAAGGCCGCGGGGCCTTACCAGACCTTGCACATCAACCTGGCGAGGCGGGGCTATGTCGTCCTGACGTACGACCCAGTCGGTCAAGGGGAGCGGAGCCAGTTCTGGGATGCCGCAAGAGGCCGCTCGCGGTTCAACCTGACCTGCGGCGAGCACGCCGTGCTCGGCAATCCGCTCTATCTCCTCGGCACCAGCCTGGCGCGCTACCGGATCTGGGACGGGATGCGCGGCATCGATTACCTCACGTCCTTGCCCGAGGTCGATCCAACCCGCATCGGTTGCGTGGGCAACTCGGGCGGCGGCACCCTGACCGCCTACATTGCCGCCCTCGACTCGCGCGTGACGGTTGCCGCGATTGGCTGCTACATCACGACACTCCGGCGCCGGATGGGCAACCGGACTCAAGCGGACCCGTCCGCCGACCCCGAGCAGGACATCTTCGGCTTTGTCCGTGAGGGGATCGACCACGCGGGGCTCCTCGCCCTCCGTGTGCCCCGACCCACCCTGGTGGCCTCGGCGCAATTGGATTTCTTCCCCATCGAGGGGGCTCGCGAATCGTTCGCCGAGGCGAAGCGGCTTTATGAAGTCGCCGGTGCCGGCGATCGCGTCGCGATGGCCGAGTCCGCCGCGCGACACGGGCTCACCCTCCCACTCCGAACCGCGGTGTACGATTGGTTCGACCGCTGGCTCAACGGCCGGGAGGGCGAGCCTAAGGCATCCGAGGTCGCCGTCAAACCTCGGCCCGACAAGGAGTTGCTCGTCTGCCCCGACGGTCAGGTCAACGTCTCGCTCCGATCGCGACCGATGCTCCCTCTGGTCTGGGAGGAATTCGAACGAAAATCGAAGCGCGCCCCGAACCGCCCTCCGAGACCTGCTCGGCCTCGACCGCGATCAGGCAAGCCCCCTGGTCACGGAGATCGCGCGTGCTCCGAAGGTGGATCAAACCGTCGTCGTCTTGATCAACGGCAACGAGTCGCGCGGCTGGAACGAGGAGACCGAGTTGCTCAAAGCGCTCGAAGGCCGCGGCCATGTGGTCGTCGTGGTCGACCCGCGCGGAGTGGGCCAAAACCGTCCCAAGGTCTTCGCGCAGGCGCCCCACTACGCCGACCCGCTCAGTGGCGCGGAGGAGAACATCGCCTACAACGCGTTCCTCGTCGGCAAGTCTCTGCTGGGCATGCGCGTGGCGGACGTGCTGAAGGCGCTGGAAACGCTGATGGCCGGAAGGAAGCCGGGCCGGGTGGTCGTCTGCGGCCGTCACGACGCCGCGATCGTGGCCTGCCTGGCCTCGGCCGTCGATCCCCGGATCGATCAGGTCGCGTGCGAGGACATGCTGCTAAGCTTCCGCCCGCTCTTCGCGGCCGACGGTTTCCCGATCAACGCCGCCAGCATCCTGCCGGGCCTATTGCAGAAGTTCGGCGACGTTGCGGACATCCTGGCGCAGATCGCGCCGAGGAAAGTCCTGGTCGCAGCAGGAATCGGTCAGGCGTCGCGGCTCTCGACGAACGTCCAGATCAACCCGGCTCGATTGAGCCAGGAGCCGCGACATCTGATCGATTGGATGGGAAGCTGAGGTTCGCGTCGCGAGCGGGTTACTTCGACACTTCTCGCCGAACACCACTCGGTTCATGAACCGACGAGCGGGATTCCGCGGCAACCCTTACGCCAAGGACCGCTGACGAAACAACTTCCCGAAAACCCGCTGGTAAGTACGAGTCTGTCCTGGAAGCCTCAATGGCCGTCTCGTAGGGTGCTCTGTGAGCACCGAATTCGGCAAAGTACACCGGATCGGTGCTCACAGAGCACCCTACAAAGACCTTCCGAGATAGTCACTAAGTACCTCCGGAATCCGGGAAGTTATTTCGTCGGCATTCCAAGGCGTTAAGAGCAAAGCCCAGGGTCGCCGCAGGCGCACCCTGGGTCGGGAACTTCCTCCCCAGGCGAACCGGAGCGTCGGGCTGGGGAAACCCCGTTGGGGTGCGCCGGAGGAGAGGGAAACCGGAACTCGGTGGCGACTCGACGTTCCCAGGGTGCGCCTGCGGCGACCCTGGGCTTTGCTGTGCAACGCCGTTGGCGTAGAGAACTCTGTCGAACCGAGGTGGTGATGAGCGAGGAGTGTCGTTACTTCGCGCACTTCCAGACCTGACTCCATGGGTTGTCGATCCCGATTTGAGTATAGGTATCACCCTCCACCTTGATCTTGAATTTGTGGCTCTTCTTGATGTGGTCGGCCATATTCGCGGTTGCATAATCGACGGTCTCCGTGTACTGGTCGCCATCGAGTTTATAGGTGCCCCCATGATGTTCGACGACGTCGCCCGTTTTCGGGTCGGTCTGAGTGACCGCCCAATGTCTGCCGGTGAAGAACTTGAGGACGTTGACGGTCGGCGGTAATTGGCCGATCTTCTCCGGCGTTCCGACAAGAACCCAGGTACCGATGCACTCTCTGGCGAGCGGCGTGGGTTTCACCTGGCCGTCAGTAACGGGCGCGGTGCCCGCCTTGCCGGAGACCGCCGCGATTCCACCGCTCGGCTCCTCGCCGGATTGCTGCCGCGACGCGAAGAGCCCGCCGGTCAACGCGACCAGAAAGATGGCCGAGATTACTATCGTGATCTGACTGTATCTGGCACCGATCATCGTGAAAAGGACTCCTTCTGCATGGCGGACGACCGCTTCCGGGATGGCCTCGGCCGCCGCGGTTCCCCCGGCGGCGAACTGAGCCGCGGGTCGAATCGTGGACTCGATCAGGGTCGGCGGCACGACCGCCCGCGCCGACCTCAAATGTCCGTCAAGAACCAGCAGCACGGATGCCGGAGCCAGCCCGCGGCGGATCAATCGACCCCGCAGGCACTCCCGGCCCCTGGCCAGCCGGCTCTTGACGGTACCGACGGGACATCGCAACGAGCGGGCCGCCTCCTCATAGGTCCGGCCCTCCAGATCGCAGAGCACCACCGGGATTCGGTAGCGTTCTTGCAGACGGTTGACCTCCTCGTGCACGACCGAGGCCATGTCATCCCATCCGCTCTCGCTCCTCGCCTCCGACCCACGCTCGGCCGCCTCGCGCTCGGCCCGTCTACGGCGCTCGGAATCGCGACGGGCGTGGACCGCAACGCGGTAGGCGACGCGATGGAGCCAGGGTCCCAACGAGTCCCGCACCCAGATCGAGTTGGCCTTGCGCAGCAGCACGAGGAACGTGGCCTGGAACGCATCGTGCGCCTCATGATCGTCGCGGAGGATGGTCCGGCACGTGCTCAAGACGATCCCGCCATGTCGCTCGACCAGGAGGGCGAAGGCCGTTTCGGCAGAGTCCCCTTTGCGCTCCGCGAACCGCTCCAGCAACTCGCCGTCGGTCAGACCGGCGAACGTGCCAGCGTGGAAGAGCGTGCGGAGCGAGTCGTGAACCGTGCCGGTACGATGCCCTCTCATGATTCGAGTCCAGTCGGCCATGATCGAAACGTCTATTCTATCAAAGCCACCGTGGGAGCCGTGTGTTCCATTTTTTCCAGAACTCGCGCATTTTGAAGTACGGGGATCGACGGAGACGGTCGAAAGCAAACTCTCCGGAGAAGTGGGAGCTACTTGTTCCGCGATCAATGGATGTCGGAGGCCGACCGATGAATGAGCGCAGCTTCTTGCAAGCCGCGGCGCCGGGGCACTGGGTTCCGCGGCCGCTCGGACGCCGGCGCCGGGCGTTACTGATCCTGCTGGCGACCCTCGTCCTGGCCACGTCCGGATCGGAGCGGCTGATCGGCTTCGCGGGCCGCGTCCAGGCGGCGGAGCCGGCGGACGCCCCGCTGCCTCCCATCACGCCCAGGGACCTCGCCGCCAGGATCCGCGAGGCGATGAAGCGCTATGATGGCAAGGGAGTATTCCGGGTCCTGTTCACCGAGACGAGGGATACGAACTGGAAGCCGGACGGGAAGCCAATCCTGGTCACGTTCCACGGCCGGGCCCGATACGAGAGCGACGGTCGGTTCTGGCGCGCGGAAATCGACTCGATGTCAACGGTTTCCCTCTCGACCCGTCTGAATCCCGACCGATGGTCCACGGGATTCGACGGCGTTCAGCTTTATGACCGGCAGATCTCCCGCAACGAACTCATCCTCGGCGAGGCGCATTTCTCCGCCGAACAGTGGACGCCACGAAGCCTGTTCTGGAACCGGAGCGAGGAGTTGATCCAGCTCCTGGAAGAGACCAATCGGGACAAATCCTCGCTGGCGATCGAGCAACGGGTGGTCGATGGCCTGACATGTTACGTGGTCAAGGCCAGTAATCCGACTGTCGGTTGGGGAGGCGAAACCGTCGTCTCACCGAGGCAGGGATACCTTCTCATCCGCCGAATTCAGACCTGGAAGGGCAGGCCGACCACCACCTACGATCTTCACGACCTCCACGAGACCGTCCCCGGCCTCTGGGCGCCGGGTCGAATCGATTACGAGTCGCTCAAGTACGGCAAGGATGGAGCCGCGGGGATCGGCGA
The DNA here is from genome assembly GCA_963845755.1 of uncultured Planctomycetota bacterium. Taxonomy (GTDB): domain Bacteria; phylum Planctomycetota; class Planctomycetia; order Isosphaerales; family Isosphaeraceae; genus CAWJTV01. The sequence continues at coordinate 574,058 of CAWJTV010000041.1, forward strand.
TCGCCGTCGGATTCGCGTGGCGGCGTATCAGCCCGGCGCGGTCGTCCCGCCGACTGCGTTTGCTCTCGACATGCCATACGATGTGGATGTCGTGGATCGCCGGTCCGGCATCGCGTACCACAATGATCCCTGGTGGCCGGAAATCGGGGGCATGCTCCGCGAGAAATACGACTGGCCGAAATGCGACCTCTCGCCACTCAGGAACCTGAGCAGTCCGTCCGACAAGAAGCTCGAAAACCGGCCGGCTCCTCCGCTCCACGTCGCCCGTTGGTTGAATTCCCAGCCCCGAGATCTCGCAGCCCTGCGAGGGAGGGTCGTCCTGCTCGAGTTCTGGAACACGGCGGATTCGTTCCGTCGCCCACTCATCGCCGCCTTGAAGAAACTCTATGTGACCTATCATCCCTCCGGGCTGGAGATGATCGCCATCCACGCGCCGACCGATGACCCGGAAGTGATCCAGCGTTTCATCCAGGAGTACGGTATCGCCTATCCCGTGGCCATCGACTCGCCGGGGACCAGCTTCACGGGCGCAACGGCCGAGTCCTACGGTACCCGAGATGCGACGTATGCGTTTCTGATCGATCGCGAGGGGAAGGTCCATTCCCTCGGCACCGCGATGATCAACGGCGGCCAGATCATCGAGACGCTGATCCCGCTCATGAAAGAGGCGGGGGCCGGAGACGTGCAACCGATCTCCCGCGAACCTTTTCTCATATCCCACCTCCCAGACGAGGCGTATGGATCCTGCGACCGTCTCTTTAACCAGAAGGCCAGGGAGGCGCTCGAGGCCAATCCCACCGGGCAGATCCGCTGCCGGATTGTCGACGGGCAAGGCCATCCCATCGACGGCACGAAGGTCCAGGCGACCCTCCACCTTACGATTCTGGCGATTTCGACCCCGGGGTCCTATTATTCCGCCCACTATCGCCAGCCGCTCGACCGGTTTGGTGGCACGAGCGGCCCGGATGGTCAGCTCGTGCTCCAGGGTCTTTGCAAGGGCGTCTACAAACTCAAGGCCGAAGCACCCGGTAAGTCGTGGGTTGAGCGAAAAGCAATCCTGACGCCGGCCCTCGATCCGGTCGAAGTCGAGTTTGTCCTGGATCAGGGTGGCACGATCGCCGGCCAGGTCCGAGATGATAACGGTCGCCCCATCGCGGGTGCGAGCGTCCATCGCGAGCAACGTCATCACTACGAACGCGGTGAGTTTCGGTACAGCACCGGCCCGCGATTGGACTCGGTGAAGACCGACGCGGAAGGACGCTTCGAATTCTCGGGTGTGCAGGAAGGACGCTACACCTTCAAGATCGAGGCACCCGGGTTCGAGTCCGTCGAGACGGAGCACATCCCCGCCGGGACCAAGGATGTTACGATCAGGCTCAAACCGCGCTGAGCCGCATCGAGGCCGGACCCGGTGCGCGATCGAGCAAGGCTCCAATCCTCCACGTCATAGCGCTTAACAGTTGCGTAGCGCATCGGCAAGGCGTCGCGAAGCCCCCCTAAACACGGCCTGGTTCAAACCCGGGTAACACTTGGCAGCGCAAAGGCCGCAGACCTCTCGCCGTAAAAACTTGCTCTGAAATGGCTTGTAGCGGGTAAACCCGGCCGCACTTCGCAAAAAGTGTTACCCTGGAGCCGAGCGATCTGAACCAGGTCCTAAACACCAGGCTAAAATTTTTTTGGGATTTTTTATCTGCCGCTGGTGCTGAGAGTTGGGTCGGCTCTTGGCCGAAATCCGCGCTAGGTGCATTAACGGTTTCCCAAAGTTGCGGCATCCTGAGAGTATGGCCCATGTGCGATCACACCGAAGATTGGCGCCGGACCGCGACTCCCGATTCGAGTGGTCGTCGCAATCCGCTTTCAGCAAAAGAGATCGGGGATGTCGATCCTGAAAATAGATGTCCCATTGTGCCACATTGTGACACCCTCATCGGTCGGTGATGTCCCGGAGCAAAGTCGTCGAGTCTCCGGCGCGGACAAAGGTGGTCATTTCGAGGAACGCCCGGCGCTCAACGGCCGGAGACGCCATCGCGCGGATCCTCCGGGGGTCACGGCCATGGAGAACTCTCCGAAAAGGGGTTGGCCTGGATCGGGCTTCCCAACTACGCGACCGATCGTGTCAGGCTGGAAAGCCTGGCCTGCGGAATCCCTCCAGTTTGACTTTCCGCCGAGATTGACGGCGCCGTTTGTGATCGTTACCCTGTAACTTTACGCCACCAAGTGACCAGAATGGTCGCTCTGAGCAATGACGGGAGAGCATGAACTGTGGGTTCGACCTGCGTGGTGGGGCTTCAATGGGGAGATGAGGCCAAGGGGAAGATTGTCGACCTGTTGTGCGATCAGCACGACGTGGTCGTACGATACCAGGGGGGGGCCAACGCCGGTCACACGGTCGTCATGGAGGGCGTAACCTACAAGCTCTCCCTGGTTCCCACGGGGATCCTCCGGCCGGGGATCCATTGCGTCATCGGCAACGGCGTGGTGATCCATCCCCCTGCCCTGCTCAGGGAGCTCGAAACCCTGACGGCACAAGGCGTTGATGTGGGTCAACGGTTGCATATCAGCGACCGGGCACATGTCATCCTCCCGTACCACCTGGCCGAGGAACGGTTGACCGAGGAATCCGCCTCCTCGGCCGACCATCTGGGCACCACCCGGCGAGGGATCGGCCCCTGCTATCGCGACAAGGTGGGCCGGGTGCACGGCGTCCGGGTGGCCGATCTCTATCATCCCGGACCGTTCCGCGAACGGTTAGGCCGGATCGTCGATTTCAAGAACCGGCTGCTGGGTGCCCTGCTTCCGGACTTCGTCACTATCGAGGTCGAGGCCGTCGCCGCGGAATACCTGGGTTACGCCGACCGACTGGCACCGTTCGTTCGCGACACAACCTCCTGGCTACATCAGGCTTTGGATCAAAGTCGCCGGCTACTCTTCGAAGGGGCGCAAGGGTCGCTCCTGGATATCGACCACGGCAGCTATCCCTATGTGACCAGCTCGAACAGCAGCTCTGCGGGGATCGCGGCCGGTTCGGGGGTGCCGACGCGTCACATCGATCGCTGGATCGGCGTCGTCAAGGCATACACCACCCGCGTGGGCGGAGGGCCGTTCCCCACAGAGCAGGAGAATGCGACCGGCGAGCGGATCCGGCGCGTGGGCAAGGAGTTCGGGACGGTCACCGGCCGGCCGCGCCGTTGCGGCTGGTTCGACGCCGTCGTGGTCCGTCATGCCGCGCGGGTTAGCGGCTCGACCGAGCTGGCCGTCATGCTGCTCGATGTGCTCAGCGGGATCCCCGAGTTGAACGTCGCGGTCGCCTACGAATTTGACGGCCGCCGGATCACCGAGTTGCCCGCTGCGCTGCCGGACTTCGAGCGTTGTCAACCGATCTATGAGACCCTCCCCGGCTGGACTGAGGACATTAGCACTGTCCGGCAATGGACCGATCTGCCTCTGGAGGCCAGGAATTACGTCGAATTCCTGGCCAAGACGGTGGGCACTCCGGCGCGGATCGTCTCGGTGGGACCCGATCGACGGCAGACGCTCATCCGGCAGTAGACCGTAGATCATAGGCAGAAGGCAGTGCGTCTCAGTGCAAGCTCTTCCTGGCGCACCGTCGTATGTTATTCCTGTCCGCGATAACCGACGACCGGTTCCCCGGCGTTGTGAATGGTTTTCACTGCCTACTCCCTATTGCCTCCTGCGTGAGGACGAGCCATGGCGATCACCGAAGAAGGTCTGGAGCGGATCGCGGCGGTAGGACTGAAGCCCGATCAGCTTCCCCGGCATGTCGCGATCATCATGGACGGCAACGGACGATGGGCGCAGCGGCGGGGCCTGCCGCGGATCGTGGGACACCGCCGGGGTATCCAGAGCGTGCGTGCGGTGGTTGAAGAAGGCTGCCGACTGGGACTTGACCAGTTGACGCTGTACTGCCTCTCGGTGGAGAACTGGAAGCGACCTCCTCGAGAGCTGACGTTCCTCATGCGGCTGCTCCGCCATTTCCTGATCGCCGAGCGCAACGAGTTGATGGAGCAGAACGTGCGCGTGACGATGATCGGCCGGCGCGACGGCCTCCCGGCCGACGTGCTCAACGAATACGAGCGCACGGCCGAGCAGACCGCCTTGAATGGGGGAATGACACTGTGTCTGGCAGTCAACTATGGCGGCCGGACGGAGATCAGCGACGCTGCGCGACGGCTGGCCGAAGATGTGCAGGCGGGCCGCCTCGAACCCGACCAGATTGACGAGAACCTGTTCGCCTCGTATCTCTGTACGGCCGGGATGAACGACCCCGACCTACTGATCCGCACCGCCGGTGAGATGCGGATCAGCAACTTCCTCCTCTGGCAGATCTCCTACGCCGAGCTCTGGATCACGCCGACGCTCTGGCCCGATTTCCGCGGCGATGACTTGCTCCAGGCCTGCAACGCCTTCGCTGCCCGCGAACGCCGGTTCGGCGGCCTCCCCGCCTTCGCCGCCGGAAACGCCGCGCGCTGAGCGGCTGTGAATGAATCGGATGCAAGATTCCCGATTCAAGGTTCAAGAACCGTAATGCCCTACGAAATTGGAGCTTGCGTCGTTTTCTCGTTGTGGATTCCTGATCCGGGATCAGGTCTTTCATGGATTCCGAGCCGAGATCGACCACGGTCGCGCCGCGCGACCCGGCATTGCGATCTTGCGACCGTCCCGGTAGCGTGTCTGAGGTTCCCCTGAGGAGGCTCACGCGGACTCCTCCGTTTTCGTAAACCTTTGGCAGCCAAACCATCGGCTGATCCCTCGAACATGCTTTCCACTCGCTTGTTGTTCGGTCTGCTGATGGTTGCCGGGCTGTTGCTGGCACTCTGGGTGGATGAATGGTTCGCGCCCTGGTTCCCGTTCTGGTTCTTGCTGACGGCCACGACCTGGATCGCCGCGGCGGTCGAGCTGAACGGACTGCTCGGGGCTACCAGTGCGCGGCCGTCGGGCAACTCGGTGATCGGAGGGGTGCTGGCGCTGCTGATCGCCAATTGGGTCCCGCATCTGGCCGAGAATCACGCCTCGGCGGATCGGGTCGTCGCCCTGTTCTACGACCCCGTCGGTCCGCTCAACGTGCTGGCCTGGCCGTTCCTTGTCTTCATCGCGGTGCTCATGACCAGCTTCGTGGTCCAGGGCATCCAGTTCGCCAAGCCCGGTCGGACCTTGGCCAAGATTTCGGGGACTGTGCTGGCCGTCGCCTACATCGGCTTGCTGGGCAGCTTCACGGTCCAGATGCGATGGTTCGAGGGGCATCTTCAAGGCATCCTGGCGCTGGTGTTCCTCATCGCCACGGCCAAGGGTACCGATACGGGGGCTTACACGTTCGGACGGCTTGCTGGCCGGCACAAGCTCTGGCCGCGGCTCAGTCCGCACAAGACGATCGAAGGGGCTCTGGGCGGCCTGGCCTTTGGCGTGGGGGCCTCGCTGCTGGTCGCGGCGATCGCCCGCTACTGGCTTCATGTCCCGACGCTGGAGTGGTCTTACGCCGTCGTCTACGGTGTGGTCGTCGCCACGGTCGCACAACTCGGCGACTTGATGGAATCGATGATCAAGCGCGACTGCGAGCGCAAGGACGCATCGCAGGCCGTACCCGGCTTCGGCGGCGTCCTCGACGTCATCGATTCCCTGATCTTCGCCGGGCCCGTCGCTTATGGACTCTGGCTCTGGTTTGGTCCTTGATTCGTTCAGGAAGGTGTTGGGGGAAGGACGGATCGGGGATGTTGCATTTTCTGAGGGTCGGGTTCCATAATATCTATTGTACGAGCCGGCCTCATCCTGATGGGGGACTTCACGGGCGGCCGCGGCGATGTCGCGGACTTGTCCTACCACGGAGGCCGGCGAAAGGGGAGGCATGCCGGAAGTTACCATCAGTCTGGAGGGGCATGCCGAGGAACTAGCCGTCTTCGGCAGTCGCGATCAGTACCTCAGGCAGATCCGGGACGCCCTGGGAGTGAAGGTCCTGGCCAGGCATGGAGAGGTCCGCATCGAGGGCGACTCCGATCGGATCGAGCAGGCTCGACGGATCTTCGAGGGGCTGCGTTCGTTATATCGCGTGCGCAAGGCCGTGTCGTCCAACGACGTCAGTGAGCTGATCGACCTGACGCTCCAGGCCCAAGATACCGATCAGCCCGGCGCCATCGAGATCCGGGAAGGGAGCCGTTCGGTCCGGCCGCGTTCCGATGGGCAGGCGCGGTATATCCGGGCCCTCATCCAGAACGAGCTGGTCTTCTGCATCGGTCCGGCCGGTACGGGCAAGACCTACCTGGCCGTCGCCATGGCCGTCTCGCTCCTCCGCCGCGGCCGGATCAAGAAGATCGTCCTGGTCCGGCCGGCGGTCGAGGCCGGCGAGCATCTCGGATTCCTGCCGGGCGACCTCGAGGCCAAGATCAATCCCTACCTCCGCCCCTTGCTTGACGCCCTCCACGACCTGATGGATTACGACCAGATCCGAAGATACATGGATAACGACCTCATCGAGATCGCCCCGCTGGCCTATATGCGCGGGCGGACGCTCAACGATGCGGTGGTCATCCTCGATGAGGGGCAGAACGCGACCGTGCCTCAGATGAAGATGTTCCTGACGCGCATGGGCCAAAACGCGCGCATCGTCGTCACGGGCGATATCACGCAGGTCGACCTGCCCACCGGCACCCGGAGCGGGTTGGCCGATGCGGTGGATCGGCTCGGGCGGATTCCCGGAGTCTCGGCGGTCATGCTCGACCGGTCCGATATTGTCCGCCACCCGTTGGTGCAGGCGATCGTCAACGCGTACGAGGCGAGCGAGATCGGCTCTGATCGCGACGGTCGCGAGGCCGCGTCAGGGCACAACGAGTCGTCCCACGGGCCGGCCCCCGATCTATCCTCGGGGGAGCCGGCGCATCCTTTCCCGGCCGATCTCTCGGTCGAGATTCCTACGGATTCAACCGCCCCGGAGTGAGGCGGCGCGATGCGGTTCAGCTCCCACGCTCGAGGTCGTCCTCGATCATGAGATCATCACGATCACGAATGGTTGCGCAACATCGCCAAGCCGGGGCTGTGTCGTCCCGGCACGCTCTTGCGTGGTACGGGGCTCGTGCCCGGCCATGCCGCTCCGAGACGAGGCTATGAGTATAGGTAAGCGGCGTCCCAAGCTCTCCCGGGCCAATCTGCGGCCCTCTGCGGCCACGGTCTCTCTGAGGCAGGATCGGCTGGCCCGCCAGCGCAGCCGCGCCGCAGTACTAGGGCTGGTCGCCGCCTCCCTGGTTGCGACCGCGGCCATCGTCCACGGCTCCGGCCCTCCATTCACATACCGGATTGGCGAGCGGCCGGATCGAGAGCTGCGGGTCAACGTCAAGGAATTCCGGATCCGCAACCAGACCAAGAGCAGCAACGAGCGGCAGGCCGCCGCCGATCAAGTGGCGCCGGTGATGGTCAATGATCCGACGCCGATCGCCGAGCTGTCCAAGCGGCTCGACGACCTCACCGTGACCATCGCCAAGGCGTCGCGATTCGAAGACATCCCCGAGAATGTCCGTGCCGCCTGGGGTCTGCTGCCCGAGTCCTTCCTCGAGCTGAAGTCGGCCACGGACACGCCCGAGCGGCGGGACACCTTGCAGGCGCAGATCGCCGAGGCGTTCCAGCCGCTGATTCGCGACGGCATACTCGGCACTGGGACTTTGCCCCCCAATGAGGATGCCAGCGTGAACCTGTCCATCCGCCAACCGAAGGAGTCCCGTCCGGTCACGCGGCTGGTCCCGCGCGACCGAGTCGTCCCCGAGCGGATGATCAAGCCGGATGGCCCGGTGTACAAGGAATTCTGTAACACCTTCACCTCACCGCGGATCGGCCAGATCCTCTTCGGCCTGATCGCCAATCGCCTCGACGGCACCCCGACCCTTACCTACGAGGCCCAGGCCACCGCTGCGCTCCGTGAGGAGGCGCGGGCCCGTGTCCCCGATCATTTCGACACATTCAGCCGCGGCGATGTCCTCGTCGAGCAGGGCGAGACCATCGGCGAAGAGCAGCTCATCTTGCTGCGTCTCGAGCACGACGCTTTCGTGGAGAGCCTCGGGTTTGGCGACCGCGTGCGACGAGCCGGCGGCATCCTGGCCCTGGTCGCCGCGCTCTATGTGCTGACCGGATACTACATTTCGCGGCACGAGGCACGCTTCGTTCGCGAGACCGGGCGGATCGCCATGATTTGCGGCCTGGTCGTGCTGGCATTGGGCGCCGTGCGCAGGCCTGGGCATGCAGACCTGGGACGCCGAGTTGGTTCCCGTCGCCATCGCCTCCATGATCATCGCGATCGCCTACAATCCGAACTTCGCGATGATGGTCACGTTCGCCCTCTCGGTGTTGACCAGCATCGCCCTGGGGACCGACATTCCCCACTTCCTGATCGTGATGGGGGGGACCGCCGCAGGGGTGCTCACCCTCACCGAGGTCCGCACTCGAACCAAGCTGATCAAGGTCGGCGCCACCGCCTCGATCACCTACTTCCTCATGACGTGGGCCACCGGTTTCTGGCAGGATCGGCCGATCGAGCTGATCCGCGGCGACAGTTTCTGCGCGCGGGATGGGGATTGATGACCGGCTTCTTCCTGGGCGGGAGCCTGCCGTTCCTCGAAGGCGCCCTGGGGATCGTCACCGGCATCAGCCTGCTCGAGCTGGGGGACAACACCCACCCCCTGCTCCAGGAGCTGGTCCGGCGCGCCCCGGGGACCCACAACCATTCGATCACGGTCGGGGCGATCGCCGAAGCGGCGGCCGAGCGCGTCGGCGCCGATTCCCTGCTGGTTCGCATTGGCGCCTATTTCCACGACATCGGCAAGATGCTCAAGCCCCACTACTTCGTGGAGAACCAGGTCGGCTCGATCAATCGCCACGCCAAGCTCGCCCCGGCGATGAGTACGCTCATCATCATCGGCCACGTCAAGGACGGCGTGGACCTGGGCCGGCAACACCATCTGCCCGAACCGATCATCGACCTGATCGAGCAGCACCATGGGACGACCCTGGTCGAATACTTCTACTACGAGGCAAACCGCCGGAACGGCAACAACCCCGACGCCTCATCGGTACCCGAGAGCGCCTTCCGCTACCCTGGGCCCAGGCCCCAGACCAAGGAGGCGGCCATCCTGATGGTCGCCGACGCCGTCGAGAGCGCCAGCCGCACTCTCTCCGACCCCGCCCCTGCCCGGCTCGAGGGACTCGTCAGCGACCTGATCGACAAGCGGCTCCGCGACGGCCAGTTCGACGAGTGCGGCCTGACCCTCCGCGAAATCGCCGAGATCCGCGACAGCCTGATCAAGTCGCTGATCGGCATCTACCACGGCCGGGTCAAGTACCCCGAGCATCGGACGGCATGAGTCGTGCTCATCTGGAAGGCCGATGGCTGATGGCTGAAGGATGAGTCAGAACTGGGCCGGTCTTGATTCATCCTTCATCCTTCATCCTTTCCCGAAGCCTTCCCCGAGGCCCTTCCCCGGAGCGGACATGATCGAAGTGGAGATCAGCGATACGCAGAGGCATTTACGCGTCGACCCGGCCGAGGTCGTCGACCTGGTCCGCCACGTACTCCTCCGCGAAGGCCGGCGGGAGGCATCGATCTCCATCGCCCTGGTCGATCAAGCGGCGATCCACGCCCTCAACCGCGTTCACCTCGGTCACGACTGGCCCACCGATGTGATCAGCTTCCCGCTCTCGACTCCCGATGACCCGACCCTGGCCGGCGAACTGGTCGTCTCCGGAGAGCTGGCGCTGGCGACGGCCTCGGAAGTCGGGGCGGAGCCCCGGGACGAGCTGGCGCTCTACATCATCCACGGCCTCCTGCACCTTTGCGGTTATGACGATCACACGGAGTCGGATACCGCGGCGATCCGACGCCGGGAAAACGAACTCCTGGCCGATCTCGGCTACTCCAACCCGTTCCACTTCCCCCGGGAGGGCGAGACTCCTGGGTCGGATTCGCGATTGTCCATCCTCGATTCTGGATTGTCGGAAAGCGCCTCGTGTTCGAATCCAGATTCCAAGATCCTAGATCCAACAACGGAGGAGTCCCGCCCGTGGTCCGGTTGAGCGTGACCGCGCTGTTCGTGGCGAGTCTGCCCGTCCTGGCGTTGCATCTTTTCGCGATTGCCTTGACGAAAGCACTCCGATCCTATTCGCCGAGCCTGCTGGATGAACGTTGCACGGCGCGGGGCAGCCCGGAGCGCGCCCAGGCGGTCGCCCATCTCGATCAACGGACGGAGCGCAGTGCCGAGACCATAGCGGTCCTGACGGGCCTGCTCCTTGTGGCCGTGGTCGGAGTGATGGTCAACCGACTGGGGCCCTCATCCCGGGCGGAATGGATGATCGGGTTCGTGCTGGGGATCGAGTTGCTGGGCTATGTCCTGGCGGGTGTCCTCGGCAAGGTCTTCGCGGAGGCGATCCTCGATGCGACGTGGCCGGCCACAGGTGCCGTCCGCGCCGCGGCGTTTCCTCTCACGTTCGGCCTCCGCCAGGTCGAACGGCTGGTGGAATGGTCGGCGGGGATCTCCGAGGCGCCGCAGCGGCCGGCGAGCGTCGAGGTGGAGATCCCCATCGAAGAGGAGGCCCAGGAGGATCTCGAGCCCGAGCTCTCCGAGCCAGTCCGTGAGTTGTTACAGCGCGTCATCGAACTGACCCGGACCGACGTTTCCAAGATCATGACTCCGCGCCCGCTCATGGTCTCGCTGCCCGCGACCATCACCGCCGAGTCGGCCGCGGCGACCTTCCACCTCAGCGGACTGAGCCGCGTGCCGATCTTCGGCGACAATCACGACGACATCCTGGGCATCCTCTACGCCAAGGACCTGTTCGCTCGCATGACCGAGGTCAAGGACCTGACCAAGATCCAACCGCACAAGCTGGTGCGTCCGGTCCATTTGGTGCCCGAGACCAAGAACGCGTTCGAGCTTCTGGAGGAGCTGCGGATCCAGCGCCGTCAAATTGCGATCGTGCTCGACGAGTACGGCGGCGTCGCGGGCCTGGTGACGCTGGAGGACTTGCTCGAGCAGTTGGTCGGCCCGATCAGCGACGAGCACGACATCCCCGGCATGGCCGAGCCGATCCGCGAGCTGGGCGAGTCGCGTTACGAGGTCGACGCGACCCTGCCGGTCGAAGTCTTGAACGAGCGATTGGGCCTCCACCTCCACACCAACGGCGACTACCTCACCGTCGGCGGCCTGGCGTTGCACGCCCTGGGCCGCGTCCCCGAGCAGGGCGAATCGTTCCAGGCCGACGGCGTTGCGTTCCAGGTCGTCGACGTCGCGGATCACCGCATCCGTCGGCTGGTCCTCGACATCCAGGGGGCCGAGCGGCTGCGTACAGCATCGCTCTCATGAGAGGGCCTCGGCCGACGACAATGGCAAGCGGATGCTCTACGAACCCATGAGATTCGACCGAACTCCTCGATCCATGCCGAGCATGTGGGGGGCAGACGCAACATGGCACCAACCTCCGGCGCCACGGTGGCATTCGTACCGATGTCTGCCCCGACGTTACCGATAGAATGGCTGCCCCTTGAGCCACCTTGGGCCGTACCGCGGCTCTGGCTTTCCGAATTCCAGCGCGCCCAGGTCCGGCGCGTGGCCTATAAAGCCGTCGTTCACGGTCGGAATCCTCTCGCCCGCATCCACCGCCTTGCTTGCCGGTTTGAGCCGAAAGTTCAGGTCAACGGCGTGATAGACCGCATGGCGATTGGCCGGATCCGGGGGAGCCAATCCCTCGAAATCGTCGAAATCGACCTCGACTCCGTGCGCCTCCTGCATCGTCGCTGCGCGGAGGTCGGCCAGAGTGGCGAAGCTCTTCCAGTCTCCGGGCTTTGGCTCGTGCAGTCGCTGCCCGCTCTTTGGTGCCAGCCAGGTGTACTGCTCGGTCACACCCTTGTTTGGGCGAAACCCATTGTAATCCGAACTGAACGCATCGGTCGAGTTCGCCCAGCTCATGATGCCGCGGCCAGGTGTGTCCCTGCCCAGGAACAGGTTGTTCCGGAAGTGCATGTTGGACGATGGCTCCCGCACGACCTGTTCCCCGATGATTGTATTGTGGTAAACGAAAAGGCCGGCCGGCTTGGCCGAGAACTTGAAGGCCACGCCCGAGGGCACGTGATACAGAAGGTTGCCAATGAAGTAGACCGGCCCGCCGAACACCGGCTGGGAACTGTATCCCCCCTGTGCAGCGTTGACTCCGCGATTGTTCATCACCCGCACGTTGTGAACGCCGCCGTCGGTCTCCACGAAGTCGTCATTGAGTAGGTGCAGATCGTTGTTGGTGATGTCGATCGACGAGGCCCGCTGGTCGGGATCCTGCGGTGGCGTTCCGTAGGTCGAGATGCCGATCCCGTCGTGGAAATAGGCGACCGCATTGTGGTCGATCACATGCCCCGTCCCGTAAACCTTGACCGCATAGTAGCTCGTGAGCGGGTGCGAGCCGTAAGCCCCCGCGCTGGCCCACATTGGTCCGGTCCACCCGATCAGCCGGAAGCGATCATCGCGGCCCAGGAACAGGTTGTCCGCGATGTAGAAGTCACTGGAGCCGGCGTACTCGGTCCAGACTCCGAACCCGACTCCTTCGAAGCGGCAGTTCTTGACCGTCAGCCCGACCGCGCCGAGCACTTCCTTCTGCCCGGCGAAGATGCCCACGTCGGTGTTGCGAATCGTCAGCCCATCGAAGATGTGGTACCGCGAAGCCATGACGTCGAACAGCCTGTGATTGCCGGCCCCGTCGAAGATCACTTCTCCATCGCCGGCCGACTTGATCGTGATCGGCTTCTCTGGCGTCCCTTTCAACGTCAGCGACATCGTGCCATCGAAAGGTGTCATCAGCGGGTCCACGTAGTTCAGCCGCTGGGGCTTGTAGAGTCCGGCATGCATCTGGATCGTATCGCCCGGCTGGGCCCGCCGTTCCCAGACGACGCTCCAGTCGCCCAGGCCCGCGCCGTAGTAGGCATGCAAAAGGCTCGTGAAACTGGGCTCCTGGCGCGGGCCCTGATAGTCCGGGGGGTACACATGAAGCGTACGCCCTCCCTTGAAGGGTTGGGGCTCGCTGCGAGTCCTCACCCGCACGGTGTGCTCGGTCTGGCCACTCGCGTCGTCCGGATCGGTCAACCGGAACCGGCACTCATATTCCGTGCCGGGCTGGAGGTTCAGGATGCTGCCGGCAAAGCCATCGGGAACCGTGTAGTCGAGATTCTCGCGTCGCCGGTAGACGTTCTCGCCGCCGATTCGCACCAGGGGCAGCGCCGGTCGCCAAGTGGTTTCACCGGCCGCCCGGAACTCCACCGCGACCGTCGCATTCCGATTCGCATCGCCGCGGATTTCCCACTCGAATCCCAAGTTGAGGAGGGTGGGGTGCTCCACGACAAATCGTCCCGGCAGGGTGCTGTTCTCGGGGCCAGCCCCCATGGCAACCAGGAAGAGAGCGAAGAGACCCGGGTAGTTCATGGCTGGAGCTCCATACACGACATGACGGCTTCGAGAATCAGAATCCAGTCGCGAAGTGGGCAGCTTAATCTGGGCGTGGACAGCGATACAAGTGCCAGCGTCGGCCCGGACTCGTGGCAAGGACGTCGTCCAGGAAAAACTCGAGGACGAGCGAGGGCCTGTCGTGGCGAGTGCGTAGGAGTACCAGGAACTCACAGTGACCGAGCACGATAGCCACATGTTCGTCTTCGGTCGGGGCGGATGAACCGTGAGGGGAGGGGTCGGGGAGAGGAGACTCGTCTCTCCCGAGTTTCACGAGCGCGGGCGAAACCCGGCACCGCTTTCTTGACGAAACGTCATCGCCTCTAATGTATAGGCTCGTATATAGTTCAGGCAATGCAACATTCCCGGAGGGTCCACTTTGTCGGCCGTCAATGGTGTAGAGCCCGCAGAGCCGTTCTCCCTCGTGTTAGTAACGATCGTCGTGGTACCAGAGTTCACCTCCGTCGATCGTCAACATGCAGCGGAGCATCGGACCCCCTCCGCGGCCGAACAGCCACCACGCCTCGACCTCGATCGGGGAGAAGAGGAAGTTGATGCCGTGCGGGTGGAGCGGCTCGTCGGCGAGCCCCTGGCGGTGCAGGTCGTCGATGTCGTCCTCCGCGGCTTTCTTCAGCTCGTCCCAGCCCCCGAGGATCGCCGGTCGCGTCGGCAGATTCAGGTCGCGCGGCTCGAGCCAGGGGATGCCGGCGCCGCCCAGCTCGACGACCAGGCTGGCCCTGGGGTCCTTGATCTGCGATGCCGACACGCAGGACCAGCCCGGGAAGACCGTCCCGGGCCCGACGACGACGGCGTAGCTGGAACGGCCGCGATGGGGGTGTGCGGGGCACTCATAGACCGCGGGCATCCGCCCGGACAGCCGGGCGTTGTTCGGCCCGTCCCAGGGTTCGTCGAGACGATACGAATTGTACAAGGCATGCTCACCCGCGTACGGGAGGATGAGGGCTCTCCAGCTATGCATTGGCCTGCCGGACACATTGGTCGTATACGCGGGTGGGAAGCAACCATAGTCCGCGTGATAGCTCCGCAACGCCAGTCCAATCGCTCGCAGGTTCGCCTTGCAGCCCCTATCCAAGGCTGATACGCTTATTGGTGTGAGCACCAGATACATCAAAGCAGCAACCGAGGCTGTGCCGAATAACAATTGCCATTTTGAGAATCGAATATGTGGCAGCCACATCGCAGGATTCCCTGGAAAGTCTGATCTCTGGATCGCCTGTTACACGTCCCGCCATCGTCCCTCGCCAGGATGTCCGCGCCAACCATGATCGAGACTTTACAGCCAGAGGGGCTCATTCGGCATCGATTCGCCTCATCGCTTCGGTGGCAACCTGACGTAAGCGAGGGTCCGGATCTTGGCGAGTCATCGCGGCCAGGCGCGGCTTGCGGCGAGCCGGTATTTCTCTCCCAACATTCGGTGCCACTCGAATTTCTGTGGCGATCAGTGTCTCACGTTCTCGCCGAGGGCATTGGTCTTGCTAGCCCAGCCTGGTCCGTGAGCATAAACCACCAAACAACTGGCTTCATGATGAGCAGCCATGGCCAGAAATCGATCACGGCGGCGCTGCAACTCGACGGCTACACCGAATACTGTCCCGATTGTTGCAACCACAGCCATCCACCACCGAGTCGTCATCCGGGGCAGTCGCATGACCCGAACCTCCGGGCTGACAGACTGGCCAGTCTGATCTCTAGTCCAGGATTTATACCGCAGACTTGACGTAAGTCCTTTCTCGACGTCTCAGATTCCGTTGATGGGAGGGGGATATTCACCGGAGGGGTAGGAAGGGGCATTGCTAATCCCCCAGGCAAAATACATAGGATGACGAAGGCGTTGTTTCCCATATTGCCCATCCTGCGTTAATGTTAAGCAATCCCCTTTGGCAGGCTTTGTTACTGCTTCAGCGGAGACGGCACGACAAATTAGTCGAGGAGGTGATCACGCATCTGAACCTTCCCGCTTGGCTTCGGGATAGGACCTCTTGCACGGCTTCGCTGGGATCTGGTGCCCATGGCCACAAGATACATACCCCCCAGCCAAAAACCGAGAAAGCTGCCGGCCGCCCCGCCCAAGAACACGAATACGGCAGCAATGAACGCCAGAATAAATAGGGACCCTACGTGATCGATATCATTTGGGTTGTTACTCGGCAAGAGGAGGATCACCAGGAAACAGATAAGGCCGGCTATAGCCCCGATCACCAAGCCATAGACCGTCGGTCGAAGTAGTCGCATGATGATGCGGTCCTGTTTTCTCGAATGCTTCCGGACGACCCGATTTCGATGTGCATGGACTCCGAAGGGATTGACGAGGATGCGCATGGCCACGACCTCGACCGCTTCCATCGTCCGCCGTGAGGAGGTCGCATGCCCCCTTCCTGTGAAGGCTCGACTCTAGTCCAGGCATTGCACCGCAGCCTTGACGTAAGTCCTTTCTCGACGTCCCTGATTTCGTCGATAGGAGGGGGATATTCACTGTTTACACATCGGACACTTGTTAGCCATTCCTCTATCGAGGTTGTCAGACGTTCACAGCACGGCCCAGGGCCTTTCTCAAGGATACCGCGGCGCAGGTTCGTTGCACCAGCGTCAAACCCTCGCGAGGTGTGAGGAATGGAGAATCCGCACTCTTCACAACACTCGGACCAGGATAGAAGACCAACTGGTCATGATGAATCGACAAGGGGAACGTCGGGGACAGGCGATGAGAGGCGCCGGCGGGAGTCGAACCCGCTTCCGCGGTTTTGCAGACCGCTGCCCGGCCGTCAGGCTCCGGCGCCCTGAGTGCTTCGACCCTCCCTCGGAGGGCATGTCCTCGCCAGGAATCGAACCTGGTCTCCGACCTTCGCAAAGTCGTGTGCGCGTCCGTCACACTCCGAGGACAACGATCGGAACAGGACCGTTGACGAGTCCCCCACCCGGGAATCGAACCCGGCCTTGCGGCTTCGAAGACCGCCGTGCGTCCGCCACACCCGCAGGGAAACAGCCGAGTGCCCTTGCCAGGAGTCGAACCTGGTCTTCGACCTTCGGAGGGTCGCGTGCCGTCCGTCACACGCCAAGGGCGCAATCGAAGCCGACGGCCGGGCTCGAACCGGCATGAACCTGCTTACAAGGCAGGGGCCTCACCGTTCGGCCACGTCGGCAGATAAGAGCAGGGGCGCAAGGATTTGAACCCTGTCCGCGAGCTTTGGAAACTCGCTGCTCTCCCAGGAGCACACCCCTATCATTCGATCGATTGAGCGAGGGTATTCGGCGGGAGTTGAACCCGGCGCCTCGAGATTCACAGTCTCGCATGCTTCCGCTACACCACGAACACCATCAGCAAGTCCGGCCCGAGGTTCACCCGGGCCGAGGCGGAAGGGGCGGGAGTCGAACCCGCAAGGCTCATCGCTCGTCCGCTTTCCAAGCGGGTCCCGTCGCCGGTCGGGTGGCCCTTCCGTATCAATCAGTTTCAGTGGGCGATGCAGGGGTCGAACCTGCGGCCTCCAGCGTGTCATGCTGGCGCTCTGGCCGGCTGAGCTAACCGCCCGGATGATCCATTACCCCGACCAGGACTCGAACCCGAAACTCCTCGTTAGGACCGAGGCGTGATCCTCCCTTTCACCATCGGGGCCAGGAACAAGCGGAAGGCAAGGGATTCGAACCCTCATCCCCTCTCGAGGAACCGTTTTAGCAGGACGGCTCGGCAAACCGTATCCGACTACCTTCCGTTCGAGTGGACCCACCGGGAGTCGAACCCGGGTCTCCGGCCTGCCGAGCCGGTGTCGTTCCGCTGGACGATGGGCCCTTCAAACTTCCCAACCTGCGTTCAACCGAGTGGACCGCCGGGGAGTCGAACCCCGATTCCCGGCGTGCGATACCGGTGTCGTCCCGTTGGACCAGCAGCCCGTTTGCGAGAAGGTCCGCCCGAGAATCGAACTCGGTCCCCCTCCTTACCATGGAGGTGTGCTGCCGGAACACCTGCAGACCGGACGGCGGAGAGTCGTCCCGGCAGGACTCGAACCTGCGCTAACCTGTGTGTAAGACAGGCGTCTTGGCCGCTAGACGACGGGACGAATTGCGGTCAGTAGCACGGGTGGGATTCGAACCCACAGACACCAGGCCCTCGACCTGGTCGCGATGCCAGTTAGCGTACCGTGCCAGGAACACCGACAGTTGCGGGTCGGGGAGTCGAACCTCCGTCTCCGAGCGTATGAAACTCGGCCGAGCACCGGCCCACCCGCAGTCCCAGGCCCCGGTATCGAGCCGGGCGGATCGGCCTCATGAAAGCCAACCGGGCACCTGCCTCGCCTGGGAAACTCGCAGTATCAGTCCAACCGATCAATCAGTCGCCAGGGGGAGATTCGAACTCCCACGCCTCGAGGGCACGTGCTTCTGAGGCCCGCGCGTCTACCAGTTCCGCCACCCGGCGCGTCGTCCAGTACAGTAGTCCGTGCGGGAATCGAACCCGCCTCTTCAGCTTGAGGGGCTGATATCCTGAGCCGATAGACGAACGGACCTTGAATAAGAACCTCCAGTGGGTAGTGAAGGAGTTGAACCTTCCGCCTTCCGCCTCACAACTTGAGGGCAACGGTTTTACAGACCGCCGTGAGGAACACCACCCGAGAAAAACCATCCGCGAGTAGCACGGGTGGGAGTCGAACCCACAGAATCCCCGGGTTTGAGCCGGGTCGCTTTGCCGGTTTGCGTACCGTGCCATCTCTCCTACTCCAGCGCCCCCGGCGGGATTCGAACCCGCGACCTCCACTGTGACAGAGTGGCGAGCTCTCCAGGCTGCTCCACGAAGGCGTGATCGAATGGCTCAGGAGGGAGTCGAACCCTCAGCATCCCTCGTTCTAAGCGAGAGTGGTCTGCCGATTGCCTACCGAGCCGAGAACTCTTGCACCGAGAACCCATTACCCAGGGTGGGAGTCGAACCCACAGGCGCCCGGGTTTAAGCCGGGCCGCTCAGCCGTTGGCGTACCTGGGTCCTCTCTCCGAGGCGGAAGCCGTGGGACTCGAACCCACAAGCGGCCTGCGCCGCCACCTGCTTTCAAGACAGGCCCCTGATCCAGCCGGTTGGCTTCCGTGAGGGCATTCCACGCGAGTTCCGGGGGCTGGAATCGAACCAGCGGCCTCCGCGTTCAGAGCGCGGCGTCACTACCACCAGCAACTGCCCCGGATTCGGGAAGGAGGAATTCGAACCCCCACCGCCTGATTCAAAGTCAGGGAGCCTACCACTTAGCCGATTCCCGAGAGCGCCCCGCGGGAGTCGAACCCGCCTTTCGGACCTGGGAAGCCCGCCCTGACCGCTCGGCCAGGGACGCATCAACCGTCGCTTCGAGTGCGGGATCGGGGAGTCGAACCCCGATCGCCTGGTTGGAAGCCAGGAATCTTGCCATTGGACCAATCCCGCGGCCTGCCAGCGGAAGGAGAGGGAGTCGAACCCTCAAGGCTCATCGCTCGTCCGGATTCGAGCCGGGTGCCGTCGCCAATCGGCTTGCCCTTCCCCAGGAACAGCTCCGGCGGCAGGAATCGAACCTGCGTCCCCCCGGTTAACAGCCGGGCGCTCGTACCAGCACGAACTCCACCGGAATCATCGCGTCAGACAGTCGGGATGGCCGGATTTGAACCGGCGATTTCCTGCTCCCAAGGCAGGCGGATTAGCCAGGCTTTCCTACATCCCGAGTCGCCTCGTTTTCCGACAAGTGCCCAGCGGGAGTCGAACCCGCACGTCCGCCTTGGCAAAGCGGTAGGCTTCCGCTACATCATGGGCACGATCGCCGTCCCCGAATTGTCAAGGAACCGAGAGCACCGGGTGGGACTCGAACCCACGTCGCCGCCTTACGAGAGCGGAGTCTTCGCCGCTGGACGACCAGTGCCTGCATCACGATGGGACCGGAGGGGCTCGAACCCTCACCGAACCGGTTAAGAGCCGGACGTTCTGCCGCTAGAACTTCAGTCCCGACTGGTAGATGAGTAGCCCGTGTGGGAATCGAACCCACCTCTCCGCCTTGAAAGGGCGGTATCCTGCGCCGATAGACGAACGAGCCATCTTCACGAGTGGGCCGGGGGGCGCTCGAATCCCCGTCTGCCGGGCTTCAACCGGCCGCTAGACCGTCTCAGCTACCGACCCATTCCGCGATCCCAACAAAAAGGCCCGGTGTCTTCGTCACACCGGGCCTGAGACTCCACGCGAGGGATGTCCGAGACCGGGTGTCACGTCTGCAAGGGATAGAACCGGAGCGGGTTCGCCGACAGGTCGGCGGATCGCTTCGTTTCTTGACAACCCAGGGTGTAACGCGGACTCCCGGCGAACATGGACAACCTCGATGTTACGGGTGTCTCAGGCCGACTGGACTCGGGGCCAACCTCACGGCTCGCCCGTCGTCTTGTACCCTTACAGACGCATCACCCCGGGAGGATGTTCGCGCGATTTCGAAGAGATTATTGGTGGAGCCATTTCCGATCCCGATTCGCTGCATTACGGCCCGCCATCGAGCGTTCGCCGGGACCATGAACGATACGATCTCTTCGAGGCCGAGCACCAGGGGCGTATCCGTTCTCTCGCCGCAAGTCCAAATCGCTCAAGCCCTCGGGAGATGTCGAGATGGGCGAGGGGCCTCGAAAATCATTGGACCTGACGTGTTCCGTGCCGGTACGTCGCATAGAGGGGAGATGGGTGACTGAGCGGGACAGGCAAGCCGTCTGCCACACTTTACAGGAGAAGCTCATGCAGACCATGACCACGGAACTCGAGCGGTTGATCGGCAAGGTCATTGGGGACCTGGGCGGCACGGCCAACGCGGCCCTCGTTATCGTCGGCGACCGGCTCGGGTTATATCGGACCCTCGCCGAGATCGGCCCCACTACCTCGCACGAACTGGCCCAGCAGACTGGCACGCACGAGCGATATATCCGCGAGTGGCTTGCCGCCCAGGCGGCTTCCGACTATGTCGACTACGACCCGGCCACCAAGCGGTTCAGCATGTCCCGCGAGCAAGCCATGCTCTTTGCCGATGAGAACAGTCCGGTGTACATGGCCGGAGGCTTCTTCGCCGCGGCGGCGGCCATCAACGACGAACGACACCTGGCGGAGGCGTTCCGGTCGGGACGTGGGATCGCATGGAGCGATCACCACGACTGCCTGTTCTGCGGCACGGAGAAGTTCTTCCGCCCGTCCTATGCCGGAAACCTCCTCCAGTCGTGGATCCCGTCGCTGGGGGACATGCACGCGAGGCTCCAGGCCGGGGGAACCGTGGCCGATCTCGGCTGTGGGCACGGTTGCTCCACCGTCCTCATGGCGAAGGCCTATCCGGCCTCCACGTTCGTCGGCTTCGATAGCCACATGCCGTCGATCGAGCGCGCCCGCGAGACGGCGGCCGCGCAGGAACTCCCCAACGCACGCTTCGAGGTCGCGACGGCGCAAAACTTCACACGGATTGATGGAGACGGCTACGACCTGGTCGCGATCTTCGACGCCCTGCATGACATGGGCGACCCGCACGGCGCGGCCCGTCGAGTGCGAGAGATGTTGAAAGCCGATGGAACCTGGATGATCGTCGAACCGGCCGCGGGCGATCGGCTGGAGGAGAACCTCAACCCGGTGGGCCGCGTGTTCTATGCCCTCTCCACGGCCGTCTGCGTCCCCTCGGCCTTGAGCCAGAAAGGGGGCGAATCGCTTGGGGCTCAGGCCGGACCTGCCGTGTTGGAGAACGTGGTCACCAGCAGCGGCTTCTCCAGATTCCGGATCGCCACAAAGTCCCCGTTCAATCTGGTGATCGAGGCCAAGCGATAACCCCAGATTTGTCGATCTACTCCAGCCCCGGGATCTTCGCCGGGCCGCCGGACTTGCCGTCGCCCTCGGTGTTTTTCTTCTCCCGGATCCGTTTCGCGAGGAATCTGGCCGACTCGTCGCCGATCACGTGGTAACCAGCCGGGTTGGGATGGCGATCGCCGAACCAGCCGGGCAGCTCGCGGAAATGGGCGTCGAGCCGGTTGTCCATCACCACGACCCGGCCGTCCCTGACGAACGGCTTGACCCAATCGCGGTCCTTCTCCGGGATCTTCTCCAGCGGGTAGCGGCGGTAGTTGAGCATGTGCGATCCGTGCTTCAGCTCAGCCCGGTAGCGGGTATACACGTCGAACAAGACCAGGCGCTCCGACTCGGCCACCTTCCGGATGAGACGGTTCACCGTCTCGTCGCGCTCCGGAGTCATGTAGGGGATGATCGTCATTGGGACGATGGTCGCGCACGGGAAGTGCCGGCGCAGGCGCCCGATCAGGTCGGAGTAGTCCTTCGGGAAGTTGACCTCGAACCCCTCGCGCCTGACGATGTCATTCAGGCCGTAGCGGATGAGGACGTAATCGATGCCTTCGAGAGTGGCGATGTCCTTGTCGAACCGACCGGAGGCGAGCAGGCCCTGGATGAACTCGCCGTCTCGCCCCTGATTGATGACCTCGGCCGGCGGCAGGTCCTTCTCCGCCGCGAGCAGCAGCCGGATCACGTCTTCGAGGTGGGGACCATCGGGATCGACCTGGCGGCAGACGCTGCCGATGGTTGTGCTGTCGCCCAGAAGGAGGATCCTGAGTTTTCCCGCCTCCTCACCCGAGGCCGCAGCCGGTACGGTCATGAGCCCGACGATGCACCACGACCGCAAAGAGTTCATCAGACGCATCGGACCGGTTCTCCTGGGATGTGGGCTGCCGCTTGTTCCGGGCCGATCTCGGTTCCGCTCGCCCGCGAATCGCTCATCGGGGAGTGTCCCACCGCCACACCTACCAGGTCGCGGGCTGGGGACAGGTCCATTCAGAATAATCGCCCAGTATGCCAGGGAGTAGACCACGCCGGATTCACCGGGCCATGCGTTAACAACGGGACCGGCGTCAAGAGCGCGGCGTGAGGCGGTCGCGCCGGGGAACGGGCTATTTCCCCGAGAGTGAGGCGAGTCTCGAGAGCGTCTCCTCTCCGAGCCGCCTCGTGAGCTCGCCCGCCGGTAACTCGCGGCAGAGGTGCGCCGCCTGCCCCGACCAGAGCGGCGAGAAGTCCCCCGAGCCTTCCGCCTCGGACTTCGACCGAAGGGGCGCCACTGCACCCGCCGCGAGCGGGAACCTCGGTGCGATCTCGGACAGGGGACCGACTTCGCGAACAAGACGGTTCATGATCCCCCGCGCGGGGCGGCCCGTGAAGACGTTTGTGATTGTCGTCTCGCCGGCACCTTTCAGCGCCGTCCGGTGGACCTCGCTCGTCGTCGCCTCCGGGCAGAGGAGATAGGCCGTGCCGATCTGGACGGCCGAGGCCCCGAGCGCGAGGGCCGCGACGACGCCTCGCGCGTCGGCGATGCCGCCCGCGGCGATAACCGGCACGCGCACAGCGTCGGCCACCTGTGGGACGAGCGCCATCGTCCCGACCTGGGTCGAGACGTCCTCCGACAGGAACATCCCCCGATGCCCCCCCGCCTCGGCGCCCTGAGCGATGATCGCGTCGCAGCCCCTGGCCTCGAGCCAGCGTGCCTCCTCGACCGAGGTCGCAGACGAGATGACCTTCGCGCCCGATGACTTGACCCGGGCCAGGAGCTCCCCATCCGGGAGACCGAAATGAAAACTCACGACCTCGGCCTTGAGCTCGCAGACGACCTCGCACATCGCCTTGTCGAACGGTAGGCGGCTCGTCACCGCGGTCGGGGCCGTCGGGTCGAGCCCGAGCTCGACGTAGTATCGCTCGAGGCGATTCTTCCACACGGAGACGCGGTCGGGATCTGGGCCGGGAGGCGTGTGACAGAAGAAATTCAGGTTGATAGGTTTCGAGGATTGCCGACGAATAGACTTCACCTCGCTTCGAACCTGATCCGACCCGAGCAGTGCGCAGGGAAGTGATCCCAGTCCCCCGGCCTCAGAGACGGCGATCGCAAGCCCGGAGCCATTCGACCCCGCCATGGGGGCCTGGATGATCGGAAGTTCAATCCCGAAGAGGTCGAGGATCCGACGGTCCGGCCACATATCGATTCTCCTCACCAACCGGCGCAACGACCGCAGACTTCGCGCCCATGCGCCTCAGATAGTCCACGATCCTTTTTTTATCGTTCTTGATCGCCATGTCGAGAGCCGTCTCTCCGTTGTTGTTCACCGCGATCGGGCTTGCGCCGCGTTCCAGCAGCAATTCGACGACCTTGAGCGTAGAGTTTCTCTCGCAGGCTTTATGCAAAGGCGTGTTGCTTCCATGATCCGTTACGTTGATCATGGCGCCATGATCGACCAACCACCTTGTACCGACGATATCGCCCTGGTGTGCGAATGCGTGCAATAACGTGCGACTACCGAGTTTTTCGTCGATATCGACGCCCGATTCCAGACATAGGGCCGCAACCTCGTAATTCCCTCGACCGTGACGCTGGCCATGCCCCAAGGCCGCGAACACCGTTCCAATGCCTGGCTGCCATCCATGCGCCATGAGAAGTTGAGCGATCTTCACGTTTCCTCCGCGCGACGCACACAGATCGAGAGGACTCACGTCACGATCCACGCGCATCGGCCCCTGGTCCAGTAACCGTTCAGCACAAAGGACGAGTTGCTTCGCATAGGCTGGATCCGATTTTCCCAGCTCGGACCTGCAGGCGTAGTCCAGCGCGGTCATGCCCTTCTCGCCCAGCAAATCATAATCTGTCGTTCTACCGGCCAGCGCCGGGTCCGCGAGAAGCCAGTCGCGAACACGATCCATGTCGCCGATCGCAGCGGCTGTGTACAGGTTTTGTTCTGCCCCCGCGTCGATCAATATATGCATGATGTCAATGTGAGGCCCTACTGTCGCGGCACACACGAGATGGTAATCCGGCCTCGCGCCAATCTGGATCAAGAACCTGACCAGCTCCAGGTGGCTTGGCTTCTTGGGCGCCGACTTGAAATCCATGACGGCCAGGGCGAGTAGCCTGTCCCGATTGGCGGCGGTGATCAGGCTCCGATTCTGCTTGAGGGCAGCATAGTCCCCCTTTTTTGCGAGCGTCCCGAGGTGAGCAGGTTTTCGATCACCTCTCCCGCTCGCGTGAAGTTCACGCCTCCGCCTGTTAACACAAGCGGAACACTTTTTCGCCAGCCCATCCGGCTCCTTGCGACTTCCGGAAAAGGAGGAAGAATCCAAGACGCGCTTGCACTCCTGGCATTGCTTCTTCATGGTCTGAACCCGAGGAAGGGGCTCAATCTCTCGAGAGAGCTGAACGCTTGAGTCGAGCATACCCCAGGGCGGATAGGAATCCACCCCCCCTGCCCCTCTTCGTAAGAGCGTTCGGGAAGAATGAGCGTGCAGGCCAATAGACCGACCCTCCAAGCTGGGATTCCACACAGGGTTCGCGCCGGAGACAATCGCGTGAAAGGTTCTCGCTCTGGCTGTGTGTATCCTTGTGGAAGGAGGACTGATGGACGACGAGCCGCCCGCACCGGCCACGCGACACACGTTGATCGTCAAGTTACGCGATCCGGCCGATGCCGGCGCCTGGCGCGAGTTCGTGGCGCTGTATGAGCCGTTGGTCTACCGGCTGGCGCGGCGCAAGGGGCTCCAGGACGCCGATGCGCGGGACCTCTGCCAGGAGGTGTTTCGCGCGGTGTCTCAGGCCATTGATCGCTGGGACATCGACCCGACGCGCGGGAGCTTCCGCGGCTGGCTCTCCCGCATCGCACGCAACCTCCTGGTGAACTTCCTGACCCGACGGCCCTATCGGGTCCGCGGCAGCGGATCCACCAGCGTCCAGGAATTACTCGAGGCTCAACCGGCCGGCGATCCGTCGGCCACGGCCCTGTTCGAGGCCGAGTACCGCCGCCGGTTGTTCCGTTGGGCTGCTGATGAGGTGAAGAGCGAGTTCGCCGCGACGACCTGGGACGCGTTCTGGCAGACGGCCGTCGAAGGCCGCACGCCGGCAGACGTGGCGGCCGAGCTGAGTCTGTCCGTCGGCGCGGTTTACATTGCTCGGAGCCGGGTGCTGGCCCGCTTGCGGAAGCGGATCGGAGAACTGGGTGAAGAGGCATCGGCGATCATTCGCGAGGTCGATCATGGTAGCTCGTAGGACATCGTGTGATCCCCAACGGCTCCGGTTGCTGGCCGAGGACCGCTTGCCGGCCAATGAGCTGGAGCGACTCGAAGGCCATTTGCAACAGTGCGCGGGATGCCGCGAAGAGCTGGACAGCCTGGCCGGCGGCGAGCCCTGGCGCGAGGCCGTCCGTCATTACCTCGGCGACGCCGCGACGGATCTCTACGAGGCAAGCCCGCTCGCGGATATCGACGAGCCGCTCGGCTTCCTGGCACCCTCGGACTGGCCCGACTCGCTTGGTCGGCTCGGGACCTACGAGGTCAAGGGCGTGATCGGCCGCGGGGGGATGGGCGTGGTGCTCAAGGCGTTCGACCCGGCCCTGAGCCGGAACGTCGCGATCAAGGTGCTGTCGGCGTCGCTCGCCACCTGTGGGGCGGCGCGGCGGCGGTTCCTCCGCGAGGCCAAGGCCGCGGCGGCGGTTGCTCATGAGCATGTCGTCTCGGTCTTTGCCGTCGAAGAGAAGGCGGGGTTGCCGTTCCTGGTCATGGAATACATCGCCGGACATTCGCTCCAGGACCGGCTCGATTCGCAGGGATCGCTGGCCCTGCCCGAGATCCTGCGCATCGGCATGCAGACGGCCGCCGGCCTGGCGGCGGCCCATGCCCAGGGGCTGGTCCACCGCGACGTCAAGCCGGCCAACATCCTGATGGAGAACGGTATCGAGCGGGTCAAGCTGACCGACTTCGGCCTCGCCCGGGCAGCCGCCGACGCCAGCATGACCCAGAGCGGGCTGATCTCCGGTACGCCCCACTATATGGCACCCGAGCAGGCGCGCGGCGAGTTGACCGACCATCGCGCCGACCTCTTCAGCCTGGGGAGCACGCTTTACGCGATGTGCGCCGGCCATCCGCCGTTCCGCGCCGAGTCGCCGCTGGCCGTGCTGCGCAGGGTTTCCGACGACGAACCAAGGCCACTCCGCCAGATCAATCCTGAGATCCCGCAATGGCTCGAGGCGGTCATCGAGCGGCTCCATTCCAAGGACCCGGCCCGGCGCTTTTCCTCCGCGTCCGAATTGGCCGGATTGCTGGGCCACTGCCTGGCTCACGTCCAGGCGCCGCTTGCGGTCTCGTTGCCCGCCGAGCTGGTCCCGTCCATCAGGGAGATGCGCCCGAAACGACGTTGGTCCGCAGCGGCCCTGCTGGGATTCGCCGCCATCGTGGGCGGAGCCCTCTTCCTCTGGCCGGTTCGTCCACCGAGACCTCGTGCGTCGATCCCAGCCAGCCAGGAGATCCCGTACGTCGCACGAACGTCCAGCCTTTCGAAGATCGCCCCGGATGAGATCGATCAATCGGCCCGGGAGGCCTGGGATCAGGCCGGGGCGATCGAGGCCGAACTTCATCGGCGAGCCGATGCGGGCGGTCCCGATCCGATCTCTGAACTCGCCCGGCACCTGGCCAATCGAGCCGGCTCTCTTGAGCGAGAGCTCGGCTCCGGCCGCGTCGCGGCCCCAGGTGCCTCGACCGATTCCCCGTTTCCCAACCCCGATGACAGGAGATGACCCATGATGTGGAAGCTCGCATCGATCGCAATGGTCTTGGTGGGTACCAGCGCCTTCGTCGCGCCCTCGCCGGCGCAGCAACTGTTGCCCGATAACCCGACCGTGTTCCCTGTGACAGCCCCTGCGCAGCCCATTCCACCGCCCCCGGCCCCGCCAATTCCGTTGACCTTCACGACCGTGAATTCGAACGGGTTTTTCCAGGTGGATCGTGACGGATCGACACCCTTCGTAGCGAGGTGGAACGCTGCGCCCGAGGAGGCCAGTCTCGCCCATGAAACCGACCGGTTGGCTCGACAACTCGTCGAGGCCAAGTCCGATACCGATCGGGACAAGCTCAAGACCAGGCTAGGCGAACTCCTCGAGAAGCAATTCGACCAGCGACAAAAGCGGCACGAGCGCGAGCTCGAGTCGCTCGAGACCCAGGTCAAGAAGCTCAGGGACCTGGTCGCAAAGCGGCAGGAGAATCGCCGTGAGATCATCGGCCGGCGACTCGAGCAGATCCAACGCGAATCGCAGGGGCTGGGCTGGTAGTCGAGCGGAGTACACATCACTTCCCCTGCCGCGATCCATGGGCAGCCGAAGCCCGAAGACGAATGCAATCGCGATCCTCGACTCGCCCTCGCTCGGCCGTCCCTCGGTCCGGGCGAGGGCGACGAGTCGTTACTTGAAACTTGCGTCTGCCGATGCATTTCAACCTCTCGCCCCTCCCCACGCGATGATCCAGGCCTCCCGATCCCGAGCCCTCGGATTCGACCGAGCCACGAGCCCGAAATGGTCCCTCTCAATATTCTCCCACCTCCTGCGAATCATCTCTTGTGGTCTTCTACAGATTGTAGTAGAACCTACTACATCTTGTAGAAATCCCTCCTTGACAGGCGTACGCGCCGAGCGGTGCCCGTGGTCGGATTCTGCGCTGCCCAATCGAACGACCCAGGGGTTTGACAAATGTCGTTTGAAGTCCTAAAATCTTAGTTGATCCCTGGAGCGGCTGTCCGTCGGTGACCTCAAGGGGTGAAGAGCTACATCACGAATCGATCGGCCCGAAGTCTCAAAGAGATAGGGGCCTCGCGTCACCGGCTCGTGTTGGGGCTCCGAGGGGATCGGCTCCAGCTTGGCGGGTATGGGCGATATGAGTGACTCTCCTTGCAAAGCTCAGATCGGGGCTCCAAGAATCCAATATAATAAGGACTTGCATCAGGAATTCTTCGTTCCAGCCGCAACTGCGGCGTTTCATGGCGACGCTCGTGCGGTCGGGATGCTGCTTCAGGAGCGACAAGCGTGAAGCGATTGCAGCCAGGCGAAGTTCTCCCGCAGCGTCTTCTCCCGGATCCGCGACTCGTCCTCGCGATAGGTCAAATCGAGGACTCCAATGGCAGCTATTCTCGATACCCCAATGGCTGCGGACCGCCTGCGCAAAACGCTTCACGCCCATGCCCAAGCTGCTGATGTAATAGCGGACCTCGACGGTCTCTTTCCCGTCGCGGATGCACATCGAGGTCACCACGCCGATCGTCTTCAGCCCCTTCCACAGCCCGAACCCCGGCAGGCCCTCGGGGGCCGGCATCTGGAGATACGTGCGCGTCTCCTCGCGGCCGTGCCCCTTCTCGGTCGTCACCCTGCTCACTGCGCCCCGGCAAAATCGTTCTCCCACTGTTCGCCGATGTAGTCGATGACCGCCTGATGCAGCGTCTCCTGATTGCCTTTCAGGGCCAGGACGTAGTCGGCCTTCGCCATCGATGATCTCCGCGGCAATCGCCTTCTGCGCCCCCATCGCGTCGATGGTGATGATCGCCCCCTTGATGTCCACCAGCCGCAGGAGTTCGGGGATCGCCGTGATCTCGTTGGATTTCTCGGCGCAGGCCACCTGCCCCAGCGACAGCCCGAACTCGCTGGCCCAGACGCTGACCGAATGCAAGGCGCCCAGGCCGTTCTTGCGGTCATGGCTCCGCCGCGCCGTCTTGCCGTCCACCGCGAGGACCGGCTGCTCCACGCCGGTCGCCGCGGCCGCCGTCGGCGCGCAACGACTCCAGCCAGCTCGGCGAAACAGGCTTGGAAGGCCGCCCGGCTGCAAGGCCATCAGGACGCGGCGAAAGACATCCTTGCCGCGGGACCCCATCGGGCAAGTCCAGCGCCTGCCACGAGGAACTCCTCCTTGAGGGCGGCCCATTTGGCGATCGCGGTGGGCCCGCCGGCACCGGCCAGGACCGCCATCAGGGCGATGACGACCACGCTGACCAGCGGATGCTTGCGATTGACCGTGGAGCGCGGGTCCTCCAACTCTTCGAAGTGCCGTGCGACCTCGTCCAGACCGATCCGCCGAACTTCCGCCATGCCCCATCCTCCGTGGGTAGTCGCAAAGGGATGCGCATGGAGAATGATAGACAAAGGATCACAAAAAGGAAACGTGGCCCAGTTTGCCCAGTCTAACCAGGGGTTACCGCGCTAGCCCTGAAGGGAATCCGCTCCAGTCGCAGCATCCTACGACTCCGGAGGAGTATGATGTCCAGAGATTCCCACGGCGTGGGTGACTCAACGCGGCGTCGCGACGACCACCTAGCGGAGACCAAGGTCGGCAAGGCTGTCCCGTTTCGGCTTATGACCCGGACACATGCCGTCCTCCTTGCCTTGTTTCTGCTCGCCCCGTTGATTCCCATGGGCGGGTCAGGTCCAGACCCCACCTTGGAGCTCCACACGGGGCACTCGGCCCTGGTTGAGGCGGTGGCGATTACAGAGACGGTGGGCAGATCGCGGCGGCGGCAGAGGATGGCGGCGTGTTCCTTTGGGAAGAAGGCCGAGGCGGCCAGACGGATCCCTTGGTATGGCCTTCTTGCAGGGTTCTAGCCTGGCCTTTTCAGGGGACGGTGCCATCCTCGCCGCTGGTTGTCGCAATGGCGAGGTCTGTGCTCTGGGATATCGTCGCGGAGCGGATGCGCGCGACGCTCCGCGATCATGCCGACACCATACGTCTCGCCTCGATTTCTCGCCCGATGGGTCACTCCTGGCCACCGGGGAGTGCGGACGCGAGCGTCCGACTCTGGAACGTCGCGACGGGAAAGGTAACCTCCGTCGTGCGCGGTCGACGGCCACCCGGTCTGTGAAGTCGGCTTCTCGCCCGCGGGCGCGTCCTCGCCACGGGGACTTCAGATGGTCAGATGAACGCTCTGGGATGTCGGGATCGGCGAACTCCGAGAACGACATCAAGTCCGGGCCCACCGCACGGCTGTACTCGCCATGGCGTTCTCACCTGATGGATCGACCCTTGCGTCCGGGGGTTACACGGACGGGGTGAAGCTCTGGGACGTGGCGACCGGTCGTGAACGATCCACGCCGCTGGAGGCTGGCGGCTGCATCCGGGCAGTCGGATTCTCAGGCGACGGAGGGATGCTCTAACGTTCTGAATGGGTCGGGGAGTCTGCAGCGGTGGGAGGTTGCCGCGGGACATGGGTGAGTCATGTTGCAGGACTCGGGCGGCGTCTGTTCCGCGGCGCTTTCCACCGACGCGAGCCGTGTGGTTCTGGGAGGAGTCCACGCGGTTGCGAGGGTTTGGGACCTTGATTCTAAGGCCCCGTAAGGCACGACTTCGAAGAGTGCATGCGCATTAGCGCAGAAGCCCTTCCAGGTCAAGACGCCAAGAACACGTGGGTCAAAGGGGAAGCCAAGTTCGGATCACGCGACAGTCAGGTCAGCAGCTCCGGTACGATCTTGGCCTTGGTGACCTCGGCGTCGGTGAGGCTGTCGAGCCGTCCTTCGTGGGGGTAGGTGAGCTTGCGGTGATCGAGTCCCAGGGCGTGCAGCAGCGTAGCCTGGAGGTCGTAGACCGTGACGACCTTCTCGACAGACTTGTAGCCGAACTCGTCCGTCGCGCCGTGAGTATACCCAGGCTTGAACCCGCCGCCGGCCAGCCACAGCGAGAAGCCGTGGCGATTGTGGTCGCGGCCGTCAGTTCCTTGGGAGACTGGCAGTCGGCCGAATTCGCCCGTCCAGAGCACGATCGTCTCGTCCAGCAGGCCGCGCTGCTTGAGGTCGCGGACCAAGGCGGCGCTTGGTTGGTCCGTCTGCGCACAAAGAGATTCGAGCGTCTTGGCGTTATTGCTGTGCGTGTCCCATGGCTGGCCGCTGAGGAAAAGTTGAACGAACCGTACACCCCGCTCGACCAGGCGCCGGGCCATCAGGCAGCGGGTGCCGTACTCGCGCGTGGCCGGGCGGTCCAGCCCGTACATCCGCCGGGTGGCCTCGGTTTCTTGTGACAGGTCCAGAGCCTCGGGGACGGCGGTCTGCATCGCGGCGGCGACCTCGAAGTTGGCGATCCGCGCTTCCAGCTCGCCGTTGCCGGGGTGCCGCTTCAGGTGGATGCGGTTCAGTTCGTCGAGGAATTCCAGCCGCCCCGCGCGGGCCTCGGGCGTGACGCCCGGCGGCGTCTTCAGGTGGAGTACCGGCGCATCGCCCGATCGGAACGGTGTCCCCTGGTAAACCGCCGGCAGCCAGCCGCTCGACCAGTTCCGAATGCCGTCGACTGGCAGCCCGCCCGGGTCCGACAGCACGACGTAAGCCGGCAGATTGCGGTTCTCCGTCCCTAGGCCGTAGACAACCCATGAGCCCCAAACCGGCCGGCCCGCCGCGAACTTCCCGCTGTGGATCAACCGCAAGGCCGACTCGTGATCCACGGAATCGGTTGAACATCGAACGAATCATCGTCAGGTCGTCGACGATCCCTGAAAGATGCGGCATCAGATCGCTGAGCACCATGCCCGATCCGCCGTGCGGCCGGAACCGGAACGGCGAGGCCAGGAGCTTCCCCGCCTGCGTGTTGAAGTGGATCTCGAGCTGGCCGGGATACGGCTTGCCGTGATGCTTCGAGAGCATGGGCTTGGGGTCGAAGAGATCCATCTGGCTCGGTCCGCCGTGCTGGAACAGGCAGATGACCGAGCGGGCGCGAGCGCGCGGTTTCGCGATTGGCTCGCCGTCGGACGCACGCGATTCGCCCTCCAGCAGGCTCGCCAGGGCCAGCGTCCCGATCGCCCCGGCATAACGGGCCAGGAACGCCCGGCGCGGGATCGCGAACGGAGAGGTATCGTCGGGTCGGATCAGTTTTGTGCTCATTATAATTTACTCGACATACAAAAATGCGTCGCTGGCCAGCAGCATCTGGCAGAGGTCGGCCCAGGCGCGACGGCGGGCATCGAGGTCGGCCAGGCCGGGATACCGGGCCGGCTGCGCCTGGAGGAACCGCCGACTGGCCTCGCGTTCGTCCCGGCTCGGTCCGCGGCCGGTGACGAGTTCGAACGCCCGCGTGATGCGGGCGTCGGTCTCGTCGGAGACGTGGCGGCCTGAACCGCAGTCTTGCTCCAGCCGCTCGGCGAGCTTCCGGGCGCGGGCCACGACGAACTCGGAGTTGAGCAGGCTGAGCGATTGTAGGGGGATGGTCGAGGGGAGCCGGCGGGTGCAGGTCGTGACGATGGAGGGCGCGTCGAAGACGTCGAGCATGCTGGCGATCTGGGTGCGCCGCTGCTGGAGATAGACCGAGCGCCGGGTCGCGCCGGGGGTCGACTCCGGCACGACGACCTCGCCGGAATGCGCCCGATCGGTCGGGACGTACGGACCGCCGAGTCGGTCGTCCAGCTCGCCGGAGGCGGCGAGCATCGCGTCGCGGATGGCCTCGGCGTCGAGCCTCCTGAGGGGGTAATTCGCGAGCAGATGGTTGTCGGGATCGACACGCGAGGCTACGGGTTCCGGGCGCGGGCGCTCGACTGGCGATAGACTGTCGATGACACGATCAGGCGGTGCAGCGCCTTGGCGCTCCAGCCCGATCGCGCCAGCTCGTCGGCGAGGAAATCGAGTAATTCGGGGTGAGTCGGCGGCGAACCGGAGTAACCCAGGTTGTCGGATGTGGCGACCAGGCCGTCGCCAAAGTGATGCTGCCAGATCCGATTGACCAGCACCCGCGCGAGCAACGCCGATGGGCGGGACCCCGGCTTCGTCAGCCAGCGTGCAAAGGCCAGCCGCCGGCCGGTCGAGATCGAGCCCGTCGTGGGCGGCTTGGCGTAGTAGCGGTTGTCGGGATCGGTCAAGAAGGCTGGGACATCGGGGCCGACCTTGGGACCGGGCGTGGCGGGGTTGCCCCGGATCAGGATCGGGGCGCCGTCGGGATTGCTCGACACATCGCCGACCCAGGCGATCCGGGCGGGATTCGGGCGCCGACGGCCTTCCAGGGTCTCGATCAATGGCTTGAGCGCCTCCCTCTTTTTCTTCCGCGTCTCCTTCGTACCGTCGGCGAACGATCGCTTCAGTGAGGCGATCTCGGCGGAGATTCTCTTGTCGTCGACCTCCCAGCGCGACAGCTCCTCGCGCGGGCCGGCGATCGCCATGCGATCGTTCGGCTTGACCCAGTGCTCGATGTTGAGCGCCGGGTAGAGGATCGCCTGGAGCTGGTAGTACTCCTTCTGGGTGACCAGCTCGAACTTGTGATCGTGGCACTTGGTACACTGGAGTGTCAGTCCCAGCATCGACGAGCCGATGATCTGGACCGTGCCCTCGAGAACGGCGTACTTGTCGACGCGGACCTCGTCCGGGTTGCCGTCGCTCTCGCCGGTGCCGTCCTGGGAATTGCGCAAGAAGTGGGTGGCGACCAGTTGATCGACCACTTCGGGTGGAGTGCCCGGGCCACGACGATCTCCGGCCAGCTCATCTCCGGCCAGTTGCTCGCGGACGATCTGGTCGAGCGGTCGATCGGCGTGGAACGCGCGAATGATGTAATCGCGATAGCGGTAGGCGAGCGGCCGGTCGGAATCGGCGCTAAAGTACCCGTTGGAATCGGCGTATCCCGAGGCATCCAGCCAGTGTTTGCCCCAGCGCTCGGCATATCGGGGCGATGCCAGCAGGCGATCGACTGATCGTTCATAAGCGTCCGGGGCCGGGTCGTCGACGAACGCGGCGATCGCCTCGGGCTCTGGCGGCAGGCCGGTCAGGTCGAAGGTGAGGCGGCGGATCAAGGTCCTGCGATCGGCCTCAGGGCCGAGGGTCAACCCGCGCTCCTCGAGCGCCCGCTGGATGAAGCGGTCGACCGGGGTGCGGATGCGGCTTCGGTCCTGGACGGGAGGCGGAACCGGGCGATTCGGCGCGGCGAATGCCCAATGGTCGGCGCCGGGTGCGGTCCTGGCCAATGTACCGACGTCCGGCAGGCCCTCGGCACCGTGTTCGATCCATCGGCGGAGGATCGCCTTCTCGTCGCTCGAGAGTGCCTCCTCTGGCTTCGGCGGCATCTCGTCGCTGGAGACCAGGTCCCAGAGCGGGCTCTCGTCCAGATTCCCCGCCACCACGGCCGCCCCGTTCGATCCGCCCCGGGCCATCGATCGTGGGTTGCTCAGGTTGAGCTTCCCCTTGGGCTTGATCGGCCCGTGGCATTTCACGCAGCGTGCCTTGAGCAACGGCAGGATCTCACGGTCGAGGCTCGGGCGCGCGTGGGCGTCGCCGCCGCGCGCCGGTACGCCCGTCAGCAGGAGCGTCGCGACCGCCACGATGCGTGCGAGATTCCGCCTCCTTCCCGCTTTCCGGATCATCTTGATACCGATCATCAGCCCCCCCCGCGATGCGTCCAACCCACCGGCCACCTATCGGTTATTATGGGGGGAGTTCGGGCGTGTCTACAACCCGAGAGGTCGAGGTTCGTGCGCCGGTCACTTCACGATGCGTGCCGTACCGTCCTCGGCGACCTCGATATCGATGGTGTTCGAGCCGCTCGCAACATCCACCTCCAAGCCCGATTCCTCGGGCACTCCGAGCTTCTTGGGCGTCACATAGCGGTAGGCTCGTCCTCCGCGATCGCTGAACGTGTCTCCCGTCGCCTCGGCCCCGGCTTTCCGAGGCGGGGGACGGCGCGACTGATCGAGGGCCTTGGCCCGGTTCTTCATGAACTCCAGGGGCGCCTGATCGGGGGTGGGCAAGGGCTTATCACCGTCCTTGGTGACCGGCGTCGGATCGAGGCCGACGACGGAGATCTTGTGGTGGCCCACCAGAGCGCCATCACCTCCTTCGTCGGTGGAGAGGATATAGGTGCCGTCGCTCTTGATGGTCCCTGTCGCGATAGGGCCGTCGGACCCCTTCGAGGCGTCCGGCACGAAGGAGACGGTTCCGAACTTCACGGGCTCGCCCTTGTAGGTCACCTTCCCCTGGACGCGGCCGAGCGTCATTCCGTGGCCCGGACCGCAGCCGGCCAGGGCTGCCGCCAGCAGCCCAGGCGCATACCATGGCAATCGCCATCGTTTCTGCATCGCGATCTCCCTCACCTCGTTTGTGGTGCCCACTCAGTACGAATCCGACGAGATGATCTCGCCACCGGCCCGCGAGCCCAGCGCGTTATACGGGCGCGGGCTGATCGATTGCTTGACGAACCGGACCGAGCCGTCGGCCATCGCGAAGTTTCCGCCGCCCGGGTGCTTGCTCTTGAAGCCGTAGTTGTAGGTCTGGTTGCGGAAACAATGCGGTGTCGTAATCACGTTGAGGGCGCCGATGTTGCAGGTCGTCCCGTTGACGTCGATCTGGCCGTCCTGGAGGTTGGTCCGCCAGTTCAACGGGATGGCCGTCGATGAGTAGATCCCGTCACCGTTGGTCCAGAGCAGGGATCCGTTGTAATAGGGCGAGTTCTCACCGACCAGGAAGGTGTTGCTCGTGCCGTCGGTCACGGCGGCGATCGTCACTACGGCGCCGTTGCTGCAATCGCCGAACATGCCGCGGAACGTGTTATTGCATCCCCATGACTGGGCCCCGTTGATGAGGGGGTCGCCGGTGTATTGATCGAAGATCGGGTTACCCACCCGCATATCGCCCCAGTTCGCCACGTAGCAGATCACCGCCCCGGTGAAGTTATTCGCGCCATTGGCGATCTGGGTGGTCGAGACCCAGTTCAAGTTGGTGAAGAGCTTGAGGGTATCATCCGACGGGCATTGGTACGTGTTGATGATCGTGAGGTAGACCGTGGAGTTCTCGGGGCTGGTGTCGCCGCCGGAGTTGTTGTCCCAGGTGAGCAGCCCGTGCGCCGAGAAGTTGATCGAATTGTAGAGCGGTCCCATCTCCATGTCGGGCAGGATGTACGCCGCCCACGGCCACCAGGGGCCCGACCACAAGCCACCGGGAGAGTTGCTGCCGCCGGCGAGAGAACCGGGCGGGAAGCTTCCCACGTTGCTGACGTAGTTGTGCATCGCCAGGCCGATCTGCTTCAGGTTGTTGGTACACTGGGCGCGCCGCGCCGCCTCCCGCGCCGCCTGGACCGCCGGCAAGAGCAGCGCGATCAGGACCGCGATGATCGCGATCACCACCAGGAGCTCGATCAACGTAAAGCCGCCTCGTCGCAAACGCATCGTTCGCCTCCTCCGCGATTGCGGGGATGAGGGAGATGAAGATAAGAGACTGATCGGACACGTTTGGCCATGATCAGGAGAGATCCGACATCGTCGCCTTGTGCTCGCGTGGCGAGGTCTTCGCCAGTAACTCACCCCCGAGGCGACCTCGCTTCGGCGGACATCGAAACTCGGAGCTGTTCCCACATCCCAACCCGAATGTCCAGCAATCCTCCGTCGCGTGAGATGAGTCTGGAGATCGGCCTGGAGAATCCTGACAAGCATGAAGTCATCTGAGGATGCGGAGACTCTCGACGACCGATTCCGACCGGAGCCATCCACGCTGCTTCTTGGGGTCTTCGGGAACTCTCGAAACTCTAACGAGATCATGCGAAGATAGGCAACAAAAAATTTTAAAATCCCCAGGCGCAGGAGTTCTTTGGGATCGGAGGACCCTTTCATGGCACTGGCACACATCACGCTAGCGACCCGCGATGTGCGGCGGTCGACGGCCTTCTTCGAGGAAACACTAGGTTGGCAGCCTCTGGCCCGGCCGAACAACATCGGCCGGCCGGCCGCCTGGCTGGCGATCGCTCCGGGGGTGGAGCTGCACCTGATCGAGGACCCCGAGTTCGAACCCTCGCCGTTCGAACGCGAGTACGGCCGGCACGTCGCCATCACCGTCCCGCTTGATGAGTTCCCGGCGCTCCAGGAGCGACTGAAAGCCCACGGCGCGACGCTCATGGACCCCCTGCGCGGCACGCCGTTCCAGCGGTTCTTCTTCCGCAGCCCGGACGGATACGTCTTCGAAGTCGTCGAAGACGATCACCACGAGCCAAGATCCCTGACTTGACGTTGGACCAGGCAGCCTCCTTACAGTCTTCCTCCGTAGGATCCCTGCGCCTCCGCGCCTCTGGGGATTCCGAATTCCGGATTCGAGATTCCCGATTCCCGGATCATTCCCCTTCGGGAATCCGGAATCGCGAATCGGGAATCCCGATGGGGTTGCGGCCGAGGAACGCTGACGAAACAACTTCCCGGAATCGGACCAGCCCTAACTCGTTCCGACGCTCTGCGTGGGAATGCCTTCTTCGACGCTCTGCGTCGCGGCCTTCGGCCCCGCCCGTGGGACGCGGAGCGTCCCGGACGGCATTCCCACGCGGAGCATTGGGAACGAGGGGAAATCGGGAGGTTGTTTCGTCAGCGTTCCAAGGCCGCGTTAGGGCTTCTTGGGCTCCGCGGGCGGTGGCGTGGAGGAAGTATCCGGCTTGATCACCGGCGAAGCCAGATCGTGCTGCAGGTCCTGCTCGAGCTTCGACGACTTCCCGGGTTCGACGGGGTTCGTCTGAGGTGGCACCGGCGGCGCCGGCGGTCGAGACGGTCCGGCGTTGGGTAACGGGCTGATCGGGGCGCTCGTCGGTGCCGATTCCTCCGGGGCACAGCCGGAGGCGACCATGGAGGCGACCACCAGGGCCGGTAGAGTCAACCAGGCTTTCCGATTCGTTCTGACCGACATGGGTTTTCTCCTATCAAAGCGTGATGAAGATTCCCTGCCGGTCACTTTCCTGCACGATGCGTGCCTC
The DNA here is from genome assembly GCA_963845755.1 of uncultured Planctomycetota bacterium. Taxonomy (GTDB): domain Bacteria; phylum Planctomycetota; class Planctomycetia; order Isosphaerales; family Isosphaeraceae; genus CAWJTV01. Next base: position 612,017 of record CAWJTV010000041.1, read on the forward strand.
CGAGGTTGGAAATACCGCGCAATCCGGGGACCAGGGGGTACGCCTGCTTCCTTCCCCGTCCGGTTGACTCTTCTTAGCGACCCACCCCCAGCGAATCCGCCACGCGGTTGATGTAGTTGAACCACGACGCGATCAGGGTGATCTGGAGTATGGCGCGGTCGTCGAAGCCCGAGGCGCGGAGCCGCTCATGGTCATCCGGCGAGACCCTGGTCGCATCCTTGGTGAGCTTGACGACGTAATCGATCATGACCCGCTCCTGATCGGTGATCGGAGCCTTCGTGTAATCCTCGCGAAGCGCCTGGACGAGGTCGTCGTCCAGGGTGACCCGACGCAGAAACTCTGCGTGTGAGACAATTCAGTAATGACACTTGTTCGTGAGCGAGACCATGGTCGCGATCATCTCATGCTGCCGGCGCCGGAGCGGCAGGTCCGGCGACATGAGGGAGCCGAATGTGGCGAACGCGTGGTAGAGCGCCTGCGGGATCAAGGAGTGTGAGGCGACGATCCCCGGCAGGCCCTGGTCGAGCTCCTGCACGGGCTGCGCATATTCCGGGGGATAGAGCGTGCGCTGATCGGCCATCGCCTTGAGTACTGCGTCATCCTCGCCGTCCAACGGAGTTGTTCGAATCCAGGCCATGAGTGGAAACCCCTCTCCGGTTCAGTTCAAAGGTCGGTGAAGGCGGTCGCCGCGGAAGATTCCTCGCCCGATCCCTTTGGCAGGCGATCAGCCGCGCCGGCCGGCGGTCGCCGCGACATGACCCATGCGGCGACGGGCACTCCCAGCAGGACGACGGCGAACCCGATCCCGACGCGCCGGGGATCGCGCAGAGTCTGCAGGAGGATCACGATCACGATCGGGACGAGGGCCAGCAGGAGCGTAACGGGATAGCCGGGCACGGACAAGGGGGTCTTCGTCAGCCGGCGTGCGCGGCGTTGGAGGACGAAGACCCCGGCCAGGGCGAGCGCCAGGAAGGCCAGGGTCGGGACCATGAAATAATCGAGGATCTGTTCGAACGTGCCGGTCAAGGTGAGCACGCAGGCCAGCGCGGACTGGATCGCGATGGCCCGCAGGGGAGTCCCCCAGCGCGGGTCGATCGCGGCGATGGTGGGGAAGAACAATCCATCTCGCGCCATCGCGTAATACACGCGCGGGAATGCCATGAGGACCGCGGCCAGGCTGCCGGCCACCGAGGCGACCACGCCGGCCGCGAAGAGGATCTCCCCTGTGCCGCCGAAGAGGGCCCGGCCGGCCAGGGCCGCGAACGCCGCCCGGTCCTGGTCCGTCGTGATCTGGTCCGGCGCGACCAGATAGAGGAACACCACACTGACGGCAATGTAGACCATCGTGACGATCGACACGCCCAGCACCAATGCGCGGGGCATGGTGCGTTCGGGATCGCGGACCTCGCCCGCGATCTTGCTGGCATCCCACCAGCCCGCGATCGAGATGAAGGCCAGGATCAGGCCGCCGCCCAGGGCCGTCAGCGGCGGGTCCGAGCCGGCTCGCTGGGTCCAGAACGGCGTCAGGTTCGACCAGTCGCCGCCGCCGGAAGCGAAGCCCCAGACGACGAGGAAACCGAGCAGGCCCAGCTTCAACCCCGTCAAGGCGCGGAGGACCCCCGAGCCCAGCGCGATGCCCACCATGTTGAACGCGGCCAGGCCCACGATCGCGGCGATGGCCACCGCCTTCAGTGCCCAGCCGGAGAGCGGTGCCAGGTGCGCGACGTAGTCCGCCAGGCCGACGGCCAGCATCGCGGTCAAACCCGGGTCGGTGACCAGCATCGAGAGCCACCCGTAGAGGAAGGCCGTGCGCGGTCCGAACGCTTCTCTCAGATAAACGTAGACCCCGCCGGCCTCGGGATAGCGCGCCGCCAGGCCGCCGAAGCACAGGGCCCCGCCGATGGCGCTGATCCCCATCGCCAGCCAGACCGCCACGATCCATGTTGGCGAGCCCAGCGACTTTGCCATCCCGGCCGGCGCCAGGAAGATCCCCACGCCGATCACCTCGCCCACGACCAGGGCGGTCGCGGTCGCCAGGCCGAGTCGACGCGCCAGGTCCCGCTTCGGCGCGATGGTATCGTCCGTCTGGTTGTCCATGATCCGTCATCCGGAAGAGATGCTCCCGGCCCTCGCCTCGTCGGGGCGGGTTCCGAGAGCATCGATCGTTCATTCAATAGTCCGACGCACTGATCACTTCGTTGCCATTCCGGGTGCTCAGGGCGCGCCACACGGTCAGGGCCACGCTGTCCTTGATGAACCGGACCGACCCGTCGCCGAACAGGAGGTTGACCCCGCCGGGGTGAGAGCTCGACGGGGGGAGATCCACGGCCATGTTCGCCATCGAGCCCATCATCATTCCAGAGGACATGCTCGCACAAGTCCGCGTATTCGGCGTGCCGACGTGGTTGTAGGTCGAGCAGCTCATGTCGCCGATGGCCCAGGTGGCTCCCATCCAGCTCGTGAGGGGCATGGCCATGCTCGGGCTCATGCTGGTGCACATCTGCAGGGTTTGATCGATGGTCAAGGCGGTGTTCATCATGTACATGTCGTTCTTCAGGTCGGGTGTCCCCTGGCCGCGGCGCCGCTCGCTGAAGAAGGCGGTGTTGCTGGTCCCGTCGGTCATGCTCGCCAGGTTGACGCAGCTCATGTTGTAGAGCGGGCCCTGGGGCAGATAGCCCGGCGCGACCGTGCTGGGGGTCTGCTGGCAGCAGTCGCAGAGCCATGACCCCTCGTTGCCGAAGTAGTTGTTGCCGCCGTCCCAGCCGGGCGGGCCGCTCGCCGAGGACGGGTCCGACGGGCACAGGAATGCCGACATCGCGATCCGGCACACCGTGCTGTTCTCGCGGTTCGGGTCCTGGAACGCCGGCATGAACCCCATGTTGTAATTGTCCATGAACGGCGTTTCCGGCGGCAGGTTGAAGTTGATCGCGTTGAATAAGGGTGTTTGCTCGAAGAAACCGAGGATCTGGCTGTGAGTGGACCATCGGGCGTAGGTCGGCGCCATGGGGATCACACTCATGTAATTATTCCCCTTGCCGAAGGGGAGGCTATTGAGCGCATCGACGTAGTTGTGCAGGGCCAACCCGAACTGCTTGAGGTTGTTGGTGCACTGGAACCGCCGGGCCGCCTCCCGCGCCGATTGCACGGCCGGCAGGAGCAGCGCGATTAGGACCGCGATGATCGCGATCACCACCAGGAGCTCGATCAGGGTGAAACCCGATCGGCGATGATTCCGAAGCATGGATCATCCTTTCATAGGATAAGATCAGGGCCGTTCACGGTGCAAAGGCCTTCTGAAACGCCCGTCACGTCGGGATGCGATTCACTTCCGAAGCATGTCGCGAAAGACGGTCACCGATGGACTCGTGCCGACGAGGTACCACACCGTCTTCTCGGCGGCCTTCCCTTGACTCTTTCCCGGGCCGTTCAGCGTGAGCTTGACCTGGACGCGAAGATTGGCGTCGTAGGCCTTGCCGTCGTCGATCACCTGATAGTCGACCAGCCTGGCGCCGGCGGCCCAGTCGAAGTCCTGGACGGTCATCGGCGTCGCGGACGATGCGAGCGACCTGGGATCCTCCCCTTTCTTCCACTGCTCCAGGGCGGTCTTGAGCGCCTCGCGGGCGCAGGCGGGTTAACGGCATGAGCACCGGCGGAGCCCGAGCAGCCCGAGAAGAACAGGGTAGCCAGCACGCCGAGGCAGGCGGCCAGCACGCCGAGCGTGCCGTACCAGCTCAAGTCGCGGTCGCCCCGCCGGGCCACGGAATGCGCGAACGTCATCGATTTCGTCGTGATGATCATCAGTCACCTCCAATTCGTTGATAAGTCCCTGGACGCTCAGAAGCTGTCGGCACTGACGATCTCGCCACCGTTCCGAGTCCCCAGTGCACGCCAGGTTTGCAGGTTGACCGAGTCCTTGACGAACTTGACCGATCCGTCGCCGAAGCAGACATTGACGCCGCCGGGATGACGGCTGCTCGGCGGCATCACCGCGCGAAGGGCGATGAAGAACCCGCAGGACCGCGAGTTCGGCGGCGTGACGTGCAGGAAGATGTGCTGCCCATTCAGCCACGGCGCGCCCATGAAGAGCGGGAACTGATTGTTCAGGTCGAAGATATTCACGGCCTGGCAGATCTGCATGGCCTGGTCGGGCGTCGTGGGGGACGCGGGCGAGAAGAACACGTCCGCGACCGGGCTGACGACCGCGTTGTTGCCGTCGGCCAGGACCCGCTCGCTGAAGAACGTCGTATTGGATAGCCCGTCGGTGATCGCGGCGAACGTCGTGGCGCTGTCGCCGTAGAAGATGCCATTGGGCTGGGGCAGCCCGGCGTTGCCGCCGACCGCCTGCTGCCAGACGATGCCGCTGCCCATGTTGGCCATGTAGTTCGTCTGACCCCCCAACGAGGGGATCGGATCCGGCAGGTCCGAGGGACAGATGAAGCCGTTGATGACCGTCATCATGGCGGTGAAGTTGGTCGGATCCTGATAGGAAAAGTCGCAGTTGATCGTGTTATACACGTTCGACTGCTCCAGGTACGGCAAGATCTGCGAGAGGGCCGAAAGCTCGGTGGCGTTGGGGCTGTTGTACACCATGTCGGCCCCCGGCAAGGCATTGCGCGACTCGAAATAATTGTGCAGGCCAAGGCCGATCTGCTTGAGATTGTTGACGCACTGAGCCCGCCGCGCGGCCTCCCGCGCCGCCTGCACTGCGGGCAAGAGCAGCGCGATTAACACGGAGATAATGGCAATGACCACCAGCAGCTCGATGAGCGTGAATGCGGAACGGCGACGAATCATGGGGATCTCCTTCGATCGTATGTGGGTCAATGATGGAAACGGAATTGAAGCGATTGATTGACTCGTGCGCACATTCACACCAGGGACCGGTCCTCGATGGGTCGAGTCAGGGGCCACGGGCTCTTCATGACGTCACGGAGCCGCGGTGGAATCCAGGCCCTGAGATCGATCCGGTGTCATCGCGAACGGAGCCGGGTGGGTCAGCTGGTGTGCGACGCGGTAGCCCGATCGAACCGGGATAGCTCTCTGCCCATGCGATGACGATCGAACCTCGACCCAGCAAGGGTCACCTCGAACCTGGAGGGAGAAAGGCCCGATTCGCTCGAGTCTTGCGACCATGCGCACATGAAGATTGAGCGGACTGTTGAGATGTCGGGTCAGGCGGGAGGAGGATGGAAGATGGAGGGCTTTTCTCCGGCGGCCCGCTCGGACGGTTCATCGACCGTTCGACTCGGCGGAGTGAGTGGGGGAGGATCGCCAGCGTTGTCAAGACGCCCCATTGGTCGGAGCGGTCGGAGTCTGGGGAAGCGTCGTCGGGGCCGGCATGGGAACTCGGTTCGAGCAACCCGGACCCGAGCACGGTGTAGGATGCTTGGGTCCCGGCTCTCCCGCGGGATCATCCGAGCGTGAGGAAGGCGAGCCGCCGGTAATGAGCTTATCGAGCTGGTTGATGCCGAGGAGCCGATGGGAATGCGAGGAGACGAGGTGATTGCAGACGGCCCAGGCGGGGCGAGCCATACCGAGACCGTGGACCAAGAGCAGCATCAGCGCCTCCGGTTGCCCACCGCGTCACTCGCTCAAAACGCCTGTACTTCATTATTGTCTCACGGCCGAACGGGAGATATCCCGTTCGCGGAAACCCATCTTGAGGTTGATACCTTGAGATGCCGAGTTGAAGGGACAATGTCCCCACTTTCGTTGAGATAACATACACGCTCGGGGCATGGCATTGCAAGAAGTTACCAGAGAGAAATCCCATGCCCCGTTCCGAGACGAGGGACCGAGGTCATCGATCGCAGCGAAACGGGTCGTGTCTCCTTCGAGGGCCGCAAATCACTTCTGGCTCATGTGAGGAAGCTCGTGGGCGGGCAGGTCCCGCGGGAAACCAGTCAGGTCTTCCCGCGGGAATCCCACTCCAGCGAAAGCCACCCCTCCCGTCATTTCGGCCGAACGATTCGCTGTCGCGGCGCGGGACCAGTCTCCGTTCTCACTCTCTGGCTGCGGTCGGCGGCCACCCCGGTGGGTTCGGGACCTTCGGCCGATTCCTGGTCGAGCAAGAGCATCACTAAAGACTGTTCCAGTTCACCCGGCTTGAACCCCATGGGGCCGCGCCCTCCCTTGTAGACAACCCGGCCATCCCGGTTGATGAGGTAGAGTCGGTCCGGCATGCCGCTGTAGGCGTGGCCCACCCGATCGTCCAACTCGTCCACGAGCAGGGGCATCGTCATCTTCAGGAGCGTGCAACACTTCTTGGCCACGGCGAATCGCTCGCCGGGGTCAGTCGGCTGACTGAGGGCAATTCCGGCCTTCTCGTTGCTCGGGAGCGGCCAGCCATCGGTCGGATGGGCCTCGCGGACGTAGACCCCCAGAAATGCAACGCGATCATCGTACCGCTTGTACATCTCTTCGAGGACCCCAAACTGGGATCGGTAGGGCGGTCAGGTGAAGCTGCCGAAGATCAGGACGACAGGTTTCTTGCCGCGGTACTGTGAGAGCCCGATGACGCCACTGTGGTCGTGGGTCGTGAGCGTGAAGTCCGGGGCCGGTGCCCCGAGGTCCGGACCTTCGAACGTCGAGCCGATATCGCCGTTGAGTATCACTTTGAGTCGATCCACGCGGTCTGCGAAGGTGGCGAATCGGGATCTTGGCCGCTCCGCATTGATGAACATCGCGTCGCGGAGGTCATCGTTGGTAAGGTGGTCCTTACCCTGGGCGACGATGGTGAAGAATGCCTTCCACTCGCCCTCGGTAATCCGGCCGTTCGCGTCGGAATCGATCATATCGAACCGGCGGCTCCCCTGCCGTGCCATCTGGTACCACGCCGACCGCTCCGACCAGTCGAAGTCGGTTGCGGCGATCACGCCGTCGTGGTCGCGGTCGAGCCGGTCCCAGTCGGGGGCCGGTCCCGTGAACTCATGGCGGAGGATCACGCCGTTGCGATCACGGTCGAACCGGGAGGCGAGCCACTCCCACGTGTAGCGCGAGATGCTGGGGTGATACCAACCGCCCGGCGAACCGCTGGTACGCGGTGCGGTCGAGAAATTGGACCGGATCTGTTCGAACAGTTCGGGCATGCGGCCGGCGCGGATGGCCGGTGCGATAGCCTGCCGGAGACGGTTCGGATCGATCGCGTTGAGTCGTGGCCGTTGCGGCGCCGGTTTGGCTTCGTCTGCCGCCGGAGCGGGGACGCCGCCAGCCAGCGCGAACAGGGCCGCCAGCGCGGCGGCCCTGGTTCGTGAGTTCATCGTCATGTCCTCCAGAGGGTAAGATTGTGATTAGTTGAATACCAAGCGAGAGACCGTCCCGACCGGGTTGGTGCTGACCCGATACTCAGCCGATTCCTTCGTCTGTTTCCCCTTGACGTTGGTCAGCCAGAGTGTGACCTCGAATGCCTGCTGGCCTCCCTTGGGTGAACCCGGGCCTTTCAACTCGAACTTCGTCAGCTTGCTGCCGCTTTCCCATTTCGGCTCGGAGACCTTGATCGGCGGGTTGGCCTTCTCCATCCCTTCGAGGGTCTCTCCGTTCTGCCAGGATGTGAGCGCCCGCTCCAGGGTTCGTTTCGCCTCGTCGAGGTTCGGGGGGGACGGTGCCGGGATGCTCTCGCATCCGAATAGGACGATCAGAACGGACGCCGCCAGGACTGACCTGGAGCGAAGGTAGGGTGCGAAACGTCGTTCACGCATTATGAGACCTCCTCGTCAGGTGTTTGCGAATGGATCAATAGTTGTCGCTCGAGATCACCTCACCGCCATTCCTCGAGCCGATCGCGCGCCAGACGGTCCGATCGATCGTCTGCTTGAAGAAGCGGACCGAGCCGTCGCACATGCCGACGTTCACGCCGCCGGGGTGGAGGCTCGTGGAGGTCAAGGTGAGCCGTTCTGGGTAGTAATAGCAGGACATCGTGTTGGGTGGGGACACGTGCTTGTAGGGCGTGACCGAAACCGTGCCGGAAATCCAGGGCGTGCCTTCGGTTGACGATCCATTGGACGGTGTCGCGGTGGGGTCGAGCGCCTGGCAGTACTGGTAGGCCTGCTCCGGAGTGGTCGGGATAACCGTTCCGACGTAGATGTCGCGGATCTGGTTGGCGACGGCGGTATTGAAGTCGCCCAGCAGCTTCTCGGCGGTCGCCGCCGTGTTGCTCGTGCCGTCTGTGATCTGGGCCAGGGTCACCGCGGTGTTGTCGAAGAACGGCCCATCGGGCGCCGGCAGCGACGCGTTATACCCCGACGGGTCAGTCGCGCCCCATTCGTAAGCGATGGTCGTTCCCTCACTGAAGCGGTAATCACTGCCTGCCTCGCCCGCGGGCACTTGCTGGGGGTCGGTAGGGCAGAGGAGACCCGAGATGACGGTGGCCAACGCCGTGGTGTTACCGGCCTGGTATGTGGTCCCCGACGGCAGGTTGAAGTTGATCGACGCGTAAAGGGGCGCCTGCTCGATGAATGGCAGCAACATGGCGAACGCCGAGTACGCGTATGGGGTTGGCACCGGGGGTGCGGCTACAAAAACGCTACGGTTGATCGGGAAGCTCCCGAAGGAGCTGTTGTAGTTGTGCAGCGCCAGTCCCAGTTGCTTCAAGTTGTTGACGCACTGCGCCCGCCGGGCCGCCTCGCGGGCGGCCTGGACGGCGGGCAGCAAGAGTGCGATCAGTACCGAGATGATTGCGATCACCACTAAGAGCTCGATCAGCGTGAAACCGGATCGTTGCCTGTTCATGACTGGGACTCCTCAAGGTTCGAGATCGTAACAACAGCTTCGTCTTCAAGGACACCGGAGGGCGACATTGCCGGCGCGTAGGCCGGACCCGAGCCTCTCAGGGAGTGGCTGTGCCGGGTACCGGCCACGGGCGCGTACCATCGTTCGGGGATGGATCGGGCGCGGTGAGTGGACTCACACCCCGACCGAAACCGGACAACACAGTGCATTGCGTACGACGGTCATGGCGATCGCCGCACGCAAAGCGACGACCGCGGGACTTCGACTCGGAAGACTTGGGGCGATTTCCTTTCGTGCCAGATGTGCTCAGAAATCGGCATGAACGCGAGGATCATCGGCTCGAGGCCGCCTGGCCGGGCTTCGGCGGTTCCGAGTCCGGCAGCAAGAAGTCCATGAAAACATTCTCTTTCTCCAGGGCGAGCTGGAAGCCGTTGGAGATCCGGGTCATGTAGTTATCGTGGCTGGCGGTCCGGATGATGACGAAAGCGCGCTCGGGGCCGAAGTCCCGCTTCAAGCTCTCGATGTCGGCGGCTGAGATCGTCCAGGGAGCGCGAGTGAGCTTGCGGGCGAAGGCGAACGCCCGCTGCTCTTCCGCCGGGAAGCTCGACCAGTCCTCGCCGGCCAGGAGTTGGGCACGCTCGGCGACCTCGGACTTGGTCAACCCGTTGCGCTCCATGATCATCTCGGTGTGGCCCATGCAATAGGGGCAATTGATGGAACGCGTGACAACCCAGAACACGCTCGTCAAGAAGACCGGCTCCAGCCGATTCGTGTTATTGTTCGCGGACCCCCGCGTGCCCTGGCCGCCATACCGGCTCCAGGCCGCGGCCAGCTCGGGCTGATAACCGCTACACACCAGGTTCCAGATGATTCGGGTCGGGCGCCGGTTCGCATTCGGGATGGGATTCGGATTGTTGCTCGGCGGCGCGACCGCCCTGACCTCCTCCCAGGTCGGGACTCGCACCCGCGTCTTTTTGTTCTTCTGCCGCTCCAGCCGCTCCTGCAATTCCTCATAGGGGACGCCGGTCCACTCCAGGTCGTCCTCGATCAGGTCCTTGCCCGTCGGCTTGGGTAGTGGCGATGGCCGGCTGGTCGGGCGCCGCTGGTTCTGTTGACCGTCGCCCCTGCCGGGCTCGGGGATCACGACCGCATCGATCGGTGGATACGGCCCGTCCGGCTCCAGCGGGGCACCCAGGCAGAGGAGGAATCGATCCTGGAAGTTCGAGTAGGCCATCAGCATGACCATCGCTGCGGCATTCTTCTCGCCGTATGCCTTGGCCAGCTCGGCGAACTCGTCATCGGTGACCGAGTATGAGTTGACGGTCATCTTGCGGGCGAACTCCAGCGCGGCCTTCTCGGCGGCAGACATCTTGGAGTGATCGCCGCGGCGGAGGGCTTGGATGGCCGCGTCATCGAGCCCGGCGCGTCGGGCATCGGCGAGGGCGTAGGCTTCGGTATAGGCGCAGTGGTTGGCGTGCGCGGCGACCCAGCGCATCTCGGCCCGGATCTTGGGGTCGAGCGGGCTGTGCGCCCGATGGACGAAGTCGAGATGGAGCAAACCGGCGGCCATGCGAGGATTGGGCCCGGCGAGCAGCCTGGCCCATGACGGGAGCGGTTCGCCCGTGCGTTTCTCGACCGGTAATTTCTTCCAGCTCTCCTCATTACTCAGCGGTGCGAATCCGAGAATGGCAGCACCCCCGGCACCCGCGCTCGGCGGATCGGCCTTCACGGCCACCGGGAACAACCCAGCGCCTATCGCCAGTAACAATCCGATCCGCGTCATCATCGCGATTCGAGACATGGTTTAGACCCTCAGTTAGTTGAGCCTGTTGTAAATTAGCATCAAATTCACATGTTTTGAAAGTTATGGACGCGTCGTCCCGCACGTGGTCCGAGCCCGTCACGCCTAGAAAGCAGTCGATCCGGACCCGGATCGTTGCGCAGGCGCGATTCGAGTCGAAGGAGCATGGTGCCGCGACGATGCGGCCCGAGTGATCCTCGACCGGTTCCTGAGTCGCAGCTCGTGGACTTTCCGGACCTAGGGCGCATCGACGCCCCGGAGTCGGATGTGATCACCGGAGGAGCACACGCCAGGCGATCATTTGGCCCATCGGGCGCGAGACATCATCGAAGATGTCCCTCCCCGCGGCGGGAAACCGACGACGGATTCGGCGCAACTACCGAGGGGTCCGCGTCGGGACCGCACGCAGGAAACCCATCGCGACGATCGGGTCTTCAGGCGCACGGAGGAGGAGTCGAGGCGGATGGAACACTCGGCTCCCCCGATGAACTGGGCGAGGAGCGGTCATTACCCCTGCGAGGAAGGTGGGACATTGCGGGCGCATCGCCCGGAACGACGAGCACCACGCCCAGGTATCGATTCGTCCGTCGCTGACGCCGGCCGGAACCGCCGGCGCGGCCGGTTGTCCTGAGCAGAACGCCCCTGAGCAGGGGCGCGGACGTGAGGGCTCCGGGATGGGATCGGCGGGAATGGCCAGATCGTGCATCAAGGAATCCGTCAACATGGAGGGCTTGTGTCGATCGGTCCGGGACGTGACGAGGTGCGAGCAACCGGCCTGCGCCCGGGGGCGCAATCGGTAGCCAGCGCCAGGAGAACCACGAGAGCTCTTGCCGGCGGCGACACCAGTCGTTGAAGGAAGAAGGACCTCGCCATCATACCCGCTTGTTGAGCATCGATCCCGCCCGTCTCGAGAGGGGTACGCAATGAGGCGAACGGGACCGCGAGTTATCAAGAATTTCGAATAAGGTATACGTGAACTGATCGGTTTTCAAGAGCCTTGTCATTTTTCCGGGGGTCCATGATACTGCGGGCGAGTGGAAAAAGGGGATGGGATTGTTGTGTCCTCACTTGCCACTCGTCGCGGCCTTGTCCTTCTCCCTGGGCGGCTGGTTATCCTTGAAAACATTCTCGCGCTCCAGGGGGATCTGGAAGGCGTCGGCAACCCGGGTCATATAGTGACAACGGCACGCCCAAAACAGGATGTCGAGTGTGCGTTCGGCGCCGAAGTGATCGATGAGCCGGTTCATGTCCTCGGCCGTGATCGACCAGGGCTCCCTGGACTGTTTGCGAGCAAAACGGTATGCGGCCCGATCGCCGGGAGGAAAAGAAGACCAATCCCCACTGGCCAACCGCCGTGTCCGTTCATCGAGTGCCAACTTGTCGAGGCCCGCGACCGCGAGCAGCATTTCGCAGTGCCCCATTCAGTAAAAGCAATGGATCGTGCGCGTCACGATCCAGAAGAGGCTCTCCTCGAAGACACGGTCCTGTTTCGATTCTTCGCGAAACGCGCGGGTGCAGGCCGACCAGGCCATCGCCAGCTCGGGCTGGTAGCCCATGGTCACCAGGCTCCATCGGATGCGGATCGGCTTCTCAGGCCGGGAGACCCCCGGGGGCATCGCGCGGAGCACTTCCTCCCAGGACGGGACGCGAATCCGGCTGGGCCTTGCCCGCTGTTCCATGAGCCGCCCCTGGAGATCGTTGAACTCCATGGACAGCCAGAAGGGATCGTTGAACTCGCGACGGCTCTTCTGGGATGGGTCGGCCTTCGGAACGCTTCCGGGCCGGGACCGGTGGCGGTTCGGTCTTGGAATCGAGGCGGACCTCCAGCGGAGGCAACGGGCCACCAGGCTCGATGGGCGAGCCAAGGGCCAGGAGGAGTCGGTCCTGGAAGTTGGCATGGGCCAGCAGCAAGACCATGGCCACGACCTTCTCTTCGCCGTACCAGCCGATCAGATGCGCGACCTCGGCATCGGTGACCTCGGAGGCATCCTCGGTCATCTGGCGAGCAAAGTCGAGTGCTGCCCGCTCGGGTTCGGGCAGATCCCGATGGTCCCCTTTCAGGGAACGGAGCCCGGCCTCATCGAGGCCGTCACGCCGCAGGTCGGCCTCGGCATACGCCATGCTGTATTCGCAACGATTGGCATGACCGGCCACCCATCGCATCTTGCCTCGGAGCATCGGCCCGAGGGGATTCCGCGCCCGATGCGCGAAGTCGAGACGGATCATCGCCGCCGTGGTTCGCGGCATCGCACCGGCCATCGCGCCCGCCCAGGACGGCAGGGCCCGGCCATTTCGCTCCTTGGTCGGCGAGAGCTTTCGCCAGCACTCGTCATCGCTCAAGAGCGGGAAGATGCCGGCCGCACCGTTGCGGGGCGGTTCGGCCGCCAGGTCGCTCGGCAGCAGGAGGGCCACCATCGGTAGCAGGATGCCGAGATTGATCACTCTAAACATAAAAGAGACTCCTCGATTCAATGATCCAGGACCGACGAGAGGATGGATCGGCCTGCCGAAGGCGGTGTCGAGTGACTCATGGGTTTGACGTTGTGGACGGACGGTTCTTTTGATACGAACGCAGCAACTGCGTGAGCCGCTGTCGCGCTTCTATGCTGAGATCGCAGTACAACTCATATTTCGGTCCGAACATCTTGACCTCTCCGCATTCCAGGCAAATCAGGGCCTGGGTTGCGGCTTCTCCCGCCTTCCACTCGATGGCGTAGTCGGGAGAGTAACCGCCGCATCGCTTTTTCTCGTCGTATCGTTTGAATGACGCCTTGGAGGAAAACAGCGCAGTGAATGGCTCGGAGTCCGTCCCTTGTAACGTACGTTGCTCCTCGTAAAACGGGTAACCATGAAACGTGATCGTCTTCTTCTGAGTCAGCTCCTGTTCCCGTAATTCCGGTTCCCAAAACTCGCTGGGGAGTCCTTCATGGAGCAAGATATCCCCCGATTTCGGAATGCCTGCGAGAAGCTGCGGCAGTCGGGCGAAATCCGTATCGGTTTTCTGCGGTGGTTCAGGCTCGCCCTGGATTTGTGTGGCTTGCGAGCAGCCCGCGAACAGGATCGCCGCCAATAACAGCCAGCGACGATCCATGACTGGACTCCAGGCCTTGAATTGCACCTCAGGAACTAGGCCGCGCGAGCCTGCGGTCTCGCTCGAGGAGCGTCGCCTTCCGAAGAGCCAGCAGGTCCGGGTTGCTCGCATATTCGCGTCAGGTCTCCGCTCGGTTCCCCACATCTCCAGCCTGGATCAATAGCCGTCGATGATCTGTCCGTCGTTTCTCACAGCCAGCTTGTTGAGGACGCTGAGGTCGGTCGAGTTAATCACGGCCATCACATGGCCGTCGGTGAAAAGAAACTGGCAGATGCCGGGGTGGTAGCTGCCGAACTTGCAATGCCACGGGCCACTCAGGTCGTAGAGCCCCTGACCCAGGTTGAATTGCGGAAGACCGGCGATTCGGGAGAAATTGCGTGGGAAGTCACCGTTGTAGATCGCGCCGTCTCCCCACGACGGTCCGCTCTGGCCGAACTTGCTCAGCGGGACGTGTTTCTCGCCGACGAGAAACGTATGACTGGTCCCGTCGGTAACGTCGCGTAACCGAGTTTGCGATTGCGTTTGCACCAGTTGACTGTTGGTGATTTGCGACTGGGCCTGGCACATGGCGCCGTTGCACAACGGATTATCCACGATCGAGCCGGCAAACTGCCCACCATTGCCGGCATAATCCCCCACCACTCCCGGATACTGCTGAGTATCGGGAATCCCGGTGCTGGAGATCTCGAACTGCGTGCTCAGCATGGGCGGCCGCCGGGTGGGGCAATAGAACGCCTCGACAGCCGTGGCCCTCACCGTCGATTGCTGCAAGTAATAGGTGTTTGTGAGGTTCCACGCGTTGTAGAGGGGGGTCTGCTCCATGAAAGGAAGGATCTCGATGAACCAGGTGGCGTGCTGAGGTCCGACGCGGCTCGAGGGCAGGGTCTGCTGCACCTGCTCGAAGTTATGAATGGCCAGGCCGATCTGTTTGAGGTGGTTGGCACACTGAGCCCGCCGGGCCGCCTCACGACTCTGCTGCACGGCGGGCAGCAACAAGGCGATCAAGACCGAGATGATCGCGATCACCACCAAGAGCTCGATCAAGGTGAATGCTGCTCGTTGTCTTCTCATGGGTTGAAACTCCGTGTTGAGTCAGAATGAGCCGGCTTGGGTCGAAACGTCTCATGAGAGAGGATTGCGCTGGGATTCTTAGGTAAACGGTCATCTCGCGGGCTGCGCGTGCAGGCAGGCGGGATGTCTCCGCCACAAGACCGAATTGAATCGAATGTTTAGGAGCCTGTTCTCGAGTAACAACTCGCGAACTATCCCGGTCAGGGCGCAGACGACATTACGGAGTCGGATGCCCGGACCGGACAAGTCTACGCGCAGCAACGATCCCAACGGCGGGCGGGAGACCGCATCGAAGATGTCCACTCCCATCGCTGCAACTCGACGACGAATCCGGCGCAGGCGACAAGCGAACCCGAGACGAGATCGGCATCTCGGAAGGGACCAACCGCGAGGATCAATTCGTCATGTCGGCTGGATGAGCGATGGGGGCGGATGGAACACGCCAATCCCTCGCCGCACGGGGCGCATCGCGGTCGCTTCCCAGGAAAGGAAGGAGGATTGTACGGAGTTCAAGAGGTGGGCCGACGAAGACCAGGGCCAGGAATCAATCCGAACGTCAGTCACCCCGGCCGGGACGGCCGGCACATCCGGCTGTCCCGAGCAAAACGCGCCCGAGCAGGGGCGCGACGGCGGGCGCTCCGGAAGCCGATCGGAAGGGGCGACCAGATCGCGCACCAAGGACTCGGTCAGCGCGGAGGACTCGGGCCGATTGGTCAGGGACGTGACGCGGTGCGAGCAGCCGGCCTGCGCGCGGGTGGCGCAATCGCAGCCATCGCCAGGAACGCCAGAACGGCTCCTGCCGGAATCGAGACCGGTCGCTGGAAGGTAACGGACCTCGTCATCGCACCAAGTTCTTGGGGATCGATCGCTTCCATCCCGAAAGAGAGTCGCAACGGAGCGATCGAGATCGTGAGCCATCAAGAGTTCCGAATAAGCTACAGGTGAAACGATCGTGTTTCAAGGGCCTCGTCATTTTTCCCGGGGCCTGGTGGGTCGATGGGACTCACCCCCTGCTGAAGTCGTAGTTGGCGTAGCCCTGGTTGGCCAGAAGCAAGGTTGGGTCTAACTTTCCCGGTGGCGGACTCGGTGAGCCGGCAGGGCTCACCGCTTGCCGAAGTCGTAATTCACGTACCCCTGGTTGGCCAGCCGCAATCCCGACTCCTCGTAGGCAGCGGGTCGCTCGGGGCCCAGGTTCCCAGGCCATCCACGTACCGATTGAACATGCAGAACGCCGCGGCGATCAGGACCGTATCGTGGATCGCCTTGTCATCGGCACCCTCGGCACGGGCGCGATCGACGTCCGCCGCCTCGACGAGCCGTCCGTCGCGCCGGACTTTGTCGGCGATTGCGAGCAGAGCCTTCAATTTCGGCGAAACCAGGGCGGAATCGGGATTCTCGAGTACCTCATCGACAACCACGGTTCTCCCCGTAGTGTACCCGGGCTGCTGCCGCATGCGACTGCGTGCAGAAGTGACACCGATTCCTCGACGACACATAGGAGGCGATCAGCTCGCGCTCGGCCGACGTCAGTGACGACGGCGCTCTCAGAGCGCCTCGGCCAGGCCACTCAGATGGACCTGGGTTTCCGGGTAGGCGATCATCGGCCCGACGATGCCCGGTACGCCTTCGGGCAATGAGATATGCGCCATGGATGTCTTCCTCCACTGGTTCGTGAGTTCCCGAGAAGTCCGGGTCAGTTCGAGGACGGACGCGTCACATGCGATGACTCGCGCTGAACCTGGACTCCACTGGGCGTTGAAGCCGCGGCCTGGGTCGGCCGCGTCGCACCTTCCTGAAGGAGCAGGATGAGCGAGTGCTCCAGTTCGGCCGGCTTGAACAGGTACGGGCCGCGTCCACTCTTGAAGCCGACCTTGCCCTCTCGGTCGATGACATAAAGGCGGCCGGGCATGCCGCTATAGCGGTTGCCGGCCAGGTCGTCGATCGAATCGACGAGCATCGGGAAGCCGAGCCCGAGGAGCCGACTGCAGGTCTGGGCGACTTCGCGCGCTCGTCGTAGGTCCGGGGCTGGGCCGTGGCGACGTTCGCGCGATCGTTGCTGTCCATCCGCCAGCCATCGGTCGGATGGGCTTCCCGCACGTAGACCATCACGAACGTGGCGCGGTCCTTGTAACGCCGGTAGAGCTTCTCCATGTTCCCGGCCTGGCTGCGGAACGGCCCGCAGGTGAAGTTCCCGAAGACCAGGACGACCGGCTTGGGGCCGATCAGTTTCGAGAGCGTGATCTCGCCCTTGCCGTCATTGGTCTTGAGCGTAAAATCGGGCGCACTCTCGTCGAGCTTCGGACCCGGCTCGAGCGAACCGACCTCTCGACGAAACAGGCCGCGGATCAGCGTCGCCTTCGAAGGCCGCCCCGTGTTCGGGCCGGTCGGAGGCATCGGAGGTGGGGCGAACGCCTCTTGCAGGTCGGAGAGCGACAGGAAGTCCTGACCGCCGCTGTCGGCCGCCCGGAAGAACGCGTCAACCTCCTCGCGCGTGACCTTGCCGTTGCTGTCGCGATCCATGCGCGAGAATATCAGAGATCCCGGCGAAGGTGCCAGCGAGCTGCCCGAGAAGTCGAAATCGGGCGGTGTCAATACACCGTCGTGATTGCGGTCCAGCCGCGCGAAGTCGTCGCCGCCGCCGAACTCCTGGCGCGTGATCTTGCCGTTAGCGTCGCGGTCGAATCGCTTGCGAGTCGCGTTCCAGTCGAATCGCGTTTGCGAAACGGCCGTGCGAAACCAGCCGAAGTTGGGACTCATCGGTTCTTCTTCGAGAATGCTTGCGAGCATATCGACCCACTCGGGATGATCGGGCCAGGATTCATTCAGAGCCGCGGCCACCTCTGCCACCTCTCGCTGGTGGGCCTCAGCCGGTGAGGCCGGCGGCTTCCTCGGGTCGTCGGCCGCCACCAGCGCCGCCACGACCCACGGGAGGAGGATCGTGCTCGCGGTCGTCCGGATTCCAGGTCGTCTGTTCATCAGGAGGCTCCTCAGTTCTTTGATTCGTGTCTGGGCAGGAAATGGGGCGCGCGGTCGGCCGGGGGCAGCACTCCGGAGCGGGAATCGGCGCGGTCCGATGGGCGCGCGCGGGGTCGTCCTCGGCACAGGGCGAGGTATCCGAGAGCGGGACTACCTGGGTTGGCGGAGGCGCGTCCTTCTCGATCCGCCTCGCCATGAGTCGCACGGCGATGAAATCGGCCAGGAATCGCCTTGAAATATTGTTGCTGTCATCCATAGCAGGCAATCCTTTCACGCTCGGTTTCTCGGAGGCATACTGACGAATGGCGAGCGCAAACGAGCTCTGTGTAACCCGCCTCGAGTGGCCCCTCGACCCCCTTGGGGCTGGGTCACCGGAGCCTTGCAACAGGGTAAGGAGAGTCGGTGGACCGAGATCGATCGATCACGATTCGAGATCGAGCATCGTGCTGCTCGCAATCACCTGCGATCGCCGGTCCGATGGGATACGCGCCGCGCACGGATTGAAACGATCCCACCGGGTCAACTCCGTTGAGGCGATTAAGAGTGTGAATGCGACTGGAGATGCCGGGGAGGCCGTTCCGGCGGAGAGGAATTGTGCCGTGGATGTGCCCGGAGGATCTCGGGCCGTATCTCGGTCGAGTTCGGGCTATCCCAGCCGGGTGCTACGGTTGTGCAGCACCAGGATTCACTTCGCAAGGAAGTCGCTGGCGATGGTGCCGGCGGCAACGGTTGTCCCTGCGAGCAGGATAGGCCGGAACACGGTTGGTTGCGCCGGGGCCCGGGCAGCGCCGAATCGCGAGGGCTGGCGAGGGAAGCATCGAGCCATGCCAGGTCAGCGAGCGATTCTTGGACCGATCGGCTCAGTTGAGAAGTGACGCCATGACTGCAACCCGCCCGAGCTGTTGAGGGCGCAATGCCCCCGACCGTCAGGAGCACGCAGAATGCCCCCGTAACCCAGTGCTTCGCTCGCTGGCGGAACGAAGAGATCATTTCGACTCGAGTTGGTGAGGGAACGGCGATCTGAGAAATCAGTAAAAGGCTATCCGGTAAAAGGTCGGATTTCAAGGGACTGCCGAGACTCCGGTCGTTTTTCGAGACCGAGGCCATTCCTCTTTGCGGAAGGGCCGGGAGTCCAGGTCGCGCCGAGGCGCGAGGCTCGCAAGGCGAACTACGCCGGGAAATCTCCCGATGTGCGCAGGACGCTGCGATCCACCGGAGGAACACGCTACTGAGCGATGACCACTCGCCCAGGTTGGCCGTCTTCGGTAGGCTCCTCGATGGTGATCGAGCGGTCGAGGAAGGCGGAGATGGTCTCGACGTTGGTGCGAAGGTGGTCGGTGACTTCACTGACGGTGAACTCGCTCCGGCCGGCTGCGAAGGCCAGTGGCAGGAGGATCTGGTCGGCGGAGTGGGGGTCAACCGCGGCATCGGCGACGGTCTCGAAGGCCAGCAACTGGTCAACGGCCTCATCGGCGACCGCTTCCGACGGCTTACCGCGCTCGCCCAGGCCGACGAATGTGGCGGGGATCCCGCCGTCGTGTTCGGCCGTCAAGCTCAATGCAGCCCCCTGTCCCGGGCTGGTCCAGCGGACGAGGTCGATCTCGGCGGAGAGGCCGTGGGCCAGGAGGCGATGGACGACGCGGTCGCGCATCCGGCTGGCGATGTCGTCGCGAAGGTTGGCGACTCCGGCGAGGCCATGAATACGGCGAAGCGGGCCGCGATCGGTCTGGACCCACGCGCGGGGACGCGCCGGCTCGATCCAGGCTTCGAGTTGTCCGCCGCCGCGAGGATAGAAACCGGCCGAAGACATCGCCAGCGAGATCGGCATGCCGAACGCTTCGAGGTAGGCGCGCCAGGTGGATTCCAGGAAGGGGAAGGCCGGCGCCTTGGGGTTGAAGGTCCCCCCGGCGAGCACGATCCGGGACGGCCGGGTGGCGCGCAAGGCCAGTGGCAGGTGCAAGGTCTGAAGGACCAGGCCGGTCGAGCCGGCCGTACCGATGTCGATTGTCAGGTCGCGCGGCTCGTAGGCCCCGGGCTGAAAGGACAGCTCCCGCGCCGACGGTCGCGCCGACAACGTCCGCGCGGCCCAGCTCGACGGCCGCATCCACTGCCGTCTTGTGCTGGGGACGCAGGCCCGGATTGTCACGATTGGCGCGGATCCGGGTCATGCGGAATGGCCGGCCGGTCAAGAGTGCGAGCGTCAACGCGGTGCGGAGGATCTGGCCGCCCCCCTCACCGCGCGAGCCATCCAGCCGCACCGGGTCCGGCCGTTCCGGCGAGTTTGTTGTCTCCGGCGCCATGACCCGAAGCTCCGATCGACCTGACATCCAGGGCCGCGACGCCCGATGCGGCATCGCGACCGAACCGGGCTCGTGCGCCCATGCGCCCGCCACCGCCGCGTCCCGACGCTCCTGAGCCGCGGACCACTCCACTCTACCCGCTCCGGTGCTGCGTAACCATCCATGGTCGTTGGTCCTCGGTCCTTCGATTGATTTCGAGGGCCCTCCATCCTCGCAGAGGGCGGCTCGGTCGGCTTGCGAACCAAAGCCCGAAGACTAAGGGCCATTCGAAGCGGGTAACGGTGGCGCTGGGAATCGGGCGGGGTGATCGAGCTCGTCGTCGTGACGTTGGGTGCGGCGGCATTCGGCTGGGCTTTCGTATCGGGCCTGGCGGGTCGGGGGGTGCTGGCGGTGGAATCCGCCCGGGGGGGCGGCGGCGGTGTTGGAGTCGTGCTCGGTACCGCGGGTGGTTCCGGAGGCGGCCCGACCAGCCGCTGGAACAGCTTGGGACGGTCGTTCGTCTTGGGAGCCTCACCGAACACGCCGTTAAGGTTGCGGGAGGCCCAGATCAGGATTAACCGCTGGTGACGCTGGTCGCGATCGGATGGCGACTCGCTGAAGAGAAAGCTGCCGAGGCTGCTCGGGCTCTCGGGCCGGCAGCCGATGACCGCGACCTGGCCCGGTTCGAGCTCGAGGTCCACGGTCAGCTCGCGGACGGTCAATTCCTGCTGGCCGTCGCGCAGGCTCAACTCCTGGGGGGCCAAACCGGGCGTGCTGTTCAGCGCGGGGAAGGAGGCGCTGCATCGGGCCGTGGTGGACCTCGGGGATCAACCGCAGCGAGACACCATGGGCACCGTCGTGTCGCGGGGTCACCCGGAAGTAGCCGCTGGCCGCCTCATAATCCTTGCCCGTGACCCGGTTGTCCCGGTTGAGCAGCAGGGTGGTCTGGTCCACGGCCTCGCTGACGTTGATCAAGTTCTGCTCGCCGCTCTCGAGCACCAGAGTCGTCGGGATGACTGTCGGATGCTGCGGGCCGCCATCCTTGAGGATCGTCTGGAGCTCCGACGGGAGCTCGCCGAGGATCCGGCCGACTCGAAGACCATTGGCCTGGAGCGCGCGCCTTTGGGGCGGCGAGACGATCTGCTCGTCGGCCACGCGCCAGACCAGCTCATTGATCGCCGGCTCGTTGAACGGCCGGCTCAAGATCGCGACCTGGAGCAGGCAGCGCTTGGGCTCGATGAGCTGGCCGGCATGGCCACCGATCCGGTTGAAGATCTGCTGGGGCCGGCTCCCGGGCTTATCCATCGAGCAGCCCGCGACGATCAGCAGGCCGCACGTTGACACGGCGGTCAGGATCGCAAGCCACACCGGCATCCGGCTCGTCGAGCGCATAGGGCGGAATCCTTTCCGCTGGGAAGAGTGGCGGGCCCAGGAGCCCGCTCCACTGAGGGACCCGTATCCTGGGATCAGTGGGTCGGGCACCCCTGCCCGTCGGCACGTGAGCGTGCCCATCCCGGCCGCGCGGCGCGAGCCGAGCTGCCGGCGTTGTTTCCAACGGGACTCGGTCTGGAGTCTAGAACCAGACCGCCGACACGTCAACCTCAAGTCGTCGGTCGTCGGTTGCGCGACACGGCCATCGGCCCGTCGAGCAATCGCTCGATCTCGCCGATCGGCGCGCCGGTCGTACCGTCGAAGATCTCGACCAATGTCTGATGGCGCCCTCGAGACTCCGCGACGATCTCGGGCGTACTTTCGCCGCTGACATTACGGGTCGTGACCTGGATCCCGCGGTGGAACACATGCCGGAACGCCGTGATGGACTCGATGCGCCGGCCGGTGACACCGTCGAAGACATCGATCACCGTCCGGCCGCCGCGCGTCCCTGCGGCGATGATCTCGGAACTGCCATCCCGGTTGAGGTCCGCCATGGCCACCGACACGCCGCGAGAGTTCGCGCGACCGAACGGGTAGAACCGGCGGATCACCGCACCGGTCAACCCATTGATCAACTCCACCGGCTCTCGACGGCCTGGCCTCGGGGCGACGAGGATCTCCGGAGCGCCATTGGCGCTGACCTGTCCCTCCGCCACGTTCACACCGCCACGGCCTGAGGGCTTGTAAGGCCGGATCAGGACCTGCGGCGAGCCGCTGGGATTCTCGACCTCGATCTTCGACCGGGTCACGACGACCGGATCGACCCCGACCATCAGGACTCCCGAATCGCTCCCGGAATGCTTCGAATCCCCTTCGTAGACGGCCTGAATCGCCTGAGTGCCGGCGGGCAGTTGCACGTTCAGCGTGGCCACGCCGCCGCTCTCGGGGACGATCCCCAGTACGTTCGCTCCATCCAGGAACGCCACCAGGCCGGAGCCCAGGGGACTTCCCGTCGCCGTGGAGTTGACCAGGGCGGTCAGTGTGATGGACTCGCCGGTCAGGGCCGTTGAGGGGCCGACCAGGAGGGTCAACGTGGTCGACGGCGGCGGCGGCGGCGGATTGGCGCCAAGGGTCGGCCCGTGGGGGTTGCCCACAACCAGCACGCTGTTCGCCCCCAACGACCCGGCCAGGCCGGGCACCGGCAGCGACGGGTCCGCGGCCTGATGGTTGTAGGCGTCCTGGATCGTGGTGCTGGGCGGAATCATCAGCGCCGCGGAGGACAGGTAATCCAGCCGCGCACTCCGTTGACCGGCGCCGACGGTATAGTCGAACGTCAGCGTGTTCGTCCCCGAGCCGCCGCTATAATTCACCACGGCGGCGCCGCCACCGGCGCCGGTGCTGGCGGCCAGCACGAGCGCGGGCGTGCCGGTCACGATCACGGGCCGGTCGAACTGGACCTGGATCGGGATCACGTCGCCGGCCTGATACCGACCATCGGGCACCGTGGTCGTGACGGACGACACCACGGGCACCGGCGCGGCCGCGGTATTGATGGCGATCCGATTGTTATTGCCCAGCGACCCCGGCGCCCCCACCGCCGGCAGGGCCAGGTTCGTGGACCCGTTCAGGACGAGATCGGTGCCGTCATCGAGCCGCGAGCTGCCCTGACCGGCCGCGACGGTGTAGTCGAACGTCAGGAGATTCGTGCCCGAACCCTTCACGTAGGTGGCGATCGCGGTCTGGCCGCCGCCGAGCGCCAGTTGCAACTGCGTGTGCGACGGGTCGGTCACCGTCGCGGGCACGCTGAGGTTCACCGTGATCGGGATGGTCGCGCCCAGGCCGTACGTGCCGTTGATGGCCGTCGAACTGACGTTGGCGACCACCGGCGTTGCGGACGCGACCGTCTGGACCGCCAGCGAGCTACTGCCTGGCAGCGAGGCGGCCGATCCCGGTGCCGGCAGCGTCAGGTTGGCCGGCACGGTCGAGAACTGTTTCGACATGATCGTCGCGCCGTTGAGCTCGAGCGCATCGGTCCCGGCGTAGTCCAGCAGCGGGCTACTCTGGCCCGCCTGGGGCGTGGCGAGCGTGTAGATAAACTGGAGGATCGGAAGCGTGTCCAGGACCAGGGCGTTGTAGACCGCGACCGCACCGGTGCCGGAGTTCAGGAGCAGGGTCGGCTTACCCTTCGTGGTATCGACCGTCACGAGGGAGCTGAACGTCACATCGATCACGATCGACGAATTGACCGTACCGCTGGCATCGAGCCCATAGCCGCCGTTGACGGACTCGGCGGTGACGCTGACCACCTGAGGCGGGGCACCGGCCACCGTCGTGTTATTGCTCCGGAGCGAGCCGGACCCGCCCGGCGGCGGCAGCATCAGGTTGGCGTTATTTCCCAGCGCGTCGACGATCGTCGCGCCTTTGAGCGCCAGGGCGCCGGCGGAGGCGTAATCCAGATCGCGGCTCGTGTCGCTGGTCCCGACGGTGTAATCGAACTCCAGCGAGGTGGTGCCCGAGCCGGCCGTGTAGTTGACCGCGACGGTCTGGCCGTTATCGAGCGCCAGGGTGAGCGTCGGCGTCCCGCCGGTGGTGTGCACCGTCACGGGACTATCGAAGGTGACGAAGATTTGAATGACGCCAGCCGGGCCCACGGTCGCGTTCGTCTGGTTGTCCCAGACGGCGAGCACCTGCGCGGGATGGTCAACGACGGCCACGGCCCCGCTGGTGCCCAGCGACCCCAGCGTCCCCGGCGGCGGCAGCGTCAAGTCGGCCGGGGCCGCGGTATTCCCGATCAGGATCTGGCCGCCGTTGAGACTCAGGGCGCCGGTGGACGTATAGTCGAGGGCCGGACTGGCCTGTCCGGCAATCGGCGTGAAGTCGAACGTGAGGGTATCCGTCCCGGAACCGCTCACATAGGTGGCATTGGCCGTGCCGGTCCCCCCGGCGACCGCCAGCGCGAGCGTGGGCGTCCCGCCCGTGGTCTTCACCGTGACCGGCGCGTTGAACTGCACCGTGATCGGGATGAGCGTACCCACTCCGTAGATCCCGTCGGGCTTGGTGGAGCTGACGTCGATCACGCCGGTCGCCGCGGCGCCGACGGCGATCTGGGTGTTGCCGCCCAGCGAACGCGGACTGCCGGGGTCGAACAAGACCGGCGTCGGGATCGCGTTCTTGGTCGTCGCATCCAGGATGTTCCCGGCGATCAGGTTGCTCTGCCCCAGCGAGATGAACGCGGAGCTGGAGAATTCATCGAGGTGCGCGGTCCGCTGGCCGGCCTGGACGACGTAGTTGAAGACCAGTGTGGTGCTGGGCGCGTTGGGCGACCCGCCCCCCACGTAGGTGGCCATGGCGTTGCCGCCCGGCCCGTCCGCGTTGAGGAGCAGCACGGGGAGCCCCACGGCTGTGTTCACGATGACCGGGCTGCTGAACGTGACCTGGACCGGGATCAGCGAGCCGGGCAGCTCCGTGCCGCTGGCATTCGACGTGACGTTCGTCACGACCGGGCCGGCGACGAGATTGCGAATCAAGGTGAAGGAGAGCCCCGTCAGCGGCTTGCCGCTCGTCACGCCCGTGATCCCCCCCGCGTTGATGCCGACCTGAACCGAGTTCGGGCTGCCCACGGGGGTGAGGTCGAACGTGTACTGCTCCAGGTCCTGGGGATTCTGCTGGAAGTTCGAGACCGTGGCATTCGGCGAATAGTTGTTGAGGCTGCCTGCCGTGAAACCGGTGACCGGTTCGGAGAACGTGGCGGTGACCGGGATGGCGGTGTTGGACCAGTAATCGTGCGTCTGGCCCGAGGTGAGGATCACGGTCGGGCCCGTGATCGTACCGGTGTCGATCGTGAGGCTCGCCGGGGTCGCCAAGGGGATCCCATCGACGCCAGTGGCGGCGCCCTTCGGGATCGTGACGGTCAACGTCATCGACGACCCGATATCGCTCTGCGCCGGGTTCGCGGCCACGTAGAAGTTATAGAGGTTGCCACTGCCCTGGAATCCCCAGACCAACGCATTGGGGGAGACCTGGATCTTGGACGCGTCGAAGTTGGTCACCGAGGGTTGGTTGAACTGGACTTGCACGAAGTTATAGGCCCCCGCCGTCCCGATCAGTTTGAGCGTGGGCGTCAGGGTCGCATATTGCGAATAGGTAAATCGATAGTTATTCGAACCCTGATTCTGGTTCCCGAATGCGTCGGTCGCGGCAAGCTGGAGCAGCGTCACGGTGACGGCGGTGCTCTGCTGGCCAGACGGAAGGGTCGGCTGCACGTGGATGAGGTAGGTGGTCGGGCTGACCTGGGTCACCGCCCCTTGGATCGAGCCCTGGACGACGGTGATGCCCGAGGCACTGAGCCGGACCGGCTCGTTGAACTGGATGTAGACGGGGACGTCCGTGCTGGTGGTATTGGCCGGCGCCGTGGAGTACATGATCGCGACGGGAGCGACTTCGAAGACGCGGGAGAAGGCATTGGAGGCCGTGTTCGCGTTCCCGGCCGCGTCCTGCGCCGCGCCGCGCGGACCTGGGCCGTGACGGGCCCGATGCCATTCGGGACCAGGTTGAACGTGTAGCGGGCGCCGCTGCCCGAGAAGTCTTCCAGGGTCGCGTTGCCGACGGTGATGCTCGAGGCGGCGAGGCCGGTGACCGGCTTGCTGAAGATCATGGTGACCGGGATCGGGGATTGGAACGTCCCCGGCGAGTCGGCCGACGTGAGGACGACGGAGGGCGGCGTGTTGTCGAACGTGACGGAGAACGGCGCGGCGGCCGTGTTCGCGTGTCCCGAACCATCCTCGGCCGCGCCCGCGGGGACCTGCACGCTCACCGTCACGGGTCCCGGCCCCGAGGGGGACAGGTTGAAGTGGTAGGTGCTGCTGTCCGCGGTCGCCTGGGCCACGGCGAGCGTGCCGCCGGTGACCAGGATCTCGTTGAGGAGCGCCGGCGGCGGTGATGTTCACCGCGCTGCTGAACGTCACGGTCAAGGGGACCTGCGAGAGATTCGTCGTGTTCGAGCCCGGCGTCGAGACCAGGACACTCGGCCCGGTGGTGACCAGGGGCACGCTGAGCTGGGACGAGGCCGGATTCACGTTCCCGGCCGCGTCCCGCGCCACGCCCGCCAGCACGCCGGCCGTCACCGGCGCGCGGGGGACGTCGGGGTCAGGTCGAAGCTGTACTGGTTGCCGCTCCCCTGGAAGTTGGTCAGCGTGGCGTTTCCGACCTTCACCCCGCCGGCACCGAAACCGGAGACCGGCTTGCTGAAGAGCACCGTCACCGGGATCGGCGTCGTCTGGCCGGTGGCCGTGGTGAACAGCGAGGCGGTCGGCGACGACTGGTCCAGGACCCAACTGACGGAGGCCGTCCCGCTCCCGGCCTGGCCGGCTGGGTTGAAGATCTGGGACGCGTCGATCGTGAGCACGTAGTTGCCGGGCTGGGTCTGCGTGGCCGCCAATCCCTGGATCTGATAGGTCCCGTCGGGTTGTCGGACGACGGAGACCCCGTCTCCCAGCACCACCCCGACCCCATCCCACGTCAAGGTCAGCGCGCCGATCCCGAAGCCCTGGAGCGCGGCCGGCGTGGAGAGGTCCACCGTCACGGAACCGACCGGGCTGCTGCGCAGGACGGGCGAGACGGGCTGGATGGCGGACACCGTGAGCGGGGTCTCGGCGTTGCCGCTGCCATCGGTGACGGTGTACGGGATGATCAGCCGGGACGTGCGGGCCATCTGCTCGATCGTGTTGACGGAGATCGCGAAATCCTTGGGCCCCAGGGGGGAGTTGGTGGCCCCACCCCAGATCTGGACCTTCACCCGGCCGTCCACCATCGGCTGGAACGGCTGGTTCGCCAGGTTGGCCTGGTTGAACAGCGGACTGAACGAGACGGTGGGGTCGGCCACCGTCGTGTCGTAGAGCACGAACTGATTGTTTGGCTGGAGCTTGGCCGTGTACCACTCGACGCGGTCCGTGAACGTGGCATTCGCGCCGGTCGGGTCGTTGCTGTCGTTGAACTGGTAGGAGATCTCGATATTGAAGCTCGGGTTGCCGAGCGCTGTGTTCTGCACGACCCCGGGCCCGTACTGCCGGCCGTAGGTCGAGTTCGGGGCCGGCGTGTTGTAGGTCCAGGTCAGGAGGTTGTCGAGGAAAACCTGGAACTCCGTCGAACCGCCGGCGATCGGCGTGCCATTGATCGGCGCGGAGATGAACGTCAGGGCATACTGGTCGCCCGGGAAGGCGTCGCCGGTCTGTGTCGCGTTCGGGTTCGCGGGGACGTCGGCGAACGTGCCGACGTACGTGTTGATGTCCAGCGGGTTGCCGTCGGGGTTCGGCACGGCGGTGCCGGGCTGGAGCCCGAGCGTGTTCTGATTACCGGAGCTGAGCAGGTACAGGCTCGCGCCCTGGTTGGCGACCTGGTAGTCCTCCAGCCGGTCGTTCAGCAGTTGGCCCGAGCCGAGCCGGGTGACCATCTGGCCGGGGCCGACGGTCAGCACGGCCAGCGCCGTGCCGCTCTGGGCGTCGCGGAACGTCACGTCGATCGTTTGGCTCGTGGGGTTGAAGGCCACGAAGCTTCGCTGGCCGTCCTGGATGAAGGCGGCGTAGCTGGGCGCGTTCGCGGTCACGGTCGGATCGACCTGGCCGAGGTCCTGGAGGGTATCGATCCAGTTCAGCGCCTGGGTGCGCGTGGTGCCCAGGTAGCCGTTGTTCACCATGTTGTCGGGCGCGGGGGGGATGATCGCCGTGTTGAAGCTGGGGTCGAGCCGCAGCAGCGCATTGGACGGGCCGGGCTGATTGAGCCCGACGCCGTCGTTGGGCATCAGTGCCTGATAGGCGGCCACCAGCAGCTCGTAGACTCCCTCGTTGGCCGGGGTCTGGGCGTTGTAATCCTGGATGAACTGGGGCCAGTTCTCCTCCAGGAAACTCTGGTTCTGACCCAGGTAGAGGCTCTGGGCCGAGATCGGCAGCCAGTTGATGGCATACGTGCCTTCGGCATAGTTGGGGTCGGCGAAGAACGTGGAGCGGGTCGGGCCGTTCTGCTCGGGATTGGCAATCTGGGTCACGCTGACCGGCGTGCTGTTGAGGTTGTACTGCACGAACTCCTGGGGCCAGTTGCCGAAATTGCCCTGGGACGGGTCGGCGTTCTCGTTGAACCAGTACTCCTTCTCGGCCTCGATCTCCGTCGTATAGAGGTAGATGCCGCCGTCCTGCCACTGCACGTCGCCCAGCAGCATGCCCAGTTGGGCCATCGACGAGTCGAACTGGAGGGACTCGGCGATCGACTCCATGTTCTCGCCGCCCTGGCCGAGCCCGTCGGCCCAGCTATGGCCCTCGAACGCGTTGAACTCGCGGAGGAAGGGGAGGTTCGGATCGTTGCGGTTGAAGTTGGCGACGTCGTTGATGAGCAGCGTGATCTGCGGTTTCAGGTCGTCGACGAACTGGGGGTCGAACTGGGCTACGGTGGCGAAGGCGTTGAGGAAGTATCCATAGTGAAAGTTATGATCATTAATCGAGAAGTCGCTGCCGAAGCCCGCCGGGTAACCGATCACCGTGTCGTAGGTGGTATTGAGCTGGAAGACCCGGCCGGTCGCGGCGTCGAACCAGGAATACAGGGCCGCCTCCAGGTCCTGGAGGACGCGGTTCAGCCACGATGTCGCGGTCGCGCGCTGGTCCGGCGTGAGCAGGCTGGTCGGTGCCGCGAGCTGGTCGATGATGACGAGCTGCTCGCTCAGCAGCGTCAATCCGGTCTCGTAGGTATTGTCGGTCGGGCCGATCACGGCGCTGGGGTTTTGCAAGTATGCGTTGAACCACTGGGCCGCGTCGTCGTAGAGGGCCTCGGCCTGCGCGGGGTCCGTCTGGGCCGCCACGCTCGGCAGGTAGGGCAGGATGCCCGAGTACGGCAATTGAGTGGCGAACGTGTTGGTCGGGCTGGAATAAAGCTTCGCCGTGCCGTCGATGGTCAAGTACTGGAGCGGTTCCGCGACCCCGTTGATCGGGTACGTGAGGAAGTTCGTCTGGTCGCCGGGGAGCAGGTTGTCGTACTGGGCGGGATAGAGGATCTCGTCGGTCGGCTCGGCGTCGTCGGTGGCGACGGTGTACTTGGTCGTGACCAGGCTGGTTGTCTGGTCATAGCCGAACGTGACCTGCTGACCGTCGTAGGTCTCCTGCTCGGGGGTCGGGGCGGACACCTGGGTGGCGCCGGTGTTGTTTGCGGGGAAGTTGAACGCCACCGCGCTCGAATTGGGGGAGCCGGCCGGGGGGGCGTAGAACATCTGGGCGATGCCCAACTGGTCGGCCGCCGGCAGGGCGACGAACGGCGTCTCTCCGACCATGTGCGGCAGCAGGACGACCACCATCTTGCCGTTGGCGATCCCGTTGTCCACCCAGAGTTGAAGCTGGTTTGCGGCCGCGTTGGTATAATTCGGCGCCAACTGCCACGAGCCCGTCTGGGCGATGACCAGGTAGCTGCTGATGTTCTGATGGGTGACGCCCGAATTGTCGGTCCAGACGACGGTGCTGGTCACGCCCAGGACGTTCGACGGGAGCGTCTGGCCCGCGAGATCCCGGCCCCAGATCTGGTTGGTCGCCCCCGGGCCGATCGGGGAGAGCCAGACGTCGGCCGGCGCCGGGCCCTGCTTGGTGAAATCGATGAACGGGCTGCCATTGTCGATGTTGATGGTCAGCGTGTTGGCCTCGGTACTCGGGTCGTTGGCACCCTGGGCCGTGGTGGCGTCGCCGTAGACGAGCTGGACGCCCCAGTCGGAGTACTGGTTGACGCGGACCATCAACTGCGATTCGTCGGGGCCGTGTGCATTGACCGGGTTCCCGGTCTGCAGGGCCTGAGGGTCGATGAGCGGGGCGATCCCCGGGTCCGCCACGCCCTGTTCGATCCGCTTGCCCGAGCCGATGCCGACGGTCAGCGGCGTCAATTGAGGGACGTAGAACGCTCGGTTGGTCGTCGCCTCGGGACCCTGCGGTCCCGGAGTGATCCCGAACGTGTCCGGGTTGAAGATGGACAGCCCCTGGACCCAGTCGCCGGTCGCCGCATTGAACTGGTTATTCGTGAACCTCAGCACGGCCGGGTCGGAGTAGAGGAATTGATTGCTGTACTGGAAGCTCGCCCCATTGACCGTCGTGGGGTCGGTGCGGAACATCAGGTTGCTCCACCAATCGCTCGATTCGACCGCCTGGTTGAATTCGTCGCTGCCGTTGGTGGTGAACGGCACGTTGACGTCTTTCGGGGGGTCGGAGAGCCCATTCGTGCCCGGCACCTGGTAAATGCCGGAGACGGAACCATTCGTGTTCAACGAGGGCACGATGGTGGTCGTGCCATTCTCCGTTTGCGGGGCCCAGAACATATTCAGCGGCTGGCCGGTTGTGGGATCGGTCGGCGGCGTGGGGCCCATCAGGACCGTTCCCGGATCCACGGTCAGGAGCACTCGGCCTTCCAGCCTCTCCAGTGACAACGACTGACGTTTGCGGCTTCGACCTCGACGGCGGCTCACCGGACGGGTGAAACGGGAACGATCGTTGTGCAATCGGCTTGATGACTGGGTCATGGAAGGGGCTTTCCCAAAGAGGAGGCCGGGGAAGGGGCAGCACGGTCCGGTCGCAAGGACCTTCAACGTATCGAGTTGTCGGCAGTTCCGACGAACCCGGAAACACCAGCCGGACCGCACCAACGGGGACTGGCGACCCGGACGCGGACGGCGAATGTCCCGCACCGGCTTCGAGCACGGGTCGATCTCGGTCGGATTGGCAGCGGCGCGACACGAATCCCCCGGGTCACACGCCATGGCTGGGTGGAATCGACGTTGTTCGGGATCGTGTGCCTTTGCGTCGCTCGGAAAGTTCAGTATCCTCTACCATTGAGTACGGTTCCGGGAGGCGTCATCTCAATCTGAGGCTGTAAGAAAAAACGGATTCGTCGGGTGGGCGGAGTTAGACTCGGCTCGGTGCAGCCCAGTCGGCGACCGGACTGGATCGTTCCGTGGGTCGGCTGCGCCGGCCTCCACGAAGAGGCTTTGAACGGTCGATTCCCCATCATGAGCTGCCGATGGGAAATGACCGTAACTTTCGTCCGAACAGGGCATTACGTTCATTGAATCTTGAATTTGGAATCCTCCATCCTTTCAGAGGCTCTCACCCTACAGGCTTGAACCGGATCTCCTCCGATGGCGAAGGCGAAAGGCACCGAGACGAGCACGACCTTGCTGGGCCGGCTGGCGCTCTTCCCGCTCGATCAGGCGGCCTGGGAGGAGTTTGTGGAGCGGTACGGGCCCCTGGTGGTCAACTGGTGCCGGCGGTGGGGCGCCCAGGAGGCGGATGCCCTGGACGTCACCCAGGTCGTGCTGGCCAAGCTGGCGGTGCAGATGCGACGATTCGCCTACGACTCGTCGCGGAGCTTCCGGACCTGGCTGCACACCGTCGCGCTGAATGCCTGGCGCGATAGCCGGGATGCGCGGCGGCCGGACGCCGGCAGCGGCCATTCCGAGACGCTCGACTTCCTGCACAACCTGGAAGCGCGCGACGACCTGGTGCGTCGGCTGGAGCAGCAGTACGACCTGGAGCTGCTGGACGAGGCAGGCCGTCGGGTGCGCGGGCGGGTGCAACCGCGGACCTGGGATGCTTATGAGCTGACGGCCGTTCAGGGCGTCTCCGGCGCCGAGGCCGCGGCGCGGCTGGGCATCAGCGTGGGCTCGGTCTTCATGGCCAAGGCGAACGTGTTGCGGATGCTCCGCGAAGAGATCCAGGCCGTGGACGAGCGAATCGATCCCGGCGAGGCCGCCGGAGGGCCGAACGCGCCGCCCACGCCCCCGCCGATTGAGGATCGACCGGGATGAGCGCGTGCCCGTCCGCCGAGGTGCTGGAACAGTTCGTCAACGGCCGGCTCGGCGGCGCGGAGAGTACCTCGGTCGAGGCTCACGTCGGTATCTGCCCGGCGTGCCAGCGAATCCTCGAGGACCTCACCCCCGCGCTGGGCAGCTCGACGAGGCCGGAGGAGCCGGGAGGATCGGCCTTCGATGCCTCGGCCCTCGACCGCCTCAAGGCCCATCGGCCGTTGATCGTCCACGAGCAGCCGGCCGGGCCGCCCGGCGCACCTTCGATCCCGCTCCGCCCGTCTCACGCGGGCGGCGACCCGGGATCCAGCCGGGCTTCCGGCCGCGATGCGGCCACGCCGCCGCCCCCGACCGCGCCCCTGGCGATCGCCGGTTTCGAGATCGTGCGCGAGGTGGGCCGGGGCGGCATGGGGATCGTCTACGAGGCGATCGAGCTGGCACTGGGCCGCCGCGTGGCTTTGAAAGTCCTGCCGCCGCTGTCGGCGGGACCGACGGCCGCCGCCCGATTCCGTCGCGAGGCGCGCCGCCGCCGGTCGGCTGCACCACACCAACATCGTGCCGATCTTCGGGGTGGGCTCCGACGACGGCCTGTTGTATTACGCGATGCAGTTCATCGAGGGCGAAGGTCTCGACCGGCTCATCGACCGGCTCCGACGGGACCGGACGCTCCTGGCCCGATCAGGGCTCAGGTCCGGGCTCGACCGGACGCGGGCCGAGCCGATGGAACCAGATCGCGCCCCGGACAGCCCCGCGACGCCCCCCACGCCCGCCGAGAGCGGCCCCCTCGCCCCGTCCTCCGGTGCCGCGAGTCTCGTCCATGCCCGACACGTCGCCCGCATCGGCCTCCAGGTCGCCGATGCCCTCGACTATGCCCACCAGAGCGGCTTCCTTCATCGCGACATCAAGCCGTCGAACATCTTGCTCGATCAGGCCGGCACGGCCTGGGTCGCCGACTTCGGCCTGGCCAAGAGCGCCGAACTCGAGGAAGACCTGACCCACACCGGAGACATCATCGGCACGCTCCGCTACATGCCTCCGGAGCGGTTCGACGGCCACTCCGACGCCCGCGGCGATGTCTATGCCCTCGGCGCGACCCTCTACGAGTTGTTGACGCTTCGACCGGTCTTCGACGACCCCGACCGCACCCGGCTGATCGAGCGCGTGCTGGAGTCCGAGCCGATCCCGCCGCGTCAGCTCGACCGCCGCGTGCCCCGCGACCTCGAGACGATCGTGCTCAAGGCGATGGCCAAGAGCCCGTCGGCGCGGTATGCCACGGCCGGCCTCCTGGCCGAGGACCTGCGGCGATTCCTCGAAGGCCGGCCGATCACGGCGCGCCGGGTAGGGATGCGAGAGCGCGCCGTCCGCTGGGCGCGGCGGCGGCCCCTGGCGGCGGCGCTCAGTGCGATCGTGACGCTGCTGCTGGCCTCACTGCTGGGCCTGGGCGCCTGGTCCTACGTGCGAATCAGCCGCACCCTGGGCATCGAGGCCAGGACCCGTCGGGAGATGGAACGACTCTCGGCCGATCTCGTCCTGGACCGGGGCATTGCCCTCGCCGAAGACCGGCAAATCGGCCCGGGCCTGCTCTGGATGCTCCGGAGCCTGGACCTGGCACCGTCCGGTGCCCTGGGCCTGAGGCGGGCGGCCCATGGCAACCTCGCGGCCTGGCTCGACCAGACGATCGTCCCGCGGCTCATCATCCCCACCGGCAACCCGATCGAGTGCTTCGCCCTGAGTCCCGACGGTCGGACGGCCGTGACGGGTCATTCCGACGGCCGTCTGCGGACCTGGGACCTGACGTCCGGCCAGCCGTTGGGCTCCGTGATGGCGCACCGGGGCAACGTGCTCGCCGTGACGTACCGGCCCGGCGGCGCCGTCATCGCCTCCAGCGGGCTCCACACCGACTCGACCGCACGGCTCTGGGATGCTGCCTCCTTGCGACCGATTGGCGAGCCGATGCGGCATCCCGCCGGCTCGCAGGTCTTCCACGTGTTCCGGCCCGACGGTCAGGTCCTGGTGACGTACAGTCCCGACGACGGGACCGTGCGCGCCTGGGACGCGACGAGCGGACGGTCGATGGCCCCGCCCATCTTCCACATGCGCGTCGTCCACGCCACGTTCAGCCCCGACGGCACGCGGCTGGCGACGACGAGCATCGAGCGCGAGGCCCGGCTCTGGGACCTCGCCAACGGCCGCCCGCTCGGCAAGCCGATGAGGCATCAGAGCGCCGTCTGGGACGCGGCGTTCAGCCCCGACGGTCGTCGAACTCGCGACCGTCAACGGCGATTTCCAGGAGCGGAGCCGCGACTCGAAGGTGGACGGACATGTGCGGGTCTGGGATGTAAACACCGGCCGGCCACTCGCCACGGGGCCGGCCGTCCGGCCTGGTCTCTGCACCGTCGCCTTCCACTCCGACGGCCGTCGGATCGTCGCCGGGGGCTTCAACGGCTTCGCCCACCTCTTCGAAGCCGAGACCGCCCAGCCTATCGGCGTGACGATGACTCATGCGGAATGGATTCGATTCATCGTTTTCAGCCCCGACGCCCGGATCGCCCTGACCGGCAGCGACGACGGCATCGCCCGGCTCTTCGACGCCGAGACGGGCCAGGCGCTCGGCTCGATCATGGAGCACGGCCAGGAGGTGGTCGGCGCCCAGTTCGGCCCCGACGGCAAGACGATCATCACGGCCAGCCGCGACGGCTCGCTTCGGGTCTGGGACGGCCACGGCGTCGCCCCGACCGGCCGTCCCCTGGCCCGGCTCTCCGGCGTCCAGACCGTCGAGTTCAGCCCCGACGGCCGGCTCGTGGCGACCGCCAGCTTCGACGGCACGGTCCGGCTCTTCGACGTCGCCAACGGCCAGCCCATCGGCCCGCCGTTGTTCCACGCGGGCCGCGTGCGCAGGCGCGGTTCCGGCCGGACGGCAAGGTCCTCGCCACCGGCGGCGACGATCGCGCCATTCGTCTCTGGGACGTCGCCACCGGCCGCCCCATCGGCGCCCCCCTGCTCCACGGCCACTGGGTCGTCAACCTCCGGTTCAGCCCGGACGGGAGGCGCCTCCTGGCCGGTCGTGTGGAAGGCGAGGCCATGCTCTGGGACCTGTCCGTCTCACCGCCGCGCGGCATCGCGCTGGAACACCCCAGCCGGATCCCTGGCCACGAAGTCTGGAACGTGTTGTTCACCCGGGACGGCCGAACGGCGATCACGGCCTCGACCGACGGCAGCCTACGATTCTGGGAAGCGGCGACCGGCCGGCTCGACGGTTCCCTCGAGTTCGCGGGCCACACCCGGCAGTTCCTCCTCAATGGGACCGGACGGTCCTTGCTGCTCCTGAGCGGCGGCCAGGTGCACACCGTGGATTGTGAGAGCCATCGTGAGAGGACCTCGCCCTTCGGCGACCGCATCCTGGCCATTGCGCTGAGCCCCGACGGCAAGACGTTGCTGTCCGGAGGGTCGGACAAGGCCGCCCGACTCTGGGACCTCGAGACCGGCCGGCCGATCGGGTCGACGATGCGACACGACGGGGTGGTCGTGGGCGTGGCCTTCAGCCCGGATGGATCGACCGCCGCGACCGTGACCGGGGCCGGCCGGGTCCGGTTCTGGGACGCCGCCATCGGCAAGCCGATCGGTCCCTACCTGGAACATGGCAACTGGGTCACGCGGTACGGCAGCCGATGACCGGCAGCCCCTGGCCTTCTTCCCCGACGGCCACGCCCTGATCACCGCCGGCAACGCCGTCGTCGTGTGGCCCGTCCCGGCTGTGAACCGCGCCGATCGCGCGGATCGCATCGCGCGGATTCCCAGCCTGGTCGGCCTCCGGTACGACGAACAGGGAGAGTTGCAGCGACTCAGCCCTGGGGAATGGGCGCGGGCGATCGGCGATCGGCTCGCCGGGGCGGCGGTGCCGCCCGACGCGCTCGACTGGCACGATCGGACCGCCGCCCATTGCGAGAACTTCGGGCCGGCCTGGGCGGCGTTGTGGCACCTCGATCGTCTGATCGCCGCCCGATCCAACCAGTGGTCCCTGTTCGCACGCCGCGCCCGCATCTATCGGCAACTCGGCGACCCGGCGCACGCCGAAGCTGACGAGGCGCGCGCCGCGCGCTGGGACCGCCGGACGAGGTTCGCGCCTGGCAGACTCACGAGGCCAACGACCTCGCCGCCGCGGCCGAGTCCGCACATCGATGGGCCGAGGCCCGCACGCGGCTCGACGGCCTGATCGACTCCCTCGGGCCCGTCGCCGGCCTGTCCATGCGACGCGCCGAGGCGCACGCCAGCCTCGGCCACTGGGCCGAGGCCGCCGACGACATGGAAACGGCGTTCCGCTCCGGTTTCGCCTTCTCCGAACCGACCGACGCCGCCTTCCGTCGCCGCCTGGCGACCTACGACCCTCATCCGGATCGCCACGATCTCGAATCCCTCGTCATTTATCGCCTGGCGTCCGGAGCGCGGCAGGGCTATCGCGCCATCGGCTCGATGCTCCGGAGTTGGACCTCACGCGATGCGCGCCCGGGTATCGCGATCCTGGTCGTCTATCTCCTGACGATGGGCCCGGATGGCTCGGCCGACCCCGGCGACACCGTGCGCCTGGCCGAATCCGCGATCGCCGCGCTGTCCCCCGAGGAAGCGCTGGGGGCTCAACGTTACCTGGGTGCGGCGCTGTACCGTGCCGGCCGTTATGCGGAGGCCGTCTCCCATCTGGAATCCGGCCGCAACGGCAGGGACGGGACGGAGGCCCCTGGAACTGGGCCTTCCTGGCGATGGCACACACTCGACTCGGCCACGACGCCGAGTCCCGCCGATGGCTCGAGCACTTCCCCCCCCGGCCCGATATCGGCCGAGGGACCGACTCGCTCCCGTCCGTCGATGACCTCGAGATCGACCTGCTCCGCCGCGAGGCCGAGGCGGTGGTCGCTGCTCGATCCGCGATTCCCCGCCGAACCGTTCGGGCCCTGATGTGACCCCGGGGACGGCAAGGATCCCCCGGGCCGATCAGGCCATCGCCACGGCCAGGTCGTCGATGTGCGCGGCACACGCCGCGTCGCGGGCAGGCGGTCCTTCGTCGATCGGCAGTTTGGCGAACAGATCGGCGAGCGCGGTCTTATAGTTCTTCCATCGCCCGACCGATCGGCGATAGATCGGCTGGCGGACCTGGGTGACGCTGGCAGTCCTGACCGGTCGCTGGGTGCGGTGAAACTCCAGGCAGGCCGGCTCCCACTCGAGGCCGCACGCCGCGATCAGCCGCGCGCCGATCCCCTCCAGGTCGGCCACGGTTTCCTCGTAGTCCACCTCGTGGATCGGCACCGGCAGCACGCTCTGCCAGTGGCCCATCAGCCGGCGGTATAGCCGGAACTGATCGGCGATGTGATCGGGATTGTTGGCCCAATGGATCATGCTGAAATGAGTCATCCAGCAGGAGACGGCCACGTCGCGGAGGTCGCGTCGGCAATGAATGAATGTCGCCCATGGGAACAGCGTCGCAAGGAGACCCAGATGTGTATAATTGCCAGGCATCTTATCCACGATTCGCTCAACTCGCCCCTTATCACGGGCCGACAACCACTCCAGGTGCTGGACGGCCAATCGAAGGATGACCGCTTCGTCCAGGTGGGCGACACACTCCAAGGGCGGCCCAGGCCGGCCTACCATGGCGGGAAGCGATTCGAACGATCTCTGTGCTAGTCCCAGCTCGCCGGCACCATGGATGAGGGAGTGGCTTGCCAGCACCTGTTCAATGAGCGTGGTGCCCGAGCGCGGCAGACCGAAAACGAAGACTGGTCGGCGCGAGTCCGACCCGAAGCCCGCTATTCTGGTGAAGAAGTCGGTACCAAAGACTTCGAGTAGTCGGTCTGCGACGGAACCGCTGTCAACTGGCGCGCACCAGCAATCGCCCCATGTCTTCCTCGACGACAAGGCATTAGCCTCACGCAAGCACTCGGCCGCACGATCGTATTCGCCCCGCCCATCAAGCACGTGAGCCAGTCCGAACAGGAGTCTTGCTCGTGGCCTCCCGCCGAGTTGGAGATCAGCCAGCCTCGCCTCCAGCGCGGCAAGGTCCTCGTCGGGCAGCCGGCCACGGAGCAGGGTCGCGAGCCGAGCGTGCGCGGCGGGAAACATGGGCTGGATCGCCATCGATTTGCGGAACGCGGCCTCGGCCTCATCCAGGTTTCCACGAATCTCATGGAGTCCACCGAGCTGAACCTGAACCGAGGGCGAATCCGGTTGGAGGCGTAGAGCAACATGGTAATGTGTCTCGGCCTCGTCCACGCGCCCATCTCCCTCTTTCGCCCTCCCGAGTGAGAGATGGAGGCCCGCACGATCGTCTCCCGCCAGACTCAGAGCGTGCTCGAGACAGGCGATCGCCTGGGTGGGCTCCCCCAGTTCCTCGAACAGGTCGCCGAGGGATCCCTGGAAGCTCCCGTTATTCGGGTCTAACTCGACGGCCTGCTTGAGCCATGGCAGAGCCTCATGGGGTCGATCTTCTCGGAGCAACGTCCATCCGATGTGGGCGTGGGCGGGGGCCAAGTCGGGGTCGAGGCGTAAGGCGTCGAGGTAGGCGGCTCGGGCCTCGACGTCTCGATTGAGTGCCCGCAAGGCATTGCCGAGATTGTGATGCACGATGGGAAGATCGGGCTGGAGTCGCACGGCCTCCTCACAATGCGGCAGGGCCTCCTCCGCGCGACCTCGCTCCATAAGCATCTGGCCGAGATTGGTTAGAGCGGGAGCAAAAGCCGGGTTGAGCTCGACGGCGCGGCGGAAGTGCCCCAGAGCCTCATCGCGTTGGCCAAGCTCGCGAAGGGCGATGCCGAGGTTATTGTGGACGGGCGCCAGATCCTCCCGCAGCTCCAGAGCCCGCCGGAACTGGGAGACAGCCTCCTCATACCGCCCCATTTGTTGGAATGACAGGCCAAGGTTGCAGAGCGCCTCCGGACAATCTGGCCACAACTTGAGGGCCAGTCGGCAGGAACCGACCGCAAGCTCCAATTGTCCAAGCCCGCGATACGCCTCGGCCAGATTGGCGTGGTATGCGGGGACGCTGGGACACAACGCCAGCGCCCGACCGATCAGTTCAACGGCCCTGGCGTCGTCGCCACGCTGATGATTGAGAATGCCGAACCAGTGGAGCGCGGAGCCGTTCTTCTCATCCAGGGCCAAGCTCCTTTCGTACAAGGCCGCAGCTTCTGCGAAATCCCCAGCTTGGTGTTTGTCGACGGCGCTCGCCAGAATGTCCTGCGCGCTAGGAGAATTCAGGGTTGCCATGAGCGCCACCACCTCCAGAAACTCGCGAACTCGATTGGCGGAAGTGAACACTGCCGTGATTCAGAGCGAGCCGGAATCAACGACCTCGCTCCCCGAGCGCGTCGACACCGATTGCCAAACACCGGGAGTCGGAAGATTGACCCACCAGCCGCCGGCGCTCCGCGAAGCGCCAGCGGGTTTCCCGCTGACTGGACTCAAAGGCCAAGACTGGATCGAATCCTTGACGAATCGCACCGATCCATCCCCCATCAAGACGTTCACGCCACCTGGGTGGAGGCTCGAAGCCGAGCTGGTCCACGACCCTGTCGCACCCAGCGTGACTTTCTCGTAGGCGTTTGGGGGATAGAGAGCCGCGATCAAAGTGTCTCCCCAATTACCCGTGATGTACCAGCCGTGCTTGGCAAAGAGATTAGGATCGACCACATCCAACTCCTGAAGGATCGTCGTCAACTTCTCGGCCACGAAGATGGTGTTGCTCAATCCATCGGTGACGGAGGCCAGGCGGATCGGTGAGAGATCGTTGAATACGCCGTTGGACTGGGCCAGGAGCGGTGAGGCCACAACGCAGCCGTTACGAGGCGAGGGGAACGCATCCACAGCCAGAGAACCCATCGAGCCTGCGTAGCTGGTGAACACCATCCACGAGGGATCGGGAACCCCGAATCGAGTCAGGGCACCGGGGTTGAGCCTGCGGGGTGAGCCGGACATCGGATCGCTCGGACAGGCGAAGCAGGAAATCGCCACCGAATGCGCCGTGCTGTTCTCGGCGCCCACGATGGCCAGGCTCTGATTGATCGCGTTGAAAAGGGCACTCTCTTCCAGGAACGGCAGGATGAAGACCTCGAAGCTCTTGTCAATGAACATGGCCGTACAAGGAGGGTTGGACCCGTCGTACCGCGGATCGTAGGTTGTGATGCGACCGGGTGGCAGTGATGTGAATGCATCATGGTAACCGTGCAATGCCAGGCCGATCTGATTGAGGTTGTTCGTGCATTGGAGGCGACGGACCGACTCACGGGCCGACTGCACGGCCGGCAGCGTCAGTGCGATCAACAGACCCACGACTGAGATGGCGACGAGCATCTCAACGAGAGTGAAGCCAGGCGACCTGGTCCAATTAGCTGGAGTGTTCACTTGCCAAACCCTCGGGCGGCCCGCCGAGGGAGCCGGCCTCACTACCTTTGATCCGACCTTTCTGGATGGCCCTTCCCTTCCGATACAGCAGGACACCAATGGCGAAGGCGCCAAGGGCAAGAGCCGTCAGTCCCACGGTTTCATAGGTCTTGCGCGTTCTGACCGTTGAGAGCGTTCGCTCAACGTCGCCGAGACCGAACGCGGCCAGTGTGAATTCGCGAGAAGGCGTCGCTGTGAGGGCGAATTCCGAGAGGGTGTAGTTGTTGCACAATTCAAAGCGCCTACCTGTAGTTTGGGTCTTAGTGTATTCGATCTCGGTGGGTACAGCGACGCCATTGACCTGCTGGTAATGCACCGAACCGCTGTAATGCAAGGAAGACTTCGAACCATTTTTGATAATCTTATCATGCGTGTATTCGTAATTCTGGATTACCCAGTTCATCGACGGGTCCAGGACAAGCCAGCCCACAATCGTTGGCTTCTTTGGGTCGGGGTCGCGGTATTGGAACGAGACCTTTAGTGTCGTCCTTCCATTTTCCGACACTTGGTCGATCCGTTTGATTTCGTAATTGGGAGAATCCACGAGAGAGGGGTAGTTCGGATGGTCGGGCATGAAAAAGCATTCGGGGGGCGAATAGGGAGCATTCTTGACCATTTCCCTGTACTCTGGCCTGCCCCCCAAAACCTGGTCCAGTCTTAATGGGGATCGTACAACTGGCACAGAGCCAGGGAGCGACCCATGCGAAAACGACCGAGTCCGGACCAGATTGCATCCATCCTTCGAGACTTCCAAGCCGACCTCGACGCCGGCTTGACCCTCCACCAGGCCTGCCGCAAGGCCGGCATCGGACCGACGACCTACTACCGCTGGAAGGCTCTCCAGGAGGAACCTATATCGCGTGAACAATTTCACATTTCAGAACTCGAAGCCGAAATCGATCGCCTCAAGCTCCTGGTCGCCGAGCTGGCGCTGGACCGCCGCATGCTCCAGGAGGCCTTGAAAAAAAGGCCATGACTGCCCCCAGACGCCGCATGATCGTCAAAGAATTATGTGAAGAATTCCACGTATCTCAACGCCGCGCGTCGCGGGCGCTGGACCTGGCCCGGTCCGGCCTTCGCTACGCGCCGGTCGTTCGCGATGAGCAGGTGGCGCTGGCTCGACGCATCGAGGAACTGGCCGGGGCCCGACCGCGGTTCGGCTACCGGCGGATCTGGGCCTTGCTGGATCGCGAGGGCTGGACGGTCAACAAGAAGGCCGTGCGTCGAACTCTATCGCGAGCTGGGGCTGAAAGTGGCCCAACCGCGGGCCAATCCCAAGCTGTGCCGGGCTCATGGGCAGGACGAGAATGCCTGCCACCTCCGGCCCGCGCGGGAAAAACGACGTATGGACATGGGACTTTATCTTCGACCGTACCAGTGACGGTCGAAGTCTCAAATGGCTGAGTATTGTTGATGAATATACTCGAGAATGCTTGGCCTTGGAGCCGCGCCGGGGTATGACGGCCGAGGACATCCGGGTCATCCTGGCCGAAGTCGCGGCCGGTCGCGGCGGCCCGCCGTGCCGGATGCGAAGCGACAACGGGCCGGAGTTCGTTGCCGAGGTGGTGCGGTCGTGGCTGGAGGACACCGGCTCCGGGACCTGGCCCGTGGCGCCGGGGAGCCCCTGGCAGAACGGTTATGCGGAGTCGTTTCATAGCAAGGTCCGTGACGAGTTCCTGAACCGCGAGGAATTCGAGAGCGAACCGCAGGCCAGGGCGTTGGGCGCGCTCTGGATGGAGGAGTACAATACCGAACGCCCGCACAGTTCCCTGGGATATCAGACACCGGCCGAATTCGCGGCCACTTGTGTGAGGTATGTGCCTATCGATGAAGACCCGCCCGATCCCTCGTCTACTGAATCAACGAACAGGTGATTCCCATTATCACTGGACCAAGAAATGGGGAGCAGGCCACTCGAAGAAGGTGGCTAAAAAGAAATTCCCCACCTCCTGGCCAACCTGTCTTTCAAGAAAGTAAGGGCCATCTGGCGTCTGACGGCGACCGGAAAAGAAGTTGCTTCCCCCCTGGTTGATGAAGAACCGATCGAAGTAATGCGGGGTCTCCCGCACGAATACGGCCCTTTCGCTGCCGTTGCAGGATAGGTAGGAATACCTCAAGATGCCCAGAGGCGGACGAGCCTGCGTCTTGGTCTTTGAGGATTCATCTCTCTTGCCAGTTGTCCGAACCGTTCCCTCGATCCTGGCATTGCGATAGGTTTCCTCAAGGTCGCGCAGCTTTTGTCGGTACCTGGGGAGGAAATCACCGGGAGCAGTCTCAACCGCCTGTGCTTTGGCCCGCGCGGGATCGCCAGGGAGGCGGCGAGAATCAGCCAGACGAGGCAGCGAAGAACGGAAGATGCGGGAGAGACGTGGGAACCCCACGGGAATCTGTGCGTCATGTCATCTCGCCTCCACTTACCCATCGATGGCTTGAGTCGCCTGTTGATGGCTGTGTCCTGCGTTCTACAGCGGAAGGAATCGCGAGGGTTCCCCTGAACACCTGGAAACGCTGGGGGTTGGCCTCCGGGCTCGGTGCGGTCCGCGTCGCGGCGGGGCTAGGACCGTTCGCCG
The DNA here is from genome assembly GCA_963845755.1 of uncultured Planctomycetota bacterium. Classification (GTDB taxonomy): domain Bacteria; phylum Planctomycetota; class Planctomycetia; order Isosphaerales; family Isosphaeraceae; genus CAWJTV01. The sequence goes on from CAWJTV010000041.1 coordinate 655,149, forward strand.
CAACTGGCCGCAAGATCACCGGTTCTGACGGGGCCGGGAGACTCGGTCCGCTGTAGAACCCGGCACTCCTCGGACAGCTAATGGAGTGCATGGTTACGAGGCTCGGCCCGGCGAAAGGCGGTGGTGTTCGCCGAGGAGTCTCCCGTTCCCCGCCCTTAAGTACTGACGCTCGTACGCAAATCCGATCCTGAAGTTGCGCCGAGTGCCGATTTCAAGAGGGCGGGAGCCGCGACGGTGGCACGCAAATCCATTGCTGGAGGTATGCCGGGTATGTGCACCCGCAGCTTTGACAACCTGTATTTAGACTTAGAGCACAACCCCTCGCAGCATTCGTGCAGGACCCGCCCTTGTCGTAGTTTTCATTAGTGCAGTTGGGGTGGCCGCACGCGGAGGGGCCGCGGCTCGGATGGGCAAAGAGCGCCTGTGTGGGCAGAGCGATCATGCCAGTACCCAGGAAGAGGGCGGAGCCGAGGTAAAACGAGGAAACGCGCGATGCCAATTGACGCCGAGATTCGAACATGGGTGTCCTCCTTTGCGGGTTGATGAATGTCTCTCGACGAAAGAGCCCAAGTGTGGTGTGAGACGCCGGCGTATTCGATCTCATGGGTTTACGGCAGGCGAGACTGACGGGTTACGTATCTCGCCCTTGACCGTCAGCCCGATGCGGGGCTGTGCGGGGTTGGTCGTAAAAAGTTTGAGATCAAGGCCTACGTATCCCTTCGGTACTGCTCCTTCACGTTTTGGGTTGCGGATCGATACAGGGAAGTCGCGGCTCTCGTTCGGCTCAAGAACGAACGGCATATCCTTCGGGACCACACAGTTACACCAAGCTTCGCACCCAGCGATGCGAACGGGTGCGGCGCCGGTGTTCGTCAACGTGAATGAAACAGAGATTGGATCGCCAGGTGAAACGACTCCGAACGACTTCGTGTTCGAGTCCACCAGAATCGTCTCGCCTCTGAGGTAAACGTAAGCCGACCGGATTGCATTAAAGCCACCAACGATCCAGATTGCTGTGGCGAAAACAGTTATGGCCAGGCCGGCGGCGACGGGCTTCGCGGACGGCGAACTCACAATTCGCTTCCATCGGATGGTCGGTGCTCGCTGGCCGATCGCTTGCTCGGTCGCCATCGTAATCGCCCTTTCGTTCCCAACCAGAAACGCAATCCCGGCGTCATTCGCCCTCTGGATCCACCTCGATGTTGACCTTGGTCTGGAAGCCAACTCTGCCGTCGGTCAAATAACCGGTCACGTCAACGGAGAGCCGACCTTCGAAATCCGGATCATCGGACGGATTGAAGGTGACACTCAGGCCCATTGACTGGTTTGGTCCGAGCCGGGCCGGCGCCCGCGCACGTCGATGCAAAGGCACGACGTCTCGATGCGCTCAAGAGTAAGGAACAGCGAAAAAATAACCTGAGCAATTATTTCTGGGGGCGGATTGTGTAGTTCCACTCTCCGTGAAACTTGGCCGGCGTTAACTTGAGGCTAGCAAGTTGCTCGTCACTGACCTCGATTCCGGTCTCATATACGTCGGTATCCAGGAGGGCACGCACCGTCAGGCCCGTCTTCGTCGTCGTATTCGCGATGAGGTTCACGATCACCTGGTAGCTCGTCAGCGGCCGGCCCCGCCAGTTCTTGGTAATGAAGCAGAAGAGCCGATGTTCGATTTTGTTCCATTTACTGGTCCCCGGTGGGAAGTGACACACGCGCAGCGACATACCCAAGTCACTGGCCAGGTCTTGCAATGCCAGCTTCCACAGTCGGTTGCGGCTGCCATTGCTTCCGCCCCCGTCCGCGGTGATCATCAATTGCGTAGCTCGCGGATAGCGCCGGCAACCCATCTCCCGCCACCAGCGCCCGATGCTGGCCACCGCGAACCGCGCCGTATCGTGATCGATCCCCACGCTGACCCAGCCTTCGTTATGAGCGAGGTCGTATACCCCATAAGGGATCGCCTTACCCAACTTCTTGTCCGGGAAGTCATGGACTTTGACCTCCTCCGGCTCGCCTTTGGGTTGCCATTCCTCACCCGGGTTCTTGAATTCGCCGACCAATTCCTTCTTCTTGGTGTCGACGGACACGACCGGTTGACTGCGCCTCTGGTATGCGATCACTTGTCGGTTGATGTACTCGAACTGGGCGTTGCGGTCCGGCTGCGAGGAGCCTTCTCTCGTCTTGCGATTGGCTTGCAGGCTATAGCCGGCCTTCTTCAGGAGGTGAGCGACCGCGCGGTCCGACACGGCGTGCCCCTGATTCCGAAGTTCCTCGGCCAACTTACTGGTGCTCTTACAGGTCCAGCGCAGCGGCGACTCCGGATGCCCTCGGGTCGCCGGATCGACCAAGACCTCCAAAGCTTGTTGCAATCCCGGGTCGGTCTCGGTCAGGAGCTTGCGACCGGCACCAGGGCGACGAATCCGCAACGCGCGGCTCGGCTCCGGATGAGCACGACGATCTTCCAGTTCACGAAGCCCCGCCGCGATCGTATTACGAGCCACACCCGTAGCCAGGGAGACGGCCGTGACGCCGCCCCAACCCAAGGCGGAAGCCTCAGTAGCTACCCACAGTCTGCGTATCTGCTCGTCCATCACAGGAGACAGCGCCAGGTACTTCTGCCGGATACACTCAATGGTGGTTGTGTCTTGCATGCGGCAAGGATCGTCGAAGCCGCATAATTCCGCAACCCGAAATTGCTCAACTTATTTTTTCGCGGTTCCTAAGCGACTTGGTTTGCGTGTTTTGGACCGAGAGCCAAGTCTCGGCCGGCTCTCCGGGATGGACGACGCCCAGAACGGCCGGTTCCGGGCTGATCGCGAGCGGGAAATGCGGGCGCGCCGGACTTGCCGGTTCTAACGGGGGGGGGGCTTTATCCGATGATGCGGAGCCGAGGGAGGATAAGGCCAATGCTCCCAGCCCGATGACCGCCGGGATGGCGGTCCAGGTGAGCCAGCGTCCGCGACGAGATCCGTCGAGCAGGACACGCATTGGAGGACCTCGAATCGACTGGATGTCAACCCGACCTCTTTCCAGTCTATACTAGGCGTCGAACCGCGCTGTCAAGGCCCCAGTTTCCTGTTCGCAAGAATTATTTTTGGCTCATGGGCCAGGTTTTGGTGGTTGGGAGGATCAGGCCGGTCCTTGTGCTTCACGCGTCCCCACGCCACAGTTTGAAAACGCTTTTTCGAGAGCTCTCGCGGAACACCACGGGCCAGGAGTGGTCGGCCATGATTGTTGAGTATCCCTTCTGACATACGCCCGCCCGCTCGCCGAAGTGCTGGGTCGGGACGGTTGTCGGGCGCGGGCCAGGAGGCCACTGTGACGAACGCCTTGCATGGCCTCGCAAGGATCGGTGGTCACAGAACACCCTAACGCGGCCTTCGGCCGCAACCCAGGTGGGATTCGAGATTCCCGATTCGAGATCCCTGATTCAAGATCCAGAAATCGTTCCATCGGGAATCTCGAATCTCGAATCGGGAATCCGGAAGTCCCCAGGTGCGCGCACGGGGCAGGGATCCTACGCAGGCAGACTCGACCGTCGGGGTTCGGGGGGTTCTTCAGGAGAAGGCTTTGAGCATGTGCAAGACAACTGTTATGCGCTCTTCGTCCCATCAGCTCGGTAGTTCACTTGTCAACCTCGCTGGAGGCCGGTCAGATGAACCGGCCTCCTTCCCGTCCGTCCGACCTTCCTGTTGGTCTGCGAGCTTCGCCAACCTGCTCTCCCTTCGAGCCCGCCGGGAGGGCCGCTAATCCACAGGCCAAAATTTTTTTCGGATTTTCGTATCCGCCGTTAAGGTCAACAGTTCGGGAGGCTCGGGGCTCCAAAACCGCCATAGGTGCATTAACCGAATTCAAATCTTGCGGCATACTATGAGTATGACGCGCGCGCGATCACTTCGAAGCCACGCCGTGACACGGCGCCCACACCATCACGGATTCGACGCAACTCTTTTCCCGCCCGAAGTATCGGGAATGGCGCCCCGCCAAAAAGATGCTCAAAAATGCCACTTTGTGTCACGATCATCGCGGGGTGATGGCCTCGCGCGTCGCGATCGCATGGCCGGTGGAGAAATGGGGGGCGTTCCGGACAGGCCCTTTCCATCGGAGCCTTCCCGCAGCACGGTTTCGGAAATGTGCGTTCGGGACCTCTCGCATGGCACAGCGGGTCAGGGGAAAGTCGGCAATGACCTTGGGTCCGTCGTTATCCGCGACTCGGATCACGCCGTCTGGCCGCCTCAAGTATTACGTGGTCTGACCCTTCGACTGGCGTCGAGCGGCCGCCGTCTCCTGTTGTCGGAGCTTCCGCGTCTCCTCGTGGAGCATCTGGCTGCTGCGGTTCATGAAGTCCAGGATGGTGGCCAGCTCCCGCTCGCTGTACCGTGCGCTCAGGTCGTTCACCGCGGTCGAGAGCGATTTCGAAAAGCCGGCCGATCTCGCGATAGCCCTTGGGAATCACGCGAAGGATCACGCGGCGACGATCATTCGGGTCGTCCTCCCGGCGCGAACCCGGCCGCCTCCAGGCGGTCGATCACCCCCGTGATCGCGCCGGTCGTCAGGCCGGTCATCTCGGCGAGCTCGCCGGCCGTCATCAATCCCTTCGACGCCAGAAGATCGAGGCATTTATGATCGGTCGGATTCAGTCCCAGCCGGTCGGCGATCGCCTGGTGGAACATGATAGTGGCCGCGCTGAGCTCTCGCCCCGCCCGTTGCATCTCGTCGAGCAGACCGGTCCTCTCCGACGAGACCTCTGACACGTCTTGACCTCCGCTTGAAAACTCATTATCTTAGTTTGTGAGATAAATGACCCTGGTGGGACGCGATCCCGCCGGCCCATTCTAGCGAGGGAATGCCATGGACACCAGCACATCGACGCGGCTCAAGAAGGGATACATAGGGATCGGGATGGAGGGCCCGCTTGCTCGTTGGTATGCGAAGTTGACCGGGAAGGACATGGGCGAGTTCCGCAGGCTGGCCGCGGCGCTGGCCGGGCGGATCCCGGAGGGGGGTGCCGTTCTCGAAGTCGCGCCGGGCCCGGGCTACCTGGCGATCGAGCTGGCGAGGCTCGGTGGCCATCGCGTCACCGGGCTGGACATCAGCCGATCCTTCGTCGGCATCGCCACCGAGAACGCGGCGCGGGCGGGTGTGCCGGTCGCATTCCTGCACGGCAACGCCGCCGCGATGCCCTTCGAGCCCGACTCTTTCGATCTCCTTGTCTGCCGGGCCGCCTTCAAGAACTTCTCGGAGCCGGCCCGGGCCATCGACGAGATGCATCGCGTCTTGAAGCCCGGCGGCGAGGCCCTGATCATCGACCTGCGCGGCGACGTTTCTCCCGCGGAAATCGATGCCCATGTGAACGGTATGGGGTTGGGCCGATTGGACACGTTCTTCATAAAATTCACATTCCGCCACATGCTCATCAAGCGAGCCTATTTGCCCGATCAGTTCCGAAGCATGGCCGCCGCGAGCCGGTTCGGATCGTGCGCGATCCAGGAGAACTCGATTGGCATGGAAGTGTCGCTTGTGAAATGACCCGGCCCGGTGACTGGTCTCGCAGTCGAACCGAGAGGATGTGGAGGAATCGAGAAGATTCGAGATTCGATGAACGAAAACTCGATGCAGATCTTTATGATTTTGAATCGATTCTTTCACAACCTATCAGGGAAGCTCTGGCCTGCGCCAGCTCGAACTCGCCGGAGTCCGTCCCCTGGGTCCTCAATCGGAATGGCTCGTCTTCCTCGGCGGACTCGCGGACCCGGCTGGTGGCGCGATGGATGGCATCGTCGAGCTGATTCAGGTCGATGGGCTTGGTCAAGTGGTCGAAGAAGCCGGCTTCTCGACTGAGCTGCAAATCCTCCTCGGTGCCGAATCCGCTCATGGCGATGCCGAGCCAGTTACCCCGGGCGGCGAGCTCACGCATCAGCTCGAGCCCGTTGCCGTCGGGCAGTTCGACATCGGAGAGGATCAGGTCGAATCGTGTCTTGGGCCCGTCCACCGCGGCGCGGGCGGCGGCGAGGCAATCGGCGGTCACGACCTCGTGGCCACGGCGGCGGAGCACAGTCGCGAGGAAGCGGAGGGTATCCGCATTGTCTTCGACCAGGAGGATGCGCAACGGCGATGCGCGCGGTGCGGTCCGCGGCGTGGCGGGTCGTGTGGGGGACCGCCCCGTGGTGGTCGTGACGGCCGGGGCGGGGACCGTCGCCAGGTCCAGCCGGAACGTCGAGCCGCGCCCCGTCCCGGGGCTGGTCGCCGTGAGTCGGCCGCCCATGGCCTCGGCGAGCGATCGGCTGATTGCCAGGCCCAGACCCAGGCCGTGCGAGCGGCCGCGCATGTCGTCCTGGCCTTGTTCGAATGCGTCGAAGATCCGCCCCATGACCGCGGGCGCGATCCCGATCCCGGTGTCCTCGAACTCGACGACGAGGTGCTCGGCGGCCTCCGCGCCGGGGAGCCCCGCCGGGTCCGACGGCCCGGGACTGTTGGTCGTCCGGATGACCAGCCGGCCGTCGGGGGGGGTGAACTTCACGGCGTTGTGGATCAGGTTCCAGGTGATCTGCATGATCCTGGCGTGGTCGGCCCTGACATGATGGTGCCGGGCCTTGAGCTCGGTCAGGACGGCGAGCCCGGCGACGAGTACCTCGTCGCGGCAGATCTCCACGGCTCTCCGGATGATCTGGTGAACGTCCACGACTTCGGGGTCGAGTCGGAGCCGGCCCCGGACGATCCGGGAGAGGTCGAGCAGGTCGTCGATGAGGCGGGCCTCCAGCTCGATGTTTCGGCGGATCATCTCCAGGTCGGGGAGCAGCGCCGGGTCGGGCCGCGACTCGAGCATCGACGAGACGGCGATCAGCGTGGGGGTCAGCGGTGTTCGGAGTTCATGGCTGAGCACGGCGAGGAATCGATCCTTGGCCCGTGAGGCGGCCTCGGCAACCTCCTTGGCCACGCGTAGGTCTTCTTCCGTCCGCTTGCGGTCGGTGATGTCCTCGATGATGAACGAGCAAAGGTCGCCCGCCGAGCCCGGGGTGTCCATCGCCGAGAGCGTGATCGCGACCCATTCCGGACACGTCGGCCAGAGGCTCCGGCACTCATAACGGACTGGCTGACCGGTCTGCCGGCAGTTGCGGAACCGGCCGATCCAGGCGGACACGTGCTCCGACGGCCCTGCGAGATCCTTGGCCGTCATCCCATCCAGAGTCCCCGGCGCCAGCCCGAAGAACCGATCGGTCAGCGCGTTGGCCGAGACCAGCCGGGCGCCGTCCTCGAAGAGCTCGACGACACCCATGGCCATCGCCGACGACTCGTAGAAACTTCGGAGCACCGATTCCTTCTCGCGCAGGGCCCGCTCGCGCGCTTCAGCGAGGTCACGTCGGTGACCATCAAGAGCAGGCCGCCGGCTTCGGCCGGCCCGGCGAGCCGGCCGCCGCCGGGGGCATCGTCCGGGCCGATCGGCCGCGCGGTCGCCACGACGTCCTTCACCGTCCCCGCGCCGCGGAACCGGACCTCATGCCAGACCGGTGTGCCTTCCGGCGGGTCAGGCCAGTTCCGCGGGTCGGACGTGGGATCCAGGAGGAAATCCGCCAGCGGCCGGCCGACGAGCCGGTCCGGCGGCACGTCCAGGATCTCGCCCAGGCGAGGGTTGGCATAGACCGTTCGGCCGTCCCGGTCGAGCGCCCAGATGCCCTCACCCGAGGCCTCGACCAGGCGGCGATAGCGGCCCTCGCTGCGCAGATACTCTTTCTCCTTCAGTTCGGCACGCCGGCGCTGGGCATGCATCCCCTCGAATAGCATCGTGATCAGCAAGGCCAGCGGCACGAACCGCCATAACCGCGTCAACAGGCTCGACGTGTCGCCCGGCATGTCAATCGTCAGGACAATCGTGAACAAACCCGCGGCCGTCGCGAATAGGCCGGGGCCTCGACCGCCCATCCAGGCCGAGCAGGTCACCACCGCCACGAGGATCAGCCGCATCGGGCCCGAGTTGCCGAACAGCGGAGTCAGCCACCAGGGAGATAGGCCCGCCACCACCACCCCCGCCGCGGCGATACCATAACTCAACAGCACATGACGGCTTGATGCGGACATTCTGGCCCCTCTCCGTTGCTGACCAACCGCCGTCCTGTGGTCGCGCAACGTCCCATACTCTGGTTCGCATCGCCACCGTGCATTCCGTCTTCCGTTCCACGCACTCCACCCAGGCGGCCTGATTCTACCAATAGTCCGGCCGCGCTCCAAGTCTCGGCGACGTGAAGGGGCATCCGGGCCAGGACCTGGAACCGGGGCACATTGTCGAGAGCTGATGAGATGCGAAGGGCGAGGTGGAGCCGATTCATGTCTTATGGTAAAGCTCGAAAGTGCCCCGCGCCCGCGGGGGCAGGAACCGGCCGAGGAAATCTTGTTTTCGGATCAACTATTGACCGGCGAGGAATCCCTTCTCTCGATCGATCTGACGGGAATACTGGACCATGGGCCGCCTCTGCTCGCTCGTACCGATGACGACTTCTCCGACGGTCCACCTCACCTCGAGTGATCCCCGGTAGGACGAGGAAGTTCGACCGCTCCGTGATCTGGTCGTACATCTCCCCCATGATCCGGTGGCCTTCTTGACGGATCTCGGCGGTGATCGCGAACGCTCCCAATTGCTCCGAGCGATGGCGGTAGAAGCCGACTCACCGGCCCGTCATCGCACCGATTCGAGTCCGTCGTCTGCCATCTGGCCTCTCCTCCAGATCCCAGTCCATGGAATACCACCCCGTCACATCTTCCTTGCTTCCGGCCCGCGGTCAGCCGAACCGCACGAGCAGGATCAGCGAGGCGATGGCCAGAACCAGGCCGGCGATCTCGTGGGCGTTGAGCGATTCCCGGAAGAACACGGCGCCGATGCCTGTGAGCAGCACGATCATCGACACGGAGTACACAACCCCGATCGTCGCCAGCTTCAGGTGCCGCATCACGAACACCCAGCCGAACGCGGTCGAGGCATAAACGACGAAGCCGATGTAGAACCAGCGGCTGCGAAGCGGCTGATCGCGGGAACTGGCGAGCTTGAGCAGATAGTCTCCCACGACTCCCACAACGCTGAACGCAATGGTCACGACGACTGCGAAAGCGTACTTCATCGGCAGTCTCTCTTCACGCCTGCAGAGGCCTGCGCGGATGGGAGCCGGGTTTTACGGTTCGCCCCTGGCATCTTCATCCGCCCTGGCTGGGTAGCCAGCGCCATGGGACGGATCACGGCAGTTCCGTGAGGATTGGCTTCCGCGCGATTCCTGCCCCGTCGATTGTTCGGTTGGGAAGTCGCTATAATACCCGAAGGGGTCGCGAGGGAACACATGTAGTGACGCCCCCATGGCCCATATGGCTTCAGGAAGATTGTCCGACTGATGGATCCCTTCGCGTCGGAGGTCCAGGCCATGAACGTCCGTTTGCTCGAACTGTCTCGCCGACGGACTTCGGCCGTCGGCATCGCCGCGCTCGCCGTCGCCTGCATGGTTGCCGACGGTCGCAAGAGCGCCCATGCTCAAGGCGGGAGAGCCGCGAATCAGCAGCCGGGGCAAGGGCTCGACACGCCGCGTAGCCTGAGTTCTTACGGCATGTCACCCCTTCGGGGTCGATACTGGTCTTATCCCGTCAGCGACCCGACGGCCGCCGAGCGCGCGGCGCTCGCGAGCCGGATCTATCGAGACCTTCTCGACGAGTCGGTGCCTCGAGCCCTGACACCACACCGACCGGGCGGTGGCCCACGGGACGTCGAGGCCCTCTTCCGCCTCGAGTTGGCGGAGCGGTTGGGGCAATGGTCTCTCCGCTGGCAGGAAGCCCAGGACAACGCCGCGAAGAGCCGGGCCGCCCGCTACCAGGCCTTGTCCGATCACCTCCGCCGCATGAGTTCCCTGGAGTCCGGCCGGTTCCGGCATGACACGGCCAGGGCGGCCGGAGGGTCGGTCGAGACCAGGCCGCCCCGCGAGTTCGCAGAAGTCGCCCGGTTCTTCCGGCGGGTCAACGAGCATGGCATCGACCGGATTATTCCCGCGCTCCTCCAGTCCGAGCGGCCGCTCAATCCGGTGGGCGTCGCGGTGACTCCTGCCGAGCAGGTCGAGATCGCGGGCCGAGTCTACCGGGCGATCCTGGACGAAGCCGTCGATCGATTCGCGGCCTCACCGCCCGCGGGCGAGCCTCGCTTGCAGGAGGGAGGGATTTCCGACGGGCTGCTCGCCGAGCGGCTGGCGTACTGGTCGGACCTCTGGAGGCACGCGGAGGACGCCGCCGTCACGGACCGGGCCTCGCTATCGGCCGGGGCCCGCGACCGCGCGGCGCGGGTCGCTCTGGCGGGGGCACGGCTCGCGCGCCCGGACGGGCGCACGGCGACTCTCCGGTCGCACATCGAGCGGTTGGGTGGGTTGGAAAGCGGCCGTTTCCTGAACGACGCCCTCAAGAGGGCCGGCCGCGATACCGTTGAGCCCGTCGACAAGGCCCGGTTCCGGGCATTCGCCGATGTGGCCCGATTCTTCCGAATCGAAGCCGAGAGCCAATTGCCGAAGGCGTCACGGTCGAGGGACTCAGACGATCCATCTTCCAGCCAGGCCGTGGCGGCAGGCCGGATTTACCAGAGGATCCTGGACGAAGCTGTCCGGCGGTACCGCGAGGACGGGGAGCCGACCGACGCCCGCCTCGTATTCGACCCTCGTCTCGCGGAGCACCTGGCGGCTTGGTCCATCTTCTGGGGGCGCGCCCAGGTTGGCTCGGACGGCAGCCGGGTCGCGCCGTTCACGGCGATCCGGTCGCATATCGAGCGAATGGCCTCGCTGGAGGACGGCCGATCGCTCCATGACGCCTTCAAGCGAACCGGCCCCCTCAGCGGCGGACGGGTCGAACTGGCCCCTCCTCGCGAATTCGCCGAGGCCGCCCGGTTCTTCCGCCTGGAAGCCCTGTGGGAGCTGGAGTTGATCAAATCTCGATAGGCTGGGGATTGAGACCTTATCCGCGAGTGATTCGCCAAGAGGAGCCAGGTTCGATGCTGAGACTTGGAGGATTCAAGGCCGCTCTCGGTTTCCTGCTGATCGCGGCCGTGGCGCGGGCGGACATCGGACCGTTGCGCTACGATTTCGAGAAGGACGACGTCGGCAAAGCCCCTGCGGACTGGGTCCTGACGACGCGCGGCTACCGAGCCGAGGTGGTGAAGGGTGGCGCGCGCGAAGGCCAACAATGTGTCCGGATTCGGGTTCAAGGGGATGCGCCGAAAGGTGGGGTCGCTATCCTGCTTCGGTCGATTGACGCGAGGCCGTACCGCGGCCGCATGATCCGCATGCGCGGGTCCGCGCGAATCGAGCCGACGGGGCCGGTCGACCGCGTGCAATTCTGGCTGCGCGTCGACCGCGCCGGCAACCAGATGGGCTTCTTCGACAATATGGACGACCGCCCGATTCGGAACCGAACCTGGGGCGAGTCCGAGATCGTCGGCGACGTCGCCCCGGACGCCGAGTCCATCGTCTTCGGCGTCCTGCTCATCGGCGGCAGCCCGACCTGGATCGACGACGTCCGGCTGGAAGACGCCGGAGCAGTGCCCGCGACCTCGAGAGAGCCGGCGCGGCCTCTGGAGGGGCGGGGACTCGACAACCTGGTCGCCCTCACGCGCCTGCTGGGCTACGTCCGTCACTTCCACCCGAGCGACGCGGCCGCCTCGACGGACTGGGACGCGACGGCTATGGCGGGCGTCCGCGAGATCGAATCGGCGAAGGACCCGGCGGACCTGGCCCAACGGCTCGAAAAGCTGTTCCGCCCGCTGGGCCCGACGGTCCGCGTTTTCCCGACCGGCGCCGCACCGTCCACTCCCGACGACTTGAAAATGACGGCAAAAGCGCAGAGAGATCGTCTCCTGGGACCATTTCGGCTACGGCAACGATTCGAACCGGCAGTTCCAGATCTATACAAGCCGTCGTCAGCGTTGGAAGCTGACCGACGGTCGCCGTCCCGACGCGGCACCCGACCCGGCCGAAGCGTTTCGCGCCGATCTGGGCGGAGGCGTCTCCTGCCTGGTCCCGCTGGCCCTGTACGGCGACGACGCCGGTACACTCCCGCACGCGAAGACCGACCCCGCGAAGCCGGCACTCTCGCGCTACTCGGGCGACGACCGTACGACACGCCTGGCGGATGTCGCCCTCGGGTGGAACGTCCTCCAGCACTTCTACCCCTATTTCGACGTCGTGACAACCGACTGGTCCGCGGTGCTCCGTGCGGCGTTAACCTCGGCGGCCCAGGACCCCGACGAGCGCGCGTTCCTGGCGACGCTCCGGCGGATGGTCGCCGCCTTGAACGACGGCCATGGCGGGGTCTCCATGACACCCGGTGGCGACCCGACCGGCTCCCCTCCCCTGGCCTGGGACTGGATCGAAGGCCAGGTCGTCGTGACGCGGGTCGGCGACCGGGTCAAGGATGCCAAGCCCGGCGACATCATTCGAACGATCGACGGTAAGCCCGCCGCCGAGGCGCTGGCCGACGTCGAGCGATCGATCTCCGGCGCGACTCCACAATGGCGGCGCTACATTGGCTTGAAACGCCTGGGTGCCGGCGCGCCGGGCTCCGAGGTCGTCCTCGGGCTCGGCGATGCCGGTCAGCCGCCTCGGACGGTCCGCCTGTCCCGCGAACAGGGTCGACCGGAAGACTCGCGACCGCCGAAGCTCCAGGAGGTCCGCAAGGGGATTTATTATGTGGATGTGAGTCGGATCGACGATGAGGACTTCCGCCGGGCACTGCCCGACCTGGAGCGCGCCGAGGGGATCGTCTTCGACTTCCGCGGCTATCCCAGCAAGCTAAACCCCTTCACCTTCTTCGCGCACCTGACCGAGAAGCCGATGACCAGCGCACAGTGGCATGTCCCGCAGCTCCGGCGGCCCGATCGCGAGCGGATGACTTTCCAGCGGCAGGGCGAGTGGAAGATCTCGGCGACCAAGCCTTACCTGAATGCGAAGAAGGCGTTCATCACCGACGGGCGAGCCATCAGTTACGCCGAGTCGTGCATGGGGATCGTCGAGCACTACAAGCTCGGCGCGATCGTCGGCGGTCCGACGGCCGGGACCAACGGCAATGTCAACCCGTTCGCCCTGCCGGGTGGTTACCGGGTGGTCTGGACGGGGATGAAGGTGCTCAAGCACGACGGCTCCCGACATCACGGCGTCGGCATCTTGCCGACGGTTCCCGTCTCGCGGACGATCGCGGGCGTCGCCGCCGGCCGCGACGAATTGCTGGAGAAGGCGATCGAGGTCGTCGGCGGCAAGCCATGAGATCCGAGGTGGTGGTGCGTGAGGCGCGAGTTTTCCGACTTCGCCCAACATCGGGGACCGTAAGTGTCTAATCGGCCATGACTGGAGGAGCCTTCACGATCTGTTCGAGGGCCTCCGCGGCCCACATCCGGACCCACGGGCTCGAGTGCTTGCGGAACTCGTTCAGGCGGGGGATGGCTAACCTTGCTCCACTGCCGAGACGGCCGACGTTTTCGAACCAACCATCGAGGATTCCTATCCAGTTCTGGTCATTGTATGCGGGCATGTCCTCGAGCTCTTCCAGATAACGGCGGGTCAGCCAATCAGTCTCGAAACTCGTTCGGCCCATGGCAGCGATCACTCTGGCCCGAGCCTCCAGATTGAGTCGCATCTCCCGGTGTCCCTGGTTGCTCACTACTTGTTTGAGCCATTGCTCGGCGGAATCCTTCCCGTCCGGGGCCAGCTGATACAGCGCGATTACGAGTTCCGGATGGTATCGAGACTCTTCACCATATTCTGTCATCAAATTCTGAAGGATTGGGATCGCGGCTTTGGCTTCGGGTCCAATCTGTCCCAGGGCCAGTATGACCGCACGGTAGAGAGGCCCATTCTGGTGCTCGTTCTCACGCGTTCTGATCATTTCAATCAAGGCGGGGATTGCGGCCTTCGCCTCGGCCTCAAAGGAGCCGAGAACCTCGGCAGCGGTTTTGGCGGCATGGTAATCGCGCCCCGGGCCCATGAGCTTGAATCGGTGATTCAGAGCACCAATCAGGATGGGGATTGACGACTTCGCCCGCGGGTCGATGCGTCGCAGGGCCTTGACTGCGCTGACCTGCGGATCATAGTCATTCTCGAATACCTTTGAGAAATCGCGTGTCACGGTGTTCGACAGAGCGGAGACGGCGTCCTTGGCCCGCGGCCCTAGCAGGCCGAGGCACCTGGCCGCAGTGTCAACGATTTCGAACTCCTCGTGCTTCAGGGCCTCGATCAACACGGGCACGCATTCCGTGCCATCAGGATCGATCTGCACGAGGACCTCCAGGAGAACCGTGATGAATGCCGTGTTATCAGACCCGTTCTTCACGAGGCCGATCAATTTGGGTAACGCCGCCTTGGCCCTCGTCCCGAGGCGCGCCAGCGCCTCGGCGACCAGCTCGTCACCAATGTCTGGGTCGTCGGGAATCTTTAAGGCTTCGATCAGCACCGGGATCGATTCCACCGCGGAAGGCTCGATGTGCGCGAGGTCGACCGCTGCGGAGATGCGGATTCGGGACCGCTTGTCCGTCAGGGCCGCACGAAGGGCGGGAACCGCATCATGGGCACTCGGTCCCAGCATGGCCAGTTCATTAGTGATGTCGGGTTGAGCTTCGCGGAGGACCATGTCGAGCAGCTTCCGGACAGGCGGTGCGCCGATCCGCTCCAGGGCGAGGACCACCTCGAAATCGTTGCCAGCCGCTTCGTCGAGCAAGTCGTTCAAGACCGGCACAGCGGCCTTGGCCTCCGGTCCGATCCGACCCAGCGCCTCGACAACCTCCCCAACGAGGTTGTCGGGATCTCGCTGGGGATCAAAGGGGGGTCTGATGACGCGGATGAGCGACGGAACGGCCGCCCGCGCCGGTGGGCCGATCCTCCCGAGAACCGAAGCCGCGCGGGCGCGCATCTCTCCGTCCGGCTCGTTGAGCATGTCACGGAGCGCCGGCACGGATGGGCCACCGATCCGGACCAGGGCATCGAATGCTTCACTCCAGAATTGGAAGTGGTGGAGCGCCTCGATCAAATCCGGGACCGCCGCTTCGGCCTCTGGCCCGAAGTATTCCAGGGCCACCAGTGCCTGCCGGCGCTGGTCCTCAGTGCTCGACTTGTCGCGATAGACCGCGATCCATGCCCCGACCGTCTTCCCCCAGAGCATACGTGGTTCCTCGGCCCGGGCCGATTGAAGCCAACCGGCGAGGATGAGCAAAATCAGCACGTTGGCTCGCATGAGAATTGCCTCGTCATCGGCGGTTGGATTAGACGACGATCCAGGCTCCAAAGTGGGTGACGTCGGGACGCGTCCGGGTATTCGCCATCCTCAATTGTCGATCAACCGACAATGACTCTTGTCCCAGCCTCCGTGGCTCGACGGGCGGGCCGGATGATGATCTCGACATCACGACCCAGGGCGTTGAGGAACCGGAACAGCCGATCGATCGAGAACTCGTCGAGCTGACCCCGTATCAGCGCGGAGACCTGCGGCCGATCGATGCCGAGAACTGCCGCGGCCCGGGTTTGCGTCAGTTTTCGCTCGGCGATGATGTCGCAGATGCGTTGCACCAGCTCCGCCTTGGCCAGTAACTCCTCAGGGTTCTCGAGGTCCAGGTCTGCAAAGACGTTGCCACTACTCGGTTCAATGATCTCCGGAGGTTCCTGACTCATCGTCTTCCGATCGTCTTGCCGCATGATGCTTCTCCGCCGCTTTGAGCCGGCGCCGGATGGTTTCGACTTCCGGCGTCGGTGTCTTGATGCCCTTCTTGGATTTCTTCTGGAAGATGTGAAGGACGTAAACCGTTCCAGGAAGTTTGACGGTATAAACCCCTCGGTAGGTACTGCTATCCTGATTTTTGACAAACTCCAGAATGCCAGCTCCACCGAAGCCTTTGAGAGGCTTGGCATCCGGGTTCTTGCGGCCGATCTGAGCCTGCCAGAAGGCAAAGCCGATCGCCAGGCGAACTTCCGGCGGGAAGCCTTTCAGGTCGTTCCGACTCGACCCAATCCAGAAAAGCGGTTTCGGTGCGTCCGTCTCTCCTGTGCTCATAGATGCCAGTTTGAGCTGAGATCGACAAGGCTGTCCAGAGATGGGGCTTCGATCGCGGCCTAGAAACATCGAGCGACCAACCGAGTAGACTCCCGCCTGCCAAAATGGCAGCGGATCGAGCCGTAGTCCTTCGGCAAACAGTCGCATCTGCCAAAAACGACGATCCGAGGCCGATACCGGCTTGCGACATTAGCTCCGGGGAAGTATATCGATATGGGTCACCTTGAGCGGAGTCGCGGCATGGCCGCCGGTTCGGGGCTCCTTTCCGGACGGGATCGTTCGGGGGAGCGGCATGGAGGGTGGATCCTTGGACGCTCAGGTCCCGGTCTTCAATGGAGTCGACGCCGGTCCGGCCTGGCTGGGAAGCGTCGGGGAGATGATCTCGCGCACCGTGCAGCCTGCGTCCGACCTGATGCTCGGACTGGCTTGCCTGATCCTGGCGGCGGTCGCCGCCGAGTCCCTGATCCGATGGCGGCATTCTGTCGCGGCGTCTTTCGCGCGCGGCAGGGTCTGGGTGCTGGGAGCTATCCTGGTCGTCTGCGGACTCTTACAGCTCGTCCAGGTCATTGCGGTGGCGCCGGCGGGTCGCATCGCGGCGGCGCCGCTGCTCGCGGCGGTCGCCTGCTGGGCGGCAACGCTCAGTCTGCGCCAGTCCGGTGCAATCGCGTTGTCGATCCCAGCGCGGCCGAGCCCCGATGCCCACCCTGCTCTGCCGAGTCCCAGCGCGGAGGCGGACACGGTCGTGGTCGTGAGCCGTCGCCGACTGGAGGATGACCTCCGGCGCAGCGAGGCCCAGGTGCGAGAGTTTGCCCAGGCCGATGCCCGCAAGAACGAGTTCCTGGCCATGCTGGGCCACGAGCTTCGTAATCCCCTGGCACCGATCCGCAACGCCGTGCGGATCATGAAACACCACGGCATGGACAACCCCGACCTCAGTTGGGCGCCGCGACGTAGTCGACCACCAGTTGCACCAGCTCGGCCAGTTGGTCGACGACCTCCAGGAGATGTCCCGGGTGGCCGGCGGCAAGATCCGGCTCAACCAGGAGCCGGTTGACGTGGCGTCCATCGTGATGCTCGCGGTCGAGACCAGCCGGCCGACCATCGACGTGCATCGCCATCGCCTGTCGCTCGCCTTGCCTCCCGGCCCCGTTCTGGTCGACGCAGACCTGAACCGCATGGCGCAGGTCCTTTCCAACCTGCTGAACAATGCGGCCAAGTACACCGAGGACGGCGGCCAGATCCGCCTGGGGGTCGCGGTCGACGGAGGCGATGTCGTCTTCCGCGTCCGCGATAACGGCGTGGGCATCCCGCCCGAGATGCTGCCCCGGGTCTTCGATATGTTCGCCCAGGTCGGCCATTCGCTGGACCGCGCCCAGGGCGGGCTGGGTCTCGGCCTGAACCTGGTGCGGAGCCTCACCGAGATGCATGGGGGCTCGGTACAGGCTCGGAGTGACGGAGCGGGTCGGGGGAGCGAGTTCCTCGTCCGGCTCCCCGTGCTGACCAGGGTTCAGATCCAGGCCCGAGCCGATCTCGGCCCGCGGTCCGATCCACCCGGGCCGGTCCGCACCCGCCCGCGCACCCGTGCCCGACTGCACAACGCGATTCCGGACCGCGCCCTCGATCTCGAAAATGGGGCGAGCGCGGACCTCCCTTCGCCCGCACCTTCGCGCCGCGTCCTCGTGGTTGACGACAATGCCACCGCCGCGCAGAGCATGGCCTTGATCCTCAAGCTCGAGGGATACGAGGTCCAGGTCGCATTCGACGGCGTCTCCGCGATCGATGCAGTCCGATCCTTTCATCCCGCCGCGGTCTTGATGGACATTGGTCTGCCGGGCCTCGATGGACTCGAGGTGGCTCGACGGATCCGCCAGGACGACGAGCTGAGCTCCGGAATCGACCTCCTCGCCGCTCTCACCGGCTTCGCCGAGGACGAAGCTCGCGACCGCTCCGAGCAGGCCGGTTTCGACCATCACCTCGTCAAGCCGGTCGACCCCGAAGCCATCCTGGCTCTGCTGGCTTCCCTCGAATGGACGCGGGCGGAACAGACCCAGACCGCCGCAGCACTCTAGCCGCAGGGTGGTTCGAACGAAACGGATCGCGTCGTTCGACCCACCCTACTCGGGATCGATGCCCGATGACCATTCGGCCCTCCGGCGCTCCATTCGCGCGACGATGTCGGGATGCTGGGCCGCGACGTTCGTCGTCTCCGACGGATCGTCGCGGAGGTTGACGAGGAACTCGCCCTGGATCCGTTCGCCCGGTGCGCTTCGGGTCGTGTCGACCACGTCGTGGAGCAGCTTCCAGTTGCCCTCGCGCACGGCCCAGCTCGTATCGAACTGCCAGTGCAGGACGTCGTGAGGCGTCGGCGCCTCGGCCGAATGAATCACGCGGACCAGACTCTTGCCGTCGATCGGGAATGTCGGCGTCGCGACGCCGCACAGCTCGGCGATCGTCGGCAGCCAGTCGCAACCGTGGGCAACTTGATTGCGGACCTCATTCTGCGGCAGGTGCCCCGGCCAACTGACGATCGCCGGCACGCGGATGCCTCCTTCGAACAGGCTGTACTTGGCGCCACGATATCGGCCCGCGCTGCCGCCTCCGTAGTGGTGCGCGCTCCTCGGTCGAGTGGCCGTGGTCGGACTGGACGATCACGAGCGTGCTTTCGCGCAGGCCCAGTGCATCGACTTCGGCGATCAGCCGGCCGATCCGCTCGTCCATCGTCGAGAGGAACGCCGCGTACAGGTTGCGGGGGTATTTCAATTGGGCGTAATGCTCGAGCCACTTCGGGTCGCCCTGATAAGGATAATGCGGCTCGTTGATCGCGAAATAGAGGAAGAACGGGCGGTCCTTGTTCCGTCGCAAGAACGAGACGCCCTCTTCGACCATCAGGTCGCCGAAGAAGCGGCCGGGTGCCTGGACCTCGCGGCCGTCGCGGTTCAGGTCGTGTCGGTTGGGACCACTCCAGTAGTAAAAATGAGAATAATTGTCGATACAACCTCCCATGTGGCCGAACGAGCTGTCGAAGCCCTGTCCCAGAGGCATGGTCTCGGGCGAATAGCCGAGGTGCCACTTGCCGACGTGGCCGGTGGTGTAGCCCGCGGTCTTGAGCATCTCGGCGATCGTGATCTCCCGGCTCGGCATGCCGGGCTGGCCCGCCACCGGTGATGCGTTGGCCGGCATCCCCGCGCGCACGGGATGCCGCCCCGTGAGCAGGCCGGCCCGCGACGCCGAACAGATCGGCGCCGCGGCATAGAACTGAGTGAATCGCACGCCCCGACGTGCCAGGGCGTCGAGATGCGGCGTCGCCAGGTCCGTCGCCCCGGCGATGTGCAGGTCGACCGTCCCCTGGTCGTCCGTCACGATCACGATCACGTTGGGTCGAGCCAGGTCGGCGGCGGTCGCTTGCCATCCGATGGCGACCGGACCACAAAGGCCGGCCAGGGTTAACAAGACTCGCAGGGCGTGAGACATTGCGGGGCCTCCTTCAACACGGGCGCAATGGGCGATCGAGCGTGCGGAGCTGTCTTTCGATATCACGATCCGCCCTCGTGAAGTCGTCGTCAAGACGAATGACAGACCGGGGGCGCGGATCTCCGCTCGCGTTGAACCTCGATGCTCTCGATTGTGCGCTCGCATGTGGCACACAGTTGCCAAAGTCGCCCATACAATGTGAGATGGAGCCATCGGCCAGCCAGCGAGACCGAGAGGCTCCAGGGTCCAGTCCGACGGCTCCGGCGTGATCCGCAATGATGGGGCTGTCCTCGGGGGGAGAATGCAGAACATCGTCATCGACAAACCCTATCATTTCGTCCCTCCCCATCGGGGTGGGTTCTGGCCGGCCGTGTTCCGCCCGGGGATCCGGCCGTATCTGTCCAAGGTCTGGGGAGTTACCGGAGTTGATTTCATCGGCGTCGAGCGCCTCCGCGCGGTGCTTCGCGAGCGAGCCAGCATCGTGATCGTTCCGAATCACTGCCGGCCGAACGATCCGATAGTTGTCACCCTGCTCGGGTTCGAGGCGGGCACTCCGAGCTACACCATGGCGAGCTGGCACCTCTTCATGGGCGATCGCCTCACGACCTGGATTCTCCGACGGATCGGGGGGTTCAGCGTCTACCGCGAGGGCCTCGACCGCACGGCGCTCAAGGCGGCGATCGAGCTGCTGGTCGAGGCCAGACGGCCGCTGGTGATCTTCGCCGAAGGGCTCGTCACGCGGGCGAACGACCGGCTCGCGGCATTCCAGGAGGGCCCTGCCTTCATTGCTCGCTCGGCTGCGAAACAACGGGCGAAGACCGAGCCGGGAGCCCGCACCGTACTCGTCCCGGTCGCGCTCCGCTACCGCTTCCTCGGCCGGCTCGAGGAGAGCGCGAACCCGGTCATCGATCGCATCGAGGGCCGCCTGACCTGGGAGCCCCGGCGCGAGCTCCCGCTCATCGAGCGGCTCCAGCGCGTCGGCAATGCCATCCTCGGCCTCAAGGAACTCGAGCTCGTCGGGGAAGTCCGTCCCGGTGCGCTGAACGATCGGTTGTCACGGCTCATCGATGACATCCTCATGCCGCTCGAAGCCGAATGGAAGATCAAGCGGCGGGAGACCGATGTGCCCGGACGCGTGCGCAGTCTCCGGGCCGCGATCCTTCCGGACATGGTCGAGGGCGGCATCACCGAGGCCGAGCGCGAACGGCGCTGGAGACAGCTCGCGCGGCTGTATCTGGCACAGCAGCTCTCGCTCTATCCGGCCGGCTACCTCGAAGGCAGCCCGAGCGTCGAGCGAGTGCTCGAGACCGTCGAGCGGCTGGAAGAGGACCTGACCGACGTTGCCACGGTACATCGTCCGCTGACCGTCACGGTCCACGTCGGGGAGCCGATCGACGTGACGGCCGGCGATCGGGCACCGGCTGCGTTGATGAAAGAAGTTCGGGCCCAGATCGAGACCATGCTCGGCATCGAGAACGAGACACCAACCGGGCCGTCGCGGCCCGAGCCGGAGGGACCATGAGCGCCAATCCACCTCTCGAGTCGAGGGGACATCGCAGAGTGCGCGCGATCGCGCTCCGTATCGCGGCCATCGTGGTGGCCCTCGGCCTGTGGTTCTGGACCCAGTCGCTCATCGGCGCGCGGGGCTTCCCCGAAGGTGGCCTGGGCGATGGCCTGCACCAACTCACCGCAGGCGTCCATCACTGGCTCCAGGAGGTCCCCGCGCGCGCAATGCGCTCCTCGTGCTCAGCTCCCTGGTCATCGACCTGGTCGGGATCTTCCTGTTGACCCGAAGCATCTTCGGCCCGACGATTCGCCCGTTCCTCGGCTTGCTCATCGTCTTCGCACTCCGGCAAACGATGCAGGGACTCACCGCGCTGCCACCGCCCGAGGGAATGATCTGGAACTATCCCGGCGTGCCGTCTTTGCTGGTGACCTATGGCACCGCCACCGACCTCTTCTTTTCCGGTCACACGGCGATTGCGGTCTGGGGCGGCCTCGAGATCGCCCGGCTGCGTTTTCGGGGTGCCGCGGCACTCGGCCTGCTGGTGGCGCTTTTCGAGGCGACCACGGTGATCATCCTCCGCGCGCACTACACGATGGACGTCTTCACCGGAATCGTGGTGGCGCTGCTGGTGAACGCCTACGCCGATCGTTGGGCGCGACCGATCGATCAGTGGTTCGATCGCCTCATTTCGCCCTCGGCGACAGGCAGCGCGACGAAATGAGGCACACCCACCTCCTTGCGAAACGGCGGCGGCTGCGTGGCGTCGTCGCTATTGCCCTGGACCTCCCGATAGCCCTTCGCGAGCGAGGTGTCGATCAGGTTGCTCGCGAAGTCGAGGAGCCCGATGTGCGGCGGCCGAGGTGCGAGGCTGAAGAGCATGGCTTGCTCCCGGGTGCGGACGTCGGTGAGTTGCGCCTGTTCGTAGAGGTGGGTGAGTGCCGCGGCGATGTTCTCGCCGAAGCTGCCGCGCGGTACCAGTTCATCCGGATCGGCCTGGATCAGGATGATGTGAGTCGCCCCCCAGAGGACCGCCGCTTCGATAGGGCTCCTGTGTGCGAAGCTGCCGTCGACGACCTCGGTGTTGCGTCCGGCGCTGGGGAAGTCGCGGAGGACCCGGGCCGGGAATACCGGGTAGATTGAACCGGAGGCCATCAGCGCGTCGAGGAGGAGTTCCGGCCGGCCCGCCACCGCGACCCCGCGGGTGCTGAAATGAGGCGGCTCGCTCGTCCGTCCGGCCGACGCCCAGAAATACAGGTCCGACGGTAACTCCAGTCCCGGCTCGCCGAGTACCGAACCGGTCAGCACCAGGTCGCGCGTGAGGAGGCCGTCACCGATAATCTGGCGACTCACCATCTGGAACGCCTCCGCCCGCTTCGTCGCGTCGCCGGCGAAGGGGACAGGCACCTCCGGCCGTCCTTCCGCCGCGCCGCTTCGCGGCCACTAGCTGGGAGAAGCGATCGAACAGAGTATCCTCGATTCCATAGCCCTCGGAGAGGGTCAACTCGTAGGCGAGGATGGTCCAGGCCTGGAGCACCGGGAGCACGACGATTCCCGCCATCGACGCGGCCCGCACCAGCCGGCGAAATCGCACCAGCACAGGCCGGCCCTCGGCACCTGAGGCCCGTAGAGCGAGTCCCGCCGCGCCGGTCGCCAGCAGGATCCAGCCCGCCGCCCTCTCCGCCGAAGGTCAGCCAGAGGTAGAGCCGATGGAGATCGGGTCGCGGACCCAGCGCTCGCCACGGGTCCCATGGCAGATGTGCGAGCAGCACCTCCGCCGCACCGGCGATGAGGCAGAGGATCCAGCGGCCGAGGTGGGTCCGTTCGTGCCCGGCCGATTGGCGGCGGTGGCAGATCCAGGAGAAAACCAGGAACTGGAGCGACGCGAACCACATCGCCAGGTTCAACCGCACGGGGAGCGCCGGACGGATGATGTCGCGCTGGTCGAGGGAGCGCCAGGCTGTCGCCATCTCCTGGTAAAGCTCCGGCGAGCCCGACATCCCCATCGCGACCGGCAGGGCATTGATCGCGCCCCCCGACGTGCCGACGACCAGCGAGATGTCGATCGAACTCTCGCCGGTCTGTTGCCGCAGCCGGGCGAGCTTCTCCTCGATCGCGCGGATCGCTCCGACCTGGTACGAGCACTTCGCGCCGCCGCCGGAGAAGACCACGGCGAGTCGCAACGGCGCCGACTGCGATCGGGCGTAGTGGACCAGGAGGTCGCCCAGCTCTTCGAGATCCAGCCGCATGAGCCGGTCCGGCGGTGGAGCCCCTGTCGTGGCGAGCCAGGCCCGCACCGTCGTGTCCCCGTCGCGCAGGAGGGGTCGGCAACGAACGAAGCCCCGGCCCCGGCTGGAACGGCGGCGCGGGCAGCAGCGTTCACCGCGTTCCTGAGTCGGTCGAGCTGCGGGATATCCGCGCGGGCGATCAGGGCGTCTCGCGGGATTCGCAGACCGGCGAGCGTCGGCAGGTCGACCTTTCGGAGACCTGCCATGCTGAGGTCGTCGAGAATCCCATTCCAGACGAATGCGACCGCGTCGTTCGCGTCGTCCCGACGGAGCGCACGAACGGAGTTGGTATGAGAATGGGTGTATCGGGTGCGACTCTCCGGGACGGGAATGCCGGCGGCAGCCAGAGCGACCCGCGGCGCCAGCGCGCCGGATACGGAGAGCGGATCGACGAAGAGGAGCCGGCCCTCGCCGCGGACCAGCAGGCTCCGCAGGTCCTCGGCCGTGCGTACCGGGGACTGCTCGCGGACGACCGCGACGCTCAAAGACGGCGACGGGTCCGGAGGCTCCTTCACCGAGGCCAGGTACTCCCAGCGGACGCCGCCACCGACCTCGAGGGCCTTGCCCAGCAGGGCGGGGCTCACGATCGCCAGGTCAACCGCGCCCGTCTCGAGCCAGTGCCAGAGATCGGCGTATGTGCCACGGGCGACCGTGAACGGCTGCGAGATCCCCGCGTCCGCACGCAATCCGATCAATGCCCGCTCCACCGACCTCAGCCCCTCTTCTGCGTCCTGATATGCCAGGATCGCAATCCTCAGATGGTCCGCCGGCCGTGCCTCGTCCGCCGCGACTCGGCCAGCGAGGGCGGCGAGCAAGATCCCGAGCGCCAGGGCTCCCGGCTTTCTCCCAAAGTCCAGGGGAGGGGTCGATTCGGAGATCGTCATGGGTGATCAGGATCTCGGAAATGTGTAACGAGTGGCGATGTCCCGATGCGATCTGTTCGGCGCAATCGAAGAAGACTTCCGGATTCGAGATTCCAGAATCAAAATTCAAGTAAGATTAATGATCCCAAATCTGGAAACTGCACTCTCGAATCGCAAGGCTACTGGCTCTTCCTGCCGAAATGATGATCGGCGAAATTCATGTAGGCTTCCCAGTCATCGGAGGTGACGTCATGTTTACCCGGCCGTATGCGGTAGCCGATCGTGCTTTTGACCAGACTGTTGACGGTGGGCTTGGGCATCTCGGTGGCGGCCAGTCCGTCGGTTCCCAGCAGTCGGTAGACGGGATCGGCGGCTTTCGCCGACAGGAACTCGCCCTTCGGGTCGGCCCAGAGGTCTTCCTCGGCCGAGCAGACCAGCACGGGCCTCGGGGCAATCAGGGCGATCAGCTCGTGCTGGTCGACGGGCAGGCGATCCTCATGACTGCTGAACTTGTGGAAGTTGGAGCAGAACCAATGAGGGAATGACGTATTCAGGTGCGCGACGGTCTCGCCGAAGATGCGGCGCGAGAGCGCCGCACCGCCGGCGCCCGAATTGTTCGAGATCACGATGGCGAACCGTGGGTCCTGCGCCCGGCCCAGAGCGCCGTCTTGCCGAGGCGCGAATGGCCCATAAGGACGACTCTCTTGGCGTCGATCTCGGGCAGGGTTTCGAGGTAGTCGAGCGCCCGGCTGAGGCCCCACGCCCAGGCCCCGATCGAGCCCCACTCGCCGGCCTTGGGCCGTTGCTGGCCCTGGCGGTAGAAGATCGGATGGACTCCGTTCTGGAACCCGTCATCGTAGTCGGGGTCGATGTCGCCGTAATACGCTGTCGCCAGGGCGTAGCCGCCATCGATGATCCGCTCGACCGGCCAGTTCGACGCCTCGGAGCCACGGGTTGCTTCGGTCGCCCGATGGTCCGTGATGCCCTTCTGCGGGTTGTTCCGCATCCACTGCTTCGACAACGTGATTCCCGGATCGGGCTGGACCGCGTGGTTGCCGCTGAAGTTCAGGCCCACGAAGGCCGGCGCTCGGTGCTCGGGACCCGCCGTCTTCGGGAGGTAGATCAGGAGGTCCATCCGGGGACCGTCCGGCTGGTCCGTGAACGCGATCGTTACCTCGCGGCGGATGGCCTTGCCGCCCAGTGCCGCTTTGTCCTCGGAACGGACCCGGTACGTCGGCTGGATCGGCCTGGACGGTTCCGGCACGGCGCCGTAAACCTCGGTCGTGAAGAGCCGCAGCAGCTCGGGCCGGCGCTCGTCGAGCCACATATCACGGCTTGTAACCAACCGTCCATCCGCCATGACGAGCGGGGCGGGCAGCCTGTACGTCCCGGCCTTGCCCTCGTCATAGTTGACGTCCGGCCGCTGGGCGACCGCGATCGGTCCGAGAAAGGTCAGCAAGGTCAAGGGCGCAAGAATGCGAGAGCGGAGGCCGCCGGACCTCGGTCACGCTGAGTGCGGATCATGGCGATTCAGTCTCCAGGTTTGGGGGATGCTGCATCGACGGTCGCCGCCGCAATGCGGCGGGCCATCTGCCTCATCATCTCGCGCTGGGAAATGCCCATCCAGCAGTGGCCTTCTCCTCGGCCGTAGTGGATCGACCCTTCGTAAGCGGGCCGGGCGCACGACAGGAAGTTGTCCAGGCGGTGCACGGCGTTGTTGAGGAAGTAATCGTCGGCTTCGCCGACCCAGATGTGCAGTTTCCCCTTCAACTTGGGGCCAAGCTCGGCCCATCGCTCCTCCAGGATTCGTCGGAGATCATAAGCCTTCCAGTGTTCGGCGACCGTGTGGTCGATCCGACCGGTAGCGGGGTTCCAGAGAGGAACCGGTCGGCCGTCGGCCCCGCGCGGCCCGTAGGTCGCGTTCCAGGCACCCCACTGGCCGCCGGAAAGCGCCCACGAATCGCCCAGGCCCAGGACGTTTTCGATGCGGCACTCATGCCGCATCGTGAACCGAACTTCACCCGAGACATCGCGCACCGCCGGCCGCTCGAAGCCGTGCCGGTTGATGTAAGCGTTGTCGTCCCCGTAGATGTCGATCAGCTCGAAGCTGCGGAAATCCACGCTGTCGGGGCAAAAGGCCCAGGCGCCGTTGAAAAACGCGGGGTAGAAGACCTGCAAGGCCAGGGCGACCCAGCCGCCGGTCGAGCCGCCGTCGAGCACGCGGGCTTCGCCCCGGCCGACGCCGCGGAACCGCGCCTCGACGTACGGGATCAGCTCGCCGGTGAGAGCCGCTCCATACGGCCCGTGGTTGGCCGAATCGACCTGGTAGGGATCGCCGAGCGGTCCGGCCCCGTCGAGGTGGACGAGGATCATCCGTGGAACGTCGTCGGCCATCCAGGCGCGGCGAAACCCCGAGCCGTCGGCCATCATGGCGTCAACGTCCGTGTACCGCGCGCCGTAACCGCCGATGTGGACGCGCAACGGATATCGGCGACCGGGCTCATCGGCGAAGCCCCGTGGGAGGATCACACCGGCGCGCAGATCGATCGGCCGGCCGTGGAACGCGCTCAGGAGTCGCGAGCGGATCTTGACGTGCTTGACCAGGTCCGAATCAGGCGGGAGCGTCTCCGCGGGCACGGTTTGCGACAGTTCCAGTTCGACCGAGGCTCCGGACGCCGGGTCGAGTTGTACGGTACGCACCGGGCTGTACAGGTCCCCGGGTGCATTGGGGGTGTTGAGGTCGAGATTCGTGTGCAGCAGGGCCTGGACCTCATACATACCCGGACGGAGCTGGCCCAGCTCGTCCAGCGGGAAGATTGCCGAGTGAGCGTCCAGGAGCGCCGTTGCCCCTAGTTTCAGCCCGCCGACGTCGCAGCCGAGCACCGTGGGCGCGCCTCGTTCGGTTTCCCCGACGGCAAGCCTTGGCTCTGGCGAGCGCGTACCCTGCGGTGCCATCGCCACGAGCAAGCGGCTCGTGCGCGGCCAGTCCCGCAGTGACGTACCACCGGATCCGCCGCCGAGTCGCACCGCGAATCGCAGCGCGGCGGCCCGAGGCTGCGCCGGCTGGTCGGCGTTCGGAACCATCGGCAAGGAGCACCAGGCCAGAATGAGGACGCAGGCGGCAGGCCGCATCTTTACGAGTAGTCAGTGGTCAGTGGTCAGGGTTCAGACGGAAACCGCTACTGTTGTAAAGGACGGATGGGAGGTTCGCAAGAGAGTGAAACCTGAATCAATCCTCGGGCCGGAGAATTACTGACCACTGCCCACTGACCACTGTGGGCGAAGTGAGTGCACCGATTGCGGCCGGTTTGTTTCGACTGATAGAGGGCGCGGTCCGCTTGGTCGACCAGGATCGCGGCGGTGGGGGTGTCGCGATCGGAGGTGGCGACGCCCAGGCTGGCAGTGACCTTGCAGGAGTGGGGCCAAGGCCCTGCCGAGATGGCCGTTCGCACCCGCTCGGCCACGCCGAGGGCTTCCTCGGCGCCGGTAGCGGGCAGCAGCACGACGAATTCCTCGCCCCCGTAGCGGGCCACGACATCGTGGCCCCGGAGGATCGTACGTAACCTCGAGCCGACTTCGTGGAGGACCCGATCTCCGGCCAGATGGCCGAACTGATCGTTGTATTGCTTGAAGTGATCGATGTCGAGCATGATCAGCGAGAGGGGGGACGCCTGGCGGTCGGCCTGGGCGAAGAGCAGGTCCAGATCCTCACGGAACCGGCGACGGTTCTTCACGCCGGTCAACTCGTCGGTCGTGGCCAGCTCGGCCAGGCGTGCGTTCTGCCGGGCCAATTGATCGTGCACCGCAATGATCCGCTCGGCGATCTCGAGGCGGACGGCCAGCTCGTCGGGATCGGGAGGCTTGGTCAGGAAATCATCGGCGCCCGCCCGGAGACCCTTGAGCCGGTCCTCGCGCCGATCGAGCGAGGTGAGCAGGATGATGTAGATGTAGCGGTCGCTTCCGGTGGATCGGAGCCGCCGGCACAGCTCGAGGCCATCGAGCCGGGGCATCATCCAATCGGAGATCAACAGCGGGGCCTCGCCGCGAAGGATCATCTGCCAGGCCGCCTCGCCATCCTGTGCGACGATGGGCTCGTGCCCCATCCGCTCGAGTGTGCGCCGGAGAAACAGGGCCGCCATCGGCTGGTCTTCGGCGATGAGAATCTTCAACGATCCTGCCTCCGGTATTGCTCCTCCGGACCCAGGCTCCTTCGGAGATTCAGAAACCCGCATTCAAGATTCAAAATTTTACATTACATAATACTTATTAATATGGTATTAAGAATCAGGGATCGGGCCATCACTGTAGCGTCAGGCCGACTGCGGGTTCGGCGACGGACTCCAGGACGTCCCGAACGAGCTTCCAGATGTCACCGATTCGCGCGGCCTCCGCCCTGGCCCTGTGGAGATTGCCCTGATGGGCCACATCCTCCAGCGCCTGACAGGCGGCGGCCAGGTCGTCCGCGCCGATGGTCCGGCTGATTCCCTTCAGCCCATGTACTGCGTCCGCCAGCTTGCGGCCGTCGCCGCGCTGCACGGCGTCCGCGATGTCGTCCAGGCATCGTGGGCTCGATTCCAGGAACGACCCGGCCAGCTCCCGGGCAAAAGCGTCGTCACCGTCGCAAACGTCGCTCAACCTGGTCAGGAGCTGATGTCGAAGGCTGGAGCCGAAGTCCTCATTGCGACCCGCGTCGCTGATCCCCCCCAGGTCGTGGAGCCCGAGCTCTCCAAGGGCCGCCGCGAGGTCGGCCTGGCGGATGGGCTTGGCCAGGTAGCCGTCGAAGCCGGCCGTCAGGCAACGTTCGCGGTCGCCTTGCATGGTATGGGCCGTCAGTGCCAGGACCGGCAACCGCCGTCCGGTCCCGGCCTCGCCGGCGCGAATGGCCCGGACCGCGTCGAAGCCGTCCATCTCGGGCATCTGCAGGTCCATCAGCACGACATCGAAGCCGCCAGGCCGGCGCCAACCTTCGGCCTCCAGGGCCCGCAGTGCCTGCACACCATCCGACGCCACCATCACGGAGTGCCCCAGGCGTTCGAGCATACGAACGGCCACTTTCTGATTGACGGGATGATCCTCGACCAGGAGGATTCGCAGCGCCCCGCCGGTCCAGCCCGAGTGGCTGGCATCCTCGGCCCGGTCCGGTGCGATCCGAGCCTGTTCCGGTCGGCTGCGGACCGTCAGGGCCTTCATCAGCGCGTCGAACAGTTCCGATTGGCGCACCGGCTTGGTCAAGCAGGCCGCGATCCGCAGAGCCTGGCAGGCGGAGAGTTCCTCCGGCCGGCCTGCCGACGTCAGCAGCAGCACATGGACTTCGGCGATCCGCGGATCGCTGCGGATTCGACGGGCCAGGTCGAGTCCGTCGATCTCCGGCATCATTCCGTCGAACCAGCGCGACGGCGAACGGGCGGCCCCGCCCGATGGCAGCCCATAGCGCCTCCAGCGCCGCGGTCGCACCGTCAACGGCGGTTGGGTTCGCGCCCCAGCCCGCCAGAATCTCCACCAGGATGAGGCGGTTGGTGGCATTGTCGTCCACGATCAGGATCCGCATCCCATCCATTTGGGGGAAATCTAACTCGGTGCGGCCGACCGCGACGGCATCCCGGGGCGCGGCTGCCAACAAGGTCGTGAACCAGAACGTGCTGCCTCGTCCCAACTGGCTGTCAACCCCAATCTCTCCACCCATCATCCGGACCAGCTTCGCCGAGATCGCCAGGCCCAGGCCTGTGCCGCCGAACCGCCGGGTCGTCGAACCGTCGGCCTGCTCGAACGGTGCGAAGATCGTATTCAGCTTGTCGGGGGGGATGCCGATCCCCGTGTCGGCGACTTCGAAACGCAGCGCGACTCCCTCGATTTGTCCTTCTTCCCGGGATACGCGCATCACCACCTCGCCGCCCTCGGTGAATTTGATCGCGTTGCCGACCAGGTTGACGACGACCTGGCGCATCCGGCCGACGTCCCCGACCACGGTTTCGGGGACGTCCGGCGCGATGCGGCAGGCCAGCTCCAGGCCCTTGGCGTGCGCGCGCAGGGCGAGCGTTTGCAAGGTCTCGCTCACCGCCTCCCGCAACTCGAAGGGTGCCGGGTCCAGGCTGAGCTTGCCGGCCTCGATCTTGGAGAAGTCGAGGATATCGTTGATGACCGTCAGGAGTGAATCCGCCGAGCTCCTGACCAGGTTGAGGTACTCGCGCTGGCGGAGGGAAAGCTCGGTGTCGAGCGCCAGTTCGGTCATTCCGATGATGCCGTTCATCGGCGTGCGGATCTCGTGGCTCATGTTGGCGAGGAACTCACTCTTGGCCCGGCTGGCGGCCTCGGCAACCAGCTTGGCCTTCTCGCGCTCCTCCTGGGCCTGCAAGCGCACGATCCCCGAGCGCCATGCTGTCCGCCACGACGCCCAGCGCCTTGTGTGCGGCGTCCGAGAGCGGCCGGCGGGCGAACAGCTCCGTCACGCCGACCAGCCGGTCTTCGATGATCAATGGGTGGCCGGCGAAGGCGACCATCCCTTCCCGCCTCGCCCACTCGGGGTCACTGATGCGCGGGATCCTCCCCGACGTCGTTGGTCAGGTGGGGCCGGCGCTGCTGGGCGATCAAGCCGATGTGGAATTGACCGAGAGGCTTCCGCACCCGCGGTCCATCGAGGAGGTCGCAAGTCCCGGCACTGCCCCTCAACTCCAGCACGGCTTCGGCCTCGTCGAGTGTCCAGATGCGAGCGCATGCGGCATCGACATGCTGGACCATCGACTCCGCGCAATGCTGGAGGATGCCGCGGACATCGTCGCCGCGGGTCAAGGCGATCGCGATGTCCGCGGTCAGGGTGGTCAGTCGCGCCTGCTCGAGCAGCGCGGCCTCCGCCGCCTTCTGTTCGGTCAGATCGCGCAGGTAGGCGTTGAAGACCGGAGGGCCCGACTGCCCGATGACGCAGACCGCCAGCTCGATGGGAAACTCGCTGCCGTCGGCCCGCATGGCCGGGACCTCGATCCGTTTGCCAAGGAGTGTCACCGCACTCGTGTCCAGATAACGCTGCCAACCGCGATCGTGGGCCGTGCGCAGTGCGGGCGGCACGATCAACTCGTTCAAGGGCTTGCCGAGGATCTCGTCGCGGCGGTAGCCGAAGATCCGCTCCGCCGCCGGGTTGAACTCGATGACGCGGCCCGCGTGGTCGGCCGTCACGATCCCATCGAGCGCCACCTCCACGATGCTCGCCTTGCGCGCCTCGCTCTCGCGAAGCTCGGCCGTCCGCGCCTCGACCTGGCGCTCGACCTGCCCGTGCAACGCCTCGAGGGCGGCCTGCCGATCCGCGACGGCTCGCAGCTCTTGCAGCGACTGGAAACAGCCGCGGATCAAGACGACGTCCTCGAAGGCCACCCAGACCGCGTGCTCGAGCCATCGCCACGGGCTGATGATCCCGATGCCATAAACCGAGCGCGGCCAGAAGATGCCCCGCAGGAAATGATCCAGCGCCACGACGACCGAGGCGGTGATCAACACCTTGGGGTCGCGGTACATGGCCAGGAACGCGAGCGAGCCGAAGACGTGGAAGTGGGCCTCGATCCGTCCACCCATCAGATGGATCCACAGCACACTCATGAGCATCTGGCCGATCGCCACCGCATGCCGCGTTGACGTCGCGCCGGGCCGCCAGCGAATCAAACCCAGCGGCAGGCTGACGATCAGACCACCCAGGATGATCGCCGCCCAGATGTGGACATGGATCGAATACGCCTCGCCGGCCCATGTGAAGGGCGAGACCCATACGGCGAACATCACCGCCCCGATCCACTCCACGAGCAGCAGCGTCGCGAAGAGGTAGTCGGCCCGGCAATAGCCGGCTACCAGATGCGCTGCGTACACCTCGCCAGCCCGCTCAACGATGCGTCCAGGCTGCTCCGGCTCGAAACTCTCCGGTTTGCTCATCATCGAGGTCCCTGGCTGGAAGTCCGCCGTGGCGTCGCGAGCGCGCAGCCGAAGACCGGGGACTTCCGGCTTCCGCCGCCCGTCCCGAGGATCCCGGCCAGCACGGCGTCACGGCCGTCATTGGCTCCCTGGTGGCCGCGCGCGGCGTGATTCCCCCGCTGAAGATCAGGTGGCCTCCGGCATCGTACAGCAAGACATGGCCGGACGTGGAAACTCCAAATCGCCGGGCTTCGACGCCCCCGCGGTCGCGCCAGATCTGCAGCCGAGGCATGGCGGCAAGATCGGCCTCCATCGCCGACTCGCCCCAACTCTCGCGGCCACCGCCGGGCTGGAGAAGCACCGCGTGGACCGAGACTCGATTGCCGTAATCGCTGGCGATCGATGCCAGCTCCCTCACGCTGGATCGTGAGCACGGGCAGAGGGGATGCAGGAAGATCAGGAGAGTTGGCCTACGACCATCCTGGCGGATCGAACTCTCCGACGGCCATCGGGTCGGCGACGACGCGGCGATCCCCGGCCGAGCCGCATAGTCCCCCAACAGGATCATCCCCACGCCGACGAGCAATCCCCAGACCGTCAGGAGGCAGGCCGGATGGCATCGAAGCGTCGAGAGTCGATCCATTGATCGTCCTTCAAGTTGCGGATTCTCGGGCCCAGAATCGCGTTGAGCTGAGTCCCTCCAGATAAACCATAGGATAAGTTGCCCGAGATGGCCGCCGGATTCTCCAGCAGCCATCTCCTGATCGGCGCGGGGATTCTTCCGGATCACGCCGGCGGACTTCTCCACGTCCACGGCGATACTCGATGCCTACGCCAGGGCGTTCTTGGCCGGCATCCGCTCCAGAACCGCGCACACCGGCGTTTTCAGAGACCGCCGAAGGCCGACTTGAAGAACTGCGAGAAGATGTTCGTTGAGCTGGACTTGGATTTCGCGGGCTTGTGCGTTGTGGAATGTGCGTGCTTGACTGCGTGGTGCTGCTTGGTGGCGGCAACGTGTTGGGCGCGGGTGTCGTGAGCGGCTTCTCGGGCCTCGAGGCGGGACACCCGGGCGGCGTGGACTTCCGCTGCCGCAACGGCGTGGGCGCCCGAGACGCTGAGTGCAAACCGGTCTTCCATCGACTCCAGCCGAGGTCGGGCGACGTGTCGCTTACGCATCGGCACAACTCCTCTCTTGATTCGAGTGGAGGGGTTCTACCCAAAAGCTGAGAATCCTGCCACTCGAAAATGGTCCCTTCCTGACATTCTTTATCGGCCGGCCTGCAAAGACGTCATGACCGATCTCGGTGAGTGTTCCGCGCGATCGGGATCGGAAATGCCGGGCTAATCATCTTGGTAAGACGCACGGGTTCGGGTGGTCCTCCCGACTTGCCTTCTCAGCCGCGCACCGGGTCTGCTAGGCTTTGCGTCGTACCAGGGATGGATCGAACTGCAGCCATCGTGCAAGGAAGCGAGACACCTCCCATGCGAATCTTCATCTCGGCGGGAGAGCCCAGCGGCGACCTGCATGCCGCAAACCTGATCCGATCGCTCCGCCGGCGGCTCCCGGACTGCGCAATTCGTCGGCTTCGGGGGTGCGAGAATGGCGGAGGCCGGCGCGGACCTGCTCTATCCGCTGGTGGACCTCGCGGTGATGTGGTTCTTGAACGTGCTGCTCAACCTGGTGACGTTCATCCGGCTGATCTTCACGGCTGATCAGTACTTCCGGGACGAACGACCGGACGCGGTGGTACTCATCGATTACCCGGGTCTGCATTGGTGGATCGCCCGTCGTGCCAGGGCGCGGGGTATCCCCGTCTTCTACTTCGTACCGCCACAGCTCTGGGCCTGGGCCGGTTGGCGTGTGAAGAAGGTCCGCAAGTACGTCGATCAGGTCCTGTGCAGTCTGCCGTTCGAGCCGGCCTGGTATCAGGCGCGGGGCGTCGACGGGGCAGTCTACGTCGGCCATCCCTATTTCGACGAGCTGGCCGATCGGCCCCTGTGTGAGGGCTTCTTGGCGGAGCAGCGCAGGCAGCCCGGAGACATCGTGGCCATTCTACCCGGCTCGCGCACTCAGGAGCTAATGCGCAACTTACCCGACATGCTCCGCGCTGCAAAGGAGTTGGCAAGCCGGCGCCCGGGCGTGCGGTTCGCGATTGCCTGCCTGCACGAGCGGCACAAGGTGCTTGCAGAACGGATCATCGCCGAGTCGGGTATTAATCAAGGGTCTAATCCGGAATCCAGGATTCCGGATCCAAAGGTCGAGGTCCACGCCGGGCGCACGCCCGAACTCATCCGGCTGGCCCGCGTGGCCTGGGCGGTTTCCGGGTCTGTCGGGCTCGAGCTGATGGTTGAGGGCCTCCCGGCGGTCGTACTGTACAAGGTCAAGCAATTCGACCTATGGGTGGCGCGGTGGTTCATCAAGGCGAAATACATCAGCCTGGTCAACCTCCTGGCCGACACCGAGGTGTTCCCCGAGTATCTCACGTGGCAAGACGCCTCGGGTGAGATGGCCCGCTGGGCCGAGGTCTGGCTTGGCGACGCGGAGGCATATGCCCGCGTGACCGGCGGCGCTGTCGGCTTTGCGGTCGCGGGTCGCCCAGCCCGGTGCCTCGGACCGAGCGGCCGACCACATCGTCGGATGGCTGGATCAGCATCGCAGGACGACCTCGGCAACGATTGCAGATCGCGCGACCGGCGGCTACCTCGGCCCTCACGACCTTGGCGCTCGACCGGAGCCAGCCGAAGGGCATGGGCCGCATCGCAGTTGATTCCATTCGGTATCGGGCCGATTTGCCCGCGAATTCGGCGGATGGGTAACGCATGGCCGTGCCGGTTGCGTTACAATCGGCCAAATGAGGTTACATCCCCCTGAGCACAGACTGGTCCATCCATTGCCGACGGCTCCCCAGTTCGTGGGGAGGGAGCCCGAGCTCGAGGTGCTGCGCACCGCGTGGCAATCCGCGGTCCGTGGGGTGCTCGCGCTGGTCGGGCTCGGCGGAGCCGGCAAGACGGCGATCGCGGCCCGCTTCCTGGACGAGTTGGCCCGGCCCGGTTACCTTGCGCGGCCCGAGGGCCTTTTTGTCTGGAGTTTCTATCAGGAACCGGATGCCGGCTATTTCTTGAACGAGGCCTATCGCTACTTCGCGCGGGGCGACCCGGCCGCGGCCCCGGCCAAGGGTGCCGGATTGCTGCACCTCTTGCGCGACGCTCTGATGGTCGGCGGTCCGCATCTGCTGGTGCTCGACGGGCTGGAGCGCGTTCAGCGACAGGAAGGCCAAAGTCCCGGCGTCTTCGGTCAGATCGAGGACCCCCTGCTCCGCGGGCTACTGACCCGGATTGCCGAGGGCATCGGCCCGACGACGGCCCTGGTCACAAGCCGGTTCCCCCTGACCGACCTGAAGCCTTTCGTCGGCCGGGGCTACCGGCACTGTGATGTCGAAGGGCTCAGTCGTCCCGCGGCGATGGCCTTGCTCCGCGGGCACGGCGTCCGGGGCGATGATGCGACGCTCGCGAAGCTGGTCGAATCGTACGGGGCCCATGCTCTGACGCTCGATCATCTCGGCGGGCTGATCGGCCAGTTCCTGGAAGGCGATCCGCGGCGGGCTCCCGAGGCGCTTCAGCTCACGTCGCCCCAGCAAGACCGCCAGGCGCTCCGGCTCGCCCGCTTGCTCGACGCCTACCAGTCGCACTTGCCGCCGGCCGAGCTGGCCCTGATCGGCCGCCTCTGTCTGCTCCAGCGGAGCATCCCGCTCGACCAGGTCCTTCGGATGTTCGTCTGCACGCCGGCCGTCCATCTTCGTACGGCGCACGATCTCGATGTCTTCGTCAAGAATATCCCCATCCCCGAGTCCTTCCCGGAGGAATTTCGGTCCGAGCTGGCCGAATCGATCGGGGAGACCATCGCCGAGGCCATTCAACAGGCGACGATCGCTGGTCCCGAGGATGTCTTCGTGCACGACATCTACCGGGCCGTGGAAAGGTTATTGGAGCGTCATAAGCTAACCATCGTAGACGACGTCGAGGAGTTGATCCGTCTCTACGGCGACGAGACGGTGGCGGACTTCACGACGGAGCAGCGTCCGCTCTCCTGGCAGGATCAGCGGCGACTCCATAGCTGCATCTTCATATACAACGAATACCGCAACCATCCGCTGTTTTCCGAGAAGAAGCCGCCCTCTGCGCTGGAATTCGCATTCCTGAAGGAAGGCTGGGGCGAGGCTTCGACTTCAGGTGCTTACCCCGATCTGACTCCGGCGGATGTGTCGCGGGCGGTATGGCGGCATAAGCTCATTTTGCAGCAGTTTGCGATCAAGCATCGGGCGACTTCGATTGGTCCGCGAGCAATGCCGGCTCTACCAGCAGAAATGGCAGGCGAGCGGCCCACTCGCGACGCTGGACGCCGAGGGCGTGAGCGCGGCCCTTGCGGCCCTGGTAGGCCGGCATCTGGTCCTCCGCGAGGCCGACGGCTCCTTGAGCGTCCATCCCGCCGTGCGCGACTACTTCGCCCGGTTGATGACCGCGACGGAGCGCGGGTTCTGGCATCACCTGATCGGCGACCAGCTCATCAGCCTGGTCCAGCGGCCGGGCCGGCGGTTGCCAACGGATCAGGCGTCGCTGGACCTCACCGAAGAAGCGATCACCCATGCCCTGGGAGCGGGCCAGCCCGATAAGGCATGGAACCTGTACGCGCACGTGCTCGGCGGTCATCGGCACCTCGCCTGGAAGCTGGGCGAGATGGCGCGCGGGCTGCGGATCCTCCGCGGCTTCGACGTCTGCCCGGACCGCTGGGCGCTCGGGTGGTATCTCCGGGCGTTCGGGGAGTTGGAAGCGGCGTATGCGCAAAACTCGTTCCCCTATTTCCGCGCGGATATCCGCCTGCTTCAGGGGCAGTTACCCCACGTGGAAGCGGAGGGCGATCCCGCGCGGACGGCGATCGCCGAGTTCCTGATGGGCCGGACGGACAAAGTGCCGCCGAACCCTCTCGGCTGCGTGGTCTCCCGGGCGCAGATCCTGCTCTATCAGGGCCGCTCCGCCATGGCGTGGCTGGCGACCGAGCCCGAAGACGTCTACGAGATGATCGGCTGGGAAGACGACCGGACGCGCTGCCAGTTGTACCGGGCCGAGGCGGCGTGCCGGATGGACGACATCGCGAGCGTAGTCCGCTCGTTCGAAGCGGCCGAGCGCTGGGTCTTGCATTCCGGCTCGGTCGAGCACCTTTGTCTTTATCATCTCGTCCGTGCCCGGATCGAGAAGAAGGCCGGTATCGCCCGCGCCGCCCAGCTTGCCGTCAACGAGGGATTGCACCTGGCCCGTCTGGCGGGTTTGCGGCTGTATCTGGTCGAACTCTTGTGCGTGCAGACCGAGCTACTTTTGACCGGCGGGCAAGCGGCCGCGCTGCTGCTGGGCGGCACGCCGGCGGCCGACGCCGAGCGATCGGCCCTTGAAGCCTACGAGCTCTCCTCGGCCTCGGACTGTCGGTTCGCCTGGGGGACGGCGGAGGCCGGTCACTTGCTCGGGCGATCGCTTGCGGCCCGAGGCAAGCTCGCGGAGGCCCTGTCGGTACTCGAATCGGTCCGATTGCTCCGGCTCCGCATCGGCGACCACCGCGCGGAGCAGACCGAGGCGCTCATCCAGTCGATCGCCCGGCGCAACGAGCCGCAAGCGTGAGGATGGGACGAGAGATGCCTGAACTCTGTCCGATCTGTGGAGTCGGCATCACCGGGAAGACTCCGGTGCTGTGTCCGGAGTGTGCTCACCTGTTGCGATGGGTCCGTGGTTACTTCGCCGGCTTCGTACGCGACCCGGGCCAAATCACCCCGGAGACGACGTTCATCGAGCTTGGCGTCAACAGCCTTGACTACATGAACTGGATCCTGGAAGCCAAGGAGAAGCTGGGTATCGTCATCTCGAACGAGGATGCCGAGTCCATCCGGACGCTCGGGCAATTCTTGCGATACCTCCGCGCCCGAGGAGCCTCATGGCCGGCGGACTCAGAGATCCGGCTGGAGCAGAACGGTGGCTTCTTCCGGAACTCCGTTTGGGTGAGGCTTGACCACAACAAGCCGCCATCCCAATCCGGCGAGCCGCTTCTTCCTCCAGTGTACAACGGATCCGGCGCGCGATGAGTCCAACCCGAGCCTCTCGAAACCATCGAGGAGACTCCGAAGCCCCCGCATCAGTCATCGCTGAGGACATCCCACCGCTTCGCGAATCGGAGGACGCCCTCGGCCAGCTCCGCATTGGTCCCGGCCCAGAGATCATCGAAGAGGATCCACTGATGGTAGGGGTCCTTCCCGAACCAGGTCCCGGTGTGGAGGCACATCTGAGCGATATGGTCGCTGGTGCAGATCAGCGACTTCGCGGGGTCGAAGTCGTTCTTTTGGTTTTCGATGTGTTTCCGGATCGCTTCGAGTTCTGTGGCGGCCTGCTCGACGGTCCCGAGCCAGTTCTCCGAGGAGCTCGACTCGAAAATCGAGAATGTTGGGAGGCGCCGCACTCGCTCGCTCGCCGCAAGCAGTCCGGCTTCGCCGGTGCAGTCCGATGGGAGCTGGGAGCGGAGCAGCTTCAGCTCGAACGGCCACTCCTTATTCGGCATGGCGATCCGCAAATAGTCACCCAGTTGCGGCAGCCGCACGCCATCGATCCGGCACGGCGGGTGGAACTCGGAGTCGGACAAGCTGGATGAATCGTAGGCGGCGAGGAAGGCCAGGAACGTCGTCCCGGAACTCGGGCCCGGAGGATCGATCGCCTTGATGTCGATGCCTGGCGCAAAGGGATCGTGTCCGCTCGACATGGGCAACCGCCAGTCGTCGTGGAGCAGGTAGGCCCCCCGGCCGGGATGGACTTGAAGGTAATGGTCGTCGAAGAAATAGTAGGCCAGCTCGATCTCGTCGTCATCGGTGAGCACCTGGATGGCGTGGGGCTGGTAACGCAGATCGCCCTCGACGTAGAGATACTCGGACAGGTACTCCTCCAGCGTCTCGTCGTTCCTGGGAGGTCTGAGCGATTCGTTGCGGGCGGCCTCGAAGATCGAGGCGAAGCCGTAGACGTCGGAGCCGAGCGTGGATTGTACCCACGCTTCTGCATCCGGGACCTTCTTCGCCTCATTCCAGACGGTCTTGAACCACTCGAGCACCGAATCGCCCGGGAGCTTCCGGACGTGCTTGCCGGAAGGCCCTTCGTAGTGGCTGCGGTAGACGAAGTACACGCTCACGGTCGGCGTCCTTACGCTCTGGAGAGGGATTATTCAACACGCCTCGATGATCACTACCGCCGAAGCGTTGCTGAGCCGACCGATCAACTCGCCTTCTGCAACTGTGCGGCGAAGTCCAGCGGGTCGGCGATCCCGTAGATCTCGAGTGTCCCTCGCGCGGCAGCGAGGTGGTTCGGGAATACCTGCTGGTCTTCGGGTAGCAGGGGCAAAGAGACGATTGCCCCCGATTGCGGATGCTCGTACCAACGAGCCGCCGGCTCCTACTGGAGCACACGGCACGTGAAGCCCAGCGACTTCAAGACCTGGTCCAGCGCTCGGTAAGTCACCTTGTTCATCCTTTGACCTCCCATCACCCGCGTTCCAGTGCGGCCTGTTTCAAACTCCGCATCCGGGCCATGGCCTGTCGATTCACGGTTTGCCTAGAGCGCTTCACGGTTGTGTTGCATACACTCGACGCTCACTCCCGAGGAACCCCCCTGTATCCCCCTTCGTAAGGGGGGAAAGGAAGCGGGTCGCTTCGTCTCAATCCTCCCCCCTTACGAAGGAGGGATACAGGGGGGTGAATTCGCAGCGACCCAAGGGTGTATGTAACGTAATCGTTACGCGCTCCAGCCAGCCCGTGCCCCAATCAGTCCTCCTTGACAACCTCGGCACTACCTCGAGCTTCACTTTCATTCTACAACGACCTGTCCTGAAAGGGAGTTCAAACGGTACAGTCATATGGTCCGTTTTCGACGTCTCGTCGAGACTGTTGCAGCAAGGCCGGGTGGATCGCGTCGATCAACCTGAGGGCTCGGCCTCCTCGCCGGATTCATCATCGGGCAGGTTGAGTTCCTTGATCCGACGATAGAGCCGCGGGCGGGAGATGCCCAGGATCTCGGCGGCGCGCGACTTGTTGCTCCGCGACTGGCGCAAGGCCGTCTCGATCAGGCGGCGCTCGACCTCGGTCAACAACTGATCGAGCGGCTTGATCGAACAGGGTGCGGCCGGAGGATTGTAGGCACCCCCCAGGCTGCCGCGAATCGTGGCGGGCAAGTCATCTGCGGCGATCGTTTGCGCCTTGACGAGTGGTCGTGCGAAGGCATGGTCGATGACGCGGGCTAGCTCCGGGAGGTTCCCCGGCCAATCGTAGGCGAGCAGGACCGCGACGGCCTCGGGCGCGAAGCCGATGCGCTGGGGACCTCCGCGCTCGT
The DNA here is from genome assembly GCA_963845755.1 of uncultured Planctomycetota bacterium. GTDB lineage: Bacteria > Planctomycetota > Planctomycetia > Isosphaerales > Isosphaeraceae > CAWJTV01. The sequence goes on from CAWJTV010000041.1 coordinate 695,609, forward strand.
TGGCCCGTTCGAGGAAGTGCTGCGCCAGGGCCGGCAATTCGTCACGCCGGTCGCGCAGGGGTGCAAGGCGGATCACCAGCGTCGTCAGGGCGAAGTAGAACTCTGGGTGCAATCGCTCGTCTCTCAAGGCCACGTCGGGCTCGAGGGCCGTGGTCGCCAGCAGCCGGACGCGCGCATCGAGTGCTTCGACCAGCCGTACCTGGAGGTCGCGGGGGAGGCTGAGAATCTCATCGATCAGCAAGGAGGAGCCTTCGCTCAGCGAGAGGCATGGCCGCCGCCCGATCCCCGCAGCCGCGTCGGCGATCTTGGCGCCGAACAACTCGCGCTCGAGGATCTCTGCCGGGAGTGCCTCGCAGTCGAAGGCGATCAACGGTCGCTGGCGGCTTGACCCGTGCTGATGGATGGTCCGCGCGACGTGTCGCTTTCCTGTCCCCGGCTCGCCGAGGATCAGCACCGGAACCGTCGAGCCCGCCGCCAGCCGGACCTGTTCCATCAGCCGGCGGTGAGCCGGGCCGAACCCGATGAGGCCGTCCAGCCCGTACCGCTCCTGCAGGCGCCGACGGATCTCCAGGAGTTCGACATGAAGCTGGTGGCCTTCGGAATCGGGGACGCTCGGCCGGTCATCCACCGGGCGCACCGTCCCCAACAGACCAATGAGCTGGTCGTGCTCGTCGCGGAACGGCCAGAACTCGACCCGACGCCAGAGCGGCTCGCCGGCGGCGTGGTAGATCAACGTCGGGCTTCCCGCGGGCTGACCGGCTATGGCCTCTGGCGGCGGATGGAAGCTCGCGGCCAGGTCGGTCGCGTCCCCCGCGCGAGTTGGCCCGTGGGCCTGGCAAGTCAGACCCACCACCGACTCGCTCGCATGGCCCGTCAGCTCCTCCCAGGCCCGATTCACCCAGACCAGCTTCAGCGCCGGGTCGAGCCAGAAGATGGGTTCGCGCGCGCGCTGCCAGAGCGGATTCGGCTCGAATGCGACGGCGCGTGGAGTTGGCATAAAGGCTATGATCTAATGAGTGGCAAGTGACAAGTGGCAAGCGGGTAAACGGGATCACATCTCCCTGGCGTTTTTGTCTTCACCTGCCACTTGTCGCTTGCCACTTGCCACTGAGAAGCGACTATCGCTTCGCTCCGGCACGAACGCAAGGAAAAAGCAAAGACATGGCCGAATCGCAGCCGCTTCCGGAACGACCCGAGACATGGGCCATCGCCCTGGACGGAGGGACGACGAACACTCGGGCTCGCCTGTTACACGGGTCTCGGATCATCGCAACCGCACGGCGCGGTCTGGGCGTCCGAGACACGGTCCTGGGTGATTCCCACCAGCCGGCTGCGCCCGAGGCTGCCTTGAAAGTGGACCGGGATTCGAGCGCGGCAACGTCCGCTCCGCCGTACCGCGATCGCCTGGTCCGGGCGGTTCGCGAGGTCATCGAGGAGGTCAGCCGGCCCCGGATCGATCCGGCGGAGACTTCTTCCATGGGCGATCGACTGGAGCTCCTCGTCATGGCCGGCATGCTCTCTTCGGAAGTCGGACTCGTCGCCGTCCCTCATGTCGCGGCACCGGCTGGCCTCGACGACCTGGCCTTGGGCGTGGCCGTGGTGAGCCTCCCCGAGGTCGCCGCGATGCCGATCCATGTCGTGCCGGGGATCCGGACACCGGCGGCCGAGGGTCCCGACGGTTGGTTCGAGTCCGACGTGATGCGCGGCGAGGAATGCGAGACCCTGGGGGCTTACGCGGCCCTGGTCGCCGACGGACGGATCGGGCCCGGTCAGTGGCCGGTCTTCCTCTGGCCGGGCTCGCACACGAAACTGGTGGAAGTTGATACCTCGGGCCGAATTACCCGCAGCCATACTACGCTCGGTGGCGAGCTGCTCCAGGCGGTCGCGCGGAACACGCTCCTGGCGGCCAGTTTGCCCGATCCGCTACCTGACGCACCCGACCCGGACGCGGTGGCCGCCGGCGGCCGGGCCGTCGAACGTCAAGGGCTGGGGCGAGCGGCGTTTCTGGTGCGGATCGCCGCTTTGAACCAGAGCCTTGACCTCGCCGTGCACGCGTCATTCTGGATCGGCGCGGCCGTCACCGCCGACATCCTGGCACTCGCACGACACCGCATCCTCATGCCCGGCCGGCCAGTCTGGGTAGGCGGGCGTCAGCCGTTGCGCACGCTCTACGCGACCGCCCTCTCTCGCCATCACGGCGGACCCGTCGCCCCGCTGGACGATGCCCTGGCCGAGTCCGCCTCGGCACTCGGCGCTGCGCGATCGCCAACCGCCGTGCTCAACTCGATACTCCTCCGCATCCGGCCGAATGAAGGGAGTGCACCACCGTGGCTCGGAGTTCGCCTGGGGCTCAGGATTGGCAGAATCGGCTCCAGGACCAGACCACCTGACCGATGATGATTGGGACTCCATCGCCATTGAACTCGACGGGGATCAGCGGATACTCGCGGCCCTCGTGGTTCGGCCGTAGGATGATGTGGCGGCCGTGGACGTCCAGCCAGCGTATCATCGGCGTTCCATCAGGGCACACCGCCACGATCTGTCCGTGCAGCTTGGCCGGCTGAGTGATGGAACGATCGATGGCCACGATCGAGCCGGCGGGCAGGATCGGATACATGGAATCATCAGTCAGGCGAGCCCCGATCGTCTCGGCGGGCTTGGGTAACCAGTGGCGATAGGCCAGCACGTGACCCTCGACCCGAGCGGCGTCCAGGACAGTCCGGGCGATGTCTGAGAGCGGATACAGAGGGACCGCCACGAACTCCGACGCGACATCGCCCGGCAGGTTCTCGGGGGCGACGATCACCACCTCGCTGGACGAGCGTTCCAGCTTCTCAAGGCCGCGCCGGATCAGCTCGATCGGGGTCAGTTCCGAGAGGAGACGATCGTCGTGCGGATGCCGGTATCGCGCACCTTCACCATTGAGCAACCAGGTGGGGTTGACGCCCGTCTGCTCGATGAAGCCGAGCAAGACCTCCGCGGGAACGGTGACACCTGTCTCATAGTTGTACCAGGTTCTCGCCGGAAGACCCAGACGACGGGCCAGCTCCGGTCCGCCGTGCTCTCCGAAAATCTCCTGGCGGATTTCTCTCAGTCAACGTGATAGAGACGCTTTGACGTTAACACGGACTTTCGGTGTCTTCTTGCGAGCCACAGTGCTCGATCCCGCACGCGGGAACCCCCCAAGAATCCGCTTACGTATTGAAGCACGATCATAGACGAGTCGATCGCGGTGGAACCGATGGGACCGACGTCACCTGGCCGAAGGAGTGCCTGAGCCCTAAGGACATCGAGTCCTATTTTAGCCGCACATCACCGCCATTTCCACTAGGAATGCGAGCAAGCGAGGAATAAGTCCCGCAGCGAGGCGGCTTCGCAGCTTCATGGATTCCGGATACAACTTCAACCCCCTACCCGGTTGATCCTATCCATTTTGTGTCGTTGCCACGATCGTCGGCTCAAGACGATGGACGCAACATCTTACTCTATAGTGAATTGGAAGATGTTGTCGTTGGGATTCCTAATGGGCAATAACCGTCACTATCGGGTCGGTTTGGCTCGGTGAACCGGGTTAGACCGCGTTGACAAAATTCAACGCTCTGTCCGGGTATTGGACGACCCGTTGCAGGCTTACCCAAACTTGGTCTCTCAACAATCCACGACTGGGCCTCGAACCACCATCACGAAGGACTGGTAGCAGCGGCAACTCGGCGTTCCGAGTCCGAATCTCGCGCAGAGTCCGGGGATGGTCTCCTCGGGCCACTTCCTCGGATGCCGGAACCACACTGGACCGCGATGTGGGCCAACTCGCCTGACGTCGAACTTCCAAGTTCCATCGGATTCGTTCCCCTCGGAGTTCGGCTTTCGATCTCCGCGGGCTGGCGGAGCTGAACGATTCCGCCTCGCTCGTCTGTGAACGGCGAAGGAAGAGATCCCCCGGAGAACGAGGCCTGACTCCGAGTCTTCGTAGTGCCTGGCCCCTGTCGTTGGAGTGCCTTCCGTCCTCGCGGGATTCTCAAAAGAATCCCAGCTCATCGCGGGCGGCATCAGTCATCTTCTCGGGGGACCACGGCGGGGACATCACCAGGCGGACATTGGCCTTGGCGATGCCCGGGACGGACTCCAGGGCTGTCGCGGCACTTCGGAGCATCTCCGGACCGGCCGGGCACGCGGGAGAGGTCAGGGTCATCTCGACCTCCACCTGATCCTCGTGAGTCTGGATCGAGTAGATCAGTCCCAGGTTGACCACATTGACATTCAACTCGGGATCCTTGACCTTGCGCAGGGCCTCGATCAGGGTTTCTTGATCGATCATTGCTTTGTCCTTGGTTCGCGAGCGGACTGAGGAGCCATCTCCGAGGGACTGGAGCCAGGCGACCCTCACGGATAACATTGTTGAACAAAAGATCAAAAACTATTGAAGAGCCACGTAGATATCATCGCCGCGCACCTCGGTGGCATGGACAGCCACGGGTTCGATGGCGGGCATGCACAGGGGACGGCCGGTCCGCACGTCGAAGCGCGCTCCGTGGCGCGGGCATTGAATCTCGCAGCCCATCAGTTCGCCCTCGGCGAGCGGTCCGCCATCGTGCGTGCAGACGTCGTCGATCGCGTGAAAGCTGCCGTCGACGTTGAAGACCGCGATGGCGCGGCCGTTGACCTCGACGAGCTTCTTGCCGCCGGAGGGCAATTCCGAGCGAGTCGCGACCTTTACGAATTCTGGCATAATAGGAAGAGTCCTTGCTTCGCGGTCAGTGAGAAGTGGCAAGACAAGATAAATGGTCACGTGCCACTACGACGCAACTAACCACGAGCCGCCGGGTTTTCCGCCCGGGTTATCGCGGCACGGGTCACATCACCCTTGACGCGACGAAGGACACCGGACAGCCCCCGGACTCGGAGCATACCCAGGATCTCCGTCAGGCCACATCGGTCGACCAGATCATTGGGCACGCGCAGGACGTCTTCCACGCTGGCCCCATCGAGCCCCTCCATCAGTAGCGACACGAACCCGCGCACGGTCGGGGCCTCGATCGGCGCGTCGGCGTGGAGCGAGACCCGCTGGCCGTCGATCTCGACGAACAGATAGACCGGAGACTGGCATTCCTCGACCCGATGGGCCGCGTCCTTGTGAGCGGCCAATCGATCCGGCAGCGGCGGCAGGCTCTTGGCGAAATCGAGCAAGAGGTCGATACGATCCTGTCTGTCGGATTCGCTCAATTCGGTGACGATTTCATCCAACTTCTTGGTCATTCGTGGCGCTTGCCTCTTTAGTGATTTGGTCGTGAGTCCTTGATCATCTCGTGGCTCGACCCGAAGGGGCTCGGAGTGGAGTCGTCCAGGTCCCGGGGCTGAAGCCAGTCCGAGGACACGCGGCGCACATCCAAGACTGATGACCGGTGACGACTAGGCGCCCTTGGCGATCGGGGCCCGTACCAGGTTGCCCCACTCGGTCCAGGATCCATCATAGTTCCGGACATGAGGATAGCCCAGCAGGTAGGTCAGGACGAACCAGGTCAAGCTGGATCGCTCACCGATGCGGCAGTAGGCGACAACATTGTCGCCGGGCTTCAGGCCCACTTCCTGTTCGTAGATTCCGCGGAGTTCCGCGGCGGACTTGAATGTGCCATCCTCGTTGACCGCGCGGCTCCAGGGGACGTTCTTGGCGCCGGGGATATGGCCGCCGCGGAGCGCGCCTTCCTGGGGATAATCTTCCATGTGCAGCTTTTCGCCGGTGAATTCCTTGGGGCTGCGGACGTCGATCATGGGGAGCCCGGCCTTGCAGTGGGCCAGGACCTCGTCGCGGAAGGTCCGGATGCGCTCCTCCTGGCTCCCTCCGACGGTGTAGGAAGCTCGCGGGTAGTTCGGCACCTCGGTGGTGGTGGGCCGCTTCTGGTCGAGCCAGAGCTTGCGGCCGCCGTTGAGGACCCGGCAGTCGGCGTGTCCGAAGAGTTTGAATGCCCAGAAGGCATAGCACGCCCACCAGTTCGACTTGTCACCGTAGAACACGACGGTGGTGTCGCTGGCGATGCCGGCCCTGGAGCACAGGGCGGTGAACTTCTCGGCGTTGATGTAGTCGCGGAGCAACTGGTCCTGGAGGTCCCCCTGCCAGTCGATCCGGACGGCGCCGGGGATGTGGGACAGGTCGTAGAGCAATATGTCTTCGTCGCTCTCGACGATGCGGACTTTCGGATCCTTCAGGTGGTCTTCGACCCAATCGGCCGAGACCAGCACTTCCGGGTGAACGTAGGCTTCTCCCATGGGGTAGACTCCGTGTTGACACGATCGAGTGAATGCGATTCCAACAGGTTTCAGGCCAGCTTCGCCGCGACGGCCTGACGGAGCGTTTCGCGGACCGGCTCGACGGTGATTCGGTCGTAGACGTCGGCGAAGAAGCCCTCGACGATCAGCCGGACGGCGGTCTCGTGGGGGATGCCGCGGGCGGCGGCGTAGAAGATCATGTCTTCGTCCACGCGGCCGGCGGTGGCGCCGTGGGTACAGCGGACGTCGTTGGCCTCGATCTCCAGGCCGGGGATCGAGTCGGCCCGGGCGGACTCGGAGAGGACGAGGTTGTCGTTCTTCTGATAGGCGTCGGTGCGCTGCGCGTCCTTCTCGACACGGATCATCCCCTTCCAGACGACCCGCGACCGGTCCTTGAGCCCCCCCTTGTAGAGCAGGTCGCTGGTGGTGTGGTGAGAGACATGATCCTGGCGCGTGAAGTAGGCCAGATGCTGGCGACCGGTGGTGAACATCACGCCGTTGACCTGGGCGTCGGCCCCCGGGCCGGCGAGCACGACTTCCTGGTTGACCTTGGCCAACCGCGAGCCCAGTCCGCCGACGGTCCACTGGAGCGCGGCATCGCGTCCGACGATCGCCCGTTCCCGGCTGAAGTGCCAGGTCGCGTCGTCCCAGTTCTGGATGTTGACCACCCGGAGCCGGGCCCCTTGCCAGGAAGACCTCGAGTGCCCCGGCGTGGAATGCCGGCGTCTGACCGCCGCCTCGGCCGGCCGACTCTCGGACCAGGGTCGCCTCCGCGCCGTCCTCGAGCACGATCAGGGTGTGACTCAGATCGACGCTCCCCCCCTGCCCCATCCCGACCAGGCTGAACAACGGGGCCTCGAGCTTCACTCCCTTGGGCACGTAAAGCAGCGACCCACTCGTCCAGAAAGCCGAGTGCAGAGCGGCGAAGATGTCGTCGCCTGGGGTGACAGCCTGCGTCAACAGGTACCGATCGAGGATCTCCGGATGATCCTTGACCGCGCGGTCGAGGTCGACGAAGATCGCCCCGCCTAAATGTGAGGCATCGGGCTCACGAACCAGGGCGCCGTTGATATGAGCAATCCCGGTGGCGTAATGCGAGCTCAACGTCCGCCAGAGCTCGTCGAACGATGCGCGGGCCTCGGCGCTCGGTTCCTCGGCGGCCGGGGGTGCGAACGCGTCGAGCTTCAGGCCGCGGATATCCGTCCGCCGCCATTCCTCCTCGCGCGCGCTCGGCCACGGGAACGCCTGGAAGCGCGCGAAGGCGTCCTGGCGACGCTCGACCAGCCACGCGGGCTCGTCGCGCCCCTTCATGAAGCGGTGGAAGGCGTCCTCGGTGAAGCCGCCGGTGGTGGGAGTGATTGTCCCCGATGCACTACTCATGGTGATGGAACTCTTCAAAGACCGAGTCAGACTCTTGGGCCACTCCGGATCGGTGCCCGCTTTCCGCCTCGCGGATGTCATATTCCCGGAAAGCCTCGTCGGCAATCTGGGCGAGAGTCTCCTCATCCAGACGAGGCCATTCCATTTCGGCTGTGTGCCACAGCGGCTCGCAGTCAGGTTGTTGATACGAATCTTGACCTTCAGCGGGATCGGTCATCATGGATTCACCTTCTGGATCGGTTGCTCTAACCTGGCCGTCTTGATGACCTCGATCAGAAGATTGAAACTGAATGCGACTGCACCGCCCAGGATTGTCGCCAGGATTAATTTCCCGATCTCGAAGCGATTCGAGCGTAGCTTGTCGAACTCCTTCGTAGTGCTTTTCAACGCCTCGTCGATGCGAGCGAGCCGGTCGTTAGGATCCGATTTATCGAGCCGGTCCTTGAAGTGCTTCAGGGCCTCTTCGATACGGGCGACCTGAGTATCCAGTTGATGAATCTGACTCTTCACTCCATCCGAGTTCTTCTCGAGTTCGTCTAGGTCGCCTCGGATCGCCTCAAGGGCCTTGATTGTCGCGTCCGCACGGACTTGCAAGATCTCGACGGCCTTCTCGAGTTCAATTATCGCGTTCGACTTCGGCGGCAACCTCAATCCCCTTCGAGAGTTTCTACCAGTTCATGGACACGATCCATCTGTTTATGCGAGAGATCTTGAAGGAACTCGCTCCAAGCTTGGAGTAAACGTGTTTTCATGAGGTTCTGGTTTCTCAGCTCTAACGGCTGAAAGGTTTCCTCCTTGGTTTCGGAGAACGGATCGGTCAATCTCAGACGGACCATTCGTCTGGGGCCGGAAGGGCCGGGTACCTCGACTTGGGACCACTCCGCCTGGACGAAACGAGCGCCGCGGGCCCCGACGATTTCGCCAAGGGTCTTCTCGGCACCGGAAATCTCGGAATCGGAGATTTCTGCGAGGGTTTCCGAGGCGGTTGATACTCGATCGTAAAGATGAGGTTCTTCTCTAGGATCGATTTGGATCTTGTTCTCCATGGGAAACACCTCCGAGTCGTACGCTTATCGTTCGAGGGGCTCACAAAGTTCTCGTCGGGATGGCAGCCGAAAACCTGGTGGTTCGTGAACGCCTCCCGACAAGGGCCGCCTCACCCCACCGAGCCTTCCATCTGGAGCTGGATGAGCTTGTTCATCTCGACGGCGTATTCCATGGGCAGCTCCCTGACCAGGGGCTCGATGAACCCGCTGACGATCAAGGTCGAGGCCTCGGCCTCGGAAAGACCGCGGCTCCTGAGGTAGAAGAGCTGCTCCTCGCCGATCTTGGAGACGCTGGCCTCGTGGCCGACCTTGACGTCGTCCTCGTCGATCTCGATATAAGGATACGTGTCGGACCGACTCCGGTCGTCGAGGATCAAGGCATCGCAGACGACGTTGGACTTGGAGCCCTTGGCGCCGTCGGCGATCTTGAGGAGGCCGCGGTAGCTGGCCCGACCGCCGTTCTTGCTGATGCTCTTGGAGATAATCCGCGAGCTGGTGTAGGGCGCGCCGTGGACGACCTTGCCGCCGGCGTCCTGATGCTGTCCCTTGCCGGCGAACGCGATCGAGAGGATCTCGCCCCGCGCCCCCTTGCCCAGCATGTAGACCGCGGGGTACTTCATGGTCAGCTTGCTGCCCAGATTGCCGTTGACCCATTCCATCAACGCATCCTCGTAGGCCACGGCCCGTTTGGTCACGAGGTTGTAGATATTATTCGCCCAGTTCTGGATCGTGGTGTACCGGCAACGGCCATGCTTCTTGACGACGATCTCGACCACGGCCGAGTGCAGGCTCTCGCTGGTGTAGATAGGCGCCGTGCAGCCCTCGACGTAATGGACCTGCGCCCCCTCCTCGACGATGATCAGCGTCCGCTCGAACTGGCCCATGTTCTCGGCGTTGATCCGGAAATACGCCTGGAGGGGGATATCCACCTTGACGCCGGCCGGGATGTAGACGAACGACCCACCGCTCCAGACCGCCGAGTTGAGCGCGGCGAACTTGTTGTCCTGCATCGGGATGATCGTGCCGAAGTACTGCTTCACCAGGTCGGGGTGCTCGCGCACCGCCGTGTCGGTATCGACGAAGAGCACCCCCTTCTTCTGCAGGTCTTCGCGCAGACTGATGATAGACGACTTCCGACTCATACTGGGCGCCGACTCCGGCGAGGAACTTGCGCTCGGCCTCGGGGATGCCCAGCTTCTCGAACGTGTTCTTGATCTCGGCCGGGACGTCGTCCCAACTCTTCCCCTGGCGGTCGGCGGCCTTCATGTAATAGTGGATGTCGTCGAAGTTCAAGGGCGACAGGTCCCCTCCCCACTGGGGGGTCGGCTTCTGCCGGAAGACCTCCAGTGCCTTGAGGCGGTAGTCGCGCATCCACTGGGGCTCGTTCTTCATCTCCGAGATCTCGCAGACGATCTCGCGCGTCAGTCCCTTGCCGCTCTTGAACGCGTAGTTCTCTTCGGAGTCATGGAACCCGTACTTGTAGTCGTCCTTGATCCCCGCAACCTGGAGGTTCAAATCGGTCGCCATCGTGGATCATCCTTCCTTTGCCTGGGTCTCATTGTGCGGTGACGGTGTCGTGTTGGTCTGGACGTTCAACGGGCGGCCGGGAGCGGCTGGTTTTTCTGCGGCTGCGCGGCCTCCAACTCATCCTCATCCTTGGCCGCCTCGGGGTGTTTCTCGCGGACCCAGTCGTAGCCCTGATCTTCGAGCCGCTTGACCAGCTCGGAGCCGCCGTCCTCGACGATCCGGCCACCGAAGAGGATATGGACGAACTGGGGCTTGATGTAGTTGAGGATCCGCTCGTAGTGGGTGATGACCAGCACGCCGGTGCCGTGCCGCGCCGCGACCCGATTGACTCCCTCGGAGACGATGCGGACCGCGTCGATATCCAGGCCGCTGTCGGTCTCGTCGAGGATGGCGAAGGCCGGGCGGAGCATGGCCATCTGGAGGATCTCGGCCCGTTTCTTCTCGCCGCCGGAGAATCCTTCGTTGAGGTAACGCCGGGCGAATTCCTGGTCGACGCCCAGCTCGTCCATCTGTTCGCGCATCTCCTTGCGGAAGTCGCGCATGGGGATCAGGTCCTCGCCCTCTTTGCGATGGGGGTTGCGGACGTTCGTCACGGCATGACGGAGGAAATTGGCCACCGATACGCCAGGGATCGAGGTCGGATACTGGAAGGCCAGGAACAGCCCAGCCTTGGCCCGCTCATCAGCCTCCATGGCCAGGAGGTCCTGGCCGTCGAGTGTGATTGAGCCCTCGGTCACCTCGTAGCGAGGGTGCCCTGCCAGGGCATAGCTCAAGGTGCTCTTCCCCGAGCCATTGGGCCCCATCAGGGCGTGCACTTCTCCCTGCCGGAGGGTGAGATCGACTCCGCGAAGGATCTCCTTGCCGTCGATCGCCACATGCAGGTTCTGGATGGAAAGGACCTTGCTCATCAACGCCTCTCGTCGTTCGTCATTGGTCATTGGTCATGGTTGGCTCGGGAGTCGGAGAGGGGACCGGCTTGACCTGGAAGTCGCAGAAGCGATCGCCGTCGAGCCGGCACTGACTGAGTCGCAACCCCCGCCCCAGCACCTTTTCGAACATCTTGCGTTCCAGGGCACAGATGGCGCGGTCGGCCTCGGCGAGCTCGTAGTACGGGCAGGAATGCTGGCGGAGGATCGGGAACGCCCCGCCTTCCCGGGCCACCTCGACCTCGACACCACGGTCGTGCAGCAGGTTGGTGAGCTGGACCAGCCGGCCTTCCCACTCCTGACCGCTCACCTGGCACCGATACACCTCGGCCAGCCGCTCGGTGATCCGCGTGAATAGGAGCCGCCTCAGCTTGCGGTCGGCCACCGTGCTCATCATCTCTTCCCAGAGGACAAAGGCAAGCTCCGCGTAATTCTGGCCCAGCCTCTTCTGCGCCTCGACGCTCGCCCGGTAGGTATGCCGGGGACGCCCGCGCCCGCCGTGCTCGATCCGACGCTCGACCAGTCCGGAGCCGAGTAGCCGCGCCAGCCGGTTGCGGATCGCCGTCCCGGTCACGCCCAGGTCCGTGCCCATCTCCGCCACCGTCATCGGCCCCCGACGACGGATCAAATCCAGCAACTCGCGATCCGACGACTCGGTCATCGAAGCTACTCCGTCGCGGTAAAGCCTTTGGCTCGCCTCACTCGAACCTCTCGATCCCAGGAATTGTAAGGGTTCCCCATCCGGTCGTCCATGAGACGGAGCCCGCTTTTTCGCCTTTTTCGCAAGATTAATTGCGAAAAAACAAAGGGGTGTCTCCGAACTCATCGCTACAGAAAGGGTTGAGGCGAATTCTTCCCAGGGCCATCGAACAGGTGAGTCGTTCATGCTTGGCCCGGCAGCAGGAATTCCCCCAGACACGATCGGGTCGTCGTCGCCGAGGACTGCGCCAGGGGAATTCTGCCGATCGCGACGAACTTGCTGACTGGAGTGGTGAGTGCTCTCCAGCCGGTCGGACGGGTTCTGCCGATTTGTGGAGGATTCATCGGACAGGCGGCTTGCGCGGGCGGTTGGCTTCGTTTTGCGGCCTTCGGGATGCTCTCGCGCGGGCGGTTGGCTTCGTTTCGCGATTTCGGGTTCCTGCAATGCGTGGGTTCCTGGTTCGTTCGTCAGAACGCGATGATATCAAGTCCGGATTGATGGATCATCCAATCAAGCTGTCAGGCTCAGTTGCATTACCATGGGGGAGGGAAATCAACTTGAGGGCGAAGGCGCTGTTTTCAACTGGGGCACCGATCCCGGCGATTTGTGCTCGCGAGCAACCTCTCGGAACTCGAGGAAGAAGGAGCCTCATTCTTTAGGATGCCGCAACTTTCAGAAAACGAAAACGCATTTTGGCCGAAATGGGTGAGATCATTGACCTAAATCCTTACGTGGCAGGGAGAAAAAATTTTTGAAGATTTCGGAGTGCCGGTGGATTAGGGCCTGGTTCAAACCAGTAACACTCGGCGGCTCAAAGTTCCTGGTAGCCTGGCCCGAAATCTTGATTCCGGCAGTAGTTACGGACGGGATAGCAGGCCGTGCATCCCCAAAAGCGCTACCTTGGCTCCGTACGAATTGAACCAGGCCTGGATTAATCTCTACCGCACGCGGTCAGAAATGAGACATTCCATACCAACCCGAAGTGTAAACGAGGCAACGGTTTGACGCCCTCGCTCACGCTTCGGGTTAGTGTCCCCAGAGGCCACGTGCAGGATAACTTCGCTATCCGATCAGACCGTGCCAGTCCCGCTCGGAAGGCCGGCCGAGGTCGTCCCCACGGGGGTCGTGCCCAAGGCGGTTCCGGTCGTCGTTCCGGTTCCGGTCGTCGTTCCGGTTCCGGTCGTCGTTCCGAGTCCGGTCGTCCCCGTCCCGCTGGTCGCGAGTCCGGTCGTCCCCGACCCAATCGATCCAAGGCCAGTGGAGAGCCCCGTCGTGAACGGACTGATCGGAGCGAACGGGCCCAGAGGTGTGATCGCGAAGGCTGTCTGAAAAGTGTTGAAATTCGAGTTGAATTGCCCCAAGAGGCTGTTGAAGGTGGCTAAATTGGTCGTGGCAGGGTTGGGGAGGCTCAAGTTGAGGGGTTGGATCGCAGTGTTCAGGGCCGAAACTCCGCTGGTTGTCGGCGTTGACGGCTGGTAGTTGGCGATCGCATTGAAGACCGAGAGGAACGTACCCTGGAGATTGTTATTCGCCGTCTGGAGCTCGCTGACGCCCATGCCTTGGAATGCGGTCTCCGCAGCCTCGAAGTTCGCCCGGACTTCGGTGATCGCCGGCTCGAACGCCGGCATGGCCAGCACGGATCGCTGTCGCCTCGTCGCGAGTTGCTTGTTGAAGTTCCGCGTGAGCCGATTCAGCTGATCATCGAAGTTCGCGAGGAGCCCGTTGTATTCCTGGTCGACTGCGATGGACGCATCGTCCAGGCTGTTCGCATCTTTGTCGACGTTCAAGATGGCACCCGTGTTGACCCGGGCCACGGTTTGGCTGAGTGTCGCCTGGTAATTCGCGATGTCCGCTTCGATTCGGGTTTCGATGTTGCTCTGAAGGTGGTTGAGCTTCGACGTGAACCGGTTGTTGAGATGGTCGATGACCGCCTGGAACCGGGCATTCGATCCTGGGCCGTGCGCGGATGGCGCGCGCCACCTCGGCGGCATGCGTCGCATGGGTACCGACTGGCGAAGTGGCCGAGAGGAGGATCCGATCATCGAGCAACTCGACGGCAAGTTCGGCTTTCCTCTTCCTCTGCAAGTTTTGTCTGCGAAACATGATGAATCTCTTGGGTGATCCTGGAGGACCGGTGGTACGGCACCGGCGATCCTCCGTCTGCCCGGAGACCCGTACCAACATCCAGCCAGCAGTTCGAAAGACCAAACGGCTGCCCGCACGCTCGTCGCGCGATCGCAACAGCGCGGGCATCCGGCCTGTCCGTTGTCTCGTGCAGGCATGACGCCTGCATCTCATCCACCTACCCCCCGAACGATCGGGCTTCGTGAGGCGAAGGGAGGAACTACCGAGGCGGTAGGCGGTAACACGGGGTGGTGCGCGTCGGCCCCGCGGCGCGGGGCTCGAAAATCCGCGTTCTCATTACACTTTCTTGCACAATGGATGCCAGGCCATGGGGTGAACAGAAATCTCGTTGAGACATTATTTTTTAATTTATCGATTCAAAATACTATTAATGAAACTGTATGTCTATGTCGCAGGGAGGGGTGACTTCGTTTCGCGAGGCTCGGCGTTCCATTCGAGAGCCACCGTTGGTGGGACGTTCACCGGCAGCCGGCGAGCCATCGATAGGGTGGGGGGATCGGCAAGACGGTAGAATGAGTTCAAGGTCAGGATTCTGGGTCCCTTGTTTCGCCGGCCCGAGTTCAGGGAAGGGAGCGGAAACGAGAGGATCCCCGCGCAAGACAACCGTTGCGAGGGCAAGAGCACACATGGTCAACCCCGATGTCTACGACAATCCCCTGATCGGCCGATACGCCAGTCCGCCGATGACCCATCTGTGGTCGCCTCAGGCGAAGTTCTCGACATGGCGGCGGCTCTGGGTCGCGCTGGCCGAGGCCCAGCGCGACCTCGGGTTGACGATCACCGAGGAACAGATCGCGGCTCTGAGATCCCAGGTCGATACCATCGACTTCGAGGCAGCCGAGGGGTACGAGCGGCGCTTCCGGCACGATGTCATGGCGCACATCCACGCCCTGGGCGATGCCGCGCCCGCGGCGCGACCGATCATCCATCTGGGGGCGACGAGCTGTTACGTCACCGATAATGCCGACCTGATCCTGATGCGCGCGGCCCTCCAACTCATCCGCGAAAAGACGGTTGCTGCGATCGACGCCCTGGCCCGATTCGCCGAGAGTCACAAAAGCTTGCCTTGCCTGGGTTACACCCACTTCCAACCCGCGCAACTGGTGACGGTCGGCAAGCGCGCGACGCTCTGGTGCTACGAGTTGATCCTCGACCTGTCGGAAATCGAGCGGCGGATCGCGGAATTGAAGTTCCTGGGCGTCAAGGGGACAACGGGCACTCAGGCGAGTTTCCTGGAGCTTTTCGACGGAGACGACGCCAGGGTTGACGCCCTGGATCAGCAGGTGGCCGCGGCGTTCGGCTTCGAGCGGACCTATCCGGTCTCCGGCCAGACGTACTCGCGCGAAGTTCGACGCGCAGGTGCTGGCCGCGCTGGCGGGGATCGCCGAGAGCGCCCACCGGTTCGGCACCGACTTGAGGCTGCTGGCCCACGAGCGCGAGGTCGAGGAACCATTCGAGGCTCAGCAGATCGGCTCCTCGGCCATGGCTTACAAGCGCAACCCCATGCGAGCGGAGCGGATGTGCGCGCTCAGCCGATTCGCGATGGCCTTGCCGGCGGCCGCCGGTCACACGGCGGCGACCCAGTGGCTGGAACGCACGCTCGACGATAGTGCGGTCCGCCGCCTGACCGTGCCCCAGGCCTTCCTGGCCATCGACGCGGTCCTGAACCTGTATCTCAACGTCGTGCCGGGCCTGGTCGTCCATCCCGCGGTGATTTCGCGCCACGTCGCCGAGCAACTCCCGTTCATGGCGACCGAGAACCTGCTCATGGCGGCGGTGCAGGCTGGCGGCGATCGCCAGGATTTGCACGAGAGGATCCGCGTTCATGCCCTGGCGGCCGCGGACCGATTGAAGGAGGGGGCCGCCGACAATGACCTGCTCAACAGGATCCGCAACGACCCGACTTTCCCGCCGCTCGATTTCGAGGGAGTTCTCGACCCGCGCCGCTATATCGGCCGATCGGTCCGCCAGGTCGAGGAGTTCCTCGGCGCGAGGTCGAGCCGATCCGCCGGCGCTATCCCGACCGGCCTGTCGAGGACCCGAATTCCCTGGTGCGCGTCTGACCCTCTTGAAGGATGAAGGATGAAGGTTGAGTCAGAAAAGACGGGTCGAATTCATCCTTCAGCCTTGCCGAATATCAGACCCGTGAGGGTTGGTGCTGGCGGGCCTTGCGCAGGCGCTTGAGCTCCTCTCGGCGTCGCCGCTCGCTGGGCTTCTCGTAGTAGGCTTTGCGACGCATTTCCTTGCGAAGACCGCTTCGCTCGCATAGTTTGCGGAAGCGGCGGACCGCCTCCTGGATCGATTCGCCGGCACGCACCCGTAACTTCACCACAGGCCAAATCTCCCATTTCTTCTGGATGTTGGGAACGGTCACGTTCGCGAGGCGGATCGTCTCGATGAGGATCGATCGATCGGCCGCCGCGCCAATCCGAAATCCGGCCCGCCTCGTCCGGATCCGTCGCGAGGGACACGGCTACACCGGACCGCCACCGTTTGTTCGGGCTCGCTTCGCCAGGGGGGGCGGCCATCCCCATCTGCGCTGGAGAGGAATCCGTCCCGAGGTGACAAGCCGATCGATCCGTTTTCAAACCCGCAAGCGGTGAGAATTCCTCATGATACCAATCGGCGCGCGCCACGCCAAGAGGACAAAATTCCTCGGTAGTCGTCGGAAAATGGAGGGAGTCGCTGAGGAATGGGTCTTGATCAATCATCATCCTTTCCGTAGCGGCCACTTCAAAGGTGGCGTCGTTCGGTGGCGAGCGGTCAATAAAGACAAAAACTGAGACTGTCGCAAGAGAACCGGATTCTCTTCAGAGGGAATCTCGGTGGGCACATGGGATCCTCGTTCCCACGCTCCCGCGTGGGAACGTCCGCTCGAGAGGCTCCGCGTCGCCGGGTCCCACAGGCCGCGGAGCGGCCAGAAGAGCCGTTCCCACGCCGGAGCGTGGGAACGAGATCACCCGGTGTCCTCGCTACCGTGTCCAAAAAACTTGTGGATTTGCTAACTGCTAGCCACTCTCAATTCATGGAACGACAAAGGCCGGCCCGAACCGCGAGGATGCGGTTGGCCGGCCTCTTGAGGGCGGGGATCTCGATGTCTCTTCGCCTCAGGCGAGGAGCTCGTCGGCCTTGGGGAGGAGCCTGGCGAAGTCGAGCTTATTGGGACAGGCCTGGCGGGCGGCCTCGAGGTCGGCGCCGGTCCAGTTTTGCGCGGCGGGGTCCATCTGGGAATAGAGCCGGCGCGCCTCGGAGCGGTAGCCGTGGTGCTCGTGGTAGGTGAGGAACCGCGTCAGGTTGCCCAGCTCGGCCGTCGTGCCGGCGGCCTGGCTGCATCGGCCGTCGCAGGAGGCGCACATCGTCGGGCCCGCGGCGATGCAGGCGTCGCGCAGCCGGTCGATCTGAGCGGTCGTCATCGGCTTGAAGGTCCGCGCGGCGTCGGCATTCTCGCGGACCTGGTCGGTGTTTCGCATCGAGACGCAGCACGATGCGAAACGCTCGTCGGTCCAGATCGCGTGGAGCAGAGCCTGGTAGGGGGTCAGCTTCTTCTCCTTGAGTTCCGGGAGCCTTCGGGCGATCTCCTGGAGATTCACGTTGCCCGCGACTTGTTTCATCGAGATCAGACCGATGCCGGCCTTGTGGCAAGCATCGAGCGCACGATTCATCGCGTCTTCCTGGGCACTCCAGGGATTGTTCTGGAGCATGATCGCGTTGACAAACCCGCCTTTCACGGCTTCCTCGAGGATCTCCGGCCGGCGGGGATGATGGGTCGAGAACCCGACGAACTTGGCCTTGCCCGACTTCTTGATCGCCTCGGCGGTCTCCTTGAATTCCCGGCTGCTCGGCCACTTGACCTCGGTCGTGATGTCGTGGTCGCCCACGGCGTGGAGGAAGATGAGGTCGAGGTAGTCGGTTTGGAGCTGCGCGAGCCGCTGGTCGAGATTCTTGAGAAGCTCCCGGGGCGAGGCCACGGCGTGATACTTGGTGACGAGGAACAGATCCTTGCGGGCTTCCGGCATCGTCTTGAGCCAGCGCGCGATCATCGGCTCGGAGCCGTAACTCTGGGCCGTGTCGAAGTAGCGGACGCCGTTGCTCCAGGAATAGCGGAGCAATCGCTCGCCGCCCGAGCTCCTCCAGGTACCCTGGGTGAGAATCGTCACGTCCACGCCGGTTCTGCCCAGTTTGCGCCGGGCAGCACGGCGGATCCGGTCGGCTTGGGGACGTCTTGCGCGCGGCGGACGCCGTCTCTGTCAGAGTTGCGGCGACGGCCAGCGCGCCGGCGCCAGCCTCCAGGAATCCGCGGCGGTTGATCGGTCGGTACTGGTCCGGACCGTAGTCCTGCATGAGACTTCTCCTCGCTGTCTGGTGACAGGGCGATGCGACGTTCCCGGGCTGGTTGGTTCCTTCGAACACAACGAACCATTTAAGCTTACCTAACCTAATCGACCTGGGCCCCGCTGTCGAGACGCGTCAGGGCGCCTTACGGCGGTCGAATTGTCGCATGAGTGCGAGGCGGCGGTCATCAACGGATGGTCGCGTGGACTACCAGGAAGAGTAGTACGGCGGCCACGAACGCGAGTGCGACGATGACCAGGATTCCCTGGAGCAGGAAGAGGCTCCGAAGCTTGGTGAATCCCTGGATCAGATAGGCCTGGTCGGCCACGTCGGTCATTGCGACGCTCTTGAACGCCTTGGCGGCCTGGAGCGACCACGTGGCGATCGCGATGTGAAGGATCAGGTTGGGGAGCTGGCCGAAGTTGCGCTGCGGAAGCAGGAGGCTGATGATATCGCCCACCGCGGCGATGACATTCAACCAACCCACGACCGCCAGCCAGAAGGACAGCGATTTGATTTGAGTCTCGGCGGCGGCTGTGAAGGGAATCCGGCTCAACCCGCCCGGATCGGTGGTGTCTGGAATCTCCGACATGTTGTCCTCGCTTTCAGGATCCGGCCGAGATCTTGGCCACCAGGGTGATTCCAGCGGTGATTGCCACCAGCGCCGCGGTCACGCCGAGCAGGACGCTGACCTTCAAATACGTTTTGAGCTGCGTGATCCCGGCCGTGATGTAGTCTTGATCGGCGACATCGGTGCGGGCAACGCGGTCGAAGTCGTCGGCCGCTTGATAGAGCACGAAACCCAGCACGGTCCCCACTGCGGCCAGGATCAGTGCGAAGGCCCCCAGAGCATAGAAGCTGACCTGATTCTCTGAAATCAGGCGACGCACCTTGTCCATCGGAATGTGTTCGGTGCGGTCACCGACGGTCACCGCAATCGTAGCCGCGCTGGAGGCGGGGGTCGGGGCCGAGTTCAATACGGCCCCGATGTAAATGATTCCCACCAGCAAGAGGAACACCGTCATCAGTCCGCCGACAACCTTGATGGCGCCGATGAAGCGCATCCAGCGCGCCATGCTCAGGATCATCAATTCGTCACGCACCCGGAAGGGAATCCGCGACAGCGAGTTCTCGTTCAAGATCAACCCTCCACATCATTCCCGGCCGGCCCGACTGCGCCGGAATCATGGCTCGACCGCCACATTCGGATTTGTCAGTGACACAATACCCCCTCGAGAGGGCGCCTGCAAGGAGCCACAACCTTGCTCGGCACCGTGGCCGCGGTCACGTTCCGGGGGTATCCTGTTAAGGATAGATCAATTGGGAAGCCCATTTCCTTTCAAGGCGGGAACACCATGGTCGTGTCGGTTGTGAGAGATTAATGACCGGATGTGCCCATGAAGAATCCGCCATTGGCGCGCGGTTCGCAACCCTGGACGTCCTTGAGGTTGAAGACCGATGAGGATTTCATTCAAGAGCCTGCGCCGGCTGGGTCTTGGCCTGCTGATCGCGCTCACTCTGATTCTGGTCGTCCTGTGGCTCTGGGTGATCCCGGCGGTCATCAAGGCCGGGATCCGAGAGCACTATGACGGGGACTTTGCATTCAAGGGATGGTGGATCGGCCGCTCCTCAGCCGGAGTGACCGGTCTGACGTTGCATGAAGGTCCCTCGCCCAACTCGCCGGTCTGGGCCCGCGTCGAACGGGTCACGACCGACCTCACCCTGGGTGGGCTGTTGCGTGGCCGGTTCACCCCGCGGCGGATTGTCTTTCGTCAGCCGTCCATCCAGTTTCGGATCGACGCCAAGGGGAATCCGCTCACGAACCTTCCGATCCGCCGCGACGGGGGTGGCGCATTCCCCGAATTGATCGTCGCGGACGGTGCGCTCTCGCTTGGACAGTCGGACCGGCCGGAAATGCACGTTGCGCACCTCAACGGCGGCATGACTCCCGACCCGGCCGGGCCGTCATTCCAGGTGAAGGCCGACGATCCGAGTTGGGGAAATCCGGCCCTGCGCGGTCACTTCAGCCGCGACTTCGCCGCGTTCGAATTCCGGTTGACGGCCGACGACCTCGTGGCCGACCCGGATAGGTACGCCCGCATCCCCTTCGTGGATGAGAACGTCTGGAACTATTGCGATCCCGCGGGACCGGTCGGAGTCGTGCTGGAAATGGTGCAGCCCCCCGCGGGATCGGGTCCGCTGGAAGTCCGGACGACCGTGACCTTCGAGCAGACGCGTGTCACCCTGCCCAGTCTCGGCCTGGTCGGCGAACAGGCGACCGGCCGGGTGACGATCCGGGACAATGTCGTCGGGTTGGATGACGTACAAGGCCGGATCGCCGGTGGCCGGGTGACATTCAATGGTACTCTGGATTTCGCCCACGAGCCCATCCGTTATCGACTGGCCCTGGCCCTTGATGGAGTTGACCTGTCCGCGTTGCCGGCATCGTGGCGGAGCGATCGCGCGGGAATCCACGGCCAGTTCACCGGTTCAGCCGACCTGCGGATTGCCCTGATGCCGCAAGGGCTCGACCTGACGGGCTCGTCGAGCTCGGGCCGAATCGACAGGGCCGACGTCCGGGGAATTCCGCTCCAGGGGCTGGACCTGAACCTCCGGGCCGAGGGACTGCAACCGCTCGACCCATCCGCCCGGGTGCGAAGCGAGTTGTTCCTCCCGCAGTGGGTGGCCGCGGAGTTTCGGGTTCGCGACGTCGAGCTGGAGCGGGCGCTGGCGCAGGTCGAATCGTCGTCGACCCGCGCCAATCGCGACGTCCCGGTCTCCGGCCGTCTGGCCCTGGAGGCGACCGCGAGGCTGCCACTGGGGGCTCTGGAGGAGATGAAGGCTTATACCGTCCGGGGCGCGGCGGACCTGGCGGGTGCGTCGATCGGCGGCCTGGACCTCGGACGGTTGAAAGCGCGGTTCGATATGAAGGAGGGCGTGCTGGAGGTCGCCGACCTGCGTGGCCGGCTGGTCGATCGGGGATCCCCGGGAGCGACCGATCCTCCCGAGGCCGATGGGCCCCTGCCCCCAGGCGGTTTCCGCGGCCGGGTTCGGGCGGATCTGTCGGGCGATCGGAAGATCCATGTGGACTTCGACGTCGCGGAGCTGCCCATCCGTGAACTCCTCGCGCCAGTTTCCTCCCGCGACCTGCCGCTCTCCGGCCGGGTCACGCTCCAGGCTTCCGCCGACGTGCGCGGGCCTGCACTGTCCGATCCTCGGGCCTGGACCGGCTCCGGACGCGCCCGCGTTCCCGAAGTCACTTACCAGAAGACGACACTTCGCGACGTCTCGACCACGTTCTCGATCGGGCACGGCCGGCTCGCGCTCTCGGACGTGAAGGCGCGGCTGGGCGATGATCCACTCCAGGGACGGTGCGGGATCGATCTGGCGGAGCCCTGGGCTTTTGAAGGGGAGCTGAATACAGGTGATCTTCCGTTGCGCGACCTGGTCGCTTTGGTCCCTCACGTCCCGGAGAATTTCCCCGTCTCGGGCACAATCGCGGGCCGCGGGACGGCCCGGGGCACGATCCGGCCATGGCGGATTGAGAGCTCGGGCGAGGCGCGGATCCTCCACGCTCAGGGAGGCCGGTTCTCCATCGGCGATGTGCCGATCCGTTGGACGACTTCGGACGAGAACATCCTCCTTTCGGCGCAGGAGATCCAGCGCGATGGCGGCCGGATCGCGGCCGAGGCGCGGGTACCGGTCCGCGGCGACTTGCCCATCGAGGGGACGATCCACTTGAAGCACGTTGACGCGGCCGAGCTTACAGCCGAGTTCCCGGCGTCGTGGAAGATGACCGGCCGGGCCGACGGTCAAGGCCGGTTCCGGCTGCGGCCCGGCGCGGGCGGCCACGGCCCGGATGTGGAGGGAGAAGCCCAACTCTCGGCCGACGAACTGACTGTCCGCGGCATGCCCGCCGACGCAGTGGGGATCTCGCTGACCATGCGCGACGGCGTCCCCAGATTTGACTTTCAGGCCGAGGGACTCGGCGGCTCCATTCATGTGTCGGGCGACGCGCATCTCGCCAAGGACCCGAAGGACGACGAGGTGCACGCCGAGGTGAAGGCCATCGCCGTGCAGCTTTTCGACATCTGGGATGCGCTGGGCACCAGCAGCGGCATCACGGCGCTGCGGGGTCGAGGAAACCTCAAAGGTCAGTTGCGGGCCCATACAAACTTCAAGGACATCCGGGCGAACGGCGAGGTCGACCTGGACGAGCTGGTCTGGGGCTATGACTACCGGCTGGGACGGCTTCACGCCCAATTGAGTAGGGCCCCTGATGGATGGCGGATCGGTCCGCTCGGCGGCGAACTTTGGGGCAGTCCGGTCAAGGGCGAAGGGATCTGGGCGGAGCATCCCGAAGGGGGACGGTCGCGATTCGGCTTCGACCTTCGTCTCGATCGGATCGCGCTGTTGCGCGGCCTGGCCTTCTGGCCCGAGGGCGATCGGCGGTTCGGGGGGTTCGGCTCGTTGCGGGTCACCGGCAAGTCGTACGATGCCTTCCGGGGTACCGCCGAATTTCGCGTCGATCGGGGGCTGGTCAACGGACTGGAATTGACCGAACTCCGTGCGCCGGCCGATTGGTCGTTCACCACCCAGGGATCCCGGCGAGGAACCCTCCGGATTCAGAAGGCGGCCGGGAAGCTCGCCGGGGGCCGTGTCGGCGGCGACGCCCAGATCGCGCTGGGCGACCGGCGTGACTTCCGCGCCAAGCTGTTCGTCGACGACGTCGACCTCCGCGTGATGAGCCGGGACGAGGTGGCGAACCGGTCGGTCCCGGGGCGGATCTCCGGGTTCGCGACCGTTTACGGGACCGACCCGCTCCAGCCGGCCAGCTACCGCGGTGAGCTGGATTTCGACCTGGTCCAGGCCTCGCTGGTCGACATCCCGCTCCTGGACGAGCTGGACCGCTCGCTCGGCTCGGCCCAGGGCGGGGTGTTCGACGAAGGGGACCTGCATGGCCTCATCGCCGACCAGCGGCTCCGCATCGATCGCCTGACCCTCATCGGCCCCTTGGCCCAGGTCCACGCCACCGGCTGGCTCGATTTCGACGGCCGGCTCAACCTGGAGGTCGTCGTCAATACCAACCGAGGGATCCCCGCGGCCGGCCAGGCGTTCCTCGCGCAGGCCCCCAACGTCGCCGAGACCGTCGAGCGCCGGGCGGCGGCGATTGACCAGGTCGCTGATTTCCTCTCCTCGCGATTGTTGATGTTCCGGATCACGGGGACCCTCCGCGATCCCGTCGCCAGCGTTGACCGCTCGATCAACGCCCGCGCCGCCATCGGTTTTTTCCTCAGGGCCATGAGACTGTCGATGCAGTCGCGGAGATGAGCAGGTCGCGCCGAAAGATTTTTCGAAAAGAATCAGGTCCGTGGACGTCACTCGCTGCATAGTAGTGAGGACTGCATCGAAGATCACGGCGGGGCGCACGACCATGGGAAAGGGACAATCCGGCGGCTCATTGCGGCAATTGCGAGCCCTGTTCGCGGCCGGCACGGCGACGGGGCTGTCCGACAGCGAGCTCCTCGAGCGGTACAGGGCCAAACGGGCCGAGTCGGCCGAGGCCGCGGCAGGGGCGGAAATCGCCTTCGCGGCCCTGATGGATCGCCACGGAGCGATGGTCTGGGGGGTCTGCCGGCGCGTGCTCGGCGATACGCACGAGGCGGAGGACGCCTTCCAGGCTACCTTCCTCGTCCTCGTGCGTAAGGCCGGATCGGTGCGGGTGGATGGGTCCCTCGGCCGATGGCTCTATGGGGTCGCCCACCGCGTCGCGCTTCGGGCGCGGTCCGAATCTCGGCGCCGAGGGTCCGGGATCGGCCGCGTTCCGCCCACGTCGTCCGATGATCCCGCAGGCGACGCGGAACTCGGAGAGCTCCGCAACGTCGTCGGTGAGGAACTGGACCGGCTACCGGCGAAGTACCGATGCCCGGTCGAGCTCTGCCACCTCCAGGGGATGACTTATGACCAGGCGGCCCGGCAGCTCGACTGGCCGGTGGCGACCGTCAAGAGCCGACTGACCAAGGGCCGGCTCAGGTTACGGGCGAGGCTGGCACATCGCGGCCTCGCGCCCGGTACTGTCGTTGCCGGAATGGCTTCGGTACTCACCCGAGAAGCCCGGGCGGCCGTTCCCCAGCAACTCGTTCGATCCACGGCTCGTGTGGCAACGGCGTGCGCCCCCGGCGCGTTAACGGCGGCGGTCTTTGATCTTACCGAAGGAGTCCTGAAGATGATGATGTGGGAGAAGCTCAGGCTGGTCGCGGTCGGCACCCTCGTCGCCGTCGGCCTGACGGCCCAGGCCCTGTCGCAGCAGGCGCCGAAGGATGAGATTCGCGCAGCGCGGCCGCCCCAGGTCGTGGTGCAACCCGCCGAGAAACCGAACGACAAGCCGGCGGGCGATCGCCGATGGGTACGGAGCCTGTCGAGCGGAGCCCTCATCGAGATTGTCGGGGTTTCCTCCTTTCCCTCCGGACCCGATACCTGGTGGCGTCCCGACGGGACGCCGTTACCGAAAGCGCCCTGTGACCCGGTCGAGCCGAGGATCTCGGGGGAGAACGCCGTCCGTGTTTTGGTTGTGGTGCGCGAGGCGCGCATTCCCGAGGGCGCCGACCATCAGTGGTCGATCACCGAGGCTCGGGGCGCAGCCTGGGGGCCCGCTCTGCGAGACGGCAAACCTTTACCCGATCTGACCGAGATGACGGCCCTGCTCCCGACCGATGCAAGCACGTGCACGGTCCATTTCAAAGTCGCGGCCGGTCCCTGGAAGACGATCCAGAAATGGGGGAAGGGGGCGGGCGTATCGGCGGAATCGACGCGAGTTTCATCTTCGGTGACACAATCGCAACCAAGAAGGGGACGACCTTATCGGTCACTCATGACATCCTGGAAAAATCCTTGCGGCTCGTCGCGATCGACAGCCAGGGCGAGGAAGTCCCGGGGAAGACCCGGTCGGCCACCTCGGTGAAGGACTTCAGGCAGATCGTCGTCGAGTTCGACCAGACCCCCGAGCAGATCAAGGAATTCCGGATCCAGACCCGGACCTATGAAGAGGTTGAGATTCCACGGATCGCTCTCAAACGCAAATAAACCGCCCGGAAGCGAGGAATGCCATCTCGAGCACCTCACGGTTGCATTGCACACGGGAGGTAGGGTGCTTTGTGAGCACGGATCCCCACGTCAGGCCCGCGTTGGTACTCCCGGCGCGGCCCGGCCGCAACGGATCAAGACCGATTCACCAAGAAATCCGGATGAGCCAATCCCTTCACGACACAGGCGCAGAGATCACCCGGACGCTCCATGTTATCGCCGAGCGGTCAGGTGTCCGGCCCGACGAGATCGCAAGCGATTCAGCAGGCATCGCATCGCCCTCTCGAACGGATGCGACGAAGCCGTTATGATTGAGAGGCGTGGAAGGTGGGACGAACCGACGTCGGAACCTTGAGAGCGCGCGATCGATGCCGATTCAGTTTCAATGTGCCTGCGGCAAGAAGTTGCAAGCCGATGACGCGCTCGCGGGCCGGATGACGCGATGTCCGCAATGCCAGGCCGTTCTCAAGATCCCCAGGCCGGAAGTCGATCGGGAGTCCGCCGCGGACGTGATTCCGCCGGCGCCGGCTCCCGAGCCGGGAGCCGGCGTGGGTCCCCCGGCGTTGTACGATCCCGAGCCGCCGGCCCGGCAGCCGATCTCACTCACGATGACGGCCGTCCCGCCGATCGATGATCCCACGTCGAACACGGCAGCTTCCGGGCCGGCTCTGCCGGCCTCGGGATCGTTCCGCGAGTATGCGTACCTGCTTCTTGGGCTGGCGCTGATCCCGCTATTCTTTTCGCTGCTCGGCGAGGACGACTCCCAGACGACGATCGTGCAACGCATTGATGCGACGCTCAAAGAGGCGACGCCGGAACAGCGCCAGCGCGTCCAGCCGATCCTCACGAAGGAGGACGGTGTGAGCCTGGACGATCTGCTCCGGGCGATGCCCGAGGGGAAGCTCCTGGGCGCCCACCTGCCCCGCGACTCGGCGATGCACTGGATGTATGCCGCGGTCACCGCCGCCGGCTTCCTGATCCTGACCCTCGCGTTCTTCTCCGTCGAGCGGGCCAACCCGCTCCACCTGCTGGGCATCGGCCTGTTCACGGGCACCGTGGGCATCGTCTTCCTGATCCTGGTCCAATTCTGCTCGCAGTTCCGCGTCGGCCGGATCTATGGCCGAGGCTGGGTGGCCCTGATCATGCTGATCCTGATGTTCATCGGATGGTCGTACCACTCGGCGCTCGATCCGAAAAGCAATCTGGTCTGGAGCGCGATCGGGTTCACCTTCGGGGTCGGCCTTTGCGAGGAGCTGACCAAGGCGATTCCGCTGTTCTTCTACCTCCAGCGCGACGCGGCCATGGGCTGGCGCGGGGCGTGCCTCTGGGGACTGGCTTCCGGCGTCGGCTTCGGGGTCTCCGAGGGGATCATGTACTCGGGCGACCACTACAACGGGATCAGCGGCGGCGAGATCTACATCGTCCGATTCGTCTCGTGCGTGGCCCTGCATGCGATGTGGGCCGCATCGGTCGGGATCGCGATCGCGCGGCACATCGATGAGTATGAGAGCGTGTCCGACAAGGGCCAGTTCGCCCTGTTCATGCTGCGCATGCTGGCGGTGCCGATGGTGCTCCACGGACTGTATGACACGCTGCTCAAGAAGGACATGAACGTGTGGGCCCTGGTTGTCGCGGTCATCTCGTTCGGCTGGCTGGCGATGCAGATCGAGATGGCTCGGGCCACGCAGCCGGGTGCGGGAGTCGTCGGAAAACGGAAGCGGCGGCTGGCCTATTGAGGTCGAGGAATCCATCCCGCACGGCTCGTCGAGATTCTCTTCCAGGGAGCCATCCAGGTCATGTCACTCGATATCCTCATCATCTACGGGTCAGTCCGCCGCGATCGCCAGGGGATCCGCGGCGCGGTTCATCCTCGAGACCTGCCGGGCGCGGGGCCATCACGCGACGCTGGTCGACCCCGTCGAGGAGCGTCTTCCGCTCCTGGACCGGATGTACAAGGAATACGCGGCCGGTGCGGCTCCCGAGGCACTCGAGCGCCTGGCAGGCCGGATCAAGGCCGCCGACGCCTTCATCATCGTCTCGGGCGAGTACAACCACAGCATCCCGCCGGCGCTCTCGAACCTCCTCGACCACTTCCTGGAAGAGTACTTCTGGCGGCCCTCCGCGATCGTCTGCTATTCGGCCGGCGCATTCGGCGGCGTGAGGGCGGCGATGCAGTTGCGGGCGATGCTCTGCGAGCTGGGGACCCCGAGCATTCCCTCCTTGCTCCCGGTCCCGCGCGTGCAAGACGCCTTCGACGACGAGGGCCGTCCTCTCGACGAATCCTACCCTAAGCGCGCCGGCCGGTTCCTGGACGAGCTGGAATGGTATGCCAATGCCCTGAAGGCCGCGCGCAGGCCGGCGTGCCGTATTGAGAGGATTTACGAGGTGGCTCCGCCGCGGCGTGTCGCCGGACGCCGGCTCGCAGGGGGACGGATTCCGTCGCCGACTCGGCCTCGGCACCCGCGATCGCTTTGACGCAGGGGGTGCCGACCGACCAGGATGATCCAACCGCCCGCTCGCGGCGGCTCCGGCGGCACGATAGAATCGACGTTCGGCATGAGGGGAGCGCGTGGATGACCTGGCCTCGCCGGTCTGTCCAGTCCCGCCTCGGGAAGAATCCATGGCGTCTGGTCTCTTGTCGCCACCAACCGACTCCGGTGCGGATCGGAACCTCGATTCGAATCGAAAGGGAATACCGTGTTGCAGACGAGACGGAAACCCATTCGACGAAGGGACTCGGCCCTGGTCGTCCTCGTGGTCCTGGTCCTGAACCTGACCGCCTGGCTCGCCGCTCCCGCGTTCGGGTCCGACCCCTGGGTCGTCTACAAGGGCTCGGACGGGCCGGGCAAGGGGAAGCAGGTCGTCCTGGTCAGCGGCGACGAGGAGTATCGCTCCGAGGAGGCCCTGCCGCAACTGGCCAAGATCCTCGCCACGCGACACGGATTCACGTGCACGGTGCTCTTCGCCATCGGCAAGGACGGAACGATCGACCCGAACCAGGGCGACAACATCCCCGGCCTCGAGGCACTTCGCTCGGCCGACCTGATGATTATTGCCACAAGGTTCCGCGACCTGCCCGACGACCAGATGAAGGACATGGTCGCCTACATCGAATCGGGCCGCCCGATCATCGGCATGCGGACCGCGACCCACGCCTTCAACCTCAAGAGCAAGACCTATGCGGATTACTCGTGGAACAGCAAGGCGTGGGTCGGCGGGTTTGGCCGTCAGGTGCTGGGTGAGACGTGGGTGAATCATCACGGGCACCACGGCAAGGAGAGCACGCGCGGGATGATCGCGCCCGGAGCGAAGGATCATCCAATCCTCCGCGGGATCCAGGACGGCGACATCTGGGGGCCGACCGACGTCTATGAAGCCCATCCGCCCGCCGACTGCAAGCCGCTGGTCCTCGGCCAGGTGCTCAAGGGGATGAAGCCGGCCGACGAGCCGGTCGCGGGCAAGAAGAACGATCCGATGATGCCCGTCGCCTGGGTGAAGACCTACACGGGTAAGTCCGGGAAATCCGCGCACATCTTCACCACCACCATGGGGGCCGCGACCGACCTCGAGAGCGAGGGCACGCGCCGGCTGCTGGTCAACGCCATCTACTGGGCCGTCGGGCTCGAGGACAAGATCCCCGCGCGGACCGACGTGACTCTCGTCGGCGAGTATCACCCCCTGCCCTTCGGCTTCAACGGGGCCAAGAAGGGTGTCAAGCCCGAGCATCACCTCGTTCCGAGTGCCGCCCCGCAGGCGGCCGACAGTTCCAGCGCGACGTCCGACCTGGTGTTGCCGAAAGCTTTCCTGAACGGGACCGGGCCGGGCTGGAAGGCGCTCGGTCAGGACGACTTCGCGCGGGTCAACTGCGACCCCGAGACCTGGACGTGGAGGGACGGCGTGATCCACTGCACGGGACACCCGGTCGGCGTGCTCCGCACCAGCAAGCCGGTGACCA
Source organism: uncultured Planctomycetota bacterium (assembly GCA_963845755.1). GTDB lineage: Bacteria > Planctomycetota > Planctomycetia > Isosphaerales > Isosphaeraceae > CAWJTV01. The sequence goes on from CAWJTV010000041.1 coordinate 724,964, forward strand.
ACTTCGAGCTGGTCGCCGAGTGGAAACACCTCGAATCGGGCGGGAATTCGGGGATCTTCGTGTGGGCTCCGGAGAAGGCGCATCGAGGGCATCAAGCCGAACTCGTTGCCGCGCGGCGGTATCGAGGTGCAGATCCTCGACCACGGCTACAAGGACCGCTACGAGAAACGCTCCGGCAAGAAGGCGACCTGGTTCACGACCAACGGCGATGTCTTCGCAGTGGGAACGTCGAAGATGGCCCCGTTCCCGCCCGTGTCACCCGACGGCAGCCGCAGCTTCCCCCGGAAGAACCTGAGCAAGGGCATCGGCGAGTGGAACCACTATTATGTACGCGGCATCAACGGCGAGGTCCGGCTCTGGGTCAACGGCGAGGAAGTCTCGGGCGGCAGCGGCTGCGAGCCGCGCACGGGGTATCTCTGCCTCGAGTCCGAGGGCGCCGCCGGTCGAGTTCCGGAACATCCGGATCCGCGAGCTGCCGTAGGCCATCACGATTCCCGATTCCGGATTCGAGATTCCGGTATCCGGATCCCGGATCCGGATCCCAGAACGGTGATAATCCGGAATCTCGAATCCGGAATCCGCCCGAGGAGCGATCTGATGTCGATGCCTTCCGATGACCTGGGTCGAACGCCGGTGGGTCTGGATCCCGTCCCTGGGCGGCCGGACGCCGCCAGGCAGTTGCCGCCATTGCCCGATCACGACCTGGCGCTGAACCTGGTGCGGACCACGGAAGCGGCCGCGCTGGGCGCGGCGCGATGGGTGGGCCGGGGTGACAAGAACGCGGCCGACCAGGGGGCCGTCAACGCCATGCGGTTGTTCTTCAACGCCGTGCCCATGGACGGCGTGGTCGTCATCGGCGAGGGAGAGAAGGACGAGGCGCCGAATGCTCTTCAACGGCGAGCGGATCGGCACGGGCAGCCCGCCGGAGGTGGACGTCGCCGTCGACCCGATCGACGGCACGCGCCTGGTGGCCCAGGGCCAGGCGAATGCCCTGTCGGTCGTCGCCGTCTCGGAGCGCGGCTCGATGTTCGATCCCGGTCCGTGCGTGTACATGGAGAAGATCGTCACCGGCCGCGAGGCCGCGACGGCGATCGACATCACGGCCCCGATCGAGACGAACATCAAGAACGTGGCCAAGGCCAAGCGGATGTCGGTCAGCGACGTGACCATGATGATCCTCGACCGGCCCCGACACGAGGAGGTTGTGGACCGCGTTCGGAAGATGGGGGCGCGCGTCTATCTCCTGACCGACGGCGACGTCGCCGGTGCCATCACGGCCGCCCGCCGCGGCACGGGCGTGGATCTGCTCTACGGGATCGGCGGCACGCCCGAGGGGGTCGTCGCCGCCGCCGCGGTCAAGTGCCTCGGCGGAGTCATCCAGGGCCGGCTCTATCCCCGCGACGACGACGAGCGCACAGGCCGCCATCGCGGCCGGCTACGACCTCGACCGCGTCCTGACCGAGGACGACCTGGTCAAGGGAGACGACATCTTCTTCGCCTGCACGGGGATCACCGACGGGGCCCTGGTCCAGGGTGTCCGGTTCTTCACCGATGGGGCCACCACCGAGTCGATCGTGATGCGCGGCAGCACGGGGACCATCCGCGTCATCCGCGGCGAGCACCGCGTCGGAAAGCTCAAGCAGATCTATGGCGAGGAGCCGTGAGCCGCACCTCCTCGACAGCCGGACGTCCCTAGACAAGACTGATGACATGAAAACGCCCCGCAGACCGCCGTTGCAAAGATTCCTGCACTTCAGCCTGCGCTCGCTCCTCGTCATGATCCTCGCGGCCGGCCTTGGCGTGGGATGGCCTGTCCGTGGCGCACGGATTCAAATCTTCCTCCGCAGGATCTCTGCGTCTTCGGCGCATCTGAGAGATCCTTGATTCCGAATTCCCGAATCCCGATTCCGAATTCCCGAATCCTTCTTCATCCGGAATCTTGAATATTGAACCTCGGCTGGGTCGCGGCGTCGCTTCTGGCCTCACCAGATCGTCATGGAATCCAGGAAGAGTTGCTTCAGCTCCGCTTCACTCGCGGGCCGGGGTGAGAGCTTGGTCACGCGGTGTTGCACGATCGTGCCGGCGACCAGAGCATCGGCATCCTCGGCGCGTACCCCACGGCCTTCAGCCCATTGGGCATACCGGTTTGCCGCATGATGGCGATGATCGCGCCGGCCAGGATCTCGCCCGCGTCTTCCGGGCGCACTCCGGCAACGTCCGCCCCCAATAGCCGGGCGGCCTCCAGGTGCCGATCGGGATCGGCCTGCGCGGTGAAGCGGAAGACCGCGGGGGAATTCAGGATCACCGACATCCCATGCGGAATCAGCGGCCGACGGGTGCGGTACCCTGCCGGGATAAAGTCCCGGACCATCCCCGAGACCGGGTAGGACATGCCGTGGGGCAGGTGCACGCCCGCGTTGCCGAATCCGATGCCCGCGAAGGTCGCCGCCAGGAGCATCGCGCCGCGTGCCTCGTCATCCGACGGATCCGTCGTCGTCCGGACCAGATACGCGCGCGACCATCTCGATCGCCCGCCTGGCCCAGATGTCGCTGATCGGGTTGGACCCCTGATATGCCGGCCGATGGGCGGGGCTCTCCGGGGCGGGCCGCTGGGAAAACGGCAAGGCGGTCAGAGATTCGACGGCATGGCTCAGGACGTCCAGTCCCGCGCACGCGGCGACCTGCGGGGGCACGCCGCGGGTATTGTTCGGATCGACCACTCCCAGCACCGGCCGCAGGGCACGGTGAGCGATGCCCGTCTTGGCGTGCAGCGGGGTATAATCGAAGATGGCCACGCCGGTCGTCTCGCTTCCCGTCCCCCCCGTGGTGGGGACCGCGATGAGCGGTTTCAGTGCCCCCGGGACGGGCCTCCCCTTCCCCACCGGGGGATTGACATAGTCCAGCAGCTCCGCAGGATGGGTCGCGTACAGGTCGGCGGCCTTGGCCGTATCGATGCTGGAGCCGCCGCCGACGGCCACATAGCCGTCGAAACCGCCTTCGACCGCGAAGGCGATCGCTTCCTGAAACGAGCGGTCAGTGGGCTCGACCTCAACCCGATCGAACAGTACCGCATCGATCCCCGCCTCCCGCAGCGCATCGAGCACCAGCGAGACGGGCTCGGTTCCGGCCAGGTTCGGGTCGGTCACGACCATGACCCGCCGCGCCCCCCACCGACCCACGTCGTGCCCGATCTCGCGGGTAACGCCGGGGCCGTATTTGATGCTGGAGGTGTCCATCGTAAAGGCGGATTCCCTGCGCATCGGCGAGACCTCCAATGAGTGGGCTCCGTTCGGGGCGTGGAAGGCCCGACGGGCACATCTCCTCGGCTTCGAAACCCGTTGCGAATCGACCCAGGATCACCATACCCCGAACGACGGTCCGATGCCATGGGCGTCCTACCACCGGAGCGACCGCTCGTCAATCGCCTCCCGGATTGCCGCCTGAAGAAGTCTTCGTCGGTTGAAGCCGACATATCTCGAGCTAAACACCAGCGACTCGCGCTGCGCGCAGCCGTCGGCATCGTGCCGGACCTTCCGTTCGGGGATCCGACGCGGATGCGAGTTTCCCGGCGAATCCGGTGAGCCTCACCTCGATGAATCGAAACTCGACCCACCCTACGACTACGCCCGTCCGGCGACCTTGCCGTAGACCCTTCGAGTCGCTTCGTAGCACGGGTTGTATTCGACTTCCAGCGCACCCGCTGTCTGCAAAGGTGGAGTCGCGCTGATCTCCGATCAACGTGGCGTCGGGACCGCTTCGATATGGCCCTGCGAGGTCGGAGTCGCGGGCGAGCTCAGGCCATCCATCAGGAGCATCCCACCGATCTCGACCTCCGCCTTTCGGAGTTCCAGCAGCGATTCGATGTAATCCTCGCTGAGATCGAAATACATGCGCCGGGCCTCCAGCACGCGGGGCCACTCCGTCCGACGCTGGTGGTAGCTGGCCACGCGCATCTCGTAGGCCCGTCTCGCCATGGGAAGGCTCTCGGCGCGGAAGTCTCCGACCGACTGCGCGGCGTTTTGATAGCGAGTAAAGACCTCGGCCAGCCGCTGGCGCAGTAATAGCCGGATCCGTTCATACTCGGCATGATCGCGCGACAGGTCGGACATCGCCTCGCGGATCGTCCCTTGGTTCCGGTTGAAGAGGGGCAGCGTGAAGCCGATCTGCACGCCCGCGGTCTGGACGCCGAACTCGTAGTTGTAACCGGTCACGCCTTGCACGAGGATATTCGGGATAGGCTCGACCCGTTCGCGTCGCACCATGATCTGATCGCGACGGATCTCCGACAGGGCCGCCTGGATCTCGGGGCTGCGGTGGAGCAGATCGGCCAGAGTCCCGTCGAAATCGAGCGGGCCGATCTCGGCCTCCAGCGGCCGAGGATCCAGCGCCGTCGGCCTCAACTCCGGCGCGCCGGCCACGGAGACCAGTTCTTCCCAGTCGCCCCGGTAGCGGTTCTCCGCATTGCGCACGGCCACGCCCTCGCGACGCTCGCGGACCCGCGCCTCGAGGAGATCCGGCTGGTTAGCCTGGCCGGCGTTCACCATTTCCCGCGTGGTCCGGACCAGGTCCTCGTCCAGTCGGAACATCTCGCGGTGGATCCCGATGATCCGCTGTGCGGCGAGGACTTCGAAGAACTGGATGCGGACGTTGTTGAGGACGCGCATCTCCTGCCCGATGGCCTGCCACCGCGCCGCATTGGCCTCCTCGGCAAACTTGGCGCGGCTGAGGCGGAGCTTGCCCGCGGTCACGATCTGCCACTGGATGAACGGGCCGATATTGTCGCCCGGCGAGGGTTTCCCCTTGACGGCGAATCCGTTGGCGGTGGGCCGGCTCTCCGTGAACGATCCGATCTGATCCTGCGTGTATCCGATGACCGGATTCGGATAGAGGCCCGCCTGCAACGACCGGTTCATCGTGGCTTCGAACTGGGCCATGGCCTGCTTCAAGGTCGGATTCCGCTGCATCGCGATCTGCTCGAAATCGGCCAGGCTCATCGCCGGCACGACCGCCGCGGGAGCGGGTGTGGAAGCGGAGGCTGCGGGGTGAGCATTCATCGCCGGCGATCGCGAGGGCATCGGCGAGCCCGGCATGGGTTGGCTCATCATGCCGGCCGGCATCCCCGATCGAGCCGCTTCAGCGTGCCCACCCATCTCCTGCCCGCGGGCCGTGGTCGACATGATGGCTGGTATCAGCCATGGCCAGAGGATTCGAAGGCAACATCTCAACCTGAGCATGGTCGGCTCCTGGACCGGCTCGCTTCCTCCACGCCGGCAGACCTCCGATGTTATCGACCGCGCGGCAATCTCCCCTTTTTCCTTTTTTGCGGGAATTGCCCGGCCTCCGATCTCGACCGATTTCGCCGATTTGTCGATTTCAATCGCGATCCTTGCCCATCTTCTTCCGGAGAGGAATAGGCCCGAAAATGCTCGACCCCGGCGGCAGAGGCTCGTTGCCGGACATGACCTTGTCGTAGAGGTTCGGAGGCAGGACGCGGACGACCGTCGTGAGGCCCTTGACGTGCGACCAGTCCCGGCGCATTCCGCGCGACTCGCGTTTGGCCAGGGGCCCGGTGTCATCCTCGGGGACCGACATGCCCATCTCCATGGACATGCCGCCCTCCATGTTCTGGGGGAAGCCCGGCACGGCCGCGCGGGGATCGTCCAGCGGCACGCGCATCATCGGGCCCGCCATCGAGATCATGTGGTTCATCGTATGATGGAACATGTGGCAGTGCATGATCCAGTCGCCGGGGTTGTTCGCGATGAACTCGACGTCGCGCGCCTGGGCCACGCCGATCAGCACGTTATTGCCCGGGATCCAGCCCGATTCCGGGATGCGGCCCCCCTCGGTCCCCGTGACCCACCAGGTGTGGCCGTGCAGGTGGATCGGGTGATGATTGGCCGTGCTGAAGTTCACCAGCCGGAGCCGGACCCGGTGTCCCAGTTTGACCACGATCGGCGTGGTCAGCGGTGCGCAGCGGCCGTTGAATGTCAGGAAGTTGAATTCCATCCCCTGGCTGTTGGGGATCGTGGTATTGGGCAAGATCTGGAATTCCTGCGTGATCAGGCCGAAGTCCTGGTCGACGACCGGCTCGTAGGTCTCCTTGGGATGAATGATGAACAGGCCGACCATGCCCATCGCTTCCTGCATGGCGACATGAGCATGGTAGAAGAACGTGCCGTGCTGGTGGAGTGTGAACTCGTAGACGAATGCCTCGCCGGGTGGGATGAAGTCCTGTACCAGGCCGGGCACGCCGTCCTGGCTGACGGGGATCTCCAGGCTGTGCCAGTGAATCGAGGTGAACTCGGGAAGCCGGTTCTCGACGATGATCCGCACCCGGTCCCCCTGGTTCACCTCAATCATCGGGCCGGGCATCGTGCCGTTGAAGCCCCAGACGTCCACCTCGAGGTGCGGGAGGAACTCTCGCTTCACGGGCATCGCGATGAGATGGAACTCCTTGGCGCCGTCGCGGAACGTCCAGGGGAGCTTGGCCAGGTCGGGTACGTCAACCGACACGGGCGGCAGCCCCGGCTTTCGCAGGCCGGGGACGAGCTTGCCCCGGTCGGTCGGGCTGCCGACCGGCCCGCCCGGGCCGGGGCGTTCCCGAGGATAATCCGTGTGAGGATTCGGCGCCTGAGGCGGTTCGGCGGCACGCGCCGGACTGTCGGCTCCGACGGCCCTCAAGCCGGCCGCGACTACCGGACCGGTCCCCAGGAACTCACGACGCGTGCTCGGTTGGTCCACGATCGGGCCTCCAGGATTGACTCGGATGCGTTCGAGATCATTGGCCCCATTCCGGAGACCACGACAATTATTCCACACGAGCATGCCGCGGGCGTGGGATCGTCCATTGGCCCGAGATGCCCCGTCGCCCATCCGCGGATCTCCGACGGAATCCCCAGTGAACTGACCGGAATGCCTGCCATCACCAAGATTATCCGATATCCCTGGTATCGGATTCCTGGTGATCCGCACTGGATGCTTGCTCTCCAACGAACGATGAGGGTCACGATGCTGCTGAAAACCGAGTGGGTCGAGCGGTTTATTGGGGCCTGCGCTAAGGTGCGATTGGCGCGTCGACGGGCCCTGACCGGCGGGCATTTGATCTACTCGACCATTCCCGAGGGGCGATGCTGGGTGGTGACGACCGGCTACGTCAAGCTGATCGAGCCCCGTGCCGACGGCAATCGCTTCGTCCGGCTGATCCTGGGCCGCGGCGGTCTCTTCGGGGATCGGCCGTTCGGGGCGGGCGCGTTCCGCGGGTTCGCCTCGCCCCAGCACGAACAGGCCGTCGCCCACGGTCCCGCGGTGGTGCTCGAACTGGATCGCGAGGACCTCGAGGCTGCGGCGAACGCCCAGGCCGAGGTCGCCACCCTGCTGCTCGAATCGGTGACCACCCGCGCGCAGTTTCTCGAGCGCCGGCTGCTCTGGCAATTCACCACACCGATCCGGTCCCGGCTGGCTGCCGCACTTCGGGACCTGATCTGCTACGAGGGCGGGCGCTGCCGGCACGGCCACACGATCGACGTCCGACTGAGCCACCAGGACCTGGCGGAACTCGTCGGCGCGGCACGCCCGGTGGTTAGCGCCGAACTGGTCCAGATGCGGCGCGAGGGATTGGTCGAGTACACGCGATGCTACTTCTGCGTGGACGACCTTGCCGGTCTGGACCGCGTCGCCGCCGGGTAGGGAGCGCCCGCTGGATACGGGGACTGGACGCCGTGGAGGAACTGCCACTCCATTCGGGTTATTGGTTACAGACGGAGTCAACTGGGCTGACGAGTCGTTCACGCTCGGAAGGGATGGTTTTCCGGGCCACCGCCTCATGCATTCGTCGCTCGATTGATGGCGGCCTCGACCTCGTTCCAGAGGGCGAGCCATTCCTCTCGTTCCTCGACGGACAACCATTTCATCGCGCCCGGGATGCGCAGCCCTGCCAGGTCCGGATCGGCCAGCCAACGAGTTAACCTGAGCCCGACCACAATGCGGTCCCACTCGCGGCTGCTTTCCATCTTCCTGGACCAGGCGGCAAGATCGCGTTTCAGCCACGCGAGCGCCTGCATCCGCCAGCGCGCTTGCTCCTCCTGGGTGAGACTGCCCGCATCTTCGCCTTGGCCGCGGCCGGCCAGGGAGGCCGCGCGGGCGGCGTCATAGCGGGTTCCGGCTACGACATCATTGGCAATTTGAGGGTCTACGGCGAAGGCATCGGCGTAGAGGCGGGACAAGGCGTGAGTACGATTCGTGTACTGGCAGGCCCCGAGCAGGGCGAGCTGCTCGTCGTGGTCCCGGGGTTGGTACTTCCCGGCCAGGAAGGCCGGCAGGCCCGGCAGAATCATGCGCTCGGCCTCGCGACGGAGCACGTGCCGGAGCCAGGCGTCCTGGGTTGTCACTGTCTGTGGCCTCCAGTCGTAATACAGGACGGCCCTCGCGAGCGACTTACGAGCTTCCGCGCTCTGGCCACTCCGATGCAGGGCCATCGCGAGAACGAGTCCGGGGCCTGGACCACCCACCTGGGATGCATCTCCGCGCATGGTGGAGATCGCCCGATCGAAACGTCCTTGTCGGTATTCCGCAAGACCCTTGACGAACGGGAATAAGGGTTCCACGCGTGGGTAATCTGAGGGTTGAACACCCACAGCGAGCTCAGCGAGCTCGGCGGCCTGGCGCAGCTCGCCTTCCGGCGCGGGCCCGAGCAAACATGCCAGAGCGGTCCTCTGCGCGACGATCGGGTCGGTACTCGCGCCGAACTTCGCGAGCAAGGCCTGCCGGGCGCGGCGGTATTCGTCTTCCTGGCCGAGGAAGAGGCAGAACTCGGCGTACCCGTACCAGACGTCGTGCCGGGACGGCTTGACCTCGAGAGTCGTCTGCCAGGCGACCCTCGCCTCGTCGCCCCGACCCAGCCGCGTCAGGAGGCTTCGCAGCACGTGTTGCCTTAACGGGTTTTCCGGGGCGAGGGCGGCGGCCTTTCGTTCCGGGATGAGCGCCTCGAGGAGCTGGCCCTTCTCGGCCAGATAATGGCCGAGCACGGCGTAGAGAATTGAAGCATTGGGGCTGGAGCCGATGGCCACCTGGAGCCGATCGATAGCTTCGTCTTGGCGGCCCAGGTCCCCGAGGGCCTGGGCGAGGCCCATATAGCTGAAGACGCCCGTCGGCTCGAGGTTCACGGCCTCCAGGAACGGGCCAATGGCCTCCTTCTTCCGCCCGGCCATCGACAGCGCCTGAGCAAGCTTCTCGTAGCCGAGGGGCATCCGCGGACGAATGGACACCGACGCTTGATAGTAGCGGATCGCCTCCTTCACCCGACCCTCTCGCATCAGCACGTCGCCGAGTGTCAGATTGGCCCAGTAATCACCGGGATGCGCCTGCTGGATTCGATTCAGAAAGGGGAGCCGCTCCTTACTGCCGGGGTTTAATTGCTTGTCGAGCGCCAGGAAGAGCGGCACGGACTGGTCGGCAACCGGGGTGGTCCTGATCAGCTCGACGAGCGCCTTTTCGTGCGCCCGGACGACGGGATCGCGGGCACGATCGCGCCAGCCCGTCGGATCCCGGTCCGCCTTCCGCGCGACTGCCAGCACCCAATCCTTGTGGCGCGGGTCTTTGGTAAGAGCGGACCAGTGATCCAGCGCAGCCACCAGCGCGTTGGGGATGTTCGAGGCCCGAACCCGCGCCGCGACCACGTCCGGGGCGTCATCGACTTGCCCGATCCCGGTCTCGCGAAAAGTCTTCTCATACTGTTCGGAGGTTCGCGCGACCAGGTGTCCCAGGACCGCGCGGGCCACATCCAGGCGGATCTCCTCCAGCCGGTCCACCAACTCCAGGTCGCGGTCGCCCTGGTCGAGGAGGCGGACCAATTCGGCCGATCCACGGTTGCCCAACCGGCCCTTGGCCCGCTCCATCGCGGCGCGTGCCTCGGGCCATGAAGACTTCTCCAGAAACCGGGCCATGTCCCGGAGGTCTTCCCCCGCCTCCCGCTCCTTGGCGATCCGCTCGGTTTCAGCCTTTCGTGCGACCGCCGCCCGATCGGAGATCAGCCACAGTGCGCCGCCGAGCAGGGCAACCGTGAAGAGCGTGCCGACTGCAACCGACGCCGTAAGCACCGGCCGCCTGCGGACCCGCCGCGCCAGCCATGCCAAGCGGCCATCCGGCCGCGCCGCGATCGCCTCCCCGCCAAGGAAGCGGCGAAGGTCCGCCGCCAGCGCCGCCGCGCCGGCGTAGCGGAGATGCGGCTCCTTGTGCAGGCATTTGAGGCAGATGGTTTCCAGGTCACGGGGCACCTTACTGTTGAGCCGCGACGGAAGCACCGGATCCTGCGAGATCACCTGTCGGACGGTCTCCGCCGCCGTCTGCGCCCGGAACGGCGGTCGGCCTGTCAGCAGTTCGTAAAGGATCGCACCCAACGCATAAATATCGACGGCGGGTCCGCACGTAAACGGTCTGGCTTCGGCTTGCTCGGGGGCCATGTAGCTCGGCGTCCCGACCGTCGTACCGGTCAAGGTGAGGCCCGCCTCACCATCCAGCCGTCGGGCCAGCCCGAAGTCGCTGATCTTGGGTGTGCCGTCGGCGGTGAGGAGGATGTTCGCCGGCTTCAGGTCGCGATGCACGATCCCGCTCTGGTGGGCCGCCTCGACGGCCTGGGCCAAAGTCGCCACCAACGTGGCAGCCTGGCGCGACGGCTGGGGCGTGCCCGCCAGTTTCTGGGCCAGGTTGCCCCCCTCGACGAACTCCATGGTGAAGTAGGGCTGGCCGTCGTGCTCGCCCATGTCGTGGACCTGAACGATATTCGGATGCCGCAATCCGGCCACCGCCTTGGCTTCCCGCAAGAAGCGTGCTCGAGACTCCGGACTGGCGTGCGCACCAGTAAGCAGCATCTTGAGGGCGACGGAGCGGTTGAGGCGCACGTGCCGGGCCCTGTAGACGATGCCCATGCCGCCGTGGCCCAGCACCTCCTGAGCTTCATGACCTGGGATCTGGGGAAGATCGGCTGAGGGCTGCATCGACGATGGGTTGCCGAATGGCGAGTTCGACTCCGACACCGGGAAAAGCGCATCCAGGTGGGCATCACAGGCGCATTTTCGCTCCCAACGCTCACGGACCTTGGGCAGCAACTCGGGGCAATGGCGGCATACCTCTTCGGGTGTATGCTCCGAGTCCAGGAGTTGTTCGAGCAGTTGCCCAACGCGCGGGTCGCTGTCCATTGGGTGTCTCCAGCCGGTGATGCCGGGATTGGCTATTGAAACTCAACTGACTCGTCGCCCGTCCACTCATTCATGCCGGAGTCGGTGCCCGCGGTCCCCTTAGCGGCGGCAGATTGTCCAGTTCCTCCGCCAGCAAGAGGCTGGCCCGATTCAGACGCCGCTGCACTGTCTTGGTCGAGACGTCCAGAACTTCGGCGGCTTCGGTGTGGGTCAACCCCTGCAGGCGCACCAGGCCGAACACTTCGCGCTCATCCTCCGGCAGATTGTCGATCGCCTCCAACATTCGCCGTCCGTCCGGCGTGATCCCGGAATCGCTGCTGGCCGGGGCAGGCACAAATCCTTCGCGCAATTCCACCACGGCAGGCTGTTCATCTAAGCGGCGGGCCAGGTCATTGAGCTGCCAGCGCATATGTTGGTTGGCCATCGCAAAGAACTGGCGCACAGTTTGGGGACGAATCGCACGCATGGCTTTGAGCAACCCCTCCACCACGCCGCCGAGCATTTCCGCGGTCTCCAGATTCACCGGCGGCCCGCTCAATCGTGGGTAACTGCGGTGCAGCATGTTGGCGCATAGCCTCTCCAGCCGGTGAACGGCCCGGTCCAACAACTCCCGGACAATCGGCTCGGCCGGCGCATCCCCGGCCAGGGCGTTCAGATAGCGCTGCACGGCAGCGGTGGTGGGTTCTTCATTCACGATGATCAACCCTCTTCGAGGTGCCATCCGAAACCGATTTTATCGGGTCCCGTGTCCACCTGCCACTCTCAGTAGGTTGGCCGGGGATATGACCGCAATCGCCCTGGTGCGGAACGCCGAGGGTTGTCTGCGACAGGCTGCATTGGTGTGGAGAGGGGTCTTTAGGGCTTGTCATCCGGATGACAGATCGGCGTCCCGAAGCCGGTTAGCATCTCAACCCGGTGATCAGTCGCAAGTGGACAAAGGAACGACATCACTTTCCCCGAAATCGAGGAGATCGCACCATGCGCGGATCATACCGGATGAACGAGACCGCGGTTGTCGCGGTCCTGGTCGGAATCGCCGGACTGTCTTTCGTACTGGCCGGGTCGGACCCGCCGCCCAGCGGCTCGACGGCAGGGGTCGAGTTTACCCCAGAGGGCAAGCTCAAGCAGCCCGTCGGCTATCGCAAATGGGTGTACGTCGGCACTCCGCTGACCCCCAACGAGCTCAACGACGGTGGGGCTCCATTCCCCGAGTTCCACGCCGTCTATATGGACCCCGAGAGCTTCGCCTACTACGAGAAGACCGGCGAGTTCCGCGACGGCACCATACTGGTCAAGGAACTCATCAGCGTCGGCCCCAAGGAGGCGACCAGCGGCAAGGGCTACTTCATGGGCGAATTCCGCGGCCTGGAAACGTCGATCAAGGATTCGAAGCGCTTCAAGGACGAGCCCGGCTCGTGGGCCTACTTCAGCTTCGGCCACAAATACCCGCTCAAGGCGGAGGTGGCGAAAAACGACGCCGGCTCGTGCAACGCGTGCCACCAAACCAGTGCCGTGAAAGACTACGTCTTCAGCCAGTACTACCCCGTCTTGCGTGCCGCAGCCCCTCGTACAAAGTAGGCTAGACCGGTTGGCACCCCCCTTTCCCTGAACCAAGGTGGCACCCCTCATGAATACCAAGGTCCCCCGCTTGCTGGCCGCCGGCTGCATGACCGCGGCGGCACTCCTCGCAGCCACGATCGTGCCAGGCGCGGCGCAACCCGCCCAGAAGCCTGGCGCGCAGCCGAAAACTTCTCGCCCTACGTCACGAAGGACGGCGGCATTTCAAGGCCGACCGATTACCGCGAAACCTTCCTGCATCTGGGCACCTTCGCCGTGGCCTCGAAGCCGAGCCAGCCCATTGATGAGATGCACAACGTCTATTCGCGGCCGGAGGACGTCCGGGCGTATCGCCGGGATGGCAAGTTCCCCGACGGCGCGGTGCTGGTCAAAGAAATCACCAAGATTGGATCGGAGAAGCTCACCACGGGCCAATCCCACTGGTCCACGGACATCAAGGTCTGGTTCGTGATGATCAAGGACGCGAAGGGTCGATTTCCCGGCAACGACCTGTGGGGCGACGGCTGGGGCTGGGCCCTCTTCAAGGCGGATGAGCCCGCCCGCAACGTGGCGACCGACTACGACACCGACTGCAAGACGTGCCACATTCCGGCCAGGAAGGACGATTGGGTGTACGTACGCGGGTATCCGGTACTTGGGAACCGCACCCCGGCCCATTGAGACGCGGTGTGACCTGGCGAATCGAGACAGCACTCTTCCAGCGGTGTTAGCAGTGAGGCACGGTTGTCCCATGGGTGATCGACTGGAATTGATCGGTACGCACGTTTCCCGCTACGGGTTGGTAATCGTGTTGCTCTGGATCGGCGGGATGAAATTCACGGCCTACGAGGCCGAGGGTATCCGACCACTGGTGGCTAACAGCCCCTTGATGGGTTGGGTCTACCACGTCATGAGCGTGAGCGCGTTCTCCTCGTTGCTGGGCGTGGTCGAGATTGTCATCGGGGTGCTGATCGCCCTCCGGCCGGTATGGCCGATGGGTTCGGCCTTGGGCAGTGGACTCGCAGCGGGGATGTTCCTGACCACGCTGAGCTTCCTGGTCACCACACCCGGTTGGGAAGCAAGTCTGGGCGGCTTCCCGGCCCTCTCGGCCATGCCGGGGCAGTTCGTCCTCAAGGACGTCGTCCTGTTGGGGGTCGCGCTGCACACTGCGGGCGAGGCCCTGGGGGCAGCCCACCCGCGCCGTGCCGTCCCGCCGTCATCCAATATGGCGAATGTCTCAGCCTGATTTCTGCCCCTTCGAGAAGCGGTTTGACAGGCCGGCTCCGAGGACCTTCGCGGCTCAACGGCCCGCTGCCGAACCACTGTGCGGCTGAGGTCAAGCGCATCGTAACCAGAAAAATGCAACTTGACAAGTTAGCAATCCGCCCGTAACCTGCATCATGAGTATTTTCCAGTTATCCGAATACCTTCGGGTGGCCGCGTCATCGCGACAAGGGTAGGACTGCCACCGATCAAGGCGTGGGAGACTCAGAGATTCACTGACCAAACGGGGAGGAGATACCGTGAAACAACCCGAACTCTACGAGCGCTTCCGCGCCCTGCATGAACAGGATGGCGGCGTGGTGATGCCGAATCCATGGGACGGCGTCTCCGGGTTGCTGCTGAAACAGGCCGGGTTCATGGCTTTGGGCTCGTCATCCGCCGCGATTGCCTTTGCCCTCGGCCGCCTTGACGGCGTGCATGCGGTCAGCCTGGCGGAGGCGCTGGAGAATGCCGCCTTGCTCGGCAGGCTCACCGGGCTTCCGATTAACGCCGATCTCGAAGACGGCTTCGGCCCCGCGCCGAGGATTGCGCCGCGACCGTCGAAGCGGCGATCGCGGCAGGGATGGCCGGGGTCGGTATCGAAGACACGACGGCCAATCCCGAGAAACCGATCCACGACTTCGATCACGCCGTCAAGCGGATTCGTCAGGCGGCGCGCGTGGCGAAGGGGCGTATCTTGCTGACCGGACGCACGGACAACTACCTGTTCGGCAGGTCCGATCTGGACGACACGATCCGGCGCCTCGTCGCGTTCGCCGAAGTCGGCGCCGATGTAATCTATGCGCCACTCCTGCCGGACATGGACGCGATCCGGGCCGTGGTGAAGGCCGTCGCGCCCAAGCCCGTCAACGTGCTGATCGGTCCTGGGACCGGCCCGGTGCCGATCGCCGAGCTTCAAGCGGCCGGCGTGCGACGCGTCAGCCTCGGCGCCGCACTTTACTGCCATGCAATGGCGAGCGTCCGGGACGCCGCCGAAGCGCTGGCCACCGGAAACATCGCCCCCGCGGCGGAGGGCCTCTGGCCGAGCAAGATCATGGGCTTGTTGCGAGAGGCGACGTCGGAGATCGCGTCGTCGTGAATCACGGCGGGCGTCGAGTCTGGCCGACGACGGTATGGGATGATCGAGCCGAGGCGCCCCCACCTTGGCCGCACGTCCCGAGATGGCCTCCATCTGGCGGGCGGCCGACCTTGAGGCCAACTTCGGCGAGGCAAGACAATGGATTATCTAGAATATCATTATAAAATGATAGAATCGCCCGTCGGGAGACTCAAACTCGTCGCGCACGATAAGAGCCTGGTGGCCATCCTCTGGCGGCAAGACGATCCGCGCCACATCCGGCCGAGCGCCGAGACGGAGGACCGGATGCATCCCGTGCTCCTCGAGACCGAACGGCAGTTGAACGCGTATTTCGACGGAAGGCGGAAGACGTTCTCCCTCGTGCTCGATTTCGCGGGGACGGAATTCCAGAAGGCCGTCTGGCGCGCCTTGCTGACGATCCCCTTCGGGGAGACCCGGAGCTACGGGGATATCGCGAAACAAGTCGGCAATGCCAGGGCGATGCGTGCGGTGGGGACCGCCAACGGGAAGAATCCCCTTGCCATCGTCGTCCCTTGCCATCGGGTGGTAGGCGCCTCCGGTAGACCGTGTGGGGCCGGGTTCGGGCTCGATGCCAGATTGTTTTTGCTCACATTTGAATCTGATAACAACAACCATCCCGCATAGAGGGAATATTCCCGGCCTTCCTGAAGACGAAACTCATTCTCGAATAAACAATCAAACATTATATATGGTTGAGTTGTGCACATGGTATCGCAGATCGCCGAGCGTCTTGAAGCCGTTCGTGGGTGTCCCGAGCGTCCGGAGTAGGAAATCGCGGCCTGAAGGGCCGCCGGAACAGAGCCCGGGGTGAAACCCCGGGAGAGCGAGCACGGCCGACCCCCAAATCCGGTTTGGGCGGCCTGACGGGCCGGAGGAACCGGCGCCGGCACCCCTACAGGGTGCATCGGGAAGGAGAGAGATGACCGATCCTCGGGGTTTCATCCCGGGCTTTGCTCCGGCGGCCCTCCAGGCCGCGGGAAATCACCGCGATCCACCCTCAGGCGGTAGGGGCGACCGCGTTGCCGGTGCGCGTGCAAACGAACCGTTCAGTGCTCGAGGGAGATGAAAATGAGCTACGTCTACAAATCCATGAAATCCCCCGTTGGTAACCTCAAGCTCGTTGCGAGCGACAAGGGTCTGGCTGCTATCCTCTGGGAGGCCGACGATCCGCGCCGCGTCCGGTTGAGCGCCGAGACGGAGGATAGGACTCATCCCGTGCTCCTCGAGACGGAACGCCAGTTGAACGAGTATTTCGACGGAAGACGGAAGACGTTCTCCCTTGAACTCGATTTCGCGGGGACCGAATTCCAGAAAAAGGTGTGGCACGCCTTGCTGACGATCCCCTTCGGGGAGACCCGAAGCTACCGGGATATCGCGAAACAGGTCGGAAATGCCAGTGCGGTCCGTGCGGTGGGGGCCGCCAACGGCAAGAATCCCATTGCCATCGTCGCCCCTTGCCATCGGGTGATTGGCTCCACGGGCAAGCTGACAGGATTCGCGGGCGGTCTCGAGGCCAAAGCGCGTTTACTCGCATTGGAAACCGGACGAGAGGGCAAGGTGCAACAATGAAAGCTGGCCAGAGCTTTCTCGAGAAAAGGCCGATGCAGTGCATGGAGATCCGCGGGGGCAACCAGGCGGTCGAAGAGTCCCTTGAGGCACCGGGGCTTAAGAGCGACTCGGAAAAAATGAGTTCACTGGCCCAGGAGCCTCAAACAGATCAAGGAACATGCTAACTTGAGGAACGCGTCTTGAATCTCGGTGAGCCGATCCAAACGGCGGCGCAGCCGGCCGAAGGAGTGCAGCCACGCGATGGTCCGCTCTACGTACCAGCGGGACTTGCCCAAACCGCTGCCGTGCTCCGTATTGCGGGCCGCCAGCACCGGCGTGGTCCCCCGGCCGCGCAAACCCTGCCGCACCGGTTCCGAGTCGTAGCCCCGATCCCCCTGCAAGCGGTCGGGCTTCTGCCGCTTCGGCCCCGGCTTGCCGCCCACCGGCGGCATGTCGTCGAGCGTCGTGAAGACCTGGGTGATCTCGGGGACGTTGGCGGCGGTCACCGTCGCCGCCAGCGGCACGCCTTGGGCGTCGGTCATCACGTGGTGCTTGCTGCCGGATTTGCTCCGGTCCGTCGGATTCGGGCCGGTATCCTCGCCCCCTTCCGGGGCCTTGGCGAAGGAGGCGTCGATCAGCGCCCGCTCCCAGTCGATCGCGTCGCGCCGTTGAGCTCGGCCAGCAAGACGGCGTGCAACTGGCGCCAGACACCGGCCTGCTGCCACGCCTGCAGGTAGGACCGGCAGGTCTTGCCGCAGCCGCAGCCGAGGTCGGCGGGCAAGTCGTCCCAGGCGATGCCGGTCTTGAGCACGAACAAGATGCCGGTGAGGATCTTGCGGTAGTCCAGGGGTTTGCGTCCCGGGAAGCGGAAGCGGCGCGGAGGCGGGGGTGGCAGCAAGGGCTCCAGGCGCTTCCACAGCGCATCGGAGACAAGGGGTTTCATGGTGGTCCTCCTTCGGTTCGGGAGATCACTCTCCGAAGGACTCAAGAGCAGACAGCGTGCCAGTGGATTCATTTTTTCCGAGCGCTCTAAGGAATGGGTATACAGTCGCCCCTACGGGTCGGCGGCCAGCGGTGGCGACGTCCATTACGTGTCGCTGTGCGCGAGCGGGACCATCTCCCGTTTGATCCTGGCCGACATCTCCGGTCATGGTGTGGAGGTCGCGGGGGTCGCTACGGCGCTCCGCACGCTGATGGAGAAGAACATCAACGCCGCGGATCAGACCCAGTTGGTCCAGAACATGAATCGCCAGTTCGCCGAGATCGCCGAGATGCAGCGTTTCGCGACGGCCGTCGTCGCGA
Organism: uncultured Planctomycetota bacterium; assembly: GCA_963845755.1. Classification (GTDB taxonomy): domain Bacteria; phylum Planctomycetota; class Planctomycetia; order Isosphaerales; family Isosphaeraceae; genus CAWJTV01. The sequence continues at coordinate 742,949 of CAWJTV010000041.1, forward strand.
CATATCTGACCGTCGACGAAAGCCTCACTGTCTCGAACGCCGGCCATCCGCGCCCGCTGTGGTGTCGTTCCCAGGACGGCTCGTGGGGTTTCCTGGGCCCGGCCGTCGGCGATGTCGGCAACCTCCCATGGGGGCTCGACGACCAGACGCCCTACCAGCAATTCTCGGTGCATCTCGCGCGGGGCGACCTCGTCCTGTTCTATTCCGATGCCATGATCGAGGCCGCTGACCCTGCGGGACGGCAGCTCGGCGAAGAAGGGCTGCTGACACTGGCACGGGGCCTCGATGCCGAGAATCCGATCCGGGCCGGCCGAGGCTTGCTCGAGTCCGTCGTGGCCCATCGTGGGGGACGGGAGGCCGATGACGACGTGACAATCGTCGCCTGGCACCATACCGGAAATGATCCGCGACGTTTCCAATGATGTCCAATTTTGATTCGTGATCGACACAGGGTCGCTCAAGAGGCCGGCTTGTGCTGGCGGAATGGCCTCCCGGTTGATCGCCGTCGCCATTGTCTGAAAAGGATCCTAACATGTTCAAACCTCCAATAAAATCGCTTTTCTTGCCTCTGAAGGTCGGCCCGCTCACGCTGTCGCACCGTGTCGTGATGGCGCCACTCACACGCCTCCGTTCAGACCAGCCGGGGGATATCCCCAATGACCTGATGGTCGAATACTACCGCCAGAGGGCCTCGCGAGGCGGTCTCATCATCACCGAGGCGACCACGATCTCCATCACAGGCCGTGGATATCTCGGTGCACCTGGGATCTACTCCGACGCGCAGGTCGCCGCATGGCGGAAGGTCACCGACGCGGTCCACGCGAAGGGCGGCTCGATTTTCCTCCAGTTCTGGCACGTCGGGCGTGTCGGCCACGTGGACATGAGCGGAGGTGCGCCGCCGGTAGCCCCGTCGGTGGTGCCCTTCGAGGGTGTCGTCTTCACGAAGGATGGCTGGGTCCCGGCCTCGCCGCACCGGGCGCTTGAAACGGAGGAGATTCCCGAGATCGTCGAGGACTACAGGAAGGCCGCCGAGCGTGCCCGGGCCGCCGGTTTCGACGGCGTCGAGGTCCATGCCGGGAATGGCTACCTCCTTGACCAATTCCTGCAAGATGGCACCAACAGGAGGACGGATGCTTACGGAGGATCGGTGGAGAATCGTGCCCGATTCTTGTTCGACGTCTTTGAAGCCGTCGCGTCATGGTGGGGTGCGGATCGAGTCGGCGTCAGAGTCTCGCCGAGCACACAGTTCAACGCGATGTCAGACAGCGATCCCGGCACCCTGTACGGCCACGTCGCAGGGCGACTGAACGGATACTCGCCCGCCTACCTCCATATCATCGAGCCGCGCATCAAGGGCATTGAGGCCATCACGGAAGGCCTGCCCCCGGTGGCGACCGCCCAGCTTCGGAGGTCGTTCACGGGGAATATCCTGTCAGCCGGAGGCTTCGAGCCGGAGAGCGCCGAGGCGATCGTGAGGAGCGGGGATGCCGACATGGTCGCGTTCGGCCGGCATTTCATCGCGAACCCCGACCTGCCGGAACGGATCAGGCTCGGCCTGTCGCTCAACATCTATGACCGATCCACCTTCTACGGGGGGGATTCCCGCGGCTACACCGATTATTCGTTTTATCATGATCATGCGATGCTTTGATCGAGTTGGAGGCATGGCGAGATGAGCTTTTCGAAGTTCGCGAAAACGGACCATCCGATCCACGAATTGCTATCAGATCGCTGGAGCCCCACCGCTTTCTCGAACCGCCCCGTCCCGGACGAAGACCTCCGGTCGCTCTTCGAAGCGGCCCGCTGGACGGCCTCGTCCTATAACGAGCAACCGTGGCGCTACGTCGTGGCGACCCGGGCGGACCACGAAGGCTTCGAGCGGCTGCTCTCCTGTCTTGTTGACGTGAACGCGGCGTGGGCCAAAGAGGCGCCGGTGCTCGCGCTGGCCTGCACACACCTGACCTTCGACCGCAACGGCCAGCCCAACGCGGCCGCCGAGCATGACCTTGGGGCGGCCGGCGCCAGCCTGACGCTGGAGGCGACCGCGCGGGGGCTGCGAGTCCACCAGATGATCGGCATCCTGCCCGACCGGGCTCGCGAGTTGTACGGCATCCCGGCCGATGTCAGGCCCTTCACATGCCTGGCCATCGGTTACACGGGAGACCCGGCCGCGTCGTCAAGAGAGATCCGGGAGCGCGACCTCACACCACGACGGCGGAAGCCGTTGTCCGAGTTCGTGTACGAGGAGCATTGGGGGACGGCGTCCGGCCTCGTGACGCGAGGCATCGAAACCCGTCGCCCGAACCGCATTCGCCGGCGATCCGTACTCACCGGATTCCGGCGCGATTGCCGTGAGAAGCCCGCTTTTCCTGAACCACTCTTTGACAATCGTCAAAGCTCGTTAGGTCGATCGGATGTACGACTTGTCGCCGAAAGATCATCGATCGGCGATGGACTTTCTTTTCCAGGAGATCCACCATGTTACACCGCATCACTCTCGGCACCTTGTTGGTGTTGACGACGCTGGGACTCCCCTCGAAGCGGAGTGCAGCAGCCGAACCGCGACCGCAGAACCCTCAGGTCGCATATCGAACGGTGAAGACCGACGGAGTCGACATCTTCTACCGGGAGGCCGGTCCGAAAGACGCTCCGGCCATCCTGCTCCTGCATGGGTTCCCGTCTTCATCGCACATGTTCCGCAACCTGATTCCACGGCTAGCGGACAGATTCCATGTCGTCGCACCGGATTTCCCGGGATACGGCAACAGCTCCGCCCCGCCTGTCCAGAAATTCGAGTACACTTACGCACATTTTACAGACGTGATTGAACACTTCACCGAACAGATCGGACTGAAGTCGTACGCGCTTTACCTTCAAGACATCGGTTCCTCGGTCGGGTACCGCCTGGCCAGCAAGCATCCGGAGCGTGTGACGGCGCTCGTGATCCAGAACGGCGAGGCTTATCTCGAAGGTATCAACAAGGAGTTCTTCAAACCACTCGAAGCCTACTGGAAAGTGGCGCACCGAGGAGAATGAGAAAACGTTGCGCTCATGGCTGCTCACGGTGGAAGGAACCAAATGGCACTACGTCCACGGTGCCCGCGATGCCGAGGCAATCAGCCCCGATAATTGGACCATCGACCAGGCGTTCGAAGATCGCCCAGGCAATAAAGAGATTCAGTTGGCGATCTTGTACGACACCCAGACGAATCTGGGGCTTTACTCGACCTGGCAAGCCTACTTTCGAGAGCACCAACCGCCAACTCTCGTCGTGTGGGGCAAGAACGACGGCATTTTCACCACCGAAGGGCGCCCACCTGTACAAGCGCGATTTGAAGAATATTGAATTCCATCTCCTCGACACAGGTCACTTCGCGTTAGAGGAAGACCTGGACCGGATCTCTTCGCTCATGTGTGATTTTCTCGGCCGAACTGTGACCAGGAGGTAGCTCGATCATACCGGTGATCGTGGCCCTCTGCTTGTCGAGAAGAAGGGCGAGCCGGTCCGAGTCAGAATCTGCCATGATCGGTTGATGGAGGGAGAGATGATGGTTCCCATCGCGCCTCAGGATCGTTCCCAAAGACGTTTGCAGACTCGCAGGAGCTTGCTGCTGCTCTCTCTGTCGCCGGTCATGGCGACCGTGACGACTGCTTATCGGCAAGTCGTCCCGATCAAGAAGCAACCCCCCGGTGCGAGGTCCCAAATCTCCCCAATCCCAGGAGCAAGCAACATGCCGCACTCCAACCAAGACATCGGAATTGCCAAGCAGATCGGCACCTACAGTGACGCCGTCGAGGTGAAGCCCAACTTGCGATGGTTGATGACTTCCGGAACTCCCGGCCTCTCGGAGTCGGGCCAACTTCCTGCGGACATCACGGGCCAGGCCGAGCTCGCCTGGAAGCATATCATCCGCATGCTGGAAAAAGCCGACATGACCGTCGCCGACGTGGTCAAGGTCTCCCAGTATCTGACGCGAGCCGAGGACATTCCGGCCTACGTGAAGGTGCGATCACGTTTCCTCGGCGATGCGCGGCCGGCTTTTGTGCTCCTCGTCGTCTCCCAGCTCATCCGACCGGGGATTCTGGTGGAGGTCGAGATCGTCGCCGCCAGGGCGTAGGGGGGGAAAACGTGTCACATCCCGAGGAATTCGACGTGCCGGTGCTCGGCCGCGGGACGGGCAGGTACGTCGCCTGATGGATCCCAAGGAGCAAGAATCCCATGAACATTCAGGCAGAAATCCGCCACGTCTACGAGCGTTGGCACGAGATGATCGTGAGCCGCAATCTCGATGGTCTGATGGAGCTCTATGCCGAGGATTCCGTCCTCGAGAGCTCCGCGGTCCTTGTCCTGGAGAAAAACAGCACGGGTGTCTTGAAGGGGCGCGATCGCATCAAGAAGCATTTCGCCGCCTTCTTCGACATGATGAAGCAGGACGCTGCCGTCGAGCTGTACCGACCCGGCACTTTCTTCTCCGATGGCAAGACGCTGGTGTGGGAGTATCCGAGCAAGACGCCTCGAGGCGATCAGTTGGACGTCGTCGAATCCATGGATCTCGAGAACGGACGGATCGCCTATCACCGCGTCTACTGGGGTTGGATCGGCTTCAAGGCCCTCTGGGCCGCAGCCGACCGGTCGAAGTGACGTCTGCACCTTTCGCCAATCGACATTCGCGGATCGAAGATGAGTTTCTTACCTCGAATTGCGATTGCGAGATGCCCGGGCGCGGTGCGCCGCGGCCTTTGCGCGGTTTCCGCAGAGGGCCATGCTGCACCATCGTCTGGCGTGGGCCTTCGTCTTGTCGAGGAAAAGCAGGACGCAGCCCTTGCCCTCGCAGGCACGGACCAGTCGGAAGTCTTCGTTGCAGACCAGGTCGGCGATCGCCTCCGCGAGCGGCTGCAAGAGCTGCTCGGCGCGGTCCATCGCCGCACTCTTTGCAGGCGAAGCGGGCCTTGGTCGAGGGCCGGTGCCGCCTCCAGGTCACCACCGCCCTCGACCTGCCAGTAAGAATCGCTTCGCGCGAGCAGGTCATTCAGCGGGCCCAGCTCCGCTGCGGCTCCTGGTCCGAGTTCGCGCCCGGCATGTCGCGCGACGAACCCTCGCAGCCATTCGCGCAGGGTCCTGGCCCGCTCGGCGAGCTCGTTGAGCGCCTCGCGGGCGCCCGCATGCTCTCGGAAGCGGCGCGCGTCTGCCCCCTCGATGGCGCCGGCCTCCTCGAGCCAGTCGAGGAGTTCGGTCCCATCGCGCAGCCACTCCGTCCAGACGCCGAGCGGCGTGGACCGGCTATTGACGAAGTCCAGAGCCAGGTGGTCGCCGGTAAAGAACGCGGGAGGAAGGGTCTTGGGGTCGGGAGGCAAGTTTTCCATCTTCAGGGGCACCTGAGGGATTGTTTCTCTGATCCAATTCAATAGTAACCTCCAAAATCCTGTTGGACAAGTTAATAGACTGGCCATAACCTTCGTTGAAGGCATTGTCCGGTTATGGGACGAGTGGATGCCCAGGCTCGCTGTCGCGTCCCTGGAACGGCAGTTGGAGCCGGTGCCGAAACAATCTGTCATCAACACGTTCAGGAATCACCATGAGATTCTCATCACCGATCGAAGGTTTTCGACTCGCCTATGATCGGGTCGGCTCCGGCCCACCCGTTATCCTCTTACACGGTTGGCCCGGCGATCGGACCGACTATCGGGAACTGGTGCCGCTCCTGGCCGGCTCTGCCGAAGTCGTGGTGCCCGACCTGCGCGGCTTCGGGCACTCCGAAAAGCACCTCGACGAGCCGGAGCAGGCCTATTCGGGGGCGGCGCAAGCCCGGAGCATCGCCGGGTTGATCGACGAGTTGGGGCTGGGTCCCGCCGTGATCGCGGGTTACGACGTCGGAAGCTTCGTCGCCCAGACCGTCGCCAGGACGCGGCCGGATCTGGTGCGTGCCCTCGTCGTCTCTCCGCCGCTCCCCGGCGCGGGCAGGAGGGTGCTGTCCCCGGAGGCGGCGCGGGAGTTCTGGTATCCCCCCTTTCACCGCCTCGACCTTGCCGAACAGCTTATCGACGGGAATCCCAAAGCGGTTCGCGCATACTTGCGGCACTTCTGGTCGCACTGGTCGGGGCCGAACTATGAAGTTGACGACGCCGATCTCGATCACCTCGTGGGCGTCTATTCTGCTCCCGGCGCCTTCACGGCGTCGGTCGGGTGGTATCGCTCGTCATCCAGCCCGGACGTCGCCTATGTCGCCGAGATCGCGCCGGAGCGGGTAGACCGGATCAGCATTCCCACGACCGTCCTCTGGCAGGAATTCGACCCGATCTTCCCGAGAGAATGGTCCGATCGCCTGGATGAGTTCTTCGCCGACGTGTCCCTGGAGATGCTCAACGGGGTCGGTCACTTCACGCCGCTGGAGGCTCCTGACCGGATCGCTTCGGCCATCAAGAAACGACTCGCGGCGCCTGACGACCGGTGATCTCCCGAAGGAGAAGGGGGTCACGGGCCAGATGGAGCGCGCCGGCATGACGGTCGCCGACGTGGTTGAGGTTGTCCGATATCTCACGCGTGCCGAAGATATCCAATCCTACGTGAAGGTGCGGAGCCGTTTCCTGAGCGGGGCACCGCCCGCATCCAGGCTCCTTGTCGTTTCCCAGTTCGTGTGGCCCGAGTTCCGGAGGCAAACATGTCATCTCGCGAAAAATACGACCTGGTAGTGCTCGGCAGCGGGAGGGGCCGGTTCTTCGCCTGGTCGCTGGCTTCGCAAGGGAAGCGGGCGGCGGTCGTCGAGCGGAAGTATGTCACGGGATCCTGTCCCAGCATCGCGTGCCTCCCCAGCAAGCACCTGATCCACGGCGCGAAGGTTGCCAGCTATTTCCGCAGGGGCGCCGAGTTCGGAATCACCCCGGGCGACTGGAAAGTCGAGATGCCCGCCGTACGAGACCACAGGCGGAAGATGATCGATGGGATGGTCGATCTGAATCATCAGAACTATCGAGAGAGCGGCGCGGAACTCGTCATGGGGCAAGGCTGGTTCGTCGGGCCGAAGACGATCGAGGTGGCGACCACCAACAGCGGGCCGCGCACCCTCCGCGGCGACGTCGTCGTGATCAGCACGGGCTCCCGTGCTCGGATCGACCCGATCCCGGGCCTCGCCGAGGCGCGGCCGATGACGCACATCGAGCTCCTCGATCTGGACCGCGTCCCGAACCACCTCCTTGTCCTGGGGGGCGGCTACGTCGGATTGGAGCTGGCCCAGGCGATGCGACGCTTCGGCAGCCGCGTGACGCTCATCGAGCGGAACGACGACCTGGCCCACCAGGAGGACCGCGACGTCTCGGAGGCCCTGCGGGAGCTCTTCGACGACGAGGGGATCGAGGTCCGCACGGGCATGCGCGTCGACCGCGTCGAGGGGCGTTCCGGCGAGTCCGTGAGGCTGCACGCGACGCGTGACGGAGCAGGGGTCTTGCTCGAGGGCTCGGACATCCTGGTCGCGAGCGGACGGACGCCGAACACCGACGGCATCGGCCTGGAAGCTGCCGGGATCGAGCGGGACGACCGGGGTTTCGTCAAGGTCGACGAGCGGCTCCGGACCACGGCACCCGGCGTATGGGCGGTGGGCGATTGCGCCGGGAGCCCTCACTTCACGCACATCGCCGACGATGATGTCCGCGTGGTCCGCGACAACCTCGCCGGCATCGACCGAACGACGACCGGCCGTCTCGTGCCTTTTTGCTTGTTCACCGATCCCGAGCTAGCCCGGGTCGGCCTGAGCGAGTCGGAGGCGGCGAGTCGTGGGATCGCCTACCGGCTCGCGAAGATCCCCGTGACCATGGTCCTCCGCTCCCGGACCCTCTCCGAGACACGCGGATTCTACAAGGCCCTGGTCGCCGCCGACAGCGACCGCATCCTCGGCTTCACGGCGTTCGCCCCCGAGGCCGGCGAGGTCCTGGCGGCCGTCCAGGTCGCGATCGCCGCAAGCCTCCCTTACACGTCCCTGCGCGACGCGATCCTGACCCATCCGACGATGGCGGAAGGGCTCGCCACGCTCTTCAGCCAGGTGCCGGCCCGCTCCGACGCCACGGCGGTCGCGGCTTCATAAAACCTCAACGCGCCCAGCATTCAGAAGGAGCTCGTTCCACCATGTCCCATCATTTCGATTCTCCCACGGGACGCGAAGATCCACGATCGCTCGTGAAATGAACCGAGCCGGCGTCCTGGTCCATCCGAATCCCGAAATCACGCCTCACGTTGATCATGCAGATCAGCCGATACAATCGATACAATCCCTTCAGGCCGGCCGCGCCTCGATCGATGAGGACGGGGACATGCGTCTCAGCAGGACCGCCGCGCTCGCCGTCGCCGTCGCGCTGGTCGGCTCGACCGGTTGCACGGCCGTGCGGCTGGGGCAGCGGACGATGCGCCAGGCGAGCACGCTCCCCGACCTCCAATATCAGCAGGTGCTCGACAACCTGGCCCGGTTCGTGGACGACCCGGCGGCACTCCCCTGGCACGTGAATTTCCGAGAGGGGACGACGCAGATCACCGACTCGGCCAGCGCGGGGGCGGCCGTCGACCTGGGGCCGCCGTCGAACACCCTGCCACAGCTCTTCGGCTCGCGGACCGTCGTCGTGCAGTGGGGCATGACGCCGGTCATCGAGCATACCGCGCTCCGCTTGTTGCGCATGGCCTATCGACGCGCCATCGGCCTGTCCGAGATGCCCGGCCCCGAGTTCTTGAGCGAGCTGGCCCACGAGCTGAAGAACCAGTTCCCCTCCAACGCCGATCAGCGCGTTGAATCAGACCTCTTCTACGAGCTCGAGTCGGCGAAGAGCCGCAACTACGCCGAGTTTGACTCCCACGTCACGACGACCAACGATGACGAGGTCTGTTCCGTGGGCCCTCAGGCGATACGTCGCGAACTCTCGCCGCTGGCGCGAAACGTTTGTCGGCAGGTCGATAGTATCCAGGGCGAGCTCGCAAGGATCGGTCCGGGGTGGTTTCACGTCGGGCGTAAGAAGGATGTTCCCCGGGCGCCTGCTACGTTGGCCGCCATGCCGACCGCTACGTCTGGGTCGGCCCCGAGGGGCGCGAGGCCCTGACCGAATTCACCCTCACCGTCATGCGGATCTCCACCCTGATCAAGGAGACCCAGACGCTGATCAGCCCCGGCTCGGTGAAGTTCTCGCCAGGCGATCACGGAGGTGGTTGATGACGGATCCCACTCGCCGGTCGCATCCCAACTCAGGACATGACCCCAAGCAACACCCGAGAGTCCGCAGCCTTCGATCCGCGGGGGCTTCAAAGCCGCCAAGTTGACGGACGGCTGTCTAGATTCCGGGACGGTTGACTCACCGTTGTCGCTTTCTATAATCGAGCCTGATAGGATTGGAACTGTCGAGGCTGGTTCTCCTGCCTTGTTGCGGGAGGGAATGTAAGCAACGAAGACTTCCTCTAACTCTTCATCGACTCATGGGGAGTTGATTGGTTGATTGTTTGGAGGGGTCTTGTGGCCCTTCCGCTGCAATTCGTATCTCAACAGGAGAGAGCATCCATGCGCAAGGTCCTATTCGGTCTGGTGGCGATCAGTGCGATTGCCATTCCCGCTCTGGCTGGCAAGTACAACAAGGTCGTGAGCGTGGGCGACAAGGCCCCGGCGTTCTCGGGTCTGCCGGCGATTCAGAATGGCGAGCAAGTCAGTGTCAGCCTGCCGGACCTCAAGGAAGACGTGGTCGTCGTGGTCTTCCTGGCGAATCACTGCCCGGTCGTCAAGGGCTACGAAGACCGCTTGATCGAGTTCACCAAGGACTACCGGGACAAGGGCGTGCGGGTCGTCGGGATCGCCGTCTCCTCGATGGAGGAAGACAAGATTCCGGGCATCAAGACCTACATGAAGGACAAGAAGTCCAATTACACCTATGCCTATGACGAGAGCCAGGAGATCGGCCGCGCTTATGGCGCCACCCGGACCCCGCAGTTCTTCGTTCTGGATAAAGAGCGGAAGATCCGCTACACCGGGGCGATGGACGACTCTCCGGACAACGAGGCGAAGGTCAGCAAGACCTACCTCCGCGACGCGGTCGACTCCGTCCTGAAGGGCGAAACGCCCGCGGTTGACGAGACGCGTGCGGTCGGCTGTGGCGTGAGCTACAGCAAGAAGTGAGTCGTTGCCAACTCGACTTCTGATTCGTGCGAATGCTTGCATGGACCGAGAATTCCAGGGTCGCGGTCCGGCTCCCCGCCGGACCGCGACCCGGCGGTTTCACGGTCTCTGGAGAATCCTGATGAGACTGCCGGCTTATGTGTTCTCCGCGATCCTCCTGGTCACGGGCTCTTTGGCTCTCGGTCTGGGGAAGGCTGCCTGGTCTGACGACAACAAGCCAACCAACGAGGTCAAGCTCGAGCGCCTGAACTGGAAGCAATTCCAGGAGCGGCTGGCGAGCAACAAGCAGATCAAGTACACGATGGTTGATGCGTGGTCGACAACGTGCGGCCCGTGCAAGGAGAATTTCCCACACGTCGTGGAGATGCACAAGAAGTACGGCAAGAAGGGGCTCGCCGTGGTCTCGCTCTCGCTCGACAACCCGGCCAACGCGAAGGCCGTCGCCGAAGCCGAGAAGTTCCTGAAAGAGAAGAAAGCCGTCTTCACCAACGTCCTGCTCGATGAAGAATTCCCCGAAGGGTTCGACAAGCTGGACATCGGCGCTATCCCGGCCGTCTTCCTTTTCGGACCGGATGGCAAGGAAGTGAAGCGGTTCACCATGGATGACCCGAACAATCAATTCACTTACGACGAAGTAGAAAAGGCCGTTGCGGCGTTGCTCGGCGAGAAGTCCTGAGTTGATCCCCAATCTCGATTTTGACAGTTGAGTGTGAGAGCCATGAAAGACGGAATCCATCCAAAGTATCAAGATTCCTTGGTTACCTGCGGCTGCGGGAACTCGTTCACCACGCGGAGCACCAAGCCCAAGATCATGGTTGAAGTCTGCTCCAAGTGCCATCCTTACTTCACAGGTTCGGTGAAGTTCGTCGATGCGGCCGGGCGAGTGGACAAATTCAACAAGAAGTTCCAGGGGACCTACGGCAAGGCCAAGAAGGCGGCCGCCGCGGTTGAGAACGCTTAGCGAGGATTGGCGAAGCCTCTGAGGACGGCCCGCGGCCAGACCTAACTTCATGGGTCTGGCCGCGGGCCGTCCTTTTTTCCTCGAATCACTCAGTCCTTGGGTTCTTGACGGGCTGAGAAGCCTCGAGATGGGGACGCGGTGCTCGAAGACGTTCGGTGATCATCGCGATGACCTCATCGGGTGCGCTGTAAGCACCTTCCTCGTGAGGACCATCGGTGCTCACAGCGCACCCGATAAAGGACACCGTCTCATACACGCACCAAGGACTCGAGGACCAAAGACGTGTTCGAGAAGCTTCAGGCCGACTATCAACGATTCCTGGAGATCGAGCGCGCCTTGCTCGATCCCACGGTGACGGCCGACGCCGCCCGGGTCTCTTCGCTGGCCAAGGAGCGGGGAACGCTGGCGAAGATCGCGCTGCCTTACGGCCGTTACCTCGAACTGAGTCGCCAGATCGCCGAGGCCGAACAGCTCTTCGCTAACGAGACGGATGCCGAGATGCGGTCCTATGCCGAGGCCGAGCTGGAGAGCCTCCGCGCCCGCCATCAGCAAGAGGGCGAGGACCTTCGCGACATGCTCTACGACCGTCGTGCCGGCACGGGACATGCTGCGTTGATCGTCGAGATCCGCGCGGGAACGGGCGGCGACGAGGCGGCCCTGTTCGCCCGCGACCTCTTCGAGATGTACCGAAGGTTCGCCGAGCAGATGGGCTGGAAGTTCGAGACCCTGGACCTCGAACCGACGGAGCTGGCCGGCTTTCGCGAGGTCTCGTTCAGCGTCTCGGGCGAGGGGGCCTTTCGTCATCTCCAGTTCGAGAGCGGGGGGCATCGGGTTCAGCGCGTGCCCCAGACCGAGGCCCAGGGGAGGATTCATACCTCCGCCGCGACGGTCGCCGTCCTACCCGAGCCGGAGGAGGTGGATATCGTGATCCGGACCGAGGATCTGCTCATCGACGTCATGCGGTCCGGAGGCCCGGGAGGTCAGCATCAGAACAAGACGGAGAGCGGCGTGCGGATTACCCACCTCCCGACCGGCGTGGTGGTCAATTGCCGCGACGAACGCAGCCAGTACAAGAATAAGTCGAAGGCCATGCGCATCCTCCGCAGCCGGCTGTACGAGCAGATGCGGGAGAGTGCCCGTACCGAGCGTGACGAGACGCGACGCGCCTTGATCGGATCCGGCGACCGGTCGCAACGGATCCGGACCTATAACTTCCCGCAGAACCGCGTGACCGATCACCGGATCGGCCTGACGCTCTACAATCTCGACCAGGTGGTGCAAGGCACCCTGCTCCCCTTGACCAAGGCCCTCATCGAACACGACCGTCGCGAACAGCTCGGCGATCTGGCATGATGAGATCGCGCCTGGATCCGAAGATCATCGGGTGGGTGAAACCCACCGATCACAGACGCCCGAGGTTGGTGGGTTTCACCCACCCTACATTGTGATGGATGCCGATCAATCGCCGATTGCCGAACCGAACCCGGAAGGCCGGTCAGAAGATGCCTGGACCGTCGGGCGGCTCCTGACCTGGACGGCCGACTACCTCAAGCGTCGGGCCTCGGAGAGTCCGCGGCTCGACGCCGAGGTCATGCTGGCCCATGTGCTGAAGTGGCCGCGGGTCCAGCTCTACACGCAATTCAACGACGAGGTGAACGACGAGCCGCGCGGCCGGTTTCGCGAGCTGGTCCGCCGCCGTGCCGAGGGATCGCCGGTCGCTTACCTGGTCGGCCGCAAGGAGTTCTACTCGCTGGCTTTCGAGGTGTCCCCGGCGGTCCTGATCCCGCGTCCGGAGTCCGAGTTTGTCGTGGTCGAGTTCCTCACGGTAACCAAGGGGGTGGAATCGCCCCGCGCCGTGGACATCGGCACTGGATCCGGTTGCCTGGCGGTCGCCTCGGCTTTCCGGCACCGCGAGGCGCGGTTCATCGCGATCGACATCAGTGAACAGGCCCTGGCGGTCGCCAGGCGGAATGCCGCGCAGCATGGGGTCGCCGACCGGGTCGAATTCCGACTCGGCGATCGCTTCAAGCCGATCGCCGACGAAGGCCCGTTCGACGCGATCGTCTCGAATCCCCCCTATATCCCCACGGCGCAGATCGACCAACTCGAAGCCGGCGTCCGCGACTATGAGCCGAGGACCGCACTGGACGGCGGACCCACTGGCCTGGAAATGGTCGGCCGCTTGATCGAGGAATCCGTCCCCCTCTTGAAGTCCGGCGGCCACCTGATCCTGGAGATCGGCACCGATCAGGAGAAACCCGTACGCTCCTTGATCGAGAAACAGGGCCGTCTGCGGCTGGCTCCGACGATCCACGACCATTCCAAGCATCCCCGGGTCATCCGGGCGACTCGGGTGGAATGAAGTTGGCCAGTCCGCGAAGGCAAACTCCATCCGTTCGACCCGCCAGTCCGAGTCCTCGAGATCCCCTCGTAGGGACTTCCACTTCCTACCCCTTGGACTTGAGGAGTCAAAGACCAAGGAAAGGCTCAAACCCTATGCCGCTTGGCCGGGACGCTGCGGAGGGCCTCGGCGAGGTTGCTCATCGACGCCCAGCGCTGATCCTTGCGGCGGGCGGTCAACTTCCTGAGGATCTGGCAGACCTCATCGGAGAGCTTGGGCTTGACGACGGCCGGATCGAGCGGCTCGGTGTTGATCCGCTGGAGCATCATCGTGGTGGAGTTGTTCGCGTCGTACGGGAGCCGATCGGTCAGGAGCTCGAACGCCAGGACGCCGAAGGCGAAGATATCGATCCGTTCGTCGATGGGCTCGCGGCGCAGGAGTTCGGGGGCCATGTACTGCAAGGTCCCGGTCCGATTGCCCGGGCGGCAAAAGGCCGGCGTGTTCGGGACCGACAAGCCGAAATCAATGAGCTTGACCTGGTGCTCGCGATTGACGAGGAAATTCCGCGGGTTGATATCGTGGTGGATGAACCCCGCGGCATGGACGGCCGCCAACCCCTCGGCCGCCTGGGCGAGCAACTCCACCTTATCAGCCGTCCGGCCCAAGCGGGCCTCCCGGATGTACTGGAGGCTCACACCGTCGATGTATTCCATCACAAGGTAATGTTCGCCCTGAGTCGAGTTCCCGTACTCGAAGGTGCGAACGATGTGCGGATGGATGAACTGGCTGGCGATCTCGCCTTCGGGCGGGCGAGCCTGATGGGTCGAGGCCCGCGCCACCGCCGCCTGGTTCTTCTCGCGCAACTGGGTCTTCAGACAGACTGTCCGACCCGTCTGGTTGTCGATCGCGCGATAGACGCGCGACATGCTGCCGCGCACCGTCTCGGAGACCAGCGCGAACCGGCGCTGAAGGTTCGTGCGTCCACGATGACCCTTCGCTCCGCTGGACGGTCCCGGACTGAATATTTCTTTCAGCTTGCTGAGCATCGAGATGCTCTCCTCGTGCTCATGAATCGATCAGGCATCGACCACACACCCGACGGTCGCGAATGCAATACGACGCCGGGCCACCACAGGGAATCCATTCGGAGGCAACTGGGGCACTCCCTTCCCAGTGATCTCGGCAGCCCTGACCCGATCTCAACGGGTCCCCAAGGCATCCATCGCTTCGCCACTCAACCTCGGGGGCATGGCCGCGGTTTCCGATTCCCCGTACCCGTTCCCGTTGTGAGAGGAAACCAACCTCCCCATATCAATCAGGCAAAGAGGACTTCGGCCCGAATGCCTGAATCTTACACGAGACCGGTGACTGCGGGAAACGATCCCTCCAATTCATGGGAGTTTGCGTTTCCCATAGTCTACCCGAGATATTACGACGCTTGTGAGACCTTGTGACGTGATTTCTCGAAGAAAAAGCATTTCCCATGGATGGATGCCGGCATGCGTGCGTCCGGGAAGCCTGTGGATCAGGGAAGGTAGCGAGGCGTATTCTGGCCGGGGACCGGGATGAGGCCGGCCGTGCGGGCGAGGATGCGTTCTTCGCCGGATTGATCGTGGAACCGGGCGACCAGCGAGATGGGGGGGGCGTGATCGGGCCAGTTCTCGTACTCCGAGGTCTGGAGCAGGACGTATCGGCTTTCGGAACCGGGCAGGTAATTCAAGAAGCGAGGACTGGGCAACTGGCGAACGCGGCGGCCGATGAAGAAGGCGAGATCCTCAGGCCAGTCATGGAAGGTGTACAGGGACCACTTCCGGGGGATCCACTGGCCGATGGCGCGACCCCAGGGGCCTTGACTGTGGCGGTAATTCCACTCGGGGATATAGTAGCCCCAGTGGGCCAGCTTCAAGCCGATCGCCAGGAAGACCAGGGTGATCAATCCGCGACGGGGATTCCCGATCCCGAGGGCCGACCAGCCGAGGGCGATGACGACCAGCACCAGCAGGCTCATGGCGATGCCGAGGTTGCGGTAATAGGGCATGGTCAGGTTCCAGACGAAGCATCCGCAGATCATCGCGATGAGCCAGAGGGCCAGGACGATCGAGAAGAGGGAGAAAAAGGTGCGGCGGGCGGCGCGCCCGAGCGTCAGGTCCCAGGCGGATTGGAGGCAGGCCGCGGCGCCGACGAGCAAGCCGGTCAGTGCGAGGATGCGCGCAGCCGGGCCAAGGCCCGGCACCAGGGTGCCAGCGATCAGGCTTGGCATCGCCGCCTGGAGCCAGCCGGTGACCCAGGCCCGGCCTTCTGCTGGCCAGGTCTCCCGGACCGCGCGGCTCCAGGCCAGGAGTGCAAAGGGAATCCAGGGCAGCCCCAGCAGGACGACGCTCGGTGCGAGCGACCAGGCCGGCGATTGGGTCAACGGCAGTGCGAGCGACGCGGCCCAGAATTCGGCCGAGGTCATGCCGATCGTCATCGCCGACCAGATGATCGCCGTGCCCAGCGGCGGCAGGAGCAGACGGAGGGAGAAGCTTGAGCCGGGCCTTCCGATCACAATCACCGCCAGCCCGATCGCGACCAGGGGCGGCCATCCTCCGGCCAGGAACGCCAAGGACGCCCACAGCCCGGCTAGTGCGTCCGACCTCCGTCTCAGCAGGCGGTCGATCGTTCCCAGCAGGGCCAGCCCGAGGATCATATCGAGGCCCGCGCCGGCCGATCGATCGAAGAGGGCCAGGCTGCCGAACCAGCACAAGCCGAAAAGGATCGCAGCGCGGTTGCCGAGCGTCCGGGTTGTGCTCCAGGCCAGTATCAACCCGGCAACGATCGCCGCGATGGCAGCCGGCCAGTGGACCGTGGCGGTGCTGGCACGACCACCCGCGCTGAGCCGGACCAGGCCGAGACTGGGCAGCACTTGCGCCGGCCAGAGGTCCGGCGCCCAGTAACCGAGGACCTGGCCCATCGGCCCGACCGACTCACGGGCCGCCAGGCCCAACCGTGCCTCCTGCCGGCCCGCGTCCTGGCCGACGGCGCCGACGCCCACGAACAGCACCGCCAGCCCCACCAGCACGAGCCCCGTCCACCATCCGGAGGGGAGACTCGACAACGCCGGCGCGGCACTGTCCGCGCGGACCGCCCGTTTCGTCTGCGGTTGAGAGAGGGTCAACGTGGCCATTTCAGCATCCATGCGCCGCCTCCTTGCGGGGCTCCACCAGTGTGCGGTTGCGGTCAACCGCGATCAGCTCCCGAGATCGGTTTACTCGGTCGTGAAGTCAAGGGGTTTCTCCCGCGGGCTCTTGAGGGATTCCTCCGGCGCGCGGTTGCGGTCCACCAACATGTCCGCCTTGAGCAGCGAGGCCAGCGGCTTGGTCTTCACCATCGCGTAGATGTAACCTGGTACGAGTCCATAATGATAAGTCTGTCGCTCCAGTTCGCTCGCGACATCTTCCGGCGTCCATCCGTCGCGTTCGAAGCGATAGATCGCGACGGCCGCCCCTGTCCGGCAGGTCCCCCGGGCGCAGTGGACCAGCGCCGGCCGGCGGGCCGGGTCGTCCAGGATCTTGAGGATCTCACGGAACTGCCATTCCTCACCGAGACCGTCGCCGGGCATCGGCAGGTTGACGAAGTCCACGCCGAGCCGGCGGCTCAAGGACCGCTCCGCCTTCATCTCCTCGCCCGGCCATTGGAGGTTGATCACCGTACGGATCCCATAACGCGTCACGGCCTCCCGGAGCTGGTCCCCCGAGAGCTGGCCACTCCGATAAAGGATGCCTCGCTTGACCTCATCCCAATGGTCCCAGACCAATTGACCGCGGCGGTCCATCGCAATCAGCCAGCCGGCGACGATGACGGCGGCCAGCGGAACCAGCCCGGAGAGCACTATTCGCATCGACTAAGGTCCTACGCGGCCACGGGATGCCGATCGATCGGCCCGGTTTGGTGGAATGACGGGGATTCCGGAGGCGGTGGACGACATGGAGCCTGGCTGTGGACACCCCATCACGGCGGCGAATGGTAGGATAGATCGAGTCCCCGGTCAATCCGAACCGACTCGGGCCGCCATGATTCGAGGAGTGTCCCCGCGTTGTCGTTGAGGGGTTCGTCCGATAGAATATGCGTGGAATCCCGTCGCCACGGAGTTGCACGATGAGCATCCGCACAACCGCCCCGGCCCCCACGCGCCGGGCCACCTTGGACGATTTGATGAACGTCGAGGGGAAAGCTGAATTGATTGGCGGGAGGATCGTCCACGACATGCCCACGGGTCACAAACCGAATCGGATCGCCGGCCGGATTTACCGCGGCTTGGACGATCATTCCGAGGCCACAGGTCGCGGTTTTGCCTACACGGACAGCATGGGATTCGCCGTACCCGAGCTCCCTTCCGGGCGCGAATCCTTCTCACCCGACGCTTCCTTCTATATGGGACCGCCCCCAGACAATCCGATGCGGTTCATTGAGGGTCCACCCACTCTTGCCGTCGAAGTCCGGAGCGAGAACGATTACGGCGAGGCGGCCGAGGCGAGGATGGCCGCCAAGCGCGCCGACTACTTCCTGGCCGGCACAACGGTCGTCTGGGATGTGGACCCCCTCGCCGAATCCGTCCTGAAGTATCAGGCGACTTCGCCCGATCAGCCGATCCGATTCAACCGTGGCGATCAGGCCGATGCCGAACCGGCGGTGCCCGGCTGGCGTATTTCCGTAGATCGGGAATCGCCGTAAGTCCTTTGGCGATGGTCGGCGGTCCGACCGAGGAATAACGACTTACGCAAATAAGCACCTTTGCCATCCTAAAAAAACGATTGTTCTCACCGCTCGTACCTGCACGGAACCATCAATCATGCGTCGAGCTCATCCTCGCTGGCCGGTCGCGGCGTGCCTGCCGATCGTTGTCTCGCTGTTGGCCGGGCTCTTGCTCGTGCCGGCCGCCTCGTCGTTCGCCGATCCACCCCAGCCGAAGAAGAAGGATACGAGCGTTCGAGCGCGGTCGAAGTACGCGGTCCTCACGGCCTCCGTGGAACCCTCGGAGGCGAAACCGGGCGCGACCGTAACTTACAAAGTGACCGCGAAGCTCGACCCCGGCTACCACATCTACAAGTACGCAGGGAAGGCCCCGCCTGAGAGCTCGGGACCGATCTACACGACCTTTGATTTTTTCGATACGACCGGCCTGAAGGTCGATGGGGATTGGGCGGCCTCGAAGGAGCCGATCAAGCACAAGGAGCCGGCCTGGCCCGACATACCGTTCGTCGAGTATCACGAAGACGAGGTGACCTGGAGCATCAAGTTGAAGGTCCCCGAGGGGACGGAGCCGGGGAAGAAGGCCCTTCGGTCTCAAGTGGGCTACATGATCTGCAACGACCAGAGTTGCAGTCCTCCCTGCCGCTGGACCCTGGACGGTGGCGAGTTGACGATCCTCTCCGCCGGTGCCGATGCTCCTCAGCCCGAGAAAAAGGATTCAAGCGCGAACCTGACGGCCCTCTCCGCCGGTAGGGGTGCTCCCCAGCCTCAGAAGAAGGATTCCAATGCTCGATTCAAACCGAAGGGCGCGGTGCTCACGACCTCCGTTGAACCTTCCGATGCGAAGCCAGGCGACACCGTAACCCTCAAGGTCACCGCGAAGCTCGATCCTTCGTATCACATCTACAAGTACGACAAGATAGCGCGGCCGCCGGGCGGAGGGCCGAGCTTCACGACCTTCGACATCTTCGACACGGCCGGTCTGGAGGTCGCGGGGGATTGGACGGCGTCGAGGGAGCCGAGCAAGCTCAAGGACCCGAACTTCCCGGACCTCGCCTTTGTCGAGTATTACCAAGACGAGGTGACCTGGAGCATCCCGTTCAAAATTCCGGCCGATTCCCCAGCCGGCAAGAAAGCGCTCCGCCTCCAGGCCGGCTACATGGTCTGCAACGAAAAATCTTGCAGTGTGGATGGCCGGTGGACGTTGCCCGCAGCCGAGCTGACGATCCTCACGGCCACCGTCGGATCGGGGGCCACATCCGCACCGAAGCCGGTCGCGGCCACACCCGCGCCCATGACGACTTCGCCCCCGTCGCCTCGGACCGATGCCGCTGATCGCTCCGGCGCTCCTGAATCCAGGACGGTGAGCACACCTCCCGCGGCGCCGGTCGGATCTGCCTCCAAAGTCGAGAGTGAAATCGCACAGACGGCCGCGAAAGGATTGATTCCCTTCCTGCTCGCCTCGGCGATCGGCGGCCTATTTGCGCTGGTGATGCCTTGCGTCTGGCCGATGGTGCCGGTCACGGTCAATTTCTTCGTGAAGCAGGGGCACGGGAAATCCGGTCGGGGCAAGACGACGGGCCTGGCCATCACCTACTGCCTCTCGATCATCGGAATCTTTACGGCGGTCGGTGTCCTGGTCTCGTTCCTCTTCTCCGCTTCAGCATTGCAAAACCTGGCGAATACGTGGTGGCTCAACCTGATCGTCGCGGCCCTGTTCGTGCTCTTCGGGCTCAGCCTGCTGGGCTTGTTCGAGATCCGCCTACCGAGCTTCCTCTTGAACGCCTCAGCCCAGGGCGAGAGTCGCGGCGGCCTGGTCGGCGTCATCTTCATGGCGCTGACCTTGACGATCACATCGTTCACCTGCACTTTCCCGGTCGTCGGCGGCCTGCTGGTGATGGCCGCCAACGGCGACTTCTTCTATCCGATCGTCGGGCTGGCGACGTTCGCGACCGTGCTGGCGTTTCCATTCTTCCTGCTTGCCCTCTCGCCCAACCTGATCTCCAGGATGCCGCGCAGTGGCGACTGGATGAACGCCGTCAAGGTCGTCGGCGGCCTGGTCGAGATCGGTGCGGCCCTGAAGTTCATCAATACGGCCGAACTGGCCTTCGTCACCCCGGAGGACGCCTGGTTCAATGCGCCGGTCGTCCTGACGAGCTGGATCGCCCTTTCGCTGGTCTGCGGCCTCTACCTCCTGGGCGTGTTCCGGACGGAACACGATCATGACGAGGTGAAAGTCGGCCCAGGGCGTCTCGTCTTCGGCGCAGCGTTTCTGGGATTGGCCCTGTTCCTCTTGCCCGCCCTTTTTGGACATGTGCCACAGAGCCAGGTCTGGAACCGGCTGGTGGCCGGACTGTTGCCGCCGGATTCCACCAGCTTCTATGCACCGACCCAGGTCGCCGGCGCAAGCGGCGAGGCGAAGGCCACCTCCAGCGACCCGGCGCAGGCAGAACGCGAACAGAAGAACTTCCACGGCGTCCTCTGGGGAATGAGCCTCGAACAGGCCCGCGAACAGGCGGCGACCGAGAAAAAGCCGATCCTGATCGACTTCACCGGCGTCAACTGTGCCAACTGCCGGCAGATGGAATCCGGCGTCTTCCGGCGCCGGGAGATCGTGTCGCTCCTCGGGAAATTCGTGACCGTCCAGCTTTACACGGATTACGTGCCGATTAATTCGATCACCGCCGAGCAACGTGAGGCGCGCGCCGAGATCAACCAGAATCGTGAGCTGGACCTGGCCAAGGAGTCGACGAATCCTTTCTATGTCATCATGTCACCCAGCGGGGAGGTGATCGACCGGATCGGCGGTTATAACGAGCCGAAGGTCTTCGCGGATTTCCTCCAGAGGTCGCTCGAAAAGTTCGCCAATCTGGACAAGGTCACGCCCGCCGATTCCCCGGTACGCGTCGGTGGGATGGCCGAGGAGACGGGCGCGGGCCTCCCGCCAGCCGGGGAGACAGAAACCTTCGTCGCGGTGAAAGCCACCTCCAAGGACCCGGTCCAGGCGGAGCGGGAGGAAAAGCTAGTCAACGGGGCTCTGGGGATTGAGCTATGACCAGGCTCTTGAGCGAGCCGCGGCCGAGAAGAAACCGATCTTGATCGACTTCAGCGGTTCGAATTGCGTGTGCTGTTTTCGGATGAAGCGGGACGTGTTCCCGCGTCCGGAAGTCGTGGCGCTCCTCAGGGAGTTCGTGCCCCTCAAGCTTTACGTCGACATGGTCCCCATTTATTCCATCCCCCACGAAGAGCGTGCCCGGCTCGCCAAGATCAACCAGGATCGCCTGCGGCGGCTGGACCCGGCCGGGAGGAATCCGTTATATCTCGTGCTCTCCCCTCGCGGCGAAGTCATCGAGACGAGCTCGGGTTATCAAAAGGCCCCCGTCTTCACGCAGTTCCTGCGGACGGCCTTGGCGAAGTTCCCCGAGACCGTCAAGGTCGCCGAGGCCAGTGGGTCCGCCAGGCCGGCCTCGGGAGACCTGGGATTGGGTCAGAAGTAAACCGGCGATGATCGGCGATCGTGCCTTTGGGCTGCGAACGATTCCTCGTCACCACCACCAGCATCGCAAATCCGCTCACCGGCTCCCGCGATAGAGCGGCTCCTTCCCCAGTTGCTGGCGGACGTGTTCGACCTGGAGCGGGTCATTCACCGGGTAGTGGGGCACGACGCCATCGAGGACGCCGAGGACTTCCTGGGCGATCGTGGTGGCCATGTTCCGGAGGGCTTCTTCGGTCTGTGCCGCGCTATGGGGGGTGAGCAATACATCGCGACGGCCGATCAAGGGGTGGCCGGGTTCGGGCGGCTCGACGGTGAAGACATCCGCGCCGTAACCCCAGAGTCGGCCGGCGTCGAGGGCCGCGGCGACGGCGGGCTCATCGACCACGGGCCCGCGGCTGGCATTGATGAGGATTGCGTCGGGACGCATCAGCGCCAGGGTCTCCGGATTGATCATCCTCCGGGTGCTGGAGTCGAGCGGGACGTGCAAGGTCACGTAATCGGAGGTCGCCAGCAATTCGCGCAGGCCCAACCGCCGACCGGCGCAACGGCGCTCGACCTCTTCGGGCGGATCGACGATGTCGTTATAAAGGACTTTCATGCCGAACCCCAGGTGAGCGATCTCGCCCACTCGGCGGCCGATCCGACCGAACCCGATGATCCCGATCGTCTTGCCGGCGATCTCGCGCCCCGTCATGCTGGTCCGGGCGTGATAATTCCCGGCGATCAGCTCCGCGGCCATCGGCGTGAAGTGCTTGGAAACGCCGATCATCAGCGCAAAGACGTGCTCGGCAACGCTCTGCGTATTAGCACCCGGTGTATAGACGACCTGGATGCCCCGGGCCGTTGCCGCATCGACGTCGATCTGGTCGTAGCCGACTCCATGACGCCCGACGACGAGGAGGTCTTTTCCTCGTTCCAGCAGCGCAGCATCGATCACGCCGCCCGTGCGGATGATCAACGCATCGGCTCCCTCGACCTCGCGTTGCAACGTGGTCGCATCGAGAGCGCTGGCCATTCGAAGCGCGCCCGCCTCGCGGAGGAGCTGAAGTCCCGATTCGTGCATGCCGGTCAAGGAAAAGATGTTCGGACGGCGGTTCATGGAGTTTCTCGCTGGCGGTGCTGGTCTTGTCGAAGCGATCCGGTCGGGGGATTATACATTCCGTGAAACACGTAGGTCAGGCTTTCCAGCCTGACGGATCAGATACGAGGAGCCAAACTCGAAAGCCTGACCGACATGGCCGACCGGAACAGCCGAGTCCCTGAGAACGTCCCCGGGCGATTCTACGTCAACGCCACGTGCATCGACTGCGACCTCTGCCGCGAGACCGCGCCCGGAACTTCCGGCGCAACGATGAGGGCCGGCGCAGCTACGTCGCTTACCAGCCAGGCGGACCGGAGGAGGAATCCGCCTGCCTGGACGCCCTGGAGGAATGTCCCGTCGAGGCCATCGGCCGCGAGGAATGAGCCGCGACTCGGCCCGGTCCTGCGATTATGACGTAACGCCTTATGATGCCTGAAGTTCGGGTGTCCAAACGGTGGCACAAGTTGGCACCCATTATCAACAATTCGGCAAGTCTCCCCCTGCCTGGCTCACGGTTCTCGACCCCCGTGCGAGGGTCGGCCGGCCTGCCCATCCGCTTGATTCTTGGTCCACAACAAGGAACGGACGCTCTCTATAAGACGGGTCCCCCGCAGCGAGCGACGCGGGAGAGTTCACGCGCACAAAGCCTTATACCTATTAGGATGCCGCAACTTTGAAAATCCGTTAATGCACCTATGGCGAACTTGACACATTTTCTCGGCGCAAACCTGGGCAGAACCAGGAGATAAAAATTTCACAAAAATTTTTTCAATGGGAGACTGCGCAGGACGTGGAGGTATCGATTTCGCCGCTTGTGAGGGTTATGCTTGGCGGCCCGCGAACGAATCCGATTGCGAACCCAACTCTTTCGTAGGATCGGCACATTTTTCAATGCCGAGGTACAACTCGAAGGTTGTGTTGCTGGAAATCGCGCATTCGGCCGGCGCCACGGTAGCCAGGCGTTGCAGCAGCACAGGTGCGCAATGGCGCATCGCGGCGGTGCACGTATTCGTATCGAGCAAGTCGCGCATGCGCCATTCAATCCAGTTTGGGAGCAGGCGGAACCTGACCCTGGGACGGACGTTCGAAACTCAGGTCGAATCCAGCGGCGAGGCACGTCGCGGGCGACCATCGCCGAGGAGGCGGGACGACCCGTGAATACGAGGTGCGCCTCCGTTTCGGGTCCACGCGTCAGTGGGTTGGAGGCGAAGCCTCGCTGGGTTCCTGAGCCTCTTGATCTGGACCCATGGGACCGTTTCCGAGTCGAGGCTGGAGTTCAATCCGTTCCATAGGGCTCAGGGAGTCCGATGCGGCTGAAGGTGTCTGCGAAATGCTTGGCAAGATGTTCCCGATACGGGCAAAGAAGCCTGGCGCGACGGTGGCCATGCTCGCAGAGGGCGACGAGAACCTCGGGCTCGACGGTGTGCAATTGCCTTAAATCCGCGATCATCTCAGGCAAGCCCGAATCGTCGCATTTCGGCAGGAAATACTAGCCGAAGACCCGCCCGCCCCGGATTGGCCCACGGATGTCGTTCTGCTTGAGCAATCCTTGGTCAACGAGGGCCTGTGCATCGAGCAAGATTGCGACGTTGATGAACACGGCCTTCTGATTCGCCAGATCACAGGTTTGGGTGAGGACCAACACGCGGTTTATCGCGACACTGATGACTGGCGGGCGGAGCCCCGCCACATCAAATCCTCCCAGCGATAATGTCGGGCACCTTTCGATGATATCACCCTGGTCGATCGGTTCGCCAATTCCTGGCAGCCCGTAGATCATGACTCATCCTCGTCCCTGGGAATCTCCGGGATGTAAGGTTGGCGAGGCGGACCATACGCGCCCACGACCTGGAATGTCGGTGCGGGTCGAGGCAAGCGGACCCACGGCTCCAACATGCTATCGGACTCGTCGATGGGCGCAGGCTGCGGTCGCTCGCCTGCCGGTAGCACCCGCAGTTCCACCCAGTGCCCCTTGACCCGACAACTATAGACCTGCCCCGGCTCGAGATCGACCTGTTCCAGGGCTTCGGCGATCGACAGACTCATCCGGATCCTCCTCTGGCAGCGGTCGCGCTCGTACGAGCCGCCGGAATCGGTCGGGCTCGCAATCTATTCTATCGGGTTCAACCGACACCGGCCAGCGGCCCCAAGGCTCCGAGAGCCGCGGGTCTGACCCTGAGCTTTTGCTCGCGACAGGAGGATCGATCGGCTCCTAGCCCGGGTACGGCGGGCCAGGGATAAGGAGGATCACCCCGACGTGCTCTGCGACCCTGGTCGGGAAGGACGAGGACTGGCATTTCTCGGCGGAGCCGATCTCCGACATCGATGCTCTGCGGCACCAGGTCGAATCCAGCGGCGAGGCACGTCGTGGGCGACCATCGCCGAGGAGGCGGGACGACCCGTGAATCCTCGCTCCGTCCCTGTTTCGGGTCCTCTCCGTTTTGGGTCCTTTGCTGCGTCCCCGTTTCGGGTCCAATTTTTGCCCCACTGCCTTCCACGCGATGGTTGTTCAGTTATCATTTTGTGAAATAATTATTGATTATATAATATAAAAAAAAGAGGACATGCAGAAACACTGCAAGGGCAAGAGCCGCTAGCAAGACCAGGGCAAGTGTCGAGCAGACTGAGAATAGGTAGTACGCCGGGCGGGACCTCGTAGGGATTCCTGGCCCGTACCATACCCTGAGAGTGATCGCTAAACCCCCCGAAATCAGACCTAACCCGACCAAGGCCATTGCCGGGACAAACACTTCCCAATTTCTTTGGGCGTTTGATGCCGCCAAGTCGGTCTTCCGCTCCAATTCTGTAGCGGCTTGCTCCCATACTGCAGCGTGATCGGGAGGCTCTTCCTTTGTGTTCCGCCGGATGGCGTACGCAGCGTCTCTGAAGCTTCTCTCTGTAACTTTAGAGCTTCTTCGTCACGGCGTAGCGGCGGGTTTCTTTACTCTCGCTGCGGAGCCGCGGACGGGCCACGACGGCCCGGCCGCCCAGGCCGGCACTTCGGGGGTGGGAGGGAGGCCGGGCCAGGGACGGGTCGGCGGGCCGTGTCCTCGCGGTCAGACCACGATGTCGGACCGCCTCGTTGTCGCGGTCGCTCCGACATGTCAGACTTGACGGGACCGGCCGACAGGGATCAGGCGGCGAGTGCCGGGCCGGGCGGACCTGGCGTCGGCGCGCCCGGTTCGAACCCACGGGAATGCCGTCCAACTGCGTCAGCCGGGGCGGACACCTTTGTTGGGCGACCGGCCTCGGCATCGTCTCCCGGAACCCCACTTACGTCGAGAGGCGGATGACCTGTGGCGAATTGGCGAAACGTCCGCATCTTTCTGTCGTCCACGTTTCGCGACATGCACGCGGAGCGCGATCATCTGATCAGGGTGACGTTTCCCGCGCTCCGCGAGAGGCTATTGCCACACCGCGTCGAGCTGTACGACATCGACCTACGGTGGGGCATCACCGAGGACGAAGCGCGGAATGAGAAAGTGATCCGCCTCTGCCTCGAGCAGGTGGACGAGTGCCGCCCTTTCTTCCTCGCGTTCCTCGGCCATCGCTACGGCTGGGTGCCGGAGCGGATTCCCGGCGACACGACGGCGAAATATCCGTTCGTGGCGCAATTTCCGGGCGTCAGTGTGACGGAACTGGAACTCCGCCACGGGGCGATGATCGACCCCCAGGGCAAACGCGCTCGTGTTGCTCCGCGGGGAAGGAGCCCTGGCGTCGATCCCCGAGGCGACCCGCAACCGCGACTTCCTCGAAGCCGACCCCGCCTTGCAGGCGAAGCTGCGCGGGTTGCGAGAGGAGCTCGAAGCGTGTCCGGTCCCGGTTCAGCCCTATTCCGCCCTCTGGAATCGCACGCTGTAGGACCGGGTCAATCGCACCCGAGGGAAGCTCGATGGACTCGACGACTTCGGCAAAGCGGTCGAAGCCTGGCTCTGGGACGCAATCAAGGCGGAGCTGGAACTCCCCGACACGCCCGCCACCCTCGACCCGCTCGACGCCGAGGCCGACCTCCACGAGCGGTTCCTGGAACTGCGGACGCGCCTCTACGTCGGTCGCGATGCACTCTACGACCGACTGCGCGACTTCGCGCTCGCCGAGGGGGAAACGCCGCTCTTGCTCACCGGCGAAAGCGGCCTGGGCAAGTCGGCCGCTTCTGGCGCGGTTCGTCCGCGACTTTCGCAGGGAACACCCCGATCGGTTCGTGCTGGCGCACTTCGTCGGCGCCAGCCCTCGGACGACCTCGCTGCCCACCATGCTGCGCCGACTCACCCAGGAGCTCCAGCGCCGGTACGCATTGACGTTGCCCGCTGCCGAGTCGCCCGACGAGATCATCCGCACGTTCCAGGTCGCCATCACCAGCCTGCCGGAGTCGGCCCGGGTGGTCCTGGTCTTCGACGCCCTCAACCAGCTCGACGCCGACGACCGGGCCGAGACACTCATCTGGCTACCCGAGCTCCTGCCGGCGAACGTGCGGGTGCTCGCGAGCGTCGCGACGGGCCCGCAACGAGCCCCCAGGGTGTTATCGGCGTTCGGAGAACGCAATGTCGTCGTCGTGCCGATGGAGCCGCTCACCCGGGAGGAACGCCGCGACATCGTGAAGGCCGTGCCCAAACTCGTAGCCAAGACGCTCGACGACCGACAGATCGACGCCCTGCTGGCCAACCCCGCGACCGAGAACCCCCTCTTCCTGATGATCGCCCTGGAAGAACTGCGCGGTTATGGCTCCTTCGAGAACCTGAACACGCTGATCGCCCGACTCCCGCGCACGGGCGATACCCTGACGACGCTCTTCGAACAGGTCTTCGAGCGCCTCGAGAAAGAGTTCAGCGCGAACCTGGTCGCGGAGGTCCTCAGCCTGCTCGCCTGTGCCCGGCGCGGCCTCAGTGGTCCCGAACTCGTGGAACTGACGCGTCACCTGAAGGAGGCGGCCGACGATCTCTACCCTCTTTTGCGCCAGCTCGAAGCCTACCTGCACCGCCGCGATGGCCGCTACGATTTCTACCACATGAGTATCCGTCGGGCCGTGGAGCGGCATTATCTGAAGTGGCAAGCCGAGGAGGATCAGCACGACCCGTGGCTCCGCTGGAACCCCAACCGCCAGCCGCCGGCCGGCGATCCCACCGAACCGGAAGTTGAGACCCGCGACCGGCTGATCGCCTGGTTTCAGTCCGAACGGCTGACAACGCGGGCGATTGACGAACTCCCCTGGCAACTCGCCCAGCTCCGAATGTGGCAAGAGCTCTTCGACCTACTCGGCGACCTCTCGTTCTTCGACGCGGCATGGAAAGCGAACGAGGTCGAGGTCCGTACCGCCTGGTCCCTGGTCAAGAGCGCCGGCCGCCTCGAGCCGATCACCGCGTACCGGAGCGTCCTGGCTGAGCCGGGAACGCACGATGTGTATGCCTTGTGGCGACTGGGGTTGTACCTGCGAGGTTCAGGGTATGAAGCCGAACTTCTGTCCCTCTGGTCCTCTCTGATCGAAAGGTTTCGCGCATCGAGAGAGGACTCGTCTTTGCATGGCTGCCTGGGCAACCAGGCGCTGATCCTCCAGGCCACCGGGGACCTCGACGGGGCCATGCGGCTGCACCAGGAACAAGAGGCGATCTGCCGACGTCTCAACGACCCCGCAGGCTTGCAGGCCAGCCTGGGCAACCAGGCGCTGATCCTCCAGGCCACCGGGGACCTCGACGGGGCCATGCGGCTGCACCAGGAACAAGAGGCGATCTGCCGACGTCTCAACGACCCCGCAGGCTTGTCACGCAGCCTGTGCGGCCAGGCACTGATCCTCCAGGCCACCGGGGACCTCGACGGGGCCATGCGGCTGCACCAGGAAGAAGAGGCGATCTGCCGACGTCTCAACGACCCCGCAGGCTTGTCTCGCAGCCTGGGCAACCGGCGCTGATCCTCCAGGCCACCGGGGACCTCGACGGGGCCATGCGGCTGCACCAGGAAGAAGAGGCGATCTGCCGACGACGACCCAGGCTCGACGGACAGGCCTGATCCTCCGGCCACCGGGGACCTGACGGGGCCATGCGGCTGCCCAGGAAGAAGAGGCGATCTGCCGAGCAAGCGCAGCTGCCGCTGATCCTCCAGGCCACCGGGGACCTCGACGGGGCCATGCGGCTGCACCAGGAAGAAGAGGCGATCTGCCGACGTCTCAACGACCCTGCAGGGCTGGCCACTTCGCTGGCCAACCAGGCTCACCTGCAAATGAGCCGATTGTGAACGCGATTCCCGACCTGGTGCAATCGCCCCCGCTTAGCCGTACGCCGAGGAAGCTGCACGCCTTGCCTCGAGGCATGGCCTCCGGGCACTCGACCCGGGAAGTCGAGCCGATTGTGAATGCGATTCGCAATCTGTCGCAATCACCCCCGCCTTGCAGCGGTCACGTTCCCGGTCGCGAAAGATGGCGCTGCACCTCGGGCGCCTTGGTTACAGAGGCAATCCGTTGCGCAGATTCGACCCCGAGGGGCCGGAACGAATGATCTGGTTGAAGGTCGGCGCATTCGGTTCCGTCTTCACCATGGTTTCGACGGATTCAGCCGCTTCCTGCAGTGCGCTGCCCGCCGAATGCGGAGTCGCCACACGTGGTGCAGTCCTTGACCAACGTAAGTAGGATAGCAGAAGTCACAGGAGCGTTCGTTATGGCAGGACCCGCAGTCGAACCCATCGGTTGGGAAAGGGCGCTCATGGCCGCGGAAAAGCTCAAAGAGCGGCTGCGCAGGGCAACCCGCCGCTCGACGCCGCCGGCGTACCTTACGCGGTCGCCGAGTGGGTCGGCCGGATCGACGAGGACGCCGTCCGCAGTACGCGCGACGTCGGTCTCCTGGTCCGGCGGGCCGATTTGCCTGCCGCACGAGCCGCGCTCGAAGCGGCCGGCTTCGTCGATCGTCAGCTCCTTGACATCGATACCTTCATCGATGGACCGCAAGGCAAACCGAGCGGCGGGATCCCTATCTTTTTCGCCGGCGAAAAGGTTCGGCGGGACGACGAGCACACTTTGCCGGATCTCGACGAATCGGAACGAGCCGTCGAATTTCAAGTGGCCACCCTCGAAGCCCTGGTGCGGATGAAGTTGATCGCCTGGCGCGACAAGGACCGCACTCATCTTCGCGACATGATCGGCGTCGGCCTGCTTGACGCGACCTGGCCCGTCCGCTTGCCGGCACCACTCGGTGATCGCTTGCAGCGGTTGCTCGATGACCCGAACGAGTGATGGGTCGATAGGTGTCGGTTTTCGTGGTGTCAGGTCGACTGTTCAGGGGGGTTCAATGAAGAAAGCCAATCCGGTTGGCCTCGCCGCGAGGAATCGAACGGTTGGTGGGGTGCAGACCGTGTTTCTAGTTATTCGGCCGGAAAAAACTAGAGCCGAGTAGGGAAGGGGCGCCCGGCGGGCTCGATCGAGCTTCGGGTTTCCCCTTCCCCCTCTAAAATTCCGTACGGCGGGTTTTCCCCAGTACGGCTTCAAATGGACCGTCAATGGCGACCTTCGGCGAGGTCCCAGGGTTTAAGTGCCGTCCACATCCGCCCCAGGACTCCGTCTTATACGCCACCGCAGTGGGATCTCCCAGGAATACGTGATCCCCGAAGGGACGACCCGTTCTAGAGCCTTTCGGTTCAATGTGGCACGACCCCCAGCAACTCCCACACGTCCATCCCGAGGCCCTTGGCTCGCCGTCGGGTTATGTTGTCCCGACAGGTCATCGCTTACTACGGCCTCATCCGAGCCTCTGAATCCCTCCCCACCACTTATGAATTTGTGGCGAGGGCTGCTGCACCCAAGGAAATCGGCTTCGGGTGGGAATCCAGAGGGTCCCCAATTGACTCCGCTGGACTGTGCTCGCGTGCCGCCTCCCTTACCCCGGTGGCCCCAGAGAGTGCACATGACTGTTGCTTCCTCTCAGGTGTCAGCCTTCACCTCCAAGTTACGGGTTCGGCGACCACATTGGTCGTTTCGAGGCTGCAGAGTTCACTCCTACCATAAAAACCATAGGCATGGTTACGGCCCGCGAGCTGGCTAGCCCTCCTTTCGAGGACGTTTACGTTCGAGCTTTCGCTGGTCGGGTCACCCCGAGCCAACGTCGAGTATCACTACGTGGATAAACAGTCAATTTCCACGACCGGACTTTCACCGGCAAGTCCAACGGCATTATGGGCTGCAGAACTCGGTCTGACCCCGACCTCCTCTGATCGGCGACGACGGGCAGCGATCGCCGGTCATCCCCTTTTCGACCTCTTGACCTTTTGGGTCCCGCGCTCAGGGGGGATCTCGGATCGGAGCAATTGGGGCTCTCGGCCGGAAAGGATGTTCTCGATTGCTTCCTCGCCGGAATCCCCGAGGAAAACCGTCGTGTCGTCCGAGACACCAAAGACTCGCCCTGTCTCATCCTGGAGGAGCATGCAAGTCCCATACTGATAATGGCCGATGGGGCATAGGGGGCGGACATCGAGGAGTCGTTCGACTTGACGCAACCCTCCGCCTCCCATCCCGCGGACCGCATCATCCGCGCAAAACTCCAGAATATCCAGATTCTTCGATTGATCTTCGTAACGAATCACGCGCCCGCCATAGCGGCGCAGGAAGTCGTGGGTTGCCGGCAATAACGAAACACCCTCATCCTGATAGGCTGTTTCGTAGACGGGAGTGTTCCGCTCTCGAATGGGAAACCAACCAGCGGCGCGAAGGTCGCTCTCCACCTGCTGGGAATAGGCGAAGGGACCCGTCTCCTGCTTTATCTTTCGCTTCAATCCACTTGCCATGGTCGAACATCCTCATAGATAAGGTCGATCAGTGTGCCTGGTGATCAGGCGGTCCAAATCCTCCCAAGCTGGCTCCTCGACACGGTGACTCGACAGTTCGGGCATTGCGGGATGGGCCTCATGTCGCGGACTCTGAAGGTCCAAACATGCAGATCATGCTCCTGAGCGCCATCCAAGAGCGCCCGATTGAGGGCCTTGAACTCCGAGCAAGTCCGCGGTGATCGGGAGCCTACCAGCGTTCGCATCTGATGAGGCAGCACCAAGGGCAAACTTTGCTCTCGTGTCATGAGGCCGGTATGTACCATCATCCGAGACATCGAAGCAAAAAACCCACTCACTCCGTAGTATATCCTGTCTCTTCTCGTGTCGTAAACCACGGCGCCAACGGCTGAAGGACGAACGGCCGGAGGCAAGTGACTGAGACACCCCTCCAGAATGGCACCATAACTCTCGATCGCGTCGAGGAGATCTCGAGGTGTCCCGGTCAGTTGAATCTGGAGTCCTTGCGGCGAGATTTGCATCCACGGTTCAACACTCGATAAAACGGCAGCATCTTGAGGCAAATAAATGTTGAAATCCAACCACCTGGAATGACTTGGGGCACGAGTTGAGTATTCCTGCGCAAACAATGAAGATTTCTGCCTTAAGAATTGCAGCCACGGATGATATGGCACATTGGCTCCTTACACTGGCGTTACTACTTGTGAAGCCTTGTGATTCGAGGCGCCTGAACCTGGAGCAGTCTTAGGCTCTCGGAATCGGCATCCGCGGCGGGGCCGTCTCCCACATCAGGTCGACCTCTTCCGGGGTCAGGCCGTAGGCTTCGTTGACCAGGTCGCTGATCCTGCGCTCCAGGCCCAGCGCCTCTCTCCCCAGGGCTTGGGCGGGGAGGATGGTTCGGGTGTGTTCCTCGCGGAGGTTGCGAAGGGCCGCGAGGCTCAGCGGGTTCTTCTTGCCTCTCGCCTTGCGGACTTCGGCGACGAAGGACTCGCCATCCAGTTCCAGAGAGGATTGAATCTTCTGACTCGGTTCGCTGATGCTGTGCTCGACCTTTAGCCAATCGAGCAACTGCGTGGTTGTCCTGTGAGACTCGCACGATCTCGACGAGTCGATTGACAGCCTCTCGACATTCCTCGCGGTCGTGTCGCTCGGTTGGGGAACGGGATAGGATTCCATGAACGATGTGAAGTATCGCAACGCCTCGTCTTTCCATGTGGGCCGTCCTCCAAGCGAACCACCAACCGATTGGGGCGTTGAGCACGCGACAGTAGCCACTCGTCTTTGGGACGGAAGAAAATATGTCGTGTTGTTCGACGAGATATTCGGCCGGCGTCAGGCAGAAGTTGGCGGTCCAGGTGATGTCCTGATAGAGCAATTCGCGGCTTCGTCAATTCATCCCAGTAGGCGCATGCCCGAAGCTCCCACCAGAACGGCCATGATCCTGCCGCTTCCTCGAGGCGTCTTCGAGCGGCTTCAGGTGAGCGTGAAGGCCCGGGTAGGTCTTCTGAAAAACGGCTTCCGCCTCATCGCCTGAGTTGGCCCAGGGCCAGGGATGATCACCGCTCGACTTCAGAGCGATCATCCAGAGACCAGACCCATTCGGGAACCATCGACCGATGTCCTGGCCGCGGAGATAGGGCCGAATGAGGTCTTGCGTGCCTGGTCCGATCGGAGGATCGAGTTTCCGGGTGGCGCAGTCGATCAGGAAAGCGTCATTGAGGCCGGTCAAGATCCCCATCAAAGGCTTGACGCCAGCGTACTCGGAAAGAGGAATCCCACGGCTCCGGATCTTGTCGAGAAGTCGCTCACTGATTCTGGCTCGAGCGACCATGCCTCTGCTCTCAGTCGCCCACGCTCAACTCCGACTCCTTCCTTCGTGATCTGCACGCTCAGGTCATCGACCCTCAACTGCTCCCTCGGGATCGCGCAGACGCGCGTCGTGTCGGGAACGGTCCCGTCATCGGGCCGGCGAACCACGATGATCGACGGGAAGACGTCGGCGTCCTTGAAGATCTGCTTGGCGTGGCCGAAGTCGACGACCGACTCGACCCACCCTTTCTCCGCGAAGAACTTCCGCAGCGGCTCGCCGTAACCGGCCTTCATCCATTTGTTGGTGACGACGTACGACAGCCGGCCGCCGGGTTTGAGCAGGCTCAGGCCCAGCTCGTAGAAGTAGACGTACAGGTCGGCCATCCCGTGATAGGCCGCGTATCGCGATTGCAGGTACGGCTTGATCGGCGACAGCCATTCCTGCCGGATGTACGGCGGGTTGCCGATCACGACGTCGAAACCGCCGGGGCCTTGCTCCGGGCTGAAGACCTCGGGGAACTCGGCTTGCCAGTCGAATGCCCTCGGGTCGATCTGTCTTGTCGGCCACGATGCTGTTGCCGACGCGGAGGGTATGGTCGAGGCTGGTGAGGACCTTGCCCTTGACCGCCGTCTTGATCCAGAGGCTGAGCTTGGCGATGTGGACGGCCTCGTCGTTCAGGTCGACGCCGTAGAGGTTCTCCTGGAGGATCTTGCGGTCCAGGTCGAAGAGCTCGGCGAATCCCCGCAGCTCCTGGACCCGGTCGTTGGTGTGCTCGTACTCGGTGTGGAGCTGGTCGAAGGCTTCGATCAGGAACGCCCCGCTCCCGCAAGCCGGGTCGAGAATCCGGATCGAGCCGAGCTCCTGCTGCCAGTCCAGCCAGAACGACAGCAGCGCCTCCCGTTGCGGAGCCTTGAGCGCGTCGAGGTCATACGCCATCGGATCGGCCAGGGCGCTTCGGGCCGTCCCCTTGGCCTTATCGGCATGGGCGCGGCGGAGATTCTCGAAGCGATCCCGCAGGACGCCTCCCAGGGCTTGCTCGACGATGTAGCGAGTGATGTAGTCGGGCGTGTAGAAGGCGCCTTCGCGCTTGCGGCGGCTGACTTTCTCCTTGCTCTCTTCAACCTCAGGGGCCTCGGGTATCTCGACGGGCTTGTCCAGCTCGGCCTGGAGTTTCTCCAGATCGTCGATCGACTGCTCGAAGATATGACCGAGGATCTCGACGTCGATGAGCTGGGCATCCGTGATGGCCTCGTCCTCGGCGATCGCCGAAGCCGGCCGGAAGTCGTACTCGGCCAGGTCGCGGAACAGCCCGAACACCTCGTCAGGGATCTTCAGGTTGTCGAGGACCGGGTCGTCGGCGAACAGGCCGCCGTTGTACTTGCGGATGTCCAGATCGTCGTTGCCGACGTTGATCGCGCGGAACATCCCGCGGAAGTTGTCCCAGAGCGGGCGGGGGTTGTACGGGTCGCGGTGGGCGTAGGCGCGCTTGATGGTCTCGGTGGGGAGCAGGCCGCGATCCTCGCAGAAGGCGATGAAGAGGATCCGGTCGAGGAGCTTCTGGGCACATCCCAGGATCAGGCGTGGGTCGATCTCGGAGTTCGCCCGCCGCAACATCGAGAGGGTGCTTCGACGGATGAACGCATACTCGGCGTAGACCTCCCGGGTCAGCTCCCGGCCGACTTTCTCCGACTCCTGGAACAGCGTGTCGAGATGGCACGGACCGTGAGATGGGACCATCCGATTGGCGTGGAGCAGGAAGACGAACTTGCGGAGTTGACGCTCGTCGGCGGCCAGGGTCTCGGTGTCGAACCGCTCGTAGGTTTGCTTATCCGTCCCCTTGTAGTAGAGCCGGGTCTGGCGGATGTTCGTGACGATGATCCAGTTGCAGCGGAGGTTGATCGCGTAGTCAAACGCCTGGTCGACCGCCGAGAATTTGCGGCCGGCAAACGGCCGGTCGAGCGGGTCCTTGGGTCCCTTCCCCTCGACGGCTGCAATGTTGCGATTTCCGGCCGGCCCGAACTCGCCCAGAACAGCGTCGACGAACTTGCCGTCAGCCTGGACGTGCTTCTCGCGGGAGAACGTGTAACGCTTGGGGTTGTCGACCGCCCGGGTGTATCCCAGCAATTCACAGAAGACATCGTTGAGGAAGTCCCCGAGGATCTCCTGCTCCTTGTGGGCATCGACCGAGCCGGTGGCGATGATCTCGGCCCATTTTTCCAGCTTCGGACGGCGCTCGAGGACCGATTCGGGCAGGCTGAAGCCCAGGACGGGCAACCGGATCACGTCGGGTCGGAAAATCGGTTTGGCTTCGACCGGCACGTGCGCTTTCCTCAACCAGGCCTGAAGACTCGATCCGGACGACGCGATACGTCGCTCATCATAGCATGCCGGGGAGATCAGACGACTCGGCGCGGGCCGAAAAGAGGTGCAATACGCCTCAGGCGAGCCCGCAGGCGCCAGCGCAGCGCGTTCCGGCGGGGACCATCCACTCACTCGCTGGCGCTGCGGGCTCGTGGAGAATTCATGCGTTTCTCCTTTCGCGCAGGCTGGCCATCAATCCGAGAACCGCCTGGACCGAGAACACCTGGCTCCGAGGAATTGCAATCCGAACCGTCCTGGTCGTCTTCGTGGCGGGATAGCCTTCCAGCGACAGCCAGTAGGCGCAGCGGCGCAGGATCAATTCCTCCGGTGATTATCTGATCCCCTGGCCTTCGTTAACCGGCATCACGAGGACCACCAGGATGCGCGGAATGTTATCCCCCGTTTCCCGCAAGTCATCGTACGTCTTCTTCTCCAGGTCAAAGAGGACTTCGGATTCGCCCACATGGGCACGCGTGGTGCTTTTCAATTGCAGGTCCAACGGCCCGCTGATATCGGCAAGTCGCGATCCTCGCCTCCGGATCGCTCGTAAACAGAGATCAATTCCATGATCATCTTCGGGTTCGCTGCAAATCAGGCCGGCGTGTGCCGCGACGGCCCGGACGTAAGCCCTGCAGATACCCGGTTTGACCTCGTCCGCTGACTCGACCGGCCAGATCGAAGCCGCACCGCATCTCGCGCTCCCCTGCGCACGATACAAACAAGGGCGCGGTTTCAGACGGTCGAGGGATCCACCACCACAATTCCCGGGCCAAAGGCCGCCATCCGGGTGAAATGCGATGTGTTGA
The DNA here is from genome assembly GCA_963845755.1 of uncultured Planctomycetota bacterium. Classification (GTDB taxonomy): domain Bacteria; phylum Planctomycetota; class Planctomycetia; order Isosphaerales; family Isosphaeraceae; genus CAWJTV01. The sequence continues at coordinate 779,429 of CAWJTV010000041.1, forward strand.
AAGTCAGCAAGTGGCCCACGCTGTAGATATGACAAACCACAACGAATCGGGCGTCGTGCACCTGCTTGCCGATGACGCCTAGGGCGCCCACGAGGGCTTTCCACGCCGGATAGATGTCCGGTGTTTCCGCAAGCAACGGAAATGCCGCCTCGAAATTGGAGGCCTTTGCTTCCGCCTCCGCGGCCGTCAACCCCAATCCGTTGACCACCGTTGGCCGAGTGGCCGCGTTCCGGAACTCGACGAGATTCTGCGGGGTGACGTGCAGCACTTCGCCGCGCCGGTGCAATTCCACCACGGCGCGGAGGGCGACCGGGTGATCCACGTCGGTTGCGTTCGCCAGCCGACCGAGGATACTGGTATCGACCAAATAGGCCATTATTCGTACAGCCCTTCGCTACTCAGAGCCTCGTGTGGTAGAGAGACGCCGCAAGGAGTACCGACCTGAATGATCAACCGCTCCCATTCATCCCGCGGCTCGATGGTCTCGGCCCGGGTGATGAGCCGATCCCGCTGAGTTTGAAGGGCTAAGACGTCCGGGGCAATTCCTTCGAGTTGGTCGTCGGCGGAAGGTCCGTCGCCCTTCTCATCGTCCGCCAGCACGTCGGGGAGTAAGCGGTTGGGGTCTTCGCCGAATAGGTGACCAAGGGCCGTCTCCAACCGCTTCTCGAGGGATGGCAGGTTGTCGGTCTTCATCTCCAAGAACCAACGCCCGTTCTGCGGCATGAGCGCGAAAGCGGCACGCCAACTCAGACGGGCCAAGGTCGCGTTGCGGTCCACGATCTCCTCGCGAAGACCGACCACAACGCGGGGAGTGCCGGAGTCCTTGACAATCGCAGCCTTCAGCGCGACCTGACCACTGTTGGGCAAACCGGGGGGTGCCTCCCAACTCAAACTGCCAGCCCTCTCGTCCCACCCAAGGAACGGAAGGCCGAACCGTGCCGCGATCCGGTTGACGGCTTTCGCCACCGGCAGGAGAGAGTGGGTTGCATCCTGGCGACCGAGCCGATCCGTCTGGTACCGCCGACGAGTGATCCGCCTGCTCGAACTGGTGCCGCCCGACATAGCTCCCTCCCTCATCAACACAAAAACCCATCCGCCGTCTAGCGTATCTAACATGGCTATCATAGCGGTCATTGGCTCAGAGTTTACACCATACTCGAGGGACGGGAAACGGAGATGGCGAACCGCTGAGCCTGGATCCATTCGTTGGGCTTGAGGCCGACGTCCCCTCGCCCCCATGTCCCCCTCGCCCCGGCCCCCTCGGCCCGTAGGAATGTCCCCCTCGGCCCGCCGGTACAAAACACAGAAAAATCATTAATCTTCCAGGCCGAATCGAGGACAGGCAGGGCTTTTCCCCCTTGTCCAAGGCGGTTAATTCTCCCCTACAACTGTATAGTAGTTAACGAATTTCCGGTCCGCGGAAATCCACGTTGAAGACTCGATCCGGACGACGCGATACGTCGCTCATGATAGCATGCCGGGGAGATCAGACGACCGTGCGCGGGCCGAAAAAAAGTGCAATACGCCCCAGGCGAGCCCGCAGCGCCAGCGAGCGCGTTCCGGCGGGGACTATCCGGTCACTCGATGGTACTTCGGGTACGTGGAGAATTCATGGCGCGCTCGCGTTCCAGGATGATCTGGTCGAACTGGGGTAGGAGGTCCTCGCGGTGGGAGTACGGGCCAGGCCGATAGGCCCGGGAGCCCAGGCCGAGCTGCATCTGCTCGCAGACGTGCCAGTCCTGGCGATTGGTCATGTCCCAGAAGGCGACGGCGTCGTCCGGGTTGAAGTCGGCGGCGGCCATGGCGTCGGGATGGAACAGCCACTCGCAGACGATCTCCGTCCGTCCGGCCGCTCGCGGCCAGAGGGCATGAGTCATGACGTAATCCGGATGCGGGCTGAGCAGCAGATTGGGCAGCACGGCGTAGTAATAGACGTATCGGCACTCATCCTCACCAAGCCCGGGCAGGCAGGCGCGGCGAGGTTGGCCGTCGAGGGAGAGAGTGTGGATCCCCGGCGCAAGCCCATGCGACCGCCCAGGAAACCATTGGCCGCCGGCTCGTTCTCGCCGCTGAGATAATGCGAGAGTTTCTGGAGCGCCGGGTGGACTCCGGGGCAGTGGACGCATTCCGAGTAGTTGTGGATGATCAACTTCCAGTTGGCCGCGACGTCGTAGATGACCCGTTTGCCCAGGCGGAGCTGATCCATCCGCCAGGGGCGGAATAGCTCGTCCAGCCCGTGGAGCTGCTCCGCTAGCGTGCCAGGCTGCTCGGCCAGGTTGAGGAAGACATGCCCGTCCCAGAGGTCTACCGCGACCCGATGCAGCGGGTAATCGGCCTCGCAAAAGCCGGCGATCCGATCCATCTGCGGGGCGGAGACCAGGCCGCCGTTCAGGTCATAGGTCCAGGCGTGATAGGGACACTGGATCGTCGAGGCAAAGGTCCCCGCGGGCCGCTCGCACAGACGGGTTCCGCGGTGCCGGCAGACGTTATAGTACGCCGCGAGATCTCCGCGCTCGCCTCGGACGAGGATGATGCTCTCACCCGCGATCTCCCGCAAGACGAAGTCGCCTCGGTTGGGGATCTCGTGCGCCCGCCCGGCGTAGACCCACATCCCGAGGAAGAACCAGTCCCGCTCGGCCCGGAAATAGTCCGGGTCGATGTAGTAACGCGCCGGGAGGCTCATCCTCGCCGGAATCTTCTCGCTCATCTCGGCACCTCGAGGCAAACTACAATCATGGTGAGCAACGGCCCGGCGCTCCCCATTGTATCCGCATCCAGTCGTGGTCAGGAGACGCACTCGCGATCGAAAAAGCCCGGTCTCAGGACAAGCTTGCAATCTCGGTCGCCACCAACCCCAGTCGACCCAGCCGGCTGGCTTGCAGCCGCCAGGTCCATCTGGTAGCGTAACATGGACGAATGGAACCGCCTTGCGGCTGAAATCGTGGGCGGTTCCTTCCTTGCGCCGGGGTAGCTCAGCTGGTTAGAGCGG
>CAWJTV010000042.1:0-406996 GCA_963845755.1 uncultured Planctomycetota bacterium
CGACTGGGCTCATTGGTCTCTTCTGGGGACCATTTGTCGCGTCAAGGCCGTCTGACAATCTCACATTGAAAATTTTTCTGGGAATTTCTTTCTCATTTTGACCAAATAACTTATGACAAAAAAACGGCTCACTCATCGGAGTTTACGAATCGGTTTTTGCAATCCTGAGGCATCCTGTTAGATAGGGGTAAGGGTGGTCCCATAACTTTCGATTCACTTTCTGCAATCCCGATCGGTTCTGCGGGAATTCCTGTCCGATCCGCACGCTCTCCACCGAAGGCGAATGCCCATCCATCACCGCGGAAATCGCGGAATCGGTCGATAAGCTGGAGATCATCGACGCACGATCGATCGAACCGGCCCGGCCCACACTTCCGGCTGGCCGTTGTCAGAGCCGTCACGATTGCCGAACCCGGGGAACCGCGGCAATGGTCCTCCGATCACGGCTGCGTCGCGCGGGGGCTTCCGACTCGTCATGGATTTGAAAGATTGGGACATCCTGATGAAGATGAGGATCGGGTTCGATGGTCCGGAATACGACGGCCGTTCGTGCCGCCAGCGGCGCGACCGGTCCCAACATGTTCGCCCACTCCCTCGAAGTCTTTACTGGAATCGAGGTTGAGAGATGGCACCGCGTCCAAGTAGAGTCTATTCGTGCCACATTGTGACACGATCCTGTCCCGACACGGTCCGTCCCAGCCAGGACCATCGCACGGCGATCGGACCGGGCCGTACATGAGAGGGCCGTGTGCCTCCCGCCAGTCTTGGAGTGGAGACGGCCGGCGATCCTCCGTCGGCCTTCGTCATTCCGGCCTTGCGACGGGTTGGGTGTCGGATACAATGGCCCAGTGTTGATCGTTTCGGCATTCGTGGTAAGGGGTAAGGGCGTGCGAGTCGGCTATTTCGATTGCTTCAGCGGCATTGCCGGCGACATGACGCTGGCCGCGCTGGTGGATGCGGGCGTCGATCGCCGGGCGATTCAGGAGGCCGTGGCCAGCCTGGGATTGCCGTGCGAACTGACGTTCGAGACCGTGCGGCGCGGCGGGTTCCGCGCCACGTATGCGAAGGTCAACACGCCCCACGAACACGCTCATCGCCACTGGCACCATATCGAGGCGATCATCGACAAGAGCGTCCTGACGCCTCGCCAGAAAGACCTGGCCAAGCGGGTTTTCCTCAAGCTGGGCGAGGCCGAGGCGAAGGTCCACGGGGTCGACCTGTCCAAGATCCATTTCCATGAGGTCGGCGCGGTCGATTCGATCGTCGATATCGTGGGTTCGGCGGTCGGCCTGGACCTGCTGGGAGTCGATCGGTACGAGGCCAGTCCTGTCCCTCCGGGCCGCGGCTGGGTGAAGGCGGCCCACGGCCGGATGCCCTTGCCGGCGCCCGCCACGGCGGAATTGCTCCGTGGCGTGCCACTGGCCGAGTCGCTCGTCGAAGGCGAGCTGACCACGCCGACCGGGGCCGCGATCCTGACCACCGTCGCCGAGCGATTCGCACCGTTCCCGCCCTTGACCATCGAGTCGATCGGCCTCGGGGCCGGGACGCGCGAGCTGCCGGAACAGGCCAACATCGTGCGTCTGTTCGTCGGCACTGTCGAGCTGCCCGCGGCCAGCGACCGGGTCTGGGTCCTCGAGACCAACCTGGACGACCTGCCGGGAGAAGTCGTCGGCTACACCATGACCCGGCTCATGGAGGCCGGCGCGCTCGACGCCTACGTCACGCCGATCCAGATGAAGAAGAATCGGCCCGGTGTGATGATCTCCGTCCTGTGCGGCGAGGCCCTGATCCCCGTCCTCGAGGACCTGTTGTTCCAGGAGACGGCGACCCTGGGAATCCGCCGGTATCCCGTCAGCCGACACAAGCTGAAACGACAGGCGGTCGAGGTCGAGACTCCATTCGGTCGGGTCCGCGGAAAACTCGGCTGGCTGGGCGAGCGCCCGCCGACGTTCAGCCCTGAGTATGACGACTGCGCACGGATCGCCGCCGAGCAGGGGATACCACTCCGTGAAGTCTACGATGCGACCAGTGCGGCCTACGCGCGACAAGCCGCTCCTGGCGAAGTCCGATCGTAGAGGATCGCCGCCTGTAAGGTCCAAGGAGGGACGCGATCGATGGAGCCCGAAACTGGGATCGTCCTGGCCGTCGCCGCGGCCTTCTTGCTGCTGGGGATCGCCGTCTCGCCGCTCGCCTGGGTGGCGATCTGGAATCACCGCTCCCGATCCGAGCGACTCATCGAGAGGCGATTCGTCGATTTACAAGGTCGATTGGGAGCTTTGGACGACCGCATGGCCGGATGTGAATCCTCGTTGCTGACCCTTCGAACCGGTGGCGAGTCTCCGCGCGGAAACGCGACCCTTCCGCGGCCGATTCCCGCGACCGCGACGAGGGGATGGTTGCGGTCGGATGGAGCGGAGGCCGCGCCGGGTGGAGGTCCCGGCGAGGTTCGGTTGATCGCGGTTCCGAACCTGGCATCGGCGATGGGAGATCGAGACGCCATGCTCAGCGGGCTGACCCAGCGCTACGCCGCCATCTGGGCGCTGGCCGATAAGGGCGCGACGGCGGACGTCATCGCCCGGGCCACCGGGCAACCGATCGGCCAGATCGAGCTGATCCTCGGATTGAGGCGGCAAATCGATGGAACCCGGACCACGATCCCTCATGCCAGTCACGAATGACCCCGATCGCTCCATCGCGGACCCCGAGTGGACGCGTTGCCTGGAACGGACCCGTCTGGCCGTGCTCAACGTCCTCGTCGCTGTGGGTTTGACGATCGCCGTGGGCGGCTGGCTGCTCCGCGGGAGGGACCCGGCGCAGCGTCCGCCCATGCCGGCAACCTTGCCCGTGCTCTGGCTCTCCCTGATCATGCTGGCCCTCGCGAGTCATCTGGCTCGGCGCCTGGCGAGACGCCGCGCCGCCACGATGAAACCCGGTCGCCGGCCAGCCTTGTTCTACGGCTCACACGTCTTCTCCGCTGCGGTCGCGGTCCTGGTGGCCGCACTGGGGATCTTCAGCGGTTGGTTCATCGATTCTCGGTTCGAGGCGGTCATTCCCTTCTGGGTCGTCGCCCTGGCCCTGGGATTCCAGGCGATCCCGCGCGCCCATGAGCTGGATGATTACGTCACACGTCCAACGGATCCCGGAGAACCTCCGTCATGAGCGGCACCCAAAGCACGCTGTTGTGGATCTATGCCGGGATCGTCGCCATCTGGCCCATCCGGCTGGTCGTCCTGACCCTGATCCTGCGCCGGCAGGTCTTCCTGACACCGCGATCACCGCGCTATGACCAGGCCGATCCCCCCTTGATCTCGGCAATCCTCCCGGCCAAGGACGAGGAGGCGAACCTCGGCGATTGTCTCGCGTCGGTCTGCCGGCAATCGTATCCGAACCTCGAGATCATCGTCGTCGACGACCGCAGCATCGATCGCACCGGGGAGATCGCTCGCCGGTTCGCGGCGGAGGATCCGCGCATCCGCGTGCTCACGGTCGATCATCTGCCGGCCGGGTGGACCGGCAAGACGCATGCCCTGGATCGGGCCGCCGACCTCGCGCGCGGCGAGTGGCTCTGGTTCCTGGATGCGGATACGCTCCATGCACCCGAGAGTCTGGCCATCCTGCTGGAACATGCCCGCCAGCACGACGCGTCCCTGGTAAGCTTGCTGCCGGAACTGCGCTGCGAGACCTTCTGGGAGCAGGTGGTGCAGCCGCTCGGGGGCATCGTCCTGATGCAGTCCTTCCCATTGCATCGCGTCCACGACGAGCGATCCTCCCTGGCGTTTGCCAACGGGCAGTACATCTTGATCCGGCGAACGGCCTACGACGCCGCGGGGGGCCACGAGGCCGTTCGGGATCGGTTCGTCGAAGACATCGCGCTGGCGAGCCGGGTCAAAGCTCTGGGCCTCACCATCCGCGTCGCTCTCGTCCGCGGCATCGTGAGCTGCCGGATGTATTCGTCGCTCAGCCAGCTCGTCCGAGGCTGGAGCCGGATCCTCTATGATGCCCTGGACCGCCGCACCAGCCGTTTGTTCGTCAGGTTGCTGGATGTCCTCGTGTTTTGCCAGAGCGGCCACGTCGCGTTGCTGGCCGGATTGCTCCTCCTGGCCCTGGGCGAGAACCGGACGTTCGCCGTCGGTCTCGTCGGCCTGAGCGTCGTTCACCACGTTTGGATGTACTTCGTCTTCCGCCTCGTCTATAACACATCGGTGCCGAAGTCACGATACGTCGCATGGTTTCCCCTGGGCAACGTCGTGATCGACGCCATCCTGCTGCGATCGATCCGGATGTGTCTGACCGGCAAGGTCAACTGGAGGGGAACCGAGTATGGAGTCGCGACCGAGGCAATCCCCGTGGAGAAGGCCGGTTCGGCGACCGGGGTCTGAGCCGCGGCTCCGGGGAATTCAAGATTCGAGATTCAAGATTGAACATTCCTGATGGAGATGATTTTTTCTGGAATCTGGAATCTGGAATCCGGAATCTGGATTTTCTCCTGGGAAACAGCCGAAGACCGCGTGAGGTAGTGGGACGACCACGATGAGCACCAGCGTGACAGCACTCGGCGATGAGGTTTTGATCGCGCGGAATCCCGCGACCGGCATGGAGCTCGGCGCGCGTGCCGACCACGCCGGTGGAGCACCTGGACGAGATCGTGTCCCGGGCGCGACGGGCGCAGGCATCCTGGTCGTCGGCCGGATGGCAGCATCGCCGGACAATCCTGGAGTCGTGGTGGCACCAGCTCAACCGCGAAGCCGAGGATTGGGCCGATCTGATCCGGGCCGAGATCGGAAAGCCTCGCATCGAGGCGATGGGGGGAGACGTGCTCGCCTCGCTGGATGCCATCCGATGGACGGTCCGCGCCGCCGGGAGGACCCTGGCGCCGCATCGGATCGGTCCGGCGTGGCAACGTTGGCTGCTCATACCAGGCGGACGTTGCCGATCGGCGCCCCTGGGCGTGGTCGGGATGATCGGTACATGGAACTACCCGCTATTGCTGAATGCTCCTCCGATCGTCCAGGCACTGGCCGCCGGAAATGCGGTGGTCTGGAAAGCCTCGGAGCTGGCGCCGTTGTGCGGGGCCAAGCTCGCAGAGAGCTTGAAGTCTTCGGGGATCCCCGAGGGACTGGTGTCGGTCCTCCAGGGTGGCCCCGAAGTCGGTGGGGCTCTCGTCGAGGCCGACCTGGACAAGGGGCTATTCACCGGTGGCATCGAGAACGGCCGGCGGGTCGTGGCTGCGCTGGGCCGCCGAGGCATCCCCGCGGTCGCGGAACTCTCGGGCTTCGACCCGGCCATCGTCTTCCCCGATGCCCCGCTGGCCAGCACCGTGCGCGCCCTGTGCTGGGCGGCATTCGTCGGGTGCGGGCAGACCTGCATCGGGGTGAAACGGGTCTTGGTGGTCGGCGACCCCGCCCCGTGGGCCCAAGCCCTCGCCGAGGCCGCCCGCGCGCTGCGAGTCGGCGATCCCGCCTCAGCGGGCGTCGATCTCGGACCGATGATCACGGCCTCGGCGCGCGATCGGTTTCACGCCACGATTCGGGCCTCGATCGATGCCGGGGCCGTCGTCCTGTCCGGCGGCGAGCCACTGGACGGCCCCGGGCACTTCTATCCACCCACGGTCCTGATCGCCCACTCCGCCGAGCCCGAAGATGCCCTCGCCGGCGCCTTCGGGCCCGTGGTCGTCGTTCGAGGCGTCTCCGATCCCCAGGCCGCCGTCGAAGCGGTCAATCGAAGCCCATTCGCGCTCGCCGCCAGCATCTGGAGTCGCGATCGGCGACAGGCCCGCAACCTGGCCGACCATCTTCATGCGGGAATGGTCACCATTAACGACGCCGTCACACCCACCGCCCACGCCTCGGCTCCGTTCGGCGGGGGCAAGGCCAGCGGCTTCGGGAGGACGAAGGGACCAAGCGGCCTCCAGGAGTTCCTCCAGCCTCAGGTCGTCTTCGAGCGATCCGTCGGGGGCTTCCGCCCTCAACTCTTCCCATACCCCTCGTCGGGCCTGCTCGAGCGGTTCTTCCGCTATTACCGCGCCCTCTTTCATGGCAAGGGCTGACCTCGGAGTTTGCGAAAGAATCGGGAAAAATATCCAAGATTCAATATTTAATGAACTCGAATCCCTGCTCTGCGCGGCGTACGATCTCCATAATTTGGTTGCCTCTCACACTCGATCCGATTAATATAGGTACGGAAGGGGAAAGAACAATGTATCTCGTGATCATGCTCGAAAGAGTGCTCGTTGTCATGCCGGAGTTCCCCCCGGCAAATATTCCCTCAACTGGGAAATCCGTCGAGTCGTCGCAGCGCGACGACTCATGATTGATTCATGGATTCGATGAATCGGAGGCGTTCGCCGTCCTTCCGAGTCGTCTCGGAGGATGCGATCTTTCTTCCAAGAGACGGAGTCGCGAGCGTCCCTCCCCGGCCGCGACTCTCCGCCCAGTTCGGTCTGAGGCATACGGATTGAGATGTCGATCGATCGATCGGCGTAGCGTTTGATCGGTGTCCTATCTGCATCGATCGGCACTGCAGTTCCAGGACACGGATCCCTCGACGTTCCGGAGCTCCCGGAGTGGATAGGGTTCATTGTCTTCGAACGTCGGTTTCCTTGACTGCGAGGGAGGAACGGAATTGAGTACCGAGACGAGATCAGTCCTTCTTGCGTCCAAGGTGAATCAGGGCGAGAAGCCAGCCGGATTGTGGCGCCGGAAGGCGCGGGTTAAACTCCTGGCCGGTACGATCGCGGGACTGGCCATCGCCGGGCTCGCCGGATTCCTGATCAACACCCGAGCCCACTTCACCCAGCCGACTTCGAGCGAAGGGACCCCCATCATGTCCAAACCCACGGATCCCGAACAGACGGCCGTTGACCCCAAGGATGCGGAATACAAGCAGAAGCTGACCCCGGAGCAGTATCACGTAACCCGCGAGAAGGGGACAGAACGCGCATTCACGGGTCGATACTGGGATTACAAGGGGAGCGGGATCTACAAGTGCGTTTGCTGCGGCAGCCCGCTCTTCGAGTCGAAGACCAAGTACGATTCGGGCACGGGGTGGCCGAGTTTCTACGAGCCGATTGATGAACAGAACGTCCAGACGGCCGTGGACTTCAGCCAATTCACCGCGCGAACCGAAGTGATGTGCAAGACGTGCGACGCCCACCTGGGCCACGTCTTCGAGGATGGTCCGAGACCTACCGGTCTGAGATATTGCATCAATTCCGCCTCGCTCGCTTTTCAGGAGACCGAGTCGAAACAAAAGCCGGAGCCCCGGTGATTCCGAGGGGTCGTTCAGCTCGGGGCGGAGGCCGTCCCTCGCGTGACGCGGGGAAGCGCATCCGCCCTCCGCCTTTCCTGACTCTTGTCGGCCGCCCGCCGCCCAAGTATGATTTCAGTAGAAACTGATAGTCCAGACAGGGCGGTACTTCCTGTGACACTCACGCCGGCTGCGCAAAAGTTTGTATTACACTGGGGAGAGATGGGGCAGGCTTGGGGCATCAATCGGACCATGGCCCAGGTTCATGCGCTCCTGTTCGTGGCCCCTGCGCCGCTGGACGCGGAAGAGATCAGCCAGCTCCTCGATGTCAGCCGTTCCAACGTCTCGACGAGCTTGCGCGAGTTGATCACATGGGGCGTGGTCCGCCGCGTTCACATCATCGGCGACCGTCGCGATCGATTCGAGGCCCTGAAGGATGTCCTGGAGACGTTCCGCGTGATCATGGCGGAGCGCAAGCGGCGCGAGATGGATCCGACCATCGCCCTGCTGGAACATTGCGTCCGCGAGGCGAAATTGGGCGATCCTTCCGAGCAGTATACCCGCGAGCAACTGGAGAAGATGCTCGAGTTCACCAAGATGGTGACAACCTGGTACAGCCACGTCGATCACCTCTCGACATCCTCACTGCTCCGCCTCTTTCGCGGCGGTGCGATGCTGGGTAAGCTCTTCGCCCGCTCGAAAAAGCAGACGAACGAGCAAGAGAAGGCCGGCGCCGGCTCGATGTCCTGAGGGATTCTTCCCGACAGAACCTCTCTGGGTTGTGACCGATGGCCGCGCCCGGAGGACCTGGACTAGAAGGGCACGACCGGTGATTCCTGTTTCGGCTGTGCGGTCACGGAGGATTTCGACGTCGTTGCGGGTTGGTCGACTTTCCTCTCGGCGCGACGTGCGGGCGGAGCGGCCTTTGTGGCCATCGCCTGGGCCTTCTCCTTGGCTGCGAGCTCGGTCCGGCTCTGCTCGAGTGCCTGGCTGTAAGCCCTCATCGCCTCATCATCCAGATAACGGTCGATCATGGACTGGAGGTCGTTGATCTGGGCCTGGGCGGTCTTGGTCAGGATGGCCGTCTTGCTCTGGGCCTGCTCGCGGGCCGCGTCTTCCTTGAGCTGAGCGAGCCGCTTGGCGTATTCGTCCCGGGGCGTCAGGCGGGAGAATTCCTTGAGGGCCGCTTCGAGTCCGGGCCAATCCTCCCCTTTGAGGCGGGCTTCCATCCGGGCCTCGAGCCGGGCTCGCAAGGCGACGAGGTCGACCACCTCATCGCGCAAGGAGTCGATCTGGGATTCCAGGGCGACGGTCTGCGGCCGGGGATTGATCGGTATGGGGAGCTTCGGGGAGCTCTCGCCGGGCATGATCGGGAATTCGCGCACGGGCTCGACTCCGCCGGCCAGGAGCCGGAGGATGACCAGTCCTTCGGCGAACCCGGGACGCAGCACGATCCGGCCGCTGCGATCGGTCAGGCCCATCTCGCGCGGTTTTCCGTCGGGGGGCACGTGGGCCGTCAGGGTATAGCCGGCGGCGGGGATCTGGTCGACCCCAGTCACGAACCGGAGTCGGAGCGGACTCTGGCCCGGCTTGATCCCGACGCCGGCCAGCGTGTTCGCCTGGACGACTCGTTGCGTGAGCGGGTCGCGATAGGCGCTGATGATCGTGCAGCGTGCGACCGGTCCGTCCATCGACTCGACCTGGAGGTACGTCAGCGCGATGGTCAGAACCACGGTACCTTTCTTGGCGGAGACCAGGCGAAGGGGCTGGAAGACCGTCCCTTTGGCGACCACCCGGCCGATCGGGCTCGCCGGCTCGATCATGGATCCGCGGACGGTCAGCATGGCTCGGCCTCCCTCCTGCCCGGTGATCAGCGCCGTGGGACTGAATAGGTCGAGCGCGAAGACGAGCAGAGCCCGAGGTGCATCGCCGAGGCTCTCGACCGTCCGGCGCTGGAGCGGGCCCAGCCGTCGCGTGGCCGTGTCGTACTCGCGGCCCGAGAACACCAGGCCCGTGCCGGCATCGGGTCGGTCGGCGTGGACGAGCCAGACTTTATCGAATGCGCCGACATTGGCGAACGCCGATGCGTCCGGATCCTCCAGGTCGAGATCCAGTAGCGGGCTCGAGGGTGGCGCGATCGAGATGACCCAGGGCGTCCCCACGAACCGGCGCACGAGGATCTGCCAGTCGCGGAGCAAGTCCGAACGCCGCGTCTCGTCGATTCTCGAGGACGGGTGACAGGCGAAGTGGATCACGATCCGATAGGGCTGGCGCTCCATCGACTCGGTGGACTTGGGGCTCGACAGTGCCGGGGGTGTCGTGGGTCCGGGCTGCGTTGCCGCCGGCACCGGGCCCTTCTCTCCGACGTCTGCCGGGGCCGGGGGCTCCTGGCCGACCGATCCTCTGGTGAGCCCGAAAACGACCGATACGGACACGGCCGCGACCAGGCATATCGCCGCGGCAAGCCGTACTCGCGATGCTCCAGGTTGGACCGTCATTTCGGTGTGTCCTTCTCGGTGGGGTCCCAGGGGTCTCGGGCGATCCACGGACTGATCTCCCACTCCTCGAGTCGTTGATAGAGTTTGTCAGCAGCCTGGCCCGGTCCCTTGAGGCGATCGCGCCAGGCGTAGTGGTCGGCCAGTTGCCATAAGGGGATGACGGGCAACTCGTCCCTCGACTCGCGGTCGATCTGGATGGCGAGCCCCCGAGCCGTCTGCCATTCGGAGGCGCGCTCGAGCTGCAAGAGGAGCTGGAGGATCCGCGGGCTCGTGGCGGAGGCGAGCGTGTCGGCCTCGGGTGGTGCGTCATACCCGGGGCAGAGCATGGAGCCGGCATCGAGGATCGGATCGTCGCACCTCACGACCCGGTAGGCCAGATCGAAGCGCCGCCCTGCCCGGAGCTCGGTCTCCAGGCGGGATTCCGGCACCTCGAGGGGTTCGATCTCCACCCCGGCAAGTCCGAACGCCTCGGTCAGCTGACCGACGACCGCGCGCACCTCGGGAATGGCGGGATACTCGAACTTCAGCTTGATGGGGCCGCCGCCGATCTCCTTGCGCACCGCGGTCACCAGCATCTTCGCCAGCAGCATGTCGAAGCCCAGCGGTTTGACGTTCGGCGCATCGGCGTAGTTCCCCTTGGGAAACGGCCCATCCGCGGGCGAGTCGGCATCACCCGGCTTGTGCTTGAGCACGTAGTCCTCGAGCAGGGTGCGGCGGTCCACCGCGTACGAGAGACCGCGTCGCAGTTCCCGGTTGCGCAGGGCGTGAGTTCGCCCGTCCAGCGCGATCAGGTGGACGGCCGGCTGTGCGTATCGCCCGACCAGGATTCCCGGGGCTCCGGCGAGGGCGGTAACCTGATCGGGTGGGACGTGGTCGAGCAGGGTGACGTCACCGCGCCTCAAGGCCGTGATCGCGGCCGGCCCCGGCGGGAGCCGAACTTCACGGATGCGACGGATGTGCGGGACGCGGTTCTCGGCGTCCGATGAGGGAGACGCCTGGCGATCGTCGCGGAGTCGCAGCTCGGTCCGATCGTCGGTCGAGAGGGTGCAGCGATAGGGGCCGTTGCTGACCAGCAGACGTTCGTGGACCGAGGCAGCCACCCGGCCGTCGATCCCGGCGTGCGCCGGGCCGACCGGCTCGAGGAGCCAGCCGCCCAGTCTTGAGCGGGGAGTGGTTGAGCCGCACCTCAACCCGCGCCTCATCCTTGACCTCGACCCGGTCGAGCATGTCGGCCCACCGCGCCTCGTAGTTGGGCGAGTGCGGGTCGCTGCGGTCGATGAGGGAATGGGCGACGTCGATCGCGGAGACCGGCCGGGAGGCGTCCGACCAGGTGACTCCGGGACGGATCCGGATCGTCAGGCGACGGCCGAGGTCTGACGTCTCGATCGAGGCCGCGAGCTGGTTCGGGTGCTTCCCCGTGCGGGCGTCCTGATCGTCGGCGGCGAGGATCGGCCGGTAGAGGAGGCGGGTGAGACGCGCATCGGCCCGCGAATGGACCCACGGTCCCAGCGGGGCGGCGACATCGGTCACGCCGACATCGAGGGTCGGCGCGGCGGTGAAGGCCTGGATATAGCGGGCCTCGGCCCCGTCGAGTGTCGGCCAGATCCGGAGTGCGGCGGCGAGGGCGTCGAGCCGTTCGGGCCCGCTGGCCGCCTCCGCTTCCTTCATCCGATCCATGGCCTTGTTGATGAACAGCGCTCGTAACGTGCGGACCACGACATGCTGAGGCTCGACCTCTTCCAGCTCGTGCAGGACGCGCCGGCCGCGCGCATAGAGGCCCATCCTCAGGGCCCGCTCGATCCGCTTCCCATAGGCCCCCGCGATCTGGTCGAGGAGCCCCGGATAGTCCCGTTTCCGGCCCAGCAGCTCGCGGAGCAGCCGCAGCCCACGCTCGTCGTCCCCGTCCAGGAGGGCCTGGCTCCCTTCCCGGAACAGGACGTGGTTCACGTGATCGTCGAGTCCGGCCCACTTCGGGTTGCGCGTCTGGACGCGCAGGCAGCATTCGAACGCCCGTGCGTAGTCGTGGGCCATTACCAGCCGATGGGCCTCCTCGAGCAGCAGGTCTTCGAAGTATTCGATCTTCTTGATCGAGGACCGCTTGACCTTGAAGTCGCGAGCCTCGTTGCGTAGCCCGTGGACCAGGTGGATTTTCAACTCGTCGCGGGCATCTTCGTCCTCGGGCCGTGTACCGTCGGCTCCCTGGCGCCGGCCTTCTTCTCGGGGGCGGCCCCGACCTCGAATGGGCAATGCCGCCGGGCTCGCCCCCGCGTTGCGACGCCGACGCTCGCGCTCCTGCTTCGGATCGTAGACCGGCAATGGCCTGGGGCTGACCGGCTCGATGATCAGAACGGTCCCATCGATGAGGGTGATTCGATCGAACGGGTTGGAGCGCAACAGCTCGGATGCACCGATCGGGGCGGGCGCCGGGGCCGGTTCCTGAGCACTTCCGGCGCCGGTGTGGTCCACACCGCCACCGCGACGACGAGAGACACCATGATAGACACCGGTGACGACTGGGCTGAACGGTGCACGACAGGAACTCCTCTGATAAAAACATTACCGTTAAATTAGTGATAAGTTTACATTAAATTCTTCTTTTAAGGATTGGAGGCTCCCAGGGTCTCGAGTGCCAGCGGGCGGATGGTTCCCGGTGCGACGGCGATCATCGCCTCGCGGCCCGTCGCGATCGGTCCGCCGGCGGGCAAGATTCCGAGCACCCGACGGTCCAGGGGGGCGCCGTCGGAGCGGGCGCGGAGATGCAGGACGCCGTCGCCGGTCAGGAACGCGAGGGACCGGCCGATGACCTGAGGCGGTCCGACGACTTCCGCGCCGAGCTTGATCGACCAGATCCGCTGCCCGTCGCGCCCGAAAGCCATCACCCCTCCCGCGCGATCCATGGCCAGGCCGCCGTCGCCCAGGCTGACCGGCCCGCCCGCGATCGGGGCCTCGAGCTTCCAGGCACCAACCGGGCTGAGGTCTCTGGCGGCGAGCGACCGGATCCGTCGGTCGGCCGTCGCCAGCACCACGGCGCTTCCCGTCAACGCCGGATCGCTGACGATGCGACTGTCGAGGGTCGTCTCGGCCTCGGCGATCAATCGTGGGACCGGTGAGGTCTTCAGGCCCAGCCGGCGGACGCGTCCCACGTCGTCGGCCAGCGACGACCGTGTCCCGATCCAGGGGCACGGGCGCACGCCAGGTCCCCTGCCGGTCGCGATCGAACTGCGGTACGAATGGCTCGGCGCGCGACGTCCCCATGACCGGGTCGATCAGGTAGACGCGCCCATCCGCCCCGGGGATCAGGACGCCGTCGCCCCAGACCATCGGATCCGCCGACAACGCCGCGGGCAGCCGTACGTCCCGCCAGCCGCCCGGTCGGGTCGAATCCTGCACCCAGAGCACATCGGAGTACGGCTGGGGAGCGACCACCAGGATCGACTTACCGGCCCGGTCGATGCGGAGGCGCAAGCCGGTCGGAAGCGCGAATTCGCCGGGTCGCGGCACCGGCAGGACGAGGAATCCTCCTCGCGTCATCTGCTCGGGAGAGATCGCGACCTCCTGGCCATCCCGGCCGAGCGTGGTCAGTCCCATCGAATCCGCCGATCGGGCCAGCGGCGATGGCCAGGGTGCCCCGACCACCGTCCTCCATACGACCGCGGCTTTTTCGGGATCGATCCCCCAGAGCGCCACCCCGCCGGACGCACGATCTTGGAACGTGGCGACGATCACGTTGGCTGCGAACTGGATCGGCGCCTGCGCGGGACCGGGGACCGGAAGGGGGGCCGCCGGCAGGATCGACCCGTGCTCGGGGTCGAGGACGTACTTTCCCGGATGGCCCGATGCGGCCCACATCTCGCGCTCGGATCGTGCCAGGGCGAAGGCCGGTCCCGAGGCGACCGCGTCGGCGGCCAACTTCGCCACCGAGCGGAACGGCGTCTTGCTGCCGTAGTCCCCCACCGCGAACGCCTCGAACCCCCCCTTGTCTCCGGTCGCCCAGACGATCTGCCCGGACTCGGCCGGAGTCTGCCATGTCCAGCCCGCAACCTTCAAATCCTGAACCAGCCGCACCTTGCCGCCCTCGCTATCCAGGACCAGGACCTGCCAGATGCTGTCGTTCAGCGTATCATTTTGGGGGATGACCAGGAACCGGCCCAGTCGCGCCGCGCGCAGGGGATCGAGCCGTCCAGATGTCCCAGGTATTCCACGGCGGCGCAGGCCAGGGGGTCGCGTGTCAGGATGAACAGGCAATCCTGCCGGCCGGCGATATAAAGATGCCGGCCCGATTCGTCGTGGACGGGCATCCGGGCCAGGGGACGACCCAGGTTCACGGTCGCCTGGATCTCGCCCGAGTCCAGCGCGATCATGGCCAGCTTTCCCGAGGGGAGCACCTGGGCGAGCTGGTTCCCGACCACCAGGGGAGGGTCGGACACGCGCTCGCGAAGCTCCAGCCGCCAGGCCAGTGCGCCGCTCCGGGAATCCAGGCGGAGCAGCTCATCGGACCGGGCGTCGAAGACGATCGCGGCCGCTTCGCCCGAGACGGGCTGGGGAACGAACGGCGAAGCGAGGCCCACGGGCACCTGCCACAACGGGGCACCGCTGGTCGCATCGAGCCCGTACGCGAAGCCGTCCGCCAGGGCGAATACAATCGATTCGGGCGACGGGGTGCCCGCGGCTGCATCGATCCGGCTCCGGAACACCACACTGGTCGCCGGGCCGAGCGGGTCGGGCCGGGCCGACCGCGAGGCCGGCCGGCGCGTCGTATCGATCGTCACGGCCTTCCGAATGAGCTCGTTGGCCGCGGTCATCCGGGCGATTAGATCCCGATCGTGGGCGAGGTCGGCGTACCGGTCGACCAGGTCGTCCCGCGCCTGGTAGACGCCGCGCCGCCGATTCCTCCTTGATGGCCTGATCCATCGCGGCGAGGGCTTGGCGCGGACCTGGGCCTTGAGCACGGCCGCCCGGGCCTCGGCCAGCTTCGAGGGGAGCGGCGACCGGCCCAGGAACGCCGCGGCCGGCTCGCCCTGCGATCCGTGCGTGGAGCTTTACCGCCGATTCCGCCTCGGTCAGCGCCTTCGAAATCCGCGCCACGCCGCGCCCGGTCGGCCAGGCCCTCTCCGATCTGGATCACAACCTCGGCGAGCTCGGTCCGCTCGTCGCGGAACTCTTCGAGCTTGCCGGTCCGTTCCAGCATCTCCCGGGCCGCCTCCAGCGCCGAGGTCCAGGTCGAGCCGTTCGGCGAAAGGTGTTGCCGCACGTTGGCCAGGGCCCGCTTCACCCGCGCCTTGCCGGCCCGCGCGTCTTCGGGATTGCCCTGGAGGAACGTGTCGAAGTCGCGGATCGCGGTTCGATAATCGCCGTCGTCGAAATTCTGCACTCCCTGATTGTAAGCCCGGTTGGCCACGGTGCTCGCGATGATGGACCTGAGCCAGAAGCCCATGCCGACGAGGACCACGAACGCGGCGATCAGTCCCAGGACCAGCGGCGAGGAGGCGATGTGTTCCCGGCCGGGGGCCGAGTGGGAGACCGGTATCCATTGCCGGATGGTCTGCAACAAGCCGCGACGCGCGACAGCGGCTCCTTCTTCCTCCGTCGCCATCGCCGCGGATCCCTTCTTGGACCCCAGATCACCGACCAGCGGGATTCCCCCAAGCTCGTCGGCGGGCGGCTGGCCCGGCGCTCGGTAGCTCAAGCGGGGCAGAGGCTGAGGGCGAGACGAGCGGCCGACCTCTTCCTGCATCGCGGATCGCAACGATTCCGGGCGGGTCGGCGGCGGCATGACCCGCGTCTTTCCCTCGTCGGCCTTCGGATTCGCCCGGCTGGCCAGCTCCGGCGCACCCTCCAACCGGAGCACAAACATGCGGCAGGAGCCGACGATAATCTCATCGCCCTGGCGGACGCTCCCGGCAGCCATCTTGCGGCCGTTGATCGTCACGAATTCGGCGTCCGGGGAAGCCTCGAACTTCACCCGGTCCGACTTCCAGCGGATCCGGCCGTGAACCGGCTTGATCTCCGGACCGTCCAGGATGATCTCACACGCGGGACTCGTTCCGAACAGGATCATCTGGTTGCGTTCCAGCTCGACGAACTGGACGCGACCCTGACCGTCATGGATTTCCAGAGTGGCCATGCTCAGTTTTCGGTTTTCAGTTTTCCGTGTTCAGTATATCGCTCGGCTCCCGTTTTCCGATTTTCGCGAAGGCACTGTCCGAGACTGGCATCCGGGCTTGGCACGGTGGGTGAAACCCACCGGGATCGGGCGGATTCTTGGTGGGTTTCACCCACCCTAAGGGTCCTCGGACCCCCTTCTTGATGAGGCGCCTCTCCGGAGAACGGAACAGTGCACATGGGAGCGAAGCGACCCTACCTGAGAGCTTCCTGGGCGATCACCTTGAAATCGTAGCTATTGCCCGAGGGTACGACCTGGAATCGCGTCACGCGAATCTCGGCCGGCTGCCTTCCACGATACCTCACTTCGAGCTGGCGAAGTCGGTCCTCGATGCCGGCCGGATAGAACTGGAACACGACATCGCCGACCTCGACTCCCGCCTTCTTCAAGAGCGCAATATCGGAACGCCTTCCTTCCGCTGCCCTGCCAGAGGAAATACAGGCGCCGGTCGCTCTTGCCCGAGCCGAATCGTTTCGTCGGCTCGGCGCTGGAGAAATTGGAGACGTATTCGAGCTGGTTCGGGGGGACGACCACGGCCAGCTCGACATGCAGGGCATCGAGCTGGCGGGCATATTCCTCGGGCGACTGGCCGTCGTTGAAGATGATGCTCCAGCGCTGCTCGGGAGCGACTCCGCCGTCACCGGGCCCCATCCCGAGGCCCGGCCCGCCGGTCCCGAGCTTGGAGGCGCGCTTGCCGCTGGCGACGGCCGAGCCGCTGGGCATGACGGCCCCGAGATCCATCTCCGCCAGGTTTTCGCCGACCTGAGCAACGGCGTCGAGCATGGCTCCCGGTGCCTGTTGCACGGAAGGCTCCTCGAAATCACCCGGAGTTTCCTCGTTGTTCGAGGCGAATGCCGCGGCGTCGGCACCGGCGACGTCGACCTTCTCGGTCGAGCCGGCGGTCCCTTCGGGAGTGCCCCCGCCGCCGCCGGTCACCTCGATGATCTGGAGGGGCGACGTCACGCGCGAGGCGTATGCCTGGTTGCTCACATAAACCAGGGCCAACCAGCCCACCACCAGGATCGCGCCCAGGACGACCGCCATGAGGAACGAGGTGACCTGGTCATACCGCGATTCGCCGAGCACCCGCGGCTCGACGCCCGGATGGGGTTCCTCCGCCTTCGCGGGCGCGGCGTTCGTGACGGGTGTGGTCATGGGGTTGAGCTCCCTGGCGGCGACCCGGCCGCGGATGCCGCGCCGGTTCCGGGCGGTCGGGGCACGGGATTGTCATCGTCATCGAGATCCAGCGGGCGGATCGCGTTGAACCACTCGCGCCACTTGTCCACGGCGGCCCGGCGCTCCTCGGGAGTCGAGGGGCTCGGCGGGCCCGGGCCCTCGATCTTGCGGCTGAGGATTTGAAGGCCGAGTCTCGCGGAGTTGACGACATCGTCGTCCGGATCCATCAGGACCTCGATCAGCGGAGGGACGACATCCATGTCGCCGGTATGGGCCAGTGCCCAGGCGGCGACCCGGCGGATCGCCGGGGTCTCGATCGGTGAGCATCTTCCGGAACCGCGTCTTGAACGGCCGGAGCGCGTCCGGGCCCTCGCGGTAATACCGGTCGACCAGTCCGGCCACGGCCGCGTCGGCCTGTTCCGCGCGGGGGTCTTCCAGCACGGCGAGCATCCCCTCGATCGCACCGTTCATGGGACGGCTCACGACGCGCCCGCCGGCCACAGTCATGGACGACAGGTCCGTCGGCAGCCCGCGCCCACCGAGGAGCGTGCCCGCCCCCAGCCGCTGGATGTGGATGCGCTTCAAGGTCTTGGCCGTCGACTTGGTCAAGAACAGCATGGCCCAGACCGTGTTCATCTCGGTCCCGTGCGCACCCTGCCAGGAGCCGTCGGTTTTGCTGGTTGGCACGGATGTACGCACGCCCCCGTTCGAACCAATCGAGCCGGCCGATGGTCTGACGTTCGGCAAGGGCCCCGATCCGCTCGATGCCATAGAGCATGTAAAAAGGGGACGGCCCGGCGATCGTCTTGTCCGGCGCGAAATGGCCGGAGATCCACTCCATGCCGTGGCGGACGGCCTGGTCGATCTGCTGATTCGGGATGGAGGGTTTGAAGTCGTTGTGAGGATCCGCCGAGAGTGCCTTGAGCAGCGAGCTGGTTTCGCGGCGGTCCTGACGGTACCGATCGAGCTGCCGCTGACAGATCAGGAGGGAGCCGACCCCGGCGGCGGTCATCGAGAGCGTCTCGTTATACTGGGCCTCATCGTTGTGATACACCCAGGCCCCGTTCGCGTGCTGGTTCTTCAGATACCAGGAGGCGGCGCGCTCCCAGACCGAGGGCGACATCTCGACGCCCGCGTTCTCGGCCTCCCAGAGGCCGAGGATGGCATACTGCGTGATCGAGGTATCGCCGAAGTCGCGCCCGGAGTAGTCCCACGCCCCGCCGGGTCGCTGCTCGCTGAGGATGTAATTGGCGATCATCGTGAGTTCGTGGCGGTGTGCCGCCGCGTCGAGGTTCGCCAGCGCCATCGCCGCCGCCGCCGCCTCGTAGATGGCCGGACCGCTGGGGCGTTCCGGCTCATAGCTGCCGCTGGTGAACCGGGCTCGGAACCGGTCCACACAGCTCATCAGCACCGGATCGCTGGTCGGCACCTCAGCTTTCAGGAGCCCCAGTGCGATCATGGCCGATTCACCGGCCCCGTGATGGCCGTGCTGCTTCAGGTACCGGACCCCCGCCAGGACGGCGGGTTCCTGTTGACTGTACGCTGGTCCATTGTCGATCGCGATCAAGATCGTCGCGAGCCAGATCCAGGGCCCGGCCAGGTTCCCGCTCCGAGGTCTCATGGTGGATTTCTACCTTGCGACGATGGCGACGAATTCCTTTGGATATGCCCTGCACTCACCCAACTCTCAATTGTATCCGGTCGCGCGCGGGTTGCGAACGGCTTGTTGACGATTTGGAGAGTCCTGGGCGATTGCCACGGGATCATGGGGGCGGCGTGGTGACCGGCTCCGACAACTCGACTGATTCCACGGGAGGATTGAGGACATTGGGACGATCCGCGGAATCCGGGCATTTGGGCTCCCGAGCCCTCAGTCGCGGCGAGAGATACGACGCGACTGGCGTTGACGCCTGCTTCACGACAGCCGTGGCGCTCCCAGGAGAGCCCGGTTTCGTCGAGACGGTCTCCAAATCGGCCGTGGATCCGAACGATGCCGACTCGAAGGGCCCGGCGATGCCGAATCAATTCCACGGAGAGGCCGAGTCTCCCGTATCCCGCCCGACCGCTCTGAAGAGCGCCTCGTACTGCTCGGCCAGGCGGCTGGGATCCCATCTCCGCGCCTCGGCTTTGGCGTGGGCGCGGTGCCTGGCTTCGAACTCGGGATCGTCCCACAACCGTTCGATCGTCGCCACCCAGGGGGCCACCTCGCGCGCGGTCGGGATCGCGAGGTCCGTCGGCGTGTACCGTTCGGGGATCGTGAACGCGAACCCGGCCTCGCCCAGCGTTTCGGGCAAAGCACCCCGGTCGCTGGCCAGCACGGGGATCCCGTTGGCCATCGCCTCCACCGCCACCCGGCCCAGTGACTCGCGCCAGAGTGACGGCATCAGCACCACCCGGCTGAGCCGGTAGAAGTCACGCGGGTCGGGCGTGTTGGCCATCCGGTTCAGGTTGGTCAGTCCCGAGAGGTCCACCGGCAGCCGGGCCAGCGAATCCGACGTCCCCCGGCCCTCGACGACCAGCAGCGGGATATCGGGCCGCCGACGGCCCAGCTCCATCGCGATCCGGGCGAAGACCGTGAGGCCCTTCTCCGGCTGCGGGTTGACGAACGTGACATAACGCGGGTCGGGGTCCTCGGCCATGGCCCGGTCGAGTCGGATCGGGTCGGAGATCACCGGCCCCTCCAGGCCGATCCGGCGATGGTGGAATCGCCGCGAATACTCCGAGGGGAAGAGGACGGTCGCGGTGTCCTGGAAGCCGCGGCGGTCGTTGTAGCCGAAGTTGTGCAGGTGGAAGACGACCGGCGTCCCGCTGGCGCGGACGCGACGCATCAGTTCCAGGCTGACGGGATGGCCGCCGTAGGTCAGGAGGGCCTGGGGCTGGAACCGGTCGAGCACCTGCTGGACCAGGTCGAGGAAGAGCGCGCCTTCGCGCGGGCCGGGCGAACGCTCGGCCCGGCTGGAGGTCGTGGGCATGATCGTGACGCGGACGCCCCCGGTCTCCAGGTCGACCACCTCCGCGGACCCGCCGCGACCGAGCGCCGCATTCATCCGACGGGCCGAGCCGTCGAGCTCGAGGAGGCCCAGAAGCTGCTCGACCGAGGTCTCGCCCTGGTAGTCGAGGATCCCGCAGGTCAGCGCGCGGCAATCCCAGCCGCGGGAAGCCAGCAGCTCCAGTACCTCGCGGCTACAGATGGCCGCCCCGCTGGCCGGATCGAGGTAGCAGTGGATCGAGGCGAACAGGAGCCGGTTCGGTCTTCATCGATTCGACTCCTCGGGGTCGAACTCCCGGAGCTTCGCCATCGCCTCGCGATCGCCGGGGCATTCGGCGAGCACCGCGCGCCACAGCCGGACCGCCTCGTCACGGTCGCCGCGCTCGGCGGCCAGGGCGGCGAGGTTGCGACGAGTCAGATGTCCGTAGATCCCCTGGTCGAGGCTGGCGAACTGCTCGGGGCGGCGGAGGGTCAGGATCCTGCCGCCAGCACCGCTCGGCGCCCTCGGCGTCGCCCGCATGCCGCCGGACCACCGCCTCGCGGAAGAGCAATTCGGCGTCGGCGGGATCCAGGGCCAGTCCCGCGGCGCAGGCGGCCAGGGCCTGGTCGGGCTCGGCGAGCATCTGGTGCGCCCGCGGCGATCAGCGCATAGAGCTTCCGCGTGATCGAGTCGCTCGGCGCCGAGCCGGCCAGGCTGCGGCGGAGCAATTCCAGCGCCTCGCGCCAGTCCTGACGCTCGATCGCGATGGCGCCGAGGTTGAACAGGACGAACGGGTCATCGGGCCGTTCGGCCAGCTCCTCGCCGAGGATGCGTTCATCGCGCCGGAGCTTCCGCGCCCGGAGGGCCCGGTCGGTGTACCCCGTGTGCCGCACGGTGAGATCGGTCCAGCGCACGGGGATCTTCGCCCGCCGCAGGGCCGGCAAGATCTGCTCGTGGACGCGATAGGTCCAGCGAATCCCCTCGCGGAGCGGGAATAGCCGGATATGATCGACGACCGTTTCGCCGCCGCTGCCATCTTCGCCGGGATCACACGCACACCGCACGACGTAACCGCAATCGTGATCCGACCGCAGCGAGTCGAGCAGCGCCTGCAACGTCTCGCGCTCGGGCGGCTCGACCACGTCGTCGGCATCGAGCCAGAAGGCGTAATCGCCGGTCGCCCGCGCCAGGGCGGCATTGCGAGCCGCGGCGAAGTCATCAACCCAGGCGAAATCGAACACCCGCGCACCGAAGGATCGAGCCACCTCGACCGTACGGTCGGTGCTGCCGGTATCGACGACTACGATCTCATCGAAGATCCCCCGCACCGACTCGAGGCATTTCGGAAGGTTCTTTTCCTCGTCGCGGACGATCATCGTCAAGCTGACTCGGGCCCGCTGTCGGTGGTCCGTTGTTCGTTCAGACACCGACCGCCCAGGAAGCGGGGCGTCTGGTGCCGAAGACCGAAAGTTGAGGGCCGAGGTGGATCCGGAATCCGGAATCCAGAATCCGGAATCCGGAATCCAGAATCCGGAATCCGGAATCGGGTTCGTCCAGGCCCTCAGCTCAACCCGCCGGCCGATCGGCACACCCGGCCCCCACTTCCCGGCGAACCGCCGCTCATTTTCCTCCAGCAGCGCCGACGCGTCGACCCCGTTGCCGACGAACGTCCGGCTGCCGAAGTGGTGGACGAACAGGTCCTTCGCCACGGCCAGCTCGAACCCGGCCACGACGCGCCCGCACGGCCAGGTCGTCGTCATCGAACAACCCCAGCCCGAACCGCTCATCCAGCCCGCCGACGGCGTCGTAGACCGCCCGCGTCATGAGCAGGCAGAAGCCCGACAGCTTCCCCACCGTGAACCACTGCCCGCGATGCCGATCGCGCCACCGTCGGGCGAAGGCGTGCATCTCGTCCAGGTCGCGATACGGCACATCTCTCGACGCCTTGCGGCGGCGCGGCGTAATTCGACATCGGCCCCACGAGGCCAATCCGGTTCGGAGCCGGTCTCTCGACCGCGCCTGGGGAAGGAAAACGGGGACTGGCTCCCGGCCCAAGATAATCGGGGCTTTCGCGCGAACGATCGGCTGAGGTCGGGTGCCTGTCCCCGTTTTCCGCGAGATGCCGCCCCGCATCGCGCTCGGCGCAGGTCTCCCGACCCCGCCGCTGTTCGGACCGGAGGTCTCCTGATCCTCCGTTCCCGCCCGCACTGCCGTCAACGCGATGAGCTGATCGAGCCACCCATCGGTGACGACCGCGTCATTGTTGAGCAAGACGAGGTACTCACCACGTGCGGCCTGCAAGCCCTGGTTGATGGCCCGCGGAAACCCGACGTTCTGGGCATTCGCGATGATCGTGACCGGCACGCCCGACGCGTCCTGGACTCCGGCCAGGTAATCGCCGGTCCCATCGGTCGAGCCGTTATCGATGACGATCAGCTCCCACGGCCGGCGCGTGTGACGGAACAAACCCTGGACGCACAACC
Source organism: uncultured Planctomycetota bacterium (assembly GCA_963845755.1). GTDB lineage: Bacteria > Planctomycetota > Planctomycetia > Isosphaerales > Isosphaeraceae > CAWJTV01. Next base: position 22,535 of record CAWJTV010000042.1, read on the forward strand.
GGGTGAACTCCCGCTGGTTCCAGCAGGGGACGATGATCGAGGCCAGGCGAGGCATGCGGTCCACCTGGTCGTCCATACCAGGCTCGGCCAGCGCCGAGGATCTGACCGCGTCCGCGGACGTCCCGTGACTGGTGCGCCTAACGGTTGAGTCGCGCACGCTTTCGGGCGATGCGAATACACCCCCCCGAACCCCCCCTTCGTAAGGAGGGGGACAGGAAATGGGGCACTCCTCCTCAATCTTCCCCCCCTTACGAAGGGGGGGTTCGGGGGGGTTCTTCTGTCGAGGACTTCGAGTGTGCGCAACCCAACCGTTCCGCGTTCCAGGCGACCGCCCGCACATCCCGTCCTGGAGGGCCGACCCCACGGGCCGCGCCAGCGATCCGCTCCCCGCCTCGGCATTCCCCAGCACGAACACCTGCCCCTCGCGGTCGAACAGCGCGCACGGCGTCGCCACCGGCAGCCGACCGGCCCACTTGCGGGCGAACACCCGCGCACTGCGAACGAACGACTCGGTCAAGCCGACGTTCCGCGAGTTGTGCCGGCACGGGGCCTCCAGCGCGACGACCGCCAGTCCGCGCTCGCCGGCCTGGAGGCAGAGATCGGCCCCATAGAGGTGGAACCCCAGCTCGGTGTCGAACCGGAGCGGCGAATCCCGCCGTATGATGAGCAACAGCTCATCCAGCGTGACGACCGGCGCGGGCAGGTCCGGCCCGTGGAGCAGGACGCGATCCCGATCCACGACCCGGCCGATCCTCCGCACCGCGGGCCGACCCTGGGATGATCCGGGAGCGATCACCGGGCCGACGCCGTAGACCCCGGCCACGCCGATCGGCCCGAACCGTCGCTCGGCCAGCCGGTATTGCTCGAGGATTTGCCGGTCCCAGTCCGGCGGCAGGACCACATCCTGGTGCACGCAGACGACCCACTCGTGCTTCGCCCGCTCCCGGCCGGCGTTCAGCGCCTCCGCGGCGTTGGGCGGGTTGCGGAGGACGATGACCTGGTGCGGTGCGCCGGGTCCCAGGCACGGTGAGGCCATCAGGTTCGCCGCGAGCACGGCCTCGTCGTTGACGCAGACCGCGATCGAGAGCGGGACGGCCTGATGAAGCGGCCCGGTCGAACGGACGGGGATCGCCGCCTTGAGCGGCCCGAGGCGCGTCGCGCGGCGTCTGGTCAGTGCCCGGCATCTCGCCTCCCAAGCCGCTCAAGGATGAATGAAGATGATCCGGCTGCCATGCCGCGCGATGCGGAAACGCAGCTCGCGGGGCCGGCCCAGGGCGTCGCGCATCGCCCGATGCCACCAGGGGGGTGCCACTCGAGCGCATAACGGTTGGGTCGCACACCATGAGAGGCGATGCGAGAGGCCATATCGAGCCCCCGAATGGGGGCGTCAGGACGTAGCCTGGGGCGTGAGCCCCAGGAACAGCGACCCCACGACATTTCTCCGTCCTGCGAGCCCCGGAGGGGCGACAGAAACCCTGGGGATCCGGGAGTTTCTGTCGCCCCTCCGGGGCTCGCAGGACGGTCGTGACGGCCTCGGCCGAGATCCTGGGGCTCACGCCCCGGGCTACGTCCTGACGCCCCTCTGGGACGATCCGGAGAGCCTCGGGTTGTGCGCAACTCGACCGTTACGCGCTCTGGCAGCAGGAACCCGCCGCCCCCCGCTCCCAGCAACTTGCCGCCCGCGGCGCCGGCCCGACGCGCCGCCGCGTACCACTGATCCACCGGCTCGTTGCCGATCCCGCAGCCCAGCGACCGCGTTCGATCTCCCAGCCGTGATGCAACAGCTCGACGAACCGGTCGAGGTTTCCGGCGCCGCTGCTGGACCCTATCCCGGTCCCCGCCGGCACGTCGCCGATCGCGGTGATCTCCAGCGGCTCGTCCACTTCCCTGATCCGCATCGCCTCGCGGCCGAGTCTCGTGCCGGACTTCATCGAGCGCCTCGGCGACCTCGGTCCGCGAGTCGCTGACGCGGATGTTCGGCTCGAACCGGCGGTGGATCGTGACATCGATGTGCTGATCGATCGTCGTGCTCAGCACGGCGCCGTACTCCTGCCGGTAGAAGGCCGGCAGATCGGTGCCGCCCCCGGCGAAGCTGACGCGATACGGAGTCTGGGAGATGATCATGGATGCGACACCTGATGCTGGATGTTCTGCCCCAGAGGATCGACAACGAGGCCGTCCACGCGTTCTGCTTGGCAAGAAATGACATAACCGAGTACAATGCGAGACGAGGAGGACGATCCTGATGACAACCATGAACATTTCCCTGCCCGAGGACATGAAGGCGTTCGTGGAGGCCCAGATGACCCAGGAGGGCTATGCCACGGCCAGCGAGTATCTGCGCCTTGATCCGCGAGGCCCAGAAGCGCCGGGCCAGGCGCGACCTGGAAGCGAAATTCCGCGAGGCCCTGGAGAGCGGCCCCGCCACCCCGATGACTCGTGAAGATTGGGACTCGATCGAACGAGAAGCCCTGGAACGACTGTCACCGCAACAGGTCGGCCCATGAGCGTCACGATCTTCAAGCGTCAAACGGCTCGACAGGACCTTGTGGACATCTTCTATCACTACGCGACCCGGGGAGCCGTGCCAACGGCTCGCCGATTCCTCGCCCGGGCCGAGGCGACGTTCGACCGATTAGCCAGGATGCCCGGCCTGGGTACGCGCGTACGAGCCGGATGAGCCGCTCTATGCCGAGCTGCGCTTCTTTCCCATCGATCACTTTACCAAGTACGTGCTCTTCTATCGGCCGATTCTCGACGGCATCGAGGTCTTTCGCGTCCTGCACGGGGCACGCGACATCGCCCGCATTCTGGCAGAGGATTTCGGCCTTGAGGCGGGTGACGAGCCTGAAGGAGAAGGTGGTGACGAGACCAACGATTGAATCTCCCCCGGCCCCTAAGAGGCGCTAACAAAACGGGGACTGGCTCCGAGTCTTCGAGGTGCCTGTCCCCGTTTTGTTAGGGCCTGTAAACCGCTCGCGCCGATGGCCATGTTCTTTGTTATGGGGCTGGCCCGGCCCCCCTCCAAAGCCTCACCGCGCCTCCTGTTCCTCGCGGCAAAACGAGAGGTACACCGGCCCGCGGCCGGGCGCCGGTCTGATCCGGATGGACCCAGAATTGCCGTGACATCGCAGCGGCGAAACAACCGGGAACTCGGTCTGACCCCGACCTATTCCCTGCCAATTCTCGCATCTCTGCCTCCTTTGGGCGTCCGGAAAAATGAAGCGACACCAATTTCCACCTCTCCTCTCCGGGGAACTCCCCGTGTCCGATCGTTGTCGGGCCCTGGGGCAGCGTGTATCATCGAGAGATCCAGGGAATTCATCCGAGTCCGATCGGAAGGAGCAACGCCATGCAAACCCGAGGAGATGACGGCGTGGGGCGGTTCAGTGTCGAGATCGAGGTCGTCAACGATGCGGACTTGATCCTCGCTCAGGGCGGCCACATACCCGCCGACCAGGTCCGTCGTGAGACAATCCAGGCCCTGGTCGATTCCGGGGCGACGAAGCTGGTGTTGCCCGAGTCCCTCGTGAGACGGCTGGGCCTGCCGTGGGGCGACCCCATCAACGTCCGCTACGCCGACGGCCGCCGAGCCCGCCGCAAGGGGGTGGATCGGGTCTACGTCCAGCTCCTGGGTCGTCACGGGACCTTCTCCGCGATTTGCGAACCGAAGCGCGAAACCGCCCTGATGGGCGCCATCGTCCTGGAAGACCTCGATCTGCTGGTGGATTGCACGGCCCAGCGGGTCATCCCCCGCGATCCCACCGGCATCACCTCCGAGATCGAGTGAACGCGAAACTCGGTCTGCCCCCCCGGACTCCGATGCGCGACCTGTCTCCTTTCTGCGGTCGGGGACTGTGTCAGTCCGGTTTATTTGTTATGTCCCCTTATTCCCTTTCTCTCCCTTATTCCCTTTCTCTGAAAAAAACCTGAAACCTGGTCTGACCCCGACCTCCCGGACCCCGACCTCCCTGCGACCTCCCTCCCCGACCTCCCTCAGCCTCTCACCGCACCTCCCGCTCCTCGCGGCTGAGGTAGAGGAACCATGGGGACCCGCGCCGGACGACCGGCTTCAGCTCACCCGTCTCGGCATCGGCCTCGAGGACCAGGTGTCGCACGGGCTGATCGCGAAACACTTCAACCCGGCCGTCGGCCCAGGTCAAGCGGAAGACCCCCTTCGGGACATCGTGCTCGAAGGCGAAGGTGGGCTTCTCGCGCAGCACCATGGCGGCCAGCTTCTCGGCCGTCGCGGCGCCGCCGCTCCACTCGGTGGTGCCGCCCAACTGGCTCCGGCAATCGTAGGTGTAAACCGTCGTCGTCGGGGATTCGGGTCGTTTCGGCGAAACGTCGTTCATGGATGGCCTCCCGAGAAAGTATACAGATGTTTTTCCTGTCATGATCTGGATGTGTGTAGACGACCCGGAAAAATGAAGCGACACCAATTTCCCCTTTATCCACTGACCCCTTTATCCAAACCGTCCCAAAACCATCATGGCAGGCTTTTTCCCCTTTTCTGAAGCGCTACCCGCTTCCGCCGCCGATTGCGATTCACTCCGTGTACCGTCGCGTAGCGAGCCCATGACATGACGAGCCGTATGCACGAAAGTGCACGTACGGATCTGTGGGAGCCCTGGGGGAGCGATCCCCCGGGGCGACCCGGCCCTTTTTTCCCAAGAGGTACTCCATCTTGTAGTGCGAGTTCTCAAGCCTGCACAGATTTCCCAGGCTAAAGCGCTACGTCCCGCTTTATTGCCCCGCTTTATTGCCCCTTGGCAAGAAAGGAGGGCCAGGTTGGGGGTGCACGTTTCGGAAGAATTCGGCCCACAGCGGTCGGAGCCTGTCCGGATGCCAGCGTTCGGCTTCCTTCATCGCTTTGTGCTCTGCATCTCGTACAACCGAGGATCATCCCAGAGGCGGATGACCGTCTCGACCCACGGCTCAACCTCCTCGGCCGTCGGAAGGAGCTCACTACCAGGTGTTAGTCGATCAGGTAAGGGTAGAGTGAAGCCGGCATCCCCCAGAGTCTCAGGGATCCCACCTCGATCGGAGCCGATCACAGGGATTCCATTGATCATGGCTTCATAGCCTACCGCCGGTTGATTCTCCCACCAGAGGGAGGGCATCAGCGCGATTTTGGTCAAGCTCCAGAACTGCCGGGGGTCGAGCGTGTTAGACATGAATCGAATATTGCCGTGAGCATCGGGATCGAGCCCGGACGCAGCATGAGTTTCCTTAGTGCCACGGCTCTCCACAACCAAGAATGGGATGTCAGGTCGGCGGCGTCCCAACTCGTCGGCGATCCGGGCAAACGCGTAGACTCCCTTCTCAAGTGACGGATTTACGAAGGTAACGAACCTCGGAGTACGAAAGTTGACCGAAACACGGCTCCAGTCCACCAGATTGGAAAGCGCATGAGATGCGAGACCGACATCATCCCAGTAGAATGTGTGCGCGAAGTTGGAAGGAACCGTACAGTAATCGACATTCCAGAAATTATTAATATCAGTATATCCAAACGTATGAACAGCGAAGATTACCGGAATATCTCGCCGTTTGGCCAGTGCAATCATCCCTCGCGTTATAGAATCGGAACCATAGGTGAGCATAGCATCAGGTTTATAGGTTTCTAGAAACTTCTCGAAGAAATCAAGGACAGCGAGGCTCTCTTCTGGATCCGACGGAAGGTACTGCGTCGAATCCAGTCGCATCACCGTGATCGGTACCCCGTGCCGCCGGGTGAAAAGGACTCGTCCACGATGCGAGCCGGCGAGCAAGGCGCGGATTTGAAAGGGCTCTCCCAGTTGGTTAATGATGTCCTCGAAGCAGACCTCCCTCTCGAAGTACAGTTTGGTAGTACAGAACACTTGACAATCGAAACCGGAAAGGCGAAGGCCCCTGAGAGTGTCCAAGGTTGACACGGAGGCACCGTTTGAAGGATCGACAACCGAGTGGAAGGATGCGAACACAACCTTCCTCACGGGATTGCGGCCGAACCGCGCCAAGCCGGCATCATGATAGAGCGGTTTCGCTTCGAGATAATTAGCCACAGCCCGGGCATGCTGTTGAGCAGAGATCTTTGGCGGCGGGTTTCCTCCGGCCTGGACGTGGCAACGCCCGCTCTTCCACCGAACGAACAAGAATGACGCTCCGCACCTTGCAAACCGCTTCCAGAGGTCACCGTGCACGTCCCACCAGAGGTTCTCGTCGAAACCACCGACTCGCAATACGATGTCCCTCGTGTGGGCGACCCCGAGTGGTGCAGCCACATCGCCCCCTCTCACGAAAAGGTCCCCCTTGACTCGGCCTGGACAGCGTGTTGGCCCCAGTTGCACGCGCCCGTCTTCCAGATGCCATATGATGTCGTATTCGAACATAAATATATCAGATTTCCCCTGGTATCGAGCCACATTTTCAAGATAATCCAAGTTATACTCATCCTCGCAGCCTATGTAGGTTATCATGTCCCCAGATGCGCGCTGGATGCCGGCGTTACGAGCGGCGCCTGGGCCGGGAGAATCATGGGTCGCCACAACATGGATACGGGCGTCGGGGCGTGATCGGGATACGAGTCTGCGCGTGACTTTCAGCCGTGGACTCGACGTCAACGACCAACAATTCCCAACTTCGAAAGGTCTGACGCTCAACAGACAAGATCGTGCGGTTGACCAAGGAGGCATCGCCCTGAGCGATCAGAATTACAGATATACGGGGCGCAAGGACGCAACGACAAGCGTCAGCTCCAGGGGTGCCTCGAACAACATTTTCTTCACACCGGCCGTGCACGTCACCAGGCTCCTCTTACCTGATAATGGAGGTGATCAGCAATCGTTCTATTCCATCGACCCTGATCTACATCCCCTTCACGAATGCCTCTAAGCAGGTAGAAAAGACGGCGACAGACGATGGCGTGGCTGCCAGCAACCATCAGTGTTCACCGGGTCAGGTTCCGCCCGAAGGGCGGCGTGACGGCTGACACCACTAACCACCGGCTGATTGCGAGCGCCACCGGCGCCCTGGTTCTCATTAGATAGAAATACCCTGATCCTCTTATCCTTCGCACTCCACTCTTCAAGTAGGTCACGGCTACCGTCGGAAGTACGCCACGGCCACGGTCGTACGACGCATCATCAACAGGCAGAAGCTCCCAATGCTTGGAGGACTGCGCAATTACCCGGCCTATGGAGCGCTCAAGAGCCCACTCCACGTTGAAAACCGTCATGATCGCGGAGACGTCGGCTCGATCCAGCCCATTCATGAATCCCACCCTTCGGTCCAGGTCACCGAGCGTCCCAGTCGATCGATCCGCCGGGCACGCTCGCTTTGGGAATGGGTAATACTGTTTCTCTGCGGAGAGAACCGGCCGCCAGGCGATCGCGAGTTGCAAGTTCAGGCTTTCCGATATCGTCCCAGAACTGGGCGCGGCTCAAATACCACTGAGGTTCGCTAGGATCCAGCCGGATGGATTCCGCGAAACTCGCTTTCGCCTTCTCCAAGTCGTTGAGGAAGTGGTAGCCTTGGGCCCTGCAGTTGATGGCGAAGCACCTCTCGAAGTCAGTCAACTCTGAAGGGCGCCAGCGCTCGAGCAGGGCATCCATTCTCTTGACAGCCGACTGACAACCAATTGAGTTGCTGGAGGCTCGCGAGCGCTGGATTTCGTTCAGAGCATGAATGATAATGGCGTAATTCCACGAGGGGTATAATTCCACGCACTTCTGGGAGTCGGAGTAGGCCCAATCGGCCAGGCGTTGGCAGTCGCCCACAGGAATCACTTGCCAGAATCTCTTTAGGTATAATCGATAGGTCTCGCTCCGCTCGAGCAGCGCCCCCCCATACTCAGCGTGTATCGCGAGGGCAGCATTGCACAGATCCGTCGCCTCGCGATAGCTCCCCGACTTACGAAGGGCTTGGGCCTTCCTCACGAGAGCGATCGCCTTGTGGTACTGGCTAAGCTTTGGGTCGGGTCCAAGGGGGCGGGGAGATTCCTGAGCTCTGAGAGTTGTCCGAACCAACCTATCAAGGTGATGATAAGAGATCAATTGGCCGATGGGAGATAGGGTTACACAGGCGCACTCGGACACGGATTCAGTGGCAAGATACTTACCCCACGCGACGATGGCGACGATTCGACCGTCGGGGAGGAAGACTGGGGCGCCGCTATCACCAGCCGCGAAGCGGGCAGAGCGAATCGTTAAGACGTCCAGGGCGCTCCACCAGGGGACCTCTGAAGGACATTACCGCCGGATGGGCGGCACCGGAGGTGAAACCCGCAATGGGAGGCCGAGACTCCGACGGTCGAAAACCAGCGCCAAGCAGGGAGTAACCAAGTTTGCCAACACATCGTTCATCGAGGCACTGCGTGTCTGAGTCGCTCACGAGGGTAAGCTCTACTGGCAAATCTGGGCCGTCATCGTGGAGCTGAATCATCGCCACATCGTAAACACCTTCGATCTCGCCATCCTTAGGGTCAAAAGAGCGGGCGCGAAGCCCGTGATCGAGCTCTCTCGTGATGCCCGGGTGAAACCATACTTGCTTGATGCGATACGGGTAGCAGGAACCATCCAAGAAGGCTCGAGTGGCATTGCTCCTGTAAAAAAAGTCAGCGATGTGAGCGGCCGTAATTACGATTCGATGCTTCCGCGAAACGACGAAGCCAGTGCCATGACTGTCCCCCGGTATCCCAAGGAAGACGATTCCTGGCCTGAGCTTCTGCGCCGCCGCGCGTAGCTGGTCGTGTGTCGAAGAAGCGGGAATCTCGTGATGACGCGTCGGTTTGCAGTTACCCGTGGGCGGCGAGACTGCAGCGATGTCCGCGCGTTCTGAAGTTTGCGTCTTCTGCCCAGCGTCAAGTCTGAGAACGAGGGCCCCGAGCGTAATGGTGACGAGTATCGAGCGCTCCCTTCGAGTGCACCGCTTTCATCGATCTCCCCGATCGGATCCGAGTTCCGCTGGCGGCTCTGATTTCATGATCAGGTTTGCAACCGCTTCGAACATCCGACTTGCCACCAAAAAACAGGGCCTTTCGAGCTTGTTCTGGCATGATGTTACCCACACGGTTCCATGAAGAGCCTACGGCCAGAAGGGTCCGAACGGCCATGAAGGTTCAGGTGCGTATCCACGCAGGAGGATCTTCGTCCGTTTTTTTGGATCACGTTCCGTGAAATACTTAAAATACGTATCCGTAATCTCCTTTTGCGTCTCCTGATACGACTTCGGCTTCGGAGGTGTGGGTTTCTCCCGTGGGCTCGCCTTGTATTTCTGGTACTCATCACGATTCACATCCATCCTTTTAAAAGTCGTACCTGCATAGGGATATTGGGTCTCTTTAGTCTTTTGATCTTGCTGCTTCTTGGCGGCCGCGTACTTATCATCTCCCAGTCCCGATGCCTCGAGTCCGAGTGGGTTGACAGCATTTGGTGGATCGTTCCCTACGTATCGAAACAGGTTGAGATCTCCCGCTGCAAAATCGAGGGGATCCAATGACATGCAGCGCCCCGATATGGGATCGTAATACCGCGCCCTGTCGTAGTACTGTCCCATCGTCGCATCGTACTCCATACTCGCGAACTTGAATCGGTCGCCGTTGGCCGCGTTGGTCTCGGTGACAATGTTGCCGAAACTGTCATAGACGATGTGGTCGAGCTCGGTGCCCGAGGTGCTAACGATGTCGCGCACCGAGCCCAGCTTGTCGGTCAGGTACCAGGCCGTCGCTCCACCCGAACTTGTCCGCGCCAGCAACTCATCGACCGCCGCGCCGTTAACCACTCCCAGGCCGGAGACATACCGCACCAGCAGCGTGCCGGAGCCGTTGAAATCGGCGTAGGGATTGGTACCGTCGTAGACGGTCCAGGTCTGGGTGCCGCTGTCGTCGATACCGATGCGGTTGTTGAGCGCATCATAGGTGTATGTGGCAATCACTGTACCACCTTGGGTCACCTCCGTCAATCGGTTTCGGTAATCGTACGTATAGGTCGTGATCACATGGATTGACGTGTTGGTCTCGGCGGTCAGGTTGCCGGACTTGTCATACGTATAGGTATATCCCGGCGAGGCGGTCTGCTCGTTGTCGGTGCCGGTGGAGTAGGCGGTGCCGGTGCGGTTGCCGTTGGAGTCGTAGGTGTAGGATTCGGTGCGCGAGCCGGTTACTCCCGTCAATTCGTTGGCGTTGTCGTAGGTGAAGCTGGCCGTGCCTTCGGCGTCTGTCTCGGCGGTCACCCGGTTGGCCTGGTCGTAGGAGTAGACGTAGGTTGCAATCGGGGTCGTCGTGCCGCCGCTCCCACTCGGCGTATAAGCCTGGTCCGTGATTGTCGTCTGGCGGTTGGCGGCATCGTAACTATAGTTGGTGTTGACCTGGGTGCCACTGCTGCCGATTGTTCGCGACTCCGACGTGATCCGGCCGCCGGAGTCGTAGCTGATCGCCACGTTTGGCCCGGCACTGCCGCCATAAGTCACCGTGATGCCCGTCACCTCGTCATCGGCGTTGTAGGTGAAGGTGGCGACTTCCGCACTCGACAGGTTGTCGCTCAGAGTAATACGATTGTGCTGCGAGTCGTAGCTCGAGGTGAGGGTCACGCTGGGCTGGTGGGTGCCGGGGCCGGAGGTCGCCGCCGTGATCTGGTTGCCGCCCGAGTCGTAAGTGAAGGTCAGCGTGGCGTAATTGTCGGACGCGCCGGTCAGCTCCTGGTCCGCGTCGTACGTGTACGTGATCACATCAAGCTTGCCGCCGGAGGAGGTCAGCCAGGTCTCGCCGGTCTGGTCGCCGCCCGAGTCGTAGGAGTAGGTCGTCCGCCGGCCGTCCTGGTCGGTCGTGTCGGTCACCTCGCCGTCGGCGTCGTAGACGTAAGTCACAGTGCTGCCATTGGGATCCGTCACGGTCGTGACGCGGTCGTCGGCGTCGTAGGCCCACTGGGTCTTGTTGCCATCGGGGTCGGTCAGGCTAGTCTCGCGGCCCGCGGCGTCGTAGGTGATCGTGGTGATTCCCCCCACGGCGCTGATCATCGTCGTGACGCGATTGAGGGCGTCGTAGAGGGTCGTCGTGGTATGCCCGAGGCCGTCGGTCACGGTGATCTGGTTGCCGCCGGAATCGTAGCCCAGGACCGTGGTGTGGCCCAGGGGGTCCGTGATCGTGGTCAATTCGTTAATCGAATCATATGAATATGATGTCGCGTTCCCATTCGGGTCCTCGACGGCGATCTGGTTGCCCACACCATCCAGAGTATATGTTGTGAGGTTATTGAGGCCGTCCTCGGTCGCGATCAGTTGGTCGTCATGGTTGTAGTAGTAGCTGGTCAGGTCGCCGCCGCTGGGCGCCGGATCGGCCACGCCCGCCTCCTGGCCGGTCGGCGTCCAGGAGTAGGTGGTGGTCTTGGCCAGCGGGTCGGTCACGGGGCCGACGTTGCCGCGGTTGTCATACGCACTCGTCGTCACCCGGCCCAGCGGGTCCACGACCTGGGTGACGTTGCCGTCGGCATCATAGGTCGTCGTCGTCAGGCCGCCCAGCGGGTCCTTCACGACGATCGCGCGATCGTCGGCGTCGTAGGTCGTGGTGGTGATCCGCCCCATCGGGTCCTTGACGGACGTCACGTTCCCATCCGCGTCATACGCGAGGACGGTCTTGTTCCCGAGCGGATCCGTCACGGTGGTCGCTCGATTCATCGAATCGTAGGCGTAGCTCGTCGTTCGCGCGGTCTGTAATGCCGGGGTCGGTTCCTCGTCCGCGATCAGGTTGCCGCCGGAATCGTAGACCAGCGTGGTGATGTCGCTCAGCGCGTCGGTCATGCCGGTTTCACGGTTGAGGGCGTCGTACGAGTAGGTCGTCGCGTTCCCCCGCTGGTCCGTCACCTTCGTCACGTTGCCCTGGTTGTTGTACGCATACAGCGTGGTCGTCGTATCGGGATACGTGATCGTCGTGAGCCTGTCCAGGGTGTCGTACTGGTAGCTCGTCGTGTGATTGTTTGCGTCCTTGACCGTCTGCACCCGGCCGGTGCCGGTATAGGTCATGGTCGTCAAGTTGGTCAGCGGATCCTTGATGACCGTCAGGTTGCCGTTGCCGTCGTAGGTGTAGTGGTAGGTGTTGGTGTTCTCGTCCTGGTAGGTCAGGGGCTCGGCGTCGCTGTTCCAGGTGTACTGGACGTTGTTGCCGTCGGGGAGGACTTCCTCGGTGACGTTGCCGTGCCCATCGTAGCTGTACTGGCTGATGTTATTGAGCGGGTCGATGGCGACGGTGGCCAGGCCGTTGGAGTTGACGTCGTAGGTGGCGATGTTTCCCAGCCCGTTGACCGCGACGCCGGTGGTGCCCAGGCCGTACCAGTCGGGGCGGACGGTCGAGATGTTGCCGTTGGGGCTCGGTGTACGAGCCGACCGCGGCGGCGAAGAGGGTGGACGCCGCCGGGCTGCCCGACGTGCCGCTGTTGGTCCAGCCCTGTTCCTGGAAGGCGCTGAATTCCTCGGTGGCCAGGTCGGGCGACGTGATCGTACCGACTCGTCCGGCACTGTCGTACACGATCGAAACGACGCTGCGACAGCGCGGTCCTGGACCTCGGTGATCTGCCCGCCGGAGCTGTAGGTGTAGGTCGTCCGCGAGTCGTCGGCCTGCTCCACGGCCTTGAGGTTGCCGCCCGAGTAGGTGAACGTGGTCAGCCGCGTGGCCGGGTCCTCGATCGTCTGGAGCGCGCCACCGCTGGCCGCGTAGGTGAAGGTTGTATAGCCGCTGTAGGGATCCTCGACCGAGGTGAGCTGGTGGGAGGCATTGTACGAGTAGGTGGTATGCAGGCCGTTGCGATCGATCGAGGCGGTCTCATAGCCTCCGGAATTGAAGACGATCTGGGTGCCGTCGGTCAGGGTGCGGGTCCAGCCGCCGCCGGAGCCCGAGTTGGCCGTCAGGGTGGAGAAATCGCCGGCCGGGGTGGTGTAGGTGCTGCCCCCACCGCTGCCGCCGCCGCTGATCGAGGCGAACCAGAGGCTGCTGTCGGCCACGCCGAGGTTGAGGATCACCCCGCCGCTGGCCGACGTGATCTGCTCCAGGCCGCCCAGCGTCCAGCCGGCGCCGAGGGGGCTGCTCGACTCGTTGAGCACCGTGGCCGTGCCGCTGTAGGTCGTCGTGGTCAGGCCGGTGCCGTGGTCGACGATCTGGACCGAGTACGAATACCGGCCGGTCGACAGCGTGCCGGCATTGGCCTGGAGGGCGATCTGCTGGACGTCGCCGGGATTCAGCGAGCTCGTCGAGTAGTACCAGGTCGTGCCCGCCCCCGCTGTTGAACGTCAGGGTGGCGCTGACCTGCGACGGGACGGACCCGAGGCGCTCAGCGTGTTCTCGGCGACGATGATCGGGCTGGGATCGGCCGCCTGGGAATCGTAGGTCAAGGCGAGGGCGCCCACGTTGGGGTTGTAACTCGGCAAGGGGATGGCCGTATCGAGCGCACCGGAGATGGCGTTGACGCTCACGCCGTCGCTCTGCCACTGCTGCGCCGAGCAGGTTGACGGTATCTGGTGAGAGGGTCGTCGGGATGGCCGGGCCCCCGCCGCTGCCGCCCGAACCGCCGCCGCCGGTCCCGGCCGGGATCGCGAAGTCATAGGTGTAGGTCTCGGTATGGCTGTTGGTGTCGGTGACCGCGAGCGTGATCGCGTCGTTGTGCGCGGTGAGGATCAGGCTATTCCAGGTGAAGGACAGCTCGTAGGTGCTACCGCCCGAGATGGACGTGGCGTCGGAGGTGATCCCCGAGGTAGTCCAGGTGTACGACGAGACCGAGGTCCCCGAGACCTGGGCCTCCAGGACGACCGAGCGCACCGAGGTTCGCCTGCTGGAGCACGCCGGGGAAGAGCACGATCACCGTCATGGACATCAAGCACATACATCGGGAAGTACGGGAAGCTTCCCTGGGACGGCCCCGAGGGCGCCTGGGGGAGCGAGGGCGGAGTGAAGGGCAAGCCACCGCCGGAGCGGACGCTCGGGGGATTCGCCGGTAGCCGGCTGGGCGGCCGACGCGACGATGGAGTGACCCTCGGCTGAGGGAGCGGGCGCGGCGATCGGCGCGGCCGCGATGGGCTGCTGGCCGCTGGCGCCGGCGACCGCGGCCAGCAACGCCGCCGAGCCCGCCGCACCGGCGGCGCCACTGCCGCTGCCGCCATTCTGCGGGGCCGGCACGCGGAACGGGCTCACCTGACCCCGCACCCCGGCGATCACGGCCGCCTGCGCCCCGTTGCCCGAGCCGCCCCGCGGCGGCAGCGCCGCGCCGCCGCCGTGCGCGACCGCCGGATGCCAGGGCGTGCTGATGCCGGATGGCGTCGAATCCGCGTTCGCGGCCGGCGACAGGTCCAGCCAATTGTCGGATTCGGAATTCCGGATTCCGGATTCCGGAAGGGACGCCGAGGCGACGGCGCCGGCCTCCGGACCGCCCGCGCCGGGACTGATCCCGGCCGGCTCGATCCCGATCGCGAGGAAGTCGCCGGTGCCGCCCTGGGGCTGCCCGACGCTCGTCGCACCGGTCGGGGCCCCGGGGTCGATCCGCGTATTACCCCCCCATTGATTGCATTCATGCCGCCATTGGGATTGCCGATCGACAGGATGCCCAGCCCCGCCGCGGCGGCGCCGATGGGGGTCACCGTACTCCGGTTCTCGAGCTGGAGATGATCCACCTTGAGACTCAGGGCCCGACGCCTTCGCTCTCGGTCGTAGCGCGGCATGGTGCGGCTCCTCGGGATCCCCTGGCCCGGCATTCCGCCACCCCCTCCCCGACCGGGAAAGGGAATGGATCGCGGCAAATCCGGCGCGCGAGATCCCCTGGCGGCGAGCCCGCTCCCTCCGGGGCGGACGCCGCGACAATCCACGGCGCGGATCTTCCACGCCGCAAGAGACCATGATCGTGAGTCAGCACGACAAGCGGGCCGAGTCGGTCGGGATCCGGATGGGTCAGGATCGGCGATCACCGCGACAATCGGGGCGATCGGAATGCAACCCCCATGCGGTCGAGATCGGCTTGGTGATATTGGAATGTGGGTTGTATCTCCCGGCGCGACGGAATGCAAGGGGGTTGTTCCAGAAAGCGGAATTTTCGGCTCATGGGCCGGGGTTGGTGAACTCCGTCCCTACGAGCTCGACGCGCCAGCGAGTGGATTCCGGCAGGGAAGATCCATTCACTCACTGGCGCTTCGGGCTCGTATCAGATCGCGGCAGCGGCCACCCATATTGGCCCATGAGCCGAGTTTTCCCCAATCGATAGCAAAGCTACCCGGTATGGAGATTCTGCCCCGAAGATCCGGACATATGTCGTGCCGCTGGACAATATATGGTCCGGATCAGCCTTCCGAAACATGCTGTCCGACCGCGTTTTTTCGATGCCAAGGAGGCGGTCGGACATATGTCTGGAAGGTAAGGGCCTGGCCCACAGCGTAGCTGGGGCGGGGGAGCACCTCAGGGCAACGCGCGCGAGACCGAGAAGTCAAACCGACCTCAAGCCCTGGAGGGGCGGGACACAGGCCCAGCGAGGTTTCGCCCCTTCCGGGCTCAGGTATCGACATCCGAACCGATCCCAGGGCGTTGCCTGGGCGGATTTGTGGCTGCCCCGTCTGGGCGACAGACAAGAATGCCGGTATCGATGCTACGGTCTCACAACCTGTCGAGTCGGGACGAAGCGGAGACCGGTGGAATTCGGCGAGGTGTCTCACAAGTTGTCGCCAGGGTCCAGCCCGAGGGGAAGCCGGAATGGAGTTCAGCGCATCCAGACCCGGAAGGGGCCGAACCGGGCCGACGAGTGATAACCCAACTCGGGCAGCGTCTCCGGGATGCCGTCAAGCCGGGGGCTATCCGAGGAGATCACGACAACGCGGATCGGACCGGCTGTGAGCTGGGGCCGAAGCCATCGGGAGCGCGGCTCGGCCAGTTGAAGCGACTCGAAGGCCGGGTAGAGCCAATCGTCGAAGACCAGGTCGAAACGGCCGTGGATCCGATTGAGGCCCGGCCGATCCGCAAAGTAAATCGCCGACGAGGGATATCTCGCGTAGGCGAAGAACTGGGCCAGGTCGGCGCGCTCGGCGCGACGACGACTGGCGGCCTCCTTGACGTCCATCAAGGCGGAGCCCAGGACGGCGAGTACGGCCACCGACGTTGACAGCCTCAGCCGGAAGGTCGGCAACTCCTCGAGCGCCCGGTCGAGCGCCCGGGCCGTCAACACCGCGACGAAGACGACGGCCTGAATCGCGTAGTTGATCCAGGCGCCGGTGCTGACCCGGGAGAGGACGACCACGACGGCCAGCTCGGCTGCGAGGTAGACCCAGAGGGCGAAATCGAGCTGCCGGTCCGCGCGCGATCGTCTGGCCATCGCCGCCCCGGCCGGCACCACCACGATCAACGCGGCCAGGACCATGACCACAAGGGACCCGGTGACCCAGGGGCCGGAATTGGCGACCTGCACCAGGGAGAGCGTGGCGATCGACACGACCGTGAGGAGACCCGCGGCCAGGGCCCAGCGGCCGGGCTCTGAGGGTGCCCGGATGACGGCCAGGACGGCGGTCGCCAGCAGTCCGACGATTCCGGCGGACTTGCCGACGACGGCCGCAAGCACCGTGCCCACATGCAGCCAGTTTCCCGGATGGACCCGCCCGACTCCACCCGCCGCCAGGAACGCCGCATCCCCGATTCGGCCACCTGTTACGATCCATTCCAGACCGTATACGACCGACGCAACCAGGGCGGCCGACGTCAGGCCCCGCACGATCACGTTGCTTCGGACCTGATCGCGTCGCCAGGCCATCAGCAAGAGGAGCGTGCTGACGACCCCTGCTGCCACCAGATGCTGCTTCACACAGACCGCCAGCCCGAACGTCGTGTAAGCCCACACGAGGCGACGGCCCGCGGTGGCCGGCTTCTCCAACGCCGCAAGCACCAGCACGACGCCCCAGCTTTGCAGCGCCAGGCCCAGCATGTCTGGCCGCACGGTGAACGGCTGACCGGCGAGCACCGGCGATGCGGCGAACAGGAGCACGGCCCACCACCCTGCGCGGCGCGATCCCCCGTCCCGGCGCGCCAGCCGGTAGACCGCGGCCAGCGTCGCCAGTAATCCCAGCGCCGAGAGGAATCGGCCGGCCAAGTGCGCCGCCACGACCGGGTGCAGCCCGGCATGGGCCATCGGCCAGGCGGTCAGGGCTGCCACGCGGTAGTAGAGCGGGGCATGGATCAGGACCAGGGGATTGCGACCGCCGAACGGACCATAGAGCTCGCCGGGGCCGGCGATCCACTGCTGCGCCACCGAGAGCATCAGCGGGGACTCGTAAAGATCGGTGTCCGCTTCACCCAGGCCGAGCAAGAGCCGGAAGCCGAGGAACACGACGGCCGACGCCGCCAGCACGATCGTGATCCAGGCCGACAACCCGGCTCCACGCCGCGACTTCGATCCCGGTTCGCTCATCGGAGTTCAGAATCTTTCTCCGTCCCGGCTGGAAACCGGATGAATCTCTCGAAGACGATACCGCAGGGTGATCCCGTGAACTTGAACGAAGCTCGCGCTTTCTCGGCCACACGATCCACCTCGATGATCCGCTCGAGCGGAGGCCGCATGCGCGAAGCCTTCGGTCAGGCGAGCGGTCAGATGGCGTTCCCGGTCGTTCCAGCCGAGATCGATGCCCATCCAGTCGCCTTTGCGGTACGCGAACGAGCTGCCGTCGTCCTCGTAGTGGAGGAAGCGTCCATCGGCGCCGGAGTAGAGGCGGAGGGTCAGCGGTGCCTGGGATTCCTCGCCCGTCCATTGTTTCACGGGTCCCATCGGCAAGATCGTCCCGGCCCGGACATACAACGGGAGTGTCGCCAGGTCCACGGGGCGAGTGACTTCCCGACCGCCTTCCACCGCTTCGCCCGTCCAGAAATCGTACCAGCGCCCCCGAGGGAGGTAGAGCGTCCGCGCCTTGGCACCTTTCTCGGTCACCGGTGCCACGAGGAGGTTCGGGCCCCAGAGGAACACGTCGCCCCGGGCGCGGCCCACCGGATCGTCGGGGTCGTGCAGCCAGAGCGCACGCATGATCGGCAGGCCGGTCTGGCAGCATTCGCGAACCACGCTGTACAGATACGGCATCAACTGATAACGCAGCTCCAGGTACTTGCGGCAGATCGGCTCAATCGCCGCGTTGTGCAGTTCCTCCACGCCGGGGTTCCGGGCATAGCCGTAACCGCGGATCTCGTTCGGCCCGAGCTCGCCGGTATTCCAACCCCAGGGGAGCCGGAGCTTCCAGGTTCGGCCGTGCGAGCGAAAGAGCGGACAGAATGAACCGAACTGGAACCAGCGGACGTAAAGCTCGCCCGTCAAATCCTTGGTGGGTACGAAGCCCCCGATGTCAGTCCCCCAGTAGGGAATGCCGGTCAAGGAGGTGTTGACCGCGACCGGCACGTGGGTCTTCAGGGTCTCCCAGGACGAATCGACGTCGCCCGACCAGAGGAAGGCTCCGTAGCGCTGCATGCCCGCATAGCCGTTGCGGTGCAGGGCGTAGGGCCGCTGGTCCGGACGGCCGAGCTGGGGCCCTTCCCAGTACATCCGGATCCGAGCTAGTCGTGAGGCGGGGCCGAGCGGGTCGCCCTCGTCGGGCCACCAACCGTCCACTCCCAGGGCGAAGACCTTGCGGTGCAAATCCCAGTAGGCGGCGGCGTTCTCCTCGGCGGCCTGTCCCGGTCCCGACGGATCTCGCACGCTGCCGCGCACCGACCTCGAGCGGATCACCACGTGAGGCACGACGTGGAAATGCATCGCGTGCAGCTCGTCGAGAATGGCCTTGGGCTCGTCGAAAACCGCAGGGTTGAAGGTGAACGATCCATGCCCGGTATTCCACCCCGACGGGCAGAAACCGGTGCCGAGGTAGATGAGCGCATCGCAGGGGAGCTTCTTCTCTCGGAAGGTCCTGGCGATGGAGAGGACCTCCTCGCGACTGGCGAGCGTGCGATGTGACTGCTGGTACCCCAGCGCCCAGAGTGGCGGCATCTCGGGATGACCCGTAAGCCGGGCATATTCCGCCATGACCTGCGACGGATCGCGCGCCGTGACGATGAAGAGGTCGATGGGCAAGGCCGATGATGGACCGGCCGGCGTGAATGATCCCTCCGCTCCAGTCAGGTCGAACCTCCCGGCCGGGTGATGGACGAACATCGCCCAGCCGCTGGTGCCGATCAACCAGGGTACGGGTACTCGGCCGCCGTGAGTGCGAAGTCGGTATCCTCCTTGACCGCTCCGCATCCGATCGACCGAGCCTTTGCGATCGAATTGTTGACCGCCTTCGCCGAAGCCCAGGACCGGCCCGTCGCCCAGGTGGAAGGTGAAGGCGCCGGTCTCGCCGTCAACGCGAATCTGCTGGATCAGTCGTCCGTCGGGCGCCTCGACGCGGAACACGAGCGGCTCGGACGAGACCGTCAGCCGCCAGTCCCCCTCGAGCGTGACCGACTGGGGCTGGCCCGGTGCGGCCAGGCGCACGAGCGGCTCGCCCCAGTCCGGCCGAACCAGCGACCCGTCGTCCGCGATCGGCTGGGCCCGGCCTGCTTCGAGAGGGACCACGCTGATCCGCACGATCCGGTGGTCGATCGGCGTGACCGTGGCCTCGACCGCCCTCCCCGCGACCCGTAGCGCCGAGGCCTGGCCGGCCACCGCAAAACCGCCCGGGATCGCCAACGCGCCCGATGCGCCGAGCCCCTTCAGAACTGTCCTGCGCGAGATGGACATGGGTCTTCTCCCCCGCGATATACCGCCGATTCGGGCGCCGACCGAGGTCAGGATAGGACCGCGGCTCACCCGGACCAGAAAAGAAACATGGATTGCCGGAGCATCCGAGTGCGGCGTAAAAGCCGTTCACGAATGTATTTTATAATAAATACTAAATATCGATAAAATTTATTCACTGTGTTGACACTGATGATTCGAAAGCCCTGTTGATCCACCTGTTCTACACTTGCTATCAGGTGCACGGACTCCGAACGCTCGAGGCTCGGCTTGAGCACGCGCCGCACGAGCGCCGCGGCCTGTGCTACTCAGGTGCGAGGCGTTTCAGGACCACGGACGTCAGGGCGTAATCTGGGGCTCACTTCCGTTCGACTGTCGACGCATAGAATCTCCAGCTTGGCGCGTAATCGGCCGATAGCGCCTGATCGGTCAATGAGGCGCGGATCATGTCGACCGGGATGGCGTTTTCCCGGAGGACCGCGTCGTGGAAGGCGCGTTCGGTCATCTTGCCCGATTCCACCAGCTCGCGATGGAGGGCCCTGAGCTGGAACCCGCCGAGCAAGTAGGCGGCCTGGTAGAGCGGTCCATAGCTGCCGGTGAAAGACCGGCGGACCTCCGCGGTGGCGTTGTCGCGTTCGTGGCCGACCCGGTCCACCAGGAAGTCGATGCACTCCTTCGGCGTCATCTTCTCCAGGTGGAAGCTCAGCGAGAAGATGATCCGGGCGCAGCGGTGCATGCGCCAGAATAGCATGCCGACCCGGTTCTCGGGCGATTTGGCGAACCCGCGATCCCAGAGTAGCAGCTCCCAGTAGAGCGCCCACCCTTCGACGAAGAACGGCGTGCTGAATAGCCGGCGATAGTCCTTGTATCGCGCGCCATGTAACCCTGAAGGTGATGGCCCGGGATCAGCTCGTGATGGACCGTGGCGCGGGCGAAGTGGATATTGTTGCCGCGCATGCTCATCATCTTCGCTTCGTGGGGCATGGTGCTCGTGGGATAAGAGACGATGATCGTCTCTCCGCCCAGGAAGAAGGGGTTCACCTGCTGCGCCTCGGGCGACATCATCGTCATGCGCCAGGACTCGCGGCAGAGGGGAGGGATCGTCACGAGGTCGTTGGCGTCGAGGTAGTTGATGGCCTCCACGGCGAGGTCGTGGATCAAGGTTGGCTGTCGGCCCGGCTCGACGTGAAGGGTCTTGACGCGCTCCAGGGCCGCGTGCCAGTCGTCGCCCAGGCCCATCTCGCGCGCGGCCTTCTTCATCTCGTCCTCGCACCAGCTCAGTTCCTTGCGCGCGAGGTCGATCAATTCCTCCGGCGTGTACGCGATCATCTCGGACTTCAGCTCGCTGAGCAGGGCGTCGCGGCCGATGGGCGTACCCACGATCTCGCGGTTCCGATCAGGGACCGTGGCGGTGGTCTCGCCTTGCCCAGTCGACCCGGTGCGTCCGGCACCGCCCGGACCACCCCCGCCCCGCCCGTTCCGGGACCATCCCCGCCGAAACCACCTCCGCCCCCGCCGCGCCTGCGGCCCGCGCCCGGGCCGAACGCAGAACCCGAACCGTCCGCCGAGGCTCCGTAACGCTGGCGAAGCGCCCCGGCGTAGTCCTGGACCGCCTGGTCAACCGCCTTGTAAGGTTCCTGCATCCACCAGGAGAAGAGCGGGTCATACCCGTCGTAGAAGGCAAACCAGGTGCGGAGCGTGTTCCGCAATCCCTCGACCGCCGCCAGCCCGCGATTGGCGGACCGAACCTTCGCGAGGGCGCGATCTCTGCCAGGACCGGTTTGCTCGAGAGCACGCCGCGCCGTGGCGATCTCCTTGGCGAGCCGTGTGAGGTCTCCCGCGACCGTCGACCAGGCCATCGGCTTCAGCGCGCGTCGCGCCTCATCCAGGTCGAGAATCGGCCGCGCGAAGGGGACCATCGGCTCCCACTCGTTTCGCTCTCGGGTCCGGATCTCGATCTGCCGCAGCTCGTGGGCCAGGTGGTTCTTGAGCAGCAGGTAATCGACCTTGCCGTCCTGGCCGAGCCGATCGAAGTCGACCGAGCCGAGCTGGTCGAGCCACTGGGCCGTGAAGTCGTGGATTCGTTCGTCGCGATGCGGGGAGCCCGGCGCGGCGCGGATCGCAGCAAGTTGCCGCGGTCTGCCTCGTAGCGCTCGATCGCCCCGCGGAGCTCGCTCCGATCGCCATTGAGCTCGGCCAGGTCGAGTGATGCACTCGCATAGCGTACTCGGCTTTCCGTTTCCATTTCCGCTGGCCGCACGCGTCGTGTACTCATCGCGGCGAGGTCCGGGAAGAGGCGCCTTCGACTCGCCGCCCAGGAGGTGACGGACGAAGAAATCCCGCATCCGGCGCACGCCGTACTCGCCGCCCATGCCGTGGTTGGCGTTCGGGACGACCAGCAGCTCGAAATCCTTGTTGGCCTTGATCAGGGCGTCGACCAGCCGCATGGTGGACTCCGGCGGGACGTTCGTGTCCATCTCGCCGACGATCAGGAGCAGCTTGCCCCGGAGGTTCTTCGCGTTGTCGATGTTCGACGATTCGGAATACCAGGGTCCGACCGGGTATCCCATCCACTGCTCGTTCCACGAGGCTTTGTCCATCCGGTTGTCGTGGCAGCCGCAGGCAGAGACCGCAGCCTTGTAGAACTCGGGATGGAAGAGCATCGCAGCGGTCGAGTTCTGACCGCCCGCCGAGGTCCCGTAAATGCCCACGCGGGTGAGGTCGTAATAGGCGTATTTCCTGGCGACGGCCTGGTGCCAGAGGATGCGGTCGGCGAAGCCGGCGTCCTTGATGTTGTGCCAGCAGACGTCGTGGAACGCCTTGGAACGATTGGCCGTGCCCATGCCGTCCATCTGCACGACGATGAAGCCCAGGTCGTTCAGCGCCGCGGACCGCCGCCCGGGGCTGAAGTCCTTCGGGACAAACGAGCCGTGCGGGCCGGCATAGATGTCCTCGATGACCGGGTATTTCCGATTTGGGTCGAAGCCCTTGGGACGGGAGATGATGCCCCAGATATCGGTCTTACCGTCGCGGCCCTTGGCCACGAAAACTTCGGGCGGAGCCCAGCCGTTGGCCTTCAGAGCGTTGATGTCCGCCTCTTCGAGGTTGCAGACCAGCTTGCCGTCCGAGGTGCGCCGCAGCTCATGGATCGGGGCCATGTCCACTCGGCTGTAGGTATCGATAAGGTAGCGGCGGTCGGGCGAGAACTGCACGGTGCGGTGGTTGCCGTTTCCCTCCGTCAAGGCGACCAGGCCCGTCCCGTCGAAATTCACGCGGTAATGGTGGAGGAAATACGGATCCTGATCCGGGTTCTTTCCACCGGCGCGGAACCAGACCTGCCGCTTGGCCTCGTCGATTTGATCGACGCCTCGGACGACGTATTCGCCCTGGGTGATCGGGTTCTTGACCGTCCCCGTCTTCGCGTCGATCAGGTAAAGGTGCCGCCAGCCGCTGCGCTCCGAGACATAAATCAGGTCGTCCGACTGGTCAAGCCAGTTCACGGTCCTCAAACCCAGCCCTTCCCGATGAGCGGTCCAGATGAACGTTTCGGTCTTCTCATCGATGAGGTTGTGGGCCTCGCCGGTGTGCGAATCGACCCGGATCAGACGAAATCGCTGATGACCGCGGTCGTTCTTCTCATAGGTGAAATGTCGCCCATCCTTGTCCCAATGGAGGTCCGGCGAACCGAAGTCGATCCGATCAACTATGGGACGGGTCGATTTCTTCGTGGCGACGTCGATGAGGTTGAGCTCGTACGCGGTAAATCTATCGCCGGGCAGGGCGTAGGGGCGCGGCCTGAACCTGGCCCGGCCGCCGCCTGGCGGCGATGACTGAATCAGGTAGACCTCCTTGCGCTCGCCCGGCTCGATTCGAAAGGCCACGAGAGTCTTCGAGTCGGGCGCCCAGGAGAGCCGTCCATAAGCCAGGCCCTCCTTGCCATCAGTCGTGAGCGGAACCTCCTCGGACTTCCCCTCGGCGCGGACGACCACGTTCCGGTCCTTGACGAACGCGGTCCACTTCCCGTCCTGCGACCGAAGGCCCTGGCGGGAGCCCGGCGCATCGGGGCCCTGGCGCTCGCCCGCAGGTCGCCCGCGACGTGGTGTGGTCTCGTTATCGGCGGGACTCGACGTGTCCGGTTTGGCCTGGCCGGGTTCGGTCTTGGAGCATGTGTAGTCGTCGAGTGAGCACTTCCAGGTTGCCTTATCGCAATTGAAGCGGACTGCCGTCGAGCCATCGACGAATTCGATCTCGTCGAAGGGGAGCCGTTTGCCTTGATAGCCCGCGCCGCCCACCGCCTTGGACAGGGAGGCCGCGAGCTTCTGATGGTCGAAGGCCGGCGCACGCGTCCCGCGCTCGGCGTTGACGAGGATGAACTCCCTGTCGCCGCCGGGCAGGTCATTCCGGTACCAGAAGCGGCTATTGGCGTCGAACCAATGGGGCGTGATCCTCATCTTGAAGACGAGGCGGTCGGCGGGATTCGGGCGGGACCCGCGCTGTTGTGGCGGAGGAGCGTACCAGGGATCGCCCGGCGGAGGGTCAACTCCTTCATCATCGATCACGGATTCAACGTCCGCGCGTTCTCCCGGAGGATTCGAGGGCTCGTCACCCCAGGCACGGCCGGTCGGGCCGCTCCCGCAGAAGGCCAGTAGCGCAAAAACGACAAGCAGCAGGAGCGCACGGAGTTTCGACGTGGTCATGGATCAATCCCCGGAGGTTGAACATTCCGGTCGTCGGAGGATGGCTACGATCGGATTATCGTTGCCGGTCACGAGTCGAGTTTCAAGCAGGCGCAACGATTCCCGGTGGGAACCACTCGCCTGAGACGAAGCCAGGAGACCCGCGTCCGGCATCACTCTGACGACTACTTCCCATCGCCTGTGGTCTCGACCGTGACCGCGGCGACGATCGGTGCCGTCCGGTCGGGGCCCTTGACCAGCTCGATGCGATCGATCGTGTCTTTCTTCTTGGGATAGACGGCGAGGTAACGGAGCTGCTGGCCGTGGAGGTCGAAGGCGAGCTTCGAGCCGGGGACGTCGACGACCCGAATGTAGTCGGCGAAGTGGACGCCGTTCTCCAGGGGATGATTCTCGACGGAGCCGTCGGCGTAGTGGAGCCGGACGATCATCGAGACCGAGCCTTTGCGACCGCCAGGGAAGCCCCAACCGCTCACGCCGCTGAGCAGATGGATGGCCCGCGCCGGGGCGTGGCAGGGGAGCTCCACGACCCTGGGCATCCGGGGTGCCACGGGGCCCTGGGGTCCGTAGAGCAGGACCATGTTCGGCACCCGGTTGCCCTGGGGATCGACGAGCAGGAAGGGCACGCCTTCGACAATCTTGGGCGACCAATCGTCGAAGACGAGGCGCTCGATCGCGGCGTCGGACTTGCTGAACATCCCCTGGGTACTGACCTTGGTGGCGACCTTGTGCAAGTCGAGGGGCAGGTACTTGCCGCGCTGGGTCAGGAACGCCAGGAGGTCATTCAACTGGCCGGGTGTGACCTGCTTCTCAAAGCCCTCGGGCATGAGCGACTTCTTCGAGGCGGCCATCTCATCGATGTCCTGGCGGAGGATCGTCTGTCGCTTCCCTTCCGAGTCGAGCAGCTCGACGGTGGTCTTGGTCTCCGAGGCCAAAACGCCGTTGATCACGCGGCCCGCGGTGGTCGCGACCGTGTACTGAACATAGTTGCCTTCGACCGAGCGGCTCGGGTCGAGGATGTGGATCAAGAGCTCCTCGCGTGGCAGCGCGGCCGTGCCCGTGAGGTCCGGCCCGACTTGCGCTCCTTCGTTGCCATGGCGGTGGCACTTGGCACACTGTTGCTGGAAGACGACCTTGCCGCGCGCGACATCTCCCCCTTCGCTCACCTGCGAGGTGATCTGGTCGATGACCTTCTGGCGGTCGGGATCGGGAAGTCCGCCGCCTTGTGCCAGCAGGCGCTTGGCACGCGCCGCGACGTCGCGAATCGGATGCGCGGCGAGGGCCTGCTTCTGGTCGAGCGCCAGCTCGGAGATCCCGGCCTTGTTCTGCTCGAACGCCTCCACTAGGGCGGGAGTCCAGTCGGAGCGGCCCAGCAGGGCCCTGAGCACCTGGGCACGGACGCTCGGCGCCAGCCTCGGCAAGACGGCGACCAGATTCTTGCCGGCTTGCGGCGCCTGGCTGGCCGTGACGGCCTCGATCAGGCCGGCGGCCAGGTCGGGCGAGGTCCGGGGGTCGATCAGTCCCAGCAAATCTTTCACCGCTGCTTCCTCGGACGTCTTGAGCTCGATGAGCTGCCGTGCGGCGGCGATCCGGCGTGCGTCGGCGAGGGACTCGTCGCGGGCCGTCGCCGCGAGTGACGCGGCAATCTCGGCGGCGATGCCGTCCAGGGCCTTGTTGCCCCACTCGCCCACCAGCCGGACCAACTGAGTCCGAGCCGGGGAGGGCAGCTCTTTCGCCAGTTCCCTCAGCACGACCTCGGAAGCCGGGTCGATCCGCGCCGGACGATCCTTGGGCCAGCCTCGGGCCATTCCTCGAAGTACCGCTTCATCCACGGCCGGCTCGCCGCCCTTCAGTGCCGCCAGGACCGGGCCGACCCCATCGATCGGACCGCCGCGGGCCCAGTGCTCGGCCACACGCTCGGCAATCGCCAGCACCTCCGCGCCGGCGCGACCGGCACCTCCACGTTGCGCGATTGCCTTCAAGAAGGCCCGGTCGTTCCGGGCCGCGGCGGCCGTGGCCGCGTCGAAGATCCAGTGATCGTTGCGGGCCAGACCTTTTCGCAAGGAAGTCGCCAGCGCGGTGGCGACTGCGTCCGACGGCGGTTGATCCGCCAGGGCCAGGAGCGCCGCCAGGCGGACCTGCCCGTCGGGGTCGGACAGCAGACCCTTGTCCAGCACGGCAGTTGCCGATAACACATCGTGCGGCAGGACTTGCACGGCATTGCGCCGCACTCCCGCCGAGGGATGTGCCAGCGCGGCCATCGCCGCTGATCTCGACGCCGGGTTCGAGCCGTCAAGGGCGCCCAGGCCATGCAAGGTCCAGAGCGCGTGGATGACTCCGGCGTTCAGGCCGATCGCATCAACCGAGCGATCCGCCACTCGTTCGACCAACGCCGGGACAACGTCGGTCTTCGCACGCTCTACCAGGAGTCGCTGAGCGTGCATCCGCCAGAACTGAGTGTCATTCCCGAGCGCGGCGACCAGCCCTTTCGGGTCGTTGGGATCGAGTGCGGGATTCGGGGAGACCTGAGCGTCCTTGTAGACGATCCGGTAGATCCGCCCATGGGTCTTGTCGCGGAGCGGTGTCTCATACGCGGCACCGCGGCCGGTCCGGAAGCCCTTGGGCGTGGGGTTGTGCTGGACGATGTAGTTGTACCAGTCGATGACCCAGACGTGCCCGTCCGGGCCGACCTCGGCCGCGATGGGCGATGTCCATTCGTCGTCGCTGGCCACCAGGTTCCACCCGTAATAGGCGGCCACGTCGCTCCCCGTTCGGTGGAGCGTGAAGGCGGCGACGAGGTGGCCGGTCGGCTCGGCGACGAACGCCGTCTGATTCCAGTATCGTGAGGGATAGGCCCGCGCCGTATAGAGGGCGTGCCCGGCGCCGGCCGTGAACCCACCGTGCCAGTCCACCTGCCGCACGCGCTCCGTCAGCGGGAAAAAATCATGGTTCGGGGCGATGTTCTCCAGCTCTTGAGGTGCAAGGCCGCGAACGGCTTCGTAGTAGCGGTTGGGAAAGGGCAGGTAGACGGTCGGGCATCCGTTGGCCGTCGAGCCGAACGCGAGCCCATCCTCGCTGAAGCCGACGCCCCACGAGTTGTTGCCGGTGCCGCGGAGCACCTCGAGCTTCGAGCCATCGGGCCTGAAGCGGTAGAAGGCTTGCCCGAATCGGTGTCGCTCGCCGCTTACCGTCCCACGGAAGCCGGAGTAGCCGACGATCCCCCAGACCCAGTTGTCGAGTCCCCATCGCAGGTTGCTCGGACCGGCGTGCGTGTCGCTGATGCCCCAGCCGGTAAACAGGACCTTGCGCACGTCGGCCTTGCCGTCACCGTCGGAATCCTTCAAGAACAGCGTGTCGGGCGCCTGGAGGACGATGACGCCACCGTTCGCACACAGCAGGCTGGTGGGGATGTTGAGACCCTCGGCGAAGATGGAGAACTTGTCCGCCTTGCCATCGCCGTCGGTGTCCTCGCAGATCGTGATCCGGTCGCGGCCGGGTGTGGCGGGGTGCTTGGTATTGGGATAGTCCACCGTCTCGGCGATCCAGAGCCGTCCGCGATGGTCCCAGGTCATGCAGATCGGCTTGTAGATCTGGGGCTCCGCCGCGAACAACCGGGGCTCGAAACCGCGCGGGACGACCAGGTGCCGCATCGATTCCTCGGGCGAGAGGGGGTGCTGCATCCGTCGGATCGGATCGCCTTGCGTGCCCCATTGCCGGCCCGGTAGGTAGTTGGGGATGTCGACGGTCGACGTATCGTAGGTGAACGGTGGCAGGCCGGCCGACACCCGCCCGCGGCTGTCGAACACCGCCCCCTTGTTGACGGCCCAGCGGATGCCCCGCTCGAGCAGGTCGTGGAAGCCGGGATTCTGCCAGGTCCGTCCGTCATGGCCGTAGGCCGTGTAGAAGATCCGCCCCTTGCCTTGCGTACGGACCCACGTCCAGGGCTCCTCTTCTTGCCCCTCCGCTCGGACCTGAAGCACGTGCCGGTCCTTCTCGTTGTGCTTGGTGTGGACGTAGGTCTCGTCCCAGGTGCGGAACGGCTCGAAGCCCTTCATGATCGGGTGCGCCGGATCGACGACCTTCGTGTCAAAAGTTCCCGTGCCATGACGGAGGAATTCGCGCCGACGAGCGCGATGTAATTCGGTGAGTTGAGGAAGCAATAGCTGGCGCAGTGGAGCGGCACGAATGCGCCGCCCCCCTCCACGTAGTCGAGCAGCGCCTTTTCCTGGGCCGCACCGATCCGGGTGGTGTTGGCATAGATGATCAAGGCGTCGTGGCGGGCCAGCGTCTCGGGATTGAGGTCGTTCAACTTCTCGGTGTAAGTGACGCGGATACGGCGACCGGCGAGCACCGGCGTGATCTGAGCGGCGCGATCGGCCGGACGGTGGTGACCTTGATCCCCCAGGAACAAGACGCTCAGCGGCCGGTCCGATTCGTCGCCCGCCTTTGACGGGGGGTCGTCGGCACTAAGGGCGGCCGTGGCGATCGTCAGGCTGAGGCTGAGAGAGAGGATGAACATTCGAGCCATGGGTGCGGGTCTCAGCTATAGAGGGTCTAACGCGGCTCCGTCACAACGAGATTCCCGATTCCGGATTCCCGATTCCAGATTCCACAGATATCCCCATTTTGGAATCTGCCGGTCGGGATGCCAGGGATGCGCGTGGGGTGGAGGGTTCGCAGGACGGCGTCGGAGCGTCGTCACGGCGTCGGTTTCGTGGGATGGTCACGATCCTGTCGCTCCGTTCCAGCCATTTTGGGCGAACCAGACTGGGCCGTCCAGACCGTGACGCTGAACTCGCGGATCGTGAGGGTCTTACGCTCGTCGCTCTGGGTGTTGGCCCCGAAGAGCCCGAGGTACAGGTCGTTCTCCGTGTCGAGGAAGCTGGGATGCGCGATGGCGAGCGTGCTGGAGCTGTTCTGGGACAGGTTGTCTACGACCAGCGAATACTGCCCGCCTAGGCGCCGCAAGATGAGCCGGAGATCGTCGCCGGTGGTCATCAGGCCGACTTGGTAGAGGTCGGAGTCGCGCCCGCCGCAGTTGTTGACCAGGTACAGCCGGTAGTTATCCAGCTTGGGCCAACTGATCAATCCTCCGCGGATGTTCCGATCGCTGTACGTTCCTGCGTAGAGGCCGAATTGACCGACGACCTGGAGTCCCGGGATGTTCGAGATCGTGACGCGGATCTCGAAGTCCTCGGTCCCCGTAAAGCCGAGGTCGGAGAGGCGGACTCCCAGGTATTCGCCGAACGCCATCTGGTCCTGAGTGTTGATGTCGCTGCGGGTGGTCGTCAGTTCCAGGGCGAGGCGGTCGGGGCAGAGGAGGAGATTGGGATCGGATTCGGGCAGATCATGGCCCGTACCGGGGAGCCGGTGGGTCAGGCCGATCCCTCGTCCCTGGGCGTCGCGGAGCGTGCCCGGGAGGGGGTTGACGAAGTCGAGGCTGACCGTCCGGGGGATGCGGACCGGCAACGGCTCGATCGCCCGGACGTAACTGGACGCGCCTTCGCCCCGATCGGGAAGCGTCGGATCGACGGCGGAGCCATCAAGGCGGGCCGCCTGATTCTGGTGGATGGTCACGCCCGGATCCGTCCCGCGCGCAGACCCCGCGGCGAGCGGGAATGCCTGGACCTCGCCGGTGAAGACGCGGACCGTGGCCGCACCCGCCTCGTCAACCGCCAGGCCGAACTCGGTCCCCAGGTTGACCACTTTGTTGTGTGGAGTGAGGACGGTGAACCCACGAGCACGCACCGGCACCCGCGCCGTCAGGGTGCCTCTCAGGAGCGCGCCGAACCCCCGGAGAGGAGCTCAAGGCCGGCTGGTCCCTGGAGGATGACGCGTGCGCCGCAATCAAATTCGATCTCTGCCAGACCTCGCTCCAGTCGGAGCGACTTGCCCGCTTGCATGTTCCGGCCCGGCTGCTGGTCGGGCCGCGCCAGGTGCAATTCTGGGCATTGACCAGCCAGGCGACGTTCGCGGTCGCTGCCCTTGCCGGGATCCCCGGGCCGTGATGAGGAACCATGAAGGCCATCCAGCAGCAAACCCCGACTGCGATCATGAGTGTCGCGGCGAACACCCAGTGACGGAGCCGAGGGCGCCAGTGCCGCTGGGAACCCCTGCCTTTTCTCCTCGCTCCATTGATCCCGCCTCCGGCGCGGGGCTTGTCCGGCCAGTCCGCGAGTTGCTCCATGACCGCATCGGCGGCCCGACGCGCCCGGACGGCGAAATGGATCTCCGTGTGGTGCTGGAAATAATCGGCGAAGATGCGTCGAGCCTCGACACTGTCGAGCAGATAGATTTCGAGTCGAACGCATCTCCGAGCTGTCGATGAGATCGGAGCAGTACGCATCGAGCAGGTCGTAGAACTCGGCGGGCAGCTCGTGGGGGCCGGGGCCGTTCATACCACCCCCTCGTGCGCCATCGTACGGCGCACGCATTCGAACAGCGAGCGGCGGATTCGTCTGAGCGAATTGTGGACGCTCTGCGCCGATCGGCCGCTCGCGAGGGCTACGTCTCGAATCCCGGCCGAGCGGGCGTAGCAGGCTTCCAGCAGGTCCTTGTCCCGCTCCCTCAACTTCTTCATGCAATCAGCCAGCGCATCGCGCCGTTCCTCGAGGTGTTCCTGCTCCAGCGTCTCCTGCGCCTCGATCAGCGCCAGGTTGAGCTCGTCGCTGAAGTAGAGGCGATTGCGGCTTCGCGCCCTGAGGAAATTCAGGACCTCATACCGTGCCACCCCACACGCCCAGCAAACGAAACTCCGCGACGCATCAAACTGATCGAACTTGTCCCAGAGCACCAGGCTCGTCTGCTGGAACAAGTCATCTGCGTCATCGAGGTCGCGCACCAGCGAGTGGATGTAACCGAAGAGCTGGCCCTGATGCCTGCCGAGTTGTGCCGCGAACTCGGCCTTCCGGTCGCCCGGCCGTGTCGAAATCCGGCTCACCACATCCACGGGTAACATCCCGGGGATTGCCGACCGCTCATACACCGGAGGATCCTCCCAGGAATTCGCGTCACTCGACGCTCCAGCCTCACCTAATATATTCCGCCGGACTGCTGCTTTTGTAACCCGCGAGGACGGGAAAGTCATCTCATGAGCCCGACTCCAGACCGGCGGATCGCGACCGAACTCCTATTCCCAGCGAAGCCTTCGGCGAATCCGGCAGCCAGGCCTCCGGCAGACTGACCTCACAAAGTGATTCCATCGGAAATTTTCCCCGTTACAACTCCAGGCCCTCGGCGGATTCTACTCAGAGGGGGAGTTCTGGTCCTCTCCACAAGGATCAAACCCTTCGTTCGCTCTGGCTGGCATACTCTTAAATTCTTCGTACCAACTCGCGGTAACGGCACGTGACCAAGGTCGGTCGCGTCCGTAGTGGTTCTGCCCGGAGGAAACATCATGGTCTCGCGAATCCGACGGGGTTTCACGCTGATCGAATTGCTGGTGGTGATCGCCATCATAGCAGTACTGATCGCGTTGTTGCTCCCGGCCGTGCAGGCGGCACGGGAGGCGGCGCAGCGCGCCCAGTGCACCAATAACCTCAAGCAGATCGGCCTGGCGCTGCACAACTACCACAGCACCAACAATGCCTTACCCTGGGGCGACGGCCCATGGTGGATCGAGTGGTCGGCCCATACGCTGTTGCTCCCTTACATGGAGCAGGGCCCGATCTACAACGCCCTCAACTTCGTGGACACCGAGGCCATCGGCCTGACCCCCATGCCGAATGATAACCCGGCCAACACCACGGCGGAGTATCGCGCGATCTCCGGGTTCCTCTGCCCCTCGGATCCGGATCGACTGACCAGCCCGGACGGACACAACAATTACATGGCCAATTCGGGCTCGGCGCCCAACTGTGCCTACGGCGGCAACGCGAATGCGCCATCCTGGAACGAGGCGGCCTCCGGGCCGTTCATCTACTCGTCCAGCGGCATCGACACCGGGCCGCCCGGATTCGGCGGTTCCTCGGTCAGCATCGCCAGCATCACCGATGGTACGAGCAACACGGCCGCGTTCAGCGAACGGGTCAAGGCCATCGGCAACAACCTCACAGCCACCTCCGCGCCGTTCGATGGCGGTATCCCGACCGCGTCGCTCGCCACACCCGCCGCGGTCGCCAACAACCTGGAATCGACGCCCCAGGCGTATTATCAGGTTTGCAGGGTGACACCACCCGTGCCGGTCAACGGCAATCAGGACGCGGCGAACTTCAGTGATGATAACATCTCCGGCTCGACCTGGGTGACGGGACAGCCGGCCAACACGCGTTACGCTCACGTCATGACTCCCAACACATGGAGCTGCCGATCGGGACTCCAGATCGCGCACAACGCCAACAGCCATCATCCGGGGGGGGTGAACGTCTTGTTCTGCGACGGTTCGGTCAAGTTCCTCAAGACGTCCGTCAGTAACGTCACGTGGTGGGCCCTGGGGAGCCGGGCGGGCGGCGAAGTGATTTCATCCGATGCGTATTGACATCGATCGGCCGGGACGGTTCCTCGCCCCGTCCAGTCATCCGGAAACCGCTCCCGGCCGCCGACATCGCTGACCGATCCAACGACCATGGTACGAGGGATTCTTCCAGAAATGAGCTCTCTTGATCGGATCGACCCCAGGGTCGTCACGCGGCAGAACACGTCCTTGATGGCGGTCGCCTTCCTGGGCTGCGCGATGGTCGCCGGTTGCGGGGACGACAAGCCCTACCATGATACGTCCTTGACCGAGGCGACCGTCAGCGGGACCGTCACGGCCAAGGGAGAACCGGTCACGGCGGGGACCATCAGTTTCAACGGCGCCAACTCCGGACGGCTCGTAGCTGCGAAGACGGCGGAGATCGGCCCGGACGGACGATATACCCTCAAGGCGTACACCGGGGATAATCAGGTCACTTACGGCGGTGATGTGGCCAAGAAACACATGGGTGTCGGACTTCGGAAGGACTTCGCCACGGTCCAGTCCGGAGAGAACACATTCGATTTTGACGTCCTGGGAGAAGGCGGCAAGAATATCACGATTGATGTTACGAAGAAGTCGAAGCGCCAGAGGCGCTGAGGTCTCGCGACCGGGCAATTTCAAGAGGGACGTGTTGCCATCGTGGGGCGAATCGCTCGGGTTTGGGGTTGGGCGGCCTTCGCCCTGGTCCTCTGTTGCGGTGTCGTCGCCGCGTGGCGCGCAACTCGCGGCCCGACCAACCCCGACCGGGTCTGGGCGGATGCCGAGCGCGCGTTTCTGGCCGGACATTGGGATCGCGCGCGCGCCTCGTTGAAGGCACTGGAGCGGATCCGGCCCAAGAACCCCATGGACTGGATCCTGGAAGCCCAGCTCGCCACGGCGGAAGGCCACCCCGACCAGGCGCTCGCCGCAATCGATCGAATCCCCGGCGACCATCCGATCGCCGCCCAGGCCCTCTTGCTCGCAGGCCGGATCGAGCGACAGCAGAATCGCTTGACGAAGGCGGAATCCGCCTTCCGCAGGGCCATCGCCGTGAAGCCCGGCCTGGTCGAAGCCCACAAGGAATTGATCTATATCCTCGGCATCCAGTCGCGCCGTCGCGAGGTCGATGCCGAGTTTCAGGCACTCGCCCGACTCACGCCGCTCACTCATCACGATCTGTTCACCTGGTCTCTGACCCATTTCACCCAGTGGAGTCCGGACATCGTCGAGGATCTCGAGGGATTCATCAGGTCCGACCCCGAGGATCGTTATAGCCGGTTGGCGCTGGTCGAGCTCCTGCTGGAACGGCCCGGAGCGGAGACGGAGATCGAGAGGATCCTCGAGCCGCTGCCCAACACCGATCTTGACGCGCTGGCGCTTCGGACCAATCTGGCCTTCAATCTCGGTCAATTCGACAAGGTCAACAACCTGCTCGCCTCGGCCCCGACCGATCACCCGCGAATCGCCCGGATTCGCGGAGAGATCGCGCTCCGGCAACGCGATCTCGACGGCGCGATCCGCCATTTCCAGCAGGCGCTCAGTGCCGAACCTTACGATCGCGTCTCGCCCATGCAGCTCGCGCAGGCGCTCCGGCTCAAGGGAGAACGAATGGCCGCGGACGCCTATCTCGACCGCGTCCGACCGCTCAACCGTTTGTACAACCTGATCATGCGGATCCGCACGCCGAAACGAGCAAACCAGGTTTCCGACCTGGGGGAGCTTGGGAAGGCGTGCGAGGACGCCGGGCTGAGCGAGGAAGCCAGGGGCTGGTACGCGCTCGCGGTCGCGGCCAATCCCCTCGACCGCGACGTTCAGCAGGGGCTGCACCGGCTCCACCCCTGAGTTCCGATGAGGCGGCGAATGCCCGGACGATGCGGGTTCGAACGGAGCCTTGCCCCCATCATTAAGGGCCCTCCGGCCTAGGTATTGTTCGACGCTGTCAGGTAGGATGAATGTCGACTACCGATGATCGGCCGAGTTCGTGAGACGCGATCCGCCTGCCGCGGGAACGGCCGACCTTCATCCCCGGGACGCCCAGGAACCTTGACGAGCTCGATGAAAGCGGAAACCGCAGGAATCCCACGGATCCGAAGCCGGCGCCTGGTGCGGCTGGGAGTGGCCCTGACGATCGCGGCGGCGGCTCTGGCCGGGGCCGGCGCAGCCTGGCTCGGCTGGTCGCGGCCGGACGCCGATCGGGTCTGGAATGATGCGGAGGCCGACGTTCGAGCGGGGCGATGGCAGAACGCCCGCGCGGGGCTGAGGCGGCTGGAGCGGTTGCGGAAGCCCACGGCGCAGGACTGGATGCTCCGGGCCCAGATCGCCACCGCTGCCGAGGACGATGCCGCGGCGCTCGAAGCCCTGCGCCACGTCCCCGAGGGTCACCCCCTGTTCCCCCAGAGCCTTTACATGACCGGACTGATCGAGCGCACGCATCGCCGCCTCCGCTATGCCGAGGCCGCCTACCGCAAGGCTCTCGCCTGCGAGCCCGGGCTAGTGAATGCCCGCAAGGAATTGATCTATATCCTCGGAATGCAGATCCGCCGTCGCGAGATCGACGCCGAGTTCAAGGCCCTGTCCCGGGTCACTCCGCTCACACACCGCGACCTGTTCACCTGGGGCCTGACCCACTTTGTCCACTGGGGTCCGGACAGCGCGGACCAGATCCAAGCCTTTATCCAGGCCGACCCGGACGACCGATTCAGCCGGCTGGCACTGGCCAGGTTCCTGATCGATCAGCCCAGCGGGAGGGCCCGGGTCGAGTGGGCCCTCGAGCCGCTACCCGCGGATGATCCCGAGGCCCTGGCCCTGCGTGTCGAGCTCAGGCTGAACAATGGCGAGGTCGAGGAAGCGCTGGGGATGCTCGCTCGTACGACGGAGAGCAATCCCGCCCTCGAACGGCTGAGAGGACGTGCCGCCATGATGCGGGGTGACGCCGCTGGCGCAATCCGCCACTTCCAGGCCGCGCTCAGCGACGAACCTTATGATCGCGTCTCGATCGGCGAGCTCGGAAGGGCCCTCCTCATCCGGGGCGATCGCGCGGCGCCAGCCGCTACTTGACCCGCGCCAAGCAACTCGACGATGTCTACAACCTGATCAATCGCGTCAGCAAGACGGAACACGAGAACAAGCCCACGGACCTGAATCGCCTCGGCCGAGCCTGCGAGGCAGCCGGATTGATCGACGAGGCTCACGGCTGGTATATGCTGGCGATCGGCCACAACCCGCTGGATAGCGAGGCCCAACAAGCGTTGCACCGGCTTCGTGATCCGAGCACGGATGGGACGAGTCTCCAACCGTGAACTCCGAACAAGAATGAAGAAGGGCATGCTCGCCGGCGAGCGACCTTCGATTCGGCCCGTCCTACAACCCGAGTCTGCGTCAAAACTTGACGCGATTCGGATCGGAAGTCCAGGGCCGAAGGCCCGGTCCGGCCGATATCAGACTGAGAAGACCTGTCGTCGCTTTCCGGCGGCGACGTCTTCGCGAGGCGATGATCTTCATCCTGGGGCCGGCTTGCCGGTTGAGTCGTCGGGGCAATCTCGGCGGAGCCGACCGGCGGAAACGGCCCAGCGAGCGGCAAACAGGACGGCCCCTCTTTTGATTGCGACCTCGAGCAAACCGAACACTCGGTCCAGGCCCGCGGGCCGACAACCCCGCGTAGGCGTCCACAAACCCTCAGGTTCGGCTCCCCGGGCCGCCGCCGACGGGCGGCGGCTCCCGGCCGTGCTGCTGGGACTGGGGCTCGCCACGCTGATGGGCCTGACCACGTGGGCGGTGGCCTCGGTCTCGATCTGGCTGGTGCCGGCTTATCTGTCGCTCATCATCTTGATCTTCACCGCACCCGGGGCCAGGCGTGTGAAGTCACCGGCCACGAAACCGACAACGGGGTCGCCGGACGCGGATGTCGCCCTCTCAGGCCGGAGACCGGGATCCGATCGCGCGGATGGGATGGGAGAAACCCATCCTGTCTCCGACCCGAACTCGAGCCTCCCGGCCGATGAAGGGGCCGAATCCTCGGCAAGTTCCCCCGATTCAGCCGGTCCCCACAACGCCAAGCCCCGCCGGAGCCGAGCCCGGTCTCGCAAGGCGGCCAAATCGGCCGCCGAGCTCGCACCGGACTCGTCCCCGGTCACCTGGATCCGCGTCGGCCCCGGTCAGTTCGTCCGTGCCGACGTCCGGACCCCGGAACCTCCCCAGGCACCGGCCGAGGAGGTCGCCCCGGAGGCACATTCGGCAACGGAAGTGCCCCCGCCGGTGACTCCGGCCGACGAGGTCGCCCCGCCTGCGGACCCGACGGTGGACGGTCTCGCAGCCGTCCCATCGGTGACGCCGTCGCCGCGACCTCTCGCGGTATCGGCGGATCCGGTCCCGATCGACTCGCCGGAGTCACCTCCGGAGGACGAGCGGCCGGATCCGTCTACTGGCGAGAACCCTCCGGAACCGCCCGCCGAAGAGTACGGTATCGCACCCTCTGCCTTCGGCCCGGAAACGGAGGATTCTCCTTCGAGCCCGAGCCTGGTTTCCCGCGTCTCGGATGGGTCCGTCCTGCTGGTGGCCGATCCCGATCGAACCGCTAACCTGGACGGTCCTCCGTCGAACGGCGAGTTCCCTCCTGGTCCCACCGGTTTGCGACGGCCACGATCGTGGCTGCGTACGGCGTTCCTCCCTCGGGGGATCGCCAACGTGTCCCTGGGCCGGGGATCGAACGTCACGTCCTCGCGACGCGACGTCCGGACTCGTCCCGGGCCACGGACCGCATCCGGGCTCCGGTCCTCAACGGACCTCCGCTTGCGACAAGCGGCCCGTCGCGCCTACGGTCGAACCGATCACGTCTTTCGCGATTGGCGTCCCCGATCGCCGCCTTGCCACGGGATCTGAGTGCGAGGAATCGCCTCGAGGGGCGGTACGCAAGTGCCGCCCCTTTCCTTTGATTGACAGTCTCCGAGGGATGATGATGGGAGGTCGAGAACTCGTCGCACTGGATGATCGATTCGCCATATCCCGGCTGTCCACTGACGCGCCGCTCCCGAACTGGGCAGAGGGTGGCCCTTTCCTTTCGATCACCCGCACTCCGGACGAGTTATCCGTGGTTTGCCGCGAGCCGCAGGTGCCCGCTGATGTGAAATCGGAGCGGGGCTGGCGATGCCTGCGCGTCTCGGGACCGCTCGACTTCGCCGCGGTCGGCATCCTGTCTTCGCTCATCGAACCGATGGCCGGTGCCAGCATCCCCGTCTTCGTCATGTCAACGTTCGACACCGACTACCTCATGATCAAGGACGTCGACTTCGATAGAGCCGTCGCGGCAATGCGAGATGCAGGACATACCGTCGTACTCTGAATGGAGGACGTGTTGACCGCGGCCCGCGAATCTAATGCGCAGGGGGCCATCACCTCAGCCGACGGTACCTGACGATCTCCGCAATCGCCCGATCCACGACACGCAGTCGTCGGGGATCCGTCCTCATTGAGAAGCCCATCCATCCCGACGCCGGGTTGCGTGCGACCGCCGAAGGATCGGACGGAGTGATCCAGGAGAGTTCCCCGAGGGTTGCGGTTTTCGGAGCCAGCGATGAGTTAGACGTCGAGATCG
Organism: uncultured Planctomycetota bacterium; assembly: GCA_963845755.1. Classification (GTDB taxonomy): domain Bacteria; phylum Planctomycetota; class Planctomycetia; order Isosphaerales; family Isosphaeraceae; genus CAWJTV01. The sequence goes on from CAWJTV010000042.1 coordinate 60,938, forward strand.
CCAGTTCCGGATTGTTGCCGATTCTGTCGGGCATGAGCCGCGACAGGACATCGGCCGTGCTCGGCTCGGTCGTCGTGGATTGGACTCCCACGAGGAGGTCGAGCAGAGGAGAAACCGCGGGCCGATTCGTTCCGACCGCGCAGTCCCCCGGCGGCCGGCGAAATCGGATCCGTCGCAGACGGTCGATAATTCCCAGGTTCGGATGGTGTCTCATGGATCTCTCGGAGTGGTTCGTTTCGCGGCGCCGGGCAAGAGCGGCCGGCGCATTCACGAAGGCCGGCTCGAACTGACGGATTTTGGGAGAGACGCGGCGGGGACCTGGAGGAGTTCACCTCTGAGGATCGTGAGTTCTTCCGGTGCGTCGATGGCAATCCGAACCTGTCGGCCGCGGATTGCGGTAATGGTAATCTGGATGTTCTCACCGATGGTGATCGTTTCGTCGATCTTCCGGCTCAGGACCAGCATCGAATCTCCTCCCTGGTGTGTGGTGATGAACGAGGGCCTAAAGCCGCTCAGGGGCTGCCCCGAATCTGCCGATTCCCCGTGACGCCGATTCGGCGGGAACGCCACGGGCCGGGAGCGAAGCTCCCTCGATCGCGATGGATCGATTGCCCTGAAGAGATACACGCAATAGAGACGGTAAACCGAGCGCGGAAAACTCGGCTATTTGCGAAATCAATGAGTTCGATTCGCTCAAGCGATGGCATATCTTCCTGAAACACTTCGGCTACATGTCGGATGATAGCCGCTGGCATGATGGAACGGCCTTGCCTGACTGAATCGCGGAGGCTGCGATTCCCAGCCCATCGTGTCGGCTGAGCGCGATGGCTCCTGGTCAAGCCCTAATCAGGGCTGTACCGCGCGGTGGTGGCGAGCTAAAATTTCCCTGTCCGGTTCGACGCGACCGGTCGTTCGAGGCCGCTCAAGGAATGGGATGGACACCGAGGGATCTGGAGGGAGCCATGATCGTCGCGAGGAGGAGGAATCGGAGTCGTTGGTCGGCCGCAATAACCATGGGGTTCGCCCTGATGGCGACCGTCGCGGTCGTGGCCGAGGCGGACGCGCAAGACAAGCGAGAGACGGAGATCGCGCAGCTCATCAAGTCCGTCGAGCAAGATCCGCTCCGGGCGGATGCGGCCGTGAAGGAATTGATTCGCATCGGCAAGCCAGCCGTGCCGGCATTGATCACGACCCTGAAGTCCCCTCAATCCGAGGTGCGTTGGGTCGTTGCTGCCATACTGCAAGAGATCGGTCCCGCGGATGGGCGCATTCTCCCCGCTCTGGTCGAGTCGATGAGCCGGGTATCGTCGCCACCGGGATGGAGCTATCCCTTTGGCCCCGATGAAGGCCTGGCCCTCGCCACCTCGCTCCGCGCCATGGGTCCGGATGCCGTGAAGCCCGTGATCGAAACCCTCTACCACAAGCAGCCCTTCGCCAGAGCCACGGCCGCGCTGACGCTCGCACTTTTTAGCGACGACAGGGGTCTGAAACTCGCCGAAGCTCCGCACCCGGATCCCAAACCGATCACGCTCGATCGTGAGGTGATTGCACGGCTCATCGCGACTCCTCGACGACAACGAGGCGCCCGTACGCTCGGCGGCCGCTACGGCGCTGACGACGATCGCCCCGTCGAACGCCCAGGCGGACGCGGTGATCGCCGCACTGGTCAAGCGGATCAGGGACCCAAGCGAGCAGGTCCGGACATCCGCGGTTGCGGCTGTTATTCGATTCGGACCGAAGGCCAAGGCAGCCGTAGGCCCGCTTGCCGACTGGTTTCAGAAGGAATCCCGATCGCTGGTTGCCGAGGCCCTCGGGTCGCTCGGCGCGGAAGCCGCGCCGGCCGTTCCAATGCTGATCGAGGCGGCACGGGACAAGAGTGCCGGCACCCGCGAAAACGCGGTCCTTGCTCTGGGATTGATCGGATCGAAGGTCGAAGGTGTCCTCCCGGTCTTACGGGCCGCGATGGCTGACTCCGACCGCAATGTCCGTAATCGGGCTTCGTCGGCGCTGGCTCCCCTCGGCGGGCCGGAAATCCCCAGGCTCATCGAATCCCTTCGTGGTCACGACGCTCAGGCCCAGAGGACGGCCGCGGGTGCCCTCAGGGAGATGGGACCCAAGGCGGCACCCGCCGCTCCCGCACTGATCACTCACCTGGCCGACGACCATGAGGGTGTACTCACGGACGTTCTTCGGGCGCTGACTGCGATCGGTGCCCCGGCAGTCCCCGCATTGGTTGAGGCGCTGGGGCATTCGAAATCCGCGCATCCGGCTCGGTGCCGCTGAAGTACTGGGCAGGATTGGCCTGCCCGCGACACGCGCCGCCGATAGGCTGATAACACTTCGTGCGGGCGACCCCGACCCTGAAGTCCGCCGTTATGCTGCGCTCGCCCTGGCTGGCTTGCGGCCCGGCGATCCCGCGAGCATCGACGCACTGGCCGAGGCGATCCGCGACAAGCACCAGCATGCCGACAGTCGCGTCCACCAGGCCGCTCAGCAAATCGCGGATGATCTTGGCCGCTCTGGGAAGAAGGAAGCGACAACTGAGCTGATCGAGGTCCTGGCGCGGCTATGTGCCGGCGCCACGATCCAGAAACGCCCAGGTCTGCACGGCGAGGAAGACAACTCTTTGGGCTGTATGGTCGTCCAACGAGCGCTGGAACAGGTGAGCCCCGATACCCTTCCTATCCTGATCCAGGCCCTGGGAAGAAAGGATGTTCAGGACAGTCTGCCTGGAGTCTTTCAAAAAATCGGAGCGCCGGCCGTGCCCGGCCTGATCGCGGCCCTGAAGTCAGACGATCCCGTGCGACGTGCGAGTGCGGCATCGGCTTTCCAATCGATCGCGTTTTCCGAGGAGAACCGCGAGCACACTCTACCGGCCGTGCCAGTCCTGACCGACCTCTTGAATGACAAGGACTCGCATGTCCGGGCCGCTGCGGCATCGGCCCTGGGCGAGATCAATATGCTTGGCGCCAAAGCCACTGGTCTCCTCATCCAGCAACTGACCGACGCCGACAAGCAGGCTGCCATCCGGGCCGGCCTGGCGGTCAAGAAGGCGAAAGTCGATGCCGGAACGGCGATCCCTGGATTGATCGCGCTATTCCGCAGGCCGGAACGAGAGATCCGTGAATGGGCGATGGAAGCCCTCGCCAAAATCGGTCCCACGGCGGTGCCGGCACTCCTCAAGCTCTTGAAAGAAGGAGATCGAGAAGGGCGCGTCGGAGCCATCGAATCACTCCGAAAGATGGAAGTCGACCACGACAGCCTGGAAGCCATCGTTGGCGATGTCGCCGTTCCACTCGCCGAAGCGTTGAAGGATGAAGATCGCTGGGTCCGCCATTGCGCGGGCTACACCCTATATTGCCTCCACGAGAAAGCCGCGCCGGCACTGCCTACGCTGATTGCACTCCTGGATCACGAGAGGAACGCGACTCGCGTCGAGGCGATCGGTGTCCTCGGCATACTTGACCCGCGAGCGGTCCCGGCCCTCGTCCGGGCGTTGGGAGATGCCGATCCTCTGATCCGTGCCGCGGCGGCGAGCTCGCTCGGAGGCTCTCTCAGCCCCGGCGCGGGCGCCATCGAACCGCTTCTTCACGCCTTGAAAGACAAGGACGCCCGCGTAAGGGCATCGGCAGCGGAATCGCTGAGCGGGGCCATGGTTGCATCGTCGGGTCGCGCCGTCGATCCGGAGTTCATCGAGGAGTTATTCCCCGATTTCGACCTCTCGCCTGCTGCACTGAGCGCGGCGAGGGTGGCGACCGAGATCGCTTTCTCGGCTGTGGTCGGTCGGCCCGCCACGAAGATGTTTCGCCTGCTGACTGGCGAGAGTGTTGACTCAGCCTGGGAAGCCCCGTTGCGAGAGGGCTTGATTTCCGCGCTCAGCGATCCCGAAGCGTTGGTGCGGCGAAATGCCGTCAGGAGCCTGGGAAGCCTCGTCGCTGGTGCTGAGGCGGTTATCGATCCCTTGCTCAAACGGCTGGGTGACTCTGATCTTGATGTTCGTACCGCTGCCGCCGAGGCGATCTCCAAGATGGGGCCCTCCGCTGTTCCTCGCCTCGCCCGATTGCTGACCGACGGCGACGCCAATGTCCGTGCCGCGGCTGCGGTGTCTCTCGGACAGATGCAGCCAGGTGCCATCCGGCCGGCGACTCGATGCCCTGGTCAAGTGTCTGGAAGATCCGGATGTGGACGTACGCACGCAAACCATCCAAGCTCTGGCGGTTCTTCCCCAGGGCGATGCGGAAACCTTCGATTCGCTGGCGCGCCGCATGATCGATCCCCTTCTGAGAGGATTGAAACAGTCAGACGTGAAAGTGCGGCGTGTCGTTTCGCGGGCCCTCGAGTGGATCGGTCCCCGGGCTAGCCGGGACGACGCGACGATCTCGGCTCTGATCCACGCCCTGGAAGACCCCGACCCCGAGGTACGAAAGAACGCTGCCGTGGCACTCCGGGCCTTCGAAGCCCGAGCCCTGAGAGCGGTTCCCGCCCTTCGCAAGGCGTGCAAAGACCCGGACGCCGATGTTCAGGACAAGGCCCGAAATGCGATCGACATCATCGTGCAGTGAGGGCGCCGGACAAGTGGTTTCATGGGCCAAGTCGCTGCCTGCGGCGATCAAAGGATCAACATGGCGTCGCCGTAGCTGAAGAATCGGTAGCGGTTCTTGACCGCGTCGGCGTACGCGGCCCGGATGAACTCGACTCCGGCCAGGGCGCTGACCAGCACGAGCAGACTGCTTCGTGGCAGGTGGAAGTTGGTGATCAGGGCGTCGAGGCCGTGGAAGGCATGTCCGGGTCGGATGAACAACTGCGTCTCGCCGTGGAACGGCTGCAAGATCCCCGATGAGGCGGCGGTTTCCAGCGTGCGAGCCGAGGTAGTGCCGACCGCCACGATCCGCCCCCCTTGTCGCCGGCGCGATTCGAGCTGCGCGACCGCCTCAGCCGGCAATTCGGCCCATTCGGAGTGCATGACGTGGTCTTCCAGTCGATCGGCCTCGATCGGTCGGAATGTCCCCAGCCCCACGTGGAGCGTCAGGTCGACGCAGGCGACTCCCCGCTGGGCCAGTCGGTCGAGAACCTTGCTCGTGAAGTGAAGCCCGGCTGTCGGTGCGGCGGCTGAGCCGGCCCGGCGCGCATAGATGGTCTGATAAGCGAGCCGGTCTCCGGGCCCCTCGATGCCGCGACGGATATAAGGCGGTAATGGCGTCTGGCCGTGCTCTTCGAGCAACGCCAGGGTCGTCGGAGGACCTTGGCTGGAATCCTCAACCGGTCGCGGTCGGACAATCCAGCAGCCAGACTCCTCACGGGCCTCCAGCACCAGGCGAAGCCCCTGGCCGACGATCACATGCTCGCCGGGAACGGGCCGGCCTCGCGTCTTCGCCAGGATCTCCCAGGTGCCACCCGAGAGCTCCCGCAGGAACAGGCCCTCCCAGCGTCCGCCCGTCGCCTCGCGACGGCCGACCAGCCGCGCCGGCAGCACCCGCGTATCGTTCCGCACCAGGACATCGCGCGGGTCGAGCAACTCGGGGAGATCGGCGAAAACCCGGTGCTCCCAGGTCCCTCGCCGACTGTCGATCACCATCAACCGCGACTGGTCGCGCGGCTCGGCCGGATCCTGCGCTATCAGCTCCGTGGGCAGAACGAAGTCGAAGTCCGAGGCAAGCACGCCGGCCTCCCCGCGATTGGATCGACCACCGTCGAACTCAAGCCCCCAGCCACTGCGGCACTGCACCCAGGGCCGGGAGCTTGATGACGCTGACGCTCAGGACGTCGGGATGTCCCTGCACGGCTTCCAGGGCCTTGGGCGAGGGTGCGGTGTCGAGATTGACGACGCCGATGGCCTCGCCCCCCTGCTCTTCGCGGCCGACGTTCATTTGGGCGATGTTGACGCCCTCGTCGCCGAGGGTTCGGCCGATGAAGCCAATCAGGCCGGGGCGGTCACGGTGGGTGAAAACCAGCAGGGTCCCGTCGATATGGGCGTCGAGCAAGTAGGAGCCAAGCCGGACCAGGCGGAGGAACTGCTTGCCGAAGAGGGTGCCGGACGCGAGATACGTCTTGCGCTCGGTGCAGACCTCGGTCTGGATCAGCGTCGCGAAATCACCGGGTGCCTCGGCCGACTGCTCCTCGATGATGATGCCGCGTTCGCGGGCCAGGGCCATCGCGTTGACCAGGTTGACCTGCTCTTCCAGGGCGGACTCCATCAACCCGGCGGCGAAGGCTGCGGTGACTAGCTTGGTGTTCTTGTGCGCGACCTCGCCGCGACAGATGACCCGGGCGTTCTTGAGCGTGCCCCGATCCATCTGGGCGTGGAGCATGCCCAGCCTCCACGCCAGGTTGAGGTAGAGCCGCAGATCATCGAGCTCGGCGCGGTCGAGGGTGGGCATATTAACGGCGAACCGCACCTGACCGCGCCGAGGAACTCGCTCAGGAGCCGCGCGGCCTCGACGGCTACGGAGACCTGAGCCTCCTCGGTCGAAGCGCCGAGGTGGGGTGTGACCAGGACCAGGGGGTGGCCGATCAGCGGATGGCCGGCCGGCGGCGGCTCCGGATCGAAGACGTCGATGGCCGCACCAGCGACCTTGCCCGCGTTGAGCGCTTCGGCCAGGGCGGCCTCATCAATCAGGCCGCCTCGCGCACAGTTGATGATCCGCACCGAGGGCTTCATCCGGGCGATCTCCGCCGCGCCGATCAGGTTTCGCGTCTCGGCCGTCATCGGCGTATGGAGCGTGATGAAGTCGCATCGGCCCCAGATGTCGTCGAGCCGCGGGACGCTTTCGATGCCCAGCTCCTGCACCGCTCGGCGGCGAGGAACGGATCGAAGCCCACGACCGTCATCCCGAACCCCTGAGCCCGCCGGGCCACCGCCAGCCCTACCCGGCCCAGACCGATCACGCCCAGCGACTTCCCTTCGAGTTGTGTGCCCGTGAATCGATTCCGATCCCATTTGCCGGATTTCAGGCTGTCGTTCGCCTTCGCCACGTTCCTGGCCAGGGCGAGCAATAGCGCCATGGTGTGCTCCGCCGTGGAGATCGTGTTCCCACCCGGCGTATTCATCACCACGATCCCCCGCCGGGTCGCCGCCGCCACGTCGATGTTGTCCACGCCCACTCCGGCGCGCACGATGGCCTTGAGCCGCGACTGTCCTTCCAGCACCTCGGCCGTCAATTGCGTTCCCGACCGGATCACGATCCCGTCGGCTTCCGCCAGCGCTCGCTTCGAGCGCGGCTGTGTCCTGCGCAACTTCGTGTCAACCACAACCTCGATACCCGGCTCGCTCCGCAGCCGCTCGAGCCCTTCGTCCGCCAGCTTGTCGGTCACCAAAACGCGATGCGCCACGATCTCGGACTCCTCCAACCAAAGTACAGATTTCCGATGACTTTGCCTCTGATCCGGGCTCATTCCTGGCCGACGGGGCTCCCCTGACCGATGAGCACCTGCTGCGCGGCAGTGACGGCGCGGCCGGGTTCGACCTCGAGGCCGAGGTCGGCGAGGGTCATCTCCAGGGCGGCGAGGGTGGCGATGACGTCGAGCTCATCCGTGTAGCCCATGTGGCCGATCCGGACGATCTTGCCCTTGAGTTTATCCTGACCGCCGACGGCGGTGATGCCAAAACGCTCGACGAGGGCGTTGCGGATCTGGGTATCCTTGAGCCCATCGGGGACGATGAAAGCGGTGAGGCCCTCGGCGGGCCGGGTGCTGAAGAGCTCCAGGCCCAGCGCCTGGACTCCGGCCTGGCAGGCTTCGCTCATTCGCCGATGGCGTCTCCAGACGTCTTCGATCCCCTCCTCCCGGATCCGCCGCAGGGCCGTGCGCAAGGCCAGGATCAGGGTGTGGGCCGGTGTATACGGCGTGTCGAACTCCTTCATCTTCTTGCGGGCCGCCTTCAAGTTGAAATAGTAGCTGGGCGAGTCGAAGGCGTCGATCTTCGTCCAAGCCTTGGAGCTGACCGCGACGAACGCCAGGCCCGGCGGGATCATCAGGGCTTTCTGCGAGCCGACGCAGAGCAGGTCGATGCCCCACTCGTCGGTCCGGCACTCCATGGCGCCGACGCCCGAGATGCCATCAACGGCGAACAGCGCCGGCGTCTCGGCGACGATCCGCCCGATCGCATCGACGGGGTGCCCGGTGCCGGTGGAGGTTTCGCTCAGGGTGCCCATAACGCACGCCGTGTCCGGGTGTTGCCGCAGCGCCTCGGCTACCCGATCGGGATCGACCGGCTGACCCCACTCGAAATCGAGCGAGACCACATCGACCCCGTATGCCTTGCAGATGTTGCTCCACCGCGCCGAGAAGACGCCGGCGTTCAGGACGATCGCCTTGCCGCCCGATGGTACCGCGTTGACCACGGCGGCTTCCATTGCGCCGGTGCCCGAAGCCGTGAGGATCAGCACGTCGTTTTTCGTCTGGAAGACCTCCTTCAACCCGGCTGCCACCTCCGTGATCACTTGCTTCGCCTCGTTTGAGCGGTGGTGGATCACCGGCCGGGCCAGCTCCAGGAGTACATCCTCGGGGACCATCGCGGGACCAGGGGTCATCAATCGCGGCTTGCGCATTCTCGGCTTCCTTCAAAAGGTCTCTTGATGCCAATCTCAATCGGAGTCGTCATCCGACTCTCACAGATTAGGGCGAGTGCTCCGACCATTGCGATGTTTTGGAGGAACAGAGTCATCGTGACAATGGGTGCCGGCCGATCGAAGTGCGTTGCGTCATAGCTCGACATCAGGCGGTAGCTCGTAAACCTCCTTGACGAAGAATCCAGCGGCTTGTTCGCGGTGAGCCAGTCGCGGGCTATAAATGTGCGATATCCGTGCACTTTGGATGGCGGGGATCACCTCGTAAGCCTTAATGTGCTCCGGCAGCGTCACCTCGTCAGGGAGCCGAGTCTGACCATTTTCCACGATGCCTTCGAGGATTAGGTCAGCCATCTTGCACCTCCGAAATCACTCTAGCTCAAGGTTCTAGTTTAGTCTCCGGAGCGAGATCTCGCGAGGCCGGTTCGCTTGCCCGACGGTTCGTTGGCCAGTCAACACCACGCATGCCGTCATTTCCCGCCCGAACGAGATCCTGCGCGGATTCCTGATCGCGAATCGATTACCCCTCATGCGGGAGATGGTGGGCGTCGCTTTCGGCGCCCTGAGGGTTTACGGGCGACACTTTCGAGAAGCAACAGAGGCGGCGGGTCAACCCGGGCGTGCAAGACCTAGGACGGGTTGGTCAGATAGAATGTTCAGAGATCCGGCACCCACGAAAACACCAGGTCCAGCTTCCCGGTCGAGACCGGCGCCGTCACGCGATGTTGGGCCGTATCGCCAGGCCGGTGTTGAGAGAGGAAGTCCGGGATGGCCCGCAAGCATGCCTCCAGGAGCACGATCTCCCAGGACAACGGCGGTCGCAGCACCATCCCACGCTCCTTGCGGCCGGCCACGGGATAGGCCTCCGGGTTAGCGACTTCCCAACCATGCCGCCGGGCCTCGTCGAGATGCTTGGGATGGATGTCCACCTCCATGTCGTAGGTCACCACCAAGGCGACCGACCGGCGCGCTGTCTCTTCGTCGGCGGACCGGTTCGCCCAGAGAGTTCGGAGCAGGCCGAGGTCCTCGTAGAGCGCCAACCCCAACGTCAGGCCCGACTGCCCCATGACGACCGCATACCACGGCCCGCTCTGGAATCGCCCGCACTCGACCTTGATCGCCCGCTCGTAACCCAAAGACCGCCAAGGGGCGCGCCGGTAGAAGGCGGCGGCCGCGTCGAAGAACCCGGCGACGATCTTGGGTGTGACTCTGGGGATGTCGAGCAATCCGGGCGGCTCGCTTCCGAGATAACGACGCAGGTCTTCGAAGAGATTATCGAAGAATTCCAGCGTCTCGCACGCTCGAAATTCGATATCGAGCGGCTCCAGATGCGGCTCCAGTTCGTCCCAGCGCACGTCGGGCTGGACCTCGATTCGAGTCGGTCTCCGCGGCTGGTTATCGCCAGGACGCTGCATAGCCCCGGCCAACAGATCCCAGAGCACGTCGGAAGTTGGCTTCTCGGACCAGACCTGAGTGGCCAGGAGCCGGTCGCACTCTCGGCTGGCCACGATGCCCACCCAGGGGACCACCCGTTCGCATTCCACCTTCATCCAGGTGAGGAGCTGCCGGAAGCCGGCCTGCCAGATGTCGTAGGCCTGGGGCAACTGCTCCAACACATTGCGGTCTGCGGCCGAAGGTGCCATCCCTTGCTCCTTACCAGTCGTCCGATCCTTCGATGTCCGGAAGACCTCCCGGACCCAGGTGATCGCGCCAGGCGTGGATCGCCAGGCGGTCAATCCACCCTGGACGTAGCAGAGCGCCTCGTTCCGATCCCCCAGCCCATAGTGGTCCGGCCTTTCGTGCGGGATCGGCTCCTCATACAGCAAGAATCCCGGTACGAACGCGTTCCGCTTGTGGGCCATCATGAGGAGTTGGCGGGCCTCGGGCGTGTCACCCTGTTTGCGGAACGCGAGAAGCGCCTTGCTGTAAACCCAGGTCGCCATGGCGTCGTCGTACTGATCGAGCAACCGGGCGGCTTCCTCGTCCCGGTTCAGAGTCAGGAGGAACGACGCGAGCGTATAGCGGACTCCCTGATTATCATTGGGATTGAGCCGGAGCATCTCCTGGAGATGTTCGACCGCTTCCTCGGCTCGCCCCATCGACCAGAGCTCGCAGCCCAGCCCCTCGCGAGCGCGCATGTAAGGGCGAGTCGCCAGGATTCCCCAGAAGTGTCCGGCATGCTCCTGGAAGAACTCCGGTCCGAGGGCACGCTGGCCGGCAACGACGCCCTTCTCGAAGGATTCGAGCGCGTCCTTGCGGCTCTGGGCGTGCTCGGCGAGCAGGACGTAGGCGTCGGCGCAATCGGGTGAGATCTCGAGCGCCCGATTCGCCAGCTTCACTCGCACCGCTGGGTCGCGTTCGCCGAATGCCTCGTACATGACGTCCTGGGCTCGATCAAGCGGAGTCTCGAGGCCGTCGTCACCCGCGAGTTGGCGTGAGAGGTCCCTCAAGCCGCGCTCGAGCACCCGGCGATCGGGAATCGGCATCGGCAAGTCCGACATCGGCCGGGACGGGCTGGCAGGCTTCCGGGGTTTCTTGCGCGGATGGGGTCGTTTCTTCGGCATGGGAGTGGCCCGTGTGGGGACAGGGGTCTGCAGGTTACATTGTCGCATTCCTCGCATCCCCCGGCAAACCCGCGTGGCATCGAGCCGCGAAAAACCCCCGCAGGTGCTTCGCTCGATCCGAGCGACGCGCGCAGGGATGCCGGCCATGATCATGCCGTGGGAGGCAACGAGCCAGGAGGCATTCGCCCAGATGTCCGGCATGGCAGCAACATGATGCGCCGCCTCGAGCGACGACGTCGTGACCGATGCACAACGAGTGCGGTAGCGGAATCCGGTCGGCCTCCTCGGGTCGCCGGGTCGAGCCCGAAGGGCGAAGTCCCCGGCGACGGTGCTGCGGCGATGGGTTGTTTTCCGGCCCCGAATCGATCACGATGATCGCCACGCTGACAGTTGTCGTTGGCGCGAGAGCGTAATGATGAAAAGCGCGGGTTGGCTCTCCCTTGAGATCCTCATCGCGTACGGCTGCGTTGTGGTCGCGCCGCTTCTGCGACACCGGCTGACTTCTCATCAACCCACCCTATTCCCGGCCCGCCCCGGGCATGAGACAGCTCTGTGCCTGCCACGGCAACCCTTGACGTGGGCCAGCCGTTTTGTATTATTGTCTTAATACAAAAGACGAAGGCGCAAGACGTGTCTTTCCAGCGGGCGGGGGCATGCAGATCCACATCTCGCTTCAAGACGGGGTGCCGATTTACCTCCAGATCGTCAACCAGGTGAAATACCTGGTGGCGTCGGGTCGGCTGGCGCCCGGCGAGGAACTGCCGCCCATCCGGGTCTTGGCGGAGCAGCTCGTGATCAACCCGAACACCGTGGCTCGGGCGTATCGGGAGCTGGAGGGAGCCGGCGTGGTCTGCAAGCGGAGGACAGCCGGCACGTACGTGTCGGATGCCGGCTCACCGCTGGCGCGCCGGGAGCGGCTGAAGGTCCTGACCCAGCGGATCGACGCCTTGCTGGCCGAGGCCAGGCAGATGGGAGTGGACACCGACAAGGTCGTTGCCTTGATCCGTCAGCGGGATGAGCTGATGCAAGCCAAGGCTGAAGAGGAGACGACTCCATGACCGGCAATGGCGTTGGTGAAATGGCTCGGGAGCCCGATTCGATGATTGTCATCGAGGGGGTGACGAGGCGGTTCGGCGCGAAGGTGGCGCTGGACGACGTGTGCCTGACGGTGCCCAGGGGGGTCGTCCTGGGCCTCGTGGGTGAGAACGGGGCGGGCAAGACGACCCTGATCCGCCACGTCTTGGGGTTGCTCAAGGCGGTGAGGGGCTCGGTGCGAGTCTTCGGGCTCGACCCGGTCGCGCACCCGGTCGAAGTCCTGGGGAGAATTGGCTACCTGTCGGAGGACCGGGATCTGCCCGGCTGGATGCGGGTCGGCGAGCTGTTGCGCTACACCCGGGCCTTCTACCCGAGCTGGGACGACGCTTTCGCCGAGGAATTGCGGCGGTCGTTCCAGCTCGACCCCGCCGCGCGGCTCAAGGATCTTTCGCAAGGGCAGCGGGCGCGGGCGGGGCTGCTGGTGGCCCTCGCGTATCGGCCCGACCTGCTGGTGCTCGACGAGCCGTCGACCGGGCTGGACCCGGTAGTGAGGCGCGACATCCTGGGTGCGATCATCCGGACGATCGCCGACGAGGGGAGGACGGTCCTGTTCTCGTCGCACCTGCTCGAGGAGGTGGAACGCGTCTCGGACCGGGTGGCGATGCTGGACCAGGGGAAGGTGGTCCTGTCGGGCCCTCTCGACGAGATCAAAGAGGAGCACCGCCGGCTCACGCTCCGTTTCGACGAGCCGCAGGCCCGCCCGCCGGTGTTCGGCGGGTCACCGGCCCTGGTGGGCGCGGGGCGAGACTGGACGGCGGTCTGCCGGGGCCCGCTCGACCAGATCGAGGGGGAAGCCGGCGCGCTCGGGGCCCGGATCGTGGCGGAAGGCGTGCCGACGCTCGACGAGATCTTCGTGGCTCGCGTGGGCGCCCGTCGCCTCGAGCCGGTGGAGGCCTGACTCATGAGCATGCAATCCCATGCCTGGGCGATCGGATGGTCGATCTGGGCGAAGAATCGCGGGCTGTTCCTGGCGATGGCGGCCTACCTGCTCGTTTCATCGATCGCCGTCCGGATGCTGCCGGTGCGCGAGTACCCGGTCGTCGCCAGGCTGTGGGTCATGCCGGCCGTGGTCCTGCTCACGGCGCTCGTGGGGGCTTTCACGATGCCCGAGACCGGCCCGAAGTCGAAGCCTCGGCACGAGGGCTTTCCGACACGACTGTTCACGCTGCCGGTTCCGACGGCCGCCCTGGTTGGCTGGCCGATGCTCCTTGGCATTGCGACCGTCGTCCTGACGTGGTTCGCCCTGGTGCGGCTCGTACTGCGCCCGTGCGGGATCGACCTGCCGCTCCTCTTACCGGCCTTGGCCCTGGCCACGACGTTGGCGTTCTTTCAAGCGATCGCCTGGGCACCGTTCGGCCACATGCTGATCCGTGCGCCGGTGGTGATCGTGCTGGCGCCCGCCATGGTCGTGGCGCCGATCTGGGCGGTCGAGTCGCGTGGGTTCAGGCCGGTCCTGTACTGGATGGTCTTGCCCTGCTACCTCGCGGCGGCGTATGCCGTGGCGGTGGCCGGCGTGGCCCGCGACCGACGGGGCGACCTCAATGCGAAACTGACGAAGGTGATCGATTGGCTGGCGGACCGGGCTCGTGGGCGAGGCCGGCCGTTCGGTTCCGCCGACCGGGCGCAGCTCTGGTTTGAGTGGCGGGGTTCCGGATATGTCTACCCGTGCTTCGCCACCCTGTTGCTGCTGACCACCTTGATCGTCGCGACGTGCGTGGGAAACCCCGATGTGGCCGTGGCCGGCTTTATCCTGGCGGTGATCGTCTTCTTCATGGGCTTCCTGGCCGCGTTGATCGGGGGGGGCTTCGCCAAGACACACTTCCAGGCTCGCGAGGCCGGGCTCTCGCCGTTCACGCTGGTGCGGCCGATGAGTAGCGGCGGGCTGGTCGCCGCGAAGCTCAAGACGGCGGCACTCAGTGGGCTCGCGGGCTGGGTGGTGGTCGCCCTGGTCGTGCCCCCCTTTTTTGCCCTGATGGGCTATGCCGGTCCCCTGGCGACGCTCTGGGGCTGGCTCTTGCCGGATCGGTCGATGCTGAAGTTGCTGGTCATCGTCCCTCTTGGGGTCGCCGCGCTGCTGGTGTGGACCTGGAGAGGGCTGGTCGGCGGCCTGACGGTCGGCCTGACGGGCCGGACCTGGATCGGTGTCGTGAACTTCGTTGTCCTCTACGTCGCGATCTGGGGAGCGATGTTGCTGGGCCGTTGGCTCCAGATGCATCCCGAGGCGCATCGACCATTCTTGCGGGCCTTGCCCTGGTTGCTGGGACTGGCGGTGACGATCAAAGGCTGCGCGGCCTGTTGGACCTTGCGAGCGGCGAGCCGGCGCGGGCACATTTCGACCCGGACCCTGCGAGGCGGGCTGGTGTTCTGGCTCGCGACGGCCATCGGACTTTTCGTGCTGCTCTGGACCCTCTTGCCCGCGGCGATCCGGTCGGTCGCACTGGTCCTGCCAGGAGTGTTCCTGGCGCTCCCTCTGGTGAGACTGGCCGCCGCGCCGCTGGCGCTGGACCTGCAGCGGCATCGCTGATTTCGCAGCCTGGATCACGCTCCGAGGGTCCGCTCGAGGACGTTGAGGACGTCGGACACGGTCTCGAATACTCCTGTAGCTACGCCGTTTTCAGTTGCCGCTCAAACCGGTTCGGTGTGCCGCTCTTGCGCATCGGTCCGACGACACCGAACCAAGTTGGGATGAAGCCTCCGACGTGCCCGAACCTGGAGCGGCTGAGACGCGATTATGCGACAGCGCCACGCTCGCCGGCCCTGGGAACCCTGGGGCCTGCGAGGGCGGACTCCACATAATCGGGGACTGGGCATTAGAGGCCCATCATCTCATCAAGCTCGCCGGGGACGACGCCGACCCCCGCGACGACTTGAAAGCACCGGCACCCGTTTTGCCCTTTCTCCGGATTGGTGCACAATACGCTAGGAGACAGACACGTTTTCCGCTAACATCCTTATCCAGTAAAGTATTTGGGACACGCGACCGCCCGTTCACCGCAACAACCAAAGGCAGTCCGCCACTACCCGGCGGCGACGTTGAGGGGGCTCGTCCATCGATGGCTGATATCGTTTTGATCAACCCTCGGTTCGAGATTTCGTACTGGGGGATGGAGCATGCCTTGCCGTTCCTGGGCAAGCGGGCCAACCTTCCCGTGGCGTGCCTGCCCTTGCTGGCGGCACTGACGCCTTCGGAACACACGGTCACGTTGTTGGACGAGAACGTCGAGCCGATCGACTGGGAGCGTTGCCAGCGGGCCGACATCGTGGGCCTCACGGGGATGAGCGTGCAGCGGTTCCGCATGAAGGAAATCCTCACCGAGCTGAAACGGCGCGGCTGCTTCTGCGTGGTGGGCGGCCCGTGGGTGACCGTGCAGGAGGATTATTTCGAGGACCTCGTCGACGCCATCTTCGTCGGCGAGGCCGAGGACACCTGGCCGCGGTTCCTCGACGAATGGCGGGCGGGCCGGCATGACTTCCGCTACGAGCAGGCCGAGAAGACGGACATGTCCAAGGTCCCCACGCCGCGTTTCGACCTGCTCAAGATGAAGTATTACGGCTTCGGGAGCCTACAATTCTCCCGAGGTTGCCCGTTCCAGTGCGAGTTCTGCGACATCATCGTCACCTTTGGCCGGCGCCCGCGGATCAAAACGGGAGCCCAGGTGATCGCCGAGCTCGAGGCCATCCACCGGACCAGGATCCCGCTCGTCTTCATCGTGGACGACAACCTGATCGGCAACAAGAAGGCGATCAAGGAAGTCCTCAAGGACGTCATCGCCTGGCAAGAGCGGCACAACTATCCGCTGACGCTGTTCACCGAGGCATCGATCGACCTGGCCGACGATCCCGAATTGATCGACCTGATGGTCCAGGCCAACTTCATCGCCACGTTCATCGGCATCGAGAGCCCCGACGAGGAATCGCTCCGCGAGGCCAAGAAGTTCCAGAACGTCCGCTCGGGGGGGACGTTGCTGGAAAAAGTCCGCCGCATCCAGGAGGCCGGCATGGAGGTCTGGTGCGGCATGATCATGGGGTTCGACCACGACGACGAGGGGATCTTCGACCGCCAGATCCGGTTCATCCAGGACTCGCGGATCGCCTTCGCGATGAGCGGCATGCTCGCTGCGATCCCCAAGACGCCGTTGCACGACCGGCTCGCCGCAGACGGGCGGCTCGACCGGGCCGACACCTGCGAATACGGCACCAACGTCATCCCACTTCTGATGAGCCGCGAAGAACTGCGCGATGGCTACGTTCGCGTGATGAATGAGCTCTACGACCCCGAAACGTACTTCGAACGGACCGAGGCCCTGTTCCTCGAGCCGTCGTTCGACATCGGCATCAACAAGAGGCGGTACTGGCTCACCAGGGCCCGCGGGCTGCCTCTCGAGTTCCTCATGACGTTCCAGGGAATCGCCCTGTTCGCCCGGCTGATGACCCGTGTCCGCGAGGCGCGGCTCCGCCGCGAGTACCGCAAGCGCCTCTGGCGATTCCTGAAGGTCCACCGCCGTCCCGGCCTGACGCTGCTCTACATCTTCCACATGGCCATGCATTATCATGCCTATCAGTTGGCCAAGCGGGTGGCTAATCCGGAATTGCAGCTCATCAACAGTTACTGACGCACTTCAGCGGTAAGGAAACCGGTCCCGAACCTTCGACGGCCTCACCGTTGGATCACCCTCGCCTCGGGGTAGACGGCGAGAAGCGGTGGTACGCGGAGTGAAGGGATACACCTCGGGATCATCCTGCGCCGAAATACGCGGGCCATCATTCGCCCGAAATGCGAGTTTCCTGTGGCCCATGCGGTCCGCATTGCATGAAATGAGAATCGTCCTCATATGCCGAATCAGCGGGCGGAAGAACGAGCCGAGGAGGGACCATGATGAGACGGATGCCGGGCTTGTGGGTTGTTGGCATCGGCGCCTGGCTGGGCGCCCAGGCGGATGCGTCGGAGGTTGGAAAGCTCATCTGCTCCCGGCAGAACGGACCATGGTCGGTGTCGACAACCTGGGAAGGCGGCACGATCCCTGGGCCAAAAGCTCGGGTTCAAATCCGCTCGGGTCATACCGTCACGTATGATCTCTCATCTGACAAAGCCATTCGCTCTGTCCATGTCGCCGGAACGCTCACCTTCGCCACCGATCGGAAGACTCGGCTCGACGTGGGTTTGATCAAGATCCAGCCCGGCGATGACGCCTCGGAGGACGGGTTCAACTGCGACGCTCACGTCGGGGAAGCCGCCCCAGGCGTTACCGCACCGGCGCTGATTGTGGGCAGCGCGGACACCCCCATTGCTGCGGATGTGACAGCCCTGATCCGGCTCGTGGCCTTCGACGGCATGGATCGCGAGACCTGTCCGGCCCTGGTCTGCTGCGGGGGTCGGATGGAGTTCCATGGGGCGCCGATGAACAGGACCTGGGTGAAGCTCGGCGGCACGGTCCAGCCCGGCGAGACCACGGTGACCTTGGCCGAGCCTGTCGCCGGATGGCGATTGAACGATCAGGTCATCCTCACCGCGACGCAGAGAGAGGGCCTGAAGCAAGGTAGACTGGGTAGCGGCGCGGAAGGCCGCCGTTCGTTCACCGAAGAGCGCATCATCACAGCGATCGACGGCATGACGCTCGCGCTCGATCGGCCGGTCACGCACGCCCACCTGGGCCAGGGGGATCATCGCGGCGAGATTGCCAACCTGAGCCGCAACGTGATCATCGAATCAGCCGATCCAGCCCGCGGCCGAGGTCACACGATGTACCATCGCGGCTCCACGGGCTCGATCTCGTATGCGGAGTTCCGCCATCTCGGCAAGGAAGGAGTGCTGGGCAAGTATAGCCTACATTTCCACATGGTCGGCGACTCGATGCGGGGCAGTTCGGTCATCGGCGCCTCGATCTGGGACAGCGGCAATCGCTGGATCACGATTCACGGGACCAATTACTTGGTCGTTCGCGATTGCGTGGGCTATCGCTCGATCGGTCACGGGTTCTACCTTGAGGATGGCAGCGAGTCGTACAACGTCCTGGACCGGAACCTGGCGGTCCAGGCCACCGCGGGCAAGCCGCTACCGGCGCAGTTCCTGTCCTTCGACCAGAACGACGGGGCGGGGTTCTGGTGGGCAAATAGCCTGAACGCATTCACGCGGAACGTCGCCGTGGAGTGCGACCGCTACGGCTATCGCTTCGAAGCGTCACCGAGCGAGAATGGCCGGCTGCTCCGACCGGTGCTAGGCCCAGACGGGCGGCGCACCGATATCGACATCCGGAAGCTGCCGTTCGTGCGATTCCAGGGCAATGAAGCCCACGCGCAGATCTACGGGATGAACCTGGGAGAAGGCGTCGAGGGGGTCGGCCCCGACGCTGCCCACCCGTTCTTGATCCGTGAGATGCGTATCTGGGACACATACTGGGCCTTTCGCCCTGGTGCCCCGTCGATCGTCCTGGACGGCATGGACGTCTATAGTTCGCGGTATGGTATCTTCACGGCGGGCTACGACCCGCATGTGCGTCCTTTCGGGCGGGCGACATTCAAGGGTGTCCGCAACACCGGCGTCCTCCTGGCCAGCCCAACGGCCCTCCCCGGTGCAAAGGGTCCCCTGCCGACCGGCGTCGATGACCAGCCGCCTGCCACCGTGATTACCCACGTGATGACGACAAGTGATGGCCGGAGGATCGTTCGTGGGACCAGCGTGGACGACGGTCAGGTCCGCCGTGTCGTGGTTAACGGCCGCCAGGCACGCAGCCTGGCAGCCGATTTCCTCGAGTGGGAGGCGAGCCTCGATCCCCAGCCGGCAGCGTCCGCGGAAACCATCACGGCATTCGCCGCCGATGCTTCCGGCCACGTGGAGCCGCGACCCCATGTCGTCAGCCACCGACAAAACGGCCGCTGATCCACTCCGCCGTAGCATCTCGAAGCGCGAAGGTACGAGTCAGACGCCCCTCAGTTTTGGCCGCAGGCGAAAAGCGTCGCATTATTGATCGCGTACACTTTCCCATCCGGACCGATGACCGTGGGAGTGTACGGCTCGCCAACGCCGTTGCTCAGCGTGATCCGCGCGGTCAAGCTGTTGCTCGGGAAGTCCCAGCGATAGACGTTCCCATCCTCGCTATTGACAATCGCGCACTTGTTATGCGTATCGATCACCGCCGTGTTGATGCACCACTCACGCACCGCATTGGGATTGGCCGGATTGCGGTTGTTTGGGTCGGGGGTCGGACCGACGATCGTGAGGATCGGCTTCATGACATTCGCTCCCGAGATTGGGTCGACCGCACTGCTGTTGGGGTCCTGGACGGCGAGCCGATTCACTCCACTTCCGCCCAACTCAGCGTAATCGTTGTACTTCGTCAGAATCAGGTAAGAGGACTTACCTCGATACGAAGGGACCGCGCCGGCCGGGACCATCGAGGCCGTGATGTCCCAACCGAAGGCACCGGGAATTTTGGCGGTTGTCAGATTGCCGTCGTAATGCAGGAGCCAGCCGCGATCGTGAGTTGACGGGAAGGGATTCTCGAGGACGCCGTAGTAGACGTCGCCGTCAGTCCCAACGGTTGGCGATGAGGTGGCGTCATCGAAGAAGAGGGCGTCGTTCTGAGGATTGGCCACGTCCTTGAGACGGACTGCGGCCAGGGGGGCCAAGGTCCCGGTGGTGGCGGCGACCAGGTAACCAACGGCGCCGTTGGTGAAGCCATTGAAATTGTTGACCGCGACATACACCTTCGAGCCGTCCGGGCTGATCGCCGGGGAGCAGTTGTAGGCGACTTTCTGCATGGTCTGGTCGTTGGCAGCGTTGGCTGCGGAGATCCACGTTCCGTTGCCCTTGAGTGAGACGCATGCCAGCCCGCTCTGAAGGTTCCCCGGCGCGCCGTTGGCGAGGAAACCGAAGTACAGGTTATTCTTGGAATCGGCGGTGATCGGCGTACAGATCTGGACGGCGGCATTATAACCGGCGGGATTGCTGTTGTAGTTGTCGATGCCGTAGAAAGCCAACCGGCTCGTTGTTCCCGTGGCCTGGTCGGGTTGGCTGCGCACGATCACGGTCCCGCCGGCCCCGGGCATCACCACAACAGACCCCGCCAAGGTGACCGGGAACGGAAGGGTCCAATCGTGCGGTGGTTGGACGTAGTCGCTGGCGAGCTGCCAGATGAGTGCACCGTTTGTCCCGCTGTGGCCTTCCATGCGGAACGTATCATCCGGTCCAACCTTGACCGGGACGATGATCGTATTGTGCTTGGTAATGATGGGGCTGCCGTAGTGGGCGTTGAGGTCCACTCCGAAAATCAACGGATTGAGGTCGACCGGAGTTGACCAGAGGATCGTCTGGAGGGCCTGGGATGCGACCGAGCTCGTGGCGCGGTGGAAAGGACCTCCCGCGTAGGAGGGCCAGTCCTGGGCCGAGGCCAAGTGGGGGCTGCCGATCGAACCGAGAATTCCCGCGGCCAGGAGCGCGGTTCGAAGTATCGAAGTACGTACTCGCATCGTCATAAACTCCTTGGATCGACGTCGTGAGAGTGTACCGGGCCAGAGAATGGTGGCGCCGAGTGCCCGCGATTGGTTCGCTGACCGCTCGGCGCGAAGGATCAGATCGGGGAACAGGTCAGACCGAGGCCTGCGACGGCTTCGATCGCGTGTGAGCGACCTCGGCGGCCAGGACTATGAGCGCGGTCTCGTCGACATTCGAAGTGAGCGGATCCGCAAGCGCACTGTCGACGCTCGAGATGGCTGTCGAATGGGTCGGCGGGCTCACGGCCGCTGGCGTGGACAGCGTGAGCGCGATATCCTGAGAGAATTCCGAAGTATTGCCGTTCGGATCGGTCGCCGTCGCGCTCACGAACAGACCGGGGGAGAATGCGACCTTGAACGTGGCCTTGAAGGTCGTATTCCCACTGGAGTCGGTCTTTACACTGATCGAGCCGAGGAAGATCTGCCCCTGGCCGAATCCAGACGAATCGGCCGTCGGGTTGGCAAAGAATTGGATGGTGAAGGTCTCTGAGGCGGCAGCATTGAGCGAGCCGTTGATCACGGTGCTCGGCGACGAGCTCACGGCCGAGGTCAGGACGGGAAAGTTCTCGAAGCCGTTTGGCCCAGGGATCAATCCCCCTGTGTGGTTCGGCGTCACTCCATCGCCGCCCAGGTCGATCCCCAGCTTGGCGTTCGAGTAGATCAGGTTGGAAAGGATCGAGTTGCCGACATTGTTGGTCGAGAACGGATCCAGAACATCAACTCCCACGCCGCTATTGAACTCGATCACATTGCCAGCGCCCTTTGCGGTCCCGCCGATCGTGTTGTCGGCAGACTGGAAGCCGTTGACGACCACTCCGTCCCCGGTGTTGCCCAAGGCATTGGCACCCGTTTGGTCGGTGCCGATGAAATTGCCCTGCACGAGGTTGCCGCTGGAGAGAAGCGCGATACCGCCCTGGGCGTTGCTCGAGATCATGTTCCGTGACCCAGCCGTCCGGCCACCGATCGTAATGCCGCTCGCGAAGACCTCGACGCCATCGATACTGTTCCCCAGAGCCGTCGTGCCCGTCGCGTCGGTGCCGATCAGGTTCCCCTGGACCAGGACGCCGCTTACGGGCGAGAAGAGCGCGATCCCGTACGACGAGTTGCCAGAAATGACGTTACCGGCGCCCGAATTGGCGCC
Source organism: uncultured Planctomycetota bacterium (assembly GCA_963845755.1). Classification (GTDB taxonomy): domain Bacteria; phylum Planctomycetota; class Planctomycetia; order Isosphaerales; family Isosphaeraceae; genus CAWJTV01. The sequence goes on from CAWJTV010000042.1 coordinate 82,792, forward strand.
ACCAATCGTCGCGTTGGCGCCCCCCTCGAGATCGACGCCGTTGCCTCCGTTGGCCAGTGCAACCTCGCCGGTCTCGTCGGTACCGATCAGGTTCCCCTGGATGACCAGGTCATTCGGTCCTAGACCCGTACTGAAATCCTCGACGCTCAGGATGGCATCGATGGTATTGCCGGAGATAACGTTGCCGGCGCCGGCGGTCCGGCCTCCGATCGAGGTCGAAGGAGCATTCTCCAGAACGATCCCATAGAAGTTGCCCAGAGCCTCGAGGCCAGTGGCATCGGTCCCGATGTAGTCGCCTTGCACTCGGTTGGCGGTCGAGCCGTTGCCGATCTCGATCCCCTCGCCGAAGTCGTTTCCCGAGATCACGTCTCGATCAGCCGGCTTCGTGCCGCCAATCACGTTGTTCCCGGCGTTCTGAACCATGACCCCGAGGTCATTTCCCTCGAAGGGCATGGTGCCCGTCGAGTCGGTTCCGATGAAGTCGCCGCTAATGACGTCGCCCCCTCCGCCGGTGAGGTTGACCGCCTCGTCGAAATCTGTGAATGAGAGCCCTTCCACCGTGCTGCCGCCGGCGTCGATCGTCAGCCCGTTGGAAAATCCGGATAGTGAACCACTGAGCTGGATGAGGATCACGGCGTTGTCACCCTGGCTCAACGTGTTCGCGCTGGCGCCTGGCTGAGTGTAGCCGTTAATGACCGTCGGGTGGGTGATCGTCGGCAGGACTGACAGGGGGGAGATGATAAACGGGCCTGTGCCCGGGATGTTGAACTTGATCGTATCTGGGGGGGTGCTGTTGGATTGGTTCGCAAAGAGAATTGCCTGCCTGAGCGATCCAGGCCCGCTATCGTTGGTGTTGGTTACGAAGAAGGTCTTGGGACGAACCTGGATCGTCACGGTGGCGATATTCGACGTCTGCCCCGCGACAACGTCCTCGTACGTGAAAGAATCCGTGCCGGTAAATCCGGTCTTTGGCTGATAGGTGAACGAGCCATCGGCGTTTAATGTCACACTGCCGTGCGTCGCATTCGTAACGAGGACCGAAGTCATCGAGGCACCGCCAAGGACAACGTCATTGATCTGAACGCCAGGGGCGGCGACGTTGAGCGTGGTATTGATGTCGGTGAGGTAGGTGTCGTTGAGTGCCGCAAGGGGGGGATTGGCCAGGAACTGCGGGACATCCTGGGCAAACTCGGACGTGTTGCCCGAGGGATCGGTCGCGGTGGCGCTGGCGAACTGAACCCCAGCGGGCACGAACGGGAAGGTAAACTGGAAGGCCGCATTGCCGCTGGCGTCTGTCGTTATTGCGGTCGTGCCCAGCAGGAACTGTCCCTGGCCGAATCCGGAGGGATCGGCCGTGGTATTCCCGAAGAACTGGACCGTGTACGTCGTGCTGGGTGAGGCGGCGAGTGTACCCTTGATCGCCGCGGTTGTGCCGAAGTTCACGAAATCCAGCAACCCGGGGTAGGGTTGGTCGTTGTTCGGGGCGCCGATGACTCCACCGGGGGTATTCGGAGTCACCCCATCGGCGCCCAGGTCGATCCCGAGCTCGCCGTTGGCAAAGATCGAGTTCGACAGGATCGCGTTACCGGTTGATGAATCGAATGAGGACTCTCCGATCTTGACTCCGATGTTGCTGTTGAAAGCGATGATGTTCCCCGCACCGGCGCCCGTGCCTCCGATGGTGTTGTTCGTCGCCGATAGGTCGCTGGCAAAACCAAAGGTTGCGCTGACGCCATTGATCCCATTACCCAGCGGTCGGATCCCCGAAGCGTCGGTGCCGACGAAATTGCCCTGGACGACATTGGAGCTCGCGCCATCCAGGAACACGCCGTCACCCAGATTGCCCGAGATGACATTGCCAGCCCCGGGGAGCGGACCACCCACTGTGACCCCGTTTCCCTGAATGTGGACACCGTGGCCCTGATTCGGCATTGCGACCGAGCCAGTGACATCGGTACCGATCAAGTTCCCCAGGATGGCGTTGCCGCTGCCAATCTCCGGGTTGACCAGGATCCCATCGCTCAGATTGCCCGAGATCAGGTTGCCGGCTCCCGGGGTAGGTCCACCGATCGTGTTGTCTGCCGCGTTGCTGAAACCGATGAACACGCCCACCCCGTCGTTGCCGAGCGCAATGGTCCCCGTGGGGTCGGTGCCGATGCGATTGCCCTCCACAACGATGCCGTTCGACGAATCGATCACAACGCCGTCGAACGTCTGGCCGCCAATCACGTTACCGGCCCCCGCCACAGTCCCTCCAACCGTGTTGCTCGGGGCTAAGGACAGGCTCACGCCATTGCCGTCGGTCGGCAGAGTCGCGTTGCCGGCGGCGGTCAATCCGACCCAGTTCCCTGCGACCACGTTACCCGATGAGCCATTGATCAGGTAGATATTCTGATTCGTATTACCTGATACAATGTTTCGCGCGGCCGGTGTCGTGCCGCCGACCGTATCGCCATTCGATCCATCGACGAGCACGCCCGAGTCCTGGTTCGGCAAAGCGGTCGTACCGGTCGGATCGGTGCCGAGGAAGTTCCCCGAGATGACGTCGTTGCTCCCGACCGTCAAGCGAATCCCTTCCTGTGCGAACTGGTTGATCGCCAGACCTTGGACCGTGCTGCGATTGGCTGTGATGGTCAGGCCGCTGGAAAAGCCCGCGCTGGATCCGCTTAGCTCGATGAGGATGATGGCGTTATCGCCGGTGGTGAGCGTGTTGGGGCTGGCGCCGGGCTGGCTGGAGCCGTCGATCAGGACGCGATGGGTGATCGTCGGCAGCGCCGAGGTCGGCGCGATCACAAAGGGACCGGTCCCCGTGATGTCGAAGTCAATGGTATCGAGGCCTTTCGCCTTGTCGGCGTTCACCTGGTTGATCGCCCAGCGCAATGAGCCGAGATTGCCGTCGTCGAGGACGTCCGTCACCGTAAAAGTGGACAGGAGGACCCGCTCCTCCAGCCGCTCGACCCGCCGAGGACGGGCCGCACGTTTCTGGCGCGTCCTCAGCCGCGCGCGGCCGAGATGAATCCGGTTGGCGGTCCGCAAGAGACTCCCCAGCGTCGTGGACATCCTCAAGACCTCCCTAGGTGCCTATGTCGTCTCCAACCTCCAACGACTCGTGAACGTATCACCCGTAGGTGTCAATCGTGATCCGTCTCGCAGACCCTGGCGATGGCCGCCGCGATCGGTACGGTCTCTCCGCGCTCGACGCGCAGGAATTCCTTACGATCGCGAAGGCATGTACTAATCATGGTCTTGTAAATCTATAAATTTTGTATGAATTTGGATTCCGAGTCGATGACGACACCCCAGGCATCCAACCGCCGATTTCGTGGGCTGAGGCCTGGTCACGCGTCACCGAGGTCGTGCTCGCGCTGGAAAACCTTGGACCGGCTTCTTAGAAGTGCATCGGATTCAGAGAATCGTTAAAAAACCTATGTGAAGACTGATTTGTTTTTGCTGTATGCATGTTGCAATGCCGTTGTAGACCGGAAGTATGGTGTCCAGTTGGGAGTGCTTCCCTGGCCCGGAGTCGGTGCATGCGTATTGTGTCCATTCGATCCTCGAGCAGCATGCAAGACATCATGGACCGTCCCGGTCTCGCAGCGCGCGAAGTCCGATTCTTCATCAGTCACGGGTCGCGGCAGATTGCGCCGGGGACACCAAATTTTTTTCGGTTCTTCGCGGAATCGTGTGGGTGATTTTAACGGCCTCGGAGCCATGCAACCGCCGGCCACAAGAGCAGATGGCCCCGTTCATTCACGAGTCGTCGGCACGATCCACCGGCCCTGAGCGGCCAATCTGGAGAGAACGATCTTGTTGCTGTTGTTAGATCCTCTCAAGCAACAACAACATGATTCTCGTTCTCCTCGAGTGGTCGAGATCGTGACAAGTTTGCAACGACGTCGAACGTGCGATTCGCCCTGAAAAACAGGGCCTTTCGAGCTTGTCGCGGCACGATGTTACCCACACGATTCTGCGAAGAGCCACTTTTCCATCAGTTCAACCATGCGGGCGACTTCGTCGGCCGTGAGATCGATGAGCATCAATCGCCCGTCGGCTCGCCAGCGCCACAGCGCGGCTTGCCCGTCATGGCCGGCTGCTCGATGGAGCAGGTACATGGCTTCGGTCAAGCACGGCCAGGTTGTCACGAGCGGCTTCCGCGGCAGAAGCCGGCCCCCGGTCAGGCATCGCTTGTGGTCCCGGTCATTGCGGTTGATGAGGACCACAAATGGACCGGTATCGGTCAACGTCGCGGGTCCAAGTAACACTGGCTCAGGACCCGTCGTCGCTCTCCGGGACGATCTCTTGAGCGGCGATCTCGCGCCAGGCCTCGATCACCGGATCCGGCGCGCCCGAAGCTCGCAGGCGATCCGCGACGGGCCCGTCAGCAGCCTTGAGCTCGGGGAAGGTCAGGAGGAGGCGCCGGATGTCGGTCAAATCCGTGGGTCCCTTGGCAGATCTGGAACGATGGACCATGCTCTGCACCTTCTGGCTGATCAACTCCGCGGGCGGGACCACCAGAATTTCCTCGACTACCTGATGAGGAGGGAGGCGATCGACCAGGCGAACATCCACGAGATGGCGGTTTTGAGGCTCGCGAACCTGGTATAAGCGATGGCCGAGTCCATTCGCCACGGTCGGAACGCGTACCGCGATGTGAAAGCGTTTCGAGAGGTGGGACCGCAATTCCTCGGCCAGTTCCACGGCCCTCGGGGAGAAGATATCGACGTCTTGTGTCATCCGCGGCTCATCGACTAGTCCTTGTCGGCGTTCGGGTGGAGGGCAATATCATCCGGGCGCCGCCGTGGTGTGGTTCCTCCGCCCGGTGACGTAGGCGGTATGGCCCACGAGCCGGTTGCCTCTGGTCAGCGCTCCCCTCGCACCGAGCCCGAGATACAATGGTCGGGCCCGACCAGCGCAGGCGCCGCCATTCGCCCCGGCCCGCGGAGCATCCCCGCCCATGACGACTTCACCCGAGGATCCCGCCGACCTGGAGCTGCCGCCCGAAGTGATGCGGACCATGGGCCGTGACGTGCTGGAACGGGTCGTCGCCCATCTCGCCTCCCTCTCCGACCAGCCCGCCCGCGGCGACACCCGGGCCGAGGACCTGTGCCGGGCATTGCGCGAGCCGCCGCCCGAGCAGGGGGCCGCCTTCGAGCCGATGCTGGACTCGCTGTTCCGCGACTGGATTCCCCGCTCGTTCAACTCGGCCGGCCCCGGCTACCTGGCCTATATCCCCGGCGGCGGCCTCTTCACCGCCGCGCTGGCCGACCTGATCGCCGACGCCACCAACCGCTACACCGGCGTCTGGCGGGCTGCGCCGGCTCTGGTCCAGCTCGAGGCCAACGTCCTGGACTGGTTCCGCGAATGGATGGGCTTCCCGCCCGGGACCCGCGGCCTGCTCACCACCGGCGGCTCGATGTCCATCTTCAACGCCGTCCTGTGCGCCCGCGAGCGGTTGCTGGGCCCAGAGATCCGGGCGGGGCGCTCTACATGTCGACCCAGGCCCATGCCTCGGTCCTCAAATCGGCCCGGATGGCGGGGATCCTGCCCGATCGCGTCCGGCCGATTCCGGCCGACGATCAGTTCCGGATGCGTACCGACGCCTTGGTCGCACAGATCAGCCAGGACCGCCGCTCGGGGCTGCGGCCGTTCCTGGTCGTCTCGACGGCCGGCACGACCAACACCGGGGCCGTGGATCCACTGGAGGCGATCGCCGACGTGTGCGCCCGCGAAGGGCTGTGGCATCACGTTCGAACGGGGCTTACGGCGCCTTCTTCCACCTGGTCGAGGAACTCCGCCCACTCCTGGCCGGGCTGCCGCGGGCCGATTCGTTGACGCTCGATCCGCACAAGGGTCTGTTCCTGCCCTACGGCACCGGGGCGCTACTGGTCCGCGATGGCTCGGCCCTCCGCGCCGTGCACGGGATGCAGGCCGGCTACCTGCCGCCGGCGGCCGACGAGGAGTTTTACGACCCGGCCCAGCACGGCCCGGACTTGTCGCGGGGCTTCCCGGGCCTGCGGGTGTGGCTGACGATCAAGACGCTCGGCGTGGCCCGGTTGCGGGCGGCGATCGCCGAGAAGAGGGCGCTGGCCGTCGCGGCGGCCGAGCGACTGGTGCGCCAGCCGGGGATCTCCCTGGTGGCCCCGCCCCAACTCTCGCTGCTGGCCTTCCAGCTCCAGCCGGTCGGCGCCTCGGCGGCCATGCGAGACGAGGCGACCCGCCGGCTGCTGGAGCGGGTCAATGCCCGGGGCCAGGTGATGCTGACCGGCTGCACGGTCAACGGGCGATTCCTGGCCCGGGTCTGTGTCCTGAGCTTCCGTACGCGCCGCCGGCATGTCGAGGCCGCTATGGAGCAGATCACCGAGGAGGCAGCCGGACTTCTGACCGAGGGGGTGGGATGAAGCTGGGATGCCCGGCGCGGCGGCCGATCCCCACAGATCCTGAGAAGGCAGCGTGTCACCAATCGGCTCAGGAGCGTCGTGTCACGGCACCGGCTGCGGGGCGGTTCCGTCGAAGAGGCGATCGATATGGAAATCCTTGTCGAGCGTGAGTATCCGCTTCTCGCCGAGTCGCTCAGCCGCCACGATGAGCGAGGCATCGGCCATGTCCATGGGACGGTCCTTGTACTTTTCCATCAGTTCAACCATGCGGTCAACTTCGTCGGCCGTGAGATCGATGAGCATCAATCGCCCGTCGGCTCGCCAGCGCCACAGCGCGGCTTGCCCGTCATGGCCGGCTGCTCGATGGAGCAGGTACATGGCTTCGGTCAAGCACGGCCAAGTCGTCACGAGCGGCTCTCGCGGCAGAAGTCGGGCCGCCGTCAGGCATCGCACGTGGTTCGGGTCATTGCGGTTGAGGAGGGCTACAAAGGGGGCCGGTGTCGGTCAACGTCACGGGTTCTCTCGCATGGTCTCTTCCACCAACCCCTGCGCGAATTGCTCGCCACAGCGCTCGGAAAGCGGCTCGGCCGAACCCTCCACAAGGCCGATATACCCGGTCAAGAAATCGGCCAGGTTCGGCTTCGGCGGCTTCTCGGAAGGCGAAGCCACGGACGGACCGAATCGCAGTCGAAGCGTGTCGAGGGCGAGACGTTCCGGCGTCGTTCCTTGTCGGCGTGCCTCCTCCGCGAGCGGACCCTCGAAGTCGGCGGGGAGTGTAATGGTCGTCATTGGTCCCTCCTCACGGGATTGTATCGCAGGAGCGTGTTCTCATCCATCCCGGCTACCGGAGCCAACCCATGAACAAGGCCAGGTCGATCTAACCTTCCATCTGGTCAACCCGTAAGGCACCTGTCCCGATGAGAGGGGCCGGTTCGATCGAAGCGAACGCCGGCTTGGGAATGGGACGAGAATCACTCTCTGGTTTCGGCCGACGGCCACCTCAGGGATTCGCGTTCTTTGCCTGTTGGTGTTGACTGGCCGCGTGTTCCAGCGCCCAACGGGTCTTGGCTTGCTGGCCGTCGTCCCGCTCGGCCCCAACCTCCGCAAGGAAGGCCATGAAACCGGCGGTAGCCGCAGCCGCCTGAACGACGGGCGTCTTGATCGATACTTCAAACATTCGGGCGCCATCCTCGCGCTGCCACAGTTCTCCCGTGATGGGCCAGGGCAGACCCGGATCCCTGTACTTCCATCGCCAGGCACGCATCGGTCCCATCACAACGACGCTCGAATAATCGAGTTTCTTGCTCGCCAGGCTGAGCAGGAAGAGCAATTGCTCTTCCGTGAACAGGCTGGCGACCGGTTCATTCCCGGCGGCGACCCGCTTGATCATCCCCTTGGCCACGGGCATGGTCAGTGACGCCGATTTGACCACGCCCTTCTCACTGGAGTCGGCCTCGATCTTGAAACCGCTGTACTTTCGCCACATTGCCGGCACGGAATCCGGTTCCACCGGCCGAAACTTGATCGTGCTGTCGTGCTCGGCTCCGACAAGGCGCCGGGCCCTGGCGATGATTCCCGTCGCGAACAGTTCCAGGTCCGGCGTATCGAAGAAATAGATGTATCGCTCGTTCTGATCGTTCAGAGTGAGGCCATAGATCTGGAGCGCCGCCTCAATCTGTTTTTGGGGAATGGTGGCCTTGATCTCGACGCCCGCCGTGCCGGCCATGATCCTCGCGACCCGCCCTCGTGCTTCGGTTTCACTCGCCATTGGTCTCGCCTTTCCACAAGCCGCTACGGTTGCGTCCGGACTCTGCATTCTGCGAATGTCGCGGCAGAGGACGCCCCGGGACCCCTTTCTAACCTACTTGCGTCGGATCGAGGATTGAAGAGCGCTCTCAAGAAACTGGACTGTGCATTCGACCTACCATTCGTGACGACTTGTTGCCGGATCCTCCGGCCGGGGGAAGACGTGAGAGTCTGTTCCGGTACGTCGAGCGGGGGGCGTCAGCCCCCTGTCTTGGAGGGCCGTCGCTCACCGGACAGGGGGCTGACGTGCCCCGCTCGCCCGGACCTGCCCCTTCGGGGACAAACTCTGAGACCAAAACGCGGCTCGAAACCCCCGCGCGTCGTTCAAATGGATAGCGAGTGATCCTTGATCTGCTTGCAGGCCGCTTCTGCCTGCTTGCGAACCTCGGCGCTGGGATCGTCGCGCATTCGCTCCAGGGCAGGTATGGCGTCTCGGGCATTCTTGCCCGCGAGCCCCAGGAACTTGATCGCCAGCAGGCGCACGGAATCTTGCTTGTGGTCGAGGAGCTTGACGAGTTCGGGCAGCGACCGCGCGTCCGGGCCGGTTCGCTCGAACCGGCGGAGCAGTCTCTGGAGCGTGCGGAGATTTTCCTTCTTCTCGGCCAGTGAGATGATATCCGGGAGGAAGAGGGCCGCCTGGGGGCCGAATCGCTGGATGGCCCTCGTGGCAGCCCGTCGCACCTCGGTCGAGTCGTCCCGGAGCGCCCTGGCGATATGAGGTCTGACGACTTCCGCTTCGAGATCCAGGCTTCCCAGCGTCGATGTTGCGGCTTCCCGGACTTCGGCTTGCTTGGCTCCGAGGAGCGCCGTCAACCGGCCAAATGCCGGTTTTGCCGCGGTTCCCAGACTTCCCAACGTTTTCGCGGCGATCGTCTGAAGTTTCGGCGAGGGATCGTCCAGCAAAGCCGTCAGAGCCGGAACGGCCGCGGCCGCAGCCGGGCCGTGGCTCCCGATCAACTCCGCAGCCGCCAGTCGCACATCCGGGTCCGGACTGTTCAACTTCTCGATCGCAACCGGCAGCGCCTTTCGACCCGGTGGGCCCAGGGCACGAATCGTCTCCATCGCATGTCGCTGAACCTGAGCCTCAGGATCGTTGAGCAAGCCCGTGAGATCGCCAAGCAGTCGGTCGTCGCGTGGTGCCGATTGAAAGAGGATGCCGATGGCCTGGATGCGAATTCCCGCGGATTCGTCCTTGAGCATGACACGCACGGCCGGCACGCATTCGTTCGCGCGCGGACCGAGATGACCGATCGCGGTGAGGAAGGCGGCTTTGACATGGCGGTCGGAGTCGTTCAGCCCGGCCGATAGCTTTTGCGCGGTACCGGTAGCCAGGGGGCGAATCCGCCCGAGCGCCAGGGCCGCGCCCTGTCGGACGCGAGGCTCCGGATCCTTGATCGCCTGCGTGAGTAACCCGACCACGGGCCGGCCGATCTGTGCGAGTGCTTCGGAAATTGGATCGATGCGGCTCGTTTTCCGCCGTACGGCATCGAGCAATCGTGGGGCGGCTTCCGGGCCCATCCTGCCCAGCAGGAACGCCGCGTGGCGCGCGATTCCGTCGTTCTCCGCCGTCAGGAGCGCCTCGAGGTCCGACGCCAAGGGTGGGAGCAACTTGCGACGCGCGACGAGCAGGTTGACCACGGCCAGCCGGACGCGCTCGTCCTCCTGTCGGAGGTTTTCTTTGAGGACCGGCAGCATGGCATCATCGGGCACGGCGAATCGTGCTAGCGATTTCAATGCGGCCGTCCGGACCTCCGGTGCTCCATCGTGCGCACCATGGAGCACCGCCTGATGGACCCGTTCGTTCGGCGCCGGGAGATACCCCAGGCTCTCGACGGCCCCCGCGCGAATGATGACGTCTTTATTCGCGGTCGCGACGATCAAGGGATCGGCTGCCGATGTGCCGATTCGCCCGAGCGCGAGCGAAGCTTCCCGGCGGATCCGCTCCGTCTTGTCGCCGAGCAACGGGATCAGGTCGGGAATGGCGGCTTCTGCGTCCGGGCCGATGCGCCCCAGGCCCATGATGACTTCCGCGCGGACACTCTCCTTTCGCTCCTTCAGCAGGCCGCGCAATCCCTCGACGGCCGGCTTGCCGATGGCCGCCAGCGCCAGGGCCGAACGGTAATCCTGATGTGCCTTTTCCTGGCGGTTGCCCCCTATGGTGGTGCGCAACGTCTGAACGAGCGCGGGGACCGCCGGCGCGGCATCGTGGCCGAGAGCGGTCATTACGTCGAGCACGGCCAACCGGACCTGACCGTCCCTTTCTTTGGTCAGCAGCTCGCTCATCACGGGCAACGCCCTGCGTTGCACGTTCCGGTCGGCCAGACGAAGCGCGGTCGCCGCAGATCGGCGAAGGTCGACCTTGTTGGCCCGCAGATTCGCGATCAGCGATTCCGTAGAATCCGGCCTGTCCTGGGCGATCGTGCAAGTGGCCGGCGATCCGAAGACGGCAACCGCCAGGAGTGCCCGATTCAGGTGACGAATCCACACGGTGATACCCCTTCAGGATGCGTAAAATCGAACCATCACGCCAACAGTCCCGGCAGGGGCTCGGTGCTGTCGCCGAAGCGATCTACGGGGACGCCGGCCTGTCGCAAAATGGCCAGTAGCAAGTTGGACATCGGCGTCTCGGGGCGGCACTTCTGATGTTGTCCCGATCGCAGGGTGCCTCCGCCCTTACCCACCACGATGACCGGGAGGTTGATGTGGTCGTGACGGTCGCCGTCGCTGATGCCGCTGCCGTAGAGCACCATGGAATTGTCGAGCAGCGTCGTACCGCCGGCCTCCTCGACGTTCATCATCTTTTCGATCATGTATGCCAGGATCTCGATATGGTAACGGTCGATCTCTCGGAGCTTGCGATTCTTCTCGGCGTCGTTGGCGTGGTGAGAACATTCGTGGTGGCCGTCGGTGAAGCCCAGCCAGGGATAGTTCCGGTCGGTGGCTTCCTTGGTGACCATGAAGCTGGAAGCCCGGGTGCTGTCGGTCTGGAAGGCCAGCACCATCAGGTCGCACATCAGGCGCAGGTGCTCGTCGAAGTCTTCCGGGATCCCCGCGGGCCTCTGGAAGTCGGTCCCAGGAACCTCGACCGTGGCCGTGGCGTGCTGAATGCGCCGTTCCACCTCGCGGACACCGGTCAGGTACTGATCCAGCTTGCGCTGATCGGTCCTGGCCACGCGACTTCGAAGGCGATTGGCGTCGTCGAGTACGTAGTCGAGCATGCTCTTGCGGTAGAAGTCACGATCGGCGACCGTGGACTGCGTCAGGCTTTGGCTTCCCTGGGTGAACAGGCGATCGAAGACGATCTTCGGATTCAGCTCGTACGGTGCGGGCGAGGTCGGTGTTCGCCAGGAGATGTGCGTCTTGTAGGTCCCGCTGTAACCGAAGGCATTGCCCGATCGCGCGGACTCGCAGCCCAGCTCGAGGCTGGGAAACCGGGTGTCATTTCCGACGTGTCGCGCATAGAGCTGGTCGATGGAGACGCCGACGCGGACGGCGTCCTGCGTCTTGTACGCCTGGGCACCTGTTAGAAAACTTGCGGAGCCCTGACCGTGGCCGCAACCCTCGTCGTCGCCGTTGGTCAGCGCCGTGTTGTGCGTCAGACCATGGAAGCAGTTGAGGTACTCGCGGGCGAAGGAAAGGGGCCGGAGCGTCTCGGGCAAGTCGACCAGCGCCCCTCCTGCGCCGGGAACCAGGTCGGCAGATGCACGCCGTTCGGCACGTACCAGAAGCACATCCGGACCGGCGGCCTGGACGACTTCGTGGCCGCACGGGCGACGGCCGGCAGACTCTCCAACCACGGGAGTGCCAGGGCGGCTCCCATGCCGCGGAGCAGGGTACGGCGGGTCACGTGAGTCGTCATCTCAGCTTTCCCCGATCACATAAGAAGTTTGGCGGAGCACGATCACCGAGCAACGCCCCGATTCTGGAACGCTCGGCTCTCCACGATCCCGAAAATGATGTTCTGGATTCGATAGTCGTTGGCGGCAAGCTGCTGGCGAATCTCCTCAACCGCACAAAAGTCGTAGGCCTCCAATCCTCGTCCCAGGCCATAGGTTAACAGGTTCTCGACGAGAGCCCTCGTGAATTTCTTGGCCGCGGTGGACCCGAGGAGTTGCTTCAGCTCCCGGATATCCGAGAACTTGCGTCCCCCGATCAGCTCTCCGGACGGATCGATCGGGAACTGGCCGTCTCGGACCCTCCAGCGCCCCACCGCATCGTAGTTCTCCAGGGCAAAGCCCAGAGGATCCATCTGCTGATGACACGTGGCGCATTCCGGCGTGGCCCGGTGCACCTCCATGCGTTCTCGCAACGTGGCGGCATCGGCGGCCTGCTGGCTTTCGTCCAACTTCGGGACATCCGGTGGAGGCGGCGGGGGTGGCGTCCCGAGGAGCTGTTGCAAGATCCACTGTCCCCGTTTCACCGGCGAGGTCCGGTTGGGGTTCGATGTCAACGTGAGCACGCTGGCCTGCGTCAGCACGCCACCGCGCCGCCGATCCGCCAGTTCCACCTTGCGAAACCCCTTGCCTGTAACACCGTCCATCCCATAATGCCGCGCCAAAGCCTCATTGACAAAGGTGTAGTTGGAATCCAGCAGTTCCAGCACGCTCCGATCGTATCGCAGGATGTATGCGAAGAATTCCTCGGTCTCCTGGCGCATCGCCTCGCGGAGCGTGTTGTTGAAACCGGGGAAGAGGTCCTTGTCCCGGGCCACGCCCGCCAGCTTGCGGAGTTGCAACCACTGGCCGGCGAAGTTCTCCACGAATGCGTCGGACCTGGGGTCGGCCAGCATGCGGACCACCTGTCGGCGAAGATCGGTCCGAAGCGTCTTCGCGCGGGCTTCGCGGATCAGCTCGTCATCGGGCATGCTGCTCCAGAGGAAATACGAGAGCCTGCTGGCGAGCTCGAACTCGGTCAACGGCCGATCGTCGCGGGCCTCCTCCGGCTCGACCAGAAACAGGAACTTGGGAGAAGCCAGCACGGTCGTCAGGGCGACCTGCACGGCGCGTTCGTAACTCTCACCCCGGTCGTGGGCCAGTCGAAAGATCTGGAGGACGCGTTCGACTTCATCGGGCTGAACCGGCCGTCGAAAGGCCCGTTCCGCGAACCGGGCGATCACCTGGCGTGCACAATCGATCCGCGATTGATCGCCGAAATCGGGAGTACAGAACACGATCCTCTGATGTGACTCGGGAAGCTGGTCGGCCTTCACCGAGACGGGGCCACGCACGACCATGGAGTCCACATGGAGGCCCGTCTCGACCCCATAACGCTTGTCTCCGCTGACGTTGGCGGCAACGTCCTTGGGCCTGTCGACATTCGGATCCTTCGACTGGCCGGGAGCCAACGCGACATGGACCAGGTTGTCCCCTTCCGCGACCCTGAGCCAGTAGCGATAGACCACCGTCTCGTCCTGAACCCGCGCGGCGGCCACGGTGCGGCGATCCTTGCCGAACCCGATCATCAACCGAGGCGGCGGGACCGATTCCGGAATCCCAACGCGCACCAGGCTGAAATCGGCCAGGTAACGACCCGGCTTCAAGGAATGCTTGAACTCGACCGCTCCGTTGGGCGGTAGCGGATATGTCTTCAAGCCAATCAATTCTTTGGGTGAGTATTCCTCCGCGTCGGGCAAGACGATCGCCTTCTGCAAGGCCAGGTCCGCCGCGTCGAGATACTTCTCGACATGGATGGGTGAGATGTTGAGTGCGGAACCCACATTGTCGAACCCGAAACCGATATCATCGGGGGGGAAGGCATCCGCCAGGTGAAGATCCTGCCCTAACAGGTCGCGGATTGTATTGTTGTATTCCTGCCGGTTGAGCCGCCGGATCACGACCGGAGCCGAGCTGACTTGCTTCGCACATTGAGCGGCCAGGAAGTCCTTCTCGATCCAGCCGCCGATGCGATCCCGTTCTTCCAGCGTGGGTTGGGGCATGTCGGCCGGGGGCATGATCCCTCCCTGGAGCGCATCCCGCACGCGGAGCCAGGTCCTCCCGTCCTTGACAGCCACTTCCTGATTCTCGTAGCGATCGAGGACGATTCCCGCCTCCGAACTCTCATTTGCGTGGCAGTCGAAGCAGTATCGCTCGAGCAAGGGCAGGACTTGCCTTTGAAACGGGTCGCGCGGCTCCGGCTCTCTCGCGGTCGCCGGAGCGAAACTCATCAACATCGTGATGGCCGATGCGAGGACAGCCACCAGGGCGATGGAAGTCACGCCGTACAACAAACATCGGATTCTGAGCGTTTTCATCGTTTCGAGCAACTCGCGCCGGTGGCCTGCCAACCGGTTTGGGAAGATTGGGGATAACGGCAAGCCCGAGGTCTTCTCATCTCAGCGTCGATTTCGACGGAACCAGCCCCATTCTCTTGAACAAATATTGGACACGGACCGAAGGCCGGCGTCCAGTGGATAATCGAATTTGCCGGGCGTCCAGAGGGCCGGATGTGGGATCGTACGTCTCGCGACCCACTTTGGCGCGACAAAGGTCTGAGCACTCACTCGTCGAAATCGTCTTCGAGTCTGTTCCCGATGGGGCAGGTTCGGGCGAGCGGGGGGCGTCAGCCCCGTGTCCGGTGAGCGACGCCCTCGAAAACAGGGGGCTGACGCCCCCCGCTCGCCCTTCGCGAACAGACTCTTCGTTGACCCGCGACGTGAACTTCGCGATAAGAATCCAGGAGAATCTGTGCAACATTTGCCTGCGCCGACTCGATAAACTAGATGTGTGACCTTTTGCGCCCATCGCCCCAGACTCCGAAACGATCGATGAAACATCCGATTCGAGACGGCATGGATCCATGCCTGCGACGTTCTCGGCGGGACAGTCTGCCGAGCGATTCCGTTCGGCTCCTGGTAAAAAGGCGATTCAGACCATGTTAGGTCGTGTTCTGGTCCTCTCAGCCAGTGCGGGAGCGGGTCATCTCCGGGCGGCGGAGGCCGTCGAGAAGGCGATCCAGGTTCGGGGTCTCGCATCGGAGGTCCAGCATCTCGACGTGCTCAAGTACACCAACCAGGTGTTCCGGCACTTCTATTCCAAGGCGTACATCGACCTGGTTAACAAGGCGCCGGAGGTCCTCGGTTGGCTTTACGACTACCTGGACGACCCCAAGAAGAACGACCCGGTCCGACTGGCTTTCGACCGTCTGAACGCCAATCCGTTCATCCGATATCTCCGCCGTTATCAGCCCGATGTGGCGATCTGCACCCATTTCCTGCCGTCCGGCATCATCTCGTCGCTGAAGGAGGAAGGGAAGGTGCGGGTCTTGAACTCGGTGGTGGTCACCGATTTCGACGTCCACGCAATGTGGCTGTGCCGTCATGCGGAGCAATACTTCGTCGCCCTGGACGAGACCAAGGTCCACCTGAGAGCGCTGGGCGTGCCCGAGTCCCTGGTGACGGTCTCGGGGATTCCCATCGATCCGGTCTTCGCGGTCCCCAAGGACAAGCGCGCCCTGCGTCGAAAGCATGGTCTGGAAGAAGAGCGGTTCACGATCCTGGTCTCGGCGGGGGGATTCGGGGTCGGGCCGGTTGGACACCTGATGCAGGCGCTCACCCGGTTAGAGCACTCGGCGCGGGTGGTGGTCGTCTGCGGGCGGAACGAGGCCCTGAGGGCCGAACTCTCCGCGGCGATCAAGACCTTCCCGAAGCGCTCACCGGTCTCGTTCACGCTTCTCGGGTTCACGACCGAGATGGATGAGTTGATGACGGCGGCCGACCTCTACGTCGGCAAGCCGGGAGGTTTGACCACGTCGGAGGCCCTGGCCAAGGGGCTGCCCATGGTGGTGATCAACCCGATACCCGGCCAGGAGGAGCGGAACTCCGATCATCTGCTGGAAGAGGGGGTTGCACTCCGTTGCAACAACCTCCCCGCGCTGGCGTTCAAGATCGATACCCTTCTCGATACGCCCGGCAAACTGGCTCGGATGGCGGAAAACGCGCGGCGCTCTGGGTAAGCCCGAGGCGGCATTCGCGATTGTGGACCGGCTCAGTGCGCTTCGCGTTTCGCGATCCGCTTCGCCGGTCGAGAAGGCTCGGTATGCGACCGTGCGCGGTCGATAAGGGGACCAACCGGCCGCGACGTGGGTCTCCGTCGAGAACCGTCTGACCTGATGAGGAACTCCTGAGATCAGCAACCCATCGAACCGGAGGACATCATGATCCCGACGCAATTTCAACTCTCCCTGACCCTGGGATTGATCCTCGGCGCCTCGAGCGCAGGCGCAAACGGCAGCGGGGGAAGTCACCACCACGGAACCACGGTCGTCGGCCCGGTCGGGCGTCGTGCGCAGCACGTCCGACGACACGACCCGATCCCTCACCTTCGAGATCTACCTGGATCAGAAGGAGGGGCATCGCTGGCGGCTCAAGGCGACCAACGGCCAGATCATCGCCACCTCCGGACAGGGCTACAAGGATCAGCGCGACTGCAAGAACGCGATCGATCGGATCAAGAAGGATGCGGCGACGAAGCTGAAGTTCGAGACCTATGAGGACAAGGCCAAGGAGCATCGCTGGCGGCTCAAGGCGACCAACGGCCAGATCATCGCCACCTCCGGACAGGGTTACAAGGATGCGCAGAGCTGCAAGCACGCGATCGACGTGATCAAGAAGGGGGCGGAGAAGGCCAAGGTCGAGGAGGCGAAGTCATCCGCTCCGGCCTGATGCGGAGGATCCTGAACGATCCAGAGATCCTCGACTGGTAGAGCCGATCGGGCCTCAAGTCAGCGATCCGAGGACCGACTCTGGAGAGATCGTGACGATTTCGCGGTAGCGTCGGAAGTCAACCACATTGAACGTTAGGAGTCGATCGATTCCATTGATGATCATCGCGGCCACAAGCCGGGCATCATGACCGTTCTTTCCCATCACTTGATAATGGAGGACCAGGCGTTCCCACTCCGGCAGGATATCAGGAGTGTCTATTAGGATGCGATACAATGTCTTGAGTTGGCTCAGCTCCGACTGGGCCCGGATAACCGCCCATCCCAGCCCATTCTCACTGAGCGGTCGAGTGGCGACAACCCAGAACTCGTAGAGGTTTTGAGGAGTCAGGCATAGCACCTCCCCGCTCTGTCGCAACATGGCAACCGCGTTGACCGCTGGTTGGTGCATCGAATGGTGGGGTTGGGCAGATCGGGTCAGGATGTTGGTGTCGAGAAGAACGGTCATTCGCCCCGCCCCTCATAGATGCTCTCACGACTGTCGTCCGCTATGACGGCCGAGTTGGGATGCCCCGCTGCCCAGGATCTCCAGCGTGAGATCCAAAGATCGGCCGAAGTCGCCTCCATGGCTGAGGACGCGACGCTGTGGATTCTGTACGCCTCCTGCTCGGCAAGCTCTTGGAGGAGGGCTTCGAGTGACTGCCCGTGGCGCACGGCCTTTTCTTGGAGCAATCGCTCGATTTCTGGTCGTAGATGAACCGTAATCATGATCCAGTATAACTCCGTGGATAAATACTTCTCAACCTGCTATTATCGTAGCACGAATGGCGGCCCCGGACCACCCTCGTGGATCTCCGGCGCACCGGATGCTGGGGCTCCGATTTCAAGCGTAGGACACCTGTGGCCGATGGCGAAAGTTCGGCGAGGCGAGTATCGTATTCTCGGGCCGTGGCGAAACCGCAACCATGACACGCTGTTCGTTCGTGATCGAAGCAACCATCAGAGGAGATCCTTCATGAGTCGCCTTCGGCTTTGCGTCGGATGTTGCCTGCTATTGGTCGTTTCGGCACCGCTGCTGGCTGGGGCCGCCGAGGGGCCGGGCCCGTCCCTGAACGACTATTTCCCGCCTCCTGAAGAGCAAGGGGGCTGGCGGACCTTGCTGCCCGCGGAGGGCGAGCCCGATGACTCGCAGAAGGCGCGGATCCGCGAGGTCGGCGGGGTCGATTGGGACGCGCTCAAGGCGGCCTGGGACCACAACGCCGCGGCTCCCGGCGGTACGGGACTTCTGGTCATCCGCCGCGGCCAGATCGTCGGCGAGTGGTACAAGGAGGCCGACCGAACGACCGCGTTCAATATCTACTCCAGCTCAAAGTCCTACACGAGCACGGCATACGGGTTGATCCTCTCGGACTTCGGCAACGGTCCGCTTCCCGGCGGCAAGGCGCTGTCCCTCGACATGAAGGTCTGCAACGCCGAATGGCTTCCCGAGTCGCTGCCGCTGCCCGATCCTCGCAAGGCGGATATCACGGTCAGAAACCTTCTGAACATGGCCTCGGGCCTGGACACTCAGAACCCTCCGGAGAAGGATCACCCGTTCGAATGGGCGCTCGGCCACGTCGACGGCTCGCCGATGGTCCAGCTCAAGAACGACCCAGGCGCGGCCTTCCATTACAGCAATGCCGGGGTCGCCCACCTGGTACTCGTGTTCCAGCGCGCGACCGGCGAGGATCTGTATCCGTTCTTGAAGCGGCGGCTGTTTGAGCGGATCGGCGAGACGCAATTGCGCTGGAAGCCGCTCGGCGGTCCCGATGGCGGCGTGGGGGCGATCGGCCCGTTCAGCCAGGGATATAGCGGCATCCACACCAACCCCCGCCAGCACGCGCGGTTCTGCTACCTGGCGTTGCACAAGGGAGAGTGGGCCGGCAAGCGGATTGTCCCGGCGTCGTACTATGACTTTGCCTGGAAGGGGACATCGGTTAAGCGCGACTACGGCGGTCAGTGGTGGACTGCTCCCCACATCCCCGGCGCACCGACCGACCTGGTCATGACACTGGGCCGCAACCACAACGACGGTTTCGTCGTCCCCAGTCTCGACCTGGTGTTCATCCGGCTGGGCAATGGCGGAGAGTTCCCCAAGGAATTCGAGAAAGACCTGGTCCTGAAGGTCCTGGCGGCCGTGGTCAAATAGTTGTGGATCGCGCGGGCCGGCCGGAGGTGGCTGGTCCAGTCCGTCGATCGAACCGGGAGTCCATGGACGACTCATGGAAGCCTATCTTCTGATACCTTTGTTCGTGGGATTGGTGATCGCGGCCTTGGCCTGGATCTGGCTGATCGTCCGCGCGATCGAGCAAGACGTCCGGTGGGGCCTCGGCAGCCTCATCCTACCGCCCGTGGCCCTCTGGTTCGCGGTGCGTCATCCTCAGCGGGCGATCGGGCCGCTCGTCTCGCTCGTGGCCGGCGGGGTGATCGCGGTCGCCCCGGCGTTCTATCTGCTGTCAGTGCCGGTCGCCCCGGAGTTGCAAAAAAAGCTCGGTGAGCGGCCCATGGTCTGGTCGCTGGCGAGTACGGCGCTGCGAAGCGATGTGGTTCACGAATGGATGGAAAGGCAGGCATTCTACCTCCAGGTCGGGGGCGTGGCCATGGCCGCCCTGGCCTGGATCTGGCTGATCGTCCGCGCATTTCGGCAACGACGAGCCTGGGGGTGGAGTAGTCTCGTCGTGCCACCGATCGGGCTGGCCTTCGCCGCGCGCCATCCCCGGAAGGGCGTCGCGCCGCTGATTCTACTGGTACTGGCCATACTGGTCACCGCGACGCCGGCGGTCTACATCCTCTCGGTGCCGTTGGACCTGGGCGAACGCGTGAAGATCGTCGACGGCCGGCGCCATGTCACCTTGACCGGTTGGGATCGCAAGGATTACTCCTTGCTGGGACTGTTGCCGGATGTTTCGGTCCTCCAGATGGCCAACCCGGATGTGACCGACAGCGTCCTCGAGAAGCTCAGGGACATGAAGGCGCTTCACGAACTCGACCTCAATGGGACGCAGGTGACCGACGCGGGCCTCGGGGTCCTCCGAGACCTCCCCGCCCTGGAGACCTTGAGGCTGGCCAGGACCAAGATCACCGAGAAAGGGTTTCACGACGCGCTCTCATCCAAGGCGTCGTTGATGATGCTCGACCTACGCGGGACACCCGTGAGCCGGGAGTCGATCAAGGCATGGCGCGATGCCAATCCGGAGCGCAAAGCGATGCAGTGAACCGTAGGTGTCGAGGCCGAGGACGACGCGTCTGTTGGTTCGAAGGTTCGATACAGGAGCGACGCCAATGAGCATGTCTCTGCGTGATTCGGTCCCGGGCGATTCGCAAAATGCCCTGTTCCTGGCGCGGGCCTGCGATCTGGCCTACTACAATGAATCGGAGGGGCCCGCGCGATTCCGTTCGGAACTGGGCCTGGAGGCGCGGCTGATCAGCGTAGATAACACACAGGTCTACGTCGCGGAGAACGACCAGTCGATCGTGGTTGCCTTCCGAGGTTCGGAGGCGCCCACAACTCTGGACGGGTTCAAGGATTGGCTCTTGACCAACGCCAACAACTACTTGATCCTCCCTGAGGGGCGGGCCGGCACCGATTTCGCCGCGGCAGGAGTGGGCGCGCGGTTCCACAAGGGGTTCCTTGAGGCTCTGGAGATGGTCTGGCAGCCGATGCTGACGGCCGTGAACGAGGCCATCAAGGCCAAGGAGCGGCCGGTCTGGGTCACGGGGCATAGCCTGGGGGGCGCGCTGGCGCTCCTGGCCGCGTGGCGGCTCCAACGCAACTTCGCCTCGATCCATGAGATTACCACCTTCGGTGCGCCGATGATCGGAAACGATGTCGCCGCCAGAGCATTCGAGCAGGACTTCTCGGGCAAGATCTTCCGCTTCGTCGATCTGGAAGACGTGGTGCCGCACCTTCCTTCGGTGAGTCTGGTCGCCAACGCCTACACCCATTGCCTGAATGAAGTCGGCCTGAGTGACGCCCAGGCTGCCGCCAAATCGGCCCTTGAAGCGCTCAAACAAGCGGGCGGCATCAGCGGCGATGGTACCGTCGATTCCGCGGTGGCCGATCAGGTCTGGGAGATGGTCAAGGGCCGGATCGCCGCGCACATGATCGGCACCTACCAGGCGCGGGTCGAGGCCAAATGCAAGGAGATGGCTTGATCCGTCCAGGCGGATCATTTCGGCTCCATCGGTGCGTCGGTCCATCCCACGTCGAGGTTCCACTGCCGGGAGGCTTGCTTGCGCCTCTTGTTCCAGTCGGGCGAGATCGGCACCGCGGTGGCGCCGGTCTCCGTCCTTCCGTTTCGTGGAGCCCGGACGTTTCAGCCGCCGGTCGATGGACGACAGTTTCCGCCGTTTCTTCTCGGAGGCCATGATGGCAGGCTCCCCCTCACGAATGTGAACGAGTATCGATCGGGAAATGATCGCGACGACGATCGATATTCGACACAATCCGGCGCGTCAAGGTTCGTGCCCGCGCATCCTCAGGACCAAGGAAATCCATGCAGGACTTCGAAAAACTCGGACTCTTCTACCTGGGCAAGGTGTACGACGTGGCGAATCGGCAGGTCACCTCGAACCTGCTGCTCTACGAGTCGAAGGACTTGACCACACACGCGGTGTGCGTGGGGATGACCGGCAGCGGCAAGACGGGCCTGGGGATCGGCTTGCTGGAAGAAGCGGCGATCGATGGAATCCCGGTGATCGCCATCGACCCGAAGGGCGACCTGGGTAATCTGTTGTTGACATTCCCCGAGCTGCGTCACGAGGATTTCCTGCCATGGGTCGATGCGGACGAGGCGTCGCGTCAAGGGATGACGCCGGAGGAATTCGCCGCGAAGTCGGCCGAGCAGTGGCGTGAGGGCCTGGCCGCCTGGGGCGAGGACGGCGCGCGGATCGCGCGGTTCCGTGAGGCGGTCAACCTGGCGATCTACACGCCGGGGAGCCGTGCGGGACTGCCGCTGACCGTCCTCCGCTCGTTCGCCGCCCCGCCGCCGGGACTGGCCGGCCAGGCCGAGGCCTATCGCGAACGGATCGCCTCGGCCGTCTCGGGACTGCTCGCGCTGCTGGGCATCGACGTCGACCCGATTTCTAGTCGCGATCATATCTTACTCTCAAACATACTCGACCATGCCTGGCGCGCCGGGCACGACCTGGATATGGCCGGGGTCATCCATGCCGTCCAGTCGCCGCCGTTCCAGAAGGTCGGCGTGCTCGACCTGGAGACGTTCTTCCCGGCCAAGGATCGCTTCACGCTGGCGATGAAGCTCAATAACCTGCTCGCATCGCCGGGGTTCGCCGCCTGGATGGAAGGCGAGCCGATGGACGTCGGCGGCCTGTTCTCCACCCGCGAAGGGAAGCCGCGGCTGTCGATCATCTCGATCGCTCATCTCTCGGACAACGAGCGGATGTTCTTCGTCACGATCCTCCTGAACGAGGTGCTGGCCTGGGCGCGATCGCAGCCGGGCACGTCGAGCCTGCGCACCATCCTCTACATGGACGAGATCTTCGGATACTTCCCCTCGACGTCCAATCCGCCCTCGAAGGTCCCGATGCTGACCCTGCTCAAACAGGCGCGCGCGCCTACGGCCTGGGGGTCGTGCTGGCGACCCAGAACCCGGTCGACCTCGACTACAAAGGGCTCTCCAATTGCGGGACCTGGTTCCTGGGCCGCTTGCAGACGCAGCGCGACAAGGACCGGGTGCTCGAAGGTCTGGAGGGGGCCTCGACGGCGACCGGGCACGCCTTCGACCGCCCCGAGATGGACAAGACCCTGTCGGGCCTCGGCCGTCGCGTCTTCGTGATGAACAACGTGCACGACGAGCGGCCGCTGGTGTTCCAGACCCGTTGGACCCTCTCGTACCTCCGAGGACCGCTGACGCGGGAGCAGATCCAGACGTTGATGGCATCCCGCAAGCAGGCGATGGCCTCGGGGTCACATTCCCCCGCGACGACGGCCGTACTCACCGGCTCCTCCTCGTCTTCCACGACCGCCTCGACCTCTGGCCTCAACACGACCGGCTCCCGGCCGGTCGTGCCGCCGGATGTGCCCGTATTCTTCGTGCCGCGCCGCGAACCGGTCGATCCTGGGGAATCGTTGCTCTATCGTCCCGCGCTCTTGGGAGTGGCCCGGCTGCATTATGCCGACAAGAAGGCCGGCGTCGACCACTGGGAGACGGTGGCCCTGCTCCAACGGATCGGCGATGAGATGCCGGCGGAGGTCTGGGCCCAGAGCGAGACCTACGACGACGGCGTACCGGAGCTGGACAAGTCGCCCGATGCGGAGGCCAGGTTCGCACCCATGCCCTCCGAGCTGGCCCGGGCCAAGTCTTACGCCGAGTGGACCAAGGCGCTGAAGAACTACCTCTACCGCGAGCGGACGATGGACCTCTGGAGCTACTCCGAGTTCAAGGAGCTGTCCCGCCCGCGAGAATCCGAGCGGGAATTCCGGCTGCGGCTGGCCCAGGCATCGCGCGAGCGGCGCGATCGGGAGGTCGAGAAGCTGCGGGCCAAGTACGCGCCCAAGCAGGCTGCCCTCGAAGATCAGATGCGCCGCGCCCGCGAGCGTGTGGAGCGCGAGCAGGCGCAGGCGA
The DNA here is from genome assembly GCA_963845755.1 of uncultured Planctomycetota bacterium. Lineage (GTDB taxonomy): Bacteria > Planctomycetota > Planctomycetia > Isosphaerales > Isosphaeraceae > CAWJTV01. The sequence goes on from CAWJTV010000042.1 coordinate 106,259, forward strand.
GCCGGTCAACCTGGGACGCGACGGTCGCGATGGGCAGCTCGGTGCTCGGCGCGCTCCTCGGCCGAAAGACCCTCAGTAAATCCAATGTGACCAAGGCCGCTTCGGCCGCGAAGGCCGCCGGCCGGGCCGCCCAGCAGCATAGCGACGTCAGTCAGGCCGAGGAGTCGCTCGACGCCCTGCGGCGGAAGTATGACGAGCTGGAAACCAAGTTCCGGGCGGAAGCGGCCAAACTCGACGCACCGCTACGCCCCGAGGCGGCCAAGCTCGAGCCGTTGCCGATTCGACCCAAGAAGGCCGATATCACCGTCGAGCAGGTCGTCCTGGCCTGGACGCCGTGGAAAGTCGGCGCCGAGGGGAAGACGGAGGCGGCGTATTGAGGAGCTGGCTCACGATTCGCCAGCCAGCCGCGACGCCGTTTCTACGAGGGCATCCGATAGCCAGTAACCGTGTGCTCGGATGGTTTCCACGACAGGGCGAACCAGCGGAATATGGCCGTCTTGCTTCGCCTTGAGCAATACGCCGACGACGCCCGTGATGGCGATTCCCGGTTGCCGGGCGGATCTGCGCCCAGCCGGGTCATCGATCACGAGTAACCCATGGGATGAGAGCGCCAGGCAAATGGCATGCTGCTCGCCCGCACCGAGACCAGATGTTAGCCGGTCGACTTCTTCCGATGACTGTGGTATCGCAGTGATGCGCACGAACATTGCCAGAGCGTCATCAATCCGCTGGGCCTCTGGACCGACCTTTGCGAGCAGCTCGCGGTGCACGGACGGTGGAATCAAGATTTCTCCGTACAGGGCTTGAAGCAGAGGCAGTTCGTCCGTTTTGGCCAGCGCGAAAATCGGACCGGTGTTGCTGACGACGGTCACGGGTTCATGCTCCCGCCGACAGCCTGGAGATCGGCCCGAAGCTCCGCTTCAATCTCCTCGTCGGGATAATTGAAGATGGAGACCCGATAGCGGCCGCATGCCTCGAAGAACTCCCCCCGAGAGAGGCCCGCAACCTCTGCGGCATTTCCGGAGGAGAGTTTGCCCAGCTCGAACATCTTCAAGGCCACCATCAAAGACAGGTGGGCCGAAAGTTCGTCGGAGGTCAACCGGACGGCCTGAGCGAGATCATCAGGATAGGTGAGGACCAGTTCTTTCATGACTCATGACTCAACTCGAGGCAGTTTATCGGCGCCGAGGTTCGAACCATCGCTTCCCCAGCAGCCGATTCTACCACCCCAATTGGACATCGGGCACCAGCCCAGCCCGAGTTTTTGACATCTACGCGCGCTCCCCCCGAAGGGTCACCCCTTCTCCTCGGCCTCGAGCTGCTTCCTGGCCTCGGCGATGACGGCTCTTTGCTCCTCGGTCACCTCGGGATAGCGGAGGTCGAGCGACTCGATCGTCGTGGCGATAATCCGGGAGACCAGCGCGCGGGCGACCCATTTGTGGTCGGCCGGGATGATGTACCACGGGGCCCACTTGGTGCTGGTGGCGTTGATCGCTTTCTCGTACGCCTTCATATAGTCGTCCCAGAACCCGCGTTCGGTCATGTCGCCGGCAGCGAACTTCCAGTGCTTCTTCGGATCCTTCAGCCGTTTGAGGAACCGCTTCCGCTGCTCGTCCTTCGACAGGTGGAGGAAGAACTTGAGGATGACCGTACTGTTGCGGACCAGGTGCCGTTCGAAGGCGTTGATGTCGGCGTAGCGATCGGCCCAGAAATCGTCGTTGTGTTTCGCGCCAGGGATGCGCTCGGCCCGGACCAGCTCGGGATGGACCCGCACCACGAGTACTTCCTCGAAATATGAGCGATTGAAGATGCCGATCCGCCCCCGCTCGGGCACGACGCGGGAATATCGCCAGAGGAAGTTGTGATCGAGCTCCTGGGCGGAGGGATGTTTGAAGCTGTAGACCTGGCATCCCTGCGGATTGACGCCCGACATCACGTGCTTGATCGTGCTGTCCTTGCCCGCGGCGTCCATCGCCTGAAAGATGATGAGGATCGACCAGGTGTCGGCCGCATAGAGCCGGTCCTGAGCTTCGGCCAGCGCAGAGACGTCCTGCGTGAGCACCTCCTCGGCGAACCGCTTCCGCTCCGCCTTGGGGAGCTTGAGATCGCCGGCCCAGCCGGGATCGTAGTCCCTGAGCTCGATCGATTTGCCATGGGGGACACGCCACATATCGATGATGTCGTCGCTCGCCGTTGGCATGATGAAACTCGCCGATAGTCAGTAAGCAGATCGCGCGTTACCCGAGGATCTTCACTGCTGCATCACGTCGATTCGCCAGACTCTCGGAGGACACGGGCGTATAAGGCATCGCTCACGTGGAATCCCGCATCTGTCCTCTGCGAGCACAATCGCTTCCGCTTCCCCGCGATCAAGTCTGGCCTGAAGAGCGATCACGAGACTTGAATTACTAACATCCCTACGCACGACCCACTCGAACGTTCGAGTCTCCAATACTCCCGGCAATCGGGGGTCCTGCATCGCCACTTCGTCATACACGGCTCGCGGAATCGTGACCGTGCCATACAGATCGTGCAACAAATCAAGATGCCCGATGGCCGCCAAACTGATCAATGGTTAAGAATCACTCACGACGATCATAGTCGCCCCAACTCGCGCAGGGTCTCGAGATCCCCTTCAAGATCGGCGACATCGAAATGGACGGGGATTTGACGGCTAGCCAGAAGATGCTGAAATTGGAGGCGTTGCAAGTTGGCTAGTTGGCTAGCCTGCCCCAGCGAGAGTTTTTCCTGCTGGAAGAGCATGACGGCGATCTCAACCTTGAATTCCCTCTCCGACAAGCGACTCGCTTGCAGGACCTCATCGGGGATGAGCACACTCATGGCAATTGATCCTTTCATCCAGGAATACGGAGACCGTGAGAGGATGGCAGTTGCCGAGGAAAAGAGAACCTCGATTCAGTTTATCGAGAAACTCCGAAACTTCGCCAGCCGGAGGCGGCGGTCTCACTTCGCGTCAACTCGATAGCAGGCTCGATCAGAGCTCCGATGGGAAGGTCGTTTCCATCACCCAGTCCAGCGGGTAGACTCAGCCGATGGAGTCCTCAAGGCCGAAGTCTTGGAGGGCGTCTTTCCAGGCAGGGTCGGCCGAGTCTCATTTTTCGAGGGTCCTCACTGATGATCATCCGCACGCAGAATCGCCGGGACTTCCTCCGGGTCGCGTCGACAAGCCCCGCGCTGCTCCCGTTTCTTACGCCCTTCGGCCGGGCGATGGCCGACGAGGTGAAGGCCAAGAACGATCGCCCGCGTCTCGGCCTGATCGGGGCCGGCGGTCAGGGTTCCGGGGACGCCCGGGGTGCGTCCCGTCTCGGCGATTTCCTGGCCGTCTGCGACGTCGACAAGGGCCACGCGGAGAAGGCCAAGAACCACAAGGAAATCGGCAAGGGGAAGGCCGATATCTGCGAGGACTACCGCAAGCTCCTCGACCGCAAGGACATCGACGCCGTCATCATCGGCACGCCCGACCACTGGCACACGAAGATCTGCATCGACGCCCTGCGCGCGGGCAAGGACGTCTATTGCGAGAAGCCGCTGACCTTGACGATCGATGAGGGCAAGAAGCTCTGCCAGGTCGTCAAGGAGACCGGCCGCGTCGTGCAGGTCGGCACCCAGCAGCGGAGCGACCACAACCGGGTGTTCCTGCTGGCCGTCGCCATGGTCCGAGCGGGCCGGATCGGCAAGATCAGCGCCGTCACAGCCGCGATCGGCGGCGGACCCACCGGCGGCCCGTTCCCCGTGGCCAAGCCGCCCTCCGTGCTCAACTGGGACATGTGGCTGGGCCAGGCGCCGAAGGTCGAATACCGGGTGAAGCGGTGCCATGCCGAGTTCCGCTGGTGGTATGAATACTCTGGCGGCAAGCTCACCGACTGGGGCGCCCACCACGTTGACATCGGCCAGTGGGCCATCGGCATGGAAGACTCGGGCCCGCAGACCATCGAGGTCGCTGAGGGCGTCCTCCCGGTTGAGTTCAAGGGCGGTTACCCCAGTGCGGACGATCGCTACAACACCACGACTAAGTTCCGCGTTAAGGCCAAGTTCGCCAACAATGTAACGATGACCATCCGCGACGACACCGAGAATGGCGTGACCTTCCAGGGCGTGGAGCCACGAGACCGGATCTTCGTCACCCGCGACCGGATCGACCTCGAAGGCGGTGCCGTCGATGCGCTTTACAAGAACCCCGTGCCCGAGTCGCTCCTGCACGAGCTGCGCAAGGGCAAGAAGGTCAACGGTCACATGGCCAACTTCTTCGAGTGTATTCGCGATCGTGGCGTGCCGGTGTCCGACGTCTGGACCCATCATCGGGCGCTGACCACCTGCCACCTGGCGAATATCGCGATCCGATTGGGCCGGCAGAAACTGACCTGGGACCCGGCCAAGGAGGAGATCGTTGGCGACTCCGAGGCCAATGCCTGGCAGACTCGCCCCCAGCGGGCCGGTTACGAGATCAGTTGATCGCGAAGAGCGGGCTGCGGGAGGGACCTGCTCCTTCCCGTGACCCGTCACCCTCGATCGGAAGGAATGGCAACCGTGCTCCAGGGTGCGTTCGTCAGGGCCGATCGCAGCGGCGTGTGAGTCTGGCCGTCGAAGATGCGATAGTCGTAGGACGAGAAGAAGGCGGCGACGGCGTCCGAGGTGTCGGGGATCACCTCGCACAGGACAATCGGCCGAACGGTTTCGAAGAGCCGCGGGGCGCCGTTGAGCACCTCGAGCTCGGCGCCCTCGACGTCAATCTTGAGGACCGAAGGAGGTTGGCAGGATTCGAGGAGCCAGTCGAGGGTCACGGCGATGACCGACTGCTCCTCGCGTGCGCCGCCGGTCTCGATCGTCCCGAACTCCGCGAGGTAGTTCGCGGCGCGGGACCGGCTTGCCAGGCAGAGCGTGCGGACCGACGGCGTCGAGGCCACGGCTGCCGGTATGACCTGCACCGGTGCGGAACCGGGCGATTGCCGCGAGGCGCTGCGGCGCAAGAGCTGCACCAGCCAGGCGTCCGGCTCCAGGGCCACGACTTGCCCCTCGGGGCCAGCCCGGCTCGCGGCCGCGAACGAGAACAGGCCGACGTTCGCCCCGACGTCCCAGACCGTGGTCCCGGGTTCCACGAATTCCTTGACCAGGCTGAGGAGGACGGGATCCACCGCGTCCATCGGCCGGAACAGGTAACGCAATCCCGCCGAAGGCGAGACGTGGATCGGCGCCCGCCCGAATTCCGAAGGTAACCGGCGTCGGACCACCCAATCCCGGGTGAGATTCTCAGTCATGCGGCGCAGCACAGGTTCTCCTCCCTGAGGAACCCTCATCGATGGCGTTCCATCTCGGCGGCCAAGGCGGCAGCGACTCTTGATCGATCTCGTGCATCAAGCCTCTGAGCCAGCCGATCAAGATACAGCAATCTTCTATTTTCGCAACCTCGGTCTCCGACCGATTCGTCAGATCGCCGCGCGGGGTGGAAACGTCGCGTCGCTTCGAGTCGCGCCTTGGCCCCGGCGAGCGACCGCACTACAATTGATAGCAAGGTCAACGCGAGAGCCGTTTTGAGATACGAGGTCGGGATGACTCACCGTGAGGACGATCGTGACGAATCGGCCGCTTTCGCGCCGGCGACCACGGTGGGGCCTGCTCCGAGTGTTCGTACTGCGCCTCTGGCGAAACGGCCGGTACTCTCGGCGAGCGTCGCGGAATGGCGGTCGTGGATGGTTGAACGGGATTACCCGGCCTACCGCGCGCGACAAGTGCTCGACTGGGTGATCCGCCGCCGCGCCGTGTCGTTCGAGCCGATGTCCGACCTGCCCAGCTCAATCCGGAAGCAACTCGACGCCGAGTGGACCGTCTTCGGCACTCGGGCCGCTTATCATGACGTCGCCCCTGATGGCACTGCCAAACTCGTCGTCGAATGCCGGGACGACCGCCGGATCGAGTGCGTCTTGATGGCCGAAGGACCGCGACGGACCGTGTGCATCAGCACTCAGGTCGGTTGCGGCATGGGCTGCGTCTTCTGCGCGAGTGGGCTCAAAGGCGTCGAGCGGAACCTCACCTCCGACGAGATTCTCGAACAGGTGATCCATCTCCGTAATCTTTTGCCGCCCGAGGAGACCGTCACGCACATCGTCGTCATGGGGATGGGGGAGAGCCTGGCGAACCTGGACAACCTGGTCCGGGCCCTCGATCGGCTCTGCTCGGCCGAGGAGGGACTGGGGATCAGTCAGCGTCGGGTGACCATCTCGACGGTTGGACTTCCCGAAAAGATCCTCAAACTCGCGGCCATGGACCGTCAGTATCATCTGGCAGTTTCGCTGCACGCGCCGACCGAGGCCCTGAGGAATGAGTTGGTCCCGGTCAACGAGGCCATCGGACTGGGTGCCGTGCTTGCGGCGGCCGACGCCTACTTCGAGCGGTCGGGCCGGCAGGTGACCTACGAGTACGTGCTCTTGGGCGGTGTCAACGATCGGCCATCGGATGCTCATGCATTGGCCCGTCTGCTGGCGGCTCGCCGGTCACACGTCAACCTGATCCCGTACAACCCTGTAGCGAGCCTGTCCTTCGTCCGGCCGGATCCCGAGGCGATCGAACGATTCGTCGCGATCCTGCGGGGCCAGGGCGTCAGCGTGACGGTGCGCAAGACCAAGGGGCGGACCATCGATGCCGCCTGCGGCCAGCTCCGCCGCCGACTCGACGACGACGCGGATCATGGGGCGGTGCACGCGGGCGACGCCGGTCGAAGGGTGCTCTCAACGGCTTATGAAGCCGTGAAATAGCGGACGAACGATCAATCGATCGATCGATCGAGATTACGCGGAAGAGGAGGACTCGTCGTGAACCGAGAGGCAGAGACTCTGGAGCAGCAACTCGAGGCGCGCGACCCGGACGTTCGGCTCATGGTCCAGGTCCGCACCGAGGAGCCCGGGGCCTTCGAAGCACTGGTCGAGCGCTACCAGCACCGCCTGGTCGGGATCCTCTTCCACCTGGTCGGCAACATGGATGAGGCCGAGGATCTCTGCCAGGAGGTCTTCCTCCGCATTTACAAGGCACGTAAGGGTTACCGGCCCAAGGCCAAGTTCTCGACCTGGCTGTTCACGATCGCCAACAACCTGGCGCTCAACCACATCCGAAACAAGAACCGCAACGCGAACGTCTCCCTCGGGGGCACCAGTAGCTCGCAGCCGATCTCTCCGTTCGGTAAGCAGCTCGAAGGCCGAGAAGGTACACCCTCGGCCCAGATGCGGAAGGCCGAGCTCTCGGACGTGGTCCGCGACGCGCTGGGCGCCCTGAACGAGGACCAGAAGATGGCAGTCCTGCTCAACAAGTTCGAGGAGATGAGCTACGCCGAGATCGCCGACATCATGGGTCGGTCGCCCGCAGCCATCAAGTCTCTCCTGGCCCGGGCAAGGAACCAGCTCCGCGAACAGCTCGAACCCTACCTCCTGACCGGCGATCTTGGTCGTTAATCATCAGTCATCCGAGGCATCGCGGGATCCCACGGCGGTGCGCCGGCAGAAGCACTCCCCTGCCCATTGCATACTGACAGGTGTTACGCGATGGCTCTTTGGGGTTCTCTTCGTCTCGACGAGAGGTTTGCGGCGGCCCGGGGATCGGTCGCGGGTTGGTTGGGCGTGCTGGGCCAGTCCGTGGATGCTCTCGTCTTCCCCTGGTCGTGCGCGGTCTGCGGCGTCGAGGGGCAGTCGGGCGCGTTCTGCCCATCGTGCCACGCGGAACTGATGGGGCAAGCGTCGAAAGCGTTGGCTTCGGTCTGTCCGCGTTGTGCTCTGCCGGCCGGACCGTTCGCGGATCTGGAGCGGGGTTGTGGCGCGTGTCGTGGCCGCTCGCTGGGTTTCGACGCCGCGATGGCCCTGGGGCCTTACGAGGGGTCGTTGCGGGAGTTGTGCTTGCGGCTCAAGCACGAGCGAAATGCTTGGCTGGCCCCTCGGCTGAGCGGCCTCTGGCTCGAGGCCCGGGGTGAGGCGATCGGCCGGTTTCCGGACGACGCCTGGATCGTGCCCGTCCCGCTGCATTGGTGGCGGCACTGGCGGCGGGGCTATAACCAGGCCGAGGCCCTGGCGCGCGGCTTGGCGCGGCGGCTGGATCGGCCGCTCCGGAGGCCGCTACAGCGAGTCGTGGCGACGGACAAGCTGGCCGAGTTGTCGAGAACTGAGCGGACTCGAGCCATGCGCGGAGCGTTCCGCGCCCGGCGAAACGCTCGTCTCGAGGGCCGAACCATTCTCCTGGTCGACGACGTGTTGACCACCGGCGCCACCTGCGGCGCCGCGGCCCGGGCGTCAAGAAAGCCGGCGCCGCGCGGGTTGTCGTCGCCGTGATCGCGCGGACGGGCAAGAGTTCCGTTTGAGGCCGATTCAGGTCAGTGCCCCTTCCCCTGGCTCGATGCTATAGACCGAGCGCAACAGTTGAGAATACTTCTCGTAGAACCGTTCGACATATCTCCGGTTCTTCTCGTCTTCCGGGGGGATCAGTTGCACCTGGCCTTCGGTCCGGCCTTCTCCCCTGGCCTGGATTTCCTTGCAGGCCTCGAGGACCACCGTACGCAGGAATCGCATGAACCGGAACTCCAGCGTCAGGTAGCGCGGGTAGACGAGCATCCCCCCGAACCGTGCACCGGGGAGGCTGATCGTCATCCGCGCCTTGAGCTCGCGGTCGTGGGTCCAGCCGATCATGCTCAAACTGACCCCGGGCATCCACATCGGCGATCGGGTGACGTAGCACTGGTCGAGCCGCTCATGGAGGATCCGATCCGCGTCGACGGCGCTCAACTTCGGCTGGCCTTCCACTTCTCCGCGCACCATCCAGCCCTTGAGCTGGGCGCGAAAGGCCGCGATCTCCTCGATGGCATGCTTCTGATAGACCAACTGCCCGTAACTCCAGGTATCCCGATAGTACGAAACCCCTTCCTCGTTCGGGCGAATGTAGAGGCATAACGTTCCCTTGACGAGCGACTTGGCGATGGCCACGGCGATCGCATGACCCTCGGGCGTGTTCTCGAACTCGTAAGGCGTGTTCGTGGGCGCCGTGAAGGCATAGAAGCAGTTTTCGCCGAGCGTGTTGAGCACGCGTAGAGTGTGGCCGGCATAACGGGTGAACGTCTTCTCCGCGACCCGATATTCATGGTTGATCCGTCGCAGCGCCTCCTCGGTGGGATGCGACTCCGACTTGGCCGGACTCCGGCTTTCGATCAGCTCAACCCCGAGTTGTCCGGCGGACTCTTCATCCAGGCCCTGCCAATGCAGCAGGTCTCCGAGCTGCTCCAGGGAAGCGCGTCGAAACTGGTTCCGTTGTTTCCATGAGGAGAAGGTCTGGATCGGCACGTTGAGTCGTCGTGCCAGCCACGACTCGTTCTTGCCGACCTCGGCGAGTCGACGGAGAACTTCCCTCCAGAACACGTTGCGTCCATCAGGGATGCTCACTGTGATTCTCCGCGTAGAAGTTGCATTTTACTCAGAGTATATGCGTACATCCGCGTAAATACAACGACGACATTCCGTCGGAGTCCTCCATCTGTCCGACGATTTCGACGATTCGCCTCTGGTAAAATCGCCGGAACGCGTGACCGCATCACTTCGGTTCACGGCCCTACGAGTCGTGTCATCATCACCCCGGATCGCAGAGGAAAACCACCATGCGATCAATAAAGACCGTATCTGTGTTCTGTGTGGCAGCGTTGGCCTTCGGCGCATGCATCGGTTGCGGCGATGACGGTGGCGGACAAGCCAAGCTGGCCGATCTCCCCCCACCGCCGCCCGGGAGCGTTAATCGAGCCAAGGCCCAGCCGTTGCCGAAGGCGCCGCCCAAGTTCGGTTCGCCGCCGAGATCCGAGATGGTTCCGCGCGCGAACCCGGGTTCATGATCCCGCACGCGGTCGTTGCCCCATCTCCTTCGAGCTGCAGGATCCCTCGTCACCGACACCACCTCGTGCGCGTCGGGAGATGTGTCGGACCGACGGCGTCATCAACCGGGGAGGATCCTCGATCATTCGACCTTTCGCTTGCGCTGCGGGAGATGTCTCTTGTCGCTCATACTCACGATAATTCGGATGGAGGTTCTGCCATGCGTAACGAGATCGCAACGCTCCGGCGTCGCGGGGCGGGATTTACGTTGATCGAACTGCTCGTCGTGATCGCCATCATCGCGGTGTTAATTGCCTTGCTCCTGCCGGCGGTGCAGGCAGCCCGTGAGGCGGCCCGGCGCGCCCAGTGCACCAACAACCTGAAGCAGATCGGCCTGGCGCTGCACAATTACCACTCGGCCAACAACTGCTTCCCGCCGGGCGGCACGAACGCCAGCAACCTCCAAGGCCAGGTCGCCCAGGGGTGGGGCTGCTGGAGTGCCCAGGCGATGATGCTGCCTTACATGGAGCAGACGACCACGTACAACGCCATCAACTTCAACCTCGCGAGCGAGGATCTTGGTAGCGGCGAAGACCTGAGCCAGACGACGGCGACCACGCGGTCGATCAGCGCGTTCCTCTGCCCCTCAAACCAGACGCAGCCCTACTCGCAATACTCTACCGTGTCGTATTATTTCCCGGGCAACACCTATTTCGCCTCGGTCGGCTCGGGCATGAACCAGTACGGCAACAGCCCCTATGCCGAGTTGACGGTTGGCTCGGCGGCCCCCAACGGCATGTTCCAGGTCTTCGGACCGCCGATCGGCCTCCAGTCGGTGACCGACGGGACCTCGAACACGATCGCCATCGGCGAGTGGCTCACGGGCTCCAACCGGGGTACACTGACCCTTCCGCAGGATGTCGTCGTGTACGGCGCAACGCTCCCTGCCGGTGCGAGCCCCGGCTCGCCGCAGTTGCTGATGCCTGCGGGAGGCTTCGGCTTCAACGCCTGGCTCCAGCAGTGTGCCCAGCAAATCCCGGCGACGAATGCGATGGGCAACCCCTTGAATGAGCTCGGTCAAGACTGGTGCGTTGGTCTGTTCTTCCATACCCTTGGGAACATCTTGGTCGGCCCCAACCCGCCTTATCCGAATTGTGCCGCCGACATGAACGGCCTCGGCGACACCGACGACGATTACGGCTACTTCGGATTGAGCAGCCGACATCCGGGCGGCTGCAACGTGCTGATGGCCGACGGCTCGGCGCGGTTCCTGAAGAATTCCGTGAACCAGTTGACCCTGTGGGGCCTCGGCTCTCGGGGCCAGGGCGAGGTGATCAGCTCCGATCAGTACTGACTCGGTCGATGTGGCGAGACATGGTTATCGGGAACGCCTCATCGAGGAGGATCAACCCATCCATGGGACCCCTTTCACGGCGCAATCTGCTGATCCGATCCGGCATGCTGGGAGGGGCGATCGCGGCCGGTCCACCGCCTTCGCCCGCCGTTGCGGCGGAGTCCGAGGGGACGCGATCGGAAGGGAAGCGGCTCAAGATGATCGTGACCGGCGGGCATCCCGGCGATCCCGAATATGGTTGCGGGGGCACCGTGGCTCGCTACACGGACCTGGGACACGAAGTCATCCTCCTCTACTTGAACAAGGGCGAGTGGCCGCCGAAGGCGGAAGGCACCGGCCGCATCGCGGAGGCCAAGGCCGCCTGCGAGATTCTCAAGGCACGACCCTTGTACGCCGGGCAGATCAACAGCCAGGCGGTCGTGGACGCGGCCCACTACGAGGCGTTCCGCAAGATCCTGGAGGCCGAGAAGCCCGACGCCGTCTTCACCCACTGGCCGATCGACAACCACGCCGACCATCGCGCGATCTCGATGCTGGTCTATGATGCCTGGCTGAAGTTGAAGAAGCGGTTCGCCCTCTATTACTACGAGGTGTCCAGCGGCGAGGACACCGTCCAGTTCGCCCCGACTCACTACGTCGATATCACGGCGACTGAGCCGCGCAAGCGCCGGGCCTGTTATGCCCACGCCAGCCAGACGCCCGATCGGTATTATGCCCTCCAGGATCAGGTCACCCGGCTGCGTGGGATCGAAAGCGGTCATCGGCAGGCCGAAGCGTACATCCGACATGTCCAGAGCCCCGACTTCGCCTTGCCGCTGGCGTCGTCATGAGGTGAATTAAGGCCAATTCCCAGTCTCTCGCGACCGAATCGCAACCACGATTCTCGATCAGTTCGGCCATGGGTTCGTCCCAACGTCCTGCGATGACCGATCGGATCGAGACAATTGAGTATCACGGAACCGTTTGCGGTGTTCCAGCGAGTCGCTAAAGTGGAAGTCGTTCGCGATGTCACGTTGGGTCGTCCTGGTTATACTGGAGATGCAAGGCCGAGGAATTGGGACCACGAGGATTCCCGGTCATCTCCTGGCCCGCATCAGGAACGGACCCATGCCGATGATTTCGATCGATGAAGCACAGTCCAGCCTCGCCAGGCTGATCCATGGCCTGTCACCCGGCGAGGAGATCGTCATCACGGAGAACGATCGGCCCGTGGCCACGCTCACCGCGGTGAGTCCGCAGGGACGGTCGCCTCGGCCACCAGGGTTCCTCCGTGGTTCGGTGCTTTACATGGCCCCCGATTTCGACGCCCCACTCGATGATTTTCGGGAGTACATGGAATGAAGCTCCTGATCGATGCCCATGCTCTGATCTGGTACGTCGATCAGGATCACTTGCTCAGCCCAACCGCCCGTGCCGCAATGACAGATCCATCGAGCGATCGACTCGTCGGTGCAGGCACGATCTGGGAAATCGCCATCAAGGTTGGACTCAAGAAACTCAGCCTCTCTCAGCCGTATCGCCGGTGGATGGAACAGGCGATGACGGGACTCATGTTGACGATTCTGCCGATCTCGGTCGAACATGCCGACGTTCAAGCCGGCCTTTCTCGTCACCACAACGATCCATTCGATCGCCTGCTGATAGCTCAGGCCCTAGTCGAAACGATCCAGGTCGTCAGCGCTGATGCACAGCTCGATGCGTATGGGATCAACCGGTTGTGGTAAAACCTCCTACGACTGACCAGAATATCGCAGGAGCCGGTGATTCATGACGGCGTCCACCAGCAAGAACCGCACGCTTCGCATCGGCACCCGCGGCAGCCATCTCGCTCGCTGGCAGGCCGAGTGGGTCGCCGACCGGCTGCGGAGTTTACATCCAAGTCTGGACGTCGAACTGATCGAGATCAAAACGCAGGGGGACCGGGATCGTAACTCGCCGCTGGCCGCAATCGGTGGAATCGGACTGTTCACCAAGGAGATCCAGCGGGCCGTTCTGGAGGGGTTGGTCGACGTAGCCGTTCACAGCCTCAAGGACCTGCCGACGCAGGGTCCGTCCGAGCTGGTCCTGGCCGCAGTGCCGACACGCGAGGATGTGGCCGATGCCCTGATCGCACCCGAGTGCAAGTCACTCGAGGCTTTGCCCGAGGGTGCACGGGTCGGCACCGGCTCGCCCCGGCGCCGGGCCCAGTTATTGTTCCGACGGCCCGACCTGGAGGTCGTGATGGTCCGGGGCAATGTCGAGACTCGTCTGAACCAGGCCCTCGATGGTCGGCTCGATGCGGTGGTCCTCGCCTGGGCGGGGCTGAGCCGGCTAGGGCTGGAAACGCACGTGACGCAACGGCTCGAACCGCCGGATTTCCTACCGGCGGTCGGGCAGGGGGCGCTGGGGATCGAGTGCCGGCGCGATGATACGGAAGTCCGGGTCGTATTGGAGTCGCTCGACGACCCGGCCAGTCACCGCGCCGTGCGCGCCGAGCGCACCGCCCTGGCCGAGTTGGAAGGGGGCTGCATCATCCCGATGGGCGGCTGGGCAAGGGATATCGAGGGCGCCCGAGGGGAGCCGGACTCGCCCGCGATGGCCATCGACGCCGCCGTGTTCGACCCCGACGGCCGCAATCGCCTCGCTGTGGTGCTGCACGGTCCGCGCGACCACCCCGACCGACTGGGTCAAGCCGCGGCCCAGGCGCTACGCGATCAAGGCGCCGAGTCGCTCTTGAGGAGAAGGTCGTAGATTCTCACGCGAGCACCGTTTCAGCGATCCTCGCTCATCGTGAGGGATCCAGCGGGACGTTCCAGTAGGCGTCGCTGAGGAACCGGGACCAGCTCGCGATCCGAATTCCGGTCGTGTCGTACAGGGGTTTCCAGGAGGGCCGCACCGGCACGCGACGGAGCTTCATCGCCGCCTGTTCGGGCGTCCGATTGGCCTTCTTGGCGTTGCAGGCGACGCACGCCAGCACGCAGTTCTCCCACGTCGTCTGGCCCCCTTGGGAGCGGGGGATCACGTGATCGATCGTCAGCTCCTCGGTACCCGGCTGACAGCTACAATACTGGCAGGTGGAATGGTCGCGCTTGAACAGGTTTCGACGGCTGAAGGTGACAGTCTGGTGGCGCGCTTTATCGTGCCGGGTCAGGGCCAGTACCTCCGGCACGCGCAGATGGAACTGGACGGTCCGGATAAAAGGCTCCCCCTCGCGCGGAGCGAGTTTGGCCCAATCCGACCAGGTGTAGAGCTGAAAATCGTCCGGGTCGATCACGCATGCGGCCTGGTTCCAGAGCATGATCAACGCACGCTGCACCGGCGCGACGTGCACCGGCTGCCAGTGCCGGTTCAAGACGAGAGTCGGTCGTTGCAGCACACAGCCACTCATGGGTTGCAACCTCGCGGCTCGGTCGGGTAAGGGGCCCGTTACTCGCTCCCTGGCCTGGGAGGATCAGAGCTCGATGGCACCCTATCCTACCCGATCGCAGAGGCATGGTGCCAGGTGGGACCTGAAGTTGTTAGATTGGGTCTCTCGAACGCGGCATGAGTGATCCTGCGGAGCGGATCGAATCATCCTTGAGGCTGGGGAGCGACGATGCGGGCCGAAATCATCGCGATCGGCAGCGAGTTGATCAGCGGGCAGAGCCTGGACACTAACAGCCGATGGCTGAGCCAGCAACTCGGATCGCTGGGCATCACTGTGGCGTTCCATACGACGCTGGGCGACGACCTGGCCGACCATCTGGCGGCCTTCCGGGCCGCATTCGACCGCGCCGACCTGGTCGTTATGACGGGTGGACTCGGGCCGACCCAGGACGACCTGACGCGCGACGCCCTGGCCGAGTGCGCCGGTGAGCCGCTGGTCGAAGACCCGGCATCGCTGGCGGCGATCGAGTCGATGTTCGCGCGGCGCAATCGCGTAATGGCCGATCGGAATCGCGTCCAGGCCCTGTTCCCCCGGTCCGCCGAGCCGCTGGACAACCCGATCGGCACGGCGCCCGGCATCTGGATGCGCATCGGCCGGGCGACGATCGCCTGCCTGCCCGGCGTTCCTTCCGAGATGAAGCGGATGTTCCAGGACCAGGTCGTGCCCAGACTGCGGCGATTGGGATGGGGCGGCCGGGTGATCCTCCATCGCAAGATCAACCTCTTCGGCAAGGGGGAATCCGAGATCGAGGCCCAGGCCATGGACCTGACCAACCGGGGACGCGTCCCGGAGGTGGGGATCACCGCATCCGACGCGACCATCAGCTTCCGAATCACGGCCGAAGCCGCGACCGAGGACGAAGCCCGTCGCCTGATCGAGCCGACCGCGGGGCTGATCTATGAGCGATTCGGCGGCCTCATCGTGGGCGAGGACAGCGATGACGTCGCCGAGGCCGTGGCCGCCCGGCTCGCGCGCACCGGCTCGACGCTCGCCACGGCGGAGTCGTGCACCGGTGGTCTGATCGCCAAGATGCTCACGGCCATCCCAGGTGTCAGCGCGTCCTACCTCGGCGGGGTCGTCACCTACGCCAACTCGGCCAAGACCGATCTCCTGGGCGTGCCTGTCGAGATGCTCGAGGCGCACGGGGCCGTTAGCCCGGAGGTGGCCGCGGCCATGGCCGCGGGCGTGCGGACGCGCCTCGGCGCGTCGGTCGGGATCAGCACCACCGGCGTCGCCGGGCCGGCCGGCGGCACGCCCGAAAAGCCCGTGGGACTGGTCTACCTCGGCCTGTCCACTGCGAAGGGGACTCAGACGCGCCGGCTGGACATGGGGCCCGAGCGACCCCGCGACTTCATCCAACTCCTGGCGTCCAAGGCCGCCCTCAACTGGGCGAGATTGACCCTCCTGGGTGAGGGTTGATCCGCGTCGATCAATTCAGCGACGGCGTCCCCTGCCTGCGGAGCGATTGGCACGAGAAGCGGGCCATCTTCGTCTCATCGGACGGGAAACGGTCCGACACAGCGACCAATCCCACCTGGACGTCCTCGAAGAAGAAGACGCCCCCGACCCGGCCAGCGACGTTGACGGCGCCATGAATGAACCGCTGGTCCGCCAGCCGCACCAGTTGCAACGTGCAGACGATGCCGTCCTGGGGAAACATCTGAAAACCACTACGGGCAACGACCGACTCAATGAACGCGTGACTGATCGGGACTCCCAGCTTCATGAACTCCAGATCATTTCCAAAATGTTCCAGGAAGAATCCCCAGACCGGAAGCAGATCCTTGTCGTGAATGAGCTTCGTCTTCAACTCCTGCAAGCGCGAAAGATCCATGAATCACCGTCCCTGGGAGGAAAAACGCGTTCGGGTCGAAGCGACGATCTCGAAGACACTACCTTACACCTTCCTGGACGATCTGTTGATCGCGCACCTCCCATCCTCGCCAGATCTTCGCCGCCTGGGAGTGATGATGACGCAGCCAGATCGTGGCCTCGTCCAAGCGGCTCTCCCACTCTCGGGTCGCAGGGATCGCGCCGAGCAACCGCGTGGCCAACTCGCTGCGGGCGTCGGCGGCATGAGCGGCTTCTTCCATCTCGGCGATCATCGCCGGGTCGGAGCCGGACCGTGGCAACAACGCCAGAGTATAAGTCGCCCAGAGACGGATCATCGGGTCCGAATGCTGCCTCAGCTCCTCGATCGGCTCGCGTGGGATATCGTACCCTCGTCCCGCGGCGTATCCCAACCGCCGCGACAGGATGAGCCGTATCCAGTCGGGCCAGCCCGGACTGCGCGCAACGAGCATCGTGAAGCTCCGAGGGTCCCGGGCGACCAACTCCGTTGACACCGATTCGGCCAGCAGGTACCGGGCCAGGTCGGGCAGGTCTCTCCGTAGGGTCAGCGCCATCTTCTGCGTGTCGTCCAAACGCGGATTCCCGCTGAGCCGGAACGCCGCCTGGACCCGCTCTTCCTCAGGACGAGTCGTGCTGGACAGTGTGTACACGTCCGCCCAGATATCCCGGTTAGTCCAAACGCCGTAACCGAACCAGCCGATCCATGCGATCAGGAACACCAGCCCGGAGATCCCGAGATAGAAGAGTCCGCCGTATTTCTCCCGCTGACTGCGTACTGGGGCCGAGGTGGAAACGACGGCGCTGGCGTTGAGGATGGGCAGCTCCGGAAACTGCACCGGACGTCTTCCAGAGCCGTTCGACGACGGGACCTCGCGATTGTCGTTCAAGGATCGATCCTTCAATGCCCAGGATTCTCGGTAGTCGGTGAGGAACTGCCATTCCGGATTGGTCACGCGCCTGGCCGACCGATAGGTATGATAATGCATGGCCATATCGAAAAGGTAGAGCAAGACGAACCTGGGCCGCTAGCCTGCGATGTCTCGGTGAGACCGCCGATCGGGATCCAGCCGCGTTTCGCTGTTCCTGTGTGCGCGACCGGGTCGCGATGGCACCTGAGCATTGGTGTTACCATACCGGCTCTTCGACCCAGGTTCCTCCAAATCCTCGCGGATCTGCGCAGAGATTCGGGGCCAAAGAAAAAAAGGTTCTTCGCAGAATCGTGGAGACTCCTCGTGTCTTGCTTCAGCCGGAAATGGAGAAACGCCACGTCCGAGTTAAGGTAGAACTCGGAAGGAGTTTCTCCCATGCGGAAGCGCCGAAGGAACTATACGCTTGTCGAGAAGGTCGCCATCTTGAGGCGTCATCTGATCGACCACATCCCCGTCTCGGACCTCTGCGATGAGCACCAGCTCTCGCCCACCGTGTTCTACCTCTGGCAGAAGCCGTTCTTCGAGAACGGCCCGGCGGCCTTCGAGCGGAAGAACGCCACGCCTGACGGCCACCTCCAGCAGACCATCGCCGCGCTGCGCGACAAGCTCCAACGCAAGAACGAGGTCGTCGCGGAATTGATGGCGGAACATATCAAACTAAAAAAAGAGCTTGGGGAGCTCTGAACGGAGTCTGGGCTCCCCACGATACCCGCGACTCCATCATCGACTTCGTCCGGCACTGGTCCGATCGCACCGAGATCCCCCTGCAACGCTTCATCGGCTGGCTCGGCATTGCCGCCAGCAAGTTCCACGACTGGAGGACGCGCTACGGATTGGCCAACGAGCACAACGCCCTGGTCCCTCGCGACTGGTGGCTCGAACCGTGGGAGAAGGCGGCCATCCTCGAGTTCCACCGGCTCCACCCTCTGGAGGGCTACAGGCGGCTCGCCTTCATGATGCTCGATGCCGATGTGGTCGCGGCCAGCCCCTCGAGCGTCTACCGCGTCCTGCGTCAGGCCGGAGCGATCAAGCCGCGCGACCACAAGCCCTCGCTCAAGGGGAAAGGCTTTCAACAACCCCTGCGCGCCCACGAGCACTGGCACGTCGATGTCACCTCCATCAACGTCGCCGGCACGTTCTTCTACCTCTGTAGCCTCCTCGACGGCTACAGCCGGTTCCTCGTCCACTGGGAGATCCGCGATAGCATGACCGAGGCCGACGTCGAGACGATCATCCAGCGGGCCCGCGGCGCTTCCCCGACGAGCGGCCCCGCATCATCTCGGACAACGGACCTCAGTTCATCGCCAAGGATTTCAAGGAGTTCATCCGGATTTGCGGAATGACTCACGTGAGAACATCACCATGCTATCCACAGAGCAACGGCAAGATGGAACGGTGGTACAAGACCCTCAAGGGGGAGTGCATCCGGGTCAAGACACTGTTATCTCTGGCCGATCCAGTGTACACTCTACCTTATCTCCTGACCCTGGTTTCTCCATTTCACGCTGAACCATCACAACCCCGCCGCGAACGAGCCCCGCGGAGGCATTCCAGCGCGACATTCCGGTCGTGTCGGGCTGCAGATCCTGACCGGCTCCCTTGCCGATTCCGGGGTCGATCCGGAGCGGGGGAAGAGAGGGCGCGCCGGGATCGGCCGGATCCTCGTCCGGATACGCCGGCGCATCCCAGTCGAGGCCCGCCCCGGCAAGGTGGCGGCGGATCGCCCGCAGGTCCCAGACGTGCACGGCCGGGCCGTCCCTGGTGCTCACCACCAGCCGCGATCCGTCGGGGCTGAACGTCGCCGCCCACGCCTCACACAGGTCGGGGCTCATCAGCCGCGCGAGAGTGCGGCCCGTCTCGGCCTCGACCAGGCGCAGAACCTTATCCGGGTGCGCGACCGCCAGTAGGCGACCGTCGGGAGCGGAGCAGAGGATCTTGCCGCTCCCCGCCGGGACCACGATCCGGCTCGATCGGTCCTCGGCGATCCGCCCGGATCCCCCGGGAGACTCCAGATGGCCGGGCGGCCCGATCCGGAACTCGCGCCGGTCGGGAGCGAGCCGCAGCGGCCACCGCCTCACTCCGGTCGCGCCGGCGACCAGCAGGTCGCCCGACGCCTCGAACCGCGCGCCCTCGACCGGGCCGATCGCCAGGAAGGCGAGCTCCTTGCCGCCGGCCAGGTCCCAGAACGCCACGCCTCGGCTCGTCCCCAGGGCCAGCACCCGACCGTCGGGCCGGATGCTCACGGCCCCGTAATCGATCGGCTCGCGGCTCGCGTGGACGAACGTCCGGTATTCGAGCCCCGGCTCAACCTCGTAGGTCGTCAGCCGGTCCCCGGTGGCGACGACCATCCGCCCGTCCTGGCCGAAGATCGGGGGGCGGCTGGCGCCGGTCAGGTTGAACCAGGGCCGGCCCAGCACCGGGTCCCAGAGCCAGGTCCGGCCTTCCCAGCCGCTGCTGCCCAGCAGCGTGCCGGCGGGGTGGAACGCCGAGCACAGCCCGCCGCCGATATGCCCGTCGAGGACCGCCCTCCGGGTGCCTGTCTCGGCGTCCCAGACGTGGATCCTGCGGTTCGTGCAGGGGGTCGACAGCATCGAGCCGTCGGGGCTCCAGGCGACCCCCTCCGCGCTCGCCGGCAGCGGGATCGACCGGACGAGCCGGCCGGTCCCCGTCTCGAGGATTTTGCAGGCGGGTCGATCCGCGTTCGACAGGATCGCGATCCGGGTCGAGTCGAAGCGGAACGTCAGGGTCCCGGGGCTGGAGACGCGCCCGCTCGCGTCAGCCCGGCCGGTCGCCAGGTCGTAGACTATCAGGTCGCCGCCGGCCCGGGCCAGGGCGATGAGACGGCCGTCTGGGCTGAACCGGACCCGATCCCGGACCGGGCCCGGGTCGCTCGCGACGAGCACACGCCGATCGACATCCCAGACCGACAGGGCCTCGCCGGAGAACTGCGCGGCCGCCAGATATCGGCCGTCGTGGCTGAAGGCGAACACGCAGAAGCCGGCCCCGCCCGGGGTGTGGAATCGGGCAATCTCCTCGTCGTCGGCGACGCGACGCACGGGAATCCTGCCGTCCCGGAACCCGAGCGCATAACGCGTCATGGTGGGGTCGAATGCGAACGCGACGGCCCCTGCCGGCCGGCGGACGACCCGACCGCCGGGCTCCGGCCTGACGTCGGGCAGGGCCAGGCAGGCGATCGCCTCATCGCGAATCGGATCGAGCCGCTTGCGGGCCAAGCCCAACTCGCGGGCGATCTCCGCCGCCCGCCACAAGGCCGCCAGGCCCTCGAACCGCTGGCCGGCCTGCCGGCTCAGTCGCATGACCCGCGCCCGATCCGTGAGCGACTCGACGAGCTCCTCGCGGCGGCCGTCGATCCGCGCGTCGCTGCTCGCGCGCCTCGGAGAGGCGCATCAGCGCCAGGTCGTAGGCGATCTGGTCGCGCTGCTCGCGGAACTTCCAGGCCATCGCGGTCAACGCGATGGCCAGGGCGACCGCGGACGCCGCGGCGGTGACCAGCGCCGCCACCAGGAGCGGATTGCGGCGGCACCATCGCCAACCCTGTTCGATCGTCGTGCTCCGTCGCGCCAGGATCGGGCGGTCGTCGAGGAACCGCTCGAGGTCCTCGGCCATCGCCAGGGCCGTGGCGTAGCGGTCGCCCGGCTCCTTGGCGATCGCCTTCAGGACGATCGTCTCGAGGTCGCGGGGAATCCGCGCATCGATCCGCCGCGGGGCCTCGGGCGGATCGTGGAGCACTCGCTCGATCAGCTCGGCCTGCGCCGAGGGCCCGAACAGCGGGCGCAGGGTCAAGAGCTCGTAGAGCGTCGCCCCCAGGCTGTAGACGTCGCTGCGGCGGTCGGACCAGCCGTCGAACCGCTCGGGCGCCATGTAGCGGATCGTGCCGACGATGTCGCCGGTGCGCGTCGGGCCGTCCGAGCCCTCGACCTTGGCCAGCCCGAAGTCAGTCACCCAGACCTTGCCCGCCACGTCGAGCAGGAGGTTGGACGGCTTGATATCGCGGTGCAGCACGCCCTGCTGATGGGCGTAGGCCAGGGCATCGGCGACCTGGAACCCGATCCGGGCCACCGAGCGAAAGTAGGGCCCCTTGGCGGCCAGGGTGAGGGTCGCGGTCTGGATGGCGACGGGCGCCGCGACCGCCCGCGCCGGCTCGCAGGGGTCGGGCCGGACGGGGCCGTACGGCGCG
Organism: uncultured Planctomycetota bacterium; assembly: GCA_963845755.1. Lineage (GTDB taxonomy): Bacteria > Planctomycetota > Planctomycetia > Isosphaerales > Isosphaeraceae > CAWJTV01. The sequence continues at coordinate 127,845 of CAWJTV010000042.1, forward strand.
CCGGGGGTGGGACGAGCATCCGTCACGTTGCCCGCGACGGTCAGCGACAGGAGCGAACCGGTCGCGAGCGAGTGGGCCAGCGTCATCGACTCGGAGGGGCCGGCCATGAGGGAGGACAGCCCCTCGTCCCCGGGCGAGCCGCCCGGGCGCTGGGCCAGGCCGCGGAGCTTCCTCAGGTCGTCGAGGATGGCGTCGAGGCCGTGCCCCTGGATGAACTGCATGGCGTAGTAGTGCACCCCCTGGTGCTCGCCCACGCCGTGGACCGGCACGATGTTGCCGTGGTGCAGCCGCGCCACCGAGCGCGCCTCGAGCTGGAACCGCTCGATGTGGGTCGCGCCGAGCCGCCCCGAGAGCGGGAGGATCTTGAGCGCGACGTGGCGGCCGAGCGACTCCTGCACGGCCTCGTAGACGACGCCCATCCCGCCCCGGGCGACCTCGCGGAGGATCCGGAAATCGCCGAGCCGGTCGGACGCGGGGCTCGCGGACGGCCCGTCGCCGACGGCCCGCCCGTCGCCGGCCGGCTTGACCTGCTCCATCACGACGAGTGCGGGGAAGAGGTTGACGATGGCCTCGGCGAGCTCGGGATGCCGGCGGGTGTACTCGGACAGCGGCGGCCGTTCGCCCCGGCGCTGCCGCTCGACGAACTCCTCCGCCAGCACCTCGAGAGGATTGCGGTCGGCGCCGGAGATGGGTTCGTCGCGGGACATCGCTCAGAACCTCCGCATTGCGGGGATGGCCGTCGCGGTCAGGGCTCCAGGAAACCCGGGATGCCCGCCAGGGCGTCCTTGAGCCGCTTCAGCGCCCGGATGTAGCGGTTGCTGGCCGCGGTCTTGCTGATCCCCAGGACCTCGGCCGTTTCGTTGTTGTTCAACTCTTCGAAGTGGCGGAGCGTCAGGATCTCGCGATCGATCGGCTCCATGGCGTTCAGCGCATCCTGCACGCGAAGTTGGAGCTCGGCCCGGAGGGCCGCCTGCGTGGGCGACGTGAGCCGGCCCAGGAGCATCGCGGCCAGCGAGACGGACGTCGCCCGGGGCAGCGCCCCATGCCGGAGCGAGATCTCCAGCCCGGCGTCCCGGGCCTTGCTGCCGAGGTGCCGGCGGTGCAGGGTCACCAGCCGCTGCCCGGTGATCCAGCGCAGCCAGAGGAACACCGGCATCGCCGGATGCGCGAGGTACTCTCGCGCCCGGCGGACGACGTCGATCGAGGCCTCCTGCAACACATCCGACGGATCGAGCCGCCCCCGCAGCCGCCGGTCGAGCCGGAGGTCCACCATCCGCCGGAGCCGATCGCGATGGCGCGCGAACAGTTCCAGGAGCGCGGACTCGTCCCCGCCCTCGATCCGCCGGCGCAGCTCGATCGATTCATCGGATTCGGCGATCATGATCGACCCCATACTCAAGATAACCGCGCGACGGTCCGGATTGTCCACACGATTCCGGCGAGATTTCCGAGCCGGCCCCGTCAATTGACCCGCTCGCCCGGCTTCTTGTGGACGAGCTTGTCCTTGGCCCCCTTGAAGAACCAGTCCCGGCCGTGGCCGCCGATCAGCTTGCTGGCGCTGCCGTCGTCGTGGACGGTCGTCTTCCAGACGAGCCGGAACGACTTTGAGGGGCCGACGCCCTTCATGATGTCCTTGATCCGGGTGTCGTAGGACTTCCCGGACTGCCACGCCGCGAGGATCGCCTCGAGGGCTTCGTCTTTGGCGAGGCTGCTGGGGTCGTCATCCGTCGTGCCGCCGATCAGGATCGCGTCGCCGGCGCCGGCGGTGATCTGGTCGGTGCCCTTGCCGCCGATCAGGATGCTGCGGCCGGATCCCCCCTGGATCATGTCATTCCCGGGGCCGCCGATCAGGACGTTGCCGTGGGCGTCGCCAACGAGGTTACTGCCGTCGGGGCCGCCGCGAACGTCCTCGACGCCTCGGACTCCGCCCTGCACGGCGGTCGCCGTGCCGGCGGCCAGGTCGACGGCGACCGGGGCGTCGTAGGCCAAATAGTCGAGCCAGTTCCCTCCCCCGGTGCCGTTGATGCTCCCGGTGATCATCGCGCCCGGCTCGAAGGCGAAGGCATCGTCGGTGCCGGCCCCGCCCTGGAGATCTTGAATACCCTGGAAATCGACCCGTCCCATCAGACTGCCGGTGTCAACGCCGGTGATCGACCAGCTCGCGGCGAGGATGCTGTTGATCGTGGTCGAATTGACGGCGGCCATGACGTTGCCGGTACCCTGCGCGACGACGTCCACGGCGGTCTGGCCGGTACCCTTCACGGTGTAACGGTCGGGCCCCGGGCTGCCTTCGAGGGTGACGGATCCCGGGCCGGTATACTTGACCGCGGGGGCCGAGGTGTTGAAGTGGACGGACCCCGCGTCCAGGATGTAGTCGCGGCCTCCCGGCCCGTCCTGGTCGGACAGGATGACGGAGGTCGTGCTCGTGCCCTGGATCGACAGTTGCCCCTGGATCGTGTCGAGGTTCTGCTGGGCGTTGCTCACCAGAACCGTGTCAGCGGCGTCGCCGGCTTCGATGAGCACCGACGTGGCCGCATCTGTCTGCGGGACGTCGATCTCGGCCGGTGCGAGGCCGCCGGCCGCGAGGAACAGGGTGCTCAGCGGGTCGTCGGAGTCGTCGAACTGGATGGTCGCCGCGCCCGTGCGCGTGATCTCGTCGGGCGAGACCACGTAGGTGTCGCTCGCCTTCGCGGTCGTATCGAGCACGGCGAACGTCTTGGTCCCCTTGCTCCACTGGAAGGTCAACGGCCCCTGGATGTCGTCGAGCGGGAAGGCCCCGAGGTTGTCCGTGCCACCGCCGGGCAGGACCTCCACGGGGACCCCGGCCGGCGTGCCCTCGACGGCGATGACGTTGGTGTCGGAGTTTTCGCTGGCGTGGAACGACAGGCTGGAGATCGCGTTGAAGTCGATGACGATGTTCGGCGAGCCGATGCGCTCGAGCTGCGTCGCGGTCAGCTCGTATTGCTGGGCCTTGCCATCGCCGGAATCATCGATCGTCAGCGGATCCTGGCCGGTGCCGCCGTTGATGGTGAGTGGGCCGAGGATGTGATCGAGCGAGGGGGACAGATCGCTCACCGCCACGGTGTTGTTGCCGGCCCCGGCATCGATGGTCGTTGTCGTCCCGGAGGCGGTGCCGAAGACGTGGATCGTGTTGGCTTCCGGGGTCGCCACCTTCAAGACGAGCTGGCCGAGGCTGCTGTAATCGATCGTGGCCTGAGTATTCACCCGTTCGACGTCCGTCTGCGTGACCCGGTAGGTGTCGGCGCGTGGTGAGCCCTCGTCGTCGATGGTCAGCGTGGTCGTCGGACCGTTCGCGTCGATGACATCCAGGGTCGAGTCGAGGTCGTCGAGCGTGCTCGACGGGTCGGAGGTGGTACCGCTCGCGCCGCCGTCGAATCCCACGTAGACCTGGGCATCCTCGCCGTTGGTCTGCACGGTCGTGGGTGCGTTGGCGAGCACGCTCTGGACGTAGATCTGGTCGGGCTGGGACGGGTCGAAGGAATACGTGCCCTCGAGCTTCACGCCGCCGGAGAAATCCCCGCCGGTGGACTGGAAGGTTACGTCCATCGGGTATCGGTACGAGGAAGGCTGGCCGTAAAGCGTCACGATCTGCCCCACATAGCGGAGGAGGTAACCCTGCGGCGTCGGCAACCCCGGCTGGGAGTGGCCGGGCGAGAGGCTCGAGGTCAGAGTGAGGATGTCCCCCGTCGAGCTGGCGGCGTCGTCGAACATGATCGCGTTCGAGCCGGCGCCCGCGTCGATGAAGAGCGGCCCCTGGATATCGTCGAGGGCGCTGCCCGGTCCACCGACCTCGATCGCGTCGTTGCCGCCGGCGGTGGAGACCGTGGTGGCGTCCGGCTGAGTGTCGGTGACGGTCACCGAGTCGTCACCGGCGAAGGTGTTGACGGCGAGCGTGTCGCTCGACTTGGGCAATGCCGCGTCGACGTGATACGAGAACTCCTGGCCGTCGATCGAGGTGTTGACCGAGGCGGTGGTCCACTGCTGCTTGTAGATCGGCTCGCCGTTGGAGCCATACTGGCCCGTGGCGACCTGCTGGACGCCGACATAGACGGTGTCGTCCCCGGAGCCGCCCTTGATCGTCACGTGGTCGCCGTTTGCATCGGGGGAGGTCGTGTACTCGTGGAGGTTGACGTTCACCTGGCTGACGTCGGCGTCGCTGAGATCGTCGATGACGTAGCTCTCGCCGCCGGTGTTGGCCGAGTCGGCGGCGTCGACGCTGACGACCGGAACCTCCAGGGCGTCGATCTGGCCGATGGATTGCTGATTCTTGTCCTGGCCGGCGACCTCGTATCCGGGGATATCGGAGTGCAGCGAAGTGATCGTCCAGGTCTCGCCGTCCTGGGCGCCCAGGACATCGAGCTGGGAATTGCTCCCGGTCACCAGGATCCCGCGGACGGTGAGCGGCCCGGCTCCTTCCTGCCATTCGAAGTCCGTCTGGCCGTATCCCGCCAGCATGTAGTCGCCGCCGAGCCCCTTGTCGTCCTTCCCCGCGATCATCACATACTGGGAAGACAGGGACGGGTTGACGGAGTTGTTGTCGGACCCGGCAAGGGGATCGTCGCTGCCGTAGAGGTTGTCATTGCCGAGCCCTCCCCCTTTCATCGTGGCACCCGCGTTGCCGGCCTGGAGCAGATCGTCCTGCCCGCCGTCCTGGCCGGCGCCCAGCATCTCGGCGGGGTTGGCGATCAGCATGTTCCACGCGGCCTGCTTCTCGGCGTCGTAGCCCTTGGCGCTCAGGTTGCCGCCGATCAACGTGTTCTGGCCGAATCCCCCCTGGAGTGTGTTGAGCGTCTGGATGGGGGACTTGAGCTTCGCCGGATCGCCTTGCGAGGAATTCCACGTGCCCCCAACCATGTAGGTATCGCCATTGCCGAGGTACTGGAAGTCGTTGCCGTGCGGGCCGCCGATGAAGTACTGCGCCGGCGGCGACGCCCTGGCCGACGGTCACCGTCTCGGCCATCTTCCCGGAGTCCTCGAGCGCGACGATGGTCGTGCCCGGCGTGTCCGCCCCGGGGATCTCCTCGACGGCCCCGAAGGCGCTCGACGAGGAGGGCCTTGTCGTTGATCCCCTTCTGGTCGGTCGGCAGCGAGATCTCGAAGTCCTCATCGGTGGCCCCGGTGCTGTTGACGTTCTGGCGTCGCGACGCGTAGTCGCCCATGTCGAGCACGAGGACCTGGTTGGTCCCGGGCAGTTGCTTCTCGATGTCCGCGACGGGCAGGCCGGGAATCGGCGGATCCTTGGGATTGAGGTTGCCGAACAGCTCGCCGAGCTGCGGCGGTGCCGGAGGCTGGCACGACGGACACGTGAAATCGAACAGCGTGACGCTGCCCAGGGGATAGGTGTAATTGATGTCGAAGGGCGAGACCCCGACCTGGACGAATGCCGACAGACTGAGATTCGCCGAACCGCCGATGATGAACGGGCAGAATGGCCCGCCGCTCACGACGTCGTTGGTGAAATCATCGAGCTGGAGGACCGGGTCGGTCACGGCTTTGCCATTTTGATCGACGGTCTTGACCTGATGATCGTTGGGGGCCGAATTGCCGGTGTTGATCCCCGTGACGCCGAAGCTCAATCCGATCGAGCCCGTGGCGCCGGTCTGGGCCAGGCCCAGGTCCAGCTTCCCGGTCAAGCCGATGCTCCCCGTCAACTGGGCCGAGGCTTTCGAGATGAACAGGCCATCGATGGGCTGACCGGCCGCGTTGTGGAAACCGTAGGTATCGACGCCCAGGGTCAGCCCGGCGGTGATGCCGAAACTCGCCGTGAGCTGGAGGAACAGCGGGATGGGAGGGATGATCGGTCCGATCGCCGGCCCGAGCGCGATGTTCGCCAGCGTCTGGCTGATCGGAGTCAAGCTGTACTGAACCAGCGCCACGTTGTCGTTGGTCAGCAGCCCCTCGAACGCCAGCGCCGGATCCGCCAGCATCGGGAGGATGACCGTCCCGTCGAGGTCACCGCCCAGTTGGGTGAGATAGGGCTGGATCTCGCTGTTGACGGCGCTCGAGTCCTGCGTCGCCTGCGCCTCGATCGAGGAGAGCAGGGTCGAGAACGTGAGATCCTGCGCGGATCCGCGGTCGATGGCAGCGTACTGCTGGCGAAAGTGACTTCCGCCCCACTCGGAAACGAGAAACTGCCCGCCCCGCTGACGAGGTCGTGGAGCGTATCCAGTAGAGTCAGGAAACCCTTTTCGTTCATCGGCAGGAAGTCCTGGAGCAACGCCCTGGGCGTCACGGTGATGCCCAGGTTCGAGAGGACGGGCAATGGCTGATAGAAGAAGTCCACGACGTCCTGCAACGGCTTGATCTGCTTGTCGAGCGCCTGGATGAGCGGGCTGTTGGCGGGGTCGAGCTCGCTCCCCACGGAGCTCAAGTTGACACCCGCATCGAACGCGACGGTCGGCACCTGGCCGTCGCCCGGACCGTCGAAGGGGCTCGTGCCGGCGACGACGCTGTTCAACGGCCACTGGACCCCGAGATCCAGCGTGAGCGCCGGCGCGTCGGCGACGTCGAGAGCGTAGTCGAGGTCGACGGTCGCGGCAGCGGAGCTGGCGAAGTTGATCTGGTCGATGTCGGACGCGCTGAAGTTGTAGATGTTGCCCGAGGCGGACGCATTGAATGTCACCGGGACATCGAGAGAGCTCGGGGCGTGGGCATCGTCCGTCACCTGGTCGTGTACGCCGTTGAGACTTCCGGCCGTGCCGGCCCATCCTCCGAGGTTGGCCTTGAGCTCGACCTGCAACAGGGGACTGCTCGGGCCGTTCTGCGTCGGGTCAACGAAGAGGCCGGTCTGATCGAGGCCGAATTTCAGGTCGAGCGTGAAGGTGAGCTGCACGCCCACGGCCTGGTTGGCGGTCACCGCCAGCGGCGCGAGGCCGGGCAGGCCGAGCTCCAGGGCGACCGTCTCGGTGAGCGGCGTGCTCGTCGCGGCCTGGACGCTGAACGTGGCCTGGTTCGAGGACGAGCCCGTATTGGCGACCTGGGGCTGGTACGACGCCAGCGCCGTCTCCAGATCCGAGACCACCGTATCCTCGGGCTTCTGGCCGGTGACGGGCGGGTCGCCCTGGAACGTGGAGGCGATCTGCTGGGCCAGGCTCGCGAAGACCTGCCCCACGGGATCCGACGCCTGGCCGAGCTGAGTGCCCACCAGGGGCAGCGAGTAGCCGACGGCATTCGGGTTCAGGAGGTGGTCGTTCGCACTCGCTTGCATCTGAATGAAGATGGCCTGGAGTCCCGGGCCGACGAGCGACCAGTTCAGGCTCAGGAGCGTGCGGTCCTCCAGCGGCTCCGCGATCGGACTGGCGGCGAAACCGCGGCGGACGCGGCGCCTCGGATCATATCGTCGAGGGAACCCATATCGCCAGGTGATCCGATTCATTGGTCGGTCCTCGGTGGGGAGTCCAGGGAAGCAAGTCGGACGTTCCGGTCTTCCGCGTCGGGCGAAGGCGGCGGGCACCGCGAACGCGCGGAGCGGCGCTGGGCCGCTCCGATCGAGTCGGCGCGGACTTGGCTGTCGAATTCGCGCACCGACTAACAGGGGTCGGGCGGCTCAACGTGGGCCACAATGCCCACACTCCCCGGCGGATCGGCTTGCCAGGGCGAGTGCTGTTGCTTGCCCGAGGCGCGGGTAATCTCCACCGCGCCGGGGCCCTGCCCCGGCAGAATGGGCAGGACGAGCGAAGGGGCCAGCCGCGGCTCGATCGACTCGACGGCGAGGCGGGTTGACCACTGTCGGCGCGCCGACGGCCGGTGCCGACGTACCCGGTTTATCGAGTTCATGACGACGTCTCCCTCGGAGGAACTCGGGGCGCCGCGACGTGCGGCCCATCATGACAACCGCGCGGCGCGGCGGTTTGTCCACAGGCCGCGCGATCGCTCACGCGGTTTTCCCTTCGAGGTGCCGGCCTCGACCGCCGGGCATCACCCACCCCAGATCACCGGAACCGGCTCTCGAACGCACGGTTCGTACTCCTCGATCTTCGGCAGAGTTAGAGGAAGAGCCCCTCGCGTTTCAACCGCTGGTCGCCCGCCCGGCCCAGCACGCTGGCGTCCGCCATCCGGGCGGAATTCTCGGGACTCGGGATCTTCAAGCCGAGGTCGTCGGGCATCCCTTCGACAAGCGAGACAACCCGCGCGGCGTTTTCAGGTGCCCCGGCGGGGATGCCCCGGGGCTAGACTGGCTCCGACCCTCCTTCAAGAAACCATCGCGCTGGCGGCCGATCCTCTCTGCTCCGTCCCCGGCGATTCGCCAGCCTGGACATGGACATCTACGGCCAACTCACCTGGCCGAAACGGGCGGCGCTGCCCCGAGAGCGTGCCACTCACGACGAGGCGGTGCGGCCGTGGCGCGAAGTGCCATCCGAAGGTCCCGGCGACCGCGAGACACGGGACATGCTGAAGTGGGTCGGGTACATTTCGCACGAATAGCGCCTATCCACTTAATTGCGAGCCTACAGGGCGCGGGCCTCGTGGTCATCACGGAGCCGCCGCGGGGACTTGCTCGCTTCGGTCCGACGACACCGAAGCAATTGAGAGTCTGTTCCCTAAGTCCCCTCCTGAGCCCCCGGATGGGGGCGGAAGCACGTAGCCAGGGGCGTGAGCCCCTGGACGCGGGAGTTCCTCCGAACCGGGAAGCCCCGGAGGGGCGACAGAAACCCTGTGGCCCTGAGGACGTCTGTCGCCCCTACCTTCTAGACATATGTCCGACCGCATCCTCGGCACGCAAAAAAGCCGGTCGGACAGCATGTTTCAGAAGGCTGATCCGGACCATATGTTGTCCAGCGGCACGACATATGTCCGGATCTCCGGGGCTCGAACGACGGTTGAGGGGGTCGCGGTCGATCATCCAGGGGCTCACGCCCCTGGCTACGTCCGGTCGCCCCTCTGGGGCTTTTGGAACAGACTCTGAGAGCAGTAACTGTTCGCGATTCAATGGTGACAAGCAGACAGGCTCGCATAGAACCGCGAAATTACTTCCCGGACGCTCCGGTCGGATCGACGAATCGCACTAGTTTAAGCGTAAACCATTTTTGACAAAGGATTTACGTTTATGGTTGGCGGGTTTTTCGCGGAGAACATCCGAGTATGTTTATTTTATCGGTCGAGGGCTAGCCGGGAAACATAGGGCGCTGAGACGGAGCCCCTGGGAATCAACCCAAGGAGCCAGGAAGTTTAGCATTCACAAGTCTAAGCCCAATAGGATGTTGCGCTTGAGCTTGTGCCATTCGTCGATCCGACCGAAGCCCGCTGTGGCTCAGGGGGTCAGAGTGGTTTCTAGTTTCTTTATCCAGCCTCGCGAAAAAAACTTGAAACCAGGCCCGACCCCGACCCTCCCGCGACCCTCCCCAGGGATCCCCACCGGGTGTGGCCGCGCGCTGGACGCCTGTCGCCGTTTGCTCCTGGGAACGGCTCTCAATATCATGAGGCACGGAGCGGGTGCCCGTGACCCTGGTATGGCTTCGCCCAGCGCTTACCCTTGGCCGCCGGCGCCCTCGCTGTCGGGCTGGGCGTTGCGGCTCGGCGAAGTTCCGGCCAGGGACACCAGGAACACCGCCTGGCATCACGTGGCTTGGCGATGGGGGCAGTGGTCCTGGCGCTGGTCCTGGTCCCGAATCTCGTGGGTCGCTTGTTGACCGTCTGGTCGTCAGGGCCGCCTACGGTATCCGCCGAACCAGCGCTCCAACTGACTCGGCCCGCAGTGTAGGTTCCCGGGAGTTCGTAGCCACCGGATGCGGGCCGGGCCGGCGTTCGGTGGCGGAGCGGATCAGCCTCAACAGCCTAAGGGGAATGAAATGGCACAGCCAGGGGCAACTATCGGGCGGAAGCGTGTTCCACTCATCGTCTGGGCCGTCGCGCTCGCCCTGGGTCTGAATGGATCGGCCTGGGCCGCGGCCTTCGGGCAGCCGAACGACGACGACGTTATTCCTAAAGGGGCCGAATCGAAACCCTTTCGCAAGGTGCTCATTCTTTCAGGAGGCGAGCTTCGCTTTTCAGCGGGCCTCGCGATGATGGCCACGCTTTATCGGAGGGGATGGGTTCCCGATGTGACCATCTACACCTGCGGATTCTCCAAGATCCCGGCGCGTACTTAAACTCACTCACCCAACTCCAGCCCGGTCAACCCGATCCGGCAAAATGGTATGAGGCCGCTTTGTCGGACGAGTACTTCCGAATTATGCAAAGAGTCAAAGTCAATAAGGATTTCTTTTCGAGAGTCGTGGATAAAGACGGAAACACCGGTTCGAGCCTGCTTTACGGGCAAATGACTTCCCGGATCGCGGGAATGCAATTGAAGAAAGAGGTCAACAAGGCACGCGAGCTCCCCTTTCTTTCTTCCCTACTAAGAACGAACCCAAACGCATTGAGGATGACTCCGGTAGCCACCTATCCCGCCCTTTATCGAGACAACAAAGACACCCTCCTTGATGTCCCTTTCGATCTCAGTCCCCCCGGAATGAATATCCCCTTTTCAGCCAACAAGATGCGCGCAATTTTTCTGGCGACAAAGATCCTCTACCCGCGTGAGTTGCAAAATCAGCCTCGACCCGAGAATTCTCAGCCCCTCTATCAAGAGGTGGTTTTCACCGATCGGCACACGGCAGACGAAATCGCACGGGTGAAATACGAAAAGTCGGCGATCGCAAAGATGTTCCCGAAGGCCCCGATCCATCCCGACGTAGAGGTCCGCAGTGGCTACCGAGTCTGGGATGTGGCCCGGGCTGCATTGGCAGATATGTACCTTACGGCGCCCATGTGGCTAGAAGACCCCACGGGGGTTCATCCCAAAGAGCTCTTTTTCACGGGAGCGATGAACATTTCGCCCATCGAATTAGCGCTTTCCCTGGGCGACGAGGTGATGGCCATTCGAATGAAGGAGTTGCGAGCGTCAAATCCCGCCGAGAAAATCGAATCGTACGTTTATGAAAATACATTCGGCTTTACCAACGACGAGAGAAGACTGGAGATCAAGAACCGTTTCGGCGATAAGGTGATCTGGATCGATCTGGAAGGAATCCAGGAAATGGAGAAGAGAAACGGTTTTTCCCCACTGCGCGTCGGAGACGGGCCGAAAATGCATCTAGAGGATAACATCCCCAGTGATCCCGCGGAGTTTAAGAGGCGGAGCAAAGCCCAGTGGGAGTGGGGTGTGGAGCAGATCAGGCGGGTTGATCTTCGAAGGAAAGGCGGCCATAGCATCCCAGGAAAGTAAAGCCCGTGACAAGGGGAGATCCGATTGGTTGAAGAAGCTTCGCGGCAGTTTCTGGTCCTCCCAGATGGGCTTTAGTTCGCTGACGATCGCCTCATTTAAGTGGGGGGCATCCCGCGGCGCGAAGTTACACAGCCGATCGTACTTCAGCCAGCGCCACAGGAACTCCACGGGCATCAGCTCCGGGGCGTGCGTCGGCATCGGTTCGATGTCCAGGCACCCCTGCGATCGCCGCTGCTCCGAAAATCTCCGGGGGACAAGGCTCCGTACGCGCGCAGGGTCCCCACGCCTCCAGGGGCGGTGGCTTTTGAGCGTGGCCAACATAATCGATGTGAAATTCGCGGATTCTGATCAACTTATTCGAGGTCTTGGCGATAACCACCATCAATTAGCGTGATCGAGCGAGAGCCTTCGCATGGCGTGTCCTCTTTGAATGTCCTCAGTCCAAGGAGCACGCCATGATAGCGCATGAGTTGCATCGAAGTGGGAGTTTCTGGTCGTTCCTTTTGTCGATTGACAAGGACCTGGCCGATTCGGCTCGGCAGCAAGGATGCTCGTGCGGTGGTCGCCTCCACTGCGCCAACTACCCGCGTGCACCGCGCGGCGGGCCGGATCATCTGCCGGAGGAGCATCGCTGCCGGTTCAGCTTCTGCTGCGATCGCGACGGCTGCAGGAAGAGGACGACACCGCCATCGGTCCGTTTTCTCGGCAGAAAGGTCTACCTTGGTGCCGTGGTGATCTTGATCAGCGCCATGCGGCAAGGTCCAACGCCGCGCCGGGTCCACGAGCTTGCGAGGCTGTTTGGTGTGGACCGGGCGACCGTCGCGCGATGGCAGGCCTTCTGGCGCGACTACATTCCGCAGACGCCTTTTTGGAAACTTGCACGAGGTCACGTCGTGCCAGTTGTGGAAAACGTCGTTTTGCCTCTGTCGCTGCTGGAAGCGTTCCATCGCACCAAAGATCCCTGCCAGGACTGGAGGCATCTCTTGCGATTTCTGTCGCCGCTTACGGTCCCGAGCAGTCCGCTGATCAAGATGACGTGATGGTCAACGATCACCCGCAGAGGATGTATCGTCACCGCTTTCGATCAGCGGCGAGCATCGACTCAGGAGGAATTCTTATGCTGTCGAAGGACATGAAAAGAGCTTAGAAACGACCCGACTGGGTCGACCTGGTGCCCGCGGAACGGACCCTGCTGAAACGGCTCGTACCGAGGCGTTCGACCTTGCGCAGTGACCGGCGGTGGAAACAGAGCGGCCTCGGCAAGTCGTTCCCCGTTCCTCATAGAGTGTCAGGGAACGGAACACTCGTTCAATGCACCGCCCCATCCGCAGGATTCTGTCGGGGTGTATATGAACTGCCAAGTGAGGGCACGGCTGGTGCTTCGCAGAAACTGCTTCGGTGTCGTCGGACCGAAGCGCGCCAGCGTTGATTTCGCTCCTCACAATCCGGACATTGGGGCGATCGAGCCAAGGAGCCGACGATTTCAGAACGCGTCTCGGTCTTGTCATAGCGCAGACGAGAACCGCTGCTCGACGGTGAGCGGCAGTCCAAGTACGTGGGCCTCCGGTAGGCTTCACTCCAGGTGCGACGAGTTGCGCCGCGGTGTCCAGTAGATTCGAGGTCGCCAGTTTCAAATCCATGCATGATATCGCTAGGTCCTCCGATGACCTGAGAGGGACCCTGGCGATCCGATTCCCGCTCTTCCGGTCCCGCTTTCCGACCGGCGCGCGGATAAAGGGTATGGGGACTCTCATGGACAATACACCCGGTGATCCCACTGACCCGATCGAGAAGCTCCGCGGTGGCGACCGCCAGGCGCTGGGAATGCTCTTCGACCACTACCGCGAGCGGCTCCGGCGCATGGTGGAGCTGCGCCTCGACCCGCGGCTGCGAGCCCGATCGGACGCCTCGGATGTCGTCCAGGAGGCGTTCCTCGACGTCGCCGGCGACCTCGACGCCTACCTGACCGACCCGAAGCCCCCCCGCTGCTCTGGCTGCGTTTGCACGTCGGCTGGCGGCTGACCCGGTTGCATCGCCAGCACCTCGGTACGCGAATGCGGGATGCGGGGCAGGAGATCTCGCTCGACCAAGGCGTCCTGCCCCAGGCCAGCTCAGCCGCCCTGGCATCCATGCTCCTAGCTCAGGTCACCTCGCCGACCCAGGCGGCCCAACGCGCCGAGCGGATGCTCCGCGTCCAGGAGGCGCTGAACAGCCTCGACCCCATTGACCGGGAGGTACTCGCGCTGAGACAGTTCGAGCATGTCAACCGTGACGAGGCGGCCCTGGTGCTCAGGATCAGTCAGGAGGCGGGTGCGAGGCGGTACTTCCGCGCCCTGAAGCGGCTCGAGGACGTACTGGCCACGACGCCCGGTGGCTCGGAGGGTTTCTGACGATGCTCACGACGTCGGGTTCCCGCGACTATGGCCGACTCGACGAGCTGGCCGAGGAGTTCGCCCAGCGGTATCGCCGGGGCGAGCAGCCCGGCCTGCAGGAGTACATCGACCGCCTGCCCGAGATGGCCGACGAGATCCGCGAGCTGTTCCCGGCCTTAGTCGAGGTCGAACGGCTCGACGGCAGCGCGCGAGAGGACGCAGATCCGCACCTGCAGCCATCGCCTCCGCGCATCCGACAGCTCGGCGACTATCGCGTCATTCGTGAGATCGGCCGGGGCGGGATGGGGGTGGTGTACGAAGCCGAGCAGGTCTCCCTGGGCCGGCATGTCGCCCTCAAGGTCTTGCCCGATCAGGCCTTGAAGGATGCGCAGCAGAAGCGGCGCTTCGAGCGTGAAGCGCGAGCCGCGGCCAAGCTGCATCATACGAACATCGTGCCCGTCTTCGGCGTCGGCGAGCACGATGGATCGCCGTACTACGTCATGCAGTACATTCAAGGTCTGGGCCTCGATGCGGTCATCGACGAGCTGAATCACGTCCGGCCGGGTGGTCTCAGACCAAGAACGCCAATGAAGCCCGTCTCACTCGCCGCAGTGCCACCGCGGCCCGGATGGCACGATCGCTGCTGACGGGTGCGTTCCTGCACGCGGATGACGCCGTCGAAGAGTCCACCGACGCCGCGAGGCTGGTTACAGAGGCGGCGCAGGGAGGGCGAGAAACGGGTCGTCCGAATGCCGCGAGCGTACCGCTGGCCGCCGGCTTTGATGTCGCAAACTCGCCGGACTCGGGCCATCTTTCGGATTCCTTCACCTCATCGGAATCGGCGCTATCACGCCTCGGGACGAGCAGTGCGGTCTCGGGGCGAAAGGCCGCGGGCAGAAAGCCGTCCTACTGGCAGTGTGTGGCCAGCATCGGCCGGCAAGTGGCCGACGCGCTGGGCTACGCCCATCAACAGGGAATCCTGCATCGCGACGTCAAGCCGTCGAATCTGCTCCTCGATCTGCGCGGCACCGTCTGGGTGACCGACTTCGGCCTGGCCAAGGTGGCCGGGCCCGGCGCGGACAACCTGACGCATACCGGCGACATCCTCGGCACGCTCCGCTACATGCCGCCCGAGGCGTTCGAGGGGAGGAGTGACGCCCGCAGCGACGTTTATTCGCTGGGATTGACCCTGTACGAACTGCTGGCGATGAGGCCGGCGTTCGACGAAAAAGAGCGGAACAAGCTCATCAAGCAGGTGACGTCCGGTGAGCCCATACCCCTCGACCGGGTGCGGCGGGAGATCCCGCGCGATCTCGTCACAATCGTGCAAAAGGCGATCGAGAAAGAACCCTCGCGACGCTACGCCACGGCCGAGGAACTGGCCGCGGATCTTCAGCGATTCATCGATGATGAGCCGATCCTGGCGAGACGACAGACCGAGCTGGAGCGATGCGTTCGCTGGGCACGCCACAACCCCTGGATCACGGCGCTGGGAGCGATCCTGACGGCCGTCCTGGTACTGGTGACCATCGCCTCATTGATCGTCGCGGGACGCATGGCGCAGTCGGCCGCGGATGAACGACTGGCTCGTCTACAGGCCGTCGAGGCGAAGAAGACCGCCGAGAGCAGCTTCGCCAAGGCGCGCAAGGCCGAGATGGAAGCGACCGCGCAACGGAACCGGGCCGACCACGAGGCCGAAGCCGCACGGCAAAACCTCTACGAGGCGCAGATGCTCCGGGCCCCGCTACTCTGGCGGGGCGGACACCAAAGTTTACTCCACCTGCGTGAACTTCTCGACACCTGGCTTCCCCAAGGCGAGTCGCTCGACCGCCGGGGCTGGGAGTGGTTCTACTTGAACTCACTGCCCTACCAGAACCAGCGAACCTTGACGGAGAGCGGGAAAAGCCCCAGGGCATCCACAGTGGCATGGCACGTTGCGAGCAAGCGACTCGCCGAAGGCACATCCGATGGCCTGATCCGGATCTGGGACGTCGATCGAGAACAAACGACCCTGATCCTGAGAGCCCCCGCGCCCGGGCTCGCATACTGGGGGGGCAGGTGGCTCGCGTGGAGCCCGGACGGCCGTAAGTTGGCGGCAGGTGGTCACAACGGGACGGTTCATCTCTGGGACACGGGCTCCGGAAGAGAACTCGCCGTCCTCTCCGGGCGAGACTCCTGGGCGCTTCCGTGGCCTTCAGCTCCGACGGCACGCGCGTGGCGGCCTGGGGACAGTGCCGGCACAATCAGCATCTGGGACGCCAACACAGGCCGCACGATCGCGAACGTGGTCCATCCGGGAGGAGTTGGCGCAGGCGCCTGGAGCCCGGACGATCAACTCCTCGCCACCGGGCACTTCGACGGGACGGTGACCATCTCCGGCATTCAGGCCGGCGACCAGATCGTGACTCTGCGGGGGACCTTCGCCTCGATCACCGATATGGCATGGAGCCCCGACGGCATCCGTCTCGCCGCGGCGAGTAGTTATGATTTCAGCATCAGGATCTGGGAGGTCGCGTCGAAACGGATGGTCCTCGGCCCGCTCGTGCACAGCCACGAGGCCCAGTCAGTCGCGTGGGAGCCGAATGGGCAGAGACTGGCGAGCGGCAGCATCGACGAAACGATCGAGATCTGGGACGCGACCACGGGCCGAGAGTCCATCGCTCTGCGTGGGAATGCCCGGACCATCACTTCGCTCGCATGGGGCCCGGAGGGTGTGTTGGCCTCGGGCAGCGACGACGGCAACGTGAGGGTCTGGAGCCCGATCCACGATCAGGAGTCGAGCGTGTTGCCGGGCCACGTCGGGAGGGCTCATTCGGTGTCCTGGAGCCCGGAAGGAAGGAGGCTGGCGTCCGGCGGAGACGACGGCAAGGTCCGCATCTGGGACCCGCACACCCGCAAAGAGGTCCTGACTCTCGAGGCCCATGATCAAGGCCGAATCCACGGTCAGTTCGGGCTGATTCGCTCGCTCGCCTGGAGCCCGGACGGAAAGCGGCTCGCGTCGGCGGGACTCGACGGCACTCTCAAGGTCTGGGAGATCGCCGATGGTGGCAGGATCGTCGCCCGGTTCACGGACGGCGGGCCGGTCTGGGCCGTGGCGTGGAGCCCGAACGGGACCCGTCTGGCCGCGGGCTACGATGATGGGACGATTCGCCTGGTCGAAGGGCTCGGCCGGATTCCGAAGGTCCATTCTTTCCAGACCCGGAATGGGCGCGTCCGTACGCTGGCCTGGAGCCCCCACGGGGAGCGCCTCGCTTCAGGGGCGCCAAGCGGGATCGTGAGCATCTGGGATCCGATCGGGGAGGCCGAGCTCGTCCGCATGCGGGCTGACCAGAGCATAGTCATGAGGGTGGCCTGGAGCCCGGACGGCAAACGCCTGGCATCCTGCGGAGCCAATCTCCTCGTCATCACGTGGGATGCGGCGACAGGTCGGAAACTCGTGACCATGCACGATCATCATAGCTGGGTGGACGCCGTCGCCTGGAGCCCGGACGGGACTCGGCTGGCATCGGCAGGGCTGGATAACTCGGTGAGGATCTCGGACCCGCAGACCGGCCGCGAGACCTGCGTGCTCCGGGGCCACTCCGGGATGTTCCACGACGTCTCGTGGCACCTCGACGGGGCGCGGTTGGCCGCGGCGAGCAGCGACGGTCAGATCTGGATCTGGGACGCGACGCGCGGATACGAGCGGGATCGGACACCGCGGGCCTTGCCCTACATCGACCGAGCGATCGCCTCGGGGGCCGCTCGCGGCGAGGACCTCCGCTGGTTCGCGGAGTCCTACCTCCAGCTCGGGAAGCCCCGGGAAGCCCTGGCACTCGTGAAGGACGATCCTTCAGCCTTGCGCACGATGGCCCCGCGTCTAGTCGCCGCGTATCACGACATCGGCGACCAGCGGGCGAGCGACGAAGTGGTGAAGCGATACCCGGAAGCGGCGGCCGCCATCGGTGATCGATACGCGGCCGAAAAGGATTGGGACCGGGCGATTGCCGAGTATAGCAAAGTCATCACCGATCGGACGGCCGACGGCAACGTGCTGGTCAAGCGCGCCGTGGCGTACGAGGCGACCGGGCAACGGGATCTGGCCGCGGCGGACTGGCAGCGGGCAGCCCGTTCGACACGCTGATCTGGCACCTGACCTGGCCCCGGCGGTCTTCGTGCGAGCGCGCTCGCTCATGGCCGCGGGCGTCAACGCGTTCGAGAGCGGGCGGCGGGCCGAGGCGATCCGCGAGCTGAGGCAGGCTCGCGACCTGTTGCGGGTCCTCACTCAGGCCGCCCCCGAAGATGGCGGGCTGGCCAGGCAACTGGCGATCAGCCTGGGATTCCTCGGCAGCGCCTTGAGAGACGAGAATCGTCCTTCGGAGGCCCTCGAGGCCATCCAGGACGCCCGCCAGGTACTGGAGGCCATCCGCCGGCCGACTTCGTTGGACCTTTACAACCTCGCCTGTGCTTACGCCAATCTCAGCACGCTCGGCGAACTCGGTACGACTCCGTCGACCTCCGCCGAGCGCGAGGCCCTGGCCGATCAAGCGATGGACGCTCTCCGGCGTTCGATCGGCGCCGGCATGACCGATCTCAACGTGATGGATGGCGACCACGATCTCGACCCGCTCCGCGACCGCCCGGACTTCCGCTCCTTGATGCTCGATCGGGGCTTTCCGTCCGACCCCTTCGCCAGGTAGCCTCTCGCGAAGGCCCGTCGTCGTGGCCTGCACGTCGTAGCCGGCTCCAGTTCGTCCTCCGCTGACGCGTGTCGGCGAGCCCGCCGGTTACGGCGGGGATTCGATGCTTTTCGGTACTGCTTCTCCACCGGCGCGCGGATAATACGAATCAACATCGCCGAGCGCATCTACCGCGTCACGGGGGCAGGGAATCTACCGCGATACCGTGCTCCTGGGCCGCAAGTCGCCGATCGCGCAATCGCTGCTCAACGCCGAGGTTACAGGCCGGATCGCCTCGGTTCCCAGGGGAAACGTGAGTCGGTTCTTGGGCATGTTCGACGCGACCACGGGCCGGTTGCAGTACAACCAGGGCCCGTTCGGTCAGCACTTCGTCGGCCTGGCCTTCACCCCCGACGGCAAGCGGGTGGCCAACACCGGCTGCGAGAACGTCCTGAGCCTCTTGAACGCGGCGACCGGAGAGGTCGTCCTGAGCCTGCCACGGTCGATGTGCGGCCAGGAGCCGGGCTTCACGGCTTCGGGTCGACTGCTCGGGTGGTCCGAGCCCGACGGCTTCCACTTCGTCGACCTCCGCCCGAAACCCAACGCCGACCCGAAGTCGCCCGCCTCCGACCGCCGTTCGCCTCCCTGACAGTGAAGTGCTGGGTGTGGCCCGTCTACCAGCTAAGTTGTGCGCTTCGGTGTGATCGACCGACGCATCCGCGGAGTCAGTTCGGGGCTCGATGCGCTCTGACCTTTGTCGCCAGCGACTCGTGAACGTTACGTGGCACGGTGCAGGTCGTGTCCACATCGCGAGCCGCGCGGAGATACTTTGAGCATGGCGAGGCTTCGCGAGCGGGGTCGCTGAGGCTCGACACAGAATGATGTGCCATGATCAACTAGGGTCTGAGCGAGATCATCGGTCCGTTCCCGGTTCCGTCACCGAGAGATAAGCGGGAACGGAACGACGATCCGGGACAGTAGAGAAGAGGCCACCGGTACTCAGTACATCCATCCAATCGCACGATTCCCATCGATTATCGTGATCGGAGGTCAGTCAATTATCTTGACCACTCTCAGCTTTCTGCGGTTCGACGCCAGGCGGCGTGACCCGTCACGCCGCCTCGTCTTGGGAGGTCAATCCTCGTTCCACGGACAGATCCCGGCCCAGGAGCTGAGGTGGGTCTCATCCGGGAACACCGACATGTCCACGCCGATCTCGGCCACCACGTTCTCGATCGTCGTGCGGTTCACGCCACCGATGGAATCCAACCGCTTCAGCCGCTGACACCAACTTGACACCCAGGAAACGGAGATGGCTCATGTGGGGGATTTGGTGGTGGACTGTTCTGTCGTGGCGGGTGACAGGGGGTGCAGACGCCCGAAGGCCTTGAAAGATCAGGAGTTCGGCCCACGTCTCGGCATTGGCTCGTCTGGTCTCCCACCGAATTCCCCCCACGAGCCAACGAAGATTATGGGCGGGCCGCCCGCAGACAGGTGCAGACCCTCACGGATGGCAGGGGCGTTCCAGCGGGCCGTCCCCAATCGAAGGGGTCGTCGAACTTGCCGGATCACTGAAAACAGTCCACCACGCAAATTTTTTTGACAAGATTTTTATCTCCCAACCCTATAAGGGGTTGCGTCGAGAAACCAGGTCAAATCCCCCATAGGTGCATTAACCGAATTCGAAAGCTCCGGCATACTAAAGACAGTGGGATTACGTGTGCCCGAGCGGTCTGGTTTCGCTCGGCCCGGCGTCCCCGGTCCAGTGTAGGCCCCCTCCTATCGTCACCGATCACAGTTCTGACTCCGGACGATCAAGCTACAAGTCGAGAACCAAGCACACGGCGGGGGGGAACCCGCCAAAAGGTGGCCAATCCGCGCCATTCACGGCCGCCGGTTTTACAACTGAAGTCCAACCAAGAAAAGACGTTACGTCAAGCCGCGGTCCGGTACCACTGTGCCAATTTCCGGGTTCGGCTCCGCTGCGCGGGGAAGGGACCGCTTTCGTTCGAGCCGTTGTCCTCGCCGCGGGGCAGGCCGTGGTCCAAGAGTCCGGCGACTCGTTTGAGTGCGCCAAACACGGGCACGCCCTCCTCGCCGCACCTGAGAAACCCGCTACAGGAAACTTCGAGAACAGAAGAGCGCCCAGCGTCTCATTGAGTTCGCACATCCATGGTATCACTACCAACGCGACAATCTGGATGTACGTGATCACTAATCCATTCTTGATGCCTTGGAGTTCTGAAGAACGAAGCCATGAAGTTGTGAGTTGCTGGAGCCCCCAAACTCACCAAACGAACTCAGGAACTCGGGCAGCCGGCCTTCGGAGTCGCAAAACGAACCCAGGCAAGCGTCCTGCGGGAGCCAGAGTCCGCAAAACGAACCCAAGTCCCCGCACAGACTTTGTGACCGGCAAATCTCATATAATCAATAGATATCATCTGAACTTCCAAAAACCTCTCGTCGTTGCGACCCGTAAATCCATCTCGACCCTTGCAGAATACCGAACCCGGCAACTGGAAGCTCATTACGAAACTGCCGGTCGGAGGAGGCCGATTCGACCGGCTCGCCGACGAGGATCGAGGGATAGCATTCCCGCACCATCCGCAGCCGACGTTCTATAAGGGACGTCGGTAGGGAGTGGCCATGACCCATCCTTCGTAAGAGAATCCTTGTCGGCCGGGTTTCCTGGCCATCGGGTCACTGAGTTTGGCAATCAGGGTTCGAGCGAATGAGGAGATCGACCGTGAGAAGCCTGGTACGATTCTGCCTTGTGGCTGCGGGAATGACTGGCGTCGTTCTCCTGAGTGCCTCGGCGGGCGAGCAAACCCCGGCCGTCGTTGGATCCGCCGACGCGTCACGCGGTTGCAGCCTCGTAGCACCGCCGCCGGTCACCGCGCCGCCCGAGTCGGCATTCGCGAAGTTCCGGGACAGCGACCGTGAGGTCGCACGCCGGTTCTACAAGAAGTCCATCAATGTCAAAGGGATGCCCGTCATGGCCTCGGCCGAGGTTGCCGATGAGGCCCTCCGGCGCACCTATGACATCGTCACTCACCTGCTGGCCGGCCGGCCCGACATCTTGGAAGCCATGGTGAAGCACGGCACGCGCCTGATCATCATCGGCAAGGACCAGGTTTATACCGAAATGCCCGAGTACCGGAACCACCCGAACCCTCAGTATCAGAACGAACGGGTGCGGGGCACCGGCGGGCTGTCGGTCACCAGCTTCGGAGAGGAGAACCTGCTCAACCTGGCTGGCGATCGCTATGACGACGAAAGCATCGGCGTTCATGAGTTCTGCCATACGATCGATGCCGCGATCGGCCGAATCGATCCAACCTGGCGACGGCGCCTGGGCCAGACTCACCGTGGTGCCATCGACAACAGGTTGTGGAAGAATGCTTACTCCGCCTCTAATCCGGCCGAGTACTGGGCGGAGATCTGTCAGTCTTACTTCAACTGCAACCGGATCAATAACTGGAACCACAACAGCATCGCCACCCGCGAGCAGCTCAAGCAGTACGACCCGGAGGGTTACGAGCTGGTCCGCACCACGTTCAAACTGACCCCGGAACAAGACTGGACACTCCCGGTGCTCCGTCGGCAGCCGAGCGTGGTTCCTCCGCCGGCCCGGTTCAAGATCCATCCGTACTACACCAAGTTCACCTATGCGCGCGAGTTCCCGGTTCTGGGGTCGAAGAACGTCAGCGATGCGGCACTGCTCAAGGCCAATGACACAATCCGGAAAATGGTTGCCTACCGGCACGACATCCTCAAGGCGTTGATCGCGGACGGCGTGCGCCTGGTGGTCCTGGGCCGGGACGAGTCGCTGAGCGACCTGCCGGAGTTTGCGGAATCGAAGAACACCGCGGCCTTCGACAGCGTCCGTTACCTCGACTACACGCCCTCACTCAAGCTGATGGTCGTCCCCGAGGAGAACGTCCTGGGACTCGAAGACGATCGCTTTGCCGGCAAATGCATGGTGGTGAATGAGTTCGCCCGGGCGCTCTACCGCGTGACGGGTCTCCGGCCCGTGGATCCCAACTTTGAAAAGCGGCGTCCGAAGCAGCAATACGAACTGAGGGTGAAGCGTCTGGATGTCGAGTTCGATCACACACTTCAGAGAATCCATGAGGAGTCGAAGAGCAAGGGCCTCTGGAAGGGGGTGCCCGCGGCTCGCGACCGCGACGCGTACTGGGTGGCGGGCGTAGAAGCGTACTTCGACGCCGCGGGCGCCGCCGGCCCTGCACCCCAAGGCGCCGACCGGCCCATAACCACGCGAGAGGCCCTCAAAGCCTACGATCCGGCGTTGTACGCACTGGTCGATGAGACGATGGCCTACAAGGAGCATGAGGATTGGCGGTTCCGACGGTGAAGCCTTCATGCCGTCCGAAGCGTCTTCTCCCGGTCCATCTGCATGGCCTGCGCCTCGTGGCCGTCCAGGAGCACGCGGAGTAGAGCGGAGTTGGCCCTGCGATTGCGATCGGCGGCGTCCGCCGGATTGAGTTTTGGACTGGGGTGGTCCAGGCGGTCGCAGAGCCGGTTCAGCCAGTGCCCGAGCCGGACCGGCGACCAGTCGCCCAGCACATCGGCGCCGGCCAGCCGTCCTCCAGCAGCCGACAGGAACGTTTCGACCGTCGCCATGGCATCCGGCAGCCGGAGCAACCCAGAATCCCAGTTCACCGCCGCATCCTCGGGTGTCAGGACGTCCTTGTCGATCGAGATGTACAGGGGATACCGACGCAGCTCGTCCTGGAACGGCATGAGGCCGGCGCGCAACGCCGCCACGGGCGGGTTGCCGCCGGCCAGGAGGGGGCGTACCGAGATCCTCGACCAGCCGCCGCGCACAAATCGCCGGCGCGCCGGGAAGACCACGACCCGGCCGTCCACAATCTCGGGCCAGGGGGCGAGCCATCGGTACGTGTTGTCGAAATCGGTCTCACCGCCGCAGAGGAAGGCCCGCTTCAACCCCGGGAGTCTAAGCGCATGGCTCAGCCAGGTCCCGCAATGGAGGAACGGGATGCCCCGCATCCAGTCCGGGTGCTTGTCGAGGACAAGCAGATTGAACGGTCCACGTATCCGGCCCAGCAAGGCGAGCGTGACGTGATGGAAGTCACCGGATCCGTAGAGCGTCACCGTAGGGCTGCGGTCGGGGAGCGAGTCCGCAAGCCATCTGCGGAACCGGTCGAAGGTCCCGAAGGCACAGGCCAGGCGAATCCGTCCGCCCCATTCCCGGGCCGGTACCCAGTTGACCCCCTCATCAGGGAACGCATCGGCCTGTGGGGCCAGGCTTCCATCCAAATCGAGGATCCGGATGCGCGGCACGGGATCGATCCTCCGCGGAGGAAAGTGCGATGAGTTCAAACCGAACGGCGAGGTTTCGTCCTGGCCCCATTGAAAACCAAAACCGATGCCGGCTCGGGCCGGGGTCTTGTCCGACCCAGCGATCCAGTTCTCCCCGGTTCAAGAGAATCGCCGGAGACGACGAAATTAGTCGGGGTTTCCCTCTCTATCGGTCAGGAGCTCAAGGATGGGCCACAGTATTCTAGGAATAATCGCTATTTCCCTCCTGGCCGGCTCACCGTTGCCGGAGTCTTATGTCTATCAGCCGGCCTATTGTCTGGAGGATGTCCTCATCGGCTCGCCCGAATTCTACGTGCCGCAACCCGGGGACATCTTCCTCGCGACCGACGAGTCCTTTTGGCTCCGTCTCGGCCACGCGGGCGTCGGTGGGGCTGGAGTGCACCACTCGGGCTTCGTCTTCGCCCGGCCGGACGGGAGCCTGGGACTGATCGAGGCCGGCCCGTTCAACGAACTAGTGATCCGCATCATGAATCCATACCAGCACATGTCCAATCATGTGAATGGCGGAACCCGAGTCTGGGTCCGCCGGCGGCGGGTGCCACTGACTCCCGAGCAATCCGCCCGTCTGACGGCATTTGCCAGCGCGCAGGAGGGGAAGCCGTTCGCCCTCGCGCGCGGCCTCAACTTCATGATGCCCTTCAGCCGGCGCGGCGCGCTCCGCACGCCGTTCGTCGGCCGTGTTCATGGCAATCGTCCGCGTTTCTTCTGCTCGGAGCTGGTCGTGGAGAGCTTCGTGTACGCCGGGCTGATGGACTGCGAGACCGCCCGGCCCTCGGCGACGCTCCCGCGAGACCTCTTCTTCGGCCACTCCCGCGTCCCCTATCTCGACCGCCACTTGAACATGGATTCCGGCTGGTATCCCCCTGCGCGGTGGCTTCCCGGGCAACCGAAATGATCGGAACGGCGGCTTGGCCGCATCGTTGTCCCATCTTGTACCGCCACCACTTCGAACGGCCGTCAATGCATCAGCTACCCGCTCGGTCGTCCCGACCGGCACAACCGCGACAGACCGCATCACCACGGTGACTTTGATTGATGTTTCCGGGAGAGATCCGACGAAGTCATCTGCGGATGGCCGGGGTCCCGGCGGCGACCGCGACAGGACGCCGTGGGGCTGATCGAGGTAAGGAATCGGCGACCGGCCCGAGACGCGCGGCCGAGGATGGTCAAAACACAGCAAGCCCGCCACCAGGGTATGGGAGGACCGTGATGAGCTATCGTCGGTCCGTAATCGTTGCGATGCTGGGCGTCGTCCTGCTCGGCACCGTCGGTTGTGACATGGGGACGCCGCCGAGCGGCTCCCGAGCGATTGTCGCCGCGCATTACCTCGAGCGGCAGCGGGCCAAGATTCAGCAAATCCGGTCGAGCATGAAGACTCGTGCTCTCAGCAGTTCGATGGCGGGTCACTGACCTCGCCCGATCATCCCCGGCGCGGCACTCTCTCAATGCCCTGCTCTAGCCCTCCTGCTGCCGGTCCCTTACCAGTTTTCGTCTTTTCCGTTCCAGAGGCTCCGCTCCAGTCGGCTCATCCCGTGCGGGATGGCCGTCGCGGCCACCAGGATCATGCCGTTGACGATCCGGGATGGTCCGTTACCACGAGGCTTTGTCGTGATGCGGGTGGTTCCAGAGGAGACCGCGCCAAGATGAGATCGGGCTTCGCCGCGCCCGAAAGCGGAGGGCGGTCCAGCCAGCGGTCGAACCTATGGACGACCCGAAATGTCAGCACAAGCGCCGTGAGGAGGTAGAGCGTCACGAGGACCGAGGTGAGTGGGGTCGATAGAGTTGCCGGGATGGAGCTCAGGTCCCTACCCAGCCAGGATGTCTTCGCAACCATCTGCTGCGGCACCAGTGGACCGGCCGCGAGCATCGGCATGGCCCCCAGCACAGCGAATGACGAGTTCCAGGAGAAGCCTGCCAGCAGGCAGAGGATCAAGAGGACAGGGTATCCGTTAATCACGGACAGGGTAACGATCGTCGACGCCACGGCCCTCGAAGTACTGGGGGAGCGTATCGAAGCGTGCATCCCGATCGCCGCGGCCAGCCAGGTCAGCAAGGCGACGACGGCGATCGAGGCCAGGATTCGCGTGGGCTGGACCACCCCCGTGACCAGGGTTACCGACCAGAGGAAGACCAGCACGGCCCCGAAGCCGCGCTGGTTCCAGATGGCCCCCAGCACCTTCGCGCGGACGATCTCCCAGCCGGTCAGTGGGGTCGCGGTGAGGCTCACCCAGGTATCCTCCTCGCGCTCGATCGTCACGCTCGACGCACAGGCCCCGGCGACCGCCAGCAGCCAGAAAGCGGCGTACCAGCCCACGTCCACCTGCAACGCCCAGACGAGATTTGCTCCTCGGAACGCACTGCCGCGCCATCCACTCCTCCAGAGGTCGAGAAGCACACCGGTGATGTTCCCCTCGATCTCGGTCGCGAGGGCCAGCGGGAGGGTCACGATGATAATCGCGGGCAGGAGCACCATCTTGGTGAAGAGATCGGTCGGCGCGAAGTACCGTTCTTTCCAGAGGACCGCATCGTCGCCACAGGCGGGTCGATCGAGCCATCGCGGTCGTCGCGAGCGGGACGGCACTGAGCGGAACCAGGTCCGACGGGCCGGCGTATCCTCCTGGCGGCGAAACGTCGGTCGGAGCCGCCAGATGGCCAGGAGGAGCATGAGCGCGGCGCCGCCAAGTTGGAGCTCGACCCTCCCGACGAACTCCTCGAGCGACATCGACGCAACGAATCCCAGCATCGATGGCCGGAGCGCCCCCTGGAGCCCGATGTCGACCGGGCTCGAATACGCCAGCCATTCGAACGCAGGGCCGGTCCAGGCATAGATCGCCGGGTACAGAGCCTGCACGACCATACCGATCAGGGTCGGCAGGAACAGCCAGGCCAGCATGAGCGTGTAAGAGATGATGACCGCCTGCCGGACCCCTCGCGCGAGCGTCGAGATCAAGACCGTCAGAGCCATGGCGAATGCGGCCGTCGAGAAAGACCCCACATAAGCGAATAGGACATACTCGATCGGGATACCACCGAAGAACCCCCTGAGGATGCCCACGATCGGCAGACCCATCGCCAGGAAGACGCACAGGTGCGGCACCCGGCCCAGGACCTTATCGATCACGATCTCGGCAGCCGAGAGTCGGCTGGCCATCAGGTAATGCATCGTCTTCCGCTGCTTCTCGTCCGTGATCGCCCCGCCGAAGATGGGCGGGATCAGAAGGAGGATGGCGATCAATTGCACGGTCGCGAACACGATGAAGGTCTCTTCGGCGAAGCCGGCGACGGCCGCGATCGTCGCCGTCGAGTTTCCCGAGAAGGTCTGCTGATACTTGCTCCAGACCAGCAGCAACAGGATCGACGCATAGAGGAACCGCAGAACGTAGTAACGTCTCCGGCGAGCCGTGCGGAGCAGCTCGCCACGGAAAACCGGTCCCAGCAGCATGGTCGTTCTCCTAAGAATCCGGCACGATCCGGCTGCGTGAACTCCCCAAACCGTTCACCCGCCCACGCGGTTCCAACCGCCATCCTGAACTTCAGGTGAGCCGACTGTACGACAATTGTAATTGAATGAGGCCGCCATTCAAAGGCGGCCGATTATCTCGGGCGGTCTTCCCTCTCGTTTGGGTGTGGCTCTTTGATTCAATTCCGGAAAGTCACGGCGATTGGCATCGAGATTGCTCTTCTTTCGCCAATCGTTTCATGATTTCCCACCACAAAGCTGAATAGGAGCAGTCCATGGCAGCGACGAGGGACAAAGTCAAAGAGACGATCGATGCGGGGGCTGAGAAGGCCAAAGAGGCGACAGATAAGGCTGCCGACAAGGCGAGCCAGGCGGCGAAGGACCTTGGTAGCAAGGTCGAGCAAGCCGGCCAGAAGATCAAGGATATGGGCGAGTGACCTGAGATCCCCAGGTCCGGAGACAGGCCCCTCGCGGTCCGCCACCTTTCCTGGGGGCCTCATGGAATCCGCAGTTACGACGCGGACGCTTGCTCTACTGAAGCCGCAGTCGGGCGCGCCTGGTTGCGGCCCGTAAGTTCTCTGTAGGTCGTCGCTCGATGACAGGGCGATGACCGTTCTGTTCTCACGGTGCGATTCCTCGGGAATCGCGACTTCGACGCGGAATACCACTCAAATCGGGAAGGACAAGTGACCCATGCTCCGTTTCGCAATCGTGTTCGCCGTACTCGCCTTGATAGCCGGAGTGCTCGGCTTCGGAGGATTGGCGGGCGAATTCACATACTTCGCGAAGATCCTGCTGTTCGTCTTCCTGGTCCTCTTCGTGATCTCTATGATCTTCGGCCGTCGCGCCGGTCCAGTCGTCTAGCTCGGAACTCAGCCACAGCGTCATGGGGTTCCGGTCTTCTGACGAATGGTGACCAGCTTCTGCCTCAATCGATCGAGCCGGGGCTTTTCCGCGGGGACTTCGGTCAGGTTCTGCCGTTGTTCCGGGTCTTCGGCGAGCGCGAAAAGCTCGGCCGGGCGGTCGCTGTAGTCGATCAGGACTCGATCCTCTTCGATGATCGAGTCGATGCGCACTACCAGGCTCGTTCGGAAATCCTTCCCCTTGAGCCGCGGCTCCTCCAGTTGAGAGAAGACGGGATCGGGCGTCTCCGCGCCATCCGCGTACCAGTAGCGCGCGAGGCTTCGACCCGGAAAGGGATTATCCGCTCCGGGAAGGAGCAGGTCGGTCAACGTCCTGGGTAGATCACGCTGAGAGACGGGGATGCGGATCCGACGATTGCGTAGCGCGGCATGGGGGTCGTCAACGGAGGGGTCGTGGCCCAGCGGTGGGATCAAGAGCAGCGGCACGTGGGTCAATTCATTGTAGAGGCTGGACCCGTGTCCGAACTGGCCGTGCTCGCCGAAATGCTCTCCATGATCGGCCGTGATGACGATCCAGGTGTCGGCCAGCTGGCCGGCATCGCGCAACTTGCCCAGGAATCGGCCGAGATGGGCGTCCAGCCCGCTGAGGCAATCGTCGTAAAGGTCTCCGAGCCGATGCCGGGCTTGATCCAGTTCTTGTCGGCGCTGCGGCATGTGGTCCGGGGTCGCAGCGTCTTGCGCTTGGAGCGCGAGCCAGCCATCCTCGGGCCGGGCGTCCTTCTTCGAAGGGGCCGGGCCAGTCCAGTAGCGTCGAGGGACATCGGAGTGTGGAAGATACGGGCCATGAACGTCCATGAAATTCAGGAACAGGAAGAACGGCCGGTGTGATTCTCGCGAGGTCGCTTCGCCTCTCGGACAGACGGAACCCAACCAGGCTCGCCCTTCCGCGGCGATTGCCGGCGCGGATCGCCGGTAGTAGAACGGGTAAGATGGCGGAATGGGAAGACAGAGCCGGCGACCGATTTCCATCAAACCGCTTCCCACTGCGGAGTTGCTCATGGCCGCCTTGAGACTGATCTCGCGTTTGCAAGGATAATCGACGTACCAGTCGAACCCGCGCCCGACTCCATAGGCAGAGTTGCACATCCTCACATTAGCCACGATGCCCGCCGTCGCGTAGCCTTGGCCCTTCAAGTGCTCGGCCAAGGTTGGAGAAGGCCCGGAATAGGGGCTGTCGATGCAGGCACCATGCTCGGAGGGCCAGAGGCCGGTGAACATCGTCACGTGCGACGGTAAGGTCCACGGCGCGGCCGAGCGTGCCATTTCAAAGGTGATCCCGAGCCCGGCCCATTTCTCGAGTTCGGGTGTGGTGGATCTTGGATATCCATGGAGGCTCATCCTGTCGGCGCGGAGCGTGTCCAGGACAATCCAGAGAAGGTTGGGTCTGTGAGCGACGGCTCGTGCGGCGGACGGGCCACGCGCCGAAGCAGACGCGTTCCACTGCCAGGCAACATGGTAGCCCAGCACGATGACGGCGATCCCGGCCGCCCCGTAAACGCACCGCGGCCAGCCGAGGGACGGCCGGACCAAGCATCGCCGAATTCGATATCCCACCCCCAACGCAACCGCAAGAGGCGCCGCGAAGTGGAACCCCCGGATCGTCAGCAGTGGCCCCAGGAGGAGCAGCGTGCCCACGACCCACCCGGCCCATTCCCAAGCCCACCCCGGCGCATTGTGCATCTCTCTCCGTCTTCCACGCCAAGCCACCCAGGCTAGGACGGGCCCCACGAGCACGATGGTCAGGGCGACGACGATCGAAGCCCCGGTGATCGGAATCATCCAGCCTACATATCGGCTGATCATGAGGGTGCTCCAGTCCACGTAGCGCAATCCGTGGAGCTGGGCGACGAGGACTGAGAGCTCGAGGAACCCCGCGACCGTGCCGATGGCGAGGGCCGCCGCGATCATGGCCGTCGGCGACGGCGCAGGACCCGGCTCGAATGCTGAGGAGGCCGCTTTCCCAACAAACCCACGCGTGCGGACGCCTCGGTTCAGGACTCGTCGAAAGGCCGTCGAAGGACGATAGGGGGTGACATCATTCGACGAACTCCGAGAGGACGACCGAGTTCGGGGATGGGTGGTCGCCACTCCATCGGCCGGCTCCGGACCGGGTTCCTCATGTCTGAGCATTGCTCGCACCCCTTTCCCACTCAGTGCCGTCTTGCACGGGCAGACTGTTCGGGACCGATCGTGTCTTGGCTCTCGCGATGGCGGCCCACGCCTCCGACGGACGAGATCGAACGAACGCAAAGCCCTGGTTCACAGAGTTTGCATTAATTTATATAATTATTAATATTTAATCGGATTCTTCGCGTCTGGTCACGCGACACTGCGGATTCTCGCGTCCGAGCCGGTTCTCGCGGCGCGCGGAGTCGGCGCCGGCCAGGAATCACCGCCAAGCCGAGGCTTCTCTAAACCGCGAATCGATGGGTCGCCCCGGCGCCGTCCACGGATCGCAATACGATCGGCGCGGACGCTCGTGCTCCCGCTTCGCGGGACCATGCCTGACGCGAAGGCGGTCGGGGTGGATTCTCGGACCGTTGAGCCTTCAACAGAGCAGTCGGCAGAGAAATCGGGGCAGGCTCTCGATCCCGACGGTGCGTCCTGCGTGTTGCGGCGACTGGATGTGGATGTCAGGGCTCGCCGATGGGGCGAGGGATCGGCCAACGTCAGACTCCGAGTCCGAGTGTGGCTTGCCTTCGGAAGAGGCCGTTGGCATGCCTGTTCGAATCGCTCCGCAGACGTCGTCTGGGAATCCGTCGTTGTCGGTAGGGGAAGGGACGTTCCGAAGTGTTGAGCAGAGGATCTTCAATGCCATCAACGATGCGAGGTCGTGAGCATCGGGTGTGGCTCCCTGGATCGCCAGCGCGATCAACAGTGCCTGAATAGGAAGTGCGTTGGGACGTCTTCTCTGAGCCATGCACCCAACCTGTCATGTCTGAGTTGAGAATCCGAGCCCGACCATCCTGGTCGGTGCTGAGGATTATATCGGCAGAGCGAAGTGCTTGCTCCATCAGGATTATCGACTGATATTGTAAAACCGTGTTAAATTGTAAAACCGTGTGAATTCGTGTCCCCGAGATGGCACGGAAGCCGTCTAATGGTCCGTGATTGTAGGCGAGGGAATCTGTCGAGTGGTGGTTGTCGATTCCCACGAGCGGTTCAGAGGGGTTCCTCATCCCTCGGCTCCGGCCCCTTCGACGGGACCCCGCCCGCGTTGCCCGTGCGGCCAACCAGCGTGGCAACGACGGCCGTGAGTTCCTCAGGGTCAACCGGCTTGGCCACGTGGACCTGGAATCCGGCAAGCATGGCCCTGCGCCGATCGTCGGAGCGTGCGAAGGCGGTCAGGGCGATGGCGGGCAGGTCCCTGGCGTTGAGGCCCCGCCGCGAACCTGGCGAATGAGGTCGAACCCATCGGCATCGGGGAGGCCGACGTCGCTGACCACGACGTGGAACTTATGCTGGTCGAGCAATCGGAGTGCCTCGGGGACGGAGCCCGCCATCAGCACGTTTGCCTGACTCTCCGCCAGAACACGTTTGATCAACTCGCGCGCATCGGGCTCGTCGTCGACGACCAACACGCTCACGCCCTGAAGGAAGGCGGGGGCGAACTCCATCTCGGCGGCGACTGGGTCTTTGGGGCGGATCTGCTGGCGATCCTCTTGGTCGTGAACGACCAGCAATGGGAGGGAGACCGTGAACGTGCTGCCCCGGTTCTCGCCGAGGCTCTTCGCCCGAACCGTGCCCCCGTGAAGTTCGACCAGTTGCTTGACGATCGACAGCCCCAGGCCCAAGCCCCCATGTCTTCGGGTCGTCGAGGCGTCGGCCTGGCGAAACCGATCGAACACGAACGGTAGGAATTCGGGTCGGATTCCGATGCCGGTGTTGACGACCGTGATCTCGACATGCGAGTTGACCCGTTCCAGGAGGAGCTGGATCCGTCCTTCCCTCGGCGTGAATTTCACGGCGTTGGACAGCAGATTCCAGATGACCTGCTGCAAACGGGCCGGGTCTCCCATCACCGGGCCGGCCAGTGAGTTGACCATCTTGAGGACTCGGACCCCTCGGGCATCGGCGGCCGGCATGACGGTCGCCATCGACGCATCAATGACCTCGGCGAGGTTGACCTGCTGGATGTCGAGGCGAAGGTTGCCCGAGATGATCCGGGAGAGGTCGAGCAGGTCCTCGATGAGCTGGGTCTGAATCTTGGCGTTTCGATCGATGGCGTCGAGTCCCTGCTGGATGTCGTCCTCGTCGAGCTTGCCCGATTGGAGCAACCGCGACCAGCCGACGATCGCATTGAGCGGCGTTCGGAGCTCGTGAGAGAGGGTCGCGAGGAATTGATCCTTCATCCGACTCGCCGATTCGGCCTCGGCTCGGGCATCTTGCGCGTTCTGGTAAAGCCGGGCATTGTTCAACCGCTAGGCCGGCGCGGCGGGCCAGTTCCTCGGCGATGCGCAGGTCGCCCTCCCGGAAGCGACGACCCGATCGGGCAACACGGCCGAGCGACATCGCCCCGAGGACCTTCTCGCGGGCCTTCAGCGGAACGGTCATCGAGGATGCGATCCGGAGCTTCCGCAAGAATTGGAGATGCTGGGCATCGATCGATCCGGATCGCAGCCACTCGTCGGTCACTTCGGGATCGTACGCGGACCTCCCGCTGGTGAGGACCCGGATGACCGGATGGTCCTTGAACGCCGGCGCCGGGGCGAAGCGGGATATTCCTTCGAGAGTCTCGTTGTCTCCACGCTCGGTGTAAGCTCGGCCGACCCGCCTGAGGATTCCATCTCGTCCGATCACGTCGAAGACGCAGATGTCCGCCAGCCTCGGAACGATCAGGTCGGAAACGCTTTGCAAGGTCGTTTCGTAGTCGAGAGACGAAGCGAACGTGGCGCTGGCCTCGGCAAGGATCCGTTCCATCTGCAGGCCCTGTTTCCGCTCGGTGATGTCGCGGAAATAGACGGCGAGTCCCCCGTCCTTCGACGGATACACCTTGACCTCGAGCCAGCAGTCCCACGGTTCGTGGTGGCTCTCGAATTGGAGGCTGACATGCTCCGCGAGTGCCCTGCGGAGTTCCTCTTCGAACCGGGTGCCCAGAGAGGCTGGAAACAACTCCCAGTAGACTCGGCCAAGCATCTCCTCGCGCGGTCTCCGATAAGTCCGCTCGGCCTCCGCGTTCATATAAGTGAGCCGCCAGTCGCGGTCCAGCGCGAGGAATCCGTCGGTGATGCTCTCGAGGATGTTCTCGGCCTCGGCTCGGAGGTCCCGCTCGCGCGTGGCGGCGATGCGGTGGACGCGGGCCAGCTCCAGGTGGGCGGAGACCCTCGCCAAGAGTTCTCGCGCGCTGAAGGGCTTGATGAGGTAGTCGTCCGCTCCGGCTTCCAGACCTTCGACCCGAGATTCTTCCCCCGCACGGGCCGAGAGAAGGATCACCGGAATCGCGGCGGTCGCGGGGCTGCCTCGGAGGGCCCTCAATACATCGAAACCGCTGAGTGACGGCATCATCACATCCGAGAGGATCAAGTCAAAGGGCTGCCGTTGCGCAGCGGCCAGGGCCTCCTGGCCGTCGTGAACGGCCGTCACGTCATAGCGCCTCGGCCAGGAGCCGCGTGACGTAATCGCGCATGTCGGCGTTGTCGTCGGCCACGAGGATTCGCGGCCGATCGACCCCCGGGACGCTCCCGGCAGGATCCTCGTGTCGTGAGATCCCTGCATAATCGGCCCCGATCGGTTCGGACATCGGCACGGCTTGCAAATCCGGCGGCAGCCATCGCATCGCCTCTTCGACATAAGGGGTCGCCCCCATCGCCGTGGATGCCAGGTACCGTGTTCCCTGGATCCGATCTGCCGGAAGGTGGTCGGATCCCAGGGGGATCGCCACGGTGAGGGTCGTTCCCGAGCCCAGGACACTCGCGACTCCCACCCGCCCGCCATGAAGGCGGGTCAGTTCCTGGACCAAGGCCAAGCCGATCCCCGTTCCCTCATGGGTGCGCCCGCGGGCTCCCTCGACACGGTGGAACCGCTCGAATAGATGGGGCAGCTCGTCCGCCGGGATCCCTGTCCCCGTATCACGCACTCGTAACTCGACCGTGTCGGTCTCTGCATGCAGCGTGACCGCGATCGAGCCTTCCAGAGTGTACTTGAACGCATTCGAGAGGAGATTGAGAACGATCTTCTCCCACATGTCGCGGTCGACGTAGGCCGGCTCGGGCAGGGGTGGGCATTCGACAACGAGCTGCATCCCCGCGCGCTCGATCGCGGAGCGGAACACACTCGTGAGGTCCGTCGTCAGCGCGGCGAGGTCCGTCGGCTGATAGACCGCCTGGATGCGACCGGCCTCGATCCGGGAGAAGTCGAGGAGCGTATTCACCAGCTTGAGGAGTCGCAGGGCATTGCGATGGATGATCTCGACGCGCTCGCGCTGCCGGCGTGCGAGTGGCTCGCTCGTCTCGGCCAGAGCGTCCTCGGCGGGACCGAGCATCAGCGCCAGCGGGGTTCGGAATTCATGGCTGACGTTCGAGAAGAAGACTGTCTTCGCCCGGTCGAGTTCGGCGAGGGCCTCCGCTCGCCGGCGCTCTTCCTCGTAAGCCTGGGCGTTGGCGACGCTGGCCGAGATCTGGCCGGCGGCCAGGTTGATGAACCCAGAATAGTCGTCGTCGAAGAGTCGGAAGGGGTTGAGTCCGGCGATCAGGATGCCCGAACGACCGGTTTCCCCCGTCGGGGCGATCGGTGCCGCGATGGCGCGCTGCGGCGGCCGGTTCCAGGCTCCCATTGGCATGTCCCCGAACGGCGCCACCAGCTCCGAAACGAGGATCGCTTTGTTCGACCGGATGACCTCCAGGAAAGGCCAGGCGGATCCGGACTCCAGGTCGACGACCTCCGGGGCCGCCGCGTGTCCTCGCTCGATGCCGGATACGCCCGCCAGCGTGGCTCGACGCCGATCCCGGTCGAAGAGGTAGATCATCGCGAACGGCAGGTCGAGCAGGTTCGAGCCCAGACAGCGCGCGCTCCGCATGCAGGCTTCGTCCAACGTCCGGGCGTCGACGGTCCCGGCGGCCAGCTCGCGCAACAGGGCGAGCTGGCGTTCGCCGATGATCCTCCGTGTGTCGTCCGTGTTCGCGCAGATGATTCCGCCGGCACCCCCGTAATCGTTTGGCACGGGGCTATAGGAGAATGTGTAATAGGTCTCCTCCTGATAGCCGTGCCGCTCCATGATCAGGAGAAGTGCTTCATCGTAGGTCCCCTCGTTCTTGAGCATCGCCGATTCGGCACGCGGGCCGACCTGGTCCCAGATCTCCCCCCACACCCGCGATGCGGGCTGCCCCAGGGAATCGGGATGCTTGCCTCCGACAATTGACCGATAGGCGTCGTTATACAGATTGATCAGCTCGTCACCCCACCATACGAACATGGGCTGGCGCGAGGTCAACATGATTCGTACTGCCGTCTTGAGGCTCTGGGGCCATTGACAGACGCTGCCCAAAGGTGTCCCGGCCCAGTCCCGGGCACGCATCAGCGCACTCATCTCGCCGCTTCCGGCAAGACAGTCGTAGCCATCATATAAGTTTAATTTATTATTATTACTCATATCATATCGCTGAGTTATTTGGCGAGCCCCGCGCGGCATCCTGCCGGCTCATCGAGGTCAGTCCGCCCGATTCCACGGGTGGTCGGTGGTTGTCGATCGCAAACGGTTCGTCGTTCCACCGGGAGAGATCCTGGTACTTCGCGACCAGGCGCGGACTCGGGCCTCGCGCGATTCAGCGGTTTCGCCGTTCGTCCTGCCTCTGAATCGGCGATATCGCTTTCCTGGAGGATCTTCAACACATGTCACGACTCATGATTTCGGTTTGCTATCGGATCGAGCCAGTGGCCACAGGACGGCTGGCGACAGGTCCTTTCCCATGTCCGCTGGTCGGACAGAACGGACGGCGATCCCCCCGTAGTCCCACGAGATTCGCGCAGGTCGCGTTCGCTTCCGGGACCAAGTCCCAGCGCAACGATCTGGGCTGACCCTTGCTCATT
The DNA here is from genome assembly GCA_963845755.1 of uncultured Planctomycetota bacterium. GTDB lineage: Bacteria > Planctomycetota > Planctomycetia > Isosphaerales > Isosphaeraceae > CAWJTV01. Next base: position 163,874 of record CAWJTV010000042.1, read on the forward strand.
TCCGCCTTCTCTTCGAGTACACGGAGAGCGAAGGCTTGACAAGAGTAATCTTACGCAGATTCCGTGCCGAACGCTGGACGGTTATCGGAGATACATGAGAGTTCAAACCGAGGGATGGGCCGCATAGAGAGGGTAGATATGGATCTTCAGTTTCGGCAGCAACCGCTGAAGATCTTGGACCCCGGGGAAGCTCACTCGGGTACCGTACAGATCGATCCACCGGAGGCTTTTCAGTTTCTTGAGATGAACTAGGCTGGCATCGCTGATGTTGGTCCCGCTGAGGGCGAGTCCCTGAAGCCGAATCATGCCCTCCAGGTGTACCAGGCCGGCGTCGCTGATGTCGGTGTTGTTGAGATTCAACTGCTTGAGGCCGGTCAGTCCTCTCAGGTGGGCCAGTCCGGCTTCGGAAATCTCGTTGTCGCCCACCTCCAGCACCCGCAACCTGGTCAGTCTCTTGAGGTGGAACAGGCCCTCATTCGTTGCAGATGAGTCTCCGTAGAGCCGTGTAATGTCCAGCTCTTCCAGCCCGCGAAGTTTGCCGACATGGACAAGAACATCATCTGAACGCGGCCCGTAAAGGCCGACCGAGACGACCTTGCTGAGAAGATCGATTTCGACTCGCTCGAGCAGCCATCGGGGATAAGGCGGCTTTGCCATCGGGTCCGACTTCCCATCTTTCCATTGTCAGTCATACCAGACCCCGTAACCAACCTCCTCGAGTGCTTCCACAGCCGCGCGCTGAGCCTCGGCCGATCGGATTCGGCGGACGATCTCGCCCGGCGTGAGACCGATGACGAGGATGAGCGCTAACATCGCCGCGCACTGAGATGAAAGCGAATTCGCCGTCTGGCGGACGGCCGCGGTCGCTGAGGATCCATCGCGATGGCTCCTGCGGGGCGGGCCGGAATCGTTCGAACGCAATCATCGAGATCACCGTGTTAGACCTGCACGCGCCGGGAATGGTTCCCCCTCAGCGTTTCTCCACGGTGAAGTCGTCCAGCTCCTTGCCATCGCCGGTAACCTGGCGGACGTTGAGGATCCGGCCGCGGACGTCCACCACCGTGAGCGAGTTCACCTTCGAGACGAACTTGTGGGTGAACGGCTGCCAGGTATCGGGAGCATCTTGCTGTTCGGGGTCGTAGAGATGCTGACCGCCGGCACCGGTGACCAGATAGATCACGCCGTTCGGGTGAGTGTTGACCCGGCCGTCGAACGATTTGTCGAAGGTCCAGGTGCCGGCGACCAGCTTCTTCTCGCGAACCGGCCGGCCGTCAGGACCCTTGTTCGGTACGAAGTGCATGGGGAACGTGCGCTGGTAGTTGTGAACGTGGCCGCTGAAGACCAGATCGACGCGGCCTTTCTCGAAGACCTCGGTCAGAACTCGCATCTGTTGATCGTCGGCGTGTTCCTTGGAGGAGTGGAGGCCGGGATGGTGAAACGTGACAAAGCGCCAGGTGGCATTTTGGGCGGCAGCCAGGTCGCGCTCGACCCAAGCTCGGAGCGCCGGCTCGGACCAATCGACGTAGGGGTTCGAGTCCAGGACCGTCCAGTGGGCGTTGGCGTAGTCGAACGAGAAGTTGGCCATCCGCGGATAGGCCGGTCCCGCCGCGTCCAGGAAGGCTTTCTGGTTGGAGTCAGGCCCCTTCAGGGGAGGGACCAGGGAGCTTCCTTCGCCTCCGTTTGGGCCATTGAGCGGCTGATCCCAGTAGAGGAAATACGCCAGGCCGTCGGGGTACTTTTCCAGGTCGCGCGTCGCGATGTCGTGGTTGCCGGGCGCGGCCACGAAAAGGGTCGAGCGCAACAGCGGGGCACCCTGAGACGGCGACGCCTCGTCGGCGTTGTAGACAGGCCAGAACTTGTCCCGATACTCGGAGATCCGTCCTCGGGCGTAGACGATGTCGCCCGGGATCATGACAAAGTCGGGATGCTCCAGGTAGGCACGGTGCGCGATCACCTTCTGCTCAGGTGTTCCCGCGGCGCAATCGCCGTACGCGACAAACCGATAGGGCTGATCGGCGGCCTTGGGACTCGTAGCCTGCGCCTCGAAAACTTTCTCACCACCCTTGCTCAACCGGTACGAAAAGAGGCCACCTGGCACGAGGTCTTTCAATGCCACACGATAGAGCCAGTGCGGAGGAATCCCCGCGACGGCGATTGGCCGCATGGAAGGGGCCTCGGCCTTACTCCAGGGCCGATCTTTGCCGGGCTGGTATTCGACCGACCAGTTGGCACCGTCGTCGCTCGTGTGCCAGAGGACGAGTAGCCCCGAAGCGCCCCGTGATGTCGCCTCTCCCGATTGCAGGTAGGGCTTGACGAGGAAAGGGCCGTCGGATGCCTTGGGGACGGGCGCCGTGGCTGGCGCTTTCGCGTCCTGAGCCAGGGCAATCTTCGTGCTCGCTCCAACCAGGCACACGGCAACGAACAGGCAACGTGCGATTCTCATTGACCGGACTCCGGGTCAGATGGAGATTTCCAGAGGTTCTCGGACGGCGACGAGCTGACAGATGGACGACCGCAATGCTCCCGGGCTCCAAGCCAACGAGCATGGGCGAGCAGGTCGTCAGAAGCAAGGGATGTTCTGATGGAGAATTCATGAAGAATAAGTTAACCGTTCGGCGACCCGGGAAGACCCATACGCTCGCAAGGAGACCGATTTTCGTTTATACCAATTTGCATCTCGCCGTTTCGGCTGTTAGCGTACCACCCAGGTGCGGCTCGATTTCCTCCCCGCTCCGGCTTCCTTGCCAGACCGCGCTGAAGCCTCCGGCCGCCGGCAAGAAGAAGAGATAGGGCCACTGCAATGGGAGAGAACTGTCCCGCGGATCGCCCTGGCCCCGAGGCCGGGGCGGGACTGGCACCGACGACCCGGGCGTCGGACCTGGTCCTTCTGTCGGCCTGGCTTGGCCTGGCCGCAGGCTGGATCGAGGTTGGGACGAGGGTGTCTCTCAAGAACGCCCTCGGGCCCGGCCAGATGTACCGGATCATGCGGCATTTCTTGTGGGCGGTGCCGCTAGCCAACCTGCTCTTGTTCCTGGCACTTGGCCTGATCACTGCGGCGGCGGCTCGGCGCTGGCCCAGATCGTCGTGGTGGCTCGGGTGCCGCATGCTCTTGACCGCTGCCATCCTGCCGCCCTTGCTCCTGGCCGGGCGGCAGATCTATTCCTGGGCCTGGCTGCTCCTGGCGGCTGGTATTGCGGTGCGGGCGATGCCCCGCCTTGAGCGGACCAGGATCGACTGGCGGTGGTGGGGACGTCGGACGCTCCCCGCGCTTTCGGTACCGGTCGCGGTCGTCGCCGGGATCATCGTGAGCGCCGACTGGCTCGCCTTGGTTCGGTTGGCCGCGGGCCCGATACCGCCGGCCGGCGCTCCCGACGTCCTGTTCATCGTCCTCGACACGGTCCGGGCGGATCGGCTGAGCCTCTACGGCTACGACCGGCCAACCAGCCCGGTCCTGCAGCGACTGGCCACGCGCGGCATCCGCTTCGACGAGGCGCGGTCGTCGGCGCCCTGGACGCTCCCCTCTCACGCCAGCTTCTTCACCGGCCGCTGGCCGCGCGAGCTCGGGGTTGGCTGGCAGGCCCCGCTCCGCACCCCGTTCTCGACCCTGGCCGAGTACCTCGCCTCGCGGGGCTACGAGACGGCCGGCTTCGTGGCCAATGTCGAGTATTGCTCCTACGATGCGGGGCTGGCGCGCGGTTTCGCCCACTACGAGGACTACCCCTTCGACCTGGCGCACCTCCGCCCGCTGCGGACGTCCATCCTCTGGGGGCTCGCGTGGGACACTGCGACCTGGGCGGGCCTCTCGTCCGGAATGAGCCGGTATCATCCGGTCCTCCGATGGCTCATGGCACCCGACCGCAAGGACGCCGGTACGATCAACGACGCGTTCCTCGGCTGGCTGGACCGCCGCCGTAGCCGCCGCCCTTACTTCGCCTTCCTCAATTACTACGACGCCCACGCGCCCTACCTGCCGCCCGAAGGGACGCCGATTCGGTTCGGGTCGGGCCCGCGCTCTGAGCTCGATTTCTTGCTCCTCGTCGAGCACTGGAGCGAGACCGACAAGCTACACCTCCGCCAGAACTTCGCTGACCTGATCCTCGATTCCTACGAGAACTGCCTGGCGTATCTCGACGGGCGGCTCGGGCGGCTTTTCGTCGAGCTCGGCCGGCGCGGGTCAATGGATCGCACGCTGGTCATCATCACTGCCGACCACGGCGAGGAGCTCGGGGATCACGAGCTGTTCGAGCACGGGGAGAGCCTCTATCGGCCCGAGATCCGCGTGCCGCTCCTTTTCATCCTGCCGTCGGGCCGGTACGCGGGGAGCGTCGTCCGCGAGACGGTGAGTCTTCGCGATCTGCCGTCGACGATCGTTGACCTGGCCGGCCTGACGGACGGCTCCCCATTCCCGGGCCGGTCGCTCGCCCGGCTCTGGCGCGATCCTCGATCGGGGCACCGCGACTTCGATGCCGACGACGCCTTCTCCGAGCTGCCCGTGCCCAACCCGACCCTCCCCAGCAAGGGCCGGTCGCCCGCCGCGAAGGGGCCGCTGGTCTCGCTGGCCCGCGACAAGTACGTCTACATCCGCAACGAGGGAGACGGTCGGGAGCAGCTCTACGACGAGTCGGCCGACCCGCGCGAGCTGACCGACCTCTCCGAAGACGCCCGGTTACAGCCGATCCTCCGGCTGCTCCGCGCGCGGCTCGATCGGATCTCCGGCCCACGCCCGAGGTGAGGGGCGAGCTTGACGAAGTGGCCACGCAGAATGATTGTCGTGAAGGCGTTTCGCCTGCCCACCGTGCAGGCTGGAAGCCCGGACCAGAAGTGCCAAGTCCTGGCTGCGGCGCCGCTGAGCGGCCCAGCGACCGCCTCGCTCAATCCCGAGGGTGGACGAGCAAGGCCGTCTGGAACCGGCTGGGGAGTCTGGTCGCGTGCGGGTCGTTGTCGTAGGTGATCAGGAGCTTGATCTCGGTCCGGTGGCCGGCCGCTTTGACGCCGAGCACGGCCAGGCCCCCGGCCTTCATCCCGGCCTCGAAGGTCGCATACGAGCGCCCCATATTCGGCTGGCCGTTGTTGACGAGCGAGAGGGTGTTGCTGTGGACCGCATCGTCGGCGCCCACCATCGCCGTGAGGACGAGGAAGCCGCCCATCGCGGGGACGTACTCCAGCGAGGTGAGTTGCGGGGCGATGTCCTCGCGGCGGCTGGCGTCGAACGCGAACGTGCGACGGAGGCTGAGCGTGGCGTCGGGCGAAGGCGCATCGGTGATGTCGGCAGCGAACGCTCTGATCTTGTCATCCGGCTTGCGGAGTCCGATGACCAGCTCGCGGTGGCCGCCGGCCTCGCGGACCGCCAGCCCGCCGACCTCCCGTTCCGCGACCCGCGCGGCATCGAGCCCCTGCGCTCGCAGCGCGGCCTCGAGCGGGCCGGCGATGTCCCAGCGGACGACCGAGGCGTCCTCGATGGCGGGAGGGTCGCCGCTCCGGAGGCGGAACCGGACCACCATGCTGCTGGCCGCCCGCTCCTCGACAGTCTTACCGCTGTGCGAGCCGACCAGGTAGTAGTTCCCCTCCGAGTCGAGGGCCATGCCCTGCCAACTCGGGCCGGTCTTGGTCGTCGGGGGCAACTTCGACGAGCCGAGCGGCGCGCCCACGAGCGCGCCTGTGGCGACGTCAACGACGTGGAGCGCGGCGGCGTTGTCATCCGCCACCAGCACCCGGCGGCCGTCGCCGAGCGGCGCGACGCCGGAGGGCTCGATGTCGACGTCCGCCCGGCCGTCCCGCAGAAACGGGGCCGGTTTGCTCGCTGATTCCAGCCGGTAGTGGTGGGCAAGGGCGGCCCCGGCGAACAGGCCGGTGAGCCCCAGGCTCACTGCGGCCGCCCGGAGCAGGCTGGTCGGAAGGATTCGCATCGGTGTCATCCAGTCGGACTTGCCATGTCCAGCGTGAGGTTGGTCGACGTTCTCAAGTCACGAACAAACGGCGATGTCGTCTCGCCGAACGTCAACTCAAGGAGATTCGTGTCGTTATCGATTCGCTTTTGCCCGCGCTTTGGCTTCGTGGACTTCTTCAACTTGTCGCGTTCCTCGCGGCGGAGGGTTTCGACCACCGCGATCCGATACTTCCCCGGCCGGATTCCCTGGCCGTCGTCACCGGGTACCGTGAAGCTCCCATCCTTGCTGTTGTATTCCGCCATTTCCATCTCGCCGCTCGGATCCCTCGACGTGTCGTCCTTGACCGGACAGAAATAAAGTGCGAGCTTGTGTCCCTCGGGCGGCTGATACATCTGCCCCCCTTTCTGAAGCACGCCCGTCACCCAGATCGTGTCACCGCCTCCACAACCCGCCAGGAAAGCGGCGCTCGAGCACCATCCCAAGCCAGAGTGATCTACGCATGGCAGTGTTCAGAATGGGAAAAGAATGAAAGGGGCGGTCCGAGATGCCGCGGGGCGGCTTGTCGAGACCAGCCGTTTCGATAAGCCGCCATGTCCAAAATTCGATCAATACTGGTCACTACTGAGGACGACGCCGTCATTCTTGGCCTCGATTGCAAGCCAGACGGAGAACGAGATCGAGTTCTTGACGAAGTGCACGCTGCCGTCGCCGAAACCAACGTTCACGCCGCCCGGGTGCATGCTCCGGCTCTGGCCGCCGCTGTTATACATGCCGCTGCCGCAGTTGAAGCCCATGCCTTGCTGAGCGGCATTCGGTACCTGCAAGCCCAAAACCGGGCCGGCTTGCATCTCGTCACCGCCGTCGTTGCAGCCCTGCGATAATATTGAAACCATTCTTATTGTTCGGAGTCGGGTTATACGGCTTCCCATGACCGCCGAGGCTCGCCATGCCCAGCCCCATCGCCCATACGCCTCGGACGTCGCACGTGGTGAGCCCCGCTCGCAGCTCGACAACGGCGGCTGTATTTGATAGTCCGTCCGTCACTGACGCAATCGTCGAGCCGAAATTCTCGCCCATCATGCCGACATGGCTCGGGAACTTCTGGCTGGCACCGGGATCATTGATTCCATTGATCTGGTGGTCGGGGTCGGTATTACCCTGAACCGCTCCGTAATTGCCGCGTGCCCAGTTTGTGAGCGTAATTCCCTTCATTTTATCCTGAGGATACGTGACCCCCTGCGCCGAGAAGAGTGCGATATCGCTGGGTTGGAAGAAATTGTTAGACGGATCGTTAAAGGGATCTGTCGGGCAGACGAACACATTCAAACGGGTCGAACGGACCGTGGTATTGCACCAGTCCAAGTTGTACAGATTCTGATTGGGTGCCGTGCTTGCATACGGCACCGCGTAAGGCCCCGGCCAGCCCGGATATCCCAGCACATTCGACGAATTGTAAAGAGTGGCCTGCTCGATGTAGGGCAGAATCATGATAGCCCAGTTGGGCCCAAATGGTTCTGAAAAATCGCTCCCGAGGGCGTCTGAGCCGGTGTTGTAGTTCAGGCCGGTGAGATAGGGCTCATTCACACCCTTGGGAAACGTGGCGTTGGCCGACTCGAAGTTGTGCAAGCCGAGCAGAAGCTGCTTCACGTTGTTGACGCACTGCGCTCGCCGGGCCGCTTCCCGCGCCGCCTGCACGGCCGGAAGCAAAAGCGCGATGAGCACGGCGATGATCGCGATGACCACCAGCAGTTCGATAAGAGTGAACCCGCGACGGCGTCCGGTCATGATGCGATGCTCCGATGGAGAGAAGAGGCCGAGGTCGATCCGTAGCTCCGGTCATGTACGGACGTAAATTATAGGAATATTCGGATGGTCGTATTGCGTGGTTTGATTGAAGATCAGATGAAGCTGTTGTTAGTTTTCATTTACATTGCGAATGGCCGACTGGGGATGGGAATCCTGTCGAGAGGGATGGGGACCACCTCCCTCCTTCAGGCGACTCGTGACGCGAGTGGCCAATCAGGTCGTCCGCTTATTGGCTAATGCGATTGAATTGAGATCCACGGGGCGGGTAGAGTGGATTTCGGCCGCGGTTGCATTCATTGGACTTCGGTTGAGCCGTGCGGACGAATGCCGTGCGGATCGACCCTTCCGAACGCTTATCGAGGAGTTCCGAGCGATGGCCCACGACGAGACAAACCGTACTGATCGCCGCACGTTCCTCCAGGCCGGCGCGCTGGCGACGGCCACCGGCATCAGCCTGGCTCCCGGCGTGGAAGCCCAGGAAGCCGCTGCGAAGTCGCAGGCTTCGGCTCCGGTCCTCCCCAAGCGGAAGCTGGGCAAGACGGGAGTCGAGGTTACGCTCCTCGAGCAGGGAGCCACGCGCGGCCCGAGTGCGGAACGCACGCTACGCTTCGCGTTTGCACGCGGCGTTCGCCTCTTCGATACCGCCAAGGTCTACCAGACCGAGATCAACTTCAAGAGGTGGTTCGAACAGGATCCTGCGATCCGCAAGCAGATTGTGCTGGTCACGAAGGACATGCCCCGCGAGCCGAGTGACTTCCTGAAGATGGTCGATCAGCGGTTGAAGGCCCTGGGGACCGACTATATCGACTTCTTCTTCCTCCATGGATTGGGGGACTCGGGAATCGAGAAGTCGCTAAAGTTCATCAAGAGCCGCGAGTTCCACGAGGTCGCCGACAAGATTCGCACCTCGGGCAAAGCGCGGTTCATCGGCTTCTCGGCCCATCATCCTCAGCGTGCCCAGCTCATCCAGGCGGCGGCCGAGGGAGGGGCCATCGACGCGATCATGCTCCAGTATCGTCCGTGGCTGGACAAGGACTCGCCGCTCAACAGGGCGATCGACGCGGCGTGGAAGAAAGGGATCGGCCTGATCACGATGAAGCAGATCGCCAGCCAGACCTTCGGCGACAAGCCCAAGGGCGACATCCTCAAGGAGGTTGCGGAGCGGGTGCCGGTCCTGGCCGAGCGGAAGTTGACGCCGTTCCAGGGCCTGCTGCACGCGATCTGGACCGACGAGCGGATCAGTGCGTCCTGTGTCTCGATGAGGAATACCGAACAAATTCGCGAGAACTCCGAGGCCGCGGCCCGGTTCGAGCCGCTGAAGACGGCGGACATCCTCCAGCTCCGCGACGCAGTCCATGCACAGGGCCTGACTCTTTGCGCCGATTGCGACGGCCGTTGCTCGATCGCCGCAGGTACCACGGCGGAGCTTGGCAACCTGACCCGATTCCTGACCTACTACAAGCAGTATGGTGATCGTGCCGTGGCGCGCCGCGAGTACGCCAAGCTCGCCGCGGAGGCCCGCGACTGGTCGGGCGCCGACCTCGAGGCGGCCCGCGCCGCCTGCCCCGACCGACTCGACTTCGCCAACCTCCTCCCCGAGGTCAACCAGCACCTGGCCTGAGCCAGCCCGGTGTTGAACGGAAACGGCCCGGAGGATCGGGGATCCGATGATCCAGATCAACAGCCGCATCGCGATCGCCGAGGATGAGCTCGCGTTCGAGTTCATCCGCGCCTCCGGCCCCGGTGGACAGAATGTCAACAAGGTCTCGACAGCCGTCCGGCTCCGGTTCGACGTCCGCGGCTCCGCCTCGTTGCCGGACGACGTCCGGGACCGGTTGATCCGGCTGGCGGGAAAGCGTGTGGGAGAGGATGGATTCCTGGCGATCCATGCTCGTAGTCACCGGACCCAGGACGCGAACCGTCGCGAGGCCATCGATCGACTGGTCGAACTGATCCAGCGCGCCTGCGAGAAACCCAAGCCCCGGCGCGCGACCCGGCCGACGGTGGCGTCCCGCAAGCGCCGGCTGGAGGCCAAGCGCCGTCGTGGAGAGACGAAAGAGGGGAGACGTTCGCAGAGTCATGGAGAGGAATAACAAGCGCTGACGGGAGAGGGGACTGGCTCCGAGCCTTCGAGGTGCCTGTCCCCTCTCCCGTCGGGGCTTCCACGGAGCTGTCATTGAGGAGGAACTCGTGCTCACATTGGCATTCTTAACGAATATGCTCATCGCGACGGCGGTCCAGCAGGCCGATCCGGGGGTAGCGCAAGGTGCGTCGCGGTCCGCCGGCGCTCCTTCGACCGACGAGCGCTGGATCCCCCTGTTCAATGGCCGCGACTTGACCGGCTGGTACACCTTCCTGCAGAAGCACGGAAAGGACCAGGACCCCGACCACGTGATCGCGATCGAGGATGGCTCGATCCACCTCTATAAGGATGCACCCGAGGGCAGCAGCGTGGTGATGGGTTATATCTCGACCGAGAAGGAGTATGGGGATTATCATCTGCGGCTCCAGTACCGTTGGGGCATGAAGAAGTTCCAGCCGAGACTGGCGCTGAAGCGTGACGCAGGGCTCTATTACCACCTCAACGGCCCGGATGCGGTCTGGCCGCGTGGGCTCCAGTATCAGATCGAGCAGACGAACGTGGGCGATCTGATCGCCCTCTACGGCGTTCAGCTCGACACCACGATCGACCCCAAGACACGATCGGAAAAGATGCCGACCTTTCGGGATGGCGAGCAGAAGGGCGAGCCCTACACGATGGGCGGCCGGGGGATTGCGTACTTGAAGCATCTCGCCGGCGAATACGAACGGGATGGCTGGAACACGGTCGAGATCATCGCCCGAGGCGCTACCACGAGCCACATCCTCAACGGCCAGGTGGTGAGCAGCGGGCGCAACATCCGGCTCGTGGATCCGGAACATCCGGAATCCAGTCGGCCCGTCACACGAGGTCGGATCGCGCTGGAGATCGAGGCGGCCGAGCTCTACTTCCGCAAGGTTGAGCTGCGCGTCCTCGATGAGCGCCCCAGCCGCGACCATTGATGCGAACGTTGATGGTCCCTACGTTCCCACCTCGGCGACGTCCGGCACGATTTCTGCTCAGTAGTCGGCCGAGCCGATGAGGTAAACTGGATTGTTCGCCGTGGTTCTTCGGACCCCCTGAGGAATCAGCAAGAGATCTCCAGCCATCCGAGGAGCGACCATGCGAGTTCCACAACGATGGAGTGTCGTCACGAGCCTCGTGCTGTTTTGTCTCGGTGTCACATTGATGAGCGGTTCGGCGCGGCGCAGTCGGAGTCGACTCCCAAACCCCCGCAGCCTCAATCACCGCCTCCGCTGGATGGTCCGACTACCGATCTCGCGCCAATTCCGTCGGGAGCCGAGCTACCTCAAACAGGTTCATCGACCGACGAGGACGGAGGTCGGATCACGACCCGGGAGACGGTCCCGTACCCGGGTGAGTTGGCCGATTCCAGCCGGGTGCGTGTCCGGAAGGCTCCGCCGCCATCGGTGGTCGAGCGGCCTTCTGGCCCCCGGCCCGACCGGCGAGCGCAGTGGATCGCGGGACACTGGGACTGGGATGCCTTGAGCGACGACTTCGTCTGGGTTGGCGGGAGCTGGAAGATCCCCCCAGCCGGATCGACGTGGGTGGCCGGCCGCTGGCAGCATGATGCCGCTGGCTGGTACTGGGTTTCCGGCACATGGAGCCGGCCCCGTGATCGTTCAACGGCTGCCGCGAACACTCCCGCATGGCGGATGACCGGACCTCCCGAGGACCATCCCGACGATACCCCGCCACCGGCCCCGGGTACTAACTTCTTCTTCGTCCCAGGCCATTTTGCTCCATCGGCCGGGGATCGGCTTGCCTGGACATCCGGCTTCTGGGCCCGAGTGCAGCCCGGCTGGGACTGGATCCCCGCGCGCTGGGTCCGACGCGCGAATGGCTGGGACTTTCGCGAGGGCCGTTGGGTCCGCGACTCAGACACCGCCGTGGTCAAAAGCGGCCCCCGAGGCCGCCGACGCCTCGTCGCCCGTCCTTTGTTTCCCGGCCGCCGACCGGAGGTGGTCGAGTCGGAGCCCGGCGTTGATCGCCTCCCGCTGCCTCCCGGTCCCGTGACGGAACGCGATCCCATCGCGGAGGCCGAGGCGGTCAGACCGTCCTGTTCCTCCCGACGACGCTCCAGAGATCATCGTTGGGCCGGGCGCTCGCATGCCCTACTACGTCATCCGCCCACCCGGAGCTTACCCGTATGGTCCAAATGGAGTCGTGCTCCCGGGAGCCGTTCCTCCGTTCGTGCGTCGCCTTCTGGATCGTGTCCTACCGTGATGGCCGACGAGTCGCTCGAATTGGAGCAAGGGTCATCGGTGTGTCTCGGCGTCTTGATCTGCTGACTCGACAGCAATCTTCAACGGTCAGGTCGCAAGGTTTCAACATCCGGAATGATCATGATCCCCTCATCGGGCCGCCCCACGGAGCGGGTCCGCCCCCGGCGCCAGAGCAGGGCTGTCAAGGCGGCACACGACCGAGTCGAGCTGATGCTCGGAAGCCTTGGGGTGATTGAGCCCGGGCACCAGCGGCTTGAGGGCCCGATAGATGTGGCGGCGACCTGAAGGTGTTTTCTTTCCCTGACACGGCAGACCGAGCAATCTGAGCGTGGCGAACGGGTAGACTTCCAAAGGTTCGTGGCCCTGCTCGCGGATCGCTGTTGCGATCCGCTCGCCGCGACGGGCCAGGACCTTGATCAAGGCCGTGGCGAGTGTCGGTATACCCATCCGCGCCAGGTCGCGCTCGAGCTGGCGACTCCGCGTTCCCGGGTCGGTCCGGCACGGGCAATCGTCGTCGAGGCAGCAGCGTCCTAACGGACGGGTCAAGGGTGCGTTGATCGCCACTGTCCCCCACCGTCCCGCCAGGTTGGCCAGCGAAAGGATTTCGTCATCGTCCCCTGCCGAGGTGAGATATTCCAATCGCCCGCCGCGCAGGATGGCTACTCCGGTTTCGCGATCTGGTACACCGGCCAAATCGATCCCCACACAAATCCCCGGCCTCCTCGGCCTGTGCCTCGCTCGCGCGACCAAATCGACCTCCCTGGTCCCGTTCCTTGGCTTTCATCCGGCATCTCGTCCAGATTCTTGGAGGCTCTCCTTTAGATCGAGGGACAGAAATCCAACCTGACCTCAATCTGGGCAGTCGGACGATTCAGAACCTCTAGAGGCAGACGGGGCGGCGAAATGAGAATAGACCGGTCGAGCCAGATCGCGCCAGGGGCCGGAATCACCGAACGTGTCTCGCGGCCCTTTCACACGATAGGGAGCGGAGAGGGGGGGATTCGAACCCCCGAGACCGGTTTCCCAGTCTAACGGTTTAGCAAACCGTCGCTATCGACCACTCAGCCACCTCTCCAGGCGGGCGGTGACGGTCCGGGTGCTGCTCCGGATCGTCGTGTCTTCATCGAAAATTACCAGACCAAGACCCCGCTCGTCAATGTTGCGGAAGTCGCGAAGCGCGGCGGTCGCATTTCGTCCCTTGGTCTAACCATGGATCGCGCGGCCCTCGACGGCCAAGGCCGCCTCGCGCGTGGCTTCGGAGAGCGTCGGATGGGCGTGGCAGGTGCGCGCGATGTCCTCGGCACTGCCGCCGAACTCCATCACCGCAACGGCCTCCGCAATCATCTCCGAGGCCCGGGGGCCCAGGATGTGGACGCCAAGCACCCGGTCGGTCTCCGCGTCTGCCAGGATCTTGACCAGCCCTTCGGTCTCGTCCATCGCCCTGGCGCGGCCGTTGGCCTGGAACGGGAACTTGCCAATCCGATACTTGAGCCCGAATTGGTTTGCCAGCTCTTCGGTATGCCCAACGCTCGCCATCTCGGGCCACGTGTAGATCACGCTCGGGATGGTGTGGTAATTGACATGCCCCGGCTTGCCCGCCAGGACCTCGGCGCACGCAATCCCCTCGTCCTCCGCCTTGTGGGCCAGCATCGGACCATCGATCAAGTCGCCGATCGCCGAGATCGTCGGCACGTTGGTGCGGTAGTGCGGGTCAACCGAAACCTTCCCGGACTTGGGATCGACCGTCACGCCGGCTTCCGCGAGTCCCAGGCCTTGCGTGTAGGGCCGGCGGCCCACGGCGACCAGTACACGATCGCAGGCGAAGGTTTCCTCGGTCCCGTCCTTCTTCTGGGCACGGACCGTGATGCCCTCTCCCTCGACCGATGCTCCCGTGACCTTGGTCTCGAGATGGAACGCGAGCCCCTGCTTCGCCAGGCTCTTGTATAGCAGAGTGCCCAGCTCATGGTCGGCCAAGGGGACGATCCTCGGCAGGAATTCGAGCACGGTCACCCTCGCACCCAACCGTCGCCAGACCGAACCCAATTCCAATCCGATATACCCGGCGCCGATGACGACCAAATGATCGGGGACCTTCTCGAAGCTCAGCGCGCCCGTGGAATCGACGACTGACCGGCCGTCGAACGGCAGGAACGGCAACCCCGACGGCTCCGATCCGGTCGCCAGCAGGATATGCTTGGACTGGAGGTTGACACTCCCTCCTTCATTCAGGTCGACATGGACCGAGTTCGGCCCGCTGATCCGCGCTTTACCGAAGACGGGCTCGACCTTGTTTTTGCGGAATAGGTAGCGGACGCCATCGGTCAACCCCTTGACCACCTCGTCCTTGCGGGCCAGCATCGCGGCCAGGTCGAGCTGAATTCCCTCGACCGCGATCCCGTGCTTAGGAAACCGCTCCTTGGCCAGGTGGAACAACTCGCTCGAGTCGAGCATCGCCTTGCTGGGGATGCAACCGACATTCAGGCAGGTCCCGCCCAGCGTGCGGCCCTTCTCGACGCAGGCCACCTTCATGCCTAGCTGGGCCGCACGGATCGCCGCCACGTATCCGCCCGGCCCGGCGCCAATCACGATCAGATCGAACTGCGTTGCCACCATGAACTCCTTCGAATTTCAGGTCTTCAGCGATCGGTTTTCAGTGGAGTGGACGACAGGTATCCTGCTACGGGTGTGCGCCCGCTTCTTCCAGGATGGTCACGATGTCCTCGTGTCCGTTGGATCTCGCCGCGCGGAGAGCGGTTGTTCCATCCTCCCAGTGGGCGTCAGGACTTGCCCCGGCGGATATCAGGGCCTTGACTCGAGCCGTATTACCTTGCGCTGCGGCAATAAAGAGGCGTTCATCCAGCCCATACACCTGGTACAAGTACCGGCCGAGTATCGCCAGTATCACCACACCTCCGAGCCACAGCCCGCAGCGGCGCCAACGCACTGGAGAACGCATGATGAAGAGCGAGGCCACGTAACAACCGCCGGCGATCAACCCGATTGCGAGGAGGCCAAAGAGAATAAAGCCACCGAAATCCATGTACCACTCTCCGCAAGGTCATAGGCCGAATGCTGAGACCGTCTTGAGCAGGTCGATCGCTGTTGTCGCCGTTCGTCAGACCTCCAGCATCATCCGCTCGGGGTTCTCGATTCCGTCCTTGACGCGGACCAGGAAGCTCACGGCCTCGCGGCCGTCGACGAGGCGATGGTCGTACGACAGGGCCAGATACATCATCGGACGGATTACGATCTGATCATCGACGACCACCGGGCGCTTCTTGATGGCGTGCATGCCAAGGATGCCGCTCTGGGGTGGGTTGAGGATCGGGGTCGAGAGCATCGAGCCGAAGATCCCGCCGTTGGTGATTGTGAACGTCCCGCCGCGCAGGTCGTCGACCGAGATCGTCCCCTCGCGCCCCTTGGCGGCATAGCCGGCGATGGCCTTCTCGATCGCCGCAAACGAGAGGCGATCCGCGTCGCGGATCACCGGGACCATCAAGCCCTTCTCTGTGCTGACCGCCACGCCGATGTCGTAAAAGTTGTGAGTGACGATCTCGTTCCCCTCGATGCGCGCATTCACGGTCGGGAACGCCTTGAGGGCTTCGATCGAGGCCTTGACGAAGAAGGAGATGAAGCCCAGCGCCATGCCGTGTGCCTTCTGAAACGGCTCCTTGTACCGGGCGCACAGGTCCATCACCCGCGACATATCGGCTTCGTTGAATGTGGTCAGGATGGCCGCCGTCTGCTGGGCCTCGACCAGGCGCTGGGCGATGCGCTGGCGCAGTCCGCTCATCCGCCGGCGCGTCTCGCGTGGGTCGGCGGGCTTGATCGCGGCGGGTGCGGCTTCCACCGCGGGCGCGGGCCGGGACTGCTCGCGACCCGTCGGCCAGGGTGTTGCCGCGCGCACGACCGGGGCCGACGCGGTTGCGGCGTTCGCTCCTGGGGACGACTCGAGGAACGTCAGCACGTCTTCCTTGGTGACGCGGCCTCCGGGCCCGGTGCCGGTGATACGGGCGATGTCGACATCCCGCTCGGCGACCAGTCGGCGGACCGACGGCGAAAGGGGACGATCGTCGCTCTCCTCCGGCGGCTGGGGCGCGGGTTGCGACGAATGCGCTTTCTGGCCGTCAGGCTCCGGCGCCGCCACGGCCGTCGGTGTGCCCGATGGGTCGATCGTGCCGACCGTCGCGCCAATCGCCACCGTCTGGCCCTCCGCCGCGCCGATCTTCAACATGCCCGATCCCGGTGCCGGAACGGTCGTTGTCGCCTTGTCGGTCTCCAGCTCCAGCAGCGGCTCGCCGGATTGCACCGGCGAACCATCAGGCTTGAGCCAGCGCGACACGATCCCCTCGGTTATCGATTCACCCACGCTGGGTACGGTGATTGGAATGGCGGGCATGGGCTCACCAATGGTCAGTGGTCGGTGGTCAGTTGGAATGCAGTGGTCGATGCTTCGTGGATAGAACCAAACCGGCGCGGGCCTCGTCTAGGGACGTGGTTTGATCGCAGGACGGCAGCGAGAAAGCGCAGAACTCCAGCCACTTCAGGATCCTGTCGCTTCCTTCGACGGCCCATTGCCCACGGACCACGGACCACTCGTTACCAGATGCGGCACGGCCGCGCCGATGGCGGCCTCGACGATCTCGGCCTGCTCGCGGTCGTGGACGACCTTCGAGCCGGTGGCCGGGCTGGCGCTGGCGTCGCGGCCGACGTACGGAATCTCGACACCGAGGAGAGCCTGGAGCCGCGGGGCCACGAACGTCCAGGCGCCCATGTTCTGCGATTCTTCCTGGACCCAGACCCACTCCCGTGCCGATTTGTACCGATCCAGAACCGATTTCAATTCGACGGCCGGCCAAGGATAGAGCTGCTCGAGGCGGAGGATGGCCACGTCCCGCGGGCTGCCGGCCTCCGCGCGGCGGGCGATCAGGTCGTAGTAGATCTTTCCCGAGCACAGCAAGACGCGGCGGGCGCGCTCGGGGGCCGAAGGATCGTCGAGCACATCGCGGAAGTTCCCGACGGTCAGGTGGTCGACCGGGGAAACCGCCAGCTTGTGCCGCAGAAGGCTCTTGGGAGTCATGACGATCAGCGGCTTGCGGAACTCGCGACGGACTTGCCGCCTCAGCAGGTGGAAGTACTGCGCCGGGGTGGTGGGGACCGCGACCTGGATGTTCTCCTCGGCACAGAGCTGGAGGAATCGCTCGAGTCGGGCGCTGGAGTGCTCGGGCCCCTGCCCTTCGTAGCCGTGAGGAAGGAGCAGCACCAGCCCGCTGGCACGGCCCCACTTCGACTCGGCCGACGCGATGAACTGGTCGATGATGACCTGGGCGCCGTTGACGAAATCGCCGAACTGGGCCTCCCACATGATGAGCATGTGGGGCTCGTCGAGCGAATAACCATAGTCGAATCCGAGCACGGCCGCCTCGGAGAGCAGGCTGTCGTAGACGCAGAACTCGGCCTGTCCGTCCTTGATGTGGTTGAGCGGGATCCAGCGGTCGCCGGTCTTCATGTCGACCATCACGGCATGCCGTTGGCTGAACGTGCCGCGACGGCTGTCCTGGCCGCTAAGGCGGACGGGAGTGTCCTGCTCGAGCAGCGAACCGATCGCCAGCATCTCACCCGTGGACCAGTCGAGCGCACCCGCTCTTCCACGGCCTTGACGCGGCCGGCCAGCAGGCGGGCGAGCTTCGGGTTGACGGTGAATCCCTCGGGGACCCGGGTGCTCGCCGCGGCGACTTGCCGCAACGTCTCGTAGGAAACTCCGGTCTCAACCGTGTCGAAGGCGTGCCGGGAGGCCAGGCCGGCCCAGGTCCCGGCGAACCCGTGCGGCGTCGGCGGCTCACCGGACCCGCGCCGCACCTCCTCGAAGACCTCCTGCATCTTCTCGCTGAATGTCTCGGCGACCGTCTCGGCCTCCTGGCTCGAAAGCTCGCCGTTCATCACGAGCTGCTCGGTGTAGAGCTCGCGGATGCTGATCCGGTTCTTGATCTTCTCGTACATGATCGGCTGGGTGAAGGCGGGCTCGTCCCCCTCGTTGTGCCCGTGCCTGCGGTAGCAGACCATGTCGATGACCACGTCCCGGCCGAATGTCTGCCGGAAGTCGAACGCCAGCTCGCCGACGGCGATTACGGCTTCCGGGGCCTCGCCGTTGACGTGGAAGATCGGCGCCTCGATCATCTTGGCCACATCGGTGCAATACCGGGTCGAACGGCCCTCGCTCGGCGCCGTGGTGAAACCGATCTGGTTGTTCACGACGATGTGGACGGTGCCGCCGGTCTTGTAGCCGGGAAGCTGGGAAAGGTTCAGCGTCTCGGCGACCAACCCCTGGCCGGCAAATGCGGCGTCGCCATGGATCAGGATCGGCACGCCCAGCCGCCGGTCCTTATCCTGGAACCGCCGTTGCTTGGCCCGCATCCGCCCCTCAACCACCGGGTTGACCGCCTCCAGGTGACTCGGGTTGGGGGTCAAGGTCAGGTGAACCGTCTGCTTGTCCGCCGTCACGTGATCGGCCGAGAAGCCCAGGTGATACTTGACGTCCCCGTCGCCGCCCACGGTCTCGGGCAGGTTCCCCTCGAACTCGTTGAAGATCATCCCGTACGGCTTGTCCAGGATGTTCGCCAGCACGTTCAGCCGCCCCCTGTGCGGCATCCCCATGACGATCTCCCGTACTCCCTGCAACCCGGCCCGTTCGATGATCGCATCCAGCAGCGGGATCAG
Source organism: uncultured Planctomycetota bacterium (assembly GCA_963845755.1). Classification (GTDB taxonomy): domain Bacteria; phylum Planctomycetota; class Planctomycetia; order Isosphaerales; family Isosphaeraceae; genus CAWJTV01. The sequence continues at coordinate 182,611 of CAWJTV010000042.1, forward strand.
CATCTCGCCGCCTTCGAGCGAGAACCGCTTCTGCCCGACGTAATTCTTGTGGAGGAACGTCTCGAACAGCTCGGCCGCATTCAGCTTGTAGATGATCCGCCGCTTCTTCCGGAGCTCGAAAGCCGGATGGTTCCGCGTGGGCTCCATCCGGTCCAGCAACCACCGGCGGATCTGGGTGTCGCGAATGTGCATGAACTCGACGCCGATCGTACGGCAGTACGTCTCTCGCAGGATGGCGATCACCTCGCGCAGGGTGGCCGCGCCGCCCTCCGTCCCGCTCAGTCTGTTGAAGAAGACCCGATCGAGGTCCGCTTCCGTCAGCCCAAACGCCGAAGGCTCCAGCAGTTCGTGCATCTGCCGGCGCGGGCTGAGCTTCAGCGGGTCCAGGTCGGCCAGGTAGTGACCGTACTCGCGGTAGCCGTCGATCAACCGCGTGACGGCCGCCTGCGCCCGGGCGGCGTCGAGGTCCTCCGGACGGCTACTATCGACCGGCCCGCCATTGCTGCCCTGCTGCCCTAACTCGTAGCCCTCGAAGAAGATCCGCCAGGATTCCTCGACCGACGCCGGAGCCTTCCGCCAGCGGTCGTAGTAGTCCTCGATCAGGTCCACGTTCCACCGGTTCCCTACCGTCGCACGTTCCATATTTCGTTGGGTTCCAAGTCGATCGGCGCAGGAGGCGCGGCGGCGCCTGCTGCGTCTTATTCCGATCGATCCGAAGTCAAGGGCCTGCCGCCCGCCGCGAGCGGCGATTCCCAATGGATATCATACGCCAAGAAGAAGACGGTGTGCCAATCCGCAGATCGTGTTCCCATCACCAACGCGAAGAACCGAGGAGAGCCGTCTTGAGTGAGCTGCCAACCTCAGCACGGACAGCGGTCCGGCCGGGGCCAGGGGGGAGACCAAGGCGGGGGGCCTTCCTCCTACGAGCCGGCCGAGGGGAATGCACCAACCGACGCGTTGGTCCGCGCAGTCTCGAGAACGCACCTGGGAAAGTTTACGCAATCAATACATTCCGCATAATCGTGGCTTCGATTTCGCGGTTTCGACGCCGGGTGATGCTGGCTTCGATCGCGCGATTTGGAGATCGGCCTCGCAGGCGCTTGCGCAATCGATACATTCCGCATAATCGTGGCTTCGATTTCGCGATTTCGATGCCGTGCGATCTGGCATCGCTCCGACAATCCGGCCCAACGGGAGATAGCATGCACGATTGGTGGTTTTTCTCGTTGTCAGGCAAGTCACATGGCATCATGAATGAGACGTGCCGCGTCATCGCGGGCGATGTTCCCGACTCGGGGCACTGAACCTTGGCGAACCTCAGTGAGTGACGAACGCTTGGGACGCGATGACGAAGGCGACCTATTATTCAGGATGCCGCAACTTTGAAAAAACGAGAACGCATTTCGGCCGAAATCGGCAGGATTTTCGAGTTAAGTCTTGATTTTACAAGGAGATAAAATTCTTCAAAATTTCTAGGTGTCGGTGGATTGTACGGGAGCGCGGTCGATCGACGCTCGAACCGGCTTGCGCAGGGTCACCGGCCGATACTCTCAAGGGCGCTTCGGGTTAGCTCGAGAGACGTCCGCGTCGAGTTGGGCGAAAGCCCTGTGTGGCGTGCGTTAGAGCAGGTCGAGGGACGTCCGTGTCCTTGCGGCGGATCAGCAAGCCGTTCCGCTCGACCATACTCATGCGGCTGCCCAGGCGCCGAAAGACCGGCGTCAACACTCATCGAGGTGATGGAGAATAGTACCAGTAGCCGGTGATCGTCCCCGGATTCGACGCCGGAAGCTGGTAGACGGGTTGAGGAGAATAGTACCAGTAACCTGTGATCGTCCCCGGATTCGACGCCGGAAGCTGGTAGACGGGTTGAGGAGAATAGTACCAGTAGCTTGGGGTCGTTCCCGGATTCGGCGCCAGAAGGTGGTAGGTAATCGGGAGGTTGGAGTATCCGCCATTACGACCTGGCCCAGAGTTCTGGTCACCAGCCGGGCGCCGGAGGAATAGAAGCGTACCTCTCGGTCATCGGCGTGGGCGGAAGCCCCAAGAATGCCGTTTGCCGTCGCCGCGACAACGGTAACGCAGACGAACGTTCGCAATTCTGAACGCATGACGAACCTCCTGGTCAGAAGCAGCTTGGTTTTATCCTTCGCGAAGATACGCCGCGGATTACCCCGAAGGGCCGGGCGTATGAACGGGCGCCACTTGATTTTTTCGATGAAAAGCGGCGAATTTCCTCCGCTCACCACCACCTCGGTGCCGTTGGTGTTCAGCGTGCGCCCTCCGGCGACCACGAGGTGGGTGCCTTCGATCACGACCGCGACTCCGTCGTAGGTCGCGTGCAACTGCACGGACTCTCCCGACACTCCCTTCACACTGCACGCCCTGTGCCTGTTGGCGACTTCGTGACCATCGTTCGGATTGAGAACGCGCCTCGACGAATCATGGCCGCCTGTCCATGCCGCGCGGGATCTCCATGATCTGGTCGGGTTTGTCAACTTCACTGCGTTGGTTTGCATCCATGATGGCCTGTCGAGCCGAACGTACGAATGCCACCAACGCCGATAAGAGCCGCGCGACGTCACCACGGCCGTTCACAGTTGTGGCTGATCGCGATCCTGCGACGTGAGCGCACGCGAAAACTCGAGGAGTTCGAGCGCTTCACAGATGGGTTGCGCACGCAAACAGCGGATCTTCTGCGGCCTGAAGGGCCGCCAGAGCCTATCCCGGGGTGAAAACCCGGGACTCGGTCGTACCGCCGCGACGGGTGCACCCTGACGGGGTGCTGGCGGGGGTCTCCTGCGGCCCTACAGGCCGCTCGGATGCGGGTTTGCTGTCGGACCCCGGGTTTCACCCGGGGCTGGACTTCTATGACCCCAACAGAGTGGCATATAGCCCGTTGATACCTGATACTGTCATCCCTCTGAGCCGCCTCAGAGGGCGTTGAACCCGACCCTGACGCCGGATTGCTGCTTGCATGGAGGTGATCGTCCTCGCGACGTCCTACCACGGAGAGCGGACATGACACGACGATCGGCCTTGGGACGGCACAGCCTCCGCATCCACCGGGAGTTCGTCCCCTCCCGCTGCCAGCTCCGCGCCCTGGCCTTGGCCTTCGAGCAGGCCCTCCCCATCATCCGGAGGCCGCTGACGACGCCGGCACGACCACAAATGTTCGTTGATTCTGATTTGAATTCGTTCACACAACCAGGCCGTTCGGGGGCCCTCCGATGACCGAACCCATCGACCGCCGCGCCGCCTTGTACGCCAGGGTCTCCACCGAACAGCAGGCCCAAGAGGACACGATCGCCAGTCAACTCGATCTGTTGCGCCGGCGGATCCAGGCCGATGGCCTGACCGTCGCCCAGGAACTCCAATTCGCCGACGACGGTTATTCGGGCGAGACCTTCCGGCGCCCCGCCCTGGAACGGTTGCGCGACACGGCCGCCGCCGGGGCGATCGACCGGATCTACATCGAGTGTCCCGACCGATTGGCACGGGATTACCCGTATCAGATGGTCGTGGTCGACGAGCTGCGCCGCCAGGGCGTCGAGGTCGTCTTCCTCAATCACGACCTCGATGAGAGCCCCGAGGGTCGACTGCTGTTGCAAGTCCAGGGGATCATCGCCGAATACGAGCGGGTCAAGGCCCGTGAGAAGTGTCGCCGCGGCCGGCTCTACGCGGCGCGGTCGGGCCAGGTCAGCGTCCTGGGCGGCGCGCCTTACGGATACCATTACCACACCAAGCAGGAGGGAGGTGGCGCGGCCCGGTATGTCGTCCAGTTCGCCGAGGCCCAGGTGGTCCGAGAGATCTTCACCTGGGTGGGGATCGAAGGATGTTCGCTCAGTCAGGTGTGCCGACGATTGCGAGAACGCGGGCTCCTTACCCGCACGGGCAAGGCGCATTGGGATCGGGCCACGGTCCTGGGCATGCTGCGCAACCCGGCTTACATGGGGACAGCCCACTTCAACAAGGTCCATTGCGTCCCGGCCCGTCCCCGGTTGCGCCCGCGTCGGGGAGTCCCCGAGTTTCCACGGCGACACACCGCCAAAGCGGCGACGCCCCCCGAGGACCAGATCCCGATCCCGGTGCCGGCGATCGTGGAGCCGGCCCTGTTCGAGGCCGTGCAGGAGCGGCTGGCGGAGCACCGCCGACATCCCGGCCAGGCGGCCCCCCGGCCGCGCCATCTGCTGGCGGGCTTGGTGGTGTGCCAGCGGTGTGGTTACGCGTATCGCGGTCGGGCCATGAAGAAGAAGGGAGGGAGTCGCTATGGCTATTACCGCTGTTATGGGGCGGAGGCCGAGTCCTTCGCCGGCCGGGCCCGGATCTGCGACAATCCGGCGATCCGGATCGAACGTCTGGACGAGGCGGTGTGGTCCGATGTGCGCGGGTTGTTGCTGGAGCCGGAGCGGTTGGCTGAGGAATTCGAGCGGCGGTTGAGTCGGGCGAACCGAGGCGAGGGGACGACTCAGTCGAGTCGGAGCCTGGACAAGTTGATCGGTCAGGTCCGCCGCAGGCTGGCGCGGCTGGTGGAGATGTACGCCGACGGATACATCGAGAAGGAGAAATTCCAGAGAGATATGGATATTTCTCGAACACGAATGTCAGAATTGGAGTCGGAGCGTCGGGCGATGGACCAGGAGGAACAGCAACGGGAGGAGTTACGGTTGGTGATGGGTCGGATCGAGGAATTCGGGCGCAGGTACGCGCCGGTTTGGATACCAGCGACGTGGCGACGCGTCGTCGGATCATTTGTGCACTGGTCAAGAAGGTCGAGATCGATGCCGAGGCGGTTCATATTGTGTATCGTGTGAGCCCTCGCCCTTTTGCCCAAACGGCCCCGACAGACGGTAACATGCCACACTGTTGGGGCCGTTCCTGCGGCCTTTCAGGCCGCCGGTGATCGGCTAGCCTCGTGTGTGCAACGCAAGCGTGATGCGCTCTAGCCCGTTCCTGCCGTCGTAGTGTTCCTGAATGAGGCTAGCGACACGACCGTCGTAAACATATCCTCAAACGGAAGCGGCCGCAGTTCTGGGCCGGAGATCGCGTCGGAGGGCCCGGGCCGTCATGTGCAAGAATCGCATCTTCGTCAGCGCGACCATCCGCGATCTGGGCAGCTATCGCGAGCTTGCCAGCAAGACCCTGCGCGAGCGCGGCCACGACGTCGACGATCGGGCCGTCTTCAACCTGACTTATCTCGAGATCGGCGAGAAGCTGAAAAGCCGGATCGCGGCGTGCGATGCCGTGGTCTGCCTGATCGGCTGGGTCTATGGCGGCGAGCCGTTGCAACGCCCGCCGGACCAACCTCGCCGGTCGTATACCCAGTGGGAGTATTTCCTCGCCCGGGAGCTCGGGAAACCGCTCTACCTCCTGTTGGCCGGCGAGACGACAGCGTTCGTCTCCGATCCGCGCGGACCGGAGAGCGACGACCTTCGGCAATTCCAGAAAGACTATCGCGCCGAGGTCATCCCCAAGCGGGACTGGCGGCCGTTCGCGAACAACGACCAGCTTCGCGCCGAGCTGGCCCTGCTCCGCTTCCCCTGGGAGATCCCTTCATTACCACACAAGCCCAACAACCTGCCGCTGATCTGTCGCCCCGTCGGGGCTCGCCGGAGGGGAGGGAGCCGAGGCGTGGCGAGTGGTCCCGGGGGTTGACATCCCTGGGCTTTGCGATCCCGTCCCGTTGGGACTGGCCGGAGCGTCTCGGTCGGGAACCGGTCGATTCTTGGGTGGACTCTGATGCGCCTGTCGCCTTATGACGCCGGCAAGCACGTAGGTCAGGCGTTCCAGCCTGACGGGATGGAAAGCCTGACCTACATGACGTGTCAGCGATCGATCGACTTCATCGCCTGCGCGTGGTACCGGTCTCCCGAGGCGACGCCCACCGGCAGGATGGCATCGATCTGGGCCAGCTCTTCGGCCGTCAGGCGGACGGGGACCGCACCCAGGTTGTCATCGAGATACGTGACCCGCTTCGTGCCGGGGATCGGCACGATGTCCTCCCCCTGGGCCAGCACCCAGGCGAGCGCGAGCTGGCTCGGCGTGCAGCCCTTGGCCGCGGCGAGCTGCTCGATCGTCTTGACCAGGTCGAGGTTCTTCGTGAAGTTCTCGCCGTGGAAGCGGGGCAGGTTGCGGCGGGCGTCGTCGGCCGGCAGGTCGTCGATCGATCGGATCTGGCCGGACAGAAATCCCCTCCCCAGCGGGCTGTAGGCCACAAAGCCGATCCCCAGCTCTCGCACGGCCGGCAGCACTTCGGTCTCGACCTCGCGGGTCCAGAGCGAGTACTCCGTTTGCAACGCCGCGATGGGGTGGATCCTCGCCGCGCGACGGATCGTCGCGGGGGCGGCCTCCGAGAGTCCCAGATGGCGGACCTTGCCGGTCGTCACCAGGTCGGCCATCGCCCCGACGGTTTCTTCGATCGGTGTCTTGGGATCGACCCGGTGCTGGTAGTAGAGGTCGATCGCCTCCACGCCCAGCCGCCGGAGACTCGCCTCGCAGCAATCCTTCACGTACCGCGCGTCGCCGCGGAGGCCCAGGAACTCGCCGCTCGCGCCGCGGACGTTGCCGAACTTGGTCGCCAGCACCACCCGGTCCCGGCGCCCTGGATCGCCTTGCCGACCAGGACCTCGTTGCGGCCCACGCCGTACATGTCGGCCGTGTCGAGGAAGTTGCCGCCGCTGTCGAGGTAGCGGTGGATGACGCGGATCGACTCGGCGTCGTCCATCTGTTTCGGGTCGTAGAACTCGCTCATGCCCATGCAGCCGAGGCCGATCGCCGAAACCTTCAGACCGCTCCGACCCAGTTCACGCTCGGTCATCGTCTTTCCTTTCCGTTGTCGAGACTCTCGCATCACCTCCGGGTCAGAAACCGCTTGTGTCCCCGCGCCGAAGGGGCCGCGACGATCCGGTGCAGGAAGGATATCGCGGCTTCGGCCGCTGGCTGACCGTCGGCCGCCGTCAGGCCGGAGCTGGGCTCGACGGCGACGCCAGAGAGCAAGGACTGGGTGCACGCGATGCTGTAATCATCCTCGGGATTCGGTTTCGGCAGGTCCTGGTTGCGCTCGGCGCCCGAGTTGTCCATGCCTGAAGCTTCCGGAAGTTGCGTGAAATCGTGTGGACAGCCTCCCAGCACAGGGAAGTCTCCGGCGGCCCAAGCGACGCGGCGCAGTTGACCGGATTATCACATCCCAAGGTCAGACGTCGCAACTCTCACTATGGAAAAGTGGAGATCAGTGGGGTGGATTCGCATCGGCCCTGGGGTTTGCGCCTCTCAGTCGCCTGGCTCCCTAGACTTGTCCGGACGGCGTGAACCCGTTACTTTGGCAGGATCGGGTGGCGTGTCGGCAGATCGCAAAGGAACTGGATCGATGATCACACCGGAGGAAGCGGCCGATCGGCTCGGCCAGGCCGAATCGGCGGGCCACATTTCCCCGTCGGCGTTGAACAACATCCGGCGATGGCTGACGGAGGCCCCGTTCGCCAAGTACCGTCCCCAACTCCTGGAAGACATGACGCAGGGCCGGTGGGCCGAGCTGGACGAGGCGTTCTTCACCGTGCTCGAATTCGGCACGGGAGGCCGCCGCGGCAAGATGTACCCCGTGGGGACGAACGTCCTCAACGCGCGGACGATCGCCGAAAGCGCGCGCGGCCTGGCCGACTACGTGACGTCGCAGAAAGGCGAGGGCTCGCGCCGGACCTGCGTCATTGCCCGCGATACTCGTCACCATTCCGCCGGGTTCGCCGAGCTCTGTGCCTCGGTGCTCGCGGCCGCCGGTTTCCACGTGATCCTGTTCCGGGATTACCGTTCCACGCCGCTCCTCTCCTTCGCCGTGCGCCACCTGCACTGCGACGCCGGAATCATGATCACCGCGTCGCATAATCCGCCGTCGGACAATGGATTCAAGTGCTATTCCGCCACCGGCGGCCAGGTCATCCCGCCCGACGACCTCGGCATCATCGACTGCGTGAAGGCCGCCTCCGATCGCGAGATCCCGGAGAAGCCGCTCGCGGCGGGCCTGGCGGACGGCTCGATCGTCTGGGCGAGTCCCGAACTGGACGCCGCCTACTTGACCTCCGTCGAGAGCGCGTCGGTCAGCCACGCGCGAGACCTGTCGATCGTGTACACGCCGCTCCATGGCGTCGGCGAGACGTCGGTGGCCGCCGCGCTGCGGATTGCGGGCTTTGCCGACGTCCACATCCTCGAATCCCAGCGCACACCCGACGGCGACTTTCCCAATGTACCCGACCACGTCGCCAACCCCGAGTATCCCCGGACGCTCGAGGCCGCGATCCGCGAAGCCAGGAATCGGGCGCGGACCTCGTGCTGGCCAGCGATCCGGACGCCGACCGCATCGGTGTCGGCGTCCCGGTCACCGGCGATCCGAAGGGCGACTGGACGACCCTCGACGGCAACCAGATCGGTGTCCTCCTGGCCGCCTTCGTGATGAAGGAATGCGAGTATCACGGCTGGCTTCGGTCCGACCACTATCTGGTCACGACCCTGGTCTCGACCGAGATGGCCCGCGCCCTGGCCCATCGCGAGGGGATCCATGTCGAGGACGACTTGCTCGTGGGCTTCAAGTGGATCGCCAACCGAATCGAGGAAGCCGGGCCCGCCAGTTTCTTGTTCGCCTTCGAGGAGTCGCACGGCTACCTCCGAGGGACCGACGTGCGCGACAAGGACGCGGGCGTGGCCTCGCTGCTCTTCGCCGAGTTCGCCGCCACCGTCAAGGACCGGAAGCAGACTGTCCTGGAATACCTCGATGATCTGTACATCGACGTGGGACACTATGCCGAGCGGCTGGTCAGCAAGACCTACGAAGGCCGAGAGGGCCACGCCAAGATTCAGACGTTGATGGAGGCGTTTCGCAACCGTCCGCCTGGCAAGCTCGGCGGGTTGACCCTCGTTGACGTGAGCGACTACCAGGCGCATGAGATCCGCTCGTTGAACGGGACTGGTCCAACCCGGCCTCTGCCGCAGCCTTCCGGCGACCTGCTCATTTTCCACGCCGATCGGCCCGGCTGCCGATTCGCCGCGCGGCCTTCGGGAACCGAGCCGAAGATCAAGTTCTATCTCTTCGCCCGGACCCCCGTGGAAGGCCCCGACCATCTGCCCGCCGCGAAGGAGCAAACGCGACGCGTCCTAGATGCGATGTCGTCCGACCTGGAGCGCTATGTCGAGGAAGCGCTGAAGGGATCGTCGTGAAGCCGGCCGATGGGGTGGATCCGATTCGGAGGGTATCTCGTCGGTACGATTCGTAGAGTGGGTGAAACCCACCGAATCTTCTCGGACTGAACAGGTCGGTGGATTTCACTCACGCTACTGGGTTAGGGTCTTGGCCCCGGTCAACTTCGCGGTTTCGTCCCGCAGCGTCTGGATGCTCCGCTCGAAATAATCCTGGATCACTGCCAGCTCGTCGGCATTGTACCGGCGGCTCAGATCGGCCATCGCGCGCCCGAGCGAGGCGAAGATCGGCGTGACCGCGTCGCGAAGGTCGTCGTTCCGGAGCGGTTGGATGATGACGCTACGGCGGTCCCGCGGGTTGGGTTCTCGTCGCACGTAGCCGGCTCTCTCGAGGCGGTCAACGATGCCGGTGATCGCGCCGGTCGTGAATCCGGATCGCTCCGCCAGACGGCCCGCCGTAGCCGGCCCGTGTTGCGATAACAGGCCCAGGCACTTCCATTCGGCGGCGCTCATCCTCAATCGCGAAGCGACCGCTTCGTGAAACAGGATCACTGCCGTGCTGAGCTCCCGCCCCAGCATCTCCCCCAGGTTCAATGTAGCCGGCAAGACCGGCCGCGCGGAGTCAACTCTGGACAATTTTGTCTTGCGCATGAGATACTTATCCGCGAGATACTGATCCCTGAAGCTTTCATTCTAGGAACCGAGATGGACTTTGGTAAAGATTCCGCCTGGCAGCGTGTGGCCCCGTCAGTGACCTTGCTCGTTCTGGCGCCGATTGTTTCCGAGGTACTCTTCGGGGCGACGCGGCTCAGCGTGATCTTCGTACTCATCCCGCAAATCGCCATCTGGGGTTGCGGCACCCTGTTGATTCGCGAGGGCGTGACGCGATGGCGGCGTAGCTGGGTCAGTCTGTTGCTCCTGGGGATGGCCCTGGCGATCGCCGAGGAATGCGTCATCCAGCAGACGTCCATCGCTCCGATGGTCGGACTGGCCGAGCAGGAGTATGGGCGCGCCTGGGGTGTGAACTGGGTTTACTTCATCTGGGCGCTGGGTTACGAGAGCGTCTGGGTGGTGGTGCTGCCTATCCAACTCACGGAGTTGCTGTTCACGGACCGGCGCCACGAGTCCTGGATCGGCCGGCGCGGTCTCATCCCGGCAGTGGTGTCGTTCATGTTCGGCTCGTTTATCGCCTGGTATGCCTGGACCCAGCGCACGCGGACCAAAGTCTTCCACATGCCCGAATACCAGCCTCCTTTGGAGTATATTCTGCTCGCGGTCGTGGCCATCGTGCTGCTGGTGACAGCCGCCTTCAGCCGATGGACCTCGCCACGCCCCAGACGGGAGGAATCGGCGCCGCGGCCGTGGTTCGTCGGGCTCACCGCTCTCCTGTTCGGGTTCCCGTGGTGTCTCCTTGTCTTACTGGCCTTCGGTTATCTACCGACGATCCCGTTCGCATTTCCCATGATCGCCGCGATTGGCTGGGTGGGAGCCGTGTTCTGGCTGATCTCGCGCTGGACGTCTCGCCAGGACTGGAACGACACGCATCGATTTGCCGTGGTCTTCGGAGGAGTGGGTGCCTGCATGGTGGCTGGGTTCATTGTCTTTCGCGTCGGCGGTGCCCTGCCCATCGACTGGGTGGGAAAGGCGGTCCTCAACCTGCTCGCCAGCTACTTGATGGCTGGTCTGGGCCGGCGCCTCTGGTGCCAACAAGTTTCTACGCTGGTATGAGTCGGCCCTATTGAGAGTCGCAAGAAGGTCAGACGAGCCTGGAATCGTCGGTCCTGAGTTTGAGGTCAGGTACCGCCCGCTGAAGCAGGCGGCTTGTAAGCAACCTCCACCTCAGTTCTCGTTTCTCTTGCGAGGAACAAGCTTTGGCTTCAACGGTCCCTACGATAGGCGCCCTGACACGGGTCCATCCTGTGCGCCCTGAGCGTGACGACCGGCGGTTAACCGTTTCCCCAAAGGGGTGCCTTTCCGGTGCCTGGGCTCGTGGTCGGCCGGTCTTTTACGGAGGCCTTTTCCCGCCAACACGGCATCCACCTTGCCGAAGACCGGTTCCAACAGGGAACAGATTACCAGGTTCGGTCTGACTTTACAAGATACGTTCATCATTATCAACATACAGGGGCAGCCATTCCTCCGTCGCCTGAACGCGACGGTATCCTGGCTGGGAATTTATGATCCTGTCCACTGTCGGCACGGCGCGTTACCCTGATATTGGGTGAAGCCGCTGGGTTCGGGAAAATCTCGACGGCGGCCGAGACCGTGATGAGACAGGCATTGAGGACCATGATCATGGCTAACATCAACAGGGTTGCCGCGGCCGGGTTCTTCATCGGCGCACTGACCTGTTTGGCCACCGGCCTGATTGCCTCGGGGCCGCTTGTTGCCGAGGAACCTGTCAAAGACCCGGTGAAGCTTTCCGGGGATGTCAAAGCCGGGACGCGGCTCAACCGGGGAGATAGTCTGTTCTCCCCGATGTGTGGCTTCCGGCTCCAGATGCAAGAGGATGGAAACCTCGTTCTCAGCCCCCTCGATGATACGCAGATGCCCGATGCGCAGAGTGTCCTGGCCCACATTCCGCAAGCGTTGAGTTGCTACCACACTCCCATCTGGTCGACCGTCACGAATATTCCCAGGGCAGGCGTTGGGTCGGGCTTGTATTGCGAGATGCAGGACGACGGCAACTTCGTGATGTACGACGAGGACTGGCGCCCCTGCTTCAGCACAGGTTCAAATGGTCATCCCGGCGCGTTCCTCCGATTGCAAAATGATGGGAACCTGGTCATCTATTCGGCCGACCTGAAGGTCCTCTGGACCTCACATACCGAGGCCAGGGCGCCCGGGCAGTAGCACCAATCGCCGGTGGATTCGACGACTTCGGGCCAGGGATGACGGTTCCGTCGCTGCGATCAGACTGGCTTCAACTCTTTCCGGTGTCTCATCAATGAGCGATTTCTACGACCGGATGGCTCGGCTTTATCATCTGATCTTCCCGGACTGGGATGAGAGCATCGAGCGTCAGGCCGAACAGCTCACGGGGATCATCCGGGAGCGCTCGGGCGCCGGCTGCCGTTCGGTCCTCGATGTCTCGTGCGGGATCGCCACCCAGGCCATCGGCCTGGCGAAGCGCGGGTTTGCCGTCACGGCGTCGGATTTGTCGGAGAACGCGCTTGCCAGGGCGAAGGTTGAATCGCAGCGCCGCGGTGTCGCGATCGATTTCTCGATCTGCGACATGAGGTCGGCCCATGCTCACCACCGCAGGCAATTCGACGTCGTGCTCTCGGCCGATAATTCGATCACTCACCTCCTAAACGACGATGAGCTGTTGCTCGCCCTCCGGCAGTTTTTCGACTGCACGCGCCCCGGCGGGGGCTGTCTCCTGACCGTCCGGGACTACGACCGCGAAGAGCGAGGGACCGGACTGATCAAGCCGTACGGCGTCCGCGAGGAGGGGGGCAATCGCTATGTCATCTTCCAGGTCTGGGACTTCGTCGGTTCGATCTACGATATGGCGATGTACTTCGTGGTCGATGACCGGACCTCCGACCCGATCGCAACCCACGTGATGCGGACGCAATTCAATGCAGTCGGCACCGACCACTTGCTGGCCTTGATGCGTCAGGCCGGTTTTACCGCGACCGAGCGTCTCGACGGGCGATTCTACCAGCCCGTCCTGGTGGGCACCCGTGAGGCGTGAGCAGGTTCGTGGTCGTCGAACGCGTCTCGGTCATTGTCCCGGCAAGATGAGCTTGGATCGCTCCTGTCCCGGGTCGGACGCGGCCTCGGAGCCGGGCGTCCAGATCGTCGAGCCGCCTCGTGCGGCCTCGGGAGTCCAGAGTCCGCCCGCCGCGGGGGCGGCGCCGAGGTCTCCGGCGGCGGTGGTGACCCGCGGGCCGTACTCGGTCAACAAGTGGTCGAGGATCCGCGTGTCCAGAACAATCTTGTCGGGTTGTTTCGGGTCGGGCACGACGCTCACTAGACCGAACTCGGCGAGTCGGAGCAGCACCGCGGAGAGGGCTTCGCGGTTGCCGCGATAGCGTTGGAGGATGGCTGCGAGGACGGGGACCCAGACCTCCGGATCGTCGAAGACGAACTGGACCTGGAGGTCGATCAGCTCCCAGAGCAGCGCGCGTTGGGCGAGATCTTATGCGACGGCTCGGACTCGCGACCGCGGCGGATCCAACCCTGGGCCTCGGCTCGGTCGCCCCGCCGGGCCGCATCGTGTGCCAGGTCGCCGTAGAGGGTCGTCAGCGGGATTCGGCTCTTCATGGGGAGGGAGGGTCGCTGAGCGATCGCGCGACCGGCCCCATTCATCACCGTGCGCATACCCCAGACTCGGGACAAATAGTAGAGGTGCAGCAGCCCCTCGTCGTCGAGCTCCGCAGTCGGGATCAGCGACCAGCGCGACATGTGGACCCGATCGAGGTCCAGGCCCTGGACCGCCACAGCCGGTTCGGGTTTGACCCCCAGCCGCGCGCGGAACTGGCTCCAGTCGAGCAGCTCGGAGGAATCCTCCTCGGACGTTTCCAGGAGACGAACCGCGGCGCGGAGTGCTGTCTCGGAATCGCCGGCCTTGGCCGCCTGAAGGGGCGTCCGGCCGCGGAGTGCCGGATGGGCGCCTGCGGCCAGATCTCGCTGATGATGTGCGATTTCTGATCGCGGGTGATCCGCTCGACGTCGTCCTCCGGGAGGCCCGTGGGCAATCTCCACTGCCAGCTCATGGCCAGGAGATGCCGCGAGACTTTCTCGATGATCTTGGTCCGGGGATGGGCCGGGGGGATGTTCGCCCGCGCCGCGGCCGTGAACCGATCGCTGAGCCGGTCGAGCCGGCCGTCGTCGTAGGTCTCCAGCACGACGGTGTCCCGGCCGACGATCACGTCGCCTTCGACCGTCGGGATGTCCCGTCGGGTGAGCCCCGGCCGCGCCTCGATCCGGGGCCGGTCGAGCAGGTGGAACCGCTCGGTCGGCGCGGCCTCGGGATCGCTGGGATCCAGGGGCCGATTCGGTCCGGCTTCGAAGGCCGGGTCGGCCCGGAGGGCCTCCAGCAGCCCTTCCCGGTTGCGGATCGCCCAGCTCAAGCGAACGAACTCTACGGGATCGGCGATCGTGCTGGGACCGATCCGCTGGCAAAGGGCCTCGAGGTCGACCGCCTCGACGGTCGGCCCCGTCTTCGTGATGAAGCGGCGCAGGGCCGCGACGGCGGCGGCATTGTCGGCGATCCACAGGCAGCAGATGCCGCGATTCCGCTCGGCGATCGCGCCGGCCGACGAGGCGGCGGCCAGCAGCTCGAACGCCGACGCCGCCGACGCCCAGAGGCCCTCGTCCGCCCAGCCCATCGCCCGCTCGAACGACTCGCGGAACGCGTCGGTCACCCCCTCAGGCGGCGGCCAGACATCATAGGCGTTCTTCTCCCAGACGGAGAACCCCGCGTTCGTTCGCAGAGCCTGGATCACCCGCGCGGTCGAATCGTCGATGGTGCCGCCCCACTGCTGCGTCAGCTCCAGGTGCCGGAAGCCGGCGATCGGCAACCCGGACCGACACAGCGTGATGCCCAGCATGGTGGCCATCGGCGCCAGTTGACGCCGCTTCTCCGGCGCCATGGCCGAGATCCCTTGCTGAAACTGGGCGACGGCCGCCACGATGCCCTCGGTCTCCAGCACCAGCCGCGTCATCAGGATCGTCCCGCCCAGGTGGCCGGGGTCCTTCTTGAGCAGGGCCTGCAGGCTCTGCTTGGCCGGCTCCGCCCGCTCGAGCTGGATCTCGATCAGGGCTTTGCGCGTCAGCAGCCAGGGATTGTCGGGGAACTTGGCCAGACCCTCGCCCAGGGGTTTCAGTGCCGACTCATGCTGGCCGCTCTCCACCATCCGCTGCGCGCGCTCGGCGTAGGATTCGACCTTCTGGCAGCAAAATTTGAACTTCTCACCACTCCCGCACGGGCAGGACGCATAGGGGTTAACCGACGCCATCATCAGCCTCTCTCATCGAAAAAATCGCGCCAGGGACGGGGATCCGGCAAGGGGCGTCGAGGGACATCCTCGACCACCGGCCACCCCGCCCGAGTCCGTATCACCGAGGATCGCGGAGCAAGCGGGGGCGTCCGACATCCTTGACGATGCAAGAGCCCGCGCACGCCTTCTCTCTTGATGGTATCCTGTGTCGGGGCCGATGGGGAGTCCCGTTCGGCACGGGTTGCCGCCCGGAGGCTCCCGAGTTTGGAAGCACGGACGATTCGTCGAGGAGAGAAGCCGTCATGATCGCGAACGACGGACGGGGCCAAACCCCCGAGATTCGACGCCCTATCCCGCGGCATCGGGGATCGCGGATCCCGGCCGGGCGGCGGTGTCTCCGCGCCGGGGTCGTCTGGCTGGCGGTCCTCGCCCTGATCGGGGGCTCCCCGCGACCGGCCCGAGCCTGGGGACGGCTGGGTCATCGGGCATCGGCCCGGCTCGCCGAGTCGCGCCTCTCGCCCCGCGCGCGGGCGATCATCCAGGAGCTGCTCGAGCCGGATGAATCGCTGGCCGATGCCTCAACCTGGGCCGACGAGCACAGCCGCGAGATCCCCGGCAGCGCCTCGTGGCACTACGTCAACGTGCCGATCGCGTCCGCCCGATATGACCCCGGCGACTGCAGGGGTCGACGATGCGTCGTCGCCAAGATCGCGGAATTCCGGGAGATCCTCGCCGATCGTCGTGCCCCCCGCGCCCGTCGGCGCCAGGCCCTGCGATTCTTCGTCCACCTGGTCCAGGACCTGCACCAGCCGATGCACGTCGCCGACCGGGGCGACCGCGGCGGCAACAGCCTCCAGCTCCGGTCCGGCCGCTACGAGAACACCAACCTGCACCAGCTCTGGGATTCCGGGCTGCTGCGGTCGCGCTATCGCGCGCGCGACGAGCCCGAGCTGGTCGCCGACCTGAAGGTGCTGGCCGATCGGCCCGAATCGCGCGGCTGGGCGCACGGAGGGCTCGAAGACTGGGCCGATGAGAGCCTCGCACTGGGCCGCCGTGCCTATCGCGTCCCGGGTACCGATCGGACCCTGCGCAACGGCGACGAGATCGGCCGCGCCTACGAAGAGGCCAATCTCCCGGCGGCCCTCGATCGTCTCGCCCAGTCGGGCGTCCGGCTCGCCACACTGCTCAACGAGATCCTCCATTGAGACGGATGGACCTGGGCGACGGCCGAGAGATCCGAAGCCGAGGGTCCAGCCAGCAGGATTCCCCGACCGAAGCTCATCACGACGCCTTCGGTTTCTTCCGTGAGGAGCCTTTCGGCTTGGCCGACTTCTCCAGTTTCCCCTTCGTGGGACCCGACTCCCCGGCCTGGTCTTCCGGCTGCTCCGACTCCTCGACACCATGTTCGAGAGGGCGCTCGCCAAAAATCTTGTCGAAGTTCGGGAAACCGTAGCGGCGTACAATAGGTCCACTCATGATCATATTTCCTATTGGCAGAACCTCAGGTCGATTGTGCTTCTGGCTCAGGGTCGTCGGGCTCTAGATCCAAGACCTCCTGATAAGGTCGGGGATCTTCACCGCCGGCCGGTAGTGGGCCCTCCGCCCGGCACAGCCCTCTTGTAAGCTGGTAGAGATCAAAATCATATCTCTTGCAAATGCCCCACCAGTCGCGGAAGATGAACGCACTCAGGGAGCGGTTCACACCGCAACACGCCTCGACGGGTGCTCTTCCGAGACAATCGTCGAGTTCCTCCATGCAGGCAATCTTGGGCAGATCGAAAAACCGGAAGCAATCGAACTTGCCCTTGTAATAATTACGATTGCCGTGCTCCTTAAAGAGCCGTTGGTTCTGAAAAATCCTCCCCCGATTCTCCCCTCTCCATTCCCATCTGCGGACTTCTGAATCCACCATCTGGAAGAAATGTGGATCGACTATCGCTAAGTCGAGATCCGATGAGGGACCGTATTCCATCCAGACCTTCGCCGCCTTCGGTGCAATGCTGAATCCGATCTTCGTGCTCCCCTTGAAAAAAAGGCAGTTCGGATGGATGCCTATACAATCGGAAATATGGTGCAGCAAATCATGATGCAAGGAATGGGTTTGGATGGCGCGGGGGGTCCCTGGAATCAGGATCGAGTTGATAAGCTTATTCTTGTCTGTGAGGGCTAGTTCATGGACCTCTCTGGGACTAACGATGATGTGCCCTTGGGCATCGAAATGCACGGGATCAACCCTCCGCACGCTCGACGACAACCAACGGCTGATTGTAATGCCCCTTCGAGTCAAAAAGCGGATCGGTCATCCGGAGACGTACTCGACGATCACATACTGGGCATCTGAACATATCGCCGCTCATAGGAATGTAGTCTTGCCGGGCGATCTCTTGGTGGCAATAAGGACAGGCCGAGATATCTCTGAATCTGCAAGTCGGACAGATAGTGGGCAATACCGGCCCTGCGATATGTCCACAGTTGGTGCACTCTGGTCCCGAACCTTCCGTCACGATCGACACACCAGCCCGAGGAGCATACCCGAAGGCGTCGATGACCTTCTGAACTTCATCGGGGTAATTTGTGGCGAACTCAAAATACGCATTGCGATCCGAATCTCTGTGTGTCCCGTGTGTAGGACTGTCAGGGACAATCTCGACGGGCGAGCGGGCCCAAAGGTCGCGCCGCACTCGCGCGGCGATGCGTAGATCATCGGCAGAATCGGTGGGGTTGTGCTTGATGGTGATTCGGACTTTTGTCATGGCGGTCTCCGGAGCATGGCGAGATCCATGATTCGATTATAACGACTCTGATCGGGCCAACAGAAGGCGCCTCGGAACCCGATCAATCTGGGTCCGACCCGGAGCAGTGCCGAATCCGAAATCGCTCATACGATGGACGTCGGGCAAGGGCGAGGGGCGCTTCTGGTAAACCCCTTCTGGGTTTCAGGTTAAGAATTCGGGGCAGTTCTTGGATTTTGAAAGTTCGGGAAACCATACTTACGAACGATCGGACCTGACAATTCGCACCTCCGTTTCCGAGAGATCCGGGCAATCAACAACTGGCCAAGCGGATTCGATGAATCACGCAAGGTTCGCCGGAGAGTCGGAATCGAACTCGTCGTGCACCGGTTCTCGGCGTCCCTCCTCTGTGGTCTTGCCTCGTTCATGATAAACGAAAGGCTGAGCGTCGGGCGACTGGTGCGAAGAACCAGTTGGCGCGGTATCCTTGAGAGATGACGGACATTCACCAACTTCGGGGGCATCCCCAATGAAAGGCAAGGATACGGGAGAGTCGGGTGGGCGTGAGTCATCCGGGATGCTCGGTTGGGCGTTCAGCGTCTTTGGATACGTCACTTTCGCCGCATTCGTGTGGTTCGCCGCATGTGTGTGTATCTTGCCCGTCTTTGCGGTGATGAAGTTCGTGGAATCCCTGGGGAATGCCTTCGATGGTCTCTCGTGGGGGTTCCTCGGGATTGTCTGGTCGATCAGGATCATGCTCTCCTACGCGTGGAACGAGTTCGAATGGCTGCTGCTCGAGCTTCTGGGCTGGCTCCTGTTCGGCTGACTCCTGCGAAACGCCAGGAGAGACGAGCCCTCGGGCCGAGCCGTCTTGACGGGTCACTCTTCGGTCGATGCAAGATCGGGCCGATCGTGGACGCGGGGAAGTCGCAGTGCAGCCGGCGGGGCCGCAACCACGGATCTCTCGGTGAGCCGGATCGCGGCCTTGGCCGGGGGTCGGTCGCAGGGGAGCAGACGCATGGCGAAACTCGGCTATGAAGACAGCTTGACCGGAAACATGATCGGCAAGGGTGAGGCAACCACGCAACTCAAGGACATCGTCAAGGCGCTGCCGCTCCGGGTCCTCTCGGAGGCCGACTGGCACCACTGGACGACCCGGGGTTACGTGATCGTCAAGGATGCTGTGCCGCCGGAGAACCTGCGCCGATCGGTCGAACTCCTCTGGGAGTTCCAGGAGATGGATCCGAACGATCCGTTGACCTGGTTCAAGCCTCAGCTCCGCGAGAACGAGATGAAGGAGCTCAATAATAGCGGCATGGTGGAGATCTACAATCACCAGTACCTCTGGGATAATCGACAGGCTCCGCGCGTCTATGACGCGTTCGTCAACATCTGGGATCGCGAGGATCTCTGGGTCAAGATCGATCGCGCGAACCTCAACCCGCCGAACCGGGGGATCCGCCAGTTCTCGGGATTCATCCACTGCGATGTCGATACCTCGCTGGTCCCGATGCCGGTGAATGTTCAGGGCGTCTTGTCGCTGGTGGATACCGATCCCGATATGGGCGGATTCCAGTGTGTCCCCGAGCTGTTCCGGACGCTCGAGGACTGGATCCCGACGCAGCCCGCGGATCGAGATCCCTGGGCGCCCGACCCGGCCGGATTCGAGATCGTCGATGTCTCCACCCGGGCGGGCGACTTGTTGATCTTCAACAGCCTGCTGCCTCACGGCATCCGCCCCAACCGATCTCCGGACCGTGTGCGCATCGCTCAATACATCGCCATGCGGCCGGCCGAGGAAGCGAACGGGGAGCTCCGCGAATGGCGCATCCGCTCGTGGCGCGACCGCGAGCCACCCCAGGGCTACGCGTTCCCGGGCGATCCGCGCAACTGGGAGAAGACGCGATACCCACGCGCCCAGCTGACGACGCTCGGCGAGAAGCTGCTCGGCTCCCGGGGCTGGGCCGAATGAGGCCGACTCAGGTGCGCGTTCCGGCCGAATCCATCGGCGATCGTTCCCCGTACTTCAGGCCGGACAACGCCACTGCGAAGACGACGACCGAGCCAACGATCAAGCCGGCGATGAGTCCCTGGGTGATGCCGAGTCCCACGCCGACCTGGACGGGGTCGAACTCGGGCCCGTGGCCCGCGAAGACCGCGCGATAATATCCGGGCATGACCTGACCCAGGGTCGATCCGATCAAACCTCCGGCGATCGCGAAACCGAACGCACTGGCGATGATGATCGTGAAGCCCCGCGTGACGGTCATGACATGACTCCGTCGAGCGTTTCCCAACGGCCCGTCAGCCTGAAATCGCCGAGGAGCCGCTTCTCTCGGGTCGCCTACGCTTCGTTCTCCAGGTGCTGCCGGATTCGCGCGGCGAGCGATTCGGTCATCGGCAACAGTCCCTCGGGGTCGTCCGCATGGAGCGCGGTGAGCCGGCCGTCCAGGAACCGGAGCAGGTCGCGGACGACCTCAACGTTACCCAGCCGAAGTTGATACCGGGCGAAGGATTCGGCGCAGGTACCCCGGCCGCTCGGGCCGCAAGCTTTCCCATAGAGGATCTGTCCCTTGCGAGCGAGCTGGCGCGACGCTCCGGCGATCGCTCCGAGTCCGTGCGATTCATGACCGACTCACGACTCGTCCGAGGAGGGGCCGATCACGTCGCCGAAGAACTCCTCGTCGCTGGCCCCGTCTTCGGCATCGACCTTCTCGATCGTCGCCTGGATCTCCTCGGGGGTGCAGATCCCCTTAACGGTTAGCAGGCGATAGAGGGTCGCGATATGGAGCCTGAGCCCGTAGATTTGACGCTCGAGATCGTCGATCTCGTCCGAGTCAACATCGTTCTCATCGGCCATGGTCGTATTTCCCTTTTCTGAAAACATCGAAGCTCGCCACCGCCGCATCAATCGGCGTTTCTCGACCGTCTGGAGGATCCTCGCGGCGCGCTCGGCGTCAGCCGCAGGCACCTGGAGCCGGATCCAGCCCAGGGCAGTGCCGAGGAGCCAGTTCATGTCGACGATCTCGGCATCGGCCAGGAACGCCGGGATCCCCTCCGCTTCGAGGCGCAACCGGGCCGCTTCCGCGGCGGTGCGAAACGGGTATTGCGCAACGGTCACAGGCTCGCTCTCGGTCATGAGAGTCCCTCCCGCGCTCCCGGCCCCAGCGACCCAGTTCGCTGGGCCGGTGTGCCGAACATCAGCAAAGATTGTACCAGGTTCTCCGTGGTGAGGAGTTCATCCGACTCCGCACTTCCGCCGAACGCGGCATCGTGCTCAGCTCTCGACCCGGACGCACCGACCGAAAATCGCCCCTGCCGAGATCCAGCCATTGATCCGGCCCCGGTTGTTGCCGATCTGGAACCGCTCTCCCTGGATCGCCTTGATCAGGTGCAGGTACTCGCGGCCGTTCACCTTGCACAGCACGATGTCGCCCACACGGAGCGAAGCGGCTTCCACCGGCTCGAGCGTGCAGAGCTGCCCCGACTCGATCTTGCCCGACATCGAGTGGCCCCTCGGGCGGAACGAGACGGTCTCGCCGCTCCGGAGCTTCTCGAGATACGCCGACGCCCAGCCCATTGCGTACAACTGCCTCTCGCGATCGGGTTCGTTGCAGCGGCGAACCGGTCAGGAGCGGAACCACGGCTCAACGCCCTCCGGGCTCGACTCCAGGCGCGATCGGATCCTGTCCAGGACCTGGGCCGTTGCCCGCGTGTTCTCCTCCAGGTGGATCATCAGCCGACAAAGCGTGCCCAGAGCGATCATTTGTAGCCCGGAAACCAGCAATGCCACCGACCAGACGAATGCGACGGTCACGGGCACCCAGGGAACCATCGGCAGCACGTTGACCGGGGGACCCCCGAACGGACCCACGTCTCGCGGGGGCGCGGCCGACGTGCCCCAGGCAAGGGCGTAAAGACTGACGGCCAGGAGAAAGGCACCGCCTGCCATCAGCACCGTTCCGATCAGGCCGAAGAGGAGCCCGATCACCCGCAGGGATCGATAACGTTCGTCCGATCGTTGGAATGACTGGATCTTTTTCATGGTCCTGGCTCAACGCGAGAACGGATGTCGATCACACCACAGATCGAATCGCAATGTCGGCACCGGCCGCCGATGTTATTCATCGTCCTCTTCGCCGTCCCATGGCATCTGGGGCAAGGCGTGAAGCCCCGCGATATAACGGGCCTCGTTATAGACCTCGTTCTTCTTGAGGATGTCGAAGACTTCCGAGGTGACCACGCAGGCGATTAGCTCCACGGCCCGCTCTCGGGAATAGCCTTCGGCCATGAGCCTGGCCAGCGTCTCGGCGGTCTCGGGCGGTGACTCGTCGCGAAGCTGGTTCTCCACGATCTCCAAGAGGACACGACGCAGCCGCGGGTTGACAGTCTGACCCATGAGACACCTCGCGATGGTTGCACCGGCCGTTTTCCAGCCGTTCCGCCGGAAGTGATTGCTCGGCGGTCCGATCCGCCGGACCTCCCTCTCGATCCTAACATAATCCCGAGGGGTGGACAGTCTCCTCGCCACTTCCGGGCTGAGCGACTTGGGTCATTCTACCGGGAACGGCCCGAACTACTGCACCGATGCGGTCTCCGTGACAGTCGTCTTGACGCGCATTTGCTTCTCCGGCGAGATCTTCAAGGCATCCCCCGCTGGCGTGACCGGGAGGCCGGCGCGGTGGATCTGCGCGACCACCACAGACCCAGAAGAGTGATCGCCCCGGTGATCTGGACGACGCCCAGGAACCAGAAAGGGAGTGTCCATTGGAACATTCCGCCCGGGTTGGTCAGGAGCTTACCGCCACCCGGCACCGGGACGACATTGTCCGCGCCCAGAGCACGCTCCTCGCCGACCAGGTGGATGAGCCAGAGCATGAGATCGCTGGACCACCAGAGCGTTGCGACACCGGATGCGAGCAGGACAATGGCATGACCTACGACGAGTGCTGCGAGGAAAACGGATCGCGCCATGAGAAGCTCGCGGATCGTTAGCGTTCCACCGGAGACGACTCCGCCGGACCATTCGAGTAAGACTTGGTGTATCGCGGCTGGTAGAGTTGGACCTCGAACCCGCCTGGAACGCGGAAGAAGGTCACCAGGCCATAGCCGCGGTCGACGACCGGCCCGGTAAACTCCACGCCGTGCGCCTGGAGCTCGGCGACCGTCTCCTCGATGTCGTCGCAGTAGAACGAGATGTTATGGGTCCCCGACGGTGCACCGCCGGTCTCATCGGCCGGGTGACAGCCCATGTCGGCTTCGGGCAGGTCAAATATGAGCCAGCCTTCGCCCAGGTTGACAGCAGGGAATCCCAGTTTGTCACGGAGGAAGGCGCGCAGTGCCTCGGGCTCTGCGGAATAGAACATCGTATGAACGCCGCGGATCATCAGAACCTCCCGGATCAGTCCCGTGGAAGGGGCGCCGCGCATCGCGACGCCGCTCATCCACGTCCCTGGAAGAAACACGTCTATTCTACCATGATCCGTCGCGACAAGGTGACCTTGGTTACGACCTGAGATCAGTCGTGGCGCTTCGACGCTGTCAGCAGCCCTCGGCATTCGACCGCATCCTTCACAGCCTGGAGGTGCGCGCGGCGGCCAACGAACAGGATCCGCCCAGGACGACGGCTCGACGGTCAGGACGGCCGAGATCACCCTCGATTCCGCCGCGAGGTTTCTTGGTAGAATCGTTCGAAATGGTGGTTTCAAGACGGGGACAGGCACCTCGAAGACACGGAGCCAGTCCCCCTTTTGAAACAGCGTGTCAGTGGAATCTCTGCGCGGTGCGCGCATCATCGGGAATTTTGAATCAGCAATCCCTCTTGGGTTGCGGCTCCGCCGCGTCAGGATGCTCATGGGAAACCCCGAATCCGAATCCCCGAATCTCGAATCCGAGTTGTGGCTGGTGCGAGCGGGCTGGGATCACCTGAAGTCCCAGCGTCCGCTGGCGGCGTGGGCGACGTGGCGTCGTGCCTTGCGGCGGGACGCAGGCCAGCCGGCCGCCACTCAGGCACTGGCGACGCTCGCGTCCGCGGCAGATTTTCCGGCGGCGGCCCGGTCCGTACACCGGCTCCGCGAGCCCGAGGATCCCAAACGTCGGGCCGCCTGGGACGATCGGTTGAGGGGCGACGACGGCGCTCCGGATCTCGAGGCGATGGCCGACGCATTCGGCCGGCTGGCCGCGGAGGGACCGTCTGATCCCGCAGCCTGGTATAACCGGGCGCTCTGCCTGGCCTGGCTCGGATACAATCGCGAGGCCATCGGCTGCCTGGACCGCGTGGTCGCCCTGGAGGCCAGCCCGGCATTCGACCGCGCCGTCGCGGCATGGTCCTTGGCCGAGTTGCTCCGGCAAGGGGGCGGTGCCGAGACGCTGGCCGACGACCTGCGCTTTGCCTGCATCCTCGACGCTGCGCCTCCGGATGTTCCCGACCGCCTCGACGAGTTCCCCGAAGTTCGGCGAGTGCCAACTCCCCAGGTTCCGGGCATCGAGCTCGGCTCGGATCCGGAGGTCGTGCTGTTCGAGTGGCTGGATCGACGCGTCCCGGACGAGTCGGCCCCGGATGCGGGCATCCCTTCGGGGGCCGGCGACCTGCCGGTCGTGCTGGCGAGCGTTGCTCTCAACCGGTCGTCGCGGACGCTTCGGCTCTCCAGCCCGCGAGTCGAGACGCTGCGTCAGGCCGAGGAGGTGCTCTTTCCCCGGCTCGGGCTCGATCCGGGATCGGCCCGGCGCGAGGCCGCGCCGCTGCCGCTCCCGTTCCTCGACGCCGACGTCTGGACCGTCCGGGTCCCGCAGGGCCTCGAACCGGCCCGTGCCGATGGTCTGTTGCGCGACTGGGTCGAGCACTTCTATGAGAACCTGTGGATTCACCGGGCTCGTCAGGGATTGAACGACCTTTCGCCCCTGGCCGCGGCCCATCAGGCCCAGCAAGGCGATCCGATCCTCAGGGCGAAGCTGGCGGCGGTCGTCGGCTTCCGCGAGCAGCTCGGCAGCCGCGCCAGTGCCCTGCGGCTCTATCAGGGCTATCCGTTCGATCGGCTGCGGAGGCGGCTCGGACTCGAGCCGTCGGATCCGGCCGCCATCGACCCGTTGGACTTGACCTGTGCCAGTCCCTGGGAGCTGGATCGGCTGGAACCGTCCACCCTCGACGACTATCGCCTGGTCGAGGCGGTCGCGTCGTCCGCCGGACTTCGCGAGGATGCGCGGACGGCGCCACTGGCGGCCGAACTGCTCCGGCGCCGGCCCCGGGAAATCGCAGCACTCGATCTGGCCGATGCCGTATCAGCTCTGGTGCGGCCGGCAATGGCCCGCAACGATTGCGACGCCGCCCTCGGCTGGATCGATCGCGCCCGGCCCCTGGGCGATCCCAGGACGGCATCGCTCCTCGGTGTCTGGCGCGCCGAGATCCTTGCCCGCACCGGCCGTCCCGATGGGGCCCTGAGTGCCTATCGAACCCTCGTCCGCGCCGACGATCCGGCCGCGGGAGCCGTGATGGCCCTCGACGCTGCCGAGTCGCTCCTCGACAACGGCCACGTCGATCAGGCCAGGTCCCTCCTGGAGATCGCGATTGACCTGGCCCACTCCACCGGACGCCTCGGAATCGAATGCCGGGCGCAAGAACTTCTCGACCGGCTTTGACGCACGAAGATACGGACGAAACATTCGTGGCGTCGAGACGCCTCAAGGAGGAGGAGATCCTTGCTGCTTCCACGTCTCGATCAGGAAAACCAGGGCCGTCGCGTGGTCCGCAACGTGACCAAACGTCGCCGGCCATCGATCGTCAAGTGGAGGTTCGCCCACCGCAAGGCGCGGAGCCCGAGGAGGGGCAAGCGCGGCGCGCGCGTCGCCTCTTGGGGATAAACGACGATCCCCGAGGGGAGATCGAGCCGGAAGGGATTTCGATCTGCTGGCCGATCACGCTCTCCCCGCGCGTTTGGTCTGAGCCAGATGTCAGCGTGATACGAAGGAACGTGGTCTCCGCTGACGCGAACGGCTCCGTACTTCGATAGGTATCGCGGATCCAGTCCAGCCCATCGGACCAGGTGATCCTCTCGAATCGAGAAATTGTGGGTGTGCCCCGTATCGAGAATCGCTGGGAAAAAGGGATAGGCAGGATCGTATTCGGTCTGGCCGCGCTCCGTGAGGCCAACCCATACGATAATCTGATCGGCTTTGATCGAGACATGATGGCCTTGAAAAACGACCGTCGTGGTCGTGACGAAGAAAGGAAGGTCCCGACTAATGATCGTCATGGAGGCATCCTGCCTGTATGGCCTCAAATATCGCAGAACTCTTCCCAGTCGAGTTCATCCGGCGGCTCCGGCTCGATGCCCCGGACGACGAATTCGTCGTGGTCCAGACCTTGGCGGAGACATTGCTGATAGAGCTTGTTTTTGGAGCGTCCGATCCCAAGTTGCCGATCACCGCTGTAAGCCACCCACTTGCCTGCATGCTTCTTGAGCAACTCCGGCAGGTCGCGGCTAAACGCTTCCTGACCGCTCTGGATCAGCGGAGGGACCGGTCGATGGACCCAGGAGCGATCGTTGGCGATCTGAGGGTCCAGTTCTTCCTCGACCGGATTGAGCGACTCGACCATCTTGCAAAACTCTTCCCAATCCACTTCCGGCTCGATGCCTCTTACGACGAATTCGTCGTGGTCCAGCCCCTGGCGGAGGCATTGCTGATAGAGCTTGTTTTTGGAGCGTCCGATCCCAAGTTGCCGGTCACCGCTGTAGGCCACCCAATGGCCTGCGTGCTTCTTGAGTAGTTCGGGCAGGTCGCGACTGAACGCTTCCTGACCTCGCTGGATCAGTGGCGGGACCGGTCGATGGACCCAAGAAGAGTCGCTGGTGACCTGAGAGCCCGGTTCATCTTCGACCGGACGACTCGGATCGGCAGGCGATATCGAGGACATGATCGCGACCCTCGCGAGCAGTGACTGCGGGAACACGGGGACCTCCACCACATTATCGACCATCGCTCCCGGGTTGACAAGCCGGAATGCCAAGCTTCACCGTCCTATGAAGGGGCCAGGGTCTTGGGATTTGCGGCCGGTTCGATTAGTCTGATGCGACACCAGGGATCGTTACGCACCTCAATCGACGACGAGGACGCTCCGATGTCGCAGACGGTTGCCAGCGCCGCGACTAACCTCCAACCCGGCGCGTCCGGTCCGGGCGTGGATCGCCACCCGACCGGGCTCATCATCCTGTTCGCCACCGAGATGTGGGAGCGGTTCGGCTTCTACACGGTCCTGGCCGTGATGACCCTGTTCCTCCAGGACAAGGTCGAGGGATTCGGCTGGACCAAATCTCAGGCCACTGGTCTCTGGGCCAACTATCTCATGTTCGTCTATCTCACGCCCTTCATCGGCGGCTGGATCGCCGACCGGTACCTGGGATATCGGCGGTGCATCCTGCTCGGAGGGGTCATCTTCGTCGCGGGGTACTTTCTCCTCTCCACGGGCTCGATCGCGTCGTTCTACATCGCGCTCGGCCTCATCTTCGCCGGCAATGGGCTCTTGAAGCCCAACATCTCGACGATGGTCGGCAATCTCTATTCCCCTTCGAGTCCGCTCAAGGACTCGGCCTACAACATCTTCTACATGGGGATCAATGTCGGCGCATTCCTGGCGCCCGTGTCCGCCGAGGTCCTCCGTCAGAAGATCGGATTCCGGGCGGCGTTCTTCTCCGCGGGCGTGGGAATGATGATCGGGACGATTCTCTTCAGCATCTGCTATCGCTACCTCACTCAAGGCGAGCGGAAGAAGCCCGTCGATGACGCGCGGCCCATGGAGTTGGCCGAGGACATCCTGCCCACCCGCGAGAAAACCCCCATCGACGAAGTTCCCGAATGGAAGCGAATCGGGGCGCTTCTGGTCATCTTCGGCATCGTCATCGTATTCTGGATGGTCTTCCATCAGAATGGCAGCACGATGACGTACTGGGCCAACGACAACACAGATTGGGGCGCTTCCCGGGTCACCCCGATCTTGATCCAGATCTTCACCCTCGGGCTGATCGACGGCTCGAACGTATCCGGCGTGATCTCGAACGCGATCAATCCCTTCTGGGTCGTCGTGCTCTCGATACCGCTGGTGCGATTCTGGCGCTGGCTGAACTCCAAGGGCCTGGAGCCATCCACCCCCACGAAGATCGGCCTGGGGATGGTCCTGACCAGCGGGGCCTTCCTGATCCTCGCCCTCGGTGGACTGCTCGGCGGTGACACGGGCCGTGTCTCGCCCTGGTGGATCATCGGGGCCTACTGCGTCATCTCGCTCGGTGAGTTGATGCTCAGCCCGATGGGGCTCTCGCTGGTCTCGAAGGTGGCACCGGCTCCGATGCGCGGGCTCATGATGGGGGGCTGGTTCGTCGCGACGGCCATCGGCAACAAACTCACGCAGATTGGCCAGATCTGGGAGACGTGGCCCCATTCCCAGTTCTGGTTGCTGCTGTCGATGTTGGCCCTGGGTATGGCCTTCGTCCTGTTCGCCCTGCTCAGGCCGTTGAAACGTGCGATGCCCGGCGTGTAGCCGAGAGACGGGACGTCCGAACTCCCGATTCCCGATTCCAGCGGGTTTTCATTGCGATAAGGGAAGCTTTATGCGATTGCTCTTGATCTGCTTGCTGTTGCTGGCCACGGCGTCTCCCCTCTTCGCGGCCGGGCGGGCCATGAGGGTTGACGATCTGCTGGCCGTCAAAGGGGTCTCCGATCCTCAGCTTTCGCCCGACGGCACGCTGGTCGTCTACGCGGTCTCGGAGATCGATCGCGCGACCGACAAGACGAACACCAGCCTCTGGCTGGTACCGGCCTCCGGCGGTTCGCCGAAACGACTGACGACCGCGCCCGGCGCGAACAACCATCCTCGCTGGAGTCCCGATGGGAAAACGATCGCGTTCGTCTCCAGCCGAGGCGGCTCGTCCCAGGTCTGGCTGTTGCCGATCGACGGCGGCGAGCCGCGGCAGTTGACCAAGCTGGCCGTCGACGTCTCCGGCCCGATCTGGTCGCCAACGGGAGACAAGATCGCCTTCACGGCCGAGGTCTTCCCGGGAAAATCCGCCGAAGAGACCGCTGCCAGGGACAAGGAGAAGGAAGCCTCAAAGAGCAAGGTCCGCGCATACGACCGGCTGATGGTCCGCCACTGGAACGTCTGGGACGAAGGCAAGCGAAGCCACCTGTTCGTCGCCGATGCCACGACCGGTGAGGCGAAGGACCTGACGCCTAAAATGGAGGTCAATACGCCGCCTGCCCCATTCGGCGGCTCGTCCGACTACACCTGGTCGCCCGACGGCAAGGAGCTCGCCTTCACCGCCGAGCCGGCCCACAACGCGGCCTGGTCGACCAATACCGATATCTGGACCGTCCCCGCCGACGGTGGGGAGCCGAAGAACCTCACGGAGGCGAACAAGGGTGCCGATGGTCAGCCGGCCTATTCGCCGGACGGCATCTGGCTCGGGTACGTCAGCCAGGCCCGCGCGGGGTTCGAGTCGGATCAGTGGTCGATGAAGGTCCTGTACCGAGGTAACGGAGGCAGCCACGATCTGACAAAGTCGCTGGATCGCCCGGTCCAGTCGTTCACATGGGCTGGTGAAGGGGCCTGCCGTGCGGTGATCGACGACATGGGAACGGAGCCGATCGTGACGTTCAGCTTCGGCTACCTCACCGATGGCACATCGGTAACGGTCATGGGACCGACCCAGTTCCCCCGTCTGGTCACCGACGGTGTCCAGTCGGGGCTCAACGTCAATTCCAAGTCGGGCAAGATGGTCTTCACTCGTCACAACGCCGCGACCCCGGCCGAGGTGTTCGTCGCCGCGTCTGACGGCTCGGGCCTGACGCAGTTGACCCACCACAACGCCCCCCTGATCACACAACTGGATTTGCCCAGGCTCGAGGGCTTCGCCTTCTCCGGCGCCGACGGCAACCAGGTCCATGGCTGGCTGCTCCGCCCGCCGGGTTTCGAGGAAGGCAAGAAATACCCGGTCCTCTTCCTGATCCACGGTGGGCCGCAGGGCGCCTGGCACGACGAGTGGCACAATCGCTGGAATTACCAGTTGTTCGCCGCGCCGGGGTACGCCGTCGTGGCGATCAATCCCCGCGGCTCGACTGGCTACGGACAGAAGTTCACCGACCAGATCAGCCAGGACTGGACTGGGCGCGTCTACGAGGACCTCATGAAGGGACTGGATCACGCGTTGAAGACCTATCCCTTCCTGGATGAGTCCCGGCTGGCGGCCTGCGGCGGCTCGTATGGCGGATTCATGGTCAACTGGATCGCCGGGCATTCCGACCGGTTCAAGGCGTTGATCAGCCATGCCGGCGTCTTCGACCTGACGAGCAAGTATGGCACGACCGAGGAGCTCTGGTTCCCCGAGTGGGAGTTCGGCGGGCCTCCCTGGGAGAAACCCGAGCATTATCGCGAGCGGTCACCCAGCACATACGCGGCCCATTTCCAGACGCCGACCCTCGTGATCCACGGGGCGCTGGATTTCCGCGTGCACGAGGCGCAGGGCCTGGGGATGTTCACCTCACTCCAGCGCCGAGGCGTGCCGAGCCGCTACGTG
This sequence comes from uncultured Planctomycetota bacterium, assembly GCA_963845755.1. Classification (GTDB taxonomy): domain Bacteria; phylum Planctomycetota; class Planctomycetia; order Isosphaerales; family Isosphaeraceae; genus CAWJTV01. The sequence continues at coordinate 213,034 of CAWJTV010000042.1, forward strand.
TGGTTCCCTGATGAGGGGCACTGGATCGCCAAGCCCGCAAACCGCGTCGTGTGGTGGCATGAGGTCCATGCTTGGTTGGACAAATACCTCAAGCACTGAAACGGGCTCCCATGTAGGTCAGGCTTTCCGGCCTGACGGTTTACCTTCGTCAGGCCGGAAAGCCTGACCTACTTCCTTGTCTGATACTCCGGTGATCGAGCTCCACGACGTGACGCAGCATTATGGTGTGCGGCCGGTGATTCACGGGATCACCCTGCGCATCGAGCGGGGCGAGGTCGTGGTCATCCTCGGTCCCAACGGCATGGGCAAGACGACGCTTCTGGGTGTGATGGCCGGCGTGATGTCACCCCAGAAGGGCGAGGTCTTCATCGACGGCCTGAGGCGCCGCGGCTCGGAAGACGAAGAGCTGGCGATCCGCAAGATGACCGTCTATCTCCCCGACCAACCCTGGCTCCCGGCCCAACGGACGCCGCGCGAGTTCCTCCTGGCCGTCGGCCGGCTCTATGACGTCGAGGCCGAACGGCTGATGAACCACATCGATCAGCTCCTCCATCTGTTCGACCTCTCCGAGCAAAGTGATAGTCCGATCCGATCGCTTTCCGCCGGTCAGAAGAAGAAAGTCGCGCTCTGTTCGGCCCTGGTGACGGAGGCACCGCTGCTCTTGCTCGATGAGCCGTTCTCCGGCGGGCTGGACCCCTCGGGGATCCTGACCTTGAAGCGGGTGATCCAGCATCGGGCGCACCGCAAGGACGTGACCATTGTCCTGACCAGCCCGGTCCCGGAACTGGTCGAGGAGATTGCCACGCGGATCATCGTCCTGCACAACGGCGAGGTCCTCGCATTCGAGACGGTGGACGGCCTTCAGCGGCTCACGGGCCATCGCGGCGCGCTGGATCAGGTGCTCCAGCGATTGATCTTCCCCGAGACCACTCAGAAGCTCGACGCGTATTTCCAGGAGTTCGGCCGATGATCCGTCGCCTGTTCTCCCGGTTCCGGCTGGTCGCGCCACCGGGCTGGGCGGTGGCCGTATTCCTGGTATTCTTCATGGCGTTCGAGGGACTGATTCGCTATTCCGAGCGGTTCGGCATGCCGTGGCCAGTCCCGTTCCGCCCCGGATGGTCCTGCTTGATTTTCGCCAGCGTCATGCTGGGTTTTTATTGCGCAGTCGCGTTTCACCCCTTCTTTCAAGGGGACTATCTCCGCTGGCTGAAGTCAACGCCCTGGACGGTGCGCAAACCCTTGCCAGCCGGCCCCGTGGACCTGGTCCTCGAAGACAGCCTGGCGATCGGCGCGTTGATGTGCCTGAGTCTGACCCAGCCCGGAGGTGGCTCGATCGAGGTGCTCAATGCCTTCTTGTTCACCCACGCGGCCATCCTGGTCCGGACGTTCTGGCGAACGGCGGTCCCGGGCTTCGGCTATTGCGGAGCGTTGTTCCTGGGGTTCGTCCCGAGGTTGTGGGCGCAGCCCTGGATCGACCTCGCCGTACTGACATCCATCTACCTCTTCGTGCATGAAGGGCTCTGGCGGTCGCTGGCTCGTTTTCCCTGGCCCACGGAAGGGGTCTTGGACGATCAATACCCCGGAGTGCGCATCGAAAGGGAGTACGGCCCATCCTGCGGCTGGCCCTACGACCGTTTCCATCGCGATGTGAGAATGGCCAGAGGCATTGGTCGAGGCGATGCGATCTTGATCAGCATGCTGACCGGTTGGTGGTTTTTCGCCCTGGGTGCCTGGATCCCCACGCAATGGTTGTCCACGTTCCTCTTCAGTTTGGCCATTGCGCTGTTGATGCGACGCAGTGTGCTCTACTTCCAAGGTTACGAGTCTCCGATCAGTGTCGGAGGGCGAATCGCCACGTTCCGTTGGATCATCCCGGGTTACGATCAAGCGGCGCTGTTCATCGTGCTTACCCCCCTGGCCATTGCGATGATGATCGGCCTGACGATGTACCTGCAGATGGATCGGTACCAAACCATTCCCGCCTTTGCCGCCCTGCTTGTCCTGATCGCCCTTACGACTCCTCCGAAGCTGAGACGCTGGCGGCTGACGGGTCAGCATCGCCTGGTGCACGCGATTCACAAGACCAGCCAGGAATATGTTCAGGTCGGCTAGACATGAAAACAACTGATGAACCCGAAGACGTGCCCCAGGGATACTCCGCCCTCGCGGGGATCCTGCGGCGGTCCTGCCCGCGATGCCGGCGCGGGCCGATCTTCGCCGCACTCTGGACCATGCACGACGATTGCCCGGTGTGCGGCCTCGACTTCGACCGCGGGGACCCGGGCCATTTCACCGGTGCCATGTACGTCAGCTACGGCCTGGCAATCCCCCTGATCGCTCTGCTAACCTTGATCGAATATCTGATCGTCCCGGCGTGGTCGCTCTTCCGGCTGGTGGTGCTGGCCTCGCTGATCTGCGTGCCGCTGATCCCCTGGATCTGGCAGTATTCCCGAGTCATCTGGATCTATTTCGATCGGTACTTCGACCCCGAGGATGACCCGCAGGCAGGGGGCGAACCGGGAAACCCGGCGACTTCGGAAGGGCCGAACCCCGCCGCGGACCCGGACGAACGAGGCGAATCCACTTCATGAGAGGCTCTCGAAAGACGGGGACTGGCTCCGAGTCTTCGAGGTGCCAGTCCCCGTCTTTCGAGAGCCTCCAGCTCAAGGGAAATCGCAGACATGTCCGAAACTCCGAATGCGAGACTCAGGCCGATCGCCGAGGTGGCCGGCGAGCTGAAGATCGCGGCCGATCATCTGGAGCCCTACGGGCGGGACAAGGCGAAGGTCCGACTCGAGGCGTTGCATCAGGCGGCGGCCACCCGCTCGCCGGGCCGTTTGATCCTGGTCTCGGCGATCACGCCGACGCCGGCCGGTGAGGGGAAGACGACGACCTCGATCGGGCTGGCCCAAGGGCTGCACCGGATCGGCAAGCATGCGGCACTGGCGCTCCGCCAGCCGTCGATGGGTCCGGTCTTCGGTCGCAAGGGAGGCGCGACTGGAGGCGGGGCCAGCCGCGTGGAGCCGTCGAACACGATCAACCTCCAGTTCACGGGCGATTTCCACGCGATCACCGCCGCTCACAACCTGCTCGCCGCGGCGATCGACAACCGGCTCCATTTTCGCGACATCGACCTCGATCCCACGCGCGTCCTGTGGAAGCGCGCCCTGGACATGAACGACCGCGCGCTGCGGAACATCATCATCGGGTTGGGGGGCAGTTCCCAGGGAGTGCCCCGCGAGTCGGGATTCGACATCACGGCGGCCAGCGAAGTCATGGCCATCCTCTGCCTGGCCGATTCGCCGAGCGACCTCCGCGCGCGGATCGACCGCATCCTCGTCGGTTATTCGCCGACGGGGCGGCAGGTCCTCGCGCAGGACCTCGGCGTCACCGGCTCGATGGCGGCCATCCTCAACGAGACCCTTCTGCCGAACCTGGTCCAGACGACCGAGTCCACTCCGGCGTTCATCCACGGCGGCCCGTTCGCTAACATCGCCCACGGTTGCAACTCGATCCTGGCCACACGAATGGCCCTGGCCACCGCCGATTACGCTGTGACAGAGGCCGGCTTCGCCTTCGACCTGGGCGGCGAGAAGTTCTTCGACCTGAAATGCCGGGCGGCCGTCCTGAACCCGTCTGCCATCGTCCTGGTCGCCACGATCCGGGCGCTCAAGATGCACGGCGGCGTCGAGCTCGATGCGTTGAAGGAGGTGGACCCCGCGGCGGTCGAGCGGGGCTTGGAGAACCTCGCCGCGCACCTGGACAGTGCGGCGCATTTCGGAAAGCCGACGATCGTCGCCATCAACCAGTTCGACACCGACACGCCCGACGAGCTCGAGGTGGTCCACGGCTATTGCGCGGGGCGGGGTGTCCCGTGCCGCGACGGCCAATGTCTTCGGCGAGGGCGGCGGCGGGGCCATCGACCTTGCCGAGAAGGTCGTCGCGGCCGCGGGGGCACCCGCTACGGAATATCAGCCCCTCTACCCCCTGGATTGGCCGGCAGAGGAGAAGATCGAGCGAATCGCCCGGATCATGTACGGCGCCGAGGGTGTCACCATCCTGCCGGCCGCGGCCGCCAAGCTGCGCAAGGCCGTGAAGCTCGGCTACGGGAAGTTGCCGATCTGCATGGCGAAGACCCAGGACTCGCTCTCCGACAACCCCAAACTCCGCGGCCGGCCCAGGGGCTTCACGCTGACCGTCCGGGACATCGAGATCGCCGCCGGCGCGGGCTTCCTCGTCGCCCTGACCGGCGACATCGTCCGCATGCCTGGCCTTCCCCAGCGCCCCGCCGCGGAGCGGATCGACGTCGATGCCGAAGGGCGGATCGTCGGTCTCGCCTGAAGGTTTCGTGCGTCTGTTCGGGACGCCGGGATCGGCGAACGCCCCCTCATGCCGATGGATGGAGCGATCAATCCCGGCGAACCGGGTCCTCGAGGACCCGTACGATGCCCCGATCGGCATCGAGCTCGACCAGCCCGCCATGCGGCAGGGTGGCATTGAGCGGCGTGTGGCCGACCGGGAACTTCATCAGGACGGGTACCCTCAACTTCCCCAGAGACTCGCGCAGGACGCGATCGAGCTCTTTTGCATGGGGGTGATCGCTGGGCGAGAAGCTGCCCGCCACCACACCGGCGACAGCCTCGAGGGCGCCCGCCAATCGAAGCTGGGAGAGCATGCGATCGACGCGATACGGGGCTTCGTTGGTATCCTCGATGAGGAGGATCGCCCCCTTCGGCTGCAAAGCGTAAGGGGTCCCGAGGGTCGCGCAGATGAGGGTCAGGTTCCCGCCAAGCAACCGCCCTCGCGCCGTCCCGCCGACCAGCTTCTCCGGCTTCGCATCCTCCGGAATCGCAATGGTGTAACCCGATTCCCCCTTCGGGTACTGATCGGCGAACACCGCCCGCCGGAACGACCGGGAGGCGAAGGCGAACTCACCCTCCAGGCCCTTCCAAAGGCTGTGCGCCGGCATCGGGGAATGGAATGTGATGAGCCGGACCTGACGGGCGACGGCCAGGTGGAGGGCGGTCAGGTCCGAGTAGCCCGTGATGATCTTGGGATCCTTACGGAGGGCGTCGTAATCGATTCGGTCGAGGATCCGGGTCAGCCCGTATCCGCCGCCGACGGGGAAGATCGCTCGGACTTTCGGGTCGCGAATCATCCGGTTTAGCTCGTCGGCCCGCTCCTCGTCGGTGCCGGCGAGGTATCCGTTCTTCCGATGATCCATTCCCGGCGGGATGATCACCCGATACCCCATTTCTTCCAGGTGCGCCGCGTACGCCCTTATTGGGCCGGGATCGGCCGGCGCGGCCGGGGCGACGAACGCGATCGTATCGCCGAGTTTGAGTGCCGCCGGCCGGATCCAATCGGTCGCCGGTGTCGGATCCTGGGCGAACACTGAGGACGCCCCGGCGGCGAGGATCGCGAGTGCGGTCGTGAAACCCCAGAAGGGGATACCGTATGGCGGGAACGCTGTCATCGAGGAGGCTCCGTAAGAACTCCTAATTCAACCACGAAATACACGAAAACCCGAAATAAGAAAAATCGAGAATTGGCTATCCATCTCCTTCCCTCTCTGGATTCTTGGTGGATTTCGTGAATTTCGTGGTTGAACACTTCAAGGGAGAAGGGTCAAGAGCTGTGAGAGTCCGGGTCGTTCCAGGCGCTCTGAGGCAGGGAGGCGCTCACGCGGTCTTCCGTCCGAGACCGCGCGGATCGTCGCACTGGGCGGGAGTTCGTACTCACTCTCATCCGCGGCTGATGAGAACGACAAATGGGGACGGGATTCCGGCGGACCGGCTGCGGGTCACCGCGCGAACAGGTCGGCGGCCATGGCCAGGCCCGACATCGGGGGTCTTAAGGATTGAATCATTCGTTCCGTCCCCTCCGCGCAGAATTCGTTCCGTCCCCTCCGTTCAGTCTCGGCATTTCCGTCCGAAGTCATACACAGGGCCAGGCCGAAGTTTACTCTCCGACGATATCTTTCACCTCTTTACGAGTCATCTGATATTTCTCCGAGAGTTCGGTGACGATCTCTTGCTTCCTGGTCCGCAAATAGTCGAACACCCGATTCTGGCGCTTGCCCCTGGCGACTCGTCGGGCTTGCACCATTTCTCCAGGTAGTCGGCGAGGACCTGCTCCCGGAGTGATGGCTCTTTCGGTGCAGCCTCCGGAACGACCGATGAACGCGGCGATGGTTGGGGAGCCGCCACCGGTGGAGTCGAATCGGTACGCATCCGCGGTGGAGTACCGGCTGACGCCAGGATCTCATCGAGTTCCTCGACGGTGATCGTTAGCCCTCTCGCCACGTCTTTCTTGTAATCCCGAAGCGCCTCCAGTTTTTTCGCTTGCTCCAGGGACTCGTCACCGGCAATATCCCTGTCGTACTCCTGGAACTTCCGAAGCCACCCCTCGGATACGGTCGAGCGAAACTCCGGGGTCCACTCCGACAAATCGTAGTGGTTTCGCGCCTTCGACCCGGCACGCGTGAACGTCACCTCGCGCCAGCACTCGCGCGCCTTGGATTCGGGCGTGTACTGGAATAAGCTTTTCCAGACGATCGGCATGTGTTTCGCGGCGAGGCCCGGCTTCTCCGGTGGGAACGAGATCTCCACATCGGCCATCGCGTACCAGAGCCAGGGGATTCTCCGCTCGTCGACAGGGGAGGGGTTAATCTTGATGCTCTGGATGGTGACTTCCTCGGCTTTGACGGATTCCCGAAGCACGTCGATGATCGTGAACTGGATGAAGAACTCCGCCGCCGCCGGTATCTCGTCGTCCGTCAGGTGGATCGGTTCTTCTGGCTTGGTCGTCTCGCCTTTCTCCCCATCAGCTTGAGTCTTCGCACTGGCCTCTTTGTCGCCGAGGAGCCTGGGCTTCTTCTGCGCCTCCACGACAGCCAGGAGTCGATTCCTGGATGTCGTCGCCGAAGCGACGATTCGACGATAGCGGCCGGCGCCGAAGCGCTTCTGCTCGATCATCGCCAGGAGATTGTCGTACTTCTCGACGGCCGTCCGAGATTCTCCGGAGCGTGCCAGGTCGTCCGCTTCAATCTTCAGGTGCGTAACTCGGCCTTCAAACGCCTTCTCGGCATGATTGACGTACAGGTAGCCGAGGAAGACCATCATCAGGAGACACGAGACACCGGCTCCAGCCAAGGCCACCGGGTTCTTCCAAAGAGGCCGTTTCTGTTCATCGGCAGGCTTTACTCGCGGGCGACAGGGCTCGGGCTCGTCGGACCATTCCGGGTGCTCCTGCGGCTTTGCGGCTGGCACTGGCTCTCTTGGCAACGGCGGAGGGGCGTGGTCCGCACGCCATGTGCTCCGCAAGGGAACTTCGAACTCCGCCCCACATGCCGGGCATTTCGACCGTTGTCCTGCGTGTTCATCCTCGGCCGTTAACTTTTTCCCGCAGTTCACGCACGAGAATTCAATCCCCATCGCGGCCACTCTCCCGGGTGAGACACCAAGGCGCAGCCTGCGTTTATCGTAGCGATCGCCGATCGGGACACAAGGTGGCAGCGATGACTTCATCGAATCATCGGAGAGGCGACAGGGGACATCGGGGATGGACAGGAGGGCAGGAGGTCGAGCCTGGATTCCGGGGCAGTTCGCGGCTCTTGAATGCCGGGTCCGGGAGCGCTGGGTACGACATCGGGAATAGGCGAGAGCGGTCTCCGTCGCCTCCGCTTGCCGCACTTGCTCTCGACGTGAAAGGCCTCATTCCACGCGGCGCCCGGCGTCCTCGAGTGCCGCGGCGATCGTGCGCTCGGTCCGGCCGAGCGTGGCGTCGGTCGCCCCTTGTTCGACATGGAGGATCCGGCCGCCGCGATCCACCACGACCATGGTCGGATAGAACTGGACCTGGAACGCCTTCTGGAGCTGGCAGTTCCCGTCCATGCTCGAGACGAGCACGGGATATGGGATACCGAGCTGACGGACGGCCTTGGTCGCCGAGGCCCGGCGTTCCTCCGGCGTCGCTCCCTTCTCACAGGCGATCCCGATCACCTGGACTCGCTTCCCGCCCAGCCGAGCTTGCAGGTCGCGTTCGTAGGCGATCGACTTCCGACACTGAAGGCACCAGCTCCCCCAGAAGTCGAGGAGGATCACGTCGGCGTCGAAGTCGCGGAACGAGACCATCTTGCCCGCGAGGTCGGGGAGCTGGAAGTCGATGATGCGGCGCTCCGCGGTATCGATCTGGCAGGTGCTCTCCCCGGTCTCAGACCCCTCGGCCGCCGGCTGTGGCACAGACGGCCTGCGATGCTGGCTGGTGTTGGCTTCTCGCTCGGCATCGGGGTTCGTACGGTTGCCGACGACCCTCACGACATCGCGTGCACCGGCCTCGTCCACGACCGAGGTTCGGCGCACCGATTCGTCGAGCGGCACGGCGCGCGGGCTGATCGATAGCTCGCGCCAGGTGGGTCGCCGTTGAAGCTGCGGGCTCGGTTCGGCGTCGGCGCCCTCCGGCGATCCGTCGGATCGGGCGGGATCCGCCGGCTCCGACGACTTGCGGGATCGGTTGGTCGACGGTGCGGTCGCGGGCCCCCCGCGGCGCTCGCGCGAGGATCGAGATGAGCGAGACACCGGCACGGTACCGCCATCGGTACCGATCGGATCGATCTGTCCATACGACGCCCGCGCGACGCCTTGACTCGGGTCGAGGACATCGTTGGGAATCAGGCGAGGTTCCCCGGAGTCGGCTCGTCGGACCCTGGTCCGCGACGGTGCAGCGGATGGGTCGTCGCCGGTCATGCCGAGCGGGCGCCCGTCCTCACGGGTGTTCGATGCCGAGGCGGCCGACTCCCCGGGCTCGAGCGCCGGCGGGAGCGGATTCTCGCCGTCGTCGTCGTACTCGCGGCCGATCGACTCGCTCCTCCCCGGCTCGTCACGAGAGTCGGCGCCGGCGTTGGCGTCGTTACGCGGCCGGGCCGTCTGGCGAGCCCCGGTCGAGCTGGAACGCGGGTTCGTGCTCCATCCGGCGCGGATCGGTGCCGAGGACGCACCGGATGCCAGCCGTGTCGCGGTTTGGCGGTTCATCCTCGAGGAGAGGGGTGCGGCCTCCTCGGCGGGCTGTTCCCGCTCCTCACCCTCATCAGGAAGCACTCCACCCGGCGGGATGATCGACGGGAACCCGTCGTCTTCGCCGGACTCGGGCTCCGCCGCCTGCTGGTTCCGCGTACGGACGGGGCGAATCGTCGTCGTCCGCGACCCGGCTCCGCTACTGTGCGTCGCCACATCGATACGGACGTCGGTCTGCGAAACCCGCGCCTCCGATCGACCCGACATCATCCCCTCGTCACCTTGGGACTCCGCGATCAGCGTATAGGACCGACCGGGGCGAAGCCCCCGCAACGTGAAGGCCCCGGCTCGATCGGTCGTTGCGGAATTGTCCCGACCCCCGGGCGCACCCCCGACGACAAGCCGCACGCGCGCATTGGGTACGGGCTTCCCGAGATCATCATACACCCGCCCGGAGATCCGCCCACCCGGCGAGGGGGACAGGTCCACTTGCTCTGTCTCGGCGCTCGTCGTCGAACCCGGTTCACCCGCCACGATCGGCAGAGGTTTGTCGCCGATTGTGGCGACCGTCTTCACCTTCGAGCCTTCGTTTGGACGCAGCCAGCTCGTCTGGGAACATCCCACTAGGTTGCCAACGGCCAGCGCGAGGAGGCAGAACGTCAATCTTGGGATGCGCATGTCGAATTATCCTCCTCCTGATCGGGACGGCCTGGCGCCTCGTCGAAATCGCATTCAACCAGGGAACGATCGTCCTGATCGCTCCCCACATCAACCAAAGATGCGGAACAGGTTGGGATCGGCGCCACCGGCGCGCTCGCATTCCGCGAGCGAGTGCCGTATCTACCTTGATCGGCACATCGGTGCGTCGAACTTTACTCGCTCGGGAATTGTCTCGGGGGATTGGTGCAAGTCGTTATGAGGGAAGTGGGTCGGTACGCGCAACGTCGCCCCTCGATCCGTGCGGCCGGCTGCGGCGACAATCCACTTCGCGGGAACTTGATCTTGGAAAGGCCGGGGTTTCTGGTTTAACTCAGGGACAAAACCCCTCAAGGATGAGGAGGATCCCCATGGCCTTGGAATCCAATTGCCTCGTGGCAGGCGGACCCGATCACGCCGGTGCTCAGGGCACAAATCGCTATATCGCAACAGCTTACTTCAAGCAAGCGACGGCCCTATTGACCCGGGGCTTGTACGGCGAATCAGAGACTTACTTTCGCGAAGTGCTGCGCCTCTGGCCGGACCATGCCGGGGCCTTGAACAATCTTGGCACCTCGCTCTGGCGGCAGGGCCGGACGGAAGAGGCGGAGGCGTACTATCGGCGCGGGTTGACGCTGGGGCCGGCGGATTTCGGGATTCTGAACAATCTGGGCAATGCCATCTGGGAGCAAGGGCGGCCCGGCCAGGCCGTGCCGTACTATCGTCAGGCCCTTGAGCTTCGCCCGGATTCCCACGAGACTCGGATGAATCTGGGCGTGGCGCTGTCCGACATCGGCGAGTTCGAGGAGGCGCTGGCCTGGTTTCGAGCCGCTATGGAACACCAGCCCGATTGGCCCGATGCCCTGGATAACCTGGGCGTGACCTACTCCCGGCTAGGCAATTGGGCTGAGGCGCTCGCGTATTATGACCGGGCACTCCGCCTTCGTCCGGACTTTGCGGTGGCACACCGCAATCGCGCCCACGCATGGCTGGCTCATGGCGACTTCGAACGAGGCTGGCTCGAATACGAATGGCGATTGAAGTGTCCGAACTGTCGCCTGCCGCACGTGAGCCTGCCGCGATGGATCGGAGAACCGCTGGCGGGGCGTTCGATCCTTTTGTGCGCCGAACAAGGGATTGGCGATGTCCTCCAATTCCTGCGCTTTGTACCGGAGGTCCAGCGAAGGGGCGGCCGCATCGTGCTGGCCTGCGCCGACCCGTTGGTGGGGATCGCGTCCCGATGTTCGGCGCGGACCAGGTCCTGAACTCGATCGTTCCCCTACCGGATTGCCAGGTCCATTCGCCCTTGATGAGCCTCCCCGCGGTACTGGGAACGACCCTGGAAACCCTGCCGGCGAATGTGCCGTACCTTTCGGCGGACCCGAGCAGCATCGAGCGCCGGCGCCTCATCGTGAAACAGTCCGTCGCCGACGGAGCGGAACGGGAGACCGACGCGTCGAGTGGCGGCCGGCGAGCCATCCGGATCGGGATCGCCTGGCAAGGGAACTCGCGAAACCGCGCCGATCGTTGGCGATCCATTCCTCTCCGCGTCTTTGCCCATCTCGCCGAAGTGCCCGGAGTCCACTTGATCAGCCTTCAGAAGGGGGAAGGGACAGAGCAAATCGCCGAGCAGGCAGGACGGGTCCTGATCGCCGTGCTCCGCGACCCCGAGAGCAATGGCGAGGACCGTCGCGACCTGCTCGATACGGCCGCCATCATGCAGCATCTCGACCTCGTGATCACGCCCGACACGGCGGTCGCCCACCTGGCCGGTAGTCTGGGCGTGAAGGTCTGGCTCGCCTTGCCCGTCGTGGCCGAATGGCGATGGATGATCGATCGGGAGGATTCTCCCTGGTATCCGACGATGACCCTCTTCCGCCAGTCCACATCGGGCGACTGGGACGGGGTCTTCCGACGCATGGCCGCTCTCCTGAGAAATGGAGTCCTCGCGCCGGGAAACCCGTAGTCCCGACGCCGGCTACCGAGTTCGGAGAGTTTGGTTACGGGAAGCTTGGCTCGGGACACCATGGTCGGTTAGAAATGTATTGCATCTCGTTCTTCAGCGTCGGGTCTGACATCTTCGAGTCGAGGGGAGCGACGCCGTGGATGAAAAGCATGTGGTGGCGATCTGCATGGGCATCGCCTTCCTGATCACCGGTTTTTTTCTCACGACCAACGAGAAGGTCGCGGCCTGGGGCCTGAGACATGGGAACGCCACGGTCTGGGTGAAGTTGCTCGGCCCGGAGCGCGCCCTGAAGCTGACGCGTTACGTCTTCGGTCCCTTGAGCATACTGCTGGGGTTGGGTGGGCTGGCGCTGGGCTTTTTCGACTGAAGGTTGAGCCAGTCAGCTCAAATGGGAGGAGTCTTCGCGGATGCTCCGAAGCGTGTGGCTGGTCCATCCCGAAAACGCGATGTGCTCGGCGTTCGAGAACCGATTCGCCGGGCTGCCCAATGTCCGGGTCATCCGAGGCGCGTTCGAGGACCTGGAGCCGCACGACTGCTTCGTGACCGCCGGCAATGCGTTCGGCATGATGACCGCCGGCATCGACGCGGCCGTGGCCCGATTCTTCGGTGAGGGCCTGGTCGATCGCGTCCAGCACCAGATCATGGACCGGTTCCTGGGCGAGCAACCGGTCGGGACCGCGTTCATCCTGGCCACCGGCCACGCGTCGATACCGTACCTCGCGCACGCTCCGACGATGCGGGTGCCGGGGAGTATCGCCGGTACCGACAAGGTCTACGGCGCGACCTGGGCCGCCCTGCTGTCGGTCCACGCCCACAATTTGGCCAGCCATGAGAAAATCGAAACGGTCGCCCTGCCCGCCATGGGGACGGGCTTCGGCGGCGTCCCGTTCGACGAGGCCGCCCGACAGATGGCGGCGGCCTACCGCCACTACCTCGAACCGCCGCACCGGCTCGACTGGGACTTCGTCGTCAGCCGCCAGAAGGCGATTTGTTATGATGAGGATCGGCAGGTTGTTCGGTGACGCGTTCCCGCTCGAACTTGCTTGGAGATCACTATGCCGGTAGTGCGGGTCGGAACCACGCGGATGGGATCGGCTGTCAGCGAGGTTCCCCTCGTCGATCTGCGTCCCCTCCACTCGGTACCTCGACCGGGGATGCCGCCGAATCATATCCAGGACTTGGCGAACCAGATTCGAACAAATGGCTACGATATGTCGCAACCTATCCCGGTGGCCCGCATGCCGGACGGGCGATTGGTTCAATTGGGTGGACACCATCGAGCAGAGGCCATGCGGCGACTTGGGGAAACGACCATCCCCGCGAGGATTGTGGACTGGAACTTCATCGACCCCGGCGTGCGTAGAATGTATCGCCAGCTATTCCCGAACTTCCCGTGGGATGACTTCATCCAATGAGTACCAAACTTTCCTCCTGGTATGCCTTCAGCGACGAGGGAGCTAACACTCTGCGATGTGCGGCGTGCCATTCGGTCATTGATCTCGGAGATTCGATGCTCGACCACCATCCGCGCGTCTGCCCACGCTGCGGGGTGGACTGTGCGTTCCTGAACTGGAAGGGGCGGATGCTCCAGGTGGTAGCGAGCAATGCACCCTCTGTGATCGAGCGCGCCCTGAGATTCGCACAGCAGGACTTCGATGAGCTGGAGTACGCCGAGTTCGTCGTAGCCCTGGAGAAGTTAATGGACGATTTGTACGCCGCCAGCCTGACCGAGCGTTGTACCTGATCCTGACGCGTCATTGGGTTCCGTGGATTCACGCTTTCTCCCGGTCGGGCGTCCCCGCTGTAAAGTACGCCTGATCCCGCCGCTCCCAGTCGGAATAGCCCAGCAGATCATAGAGTTCGGCGCGGGACTGCATCCGGGCCAGAAGCTCGCGCTGAGTCCCTTGCTGGATCAACGTTTCCAGAACCTGCTCCGCGGCGCGCATCGCGGCGCGGAAGGCGGTCAGCGGATAGATGGCGGCCTTGTATCCCAGGGACGCCAGCTCGTCGAAGGGGATCAGCGGACTGCGGCCGAACTCGGTCATGTTGGCCAGGAGCGGAGCCGGTACGGATCGAGCGAAACGGGCAAACTCGTCGGCCGACTCCAGGGCTTCGGGAAAAATCATATCGGCGCCGGCGGCGAGGTATTCGTGCGCCCGCCGGACCGCCGCGTCGAACCCTTCGACCGTCCGCGCATTGGTCCGCGCGACGATCACGAAGTCCGGATCGCGACGGGCCGCGACGGCCGCCCGAATCTTGGCCGCCATCGACGACGCATCGACCAGTCCTTTACCCGAGAGATGGCCGCAGCGCTTCGGCAACACCTGATCTTCCAGGTGCAGCCCGGCGACACCGGCCTCTTCGTAGAGCCGGATGGTTCGTTCGACGTGGATGGCTTCGCCGAAGCCGGTGTCGGCATCGCAGAGGACTGGCAACATCGTCGCGCGCGCCAGCACCGCTGCTTGCTCGGCGAACTCGGTCTGGGTTAACAGGCCGATATCCGGCAGCCCCGCCCAGCCGGCCGAGAGCGCGCCTCCCGAGAGATAAACCGCCCGGAAGCCCAGTCGCTCCGCTAGCTTGGCTACGAGTGCATTGAACGCGCCCGGGATCATGATTGGTCCGGCCGCCCAGGCCGCTCGTAGTCGGGCTCCCGGTGACATCATGCGGCATCCCTCCTCGAATGGATGACTGGAGCTCCGCCCGACGCAACGCCTATTGTACCATGAGGTGCTGCCGGACTGGACAATCCGTGTACAATGGGTGCAAGAGGCGCATCAAATCGCGCCCGGTTTCAACTCGGCCCTGCATCAATGCGGTCAGGAAGCGATCATGCATGACGATTTCACCAAGATTGAGGACGCGATCCATGCCCTGAAGGAGGGGCGGATCATCATCGTCGTCGACGACGAGGACCGGGAGAATGAGGGCGACTTCATCGCGGCGGCGGAGCAGGTCACGCCCGAGACCGTGGAGTTCTTGATCACGCATGGGCGGGGATTGTTGTGTATGCCCATCTTGCCCGAGGTCGCCGCCCGGCTCCAGCTCGGCCCGATGGTCGATCGCAACACGGCCCCGCACCAGACGCCGTATACCGTTCCAGTCGATCACCGATCGTGCCGGACGGGGATCAGCGCCGAGGAGCGGGCGCGGACGGTCCGGGCAATCGTGGATCCTTCGACACGACCCGACGACTTCGTGCGCCCGGGACATCTGTTCCCGCTGGTCGCCAAGGAAGGGGGCGTACTCCGCCGCGCCGGGCATACCGAGGCGACCGTCGACCTGGCCCGGCTAGCCGGCTTGACGCCCGCGGGAATCCTCTGCGAGATCACCGACGGCATCAAGATGGCGGGGCGCGAGAAGCTGCACGAGATCGCCCAGGAACACGGCCTGCCGATGGTCTCGATCGAGTCTCTGATCAAGTATCGACGCCTCCGCGAGAAGCTGGTGCAGCGGGTCGCCGAGGCCGACCTGCCTACGGTCTACGGCCGCGGGCGGATCATTGGCTACCGGGTCCAGCACGAGCCGGGCAACGAGCCGGTCGCCATCGTCATGGGCGACCTGGGCTCGGTCGAATCCCCCCTGGTCCGGCTGCACTCCTCCTGCTTCACCGGCGACCTGCTCGATTCGCTCCGCTGCGATTGCGGCGACCAGCTCCGCATGGCCCTGGAGATGATCGGCGACGAGGGGGCCGGCGCGCTGATCTACCTGCCGCAGGAGGGGCGGGGCATCGGCCTGATCGAGAAGATCCGCGCCTATAACCTCCAGGACAAGGGGCTCGACACCGTCCAGGCCAACACGGCCCTGGGCTACCGGGCCGACCCGCGCGACTACGGCATCGGCCTCCAGATCCTCAAGGACCTGGGGCTCTCGAGGGTTCGGCTCCTGACCAACAACCCCAAGAAGACCGACGCGTTCGTCTACTACGGCTATGACTTGAAGGTCGTCGACCAGGTCCCGATCGTCGCGCCCGACCGCGCCGAGCGGCGCCACTATCTCGACGTCAAGCGCGACAAGCTCGGCCACTTGCTCCCCAGCCGCACCTGTTGCGATGGCGACAACGGCTCGACTTGAGGCGCGTTGCTGCCATAGAATGTCCTCAGGCTTCGACCTCGATCGGACGGATGAATCTCGGATTCGTCGCGGTGTTCGTCCGGCTTTCCAGGTTTCATCAAAAGGGTTCTTCATGGTCTTTCATCGTATCAAGTGCACATACCGAGGATGGGCTATCGGGTTGACCCTGGCGTGTCTCGTCGGTATCGGCGTACGAGGAATCGCGCAGATCGCCAAGAGCAGGGCCCCCCGCGGGGACGATCCCGGCGCCCGGCGTCTGCTCGACCAGGTTTCCAAGGCATATCGGGGCCTGTCGTCCTACGCCGACCAGGGCAAATTCGTCGTTGCCATGACGCTCGGAGACAAGGTGCACAAGCGAGACCTGCCCCTGAAATTGACCTTCGAACGGCCCAACAAGCTGGATCTCAACGCCGGCGCGGTCCGGCTCAACAGCGACGGCAAGACCCTCACCACGGTCGTCGAGCCCCTGAAGAAATACACTCAGGCGCCTGCGCCCGAGTCGATCGGGTTCGAGACCTTCCGCGAAGGGCCGACCAACGCGGCACTCTTCGGCGGTCCGACCGCCCTGCCGATGCACGTACTCCTCAACCTCGTCGTCGGCACGAGTCCGGAGATCCTCGTGGACCAACTGGGTGCCTCGATCCGGCCCGCGCCGGCGACGGAAGGCGGCAAGACCGAGGGCTCGGCGCTCCTCATCGACCTGATGGAAGGCCCCGATCTCCTGCTGCGGGTCGATCCATCAACCAAGCTGCTCTCGTCCATCGACCTGAAGCTCGACCCGGCGCAACTGGCCAGGAGTGCCCCACCTGGCCAGACGCTCTCGATTCAGCAGTTTGGATGGGCCGCGGGCCCCGTCTCGACCCAGGTCGACCCGAAGCGATCGTTCGCCTTCGAAGCCCCGAACGGCTTCACCCGGGTCGAGTCGCTCGAGCAACAGCAGGGCGCGGGACAGGCCCATAAGTATGCAGTCCAGGAGCACATCGGCAAGCCCGCCCCCGATTTCTCGCTGACCCTCCTCGATGGTCCGGGGAAAACCAGGACCATGACCAAGGCCGAGCTGGCCGGCAAGGTCGTGGTGATCGACTTCTGGGCCACCTGGTGTGGGCCCTGCCTGATGGAAATGCCCGAGATCCAGAAGCTGATCGAATCGTATGCCAAATCCAAGAAAGACGTCGTGATCGTCGCGCTCAGCCAGGACGAGGAACCGGCCGAGATTTCGGAGGTCCGCAAGCTCGTCGAGAAGACGCTGGAAGACAAGAAGATCACGCTCACCGGCTCTCCGGTGGGTCGAATCGGGCTGGATCCCAGCAATTCGGTCGGCAAGGCGCTGGACGTCGAGGGCTATCCCACACTCGTCATCCTGGACGGCAAGGGTGTTGTCCAGTCGGCCCACGTGGGTTTCAATGACGAGGCTGCGGAGCCCCTTCACAAGTCTCTGGCCAAGGAGATCGATGCGCTGCTGGAGGGGAAGTCGCTGGCACCGACGAAGGACACCGTCAAGACGGAATAGAAGCAGGACGATCCGGCCGAGAAAGGAGCGCCGGTTGCGAGACGAGGACCAACCCGTGTTGCGCGGGCGGCTATCGCTCCGTCTATCTTGATATTGAGGAGGCGAGTTCCTTCAACTCGATTCCGGAAGGGCCCAGTCACGCGAAGCCGGGCCCTACGGTTCGGTTTCTTCGCGGGACAGGCCCTCCAGCATCCTGAGTTCGTCGAGCATCGCCTGCGGATCGGCAACCAGGAGGTAGTCGGGGATGATGCCGATCTTGACTTTGGTAAAGTCGGTCCTCGGATCGCGCGGCGGCTTTCCGGCGGCTATCGCCAGGATATCCGGGAATTCGGAGTAGACTGGCTCGATCATGTCGTAAGGCCGGCGAATCGTGGAAACCACCATGGTCTCGCCATCGATCTGGAATCCCTTGGCAGTGATGACGTACCAGGCCTTCTCCAGACCCCGCTCTTGGGCATACCGGCGGAATCCCTCGAGCAACCGACACGCGGCGGATTCGCTGGGACGCTGGGCCAGATCAAAAAGAGCCGGGTGCATCCAGAGGCTGATGAGTTCGCTGCGTACGACAACGCCGCCGCTCAACTGAGGTTTCGATGTCGTCACATGGTGAGCCAGGCGCACGAGGCCGATCGCTCCCGCCATGGCAACAGCCGCCAGTCCGGCCGTTCCCGGCCAGGTGGGGCGTCTTCTCGGTTGATGATCCGACCGGGATGCCGGCGGATGTTGCTCCAGGGACCCGAACGCGAGGGATGGCACGGTGTCGAGTCGATTCGGCCGGGTGCGCCGCCATGTCCCCGACCGCTCGGTGTCTGGCTCATTGGGGTCTTTCATCGATCGTCCCTTTCGTCGCGAAGAGGAACGGGCTGGGGGAAGGCGAAGCGAACGCCATCGCGTAGGCCTTCATCGGCGCAGCACGTTCCGAGTTCACTCGGAAGTGCCTGGATCAAGTTGGCGGCGAGACAGGTCGCCGATTACATGACCGGCGTTGATGAGCCTCGCGTGCGACTGCGAGCTCGAGGGCTTCGCGTCGAGCCCCGCCGCGGTGACGAGGAGGACGCGGTCGTGCATCGGTCCGTTCGGGCCGCCGGCCCGAGACTTCAATCGCCAGAGGCAAGGGGAAAGGGCCAAAGATGAATGGAGCCGTCGAAACCCCCGGTGGCCAAGGACCGGCCGTCGGGCGCGAACGCCAGTGAGCGAACACCCGCGTGCTTCAACTGCCCCGGGCGGATCTCGAGCGTCACGAGGTCCCAGAAGGTGATCGCTCCGACATAGTCGGCGGCGGCCAGAATGGTGCCATCGGGGCTGATTCCCACCGCGAGGACGGCACCGGCAGGACCGCGCAGGGTCGCATGCTCGGCACCCGTGACCACATTCCAGAGCTGCACGACGGGACTTGCCTGATCGCCCAGACACAGAAGTCGGCCATCGGGAGAAAACGCCATGGTGACGAACGGGGCCTTTGGGCCGGTGATCGCGAACCGTTCCCGACCGGTCGCGATTTCCCAGATCCGCGTCGTACGATCACCACCTGTGGAGGCCAGAGTCGCGCCGTCGGGCGCGTACGCCAGGGAGGCAACGAATTCCGTATGTCCGAGAAGGGTTGATCGATGACGCCTGGTCGCGGCGTCCCAGAGCGTGATTTTCCCGTCCTGCTGACCTACGGCCAGGGTCGCGGCGTCCGGCGAGAACACCAGGCAGGCGGCGCCGCTCGTCGCGCCAGGCAAGTCGTCCAACGACCGTGACTCATGGTCTACGAGATCGCGAACCGTAACCGTCGCCGTCGAATTCGCCGTCGCGATAACTCGATTGTTAGGGCTGAAGGCGGCCCAGCGAACCGGGCCAGGCGCCGGCGATCGATCAGGACTCTCCCGACGCTCCGTCAGGTGGAAGATTGACATCGAGCCGTCCAGCCCGACTGATGACAGCATCGCGCCGTCCGGCCGGAATGCGATCGACCTGACCGCGCCTGCATTCCCGGTCAGGGATCCTGCTGGCCGGAGACTTCTTGAACCCGTCACAGTCGCCGAGGGGACAGGTCGAGGCCCCGACGATCGCACCGAGTAACGCAACTCGCGGCCACGTCACGAGCAACATGCGGACCCGACCGTGGTCCGATCTCTGGCCCTCTCGTCGACTCGCAATCCGATCGCCTCGCGTCCCGATCGAGTCTTCGAACATCATCATTTCTCCCCGGTCCGATGCCACGATGCTCAGGCAAGCCGCGCGGTATCGAGCCGCGGCGAAGATCGACCCCTCTCGTTGACCTAGAGTATTTTTAAAGATATAGATGATTTCAATCACTAGTTGATATCGACTTGGTCGGGCCCTCGATGCCCCGGTTCTCCCGGCCAATCCCGCCTCTCCTCGAAGACACTCCATACCCCATCAACTGCGAAACCGGTTCGTCCTGGGACAGCGAAAACAAGATTTTGTAAGGGGGCTTCCCTGTCGTCGGGAAAATAATTCGGAATTCCTGTCTCACTCGAGACGGCTCGCGCGGTTTACTGATAGGAGATGTTAACATACTGGTCCCAGCAGCCGCGTACTGGCTGACAGAGGCTTCCGAGCTGTGTCGCCGATGATCGGGTGTCTTGAATGACCAGCAATTCGAGTGAAACTAACCGGGTCCTCCAGCAGGCTGCTCAGGGGGATGGGCAGGTCCTGGGGTCATTGCTGTCTCGACACCGAACCCGCCTATGCCGCATGATTGCCCTACGCCTCGACCGGCGGCTGCAAGGCCGGATCGATCCTTCCGACGTGATCCAGGATGCTTATCTGGAAGCCTCGGCTCGATTGGCCGAATACCTGCGCAACCCTTCGATGTCGTTCTTCCTGTGGCTTCGATTCCTGACCGGTCAGAAGCTGGTGTCTTTGCATCGGCATCATCTGGGTGTGCAGAAGCGCAACGCGAGCCAGCAGGTCGCGCTCTATGATGGTTCTCTGCCCGAGGCGTCCTCGGCGGCCTTGGCCGCCCAGCTCCTGGGTCATGATGTCCGTCCCAGCGAGGCCGCGATCCGCGCCGAGATGAAGCTCCGGGTGCGAGAGGCCCTCGATAGCATGCACCCTCTCGATCGAGAGGTACTGGCGCTACGGCACTTCGAGCAATTGAACCGGGCCGAGATTGCGCAGGTGCTCGGTGTATCGGATTCCGCCGCCCGCAAGCGGTACCTCCGAGCTTTGGAAAAGCTCCGACAGATCCTGGGACGCGCACCCGGTGGACTGGAAGGACTGCGGCCATGAGCGAGGCGAGTTCCGGCTCCGATCTGGTCAACGATCTGGTCGAGGGATTCCTGGAGCGATACCGCCGGGGCGAACGGCCGCCGCTGACCGAATACACCGAGAAGTATCCTGCGCTTGCCGAGCGGATCCGCACCCTTTTCCCCGCGTTACTCCTCATGGAAGCGATCGGGCCCAGTGATGGCCTGGCGCCCCGACCCGTCGCGGGCCAGACCGACGCGGGAGCTCCGATGCCCCGACGCCTGGGGGATTACACCCTGCTCCGAACTGTTGGCTCCGGCGGCATGGGGATCGTCTATGAGGCGATTCAAGAATCCTTGGGCCGGCACGTGGCGCTGAAGGTCCTTCCTCTCCATCATCTGGCGGACCCCACCCGGCTGGAGCGGTTCCGGCGTGAGGCCCGCGCCGCGGCCCGGATGCACCACACACACATCGTCCCGGTCCATGGGATCGGCGAGCACGACGGCCTCCATTTCTACACGATGCAGTTCATCCGTGGACACGGATTGGACGCCGTGCTGCACGAAGTGAAGCGGTTGCGCCACGATGCGAGCGCGCCCGTCGCCGCGGAGGCACCGGACGGTCCGGTGAATCTGACTACGCTGGCGATTCAACTTCGCGCCGGTCACTTCCCGGCCGACAAGGCGAAGTCGAGCGAAGTGGGGGAGCCGGCCGAGGGTGCCCCGCCGTCGGATCCAGGCCGTGCGACGATAGCCGCCTCGACGCCGCTACCTCCGGCCGAATCCATCGATCGATCGGGCCTCTCCGACCAGCCCGAGTCCCAGTATGTCCACAGCGTGGCCCGGATCGGGGCCGATGTCGCGGACGGCCTGGAATACGCCCATCAACAAGGGATTCTGCACCGCGACATCAAGCCTTCCAACCTCCTGCTCGACGCGAAGGGTCAGGTCTGGGTCACCGACTTCGGGCTGGCCAAGGCTCAGGACAGCGACGAGCTGACGCGCACCGGCGACATCGTCGGCACCTTGAAGTACATGGCGCCGGAACGCTTCAAAGGATGGTCCGACCCACGGAGCGACATTTACGCCCTAGGGGCGACCTTATACGAATTGTTGACGTTGCGGCCCGTGTTCGAGGAATCGGATCGGATCAAGTTGATCGAGCAGGTGCTCCACCAGAACCCGCCGCCGCTTCGCCAGCTCGACCGGAGGATTCCGCGCGACCTCGAGACGATTGTCCTCAAGGCGTTGGCCAAGGAGCCGGGCGAGCGTTACTCGACAGCCCAGGCGTTGGCCGAGGACTTGCGTCGATTCGACGCGGGCCGGCCGATCCTGGCCCGCCGGTCCGGCGCGATCGAACGGTCATGGCGCTGGAGCCGGCGTAACCCGTTGCTGGCCGGAGCGACCGTCGCCGTGGCGACCGCGCTCCTGGCTGTGGTGGTGATCTCATTGAGATACGCAAGAGAGCAATCGAGGGCGAACCAGGACAACCGAAGTCTGGCGCGAGAGCTCGCGAAGTCGCTCGCCGAATCGAACCGTCTGCTGGCGATCCGCAACTTCGACCGCGGACAGGCGGCCTTCGAGAAGGATCAGATCGGCCAGGGACTGCTCTGGATGATCGAGAGCTGGCGGTTGGCGATCGCCGCGAATGAACCGGATTGGCAGCGCGCCGCGCGGGCCAACCTGGCCGCGTGGCGACCTCATCACGCTCGACTCAAGGCGATCGTCTCCCACGATAGTCCCGTCGCCGCCGCGGCCTTCAGCCCCGATGGCAAGGCCGTCGTCTCGGGGTGCGACGATGGCACCGTGAGACTCTGGGACACCGCCACGGGTAAGCCGATCGGCCCACCGATGCATCATCCCGCCTCGGTCTTCGCCGTGGCTTACAGCCCCGATGGCAAGACCGTGATCTCCGGCTACAGCGTCGGGACCGCGAGTCTCTGGGACGTCGCCACCGGCCAATCTCTGGGATCGCCCCTCCGGCATGAGGGCGCAGTGAGGGCTGTTGCCTACAGTCCTGACGGGAGGACAATCCTCACGGCGAGTGCTGACAAGATGGCGCGACTCTGGAACGCCGCCACGTTGCTTCCCATCGGTCAGCCCTCCGTGCACGAGGATACCGTGACAGCGGTGGCTTTCTGCCCTGATGGAAAGACGTTTCTCACGGGGTGCGAAGACGTTTCGGCACGGTTCTGGGACGCCGTTACTGGAAAGCCCGTCGGGTTGCCGCTCCAACCTGGACCCGCGGTTGTCGCCGTGGGGAACAGCCTGGACGGAAAGCCCGCGGAAATTCCTTTCGAGCAAGTGGTCTTGAACAAGGTCTACGCGGTCGCGTACAGCCCCGATGGCAAGACGGTGTTTACCGGCTGCAAAGACGGAACCGTGCTGTCGTGGGACGCGGTGAACGGAAACCGCCTGGGCCAGCCCATGAAGCATCGATTCAAGATCAGGGCGGTGGCCATCAGCCCGGACGGCAAGCGGGTCTTGGTCGGGAGCGAGGACAAGATGGCTCGGCTCTGGGATGCGGCGACGCATCAACCGATCGGACTACCCCTCGTGCATCAGGGCCCGGTCGGTGCAGTGGCCTTCAGTCGCGACGGCAAGACCTTCCTCACCGCCAGCAGCGATAAGACGGTGCGAGTCTGGGATGCCGATCCCGGCCGGCCCTTGGGGCTGGTCGCCGAGCTTTCCGACGTGGGCCACGCCGTGGCATACAGCCCCGATGGCAAATCCATCCTCACGGGGCACTTCAGCGGCATGGCAAGGCACTCGAACGCGACGAACGGCGAGATCATCGGGCAGGCCGTCCGCCATCAAGGCCCCATCGTGTGCGTGGACTTCAGCCCCGACGGATCCCGGCTACTTACCGGCAGCTACGACAAGACGGCGCGGCTCTGGGACGCGGCCACCGGAAAACCCATTGGAACGGTGCTCCAGCAGGACGGTCCGGTCAGCGTGGTGAAATTCAGTCCCGATGGCAAGACGATCATGACCGCGGGCGAGGATCGCATGGTATGGCTCTGGGACGGGTCAACCGGCGACGCCCCTCGGCCGACCCATTCCACAACCCGGCACGGTCGATGCCGGGTGCTTCAGCCCCGATGGCAAGTCCTTCGTGACCGGCCACGACAATGGCTTGGTACAGGTGTGGGACCTGGCGACCCGGACGCCCCTCGACCAACCTCTCCTGCATCCCGGCTGCATCAGTGCGGCGGCGTTCAGTCCGGACGGCAAGACCCTCCTGACCGGCTGTGAGGATGGCGCGGCGCGGCTTTGGGACGTGGAAACACGGACACTTCGAACGGTTCCACTCCTTCACCAGGCATGGATCTGGGCCGTGGCTTTCAGCCCCGATGGAAAGATGGTCCTCACCGGGAGCCGGGACCGATCGGCGCGGCTCTGGGACGCGGCCACCGGAATGCCCCTTGGCCCATCCCTCATCCATCCTCATGAAGTCATGAGCGTGGCCTTCAGCCCCGACGGCAATGGTTTCATGACCGGAGCCTACGATTACCGGGCGCGACTCTACCGGAAAGTCCCGGAGCTCGCCGACGACCTGGACCGAGTTTCCGTCTGGGTGAAGGTTCTCACCGGGCTGACGCTCGATCCGGGCCAGGGCACGATTCGTGTGCTGAACAACGCCGCCTGGCTCGATCTCCGTGAACGGCTCGAGCAACTGGGTGGCCCACCCCAGTAGACCTCGAAGCGAGGCTCAACCAGGTGACATTCCAGGTCGCGCCTACGATGACTCAACCCGCTGGGCACGCGTCCTCTGCGGACATGCTTTATGTAACTCTGCCCTCGCAGGTTGAATCCCGGGACCGGGCCTGAGTTGAGGAGGAGCCACTCGAATTCCCCGCCTCGTATCTCTCAGAGTCTGTCCCGGAAGGGCGAGCCGGGGGCGTCAGCCCCCTGTCTTCGAGGCTCACCGGACAGGGGGCTGACACCCCCCGCTCGCCCGGACCGGCCCCTTCTGGGACAGACTCTCAGCGCCGCGTTTCGATCGCCTCCAGGTCCCGAACGGTGATCAGTCGCGCGCCGAGGTCCTGGTTGTAGTGCGTGACGCCGAAAACCTTCACCCGCTGGACTCCGAGCGAGGTGATGTCGATTCCGGGCGGGATGTCGAGGTAGGCGATCGTCGAGCCGTTCGAACCGATCAGGGCGTGGACCTTGCGGCCGTCGACCTCGCGTGAGGTCGGCTGGACGAAGCCGATGGCATTGTAGGTCCGCGTGCGTGTGCGATCGGCCGCGGCCAACCGCTGCCGCGTCTGGGCAACCTGGCTGTCGCGTCGGCGACTGCTCGCCAGGGTGGCCTGAATCGTCCGCGCGGCTTGCGCGGCCTGCTCGTGCCGAGTCACGCGGGCGAGTCGGACGCGGAGGGCCTCTTCCACCTCGGAATTGTTCCCGGCCCGCTTGAGCACCGACTGATAGCCCGCCCGGACGCTCTCGAAACGCCACTGCTCGATCGGCTGGTTGACGACGATCGCGCGGTGCATCCCGTCGAACCGCTGGATCTCGGCGCCGATGTCGGCCGGCAGGCCGGTGAGGGGGATCATCTCCGCGCCGGCACGATCGTCTTCGCCGACACGGTAAGTGGCCAGCCGCTCGGGGACCGGTGGCGACGGCGGACTCGCCTCCCCGATGCCTTCGGAGCGGAGATAGCAGACGGCACTCTCGGGAGGTACGATAGCGAGCCAGACCGACGCAGAGGCCCCGCGGCCGATCGTCAACGGCGGCCGGTCGACCAGCCGGACCAGGGCCCCTCGGGGAAGCTGAACCCACGGCGGACCGGGGAGCCTGGCCTGGAGTTGTCCCGATCGCACCTCGGCGTCCTCGGCAATCACCCGGCCTTGTGTGGGGCGGCTCGTTCGCGATTCGCCCCCACCCTGCACATCACCGGAGTTCAGTGCCGACCGCGCAACCCATCCGATCGCCAGCGGCGGCGGCTCGATCGCGACCCATCCCCCCGCCAGCACCCGCCGAAGCCTGATCCGGTCGCCTCGATTCAGAGTGCCCATCCGGTAGGACGTCTCATCCGCCTGGTCATAGACCTCCAGGCGCTCGACAACCACGAGCTTCACGTCCGGCAGATCATGACCGGAACCGACCGGAGCAGGCGCGTTCCGCGACGGACGTGCGGGACCCACCTGGCCGATTCCCGCCAGCGAGATTCCCAAGAGCACGACCAGGTGCAGTCCGCATGCGACCATGCTCGACGCCGTCTCCAGGCCGGGTCGATCGGGCCTCGCCCCAGTCCTTACTTTCCAATCGATCGCCCGATCGCGTAAATCGACCCGATCTCCTGGCTCTTCATCGACAAAATGAGTGTCGGTTGATATCGCGGATCGCTCGATTCGTCAAGGTCCACGGCCTTTCCTTTTGCAGGGAATCCCGGTAAGATGGTCTTTTTCCTCTGCCGAAGTGAAAGCCGGCGAGATGTCCCAAGTTGAAGCAGACATTGGAGTTGTGGGACAAAGCCGCGGCTTGTCTCGATGCGAAATCGAGTCCGGTTCCCGCGGCCTGGCCCATCCGGGAGCGATTGAAGGATGTACGCCATTATTGAAGACGGCAGCCACCAGTTCCGGGTGCGCGAAGGAGATCGGATCCAGGTCGATCGACGCGACGGGAAGGCCGGTGACGAGCTGATCTTCTCGAAAGTCCTCCTGCTTGCGGGCGGAGAGGGCGACGCGACCATCGGCACGCCCATCGTCGAAGGGGCCCGCGTCGTCGGCACGATCGTCAATCAGTTCAAATCGAAGAAGATCATCATCCAGAAGTTCCGGCGCCGGAAGAATATGCGGCGACGCAACGGACATCGGCAACCGTACACAGTGGTCCAGATCACCAGTCTCGGGCTTCCGTCCTGAAGTCGTCCGTAGATTCGCTGATTTTCCCGAATTACCACAGCCGTATCAACTTGCCGATCTTTACGGCATTGATACGGTTTTTTTATTGAGAGACTGTTAGAATCTTCCTCTAAGCGTCTGTTCCCAAAGCCCCGGAGGGCGACCGCACGTAGCCAGGGGCGTCAGCCCCTGGACGAACTCAGTGCATGGGTCGGCGTGGAAAGTTAGGGGGGCCTCCATGAGGGTCCTGCTGTCCGACGCATCGAGGGTATCGGTCGGGGAGAATCCTCGTGTTCTGGACGGCTTTGCCGGGTCTCCCGCGGAATCTTCACAGTCGCGAGACTTGACCGGTGAAAATCCGATCCCGCCTCTGAGCGAGGAGCCGCCATGCGTTACACTCGACATGATGTATTGACGAAGCATCGCGACCCGGCAGCAACACCGGTCGATTCCGGAGAGTCAGGCCAGGCACGTCTCGGGCGATATCGGCTAGGTTCGTGGATTCCAGCACTCGCAAGATTCCTGTCCGCCGTGCCGATAACCGAAGTCGGGCACAAAATGCTCTGGGCGTCAGTACACCTATGGACTTTTGAATACAGATCGGCTACACCCAGGTGCTAGTGGGAATCTGGGTCGAGACCGGGGTTGGGCTGAGACGTGGAGGCGGGTCATGGCGACGGTCGGTGAGCGGGCAACGAGCGTGTCGGCATCAGAGGCAGCGGACAGCAGGAGGAACGGCGTGCAGGACCGCGTGCGGGGGCGATCGGGGATGCATGTCCCGCGCGTCTTCAGCACGGACGGATCGAGCCCGTTCGACCAGGTCGAGTGGGACTTACGGACGGCCGAGATCAAGGATGAGAGCGGGCGCGCGATCTTCCAGCAGGTTGGCTGCGAGATCCCGCGGACCTGGAGCCAACTGGCGACCAACGTCGTCGTGAGCAAATACTTTTACGGCGACGTGGCCAGCGGCAACGGCAGTCCGTCGGAGGGGAAGCGGGAATATTCGGTCCGCCAGTTGGTCGACCGCGTGACCCGGACGATCGCCGACTGGGGGAAGGCCGACGGCTACTTCGCGACCGACGAGGACGCCGATCGGTTCTACGACGAGCTGACGGCGCTCTGCCTCCATCAGTACGGCGCGTTCAACTCGCCGGTCTGGTTCAATGTGGGTTTATATCATCGCTACGGGATCTCCGGACCGGCCAACAACTTCCGCTGGGATGAGGAGACCCGCGCCATCTCCAAGGCGAACAGCGCCTACCAGTACCCCCAGGCCTCGGCCTGCTTCATCCAGAGCGTCAGCGACGACATGGAAGGCATCATGCGGCTGGCGACCAGCGAGGCCATGCTCTTCAAGTTCGGCTCGGGGACCGGCACCGACCTCTCCAGCCTCCGCTCCAGCGCCGAGAAGCTCTCCGGCGGCGGCAAACCGTCGGGGCCGGTCAGCTTCATGCGCGTCTATGATTCCATCGCGAGCGTGATTAAATCCGGTGGTAAGACGCGCCGGGCCGCGAAGATGCAGACCCTCAAGTGCTGGCACCCCGACATCCTCGAGTTCATCGAGTGCAAGACCAACGAGGAGAAGAAGGCCCAATCGCTGATCCGCGCCGGCTACGAGGCCAACTTCAACGGCGAAGCCTACAGCTCCGTCCTCTTCCAGAACGCCAATCTTTCGGTCCGATGCACCGACGCGTTCCTCCGCGCCGTCGAGACCCACGCGGACTGGACCACCCGCGCCGTCACCACCGGCCGGCCCATGGACACCTACAAGGCGCGGATGCTCCTGGACAAGATCGCCGAAGGCACCTGGCTCTGCGGCGACCCCGGCGTCCAGTACGAAGACACCATCCAGCACTGGCATACCTGCCCGAATACCGCACCCATCAATTCGTCCAATCCCTGCTCGGAATACATGTTCATCGACGATTCCGCATGTAATTTAGCGTCGATCAATCTGATGAAGTTCCGGCGAGAGGACGGGAGTTTCGACGTGGAGCGGTTCCGGGCGGCGGCGCGGATCTACATCACGGCGCAGGAGATCCTGGTCGACCACGCGAGCTATCCGACCGATCGGATCGCGGCCAACAGCCACAAGTTCCGCCCGCTGGGGCTGGGCTACGCGAATCTCGGCAGCCTGCTAATGTCCACCGGGCACCCCTACGATTCGGACCAGGGCCGGGCGCAGGCCGCCGCGATCACGGCGATCATGCACGGCCAGGCGTATCTGACCAGCGCCGAGCACGCGGCAAACGTGGGTGCCTTCGAGGGCTTCGCGGTCAACCGCGAGCCGATGCTCCACGTGATGGAGATGCACCGCGACGCCGCCGAGGCGATCGACCCCTCGGCGCCCGCCGAGCTGCTCGACGCCGCACGATCCGTGTGGGCCGAGTGCCTCGAGATGGGCCGCGCGCACGGCTACCGGAACAGCCAGGTCACGGTCCTGGCGCCGACCGGCACAATCGCCTTCATGATGGATTGCGATACGACCGGAATCGAGCCCGACATTGCCCTGGTCAAGTACAAGCAACTGGCCGGTCGTGGGATGCTGAAGATCGTCAACCGGACGGTGCCGATGGCGTTGCGGGAATTGGGGTATGATGAGCCCGAGATTCGCGGGATCCTGGACTACATCGACGGACACGATACGATCGAGGGTGTCGCCGGACTGGAAGACGAGGACCTGGCCGTCTTCGACTGTGCGTTCGCGCCGCCGCAAGGGGGCCGGAGCATCCACTACCGGGGCCACTTGCGGATGATGGCCGCTGTGCAGCCGTTCATCTCGGGCGCGATCTCCAAGACCGTGAACATGCCCAACGAGGCGACCGTGGAGGAGATCCGGGACGCTTATCTCGAAGGTTGGCAGCTCGGGCTCAAGGCGCTGGCGATCTACCGCGACGGTTCCAAGGGGAGTCAACCCGTGAGCACGAAGGCCGAGTCGAAGGACGGCGCCGCCTTCAAGGACGAATCGAAGGCCGAAGGGGTTGTCGCGTCATTGCCGGCCGCGGAGGGAACGGTCAAGGTTTCGGCCCCGGCCCCGATCGTGCCAGTCGCGGTCCCGGCTCCGGCTCCCGCCCCGGCCATCCAACCACGTCGCGAGCGGCTGCCGCACACCCGGCGCAGCATCACGCACAAGTTCGACATCCAGGGTCACGAGGGCTATATCAACGTCGGCTTCTACCCCGACGGCCGGCCCGGCGAATTGTTCATCACGATGGCCAAGGAAGGTTCAACGATCGGCGGCCTGATGGACGTCCTGGGCACGGCGATCTCGATCGGGCTGCAATACGGCGTGCCCCTGGAAGTCTTCGTCAACAAGTTCGCCCACAGCCGGTTCGAGCCGGCCGGCTTCACGAAGAACTCGGACATTCCGATCGCCAAGAGCATCGCCGATTACATCTTCCGATGGCTGGGCATGGAGTTCATTTCCGGCTACCGCGAGGCGAACGCACCCAAGCGGCCGACCTCCGAGGTCGAAGAGCGGGAGTCCGTTCCTTCCATGCCGCTCCTGAAGGTGAACGGTCACCGGACCGCGACGATCGCCGATCTCGAGCATGCCGAGGCCGTGATGGGTACCTATCACCATCAGCCGGCCGAGCCGCTCGCCACGGGCGATCTGAGCGTGGACGACGGCCTCGGCGAGCAAGACCGCCAGTTCGCCCATTTCCAGAGCGATGCGCCCCCGTGCGACAACTGCGGGGCCCTGACCGTCCGTTGCGGCACCTGCTACCGTTGCTTCAACTGCGGCAACAGCATGGGATGCTCCTGAGGCGGTCTTCGACCGAAATGAACGAGTCGAGATTCGAGATTCGAGATTCCGGAATCGTCCCCGCGGGAACCCGGAGTTGCGTACCTTGAATCCCGAATCTCGAATCCGGAATCTCGAATCCGGAATCTCGAATCCGGAATCTCGAATCTCGCGGACTGCGCGGACAACCAAAGAAACCCTACCTGAAGGACGAGGCTAATCCCGGATTCCTCACCACCGAGTCACAGAGCACACAGAATAGACAGAAATACTTACGAATTCCGGTCTTCGGTCCGATCTTCCGAAGGACGAGCGATCCGGTGTGCACTCATGGGATCACGACGCGTCCTGGTCTTCTCCTATGAGCGGTTGTGACTCGGTGGTGAATCGGTGCGATCACTCAGCTCACCGTAATCGAAAAGCGCCGGGAATGCCTGATCGAACCGCGGATGGAGCGGTATCATGGAGCGCGGGGTATCAGCCCCGAGTTCCGGACCGTTATCGAACCCGTGGAGGAGTCCGCTGCGATGAGGTTCCCGTCACCGCTGGGGTTGGTCTTCGTCTGCCTGTTCCTGTCGAGTCTCGCGATGTCGGCCTCGGTTTATGCCGACGAGGGGATGTGGGTCTTCAACAACTTGCCGCGGGAGCGGCTCAAGGCCCGTTACGGCTTCGAGCCGCCCACGGGCTGGGCGGAGCATCTCCGATCGGCCGCGGTCCGCTTCAACAACGGGGGCTCCGGCTCGTTCGTCTCGCGCGACGGGCTGATCATGACGAACCATCACGTGGGCGCGGATACGCTGTCCAAGCTGAGCACGAAGGAGAAAGACTATCATCGCGACGGATTCTTCGCGCGCGGCTACGATCAGGAGGCCAAGGCGCCCGATCTCGAGCTCAACGTCCTGGTCGGGATCGAGGATGTGACCGCGCGAGTCAATCGCGAGGTGCCGGCGGGTATGGACGATGTCCAGGCCGGCGAGGTCCGGCGCCGGGCCATGGCCCAGATCGAGAAAGAGGCCACCGACAAGAATGGGCTCCGCAACGACGTCGTCACGCTCTACCAGGGCGGACAGTACCACCTCTACACCTACAAGAAGTACACGGATGTGCGGCTGGTCTTCGCCCCCGAGTTCGACATCGCCTTCTTCGGCGGCGATCCGGATAACTTCGAATACCCGCGCTATGACCTCGACGTCTGCTTCTTCCGCGCGTATGAGGACGGCCGGCCCGCGAAGGTCGAGCACTACTTGAAATGGAGCCCCGACGGTTCGAAAGACGGGGACCTGGTCTTCGTCGCCGGACATCCGGGACGTACGGATCGGCTCAATACGGTCGCCAGCCTCGAGTACCTCCGCGATATTTACTACCCGTTCCTGCTGAACTACCTGAAGCACAAGGAAGCCTTCCTGCTGGCCTACAGCCACAATGGCGCGGAGGCGTCTCGCCAGGCCAAGGAAGATCTCTTCAGCGTCCAGAATAGCCGCAAGGCACGCATCGGCGGCCTGGAGGGTCTGCGCGACGAAACCTTCATCAATCGCAAACGCCAGGCCGAATCCGACCTGCGAGCCGGCCTCGCGGCCGGCGCGAATCCCCACGATCGGCGTCGTGCGGCCTGGGACCGGGTCGCCGAGGCCCAGAAGACGGCCACGAAGATCCTCAAGCCTTACAGTTATCTGGAACGCGGATTCGCGTTCGACTCGGTCCTCTTCGATATCGCCCGGAATCTCGTCCGGCTGGCGGAGGAGCGCGCCAAGCCGAATTCGGATCGGCTCAAGGAATATCGCGAATCCGCCCTCAAGTCGCTCGAGCTGGAGCTCTTCTCCCCGGCGCCCCTCTACCCGGAGTTCGAGCAGGCCAAGCTCGCCCACTCGCTGGCCGGGTGGAAGGCGGCGATGCCCGATGATCCGATGGTCGAACGGGTTCTGCACGGCCGCTCACCCGGGGAGGCCGCCCGGCAGTTGGTCGAGGAGACGAAGGTGGCCGACGTGGAATTCCGGCGCCGGCTGGCGGAAGGCGGCAAGGCGGCGATCGACGCATCCCACGATCCGATGATCGCGCTGGCCCTGGCGGTCGACCCCGAGGCACGGGCTGTCCGGAAGACGCGAGAGGATCAGATCGAGGGCGTCGAGGCCGCGAATTACGCCGTGATCGCCAGGGCGTTTTTCGACCTCAAGGGAGACACCGGCTACCCGGACGCCACCTTCACCCTGCGATTGGCCTTCGGGGTCGTCAAGGGTTATGAATCCGACGGCAAGCCGATCCCGCCTTATACCACGATCGGGGGCGCTTTCGAACATGCCAAGGCTCACGGGAACACGCCCCCCTACGAGCTCCCCGCGAGCTGGAGCAAGGCCCGCGACGGCGGGACGCTCCGCCTGGAGACTCCCCTGAACTTCGTGTCCACCGCCGACATCATCGGCGGCAATTCGGGCAGCCCGGTCGTCGATCGCGACAACCAGGTCGTCGGCCTCATCTTCGACGGCAACATCCAGTCGCTGGTCCTCGACTTCGGCTATGACGACCGGCAGGCCCGGGCCGTCTCCGTCAACTCGCGGGGAATCCTCGAGTCCCTGCGATCGATCTATCATGCCGATCGATTGGTTCAGGAGCTGACCGGCGCGAAGGCGAGCGATTGATCCTTGCCTCGTCGGAAATGGAAAACTCGACGGCGCGATCCCACTTTCGTCATCCGGATCGCGCGCTCCCAATCGCTGCTCGCCGGCTCACCATGCCTCTCATCCGTGAGCCGTCGAGCGGCCGGGCTCGATCGTGATGGTCGTACTCAGGGCGTCACCGTCGGCGCCGTTGGTCTCGATGGTGTAGGTCCCGGGAGTCAGCTTTCTCACGCCCGGTTGGTTGGACCGGCCATTCCAGACGGCCGACAACTTGATGGTCTGTCTCGGCTCTACCTTGCGGACCTTTGGCGTGAACACGCCCCGGCGCGACTGCCAGACCAGCGTCGAGCCCTCCATCACCGTGATGCGATCGAACTTCGTGGCGGAACTCACGGCCGTCGTGCCATGGCCTTTGACCTTCTGCTTCGTCCCGGCCTCCTGCATCGTCAGCAGGATCTGCACGCTCTGGCCCATTCGGTAAACGCGACGGTTCGTCGACAGCGTCGTGGCGATCAGGGGACTGGTCGGACCGTTGGTGGTGCCGGAATTCGTGGTGGTGGGAGGCGTCGAGGTCGGCGTGGCCGGGGCCTGGATGGGCGGCAGGATCGGCTCGGTGGGCGGGGGCGCAGTGACCACAGGGGGACCATTGATCTGGATGGTCGCGGTCGAGCCGTTCGGGTCGAGCCAGTTGGAAACGACGTAGGTGTCTCCCAGGTTGGTTATGGCATTGTCGGGAGCGCCATCCCAGGATCCGGTCTGCGTCAACGACTGACCGGGCTGGAGCGTACCCCAGGCCGCATTGCCGCCGAAACCGGGGGAAGACCAGATTACCAGGCCGTCCTGAGATGCTTCGAATGCGTTCGGGCCCGTGACGATCGTGATCGGTTGATCTCCGTTGTTCGTCTCGTTGAACGTCATGATCACGGTCTGGCCAACATTGTAGGTGGAATGATTGGTCGTGACGCTGGACACGACATCCCACGCTGGCGGAGGTGCGATCTGGAACGATGTCGAGGCTCCCGGGGCGCCGCTCTGGGGCCCGTACGCCGCGACGAATGTACCCGATAGGTTGGACGGATTATAAAGCCCGTCCTGCGGGATGCCATTCCAGGTCTGGGTATCCGTTTCCGTCTGCCCCGCTGTCCATGTGATAGGAAAGGTCGGGACATTTTGATCCAACGGATATTGCATCGCGGTTGTCCCGTTATGCGAGATGCTGAAGCCGGCCGGTCCATCATCAAAAAAGGTCACCGCCTGGTCGGACGTGTTCGTTTCGGTGAAGGTCATCTGGATCGTCTGGCCGATCTGATAGACCGATTGGTCGGTGGTCACGCGGGATGAAAGGGGATCGGTGATCTGAAATGTCGCGGTGAGGTCTGGCGCATTGGGATTGGAAACGACGAATGTGCCCCAGTTATTGATGGACCAACTGACCGGAGTTCCACCCGGAATAGCCGGAATCGAATAGGACGTCGTGCCATCCCAATTCGCCCTCTGCGTCAGCGACTGCCCCGGCTGCAGCGTCTCTGTGCTGGCAGGCTGGGTCGCGTTGCCCGGGTTCGACTGCCAGATCGGGTAGGTGCCTTGCGAGATCGTGAAGTCGGTGGGCGCGACCGAAACCGTGACTGGCTGAATGCTTGTATTGGTCTCGGTGAAAGTGATCTCGATGGTCTGACCGACCTGGTAGGTCGATTGGTCGGTCGTCAGGCTGTAATTCAAACCGGAAAGGAGCGCTCGTGTTTCCAGCGCCTCGACACGGAAGCGGCGACGTCTGCGAACCATGTGAGGGAAACTCCCGGTCCGTGAGCAGTCCGATCGTGGATCATCGCGGATAACATCATCCTCTAATGCAATCGAGATTCTAATCACAGTTCCGACAGTCGTCCAGGGTCGCAAGCCGGCCCGAGGAATAATTTGATGTTAAAAGAAGAGGACGGGCACTCCAGATTCGAGGTGCCCGTCCCCGTCTTGAAACCGCTCCGAAGCCGGTTAGGCGTTCGGATGACCTTCGAGGTTTACCCCAGCCCGTCCTACTTCGACCCGATCCGAATGTGATGGGCCTTCAGGACCACTTGCGGGATACGATGACCCGGTCTCGCCAACGGATGATGAATCGGGTGGTGAGCGGCTTGCTTGTGTTTGCCCGTCGATGAGACGGAGTCGTATGCGGGGGCGGTGCCAGAGCCGTCCGAGCCGGGATCGGGAGGCGAGACCGGAGCCGGCGGCGTGGGACTCGGCGGCGTGGGAGCCGGCGGCGCGGGACTCGGCGGCGTGGGACTCGGTGGCGTGGGACTCGGCGTCGGCGTCGGTGTAGGACTCGGCGTCGGCGTCGGCGTGGGACTCGGCGTCGGCGTGGGACTCGGCGTCGGTGTGGGAACGGTCGGCCCGGATGGGGCGATCGGGATCGGAGGAATTGGGCTCGTGGGTGGCGTCGGGCTCGGCGGGTTCGGGCTCGTGGGTGGATTAGGATTCGGGGTACTTGGAGGACCGACCGGCAGAGGCGTCGAGCCGGCGATCTGGAAGCTCACCGTTGTCTGAGGGTCCAACTGGTCGAAGGCGACGAATGTGCCCGTTTCGGCCGCGGCCGCGACGGCATTCGGGCCGCTCGATTCCCCGTTCCACGTCGCTTTGAGCGTGAACGTCTGACCCGGTTGCAGTGGGATCAACGCGATGACGTCCGGCTCGACCCCGTCATTCGATCGCCAGACGATTGTGCCTCCCTGCTTGATCGTAAACCCATCGATGCTAGGCCCTTCTCGGATCGTGATGGGTTGGGTGCTCGTGTTGGTTTCCGTGAAGGTCAGATTAACGGGCTGGCCCGCCTTGTATGTGGTTTCGTTGGCCGAGATTTGCACCGCGAGTGCCGAAAGGAGTGACCGCTCCTCCAGGGGCTCGATGTTCAAAGGTCTGCGACGTCTCATCGGTAGTCTCCTTGATGACGAATCACTCGACGATCAAAAGTGCGAGATTCTCTGCGTCGATGATTCAATAGGAGAATGCATTTGCGAGATTCCCTGTTCCGACATGGTCGATCCATTGTAATAGATCGTCCACGAGATGAATACCTCATTACTGCAAATCGAATGCCGATTCGGCTGGCGTGGCCAACTATACGTTAATTCACCTTCCCGCTCTTCCCTCGGATCCGGACCGCATCGAACATCCCGGTATCGTCGAATGAACCGATGCCGAGCCGGCCGTGGGTGAAGGTGCGATCGTGTGCGGACATGACCGGAGTTTTCATATCATCGAAATAGACCTGGATCAGTCCGTCCTGGGCCGTGCGGACGATCCGCACGTGGTGCCACCCATCGGTCCAGGGAGTCCCCTGGGTCCGCTTCTCGGCGATCGAGACCCGGGGCTTGCCGTCGACCTTGAAGATGCTGTTGGCCGCCGCATCGGCCTGCTTCCCCAGGTGCACGTAGTAGAAGTGGCTGGCATCCTGATGGTCGAAGAACAGGCATAGGTCGCGGTGGCCGTAGTCGCGGCCGGTCGATCGGACGTCCACGTCCATGACGAAGTCCCCCAGGTCGTGCCCTTGCACCAGGGCCATGTTCAGCGGCGACCGGACCGGCGGCTGGTACTGGCTCTCCCGGAACTGCTCCAACACGCGCCGTTGCGGGCGTTCGAGACGCTTCAGCCGCCAGGCGCCTTTGTCGGTGAAGTCCCAGCCGGTCGGCTCATCCCGCTCGAAGTCGTCCTGATACACGACGGGGAGATTGGCCACGGCTTCGGGCAACGCCCCTCGATCGTCGTCGCGGCCGAAACCGACGGACAGGAGCACGGTCGGGATCAGCCCGCACGTGACCAGGATCCGGGCGTGGAGGAATCGTCGAGTTAACATCGGGGTGGACTCTCTTGCGAAAAGGGAGAGGGCCGTCGTGATTCCAAGCTATTCCACCTCGCGCGTCAACAGCTCGCGACCATTACAGGTGACAACTCGCCTCTCCGCGCTTCTCCAGGTATCGCTGATGATACTCCTCGGCGCGATAAAAGGGTACGGCCGGGACGATCTGGGTGACGATGGGACGTCGGAAGTGGCCGCTGGCGTCGAGCCGCTGCTTCGACGCCTCGGCCTCGTCCTTCTGTTCCTCGTCATGGTAAAAGATGACCGAGCGGTACTGACTGCCGAAGTCGGGACCCTGGCGATTGTGCTGTGTCGGGTCATGGCCTGACCAGAAGACGTCGAGGAGCTGACCGTAGGAGACCTGGGACGGGTCATACTCGACCTCGACGACTTCGGCGTGGCCGGTCCGGTCGGTGCAGACCTCCTTGTAAGTCGGGTTCACCGTGTGTCCGCCCGAATAGCCGACAGCCGCGTCGATCACGCCGGGGACGCGGCGGAATTCCGCCTCGACGCCCCAGAAACACCCTGCGCCAAACGTTGCTTTCTTCATGGGATTCGCCCTGCATGGATCGAGAAGTCTGGCTGGTCTGGCCGATCGGCAGGCCTCACCGATTCATTTTCCCGAAGTCATGGAGGCTTTGGATAGAGCAGTTGAAGGACCACGTGGTATCCACGATGGTGGCTCGGCGGTCGGTACCGCGCCCTGTTCGTCGGCGATCCTGCTGGTTTCGAAACCCAAGTCAGGATTCCCGATCGGGCGCCAAGGCGAAGCGGCGGCTTGTTCGTACTTGCGTTTCAGCCGCCCTTTCTCGGCGGCGATTCTCAGGTGCTCGCCCGGTCCAAAACGGATCACGCCGCCAACCTTTTGCATCGCCGACCACAATTCGCGTCGTCTGGCCCGTGGCAGCCGCCTCGAGGTGGGAAGCTTCGCTCTGGGCGCACCCTGCCGCCAAATCTCGGTATTCTCGCGCGAGCGCGTTCCAGACCTGCTGCTGGCGTTCCCACATCCGTCGGCGCTGTTGTGCCGCCCATCCTCCCAGGATGAGAGCGACGATCGCGACGAGAATCATCAATGTTCGGAGCCGGCATCGCCAGCGGAGGGTTTGTCGGTTCCGTCGCTCGAGGCTGACGAGAACGGCCCACGGCATCAGGGGTATCGCCACACGCATCGCTGGACTCCAATTTCATCGGCGAATCGCGTCCTGGCAGATTAGAGATCCGCGATCACGATGTCAATGCCTTCGGACTGGTGTTTGATCGCGTGCTCACGCGGGGCTTCGAAACGAAGAAAGAGCCTCACGCGGAGACGCGGAGACGCGGAGTGAGAACCAGTCGGTCGAGGATTCGGATTCGCATTATTCAAGGATAATCTCTCCGCGTCTCCGCGCCTCCGCGTGAGGATTGCCGTTGGGAACGTCAGAGGTTGTGGCACGCCTCCGTTACGAGTGGTGTACGAGGAGAGTGTGGTTGCACATTCGCGACAACCCTGATTTGCTGGATTCCGCGGCTGGACGGTTCTCGATTTCCGGAGAGGGTTCTGGAATGAGGATGACTTCGAGTGCGGCATCCTGCCTGATGCTGGCCTTTCTGGCGACGGCCGGATGGGCGCCCTCGGGCCTCGCGGACGGTCCTGGCCCGACCGATCCGCGCGCGGAGCGGGCGACGTTCGTCCTGGCCGACCCCGGGCTCACGATCGAGCTGGTCGCCGCCGAGCCGGAAGTGGCCAGTCCCGTGGCGATCGCCTGGGACGAGGACGGGCGGATGTATGTGGCCGAGATGCTCGACTATCCGACGGCCACGTCAACCGGTCGGATCCGCCAGTTGGAGGACCGCGACGGCGACGGCCGCTACGAGCACGCGACGATCTTCGCCGATGGGCTGCCGTTCCCGAACGGCGTCTTGCCGTGTTACGGCGGCCTGCTCGTGACCGCGGCTCCGAATATCTGGTTCCTGCGGGATCGCGACGGCGACGGCCGCGCCGACGAGCGCAGCGTTGTGCTGACGGGCTTCGGCGAGGGGAATACGCAGCTCCGCGTCAACGGCCTCACATGGGGACTGGACAACAAGATCTACGTCGCCAACGGCCGTAGCGACGGCGACGTGCGGGAGCCGAACCATCCGCCCGACCAGGCCGTCTCGATCCGGCGCCGCGACCTGCGGTTCACATTCCTGCCGCTCCCGGGAGAGGACGATAAATCGCCTCGGGCCTCCGATATCGAATCGATCGCCGGCTTCAGCCAGTTCGGACTCCCGCACGACGATTGGGGGAACCGCTTCCCGTCGTGGAATACGATCCCGATCCGCCACGTCGCGCTGGAGCAGCAGGTGCTGGATCGCAATCGCTACCTGGCCGAGACGTTCAACGGTAGCGTCGATCCTCGACATGGCCGACGGTGGCCGCATCTTCCCGATCAGCCCGCCCCAGCCGCGGTTCAATCGGGAGTCGGTCGCGTTCTTCAACGCCAGTTGCGGCCCGTTGATCGAGCGCGGCGGCCTCTTGCCGGCGGCCTATCACGGCAACGCGTTCGTCTGCGAGCCGCTGAGCAACCTCGTGCATCGGCGCGTGCTCGAATCATCGGGAGTGACCTTCATCGCCCGCCGGGTCGAACAGGGGCGCGAATTCCTGGCGTCAACCGATCCGGCCTTCCGGCCAGTCAACCTGGCGAATGGGCCGGACGGTGCGCTGTACGTCGTGGACATGTACCGCGAGCTGGTCGAGCATCCGCAGTTCGTGCCTGAGACTGCGCGAGATTCGGTCGATTTCCGCCGCTGGCACGACCGCGGGCGGATCTGGCGAATCCGGCCGAAGGCCATGGAATCGGTCGTAAACCGTAGGCCGAACCTGTTCAAGGCCGACGATCGGGTACTCGTCGCACTCCTCGGCGATCGCAATGCCTGGTGGCGCACCACGGCGCAGCGGCTTCTGTTCGAGCGCGGCGCAGTCACGATACGGAATGAGGCGAAGGCGAAGGCGATTTCGCGTCTGCTGAGCGTGGCATCGAAGGAGTCGCCGAATCCCCTGGCGCGGCTTCATGCCCTGTGGGCTGACGATGAGATCCAGTCATTGATCAAGGATCCCCATCCGGGAGTGCGCGAGCAGGCGCTCCGTTTCTACGAGTCGTTCAGGTCGTTTCTCCCCACGGAGACCCTCGTTCTTCTGTCCGACGACCCCTCGATCCGCGTACGACTGCAGGCGGCAATCGCACTCGGCAGCCATTGCCACGACGAGCCGGCCGCCCTCGAGGCAATGGCACGAATCGCCACCCGCGATGCGTCCGACCCCTGGATGCGTCTGGCGATCCTCAGCGGATTAGCCGAATCGGCCCTGGCGTTCATCCCACTGTGCGATCGGATCCCGCCCTCGGCGGGTCGCTTCGAGCTGATGTCCCAGTGCGCCGCGATTGTGGGGGCACGGGGCGTCCAGCCGGAAGAGGCCCGGCTCCTGGGGCTGATCGCCGATCGGATTCGTGACAAGGCGACCGACGCGATGACCTTGCTGGCGGGCCTGGCCGATGGGTTGGAAAGGTCCGGTTATCCGCTGCACCTCCAGATCGACGTGCAGCCTCCCGTTTTGAAGGATCCGCTCGCACGCCTGGAACCTTTGTGGCCGCGCGCGTCGGCCATGGCCGCTTCGAAAGGTCCGATTTCCGAGCGGCTCATCGCCCTGGACGTCCTCGCCCGTGGCCGGCCCGACCTGGCCGAGGCCATCATCCCCGGCCTGCTGGCGGCCGATCAGCCGCGCGAGGTCCAGACCGCCGCCGGGCGGGCGGTTGCCCGGGTCGGAAGGCCGACGCTGGCCGATACGGTGATCGACCATTGGGAAGCACTCACGCAGTCCAGCCGGCGTGAAGTCGTGACTGCACTGGCCGGCTCGCCCGCGCTGGCCGAACCGCTCATCAAGGCCCTCGAGCGTCAGGTCATCGCCCCCGGCGAGCTCGACGCCGCGACGCGAGAGCGACTCCCGCACCTCGCCGACGCAGCGCTGCGGACGCGCGCCGCGGCCGTGCTCGCGAAGTTCGCGCCACCCCAGCGATCGGCCGTGCTCGCGCGCTATCAGGACGCTCTCAAACTCTCCGGCGACCCGAGGCGTGGCGAGGCCGTCTTCGCCAAGAACTGCCAGACCTGCCACCAGCACCAGGGACACGGCCATCGCGTCGGACCGGATCTCTCCGGCATTGCCGGCCGCGCCCCGGAGGCCCTCCTGAGCGACATCCTCGACCCCAATCGAAACATCGAGCCCGATTTCGTCGTCCTCGCCGCGGCGACCCGGCGGGGCCAGGTCCTTTCGGGACTCCTCGCGGAGGAGACGGCCACGACCATCAAGCTCCGCCGCGCCGAGGGCCTCGAGGACACGATTCTTCGCTCCGAGATCGACCAGCTCCGCCCCACCGGACAATCGCTCATGCCCGAAGGGCTCGAACAAACCCTCGGCCCCCAGGACATGGCCGACCTGATCGCCTTCCTCCGCCGTGGCAGTTGAGATGATGCACGCATTGATAATGGGGTTGCATCCGAGGGCCTCTCGGGTGATTTGAATGTAATAAAATATAAGTTTACATAGTGAGATATTTTATATATATATTTGCCGATAATGAATTGGAGGTCGGGTCGGCACACCTGTTCTTCCACCTGTTTTCCGGTGGACGGCACTCGATCTCTCCAGGCTCGGCTCCTGACATCGGCCGGGGAGGCGGATAGAATCGACCGGTCGCGCGCGAACTCTGATCCGAAGCGGGAAAGGACGAGGATTGAACGATGCAAAGGCCGCTCATCGACTTGCGATCCGACACGGTCACGAAGCCGACACCCGGGATGCGAAAGGCCATGGCCGAGGCGGAGGTCGGCGACGACGTCTTCGGCGATGACCCGACGGTCAAGGCGCTGGAGGAACGGACCGCCGCGCTCCTGGACAAGGAGGCCGCGGTCTTCGTCCCCTCCGGGACGATGGCCAACCAGATCGGCGTCGGGGTGAATACGCAGCCCGGCGACGAGCTGTTGTGCGGCGCGACCTCGCATGTCTACGTCTGGGAGGCCGGCGGGATCGCCAGGCATTCGGGCGTCACGGCACGGACGTTCGAGGGGGATGGTGGGCTCCTGTCGCTCGACGACATTCGCGACGCCATTCGACCCGACGACGCGCATTATGTCCGCACGCGGCTGGTCTGCCTGGAGAACACGCACAACCGCGGCGGCGGCCGGGTTCACCCGATCGAGAGCATCGCCCAGATCCGGCGCTGGCGCGCGAGCACAACCTGGCCATGCATCTGGATGGAGCCCGGCTCATGAACGCGGTCGTGGCGAGCGGCCGGCCCGCGCGGGAGTGGGCGCAGTCGTTCGATACAGTGTCGATCTGCTTCTCCAAGGGCCTGGGAGCCCCGGTCGGCTCGGCGCTGGCCGGCTCGGGCGAGGCGATCCGGAAAGCCCGGCGGCTGCGGAAACTCTTCGGCGGCGGGATGCGCCAGGCGGGGATCATCGCCGCCGCGGCCCTCTACGCCTTGGAACATCACGTCGAACGCCTGAAAGATGACCACGCTCACGCCCAGCTCCTGGCCGAGGCATTCGAGGCCACCGACGGCTTCGCGATGGAATCGGGGCCCGTCGAGACCAACCTGGTCTGGGTCGCCGTCGGTCGTTCCATGGGGACCGCCGCCGAAGTGGCCGCCTATCTGCGATCCCGAGGCATCCTCGTCAGCGTGCTCGGGCCCCAGGTCCTCCGCGCCTGTACCCACCTCGACGTGACGCGCGAGCAGGTCGAACATGTCGCGGAGGTGATCCGGCAAATCGAGCCGGCGATGATCTCCGCCATGACGCTCATCTACTGACTCGCGAATCGGAGGCATCGTGACCATCGGATCCGACTTGCCGGCCACCGAGGACTCCGTTGCTCGGGGTGCGGGTCTCGCGACCCCGCCCCGGGAAGGCGACTCATTGCGCGCGGGCGTCGAGCTCTTCTTCATCAGCTTTCTGGTCCTGTTTCTCGAGCTGGCCTGCATCCGCTGGTTCGGCAGCACGGTGATCTTCCTGACCTTCTTCACGAACATCGTCCTGATGGCCTGCTTCCTGGGCGTTTCCGTGGGCTGCCTGGCGTCCCGTCGGCGCGGGTCCCGGATCAACGCGCTGGTCCCGCTGGTCCTGGTGGCTGCGGGCTCGGCGGTCGGATTCCTGTGGTTGTACAGCGTATCCAGCCGCTTGATGATCGACGTCGGGTCCCAGCAGTCGCCGCAGCTCATCTACTTTGGCACCGATGCCCGGATCAAGGACCCATCGAAGTGGGTCGTGCCGATGGAACTGCTGGCCGCCTACTTCTTCGTGTTGATCGCGCTGATGTTCGTCGGGCTCGGCCAGGAGATGGGACGGCGATTCGCCGTCATCGAGAATCGGGTGGCCGCCTACTCCGCCGACATCCTCGGGAGCCTGGCGGGCATCGTGGCTTTCGGCCTGCTTTCCCATTTCCGCGTCACCGCGATGGTGTGGTTCCTGATCGCGATGGCGATCGGCGTGGGCTTCGTGCGGCGTCACCGCTGGCTTCATGTCATCGGCGGACTGGGCGTCCTCGGTCTCGTCGGCCTGGCCGACTGGCCCCGGGACGCGCGCGGCGTGGAGACCGAGGTCCTCTGGTCCCCATACTACCAGGTCCAGTTCAAGCCGAAGTATCTGTCCATCGACGTCAACAACCTCGGGCACCAGGGGATGGTGGAGATCGACCGGGCGGGCCCGGCCTACCGTCTACCCTACCTGCTCAACCGCGATGCTGGGGGGAAGCCGTTCGAGCAGGTCATGATCATCGGAGCGGGTTCCGGGAACGATGTCGCCGCGGCGCTGTCGCAGGGCGTCCGGCATGTCGATGCCGTCGAGATCGATCCCGTGATCAACGAGCTGGGGCGAATTCACCATCCCAACCGGCCGTTCCGCGACCCGCGCGTCGCGATCCACCTCGACGACGGCCGGAGCTTCGTCCGCAAGACGCCCTCGCGCTATGACCTGATCGCCTACGCGCTGGTCAACTCGCTGGCATTGCATTCGAGCTATTCGAGCGTCCGCCTGGAGAGTTTCCTCTTCACCGAGGATGCCTTCCGCGACGTGAAGGCCAAACTCGAGCCCGGCGGCGTGTTCGCCATGTACAACTTCTACCGGCAGGGCTGGGTCGTGGGGCGGCTGGTGAAGTTGGTCGAGCGGGTCTTCGGCTCTCGGCCGGTCATCGTGTCGATGCCGTACCAGGACGTGATCTCCCCGAGCAACGATCAGCGCGATTTCATCACGTGCATCCTGGTGGGCAACGGCCCGTCGACGGTGGTGGACTCCATCCGTTCGAGGTTC
The DNA here is from genome assembly GCA_963845755.1 of uncultured Planctomycetota bacterium. Taxonomy (GTDB): domain Bacteria; phylum Planctomycetota; class Planctomycetia; order Isosphaerales; family Isosphaeraceae; genus CAWJTV01. The sequence goes on from CAWJTV010000042.1 coordinate 256,855, forward strand.
GCGGCTCAGGGACCCTTATGGATCAGTACTCAGGGACGCTTCCATTCGCGGTCGAACGAGCTCGAATCGATGAATCCGGCTGTCCCCGCCGGCTCACCGGGACACCCGATCAAGATCGGCCCGGCCGTGGTCGAACAGCCGGAATTCGACTGGAGCCCGACCGACGACTGGCCGTTCCTGTATCTCCGCTCACCGACGATCCCCGCGCTGAGCCTGCGCGGGATCGCGATCATCAGCGTGCTCTCGCTCTTGATCCTGCTGACGTTCGCGCCCATTCGGCGCGTCCGACCTAACGGCCAGATGTTCTTCCTGGGCGCCGGCTTCATGCTGCTGGAAACCAAGGGGGTCGTGCACATGGCCCTGCTCTTCGGCGCGACCTGGATGGTCAACTCGATCGTGTTCTTCGCGATCTTGACCATGATCCTCCTGAGCAACCTGTACGTCATGGTCGCGAAGCCCCGGCGCCTGTGGTCGTATTATGGACTCCTGATCGTCTCACTGGCGATCAACGGTGCTGTCCCGATGGGCGTCTTCCTGTCGCTGCCAGGCGCGAGCAAGGTTGTGGCCTCGTGTTTGCTGGTGTATCTGCCCGTGTTCTTCGCGGGGGTGATCTTCGCGACGGCGTTCCGCGACAGCGCGCAGCCCGACGTCGATTTCGGCTCCAACATCGGCGGGATCATCCTGGGAGGCCTGAGCGAATACCTCTCGCTGGTCGTCGGGTTCAACCACTTGCTGTGGATCGCCATCGGGTTCTACGTGCTCTCGGCGCTGCTGCGTCCCAGGTCCGCAACGGTCGCAGCCGCCTGAGAAGACTTCGAAGGAATCAGCCGATGGACGTCTCGCATGTTCCGGCACTGCATCCGTGGGTCCTGGATCTCGCCGAAGCACGCAAGGTGCAAAAGGAGCTCGCCGCGCGGGTCGATACGACCCGTCCGCTGGCTCCCTATCAGACCGTTGCGGGAGCCGATGTTTCCTACAATAAATACAGCCCGGTGCTTTATGCCGCGGTGGTCGTACTCCGCGCGGATACGCTGGAGGTAATCGATCGCGCGGGAGTCGTGGCCGAAGCCGGGTTTCCCTATGTTCCGGGCTTCTTGAGCTTCCGCGAGGCCCCCGCCGTGATCGAGGCATTCCGGAAGCTCTCGATCCCTCCGGATGTGCTCATTTGCGACGGTCAGGGGATCGCCCATCCGCGACGACTCGGGATCGCCTCTCATCTGGGACTCTGGCTCGGAATCCCCACGATCGGCTGCGCCAAGTCCCACTTGTTCGGCAAGTATGAGGAACCCGGTCCGGAGCGCGGGGATTGGTCGCCGGTAACCGATGGGGATGACACGATCGGCGCGGTATTGCGGACGAGACCGCGCGTGAAGCCGCTCTTCGTCTCCCCGGGGCATCTCTGCAATCTCGACGGGTCTATCCGTGCCGTCCTGGCCGCGACGCGGAAGTATCGGCAGCCTCTCACCACTCAACTGGCCCATCAGTACGTCAACGAGCTGAGACTTCAAGGAGGCTCGCCCTGACGCGCAAGATCTGATTCTCGCGGGGCTTGAAAGCCAGCTTGCCGTTCAATCACAATTGGGTTCCCGAGCCGGCCTCTTGGCATCACTTCGATCCAAGACGCCGACTCGTTCCATGTCGAGAGGTCCGAAAAGCTCTCCCGCCACGGCACTGTGGGTGGAAGACGCGGTTCGTTTTTCTGACGAGTTACGCGGCTTCCCCAGTCTTCCTGGCTTTGTAGCTGCGGAACGGGCTGCTGGGCCGCTCCTTGAGGTGGCGGTCCAGGCGGCCATCTTCGGAAAGGAAGGCCGCACGGAGTTGGAGGATCGCTTCGGCACCGGCCTCGCTCCAGAACTTCTCCGACCCCTTCACCCGGCGGTTGAATATCTTCACCGTCAACTCCACGTGGCTGGTCGTCCACGGGAGGCCCTCGCGACGATAGCGCGGATAGTCCATCCGCTCCCGGTTGTCTTCCAGGTAGCCCAGCACCCGCGCGACGATCCTCCGGGGGTCGTCGTCGGCTAGCCTTTCCAGCGGGCACCCGCACAAGGCGATCTGGGTATCACACCAGGTGCGAAGCTCCGCGATCACCCGATCGACCCGCCCGTTCCAGCAGGCCTCCGCCCAGGCCTGGAATGACTCCCAGCGGCCCTCGGTGTCGGCGACCATGACCCGGGCCGCCGTGAAGAGGTGGGCCAGGGCGTGGAGGAAGTTGACGATCGCCACGAAGGTCGGGAAAGAGCGGCGGTGCAGCCCCCAGATCCAGGCCGAGCCGTCCCCCAAGAACGCCCGGGCGGCGGCCGCGGCGAAGTTCCGCCGTCGGGCCTCGGCGGCGACCATCGGCCCGAAGCGATCGACCGGGGCGGTCGTGGCCACGTAGGTGCGCACCGATAGCTCCGGCGTACCGCGCGGCTCGGCGGCCTCGGCGACGGCCGGGATCGGCAGCACGGCGGGCTCCTGGATCTCGGGGGCCGGCGGGCCCATCGGTCCGGTCCCGCCGATGGCCCCGATGACCTTCTCGACGTAGGCCCGATCGCGGAAACAGGCGGGCAATTCCGGCTCGGGGTCGCACTCGGAGACGACAGGGGCCATCGTCGCCAGGATCGCGATCTTGTCCTCGTGCCAGGCGGCCTGGTGGGCTCCCGGCCCCTGGCCCGCGCCGCGGATCTGGAGCCGGCCGCCATCGACCTCGACGACCGCCAGGGCTGGCCGTGTCGCGACGCGCGGCTCGAGCGTGCCGGCCTGGAAGCGGTCCACCGGCTCATCCCGCTGGGACCGCAACTGCTCGCCGAGTTCGCGGGCGATGCGGTCGAGTTGCCGGCCGCTGATGTCCACCTCGGCCAATTCGGCGACGGCCTCGGCTGCCTCGCGGAAGGAGGGCTCGCGGGTGGCGGAACGGACGATCTTGCGGACTACCGAGGGGCTGTAGTCATGGGACGTCAGCCGTAGCGCCGGGCGCCGAGGGAAAAAAATCCCGGCGGCAGGCCGGGCAGTGGCACTGGGGCTCGGCGTAGGTGACCGCGCCGCCCCAGAAGTCGATGGCCCGCGGCTCGCGCTGTACGGCGCAAGGCCGCTGACACGTCGGGCAGGGTTGCTCGGGCCCCAGCAGCGCGGCCTTCCGCTCCAGCAGATCGGCGATGGTGCCCCGAGCGACGGCGCGGGCGGCGGTGATGGCCATCTGCTCGATGTCGTCGGCGTCGAGATCCAACTCGGGCCCGACCTCATCGTGGACGCGCCGGGCCACGACTTTCCCCCACCCTTCGGCGAGCCGCTCGACGCCGTCTCGATCCATCGATGGTGACTTCTGGAAAGGCATCGGAGGTCCCTCCTTGGACTTCGGGTGATAGACAATCTGGGAAACTCACCTTGACAGCTTACCAGGGATCGAACGCCGCGCGAACCGCGTCTTCCACCCCGGCACTGTCACAGATCGAGATTGGCATTGCCCACCCTGCCACCTTCGACTAAAGTTCGCCGAGACTCCGGACGAGGGGAACCCGGCGCAGGGAGCGCCAGGACGATGGACCCACGTCCCGACGTGCCAGGGAAGGAGCGTCGTGAGGATCGGCCGGTGGTTCGCTGATGCGCTGCTCGTGGGATCGGTAGCCTCGTGCTGGGGCTGCGGGCTCGTCTCGCGCCACTTCCCGAAGATGAAAGACCCGGATCCCGTGGTCCGCACCCGCGCGATCGCACAGGACGACCGCCGGCCGAACGTGCAAGTCGTGCCGGCGCTGGTCGGCCGTCTCGACGACCCGGACCCCGTCGTCCGGCTGGCGGCTCATGAGGAACTGAGGCGCCGGACACGGCGCGATTTCGGATTCGTTCCCTGGGGCAGCCCGGAGGATCGGGCGGCCGCCGTCAAGCGCTGGCGAGACTGGCTGGCCGGGCCGCCGGTACCCGCCGAGCCCGTCCCGCGAGTGACCTTCCCCTCCTCGCCGGGAAGAGCGCTCGCCCCATCGCCCGCCGACTCGGGTCGGCCGGAGACTCCTTGAGGCGTGATCGCGGAGGATCCCTTCCATGAGTACGACCTCGGACGTCCTGCCGGCACCCCGCCTCCTGAGCCCCGTCGCCTGGGTCGGGAGGGTTGTAATTGCGTGTTTATCCTATGTCGGAGGGGTCGTTCTGCTGGCCTTCTCGGCCGCCGGATCGGTATGGAAGCCCGCCCTCGAGGGGACTGAGGCTTCGGCCAGCTTTCGCCGGACCCTGGTGCGACAACTCTCATGGATGCTCGCGTTCGGTATCCCCCTGGTCGGATTGATTCATATTGCGATGGGCTCATTCCTGTCGCTCCAGGCCTATTACGGCAGCACGTTCGTCGATGGCACCGGAGCGGTCGTCGGCGTGGGGTTACTCCGCAATCTGGGTGGACTGATGACCGGAATGATCCTCTCGGGCATCCTGGCCGCGCGGATGATCCCCGAGCTGATCGGGCTGGCGCGATCCGTCGGCGCCGGCCCACCCCCATTTCCGGAGGAGCACAAGCCCCTGGTCGCTCCCGGCCACCTGGCGGCTCCTCGGATCGCGGCGGCGGCGGTCGCCTGCGTCTTCTTATCCCAATGGGGGATCGCCGTCGGCACCCTGGTGGGCTGGCAGGCCTCCGAATCGATGATGGGCCTCCCGACCGAGACGTTCTTCCTGATGATGGTCCGGATGGTCTGGTTCCGCGACGTCGTGGGACTGATCGTCAAAGGGCTGCTTTTCGGCACGCTGGCGGCCACCATCTGCTGTTTTGAAGCGTTTCGCGAGGCGGCACGGACGGTCGAGGCCGGTCCCACCGCCGGCCCGTTTCAAGCCGATGCAGGGGCGCCCCTGGCAACTCCTGTCCTCCGGGCGACGTGCCTGGGCATTGTGGCCATCCTGATCGTGAACCTGAGCTGGTTCATCCTGGTTTATCACGCGGTCCCGTTCTACGGGCCGACGCTGCTGAAGCCGCCAGTTTTCTGAGGGGTGACGCGGCGGTTGCCTGGAATGGGGATGGACCCCGGGGGAGGAATCGATATGAGCGCCCGCTCTTCGGCCCGCGAGATTTGGGTTGGCCTGATCGTGATCGTCGCCGTGGCCGGGCTGATCGGACTGGTCGGCCTGGCCAGCGACGGGCCCGGATTCCTCGCCCCGCAACGGACGATCGACGTCGTCTTCCGCGACGCGCAGGGGCTGCGCGTCGGGAGCCCGGTTCGCGTCGCCGGCCTGGATACCGGCAACGTCGTCAACGTCAGCGTCGTGGAGGTGAAAGGGGCGCTGCGAGCCCTGGTCCGGATCACCTTGCCGTCGAACCTGGTCAAGAAGCTGCGGGAGGATGTGAAGGTTACCATCCAGCCGGCGCTGACCGGGATGAGCCACGTGAACGTCGTCTCGACCGGCCAGTCGAACGTGCCGCTGGCGCCGGAAAGCAGCCGGTCATCGGAGTGGAGACCTCGTTCTTCGACCCGATCATCGAACAGGTGGGCCTCGGCCCGGTCGAACGGAACGATATTCGGCACATCATCGGCGAGGCCCGGCAGACGGTCGATTCGGTCGCACCGCGGATCCGGCAGATCCTCGCGACGCTCCAGGAGACCTCCTCGAACCTCCACCAGATGAGCGATCAGATCCGGCCGGCCGTCGCCTCGACCGTCGGCCAGATCGAGAAATTCAACGGAGGGCTCAGCCGGAACGCCCCGAAGATCGAGGCAACGCTGGATCACATCGAGGGCCTGACCGGTCAGGTGCACCTCATCCTGGGCGATAACCGGGAGAACGTCCGGCAGAGCCTCTCCTCGGTCCGCGACCTGACCGCAACATTCCACGACGTCATCCGCAAGGATGCCCCCAAGGTCGAGCGGCTCCTCGATGGGATCGACACCATGCGGGCCCGCTCCGAGCGCGTGCTCTACCAGGCTGACCAGATCTCCAGCCAGGTTGGTAACATCCTGGCACGCAGTCGCGCGGAGATCGAACGCTCCGTCACAAACGTCCGAGATGCCACCGATTGGGCAGACAAGTTGGTGCAGAAGCTCTACACCAACCCGTTCGTCCTGAGCCCCTTCTACAAGCCGTCGCATGAAGACCTCAGGGTGGGGGCGGTCTACGACGCGGCGATGATCTTCACCCACGGAGCCCAGGAGTTGCGCGACGCGATCAAGACGCTCGAGACCTTGTCGGCACGCCCGACCACCGCTCAACAGCAGCAGGAGGTCCAGCAACTCCAGCAGAGTCTCCGGGTCTTGACCAACCAGTTGAACGAGTCCTCGCAACGGCTGGCCGATTCCCTGAAACCGAATGTGCGCGAGCGGCGGCAACGCTGACGCCATGCCCCGGGAGATCAACCGGTTGACCTCATCCTCGGGTCTTTGATTAAACTCGCTCCAGGTTCCGGCCGATATCCAGAGTAGTAGACGCCCGATAAGGGCATCATGGCGTGGACGGAGACCGGAGCCGGAGATCCCCTAACGATACTGGGGATCCTCTTCTCTTGTGGCCTCCGTGGGTACCGAGTCCAACATCACGTGGTTCTGTCGAAGGCGGAGCCGTCGGCCCAAGCACCCGACTGGGAGGCGCAATGGAGATTATTCGGCGCAGGGGGAACTTCAGGCCCTCAACCCATTTACCCGCGACTGGCTGCATTCAGCGTGGATGCCGGACAAACGGTGCACGCGGGTGCACCGCGCGATCACGTCGAAATCTCCCCGCTGGGGCAGATGCTCGACGGGATCAGCCAGTTGCCCGAAATTCGCTACGAGAAGGTTGAGGAGATCCGTCGGCAAATCGCCGCGGGTTCGTACGAAACGCCCGAGAAGCTCGAGCTGGCCCTGGACCGCCTGCTCGACGAGTTCCGGGCCTGGTAGTGACCAGCGGTGGAATGGGTCCAGAAATCCGGGAAGGCTAGAATCTTCTCGTGCGGACGTGCCTGAGGCCGGCCGGGCAGCCGGCCGAGGGAACGCCTGCGACGCGGGACGACGTCGATAGAATGCGGACCGGCCGGCGAGGGAGATCCTTCGGGAGTTCCCTCCGTCGGCTGTTCGGCGTTACGGACGGAAAAAAGCGACCCCCTGGCGAAAATAGTCTTGGCAATGATGGTGAGATCGCGAAACAATACCCGGAGCTACAACCGCACACCACCCTTCCTGGAATGATGTCTCGCACTCAAGAACCTGGGTGTCCGTTCCCGGTTCGCCTTGTGGGGCCCCGCGGCGAATCGCACCCTGAGGAGGTCAGCATCGTGGATACTTCGCCCACCCCGTCCCCCTCTCCGCACGGAGCCCCCGTCCTGCACGATCGCCTGACCGGCATCGCCAGCACCGGCGAGGCTCGGTTGCAAGGGTTCTCGCCGGTCGAGGAAAACCTGATCACCGTCCTCTTGAAGCGAGGACTGCTGACCACCGATCAGGTTCGGGCGGCCCAGCTTTATGGCCAGGAGCACAATCGCGACCTGCGTCAGGCGATCCTCGAACTCAATCTCATCTCGCCGGACCTGCTCAATCAACTGGCGTTCGAACGGTTGAGTACGCTGTCCGGCGACAACGGCCAGCCCGCCCCGACTGCGCCGGTCGCGGCACCCAGCGGCGGGGCACTCTCGCCCAATCGCACCCAGCACCATCGCGACATCCGCAAGGATCTCCAGGAGAAGGCCGTCACGGCGACCTTGTCGGAGCTGGTCCACGAGATCCTGGTCCGAGCGTGTGACTGCCAGGCCACCGACATCCATTTCGATCCGCTCGAAAACGGCCTGCGCGTCCGCTATCGGATCGACGGCCAGCTCCAGGATATCCTGTTCGTCGAGCCGGCGATGGCCACGCCGGTCATCAGCCGGCTGAAGATCCTCTCGAACCTCAATATCGTCGAGCGCCGGCATGCCCAGGACGGGCGGATTACCATCCTCCACCACAATCGCCCGCGCGACCTCCGGCTCGCGACCTTCCCGACGACGTTTGGCGAGAAGATCGTCATCCGGATCCACGAGGTCCTCACCGACGTCCAGGGGTTCTCCCACCTGGGGATGAACGCCGAGCAGGCCGCCACGCTCGACCGGCTGATCTCCCAGCCGTATGGGGCGATCCTGGTCGCCGGACCCGTCGGGGCCGGGAAGACCTCGTCGCTCTATACCTGCCTCGAGCGGATCAACTCTCCCCTGAAGAACGTCATGACCATCGAGGATCCGATCGAGCACCGGATCCCCGGCGTCAATCAGTCGCAGATCACCCCGGGCGAGATGGGGTTCGGCGAAGGACTGCGAGCGATGCTCCGCCAGGACCCCGACATCATCATGATCGGGGAGATCCGCGACGACGAGACGGCGCGGATCGGCATCCGTGCCGCCCTGACCGGCGTCCTGGTCTTCAGCACGCTCCACGGCTCGGACGCCCCGGGGACGATCAGCAATCTCTACAATTTCGGGATCCCCGGCTATCAGCTCTCGAGCAGCCTGCTGGCGATCGTCTCCCAGCGCCTGGTCCGCCGGATCTGCCCCTACTGCCGCGTGACGTACGCGGCTACCGAGAAAGACGTCATGGCGCTGGAGCTCGACCCGGCCGACTGTTGCGACCTGCGGCTCCACAAGGGCCTGGGCTGCCCCGCCTGCTTCCAGACCGGTTACCTGGGCCGGACCGGGATCTTCGAGATCATGACCATGGGCGAAGAGCTGCGGGACCTGGTCTTCCAGCAGATCCCCAGGGATGTCCTCCGTCGTGTCGCCGTTGACCTGGGAATGCGAACCTTGAAGCAGAGCGCGGTCGATAAGATTCTGGAAGGCACGACGACGTTGGAGGAGGCATACCGCGTCGTCTCATTCTGAGCCATACCGGGATTCCGTCGGCACGGCAGAGTGCGTCGGATATGACGATCAGGACGAGAATGCGAACCGACAAGGAGGTCGGCCATGCAGGTTAGATGGTTGCGGCAGTGTACGGCGTATCTCCTGGGTGCGGGACTCCTGCTGGCGGTCGCGGACCGGGCCACGGCGTGGGGAGACGACTCGGGATTCCTGGGCCGATTATTCCGGCTCGGGGGCAACTCGTCCTCTTCGAACAGTAGCTCGGCGCGGGAGATCGACCGACTCCCCTGCCCTACGGACCGCCGGCGAGCTACTCGCCGCCCCCGGGCGCGGCGGCCCCCCTGACGACCTTCGGCGGGCTCCCCGAGACCCCTGCGCCTCCTCATCAGCCGCCCCGGCCCAACGCCTCACCCCCAAGTCACGCGTCAGCTCCGCGGTGACGTCCGCCGATCCCGTCGTGACCCGGCTGGCCCTGGGCCGTTCCAACGACGGCAGCCAGTTCGCCATGTTCCTCCAGGTCTTCGCCGACGGCACGGTCATCGATTCCGAGGGTGTCCACCATGTCCGATCCGCCGAGCTCAAGCCGATCCTCGAGGCCGTCCAGTCGGGCGAGCTCTCTCGCATACGGGGACACTGCGGGGCCCCTGCGACGGATTTCATCGAATATGTGCATGTTGTGGTTTATGAACGGCGGTTCGGTCGCCTGATGGCCAATGCCTTCTCCTACTCGGGCAATCCCCAGGGATGCGACCACGTCGTCCGCCACCTGCACCAGGCACTGGAGAATCTCCAGGCCAAGTTGAGTCACCATCCGGCCACGCAGCCCGCCGGCGCCGTCCCCAGCTCACCGGGAACCTTGTATAGTCCGCCGACATCCACGCCCGCCGCGGCTTCACCCGTGCCTGCGGGCGTCCCGTCCGGCCCGGTGATTCCCTTGACCCCGGCCGAGGCGGGCCACTAAGCAGCCGGCCGTGGTTTCCCTTGCACCCTTTGGGGTTCGGAGGCGGTTCCGAGAGGCGAGCGGGGGGCGTCAGCCCCTGTCCGATCGACCTGACAGGGGGCTCACGCCCCCTCTCGCCCTGGACCCAGTGCAGGATAACCCTGGCCAGGTGCTTAGCCCCGGCGGTCGGAACCGCGATTCCTCCCTGAATGGCGAACGAACTGGTCTTGCTCCCTCGCTTCCCCTGGATCGAGGGAGCAAATCCTTAGCTCTTATCCGGTTAGGGAGATTTCCACGGGATTCTCGCCCGACACTCGGCTGGCTGAGCGGGGCAGCGCCGGCTAGAATGAAGAATCATTATCGATCTGTGAGGCTAACCCGATGCCGGGATAACCGGCACATGGACTGCACCGAGGACTCCGTCGTGGTGGAAGCCCAGCGCGATCAATTAGTTCCCCTGACCGTTTCCGGTTCTCCGGTCGAGAAATTCCGCGAGTTCCTGGAGATCCGGGGTGAGAAACTGACCGAGCGGCGGCGAGTCCTAGTTGATCACATCTTCCACTCCCACAAGCACTTCGATGCCGACGAGCTGGTCCGCGACCTGCATGATGCCGGTCAAACGGTCAGCCGCGCCACCGTGTACCGCACCTTGCGATTGCTCGTCGAGGCCGGACTGCTCCGCGAGCTTCGGCTGACCAATCGCAGTGCGTTCGAGCACGATTATGGTTATCCTGCTCACGATCACCTGCATTGCACCATGTGCAACCGGATCGTCGAGTTCCGCAACGATGAGATCCTGAAACTTCGCGATTCCATCAGCCTGGCTCATGGCTTTCGCCCGACCGGTCATCGCTTCGTGATTTCTGGGGTATGTCCCGCTTGCAGCCGGTCCCACACACCGCGGCGGCGGCTGGATTTGATCTGAATCCGCATGCACCTCGCTCGGTCCGCGGAGACAACCTGCTGAGGTTCGAAGAGAACCGATTCGTGTGAGGATCGCTCGATCGGAGGCACTATAAGATCAGCGGGAGCGAGCTCATGCCGTCGCGATCATCCTGAGTGAGCTACGATGATGGACCCCCATAGGACGCAAGACGCGTGGCGGTCACTGGATGCGCTGTGGACCATTGGTACATTGGGAGCCCTCGACGACGGTCAGCTCCTGGATTGCTTCCGGGACTGTCGCGATCGCGCCGGCCAGGAGGCATTCCGGATCCTGGTCGAGCGTCACGGTCCGATGATCCTGAGCCTCTGTCAGCGCCTCATCCGAGACCCGCACGAAGCCGAGGATGCCTTCCAGGCGACCTTCCTGGTACTGGTGCGGAAGGCTGAGTCGATTCGGCGCCGGGATACGATCGGCCCCTGGCTCTACGGGGTGGCCTGCCGGGTCGCCCGGCGCGCCCGCCTCCGCTCGAACCGGAAGCACCGGCGCGAGGTTCCGGTCGTCGTCGAGATCGCCGTCGAGGATAAGCCGGATTCGGAACGACCGATCGCGGAGCAAGCGCTCCACGAGGAGATCGCGCGATTGCCGGAGTCGTACCGAGCGCCGATCGTCCTCTGCGGCCTCCAGGGGTTGAGCTACGACCTGGCGGCACGCCGCCTGGGCGTCAGCGAGCCGACACTTCGCGGCCGGCTCCATCGCGCCCGCAAGCGGCTGGCCACGCGTCTTCAACGTCGCGGAGTCGGCGCTCCGTTCGTTGCCGGAGCCATCGAATCCCAGTACGTCCCACTCTCTCCCCTGCCCTCGTCTTTGGTCGAATCCACGATTCAGATCGCTTCGCGGTGGTCGTCGATCAGCGGATTGCTCGTCGGGACGACCGCTGTGCCCGAATCGATCGTCGCCCTGGCACAAGGAGTCATCCGCACCATGTTCTTCCAAACGCTCAAGTTTACCGGTATCGCCGCGCTCCTGACGGTCGGGGTCGTGGGGACCGTGGTGCTGGCCCAGCAAGGCAAGAACGAGGCCAGAGCACCGTCGGCCCGGTCGGACGAAGCCGTCGTCGCATCCCCGCAGAACAAACCCGCCGACGCTTCGCGGGTGCGGAACCCTCCCACAGCCCAGGCGCTCGCGGAGAAGACCCGGCAGATTGAGAAGGCCCTCGACGAGCCGATCACGATGTCCTTCGCCAATGAGACGCCGCTCGATGATGTGCTCAAGTACATCAAGGCGGCGACGACGACGCCCACGTTCCCGGGCATTCCCATTTACGTCCAGCCCCTCGGCCTGAAGGAGGCCGGGAAGTCGATCAACTCGATCATCCAGCTTGACATGGAGGGCGTGCCGCTAAGGGAGACCTTGCGATTGGTCCTCTATCAGGTCGGCCAGGCTTATCTCGTGAAGGATGGATTCTTGATGATCGATTCGAGGCTGTCGATCATGGAAAGACGCGTCGAGGACCTCGACCGCAAACTCGACAAGGTCCTGGAGTCGCTGGCACGCCTGGAGCGAGCCAGGTAGAGGCGTGCAGTCGAGGAAATGACTCGTGGCTCGGGGGCTCGCGCGGGATTTGGCGAGCTCACCTTGCATTCCCCGGAGATCCGGTTAAGATTCTGCGGCGCGCGATCCCCGCCCAGCGGGTCATGGCCTATCTCAACCGCGGGATTGCGCAAGGTCTCGGCTGGCTCGACGATCACTTCAGCCGGCCGGGACACTCAAGGGGAGCGTTCTCACAAATCCCCCGGTGGCCGGGAGGGCCGCCGACCGCGATTCACCTCGACGCGGCGCCAGGATCTCGGCGCGGCCGGCCATTTCCAAGGATGGAGACGATGGAAAACATGAAACGACATTTAGTCGCCGGCATGCTCGGGCTCGCCGTGGCCGGGTGTGCCCAGACTCGCTCGCAGTTGCCCAAAGAGGACGGGCGGTCGCCCGGTCCAGTCGGGATGACACCGGTCCCCTCGATTCACGAGAGCATTAACCGGGGCACCGGGCCCCCGGGGATGAGCCAGGCCGCACTCCCCGACCCCGCCGACCCGCGCTGGAGCGGCCGAGCCCCGGTCTCCGTCGCATCAGGCCCGGGGAGCCCGGGCGCGGCCGCAAGCCCGGGGCAAGGTTCGCCCCAACCTTCGGCGGCTCCGGGCTCGCTGGCCGGTGCGCCAGGAGCAGTCGCCGGCCAGGAATCGCAACTGGCCGGGAGTGCAGCCGGGATACCGGCTCAGGCCATGACCTCCCAGGCGCCCGCCATGGCCGCGGGAGCGGCCGGCGGTGCCCTCTCTGGCATGCAGGCGCAGCCGGTTGGCCCATCCGCTCCGGGTGAGTCGTCGATACCAGCATCCCTCGCAGCCGGTGGAGCGACACCCGACGAACGCACGCCCGCGGGAACGACCGGTGCGCCGCCGGCGCTCTCAGTTCCGTCAACACTGGCTCGGCCGGGTGGTCCCATGCCCGAGACGATCGCGAATTACGAGGCCACGGCGTCGGCGATGCCGAGCCCTCCTCCGGGCGCCTCGCCCGGTGCTCAGCCCGTCCCCGACCGGCTTACCGAGCCTGGCGTGACACCGCCCGCGGCCGGAATGCCGGCTCCCGCCGGCATCGGACTCACTCCGCCCGCCGATCCTCCGCTGCTCGACCCGAGAACCGCTGCGGCTGCGGCCGCGGACACTCCGGGCATCGCACCGGGCAATCCTCAGGGGCGAGCCTTGAACGCGCCGGTTCCCACCGCCGTGCCGGCTGATCCGGCAGTCAGCCCCTCGGCGTCTCGGATTCCCGGGCCGTCCGCCTCTGGTGGAAGCGCCGCGGCATCGCAGCGCCGCGGCGATCCGCTGCTCGGACCGAATCCCGACCTGATGCCCGAACTGCCACCGCTGCCCCCCGAGCTTCCGACAGCCAGGCCGGCCGCCGCCGCGCCTTCCGGAGGATCGACGCCGGCCGCCGCCGCACCAGCGGCAGGACCGGCGGATGCGGCCGGAAGCCCGCCCCCCGATCTGGGGCCGCCCGTCACTGACCCCGGTCCACCCACGGGCGACAATCGGCCCGTCGATTCCACCAAGGTCGCCCAGATGCCGATGCCGGAGCTCGCTCCGGCATCGGGCCAGGCTCTCCCGGCCGCCGAGGCCGGGGAGATGCCCATGCCGGAATTGACCCCGGTGCCGAGCCAGGCCGCCACGACTCTCGCGGCCGGCTCGGCCGCGCCGGCATCGGAAATCCTCCCGGCCACGTCGCGGAGCACGGAGGCGCGCCGCGACGTCCGGGTCGTCCGAACGTCCTTGCAGAAACCCGTCTCCGACGAGCCATCGACCCCCGTCAGGCATGTCATGAGGGAGACTCCTCAGATTGCGGCTCGCGTCGGCGACGACGTGATCACCTGCCACGACCTGCGCTCCGCCATCGTCGAGTTTTGCTCGAGCAAGAAAGTCCCCTGGGGTAAGTTGCCACCGAACGAGCGAAATGACATCGGCATGCTGGTGCTCAACCACCTGATCGACCGCAGCCTGTTGTCCCAGGAGGCCAAGCACGCCATCAAGGATCCGAAGCAATACGACAAGTTCATGCAAGTCGCCGACCAGGTGTGGCACGACGAGGAACTCCCGCCGCTGGAATATCAATACGTCGTCAACAGCGAACAACTCCTCCGGGATAAGCTCAAGGAGCACGGCCGCTCTCTCGACAACATGCGTCAGACCTTCCGCCAGGAATTCCTCGCGGAGAACTTCGTGCGCCAGAAGCTCAAGGACCGACTGAAAGTCGAGCTGCCCGATCTCAAGAAGTATTACCACGAGCACGTCGGCGAGCACGAATTCGACCGCCCGGCGCAGATCACCTGGCGCGAGCTGGTCGTCGAGGTCGGGAGGTACCCCAGCCGGGAGGACGCCCGTCGAAAGGCGAATGACCTCCATGAGAAGCTGCGACGCGGTGCGGATTTCGCCCAGCTCGCCCGCACCGAGAGCGATGGCCCGGACAGCTCCCGGAATCAGGGGGGATTGATGCAAACCTCGCCCGGTACTTATGCCGTCCCCGCCGTGAACGAGGTCCTTCTGTCCCTCCCCACCGGCCGATTCAGCGAGATCCTCGAAGGTGGGAATAGCTTCCACATCGTCCTCGTCGAGAATCGCCGACCCGCGGGCGCCGCCACGTTTGCGGAAGTCCAGGACAAGATCCGATCGATCCTCACGGAAAAGAGAATCCAAACGGAGCGTAGCGCATTCATCGCCAAGCTGCGGCAAAAAGCGCTCATCACGACGATACTCGACCAGAACGAGAGCAATCCTAACACCGTTTCCCGATAAAGTGCACACTCCCGTCCGAAATCACCGTATTATGCATAAAGTCCCTCTGATCCAACGCTAAAGAATCCTTTCTGTTCTCCAAGGTTTGTTGTTACTAAGTCTTGTGACATAATCACAACCCCTCCTCTGCCGCCGACACGACCTGCCGGATCGCCCGATCGAGCCCTGTCGATCGGAGATCCATCGCAACCCGCGCCGATCCTTATGGGAAGGGGATGTGTCCCTTTTTTGGGGATGGAAGCCGTTCCGAGCAGGGTAGAGAACGGAAAGCCTGACCTGGCAATGGGCAAGGATGACCGGTTCGGGAATTGCGGGCCGGCTGGGTCCGGGCACGTTCAAAAATGGGGAAAAAATAGCTCCCGACTCTTGACAATCGCCAGACAGCGAGTAGTCTATGCGATGTCGGTTGAGAAGCTTTCGTGTGAAGCACCACCCTCCGACCGAGGTGTCTGCCTCGTTTATCCATGGCCTCTTCTCTGTTCCGGCCCCGTCGATCCGTAGCAATACGGGTCGGCGGGGTTTTTGAGTTCTGCTGTGTCGGATTTCTCCTGGGACGGCACGGGTCCGGAATACTCCCTGCGCGGGGGAAGCCGGCATTGGATGCTCAACCTCGATGAGACCCATCCCGGTCTGTCCTGGCCGGAGGGCGGGGCTCGCGGCAAGCTCCTGGCTTTACAGTCGGTTGCAACCGTCGGCCGCTGCGACGAGGCGGCCTTTGGCGGAGCAGGTCTCATCGGAGTCGCGCTGCATCGGAGTCGCCTCGAGGCGACGTTCGCCCCTCCCGACTGGGGTGGTCTGAGGATTCGCGCAGCCTGGGCTCCTTCGCCGGTTGGAGAGGGTCTCGACCTGGAAGTTCAGATCCAGGCGGCGACGGCGGAGGTGGTGGAACAGGTTGAAGTGGGGATCCTGAGTGAGTGGGGCGACTGGGTTACCGAACCGCGCGCGAGCCGGGTCGAGCCGCGGGATGCCCGTTCGGCGGCCCTGACCTACGACGGACGGGAATCGGCCCGCACCCTCCAGGACCTGACGACACTTCCGGTCCCGCCGTCGGCTCCGCACGCCCTGCCGCCGAGAGTCTTCACACATCCCACCTTCGGTCACGACTCCTGGTATGCCGAGATGGTCCAGCCCAACGATTGCGCGCGGCGGATCAGTCGCGGACCGGCCGAGCAGCCAGCCGTCCCGCCGGCCTTCATCTCGACCCGCTATGCCCTCTTCGGCCATGACCTGGAGAAAGGCGTTGTCCTCCGGGCTCGACTGAGGGGACTCTGGATCCGGTCCCAACCACCGGATCGCGATGTGCGAACCTGCCATGACGCGTTCTTGCGCGAGCCTCCGGCCCTGGGACCCTGACGCCCAGCTCGGGCTCGCCGCGCTCATCCCCACGTCCAGCTCCACTCGCTCTCGTCCGCCGGGAGCGACATGCTCCACGTGATCCGGCCGCGGGGCTCGAGGATCGGCTCGGGCGTGGACGCGCTCGCCTGCCAGGGACCCAGCTCCTTCAGATCGGGGCAGGTCGAGCGCGACCTGGAGAGTGACAGGATGTTCGAGGCGGGTCCGTAGCTGGAGGTGGTGGACCTTGCCCCCGATCGGCCGCTGGAGTTGATAGGAGACCTCGCCGCAGGGGAACGATCGCTTCATTCCCGTGTTGGGCCAGGACCCCGGGAGAACCGGGCTGAGGCTCAAACGGCGGTTGACCGCGTCGTAATCGAGTCCGCCCAGATCGAGCATCGTATCGATGATCATCGCGTGTAATCTCCAGGCCGTCCCGCCCGGATTGGAAACCCGTCGGGCGGATTCGGTCGTGCGACCGGCCGATCGGAGGGTGAGCCCGAGCTGAGAGAGCCGGCCCAGGATGGCCTCGAGCATGGCCAGGGCACGAGTCCAGTGCCGCCCCGAGCCGGTTTCCCGCCCCAATTGGATCAGGAACCGGACCATCCAGAGGGTTGCCAGACTGGAGACCTCGTGCGGGTCGCCCGAACGGCCGATCCGACCGGACTCGTCGGGTACGAACGTCGCGCGAGACAGGACGTTGGGATCCCCTTTGAGGGCGCTATTGATCCGCAGGATCGTCTCGGCGATCCGGACCAGTCGCGGGTCGGAGGCGGGGAGGAGGCCGAAGGGGACGGCCAGGCCGAGCATATTGATGTCCAAGATCTCGGCGCGATCGATGAGCTGGTCGGGATCGCCGGTCCAGAGGCCGCGCAGTTTGGAGACCCGGCGCGCCCGCAGGAAGCGGCCGGAGTCGGGGTCGACCAGCCCCGGAGATGCCGGACGGTTCGCCACCGACTCCGGAAGGATGCCTCCCTCCCAGATCCGATCCGCGAAGGCGCCCCACCGACCCGCCAATTCGTCGAGGCCGCGCTCGCCGGCCAGGCGGGCCGCCGCCCGGAGCCCGGCCACCACCGAGGCGTTCGAATACAGGAACGCGCCAAAAAGCTGATCATCGCTGCTCGCGGAGCTGATCAGGTTCAGATCCTCCAGCATGCGGAGTCCCGGGTGGCCGCCGGACTGGCCGCAGCAGACCCGCGCCGCCTGTTCCACCATCGGCCAGACCGCCGTGACCAGGTCTCGATCGCCCGTCCCCCGATAGTCAGCGCTCCAGGCCCCAGGGGATCATCGCCGTCTGGTCGACGGCCGGGGTCTCCCATTCCGGCGCTCCGTCGATCGAATATTTCTGACACCAGTAAAAGAACGGCCGGTGGTCATCGCGGACCCGATTGAGCCAGTGATAGACCCCGCGATCGATCGCGGGGTGTCCCAGCCGTCCCAGGGCGCCACCCACCCAGATGGCCTCTCGCGGCCAGCAATAGGCGCTGAGACCCCGATCGAAACCCGAGGCGATGGCCCCCCACTCCGCGTCTGCGTGCAGCGCCGCGGCGAGGGCCGAGCGCCGCAAGCTCACGGCGAAGACCGGCTTGGGAAAATGAAGGTCGGGAATCGGCTCGATGAAGTCGTCCCACTCGCGGGCCGTCGTCTGTTCCACCTGGTCCAGGCTGGCGGAGCGAAACCAGTTCAGCGCCGGCCGCAGCCAGTGTTCAAAGGTCCCGCGATCGCCGGTCCAGCCCGTGAATGCACCGCTGATCAGCAGGTCGACGGCGACGGTCTGTCCCGCTGGCAATGTGATCGACCGGTAGAGGATCGCTTCGTTGGGACCCGTCGGCTCGCATTCCACGTCGCCCCGAGTGTCCAGGGCCAGCGCGAACTCGATCGTGGCATCCCGCGCCAGCTTCAGGTTGGCGTGGCCGTGGCCGCGGTTGATTGCCAGCAAGGCCTTGTCAATATCGTGCCAGCTCAATCCCAGATCGCCGACCCCTCCGTTGATCTCCGCCTGGAGATAGACACCGAAGACCGCGACCTTCGACTCGTCGCCGTTGTTCGTGATGAAGAACCGCTTGAGATACTGCCCCGGCGACTTCTCATTACCGGCGTTCAGCGGGAGGCTCGCCCCCATCGCGACGAAGTCGGTCAGCAGGACCTGGATCGGCCCGTACCGCCAGTTCAGCTTGGTCGTCAGCAGGTTGGTCGCACCCAGGTACTGCTGGAACGAATCCCACGGTCCGCGCTCGATGAACCAATCCAGGCGACGACCCACGGCCAGCCCGCCGATGATCGCGCGGAAGTGCGAACGGCTCCGGGGATTGTCGCCCTCGCGCGGGCGGACGGACGAATGGAGACCGACCGTGGGGAAGTAGACGTCATAGGTCGACCCGCGTCCATCGACCCGGGCCGTCATGTGGCGGTTCCCGACCAGGCCCTCCGCGTCGGGAATCGACGATTCGGTGGTTTCGGACTGGTCCGGCAAGTTGGGACGGACGATCGTATCCTGGTAAATGCTCTGTCTCTGCTCGCCCCCCTCTTGCTCGATGATGGCGCGGTAATGGAGCCGCGTTCCGATCCGCTGGGGCGGCACCGGCGCGTGCCAGAAACTATTGCCGGCCTTGTTCTCGATCCAGTAGGCGGGCAGGAGACCGAGCTGCAAGTCGTCGGCCGCCAGCTCCAGCCAGGCGCGTTGATTCGCCTGGACCGGGTTCGACCCGATGACCACGACCGACCACATCCCCGCTCGCACCGGTCCGCCCAGACGGCCCTTCGCTGCTGTTTCGATCCATGTTGCCAGCATCGCCAAAGTCACGGCGAAGGATACCACGGGGCTTCAGCCCCCGCGGTGGAATCGCCGCCCCCGTTGATCAGTATCAACGCATCTTGACTCGACCGTCCCGCAGGGCCCCACGGAATACCGACGGCCGACTTCCCGGCCGCTCAGCCCCCCGCAGTCCTGCTCGCTGCACAAGCAGGGCGGACCGACCGATTCTGCTGTTTACTGAAATTGGCGCCAAGGGGAGACGCGCGCGAACTTCCCACACGAGGACCGGCGGCCTCGGAATATGACGATCGGAACGACCTGCGGGAAGGGAATGGGCGGATTGAGGGCGTGGCCGGGTATGCGCAGACCGGCAAACCCGGGGAGAGCCGTGCGACCCTCACGAGGAAGACGAAATGATCCGGACGACCCGAAGGAGAATGGCGGGTGTGGCGAAATGGCGCAGGCTGAACCCTCACCCGTCTCGGGCACTCCCGACGCGACGGGGCGGGCAAGTCACCACGACAGGCATCACCGGCTCAAGGCAACCGGCTGGGCAGCCGGCGACTTCAATGAACGCTGCGGGGCGATCTCTTCTCGGTAGACCGGCACATCGTGCGGGGCTTCAATACCGATCCGAATCTGGTTCCGGTCGATCTTAACGACCGTCACCAAAATGTTGTCCCCGATGACAATCTTCTCCCCCAGCTTCCTGCTTAGAACCAGCATGATCATCTCCCGGTGGATCTCGATACTCGATCTCTCGTTCCCGAATTACCACGCTCGAGGCGCGATCATGTATATAGCATCTCCTGTGCCAACTCGCTTCAAACGAAACCGTTCATCGTCAGAAAGCCTTGTTGATACGGTTGTTACATCAGACGCTGCCGGAATCTAATCACCTGTCTACTGAACATAAGAATGTCAACCTGGTCGCTCTTTCTCCAGCGGGGATTGTAAAAAGGGGAAGTGAGGTTGGCTTCTTGATCACGAGCGTTGGTTTTCCGCGATTCCTTTCGACGGGGGGGCGCGGCGGCGGCTCGGGGAATCGCAAAGTTAAGCTAAACGACGTCTTCCGATTGGTCCCTCGATATCAGAGATTCCTATTGGACCGCTTGCAAGAGAGACTCGGCCGTTCGCTGCCAGGGGAACGCTTTGGCCGTGGCGATTCCCGATTCGTTGCGAGGGAGGACCCCGTCCTGTCTCAGTCGGTGGACCTCGCGCAGGTGGTGGACCATCTGCTCCATCTGGGACGCGCCGAGCCTGGCCCAGCTCCCCGGACCGAGGCTCATCTGGACATCGCGAGCCGGCTCGGTCTCGTCGACGTGCACCAGACGGCAGTTCGCCTCGGTGACGAATTCGGTGTGGGCCGAGTAAACGGTCGCGATGACGTTCAGCCCGACCGACATGCATTCGAGCAGACCGAGGTTCCATCCCTCGGCGCAGGGATGGGAAGACGCCGCAGTCGCACCCGGCGATCAGGTCGGCCACCTCATGCTGGCTCGGCAGTCGCGGTACCAGCCGCACCCTCGAGCCCACGGCCGAATTGAGGAACATCCGTGCCCACTCGTCGTTGGCTGGCTGTGCCAGTGCGTAATTGCTGCTCAACAACGTGATCAGGACATCGTCGCGGGGCGTGAACGCATTGCAGAAGGCTTCGAGGAGGAAGTCGTGCCCCTTGCGCCGTTCCCATTTGCCGTTGTTGACGAAGACGGTGGGTCCCGCTCTGCGTCCTCGATCGCCCGCGCCGATCGCCTCGTGGAAGACGGAGCGGTCAACGCCGAGCGGGACGACCGCCGTAGGGACCGTGAGACCGCGGGCCGCGACGACGCCGGCCGCCCATCGCGATGCCACCAGGATCAGATCCAACTGGTTGAGGTGGTGGACCGCCCCGGGCTCGAAGTGGTCGAGCTCGAAGAACGGGAAGCCCACGTGCTTGCCCCGACCGACATGCTCCGCCTGCATCATCGCGGGACAGATCCGGACACTCGGCGCCATCGGATCGTACTGAGTCGCGTTTGCGAGGCCGAGCGCGACGGGGTCCTGCTTGTTCTGGCTGAATGGCCCGGGATTGCCGACCGGGAAGAGGGCGACCTGGACGCCGGCCATCGTCAGTTCGTGCAGGATATAACGGCCGGGGTAGCCGTATCCCATCAGACCGAGTGGGGTCAGCAGGTTGAGATTCATCGTGGGTGCTGCCGGGGTCGCGCAATGAACTCGCCAGGGCGGGCCGTCCTCCGAGCGGACGGACGCGTCGGGTTGGTATTCTATGACGCCGATTGGCCGCTCGCTACGTGGTCGAACGTCCCTCTTCACGGTGGCTCGTGTGGGACCAGGCCGAGAACATTCGGGCCGAGCCATCGAGCTCGAGGATGCCCCCAACGCGCGAGGTGCCCGTTCATGGTGGGGACCGCCCTGCCCCTGGGTTCGTTGTGGGCGATGATTCTCGCACTCCTCTCCTGTGTGTTGCTAATGATTCGGACCCCAGTCGGAAAAGCGAACATTGCCGGCCGAGCTGGCGGGCTACAAAGAGTACACGCAGAGGGTTCGCTCGCGTTGGATTCCAGGGGTGTGATAAGGTTGCGCGGCAAGTTCGGGGCTCGTGGTGAGACGTTCAACCCGCTTTGGCACCGGCTTTCAGCGCGATGCCGCCGCGATCCGGACCGTGTCTGCCTTGGACAGGAGCTTGGCCGAGATCGCGTTGGCGAGCATTTCGACGTCAGCGACCGCCCGCAAGATCGAGTCGCCCGCCGCGCCTCGGGAGTAAAGCGGGGCGAGGTTACTGATCAGCGTCAGCATCTCGGTGCAGAAGAGTAGGTAGGTGTAGTCGATGTTCAGGGACGAGAGGGAATTCGCGGGATTGGGATAGTACAGATCGGGCGTGTAGTACAGTTGCGTGATGTCGATGACGTGGATGAAGTCGCGCAGTTGCTCGATGGACCCCAAGGCCTTCCGGCGCTTGATCCGGGCCTCGAGCGTGAGGAACGACCAGAGAGCCCCGGCGAGGATGACCAGGAGATTGAATCCGGCATCGGTGGCTTCGAAGACCTCGGTGATCGTGCCGAACTCCCACCGGGCGTGGATATGGCGGGCGAGATACCAGAGACCAAGGAGCGTCCCGCAGACCGCCAGAATGGAAGCGATCCGGATGGCCAGGATCGGTCGTCGTGCCTCGCGAGCTCGCTCCTCGGTCTGGCGCGCGACCTGCGCCAGCTCGGCCGCGAGGCCGGCGAGAGTGCTCTCCAGCAACTTCTCGCTGACGCGCCGAGCCAGGTGATCCGCGGTCTCGATGATCTTGGCAGGGTCGAGCCGATGCCTCTCCCGCATCGTTGAGTCAGGTTTCATGAGCGATCTCTCATCGATCCCGGCGGACTGACTTTCGAAACGTTCGCCCTTGGAAACTCGTCGGGAGCCGCAACACGGCCACCCAACTATACCCTGCTCGGGGCCCGCGTGAAGATCACCGATTGAAAGGGGTTGTCGGTTCAAGAGTAATAAGTGGGAAGCTAGGAGACCGTCGCAAGAGAACCGGGTTCTCCTCCGAGGGAGTCTCGGTGGGCCCATGGGATTCTCGTTCCCATGCTCCCGCGTGGGAACGTCCGCTAGCGACGCTCCGCGTCGTCCGGTCCGCAGGCCGCGGAGCGGCCAGGAGGGCCGTTCCCACGCGGGAACGTGGGAACGAGATCAATAGGATAGCCTGAGGCAAAAAAAGGTAATAACTAATAGATCGTTGCATCTTGATTTGCGGGTGATTGAATTTATTAGTTATTTCCTCTTTTCGCCCTCGTTCCCTGCGGATATTGGGGATCGGGCAATCTACGGAGAGGCACGTTTCCATGTCGACCGACGACGAGTCAAGGATCCGCGCCATCCGCGATGGACCGTGATCGCCATGGCGTCGAGCGAGTCTGCCCGCGCGCTCAGGGCCGCGGGGCCTTGAGCTTGGCGATGAGGAAATCGATCATGGAGGCGTAATCGGCGTCCTTGTGTCCCGGGTAGGCGAGGTGAGCCTCGACGCCGGCCTCATGGAGCTTCTCAACCAGGGGCAGAGCAAGGACGGCCGAGTGCGTCGGGTCGCGCTGGGTTTCGCCGAGGCGGGCGGGCTTGTCCTGAGCGGGATAGTCCAGGAACACGGGCGGGTCGCCGGTGCCGGCATGTTCGTAGGGCGAGTATTCCTTGATCCAGGGGAGTACCTCGTCGCGGTGCTCGTAGAACGCCTGGAACTCCTCTGGACCACGCTGGCCGGGTTTGCGGAATCCAAATGCGTGGCCGCCGTACGTCATGTTCGGGATCCACTCGCGGAGCTGCTTCGGATCCAGCGCGGTCTGCGCGCCGAGACGGCCGCGCAGGTCAGACGGGTCGATTCGCGGGCGATGGGGTCCGGGCTGGCCGGGTTGCTCATGTCGTCGTGAAACGCCAACCAGAGCGAGGAGCAGGCTCCGGCCGAGCCGCCGGTTGCACCAATCCGCGTCTTGTCGATGTTCCACCCACTGGCTCTCGAGCGGAGGAATTGCACGGCGTGTGCGGCGTCTTCCAAGGGCCACTTCACCGGCGGTTTGATGCCAGCGTCCTGGGCCTGAGTAACGAACCGGTAGTTGATCGCCGCGACCGAGATCCCCGCCTTGCGCAGCCGATCGATGTTGGTCTCGCCGATTCCCCACTTGTCGCCGTTGACCCAGCCGCCGCCGTGGATGTACACAACCAGCGGTGTGGGGGTTGCCGACTCCGCCTGGTAGAAGTCCAACACCTGCCGTGCGTGGTCGCCATAGGCGACGTCGGCGTGGGTCGGCGGAACCGGAGGGCGAGTGGGCCGGGCCGCGCCTTTCTTCGCTGGGGTCTTGGTCTTCGCCTGAGGCTTGGTGGTCGGAGCAGCCTCGGACTTCTCCCCTTGGGCGAGGACGACCGACGGCAGGGCGAGTATGGCCGTGAAGGACGCGGCAAACCAGGGCGACGCAGGGTGGAGGCGTATCATGGGGTACCTCACAGGACGCGATCCCCGAGGTGCGTCGTCCACAGCGTGACGCTCCGAGGCGGGAATCTCGAACCACAGCATACGCGGCGCGCTTGTGGGAGTCATCGTCCGACCGGGATTCCGGTAGAGTCAGAGCTTGCGAAAGAATCGGATTCAAGATTCCGAATTCCAGATTTAATAATCCTAAGTCTCTGATTCATCGGGCTTAACATCCATTCGGAATCTTGAATTGGGTTCTCGTTCCCATGCGGGAGTATGGAAACAAGTCGTTCGCAAGTCTTGTCCTTTCTCCTGGTTAACGCTCATTCAACGGTATTGGGTCTAGTCTCCACCCCTTTCTTTTTTTTGGATTTTCGCAACTGACGCCCAGGCCAGGAGTTCGGATCGCTGGTGTCCCGTTTTCACGCTTAGGTGCATTAACGGATTTCCAAACTTGCGGCATCCTGATAGGTAGGGGTGCGACACGAACCTGCGGATGTGCCCCCCAGCGGTTGCGTCGAGTCCAATTCGCCTCTGCTGAGGGAATCAAGCGTAAATTCTTGGATGGAAGGACTCATGAGTCAATGCTTGCTATCTTCAGTGTTTGACGAACAAACCCATGAGTTGCAGGATTCCCAAACCGCGAAAACGAACCCAAAAGCCCAGGCCGCGCGTGCCGAGACCCGCAAAACGAACCCAAAAGCTCACGCGGCGCGACCAAGAATTCGCGAAACAAACCCAAGCAACCGCACAGTCCACCTGATCGGTGAATTCTCGCTAATCGACAAAGCAACCCTATCCATCCGAAAAGTGCTAATCATCCCAGTTCATAAGATCGTCATGATCGGGAGAACCAGCGCCGTTGTGTTCTCCGGGAACGATCGTCCCGCTCCGAAATGGGTCTGCTCAGCGTTGCCAGAATGCCGAGGGTCAATGCTGGCGGGCGTCCCGGTCCACCTCGACTCCTCAGCCCGACGGTACCTCGCCGATCCGCAAGGGGCGGAAGCCGATCGCATCGGCGGCGACGCAGTGATAGCGAACGCCGCGGACCAGACCCTGCACGGCAAGGGCCCATTGGCTCTCGATATGAAGATGTCCATAAACACAGGCAGTGACCCCAGCGCTTTCCCATTGCTCAACCCACGGACCAGGCTGCCCATTTGGGTCGAACGGGGGATAATGCCAGAGGACATAAACCGGCTGTTCGGCATTCTCCCGGATGCGGTTCGCCTGGTCCAGCGCACATCCCAGGGCGTCGAGCTCCCGATCGACGGTGACCGGATCGGCGGCCGGGTCGTCGTCGCGAGGAGCGGGGGTTCCGCGCGTCCCGCAGACGACCACCCCTTGGATGGCCGCGGCGTCCCCATCCACGGCGATCATCGAGCGGCGCAGGAGCCGTCGGACGGCCGCGACGTGGTTCCACCATCGATCGTGATTTCCGGGTGCGAGCACCTTCGTGCCGGGCAGCCGTCCCAGCCATTCCAGGTCCGGCTGGAGCTCGCGATGGTTCCGGGCCATCGAGAAGTCGCCCGGCAGGAGCACCACGTCTCGCGGCTGGACCGCTTCGCGCCAGTTCTGCTCGATCTTCAGGGCATGATCTCGCCAGCGGGCCGCGTAACGCTCGCGACGGTCGGGCCGGGCGAAGGACAGATGCAGGTCCGAGATCGCCCAGACGTTCATTGCGGAGTGACGAAGCCGGCCCCGTCCCCGACGAAGGGATTGGTCCGCCGCTCGTGGCCGACGGTCGTGGCCGGGCCGTGTCCCGGGAAGACCCGTGTGGCGTCGGGGAGCGAAAACAGCTTCTCGTGGATCCCCGAGCGGAGCAACGGGAAGTCGCCGCCGAGGTCCGTCCGGCCGACGGAACCGGCGAAGAGGACATCACCGCCAAAAACGAGGGGAGGGTCGAACTCGTCGCAAATGTAAATCACCGAGCCGGGGCTGTGGCCCGGGATCTCCCGGACCGTGAACGTGAATCCGGCCGCCTCGAACTGTTCGCCGTCTTCCACCAACCGATCGGCATCGGGGCTGCGGATCGGGAGCCCGAAGGTGGCGCTCATGTTCGCCTCGGGGTCGCGGAGCAGGTGCGCCTCGTTGCGTCCGATGATCAGGGGCACGTCGGGGAACGCCGCCTTCATCGCCTGGTTGCCCGCGATGTGGTCCACATGGCCGTGCGTGTTGAGGATCGCCGCGGGCCGTCGTTGCTCGCGGCCCAGCAGGTCGAGGATCGATCGGGGATCGAAACCGGGATCGACAACAATGGCGTCGGTCCGCCCGGGCCGCCAGAACACGTAACTGACCTGGCCGAACGGCGGCGATTCAACCGTTTCCATCGTGAATTCCGGCACGGATGTCGTACTCCTCTCTCTCCGTAAAAACGCTGCAGGCCGCCATCATCCCCCCGGCTCGGATAGGACGCCGGACCCCCGGGTTTGAAAAGATAACAGGCATTTGTAATCTCGGGCGCGTCGATCTTCTCGGTTATATCAATTCGGGAGGGTTTCTAGCCAGGTTTCTGCGAAAAGCGAGCGGATTTCGAGGCTGGCCCGCGAATTGCTCCACAGCTCCCCGCGGCGGATCTCGGACGTAACTCAACCCCTGAGCCAGGGCGTGTTTCCATCCCGATAATTCGCAGGACTCCGGCAAACAGACTCCCTCGATCCTTCCCATGCAGTATGATAAGCTAGAGATAAAAGGGCATTCTGATTGTCGGGCGGGCATTTCTTTTCACCCCCAATCCCGTGGCCAGCGAGCTGGAAGCCAATCCTCATGTCCATCCCAATGAGTGGGTCGGTCGTTCTAACGAGCCGTGTGACGAGCCGAAGCAGGAGACGACTTTTCCTCATCGGGGTGGGCCTCGCGGCGTTGACCTGCGCCGTGTGGGTGGAGGTTCGAGGGACCAGGGCGCATCCTCTGACCGGCTCGCGCGGACTCGTGAGAGCGGGCGCACTGGGACACGAGAAAAGGGTGTTCGAGGCGCCAAGCCTCCCCGCTCTTCGTGTCGCGGACGCCAGCGAGCCCGTCATCGGCTCGGGGCCGAATCGAGCCGACAGCGGCGCGATCGAATCGTACATCACTCTGAAGCCGGCCGCATCGGGACACTCGGTCGCCAAGAGCTGCGACCTGCGCGGAATCGCCACCGCGCGGGCGATCACCGCCATCGAGGAGTGCCAGGCCAAGTACGAGGCAATCCGCGACTACACCTGCACGTTTTCCAAGCGGGAGCGGATCAAAGGACGACTAACTCCCGTCCACGTGCTTGCCATGAAGGTGCGGACCAAACCCAGGAGCATCTACATCCGGTTCCAGCAGCCCGCCAAGGGACGCGAGGCCATTTACATCGCCGGTCAAAACGATGGCAAAGTGCTGGCCCATGATGTCGGCCTGAACAAGCTGCTTGCGGGGACCCTCCGGCTCGAGCCCACCGGGAGCCGTGCCATGGAAGACAATCGCCACCCGATCACCGAGGCCGGCATCGGACCGTTGCTCGACACGCTGGAGACCCGCTGGTCCTCGGAGCTGGACCCCTCGGAAACCGTTGTCTTCATCCGAAACGACCAGGAGGTGGACGGCCGCAACTGTACGATGATTGAAACCACGCACCCCTGCCGGCAGACGGAATACATGTTCTACCGCGTCCGCCTCTTCATCGACGGCGAACTCGGTCTGCCCATTCACTTCGAGGCCTACGATTGGCCGGGTTCACCCGAGGTCCCGCCGGATTTGATGGAGGAATACACCTACAAGGACATCAAGCTCAATGTCGGACTAAGCGACCACGACTTCGACGTCTCCAACGCCAATTACGCCTTCGGCCGATTCTGACCCCTCAGTCCTCCAAAGCTTTTCCAAGCCTAGATAGGCACGCCGGCTCCACGACTGGCACGGCGTACGCCCGATGTCCGGCATCGCCCGACACCTCGACCTGGTCATTTCGAGCGGTGTAATCCTCACGATCGAGTCGGCCGGATTCCGATACTACCTCTAACCCAGGCGGCTTCGCGCGGGGAGAGAGTCAGGTGGAGGCCGCCCTGGAGGGGTGGTCTCGCGAAAGACGAGAAAATGCGGAGATTTATCCGCCAGGAAGGGACCTTGGCAGGGAACGGACACTACGCTAGAATCCGCCCCGCCTCGAGGCCCCTGACGAGGCAGAGATCCGATGCACTTCCGTTCTCGTTGGGGGCAACCCTCTCCACGGCACCGCGACCGCCGAAGTTGCTGGTTTAATATCGCAATGTCCGAGCCGATCGTACCCGGGCGGCGATACGGTCGTCGTACATTCGTTCTGTTCCATGCAAGGAGGCGCGATGAGCACGGTACCAACCTCCCCCGCGCAGACCCGAGTGCATATCCGTTGGATGATTCGGCGGGACATGCCCGAGGTCCTCGCAATCGAGCATGCGAGCTTCGAATACCCCTGGTGCGAGGAAGAGTTTCTGCGTGTCCTGCGTCAGCGCAATTGCATCGGAATGGTCGCCGAGCATGGAGAGCGGATCGTCGGCTTCATGATCTATGAGCTGCACCGGAACAAGATCCACGTGCTCGACTTCGCCACTCATCGCGATTGTCGCCGACACGGCGTTGGCCGGCAGATGATGGGCAAGCTCGTCGGCAAGCTCTCCAGCCAGCGGCGAAACCGCATCGCTCTCTATGTCCGGGAGACCAACCTCGCTGCCCAGTTGTTCTTCCGGGTCTCGGGCTTCCGGGCCTCCGAAGTGGTTCGCGAGCATTACCTCGACACGGGAGAAGACGCTTATCTCATGAGTTATCATCTGGATGAATCCATGCTGGAGGAGGAACGGGTCTCGACCAACCGGATCGCAAGACAGTACGGTGCCTAGCGGATCCGGCGGACCAATCGGAGCGCGGAGGAGAAACGATCCGGACCTTGCCGGTCCAGGACGAGGGAGTCGGGACCGAATGCGGACCACGGTCGGCGGCTGTTCAAGTCGTCAACCGTGGTCCTTGGCTTGTAACGACGCGTCAGGTTCTGCGGGCCGGGTGCTAGCCCGGCGGCCGTCGATAGCGAATAATGATTGATGCGCGAACCTCACCGAGAGCTTGCAATATGGAATCGATGCGCATGGGACTTCATGCCGCGGGTGCGGACTCCAAGGGCACGATGAATCGGTTGGGAATCGGAAACGTTGCGGAGATGCCAGGATCCTCCCCCATCGGCGACATGGCAGATCAGCCTACGAGTAGCGAATCCGACACGAAGTCCGCGCTTCCGGATCCGCACCCGGCTGAGGTGACTCACGGCAAGGAAGTTCGGGACGTCGCCCGGGCACTGGCGGCGTTCGCTCCAAGATTGGGATGGGGGTTGCTGAGTTTGGGACTCCTCTCGGGGCTCGCCCGCGCGCTCGCGCCGGCGGCGGTCGAGTCGCCGACCTGGTCGGTGTGGGCCGTCGCGGTCGCAAACGGCGTGAGCCTGGGCCTGGCCCTCGGTCTCTCCGGCTGGATTCTGGGGTTGCTCTGTAAGGTGGTCGCGGCCCTCCTCATCGAACACGTCGATCGGTCGGCGAGCGGCTCGTGGGAGTTGATCGCGGAGCTGAGACGTGTCACGGCCTTGCTAGAGCGATGGATCGAGGTCGGGGGATGGCCACGGGAGCCTGCGGTTTCCCAGGGTCCTTCTTCCATCGACCGGACGAGGCGGTTGGCCGAAATCGACCGGGCCCGGCGACTCCGGGTCCTGGGACGAAGCGGCGTTGCTCCTCGACGAATTCCAGGAGGCGGTTCCCGGCGACCCGATCATCGCGGAGATGCGGGAACAACTCGATGCCGGCCGTCGCCAGACGATCCTGGGAAAGCTGGCTCAGCTCGACGCGGCGCCACCAGGTGAATGACCCGGCCCGGGTCATCGAGTTGTACCTGGGAGTCACCACGTCACTTGAGGACGAGCAGCGCGGGACCCTGGAGCGCGACCTGGCGAAGTGGTTCCTCGGGCTGATTCAGCGACGGCTGCGGAGCGGCAAGATCCAGCCGGAGGTGGTGTCGCTGGCGACGCAGGTCGCGGAGACGTTCGCGGGCACGGTCGAAGGGGCCAGCATGCGCGCCGCCTTGCCGACGCTTCGCCGCAGCGTTGGCTTGTGCCCGCGATGCGCCCGGCCGTATACGGGGCCCGGCGACGCGTGTCCCGTGTGCCTGGGGACGGCCAAGGGGATCCCTGCCGGGCCGACTTCCGAGCCGACGGGGAGCCCTCTTGATGCACAGGGTGCCGGTTTCCCGCCCGAGCCGGGGCGTTGAGGGTCCGTTTGGACCTACTGAAACGGTCGTGCGTACGATAACCCGACCGGGGTCGCTTGACGCGGCGACGGGCGTCGGCTAGGGATGAATGTGGAGCAAGTTCGCATCGCACCACACCGTGACGTCTCTGTCGGGTATCCGAAAGGACGGGTCCATGTTCCGCCGTGTCTTGCCGATCTGGGTCATGCTCTCGATCATCGCCGGTTCCTCAGCCCGGGCACAGTCGCCCTTCCCGAGGAATCTCGTCCCGTCGCGAACCTCGCTCGAACGGCTGGGGCTGGAGCGTCAATGGTTCGTCGTGGTGCCGCTGGTGGAGACCGAGCGGCTGCTCCGGATCAGTCGCACGGACACGCTCCTGTTCGCCCAGACCAGCTACGCCAAACTGCACGCCTACGATGCCGAGACGGGCCGGCGGCTCTGGACGGCCCAACTCGGCGAGCGAACGGGATTCGCGCGGGGCGACCGCCAACTCGTGGGCCGTCTTCGTGACCAACGCGAACACGCTCTACTCGCTCGACCGCGCGACCGGACGGCCGATGTGGACGACCAACCTCGGTACGATCCCGACGAGCCCTCCCGCCTGCAATGAGTCCCGCGTCTGGGTCGGCATGACCAACGGGCTGTTGATAGGGTTCTCGCTCAAGCGGGCCGACTCCAAGGGGAACGAGTCCATCCGCAACACGCCGTACCCGCTCCCGAGCTGGCACGCCGGTCAGACGATCTCCACGCGCCCCCTGCCGGCGGAGAACATACTCGCATTCGGCGGCGGAGATTCAAAGACTTACGTCGTGATGGCCGATGAGCCCACGGTCTTATTCCGCATCCCGACCGGTGGCGCGATCGGTGAGGGCCTGGGCTCCTATGGGACGCGCACCCTGCTGATCCCTTCCGCCGACTTCGTCGTGTATGCCGCGGACCTGCTCACGTCCGACCTGCTCTGGACCTTTGCGTCCGGCGCCCCGATTCGTCAGGAGCCCTTGGTGGCGGACAATGACGTCTACGTCACCAACGTCGAGGGGTTCCTCTCCAGCCTCGACCCGGTCAACGGGGCACGCCGATGGACCGTGGCGACCCAGGGGGGACGTCTGGCGTCGATCAGCGCGACCAAGCTTTATCTCCGCTCGTACAATCTCGACCTCTTCGTGATCGATCGCGTGACCGGCCGGATGGTGATCGACCCATCCGAGAGCCACCTGCACGCCGGGCTGAATGTCCGCGATTACGACCTGGATATCGTCAATCGGTTCAATGACCGCTCGATATTCGCCACCAGCTCGGGAATGATCATCTCCCTGCGGGAGATCGGTCAGACTCAGCCGAGGCTGCTGCGTGATCCCAAAATGCCCCCTTTCGGGTTTGTTCCTCCGGAGGGGCTCAAGCCGAACTCGTCAGCCGTCCCCGCCGGGGAGGCCGGTGCCGAGCCCGCACCGGGCGCAGCGGGGGAAGAACCAGCGCCGGCCGGAGACAAAGAGGCCGCCCCTAAGAAAGAGGCCGACGACTCGCCTCAGTAAGTGCCACCTGGTCGCGGCCCTCGCCTCTCATCGAATCCGGCGAGGGCCGCCGGACTTCCAAGACCTTGAGGTCCGCCTCGGATGGGAAGACGGTCGCCGGAAGTTCTGCGAAGTTCACGAAGCGAGAGCGGCTACCATGAGTGAGAATGTGGTCGTGATTCGGCGCGCCCTGCTGAGTGTCTTCGACAAGCAGGGCCTGGTCGAACTGGCGCGTTTCCTCGCCGGGCAGGGCGTCGAGCTGCTCGCCAGCGGCGGTACGCGTGCGACGCTGGTCGCCTCGGGACTGGACGTGACCGAGGTGGCCGATTATACCGGTCAACCCGAGGTGCTCGGCGGAAGGGTCAAGACCCTCCATCCCAAGATCCACGCCGGCATCCTCGCCCGCCGCGACGTTCCCGGCGATCTGGCGACGCTAGAACAACAAGGGTTCCCCGAGATCGACCTGGTCGTGGTCAACCTCTACCCCTTCCAGGTCACGATTGCGCACCCCGATGTTACGCTCGTCGATGCGATCGAGAACATCGACATCGGTGGACCGACCTTGATCCGGGGCGCCGCCAAGAACCACGACCACGTCGCCGTGCTGACGAGCCCCGAGCAGTATGATGCAGTGGCGGCCGCGATTCGCGAGCGCGGAGGGACGAGCCTCGAGGATCGTCGCCGGCTGGCCCTCGCCGCGTTCCAGGTGACCAGCACCTACGACTGCGCCGTCGCCAACTATCTCGGCCGGAACTTCGTCACGCCCGGCGAGGCCGATCAATCCTTGCCGT
Organism: uncultured Planctomycetota bacterium; assembly: GCA_963845755.1. Classification (GTDB taxonomy): domain Bacteria; phylum Planctomycetota; class Planctomycetia; order Isosphaerales; family Isosphaeraceae; genus CAWJTV01. The sequence goes on from CAWJTV010000042.1 coordinate 289,329, forward strand.
TCCCGCAGATCCTGGAATATCGCTTCGAACTCCGCTCTCCGTTGCGTTACGGCGAGAATCCCCACCAGAGGGGTGCGTTCTACGTCGAACCAGCCGCGCGCGGGCCCAACCTCGCGACCGCCACGGTCCGTCATGGCAAAGAGCTGTCGTACAACAATCTGCTGGACCTCGATAGTGCGCTCCGGCTGGTCCGGTATTTCGACGAGCCTGCGGTCTGCATCCTCAAGCACAATAATCCCTGCGGCGCCGCGGTGGCCGACGATATGTCCGAGGCTTTCGAACGCGCATATGAAGGCGATCCGCTCAGCGCATTCGGCGGCATCGTCGCCGCCAATCGACGAGTGGATCGAGCCGCGGCGGAGCGGATGTGCCAGCCCGGTCGATTCCTGGAGGCGATCCTGGCGCCGGGCTTCGAGGAGGAGGCCCTGGAGTGGCTGACCACCAAGCCGACCTGGCGGAACAGCGTCCGCCTGATCGAGCTCGGCGCCCCCTAGGACCCCAGGACCCGCCTCCACAAGGCAGCGATCTTCGCCGGATCGAAGGAGGACTCCTCGTTCAGGACTGGGATCAGCTCGAAGAAGATCCGGTTGCCGGCAGCATTCCGACCCGGCGCTCCCCGTCCGAGAGCGAACGGCGCGACCTCGCCTTCGCCTGGCGCGTCTGTGCGGCGGTGAAGTCCAACGCGATCGTCCTCGCCCGAGACGGTCGGGTCGTGGGAGTGGGCGCGGGCCAAATGAGCCGGTTGGATTCCGTCCGGATCGCCGTCGAGAAAGCGGGATCGCGCGCCCAGGGTGCGGTTCTCGCCTCCGATGCATTCTTCCCGTTCCGTGACGGTCCGGATCAGGCCGCGGCCGCCGGCGTCACGGCCATCATCCAGCCCGGTGGCTCGCGCCGTGATGACGAGACCATTCGCGCCTGCGACGAACACGAGATCGCCATGGTCCTGACCGGACGCCGCCACTTCCGGCATTGATCGGACGCCTTTACGCCTTCTGACGTCCGATCGTCCGACCGCTATCGTTCACTGTGGTTGGGGCGCGAGTGAAGCGTCGGATGGGACGAGTTCGCGACGCTCGCCGCGCAATCAACGGTGTCCGCCACCGCCGTGTCCGCCGCCGCCCATGTGACCACCGCCGCCCATGTGCATTCCACCCATGCCGCCCATGTGCATTCCGCCACCGAATCCGCCGCCAAGCGGGTGTCCTCCCATGCCTCCCATCATCGGCGACCCCCGGAATCCGCCGCCATAGCCACCCATCGGCATTCCACCCGGATGGCCCCCCATCATACCGTTCATCATCCCTGGATGCGCGCCCATGGCCCCCATTCCAGAGCCGGCTGCACCCATCCGTCCTGCGTTACCGGCCAGCCCCGGATGGCTCATCCCAGAGCCCGGCATGCCGGTCCCGCGCCCGAGGTTTCCTGCACCTCCGCCACTCTGTGCCAACCCACGGCCCGCACCTGTCATTCCCTGCCCCGCACCTCCGCGCGAGATCGCCGTCCCCGCACCGGCTTGCCCCGCGCCCTGCCTGCCCCCAAGGGCCGTGGCGCCGCGCACGGAAGACGTACGGCTGGCGGTTGCGGTATGGGAGTTCACACCATTGTACGAAGAACGCCAGCCGTTGGACCCCGACGAGACAGCCGATGCCTGGCGAACGTGGCCCTGGCTCGTACTGGACCGGCTGGCCGTGCGCGTCGAGTTCGAAACTGTGGGAGAACGGATTGGCGAACGGATGAGAAGACGCCGGTGCGTGAGCCCCGCCACGAGAACCGCTGACAGACCGATTAATGCTGGTGTTCCGGGTGACGTTCACGTTCCGCGTCACCGTGTTCCCGTTCCGTGTGACGCTGACGCTTCGGTTGATGCTGACGCTCCGGTTGATCGCGACGTTGCGACCAAAGCCACCGCGGAATGGGAAGTGGTTTCGAAAGCCGGGGAAGAACCCATTGCCGAAGCCGAAGCCACCAAAGAACGGGAAGCCGAAGCCGAAGCCGAAACCAAAGAAGGGATAACCGAAGCCAAACCCCAGCCCGAAACCGCCGAAACCGAAACCTCCATAGCCCAGGCCGCCGAAACCGAAACCTCCATAGCCCAGGCCACCGTAACCGAAACCACCATAACCCAGGCCACCGTAACCGAGGCCGAGATAGGGATATCCATAGCCGAAGAAGGGATACCCATACCCGAAGCCGCCGTACGGATAACCCATACCGAGGCCGAAGGCACCGCCCATCATGCCGCCATAGCCCATGCCGCCATAGCCCATGCCGCCATAGCCCATGCCGCCATAGCCCATGCCGCCATAGCCCATGCCGCCATACCCATACTGAACCGGAGACGCAGTGTAGGGGTAGCCATTGGCACCGTAATAGGGATAATCGAGATACCCATAATAACCACCGAGGTTGCCGTAGTCGGCATATCCGTAGTAGCGGCCCGTCTCGTCGTAATAGACGCCCGGATATCCGTCATAGTTGGAGTTGGGACGGCCAAAGGCTCCATTGAGCTGACCATACATCTCCGGGGGGATCAGGGTATAGGGTTGATAGGTCAGGTTTTCGGATTGTGGAGCGGCCTTGTCCACCTCTGCGGGCGCGAAGAGAGTGCCACGGTCTTCCAGGGTGCGGTCCCAGTAGCCATCCTGGAAGACCCAGCCGTCGGGCTGGCGAATCCACTGGGAGGGGACCCAGGACCAATCCGGCTGGACCTTCGCCCAGAAGCCTTTCTTCCAGACCACGCCGTTGCCGTCCGGGTAATACTGGCCGGGGATAAAGAAGCAGTCAGCAGCGGGCTGCTCGCCGGGTTCGTCGTCGGGACGTTCCTCGGGTGGTCCGTCCTTTCGATAATCGAGCCGGTCGGTCTTCCGCTCACTCCAGAAGCCGGGGACGCGATACCAGCCTCGATCGTCGCGCTTCCAGTAGCCATTGACCCAGAACCGGCCGGGTGGTGGTACGCGCCATGTGCCGGTGACCCAGACGTAATCCTTGCGTCCCTCGTCCCATTCCCAGTAGCCTTCGATCCACTCGGCCCGATCGCTGGGCGGATCGATCGCGGGCTTCTCGCCGATTGGCCGCGGAGGCGACTTGGGGACGTACGTCGGTTCCCGATCCTTTCGCGGCGAGAGAAACGCCTCGTGAAGGGGCCCCTCCGATATTGGCCTGACCCTCTGGTTGGCCGCAGGGCCGGCAGGCCGGCTCACACCATCGCCGGCGGGGTTCTTCTCCCCCAAGGGCAAGGGAGCAATCTCCGGAGGCGCCGTGGCCCCGGATTCCTGAGCAGCCGCCGAAACCGAAAGCGTACTACCAACGAGCAGCACAAGGCCAAACCCGATCTGCTGGACGCGGTTCATGGCAAGAACTCCGCCTGCATGGCTTGATCCCAGCGGCCTGGATGATCCCTATGGGAAGAGTACGCTCGTCGGGACCCGATGTTCTAAGACCCTGGAACGAACCGGAGCCATTTTCTTTCTTACAATCGTTACCATGTCCGGTCGATTCGCGGTTTGAGGTCGCCTCCGACCTCCGGGTCTTTCGTTCTTTCAACCTCCGAAGGCACCGACGTAATGAGGGGGCTCGCGACCTCGAGTCTCGAGGTCCTTCGGCCACTCCTCCCGAGCGACATTGTAAGACAGTCGACCTCCGAATATCTACAGACCGGACGCCAATCCCCGCTTGTTGAGGCTCCTGTTCGCCTCCGCAGCCGAACATGGCTCTTGTGGGTAGTTGGGGGGACAGCAGGCCCTCGGGGTCACGGGGGGAAGCGAAGAGAAAGTCTCTCAGAATTGCAATCGACCAGCCAGCTCTCGGTCCACAACCAGAATCCCCAAAAGTCGAGCCCCTTTTTTCGCTGGAGACGGTTGCGGACTCTGGAATTATGATACGATGAGTCATGTAAGAGTCGCGCGGCCCGCGTTGGGCCAAACCCCTGAGATCGCTGGGTGCTCGCAGTGTCGGACACGCACCCGGGCGAGGCAGGGAGGCGTGAATCTTGGCTGAGACCGACGATCGGAGGATCGGGTCGTCCATGATACCGGAGGACCAGTCGAGGGCCGACCATTCCCCATCCCCGCGGGCCGGGCATGCTGGGACGAGTTCGACGACCGGGCACAACCGGACCGAGGGTGCGACGGATACCAATGGCCAAAGGACGTCGCAGGCATTGGGTCGGGGCGTTCGGGTCGAGTCGGCTGCCGACGAGGAATTCGACCCCGGTTGGGTGATCGAGACGCTGTATAGCCCGTTCCACTGCTTCTATCAGGACGCGCTATACTTCCATACCCAGAGCCGGCTGGCGCGATCGGAGAGCGAGGCGAGCCGGCTGGCACGGTCGGCCTTGTTGCTCTACCTCTCGAGCGCCGAGGCGCTGGTGCACCAGGCCGCTGAGGAGCTCGGCCGCCTCGAGTTGCGCGGCCTGATCGCCGACCCCAGCCGACCGTTGCCCCTGGCGGAGGCATGGCGTCTCCTGCCGGCCGTCGTGGCCGAGCCCGGGGTCCCCACCGGTCCGTTCGACCCCGAAGCGCCTCCCTGGCCGCAATTTGTCGAGCTCTTGATGCTGCGGACCTCGTGGGCCTATCCCGGTCCGGCCTCGGCGCGACGAGCCTTTTACCGATCGGCCCGTCGCGACGGCGAATACGAGCCCATGCAGCCGCACCAGGTTCCGGCTGGGCTCCGGCGCATCACCCCCCCCGATCGCCTGGCCTTCCCTCGCACAGGATTGCCCCGCGATCCCTATGCCCTTCGCCCGCGCCACCTCGATACGGCCCGCGGCATCCTGGACGCCGCCCTCGAGGCCCTCGACCGCCGCATGGGTGGGATCCTGACGAAAGGCCAGCGGCATCGCCGCGAGCCCGTCCGGGTCGTTCATCCTTCGCAGGGTGCCGTCAACGTGTGAACGGAAATCAGTCTCCGGCGATGGATGGAGCCCAAGAGTGATGCGCGTGTTGATGGTGACCTCGTTTCCGATCCCCGGCGAGTACGACGGCACGGCGATGTTGCCGATCAAGATCCTGCGTGCGCTGCGCCGCGCGGCGTGGACGTCGTGGTCGCCTATCTCCGGGCGCGGCCCCCGTGGGAGCGGTCGATGCGCCGGACCACCTTCGAGGGGACACCGATCTACGAGGTCCCGGCCTGGGCTTGGGCCAGCGGCCTGGGTTTGAAGCGAATTGCCGCGAGCAGCCGTTCGACCTCGTTCACGCCCAGCATTATGGCGGCGCGACACGTGCCCATCTCGCCTGCCGGCGGTTCGGCTGGCCGATGGTCTACGAGATCCACTCGCTCCTCGGCGACGAGGTCGAGCGCGATCGACTGGGGCGCGGCTGGGTCTTTCGGACTTACCGAGCTCTGGAGAAACAGGTTGTTCGCCACGCGGCGGCGGTGATCGCCCTGGGTGAGCCGGTCAAACAGGTGGTCGTCGAGGAGAAGGGTGTCCCTGCCGAGCGGGTACGGGTCATCTACCCGGGCATCGACTTGGCCGAATACGACGTGCCCGGGCCCGTGGCGTCGATCACGGGAATCGGCCCCCAGCACAAGGTCGTCATGTACGTCGGGAGCATCGTCCATCCCAACCAGGGGGTGCCGATCCTGATCGAGGCGTTGCCCCGGGTTTTCGCGATGCCCGAGACGCGCTGCGTCCTCGTCGGCGGACCGTCCGAGGCGGGCGAGACCTACCGCACCCAACTCGGCCCCCACGCGGACCGGCTGATCGTCCTGTCCGGCCAGACCCCCGATCAGGTCGTCGCGCTGACCCAACGCGCCGACGTCCTGGTCCACCCGCGACTGGCATGCCGCGAGAACTATTCCGTTCAGAGCAAGCTGGCGGTCTACCTCGCCGCGGGCCGGCCGATCGTGGCCACGGACTTCGGCGACTACCGGCAGCTACTGGGTGACACAGGCGCGGGACTGCTCACGCCGGTCGAGCCGGAAGCACTTGCCGAGGCGATCCTTCGCGTCCTCGGCGACCCCGCCCTCGCGGCCCGACTGGCCTCTGCGACGCGCCCGGTGGCGGAAGAGTTTTTTGCGATGGCTCGCAACGCCGACCGCTACCTCGACGTCTATCGACAGGCGGTCGCCGCCGGACCTCGATGATGCCGCTCACGCTCCAACACGGCCGTCGGCCACAACCCAATGCGGAGTCCACGATTCGAGATTCCAGATTCAATAAGCATCAATCGTTGCCCTCTTGAATCTTGAATGTCGAAGCTCGAATCGAGAACCCTTCGGTGGCGGAAGATTACATGAAAAGTGGCACGGATCTTGCTGCAATCGCTTTCATGGCGGGAACGGAGTCCCGTCATCGCGGCAACGCCGATAGATTCACGCCGGACGAGCCGTTCGCGTTTCTCAAACCTGGGTGTTGATCAACAGCAGGACCGCCGTCGCGATGACCAGGATCCCCAGAATCCAGACGCTGAGGCGCAGCGAGTGCCACCAGATCCGACTCCACGCTTCATGCCGTGAGGCCGAGTAGACGAGGCTGATCGCGATCACGAGGGGGAGGATTAGCCAGTAGATGTGCACGGATGACCGGATCATGCAGAGCCCTCCGGCCGGAGTCCCGCGGCCGGCAGCGGCTGGGCGGTGGTTCGGGAGGCGGTTTCGTCTTCGAAGTCTTGATAAGCCGGCCCTTCATAGGCGTCGTAGATCGCCAGGATGTTCAAGAGGCCCGCGACCGTGGTGTAGATCGTCCCGATTTCGACGAGCTTTCCGAGATGCCGTTGCAGGCCGTTCAAGACATTCTGCGGCGGCTCGGCCATGAAACCCCAGAGGATCGGGTCCCAGTGGTAGTGTTGGAGCGTGCTCTGAATCAGCGCGGGCAGTGCGGGCAATCCGACGAAGAACTGTCCCAGGTAGTAGAGGCAGAACTTCTCCGGGTTATTGAACGGGTTCACCCATCGCCAGTAGACGATCTTTCCCTCGCCCATCACCATTCCCATGACATACAAGCCCAGGATACAGACGGCGTACAAGATTCCCTTGCCGGTTCGACCCTGGTAAAAATGGCCCAGGCCGGGTACCAGCCATGCCAGAAAAGCCGCCTTCGCCGGGTTGCGTAAAGAAATGGTCGGCTCGCTCATGGGCTCCCATTCATCTCCTACGATCGTTACGTCCCTCCGGACGAGAATCGTCAAACCAAGACCACTCGCCATGCTAGCACGAACCCTGCCGGGGAATCTACCCCGGTCGTCGCGCCGGTCGGGGTGAGTCGAGTATGAGAGGGATCGGATCTACAGCCACGGCTTTGCTTTGGAATCGTCCATGCAGCATTCCTGAGCGACTCCGTCAACAACGTCGGGTGGGATCACTTCCAGTCCGCGCACCGCACCGGCGATGAGACTCAAGGCGGCGAGTTGCTCGAGGCCCCGCGGAATACCCCGCGAGAGGCCATGAAGCCGCGTGACTGCGCGCGGGGTAAAGATACGCTCGGTGCATCCGACGGCCGCGAACTTCCGCGTAAGATACTCGTCTACCTGAGAACGCGTCAGCCGCATCAGGCTGATCGCGAGGGCCCAGTCGTCCGTGGATTCGAGACACCCGTCCCACGGCGGAGACCCGACTCGGATGATCGTGAGCCGGGTTCCGTTTCCGGATCCGCCGTGCGCTAGGGCGTGCAGGTCGCTTACAACGCGACTCTCGCAGTCCGCGGTCCAGTGGTCGAGGGCCAGGATGATCTGCAAACCCTGAAGGGCGGCGACTCGGAATGCTCGTTCGAGCGCCTGCCAAATCGCGGGAAGTCCTGCCTCGCGACACAGAGGTTGGCCCAGACGCTCAACGACTTTACCGAGGATCAGGCCCCCGTCGGACGGAGCCTGGATCAGGGCCACGCGCCGCCCGGGAGTTCGGCTCTCGGCCACAGCCCGGTGCAGCACGACCGTCTTTCCCAGGCCCGCCGCCGCGGAAAAGACCACATCCCGCCTCCCCTGCTCGATCGAGTAGACCAGGCGAAGCAATGCCTCATCATGTGAAGGGAGCGAGACATAGGGCGTATCATGGTCGTCGAAAGGATCGCGCTCCAGCCCCCAGTGTCCATACCACACGTCGATGGCCCTCCTCGTGCGAGCGTTGACCACCTCGTCGCATTCAGGTCGTCACATCGCGTCCTCCCCCTGGATCGGATAGGATGGGATTCCATCTTTGCACTGATCTGGAGAAGAGGCGTGCCCGCTCGCTTTTACTGCCCCGATCCGCCTCAAGACGGCCTCCTGCGCTTGAATTCCGAGGAGTCGCGGCATCTGACGCGAGTCTGCCGCCTGGGCCTGGGCGATCGTGTTGAGGTCTTCGACGGCCACGGATTTGCCTCATCCGCGAGGGTCGTGGCCGTTCGACTCCAAGGCGCCGAGCTAGTGATTGAAGGGGAACCCCTGCCGGATCATCACGCTCCGTGTTCCTTGACCCTGGCCACCGCCGTGCCCAAGGCGGATCGGTTCGACTGGCTGGTCGAGAAGGCGACGGAACTCGGCGTCGACCGGCTGATACCGCTAATCACCGAGCGTTCGGTCGTGGATCCCCGCGGCACGAAGCTGGGCCGGCTGCGGCGGTCGATCATCGAGGCATCGAAACAGTGCCGCCGAGCCCGCCTCATGTCCCTGGATGAGCCAGTGGCGTGGACGACGCTGATCGGCTCCTTCCCCGACTCGCTACGGTTCCTCGCCGATGCCGACGGCAGTCCCCCCTGCCGTTGGCCGTCGATCCGCGCGGTGCCGCAGTCGTCCTGGCCGTGGGGCCGGAGGGCGGCCTGACGACTTCGGAAATCGACCTCGCGGGCCGGTCCGGTTGGTTGGCGGCGAAGATCAGCGTCAACACACTCCGCATCGAGACTGCCGGATTGGCCGGCTGTGCCGCCCTATTCACACGCGTCGGGATCGGCAGCGTTCCCGCTGTTACATCGTCCACTGACCTCCCGCTTCGGTGAGGATCTGGTAGACCGACCAGACGTATCCGTCCGGATCGCGGAGGGCGAACTCCCGCCAGCCCCACTCTTGATCGGCAGGTTCTCCCGAAATGCTCAAGATCGCCCCTTCGTCCATACAATGCTGGTAGAATTCATCCACATTCGGGACTTGCATCTGAAGGTGAATGCCCACACCGACGCGGGTGTCCTCGAATTCCTGCGCGTGCGGCTCCTGGGGATGGAGCATCAACGTGAATTGGCCGATGCGGAGGATCGCGAGCGAATACGGCCCATTCTCGTGCTCAGCGTGGATCTGGACGATTTCGGCGCCGACGACCTCGTTGTAGAATTCCAGCGACCTTCGTACGTCCTTGACGTACAAGAAGACGCTTGTGATACGGGCCGTCATTCCTATCCCTCCTTCTGGACGAACAAGGAGAGCCTTCGCGGATGCCGCGGTAGGCGCGTTCCCGCGAGATTAACCCCAAGTTCGCTTTCTGACAATCGAAACCGTCGCTGTGGCGCCAGATGGCCAGTGCGTGACACGCATAGACTGCCCCAATTACCGAGAATGAGGCGCAGGTGGTGAATCGGGTCCCGGTGGAGAGGAGAAGAAATCGACGGTCTGACGGATCGCCGGAAGGAGGAAGCCGACGGCTGAGTAATGCCCACAGTCGTACCAGCGGATCGGCGGTCGGCCCGCCGCTTCCCACAGGGCGCGGGCGGATGATGGAGGGATGACCTCGTCGACCTTGCCGGCCATCATGAACACCCGCTTGCCGGCGAGTCGCGAGGCGTAGGCCAGCGGATCGAAGGGATCCGTGAGCGCCTTCAGATCGCCCAGAGTCCGGCCGGACTCGATCCAACCTGCGCGAAAGGCCGCGCCTTCCGGCATTTCCCAGATGACCTTGGAAAGATCGCCGCCTGCCAGCAAGAACGCGCCTTCGCGGATTGAGGGGTCCACGGCCGCCGCGATGGACGACACAATTCCGCCCAGGCTGATCCCAGCGACGCCCAGCCGCTGACCGTCTATATCCTGGCGGCTGTTCAACCAGCATGCGGCGCGACGGACGTCGCAGATGCCCTGGCGCATGGCGGTCACCGTCCGTTCGATGTCCGCGGACAGGAACCGCTTGGAGTTCAAGCCTCCGCGCGCGGGCCGGCGCTCGCCGTAATACGGCAGCTTCACGAAGAGCGCCGCAACGCCTCGATCGGCCAGCCGAGCGGCCATATACCGCGAGAGCGGGAAATCCGCTCCGAGGATGTGGAGCACGATCACGGCGGGGCGCTTCGGGCCGGCGAGGGTGGGGACAAAGTATTCGGCGTGAACCACGTTGTTCTCGGGGTCGACGGTCGTGACCGGCGAGGGAAAGCGGAGGCGAGAGACTGTATAACCTGGGGTCCTGAGCACCGGCTCCAACTCATAGGAAAAGGCCGCTGGCTCAAGTCGGAACCGTTCCGGGACCGAGGACTCCTCGGGTCCCGGCCGGAACACGACCTCCCCGCGCTCGATGGGAGGGGACGCGATCATCAGGGCCGAAACCAGGAGAACGATGCCCATGGAACGATCTGGCTCCTGTCGTGTTCAGAGCCCCGACGTTCGTCGGGGCCTGGAGGCCCCCGCAGAACCTGGGGCCATGATCGTGGATGTATACCCGCGGTTGCCACAAGGACCGACTTGATTTAGATTAAGGCCCCTCACTGGCCGAGGGGAAGGGAGTTCCGGTTCGATGACACGGTCGTCCGCTCGCCTGGCAGGGATTGAACCCGGTCGCGTCTGTATCATCAAGCCCAGCTCGTTGGGGGACGTGATCCACGCCATGCCCATCCTCTCGGCGTTGCGCCGGCGGTGGCCGACGGCGCACCTGGCCTGGGTCGTGAACCGACCCTTCCGCGAAGTCCTCCAGGGCCACCCCGATCTCGACGAATTGATCGTCTTCAGCCGGGGACACGAGATGGCCGGGCTGCTGTGGCGTCTTGCCCACGGCCGGTACGACCTGACCATCGATTTGCAGGGTCTGTTGCGCTCGGCGCTGATGACGGCGGCGACTCATGCGAAGGTTCGTGTCGGCGCGGCGGATGCACGTGAGGGGGCCCGCTGGTTCTACACGCACCGCATCGATGCGCCTCGGCTCGGCATTCACGCCGTGGATCGCGTACTCCGGGTCGCCGCTGCACTGGGGGCGGATGTCACCGAGACGCGATTCCACTTACCAATCCCAGAACAAGATCAGCGTTGGGCGCGGCAGACCTTGAAGGCCGTGTCGCGGCCGCGCGTCATCCTCAATCTCGGTACACGATGGCCGACAAAGCGCTGGCCGCCGCATCATTTCGCCGAGATCGCCCGCCGCGCCGTCTCGGAATTCGGCGCCGGCCTGGTTGCCGTGGGGGCGGCAGAGGACCGGCCGCTGGTCAACGCCCTGGCCGGTCATATCGCACCGCTGCGCGTGCTCGATCTGTGCGGTCAGACTCGGCTCCCTCAGCTCGCGGCCCTCAGCCTCGAGGCCGATCTGATGATCTCCAATGATACTGGGCCGCTCCACCTCGCCGCGGCCGTCGGCGCCCAGGTGCTGGGGATCTATACTTGCACCGACCCGAGTTTGACCGGCCCGATCGGTCCACGAGTTGCCACGGTGCAAAGCCACGTCTGGTGTTCGCCGAGCTTCCGCAAGAGCTGCAATCGCCTCGAATGCATGGCCGAACTGATACCCGATCGTGTCTGGCCGCAAGTGAAGGATCAGCTCACAAAGGCCCTCACTCCCATTCACCACGTCCCGTCGAACGGACCCTGGCCTAACTGACTACGTAGCGATCCACTTCTGCGGCGATCTCATGCGGCGGACTGCGCTGTTGTTCGACCGGCGCGGATCGCGTAAATTAGGGCCGCGTCTGAGCATCCATCATTTCGACGGTTCTTTCCTCCCTTGGTGGGTCGGAGCCAGGAGCGGGTGTTATGAGTTCGGTCGCGGCGAGTTCTCGCAATACGGGCCGGGAACCGGCGCCCTTTGCGCCGCTTCGTGAGTTGTCGCCCTTACCCGAAACATGGCGATCCCTGCCCGAGGCGTTCGTCCACTCGGTGCGGCGCCATCGCTCGAAAACCGCTGTGGCCGATAGTACCGGCGCCACTTTGACTTATGGTGAGACGTTCCGCAACGCGCTCATCCTGGGGCGCGTCCTGTCGCGATCATGGGGAGACGCCACCCATATCGGCTTGATGGTCCCACCGACCGTACCGGCCGCCGTGGCCAATCTCGCTGTCTCGCTGTGGGGGAAGATCCCGGTCAATCTCAACTACAGCGCCAATCAAGAGGTAGTTGAACTCCTCGGTCAACCAATGTGGGATCACCCACGTGCTGACCTCCGCGAAGGTCCTCGACAAGTTCAATATCGTGCCCAAGGGCACGCTGATCCTGCTGGAAGACATCCGCAAGCAGGTGCCGTTGGTGGATAAGCTCTGGGGCGCCGCGGTTGCCAAGGTCGTCCCCATAAAGCTCCTGAGTGCCTTCGTACCCGGGCTGCGCGGCGATCGGCTCGACGCGGAGGCCACGGTCATATTCACCTCGGGGTCGACCGGCGATCCCAAAGGCGTAATGCTCTCGCATCGGAATATCCTCAGCAATGCCCACCAGATCGAGGAACAGGTGCATCTCCAGCCGGATGAGGTCGTGCTGGGAATCCTGCCGTTCTTCCACTCGTTTGGATTCACGGTCACGATCTGGACGGCGATGGCCCTCGGCAAGAAGGTGGTCTATCACTTCAATCCCCTCGATGCCCGGACGATCGGCAAGCTCTGCGACGAGCACAAGGTGACCCTCCTGATCGGCACGCCATCGTTCACCCGGTTCTACTTGAAGAGCTGCGAGCCAAGCCAGTTCCGGACGCTCACTCACCTGATCCTCGGAGCCGAGAAGCTCAAGCCCGAGTTCGCCCGGGAAATCCAGGAGGTCCTGGGCATCGAACCCCTGGAGGGCTATGGGTGCACGGAACTCTCTCCGGTCGTTGCCGTGAACGTCCCGCGCGAGGTCGAACTACCGGGCGGGCGCACCGTTCACGGGAACCGACTGGGGACGGTGGGTTTGCCAATGCCGGGCACGGCGATCAAGACGATCGACCCGGAATCGGGCGCGGATCTTGCCCCGGGCGCCGAGGGGATCATCGCCGTGAAGGGTCCGCAGGTGATGGTCGGTTATCTCAAGCGGCCCGAAGCCACGGCCCAGGTGATCCGCGACGGTTGGTATACGACCGGCGACCTCGGATTCGTCGACGCCGACGGTTTCCTCAAGATCACCGATCGGATCAGCCGTTTTTCGAAGATCGCCGGTGAGATGGTCCCTCATCTCTCGATCGAATCGGCGATCGTCGAGATCACGGGGGTCGATGAGAATCAGGTGGCCGTCGCCGGTCTGCCCGATCCGAAGCATGGAGAGAAGCTCTGCGTGCTCTACACGGACCTCGGGATGACGCCCGCGGAAGTTCAGCAGCGGCTCACTGCGGGATCGCTCCCGAAGCTCTGGATCCCCTCGGCCCGGGATTTCATCCAGATCGACCAGATTCCCATCACAGCAACCGGCAAGATTGACCTGCGAGGCCTCCGCCAGATCGCCCTCGAGCGGCAGCGGGCGAATCCTTGAATCCTACCTTCTCGACAAAAACCGCAGCGCAAAATCCGATGTCATGGGTTTATTCCAGGAGGGATACTGTGTAAGAATAAGTAATGCGGCTTGAAAGGTGAGGGAGAATCCGATGGCGGTGGTGATCCGGGTCACGTCAGGCCCCCACTCTGGTCAGGAGTATCTGGTCAACCGCCGGCAAACGTTCATGGTGGGCCGATCGTCGCGCGTGCATTTCCCGATGACGAAGGACCTGCTCCTGTCCCGCGAGCATTTCCGGATCGAGAATCAGCCTCCGCTCTGCCACCTGATGGATCTGGGTAGCACCAACGGCACCAAGGTCAACGGTTTACGCGTCGAGCGGGTCCAGCTCCGCGAAGGGGACGTCATCTCGGCAGGAGATAGCTCGTTCACCGTGCATTTCGCCGAGAGCTCCGGCGATGGCGAGTCGATGGCGACCTGTGCGGGCTGCGGTAAGCGAATCCCTGTCGAGGATCCGATGGATCGTCCGCAATCGCGCTCGGATCTCGCCAGTGACGAGGCCAGTGTCGTCTGGCTTTGCCAGGATTGCCAGGCGAGGCGGTTGAAGTTCCCCAAGACCGATCCCGACTATCTGATCGAGGAATGGATCGGCGGTGGTGGCATGGGCGAGGTCTTCCGGGCCCGGCAACTGTCGAAGAACCGTCCGGTCGCCATCAAGATGATGAGTGCAAACAGTGCGGTCGGAGACAAGGCCAATGAGTACTTCCGGCGTGAGATGGAGGTCCTTCGGGACTTGCTGATGCCGAGCGGCCAATGCCATCATAGCATCGTGGCGTTTTACGAAATCTATGAGATCGACGCGCAGTTCCAACTGGTGATGGAGTACGTCGACGGTAAGAACGCCCTGGAATGGACCCGCGCGCTGAAAGGCCCGCTTCCCTGCTTCGCGGCAGCCCAGGTCGGCAAGCACCTGCTCTCCGCCCTGGATTACGCCGCATTCCAAGGGTTACGTCCACCGGGACGTCAAGCCGTCCAATTTGCTCGTGATGGGGCCGCCTCATCGGCCGCGCGTGAAGCTCACGGACTTCGGGCTGGCCAAGAGCTTCGACGAGGCCGAGGGTTTCTCGACGTTGACCCGCCAGGGAGATGTGGGCGGCTCGATCGGGTTCATCTCCCCCGATCACATCCGCGACTTCCGCGAGGTCCGCGAACCGGCCGACATTTACAGCGCCGGTGCGACGTTGTTCTATCTCCTGACGAACCGCTATCCCTACCTGGGATTCGACCCCCGTCAGCCCGGCTCCTACGAGATCATCTTGCAGCATCCTCCGGTGCCGCTGAGGGCGTTCCGGCCGGATGCGCCGGAGGGCCTGGAACGCGTCTTGCTCAAGTCGATGCAGAAGCAGCCGCGGGACCGCTGGAAATCGGCCCGCGCGATGGCCGATGCATTGCGGCCGTTCCTGTTCTCCGCGCCCGCTCGCGTCGATGTCAGTCCCTGACGCGGATCGCCTCCCCACGGCGCGAAACCCCGGGGGCCGTCCACCTGATAACAGGTGGAGGAACAGGTGGGGCCGCCGGACCCCAACTCATCAAGATCAACTTTGTAAATAATATATTTTAATATTTATTAATATAGTGTAATTTATGCGAATTGTCCTCACGCCGCTCCGGAGTTGGATGCGCCGAGAAGGAGGACAGGCCCAAGGGCGTTGGGCCCGCGGTTGACGGACCCAAATCGGGCCGGGAGACTGTCCCCTTTATCCTCCGCGGAGGATGATGGTCAGCGTTGCCGCGCCGCGATGAACGACGCACGGACCAGGATTTCATTCTTCTCGTAGGTCGAATTGGGCATCAAGCAGGTCCGGACTGCCTGGCCACGGGAGAAATACTGGCGGTAAATCCGGTTCATGGGCTCGTAGTCCTTCATGTCGCGGAGGTAGACACATCCCGACGCGATGTCTTCGAGGGCCAGCCCGGCTGCTTCGAGGACGGCCGTGTGGTTCCGACCCATTTGATGAACCTGTTCGCCCAGATCGCCCGCCACTAGGCCTCCTGTGGACCGGGAGCCGGAAAGGGCCGAGACGTACAGGGTATTCCCTGCCCAGACCGCGGGGTTGCCCGCCACGGCGCCGTCCATCGAATCGTCCTTCCACCCGGCCGGCCGGACCAGCTTACGGCCGGCCAGGTCGGTGGTGGCGATACAGGTGACCTCGACGTGCGAGCCGCCGGGGATCCAATCGACGAATACGGTGGAACAGGCGGGCTCGTTGCCGTCGTCGAAGAATTCCTGGTAGACCTTGTTGGCCGCTTCCAGGTTCTCGTACTTGTCGAGGAAGACGTGGCTCATGACGACGTGTCGGAAGTCGAGCCCGGCTTGCTTGAGCGTGGCCTCGACGTTCTTCATCGCCTGCCGGACCTGGTCCTCGAAGGTCGCGGGGTGGCCGCCGCCGGGGAGCTGATCCCCCTTGCCCGAGACATAGAGCGTGTCGCCCGCAAGGATGCCGGGGCTGTACGGGAAGCCGGCGGGCGGTTCGCCGATCCGCTTCTTCTCCGCGAGGTCGGTATAGGCGATGCATGTGATCTCCAGCCGAGAGGGGCCGGGCACCTGCGCCACACCGAGCGTCGTCCGCGCCGGCGGGTCCTCCGGGAAGAACTTGGCGTAGTATTTGTTCATCTCGGCGTACTTGTCGCGATCTTCGAGATAGACGAACGACTTGACCACATGCTTCATGTCGAGTCCGGCCGACTGCAACGACTTGCGGATCTCGCCGAGGCAATTCTCGACCTTCTCGGGGAATTCCGCGTTGGGGCGATAGTCGCCCTTGCCCGAGATGTATAGGGTCTTGCCGACCTTGGTCCCGGCTGCGAACAGGGTGCGCTTCTTCTTCGCCTCCTCGGTAACTTTCCTGGCGGGCGCCTGATCCTGCCCCGCGGCCGGCCGGACCAGTCCGAGAGCCACGATGACGGGTGCGACGACGATCAGACCGGTTCTTGTCATGACAAAACTCCCCTGGGACCTCAACCCGGTTGCTGACTGATCCACTCCAGTCCACAATGGGGCTGAGTGTATCAGACGGTGCGGCCGCATTCTATCGCCGAGCGGCTCGCAAGGTTCTCGACGCCAATCCGATTCTTTGTAAATGGGGAGGGCACGAACTCGACAACGGCCGTCGGCTGCCGCAAGATATGCGGTGAGTACGGCGCCTTGACCGCGTTCAACCCACACCGGTTCATCCTACCCGGACCCTGCCATGAAACTGCTGCAAGCCTCCGTTCTCCTGCTCCTGGTGGGCATGCGCCAGCGCCCAGCCGAAATACGACCTGCTGCTCCGCGGCGGCCACGTCATCGATCCCCGGAACCAGGTTGACGCCGTCCGAGACGTCGCCATTCGTCGCGGCATGGTCGCCGCGGTGGCCGAGAAGATCGACCCCGCCGAGGCCCTCAAGACGGTGGACCTCGGCGGCCTGTACGTAACCCCGGGACTCGTGGACATCCACGTGCACGTCTACGCTGGCACCGGCGAGCGCCGGTCTTATGCCGGCGACAGCAGCGTCTATCCCGACGGCTTCGCGATCCGATCGGGCGTAACGGCCGTGGCCGACGCCGGTTGCGCGGGCTGGCGGAACTTCGAGGATTTCAAGACTCGGATCATCGACCGATCGCGCACTCGCGTCTTCGCGTTCTTGAACATCGTCGGCCACGGCATGAGGGGCTTCCGTTATGAGCAAGACGTCAAAGACATGGACCCCAAGCCGGCGGCCGAGATGGCCTTGAAATACAAGGGCCTGATCGTGGGGATCAAGACGGCGCACTTCTCGGGCCGGGATTTCACGGCGGTAGACCGGGCCGTCGAGGCGGGGACGATGGCCAAGATCCCCGTGATGGTCGACTTCGGCCGGGTCGCACCCACCAAATCCCTCGAGTCGCTGCTGACCCAGAAGCTTCGGCCCGGTGACATCTACACTCACGTCTACTCGGGATTGCGGAACGAGCTGGACCGCTCGGGCCACGCCAACCCCGCGCTATTCGAGGGCCGCAAGCGTGGGGTGATCTTCGACGTCGGCCATGGCGGCGGCAGCTTCGCCTGGCGCGTCGCCGTACCGATCATCCAGGAGGGCCTCCTCCCCGATTCGATCTCGACCGACATCCATACCAGCAGCCAGAACGGCAGTGTCAAGGACATGCTGAACGTGATGAGTAAGTTCCTGGCCCTGGGCATGCCGACGAACGAGGTGATCCTCCGCTCCACCTGGAACCCGGCTCGGGAGATCCATCAGGAACAGCTAGGCCACCTCTCGGTCGGGGCGCCGGCCGACGTGGCCGTCCTGCGGCTCGAGCAGGGCGACTTCGGCTTCACCGACGTCTACGGCGCCCGCCTGAGCGGCCATCAACGACTGACCTGCGAGATGACCCTGCGCGGTGGTCGGATCGTCTACGAGTTGAACGGTCTGTCTCGCCCCGACTGGAGAACGCTGCCGAAGAACTACCGGTCCACGGGAAGTCCCCGATGGGATGGGATCCGGAGTTCCAACGGCGGACTTACCCGAGAAGCCCGGCTCCTCGAGGTCGTGACGACTCCTCGACCGCCGATCGATGGGCAACTGACGGCGAGTCGTCCCGAAGTCGCGCCGTGAATCCCCCCAGGAACCTTCACCATTGGAGCCCAAACATGAGCCAACCCAAGACCAAGCGCCGCGCGTTTCTCGGCGCCCTGGCCGGTGCGCCGGCCCTGCCGTTGTTGCTCCCCGGCGAGGCCACAGTCGCCGCGGAGAGTGCGACCGGCCGTGACGTGCTCCAGGAGCTGGGCGTCCGCTCGTTCATCAACGCGGGCGGTACGTTCACGGCCTATACGGGATCCCTGATGCGTCCCGAGGTTGTCGCGGCGATGCAGGTCGCCTCGCGGAAGTTCGTCAAGCTCGAAGACCTGCACGAGGCCGTGGGCAAACGGATCGCGGAGCTCCTGACCTGCCCGGCGGCGCTGGTGACCTCGGGATGTGCCTCGGCGCTCGCACTGGCCACGGCGGCCTGCGTCGCCGGCAAGGACACCAGGCGCATCCGCCAACTGCCCGACACCACCGGCATGAAGAACGAGGTCATCGTCCAGAGGACCCACCGCGTCGGCTACGACCACGCCATCCGCAATGCGGGCGTCAAGTTGGTCGAGGTCGGCACTCGCGAGCAGTTGGAGAAGGCCATCAGCGAGAAGACCGCTATGATGTTCTTCCTCAACTTCGCCGATCCGAGCGGGCGAATCCACCACGAGGAATTCGTCGCGATCGCGAAGGCGCACGAGATTCCCACGCTGATCGACGCCGCGGCGGATGTCCCGCCGGTCGAGAACCTATGGAAGTACACCAAGATGGGATTCGACCTGGTGGGCTTCTCCGGCGGTAAGGGGCTGCGTGGGCCGCAGTCCGCGGGCCTGCTTCTGGGCCGCAAGGACCTGATCGAGGCCGCCCGGCTCAACAACAGCCCCAACGGCGACACCCTCTGCCGGACCAACAAGGTCAACAAGGAAGAGATCATCGGCATGCTGGTGGCCCTGGAAACCTACCTGAAGCTGGACCATGCCGCCGAGTGGAAGGACTGGGAGGACCGCTGCCGGCGCATCACCGAGGCGCTCAAGGAATTCCCGGATGTCAAGACCCAGGTAAACGTGCCTCGGATTGCCAACGCCGTGCCGCACTTGCAAATCCGCTGGGACTACCAGGGACGCAAGGTCAGCGTGGCGGACATGGTCAAGAAGCTCCGCGAGGGCAAGCCGAGCATCGAGGTAAGCCCCGGGGCGCGATCGCCGCTGGCCATCGGCGTCTGGATGATGGAGCCCGGCGAGGACGAGATCGTGGGCCGGCGCATCCGGGAGATCCTCGCCGGGTCGTAGGGCCCGGCTTCTCGGCGCGGGGAATATGAAAGAATCGATTCAAAAAGAGACTGTCGCAAGAGAACCGGGTTCTGCTCAGAGGAAGTATCGGTGGGCCCATGGGATCCTCGTTCCCACGCTCCCGCGTGGGAACGAGTGAGGCCGAGACAGTGGATCGGTGGCGATTCCGCACGGCGATGGCCCTGTTGAGGCATGAGGTAAAGACGGCCTTGGAGGAGGGGCTGCGCTGCCTGTGCGCCGACGAGGGGGGGCCTGCGCCGAGATCCAGCGGGTGGAGGAGAGCCTGTGGACATTCGCGCGGGTCGTGGATGTACCGCCGACGAACAATGCCGCGGAGCGCACCGAGCGGCACGCGGTGATCTGGCGTCGGATCAGCGGTGGTACGGACAGGCGCAGGGGAGCCGATTTGTAGAGCGGGTGCTGACGGTGGTGGCCACCTGCCGCCAGCAAGGGCGGAACGTGCTGGACTACCTGACATCCTGCTTCGAGGCAGTTCGTAGTGGCCAGGCGATCCCCTCCCTCTTGCCAGCGGAACCACCAAAGGTCAAGGTTGCCTGATACCGGCTATTCCGCTCCGTTAACGGTTGATGTCGCATTACCGGATAAGCTCCGAGTTCCGCGGCCGACGGAAATACCGAACTTTCCGGGAGTCGTGTCGCCGTTGATCGGGTTGCCCTCCAGGTCGGTGAGACCTGGGCCAGGGTTCGACTGATGCCCTGGCCGGCCCGAAACCTTTGTCTGGTGCCCCTGGGTCACGATGATGTCGGCTGAGTAGATAAGCTTTCGCTTGGGGACGAGCGTAACGGAGTTCGTCGCGGGATCGTATTCGGCCACCCGGAGCCGCACGGTTTGTGTGGAGGAGGAGATCGAGGTGCTGCTTAAAGGGAGGGGCACGGTGCTGTCTATAAGGTTGTCGATGGAGCCCAAGAACCGGTTCGTTTTCATGGACGTCTTGGTCGCACGAACGAAGTAGTTATTCACGTTGGATGCCCCGACCGGGTCCATCGGTTTGCTGAAAGTCAGCACGATTCCTTGGGGTGTGCCCTGTACGGAGACGATTTTCGGAGGAATCATGGCGTCCGACGCCAGGATCCTCAGCTCCAACGGACCAGAGGTCGTCAAGCCGGGCGGCGGATCGATGGGCGTGATGGTCAAGTTGACGTCCACTTCGCCCGGGTTGGGTGCGCCCGCGAGAATCGGGACGGTCACGGTGGCCTGGGACGCGCCATTGACGAACGTGACCGTCTGATCCACAGCACCCACGTTCACTCCTACGGCCGGCGAGAACGGATCGGTCGCCACCACGACCTGCAACGTGCCCGTGCTAGGTTGGATATACCCCGACAACGACACGGCGGCTTCGCCGTCTTTCTGCGTAACCACCTGAGACAAGTTCGTCGTCCCCGGGATCGTGGTGCCTTCGAAACCAACAGTCGAAGGAACATTAATCTGGGGTGAAATCGCCAGCAGCAAGCGCCCCTCGAGCGCGAAGGACTCAGCCCTGAATTCGCGACGCGGGCGACACATGGGGGAGAATGCCTCTGAGTAAGACCGAGGGAGATCGCCCGCGGCGCCATCGACGCGGGACGTGTGTTTCAACCTGCATCGACCGCGGGACGGGTCATACTTGAAGATCAAGAGGAGGTCAAGGTCATGCGACCTCTTTTTGCCCGCGACTGTCGAGGAGGCGGGCGTTTCTGGCCCTGCTGGGACTTTGCCGACGGCCCATGGCGGGCTGGGGCGGACTCGGGGGCAGGCCGACGCGCCGTCGCCGGATCGGGGTTCTGTCCTCGGCGCAGAGAATTGCGCCGTATATTGCACGCGTCGGTCCGACGACACCGAAGCCATCTGGAGCGAAGCTCCCGTCACGGCATGGCCCGGATTGGATCCCGGTCCATTCTATACGTTTGTTACCATCGACCCGTGAACGCTTACTCCGATTCCTTACCCATCAGAAAAGGGCATCGCATTTATTGAATCTCGAATCTCGAATCTTCTATCCGATTCCTTCGCATCCTCTCAAAGGTGCTGCTCAATTTCCCGCTCGGGGATCGGAGGCTTCTCGGGCCGCGACCGGAGCCACTTGAAGAAATCGGCCTTGATCGGTTCGGTCCATCGGACATCGATCTGCCCAGGGGTGTAGACTCCTTCGCGCAAGCGGAGGTGTCCGAACTCGTCCTTGAGGGCGACGATCTCGGCGGTCACGACGACTTCCTCGGCCAGGTGCGGCGGGATGACGATGACTCCTTCGCGCTTGGCCAGGATAACGTCGCCCGGCAGGACGGTCACCATGCCGATCCGGATCGGCCGGTTGATCGACGCGAGCGTCATGTTCTTCAAGAACGAGGGGTCCCACCCCCGGACGAAGGCGTTGAATCCCTCGATTTGCTTGAGACCATCGAGGTCGCGGGCGCCGGCATCGAAGACCACGCCGCTATGGGTCTTCGCGTAGATGGCATTGCCGAGGTTGTCGCCGATGAGCGTGCCGTCGGCGATCTTACCGCATCCGTCGGCGACGTAGACGTCGCCGCCCTGGAGCATGTCGATCGGCCAGGAGTTCGACGGTCCGATCCGGGCTTCCGCCTTGCCGATCCGCGTGACGTGGTCGACGAGGTCGGGCCGGCCCGGGAGATAGGCGGCGGTGAGTCGCCCGGCCCACGACGGGGCGATCCGGGTGCACCATCTGCCAGCCCGCTGCGAACGGGTACTCATACCCGCGCTGACGGAGGACGTCCCAGGCCTCCTCGATCGATACGGCCTTCATGCGACGGAGAAGGTCTTCCGGAACCTTGGGCCGACCGTCGGGATAACGATCACCCTTCCAGCTCGGTGTCATCGCCAGCAGGTCGGCCCGGGAGGCGGCCATCCCGCCGGGCCGGTCCGCCGCGACGGGAGAACCATCGGGCTGGTCCTTCGCCAGCACGGCCCAGGCCATCCCGAGCGACCCCAGCAGGACCGCGAGACTGGCCAGCCTTCTCATCTTGGGAAACATCTTGACGATCATCGACGAGGACTCCGGTGCGCGAGGAAACGAAGGATACGCCTTTGGGATGAACCCTCCCCGGGCCGCCGACCACTCCGGGGCAGCGACCCGTGCGCACCATTATGGCGTCTCGCCCGGCTCTCGGAAACGGACGACCGAGCCTCGGCTCCCAACAATGGTTCCCGCCGAAATGAAAGTCCTTCGGTAGAGAGTGTCAAGCCAATAATGACTGCCGGGTGATACCGCCCTGCGGAAATCGAATGGACATCGATTCCACCAACAGCAATTCCCCTCTTTACGGCCGCTCGCACCAAAGGGGATCACAGGTCGAGGGCTGCCTCTACCGAGATGATGACGAATCAGAGAAATCCAAATCGGGAAGTATTTAAAGATTTTGTTGATTTTTAATATTTTTGGGATTGACAAATCTGGTGAAGTCCCGCCAGGATTAGTGGCGCGCGGTGTCCTGCCCTATCTCAACTGCAGAGCGCGCCGTGCCGTGCTGGACGACAAAACCACCAGGAGAGCGATCATGTCGAATTCGTTCCGAGACCTTCTCGCCCCAAATCAACTCAATTCCGGAGACAATCTTTTCTCAGGTTTGAGCGGCTTCAAGCTCAGCATGCAGCAGGACGGCAATCTCGTGCTGTACGCCATCGACGATACCAACCTCCCGAGGCAGCTTCCGGCCTTCCCTCCCGGGTTTACCAGTGGAAGTTATCCGAAAGCAATCTGGGCAAGTGGCACCAATGGGACGGACGCCAACCGCTGTGTCATGCAGGAAGATGGCAACCTCGTCGTTTACGACGTTGCTGGGACCGCTCGCTGGGCGTCCGGTACAAACGGAAATCACGGCGCATTCCTGAGATGTCAAGATGATGGGAATCTTGTCGTCTACTCGTTCAACGGGGGCGCTTGGTCCTCGAATACGTTTGCGGGGCCGCGCGAGACTCCGTCGAACGCGATTCGTCAGAAGTCGCCGACCATGTGAGGTCGTCTTGGGAGGAAGGAACGGCGCGCTTGGAGTTCACAACACTCTCGGCGCGCCGGCATTTCGCGTCTATCAGCGCGACGAGTCCGGAATCAATGCCGCGGGGGACTTGAGGGTAGACCTCGTTTCGCGTTTTTTCACGCGAGAAAACTTGAAATCCGAACTGACTTCGTCGGCACCGGGCTCTTCGAGATGAGACCCACTCGACACCTCGCCGCATTCCCGGTGGAGGAGCAGCAGCGGCATTTCGACACTCGGTCAGTTCGGCCTGGAGCGCCAACCGTTCTTGCTCCGCCAGTCCGGCCTGTCGCTGCGCCTCCCGTGCCTCGCGAAGCGACCAGAGCCGCCCGGCCAGGAACATCGCCACGGCGAACGCGGCCAGCAGCAGTGTCTTCAACACGATTCCTCCCGCAAGGGCGTGGCGGCCGTGTTCGAGTACCGGTTCATTCATCAGAAGTCTTCCGCCTCTTCGCCACCGGCGATCGTGAGCAGCGCTCGCAGCCACCGCGGCGCGAGCTTATCAGAAAGGAACCGGACTGCTCCGTCGAGCAGGAGCACGTTGGCTCCGCCCGGATGGCGACTCGAGAGCCCTGCCTTGTTGTT
This sequence comes from uncultured Planctomycetota bacterium, assembly GCA_963845755.1. Taxonomy (GTDB): domain Bacteria; phylum Planctomycetota; class Planctomycetia; order Isosphaerales; family Isosphaeraceae; genus CAWJTV01. The sequence continues at coordinate 313,267 of CAWJTV010000042.1, forward strand.
CGACCCGTTGATGGCGAGGCTCATTCGGTCGAACTCCCGATCTCGCGGTTCCATCCAGTGGATCGACGACTCCGAGACCTCGACGATCAGGATCGTCCGGTCCTGTCCGTCGTGAACCTCTTCGAGCCGCATCGCTTCTGTCCCGTGCCAGGCGGTCTCCGGCCCGACGACCGCAACGTAGGACGTCGAATGCTCCTTGACGAGTTGACTCGGGCAGACGTAGGGCCAAACGGCCAGGTCATGCAGCTTCCGGTTATTCGGGCCATCCCACGGTTCGTCGAAATCGTACTGATCGTAGATCGCCTTCTGTTCGAGCCATGGCAGGATCAACACGCGCCAACTATGCATCGGCCGCCCGTGCTCGTCGGCGATGTAGGCCGGCGGGTAGCAGCCGTACGCGTCGCGATAGTAGCGAAGGGCCAGACCGATCTGCTTGAGGTTATTCACGCACGCCGACCGGCGCGCCGCCTCGCGCGCCGTTCACCGCGCCGGCAGGAACAGGCCCACGAGGACTCCGATGATCGCGACCACGACCAGGGTCTCGATGAGCGTGATGCCGCTACCGAGAGGCCGACGCCCGATCGCGGTCCGGCGGGTATGCCGTTCGACGGGACCCATGAATGCGCCTCCCCTGAACCGGATAGACTGACCGTCCGGATGGAAGCCGACGTCAGAAGTGGTTCCTGGTCCCCTTCATGTTCACTCCCAGGGAGGCCAGAACGACATCGGCTCTCGCCATCAACTACAACTGTAAGATGACATTTCATTCTTGTCAAGTGATCAGCCTGTCAGGAGGATCTGGAGGACGATTTGGGCGCGGATGGGAACGGCTCCGAACCTGATGCCGTTCGCCGGTGTCCATCGCATCAGTGCTCGAACGCGAATCGAGGATTGACCCGATGTTGGCCTTGTTCGTCACGAGGGATTCCATGCGCTCGGATATGGCGAAGGTGATCGTCGAGCGGCCCCGCTTCGGGTCGCGCCTCCGAGGCACGCCCAAGGGATATCGCCGCGCGCTCCAGCGTCTGGGCGAGGAAGGGACGCCCCGCCGCGAGGGGATGAAGCGCCGCCACCGGGGCAACACCAAGATGCTCAACGAGCACCTCGGACCGCTCCGCCGCTACCTCGACGCACAGGTCGGCCGCCCGTGGGACAAGGTCTTCTCGGAGATCTGTTCCCACATCGACCGGGCTTCGGCCGTCCAGGATCACGTCCGCGACCATGTAGCCGACTACGTCGTGACTCATGTCGTTCTGATCGATGGGATTCCCTGCAGCGGCGAAGGTGGCCGGAATTACGGGCGACCCCTGCACCAGACGGCGCTGGGGAGGCTGGTTCGTCAGCCCGCGCACGGGAATCCTGAAGCGCATCAAGAAGCCAGTGCGATCGCAACGCGGGACGCCGGAGGGCCGGGAGAGGCCCGACGATCACCCACGCTTCGTCAGGGTCGGCGATTCGCTTCAATGTCGCCTGATCGATAAGGCCTTGCACCTGTTAAGTCTCAAGCCCCTTCCGATCGGGCGCGGTTCCTCCCGGGAGCGCGACGTGTTCCTCAATTGCCTCGCCGCGGCGATCGACTCCACGACCGCGCGCAAACACTATGGGGCCGACGTTTATGCGTCGGGAATCCGGCGGTTGGCCCGGCGAGAATTGTCCCAGTTTCCCATCCCGATGGAGCTCTGGACGTAGAGACTCCAAAGGGACATGGCATCACGACGTGTGGGCCAGGATGAAATCCACAATCGGTTTCGGGTCCTTTGGCGACATCGGATAATGGCCCTCGCCTTCCTTGATGATGACCGTGATGTGGCCGCCCAGTTCTTTGTACTGCTTCTCGAGTACACGAGTATGATCGTTGAGCCAGGGGTCGAGGCTGCCGCAAACGTGGATGAGCGGCACGCCAGCGCTGGCCAGCGAGGCCAAATGATCGAGAGGCTGGGTTTTCGACATGAGGCTCCGCAGGCCGGGTTCACGCAATAGATGCAAGTCACCTTGTCCGGATTCTCGATGGCCCAGGCGTAGGCTTCCCCGGCCGCCGTTCCGGCACCCTCCATCACGGGCTTCCGGGAAAAGCCGTGGTCGACGAGGAGCTTGTAAACGGCGTCCCACTGTTGCCGGACCGGGCCGGCCTGCGCAATGAGCGGGGCCACGACGATGTGATAACCCTTGGCCAGCAGGGCCTGATCGACCACGGCGTTAAGTCCGATTGGGTCCGCTCGGAACACCCAGGGCTTCCCCGGGGCCGCGGTCCTCGGCACGATGATTGTCATCCCGGTTATGCCCCATGGGCTACCGGTCTTAGCATCGAAACGGTCGAAGCACTCCGTGAATCCCGGTCCACGACAGGTGACGTAGGTCTTTTCTTCCTTGAGAGGGCAGTATGAGCTCTCCAGGCTGTAATAATAGGACTTCGTGAACGTCTCCCCGGCGAAGTCGGGCCGTTTGCCATCGGTCGGCTGGATGTGCTGAACGATCCAGTCTGCGATCGGCTTCGGGTTGCGCAGACTGTGGGGATGATGGGCCGTGCCTTCCTTGATCATCACGGTGATCCGGCCGCCCAACTGTTGGTAGCGGTTCTCGATGGCCAGCGTGTGCTTTTCCAGCAAGAAATCGAAACTGCCGCAGACGTTCAGCAGAGACACGTCGTTCCTGGCCAGGTCCCCGAGGTTCAGGAAGGCGTTCGGCCGGATCGCGGGATTGTCGGCGTAGATGCACGAAACCTTATCGGGATTGGCTGTGGACCACTCGTAGGCGTTGACTCCGCCTCGACTCATGCCGACGAATGCCGGCTTCCTCGACAGGCCATGCTGCTCCGTGAGGTATCGGTACCAGGCGTCCCAGGGCTTGCCGGGATCGGGCGTGATGAAGGCGACGTGAAAACCCCGCCGGAGCAGTTCGACTTCAACCTGGGGTTCGTGGTCCCAGTAACAACCTCGCCAGGACCATGGGTTTCCGGCGGCCACCTCCTTCGGAACTATGACGATACACCGCCGCTGACCCGTCGCCGGGGCCTTTACCCCATAGTGGTCGTCTTCCGCCTTCTTCGCCGGCCGGATCGTCAGATTCTCTGCGTCCATCACGAAGTCATAGCGGTCGAACCCGTCGTGCCACGCGGACTTCTCGCCTTCGAAGGGCGTGTACGCGCCCCTCCGCACACGCGCCTTTCGGTTCTCCGAGAATCGCGGCAGCAAGAACCGTCACCACACCAAGATGCATTAGCCGTTTGAGAATATTTATCATGTCCATTTCCTTGCAATCGGAGCACGAAGGTGCCCGTCCGAAGTGATGTCTCCGCCTTCTTTCACGCTATGACGTTCCCAGGTCGGCCGCCCAGATCGCACGGATCGTTTTCTCATCGCCAAGACCGTCCGGGACGGCCGGGCCCGGCAGGTTGGCGTAGTACCAGCGCTTCCGGTCCTGCGGAGAGGTCATGGTGCGGCTGCCGGGCATCTGGAGATGGCCGTTGGGGTCGGTCTTCCGCACCCAATCCCAGGCGTAGTTCAGCCAGTCATGCCGATATCTCTCGCTCTGATGCGCGAACCAGGTGATCTCGTCGTAACCCCAGATCCAGATGCCACCGGCCTTCGCCTTCCCTGGCTGCCGGCTGACACCCCAGTTGTCGATTTCCACCAGGTAGGGCAAGTGATCGCACTTCCAGCCGCTGAACGTCATCCCGCCCTTGCTCCGGCCGTAGATTCCGTCCGAAAACCCGACCTTCAGGATTGCCTCCTGCGGTCGGTCGGGGACCTCCATGATCCTCAGCGGGAACGAGTGGAAGTCCAGGAGCAGTCGCCCCTGCGCGCACCAGGCCGCCATGGGGGACATGGGCGTCGCACAGCACGAGATGCCGGCGCGCGTTCCGGGCCGCGTGGGCACGAACCAGGCTGAGTACCTGCGCCAGTGATCGAGGTTCGGGTCGTTACCGTTCATGATTTCCGCCTGGCCGAAGTGGATTGCTTCGATGCCGAGGTCGATGAACGAGGCCGCCAGGTAGTAGAACCAGAGCTTCGTTTCCGGCCGGCTCACATCCGGGACCGACGCGTTCCTTCCCCACTGGTTGCGGCGCCGGCCGTCGGGATAGAGCATGTCGGCGTATCGGAAGTTCCGCGTCTCGACTGGCTGACCCACGGCGGCAAACGCCCATTCCGGCACGGGGACCTGTTCCACCTGTGCGGTCACGATCTCGAAGACGCACGCCTGGAGAATCATGGCTGGATCGGCCGCGAGGACCTGCGGGACCTGCTGCTTCGCTCGTTCGAGATTCCGGATCAAGTTGCCTTCGCGACCCCACAAGCAGAGGCTCCGCCCGATGAACTTGGCACCGACGCTCTTGAGCATGCGAATGTTATCGACGAGATCGCCCCGACCGTTGAGCAGGCCCTCCATCGAAATCGCACGGGATAGGAAGTTGTCCAGCACGTTCCGCGGGATGGACCCGTCGAAGTGATAGGGGCCGGCTTTCGACATCGGTTGCAGGACCGGCGCTTGCGGGACCGGCGTTTTTTGCTGCGCGGAGGCTCCTCCGGCCGCGGCCGAGAGGCCAGCTCCCAGGGCGAACCGCGAGAACACGCGACGGCTTACGGACGGTGCAGGCATGGTGAGCCCTTTTCCGGGAAGTCGGACACACGAACGGTTCCATCTGGTCGAACTTTCAGCAGAACCCAGAGCCAGACCCAGTTCAAGAGCCTTGCCAGGTTCCACGAGCGGACGGTCGAGATGAATCGACGCCCGATGCGCGTCGGTGTATGCTGATCCTCGAGAGATACCGCAGCTTCGGCGGAGTCTCGATCGAGGCAACTCTGGGTATAGCCTCAAGTCAACGAGAAAGAAATCCCATGCTCGGCGCAATCGCGGGCGACATCATCGGGTCGGTGTACGAAGGGAAGGTGGCCTGGCAGTCGGCGCGGACGCCCCACTTCAAGCCACTCTTCCACCCCAAGGCCCGGTTCACCGATGACACGGTGCTCACGGTCGCGGTGGCCGAGAGCATCCTCTACGGCGGCGACCTCGTCAACCTGTTCAAGGAATACGCCGGTATCTACCCGGGGGCCGGGTACGGGGGCACGTTCCGTCGCTGGGCCGCTTCCGAGAGCCGAAAGCCGTACCAGAGCTGGGGCAATGGATCGGCGATGCGCGTGAGCCCCGTCGGCTATGCCTTTGACTCGCTCGACGAGGTCCTTCTGCGCGCGAAGTGGACCGCCGAGGTCACCCACGACCATCCCGAGGGGATCAAGGGCGCCCAGGCGACGGCCGCCGCGGTCTTCCTCGCCCGCACCGGCAGCGACAAGGAGCAGATTCGCGACTATGTCGAGCGGAAGTTTGGCTATCGCCTCGACGCGCGGATCGATGACATCCGACCGGGTTTCGATTTCGACGTCTCCTGTCGCGGCACCGTGCCGCCGGCCATCCTGGCGTTCCTCGAGTTGACCGACTATGAAAACGCGGTGCGTCTGGCGGTCTCGCTCGGGGGCGACGCCGACACGCTCGGCTGCATCACGGGCGGGATCGCCCAGGCGTATTACGGCGGTGTCCCGGCAGAGATCCGCAGCCAGGCGCGCGACCGACTGAACGATCACCTCGGTTCTATCCTGGATGAGTTCGAAACGCGGTTCCCGCATCCGACGCCGCTGCCGGACGAACCCCGGTCCGAGTGATCCGCCTCATGAGCCGTGCTTACCCTTGAGGATCTCGACTTCCAGTGGCTCTGGGTCGATATCCTGTTTCAGCAGCTCATTCACGCGGATGCCCTGGTGGTCGAGGAGGTAAGCGATGAGGAGGTTGTAGCGCAGGTAGAGTCCCGATTGCTTCGGGTCCATCTCGTGATCTCCGCGTCGGAGCTGGTCAACCCGACGTTCGTAATCGAAATCCGCCCCCCTGGCGATGTAATCGGCGTAGCCCTCGTTCTTCCAGCGGGGCAGCCGCCAGTAGGCGACCCCTCCCAGCTCGTCGAAGATCAACGTGTGAATCGCCTCATGCGCGATGTAGTAGCTAAGCGTCCGCTCGCCGGGCACCTCATTCCCCGAGGGGCCGATCAGGCGATTGGCATCGATGTGGGCGCCGCGAAGGAAGATGTTGTTGGAGAGCGGAGGATAGGTCAGCCCGCCGACGTGGTGGCGAATGTTGGCGAAGAGGATGAAACGCCAGCGGCGATTGCAGAGATAGACCCGGATGTTTGGAGCGGTCCGATCGCGAAACAGAGGAGAGCGTACAAGGCGGTCTTCCGTGACTTTTAGCACACGAGTAGCCGAGGCGGGGATCCAGGGCTTACGCACCAGCCTGGGATATCTGAGTGTTCTGGGAAAGAGCATCTCGCCTCGATCCTACAGTCCGGCTGGTCGGGAAACGGACGTCTTTTGTACCATCGATCGCCAGGATAACTCGATCTTTTCAGGGACGTCCACACCATGACCGTCAGCTCGGATTCGGCCTCCGCTACTCCCGCCCAAGACCCGATCTCACTCCTCGATCATTTCGCCGACTTGCCCGATCCCCGCCGCGAACAGGGGCGAATCCACCGACTCGATGAGATCATTTTCATCGCCACCTGCGCCGTGTTCTGCGGCGCCGACAACTGGGTGCAGATCGCCGATTATGCCCACTCCAAGAGCGACTGGCTCGAGACCTTCCTCGAATTGCCCGGCGGCATCCCCTCGCACGACACCTTTCGACGGGTCTTCTGCCTGCTCGACCCGCTGGCCTTTCAGAAGGGCTTCTCCTCCTGGATGACGGCGCTGATGGAGCGAACGGGATTGACCCCCGTCGCCACCGATTCGCCCGAGCTGACGCCGATCGCCATCGACGGTAAGGCCCAACGCGGCGCGGCGCGGCGCACCGTCGGCCGCTCGGCCCTGCATGTCGTCAGCGCCTGGGCGGTCGTGAACCATTTGACCTTGGGGCAAGTGGCCACCGACGCCAAATCCAACGAAATTACGGCCATTCCCGACTTGCTCGCGATGCTGGACCTCAACGGGGCCGTGGTGACCATCGACGCCATGGGTTGTCAGAAAGACATCGCCGCCAAGATCATCGACGGGGGTGGCCATTACGAGCTCGCGGTCAAGGAGAACCAGCCGCACCTCTACGAGGACATCGCGCGGGCGTTCGACGAGGCATTGGATCAGGGCGAGCCCGGGGTGGACTTCACTGAATGTCAGACGGAAGAGATCCGCAGCGGTCGCCAGGAGACCCGGAGTTGCTGTGTGATCACCGAGCCGAAGGGGATCCGCAACCTGGGCCTTTGGGCCGGGCTGACGGCGATCGTGATGGTGATCAGCCATCGGGTGATCCATGGTGAGGCCAGCAGTGAGACCCGCTACTTCATCAGCAGCGCGTCCCAGCCGGCGACAGAGCACCTGCGTTGGGTGCGGGGTCATTGGGGGATCGAGAACTCGCTGCACTGGGTTCTGGACGTCTGTTTCTCTGAGGATGATCAACGGCACTGGGCCGGGAACAGCGCGGAGAACTTGGGATGGCTCCGCAAGATGGCTTTGTGCTTGCTCAAGGCGGAGAAGAACAGCAAGGGCAAGAGTATCGCGACGCGCCGCCTGGTTGCGGGCTGGAAGAATGACTATCTCTTGGATGTACTGGCCCAAATCCCCGAGAAATCAACTGTACTGGCCGAAAACCCCGAGAAATCTGGTGCGTAAGCCCTGGGCGGGGATCGGCTCGTCCGAGTACAGCGTGATCGCACCCTGGGTGAACGTATAACGGAAGAAAAGCCCCGGATGACACAGGAGGACCAGGTAGAGGACGAACAGGCTGAGGATTCCGAGGAACGTGAAGAGGGCCGCCATGGCGATCCGCTTGAGATTCGCTCGGTTCAGCTTGCTCCGGAAGCTCGTCATGAGTCATTTCCCGTTCAAGGCGCGCCCTCTGGGCGGCCGGAATCTGGCAGGTCGATCTCGGTCATTGCTCGACAGGTCCGAGCGTGATAGGGTGACCCGAAGGTGGGGCATCCCGAGACGACGGTCCCGATTGGGGGGGAGATCGATCATGAACCTGATGATTGCTTTGGTAACCATCGCGTGGCAAGCGACGGCCGGAACCGCCGACGACCCGGGTCGGGCCGGCCGGCTGGTGCGGGTGGCCGGAGGCGGGACCGGCGGCGACGGGACCTCGGCCGATCAGGCGAAGCTCAACGGCCCGTTCGGAGTCGCGTTCGACGGCCAGGGGACGCTCTACTTCGTCGAGATGACCGGTAACCGCGTCTGCAAGATCGGCCCGGACGGTCTCGTCACCACGCTGGCGAAGAACGGCGGGAGAGGGAACGGCCGCGATAACCAGGGGGCGACGCGTGCCAACCTCAACGGACCACATAGTTTGGTAGTCGCCCGGAACGGGGATATCTATGTCGCCGATACCTGGAACAACCGCGTCCGCAAGATCGACCCACGCGGTGAAGAGATCACGACCGTCGCGGGGACGGGCCAGAAGGGATTCTCCGGGGATGGCGGGCCGGCGGCCCAGGCAGAGTTCGGCGGGATCTATTGCCTGGCTCTCAACGAGAACGCACAAACCCTCGACCTGGCGGATCTCGATAACCGGCGCATCCGTCGCATCGACCTCAAGACGGGGATCGTCACGACCGTGGCGGGCAACGGCAAGAAAGGTGTGCCCGCAGATGGCGCCGAGGCGATCTCGGCACCCCTGGTCGACCCGAGGGCGGTGGCAGTCGACGGCCGGGGCAACCTCTACATCCTGGAACGCAGCGGCCATGCCCTCCGGGTGGTCGACCGATCGGGAAAGATCCGCACCGTGGCCGGCGACGGCCAGCAGGGCGATTCCGGCGACGGCGGCTCCGCCCGCCGCGCCCGGTTGAACGGCCCGAAGCATCTCTGCGTCAACGCCCGAGGGAATGTACTGATCGCCGATACCGAGAACCATCGGATTCGCGTCTACCGCCCGGAAGACGGGACGATCCAGAAGCTGGCCGGCACCGGTCGCAAAGGGTCGAATGGACTGGGAGGCCCTCCCGCCGATGCCGAACTCAGCCAGCCGCATGGCGTCACCGTCGGACCGGGAGGAATCCTCTACATTTCCGATAGCAGCAACGACCGGATCCTCAAGATCGTGCCGTGACCGTCGCCACAGCAGGACATTCGCAGTCGAATTGCCTAACTCGTTCTACGAATCTATTCCGCGAACCGCTTGAAGAACGAGGTCTCCTTCCATCGCGGACGGGTGTCGCGGTTGGCGACGCGCTCCAGCAGCTTCGCGACGACCCGGTCGAACGTGCCGGCGGCCTGCTTGTCCACCGGCTGATTCACATCGTCCGAGGGCGCGTGGTAGCGCTCGGTCAGCCATTGTTTCACGGTCTTTTCCTCGGGTGAGCCCTTGTCGAAGCCGACCTTCAAGGCGAGAGACGGGATGCCGCGGCGAATGAAGCTATACTGATCGCTGCGGATGAAGACATTCCGCTTCGGCTCCGGATCGCGCTGGGGGGCGATGCCCAGCGACTCCGCCACGGCCGAGGCGTCGGCGCCGAGGTCCGATTCGTCCATGCCGTAGATCGTCAAGGACTTCAGCGGGAAGAGCGGCAGGAACATGTCGGTGTTGATGTCGGCCACGATTCTTCTGGCGTCCACAGTCGGCGAGTGCGCGAAGAATTTCGAGCCGAGCAGGCCCTTCTCCTCGCCCGTCACGGCGACGAACAGCACCGATCGGCGTAGCTTCGCGCCGGACTCCTTCAGCATGGCGGCCACGTCGAGCATTGCAGCGATTCCCGAGGCATTGTCCATCGCCCCGTTGTAGATCGCATCGCCGTTGATCGGCTTGCCGATGCCCAGGTGATCGAGATGCGCCGTGAATACGACGTACTCGTCCTTGAGCTTCGGATCGCTCCCCGGAAGGACTGCCACGACGTTCTGCGAGACGACCTCGGCCCGCTTCACGGCGGCCGTCGCCTTAAGCGATCCCGGGATCGCAAAGTGCGGCAGCGGCGTGTTGGCGTCGGCCGCGTCGAGGATCTCGCGGAAGGTGTGGCTGGTGCCGGCGAACCACTTGTCCGCATGGGCCGGGTTGACCGTAACGTAGAGCTTCAGGCCCCGGGTCTCGTCCATCGTCGGGTCGGCCAGGCTCATCGATGGCATGGACCGCGCCAGCGACGAACGCTCCCAGGGGATGTCCATATTCTTCGGGTTGGCGATGCTCACGATCCCGATCGCTCCCAGGCGCCCCAACAACGTGGCTCGCTCGGCGGGCGACTGCATATGCGCGGCCAGCGGTCCCGGGATCGACGCCGGCGCCCCGCTGAGGATGACCACCAGTTTGCCGCGGACGTCCAGGCCGGCAAAGTCGTCGTGATGCGCTTCGGGGATTCTCAGTCCATGGCCGGCGAACATGAGCGGCGCCTCGATCGTCGGCGCGGATCGACCCGCGAGCTGATGATCGCGTCCGTGCCGAGGACCAGCGGCTCGATCGGCCCGGTCCGCATCAAACTCAGGCTCGAGTGAGCCTCATCGAGCTGGCGGGACGTCAGCCGCACCGACTGGAAGTAGCCCTCGGTGCCGGCGGGCTCGAGCCCACCGCGCGCGAACTCCTTGGCCACGTACTCGGCCGCTTTCCGGTGGCCCTCGCTGCCGGTATTGCGGCCTTCGAGCTTGTCATCGGCCAGGGCCAGGACGTGCGACCACCAACGCTGGCCGTCGGGCACCTCCGCGGCTTCGGTCCGGAAGGAAATCGTCGAAGCGACGGCGATCACACCAACGAACATTCTCCAGGGTTTCATCGGCCCACCTGATCTGATCGATCTTCAGAGACAATCCCATCGAGCCGGGCGACCCGTTCGCCCGTCGGATCCGACTCGACATTGTCCGCCAGGCTGGCTCGCTGGTGCAATCGCCAAACGGCTCGGATCAGGGCGTGGGCCTTATTGTGCCGGCGAGACTCGGTCGGTACGGCTTTCCGATTCCGCGAACCGTTTGAAGAACGAGTTATCCTTCCAGCGTGGCCGACTCTCGCGATTGGCGACGCGCTCCAGCAGTTTCGCCACCAAACTGTCGAATTCACCCGCGGCCTTCTTGTCCACCGGCTGATTCACGTCATCCGAAGGCGCATGATATCGCTCGGTCAGCCATTTCCCGACGATCTGCTCCTCGGGCGAGTCCTTGTCGAAGCCGACCATCACCATCAGTGACGGAATGCCACGCCGAATGAAGCTATACTGATCGCTGCGAATGAAGACGTTGCGCTCGGGCACCGGGTCGGGCCGCGGCAACACCCCCGACGACTTCGCCACGGCCGCCGCATCATCCCCCAGGTCGGATTCATCGCTGCCGAACATCGTCAGCTTCTTCAGCGGGTAGAGCGGCAGGATCATGTCGATATTGATGTCGGCCACGATCTTCTTGGGGTGTACCGTCGGGGATTGGGCGAAGTACCGCGACCCGAGCAGGCCCTTCTCCTCGGCCGTCACCGCGACGAACAACACCGATCGGCGGAGCTTTGCGCCGGACTTCTTCAGCATGGCGGCCACGTCGAGCACCGTGGCAACGCCGGAGGCATTGTCCATCGCCCCGTTGTAGATCGCGTCGCCGTTGATCGGCTTGCCGATGCCCAGGTGATCGAGATGCGCCGTGAAAGCGACATACTCTTCCTTGAGCTTCGGGTCACGACCCGGCAGGACGGCCACGACGTTCTGCGAGACCACCTCGTCTTGCTTCACAGCGGCAGTCGCCTTGAGCCGGGCCGGGATCGCGAAATGCGGCAGAGGCTTATTTGTATTCGCCGCGTCGAGGATCTCGCGGAAGGTATGGCCGGAGCCGGCGAACCACTTGTCGGAATGGGCCGGGTTGACCGTGACGTAGAGCTTCAGGCCCCGGGCCTCGTCCATCGTCGGGTCGGCCAGGCTCATCGACGGCATGAACCGCGCCAGCGACGACCGCTCCCAGGGGATATCCATGGTCTTCGGGTTGGCGATGCTGACCAGGCCGATGGCCCCCAGGCGCCTCCACAAAGCGGCGCGCTCCGCGGCCGACTGCATGTGCGCGGCCAGCGGGCCCGAGATTGACCCCGGGGCACCGGCCAGAATCACCACCAACTTGCCGCGGACGTCCAGGCCGGCGAAATCGTCGTGATGGGCTTCGGGGATCGTCAGCCCGTAGCCGGCGAACACGAGTTCGGCTTCAAGCGTCGGCGCCGGATCGACCCGGGAGCTGATGATCGCGTCCCGACCGAGGACCAGAGTCTCCATCGCCCCATCACGCATCAGAGTCAGGCTCGAGTGGTCTTCATCGATCGCTCGGGAGATCAGCCGGACCGGCTGGAAAAAGCCCTCAGTCCCGGCTGGTTTGAGCCCGGCCCGCGCAAACTCTTCGGCCACATACTCGGCCGCTTTGCGATGGCCCTCGCTGCCGGTATTGCGGCCTTCGAGCTTGTCATCGGCCAGGGCCAGGACGTGCGACCACCAGCGCTGGCCGTCTGGCGCATCCGCCGCCGCCACAGTGAGCGGGAGTCGCAGCATCGCGATGGCAACGGCCGCCAAGACCACCGTTCTCCACATCTTCATCGGCACACCTCATCGAGCTCGGAAGCAGTTCGATCGAGTCGGGCTACCGATTCGCCCGCCGGATCCGATCGAGCATTGTCCGTTCCACTGCTGGGCTGTTGCAACCCACAACCGGCCCGGACTCGGCCGAGCCTTCCCTCGGATCCTCCACTCTGGATTCTCGAATCACGGTATGGGTGCCGCGCGAGACGCGCCGGCTGCGGGATTATCTTCCAAACTCACCGTGAACTCGCCGAAGCCGCGCCGGACGGACTCCGTGGCCCCGGCAAGACCTCGGACGAACTCCGGTCCCCGAATGTCGCGCCCGGCCGCCTGACAGAGCCCGGCGGCCTGGGATGCGACGGCCTTGTCGTAACCGGAGAGCTCAGGCAGGAGCCTGGCCGGGTCGGTCCCGGTCCGCTCGACGATGCGCTCGGCATACACCCTCGCCGCAGTCCAGGCCCCGTCGCCGTCGCCGTCGATGAAGACCGGATTTGTGACACCGAGCACGCGCGGCACCCATGTCGGCGAAGTGGGTTGATAGGGCGCAGCGATCGGCCAGTACGGGGCAGTGACGCCCGGCCCCGAGGCAACGGCCACGAGGTGGGCATCATGACTCGGCCGAGGGATCTCCCAGACGATCCGTGACTTCTCACCGCTTACGGCCCGGGGTTCGACCCGCTCCTCGCGGACCGACACACCGTTCAGGAACAGCGCGACCCGGTCGGCCGTCGTCCAGGAAGGGCCGAGCACCTTCACAGAGACTTTGAGGGTCTTGCCCGCGCCGCCGGCCAGGTCACCCTCTGTGAACTGGTCATCGACCGCGATCCGCGCGAGCAGGCCCAGGCTGACGACGGCTCGGCCCTCTTGCAGCGCCCGGCAGGCGGCGTCGACGTCGATCCGGCCGGGATCGCCGTCGGGGCAAGCGATGTAGGTCCGGCCCTGGCCGACGATGTAACGCGTCACGTCGTGGCTATCGCTCGACGCCACCGCCGTGACTCGCTCGCCGTGGTTGATCACGGCCATCCAGTCAAGAATCGGTCGTAGCGGATCCGAGTTCATCGCACTCGAGTTGATGACCTCGATCGCGTTGACACCGAGCGGCCCGCGGGCGTGCTCGCCCGTGACCGGGTTGAAGTGCGACCGGTCGAACGGACGGAACCCGGCATGGACGTCGCGCGGGTGGTTCAGGATGACCACAGGGCGGCTCATCGAGTTCGCGGCGCGGATGCCGCGGAGCAGGCTGGGCCAGTCGGTCGATCGCGGATCGGGGACGGTCATACCGGCGACGAAGGGGAAGGCGTTGAAGTGGCCCACCTTCGTCGTCACCTCATCGCCGACGACCGGCGTAAACGTGCCTCGGACTCCCGTGCGCTCGGCCGCCGGGGCCAGCTCGGTGAAATGTTCGTGGTCGGTGGCGATGGGCAACTCGATCCCCTCGCCGGCCAGCGTGATCGCCCGCTCGTCGATCGTCGCATCGCCATGGCCGCTGAAGGTGAGCGTGTGGATGTGCGTGTCGCAGGCAACCAGTCCCGGTGTCGGCACTTCTCGGCGGATCGCCAGCTCGACTCGACGATCCTGCCCGTCGGCCACCGAGACCTCCCGTCGATCCAGCCCATACTCGAACCCGCGGGTCGCGTAGACGGTGTAATCGCCCGGAGCCAGGCCGACCCGGGCGGCCCCGTCGGACGAATAAACCACGCCCGGCCGGACCGCCAGCCGTGCGCCGGGATCGGCGGTCAGAGGGACCAACGCGCCCTGGCGATCGACGATCGTCATCCGACACGGTAGGCCGCGACCCGAGTCAGCGTCGGTGACGTGGAGATCGAGGGTGGCGCGACCCGGTGGCTCGGCCCGCGCCGGCGAGACAACGCCCAGCCGCATGAGTGCCACGATCGCGAGTGCTGACGTAAACGTTATGACGGCGGAATCACGTTCCCAGCCTCCGTCCGACCTGCCTATCATCACTTGACTCCCCTGCTGCTGAGTCGATCGGCTCCTCATTCGCTCAGGCACCTCTCCTTTTGTAGCACAACGGGATCGTACGCGTGAGTGGAGACCAGACCGTCCTTGAACGAAGTCTTTTGCGCCGAGACACTTCCGAAAAAAGTCATGGAGGTTCTCGCATTCCGTGCAGTATTCGAGTGAGATGAGGATGAACTTCTGCCAGGGGCGACGATCATGGCGAGCGAGAATCCCGGCGAAATCCTTCGAAGTCTCGACCGGGTCTTCAACCAGGGTTCCACCACGGGTTTGACGGAAGGCCAACTCCTGCGCCAGTTCGCGAACTGGGGCGATGAGTCCGCCTTCGAAACCCTGGTGACACGGCATGGGCCGATGGTGCTGGCAGTCTGCCGACGGCTGCTGTACGACAAGAGAGACGTCGAGGACGCTTTCCAGGCAACGTTCCTGGTGCTATTGCGGCGGGCCGGCTCGCTGCACGACGCCGACCCGCTCGGCCCCTGGCTGCATGGTGTTGCGTATAAGGTCGCGGCACGCATCCGGGCCCGATCGGCCCGTCGGCCGGACGGGGAGTCGCAAAGCGGCAAGTCCCGAGGCCGTGGAATTCCCCTCCGACGCCGAGGGCCTCGAGCTGCGGGGCATTCTCGACGAGGAGATCGGCCGGCTGCCGGAGAAGTATCGACGACCGGTCGTGCTCTGCTACCTGGAGGGTCAGACGCACGAGCAGGCCGTGCGCCGGCTCCGCTGTACCGAGGGCGCGGTCCGCGGTCGGCTCGACCGGGCGCGCGAGCGGCTCAAGATTCGGCTGACCCGCCGCGGAGTCGCTCCATCCGCCGGCTTGATCGCCTCGGCCCTGGCCGATGACATGGCCTCCGTGGCGGTCCCGACTTCGTGGATCGCCGCGACGGTCGCCACGCTGGGCCGGGCGGCGACCGCTCGCGCGGTCTCGGTCGCGGCGTTCGAGCTGGCCGATAGCGTGTTCCGGGCCATGATCCTGGCGAAGCTCAGGATGGCCGCGTCGTTTGTCGTGGCCGCCGCGGTCATTCTGGCCGTGGGCGCGGTGGTGGTGACGGGCTTCGCGGACTCGCACGCTCGCGCGCAGCAAGGCAGATCGAACCAAAGCCCGCCGGTGCCGCCGTGACGGGCCGGGTGCTCGACCGAGATGGCAGGCCCATCGTCGGTGCGCGGCGTGGCCCACGGGTCGGATCGCGAGAAAGCACCATTTTCCGAGACGACGACCGACTCCCAGGGCCGGTTCACGTTCGAGGACGTCCCGGCGGGTGAGCTGATTCTGACCGCCCAGGCCAAGAGGCACGCGCCCGATCTCAAGAAACTCGCGGTCGGCGAGGAGCGGCGGCCCGTTGAGTTCCGGCTCGGTCCCGGCCAGACGATCCTTGGGCGGATCCTCGACGTCCACGGCAAGCCGATCGCCGGGGCGCCGGTTTCCGTCAATGAGTGGCGAGGCCACCACGCGCTGAAATGGAGCACCGAGACCGATGCCGAGGGCCGGTTCCGCTGGGACGAGGCACCGGCGGACATGGTCTTGCTCGACGTGGGCTCGCTGGGTTTCTACCCCAGCAAGCGCTACTGGCGGATGCTCCCGGATCCCGAGGAGAAAACGATCACGATGCGCCGGGCCCTTCACATTCGCGGAGGGGTGATCGACGCCGAGACCGGCAAGGCGATCAAGCCGTTCACCCTGATTCCGGGCTACGATTGGGGCCACGGCGGTCCTTCCACCTGGGAGTATGACCAGGCCCAGCAAGTGAGCGGCGCATCCTACGAGATCACCCTCAGCACGATCTATCCGCTCCGCGTCCTCCGCGTCGAGGCCGAGGGCTACCTGCCCGGGGTCTCGCGCGGGTTCAAGGACGATGAGGACACCCTGGCCTTCGTGTTCAAGCTGCGCCGAGGTGCGTGGTCAGGAGGCACCGTTCACGGGAACGACGGCTCGCCCTTGGCTGCGGCCGACGTCGTGCTGGTCACACCCTCGCAACCCGCGTTCATCCAGAATGGCCGGCCGCCGGGCCCCAAGGATCTTCGTATGCTCAAATCCGGTCCCGATGGCCGGTTTACGTTCCCCCAGCACGAGACGCCGTACACGATCCTCGTGCTCCACGACCGGGGCTTCGCCGAGCAGACGATCGGTACGAAGGTCCCGACTTCGTTCGACATGACGATCCAGCCCTGGGGCCGGATCGAAGGGACGCTCCATATCGGCAAACGGCCGGGCGCCGGCGAGCCGATCAGCCTCTCCTACGATCAGGAGGGCGACACGCCAGGAGCCATCCCCTGGTGGAGCGGCGAGGTCAAGGCCGACGACTCGGGTCGATTCGTCTTCGAGCGCGTCAAGCCGGGCACGGTCCACGTCGCGCGGGTGATTCCGGTCCAGAACACACCGAGTGTCTGGACGCACTACCGCACCGTCTCGACACAGATTGATGTCGCGCCCCAAGGCACGGCTCACGTGAACCTCGGCGGCACGGGCCGGCCGATCGTCGGCAAGCTGACCGCACCGCAAGTTGACCGCGTACAATTCGCCGAGATCGTGGACCGGGTCAACTGGAAGCAGACCAACAACTCGTTGATCGCCAAACCGAACCCGGCCGACCGCATCTCGGTGGCGAGCAAGAAGGCGTCCGGGGCAAAGAGCGGACGGCTCGCGCGGCGGTCGTACGCGGTCATTGTCGCTGAAGACGGCTCATTCCGGATCGAGGACGTCGAGGCGGGTTCTTATGACCTGATCTTCGTGGTCGACGAGCCGCCTGACAAACCGGACGCTCCGCCGACCAACAAGCCGATGGCGTCCGTCCGTCGCGAGGTGATTGTCCCGGAGATGCCCGGCGGTCGCAGCGACGAGCCGCTCGATCTCGGAACGATCGCGCTCGTGCCGATCAAAAAGCCGTAGCCAGCTTTTCGGAAGTGTCCATCCGACTATACTTGCTGCAACCAACGCATCTCGGGACACTTCTGCTTCCATCAAGGTCAACCGGAATCCCTGGCCAATCCTCGGGACGCAAGCCGATATACTTGGCGTCCACACGGAACGCTTGACATCCCTCGCCCGACTTGTACTATTCACCTATGACATGAGGACAATAAACGACTTCGATTCACTCGCCAAGAAAGAATCCGCCTGGAGGTCAGGCGTTCCAGTCTGATCGAACCGGGTGTCAAGCTAGAAGGCTTGACCCACCGACTTGCGAGCAGGAGATCCGTTTCGTACGTGACTCCAAGTCGTGAAGCGGCTGTCGGGAAGGCCGATTTCGGTGGGTGGAGCTGTGCTTTGCTCAGCGCAACTCGTTGAATCCGTGGAGTGCACGCT
Organism: uncultured Planctomycetota bacterium; assembly: GCA_963845755.1. Lineage (GTDB taxonomy): Bacteria > Planctomycetota > Planctomycetia > Isosphaerales > Isosphaeraceae > CAWJTV01. The sequence goes on from CAWJTV010000042.1 coordinate 331,038, forward strand.
GCGGCGGGTGGATCGCGCCCCCACCCAGCCGAGGGGCGGAGAACTGACTCCCCGGACCGCCACCGACTCGGCTCGTTAGGTTGACGTGAACAGACATGGAGGTCGTCATGAATGGCAGTCTTATTGGAAGAGGCCCCGCAGTCCAGTTCGTGCGAGCCTGTGCAGGCGCCCGCGTCTGGCTTCCCCGGCGTTGCTCCGGTTGGCGACACCCGGCACTTCTCCTCTTCCTCCCAATCATCGCCGGTTGCTTCAGCCCGCCTCGGCGCGCTTCGGAGGTGATGGTGGATCCTCCGATGGCGGCGGCCTCCGAGGTGTCCACGCATCCTGACGAAGCGGGGCTCCCGGTTGACTTCTGGAGAAGAACCGGTGACCAGGAGCCCTGGGTCGCCCTCAGCAGGGGTCGGCGCGTCGTTGTGACGGAGTTCGACGTCGAGTTCGTGGATGTCCAATTCCAACCGCCCGCTCGCCATCAACCGATATACAAGCCGGTGGTCACTCTCAGTCCGGTGCATCTGGGGCTGGAGTTGATCGGGCTCTGGCGGAGATGCAGCGTGTTGGCCGAGGAGCAACAGCAAGTCTTGGCCTCCCAGCTCTACGATGTCTTCCTCCGAGACCTCCGCCAGCGCGGGCTGAACCTGGTTTCTCAGGACGACTTGCTCGCAACTCCCGGGTATGCCGAGTTGCGCAAGATGTCCGTGGTCAAGTCGTCGCCTCTCATGTTCATCAATGCGTTGGGAAGTGATACGGGAGTTCCGTATCACACTCGGACGATCGCGGCGCCTGGCCTGAGTGTCCAGCAGGGGACTTCGTGCGATCGAGAGACGGCCGACACGCGAATCCTCCAAGAGACGCGCGCCGACGTGGCCGTCGCGGTGAAGCTCCGAGTCGGCACCTTCCGAGAACGTCCGGCCCTCGAGCACCGTAGCGTGATTCGCTTGACCACTTGCGAGGGATCGACGAAACTGCGAGCGTGTCACTCGCTGGTCTCGGACCTCGTGGTGGTCGATACGACGCGCTTTCGACCCATCGTCGGTCGAATCGAGCCGATCGATCCCGCGATGTTCTCCAGCGAACTGACGGCGATGCTACCCAAGTTCATCGCCCTAGCCTTGCTGGAGTCGAAATCGTGAAGCGGGCTGTTCGGGCCGCGGGCGCGATTCACGTAAGGTCGGTCTCCCCTCCGTGATTGATCCGAACATCGCCATCCCGGTCGTACTCAGAACAGAGGATTGTTCTCAGGTCATGTTCGCGATCGATGGGAACGACCCGACGCCGTTGTATGCTCAGCTCGAGCGGGCGATCCGCGTGGCGATCACGACGGGTCGGCTGGAGGTGGGAGACAAGTTGCCGACGGTGCGGCAGCTCGCGGTGGACCTGAAGATCAATGCGAACACGGTGGCGAAGGTCTATGGAGAGCTGGAGCGGTCCGGCGTGCTCGAGACACGGCGGGGAGTGGGGACGTTCATCCGGCAGGCGGGGGTGCGTCGTTCCTCCCCGCCGGATCGCGAGCGGCTGCTCGTGGAGCTGGCAGATCGCTTCCTGGCCGGGGCCGCCAGGTTGGGGTTCTCGGCGGATGAAGCGATCAACTTCCTGAAAGTGCGTTGGATCGACATGAAACGGGAGCAGTCTGATGGCTAGCATGACGAGTAGCGCCGAGGGCCTGAAGGGTCGTCGTGGTTCGATCGAGCACTTGCGGTTCAACATTATCTCGTACCTCCTGCTGATCGCCGGAATCGGCCTGGGTGTCTGGATCGCCCGATTATCGCACAATCGGTGGGCGACAGCCGTGGGGTCGGTCGCGGGATGGATCGCGGCGATGGCACCCCAGATCGCGAAACAATGGGAGCGGGCGGTCGTCCTGCGGTTGGGAAGATACACGGGCCTGCGCGGGCCGGGACTATTCTGGATCGTCCCCGGCATCGACAAGGTCTCGTCGTGGATCGATCAGCGGATCATCACCACCAGCTTCGCCGCGGAGCAGACGCTCACCTCGGACACGGTGCCGGTGAACGTGGACGCCGTGATGTTCTGGATGGTTTACGACCCCGAGAAGGCGGCGCTGGAGGTCCAGGATTACCAGGTCGCGGTCAGTTGGGCGGCGCAGACCGCGCTCCGCGACATCATCGGCCGCACGCCGTTGACGGTGCTCCTCCGCGGACGCGAACAGATCGAGGCGCAGCTCCAGAAGCTCATCGACGAGCGGTCCAACCCCTGGGGCGTCACGGTCCAATCCGTCGAGATGCGCGACGTCATCATCCCCGAGTCGTTGCAGGATGCCATGTCGCGCGAGGCGCAGGCGGCGCGGGAGAAAGAGGCGCGGATCATCCTCGGCCAGGCCGAGGTCGAGATCGCGCATCTGTTCGCCCGGGCTTCCGAGTCGTACGAGCACAACCCGACCGCCCTCCATTTGCGGGCGATGAACATCCTCTACGAAGGTCTCAAGGAGAAGGGCGCCTTGATGCTCGTCCCGAGTACGGCCGTCGAATCGATGGGACTGGGAGGATTACTCGGCGCCGCCGCGTTGCGACAGCAAACCCTCAGTCGGAGTCCGGGCGCATCGGAATCGGTCAATGGGCCGGTGGTCTGAATCGACCCGTTTTCAGGATCCCTGGTGGATCCTCGCCCGATAATTCGATGGTCCCGCTCCTCTCGCAGCCCCTTGACATCTCTCCGCGCCATTTGTACTATTCTAATAGAACAACAGGACGCTCGCCCGTGTTTACGATCGACGATTCGGATCCCACTCCGCTGTATGCCCAGCTCGAACGCGCGATCCGCGTGGCGATCGCGACGGGTCGGCTGCGGGCCGGGGATAAGCTGCCGACGGTCCGGCAGCTTGCGGTCGATTTGCGGATCAACGCGAACACGGTGGCGAAGGTCTACAGCGAGCTGGAGCATACCGGGGTGCTGGAGGCGCGCCGGGGCGTCGGCACGTTCATCCGCGATGTGGAGGGCCGAGCGGGCTGGCTCCCCGACCGGGAGCAGCAACTCATCGCGCTGGCCGATCGATTCCTCGCCGGGACCGCCGACCTGGGATTCTCAGCCGACGAAGCGATCACTTTTCTGAAGGTCCGATGGCTGGACTGGAAACGGGAGAAATCCGATGCCTAGAGCAACGAGTGTCGAAACCCTGAAGGGAGGTCGGACACCCTCCGACCCGCCTCGCGTCAACGTGATGACCTTCATCCTGTGGGTGATCTGCATCGGTCCGGCAATCGCCGCCACCGTGATGCTGAATAATCCGATCCCGATCTTCATCGGGATGCCGCTCGCGTTCATTCTGGCCGCGTCGCCGAAGGTGGCCCAGCAGTGGGAGCGGGCGGTCGTTCTCCGGCTGGGCAATTACACCGGCCTCCGCGGTCCGGGCCTGTTCTGGGTCATACCCGGCATTGACCAGGTTTCCTCCTGGATCGATCAGCGGATCATCACCACCAGCTTCGCCGCCGAGGAGACGCTGACCTCGGACACCGTGCCGGTGAATGTGGACGCGGTACTTTTCTGGATGGTCTATGACCCCGAGAAGGCGGCGCTGGAGGTCCAGGACTACAAGCTGGCGATCAGTTGGGCGGCGCAGACCGCGCTGCGCGACATCATCGGCCGCACGCCTCTGACGGTGCTCCTCCGCGGCCGAGAGCAGATCGAGGCGCAGCTCCAGAAGCTCATCGACGAGCGGTCCAACCCCTGGGGCGTCACGGTCCAATCCGTCGAGATGCGCGACGTCATCATCCCCGAGTCGTTGCAGGACGCCATGTCGCGCGAGGCGCAGGCGGCGCGGGAGAAAGAGGCGCGGATCATCCTCGGGCAGGCCGAGGTCGAGATCGCGCATCTGTTCGCCCGGGCTTCCGAGTCGTACGAGCACAACCCGACCGCCCTCCATCTGCGGGCGATGAACATCCTCTACGAAGGTCTCAAGGAGAAGGGTGCCTTGATGCTCGTACCCAGCACGGCCGTCGAATCGATGGGACTGGGAGGATTGCTCGGCGCCGCCGCACTGCGCCAGCAGGCCCTCAGCCAGGATCCGGCCGGAGCGCAACCGGTCAATGGGCCGGTGGTCTGAGTCGAACGCGGCCTATGGCCGATCTTCGCCCTCGGCATAATCGATGTCGAGCGTGCAGTTGAGGACCCGCTGCCGCGGGGCAAGATCCTCATAGCTGAATCCGTATTTCCCGAAGTGATAGAGCTTGATCGTCGTGTCGGCCATCGGAGTCACGCCGATCTGATGGAGGCGGTGGGAGAAGCTGTAGTCCTCGGTCAGGTACGCGCGTTCCGCCGCGTCCGTCGGGCACGCACAGGGGGAGGAAGAAGGGATAGATCCCCTTGACAGGTCCCCAGTGGCAGTGTGGCAACTTCAGCTCGTCGATCATACGTTTAAGGACCCCGGCGCGGATTCTCAGGAACCCGGTCGACGCGTAGAGCATCGGATAGAGGCCCGGCGCCGCGGGGCCGAAGACGACGCGGTTGACCCCGGCGGCGAACGCGCCGGAATAATCTTGTGAGCCTTTCTTCATGTAGATCCCGGCCACGACCGGCTCGGGCCGCGCCAGCAGACGGAGCGCATCGTCGGGGTTGAAGCCGATGTCGGCATCGATGAACAGGAACGGGTCGAAGCCGTCCCTGAGCGCATCCGAGAGCATCACACAACGCAGCAGATCAATGGCCGAGAACGAGGCGCGCCGGACCGTGATCCCGGCCTGACCTAGAGCGCGCAGCCCGTCGTCGCACTCCTTCTCGACCGCCGCATAATGCGGCACCAGTACGACCGGCTTCCCTTGCACCGTTGGCTGGCCCGCGCCGATGTGGATCGTTTCCATCGTGTACTTTCCTTTCGTTCCGGTTCGCCTTATCGGCGGCTCGCATCGGATCGTCGCGGTGCCGAGGCCCCGCGCCGTTCTCGATCCCACTGCTGCCGGAAGGCTGCCTCGGCTCGCGCGACGTACGACCGGTAACCCTTCGGATCGATGAAGGGGTTTGGCGTCTCGCCGGCCTTTAACCTCCGCGCCTTCTCCGCCAGGCCGAACTGCGTGCCGTGCGGCCCGAGAAAGACGTCGCAATCGAGCGACTTCAGCACGCGGAAGGTCTTCGCGAAGTCCTGGGCCATGTCCGGATACTTGGGGTTATCGACCAACCGAACACCAGGGAGAATCGTCGTGCTCCCGTAGATGACGACGTGGTAGGACTTCCCGTACTCCTCGATGATCATCGTCCAGGTCGTGCAGCCCTTGGTGTGGCCGGGCGTCAGATGGGCCTTCAGGGTTACGCCGCCGAGCGTGACACGGTCCCCGTCGGCGATGATCCGATCCGCCTTGGCCGGCTCGTAAGCGACCAGGTCCTCGCGCACCGGGAGGAAGTCGCCACGGCCACCATAAGCGAGCAGGTCGGCATCCGCCGCGCTCATCGCGATCCGGGCCCCCGTAAGCTTCTTTAACGCAGCATGGCCGCCGGCATGATCGAGGTGAGCGTGGCTATTGAGCAACAGCTTGATCTCCTCGAACCGGAAGCCGAGCTTGCGGACATGGTCGCGGATCATCGGGACCGTGTCCGCGAATCCGCTGTTGATCAGGATGTGCCCTTCGGGCGTGGCGATCAGGAACGAGGCGACGTCCGAGGCCCCGACGTAGTACAGGTTCCCGATCATGCGGAAGGGCTCGAACGGGCGGTTCATCGCGTGGAAGGATCGCTCGATCTGCGATTCCGCGAACCGCTCAGCCGCCTCCTTGATGCGGCTTCCTGCATCTTGTCCAAAGGACGCTCGAACCTCCAGGCTTGCGATGAGAGCCCAGACAAACCCCAGGATTTGCCGCGATCGCATCGTTCGGGTTTGCGCCGCCCATGACGCTTCCTCCGGCAACCTTATTGACCAACCCTTCGCGATCAAGCGATTATACCAGGGACACAGTGAACGAACCCCTCTTGAAAGTCTCGTACGAGGAACCGCCGATGGCGAAATCCAAGAGCGCGGAGCCCAAGACCAGGTCGAAATCCACGAAAGACGAAGCTCGTGACCAGCGAATCCAGATGGAAATCATCGTTGATGCCTACAACGAGGACGAGCGAGTCATGGGGTGGGTGGGCTACCTCGAAGAGAAACTGCACGTTCCGTTTCGGGCCAAATGCACCGCCCCCCGCGCCATCTCGCCGTTGGAAGTCGGCGAAACGGTCGATGTCGTCGCGATGGGGCCGGAGAATGAATGCGGGCGGGACATGTTTGTCACCATTCGCTGGAACGATCGGGACCTTGCCGTCCCGTTGGCTCAACTGAAGGTGGTCAAGGCAGATGCCCAGACGCGTGAAGCTGTTGAGGATTGGCATTACTGGGTCGAGAAAGGCTACTGTTTCTGAACTCGAAAGGTTGACGTTCCTGAGGAAAACCGGGATGAGATTCTACTCAAGTTTCCTGCTGGTTATCGTCACACTGCTGGCCTGGGTGTCCGGCGCCCGCGCGCAGTCGCAGAAACCGGATGATCCGAATGCCTCGCCGTCGAAGGCCGATGCACCTCCCAAGACCTTCGACCTCCAGGCCATCGACGCCTATATCGTGGCCCAGGTCCGCGAGCAGGGCTATCCCGGGTTATCCCTGACGATCCTGCGTGAGGGCAAGGTCGTCCTGGCCAAGGGCTATGGAAAGCGATCGCTTCCGGGTGGGCCGCCAGTTGAGCCGGACACCGCGTTCGCGGTCGGTTCCGTGACGAAGCAGTTCACCTGCGCCTGCGTCTTGCTCCTGGCCGAGGAGGGCAAGCTGTCCGTCGAGGACCCCGTGGCGAAGTATTATCCCAAGCTGGCGCGAGCCGGCCAGGTCACGCTTCATGACCTGATGAGTCATACTTCGGGATTCCCGGACTTTTATCCGCTGGACTTCGTCGACCGCCGCTTGCGCGAGCCCATCCTGGGCGATGACCTGGTCGCGAGGTACGCCGGGTCGAAAATCGACTTCGAGCCGGGCTCGCGCTGGTCGTACAGCAATACCGGTTACACCCTGCTCGGCCGAGTGGTCGAGAAGGTGAGCGGGAAACCCTTCGGCCAGTTCCTGGAGGAACGGATCCTCGGTCCGCTGGGCATGAGTCATTCGGCGTTCGAGCCGGGCGCGGATTGGAGAGGTCCCACGCTCGGATACACGTCGTTCGGCCTGGGGCCGGCGGAGCCCGCGGAGCCCGAGTCGAAAGGCTGGCTGGGCGCCGCGGGAGGTTTGTGGGCCTCCGGCCCGGACCTCGCCCGCTGGGACCTCGCCCTGATGGAAGGCCGGGTCCTCAAGCCCGGCTCGCTTCGGTTCATGGTCTCACCGAAGTCGCTCACCAGCGGAATCCCCACCGACTACGGTTGCGGCTTGCATGTCCAGCACGTCAACGGCGAAACGGTCCTGACGCATGGCGGTGCCGTCAGTGGTTTCTTGTCGATCAACGCGATGGTCCCGCGGACGAGGTCCGCCGTGATCCTCCTGACCAACTCCGAGCACCTCAATCCCGGCACGATGCAACAGACGATCCTCCATCTGCTGACCCAGGACCTGGGGAGGCCGGGTGTGCCGAAGGTTAATGGCCCGTCACCGAAGGAGGCGGCCCTCGGCTTCCTCCATCAGATGCAGGCCGGGCAGGTCAACCGGGACCAGCTCGGCGAGGAATTCAGCCTGTTCCTCACCGAGGACCGGCTCAAGGCCGCGGCACCGCGACTGAAAGATCTGGGCGAGCCGGAGGCGGTCGATCTCGAAAGCGTCTCCGAGCGCGGCGGCATGGAAGTCGCGTCGATCCGATTCCACTTCAAGACGGCCGAGCTGCGAGGTCTCCTCTATCGAACACCGGACGGGAAGATTCAACAACTCCTGTTCCGCAAGGGGTGATGGTCTACAACCTTCCTGAATATCGGCCTTGCCAGATTGTTGGCTCCGGCGTAATCTCTCCCCGCCCCTCGTGCTCCAAGCACCAGAGGTATGCCCGTGTTCTCACGTCTCACGACCGGTACGCTGTAGGCGCCGAAATCTGGCAAAACCGCTTGGCGACTGATCGGTCGATCGGCCGGCGTGGGATCGCCGTCAATCCAGGGGAGACGATCTCAGGAGCGGATCATGCGAAGACCGATAGTCCTCTTCTCCGGTTGGCTCACCGCGGCGCTCCTGGTACTGGGACCGGCCGCCCCAGGCGCGGATGACACGGCGCGGCGGGAGCCGGTCGAAGTCGTCCTGAAGTCGCTCGACACGAAACTCCGCGTCGATGGCCGTGTCATCGACAGCCGGGGTATGTTCCTCCGCTTTCGCGTGGACACAGTTCAGGGCGACTGGCTCTGGCTGGTCGCTAACGAGGGGATCCGGGGCTGGGTCCATCGTCGGGATGTGATACCGGTTGACCAGGCCATCGCCCATTTCAGCGCGGTCATCAAGCGCGAGCCCCGATCGGCACGGGCCTACCGCATGCGCGGGTTGGCCTACTACGATGCGCAGGAATACCGGCGGGCCGTCCACGACGCCACGGCCGCCACCCGACTCGAGCCGAACCTGGCGCCGGCATACGTCGATCGGGGTCACGCCAAGCTCGAGAGGCTCGACTTCAGGGGGGCGCTGGCCGATGCCAACGAGGCGATCCGACTCGACCCCAAATCGGCGCGTGCCTATCAGTTTCGAGGCTACGTCTGGCAGATCGAGCGGCAGTACAAGCCGGCCATCGCGGATTACGATGCGGCCATCCGACTCGACCCCAACAACGGCATTCTCTGGGTCTGCCGGGCACAATGCTGGAGCGAGCGAGGAGACGATGATCGGGCGATCGCCGACGCCAGCGAGGCCATCCGACTCGAGCCGACCCTGACATGGGCCTATGTGGTCGCGCAGCAAGTACTGGCGACATAAGGAGGACTCTGATCGGAAGTTGGAAGACGCCAACGCCGTAGTCCGGCTGGATCCCAATTCGCCTTCCGCCTACCTCACCCGCGCGCTTGTCTTGTGGGATACGGACAACTTCGCCCGCGCCCTGGCCGATTGCGATCAGGCGAGCCGACTCGATCCGAAGGACCCGGTGATCCACCTGATCCGAGGGATACTCCTCGGCAACAAGGGCGAGCTCGGACCAGCACTCCGCGAGGTGTTGTTTCATCCGATCCTCGGTCGCAGCAATGTCAACCTCTCCGTTTGCTTCCGCTGACGACATCCACCGCCGACGATTCTCGGACTCGATCGTCTCATCGAGCCAGCGCACCCGGATCGAGCCCGTGCCGCAGGGTGAACCGTGCACCGACTGCGCCGACGACACAGTTCGCGCGACTCAGTCTCAGCCGCTGGCGAAGCTGGTACACCGATTCGATCCCCGTACAATGGGCGCCGAGAAAGTTTTCCACCGCCATGGGACGGAGCTTCGCGGCGGTCCAGTCGAGCGTCGCTTCATTAGCCTCAAAGAGGTGAAAGCCTCCGAGAGCGGCATGCACGCGCGTTTCGCGAACCTTCTGGCGGGCGTATTCCAGGGTGTTGATGATGCCGGCATGACCGCAACCGGAGACGAGCACCAGTCCCTTGTCGGTATCGAGCACCAGCGACATATCCTCGGGAACGTTGTCCTCGACCTGCCGTCCGTCCGAATATCGGATCGTGCGCTTGAGGGACCAGTTCCGTTCGGGATAGATGCGCGGCACCGGGCCGGTTAGCCAGGCCCCCGGAAAGACTTCGGTCGGCCGCTCGACGACCACGAACGATCCTCCCAGGGCCTCGTATTCCTTCTTGACCGCCAGCGTCCCGTTCGTCTCGCGGCCGTCGGGACCGGGCCGGCTCAGGAAGATTCCTGCGCCGACATACGCGCGCTCGAGGGCCCTCGGGTTCTGCTTGACCAACTCGCGGCGCAAGGTGACGAGTCCTCCGACGTGGTCTCCGTGGTGGTGGCTGAGGATCACATCGGTCACGCCGCTCAGGTCGATCTTCAGCTCCTGAGCGTTTTTCAACACAGTCTCGGGCCGCTCGCCGGTATCGAACAGGATGCGGCGGCCGTCGGTCTCGACAAGAGCTGAAAAGCCCCACTCGCCCACACCGGCGCGGTCGGTGAGCATCGTCGAGAGGATCAAGACGTCGACCGACTTGATCGGCCCCCGCGCCTCTTGCGCCGGGGTTGCCGGTAACGGTATCGCGATCACCAGCAAAGCCAGGATGGATTCAGGCCGGATGAACCTTGAGGGACTTGACCAAGGACGATCGTTGTCGTTCTGCACGTATGAAGTCATGGTGGGTCGTCTCCTGGCGAGAGAGAGCTCGGTTGCGAAGCCAATGTGTGCCTCAACCCGATTATGCTTCGGCGAACTCGGGAGGGCGAGACCCGGAATCGCAGTCTTCCGCCAGAGCCCACCGGTACGTATGCTGGTGCCGGACTTGGTCCAGGACCGGTCGCCTCAGGGCATGAAGGCCGAGCCGAGGGAACCGGGATCACGGGAGGACTTCATGCTGCGCGTCGGCGTGATCGGTTGCGGCCCGATCGGTGCCTTGCATGCGGAGGCGGTGTGCAGCTCATCGTCCGCAACGCTCGCGGCTGTGTGCGACGTCAGCCGGGAACGCGCCGAGCAGCTCGCCCGACGGTTGGGCGGAGGCGTTGTCGCGCACGATCGGCTCGACGCGATGCTCGAACAGGACGCGCTCGATGTGGTGACAGTGGCGACACCGGACCACCTCCACGTCAACGTCGCACTCACGGCGATTGCGGCGGGATGCCACGTCTTCTGCGAGAAGCCGTTGGCCGCGACGGCCAACGATGCTCGACGACTGGTCGAAGCCGCCGCATGCCGAGGAGTGCTGTTGGGGGTCGACTACAATCGCCGTTTTGGGTATGGCTACCAGGTTGCTCGTGGTCTGCTGGACGGTCGGAAGCTCGGCGAGGTGCATCAGGTCGTGATCCACGTCCTCGACCGGCCCCCCCGGGCCGAGGTCGCGCGGGTCCCTGAGGTGATCCTCACGACCTTACTCACGCATCACCTCGACCTGGCTCGTTGGTTCGGCGGTGAGGTCGCGTCGATCGCGGCCCGATTTGGACCGATCGATCCCAATGAGCCGCGAGTGCGACGTGACGTCGCGTTGACGCTCACTTTCGCAGGCGGCGCGATCGGGGCGATTGTGGCAGGCTATCGCGACGGTCAGACGCGTACATTCGAGAGTGCCGAGATCGTCGGCAGACTGGGCACGGTGCGGGTCGAGGACGTGACTCGCTCCGCGACCTTCTGGACGGACAACCCCGATCGCCGAGAAGTCTTCGAGCCGAACCTCCTTCCCTTCGACTTCTCCCTGGATGCGACGATTCGCGAGCACGTCGACGTGTTTCTCGCTCGGGTCTTGGCCGGTCTACCGCCACCCGTTCCGGGGATCGACGGCTTGCGCGGCCTGGAGCTGGTCGAGGCGGCCCTGCGTTCATCCGCCTCCTCAACAGGTAGTAGCCAGTAGGCAATGGACTTTGCACGGTCAACAATGTTGGCGCGAGGCGCCTGACGCCGATCATTGCGAATTCGAACCAACACGAGGCTGAATGATGGCCAAGCGACTGATCGACCTGTCGCATCCGATCGAGGCCGCCACGCCCCCGTGGCCGGGGAACCCCTCGACCGATGTGGACATTCTCTCCAAGATACCTGCCAAACGTGGACCCGGTCAGCGCGGAGTTCCAGGAGAGCCGGGTTATTGCAACATCTCGGCGTTCTCCACCTGCAATCACACCGGTACGCACATGGACGCTCCGGCCCACTTTTACAACGGCGCACCGACCATCGACCAGGTGCCACTAGACCATTGCATTGGTCCCGCCGCGCTGGTCAACGTGAGCCATCTCGGGGTGCGCGGTGAGATCGCGCCGGCCGACTTGATACCCCACCAAGACGCGATCGCGGCGGCCGGCAAGGTCGTCTTCCGCTCCGGGTGGTCGATCCATTGGGGCCAGGACGATTACTTCTCGGACTACCCGCTGTTGAGTGAGGCGACGGCCGCCTGGCTGGTTGAACGACGAGTTCACCTGGTCGGCGTCGATACTCCGTCGGTCGATTATGAGCCGCACCCCGCGCACTACCTGTTGCTCGGAGCTCACATGGTGATCGTCGAGAACTTGACCAGCCTGGAGTTGATCGAGACCGGCGTCTTCGAGCTGATCGTCGTCCCCCTGAAACTTCGGGGGCTGGAGGCCTCGGTAGTGCGCGCGGTGGCGCGGGTGGACGCCTGAGTTCGGCGAAACGGCTCCGTCATCGTCCGCGCGTGTTCTGGACGTCGAACAGCACGGCGGCAACCAGCGCAGTACCGCGCACGATCAGCTTCCACTCGGGTGTGATCGCCAGCAGGGTCATGCCGTTGAGGAGCGTGGCCATGACGGCCGCGCCAAACATCGTGCCCAGCACGGAGCCACGTCCTCCCTTGAGGCTCGTGCCGCCGATCACGCAAGCGGCGATGGCATCGAGCTCCATCAACTCTCCGACGCTCACGGTCGCGGCCCCGGCGTACGAGGTCTGAAGGAACCCGGTCAGGGCCACGACCAGTCCCATCAGGGCGTACGTTACAGTGACCGTCCGTTCCACCGGGATGCCCGCCATCCGCGCGGCCTCTTCGTTGCCACCGATCGCGAACAAGGACCGGCCAAAGGGGGTCTGCGTCGCGAGCAACTGGGTCGCCAACGCGACGACACAAAGAATCAGGAACACCACCGGTACGCCCCGATAACGATTGCAGACCAGGACCGCCAGGAGCACGGCCTGAGCGGCCACGAACACCTTGAGGAACGCGAGTTCGGTCGTTTCGACCTCGAGCCCGGCCGCGCGCCGGCGGCTCCGGCGTTTGTACATCCAGCCCGCGGTCAACAAGGCGAAAGCCGCCGCTAACGCCAGTCCCCACCACCCTGGCAGATACGAGGAGGCCAGCGCGGCGTACAGGTTCGGCTCACCGCCGCGCGTCACCGGCACCGTGCTGCTGCGGATCGTCAGCCAGAACCAACCGCGGAAGACAAGCAATCCGCCGAGCGTCACGATGAAGGCCGGGATCCCCGTGCGCACGATTAACAGCCCCATCGCCGTCCAGACCAGCATCGCCACCAATGAGGAGATCCCCAACGCCGCCGGCGCGGGCCAACCGGCGCGGAAGACCAGCACGGCGGCCACGCCGCCGATCAACCCCGCGCCCGAACCCGCCGAGAGATCGATCTGCCCGGGCAGGATCACCAGCAGCATCCCCAACGCCAGGACCGCCGTGACCGCCAGTTCGATCAGGAGCATCGATACGTTGCGCGGGGTCAGGAATTCCGGCGAGGCCGCCGCGAACCCGGTCGTCAGCGCGGCCAGTACCAGTGGCATTGTCAGTTCGCGAAGTCGCAATGCCGTCCGTGCTCCTCGCTAAAATCCCCGGTTCCCGATACCGGATGATTTCCAGCTCATCTGGAATTAGGGATGAAAAGCAATTGCCAAGAACGGATAATCAAATGGCCGCACGCACGAATGGGCGGGGTCATGCCGTTATCACCACCTTCCCGGCTTCTCCGGGCCTGAGAGTGACCGTCAGCTTTTCCATCTTCGCGAGAACAACCTCAATGGCAAGAGCCGACGTTGACACGAACCTGCTCCTCGGCATCCTGGCGCGTACAGGTCGGCCTGATCGAACAAGCTGACCTGCTCGATGCCTTTCAGCGTTGGTCCAGGAACAAGACTCGCCCACTGGCCCAGGTCCTCGTCGAGCGGGGTGCGCTCACGGTGGAGGACCGCATCATGCTGGATGGCCTGGTGGTGCGTCATCTCGAGAAGCACAGCGGCGACATCGAGCGCAGTCTGGCCGCGGTCGCCGCGCCGCCGGCACTCGTGACTGGTCTGAGGCGCTGGGGGATCCCGAGATCCAGGCCACGTTGGCCCAGATCCCGTCGCTCATCAACGGCCGTTCTCCCATCCACGACGCGGTCGACACCGCGACCGCGTTTGATCTCCTCGCTGACTCGACGACGGACTGGTCCTCGGGGTTGGGGCAATCGACTTCCGACGGTGGTCGATTCCACCCTCTCAGGCCGCACGCCAGGGGCGGCATCGGCCTGGTAAGCGTGGCGCTGGACAGCGAGCTCCATCGCGAGGTTGCGCTCAAGGAGATCCTCGCAGAGCAGGCCGACAACCCCACGAGCCGCACGCGCTTCCTGCTGGAGGCCGAGGTCACGGGGCGACTGGAGCATCCGGGCGTGGTCCCGGTATATGGCCTGGGTACCAACGGTCAGGGCCGCCCGTTCTATGCCATGCGGTTCATCCGCGGTGAGAGCCTCAAGGAAGCCATCGCAGTTTTCCACGAGTCCAAGGCCCCGCGCGGCGAGCAGGCCCTGGCGCTGCGCCAACTTCTCTCACGGTTCGTCGGCGTCTGCAACACGATGGCATACGCCCACAGCCGGGGGGTCCTCCATCGCGATCTCAAACCGTCGAACATCATGCTGGGCCCCTACGGCGAAACCCTGGTCGTCGATTGGGGCCTGGCCAAGCTTGTGGGCCGCGACGATCCCTACCGCGAGCCGTCGGCAGAAACGACGCTCCGGCCGGGGAGTAGCTCGGGCTCCAGTGAGACCGAGGCGGGCACGATCATCGGTACGCCGGCCTACATGAGCCCGGAGCAGGCCGAGGGCCGCCTGGAGTCGCTCGGACCGCTCAGCGATGTCTACAGCCTCGGTGCCACTCTCTACTGCCTCTTGACCGGCCGGCCACCCTTCGAAGAACCCGAGATCTTCGCGATGCTCCGGCAGGTGCAGAGGGGCGACTTCCGACCGCCTCGGCAGGTTGAGCACCAGGTGCCGCGGGCCCTGGAGTCCGTTGTACTCAAGGCCATGGCGCTTGACTCGAAGGACCGGTACGACTCGGCCAGGGAACTGGCCCGGGAGGTCGAGAGATGGTTGGCGGACGAGCCGGTTTCGCGCCTATCCCGAGCCGCCGGCCGACCGCGTGGTCCGCTGGGCCAGGAATCACAAGCCGGTGGTGGCCGCCTTGGCGGTCCTGATTTTTTCGGCGATGGCTGCCCTGGCGGTCAACGACACCATGATCCGGAAGGAGAAGAATCGTACCGAAATGCAGCGCCGCCTGGCCGTGGATAACTTCCAGAAGGCCGATCAGCAGCGCCGGCTTGCCCAGCGTTTGTCAGGGACCCTCACGATCGACAGGGGACTGTCCCTCTGCGAGCGCGGCGAGGTCAACCGCGGGCTGCTTTGGTTGGCACATGCCATGGAAGTGGCGTCTTCCGGCGATTCCGACATCCAGGACGCGGCCCGGGCGAGCCTCGCCGCCTGGAGTCGACAGCTCACATCCCTCAAGGCCGTTCTCCGCCACCCCAAAGAGATGGTCGTCGGCGCGACGTTCCGACCGGGAGCCAGCTCCATCCTGACGATCAGCAAGGAGTCCGGAAAGCCGATCTTCGACCTGATGCTGTGGGACCTTAACTCGGGAAAGCCCCTGGGCCCTCCCCGGCAGTTCGGCGATCCCCTTGGCTGGATTCGCGATGGGAATGGGAGTCCCCGGCTGGTACATGTATCTCTATCGCGACCCGCTCCGGGATTGGATCAGCCCCGACGGTACGACGATCCTCGTCGGGGACAGCGAGACGACGGTCCGACTGCGAGACATCACGACGGGCCAACCCGTCGGAGAGCCGATCCCGTACGGGGAGCGGCTCCTCTGCGCGGCATACAGCCCGGACGGCACGCGGACTATCATCGGCGGCCAGGATCGGACGGCGCGTGTCTTCGATGTGGCCTCGGGAGCACCGGCCGGCGCCCCGCTGCCTCATCAAGGCTGGGTCACCGACGTGGCTTACAGCCCTGATGGCCAGACCATCCTGACCGGCAGCCGAGACGGAACGGCCCAACTCTGGGAGGCCGCCACAGGCCGACCGATCCTCCCGCCGTTGAGGCACCAGAAGGATGTCATGCGCGTGGCATACAATCCCGACGGGAAAACGGTCCTGACCGGCAGCTTCGACAACACGGCGCGGATCTGGGACGCCACGACAGGCAAGCCCATCGGCCGCCCTCTGGCGCACCGCGACGTCATCCTCTCGCTCGCGTTCAGCCCCGACGGTCGGACGGTGCTAACTGGCAGCCGGGACGGAACGGCCCGGCTCTGGAACGCCGCCACCGGCGACCCGATCGGCGGCCTGTTGCAGCATCAGAGCTTCGTCGTCTTCGTCTCGTTCAGCCCGGATGGTCGAGTGGCCCTGACTTGCGGCGACGACAACGGCGCCCGGCTCTGGGACGCTTCGACCGGCCTTGAGTTGGGCAGCCCTTTGGAACACCTCGGAACGGTCTACGACGCGACCTTCCGTCCGGATGGAGCCTTGCTCGTCACCGCCGCGTCCGACTTCGAGGCCCAGGTCTGGGATACCGCCACGAGCCTCTCCTCCGGCACATCCTTCCTGGAAGCAAGCCCGGTGAACAAGGTGGCCTTCAGCCCGGACGGCCGGACGATCGTCGTCGGTTGTACCGACGGAACGGCCCGGCTTCGCGATGTCGTGACGGGCCGCTCGATCGGGGAGCCGATGCGGCATGGTAGCTCGGTGGACACGGTCGCTATTAGCCCCGGGGGTCACACAGTATTGTCCGGTAGTTTGGACAAATCGGTGCGGCTCTGGGATGTCCTCACCGGCAAACCCGTCGGCGGACCGATGCGACACTCTGCACCCGTCAGGTCCGCCGCGTTCAGCCCGGACGGCCGGACCATTATCACCGGCGATTACGATGGCAGGGTGCGATTCTGGGACACCGCCACGGGTCAGCCCATCGGCCCGACACTCTCTCACACCAAGGGCGATCGCATCGAGACCGTCGCCTACAGCCCGGATGGCCGGATCGTCATCACGGGGAGCGACGATACCACCGGACGGCTCTGGGACGCCGCCACCGGCCAACCCATCGGCGAACCGCTCAAACATCAGGGTTCATTCCGAAGCGCCAGCTTCCGGCACGACGGCAAGATCGTCGCGACCGGAGGGTGGGACAAAGCGGTCCGTTTCTGGGACACGGCCACTGGCAAGCCGGCCGCTCCACCGCTGATGCTCCAGAGTCTCATCTCGGCCGTTGCGTTCAGTCCTGACGACAAATCCCTGCTCGTAGGCTGCTCGGACCAGACGGCACGGATCTGGGACCCGGCCACCGGCAAGCCCATCAGCCCCGCCTTCAAACACAGGGGCCGGGTCCCTTCCGTCGCCTTTCGCTTTGACGGACTGCGCCGCACTGACGGGCTCCGACGATGGGACAGCACGAATCTGGACCATCACCACCCCCGTGAAAGGGACCGTCGAACGGCTCAAGTGCTGGGCCGAGGTGCTGACGCGGATGGAGCTCTCGTCGGACGGCGTCGTCCGGGTCCTGAGCGCCCAGGAGTGGGAAGCCCGCAACCAGCGGCTCAGGGAATTGGGCGGACCACCCGCGGCCTGAGCGGCCGTGAGATGATCGAGTCAAGCTCCAGTTATTGAATAAAAAATTATAATAATATTTTCAGTATCTGAAATCTTCCACCCGATTCATTCACGAACCTTGCGAATCCGCGCTAGCCGTGCCCGAGGGCCGCGGCCAGCACGACCTCCGGGTCGAATCGCTCGCGGGGCAGCTCGGCCGCGATCCGCCCCGCGCGGAGCACGATCAAGCGGTCACTCAGGCCAAGGAGCTCGGGCAGCTCGCTGGTTGCCAGCAGCACCCCCCTGCCCTGCTCCGTGAGGCGGTTGATCAGGTCGTAGATCTCAAGCTTGGTCGAGACGTTGACGCCCCGGGTCGGCTCATCCATGAGGATGACGCGCGGCTCGGTCAACAAGGCCCGACCGAGGAGCACTTTCTGCTGGTTGCCGCCGGAGAGGCCGCGGATCGGCAGCTCCGGTCCCGCGGCCCGGACGCGCAGGGATTCCGAAGTCTCGCGGAAGAGCCGTACTTCCTCGGCCGCGTCGAGCAGTCCGTGTCGAGTCAACCGCTTCAAGGCCGACAAGGTCAGGTTGAAGGCGACCGGCTGGTCTGGGATGAGGCCGAACCGGCGGCGGTCCTCGCTCACCAGGGCTAGCCCGCGGAGGAGTGATGTCGGCGGCGTAGGGTTATCGTAAGTCTCGCCCAGGAGGCGGACCGAGCCGGCGGTCCGGACGCCCCACGCGCCATAACAATGCATGAGTAGCTCAGATCGCCCCGCGCCCATCAGCCCGGCGAGTCCGACCACCTCCCCCGCGCGGACATGGAAGTCGATTCCGGCCAGCCGTGATGGTTGGCCGCGCCCCGGGGCGACGTCGAGTCCCGAGACTTCCAGGAGCACCGGACCGGTCAGTTCGCGCGGCGGCGAAACGCCGGGGAGCGGCCTCGGCCGCGGGCCGGCCGGCCATCGCGCCGATCAACTCGCTCGCCGCGACGCCGCCGGTCGAGAACCATGCGACGCTCCGTCCGTCGCGAAGCACAGTCACCCGATCGGCGACGGCCCGCACCTCCTCCAGTCGGTGCGTGATGTAGACGCAGGCGACCCCATCGCGGGCGAGCCGTCGCACCAGGTCGAGCAGGCGCCTCGCCTCGGTTTCTCCCAGGGCCGCGGTCGGCTCGTCGAGGATCAGCACCCGCGAGCTCTTGCGAACCGCCTTGAGGATCTCGACCTGCTGCTTCCGCCCGACGCCGAGCATCCCGGCCGGTTGCTCCGGGTCGAGGTCCACACCAAACCGTCGTAGAAGCGCGACGGACTCGCGTAACACGCGCGGCCAGTTCAACCCGCACCCCGCGCCGCGGCAGGTCCCCCAGAAACAGGTTCTCGGCAATCGAGAGGCCCTCGATGAGCGCGAGTTCTTGATGGATCACGGCGATGCCTGCGTGCGCGGAATTGCGCGGGGAGTGGAACCGCGCCACTCGGCCATCCACCCGGATCGTCCCGCGGTAGCTGCCGAACGGGTGAACCCCGGAGAGTATCTTGATCAGCGTGGACTTGCCCGCCCCGTTCTCGCCGCACAGGGCATGGACCTCGCCGTCGCGGATGTCGAAGTCGACGTTGTTGAGCGCGATGACTCCGCCGAACTGCTTGCCGATCCCGCGCGCCTCGAGCCGGGATGAATCGGCTGCAGGCCGATCGCTCATCGTAGATCCTCCGCACGGTGAAAGCCGTCGCGGACGACGGTGGCCTCGAGGTTGTCGCGGTTGACGACGACCACCGACTCGAGGATGCTGGGCACCTCCTTTACTCCGTTGGGCACTCCGTCACGGGCAATCACGGGCCGGTGACGGGCCAGCGCGACAGACACCTCCGCCGCGCGTTCGGCGAGCCGGACCAGGGGCTTGTACACGGACATCGTCTGCGACCCGCGCACGATCCGCTGGCAGGCGGCGAGGTCGGCGTCCTGACCGGTCACCAGGACCTTGCCCGCAAGCCCCTCTTCCAGAAGTGCCTGGATCGCCCCTCCCGCCGTACCGTCATTCGTAGCCAGTACCGCGTCGAAGGTGGCGCCTCGCGACGTGATTGCCGCATTGACGATCCGCTTGGCCTCGGCCGGCTTCCAGCCGGCGGCGTAGTCCTCGTGGACGACGATGATCTCCCGGCGGGCGATGAATGGTCCGAGCACTTCGTCCTGACCCTGCTTGAACAGCAGGCCCGTCTGGTCGGTCTTCGGACCGTAAACGCGAACGATTTTCCCCTTCCCGTCGAGCCGCCGGACCAGGTATTCCGCCTGGAGCCGGCCGACGCGCACGTTGTCGAAACTGAGATAAAGATCCACGTCGCAGCCGGTGATCAGCCGGTCGTAACAGACGACGGGCACTCCTGCCGCGTGAGCGGCGTTGACGGCCCGGCCCATCGCGGTCGGGTCGTGAGCCACCACGACCAGCACCTGGATCCCGCGGCTCAACAGCGACTCGATGTCCTGCATCTGCCGGGCCGTCTCGCTGTTGCCCGACTGCACGAACACCTCGGCCCCCAGCTCTTTAGACCGGGCAATGAACCGATCTCGATCGCGCTGCCAGCGCTCTTCCTGGAGGGTCCCCAGCGACAATCCGATACGCGGAATGCTGCCTTCCCGCCTGAGCCGAGCACCATCTCTTCCCCGTTCGGCGATCGTGATGCCGATCAGTACGCTGAGCAGCAGGGAGACCACGACCAGGCCGGTACGGAGTGACATGGACATTCCATTTCAAACGGCCCGGTTCTCGACCGACAGTCCTGGGCCGGCGGGCAGGTCGGTGTGGTCGGTGATAACTGTGCAGTTCCCGAGCGCCGGTTCAATGGCCGCCACCATGGTATTGATCTGCTGCATGGGGCGCCCGATTCGCCCAAGGTGGGCCGCGATTCGTCCGTACTCCTCGGAAGCCTGCGATCCCACGGCCGGCGGCGCACCCGGCTCAGGCCGCGCACAAGCCTTGGTCGGTTGACGTCGCGAGCTGCGCCGAACACCACACCAAAGAACAATTCGGCGAGCCATGGCAGACAGGTTCCGATGACGGCACCTGGAATCCCGGCGTCACGGATTCACACATCCATGCCTCTGCGGACGTCGATCAGGTCCTCCATCGCGTTCGCGTCGAGGAGGTATCGGGTCAATCGCCTAACCGGACTTATTGGAATGTCCCGACCGCCCGGATCAGCGCCGCCGACTGCCTCATCGGTGGCGGTCTCGGAGTCCTTCCCGCCCTCATTGGTCGCGACGATGAAGGCGAGGTTCCGGGCCGGGGCCAGCCAGACTGTGGCAAACCAGAGGGTATTGCTTCCGCTGTGGTTGAGCGCGCGGCCACCCGCCCAGGTGCGCTGGACGGCGATCCAGCCGCCCGCGTAATCCAGTCCGGGAGGCGGAGTCTGGACGCGCCTTGAAAGTGGAGAGCTTCAACAGCCTCGCCTGACCGCGCGCGCCCGCTAGGTGAAGCGCGGCGAACTTGCCCCAATCCGGTATCGAGCAATGCACGGTGACGGCCGGCCCCATCACCGGTGGATTGTCCTGTTGCACGGGTCGGACCTGTCCGCCCGAAACGCGATGGCCCCAGGGTTGGCTGACGGTCCCTGGCCGGCCTGGGATGCCGAACCCCGCGCTGGTCATCCCGAGTGGCGTGAAGAGCCGGCGCCTCATCAGGGTCTCCCACGGCTGGCCGGCGACCTGTTCGGCCATCAGGCCGGCCAGGACATAGCCGACGTTCGAATACACGTAGGTCGAACCGGGCCGGTTTTCCGGCGGCTTGATGAGCAGCGTGGTCAGGAGCGAAGACCGTTGCTCGGTCGTCGTCTGGCCGCGGAGTTCCCACCACGGCACGTCCTTAGGCAGGCCCGCCCGGTGGGTCAGGAGCTGGGACAGGGTCACTTCCTGAAACTGGGGATCGAGCCGCGGGGCGATGTATCGGAACACATCCCCGATCGTCGAGTTCCAGGACAACTTCCCTTCGTTGACCAGCATGCCGATGATCGTGGCCGTCATCGCCTTGGTACACGAGCCGATATGAACCTGGTCCGTGACCTTGATCGGCTGCGCGGAGCCAATCTTGCGGATGCCGACGGCCCCGATCGCTGTGAGCCGATTCCCCATGAAGATCGCACCGATCAGGCCCGGCAGATGGTGGTCATCGCGAACCGGGTCGAGTAACTGTTCGATGCGTACGTCCGACTCGACCGCGACCGGGTCGGCCGTGTCCTTTTTCTGAGTGGACTTCTTGCTCTTCGATTTCGACTTCGACTTCGCTGGCGATTGTGCCCAGGCCCCGCTATAACTTCCGGCCAACCCCTGAATCGTCACAGTCTGGAGGAGCGTGCGTCGGGTGAACATTGATGGGTTCCTGGCGCCGGCAGCAAGAGATCCGCGCCGGACGCCGTTGAACGCTGCATGCTGGAATGGCAGCCCACAAGGGCTTATCCCCCAAGATTACCCTATCCCCGAGGCGCCTGCAACTTTTCACGAACCGGATGCATCCACAAGAATTCGTTGACCGTCCGGACAAGCTGGCTGGCGTCGAGGCGACCCGACGGAGGCCTGCTCCATACACACACAATTGGTGAAACACTCTGGGAGTCCCTCTCTCATCAAACAATGCCTCTACGACGGAGCAAGTTCGCGAGAGCGGGCCGACGGGGCAAGGTTCGTCCTGACTGTCGCTTATGGGCATCCATGCGCCCTGTTCCACGAACCCAAATACCGGCTGCTAGGCCCAGAACGGCCAGCCCTGCCGCGTAGTCGGCGGGCGGGAGAGGCCCGTCTTTCTGCGAGAGAGGATCGCCAACGATCTGGTGGCGAGTGGCCCAATTCGCCCGGAGAACCGGTATCGTGATCGTTCCGTTCACCCGCTCTGCCGGACACAGGACCGCGTTGACGGCCAACTCATCCAGGACCGCGTCGGAAACAAGCCCGGTCCGGGGCCGTGATCGAACGAGTTCATCGAGGACCTCCCGATGTGTCGCCAGCGATCCATCAGGATCCACGGACTCGACCGGAGAGATCACCGCGGCGTGTGCCATGGACGACGAGACCCCGTGCGTACCGAAACTGGTAGAGACCGGCGAGACCGTGAGTATGGCCGGTGACTGAAGATTCGGGCCGAGGGGGTTGGAAATCATCGTCGCGCCGGGCGCCTGGATGGTGCCATTCCGCCCCAGGGAGCCGGGCGCCGGCCCCAGAGTCGTCCCCGATCCTGTCACTGGCGTGACCACCGAGTGGCTCGCCATCAGGTCCTGCACTGACGTCCCGCCCATCGGCGTGCTGTTGGTGCTGGCGGCCCCCGGTCCGTGGCCATAGCCGAAGTCGCCGCTCGACACGGAGATGGCATTGAATACGCTGAACGAATTATTAGTACCGCCACCACTCAACCAGGTGTTGTCGAGCGTGGCATCCTGCAAGGCGCCGACCGTCGGGCCAGCGTACGTCGTGCCGGGACCCTGGTAGGCGACCAGGTCCGGCACCAGGAGATTGGCCACCGGAGTCCCCAGGCCGGTCACGAGGTTGTAACCGGGATTCGCGTCATAGCCGTTGCTGCCGCTGGCGATCACGTTGTAATCGCTCTGGGGTAGGCATATAGAGGCGCTTGCTGTGTCTCAGTCGGGCTGGAGCTATTCAACACGGCTTCGCCCGCGTCGACCCGTCCCTGGTTGACCAGGGCGACCAGTCCCGCAAAGGCCGGGGCCGCCAGGCTCGTGCCGCCGACGACCTCGAACGGATTACTGGGATCAAGATTATAGGTATCGGAGATCCACGCTCCCGTGGCCGGGTCGGCGACCATGGAGACGTCGGGCGTGGTCCGGCTGCCGGTGGACTGCACTCCCTGCTGGTAGGACGGCTCGGACTCGTACAGACTGATGCCGCCTCCGGAGCCGATCGACATCCCCGCCGAATCCGAGTAGTATCCCCACCCCGTCTCGCTGTTGTACGAGTTATCGGCGTTGAGATTCAGGCTCGTGCCGCCGACCGCTACCACGTTGGGCGAGAACGCGGGGTACTCGGGATCGGCCGCACCGTAGTCGCCGGTGCTGGCCAGGAAGGTGACACCTGGAACATTGAAGACGTTGTCGTAATTCGCCTCGTCGGCGGCGAAGACGGCCTGGCCTTCCGGCAAACCCCAGCTCATCGTCACGACGGACACGCCGGGTTGACTGGCCGCGGTGGTCACGCTCGCCATCAAGTCGGAGAGCGATTGGCTGTCGGCTTCGACCAGGATGATCTGCGCCCCGGGGGCAATGGCGTGGGTCCATTCGACGTCGAGGGCTTCCTCGACTTCCCAGTTGTCGGTGCCGGCCCCGTTCGGGTCGGTCGAAGGCAAGGGGCTGGTTTGGCCGCCCTCGTTAAGCACGGTCAGGAACGAGGACGCCGGCCCATACTGATCGTAGATCGTCGGGCCGGACCCGGTCAGGCCGAATTGCCCATCGAAGGTGTCCACGGACGCGAAGATATTCGGGTCGTCGTAGGCGTCGACGATGGCGATCGTCTGGCCGGTGCCGTCCTCCGAGAGGTTGCTAATGCCGTAAGCCGTTCGGATCTGGGCCGGGGAGTAGCGCCAGCCCTGAATCGCCAATCGTCGCATTCCTGATGCCGCCGGCCGTGTTGATACCGCTGAACACCGCGCTCGACGCATTGGACTCCGAGGAGCTGAGACCGTTACTCGCGAGACCGTCGACGGTCGCAACCAAGGTAACGATGCTGCACGAGGTGTAGTTCGACAAGCCCAGGGCCGAGCCGTAAGAGCCGATGTTGTAGGTATTCACTCCGACGCCGCAAGCCGTAATGGCACTGGGGGCGAAACCGTAGGATTTCGCGACGGTGCCTCCCAGGCTCTGGTCGGTCACGTACGCGGAGAGTGCCGTCGCCATCACCTGGGCGGTTGCCCCGGACAGGCCCTTCACATAGCGGGCGACCTGGGAATTCGTCTGCCCCTGGAGGCCCCCGAAGAGATTCGGACTGATGGTGGCCAGCCAGTTACCAAGGTTCGTGCAGGTCAACCCGCCGTTGAGGCTGTTGATCAAGCCCTGGCCGTTCGAGGCGGTCCAGAACGAACTCGTCGCCGTCTGGTTCGAGCACACACCCGAACCGGACAATCCGGAAGGAGCGCTCGTACCGCCGTTGTCCGAGTCGATTAGCCGGTTCTGAGCACTGTAGAAGTCGCTCGGGGACAAGCCGAGTTGGGAGATGACCGTCCCGCAGACCAGGTCGATCTGATAGTAGGAGCTGGGTATCGTGACGGGCCCGAGCGTGTGCGTGCCCGGACCGAAGACTCCTGTGGCCTGCTGGTGGACCTGCTGGAGGTATGCCGAGCTTGCGCTGAAGTACGGTTGTGGCGCGATGTAACTGACGAGCGAGAGCTGGTCGTAATCTCCGCTGGGCACCGTGAAGGTCACCGAGACTGTCTCACCTTGTACCGTATTGCCGTGGAGTACCGAGGCCGAAGTGGTCCTGCCGCCGGACGGGGTCAGCGAATACGAGAGCTGCTGCAAGTTGCAGCAGGGGCTGACCACCATCACCTGCTCGTTCGGATCGTTGTTGTCGCTGGCCGAACCGTTGTTGACGTCGCCACTATAGGTGGCATCCCACTGATATGCTCCACCCGCGGCATTGGCGGAAAGCGAGTACCCCTTCGGCGTAGTGTACGATCCATCGCCATTGACCGTCACCGTCTCCGTGTCGAGCAGCGTTCCGCTGGGACTGTACAGTGTGAAGGTGATCGTGCCGGTTTCCTTGAAGCCGCCGGAGAGGGTGGCCGTGTCGGTGAGGCACGTGGCCGTGCTCAGCGGAACGAGGGTCGGGGTGGGCGTCGTGGACAGAGTCAAGCTGGCCTTGTTCACCGTCACCTGCTCCGACTTGTCATTGTTGTCGCTGACCGAGTTGTTGTTGATGTCACCGTTGTAGGTGGCATCCCACTGGTAGGTGCCCGTCACGTTGCCCGTGGTGGGCATGGTGTAGCCCTTCGGCGTGCTGTACGAGCCATCGCCGCTGACCTTCACCGTCTCGGTATCCACCAGGGTGCCGGTCGGATTGTACAGCGTGAACGTGATCGTCCCGGTCGGGTTCATCCCGCCTGACAGCGTGGCCGTGTCTTTCAGCGTCAACGTCGAGGTGCATGCGGTGCTGGTCGTGCCGGGCGTGGTGCTGATCGACGGGCTGGCTAGACCGCCGCTCACCGTCACCTGCTCCCTGGGGTCGCCGTTGTCGCTGGCGTTCAGGTTATTTCCGTCGGTGTCGGTGAAGCTGGCGTTCCACTGGTACGTGCCGGTGGCACTCGTGGTGGACAGCGTGTACGCCTGCGGCGTCGTGTACGAGCCGTCGCCGTTGACCGGGACTGTCTCGGTGACCACGGTCGTACCATTTGGCGAGATCAAGGTGAAGGTGATCGTGCCGGTCTCATGGTAGCCCCCGGCAAGCACGGCCGTGTCGGTCAGAGTCGACGTCGAAGTGGGCGACGTAGGTCGAGGTCGGATTCGGCGGCGTCGGTCCCGGACCCGGCGTCGGCATGGGAGAGGCCGCCGTGCAGCCGCCGTTGTCCGAAGAGATGAAGCGATTCTCGGCATGATAAAGGATATTGGCGCTGTCCGGACCATACGCATTGTTGTTCTGGGTCGGCTCCAACTGGGTGAGGGCCGCACCGCAGACGAAGTCGATCTGGTAATAGCTGTTCGGGATCGGGACCGCCATCGTATGGGTCCCCGGGCCGAAGGTGCCGGTATCTTGTTGATAGATCGCCTGTTGGTAAGCCGTGGAGTCGTTGAAGCTGGATCCCGGCGCGACATAGCTCACCAGAGTGAGCTGGTCGTTCATTCCCGATGGCACCGTGAAGGTGACCGTAACCGTATCTCCTTGCTGGGTGTTGCCGGCGAGGTTCGTTACGGTGGTGGACCAGTTGCTCGGAGTCGTCACCTTGTAGCAGACGTTGATCGGCGTGCACGTCGGGATCGCGTAATCGGCGAAGTTGTATCCCGAGTAGCTGTGGCCGCTCGTTGCGACGACCGTGTAATACGTGTTTCCAGCGCTCCCGTTCGGCCCGCCCCCCGTCTGGATATAGCCCGACGGCACGGATTCCTGGACGTAATAGGTGCCCGGCGCGACCGTGAAGCTGTAGGTGCCGTTGGTCCCGGTCGTCGTCGTGCCGACCAACGTCTCGCCACTGCCGGCCTGCTGGTACAGGTCGATGGTCACGCCACTCTGCGGTGTGTCGGCAGACGTGAATCCGTTTCCGGTCGGGTCCAGATACTTGATCCCGCTGATTGTGATGGGAGTCGAGCTCAGGGTCGCGCTCGTCGGGTTGGGAGTGGTTACCAGGGTAGGTCGAGCCGGGCTGACCGTCACCTGCTCGCTGGTGCCGCCCTGGTCGTGGGCCGTGAGGTTGTTGGCGTCGCCACTATAGCTGGCCGCCCACTGGTAGGTGCCAACCACCGTGACCGTGCTGGGCAACGCATACCCGCCGGCATGATCCCCCTGACTGGTCGAGTAGGTGTTGTCGCCACCGACGGTGACGTGGTCGGTGTAGATCACCGTACTGTTATAAGTCAGCGTGAAGGTGATCGTGCCGTTGGGATAGTAGCCGCCGGTCAGCACGTCCGCGTCGTTGAGCGGCGCGGGCGTCGTGTTGCTGAGCGTGACCGAGTTCGGGCTAGGCGTCGTCGTGGTCGCGGGCGTAGCCGCGTTGACGAGAGTCTGCTCGGCCGTACCGCCCTGGTCGCTGGCCTGGTTGTTATCGGCGTCACCGGTATAATGGGCCGACCAGGTGTAGATCCCCGTCACGGCGCCCGTGGTGGGCAGCGTGTAGTTGGCGCTGTATGAGCCGTTGCCGCTGACCGGGTCACTGGTGGTGTACACCGTGGTCGAGCCGAGGTTCAGCGTGAAGGTGATGCTGCTGGCCAGTCCATCGGCCAGGTAGCCTCCTGAGAGAACGGCCGTGTCGGTGATGGTCGGCGCCGTGGTGCCGAGCGTGAGAGTCGGGCTGGCCGTCGTCAACAGCGTGGGGTTGGCCGGGCTGACCGTCGTCTGCTCGCTGGTGCCGCCTTGGTCGCTGGCCGGAGTATTGTTGGCGTCGCCGCTGTAAGTGGCTGCCCACTGGTAAGTCCCTGTCACGTTGCCTGTCGCCGGTAAGCGTGTAGCCCGTCGGCGTCGTATAAGTTCCGTTGCCGTTCACCGACGCGGTCTCGGTGTCCACCAGCGTGCTGCCCAGGTAAAGCGTGAACGTGATTGTGCCCGCCTCGTAATAGCCGCTCGACAGCACCGCCGTGTCATTCAACGTCACCGATGACGAGGACAGCGTCACCGTGGTCACGCTCGGTGTCGTCGTGATCGCGGGGCTCGCAGGACTCACCACGACCTGCTCGGCCGCGGCGTTGTTCTCGCTGGCCGACGTATTGTAGGTGTCGCCGCTGTAGCTCGCATCCCACTGGTAGGTTCCAGTGACCGTGCCCGTCGTCGGCAGCGTGTAGCCATTCGGTGTCGTGTACGTGCCGTCGCCGTTGACCGGCGTGGTCTCGGTGTCCACCAGCGTACCGTCCAGGTAGAGCGTGAATGTGATCGCGCCGGTCTCGAAATAGCCGTCCGAGAGCACCGCCTTGTCTTGCAAGGTCACTGGCGACGTACCGAGGTTGACCATGGTCGCGCTCGGCGTCGTTGTGATCGTCGGGATCGCTTGATTGATGAGGTTGAAGCTCGCGATGTTCGTGATGCCTCTGGCCCCGGCCGAGACCGTATAGCCACCCACGATGCCGTTGGCGGTAGCTCCGACGCTCGAGGAGCCGGTGGCGCTGATCGTGGCCGGGTCTCCGCCCAGCGTCGCCGACGCCCCGCTCTGCGGCGGTGTGAACGTGACCAGGCCACCAGCGACTGGCTCGCTCGAATTGTTGGCGGTGACCGTCGCAACCAGCGGGGCCGAGAAGCCGGTGAAGATGCCCGTTGATTGGCCGCTTCCCGAAGTGACCGCGATGGTGAACAGGCTCGACTCGAAGGCGCCGATGTCCACGACGTCGTTGACGATGCGAGGAAGGCCGCGTTGGTCGGTGGTGATACCGGCGGGAATCAGGGAGTCATTGCCAGAATCGATGGCTGGGCTGCCTGGGAGCAGGGCCATCGTCTGGGTCGGCCCGTCGTAATTGCCCAAGGGTGCTAGCAGGGGGTTGAGCGGCTGGGAACTGGTGCCGGTCAAGTCGGAGGCGACCCAGCCGGAACTGCCGTTGGTCTCGCCGACCAGGTTGTAACCCATTGAGGACACAGTTCCTTCTGCATCGGGCCCGGCGGTAGCAGCCGTGTTGTCCGCCACGATGGTGTTGCCGAGGTTGTCGGTGCCATCGAGGTTGTAAAGGCCCCCGCCGAAGATGCCGGCGGTGTTGCCGCCGACGGTGACGTCGGCCATCGTGGTCATGCCGTCGCTATTGGTGTAGAGACCACCCCCGTTGTCGCGAGCGGTGTTGCCACTGATCGTGCAATTGCTCAGCGCGATTTCGCCTTTGTCGATTGTGTATAGACCTCCACCATTCACGGCCGAATTGCCACTGACTGTGCAGTTATTCAGCGTGGTCGAGCCACTGTTTTCGGTCAACAGGCCGCCACCGCTCATGGCCAAGTTGTCACCGACGGTACAGTTGGTCAGGGTGGTCGTGCTGTAGTTGGTGCCCACACCGCCAGCGTTGCCGAAGGCGGAGTTGCCGCTGACAGTGCAGCCGTTCAGCGTGGTCGTGCCGTAGTCGTAGTTGCCGACACCGCCGACCGATGTGGCATAGTTGTCGTCCACGGTGGTGTCGAGCAGCGTGGTCGTTCCCGAGTAGTTGAGCACGCCACCGCCTTCCCCGTCGGCGGAGTTGCCGCTGACAGTACAGCCAGTCAGCGCGGTCGTGCCGAAGTAATTGGCCACGCCGCCACCATCGGTGGAGAAGTTGCTGCTCACGAGCGCATTGTCGAGCGTTGTCGCGCCTCGGAAATTGTACAGGCCGCCGCCGTGCCCTGCGGAGTTGCCGCTGACGGTACAATCATTGAGCGTAGTCGTGCCGCTGGAATTGGCCAGACCGCCACCTTCGAAAGTGGCGGTGTTTCCACTGACATTGCAGTCGGTCAGCGCCGTAGTGCCGTAATCGTTGTTGTACAGTCCACCGCCATTCACAGAGGCGATCTCCCCGCTGATCGTGCAGCCGGTCAGCGCGGTCGTGCCTCCTTTGTTGTACAGGCCGCCGCCACTCACCGAGGCGGAGTTCCCGCTGAAAGTACAGTCGGTCAGCGTCGTTGTGCCGAAGAAAACGGTCATGCCGCCGCCGCTCTCCGCGGAGTTTCCGCTGACAACGACGTCCGACATGGCGGTCGTGCCGACGAAGTCGTAAAGACCGCCGCCCTCTCCTGCGGAGTTTCCGCTGAGGGTGCAGTTGCTGAGGGAAGTCGTGCCGACGAAGTCGTACAACCCCCCTCCGTTCCCGGAGGCGGAGTTACCGCTGATGGTGCAGTTGTCCAGCGTGGTCGTGCCGTAGCCGTTGGTGTACACACCGCCGCCGCTCACGGCCGAGTTCCCGTTGACGGTACAGTAGCTCAGCGTGACGGCGCACCGAGTAGTTGGCCAGGCCACCGCCGGGGGCGCTGGCGCTACCCCCCGTGATCGTCAGTCCCGAGATCGACGCAGTGACATTCGCGTCGACCTGGAACACCCGGCTCAGTCCGGCGCCGCTGACTGTGACCCCCGAGGCCGGGCCCATGATCGTCTCGGCCCCGCTCGAGTTTTTCAGCTCGAGTGGGCTGCCGGTCAGGGTGATCGTCAGCGGTGCGTTGAAGACGGTGCTGTCAAAATCGATCGTGCTGGCACCCGTGTTTGAATTCGCCGCGTCGATCTCATAGCGCAGCGATCCGGGTCCGCTGTCGGTGGTGTTGGTCACCGTGAATGTGGACATCAGCCTGCGGTCTTCCAGCGCCACGACTGTTGGCCGTGTCCGTCGCCGTTGGACTTGGCGGCCATCGACAGTCCGCCGACCGCCCCTCCGCTGATCCCTCACTCCGTTGTGACTCATGGTTCCCCCGCTCTCCTGGTGATGGACAAGGTATTGTTAATGACGTCCTTCGTCACGCCCTCACGAACGCATGTGGCTGAAACTTGGGCGGTCAATCTCACCGCGCCGCGGGTCGCCGAGCGGCCACGGCGGTGGAATCGGGCGTAGCCATGATTTCTACCATCCACGCTCAAAGGGGCGATCTTGGCGATTCAGTGCGGATTCGCGAATGTGCGGCTCACACGATCGACATCGATCGAAGTCCTTCCTCCGCAGGTTTTTGCGATGCTGCTGGGTCAGCTCGGCAAGCGCCCGGCGATTCCCGTTCTGTAGCTGATCGAGCAGGCGGATGGTCTCACTTGGCGAATCATTGATGACGTGGCCCATACCCCATCACTAGGACGTGGCCGCAATTTCGGGGGAAAAAAATAGGGATTTGATGCAAAACGTCATCGACGACCGGCTCGATGTGGTATCGCGGGCTCTGCGCCTGAACTCGCCTTGCCAGAGTCAGAAATGTGGACTCAGCGCCGCGCTTTCTCCCGGCGGAAAGAACGATGGCTTCGGCCTTTTCGCCTGGATTTGAGGACGTCGTGATCTGACCAACGGGAGGTTGGGGGCTGACTCCGCCTGGAGCGCCACAGAGGTGATTGGCGTCGGCTGGCGGAGTGGGATTTGGCCGTTCTTCCGTCGAGGAATCGGGCACAAGATCGAAAGGAGCTGGAAGAGGGCGAATGCCTCGATGGCGATCTCAGCGGTATTGTCGCTATGGCGCGTGCATTTCCGCGACCTACGACGTTAGATCCAAGATCACCTCGACCTGAACATTGCGATTGATGTGATGGATGCGGTGCACGATTTTCCCGCGGTTGCTCAGCTTCGAGGTGCTCTTCAACCGTCCGGTGGCATCCTCATGCGTGACGGACTCTCGAGACGCTCACCGGCATCCGTTTCTCATTGCTCTGAGCCTCGCTTCGTGCTCGATCAGCCATCGTTTGAGATCGAGCCCGCCGCCGTATCCGGTCAACGAACCGTTCGAGCCGATGACGCGGTGGCAGGGAACGACGATGGCGATCGGATTGCGTCCATTCGCGGCGCCGACCGCGCGCGAGGACCCCGGACGTCCGATCCGCCGGGCCTGCTCCGCATAACTGACCGTCGCGCCGTAGGGGATAGTCAGCAGCCCGCTCCACGCGAGACGCTGGAAAGGCGTGCCGGCCAGGCTCATCGGACAATCGAAGGCGAACAACTTGCCGGCAAAGTAGGCGCGCAACTGGTCGCTGACGTCGCGGAAGGCCCGATCGTCCCGCCGCCATCCGGGTCCCGTCTCGGGTAGCGGCGCGGGGCCGCCGTCGTGACGGGGCAGATGGAGGCCGGTCAGTGCCTCACCATCGGAGGTCAGCAATAGCTCGCCGACCGGACTGGAATAATAGCTGTAGACTGCGGACGCGTTCATGGGTGTTCTCCAATTCAACGACCAGATCGAATCCTGGTAAGTAAAGGGTGATCAGTTAGTAAACATTCGGAATCGCACTCATTGCTGCGTGTGGAGATCGTGCGTACGGGGCGTGGAACGCAGATCTGCGTCTTCACCGGCAACGCTCAACCGGCAACTCGCAACTAAGAGCCGCCAAGCTTTCCCAGAGGTACATCGCAGCGTAGGCGCGCCAGGGACGCCAGGCACTGGCGGCGTCGCGGAGCCGTGCGGCCGAGGGCAATGCGGTGGCTTTGAGCAATCCCAGGTCGGCGGCGGGCAAGGCGTCGGGCCATCGCAGGGCTCGCATGGCGATGACCTGAGCGGTCCAGTCCCCGAACCCGGGGAGTTGTCGGAGTACACTGACGACGGCTTCCGGGTCGGGGCCGGGCTGCAAGTCGATCTCTCGGCATGCGACAGCCCGCGCGATCGCTCGGATGGCGCTGGCGCGCGCGGCGCCGATGCCGAGCGCGACCAGCTCCGAGTCGTCCGCGTCGGCGAGGCGTTCGGGTCTCGGGCTCAGCCGGTCCAGACCGGAGAACGGCACCTCGACCGGCTCGCCGAACCGGGCGGCCAGCCGGCCGGCGAGCGTCGTCGCGGCCCGGACCGAGACCTGCTGTCCCAGGATGGCGCGCACGGCCAGCTCGAAGCCATCGAATGCGCCGGGCACCCGCAATCCCGGGCATCGGGCGACGACCGCGGCGATCCGCGCGTCGGACTGGAGGTGCGACGCGATGATGTCCGGCCGCGCGTTCAGGTCGAGCAGGTCCTTGATCCGCGCGAGGACCTCCGGCAAGACCGGGGTCAAGGACGTCGCCAGCTCGACCGCCAGCAGATTCCGCCCGGCGATTGGCTCGACCTTCCACCAGCCGCGGTGTTGCCCGATCGCGGCGGTTCGAAGATACGCCGAGCCCTCCACGTGCTCGACGCCCGCAGTGGAACGTCCCGAGAGAAACGCGCACCAGGGAATCCCAGGCCATGGGTGGCCGATACGCCAAGGTGAGCCGCAAAGCGTCCCGGACCTGCGGCCTCGGTGTAGCGCGCCGCATGGTCGTCGGCGTCAGTCGGTAGTGTGATCGGAACAATGCATTGAACCGCCGGACGCTCTCGAACCCGCTGGCGAATGCCACGCGAACGATCGGCAAATCCGACTCGGTGAGCAGTTGCTTGGCCAGGAGCAGGCGCCGCGTCTGTGCCAGCTCGATCGGGGGGACACCATACTCCTGCCGGACCGCACGACGCAGTTGCCGCGAACTCAGGCCCAGGTCGCGGGCCAGATCCTCCAGACTCCCGCCATCATTGAGCGCGCCCGCCTCGATACGGGCGGCAGCGGCGCGCGCCGTCCGTCTTACCGAGTCCACCGGCGCATGGCCGGGCGCCGAATTCGGGCCGACACCGCAGGCACGGCCGGAACCCTTCGCGCTCGGCCAGCGCCGCGTTGGAGTAGAACCGGCACCGGTCGCGCCCCGCCGTTCGTGCCGTGCAGATCGGCCGACAATAGATGCGTGTCGTCGTGATTCCTACGAAGAACAGGCCGTCAAACCGGGCGTCGCGCGCCGCCAGTGCCCGGTGACAGGTCTCGTCGTCGATTCGCATGGCGAGAGCCGCTCAGAGGACCAATCGCACCGTCGTTCGATTCACGTGCTGGAAGTGTATCCTCTGACGACGAGAGCGTCTGGCCATTTTCGGACATCGATACGGAATCCGCATTGATGTCCGAAAACGGCCAGTGCCGAGCCTCACCGGCGGTCCGATGTCGAGCCCGGCACCGCATCGCGAGTGCTCAATGCGGCGCTTGTTGCTGTGCCGTGCGCCGTTGAATCTCCTCGGGCGAGACATCCTCGACGTGCGTCGCGATCCACCAGTGGTTGCCTACGGGATCTTCGACACCGCCGCTTCGATCGCCATAGAAATGGGTGGTCGGTTCCCTCAGCGAGGTCGCGCCTGCCGCGAGCGCCAGCCGATAGGTCTCGTCCACATCGTTCACGTACAGGTAGAGCATGCTCGGCCTCGGCTTCCACTCGCCGGCCGCGTCGGCCAGCATGACGATCGAGTCGCCGATCTTTACCTCGGCGTGCTGGATCGTGCCGTCAGGGCGCTCATGCACTCGCGAGGGTCGGCGGCGTCGAAGGCGAGTTTCACGAATTCGAGGAGCTTGTCTGCTCCCTCAACGGCCAGGTACGGCGTAATGCTGTGATATGATTCAGGGATCGGTTTGACCGCCATTTCACACTCCCACTTCGATTCGTGGCTTGGGACTACGGACATGCCCGTCGGATCGATCCGGTCGGGAGGAGTACACTCGATGCTGGATTCCCCGGCGCGCCGGTCGCCCGGCTCGGCCCGAGGTTGCCACAATTATGTGCCAAGTGGACTGATGTGCAATAAGAAAATGAGCGGAATCGGACTTGGATCGACCCCAGAAACCGGATCTGTTACACTCGTAAGAATCACGTCCACATGGATCGTGCGGGGATCGGGGCCATGCGACAATTCACAATCGGCCGGTTGATGATCGTCATCGCCGTGGTCGGACTCAGCTTGAGCCTTTTTCTGGCAAGCCCTTCTGGTACTCGTAGTTACTTGAGCAGCCGGACCCAATGCTCGTCGAACTTGAGGAACGTTGTCCTGGGCGTTCTCCAATACGCGAACCGAGAGGGGGTCATTCCCACTGCGACCTGGCCGAATGCAAGCCTGTCTCCTGAGAAGCGATTGAGCTGGTATGCCGCGATCTTATCAGATCTCGAACAATCGGACCTCTGGGATCGACTCGATTGGAGCCGTGCGTGGGATAACGATGTGGTTCCAGAGGGCGGCGACATGTCGAACGAGCAGATCGCATTCACACGGATCGGTGTGGCAAGGTGTCCCGACGATCCCAGTCTTCCTGCGGGTCAATTCGTACCCACCCATTACATCGGCATCGCCGGTCTGGGAACCGACGCGCCGTTCTTGCCGGCCGGTCATCCCCGAGCGGGCGTCTTCGGTCATGATCGCCTGACCACGTTACTGGACATCAAGGACGGGGTTTCCCAAACCATGATGATCGCCGAATCGGCGCGGGTGCGCGGGTCGTGGCTGAGCGGTGGCCCGGCGACCGTCCGCGGCCTCGATACCACCGACTTGCCCTACATCGGTTCCGGACGGCAGATCGGCGGAGTCCATCTCGGGGGGGCGAACGTCGCGTTCGCCGATGGCGCGGTCCGATTCGTGAGTGATACGATCAACCCGCGTGTCCTGGAGGCGTTGTCCACGATTGCCGGCGGCGAGACCTTGCCTACGAATCCATTTCCCTGAGACCGACCAAGCGAGCGGCCTGTCACCATCGTCGAGTCAATCGATGCGGAAATCCCTTCGATGATCCAATTCTCGATCCGAAAGCTGATGCTCGCGATTGCCGTCCTTGCCGTCTTGCTCGGCGGCTTCATCGAGACGGAACGGTCGATGGAACGTTCATTCCACGGGGGTTGTACCCGCACGAGTCAATGTGCTTCCAACATCAGGAACGTCGTGTTGTCCGTCCTGGTCCATGCGGCCCGTTCGACGGGCCTTTCCGAAGGGGACGTGGCCCAATCCGGACTTACCCCCAGGGCACCGCCTGAGCTGGTACGCGGCTATCCTGCCACAGCTCGAGAATCAGGAATTGTACGACTCGCTCGACGAGGACGAGCCCTGGTACGGCGTCGGGAATGACGAGGTGGCGTACACTCGGATCGGGGTCCTCAATTGTCCCGACAGTTCCACCGTCGGTCCGGGTGGACTGGCGACGACACCCTACATCGGCATCGGCGGGCTCGGGCTGGATTCGCCCTGGCTGCCGGCGGGCCACCCCAGGGCCGGCGTTTTCGGGTACGACCGCCGGACCACGCTCGTGGACATCAAGGACGGCACCGCGTATACAATGGTCATCGCGGAATCGGCGCGAGTCGCCGGGGCGTGGCTGGCCGGCGGCCCGGCGACGGTCCGCGGGCTCGACCCCACCGAACAGCCCTACCTCGGCCCCGGGCGCCAGTTCGGCGGCATCCATCCTGGTGGTGTCACGAATGTCGCCTTCGCCGACGGCTCCGTCCGCGGCTTCCGCGATTCGATCGATCCCCGGCTTTTCGAAGGATTATCGACGATCGCGGGGGGCGAGACGCGGCCATCAGACTGATAGGGAGGTCGAGACCTCGTCACGTTTCCCGAAGGTTTTGGGCCTACGTCAGAGACCATCGCCCGCGCCTTTGCGCGTCGATCGTTCGGAACGCGACTCATCGCGCAGGATCAAGTCCGCCATCACGCCGAAATGGTCGGAGGGGAACGTGTTACCAGGCTTCACGTCGAGAACTCGACGGACGATGGCGCGCCAGCCGGCATTCACCAGGATTTCGTCGAGGTTGCGGAAGCGGATGCCATAAAACTGGTATGTCGGAATCTGCGTCGAGCCGCCGGTGAGCTCCGCACACGGACGCAGCCCCGACTCATCGAAGAGCCTCCGACTCGGCGCATCCGGCGTCGTATTGAAGTCCCCGGCGACCAGCACTGCATCCGTCGGATCACCCGAGGCGATCCG
The DNA here is from genome assembly GCA_963845755.1 of uncultured Planctomycetota bacterium. GTDB lineage: Bacteria > Planctomycetota > Planctomycetia > Isosphaerales > Isosphaeraceae > CAWJTV01. The sequence continues at coordinate 367,397 of CAWJTV010000042.1, forward strand.
ATCCAGGATCAGGCGGACCGACCGGAGGCGAGCGGACTCGGTCAAGTACAGGTGGAGGTTGTAGATCCGGAGGCACCGACCGCTGCTCTGGTCGCGGAGCCGGACCCAGGTGCAGATCCGCTTGGGTCCCAGCAGAGTCGTCGAGGGCGGCTGGTCGGCGGGATCCTCCAGCCAGAACGTGCCGCCGCCGAGTTCCTGGAAGCGTTCGACTTTCGAAGTAGATCGCGCAATGCTCGCCGGCGGAGCGGCCGTCGTCCCGGCCCACGCCGACACGGCGATGACCCGGCAGCATATCCGCGATGGCCTCGACCTGTTCGGGCAGGGCCTCCTGCACGCACAGGATATCCGGCTGGATCGCCTCGAGCGAAGACCGAAGTGCGGCTTTCCGTGTGGTCCAATCGTGGCGGTTCCACGGCGTGCCCCGATCGCCGCCACAAAGGATATTCCAGGTCACGACCCGGACGACCTCAGCATTCGGCTTGATGGGAGGCATGGATCCTCCGGGGCTCAGGCTTGACCAGACGATGAGGCCAAGCCAGCACGTCGGAGCGCCGAGGAGCACCGCCCTTGTCAGCCGTGAAGGACGTCTGCGGGGCCGGTCCAGACTGTTTGGCGGCTTCGTTGGGGGCTTGAGCCGAATCACGGCCACCAGGCATGCCAGCAGTCCGGCGATCGCCACGAAGCTCCAGTGTCTGTGTCCGAAGGGTTGGAAAACGAAGACGGCCCCCGCCCAGCTCAGGACGAGTAGGAGGGTCATGATGACGGTTCGAGCCATCGACAGGTGTCTCATCAGCACGGGTGGTGACCTTGATAGAGCGCTTCACTGAAGTCGCTACGCGATCGGTTCCTCGGGAACCAAGGGTTCTAGCTACTCGACCAGCGTCGGGAGATGTTTCGTCGCAACGTTCCAAACGACGTCTTCATCGATGTCCATGTAGTCGTGAACGATCTTGTGGCTCATGCCCATGATGGATTTCCACGGTATCTCGGCGTGTGCCGCGCGAGTGGATTCGGGAACCTTGCGGGCGGCTTCACCGATCGTTTGGATGAGGTGCGCCAGAGCCAATCGCAGGTTCTCATCGGTGTCGAAATCGGCGCGCCTCTTCCCCTGGAGATTGGTGATGATCTTGCGCGCCCGATCCAGCATATGACCCAGGTAGACCGTCTCATCTTTGGACATCGCCACCCTCCTACTGAAGGACCTCCGTGGCGAGGATGCGGTCTCGTAGGCGAGCGTTCAGATACTTGCGGTTGACCAGATCGATCCTGCGCCGACCGAAGACTTGACCAAGCTCCTCCTCGATGTCCATTACATCCCAGCCCGGAGCCTGGCCGGGTTCATAATCAACCAGAACATCGATGTCGCTGTCGGGTCCAAAATCGTCGCGTAGGACCGAGCCGAACAAGGACAAACGCTGGATGTCGTGGCGCCGGCAAAAGTCCGCCAATGCTGTGCGGTCAGCATTCAGACGATCGATGACTGAAAGCATGGATCATACTCCGGGCTAGATATGCACTGATTCCCCCAATCCCTGCCCAGCCGCCTCCATCACGGCCTCGGAATACGTCGGGTGCGGATGCATGGCGTGGATGATCTCTTCCTCGGTGGCCTCGAGCTTCTTGGCCATCACGAGTTCGGCGATCAGCTCGGTCGCCTGCGATCCGATGAGGTGAGCTCCCAGCAGCTCGCCGTACTTGGCGTCGAAGACCAGTTTCACGAAACCCTCGGTCTCATCAGAAGCCAGGGCCCGGCCGCTGAACTGGAACGGGAACTTGCCGATGCGGATCTCGTGCCCGGCCTCACGCGCGGCCTTTTCCGTCAGACCGACGCTGGCAACGCCGGGATCGGTATAGGTGCAGCCGGGGATCGTCGTGTAGTTGACCGTGCGATCGGAGAAGCCGCAGAGCCTCTCGATGCAGCAGATCGCCTCATGGTGGGCAACGTGGGCGAGCCAGGGCGGGCCGATGATGTCGCCGACGGCGTAGATTCCCGGCACGCTGGTGACATACCCGTTCTTCGGATCGGCCTTGATGTGGTTCTTGACGATTTCCACCTTCAAGCCATCGGCGAACAGGCCCTCGACGTTGCCCAGCACGCCGATCGCCACCAGCATCGTCTCGGCCTCGACCACCGTCTTGCCCTTGGGCGTCTCGACTTCCACCTTCACGCCCTTCACGCCCTTCTCGACCTTGGTCGTCTTCGAACTGGTAAGGATGGTCAACCCGCGCTTGGTGAGACTCTGCTTCAATGCGGCCGAGACTTCCTCGTCCTCGCCGGGCAAGACACGGTCGAGCAGCTCGACCACCGTGACCTTGGTGCCGATCGCGTTGTAGAAATAGCCGAACTCCAGGCCGATCGGGCCGGCGCCGATGATGAGCATCGACTTCGGCTGGGCCGCCAGCGACATGGCTTCCTTGTAAGAGATGATGGTCTTGCCGTCGAACTCGGCGCCGGGGAGACCGCGGGCGCGGACGCCCGTCGCGATTACGACCGAGTTGGCCGAGATCGTCTCACCCTCGACCTGGACCTGGTTCGGCGCGACGACCTTGGCCACGCCGAACCTCGAGTTCACCTTGTATTTGCGAAACAGCCCCTCAATCCCCTTGTTCAACTGCCCCGCCACGTTCCGGCTCCGCCGGATCATCTGGCCGAAGTCCCAGGTCGCCTGACCGCCGTAGCCGAACTGCGTCCCATGGTTCTTGATCAACTCCACGAGGTGTGCGTTGGTCAGCAGAGCCTTGGTCGGGATGCAACCCCAGTTGAGACAGATCCCACCCAGCTTGTCGCGCTCGACGCACAGCACGCGCTTCTTGAGCTGAGCCGCTCGGATTGCACCCGCGTATCCCGCTGGGCCACCGCCGATTACCACGATGTCATAGTCGTAAGCCATGGGTCCCTTTTCGGCCGAAAGTCGGTCGGGCGTCTGGGTCGGATTTCCCAAACTCGTCAGGCAGGAACGCCGGATTTCCCGAGCATGTCAGGCAGGAACGCCTGATCCGCGTGACGCAGCGGCGCAATTATAGACACCGGAATCGGCCGCAGACCACAGCCCGTTCCCTGGAACCCCCACGAACCCGGCCCGATCGAACCGCCGTTTCGGCCGCGCCGCCGTGCTCTCGTGGCCGTTAGCCTTTGAAGTCGCTACGGTCTCGGGGTCCGGATTCGACGTCCCGCGCCCACGGCGATCCGCAAGCCTCACTCCTGCATCGGATTGAGGTCCGAATACCACGGGTTCGCCATCGAGGCAAGCGTCGCAGAGAAAACCCCATGGATCGTTTCATCGCCGATGGGAACGCGTCAAACCTGAACAGATGCAATCATTGATGCAATCGTCATGAGTGCCAGTGGATGCCTGGTTGGTGTCATGCTGATAAGCGGGCACCTTCGGACTTATGTCCGGAAGTGGCTTGCGGTTTGTGACCAAATCGTTATATAGGAAAGGGTGGTCGTAGCGCCTTCAGCGGCGAACTGGTCGCAATTCGCTTCGATGGGAGATGGTTCCGCGGGATCGGCCAGAGACTGCGAACGATTTCCAGCGTTACAGTCACTCACGGGCGCCCCGGTCAGCGCAACGGTGGGTCGAACCGAGACGAGCCGTCGATTCGCGATCTCGTCAACAATCGGAAAGGGGAATCGAATGCGAGCACGCCGAGGCTTCACACTCATCGAGTTGCTCGTTGTCATCGCCATCATCGGTGTTCTCGTCGCCCTGTTATTGCCCGCGGTCCAGCAGGCCCGCGAGTCGGCGAGGCGGGCCCAGTGCACGAACAACCTCAAGCAACTGGGCCTGGCCATGCACAACTACATGTCGCAGCAGGGGACGTTCCCGCCCCTGGTGCAGAACGGGAGCTTCCAGGTCTGGGGAAGCACGTATGCGAACTTTGGTCTCACCGGGCTCTACTTCGATCCGTGGCCGCTGGACTGGACGGCGTCGATCTTGAGCCAGATGGATCAGATCCCGCTATACAATCAGTTGAACTTCTCGGTCAGCTCGGGGTGGGCCGGGTTCGGCTCGCAGGGTTGGGACCCGCAGAACACGTCGGTCCTCTCCACGCAGATCGCCTCGCTACTGTGCCCTTCGGAGACACAGACGCGGGTGACGATCGGCCCAGGGACGCGGCGGAACTACGTGGCCAATATCGGCGGACCGGCCAACTTCATGGCCTGGAGTGGCGCGCTGACGCCGCTGAAGGACCATCCGCCGTTCGACTACGCGGGCGTCTACTGGAATACCAACAGTGGGACGACCTTCGGGATCGAGGCGTTCAGCGACGGCAGCACAAACACGGCGATGTTCAGCGAGACGCTGCTGGGCTCCGGGCCGGCTGGCCCGATCTCTCTCTCGTCGACCTACCGCAAGGGGACGTACCAATGGCAGCTCACGATCTCGAATTTCTGGGATCAGGGGCCGGCCGGTGGTCTATTCGCTTTGCAGTTCGTCCGCAGTTGCCTGGCGCTGCCGGGCACCTGGCCCTCCAAGGGGGTCAACTTCCCGGCCAATGGCAACATCTGGATGGCCAGCAACGCTGCCTCCTGCCTGTTGTGGGACGCCTATAACCACTTCATGCCACCCAACTCCCAGAGTTGCGCGGCGGCCAACAATTTCTACACCACCTCCTACGGTGAATTCATGGACGCCCTGCCGCCGAGCTGCAACCACCCCGGCGGAATCAATATCGGCTTCGCGGACGGCTCGGTCCGCTGGCTCAAGAACAACGTGGCCTACCAGGTTTGGTGGGCGCTGGGCACGAGGAATGGCAACGAGTCCATCAGCTCCGATTCGTATTGATCGATCGGGGCGAAAACTCCCTCCGGGGGCGGCGCCGGGCTGCCCCCGGACCCGAGATTCGGCGACGCAACGCCTACGTGGAGGTTGCGTCGATCGGTCTCCGAGATTCAGGTCCGGGCGCGACTCGGTCGGCCCGGGACCTTATTCACACAGGCTCAAAGCCCGAAGGGAGTGCTCCGTCCCCTCGATGGGGAGCCACCGCGGGACTTGCCGGTGTGGAGCGATGTCGATCGCCGGCCTGCGGGATGGCATCACCCACGATCCGACGTCGGCCGATGTCGTCCTCCCTCTGAGCTGGGCGGCCGGGTACCCCTCGCTGGCCCGTCTCTCGATCCTCGCAACCGCACGACGATTCGCTCGAGGTTCCGCCACGCCGTCCCGAGGGTTCTTGAGACAAGTCCCGCTCGCCGATCTATACCTCAATATCCTCCGGAGAAACCACCATGTGCCGATTTTGTCACGGGATCGCCGGAATCGTCCTCGTCGCGGCCGTCGCCGGTTGCAGTGATCCCGGCACGCAGGATGGCAAGGTGCCCTTCAAAGGGACGCCCACGGAACCGTACAACTCGCTCACGAATCAGATGAAGAAGAACGCGCAAATCCAGGCGCAGAAAGCGGAGGAAGAGGCCAAGGCCAAGGAAGTCAAGTCGGACGAACCGCCCAAGGCCAAGGATGCCAAGTCGGACGAACCGCCCAAGGCCAAGGATGCCAAGCCCGCCGAGGACAAAGTTCCGGGCAAGAGTGGGTGAGCGGGAGCGAATCGAGGCCCTTTGTCCTTGCCCTCCGGTCCTGTTGACTCGCGGCTCATCGAAACCGCGGACCCCTGGGCGGGCCGCAGGAGATGAGCCATTCGCAAAGTTCGACCTTCCCATTGGGAGAATATATCGATGCGTCGATTTTTTACGACATTCGCCTGCGCCGGCCTGCTCGTCCTTGCCTCCTCGTTCGTCGGGTGTGGCGGCGATTCGAGCCCGACGCCGGGATCGGGATTCTTGACCGAGACCTCCCCTACCGACTTCAAGTCAACCGATCTGGCTCCGTTCGAGAGCATGAAGAACCAGATGCAGGAGAACATGAAGAAGGGGACTTACGCCCAGAGACCGGTCCCGCCCAAGGAGAAAGAGAAAGCCGGCGAGAAGAAGAAGTAGCGAGTCGCTCGGAGTGGCGGGTGGCGCGCGAAGACGGAGATCGGCTCTCCAGGTCGCACGCGCGGTCCTCAGGACGAAGCGGTGGGTGCGGTTCCGAACGTTCACCGACACTCCACTCGCCACAACGAGCCGCGATTCGAGCCACTCGCGGACGATCCCTGGAGAGACATTCGGAATGCGATCAAGTGGCGCCCACCGGGTTGGGATCGGGTGGATCGGGGCCCTGGTCCTGCTCGGGCTGGGCTTGACCTTGGCGATCCGGCGGGTCTGGGAGTCCGATCCGGCCCGCGCGTTCATGCGGGCCGATGCGGCTTACAAGGCCGGCCGTTACGCTGAGGCCGACGCGGCCCTGCACCGGCTGGAGCGGCTCCGTGCTCCCACGTCCGTGGATCGGCTCCTGCGCCGAGGTTGACGTCGCGTCCGATCGTGCGATCGAGGCGCTAGCGGAATTCGCGGCGATCCCCGACGATCATCCCCTGGCGCCGATGGCCCGGCTCAGGACGGGGCAGATCCAGATCCGCCGCGGGCTGACGCGCCCGGCCGAGTCGGCGCTGCTAGCCGCGTTGCGGCTGCTCCCGCGCAGCGTGCAGCCCCGCAAGGAGCTGGTCTTCATCTACAACATCCAGCATCGCCAGGCGGAGCTCGACGCGGTGCTGGCCGCCCTGCTCGACCTGGATGCGCTGGATTACAAGTACGTCCTCCACTGGACCAAGACGCGGAACACCGTCTGGAACCCCAACGGCGATCTCCCCTCACTCGAAAGGTTCGCGGCCGCCGACCCGGAGGACCACTGGTCGAGGCTGGCCCTGGTCGAGGCCTTCCGGCGGCTGGACCGGATCGACGAGGCCGAGCGGGCCCTGGCGCCCCTGCCCCTCTCGGACCCCCGGGCGCGGACAAAGCGCGTCCTGATCGCGATGGACCGCGGCGATTTCGCCGCTGCCGAGTCGCTCCTGGCCGAGGGACCGAAAGATGATCCCGGGTTAGCCCGGCTCCGAGGCCAACTGGCCCTCCGCCGCCGCGACGGACCCGCGGCGGTCAAGCAATTCCGCATCGCCCTCGGCGCCGACCCGATCGACCGCGTGGCGCTCTCCGGACTGGGAACGGCCCTGGGACTGCTCGGACAGACCGCCGAGGCGCGTCCCTATCTCGAAGCCGCCCGCCGCCACGACGACCTTGGGAAATTGGTCTCCCGCGCCGCGACCACCGAAGGCGAGCACGATCCCAAGATCCCTCACGAGCTCGGCATGGCCTGCGCGGCCGTCGGCCGCAAACAGGAGGCCCGTGCCTGGCTCCGGTTGGCCATCCGGCGCGATCCTCTTGATGCCGAGAGCCAGCAGACTCTATTCGACCTCGAACATGCCGCCGCCTCGCGATCGTCCCCGGGCCAAAACACCGGCTCGGCTCCCCGCGCCGATGCCTCGACCCCATCCGCGAACCTGTGATCCGGGCAGCCCGTCTCCACTTCATCCATTCGTCGATCGACCGGCCGAGAACGCTAGGACGCTTCGGGTCGTGCTCCGAGTTCGCTTTTCTCTATTTTCTATAGAATCTTCTTGCGATCAGCCGAAAGTCGCTTTACAGTGCACATAATCATCGATTGTGTCGATGGCCCGAAGAGGATTGGCAGGACAGTCGTTCGTCTCGTGCGACGATGAGTGCCCCACCGGTGTGTGCTCACTTTCCGGTCGAGCCCGTACGCGCAAGCAACCTCAGGATCCCAGGGACACTGTGCCTCCGGATAGGGGGTTTTCGGTGGTCTTTTTCGATCCGGCCGAGGAGTTGTCGTGTAACAGGTTGCCCAGGCGATTCGCGTGAGTCCGACGCCACTCGAGAGTGGCTGGTGAAACTGGCTAGACTCGAATGGGTGAGGGTGCTGATCATTGGCCGGGCGGTCGTACGGCCAGTGCGAGGGCCGCGAGATCAGTCGGATCCGACGTCGATTCGAGTCTGAGGCGGTACTCGGTCCTTGCCACCTCATCTCTTCGGATTGTAGCGAGGATCTTGGAGGGAGTCGTCTTCGATCGAGAGACCAGCGAGAATCGGCCTGTGTCGGAGGGGTCCCTCATGTTCTCCCGCGACGCGATAACGGCGAGCGGCCTAGCGAACCGCCATCGTTGAGGTGTGTCGTGATCCGATGGTCGTGCTCGATGGGCTTCTCCGAGTGACCAGGGTCGATCCGTCCCTCCCACGGAGCGCGGGGCTCAGCCCGATTCCCGGGATGAGTGCCAGCGAGAACCGCAGATCCTTGGGACCCCGTTGTTGTTCGCACTCTGGCCGGAGGGCCGCTGCTTTCTCATTCCGTTCATTTCTTTCATTTTCTGGCTACGTATCACTCGAACCGGACTTGGTTTTCCAAGAAGGGGATGGGTCATGATCGTGATACCGCGAACTCGTCGCGCTTTTACCCTCATCGAACTACTTGTCGTTATCGCCATCATCGCCGTGTTGATCGCGTTACTGCTTCCGGCGGTGCAAGCGGCACGCGAGGCGGCCCGGCGTGCCCAGTGCACCAACAATCTCAAGCAGATCGGCCTGGCGATGCACAACTACAATTCCCAGCAAAACTGCTTCCCACCGCAGGTGCAGAACGGTGGCTACAAGTCCGCCTGGGGGGGCGGCATCTTCTTCGATCCCTGGCCGTTGGACTGGACGGCATCGATCCTGTCCCAGATGGAACAGGTGCCGATGTACAACTCCATCAACTTCGATTTCTCCGCAGGCGTCTCCGGCCCGTTCAACCGGACCGTGCTGGCTCAGAAGGTCTCCTCGCTGATGTGCCCGTCGGAGGACATGAAGATCCCGGCTGCTTCTTCCACCAACGGCTGGAAAAGCTACCACGCGAACGTCGGCGGGCCCTCTGTCATCATGTCCTGGACCGGCATGTTTACCACGCTTCAGACGGACGCGTACGGCCAGAACGGCGTCTACGCCAACAGCAACTGCGGAGTGGTGGATCTCTCGTCGGTCACCGACGGCACCTCCAACACCTGCATGGTGAGCGAGACTCATCTGGGGTCCGGAAACGCGGCACCGGTCCTGCTCAGCGCCGCGCAGAGACGTGGCGACACGTATATGTGGAGGCCCACCGGCGGCCAGACGACGACCGGTTATGACATGGGCCCCGCCGGCGTGTCGATCGCCCTGGCGTTCGTGAAGAGCTGCCAGTCGATCCCCGGCTCGTCACCGGCTTTCGGCACGCTCGCTCCGCCCAACGGAAACTACTGGATCGGCGGTAACCCGGGCTCGTGCATGCTGTGGGACGCCTACAACCACTTCATGCCCCCCAACACCATCGCCTGCGACTCCACCACGGACGGGAATACGGGAGGCTACGGCTCGGTGCCCGACGCGTTCCCGCCGGCGAGCAACCACCCCGGCGGCGTCAACATCGTTTTCGCCGACGGCTCGGTCCATTTTATCAAGAATAGCACCAACCTCTCCACCTGGTGGAGCCTGGGCACCCGCAACGGGAACGAGGTCATCAGCTCGGATCAGTATTGAGTTCCAGACATGCGAGTCGCCAGCGAATCCCAACCAATGGCAACGACAAGGAGTTTCATCGTGCGGACAATGCGCTACGTCATGGTCGCCGCCATCTTCTCGGCTTTCTTCCTCGCTGGCTGTGGCGACAGCGAGCAACCCACAAAGGTTGATACGACCCCGAAGGCCCCGCCTACCGAGTTCAAGGGGATGCTGGACGATCAGATGAAGAATGCTAAGATCAAGGGGAAGCCCTAGCGGAAACCGGCCGCGCCGGAGGAACCGGCTGAGAAGTCCGGGACCTCCGGGGTCGGCCCCAGCCCGGCACCGCCGGCCCATCAGCGAGCGGGACGGATCGAGAGTATCAAAATCGAGATCGGTCCTCAAAGTGAGGGCCTTCCTCTGGCGGCCGGGATGCCCTCACGAGCACAAGATCCATTCATTTCGAGCCAGTGCCCACGGGACGCCGACGTGTTGAGGTCAGGATGGTTCGATCCCGGATTGCTGCCGGCATCGCCATCGGCCTGCTGACGGCGGTCCTCGGCTGGATCGCCTGGCTGCTGGTCGGCCGTTGGCAAGTCCGCGAGGGCGTCGGCTTGGCCACGCGGCGGATGGACGCGAAGCAATACGCGCCGGCACGCGACCGGTTGGCGTGGCTCTCCGCCTGGTGGCCGCGGCAAGGGGATGTTGAATATCTCCTCGGGGCATGCGAGGCGGAACTGGGACATGTAGAGGCGGCCCTGGCGGCCTGGGGCCGCGTGCCCCCGGGCTCGCCGCGAGCTGCCGTGACGAACCTCGCCGAAGGCCGGCTGCTCGTCCGCGCGCTGGGACGGATGGCGGACGCCGAGGGCTGCTACCGCGCGGCGGTGCGCGGCACCAGTCGCACCGCTATCGAGGCCCGCTGGGCACTCGCCGAGCTACTCCTCTGGGAAGGGCGGCTCGTTGAGATGCGCCGGCTACTCCGCGAGATCGGACGAGCCGGCCCGCCGCGCGACCGGATCGCGGCGCTCCGCGAGCACTGGCGGGTTCGACTCGGTGATCGTCGCTGCCGAGGAGCTCCAGCCGTTCCTCGACCGGGCCGGGCGGACCGCGCCCAACGACGAGCGCGTCTGGCTGGCGCGGGCGTATCTCGCCACGCGTTACGGCCGATACGCCGAGGCGCGCGACTGGCTGGACCGTTGCCGGGGCCGCCAGCCCGACGATCCGTTCCTTCCCCGCGCCCGGCTCGAGTGGGCGATGGCGGCCGGTGAGCCGAAGGAGGCGCGCGAGGCGCTGGCCGAAATCGCGCCCGAGACCGTCGATGCGACCGAACGATGGTCGCTCCACGCCTGGTTCGCCGCGCGACACCCCGACGCCAAGTTGGAGCGATCGGCCCTGGAGAATCTGATCGCGCTCGAGCCAGGCAATACCCCGGCGCTCGATCGCCTGGCGACCCTGGCGCTCCAGGCTGGTGATCCCAACAGCGCCGCGGTGCTCCGCCGCCGCCAGGAGGAGGCCCTCCGCGACAAGGAGCGTTATCGCCGGCTCCTGATCGCAGACCCCGACCCGATCCCCGTTGACGAGTTGCACGAGTGCGCCCGACTGGCCGAGCGCCTGGGGCGCTGGTTCGAGGCGCAGGGCTGGCTGATCCTGGCGCTGGAACGCAACTCCGCCGACCAGGCCGCACGCGATTCACTCGATCGGCTCAGCCATCGCGACCGCTCTCCAGCCCTCCCTGCTCTGTCCTGGGCGTCGCTACTCGACCTGCCGGCAGGCCCCGATGACCGGACGGCTGTCGCCATGAACACGGGGACCTCGACCGCGCCCGGTCCACCCCACGCACAGCGCGCCACCACGATCGCCTTCCGCGACGATGCCAACACCGCCGGGCTCCGCTTCACCTACCACAACGACGAGTCGCCGCAACACCAGATCCCCGAGACGATCGGTGGCGGCGTCGCCGTCCTCGACTATGACGGCGACGGCTGGCTCGATGTCTATCTCGTCCAGGGTGGAACCTTCCCACCCGGGTCCGAGTCTTCCGGGCCCGAGCTGGGCGACCGCCTGTTCCGCAACCGCGGAGACGGGACGTTCGAGGATACGAGCCAGCGCGCCGGGATCGCGAGGATTGGCCGCGGATATGGCTTCGGCGTGACCAGCTCCGATTACGACAACGACGGCCGGCCCGATCTGTTCGTCACGCGGTTCGGGTCGTATCTCTTGCTGCACAATCGGGGCGACGGCACGTTCGAGGACGCGACTGCTCACGCCGGATTGGACGGCGGGCGCGACTGGCCGACCTCGGCCGCCTTCGCCGACCTCGACGGTGACGGCGACCTCGATCTGTATGTCTGCCACTACCTGGCCTGGGATGCGGCGCATCCCACGCTCTGCCGAGGGCCCAGGCCATCGACTCATTACGTCTCCTGTCTACCGCTCGGATTCCCTGCGATGGCGGACCACCTGTTCCGCAACGACGGCGGCCGGTTCGTCGACGTGACCGCGGCGTCCGGGATCGTCGACTGCGACGGCCGAGGGCTCGGCGTGGTCGCCGCCGACCTCGACGATGACGGGCGGATCGATCTCTTCGTCGCCAACGACATGACGGCCAACCTCTTGTTCCACAACCTGGGCGGCCTGCGATTCGAGGAGATCGGCCATCTCGCTGGAGTGGCCTGCAACGCCCAGGGCGGATACCTGGCCGGCATGGGCGTCGCCTGCGCCGACCTCGACCGCGACGGCCGGCCCGACCTGGCCGTGACCAACTTCTTTGGAGAGTTCGACGACGTTCTACCACAACCTGGGTCAGATGATGTTCACCGACGCCAGTTCGGCCGTCGGTCTCAAGGCCCCGAGCCGATTCTTGCTGGGCTTCGGCATCACGTTCCTCGACGTCGACAACGACGGCGGCCTCGACCTGGCCACGGCCAACGGCCACATCCACGATGTCCGTCCCAATGTCCCCTACGCCATGCCCGCTCAGCTCCTGACCGGCGATCGCGCGGGCCGATTGACCGACGTCACCGTGCGAAGTGGCGCACCCTGGACCGTCCCACGGATCGGCCGCGGTCTCGCCCGTGCCGACCTCGACAACGACGGCCGAATCGACCTGCTCCTCGTCGCGCAGAACTCGCCCCTGTCCTATTTCCACAACCAAACCGAGAGTGCCAATCACTTCGTCACCGTGCGCCTGGAGGGGAATCAATCTAACCGCGATGCCATCGGCGCCAAGGTGACGATCCTGGCCGGCGGTCAACGTCAGACCGCCTGGCGGCTCGGCGGGGGCAGTTATGCCTCGGCCGAGGACCCGTGCATTCAGTTCGGCGTGGACGCATCGCGGACAATCGATGAGATCGAAATCCGATGGCCCTCGGGCCGAGTCGATCGCTTTCGCGATCTGTCCGCCGACGCAGGCTACCGGATCCGTGAAGGGGAGCCAAAACCGCAACGGCTTCCCGTCTACGCGAGGCGAGGTTAGCTCATACCGGAAAGACCTTCACGTGCGCAGGCAATCAGACGGCGGATCGTGATTCGCGGGCGGGCCAGCCGCATCTCCTACGAATCCTTCATCCGAGGCGTTTGGGATGCGCAATCCTTGCCATCGATCGAAGAACACTCAAGGTTTCGAGGATGGTAAGGGTGTCCTCGTGACGACCTTGTATTGGTTGACCCCTTCGGTGATCTCGATCGCCTGGTCGGAGGCGATGTTCCGGAAGGTCTGGGTCGTCTTGCTGGCTGGCCAGGTGACGGTGAGCCGGTCGACAGACTTCGCATCGAGCAATCCGATCGACTCGACGAGGCTGTTGCCGCCGAAGCTCCCATTATTGCCGATCACGCGGTGGATCGATCGCGAGCCACCGGAGCCCGCCAGGTCGGCCTGGAGCTTGGCGCCGACGCCGCCCGATTGGTCTTGGTACCGACCAGTTTGACCTTCAGCCAGTGGTGCCCGTGGCCGGGGTTCTGGAACAGCGCGTTATAACCGCGGTCGCCGGGGTATCCGCCGCCGAGGACGACGAAGAGGTCGAGGTCACCGTCGTCGTCATAGTCGGCGAAGGAGACGCCGTGCCCCTTTTGCAGGTGGCCGGTCCCGGTCGAGTCGGTCACATCTTCGAAGCGGCCATCGACGTTCGCGTACATCAGGTCCGGGACGAGGCCCGACAGGCTCATCCAGCCCGTGCCGAGATGGAGGTCGAGGTCCCCGTCGTTGTCGAGATCGCCCGCGTTCAGGGACATGACCGGCATCGGCCGGGCGAGCCCGGCCTTCCGGCTCACTTCGCGGAACCCATCGGGACCGAGATTGTGATAAAGGTGGGCGTGATCCTCCGAGTGGACGGGCAGGCCGAGGTAATCGGCCACGACCTCGCCGAGGTTGCTGCTGTAGTCGCCGACGAGGATATCGAGCCGGCCATCGCTGTCGTAGTCCCAGAACGTGCAGGTGAAGCCGTGGGGCGGCCCGACGACGTCCAGCTCGGGGGCCACGTCGAGGAACGTGCCGTCGCCGCGGTTGCGATAGAGTCGCGCGGGGCCTTCCATGTTCGAGACGAACAAGTCGAGCCGGCCGTCGTTGTCGTAGTCGCCCCAGGACGATCCTTTCGCCCATCGATCGTTCTGGACGCCGGCCTGGGCGGCGACGTCGACAAAGGTCCCGTCCCCGCGGTTGTGGTACAGTCGGCTATGATTCCGAGGGTCGGGTTGGGACGAGTGCGCCTCGCCCGAGTCCGGGCGGAGCCGATACTCACCGCAGACGAACAGGTCGAGCTTGCCGTCGTCGTCGTAATCACCCCAGGCGGCCGCCTCGGTGGCAATCGGCTCGCCCAGCCCGCTGGCGACGGTCACGTCCTCGAAAACCCCACTCCCCTTGTTCCGCAAGAGCGACAATCGAGCGGGTTTCTCCCAGCCGCCGCGGAGCAGCAGGACATCGAGCCAACCGTCATTGTCGTAGTCGGCGCGGGTGACGTTCAAGGCATAGACTTGGTCGTTCAGCCCGGCCGCTTCCGTACGGTCCTCGAACCGGCCATCACCGCGATTGACATAGAGCGTGGCGCCGTGGACGACATCAAAAGAGGACGTGAAGATATCGGGGCGTCCGTCGCCGGTGAAGTCGTCGAACACGGAGCCGCCGGCCAGGTCGGGCCCGCGTGTGAGCAGGCCGACGCGCAGCGCCACGTTCTCGAATCGCCCCAGGTCGCGCTTCGAATGGAACGGGGCCACCGGGATACGGTACTGCGCCGGGACGTTCTCGGGATAATCGCCGAGCGTCATCGCGGCGATGTTCAGCAGCCAGCGGACCCGCAGGTCGCCGGGCCACTCCTCCAGATACTTCGAGAACCATCCGACCGCTTCGCGCGAGCCCGACGGCTTTGTGTGGACCGCCTCGCGTGCGATCGGGAAGATGCAACTCGAAGGGCCGACGCAGCCGATGCAATTATCCTGCTCCCCCCGCCGCAGCGCGTTGATGCCCAGCAAGGCCATCATGTGCGCCCGGACCATCGTCGGCACACCCGGCGTCCGAGCGATCTCCAGGGATCGCTCCAGCCAGGACGTCGCCTCGTCATGGTTACCCTCATAGAGGGCGACGAACGCGAGTTGACGATAGACCCAGAGTGCCTGCATTGCCTCGTCTTGCGACGGCGATCGGCCGAGGTGGAGGCCCTCCAGCGACTGCCGGAGCTGCGACTTGGCCCGTTCAGCTCGCTGCGCGATCGCATCGCGGTATTCGCGCAGCGAGCTCTCGTCCCGGACCTTGTCGGTGAATTGTGCGGTTGCGGCCAGGATGAGCGAGTCGAACGCTTGCGGGTCAACGAACACCCGGTCCGACGAACCGGGCGGCGCGGTCGGGTCCGGAAAAGTGGCGAGTGTCGGACTCGGGTACGGCTGCGCCTCCATCGCCGGGGAGACCGCTCGAGAAGCCGGGGCGCCGGCGTCCGATCCTCCGGCCTCATCCGCTCGCAGCAGCCAGTACGCCAACCCGCCCACGACCGCAACGCACCCTAACCCCGTGAGGATCAACCGCGGGAAGGACCGCATCATTCACCTCGCTCCGGAAAACCAGCAGTAAACCGTCGACTGGATTATCGCATCCCTCCAACTGTTGCGATAGGATCCTCTCGCGTGGGCCGCCCCGAGCCATTCCCCGCGTGTCATTGGACAAGGGTCTCACGATCGCTCGGAAAATCCACGCTTCGCGGATCGCCGCACGGAGGGGATGAAAGTCGGATTTCGAGCCCGAGCTGGGCGATACGGGCGTGCCAGGGGCGGCTACCGAATCGTTCGCCCCGACTGTTCGGAACTGTTCACCCCGACTGCCCTCGACCTCCCTGATAACAGGTGGAGGAACAGGTGGCGGCGGAAGGAACAGGGGTGTGAATATTTCTGATCACGCGCATATTGAATCATTATATTTATATGTATAGTTATACTATCATATTAATCATTCTCTGCAAAAAAAGCCTGAACGGGGAAGTCCAACGTGTCACGGAGGCCCAAGGATCCGGACTCCCGGCCGCTACTGCCCGGTCTGTACGAACAGGTCGTTGGACCGACCCCTCGGTGTCGCTTCGAAAGACAGGTCGTTTTCGTCACCCTGCACACGAGCCCGAAGTACCGGCGCGTGGATGGATGATCTCCACAGGAATCCACTCGCTTGCGCCTCGGGCTCGTATCCTTCCGGGTGCGAGGAGAGCCTCGAGAGAACCCTTCGCGTTCACCAATCTTGGCCCATGACCGGTGATCTCACTCTCCCATGGCTCTGCAGGTGGCGGTCGCCGATTCGTCGATGATGGGAACCACGCAACTCCTGGAACAAGGAGCGGTCGTTTCGAATCTCATGATGAAATACTTCCCAGTAAACAGTTTGATCATGCAGGGTCGTCCGTGGTATCCCGGCCCAGCTACTCGATCAAGTCGATCTGCCGGCACTCGCGCCGGACCTCTGCCGCCAGCTTGTCGGCACCAGCGGATCAGGGCCGGTCACGACGTCGGTCTCTCATCCCAGCAGCCGGTGCACATCCTTCAATTTGGCGGCGATGTCGATCTCCTGCAAGCAGGTCGGCAGGCAGTCGCCACAGCCGACGCAGGACGTGCCGTTCCGCGTCAAGGCGGCGTATTCCTTCCGCGCCCGGTCGAGGTCGTGATAATCCCGGGCATACCGCTCGTACCGGAAGATGTCCGAAATCCCGATGTGTTCGGGGCAACTGGAGACACACTGGTCGCACAACAGGCAGGTCAATCCCTTGTTGTAGCCGGACAACAGGGTGAGCGCTGCGTGGTCCTGCGAGCCCATGGCCAGGCTGGTGGCCGCGCCCGCATTCTCTCGGAACTGATCAAAATTCCTGGTCGCGATCACCGCTGCGGTGAGGCTCGGGTTGGACATCAGCCACTTGACCATCGCCGCGGCGGGGGTGCTGCCCTGGTATTTCGGATCCGCCAGAAGCTTTTTGATCCTCTCATCCTGCGCCGCACGTCCCACACCGCCCATCGTCTTCATGGCGATGGTCCCGAAGTCTTTCTTCTTCGCCACGTCGATCCATTCCTGGATCTCCTTGCGGTCGCCGTAGGTGTAGAAGAACTGGGCCGCCTCGTAGGGTTGATTGTCCGCAAGGTAGTGCAGGATTTCCCAGGCCATGTCCCCACCGATCGACTTGTAGTGATGCTGTGAGATGGCCAG
Organism: uncultured Planctomycetota bacterium; assembly: GCA_963845755.1. Classification (GTDB taxonomy): domain Bacteria; phylum Planctomycetota; class Planctomycetia; order Isosphaerales; family Isosphaeraceae; genus CAWJTV01. The sequence continues at coordinate 384,460 of CAWJTV010000042.1, forward strand.
GTGTTTGACCAGGCCCTCCTTCTTGAGCCGCTCGAACGCCCGGACCATGCCTGGGTTCTGCTTCGCTTCCTCCACGGAGTGATAGCCGAAATGGAATTTGAACACGTCGTAATACCCGACGCCCGCTTCCTTCAGGCATTTCTTGACGAACTGGTAATGCCGCTCTTCATCAATGCTGCCGCGGTTATGGTCCCCGTTCACGCGGTCCACAACACACTCGAGATAATACGACTCCCTCGGCAGACTCTTGAGGGCGGGCGGAAGCGTATTGGCGTTCCACCTCTGGGCCTTGTGCCAGTAATTGACTCCGGCGTTCACCGCCCTGGGAATGAGCTCCTTCGGCCAGTCGGACGCGCCCACGAGCCAGCCGATCTCAAGACCGGTGCGGCCGTATCGCCGCTTAGGCAGTTTGTCGGAGGCGGCCTTCTCATCCGCCATCACCGGCAGGTTGGCGATGCTTGCCGCCGCCACACCCGTCGCCCCGAGCCGCATCACGTCCCGCCGAGAAAGGTTCTGTGCGCCATCAGACATAGCCGTACTCCTCTCCTTCTGCGAATCAAACAGGGAAAGCGGCCCGGTTCCCACAATGAATTCAGTCTACAGTGCGAGCGGCGGCGGTCAACAACCAAGTCAGCGGCCAGGAGAGGGACATTCCAGAATGGCACAAGTCATACAGCGCAGGTTCCCTCGCCCGACTTTTCACGCCGCGCCGGTGCAGCACGGCCATTCGAATCGGCCAATGAGCCCTGGCCGCTTGAGGCTACGGTTCACGCTCCGGCTCCACAGAAAATGCAGGAAACTCGGGCAAAATGGGGCGTGGTATCCACGTTTGCACGGAAGTAAAGTGACATAAATCGTTTTATTGTAAGACTTTGCAGCAATGACTGCGATCGCATCCATTCCCTGCGAATCTCGATCGGAAATCCCTAACACTTTGGAAGAATGAAACTTACGTCGCTGGATTCTCGGAATCGCAGGGTTTCGGCAGGAAATGAGTCGCAAATCGTGTGAATTGTAGCTTCCCAAAGAGGGCCGGCGATTGCGCCGGAACTCGAACTATTGACGTTGGAACGACCGCCGAGTCATTTCCACAGCACCTTTGGACGCTTCGGTCGATCCGACGAATGGCACGAGCTTAGGCGCAAATCGCTATTGAGATTGGTCTTGCGAACACAGCCTTTTCCTGCTCCTTGCGCTTGATTCTCGAGGTCTCCAGGTGGACCCCTACGTTTCCCGTCTAGTCTACTAATGCTCATGCGAACAAATTACTGTAATGCCCGCGGGCAATTCGCGTCATGAGGACACAAATCATTTTTCAAAAACAACTTACGCCTAAGCCGGTGCCATTCGTGTCGTCGGACCGAAGGCGCAAGATCATGCTTGCCGCCTCAATCGCTCGGACACATTGCCCATGCAATGGAGGGTATGCGTGTCGAGGACGGAGCGGCGGCTCAAGCATTGGGCTAGTGCTTTGTCACAGCTTAATCTTAGGGTAGACCGACGTGAGTTTACCGCGAGCATCGTCGATCTTCATTTGCCAATCCACGCCGCGCTGGGTGCTGTTGACATCGGATGACCAAGCGCCGGTCTCCGCTCGCAGGGTGGGAACATCGCCGAAGCGGCGACCGGACACGCACTGGCGTGTCAGGGAGCTCAGCTCATTCTCGGCGATGTTCAGCCAGCTACCGTGCTTGGGCGTGTAACAGAACTCGATGCGGCAGACCAACTGGCGCGCCCGGGCGGGTGCAAAACTCTCGTAGAATGCGCCTTTGGTGTGCGTGTTCAAGTTGTCGCACACGACGATCACGTGCTCGGCGTCGGCGTAACGGCCTTCCATCAGTCGAGCCATCTCGATCGCCCAGTCCACCTTGGTTTTCGTCTCGCGAACGGCCACCTCGCGCCAACCCGCCAGTGGTTCGGTGAACATGAAGATGTTCGCTGTCCCGCGCGCTCGTACTCATAGTCAACGCGCCGGCCGTGTCGGCGGGTGGCGGGGATGGGCACGCGGGTCTCCTTCAGCAACTGCACCGGTTGCTCGTCCATGCCCAGCACCGGACGGGCGGGATTATAAGGTATCGCGTAGGTCTCCAGCACTTCCTCCATGTTGGCTACGAACTCGCCGTCGGCCTTGGGCGGGATGACCCAGTACTCAAGCTTGCGGTTGGTCATGCCGTTTTTTTCTAGGCTGGCAAAGTTAGCTGGAGGCAGCGGTGCTCCAAGTCCTTGAGGTAGGCATCGGGATTGTGGCGGAACCGGCGTTGCTTCCGCCGCGATTCCCGCCGCGCCTCCAGTTCCGCGCGCAGTCCCTTCCAATCCTCAACATAGCCCGGGCTCAGCACCAAGCCTTCGTCCGGCCGCAGCCGCGTCGCCAGCCCCGAGATCACCCGCGCCGAGCCCATCACCACCAGGCCCGGCGACCCCCGACGCCGACCGCTGGCCCGGCGCTCGTGGTAGCGATGACTGCCGAAGGTGTGCTCCAGGTCGTTATTCGTCCGCGGCAGATCCGACGACTCGTAGCAGGCAAACAAGCCCGGCCAGTAGCTCCGGGTCACCTTCACGAACTGCTTCAAACCCGCCCGCACCGTGGGCTCGTCTGTCGTCGCCACCGCCCGGCGCATTCGCGCCAGCAGTTGCACCAGCCGCCGCCGCACCTTCTTCGCCGGCAGCCCCTCCTCGTTCTTGAGGATCCGGGCAGCGCAGCTTGACCCATTGGTACGACTCGCGCACCGCCGGGAACAGCGCGGCCGTCTCCTCCAGCCCGCGCCGCAGCAATTGCCTCAGCCGTTTCAAACCCCCGGGCAGGTCGCCCGCCTTGGCGACGACATCGTCCAAGTTGGCGGCAATCCGGCTCAATCGATCCTGCCGCTTCAGCCCGGAGGCCGAAAGCGGTGGCAGTCCGTCGTCGGTCAAGGCCCCGCGCACCGCGGCGCAGTAGTCCCGCACCACCTCCGCCTCCGCGTCCTCCGCGTCGTCCTCCAGCTCCTTCTCCGCCTGCGCGCTCGATCTTCCGGATGCCCCGCACCCGCTTCTTCAACTCCTTCTTGGCGTGGCGATCCGCCTCGTAGATCGGCTTGGCCGCCTCGCGGAGGTAGTGGAAATGGCAGAGCTGATGGGGGACACCTTTGAGGGCGATAGCCACGGCGTTGCGGATGCTCTCCTGACCGTCGGAGACCACGCCGGTGATCGGCACCGGCAGGACCTTCCGCACCTGGTCGATCAGGCCGGCCAGGTCCTGGGCCGTGGACGACAGCAGGCTCTTGGCCAGGAGGATCTCGCCGGAGAGGCAGTCGCGCAGCACCCAGAGGACCTCGTGGCCGACATCCGGCTGCAGGCCGTCGATGGCCAGGATGACGCGGCCCTGCGGGCGCAACAGCGGACCGAGTCGCTGGGGATCGGCCGTGGCCAGGGACCGCAGCTCGTCGTAGCGGTCCAACAGGTTGGTGACGGTGCGTTCGGCCAGGATGAGCCCGCGGTGCGTGAGCTCGCGGTGGATCTCGGGGATGCTGCGGTGCTCGGCATAGCGGAGCCGGCCCACCAGGGCCATGACGTCGAGGCCGAACTCGTGATAGGGCAAGGCGAAGTGGGGCTCAGCCTCAGGGCGGTAGGGTCTCAGGAAGCGGGAGCAGGCGGGATTGGGGCAGCGTCGGATCGTCAGGGTCAGCCGGAAGACGCCGTCGAGGGTGCTGATGGTGCGAAAGTTGTTGTAGTCGGCACCGGTCCGGTGCTGGCACTCGGGGCAGTTCAAGAGGACCGGAGTGAGGGTTAAGGCGCGATCGGGTTGCGGTCGAGGTCGTCGTTTGTGGTTTGCGCATGGAAAGCCTCCTCTGCTCTGTTCTGTTCTTACGTCCATTATACCAAGCCGAGGGGCTTCCCAGCTACTTTTGCTATCCTAGTTTTTTTTAGCGTACGCCGCACGGTTTCGTAACTCACGGACTCGACGATCCCCAACTCCACGACCTTGCGCGCGAGCAGGCGCAATGTCCAGTTGGCATAGCCCGGGGGAGGCGATCCCAGTCGCGTGGCAATGATCCGAGCTTCCTGCTCCCCGCTGAGCAACTTCTCGACCGGTGGTGTCTCACGCTTACTGCGGTCCAGCGCTTCGCCAAAGCCTCGCTCCACGAGACGCTGACGGATGTTCTCCACGCTCTTGGTTCGGCATCCGAATGCCTCGGCGATCCGCTGGTCGGTCCAGTTTGGGCCGTCCGCGTCCGCCTTGAGCAAGATCTGGGCACGCCGTACCTTCTCGCTTGTCCCCTTCAACTTCTTGATCACGGCCGCCAACTCGGTCCGTTCCTGATCCGTCAGCCGAACGATATACTTTTTGTTCACGGGGAACCTCCTTTGTCCCCGACATCATCTTCTTTTTGGGGAAAGCCCCCAACCCTAACTTTTAGCTGTGACAGAGCACTAGCACACCTGGTGATTGACGACGGCCCGGAGCACGACCTGGTGTGTCGCCGGCCGGCCCGCTGGATTTTTTCATCGTTTCTTCGCGCGATCCACCTCATGGCCTTGCTGTGTGACTCCGTCCCAGCCTATCCTGGTTGCCTCGGTGAGGGTCGTACTATAGGCCTGGCGGTGTCTCGCCCGAGCCCCCTCGCCTCGCCATCGAGGACGACCGTGGACGAGTCAATCCGAAGATCCGGCCGCCTGGTGCGGGGCGTCGCCGCAACCCTACTGCCGATGCACCCGGCCGAACGACGTCCCTTCATCAGACCGCTCATCGCGCTCATCGAACGCATCGTGGACGGCGACACCGATTCGATGGAGGCGGCGACCCGGGCGGTGGCCGAGACATCCACATCGAATGCCGCCCGGTGATAGACTATTCGAGGGCGTACTCGGTCGTCTTTTGCTCCCTCTGCCGGTAACCGCCGTGGCGGAACGGCTCCTCAAGGCGCTGCGCGAAGTCCGCCCCCGGACAGTGCGGCAGTTCTTCGCGCTGGCCAACCAGCATATGCGCTGGGAGCGGAACGACCTGGCCCGACGCTTAGATGAGCAGCCGGCCGCCGCGGTGCTGTGGGAGGGGCTCATGCCGGCGCTGGCCAGCAGCGCCTCGGGCCTGACCCCAGACTGGCGCCGCATGCTCTGGGCGATCGAAGAGCTGCCGGAGGAGGAGCGGGAGGTCTTCGACCTGGGGCGGATCCGGGGATGACGCAGGCGGAGGTCGCCCAGATGCTCGGCGTTTCGGCGGTGACGGTGAGGCGGCGGTTGAGCCGCGGCCTGCGACCCCTGGCGGAGCAACTGGCCGACCTCCGCCCGAGCGAGAAGCCGCCGGACGCGATCTAGGTGGAGACCGGCAGGGAGTGCGTTCTCTGGGTGTCGGAGTCCTGGCACAGCCGCATCGAGGAACTCAGTCATGGCTGTCGATTCGCGAGTGCTGGAGCTACTCGACGTGCTCGGCGACTCCGGGTGTACTCCGGAGCAGGTCTGCGCCGCTTGCCCCGAGCTGCTGCCCGAGGTCCGCCGGCGCTGGCTGCAGATGTGCGCCGTCAAGGCGGACCTCGATGCGTTGTTTCCGACGCCGGGGTCCGACCCCGGCCCGGGCGCCGATACCTCCGTTCCGCGGCATACGGGCGATGAACTGCCGCAGATACCGCGCTATGAGGTGGAGGCCCTCCTCGGGCGCGGGGGCATGGGCCTGGTCTACAAGGCCCGGCACCTCCGGCTCAACCGCCTCGTCGCCCTCAAGATGCTGATCACCGGCGCCTACGCCGGGCCGCAGGAGAGGGCGCGGTTCCAGCGCGAAGCGGAGGCGGCGGCCAGCCAGCACCACGCGAACATCGTGCAGGTCCACGACGTGGGCGACCACCAGGGGTGTCCGTACTTCACCATGGAGCTGCTCGAGGGGAGCAGCCTGTCCCAGGCCCTGGCCGGCACGCCGCAGCCGGCCGCCAGGCGGCCGCGCTCGTGGCCAGGCTGGCCGAGGCCGTGCAGGTGGCGCTCCGGGGCGGGATTGTGCACCGCGACCTGAAGCCGGCCAACATCCTGCTGACGGCCGAGGGCACATCCAAGGTCGCCGATTTCGGCCTGGCGCGGGACTTTGACGGCGAGCCGGCCTTTACCCTGAGCGGTACTCGGATCGGGACTCCCAGCTACATGGCCCCAGAGCAGGTGATCGGGAAGGCGGGTACGATCGGGCCGGCCGCGGACTTCTACGCGCTCGGCGCCCTCCTCTATGAACTGCTCACCGGAAGGCCGTCGTTCCGAGGCGAGACGGCGTCCGAAACCGAGCGGCAGGTCCTCAATCACGAGCCGGTATCCCCCGCGCGATTGAACCCGAAAGTGCCGCGCGACCTGGAGACGATCTGTTTGAAGTGCCTGTCCAAGGAGCCGCAGCGTCGCTACGCCAGCGCCGCGGCGCTGGCCGACGACCTGACGCGCTTCATAGAGGGGCGGCCGATCCAGGCCCGGCCTCTGGGCTGGGGAGGGCGGTTGTGGCGCTGGGGCCGACGCAAGCCGACGACGGCGGGGTTGCAGGCGGCGCTTCTGGCCTTTTTCATCCTCACGGTCGGCGGCAGGCTGTGGTTGGAGCGACAGCAGGCCGAGCGGCAGGGCGGGCGCGGGAGGCAGTCGAGACGGCGTTGGCCAAGGTCCCGGGCCTTCGGCAGCAGGGCCGCTGACCGGAGGCGAGGCCATCCTCGCGCAGGCCAGGAGCCGTCTGGACGAGGCCGGCTCGGACGACCTGCGGCGGCGGCTGGTCCAGGCGGACGAGGACCTGCGGCTGGCGGCGGCGCTGGAGCGGATCCGGCTGACCCCGTCGATCGAGGCCAGCCGCTTCGACTACCGGGGCATGGCCGACGCCTACGCGCGCACCTTCGAGGACGCGGGCCTGGACGTCCGGGGGGAAGAGGGGGCCGTGGCCGGCCGGATCGGTGCCTCCGAGCTGCGGCCGCAACTGGTGATGGCCCTGGACCATTGGGCTTCTGTGGCCGACGCGCTCGAGGACCGGCCGTGGATGGCACGGCTGCTGCGCCTGGCTCGCGCGCCGACGCGGACCCCCAATGGGGCGACCGCTTCCGCGATCCGGCGCTGTGGGAGGACGACGAGGCGCTCCGGCGCCTGGCAGGAGAGGCGGAGCAGCGGCTGGCCGGAGCGGCAGCCGAGAGCGGGCCGCCGACCCCGCTTGTGACGCTGCTGGCGAAGAGACTCGGGCAGCAGGACAGGCAGGCCGAGCCTTTGCTGCGGGCGGCCCAGGGGCGGCGCCGGAGGACTTCTGGCTCAACTACGCCCTGGGCGAGGCCCTGCGGGAGCGGAAGCCGGCGGAGGCAGTGGGCTTCTACCGGGCCGCCCTGAAGACGCGGCCAACGGTGGCTGCGGTCCACCTCGAAGTCGGCGCCGCCCTGGGGCGCCTGGGACAAGGGGACGAGGCGTTCCGGCCCTGCCGCAAGGCCGTCGAACTCGAGCCAATGCAGGGGCCAGTACCACTATTTCCTCGGCCTGTTCTTGCAGGACCAGGGCCGGCTCGACGAGGCGATGGCCGAATTCCGCCGCGCCATCGAGCTCGAATCCAAGGCGGGCCTGTGGCACGAGAGCCTGGCCGAGGCGCTGCTCCAGAGCGGCCGCTTCGCCGAGGCCCGCACGGTCGTCCGTCGCGGCCGCGACGCGGTCCTGACCGAGGAGTCTGGCCGACCGGCCTTGTGGGAGAAGTTGAATCTGTGCGAGCGAATGCTCGCCCTCGACACCCGCCTGCAGGCGCTCCTCCAGGGGAAGGAGCGGCCCGCCGCGCCCGAACTACTGGAGTTGGCCCGCTTGTGCCTGGAATACGGCCGGCCGCACGCCGCAGCCGGCCTGTACGCCGCGGCCTTCGCCGCCCGACCGGACCTGGCCGACGACCTGGGCAGCGGCCACCGCTATGCCGCCGCCCGGGCCACCAACCTGGGCTCCGACGAGTCGCGGCTCGGCGAGCCGGAGCGCGCCGGCCTGCGCCGGCCGGCGCTGGATTGGCTGCGGGCCGACCTGGACCTGGGGGCTAAACTGCTGCGAGACGGCAGGTCGCCGGCTGGAGGTTCACGACCTGGCGGACGGAGGCCGACCTGGCCAGCGTCCGGGACCAGGCGGTGCTGGCGAATTTGCCCGACGCCGAGCGCCAGCAGTGGCGGCGCCTCTGGGCGGATCTGGAGGCATCTCTGGCCACCGACCCCCTGGGGCAAGGCCGCGCGTCCGCCGCCCACCGGGACTGGGCCCAGGCCGCCGACGGCTTCGCGCGGGCCATCGAGCGCGGCCCGAGAAACGACTGTCACGTCTGGTTCGAGTACGCCGCCCTGTTGTTGCTCACCTGCGATCGCCCGGGCTACGCCCGGGCCTGCGCCCACATGATCGAGGCGTGTGGCAAGGCCGGGGGCCCGCGGGCCTACCACGTGGCCCGCGCCTGCACCCTGGCCCCCGACGCCGTCGAGGACGCGACGCTGCCCGGCCGCCTGGCCAAGGCGGAACTCGAGGCCAACGCCCGAGAGTTCTGGTCCCTGACCGAACAAGGGGCCCTGGCGTACCGGGCCGGCCAGTTCCCGCAGGCGGTGCCCTTGTTCGAGCAGAGCCTGCGGGCCGACCCCAAGTCGGGCCGTGCGGTGCTCAACTGGCTGTGGCTGGTCCTGGCCAATCAGCGCCTCGGGAAGGCCGAGGAGGCACTGCGATGGCTGGACAAGGCCCAGGCGTGGCTCGACCAGTACCGTGACGGGATGCCGGCCCGGGTCGAAATGGAGTTAGGGTTGCACTACCACAACTGGCTGGAATCGCTCGTCCTGCGCCGCGAGGCGGAAGTACTGATTCCGCCCACGAGTCCCCGAATTGGTCCGGAAATCCGGGGACGCGAGGCGCCACAGAAATGAACTCCGGCTGTCCCCCCCCGCACCCCAGCAATGGCTTCTCCGAGCCCTTACCCTGTTCCGACGCGACTCATTCGCCTGAACTCGGCGCTTACTGATCGAAGAACGGCACGTTCCGGAAATCGGCAAGCTGCCGGCCGGCGTCTTGCATCCGTTGTCCATCCGAATGGGCGCGATGTTGAGAGGCCCCCAGACTCGCCAACTCGGCGGTCAGCAATCGCCTGAAGACGTTTCGGCTACTTGCCGATCACCGAGAGGGCTTTCTGGAGCGGCGCGGGTGAGATTTGGACCGCACCTTCGATTGGGCGGTTCATCTCCAGGATCAGGTAGATTGCGCCAGCCATCGACACCGCACATACAAACAAGCAGCTCCACGTCGTCCGGTTGCGCGGGGCGAGTAAGCCGAGGCTGGCGAACAGCACCGTGAGCCAGAAGATCAACATCCCGAGGAAGACCGTTGGCAGTGTGGTCTGAGACTGCTCGATCATCAGCCAGCGCGAATGCACCAGCTCGCTGCAGGTCTGGAGGGAGTGCGACCGAATGGCGCGAACTGCGCCTCGTCCGGGGGCACGAGCTGCTCGATCATGTCCAGGACGTCATCCATGCCTGCCCCGTGCTCGACCGCAGCGAGGCTCGGCTTCAGACCCCGTCCGGTTGGCCACAGGCGCTCAATGCTGGTCGCGATCTCCTCACGCATCCGCTCTCGGATCGCCCTGGTCTCCGGCCCGTAACGCACGAGCGCGGTCGAGTAGGATGATCTTCGCGCCGATCTGGGTCACCCCGGAATTCGCCTGGTCGAACGACGATTTGGACGAGCTGACCAGCAGGCCGATGACCAGCGCGACGAGTGTCGCGATCATGCCGGAGGCAGCCTTGACGACGTCCTTTGAATCGTCGCGAAGGTGGTGATCGGGCAGTCGGCTCCGAATTAGCGAACCGAGGACCGTGCCGGCGCACAGGCACGCCAGGGTGATCAGAGCAGTGAGCAGCGAATCCATCAATCTCGTCTCCGGGTCGAGGACGGCGAGGCGGGGACCGGACCCCATCCCGGCCGGGCCTCGTCTGGGTAATGACTCCTCTTTACTTATGGCAAAGCCGGCGCTCAGGCTATCGTCCAACGCGACAACCATCCTCCCCGGGAAAGAGACCAGAGGTCGATATTCATTCATCAAGAACCGAAAAGAGGGCCGGGGCCCTGGGATTTCGCCGCCCCAACTGGTGCTCGCTTGGCCATACACAGGGGACGTGCAAATACGGGACGAGGAAGGCCGTTGTCGGAGAAGTCGATCAGAGTGGACTCCACGCGTTCGTCCCCGAGGTCCTGCACCCGGGACGAACTGCTGGAGGTCGCCGAGGACGGGAGCACGAGCCGCCGTTGCCCGAGACGAGGGTGAAGTCTAATTCGCGAACGTCTTTCGGCCCCTTGACGCTGGGTCTCACGTCGCTTCATCCGCATGCTGTTGTCCCCTCGATCCTTTCGGTCGAAGGTCAGCGGAACGTTTTACCCGCCGTCTTCCAGCGGGGTCGGGGCATTCCCGACAGGACCGGACCAACCTTTGCCACGGCGCACCCATTCGTCGATCAGACCGAAGCGCGCGAGCAGGCTGCGGATCAGGACATTTCTGGAGCACCCTCATTATGAACGCCTGGCCACAAGGCCGAGTCAGAGTGAGGTGCTTACGATCGTTTGCGCTTCGTCGACGTGCGGGCTTGAGGAACGGCCTCGGTCTTGCTCGGCTTCCCTCTTCCTGCCCCCGCCGCCGCACGGGCGGATTCCATGTATTCAATGTACTTCCGTGCCGGCACCCGGCGGATCGCCTCGCCGACCACATCGAGCGCCAGGTCGTCGAGTTTCTTGAACCGCACACACGACTTGCCCATGTTCAGCTTCTTTCCAGCCTTTGCCCACGCATCTTCAAACCAGGACCGAAGCGCCTCATGGCCGTAGATGCACATGAGGTACACCGACATGTACCCCTTCTGAGACGCAAGGGCGGCGAATGGCAAGGGCTGTTTCGGGTCGCAGTGATACCCCGCCGGATACACCCGGTGCGGGACGTAGTATCCGATCATCCCGTACTGAACCCCTCTTCATACCCCTCGTCCAGATTGTCCAGAATCACCTTCCGCACCACCTCGATCGCCCTCCGCCGATCCTCCGGCAACGTCGCCAGGTACGCCTCCACAGTCGTCGCTGCACTTTTCATCGAGGTACTCCGCTTTGTACGTGGGTAGTCGGGACAGCGCTTTGTCCGTTTGTGAAGCCCGAAGTGGCCATGCGCGGCTCTCGGTCGCGAGATCCGCTCGCCGCATTGTGGCCAACTCACGGCATTGACCATCGTAGCACGTTGGGACGGTCCGGATGTATCCGGCGTCACCTATGTCGCTTTGCAGCCGGATCGACCACGGACGCGGTGCCATGGAGAGGCTGCCTTGCGCGCTCCGGTCCGACGACACGAATGGCACTAGCTTAAGCGTAACTCATTTTCAGAAAACGGGTTGCGGTTCGATGTTTTTCCCATCAATAGTACTCAGGAGGATATGAGGCTGGGTCCATGTGGCTTGATTTGAGGCTAAACTCTCTATCAATATTACAATCAAATATTTACAATCGTTGAAGATCTGTCTGGCGAGCCACGCTTAAACTCCAATGGCATAAGCTGTTACGCTTAAGCTAGTGCCATTCGTCCGACGACACCGAAGCGCCAACGCCTGTGTCTGTTTACTGAAGAAGTTCGGCGAGCCGCGCGACCCCACCGAAGCTCCGGCAGGAGCGTCAGGCGCCGACTTCAGCCGGCGAGATGCCGGCCTGCCCGCAGGCCCGTCGCCACTCCTGCTCGCCGATGTCGTCGTCCGAGTAATCGGTGCGCGTCCGCTCGACGACGTCGTAGGTCGGCGCCTCGGAGCAACCCCAGTGGCCGCCGTCACGCAGCCGCGCGACCGCCGCCTCGGCTGACTCGCTCGTCGCATGGAACTGCCGCTCGTAGCCCCAGGCGCCGTGGTTGCTCCGGCCGTCGAGGCATCCGTCGCCGATCCGTGCCGCGATCTCGTAGAGCTTCACCATGATGGTCCTCCTGTTGCCGAGCCCGCGATTCCCTTAATGATCCGGGCGGGTTCTCCGGCAGTCAAGGCTGCCCCGACTCATCCCAACTCATTCCGCCTGACCGCCCCGAGGCACGATCGACGTCTGCCCGTTCACGAGTCGTGGGCGACAAGCGTACAGAATTGCGTCGAGCCACGATATGACTTCGTAAGTGCGTCGGTCGGTCCGATCGAAGCACGCTAGGCGTCTGCGCGTTTGGTAGTGAAACGGGATGACGTAGGACAAAACCTGCGCCGGGCAACACAGGTCGGGTGATACAAAGGGACCCGCAAAGGCATGCCGAGGCGCTCCGGGACCAATAAGAGTCGATCCACGCGGGTTCGTGTGCGTGGGGATCACTGTTGGTTGATGTCGACATCCGCAGTCGCGCCCGCCTCAGAAAGAGCCCGGCATACATGCTACAATACCAGGGCATGTAGCCGACAAATCGGCTTATCTTCTTTCAATTAAATCACAGCTTTGAGGGGACGATCCTCATTCGGGAAGGCGGTACTCCCGCACCTCTGCCGGCTGGTCTTGTCTCACCGGGACGCCGACATAAATGTTCCGCCGATCGACGGCCAGTGCTCCTGTCCGGCTGTGGGGCGGCAATGGTGAGCCGCCCAACCGAGAGGGACTGCCTGACCCGTCGATGGCGAACAGGTCGAGCGAGGCCCCGGCCCCGCCCGGGTCGCCCGAAGTCGGCAGTTCCCCGCCCCCGATCACGGCGACCAATCCCGACTGGGCATCGAAGAACAGATCATCGGATTGGGGAGGACAGGGGGTTTCCCCGAGGATCGAACCATCGCGCATGCTCAGGCTCATGAGGACGGCCGGCTTCCTCGCCACGATGAATAGGCGATCGTGGGATGGGTCCAACGACATCGGGAAGTTGCCCGCCCGACCGGTGAGCTTTCGCTCCCAGAGAAGTTCACCGGTCGAGCGTTTCAGCCCGAACACGGTGCCGTCTGCCGCCGACCGTTTGCCCGCCGGGACGTTGGCGAAAATCGCATCGTCGGACGGGTGAAGCTGAAAACCCTCCGGCATTCGCGGCAAGCTCAGCTTTAGACCGGGCTGCATGGTGTCGCCGTCGAAGCTGGCCAGGCCACCAGGCCCTTCGCCGCCGAAGCTCACCCAGATCTTGCCGTCGCGGGCGACCCGGACATTGTCGGCATCATCGCCGACCGCCGCCGATCTCGCGGACTTCGGAACGCCGGTCTCGAAACGGCTCACCCTGCCGTCGCCGCCGGTCGCGACATAGACGAAACCGCCAGCGACCGCGACACCCTGGGGTTCGGGAAGCTTGTCGATCGTCCCGATTTTTTTCCCGGCGTCGAGGTCGATCACCTCCAGCGAACCGTTCGCGACGCAGGCGATGAACAGCCTCTTCGTCGCGGGATCGTAGGCCATGTGATCGATCCGGCCCGTGATTCCCGTCCGATCCGAAGGGCCGCGGACCCCATCCAGTGCGAAGGTGCGACTGAGCACCGGAGCGGAGACTTTCCCCTCCGGCTTGCTGGGAGCCGGAGGAGGCTGAGGGCTGGCACCCAGCAGTGCCGACAGGATGAGAAAGATGACGACGCGACCCATCGAACCACCTCCCGCCTCGAGATCAGTACGCATCTGAGGACACCACTTCGCTGCCGGCAACCGTCCCCATGGCCCGCCAGACCATCCCGTTGATGGTACTCTTGACGAACCGCACGCTGCCATCGCCCAGCAGGGTGTTGACGCCGGCGGGGTGATAACTGCGGGCATTGATCGCCGAGAAGGTCGGCCCGCCGTTCTCCTCGTTCTTGCCGTTGAGGTCCAGGTCCATGCCCGGATAGAACGACCGGCCGATGATTGCCTTGTTCGGAGGCCAGGCCGTTGTGAACCCCGCCGCATGCACATGCCCGTCGGACCACTCGGTGTGGAACTCCGCCTGATTCTCAGTGACGCACACCCCGTTGTCGTATTCCGGCGCCACCTGAAACGGGTCGGCGTACGGGCTCGGGATGTTGTTCGGGTTGTTGACCGACGGCAGCGTGGTGAAGCGGCAGTTCGACGAGGTCTGATACGCCTTCACCTCGGCGGCGAACAACGTCTGGCTCAACCCGTCGGTGATCGCCGCCAGCCGCAGGCTCCGGTTGGGGCCGAACGCCTGGCGATTATACGGCCCGTTGAACCCACCCCAGACGAACCAGTCGCCCCCGCACACCCCGTAATTGATCACACCCGAGAGGCCATAATCGTGCGAGGAAACCTGCGGCTTGATCTCGCTCGGGCAGATGAACGCGTTCACCGTCAACGAGATGACCGTGGAATTGGTGGGGTCCTCCTTGAAGACGCTGAGGTTCGCCGCGTTGAACAACGAGGTCCCCTCCATGTAGGGCAAGAGCCGGGCCTGGGCGCTCCAGCCGGTGTCGTAGTAGACCGTGTTGCTGGCCCCCAGCAGGGACATCGTCATGGGCAGCGCACCGGCGGCCGTCTCATAGTTATGCAAGGCCAGGCCGATCTGCTTCAGGTTGTTGGTGCACTGGATGCGGCGGGCGGCCTCGCGCGCCGCCTGAACCGCCGGTAGCAGCAGGGCGATCAGCAGGGCGATAATCGCGATCACCACCAGCAGCTCGATGAGCGTGAAGCCGCGATGCGTTCCAGTCTTCGACATGGGATCCTCTTTCTCACGACGAGGTAGACCCTTTCCCTGCGGGCTGGGACCGGCAGCTCGCACGGAGTTTAGCACTCCGTCCCGGGATCGTCGGCCCCGTACGTCGGGCGAACGGAGGCCGTTGACTAGCCTATTACGTTCGTCAGATAGATGTCAAGCATCCTCCGATGGAATTCATTGCCGACGGGCTGCATGGGCAAAATTTCCAGACTACAATTATAGTTTCATTTGTTCAATATATATATGTCATCGTCACTGAGGCCCACCACCCGCCGCCCTTCGGCTTCCAGGCGGTCATGCGGCAGATTCACGACCGACCGAACGAATTCCGGCTTGAGCATGAACGTCAGCACACGGCCGGATTTTTCATCGCGGATCACCGTCTTCATCGCTTCCGCCGTCGCTTCCTCGACGCGGAGGTTGAGCTTGCCCGGACTGGCCCCAGTCGCCGCCTGGACGCCATCGGCGATGCAGGAATACTGCACCTGGGCCGGACAGCGATGGACGACCTGGAGCGTCAAGGCGTGCCTCGGCAAACCCAGCTCCTTCAACGCCCGCTCGCCCATGCGATAGCCGGCCACCGCCCATGGGCCGGCCGCGCCGTGAATCTCTCGGACTCGGGCCAACCGCTCCGCCACCGCCGAGTCATCGCCGGCCCAGCCGGAACCGGCCAGTACGCTCGAAGCAAGCACCATCAACGCCAAGCCGCATCGCCGCACCATGGGATGCCACCTCCTTAGGCGATCCCATGGTTGTCGGCCAGGTCCGGTCCACGTTTAGGGCCTTCGTTCATCCCTTGCCTCTGCTCACAGCAGGGTGTGTCCTGCCGGAAGATCACGGGGGCGAATGGCCTACCCCCGTGAGACAGGAATCCGGGTTTCACCGTCATTCCCGACGGTGATCGAACATCCCCCTGGGACTCAAGTTCCAGCAATCCAGCCTTAACCCTGCGTGACCTAACTCGCGACCGACTCTCGGCCCTAAGAGCGCTCGGAAAAAATGAATCCACTGGCACGCTGTCTGCTCTTGAGTCCTTCGGAGAGTGATCTCCCGAACCGAAGGAGGACCACCATGAAACCCCTTGTCTCCGATGCGCTGTGGAAGCGCCTGGAGCCCTTGCTGCCACCCCCGCCTCCGCGCCGCTTCCGCTTCCCGGGACGCAAACCCCTGGACTACCGCAAGATCCTCACCGGCATCTTGTTCGTGCTCAAGACCGGCATCGCCTGGGACGACTTGCCCGCCGACCTCGGCTGCGGCTGCGGCAAGACCTGCCGGTCCTACCTGCAGGCGTGGCAGCAGGCCGGTGTCTGGCGCCAGTTGCACGCCGTCTTGCTGGCCGAGCTCAACGGCGCTGACGCGATCGACTGGGAGCGGGCCGCTGATCGACGCCTCCTTCGCCAAGGCCCCGGAAGGGGGCGAGGATACCGGCCCGAATCCGACGGACCGGAGCAAATCCGGCAGCAAGCACCACGTGATGACCGACGCCCAAGGCGTGCCGCTGGCGGCGACGGTGACCGCCGCCAACGTCCCCGAGATCACCCAGGTCTTCACGACGCTCGACGACATGCCGCCGGTGGGCGGCAAGCCGGGGCCGAAGCGGCAGAAGCCCGACCGCTTGCAGGGGGATCGGGGCTACGACTCGGAACCGGTGCGGCAGGGTTTGCGCAGGCCGGGGGACCACGCCGGTGCTGGCGGCCCGCAATACGGAGCACGGCAGCGGTTTGGGCAAGTCCCGCTGGTACGTAGAGCGGACCATCGCGTGGCTGCACTCCTTCGGCCGGCTGCGCCGCCGTTTGGATCGGCTCACCGAGATTCAAGACGCGTTCCTCAAGTTAGCATGTTCCTTGATCTGTTTGAGGCTCCTGGGCCAGTGAACTCATTTTTTCCGAGCATTGCTAGAGCATGGGCCTCACGTCGCTTCATCCGCATGCTGTTGTCCTCTCAATCCTTTCGGACGAAGGTCAGCGGATCGTTTGACCCGCCTTCTTCCAGCGGGGTCGGGCACTCCCGGCAAGACCAGACAAACCTTTGCCACGGCGCACGCATTCGTCGATCCGACCGACACGCGCGACCAAGTGGCCTGTCGAAGACTCGCTCGCCGCAAGCGCTAAGGTCCGGGTTTGACCGAGTTCTGCCTGCGGGCCAAGGCTTTCTCGGTAATCCAGCGGTGCCGCCATGTCCACCGCGCTCACTTTTCGAGTTTCTCGCGTTTCGCCGCTTCGAGTTCCGCGGGATTCGAGGAACCGAACCCGACCGCCGCTGTGAACTCCGCGGCCGCTCGAGAAGGCGGGAACGTCGCGCCACACCTCACGCCCGTCGAGGCGCAGGTAGAGATCCATGTTCGAGAACCCAGCGACGGCATACTCCCAGCGATACCCCGCGCCCGACTTGCGGGCCTCGATGAGCAGGAGGAGTTCCGGGTCGGTCTGACTGGCAAAAAGCGAACAGCGCGCCGCCGCGTGAGATCGAGCGAGTCGGTCGTGTCGTAACGATGCAACGGCGTCGTCAGCAGCCGCAAGTGAGAGCGCACGTTCTTGCGGTCGACCAGGTCGGCGCTGAACCGTTCGGCAAGCCGGCGGGCTTGCCGGTCGCGCGCCCGACGGCGTGTCGGCGGGCACCGGGGCATTCGGGATCGGCTTCCATTCCAACCCCGGGGCGGTGGCGTTGAACAACACCCCAATGGGCGATTCGGCCCGCAGCGGAGACGCGGACAGCGAATGCCACTCGTTGTTCAGGCTATAGCCTCCCGTCCCCTCTCAAACAAGAAGACGTCACAAATCGCCGCCGGTCGCCCCGAGGGCTCAACCCATAGGAAGACCGAGCCCTTCGAGCTCCCTTGGACATCCTGGGCCCGATGCAACACCGGTTCCTTGAGCGGAGCAAACGGATGATCGGGATCGGCCGTCGCGTACACTTTCGCTGCCATCACGTGCCGCTTGGCGATCACGGCCCAAGGGCGAGTCTTGACGTCCTTTTCTTGCGTCTGGGCCTGTCCGGCGATGACCAGCCCGACCGTCAAGCAAATGCCGAGCATCACGGCCTCAGTCTGGTGCGTTTTTCGGGGGGTCGAGAGACGCCGTGGCTTCGCCTGCGAGCAGTTCGCCAGCCAGCCAAAACGCATTGTCTTGTGCAGCGGGAGCGGCTGTCAAGAAGATTGCAGCGCCGATCGTGGCATGTCTTGAGCGCCGATCGCACTCTCGTCCGAGGCGGATAAATTGACGGAAGTCAGGGTGGGTCCGGCGGCGATTCTCCCTGCGGCCTATCGTCAGGGCGGTTCGTCCAGGAACAACGAGCCAGACCAGGCTCGCGCCGACGACAACAGCAGCGACCAGGGACGGCTCGGCGCCGTGCGACAGGGGCCGATCGGCACCGCGAGCCCGACCACCTTTTTCCAGGTCATCAGCGCTCTCTCACAAGACCCGGCGGGACAGGGAACTCGACCGCTTGCGCGTCCTTCGATGGCCACGCACGCGGCTCTTTTGAGCGCTGGAACGCGCCCTCACCAGACAGAGCAAGCCCGCCCAATCGGCTGCGCGTGTCGGCCTGCCAGACCGGTACGCGTTCACACCTCGGTCAACAATTGTCCGAGATTATCACTCGTTCCCACTCTCCGCGAGGGAATGCCGTCTGCGACGCTCCGCGTCGTCTTGGTCTTTGATTTCCAGCGACCCGTCGGTTGTCATCGAAACCCAGGACTCCCTCTCGGCAGGGTTGCGGGCGCCGGAGAATCTCCCAGGGGTCGGATCGAAGAGGAGTCCCGCTCCACCGGGTTCTTGGGAGATGTCGCTCAACTTCTGGCTCATCATCGCGTCGGTCTCAAGGATTCTCGAAGGTCTGACTTCGAAGATGACAACGCCGAGCGTCGCAGACGGCATTCCCTCGCGGAGAGTGGGAAGGAGTCATCGCGTTCCGACGGGGTAATCGGCGGTCCCGCTGCCGAATGTCGCATGGGCTAGCATTGATCTTGCCTGATGCCTAAAAAACAGGCGTCTTACAACTGTCGACCAGGGTGTGAACCGGTACGTCGAAGCTAGTGATGAGGTAGGCGGCCAGCCCCTTGATCTCAAGGGAATCCAACCGCCCCCTCCCGAACCGGACAGGCACGTTTTCGTGCATCCGGCTCTCCAGACACAGGATCTACATTTGTGTCACGGTCCAACCCGGTATGCCAGGTCCGCCAGTCGGAGGCCATCATATTCTCCTCGGTGGATCTTACGGTGGCACTCTCGGCAGACGGGCACTTGCTTCCGGTTCTGGAGTCGCATCAGCCAGGCAAACCCACCGACAGGTTTGCCCTCCATCTTTCGGATGTGACGGACGTGGTGCATCTGCACCCCGACCGTTGTTTCGCAGATGATGCATGGGTGGTCCAGGCGGGACCTTGTCCGGAATCGGACGTGCATCTCCAGTGGGTCGGTTTGATCTCTTCCCGTTAGAAATGCCGTGGGGTTCCGGGTCCAGTCGGAGTTGGCTTTGAAGAAGGTGTTCCGTTCCTTCCCCTCGCCGTCTTTCCAGTTGAATTGCAGAGTGCGTCCGTGTTCGCAGAGGAGCTGCTTAACGGGCTTCTGCAACTTGTGGGCTAAGGTCTTCGCAAGTGACAAATGCAGGATGTACTGGATACGGCTCATGGAGGCGAAGTTGTCAGCAAACCTGTAGTAGTTCAACAGCCCCCAATTGGTGCTGTTGAACAGTTCGATGATGTGCTTCACCTCCAGGCAGACCCACGCTGTCTTGGATCGGGCGATGCCCTCACCGTCACAGAAGCCCTTCTGGTGAAGACGCTTGACCAGTTTCCTGATCGGCGCTCGCATCAGCGGGCTCCACCCCGTACACCGGCGCCGGTAGTGCCGCCGTTGGTTGTGGCAGTGGGTAACCTTGGGCTGTGGGTTGACGGCCCCCACCTGAAGCCGCGTCCCGAGAAAGAAGGCCTCCTCGGTCTTGGCGTGAGTGACGACCGTCTTTTCCTGGCTGAGTTGCAGTTTCAGCCTGTCCCATAGGAACGCCTGAATCTCGTCCTTGATCTGTTCGGCCAGGGACCTCGGCCCCGTGACGCCGACGATCCAATCGTCTGCATATCTGATGTATTTGACTCTGACGAAGCCAGGGTCAAACGTGTCCATCGACGGGAGAGATCGCATCTGTTTCGTCAAAGCGCGAATCTCCGGCGTCATGATCCCACCTGACCGTTTCAACGCTCGCTGCCTGCGATAGTTGATCCGGTGATACTCGGGGCTGTCCTTCCGCTTGCTGCCCTTCTCGTACTTCTGCTGTAGTCCCTCGACGAAGAGGTCGAGTTCGTGCAGGTAGATGTTGGCGAGGATAGGGCTGGCCACGCTCCCCTGCGGGGTCCCGATAAACGAGGCCCCCGGTTCCTTCCTCCATAGGTAGCCTGCCCGGAGTGCTTTCCAGATCAGGCCGATGAAGCGTTCGTCCGAGATCCTCTTCCGGATCAGGGAAACCAGGACGTGGTGATCGATCTCGTCGAAGCAGGATTTTATATCCCCTTCGATGATCCACGTCACACCAGACCACTTGGTCCTGAACTCATGCAGGGCCGTGTGAGTCCCTCGACCAGGCCGAAAACCATGGCTACAGTCGCTAAAGGTAGGCCCTTTCGGACTGTCGTAGATCGCTTCGAGGATCACATGGATGACCTCTTGGACGATCTTGTCCCTTGGGGATGAGATGCCGAGAGGCCGCATCTTGCCATTTGCCTTGGGAATGTATTCCCGCCGCGAAGGCTTGAATTGGAAACCCTCGTCTCGCAGGGTCGCCACGATGTCGTCGATGGCATCCATGGAGAACCCATCGAGAGTCATCCCGTCGGTGCCAGGAGTCAAGTTCCCGGGAGCGGATTTGATTTTCTCATACGCGACGATGTAGAGATCCGTCTTGTAGAGGAGTCGATACAGATCCGCGTTGACCCAGTTGAGGTCCGTGTTGCACTTCCGCAGTGCTTCAAGCCTGAGTAGGGCTGAATGACTCATCCGAGTCACCCCTTTCTTGGTGAAGCCCTGTGTCCTGTCCCCCTTGGGCCGATGCCTACTACGGGGACTCTGTCGCCTTGGGCATTGCTGCCGTTAGGCGATCCCGTGGTTGTCGGTCAGGTCCGGTCCACGTTGAGGGCCTCCGTTCATCCCTTGCCCCTGCTCATTGCAGGGTGTGTCCTGCCGGAAGATCACGGAGGTGAATGGCATGCCCCCGTGAGACAGGAATCCGGGTTTCAGCGTCATTCCCGGCGGTGATCGGTCACACCTACTGGGACTGGAGTTCAAGCAATCGGGTGCAATCGCGCCGATGCCAGCGATTATGCGGCATTTGAGGTCCTTCCCTTCGCTGTAGTCCCTTGAGTCCGCATCACGAGTGTCGCCTTCGATCCCAGGTAGGATTGATACACCTCGCTCCAGACCCCGCTCAAGTGGATCACCCGTAGGTTGACGATCCACTGACCACTCTCGACTTTCCAGCTCATCCCCGACTGCTTCAGCCGCTGGGTGAACACCGTCTTGCACGCCGCCTCCGTCACCCCGCTGCCGATCGGCAAGTGATCCCGGCGATAGCGGACATAATCCAGCCAGCGCATTCGTTTTCGCAAGTAGGCGTAGGCACTGCGGTATTGCTCTCGCTTGGCTGCCGACGCGATGATCCGCCGCCGGCGCAGGGCCGCCGCCGAATGCAGGACTCGGTAGATCCCCCGCGGCTTCTCCTTCAGCCACCGCCGCATCCGCCGCGCCCAACTCGCCCCCGCCCGCGCGTCGGAGAACAACGCCTCGGACAGCTTGGTGATGTATTCGCAGGCATGATAATAATCGATCACCCAGTGCCACTTCAGTCGTCAACCGAGGTGATGAGGATCGCTCATCCGCTTCAGCACCCGGCGATAGTATCGGGTCTGGTGGTTGCCGCCATCGGTGATGTAGGCCAGCCGCGGCAGCGGTCCGGTCCAACCGCGAAACACCGCCTCGATCAGGGCCGTCAATTGCCCCGACAAGACCTCCTGACCCGGCTCGGGCATCCGCCCCAGGTAGACCGTCCCCAGCCGTCGCCCCTTGCGGTCGTAGACCGAGACCGTCGCCGTGGCCCCCTCGCGGTAACAGGCCTGACCGCGGATCGGCAGCATCAGCCCGTCGCGCCCCGCGGCCAGCACCGGCCTGCGGGAGCCCGTGGACCGGTCTGCCCGTCCCAGCCAGGAGAGCAGTTGGGCGACTTGGGCCTCTTGACGGTGGACCTCCATCCCCGCCGCCACACCGGCGATCACCGCTCGCAAGGTCTCAGCCGACCACTGCACCCCATGATCGTGGCGCAACGCCACCAGAACTGCGTCCTGAGAGGACATCACCGCCGCGTGGGTGGCCCGCTCGGCGAGGGCCGGCGTCGCCCGGCCGGACTCCAGACCGAGCTGGATCTCCAGCGGGAAGATCGAGGACTCGACGCCGTGGACGTCCTGGTACAACATCCGCCACAGCGTGATCGTGCCGAAGGTGGTGGCCACCGAGCGATTGGGGGTCTTGGAGCGGCGGCGATACCAGGTCCCGCCGGACTCGATCTGGGCGGGCATGTCCTTGCGGTCGTGAGGCTCGAGGTGGTTGAAGGTCCATTCGACGATGATCCGGCCGAGTTCGCGGAGCAACTCCTCCAATCGGGTCTCGAAGCGGTGGGCGGTTTGAGGCGTGGGGTCGGCCCGGCGGAAGTGGACGATGAGCCGCCCGAGTTCGGTGATCACCGGGACCAGGCGAGCGGTGAGCGGGAGCAAGGACGTGGCGAAATGCGTTGCTGTGAGGAGTCGGGAGCACGTAGCATGG
This sequence comes from uncultured Planctomycetota bacterium, assembly GCA_963845755.1. Lineage (GTDB taxonomy): Bacteria > Planctomycetota > Planctomycetia > Isosphaerales > Isosphaeraceae > CAWJTV01. Next base: position 406,819 of record CAWJTV010000042.1, read on the forward strand.
TCCATCGAGGTGGCCTTTCCTGTTGCGAGGACAGAGCTTGTTACACACTGTCACTTCACAGGAGAGGCCCCTCGACTTTCAAGCGATCCTCTTCCCAAGGCGGCCGACTCAGGCCAAGTCAACACCGAAAACGTGGGAAAACAGGCTGAAATCCGCGGCACCAGCGCGATTGCACCCA
>CAWJTV010000043.1:0-120682 GCA_963845755.1 uncultured Planctomycetota bacterium
ACGGACCAGCTTTCGCTTTCTCCCTCCTCCTTTACCCGCCGCCCCATCGGCTTCTCTTGCGAGTCGCTTTCCCTTGCGGGGAGACGACGGGCTTACCACGTTTCGCCGATATGCCGGGGTGGGGAAGGTCGCAGCTATCCGCCGGTGGTCCGTCATCTGCGTCGAGAGATCGATGAGCCCTCGAACCTGACCACATGCCGTTTTGGCCCAAGCGTGTCAGCATCTTTCGCTTGTTCGCACTCACGACGTTTATCGCTGCTTCACCGAAGTTGACCTATCCACCTCATCCTGGCCCCCGACCGCCTTGATGCTCGCGGTCGCAGCGTCAGCTCACGCGTCGGCTGCCCTCTCGAGAGAGGAGGTTACGTTGTTCCGGGGCTTACTATCCCGGTAGGATCCTGTCGGCAGAACAACAGGTGCCGTCGGTCTTCTCCGAAGGCCTCGGCACAGCCACATCGACGACATCGTGTCGCACCATCAAAAGTGCGGGAGAGCCAGGAAAGCCCCCCCTTTTCGCCCCCCCGGTTGATGTCGGGAGCCACACGACGTTCCCATTCTGGGCGGCCCGAGGGGTAGAGAGGATCGGGGCCTTGGCGATCCAGGGTGCGCCTGCGGAGACCCCTGGCTATGGTGTGCAACGCCGTTGGTGTAGAGGTTGCCACCGAATCCCGCTCGTGGGTCCGTGAACCTGGTGGTCTTCGGCAAGGAGTGTCGATTTTTACCCGATCAATACAACCGCTTCAATTGATAGAATCCTTACTTCCGGATCCTTTCGAGATTCCAGAATCGATGCGATTGACGTGGGAGTGTACGATACTCAAGTCGGCGAGTCAGACCGGAGCGATCGGGGTGGCGCAGATCAATCGACGAAGGGATCCCAATGAGACGCGGAAGAGCCGGCACCCGAGGCGAAGAAATCGCGAAACGAACCCAACTCCTCCCTTACGCCCGGACGAAAAAATCGCGAAACGAACCCAACTTCGCCCTGCGACCCTCTCCAAAGTCTCAAAACGAAGCCAGATCCCCGGCCGGATCTGTGGATTTGTTCAGAAATCGAGCCGGTGATTGGGATCTGAACTATGAAAACGAAGCCAACTCGGAGATCCGCGTCCACTCATGCGTTTCTGGGGCGGGTCGCCGGGGCTCGCGTGGCTCCCGTATTCCCGGTAAAATCCCTATAACGACCACGATCGTCTGAAATCACCTAGACACGACATTCGCCAGGCCAGGCGCGGCATCCCACTCCTCACGGAATGAATGAAACCACTCATCCAACCCGGAATGACCGACCCGCCGAGGAGAAGCCGGCATGATGGACGCTGACGACACTCAATCGCCGAGGCGCCTGATGGGCGCGGTGATCCTGTTTATGCTGAGGATCGCGGTCGTGTCGTCCGTTTCGGCGGCATGGGCGGCAACCCCCGAGTCCGGGAAAAGCGGAGGCGAGACGAGCGATGCGGCCAAGGTGGAGTTCTTCGAGAAGAACGTCCGCCCAATCCTGGCGACGCGATGCCAGGAGTGTCATGGCCCGGCCAAGCAGAAGGGGGGACTGCGACTTGACGCTCGGGCCACGATCCTCACGGGTGGATTGACGGGACCGGCCGTCGTGCCCGGGAAGCCGAAGGAGAGCCTGCTGGTTGACGCGATCAATTACGGCGAAACCTATCAAATGCCCCCGAAGTCGAAACTTCCCGAACAGGAGGTCGCGACGCTCACGCGGTGGGTCGAGATGGGTGCACCCTGGGGAGTCGAGCCGAAAGTCAGCCCGACGGAGGCCAAGGAATCGAGATTACCCAATTCCAAAGGGGACAGTTGGCAAGCGGTCTACGAAGCGCGGGCGCACTTCTGGTGCTTCCAGCCGATTCGCCGGATCTCGCCCCCTGCGACCGCCGGTCTGCAAGGTTGGGCGCGCAACCCCGTTGACGGGTTCATCCTGGCCGGACTCGCCGGGCACGGTCTTTCGGCCGCGCCCGAAGCCGACCGGCGGACGTTGATTCGGAGGCTGTGCTACGATCTGATCGGGTTGCCCCCCTCGCCTAACGAGATCGCCGCATTCCAGGCGGATGAGTCGCCCAATGCTTACGAGCGGCTGGTGGACAGGCTGCTCGCCAGCCCCCATTACGGCGAGCGCTCGGCGCGACACTGGCTGGACCTGGTCCGGTACGCCGAGACGGCGGGACACGAATTCGACTACGAGATTTTGAACGCCTTCCGCTATCGCGATTACGTGATCCGTGCCTTCAATAACGACGTGCCCTACAATCAGTTCGTCGTCGAGCACCTTGCCGGCGACCTGCTCGAAAACCCGCGCCGACATCCGGTCGAAGGTTTCAATGAGTCGATGATCGGCACCGGCTTTTACTTCCTCGGCGAGGGGACGCATTCGCCGGTTGACGTCCGTGAGGAAGGAATGCGTCGGATCGACAACCAGATCGATGTGCTTTCGAAGACCTTCCTGGGCCTGACGGTCGCTTGCGCGCGTTGCCACGATCACAAGTTCGACCCGATCGGTAGCAAGGACTATTATGCCCTGGCCGGCTTCCTCCGTAGCTCGCGCCATCAGCAAGCGTTCGTCAACTCGCCCGGGCGAATCAGCCCGACGCTGCGCCGGCTAGAGGCTTCCCGGAGGGAGACCGTTGCGCTCCTCGCTCAGGCCAGGTCGTCGCTCCCGGAGCCGCTCCGCGACCGAGTGGAGGCCGTGATCGGTAAGACTCGGTCCTCGAGCGACCGTGGCCAAGTGGTCCCTTGGAATATGAGGAAAAGCGAGCTCGCCGATTCGGTCTTCGAAGACTTCAACGGGGACAGCTTCGGGGGCTGGTCGGTGACGGGCGACGCGTTCGGCGAGCGGCCGACTCGGGCCGGTGACGTTTGTCTTGAAAACTCGGACAATCCGGGCCGAATGATTTCGGTCACGCCGGGGCAGGCCCATAGCGGTCTTGTATCCACCCGGCTCCGCGGTGTGCTCCGCTCGCGGACGTTCACCATCGAGAAGCGATATGTTCACTACCGAGTTGCTGGACGCTCGGGGATTCTCAACGTCGTGATCGACGGCTACGAAAAGATCCGGTCCCCGATCTACGGCGGCCTGACAACGACCGTAAACCATGGCGATCAGCCAAGATGGATTACGCAAGATGTCAGCATGTGGATGGGCCACACCGCTTACCTGGAGATCGCCGACGGCGACGTTGCCGACTACCAAGGTGCCGAGACCCGCATGCATGACGGGCTAGGCTACGTCGTCGTGGACGAGATCCGCATGTCGAACAAGCCGGCTCACCCCCGTTCCCCCGGAGAGGTCGACCCAACGACGGTGGACCTCGCGGACGTGATCTCGGCTCTGCGAGTGCGGGCGTCGCCTCTCGCCGAGCGCCTCGCGTCGATCGTGGCCGACTCACTCTCCCTCGAAGCCCAGATCCCTGATCCTACGCTGGTCCTGGCGATCGCCGACGGCACAGGGCAGAATGAGCCGATTCACCTTCGAGGCAATCACAAGAATCTGGGTGACCTCGTCCCTCGTCGTTTCCTTCAAGTCCTCGGCGGTGCAGGCATCTCGTCGCCCGAGAGCGGCAGCGGCCGGCTCGAACTGGCTCGAGATGTCGTGGATGCCCAGGCTAATCCCCTGACCGCGCGGCGTGATGGTTAACCGGCTCTGGAAGCACCATTTCGGTGAGGGGATCGTGAAGTCCACCGACGACTTCGGTGCAATGGGTCGGAGGCCGACCCATCCGGAGCTGCTCGACTGGCTCGCCTCCGAACTGATCGGCCGTGGCTGGTCGATCAAGGCGATCCAGCGGCTGATCGTCACCTCGAGTACGTATCGAATGTCGAGCGTCCCGACCGGCGACGCCGAGCGGCTCGATCCGGAGAACCTCTACCTTCATCGAATGAACGTCCGGCGCCTCGACGCCGAGGCGATCCGAGATGGCCTTCTGGCCGTATCCGGACGACGAGTTGAGACGATGTACGGCCCGAGCGTGCCGATTCACCTGAACGCGTTCATGGAAGGCCGCGGCCGTCCGGGACGATCAGGTCCTCTCGACGGCGATGGAAGGCGCAGCATCTATCTCGAGGTTCGGCGAAACTTCCTCAATCCGATGTTCCTGGCCTTCGACTTGCCCGTCCCCTTCTCCACCATGGGACGGAGGAATACCTCGAACGTCCCGGCCCAGGCCCTGACTCTGATGAACGGTCCGCTCGTCGCCGGCCAGGCGCGGCTCTGGGCCGAGAAGACTCTCCTTGATACACGCCGCTCCGATCGCGAGCGGCTCGACGACCTATTCGTCACTGCCTTCGGTCGTGGCCCAACCGGCGACGAAACCCAGGCCTGCCTCGCCTTCCTCTCGGCCTGGAAACCCGGCGATCCGCAGGAGTCCCAGGGTTATCCAGGCGCCGTTTCTCCGCCAGCACGTGAAGCCTGGTCCGCACTTTGCCATGTTTTGATCAACATGAAAGAATTTGTTTTTATTGAGTAGAGGTCTGGATCGAGGCCCATAACATCATGCATTGCTGCCGATACGGGGAACCGGCCTCAAGTCGTCGCGAGATGCTTCAGCGGTGCGCCAACGGCTTCGGTGGCCTGGCGCTGGCTGCCTTGATGCGCGAGCCGTCATTCGGTGCGGCCATTGGCGAACGCGATGCGGATCCGGTGCCGGCGACCCCTCAGCCGGGCTCGCGCCGCAGCCCGATGGAGCCCCAACCCTCGCATTATGCCGCAAAGGCGCGTGCGGTCATTTTCCTGTTCATGGATGGGGGTCCATCGCAACTCGATACCTTCGACCCGAAGCCCCGGCTGGACCGGGAGCATGGACGGCCGATCCAGGTGAAGACGCACCCCACCCAGTTCAACAACGTGGGGAACGTCCTGGCATCCCCCTGGAAGTTTCGCCGTTACGGACAGAGCGGCATACCCGTGAGCGACCTGTTCCCGAACATCGGCCGCCACGTCGATGACCTAGCGATCGTGCGTTCGATGGTCTCGAACTTCTCGGAGCACACCACTGCCAATTACTTCATTCACACAGGGAGCGGGCTACAGGGTCGTCCGAGCCAGGGCGCCTGGGTGACGTATGGTCTGGGTAGCGCGTGCCGGGATCTGCCCGGCTTCGTCGTCCTCAATGGAGGATTAATCCCGCCCGGCGGGCTGGATTGCTTCAATAGCGGCTTCCTCCCCGCGGCCTTCCAGGGGTCGGTCTTCAAGCCGGACCGTGTGCCCGTCGCCAATATCGAACGGATCGAGCCAACGGCTGCGGATCAGCAGCGTAAACTGGCACTGATGCGCTCGCTCGACCGAGGCGTGCTGGGCCGATTAGGCCACCACGACAGCGTGGAAGCCGCGATCTCCAACTATGAGCTGGCCTTCCGCATGCAAGCCGCCGTCCCCGAGCTGATGAGCCTCGATGGCGAATCCCAGGCCACTCAGAGACTGTATGGCCTCGATGCTTCCTACCCGCCCACTCGGATCTTCGCCCGCGAGTGCCTGATCGCACGGCGGCTGGTGGAACGCGGCGTCCGGTTCGTCGAGCTGCTCTGTCCGAGCGTCGGCGCGGACCGGTGGGACCAGCACGGCAATCTCAAGCGGGGACATCAGGACAATGCCCGCGCCGTCGACCAGCCGATCGCGGCCTTGCTCGAGGACTTGAAAGCCCGCGGTCTGCTGGATTCCACGCTCGTGGTCTGGGGCGGCGAGTTCGGCCGCACCCCGATGGCTCAGGGCACCGACGGCCGCGACCACAATCCTTACGGATTCACGATCTGGCTAGCCGGCGGCGGCATCAAGGGCGGCACAATTTACGGTGGCACCGATGACTACGGCTACCATGCCATCGAGAACAAGGTCGAGATCTATGACCTTCATGCGACGATGCTCCACCTGCTCGGCATGGATCACAAGCGATTGACCTACCGGTTCGGTGGCCGCGACATGAGGTTAACGGATGTCCATGGCGAGGTCATCCGGGGAATTCTTGCCTGAGTTGACTCGGAAAGGCCGAGTAAAACCGGATTATCGCCTATTCAGCCGTTCGCCTTGCCCCGACTCCCCTCTGCCATTCGGGCCTCCTCTCATACGAGCTGGAGAAAGGTCCACTGGTGAGGGTTATGCGGGCGATGACGATTTCGCCATTCGCGCGGAAAAAATCGATCGCAGCGGTGATGAACCTGAATAAAGGGTTGCGACCTGCCGATCATAGTGGAGACAAGGTCGTTTTCTTCGGAACAACCGTCTTGACCGGAACGGCGCGGGGAGGTAAACACCATCCGCACTTTCTACCCGTCCAGGGTCCGTACCCGCGCCCGAGCATCGAGAAAACGCCAGGGCACTCAGGAAACGAGTGTAGCCGTCATTCCGTGGAGGCGGGATGGCTCGCGCAAACGAATAGGCTACAAGTCTCCCACTCGTGAGGACATAAGAGAGGCCGTCGCCAGGGAAGTCGGCGGTGGTCCGCACGAGCGGCGAAAGGAGGTCGCGTTGGGAAGGCTAGGAAAGGTCAGTCTCATCTTGATCCTCGGCGCATGGGGAGGTGCCACCAGAGGCGCCGCACCCGATGACGCGGCCGCAGCGCCATCCAAGGCGACCCGCCCGGCCCCGCCCGCGCCGCCGATCAAATATCTGGAAGCCGGCGCCAAGTTGTACAACAATGCCCAGTTCGATCAAGCTGGCCTCTATCTGGAGGCCGCCAATCGTTATCGTGATCAGCTCCAGCCGGACGAGTGCGCCATGTTGGACGCATATCTGAAGGAGCTGGCCAAGGTCAAGCCCGCAGCCAAGCTGGCGCCGAGTGGTGTGTCGGATCCGGCTGCAAAGCCGGTGTCTGCGATGGCACCCGCGGCCACAGCGACGGCACCCATCACACCGACCTCGGCGCCCACTCCGGGCACTGAAGCCCCGAGTGTGGCTCATGGGCTTTCCGCCCCGGAGGCCAGGCAGAAGGCCCTCTGGATGTTGAAGCAGGGGAAGGAACACCTGCTGCGGGGAAACTACGATGCCGCGCAGGCGAAGGCCGAGGAAGCTCGATCGCTGGATGTCCACTGGAACCTGTTCGACGACACGCCGGACAAGCTTCAAGCCGACATCGACAAGTCACGGCCGAAGCCGGTCAACACCGCTCTGGCCCCGGATAGCGGTCAGGCTCACGATCGGCGGACCGCCAAGGCGAAGCTCGCGCGAGGCCCGCGCAATGCTGAACAACCGTCAGTTCGAGCAGGCCGAGGCGCTCGCCCTGGAGTTGAAGCAATGGGGCCTCACCTATGGCTGGTTCGATGACACGCCCGACAAGGTGGCCGCCGCGGCCCGGGCGCTCCGCCGTCGCGACACGATGCGGAGCATGCCGGTTCACGAGCAGTCGAGCCAGGGTGTCTACAATGAGTTGGTTCAACAATCGCGGCAGTACCTGAAAGCCGGCAAGCTGAACGAGGCGGAGGGCAAGGCGCGGATGGCCGCGCGGATGAACGTCATCCCGCCTGTGGATACCGACCGTGCCGAGACGGTCCTGCATGAGATCGCGATGGTCCGCCAGCAGAACCGGCCGGCCGTCGCGCCGCCGGCACCGACGAACCCGGGGCCGAACGGGGCAGCCGGGAACGAGATCGGTTTGGAAGTCGTGCAGGCGAATCACGCCGAGGCGGCACCGGCTGTCGCGGCACCCGCGACCGACGCGGCCGTCCAGCGGATCGCCGCGACAGATGGCAACGCCGGGCCCGATCTCTCCGCCCCGGCGACGCCCGGAGACGTCGTCCCGCCCGCGAATTCTGGTTCGGCTGCTGCCGCAGCCGGTCCGGAGCTGGCCGCGAACGCCGTAGAAGTTCCCACCGCGGAGCCGGCGAATGGGCAGACGGTTCCCACATCACCGCCGGGCAATCGCGGCGAACAACTGCTCGCCGAGGCCAAGGCGCTCTACTCCAATGCCAACTACGCCGCCGCCCTCCAACTCGCCAACGAGGCGAAGGTCGGCAAATTCGGCGTGGAAGCCCAGGCCGGCGAGCTCGTCGCTCAGATCAACCTGGCTTCGCAGGCCAAGGCCCTGAGCCTCTACGAAGCGGCCCTGGCGGCGATTCGCAAGGGTGACAACGTTCGCGCAAGGGACATGTTGACCGAGGTCGCCGCCGACGAGAGCTTCGAGGACGAGAGCCTCAAGACGAAGGTCCAGGCGCTCCTTCAGAAGCTCACCGGTGTGAAGGGTGGGGCCGGTGTGGCCTCGACCGACGCGGCCGAGGATGCCGACACTCTCGCCGCCCAGAAACTCAATGCCGAGGTCGGTACCAAGATCGCCGAGGCCCGCCGGTATCATGAAACCGATCCCGACAAGGCCATCGCCATCTACGAGCAGACGATGCAGGCCGTCAAAGGCTCGCATCTCGCGCCCGAGCTGACACGACCCATGGTCCGCCGCCTCGAGGTCGCCCTCGAGCTGGCCCGCAAGGACAAGGCCCAGTTCGTCGTCAAGATGGTGGACAAGAAGCAGCGCGAAGAGATCGAGCTGAAGCGGCTCCGCATCCTCGAGGCCGACAAGGCCAAGAAGATCCGGCTGAAGGAGATGATGGACAAGGCCACCTCGGCTTACGCCGAAGGCAAGTATGTCGAATGCGAGACCTACGCCAAGATGGCCATGGAGATCGACCCCAATGAAGTAGCGGCTTCCATTCTCGCCTTCAAAGCGAAGGCCGAACGTCACTACAAGATCGATAAGCAGACTCTCGACGATAAGAGCGAAGGCGCCCTGACGGCCTTTCAGGAAGTGGACCGTGCCGGGGTCGCCGATCCGGAGGTCCAGATCCGCGGCATCAAGTACGCTCAGAACTTCAAGGACTTGACGCGAGAGCGTCTGGCCATGAACTCCCGGCTCGAGCCACGAAGGGATCCCAAGATCCTCGCAATCGAGGCCAAGCTGCGTGAGCCCATCTCGATCAACGTAGACAAGCAGTCCCTCAGCGAAGCCGTCAAGTTCATCCAGGACTACACCGGGCTGAACATCGTCATCGATCCCAAGGGGGTCAGCGACGAAGGAATCACCTCGGGCGCCCCGGTGAGCCTGAACCTCAACAATGTTCAGGTCAAGACGGCCCTGAAGCTGATGCTCAAGCCGCTCGGGTTGACCTACAAGGTTGACGACGAGGTGGTCCTGATCACCAGCCCGCAGGCCAGCCAGAAAGAGACCTTCGTCAAGACCTACTACGTGGGAGACCTGATCCTCCCGACCAACAGGGGGGCGGAGGTCCCGATCCCTCAACACTTGACCGACTCGAGTCCGGACAATGAACTGAATGCCGGCGCCCGAGGGCTCAACACTCTCTCGCCCCCGATTCCGATGGTCGGTGCCGATGGCGTGGGGCTCGAGGGAATGGGGGTGAAGAAATCCAAACGCCCCTGGGTGGACATGACGCCGATCGTCCAGTTGATCGCGACCTCGATCGAGCCGGGCACCTGGCAGGTCCACGATGGGGAAGGTGCCGATGTCACCCAGTCCTACGGGCTCGGCGGTGGGTTTGGCGGCGGCGATGCCGGCGGCCTGGATGTCGCCCGGCCCATCGGTGCCATTACCCCGTTCTTCCTGAGCATCAGCCTGATCGTCCGCCACACGGCGGAGGTCCACGAGCAAGTGGCCGACTTGCTCAAGCAGTTGCGTCGGCTCTCGGATCTGCAAGTCACGATCGAGGTTCGCTTCATCACGGTCGAGGATAACTTCTTCGAGCAGATCGGCGTGGACTTCGATTTCCAGATCCAGTCCGATGCTGTCGGCAAGCATAGCACGCTCGCAACTCCCAATCCGCTCATTTCGCTCTTCCCGATCTCGGGAGTCACCGGCGGTCTCATCACCGGAACCAGCACATCGTCCTCGACTGGCAGCGGGACCGGTGGAGGGGGCAGCGGCGGGCTCAGCGGCGGTAGCACCGGTGGCGGCGGCGGCGGCAGCACCGGCGGGCTCGGTGGCGGCGGCGGTGGCGCCGGTGGCGGCGGCCTCGGCGGCGGCGGTGCTGGCGGTGCTGGCGGCGGTGCCACCGGCGGCGGTGCCACCGGCGGCGGTGCGGGTGGGACGACCGGCGGGACAACGGGTGGCTCGGGATTGACGAACGCCTACCTCGTGAACCCCATCCGCGATCACGCTCTGGGGAACAACCAGCCTGTCATCGTCGGCACACAGGGTGGCGGGCTCGGCAACTTCTCGCCGAACTTGGACATCCCCTTCAGCAACACGCAGGGTCAATTGATCGCCCCGACGTTCGTCAATAACTATCAGTCCACGGGTGCGGGAGCGACCTTCGGTATCGCGTTCCTGAGTGACCTGGAGGTCTACCTGTTCCTCACGGCCGCCCAGGGTGACACGCGGTCCAACGTCCTCCAGGCGCCCAAGGTCACGACATTGAATGGGGCGTCGGCCACGGTCTTCAGCCAGACCCGGCAATACTATGTGGCCTCGCTGACTCCGATCATCGGGCCGGCCGCGGTCGCCTATCAGCCCGTAGTCTCTCAGGTCCCGATCGGCCCCACGCTCATCGTGACCCCCGTTGTCTCCGCAGACCGCCGTTACGTGCGACTGACGCTGGCCCCCTTCTTCATCGCTCTGAACGGCTTCACGACCTACCAGTCCGGGCTGGCGGCAGTCGGAGGCATCGGCTTCGCCGGCGGTGGAGGAACGGTCAGCTCCACGATCCAGCTCCCGAATATCGGCTTCTTCACGGCCTCGACGACCGTTACGGTTCCCGACGGCGGTACGGTCTTGATGGGCGGCATCAAGACGCTCAACGAGCAACGGATCGAGTACGGCGTCCCGGTCCTCTCCAAGACGCCCCTGATCGATCGTCTGTTCCGCAACGTCGGTATCGGCCGTAACACGCAGAGCCTCATGCTGATGGTCACGCCACGAATCATCATCCTGGAAGAAGAGGAAGAACGGCTGGGAATTCCCTCCGTCGCGCTCTGAGCGCGAAGGACCGGGTCACCTGGCAAGCTGGACGACGCGAACCTTCGAAGCCGCCGGAATTTTATTCCGGCGGTTTCGCTTTCGAACCGCGATCTCGCCCCCGACCTTTCCCGAGAGCTTGTACGGACGCCCAGAATTCGAGATGCGGAGCTGGCCCCTGTTCCTTGAGGTGCTGCGCATCGCGGGCGAGTTGGGGATGGTCAAGTTGGGGAACCTGTCCACCGACGGGACCAAGATGGGGGCCAACGCCTCGCGGCACAAGGCGATGAGCTACGGCTACATGGGGAAGGAAATCGAACGGCTGAAGGCCGAGATCGAGCAAATGCTCCAGGAAGCTGAGCAGCTCGACGCCGAGCAAGATGCGGCGTTGGGGAGCCGTCGCGGCGACGAACTGCCGGCGGAATTGAAGCGGCGTGACGATCGGTTGGCCAAGATTCGCGAGGCGAAAGCGCGGCTGGAAGCCGAGGCGGCTGCCCGGGCGGACGAAGAACAACGCCGCCGGGATCAGGCCCAAGCCCAGCGGGAAGCGGACGGCCGCAAACGCCGGGGCAAGCCACCGGCTCCGATCGATCCGAGTCCCGAGGAGAAGGCGCAAATGAACTTCACCGACCCCGAAGCGAAGATCATGAAGCAGAGCAACAAGGGGTTCGATTATTCGTACAACGCCCAGGCGGTGGTGGATGGCGCGCACCAGATCATCGTCGCCCCGGACGTGACCTCAGCGCCCAACGACAAGGAACAGGCGGTGCCGATGGCGCAAGCAGCCTTAAACAATCTGGAGGCGGCTGGGATCCCGCGGCCGATGGCCAGCGACGGGACCCCGACGCCGATTCCGAACACGGCGGACACGGGCTATTTCAGCGCGAAAGCGGTGGCGGGACTGGAGCAGATCGGCATGGACCCGTATGTGGCTGTTGAGCGTCAGAAGCACCACGTGGCTGCGGTGACGTCGGCGACGACGGCTCCCGCACCGGAAGCGAGTGTGAACGAGAAGATGCAGCACAAACTGCGTACGGCGGCCGGCAAAGCCCTGTACGCGGCGCGGAAGCAGATCGTCGAACCGGTCTTCGGCCAGATCAAATTCGCGCGGGGGATTCGCCAGTTTCTGCTCCGTGGCTTGGAGAAAGTCTCCGCCGAGTGGCAACTGATCTGCCTGACCCACAATCTACTGAAGATTTGGCGCCACACCTGCGCCGCCGCCGAGAGTTGAGTGGGATAGTGCGCAGCAGAGGGCGCGGCCGAGGCCGAAATGGCCAAGGCCCGGTGGGAACCCAGGGGCCAAGGCGAGACACGGGCGAATTCTCGGACAGGCTCCTAGACGTTCCGATTACGGTCTTGCCGCAGAGCCCATCATTGCGTCCCCAAGGTGTTTCCGTCCTCGTTCTCCTTCAAGTGGGCATACCATGACTCCGAGCATCCTCCTGTGGTTCTGCCTGGGCGTCACAGTCCAAGCACCCGGCGGAGACAACTCGCCGAATGTCGAGAAGCCTCGGCCGGAGACTAGCTGGAAACCCATGAGTCGTGATGACAGCCTCTGGTTCGATCCCAAGGGGAATCGCGTCATCCTCCGTGCGCGGGTAGTGCTTCGCGAAGGTGCGCTGGAACACCTGATGTGCTTGAAGGGGACCAAGGAACACGAGGCGATCGTGGCGACATCGGCTGCACCGCGGGCGATCCACACCGCGTTGCTCCTGACCGGCGCCGAGGTAGGACATCCGGTCCAGTTCGTCCCCAAGTTCGCGCCGCCCGCCGGGACGGCGATCGCCATCGAGATCCACTGGTATCAGGATGGCAAACTCAAGAAGTCGGACGCGAGGGAATGGGTCTGGGACGAGAAGGCCAAGGCTCCCCTCAAGAAAGATTGGGTCTTTGCCGGGAGCATCCTGTACGAAGATCGGGTGACCAAGAAGCCTGCTTATGCGGCCGATGACGGCGACTTGATTGTGGTGTCCAATTTCGCCACCGCGATCCTCGACCTACCCATTGCCAGCACCGCCGACGATGCCGCCCGGGGATTCTCCACCAACACCGCCAAGATTCCTCCAGTAGGCACCGAGGTCTTCGTCTTCCTAACCCCGCGCAACCCCAAGTCCGCGGCGAAATCCCGCAAGGACGCGAAGCCCGGACCCTGAGCGATCAATGACGTGTACCAGCCCGCATCACGCTTCGGTCGCAAACACTGTGACTCGAGCAAACGGGTAGGACCGCACTCGAAATGTGCACGAAAGCCGCGGCGAATGTGCAGGAAACCTACCGGCTTTCGAATCGATCCGTGCGAGGAGGCGCGGTGGCCGAGTTCAACGGCTTCGGCTCAATCCACGCGCAGTGCGCACCAGATTCCGCTCGGATGATACTGCGCATCCGCCGGTCGGAGTTCCAGATTCTCCCACTCCTCCACGGTCCAGACCATCAACCTGACTCGGAAGCCATTGATCCGCCAGAACACGGCCGCGGACTCGGAGCTCCGATTGAGAACGAGGCGTAAGTCGCCGCGACTCATCGTAAACCCACAGGCCTGGATTGGTATTCCCATCTCCCATCACTCCTTATCTCAACGATGCTTTGATCGAGATCCTCCTCGGCTTCCATCAAGATCCTCGATGTTTGCGTGGAATCTCCCGTCCGTGATACCTAGACGTGACGGTCCACGAGTCGTCGATCGCTTTACTCCCCCATCATTGCTTTAAAACGCGAAGTGGTCAAGGTCGACTTGGAAACATAGGGAATGTAAGGAGGCTAAGTCGCCTTAGCCCGATCACTTTTTTACTTAAAAAAGCACGACACCTGGGGTTAGGCGTCAACGGAGGTCGGGCCGTTGTTGCATTTCCGCGACGACGAGACCATGTCGCACGCGAAGAATCTTGGGAGCGTTCCGGAAACTTGAAACGCGGGAACCGGCCGAGCCAGTATGCAAAGGCGACGGCCCTCGATCCTCAGGGCAATGAGAGGTATGTTCCGTGATGCTCGACAAAGATCCATTGATTATAACTGATAATTTGTCAAAGACTTACAGACGAGTGACGGCACTGGAATCTCTGTCGCTCGCAATCTGGAAACGAGAGGTCTTCGGATTGCTGGGGCCGAACGGTTCCGGTAAGACGACCACACTTCGGCTGCTGCTGGGTCTTCTCAGGCCGACGGCGGGCCGCGCGATGGTGGGTGGTTTCGATTGCTGGCGTCAGAGTCTCGATGTTCGCAACCAGGTCTCCTATCTTCAGGGCGAACTGCGGCTCTATGGGTCGCTGACGGGCCTGGGTACGCTCGAATTACTCTGCGGGCTTCGTGACTCGGTGGGATTGGATCGGGCCGTCGCGATCGCCGAGCGGATCATGAAGCTCGACCTGAAGCGGCGCGTCCGCACCTATTCGACCGGCATGAAGCAGAAGCTCGCCTTGGCCCAGGTTTTCGCCGACCCCGTCAACATCTTGATCCTGGACGAGCCGACTTCGGCCCTGGATCCTTCCGCGCGGGGTATCGTGCTGGGCCTGGTCGAAGAGGCACGACGGCAGGGCCAGACGGTACTCTTCTCCGGTCATGTGCTGGCGGAAGTGGAGCAGGTCGCCGATCGAGTCGCGATCATGCGCAAGGGACGGCTGATGCATGTGGAGGACATGAAGGCCCGACGCAGCCTTCGGATGGTCATGGTTCGTTACGTCGCTGGGACCGCGCCGGTGCCGCCTGAGGAACTGGAACTGACCGAGCGGGAAAAGAACGGCGACACGCGGTTGCTCGAGCATCGCGGCGAGCTCGCCCCCCTGCTCCGCTGGCTCGGCTCGGTGCCGGTCGACAGCGTCGCAATCGGCACGGAAGACCTCCGGAGCCTCTACGATCAGTTTCATGGACCGAACGTCCCCGATGAGGAGGACCTGGCATGACGCCGTTCTTGTGGCTCGCACGCAAACACCTTCACGAGTCGCGATGGACCCTGGGCGTCTCAGCCGCGGTCTTGTTCGGACTGGGCTGGCTCTCGGTCTTTACGACATCACTGAATGAAGCCGAGATCCTGCGGCTGCTGAACTCGGACGAGGGAGGCGGCCGCATCCAGTGGATGAGGAACCTGGGCGTAATGGAGGAGCCGACCTCCGCGTCGATCATGATGGCATTCTGGAATCATCCGTTCTTCCTGATACTGATCTCGATCTGGTCGATCGGTCGGGGCTCGGCGGCCGTCGCCGCGGAGATCGAGCGCGGGACGATGGACCTGCTCTTGTCCCGACCGATCTCGCGTATCGGCTACATGCTATCGCAGCTCCTGGTGGCGATCGGGGGCATGGTCGTCCTGTCACTGGCCCTGGCCGCCGGCGCCTCCCTGGCGGTTCGCTACAACGTGCTGCGCGAGCCGCCGGGATTCTGGATGCTGCTTCAACCCGCCATCAATCTCGGGGCGCTCGGACTCCCCATCTATGGCTATACCCTGCTGGTCGCATCGATCGACCACGTACGATGGCGACCATCCTGGGTGGGATCGACGCTGACCCTCGCGGGTTTCATCGCCTACGTGATTGCGATGATTCCGGTGTTCCGCAACATGTGGTGGAGGCCATGGTTGGAGCGTGTCTCGCTCTTCAAGGCGTACAATCCCGTCGAACTGGTGATCAAGGGCGAAAGCCTCAGTTTCAACCTGGCGATCCTGGGGGGCATCGGGATATCCTGCATCCTAGTGGCGATCGTTGCCTTCGCCCTGCGCGACCTGCCGGCCAACGGCTGACGGTGGCCGAATCAGCCGGGAACGAAGAAAGTACGTTGATCGCAGGTATCGAAATGCCGCCTGGGATTCAACGATCGAACTCGCGGATGGCGTCGCGGAAGGTTGCCAGTAATGACTGGCATGCCGGATCCCGACTGCGGTCGTGGGATTCTTCCGGATCGGACGCGAGGTCGTAGAGTTCCTCGCGCCCGTCTCCCAGGCAGATGTAGACCTTTTCGCCGTCGGCCAGGGCTCGTGACGGACGCGATCCCGCCAGCGACTTGCCCTCGTCATCGACGATCTCGGTCAGCACGGGATCGTGCGGTTGGCTCGACGAGTCGGGACGGACGAGCCAGGTCCCGGCGAGGGAATGTCCGGGGAATGGAGAGTTCTTCGTCAGTCCGGCGATGTTGACGATGGTCGCGGGCAGATTGCGAAGAGTCACGGGTCTGGCCACGATCCGATCCTCGGGTACGCGTCCGGGGGCGACGATCAGGAGCGGCACGCGAACGACCTCGCTGTAGAGACGCTGGCCGTGGCCGAAGCCCCCGTGCTCACCGAATTCTTCGCCGTGGTCGGCCGTCAGGACGATCAGCGTATTCTCCAGCAAACCCTTGGAGTCGAGTGCGTCGTACAGGTGGCCGAGCTGCTCGTCCAGATCAGCGATGCAGTCGTCATAGCAATCGCGTCCCAGCTCGACCATCCTCGGCTCCAACCGATTCCTACTAAGCCGATGCCAGTCGCGCAGGACCTCCGACTCGCGTGCGTTAGATGGCGTCAGGCCGAAGTGCCGGGCCGATCCCTCTGATGAGAAATAGGGGTCGTGCGCGTCGTAGTAATTCAAGAATGCGAAGAAGGGATGCCCCGGCCGCCGTCGGTCGAGCCAGTCCAGGAACTCGCCATTGATCGTCGAGCCGTCCTTGCGGTCGAAGTACGCCGTCGGACGATCTCGGTGATAGGGGGCGATTTTCCTCGCGAGGGCGCGCCCCAGGTTCGAGGTCCGTAGGATCTCGACCGGATTCAACGCGACATCCTCGTAATGGAGGAATCCTCGCGAAAGGCCGAACCACCGACTGCAAAAGAACGTGTTCGCGACGAATCCTGCCGTCTCATACCCGTGGTCGCCGAGGTATTCCGCGAGTGTGGGATAGGTCTCATCAAGCGGCCGGTCGAGCCGTGTCGAAAGCTCGTGGGCCCAGCGTCCTGTGAACATGCTCGCGTGAGAGGGGAGCGTCCAGGCGGCCGCCGCCCTTGCTCGATCGAATCGGACGCCGCGCCGTGCGAGTCGGCTCAAGAACGGCGAGGTCTCACGCTCATAGCCGTAGAGCCCTAGGCTCTTCGCTCGAACCGTGTCGAGCACGATGAACAGGACGTTCGGCGCACCAGCCGGCGCCAACGGTAACCGTCGTTCACTCACCCGCTCGCGGGATGGGCCGATGGCATAGAAGGTCGCCACCAGGCCGATCATCACCGGAATGCTGCAGAAGATGGGACGTCGCACGCCCGACGACCGGAACAGAAGCCATCCTGTGAACCTAAGCGCGATCCCACCCGCCAGGACCGCCTGGGCGATCGAGCTCAGGCCTCGATACGTGAAAAGTAATGCGAAAGCCGACAGAAAACAAAGGCCATAGAGCCCCGCGACGACCACCCAGCGCGCGGATGAGCCGGGCGACCAGGGCCAGGATCAACCCGCACGTTGCGAAGACCATGGTATGGGAAAGTGGAACCATCCAGAGTGCATGCTGGTTTAATTGCAGTGCGCTCAATGCTGTTCGGTCAACGAACCGCCAACGCAGGTCGAAGACGACCAGCTCGATGAATCCCGTGGACAGACCCAGCCAGATGGCCAGCAAAAGCAGGGTCGTCGGCCGAAAAGTCGCGGCGGCGTCCCTGAGTGTGGACAGGCCGACTCGCCGCGTCTTGACTCTCTGCCGGATCCGTCGGGTTCGAAGCCCCGTCGCCGCCTGGGGCATGGTACCATCCTCCTGACTGGAAAGGCGTCGCTCCGCGAGCCTTCTGCATCGATCATCCCGGGCCATTGTCTGCTCGGCGGGTCGTCCTCACGATTGGATCGTGCGATTCAGTTCCTTCTCCGGAACCTGGAAATGAGGCGAATGGACGTGCCGTGCCGCCCGTCGTTTCCGGAGGATGGTCTGAAAACCCCGGACCGCGAACCGAATTGAGCTTCTCTTAACCATGAGCGCGCAACCGGCGATGGTTGCGAGAATGGAGGATAAAGGCAGGATCGTTTCCGGCGAAAAATAAGCGAATACGAGCAATGAGAGACTCATGGAATCGATATCTCCTTCGGCCGAGGGAGGATGGAGAGAAGACGTCCGCACGGATCGATATCCCAGCCGGTAGGATGAACGCGCATCACATTCCAGCGGCACCGGCGCAGTACGAACCGTAGCTGGCCCCAAACGAGCGGCCATTTCGACACAGATCATCGGCGGTAACAGAGTCACCCCCGCGAATGGATTGGCGGGAAGGTTGACGTTCAGCAGGCGAGACGGCAGAGCTCGTAAATCAAGGGTCGAACGCGGGGCACGAACGCAACCTCGCAGCTCGACTGCGCGATCGGAAAAGTCGCGGATTCCGCGGCTGTTTCGACGATCGCGAGGCCCGTCGGACCGGGGGCGACAAGGTGTCGAGATCTCTCCAGCCTCATGGATGATTGAATCAGTTCGCAGACATTGTCGGGAGAATCATCATCGAGAGGGAAAGCGGTCGGCTCGACGACTAACGGACATAGAATGCGGAGGGCCGAGGACGACGTGAGGTCGTGCAAGTCCGGAGTCACACCCTGGATCGCGATCGCGATCAAGAGAATCCGCCGACACGATGATGGAATAGACCGTCCTTGGCCCATAAATTGACTCTCGAAGAAATGGGACAGCTCTCGGCTCCTCAAAAACCGAACCGAGGGCTTCAGGATTATCGGCGCGGAAGGCCGCGCCAGTCCAGATTAACTAGCAGTTAATTCCGTAAAGAACTGTCAACACCGATGGTGACCCCTGTGCAGCCTTAGATCCTGCTCGCCGAGAACGCCCGGTACGAGGGGTCGCTCACCTCGAGACCGGCCGAACCAACTTCGCGTTGCACGGATGGGGCGTGAACCGAGATGGTCGAAATGCAACGAAGGAATGTCGCGGCAGACGCGGAATACCGCACAGACGAAACCGTGGAAAATCCGGACTTGACGCGTTAACTTGGAGCCTCTCGGGCGGATACGAACCTGTCCGACGTGACTGTGTCTCCTGAGTGGCGAAGTTCTTTGTTGATTCCGATTGTGTAAGGTTACCGAGGTAGTACCGATGGGCCAGCGCATCACCCAGGTTGACGCCTTCACCGATCGACGCTTCCGTGGGAATCCTGCGGCCGTGTGCGTCCTGAACGACCCCGTCGAGGACGGATGGATGCAAGACGTTGCCCTGGAAATGAACCTTTCCGAGACCGCATTCGTTCGCCCGATCGATGGCGAATCGCGGTTTAGACTACGCTGGTTCACTCCCAGGTCGGAGGTGGACCTCTGCGGACATGCCACCTTGGCGGCGGCTCATGTCCTCTGGGAGGACGGACTGCTTACCGGCGGACAGACTCCACGGTTCGAAACCCGGAGCGGCCTGCTGACCGCTCGACGCAGCCCGGATGGGATTGAGCTCGATTTTCCCTGTGAGCCGGTCGTCGCAGAACCGATCAGCGGCGAGGAATGGGCGGTCCTTCGCGCGGCTATCTCGTCGCCGATCCGGTTCGCCGGCCGAAACCGGATGGATCTCCTGGTCGAGCTCGATGGAGAAGAGGAAGTCCGGAAGCTCAGTCCCGATATCCGACTGCTGGAGCAGATCCCGGTCCGCGGAGTCATCGTCACCAGCCGGTCGGATTCGAACGATTATGATCTCGTCTCCCGATTTTTCGCTCCCCGCGTTGGCGTCGACGAGGATCCGGTCTGCGGCTCGGCGCATTGTTGCCTGGGACCCTACTGGCACGAAAAGCTGGGCCGGTCTCGACTCACCGCTCACCAGGTCTCCCGCCGTGGTGGTATCGTGAAGATCCGCGTCGAAGGTGACCGCGTCACACTGATCGGCCAGGCGGTGACAGTCCTTCGCGGCGAGCTTGTGTGAGCTCGATCATTTCCGGGACTTCCGATTGGGGCTTTCGAGATACGGATCCATTCCCGGAAACGGCGACGGCATGAGCGACTCTCCTCTCGCAACTTGGACGAGGCTCTCGGACTGCGAAGAGGCTAGAACTCATTATATCGCCATCGGGGCGGATCGCCGAGCGGCTTTCCAACCAAGGGCCGAGGTAATACACTGGTCGTGTGGAAGTGTCGCTTGTGGTCCCAATTCGCGGAAGGTATCGTTCATGGCGGTTGCTGTCCAGGAACCCAAGGCCGTAGTCCTCAGAGAGGACGACAATGTGGCCGTAGCGGCGCGGCCGATCCCACGCGGTTTCGTTCTTCACGTCGGCGAACGGACGGTCGAGGTCCGCGAACCGATCGGCCTGGGACACAAGGTTGCTTTGACCGCCATCGCCGCCGGTGAGCCTGTGCGCAAATATGGGCAGATCATCGGCTTTGCGTCGAAGGCCATTTCGCCCGGCGCGCACGTCCACGTCAATAATCTGAGCGCGGACCTGTTCGAGAGGGATTACGCATTTGCGACCGAGCGACCCGAGGTTCCACCGGCCGATCGGGTTCGCATGTTTCGGGGTTATCTCCGACCGGACGGCCGGGTCGGGACGCGGAATTACGTTGCCGTTATCAGTACGGTCAACTGCTCGGCAAGCACGTCCCGATATGTCGCGGACCGATTCCGCGACGGCGTTTGGCGCAAGGATTTTCCGAACGTGGACGGAATCTTCGCCGTCACTCACAAGGGGGGATGCGGCCTGCCGTTCGAGGGACCGGACCATCAGATCCTCGAGCGCGTCCTGGCGGGATTCGCGCATCACCCCAACGTGGCGGCTTACGTCATCGTGGGGCTCGGATGTGAAGTTGGCTACGCCCAGCACCTCGTCGATTCCCAGCATCTGGTAACGCTGAGTCTTCCGGGCACGAATGGGCCTGTCGCATCCCCGTCTCGGCCCCGAATGCTGAATATCCAGGAGGAAGGCGGGATCGCGCGGACGGTCGATGCTGCCGTGCGGGCGGTCTACGAACTGCTGCCGCAGGCCAACGCCTGGACGCGCACCGAACAGCCTGCTTCGAAGCTCTCGCTTGCGATGGAATGTGGCGGCTCGGACGGGAATTCCGGAGTGACGGCAAACCCCGCGCTGGGTGTGGCCGCCGACCTCGTGGTGTCCCAGGGAGGGACGGCGTTCCTCGGCGAAACGACCGAGATCTACGGAGCGGAACATCTCCTGACGCGCCGCGCCGTGTCGCGCGAGGTGGGTGAGAAGCTGGTCGAGCGCATCCGATGGTGGGAATGGTACACGGGCGTCTTCGGCGCCAGGATCGACAATAATCCTTCACCGGGCAACAAGGCCGGCGGCCTGACGACGATCTATGAAAAGTCGCTGGGGGCTCTGGCCAAGGCCGGCTCCACGGCGTTGGTCGATGTCGTGCCTTATGCCGCCCGGGTCGACACGCCCGGCCTGGTGTTCATGGATACCCCCGGGTATGATCCCCCCTGCACCACCGGGCTGATCGCCGGAGGCGCCAACGTCCTGGTCTTCACTACGGGCCGGGGGAGCGTGCTCGGCTTGAAGCCCACCCCGTGCATCAAGCTGGCCACGAACAGCCCGATGTACGAGCGGATGATCGACGATATGGACCTCGACGCCGGCCCAATCCTGGAAGGCGAGACGGTCGAGAGCGTCGGCCGCCGACTCTTCGACATGATCCTCGACGTGGCGAGCGGCGTGCCCACCAAGAGCGAGCAGCAGGGTGTGGGTGAGGAGGAATTTGCCGCCTTGGACGATCGGACCGACGCTCTGAGGCACACATTCGAGCGCGGAGCCGTGACGGCCGTAGCGAGTCGCCGTGCGGGCGTTTCCATGCGCTGGCACTGGCCCGCGCTCGCGATCCTGACAGTCGCCGAACTGGCATGGCTGCTCTGGTGCCTGATCATCCCCCTGCCGAACGCCAACAACGTTGATGTTCCCCGCGCGAGCCCATCCGTCGGGGATGGATCCTATTGAAGGCCATCCCGGAAGTTGTGCCGGATACCACATTTCGCCAGTCGTTGCTGGGCCGGGCCCTGTTGGAGTTAAGCCACGTCGAGAATCTCCCTCAGCGCGTGCCGATTGTGGCCGCGGCGGGCCTGATTGTCGCGGCGGCGATCGGGCTGGGCGACCTGGTACTCGTCGGACTCCGGCTAGCTGGGCGATTGAGATTGAGCGAGCGGCTGGCCCTCGATTACGGCCTGGGAGCGGCACTCCTCGGCTTCCTCACGCTGATCGCCGGTCGATTCGGCGGGCTCAGTCCTACCTCGTGCCGGATCGCCCTCGTGGCGATCGCAACCATCGGCTTCCTGGTCGCCCGACCATGGCGCTTCGGCTGGCCGGAGATACCCCATCGACTCAGTGGATGGCTGCCCTGGCTGGTCATTGCGCCGTTCCTGCTCGCAATGTTCTTGGGATCGATGTTGCCGACGATCGACTTCGACGTCATGGAGTACCATCTCCAAGGACCGAAGGAGTATTTTCAGGCTGGCCGGATCAGCTTTCTGCCGCACAACGTCTACACTTCGATGCCCTTCGGAGTGGAGATGCTGCACCTGCTCGGCATGGAGGTGCTGGACGACTGGTGGTGGGGGGCTCTGGCGGGCCAGCTCCTGGTCGCGGCATTTGCACCGGCGGCGGCTGTCCTGATCGCGGCAACGGCGTCCCGAATCGGTTCTCCACGAGCAGCGTGGCTTGCCGCAGTCGTGTACTTGTCGACCCCCTGGATCTATCGTCTGGCCGTGATTGCCTACGTGGAAGGCCCGCTCTGCTTCTACCATGCTGCACTTATATGGGGATTAGTCCGGCCAGTCACGGATTCCTCGATCTCGCGGGTGCGGCTCTGGTGCCTGCTCGGCCTTCTGGCCGGCGGTGCCATGGCATGCAAGTATCCCGGGCTGGTCTCCGCAGTCATCCCCTTCGGAATGCTGGCCCTGGTCGACGCCTGTCGGAGCAGGTCACCGGCCAAGCTCCTTGCTTTTTCGCTGGGCTGGGCCGTCGTGATTGGCCCATGGCTGGGCAAGAACGTGATCGACACCGGGAACCCGGTCTATCCGCTGGGGTATGGTGTCTTCCACGGACGCTACTGGGACGATGCGATGCAACAGAAATGGCAGTCTGCGCATAGCCCAAAACCGATTCCGATCCACGCACCGCGCCAGGTCGCCCGCGACTTGGCATACGACCTTGTCAACGTAGCCGGGAGATCGGACTGGCAGTCGCCCCTGTATGCGGCCCTCGCGCCGCTGGCGCTCTTGCGGCGTGGGTCGCGACGATTCGCCGCGGCACTCTGGGCCTACGTTGCCTATCTGTTCCTCACCTGGTGGCTCTTGACGCACCGGCTCGATCGGTTCTGGTTGCCGCTCTTGCCTCCGCTGGCCGTACTCGCCGGCCTCGGCGGCGACTGGATCCGGCATCGCGGCTGGTCGATCGTGCTCGGTTTGCTCCTGTCGGTTGTAGTCCTCACGAACCTGACTTACATTTCGACCGACCTGGCGGGCCTCAGTGAATGGACTCGCGACCTTGGCTTTCTCCGCAGCCATATTCCCAAGAGATTGAATCCGCCTCTGGTCGCCATGGACGCCGCTCTACCCGAGGATGCCAGGATCCTCCTCGTTGGCCAGGCCGCCGTCTTCTACGTAAATCACCCCGTGGTCTACAATACGGTATTCAATAAGGAAACCATCGAAACCCTGGCCAGTGGGAAGGATTCCGAAGGACTCCGAAGAGCGCTCCACGAGCTGCACCTGACCCACATCTATGTCGATTGGTTCGAAATCCAGCGGCACCGTAAACCCGGCGGCTATGGCTTCACGAACTTCGTGACGCCGGAACGCTTCGCGCGCTGGGTACAGGACGGCGTCCTCGAACAAGAGAGACACTTCGGGGAGAACCAAGAACTCTACCGGATCCGATGAACCTGGAATCGAGTTTTCTCAAACCCCGGATTCTCCGGGTGCGAATTGTCGTGATGCGAGGGAACGTGACGGATCAGGAGTCGCGAGCATGGACGGTCTGACGATCGTGACGGGTGGTGCGGGTTTCATCGGCAGTCATTTGGTCGACCAGTTGGTGGAATCGGGCCGGGTGGTTCGCGTGATCGATCGCCCCGGAGCTCTGATTGATCACCTACCAAGGGGCGTCAACTTCCTTCCCTGCGACATCCGGGACCGGTGCGGGTTGGCTCGGGCGATGGAGGGAGCACGCTGGGTCTTCCACCTGGCGGCAAATCCCAACCTCTGGGTCCGTAACCGAGACGAATTCCGGGCGGTCAACTATCAGGGTACGATCAACGTGCTGGACGCCGCCGTCGCGGCGGGGGTCGAGCGCGTGCTGCATACGAGCACGGAGAGCATCCTGACCAAGGCGGACGCGACCGGCCCGATCGACGAGCATGTCGAGATCACGCTGAAGGACACGGTCGGCCCCTATTGCCGATCGAAGCTGCTGGCCGAGCAATACGCCTTCTCTCTCGCAGACCGAGGTTTGCCGGTCGTCGTGGCGAATCCCACCATGCCCGTCGGGCCAGGTGACCGAAATCTCTCACCTCCGACACGACTCATCCGGGATTTCTGTCGAGGCAACCTCCCCGCCGTGATCGATTGCACCCTCAATCTCATCGATGTTCGAGATGTGGCCCTGGGCCTACGATTGGTCATGGAGCGGGGCAGACCGGGGCGTCGTTACCTGCTTGGCAACGAGAATCTCACCTTGCTGGATCTCATGCAGCGGCTGAGTCACCTGACGGGCATGCCTACGCCTCGTTGGCGGGTCCCATACTGGATGGGGCTGGCGTTCGCCGGGCTCAGCGAATTCTGGGCGGATCGCGTGTCCGGCCAGACTCCTCAGGCCACATTGACCGGGCTTCGACTGGCGCAAAGGCTCATGCATTTCGATACGGCGTCGAGCCTCGCCGAACTCGGCCTTCGCCCTAGACCTATCCATGTGTCCCTCGCAGATTCCGTGCACTGGCTTCAAGAAGTGGGGCACCTGACTCCGGGTGGGAAGAGACAGGATCCGTCAAGTTCGCGGCTCACCAGAGAGAATCGGAAGGTCCTCTGACCGATCCTCCTCCCTTTTGGCAATGATGACGAAAGATGCGACTCCATTAGGCATCGCGACTTGCGAGTGGAATACGATGACTCGGTCCAAGTGCATCCGGACTGAGTTTCCCTACCCGTCGGCGGCCATCGCCAGCTTTCGAGGCGGGCCGCCTGGAGCAGACTCGTACCAGAATTCCCAGCCGAGTCGCACTGGAGTCTGGCTTTCTCAGGCGAGAGGCGGTACAAACGCGAGATCAGATCGCACAGAGCAGGAGGCCTCGTGGGCCGGTAAGAGGAAAGATTCGTGCTTCCAGGTCGTCGTGTCCGGCTCGCTGCTCGCGGATTGATTGATGAGCCCTCGCTGATCCGCGAAATCGAGACCTTCGAAGAGGAAATGGAATTCCTTTTGAAATTATTGGGAGTGTCGTATCCTTTAGTATGGCCGAGGAGAGGTCCATACAGTCTTCGAGCCACACCCTCTATCGGTCCAAACTCGGTGCAGGGACTGCGACTTAGGTTGTTTGGCGTCACCAAGCGAACGTCATTCCGTACGAATTGTGACTTCGCGCTAGCCAGGTGGAATCCAGTTGATCTATAATGGCCATTTAGTCTTGGCGGACGATCTAGATCGCGTGAACGCCAAAGGCTTCGATCGGGGATGTCTCCCAATGCCCTCACGACTGGTGGCCCTCGATGAAGGTCCAGACATCATGCTGGATCGCACCATGGTTGTCGTGGGCCGCCATCCGGCATGCGATACGCGATTGGATTCCTTGCGTGTTTCACGTCACCATTGCTGCATGACACAGGAGAATGGTGAGGTCGTGGTGAGGGACCTGGGTAGCACAAACGGCATTCGTATCAATGGCCAGCGGGTAGAAATCGGCCGATTACGCCCGGGAGATGAACTCTCGATTGCTCATATCCGGTACCGCCTGGAGAATGGCCAGGCTCACGAGAAAACGATCGCTGAGCCGGCAGGCCTTGCGGCCCTGGCCTCGCGGCCGGACGACCGAGCTGCCGCTTCGATGCCGCCTCAAGCGGGCGGCGAGCCGGCCGAGCCCAAAGGGGATGAGAATGCTCTTGCCGCCGCGGTCCGAAAGCTGCTACCCATCGGCGTTGCCGATAAGTGTCGAATCCAGGTGATTGTCCAGATGTCCGAGAATGGGGAACCGGCCGAGAATGGCCCCCCTGGCGCAATGCCGATTCCTGCTCCGGAGCACCCCGAGGAATGTCATTCCGACTCGTCCCCTTGATCAAAGGGACGGCGCCGATCATCACGATTCACCGACCCGTCCTCCTGATCGGCCGCCACATCGAATGCGACGTTCGCATCGAGCAGACCAAGATCTCTCGGCGCCACTGCTGCGTCGCGATGGCCTACGATCGGGTGCTGGTGCGCGACCTGGGCAGCCGGAACAAGATCCGTGTTAATGGCCAGTTGGTCGAGGAAGCCCGCCTGGAGGCGGGTGATGAGTTGGCCATCGGTCCGCTGATCTACCGCCTCGAGCAAATCGACGAGCGACGGGATGCGCCCTCGTCTCCGAGCCCGGCCGCCAAACCAACAACTCCACCTCCGCACCGCAGCGCCCCGCCACCGCAGGTTGCCGCGGCCGCGAAGCAATCGGACTGGGGAACGGGGGACTCGGACGAGGAGTTGATTCCACTCGATGACCTCTGATCTCCCTCCACCCCGGCGCAGAGTCTCTCCGGACGCACCCGCCTGCGAATCGAGCAAACCCCACCTCCTCGCGGACTATTCCCCGTCGAGACGTGTATGATAAGATAGCATTAGGTCTCGGCCAGCACCCAAGCCCGCTCGATGACCGCGAATGCGATCAGGTCTTGGGGAAGCAGCGGATCGAAGCGGACCCGGATTTGCATCAATCATTTGCCAAATCGCGTCCTGGTCTTCGACAGCGAGTCTCCTCTGCGGGGACCAGACGGGGAGTGAGAGACTCAACAACCGAGACGCGAGACGCTCGTTCCGACGAGAATCCACACCGATTTCGCAGGCTTGTTATATCGTTGACGGCCGGGGCTTACGCTCAGCCGCCAGGAGGTTCACGATGCTCCGAATGTGGAAAATGGCTCTGGGATTGACCTTGATCCTGTCAATGACGACCAGGGATGCGCGAGCCCAGTGGGGCTACGGTGGATGGGGCTGGGGGGGATGGGGCAACTCGTTCGTGGGAGATGTTGAACGTGGTGCCGGTTACTACGCCATGGGAGCGGGGATCTACAACTACGATACCGCCATGGCGAACAACATCAACGGCCAGACGGCCATCATGATGAACAACGCCTGGGCCCAGGCCCAACGTGAAGATAACATCATGCACCAGATGCGCGTGAACGCTCAGGCTAAGAAGGATCTGACGCTCTACAATAAACATATCCAGTATTTGAGGGAAACCCCCGGCAAACGCGAGATCGAGAATGGCGATGCCCTGAATCAGGCCGTCCAGGATCTCAGCGACCCAAGGCTCGGCTCCTCGGCGCTTCGTGCAGCCAAGGCCAGTGTGCCCGCGTCCCTGATCGCGGATGTGCCGTTCCAGAACGCCTCGGAGCGTGTGACCTTCATGCTCAATCAGTTGAGGGCAGCCGCCAAGTGGCCCAAGGCCTTCGATGAACCGCGATTTGCCTCGGACAAGAAGCTCTTCGAGGATATCGTCACGCGGATCAGGAAAGAGGATGAGGACGGCGATGTCTCGCCGAAGACGCTACGTGAGGCCAGGCAGTTGATCAAGAACCTGCGAGACAAGTTGACCGCCGAGCCCCTCCAGGATGAAGACGACCAGGCGGCGGTCTCGAGGTTCCTCAATGCCTCCACTGCGTTGGTCGGACTGCTGGAGAAGCCCGACGTCCGCGCGGCACTGGCCCAACTGCGGAACGTCAAGGATACCTCGCTGGGCAATCTGCTGGGCTTCATGCACGCCTTCAACTTGAGATTCGGCGCCGCGACCACCCTAAAAGAGAAGAACGCTTACAGTGCGCTCTGGGGGATTATGGACCAGACGCGCGACCAGATCCTGAAAGAAGCCAATCTCGACGGGACAGCCACGGCGCAAGCGAATCCCGCGAACATCCGGGACATCTATGGTTCGTTCGACGAACGGAAGGCGGCGCGCCCGAGTCCCGAGCCTCCTCCGGCGCAGAATCCGCAGTGAGTCGATCCTGTCGTTATGAGCAGTCGATGCTGGAGGTGCCAGCTCGAGTCGAGTGGCACCTCCGGCAATTCGCATCGTGATAGGCCGGAGTTGGTCGGCCGCGATGTCGTGGATGACGCACATTCCACCTCAGCGACCTCCCAGGTCGAGCACCTGTGGAATGTCCGAGATCGTGTCGATGAGATGAGTGTGGGGGTAGACCTCGAGGTCACGGCGATGATGCGTGCCTTGTGTGACCCCGACGATCAGCCCACACCCCGCGTTTCGGCCCTCTTCCAGGTCGGCCGGTGTATCTCCCACCTTGGCGACACGTCGAGGGTCACCGACCTGCATTCGTCTCATCAATTCGAGGATCATGTCGGGATGGGGGCGACCACGCGGGACCTCGTCGCTACAGATCGTCCCGTCGATGAGTGGACTTGCCGACCAGCCCAGGCGGTCGAGAATCACACTCGCGATGGCGCGATTAAACCCCGTATTGAGGGCGACCCGGACACCCGCCCGCTGAAGCACCTCGAAAACCCGAGTCGCGTCGGGTATCTCCCTCACGGAGGGATCGCTCTCGTAAAACGCGATGGATCGGGCGACGAAGTCGCGATGGATCGCCTCGATCCGATCGTCCAGATCGGCGCGTCGGCCCGACCGTTCGATGAGGATCGCGATCGCTTCCGGCTTGGGCAGCCCCATGACCCGGTTCACCTCGGCCGGAGTGACCACGAGGCCGGCGGCGGCCAGCGCATCGCGGACACAACGGTTCACGGAATCCTCGTCGTGGACGGTCGTCCCCGCCATGTCAAACACGACCAGTTCAATCGTGCCCATCGTCGTCAGTACCTCCGCGGTTGACCTCGAATCCACTCCCATTTTATCCCAGCACGCCGTTCACCACTTTCTCCGCCAGGCCGAAGGACAGTGTCATTCCCGCGCCTCCGACTCCGGTTATGACCGAGACTCCGGGAGCCGGCTCCAGGATCACGAACGGTTGTTCGGGATGCTTGATGTAAGTCCCGTGCCATCGTGTGGCGATTCGAAGCCCCGGCGCGTGGAGGAACGTCGAGAGATAACCCAGGATCCATCCGTCAATTTCGGTCTTGTCGAACGGTCCGATCTGGTCTCCGTATTCGTGCGAGTCACCGATAGCCAGCTCGCCGCCTGCATTCTGCGAGACCAGGACGTGGATTCCGTACTGATCGAGCCAGGGCGATTCCCTGGCAACGCGCGCTTTGAGAGCGCCCGAGGGACGGGCAATTTCGGAATGCTGCGTAGTGACGAAGCGTCAGGCCGGCGGCCAGCATCGGACCGATTCGGAATCCACTCTCGAGGGGCTCGGATCTCATCATCTGGAGTTTGCAACAGACGAGTCCACTGCTCCTGAGCAACCCGGAAAAGAGGACATTGGTCTCATCGCCGCTGCAGACCCACACCCGTTCGATCGCATACCCTTGATTCGGGACCTCGAGTCGGTGCGGCTCGACCGAAACGACGGGCGTGTCGAACTGGAAGACCACCCCGTAGTGTTGAGCTAACCACCCGGGCAGGCGGGAGAGGATCTCGCGTGGGTCAACGCAGACTTCTTCCGGGCTCCACAGGCCTTGTTGCAGCCCTTCCTGCCGAACGGACGGGGCCCTTCCGCGCGTTTCGGCGGGGTCGAGCAGTTCCCCAGGCACATTGTGGTCGAGGCACTCCTCGGCGAACTCCCGGAGCACTTGCGTCTCATCATCGCGATAAGCGAGGTGCAGCGAGCCGCAGCGATCGTGCCAGCAACCGATTGCCGACAGGACTTCCAGCCAGACTGCCAGGCTCCTTCGCGCAAGATCGCGTAGTGCTCCGAAGGGCTGACCGATCGGCCAGAGCATCCCGAAGTTCCGCACCGAGGCGCCGGACGCCCGCTCATTTCGCTCGAAGACGATCACGCGGCGACCCCGGCGGGCCAGGTGGTAGGCATGGGCCAACCCGAGGATCCCCGCGCCGACGATCGCATCATCGTAGCTCTCTCGTGATTTCATGGGAGGAGTGTCTGCTCACTGGGCGAAGAGGGATTCGATCCCTCGAAATTCTGCGTGTAAATCAGGCATACGTCGATGTGTTCTGGTGCCACAAGCCCCTATGATTGAGCAACTTGTGAAAGCCCGATTCCGGCCTGTCGCTTCCTACCCGATCGAAAGTCTTGAGGTTTCTTTCCGGGTTTATTGCCGTTTCTCTGCCGTAGTGGAGAGAATCCTTCAACCGGGAGTTTTCTGCGTGCGCCGGACGCTCCCTGCGGGTTGCAGCGGCCATCTTACCAGCGCCTAAGGGCGGCGCGGGTTTGCCTCCCCGCGCATTTTCAGATTTTCGGACCCTGGCGCACCGCCTAGCGTTGGGCTTGCGCTGGGTCCGGGCTCACACATGAGTGACCGGCGTCGGCTGCTGAGAGTCTGTCCCAGAACGGCGAGCGGGGGGCGTCAGCCCCTTGTCCGGTGAGCGACGGACCTCCAAGACAGGGGGTTGACGCCCCCGCTCGCCCGGACCGGCCCCTTCTGGGACAGACTCTGAGTTGCGGCTGCCGCGGCGAAGGGCAGTGCTGTCGTGCTGTTCCGGGACGAGCCCGAAAGGAAGGTGTCCGGAACTCGATCAATGCAGTCCCAGACACCTTGCACAAACGGGCGGCCAAGCCCATTGCGACCAGGCAAACCTGGCCGTCATCTTGGTCGCGGAAACCTCACGAGTGGACGAAGATATCGGCAAAACTGGTCGTGGCTTTATTGCCGGTCGGGGTGCTGGCCACGAGAGTCAAGACGTTGCCGTAGCTGTAGATCCCGCCCCCCTCACCCAGGGTCGTGCCATTCGCCTGGTTGCTGGTCACCGTGCAACTCTGAAGGTTTACCGTACTATCGAGGGCGTAGATCCCCCCACCCAGGGCCGTCGCCCCGTTCGCCTGGTTGGCGGAGACGGTGCAATTGGACATTGAGAGCACGCTGTGTTCACTGGAGATCCCGCCGCCCAGGGCAGTACCAGATGAGCTGGCTACGTTACTGCTGATCACGGAGCCGGTGATCGTCACCTTGCCAGAGGTGGTGGCGATGCCGCCACCCTGGTCCGCAGCCTGGTTCATGATGATCTGACAGGAGGAAACGGTAAGAGTCCCCTGGTTGGCAATGCCGCCGCCGTCAACGGCGGAGTTGCCGCTAAGCGTGCAGTCGGTCAGAGTGGCCGAGGCCTGGCCGTAGGAATCCTTGCCGTTGAACAGGCCGCCGCCCGTGGCGGCGGAATTACCGCTGACCGTGCAGCCGGTCAGTGTGGCTTTGCCCCCGTAGTAACCCTTCATATTGAAAACGCCGCCGCCGCTGACGGTGGCGGAGTTTCCGGTGACGGTGCAATCGGACAGCGTGGCCTTGCCCCCGTTGTCATACATGCCGCCGCCCAGGTTGGCGGAATTGGCGCTGACGGTACAGTCGTTCATCGTGACCTTGCCTGACCCGTAGGTATAGACCCCACCTCCTTCGAAACCGGAGTTTCCGCTCAGGATGCAGTTGGTCAGCTTGGCCGTGCCGTACTCGTTGTACATGCCGCCGCCGAAGATCGCGGAGTTGCCACTGATGGTACAGTTGTTCACAATGGCTGTGCCTCCATCGTTGTTCAGTCCCCCGCCGCTTATGGAAGAATTGTCGTTGACGCTGGTGTTTGTCAGCGTGGCCGTCCCGTTGCGGATAGCCACGCCTCCGCCGAAAACGCCATAGTTGCTGGTGACAGTGCATTTGCTCAGAGTGGCCGTGCCGTTCAAGCTGTACAGGCCGCCGCCGGCGTTGTAGGCGTAGTTTCCGCTGACCGTGCAGTTGGTCAGAGTCAGCGCGCCGCTGAAGTTGTACAGGCCGCCACCTCTATCGGTGCTGGCGGTGTTGCCGCTGACCGTGCAGTTGGTGAGCGTGGCTGTGCCGCCGAGGTTCTCCAGGCCGCCACCGGTGCCGGCACTGCCGCCGATGATCGTCAATTGCGACATTGTCGCCGTGACACCTCCGTCAACCTGGAACACCCGGCTTAGACCGCCGCCGCTGACCGTCACGCCCGCCTTCGGGCCGGTGATCGTCTCCGTCCCGGTCGTGTCGCTCAGCTCGAGCTGAGTGCCCGTCAGGGTGATCGTCTGCGGCGTCTTGAACACTGTCTTGTCAAAGGCGATCGTCTCGGCTCCCCCAGCCGAATTCGCCTGGCCAACCGCCCAGCGCAGCGTGCCGGTGCTGCCGTTGTCCAGCGTGCTGGTCACGGTGAACGTCAACAGCAACCGGCGGTCCTCCAGCGCCATCAACGTCGGCCGCATCGACCGCCGACACCGGGCCTCGACTGTACCCCGCCTGCGCCTCCACTGATTCTTCAAATCGATGTGACTCATGGTTCCCTCACTTTCCTTCTGATGAACAATCTCTCTCACGCTTTCACGAACGCCCCTCGCGGCGCACTACCATTCGCCGCCGACCGCGCCGCGCCGCGGGTCGGGTCGGCCGGTGCCCGCAGCGCCGCCGACACGTCGGCCAGCGCCGCGTCGGGCACCACGAACGAGTTCTCCAGCAAGGTGTCGTCGTCGTTGATCAGGTCCGGGTATCGCCGGCCCGGAAGCACCGTCACGGCGAAGACCTCTTGCACGGCGGTCTCGAACCGCAACAGCGCGACCACCTGCCTGGTTGTCAGGTCGATCGCACAAACGCCGCAGGTCCGCTCGTCTTCGGCCAGCCGCTCGGTGATCGGGATGCCGCTGAAGACGGCGCTCTCGCGCACTTGCGAGAGCCCGACGAAGGCGAGGTTCCCGGCGAAGTCGAGCCCACGGGTGAAGCCCGGCACCTCGGCGATTGGCTCGTACTTGCTAGTGTTTGGGTCGATGAAGCCGAATGTCCCCGCACCCGACTCGCAGACCCAGAGCCGGCCGGCGTGCCAACGCGGCGAGTGGGGCATCGACAACCCGCGGGTGATCACCTCGCCGGAAGCCACGTCGATCAGGACGCCGCCGTTGGCCTTGTTCGCCCGCCAGCCGACGGGCTCGTCAGTCTCGCCCAGCGCCGTAACGTAGCGCGGGCGGCCGTCGACCATCGCCAGGCCGTTCAAGTGACAGCGGTCGGTGGGCTCAAGCGCCGTGACGAACGGCGGCCGCCACCGCGGTGCGAAGCTGGCCGAGCCATCGAGCGTGCAGAGGCAGGAGAACCGCGTGTTGACGACCCAGAGCGCACCGTCGGCGCCCCAGGCCATCTCATGGATCTGGATGTTGCCCGTAATGTGGCTGGAGCGGGGCAGGAAGCAGCCGTCGTGCCGGCCGGGCGGGTCGAGCTTGGCGGCGACAGCCGGGACGTCAACGTACTCCCAGACCTGGATCTGGGTGCCGACGGCCAGCCGGTCGCCCGATAAGGCCATGCCCATCGGGGCCTGAAAGGTGCGGAAGTGGGTGTTGAGGTGGTCCCCCTCCTCGCGGACCAGCACGAGCTTGCCGGCCTGGTAGGTGGTGACCAGGAGCGAGGCACCGAGCCGCCGCAACAGCGCGGGGAAGTCGGTCGTGTGAACAGCCCGCAAGGGCGTCGGGCGATCCATCTTGGGGCCGTCAGGGTCCAGAGAGGGTCCCGCGGAGGAAGCTGGTGTAGCCATGGTTTTATCATCCACATTCAAAGGGCTGACCGCGGCCTCGGAAGTGTCGAAGTCGCGATGGAGTGCTCAGTGGAACCCGAGCTTCGTCACACTGGCGTCTTGCTCGCTCGCCTTGCCGCTCTTGTTGATCGGAGGCGTTTGCTGTCGGCTCCCATCGAAGGAGAGAGCGGCCCCCCTCCTCGCGGAGCCGCATCTCGGTTGGGGCATAGGACGTTCCGGGCGTCTGCCCGGCCCAAAGAGAAAACCACGTGTCAGACCGGTTTTCTCGCGGGACCGGGACACACGCCCAGACCTTCGCGGTCGGGAGGACCGGGCTCAGTGGGCAGGCGTTGCGACGTACCCGTGTGTTACGCCGTCAGAATCATCATATGATCCTACGATTTCACCTGACGCGTTGATGGAAAAGATCCCCGTATTGATCTCGCCGGGCACGTCGATCGTCATGTAGACGCCCCCGCGCAACACGAAGCCATGCTGATTGCCGTCCGCATCGACGTAGAGTCCGACGATCTCGCCACATTCGTTGATTCCCTGCGCCACGGTCAGCACAGCATGAGGCACGTCGAGCGTCGTGTAGTGCCCTTTGCTCCGCACGAAGCCGTGGCGGTTGCCGGCGCTATCCACGTAGTCGCCCACGATCTCTCCCTGGTCGTTGATCCCCAGGCCCACCGTCCCTAGAGGTGCCGTCGCACCAGGCACGTCGAACGTGGTGAAGACACCCTTGCTCCAGATGAAGCCGTGACGCGTCTGGTTGGCATCGCGATAGACTCCCACGACCTGGCACTGCGCAGTTGAGGAACTCGGCCTGCGTGTGGATCGAGCCGGGCGGGTCGAGCGTGGTGACGACGCCCTTGCTTCGGAAATAGCCGTGGAACGTGCCGCTGGCATCGATGTAAATTCCTGAGATCTCGCCGTTGGCGTTGATCCCGTTGACACTCGTATAAGTTGCGCCGGGTACATCGATCTGGTTGAGGATGCCCTTGCTAAACACAAACCCATGCGTGCTGCCGTCCGCATCATCGAACTCTCCCGCAATCGCGTGCGGGCTGTTGCCGTTGACTGCGGTCCGGGTCGATCCGGGCACGTCGATCGTGGTGAAATGGAACTGCGCCTTCGCCGACCCCGGGAAACCCAGGAACAGGCCCAGCGCCACGGCCGCGAACAATCTCTGAGTCGTCATCGTTGCACTCCTTCGTTGGACGGTCATTGCCGGACGACTCGGGAACCACTCCCGAAAACGGACCGGCGTGACGTTGTCGTGAGTCGCTCGATTTAGCGGGAGGCTCATGGACTGGTCCTCCCGTGTCTGCGTTGCCAGGAACCTGGCTGCCGCCCGCGGCGCGCAGACCGGGCGCCCGGCGGTGTGGGCGCTGCTCGAAGGCAGAACCTCACCGGCCACTCTTCTCTGACTCAGGGGAAATCCGCAGGCATCCGGCACACAGAGGTGACGGGCGATTCGATGTGCTGTGGAATTTTGGTCTTGGTGCCTTCTGGGTCGGCTCTCGCTCGTTTGTCCCCCAGCAAGGCCACGGCCCGCGGCCTACGTCTTCGTCATCGTCCGTCCGGAGGAGTCTGCGGCTTCTGGCGAAGCGTCTTGAGCAACGCCTGGAAATCCGAGCGGGGGCGTAGCGAGCGGAGATCCGGATCGCGCTCGATCCAGTCGGCCTCCCTGTAACCACGATCGACGGCTTGCTGCAGCGCAGCCATCGCCTTGTCGGAGTACACTTGAGATGACTTCTGCATGGGTTTGCTTGGGTCAGCAGGCAGGTTCGCCGTGACTTCGCCGGCCAAGGCGAGCCCGCAGGCCAGATCGTAGGCGAACATATGATTTTCGCCGACGATCCGATTGCCAATTGCGATGGCCTGACCAAGAGACTCGAGGGCTTCGCCTGTCTTCCCTTGTTTAGCACGTGTCTTGCCGATCCCACGCAGAATCATGGCCAGGGCGTTCAGATTCCTCACGTCATTCGGATTCGTCTTGCGCACCATTTCCGCTTGTTCGCGCGCCTTGGCGAGGGCGTTCAATCCGGCCTCGATCTCGTCCCGGTCAATGAGATACTCGCCAAGCTCGGCAGAACTGGTCGCTAAGACCCTCCTGAATTCGTTGACGGCCGGATTCTCGACGACGATCCGTTCCATGATCTCCACCGACTCCACGAAGTGTTGTCGGCTCTCTTTCCATCGGCCCAGGATCTTGAAGAGGACTGCCATTCCCCGAGTGCTCAAGGCGAGTGTGTAGCGCAACTGCGGATCTTCGGGATGTTCCGCGACGAGAGTCCGCTGGATCTGATTGGCCTGATGCACGGAATCGAAAGCCTCGGCGGGTTGCCCCTGCGCGACGAGGATCTGGCCCAGATCGCTCAGGGACATACCGAGCTCGATCCGATAGGACAGTTGATTGGGGAACTCCGCGGAGAGGCTCTCGAGCAGCGCGATAGCCGCCCGTTGGTGATGGATCGCCTCGTCGGGTTTTCCATGACCATGCAAGTTACTGGCCATATAATGATGGGCGAGGGCAAGATCGGCGCGGATCGCCGAGTCGCGTGGCGGATCCCTCTGGAGCTGGTTCAGAAGGGCGATGGAGCGCTCGAACGAGGTAAGCGACTCGTCCGATTGCCCGTGATTGGCCTGGATCATCGCCATCCTGACCAGGCAGCGACCCTCGCCCGCGCGGTAAGACTTTCTCAAGGGTTCGGCAGCTGCCTGCGCGAGCGATTTGTACATTTCCGAGGCCGTCTGGAATGCCTTTAGAGCGTCTTGCTTCGAGCCGATCTGGTCGATGATCTCGCCGACGCGCAGCGTGGCCGCGGCCAGATCGGCTTGCAGGTCGGTGTCGTCATGATTCTGGCTTACGAAGTCTTCGTAGTACTTCAAGGCTGTTGTCAGCAGCTCCTTGCGGAGTGGTTGCAGGCCGGGCAAGGGCGAATTGAGCAATCGACTCTCGCTGATCGCCGTCAAGTAATCGTCCACGGCGGCACGGGCGCGGGCCAGGTTGGCTTTTGCATCATCCTCCGCCCTGATCGCCCGGTCGCGCTGGTTCTGAGCTTCGAGCCGTTGTTTGTTTTCGCCATCGTAAGCCAGGATCGCCTCCGCCTTGGCTCTGTTGGCACGAACCGCCTGCCAGGCGCTGACGACCGAGGCCAGGATGAGCACAGCGGCGAAAGCGCACACCATCGCCATGACCCCGCGATACTTCCTGGCGAACTTGCTCAGACGGTAGGCCGACGACGGCGGACACGCCTGCACCGGCTCGTCATCCAGGTAGCGGCGCAGGTCGGCTGCCAACCCGTTCGCGGTCTCGTAGCGTCGATTGCGGTCCTTCTCGAGTGCCTTCATCACGATCCAATCGAGCTCTCCCCGCACCAGAACGCTCAGTCTCCGCGGCTCGATGTGTCGACACGCCGCGATACTCGGCAGCTCCTCGGTCGAGCTCAGGCGCACGCTCGGCCGTGGAGACTCCTCCTCGCGGATCAGTCGCAGCACCTCGAGAAACAAGACGGACTTCAGCCGCTTGTGCTGCAGCGGGGTCGAGCCGGTCAAGAGCTCATAGATCAGGACTCCCAGGCTGTAGATGTCACTGCGGGTGTCGATGTCGAGCTGGTTCAATTCGGCCTGCTCGGGGCTCATGTACTCCAGCGTGCCGACCACCGCCCCGAACTCGGTGTACAGCGTCTCGTCGGTCAACCGCGGTCCGGTCGCCTTGGCCACCCCGAAGTCGATGATCTTCGGCACCGGTTG
The DNA here is from genome assembly GCA_963845755.1 of uncultured Planctomycetota bacterium. Taxonomy (GTDB): domain Bacteria; phylum Planctomycetota; class Planctomycetia; order Isosphaerales; family Isosphaeraceae; genus CAWJTV01. The sequence continues at coordinate 37,328 of CAWJTV010000043.1, forward strand.
GCCATCGTACAGGGCGATCAGGACATTCGAAGGTTTCAGGTCGCGATGGATAATGCCCTTCTGGTGGGCGTGCTGTACGGCCTGGCACACCGGGATGGCCAGCTCGAGTCGCTTGCGAAGCGTCAGCCGGCGCTCGTCGCAGAACGTGGTAATCGGAATACCCTTGACCAGCTCCATCACGAAGTAGGGGCGTCCCTCTGCGGTGGCGCCGGCGTCAAGGACCTTGGCGATGTTGGGGTGGTCCATGAGGGCCAGTGCCTGGCGTTCGGCCCCGAACCGGGCCAGGACCTGTCGGCTGTCCATACCGGCCTTGATGAGCTTGAGCGCGACCGTTCGCCGCACGGGCTGGGTTTGCTCGGCCATGTAGACCGTGCCCATGCCCCCCTCGCCGATCCGCTGAAGGAGTTTATATGGGCCAATGGACTTTCCAGGCCATTCGCCGTCGGTGACTGACGCGTCATTTGCGGTCGCGTCGGCATCGACGGCCGGGGATTCCAGGAAGCTGCCGGCTGCGACATCATGGCGCAGGAGGTCTTCGATCCCGACGCGGAGCGACTCATCCACGCCACAAGCGGCGTCGAGGAACGCGGCACGTTGAGCAGGGTCGGCCAGCTCCGCTGCGGCGTTGAAGAGGCGCTCCATGTCCGATCTCGATGCAGCCACGGTGTTACTCCACGTTTGAGTGTCCCGCAGGCCAATGCGACGAAATCGACCAATAGGGATCAGCGCGTCCGTGAGATTCTTTATCTCCCTGCGCGATCGTTAACCGGGCCGCCCCACTCTGCCACCTCGCGGTGCAACCATGCTTTCGCGTAACGCCAGTATCGTTTGGCCGTTACGGCCGACACGCCCAACACATGGGACGCCTCATCCAGACTTAAGCCGGCGAAGAATCGCAACTGGACCAGGCGGGCCTTGATCGGATCCTCGGCCGCGAGTCTGGTCATCGCCTCGTCCAGGGCCAAGAGTTCCTCGGGCGGCATCCGGCAGACCAAGGATGCCTCGTCAAAATCGACGCGCAGTCGGCCGCCGCCATGCTTTTCACGGCGTTTGCGCCGGGCGTTTTCGACCAGGATACGTCGCATCGCTTCAGCAGCCGCGGCGAAGAAGTGGCCACGGTTATCCCAGCCGTCCTCGCGCCGGCCACCGACAAGTCGCAGGTAAGCTTCATGCACGAGGTCGGTAGCCTGGAGGGTCAGGCCGGGCTTTTCTCGGGCCAACCTCCGTATGGCCAGCTTGCGGAGCTCCTCGTAGACTAGGGGTAGGAGCTGTTCGGCGGCCCGCGGGTCGCCCTGCTCGATCGCCGAGAGGATCCGTGTCACTTCGGTCATGGGAGACGGCCATCCTGGCCCATCCGCCCAGGTTGCTATCATAGCCCGCTTCGGGGCTCCGTTGCTCCGACTCGACCTGAATAAAACTGCAATGAGGGCGCGGACGGCCAGACTTCATCGTAAATCAGACGGCCAGGAAATGATAGGCGCACATGGCTTCGCCGAGCCAGACACGAGGCGACAGGTCACTGTGGCCAGGGAGCCTCGACCACGCTCAGAACTTGCCGGGCACCGCATTCTAACGAGTCTCCGGAAGTTGATCCCCGGGGTCATCGATCGTCTCAGTGGCTCTCGTTTTCATCAGCCTCCTCCGACAGCCAATTATCAACGCGCACTCTTCATCGTGCGCTTATGAATCATTGCCGGTGGCGGAAGCCCATCAGGAGTCGAGGTTCACGCAGCTTGAGAATCCTTCACTCGTGTGACGGCTAGTCCAGCATCGGGTCCAGCTCTGCCACAGCCTGCCTTTGGGAAGTCTCGAGAGAATCCCGGCGAACAACTCAACCCCTTTTCTGAATTGACTTAGAGGGCGATGAGGGATTTCGAAACCCCGACATCCTGCGTGTAAAGCAGGCTGACTCTTATGGAATTTGTGGCCCTAAGTGGAATAGCGATATGGCCTTATGACACGGCATTACTGTGCCACTCGTTTCCAGGATTTCTATAGTTTTGTGACGATTCATAATAGTTTAGCGCGGTCTCTCTGCCATGGCAGAGTTGATCTTCGCCGCGCCCTCACTTCTCGGCCAGAAGGACCGCAACGTGACACGCGCTCAACACGCTGCCACGTCAACGCGTCAGATGCTCATTCAGGTCCGAGCAAAGACGAAGTGGGTGCGCAACTCAGGACGAGTCGCAAGTCAAGGTATCGGGGTCGTCAAGGACGTGGAGCGGGTGAAATCTCTGTTCGACCTATTCGCTGCGGTTCTGGACCAACTTTACCGGATTCCGTCGGCGAGGCTAGACTCGGCGTTATGTTCGAGATCACCCACCTTCTCGACGCCGCCGCGGCCGGCGACCGCCAGGCGGCGTCCGACCTGCTCCCGCTCGTTTACGACGAGTTGCGAAAGCTCGCGGCCGCGCGGATGGCCGCGGAGGCCCCCGGGCACACCCTCGACGCCACCGCCCTGGTGCACGAGGCTTACCTGCGGCTGGTCGGCGACCAGCAGTTCGACGGTCGAGGGCACTTCTTCGCCGCCGCGGCCGAGGCGATGCGGCGGGTGCTGGTCAACCACGCCCGGGACCGCAACCGGCGGAAGCGGGGCGGCGGGCGGAATCGGGTCGACCTCGACCGGCTCACCGGTCCGGCCGTCGCCACCGACGACGACATCCTCGAGCTCGACGGCGCCCTCGACCGGCTGGCGAACGAGTTCCCCGTAGCCGCCGAGCTCGTGAAGCTGCGGTTCTTCGCCGGGCTCACGCTGGGTGATGCGGCAGAAGCCATGGGCATCCCCCGTCGGACCGCCGACCGGCACTGGTCATTCGCCAGGGCCTGGCTCGCCGACGCGCTCGCCGGAGGGTAATCTCAGAATATTTTGGATCCCGTGGCGCACTCCCGGGCAAGACGGGGCATTGGGAGAGGAAACCCTAACCCGGAGGTGAAAACATGCCCGACGCCAACCCCGGACTGATGACCCTCTTCGCCGAAGCCCTGGAACGCACCGACCCGGCCGACCGGGCCGCATACCTGGACTGCGCCTGTGCGGGCGATGCCGCGCCTCCGCCGTCGGGTCGAGGCGCTGCTGGCCGCCCACGACGGCGCCGGCCGTTTCCTGGAACCCGATGCCACCGGCGTGTCCGGACCCGCGTCAGCCGCAACCCTGGAAGCGACCGGGACATCCGCGCCGGAAACGCGTCCCCCGCCGGAACCGGCGACCCGGGAAAACACACCCGACGGCACGATCGCCGCGGTCCCGGGCGCCACGCCGGCCGCCTCCCCCGATGGGTTCGTCGCGGGCCAGGTCATCGCCGGCCGTTTCACGCTGCTGGAGGTCCTCGGCGAGGGGGGGATGGGCACGGTTTACCGGGCCGAGCAGACCCAGCCGGTCAAGCGGCCGGTGGCCTTGAAGCTGATCAAGGTCGGCATGGACTCGCGCACGGTGCTGGCCCGGTTCGACGCCGAACGCCAGGCTCTGGCCTTGATGGATCACCCGAACATCGCCCGCGTTTACGACGGCGGCACCACTGCGGCCGGCCAGCCGTTCTTCGTGATGGAGCTGGTCAAGGGCGTCCCGATCACCGAGTACTGCGACCGGCATCGGCTCCCGGTGCGGGCCCGGCTGGAGCTGTTCGTGGCCGTCTGCCAGGCGGTCCAACATGCCCACCAGAAGGGGATCATCCACCGCGATCTGAAGCCCTCCAACGTCCTGGTCACCGAGGTCGACGGCCGGCCCACCCCCAAGGTCATCGACTTCGGCGTCGCCAAGGCGACCGAATTCCGGCTCACCGAGCAGAGCCTGGCCGACACCGGGGCGATCGTCGGCACGCCGACGTACATGTCGCCGGAGCAGGCCGACCCGTCGTCGATGGACATCGACACCCGCACCGACGTCTACGCGCTGGGCGTAATCCTCTACGAGCTGCTGGCCGGCTCGCCGCCGCTCGACGCGAACCAGTTCAAGCGCGGGGCGCTCCTGGAGATGCTGCGGATGGTGCGGGAAGTCGACCCGCCCCGGCCAAGCACCAAGGTCAGCACGGCCGAGGCCCTGCCCAACATCGCCGCCAGCCGCGACATCGAGCCGGCGCACTTGAAGCGGGCGCTCACGGGTGACCTCGACTGGATCGTGATGAAGGCGATCGAGAAGGACCGCTCCCGGCGGTATGAGACGGCGAACGGCTTCGCGGCCGACGTCCTGCGCCACCTGGCGAACGAGCCCGTCGTGGCCGCGCCGCCGAGTCGGGCCTACCGGATGCGGAAGTTCGTCCGGAAGAATCGTGGCCAGGTGATCGCTGCGAGTTTGGTGCTGGCGACGCTCGTCATCGGCATCGTGGGGACCACCCTGGGCTTGTTCCAGGCCAGGCGGCAGGAGCAGATCGCGCAGACCTCGGCGACGAATGAGGCGAAAGCACGCAGCAAAGCAGAAGACCTCGCGACGAAGGAGGCGAGGGCACGCGGGCAAGCGGACGAACGAGCCGAGCAGCTCGCCCGCGAGGATTACGTCAACCGCGTCAACCGGGCCTATCGCGAGGTGGAAGACGATAACGTCGCGCTGGCCGAGGACCTGCTGCACGGTTGTCCGCCCGAACGTCGCGGCTGGGAGTGGCATTCCGTCAAGAGGCTCTGCCGCTCGGAGCGACTCGTCCTGAATCCGGCCCAGAGCGTCAACGCCGTCGCCTACAGCCCGGACGGGAGCTGGATCGCGGCAAGCTCGGGCGCGGTGGTATTCCGGGGGATGGGGACCCCGAGAGATGAATCGGCCGTGAACCTCTGGGATGCGGCGACGGGCCGGCGGCGACTGGTCCTTCGCGGGATCAAAGGCTGCGTCTATGGCCTGGCCGTGAGCCCGGATGGAAAACGGATCGCGGTCGGAAGCGGGACCGAACGCCCCAAAGTCGAAGCCCGACTGTCGGTTTGGGATGCGGCGACCGGCCATGTCGTATGGTCCCGGGACGAGCCGGAATTCGAGGCCATGAGCGTCGCCTTCAGCCCTGACGGCAAGTCGGTCGCCGTGGGCTTCGGGTTCTACCTCGGCGATTCCGTCGGCAAGGTCAAGGTCTGGGACGCCGCCACCGGTCGAGAGCGATCGACGTTCACCGGCCCGCCGGGGTGGGGAGTGAACAAGATCGCCTTCCATTCCGACGGTCGTCGACTCGCCGCCGCCGGGTCGGGGGCACCCAGATCTGGGACATCGTCGCCGGATCCAAGGTGCGGGATCTGGTCGGCCACGACCGATGGGTCCTGGGTGCCGCCTTCAGCCCCGACGGCAAGTGGCTGGCGACGGGTGGGTGGGACCGGACGGTCAAGCTGTGGAATGCCGACACCGGTGCGGAGGAGCGGACGATCTTCGCCCACGAGGGCTACGTACTCGATCTGGCCTTCAGCCCCGACGGCCGGCGCCTCGTCACGACGAGCGAGGACCGCAGCGTCAGGCTCTGGGAGATCCCCTCAGGACGCCGCGTCGCGACCTACCATGGCCACACCGACTTTGTCCAGGCCGTCGCCTTCCGGCCGGACGGCCGTGAGCTGGCGAGCGCCAGCCTGGATGGCTCGGTCAGGGTCTGGAACCTGCGCACCAGCCGCCCGGTCGTCTTTGGCGGGCACTCCGGCTGGGTCGAAACCCTGGCGTTCCGGCGGGATGGCCGGCGGATCGTCTCGCTCGGAGGCAGACAGACGGCCCAGGGCGAGGTGGCGATGGGCTGGAACCCGGAAACCGGCGAGCTCGACCCCTCCCTGAGCGGGGTCGACCTCACGGCCCCCTCGTCCCTGTTCGTGGCAGGCACCTCGATGGGCGAAAGGCTCTCGAAAGGGGAAGTGACCGCGAAAAGCGCCGACGGAAAGCTGGTGGTCCAGCTCAGCCAAAACAGCGGCTACGGTGAAACGTCGCGCAGCCGGGAGTACGAGGTCAGCTCGGTCGTGATCCGGGATGCGGCGAGCGGCCGGGTGCTCCATACGCTGATTGGCCACTCGGCCGATGTCACCTGCGCCGCGTTCAGCCCGGACGGTCGGCGGCTGGCGACGGCCAGCTTCGACCGGACGATCAAGCTCTGGGACACGGCGACGGGCCGGGACGTCTTCACGCTCCGAGGCCACACCGCGGGCGTGGTCGCCTTGGCCTTCAGTCCCGACGGGAACCGGATCGCCTCGGGCGGCATCGATCACACGGCCCGAATCTGGGACGCGACCCCGCTCTCGACCGAGGTCCTGCGAGCGGACGACGACCGTTATCGGCGAAAGATCGCCACGCTGGAGCAATTGAAGGGCGCGGAGGACGACGCTGAGCGGGGCAAGATCCTGGCCAGCGGTGGCCAGTGGGGTATGGCGGCCGAGGCGTTTGCCAGGGCGGTGGAGAAGGAACCTGAGAAGATCCAGCTCCGCTACCAGCTCATCGATGCGCTTTTGCAGGCAGGTGATCGAAGCCAGGTCGGGGCCGCCTGCGACGATTTCCTCAAGCGGTTCGGGAACAGCGGCGATCCCATCCGGGACTTGCTAGTCACCGGGCTATGTCGGTTGGCTTCGCAGGCGATCACCGATCCGGAGAAGCGCCTGGCCGTTCACGCGTTCGCCCTGGCGAGCAACGGCGAGGAGCGGGTTCTGGTCCTTGGCCGGTACGGACAGTGGGACCGGGTTGCCTCCGTATTCACCAAATTCGTGGAAGCGAAATATATCGACGACAATCCCGAGGGACTCGAATTCTTCCAGATCCAACTTCTGTCCCTCGTGGAGTCGGGCGACCTGCCGGGATATCGGTCCGCGGCGGGCAAGCTCGTTTCGCAATACAGCAAGACCTCCGATCCCAACTCACTGAACAACGCGGCCTGGTACTGTACCTACGCCTCCGATGCCGTGGCCGATCTCGCCGTCCCGGTCCAGATGGCCGAGAAGGCGCTCGCGGGCTTTCCACCCGAGCAGAAGCGACTCGTCGTCAACACCCTGGGCGTCGCGCTGTATCGCGCGGGGCGGATCGACGAGGCGATCGTCCGACTCGACGAGAGCGTGAAGGCATCCGGGGGCGTCGGCCTTCCCCAGGATTGGGCCTTCCTCGCGATGGCCCACCACAAGAAAGGGAACGGCGACGAGGCCCGCCGCTGTCTCGAGAAGCTCCGATCCCACAAGCCGGATGAGAAGGCCGGCTTCTCGACGGATGTTGTGGAGTGCCGGATGTTCCACCGGGAGGCCGAGGCGCTGCTCCGGGAGCCTCCTCGCGCGCGCCCTTGATCCGACTACGCGAGCGGCCCCGGGGTGGCTTGCGGCGGCGGACTCGTGCAGGGCTCGGAGCATCCGGCAGACTCTCGGACCAGCACAACGTCTCTCCGTACGAGTCCCGCCCGCATACCGACGGTGCGCATCACATCAGCCTGATCCTCTGTCTGGCCGACAATCAAGCGAAAAACCGCCCCAGTGACTCCGATGGGGGACGCGAAGGACACTCGCCGCAACCCCCTGGCATGTTCCCGCGCCGTGCGTGTTCTTGATGCCCGATACTGGCTGGCAACGTCAACCAGTACGGCTTGATTGTCTGGTCGACCTACAAGGAACCGGGGCACTGATCATGTTTGAAGCGCGCCCCGCCGTGCCGGCGCAGTCCAACGGGTAACGACCGCGTGACCGGGATCCCATCGGCTTCCCGCGTCGTGTCATCATAGGTATCTGCCGAACAAAAGCCCGGAGTCCGTGAAATTCGAACAACCCCTGCAAGATGGCCATCCGTAGACGGTTGCATTGGGTCACCAAAGCGACCGAAGACGAAACGTGGCGAAAGGCGCATCGGAGTAAGTCTGGGGAGTAAAATATCAGCGGCAGCCTGAGCCGGAGCGGATTCAAATATAGGTGCCGAGGAAATACGTGGCGTGACTGCCGGCAGGCTGCGTCGGTTCGACATGAATGGGGATGTCTGGGAGTGGTACTGGGAGGGAAATGAGAAATACGACGCGAAGTCGCCAGCCGTCGATCGGTCGGCGCAGCGGGGGCCTTCGACCGCGTGGTTTGGGGCGGGTGCTGGGACCTCCGCGCCATCAGCACGCGGGCGTCGTTCCGGAACACGGGAACGCCGGAGTGCCGGGGCTACAGCATGCTCGGTTTTGCGTAATCCGAGGCCAGTATGAGGAATAGGGGAAGCGTAGACCTTGATAAGCTCATTTGTGGGACAACTTCCGTGTCTCTGCGTCGTGGAGTGACATAATCGTGTCGACCTCACAATGGAGAGCGCATTCGAGAAACCCAGGCGCTCTACCTCGACATAACTCCCTGAATACACAACGTTTACAATGGGCGATGAGGGATTCGAACCCCCGACATCCTGCGTGTAAAGCAGGTTCAAAATCCGCGATTTTTCGGTTGCAAGCTATTCTTTGTTAAGGCTTTAGGGTTAGACCATCCGCCAAGACCGTTTTCCAGGCAGTCGAAAATTTTGCCGGGTTTTTCTGACTCTTATCGTGCTGTGTCTGCACGTGCAGAGCTGCACGCGACGCTGGAAAGTTTCGTCCGGCGAACTCTCCGAACTGCGCCGCCAGTGCCTCGATGTCAATTTGCGAAGTGTGCGCCGCGAAGTCAAAGTTGCCGATCAGACTGACATCCCGCCAAGCGACGGGCGACGTGCCCCTGAGAATCTTGATCGCTCCTGGTCATCGGCTGCGAGCTTCTGCTCGTACACTCGACAAGAGCAGGATAGTGTAGTAGATGATGGCGTTTGCGATGAGCCGTGAGCACTCGTTCCAGATCTACTTTATCTATCAGCGGAACATGTTCCAATCAGGTAAAAATGTGAATGACCGCAATGCTGGCTCCGGACCAGTCGTTCGATTTCACTCCCGGCCACAAGCGGACCCCTGGTTATTGGTCACACCGACAATGCGGCGCGCAGATCGTGTCCAATCTCATTTCTGCGGAACGTCGGCTCAAGCTATTCTGAAGGTTGTCTCGGCCCTGATCGTCGACGAACAGGCACGGGTCGCCGGATGGGCCGTTGAGCATTCGCAGTTCCCGGAACGCCCTCGGACGGGGCATGAATCACCACCCTCTTCGCCGGCGCAATCCAACTGACTAAACTATGGCGCGGCGTCGTTGTCGAGCCTGTGTCCGACTACACCGCCTATCCCCGTTCTGTTTTTCGAGGTTTTCATGCCACATCGACGGTTCCTAGCCCTCATCGTCATGACTGGAGTCAGCGGCCTCCATGGGGTCGACACACGGGCCGACGAGCCGCCGTCCTACGAGGTGTACGCTGTCCGGTATGGCACGTGCCCCGGCTGTCCAGTCTCTTTTCTCGTGCAGGGGGCCGAACCGCAGCGGAAGGTCGACCTCGCCATGACTTTCTGGGTGCTGAAAGGCCCAGACGGGCGGACGGTCCTGGTCGATGCCGGGTTCTACCGGCCGCAGTTCTTCAAGGAGTTCGAAGGGATCGCCGACTACACTCGACCCGACCGGGCGGTTGGGCGACTCGGGATCAAGCCGGAAGAGGTCACCGACGTCATCGTCACACACATGCACTCGGATCACGTCGATGGTGTCGATTTGTTTCCGAAGGCAACGGTCTGGATCCAGAAAGATGAGTTCAATCATTACACGCGCGAGGTCAAGCCGCCGTCCGGCAAAGGCGCGCCGACCGAGCTGGATGACGTCTCGGCCCTGGTGAAGCTGAACACCGAGGGCCGTGTTCGTCTGGTCGACGGCGACGCCAAGGAGATCATACCGGGAGTGACGATTTACACCGGAGGGAAGCACACGTTCGCGTCGCAGTACGTGGGCGTAAATACGAAGTCGGGCCGCATGGTGGTGGCGTCGGACAACGTCTATCTGTACGAGAACCTCGACAAGCACATGCCGATCACGGCTACGCTCGACGCCAAGTCAAACCTGGCTGCGCAGGACCGGATGAAGCAGCTCGCGACCAACCCCCGATTGATCATCCCGGGACACGACCCGGAGGTGTTCGTCCGGTTCCCGAAGCCGGGGAATGGTGTGGCTCGAATCGAGTAGGACTGAGAGCGGGAATCGTGGTGTACGCGGACCCTCCCTTCACGAGGAGCGAAGGGACATGCACTGCAACGCCAGCAGCTTCCAGTGGCCGGATGTTGACCACAAGCTTAACCTATTATGAGCAAAACGGTTCGGGTGTTTCGGCAATGCCCGAGCTTGGGAGATCCTCCCTGCGGTGCAGATGTTTCCAACTCCGACGGCGCTACATCCCGAAGACCCGCATGCGGCTCCAGCGCATGTCGCTCATCGACCGGCGGGAAACCGATCAGGGGGTTCCAGTGCCTGGCTGTCTTTCCAGCCAGTCGCGCTGGGCGACGAGCTCATGATGATGTGGCGACTCGTCTTCCCAGGCTTTCACGGCTTTCCTGGACACCTTCGATTTGCGACGAATTTGTGGGTGTCTGGATTCGCGCGTCTGGATTTCCCTGTCGGGCGCAAGCTCAATTGCAAGAGCCGGATTAGCCAGAGTGATGACCTGCGATCAGACAGGCTCTTGCAACTCTGCACAGTTTTTCCGACGCAAACCATTGCTATAAAAAGGCTTATGAGTATCACACAACTGACAACTCTGCACGGTGCAGATGTCGAGTCTTAATTTATTCGTCGAGATTTGTCGACGTAACATACTGTAACTTAACGACTTGCGTAATGGGCGATGAGGGATTCGAACCCCCGACATCCTGCGTGTAAAGCAGTTTGGTTCCCAATGATTCTCTCGCCGCAACTTATTGAAAAACATGGCTTTACGCAATAATAAGTCACTGAGAACGTTTTCCAGGGACTCGCAAGGTTTCCCTGGTTTTACGCAGTTTTGTGAGGGTTTTGGTGCAATGCACTGAAACCGGTCAAATAATGTTTGATTGTTGTTGATGTCTACAATAGCTTCCATCTGCACGGGCTATGATGCCAGGATGAGGCATCGACTCTGGTTCGGGGGGAAGTGAAGGCGGAGGGCGATAAAGGCGCGTGTGCGGCGTAGAGTTTTCTGGTCACTCGAATGAGGTTCGAGTGGCCGCTTCGGTTGATCTCTGGTTCTATTAATCGTAACTGAGAATGCTCGGAGTTATCGATGAGTTTTCGAGCGGCCTCTTCGGGGCGTGATTGGAGTTGCCTTAAGTTCTCGAGACTGATACCAACGTCGTCCCACGTGAGACGGTTCTTGTAGACATCCAAACAATATTGCTCTGCCAAAGAGGCGAATCACTCGGTATCGACAAAAAGTATTAAATGGAAGGAGCGATCATGGTTTCGGGATCGCCTTGGCGGCCTGGACCGGCTTCGTAGCGGCCTCGATCGTCGCGCGGACGTCGGCCCAGAGCGATTCCCAGGCCGCCCGCTCGTCAGCGAGGAGGTTGAGCTGGGGGTCGCCGGCCCGGACCATGGCAAGGTCGGCGTCGGAGAGCCACAACGACAGCTTGTCGGCGGAAGCCTTCCGCTCGGCAGGCTGGTCGGAATTCGCCTGCGCGGCTCGAACGGCGAGTTCGGCGCGGAGCCAGGCCAAGGCCTTCCCGCGGAGTGCGGCCCGCTCGGCCGGTACGTCCGGGGCGTCGACGCCCCGGCCGATCGAGGCCAGGAGGGCGACGCATGCGGCGTCATATCGATCCCCGGAATTCGGAACCTCGGCCAACTTCGGGTCTCCGGCGAAGGCGCCGTCGAAGAGGCGAGCGGCCGCAGCATATTGGCGCCGGTAGGACAAGGCGCACAGGCGAGCGAACTCGAGGCCCTCGGCCGGGGTGGCCGGGGCCGACCGTCCGGCCACGACGTCGTCGAGACGAGGCAAGAGATCCGCGGCCCGCCGCACGCGGTCCAAGGCCCTCGCCGAGCCAAGGTCCTTGGGATCGAGCTCGACGAGCTTGCGGAACTCGGCCTCAGCAGCCGCCTGGTCACCTTTCTGCGCAAGAGACTCGCCAAAATCTTCCGAGAGAAACCGTCCCCTGGGTTGACCTCGACGGTCCTCCGGAAGAGCTGCTCGGCCCCGGCGTCGTCCCCCCTGTCGTGGAGGATGTAGCCGAGGTTGTTCATGGCGAGCGTGAAGCGAGGGTTCAGCTCGATAGTCCTGCGATACTGGGACTCGGCGGATTTCAGGTCCCGCTTCCCGTACTGGAGGATCTGCCCCAGCACGAAGTGCCCGACCGCGTTGTCGGGGTTGAGGGCGATCAGGGTCCGCGCGTAGCCGACGGATTCCTCAATGCGGACCGGGTCCGTGGGATATCCCTCGCTCAAGGCCCAGGCCAGATCCCTCAGGAGGGTGCGATCGGACGGGGATCTCTCCCAGGCGTGCTGGAGGATTCGGGCGCCCTCCCCGTAGGATCTGCACCGCAACACCAGGGCATCGCCGATGAGTACCGCCGTCGGCGGAGGCAGGTCGAGCGCCGAAAGGCGGCCGGCCAGGCGGTTCAACGCCTCGCATCCGCCCGCGATGGCGGCCCGGATCTCCCGGCGGACCGGATCTCCATCGACGAGATCGGCCGCCGCCCTGACTCGGTTGACCGTCGGGTTGGCCCGATAAAACGCGGAGGTATGCCACCTGTCGAGCGCCTTCAACAGCGCGCCGCGGAGGCCGGGACGCTCGGCACGCACGGCGGCGGCCAGCGTCCGCGGGTCGCCGCCGGCGGGCAATCCGGCCTCCTCGAACGCCAAGTGGTAGAGTTGACGCTTCTTCTGGTCGTCGATCAGGCCTCCGGCCGTCCCGGCATCCGCGCCCTCGGCATTCTCGAGGGCGGCCAGTAATCTCGCGTCGCGTCGGGACCCGGTCAGGCGGGAGCGGAGCGCGCTGGCCGCCTCGCCCGTCCTGGCCCTGACGTCCGCGCCGCCGACCTCGGCGACTGCACTCTCGGCTTGGGCGACGGCGGCCTCGGCCTGCTCCAAGAGCTTGACGGCCGTGTTGGCCTCGAACAGCTCCGCCGGGTCGATCGCCCCGGCCTGGGCCTCGAGCTCCTCGGCTCGGCCGAGGGCGACGCTGGCGAGGCGGTCGGCATCGTTGCGGCGTCCTTCGACCTGGTTACGGATGATAAACGCGGCCGAGACGCCGACGACCAGAAGGGCGAGTGCGCCGACGGCGACCGCCCGTCGCGCCCGTCGCTTCTGCCGTTCGGCCCGGGATTCGGCCTCGAGGCGGGCGCGGTCCCCCTCGGCCCGGACGCGGTCGAGTTCGGCCTGGCGGGCACGCTCCTCGGCCTCGGCGCGAAACGAAGCGATCGCTCGGGCGACCGCGCCGGCGTCGCTAGGGCGGTCGTCGCGCTCGGGGTTGAGGCAGGACTTGCAGAGGGCAACCAGCTCGGGCTCGGCGCCGCTGGCGTCGAGCCGGGCAAAGCAGTCATCGAGCTTGCCCCGGGCGGCCAGCACGCGGATCGCCTCGGCATTGCCGCCGACATAAGGGGGTTGGCCGGTCAGGATCACCGCCAGGACCGCCCCGAGGCCGAAGACATCGCTGCGCTCGTCGACCTCCTCAACGGCGCCGACGGCCTGCTCGGGCGCCATGTATGCCGGCGTGCCCAGCACGCTGCCGGACTGGGTCTGCGAGCCGTCGGAGTCGTCGTGGGCCGAGAGGATCTCGGTGGCCATCCGTTCTTCGGAGTCGGACGGCCGGGTCTGTCCCGTCGGCCGCCCGAGCACCTTGGCCAGGCCCCAGTCCATCACCTGGACCTCGCCAAACGAACCTACCATGATGTTCTGCGGCTTGAGATCGCGGTGGATCACGCGTCGGGCATGGGCGTAGGCGACGGCCTGGCAGACCTGCTCGAAGGCGGCCAGGAAACGGCCGCGGTCGGCCCCGGGATTCGGGCGCTCGGCGACGAGGTCGCCGAGGTTCTGCCCCTTGATCAGCTTCATCGCCAGGAACGGCCGGCCACCGGGCAGGGTGCCGAGGTCGTGGATCGGCGGGATGCCCGGGTGCTGGAGCTGGGCGGAGATCCGGGCCTCGTCCACGAACCTCCGGGCCACGGCCGATCCTGTATGGTAACGGCTCTGGAGAATCTTGACCGCGACCTGCCGCCCGAGCGTCCGATCGTCTGCCAGGTAGACCTCTCCGATCCCACCCCGCGCGATCATCTCGCGCAGGTCGTAGCGAAAGCTCGGACCGGCGGCGACATCGGGCGCCCTGTGACCTTCGCCGGCTCCGGAGGGCTCCTGATTCACAACCCCGAGGGTGACTTGCGCGTCCGCGTCAGGCTTCAAATCCGGGGGCATCTCGAGGCTCCCTGAAGTCGGCGCCGACTCTCAGTGAGATTGTACTAGCCACGCATCACGATACCAGGTTGTAAATATCGATTTCATGCCTGAGACGGCTTGTCCATTCTCGAAAAGGGAAGATAGTATTTGTGCGATGCCAAGGACATTTGAGTTCACCCGAACGAGTATCTAGCGGACGGTAAATGCCCTCCGCCGCATAGCCCGGCAATCAAGAAGCCCTGAATCCAGGCGGGCAATCCAGGCTCGGCCGTCTGCTCGGCTAGCACTACAGCACCGTCTGGCGGAAGCTAAACGGCAAATCGCAGATCACGCGAAGAGACGAAATCGCGATCCGGCACGCCGTAGTTTTAGTGCAAGAGGAAAGCGTTGTACAGCAATAACTTACGGGTGACTTGGGGGGGAATATCAGTGCAATGGTACTCAATCCATCCTAATTCTTTAGTGGGAAACGTAGCTGTAAGTCCTTGTCTCTCTAAAACTTGAATATGGGCGATGAGGGACTCGAACCCCCGACATCCTGCGTGTAAAGCAGGTGCTCTAACCGCTGAGCTAATCGCCCATTGTCGTGAGACGATCCCATTTGGTCCACGTTAGCGTTCTTGCCCGGAGAATTCCATCCGAAAAGTTACCACCTCAATTCGATGGATGGGGATCGCCCAACGAGTGCCGGGGCGGAATCTCGCCCTTCGTAGAGGACGATTTGGGAGTCGTCGTCGGTGCCGCCTTCTCGTCGCCAGGCTGAATGCGCCGAGCGGAGACGACTTTCCAGCCGGTGTCGATGCCTTCGAGACGAAAACGCACGAGCTTCAATCGCAAGCGACTCGGCGGGTCGCCCAGCGAGGCAAGTCGATCGGTTACCGTTGCGGTCACTTCGGCTTGCTCGTAGACGAAGGGACCATCCGGCTTGAGCGTCCAGAAGGGCCGCTTGAGGAGGCCGTCCCACGGCTGGGGCGAGTCGGCGACGTCGAGGGCCAGCGCCTTGGCTACCTCCGGCAGTGGAGGCTTGGCCGACTCGATCAGCATCCTGTAGGTCGGCAGGATGCGCTCGGGCTTGAGCGTCCTGGACAGATCCTCGAAGACCTTGCCCAACTGTTCTGCCGAGTCGAAAATATCGTTGGGATCGCCGCTCTGCATCTTCTCGTAGAGACCCGACTTCTTGGCGTCCTCCTTGGCTTCGTGGAGCTTGTCGAGCGTTTCTCCGGCGAGTCCCAGCGGATGCTTGGGTGTAAACCGCTTCGCACCGGAATCATAGACAAAATCCGCGTCGATCTTCGTGTGCAACACGGCCAGGGGCGCAAATGAGCCCTTGAATTGTTGATCGCGGGCTTTCTGATGGGAGAGACTTCGGATGGAACGGATCCCGGGAGGCTCGTCGATTGTGCTCAACTTTCGGGCGGACTCCTCGTCCTGGCGGACCAGGGCATCGAGGTAGTTCTTGGCTACATGCTCAACCGCGTCCAGGATGCGCGGCGGCTTCGGCTTGAGCCGCGGCCAGTAGACCATGATGACCACCGCTCCGCTGGCCAAAAGCGCCAAGAAGCTCAGCCCGATCCATTTCCAGCGCCGCGAACGCCGCTCGACAGCCTCCTCGGACGGAACGAAGGTCGAGGGGGTCGCCGCTGGCTCATCGGCTGGGCGGGTGGCTCGGGGCTTCGCGGCCGAGGGCTCCGTTGAGGACGGACGTCGAGGGCTCTTTTCCATGTCGGTACCGATCCGTTCTCAGGGTTTGGCCGGGCGGTTCCGCGCCGGCTCGGTCCGTTCGTGGCCCGACTGCTGCAACGCCGACGCGATCCGCGCTGAAGGTCGGGACGACCTGGCGCTCGATCAGTTCCGTCGTCCGCCAGGCCGACTCGGCCGTATCTGCCATCGCGTCGAAGAGGTCCGCCCCGACCGCGATCAATCGGCTCAACACCCAGCCCGCGAACCCGCACCCGCCCAGCGACGAGAGCGCGATGATTCCCATGATGTTCCGCTCGCCACAGGTGAACTGCGCATCCGAGAGCAGCGTTCGCGACTGGTCCAGAAAGATCGTCAATCCCAGGCCGAAAAAGCCGACCTGGACCAGCTTGGCCACCAGCGCCAGCCGGCGCCCACCTTTCCGAAGGCCCTGGTAATGCGTTCGCTGGAGAGGTTCGCGATTCATCTTTCCCTTTCACCCCATGAGGGCGTCCGACGCAGTGGGCAGCCCGGTGTGCTCGATTATACGGATTTCTCCGGTGAAGGGAGTTCACGCGATTCCCGACGTTCGAGGACGTAAAAGACCCGGCGATGACCTTCGGTATCGTTGCGGAGGAAATAAATCGCGCGATAGCCGGCATCGAAGGCGGAGCCGAAAGCTAGACCGACCGTCTGGCGCCACGGCTCGGCCAGATCGGGGCGATCGCGCCGCAGCTTGTTGATATCGGCGGGGATCTCGAGCAGGACCCGAGGTGCTCCCAAGACCGGCCCAATGCGGATTGGGAGAGCCGTACGATCGTGTTTCGCCTCACTCCTTTCCTCCGGGCGCGTTTGGATGAGCCGCGGAAAGACTGCCGCTGCATCCGGACGGAGCTGGACGTTCGACTCACCATCCACATCCCACTCGGCAATCAGTCGGTCCGTCGGGACACCCGCGTTGAGCGCGTCGGTCCGTTCGCCGTACATATTATCGATGTAACGCCCAGCGGAAGCGCCCAGCCGGACCAGATTGAAATAGGCGTTGCCTGCCTGGAGCGGGTCGAAGGCCCAGGCGATCAGGCCGATTCGTTGAGCCCGGGCAAAATCGCGCTGAAGGATCTTGATCTGGTAGCCCAAGCCGCGCGACTGGTACTCGGGCGCCACACCCGTCAACTGGGAGTAAAGGCAGAGCCGGTCCTCGACGCGTCCGAGGAAGGCGAATGACATCGCGATCGCCTCGCCGTTCGACAGGAACGCCGCCCAGGACCAGCCCCCCGTGGAGGTTGGCACCGACCATGGTCGCCACCGGGATCAGGTAACCGTCCTCGGCGATTCCCCACGCCCGTTGCTGGGCATGCTGGCAGGCTCGATAATCGGCGACCGTCTCGGCGCGTCGTATGGTGATCTCGTTGTCAAGTTTCAAGTTCGGCGTGGTGTTGGTCATGCTTCGACCTGTAGTTCGAGCAGGAGCGCGGCCAGGAGGGCGGCCCGCTCAGGAAGCGAATCGATCAGGATATGCTCGTCATCGGCGTGGGCACCTCCGCCGTGCGCGCCGAGGCCGTCGAGGGTCGGGACGCCCAGCGCCGCGGTGAAATTCCCGTCGCTGCCGCCGCCGGTCGAGCCTTCCATGAGTTCCAGTCCCAGCCCCCGGCCGATGCGCTGAGCTTGCTCGAAGAGGGCAGCGATCGCGGGCGATCGCTCCATGGGCGGTCTCGTGAATTGACCGGTCACCAGAACCTGCACATCGACCGTGAACGGACTCAGGGCCAGGAGCGCTCGCGTGATCCGTTCGGCTTCCGCAAGGGTGGTCACTCGCACGTCGATCTCCGCCGACGCCTGAGCCGGCACGACGTTGGCCGTCGTGCCTCCCTGGATCACGCCCACATTCAGTGTCGTCCCGACCGCTGGTTCTTGCAACTCCTGAACTCGCAGCACCTGGTGGGCCAGCTCCACGATCGCGTTTCGGCCATCGTGAGGAGCAACTCCGGCATGGGCGGCCTTGCCCTGGACGTCGAGCCGGAACCGGCCGACTCCC
Organism: uncultured Planctomycetota bacterium; assembly: GCA_963845755.1. Taxonomy (GTDB): domain Bacteria; phylum Planctomycetota; class Planctomycetia; order Isosphaerales; family Isosphaeraceae; genus CAWJTV01. The sequence continues at coordinate 55,176 of CAWJTV010000043.1, forward strand.
TTCCGCGCCGTCTTGAGGCCGCCGTCCGCCATCGGCGGCTCCAGTACCAGAACATACGCACATTGGAGCGCCACTTCTTCGATCAGAGCACGTGAAGTGGGGCTTCCAATCTCCTCATCAGAAGTGAACAAGGCCCAAACCGGCCGCGGAATCGAGCGCTCAGGGCCCGAGAAGACGTCATCCAACATGAGGGAGGAGAACATGGCCAGGCCGGCTTTCATGTCGAAGACGCCCGGGCCGAAGCGCGACCGTCCTCGATGCGAAAGGGCATCCTCTCAAGTGTCCCTCTGGGCCAGACGGTGTCGTAATGGCCCAGAACCAGCGCCGGGCGCCGATCGCTCGGCCCCGGGAACCGAGCGAAGACATGGCCGCCCCCCTGGGTGTTGCTGGTCACCTCGACCAGCGCTGTACTCGATCGCAAGAGCCTCATCAGGTGCGCCGCGCAGATGTCGAGGGCCGGCTTGTCGCGGCTGGGGGATTCCCGGCGAACAAGCTCTTCGAGAAGGCGCAGCATGTCGTCTCGACGGTCGGCGTGCATCTGACCCACCAGCTCCTGGATGATATTTTTTCTCATACGAGCTTCTTCACTCCTCGAGTGTCAGGCGCGAAGCGACCGGGCCTTGATGCGTTCCTCGATCGGCTCGACCCCCAGACCGGGCCCCTCGAATACACGGATTGCCCCATTCTCCGCCAGGATCGGCGGCTCGACCATGTCCTCGGCATAATACTTATCCGAGCCGGAGATATCGCCGGGTAGTGTGAATCCGGGCAAGGCGGCGATGGCCACATTGGCCGCCCGGCCGATGCCGAACTCGTGCATACCACCACACCAGACCGGGACGCCGCGAGCCCAGCAAACATCGTGTACGCGTTTGGCTTCGAGCAAGCCACCGACCCGGCTCACCTTGATGTTGATCACTCGGCAGGCCCCCAGTTCGAGCGCCTTCCGAGCGTCGTCGGCCGAATGGATGCTCTCGTCCAGGCAAATCGGTGTGTTCAAGGCGGCCTGAAGCCGCGCGTGGTCGATGATATCATCGTGGGCCAACGGTTGTTCGATCAAGAGCAAGTCGAATTCGTCCAGGGCCTTAAGCGTGGGGAGATCCTCGAGGGTATAGGCCGAATTCGCGTTAACCTGAAGCGGCATTGAAGGATATCGCTGGCGGACCTGGCGGACGACGTCCACATCCCGACCTGGCGCGATCTTCAGTTTGATCCGGCGATACCCTTCGTCCAGATAACGATCGATCTGGTCGAATAGATCCTCGACCCGCTGCTCGATTCCCAGGCTGACACCTGAAAGGATTTCAGGGCGCGTGCCGCCGGTCAGAGCATGTAACGGGAGTCCCTGCACCGGGCCAGGACATCCCAGCAGGCCATCTCCAGTCCGGCCCTGGCGAACCGGTTCCCCTTCACCCGGTGGTACAGTCCGACCAGCTCCTCCACCGTGGACCATTCCCGCCCCAGGACTGCCGGTGCCAGGAAATCCTTCAGGATATGCCAGCAGGTCTCCGTCGTCTCCGGGCAGTAATAGGGATCGGATGGGCTGGCACACTCGCCCCAGCCGACCACTCCGCCGGCCACCACCCGCACCAGGATATGGTCGAGATGTGCCTTGAGGCTGGAGCTCGTCTGGAACGGACGCACCAGCGGAAGACGGACAATTCTCAGCTCGATCTGCTCGATTAGCATGCGTTCACTCGGTAAGCCGTCAACACGAAGAAGCCCTTGGAGGCCCGTGGCTCTCCAGGATTCCTGATCCATTATCCGAACCAGGGCTCTCGAAGAAATCCCAGTTGGCCAGACGAGTTGGCGGATCCTCGATTGGAGGGGGACCGTGCATTTTCGTGCGTTCTTCCCATTCGGCCTGTTGCCTGGTACTTGGAAGAACGCAGCCAGCGTGTTAAACTCATGATTAACGTCAAAGGTTCTCGCGTCCTGGTCGCTTGAACGCGTCGTGCACTGAGATCCGGCTGGCCGTCTGTGACGTCCGCGTACGGCCCACGACCCATTCGACACCGGGCGGCTGCAACGACGGGCGAAGTTCGCAATCTGCTTGCTCGTACACCCACCTGCGCTCTCGCCTTGCTCACCAAGGAGCCGACATCATGACTGATTCGAACGACGGCGGCGTCCCGCCGCGATTTCCTCAAGACGACGGGAACGGTCGCCACGGCCTCGGCCCTTGCTGGCGTGACCGTTCCGTCGGTGCATGCAGCATCCGACAACACCATGCGGGTGGCGCTGGTCGGCTGCGGCGGCCGGGGCACGGGTGCGGCCGCGAATGCCCTCAGTACCAAACAGGGGCCCATCAAGATCGTGGCGATGGCCGACGTTTTCAAGAATCGCCTGGACGACAGCTACGAGGAGCTGAAGAAGTCCCACGGCTCGCAGGTCGATGTGCCCAAGGATCGCCAGTTCATCGGGTTCGACGGCTATCAGAAGGCCATGGACTGCCTCAAGCCGGGTGATATCGTGATCCTCACGACCCCGCCGGCCTTCCGCTGGGTCCACTTTACCTACGCCATCGAGAAGGGAATCCATACCTTCATGGAGAAGCCGGTCACCGTCGATGGCCCGACGACCCGGAAGATGATGACTCTCGCCGAGGAGGCGAAGAAGAAGAACCTCAAGGTCGGCGTCGGCCTGATGTGCCGCCACTGTGAGGCGCGCCAGGAACTCTTCAATCGGATCAAGGACGGCGAGATCGGCGACATATTGATGCTTCGGGCCTACCGCCAGCATGGTCCGGTCGGTTCGGCGCTCACGGGCCCCAAGCCCGACGGCATCAGCGAGCTGATGTACCAGATCAAGAATTTCCACGGATTCCTCTGGGCCAGCGGTGGCTGCTACAGCGATTTCTACATCCACAACATCGACGAATGCTGCTGGATGAAGGATAGCTGGCCCGTCTCGGCCAAGGGTACGGGTGCGCGCACCTACCGGGGCGACTACGTCGACCAGAATTTCGACACCTACTCGATCGAGTATACCTTCGGTGACGGCGCCAAGATGTTCCTGGAGGGACGGAACATCGATGGGTGCAACCAGGAGTTCGCCAGCTACGCGCGCACGGTTCCAAGGGCTGCGCGATCATCTCGTGGAACTCGCACAGCCCGGCCCGTTGCGCCATCTTCAAGGGGCAGAATTTCACCCGAGCCGACCGGGTCTGGGCCTTCCCACAACCGGAACCGAACCCCTACCAGGTCGAGTGGGACGACCTGATCCATGCCATCCATAAGGACAAGCTCTACAACGAGGTCCGGCGCGGGGCTGAGGCGAGCCTGGTCACGTCGATGGGCCGGATGGCCGCCCACACCGGACAGGTGGTGAAGTTCAGCGACATCCTCGAGTGCAAGAACGAGTTCGCGCCCCAGGTGGACAAGCTGACGCTGGCCAGCGCCGCCCCGATCCAGCTCGATACCAAGACCAAGCGCTATCCTTTCCCGCAGCCCGGGATCATCCGCGACCGCGAATACCTGGTCTGATCCGTACCACTCGGCGGCGAGCCCCCCGAGCCCAAACCTGGGGGCTCGCCTGCTCTTCGATCAGATCGTTGGGTAAACGGCAAAGAAGTCTTAAGTACGGCATATATAAAATAGATAAAAATCAATAGAAACATTAAATTCAATTATTTGGATTGGATCCTTTAGGCCTCGTGTTCGACCGTAGCTCGCCCACCTCTACGTGCACTTTATGCCTCTCGAAAGTTAGGGACTCCCTTCGATCTCCACCGGCTTGCGATCTGCATTTCGGGGCGGCATCGATCCGTGATGCAGCGGTTTTCTTGCAATTTCTTGGTGCATTTCGTGCTTTTCGAGGTTAGACTCTTCTTTCATTCCACTCGGACATTCTTCTCTGGGTCGCACCGAGATCATGAGCACCGAATCAGGTAGCCCGAAGGTTGCAAGTTCGCGCATCGTCTCGATGGACCAGTTCCGCGGCTACACGGTCGCGGGGATGTTCCTGGTGAACTTCGTAGGCGGACTGGCGGCCTTCCCGGAGGTCCTCAAGCATCACAACGGTCATCCGTACTTCAGTTACGCCGACACGATCATGCCGAGTTTCATGTTCGCCGTCGGCTTCTCCTATCGGTTGACGACACTGAGACGGCTCGCCCAGCAGGGGCCGGGGCGGACGTACGGACACGTGGTCATCCGCAGCCTTGCTCTGGTCCTCATCTCGCTCGTGATGTACATGGCCGGTGATATCGAACCACTCAGGGATTGGTCGAAGGTGACCCCGAGAGCGACCTGGGAGCTGGTGGGCGAGTTACTGAAGGCGAATCTTTGGGAAGTGCTGGCGATCATCGGAATCACCCAGATCCTGATCATGCCGGTCATTGCCGCGAGCACACGGGTCCGAACCCTGGCCTGGATCGGCTGTGCGGGAGTCCATTTGATCCTCTCGTATCTGTTCAACTTCGCGTTCGTCTACGGCACACCGAATGGTGTGGACAGCTTCCTCGGTTTGACCGGCCGGAGTGCGTGGGATGGCGGTTTCTTCGGGCCGATCGGCTGGGCGATCCCGATGCTGTTCGGCTCGCTGGCCTACGACGTCGTTTCGAGCCGGACCCCCTGGAACGCGACGGCTCGCCTGCTCGGCTCGGGGATCCTCCTGATGGGTGTCGGTTACGTCTTCAATTGCTTGGGGACGCTCTACGACACCGACAAGGGAATCTCGGTCGAGCTGATCGGCAAGGATGTCGCTGCCTCGCCGGTGATCCCTCCGTTGCGGAACGCACAGGGCCGTTCGTGGGAATCGCTCATGGCCACCCCTCCGTTCATGCAGCCGCCGCCGATCGACGTCCGGCCGCATAGCTACTGGTCGATGAACAAGAAGATGGTCAGCCTGCCGTTCACGTTGTTCTCGTCGGGCTTCGCGCTGGCCTTGTATGCCCTGTTCATTCCCTTGTGCGACGTGGTGGGGCTCCAGATCGGCTTCTTCCGCACGTTCGGCCAGAACCCGCTCGCCGCCTACGTCATCCATCACATGGTCGAAGGAGCCGTCCTGTCGGTGGTGCCCAAGAACTCTCCGCTCTGGTACGGCGTCGTGGGACTGGTCATCTTCTTCGCGATCACCTACCTGTTCGTACGATACCTGGAGAAGAACAGGATCTACCTGAGGCTGTGATTCCGCCGGCTCGACCTCAGTCTCGACCCGAGTGCCCTGAGCAACCGCGGCGCTGTCGCTCCACCGAATTGACGAGGCGGCAGAGATTCCGCTAGGTTGATACTCGGGGCATGTCGGTCGGTTGGACTTCCGTGGCGAGGCGGGCTCATGCGGCCGAGGTGGCTCGCAGCGATCATCGCAACGCTTTCCGTCGCGGTACTGGCGACCTGGGGAACTCTGCGCGCCGTGGAGGACCGGCGTTGCCGGGGCCTGCTCGAGGAGGCCCGGCGCGAGATGGACGGCGGACGGTACGGTGCGGCCCGGGCGAGGCTGAATGAGCTGTTGTCCCGTCGGCCGGAATGGGACGAGGCCCGATACAACCTGGGCGTCTGCGAACAGTCCCGCCAGCGCGTCCAGGCGGCATGGGACGCATTTGAGCGGGTGCCGAAAGACTCGCCGTGGGCCGGCTGGAGCGACGTGCGTCGATCGCGGATCGCCATGGACCGCGGCCGTTTTTCCGACTGTGAAGATCTCCTGTTCCGCGCGACGGCGCGGCCAGGACCGCACAGGGCGGAAGCCAGGTGGGGCTTGGTGCTGCTCCTTCGAATGCAAGGGCGATTCGACGAGGCAAAGCGGTGTCTCCAGGCGGGTTTCGACCAGATGAGTTCGCCCGTGACAACGCTCCAGCGCCTTTACAAGATCGATAACGACCCCTTCCCGATCGAGGGAGTCCGCCGAGGACTGGACCGTGCCGGCGCAGGCACCCGATGACGATCGCGTCTGGCTGGCCCGGGCTCACCTGGCGATCCGGCTCGGCGATTTCGAAGAGGCCCGGCAGTGGCTCGATCGCTGCCTGGCCCGCCGTCCTGAGGACCCGGCTGTCTGGCGGATGAAGCTGCAATGGGCTCTCGCCTGCGACCGACCCGAGGAGGTGAGGACCGTCCTACCGCACCTCCCAGCCGACGAGGAACCGGTGGACCGGGTCCTGTCCCTTCGGGTCTGGATGGCCGCGCACCAGCACGACCGCGAGACCCAGCGCCGCGCCTTGAAAACCTGGGTCGAGCTCGATCCGACCAACGGAGTGGCGCGAGAACAGCTCGCCGAGCTGGAACGGGCTGATGGTCATTTTCGCGAGGCCGATGCCCAGCGAAGCTCGGTCCGTGCTCTGGACCAGCTCCGCAAAGAATACACACGACGACTCGCCACGACATCGCCCCGGTCGCACGCCAACGAGCTCGCACGGCTGGCGAGTCAGCTCGGCCGCCCGTTCGACGCCGACAGGTGGATGGAACTCTCGGGCCAGAAAACGCCCAACGCCTCTCCATCGCCCCGCGATCCGGTCGTTGTTCCGGGCCCTGGACCGCGAACAACATTGGCCGACCTCCTCTCGGACATCGGATCAGCCGAAAACGTAGATCAGGCGGTCGCATCGCAGCGGGTCCTGCCGCGATTCATCGATTATGCCTCCCAGTCGGGCTTGGCTTTCGTCCATGAGAACGGTGGTGCGCGGGCGCGGCTCATTCCTCCCGTCACGGCCAGCGGCGGCGTGGGACTGATCGATTTCGATGGTGACGGCTGGCTCGACGTTTACCTGGTTCAGGGTGGGCCGTTCCCTCCGCGGTCGAGGACATCCCGGACCGGCGATCGCCTCTTCCACAACCGGGGAAATGGGACCTTCGAGGACGCCACCGGCCCATCCGGGATCGGCTCGATGCTCGGGGGATACGGCCATGGAGTCACCGTCGGCGATTACGACAACGACGGCCGCCCCGACCTGTTCGTCACCCGGTGGAAATCCTATGCCCTCTATCGGAACCGAGGTGATGGGACATTCGAGGACGTGACCGCGAAAGCCGGCCTGGAGGGCGATCGGGACTGGCCGACCTCGGCCGCTTTCGCCGACCTCGATGGCGATGGCGATCTCGACCTGTATGTTTGCCATTACATGAAGTGGGACGAGAACCAGACCAATACCTGCGCCGACCCGAACGACCCGACGATCTACCGATGTCTTCCGCTCGACTTCGAGGCCCTACCGGACCACCTGTTCCGCAATGACGGCGGCCGCTTCATGGACGTGACCGCGGAGGCGGGGATCGTGGACCGAAATGGTCGGGGACTGGGGGTGCTCGCGGCCGACCTCGACGAAGACGGCCGGATCGACCTGTTCGTCGCCAACGACATGACGGCCAACTACTGGTTCCGGAACCTCGGAGGGCTGCGTTTCGAGGAGGTGGCCCAAACCGCGGGAGTGGCCGCCAACGCGTCAGGTTCCTATCAAGCCGGGATGGGCGTGGCCTGCGGCGACCTGGATGGGGACGGCCACCTCGACCTGGCGGTCACGAACTTCTACAACGAGTTCGACCTCGTTCTTCCGGAACTTTGGCCAGGGCTTTTTCGGCGAGCAGGCCGCGGCCGTGGGAATCGCCGGTCCCAGCCGTTACGTCCTCGGTTTCGGGATCGCCTTTGTCGATGCCAACAACGACGGCTGGCCCGACCTGATCACCGCCAATGGCCACGTCCACGACGGCCGCCCCCAGTTCCCCTGGATGATGCCGACCCAACTTTTTCTCAACGACGGTCGCGGCAAGATGATGGACGTCACCAAGCGGTCCGGCCCTCCGTTTCAGGTTCCACGCATGGGCGCGGACTGGCCGTTGGAGACATCGATAACGACGGACGGCCCGATGTCATGGTCGTCTCTCAGAACGAACCGGTCGTCTTATTCCACAATCAGACCGACGGGGGCCATTTCCTCACCTTCCGCCTGGAGGGTTCCCCTTCCAATCGCGATGCCGTCGGTGCCTTGGTCTCGGTCCACTGCGAGGGACGCATCCGGATCGTCACCTCGTCTCGGAGGCGGAAGCTACCAGTCCGCTGGCGATCCGAGGTTCCATTTCGGACTGGGTGCAGTCCCGGCAAGTCGATCGGGTTGAGGTGCGGTGGCCCTCGGGACGCGTCGACCACTACACCAACCTCGCCGTCGATACGGGTTACCTGCTCCGCGAGGGTGCCTCCGCGGTCCGGTCCCCTGGCCGGATGGCGGTCGTTGCAATGAGCGATCCGGATCGTCGGCTCATGACACGTGATTCGATTTCGAAGGTTGGCCACAACCCGAAGGCCATCGAGAAGGCCCTTGCAAGATCCGGACAAAACGACCTGTCGCGGATCTCTTAATGCAATCCAGCCCGTTGACAACCTCGACAGGCGCCAGAATCCACGGCGGAAATGCGAGACGATGTCCCTCCTCCGTGGGGGTCGCCATGAAACGAATCGGGCTCTCGGTCACCTGCCTGATGGCCCTTGTCGCGATCGTCGCGATTGATACCGCGGTGATCCCGGCCCTCCAACGTGTGATAATCGCGTCGACACGGATTGGTCTGTTCTCGGCGCTGGCGATGGCGCATGTCCTGGCGCTTTGTCTGGTAATCGTGGTCTCGAGCCTTGTTCGTCGCGGTGAGGTTGCCCTCTCTCCCGTCATGTTTCTGTTATTCGGTGGTACGGCGATGCTGCTCCTTATCACCATCGCTGACCTGGCACCTCATTTCTTCTGGGCGTACGTGAACAACACGGCCGGCCTGCTGGATCCTCCAGGAAACTTCAGCATCGCCAATCTCGGGATCACCGAGCTCGCCTTCGTCCCGGCCGTACTCGTTTGCAGTGTGTTGACCCTGCCGCTCCTGGTTCCCGGGTGGCTCGCGGCCCGGGCAACTCGCGGTTATCGCCTCAAACTCCGGAAAGGACCGAATGCCGCGGCCGCCGCGGAACGTCCGTCGCCCGACCAACCGCGAGGCAGTCAATGAGCCAAGGATCCAGCGCCCGTTGCGCTCCGGATGCACGCGAACGAGGCGATCCGAGAACCTGGCGTGGAGCGGCTCGCTCTTGTAGAGCGGCATGAGGCAAGCAACGCAGCCTTTCGCCGGGGGGGACTCTGCATCTAACCCGGCCTATTGACAACCGTGGTGGACCGGTCCCAGAATTCACGCGGCAAGTCCGAGACGATGTCCGACTGCCAGGGGGTATGCCATGAAACACATCCGGATCTCGGTCGCCGGATTGATGGCTCTTGTCGCGATCATCGCGATTGATATCGCGGTGATCCCGGCCCTCGGACACGTGCAGTCCGCGTTGACTCGGCTTGGTCTGTTCACGGTGCTGGTGATGGCTCACATCCTGGCGATTTATCTGGTGATCGTGGTCTCGAGCCTTGTCCGTCGCAGTGAGGTTGCCCTCTCTCCCATCCTGTTCCTGTTATTCTGTGGAACGGGGATGCTGGTCCTCGTCTACATCGCCGACCTGGCACCTCATTTCTTCTGGTCGTACCTCCACAACACGGCGGGCCTCCTGAAAGGTCCAAACCGTGGCGTCGGCGTTCCCAGGAGGAGCGGAATGGCCCTGATCGAGCCCCTTGTCGATTGCGGCGTCTTGACCTTTTCACTCCTGATTCCCGGGTTGCTCGCGGCATGGACAACTCGCGGTTATCGCCTCCAGCTCTTGGAAGGCCCCGATGCCGCGGGTGCCGCGGAACGTCCGTCGTTCGACCAACCGCGAGCCAGTCACTGAGCCCGGGATTCCGCGCCCTTGCGCTCCGGATGCACGCGGATGTAGTGGTCCGTGAACGTGGCATGGAGCGGCTTGCTCTCGTATGGCGGCATGTGGCAGCCGACGCAGCCTTTCGCCGGATTGACCGGACAGATCCGGCCCTGATGAGTCCGCATCGTTGATCCGGGAGGGGCGCCACCGGCCTTGCCGGCCGGGGGGGAATGGCAGCTCACGCATCTTCGAGTGTAATGTTCCTCGGAGCGGTCGGAGTCGTGGTGTGGGTTGTGACAGGTCATGCAGTCGAACGCGCCTTCACTATCGGTGTAACAACGGCTCCACGACACGGTCGTACCCTGGAACCGGATCCAGAAGGGATCGGTTCGCGGCAAGGGCGAAGGCTGGTGATGGCTATGGCACTGGCCGCACAGGCGGAGTCGACCCTCGGCCGGGGCCTGTGCCGGATCGACGATCGCCAGATCGGGGAATCTGACCTCGACCGCCTTTTCGTGGTTCGCCCCGGGCCCGTGACAGCGCTCGCAACCGATTCCTCGATCCTTCGACTCCGACCCCGCCTCGTCGAGCACGGCCCTGGGGTTGGTCGCATGGCAGAAGAGGCACTGGAATGGCCCATCCACGCTGTCTAGCGGCTTGCCGAGGAAGTCTCGCCCTTCGCCCGCATCGGCGGCGTGTCCGGTGGTCCGGACCCACCCCGAAACGGGGCCGTTCTGGTAGCGTGAAAGCCGCAGGACGTGAAAAACTCCCCGGTCGTCGGGGCCGACGAGCGACATGTAGTGGTCGGGCGATCCGAACGCGTATTCGACGATGGCTCGCTGCACCTGGTCCTTGACTCGCGTCTCGAACTGGACCTGGTCAGTTTGCTGTCGGATCGTGTGGGAGACCGTGGGATCATCGGGATCGGGGATGGCTACCGCCGGGAATGGAAGGCGGGTAAGTTGCTGCCCGCGCACGAGCGTCGAGGCATGACGGCTGGCCTGCACGGCCCGAAAGACGTCGCGATGGCACTCGGCGCAACGGCCCTCGCCGAGGAAAGGGCTGGGCTCGGACTCCAACGGATGGTCCGCCCGATAGGAGCCCGAGTCCCGGAGCGCGGTGGTCGCCTCGGGGATGGCTCCCATCTGCAAGTTGGCGCGGCTCAAGAGCCAGGCGGCCTGCGAGTCAGGTCCCGCAATGAGGATGCTACGAAGGAGATCGTGGGCTTCATTGGACCGGCCGGTTTGCAAGAGGGTCCGGGCGAGGAGGTTCCGATAGCGAGTGGCCATCGGACGATCCAGGCGCGCCGCCTCCGGTCGCCCCAGCGCCTGACGGAGCACCGTCGCGGCGCCGGAGGGGTCGCTCTGCTCGGCACGGAGTGCACCCAGGTCCAGCTCGCCGCGCAATTCCCAACCCAGTTGACGTGACAGTCGCTCGGCGAGGTGGGCAGCTTCGCCCAGACGATTCTGCGCCGTGTCACGGATGATGAGCTGTTCGATCGTCTCGGCATGGTCGGGCTGGAGCTGTAGGGCCTTCCTCCAGAGGCCTTCGGCCGCCTCCTTCTGGCCGGCCCGATCGAGGCCCAGGCCCAGCAAGTAGAGGTCCTCGGCTTGCAGGGCCGACGAGCCCAGCCGTGCAAACAAGGCGTTCGCCGAGGTGTCGCGACCGAGCCGAGCCGTCGCTCGGGCCAGGTAGCGTAGGGCCTCGATATCCTCGGGAGACGTCCTCAATCGCGTACGAGCCAGATCCGATGCGAGGCTCCAGTCCCGCGCGGCGTAGGCCATTGCGATCTGAGACCATTGGTCCGAGTCGGTCCTGGACCATTTCCAGGCCACGACTGCACCCAGCCCAGTCAGAAGGCACAACCCGAACGCGATCCCCGCCCAGATGGCCCTGCGTTGCACGATCATCGGCTCGCCTCGATTGCGCCTTCCCGAGGGAGGAATTGCTCCAGAGCGATTCGTCCAGTCTCTCAATAGGCAAGCACGTTGGGAACCACGGAATCCATCAGATGTTGGATGATGCTTGCCACGGCTCCTTGCCGCTTGCTTCCCTTGGCGCGGACGAGTCGGCAGTCGGCGAAAGAGGGGGAAAGCGCCCGCCTGCGGGTCTCATCCCGGACGCGCCCGAACAGACGCTCGTCGGCATCGAAGATCTGGCCATGGATAAACAATGTGGACGGGTTGAAGATGTTGATGACCGTGGCCAGGCCGATCGCCAGGTATCGGATCAGTTCCTGGCATTCCTCCTCCGGATCGAGCTCGCCCGATCGGACGAGGCGGATCACCTCGTCGATATCGACGGGACGGCCGAGTCGCTCGGAGACCCGCGAGGCCAGCGCGGTGTCGCTGGCGACCGTCTCGAGGCAACCGTGATTGCCGCAGCCGCAAGGACGTCCTTCGGGAGATACCGTGATATGGCCAATCTCACCGGCGAACCCGCTGTGCCCCCGCACGAGCCGCCCCCCGCTCATCACGCCCATCCCGACTCCGGAGCTCACGTCGAGGATCGCGAAGTCATCGAGGCCGCCGGCCCGGCCGAAATGACGTTCCGCCAGGCAAAGGGCATCCTGGTCCTGGACCATGATACATTCCAGCCCAAGCCGCTCGCCCAGATCGCGGCCCGGCGAACGGCCGTCGATCACGTGGACATTTGGCGACAGGATGTCCAGGCCCCGGCGGTGGTCGATCAAACCGGGAACCGTCACCCCGACGCCGAACGTCCTCACGCCGGGCCGCGCCATCAGGGCGAGCGCATGAGTGACCAGGGCGTCGATCAAGTCCGTATAGGTGCCCTGGGTCTCGACCCAGTGCATCCGTTCTTCGTCGAGCTCGCCGTCAAGGCCGGTCAACACGACGCAGCAGCGGCCGATGTCGATCACCACGCCCAGCACCTGGGCCGTCTCGGTCGCGAGCCGGAGTTTTACGGCGGGGCGGCCGATAACCGGCGTGTTTCCTTCCAGCTCCTCCAGGAGGCCCGCCTTCATGAGCGAAGCGACCGCCTTCGAAACCGTCGCGCACTAAGCCCCGAGTGGCGGACGACATCGGCCCGCGACGACGGGCCCTGCTCCCGGATCACGCGCAACACCTGACGCTCGTTCATCTTGGCGAGATAGACATGCTGTGAGCTTGATGCGATAGTCACCGAATCGCCTCGTCTTCCGGCCCCGAGTCTCCTGGATCGTTCCCCGCGCCAATACCACGAACCGCAGGGCTGACCTGGATACCGATGATCCGTTACTAAACGGATCATCTGAATAGAAGCCTCTTAATCCCGATCTCAGTCTTCATCAGACTTTCTAAGAGAATCTTAATAAGTACCCTTGACAAAGTAAATCGTGCGGGGCTGTAATAGCTTTGAGCACGGTCGAGAACTCTCTGAGAATCCGAGAATCTCTTTCGCCTTCTCCGAATCGGAGCGAGCCCGGCAGTCTCGAGACGGATTGACGTCGTCTTCCGATTACTGATACAAAGAACATCGTCGATTTCCGTGGATCCTGTTGATAATCCCGATGTTGCGCATCGCCGGAACGTGCGTCCGGCCACGAGCATGGGCGAGATTCCATGTCGGTTCGCCACGCTCGCGAAGATCGTCTCTGATACGACGAATACGCTCGAAGTTGGTCGTACTCGAATCAATCGTTGTAAGATGCAATCTCGCAATGGCTTCGAGGCCCGATTCGCGAGTGTCGCTCAAGACAACCCACGTCCGTGAGCTGAAGGAAACCGGCCGTCGCGATCGATTTCGATAGATGCGTGGTGGGTTCGGATGGTGATCGCTCGTCAAAGCATCGGATCGGGAATGCCATCTTGTCAGCGACACGTTGTGCGATCTGAATGGGAAAGGACCAGCTTATGAGTCGGGTGCGGCGTTTCGGCGGGATGGCATCGGCTTGGGCCGTCGTCCTCGGTGTCGGTCTGATCGCAGCCGGTTGTGGCGGCCAAGGCGGTTCATCGAACCCGGCGCCCCTAACCCAGCCCGAAGCCGCCTCAACCTCTCCTTCCACGAAGTCCAAGGTCAAAGGATTGGCCGAAGGGGGAGACAGGACCGTTCGGGATCGGAGGAACGATCGGCTCAAGTCGAAGAATGCGGAGGGGAAGTGACCGCTCGTGGGGCCGCCCTTTAATCAACTGAGTGGCTGTTGTTACCGTCACGATCGCATTTCTGATACGTCACATTTTCAGATCAGATCCGTGGATTCGGTCTCGTTTCTGCATCAGTTCCCAGGGAGTACGATCGATGAAGAAGATCATTCGCAAGAGAAGGAGAGCCCTCGGCTTCACGCTGATCGAGCTCTTGGTCGTCATCGCGATCATCGCCGTCTTGATCGCCCTGCTGTTGCCCGCCGTGCAGGCGGCTCGCGAAGCGGCCCGGCGTGCTCAGTGCACCAACAATCTCAAGCAGTTGGCCCTGGCCGCCATGAATTACGAGAGTTCGAACCAGACGTTCCCGATGAGCGACTGCATGGGCCGGAACTGGCAGAATCCTTCGAGCCTCATCCGCCAGGACGCCGGGGAGCTCGTTCGGTTGTCGCAATTCTTCGAGCAGGGCAATGTCTTCAACGCCTGGAACAGCAGCGTCATGATCTATATGTATCCGAATAGCACCATCTGCGGCATCGGGATCACGACCCTGTGGTGTCCGAGCGACGGAGTCATCGCCGGCCTTCGGTATCCCGGTATGCAGGGGGACGGTTGGGATTGCTCACCGATCCCGTCGACCTTCAGTAGCTATGCCGGTAATCTGGGCCCACTGATCTACCAATGGAATGATCCCTCGCTGAATACCATGCAAGGGGTTTTCGCCCATAACGGCACCATGGTTCCGGGGTACAGCCCGCAAGTCAGCACCTTCCCGCCCGTGAGGCTGGCTTCGATTACCGACGGCACGAGCAATACCTTTATTTTCGGCGAGCACGCCCATTCTGAGATGGTCACCCAGAATGGTGACATCTACGGCTTCAACTGGTGGACTTCGGGCGATTACGGCGACACCACGTTCTCCTCGATATTTCCGCCTAATTTCTTCTCGTCGGATGCCCAGACCTTGTCCGTTTCATCGGGTGGGTCTAGCCTGAACCCTCCGCCGCAGATCTTCCCGCGGCAGAGCGATTTCTCGGATACGGCCACCAGCATGCATCCCGGCGGCGCCAACTTCGCGTTCTGCGACGGATCGGTGCATTTCATCAAGAACTCGGTCAACTCGTTGAATCCACGCGCCATCACGGGTAGCAGTGGGAGCACCGGCTGGGTCTATAACCTCAACGGTCAGAGGTTCGGTGTATACCAGGCCCTCTCGACCCGCAACGGCGGCGAGGTCATCAGCTCCGACTCGTACTGAGGCCGCAACCGAACCTTCGTATGACGCCGGCAAGGACATAGGTCAGGCTTTCCCGCCTGACGTCCTGTCCTGTCAGGCGGGAAAGCCTGACATACGTGAGGATCTTCCTTACCGGCGGTGATACTTGACGCATCGCGAGCCCGGGGAAGGCTCCTGCCCTCCTCGGGCTCGACGTCGCGTTCATGGCGGATTAGCGGAATTCGCCGACGGTCTCCGGCCGGTTTCGCGGAAGATCTCCTTCCCTTCTTCGATCACCAGGATGCGATTGGCGGCCAGATCCGTCCAGGATTGGACGGTGCCGGAGGGCCAACGGACCTCGAGCCGATCGACCTGCGCGGCATCGCCCAGGCCAAACCAGAGTCGCGGATCGTGGGCGGACAAGTAGCCGGTGCCACTGGTCATCCACCGGACCTGAGTTCGGTGCCCGATCTGGCAGGTGACCCGAGTTCCCACGGGCGTCCGGCCCGAACGGGTCCCGCGTAACTGGATACCCAGCCAGTGACCGCCCTGCGCCCGGTTCCACAGCAGGACCGCCGGTGCGTCTCGATGGATGACCAGCAGGTCGACTCGTCCATCGTTATCCAGGTCCCCGGCTGCAACGCCCCGACCGACGACTCGGCGCACGAAGTAGGAGGGTTCCGCCGCACCGGCCACCTCGAAGCGACCCCGATCCCGCCCCCAGAAGAAGAGCGCCGTCTGGGCCATGGGACTATTGGCCCACGGCCGATGATCGACATGCCCGTTGGCCACGAACAGGTCGAGACGGCCATCGCGGTCGGCGTCGAATGCCGCATCGCCGAAACCGGTCTTGGGACGACTGGGAGCAGCAAGGCCCGCGCCCAGCGTCGCGTCAATCCATAAGCCGCTGCCCAGGTTGCGGAACAATGTACTCGACTCGTTGACCAGGTTCGTGATGAAAAGGTCGATGCGACCATCTTCATCGAGATCGTCGGCCACCACGCCCATGCTCGCCGTCGGCAATCCCGAGCCATTGGTCGCGACCCCAGCCTCCGCGCCGATTTCCTCGAACCGCCAGCCGCCCCGGTTCCGGAACAGGAAGTTCGGGTTCGCGTCGTTGGCCACGAAGATGTCGAGTTTGCCGTCGCCATCGAGGTCCGCGATCGCCAGTCCCAGTCCACGGCCGTTTTCCCCGACGAATCCCGACGATTTAGCGACCTCCGTGAATGTCCCATCACCATTATTCCGATAGAGCAGATCCGATTGCGCCGGATAAAAGCCGGGCGAGCAATGAATCGGCCGACCGGCGTGATCGCGGCACGCTCGCTCGTCGTCGAGGGAGACCTCCACATAGGCGACTACGACCAGGTCAAGATCACCATCGCCGTCGAGATCGCCAAAGCCCGCCGCGGTCGTCCACCGGTCCGAGAACACTCCGGCGGAGGACGTCACATCCTCGAAGGTCCCATCGCCGCGGTTCCGGTAGAGGATTGTCCCCCTCAAACCGGTCACGAACAGGTCATCGTCGCCGTCATTGTCGTAGTCGCCGATCGCGCAGCCCATGCCGTATCCCTTGCCGGCGACGCCTGCGGAACCGGTCACGTCGCGAAAGGTCCCATCGCGCTGGTTGCGGTACAATGAGGTTGGGTGCGGGAGGGTTAAGGGTGTCGAATGGCAGCGCACACCCGTTGACCAGATAAATGTCAAGCCAGCCGTCCGCATCGAAGTCGATCAGGCCGACTCCGCCGCCCATGGTGTCGGCGATGAAGAGCCGGCGGTCGACGGCGCCGCTCTCGTAATAGTACGTGATTCCAGCGGCTGCGGCCCCCTCGACAAAAGGTGGTGACTGGACCTCGGTGCCCAGCCCAGGAGGGGAAGTTCGAGGGATCCTGGCGCACGATGGTTCTCGAGCCGGCGCTGCGGGCGTGAGGATCCGAGAGTGCGAACGGAACGGCCTCCTTCGCTTGCCACTGCGCCAGTTGTGTCCGGAGGAGTTCACGGCTCGGGTCGACCTTGAGCGTCTGTTCGTACCACGCGTGCGCCTCCGCAGTGAGCCCCGACTCGAGACATAACCGGCCAAGTTTTTCGAAGAGATCCGGATCCGTGCGCCGGGCCGTACGGCGAAGCTGCTGATGCTCGCGTCGGACCCTTCGAACCTGATCTTCGATTCGGCTCGCCCGCTCCAGATGACGCTGGGCCGGCTCGTCCCGACCGAGTCGCTTCAACGTCTGCCCCAACCGGTAGTGGGCTTCGCGACTCATCGGATTCAAGGCGACGGCTCGCTCCCACGACGCGATCGCAGACTCTGGCCGATCGGCGCTCTCCTCGATCCGGCCTCGAAACAACCACCATTGCGCATGCGTCGACCGGTTCGCTCGGGACTGTTCCAAGGATAACATCGGCGACCACCGGTTCGCCGAGCATGATGAGGCACTCGGCCAGGGCGAACCGGCCGGATGGGTCGTGCTCCAGTTGCTGGGCCGCGGCTTCCAGGTGCGGACGGGCCTGGCGAGGATTCCCCTGATAGAGTTGAGCCATCCCCCAGGCGCGTCTCAGAAACGGATCGTCAGGGGTCTGGGCAACGAGCAACTCGAGTTCCGGGGCCAGGCCGCGGACGTCCTCCTGTTCGAGGAGCAGTTCCAGGACAAGGTCAACCAGTACGTTGGGATCCTCACGAATCCGATAAATCTGCCAGAGGATGCGCCGGGACTCCGCGGGCCGCATCTCGAGGCCGAACAAGTAGAGCAGATTTCGACGAGCCTCGATCTCTCCTGCATCCCGTTCGGCGACACGCCGGAAGCTTTGCTCCGCGTCGGCGGCATGCCGCTCCTGGATGGCGAGCAAACCCAGCGCCATCTCGGCCTGGGCCCAGCTCGGGTCTGTCTCTGGGACGGATCGAAGCAGTTCGACGCCCGCATCGCGATGGTGGGCCTGCAACTCGACCTTTCCCAGCAGGACCCGCGATTCTCCGTGCTCGGGATGGTCAGCGATCCACAGTTCGAGGCGGGGTTTCACCTCCGGCCACCGGCCGCCCTTGGCGGAAGTCTGAATCTCGTCCCAATCCGTCGACGACGTGGACGAACCTCGGGGCCGGACGACGCGCACGATCGCAGCCATCCCAATCGCGAGCCCGACCGCGGCCAGAACGATCGTCAGACCCCAGCGAAATGCATGACCTCGGCGCCGAACGTCTTGCGGCATCGGTTCGCTCTTCCCCGGAGTTCCATTGATAGGACGTTGATCCCAGATTACAGTCGGTGTGAACGTTTTGCCACGACTCTGAGCGTCTCGAGAGGGTTCTCACGATTGGGTTGGAGTCTCGGGTCCACGGCGCCGATGGTGAAGGCATCCGGCTGAGAGCCCCTCGGATCGGCGGCGCGCTCCTGATTCGGATGGACGGAGAAGTCGGTCAGACCAGACAAAGGGCGCGACTTTTGGTAGGAATCAGACATGTGGCTCTCCACTCGGAAGAACCTCTCATTGGCACCTCTCTGCGGAGCGTTCCTTCTTGCCGGCTCTACCTTGGCCAGGGCGCAGGCGGATCTCTCTGAACGATCGTTGGGGGGTTACGGAGCAATCGCGGCTCAAGCGATGCCGGAAACGCGCGGCTCACTGATCCCCTATGCGGGCGGATTTGCCGGCTTCATGCCATATCGCATGAGCGGCGGCGGCGAACTTGCGATTCGGCCGCGCGGGGCCCCGTCGATGCGGCCCGTTCGGTCCTCATTCAGCCTCGCCACCGCATCCGGAGGCATGGGAATGAGCAACCGATCTTCGTTGAGGTCGGGGCCTCAACGTGGAATGGCCTCGCTCGCCATCGGGATCGTATCGAGTCCGGGAATGCCGCCGTCAACGTCACCAATGTTCAACATGAGCGTCATGCCGCCTCGGATCGGTTACCCGTTCCGCGAGCCTCCCAGGCCGGGATCGTCCACATCGGTGATATCCATGCCGATGCCATAGGACGGGATCAGAGAGGTCTCGCCGGCGCGTTCCCACGCACGGCCGGGACCGTCGACTGGAAGGGCCCCGAGCCGCTCGGCGGCGGCGCGGAGGTCGAACCGGAAGCCGGCACGGGTCCACTCGGGATCGGGTGCTCGGTCAGGTGGCAACCCACGGCGCGTTCCAGCAGCGCCATCGCCTTGCCGAGCTCGGCCTCGACCTGGGCGATCTGGACCTGGACCTGGAGGACTTCCCGGATGGCCGAGAGCAGCGTTGCAATGTCGACATTACTCCGGGCGTAGTCGCTCTTGGCCAGCTCCAGCGTTTCCTTGGTGCGAGGCAAGATCGTATCGCGCAGCAGATGGACGACGTTTCGCTGGACCTTCGCTTGCACGAGCAGGTCGTAGATCTCGCTGAACGCCGCGTCCTGCTGGGCTTCGAACAGCTTGGTGTCCGCAAGGGTGCGCTCCCGCGCCTCCAGGACACCGGCTCGATACTTCGCCTGATTGACCGGCAGGTTGAACGCGACGAAAAGGCCCACGTTCGGCGAGCCGCTCGCCGTGGGAGAGACGGCGTTCTGTCGGGTCATATCCATGTACGTCAGGCCGAGCGTGACGTTCGGCAACGCCCGTTTCTGGGCAAGTTGTTCCGCCTTCTCGTCGCGGGCGATCGATTCCAGCCGCCCTCGGAGCTCGGGCCTGATGGCCAGGGCCATCTGGTAGAGCGGATCGACTTCCATTGGCACATCCGCAAGCGTCACCTGGGGGAGTGTGCCTAGATCGGAATCGGGATTGACGTGGATCTGTCGGGCCATCGCGGCACGCGCCGTGGAGATCGCCTGCTGATAGCTCGCCAGGTCGCGATCCAGCTCGCTGATCAGAACCTCGGCCTTGATCACGTCCTGCTCCGCTCCGCCAGCCTTGAGCCGACTCGCGGCGACCGACCGGAACACGTCGAGGATTGTGCGGGTGTCAGCCAGGATCTCCGCGGTCTTCTGGTTGGAATAGAGGTCATAATACGCCGCGCTTTACGGCCGTGATCGTGTCGAGCTGCGCGGCCACCAGCTCGACCACGGCGATCTGCACGTCCTTCTCGGCCACTTCGCCCCGGAGCCGAAGCGTCCCGAACCACGGGAACTGCTGGGCGATCGTCAGGTTATAGGGGTTATATCCCATCAGCGAATACTGCGGTGCAACGCTGGGGATCGGGAAGACGGTGTTCGACGCGACGGGATCCTCGAGCGCGGTGACCTGCGGAATGCGATACTTCAGCGATTGGACGTTGTGATAGGCCGCCTGGACCGTCCGATTCTCGGCCAGCGCACGGCGGATATAGGCGTCAACAGGCTGCGGACCGGTGAGTTCGGAGGGAGCCGGTCCCGGACTCGATGCAACCGCTGTCCCCACCCGAGGATGAGTCGCAGAATCCGACCCTTCAATGGACGTGTGATCGCCAAAGATCTCGGCCGGTTGGGCGAGGATCGACGCCGGTGCGGGCTGGCGCGGAGCCTGTGCGCATCCGAGCACGCTCGCGGCAAGCGCGATCCAGAGGCCGGGACTCCGACGTCGCCGCACGATTGGCCTCCCAGCCGGGCCGTCGCGATGCGCGAACCACCCGCGCAACCGGCAACACCGATTCGATCGCTCTATTCTCTACTATCGGCAAGGTCATCTCTGGGTGTGATGATCTTTCTTGCTGGAGGAAAGAAGATCCCGAAGCAACGATTGACAGCCGACGTAGAATCGTTTAGAGAAAAGCGCTTTCGATGGTCCCGTCTCCTGCCTTATCTGGGCGGATCCCCTTTGGTGCGACCATGACGACTCGTCGCGAACTACGGCTCTCCTGGATCGCCTTCGCGGCGATCGTCGGGATGTCGTGGTCGCCGGGCGACGTCAGCGGCGGAATGGCGGGAGCGACATCGAAAGCCCGACTGCGAAGCTGCTGTATTGGGCGCCGCTGCACATCGAGCTGCTGCAAATCTGCGGACCGCTCGTCCTGCCCTCCTTCGACACTTGCTTCGACCCACCGAGGCTACTCGATTCGGGAGGGTGGCTGCGCGTGCCGGTCGAGGGAGCCGAACACTCCAGCCGCGAAGTCTCAGCCACGACCGACCGGACGACGTGTGGATCCCGACGGCGGTCGTGCCTTCGTTACAACGATCCCAGGTCCTCCTGCAACGTTCCACTTCGTACGTCTCACTCCGCCCTCCGGTCGCCCGCCGGAGGACCCGCTCTATCTCCGCACCGGCCGACTCCTGATCTGATACGCTTCCCTGCCTGTACAAATTGATGTCGTCGAGATCATAAACAGGCCGCGCGTGCGGGCGGTAAGAGTCTGTCCCAGAAGGGGCCGGGCCGGGCGAGCGGGGGGCGTCAGCCCACTGTCGTGGAGGTCCGTCGCTTACCGGACAGGGGGCTGACGCCCCCTCGCTCGCACTTCTGGGACAGACTCAAAGTCCACACCGCACACTGGGAGCGTTCCCTATGACTCTTTCCCGACCCTCGGGGCCGGCGGAGTTCCACGATGCCGCCAGCCCGACCCTGACGCGCAGGCAGAAGCTCTGGCTGGTCGTCAAGGTGGTGGAGATCCGACTCCGGTTCGTCGCGTTGATGGCCGCAACAGGGTTCGTATTCGCTTACTGGGACGAGATCTGGAGCCGATACGACAAGTGGACTCGGCCGACCGTCGAGCGAACGATCGCGGCATCCGGCATCGAGTTCTACTGTCCGATGCATCCCCACGTCGTTCAGGAGGAGCCGGGCAGTTGCCCGATCTGTGGGATGCCGCTCGCGAAGCGCCACAGAGGAGAGGCGCAGGCACTCCCCGCCGGCGTGCTCGCCCGCGTGCAACTGGCTCCGACACGGATTGCGCAGGCGGGGATTACGACGACCGCGGTGTCCTACGCCCCGCTCTCGCAGAGCGTGACGACCGTGGGATACGTCGCCTTCGACGAACGACAACTCGCGACGATCGTTTCCAAGGTCCCCGGCAAGACGCGCGTGGAGAAGCTGCACGCAAATTACACGGGTAAGGACGTCGTGGCGGGGGAGGCACTGGCCGAGCTTTATAGCCCCGAGCTGGACCAGGCGTTCCAGGAGTTGCTCACCGCCGCCCGGCGCACGGATGAGGACACCGGCCGGCTTCGCACGGCTGAGGCGCGATCGTTGTTCGGCGATCGGAAGGAGTTGGTACGACTCGCGTCCGAGAAGGTCCGCCGGTGGGGAATTACCCAGGCGCAGATCGATGACCTCCTCAAGACCGGCAAGGCCGACGCCACGGTCCCGGTTCTCTCGCCGATCGGCGGTCATCTGGTCAAGAAGAACGTCGTCGAGGGGCAGGAGGTCCCGGAGAGCTTCCCCATGTTCGAGGTCGCCAGCCTGCACACGGTCTGGGTGCAGGCCCAGGTCTACGAGCACCAACTGGCACTGGTTCGCGAAGGACAGGAGGTTCGTGCGACCGTCGACGCGTTCCCCGGCCAGTCATTTCCGGGCAAGGTCGAGTTCGTCCAGCCGCACCTGGACCCCATAACGCGCACCGTCGAGGTCCGTTTCTCACTCGACAACCCCGGCCACAAGCTTCGGCCCGGCATGTTCGCGACCGTGACGCTCGAGGCGCCGGTATCCGACCTGCCCGCCTTCAAGACCCGTCGAGCCGCGGCCCAGCCGTCGGACGGCCCGCTCCATTTATTGAACCTGACCGTCGAGAAGCAGCAGGACTGCCCGGTCACCAAGGCAAGGCTAGGCTCGATGGGGCAGCCGCTCGCGGTCGAGGTCGAGGGAGGCAAGGTCTGGACCTGTTGCAAGGCGTGTCCACCGAAGCTCAAGGCCGCACCCGCCAGGTACCTGGCCCGCCAGGCGCCTCCGCCTCGCGATGAGGTGCTCAGCGTTCCCGAAACCGCCGTCATCGACACCGGCACGCGGAAGATCGTCTACGTTGAGGTCGAGCCCGGCGTCTTCGAGGGCCGCCAGGTGGTGCTGGGGACCCGCGTCGGCGATCGCTTCCCCGTACTGGAAGGACTGGAACCCGGCGAGAAGATTGCCGCTGCCGGCGCATTCCTGGTGGACGCCGAAAGCCGGCTCAACCCGCCCGCTCGGTAACGGAACGATCGCAAACGATGAAAGGGCCCGACGTCAAGGCTGCACTGCCTGCTGAACGGCCGGCATCAGATCGATCAACTCCTCGATGCGAAGCATGCGGATGTCCCTGACCGATGCCGCAAACCACAAAAGGCTGCGTGCCAGATCCATCGCCGCCAGGACGCATGTCACGGCGTTAATATTCGGCCCCCCGAAATAGACGCTCCCCTGCTGCCATGAGAAACCGTGACGCTGGAGAACTCTTCGGATTTCGTAATACGCGTTGTTGTAGGGATCACCATAGTTATTCTTCAGGGAGTCAATGTCCAAGTCGAAAGCGATGGCGTACACGCGTCCCTCCTTGGAAGTGATGGAATTGAACTCTTCGGGGCTCGGAAGAACACTCGGTCTTGGGAGTAGCTGGGCGCCATGCCAGTACCTCGGAGTGATGGTTTTCGAACGATTCGGACGATCGCCACCGGAGTCATTATCGTAACCGAAGGCCGTTTCGACGCCAATCTGGGAAGGCGATTTCCATGATCGAGTCCGTCATCGAATGGTCGATCCGCAACCGCTTCCTCGTGATCCTGGCCTCTCTGCTGCTCGGGGTCGCGGGTGTGCACGCGATGCTCACAACGCCCGTCGACGCGATCCCGGACCTCTCAGAAAACCAGGTGATCGTCTTCGCTGACTGGATGGGCCGGAGCCCGCAGGAGATTGAGGATCAGGTGACCTATCCGCTCTCGTCGAAGCTCCAGGGGCTGGCGGGTGTGAAGGTGGTCCGGTCGTCGAGCGAATTCAACTTCTCGATGATCACAATCATCTTCGATGATCGCACCGACTATTACTTCGCCCGCCAGCGGGTCCTCGAACGGCTGGCCACGATCGCGCCGGAGATGCCGGCGGGCGTCGTCCCCTACATGGCTCCCGACGCCACGGCCGTCGGCCAGATTTTCTGGTACACCGTCGAAGGAGAAGGCAACGATCTCGGTGAGCTGCGTTCGATTCAGGACTGGTATGTGCGTTACCAGCTCACGAGTGTACCGGGTGTGGCGGAGGTCGCCTCCGTCGGCGGTGCGCCGAAGGAATACCAGATCGATCTCGACCCCAACAAGCTCCGGGCCTATGGCATCAGTTTGGGCCAGGTCGACGCGGCCGTCGCGCGGTCGAACTCGTCTGTCGGCGGTCGGGTTATCCACCAGGGGAAAGCCGAATTCCTGATCCGATCCATCGGCTGGATCGAGAAGCTCGACGACATCCGCGAGACCGTGGTGAGCCGGGGTCGGAACGGCACGCCGATCCGAGTGGGAGACCTGGGCACCGTGCAGACCGGTCCGACGTTCCGCCGGAGCGTGCTCGAGAAGGACGGCAGGGAGGTCGTCGGTGGCGTGGTCCTGATGCGATACGGTGAGAACCCGCTCGAGGTCACCCGGCGCATCAAGGAGAAGATCACTACGCTCCTGGCGGGGCTGCCCCCGGGCGTGCGGATCGTCCCGTTCTACGACCGCACGCCGCTGATCCACCGTGCAATCGAGACCGTCAGTGGGACGGTGAAGGAAGAGCTGCTCGTCTGCACGATCGCGATCCTGCTGGTCATGGGGCACATCGGCAACGCGTTCGTCGTCGCGGTAACGCTGCCGATGGCGATCCTCTTCAGCTTCATCATGATGCGGCTATTCGGCCTGTCGTCGAACATCATGAGCCTGGCCGGGATCTCGATCTCGGTCGGCATCCTGATTGACCAGGCGGTCGTTATGGGTGAGAATGCCGCCCATCATCTCACGCGACGGTTCGGCCGAGAACCGATCCGGGGCGATACGACCGAAATCGTGATCGCGGCATGCCGCACGGTAGGCCGGCCGATCTTTTTCTCGGTACTGATCACGATCGTATCGTTCCTGCCGGTCTTCGCGCTTACCGGCCGCGAGGGGAAGATGTTCCACCCGCTGGCCTATACCAAGACGTTCGCCCTGGTCGGCGTGGCCCTGCTCTCGATCACTCTCGTTCCGGCCTTGATCCCGATCTTTCTGAAGGGTCGGATCAAGTCGGAAGACGAGAACTGGCTGGTCCGTACGATGATCGAGATCTTCCGGCCCATGCTCGCGTGGCTGATGGATCGGCCCCGTCTGGTCTGCTGGCTGTTCGCGGTCATTGTCGGGCTGGGCTACGTCGCCTCGACGAAACTCGGCCGCGAGTTCATGCCCGACCTGGACGAGCAGAGCATCATGGACATGCCGACGACCGTGCCGCGGGCGTCGATCGCCCAGGTGACCGACGACCTGAAGGTCCGCGACCAGATCCTGCGCGGGTTTCCCGAGGTCTGGCAAGTCGTCGGCAAGGCAGGACGGGCCGAGACCCCGACCGACACGGCGCCTCTGGACATGATCGAGACCGTGATCAACCTGAGAGACCGCTCGGTCTGGCCGAAGCGCAAACTGAAGTTCGAGGATGTCGTCCACCAGACGCGTGACGCGCTCAGAGCGCTCGAATCCAGGGGCCTACTGCACGCGATGGATTCGACCGAGCGGCGCGAGACCCTGATCAATGCAGCAGCCATGAACGTCGCCGTCGCCGTGGACGGAGTCCTCCGCGGCCTGGCCGTCCAGCGGTTGGCGGAGTATCGCACCGAGCTGGGGCGCACCCTGGTGGGCGAGGCCCTGAAGGCTCTGCTCGAGCGAATCGATCCCGGGACGATTCTCCATCAACCCACCGGCGCCGATCGGGAGGCGATCCTCGAACCGCTGACGAAGACTTACGGCGACCGCCTCGCCACCGAGGTCCTCGGCGACGATGTCAGCGCGCTGATCAACGATATGTCCCGACGATTAGTGTCGCTGGGCGTGCTCCGCGATCGGCCCGATCTGCTAGCCCCTCTGTCGTCTGGTCTGGAACGGGCCGTCGAGTCGGCCGGCGAAGCCCTCGGCTTTGGTCGTCCAACCCTCTTCACCCTGACCGCCGACCACCTGGCCGCCGAGCACGCGCGACGGCTGGAAGAGCGGATGACGTCGCTCAACTGGGAGCTCTTCGATCGTGCGGTGGGCACGACGACCTGGACGGCCCTGGAGGAGTTGACGAGGCTCCAGTCAGGCCCAGATGGGGAGGAAACCGTGGTCCTGGCGAGCGGTGTCGCCCCCGCTGCCACGAGGACCGGTGAGAAGGGTCTTCCTGAAGGCCACTCGCCAGCGGAGAAACAACGCAGGGCGATCCGCGCCGAACTGGAGAAACCGTTCGCCAAACGGCTCCTGCTCGGGAAGAAGACGAAGAACGACCTGGTCGAGGAGATGAACACGGCATTGCAGATGCCCGGATGGGGCAACAGCTTCACCCAGCCAATCGCCGCTCGGATCGAAATGCTCTCGACCGGCGTGCGAATGCCGGTGGCCGTGAAGGTCTTCGGCTCGAAGCTCGACGAGATCCAGCGCGTGGTCCAGGAAATCGCCGGAGTACTGCGAGCCGTACGCGGGGCGACCGATGTCTTCCCGGACCAGATCACCGGCAAGGGCTATGTCGAGATCCGCATCGATCGCGCCGCGCGGCACGATATGGGATCAACGTCGGCGATGTGCAAGACGTCGTCGAGACGGCGATGGGAGGGAGGCCCGTGACGCAAACCGTCGAAGGACGCGAGCGGTATCCGGTCCGAATCCGTTACGCCCGCGACTACCGAGACGACGTGGAAGCCCTGAAGAACATCCTCGTTTCGACCGGCCCGATCGGTCCGTCGCGTGGGATGGGTACCATGCCGACTGAAAGCGAACCGGGCAACAACCGATCAAGCTCGGCCCCGGTCCCCCTCGCCGCGGTGGCCGACGTACGTGTCGTCGAGGGTCCGTCGATGATCAAGAGCGAGAATGGGATGCTTCGCGCTTATATCCAGCTCCGGGTTCGCGAGGAGCGCGACGAGGTCGGCTTCGTCAACGAGGCACGACGGGTGGTCGCGGAGAAGGTCAAGCTGCCGGCGGGGGTGTACCTGGAGTGGTCCGGCACCTTCGAGCACCAGGTCCGCGCCCAGCAGACGCTCCGCCTGGTCTTCCCGGCGGTGATCGCCACGATCCTGATCATCCTCTACCTGACTCACAAGAGCTGGACCGACGCGCTGCTCATGATGACGAGCGTGCTCGGGGCGCTGGCCGGCGGGGCGATCTTCCAATGGCTCTTCGGCTTCAAGTTCAGCGTGGCGGTGCAGGTCGGCTACATCGCCTGCTTCGGCATGGCGGTGGAGACGGGCGTCGTGATGCTGGTCTACCTCCGCGAGGCGATTGAGGAGCGCGGGGGATTGGGCGCGATCGGCTCGGTGGCCGAGCTGCGTCAGGCCATCCTGGAGGGCGCGATACATCGCCTGCGGCCCAAGCTGCTGACCGAGGGCGCAGCCATCCTTTCGATCGCCCCGATGCTCTGGGCCAGCGGCGTTGGTTCCGAGGTGATCCGTCCCATGGCCGCTCCAGTGCTCGGCGGCCTCCTGATCGCCGACGAGGTGATCGACGTGTTCCTGCCAGTGCTGTATTTCGCCGTGCAGAAACGGCTGTGGCGCAAACGGCATGGAGTCAGTCTCCTCGACGAGCTGGCCGCGTCGCGCGAGCCAGATCGTCCCGTCGTATCATGTGGCGCACCAGTAGAAGTACCTCCGGGCGAGGTGGACCTCCTTGGCCGCAGTCCCGCCCGATCGGGTTCCGCCGACTGATCCTCTTTCTTCACGTCCATCACAACTCGTGGCACCGGCCGTCGCCGAGGCCAAGGGGAGGGCGACCGCGATCTCGAGGTGGGTTACCTGTTCGAGGTCGTTGTATCAGATTAACCGTGAGCCCCAGTGTCAGTCTGACCTGGACGTTTCTTCGTACGCGCACTCGTTGCCTCCCGCTTGGCGGGTGAGCATGTTCTGCTGATTGGCTTCTCCACAACTGCTGCCCGCCATTCGCGTCTGTTTGGTTTGTTAACTGTCGGTTCGACCGAACCGTCCGATCTGGGGCGAGCACCCTGGCTAATCTACCGGTACGAAAAATTTTTCGAAAAAATTATATCCCTGCAATATAAGGACTTAAGCCAATAATCCTGCCCGTTCTTGCCGGTATGCGTTCTCGTTTTTTTAAAGTTGCGGCATCCTGTAAGTAAGAGGCCTTCGTACTCGCGTCCTGGGAGGTCGTCTGCAAGCGCCGTTCGCCGCGATTGATGTGCCGCGTCGGTACCCGCACGCACGCGGTAATATTGGGTCCACCCAGCGATGGCCATCCGCCTAACACGACAGCTTGAACGGTTGCACGAAACCATGCGTGGAATCTTCGAGAATTCTTCAACCAGACCAATCGACATTGGGGGCAGCGCGAAATCGAACTTACGGACCCAAGGACCACGAGCAGCAAGATTCAGTAGTCGCAAAACGAAGCCAACCCCCCGCGCAGCCAGCCCCACAACCCCTAAAACGAAGCCAACTTTCCGCGCAGACCGCCCCAAATCTCTCAAAACGAAGCCAATCCTCCGCACAGACCACCTAACTCTCAAATCCGCACAAATCGGTAATCTCAACTCAACAGGCTAAAGGGCACCGACCACTCCAGCCCGCAAATTCCTCTCAATCGGAAGAATTTCCAAGACGCGGCGCTTCGGGAACGGCCGACCCAGTTCTGAATCGGCCCCGCCCAGCGTCGCCAGGATCCCGGCGATCCGTCTCAGTCAAAATGTGGGTATGCTAGATTGCATGGTTTTGTCGAACGCGATCCGTGGTTGGAAATTCACCCGAAATCACCCGAAGCACAGAGACCGACGCGACCCGCCCAAGCGGGGATTGGCGGGGCTCTGAACTCTGGCTGACCGCCAGACACCGATTCGACTGAGAGGACGCGGTGGCTTGCCCGACCGATCACAGTCTGCTAATATTGGTCTTCGATATCGGAGCTCGATACAGATGAGCGCGTTGCTTACCAAGATGTTCTGGGGCGGCTTCGTGCGGATGCACGTGCTGTACCACGCCGTCAAAGGGCCCATCTTCGGCCTGGAGATGATGGCCGAGCTGCGCCGCCACGGCTACGAGATCGGCGCCGGGACGCTCTATCCGATGCTCCACCAGCTCGAGGCCGCCGGCTACCTGAATTCCTACACCGAGGTCGTGACGGGCAAGCAGCGGAAGTATTACCGGGCAACGCCGGAGGGCGCGGCCGCCCTGGAGTCCACCAAGACCAAGCTCGGCGAACTGGTCGCCGAGGTGCTTCACGATCAACCGGCCGGATCTTCGATCCCATCCGACGAGTGCACGGGAGTCCGGCAAGACGCAAAGTCCTGAGTGCGAAAAAGTGAGGAATGACATGATGATCCGAGGTCACATGATCTTGGCCGTTCTCGCCCTCCTCGCGGTGACGGCATCGAGCGGGTGCGAGAGCGCAGCTGCCCGCCGCACCGCCACAAGAGGACATGACTGCCAAGTTGAAAGCCCTCGAGGATCTGATCCCCTCGCAGTCGCACATGATGGCAGACGTCGGCGAACACTTCGCCAACCTGTGGTTTGCCGGAACGGCCGAGAACTGGGCACTCGCCGACTTCTACCTGGCGGAGTCCCGATCGCATCTCCGCTGGGCCGTACGCCGCATCCCGATCCGCAAGGATAACCGGGGCCGAGACGTCAACCTGGAGAACATCCTTCAGGCCTTCGAGAACAGCCAGCTCACCCAACTGAAGAAGACGATCGACGGCAAGGGCAAGGCCGCGTTCGAGGCGACCTATAAGGAAAGTTTGACCGTGTGCTACTCCTGCCACAAGGCCGCCGACAAGCCCTACCTCCGGCCGCGGGTCCCCACCGAGGCACCCGCGCGCATCATGAATTTCGATCCCAAGGCCGACTGGCCCTTCTGAATAAAGCGAACAAGCCCCATGAACCCCATCGTCTTTGCCATGCGGCGGCCGATGACCGTGATGGTGCTCGTGGTTGCCGTGGCGCTGGGCAGTGGCCTGGCCGTGACGCGGATGTCGATCGACATCTTCCCCAACCTGAACCTCCCCGTCGTCTACGTGTGCCAGCCCTACGGCGGCATGGACCCGGCGCAGATGGAGGGGCTGCTCACCAACTACTACGAATACCATTTCTTGTACATTTCCGGCATCCACCACGTTGAGAGCCGCAACGTCCAGGGCATGGCGGTGATGAAGCTCTTCTTCCATCCCGGCACCAATATGGCGCAGGCCATGGCCGAGACGATCGGCTATGTGACTCGCTCGCGCGCCTTCATGCCCCCGGGCACGGTTTCGCCGTTCATCACGCGGTTCGACGCCGGCAGCGTGCCGGTGGGTTACCTGGTGCTCCGGAGCGAGACGAAATCGATCGGCGAGATCCAGGACCAGGCACTGTTCAAGGTGCGGCCGATGTTCGCGAGCCTGCCCGGCGTCTCCGCGCCGCCGCCGTTCGGTGGTAACCAGCGCACGGTGGTCGTGCGGGCCGACCCCGATCGACTCCGTTCGTATTCCATCTCGCCCGACGAGCTCATCACGGCCCTGACCAACGGCAATACGATCAGTCCTTCGGGGAACGTCCGCATCGGCAAGCTGATGCCGATCGTCCCGATCAACTCGCTGGTCCGCGACGTCAAGGAGCTGGAGAGCATCCCGATTCGCATCGGGACCAATCCGTCGGTCTATATTCGCGATGTAGCCACGGTGCAGGACTCCAACGATATCCCCGCCGGCTATGCCCTCGTCAACGGCCGCCGTGCGGTCTACATCCTGGTCACCAAGCGGGCCGACGCATCGACAATCTCGGTGGTGAGCAACGTCAAAGCGGCGTTACCCAAGATGCAAGCCGTTCTTCCCGACGATATCCGTGTCAGTTTCGAGTTCGACCAGTCCCCCACCGTGACCAATGCGGTACGCAGTCTCGCCACCGAAGGAGCCCTCGGCGCCGTCCTGACCGGGCTGATGGTTCTGATCTTCCTCCGCGATTGGCGGAGCGTGATTGTCGTCGTCCTCAATATCCCGTTCGCCATCTGCGGTGCGCTGGTTGCCCTCTGGCTCACAGGCCAGACGATCAACTTGATGACCCTCGGAGGACTGGCGCTGGCCATAGGCATCCTGGTCGACGAGGCGACGGTCGAGATAGAGAACATCCACCAT
This sequence comes from uncultured Planctomycetota bacterium, assembly GCA_963845755.1. Lineage (GTDB taxonomy): Bacteria > Planctomycetota > Planctomycetia > Isosphaerales > Isosphaeraceae > CAWJTV01. Next base: position 86,225 of record CAWJTV010000043.1, read on the forward strand.
CAGATGGAAGGGACCCGGTCGATCGCCTCGGCCGTTCGACTCGGGAACCAGGACACGGCGGTCCCCCGGCTGCTGGCGATGCTCTGCATCCTCGCGGTCTTCTTGCCGTCGTTCTTCATGCAAGGTGCGGCGCAGGCGCTGTTTGTCCCACTCTCGCTGGCCGTCGGGTTCGCCATGGTTTCCTCGTACCTGCTGTCGAGTACCTTCGTCCCCGTGCTTTCGAGCTGGCTACTCCGTGGTCGTCAACGGCGCAGTGATTCGTCTCGGCGGACGCTGTTTGAGCGCCACGATCCACGCCTACAGCCGGGCTCTCTCACGAATCGTCGCCTGGCGGTGGTTCGTCGTGCCGGCCTATCTGATCGTGGTCGCGATGGCCATCGTCGGCGTGGGCCGGGACCTGGGTCTCGAGATCTTTCCGAAGGTAGACGCCGGGCGCTTCCAGCTCCGGATGCGCGCGCCTACCGGGACGCGGATTGAGGAGACCGAGAAGCTCGCCCTCCAGACACTCGAGACGATCCGGAACGAGGTGGGGGCAGACCACGTGGAGATCTCCGTAGGATACGTCGGGCTCATCCCCTCGAGCTACCCGATCAACGCGATTTTCCAGTGGACGGGTGGCCCTGAGGAAGTCGTGCTCCGGGTGGCCCTGAAACGAGAAAGGACTGTTGCGCTGGAGGGACTCAAGGAGCGTCTACGAACCGTCCTTGCCCGGACGATGCCCGAGGTTCGGTTTTCCTTCGAGCCGGCCGATATCGTCAGCGAGGTCATGAGTTTCGGCTCGCCAACCCCCGTGGAATTCACGGTGAACGGGCCCAATCTTGCGGACAACCGGGCCTACGCGGAGCGAGTTCGAGCGGAGCTGGCGAAGGTCGCCTCACTGCGCGACCTGCAATTCGCCCAGACCCTGGATTATCCCACGGTCAGCGTACAGGTCAACCGCGAGAAGGCCGGGCTGAGCGGCGTCTCGGTTGCCGAGATCGCCCGTTCCCTGGTCGCCGCGACGTCGTCCAGTCGCTTCGTCGTCCCCAATTACTGGCCCGATGCCAAGACCGGCATCGGCTACCAGGTGCAGGTTGAGATCCCGTACCAGGTCATGGACTCCATCATCGGAGTCGAGACGATCCCGATCGCACACCCAGGCGGCGAGCCCCTCCTGCTCCGCGACGTCGCTAGGGTCAGCCCGGGAATCATGCCCGGTGAGTACGACCGCTACAACATGAAGCGCGTGGTGAGCCTCACCGCGAACATCGCGAGCGAGGACCTGGGACAGGTCGCCGGCCACGTGGATCGAGCTATCACCATGGCCGGCGAACCGCCAAAGGGAGCGACCGTCGAGGTTCGCGGCCAGATCGCCCCGATGAAGGAGATCCTCCGCGGCCTCGCGATTGGCCTGGCGATGACCATCATCGTCATCATGCTGCTCCTGACGGCCAACTTCCAGTCGGTCCGGCTGGCGCTCGTGGTCCTGTCGACCACCCCCGCGGTGGTAGCGGGCGTCGTATCTGCGCTGTGGCTGACCGGGACGACGATTAACCTCCAGTCGTTCATGGGGGCGATCATGGCGATCGGCGTCGCGGTCGCCAACGCGATCCTCCTGATCACGTTTGCCGAGCGCCATCGCCGCACCCAAGGCTACACGTCTGACCGCGCGGCGGTCGCCGGTGCCCGGGGACGGCTCCGGCCGATCCTGATGACCAGTTGCGCCATGATCGCCGGGATGAGCCCGATGGCACTGGGATTGAGCGAGGGCAGCGAGCAGACCGCGCCACTGGCTCGAGCCGTCATCGGCGGTCTCGCCGCTGCGACCCTGGCGACCCTGTTCGTGCTCCCCACCGTCTTCGCGATTATCCAGGATGGCGCGGGACGGCAATCCGCATCGATCGACCCGGCCGATCCCGATAGCGCACATTACGAACCCGAACTCTGGGGCGAACGCTCCTCGGCCGTCGTCTCCTCCAATGCCGAATCGACGAACCAAGGACTTTCTATGTTCCATCAATCCCCGGAATCGCAGATGACCACAAGAACCTGAAGTTGATTGCAAGTCACGCATCGCTTCCGAGTGTCGCTCGAGTCGCGGCACCCTTCCCGTGGAGTCCCACCATGTCGCCAACAATCCCTCGAATCCTCATCGGGCTTGGGTCGCTCATCACCCTATTGTTCATCACGGTCGGCTGTAACCAAGCGCTGACGGCCAGGGCCGACCAGGCGGCCGTCGCGCCTGTCATGCGAGTGGAGGTCGTGCGGCCCGAACGTGCGATGATACGCCGGTCCATTGAGGAGCCCGGACAGATCGAGCCGTACGAGGTGACCGAGATCCATGCCAAGGTCTCGGGCTACGTTCAACAGTGGAACGCGGACATCGGCGCCAAGGTCACCAAGGGTCAGGTGCTGGCCGTCCTGAGCGTGCCCGAACTCGATGCGGAAGCCGAGCAAAAACAGGCCCTGGCCGAGGAGTCCGAGGCCATGCTTGCGCAGGCCAAGGCGAATGAGGACGTTGCGCTGGCCAACCTGTACAGCACTCAGGCCAAGCTGGAAGAAGTGCGGGCCGGCATCAAGCGGGCCGATGCCGACCTCTCGCGCTGGCACGCCGAATACAAGCGCATCGAAGAACTCTTCCACCAGCGGGCGCAGACCGGCAGCCTCCTCGATGAGACACGCAGCAAGCTCAAGTCGTCCGAGTCGGCGCGTGAGGAAGTTGAGGCCCAGATCCATACGGCCGATGCCGCCGTCCGCCAAGGGACAGCCATGCTCGCGAAGGCCCGCGCCGACGTGAAGGCCGCCGGGTCGAGAATCAAAGTCGCCAGGTCCGACGCCCGACGCACCGAGGCCTTCCGAACGTATTGCACGATCGTTGCACCCTACGATGGAGTCGTCGCCCGACGGCACGTCAACGTCGGCGACCTGACCGAGACCGGGCCCCACGGCCAACCTCTGTTCCTCGTCGTTCGCGACGACATCGTGCGGATCATCGTCAGCGTGCCTGAGATGTATGCCCCGCAGGTCAACCCCGGTGACCGGGTCCTGATTCGCCTGCAAGCCCTCGCCGCCCAGCCCTTAGAGGGCAAGGTGACCCGAACCTCATGGATCCTCGACGCCAAGAACCGGACGATCCGCACAGAGATCGATGTCCCGAACCCCAAGGCAACACTGCGGCCCGGTCTCTACGCTTATGCGACTGTGATTGTAGACGAACATCCCGGCGCCATGACCGTGCCCAGTACCGCGCTGGTCCATGAGGATTCGAGAACGTACTGCGTCGTAGTCGTCGATGGGAAGGCGGTCCGGAAACCCATCACCGTGGGTCTGGAGGACAGTTCCCGCTCTGAGATCCTTTCTGGCCTCCGAGAAGACGATGCGGTCGTGAAAGCCTATGCGTCCTCACTAGCAAATGGACAACCTGTCCAGCCCACGATTCCCACCGGAAAATGACGCGGCGCTCGTGGCAGAAAGCGATGCCGTATTCCCCAACAGCGTCGCAGCGCGATCGCACTCCGCTTGACAGAGGCGACACAATCGTGAAATCTGTTCCTGGGGATCTCCGGTCGGGTCACACTCAAGGAGAATCCCATGCGACTGAAGTTGGCAAAGGGCATCTCCGCGGTAGTGGTCTCCATCGTGACGGTGGGGACTCTACTCGCGGGAGATGCCGTTGAATCGGGGCTGAAGGTCGGTGAAGCCGTCAACCCGTTCCAGGTTGACGACATCACTGGCCCGAACAAGGGCACGACCCTCTGCTACCGGTGAATGTATGGTTCGTGCCCGGTGGTCTGCGTCTTCGTCCGCAAGACCTCCGAGCCCTTGGCCAGTTTGGTCAAGCAGATCGATCGAAAGGTTGAAGCAAACGACCCGCTCAAGAGTTTCGTCGTGGTCATGACCAAAGAACCCGGCAAGATCCCGGAGGAACTCCGAAAGCTGGCGCAGGATGGTACGATCAAAAACGTTCCACTCACGATGTACGGAGAACCCGGCGGGCCTCCCGACTACGAGTTGTCCAGGGATGCCGACATCACGGTCTTGATGTGGAAGAACGGTCAAGTCAAGATTAAACGCGCCTACAAGGGCGATCTGACCGAGAAAGACATCGAGGCCATCGTGGCCGACATTCCCAAACTCCTCGGCGATTGAACGGAGGTGCCCTCCTGTCGGGGGGCAAGCCAATCCACCACTACCGACCCGACCAATGAATCCCTCGCGACCCGGGCGTGTGTCCCGGGTCGCGTCGTTTTGCCCTCGATTCAGGACCCCGTGGTCAAGAGATCCGTCCCCTCGGTCGAGCGGACGTTGCCGAAGGACGTTAATGGATCCCTCGCATCCCAAGCGCGACCGCCTCGGGGTTCGTCGCAAGGCGCAGGGCTTCGGTGCCGGAAATGACCTTCTCGTTGTGCAGGTCAACCAGGTGTTGATCGAACCGCTGCATGCCCTGCTCTCGGGTGTTGATGTAGTCGCTGATCTCGCCGAGCCGGTGCTCCAGGATGAACTTGGAGGTGACCGGGCCCCCCCGGAGGATCTCCATGATCGCGCGCCTCTGATCATCACGCGTGACGGCCAGTCGCTGAGAGATGACCGCCGTGAGCGATCCAGCCAGTTGGGATGTGGCGATCTCGCGCTCCTCGGGGGGGATCATCGCCAGGATCCGTTCGATCGTCTGGGATGCATTCGAGCTGTGCACCGTGGTGAAGACCTGATGGCCGGTGTCGGCGGCGCGAAGGGCCATGCGCATCGTCTCGCTGTCGCGCACCTCGCCGACGAGGATCACGTCTGGGTCTTGCCGCAAGGCCTGGCGCAGTCCATGCTCGAACGAGGGCGTGTCCCGGCCCACTTCGAGCTGCGAGATCATGGCTTTTTGGTTCGTGTGAACGTACTCGATCGGATCCTCGATCGTGACGATCTTGCAGTGGTAGGTCGTATTGATCAGGTCGAACCATTGCAGCCAGTGTCGTGGACTTGCCGCTCCCGGTCGTCCCGGTGACGAGAGTCAATCCACGCGGAGAGAGGGTGATGTCCTTGATGACCGGAGGAAGCTGGAGCTCGTCCAGCGTGCGGATCTTCAGTGAGATCACCCGCATAACCAGCGCAGGGGTCCCCATGTGACTGTAAACGTTGCAGCGGAACCGGGCCAGCCCGGCGATTCCGTAGGAAAAATCGAGGCCGTCAAACATAGCCGCGGGCAACGCTTCGGCGGTCAGGCCCGGTTTGATCGATCGGATGAACGGGCTCAAGTCCTGGTCGGTGACCGGCGGGGCCTCAACAACTCGGATCAGCCCGTTGATGCGCAACAGCGGCGAAGCACCGATCTGGAAGTGAAGGTCGGACGCGCCTTGCTCCACGGCGAACCGGAGCAGTTGATCGAAATTCATGGCAGCTCCGATTCCCAGTGGACTCGGCAAGTGACAAGTGCATCACTTTAGCACAATCTGATGACAAGGCCAAGACCCAAGCGAGGATTCGGCCAGTGGACATCGCCTATCGAATCATCGATCGGCTCATGTAGGGATCTGGCTCTCCGAGTCGACAGGTTCCCCTGCCCGACCATGGAGACGCCCCGACCGTCTGCAAGCGAGCTAATGAATAGCCCACGCACACTTTAACGCTTCATCCGGGCTTGTCATCCGACTTTCGCGACCCAATACTGAATGAAAGGCATTCCGCGTTCATTTCCGGTCCACTGAAAGAGAGGCTGATGCGATGATACGCCCGATTGCGAGCCGTCGCGGGTTTACCTTGATCGAGCTTCTGGTCGTCATCGCGATCATCGGCGTCCTGATCGCGCTCCTCTTACCGGCAGTACAGTCGGCGCGAGAATCGGCGCGGCGGACCCAGTGCGTCAACAACTTGAAGCAGTTGGGGCTGGCCGTGCAGAGCTACATCACTCAGTCCAACGTACTGCCGGCGCAGACGACCCAAAACGCCTTGATCGTGAACGGAAAGACCGGCGTCCAATGGTGGGTGTCGTGGACCGCGAGCCTGTTGCCTCAGATCGAGCAACAGCCGCTGTACAACGCCCTGAACTTCAACGCCCCGATGCTGGAGATGGCGTCGCCGTTTTCGGGCACCAACACGACCGTCGCCCTGACGACGATCAGTATTCTGCTCTGTCCGTCCGAGAGTGAGAACCGGAACCTGAGCTTCTCCTTTACCGCCGGCACAAGCGGCTACCCGGGGCAATTCGCCGTGACGAATTACGCGAGCAACTACGGTGGTCCGGCCACGATCAGGGCCTGTAGCGGGACGATCGTCCCCAGCATGGGGAAGAACAACCTGGTGTTCAACCTGATCACACAGGCCGGTGAGAAGCCGCCTGCGTCGGCGGGGCCGGTCCGGGTTCAGACGATCATCGACGGCACTTCGACGACGGCATTATTTAGTGAGCATCTGCTAGGGAATAGTAGCCTCACGTCCGTCCCGGCCACACGCGTCACCCCTGGCGGCACCAATGGTAAGCGCGGGCTGTTCCAGATTGCGGTCAACCTCCTCATCGATCAGTCGAGCGCGACCAACACTCAGTCGTTCGTCGCCGCCTGCAAATCTGTGCCAGTCACCACGCAGGCCACGTTCGACGGCAGCTTCGGAGCCCAGTGGCTCTTGAGTACCGACTACGCGACCGCGAACAATGCGTATAGCCACTTCATGGCGCCCAACTCACTCTCCTGTACGGGAACACCCGACGCGTCCACCTTCATCTCGAACTCGACGTGGGGCGGGATCGGGGCGGCCATCACGGCGACCAGCAATCATCCCGCCGGGGTCAACGTCGCCTTCGCGGATGGCTCGGTGAAATTCGTCAAGGACTCAATCAACATTCAAACCTGGTGGGGCCTCGGGACTCGTTCCGGCAAGGAGATCATCGGGGCCGATGCGTATTGATTCGGATTTCGGATTCCCGACCTCGGATCGACGAATACATCGACTGTGGGCTTCGGGAATCCGGAGTCGTTAATTCGCAACAGGAATCATGCCGGGAAACACGAAGGCATAGAGCATCACGATCGCGCCGACCAGGCACGCCAGGGCGATGCTGTGCTTAAAGACGAACTTGAAAATCGCCGCTTCATTTCCGACCTGGTGGGTCGCAGTGCTTGAGACGACGATCGACTGGGCGTCAATCATCTTGCCCATGACGCCGCCGCTCGAATTGGCAGATGCCATCAGGATCGGGCTGATACCCAGCCGCTCGGCCGTGACTTTCTGAAGGTTGCCGAATAGCGCGTTCGAGCCGGCGTCGGTGCCCGTCAGCGCGACGCCCAGCCAGCCGAGCAACGTGCCGAAGAACGGATACGCGGGACCGGTTCGAGTCAGGCTCAGGCCGAGGACGGTATCCATCCCCGAGTATCGCGTGACATAAGCCAGTCCGACCATGAAGCTGATCGCCAGAAGCGACGGAGTCAGGTGGAACACCGTGCGGACGAAGGTCCGGGCGATCCGAGCCGGGCTCATGCGCAGGATCAGTGCCGCCAGGACCGCGCCAGGAAAACCGCCGTGCCGGGCAATGACAGAAAATTCAGGTCGGCGATCGCATCCTCGGGGACGGGCTCCGGGACCACAGGCGGGATGCGCATCACGGCGCGATGCAACATCGGCATCGGCGGCTTCAAGTAGTCCGACGTCAGGTGGCGTACGATCCACGGCTGGGCCCACACGAAGATGAACGCGGAGGCTAGCAAGAACGGGGACCATCCCTTAAGGACCGACGCCAGCGTATGGCGGCGGGTCGGATCCAGCCGCGTCTCGAGATCGTCGCTACGGCCGGAGTCATCCGCGGGAGCGACGGCGGTCTCCAGGATCGTCCTCGGCCGCCACACCTTGAGGAAGGCGACCATTGTTAACAGGGAGAAGAGGGCCGCGATGATGTCGACCAGACCAGATTCCTGGTAATTGGACCAGTAGAACTGCACTCCTGCGAACGAGAGTCCGCTCACAACGAGCGCCGGCCAGACCTCGACGGTCTCGCGCCATCCGACCATGGTCCGGACTAGCCAGAGCGGGAGGATCGCCGACAGCGGGGGCAGGATCCGGCCGGTCATGGCGCTCAGGGCCGATTCGGGAAGTCCGGTGACCGTGGCCAGCGTGCGAATCGGATTTCCAACTCCACCCCAGGCCACCGGTGCGGTATTGGCGAGTAGACAGAGCGTCGCCGCCTCGAACGGTTCGAAGCCAAGTCCGATCAGGAACGAGCCGGCGATCGCCACCGGCGCTCCACCGCCGCCGGTGCCTTCCAGGAAGGCTCCGAAGCAGAACGCGATCAGGATCACTTGGAGCCGCCGGTCGGCCGAAAGCGCTGCGATCGACTCCTTCATGACCTGGAATTGCCCGGTCTCCACGGCGATGTGATACAAGAAGATCGAGGCCACGATGACCCAGGCGATCCGCAAAAGGCCAAAGAGGAAACCGAGGACTCCCGACCCGGCGACCATTGCCGCGGGCATCCCGAACACAAACCGGGCCAGGACGACCGACATCAGGAAACCGGCCAGGGCCGCAACCCAGACCCGTGCCCTGAGCACGATCAGCACGAAGAAGAGCGTGACCACCGGAAGCGCCGAGACGAGCGTTGACAACGGCCAGGCATTCAGTGGGTCGTAGTCTTGAGACCAGGTCATCTTCCTCCTTCATTCAGAGTAGCTAGTGTGGCGATCTTGTGCCGGCTCCTCGCACCAACATGCTCGATTACGTATGGACGACGCGAGCCTCCGATAGTCTGCGAGAATCGCTTCCAGCCCTCGAGCATTCCTATCCTCCCAGAACTCCTCATAAAGCCGCTCGATCGCCTCGAACTTATCCGGGCCCGTGTCGAATGGCATGAAGTTAATTTTAACTCCTGATCTCCAAACGGTTTGCGTCTAGCATGTTTTCGGCGATTTGGGCGGAATGTTGATATCTAGCTCGTTCCATGCGGCCTGTATCCAGGGCGTTTTCGATCTGGGCATCGAGCGAGCATATCTAAACTATTTCTGATAGTGGAGGGGAAAATCGACCCTAAGTGCAATCGGACACTATCTTTACGCTTAACTTAATGCCATTCGGGCCCGTGTCCTCTCGAAGGATAATCTCCGACCAATCCGATTTCACGCAGGAATCCAGCCGGACGGCCAACCACTCCCGGAACCCGGAGAGGCCGCTGTTCCTCACGTTGGGGGGAAGATTTCCCAAAGCGGAATCAAAACCGCGGCGGAACATCACTGCAAGATCGAAGTCCTTGCGGCCCACATACATTTGAGGATGTTTACAGATGTTGCTAACTAGTTCGCGGAAGGATTGATTGTCCATCACTTCCTCCTGGCGGGTTTCAACTTGCGTTTAAGGACGGATCACCGTGCCGTCGCGGCGGCGGGTGGTTCCCCAGTTGAAGTCGAAAGACGGGTCGTCTCGGATCGGGTACTTGGCGGCGAGCTTCTCGTCGATGTCGATGCCCAGTCCCGGGGCCTCGTGGGCGTACAGGTTGCCGTCCTTGGTCTCGGGGCAGCCGGGGAACACGGCGCGGGTTTCGGGCGGGAAGACGCCGCCCTCGTGTATGCCGAAATTCGGGCTGGCCAGCTCCAGGGCCAGTTGAGCAGCGTGGGCGATCGGGGAGGCGTCGCTGGGTCCATGCCAGGCGGTTTTCACACCGAAGAATTCGCAGAGCGCCGCCACCTTGCGCGCCATGCTCAGGCCGCCGATCTGCGAGATGTGAATGCGGATGAAGTCGATCAGTCGCCCGGCGATCAGCGGCAGGTATTCTTGCTGCGTGTTGAAAAGCTCCCCCATTGCGATCGGGACGCTCGACTGCTGCCGGATCAGGGCGAAGTGGTCCTTTTCCTCGGGCGGCAGCGGGTCTTCCAGGAAGAACAGGTGGTATTTCTCCAGGTCCTTGCAGAGCTGGACCGCCTGGCTGGGCGAGATCCGTTCGTGGACGTCGTGGAGCAGCTCGATCTCGTCGCCAAGGGTGATGCGAAGGTGCTCGAACAGCTTCGGCAGCGTGCGCAGGTAGACGCCCGGCTCCCAGACGCTCCTGGGATTGGTCGGTCCGGACATTTCGCGATTCGTCGGCCCGTTGCCTTGGCGAGCGCCGTAAGTCGCCATCCCGGGGATGCCCACCTGGACGCGGATATGTCGATAGCCCTTGGCCATCGCCTGGCGCGCGCACTGTCCTCGACCTGCTTGAAGTCGCGACCCTGGACGTGAGCATAGAGCGCGGCGGCGAACCGGCACTTGCCGCCCAGCAATTGATAGAGGGGCATGTTCGCGCGCTTGCCTTTGATGTCCCAGAGCGCCATGTCCACGCCGCTCATGGCGTTGAACAGCACCGGACCGTTCCGCCAGTACGAGCTGACATACGACGATTGCCAGATGTCTTCAATCTGATCGACGTCGCGGCCGACCAGGAAGGGTTTCAAGTATTTCTCGACGGCCGTCTGCACGACGCGGGCGCGTTGCGTGAACGTCGCGCAGCCCACGCCATAGAGGCCGGGCTCGCTGGTCGAGACCTTGACGATCACCAGTCGGACCCGGTTGGGCGCGGTGAGGATCGTGGAGATGTCCGTAATCTTCAAGGGGGGCAGGCCGTGGCCGGCCGCCAGTTCCGGCTTCGGCTGAGCCGCGTTCGCCTGTCCAGAGATAAGGTCGACGCAACCGGCCGCGGCACCGGCCGACAGCCAGCCCAGGGCGTCTCGACGATTCAACATGCGCACTCCTCCCGCGGGGACCGCGAGGAGGGGCCGGGCACGACACAACTTCCTCGGTCGGTCACAACGGAGGCCAATCTAACCCGTGCATCGGCCCACCGCAACTGCCTGCTCGGGAACTCGACCGCGACGATCCTTACTTCCGCGTTGGTCTCGGTTTTCGCGTTGCGTCTCTTCGCGCCTGACCGATCCGTTCGACGGCTTTCCGGGCTGATCGTGTATCGGGGAAGTTGCGTATGATCTGGTGGTAGGCGGCAAACGCCTTCTTGGTGTTGCCCTGTTTCTCCAGGTCTTGGGCAATGGCCAGGATGCGGTCAGCCTCTTGCTCCGGCGTCGCGGCGGAAACCGGTGGCGCCTGCGACCCCGACCCCGCACAGCCGGTCATGACCGAGAATAAAAAGAGACCAACGATGGCGATGGCGCGCATGACGTACCATCCGTTGATCACGGATAGAACATTTCGTTGGGATAGACATAGCCGCCGGGATACATCTGCGGGTAGGCGACACCCTTGGTCAACGATAGCACGTGCCCGTCGAGGAACAGGCAGTTTGCTGCGCCGTGGCGGTTCCAGGGAATCCAGGTGTCGAGAACCAGGGTGCCCAGCCAGACATCGTAGTCGTCTTGCCGGGGTTCGCCACTCTCCGACGAGTTCAAGATTCCCAGGGCGTCACGCTCATTGTAGGCGATGAAATTAGACAGACCGATCTCAGACTGGAATCGCGGCAGGGTCCACCGTCCATAGCGCATGGTCTTGTGGCTGAGCTGCGAGTTCATCAGGTAGCTCGTCCGGTTCGCGATCCCGTCAACCAGGCCCGTCGTCGGGTTGACGTAAGGGGTGATCAACGAGATGTCGGACATGCAGCGGAAGATCTTCTCGTCGGCCACCTGCACGCCGCCCTTGGCGATGGCCTCGTTCGCGTAGGCAGGATTGACGTAAGGCATGATCTTGTCTTCCCAGTAGATCTCCGCGAATGATTCGGCAGCCCCGATCTGGGAAAGGACGTCGGCATCAAACGGATGGTGGAGGAAGTCCTGTCCGTTCCAGTCATCGAAGTACTGCATCGTCGCAATCCCGATCTGGTGCAGATTGCTCTGACAATCCATCCGCCGCGCGGCCTCGCGTGCATTCTGAACGGCAGGAAGCAGGAGGCCCACCAGCACCGAGATGATGGCGATCACCACAAGTACTTCGATCAGCGTGAATCCGGACCGGCATCGCATTCTCACGGTTTTGCTCCCTTGCCCCACGTAGAGCCGTGCAACGGGCTCGTACTACGAAATCGAAGTTCGTAATACCCTGGAATGGCAATCCTAGACTTCGACCGCGCGTTTGGCAACGGGGGAGTCATCCCCAGCGTTTTTTTCTGCGCTGGGGCGGGGTCACCAGCCTCGCGCCTGGCACGGCCCTTGCCGCGATTCGTCCGGGCGTATTACGATAACGCCGAGTGCGGCTTTCCGCATGAGCGGTTCCCGAGGCCCGGTGACTCACTTGGTCGAGTTGCCGGGCTTCCTCGTTCGACCGGGAAGAACTGGCGCGAAACGATACCAAGGACAACAATGATCTCGACGGACGTGGCGATAATCGGAGGAGGGATCGTCGGACTGGCGACGGCCTACCAGTTCACCAAGGAGCTTCCCGGTCGGCGGGTCGTCGTACTGGAGAAGGAGGCCGAGCTGGCCCTTCACCAGACCGGACACAACTCGGGGGTGCTGCACTCGGGCATTTATTACAAACCCGGCTCGCTCAAGGCGATCAACTGTCGCCAGGGCAAGCGGCTGATGGAAGAGTTCTGTGCTGCCGAGGGGATTTCGTACGAGATTTGCGGGAAGGTCATCGTGGCACTCGACGACGCCGAGCTGCCGGCGATGGAACGCATCTTCGAGCGCGGCCAGGCCAACGGCGTCATCTGCGAGGTGATCGGCCGCGAACGGCTCACGGATCTGGAACCGCAAACGGCCGGAATCCGGGCGATCCACGTCCCCGAGGCGGGCATCGTCAACTACAAGCAGGTCTGCCAGCGGCTGTCTGAGCGCGTTCGCGAGCGAGAGGGCCAGGTGCTCATGTCGGCGCGCGTCACCAAGATCGACCGGAGCACGGACCGAGTCATCGTGACGACCACTGCCGGCGAGGTCGAGGCCCGGCAGGTGGTCAACTGCGCCGGGCTACATTGCGACCGCGTCACGGCGCTGAGCGGACAGAAGCCGGACGCCAAGATCGTGCCGTTCCGGGGCGAGTACTTCGAGCTGAAGCCCGAGGCCACTCATCTGTGCAACAATCTGATTTACCCGGTGCCCGACCCCAACTTCCCATTCCTGGGCGTGCACTTCACGCGGATGATCGAGGGTGGCGTGGAGTGCGGTCCCAACGCCGTGCTGGCATTCGCCCGCGAGGGATATCGCAAGACGGACTTCAACCTGGCCGACATGGCCGAGACGCTCACCTACTCCGGATTCCTCAAGATGGCAGCCAAGTACTGGAAATCGGGCCTGGGTGAGATGTGGCGGTCGGCAAGTAAGGCGGCGTTCGTCAAGGCACTTCAGCGGCTGGTCCCCGCGATCCGCGCCGAGCACCTTCACGCCGCGCCGGCCGGGATCCGGGCGCAGGCCGTGATGCCCGACGGCTCGATGGTCGACGACTTCCTGATCCAGGAAGCCGACCGCGTCATCAACGTCAACAACGCCCCATCGCCGGCCGCGACCGCTTCGCTCAACATCGGCAAGACCATCGTCGCGCGGCTGGCGCCCCGGCTCGGTTGACCCAATCGGACGAAGGTGACTGATGAACGACTCGAAAGAGACGCGAACCTATTCTATCGAGCGGCTGCGCGAGTTCTCCACTCGGATGTTCCGGCACTTCGGGGTCCCCGAGGTCGATGCCCGGCAGGCGGCCGAGGTCCTGGCGACCAGCGATCTCAGGGGAATCGATTCCCATGGCGTTGCGCGTTTGCATTCCTACTTCGAGATGCTGACCCTCGGCCGGATCAACCCTCGGCCCCAAATCCGGATCGTCCGCGAGTTGGCGGGCACAGCGACCGTAGACGGCGACAATGGGCTGGGGCTCGTCGTCGGTCCCAGGGCCAACGCGATCGCCATGGAGAAGGCCGAGGTCGATCGGCTCGGGTTGGGTCAGCGTGTGCAACACGAACCACTTCGGCATCGCGGGCTACTATCCGCTCCAGGCCCTGAAGCGCGACCTGATCGGCTGGGCCATGACCAATTCGACGAAGCTCGTCGCCCCGCTCTGGTCGGCCGAGCGGATGCTCGGGACGAATCCGGTCGCCATCGCCTTTCCGGGTAAGGCGGAGCCGCCGATCGTCATCGACATGGCGACCAGCGCCACGGCCTACGGTAAGATCGAGATCGCCCTGCGCAAGCAACAGACGATTCCGGACGGCTGGGCGATCGACGCCAAAGGCGCCGCCACGAATGATCCGCGGAGCATGATCGAGGCGGGGGCCTTGCAGCCGCTCGGCGGCGATCGCGATCACGGGGGCCACAAGGGCTATTGCCTGTCCGCGATGGTCAACATCCTCTCCTGCGTTCTCAGCGGCGCGAACTGGGGCCCGTTCGCGCCCCCGTTCGCGTTGAGGCAGGAGATACCGGAGCGGAGCGTGGGCCGCGGGATCGGCCACTTCTTCGGAGCCCTGCGGATCGATGGTTTTATTGATCCGGATGAGTTCAAACGCCAGATCGACGATTGGATCCGCGTGTTCCGTGCCGCCCGCCCGGCGCCGGGTACTGCCGGCCCGCGGATCCCCGGCGATCCCGAGCGCGAAGCAGAGGCCATCCGCCGCGAGACCGGCATCCCCCTCGTCCGGGCCGTCGTCGATGATCTTCACGACATCTCGAAACAGACTGGAATCCCGTTTGATTGATCGAAACAATGTGCGTGGTGTTCTACCCGTACTCGGCCATTGGAGCCCATGGTCATGAAACGTCGAACTTTCCTCACGGCCTCGGCGACCGTGGCAGCCCTCGCGTCCACGACGGTCGCCCCGGCGCGGACGACGAAGCGGCTCAAGGTGATCCTCCCGACGACGAGTCTCGAGCCGCTCTCGGACCTCCAGGCGGCCGCTCCCGAGGTGGAGCTGGTCCAATGCCAGAACGAAGATGAGGCGGTCGAGCGCGTCGTCGACGCCGACGCCTCGTATGGCTTCATCAGCTCGCGGATCGTCCGCGCCGGCAAGTCACTGAAGTGGGTCCAGCAGCCCAGCGCCGGCGTCGAGCATCTGATGGAGATCCCCGAGCTCGTCCGCAGCGATATCATCGTGACCAATATGCAACGGGTCTACGGTCCCGAGATCGCCGATCAGGCGATCGGTTATCTGCTGGCGTTCACCCGCAGCCTGGCCCACTTCGTTCGTACGCAGCCAGGTCAGGAGTGGCGTTCGAGCGGGCCGGGCGTCGTGCTCGACGAGCTGATGGGCAAGACGCTCCTGGTCATCGGCCTGGGAGGCATCGGCAGCGAGATCGCCCGCCGCGCCGCCGCGTTCGGCATGCGGGTGCTGGCCACGGACCCGAAGGTCCTGGAGCGGCCGACCTATGTCGAGGAGTTGCACAAACCGGCCGCGTTCCACGCCCTGTTGCCGCGGGCCGACGTCGTCGCCAGCGCCGTGCCGCTTACGAACGCATCTCGACGGATGATCGGCGCGAAGGAGTTCGCCATGATGAAACGAGGCGTCATCCTGATCAACGTCTCGCGCGGGGGCGTCGTCGATACGCAGGCCCTGATCGATGCCATGGACCGCAAGCAGGTCGCCGCCGCCGGGCTCGACGTGACCGATCCTGAGCCACTCCCAAAGGGCCACGCCCTCTGGTCCCGAAACGTCATCATCACGCCCCACGGCGCGGGCCAGTCGCCCGGTGGTGAGCGACGAAGGCACGAGATCCTCTGCGAGAACCTCCGTCGCTTTGCCTCCGGCGAGATGCTTCTGAATATCGTTGACAAGAGGGTCGGCTATTGATTCCTCAACGGAGGACAGCGGCCGGGGAAACCGCCCTTCACGCGAGGCGACGCCACCAGGACGATCCCGATCCCGGCGAGACCGAGCACGAGACTCGAGGGTTCCGGCACGGATGCCACGTTAATGACTCCGACGCCGTTGAGGTCGAAGCCGGATGAAGCGAAGGGGCTCGGAAACGGATCGTTGATCAGGTTCCCGAGCGAATCCCGGGTCCCGTACTGGGGATCGATCGAGCCGACCACGTCGGTGATGCGGACTTCCGTCACGTCGTTGACGTTCAGGTACGGAGAGATCCCTGTCAGCTCCGAAAGGTCGAAGCCGGTACCGTATCCGGCGACGTATTTTCCGGCCAAATCGTGCAGGTTCGTCGCATCGATCGAGCCGAACCCGCCGATCTGTGTCGTTGTCTGCGTTTCCGTAACGGACGGGAAGCGGAAGAAGTGCGCGCCATCGGACGAGACGTCCACGAAGGCTAACTCGAGATAAGCTAGCCCGGGTCCCCCCGACAGGAAACCGTTCTCGAAGACTGCGAAGTCGGCCCCCAGCCCATTTGCGATCGGCGCGTTGAAGCTGAGCGTAATCGAGCCGCCATCGCCGAGCGAGACCACGTGGGCGCTGACGCCATTCGCTATCCCCAGGGCGTTGCTCGGATCGCCGAATGAGGCGAGGGGACTGTTCGGGTCGGCGATATCCTCCGGCCCTCGGGTGATCGACACGATCGACGAGGCCCATTCATTGATCAGCGGGCTCGTATTGGGGATCCCCAGTGAACCGGTCTGGCCGACCTGAGGGTCGTAGGTGCCAGCGCGAGCATCGATGGCAAGACCGCCCAAGAATAGGCAGGCCGCCAAGCCTGTCGCACGTCGCCCCCTCCAGACGAACCCCGCCAGCCCTATGAAACCCAACGAAATCATCACCAAACTGCCGGGCTCGGGGACGGCTGCCGCAGTCGGGACGACTGGCGGCTGACCGGGATACGAGAATTCTGGAGGATTCACGCCCGCGGCGTTGATACCCGCCCAGCCGCCCGCGATCAGGGTGGTGTCGACGCCGCCATTAAGGTGGAACGCCGGTCCATTCCCCGTGCCGGGCGAATCCCAGATCGACATGAACCCCTCGGTGTTGCCGAGGTACCAGTTCGTGCCGTCGAAGTAGTTCAGTTCGACGACATATCCTTCCGGAGCATGGTACTGGAAGTCGGACGGCTCGGATGCCTGGATTTCGTTAAGGGCGTCGTCCATCGTGGTCGAAGGGTCGGACCAAGAGAAGAGCCAGGCGAACGAGGGCGGTGTGCCCGATTTCCAGTCCACGACCAGCATCGTCTGGTTCGGGCCGCTGCCGAAGCTCTCCTGGATGTCAACCTGCAGGCCGTCATAGGTGACGATTCCTGCACGGGTGATGGAGGAGCCGAGGGTCCCCCAGGCCAGGAGCATGGAGATCAGGATAGCGCATCTCGCGTCGCGCAGCGGGAAGTGGAAACGCTTTGAGGTCATGAGCAACGGATTCTCCTTCCGGGACATTGAAAACACTCGGTTCGACACAAAAACCTGCGATCGTGTAAGGGACCAGGCGCACGGCGAACGAGCTCGACGCGGTCCGCGCAGACCGGACGGATGCGGTCGAGTGATCGTCAACCGCCAGGACACAGTTCAGATCACGGGGACGTCAACGACACGTCTTCGGGCGCGTAACCCGACACAGGGTACGAGGAGGAGCACCCTCCTGACTGATCCTGACTCGATCGCCCCGAGAGTGGTCAGGGCTTCGGCACCGTCGCTCCGCGTCTGTACCAGACGAGGCCGGCGGAGCCGAGGAGGCCGAATGCCATCATTACGAAACCAGTCGGCTCGGGCACGGCATTCGTGCCGAGGACCAGGTTATCGATCGCGAAGTAAGCCGGCGTATTCATGCCGTATATTGGATCATTGTCGGAGGAGCTGAGGCCAAATTGAAGGCTTTCGGCGTTCGCGAGAGAGGCCAGGTTCAAGGTCTGCCAAGTATTGATGATATAGCTGTTCGATCCCAGGAAGTTCGCGAGGTAGAAGTCAACCTCTCCGGTCTTCACTCCCGTCCCGTTGGGCCCGCTATAGCCCTGGACGTCCAGGAGGAAAAAATCGCCCGGCCCGAATTTGTGGGCGAACTGGTCGCCGTTGAGCATCGAGAGGTAGGCGTAGGTCGTATTGGTGACCTGGACCGATACGGGAGTCGTCCCCGGCGCGAGGTTGATGTACGATCCGGACGGGTTGAAGGGGTTCGCAGTCGCCCCGGAGGTGTAGGCCACCGCGTAGGTCAGAGAGTTGTCGGCGCCGGCGCCGGTGATCGCGCTGTACTGGTTGGTGTAGCCGGGGGTCGTGGTGTCGGTCGTGGTGGACATCGCCCAGCCCGACCACGAGCCAAAGGTCGAGTCGTAGCTGTTGTTGAATTGAGCGCCGTCGACAACGAACTGGCCGCTCAATCCCGCATTATTCTCGTAGGAATTGGGCGGCAATCCGAGGTTCTCGAAGGTGATCACTTGGTCTGCGCGAGAAATCGACGTGAAAATCGATGCAGCGGCCAGGGTTACGATGATGATTCGTCTCATAGGAAATCTCTCCATGCTCATGGTTCGAGCGGGTCAAATCCTCGGTTTCAGTACGAATCGCTGCTGAGCACTTCGCCGAGCGAGCGCGTGCAGAGCGCGGCGAGCGGCACGGCGTTGGTCTGGTTCTTGAGGAAACGGACCGAGCCGTTAACGAACAGGGTATTGACCCCGCCAGGGTGCTGGCTCGTCAGCTCCTCACCGTATTCGGTGGGCGGGCGGGCGTTGATCGGGGCGGACTGGTCGAAGATGTTGTGCCCGCTGATCCACATCGCGTTGATCGCCTCGGGGTCCTCGCCGATGTGGATCGTCTGCGAAGCACCGTCGGTGATCTGAGCCAGGGATATCGCCTGGTTGAAGATCATCGGGCCGCAGGGCGGATTGTTCGTGAAGGTCGGTCTGCTCAGTCCTGCGCGGCCCATACATTCCGCCGTAGTCTGCGTCGGCGTACGGGAACGCATCGCCCGGTGCGCTGTTCCAATACGAGTTCCTCGGCTCCGAGGGACACAGGTAGATCTGGAGTACCGTGTAGCCGGCGGTGGAGTTGATCGGCGCATTGTAGGTGAAGCTGGTGTTCAGGCTGTTGTAGAGCGGGACTTGCTCGAGCCAGGGGAGGACGGCGGCCGACCAGCCCATGTTCATGTTCTGGGAAAGCGGCTGAGTGGGGACGGCGATCCAGCCACCGGCTGGGAACGTGTTGTGGGTGTCGTGATATCCATGGAGCGCGATCCCAACTTGCTTGAGGTTGCTCACGCAGTTGATCCGTCGGGCCGCCTCACGCGCCGCCTGGACGGCCGGCAAGAGCAACGCGATCAACACCGCGATGATCGCGATGACGACGAGGAGTTCGATGAGAGTGAAGGCTCGCCGAGTCTCGGGCGGGCTGGACACGGGATGGTCCTTTCCGGGGCCTGGATGGATAGGCCTCGCGGAAAGGCATGGGTGGGCAGTGCGCGGAATGCGCAATAGCCGACCTGCCCGGATGCTTGAGGCCGAAGCATCGCCTGGCTCACCCGAGAGGCCGTGTTCTGGCTCGCGAGTCGATCGGTCCCGGACGCCTTCCCACGAGGTTTCGCTCGCAGTGGCATTCTTATCCGGGGACCTCCTCGCTTACAGCGGCGGTCCCGCGCCGGAATCTCACCGGCTTCCTGTCCAGCATGCGGCTGGACGCCTATCGGGTATCGGATGGGAGTCTACGCACGACATACTGCGGATGTCAAGAACCCCTCCCCGATTGCTCTGTCCTAATTCTTCTCATCCAGGGGGTTGAAAGCAATCTTACGGATGTAGTAGTCTGGTGTGCGGATTCTCATCGCTCGTAATACGGAGCCGACAATGTCGAGATTTCAAATCGCCAGGATCGCACGAGGATTGGTCCTCGCCTCCATTGTCACCAGCGGATGGGTAACCCAAGGGATCGCGGCCGACACGATCGTGGTCTACTCATCCCTCGACCGGGAGTTCTCCGAGCCGGTGCTGAAGGACTACGCCCAGCGGAGCGGCGTCCGCGTCCTGCCCAAGTTCGACGTTGAGAGTACCAAGACGGTCGGGCTGACGAACCAGATCATCGCCGAGGCGAGGCGGCCGCGTTGCGACCTGTTCTGGAACAACGAGATCCTCAACACGCTCCGTCTCAAGCAGAAGGGCTTGCTGGTCCCGTTTCAGCCCAGCCGGGCCGGCGACCTACCGGCGACGTTCCGGGCCAAGGACGGGACATGGTATGGCTTCGCCGCTCGGGCTCGGGTGCTGATCGTTAATACGAAGCTCGTCGCGGAGGCCGACCGACCGAAGGGGATCAAGGACCTTCTCGACCCGAAATGGAAGGGAAAGATCGGCATCGCCAAGCCGCTCTTCGGCACGACGGCCACGCATGCCGCTTGTCTGTTCGCCAGTTGGGGCGACGAGAAGGCGATGGGTTACTTTCGCGACCTGAAGGCCAATGGCGTGCAGATTCTCTCCGGCAACAAGCAAGTCGCAATAGCGGCCGGCTCGGGACAGATCGCCTTCGGTCTGACCGATACCGACGACGCGATGGGTGAGATCGACGCCGGTAGTCCTGTGTCGATCATCTACCCCGACCGCCAGCCGGACGGCCTCGGCACGCTGTTCATCCCCAATACTCTGGCCATCATCAAGGGGTCGCCCCATCAGAAAGAGGCCGAGGCGCTGGCCAACCACTTGCTCAGCCCCGAGGTCGAGTCGGCGCTGGCGCGGGGGCCGGGTGCTCAGATCCCGCTCTTGAAGAGCACCAACGTCGAGGCCCGGGTCGAGACGCCCAGGACCGTCCACGCCATGGAGGCCGACTTCGAAGCGGCGTCAAAGGTCTGGGACAGGGTCGCAGCGTTTCTCGTCTCCGAGTTTGGCGGTTGAATTCACGATCGGGGGGAAACATGAGATTGCGATACGTGCTCTCGCTGCTGGTCGCCGGGATCGCCGGCATGGCGCACGCAGCGGAGGAAGCCAAGAAGGTGTGGGATTTCGAAACCGATGTGACGGGCCAGATCGCCAAGGGTTTCACGAATGAGGTCGGACAGTGGGAGGTGGCCAAGGACGGGGATAATCGCGTCCTCTACCAGAAGGCCAAGAACGAAGATGCCACGTTCAACGTCGTCCTCGCCGCCGGAACGAGCTACAAGGACCTCGACCTGAGTGTCAAACTCAAGGCCGTCGCGGGTGACATTGACCGCGGTGGAGGCGTTGTCTGGCGAGCGAAGGATAAGAACAATTATTACATCTGCCGCTACAATCCTCTGGAGGACAACTTCCGCGTCTACAAGGTCGTCAGGATGGCAAGCGCACCCAGTTCGCGAGCGCCAAGGTCCCCGGTGATGAGACGTGGCACACCCTACGCGTGACGATGTCCGGGAACACGATCACTTGTTACCTCGACGGCAAGACCTACCTCGAGGCGAAAGACTCCACGTTTCCCGACGCAGGGAGGATCGGCCTGTGGTCCAAGGCGGACGCACAGTCCTACTTCGATGAGCTGACCGTGAAGGAGTGAGTGGACGCGGCCGTTGCGCTGCAGGGAGTCGATTGGTATCCCAACAAGTCGTTGCTTCCTCCACCCGCATTGGAGCTGCTGGTCCCAGCCCGCGCGGAGACACTTCCACACATCGTGAGATATCGAAGGCGAGCGTTCCATGTCGAAATCCAGGAAACCGGGCGGATTCACACTGATCTAGCTGCTGGTCATGATCGCGATCATTGCCTTGCTGATCGCCCTGCTCTTGCCGGCGGTCCAGGCGGCGCGCGAGGCGGCCCGCCGGCTGCAATGCACGAACAACCTCAAGCAGATCGGGTTGGCGATGCACAATTACGAAGGGGCGATCGGGGGATTCCCGCCGTCGATGTGCGCCACCGGATCCGGAAGCAGTGTGACCTGGATCAACGGCTGGAGCGCCCTGGCTGGCATCCTCCCCTACTCGGAGCAAGGCAATCTGTTCAACTCGGGCAACTTCACTTTGTTGAAGGAAGATCCTCAGAACTACGACGATCAGCCAGAACCTGAATATGCTCATCTGCCCGAGCGCGGTCCAGCAGCAGGTCTCGAGCCACGATTACGGGCTGGCCGGCGTGACGAGCTATGGCGTGAACCAGGGGGATTGGTTCGTGTGGGGTGGATTCAACGGTCCTCAGAACCGCGATGCCTTCGGCATAAACCGCAGCCGGCGGATCGCCGAGTTTGCCGACGGCACCAGCCAGACCATGATGGCGGCCGAGGTGAAGACCTACCAGACGGCCTCGAATTGCCGGTTCACGCCGCTACCCTCGGTGAACAATCCCAACAACATCCCGAGCCCGTACGCCAACCCGTTTACCGTCGCGCCGGAGTACGACAACGGAGCCTGCATGATCGAGAATCAGTACGAGTTCCACCCCGAGTGGTCCGACGGCAACGTGCACGCAGCGGGGTTCACCACGGCCTAGCCGCCCAACAAGGCGATCCTCGGTCGCCCGGGATCGTTGTATCCGGTTATGGACCTCGATCTCAACGGTCTTAATGAAGAGCTTGGCGGTCCGACCTTCGCGGCGATCAACTCGCGCAGCGATCACCCCGGCAGGGTCAACGTCCTTCTGGGCGATGGCTCGGTCCGGTGCGTAAAGAGCACCATCGATGGGATGGTCTGGCGCGGCCTGGGGACCGTCGACGGCGGCGAGGTGATCGGCTCCGACTCGTACTGAGGAAAGTGGATCGCCACGGCGGTTCGAATCGACCCGCCACACAAACCACCTGGCGGTGCTCGGGATCGGTCTGGGCGAGACCGCAAGAGGGACAAAACCTGTTCTCGCGCGGTGATGATTCCGCCGCCTCGTTTTCCACGGGAGCGGCCTCGATGATGGAACTCGCGACCTGGGAATCACTTGTGGGATTCAGCAAAGGCGGCACATCAGTTGCTGAGGGGAACGGCTTCACGACCGATGGGCTCGTCCTGACCGCGAGGCCGGCACGTGATCCGGCCTTGCAGCCCATTCACCGGGAAGAAGCCGAACCGTCATGCCACGACATTACCGGGATCGCCGCCCTTCCCGCCGTGCCGCCTTCACCTTGATCGAGTTGCTGGTCGTGATCGCGATCATCGCCGTGTTGATCGCGCTGCTGCTGCCCGCCGTGCAGGCGGCGCAGTGAGGCGGCTAGACGGATCCAGTGCACGAATAATCTGAAGCAACTGGGACTGGGTCTCCACAATTACGAGAGCGCCAATAGCGTCCTCCACCGCAGGAGGTCCTGACGGGGATCGGGACCCAGTCCCCGATCTGGAAGAATATGTGGGGCGTCACGGCGCGGTTGATGCCCTACCTGGAATTGGGAACCTTCTACAATGCCGTCAATTTTACCCTGAAGGTCTGCGACCCGTCGAACACCACGGTCGTCTCATCGACCTTGAAGGTTTTGATCTGTCCCAGCGAGGCGAACCCGCAGCCCTACATGAGCACGAGTAGCACCGGCGCGACCACCGTGACCGGCGTGACCAACTACGGCTGGTGCGAGGGCGATTGGTACGTCTATGGGGGGGTCGGGGGTCCACTGAACCGAAGTGCGTTCGCAGTCAACGCGAGCCGTTCGTTCGCAGCGATCACCGACGGATTGAGTCAGACGGTGGTCATCGCCATCGACGGCAAGGCCCAACGCGGCGCGGCGGGCGCACCGTCGGTCGCTCGGCCTTGCACGTGGTCAGCGCCTGGGCCGTCGAGAATCGTTTGACCCTGGGGCAAGTGGCCACCGACGCCAAATCCAACGAGATTACGGCCATCCCCGAGTTGTTGGCGCTGTTGGACCTGAAGGGGGCCGTGGTGACCATCGACGCCATGGGCTGCCAGAAGGACATCGCCGCCGACATCATCGAAGGGGAGGGCCAGTATGTGCTGGCGGTCAAGGAGAATCAGCCGCATCTCTACCAGGACATCGAGCGGGCATTCGAGGAGGTCTTGGAACGTGGCGAGCCCGATGTGGACTTCACCGAGTGTCAGACCGAAGGGGTCCGTAGCGGTCGCCAGGAGACCCGCAGTTGCTGCGTGATCACCGAGCCGAAGGGCATCCGGGACGCGGGCCTGTGGGCCGGGCTGACGGCGATCGTGATGGTGATCAGCCAGCGGATGGTCAACGGTGTCGTCGGGAGCGAGACCCGCTACTTCATCGGCAGCGCGGCCGGGACGGCGGAGGAGTATCTGGGGTGGGTGCGCAGGCCATTGGGGGATCGAGAACTCGCTGCACTGGGTCTTGGACGTCTGTTTCCACGAGGATGACCAGAGGCACTGGGCCGGCAACAGTGCCGAGAACCTGGCATGGCTCCGCAAGCTGGCACTCTGTCTGCTCAAGGCGGAGAAGAACAGTAAGGGCAAGAGTATCGCGACTCGCCGCCTGCTGGCGGGGTGGAAGAACGACTATCTATTGAGTGTACTGGCCCAAATCCCAGAGAAATCTGGTGCGTAAGCCCTGCCGCGGAGGTGAAGGCTTCCCAGCCCGAGTTCCGTTCTTGTTTCCCCGACGGCAGCGGCGGAACGCTGCCCGGCCTCAACAATCCTTACATCGTCCCCGATCCCCTCAGCTCGGTCGCCTTTGTCGCCTCGGCTGCGCCCCCTTGCGTCTTGAAGATCATGGCGCACTCCACCTGGGCGAACGGGAACAGCGACGACGACGGCTTCACCACGGCGCTGCCGCCCAATACCCGGGTCCTCGTCGGTTCCCCGGCTTACGACATGGACCTTCACACCATCAATGAGAGCGACGGTGGCCCGACGTACGCGGCAGTCACATCCAGGAGCTATCATCCCGGAGGCGTCAACACGTTGTATGGAGATGGCAGCGTGCGATTCATCAAGTCCTCGATCAACGGGATCACCTGGCGGGCATCGGTACCATCGGCGGCGGCGAGGTCGTGTCGGCGGATTCCTACTAAGGTCTCGTCCCACTCCCGTCCAATTCTGCCGTGATCGCTTGACACACGACCTCCCACTTGCGTAAACTTCACCTCAGTTGAGATTGAATCTCAATGTCAATTGACGAGTTTGATCTGATCCGGCGCTGGTCCCGCCGGGCGGGATCGCCAGTTCTGGAATCAGATGGACCGGATGATGTACAACAACGCATTGCAGCAGACACCGACATCGGCCTCACGCAATTCCAATGAATTAACCCCCCTGACAGCAGGCATTTCGGCAAAGTCCCCACGGACGCCGATGCACGCGTCATGCGCCTCGAGGCCGTGCCAACGTTATTGCGTTTCGCAGAAATGCGACCGCGAATGCAAGCATGATCATCAGGGATTTACGCTGATCGAATTGCTGGTCGTGATTGCGATCATCGCAGTCTTGATCGCCCTGTTGTTGCCGGCCGTGCAAGCCGCGCGTGAGGCAGCCCGACGGGTTCAGTGTGTCAACAACCTGAAACAGCTTGGGCTGGCAATGCACAACTACGAAAGCTCGAATGGCGTCCTGCCGCCCCAGATGGTTCTGCTCTTCAACAACGCGGGCGCCGTGGCGTGGAAATCGAGCTGGGGGGCCTCCTCGCGGATCACGCCCTTCCTCGAATTGGGGACGGTCTACAACGCCATCAACTACACAAATAAGGTGAGTGATCCCTCAAATGGGACGGCCGTTTCCACTCAGTTGAAGGTCTTCCTGTGCCCGAGCGAGCCCAACCAGCAGGCGTTCACCAGCACCAACAGCGCGGGTGTGACCTCGACGTACGGTGTGTCGAATTACGGATGGTGTGAGGGGACGTGGTACACCTTCGGCGGATTTACCAGTTCCGTGCCGACGCCGGATGCGATCGGCTCCAACCTGCGCCGCCCGTTTGCGTCGTTCACCGATGGCTTGAGCAATACGCTTCTGGGTGCCGAGGTCAAGACGTACATGCCGTCGTACCATGACTGTGGAGCCGTACCGCCGCCCGGACCGACCGGCCCGTACACCTACCCCGATGTTCCCACCGTGCTCGCGAGCATCGCGGCGGCACCGAACTCCGGCTGCAAGCTCGCCACGGCTCCCTCGGGCATGGCGGGCGGCGGCCACACCCACTGGAGTAACGGAAATTCGTTCTACGATGGTTTCACCACCGCCCTGCCCCCCAACACCAAGTCCCTGGCCGGGACACCGGCTCTTGACAGCGACATGAGCTCGGAGGACGAGGACGACGGCGGCCCGACCTATGCCGCGATCACGTCGCGGAGCCACCATCCGGGGCTCGTCAACGCCGTATTCGCTGATGGCAGCGTACACGCGGTCAAGGACTCGATCAACTATCAAACCTGGCGTGCCCTGGGCACGGTCGGCGGCGGTGAAGTCATTTCGTCCGACTCCTACTGACCGCCTTGCTCGGCCGCATGGTTTGCTTCCCTTGGGCGCGTCCTCGTCGGCTTGCGACGGATCGTGCTGAGGTTGATCTTCTGCTGGATCGTGATGTCCCCATCGACGTCGCGGATCTGAAGGCTGATGCGCGGGTCCGGTCGGTCCCAATCGATCGCGATCACGCCGAAATTGTCACCCCAGTTCATCGTGGCGACCCGACGACTATTCACCTCGAAGGGTCGCCACGACCTTGCGGCCTGGTTGAGTCCGCTCGACGTGAGGTCGAACATGGGGTATCCGACTCCGGCGTCCATCATCGACAGCTCGGCGAGGTGCCGGTCGCCGCTCAGCAGGATCACACCCTCGGCCCCGCTGTCGCGTATCAGCTTGAAAAGCCGCTCCCGCTCGTGCGGGAAATTCATCCATTTCTCCCAGCCGTGGTCTTCCGCCACAACCTGGATGCTCGAGACGAGGATGCGGATCTCGGCCGGGACGCGGAGTTGCTCCGCCAGCCAGCGCCACTGATCCTCGCCGAGGATTGTGGTCGTCGAGTCGGTATTGCCCTCGTAGGGCCCCTGTCGGATCGAGGTGGTGGCTTTCCTCTTGAGTGGACTGCTGCGAAAATACCGGGTATCAAGCATTACGACCTGGACCCGTTTCTCCGCCGGGCCGAAGACGTGGGCGTCGTAAACGCCGGGCCGATGTCTCCGGGGCGAGTCCGCGGGATCTCCGAAGAAGTCCAGGAAGATCTGCTGCGATTCCTTTTTCATAGGGTAGTCGCTGCCGGCGTCGTTGGCGCCGAGGTCGTGGTCATCCCATGTGGCGAGGATCGGACAAGCCTTGCGAATCGCCTGGAACCCGGGCATGGCGGCAAGATTCGCGTACTTGGCTCGCATCACATCCATGTTCTTGGTATCGGCATAGATGTTGTCGCCGAGCAAGAGCAATAATTGAGGTCCAGAGGCGAGGACCGCATCCCAGATCGGCTGGGGTTGTTCCTGGGTGGCACACGATCCGAATGCGATCCGGGCGAGCGGCACGGCGGGTACATTGGCAGCAGCGCTGGATCGGCGGATCACGTCGGCGATCGGTCGAGCGGCCTTCGGTGCGTCGGTGAGGAAGTTTTCGCCCAGGAGGGCCGCGATCGTCGCGGCCACCTGGCTCTGCGTGATCGGCGCAGTGTTGATCCGCTCGCCGAGGGCGGGCGTGTCGGGACCGAGGACGCCGATCCAGATCGCCTCCGAGCCCGGAGTCTTCTGTCCATGGTCGCGCCAGCCGTGGGGAGGGTCGCCGCGGCCGTGGTCGGTCGTCACGATCATCGTGGTGTTTCCGCGATAATGCGGATGCGATTGAAGCTCCTCCCAGAGACGCTGAAGGTTCGCGTCGGCGCTGTGGGCCGCTCGGAGATACTGATCGTACCGGCCGCCGTGTGCGTGCTCGTCGGTGTCGCCCAAGCCGATGTAGAGCACCCATGGCGTGTCGCGCCGGAGATGCTCCAGCGCGACCTGGAAGGTGAACGCGTCGTCCCGGCAGTTCTCCCAGGTCTGCGGGGACTGGGCCATCAGCCGGTTCAGCATCACCTGGCTCTCGGACAGTGATGGACCATCGAAAGGCACCCAGCCCGCATTCATGAACAGGCTGCTCCGCTCGACATTGAAAATGAACGGGTAGACATCCCACGATCCCACGGCGCTCACCTTCCCATGGTATCCGGGCTTACGGTTGAGCCACTCGAACACCGTCACATTGGGGTTGGGCCGCTTGTCGTTGCTGTCGATCCGCGGGTCCGGGGCTCCAGTGAGCATTTCGTTGTATCCGGGGTAGGAGAAATTCATGCCGTTGGAGACCCGCACCCGGCTCCCCTTGTCGGCGTTGCCGAAGAGCTGGCCCTGGCGGGCAACGACCGTCCAAAGGAAGGGCATGAGCGCCTCGCGCCTGGCCTCCGGAGTCTCTCGCCAGAACGCACGGTGGAGGGCCTCGACGTCGGTGACGCCCCCATCGGGCTTGTTGAGCAGCGTTTTTTCGGCCCCGCGGAAGACGTCCTGCCAGCGCATGCCGTCGGTCGTCACCAGGATGACGCTGCGAGTCACGGGCCGCGGTTCCTCGCCGGTTGCGATCGTCGTACCCACAATGCCAATTGCCAGAACGAGGAATAATCGGCGGATCAACATCGTCAGGTATTCCACCAGCTCGCTCCATGATTCGTAGGGACCAACGCCTCGTCCTCCTGTGCCAATATAAGTTAACCGGCAGTGAGTTGACGCCGAAAGGCCGATTCACCGTAAGCTTGCAAATCCCCTCGCAACGCGGTCACGACCGTTTCTCCGGAACGCGTCGCGCGGCGAGTTCGGTGCCGGAGTGCCAAACTGATCAAGACTTTGCGACCCACTTGACAGGACATCGCTCTCCATCGACGATATGGCAGATTGGAGAATCCATCGGACGGAACCGCCCACCGACTCTCCGTTAACGACTGGCTCGGCATGCATCCCCAGATGACATACTCGCGACCGGTTTCACGCTGCCACCTGCTCGTAGTCGCGCTGGCACTGATGCCGGCAGGAGTTGTGACCGCGGCCGAGTCAGACGCGTCGCAGGTCTTCGACGCCGAGGCTCATGCGCAGGTCTGCAAGTGCGCCGTGCGCTGCCGGACCGTCTCCTGTTGCTGCGGCCGTTCGGCATCGTCACACAAGGCTCCGCTAACCCCTCCGAACTCCTCCCGTCGATCGACATTAGAGACGGCGCCTTGCCTCGGCGAGGCCCCTTGTGGGAGTCCCGCCATCCCGGATTCAACGCGGTCCCTACCAATGAACCGGCATGCCGCACTCAACCGGTCGCCCCTGTGCCGCCCCTTGAGCCTCGGTGATATCCTCCCTCCTCCGGATTCCTCGATTCGCCCCAGCAGGTGCCCCGTCGCGGCTGGACCGGCCTCCCAGGCCCTCACGAGTGGCCTGATCTCGGGCATCATCCATCGCCTCGGATCATGACTTGCCCGGACGAGACCGTCCTGGCATGAGCGCATATAATTTATTTCATATGATTATGTTGGTACGCGAGGACCGCGGCCTGCCGGCCCGCCGTTTTGAGGTCCGCCTTGTGCGCAGGCCTCGAACATCCGGAGCTTCATCCATGCCGATTCGTCGTGCATTCACCTTGATTGAATTGTTGGTGGTGATCGCGATCATTGCCGTATTGATCGCGCTACTCTTGCCGGCGGTGCAGGCCGCGCGCGAGGCGGCGCGCCGCGCGCAGTGTACGAACAACCTCAGGCAGCTCGGCCTCGCCCTGCACAACTATCACGATGCCCTCAGTGTCTTCCCTCCCGGCTCCCTCTCGCTGGTGAATCCCGTGACCTACGACAACAACGGTCCCGGCTGGGGCTGGGGCGCATTCTCGCTGTGTCAGATGGAGCAAACCCCGCTCTACAACAACATCAATTTTGTTCTGGGGATTGAGTTTCCGGCCAATCAAACCACACGGCTGACGGTGCTCGGCAGCTTCCTCTGCCCGACCGACGCCTGGCGGCTGGATACCTTCACCGTGGTCGACTCGACCACGACGGGCACGACGCCCGGCGCCTCGATCTGCGACGTTGCCTCGTCGAACTATGTGGGCTCGGTCGGCAGTGGTGACCCCTCAAGCCTCTATCCTTACATCATCGACGAAGACAACGGCCCTCCCGGACGCGACAATGGGAATGGGATCTTCTTCCGCAATCACTCGATCACCATCGCCCAGGTTACAGACGGCACCAGCCAGACCTTCCTTTGCGGCGAACGGAGCCAGAACCTCTCGCGCGCGACCTGGACCGGCGCCATCACGAATGCGGCCGTTCCCCTGATCGCACTCCAGGCCGAGGCCGGCCTGGACCCGGAGGGAGGCGGGGCGCTGGTGCTCTCGCACACCGGCGAGGGACACGGTCCCAATTCGCCCTCAGGCCTGGCCCACGGCGACCAGTACTGGGCCCTGCATCCCGGCGGTGCCAACTTCCTGTTCGCGGACGGCAGCGTCCGATTCATCAAGGAGCAAGTCGGATTCACCATCTTCCAGGCGCTCGCGACTCGCGCTGGCGGTGAGGTCCTCTCTGCCGACCAGTTTTGACCAAAATTGCCGGAGAGAGGACGAAGGATGAAGGATGAGTCAAGCCGGTTCTGAATCCGTCTTCAACCTTCCGTGGCTCCGCTCGGCCAGGGACTCACTCTCCTCGTTTCGCCGGGCTTCGTCGGGGTTGATGCTTCCGCGCCAGCCCAGCCACCGGGTAGGGCGTCCCTCGCCGGCGGTGACCTCGGCGGGTTCGGCGAGGGTACGACGGAGATGGTCCTTCAGCGGTTCACCGTCGAGACGAACTTTGCGAGTGCAATCACAGTCATTGCACGCCGGGTAGCCTTCGCAATGTTCAGGGCTTCTGGCGTCCGCCACCTCGATGTCGGTCAGGTATGCCTCCAGGTACGGGAGTTCCTCGTGAATCGCCACTCCGTAGTATTCCCGGCAGTAGCAGACCTCAACCCACCGAATCCTGCCCGTGGCGTCTACCCGACCCGACAGCAACATCTCACCGAGATCGCCGTACGGAAAACCCTGGCCGAACGTGCCTCCTTCGAGTAGGCGCAATAAATCGGCCCGTCGATCGGGCCTCACTCTGGCAACCAGCAGGTAACGCATGTCGCCCCTCCCGTCGAAAAGTTCGTCTTCTGGGTTATTATAGACGTCTCCATCTCCGGTTGCATCGATCAACGATCAAACGCGCGAAGGAACGGAGCGAAAGACATCAATGGCGATCATCGAGAAGTCAATCCAGATCGCGGCCCGTGCCCATGAGGGCCAGTTGGACAAGCATGAGCAGCCCTACATCCTCCACCCGCTCCGGGTCATGAACGCTGTCTAGGGTGAAGTGGCCCGGATCGTGGCGATCCTGTAAGTACCTCCTGGCCTACAAATTCCTGACCGACATGCAGACCGAGGAGCAATACAGGTCGGCGATGGCGAGGAAAGACTGATCTCTCCGTCGACCGGGACCGAAGACGACGATAGGGAGCTGCGCGAGATCGTGCCGTGCGGCCGATCGTTCGACGAGTACCGGTGCATGTTCAGCCCCTCGGGCTGCAGAAAACCGGCGCGTGCCGGTCGAGCATCCAGCCACGAGGCGTCCAGGCGAAATCGGCAGCCTCGACGGACCGAGCTGGGGCGTTGGAGCGGACGAACCTCCCTGGCCAGAATGGTGTCCAGAGCCCAGTTCGGTCAGGCGGGGACGACCTCCGTCTGCCCACGGGGCCGCCCGAGAACCCGGAGCCCGAGCGTGTACGTCCCCATTGCCTTCGTCGAGTCCGACACAACCAAACTCCACGAGTTCATCCGGAATTATAGTTTCGGCGTCCTCGCCTCGCAGGGTGAAGGCGGCCTCATTGCCAGCCACTTACCCCTGCTGCTCGACGCCGACGCCGGACCGCACGGACGGATCCGCGGTCATATGGCCAGGGCAAACCCGCAATGGCGGGACGTGCAGGGTGAGGTCATGGCGATCTTTTCGGGGCCGCACGCCTACGTCTCGCCATCGTGGTACGAGGACGCGGGCACCGTCCCGACATGGAACTACGTCGCTGTCCATGCTTATGGCACCTTCCATGTGATTGAGGAGCGACACAGCCTGCTGGAGATCCTTCGTCGATCCGTCCTGACCTACGAGAGCCCGAGGCCCGAGCCCTGGGCCTTCGACGAGTCGGCACACCACGTCGAGACGATGCTCAAGGCGATCGTCGGCTTCCGCATCGAGATCACTCGGCTGGAGGGCAAGTGGAAGCTGTCGCAGAACCAGCCGGAGCAGCGGCGTCGGAAGGTGTGCCTGGCGCTCGGGGCTCAAACTGACGAAGGGTCAAGGGCTGTGGCCGCACTCATGAGCGAGATCTTGCCAGGAGAGATCCCGCGGTCGACGGGCCCAGTCGATTCGTCAGGGTTGTCTACCGAGGCAAACTGACCGACTGGTTCGACGAGAACTCTTGCATCGTCAAGTCCTGGGCAAAGAAAGGCGTCCCCAGTCGGTCCAGTGTGTCGCCGAGTTCGCTTCTTCGTCCGGGACCGACGAGTACACCCCTGGTCCCCGTAGTGGCTGAGTGGAAGTCTGGCCCGCAGGTGTGACGATTGGGTCGTCGATCCCGACTTGCTTGCCACGAGGAGGGGCCTGTTGGACCGGCTGCTCGACGACCTCCTGTGCACATCCCGGCCGCCCAAGTCCTCGACGCCGGTGTGATCCAGAATGTGGGACCTGCGGTGTGGAGGCAAATGCGGCGTAGGGGCCGGGATCTACGGCTGCGAACCAGGAGATCTGCTTGAGGTCGTCAGGGCAGCCACGATCAGGGGCGGCGAGCGCGAGGAGTTGTCGTCGTGATGGGAGCGGGCGAGGAGATGATCCTTGTGGCTGAGGCCCTCTGAGTGCCGAGGTCCGAATCCGGGCTCTTGACCTATGATTTCCCGATGGAGCGCTTCTTCCCCTTTCGCAGACCCAGGCAGCGAACGTCGGACGTATCGAGTTGGGCGCGAGGTGGGATCAGACCGTAGGTGAGAAACTGCTCTTGCCCGTCCAGGATTTGCTGCCTCGTGAATACTAGGTTGCCCGACTCGTCCTCGATCCGTTCGGGAATCGACGCCGCGTCCTGGTAGATTCGGATCGCCGAGAAGGTCAGGAGGGGAAGCCGATGACGAACGTCATGATCGACCCCTGCAACCAGAGTGGAGAGACCATCATGGGCGACGATCTGTCATGATCGTTGGTCCTGTTCGAGAGGGCGAGAGGGACTCCGAGGGTCACCGATAATCCTGCGAACGCAGCGCGGCGTCCTGACGCGCTCAATGGAACAGGAACACGGGGACTGGGCTTTCTTCCAACATGGTCCGCGTGACGGAACCGACGAAGAACTCGCGCAACGTCGGCTGGCCATAGGCCCCCATCACCAGCAAGCCGGCCCCCAGGCGGCGAACCTGCTCCAAAATCACCTCGGCCGGCTGGGCAGTAGACTCCAGCGCGACGGGAACCGTCTCGATCTTGTGGTAATTGAGGAATTGCCGGGCGCGCTCGACATGACGGGCGGCCTCGACAGCGTTGGTGTCCACGCCGAGAATGTGGACTCGACCGGACTCACCGCGCCCCGTCGCCTGGAAGGCTGCCAAGGCGCGGGCCGCCTGGAGGCTACCGTCATAGGCGATGACGACCGGGTTCTCCGGGCCGGGCTTTCCGGATACCACGACCAGCGGGCGCGGGGTGTTCTTCAAGACCTTCTTGAGCGTCTCGTCTTGTTCATCGTCACGTGACGTGAAGCGGAAGTGAGAACCCCGGGCCAGCATGATCAGGTCAGAGGACTGCGCCTGCCGCTCGATCAGCTCGTGGGGCGAGCCGACCGCTTTCAACTCCGCATGTGTCACGCCCGCCTCGTCGCAACGACTGGCGAATTGCTCTAGGAGTTGACCGACCTCCCGGTCGAGTTCCGCCAGTCTACCTTCGTAACCCTGATAATAAACCGGATCCACGCCCGGGGTCCCGCCCACCGACCGGGCCGGCTCGATGGCGCGAACGCCGGGCTCATCGACGATCCCCAACCCCACGAGCGTGGCATCCGACCGCCGAGCCCAGTGAATCCCCGTTTCCACAAGCGGGGCACAGTGGCTGGAGCGATCCAGGCCGATCAAGATACTGCCAAGCATGAGTCTCTCCCCCTTCCTCCAAAACCATGGGCGATATGGGCACGTCCCACTCACGCCGGATTCATACCTCGGGGCAGGCTGAACCGAACGCCATCCGGCCAAACACCTCTCTTGAGCCACCGCTCCACATCCGTGATGTCGAAGAGCCACGCCCCGTCTCGGACGGAACGCGGCAAGGGCCAGGCACCGGTATGGACCCAGAGGCGAACCATCCGCGTGCTGACGCCGAGCCGATGGGCCACATCACGATCCGTTATCAGGATGGGCCGCGGTCGGCTCACCATGCATCGAGAGCCGTTGGTAATCATCATTTGACTCCGATCGTAGATGGAGGACCCATTGCTCATCCTCCTCCGAAATTGCTCCGGGCTGCGAGGACGTATCCCGCCATGATCGCGGAGCCCGGAGCGCCGGCCCGATCACTCCCCGGCGTGTCCGCTCGCCACGGTGGCCGAGGCTCGTCCCGCTCGCCTCGCACCCCCGTCGGCCCGTTCGCAAAGCTCCTGGCGGAAGATCCCCACGGAGTCGGGGGCCTCGATGCCGAGCCGAACTTGGTTGCCCCGGATGCCTACCACCATGATGTGTATGTCGCCGTTGATGATGATCGTCTCATTCAGCTTGCGGCTTAGAACCAACATTGTTGCTGACTCCTTTCGTTTGCCGTGTGTTCAGGGAGGAACATCCTCCCCACGAGGGATGCGGTGGCCCGACTCAGCTCGTCGAGTTGGCCGGACTCTCTCGGCTCGGTCGCGTCCTGCCGATCGCTCCA
>CAWJTV010000044.1:0-114935 GCA_963845755.1 uncultured Planctomycetota bacterium
CGACGAACCCCTGACAATCGAAGATGGTATGCCGACGGTGAAGTGCAGGGCTTTGCCGATGAGGACCAGCCGGTCGCCGGGTCGGACCTGGCCACGAAATCGCACCTCCTCCATTCCGCCGAAGGCGATGAATCCCTCGTCGTTGAGGTGGACCTGTTGGCAGAAGAAGCTCGAAAGCTGCGCGGTGGCCTCGCACATGAGGACCCCGGGAAGCAACGGGTAGCCAGGCATGTGGCCCCGCACCCAGAACTCGTCGGAACCAACATCCTTGTAGCCGATGACCAGGTTGTTCTCCAGGTCGAGGTCAATGATGGCCGAGATCTGTTCCATCTCGAACCGTTGCGGATTGAGCGACGGATTCCCTCCCGGTTGACCAGGATGCGCGAGGTATCGATGGAGGCGGGGTTGACCAAGGGCGCGGGTGGCATTGGGTGCGGTTCCTTTCTCGTTTCAATCCGCTCCCGAGCTGGGTTCGGGAGACGCCGCGATGGTGTCGCTTCGCGACGATCTTTATGATGACTTCCGCCGACAACTTCGACAAGGGGGATCATTACCTTGACTAGCGGTTCCACTCGGACCGGACCACCGATTGGAGAAAGCATCGTGAGCGTACGAGCCCTAGGTACCATGGTGACTTACGGTTACCCGGACCTCGACCTGGACGAGGAACTGGCGCTGGCAACCCGTTTCGGTGTTGAGGTCCTGGAGATCCTGCCGGACTGGAGTCGATTCCCAGATCCCGTCTGGTCGGCGCGGTGCAGCCCACCATGGGCTGGCGATTCGATATGCCCACGGATGCTGGGGGAGCCGAACTATCCGCGCCATGCGAGTTGACCTGGGTGCGACCGACCCGACCATCCACCGCAACTCGATCGACGACCTGATACGGTGCGCCGATTGGCTGAATGAGGCCGGAGGTACCTGCCTCGTCGTGCATCCCGGCGGGTTGTCGGACCCGGCCGAAGGGGAGGCCCGTCGCGCATTGCTGGGGGCGGGCTCATCGCACTGGCCGAGCACGCCACCGGGCTGCACGTCCGGATTTGCGTCGAGAACATGCCTCCGGCGTTATTCCGGCAGCCGGATGGCCGAACTCGTCAGCTCCTGACCGGCTGAACCACCCCAAGTTGGCCTGGCGCTTGACACCGGGCACGCCAACCTCACCGCCTCGCCTCACGACGAGACATACGCCGCCGGTTCTCTCTTAATGACGACCCACGTCCACGACAATAACGGAAGGCAGGACTCCCACCTGCCGCCCGGTCATGGCACCATCGACTGGCTGGCCTGGGGCCGGGACCTCGATGCCATCGCCTACACCGGACCGATCATGCTGGAATGCATCCGCCATCTTCGACAGCGGCCGACCGACTACCGCCCTGAGGTCCTGCGGGGGCTCGTGCGGCCGTCGCGGGATGAGTGACAGGAGCCCCGGGGCTCCCACTTACGTCCTCGGAACCCGCCGAACAACCGGCATCGGACGGCGTGGTGATCGTCTGTGAAAAAAATCACCAAGTCTCTAGATCCCATATGATTTGGGATCTCATATGAGCAAAACGAATCCAGTAGTTCAAAAGGTCCTTGCATCTGCTTGACTTGGGAGGGAGAATCGGTGCATGATCATCGAAGTGTCAAGCGACGGAGAGCGGACAGAGCGTCTCCTTTGCACGGCGTCCACCGGCTCGCCATTGACGGGAAGCCCACGAATCGGTCCAGCCTCAGTGAGGTGGCAATGAGCACGGTGCAGGTCGAGATCGGCAAGGCCGGGCAGGCCCCGGTGGCAGTCGAACAACCCGTCTCGGAATCGTACGAGTATCCGGGTACGCCGACGACGTGCGACGGGGCAGAAGCCGTCGTCCACGTCGAAATCCACGTCGCCCAGGCGGCCGGTGCATACCCGATCACGAGCTCGACGACGATGGGAGGGGGGTTCAACGCGGCCGTGACCAACGGGTTGAAGAACCTCTGGGGCGACGAGCTGGTGTTCTTCGAGCCGGAGAGCGAGCACTCCGCGGCCACGGTCTGCGAGGGATTCGCCGTCGCCGGGGGTCGGGTCACCAATTTCACCTCCGGCCAGGGGCTGGTGTTGATGAAGGAGGTGCTGTACACGATCTCGGGCAAACGTCTGCCGGTCGTGATGAACATCGGCGCCGGGGCGTTGACCAGCCAGGGACTCAACGTCCACGCCGGACATGACGATGTGATGGCGGTTGCCGACTGCGGCTGGGGCATGATGTTCGCCCGCAACGCCCAGGAGGCGGGCGACTTCTGCCTGATCGCCCGCCGCACCGCCGAAGCCACTCAGACTCCGTTCTTCAGCGTCCAGGACGGCTTCCTCACCACTCATACCGTCGAGACGGTCCGGCTCCCCGAGCCGGCGTTCATGAAGGAGTTCATCGGCGACCCCAAGGAGAAACTGGTCAACCTGATGGACCCGGCCAACCCGTTGATGTCGGGCGTCGTCCAGAACCAGGACTCCTACATGAAGGGCAAGATCGCCCAGCGCTGGTATTACCAGCGGTGCGAGCCCGCCCTGGAGAATGCCTTTGCCGAGTTCGCCCGCAAGACCGGCCGGCAGTATGACTTCCTCGAACCCTACCGGTGCGAAGATGCCGACTACATCCTGATCGGCATGGGTTGCTACATGGAGACCGCCAAGGCGACCGTGGACTATTTGCGCAATGTGCACGGGATCGCGGCCGGCTGCCTGACCGTGTTCGTCTTCCGGCCGTTCCCGGGCGCCAGCTCGTCAAGGCGCTGAGCGACTGCCGGGCGGTCACGGTCTTCGATCGGATGGACGACCCTCTCTCCACGACGGGCAACCACCTGGCCCGCGAGCTCAAGGCGGCCTTCTGCGACGCCGTCAATGGCCAGAACGGACAGGATCGGATCGACCAGATCCCGAGAATCTACGGCGCGGCGGCCGGGCTGGGCAGTCGCGACGTCCGGCCCGGTGACATCATCGCCGCGTTCCAGAACATGATCGACGACGGGCCTGACTTCTACTGCCTCGGCATCGATCACCCCCTGCGCGAAGGTCACCGAGGACCCCGACCTGCGACCGCCGGGGGCTTCTCGATGCGCGGGCACTCCGTCGGCGGATTCGGCTCGGTGACGACCAACAAGGTCATCGCCACGATCGCCGGCGACGTCTTCGGCAAGGACGTCCAGGCGTATCCCAAGTACGGCTCGGAGAAGAAGGGGCTTCCCACCACCTATTACCTGACCATCGCCGACTTGCACATCACACCCACTGCGAGCTCGAGCAGGTTGACCTGATCTGCGTCAACGACCCGACCGCGATCCTCATGCGGAGCCATTCAAGGGCATGCTACCCGGAGGGGCCGTCTTCTTGCAGTCCCCCTATATTGATCCGATCGATGTCTGGAAGCGAATCCCCGAGTTCAACCGCCGGACCATCCGCGACAAGAAGCTCCGCGTCTACTACGCCGACATGGTCAAGATCGCGCGAGAGGTCGCTTCGGTCGCCGATCTCCAGATGAGGATGCAGGGAATCGTGCTCCTCGGCGCATTCTTGCGACTTACCCCCTACGCGCGCAAGAGCGAGATGAGCGACGAGCAGGTCTACGCCGGGGTCGAGAGAGCCCTCCGCAAGTACTTCGGCAAGCGCGGCGATCGCATCGTCCAGGACAACCTGACCTGCGTCAAGCGGGGCTACAGTGAGATGAAAGAAGTTCCCGCGGACTTGATTCAATCCTGACAGTAAACCCGAAACTGAAAACGGAACACATACAAGGACTGACCCATGGCACAACTCGCCCCTCCCAAGCCCTCGATGAACGAAGCCAGTGAGCAGGATCCGTTTAACAATAATTCCTACGGCAGTCTGGTTGACAGCCCCTACAAGATGGTGAATCTCCCGGTCCTGGACGTGCTCGACTTCAACGAGCGGATCATCCGCGGCTACGAAGAGGGTACGGCCGAGAAGGAGATGCCGGCCGACTTGACCCTGGCCCGCTCGCTGGTCCCCTCCGGGACGGCCACGCTCCGCGACTTCAGCAACATCTCGCCGGAAATCCCGTTGTACATCACCGAGAATTGCACCGGCTGCATGGACTGCGTGACCGAGTGCCCCGACACGGCGATCCTGGGCAAGGTCCTGTCCGAGCCCCAACTTGAGGAGAAACTCCGGTCGATCGCCGACTCCGACGATCGGGCGATGTTTCAGTCGCAGTGGTCGCGGACCAAGAAGTACTACGACGCCCCGAAGAAGAAGGGGCTGGCCGGTGGCATGTTCAACATCATCATCGACCCGAGCAAGTGCAAGGGATGCGCCGAGTGTGTCACCGTCTGCGATGACAACGCGCTGAAGATGATCGCCAAGACCGACGACGTGATGGTCAACTCACGCAAGAGTCACCGGTTCTTCAAGAACTTCGGGCCCAGCAACGACCAGTACATCAACGAGAGCCTGCTCATCGACATGATGCTCAAGGAGCAGACGCTGCTCTACACTGGCGGGGCCGGGTCGTGCGCCGGCTGCGGCGAGGGGACGGCCCTGCGGATGCTCTGTGCCGCGACCGGCTGGAAGTACAACGACCAGTGGGGCATCGTCGCGGCGACGGGGTGCAACACGGTCTACACCTCGACCTACCCGTATAACCCCTACCTGGTCCCCTGGACCAACTCGCTATTCGAGAACGCCCCGGCCGATGCCATCGGCGTCCGGTTGCGGTGGGATCAGATGGGTTGGGCCGATAAGCCGCTGTGGTGCATCGGCGGCGACGGCGCCATGTTTGACATCGGCTTCCAGTCGCTGTCGCGAATGTTGGCCAGTGGCATGAACATCAAGGTGTTTGTGCTCGATACCCAGGTGTACTCCAACACGGGCGGCCAGGCCTCGACCAGCAGCTACACCGGCCAGAACACCAAGATGAGCGTGCACGGCAAGTCCATAGGAGGCAAGCAGGAGCGCCGCAAGGAGATCGCCCAGATTGCCATGATGCACCCGCGCACTTTTCGTCGCCCAGACCACTTGCGCCCACGTCAACCACTTCTACAAGTCGGTACTTGGTGCACTCGAATTCGACGGCCCCGCCGTCATCTCTTGTTATACGACCTGCCAGCCCGAACACGGCGTCGCCGATAACATGGCCGGCGAACAGGCACGCCTGGCCGTTGACACCCGGGCGTTTCCCCTGTTGATCTACGACCCTCGCAAGGGGAACACCATCCGGGAACGGCTCTCGCTCCAGGGCAACCCGTCCATGAAGGACGATTGGTACACCAACCCCAAGACCAAGGAGACGGTCAGCTTCATCGACTTTGCCCGTAGCGAAGGACGCTTCTCCAAGCACTTCGACCATGACGGCAACCCATCGGAAACCCTGAACCGCGTGAATGAGGATCGCCTTGACAACTGGCACACCCTCCAGGAGCTCGCCGGTCTGAGGTGAGGCCACGGAGCGTCGACCTCGCATGAGATGGGGCGGCTCAGTGTGCCGCCCCTCTCTTGCTGCGAGGTCGAGTCCTGATCGGCTTCTTTCCGGGAGAGGGCCAAAGGACGCTTACCCGACCCGGCGACGAGGCATTGGGCCGCAGGATGGACTCGCGGCGGAGGTCCAGGAGTTCGATGACAAAGATTGGTGGGATCGTGGGTAGCGGACCTGACGGCCTCCGATACGAGTAAACGGGACGCCGGGTCTTCAATGTAAAATTCGGATATCACATCGGCACTCACGTTCGATGCATCCTTATCCCGGAAGCGGGTCAACGACTGTCGGCCTCATTCCTCCGCCGTCGCCTCGGCTCGAATTCGAAGGTTGACCTCGAGAATTTCGTGTCTGCTTCCGGCATACCTCTCACAACACACCGCCGAGGGCGTTCTCCCGCTTCGAGGATCGGAGCGTCCAGAGTATCTGGATCGTCGAAATCGGCGACGATGCGGATGCCGTCGAGACTCCAGGCTTTCTCCTGCCCACGATAGGTCTTTGACTCCTCCGCGGGAAACCGATTTCGGTTCTCGATCTGCTGTCCGTTTGCAATCTGATCGGCTGGCGATTGGTCGGTCGTCAGGATGACATCCAGGGATTTGAGGCCTTCCACAAGGTCCCCACGATTTGATGTTAACGGGAGCGGCCTCGTTCGTCAAAATGAGAGGCAGAGTAGCCCATGCCATCTCCAAGTATGATCTCGGGGAGTTCAACCGATGACGACCGCACCGTTGGCCGTCCATGAGTATTGTGCCGGTGGGCTCGATCAGGCCATGGAGTTCCTCAAGCGCACGCGGTCCGAGCTGCGCATGCTCCGGATGGTCCGCGTGGCGAAGGATTCCCTGCGCATCTATGATGTCAATGGGGACCTCTTCGAGATCCGGGGCCTCGGCTATCCCGACCCCGACTTGATCCCGCTGTTGCAGAGCATCAACGCCGTTTACAATCCGAACACGATTCACGAGCCCACCGAGGCGGAATACAAGGAATTCAAGACCGGCCGGTGCCGGCCCTGGGCCGAGGATCGCGTGATGTGACGGGCGGGCGGCCGGGGAGGAGGGCCTGTACTCCATGGACATCGTCTACACGATCGAGTCCTATCCCGCGCTGAGTGTCGAGGAATTCCTCAGCGTCTTGCGACGATCCACGCTGGCGGAGTCGCCGGCCGGTTGACGAGCCGGAGACGGTACGTGGAATGCTGGAAAACGCCGACCTGCTCGTGGCGGCCCGGTTGGAGGGGCTGCTGGTGGGGATCTCCCGGGCGATTACCGACTACCATTTTTGCACGTATCTCTCCGATCTCGCGGTTGACGAAGCGTATCAGCGCCAGGGAATCGGCCAGGAGCTGATCCGTCGGACCCACGAAGCGGCCGGACGAAAGACGCACTTGATCCTACTCGCCGCTCCCAAGGCGAGAGACTATTACCCGCATATCGGTATGGCCGCCCACGACTCGTGCTGGATGATTCCCCGCCTGTGACGACCTGGAGTCTTCCTCGCTGGGGAATGGTCAACCGCGGAGGATCATGGCATAATCCACAGGAAGGACATGAGTGGAGAAGTCCGAAGGGAAACCTACGGAACACCCTATTCGGAAAGCGGGCATCGACATGTCAGGGATCCACAGGACCACGCGAGTTGCCTCGGTGCTCGGCCTGCTTCTCGCCTCGGGCCAATGCTTC
This sequence comes from uncultured Planctomycetota bacterium, assembly GCA_963845755.1. GTDB lineage: Bacteria > Planctomycetota > Planctomycetia > Isosphaerales > Isosphaeraceae > CAWJTV01. The sequence goes on from CAWJTV010000044.1 coordinate 7,133, forward strand.
GAGTCCATAGCCTGGGGTCAGGGCGCTATCGCCTTCCAACCGGTTATCGGTTTCGTGCCCGATGGTGCCGCTGTTAACGTGATGCCAGTCGTCTCGGCCGACCGTCGTTATGTCCGCCTTAGCGTCAATCCCTATTTCACGACAGCCTTCGGCTTTACGACCTATCAGTCACAACTGGGCGCTGTCGGTGGCGTGGGCTTTGCCGGAATGAATGGCGCGATGGGTGGCGGTGGTGCTGGCGTGGGTGGCGGTGCGGGTGTTGGCGGCGTCGGTCTCGGGAATGGGGCAGGGGGGCCATTCGGCCAGTTCGGTCGGCCGGATACGGGCACTTATGTTGCCGGAGACTATCCTTTAACTTCCGTCGGCATCGCTCAGGGCTTCCCTCAGGGTGGCTTCCCCGCCAGCAGAGATGCTTTCGACCAGGCGAGCGACGAGTCGCAACCGGGAGTGGATGGTGGCCTTGGAGTGGCGAGCCCTCTTCGACCTGACCCGCCAGCAATATCCGGGACGGCTCAGGCTCGATCAGTTCGCACCGCGCCGCGGTCGAAAAGTGTCCGGAGGCCAGCCGCACGGAAACCGACTCGAAGCACGAGTAAGTCCAAGGCCTCCGCCCGCTGACCTGCAAGGCCGATTCGATCGCGGTCGTACGGATGGATAAAATCCCTCATGGGAGATATCAAACATCTCCCGACCGATTCTGGTCTCACAAGTTCGATTGCCGCATTGTCGGGTGATTACGCCGATCGGTGCTGGGGATCGAAGTGTTTGACGAGGGTGACCTCGTTACCGCGCTGATTGTACCGGAAGTCGTTGACCAGTCCACGGGCGAGCATGATCCCAAATCCGCCCTCGCGGAGCCCGAGCTCGTTGCGGATCTCCAGATGCCGGATGGGATCTTCATCCGAAGCGGCGTGCGGGAGGTCACGGGGATCGAAACCAGGGCCCTGGTCCTGAATGATGAGCGTCACTGACGCCGGGTCGATCCGGTAAGTGATCCGCAGGACCAGCTCGGCGTTCTTCCGATGGCCCCATTCGATGGCGTTGCCCCCCATCTCCATTACAGCCTGCTTCAGGTCCTTGATGTGGCGTTCGGTCAAGGGGGTATGGGCGAAGAGATCCGCTAACAGGTCGCTGGCTTGGGCCAGGTAGGTCAGCTCGCTTCGGATATCGAAATTGATCTCGCCGGTCGTCCCCTTCTGTAGGTGCTCGTCATGCCACGCGAGCGCATCATCCATGATCTGATAGAGTTGCGCCGGTGTGAATGGTTTGATCAGGTAGCCATTGGCTCCGACCCGCACGCCGGCCGCTCGTTCCTTGGTGTCGTGGTGTGCGGTGACCATCACGATGGGGATGAGGTTCGTCTTGCGATCGCGCTTTCAGCCGATCGCACAGCTCAAACCCGTTAATGTCGGGCAGGGCCAGGTCGATGAGGATCAGGTCGGGCTGTGCGGCTCACCTCGACGAGGGCCTCGTCTCCCGAGTAAACCTGGACCGGTTCGAAACCACGAGGCCGAACGAGAGTAGCCAGGAGATCATTTGTGTCGCGCTCATTGTTGACGACCAAAACGGTGCGCGGCATGGCAAGACCCGTAGAGCCTACGATAGTACGACCGCTCCCTGTGGCGGAGTCGGTCCAGGATTGGCTAGATTCATTCTCTCGCGCCGAACCCTGCGTGGCAAGGCTTTGCACCGACGGGACGTTCTGAACGATCGGATCGGCCCTTCTGGGGAGTGTGGGAGTAGCCCAGGAAGTCGAGATGCGCTCCCTCTTGCGAGAGCCCCGGCCCCGACGGCACAATTGAGGAATGAGGTTGCATGTCCGACTGTGACTTTCTCCGCTTCCCCACCGCACCGCCGGCGCACTCGAACGACCGTCGACGGACGTCGCTTGTTGGAACGTAAACCCATGAACGTCACGCAGATCATCGACGCTTTCGGTTACGTGATTTATGGGGCACTGGCCGTCCTGGCCGTCTGGGGCACCTATAATGGAATCTTACTTTATCGCAGCCTTGCCAAGAAATCGCTGCGCGACCCTTCGGAGTTGATCGACCAGGTCCGCGAGTTAGGCCGTGCACGCCAGTGGGACAAGGCGGTCAACCTCTGTCAAACCCCTCAGTACTGGCACTCGGCGCTGGCGCAACTCATCGCGGTGGCGCTCAAGAACCGCGAAAAGGGGCTGGCCAAGATCAGGCAACTGGTGGTCACGGAGTTCCACAGCGAGGTCGTCGCGGGTATGGAGAATCGACTGGGTTCGGTCTCGACGATCGTACGGATGGGGCCGCTCCTGGGTCTTCTGGGCACGGTGGCAAGCATGATTGGCGCGTTCGGCCGCATCGGCGGCTCCGAAAAGGTGAATCCGCAGGCCCTGGCTCAGGACATCAGCCTGGCGTTGTGGGCGACCGGCGCGGGACTGTTGATCGCCAACCCCATGATGCTGATAGGAAACGACGTCCATGCCCGGCTCAGGCGGCTCCGCGATCGCACGGAGCGACAACTCCAGGACGTCCTCGAAATTCTCGAGAAAGACCACGCGTAATCGATATCCCGGCCACCGAGAATCCAATCGTCCGGATCTGAGAAACCGACGAGGGAACCTGCCGCCATGCTACTCCGCCGCGACATCGATGAGGAACGGAACGAGCACATCGACATGACGCCGATGGTCGACGTGGTTTTCCAGCTCATGACCTTCATGCTCTTTTCCATCCAAATGAGCGGGGGCGAGAAAGTTGAACGTGCCCCCGGCTCGGCACGGGGTCGGTGTGGAGGAATCGTCGGCGACATTCCTGACTCTGACCAAACCCCCGACCGCTGGGGGTGAGTCGCGATTGTTGCTGGGTCATGGAGAAGGGTCGCCGGCCACGCTGGAACAGGCGCGGCAGGCGGTCGTTGAACGGCGCGAAAGCGGGTCGCGCAAGGTGATCCTCCAGGCCGATGGAGACGTCCCGCATGGCGACGTCCTCAAGGTCGCCGCCGCCGTCGCCCAGGTCGAGGGGATTACGGTCCATGTCGGCGTCCAGGAACTGACTGGCACTCCATGAGCGCGGCGCAGGGATCTCTCGTGAATTGGGACATCTTCCATGCGGACAGCCTGGAGTTGGAGCGCGGGCTGAGCACGGCCGCCGTCCGCGTGGCCCTGGCCAGCGGGTCGATGTGCGAGGACGACCTTGTCCGGCCCGCGGGCACGACGGCGGCCTGGGCGCGCCTTGCCGATATCCCCGAGCTATCTAATCCCGGGAACGGACCTGACACATCATCCCCATTACCGTCCTCGACGGCGGCCCCGGCCCCCCCCGGCGCCGAGCCAGCACCAAGGCCGTTGGCGAATCCGGTGCGCACGCCGCCGGCCGCGGTACCACCGCAGCGCGACGAGCACAGCGACTTCGAGATCGAGGCCGATGATGACGGTGCTCCATCTCACACCGCCCCGTCCCCCGCGACCCCGCCACCTGCCTGGCTCCAGCTTGGCGGCGAACCCGAGGACGTGGCCTTTCCCGTCTTGCCCGATCGACCAGCCGCGGCACGGCCCATCGAGCCGAGCCAGCCAGTGGCCGAGTTGACCGCGGCCTCAGCGTGGACCTGGGCCGAAGTGGAGGACGAAGACGAGGACGAAGAGGCGGGCGAGTCTTATGCCGAATTCGACGAGCAGATCGAGATCCTCGACGACGACGGACCAGCCGGCCTGGAGATCCTGGACGAGGACCAACTCACGGTTCCGAGTCCGTATTCCCGGGAGTCGTTCGCCGAGACGAGCGGTAGTCGGGTGGCTCTGCCGGTGGTCGCCTCCCGCGATTGGAACGAGGATCGGCAACCGGTCGAGGGCGGGGAAGAGGAGGGCGACTTCACGCTGACTCGCAGCGGCCCCATGACCGTCGAAGAACTCGATTTGGCCCCGATGGTCGATGTCGCCTTTCAGCTTGTCCTGTTCTTCATGGTGACTGCGACGACTGTGCTCTTCAAGACGCTCGAGATCCCCAAGCCCAATTCGGACCCGCCTCCGGGCGCCGTCGCCCAGGGGACCTCGCGCGCGCTCGACGATTTCAAGGATGCTTACGTCATTGTCGAAATCGACGCCTCCGGTGCGATGAAAATCGATCAGGAGCCGGTCCAGGCGGAATTGAGTGTGCTGGTCGAACGGCTCCGGACCGCCCGGGAGAAGACGAACCGAAAGACGATGCTGCTCTCGGCCGAATTCGCCACCCCGCACCGCCATGCCGTGCTGGCCTATGATGCAGCCAACGAGATAGGCATGGGCATCGCGATTGCGAAACCGACGGGGCCTCAGGCGGCCGGCCCCGGACTATTGACCGGTTCCGGGCGGCCGGGTCTGGCCCCGGTCGCCCCGACTGCCGCCTCACCGACACCCCGCGCGCGCCAGATCCGGCCCCGGCTCCCAGCGAACCCGCGCCGAGATCCACGCCCTTTGACTGAAATCCAACCCGATCGGACCGCTCATTGTATTTTCGACAACCATCCCCTCGCTCGGCGCTTCGCTCTCCTCAGAAGCAAGAATCCACGCCTTGCACGCGGCGTGTTGCCCGAGCGAGCCAGGGCTGTTAGAATGTGCTCGGCCCTGATGAAGGCCGCATGTGCATCGCGACTCTTCACCAGGCAGGTTGCTTGATCCGCCGCGGGCGTAATTCAGTGGTAGAATGCCAGCTTCCCAATCGAGAAGCTGGCTATTTTGATGCGCTCGACAGGATTGGACAAGTCTGGACAAATCACGTCACAGCAACGGTTTACAGCGATCCTCTCTGAAAGTCCACCTGGACAGGCTTAGCCCCATTTCGTCATCCTGAGCCAGAATCTTTGGCAACCATAGTGGCAACCAAAATCCGGTTGCCACACGCGGCGGTCGGATGGGTGTGGCAACCAAAACCCCATCCCGCATGCTTCAGAGCGTAGTATTTACATTTATCGATTTTTGCGCTACGCTCGCCTCGCTTATCGGTGAGTGAGGTTATTATGTCTGGATTTCATCGCGGCGCAAGCCCTTCCATTCGGTATACCCCTGGACCGTGGTCCCGCGGTGGCCGGACGGCAAGTACCACGCCATCCGCGTCAATGACTGGGAGCGAATCGGACTAGTCTTCGACCCGGGCGTTTGGGTGGCGATTCAAGAACATCCGATCGGCGAGGCGTCTGGCCTCGGCGACCATTTCGGATTCCGCCTCTCCGGGCCCCGGTTGCAGAAGGACGGTGACGATGCCATGTTTTTCGTCATGCTGGGCCTCGCCCTCCCAACGGCCGGCGGAGTAGGCGACGGCACCCTTCGCCTTCACCCCGTGGTACACACGTCCCCGCGTGAGAGTCGGCCGCCACACCGATGTCTCACCTCGGCGATCGTAGGTGACGGAGTATTCGACGCGCGTGCCCGGCTCCTTCTCGTTCTCACCGGCCTGCGAAGGTTCCTCCAAGTCGTCTTCCGGCACCTCGAACATTGTCGGCTCGTCCTGGCCGATCACGGGCTGGACGAGGTAGATCCGCCGGCCGTGCGCTGCTAGGGGGCCGCGGTCCTCGATCACCTTGCCGGAGACCCGGCGCGGCCCGTAGAGGAAGGAGACCGGGTCGCCCACTCGGAAACGCGGCTTCTTTTTCTTTTTCTTTTTCTTTTTGTCACTCATAAGCTAGCCCTCATGTGGGCCACGGCGGGCCCCCGATTAGGCTTCCCAGGTATGTCCGCATCACGCGATCGAACGTGCGTGCCAGGCGGTTGCACAGTCTCCGCCATCGGCGTACCTCGTTTAGCGTGAGGTTGGGTGGCGCTCCCGGGCTCACCGTCGTGAAATTCTGGTGGGCGATCGCGTTCCGCCAATCGTTGAGAATTCCCAGTTCCTTCATGGCCGCCTTGTTGTCCGCGAGAAGGCTATTGGCCTCGTCCCAGAACGCAACGCCAAACCAACCGAAGTCGGAACCGAGGCTGCCGGCCTGGGCATTCCTGCTCTCCAACTGGCGGCCCTCGACGAACCGATTGCGAACGATCTGCGTCACGAGGGCGGGCGGATTGAGATAATCGATCAGGATTGTGACGCTCTCCGTGTGGAGGTCCCGGCAGAATCCCTGGAACTGAGAGGCGACCATCACGGCATACGCCTGGTTGACCTGTTGGGTCGCGTAGCGCCTGCCCGGCCCCGTCCCGCCGATGGATGCGTGAGCGTTTGCCATCTCGTCCAAGGCTCGGGCACGGGTTGTCCGCCAGACGCGCAGGGAGTTCGACGGCATGTAACGTCCTCAGACCAATCGCACCGCGCACAGCCATTTTTCTAGTCTACCAGGCAACCACTCGCATCGGTAGATTCGCGGTGCCGTCGCCTTGTTCTCCGTATACCGTCAGCGCTAGCCGTCATACCTACGATGATGGGGCGTTGAATTTCCGGTCGAACCCAGCCAAACCGAAAGGAGACCTCCGTCTCCGAACCTCAAGACTTACGTGTGACGGACCACCAGCGCAATTAAGAACGCCGGCGCTTGGCCGGGGTGGTCGATCACTCGTTGGAACCTCATCCTTATCAGAACATTCTCAGGACACATCATATCGGCATCTGGCCGCGCTGAATGGCAAACCCGTTGAACCGGTCAAGTGGATCGATACCCCAGCCGTTCAGAAACGTCGTCAGATGCGCCGCCGTCACAACGAACACCGTGCGTTCACGAGCCCGGTTGGCCGCTCTGAGGTCTCGGAACCGGCTCTCTGGCATCGCCGTGGCCAAGCTCTTGCGAAAGCGGACAAAAGGGACGGTCTCGGTGACCGCATTGGCGGCGGCGAGCGTTCCGTCCTCAACTCGAATCGCCGCCGGATCGAAACGGCAGATTGTCAGCGCCGCATTCGTCACGACCACCGGCACGATGAACAGTCGCAGGTGCTGGGCGTATCCCTGGCTCATGACATTCACTTCCTCGTTACCCAGGCCCTCCACCGACTGTAGGCACTCTACCGCAAGCGATTCCAGAATCGGCGTGCGCCGCGGCTCATCGCTCGGCATCACGCAGAACTCGGACTGGTAGGACGCAGGGGAGATGCGCACGTCCTCCCAGACGCGCACATCGTGCCATTCCGGAGGAGACTTCGTGCGATCGCCGTTTCCCTCAATCTCCAGGCACGAGCAGACGTCGGTTTGTGTCGGAGCGTGTCCCGGCAGGAGGAAGAGCCAATTCAATTGTCGGGCGTCGTCCGCTCTGATCCGCTTGCATTCCACCACCAAGCGGCATGTTGTGAGATGGTGGTGCGTCAAGACCAAGTCGATGAATCCGGATGCTCCGTCCGGGATGGCCCAGGGCTGTTCGCGGCTCGCAACCGTCCATCCATGCTCTTGGACCGTAGCGTTGACCTCCTGCTCAACGCGGAGCTGGAATCCATAACCTGACCGGTTGAACTGCTTCAGGATCTCGTCATGCGTGGGCATAGGCGGTTTCTCGCAACCGGTGGACTTGAACTGTGAACAAAATCATAGCATATCAACCGGCTCGATGCCCGATCAACACGGACGTACACTATACCTGATCGTTATTCGTAGAAGGAAGTTGTCGGTCCTATTCTCGCCCTGATCCCGCCGCTCCCCTCTTGGCCGGTAGGATGCCAGCCGTTAGAATCGATTTGAGCTCGAAAGACGGTGGCAACAGGTGTGGCAACCAAGCCGAGAAAAGCATCTGTGCATTTGACGTAAGTCCTTACAGATTAAGCACTTGCGGGCGTAATTCAGTGGTAGAATGCCAGCTTCCCAAGCTGGACGTCAGGGGTTCGAATCCCCTCGCCCGCTCTCGACATAACTCCTACCGAAGCCTCTCATCGAGACTGATGGGCGCGGATACCGTTCAAGATACGGCTCGATACCAGGCAACGTACTGTTCCAGCCCCTCGTTGATCGGGGTCTTCGGCAAGTAACCCAACTCGTGCGCGGCCCGGCCGATATCGGCATAGGTTTGCCGGACGTCCCCCGGTTGTTCGGGCAACTGCCGGATGATCGGCGCCTTGCCCAAAGCGGCGGCGATCGAGTCGATGAGATGCCTCAACTCGATGGGATTGGAGTTCCCCAGGTTGTAGAGGTGATGGCTCTTGCACCGCTCAACTGCCCGGATGATCCCGTCGACGATATCTGAGATGAAGGTGTAGTCGCGCCGGGTCGTGCCGTCGCCGAACATCGGCACTGGCTCCCCCCGGTCAATCAGCCGGGTGAATTTGGCTATGGCCAGGTCGGGTCGGTTCCTTGGGCCATAGGCAGTGAAGAACCGCAGCCCGGTGACGGGCAGCCCGTGCAGATGGTGGAAGGTGTAGGCGAGTAGCTCGCAGGCCTTCTTGGTCGCGGCATAAGGGCTGATGGGTAGATCGACCGGGTCGGTCTCGCGGAATGGGGCGTCGGGGCGGTCGCCGTAGACGCTCGAACTCGACGCGTAGACGAACCGTGGGCGAGGCTCAAGCCGGGCCGCGGCATCGAGCCAGTGGACCGTTCCTAGCACGTTGACGTTGGCGTAAAGCGCGGGATCTTCGATGCTGGGCGCACCCCTGCGCGGGCGGCGAGATGAACGATCACATCCGGGTGGAACTGGCCGACCAGCGACTTGACCCCTGGTGCGTCCCGGATATCCAACTCGACTAACCGGCACTGCGGGCTCCGTAGCGATGCGGTCAAATTGGACTCCTTGGCGGAGCGGGCGTAGAACGAGTCGAAGTTGTCCACCACGATCACCTCGGCCCCATCGGCCAGCAGCCGATCGACCACGTGCGATCCGATGAATCCAGCCCCACCGGTCACGATCGTTTTCATGACGCCGATGCCTCATTCTGGAAGCAACGATCCCTCAGTCTCTTGGTAACATCTGTTGCGTCGAAGATCACGGCGGATTGCAATTGTTCGAACAAAGTATCGTGAACAAAGATCGACTGGAAGGGACTTCCAGAACGAAGACGGCCGCAGCCTGCTCAACTTGGCCCTCGCGGTTGACCGAATGATTTCGGTCTAACTACACCCTACTTCGAGCATCTTTGTCTCTGACTGTTAAGCGGTTCGACTGTTGCTGCTCGGAATGGGCCGGAGAGAACGGAGCCATTCTCAGGCTCGTTCGGTTCATGCTCACGATCGCATCCGACCGCTTCCGCCGCGCGTGGGAAAGAAGCGGCGCAACCGCTCAACGAAATCGGGGCCATCTGGGACATAGAGCACAGTTGTCCACGACACGACAGAGACCGGCCAGTCACGAGCCCGTCGATCGAGTCTCCCACCGCCCGGGAAGCATGACACATTGCAATCGACGAAGACTTGCGTCAATCTCGCCTGGATATGCCCATGGAGGGGGAACTCGCCGACGAACCGTCGTGTTGAGAGCGGAGATGCCCCATGGGTTTTTGTGCAGATTTTTTCCTTGACCGATGTCAACTCTTTCGCCTAATTTTTAGAATCCCTGGTGCGTTGATGCGGTGGCCGCATTTGCGACGCGTGATAGAGGGTCACATCGATGGTGCACCCCCGAAGAACGCAGATCGGAATTCTTGTCTATGAAGGCGTCGACCTGCTCGACGTCGCAGTCCCCTACGAGTTGTTCGGCTGGGCGGCGGCTGCCGACTCGAGCCTAGCCGTCCGGCTGGTCGCCGCCAGAGCGGGCCAGGTGACGACTCGCGACCATTTCCGTTTCGAGGCCAACGACGAGATCCACGACTGCCCGCCGCTTGACGTGGTCTGGGTTCCCGGGGCCGACCCGAAGTTCCTCGCGGACGCCATGACGAATGCGGCCATCCTCGACTTCCTCCGGAGGCAAGCCCTCGTCGCGCAATTCGTCGTTTCCGTTTGCGAAGGAGCGTTGATCCTGGCAGCCGCCGGGCTGCTCGACGGTTATGAGGCGACCACTCACTGGGCGTTTCTCCCGTGCTTCGCGCGGTTCCCGAAGATTCGCGTGGCGGCAGGCTACCCGCGTTTCGTCGTGGACCGCGATCGCGTGACCGGCGGTGGCATCTCCTCGGGACTCGATGAGGCACTCGAGGTCATTGCATTGCTCCGTGGCGATGACGCGGCCAAGAATGTGCAGTTGACGATCCAGTATCACCCTCAACCACCGTTTCAGTGGGGAGATCCTGCGCAGGCGGGAACACCCCCGGCGACCTCATGTCCCTTCTGACCTGGAGCGGGAACTCACAGTCGTACTCGGGGTAGGCGCCCGTACGCGAGGCGGGAAAAGGTCGTGGCCCGCACAAGGCGGGTCTTCACAACCAGGAGTCTCGGGATGCGGCGGCTTGTCGCCGAGGTCCCCCAGAGCGAAGGAGCCAGATCGTGGCCGTTGTGACTCCGAAGCCGTCCACGGAACCGTCAACGACTTCGCGGTATCAACGGGTCCGCGAGATCCTTGACCAGGCCGCGGCAGGGTCGACTTCCACGTATCAGGGCTACGGCCCATTCTGGCGGCTGCCGTACGCGGAGTTCCTCGAATTCTCGCTGTACGGCTTCCGGATGATCAGCCCGGGCCCCGACCGACCGAAGTCCGCCACGCCGTCGCCTTCTGCGTCATCATCGCGAGCTCCCGCGTCCGCCGCGGTTGTGACCATCGGCGGTCTGGGAGGCGGCGGTTCGTCCGCTCCCGCGGTTGCCGCGACAGTTCCCGTCTTCGGTATGAGATCCGCCGCTTCGGGCCTGATCAAGGGCCTGCGGGGACTCGCCCCGTTTGACGGGCGGCAGTTCCCTAGACTTCCCTGGGGGGGGCAGGCGGTGCCCGAGGACCAGATTGCCTTCATCGCCGCCTGGATCGACGACGGCTGCCCGCAGGACGATGTCTCCGTCGAGGCCGCCTCGTCGCGCACCGCCCGCTCTGCGGCCCTGGCCCGGGGCGAGGCCGAGCACCCCCAATCGACCCGGTCGATCAACGACTTTCGCGATGAGGTCGGCCAGATCAAGGCGCGAAAGAACATCATCAGCCTGACCCCGGACGAGCTGAAGCGGTTTCGCGATGCGATCCGTGAAATGCGGAGGTATGACGGCTTCCTCCAGGATGAACGCAGCTTCAACTACTGGGCCCGCATCCACGCCAATCTCTGTCAGCACGGTTGGGAAGAGTTCCTCACCTGGCACCGGATCTACCTCTACGAGTTCGAGCAACGCCTCCAGGACGTCGACCCGGCCGTCACCCTTCCTTACTGGGATTGGACCCTGGACGACCAGGATTGGAACACGGTGGGCGTGGACACCGGGACAATTCCCGAGCCCTACCGTTGCTGGCTCGACGACGCGGCGATCGCGGGCCTGCGCGGCCTCATCTCGCAAGAGAACCTGGACAAGCTCCAGGGGATCGCCGGCCAGAAGTTCGACTCTGGCAGCCGATTGCTCCGCAAGGCCGGGATCGCCTACGTCCCGAACCTCGCCGACATCGATCGGATCTTCGAGGCCGCCCTGCGGGTCAACCCGCTCTGGAACCGGTTCCGGTGGCCCGGGGGCGACGCGAACTTGATCTTCGAGGGCTACCCTCGACCCGAAGATATCGAGCGAATTCTGAACCTGAATGATTTCTTCTCCTTCGGTAGCGGCCCGACCAACAATCACTTCTTCGGGGCGCTCGAGAGCGTCCACAACCTGATCCACAACTTCTCCGGCGGGCTCAACCCCGACTATAACCAGGCCAGCCCGGTGCGACTGCCCAACGGCGATCTCGACCCACCGACCGGCGACATGGTCTCGGCCGGCACGACCGCGTTCGACCCGATCTTCTGGGGGCATCACAGCAACGTCGATCGACTCTGGTCCGAGTGGCAGAAACGGCATCCCTCCGCCGGACCGGACGATCCGACCTCGGTCTTGCCCCCCTGGACCTCGACCGTCGCCGACTCGGCCAACATCGCCAATCTCGGCTACGAATACGTGATGACATCTCACCTCTTCGAGACCGATAGTTCGGTGGCCCTCACCAAATTCCGGTCGGCCGCCGCGGGGGTCTCGGCGCACGTGCTGGCCAATCATGAGAGGGCAGAGATCCGGATCCACCGCGTGAGGTTCCCGATGTCCGGGGGAGGTTTTGTCCGGGCGTTCCTGAACCAGCCCGAAGCCAACGCCAAGACGCCGGTGAAGGACAACCCGAACTACGTCGGTCAGTTCGCCATGTTCTCGGGTGGGTGTGTGGGCGGCCCTGGGCATTGCGACCCACCCGAGGAACCGCGCAGGAAGTTCGATCGACGCCATCGCCACCACAAGACCCCCGGCAACATCCGGTTCGACGCCACCGCCGCCGTCCAGCGGCTCCGCGATCAGGGGGCCACGGATTATCGGGTCCAACTCGTCGTCCTCGGCCTGGACGGCGCGCCTCGGGACAATGCCTTGTGGGTCAACGGCGTCTCGCTGACTTTCCTCGATTGAACCAACCGCGGCCCGGGGCCATGCCCGCGGAACTCGCCGCTCTCGATAGAAAGGGACGACCGGTATGCCGATGACGTTCAAGATCCACCCGGCCATCGGACTCGCACGCGTGGGGGACAGCCCGGACCAGTTCTACCTGGCGCCCGAGGGCGCCGGCGATCTGCCCATCCAGTGCGATGCCGCGGGCCTGACGAGCCCCGACGCGCAGGGAGTTGAGCCCCCCATCACCACGTTCAAGGACCCCCAGGGACGCGTCAAGCGCCAGGCGGCCCGGTTCCGCGTCTTCGCCTACGACGAGGCGAACCCCCAGGGACTCGAGCTGAAAGTCGGCGACACCGTCACTTTCGTGCAAAAGCGGACGGGACAGCTCATCACCGCGAAGCTGCTCGACGTCCATTGGACCGTCTACCTCGCCAACAAGAAGGCCTCGTGGTACCGATTTCAGGAGCTCGACGGCGAGCACGGATATCCGGCAAGCCACCCGCTCCGCAATCCGGAGATAACCGACAACGAGACCAGGCGACGGCTAATCATCGACCCCGGGCCGCAGAGCGTCTCCTACCTGGTGGAAAAGCAGCGCACGGCGAAGTTCGCCGCCGGGGTCAATCCGCAGTCGCCCCAGTCGTTCCCGCCCCCGCTCTCGCCCTATTCCATCGACTACCTGGGAGAGCTGATCGCCACCCAGCAGGACGGGCACAACCGCCTGATCGTCCTGGGCGGCCGGGGGAATTCCGGCTCGGTCCGCACCGGCCTGGGGGAGCCCTCGATCCAGAATTACGCCAATAACGACGGCTGGTTTGACGATATTTCCGACGGCCCGATCACCGCGTCGCTGATCTGCCAGATCCTCAAGGTCGATGGCCGCGACCCTCTCCCCGCTCAAGCCGGGAAGATCAGCGTGGCGGTTGACGATCCCGCCTGGGTCATCGTGGGTTATCCCCGGTTCGCTCCCCAGATCGTCAACATCATCACGCTCAACGAGCTCGTCGAGGACCTCGCCATCCGCCAGTTCGCCTTCCGGCCGGAAATGTACGGCGTCCCGCCGTTCGACGCGTCGACGCCCCCTCCACAAAACGACGACGCCTGGCGGGTCTGGCATGAGCAGGCGCGGTGGAACACCGAGTACTACCCACACTTCTACCGCGACATCTGGCCCATACTCAGCCGGCCCGAGCAGTACTCCTGGGTCATGGACTTCGACTCCTTCGCCGGGGGTGACCCGCACAACGACACTCCGGGCCAGAAGGGAAACCTCGACCCCGATCTGCTCAGCGTCCCCCCGTACCACGGCCAGGATCCCGCCGAAGAGCAGCAGTTTCGCGCCCGCAGGATGTTCGTCTTCGAGGTGCTGCGACGGCCTGGCGAGGAGAACCAGTTGACCCGCCCCCTGAGCCCAGGACGAAGCTACTCCGCCCAGAATCCCCAGTATCACCGTAAGGAATCCGCCCATTCCGCCCGGCTGACCGGCGACCTTCAGAACCGCCTGATCGCCATGCCCTACCTCTGCGGCGACAATCCCCTGTCCAACTCGGTGGTCTCCAAGTTCCTCCGTCTCACCGACACGATGCTTTTCCTGCTCGGCCAGTGGGCCCTTGGCAAGTTCATTAACGAGAAGCGTGAGGATATCTCGATCGATACCGACAAGCCCTCAGTGAAGACCGGCCGCCAGCTCGACCAGGGCGTCCTGAGCAACGCGCTGGGGGGCGCCTTCTGCCCGGGTGGCGAGGTGAGCTGGATCATCCGCAACCCGGCGATCTACACTCGGCCCTACCGGATCAATCTCAGCACATCCTACACCGCCGGCAGCCTGAGTACGCCTGGCGACATTGCATCGGGATCGGCCGGCTTCACCTTCGGGATGGAACCTGGCGACCTGACCCGCTACAGCGGCGTGCCCTGGCAATCCGACTTCAACGAGTGCAGCAACCAGCCGATCGACATCACCTATGAGAAGTGGAACCTCATCGAGCCGGACACGACCGGAGACCCGATCGTGCCGGTGACCCAGTTGACCTACTGGTGGCCCTCGCATCGTCCGATGGAGGTCACCGCGGCCAGCGGCGCCCAGGTCGCATGGGCCGCTGGGATCCCCCAGACCAATTCGGGGGACCTGGAGATGGTGACGGCCTGGAAGAAGCTCGGCTTCATCCTCGGTCAGTCGGACGGCTCCTACATCCTGGTGGAATCGAGTTGACACAACACCTGAGGGAGGACCACACTCATGAGCTACAAACCCGAGATCAGTAGCCTGGTCGGCCTCTGGACCTACCGGAGTTTCATCGCCGACCCCGATCTGGCCACGGCGTTCAACGACCTGGAGTTCGGCCGGGCCAACATCAAGGTGGACGAGGCGCCCTTCGGCATCTTCCGGGGCCGGATTTACGACACGGGCTGGGCCCTGGAGCTCAATGGATCGATCCAGTACGGCACTCCATTCCAGGTCCGGTTTCAGGGCAAGGGGATCGTCGGCGGTGAGGAGTGGATCTACGACTACCTCGGCTACGTCGTCGCTCCCTGGCCTAATGGCGTGGACCAGCGGCCGGCGATCGTAGGGACGATCGTTCGGACGATCCCCCACTCGAGCAACGGAACGGCGATCGCGCCGGCGGGCGTGGTCGCCCAGTGGATTGCCGTCCGACAGGACAACCCCTCCTGACAGCCTCCAGGGCCACGCGGAGCCGACCAGGAATGTGCGCAAATCGGGGATCCTCAGTGGGGCACTTCGACGTGATCGTCGGGGGCGGCGGCCCCGCCGGTGCGGCGACCGCGCTGGCTCTACTCGGCGGCGATCCCTCGCTCCGCGTCGCCGTGGTCGCGGGGCACCCTGGCGGCTCCGAGTTTGGAGAGACGCTTACGCCCAACGCCTTGCCGCTCCTCGAACAACTCGGGGTCGGGGGCGCCTTCCTCGACGACGGACCCTTGCCCTCGCACGGCACACGCTCTTGCTGGGGAGGCGAAGCACCCTTCGACAACGAGGCGGTCTTCAACCCACTGGGCCCGGGATGGCGGGTCAACCGCGGACGGTTTGATGCCTTGCTCTTGCGGGAGGCCGTCGCCCGAAGGGCGACCGTCTACGAAGGTGCGACGTTGCAGACCGTCTCGAAGACGGATCGGGGGCGATGGACGGTTCTCGTCACGCAAGCGGCAGGGGGAGGCACGATGTCCCTTAATGCCGCCTTTCTTGTCGACGCGACGGGCCGCCGGGCCACACTCGCACGACGGCTCGGCGCCCGGGTTACGTATCTCGACCGACTTGTCGGGCTGGCCGTTCTCTTCACGTCGCCCCCGGCCACGGACGGGTTGACGCTCGTGGAAGCCTGTGAGGAGGGCTGGTGGTATTCGTTCGCCGTGAGCGGCCCGCGCCGACTCGTCGTGCTGATGAGCGACTCCGACCTCCTCAAAGCGCACCGGCTGGCGGTGCCGGACCGGTGGCACGAATCGCTTGCGCGGACGCGTCTCATCTCTGATGCCGCCTCGATGAGCATACCTCTGGGACCTCCCCGTCTTCTTCCCGCACAGACTCGGCGGCTCGACCGCTTTGCCGGGCCCGGCTGGCTGGCCGTGGGCGATTCGGCAACGACATTCGACCCGCTCTCGTCGCAGGGCCTGGTCAAGGCGAATTCGCTCCGGAATCCTGGGCTCCTATGCCGCCCGGAATGCCCTGGCGAGAGACGAGTCGGGCGTTCACAAGTTCGATCGGTTGATTGCCCAGGAGTTCGACGCCTATCTCTCCGCGCGGCGCGACTTCTACGGGCGTGAGTTGCGGTGGACAGGAGCACCGTTCTGGCGCCGTCGCCACCAACGCGTCACACTCGACCCGCAGTCCGTCGTACGCGTCGTGCGCGATCCCGCCGCTTGGCGACGGGCCGGATCGTACCTGTCCGACGACGATCTCACTCGACTCCGCGGCCTTTGTGAGGGACGCCGCCCCGCGTGCGGCGTGGTCTCCGCGTTCCGCGCGGCCCGGACCGGCTTGGCGGACGAGCGCGTGATCCTCGCCCTGCAGGAGATCACGACTGGGGACTTCTCAAGGACCGAAGAAGGATCGCCGTCGTGATGAAGATCACTCAGGAAAACGCTGATCGAGGTCATCCCGTGGAACGCGTTGATTTCAACGCGATTTACAGGAGCAAACGCGCGGACGGCCGGTATGACTGGCATGATCTCCCCCTTTACGCGGAGCGCGTGGCGATGGCCGAAGCTTTCCTCGGCCGGAACCACGCGGCGCCAGGAGACAGCGTGCTCTTCCTGGGCTGCGGCGCGGGCCACACGCTCCGGGCCATCGCGGAACACGGGCTCCCCGTATCCGGTGTGGACATCTCCGAAGTGGCGATCTCCTGGGCGAAGGAGAAAACGGACCAGTCTGGTCTCACCGCGGACCTGAGGGTTGGCGATGTCGCTACACTGGAGTCGTACTCCGACGAATCGTTTCGGTTCGTACTCGATGATTACTGCCTCCAGTGTGTCATCGGGCCGGCGAGAGAGACCTGCTTCTCGAACGTCTTCCGCGTGCTTCAGCCCGGTGGCGCTTTCCACGTCGGGGCCGATCGTGCATGTGATTTGCCCACCGCCGGCCCGGAGCAGGATGATTTCGATCACCGATCCCGATGCTTGCTCCGCGATGGAATCCCTTACTCTTACCTGACGCGGCGCGGTGAGCTGGAGCGGGAAGTGGCGAACGCCGGCTTTCTCATCACATTCACCGAACATCGATGGAGGCCCGGAGGCCCCTCGTACCACGCCGGTCGAGACTGGGTGGACGCCCTCAAAGCGAGATGATTGACTCGGATTGTCGCAAGACGGATCAGCTTGCCGACGGGCATCGCGCGGCCTTCAGGCTTGGAGTCGGACGAATGAAGCTGATCGTCGCAGAGTTGCAGGGCCGCCGCGTTTACGTGAGCCGTGAATTCTCCTGCACGATCGAGGATCTCGTCACGTATTTCGGCTGGAGGCACATCGAGCCTGCCGATCTCTACGGCCATGCAGGACGCCTCAGGTTGACCCTGGTCGATCGGCTCGGGGCGATGCCCGACGTCATCTTGTTCTGGGAAGCCTACTGGTTCATCAACGCCCACGCGGAGGAGCTCGATCAACTCGACTGCTGGAAGGCCGTCTTCACGGACGACCTCCACTACCTGGACGACGCCCGGATGTTCGTGAGGATGGCGGCCTTCATCTTGTGCGATACGGTATTATGTACGTACAAGAATGCGTATTCGCAATTCTATCCCGCGTTCGCCGCGACGAAGCAGGTCGTCTGGGTCCCGCACGCGGCCTCGCCGGAGTTCCTGCTCCCCTTCAACGAGTCTGCCGAGAACTCCATCCTGCTCAGCGGCGCCCTCGGCGAAGTCTACCCGTTTCGACAGCGGATGAAATCCATCTACGACACCGGGGCTTTCGCGATCGTGCACGTTCCTCACCCCGGATACCAACAATACTACAACCATTCGTGCGACGAGCGCGTCGGGGCCGGATACGCCCGAACGATCCATCGATTCCGCTCGGCGTTCACCGACTGCTCGCTCCATCGCTATCTTGTCGCGAAGCATTTCGAGATACCGGCCACCGGATGCCTTCTGCTGGCCGAGCACGCGGCGGCCGACCTTCTCGAAGAATTGGGAATGATCGCGGGCGAGCACTACATCGCGACTTCGCCCGACGACATCGAGGAGAAGATCCGGTTCGTCCTCGACGGAGCCAAACACACGGAACTCGATCACGTGAGGAGGCGAGGTCAGCAACTGGTCCGCGAGAGGCACACGACAAGAGAAAGAGCGAGGCTGATCGACGCCACGTTCAACAATCGATCGAAGACGAAGTGAGCCGAGAAGGCATAAGGCCCCGCGATTCTCCGGCCGTGCGCAGGTATCAACTCATCGATGGAAATGCGCCTCGTCGTCCAGGCCGGCTTATGAGACGCCGGGCGCGCGAATAGGTCCCGTAGGGTGAATTCGCGTCTCTCCGGCTCACGGCGCGCCTTTCTTCCCCGTACCGGTGGGTGCGCCTTTCTTCCCCGTACCGGTAGGTGCGCCCTTCTTCCCCGTACCGGTGGGTGCGCCCTTCTTCCCCGTGCCGGTGGGTGCGCCTTTCTTCCCATTGCCTTTTGGCGCCCCTTTCTTTCCATTAACGCCCTTCTTCTTTTTCCCGCCCCCTCCCGTGTTGAGTGCTCTCACGAGGGCCAGCGCGACGGATTTTGCGGTAGCCTGAGGAGGAGGGCTTCCCGCTGTCAAGCTCGACAGCAATGATCTCGCCACCCCAGCCGTCAGGGTGACGCTGATGAGTGTCGAGTCCGGGAGGACATTTCCCCCGGATTTCTTCCCGCCCCATTTGCCCTTCCACCCGGCGGACTTGGATCCAATGCTGCCCTTCGAACCGGTCGATGTGGCTCCCATGATGCTCCCTCCTCACGAATGAAACGGCCGTGAAATGCCCTGGACAGGAACCCCAGTCCGCAGGCCACTGGGGCATGTTGGAGAAAACAAGTCGATCGAGATGCACTGTCACCCAATCGGTTGGCGATGCACTCATAGTCAGCGAATGCGACGCCGCGATCCGAGCCCTCGGCCACAGGCCGAAGGGACAGATTGAGACTATCGACGTTCATCAGATCGATGTCAAGGGATAAGAATCCATAGTATCAGGCGGTCGCAATGAAACCGGTTGATCGGTCGGATGCGGCGCGACGCCTGGGCTCCCCAGGGCGTCGACCCGCCGGGCACCGATCCCGACCACCAAGGCGGTGGAGCAGGGGCGGAACCGGGCGACCTGCAGCCGGCGCGTGGTCGGAAGACCCGTGCAATCGATTCGTTCCACATAATCGTGGCTTCGATTTCGACGATTCAGATCGCGTCACCCCGGGTTCATTCGCTCGGCCTCGATAGAAAAGTCTGGGCGACCCATACAATCGATATTTTCGTTATAATCGTGGCTTCGATTTCGCCGTATGGGGCCGTCTGACGTTGGGTTCGTTCGCGCGGTTTCAATGTCGAACCCGGCGGGGACACTGCACGAACCCTCACGGCGCCTCTCAATCCTCGGCTCAACTCGGCATCCTGCCTCCACGCATGCGACGATAGGTCGAGACGCGTAATTACGAGATCATGGTGCGTGTTGCCACTCGCTGGCGATAATTCGACGCGGCGTCGCCGCCGATCTCTCTGCCCTGGAATGATTTGGAAACGAGTCCGTAGACTGGTGAAAGCCGTTGACATGAGCGGCCTGGCATGCGGAGGTCCGGGAAAGATCTGGACCGCTCCGCAGTCGGTCCCGATTCCCCTAATTATCAGTATGCCGCAGGTTTCGAATCTCGTTAACGCATCGCGCGCGTTTCTGGGGAAATTGTCATCGCAAGTTTTTACCGCTGTGATAGATAAAAAATTCTGGAAAATTGAGAAGGGGTGTGATTAGCCGCTCGTTCAACCGAGGGTCCCATAGAACGGTTAATCGCCCGGCGCGACAAGCGGCGCGTACTCAGGGTGCGCTGTGCAGCCCTGGGCTTTGCTGGGTAACGCCTTCGGCGTATCCAGCTTGTCTCCGAAACGGGGCTCAGGGATGAGCTCCGGCGGAGCCAGAGTCCCAGGATCTGGGGAGCCCGCGATCGTCGTCTGGGCCGGAGCGATTGCGGATCCTCGCGATCGTCGAGGATAATCTTTTCGATCGGGAACGTCGGCGTGCCCGCCGAAGTCACGATTCGCGTCGCACGTCGGTCCCCCGCCGGCAGGGGCGCCTTCGGAATCCCTTCTCGCCTGAGAACCCGGTCTGACTGGGCCGTCGAGCCGAACCTGGAGGTTGGAATGCCCGCGAACGAGGTCATCCAAGGGCTCTGGATCGGAGAAGCACTCTCGACCATGGAGCGGCTTTCGATCGCGTCATTCCTCGCCCAGGGACACGAATACCATCTCTATGTGTACCAGGCAGTGTCCAACGTTCCCGGTGGCGCCGTTCTGAAAGACGCGCGCGCGATCCTGCCCGAATCCGCAATATTCCAGTACACCCACCATCCTACTTACGCCGGATTCGCCAATTTTTTCCGGTACAAGTTACTGCTCGAGCGCGGCGGCTGGTGGGTCGACACCGATGCCGTCTGTCTCCGGCCGTTCGATTTCTCGGAGGACTATGTTTTCAGCTCCGAGCTGACGGCCGAGGGGAAGACCACGCCGAATAACGGCTTCATCAAGGCGCCGGCGGGGAGCGAGGCGATGGCCTTCGCCTGGGAGGTATGCCGCTCCAAGGACACCAGCCAGATCATCTGGGGTGAGACCGGACCTCGGCTGATGTCCCAGGCCATCCAGAAATACGGCCTCGACCCTTTCCTCCAGGACCACCTGACCTTCACTCCGATCGCGCATTTCGACTGGGAACGGATCCTGGAACCCGGCTGGCAGGGCGCGTTTTCCCCCTCGACACACTGCGTTCATCTATGGAATGAGAAATGGCGGCGTGCCGGCCGCGACAAGGACGCGCAGTACCCACCCGACTGCCTCTACGAGCGACTCAAGGCGCGATACCTCTGACCCGTCGACGAGTCGTTGTATCGGCGGCCGAGGCGGTCGAGGTTGAAGTGGCACCCGAACCCGTCGCTCTCGCACTCGACGACTCGAACGGAGGTCTCTCGCCCGAAGGCTTTGGAGCAGGGGGATTCAACTCGCCAGTATAGAGGAACGACTGTCGCTCCAGGAACGGGGCGAATCGCTCGATCGCTTCCAGGTAACACGCTCGTAAATCGGCGGGAAGCCCTCGACTCTCCAGGACCGCATCCGCCTCGGCCGACCAGGAGGAAGGGCACGCCGAGCTACGCTGGAGATAGATCGCGACGGCGCAGTCCCATGCCTGGCCGGTCACGGTGAATTCGGGGGAAATGATCCGCTTCAGGGCGGCGCTCTTGACCAGCGCATGCTGGGTCTTGCGATACGCCCGGGCCATGGATTGGCGGAGCAAGAGCCGGTGTCGATCGGCCGTCTCCTCGTCGATGCGGTAGATGAACCCGAGATAATCGACCGCGCCCGTGAGGGGCGCTAATTTGGGGATGTGGCCCATCACGTGAGACTCGTCGCCGATCGTGCCCGGGAGGGACCTCGCCGGATTATAGACGTCACTCGGTACGGTCGGGATGTGCAGATTGTCGTGATCCATGAAGATGATCCGGACCGTCCAACGACCACGCTCCCAGACACTCTTCAATCCGACGTTCCGCCCGACGAACGACTCGCCGAACGAGTAGGCCCGGATTGCGAGGATCGTCGCCCAGAAGGTGCCGAGCCTCCGCGTCAGCGAGGCGTGGACCCGGTCGGCCCGAGCCCGGTTCTCCGGAAGGCTGAACGCGGCCTCGAGGTAGGATTCGTGCGACTCATAAGGTGTATTCGGAGGTCGATAGACTCCGAGCACTTCCTCAAGAAGGCTGTCCGCAAAGCGCCGGGCCGCTCCGGTCGCCGGTCGGGGAAGCGACTCCTCGCTGTAGTGGTAGCGGACCCCATCGGCGGAGAGATACCGGCACAGCAGGTCGAGGCGGAATGAGCTGGATCCGGCCAGGACGGACTGGGCGGGCATCGCGTACTGCAAGAATTCCAGGGCCTCGGCCCATTGGCCCTGAAGCCCGGACAGGCCCGCTCCCCGCTCGCGCGAAGGAAGCGACGGACTGACGGAGCGCGCGTTGAACGCCCGGGGAATCGTTGCCGAAGGCGCTCGGATCGGAGAAATAATCGACCAGGTGTTGACACGGACCGTTGCCCACGGGGAGGGCATCCGGATAGGTGATGGCGGTCACGATCGAGATCGGGGCGTCCGAGCCGTGCACCAGCCGATAGATCTTGGCCAGGCAGGCCGAGCTGCCCGACTCCCACTGAAGCGTATCGGCCGAGCTTCCGCCGTCGAGGCGGTGAGACGGAGGCACGCTCCTGCCGTTGCGCTCGTGGACGATGCTCAGCGGCCGTTCACGACGATGGCCGGCTCGCTTGATTTCGATCTCCAGGCTGCTCCCCGGCGGCTTGACGGTCATGACCACGGTGAGGATCGGCTGCTCGACGAGCGCGTTGATCCGCGAGCTGGTCCGGTCCCCGACCCAGAACGTCTCACCGCGGTCGCATAGGGCTTCGAGCAACCCGGCCTCGAAATACGGGAGGGATGAAAGCTTGCGGTAGGACTCCTCAAAGGCATAAGCATAATTAAAAGGCGCCGACTCGCCGGTCGATCGCCGGACCCGGGACAGGATCTCGCCGGCCACCTCGTCCGGGCGGAAGAGATACCGGGCAAGGGATATCTTGCAGCATTCGTCCCGCGAGGTGGCCACGAAATCCCGGATGGCCCGCGACGTGACCCGGCGCAGGCCGATGGGTGAGAGGACGCGACCCAGCCGTTCCATGTGGCGGCGGAACTCGACGAGGAACGCCATCGGTTCGGTCGATGTGTAGCCCTCCTTCAAGACCCCGTCCCTGATCCGATCGGCCGATTCTCCGATGCCCAACAATCCCATCCAGCCGAGGAACCTCAAGGATTCGTCCACGTCGTCCGCGGACAGATGAAGGAACTGCTGGTGGAGCATCATCGCGGCGAGGCCGCGGATCTCCCACACCTGGCCCGGGGTCGCGTCCTGTCCGCCCGCGGCCGGTGAGGTCGCCAGGGCGACGAGGGCCTCGACGAACTCGCGATCATAGGCGCGCCGGTGCCGCAGGAACGCCTGGATCAGGTCCGCAGCCGCCGGGTTGTCGGGAAACTCGGACGTGACGACCCGCTCGATCCTCGCCTGGTCGCCGTTTCGATATTCGGATTTCATCGCGATATCCCGCTCGCGCGTTCATGCCCTATCCACGCGGTCGTCGGACCAGACATAGTAAGGCTCGGTGCGGAAATGTGCCCCGTGCTTGACATCGACCATGTCCAGGAAGTCCCGGCTACGGTACCGGCAATACTCGTCGCTCGGCCGGTCCTTGCGATGGAGGATGGCGACTCCCCTGGCCACCGCCATGCACCGCCTTCGGCACTGGCTCACGCGCCAGTAGTAATCCAAGTGTTCGTTTAACGGCATATCTTCATCCCATAAAATCTGTCCGAACAGCTCGCGCCGGAAGAGGCCGAAATTCAGGATCAACTGGCAGGGCTGATAGACCACCCCTCCCGGCGTGCGCCGGAGCGGATCGGTCGACGACCTCGCGACGATGGTGTCGCCGTCACGATGGTAGTTGTGGGCCCAGCAGGCTCGCCCGCGCGGTTCCAGGACGTCACCCCCCACCCCGGCAATCTCCGCATCGTGGGACAGGACTTCGAGGAGCGGTTCGATGCGCGTGTGTTCGAAGAATTCGAAATCGTCCTCGCAGAGCAAGATCAGCGGGGTCGAGACGGCCTGCGCCAGGCGGTTGCGGCCCCGACTCAGGTTCGACTCGGTTTGCATGACCAGGACGGGGAGTTGCGGGTAGAACCGCCGGATCGACTCCTCGAGACGGTCGAGTGCCTGCGGGCGCAGGAAAGCGGTGATGCCGATCGTCACCAGCTCGGCCAGGGAGGTGCCCGCGATTTCCGGCGTCGGTTCGGCGCCGTCAACCATTGGAGCGCCTCCCGCTCGCGGCGATCGAATCCGGCACGGTCGAGGTGGGGGAGCCGGCGTGAACCGGTCCCACGAGTGCTCCGTGGCATCTCACTTGGGGCAACCGTTGTTGATCCATGTCACGATCATCTGACGATAATAGGCCGACAGGTCCCGGGTGACGGGCATGGCAGCCGGGTCGGTGAAGGGCAGACGGATGACGTCGAGGATCTGGGCCCGGCCATTCTTCACGGCGTCATAGTCCGAAAGATCGAGCCGGGCCTTCATCCCCGGGTAAAGCCTTGCGTACTGGCTCAGCACCGGTCCCACGTCTTCCCACGTGGGAGACGTCACCGATGCGCCCTTGTCGAAGACGAGCACGCTCAGCGCGCTGATGGAGGTAGAGGCCTGGCCGATCTGACCCCAGTTCTCCCAGTCTCCGCCCAGGTAGTAGACCTGGCTCCCGATGAACTTTCGACTCGCCGGCAGCGGAGTTGGCTGAGAGGCCGAGACCTGGAGGATTCCTTTGCCTGAGGCGTCCAGGGTCACCTGGCTGTCGAATTGCAAGGCTCCGGGCGGATCGTTGGTCCCATCCGGACCTTGGTCCAGGCCGACGGAGAGGGCCTGGCCGGTCAGGGGGGCGCCGAAGCGCGTCGCATAGAGCGTAGCCTGACCCGACTCGCCCGGGTTCAGCCGGAGGGAGAACGGCTCCAGGTTGGCGTAGAGCCCGTCCGAAGGCTCGCCGAGCAGGACGGTGGGGGGGGTGTCCGCGGTCTGGATGGAGAGCGGGTTGGTCCCCAGGAGGCCCGCCTGGGCGGTCGTGAGCGGGACGTCGAAGACCCAGGCGTTCTGGGAGTACGACGTGGGATCCGCCGTGAGGGCCGTCGGGAGAATCACCGGTCCCTGGGGTGCGAGGATTACCGCCTGGAGCGGCGACTGGTTGACGGGCGCGCCTCCCGGCGCCGCGAGCTGGAGCGAGTTGCCCAGATCGACGGTCAGCCGCTTCCCATCCGCCGACACCTGCCACGGTGCGGGCCAGGTTGCGTTGGTCTGGGGTAATAGCCGGCGACCCATCACGAACTGCGCCGGCTCGTAAGCCCCGCTCGGCCCGATCACGCCGGCCAGTCGGCCCTGGCAGAACGTCGAGCCCTGCGAGTCGTCGAAGGCGTCGGTGAGGAACTTGATCGAGAGACGATCGGGGCTGACGTCGTACAACCGCTTCAAGAGTGGAGAAGCGTCCTGTCCCACCCACTTGAGGTCGGTGAGGACCGACTGCCAGATTCCGCTGGCGGCCCCGTCTCCGCCGCTGCCGAGGGCCCGCTGGAACCAGAGGTCGCGCAGCTCGGCCACCGCCATCGACCCGGTAACCGATCCCTTGCCTCCCGCCAGCGTGAGCGTCACGACGACGCCGACGAGCTGCGTGATCGACTGCTGGTCGGGGTCCAGGTCGACGATCTTGGCGACCCGCGTTTGCGGCTTCTGGGGCGTCTCCACCGCCGAGCCCAGGACCGGGTCCGTTGACCCCGAGCCCAGCGGGTTCCCGTCGGGACCGACCGCTCCAGTCACCCGGCAGTCGAGGAACCGGAAGAATGCCGAGCCGCCGGGGTTCCAGGACTCGAACCCCGGCGCATTGGGATCCGTATCCTGGAGCACGACGGAGGGGTCGAAGTTCCCCGGATCGTTGTTGATGGTGGATGGGTCGGCGAAGAATTTTCCGGAGAAGGTGATGCGCGGCAAGTCGAGGTAACTCATGGCGACGGCCTCCAGTCGGGGTCTCGATGGGAGAGCAGGTCAGCATCCCTTCGGCTCGGATCGGACACAAGTGTCGGGCCCTGCGCACGGTCCATCAATAGTCCCCGGGGATCTCGCCCCCGGCGCGGCTACCGAGTGCGCTCCAGACGTTGATCGCGATCGTGTTCTTCATGAACGCAACCCTGCCGTCGCACAGCAGCGCGTGGACCCCTCCGGGATGGCGGCTGTGGGACGTCACGTTGTGCGAAAGCATGTCCCAGAAGAGGTTCGTATCGCTGCTGTGAGGGAGTCCGCCACGGCAATCGACGCCCCGGTCGTTGGGCGTTCGTGCGTGGTTGTACATGCTATGTCCCGGCGCTCCGTAGATCCAGATGACGCCCCTCGTCATGTTCAATTTCAGCCCCGGACCGCTGCAATCGGCGGGATAGTTGACCAGTTGTGGCCCGGTGGACTGGTCGTTGCCACCGAGCGCCAGGACGAACCCGTTCGTGGGACTGACACCATCCCAGTAGCCGGGGATGCCATCGGAGATGACCGTCTCGCTGACACCGACGGTGTTCGACGTGCCGTCGGTAATCGACTGGACGCCGATCGCGGAGTTCTCGAAGAAGACGCCCGTGACGGGAATGCCGGTGGGGTTACGCGGCGAGACCGGGAAGGTCGTTCCGGTGTTTAGAGGGTAATTGTGAAGCGCCTTCTGATCCGACCGGGGAACGAAGATGTCGCTCGGGCACAGCAGGGACCCGAGGTTGGTGTAGAGGGCCGTCGTATTCTCGGGTTGGAGGCCGTTCTCGCCCGCCAGCGCGCTCGACGGCGCATTGTCGGGATTGAGGTTGAAATTCGTGGCATTGTACAGCGGGCCCTGGTCCAGATGGGGCAGGAGGTACGCATAGGCGGAGAAACATCGACCGTTGTGATCGACCAGGCTTCGAAGCCGACCCGGGGGGAAGACGTTGAGCGCCGAATGGTAGTTGTGCATCGCGAGGCCGATCTGCCGCAGGTTGTTGCCGCACTGGGCACGGCGCGCGGCCTCGCGCGCCGCCTGAACCGCGGGCAGCAACAGAGCAATCAGGATGGCGATGATGGCGATCACCACCAGGAGCTCGATCAGGGTGAATCCTCGTCTCATTCTCATGATCCTCCTCCGTCGAGGCGCGATATCCCAACGAACGGCGATCACTGCCGCTGCATGAGAGGCCGCGATTCGAATTGCAACGAGTCCTGCTGATCCACTTCCGTCCCTGGGCAACACGTCCTGGGACACCCAAACGATCGTGAATACGGCCGCGAGCAACGCGATCCGTTCTTTCCAACGGACGTGCCTGTCCGTTAATCGCTCTCCATCTGACGTGCCAGATCGGGCAAACTTACGGATTCGTCGCCTGAGTCGACGGGCCATGGACGAATCGGTTGAGCCTCATCCGCGCCCCCTTGATGACGCTAAGGTAGGTATTATTCTGAGATCCCAGAACGAGTGTCAACAAAAAACTCAGCATTCTTTAGACAATTCAACGGAAGGTGTGCTAGCCATGGAAAGAAATTCTTGAAACTCTTCATTTTAGCGTTGCGATCTCGACAGATCGTCCCATAGAATCCATTTCCCTGTCTGGCCGGTCCCGAGTTCTTTGGGTCATTTGGACGCGATGAGGCAGCCAATCAAGTCGGATCCTGAGGGGTGCCCCGGACCCGGAACGGGCCACCGGTCGAGCGCGGCTCTCGTGGCCTGCGTCGGCGTCCGTCCTGAGGACGCGGCGGTGCAACTGGTCGGCGTGGGCGATCGGGCGGAATGGCTGCTGTTGCGGGCCGACCGGACCGGGGATTGGTCGTCGGCGTGGGTCCGGTCGATTGGCCCTTGGCGGCTGATCTACGCGCTGCGGACCCGGGCGCACGCCGGTTGTGCCGACCCAGGCGATCCGCTCCGCGCGGCGCGGCTCCGCGCGGCGGCCGCGTGTCATGACCTGGTGGAGCTGGAGGCCCCTCACGATCTGACCCTCGAGATCCTCGCGTCGATCCCGCCGCGCCGCCGACTGATCACGTGGCGCGGTCCGGCGGAGAGCGGCCGGGCCTTGACCGCGCGGCTTGAGTGGTTGACCGGCGTGGATGCCGCGGCCTACCAGCTCGTGGTGAACTGCCGTCGTCCCTGGGACGGGATCGCGCCGCTCGAAATGCTGCACGGATCGCGACGGCGCGATGTGGTCGGGTTCGCCGATGGCGAGGCGGGGCTGTGGAGCCGCGTGCTTTCGCCCCTGCTCGGCTCACCGTTGGTCTTCGGCGGACTCGATGGGGCCTGCGATGCGGGCGAACCTTCCATCACTCGACTCGTCGAGGACTTCGGGCTTCCCGACCCCGGGCCGATTGCGTTGACCTTTGGAATCGCCGGAGACCCCGTCGCCCATTCTCTCTCGCCCCGGCTGCACAACGCGTGCTACCGCGCGATGGGGATCCCGGCCGTCTTCCTCCCGTTCGAGGTGGATTCGTTCGACGAATTCTGGGGCGAGCTGGCCGCGAGCGGGGTCCTGGAGCGGCTGGGTCTCCCGTTGCTGGGACTGACCGTCTCCTCGCCCAATAAGGAGATGGCCGCGGCGACGGTCCCGGTCGTCAGCCCGGCGGCGCGACGCGCCGGGGCGGCGAACCTGGTGTATCGACGGGGCGGCCGATGGGTCGCCGACACGACCGACCCCGCGGGTGTCCTCGAAACGCTCGCCCGGCGCGGGATTGCGCTCGCGGGTCGTCGGGTCGCCGTGGTGGGCTGTGGCGGCTCCGGTCGTGCGATCGCCTCGGCGCTGTCTCGCGCCGGCTTGGAGGTCGTCCTCGCAAACCGCGGCCGGCCGCGCGGCGAACTGGCGTCACGTCAGCTCGGGCTGCCGGTTCTCGAGCTGGCAGCATTCTCGCCCGCGGATTTCGGCCTCGTCGTCAACGCGACCCCCGTCGGTCGCGCCGGCGGGGACCTGCCGTTCGCCTGCGACCGACTGGCCGCCGGCGCGGTCGTGGTCAACCTGGTCTATGCCGCGCGGCCCACGCCCCTGGCCGTCGCCGCCGCGTCGCGAGGCGCGGACGTCATCTCGGGTCATGAGGTCCTGCTGTCCCAGGCGGCACGACAGTTTGAGAAGATGACCGGCAGGCCGATGCCGCTGGAATTGGCGGCCGATTGCCTGAACTCGCGGGCGTCGAAGGCGAGGGCGCGTGTGCCGGGCGAGGATAGGCAGCCCGGCTCGACGGCCGACCCGAGCCGTTCGGTTGTGGGGGCCGGGAACCCTGGAAGCACGTTCGGTCCCGGAGGTACACCTCACTTCCTCAGGGCCGAGAATCAGGTCGAAAATGGATGCGGTTGGCCGACGATTTCGACCCCAGCGCGTCGTTCGGGGAAGTGATGTTATGTTGCACGACTTGAGCCCTGAGCATCGCAATCTTGTGGGTCGGGTGTCCGAGCTGGCGCGCGGTCGGTTCGCCGGCCGGGCCGACCGCTACGACCGGACCGCCACCTTCCCCGCCGAGGACTTCGCGGACCTGGTCGGCGGCCGTCTTCATGCCCCCGCGGTCCCGAAGGCGTACGGCGGGTGCGGCCTGGGTCCGGACCAGGGGCTCTTGACTCTCTGGTCGATGACCCGAGAGCTCGCACGCGCCGACATGTCCCTGTCTCGGTGCTGGGAGGGACATGTCAATTCCCAGGTCCTGCTGGCGGCGATGGCCGGCGAATCTCAGCAGGCTCGCTGGTTCGAGGGGATCGTCGAGCGAGGCGAGATTTGGGCGGCGTGGAGCGGCGAGCCGCAGTCGCGGGTGCCGGGACAGGTGGCACGGTTCGGCACGACCTGCCGCAAGGTGGATGGGGGCTACGAGATCGAGGGGACCAAGGCGTTCGCCACCAGCGCCGTGGGCGCACGCTGGGCGATCCTTCTGGTCAACCTGCACGGACCCGGCGGGGCACGCCACGCCGACCCGCGCCGGCCGACGGGCTATTCCTGATGGCCTGCGACCTCTCCGACCCGACCGTGAGCTTCGACGCGACGTGGTGGGAGCCGATCGGTATGCGCGCCACGGTCAGCTACCTCGCGCGGTTCGATCGCACGTTCGTCCCCGCCGAGAACCTGATCGGTCAGCCCGGTCAGTATCTGCGCGACCAGTGGCAGTCGTGCTTCAGCCCCCACTACGGAGCGACCTTCCTCGGCGGGGCGGAAGCGGCGTACGAATATGCCCGGAATCACGTCGAGGTCCAGGGCAAGCAGGACGATCCCTATGTGCAGCATCACGTCGCCACGATGGGACTGAACATCGAGTCGTCCCAGCTCTGGCTCCGCAATGTGGCCGGCCTCTGGCAGCAGGGCCGTCGCACCGAGGCCCGATCGTCCGGCAATCGCGCCCGCTACCTGCTGGAGCAGTGGTCGCTCGACACGGTCAACCGTGCCCTGAAGACCTGCGGGGCCCGGGCGCTGATCCGGCCCAGTCCGCTAGAACGAATCCACCGCGATCTCAGCTTCTACGTGCGGCACGACAACGCCGATTCCGTCCTGGCGACGATCGGTCGAGAGCTCCTCGGCCGGCCGCACGACGGCTCGTTCTTCCATCCGTCCGATCGATCGACCCGGCCAGGCCTGGCCCGAGGAGCGCCTTCATCAT
Source organism: uncultured Planctomycetota bacterium (assembly GCA_963845755.1). Lineage (GTDB taxonomy): Bacteria > Planctomycetota > Planctomycetia > Isosphaerales > Isosphaeraceae > CAWJTV01. Next base: position 37,343 of record CAWJTV010000044.1, read on the forward strand.
GCAACCCGCCCGTGGATCTACCGGTCTCCGCATCTGGGGATTGGCGCTCGGCTACTTCGGATTCTATATCCCCTACAGCGGATTGACGAAAGCCCTCACGCAAGGCGCCCTCCCGGGTTCGGCCGGACCGACGACGGGGTTCATGATCCTGCCGGCCACGGTCGTCGCCACGACGACGGTGCTGCTGGTCATGATCACGGCGGCGGGAGGGTGGCGCTGGATGGAGCGGAGGCAAGTCCTGGGACTGCGGATCCCCTCGGTCCGACTCTGGACCTTCATCTCGGGCCTGGCGACGGCCATGATCATCGCCACGACGACGCTGAACTACACATCCGCGGGGATCTCGATTCTGCTCGCTTTGCTGCTCATGAGGGGCGGCGTGCTGATCATCGCGCCCTTTATCGACCTCATGACCGGTCGCCTGGTCCGGGTCGGCTCCTGGATCGCGATGGCGCTGAGCTTGACGGCGGTCGCCCTGGCCCTCTCGAACGTAGGTTCCTACCGGATGACCCTGCTGGCCGCCCTGAACGTGGCCGCTTACCTCGGGGGTTACGTCATCCGACTGAACGTCATGTCGCGCCTCGCCAAGGACCCCGATCCCGACGTGAACCGGCGGTACTTCTACGAGGAGACCTATGTCGCGGCAATCGCCCTGGTCGCCATCCCGGCCCTGATCGCCCTGATTGTCCCGGGGTCGATCGCCGGCCAGCTCCGGGACGGTTTTTCCGGCCTTTTCACGAGCCCGTCTTCGGTCCCCGCACTGGTGATCGGATTCCTCTATGGCTGTCTTTACCTGTTCGGGACGTGGATCTACCTGGATCCTCAGGAGAACACGTTCTGCATCCCCCTGAACCGATGCTCCAGCCTGCTTTCGGGTGTCGTGTCCTCCTATGCGCTCGCCGTGTTGCTGGGCACGAATGCCCCCGGGTCGCGCGAGTTGGCGGGTGTCGCGCTCGTCGCGTCAGCTCTGGTTGTCCTGATGACCGAGACCTTCGCCCGAGGGTGGGTCAACCGGCTCACGCCGAGCCAGCGGATCTTCCTATTCGTCTGCGGGGGCAATACGAGCCGGTCGCCGATGGCCCAGGCGATCTGCAATGCCGAGATCGCGCGACGTCTCGGCCTGGACATCGACAATCTGTCCGGGGGTCCGGTGCTGGCCCTCAGCGCCGGCCTGACGGCGGTCCCCGGCCGGCCGCTGACGGCGCCGTCGATCGCGGCCCTGTCTCGCGCCGGCGTCGCACCCCACGACCATAGGTCGCGCGAGGTCACCGCCGACCTCGTCGAGCGGGCCGAGGTGGTCTTCTGCATGACCGACGCTCTGCGCCAGTCCCTGGTCGAGCGGTTCCCCCAGGTCGCGGCGAAGGTCCGGCGCCTTGACTCCGAGCGGGACATCGACGACCCCAGCGGCCTCGGAGACGACGCCTATCATGCCCTGGCGGAACACCTGCGGCGACTGGTCGTCGCGCACCTGCCGGCGATGGGCGTCTGAGTCAGAGTAGTCGGGTGCTCCGTGAACACCAGGATGGCTGTGTCTCGGTGCTCATCGAGCACCCTCCCATCCACCTGCCGCGCTTCTCGTACCCTTCTCGAGCGGAGACCCCCTCAGGTATCCGACAATCTCGATCCCGCCAGAGCCCGGGTGTACCAGGCCAGCTCATCGAGGAACGCCTGAAGGCGGCCCGCCAGGCGCGGCTCGAGGGGGTTTCCCGCCTCGTCCAGCGCCGAGTCGACCGACGCGACGGGAAAGGGCACGGGGATCGGAACCCCCCCCATCGCGAGGCAGACCAGCCGGAGCTGCGCCAGGCAGACGATACCGCCGAACGCGCCCGAGGAGACGGTGACGATGCCGATGGGTTTGCGACGGAAGATGCCGGCCTCGAGATGGTCGAGGGCGTTCTTGAGGATTCCCGGATAGCCTCCCTTGTATTCGGGGGAGACGATGACCAGCCCATCGGCTCGGGCGATCTTGTCGCGGAACGACGGGAAGCTCGGGGGAGGCGTATCGGTCTCGTCGGGCCGCTCCCGCAGGATCGGCAGGTCAACCACCGCCAGGTCGATCAGCTCGGTCTCGAGCCCCTCGCGCCCGACAGGCCGTTCAGGAGGAACCGGGCCACACGCTCGCTACGTCGCCCGGACCGGCGCGTGCCGAGTAAGACGGGGATGTTCCGGACGGGCTCGGCACTCTTCATCGGATCTCCTCAACGGTCCACCAGGTCCAGGAGGCACCGTTCATCCATCGCAGACAAGGGTGTGAAATCGGTCCGGCAGCGGAAGTCGCCGCGCGGGTGCGTGATGGCCGTATTCTCGACGGAATTATAGATCAGGTAGCAGATGCAACGCGGCCAGGGTGTGATGTTGCGCGTCGAGCCGTGGACCGCGTTCGCGTGGAGGAACACGACCGAGCCCGGCGGGCCGATCATCGCATCGATCCCCCCTTCGCGGACCAGCTCCCCAATGATGTCGTCGTCGATCTCCATCCGGTCGGGAACGTAGATGTGACCGCGCCGTTGCGATCCCGGGATGATCATCAGCGGCGCATTGCACGCGTTAATCTCGTCGAGGAACACGCCGATCAGCAGCGCGTTGAATCCTTGCAGGCCGTCCTGCCGGAACCACTGGTTGTAGTCCTGGTGCCAGCCCCAACCACCGCCGGCGAATCCGGAATTGAAATTGAGACGGGCCTGATAGATATACGCCCGGGTGCCGAGAAGTTGCTCGGCCGGGACGAGCACGGACGGATGACGAGAGAGCCGGTAGTAGGCCTCGTCGTGGATGTCCACGCCGAAGAGGACCTTCGGCAGGTCTTCCCTGTCCGGCTCGAGGACGACCTCCGGGCCGCGCCGGGAACTCATCTTTTCGAGCCCTGTCCGTAGCGTCCCAATTTCGCTCGCGGAGAACAACCCCGGGAAGAAGAGATATCCGTCCCTGGCGAACTGATGGATGTGTTGGTCGGTGAGCTTCATCGCGCCGGCTCCTCGCCCGGGCCGGAAGGCCGATCGGTCGCAACTTGTGTGAGCGGTGCGAGTGTGTACAATACACGCTCGCCTCTCCGAAGGGATATGATAACGACTCCCGACCCGTGTGCGGACCCGCTTGCTCATTTTTCTGGCCCGAGGGTCCTTCCGGGTCGGTCCTCGGGGTTCGACAGGCGATGAACTCAACATTTCGCGGGACGAATCGATGCCGAGCCCGACGCGCGATACTCATCTGGCCGTCAACGGCGGAAAACCGGTCCGCTCACGCCCCTTCGCGCCGTCGTGTTTCCTCGGCGGCAGCGAGCGGGAACTCCTCCTGGAGTGTCTCGAAAGCCAGCAGTGGTCGAGCTTCCGGGCCGGTACGCCGGGCCAGGACATTCATCATCTGACGGGATTGTCCTCGGAAGAGCTCGCCGCTTACGGACCGATCGAGGCGCGGTTCGTCGGCGGCAAGTATGTCAGGCGCCTCGAGTGCCAGTTCGCACGCTACACGAGAACACGCTTCGCCGTGTCGGCCAACTCTGCGACCTCGGGTTTGGTCATGGCCCTGGGTGCGATCGACCTGAACCCCGGCGACGAAGTGCTCGTGCCCTGCATGTCGTTCCACTCCACCGCCACCAGCGTGTTGTTCTTTCATGCCGTACCCGTCTTCGTCGAGGTCAAGCCCGACACCTACTGTATCGACCCGGCCGATGCGGAGGCAAAGATCACGGACAATACCAGGGCGATCCTCGTCGTCCACCTCGGCGGGAACACCGCCGACATGGACGCGATCCTGGCGATCGCCCACAAACACTCACTCCGGGTGATCGAGGATTGTGCCCAGGCCCCGGGCGTGACCTACCGCGGGCGACCCGTCGGCTCGATCGGGGATGCCGGCGTCTTCTCGCTGACCGAGACGAAGAACATCACCTGCGGAGAAGGCGGGCTCGTGGTCACGGACGATCCCCGGATCGCCCGCAAGGCGCGGCTCATCCGCAATCACGGTGAGGGGGTGGTCCAGGATTCCTGGCCGGACGACGAGCTGGTCAACGTAATCGGGATGAACCTCCGCCTGACCGAGCTGCAGGCGGCCGTGGCCATCGGACAGCTCGATCATCTGGACGAACGGAACGCCATCCGCCGCGAAAATTACGAGTACCTACTCGAACTCACGCGACGCTTCCCACAACTGGTGCCGCCCAAGGCGGAAGCCGGCGCCGATATGGTGTGCTACATTTTGAAATGGCGCTACCGGCCTCGGGCCAGCGACCCCGACCGGGCCACGCTCGTGAGGGCAATGCAAGCCGAGGGAATCCCGCTCGTCGAAGGCTACTCACGCCTACTCCACGAGCTGCCGATCTTCGCCCGCCGGATCGCCTACGGCGCGCACGGCGCCCCCTTCGTCCCACCTTACCACGAGGGTCCTTTACGCTACGGCACGGGATCGTGCCCGCGTTCGGAAGCGATCAACGCGCAGTTCCTCTGGTTTACGTTCGTGCACCCGCCCAACAGCCGGAGCGATATGGATGACGTCGTCAAGGCATTCGGAAAGGTCTTGTGTTGATGAGCCCGGGAAGCCGAGCTGAAACCCCAGCGCCGAATGCACATAAAGCGGGAAAAACCTCGTGGAAGGACGCGGCTCGCCAATGGGTGGGCCGGCTGTGCGTGCCCTGGTTGCCGCACTCGTACATGACGAATCTGATCGACGATTATTATATCGATCAGGAGCCCAAGAGCTTCTTCAAGCAAGCCGTCCGCGACGAGGTGACGCGAAGGCATTACAATCGCACGGACGCGGGGATCCGGGCCGACAACCGGAGTTTATTCTGGGGGGCCACCGCGGGGGTTCGATGGCACGAGGAGCGGCGACAGCGGTATCAGGACCGTCGGTCCTACGAGGCGTATCTCAGGGCATGCGGCCGCATGCTGGAACAAATCCATTGGTTGCTGGACCACTTCCCGTTCATCAACAACCTGTGTGAAATCGGCACCGGGCATGGCTTGATGCTCGACTATCTCTCGGGCCAACTGACCCAGATCGAGCGCTTCCATGGGATCGACCTGAGCGCGGAGCAGATTTCGCGTAACCAGGCGATCTATGCCGGCTCGAAAGTCGAATTCCTCCCCGTCGAGGCGGCCGACTACGTCGTCCAGCACTGTCGCCCGGGGACGCTCTTCGTGGCGTGCGGGGCGTTCGAGTGCTTCACGCAAGCCGAGCTGGAGGAGTTTCTCGCGTTGACGCTCAAGACGGTCGACCGGGTCGCCGTCGCGAGCTGCGACGCCGTTGACATCGACTACGACCCGGAGGTCGAGCTCCATTCCCGGCCCAGGGGAAACTTGCTCTACAATCACAATTACCGCCACTTGCTGGAGAAACATGGTTACGAGATCTGTTTCGAACATGTCGAGCGCGCAAAGCCATTTTACGATCGTTTCTCCATCCTGGGAGTCGGTTTCCCCTGCGGCGCCATCAAACCTCATACGCGAACATCTCATTGAATGACGCACAAGAGGACACCACGTCGCGGGCGAATCGCTCCGCCTCGAGCCCCTGGGGCAAACGCCGGTACGCGACCGAGTTGGCCGTGATCGAGCCGTTGTGACGGTCGGCCTCGTGAGGCCGCTCGAGCCAGGTGGACAGTCCACGTCCGACGTCGCCGTCCAGCGTGGGCCAGTTCGCCCTTTGCCGAACGACTTCGCGATACTCGGGGTTCGCGACGAATTCCTCGTAGCGGCAGATCGTGAGCCGGTCGGAAGGGTGCGTCCGGCGCAATTCCATCACGGCCTCGGCCGAGGCGAGGAGCCGTTGCCGACGATAATCGAGGTCCCACGGAATCCGCTGGTTCGTCTCGTAGGTCGACAGGGCCACATGCCGGAGGTCGCGCACCAGCAGGACCACGTGCTCGGGCCCCCATTCGACCGCCTTGCGTATAGAGTCGGCGAAAACCTCTTTGACCCCCCATTTCTCGTGCTTGCGGGCCCAGCCGAGGATATTCCGGCCCTGGAAGCCCAGGCTGGCGGCCTGCGCACGGAGTCGCTCCATCCGGAACCGACCGCGGATCGGTTCATAGAGCACAACAGCGCGCCCGGGGACGGTCATTGCGTTGCACAGCATCGAAGTCCCGGATTTGGGGACCCCCGCTATCACAACGTCCATGCGGCGTCTCATGTCCGCCTCGATCTTCGCGCGCGAGTGCAAGGTTCGAGAGACTTCCCAACCTCGGGAACATTGGCCTCGCCACTCCAGAGGCCGGCCACCCAGGCCACTTCGTGAACCATCGGCTTGCCGTGGAAGACGATCACCTTGGCATCCTCCGAAAGCCGGTGCGGCCGATCTTGCAGCTCGCCCCGAAAGTCGGGAAACCAGGAGCGAGGGAGCGGTTCCATGAGGCAGTGATTCGGCGTGACCTCCGGCCAGAGGTCACGCACGGTCCGGGTGTATACGTGCTCCCTCGTGACCGTGCAGCACGCATTGATCCAGTTCTGATCCCCGTAGATTTCGTTCATGACGTCCTGGGCCCGGCGCTCGAAAAGTTCCCAGACCCTCCGGTAACGTCCGATCTCGAACCGCATGAGAGCCGTGGCGAATTCGCCCTCCCTCCGGAACGTCGGCACGGCGACGAAGTCCCCGGGGTGACTCACCACGTCATCGATGTTTCGAATGATGACCATGTCCAGGTCGAGGTACAAGAGCGTGCCCTGGAGGTCGTGAATCCGGGATTGGAACAGGGCGATCTTGTTCCACCAGCCGGGCAGGTCCTCGACGAACGGCTTGGTCTCGACAGAACGGTCGATTCCACGAGGGTTGTCCGTCAGGCACAGAAACCGGTGGGGGACCCTCAGGTGGCTGCGCACGGCCCGTGCCAGGTGATTCACGTACTCCGCGGGATACTTCGTACCCCATTTGATGCAGACAACGTTCACGGTCATGACGGGCGCTCCCGCAGCCTCGGATAGGGGGGCCGAGAGCGAATGATCCGATCGTTGCGCTGCTGCTCCCGATATCTCCCGTCGTCGGTTCGCGATGAGTACTGACGGTTCAGGTGGTAGATGGGTTCGGAGATATGCCGTGCGCGACGTGTCCCGCAGAGCTCGAGCAAGGGGATCATGACCGCCAGGTCAACAGCCACCCGGAAATACCGGCCCTCGTCATCCCGGAGGTCATCATCTTTGACGAGGTCCCAAAGCCATCTCTTCCACGTCCGCAGATGGGTCGCCCGCCAGGGGGCGACACGGAAATCCTCGGTGCCGTCCGGGTAAGCGGGCCACATGCCGGAAGGACGCCCCGGGATGTCCGAGACCCAACTGCCATACGTCATCCAGCAGGCGTGTCGATCATAGAACTCGACCAGGGTTGAGAGGGCGTGATCGACGTTGAGCCGGTCGTCTCCATCCAGGATCACAATGACGTCCTCGGGATCGAGCGGGACCTGTCGGAGGGCGTAGACCAGGTTGGCCAGGGCATAACGGCGCTCTGAATTCCGACGGATGCCGATTCGCTCGTCTCGTTGCGCGGCTCGGATCGCCTCGTCATGGGTTTCATCACCGCAAGGATCGACGGTCACCACGGCCCGCCAGTTCTCGCACGTCTGCGCCAGGAGACTATCCAGGCATCGACCGATGTACGGGGCACAGCGACCGCAGTTGATGACGACGAAGAGTCTTGCCATGCGTGATCCACCGCGTCGCGGAACCATTTCGGAGCACTGGTCGCTTTGCAATGCCGTGGTCGAATCGAGATCCGTTCCGTGTCCCCGGAGGTTCTGGTGTTAGCCGCACCAGTCAATCTCATCTCAGTTTTTTCTCAGGATACAGCAATGCTGCCACTCGGGGTTGACCGGGGGGCACACCTTCGCGTCGGGAAAGAGCGACCTCATGAAGTCTACGGTAAAGTACGAACAGTAGGACTCGTTAGGCCGGCCCGACCGCGTCTGATGGCACATCTCGACGCCAGGCTCTACATAGAGTTCGTCGTCAATGACGATACACCACCTCGACCGGCTCGCCCGCTCGACCATGGCATCGATCGCATCGTCGTCGAGCTCGGGGAATTCGGGCTTCTGCCGTTCGAGCATGAATCGCACGTCGGTGCCCGAGGGAAGGCTGGGCGCCGACAAGGACTTGTCATAGGTCGGGTCGCAGAAGGTGAACGCCAGGACGCCCTCCGGTGCCAGCATGGCTCGTAGTTGCCCGACGAGCTCTACCATCTCGGTCCAGTCCGTGTGAGTGAACACGGAGAAGGCCAGGATTATGTCGAACTCCGAACCGCAATCCGGGACGGGAAGGCCGCGGATCCCCGCCGGGTTGTATTGAGAGCTGTAGCGGTCGTAGTGCACGAAACGGACCGATGGGTAGGCGAGGCGGCCCTGTTCGATCACGGTCCGGTTCAGATCGAGGCACACGTACTTTCCATGGTCCACATTGTCTCCTGCGCCACCAGAAACGTGCCGATGTTCCCCCCGAAATCCAGCACCCTGCTGCCCTTCCATGCCGGGTGTTCGAGCAGACGGTCGAAGTAATCGAACTGGGTCACTCGGGTTGTGATCAGGTTCCACATGGAGGGTTAGCTCCTTACCCGAGAGGTCCCCGGGCCATGCGATGGTTCCGCGTGAATTGGAGAAACCAGGGTTGGGAGACCTGGTGGCCTCGACAAGGGTACGGACCAGCTCGATCTCCATTCCCGGCTGAAGCACAACATTGATGGTAGTTTCTCACGGCGAGTCCATCGGTAGTTCGATGAAGCCGCCGACCGGGACGAGGTTCGTCTGTGTGGGGTCGAATCCCAGGATGTAAGCGCCGCGGGTACCAAATCGCCGGTTCGGGTCGAAGGTGATCGGTCGAGTCAGGCCAGTGGGCTTCTGGTAGAAGTGCTCCAGTTGTTCGATCAGCTTTTCGCGACTCGCGTTCCGCCCGACCGAGGTCATCGCGTCGACGAAGATCTTGGCAGCCGCCAGAGCCGCGATCTGGGACGATCGCTGCTCCTCCGGTAATCCGTGGGCCGCCGCCAACCGCTCATATTCCGCCAGACCTTCGCGCGTGATGTCCGTGGGGAGTGTGGGGAAGGACAAGAAGAGGCGGTCCCACGCGCGGGAGCGCGACTTCAGAAACTCTTTGCCTGCAAGCCCCCCGGGCAACAGCACCAGGGGATGCCAGTCTCGCGACGAGGCATCGAACAGGTCATAGATCTCCCGGCTCTGCTGCGAGAGGATGAGTACCACCTCAACGTTCTCGGTTCTCAGGTGATCCCCCGTCTCGCGGGCGGCCGCACCGCGCGAGACCGGATGCAGCTCGACCGCCCCCCAACCAAGGCGCCGAAATTCCGTGCGCATCTCCTCAGCCAATTCGCGAGAGGACTCTTCGGATTCCGAGAACAAAATGGCGGCGGTTGGTCTCCGTTCAACGAGCCGCTCGGCGGCAAATACGGCAAGAGCCCTTGCTTGGTCCTCGAGCCCCGAGTGGAGATGGAACACATAGCGATTGAGTGGTGAGCCCGACCTCGCGTATAGGCTGAAGGGGCCCAGGATCGGTACTCTCTCGTCCCGTGCCGCGTCCGTGATCTGATCCTCGGAGCCGGCAATGAATGGTGCGACCAGTGCAAACATCGGCTGGTCCTTGAGGAACCGGCGCATGGCGGTTGCCCTGCCATCTGCGGATTCCGGCATCTCGAGGCAACGGAGCTCGATGAGACGGCCGTAGATGCCTCCCTGGTCGTTCACCACTCGAAAGTACGCAGAGAGCACGGACCCGACGGCACGATTCATGTCGCCCATCGAGGTCGAACGGGGCCAGGATCGTCCCCACGACGATCCGACGATCCGTGATTCCCGGGTCGGCGTCGCGACCCAGCTCTTTCAGGAACCTGACGAGGTCATCGAGATCCTCTCGAGTTCAGCGCATATCTCGGCATCGAGGCATCGATCGCTCGGCCCGCGGAATCTCGGCCCATGGTGATCGCGTTCCTCACCGATCGCTCGTCGTAAGCGGGCCGCCGCCGGCCGCTCGGGTGAGAGGGGCCATATTCCTTGGTCAGCTCATCCCAGGTGATCGTTGCCGGGTTGATGCCGCCTTCCGCCTTACCAATGCCGTCGCGCCCGTGGCAGTTGGCACACGTCAAGACCGCGGCGGGAACGTCGGCGCCACTCCCTGCGAGCTGGGCCCGGATGGGCCGACCGGATGGGCTGATTCCCGTGAGATAGATCGCCTTGCCTCGACTCCCGGGGCTCGCGGGGGGGATGGGATCGATGCGGCCCGCGGGGCTCGCATTCCCCGAGAGAACCCCGAGTGATTCCGGCCCCTTCGACACCCGGGAAGAGGTCGAGGCGGTCGAAGAAGCCAGGGGGGCCGACGACGAGCTCGGTGAGCACCCCGCAGTCAACATCAGGAGCGCGCCGGCCGCCAACAGCCGGGATCCGGCGACATCACGAGCGCACACACGAAGGCCCTTCCTCATGACGGCTTATCGTTCAGTACGGATTCGACGATCCGGATGATCTCCTCGGGCGGTCCCAGGCCCATCGCCTTCTTCCATAATCCGGTCGCCTCATTGCCGATGATGAAGATGTTGTTATGATCCTCCCTGGCCTGGATGCGCTGGCCGAGCTTGGTGAGTGCCGTGCTCACGTTTTCCTTCTCGCCGGTCAGGAAGTACCAGCCCGGGCGCGCGTGCAACTGCTCGGCGTAGGCCTTGAGCTTTTCGGGGTTGTCCGTATCGGGGTCGACACTCAGGCTGACGAGATACAAGTCCTTCCCGAGGCGGTCTTCGAAATGCACCTGCAACTTGGAGAAAGTGTCGATCAACTTGGGACAAGAGGCCCGGCATGTCGTGAAGAAGGCGGTGATGACGACGACTTTACCCTTGAGGATGTCGCTATAGAGGCGCACCGGTCTGCCATCCTGGTCGATCAGGGGTACGTCGGCAAAGTACCGCTGGGCCGGCGACTCGGTGCTCGCCTGCGGTTCGATCATGCCTTGGACGGCCTTTGCCAGCGTGTCGGCCGGTGTCAAGCCGTGAATGCGTCGCCAGCGCCCCTCGGAGGCGCGTCCCATCAGCACGAATGGAGAATGCTCCGACTTGTTCGCCGTGAACACGCCCAGCGCCTTGAGCATGCGGTCCACGTCTTGTTTCGGACCGGTCAGCAACGTCCAGCCCCGGGAAGCGCCGAATTGCTGGCCCCAGGCCTTCAGCCGTGCCGGCGTGTCGGTTACCGGATCGACGCTGATGGAAACCAGGTTGACCTCCCGTCCGAGCCGGGCTTCGAGCCGACGCTGAAGCTGTCCGAAGTTGACCCCCATCGGAGGACAGACTCCCTTGCAGGTCGTGAAGATGAAGTTCATGACGAGGAGCTTACCCGGGGCCAGGTCGCGCGCAAGGTTGACCGGCCGACCGTCCTGATCGATCAAGGTCATGTCTGGGATGGTCAGTGTACCGGCGACGTCGTTGAACCCTCGGCGTTTGCGAGCCCGATGCAGCGATGGTCGGAGTTTCCGTCTTGCAGCACTCCGCATCGGACGGATCCGACTTCGGAATGGTCTCGGCTGCAGCGAGCGCCGGCCGCGAGGCTGCCGGTTCGCTGGGCTCCGCCACGGCCGGGGGAGACGGCGGCTCGGCGGTTCGAGACGGCTGGCAACCCGACAACCAAGCGAATGAGCACGAGACGATGACGTTAACCCACCGCCGGTCAATCCTTCTGAACTCGCACATCGTCTTCGATCGCCTCCAGGACCAGGTACTGGTCGTTGTTAAAACCTAACCCTCGTGACAGGCACTGAAGGTAGATGTAATAGAGTCCGGGCCGGGGCGGGGCGAAGTCAAGGACGTAGACCCCGTCGTCCTTTGGCGATGCCACATGCCGCTTGTGCCAGACGCCCGGCATGAGATTGGTGAGGACCTCCACATCGGTCAATCCCGAGACCGGGGCATTCGTCTGCTGGTCGGTCAATCGGAATCGCAGTCCCGCGTCCTTGCCGACGCCGATCTGCCGTCGCGAAACGAGGTGTTCGACGTGAAGGTGGCCCACCCGTCGTTTCGCCTCCAACACCGGGTTCGGTTTGACGGCGGCGGTGAAGCAATGCACCAGGCGCGGAGAATCCAGGAGGAACACCACGTCATAATCGCCCGGCTTTCGCAGTCGCACGGCCGTCTCATAGACTCCGGGCGACCCGCGTTCTTTCAAGCTGCGATCGACGACCAGCACCGCCCGGGTCTCGCGGCCGTAGTTGCTGAAGTTCCCCATGGGTGCGGCCATCCCCTCCTTGTAGTAGTACACCGCCTTGTCCATCGGATTGGCCACGAGCACGGCATTCTCACCGGGTGCCGCGACGATTGCGTCTGCGGGAGACAATCGCGAGGCCTTGGCTGGAGGGAGCTGACCGCCCGGGAATGAGAAGACCTGCACGGGCTTCTTCTCGACTCCCACCGCCTTGAGCGGCACCATCAGCACCTCGGCGCTGCCGCGATGCCGCACGTAGGCCAGTTGGTCGGAGAAGGCCACCTGGTAGGGTTGATCTTCCACGTCCGCGGTCTGAACGATCCGATTCGTGGCGGCGTCGAGGATGTGAACGACATCCTTTGATGGATTCACGACGAAGCCCAACCGACCTTCCGGGGCGAACTTGATCTGGCCCAAACCCGGTTCGGCCTGGATTCGTGCAACGATCTCTCGTCGTGAACCGTCGATGACGGTGATCGCGCCGTCACCACTCGTGATATAAGCCATCTTGGCCAGCGGCGAGAACGCCACGGACGCGGGCCTGGCGCCCGTCCGGAGGCTGGCCTCGGGCTTCAACGACCGGGTGTTGATGATGGTCGCCGTACCGTCCTCCCCGTTCGTGACGAATGCCAGGCGACCATCGTCGCTAAAGGCGATCTCATGTGGACCACGACCGGTGTTGATGTGCGCGACACGCTCCCATCGGGTCGTGTCGATCGCCGTGATCCCCGACGCCGCGGCACCATCCGCGTTCTCCGAGTCGTCGGCCACCCAGAGCAAGCCCTCGTCGGGCTGGAGGGCGATCCGGCCGGGCCGGTTCTCGAGCGGTACGTTCCTCAAGACCTCCCAGCCGGCGGTGTCGATCACGGCGACCTTCTTGCTCTCGGGCAGGGAAACGTAGATGCGCGTCTCGCCCGAGGTCATCACCCAGTCCTCGCCGGGGCTCTCCAGGACGACCATGGCGAGCAGCTTGGTCCCGCCGAAGCTGAACAGGGGATCGACGACGGAGATGCTGGCCTCACCATTGAGCGTCAGGACGTGGAAGACATTCAGGTCCAGCTCGGCCTTGCCGAAGACGCTGCCGCCGAGGAATGCTCGAACCTTCTGTTCACACGTCTTGGCGCCACGGATGTCGTTCTTGGCGATCAGGTCGAGCCACGCAGCCGGGTTGAGGTTGCGGACGGATTTACCGCCGGTGGTGTCGGTGATCCGGAAGCGGATCCGGACGTCGTCACCTTCCTGTAACTCCTCGGCCTGGAACTTCGCCGGATCGACGTGCTGCATCGAGAACTCGACGACGATGCCCTCGTGGGTCACTCGCTGCTGGAAGAGGGCAGGGGACCGAGGCTGCGGAGGCGACGTATCTGCCGTGGTCGCGTCCCGACTGCCCGTCTCGGTGACTCGATCCGCCACGATCGACGATCCCGACGCCTCTCGCCTCGACGACCGGCCGCGTACCACGACCGCTGCCAGCGCGGCGAGCGCGAGAGCCCCGACCACCGCGACCAAGACCAGTGCGCGGGACCGCGCGAGCGAACGAGTGTCCGGACGATGGCTCGGCCTGTCCACAAGGGTCATCGACGGTCTCGCGAGAGTGCGGAACACCAGGAGCGAGAAGGGCGCGCAAAACCCTTTCCCCTCATACTCGTCTCATTTCAGCCGGCGTGATCGCCACCTGTCAATCGCCTCATGGAGTGACCCGGAACAGGCCCCAGATGGCTTGCGTGTCGCCGTTACCGCTGGTCTGGCCAATGAACGTCCCGTAGAAATAGTCGCCCGGGACCTTGAACGAGCCGCCCGCGCTGTCGAACAGCATGTCTATGGTCTGTCCGGGGAGGATGAAGCGGCCGCCCATCCATTCCGACAGGGGGTTGAATCCCAGCTCCCTCGAGTCGTTCACATACGGCTCTTCCTGGAAGACGTGGCCGTGGACCACGGGGACCTGGCTGCTCCCGCCGGCATCGCCGCCTGCCCCGACCGGGTAGATCCAGCGGAACCGCACGGGCGTCCCGGCCTTGACCGTGAAGACCGGCGTCTGCGGGTCGGCATAAGCCAGCGGTTGGTTCGGTAGCTGCGGGCTGACAAGTCCGTTGGACAGCCGAGAAGCGGTACTCGCCGGTGCGGCGGGTGGATAGCCGCTGGTGGGGTAACGGTACTGGATCGGCTCGTTGCGATAATTGAGGGCCGGGTAGTTCGTACCCTTGTTTTTGTTATTGACATACGTGAAGGCATCGGTCTGCATCACGAGGGCGAGTTCACGGAACTCCTTGCCGTCGGCCTTCGTAACGGTCGCCGTGGCGCGGGTCCTCATCAGGTGGTTTTCGATCTTCGTGACCGTTCCTTTGGTATCATAGACATACTGATACTCGGGAACGAGATCCAGTTCGTGATGTCGCTTCGGCCATTTCGAGCCGAGCGGCTCGACGACCAGCGCACCGATGAGACCCTTGCGGTGCTGGATCAGGGGATCGGCGGGAGCCAGGTTGACCGAGCCGAGTTCGACGGGTGTCTGTATCAGCGTGTCATCCTGGTCGAAGGAGAGAGAACCTGCGTACCAGTACATGGTCCGGACGCCGGCCGGGTCGGCGGTCGCCTTCGGGTTGTAACCCACGTTCATCCCGTCGCCAGAGGTGATGTCGTACTCGACCAGTTGGGGATGCAAGCCGACGGATTTCGACGTGTTCAATGTCAGGGGTGTCGTATTGCTGGATAGCGCCAGGCGGGCGAATGGGTTCCCGGCAGCGAACTGACCGATGCCGGCAGCCGTTCCAAACGTCTGGTCACCCGGGTTGAACTGATTGATCAGGTTGATCTTGATCCAGTCACCGGCATTGGCCCGCAGGATTAGGGGTTCGACATGCATGTCTCCCCTGAGCTTGCCGTCGGGACCGAGGTCGTCGCCGTTCACGTAGATCAAGGCGTATGGGTTTTCGAGTTTCGTGGTTGACGCACTTGCAGACTGGAAGGGGAAATTGTGGCTCGCCTGTCCGCGTGAGTTGTAGTACAGCGTTCCGGCGGGCAGTACCTGCGCGACCGTCGATGCCACGATCGTGTATTCCTGCTTCTGGTCGGCGGGCGCAGCCGCGTAGAGTTTTTCGAAGTCGAGCGTATGGGGTGCCTTGCCCGCCTCATTGTTGGGAAGCGGCTTCAAGTAGGTGCGCGAGCGGGGATCCGAAGGCCCTCGCTTCGGCCGGTACCTGTGACCGAGATTGTACGCGGCCCCATCGTAGGCACGCAGGATTCCCCAGGCGCCGCTGGTCTGACCCTGGGCGTTCCCCGACGGCTCGTAGAGGTAATCGGCGAAATAGCGATGCTGAGTCTCCGTCTTGGCCGGGATGGTGAAATCCATCTCGAAGTGTTCCGAGAGCGAGATCGCCTGCGTGTTCTGGAAGCCGGAGTTGGTGTAGGACGGCTCGAAGTAATACTTCACACCGTGGATCGTGAAGCTATGCTCGTCCATGTGGGCACCCGCGAGCGCCCGCACCTGCACGCGGTCGTTGGCGTAGGCTCGCAGCATGGGCGTGTAAGGATCCCGTCCGGTCACGCCCCCCTCGTTCGGATCGGCCGAGAGCGGGACCAGCGGCGCCGAGAAGGATCGCGGGCTGCCAATGATACCTGTAAAGACGTAAAGGTCACTCGGGATCGGGGCGCCGAATTCTTTGATCACGTAGATCGTCAAGACCTTGCCCGGCACCTCGATGGTCCACTCGTGCAAGACCGGGTTGAACGCGAGCTTGGCCGAATTCGGCAGCAGTACGCCCGCGTCCTCGAACGCTTTGACGATCTCCGGTGGGACGTTGCCACCCGGAGGGACCAGGTACTTCTTGAGCGCCGGATCCATCGCAAAAAAGGCCGGCTGAAGGTCGAGGTCGCCGTCACCCCGCTCGATCGATGCATAGGCGTAGGCCAGGTCGGTTGATTCGGGCTTCCCGGGGACAGGAATCGCCACGCGCAACGGCAACGGCTCGTTGCGATAGCCCACCGAGTAGGTTCCGATCGTCCCGAAGCTGATCAACTGCGGCGTCAGCGGTGTCGGCGTGTTCGGGCCGACGCCGGGCGCGTTGACCGTGTTGGGCGGGTCCGCCCAGCCCGGTGCCATGTCTGGGGTGTAAAGTCCGAAATTGACATCGAGCGGGTAGCGCTCGGTGATGATCGGGTTTCCGGCAGCATCTTTCGCCCTGACATCATTGATCTGGAACAGAAATGGCGACGTACCCGCCACGAGCGTGGCACCCGTTTCGGAAAGGTCGATACCGAAGGCCAGGAATTGAGAGCGAACGGGATCGGTCGGGCTATTCGGGATCACGTCGCCTGGCTTCAGTGTCGTGGTAATCTCGTTCTTGGCCGATGCGTTCAACGTGAAGAGCGGCCCGGCGGTCACGATTGTCGAGACAAGGAATACGGGATCGATCGAATAAGCAACGACCGACGCCGGCCCTCCCGGGTCATTGATTCGGAACCCGATACCCGTGGGCGGGGTGACCAGGACGGCTTCGTTAGAGAGCGTGATGCTGTTCGTCTTGAAGTCGGCGCGGATGGGATCGCTCGCTGCGGGTGGTATCTTGTCTCCGACATTGAGGGCCTTGAGTTCGGCTTGAGCCGCCGAGTTGAGCGTGAACGACTTCGTGGCGGTGAACTGGAGTTGAGAAGGCGTTCGCAAGACCGACGTGCTGACACCAAGATAAGCAAGCTGCATGTCCTGGAATTCGATCGCGAACTCGCGGTAGCTCTGGGCGCGGTCGGCCGTGATAATGTTCGCCTGCCAGCTCGTCGGGCCACCGTCATGCCGCTGTCCGCCTTGCTCGTATACCACGGTCGGCTTGTTCAAGGCGTTGGGCGTGACGACGGGGATCTCCCACTTCGAGTCGTCGGGTTCGACCAGGAGCGCCGCATAGTAGCCCGCTTGCTGGTGCGTCGAGGGGCTAAAGTGATCGTGCGTGAACACCGAGCGAACCGTTCGGTCCAGCCCGTCGTTGTTCAGCGTCGGGTCGGTGTCGAAGCGCTGGATGGTCGTCTGGGCGCCGTCCCAATTCTGGAAGGCTGGGGGCTGGCCGAAGAGACTCCCCTTCGAGGGCGTCTTGGGATCGAGGGGGTAACTTTCGTTGACGGGGATGACCTTCAGTTGCCGCTGCGTCGTCCCCTTGTACTGGGTGGTCTCGTCGAATTTGTAGATCCCGCCCTTGGCGTTGACGGCCGCGATGCGCTCGCGGACCTCTTGCGGGCTGAACGTGCCATCTTCGTAATTGAAGCCGTTACCGGCGCCGTCGGACGAGGTGACATCGAACTTCACGAGATGGATGTGCTGGCCCAGAACATCGGTCGGTGTGCGCACCTGGAAATCGTCCATCTCGTAGTAATTCGGCACCAGGTTGGTGTGCCAGTATTCGATCGTGTCGTCGGTATTCGATCGGAAGAAGAAGGGTTGCGGCGCCCTGACGCCCGTCACGGTCGGCGCCACGTCATCCCAGAGGGTGAGGAGCCGCTGCTGGGGGAAGTGCCACCCTTTCTTGTTGAGCACCACGTCGAGCTGGAGGACGGCCGCCTTGTATCGGCGGACGTTGACATTCGATTCGCCGTCGCCGCGGACACCGGGAGGGGCATAAGGCGCACCGGGGACGGCGGGCAGGCCGTTCAGGATGAAATTGCCCGGATCGCCGTTGGGTAAGTAGGACCTGCGGGAACGTGTGGAGTGGGTCCTCATGGCCGCCTTCTCGATAGCCGTCCCATCCTGCGGCAGCTCGAAGGCGACCAGACCGCCGGCTTTCGCCTTGTAGTCGGGAGCGGGGCCGACATCCACGAAGTCTTTCGAGAAGTCCCGCGCCGTGAAGAGATTGCGAACGAGATCACCGTCGAGGACCTGGTGTCGCGGGAGTCCACCGTCCAGGTAGACCTTCTGGCCGGTCGTCGCGTCGTAGATGGGATTGCCGCGTGCATCCTCTTTCCAGGCGTAATCGAGTGGCGGATGCGGTGGGCGATGTCCGGCGACGGCGGGGATGAAGAACGGGTAGCCCGGATTCTCGAAGTCGGCGCCGGGCTTATCAACCTCGACCCGCCGGCCATCGTCGATCAGACGGACTCGTGCGGGTGTGGAGGCCATGGCGAGCGAGGGCATCGGCACGATCGCCGGTATGGGAGTGCCCGTCACAATCTCGCCATCTGGCTGGGCACGGTTCCAGGCGGGCTTGACGTCCGTGTCGCTCACCGATTGGCGTGTACCCCCATTGTCAAAATAGTAATACTGGATCATCCCGCTCTTGTCCTCGCGGTAGACCACATAATCCTTCCCGCCCTGGCTGGTAATCAGGGTCACGGGACGTCCGTCCTTGTCAAGCCTCGTGCCAGACTCGAATGCGTCGTGCACGCGCCAGAGTGACCACATCCCCTCGGCGAAGTGAGGGTAGAAATGGCAGTGGAAGATCGAATCGCCCACAGTATAGTTGAGGTTGCCGCTACCGCCGTGGGTGATCTCCATCGTGTAGCCGGAGCCGGCGACGACGGTCTGGCTATCCAGGTATTGGCCGTTGTCGCTATTCGGTGTGTGCAACCACTGGTGCGCATGCTGGTGGTGAACGTGGGTTATCCCCTCGCTGGCGTTGAGCACTCGGAACTTCACATGATCTCGCATGTAGCTGTGATAGACGTTGGATGGGTCGTCGGGGTAATAGGCCTTGGTAGCACCCTCGCCTGGTTTCTTGGGGGCCACGAGGGTTCCAGGCTTCGGGATCACCGCCACTCCCGGTTTCGTCGGCGGGGTAGGAGGTTCACCGTCGGGGTTTGTAAGCGCCTGATTATTCGCATTGGCCGGTACATCGACGACCATGGCCGGATCACCGCAAGACCATGAACTGAGGAAAAACTCCTCGAATTTCAGGTCGACCGCGTCCTTCCTTCCCATCGGCCCTACGCCCAATCGATTGGAAAGGATCTCGGCGCCGATCCCGGCGCAACCGTAGTTGATTCCGAAGAAGTCACCGCCGGCATTGGCGTAGGTATTCAACTGCGGGAATGCCTGGACGGTCGAGAAGTTATAATGGTAGACGATCGTGAATTCGCGATACGGCTGCCTTCGGTCGGGCGACGAGGGATTCTCGTGGAATAGCGGGCCGTTGATCGAGTAAGGCCAACGGTCATGGTTGGGCCCGGTGATGATCGCCGTTAGATCACTATCGACCAGACTAAAATCCTTCTGATTGGGAGCGTGATCGGGGTCGGGCGGGTTCTTGAGCATGCTGAGCACAGGGGTACCGTCCGGGATGAGCTGCCCGCTCGGGTATTTGGCACCGGGTGGGTAAAGTGCCAGGTAGTTGACCAGATGCTGCAATTGGTGAGGGACCGATTCCAGGTTGACGAGGTGCAATCGCCTCCAGGTGGACGGGTCGCCTGCCCGATGGATGAGGACCACGGAGGTGGTCTTGAACGTGCGCTTCTGGATCTGATCGGGAGGTGCCGGTACCACAGTCGTCAGGGTGTAGACCTCGTAGGAAACACCGCGGATCACCACAGTGACCGGGTCGGCTTTAGAGTCGAGCTTGACCTGCAACTGCATATTCGTTCGCTTGCTCGGAGGCGATTCCAGCAGGTAAACCCCCGGCTGCTCCGGCAGATAGATCACGTATTCATGGGATTGTTTGATCCTTTCGGCCACGCTGAGCGTCGCGACGGCGCGCCTTTTTTGCTGCAAGCCTCGTTCCTGACTGTCCTCCACGTAATAGGTCGCCTGGTCCAGGTCCTCGCGGGTCACCTGGCTCCGGTAATACTCGGCCCCTTCGGGCTGGACATTGACCACGCCGAAGAGCCCTGACTGGAGCTGACTTGTGTCGTTCGGTAGCGGCGCGTCATCCGAAAAGCTGTGGACCAGGTACGTCCCCTCGGCCTTGGCGTAATACCGGTAAACCTTCGTTGCTCCTGGGGCACAGACACTCCCGGGCTCACCACCCGGCTCCTTGGATGGGTTACTCGAGCCGTTTTTTTGCGTCTCGGTCGGTTTCGCTGGCGGGTTCGTGCCGACCCAGGACGAGTCGTTATCGATACCGCCCTCCTTGAGAAGCTCGAGTCCCATCGGATGGAAACCCGCATAGCGAGTCAGGGACGCCGTGCTGACCGGGAGCTTCGGATTCAGCAAGTTGGTGAAAGTCACCTCCAACTCGTCGCCCTCGTTGACTCGCAAGACCAGGGGGCGCGGACGCTTGTCTTCCCGCAGCCGAACCTTGCCCGGCTCCAGCGTTGCGAACTCGAAAGCCGTTGGATGCTTCGGGTCGTAATCGGTCGGGACCACATCCCGCGCCAGGGCGTAGATCATCGCATTGGGCTGCGATGCACCGAGGCGATTCCACATGTAAGGCTGATCCAGCGCGACGACGTGGGCCTTGACGGTCCGCCGGCGTGCGCGTGCTGCCTTCTGTCGTTGATAGGCTCGGGAGAAACGATACAAACTCGAGCCACCCTGGGAACCCTGGGTTGCACGAGCCGGCGGGGCCGGGGTCTCATCGGCGGTATC
Source organism: uncultured Planctomycetota bacterium (assembly GCA_963845755.1). Lineage (GTDB taxonomy): Bacteria > Planctomycetota > Planctomycetia > Isosphaerales > Isosphaeraceae > CAWJTV01. The sequence continues at coordinate 58,006 of CAWJTV010000044.1, forward strand.
GGCGGTGTCCGACGGCGGAGCGTCTGAGGAGGCCGGGGCCGTGCCACCGGCCACCTGGGCGAGTACGGTCCTCTCGATCGTTGCGGAGGCTCCCCAGAATAAGAGGGCCAATCCCGCGAATTGGCCGACCACTCGGACGACAAAACGACTTGAGATCGACATCGGTCTTGCTCCATTGACCAGCCGATGAATCGAAAACGACACGCAGCCCAGAGTGTTACCGTCAACGCCGATTCATCTGCGCAGACTCATCTACTTCGACGGGAGCGCCACGACTCCCGAACACCATTTTCACGCCTCAAGGAGACGCGACGCCTCTCCCCTCGAAGTCGTCGCCCACCCTGTGATCAGTTCGATGAAACCGAAGTACGCGGTTCGCGCAACCCCACTTGATTCCGAGTGGCGCGTCTGATCGATTTGTTTGATGGTCCACACATGAACCGATTGACCTCGAGATGAGGGTTCGAAACGTGGATTCCATCGACACCTTAGATAGTCGTACCGGGTCCCGTCTACGTTGTCTAGAAAAAAATCAGATTTGGCCAAGAAAAAGATTTCGGCAGACTGGCGACTGGATTATAGTCGTTTATCAAATCCTCGCTGCCTGCGCCCGAAACATTGTGTGAAGGTTTCGGGTGCCGGCAGGCTGCGGCCGTTGGTTGCAGTTCTCAACAGCCCGTCATGACGGCTCGGGGGATAGGTCACCACGAAGACCGGTCGCCTCTCACATCGTCGTGGGGAGCGGCCTCCATCTCCCGGCTTCGCACGGCACCATGGATCTCCCGACGCGACCCGATGAAGTGCCCGGATCGAGTCATCAGGCTTGAGCCGATCGAGGGGAACCGGCCAGGGGACTTTCGTTCGTAGGAAGGAATCGACTGCGATGAGGAAGGGGCTTTCGGCAGACCAAGTCGGGTCATATGAGCGTCTGGGGGCGCTCTGCCCGATCCCCGTCCTCAACGGCGCCGAAGTCGCCTGCTATCGGGCAGCCCTCGAGGAAATCGAGCTCCAAAGCGGAGGCCAACTAAAGAGACTTGATAACGCGCACCTGTTCTTCCGTTGGGCTTACCGGCTGGCCACCCACGACGCCGTAGTGGACGCCGTCGAGTCGATCCTCGGCGACGATTTCCTGATCGACGGTACATTGATTCTCTGCAAGTACCCACAAGATCCGAGTTATGTGTCCTGGCACCAGGACAGCGTCTATTCCAACTGGCATCTGTCTCCGAGCACCTCGGCGTGGATCGCGCTGAGCTCGAGCACCGCCCGCAATGGCTGCATGCGCGTGATAATGGGATCTCACGCACGCGGCCAGGTCGACCACGAAGAGATCCAGGATCGCAATAACCTCTTGCGGCGCGGAGAGCGGATCGGAGTGGCGGTCGACGAAAGTGAGGCGGTCGAACTCGAACTGCGTCCGGGCGAGATGTCATTGCACCATTGCAATATCATCCATGGCTCGAATGCGAACCACACCGATGACAAACGAATCGGGTTCATCGTAAGGTTCGTCACGAGCCGGATCCACCGCGATGGCAAGCCGCTCGTACGGGTCCGCGGCTCGTCGGATTGCCGGCATCTCGAACTGGTCGGAGAGCCGGCCGACATCGACCCGGCCCAGGCGTTCGCGAACTGGTGTGCATTTACGCGGCGGAGGCAGCCGTCCTGATCGCGTAACAGTCGAGGCATCGGAAACTTGACTCGAAGGGCAACGGGGTGGCGCGATGACCGACAAGGAACGATTCCTCTTCGATCTGAACGGCTATTTGACCCTGGATTGCGTCCTGACCGATGAGGAGGTCGCGGCGGCCAACCAGGCGATCGATCGCCATGCCCACCTGCTCGAGAACCGACGGCCCGGCCTGGCTCATACCTCGCAGGTCCTCAAGGGGTCGAGCGGAAAGGCCGGGTTCACGCGGAACCCGCTCGGCTTCGCGAGGCCATGGTGCGAGCCATTCCGTCGCATGCTCACGCACGCCCGGGTCGCCGAAGTATTTAATGAGATTCTGGGCCCCGGGTTCCGCCTCGATCATGGCCCGATGTTGATCCAGATGGTGAGGGAGACTGAAGGCCACTGGCTGCACGGAGGGCTGACTTTCGACCCGTCCCGTTATCACCGCTTCGAACATGGAAGGATCCGGTGCGGGCTGTGCGTGGCCGCCTTTCAATTAACGGACGTCCGGCCGGGAGATGGCGGTTTTGTGTGCGTGCCGGGATCGCACAAGTCGAATTATCGGCCGCCGGAGGAGATGCTGTCGATGGCAGATGATCTGGGCTTCGTCCGGCAGGTCTCTGCGCCGGCGGGCTCGGTGGTCATCTTCAACGAAGCCCTTGTCCACGGGACGTTCCCCTGGCAGCCGGAGGAGCGCATCCGCCGGTCCGTTCTGTTCAAGTATTCGCCGGGTTTCCTGGCCTGGGATAAGACGCCGCCATGCCCGATCGACGACCCCACGCCGGACGAACTGGGGCTGTTCGAGCCGACGTACCGGACGGGGAGACCCATACTGGGCGGCGCGGAAGAGGAATATGATGTCATCTATGCTCACAAACGGCCAATAAGCTGAGCGGCCGACGGTAGGCCGGCATGATCGATCCGACACGGCGCGATCGCGAGACGGCGAGCGGAGTCCGTATCGAGACGGTTGGTCGGCATCCGGCAATCCTCGTGCAGAGAACTTCCATGAACGGTAACCTCGCCTTCATCGCCTGCGTGGAGCGCGGGAGGCTCGAAGACCAGACGATCCTCCTCTGCCGGTCGATCCGCAGGTTCGGCGGTGTGTATCGCGACGCCCCGATCTACCTATTTCAGCCGCGCCCCGGGATGGACGTTAGCGAGCGGACGTTGGCGGTGCTGTGCGAGCTCGGGGCCGTCCACATCTCCGAACCGCTCAACCTCGACTTCTCCGACGAGGGGACGCTGAACAAGATCTTCGTCTGTGCCTATGCGGAGCGGGTCCTTGACGAGTCGACGCTCGTCTTCCTCGACAGCGACACCGTCGTCATCGGAGAGCCCGCAGACCTGGCCCTTCCGCCGGGAATCGACATCGCCATTCGTCCCGCACACTCGACCAGGCTAAATAGCCGTGGCCCCACCGACCCGATCGATGCCTACTGGCAGCGGGTGTTCCAGGATCGCGCGCTCCGCGATGTGCCATTTGTCGAAACGGAGCTGGGGCGGCGCGTAAGGGCCTACTTCAGTGCGGGCCTGATCGCGGTCCGCCGCGAGGCAGGTGTCTTCCGCGAGTGGGAGGACGATTTCCGGAGCCTGGTGAGCGGCGGGATTATTCCCGACGGCGCTCTCCCTCGGATGGATGAGATCGCGCTGGTTGCCACAGTCGTGCGCCGTTACGCGCGAGCACGGCTCCTGGACAAACGGTACAACTACCTGATCTACCGGCGGCCGATCATGATCCCGCCCATACGCCTCCTCTCCTTGAACCAGATCATACACATCCACTACCGACACGCGTTCTACAAGCCGGGTTTCTTGCGGTGCGTCCAGCCCCCCTTCGATGTGACCTGCCCGATCCTCCGGTGGCTGGATCAGTTCCTGCCGATGGAGCCGACGTTCGAGGGGGCCGTAGACGTGACCGAAGTCCTCGGATAATTCGGAGCCATCGATCGATGCTCATCGACAACCAGACAGCCGTCCTGGTCTGCGCCGGTCCCTCCATAGACCGACTCTCGCCGGTCGCCTGGAGGGCGATCGAACAGGCGGGCGTGACCGTCTCAGTCAACGGATCGCTCGTCGCGCGGGCCTGCCTCCGTCACCGCCTCCGCTTCACTTACGCGGCGGCGATGGACGTTGCGACCGGGTTGGCCGAACATGTACCGGGGTTCGCCGAGGTCTGGAAACAGACTCCGGCATGGCGTCTCAGCGCCCACGGAACGGCGGCCGAGGCCGAATCGTATGTCAAGGAGGTAGAGTGGTGGGGTGACTGCCCGGACGAAGGATACATCGGCGGCAGCACGGCAATGGTCGCCGGCAACTGGCTCTGCAATCCCTGGCCGGAGGACGCCGACTCCCGGAACGCGTTAGAGGCTACGTCGCGCAGGTCCGGCAAGCCGATCCCCCGCCGCGGCTTCAAGCGACTGGCCTATGTGGGCCTGGATATGATACCCGGGCAAGGTGGACACGCCGAGGGCGCCGGGATGCATAGCAGCGGCTTCTCAGAGAGCCTCAGTCGGTACTACATTGTCTGCAACAACTGGAGGCTATTCTTCCTCGAGGCCCGCGAGCGCGGGATCGAGGTTGTCAACCTGACTCCCGGGTCGGCATTGGAGCGACTCCCCCGACTCGACATCCCGGATGACTGGTTGGTGCCCGGATGATGGCTCTCCGCGGGCGTCGGTTCCGGCCAGACCACACCGCCTGGCCGGACTCGCCGCCGAGACAACCTGGGCACAGAATCCTGATCTGATTCGAGTATTCGGAGTATCGAAGGCATTCTTATAATGAATCGACTTTGCCGGGAGAGATGGTCCCCGAGCGTATCCACTTCGGGGATGGCGAGCGTTCTGGCTGGCAACAGCAAATCTCTCGCAGGGCCCCTTGACCAGGAGAAATAGCCGAATGTCGATCGATAGACCACCGGGCTCTGAGGCCAGGGCGACACGCCCGGATGACGTCGACCCCGGTCCGCTGATCGGGACCTGGCGGAATACCAACGCCGACACCGGCCAGATCGCGGGCCTGCACGTCCAGGTTGTCGAAGGCCTGCGCGATGCTGAACGTGTGGGGGTCGTCGCGGCCATCCCACCGAGACTGGGGCAGGGTCCCCATCGGCATGCTCTACAAAGGGAGCCCGGGGGCCGCGCAGGCGTCGGCCTTCGAGGCCCAATTCGAGTTCGGCCCGATGACGGCCCTCCTGGAGGCGAACCTTAGCAAGGGCCTGCTGATCATCGCCTGTTTGAAGACTTTTCGCGATGACAGCGGGCGGTCGAACTACTTTGTTCGGGAGTTTTTCCGGAGGACCGACGAAGGTCAGCCGCCCGCGCTCGCCCCCGTCAACCGTGGAGGGCGGCCCATCACGTGTGCCGACGATGAGCCCCCACAGGCCCAAGAGCTGTCGGGCTCGCGGAGTCTCGACCCGAAGTTATTCGCCGGTCATTGGAAAAACACCGACAATGGGACGCACGGCCTTCGAGAGGTCCGGCTGGCCGACCGGGACGGCGGGTTTCTCTTCGAGGCTGACTTCGCCGAGGATCGAACGGACGATCGACGGCGCGAGGCAATCGCCCAGCCGTTCGCCGAGAACGCGGCCGGTACGGTCGCGACGCAGTTTCACACAGCGATCGAGCGGGCCGGTCAACGAATGGTGATGCACGGTTGGGTCAAGCTGGGGGTGATGGTTATCGCCGTGTTCCGTCGTCCGATGGACTCGTCGGCGATCGCCCCCTGGTTCGACCGCGAATTCTTCTATCGAGCGGATCGCCATTGAAACTCCGAGGGCTTGGGCGCCGACGGCCCGGATGGGCCACGATCTTGCCCGCTCCGATGACCCGGGGAGAAGCCACGATGATGCGACGTCTCCGCTTCCACTGGAGCCTCTCCGCGGCGGGCGACCCTCTGCGTGCCTCGCAAGCACGCGCCGAGCAATCGGGGGTTCCGGATATCCCGGCTCACGTCGAATTCTGCCGGTACGCGGAGCGTTGCGGCATCGAATCGCTGTTGACCGCCTATGGGTTCCACCGGCCCGACCCGATCGTCCTGGCCGCCGCCCTGGGATGCCGGACGGAGTCCATCGCCTTCATGATCGCAGTCCGATCGGGAGTCTTCGCCCCGACCGCTTACGTCCAGCAGATCAACACGTTGTCCGTACTGACCGGCGGCCGGGTGTGCTTGAACGTCGTCATGGGTCACACGCCGGAGGAGCAACACTACTACGGTGATTTCCTCTCTCACGACGAGCGATTCGAGCGGACGGACGAGTTCCTGACCATCTGCCGTGTCGCTCTGGGACAACCAGGCACCGGTCACGTTCCAGGGCAAGTATTATCGGGTTGAGGGGTCGCGGCTGAACACTCCGTTCAGCGCCGCCGGACGGATCGGACCAGAGATCTACGTCGGCGGTTCCTCGCCTGCGGCGCTCCACCTTGCGGTCAAACACGCCGACTGCCTGCTCACATTGCCCGACGCCCCGGCGGCAACGGCCGAACGAGCCCGTCCCGTGCTCGAGGCCGGCAAGGCCGTCGGACTGCTCGTGTCCCTGGTGGCGCGGGCTTCGCGCGACGAGGCCCTCTCCGCGATCAAGGATCTGCTGGCCCGCGTCGCCGATCGCGCGGAAGACCCACCGCGAGTTCTCGGCTCGCTCGGACTCGGTCACGTTCACCTCGATGATCGGGAAGGCCGAGTCGCAGGATGCCTGGGTCACACCCACGCTCTGGACTGGCGCCGTCCCGTATCTCGGGGCACCTTCGATCGCCCTCGTGGGCGATTACGACGAAGTCGCGGACGCCATCTGGGAATACCGGAAGGTCGGGGTGAGTCAATTCCTCTTCCTGGGCTGGCCCGACATCGAGGAGATGACCCGATTCTCGCAACACGTCCTGCCGCGCGTTCGGCATCGCGAGAACACCGAAGCGACAGGCGACCGTTCGACAACCGAGGGATGAGCTGCCATGAGCCTTCGTTTCCACTGGCGGATGATCCACGGCGGTGAGACCGGGGGCGTGCCGCGCGGCACCCAGAACCAGTCGGTCGAGATGAGCCAGCCCGATCTGGTAGCCCAGGCCGAGTTCTGCCGCCTGCGCGCTGGCGAGCGGAGTCGAGTCGCTCCTCCTGGACTTCGGCTTCGCCAAGCCGGATCCGATCCTCCTCGCCGCTGCCCTCGGCATGCTCGTCGATGACATCAAGTTTATCGTCGCGTACCGTTCCGGCCTGATGTCGCCGGTGACTTTCGTGCAGCAGCTCAACTCGCTTTCGTCCCTGATCCGTGGCCGTTTCTCCTTGAATATCGTCGCCGGCCACTCTCCTGACGAGCAGCGCTCATACGGCGACTTCCTCGATCACGACCGGCGCTACGAGCGAACGGACGAGTTCCTCGCGGTCTGTCACGCGTTCTGGCGAGGCGAGAAGGACATCGACTTCGAGGGACGGCATTACCGGATCCAGAAGGGAAACCTGAATGCGCCATTCATCTCCGACGACCGGCGCCATCCGGAGATCTATATCGCGGGCAATTCCGAGCAGGCCGAGCGATTGTCAATGTCGCGGGGGGACTGCTGGATGCGAATTGCCGATACGGCCGAGAATGTCGGCAAGGCGGCCGCCCCTGTGCTGGAGCAGGGGATCGACGTGGGGTTGCGGATGTCGGTCGTGGTCCGCCCCACGCACGAGGAGGCCGTTGCCGCGGCGTACGACCTCGTCGGGGGCATGCAAACGGGTGACCCGGTGCGCCGGGTCGAGCAACACTTCATTCAGCGTAGCGACTCCGTCTCGATGCATGACCTCTACCGCCGCGCCGAGCAGGACTGGCTCGGACCGGCATTGTGGGCCGGCGCCGTGCGCACCCACGGTACACCGGCGATCGCGCTGGTCGGCTCGCCCGAGGAGGTCGCTACGGCGATCATCGAGTACAAGGCCGCAGGGGTTTCCCAGTTCATCTTATCGGGATGGCCGAAGCTCGACAGCATGGAATTCTTTGGCATGCATGTCCTGCCGCTCGTTCGAAGCATGGAGCGAGCCTAGGGCTTCCGCCTCGTGTCTCTCGCTCGAGGCTCGTTAACCGCCTTCTGCATCCTCGGTAGCCTCGTCCTGTTCGGAATTGTCAACCCCGACGAGGATTGGCCAGGAATGCGACCTGTCGCGTCCATAGACTGGCCTCGGCCAGACGCAACCTGGCCGACGGCGAGGAATAAGAGAAAAGCCACCTCTCGGACTCGAACCGAGGACCCCAGCTTTACGAACGAAGCTCTTGCAACCGCTTCTATCGCCTTAACTTGATGTCGCTTCACAATTTACCGCCAACTCTCCCCGGTTTGCAAGTCCTGACGAACCGAAATGTGCAAGTGCCTGTGGTCACGGTAATTGCGAAAAAACCTCTTACGAACGTAGTCGGATTGGCCGGTAGTTTTCGGTAGTCGCCGCGCACGAAAAAACCCCGCGCCAGCGTACCGGGCGGGGTTAGCAGAACACTCAGATTCGCGGCCTTGCGTCGGGATCGGGGAAGACTCAAGCCATGGCCGGAGAACGCAAGGGCGCGGCGCCACGTCGCTCTATCAATAGGGATTTCATCCGCTCGGATCGGGCACTCCGCTCCACATCGGTGAGGACTGGACGGCGACGCTTCCGGGGTCTCAGGATTGCGGCGACGTCGCCGAGAAGGAACGGCGCGAACAGGACCCGGGCCTCGGTGTCACCCCGTTGGTGCACGTGGACGCCGGGGACTGAGATCAGCTTGCCGACCATCTTCGGATTCCCGGTCCAGGCGGCCAGTGTGGTCGGTCCATGGACGGAGATGAACCCGTAACGGCATGGAATGCGATAGAGCCAGGGCCGAGACGACCGAGCCTGGTCGATCGTCGCGGTCTCATCGACGGTGATGCGGTATCCTCGCTCGGCAGCGAGGCGGTGAAGGTCGATCATTCGGTCCTCTCGTAAATGTGGGGCTCCAGGCCCCGTGGAACGTAGCAAGGTCCCCTCTATCCAGCCGATGGCCAAGCGGGGCTCCCAGGGTCACCAGGGGCGTTGTACAGGCATCCCCGCGGGCGCGGGCGCGGTGGCTTGGGTCCCTTCAGGATCTCGAGGAACCGAACCAGCTCGGTTTTTGGAACGTGAAGGGTTCCGCGCTGGTTCGGATGCAGGTGCAACCCCAACGGCCGGGTTACGCGCTTGAGATCCTCTTGGGACCATCCGGCATCCCGCATGGCAGTTTCGATCTCGGCATACATGTGAATGTCTCCGTTCAGGGTCGAAGCAAGCGGGCATTTTGTTTGAGCCACCGCCGGGCCTGTGCCTTCTCGGTTTTCAGCCGCTTGGGAAGCTCGGCGTAAGTTCTCAGGAGTCGGAGGGCTGTCAGCGAATCAAGCCAAGGGCCTCCCTCGACGCGTGCAACCAGTTCAAGCTTCTCGAGCGGATCGCATGCCGGTCGCCTGCGATTCGCCGTGGCCAAACGATCGTAAAACCGGGCCGTGCGTGGCTGCTGTGCCATACGGTCTCCGTCTGTGGAGTCCAATGAACCATCGTTTCAGTGGAGTTGGCGTTGGCGTCGGCGAGTTGGCGCCGAAGACGCCGTTCGGGACCACGGTGTTCGGGACGAATTCGTTGAAGACGGCAGAAGCAGAGATCGCCATGGTTCATCTCCGATCCGGCTTGAAGCCGACTGTCTTGAGCAACCTCGCAACCATCTCGGCATCGGGTTCGGTCTCTGGGTCGCGTTCGATGCCGGCTCGGAGGTCGCGCGCGAAGTTGCGCATGGCCAGCGCGCTCGCTGGCGTGGCGTATGTCCATTTCTCGGGATGCCCCCTGTGGCGAGTCAGCTCGCCAGTCGTATTGCCGAATAGCTCGGCAACCACCAGCCAATAATGGGCCAGCGTGGCGCCGTGCTCGCCCCCTGGGTTGCCGAGTTGCCCCTCGATGTAGCGATCCAACTCGTCTTTCGGACCGTCGCGATCCGCTGGCTTCCACCCGCGGGGGATGAGCAGCCTCTCGGCAGTTTTAATCCTCGAACGAATCGACCTCTCCAGCCCCATGCTTCCCGCCTTTCTTCTGCGACTCGATGTAGGACTCAATCAGCGCCGTGCGGCGTTCCAACTCGGACCACGCCGAGACGGCCACCAGTTGGCTGAGGATCTCGCGAAGGGCACCAAGCTTGACCTGGTCGCTGGTCGATGACTTCGCCAGGTTGGCGAGCCCCGCGATGGCCCAATTTCCAAGTCGCCGTCAGTCGGCCGATCATGGCGTCGGTCAACTCGCGGCGGTGTCTGGCAACCTGCGCCTTGAACTCAGGGGTTGACGCCCATTGGTACGCAGTCCGCTCTGATACTTGATCCTTGTGCTTGGCCGCCCACTCGCGGATGCCCTGGCCGCCGGCGACCGCCAACGCCAGCTCGTCTAGCCTGGATTCCCATGGAGGCAAAAACGGGGTAGGCTACGACGCAATCAATAAACGAAACGAAATTCGTCGAAGTGGGGTTTCCCCTGGATTTCAAGGGGTTCTGGCCTGAAACGGCTCATCGAAACGCCACCCTCGATGTTAGGCGATCCGTAAACTGAAAAAAGAGCATCCACGGCGTCAACCCAATGTATCCACTGTGGCGAATTCGACAGATTTATCCCAAAAACCCCTTATTTTCCAGGAGGAAGTGAGATTCGCTCGATGAACATATTATCCACGATGATCAAGTTAACTTAGTGGGAGACCCACCTTTAACTCTTGGAAGAGCATAACCAGTTCCGAGGCGAAAAGCTGGGAATCGCGGGCTTTTTTCCAACTATGCGGCAACAAATGTTAGCCCAATCTGCCTCCATGGGAATCCAGGCTAGGAGTGCGGGATTCTTCTTCTTACGCATCGGAATGCTCCGTTCTTACCATGGCACCGTTGGCTTCGGCGCGCTGGGCATCGGGGGTGGAACTCCGCTGCCCTTCTGTTTCTTGATCACTTCGGTTTGGTGCTCAATCCGTTGGATCAACTCGCGGAGCAACTCGTCTGTAATTCCGCGACTCTGGCTCTTTGCGTTGTCAAAGGGCGTCGGACTCTCGCCCAATTCGGCGCGAGCGCGAGCGATCGCCTGGCGGTTGATCTGTTGGGTCTTCAGGTCATCCGAGAACGGCAAGATTCCCTTCGCGCGATCGAGCCAGGACGGGTGCTCGAAGGCGCCGCCTTTTATCAGTTCGATCTCTGCAATCTGGCGACGTCGAGCCACCGAGTCATTTCGTGCGCCCATCCGGGCCTCTTCCGCGGCCTGAGCCGCATCGAGCTTGGCCTGGCGAGCCGTCTCGGTTCCACGGTTCTCTTCGATGGTTGTCTTGAGAACGTCAGGGGTCGTCTCATCGACGAGCTTCTTCCACTTCTCTAGCCCCCTGTCCCCCTGATCGACGAGCCCGCGCAGGGTGTTCTGGCCGATGGATTCCGGCGCAATCTCTTTCAGGACCTTATCGAGATCCTCACCGTTCGCCTTCCGGCCTTCGAGGTTCTTCACGAGTCCGCGGAGCCGTTGGTATGGCGTGGCGTTGTGCTCGACGCCGTATTCCTTGCCCTTGCCCTCGATATCGAGTTCACGAGCTACCTGGATCGCGCGGAGAAGGTGGGTCCCTTCTTCCTCTGGCGCAATCTCCGGCATTCCGGCGAGGAGCGGGGCGGCTTCTTCGGCCGAAAACCCCTGAGCCTGGATTCGAGTCATCATCGGCAGAAGGTGCCCAACTTCGGCCGATGACGCTTCGAGGGTGGCAAAGACCTTGCCGGCCCTTGTCTTCATCTCGGTGGCGTTAGTCGGCCCTTTCTGCTGGGCCAGCAAGCCACCAGCGAAACCGGCCATTTCCTGCTGGGAAACGCCCTTCTGCTTGGCGTATTCCATAAGTGCCGAAGTGAACTCATTAGAGTCTTTCTGAGATAGTTTCGCGTTGGGTCCATCGCCGACGTACAACGATGCCTTGGAGAGATAGGCTTCGCTGAACTGCTTGGCTTCCTCTGGGGTGACGTTAGCTTTCTCGGCCCGATCGATCTCAGCCAGCGCAAAGGCGGTCGTGTTCTTCTTGCCGCTCAGGCTGGCGACGGCGTTCATGTCGGCGCGGAGCTTCTGGAAATGGTTCGCCATCTGTTCGACGCGAATGGAGGCTTCATTGAACTGTTCCACGATGGCGCCGGCGGTTGCCTTGACCGCCGCAAGCCCGATCTGTGGCGCGTATCAGGTTCGCGACTTCGTTACTGACGCCCCTGGCGGCGGAGGCAACGCCATCCATGCCGCGCTTGGCCGTGTCTGTCCCTCCCTTGCTCGCGCTGCCGAAGTCCTGCATGCCCTTCGCGCCCTTGTGCGTCGCCTGATCCAAGGCTCGGCCGAAGGCATCGACGTTCCTGAGCGCCGACTTGTTTTCGAGCACGAGGCTAATCTTGAGTTGCTTACTTCCGTCCATTTATTGCCTCAAAATATGCCTTCGCAGGCATCATTTTCGATAGCCATCCGGATGCTGTCCACCCAGTTGGTTCGCGGTGGGGTTCTGTCGTTGGCTTCCAGGATATCGACGACATCCACTAGGTCTTCGAGGAGCATGAGCGCTGGCAGCGACCCGTTCGCCATGGCGGTAATCTTCCGCCAGCGCATCAGCGTTTTGGGCCGGTTTTCCCCCGGACCAAATTGGTTATCGACTCGACCATCTCTATTGACTGCTGGCTCTCATCGGGACTGCCGAACTCGAAAATGAACAGACTCTTCAAGTTCCTCGTCGCTTAGATCGTACTGACGTTCGAGCAGCATCGCCCCGAGGGTCAGGATACCGATGATAATGTCGTGGTTCGATGATGTATCGTTGGCGATCACATCGACCGCCTCATCGAACTCCGGCCCGAACGTCGTGTTTTATGTGAGACCGACCGGGCGCCCATCGATGAACGTCGGATGGATCACGCCGACTGGCTTGGGGAAGTGCCATTCATTCCCGTCATGCAGTCGGATCGGATACGAGTGCTCGCTGAACGTAGGCAGTCTTCGGCTTTTCTCGTCGATTTGCATTGGGGTTCTCGAAGAGGAATCGGTGTGCGTCCTGGACAGCCGGCCGGGTCCGCTCTGCGAATCGGCACAGCTCGCTTGGACGGCTTCCGGATCTGCCTCGGTCGGTTGCTTGGGGTCCATGGGAGCCTTTCGGGGGGAGATGGGAGCGTCCGTGCTCCCGGGGCAAGCGTCACGTGCCCAGTTCTCAGGTGTAATGCTTGTAGAAATGATCGCGATTCGTGTGTATCAGGACCTTCGTCGGCTGGCCGGGGGCGAGCAACGCCCACAGGGTGACCGTGTCGTCCTTGTTGCGCCGGCGATTGAGTCCCAGGGAGAAGCGATAGCGCTCGTCGGCCACCTGGGTATCAACGCTCGCCTGTGCATCCGCCACGCGGAACGCGTTGAACCTCGCCTTCAGCAGTCCAGACTTCTGCGCAGGGTTGCGGCATTCCGGGCGGCCTGGTCGGTATCCTGGCTGAACTCGCCGAAGTCGCCGCTGGTCATCCTCGTGACCCAGGTGCGAACTTCGTCGGGGGCCATCATCAAGATCCGGTTCCCGCCCTCTTTCGAGAATGTGACGTCGCTCTCGGCAACCGTGAACAGGCTCTTGGCATCGCCGATCACCGCGGTTGCGTTGAAGGGCTTCACCGGGGCCGGGGCGCCATCGGGGGTCGCCATCACAGCCGCGGCGTAATCGCCCTCGAGTTGCTTTACCAGTCGGTCGGCTGCCAGGTTGTATCCGGCATTCCGCAGGCTCGCGATTTCCATGTCGGCCGCAGTCGGGACCGAGGGAAGTGCGCCGATCTGCGAGGTCTCATGGAACGCGTCGGCGAACATTTGGGCCGGCGACTTGGGCTTGGAGAGTTGGGTTCCACTTGGCAATTTAAGGCTCGCTTTCTAATGTTGAGATGTCAATCTTTGGGGGTTCAGCGGATGACGATCACCTGCCGCTTGGCCGCTCCGCCGAGCCCGACGCTCTGGCCGAAGATGAACCCGGCTTCCTTGGACTGGCTTTGGATCGCCTGAAGGCGCTGGGCCATCTGATCCCAGGTCTCGGGCTTGACCTCGCGGGATGCGGCAGACCAGCTCCCGGCTGTGGCTGCGATCCCAGGCCGCTCGAGCGGACCTGGGTGAGATGCTGGCCGCCGAGACCGATGGCACCTTGCTGGCCAACCCGTCGCTCATATTCGGCCGCGATGGCCTCCAAGCTCCCGGGCCGCGGCTGTGCCGGCGGCATGACGAACTGATCCCGGTTCACGGCCGTTTCGAGGCGAGCCCGAATGACTTGCGGCAAGAGAACCGGATCAACCTGTTGTAGGTCGCTCCAAGCGGTCGCCAGCGTCTGCGCGGCGCCCGGTCGGAGGTTCGTGCCGGCCGCTTCGATCGCGGCTCTCAGGTTGATCTCCGACGTCTTCATCGGGGCCGGCTTGGGCGCCGAGGCTGGATCTTTCCAAAAGCCCGCGTAGTGCCCGCTTGACAGGTTGTTGACGACGAACTTGGAGACTTCTTCGGGCGTCTTGCCAGCGATCTGGCCAGCCCAGACGTGAGTCAAGGCCGGCGTAGCTCCATCAACCAGCGCGACCTGATAGGCGCCAGCGCCGTTGTGATGGCCTCGGCGGGAGTCGGAGGAGTCGGGGCCGGGGTTTCAGGTGCGGTCTCGGTGCTCAAGGATGGTCTTCCTTTCGGGAAGCGGTTGTGGTTCGAACTCGGATGGGTTGTGCAACAGGATCGACTCGACGGGGCAGTCCGTGGTCAAGCACTCGTAGCGCGCCGCAGAACCGCGGCGAGTCCGGAAGCGGGCCGCTTGGCCGCATCCGGGGCATTCGATCGATGGGGCGGTCATGCTTCCGTCTTGATCAGCCCCGCAACTTCGAGTTCGTTGAGTGCGGCGCGGACTTCAGAGACCTCCATCCCGCAGGCGCTGGCGATCCTGTCGGGGGGCGTCCAGGATTCGCCGCTGTAACGGTGGCAGTACCAACGGAGCTGAGAGACGACGATCTTCGCCGCGGCGCTGATCGAACTGTCCCGAAGGGTCTCGGCATACAGACGAACGTGGCGAGTGTCGGAAGGCTCGGGGGCTTGGATCTTCAAGGCGTTCTCCGTCAGGGTGAAAACGGGAGCGAACGCGGCAGGTCTCTCAAACCTGCGCGCTCCCCGCGTGGGGCTCTCACCCCACCATTTCGGATTCTGCGATGAGTAATTCGAGGGATATGGGGCCGGAATCGACCCCAGAATGGCGAAAACGGGGCCAAACTGTGAATAGAACCATATCATTCTACGCACATGCCGCCATCTGCAAAACTCGAAGAGCTGGCGGACGATGCCGAGCCTGATTTCAAGGCATTCGGTGAATGCTAGGGTGCCCGGAAATATGCTAGTGGACGCTGATGGTCGCGGATCTCCGTGATTCGGAGGCATTTCCCGGCCCTCTGGCGCGTGGCGCGGCCGGTCAGGTCAAATCATACTGGCGATGGTCCGCGGAGGCTCAGACGGCCACGCTGGCGTGCGCTGATCGAAGGGAATCCGCAATAGGCTTGCACCATCGATTCAGTTCTTCTCGCACGACGGCAGGGAACCTAGTCCAGCGATCTGGCCACATCGCTTCTCTGGAATGCTGGATAGCCGCATCGACGTCGCCGTGGGTCGCGTAATGATCACCCAGGATCTTCTTGAGCCTAGCTTTCTCAGTCGTCTCGTCTAACCCAAACAGCTTGAGTTGGATCTTGATCTCTTGCTGGACGTACGGGCTGTCTGGGGGTGCGACATGGGGCCTTGGCCGGTTATAGTTGAATGCGTCCGGACCACTGGCTTGAACACGCTCCCATGGAGCAAGCTGAACCATACCTTCCCGCTTCCAGCGTTCCAGAATGCGGAACACATATGATTGGTCGATCTTGCCGCAACCGACCGCTTCAGAGAAAGCCGCTCCGATGTTCGACGCTGGGAATCCAGAGTGTCCCATTCGGCGCACCCACTTATCCCAGGAGTCATCTCCCAAGACGCGCCGGATGTGCTCGGCAGCCCTTTCGTATTCCGGTCCAAGAACGTCTGTGGGAGGAGGTGGTCCCTCCTCCTCTCTTTTTCGTTCATCTGAGTTAAGACTTCTACTTTGGGTGACATGGGTGACACCCCCGGGGAGACACGGATGACACCCCCCGGGTGACTCTGGTGTCACCCTCCCATCAGATGAGGGTGACTCTGGTGTCACCCTCTTTTGCCTCCCGGGAAACCGGAAGTGGTAACGATAGCCGGTCCGGTTTCGGGGGTCGTCTGGATCAGGCTTGGCGACCTCAGCCCTGACTATCAGCCCATGACACCCTTCGCCGAGTTTCTTGAGGGCGCGCTGAATCGTCCGCTCGTTCAGGCGAGTCCGTTCTTCGATCTTCTTGATAGTCGTCCACGCAGAGGTTGCGCCGCGGGGGCAGTATCGCAGGAACGCTGCCAAGACGACGTATTCAGTAGGGGTGAGTTTTCCCTCGCTCACAAGGTCGAGAGCGATTTCCGGAATGGGGTCGAATTTGTAAGCGAGCTTGTTTTGCTCGGCATGCTCTTGATCTTTCATGGCACTCGCGTATGATGTGAGAGAATGGCACTCGCGTTTGGCCCGGGATCGTCTGGCAACGATCGCCGGGCCTTTTGTCTTAAGGGGCTGGCCGTAGCCAGCGACCAGCCCCACCGGTCGGAGCGCCGGGACCGGGTGGTTCAGTGTTTCAACGGCCGGTGCCCTGAGTCGCGAAGTAGAATCTCTCGACCTCGCTCCGCGTGGCCATCCAGATCCCCCCGCGACGAAATGCCTTGATCTTGTCCCCGCAGACGCCGATGGTCCGCCATCGGTATCGCGTCGTCGAAGGGATGTCCGGCAGGAGCTCCGAAAGTCGCTCGAACCGCTCCGCGTCGCAATTCGCAGTGTTCGCCATGTCTGTTGCGCCCTGTTGGTTCGGCCGATTCGAGTTGACCGGCGATGGGAAAAAAAACCGAATGATCCCTCCATTGCTATATAGCAGAAGGCTCCTCATGTCGGCTCATGGCTTATGTGATCTCAAGCCGGCGCTTCAGGACGGCGATACATCGGGCCAAGGTCCGCTTGACGGTCGCTTCCGAGACGCCGAATTCCCAGGCGACCTTGACGTGGATCTTGCCGCCTGCGCCATCGAATCCGAAGCGAGCCCCGAGGATCTCCCAGTCCTCCTCGGTCATGTCGCCGTCCTGGATCGCCTCACGGATCGCTCGACCGATCTCGGGCGGAACGACATCGCTCAGCGAGGTTCGCGCGATAAGAGTGGGGCGACCACCAACCCGCTGTGCGGCGTTCAGGTGCTCGTCGGCGAGCAGGGCGGCCTTTGCGGCATTGATCGGTCGCCTGTTGTTCTTCTTCTCCCGGAACATCGCCAGGATCGCGTTGACGATATACTTTCGGGCCAGGTGCTCGAATGGGCCGACCGCAGGGTCGAAGACCGATGCAGCCCGGCAGAGGGCGTCGTAAGCTTCGGCTATCATGTCCTCGTCATCCAGTCCCCTTTCGCGGAATCGGCGACCCAGGGCGATGTTGTGGGCGAGCTCCAGGTGGGCGCCCACGAGGGCCTGTTGATCCCCGGTAAGCCTATGGAAACCACCCTCGAAACCCTCCTCGGTGGTCGTCTCGTCGCCCCACTGATCGTCGCCGGCCGGCTTCCAATCGGTCTGCTCTCTCCGCCACCGCCTCATGAGATCGGGCGATGCCAGCTCCTCATCCTTGTCGCGAGGCCACGTGGGATCGAATCGGTATCGCCGGGCCAAGGAAATGAAGAGCATGCCGTCCGTGTCATCCTCTTCCGTCGCGCCGACGAGATGACGGACGAGCCAGTGTTCGCAGTCCCCGGGTCGGAATACGGTCCCCCCTTCGTCCAGCTCCCGTTGCAGTACGACGTGGTCTCGTTCCTCGGGCGGAAGAACGGGCGGTATCCGCTCGTATGCCTTGCCGGCGGTCGCCTCGCTGGGATACCTCGCTCCGACGCACTTGCACATGTTAGCCTCTAGGAGATGACCGCCGCGCGCAGCCCGATCGAGCCTGCGCGGCGGGGTAGAAGGAAAGGGCGTTGCATCACCATGAAGGGTCGTTGATGGTGACGCTACAGTCGAAGCGCGGAAATCTCGGCATCGACCCGCGCCAACTCGGCGCGCCGGGTCTTCGTCATGGGAGCCGGCTCGATTTCGGCCTCATCCTCGCCCAATGCGGCGGCCGTGAGGCGTCTCAGGAATCGCTCGATGGCTTCCTCGGTCGTTTTCCAGCCGCCGGGAAACCGGATCGCTTCGAGCCGGATGAACTGATTGGGGCCAACGCGGACTCCGTGGACAATCCAGCGCGTCAGTGTCGCGGGATGCACTGGCCTATCGCCCCGAGATGGGCTGAAGAGCGCGGCCGCCTGAGAGAGATTGAGTTGTGCGCGCAAGTTTGACGTCTCCGTGCGTTGCGGTTTTTGACTCCTTCGCGTGATCATTAGCCACACTTCGCGGGTACTGTTCCTCTGTCCCCACGGGGAGTCTAACACCTTTAAAACGCAATGGAATAGTTGCATTCGCAGACCCGGTGTGTTCTCGAAAGATTCCGTGTTTCCACTGACAAGAAACGAGTAAGGTTTGCGAGGATGTGATTGAAAAATGAGAAAACCCGGCCGGAGCCGGGTTGGGTAGGAGGCGGGATCAAGATGTAGAATCCTACCTCTTGGCGGCCTTCTTGGAGCGGGGGGCCTTGGGCGCCGGAGCCTCGACGGGCCGCGGATTCTCTCGCTTGAAGACATCGGCGGAGGGCTCGATCTTGATCGCAAAATTAAGATCTACATGTGGGTCCATTCCAGGGAACTCGTTCAGGCTGAACTCGATTTGTCCCGAGTCGGTCCTGACACATGCGACCATCCCGACGGCGCGGAACGTGTCCGTGAGTACCAGTTCAAGGGCATGCGTCATATCGGCGATGTTCGCGATCGAACCCGTGGCGAAAGGCGGAATCAGGGCCTTCATAGTGCTACCTCCCTCGGTGTGAGACTCGGCGTCAGGTCGAACATCGACCCGACAAAAGTAGTCTAGACCACGCGCCATATCTCTGTCAAGGGTGTAAATTTAAAAATTTTTTGATCACTTGATCGAATAATCGGTTGGCAAACTGATCAGTTTTTTTCCGTCTCCGGTTGGTTCTTCGGCTCGACGTGCCTCCGGCAAATCAGCCGATCTTTTGGGCAATCTCGACGGCGAGATTCAGGTTTCTCTCGGCGTAAACCTGGGTGACGTCGGCTTTCGAGTGACCAAGTAGGACTTGAGCCGCTTCAAGTCCGTGCTCCCGGCGAACGCGGGTGGCGTAGGCATGCCTGATTTGGTTCGGCCTGAAGACGGGGATTCCAGCCTTTCGGCATCCCGCTTCGATGGCGTGGGCGTAGGACTGACGCTCGTAGAAGAGACCGGGCTTCCGCTTCGGATTCCGACGTCGGCGGTTTCGCTGGGAAGGCTGGACTGGCGTCTTCCGGCGGGAGCGGATCTCGTCTCGAAATGCCGCCATGGACTCGGCTGGTGAAAAGATGGGGGCGTCGGGATCGGCCTTCAGGAGACCTTCCAGGAGTGCCCGTGCTCGCGGGCCAAGGGGGATGACACGATCCTTGTCGCGATGGAGATTCTTGTGCTGTCGCGGCGAGTAAATCCACGGATCAACGGTCCGGTCAATCTGACCAGTCGTGATCAGGCGAGCTTCTTGCGGTCGCATGCCCGTCAACCGTTGCAGCTCGATCATTCCTCGGATCGTCGGCGGGACATGCGGTAGGACAGCCTCGATATCGGCCTCGGGCACCGGCTTGACCTTTCTCGAGGGTTTCACGGCGTCACGGCCGACGCGGAGCCCGGCAACCGCCTCGATCCGTTGGAGCGAATCAGCCGGGAGCATCTCGTTCTCGACGCCCCAGGCCACCATACGGCGAATGACGCCCATCCTGTCACGGATCGTCGTGATGGATAGGCCGCTCTCGATCATCTTGAGCCGGATCGCCTTGAACGCCACGCTGCCGAACTTGGCCGCTGGCGTGTTGCCGTAGAGTTCCCTGGCTGCCTTCAGGGCCAGCCGATATTTGTCATCGACCTTCACTATGGTCGAATGCAAATGTGAGTGGTAGCCAATAACCAGCTCTTTGACCAGGAGTTCGTCGGAGCGCCTTCTCGCGATCCGGCATGCGCCGCCCACGGGCCATCCACTCGGCGATGAGTCGATCGTATTCGGCCCGAGACTGGGGAGTGTTCCACTTTCCCAGGTAGAAATCTACGCCGTTCAGAGTGACCACGGCTTGGCCGCTGGCGCGGTGGCGTCGGTAGGACGGGATGAATGCTTGTTGCGACATTGCATGCCTCATTGCTTGAGATCCTTCGGTAGTTCTACCGTTTGGAGCATCAAGATAAGGCTATTGTAGCAGGTCAAGGTGCATGTCGCAAATCGCCAAGACGCTTCGAGTTGCGTCTTAAGCCACCTCTCGGACTCGAACCGAGGACCCCAGCTTTACGAAAGCTGTGCTCTACCGACTGAGCTAAGGTGGCGGCTGAGTGAGGGGAACGGCCCAACCCCTCAAATCGACACTGTTCACAGTAAAGGCGGGGCGATAGGGTGTCAAGGTCGAGCCGAAGGTGACTCGCCATCAGCGCCCTGGAGCTTCCGGTGCTCGGACCGCACCTGTGTCGCGAAGACGCCAAAGACCCACGATGGCCAAGACCTGGGCCAGAATCAACGGCAGGAATTGAACGAATCGCCAGCGCGGAGCCAGTCGATCGAACCAGCTCGATGCGCAGGGAGACCAGATTACGACTGAATTGCTCGCCGTAACGCCAACTAGGAGCCGGGTCCCGACCCGTCCAGAGCGGCCAGACCTGCTGGGCAAGCGGCTCGGCCAGGGGCCGTTGTTGACCGCGATCGTCGATCCCCTCATGAGGAATGCGCCCGCCGGCTCCCTGGAACAAGAGCATCTCGACTCCACCGATTAGCGCGAGACTGATCCCGACCATGGTCGCCGCTCTCGCCCAGCGCGACGAGCCCGCCAGGAGGCCGGCGACCGGGATCATCGCGAACGGGATCAGAGGCACAAGCAGCCGCGGGCCCGTCGCCCATCCGCCCGTCCATTCCGGATAGCTCAGGTTCACCAGGAAGATCGCCACGACCACGAGCATCGAGATCATCGCCAGGCTCCGCCGACGATTCACCATCAAGACGACCCAGCCCGGCGCCGCCAGGATCAAGATCGGCGCATAGAACAACAGTCCGCGGTAACGACCCCAGAGCAGGGGACCCAGCTTCCGCCAGTCCGGCCCCATCAAGCCCAGCGGGTTGTTGCGGTTGTGGACCCTGGCAAATTCCTCGGTCGCATGATGGAAGTATCCCATGTCCCAGGGAGAATGGAACGCGATCTGATTGTAACCCAGGAGCAGGAGGGTCGGTATCAGGGCTCCCAGGGCGAAGAGGGAGAGGCGGTCGAAACGGCGATGGCCGCCTATCCACTGCACCATCAGATAAAGTCCTAGAATGACCGAGACCGGCGCGAGCTGAAGCTCGATGACCGAAGCATAAGCCGCCAGGAACCCCGCGAGGACCACTCTCAACCCTTCGACCTCTGGTCCCTTCGTCCAGAGGAGGAGAAACGCGCTCAGAAGCATGAACGCCGAGGCCTGGTGACCATAGGCAAGCGTCGCATAGACATAGGCCGGGGTCGAAAGACCATAAGCCAGGCCGACCAGGACGGCCGCACGGGGCGTACATCCCAGGTCACGTGCCAGCATCACCAATAACGACGCGGCGCCGGCGGTGAGAAGACCTGATGTCCCCAGCGTGATCCAGTAGTCCGGCCACCAATGGGCGATCGGGCCGGAGTCGAGCGGGTGACTCGGTAGATCGAAGGCCCATTTGGCGTATGAATAGGGCAGGGACGCCAGGAGCGAGTAGCCCGGGAGCTTATCCGAATAGAACCGTCCCTCGAATTCGGCCTTGTCGCCAGTCTGCTGATCCAGACCGGTGATCGAAACCGTGGCACGGTCAACCATCGCGTAAGTGAGCATGAGCCGGCTCGCGGTATTCCAATCGCGCGAATGCCAGAAGAATGCGTAGCTGCTCCACAGGATGACGAAGACCCAGACTGCCGGGGCATAGAGCTTGCTCCAGGCCGCCTGAAGGGGATCCCGGAGCCGATCCCAGATCGCCGAAACTCCGACCGCGGCCAGCAGCGCGTTCGGGGCCTGGATCGGCAGGAGATAACGGTCCCAGGCCATCGGCAGATACGCCGCCACGACGCACCAGGCCACCACGGCCCAGATCAGCAAAGCAAAGGCCGTCGGTGGCAGACCTTCCCGGACTTGATTCCGACCGAGTCGGATGGTGTTCACCAAGCCGAAGAGGACCAGGGGCCACCAGAGGACCGCCCCCCAATCTTGGCGCCCCTCGAAGCGCACCTTGGAATTCGATTCGCTCGGTCCGAACGGACCAAATCGTCCGAATCCCTGCGTGACGAAGACCTTAGCCCTGTCGGGCATTGTCTTGAGCGCATCGTCGGGGAAGCTTTTTTGCTGGCCCGCCGAGCTCTCGAGGCGATAGTCGATCATGCGACGGGACCGCTGCCAGAGGTTCTCATGCGGTTTAGCGATGCACCAGGGGTTGAGACGCCCCTGGGGTTTGGCCGTCATCGCGGGATTTAGAGCGATGAAGACCGCGAGGGCAATGGCCGCAATCCCCGCGGCCGCGCCGAACACGGCCATTTGTCGCAACGGCGCCAAACGTGGAGCGATCAGCGCCACGGTTCCCCAGCAACCGATGACGATCAGCCCGAGCACGCCGTTGAACTTGCAAAGGATCGACAGGCCGGCGGCGATCCCCGCTAATGCGAGAAGCAGGAGACTCCCTGGCCGGAAACGGCGGGACCAGATCCGCTGGATCGCGCATAGGGCCAGTCCCAGAGCCGCGATGAGAAACGCTTCGTAGGGGACTTCGGACATCGCGCGGTGTGCGTGGAGAGCATAAAGCGGATTGAGCATCAGCAGGACTGCGGCGATCGTACCGACGCGCCGATCCTTGACCAAAACGCCGCAACCGAAGAGGGCGACGCAGCCCAGGGCTCCCAGGAAGGGGATCGGAATGCGCGCAGCAGTCAGGGTGTCGCGGTCGCCGAACTGATAGTGGGTGTTCGGATACCACTTCGCCGCATCCGACGGTCCGGGCATGCGAAGGTGGGCCGCCCGCAAACTGGCCCCGATCAGGTATTTCGGCACCGGCTGGAGGTCAAAGGCGAAGAGGTCCAGCCAGTCGGGATGGTTGAACTGTCCGCCGAAGAACCAGTCGGCATAGTAGCTCTGCGTGATATAAGCGTATTCATCCACGAACGAGTCTGCAAAGAGGCTCGTCGCGTAAAGCGCCAGCGCCAGTAACCCGAGGACCGCGGCCCGTCGCGGCAGGTACGTTGCGGACTGCGGGGAGTTTGTCGAGCGTGCACGGTGCTCGGGTGGCGTAAACCCCATGTGCAAGAGAAGCCTTGAGAGATTTAGCGGCTACGCAGCAAAGACTTAAAGTCCCATTCTAGATTTAGGTCGGTTTCTTTGGCAACGGTGCGATCATCGGCTAAGTTTCATCGACGGCCCTTTGCGATGGGGTCGTCCTTGAGGTTCCATACCCCTGCGTCGATTGGGCGAACTGGTCGATCGTGCGAGCCGGCCGCGGGTCTCCGGGAAATCGGTGACGAGGTGAGAGAACGGCGGGCTCAGCCATCGGATCACCCTCTCGCCGCTCCTGGGAACGATCACCGAACGTTGAGCCGGCACCCCGAGCGTCCCGAAGTGCATCATCCCCTACGGTCGCTCTCATGGCTTGGAGACTCGACTGGGCGGGGCTCGACTCGCGTCGTGAGCGACGACCGTCGATGATGCGCGCGGCGGTGTCCAAGAACAGGAGAATCGAATGACCTTTCATCTGGACTGGTTGAAGATCGGTAGGGCGACTCGCGGCACGCCACGACGGTTCCGGACCGGTCGAGGCCGTATCTTCGCGATCGCGCTGATGGGCAGCATGGCGGTGCTTCAGTCGGGCTGCCAGTCAGGCTCGTTGAGCAATTGCAGAATGTTCAGCCCGTGCGGCTTCCTGGCTCGCACGACGAACCGGATCCTCCACCGAGATAAGGGCTGTTGCGGTTCCACGGCCGTTTCCGACGGCGTGGTCGATTACGGGCGCCGGCGGGCGTCCTGTCACCTGCCCCGGGCTCCATCCCATCCTACTCATCGGGTGGACCGATCGGAACAACACCCTCGACTGTGTCGCCGCCGGCGATCGATAATCCTTCGAACCTCGAGGAAGTACCGAAGGCCAAATCGGTCCCACTGCCCAGCGGTGGCGGGGCGACTTCGAGCACGGGCTCGGGGGCCAAGAACACCAGTTATTTTGCCCGCCGCAACAGCACGCCCTTGGCGATGCGAGCCGGTCGCAACCCGAGGGGCATGGCGGCCTCGACGCCTGATCCGGCCACGCGGCCGGTTCCGGCGTCCGCCCGTCCCTCAACGGCCGAGCCGGCCGGCGCCGATAACGACTTACTCGATCATCTGCCGCCGCTGGACTTGCCGGGCGAGGTGACGAAGTCGGCGACCTCGCCACCGAGCCCGCCCGCCGCGCCGGCCGAGGCGAAAGCCTCGGGCGCGGCGCCGGACGATCGTACGACGCAGCGCGATCCCGACGAGGCGGCAGCCGATGTCCGTCTGACGGTCGCGCCCGAGCCCGTGCCGGACTCCGCGTCGGCGGCCGGCATCGGGATCGCACGGTTTGCGTCCGTCAACCTCAAACTGGCCGGCGGAGGCCTCCCCTCGGCGGCCGGGTTGACCTGGCTCGTCGAGAAGGGTTACCGGACGCTGGTGGACCTCCGGGAATCACCCGAGGTCTCTCCCTCGTTCATCACCAGCGTCGCGAACCGGGGACTTCGGTACGTGGCGCTCCCCATCAATCTCAAGACCATTGACACCAAAGACGTTGCACGATTCAACTTCGAGGTCGGCGCCGACGACGCGCGGCCCTTATTCTTCTTCGACTCCGACGGATCCCGACCCGGGGCCCTCTGGTACATCCGCCGCCTGACCGTTGACCAGGTCGACCCCCAACTCGCACGCCGCGAAGCCGAGGAGCTCGGCCTGCTGGACAAGACGGCCTGGCTCGCCACAACTCAATACGTGGAAAAACGCAACGCCGATCTGGCTCATCCCGAGTCTGCCCGGTCCGGCGCGACCAACACGTCCTCCCAGACAGAATCCAAAGATCATGCGGCCTCTGCCGACCGAGATCGAGGTGACGAAATCCCAGCGATCATGGCGGCGACCGCCGACAACGCGCCCACGCCGACAGCCGGACAATCCAGGTCAACGGATGCCAATCGGCGCACCTCCGATCCGATCGGCGACGAGGGGAAACCCGTGGACAAGACAGACTCGCTCCCGATGCGAGATACGCTCGTGTGGCGGCCGCTGGCGGCCGTGCTGCTCACGGGATTGAGCGTCCCCCTGGTTTACTGGACGCGGACCGCCGTGCCAGCCGTGATTTCCAGGGCTCGGGCCAGTCTGCCTGCACCGGGGCTTCGACCACGATCGCTTCCCCTCGAATCGGGTGATTGAACGTCAATTCTCGGGCGTGCAACGCAATCCTTGCCCGACCGTCCCGCGCCATGATCCGTGTCGTCGCTCCATATTTCGCGTCGCCCACGATCGGCAAACCGCGCCGCGCCAACTGCACCCTGAGCTGATGACTTCGGCCTGTCCTCGGCCGCAACTCGACCTTCGTCGCATCAGCCCACCGTTCCACCACTCGAAATGTGACGCAAGCGTCCTTCCCCTCCGAGTCCCCCTCCTCAGCAATCCAAGATCGGTTGATCCGCCGGTCCTTCTGGACTCGATCGATCCATTCCCCCTCGTTCTCCCCAGGCCCACCCTCGACAATCGCCCAGTAGACCTTTGCGATCGTCCCCGCGCGAAACTGCGCGGAAAGCCGCCCGGCCGCCTTGCTGGTCTTCGCAATCAGCACCACCCCGGACGTCGGCTGGTCGAGCCGATGGAGCAGCCCGACATAGACGTTCCCCGGCTTCTCGTACCGTTCCTTGAGATAACGGCTCACGACGTCAACCAGGCTTTCCGAGCCCGTATCATCCCGTTGCGAGGGCAAGCCGGCCGGCTTGTTGATCGCCAGACAATGATTATCTTCGAACAGCATGTCGAGGTTCATCGGGCAGGTTCCGCGGCATCCGTCAGTCGTTTCACCAGGATGGTCGCATACGATCCTTTCGATAAGGCAAAGGACAGTCTCAACCCGCGGCGGTCGGGATGAAGTTCGTCCGCGACCGCCGAGAATTCCAGTTCTTCGGCGAAGAAGAGGCAAGGCCGCGCACCCTTCGAAAAAAAGATGTCCTTCTGGTGCTTGATCCGGAGGTCCGACCAGGCCAGCCCGAATCGTTGGAGCACGTCGTCAACGATCGCGCCGAGCCGGCCCTCGGGAAGCGGCGTTCGCGCGGAGGGAAGCGGCAGCATCGTCCGGCTCAATTCTCGCACTTGCTCCGGTTCCATCCGTCGAGGAAACGGGAAGGTCCCGAGCTTGAGGGCGACCGGAACGAGGGAATCGGCGCCGGCGCATGATTCGAGCCAGCGTGCTAGCACCAGGTTCCACAGGTGGCTCTGGAATGCCGAGAAATAAAGCGTTCGCAACTCGCGGCGCAGGCGGACAAAGGCACCACGGTAGTCCGTCGGATGGTCGACCAGGTAGGTCACGATGCTGCGGGTTGACGAGCGCGGAAGTAACGCCTTCGCCTCCGCCCAGTGCCCCCAGTGAGCGCGGAGTATGGCCTTCTGCGACTTGATCGCCGAGCGGTCGAATGGGTTCGGTTCGGCCAGGGCGAGCCGCAACGCTCTTTCGTGTCCGGCCAGCAGCCAGGCCTGGGCTACGAAGTCACCGGATTGGCCCACAGACCCGAACCGTTGATCGTCGAAGTAGTTTGGAAGCCCCACCTTCGGGATCGTCTCGATCTCCGCGACGGCCAGGTCCAGCTCGCCGTCGGTCAATCCTCTGAGGATCAGTTCGAACCGATTGCCACGCAGGTCCCTCGACGAGTATGCATGATCGAGGCGACCCACCGGTTCGAGGTCGAATTTCGTCGTGTTGATGGAGCGACTGGGCCCATCCGCGATGGTGAGATACTGGACGGTCCGCGCGTGCCGATCCTTCAAGCCCGCGTAGCTGACCCGTCGGCCGGAGAGGTTCCATCGCCGGCAAATGGCCTCGACCGCCTCGAGCGTGCCCAGGTCTCGCTTGGTGAGCCGATAATAGGTGTACCGTCCTCCTCCGCCCGGCCGGACCAGCGACAACTCCTCCACGCGAAAGTCTTCTGGCAAGCACTTCAGCTTCATGATCAGGACCGAGCCGGAAGGCCGATGGGCAGCCGTATTCCACCGCGAATCCGGGCCGCCTGCCCGAGAGGGACCGCGGCCTCCTCATCAATGGTAACACGGTTGCGACATGGCCGGCCAGGCTCGGCACACACGGGAGACGATCCCGACTCCCCTCGCACTGGAGAACGCGACAAGTCAACTGCAGGAATTCAACGACTCCCGAGGCACATACCTCGGAGACCGTGCGGACTCGTTACAGAAGCATGGCCCGAACATCCGATATCACAACCAATTACGACAAAGTCTCGATCCAGGCAGTCGATCCCTGCCGTCTGGATTCCAACGCCCCGCGAGAAAGAGTTCGCATTTTTTCCCGAATAACGTGGAAATGGGAGCCCAGGCTGTATACAAGTTACTGGCCTGTCGCGGGCTGCGCCCGATCGACCGAACCCGGAAGCCGATCGATCCCTGAATCGACTCCGCCAAAAAAAAGCCGCCCCTGAGCGATCCACGTCGATCGGAATGTCCAATGACCCGTGATGTTTGTGTACCGATGTCTGAGCTCAACTGCTGCCTGAACCAGCCCCCTGGTCTTTCGGGCTCCTGCGATTCTTCAAACAACTGATCAGTCCGATGCGGCGGCAACGTGAGACGAACACGCCAGCCTGAATGGACCCGTAGCGTTCGATCGACCCGGACCTCCCGATTGAGTCGACGAATCGACGCACGGCGAATTCCCGCCTCGATAGTATCTCAATCACAAGGTTGATCATGGCGACAACGACGACTGCGCCGGCAGCGCCTTACAGACTGGCCTGGGGCCCGCTCATCTGGATCGGGGGCCTGCACCTTGGTGCAGCCCTGGGATTCTATTGGGGGTTTTTCTCCTGGTCCGGTCTGGCGCTCTGTCTCTTCTTGCATTGGCTGACGGGCGGTATCGGGATCTGCCTGTGCTATCACCGCCTCTTGACCCATCGAAGCTTCGCGTTACGGCCGGCCTGGCTCGAATACGTATTGACCGTCGTGGGGACCTGTGCGTCGGAAGGAGGCCCGATTGGCTGGGTGGCCGACCACCGGCGTCACCATGCCCACTCCGATGACGAAGACGATACGCACACCCCGAACGAGGGCTTCGCCTGGGCGCATATGGGCTGGTGGATGAAGGTCGAGGAGTCCTCGGAGCATTCTCCGGAGTATTACGAGAAATGGGCACCTGATCTCTATCGGGATCCGGTCCATCGTTGGCTAGAGCGTTACCATCTCCTATTCCCGATAATGCTCTTCGCGGCCCTGTACGCCGCGGGTGGGATGAAGTGGCTGGTCTGGGGGGGGTTCGTGCGGTCGGTCCTCGTGCTGCATTCGACGTGGCTGGTGAACTCGGCGAGCCACATCTGGGGATATCGCTCGCATGTGACTCGGGACAACTCGACGAACCTCTGGTGGGTCGCGCTGCTGACCTACGGCGAAGGCTGGCACAACAATCACCACGCCTATCAGACGTCCGCGCGACATGGCCTGAGATGGTGGGAAGTTGACGCAACTTATATCACGATCTGGATGATGAAAGTGTGCCGCATCGCGTACAACATCCGGCTGCCCAGGATCCGCACTGCGGATGTGCCCAACATGGCCTCGGCCGGTTCGGCGAGCTGATTGCCGGAGCCCGGTTACCGTCTCTTGCCTTCGCAGCGGTGAACGGCGAAGATGGGGGAGCCTCGACACAGCGGCCCTAGCTCAACGGCAGAGCAGGGGACTCATCACGACAAAAGGTGGCAGCGGAGGGTAACCTTCGATTGCGAACCGGGTGAATTGCGGGAAACCTAAACTTCGATCGATTCCGATGGGCCCGGGTCTGTCATTCCGAATTCGGATGGGCCTGAGCGATCGGTGAACGAACTGGGGCAGGGCAATCCGCAGCCAAGCCTGGCCGGGCATCGGTGGCCAGGACGGTTCAGAGACTAGCGGGGTGAGTCCCAACAATAATCCCCGCCGACGAGCGCCCGGCCTCCTCGCGAATCGCCAACGGCCTCGGAGCGTCAGCGACGCCTCGAAGTCAGCCGCGATCGCCGAGGAGGATGAGATAGTCCAAGCCTCGTGGAAACACGAGGGCACTTGAATCCCTTGGTTGCAGGTTCGAATCCTGCGGGCCGCATGGATCGGATTGTTGTTCTCGTTCCTGAGCCCCTCTGCCGATCGTGACCTTTCAGGGCCTTCGCGATGGCCCCTGCCGAGCACGACACGTCACAGCCGACAGACACCGCGGTGGAAATACCTACCACGCAGCCTCGACGATCCTTCCGGATCTACCGCATCGGGAAGGCGGTGGGACCGACCCTGATCGTCACGCTCTGTCTGCTCCACAGTCTGGCGATCTGGACGGGTCTGGGTGGAATTACTGGTCTGACCAATGGTTGGCCGCTGTGGCGTGACGACCATCCGCTTTACTTCCACAGTGCCCTGGTCACTCGTGACTTCTTGAGGGACTCGTACACCACGGCCGGCTACGACGCCAGCTTCATGTCGGGTTATGCCAAGAGCGTCGTGTTCCCCGCCTCCTCCACCGTTCCCGAGCTAGTCGTCGCGCTCTTCGGTGGCACTCATCCCGAGTTCGCATACAAGGTGTATGTGCTGATCTCGGCCGCGGCAGTGCCCTGGCTGATCGCGCTGGCCTGCGTCCTCTGGCACGTCCGGCATGCATCGACAGTGACCGCCGTCTCGTTGGTCCTTATGTATCTCTGGACGGATTTCCCCATAAGTTATGTTACCTTCGGAATGCTCCCTTACTTCCTGGGAATCCCCGTTGGATTGGTCGCAATCGGGAGCTTCACGCGTTACTTGAGGCTTGGGGGATGGGGCAACTGGTTGCTGGCCGCCAGCCTCATGAGCCTGGCTGTCCTCGTCCACCTGACGACCGCGATGGTCATCGCGCCTGCGGCCCTGCTTGCCTATCTCGTCGGATGCATGAGACCGGGATCGATTGCGCCCGAGGGCCTGCTGGAGTCTGGACCCGCGGGGACCGTCTCGGAGCCGGGTTTCCCAGGGCGCTGGAGCTGGACGCGCCATCTGGGAGTCTGGCTGATTCCGGCTTGCGTGCTGGCCCTCAACGCATTCTGGTGGGTACCCGGCATCTGGTTGTCGTCCACGAAGGGACCCAGCGATTTTGCCTTCCACCATCCGGAAGGCGTGCTCGGCCGCCTGGCTCAGATCATCGTCGGGCCCGAGGCACCCATCCAGAGCATCCTGCTGGCCCTGGGCCTGCCGGGGCTGGCCTGGATGGTTCGCCGGCAACGAATCGAGGGTGTCGCGTTGCTGGGGTTCTGCGCCGCGGGCCTGTTCTGGGGTTACCTGGCCGGCTTCCTCCGCCGTCTCGACTTCTTGCAGCCAGGGCGACATACCTACGCGCTCTACACCGGGCTGGCCATCGCAGGTGCCCTGGGACTCGAGGAACTGGCGCGGCGACTTCGCATGACGGCTCGGAGCCGCGACCAATTCCATCGCTGGGTGATGCTAGGAGTGGTCGTGATCGCCGTGCGAATGGTCGGCACTCCCATGTTCGACGCGATCCGATCCCTCAGATCCGCCGGAGAGCCCTTCCTGTCGAGTCGGCCGTCTCCGCGGTTGCTGTGGGTCCTCAAGCACGTTCGCCGCCATGTCCAGCCCGGCGAGCGCCTGCTCTACGAGGAAGGGGGTAAGGATCTACCCGGCATTCCCGATCCCTTCCATCACGGACGATTCAGCGGCCTCCTCCCCCAGCGCACCAGCATCGAACTTCTCGGCGGTCCCTATTTGCACGCCTCACTGACGACGAACTTCACCCAGTTTGGCGAGGGCAAACTTTTCGGGCGACCAGGCTGGTACCAAGTCTTATGCGAAGACCTGTCGAAGATCGACCTGGCCCTGGCGGAGAAAGTGTTTGGATGGGAGGACCGCTCCCGACTGGAACAGCTCCGCGACAAACGCACCGCGATGGCGCCTACCATGCTCGCCCGATGGGAGGGGCTGGACGGGTTCCTGGACAAGTTGCGGAGGCTCGACCCCACAGTGGCGGCGAAGATCTTCGGCCGGAGCGGGTGGGACCGCGATTTCTTCGTGCGATATGCCAGGATCTATCGCCCGTCGGCGATCTTGTGCTGGAGTCCGGACGCACGCTGGTTCTGCCGGAATAACCCCGATCTGATCCGGATTCTCGAAGATGACGGAACGCTCCTGCTCGGCCAGGTGATCGGCTTCGGCGGCGACACGATCCGGGGCCAGGCAAAGGTCGAGGCAGGATCGGGTCGGATTCGGGTCCGGGACCTTTCTCCCGGACTTGACGGATCCGTCGTGCTGCGGTATCACTTCGTGCCGTGTCTGACGACCAGACCGCCGGTCGCATGCGAGCCGGAGTACCTCGAGGAGGATCCGGTCCCTTTCATCCGCCTGCGACCGCCACCCGGAATACGCGACGTCGAGCTCGAGCTGGCTCTCCCCGGCCGGGATAAGTCCGCCGGGACTCCGCTCGACCGATGATCGGGACGCGCACTTCGCACGCCGACGAATTGTGTAAGCGTGGCCGTCTCCAGGGAAGGGGTATGCCGTGCCAGCGATGGATGCCGGACTGACCGAGCAAGTTCGCCGCGACCAACTCTCGCGCTGGGTCTTCTGGTCGCTCTGGGCGACGATCATCTTGATCGCCGCGGCGTTCTATTACGAGAAAGCCGCGGACCACAAGAGTGCCTTCGTGCGCTGGAGGCCCCAGGTCCTGCAGTTCTGGCACGGGGTGAACATCTACGACAAGATGCTCTTCCCCAACCCGCCCATGATGCCGATCTCGCTCTATCCGCTGATGACGCTCCCGACCGTCGCGGGTGCGATGTGCTGGTTCGCGATCAAGGTCGCCATGACGACCCTCGCGCTGATCATGTGTTTTCGGATCGCGCAGCCGACCGAACGCACGCTGCCCCCCATGTTCCGATCTCTCGTCTTACTCCTGAGCCTTCGCCCGATCCTTGGCGACCTCCACCACGGCAATAATAACCTGCTCATCCTGTTCCTGATCGTCTCGATGCTCTACGCCTGGCGGAGCGGCTATGACATCGTGGCCGGCCTCCTCCTGGCCCTGGCGACCACCTACAAGGTGACGCCGGCCCTGTTCTTCGTCTACTTCGCCTACAAGCGCTCCTGGCGGACCGTCTTCTGGGGATTGCTGGGGATGGGCTGCTTCCTCATCATTATCCCCAGCCTAATCGTCGGTACCGAGTTCAATGGCGAGTGCCTGGGCATGTGGTGGCACAGGATGGTCGCTCCCTATGTCGTCAAGGGCGCCGCAAGCCCCGTTTTCATCAACCAATCCCTCGTCGGCGTGATCTACCGCCTGTTCACGGATCGAATGCCCGGATCGGGGCACTACGTGATGGATAGGGATATAAACATAGTATCACTAAGTCCATGGATCGTCAAGCAACTGATCAAGGCGATCATCCTGCTGCTCCTCGGCCTGCTCGCGTTCCTTTGCCGGACGAAGACGACGGATCGGCGGGATCCGCGCCTGCTCGGCGAGTTCGCGCTGGTTGTTCTGACGATGCTTTTCGTGTCGGAACGAAGCTGGAAACATCATTATGTGACGGTCCTCCTGCCGATCACTTACCTGGTTGCGGAATTCTTCTCGCCGCGACTGGGGCGGAGAGGCCGAACGGCGATCATCCTGGCCTGGGCGGTTTCCTTCGGCCTGATGGCGTCCACCTCGCCCGAGATCGGGGGCATTTTCGCCGATGGCGAGGGTCACGAGATCGCCCAGGGATATGGACTGTTCATGTGGGCCGGGGTGGTCCTCTATGCGACCGTCGGCTGGCGGGTCTGGGCCCGCCGTCGCGAACCGTCGCCGGATCTCCGATCTTGCGACCACCGCGGCGATCGGCTCCCACCCACACGGTGGGACCCTCCGGAGCGACTCGCGACGGGCCGGCCGTCGGCCCGGAGGATTTTCCTTGGTCGTTGAATGACTCTAGTCAGGGGGAGACCGGCTCCAAGCCTTCGGGATACCTGTCTCCCCTGGGAAACAGCCCCTGATCGGCGGCGAGGTCGGGTTTCGGCGTGCCGCCGTCCTCGTCATCCCGCTCGGCAAATCCATCAGACTCTGTCGCATCACGTCGCGGTTTTTCGATCAATCTCCCATACAACCGGAGTCCCGGAGACCAGGAAGGTTGCCGGGCGGGACCGTCGTGGTCCGGCTGGTTTCACCTCGGCTGATTCCTCACTTCCCAGTCTGGTCGAAGGCCAAGGAGGGCCTATGTTCACGTCAAAGGACTTACCTCGTGTGCGCCGTGGCAGGTGCCTTGCGCCTGATGTGCTGGAACCGCGTATGGTCTTGAGCTCCGGCCAGGGGAGCACTTTTGCCATCATGCCGGGCTCTATCGACTCCGCCGGCCAGGTCTCCTCGGTCCCGTTCACCATCGACCCTTCCTTGTTTACCCCGGCCTCCGGCATGCACGGCAAGATGATGATCGGAATCGATGTCACGCCCGCCACGGCGTCGACCACGACTTCGGGCACGGCCGCGCCGATCACGCTGCGGCCCGACGTCGTTTCGGTCACGAGCTCCACTGGCCAGGTGATCAAGGTCGATCACACGCATTATTATCCGAAGATCGCGAAGGCCAATCATCTCGGGCATACGCCCACATCGGCGGTCCTCCTGACGATGAAGGTGCCGGCCACGGGCGATGCCCCGGTGGGCTACTCGGTCCAGATCAAGGGGATGGATCATACGACCGGGAAATACCTGCTCGGCTTCTACCTCCCCGGCGACGCCAACGGAGACGGCACGGTCAACAGCACGGACATCACCACGATCAAGTCGCTCAAGGGCGACGCCGCGACAAGCTCCAACTACAATTTCGACGCAGATGTCAACCGCGACGGTATCATCAACAAGAAAGACGTCAATCTGGCCGAAGAGAACCTCGGTGCCTCGACGAAGGTCAGCCCGGTGGTCTCGGTGAATCTCGACCCGGCTTCGGACCCGAGCCTGGATCGGACGACGCCCTACAGTACGGTCCACTTCGCGGGCGAGATGACGCCCGGCGCCACGATTACGTACGCGAACAACCAGAATAACGGGGCGGCGACCACGGCCACGGCCGACTCGACCGGTGCCTATAGCATCATGGTGCCGCTCGTCTCGGGCTCGAACACGTTCAGCGTCACAACAAACGACGGATTCGGCCAATCGATCTCCGGACAAATCTCGCCGGTGGTCTATGACCCGAACTCGACCACGACGAGCCCTAGCAGCACATCCTCGTCGTAGACGAATTCGAGCTTGAGAACGACGGATCGACCGCGGCCGGATCCTCGTCGTTCCGGGCCGGCCGCGATCAGGAATCCTGCGGTCGGAGAGAGCGGGCTGACGAGACGAATTCATCAGCCCGCCCTCTCTTGACTCCCAGGGGCCTCTCCTTCTGCGTAAGCGTTACGGACCGAATCGCGGACGATCGGGTCCGCGTCGTTTCGGTGTCGATCGAGGGCCGCCAAGGCCTCGTCCCCCGCGATCCGGGCCAGGGCCCAGGCCGCCGAGGCCCGGACGATCGGATCTTCGCCCGGGTCGTCGAGCCTGGCGACCAGTGGCGCGACCGCCTCGGGTCGGCGCCGGGTTCCCAGAACCAGAGCCGCATTGCGCAACAATCCCACGCGCTTCGTCCGCGATAGGGCCGTCCCTTTGAGCTTCGCTCGCAATTCCGCAGGCTCTCGGCCCAGCCACTCGATGAGATCCGGATCGACCCACTCCGACCGGGCCTCGAACTCGCTTGACCGCCCCGAAGGAGCCTTCCGATTCCAGGGACACACGTCCTGGCAGACGTCGCAACCGAAGACCCAGCCGTCGAGCCGCTCGGCATCGGCGTCGGCGAGCATCCCGCGATGCTCGATGGTCCAGTAGCTGATGCATCGCCGCGCATCAAGTTGATACGGGCCAGCGAACGCATCGGTCGGGCAAGCGTCGAGGCATCGGGTACAAGTTCCGCAATGGTTCGCCTCGTGGGTCACATCGTACGCCAGCTCGACGTCGGTGAGCAGGGCGCCCAGGAATGTGAAGCTCCCGAGTCGCCGGCTGATCAGCATGGTGTTCTTACCGATCCAGCCGAGCCCGGCCAGCCGGGCGTAGTCCCGTTCGAGAAGCGGGGCCGTATCGGACACGGCGCGTCCCCCCGCGTCGGGCCGTTCTGATCGCAGCCAGTCGAGGAGCGACCCCAGCTTCTCCCACAGGACCTGGTGGTAATCGGCCCCCCGCGCATAACGCGCCACTTTCCCCTGCGTGGGGCGCGGAGCCTCCTTATCCTGACCCCGGAAGGCCTCCTTCGACCCATAGACCAGGCTAACCATGACGATCGACCGGACCCCTTCCAGCAACGAATCCGGATGCGACCGATTCGGCTCCTGGCGTCTCAGGTACGCCATCCCGGCGTCATGGCCTGCATCCAGCCAGCGGAGAAAGTCCGGGTACCCGGGCGCCACGACGGCCGGGGCGATACCGACATCGTCGAATCCCAGGGCGCAGGGCTTCGGCCTTGAGGCGAGCGCTCAGGTCCTGACAGGTCGGGGATATAGGAGAAGGGGAGTCTGGCACGAGGATGGCCTGGACGAAAGTCCGTTGGCGGCATGAGGACCGATGGAGAGGATCGCGCTGCGTGTCGGAAAAACGCGGCCTCCATTGGGGTCAAACATCCGACCCCAGACGATGTCCCCAGATTGCATGGGCCTCACTCGCAGGCTTTCGCACGTTCATCCCGACCGTTGGCGGTTCAGAAGCCCTCGAAGTCCTCGTCCCACCACTTCTGTGGCGGAGGAAATCATCTGGCCAGTTCAATGAGGGTCTCGGCTGAAAGCCCGATTCGCTCGAATTCGCGGATGTCTCTCATCTCCGCGACCCGGTCAATGGGCGGCACGACCTCCTGGAGTTCGGAACAACCTTCAGGATGGTCGGTAGCCTCACCCATCTCCTAGTCCTGCCAAAAAGTCCTCGTGGATTTGAGCAGACAGCGTGAATCCCGGTATAGTACCCCGAAGGAAGTTGTGCAGTCCACGCGCGCGAAAATCGCCTCTGACACCAACCTTATCTATTGACGCAACATTATCGCACACTTGGTGGGCGT
The DNA here is from genome assembly GCA_963845755.1 of uncultured Planctomycetota bacterium. Lineage (GTDB taxonomy): Bacteria > Planctomycetota > Planctomycetia > Isosphaerales > Isosphaeraceae > CAWJTV01. The sequence continues at coordinate 94,174 of CAWJTV010000044.1, forward strand.
CTCGCGCTTCAGGTTTGATCGGGTATGCTCATGGGATCACCGATTTCTCGAACTCGCTGCCGGATCGTACTTTCACCGTTGCCCTGTCTAGCGACGATGCTTGTCGGCGCCGCGTTCACCCAGGCGAACCTGGGCGGCTCGAACCTCTCGACTCCCTACTACGACTTCGGCTTCCCGCTCACTTATCGGAGGCACTTCTTCCGATCCGTCGGGGTGGACGAGTTCCATCCCGCTTCCCTGGCCTTCGACATCGCCCTTGCCGCCGTCGTCTCCGTGTCAACGTTCGTGGCTACGCGGCGGTGGTCCTGTCTGATCGAGCGATACCAGAGATTCACAGTACAAGGGCTCATGGCAACGGTCGCCATCTTCGCGATCACGTTCGCCCTGTTGATCGCTGCCCCGCTACTCTACTTCGGTGTGCTCCTCGGTTCCTTGTTCTACGGACTCGTCTGTATCGTGCATGTGTCCGTCCTGTGCACGTTCCATCTCCGGACTCGGCCGCGCAGCCTCAAGATGAGCCGTCACCGATAAAGCGGCACCTGCTAAATCAGCGGCCGATTCTCCAGCCCGCCGGAATCCTTCACACCGAGGTTCTCGTAGATCTGGCGCGTCGCGTCGGAGCGATTGAGGGTGTAGAAGTGGAGCCCGCGGACCTGGTGGTCGAGCAGGTCCCGGCACTGTTCGGTGGCCCAGTGGATGCCGACCTTGCTGACGGCCTCGGGCGAGTCGGCACAACGGCCGAGCGCGCGGAGCAATCGGGCCGGGAACCGGGCGCCGAGCGCCAGCTCGGCCATCCGGGCGAGGTTCTCCCGCGAGGTGATCGGCATGATTCCCGCAAGGATCGGCACTCGGATGCCGGCCAGGTCGCACCGTTCGCGGAAGTCGTAGAAGTCCGCGTTACTGAAGAAGAGTTGCGTGCAGATGTAATCGGCGCCGGCGTCCACTTTCCGCTTGAGATAGTCCAGCTCCTTGAGCCGATTCGGAGTCGTCGGATGTCCCTCGGGAAAGCCGGCGACCCCGATCTCGAACCCGCGCGCGTCGGGGACCCGCTCGTCGCGCGAACGGATAAACCGGACCAGTTCCTCGGCGTACTGAAATGCGTCCTGGGATCGATCGTGGTTCGCCATCGTCCGGGGCGGATCGCCGCCCAAGGGCAGGATGTTCTCGATCTGCGATTCCGCGTAACGGTCGAGGATCGTCGCGAGTTCTTCGTGGCCAGCGATCTGCGGACGCGCTCATCGGTCTCACCGGTCTGGCGGTTGAGCCAATGTTCCCTCGAAAAAAAATCGATGGAGCATTGATCCGCGATTTGTCGCTTGATAGACTCTGAGGCGTAATCAGACATGTCGCGCACCGTCTGCCCCGAGGGTTCCGGCGATGGTCGAGCGTGATTTCACATCATCTACACTACCGACGGCTAAGGTGCGCAGCCCGCAGCCCGCAGCCCGCAGCCCGCAGCCCGCAGCCCGCAGCCCGCAGCCCGCAGCCCGCAGCCCGCAGCCACTTCTCTACCCCATTTCGACGCCTCGTCCAGATTGAAGCGGACGGCGAGCACGAGAGCAAGGTGGACCCGGGACGGATCGAGGAATTCAACTTCTTCCCGTATCGGCTTCGAACGAGCCTGCGGCATCCGCCTCATTGTGTTGACCCTATACTGTGCGGACGAACACGTCAAACGGCAACGTCGTCCCAACAATCCGTCGGTGTTCAAGCATAATCCCCGTATTCCAATGCGACCCGGAGATGGGAGTCCAATCTTAAAAGCTGTTTCAAAAGGGGGGACAGGCACCTCGAAGACTCGGAGCCAGTCCCCGTTTTGAAACAGCCTGTTAGTGAGGATCCGCCATGAAGACCCATGCCCATCAGCATCTGTCGTCTAGAGGTGGTTATTCAATCACTTACAGGCCGCGTGGATTCACGCTATTGGAGTTACTAGTCGTCGTTGGCATCATCGGTTTGTTGGTTTCGATCATCCTGCCCGCAGTCATGTCTGCACGGGATGCGGCGAGGAAGCTCTCATGCGCAAGCAACCTACGCCAGATTGGTGAGGGACTTCAGAACTTCGAAATCCTCGAACGGATACCTCCCCGGGGTTTATTGGGGGGTGGTCGAAGAGGATGGAGGGGCGTACCTCTCTAGGTGGTCCTTCTCACCGTCAAGTCTGATCGCTGGGTTCATCGACAGCACCGCACTCGCTAACTCGGTACAAACCCAGATGCCTCCAGGTGATAACGACCCTACCTGGACGAGCCTGGGGCTTCCCGCCCCTGGAATCCTTCATTGCCCGGCAGACGCATTTGCGTCCGGCATGGACACCAGTTATCACTATTGTCGAGGCAACATACCGCTTTGGCCCGCGGACCCTGGAGGAGCGTTCGTACGTCATAAAGGTATACGCCTTGCGGAGATTCAGGATGGCCTCGCGAATACCGCATTCGCATCGGAGCGCCTCATCAGTCGGCCACAGTCACACAGTCCGGATCGGAGCCGCGATTACATCGCGGTTGACTCGGAGGTGAGCAACCAAGTTGCACCCGACTGTATCGGTGCCAATACGACTGGGTCGTGGGGTTGGTCTCTCCAACCCTCAGGGACCTCTTGGCTCAGTGGCCGCTGGCTCGATGCCTCATACTATCACCTCTTTCCGCCAAACTCGTTGTGGGTCGATTGCGTGGAGCGTGATCCATCTTACATGGCGGTGACCACAGCAAGGAGCTACCATCCTGGAGGAGTCAATCTTTTGTTCGGCGATGGGCATGTGAAGTTTATTAGCAACGGCGTCGGTCTGCAAGTCTGGCGAGCATGGGCAACTCGCAGCGGATCGGAAATCCAGGGGGACTGATGGAATGCGCTTTCAACTTCGGGTATTGATCTGGTTTCTCCTTGCATTCGTCCTCACTCCAAGCTCGATCCAATCCGAGATGATTGGTAAGGCTCAACTGGAGCAGATTCGACTTTCGGTCGAGTCATACATGTCTCGTATTCAGAGCATTCACATGGACTACATTGTGGACTGGGAGCCCGATCGTGACTCACCGCGACTACCGCAGGTCGGTCTCCGCCAAGATTAAGATGTTGGAAGAGGACCTGAAGAGGGAGACCGAACCGGCAAAGCGCGATCTGATCGTCAAGGCGATCGAAAGTCACAAGTCATCCGGGACAGCTTATTCCTACAGTCTATCGTACGCTTTTCCGTCGATGCGATATGATCGTATGGCCTTGGAGCAGGCAGGTGGTGAGGTCGGGCCCTCGAGTCGAGAGATCCGGGCCGTCGATGATCGGCGTTTTACCGGGATCGACTTCCAAAGAAAGCTCGCTGTCAGTGTCTCCCAAGTCTCAGAAAACGAGCTCAGGTTCTTCGTACGGTTACCAACGGCTTCGATTGGAATGAAATCTTACCCCGTTGAGGGCCCGGACGACCAGTGTTTAGAATCACTCCTTTCACACCCGGGGATGACTACCATTGAAGGACACGAGCAGATCGGGAACACAGCCACCATCATCCTGAAAGTGGGCCCAGGGATTCCAGGGGCAAATCGGCCCACAGGTCTCGGCGACGACGGCTATGTCAAGCTGTGGCTGGCGCCGTCTCATAACTATCTTGCGATCAGGAAAGAGTATCAAGTCATCCTACCGGTGCCAACGAAGATGGAAAGGAGTGAGGGCGTCTACACGATCGCACTGGCTGACTTTCGTTCGGTCCCGGACAAGGCAAGACGGAACTCGAGCATGCAACTCCCTTTCTTGATCACCTACAGGGATCCCGTGGGAACGACGATCTCCAAGGTGGCTTCGGTTGCGATCAACGGCACCCTCGCCCCTCATGAGTTCGATCCGCCGATTCCCCCGGAATTCGTTGTGTCCGTTAACAAGGGGATCGGGAGAAAGCTAGCCGGTGGCAGGACGGCCATGTCTCGGGTTGTTGGCGACACGGTGAAAAGGGCTCGTGCTATCCTGGCATCGTCGCCACCGGAAGCACCAAACACCTACTCACCTATTCCTTACCTTGGAATCGCGGGGGTTCTCGTTTGTACGGTCGGTCTCGCAATTCTTTACCTCTTGAAAAGGAGAGTTGGACATGCGCGCTAACTACGTTCCGTTGGCGGCCCTTGGAGGGTGGCTCGTGGTTACCCTGTTTATACGTACGCCTGCTGTCCCTATCACCACTTTCTCGAGTGCTCAACTGCGAGGCGGCGATGGGACGTGCTTTTGGCCCCAGAACCCGACCGAATGCAACGGCTGTCGACCGCTCGGAAGCACGGAATCCTATCAATGCGATAGCCTTGCCTTCGGTGCGGATTGTGAGGCGTATTCCGGGTCCTCCTGCATCGCGTGTACAAACACGGGCTGGGATAGCTGTGGCGCTGGTTACACCGATTGGAGCCAACCCGGGTGCACGGGGATGCCTACGCACTACGCTGGTCAATGCGGTCCTCTGTACCATGTTTACTCGTCGAGTGAATATGGAGGTTCGTGTGATCAAAATGCCTGTAACCCATAATCGTGCCGATGTCTTCAGGGTCGTCCGCGCACCCCGGCCTGCGACTGGGCAGGCCGGAGCCGGATTCGTCCGGCGCTCATCGGCCGAGTTTGGGAGTCGAGCTCTTCGATAGGGTTGCCTGTGTGATGTAATCATGCTAACTGATCATCGGTATAAATAGGTGTAACTGTATGTATGCTGATTTCGATGCGTGGAGAGGGGGACTTTACCGCTGCGGGAAGAGCGAGGAGAGCTTGTTTCGACGACTAGCAAAGCATCTTATAATCATCTTAATTGTTAGTCCATGTCTACAATCCACTGCGATCTCGCAAGAGGATGTTAATTTATCTGATAACATGTGTGGGCCTAACAGCCTTTCTTTGATCTTGGCTTATCTAAGCGGTGATTTGAGCAAGGATTTCATGGAACTCGGCCCGGACCCGGGAAAACATCCATTCTCATTGGCGGAATTGGAAGACTTGGCGAGACAACCTGGTTACAGGACTCTATTATTGCACTGGGAAGCCAAAGAGGCGGCATCCTTCGATTGTCCGGCACTCCTGCACGTGCGAAGTGCCCGGGCAGGTGGGACGCCGGACCATTTCATCGCGTGCTTCGGATCAATTAATAAGGGGATTTGCATCGCAGACTTCCCCCGGTCGCCTCGCGTCCTGCCGTATGAGGACCTGTATCGTATCTGGGATGGTGACGTTCTTTACGTCGATCGTCGTGATAGTTGGGCATTAGACCGGTTAAGGTTTGACGCTTATGGATATCGGGATGGCGTCCGCATTTCATTGTTGGTGGTCTTCGGCGCCGCCAGTCTGTACGTTGTTGCCAGACGGGCCTCGAAGTCCTCGAGGTCCTCGAAAACCGCTTGATAATCGTAGTCCCAAGAACGGACCCCTGAGAGCGCCAACCAACACTCCTCCGGAAGAGATCACGTGGGAGCGTTTCTGAGGATGGGAAGATATGCGGGATCTTCAAACTTCAACGCGATCGCGATCGAGCGACCGGATTTTCTGGGTCGTCGCTTTGGTAGCCATTCCTGCCTCGCTGCTCATCCCGTTTGTTCTTATGCGAGGGCATCGCAAGGCACCTGACGGTTTGTTTGCCAGGGAGTCCGTGGTCCGGGTTAAGGCGATGGGTCCGGAGGAACGACGAGGAAGGGCTGAGTTCCATCTGGTCAACCAGAGTAAGACACCCATAACCATCCGGTCAGCAAAGCCGTCTTGTAACTGTGTCGAAGTACCTTCCGGTGAGCCGCCCGTCATTCCGCCCGGAGGGCATGGAGTCCTCGCGTTCTTGGTCAACTTCCCGGACGCGGGAACGAGCTCGGCGAGGATTGAAGTTTTCCACGATGGGGCATTAAGCCCAATACCGTTGAAATAGGCGCAAGCCACAGCCTCCTGTTACTTTGGGTTTACTCACGACCCAAGCAACACGGAGGCCATGACTCGCATGCCGCACGGACATTGCACGCTGCCGCCCGATGCGTCGGGCCGGATCTTGGATCGCTTGGCGGGACTGGAACAGATTATCTCGCCCGAGGCCGTTCGCCAAGTCCTCGCGGCCACCGGTAAAACCAATCAACGACGTTGCACACTGACCCACGAGATTGTTTGCTGGGTGGTCCTGGCCATGGGGCTGTTGACCGACTTGCCGATCCGCCAAGTCTTCAAGCATGCACGCCGGCTCCGAGTCGGCGAGGAGAGTCCCCATCGATCCAGCCTGTGTGTGGCCCGGCAACGCCTGGGCATCGCGCCGGTCCGCCACCTGTTCGAGCACGTCGTTCATCCTCTGGCCCGGCCCGATACGCCCGGAGCCTTCTACCGCGGGTTCCGCCTGGTCGGCATCGATGGGACCGTCTACGATGTCCCCGACTCGGAGGCCAACGCCGTGGCCTTCGCGCGCCCCTCGGCCGGGCCGCGCGGCGACGGCGCGTTCCCCCAAGTCCGCAAGCTGAGCCTGGTCGAATTGGGGACCCACATCGAACTGGCCTTCGTGGTCCGGTCGATCGCCCACGGCGAACCGTCGATGGTCGGCGGCTTGCTCCGCCATCTGACTCCGGAGATGCTCCTGTTGGAGGATCGCGGGTTTTTCAGCTATGACCACTGGAAAACGGCGATGTTGCGGGGCGTCCAGCTGTTGGCACGCGTGAAAAGCGGCTTGATCCTCAAGTCGATCCAAAACCTGGCGGATGGCTCGTACCTGGCCAAGATTTATCGGGGTTGCTACGACCGTCAGATCGATCGGGATGGGATCGTCGTCCGGGTGATCCGCTATACACTGGACGACCCGCAACGAGTCGGACACGGTGAAACTCATGTGCTGATCACGAATCTCCTTGACGCGGAGCTTTATCCTGCTGAAGAATTGATTATTCTTTATCACGAGAGATGGGAACAGGAGTTGGTCTATGATGAGCAAAAGACCCATCATGATCCGCGGCGGGCGACCAAGCCGGCACAGATGCGAAGCGAGACCCCGGCGGGGGTGATCCAGGAGATCTATGCGCTGTCGCTGGGTCATTTCGTGATCCGAGCCTTGATGGTTGCGGCCGCCGGGACCGTGGGGCTGGACCCGGATCGGCTGTCGTTTCTGGGGTGCTTCCAGATCCTCAAGTGCCGGTTGCCAGAATGCAACAGCTCGACCCCCGAGGCGTTCGAGGAGTGGTACCAGGGATTATTGTGGGAGATGCAGGGGGAGCGCACCGATGACGAAATGCGGAGGAACCGGATCAATCCGCGAGTGATCAAGCGTAAAATGTCCAAGTGGAAAAAGAAACGATCCAAACATCGACACATTCCGCCCTTGAAGAAAACCTTTGCAGAGACAGTGGTTATGCTTCCTTAAACGGTATTGGCATTAAGCCCCCTCGTCCTAATCGTCGAAGTGGCTGGGGCCGGGACTATCCCGGGGATTCGTCGGATTCGAAATGCCTCTCAATCATTCCCCGCGTTGACCTCAACCACTGAGGAATCGGAGATTACTATCGAAACGAGGGAAGCCGCCGGCTCGGTACCCTGGTTGACTGGCCTCGATTGCGACCTAGGTGAGGCGAAGATTGGTCTCGCTAGGATTGACGAGGAAAGGTCCGGATCGGATTGTGTGGATCGCGTATATATCTATCGCATCGGTTGGAGGGAGCTTCCCAAGACTGCTTTGTTGGTGGTGTCCTACGCAATTTGAACAGATGGCATTGTGATCCACTCACGCATCGTCCAGACGTGGTCGGCCAGGCCGGCAGCCATCGCCGGTGACCCCTTTCGCACCCGGCCATCGTCGTCCCGATATTCCAACGTCCTCACAGGCCAGCAGAAGTTATCGCTGTACATCGTAAAATAGGTCATCGACTCGTGCACCCGCCAATCCTTCGAGAACGTGTACGTCTTCCGCACCTTCCGGGCGTTCTTGTGCCGGTCGGTCGCGTTGTACCGCTCCAGGAACGAGACGTTGACCTGTCGGCTCAGCTTCGAGAGCCGCAACGCCTTGGCCAGCGCCGCCAGCGTGCCGAAGATCAGATGGACCAGGATCTCCACCACCCGACCCCGCCGCCGCCGCTTCTCGACCGTGGCGTAGGTCAGCTCCGGCGGCGGTACCTTCTCAGGCACCATCCGCTTGCTGTCGCGGCCCGTCGGCGTCGCGGTGACCTCGCTCCCGTAGATGCGCAGGATCGCCTCCTTGTACGCCGGGTAGTCGTCGCTGGTCATCAGCCTCACGGGGTGGTCTCCTGTCCGCTGCTTGGCCGCGGCGACCACGGCCTCGACCTCCTCGGCCCCACGCGCCCCGGGGACGACGCAAAGGACCAGCTTGTGCTCGGGATCGTAGGCGGTGTGGTCCCACCAATCCCCATGCTGGTCATCAGCCGGATTGCCCGGGTCGCAGTGCTCCTGCTTCTTGAACACGAACGACCACTTCTCGTCGAACTGGACCTCTTCCGTCCGAGGGGGAAAAAGCCACGAGCTCGTCGTGGAGTTGCCGGGCGTGCTCGCCCAGGACTCGGCGGTAACGTACCACCGTGTCGCGGTGCACACCGAGGAGTCGAGCGGTGGCCCGCACCCCGGTGCGATCGGCGAGATGTTCGATCAGCGAGATGGTCGTCTCCCGGGGCAAGCTGGAGCGGTACAGCGGCGTACCCTTGCGCTCGGAGAAACGGGCCTTGCAAGTGCGACAGTAGAGCTGGCGGATGGGCTGGCCCTGGCCGTAGGTGCCGCAGACCGACAGGTTGCCGAGCCCACGCAGGCCGTAATCGGGGCAATCCGCACGCTGGCAGCAGAAGCCGGAAAGATCCTCCATGGCAGTGCCTCCATGATCCTGGGACCAGAGCAAATGGGGTCATGTCGAGGAACCCATGATACACGAAGAACTTACTGCGTTCAAATTCCATAGGACACCACCGCTTTGTTTAGCGGACAGATATGGATCAATCGACGGGACCCATCAATTCCTCGAATCAAAATCGGTCATCTCAGCGGGGCCCTCGGGTCTCAAGGCCTGATATCGCCCACGGTCATCCGGATCCACCCTCGTGAGCGTTCCGAAGAGACGGTCCTGTTCAAGGCAAATACCGGGACATGGGAGCTTGATCCCAAAACAACCTTGCCCATATGGTTGACAGCAAGATGGGAATCAACCGACGGAAATCAGCGACTCGTACTCCTCGCAGCAGAGCGCAGCGAGCCTTTGGATCATCCCGGCGTATTCACGGTCTCATTTGTCAGCGATCGTGGAAAGAAAGCTCAACTGAAGATCCTCTCTGACATTTCTTATGTCCCCAATGCTGCAGCGCTAACTCGGCCTTGAGGCGAAGGCCATTATCTGCGGCCGAACGGACTCCATCAACTCGACCGGGGCTACGTGATCGGACGATACTCCAGACCGCCGGAATCCTTCACGCCGAGATTCTCGTAGATCTGGCGCGTCGCGTCGGAACGATTGAGTGTGTAGAAGTGGATCCCGCGGACCTGGTGGTCGAGCAGGTCCCGGCACTGTTCGGTGGCCCAGTGGATGCCGACCTTGCTGACGGCCTCGGGCGAGTCGGCACAACGGCCGAGTGCGCGGAGCAATCGGGCCGGGAACCGGGCGCCGAGCGCCAGCTCGGCCATCCGGGCGAGGTTCTCCCGCGAGGTGATCGGCATGATTCCCGCAAGGATCGGCACTCGGATGCCGGCCAGGTCGCACCGTTCGCGGAAGTCGTAGAAGTCCGCGTTACTGAAGAAGAGTTGCGTGCAGATGTAATCGGCGCCGGCGTCCACTTTCCGCTTGAGATAGTCCAGCTCCTTGAGCCGATTCGGAGTCGTCGGATGCCCCTCGGGAAAGCCGGCGACCCCGATCCCGAACCCGCGCGCGTCGGGGACCCGCTCGCGCGAATGAATGAACCGGACCAACTGCTCCGCGAACTGGAACGCGTCTTCGGCGCGGTCGTGGTTCGCCAGCATCTTGGGCGGATCGCCGCCCAGGGCGAGGATGTTCTCGATCCGCGATTCCGCGTAACGATCGAGGATCGCCGCCAGCTCTTCCGCGCTGTGGCAGACACACGTCAAGTGGGAGACCGCGGTCAGGTTGGTTTCCCGCTGGATCCGGACGATCAGGTCATGGGTGCGTTCTCGCGTCGAACCCCCGGCGCCGTAGGTCACCGACACAAAGGAGGGCTGGAGCGCTTGCAGATGCGCGATCGTCTCGAATAGTTCGTCCGAGGCCTTATCGGTCTTGGGGGGGAAGAATTCGAAACTGAACGTGGTGGGCCGTGCCCTGAATATGTCTTGAATGTGCATGGTCTTAGTCGAGTTCCCACCGTCGAGAGGTCCCGGTCCGGATCGTCATACTCGGCTTGTATCATACACGACGATCGGGAATGCCGGGAGTCCTCCGACCCCCGTCAGATCGACGGCGTTCCGTCCGGACCGCTCGCACCACGACGATGGCGGCTGCTAACACCTTCGGACCGGTCCTTTTTTTCAACCCCGGCGGCTCCTCGGTCATCCATCCGCCCATTGAGCAGATAGAGCACGGCCATCCGGACCGCCAGCCCGTTGGCCACCTGGTCGAGGATGGCCGAATGGCGGCCGTCGGCAACCTCCGGAGTCAGCTCGACGCCGCGGTTGATAGGGCCGGGGGCCAGCAGCAGCAGGTCGTCCTTGGCCAGGCGCAGCCGCTCCTGCGTCATCATGTAGAACTGCGAATATTCGGAGACCGAGGGGAACAAGCCACGCTGTTGTCGCTCGAACTGGATTCGCAAGACATTCACCACATCGCAGCGTGGCAGGACGTCGTCGAGCCGATAGGCGACCTCGCAGCCCAACCGTTCCCACGCCTTGGGGACCAGCGTGGGCGGCCCGCAGAGAATGACCTTGGCGCCCAACTTATTGAGGGCGTAGATGTTGGAGCGGGCGACCCGCGAGTGCGAGATGTCCCCGAGGAGGCCGACGGTCAGGCCGTCAATCCGTCCCTTGGCGCGGCGAATGGTCATCAGGTCGAGCAGTCCTTGCGTAGGGTGCTCGTGCGCACCATCCCCCGCATTGATGATCGAGCAGTTGACGTGTTGAGCCAGCAGGTGCGGAGTTCCGGGTGTTGGATGCCGGATCACCAGCACGTCGGCCCCCATGGCCTCGATGTTCTTCGCGGTATCGATGAATGACTCGCCCTTCGAGAGGCTCGAGCCGCTGACCGAGAAGTCCTGCGTGTCGGCCGAGAGCCGCTTGGCGGCCAGGCTGAAACTCGTCCGCGTTCGTGTGGAGTTCTCGAAGAACAGGTTGAAAACGATCCGGCCCTGGAGCGTGGGGACTTTCTTCCGGCTGCGTGTTGAGATCTCCGCGAAGTTCTCGGCCGTATCCAGGATGGCCAGGATTTCTTCGGACGACAGGTCTTCGAGACCCAGGAGGTGTTTGCGGCTCCAGCGCGCGGCACCGGAACCCAGGCTGGTAGGGGCGAGGCTGCTCACGACGGCGACCTCCCCTCTGCCGCCAAGGGCACGGTACCAGCCCCGGTCCAGACGACTTCGTCGACCGGATCGACGGGTTTGAGTCGCACGCGGACATGATCCTCGTGCGCGGTCGACAGCTCCAGTCCGACGACATCCGCCTGGATCGGGATCTCCCGGTGCCCTCGATCGACGAGCACGGCCAGGCGCACCGACGCCGGACGCCCGAGGTCGCAGATGGCGTTCAAGGCGGCACGGATTGTTCGACCGGTGAACAGGACGTCATCGACCAGCACCACGTTGGCACCGTCGACGTTGAAGGGGATCTCGGTCCCATGAAGGACGGGCCAGCTCTGGGTCTGGCCGAGGTCGTCACGGTAAAGGGTGATGTCGACGGCCCCGACTTCCACGCTCACGCCGAGGATCCGGCTCAACTCCCGGGCCAGACGCTCGGCCAGCGGGACGCCGCGCGTCCGGATTCCGACCAGGCCGATCGGCGATGATGACGATGGGGTAGCCGTTAGCTGCTGGGCCATGGTCGCGACGAGGCGATCCATCGCCGGGCCATCACAAACCCGCTGCCCGCCCGAATTTGGCATGACATGACCTCCGCGCGGCCACTCTCGCAGCCACAATGTAGAGAACTTTAACAGAGACGGATCCCGCCTTCAAGCAGCCTTGCACGGATCAGGAACGAACGAATCCCGGCGAATTGCTACGATTCCCCGAATTCCTTCGCCCGATGCGGCCACGACTCGCCTTTCCCTCGGACCGCCGACCGCATACGATAGGGTCGGTTTCCCAGCGATTCCGGAGGCTCCGTTTGCAATGAAGATCATCCTGGCGAATCCCCGCGGTTTCTGCGCGGGCGTCAACATGGCCATCGAGTGCCTCGAACGCGCCCTCGACTTCTTCGGCCCACCCCTATTCGTCTACCACGAGATCGTGCACAACCAGTTCGTGGTCGAACGGTTCCGGAAACGAGGCACAGTCTTCGTCGAATCGCTGGACGAGGTTCCCGAGGGCTCGCCTCTGCTCTATAGCGCCCATGGCGTCTCTCCCCAGATCCGCGACCAGGCTCGCCGTCGCCGCCTGCTGGCCATCGACGCGACCTGTCCGCTGGTAATCAAGGTCCATCTCGAAGCTATCCGCTACGCCAAGGAAGGATACACCATTGTTTTGATCGGTCATGAAGGACACGACGAGGTCATTGGCACCATGGGTGAGGCGCCCCACCAGATGATCCTCGTGGAAACCGCGGAGGACGTCGAGCGGCTCTCGATCGCCGACCCCGCGAAAGTGGCCTACCTCACCCAGACGACACTGAGTGTCGACGATGCCAATCTGGTCATCGCGGCGCTTCGGAAGAAGTTCCCACTCATCGCCAATCCCCCCAAGGACGATATCTGCTACGCCACCCAGAACCGCCAGGAGGCGGTCCGTGACCTGACCGCTCAGGCCGACCTGGTGCTCGTCCTGGGCAGCCAGAACAGCTCGAACAGCCGCCGGCTTGCCGAAATCGCCAATTCTCTCGGAATCCCGTCTTTTCTCATCGATGGCGTCTCCGAAATCCAGAAAGCCTGGTTCGAGGGCGTCCAAACGGTCCTCATCACGGCGGGAGCCAGCGCCCCCGAACAAGTTGTGCAGGAGTGCATCGACTACCTTCAACATCATTTCAGTGCGACCATCCAGGAACGAATCGTCCGCGAGGAGAACGTGCATTTTCCCCTGCCCAAGTCGCTCCGGGAGCTCCTCCCGGGCGGCCTGGCGAAGCCGGCGGGTGCCGACGCGTCCGCCCTGAACTCGGCCGCCAGCGGACCGGCCTCCGTCGAGGCGGCCTGGAGTCTGGATGCCGTTGAGTGAGGGGTGCTTTCGTAAAGCGATCCGAGATTCTGGATCGGAGCTTCCTTCCTGGAATCGCTGCGCCGAGCGTGCCACCGGAACGCAGAGTCGGGTTTCCACCCGGGGATCTCCGAAGTCTTGAATCCTTCGTGGGTTGTGACCGGAAACCGCGTCAGGCGCGTCCGGAACGGAAATCGAATGCACCGGAAATCGTGCACGCTCCGTTCCGTCCATGATCCCGGGACCAGGATCGGTCCCACTTGTCAGATCCGTCTTGTTTTTACCGACTAGAACCTCAACCTACGGCAAGGCAGTCTATGCTGGAAGAAGGTCGCGCCCAGACGTCTTGGAAATATTAATTCTCTCGGCGCGAAGTGTTCACAGGAGGTGACCAGCAAGATGAGGGTTCGTGTCCGGGAGCCGACGCTATGAATCTGAGCAAGATGGTGGACGATGGCCGGGGTGATGCCGGCTTCGACCCCGAGCTCCTGTTGGTCCTGGCGAAGGCGGGAGACACGGCCGCGCTCGGGCGGCTGCTCGAACGTTATCGCAATTACATGGCCTTGCTGGTTCGAATCCAGATCGGCCGCCGACTGAGCCGGAAGGTGGACGCGGAGGATTTGCTCCAGGAGATCGGCCTCGAGGTTCATCGAAAGATCGCGACGTTCCGGGGCGGTACGGAACGCGAGTTCCTCACATGGGTACGTCGGATGATCGGCTCGATCCTGGCGAACCAGCTACGCCACTTCCTGGGAACCAAGTGTCGGGATCTCCGGCTGGAAAGGGCGCGTGGTCAACGAGCTGGATCATTCCTCCCAGGCCCTGAATGCGAGTCTGGTCGCCCCACAGAGCACTCCGAGTCAGCAAGCCGTCCGGCGAGAGCAAGCGGTGCTCTTAGCCGATGCCCTGCAAGGACTTCCCGAGAATTACCGCGAGGTCATCATCCTCCGCCACCTTGAGGGTCTGAGCTTTCCTGACGTCGCCCAGAGGGTGGGACGGACTGAGGACAGCGTGAAGAACGCCTGGCTCCGGGCGTTAGCCCGGCTTCGGCGCTCCCTGGAGGATCGCTTATGAACGGTCACGACGGGTCGGGAGCGTGGATTCCACGCGATCACAAGTCGGATGCCGCGGTCGACACCCATCCACATATCCGGTTCTGGGGAGGCGTCGGCCCTAAGGCCCTCGGCGATTCCAGCTCTTCACGTCCCGGAGGAAGCTTGTCTCGCGACGATGCCCCCGTCATCAAGGCGCTGGAGTCGTATCTCGAGGCCCTTCGCTCGGGCCGCCCGTGTTCGCGGGAGGAGTTCCTGGGGGAACATCCCGAGATCGCCGACGCGCTCCTCGAGTGTCTCTCCGGGCTGGAATTCATCCAATCGGCAGCGGTCCAGATCGGCGGTTCGGACGGCGACCGGCCCGGCTTGCCGGCGGATGCCGTCCTGCCGCGCGCACAACTCGGTGACTATCGGATCCTTCGCGAGGTGGGACGAGGTGGCATGGGGGTCGTCTACGAGGCCGAGCAGGTCTCACTGGGCCGTCGCGTCGCCCTGAAAGTCCTGCCCTTCGCCGCGGCGATCGACCCGAAACAACGGCAGCGATTCCAGATCGAAGCCCAGGCAGCCGCCCAGTTGCACCACCCCCACATCGTGCCCATCTTCGGAGTGGGCTGCGATCAGGGCGTTCATTACTATGCCATGCAATTCATCGAAGGCCGTAGCATGGCCGCGATCGTCCGCGAACTCCGGTCCGGCGACGAGAAGTTGGCGAAGTCCGCGGCAAACTCCTCCTGGGATTCGTCGATCGAGACCGAGGAGGCCACACCGACGCCCGGCGTTCTCGACGGGGACACTCGCGATGCGCCGGTCGCGAACCCGTCAACGGCGATACACGCCAGTCGGAGCACGAACGGAGACCCCGTTCTGGCGCCACACGCAGCTTCACCCGCCGAAAATGCGTCCGGAGCGCCGACCGCCGCGGAGGCCGTCTGTCAGGATCGGGTGTTCTGCCGATGCGTCGCCCGGCTGGGTGCTGACGCGGCCGACGCCCTCGACCACGCTCATGGCCTGGGCATCATCCACCGCGACGTCAAGCCGGCAAACCTTCTGATCGATCAGAACGGGGCAGTCTGGATCACCGACTTCGGCCTGGCCCGATTCCACAGCGACTTCAGCCTGACCGGGACCGACGACATCGTCGGGACGCTCCGCTACATGAGCCCGGAGCAGGCCCTCGCTCGACGCGGTGTCGTCGATCAGCGCACGGACGTCTATGCCCTGGGCGTGACCTTATACGAGCTCCTGACACTCCGTCCCGCGTTCGATGGTCGCGACCACCAGGAGCTCCTCCGACAGATCGCCCTCGACGAGCCGGTCTCCCCGCGCCGACTCAACCCGGCCATCCCTCGAGACCTGGAGACGATCATCCTGAAGGCGATGGCCAAGGATGTCTCGAGCCGCTACGCGACCGCGCAGGAAATGGCCGGCGATCTCAGGCGATTCCTCGACGATCAACCGATCGTCGCCCGCCGGCCGGGGATTCTCGAATGCACTTGGCGGTGGGCTCGACGACACGGGAAACAACTGGCCTCCGCCGCTGCAATCGTGATGGTCTTGCTGATCATCACGACCGCCGTCTGCTGGAGATTCTACGTCTCGAGCCGGGAATCGCGAAACCGTTACCTCGCTTACCTGATCAAGAACTATCCCCTCATCGACCGATTCGCCATCGATCAGGTTCATCAAGAGGCCTCGCTCCTTGCGACCTCGACCGATCCGACGACTCGCAAGCAAGCGTATAAAATATTTGATGAAGTGATAGAACTCTTCAAGCAAGCCAGCGAGCTCCCCCCAACGAACCGGGAATCGCGCATCATCATCGCCCGCGCGTTCTGCCGTCTTGCATCCACACGGACATACATGAGCTTCTGCAGGGGGACGATGCAAGAACCCGATCCGACGCTCATGTCCGCGGCCTTCTCCGACTATCGCGAGTCCATCGCGCGGTTCGAGGGATTAGTGGCCGAGTCGGGCGGTGATGTCACGGCGCGCCGCTATCTCGCCGATGCCCTCGGATTGGGCGGAATGGGATGCTACAAACGGCTCGCGAGTCAGCCCAAGGAGGCCGAGCAGTTCTATAGCCGTGCGATTCAGCTCAGGCGGGACCTGCTCCGAGGGACCGACGGAACGTCGGACAAACAGGACCGACCTCGACTCGAGGTCAGCAACGAATGTGACGATCCTCTCTGGTTGGTGAGGACCGTTCACACCTTGACGTCCATGCTCGACGGAGAGGGCCGGAAGGAAGAGGCCGAACGATTGCGTCGTCAATCCGAAGAGGATTTCATCGCGGTGGCCGCGAGGTATCCGATGCCGGAGTTTCAAGGGATCCGGAAGCTGTGGGCCGACCAGTTGATGAAGGACCTGAACTATTCCTCCGAGCAGTATCTCGATTGCAGGCTGACCATGATCCTCGACCCCGAACGCGCCGAAGCCCTCAACACCGTGGCCTGGTTCCAGGCCCGATTCCCCGACGACGCTTCGTTCAAACCAGAGCAGGCCCTCATCTCGGCCCAAAAGGCCGTCGCGCTTGAACCAAGCAATTGGCTATATTTAAATACGTTAGGCGTAGCGGCGTTTCGCGTCGGCGATTGGAAGACCGCCGAGAAGTCGCTGCGGGAATCGATCGGATTCAATGGTGGCCGGGCCGAGGACTGGTTCTTCCTCGCGATGACCCGCTCGCGCCAGGGAGAGTGTCAGGAGGCCCGGCGGTGGTTCGACCAGGCCGTTTCCTGGGTCTCCCGGAACAAATCGAGCTATGAGCTGCGACGATTTCACGCGGAAGCTGCCGCGTTGCTGGGACTTCCCGAGCCCGATTCCAAGCAGAGTACGCGCAAGATCGAGAAATCGAAGAGGATCACGCCGGAGGAAGGTGCGCCGGCCTGATGCGGCGCTCGGGCGCAACTCCGGGGCGATTCCCGATTCGAGATCTCGATCCCGAATCTCGGGTCCCAGATGCCCGATTGATACGGATCCGCCTTCGACTCTTCTCGACAGACATTTTCATTCATTTCACCCGGAATTCAGCATCTTCCATCCGATTCCTTCACAAACTTCCACCCGGAACCCGAGCGTGCCCACGCACGTGCGGATCTTCGCAGAACAACCGCGCACCGCAGGGTTTGACGCCAGCCCGCCCAACCGATAAACTACGATTCACGTGGATTGTTCATTCGAGTTCCGCTACTCGAGAAAGGCCGCCCCGGACCCGACGTCCGGGGAACGCGGCCGGATTCTGACCAACGGCTTCGGAGGGTTTTTCGTGTCGCTCGTGGTGAAGGATCTGATCGATGCCGGGGTTCATTCCGGTCACCGCGCCAGCCGGTGGAACCCCAAGATGAAGCCGTACATCTACGGCAAGCGCAACCTGATTCATATCATCGACTTGAAAGAGACGGTCCGCGGCCTGCTCCGCGCGATCAAGTCTTCAGCGCGTGGCCGCGTCCAACGGGCTGATCCTGTTCGTCGGTACCAAGCGCCAGGCTGCCGACACGATCATCGATCAGTGTAACCGCTCCGGAATGCCATACGTGACCGAACGATGGCTGGGCGGGACATTGACCGATTTCCGGACGATCCGCAGCCGGCTACATCGCCTCGAGGAGCTGGAGTCGATCCTGGACGGCGAGCAAGGCATCAGCTACTCCAAGAAGATGATCTCGACCTTGAGCCGCGAGCGGCGGAAGATCAAGCGGAACCTCCGCGGCATCCGCCACATGAACCGGCTCCCCGAAGCCCTCCTGGTCATCGACCCGCGACGCGAGCACATCGCGGTGGCCGAGGCCCGCAAACTGGGCATCAAGGTCGTCGCGCTGCTGGATACCGACTGCGACCCGGATGCGATCGACCTGCCGATCCCCGGTAACGACGACAGCATGCGGTCTATCGAGCTGCTCCTGAGCCGGCTGACGGAGGCGATCCTCGAAGGCAAGGCGGCGGCACCGGTGGAACCACCACCACCGGCGGATGGCGGCTCGGGCCGTGGCGATCGCGACCGCGATCGTCGCCAAGGGCCGCCTCGCGGCGAAGGTACCCGCGGGCCGGTGAAAGTCGCGAGACGGAAGCTCCAGTCACCGAGCCGGCGACCGCGTCGAAAGCAACGGTGGAGCCCGAGCGCAATCGCAGGTCGAGTCGGTCAACCAAACCGCCGGCACCGAGCGGCGACCTTGGCGGCGACGATGAAGCGCCCGTCCCCGCCGAAGGCCAGTGAGCCAGCCGCGGCTGCCATAAGATGTCGGCGCACCCAGACCGGGGTCCCGATCGATCGCATCCGGGCGCGCCGGCTTCCTCGGGAAGGGGTGCCATCCTCATTCCGGACGAGCAAGACATCACGAATCGACGGGTCGCTCCCGAGGGCGACCGCAATCGATACCTCCAACAAGCCCGGCAAGATCTACTGCAACAGGCGATTTCCGTTCGCGATCGCGCAAGTCGCGACGCATCCCGCACGAGAACGAGGCGTCTGCCGATGGACGAGATCACGGCTCAGGCTGTCAACGAATTCCGCAAGAAGACCGGCTGGGCCTCGACTGGGGTGCAAGGCGCTCCTGAAGGAATCCAACGAAGACATGACCAAGGCCAAAACCCTGGCCAAGAGCAAGGCATGAAAAAAGCCGGGCTCCGCGCCGGCCGCACCGCCAAGGCCGGCCGCATCGAGGTCTACATCCACCACGACTCCCGTCAGGAGTGATGATCGAGCTCAATTGCGAGACGGACTTCGTCGCCCGCAACGAAGAGTTCAAGCAACTGGCCAAGGACCTGGCGCCGCAATCATGGCGGTCAATCCGCTGTATGTCCGCCGGGAGGATGTGCCCGAGGACGTCGTCGCCGAGCAGAAGCGGATCTTCATGGCCCAGGTGGCCGACAAACCCCAGAATATCCAGGAGAAGATCGCAGAAGGGAAGCTCAACGCCTGGTTCGGTGAGTCGGTCCTGATGGATCCGATGTTCGTCAAGGATGACACGAAGGCCGTTCGCGACGTCATCCTGGCGGTGAACTCGCACACGGGAGAAGACATCTCGGTGGCCCGGTTCGCCCGGTTCGTCGTCGGCGAAGGGCGATGACCGCTGCGGTCCAGGGAAGGATGAAGGATGAAGGCTAAGTAAATCAAGACCAGCCCTGGACTGACCGAGCCCTCAGCCTTTCCCATGTTCCGACTCATTCTTCATCCTTCATCCTTCATCCTTTTCTCTCCCAGGATTTGAACTCATGGACTCCACCCTCATGGACGGTCCGCTGGTGTTTCGTCGCGTGCTGCTCAAGCTTTCGGGCGAAAGCTTTTGTAGGCCCGGCGAAGGGGGCATCAATCCGGAGGAGGTCAGCCGGATTGCCGCCAGGCGGCCCGGGTCGCGGCCCGTGGCGTTGAGCCCTCGATCGTGGTCGGGATGGAAACATCCTCCGCGGCCCCCGGTTGAGCCGGGGCTCCGACGTGATCAAGGAAGCGACCGCCCATTACATGGGCATGACGGCGACCGTGATCAACGGCCTGGCTCTGCAAGACGCGATGGAAAAGGAGGGATGCGAGACCCGTCTGATGACGACGATCCGCATGGACGAGGTAGCGGACCGTTCATCCGACGCCGGGCCTTGTCCCACCTGGAGAAGAAACGGGTGGTGATCCTGGCGACCGGGACGGGCAGTCCGTTCGTCACGACGGATACGGCGGCGGCCTTGCGAGGCAAAGAGCTGGGCGCCAGATCTGCTCAAGGCCACGCGCGTTGACGGCGTCTACTCGGCGATCCGGAGAAGAACCCTCATGCGGTGCTGTACGAGCACCTGACCTACGATCAGGTCATGCGGGACCAGCTCAAAGTGATGGACATGACGGCCATCGGCATGTGCATGGAGAACGGCTTGCCAATCCTGGTCTTCAACTTCAAGAAGGAGGGCAACATCGAACAGGCCATCGCAGGCGACCTGATCGGCACCTGGGTCAGCAATGCCATCCGTCCGAAGTCATCGTGAGAGAATCCTCTCCTCGTGACGGACCGAGGCGACCATAGACAACGACGGCCGTGCTAAGATGGACCCCATGGACGGACAATCGACGGTGGTTAACGACATTGATCGGTTACGGAGTGTCCGTCGAGGGGAGAGAGCATCCCATGAGTATCGAAGAGATCACATTCGAAGCGGAAGAGCGCATGGAGAAAAGCCTCGCGTTGCTGGGTGACCAGTTCCAGGGGCATCCAGAAAACGGGCGAATGTCGGCCTGGTGGAATCGATCCGGGTCGAGTATTACGGCTCGCCGACGCCGCTGAAGCAGATGGCCAACCTGAGCACACCCGAGCCGCAGCAGATCCTGATCCGCCCCTTCGACCCCTCGGTCGTCGGTGACATCGTGAAGGCAATCCAGACCAGCGACCTGGGCCTGAGTCCCAATTCGGACGGCAAGGTCGTTCGACTCAACGTGCCGCCGCTCTCGGTCGAACAGCGGAAGAAGCTGGTCAACCGCGTCAAGGAGCTG
>CAWJTV010000045.1:0-71828 GCA_963845755.1 uncultured Planctomycetota bacterium
TGGCTCACTCCAAGCTCGGTCGGGTCCTCGCCGACAAAGGCCACCTTGACGAGGCAGCCGCCGCCTGGCGCGCGCCAGCCAGTTGAAGCCGGATGATGGCGACGCCTACTATAACCTCGGCACTTCACTGATTAACATGGGTCGCGTCGACGAGGCACTGGCCCCCCTTCGCCGGGCCATCGACCTGATGCCCGATCATGCCGAGAGTCACTGTAACCTCGGCCACGCGCTTTGGAAACTAGGGGAGTTTACCCAGGCTCTCATCCCCTTGGAGCGTGGGCACGAACTGGGCTCCCGACGCAAGGATTGGCGCTATCCGTCGGCTCAGTGGGTGAAAGTATGCCGGAGGAGGATCGAGCTCGATGGCCGGCTGGCCGCCGTCCTCCGGGGTGAAGCGCAACCTGCGGATGCTGACGAGCGGGACGCGTATGCCCATCTCTGTTACGAAAAGAAGCGCTATGTCGCCGCCGCCCGCTTCTTCTCCCAGGGTCTGACCGCCGACCCGAAACCGGCCGACGACCTCGAAGACTGCCATCGCTACCAGGCCGCGTGCGCAGCGGCCCTGGCCGGCTGCGGCCGGGGGGATGACGCAGCTCAACTGGATGGCCCGGAACGGGTCCGCTGGCGAAAGCAGGCTCTTGACTGGCTGCGGGCCGAACTGAAAGCGCACGGCGAGCTGCTGCCTGTGAGCAAGCCAGATGAGCGCCGGCGGCTTCAGGCATGGCTCCGGAGTTGGCAGTCCGACCAGGCATTGGCCGACCTGCGCGATGCGACTACGGTCACCCACTGGTCGGCCGCGGAGCAGGAATCGTGCAAGCAGCTCTGGGCCGAGGTCCAGGCCTTGCTCGCCAAATAGCTAATCGTCCTTCCATCCTCCTTTTGACGACCGACTTTTCAAGCGGGCAACGCCCGGGCGCTCGGGTCTGCGCGCCACGGCGAATCCGTTGTCATCATGACGCAGACCGCACCTACCTGGGAGATCCAGACCATGTTGTTGAAACCGTTTCAGGAGCGGCGCGGCGAGTCTGCGCGCGACCGGCGTTCTCGAGCCCGCCGAAAGCCGGCACCCCAACGGCGCGTTCCGCGCCTTGACGTTCTTGAGGACCGGACTTTGCTCAGCACGCTGGTCGTCAAGAGCGCCCTTGACGACGGCTCTGCCGGCACCCTGCGCCTGTGCTGGCCGCGGCCAAGAGCGGCGACACCATCCAGTTCGCCCGCGCGCTCGATGGCCAAACCATCACCTTGACTCAGGGCCAGATAGTGGTCAACCAGAACGTGACCATCGCCGGCCCTGGCGCGAGCGAACTGGCAATCAGTGGCAATGCGGCGAGCCGGCTGTTCGAGATCGCCGGTGGCGCGAAAGTGACGATTTCCGGTCTGACGCTCACGGACGGCGTCGCCACCGACGGGGCCGGCGCCCTCAATGCGGGGAACCTGACGCTGACCCAGGACGTGCTCGGTGCTGACGTGGCGCAGGGGGTGGCCGGAGGCGGCCTGTTCGGCGACGGGGCCGGCCGGGGCGGCGGCGTGGAGAACGAGGCGGGGGCGACACTGACTGTCTCGCGAAGCACCTTCACGGGTGATCTGGCTCTCGGGGGCACCGGCGGCGGCAATGCGTTCGGCGGCGCCATCGACGACGAAGCCGGCACGGTCACGATTGACCATAGCACGTTCACCGGCGACCAGGCCGTGGCCGCCAATGGTGGTGCGGTGAGCGTGGCCGTGACGCTCCCAGGTGGCGTGAGCGCCAGCCTGCTTGGCGTCGCAGGCGGCGGTGGTGTCTGGAACGATGGCGGAGCGCTGACCGTCACCAACAGCACGCTGACGAACGACCTGGCGCAGGGCGGCAGCGACGGTAACGCCAGCTCCAGCACGGCGGCGCTCGTTGTGGTCGGCACGGCAATGGGCGGCGCCATCGGCGAGGGCGCCTTCTTTACGGCGGCAACGCCAGGCCTCGTCGTGGGCAACAGCACGTTCACGGGAAACCAATCCCTGGGCGGCTCCGACCTCCTGTATGCGGCCTCGAATTTCACCTTTCCGCTCCAACCCTTGGTTGATCCCGGCTCCGGCCGAGGCGGCGCGCTAGGGGCCGTCGCGGGCAACGTCTCCATCGCGCAGAGCACGCTCACCGGCAACACGGCCCAGGGTGGCAGCCTCGCCACCGATGTCGTGCACGGGGTAACGGTCCTCGTACTGGGCTCGAACGGTTACGGGGGCGGCATCGACGATGAGTTCGATTTCGGCGTTGCGCCGCCTCCCGCGGCCACCGCGCTCGCGATCGCTGGAACGACGATCAAGTCGAACGCAGCCCTGGGCAGCGGCCCCTCCGGGCCCGGATACGGCGGCGGTGTCGCGAGCGCGCAGGTGAACGCGAGCGTGAGCAACTGCATCGTAGAAGACAATCACGCGACGGGGAGTTTCGGCGGCGGCTTCACCGGATCCACGTCAGGGACTTTTGCGTACACCTACGGGGGAGGGTCGGCTGACGGCGGTGGGCTGTACTGCACATCCGGCGCGTTGACCATCAGCAACAGCGCCGTGGACGACAATCTCGCGCAAGGCGGTCCGGGCAGTGCCACCCTCGGCGGCGGGGGCGGCGGCGGGGGCGGCGTCAACTCCTCTGCGCCGCTGGTCCTGTCCAACGTGACCCTGGCCGGGAATCGGGCGGTCGGCGGCACGTCGACGGCTCCGCAGGACAGCGGTGCAGGCGCCGGCGGTGCAGGTGCAGGCGGGCTCTCCTGCGATTCGGCGACGATCACCAACACCGTTTTCACGGATAACCTCGCTATCGGCGGCGCGGATGGCGCCGGCGTGGGTGGCGACGCGGGTTCTGGTGGCGCATCCACCGGAGCGCTGGACATGAGCAACTGCACGTTCACCGGCAACCAGGCTTTGGGGGGCGCAGGCTTTTTCGGAGGTATCGCGGAGGCCGGCGGATTGGGCGTCGGTTCCAATGGACCCAACGTCGAGGTGAGTAACACCAATTTCATTGGGAACAGCGCCATCGGCGGCGGCTCGATCATCGCCAACGAGAACAGTGGGGGCGGCAATGAGGGCATTGGGGGCGGCGTATCCGTTGTCCTTTTCACACCGTACTCGGGCGCGACGGCCACATTCACCAACTGCACTTTCCTGCAGGACGTCGCGGTCGGCGGGGCGGGTGCGGATGGTTCCGATGGTGAAGGTGGCGGCATGTTCGTGAGCGGCGAGAGTACCATGGCGCTCAGTGATTGCAATTTCACGCAATGCGAGGCCCAGGGCGGAGCCAGCGGTTTCAGCGACCCATTTGACCCATATGGCGGCTTCGCCAGCGGCGGCGGACTCGACGTCGATTACGTGAGTACCGTCGTCGTGTCGAACACCACGTTCACGCACGACCAGGCCATCGGAGGCGCCGGCGGTGCGGGCACCAGTGGCAGCCAGGGTGTGGCAGGGGCGTTTGCCCAGGGAGGTGGGATGAATGTTGACGGCGGCTCCAGCGCCACAGTCAATGGCTGCTCTTTCGTGCATGACGTGGCCTTAGGCGGTGCCGGCGGCGCAGGGGCAGCCGGTGCTGATGGTGGAGCAGGGGGTGCTGGCCAAGGCGGGGGCCTGTCCAACACCACGGATTCCACCACCAGCGTGAGCAATAGCCTCTTCATCTCGAACGTGGCACAAGGCGGCGCCGGCGGTGCTGGAGGAACCGGGGCCACGGGCGGTGTGGGTGGCGCGGGCCAGGGCGGCGGGCTGTGCCAGGCTGAAAGCTACCTGGCCACCTCGCTGACCGTGACCAACAGTACCATGACTCTGAACCAGGCACAGGGTGGTGCCGGCGGCGCAGCCGGCGGCACGGGCGGGGCGGGTGAGGGGGGTGGGCTCTTCAACTCGCCTGCGTTTTACAGTGGCCCCCCCACGCTTTCGATCAGCAACTGCGCGATCCTTGCCAACACGGCCGAAGGCGGCGCCGGTGGCACGGGTGGCGATGGCGGAGACGGTCTAGGCGGTGGCATCTTCAACGACCAGGGAGCCACGGCCACGGTGACGGCGAGCGTCATCAGCGCCAACCTCGCTCTGGGTGGGCTGGCCGGCTCCGGCGGAAGCGCAGGCCAGGGCATCGGGGGAGGCATCTATAATCTCGGCACGTTTTCCCTCGATACTCTCTCCGTGGTCCTTGGCAACTATGCCTCCACGAGCAACGATAACAAGTTCGGGGTCTAGGTTCGGCTAACGGCAGCACGCCATGAACGACTCCTTCCGCCTGGCCCTGGAGAAACATCAACAGGGTTTCCCGGACCAGGCGGCTCAACTCGACTCTAAGGTGTTCAGCCGCGAACCTGAGCATGCGGACGCTTTGCACTTGCTGGGCGTGGTGGCACATCAGCAAGGCCGACATTCTCAGGCCATCGGGTTGATCCGCCAGGCCCTGGCACTCAAGCCGGGCATGGCGATGTATGACGCCAATCTTGCCGAAGCGTACCGCACCCCGGCTGAGTATGAACTGGCCGCTGCGAGCGCTACGACCGCGTTGCGGCTACGGCCGGACTTTGCTGAGCCAGCCAACACGCTCGGTCTGCTCTTAGAGCAACCTCCAATCGGTCTCGAAAACCGGAGTTGGTGTTGTGCGCTTCGGTGTGATCGACGATTGGGTGCGCCGTGGCTAAGGTTTGTCTGGTCTTGTCGGGAGTGCCCCGACCCCGCTGGAAGAAGGCGGGTAAAACGTTCCGCTGACCTTCAACCGAAAGGATCGAGGGGACAACAGCATGCGGAAGAAGCGACGTGAGGCCCAGCGTCAAAGGGCCGAGAGACGTTCGCAAGTTAGGCCACGCATGGGTAAGGCTGGATTGCTTGAACTCCAGTCCCAGTGGGTGTGCTCGATCACCGCCGGGAATGACGCTGAAACCCGGATTCCTGTCTCACGGGGGCATGCCATTCACCTCCGTGATCTTCCGGCAGGACACACCCTGCAATGAGCAGGGGCAAGGGATGAACGGAGGCCCTCAACGTGGACCGGACCTGACAGACAACCACGGGATCGCCTAACGGCAGCAATGCCCAAGGCGACAGAGTCCCCGTAGTAGGCATCGGCCCAAGGGGGACAGGACACAGGGCTTCACCAAGAAAGGGGTGACTCGGATGAGTCATTCAGCCCTACTCAGGCTTGAAGCACTGCGGAACGAAAGATGGAGGGCAAACCTGTCGGTGGGTTTGCCTGGCTGATGCGACTCCAGAACCGGAAGCAAGTGCCCGTCTGCCGAGAGTGCCACCGTAAGATCCACCGAGGAGAATATGATGGCCTCCGACTGGCGGACCTGGCATACCGGGTTGGACCGTGACACAAATGTAGATCCTGTGTCTGGAGAGCCGGATGCACGAAAACGTGCCTGTCCGGTTCGGGAGGGGGCGGTTGGATTCCCTTGAGATCAAGGGGCTGGCCGCCTACCTCATCACTAGCTTAAGCACAAATCATTAGTTCTAAAAGAGTTGCGCTCGCGGCTGGCGGGTTTTCCGTCGCCAATATCCAACTGTGATTATCTTGTTGGTGACGGAAGAGCCGGGAAACATGGGGCTATAGGCGGTGCCCCTGGGATCAGGTCCAAGGAGCCTGTAGGCTCTCTGTTCACAAGTCTAAGCCCGATCGGATGTTGCGCTTAAGCTAGTGCCTTTCGTCGGATCGACCGAAGCACCCTCGAAATATGCCTGTGATTCGACGCCACTCTGTGCGTTTGTCACCTTCGACTCGTGAACGGGTACTAATTTTGTAATTAAATATGTTCTTTTGCATTCATCTGCCAGGTCTCATGGGCTACGGTCGCCCGGTCCAGGTCAACCCGCGGCGGGCGACCCGCCGGGGCTGGGGACAGATCGGCTCGCACGAACCAACGTTGGAGAGTTCGTTCCGAGAGAACCGACTGTCCCGGGGCCATCAGGAGCAACTGCACACGGATCGAGCCAGCTCCCCAAGTGGGGTGCTCGCGGCGTAGCTGTACGGCGGTCTGCACCATCTCGGAGGGCGCCGTGAAGTTGGCCGAGCGGTAGCGGTAGTCTGGCGAGATACCGTCGCGACCGCGGAGCCGAAACCTCTGGAGGAGACGGCGAACCGTGGAGCCCGGCAAGCCCAAGGATGCGGCGATCTGGCGGGTCCCGCAGCCCTGTTTCCAGTTCCGGAAGATCATCTGACGGATCGGGACGGGAATGGGACGTGGCATGGTCAAACCTCGAAAAAGCATAACCATAAGAGCAACCGCCCCATACTGTACCAATGTCGTGACGCGATCAAACCGGGTGTCGGGATTTCGCGATCCAACTTGGTGTCGCGTGACAGGGGCGTCAGCCCCCTGTCCCGTGGGCGACGGCCCTCGAAGACAGGGGGCTGACGCCCCCCGCTCGCCCTTCCGGAACAGACTCTCAGATCCTGGATCACCGGCCTACTCATTGGTACAATCCGATTCAACTTCTGCCGGACACGACCCCGTGAACACGGTCGGCGCCAATATGATCGATTTCCCAATGGCCAATGCGGAAGCCCGCATGTCGGCACGACGATGGCCGACCTTCCAGGCCCGCGCGGTGTACGGCGCACTGCTCCTCGCGTTCTTATGGATCTTCCAGCTAAACCACGAGGGTTGGTTGGCCGGCCTGCCGCTCTCCACGAGGGAGTTGGCCGAGTTTGCCGCGGCGGCATTCGAATGGCTGGCCGTGGGCCAGGCGCTCATTGTGCTGGCGCTTGTGCCGGCGCTGGTGGCCGGAACGCTGGCCGAGGAGCGGTCGCGCCGGACACTCCCCGGGCTGCTGGCTTCTCGTCTGTCGAGTGCGGCGATCATCCTGGATAAGATGGCGGCGCGGATGCTCCACGTCAGCATAATCCTGGCCGTTGGATTGCCGATCACCTTCTTGTTGGGTCTGCTCGGCGGCGTCGATCCTCGGTCCGTCGTTTATGCGTACGGTGGAACGTTCTCGACAGCCTTCTTCCTGGCCGCCCTGTCTCTGCTCGTCTCGGTGTACGCAAGGGGACCGAAGGGCGCGGTCCTGATCGTCTACGTGATCGAGGTCATCTGGCTGGTGGTCCCCTGGCTCGTCGATTTCGCCATGGTGTCGGGGACGTGGGCCTGGTTGTGGGCTCTCGCGCCGGTGAACGACTGGATCTTGCCGTCCACGCCGCTCTCGCTGTTCGCCCCCGCAACCTCGTCGGCCTGGTCCGGCCAAGGGCCGATCGCGTGGTTGCTCAGCCGGGTCCGACTGATCCCGCCGGTGAACTTGGCGGCTGGCGGAGGAGGTCCGGGTTCCCTCGCCGTGCCGTTGGGCGAGATGGTTAGACTGCAACTCGCCTATGGCGCGACATTCCTCGTGTGCGCCGCGTGGCGGCTTCGTCCGGTCGCCCGCCGGCTCGCGGACGGCCCGCGACGGCGGGCGGTCCGCGCTCGGTTTCGCGCCCGGTCCCGACCGGCCTGCGGCGACGATCCGATGCTCTGGAAGGAGCGCTACTTCCCGGATGATGGCCCGGTCCGACTCATAATCTGGATGGGCATGCTCGTCCTCGGCATTCTTATCCTGCGCAGTCATGAAGCCTTCACCCACAACTATCGCCTCGCTCTCGACGAGCTTTTCATCTACGGCTACGGTACGGGGGGACCGCTTGGCTCCGGCGCGAGCACCAGAGCGGGGTTTATGGATAACTTGACCGACTATTCCATTATGTTTTACGTTGTCGCGCTGGTGGCGGTCGCCGTGGAGTCGGCGACCGGCGTGACGAGCGAGCGCGAGGCAAGGACCTGGGACGGGTTGCTCGGCACGCCGCTGGAACCCGCCGAGGTCGTCCGGGCGAAAGTGCTCGGAGCGTTCGTCCGGCGACGTGCGCATGCTGCTGTTGGTGCTCATCCCCTGGCTTGTCGGGCTGGCAGTTGGGGCGTTGCACCCCGTCGGATTGCTCCTGGCGATCGCGGGCCTGGCGGCGTTCCTGTGGTTCGCCGCGGCGCTCGGTATTCTGTTCTCGCTGCGATCCAGGAGCTCGCGCCAGGCCCTGGCCCGGACGCTTGGCGTCTTGCTGGTACTGAACCTCGGGACGCTGTTGGTCGGCAGACTCTGGTTGGGGTCCTTCGAGTTCGGGATCCTGTTCGGCAACACGGCCGTCCTGCTGCATTTCTTGCCAATATCGACTTATCACATGAACGCTTTAGTTCATCATTTTAAGTTGTTCCCCCCGGGCCTTCTCTTGGGCAGCGTCTCTGCTTATGCCGCCCTCGCCTGGGTCTTTTCCCGGGCCGCGACTCGCGGGTTCGACGCGGCCGCGGACCGGCCTCGGCGCATGCCATCGAGCCACCGCTCGGCTTGACCGGGGCGACCGGTTCTTCAACAAAAGGGGAGGACGTCGTTCTTTGAAGATTGCATCAGTCAAATAAATATTTTATGATACGATGACCGTGCGCAAAGCGGACAGAGACGTCTGCGGAACCTGCGGGACCGTTGCTCCACGAGTGGTGATGGCAAGTCCTCGACACGCCTGATGCCCTCTGTTTTATCGGCAGCGTATTGTGCGGGTCCCCTCCTCGGCGATCCAGGCCCATCCTGCGAGACTGAAGAATCAGACTCAAACGGCTGATAGCCTCAAGATCCACCCAACTTCCTTACTAAAGTCTCAGATTTCCATCGACTATCTTGATCAAGGCGTTGTCAATTATTGTGATCACTCTCAGACGGCAACCCGTGGCCGAGCGTTTGACTGGAGACTTCTGGATCGTATTGAAGCCGAGGTTCTTCGGACAGCGGATGTATGTCCCGTTCTGCGATCGGCGAATCGACGAGGAGAAGAGGGCGTGGGTTATCGAGTCGTTTGATGCGTCGAGAAGGACAGAGCCGAGCATCGATTTGGAAGGACTCGACGCATTCACAGCCTCGTCGTGCGCAGAGAAGCGGCGTTGAAGGCGGAGCTAGCAGTCCTCCGTCAACGCGATCCTTCGTCGATACCGATTGCCGAGTTGGACCTTTGGGGAGTACGTCCCACCCTCAGTGCCGGGCCGGCCTCGAGACCCTCGCGGGATCTCTGCTCCCATTCGGCGAGTGATCTGAAGCGCGACATCGGCCTCTCCGAGAATTTCGTCGAGAAGCTGAGAGAGAATCTCTTTGACGCGGGCGATTACTAATTTCGTCCCAGAAGCCACACTTTCTAAGTTAGATTTTGACATATAATATTATCGTTTGCGCGTATAGTGAACATACGCTACCGTAATTCTCCCTCCGCCACCTGTTATTCCACCTGTTAACAGGTAGCGAGCCCGGTGGGAACGAAATCAGCCTCCCTCGGCCCAGCGGCCGGTCGAGGGAGGTTGACTTCGACGAATCCGAGTGCCCGGGAAGGGGGAATCAGATCCCTGCCTTGGCCTTGGCCTTGGCTTCCTTCTTGGCGATCCGGGCCGCGCGGCGTTCGGCCTTGGCGGCCTTGGCCTCCGCCGAACCGGCCGTGCTCGAGAACCGCTCCTTGAGCCGCACGGCCTTGCCCGAGCGCTGCCGCAGGTAATAGAGCTTGGCGCGACGGACCTTGCCCGAGCGTTTGACCACGATGTCGGCGATTCGCGGCGAATGCAACGGGATCTTCCGTTCGACGCCTTCTCCTTGCACGATCCGGCGCACGATCACCATCTCGCGCGGTCCGCTCCCGGATCGGCCGATCACGACGCCGTTAAAGATCTGGATCCGCTCCTTATCGCCCTCGAGGATACGCACATGCACGTCGACCGTATCGCCAATGTCGAATGAGGGGATCGTTGTTTTCATCGTGGATTCTTCCACGACGCTCATCAGTCGGTTTTGCATCGTTCATCCCTTTTTGGTTATTGTCCATTGGTCATACCACCAATGACTAATGACGAGAACGCCGATGTTGCTTCCGCCAGCGAGCGATCGCGGCGTGGTCCCCGCTCAGGAGGATCTCGGGGACGGTCCGGCCACGAAAGTCGCGAGGCCGTGTATACTGAGGGTATTCGAGACCGCCGTCCGGTCCGAAGGATTCATCGATTGCGCTCCGGGCGTCCCCAAGGACGCCCGGAATCAGCCGGACGACCGCGTCGATCACCACCATCGCGGCGACTTCTCCCCCCGAGAGGATGAAGTCGCCCACTGAGAGCAATTCCGGACCGAGGATCTCGATGACGCGCTCGTCGAAGCCCTCGTATCGTCCACAGACCAGGATCAGTCGCGTCTCGAGGGCCAGCTCGGCGGCCTGTTCCTGATCGAACCGGCGCCCCTGGGGCGAGAGGACGATCAGGCGACCGGGCGGCTCGGCGGCCGACACCACCGCTTCGGCGGCCGACACCACCGGCGGAGCCATCAGGATCATTCCAGGACCGCCGCCGAACGGGCGATCGTTGACCGGCTTGTGCTTTCCCTCCGCCCACGAACGGATGTCCCACCGCTCGATCGCGACCAGCCCCTTGGTCATCGCCCGATGGACGATGCTCTGGCTCAAGAAACCGTCGAAGAGGGCCGGGAAGAGCGTCAGCACGTCGATGCGATGCAGCGGCGAACCTGCCATGGAGGCGACGGTGTCCGTCCTCCCGTCACGTGGTGGCCGGCTTCTCCGGAGTGGACGCGCCCGCCGGTGAGGCCGGGGCCGTCACCGGCGCCTCGGGGACCTGCCAGGGCTCGCCGGGTGCCGGTTTCTTCACGTTCTGCTTGTTGAGGAGGACCTGGACCTTGTGGGAAGGCTGGGCCCCGACCGACAGCCAGTAGCGAATCCGGCTCACTTCCAGGACGGTTTGCGTCTCGGGATTCCGGGACATCGGATCATAGTGACCGAGCTCCTCGATCGAACGCCCGTCGCGCGGCTTTCGCGAGTCCATGGCGCAGATGCGGAAAAAGGGGCGATGGCGACGTCCCATCGCTTTCATACGAAGTCGAACCACGCACGTGCTCCTCTCGAACAGAATCCCGTAGGCAATAGGTCGTAGGCAGTACACAGTCAAGTCGAGGTCTTTGTCAGCACCTATCAAGCAAAGGTCGGCAGCTCAGGTCGCTTGGGGGCTTTCCCGGGGTTCGCTGCCTACGGCGGCGTCACTCGGGTCGATTCCGCTCCTCGCGACGTCGCTTGCGTTCGTCCTTCTCGCGTTGTTTTTGCAACTTGGCGCGCTCTTTGGGGGAAAGCCGCTTGCCGGTCCCGACCTTCGGCGCCGAGATCCGAGCCATCGGGTTCATGGCGGCCGCCTGGCCCAGTCCGGTCAAGGCCCGGATCCTGTCGAACATGGTCATCTGGGCCATCTGCTTGACGAACGCGGCCATGGCGTCAAACTGCTTGACCAGTCCCGAGACATCGGCCGGATCGACGCCACTGCCCGCGGCGATCCGCCGGCGTCGCGAAATGTCGATCAACGCGGGATCGCTCCGCTCCGCAGATGTCATGCTGTCGATCATCCCCTGGATTCGTTTGATCTCCTCGTCGGCGTCGAGGCCTTCCAGTTCCTCGGGCATCTGGCTGAGGCCGGGGATCTTGCTCATCAGCTCGTGCACCGAGCCCATCTTCTTCATGTTGACGATCTGCTGGCGGAAGTCCTCGAGATCGAACTTCCCCTTGGCAAGCTTCTCCTGCTGGCGCTGGGCTTCCTCGGCGTCAACGGCGGCCTGGGCCCGTTCGACCAGGCCGACGATGTCGCCCATGCCCAGGATTTCTCCGACCAGGCGTTCGGAGTCGAATGGCTCGAGCCGGTCGAGTTTCTCGCCCTTGCCGACGAACTTGATGGGCACGCCGGTGACCCGTCGGACCGAGAGAGCGGCCCCGCCGCGTGCGTCACCGTCGAGTTTG
Organism: uncultured Planctomycetota bacterium; assembly: GCA_963845755.1. Taxonomy (GTDB): domain Bacteria; phylum Planctomycetota; class Planctomycetia; order Isosphaerales; family Isosphaeraceae; genus CAWJTV01. The sequence continues at coordinate 11,768 of CAWJTV010000045.1, forward strand.
GTCAAGATGACCGCGTCGAGTTCCAGCGCCTTGTTGAAGGCTTCGGCCGAGGCCACGGCATCCTGGCCGGTCATCGCGTCGCAGACGAAGAACACCTGATGGGGCTTGACCTTCCTTTCGATCTGGGACAGCTCGGCCATCAATTGCTCGTCCACGTGCAGCCGGCCGGCTGTGTCGAGGATCAGGGTGTCGCAACCGGTACGATTCGCCTCGATCAGGGCTTGCTGGCAGACGGCGATCGGATCCGAGCCGGACTGGCTGAATACCGGGACGTTCACCTGGCTACCGATGACCTTGAGCTGCTCGACGGCCGCGGGACGTTGGAGGTCGGCGGCCACCAGCATCGGCTTCCGATTCTGTGCGGCCAGGAGCCTGGCGAGCTTGCCGCACGTCGTGGTCTTGCCCGAGCCCTGGAGACCACACAACATGAAGACCGTCGGTCCGGTCTTCTCGAACCGCAGCGACGGGTTGACCGGACCCATCAACTCGATCAGCTCGTCCTGCACGATCTTGACGATCTGTTGCTCGGGGCGGACCTTCTTGATCACCTCGGTCCCGACGGCCTTCTCCGTGATCCGCGCCATGACCTCCTGGACGACGTTGTAGTTGACGTCGGCCTCCAGGAGTGCCGTGCGGACTTCGCGCAGCCCCTCCCGCATATTCGCTTCGGTCAGTACACCGCTGACTCGGAAACGACGGAACGCGGAATTCAGCCGTTTTTGAAGGTCGTCGAACATGACGGATTAATACCCAGCAACCTTGAGGGACGAACCACTGATTATAATGCGAGGCGCGGCGAGGAGCAACGCGCTCTCAGGCGAGGGTCTCGCTCCGGAGCGAGCGGAGCCATCCGACCAGGGGTTTCGCGGCCTGGTCGGCGCCAATGAGGCCGCCATGGGGGTAAACTTGGGGGAGCGCATCGCTCGACTGGAGCCAGCTCACGGTGCGGACGAACGGCTTGGCGACGGCCAGTGAGATCCACTTTTTTCCCAATGCGGCCTGGGAGGCCGGGTCCGGCGCAGAGGGCCATTGAGCGGACTCGACGCGGATCCCAGGCTCGGCGTTGGGGTCGGGCCCGTCGCCCGACGGGAGCACCATCCAGAGGTACAGGGGGACGTTCAGGAGCGAGTAAAGGTCTAGTAGTTTCGACAGCTCGAAGAGGTCGCGTAAGTGGCTCCCGGGCTGCGAATAGCCGGGCGCGATCTCGATCGCGACTCCGGAGATCCCCAGCTCCGCGCGGAGCAGATAGTCGCACAGATGGAGCGGCCCCAACTGGAAGTGGCTGGAGCCCATCCATTCGGCCCAGGGGCGATCGACACCGATGGTGAATTGCGCCGAGGGATCGGACTGACGAGCGACTTGGATGACGCGAGCGGCGATCCGCACTTGTTCGTCTTCGGTCAAGCCGAGGATCTCCCCGCTGGCCGCCCGGTGCACGACGTGCCAGAGTGGGACTTTCCCCCGGTAACGCGAGACGATCTGCCGGACGAAATCGGCGGTCAGCCCGCTAATGGTCTCGAAATCCCCTTCCCAGAGCCAGAGCCAGTCCGGCAAGGCCCCCTGGCGGAACTCGATGAGCGGACCGGCCTCGATGGCCAGCTTGTTCCGCCGACACCAGGCCGCCTGGGCATCGAAGAGATCCCAGCGATATTGCCCCTCCGTCGGCGCCATCTGCCGCCATGATACGCCCAACTGGCAGGCATTAAACATGCGCGGCCATTCGAGAGTGGTCGGCACGTTGTGGGGGTCGTAGGTCAACACGCAGCCTAGATGAGTCGGGAGCCTGGAAGTGCCCAGTAGCCGGCTCTGGAGCACCTGACTCGTGTAGGCTTCCATGAGCAATTCGCCCGCGAGTGCGGCGGAACGGAGCGAGGATTGGGCGGCGGCAAAGCTCCTCTCCGGATTCCCGGTGGACGTGGCCGCTCGGATGAACTCGTGCTGCGCGGCTTCGAGCCGCCCGGGTCAGTTCGGGCGTTGACCGAAGGCCCATCTGGGTCCAGTCCGCGAGTTGGTTGCGTACGTCGTTCAGCTTGCCGCGAGCCAGCTCCACGGCCAGCGCGTAGGGAGTCGGACGTTCCGCCAGCGTCGCCGTCCCGACGATGGGCGTGCCGTAGCCGTCGATCGGCCAGGGGACGAACAGGCGGCCGCTCTCCGTGGTCTCGCGGAGACAGGTCATCAGACCGTTGCGGAGCTCCACGCCGACCCGCGCCGGGGTTCGATCCAGGCCGGTGATGTACGCCTTGCGGTAATCTGGCGGCTTCCGTACCAGATCCTCGGACGGCAGGCGAAACTTCATGACCCCCATGGTACGCTTTCCGCCAAACGGGTTGAGACCGCTCCAGGAGCGTGACGCGGCCTTCGGCCGCATCCAGAGAGCAATTCAATATTCCCGATTCCAGATTAAAAAAGAAATCGACTCGATCGGGAATTGAGGATCCGGAATTCTGAATATTGCGTCGAGCATTCCCCGGATGCACGCACGGCGAGAGTTCTATCGAGAGAGACAACACCGAAACGACCGCGAGTGATCGACGCTTCGACGAATTTCGTCGATGGCCCGAGATCGTCAGGATGTCCGCTCGACTGTCCGATCGCCGTTTCGGTGGGTCCGCGGACGCGATCCTCATCAGGCAGAGCGCGTCTCGGCTCCCGTTGACAACACACGTCTCGATCGATCCGCGGCGGCACGGGGTGCTCGATGTCGGAAGGTCGAGGTTGCCGAATCGGCCTGATGAGAATAAGTTGGGCAACAACTCTACGCAAGCCGAAGGCGGGTGTCTGTCTTCGAGAATCGCTGTACGATCGGCCCCACCAGTCCTACCTTGTCGATGATACCTTTGAAGAGGTCGAGCTGACCATGCCAAGCGTTCTGATCGGTCCCTACTTGCTCCGCAACGCACCCGGCCGGTTCCGCGACATCTTGACCGAAGCCGGTTTCGAGACGATCGATCCCGACGGGGGATTTGCTCTATCTCGTGACGAGATCATGCCTTACTTACCGAGGATCGACGCCATGATCGCGGGCGGGGAGCGCATGACCAGCGAGCTGTTCGAGCAGGCGCTCCGGCTGCGAGTCATTGCGCGAGCCGGCGTGGGCTACGATCTCATCGATCTGTCGGCCGCCACGTCCCATCGTGTTGCGGTGACGATCACACCGGGAACCAACCAGGAAAGTGTCGCCGAACAGACGCTCGCACTGATCCTGGCACTGGCCCGTCGGATCGTCGTCAATGACCGGATCATTCACGCAGGCGGATGGGATCGACAACTCGTGAACCCGGTCCGAGGGAAGACACTGGGCTTGATCGGTATGGGACGCATCGGACGTGCGGTGGCCGTCCGCGCCCAGGCCTTTCGCATGCGACTCGTCGCGTTCGACACCGTCTTCGACGCAGAATTTGACCATCGCCACGGCATCGAGCGGCTGTCGCTCGACGAGCTTGTGGCCTGCTCGGACATGGTCAGCCTTCACGTCCCACTGACGGATGCTACGCGCGGCATGGTCGAATCGGGACTTCCTGGCCAAGATGCGTCCCGGTTCGTCCTTGATAAACACGTCCCGTGGCGGACTGATCGTGGAGTCCGACTTGCGAGACGCTCTCGTCTCGGGCCATCTCGCCGGAGCCGGGCTGGACGTCCTCAATCACGAGCCACCCGAACCGGGCAACCCGCTCCTGGGTCTCCCCAACGTCATTCTGTGCCCACACATTGCCGGCACCGACATCGAATCGATGCGCGAGATGGCCGAGCTGGCCTGCGCGCACGATCGTCGAGCTTTCCCGCAACCAATGGCCGGCGGACTGCATCGTCAATCCGGAACTTCGTGAGAGCTGGGCTTGGTGAGCGGCTGGTCCGAAATCCATCGGATGACCGGAAATGTCGCGTCGAGCCGGATTCGGTGAGACCACTTCCCGACGGCGAGCCTTGCCGACGATCGGCGTTTCCTCGTCCCCACACGGTTTGTGGGCACGAGGAAATCGCAGATCTTGATACCCGGTTTCAACATCCACTCGAGGGACGTGCGTTCAGACCTGGAATGAACTGCCGCAGCCGCAGGACTTCACCACGTTGGGGTTATTGAAAACGAAGCCACGCTTCTCCAGGCCGTCATAGTAGTTGACCACGGTCCCGTCGAGATAGGGATCGAACTTCTTGTCGACGGCAAGTCGGACGCCGTAAATATCCACGACGCGGTCGCGCTCGGACGTGGTGGTGTCGAAGCCCAGGCTGTAGGAGAATCCGCTGCAACCGCCGCCTTGCACTCCGACACGGAGGACGAGGTCGCCGCCCTCGGGGACTCCCTGGTCCTCGACCATCTTGTCCATGATCTTCCTGACTTCGTTAGCTGCTTTCTCGGTGAGGGTCACACCCATCGAACGATCTCCTCTGCGAGTGGAATTCTCGGGTTCTCGGCACACTGTGGCCTTACTCAATCATACCATCGCGTCAAATCTTTCGTCACCCCTGTGCCCAGGCGACACCATGGCTCCGAAGCCGTTCGACGGCGGTCGTCACGGCGTCTATGGCAAAATCAACCTCTTCGAGAGTCGTGAACCGACCGAGCCCGAACCGGAGGCTCGATCGGGCCATGTCCTCTCCCGAACCCATCGCCAACAGGACGTGGCTTGGCTCGGGGTCGGCCGCGGAGCACGCGGAACCGGAGCTGACGGCCACGTCGCGCATGGCCATCATAAGGGCCTCGCCATCGACGTCCGGGAAGCTCACGTTCAAGTTGCCCGGCAGACGAATCTCGGGATGGCCATTGAGACGGAGTCCTGGCACGCGGGTCCTCAGACCTTCGAACAGGCGGTCGCGCAGCTCGCGGAGGCGTTGCGATTCCTCCTCGAGATGACAAATCGCGATCTCCACGGCCAGCCCGAGCCCAATGATGAGCGGGACGGGAAGCGTCCCACTACGAAATCCGCGCTCGTGGCCGCCACCGTCGAAGAGCGGTTGGAGCCGTACCTGGGGATCCCGGCGACGGACGTAGAGCGCGCCGATCCCCTTGGGGCCGTGAATCTTATGTCCTGAGAGACTGAGGAGGCCGATGTCGTCGTGATGGACGTTCGACCGGGATCTTGCCCACGGCCTGAGCGGCATCCGTGTGCAGGATAATCCCCCGATCGCGGCAAAGCCGCCCGATCTCGCCGATCGGGTTGATGGTCCCGACCTCATTGTTCGCCGCCATGACGGAGACCAGGACTGTCCGATCGGTGAGCGTTTCGGCCACCGCCGCGGCCGAGACGCCGCCGTGTTCGTCGCAGTCCACAATGGTTACGTCCCACCCCTCCCGGGCCATCCGCTTCATGGGATCGAGCACCGCTTTATGTTCGGAGGATACGGTGACCAGATGATTGCCTCGACGTGTCGCTGCGTGCGCAAGACCTTTGATAGCCAGGTTATTCGATTCGGTAGCCCCCGAGGTGAAGATGATCTCTCTCGACTCGGCACCGATCGCCCGAGCCACCTGTTCCCGGGCGTGCTCGACGGCCTCCTCAGCCTCCCATCCGAAACGATGGGACACGCTGGCCGCATTCCCGTAGTGCTCTGTGAAGAACGGGAGCATCGCGTCCACAACCCGCGGATCGGTGCGGGTGGTTGCATGATTGTCGAGATAGACTGGAAAACGTAGGTCCATCGGTCTCCGCCACGTGATCGGGAGGGTTCGAGTGCTGCATCACTCCCACATCCGCCCCGGAAGGCTCGGCCATACCGATCGATCGTAGGCCCCGCGCCGCCGCGATTCAACCCCGAGTCCCAGATCGGCACGTTCAGATCCGCGGACCGGCCTGTCGCACCTCGTCCGGCACCGCGTCGGCATACCGCGTGAAGTTCTCCCGGAACTGCTCCGCCAGCGTGCGAGCCGTCCGATCGTATTCGGCGGGGTCGGACCACGTCTGCCTGGCGTTCAGCATGCTCGACGGCACATCGGGACACGACGTCGGAATGCGCAGGCCGAAGAGGGGATCCTCGTGAGTGGGAATCCCGGCCAGAGCCCCACTGTGAATGGCATCGATAATTGCCCGGGTCTGGCTCAACTTGATCCGCGAGCCCACGCCTGGGGGTCCGCCGGTCCATCCTGTATTGACCAGCCAGGCCCGCGCCTGGTGCCGTTCCATCCGATCGGCCAGCATCTCGGCATAGCGCGCGGGTGAAGAACCAGAAAGGCCGCGCCGAAGCATGCCGAGAACGTGACCTGCGGCTCCATGATGCCGACCTCGGTCCCCGCCACCTTGGCGGTATAGCCGCTCAAGAAATGGTAAATCGTCTGGGCCGCCGTCAATCCGCTGACCGGGGGCAGGACCCCGAAAGCATCGCAGGTCAGGAAGATGATGTTTCGAGGATGTCTCCCGATGCAGGGGACGACCGCATCATCGATGTGCTCGATCGGGTAGCATGCACGGGTGTTCTCGGTGATCGACCGGTCATTGTAGTCCGCGAAACGGGTTTCGGCGTCATAGAGGACATTCTCCAATACCGCACCGAACCGGATGGCGCGAAAGATCTGGGGCTCATGCAACTCGTTGAGCCCCACACACTTGGCGTAGCATCCTCCCTCGATGTTGAAGACCCCACAATCGCTCCATCCGTGTTCGTCGTCGCCGATGAGTCGCCGGCGCGGGTCGGAGGAAAGGGTTGTCTTCCCGGTCCCCGAGAGACCGAAGAACAGGCTGACGTCGCCTTTCGGCCCCTCGTTGGCGCTACAGTGCATCGAGAGGACGCCCTTTCGGGGCATCTCGTAGTTCATCGCCGTGAAGACACCCTTCTTCATCTCACCGGCGTAGTTGGTCCCGAGGATGACCATCTCTCGTCGTTCCAGGTGGAGCATGACGCTCGTGGCCGACCTCACGTCGGGAAGCCGGGCGTCGGCGGCCTGGTCGCCCGCATTGATGATGACCAGATCCGGCTCGCCGAACGCGTCGAGTTCATCCGGACTCGGACGGATCAACAGATTGTGCATGAAGAGGGCGTGGTAAGCCCGGGAGCAGATAACGCGGACCTTGATGCGGTACTCGGGGTCCCATCCGGCATAACCGTCAACGAGGTAGGCCGTGGGTTGTGCACCCAGGAACTCGAGGGCCCGGCGCCGGCAGGCCAGGAAGCTCTCTGCCGTGGCCGAGATATTGACCGATCCCCACCAGACATCCTCGGTGCTCGCGGGGCTATCGATGATCCGCTTGTCCTTGGGGCTTCGGCCAGTCTTCTCGCCCGAGAAGGTCGCCAGGGCACCACTCGACAGGATCGCGGCCCCTTCATGCGCGATCGCGTGCTCGTAGAGTTGCGCCGCCGGCGCGTTCCGGATCACCTGGGCGTCGCCGATGACGACCTCTTCCAAGCGTGGTTCCAGGCCGATGGCCATCGGGACCTCCGTGGGCTGTGGACTCAGGGCGGGACGACCGTCGGGAACCCGCCAGTCTTTCCCGGATGACGAGCCGCGATCGTTGAAGGCAAGGACACCCGGACTCGTCGGGCCGCAAGACACCATGTCTTCCCGGCGTCGCGCGGTCCCTCCCTGAATCCTAGGACCTCAGGACGAGGAACAGCTTCGAAATCGATTTGCTTCCGACCGGCACGGCGGAGTTGGGCTCCCGCCCATGATCGCTCCGGCACTCCTCGTCGGTCAGCCTCTCCATTCCTGACATGATAGCCGGTCCCGGACCTCGGCGCGAACTCGGATCGGCCCCAAATCGGCCGAGCGAGCCGGAAGCGCCGGAGGAGAGCGAGTACGGTTTCATCACGCAGCACCCCGCAGGCTGGCATGCCATGGAGACGCGCCGAGCCGCTGGTCAGGTGGGATCGTGCGGCGGCCCACCATCACGTGCAAGCCTGGGCGTCACGCGATGACTCCCCAGAACATGGGATTGACAGGAGCCCCGCCGAGTGTCTTCAATCAAATGGGAAGCACGCGTCCGGAAATCAAGACTGTGCGAAACCGAGCCCGAGCGGTGGTTGTGGCTTTGTGAGCGCGGGAGATTGTCGTGCGCACCCGCTATCCGAGTCCTAACTCCCCGACACTGCAGACCGGTCCGACTCGCGCCAGAAACGCAACATCAGTCATCCCCGGGGACGCTCGCGAACCTCCATCCGACCGATTCCGCAGCGAATCCAGGTCAGGGTCAAGTTCGCGGCCCGTACACCGCGCCGGCATGACAGGCTCGATCACTCCGCACCCTTCGACCGGGTGCATCCGTCAACACCGCCCTCCGCGCCCCTGACCCGCCATTCGTACCAGCCCCAGTTGCCCCTGCGCCGTTCGCCCATCCGCGAACCGAGACAGCGCTCATCCGCAAGCCCGGATTCCCGACGATCCGTGCCGGTCAGCCCGTCGCATCGCTTCGCGGATGAATCTTCAAAATTTCATTTGTTCAATCCAATAATATGTATTACCCGGGGCTCACTCGTACGACGACGTCACTCGCTCGGCGATCCCTCCGATAGACAGCGGCATGATGATGAATCGTGCCCGGCGGCCGTTGCAAAACGATCCAGGATCACAGAACCAAGATTCCAAGGCGCTATAAATCATATCCAGATAAAATAGTATGTTTATTCAAGAGGCTCGAAAATGTTTTATGCACTGACGCCACCTCAGATGAAAGCCGAGAGGCTCCGTCTCTACCCCACGCTCGCCGCCGCGGTCGCCCGGGGCGGCGAGGACTCTCCGATTTACGCGGTCGCCGTCGAGTTCGACAGATGTGGCCGGCTCGTCGTGCCTCGATGGGTGATTCCCCAGGCCGTAGATGCCGGCTGGACGACGCCCGCCGTGTTGCATGGTGACGGCTCGCTCACGGCCCAGGGGACGATCCCCGGGGAGTTCTTCGTCGGCCGGGTCAACACTCCGATTCGGTCCTACGAGCGAGAGGACATACGGATACGCTGGCGTTGGCGTGGATGCCCCCACGAGAGTCAATGATGGGTGGAATGTTCCTGCCTTACCGAGGATGAGACAAGAGTGGCCGGATTCCTCGTCCCGACGTTCACGGTCCGTGCGGAAGCTCTGGTGGTTCGGGCGGTGCTCGAGTCGGACTCGAGAGGGAAAGGAGACTCGATCGGAGCCATGCGATCGGGGAGGACGATTAGGCGCGCGTGGCGTGGCATCGCACGAATCAGTTCGTGCGATGCCAACGCCTCGATTCCCTCGTTCACCACCCGCGTGAGGTGAACAGCCACCACGAGCGTGAGGGGCGTCCTGAGGAAGGATCGGATCACGCCGATTCGTCGCCATTCTGATCCTGCTCCCAGCCGCCTTCGGGCAGTGGCGGACCCTCAGCGGCATCCTCGCCCGAGTGCCCATTCCCATGGCCGCCGCCTGCGCGACGTGCGAGCCGTTCGGCGACGTCCTTGGCGGACTCCCTGACGATCAACGTATAGATCACGGGGAGCACGAACAGCGTGGCGGGCTCCCCGGCCAGCAAGCCGCCGAGGATGGCGCGGGCCAGCGGAGCATTGGATTCGCTGCCGCGCTCGAGGGCCATGGCACCGGGGACAAGTGCGAAGAATGCCGCCAGGGCCGTCATCGTGATCGGCCGCACGCGAACGGTTGCCGCCTTGCGGATCGCCTGGAACGGCGTTAGTCCCTCGTGACGGCGCAGCTCCTGGGCGTAATCGGTCATCAGCACCGAGTTGGCCACTTTGATTCCGACGATGAAGATGAAGCCCAGCAGCGATTGCACATTCACCGCCGAACCGGTCACGTAGAGCATGGGGATGATGCCGACGAGGCACAGCGGGACGATCGACATGACCGAGAGCGGTACCACGAACGACTTGTCCAGCCCGACCATCAGGAAGTAGATCAACAGCGAGGCCAGCACCAGCCCATACGCCAGGCTGTTGAACGTGTCCTTCATGCGGAGATACTCACCGCTCAGGACGATCTTCGAGCCGGTCAGCAGGTAATGCTCGTTGCTGTCGGGTTGCCAGGTGGAGGCGCCTTTGGCCTTGGGCTGGCCCTTGGCCGCCAGGTCTCGGAGGTGCGTCGCGGTGTGATCGGGGTCCCAGGGATTCCACTGGCCGCCCTCCTTCTCGTCGGGCTGGCCGAACTTGTTGAGGACCTGGGTCACGTCGTCGGAGACGTGCCCCAGATCGCGCTTGGCCACGCCCATCGTCAGCTCGATCGTGGGCTGGATGTTGTAGTGCGTGACCTCGGTCGGCACGGGTAGCTTCTCGTAGGTTGCGACGACGCGGAGCGGGACTGGCGTCTTCTTGAAGCCGGGAAGCTGGCTGGTGATCGGGATGTCGAGCAGGGTGTCCATCGAGACGATATCCTTCTCGGGGTATTGGACACCCACAAAATACTGGTTCTTGTTCTTGGGATCGATCCAGAAGTTGTGCTTGTTGAACTGGATGCTCGAGGTGAACGCGGAGACGACGTTCTGCATGATGGCGGCCTGGGTCAAACCCAGCTCGGCTGCCTTCATACGGTCGATCTTGAGCAGGAACTGGGGATAGTTGAGTCGCTGGATGACCCGAGCGTCCACGACGCCCTTGATCTTCGTGACCTCGTTCTTGATCGACGTGGCAATCTCGTGTGCCACCTTCGAGTTCTTGCCAGTCACGCGGATGCTGATCGGCGTGGACTTCCCTTCGTTCATGGCCGCGCGGACCATGCCGCCGGCATCGAACGCGAACTCCAGATCGTCGAACCTCCGGTCCCCGGCAAACTTCTGCGCAGTATCGTGACGTATTCCTCGCCCGAACGCTTTCGTTCGCCGTGGAGCTGGATCTTGACCACGGCGTCCATCGTTCCGGCGTTGGGGGTGTAAGCGGCCGACCAGTCGGGAGTCACTCCGATCTCCGAGAGGACCAGCTGCAAGTCCTCCTCGTCGATGACCGTCCTGACGAATTTCTCGACCTCGGCGATCTTTTTCTCGGTCTCCTCGACACGAGTGCCGGGGTGGTGCGAACGTACATCTCGAACTGCGCCGGCATCAACCTCGGGGAAGAAGTCGCGGCGGATGATCGGCCAGAAGAAGAAGAGAGTCCCGACCAGCAGGCCGTAACCGATGACGATCGTCAAGAAGCGGTGGTGCAACACCGCATCGAGGGCGCGGGCGTAATAGCCGATGCCGGTATCGATCATCTGCTCCCATCGCGCGAAAGCCCGCTTGATCGGCCCGAAGAGCCCACCAGAGCGAGCGCTGCCATTGCCATTGATTGTGAACGTCTCGGGCTCGGCGGTGTTATGCCCCCGCCGGCCGCGCCCCCCCTCATGGCCCTCGCCGTGCCCGTGACCCTCATGCGCCTTGAGCCAGTACGCCGAGCACGCCGGCACCAGCGTCCTCGACAGGAAGTAGGCCGCAATCATCGAGAACGCCACGGCCATTGCCATCGGCTTGAACAGGAATTGCCCCAGACCGGGCGTCATCACCAGAGGCGAGAGCACCAGGAAGGTGCAGAGCGTCGAGACTAACTCGGGCATCGCCACCTCACTGGCACCCAGGAACGCCGCCTCATGGGTCGTCGCGCCCAGGCCCAGGTGCCGGTGGGTGTTCTCCAGGCAGATAATCGCACTATCGATCATCGGCCCGATCGCCAGCGTCATCCCGGCCAGGGTCATTACGTTGATCGATTGTCCGAAGAAGTACAGCGCCGCGGATGAGGCCATGATCGAGATCGGCAGCGTCATGATCGCGATCGCTGTCATCCGGATCTGGCCCAGGAACATCAGGATCGTCAGCGAGCAGAGGATCGCCCCCAGCACCCCTTCCTGCACCAGGGCCTCGATCGATTTCCTCACATAGACCGACTGGTCCATGGCCAGCTTCAGATTGATCCCCGTCTTGGTCAGACGCCCCTCGAACTCCTTGAGGTGGTCCTTCAGGCTCTGCACCACGGCCAACGTGCTGGCCCCGAGCTGGCGATATACGGGGATGTAGACTTCCTTCTTGCCATCGACCCGTACGATGTTGGTCTGGATGTAGTAGGCGTCCGCGGGCTTGGCGATGTCCCCCATGTAAAGCGTGTGTCCCGCCTCGTACCGCAAGGGAATGTCCGCCATATCGCTGATATTCTCATACATCGAATTGGAGTCGATGACGATGTCCTGCTTGCCGAACTTGCCGTCGGTGCTCGGCAAGAAGACGTTGGACTGGTCCAGTGCCTGCATCACGTCGATCGGCGACATGTTCCGCGCCTGCATCTTCTGCCGGTCCAGGTACATCAGCACGGTCCGCACCTTGCCGCCGAAGACCACGGGCGCCACGGCGCCCGGGATCCCCATGATGTGATTGCGGACCTCGTACCGTCCCAGGTCGTAAAGCACCGACTCGTCGTTCTTGGGGTCTTCGCTGTTGACGGCCACCACGCAGACCGGAGTCGTGGCGGTCGGGTCGAACGGCAGCACCACCGGTGGCAATGTACCCGGCGGCAGGTTCGGCACGACGCCCAGCGCCAATGAGTTGACCTGCGTCAACGCCCCGTTGGGATCCACGTCGTCGAAGAAATAGTTGCGCACGATGCTGGCGCCGATGATCGACCGCGATTCCTGTCGCTTCGTCCCATTGGCCTGGCCGGTCCACCGCTCCATCCGATTGGTGATATCGTTGGCGATGCTGTTGGCCGACATCCCGCCGTAGAACGTCAACGACTGGACGGCCGGGCTCTTGAACGTCGGTAGGATATCGAACGGAATTCGACCCAGACTCACATAACCCATCACGATCATCGTTAGGGACATGACCGTGACCGCGTGGGGGTTGCCCAGAGATGCGCGTATCAATCCATTCATGGAATAAGCCCTTCAGTTCGAGGAAATGCCAGGCAGGGAGCCCAGTGGTGCAAGGCGGCGCGCACGCGGAAGTGGGCGCGACGGAGGAATGGCGTATTTCGCAGGCCGATTTCGAAATGATCCCTCGTCTAACAGCGCAGCGGATGAGTCACGGCTGAAGACATGCCCTCCGGGCAGGTTGACCGCCGAAAGAACGCGGCGGAGCGATCGCGAGATCGTCGAACCTTGTCCGTTCGAACCGTCGCTGCGGGCCCACGCGAGCATGCAATACACACTCGTGCATGAATGCTCCGCGAACTCACCAATCGGACCCTCTGTTGCTTGCGGTGGAGGTAGGAAGACGGACCGGGAGGTCGATCGAATGATGGGGACGAGGCGCAAGGAGTGCGCTCTGGCGGCTTGCAGATGCAGAGCCCCAGAAAGATCAAGATCGCCGCTCGGTGAGGAGGCGGGCGCATCGATAGGACCGGAATGTTCATCAAGGGAAGGACAAAACCAAAACTCCTGTTCCATGCTAGCCCTCTTTAGCGTGGTGTCAACCTGGACCTGGCCGTCAAATTCTGAACAGTTGTTTCAATCCCGGCCACGGCGACTCCCCGCGATCCGAAAGGCGAGAAACGGGCGCAAGGCGTATCTCGCATTGGGACCGGTGTCGTTGTTCCGGTGAGTCGCGCAGGCGACGCACTCCGGTGCCGGCAGTCTGCAAGAAATTGCCGATTTGACCGTTAGAGCCCACCTTTCCGGTTCAACTCACATTCTCGTCAAGTCGCCTCAAGTCTTCTGACGATTGAGAACATTGACCGTTAATTCGGGATCGGTGTGTGCTGCTCGATCCTCCATCGCTGGAAGCCGGCTCCGGCCGGACCAGCGCTCGAACGGCTACGAGATGCTCGATGACAAAGCGGTGGAACCGCGTTCGGTTCAGGCACGGAGGTTCCGGTGGAGAGGATCAAGAAGGTCGGCGCGGCGCCCGGGTGGGTGATTCTGACGGTCTGGTGGCTCTCTTCCGCGATGGTTTGGCGGCAAACCGACCGGCCGCCTCGGACCCAAGGCCAACCACCGGGGCTCCTCGACGCTCTCCCCGATCGTGTCCAGGCCCGTCGCTCCGGGGTTGACACCGGTAGTATTGTGACCCCGCCACGCACTCCGCCCTCGATCCTGGCCTCCGAAGTTCGACCCATCGACCTCGCGACGGCTCTTCGCCTCGCCAACGTTCAGAATCCCGAGCTCAATGTCGCGCGAACCCGAATCCTCGAGTCGGTCGCGCTGCGACAGCTTGCCGCGGCTTACTTCCTACCCTCCATCAATCCCGGCGTAAGCTATGACTCGCACACCGGCGTGCTCCAACAATCCAACGGCAACATGCTGTCGCTCAACCGATCGTCGCTGTTCGTCGGTGCAGGTTCCAACGCGGTCGCGGCGGGTACGGTGAGTATTCCGGGCGTCTACTACTTCGGGAATCCCGGGGTGGGGATCTACGGCTATCTCGCCAGCAGGCAGGTCGTGCGGCAGCGTGAGAGCCAGTCGATAGCGATCCGCAACCAGATGTTGCTCCAGGTCGGGGTCGGGTACAGCGAGCTGTTGCGGGCCGAAGGCCTGCGGGCGGCGCGGATTCAGGCGCGCGACGAGGCGAGGGAGATCGCGCGAGTCACGGCGGAGTTCGCCCGGAGCGGTGAGGGTCGAGTGGCCGACGCCAATCGAGCCGCGACGGTCCTGGCGACCTGGGAGGCTTCGATCCAGGCGTCGGAGGCCGAAATCCTCACGTCTTCGGCGCGGCTCTGCCAGATCCTCAACCTGGATCCCTCGATCCGCCTGCACCCGACCGACGCGGTCCTGGTACCCCAGCCGATCGTACCGGATCCCATGCCACTGGCCGAACTGATTGCGCTGGGACTGCTGCGACGGCCCGAACTGGCAGCCCAGCGGGCGGCCATCGAGGCGGCCTTCCTGACCCTCGGTGGGATGAAGATCATGCCATTCTCGCCCACCGTCCTGCTGGGGTTCAGTGCTGGCGGTGAAGGTGGCGGTAGCAACCTGGTCCGCCCGATCTTCGGCGGCTTCGCGGGCCGCGAAGACATTGACGCGGTCGTCTATTGGACGATCCAGAACCTCGGACTCGGAAACGTGGCCATGATTCGCGGGGCGGATGCTCGACTTCGGATCAACCAGTTCGAGCAGGTTGAGCTCCTCAACATGGTCCGCGCCGAAGTGGCCGAGGCCTATGCGCGCAGCCACGCCCGCTACGCCCAGATCGGCACGTACGAGGATGCGGTCCGATCCGGCTACCTGTCGTTCCATCAGGATCTGGACCGCACTCGCCTCGGGGTCGGAGCGATGGGGGTCGGCCCCCGCGACGTGTTACCGATCGAGCTGTTGAATAGCTTCGAGCTCCTCGCCGACGCCCGGCTGGATTACATCGACGCAATCATCGATTACAACGAGGCCCAGTTCTCCATGTATGTTGCGCTGGGACAACCACCCGCCGACGCCCTGGCCCATCCGGTGCCTGCGGAGGGGGTCGCTCCCCACGATTTGCCTCCGGGAACGATCCCACCCGGCACGATCTCGCCGTTACCGATCCCTGCTACGCCCGAAGCCAGCCAGCGACCGCCCCGGATCTCGCGCACTCCGGCCCCGGCCGATCCGAAGGGCCGCGACGCGGTCCGGCCCGTGAGTCTCCATCCGTCCATACCACCGCCGGTGGATTTCACGAATCGATCCCAGCCGGCGGGCCAGTGAAGTCCGGGTTGCTCCCCTCAACTGAAAGGGCGCCTTTCCATGCGATCTCCGCATGTTGATGCCGACGCACCCGGAAGCCGGATTCGCTCGCGACTCACGCAACTCCGGGTGCTCGCCTTGCTTGGCCTGGTCTCTGGCTGTGTCGTGCAACAGACGCCGCGAGTGGTCCAGGACGAGATTGCGCCGGCCGCGATCGGCCCCGCACTGGCGCATCCTCCGGCCGCGTCATCAACCTCGTCTCCTCCATCCGACCAACAACGTCCCGGCACGGCGCCGACCTTCGAGGCCCCGACGCCGAGGACTGGTCCAGCCCCATCGGTGTCGGCGGTTCCCGCTTCGGCGCCGCCGGCCGCCGTCGGAACTCGGCCGGTCGCTAGCTCATCGAGGCCCTCGGACGTAGACGACCGGAGAGTCCTCCTCGCCTCGGCTCTCCCGGCTGCGGGGTCCCAGCCCGTCCAGCCTCCACCCTCAACCAGGGGAGATCTTGAAGCGAGAAACCTTCGGGAACTCGACCCGAAAACCGCCACGAAAGTACCGGCCCCCCTCGTGATACCACCTCCATCCGGTGAGTATCCCATCGATCTGGCGACGGCCTTGCGACTGGCGGATGTCGCCAACCCGACCATCGGCAAGGCGCGGACCTCGGTCCTCGAAGCCCTGGCACAACAACTCACGGCCAGGACCCTCCTGGTTCCCTCGCTCAACGGCGGCGTCGGCTACCACGGGCAAAACGGCGTCCTCCAGCGCTCATCGGGCAAGATGCTGCTGATCTCCGAGCAATCCCTCTATCTCGGCGGCGGAGCCTTCACCGTGGCGGCGGAGACCCTGCGCATACCCATGGTGAATATCCTCTCCCCGATCACCGACGCCTGGTTCGAGCCCCTGGCCGCCCGGCAACGCGTCGCCGCGCGGCGATTCCTCGTCAAGGCCACGGAGAACCAGATCCTGATGGAAGTGGCGGTCCTCCAGTTGGAATTGATCCGCCACTATACTCTCCTGGAAACGCATCGCCTGTCGGAATCCCAGGCCTACCAGATCGTTCAGGCTGTCGGCCAGTACGCGGTCACTGGTCAAGGCCGGCAGGCGGACTACGATCGGGCCAAGGCCGAATGGAGATACCGGCGCGCGGACGTCATCGAGGCCGAGCAAGGGATGGCGGTTGCGGTGGCCCGCCTCGCCCAGCGCCTGAATCTCGACCCCTCGATCCGGCTTCATCCGGCTGGCGGCCCGGTCGTGCCGCTCAACCTGGTGAACATCGATACGCCCCCGGAGATGCTCATCCAGACGGCGCTGCGTCAGCGGCCCGATCTGGCGGCGCGGAGTGCCGAGATCGGCGAGGCGGAAGCTCACGTCAAGCAGGAGATCGGGCGGCCGTTCCTGCCGACGCTCTGGGTGGGCTTCAGCGCCGGGGCCTTCGGCGGCGGCAGCAACCTCGATCCCCCGCTCCTGGCGCATTTCGGAGGCCGCACCGACCTCGATGTCCGGCTCTACTGGACGTTATTGAACCTGGGGGCCGGCAATATGGCCCTGATCCGGCAACGCCAGGCGCAAGTCGGCGTGGCCGTCGCCGAGCAAGCCCGCACCGTCAACCTGGCTCGGAACGAGATCATCGCCGCTCAGGCCGACGCCAAGTCCGCGCGCAACCAGATTGAGGTCGCTCGCCGCGAATTGCTCTCCGCGCACGAAGGTTTCCACGAGGACCTGACCCGCCAGCGGGGTGGCCTCGGACGGCCGATCGAGGTCATCAACAGCCTGAACCTCCTCGCCGACGCCCGCGCGAACCTCATCGACGCCTTGATTCACTTCGACCAGGCCCAGTTCCGCCTCTGGGTCGCGCTCGGTTCTCCACCACCGCTCGTCGAGACCTCCGCCCCGGGTCCGCAACCGATCCCGGATTACCTGGTGCCCTGATGACGATCGGCTCTGTCTGCCATTCACCAACTGTCTCGAATTATGGTCGCCCGTTCATCGGGGTTTGGGCGGATCAGGGGGAGCAGGTGGAGGCGTCGCCGGAGCGGGTTTGGGCTCGACCATTGGCGCCTCCTTGCTCAGGTCCACTCCCGCCTCGACAAGGAACTGCTCCGCTTCCAGGCGGTAATATTTCGCCGTCAGCGTCGCTGCCGACGTGGTTTGTCCGGCCAGGAACATCTGGCCAAGGCGTCGCTCGATGATCAGCATGCGATGCCGGTGCTCGCGGACAGCGGCAAGCCGTTCAGCCGGCGTATCCGCCAGGCTGAGGCGTGCTTCCATCAGCCTACGGGACCAGGGCGTTACTTCGTCGAAGCCGATCTGCCCTTCCTGAAATAAACGCTCTTGTTCTCGAAGGATCTGACGGGCGGTCTGGATGGCGCCTCCAGGAGTGCCCGTCGTGCCGGTTCGTTCACTGGCCGGAGCGGTTGGCGCCTCGCGTCCTGCGCGGTGAGAGAACCGGAGACCGGTTTCGCCGGCGTGACTGGCGGCTCTCCGCCCGGCCTGAGCTGGGCCAGTGCGAGCGCGCCGATCGCGCCTCCTCCGATCGCCAGCAGAGCGATGGAGAGGACCATTAATCGAGAGTACCACATCGTCTTCATCCCTCCTTCCATCAGGACGAGAACCGAAGCCGGGACCACCCCGGCTACTGTCGAGCCGGCGGCGAGACGCTGTCCGATTCGAACCGCCGCCTCGGCCAGTGCCACTGGCACCGGTCCGCTGGTGGTGGAGCCGCCGAGTGCCGAAGCCATCACGCCCTCCGAGGAGGAGAATCCCCGGCGTTCCAGACGGCGTCTCAGATGTTCTCGGCCCGTTGACAGCCGGCTGCGGACCGTTCCGACCGGGCACCGCAGTCGTTCTGCGGCTTGCTCGTGGGTGAGGCCGTCCAGGTAGCACAGCACGACGGGTGCGCGCAGTCGTTCCGGCAATCGGTTCAACTCGTCGTGGAGAATCGGGACCAGGTCGTCCGGTTCGATGCCCTCCCTCACGAGGTCCGACTGCTCGGCCGCTCTCCGCTCGTGAGTCCGACGTCGGGCCGCGGCGGCCCGGCTACACGTTAACGTACGGTAGGCGACGCCGTGGAGCCAGGGACCCAGCGAGTCGCGCACCCACAAAGACCTCGCCTTGCGGGCCAGGACGAGAAACGTCGCCTGGAATGCATCCTGGGCCGCGTGCTCATCGCGCAGGACCACTCGGCAAACCCGGAGCACCATCGCACCATGCCGCTCAACCAGGGCCGCGAAGGCCGACTCCGCCGATTCGCCGCCCCCGGACCCATAGCGCTCCAGCAACTCCCGATCCGTCAAATCGCCGACGACGCCTTCATCCAGCAGCGCGTGGACGCTCCGGAGAACATTTCCCCATCCACCCTTCGTCATGAACGAAATCCTGTTGAATCTCCTGATCTCCACCGAGTAATGTCACGGGAAAGGTTGACCAATCGCATTTTCCGATTATTTTGCCCGATCGGGAATCCGGCATCGTCTTTCGGCGGGCGCGGGTCGCGATGGTGAGGCACGGCGAGGCGGGGGATTGCGGCATGTCGAGCGGAGAACAGCTCGAGGGAGACCTGCCAGCCCGCGGTCTACCGGAGAGCCAGACGCTATCTATCGGAGATTACCGGATCCTCGAAAAGCTGGGCGCGGGCAGCATGGGAATGGTGTTCCGGGCCCAACATCGACGGCTCGGCCGGGTCGTGGCGTTAAGAATCCTCCCGCCGTCCTTCGCCCGCGACCCTACGGCCATCCCGCGGTTCAAGAGCGGGATCGAGGCCGCCGCCCGGGTGAATCACCCGAACCTCGTCGCAATACTCGAGGCCGCCGAGGATCGTGGCGTCCTTTTCCTTGTCGTGGAGTACGTCGATGGTCTGGACCTGGATGGTGTCGTCCGCCTGCGCGGGCCGCTACGAGTCGGTGAGGCGATCGACTTTCTAATCCAGGCGGCGCGGGGGCTGGAAGCGGCACATGCGGGGGGCATCTTCCACGGGGACATCAGGCCGTCGAACCTCATGCTTGACGACGGCGGGGTCGTCCGCGTGCTCGACCTGGGGCTGGCTCCCATCGAGGAACCGAAACAGGCTGACCCCCGCGCGGACATCTACGGTCTAGGCTGCACTCTGTACCTCCTGCTGACCGGCCGAGAGCCCTTCGTGGCGGATACCGGACCAGAACGAACGAGCGCGCATCAGGAGCGGCCGGCACCGCCTCTCCGGGCGATCCGTCCTGACGTGCCTTCGACGCTGGAAGCCGTGTGCCGGAAAATGATGGCGAGGCAACAGGACGACCGGCCTGGGTCAATGACCGAGGTCATTGCTCTTCTCGAGTCCTGCAGGTCCTCAACGACTGAATCGCTCCTGCCGACCGACGAATCTCAAGCCGCGTCGGCCCGCTCGAAGGACATCGACGAATCGGCGTTGACGCGTGTGGCGCCAAGAGAATCGGGCCGGGACTCCTCGATCTTTGCCCGGCTCGACGGTCCCAGCAACGTCCCGGTCGGCTCCGACCTCGACCTTGAAGAACTGGTCCTGGACATGCGTCGGGAGATCCCTCCTCCTACGTTGTCGGAGCCGACGGTCAAGAAATCGGCGCACCAGCCTACGCGGCCCGAGCGGATGCGGACGGAATCGGTTCACCGACTGAATCGGCCGACGATCCTCGTCACGATAGCGGCGGCAGTCGCTCTGGGTGCGGTGTTCCTCCGTTTCATCCTATCGTCAAGACCCACCATAACCGTGCATGACAAACCCTTGAACGAGATACCCGTTGGGAAGCGCGGCCGGACCGACAATGGCGGCCAGCCCAAGAACCTTGAAGCACTCTCCATCCCCCAGCACAAGCTCATCGTCCGGACGATCTTTGATGGCAAGACGGGTCGGGGCTGGATGCTCACTTCGCGAAAGCCAATTCCCGCGAAAAGCATCGAGCACGACGGCCTGAATCCCCATCGGACCGATAGCTACCTACTCGTGTACGAACGAAAGCTGGCTGACTTCGTGCTCGACTGCGACTACAAGCTGAGCAAGGGGGCGAAGTCAGGGGTGTTCGTCCGCGTCGGCGACTTGAACGATCCGGTCAACTCCGGGATCAAGGTCGCCCTCGACGACTCGACCGGATCGGGGACCGGGGATTCCGGGGCGTTTTATGACCTGGTCCCCCCAATCAAGAATGCGCAGAGGCCCGCCGGGGAGTGGAACCATCTGACGATCACCGCCGAGGGACCGGTTCTGGCGGTGTCGCTCAATGGCACGGAGGTCTCGCGGATCGATCTCGATGAATGGTCGGTGCCGGGGAAGCGGCCGGACGGGACGGATCACCAGTTCAAGAGCATCGCCATCGCCAACCTGCCCCGGAGTGGTTATCTCGGGTTCCAGAATCTCAAGGGTGATTGCTGGTTCAGGAGTATCCAGGCGAAGAGCCCGTGAGATCCCTCGAACTCGTCAGGGAACAGGCGTCGTGGGTAACCAGCTCCGACACTTGCGCCGTCGTCGCCGCGAAGCGAAGGTCGGGCCGTCCCAGGTGAAGCCCGGGATCGGCCCTGGGCCTCAGGGCCGAGCAAAGGGATCGACAGGGAAATCCTCGTCGCCGATCAGGGTTTGGAATTCGGGAAGAGAAAGGATCGGAGCCAGCAAGGATTCGTGACGAAGCCGCCTGACATCCAGGAAACCGTCGGCGATCGCTTCCCGGATCATCGACGCGGCATAACGCTGGAGTCGCCGGAGCTGAGCTTCCGTTCTCGTGGAAGCGTGCTGGTGTAACGACCCTCGAGCCTCCAGCGCATATCGCGCGTATTCGAGGGCGATCTCATAGAACAGGCCGGGACGACCTCGAGCCGTGCTCAGGGAATCCCGGCGCCATCGGGACGCCTCCTCGTCGAGTCCGCGGGCGGCCAGCGCCTCGGCGAGCTGCTGGCGGACGATCACCAGATTTCGCCGCGCCTCGGGCCCTTGGGGTTCCTCGTGGTGGATTTCCGCCCAGAGCCGCTCCGATTTCCGGAGCAAGTCGAGGTCCGCCTGACCGGTCTCCTCCTCGCGGTACAGAGCCACGTGGAGACAAGCGCCGGCATGGAGGCCGCGAAAGTACTGCGGGAGGGGCTGGATCAGGCTGACCTTGTCGCAGATCTCGAAGAGCTGGATCGTGACGGCTCTCCGCAGCTCCGCGAACCGCACGGGATCCGAGTCGCTGGCAGCCAGGAGATGGTGATCCAGGTCGGCGAGTGCGAGGTTGCTGTGGGTGACCCAGGAGGGCTGTAGGTCGGGGCGTGCGACGATGCCTTCGAGTGTGCGGCGTGCCTGTTCGAAGGCCGCAATCGCCTCGGCGGGCCGTCCGGCAGCAAGGTGAGCGCGTGCGACCTCCTGCTCGGCTAGTTCCAGCCCGGTGGCCGGGCGGAGGTCCTTGGGATACTCCATGAACAGGGTTTGGTAAATCGCGATGGCGCGCCGGCCCGCCCCGATGGCGTCGTCGAACTGATGGTCTTCTCGGTAGGCCCGGCACAATTGATATTCGGTATCGGCCAGATCGAAGCATCCCCACGCCTTCGGACCGATGACCGGGAGCAGTTTGTTTCCCCAGCCGTGCGCCTCCAGGAGCGCCGCGATGGCCTCGCGAAACCGGCCGTTGCCGAATTCGGAAACGCCGAGTGAAATGTGGCTCCCGATGATGATCAGCAACCATTGCGCGCGCTGGTCGTCGGCGCACTCGGCCAGTAGGGCCTGGGCGACGCTCGAGACTCGCCGGAATGCGGACAGTTTGGTCTCGCGGTCGGGCGCCAGTGTGCCGATGACATTGAGCGCGGCGACCAGGGCGTCACCGTTCGCGGGCGTGCGTTCCCGGGCGAAGAGCGACTCGGCAACTGCGACCGCCTTCCGTGCCGATTCGAGCGCCTCAGTTTGCTGGCCGTCTGCCAGTTGAGTCAACCCCAACACCCGGTAGGCGTCAACCAGCTCCCGAGAAGCCCGCGGATCACCCTCCAGGTCGCGGACGACACGAAGGCCGACCTCGATCAGGACCTTCTGATCGGTGGCGCGCTTCGTCCTGAGACTGCGCTTCCATTCGGCCCCGACCGATCAGACCGATGAGCTCGCGCACGGACGCCAGGGCACGGTTGCGAGAGCGTTCGGCGCGGTCGCGCTCGTCGAGGGACTGAGCCTCCGCCTGCCGGGCGTCGCGCTCGGCGGCCGAGGCGCGGTTGCGGGCGGCCTCGGCCTGGTCGCGCTCGGTGCGTGCCTGGCTCTCCGCCCGGCGAGCGGTATGTTCGGCCGATGTGGCGCGAAGGGCCTGCCAGGTGCTGGCGACCAGTCCGGTGCCCAGCGCGAGCAAGAATGCCGCAGCCCACGGGTTGCGCCGGCACCACCGCCGCATTCGCTCGGAGATCGCAGGCCGCCTCGCCTGGATCGGCCGGTCCTCGAGGTACCGCCGCAAGTCGTCGGCCAGCGCGCCGGCGGTGACGTACCGCCGGTCCGGCTCGGGCGCGATCGCCTTGTGGATGATCGTCTCCAGGTCGCGAGCGACGCCCGGGACCCGCTTTCCCAGCCGGGTCGCCTGAGCTTTCCGAACTTGCTCGATCAACTCGTAGCGATCCGATGCCGCAAATGCCGGATGAAGTGCCACCAGCTCGTACAACGTCAAGCCCAGGGCGTAAACGTCCGAGCGTGCGTCGCAACAGCCACGGAACCGCTCGGGTGCCATGTATCGGACGGTGCCCAGGACGTCGCCGGTGCTCGTGAGGTCTTCCGCCTCCCGCATCTTCGCCAGCCCGAAATCCGTGACCCACACCGTCCCGCTCGGGTCGAGCAACAGGTTCGACGGCTTGATGTCCCGGTGGAGGATGCCGTGCCGGTGCGCGTAGTGGAGCGCCTCGGCGACCGAGAGGCCGACCCGCGCCACGCCTCCATACGGCCGAGTCTCGGCGGAGGTAGGTGTCGAGAGTCCAGACAATCCCGGTCGGTTCAGCGACGAGTCTCCGCCGCCGAGCTCCGTCCCTTGCTCCGCACCACGACGCGATTCGTCGATGACACGGTCCAGGCCAACGCCCTCGATATACTGCATGACATAGTAGTGATACCCATCGTGCTGACCGACGCCGAAGACGGGGACGATGTGGGTGTGGTGCAGTCGAGCCGCGGCCTTGGCCTCCTGATCGAACCGCTGAACCTGTTTGGGATGCATCAAGCCGTGAGCCGACAGAACCTTCAGCGCCACGAGGCGGTTCAATTGCTCGTCCTCGGCCGCGTAGACCACGCCCATGCCTCCACGGCCGATCTCGCGGAGGATGCGGAAACCCTGGATCGCCGGCAGAGCCCGGGAATCGGATCCCGGCTCCGCAAGCGTGGGATCGTCCGGCGCTTCGACCTCAGGATCGAGGAATCGCGTCGGCCTCGGCCCATGACCACAGCATGCTTCCCCGGCTCGAATGACGGCGGCCCACCGGACTTGAGTCGTTCGATCAACGAGGCGTCGCGCTCGTCGCCGCCGGGGTTAGAGGGCGTTCGCGCGATCTTGGTGCAAACGGCAGTCAGTTTCTCCAGCGTCTGCTGACATGCCTCGCACTGCTCGACATGGATCGCGAGCGCCTCGGTGTCGCGGCGATCCATCTCCTCTCGCAGGAACCGTCGCAGTTGGTCGCCGGTCGCGCACGGAGTCATGACGGGGCCTCGATCCTCGGAGCGTACGACCGCGCGATCAGAGCGGATTACCAGGAGAAGTCTCGTCCTGGAGCTTGCGCACTTCTTCCTGGAGCATCCGCATCACGCCGCTCTTGGCCTGGTAGACCGTGCCGACGCGCATGCCCAGGACCTTCGCGACCTCCGCGGCCGAGCCGCCCTTCGCAGGCGGTGAGGTGGTAGGCCTCCCAGGTCCGTGCCGCGATGCGCTGGCGGACCATTCGCATGGCGACTTCGAGCAGCTCCAGATCGAATTCCTCTTCGAGTCGCCGCAACAGGTCGTCACGGGCCTCCGTGCTTGCCAACTGCTCGAGGATATCCGTTGTCCCCGAGCCGACGACCGGCCCACGCGCCGTCAGCGCATCCTGTAACGTGGTCCGAACGAGCGACCGAAGCCATCCGCGAAAGCTCCGCGAGGGGTCGTATTCGAAGTGGCGCAGCCTCACCGAGAGCTTGGTCAACACCGCCTGGCTCACATCCAGGATGTCGGCCTCCTGGAGACCCCAGGCGCGGCACCAATGAAAGATCCGCGGGCCATAGCGGTCGACGAATTGGCCCCAGGCCGCCTCGTCCGGCGGAGAGACGGCCAACTGGCCGAGCAGGGTGGAACTGGTCGAGTCGTCGCGATACGGCATGACCTTCTCGAGATCAAGGGATCTCCTCGAGCCGCCATGATGCGTCCTCCCGTGTTGACGCCGATCAACGGTCGGTCCATGCCGGCTCATTTTTTCGCGAGGCGCCTGAGATTCGGCGGTCCCCGGCAGTATCTCTATAGTTCAGAATAACGCGTCATGGCTACGAATCAAACATGATGCCACGGTTCACCGGGATGAACGTAGGCGACCGAGGCCGCGCAGGCTCCAATCCCTTCGACCTGGAGATTCGGAGCCGTCACAACCCATTCGACCGTTCGATGCAGACCGTCTTCACGCCCTTGAGGAGTTCCTCGATGATAGCACGCGTAATGGCATTCGCGACGTCGCTGATACTCGCCTGGGGAGTCTCGTCGGCGAACGCCGGGATTCTTGGGATAAGCTACACGGATGTCACGCCAGGCTCCACGATCGACCTGACCGCTTCGGACACGTTGGATTGGGCAAAGTGGGGCAATGGGGAACCGACTAATACGATCGACTATTCGACACCCCGCGATAGCGGTGGCACGATCATCGATCCGACGTTGAGCCCCCTCGGACCGGCTCCGGCCGGAACCTCGGTCGTCCTGGAAGCGTTCGCCCCGATCGCTGGAGAAACCCCCGTTTTCTCCTGGACAAACGGTACGATCCCCATGGCCGGCGGCAATCCGGTCGGAACGTCTGTGAGTGAAACCATCTTACCCGCGCAATTCAGCTATCCGCTCGGTTTCGGCGCCTCGTTACAGGCCACGGCGGACTCCGGACCGGGCACGCTCGATCTCTACGTGGCGGGGTTTAACACGCGAATGGAACTTACGGCGTTGTTGAGCGGGGGCGGGAGTGATTCTCTCATCGCGTCCAACGCGGCGCTGATCCAGATCCCCGGTGCCGGGAATAACAACTATTTTACGTTCGGCATGTTCTCGATCGTATACTCCGGCGCGGGGGAGACCTTGACGCTCGATCTCACGGCCGCCAATCAGTTGGGAATCCCCACGGACGCTCCCCAGTTCGGTTTCGCCAATGCCGGCGTCTTCGCGGCAACGGTCGTTCAGGGCGCCGCCATTCCTGAGCCGTCGAGCATGGTGTTGTCCATGATCGGCTTTGGCAGTCTGTTCGGCTTCGTGCTCATGCGACGTCGCAATACATCGAACGGGTTTGCTGATTGATCCTGGTTGAATCGGGGTGGGCTCTCCATCCGGATCGCAGGGCGACGATCCGAGAGATATCGGAGTTGTCGAATCCCAGGCAGCGGGCGTCCGGTCGCCGCACGTTGATTCCGAAGAGAAGTCTTCCCGACCGAGGAGACCACGATCATGTTGCGCGCACATCGCGGGGCTTGTCGCCGCGTGTCACTCGAGCGCCGGCGATCTCACGACCCGTTCCTGGAACGCCTGGAACCCCGAATCGCCCTCAGCACCTTCCAGGTCGCCACGGAAGAGCAGCTCCGCAACGCGATTGCCGCTGCGGACAGCAACAGCGACGCCGACAACGCGATCGCCGTGACGGCCAACATCGCGCTGACGGAGACCGGAGAAGGTCAACTGGTGATCGACAACACCACGAGCACGCCCAAGACCCTGATCATTTCAGGGCAGAGCCTCGGGCCGCCATATACGGAGATCGCCGGCTCGAGTTCCTGGAATTCCCGGATCTTCGAGATCGTGGGGACGGGCAAGGCGAGCGTGAACGTCTTGATCAAGGACCTGGAGATTACCGGCGGCAAGGCGCACGACGGCGGTGTCCTGGGTGGTAACACTGCGCCTGGGAGGTGGTTTCCTGATCGATGGCGGGCACGTGACCCTCAGCAACGTGGACGTGACCTCCAACTCGGCGATCGGCGCAACCGGCGCCATCGGCGCGACCGGGAAGACCGGCGCCGCCGGGGGAAACGGCGGCAACGGCGGCAACGCTCGTGGTGGCGGTATCTACCTGGCTGGAGGATCACTGACCCTGAATAACTCCTGGGTCATCGCTAATTCCGCCGTGGGCGGCTTTGGTGGCAACGGCGGAAATGGGGGCAATGCTGCGCCGGAAGCGTTGGCAAGAACGGAGGGCCTGGCGGGAATGGGGGCAACGGTGGCCACGGCGGATCTGCCACAGGTGGCGGGATCTGCCAGGCGAGCGGGACCCTCGTCGTGCGCCAGTCAGAGATCGTGAAAAACGAGGCAGGCGGTCGCGCCGGCGGCCGTGGAGGCAACGGCGGCCACGGCGCGACGGGAGGGAGTGGCCGTACCGGTTCCAATGCTGCCAACGGCAGCGGTGACAAGCTGTCCGGCGGTCGCGGCGGCAACGGCGAGGATGGCGGCAAGGGCGGCGCGGGGGAAACGCGGGCTCAGGAGGAAACGGCGGCAATGGCTATGGAGCCGGCCTATACATAAGCTCGGGCATCGTAACGATATCGGGTGCAGGCCCCGACGGTCTCACCATCGCCGACAATCTTGCGCAAGGCGGCAGCGGCGAAGCGGGCGGCAACGGCGGATCGGGGGGGAAGGGTGGCCACGGAGGTCATGGCGGTCGCGGCGGAGCCGGAGGGCCCGGCCAGAGTAGCGGCGGAGCCGGTGGCCTTGGCGGAGCCGGCGGCAATGGTGGCAGCGGTGGTGATGGAGGCCCCGGCGGCGACGGCGCCGCGGGCGGTAACGGGGGCCTGGCCGAAGGAGGCGGGATCTACCTGGTAACGGGTCGCGTGACTCTGGACGCGACTCAAATCGCCGGCAATGAGACCAGGGGCGGCAGGGCCGGATTCGGCGGCGGGGGGGGCGAAGGCGGCTGTTGGCGGCAGTTGCGGCGGCGGCGGTGATGGAGGTGCCGGCGGCGCCGGGGGAGCGGATGGGACGATCGGGCGCCGCACGAGGTCTCGGGGGCAAAGGGGGTGACGCTGGGGCCGGGGGTGCGGTCGGTCGCGGTGGTGCCGGCGGCGCAGGCGGCGCCGGCCGTGCCGCCGGTGCCGGGGGGACGGCCGGCGGGTAGCGCCATCTTCGTAACGGGCGGCAACCTCAGTCTCACCAGCTCCATGTTGAGTGATGGTGAGATCGAGGGCGGAACCGGTGGATCCGGTGGTGCAGGCGGGCTCGGCGGTAAGGGCGGCAACGTCGTCTATCTCAATGGCGGCGGGGCCGGCGGCAATGGTGGCAACGGTGGCCTCGGCAGCACGGGCGGAAAGGGTGGCCTCGGCGGGGTCGGCGGCTTCGGTGGCACCGGGGGCGGCGGCGGCAATGGCGGTCCAGGCGGCGCCGGCGGCAACGGCGGGATGGGTTTCGGCGGCGGAATTGCCGTCACTGGGGGCATCGTCACCCTGTGGTTCGACTCGCTGAGTGCAGATACAGTCACCGGCGGTGCGGGTGGCCAGGGTGGACCCGGCGGCTCTGGCGGCGCCGGGGGCGGACTCGGTATCGGTGGCCATGGTGGCACGGGCGGCGATGGTGGTCAGGGCGCCCATGGCGTTGGCGGGGCTGGCGGTAATGGGGGCAATGGCGGCGCCGCTGGAAAAGGCGGGAGCGGCGGCAATGGCGGCTCCGGGGGCCTCGAGGGCACCGCGGGAGATGCCATCGGCGGTGCCATCTATGTGTCAGGAGGGCAGGTCACGCTCAACGGTGTTCCGTATGAGCAGGCCGTTCTGGTGATCGAACCCTATGCGCCCCTGAACGCTCACGGTGGAGCCGGAGGAACCGGCGGCACCATTGGGCAGCCTGGCGTCGCCGGTCTGGGAGGCAATGGCGGTCATGGGACCACGAGCAACGGCAAGGACGGTACGCCGGGATCCGCCGGCAACTCCTTCCAGGCCGGCGACGACGGCTCCAGCGGCGCCAAAGGGACCGCCGGATCGAGCCGCCTCGGCCAACGGTCCGGGAATCTACGGCAGTGTCACTCAGGTCGCGCTCCAACTCGTCATCACCAGCCCTCCACCCGCCAACGTCGCTGTGAACGCGCCGTTCTCCGTGACGGTCGCCGCGGAAAACGCCCATGGGCAAGTTGACACAACCTTCAATGGAAGCGTCACCATTGCTCTGGCCAACAACCCTACCGGTGTCTCCCTCTCTGGCAACACCACGGTCACGGCCTCCAATGGTGTGGCCTCGTTCTCCGGCTTGACCATGACGATCTGGCGCGGCTATCAGGGAGGCAAATACGCGATTGCCGCGACCAGCGGCGGTGTGCTCTCCTCACCGGCTGCGATTACCGTTCAGGGGCCAACCGCCCCGCCCACTCCCACGCAGACTCTTCCCACCATCATCGGCGAGAAACCCCTGTTCACGCGCAAGCTCAACAAGCGTCACAAGCCGGTGGGCAAGCCGGTCCTGAGCGGCTTCGAGCTTCAATTCAGCACGGCGATGAATCCAACCACGGCGGGCAGCCCGAACAACTACCAGGTCGCCTGGATGTCTGTCAAGCGCGTCAAGAAGAAGACCGTGAAGCTCGTTCACCCGATATCCGTCACCGCGCAGTACGATTCCGCGACGGACGCCGTCACCTTGCTCCTGAGCCAGAAGCAGACCTTCGCCAAGGGAGGCCAGATCACAGCAATCGCGGCGTCGCCGAACGGAGTCAGCAGTGCCGCTGGCATCCTGCTGGACGGGAACGATGAAGGCACCGCGGGCGATGATGGCGTGTTCACCATCATGCCGAGAGCGAGCGGGATCGTGCGAGGATCCTAGCACCTGACCCGGAGTGACGTGGTCCCCCACTCGTGTCGCGACGCGATCGAGTTTGATCGCGCGACAATCTCGAGCGGTTCACGAACGGTCTGCTACCGAAATATAAAATACGTAAATATCTCAATATTTTATTTATAATATTAACGTTGATGAGTTGAGGGTTAGGTCAGCACACCTGTTCCTCCACCTGTTCTCAGGTGCACGTCTCTCGATCGCCTGGCGCTCGGGTTGAGCAACCCGAACGCGATGATGTTCGCAACCCATTCATGGAGCGCCCTGGGTCCATGGACGTGGCGAGATTCCCACTTACGGCTCCGGTTCATGCCCGCCAGACACCCGCGTGACGACTCGTTCAATCAATCCCGCCAACTCCGGCGCGGCCCGGCGGCCGGCGGCTAGTACTTCTTCATGGGTGATCGGCGTGCCGACCACGCCCGCCGCGGCGTTGGATACCAGGGCAATGGCAAGTACTTCCATTCCCGCGTGCCGCGCCACGATGGCCTCGGGAACCGTTGACATGCCCACCACGTCTGCGCCGAGCGTTCGGAGCATTCGGATCTCGGCGGGTGTCTCGTAGCTGGGCCCCGGCACGCACGCGTAGACACCCTGCAGGGCCTCGATCCCAAGTCGCTTCGCTTCTTCGAGCGCGTTCGCGCGCAGACGCGAGGAGTAGACTTCGGTCATATCCGGAAATCGCGTGCCGAGCCTTGTATCATTTAGACCGCGCAGAGGATTGGCGCCGAGCAGGTTGAGGTGATCGGTCAGGACGACCAAGTTCCCAGGGCGGAGGTCGGCGCGGATCCCTCCCGTGGCCGCGGTAAGGATGAGCGTGTTGACGCCGAGCCGTTGGAGCACGCGAATGGGGAAGGTCACCGTCTCCAGGTCGTGTCCCTCGTAGTAGTGGAAACGTCCCTGGAGCATCAATACCCAGGTACCTTCTAGCCTGCCGAGGATCACCTGTCCTTCATGCCCGGCGACCGTCGTGACGGGGAAATGGGGTATCTGCTCGTACGGGATGATCGTCCGGTCGTCGAGCTGATCGGCCAGGTCGTTGAGTCCAGAGCCGAGCACCACGGCGAGCCGGGGCATTTCCGAGCCCACGGCGCGGATGCGCAAGGCGGCCTCCTCGGCGCGTGTGAGGAGGTCTGGCGACGTTGAGGGCAGGGGGGGCGTCATAACAAGATTCCCGCGATGCAGGCCGACAGGTAGTTGGCCAGAGTCCCGGCAAGCAGTGCCTTGACGCCCAGCCGTGCCAGGTCATGTCGGCGCTCTGGCGCCAGGGCGCCGATACCGCCAAGTTGGATACCAATCGAGCTGATGTTCGCGAAGCCGCACAGCGCGAAGCTGGTGATGACGAACGAACGCGGTAGTAACTGATCCTTGATTTTTCCCAGGTCGTCAAACGCGATCAGCTCGTTGATGACCGTTCGCGTTCCGAGGAGCTGGCCAACCGGTCGGACGTCCTCCCATGGCACACCCAGCAAATACGCGACTGGGGACATCGCCCAACCCAGGATCGCTTGCAAAGACCACCGGTTCTGAAAGAATGGCCGAATCCATTGAAGACACTGTCGGCACCACTCCGGCATGTGTTCCAGTACCACGACCGAGTCGACGATCTGCTTGAGGTGCATCCCCAAGGACTCGAGGCCCATGTTCACGAGTGCGATCAACCCCAGGAACGCGATCAGCATGGCCGCGATGTTCAGAGCCAGTTGCAGGCCGTCACGAGTTCCGCGCGATGCCGCGTCGAGCACGTTGGCATCGGTCGAGGGCTCGAGGGCATGGACGGTGCCCAGCGTCTCGGGATGATCCATTTCGGGCACGAGCATCTTCGAGATCATGATCGCGCCGGGAGCCGTCATGATAACAGCTGTCAGGATGTGACGCGGCTCGACACCGAATGCGAAATAGGCGGCCATCACTCCTCCCGAGACGTGCGCCATGCCCGAGGTCATGACCGTCAACAACTCGGAGTTTGTCAACCTCGGCAAGTAGGGGCGGATGGTCAAAGGCGCCTCGGTCTGCCCGAGGAAAAGCGAGGCGGCGACGTTGAGCGACTCCGCCCCACTGGTCTTCATGAACCAGGCCATCACCACCGCGAAGACCCGCACGATCCACTGCATCACGCCGATGTGGTACAGGACCGCGAAGAGTGCCGCGACGAAGATCACCGTCGGCAGCACGCGAAAGGCGAAGACGAACAACGCCGGCCCCTTGGGATCGATGAGCGCCTTGCCGAAGACGAACCTGGATCCTTCCAGCGCGCACCCGAGGATCAACTCGACAGACTCACCGCTCCACCTCAAGAGTTCGACGCCGGCCGGGACGCGCAAGACCAGCAGCGCGAATCCCCATTGCAGCAAGAGTCCCCAGAAGACCACTCGCATCGAGATCGCACGGCGGTTGTCCGAAAGGAAGGCCGCGACTCCCAGGATGGCAAACATCCCGAAGAGACCGCGGATTCGGTCGGCGATGTCGAGCAGGTCGAGCGACTCGGGAGCCGAGAATCGCCAGGACCAAGGACCGAGTGAGACCTGGTAGATCCGCCGGAGCTCGACCGGCTTGACGACGATCCGAGGCGTCGGGTCCGTGTCGTCCGAGGACTCCGGCGGCCGGTCGCCTGTCGGCTCGATGGACCTCGTCGAGGACTTCGCGCCGGCCTGGTCGTCGGCGGACTCGGCGATCCCGACGGTCAGCGCACCGAACCCGAGGGCGAGTACGACGATGCCAGCCCGATACGGCAATTTCATCCAATCGGCCTTCTTGGTTGCGGATTTATCGCGGAAGAAGAGAATCCTGCCGTGCAGAGATCCGCTCGACGATCAGCGGCGCCGCGGCGGCGGGCTCGGCGGCTATTGTATATGCCTCGCGGATCAGTGTCTCCGCCTCCGCGAGTCGAGATTCCTCGTTCAGGAATAAGGTACACAGCGGCTCGCCCGCCTGGACCGCTTCGCCAGCTTTCTTGTGCAGGACCACACCGACGGCATGATCGACGGGACTATCCATCCGCGCGCGGCCAGCTCCGAGCAACATGGTCGCGTGCCCCACGGGCCGCGCCGCCAGCGATTGGACATGTCCCGACGCCGACGACTTCAGTACGACCTGTCGACGTGGAGCCGGCAGCAGGGACGCGTCGTCGATAACCCGGCGGTCACCCCGCTGAAATTCCACCATCCGGCCGAACCGTTCCAGGGCTGATCCATCGGAGATCGTCCGCCGGCAGATCGCCCGCGCCTCCTCCAGCGATCCGGCCCGGTCTCCCATCCACACCATTTCCGCGGCCAGCTCGATCGACAGATCGATTAAGTCTGCGGGGCCGGCTCCTCTCAAGCAATCCAGGCTCTCCGCCACCTCCAGCGCGTTTCCGACCGCACGACCCAGGGGTTGATCCATCCGCGTGATGAGGGCGACGACCTGTTTGCCCAGGCCCCAGCCGATGTTGCACATCGCCCGGGCCAGGGCTATCGAATCCTCGAGCTCGACCATGAACGCGCCGTCGCCGGTCTTCACGTCAAGAACCAGTCCGTCGATCCCCTCCGCCAGCTTCTTCGACATGATGGACGCCGCGATTAGAGGGATGGATTCGACCGTGGCCGTCGTGTCTCGCATGGCGTAAAGGAACTTATCTGCCGGCGCGATCTCGACCGTCTGGCCGATCATGACCAGGCCGCACGAAGCGAGGACGCGTTGATATTGTTGCAGATCCAGATCGACCCGGAAGCCGGGGATGGACTCGAGCTTGTCCAGAGTACCCCCCGTATGTCCCAGTCCTCGGCCGGAGACCATCGGCACGGGTACCCCGGCCGCCGCCACGACCGGAGCGACGATGAGCGAGGTCTTGTCGCCGACTCCTCCCGTGCTGTGCTTGTCGATCTTCCGCCCGGGTATTGCCGAAAGGTTGACGATTATCCCAGAGCGAATCATCGCATCGGTCAGCGCGGCCGTCTCTCCGGCATCCATCCCACGCCAGACGATGGCCATCAACAGCGCAGCCCACTGATAATCGGCCACCTCACCCGTCGCGATCCCCGCAACCATAGCGGCGATCTCCGACGGCTCCAGGACCTGGCCATCCCGTTTTTTTCGGATGATATCGACAGCTCGCATGATGGATCGCCGATGGTGGGATCGGGTGTTACGCGAGGCCGCGTCAAGGTGCATCCGCCGCCCGTCCGGTGGCAAACTGACGGTCACCGGCGTCGCCAAGCCCGGGATAGATGAATCCGACCTCAGTGAGCCTTTCATCGACTGCCCCGACGTGGATTGTCACGTCAGGCATGACCTCACTGACCCGCGCGATTCCTTCGGGCGAGGCGATCAATGACAATAGCTTCAGTTTCGGGACGCCCGTGGCTTTGAGGATCTCGCAGGCCCGCAGAGCCGAGCCCCCTGTGGCCAGCATCGGGTCGACCAGGAGGGCCACCGTCACTCGAGGTCGGGCCGGGAGTTTGTTATAATACTCGGTGGGTTGGAGTGTCGCTTCATCCCGATACAATCCAATGTGCCAGACTTCGGCCTCCGGGATCATTTCGAGGACTCCGTCAGCCATCCCCAGGCCCGCCCGCAAGATCGGGACAATCCCGACCACATCGGCCAAGACACGCGTCGCCGCAGGACCGAGCGGAGTATCCACCTGGCTCGCGATCGTCTTCAAGTCAGCCGTCGCTTCCTGGGTCAGCAAGATCGCCAGTGATCGAACCAACTGCCGGAAGGCCAGCGGAGGCGTTCTCCAGTCACGAAGCTCCGCAAGCTTGTGTTGCACAATGGGATGGGAGGAAACCACGACCGACGGCACGGCTCTTGGTCCTTTGTCGATTTGTTCTTGGTCCGTCGGGGACGGCTCCCCGCTGTGTCATACACCGGCTCGAAGCCACGAAGGGCAAAAACCTACGATCAACAAATGGTACACCACAGCTGGCCACCTCGCAGGATACTTCTCCATTTTCGGACCATGTCGCATGGGACATGATCGAACGAATACCATAGCTCGACTTGCCGTGAAGGGCGTTTTCAATCTACACTGGGCCGATTGATGTTCGCCCTGGGTCTTTCGAGAAACTGAGTTGGTGCGCTGACACCTGGAAGCCACGCACCCAGGACCAAGGATTGAAGGACCGAGGACCAAAGGACCATGCCGGTTCAGTTTGCCGTGCTTGCAAGCGGATCGCGGGGGAACTCGACCTTGATCCGTGGCCGGGGTGCCGGCCTGCTGATCGATGTGGGCATGGGTCCCCGAGCGTTGGGAGGCCGGCTGGAGAGTGTCGGTGCCGGTTGGTGGGCCGTGGCGGGCGTGGTCCTTACGCACACCCATGGCGATCATGTGGACTCGGGGACATTCTCGGAACTGGCAAAACGGCGTGTGTCCGTACACTGCCATGAAGGACACCGGGCGCAACTGGCCAGCGACACAGGTTTCCAGCGGCTGGAAGAGGCGGGTTTGGTGTCGTGCTACGACGAACGCCCTTTCCTCACCTCCTCGGGATCGAGGCTGGAGCCGATCCCGCTCCGTCATGACGCGGGCCCGACGTTCGGCTTCCGAATCGAAGTGTCGGCGGAACGGCGCGGCGGCCCGGTGAGCATCGGATATCTGGCCGACACGGGAAGCTGGTCCGAGTCGATGGCCGAAAGTCTGACCGACGTAGATGCGCTCGGAGTGGAGTTTAACCACGACGTGGCCATGCAGAAGTCCTCGGGTCGGTCGCGCCTGTTGATCGCGCGAAACCTGGGCGATCATGGCCATCTCTCGAACCGGCAGGGCGCCGAGTTCGTGGAGGCCGTGCTCGCGCGGTCCGGGCGAGGAAGCTTACGACATCTCGTGCTGCTCCACCTGAGCGAGCAGTGTAATCAACCGGACCTGGCCATCGAGACCGCTCGAAACGCCCTGGGCACTGCGGGCCGAAAGGTTGACATCCACGCCGCTCAACAGAGACTTTCCCATCCGAATCTCTGGATCGCGCCTGGCCGGAGGTTGTCTCATTCCGGAGGAGACGAGGGTTGACAAGGTCTCGAGACTAGACGGCGGAAGACCGCACCACCACGGCTGTCCTCGTCGGGTAGCCCGCCCGACCTCGTCAGCTTCTGGGACTGGGATCGTGAGCGAGACGAAGAGATCGTGGGGACCTCTTGAACGTGGCGCACTACTTCGTCAGCGACATCCATCTTCGCGAAGATCATCCTGAACGCGATGGCCGATTCCGAACCTGGCTCAGCCGGCTCACGCCCGACGACACACTGACGATCGTCGGCGATCTCTGCGATTTCTGGATGGCCGCACGGCATTCCGAGCGGAAACTGGCCCGTCACCCGAGCCTCGTGGCCCTGGCGGAGTTTCGTGGCCAGGGCGGCTCGCTGGCGATCATGGCCGGCAACCACGACGTCTGGCTCTGTCCGTTCTACGCGCGCGAGTTGGGTGCCCGGATCATCACAGAGCCCTACGACCTGACCGCTCACGGCATTCGCGTCCGGTTGGTGCATGGCCATCGATTGGGTGCGCGAAGGCTCTGGAAAGCCGGCCTGGAGAGCCGTGCGTTCTTCCGGACCTTCGGTCTGATCCCGGGCCCGATCGCCCGGCCGCTCGATCGCGCCCTGGCCTGGAAGAACGATCGGGGACTCTTCGAGGAAGAGGAGCGTCACCTCAAAGTCTTCCGGGCGTATGTTGCGGCGTGCCGCAGTCTGTCCGATCTCGTCGTCATCGGCCACGTCCATCGCCCGGTGGACGAGCCCGATCCGGCTCCCCGAATGATTGTCCTGGGGGGTTGGCAGCGCCAGTACAATTACCTGGTGATCGACGAGCGAGTGCGCCACCTTTGTCCGTGGTTTGCTTTCCGCAGTCCCATGTTCGGTGCGTGGGCAAGCTCACTCGGAGGGTGAAGGTTGATCCGCTCGAAGTTCAGACAGACAATTCGATCCCTCATCTCCGGCCCTGGAAAAGACCACGAACAGACGATGAAATTCGACCACCATATTCACACAAGTCGTCATTCTCCCGACAGCGAGCTCGACCCGATCGCGCTGGTCAAACGCGCCCGCGAGATCGGCCTCGACGGTGTCGTGATCACCGAGCATGACTATCAGTGGGAGCCCGATGAACTCGCGGATCTGGCCGGGCGAGCTGCCCCTCTCCGGGTCTTCTCCGGAGCCGAGATCTCGTCGCGCGAAGGCCACTTCCTGGTATACGGCCTCCCCGATCTCGACGAGGTTCCGCCGGGCATCGAGCTCGCCGATCTCCTCCGCGTGGTCCGCGGTCACGATGCGGCCATCGTCGCGGCGCATCCCTTCCGCTGGGACCAACCCTTTGACGCCATCATCTCCGCGCACGGGCCGGTCTTCGACGCCCTCGAACTGGTCAGCAAGAACATCTCCCCCGACACACGATCTCGAACGGAGAAACTGCTTCGCACCCATCCCATGGGGACGACGGGGTCTAGCGATGCCCACGAGATCCGGAATATCGGCTGCTATTTCACCGAATTCGATCGGCCGATCGCGTCGATCGGCGACTTCGTCGCGGCGCTGAGAGATCATCGCGGCCGACCCCGGCACCATGTCGGCGCTCGACTGGCTAGCGGGCCGGTCTAGACCGCCGTACTCGGCCGGGGCTGCGACCTCCACGAATGAGGCGCAGTGCCCAGCCCGGCTGCGGCGTGCGGCATTCGCCAAACTATCGACCACCGCC
The DNA here is from genome assembly GCA_963845755.1 of uncultured Planctomycetota bacterium. Classification (GTDB taxonomy): domain Bacteria; phylum Planctomycetota; class Planctomycetia; order Isosphaerales; family Isosphaeraceae; genus CAWJTV01. The sequence goes on from CAWJTV010000045.1 coordinate 48,831, forward strand.
GAGCGACGGCTTTCGCCCCCGGCGGAGTTGTCTGGAGGCGGCTTTGTTCCAACTTGTACTCTCGAAGGATCTCGCGGACGGCCTGCGCGAGTTGCTCCTTGAATCCTTGCCTTTCCTGTTCCGACAGGGGACGGCTCAGCGCCGGCTCGACCAGCGGACGAAGCCGCTCGATCTCCACGCGGGACTGACCATCAAGTATACTTTCATAGAACTTGAGAAGCGAGGAAGTCGCACTGATGGTGAACCTCTGAAGCTCGACCTGCTCGGTATCGGAAAGGGCACCGCCGCGCGCGACCAGTCTTCGAACCTCCTCGATCTCGTCATGAGCGGTGCCCTGGGCCAACCGCTGATGGGCTAACAGCATCCCATGAAGCGTCCCCAGGTTGCCTCGCCCAAGCGCCACTCGACCAACGACGTTCAAGGTCCCTTCGACGAGCATCAGAAAGTCCGAGCGGGCGACCAGTCTCCTTTCGACCTGTCGCCGGTTCTCGAGGAGCTGGGCCATACCGCAGCCCACAATGATCAGCACCGCGATCAGTCCCGCTCCCCAAATCGACGGCTTCGACTGATTCGCCAACAACCACGGATGCAGGAACCCGATGACTCCGCCTACCAGGGCCCCTCCGGCGTGGCCCCAGTTGTCGATGAACTTGGGCAGTGCGAGACCCAGTATGGCCGTCAAGAACAAGACGATCCCCATCTGGCGAGCCAGGAGACGTCCCATGCGCCGGTTCGACCGCCATCCCGCGATGGCACACATGCCGACCAGCCCCAAGATCACCACCGAGCCGCCCGCCGAATGCACCCTCGGATCCGATCCGATGACCTGACGGATCAGGGTCGAGACCAGGTTCCCGAAGCTGCCGGTCATCGCGTAGATAACCACGAGCAGCGACGAACCGTACCAGGACTCGACCATCGTCCCAAGTTGGTACATCGCCAGGACATTGAGCGAGACGTGAAGTAGGCTATAATGGACGAAAGTGCAAGTCAATAGCCGCCAGTATTGCGCATGATCGAGATCCTGAAGGCTCAGATCGCCGAATTGATTGCCCCCGCCGAAGCCCGTAACCAGCCATCGCCAGAGCGACAGGGAGTGGCTGTCCGCTGCATGCTCGGTGTAAGTGTAGGCGGCGAAGAGCGCAATCCAGATGAGGCAGATAGCGAACGTGGCCGGGTAGTCGCGGAACTCGCGGGCCAACTGACGAGCCGTCATGCTTACTCCCGGGTAGTCGATCGCGTTTTCGGATGCCAGAGCGCGAAGCGCGGATCGGACTGCTTGATGGTTGATACGATGGCGCTGGCTTGTGTGGGATGCATTGCCAGTACGAGATTGCCGAAGTGGGTGTTTTCGGTGGAGAGCGGTTGAGAAACCCACTCCTGTTTTCAGGTCGGTGCTCTCTCATTTCCGGTCGTTAAGTGACACTGAGAGTCATCGTCGAGAACAGCCTTCAACCGCCGGAGCCGCTCCGTCCAGGCGCGATCGTCCAGCACGGGGAGGAGACCGGACGTGGGCAAAGCGGCATCGAGCGTCACCCAGGTCTTGCACCCGGCCTGAGCCGGAGTCGCGATGATGCCATAAGCTGCGTCGCGCCGCCAGATGCGCACCCCCAGAACCCAAAGGCCGGGAGTTCGGTAATGGAATCGATGATGGACGGTCGCGTCGGTGAGGATGTGGAAGTCCTCGAGCGCCGGCAACATCGCCTCGTCCCGGATGTAGCCGATGAGGCCCACTCGCGCCAGGGATCGGATTGGAATGGCCCCGAGCAACTCGTTCACGGGCTGGGGCGACGCGATTCCGGTGGACCGTAGCCCTTGCTGGGCCTGATGGACCGCGGTGGGGTAGAGCCAGAATTCGGCATGCTCGGGGACGAAATCACCCGCCCCTAGTCCCTCGCGGATTCCCCCCTTGCGGAGGATGATCGACTGGACTCCTTGCTCCAGCGCGTCACAGACGCCGGCCCATTCCTTGAACGCGACGGCACACGATCCGGTTAGCGCGGCCAACTCGTTATTCCCATTCCACTCTGGGGAGCCGAACCATCAGGTCCGTCACGGCAGCCCGGGGCGACTTGCCCTCGAACAGGATCTGATGGAGCTCTCCGGTGATCGGCATCTCCACACCACGGTCCCTCGCCAGTCCATGGACACTCCGGGTCGTGGGCACGCCTTCGGCGACGTTGACCATCTCGGCGAGGATATGATCGAGGGTCTGCCCCTTACCGATCCGCTCTCCGACGGCCCGGTTGCGGCCGTACGGGCTATAACAGGTCGTTACGACGTCCCCTACTCCCGCCAAGCCGTAGAATGTCTCGAGCCGAGCGCCGAGATCGACGCCCAAGCGGGCGATCTCCACGAGGCCACGCGTCAACAGAGCAGCCTTGGCATTATCACCGAAACCGAGGCCGTCGCATATCCCTGCGGCGATCCCCAGGATATTCTTGAGGGCTCCCGCCAACTCGACGCCAAGAGCGTCTGTGCTGGTGTAGACCCGGAACGTCTCATGACTGAGCAGGTCACGGATCTGATCGTTGAGCCCGCCGTCGGTTCCCGAGACGACGACCGAGGCCGGGAGTCCCCGAGCCAGCTCTTCCGCATGACTTGGCCCGCTCAGCACGGCGACCGGCCGCGGCCCCAGGATCTCCACGATGATCTGGCTCGGGCGCGCGAATGTCCCGTACTCGATCCCTTTGACCACGCTGAGGACGGGGATCGACGGGGGGATCGCCGCCGCGAGCTGTCCCAGCGTACGACGAAGGAACGAGGTCGGGATGGCCGCTACGAGCAACGCGGCCCCGCCGGTCGCTTCCGGCCCGTCGCTCGTGATCCGGATTGAGTCGGGAATCGTGATCTCGGGAAGATGCCGTTCGTTCACGCGCGTCCGCGCGAACTCCCTCGCGTGCTCGGAATCCCGCGACCAGAGCCAAACCTCCGGGACCGACCGGGCGAATTGGACTGCCAACGCCGTCCCCATTCCCCCCGCGCCGAGGATCGCGACCTGTCTCATGGGATGAAAATGACCACGTTGCCACCCTCGTAGACGGAGTGTCCCATGCCCAGATTACCTCGTTCCGACGAAAACCTGCTTCCTGACCCAACCTCCTGAATCCGTCGTCGCCGACCCCGGGACCGACTAGTTCATTATAAAGCCGGCCGCCAAGAGCGATACATATCCCGATCCGCAATGAACTCGAATCCGGAGCGAACCGCAGGATAATCGTCCTGCACAATTGGCCCGATCTATGCCTAACCGGCTCGCGAGTGGTATCGTTCTTCATGGAGAAGCGAGGATCCTCGCAAGTGGAGAACCCGGCGCCTTCTCAAACCCGCCCCGATCCCCGCCGATTTTGTTATCGTGATTCGATACGATCCGAATGAGCCTTCCGGTTACCAGCGAAGCCGGAGGAGGAGCCCAATGCCTGACGCTCGACCGATTCGCGTCGCAGTCTCCGGTGCCGCAGGTCGCATTGCTTATTCCCTGGTCTTCCGGATTGCGGCTGGCGGAATGTTTGGCCGCGACCGGCCAGTGGCCCTCCGGCTCCTCGAGCGTCCCGAGGCACAGGCGCAACTTCGAGGCTGTGAGATGGAATTGAGAGAGTGTGCTTCCATGCTGCTCACCGACTTGACAAGCACGCTGGATCCCCGCGACGCGTTCGAGGGTGCGGATTGGATCATCTTGCTGGGTGGCAGGCCCATCCGGCCGGACATCAGGGATCGTCTGGAATTGCTCCGGCAGAATGCGCCGATCATGATCGACCACGGCCGGGCCATCAATCAGGTGGCACCGACGGCGCGGATACTCGTCGTGACCAGCCCTAGCAACAGCAATTGCATGGTCGCGCGATCTCAAGCGCCGAGCGTTCCCGAGAAACACTGGTTCGCATTGAGCCAGGTCCCCCGAATGCGAGCCGTTGCCCTGGTGTCGGAAAAAGTGGGCTCACCGGCTTCCCAGATCTGCCGTGTGGCCGTTTGGGGGAACAATAGTGAGAGTGCTTTCCTCGACCTGAAGCCCGCCCGGATCGGCGATCGATCAGCGCTCGAGGTGCTCGATGACACCGATTGGGTGAAGACGGTTCTGATTCCCACCATCGCCAAGCGGCCTGATGAGATCTTCAGGCTGAAGGGTACCATGCCCGCCGGCTCGATTGCGCAAGCAATCCTGGGTACGGTCCGATCGATCATGACGCCCACTCCTTTTGAACGATGGTTCAACGCGGGCGTCGTCTCCGATGGGAGTTATGAAGTACCACGCGGCCTGGTCTTCAGCTTCCCCTTGTTCACCGCCGACGGCAAGGACTGGTCGATCGTCCCGAACTATTACCTCGACGATGATGCGCGCGCGGCGTCGCTCTCAATGTCGCCGAACTGGAGCACGAGGCTTCGGCTGTGTCTGACCTGTTGGGTGCGATTTAGTATGCCGCCGACCTCGGATTGACGGGTCGGAGTCCCGCCCTCACGCGTAAGACCGGCGAAACCGGGTGACTCGAAGCGATCGACTTATCAACGCAACCCCGGCGCTCCAGTGCGGCAAGACACTTGTCCTTGACCGGCCGTGCCGGCATGGAGTAAATTAGTTCGTTGGTGGAACTATTCGATGGTAGAGCAAATCGACTCATTGGACGACAAAGCCGCGGATCTCGGCGATTTGATGCGGGAAATCTCCGAGCAGTTCCGCAGCCTGAACGCGGGGGCGGCCTGCCGAACATCGATGGAGCTAAGCATGCAGGAGTTCCGCGTCGTCGAGCACCTTGGGATGGTTGGTCCTCGAATGATGCGCGAACTTGCAGAGTATTTGCGCCTGGCCGTGAACTCCGTGACGGCCGTGGTGGATCATCTCGAGCGCAAAGGCTTCGTCAACCGGCGGCGGTCGGACGAGGATCGCAGAGTAATCCGGGTCGGATTGACGGGGACAGGCCAGAGCGCCTACGAGGATATCTCGGCCGGGAAGGCACGATTCTTCCGAGGGATGCTCGAGTCGTTGACCGACGAAGAACAGGCGATCTTCCTCATGCTATTCCGGAAGATCGCCCGTGCGGGGCGATCGGAGATGACCGCATGATCGCCCAGGAATGCAGAGCCCGACGCCGGAATCGGCGCGCAATCACGCGGGTTCCTCGAAACCCGCCTTTTTGTGAACGGGTATCGAGCCTATCATGAATCATGCGTGTCGCGTCCTCCGGAGGAGCTCCGACTCCAGTTGATCGCAACACGCCGATCCGGTGCGGTAGTCGTCGGACTCATCACGAACGGACGCTCAGGAGCGGGACCTTTGCCATTACGTTTCTTCGTGCTTTTCCCAACCGGCCTTCCCGAGGTCGCCAGCCGCGGTCCTCGTTCCCTTTCGGGGGTTTTCTGACTCATGGGACGCCTCTGGCGCGCGCTAAGACTCGGCCTGAAGAGCCTGATGTTGCACAAGCTTCGCTCGGGCCTGACGGCCCTGGGCATCGTTTTTGGCGTTGCTGCGGTGATCTCGATGCTTGCGGTGGGTGAGGGCTCGAGCCGAGATGCTCAGGAGCGGATCGAGCTCTTCGGCGCGACCAACATCATCCTTCGTTCCGTCAAGCCCAGCGAGGAACAGCAGCAGACTCAAGGCGGTCGGCCGACGCTCGTGCTGAAGTACGGCCTGACCTACCAGGATTACGAGCGCATCCTCGAGACCGTGCCGACGATCAAACGGGTGTTGCCAATCCGGGAGATCCGCAGCAAACAGATCCGTTACCTCAACCGCGCCTTCGACGGCCGGGTCGTGGGCACCACCCATGACTATGCCGAGTTCAACCACCTGCAGATTGCCAAGGGCCGATTCCTCCAGCCTGCGGACAACGAGAAGTTCAAGAACTACGCCGTGCTCGCCTCCGATACCGCCCGGACCCTCTTCCCCCTCGAAGATCCGATCGGGGACAAGGTCAAGCTCGGCTCGGATTACTACATCGTCATCGGAGTGACGGCAGAGCGAGCCCAGTCCGGGGGGATTGGCGCGAGCCTGGCGGCAATGGATTATAACAAGGATGTGTACATCCCCCTCAACACTTGCCGGGTCCGGTTCGGCGAGAAGATCGTGGACGCACGCTCGGGCCAGTTTTCCGCCGAGGAGACCGAACTCTCGCAGATCACGATGCAGGTCCGGAGTATCGACGATGTCAGTCCCACTGTTTCCGTCATCAAGGGTGCCTACGAGTCATTCCATCCCAAGAAGGATGTCGAGCTGACTGTCCCCTACGACCTGCTGGAGCAAGCGCGTCGGACGGCGCGTCAGTTCAGCATCATCCTGGGCACGATCGCCTCCATCTCACTCCTGGTAGGCGGCATCGGGATCATGAACATCATGCTGGCGACCGTCACCGAGCGGACGCGGGAAATCGGCATCCGCCGCGCTATCGGAGCGAAACGACGCGACATCATCCAGCAGTTCCTGGTCGAGACCGTAGTCCTTTCCGGCGTCGGTGGCCTGACCGGCGTGATGGTCGGAATCGTCATACCCTGGCTGATCGTCTACTTCATACCCGATCAGAAGACGATCATCACCTTGCAGTCGGTGGCCGTGGCCTTCACGATCTCGGTCGGCATCGGGATCATGTTTGGAATCTATCCGGCCATGCGCGCCGCAAGGATGGACCCGATCGAGGCGCTGCGGCATGAATAGCCTACGGTCTACTCAGCCGATCCCTCCATGGGCAGCCATGCTGGGCCGCGCAACTCTGGGTTTGGGAATGCTCATCGAACGTTTCGTATGGATTCAAGGTGAACTTGGGGTCAGGTGAGCTTGGGGTCAAACTGAGGTGAACTTGGGGTCAAACCTTGACCCCAAGTCCAGCCCTACGACCATCCGCGGTCGCCGTGCCGCGCTCCCCAGCATTCCGTCGCGCATTGCGAACAGAAAGAAAAGTCAACGCAACCGCTCGTTTTTCTCGTATTCTTTGTTGCGATCGCGTCACGGCGCGTTCTAATACACCGGCAGAGATCGATTGGCCCCACTCGGAAGGAAAGGCGACGATCGATTACGACGTTCTGTCATCCCAGGAAGGGTGGTTCAGCGACCCGAGGTAAGCCTGACGACCAGGGGATTGGATTCACACGCACCACCCGGAGCGTTCCTGTGGATGCGAGTCGGCCGGGCGGACAGGCCCGGACCGAACGCCGTGCGGGAAGCGAGCTGCGTCACGGGTGATGGGAACCGACGGACGCCGCCCAGCGCCAAGGATGTCGGGGTACAACCGGACCGGTGCGAAATTCGATCTCCGCATGTCGATGGAGGAGACAGAACCCGCCCTCTTTTTCTCCAGGGGGTGCTCTTGTCGTCGGGAAAGGGCCCCAATCTCCGTTTTCTCTTGATGGGCCCTTTTTCGCCAGCTCCGATTCGTTTCCTCGCGAGAGGTGGCGGCCCGACGGGACTCGTGGGATGTGTCGGCCCCAGACAGAACCTCACTCGCTCCCGCCCTGGCCCTTGCGACCGACTCGCCTGTGCAACAGCAACGCGCAGCATCCGTCGGGGACAATCCTTGCCCTTGCGCCTCCAGGATACCGGCGCACGACCACTATTCGGCAGCCGAGGACCCGGATGCTGCGCCCCGCTGCTGTCATCCCGCTATGAGGAATCATTCCCATGTGGCAACTCGTGACGACCTCTCGTAGGCGGGCCGCGGCCCGGCGCACCCCGTTTCGTCGCCCCCGGCGACATCGACCGCGCTGCACGACCCTGGAGGATCGCTGCCTGCTGTCCGTCTCGCTGACCGACATCGCGCCGCCGGTCCCCTACGTCGGATCGCCGGTCATCTGGACGGCGACGGCCAGCGGCCTGGGGTCAAAGCCCGTCTACCAGTTCAACGTCGGGATGCTCGGTGGTCCCCTCCAGGTCGTGAGCGACTTCAGCCGCAGCAACAGCTTCACCTGGAATCCCATGCAGGAGGGGACCTACGTCATCGACGTGGTCGTCAAGAAAGGATTTGGCGCCACGAATCGCGAGAGCGCGGCCGTGGCGTATACGGCGCAGACGCGTGTGGTGGGGAACAACGCCGTGGTGAGCCCCATGGCCAACCCCCTGGTCGCCCTGTTCAGTGCGCCCCCTTCCCCCGGCGCCTCGATGTACGTCCAGTTCGCCCAGCAGGGCTCCACCCTGTCCTGGCAGAATACCTCCCCGCAGCCCATCGTCCCCGGCGAGAGCACCAACTTCATCGTGGCCGGCATGCTGCCCGACACGACCTACCTGATGCGGTACGTCCTGGACGACGGGACAGTCTCCGCCCCGCTGGCGTTCACCACGGGGAGCCTGCTGTCGAACCTGAATTTCCCCAAGTTCAGCGTGGTGCAGCCGCCGGCCGCCGGGACCGACCTGAGCCAGGGCGTGATCTTCCACTCCGGGGTCTTTGTCAACACCGTCAACACCGTGGCGACCGACTTGAACGGCAACGTCATCTGGTACTATGACTCCGTGGCCAACAACTTCCCCAGCTATGCCCAGAACCTCGAGCCGGGCGGAACGGTGATGCTGCTGGGCGGCAAGGCAACCGGCGTCGCCGCGGGGTATAACATGTTGCGGCAGGTCGATCTGGCCGGCGACACCCTGCGCCAGACGGACGTCCATGCCATCAACGCAGAGCTGGCCGCGCTCCACCGGCCGCAGATCATCGACTTCGACCACGAGGCCAAGATCTTGCCTAACGGCGACACGGTCGTCCTGGCCAGCACGCAGAAGACCGTCGATTACAAGGGGAAGCCCACCAAGTTCACCGGCGACCTCGCCATCGTCCTGGATCAGAACTTCCAGGTGTCGTGGGTCTGGAACGCCTTCAACCGGCTCAACACCAACCGCCTCGGCAAGGTTCACCCCCTCCCGAGTAACTGGCTGCACGCCAACTCCGTGAGCTGGTCGCCCGAGGACGACGACCTGGTCGTCTCCCTTCGCTCCCAGGACTGGGCGATCAAGATCGATTACGCCAACGGCACCGGCGACGGCCACATCATCTGGAAGTTGGGGCCGGGCGGCAATTTCAAGGCCATCGCCAACACCCCCAGCCCGTGGTTCACCCACCAGCACGACGTGCGCTACATCAACGACAACACCCTGCTGGTCTTCGATGACGGGAACACCCGCCATGAGTTTAACCGGAACGCCCAGAGCCGCGGGCAGGAATGGATCCTCAACGAGCAGAACATGACGGCGACACTGGTGGTGAATGCCGACATGGGCAACTACTCGTCGTTCCTGGGGAGCGCGGAGCTGCTCTCCAACGGCGACCTCGCCTTCACGTCCGGGGGTGCCGGGCCGGGTAGCAATCCGTTCGGACAGTCGATCGAAGTGCTCCCGAATGGCACCATAATTTATGTAATGCAGATGAGTGAATACGAATATCGCTCCTACTTCGAGAGCACGCTCTACAGCGCCGACCTCCTCGACTAGAGCGCCTCACACTTGCGTTGCCCGCGCCCCGCGCTGTGGCACGGTCTGCCAACCTGGCCACCCGGCCGACCGCAGCTCCCCTCCGGGACTCACCGACCGATGCGGGTGTCATCAAGTGGCACAATGGGACATCTTTTTCCAAAGTCGTGATCCCTGATCTCCTTGGCTGATATCCGGATGCGACGACGACCTGGACCGGGAGGCGCGGTCCGGGCGTCCGTCTCGGCTGTGATCGCACGTGGGCCATACTCTCAGGATGCCGCAACTTTGGAAAACCGTTAATGCACCTAGCGGGGATTTCGGCCGAGGACCGCCCCAACTCTCAGCCCCAGCGGCAGATAAAAAATCCCAAATTTTTTTCAGCCTGAAGTTTAGCGGGGGCTTCGCGTCGTCCTGGGGCGGACGCAATCCAACCGATAGGCGCTCTAACCGGCCACCCCGGAGCCCGAGACCCTCACAAATCTTCGCTGTTTCGCCTTCAGGGCTTACGCTGAAGTTGCTCGTCTCCGGTTACAATAGCGCCTTCTTTGCCTGTAACAACGCGGTTGAATCCGCGCTGGCGATACCATGAAGCGCATGGACCGACGACGCAAGGAGGTAGGGGCGCCACTCCGGACTCGCCAGGGCTGTGTCTTCGAATGCCGCAACGGGATACTTGAGGTCATGCGGGTTGCCCGTCGCCTTGACGCAAAGCAGACTGCGTGCAGCCTGCTTGAATGCCGCCTGAGTCGCCGACGTCCGCGACAAGCCGAAGCTCATCCTGCAAGCGTCGTCGCTGAGCTTCCGATAGGCTCCGGCATCCGCGGAAGAAGGCTCCTTCGTCTTATTGGGAAGCATCGCAAACACGTCTGCGACGCTGGCTGAGGCCTTGACGCCGTCGGTCTGCAGATCAAGCAGATTCATTTCACGCAGTTGACCATCCCTCTGATTCGGAAGGATGAACAGATCGCCCAGGACCCCACGCCTTGAAGCAGCATCAGCAACCGCACGCGATCATCCCCACTGCAGTCGAATCCGCATCGCAGGGCGTTGGTCGAAGTGACGGCATGGATCAATACCCCGCCGATGGCGATGCCGCCCGTCTTATAGCGGAACAGCAGATCCGCCGCGACAAGATGGATCGCGTCCCACGCCGCACCGGCTTTCACTCGCCCGGAGGAGAGCTGCGTGCAAATCAGGTCGCACGTTGGGTCGGTCTTCCCCTGCCGCAGGAGATGGTAGATCTCGAGCGTGGCACCGCGACTCGGTTCATTGGCGGCCCAATCGGCTGGGAGCTTGGACAGGATCTCGCGCGCACGCTGCCGGTTCGGCTCGTACGTTCTGTCCGCCTGGTTCCTAGGGAAGGCTCGCGCGAGGTAGCGCAGCACCGGTTCGGCGTGTTGCCAGCCCAGGGCTTCGAGGGTCCTCCAGGTGTTGGCCACCATGATGGGGTGATGCCCGAGCGTGCCGCAGACCCTCCTGGCACTATATTCCCAAAGTAGCGACATCGCGAGCCGGGGACCTCGGGTGCGCACGAGTACGACGATCGCGCGCTCCGCGTGCGACGGGTCCAGCTCGGCCATGGCCTCCCGGAAGCTGGCGGCCGCTTGATCGGCCCTCGGCAATTCTCCCTCGAGACTTCCCGGTGGTTTCGGATGCTCTTCTTGAAATCCACCCACGATGCGGTCCAGCGCCCAGAACAGGGGGAGTAGCCGTTCTTCGACGCGAGCCTCGCTGCTGACGCGGTGCGCCGAGTAGACACCGGCGACCTGATGCGCATCGCCATGTTCGATAGCCGCCAGTAGCAGCGCCGAAAGAAAATCCTGGTATGACAGCCCGGCCTGAAGTTGCTCGATGAAAACGGGGATGCACTTGTCCCGCGGCGTGGTTTGAATGAGCTTGACCAGCCGTTCGAGGGACGGAGTAAGGCGAACCTGATCTTGGTCGATTCTCACATCGGCGGCAACGGACCGACTGACCGCGGCCAGAAAGCCCAGGTCAGGCAAGATTGGCAGGGCTGCCGCCGCGGCTGACCTTGCCAAGAAGCCACGACGATTCGAGTCCCGCATGGCAAACGCCTCCGTCGCCAGTCGTTTCATGCTCGGCCACCCGATGACACGATGAGACCTCGGGCGGGGCAATCCGCGCTATTATGACCGCCGGAAGCTCGTTTGGTCCACCGGGAGTCTCGCGTGAAGACACCCGGGGATTGCGATCATTCGGGCCGCTGATCGCACGAGCGTGTCGCCACCGATCGGTCCGGTCCCCGGACTTGCGGACCGATTCCGAGCCGCGATGGAGCGAACCGGTTTGGCGGGCTCGCTGTTCCGATCGGATCTTCCTGACCTCGACGATGCGAACGGAGTTGAAAAACGGTGCGTCGGAAAAGAAAAGGATCGACAGCGGTAGCCGGCGTCAACTTGCAGGTCGCCGGACTCGCACTCGACTCGCTGTTGTTTGGCCTGCGGAAGTCCGGGTCACGAGACTGCGGAAGACTGCGACTTTGAGACGGCGGAATCCAACTCGGCCTCAATCATCCGCTCGAGGGGATGGAATGGATGGCCATGCACGACCCTCGTGGTCTCGTCCCAACTGCTCTGGACAGCGACAACCCCATACGTGCCGCTTCCATCTTCATACCTCTTGACTCCGATGATCGGACTACCGCTCATCCCGTTGACACTTTCGAGAGCGTCTTCCGATGGCTGAACTCGCCCGAAAAACTGCGACCCCTTCTGAAAGTGACTTCAGCCAGAGGGGCGACAGCGGCTCGCTGATCATCGATGCAGACCGCCGCGCCGTGGCGCTACTCTTCGCCGGCAGCGACCTGGGCGGCTCCGATGGCCAGGGCCTGACGTTCGCCAACCCGATCCATGCCGTCCTGGACGCGCTCAAAGTCGATCTCTTCTTCTCATGAGGCGGCGGTTGCGAAGGGCTTCACGGGAGATTGCCACGATGGCCAAGATGAAGAAGAGGTCCGGCCCGGTCACCGGCGTGACGAATCGTTCGACGCAGTCCCGGACGGCCGGATCAGAGACCTTTGTCGCCGAGTGAGTCCCGCCATGAGCACGACCAGCCTGGATGAGGCCCGCGCAGCCAAGGAGCGGGCCAAATCGCTTCTCGCCGGCAATTCCTTGGTCGTCGGCCTCGGCCTCATCCGGGTGGGCGACGGCTACGGCGTGAAGGTCAACCTCGTATCACCCCCGGCGGCCGATACCCGACTCCCCGAAACGATCAACGGCGTCCCCGTCCGGATCGAGGTCATCGGGACGATCCGACCGCGCTGATCGGAACGCGGAAGTCGGCAGGACTCACCGCCCCGATCCGACCGGAGGATGCGGCAAGATCGGACGGGTCCGGTCGGACTTCTGCCTATCCGCAAGGCTAGGGAATCGGGCAGGCCATCGATGGCAACCGATCCGCTCGGTCTGGCGGAGTCAACCACTTACCCTAATTCTTTTGCTAGGCTAGAGTTAAAATGCCCCCCATAGGACTCGAACCTACAACCCGCTGATTAAGAGTCAGGAGCGCTGCTGGGTGGTAAGTGGCTGTAAATTAAGGAATTGTGTCGAAAACACACCTCCTGCCGTTTTCCATGAATTCTCAGGATTTCCTATGATTTTCGTTGGTTTATCGCCGTTTCTCCGCACGTGCAGCGCTGTATACGTTGATGGGAAATCACGGTTGGTGCAGCTGCACTGAAACTCGGGGAGCAGCCTCGGCTAGCCCCAATACCGTTGAAATAGGCGCAAGCCACAGCCTCCTGTTACTTTGGGTTTACTCACGACCCAAGCAACACGGAGGCCATGACTCGCATGCCGCACGGACATTGCACGCTGCCGCCCGATGCGTCGGGCCGGATCTTGGATCGCTTGGCGGGACTGGAACAGATTATCTCGCCCGAGGCCGTTCGCCAAGTCCTCGCGGCCACCGGTAAAACCAATCAACGACGTTGCACACTGACCCACGAGATTGTTTGCTGGGTGGTCCTGGCCATGGGGCTGTTGACCGACTTGCCGATCCGCCAAGTCTTCAAGCATGCACGCCGGCTCCGAGTCGGCGAGGAGAGTCCCCATCGATCCAGCCTGTGTGTGGCCCGGCAACGCCTGGGCATCGCGCCGGTCCGCCACCTGTTCGAGCACGTCGTTCATCCTCTGGCCCGGCCCGATACGCCCGGAGCCTTCTACCGCGGGTTCCGCCTGGTCGGCATCGATGGGACCGTCTACGATGTCCCCGACTCGGAGGCCAACGCCGCGGCCTTCGCGCGCCCCTCGGCCGGGCCGCGCGGCGACGGCGCGTTCCCCCAAGTCCGCAAGCTGAGCCTGGTCGAATTGGGGACCCACATCGAACTGGCCTTCGTGGTCCGGTCGATCGCCCACGGCGAACCGTCGATGGTCGGCGGCTTGCTCCGCCATCTGACTCCGGAGATGCTCCTGTTGGAGGATCGCGGGTTTTTCAGCTATGACCACTGGAAAACGGCGATGTTGCGGGGCGTCCAGCTGTTGGCACGCGTGAAAAGCGGCTTGATCCTCAAGTCGATCCAAAACCTGGCGGATGGCTCGTACCTGGCCAAGATTTATCGGGGTTGCTACGACCGTCAGATCGATCGGGATGGGATCGTCGTCCGGGTGATCCGCTATACACTGGACGACCCGCAACGAGTCGGACACGGTGAAACTCATGTGCTGATCACGAATCTCCTTGACGCGGAGCTTTATCCTGCTGAAGAATTGATTATTCTTTATCACGAGAGATGGGAACAGGAGTTGGTCTATGATGAGCAAAAGACCCATCATGATCCGCGGCGGGCGACCAAGCCGGCACAGATGCGAAGCGAGACCCCGGCGGGGGTGATCCAGGAGATCTATGCGCTGTCGCTGGGTCATTTCGTGATCCGAGCCTTGATGGTTGCGGCCGCCGGGACCGTGGGGCTGGACCCGGATCGGCTGTCGTTTCTGGGGTGCTTCCAGATCCTCAAGTGCCGGTTGCCAGAATGCAACAGCTCGACCCCCGAGGCGTTCGAGGAGTGGTACCAGGGATTGTTGTGGGAGATGCAGGGGGAGCGCACCGATGACGAAATGCGGAGGAACCGGATCAATCCGCGAGTGATCAAGCGTAAAATGTCCAAGTGGAAAAAGAAACGATCCAAACATCGACACATTCCGCCCTTGAAGAAAACCTTTGCAGAGACAGTGGTTATGCTTCCTTAAACGGTATTGGCCTTAAGGGTAGGCTCGACCCAAATTCTCATGCAGTCACAAAAGAAGAATGGGATTATCTAGAAGCCAATTGTCCAAGTTCAATCATGGAGAAGCTAAAGTCGATCCTTCAAGAGCCGAGGAACGATATGGTCAAGAAAAATATTAAATCCGCCCAAATGTCAAAAAAGAAGGCATGACAGTACTTGATTGTTATTGCATTCTGCAATAATTTCCATCTGCACAGGCGATGAAACCCGGTGAGGTAGACTGAAGGAGGGAGCGGTAGGAGATTCTCATTCTCGACGTGAAAGGCTTGGACTTCGCAGTCAGTCGGCTCAAACGGAAGCTTTTCGAAGCGGTTCATGGCGCGAACACGCAGCTGATTCGATAACGCCAGATCAGTTTCAGAAGGTAATAGAGCGGTCCAGAAAGAAGCGCAGACGGCAGCGGCGGTGGGTTTGGGCCTATGCCGCTAGTGCGGGCCGCATCCTTCGAGGGTGCCGTGCTAAGAAACTATCCGAGAACGGTTGGAACCCCCTTGTTTTCAAGGGTTTCCGGTGTCCGAAACGGCGTTCTCGGATAGTTTCTAAGCGGGGCTGCGAGCCCTCTACGACCGCTGATGCGGGAGTTCTGGACCGTCGATCAGCTATTAGCCGCTGCTTGGAGGGCCGGATGGTTCGTTTTCGGAAAATGACCGATCCCGTCGACTCGCCACATAATTAGCGGGAAAGACCAAGTTCTGATAGGGTGATTTACCTTGCCGAAAGCGGTGGATCAGCTTCTCGATTTGTTCCTTGTAACCATAGCCGGCGATGAACCCATGTAAGTCCACTTCGCTCTGAATCTTGGCGACCCAGTATCCAACATCGTGAATATCATCCACAGAAAAAAGCCGGCGGTCCAGCGCGCTGGAGACGAGGCACATCCAAGTCAGGAAGGAGTCCATCGAAGTGCGGTAGATTTGGATGCGAGGATCCTCATCCATCGCATTCATCCTTAGGTGCGGGTCTAACGCTTTTCGAAAGATAAGCCTGTCATGCTCGATAAGAGCTTCGCCGTTTGACATGTAAGGCCGCAGACCTTCAGGCAGGAGAAGTTTTCCGCCGTTCCAGTCGAGACATCTCCCGGCAAATACGAGCTCGGGGTTGTTGTTGAAGTCCTTAAGGTAACTGTTAGCGAGTTCCGCGCGTCTTCCAGCACGCACCTTTCCAACTATTGTATAGGGCCACTCCACCGCCAACGAGACCGACCGCGGCGCCCATATACGCAAGGATTGTGGATGTTTCAGTCGCCATCGCGAAGCCTCGGCCATAGCTTGTGTAACATCAATCCCACAAGTCGTTCGCTCGCGATCGGGCATTATTTCGAGCGAAAGACCAAGTCAACCCAGATTGCGCAGACTGCCGCATTTCATATTTGTGGAATCGCGCCGAGAAAAAGGTTCTCCCGCACTTTCGATGGTGCGACACGATGTCGTCGATGTGGCTGTGCCGAGGCCTTCGGAGAAGACCGACGGCACCTGTTGTTCTGCCGACAGGATCCTACCGGGATAGTAAGCCCCGGAACAACGTAACCTCCTCTCTCGAGAGGGCAGCCGACGCGTGAGCTGACGCTGCGACCGCGAGCATCAAGGCGGTCGGGGGCCAGGATGAGGTGGATAGGTCAACTTCGGTGAAGCAGCGATAAACGTCGTGAGTGCGAACAAGCGAAAGATGCTGACACGCTTGGGCCAAAACGGCATGTGGTCAGGTTCGAGGGCTCATCGATCTCTCGACGCAGATGACGGACCACCGGCGGATAGCTGCGACCTTCCCCACCCCGGCATATCGGCGAAACGTGGTAAGCCCGTCGTCTCCCCGCAAGGGAAAGCGACTCGCAAGAGAAGCCGATGGGGCGGCGGGTAAAGGAGGAGGGAGAAAGCGAAAGCTGGTCCGTAACCGACCAGATAAGGGTTGAGCCATCCGGCGAGATCACCCTACCCGAAAGGGGGCAGACTTCCCTCTGGTCTTCCGTCACGAGAGAACCTTGGCCAACCGACAAAGGGAGACAAGCAGATATGTCAGCAGCAGAAATGCCCGCTGGTGCGGCTCCCGACCTTGCAACCGACTGGCATTCCATCAATTGGAAGGCGGTCTACCGCAATGTTCGTCGGCTCCAGGCGCGTATCGTGAAGGCGGTTCGGGAGGGCAGGTGGAATAAAGTCAAAGCCCTGGTTTACCTGCTCACTCACTCATATAGTGGCCGGGCTCTGGCCATTCTACGAGTTATCAGCAATTCGGGTGCAAGAACTCCGGGCGTGGACGGAATCCTCTGGACCACGCCGGAGGCCAAGACGAGGGCCTTCAACGCCTTGCGTCGGCACGGCTATCAGCCGCAACCGCTCCGCAGGGTGTACATTCCCAAGAGCAACGGCCGCCGCCGCGCCCTCGGGATTCCCACCATGGCCGATCGAGCTATGCAGGCCCTCCACCTGCTCGGTCTCGATCCCATCGCGGAATCTCAAGCCGACGGTCACTCCTATGGCTTTCGGTTGGAACGATGCTGCGCCGATGCTCTGGATCAATGTCACAAGATCCTGAGGAATCCCACCGGTCCGAAATGGATTTTGGAAGGGGATATCAAAGCATGCTTTGATCAAATCAGCCATAACTGGCTGCTGGACCACATCCCCATGGACAAGGACATGCTCAGGAAATGGTTGAAGGCCGGTTTCCTGGAGAAGCAAGTTCTCTTCGCCACCACGGAAGGCACACCTCAAGGAGGGATCATCTCTCCTGCGCTGGCGAATCGGACGTTAGATGGGCTCCAGCAGTTGTTGGAGCAACGCTTTGGCACCCGAGGCCATCGGCGTGACGAAGCCAAGGTCCATCTGGTCCGCTATGCGGATGACTTCATCATCACCAGCACCTCACGAATCCTCCTGCAACGCGAAGTCCAACCTCTCGTGGAACACTTCCTACGTCAGCGGGGTCTCGAACTCTCCCACGAGAAAACCAGGATCACGCATTTGGAGAACGGCTTCGATTTCCTTGGCCAAACGGTCCGACGTTACCGCAGTGGCAAGGTCTTGACCAAGCCATCAAAACGAAGCGTCAAGACCTTCTTGACCAAGATCCAGGAAACGATCGACAACTCGGGGAGCATGACGGCTGGAGACTTGATCCTGCGTTTGAACCAACAGATCAAAGGCTGGACCATGTACCATCGTTATGTCGCGAGTAAACGCACCTTCGCGACTGTGGACAACCGAATCTTCTGGAAGCTGAAACGATGGTGTCATCGACGCCATCCGCAGAAGAGTTGGAAGTGGATCAAGACGAAATACTTTCAACAAGTGGGTCACCGAGACTGGGTGTTCACGGGCACAATCCGTGACAGCACGGGCAAGGGCCGACCCATCCAGCTCATGAACGCCGTGGGAGCCAAAATCCTGCGGTGGGTGAAGATTCGGAGTGCCGCCAACCCCTACGATCCGGAGTGGGAACTCTACTTGGAAGAACGGCTGGCCTGGAAGCTCAGCCACACTCTGGCGGGTCGAGGACGGATCGAATATCTCTGGAAGGAACAGCAGGGACGTTGCGTGGTGTGCAGGCAAGCAGCTTCACGCCGAAGAGCAACCCTGGCACATCCACCATCGGGTCTGGCGCAGTCACGGTGGCCAGGAGACGTGTGACAACCTGGAAGTGCTCCACGCCAACTGCCATCGACAAGTCCACGCCCAGAAGCAATCGCTGAAGAACCCAGCCGCGTCCTGAGAGGGGCGTTAGTGAAGGCTTGAGCCGTATGAGGCGCAAGTCTCAAGTACGGTTCTTAGGGGGCGGGGAGACAGCAATGTCTCCCTGCTACCCGACATCCAGGGGTCCCCATCTCGCCCTGAGGATCGTCAGCCCGGAATGAACTTCATCCATGCCTGCTGGTGGAGGTAATAGGGGTCGTTGAAGGTCCAGGCCATGGCGATCTCCAGGTTGCCAGTCGCCCCTTTATAGATGGTGTCGGCTCCCCGCGCCGGACCACGGTGTCGGTGAAAGTCCCCGCTGTGGCCGACCGGTAGACGTTGACCGTCATCGAGCCGCCGCTGTTGCGCAGAAGGAGCTGGCCGAGCAACTGGCCTGGCCGAGGGTTCCCCCGCGCGAACAACGTGCCGCGCAGTTGGGTCGAGCCGGGGCCGATGAGGGTCCCAGTGGTATTGAAGCTGACGACATGGGAGATGCCGGGGACGCTGACGTCGCTATCAGACCCCGCCAACGTCCCGCGGAAGGACACCGCCTGGCCGACAATGGGAGCAGCCGCCAGGCGAGGCGCGACGTGTTGCATGGCCGAGCCGGCCGAGAGCAGAGTCTTTCCTTCCAGAGATTCGAGCTGCGGTGACATGGGGCGACGACACTTGGCATGCGTTCGCATTGGACTGCACACCTTTCACCTGAGGGGTATAACCGAAAGTCGTGTACGGGAGTTTGAAGGGCGGCGGGGTATCCTTGGTGATGCAGCCGTTACGATCACACCAGTTGACCTACGAGGCCGAGGAGTACCCCGCCATGAACGAGTCTACCACCGGGATCGACATCGTGACCCTGCAGGCGGCTCAGAACCACGCCCCCGAATCGCTTGATCGGAAATTTGTTTAACATCTATTGCTACAAATCCACTCACGGCTTAGCATGGCTGGCCGATATCGGGCAATCGAGTCCGGCGCCATGCATCCATCCAAGAGGCGAAAGAAGCCGATGAAGGCGAAGATTTACGTCGCTGGCCCTTACACGAAGGGCGATGTGGCCGTCAACGTTTCCGCAATGCATTTCAAGGCGGCGAATCAGCTGGTGGAGGAAAATGGGGACATAGCGAATATGGACAGATGTCCTAGAGTTGAAGCTGGTGTCTTACAATTGTCGATAATCGTTATGTCCCCATTTCTTTTCCCCATTTCTTTCATTCGCCGTCCACCCGGTCGGAGACCTCCACCAGCCTTGCCACGTCGGCGACAACCACGACCGGGGCGGGAACGATACCCAGGTTCGATGGTTCACCCGTGGGAGCAACATGCACCGGGTCTGGGACACCGGAATCATCGAACGGGCGAGCGGAGATGAATCCCGGCGGCTCGCCGATCTCGTCGCCATAGACACGCCAGAAGCCCGCCAGAAGGCCCAGGGCGGCTCAGTCGAGGATTGGGCGACCGAATCCCTGCTGGCCGCCAGGGAAGCCTATCAGGACCCGTCAACCGGGCAGAGGATCAAGCCAGGTGCCAAACTCGGGGATGCGTACTATGAGCGGAGCCTGCCCGTGGCGAAACAGAGGCTCTATCAGGCTGGGGTGAGGTTGGCGATGGTGCTCAATGAGGTGTTTCGGCTCGACTAGATAATCACCCTCAGAGCAGGCACAGATAGGTCAGGAACCACTTGGTTGCTCGACGAACGGCTGCTCCTCTCGCATTCTGATAAGAATTCATCGAACCAAGCTTCCACATCGCCCTCGCCTTTTTCGAGCCTATTGAAGCGGTTCCACTCGGAGTCCAATATCCGGGAGATTTGAGGATGCCTCCGATCCAGGAGGCGGATAAGGCAACCAACATCACGGGCGAACCGTCCTGTATGAACATCAAGACCACCCCAGGGGCCATTTTGTAAATATTGTAATTCCGCTTGAATTTATAAGTTATATCGTGAATGTAATTTTTAATAGAGATGATTTGTAATTTATCATTTGGGACGGAATTATCGAACATGAGATCCGACTCTGCAAGCAGGATTCCAACTTGATGCCTCAGTTGAAGGGATTCCTCCGCGAACTCATCTCGACGGGTTTCACCTGTCCCCTGAGCCGCCCTAGCTTCGATTTCTCGGGCCTGAATAAGTGCGAGCGTGGCATTCAGACGGGCCGTCAAGAATTGCTCACGCCTTTGGAAGTCTAAGGCAATTCGATTTTCTTCTGTGGCTCTGTCCAATCTCTGGAGTTCCTTGTACTGCAAATCAGATTGCTCGTATTGCATATGCAGGGTTAACACAAGACCAAAGATACCGATCCCTGTAATATACAGGTGATGATTCCGAACGAGTCACCGAATTGCCCGATTGCGGCTATAGAGGTCTCGCCATGGTTTACGATCGCGTAGATGCCTATCACAGCGACAATCAGGAAAAGAAAAAATGTGATAGGCACACCATAAATCCTGCCGTTATGAGGGATTCCAAACTCATGCGTACGGTGTAGTATTTCATGAGAATATCGCAATTATTCGTTGGTCATTTCGGTTATTTTGTTCCCGGCCACAACTCAATCTCAAGCCACCCGTCCGGATGTCCAATCATGCGACCCCACGACCGGCTGGTGTGCCCGCCGGGAACGGCTCCGCCCGGATCTCGTCCAAGTCGTAGCGGCCCGGGGGCTGGCCCCGGACGATCTCCCCGAGCGCCCTCGATGTTGTCGGCGTCGTCGATGCCCTCGCCCTGGCGGCTGACTCGAAACATGGTGGCCCTACCTGGTCGATGGTGCCGGGGCTGAACACCGGAGGGCGTCACCCCGGCTGGCGGGGTTGAACGGCTTTTCTGGCCGCGGTATGGTGAATCCAGGTCACCGTGCCAAGCCGGCCCGGCCGACACCCCCGCCTTGCCGTTGCCGGACCTGTCCAGTGTGCGAGAGCCGCAGACCCACGGCAACGGTCCGGACCCTCACCACCGCGGCTTACGGGGCTCCAGGACGTCCTGGACCGCCAGCTTGACGACTTCAGGGTGGATTCCCGGGCTGACGTGGATGAAAATGGGGACATAGCGAATATGGACAGATGTCCTAGAGTTGAAGCTGTGTCTTACAATTGTCGATAATCGTTATGTCCCCATTTCTCCATATAATCGTTATGTCCCCATTTCTCCATAATCGTTATGTCCCCATTTCTCCATTTCAGGTTGTCAAACGATCTTCATGCCCGAAGTCGTTCAAGACGCTGCTCGGACAAATCGCCCCTAGGACATTCCGAAGATTACATCGGCATCCCCATCGATGGTGTCTCACGCTCCCTGAGAGTGTGATTGACATACCTCTTAAGAATGATGAACCAATAGATGATATTATACTTCCAAATATCCATTATTATCAAACATGAGTCTTCCTCCGCCAATTCAACAGCCTCCCCCAATTCGACCATCCGGCCCGATAACGCAAGTTCTGCCACCTCTTAGTACCTCAAACTCGGTCAGGAATCAATCGTGTATGGAACCCTTAGAGTCTTCTCACCATCATGACGGGCTTGATCTTCTTGGCCGTTGTTGTCTCAGGTTGGGATTCATCCTTACTGGTGCAACGGCCGACCCCGGAAGTGGTGGGGTCGTCTTGGTGGGTTTGGCGTCGGCGCCCTCGGGATTTTCTTGGCTATCGCCTTTGGACAGGCCTCGTCCCTCTTGATCGACATCGCTGACCTGTTGGTTGATCAGACCCAAAGCAAAGGTAGGTCTTCACGACGTTGTGCGTATGGCCTCACGAGGTTTCCCCTGTCGATTCATCCGAAGGGCTCCAAGAGTCGTTTAACGCCAAGCAAGACCACCAACCAATAGACGTCGGTCAGGTAAGCAATTAGGGAATCCGCTACTTCGGTTTCGCATGTTTCAGATTACCCTGAAGCCTAAGCATGATGAACTGAGCGAGGGTAAGGGAATTTGTCGCAAGAGCCGCGGTCCTTGTTCCCTTTCAGCCATGTTCGGGTGACTGCCGGTATGGCTCAGGAGTCCGTAGACTTTCGCGAAAGCCTCTTTCTCCTTTGCGTCGAGCAACTCTCGCTTTTCGAAGTGTCCCGCACCTCGACAGGTTTCTCCAGGGTTCTCTCAGATAACTCGGTTTGAAGAATCGTCCGGCTGTGCTCTGCTGCGACTTGCATGACACGCATTGAATTGCGGAATTTGAAATCGAGTCGTCCCACTTCGAGGCGACATAATGCTCTTCGGAAAGCCTCAGATGGTGGAACGCAGTATCTCCTTGCCTAAGCTTCATTTCCACATAGAGCTGATGAATGATGCCTTGCTCTTCCTGGACATCGAGCACATCTTGTTCGGAGAAGAGCAGCTTGGAATCTCGGTAAAGATAACCGTCGATTTCGAGCGAAGAAATGAGCTTGGGGTAATGTAACTTTTGGTCCTTTCCCCTGTCAATTTGATTTTTCGAGCAACCAAGTAGTGTTCCACGCATTGAGATAATCAACTGCCATTTTTATCAACAGTTGTTGACTCCGCTTCCTCCGGGATTCCTCGCTCCATTTGGTCGTCGCAGAACTGATCGATTCTCCGGTGTGAAGCCTCGCAATGAATTCACCCATGAGACTTTGTGTGGAAGTGTGTTTCCTTGCAAGGTTGCAGAACCATGCATCGTATTCCTCTCAAAAAGGAAAAGATACAGTTCGTCAGTCTTTGATTTATAGTATTTGCTACCTCGGTAGAA
>CAWJTV010000046.1:0-42173 GCA_963845755.1 uncultured Planctomycetota bacterium
GGTTGAGACAGTAATCACTCCCAGGGGGATGTCCTGGGCGAAGTGACTGTCTCCTCGCACTCGTCATCGGCGTCGCGAGCCTTCCGTTCGGGCGACCCTCCGTGCTGAGACCGTTCCCGGCGGACCCGGCACCAATCGGCCAGCTTCAGGAGCGCCGGGGTCCCGATGATCGGGTGCCCCAGCGAGGATCGACAAGGCTGGACTTCAGGGGTAGTCTGATTGCGTCTTCTGTGATAAGGAACGGCGGCTCACGATCAATCCTCCACCCGGAGCTGGATCTCATCCGAATTGGCGCGGAGCTCGGGTGCGTACATCGCCTGGGCTCGCGCGGGCAGGGCGTGGAATCGGCCCGGGATCTCGGCTCGGAGGCGGTACGACACGCTGTGCTGGCCGCGCCAGGCTCCGCGCGAAGAACGCCACGCGCTCGTCGCGGAACTCGACGTACGCGCCCAGGTCGTTGCCGTTATACCCGCTCTGTACCTCAACCGGCTCGAAACCGGCCGCCTTGTAGTCCTCGAAGATGAGGTACTCGTAGTCATTCTTGCTGTCGATGGTCAACTCGACCTCGACCAGCTCGCCGCTCTTGAGCATCGCGCCCTCGGCCAGTAACTCGCGGCGATACCGTTCAACGCGCTGGCCCACGGTCTGGCCCCGGCCGCCGGCCACGTCCACCGCCTTGTCGTCCCGGACCAGCCGGTAGACCTTGCGATCGACCTTGATCTCCAGCCCCGCGTGAGTGATCGGGTCCTCGAGCGTGAAGTTGGTCAAATATGCGTTGAAGTAGAGCGGTCCCTTGCCTCGCTTGAGGAACGAGACCGTGTGCTCGCCGGCCTCGAGCGCCTGGCCTTCGAGGACGAACGCATTGTCGAACGTGAACAGATCGGCTGGGGTGATCGTCACCTCCTTGCGGCTCTGGCCATCGAGACCGATCGAGACGGTCATCTCCGGCCGGTCCTCGCCGCTGGCCTTGAGGTACTCGGCCATCGCCTCGATGCAGAAGGCCGTGTCGCGGGTCGAGTTCCAGTACGTCCCGTGCTTGCGGTTATTGAGCACGTACTTGACCAGCCGAGGCGCCAGCTCGCCCTTGGGATCGGTCCGGGCCAGCAGCTTGAGATAGAACGCGTCGGTCTCGATCTCGCTGCCGTACCACCACCACCAGTAACCCTCGGTGGGGAGCTTGAGGTAGGCCGTCTGGTTCTCGTCGTCGCGGACGACATACTGGCCGATGTTCTGGAGCACGGCCGCCAGCTTGGCCTTCTCGCCGAGCCGTTCCAGGCCCAGGCCGAACATCGCCTTGGCATAAACTGACAGATGCGTGCGATCGCGATCCAGGAATCCGAGCATCGGGTCATTGCGCGTTCCGGCATCGGCAAGGACCATGAAGACCATCGCGTCGAGGTCGTCGGCCGACGCCTTGAACGGCTGAATCTCGCCGGCTGCATTCTGAAGCAGCCGCACCTGCTTGGCCTGGTAATCGTTGAGCCAGGCGATGCCTCGTTCGAGCACCCCCTCGGATAGGGCCAGGTCGTTCTGTCGTGCGACTTGCAGGCCGTGGACGACCAGGGCCGTCGTGTGGGCGGACGAGAACTCACCATAGCCGGAGAACCAGCCCCAGCCGCCGTCGGAGAGCTGCATGTCGGTCAGGCGTCGCAATCCGGCCCGGGCCATTTTGGAGACCTCGGCCTCGTCGAAGACTGGGTTGTGGTCGTAACCTTTCCATTCCTTGCCCCGCTCGCGGGCATCGCCGATCTGCTGGGCGTTGAGGTTCGTGTGCTGGGCCCGGATCGTCTTGAGATCCACCCCCAGGTTGATCAGCACCTTCTGGGTGATGACCGTCGGCAGGAAGCGATTCAGGGTCTGCTCGGTGCAGCCGTAAGGATAGTCGGAAAGATATGGGAGTGCATCAACGAGCGCCCGGCCAGCGTGGGCGAATACCGCACTTCCAGCCGAGACTGCTCGGGCTTGCGTTCGACCGGCACGCGGAGGACGACCTGGGCTTTCTCTTGATCCGGTCGGATCGCGCCGGCGAATGCTTCCATCTTGAGCATGCCGTGGACATAGGCCGGGAAGGTCATCTGGGCCGCATCCGATTCCTCGTCGGTCAGGGCCTTCATGCGGATGACGGCCTGGCCTTCATGGGCGACCTTCACGCGCCAGTCGACCCGGTGCTCGGAACCCGCCGCGATGGCGACGGTTCGGCTGATCGCGGTCTCGCTCAACGGCTGGAGCACGCTGCCTTCAAACTCCAGGACAACCCGGACAGACTTCTCCGCCTTGAGCTTGTTGTGAACGTTGGCCGAGAGCACCACCTCGTCCTTCTCGACGAAGAACCGGGGCGCCTGGATGCGGACGAGCAGGTCCTTGGTCGTGACGATCTCCGACTCGCCCTGGCCGACCCGCGTTCCTTGCCCCAGCGTCCACGTCTTGACCTTCCAGGTCGTCAGGCTTTCGGGCAAGGGGAACTCGACCTCGGCCGTGCCATCGGGCGCGGTGGTAATCGCGGCGACCCAGTAGGCCGTATCGGCGAAGTTGGTGCGGACGACCGGTTGGACCGGAGGTTGTCCTTCCGAGCCATCGAACTTGTCCGAGGAAACGATCCGTTCCTCGGAAATGTTCCCTGCCTCCAGTCGTTCCGGCCCAGCCGACGCCGGCGCCGCGGCCTTGGCCATCGCCAGGCCCATCGGAGCCTGAGCCATCTGTTTCATGGCCATGCCGCCGCCCATCGCCCCCATCATGACTCGCGAGCTACCATCGCTCAGCATCATCATTCCACCGCCGATCATCCCGCCGCTGGTCCCTCCGAAGATCCCGACGTTTTGCATCGCGACCTCGTTCGGCTTGGTCAGGTTGTACGACCAGCGGTTGAGGCTCGACTCGGTCTGGGGATAGTGGGATCGTTTCCACTCCCAGAACGCTTTCCTGATGTCGGGGACGTTCGATCCTCCCGAGATGTATTCGACGGCCTTGTCGTAGACGGTCAGCACCGTCGAACCGACGAATGGCGCTGGCGCGGGTCTCCCGACCCCGCCTTCACCGGAGCGGTCAGCTTGACCTTGACCTTCGCCTTCTGGCCGGGCTTGTAGGTCTTCTGGGAAGGTTCCACAGCCACATCAACGACCCGCGACTCGGGCGGGACGACGATCTCACGTACCTCGTCGTGCAACTTGCCATCGGCCACGGTCAGGGCCTCGATGAAGAAGTTTGGCATGTCGCGGGCGACGATGCCGACCTCCTCGACGGTGCTCTTGCCCTTCAGGTGGAGAAGCTTTGGCGGCAGGTACACGCCATTCGTCGGCCGGAGGAACAGCAGGACCGTGGAATTGACCTGGTTCGTGTTGATCAGCAACCGGAGCGTCTCGCCCGGCCGGTACTCCTTCCGTTCGGGAATGA
Organism: uncultured Planctomycetota bacterium; assembly: GCA_963845755.1. Classification (GTDB taxonomy): domain Bacteria; phylum Planctomycetota; class Planctomycetia; order Isosphaerales; family Isosphaeraceae; genus CAWJTV01. Next base: position 3,391 of record CAWJTV010000046.1, read on the forward strand.
TCTCGAGGTCGTTGTAGCGGAAGCTGGCCCCGTCGAACCCTCCTCCGGTGATCGTGAGCAAGTACCCGCCCTCGATCGCGTGGCCGTGACCATCGTCGATCGTGGCCGAGAGTCGGTACTGGCCCGGGGCCGATGCCTTGATCGTCTGCCGAGCTTGGCTGCCGGCATCGAGCGTGAGGTTCCAGCTCTCGACGGTCGTCTCGACCGGCTTTCCGTCGGCGTCATAGGCGATCTGCAAGAGCTTGAGCGTCCCCTTGCCGGCGACCGGCTTGTGGTCGAGCGTCATCGCACGAACCTCCGCCTCGATCGTATCGCCGGCGCGGTAGTGACCGCGATCGACCCAGGTATAGACGCTAAACGGTTTGCGCGCGACCAGCACGGTCCCGGTCCCCACGATCGTCCGGCGCAACTTGTCGGTGATCTCGGCCGTGATCTCGTACCGATGGTCATGGTCGGGATGGGCCGCTTTGGCGAAGGCGGTATCGATCTCGATGGGGATCGTGCCATCGGGCCGGATCGACACATCGGCCTCGGCCACCACTTCGGGAGGCGCCTGGGGGCGGTGCCACCACGAGACAATCGGTCGGAACATCCCCCAGTGCGACCAGCCGGGATACCACGAGGAATCCGCGGCGAACCACCAGTAGCCCGGTCCGAACAGCCAGTCCCAACGCCCGACGGGAAACCAGCGCTCGTCGGCCGTGGTGCGGAGGATCTTGTACTTGACCTTCGCCTCGGCGACCGGCCCGCCGAAGTAGTAGTTCGCCTTGATGGTCGCCGAGACTTTCTCACCGAGCATCACGGGCGCCTTCGGGGCCTCGACGCTCACCTCGAACTCGGGCTTCTTGTATTCCTCGACCCGGAACGAACCGCCGCCACGCTCGGGAATGAAGACGGAATAGACGCCGAGAGTTGCATCCGAAGGCAGCTCAAAGGTGCCGTCCAGGCCCCCGAAGGCATCGACCTTGAATCGATCGGTGAAGACCTTCTCTCCCTTGGGATTGTAGACCTCGACGGTAGTGAGGTTGCCCTGGGGGAAATCCGAGGCGTCCGGTCGGCGCGGATCATCATCGTAGCGGGCGCGTGCGACCCAGAACTTGAACCGTACCGGCGCACCGGGACGATAGACGGGCCGGTCGGTGATCACGAAGACTTTGGGCCGGTCATCGGGGTTGTCGTCATTCTTGCCAAGGGTCCAGAGGTTTGCGAAACCCAGATGAGCAAATTTCCCCTCGTGCGTGCTGGCGGTGACGAGCCACTGGTAGGATACCGCGGGGTTGTTCAGGCCGGTGGTCGAAACCTGAAACTGCCCCTCATCGTCGGTCGTGAGCAACTGGGTCCTGGTCTCGACGCGGAACTCGTTCTTACCATCGACCTGTACCTGGCGCCAGCCGAACCGTTCGACCTCGGCCCGGGCAAGGGGACGGCCCGTGCGGGCGTCGGCGACGAAGTAATACGCCCTGTCCGCCAGGGACTTCTTCACGATGACCGCATCGTCGAGCCAGACCACGATCCGGCCGATGTTCCCACCGTCCATCCGCGCAGTGAGCAGGTAAGCGCCAGCGTTCTGGAGCGGCGTGGTGACCGTGATCCGCTTGTCGTGGTGGCCCGGCAGCGGCTCGAGGTCGAGGTCCCAGCTCGCGACGGATCGGCCCACGTACTGCTGCTGGTTCTGAGCGACCAGGCGGGAGCCGATGTCGTTGATGTCGATCCGTTGCCAGTCGAGCTGACGTGGGCTGGAGGTGATGTAATCCCTGACGTCCTTCAGGAGCTTGCCAACGAGGATCTCGTGCGCCTCGAAATGGACACGCCGGCCGTTGCGGAAGCGGAAGTCGACCGCGGCACCGCGGCCCGCGGGCTGGGACGTCATCGTGTCGAACAGGCCCCAGTTGCCGAGGATCTGGTCGAGCCGCTGCGTCTTCCAGCCGTTGCCCGTGTTTCCGTAGCGGTCCAGGCTGCGCTTGAGGTAGTCGGCGGCCCGGTCGAGTTGGCGGCGATTCTCGAAGAGGGTTGCCAGCGCATTGAGTGATTCTTCGCCCTTCCCGGTTTCGGGAGCGTCGGCAATCGCCTGATAGATCGTGATCGGATTGAACTCGTCGGGGAGCGTGAATCGCTTGATGCCGGTGGCGAGGCGGGCGATGGTCTCGTCATCCTTGAGCGTGTCGAGTGCGTACGGGCCGGAGTCGACCGGTGTCTCTCCGGAGGGACCGCCGCCGAACTCGGGTCCCAGCAAGGTCTGGGATCCGAACCGGCCCAGCCAGAAACCCGCCAGCTCGAAGCGCACCGTATTGAGCAGGCCATGATCGACCTCGACGGCCTGGGCGAGCGCCCACCGCCAGCGCTGGCCATCGTTACCGGCTTTCTCGAAGCGATCGGGGACCCGGTAATAGACGGGCGTGCCATCGGGCTCGACGGGTGCCCGGGATTGCTGCTGGCCACCCCAGAAGCGGTGAGGATTCTCCTCGTAATCGGCCAGCACGTCGAGCGGCGTGAGGCTCTGGAGCCGCCAGGCGTCAACTTGCGACCGATCGCCCAGCAGGGCGCCGGCGAGGTCCAGGAGATAACGGCCCGCCGCGGGACGATCGGGGTCTGACCGTGCGCGAGCCAACCCCTGCACCAGGAGCTGCAAGGCCCGCGATCGATCGCGCTCGTACGATCCGACGTAGCGCCCCCCTACGCGATGATGACCACCGCGATGGAACTTGCCCGCGACGATGAAGCCAGCATGCTGAGAGTCATTCAGATAGCTCATGGCCGCCGCCTGGAGCAGTCGCCAGTTCTCTTTATGGACCGCAACGGTCGCCTCGCGAAAGTCGTCGACCTCATCGAGCCGCCCGAGCCTCACCAGGCAATCGATCGCCCGCAAGAAGTCGGCACCCACGCGATCGGGCTCCGTCTGGGGATCGAGCGCCAGCCGCCGGTAACCCTCGTAGGCGTCCTTGTAATTCCCCTGCTGGTAAAGCTTGTCGAACGATTCGCGGTCGCCGGGCGCCTCGTCGCGACGGCCCAGGGCCACGCCGACGACCAGTACCGTGCAGACCATCAGACTCATGACAGCCAGGCGGAGAAGTTCCATGGCAGCCTCGCTCGGTTCGAGAGGTCTCCGGTGAATCCCGGAGGCGAAAAAGAAGGTGTCGCCCTGAGTATAACGTTCCGGCGGCGCCATCCTTAGTGAGGAGGCTCAACGCGTCTTGAGAAGTTCGTCCCAGGAGGTCGCGGTGAGTACACGCAATCCCATGCGATTGAGACGCGGGAGATCCTCCAACCCCTGGATGGAAGCCTTCACTTTGTCGGTGGGTGCACCGAACTTGCTGGCCCCTAGCTCAAGCAGGATCCTTCGCACTCCCTTAATCTCGCCCTGCTCGATGATGTACTGGTAAGTCGTTGACTCTTCCACGGCACGATACCTCCGGAATAGATTAACCGCGACCTCGCGGTCCAGGCGTAGGCCGGATAGCACAAAGGTCAACGTGAGGAGATGAGCGGCCACGTCTTGGGGGTATTCCTGTTTCACGCGCCGGCACAAGTGGTCTACGACTTCGGCAACGCCTTTCTCCGTGGATACACCCGGTGGCAACGCGCCGAGTACGCTCAGGGGCAGCACGCCCGGCCCAGAACGGAGCAGCCGCTGCGCCGGCATCTGCCAGATCCGGAACACCTCGAACCGAAAGTCCATTTTCCCGCGCCGGGGCTGACCTGTGTAGATGAGTCGTCCCGTGATCCTGGGATCGTCCGCCTTGGGACGCAACAGGATCGCCACGCCATGGACGGGAACATGGAACCGGTAGCGAAGCACGGCGTTATACATGCAGATCCGATCGGACAGGTCAATGTCGGGGCCGCTCTGGAAGTTCAGGTCGAGGATCGACGTCGGCGGGTCGCCGTGGCCGAGGACCACGTCGGTGGCCGCCGAGATCACCGAGAGGTCCACGTTCAACGCGCGGATGTCCGCGGTGCTTCCAAGCCGGAAAACCGAAACGTAATCTTCGGGATAGCGGCGCGCAAGGTCCTTCACGGCCGCGTCGAACGGGAACGGCATGGGCAGGTCTCCGAGACTTGCTCGCGGAACAGGGGATCAGCGGCTCTTTCTCGGAGAGCCTGCCGCTCGTGATCGTCGGGCTAATCAACCACGATCGGGTGGAGTCGCCCGATGATGATGCCCAGCATCACGACGGCGATCACAGTCAAGAGTGCAAGCCGCCTGGCAGGAGGAAGATGCACGACCTTGTAGAAACCAAAGCCCAGAAGGATGGCATCCAGTCCGGCGACAACCAAGAGCGGAACCTGGACGATGAGAGCGAGGACCGTGCCGATGACGGCAATCACGATCATCAACTGACGAATCGTCAACCGCACGTCGATCTCATCATCGTCAGCGCCGCTGGATGACATCCCTCGCCCTCTTTCTCACTGCGCCGACGCCGCGGCCCGGCGACGCTCTCGCGGCCGGCCCTCCGGTTGCGGAGTCGGCCGATCGGGCGGCGAGGCCAACTCCCCCGGCGATCCGGACTTCGCTTTCTCCTCCTTCGGCGATCCCAGCGTGCGCCGGATGAAATCGAGCTGGATCCGTTGATAATGGGCGCCGCCGATGCCGTGGCGCGACGACGGATAGATCATCAGCTCGAAGTCCTTGTTCGCGAGCTGGAGCGCCTGGACGAGTCGCATGGTGTTCCGCAGCGACACGTTGTCGTCGATCGCCCCGTGCAGGATCAAGAGTTTGCCATGCAGCTTGCCGGCCGCCTTCACGACCGATGAGACGTCATATCCCTCGGGGTTGTCCTGGGGCAGGCCCATGAACCGCTCGGTGTAGATCGAGTCATAATCGCGCCAGTCGGTCACCGGCGCGCCGGCGATCCCGGCGGCGAACAGGTCGCAGTGGGTCATGGCGTACGACGTGATATAGCCGCCGTAGCTGTGGCCGCTCATCCCGATTCGCGAGGCGTCAACATAAGGCTTCTGTTTGAGCCAGTTGATCGCGTCCTTGATGTCTTCGAGCTCCTGGACGCCCAGGTGTTTGTACGCCTTCCAGGCCGACGTCGCTCCCTTGCCGCTGGCGCTCCTCGGGTCCATGTGGAAGATGATGAAGCCCTCGTGGGCCATCGCGTGGTCCCGCATCCGCCCGCCTTGCCAGGCATCGGAGATCGTGGGTGTGTGGGGGCCGGCATACGTCGTGAACCAGACCGGGTACTTCTTGCCCGGCTCAAGCTCGGTGGGCAGGATCAGCTCGACCTCGAGCGGGAAGCCGTCGCGGGCCGGGATCTGCAACCGCTCGTGCGGGCCGAACCGGAGCCGCTTCAGCTCGTGCGACGGATTCGAAATCCAGGGTGCGGACCAGCTTCCCTTCCGCGGTGTACAGCCCGATGCGGTCCGGCGTGCGGATGTCCGACCGGCTCGACAGGAACAGCTTCCCATCCGGGCTCATGGTCGCGGTGTGCGTGCCCGGCGACTGCGTGAGCCGCTGCACGAGGCCCCCCGGCTTCACCCGGTAGAAGTCGCTCGACATCGGCGCTTCGCGGTTGGCGCTGAAGTAGATCCAGCCGTCGTCGAGGTCGACGTGTTCCAGCCGGCGGACCTCCCACGGCCCCGTGGTGAGCTGGGCCTTGAGCTTGCCGTCGCCGGCATACTGGTAGATGTGCTTCCAGCCGTCGCGCTCGCTCACCCAGAGGAAAGTGTTGTCCTTGTAGGCGTGGATCGGCCCGGGGCTGTCGATCCAGGCCTTGGTCGCGTCGCGGAATAATCGCTTGACCGCGCCGGAATCGGGCGCGACCTTGACCAGGTCGAGCCAGGTCTGGGCCCGGTCCTGGACGTAGCAATACGCCGACGAGCTATCCGGCCACCAGCCCACCTCGCTGATCAGCGACGAATCGGGCGAGTAGTCGGAGAGATCGGCCCAGTGCACCGCGCCGCCTTCGCTGCCGACGATGCCCAGCCGCACCTTGGGATTCGCCTCGCCGGAGCGCGGGTAATGCGTCCGCTCGACCTTCCGTGCCGCGCCGCTGGTGGCATCGTCGAGGACCGTGTGGTACGGGACGCCCGCGTCGTCGAACTCCATGAACGCGAGCCGCTTCGAGTCGGGACTCCACCAGAACGACGGCCATCGCCGGTTCCAGACCTCCTCGAAGTATACCCAGTCGGCCTGCCCGTGACGCAGGTCTTCCCGGCCGCCGGTGGTGAGGCGGCGCTCGGCCTGTTTGGCGACGTCGACCGCGTACAGGTCGAAGTCGCGGACGAACGCGACGTGCTTGCCGTCCGGGCTGAACTGCGGCCACTGTTCCTGGCCGGGCTGATTCGTCAGCCGCACGGCGGTGGCGCCGTCGAACGTGGCATAGTAGAGGTCTTCATTGTGTTCGAAGAGGAATCCCCGCTTGGCCGGATCCATGTTGAACGCCGGCCCGCTCGCGATGGCGTCGGCGGCCTCGCCGTCGATGGAGGGGAGTCGGGTGAGCGCCTTGGCCAGGGCCCGGGTGTCGAGGAACGGTTGCGAGCGGCCGGTCGCGGCGTCGAACTTGAGGAGCCGGCCTTCGCGCGTCTGGAGCCAGTGCGCGCCGTCGAGCCAACGCGCCTGGCCGCCGAACCCGAACCCACCGCGACCCCGGCCACGCCCGCCGCCGCCACCGCTCGACTCGAGCGTGATCGGCCGCGGAGGCGGCTGATTCTCGGCGAGCGGCTCGGCGCCGGTTGTGAACAGGGGCGCAGGGCGCGGCAGGCGGATGACCGGGAAGTCGCCCCCGACCTTCAGACCCGCTTCGAAGACATTCCAGGTGGCCAGGCCGTCTTCCGAGGCGGGCTCGAGCAGGACGACCGCCAGGTTGCCCAGCGGCTGCGCGGTCTTCACCACCAGGGTGCCGGCGGGAATCATCCGGGCCGCCTTCTGGCCGCTGACGCGCACTACGACCGACGCGGGGCCATCGAACCCGCGGGAACGCTTCTCAATCGCATCGATCTTGGAGACTTCCACGTCCAGCTCGATGTCCTCGCGCAGCTCCTGGATCTCCAGCCCATGGCGCTGAAGGTTCGCCACAGCCTCGCCGAACGACGGCGGGATCAGGTACGCGAACGGCTTCGCCACCGACTCGGCCGCCTCGTACTCGTTGATAAGTTGGAGCGTGTAGTCCTTGGTGACGTCGGACTTGACGCGCCGGCCATTCTCATCCCGGCGCTCTTCGAACCCCAGGACCGTCACCGGGTCCTTGGCCGCCCGGCGCGCGACCGGATCGGCACCATTTCCGGCGCTTGAGAGGATGCGCCGGACCGTCGCGCCGGGGCCAGCAGTTTGACGATCTCCGCCTTGCGGCCGGCTGCGGTCTCCAGGCAACCGAGCACGAAGTCGCGCGTCGCCAGGATCCGCGTCTTGTAGGGGGCGTAGGAATAGGCTTCCGAGAGGACCGACAGCCGGTTCCTCAGCCCGACGTAAGTCGTGCCGTACCGCGGCTCGGCCGGGTAGCTCGTCCACTTGGTGTGTTCACGGTCGAAATTCCCGTAGTAGAACGCCTTGAGCTGCGTCCGATCCTCGAAGTTCTTGGTCACCGCCGGGAAGAACGTCTGGCGCATGAACGCGACGACCTTCGGGTCGCCGGCCGGGTTCTTCGGGCCTTCGTACGTGATCGTGTACCGGTGGTACGAGCCATTGGTTGTGTGAGTATCGATGAACAGATGCGGGTTCCACTCATTGAGGAACTTGACCAGTCCGCGCGTCTCGGGCGCCTCGAGCTTGATGAAGTCGCGGTTGAGGTCGAGGCCGCGGGCGTTGGCCCGCTGACCCATCCCCTCCTCAGGCCCGACCTGGCCCGGCCGATTGGTCTTGGAGACGCGCTCGTTGCCGTCGGCGTTGTAGATCGGCGCGACGGCGAGGACCAGGTCCTTCAACAGAGGCGGATGCGGACCGGCGAACTTCTCGCGGAGCAACATCGGCAGGGCCTCCTTGCCGCAGACCTCGCCGGCGTGGATGTTGGCGATGATGAAGCAGACGAGCTTCCCGGAGCGCGCGGCCTCGGCGGGCGTCCGCACGGGCGGGTCGGCGACGATCAACAAGGGAAGCGATCGCCCTTCCGACGTCTTGCCCAGCTCGGTGAGATGGGCATTCGGTGTCGCCTTGGCGAACTCCCGACACCAGGCCATGACATCGTCGTACCGCGCCGTGGCGCGATAACCGCTCCGCTCGGCGACCGTCTGCAACGCGTCGCCTTTCTCGGGAGCCTGCTGGGCCAGAACGGGCAAGATCCACGCGACCAGGCTGAACATGGGCGCCATGACCGGGAGTCCCTCATGCGACGGATTGAATCCGGGTGCTTGTGTCAAACGACCCTAACTTCCTCATCGAACGGTATCAAACTATCCGAACCGCGTCGCCAAATCGAGCGTCGACCCGCTTCAGCGCGTCTGCAACTGCGACGAAGACCGTTTGCTCCGGCTTGCGCACACTGAGATCACGTATTATTCTGAACACGTCATCGCCAAGGAACAACCGAGACGCGACGATCGGCCCAGCCTCTGCCTTATCTGTATACATCGCAACTTGCAGCCAGATCTACCGTCATTGATTCCTCGGTCGAGAACCGGTTTTTCCGGCAATTTGCGCAACTTTCTTGCGGAGTGGCCCGAATAATGCTATGGTTTGGGAGTGATGGAGATTCCCCATGCTGATCGAGTTTCGGGTCGAGAATCACCGCTCGTTGCGTGATGAGCAGGTATTGACCATGGAGGCGGGGCGCGTCGGCGATGACGCGGACCGGCGGCCACGTCGCGTGCAGGGCTATGGGGAAAGCCTGCTTCCCGCCACGGCGTTGTATGGGGCGAATGCCAGCGGCAAGAGTAATGTGCTATCCGCACTCGCATTCATGCGCAACGCCGTTATCTTATCGCAACGGGCCTGGTCGCCTGACGAGGGGGTGCCGCGAGAACCATTTGCGTGGGGACCAAAGCGACACGAACCCTCATTATTCGAAGTCTCCTTCCTTTGTGCTGATGTTCGTTATCAATATGGCTTCCTCGCATCCGACGAAGCCTTTCTGGAAGAGTGGTTGTACGCGTGGCCGAATGGGAAAAAGCAAACCTGGTACACACGAGACATCACAAAACCGATCAATTTCGGCGAGAACTTGAAGGGCGAGAACAAGCTCATCGGGGAAGTTACCAGGCCCAACGCTCTGTTCCTTTCGGCAGCGGCGGAGCATGGTCACCCGCAGTTAACGAGGATCTTCTCGTGGTTTGGATCGCTTCAGGTGGTGAACGTGAGCGTGGGGGGCGGGGGACGATTCGTTGCGTCGGGAATGCGTACCGAATCCTGGCTGGCTCGACAGCTTGAAGACGCCGCGATCGAGGCACGCCAACAGATGCTATTCTCTAGGGAAGCACTCGACGAAACACTTCTCGACCGCTTCCGCGCCCTGTTGAGGAATGCGGATATCGGGATCGTGGATTTGAGGGTCAGCAAGAATGAGTCGGATGATTCACCTCGGCTTTCACGATCACGAAGGATTCAACTGAAGCACCAGAGTGAAGTCGATGATGCATGGCTGCTGCTGGAGGATGAGTCGCGAGGGACGCAAACGCTGTTTCGTCTCGCCTTGCCGATTCTGCAGACCGTAGAGGAGGGTGGCATTCTTCTCGTCGATGAGCTGGAGGCCAGTCTCCACCCCGCACTCGCTCATCACATCGTCCGCCAGTTCAATGATCCCACCGCAAATCCGCGCAATGCCCAGATCATCTTCACCACACATGACACCAACTTACTGGGCACGACGGTGGGCGAGCCCGCGCTGAGACGGGATCAGGTGTGGCTCACCGAGAAGGACAACGAAGGAGCGACGGTGCTCTACCCGTTGACAGACTATAAACCCCGGAAGGCCGAGAACCTCGAGCGCGGTTACCTCCAGGGCCGATATGGTGCTATCCCGTTCCTGGGTGGTTTCCGTTTGACCGAGGAATTGCCAGCCGCGGCCAAGGAGTGAGCCGACATGGCCAACCAGCGCCGCGACCGCCCGCGTAGACCGGGGCGGCGAACGCCATTTCGCGAGCCCAAGCCGGTAATCCTCATCGTCTGCGAAGGGAAGCGAACCGAGCGCGAGTACTTCGAGGGGTTCGCATTGGCCTACCGCAGATTGGTGGATGTCCGGATCGCCCGCGAGCACGGGGTTCCGCGGACCCTGGTGAACATCGCCAAGAATTACAAGGAGGAGGCGGAAGACGCAGCCAAACGAGAACGCGATGGTAATCTGGCTTATGATTCAGTCTGGTGTGTTTTCGACGTAGACGACCACCCACACGTCGCCGATGCCTTGCAGATGGCGCAAGACAACGGCATCAAACTGGCGATCTCGAATCCGTGCTTCGAGCTATGGCTGCTCCTTCATTTCAGGGATGGTCCCGGCATGCAACACAGGGAAAAGATCGTGAAACTGCTGTCCAAGTATGTGAGTGGATACGATAAAGGAGTTGAGTTCACAGCATACTCGGCAGGTTATCAGCAAGCTGTGGCGCGAGCGAAACGAATGGACCAGTCCGACCAGAGCCTGGGTGATCTCGGATGTAATCCGACGACTCGGGTCTATAAACTCACGGAGGAGATCCGAGGGCTTGGCGGATCGGATGGTCAATGAGCCGAGGTGCATGAGGCACGCGGATGTCATCACTTGGTGGCGGTTCGCGAAGCCTGGTAGGATCCGGGTGGGTGAGAGAAACTCACCCGCACAACGCCCGCCGGAGGACCGCGACGTGCCTCTTCCTCGGTTCGCCCACAGCCCCGAGTTCCAGCGATTGCTGTCGGGCGAGGGTCCAGTACACCTGGCGCGAGTGGCCCTGGAGATCGCCCGCGACGCCTACCCCGACCTGGACATCGATCTCTACCTGAATCGGATCCAGGCGCTGGCCGACCGGGTTCCCCCGCGATGTCCCCCGGGAGGCAAGGTGCGCGACATCCTCGGGCAGATCAACTGGGTCTTGTTCGTTGAGGAGGAACTGCGCGGCAATGCCGCGGATTACTACGATCCCCGGAACAGCTATCTCAACGAGGTACTCGACCGCTGGCTAGGGATCCCGATCACCCTGTCGGTGCTCTATCAGGCGGTGGCGGAACATTTGGGACTGACGATGGCCGGTATGAACTTGCCGGCCCATTTCATGCTGCGGGTGGACGATGGGGAGCAGACGTGGTTCGTGGATCCGTTCGATGAGGGGACCATGCTGAACCGGGTTGCATGCGAGCGAAAGCTCTCCGAGCTCCTCCAGCAACCGGTAATCCTCAACGAGGCCATGACGGCGCCCTGCCCCCTCGCCGTGGTCGTCACGCGCATGCTTCCGGAACTTGAAGACGATCTACCTCAATGCGACGGATCCTGCCTCGGCACTGCCGGTCCAGCGGCGGCTGACGGCCCTCAACCCGAACGATCACCAGGAAGTCCATGACCTGGGCGTTCTCTGCCTCAACGCGGATCGACCCGGCGAGGCCATCGACCCACTCCAGATCTATCTTGCCGCAACCGCAACAGAGTCCCCAAAGTCCCGGGAGATCCAGGCGCTGCTTGACGCCGCCCGCCGCCAGGTGGCCCGCACCAATTGAAGGGTGTCGTGGGGTCCTGGCAGTTTGCAATCAGGCGGGCATCCCGTGAGTCGGGATTTCCTCGATCGCCACGACCCGCCGTTCATCGACCGCCTTGCGGGCCAGCAGCCCGATGAGTGTGGCGGCGCGGGCGTCGGCCAGGGTGATGGGAGGCGGCGGCGGGGTCTCGGACCGGACCGCGGCCAGGAACGCCTCGAGGGCCATCCGGGAATCGGGTTGAGGGCCGGGCTGGATGGTCTGGCGCGGCAAGGCTCGATCGCGCAGCGTCAGCGCGCCGGTCGCGAAATCGAAGCCCCCATCCTCTCCCAGGATGCGCAGGGTCGAACCGGTGAAGCCGTCGTCGGCCGGCGCGATCCGAGCTCTGGACGAACGCGGCGCGGAATCCGTCCCGCCATTCCAGCTCGACCGCATAATGGTCGGTCACATCGCGGAGCGGGTCGGTCCCCGCGAAGAGTCCGCGACGGCCCCAACCGCTGGCGCGGACCGGCGTCTCCCCCTTGATCCAATGCAGGACGTCCCAGATGTGGACGGCCTGCTCGACCATCCAGTCGCCCGAACGGTCCCGGCGGCCCAGCCAGCCCGCATGTCCGGTCATCGGGCCATTGCTGCTGCTCCAGGCCGAACGCGCCTCGACCAGACCACCCAGGTCGCCGCGCTGGATCCGCTCGACCCCTTCGCGGAACCTCGGATTGGAACGCCGCTGGTAGCCGAGGTGGACCACCATCCGGGGCGCCTGCGCGGCGGAGGCGATCAGTCGATCACAGCCGGCGAGGCTCGGGGCCAATGGCTTCTCGGCGTAGAGGTGTTTCCCGGCCGCGATCGCATCGCGGTAGACCGGCTCGTGGAGGTCGCAGGGCAAGGCGACGACGACCGCGTCGAGGTCGGGCCGATCCAGCAGCCGGCGATGGTCATCGAGCGCCTCGGGCCGCTGCCCGCGGGCCTTCTCGACGATCCCCTGCCCACGCAGCCGGTGCTTCGGCTCGGCGTCGCAGACCGCGACGACGGACGTCCCCCGCAGCTCGAGCAGGCTCCGCAGTAACGTCGTGCCGCGATTGCCGATCCCGATCACGCCCAGCCGGAGCGGGGCCGCTTCCTCATCCCGGGCCGCTGCATCGGCCAGAGTCCCCTGCGACAACGCCAGGCTCGCCGCCGCCGAGCAGCTCAGGAATCGTCTGCGGTTCAATTGGATCGGAGGCATTGTCTCGATTCCCGACTCCGGATTCCCGGCTCTCGACTTCAAATCCAAAGTAGGCACCCACTTGGCGCAGACCAACCGCCCCACGCCCGGATGCGCTCCGACTTGTATTATACACGGACACGGTCGCAACTTCGAGTCTCCGGCTGGCGACAGATCGGGGGCATGATATACTACATTCCTGGCGCCGGCATACAGATGATCACAATCCGGATGAGGGGAATATGGCCAAGCACATCTTCGTGACCGGCGGGGTCGTCAGCTCGCTGGGGAAGGGGTTGACCTGCGCATCGATCGGCATGCTGCTGGAGCAGCGCGGCCTCCAGGTCCGGCTCCAGAAGTTTGATCCTTACATCAACGTCAACCCGGGCACGATGAGCCCGTATCAGCACGGCGAGGTCTACGTGCTCGACGACGGCGCCGAGACCGACCTCGACCTGGGCCATTATGAGCGGTTTACCCGGGCTCCCTTGACGCGACACTGCAACTACACGACCGGGAAGATCTACTTGTCCGTGATCGAGAAGGAGCGGGAGGGCAGCTTTTACGAAGGGAAGACGGTCCAGGTCATCCCTCACGTCACCGACGAGATCAAGGCGGCGATCCACCAACTGGCCACGGATGATGTGGACGTCGTGATCACGGAGATCGGCGGCACGGTCGGCGACATCGAGGGCTTGCCGTTCCTGGAGGCGATCCGCCAGTTCGCGCTCGATGTCGGCCGGGAGAATTGCCTCTATATCCACCTGACCCTCGTGGTTTATCTCAAGGCGGCGGGCGAGCTGAAGACCAAGCCCACGCAGCACTCGGTCGGGGACCTCCGGCAGATCGGCATCCAGCCGGACGTGCTAATCTGCCGGACCGAACATCCGATCTCTTCCGAAGAAAAGGATAAGATCGCCCTGTTCGCCAACGTCGATCGCAAGGCGGTGATCGAGGAGCGGGACAAGCAGTTCAGCATCTACGAGGTCCCCCTGAGCCTGGTCAACCACGGGCTCGACGAGATCCTGGTGAAGCGGCTGCGCCTCAAGTCCAGCCCGCTGGACCTCGGCAACTGGTGCGACATGGTCGATCGGATCAAGAATCCCAAGCACGAGGTTCGGATCGCGGTCGTCGGCAAGTACATGAAGCATCGCGACGCCTACAAGTCGGTCTACGAGGCGCTGGACCATGCCGGGATCGCGAACCGCGCCCGGGTGCTGGTGGTGCGCGTGGAGGCCGAGGAAGTCGGGAGCCGAGGAGCGGAGGCCATCCTGGGGGGGGTAGACGGGATCCTGGTCCCCGGCGGTTTCGGCATGCGGGGCATCGAGGGAAAGATCGAAGCGATCCGCTTCGCGAGGACGCGCAACATCCCCTACTTTGGCATCTGCCTCGGCATGCAGTGTGCCGTGGTGGAGTTCGCCCGAAGCGTGCTCGGTTTCGACGAAGCCAACAGTACCGAGTTCGACCCGACGACCGACCACCCCGTCATCTGGCTGATGGAAGAACAACAGTCGGTCCGCGAGCGGGGTGGCACGATGCGGCTCGGCTCGTGGCCGTGCGCCCTGGCCGGGGACAGCCTGGCCCGCGAGGCATACGGCGTGGACCTGATCGCCGAACGGCACCGCCATCGCTACGAGTTCAACAACGCCTATCGCAGCCACTTCGAGGACAATGGGCTGGTCGCGACCGGGACCAGCCCCGACGGGACGATCGTCGAGATCGTCGAGCTGACCGATCACCCCTGGTTCGTCGCCGTCCAGTTCCACCCCGAGTTCAAGTCGAAGCCGACGCAGGCGCACCCGCTGTTCCGGGAATTCATCGCCGCGGCGCTCCGGCAGCGCGGGACGAATCGGTCGGGCCTGGTGACCGAGCTGGAGGCCCGGGTCGGGGTGTCTTGAGTCCCACCCGATTCTTGCCGGAGCGGAGAGATCGGCCACCTCGGAGTTTCGTCGATGATCGTCGCCGCGCGGCATTACCAGGATGGGTGTTGGGTGGAGCTGACGATCCGCGGCGATCGCATCGCCGCGCTCCGGCCGGTCGAGGGCCCCGGGCCGATCGGTCCCGAGGAGGATTGGGTGGCCCCCGCTTTCTGGGACATCCAGATCAACGGCCGATGGGGACATTCGTTCTCCAGCCCCGATTTGACCGTCGAGCGGGTGGCCGAGATCGTCAGGGGCGAAGGCGAGCCTCGGCACGGCCCGGCTCTGCCCGACCCTGATCACGGCGCCGGCCGCGTCGATGCGACACGGGCTCCGGACGATCGCCGCGGCCTGCGAGGCATTCCCCGACGTCGCCGCACGCGTCGTCGGCATCCACCTCGAAGGGCCGTTTCTCTCGGGGGGCGACGGCTATCGGGGCGCCCATCCGACCGACGCGATGCGAGACCCGGATTGGGCTTTCTTTCAAGAACTTCAAGAGTCATCGGGGGGCCGGATCGTGTTGATCACCCTCGCGCCGGAACGAACCGGGGCGATCGCGTTCATCCGCAAGGCCGTGGAGAGCGGAGTCGTCGTCGCCCTGGGTCACACCGCGGCCGTCGGGGCGACGATCCGGGCCGCCGTCGAGGCGGGCGCGCGGCTGAGCACCCACCTGGGCAACGGCATCGCCTCCCCCCTGCCCCGCCATCCTAACCCCATCTGGGAGCAGGCGGCGATCGACGACCTGTCCGCTTCCTTCATCGCCGATGGCCATCACCTGGACGCGGCGACGCTCCGCGTCCTGGCCCGGGCGAAGGGCCCGGCTCGCTCCATCCTGGTGAGCGACGCCAGTCCCCTGGCCGGGCTCCCTGCTGGTATTTATGGCGAGTGGGCCGTGGATCCTTCGGGCAAGGTCGTCGTGGCAGGGACACCCTATCTGGCCGGCTCGAATCAAGGACCGGGAATCGGGGTGCGGAACCTGTTGCAGGCCACCGGCTGGACCCTCGCCGAAGCCTTGGCCTCGGCGACGAGCAATCCGGCACGGCTCCTCGGCAAACCCGAGCCTCGCCTCACCGCGGGAGAACCCGCGAACCTCCTGGTCTTTCGGCGGCCGGAGCCGATGGGATTCGTCCCGGATCGGTGTTGCGTCGGAGGAGTTTGGCAGCCGTGCTCGGCGTGATCCCTCGATTTCCCCCCCGACCCTTCCGGGCGCGTCGCCATCGGACCGACGGCTTCCGCTACTGATTGAGCTGCGTCAAGGGGCCGATCTGGCGGATGTTGAACTGGACCACCTGCACGCCATTGCGATGACCGATCTCGCGCGCCGAGGTGGTGAACGTGGTGTTCGTCCGGTTCTTGATCTTCAGGTGGCTGATGGGCAGGCCGACCACGGTCGAGTTGGAGATCTGGTTCAGCTTGATCAGGCCGAGGTTCCCCGTGTCGTTGAGGACCAGCCCGTTGGCGGACCCGCCGCGAATCGATTGGACATCTCCTTGGATGTCGATGACTGCCGAGCCCGTGAGGCCGGTCCGGAAATTCCCGCTCAAGGCGGTGATGAGATCGGGGTCGGCCAGGGTGATATTGCCGCTTGCGCCGAACGTGGACGGATTGTAGAGGGTAATCGCGTTGACCCCGTTCGCGACGCCCGTCACCAGGGCGAGGCTGCCGTCCACGTTGCCCAGCGCCTCGCCGATCTGGCCCACCGTGTGCGTGGGGTCGACGTTGATGTAGTTCCCCCGGCTCTTGATCGCGGTGTCGGAGATGTGGGTGAACTGGTTGAACAGGATCGTGGCGGTCGGGCTGATGCTCACCTGGCCGACGCCGATGGTCTGGACGCCGAGTTGGAACATGTCGGGCTGGAGCGTGTTGAAGTGGGCGGCGACCGTCGAGTACAAGACCGTCGATCCCGGCACGCCCGCCAGCCCGCCGAGCAGCGTGAACTCCTGTTGCGGCACGAAGGGTTGGGCCGAGCCGACCGCCTGTTCCGTGCCCGTCTGAAGGCTGGAGAGGAGGTTGATCAACTGGAGCTGATTGGTCTTCGCGCTGCCCAGCACGGTGGCCGACTCGGTCGAGGCGATCGAGGTGATCGGGTCGGTGGTCGTGAACGAGCCCGCCGAGGCCCCCGTGGTGGCGTTATACGCGTACACGTTGGTGCCCGAGCTGACCAGGACGACGAGCTCATTGCCGGCATAGGCGATGTTCACCCCCGCGACCGCCGGATCGCCGGGCACGCCGATCGGTGCAAAGGTCGGATCGATCGTCCCGGTGTTGTTGGCGAGATTGAGGTTGAACCGGACCACCTGGTCGGTCGCGGGGTCGTAGCCGAAGATCTTGGAGTCGGTCAGGAGATCGACGGGGGTCGTCGGCGCCCCGTCGATCGAGTGGACTTTGAGGATGATCCCCGGCGGGGCTGGGGGCTCCGTCGCTACCTGCCCCTCGGCCAGCGGCTCCGTCAGGTTCGGCTGAGGCGTGAAACTCCCCGAGACCCCAACCAGGACCTGGCGCCGTCCGGCGTGCTGGCGTACGAAAGGGTGACCCCCTGGGCACTGGTGATCGAGAGTGACTGCCTGGCTTGCAGGGTGGACGAGCTCCCGAGATTGAAGGAGCCGGTCAGCGTCGAGTTTCCGGTCACGATCGGGGTAATGGGCGTCGGCGACGGCGTCGGGGTCGGCGTCGGCGTCGGGGTCGGCGTCGAGATTTGGTCGGGGGTGGCCACGGCGGGACTGGCGAGCGCGGGCGTGCCGGTGTTGGTCGGTAGGGTGCCCTGGGTCGCCTGCGCAGGACAGTGCCTGTCGTGCTGCCGATGCTGCCGGCCGTTGTGCTGCCGGTCTCCGTGACACCGAACAGGCTGGCATTCTGACCGGCCGTGTTGCCGGCGTTGGCGGGAAGGACCCGATAGGAGGGGGCCGGCGGGAGCGTACGGAGATTGACCTGCGTGTCGGGCCCGATTGAGTTGAGGATCAGCGAGGTCACGCCCGGGGTCAGGTTGATCTTGCCTCCGGCGACCAGATCGTAGTTCTGCATCTTGACCGAGGCGACCGGGTTGCCTCCCGCGCCGCTGAGGCTGTTGGCCAGGCCGAACTGGACGAGGGTATTATTCAAGATGCTGGCCAACGGGGCGTGACCGTTTCCACCGTGGACGACCCCGACAATCTTGGAATACACGTTCGTCGCGCCATACTCCAGTTCCAGCGCGCCCGAATTATCCACGGTCGTCCCGGCCAGATTACCCACCCCGACGACCTTGATCAGGGCGTGTCCACCCGTGGGAGTGATATACCGGAACTGGGTATCTTTGTTCGAGAAGCCGCTCGCCGTTGACGCGGCCGCCGCGCCGTGACTCCCCAGTGCGGAACCGCCGCTCAACAACCGACGCCCCTCCAGGCTTTCCAGGACTGGTCGGGTCCGTTGCGTCCGCATCCTTCGCGCGCTCGACGGCATCCGCCTCATCGCAATCCTCCCGCTGGCCAACTCCTGTGGGACCGCGAGCCGCCACATCCCGCGGCGTCCCGGCTGATCAATCCCCCTATTCAATTCGGCAAACCGACCCCTGGGCATAACCCCATGTCTGAGTTTTCCCCGAACGACCTGGATTCCCCATCTCTCCCGCTTCCAGGCGGAATCCGGAGCCCTTTTCCGCCTCGGACCGGCTGTCGTGATGATTCGTAAGGTCTTACCGGAACTTCGTTTGTCCCAAGGAAACGGCATGGTGGCGATCCTACCGGGGACAACCGGCCGGGGCCGGGCGGTCCGAGGCCGTCCGCGCTCTGGTCGAGACAAACCCGTCGAAGCGGGGCCGATGGCCCTGGCATGCAAGCGTCGGGACCGTTAGACTCGGCAATAATCGCGAGTTCCTGAACGCTCGCCATGGTTGACAGTGTATCCGGGCATCGGAGGAGGGCCCTCGAGCCCTTGGCCCTAGCGGTCTTGAACCGGATGATCCGGGCGGGTCGGAAAGAGGTCCTGACGAGCCGCGTGTATGCCGCCCGCCGGGAGGTCCTTCTCGCCGATCCGGTCATTCCCGATCGAGCCCAGTGCCCGGCTCGAAACGAGTTCATGTGACGAAAGGAGACATCCTGGTGGTGCGCCGCTTTGTGACGCTAACCCTGTCGTTCTGCCTGCTTCTAGGCGTCGGGATCTTGCAGGCGAGCCCTTCCTTCGGTCAGGGCGAGGCCAAGAAGGAGACGCAAACTCCCCAACCCGATACTGCCAAGAAGGATGCGGCCAAACCTGACGCGCCGAAGACGGACGCGGCGAAACCCGCTCAGCCGGCGACCAAAGAGGCCTCGAAGGCTGCCGAGACGGCCAAGGAGGCCCCGAAAGCGACCGAGGCTCCCCTGCCCCCCATTCCGCCGGAAGTCCAGGCCAAGCTCGAGGCGGCCCGCAAGGCCGTGGCCGAGGCGATCGTGGCCGCCCAGGATGCCGGCCTGGTGGAGACCTCCATCGATCCGCCGCCCATCCTCGATATCTTGATCACCGGCCTGCGCGATCGATGCACGCACGCTCAAGGCCAAGAAGCCGTACGCGGTCAGTCCCGAGGTCTTCTGCGCATGGTTCACCGGCTACGGGACGCTGGAGGGGATCGATTACGTCCATGATGTCCGGATCATCAACCCCAGGCGCAGGGCTCAAGGACTGGTACGACAACCGCGCGGGCATCCTGAGGAATTACATCGCCGAGATTCGCAAGGCCAAGGGCCAGCCGGCGACTCCGAAGGCGGCCGAGACCAAGAAGGCCGAGCCCCCGAAGCCGGCCGAGACCAAGAAGGCCGAGCAGCCGAAGAAGTCGTAAGGATGTCCGTCCCACGAGGCACGAACGATCGGCCCCTGGCCGGATGTTCGCCCGGCTCGGCTGCCCCACGTCCGTCCGCTTGCAACGCGGCGAGGCGCTCATCAGAATAGGCTGACCGGCTTCTCAGTCGTCATCGGCCCGGAATCGTTGGGAGTCGCCAGTTCCCAGTTGCCAGTGACCGCCGCCAACACCAGGGGGACAGGCACCTCGAAGACTCGGAGCCAGTCCCCCTGGTGTTGGTGGCTCTTTAAAGGAATCGTCGTCGCTGGCCATCGGCAACTGAGCGTGCGAAGGCGACGCGGTGCGTCTCGAACCGCCCCGGACCCGACTCACCGCCGGCCCGTCCGCGCCCGGTCCGGTCGTCGTTCGGCCGCGCCGACCCCATTCCCCGATTCCGATCGAGGTCGCCCATCGTGTTGCCGAGTGTCGTGACCAGGGCGATCACGCCCCCACCATTCCTCGCGATGGCGTGTGAGACCGCCCGCCGCATGGGCGCGGCCGGGGTCCTCATCCTGCCCGAAGGTCCCATGGAATGGGACGTGGTCTTGGTGGCCCGTGGCGGCGATGTGCGGGTGCTGGTGGCCAGCGCGTCGCAACGGCAGCTCGAGGCCGTCCGTAAGGCCGGACTGATCGCCATCGAAGTCGAGCCGAGCGAGGCGGCCATCTCCGAACGGATCAGCCTGGCCTTGATCGAGGCGGTCGCCAACGATCAGCTCCAGGCCGGCGCGGATCGTGGTCGTCTATTCGGGCTTCGAGGCCGAGGCCATCGACTCTCTGAGCGTCATTCGGCTGGGTGAGCACCTGGAACGGCTCACCGCGCGCGATCTGAGGAAGCTGGAGACCACGGTGCCGTTCGAGACGCTCAAGGCCGTGGTGGACGTGGCCGTCGAGATCGGACGGGAGGGGCGCGAGGGGAAACCGGTCGGATCCCTGATCGTCGTCGGCGATGCGCGCACGTCCTGGCGAGGACCCGTCCGATCGGCTTCGACCCATTCAAGGGCTACCGGCGCAAGGAACGGAATGTCCGCGACTTCCGCGTGCGCGAGGCCATCAAGGAGATCGCCCAGCTCGACGGGGCGTTCGTCGTGGCCCGCGACGGTACGGTCGAGGCCGCCTGCCGGCTCCTCGACGCACCGATGACCGGTCTGACCCTCCCCAAAGGACTGGGCACGCGCCACTGGGCCGCCGCGGCGATCACCGAGGTCACCAACGCGCTGGCCGTCGTCGTCAGCCAGTCGAACGGCACCGTCCGCCTGTTCCAGAACGGCGAGGTCATCCTCCGTATCGCCCCGATGCGACACGCCCGCGCCATGAAATGGCAGGACGCCGAGACA
The DNA here is from genome assembly GCA_963845755.1 of uncultured Planctomycetota bacterium. Lineage (GTDB taxonomy): Bacteria > Planctomycetota > Planctomycetia > Isosphaerales > Isosphaeraceae > CAWJTV01. The sequence continues at coordinate 24,167 of CAWJTV010000046.1, forward strand.
GAGCCGATGCCCTCGTGATCCGGACACCGCCTTTTCTGTGTCAACCCGAAGCAGGCCTGCGCCGGAGATTCACCTCGCCATCATTCCGGAGCGGCTTCCCGGGTGTGCTCCGTCCCTCGGAGACGTAACGCTCCAGGAGCCGGGTGAGGCGATCGACGATCTCGGGATGATCGGCCTGGAGGTTCCGCCGCTCGCCCGGATCCCGCGCCAGGTCGTAGAGTTGAACCGGCGGCAAGCCCTTGGCCGCGTCCGAGCCCGGCCGTGGCGGGCTCCAGCCGCCCGAGTCGGGGCACAGGATCAGCTTCCACGGGCCTTGCCGGATCGCGAACGACCCGTTGATCGAGTGATGAACGGTCGCCTCGCGGACCGGACCAGCCGCCGTCCCGAGCAGGTCGGGCAGGATGCTGACGCTGTCTTCCCCCGCGTCGCCCGGCAACGTATCGCCGACGATCGCGGCGAGGGTCGCCAACAGGTCGTTGAGGCAGATCGCATCGGCGCAGGTCGAACCCGCTCTCACATGGCCCGGCCATCGGGCGATCAAGGGGATGCGGTGGCCACCTTCGAAGATGTCGGCCTTGGTACCTCGGAACGGACCGCTCGGCTTGTGACCGAGCCGGGCCAGTGCCGGGAAGCCGGCGGACGGCGAGCAGCCATTGTCGCTGGTCACGATCACCAGCGTGTTGTCCCCCAGGCCGTTGCGATCCAGCACCCGGAGCACCTCACCGACCACGGCATCCACTTGCGCCACGAAGTCGCCGTAAGGACCCAGCCCGGTCCGGCCGCGGAACTCATCGCCTGGGACGATCGGCGTGTGCGGCGCCGTCAGGGCGAGATAGAGGAAAAAAGGCCGGACCTCGGCACCAGAGATCCGGTGATCCAGGTAAGAAACGGCTTCCTGCTCCAGCGCCGGCAGGACGTTCGCGGCCTCGAAATCCTTCTCCGCCGGTCCCTTGCGGATATACGTCTTCTCCGTCGTGGGTACGCCGACGCAGCGATTGTCGCGAAGGAAGATGTAGGGCGGCATATCGAGCGAGGCACTGATCCCGAAGAACTGATCGAAGCCCAACGTGGTCGGACCGCCGGAAAAGGGCCGATCGTAACGGACCGCCGCCGGATCGCCCCGGGGATCGATCGCGTCACCGAAGGCGGCCGGTCTCGCGATCGCCCAGCCCAGGCCGAGGTGCCACTTTCCGACGCTTGCAGTGTGATAACCATGACGCCTGAGGAGGGAAGCGACGGTCAGGCGTCCGGGCGCGATCAAGGGCGGAGAATACCCAACGAGCACGCTCTGCTGGAGTCGTGACCGCCAGGCGTAACGGCCGGTGAGAATGCCGTACCGGGTAGGCGTGCAGACCGCCGAGCCACTGTGGGCGTCGGTAAAGCGCATCCCCTGCGCCGCGAGCCGGTCGAGGTGCGGTGTGGGGATCTTGCCGGCCGGATTGAAGCAACGGAGGTCGCCGTAGCCCAGGTCGTCGGCCAGGATGAAGACGATATTGGGTCGCTCCGCTGCATTCGAGGCCACCGGAGCGATCGCGGGAAGGAGGATCAGCAGGCCCACGATGACCGCGATGTGGCCGCAGAATGATGATCGGCGGAGCCTGGTCGGGCGATGTCCCATGGCGGCCTCCGGGGTGATGATCCCGACGGTCAGAGCGGGTCGCAATGGGAAGAAGGACAACCCGCTGACGGAGTCTCACTCCTTCGAGGGAACAAGATGGCACAATGCAACTCCTGGGGCGTCGAGCGATGAAAGACCTTCTGCCTTGATTGCGGCATTGACCCGACTCGAAGATAGCACGAAACCGTTGCTCCTGACCAAGGGGCGCATTGTGACGAGTCCACCTGTATCCTATGGGGAGGATCCCTGACCCAGGCCGGCGATCCTGACGAATCGCCGGAACCACGATCGTCAGTACCGATAGCAAACAGGAACCGAGGAGTCCATATCGTAAATGGAGGTGACGGGGAGTCCCGACCCTCGTTGGCCAGAACCTACCCGATGATCGCCCTTTGGGCCTCGGGCTACGGCTGGGTCGAGTTCGGTATCGACGGCCTCGACCGCCCATTCGTACGGGCTTTGGATGAGGGCGGGCTCGTCTGGGAAGGTCAGGGCCGTTACAAGACACTCGACGAGGCCCTCTGGGACCTGGAGGATGGGCTCGCCCGCTTTATGGAGGAGGAAGGCTTGATGAGAAAGCTCACTGCCCAGCCGAAGACTCCCGGACGAGCGGGCAAGAAACCCCGTGGCGCCAGGGTCGGTTCGGAGAAAGTACCACATCGGACCGACGACCATCCGGCGATCAAGAAGGTCGAGAAGCTCGAAGCAATTGCCGAGGCGCTTCGGCGAGGCGAGCAATTCTCCATCACCCGTCTGACGACGATCAAGGGCCTCTGTGACGATGCGAAGGCCGCCGGGGCCTTCGCCCTGTTCCTGGCTCGCAAGGTCCAGAAAAAGATGCGGGAGAATCAGGGTGAGAAGCGCTACCGTGCATTGGTCAACCGGGGCGTCAAGGAGATGAAATCCTTCCTGGACGATCCCTCCGAGGAACGAAGGGTCCGGCTCCATTCCCTGTACCACGAGATGGTTGGCGAACAGAACGAGCATCGGAACATAAGCTGGGGTGCGGTTCGAATCATTCACAGTAGGGACCTGCTCGTGGCCGAGAAGGCTCTGCGAGCCATCCTGGAACCCGACGAGGCCCCGTCCTGGCTCTACCATGCTGCCCGAGACTATTCGGAGCGCTATAACCCCCGCTTCGGGAATGGGCTGATTCCCGACTCGGTCCCGATGGTCGAAGAGATTGCCGGGTTCTGGCGGAAACACTATGGCGTCCAACGATGAGGCGATTGTTCCATTTCATCGACCTGGGGGTCGAACCGTCATCTCGATCCTTCGCGCGAGCCCGACCGACCCGTTCGTGCGGTGACGATCCGGGGGTGAGCGTCTTTCAAGTGGCAAACGATCACGCGGCCTTCCGTCGGCGGTTGGCCCAGAACGCCTCCCATTGTCCTTTCTCGCTCAGAAGGAGGGCTCGCAGATGGCAGACCGCATCGGCTCCCTCATGACCCCACCGCATCCCCGAGCCCTTCATCCTCTGCCCGATGACCGTCTTGCACGCCGACTCGACCGGACCCGAGCCGATTTGCCACCCCCGGGCTCGATAGCTCGGATAGTCCATCCGGTGGTGATGGTTCCGGAAGTAGACGACGATCTCCTCCCAGGCCGGCCGCGCCCGCGGATTGGCCTGGATATCCAAGCCCTCGAGCCATCCCAGGATCGCCGCCCCACCCTCGTGTTTGAGCCGGTGGGCCCACGCCGCGTGCGCCGCCTCGGCGGCCGCGGCGTCGCCGCACCACGCCTTGGCGAAATCTCCCAGGTGTTCCGAGGCGTGGTAGAAGTCCAGGATCACCGCGTCGAGCCGGCCGAAGTACGCCCGGAGCAAATCTTCCAGCCCCGCCCCGCCATCGCTGAGGGCGATCCACCGCTGCGCCTGGCCCATGCCGACTTGGCCCGCCTGCTCGGCGCAACGGCTCGGCCACGGCCTCTTGGCCCTCCAGGCTGGCCACGTAGCGGGCCTGCCACGGCGGTCGCGGACCGTTGGGGTGGGCCCACTGGCGGGGATCTTCCGGGATCGGGTTGTAAACCATCCCTACGGCGACCATCTCTCCCTCGGCCGCCGCACCACCTGGCCCCTGCTTGGCGATCCCGGTCAGGTCCAGCGACACAGAGGCGCAGGTCTTCCCCTCCGCGTCGCGATGCCAGTCCCAGGGCCGGGCCTCACTGAAGGCGACTTTCGCCTCCGTCGCTTGACCCAGTTCGATGCCGATCGCTTCGGTCGTACGCTCCACCGTCGATTCGGCGATCGACAGGCCGCTCATCTTGGAGAGGACCACCTCGGCGGCGCGAGCGAAGTTGTCCAAGGTCCCCGCCAAGCTCGTCAACTCGGCGGCACCGGAGGTCAGGTCCGACTTGTCCAGGCCGAAGAGGGCGTCGCCGGGACAGTGGCCTTGGTGGCAGTGGGGGCAGTGATAATAGGCTCGTTCGACGGTCAGCGGCCCCAGGACCGAGAGCAGGCCCTTGCTCCGATAGCCCTTGAACCGAGTGGCCTGTTGGCAGTGGGGGCAGGTCATGCTCGAGCCTTGGTACCCCCTTTTTTCCGCTGCTCGGCAGCGGTCTGGAGTGCTTCGGCGCCCAGGCGATGGACGAGCTTGCGCAGATCGAACTCGGTCTGGCCGAAAAGTTGGTCGTCGGGCCGGGTGGCCAGGAGTTCGGCGATGGCCTTGAGATCGGGTTCGGTGGCCGCCTTGAGAGCCTCGTACAACTGTTCGGTACGTCGGGCCTGCTCTTCGGGGAGATGGGCAAAGGACATGGGGAGCCTCCGTGAACAAAGGACTACTGAATCGAGACCAATCCATCAGAGACCTCTGTTCTACGAAATTTTCCACCCACTTTCGAGACGCCCACCCACGATCCGGCGACCTTTGGTATGCGTCTTGATCTCGCCCAGCCAATCGGTTGGAATAACGGGCGGGGGCGTTGAGATGCGGCGATCCTGCGTATTGGGTTGACCCTGATCGGGGATCGTCTGATGATGTCACCTCGAAGAACGGCCTCGTTTTGGACGAGCGTGGTACATCGACCCAGATGTCTTGAACCGGGGAGAACGACGATGGACGGAAATCGCGGATCTCGGATCATCGCGATGCTCGCGATGTTCGCGATCGTCGGCAACTTCGCTTTGGGGCAGGCCCAAGCCGGGGATCAAGCTCAATGGGACGGCAAGTCCGCGGCGAAGTATCTCGACGCGCGGGCCACGGAGTGGGCCAAGTTCGGGGGCTCCCACCGAGGTCAAGGTAAGGACAAGGTCTCCTGCGTCAGTTGCCATACGATGCTGTCGTACGCCTTTGGCCGGCCCGCGGTGCGTCACATGGAAGGCGACGGTCGCCCGACCGCCCAGGAGGATCAGATGCTGGAGAACGTCCGGCACCGCGTGGCCAACTGGAAAGAACTCGACACCTCGCGGTTCAAGCTCTCCTACGACCACGACCCGAAAAAGAAGCTCGAATCGTGGGGCACCGAGTCGGTCTTGAACGCCTTGCTCCTCTCCTTGAACGACCGTCGCCTCGGGCTGCCGGCTCCGAGCGATTCAACGCGCGAAGCGCTCCACAACCTCTGGGGCAAGCAGCAGGTTGACGGGCCGGACGCGGGATCCTGGAACTGGCTCGACTTCGGACTCCGTCCCTGGGAGGCGAGTGAATCCCGCTACTACGGGGCGGCCCTCGCCGCCATCGCGGTGGGGTCTGCGCCCGGCTACCTCAACGCGAAGTCGGACTCGGAATTGGAAACCGGCGTTCGACCGGCTCCGTCGCTACGTTCGCAGCCACGTCGAGAAGCAGAACCTTCATAATCGCATCTGGACGCTCTGGGCGTTCGACACTCGTCGACGGCTTCCTGACCGGCAGCGAGCGAGACCAGCTCGTCGCCCAGGTCCTGGCGAAGCAGCAGGACAGCGGTGGCTGGAACCTGGCGTCGTTCGGCGAGTTCAAGCGGCAGGATAACACCCCTCAAGAAACCGGGCCGGACGGATATGCCACCGGCCTGGCCCTGCACACCCTCCAGCTCGCCGGGGTCCCCAAGGATCATCCCCAGATCGCGAAGGGGCTAACGTGGCTGCGGACCCACCAGCAGGAGTCGGGGGCCTGGGTGGCCCAGTCACTCAACAAGCGCCGCGATCCGGCCTCGCACGCGGGTAAGTTCATGACCGACGCGGCGACGGCGTTCGCCCTCCTCGCTCTCGACCATCCGTGACCGTTTCGGCCACGTTGTCCCGGCACATCATGAGAGCGCATTTGGAAACCGCGATGAATCCGAATCCCGAGGGATGTGAGTCCGGCTCGTGCGGCTGTGGCCCTTCGTCGGTGCCGCGCCGCGAGTTCCTCGCGCTCTCGGGGCTGGGGCTGGCCGGGCTCTTCACGGCCGGTGAGGCGGTTGCGGGGCCTTTCGATACTCAGGAATTCGAGGCGCTCATCCCGCCCGACAAGAAGTTCAAGGCCCAGTGGCTCGCGCAGCTCACGGCGCGGGGTACGCCCGAGACGTACACCGGCGCCGACCTTCGGTTCATCGGCATGCCGGTCGGAGGCATCTGCACCGGCACCCTCTACCTCTCGGGCGACGGCCGGCTCTGGCTCTGGAACATCTTCAACAAGGAAGTGCTGGGAATCGACCCGAAGCCGGTGACCTACGCCGGCCGTCGGCTGACGCCGATGGACGGCTCGGCCTATGTCGCACCGGCCGAGCCGATGGGGCCGGTCGGCCAGGGGTTCTGGGTGCGGGTCCATTCGGCCGGCGGCGCGAAGACGGTCACGCTCGACCGCAACGGGTTTCGCGAGGTCACGTTCCTCGGCCAGTACCCGGTCGGCACCGTGACCTACCGCGACGCCGACGTCCCGGTATCAGCCCGGCTCGAAGCCTATTCACCGTTCATCCCGCTCGATGCGGCGGACTCGGGTCTGCCGGCCACGGTGATGAGTTTCACCCTGACGAACGAATCGCGCGCCGACGTGGAGTTCACGATCGCCGGCTGGCTCGAGAACGCCGTCGGGCTCGACCACCGCGACCTCCCCGGCACGCGCCGGAACCGGATCACCGACGACCCGGGGTTCACCTTCCTCGAATGCTCGGCCGCGAAGGCGGAGAAATCCGCCACGCCCGCGAAGCCCGATGTCGTCTTCGAAGATTGGTCGCACGACACTTACGCGGGATGGACGGTCGAGGGGACGGCGTTCGGCCACGGGCCGGTCCTCAAGACCGAGATCCCGGCTTATCAGGGCGACGTCGGGGGCCCCGGCGCCCGGGTGGTCAACTCGCACGCGACCGCCCCGGGCGACGACATCGGCGCCAAGGACGACCAGACCGGCAAGCTGACCAGCCGGCCCTTCGCCATCGAGCGGAACTACCTCCAGCTCTGGATCGGCGGCGGCAACCACGCCGGGGAGACGTGCGTCAACCTGCGGGTCGACGGCCAGGTCGTCCGCTCCGTCACCGGCCGCTCGGACAACCGGATGCACCTGGAGTCGCTCAACCTCCGACCCTGGCTCGGAAAGTCGGCCGTCCTGGAGATCGTTGACGCGCGGAAAGGCAGTTGGGGGAATATCGGTGTCGGGCGCATCACGTTCAGCGACGTACCCCCGGACCTGGGGCCATTCGAAGACCTGTCCGACATCGGGACCATGGGCCTGGCCCTGCTCGGCCGGAGCGCCGATCATCGCGTGCCGGGGGCCGGTCTCAACGGGCTCGATGGCCAGCCCGGCAACGCGACCGAGGTTCCCCTCGATGCCAGGCTCTTCGGGTCAATCGGCCGGACGTTGACGCTGAAGCCGGGCGAGTCGGCTACGGTTCCCTTCGTGGTCGCCTGGCATTTTCCCAACCTCACGCTCGCCGGGCGGCTGAAGGGGCGATACTACGCCTCGAGGTTCCCGACCGCGGCGGCGGTCGTCCGTTACGTCGCCGAGAACTTCGACCGGCTCTCCTCGGTCACCAAGCTCTGGCGCGATACCTGGTACGACTCGACGCTCCCCTACTGGTTCCTGAATCGCACGTTCGCCAATACGTCGATCCTCGCGACGACGACCTGCTACCGGCTGGCCGACGGCCGGTTCTGGGCATGGGAGGGCGTGGGTTGCTGCCCCGGCACCTGCACCCACGTCTGGCACTACGCCCAGGCGATGGGCCGCATCTTCCCCGAACTGGAGCGCGACCTGCGCGAGCGCGTCGATTTCGGCCTCTCGCTCGACCGGCGGACCGGCGTCATCCGGTTCCGGGGTGAGTACGGCGATACGTTCGCCGTGGATGGCCAGTGTGGCACGATCCTGCGGGCCTACCGCGAACACCAGATGTCGACCGACGACCGGTTCTTGAAACGGAACTGGCCGGGGATCCGGCGCGCCCTGCAATGCGTGATCGACCGGGACATCGACGGCTCCGGCGTCCTGCGCGGGACGATGCACAACACTCTCGACGCCGACTGGTACGGGGTCGTGCCCTGGTTGGTCGGGCTCTACCACGCCGCGCTGCGGGCCGGTGAGGCGATGGCCAATGAAGTCGGCGATTCGGAGTTCGCCCGGACCTGCCGCGCCCGATTCGAAAAGGGGCTCGTCAACCTCGACAGGCTGACCTGGCGTGAAGAGAAGGGCTACTACGTCCACGTCGGCGACCCGAAGCACCTGGCCGAGGTCGGGTCGTACGACGGCTGCGAGATCGACCAGGTCTTCGGCCAGTCGTGGGCCTGGCAGGTCGGGTTGGGACGGGTGATGGACGAGGCGCACGTCAAGCGGGCGCTCCGCTCGCTCTGGCGGTTCAGCGTGACGCCCGACGTCGGGCCCTATCGAAAGGTAAATCAGGCCGGCCGATGGTACGCGATGCCGGGCGACGGCGGTCTGGTGATGGTCACGTTCCCGTTCGGCCGGCCGCCTCAGGTTTCCGGCCCGGGGGCGTGGTCGGCCATGTACTTCAACGAGTGCATGACCGGTTTCGAATGGCAGGTCGCCTCCCACATGATCTGGGAAGGGATGGTCACCGAGGGGTTGGCCGTCGCCCGGCTCATCCACGACCGTTATCATCCCCGGCTGCGAAACCCCTACAACGAGGTCGAGTGCAGCGACCACTATGCCCGCTCGATGGCCAGTTACGGCGCGTTCCTCGCCGCCTGCGGATTTGAGTATCACGGGCCCAAAGGCCATATCGGCTTTGCTCCCCGGTTGAGCCCCGACGATTTCCGGGCCCCATTCCTATCCGCCGAAGCCTGGGGATCCTATGAGCAGAAACGCGAGGGCGGTCGACTCACGGCGGCGCTTCGCCCCAGGCACGGCACGGTCCGGCTCACGACCTTCGCCCTGGAAATCCCGGCGGGCACAACAGTCGGGGCGGTCGATGTCAGGTCGAACGGGGAGAATGTCGCTGCGACCTTTTCCCAGACCGGACCGAGGGTGGTCGTCACGTTTCCGGGCGAGGTTCGGGTCGGGGCCGGGCAGGCGGTCGAGCTGACCGTCGATCCCGCACGATGAGCCGGTAACCTGTCTGCGCCCGCATATCCCGGACCCTCGCGAGGATGGTCACCCTCCGCCCGCGATTGCCCTGACATCAGCCGTGGTCAGGGCTTTCCCTCCGATGCCCCAACTCCCGCTCTTGACCTCCTCGACGAGGACCCAGGTGACCTCACGCATCGTCTCGCCTTCGATGGAAACCATGGCATCGGTAAGCTTACGAATCATCTCCTGCTTCTGTTCGTCCGAGAAGACACCTTCGAGGACCTTGACCTGAACCAGTGGCATGGCAACCCTCCGCGTTGAGCCGGGATTTCCCGGATGAGTCCCGACCGAACCGCTCAGTCGCTCCATCCGGTTGCTTCCCCCCGGCCATTGGAGCCGAAAGTCCCGGTCCGATCAACACAAGAACCGCCGACCCACGGCGCTGCCGAGGGCCGCCGCCGCATCCTGGGCGACGGCCCTGTCAGGGAGGCGGTCCACCAGATGGACACCCCACTCCTCTCATCGCCCCTTCTCCATGTCGGGCAATCTCCGCATTACTTGCTTTCCTGGCTTTCTCGTTCTAGTTCTTCTCGGTGAGACGTTCTGCGATCGTCGTCTTGATCGTTCTGATGGGCCGATCGAAGGGGTTCTTCAGGGAAGACTTCGCTCCGAATCGTCTTGAGGACACCCGAGCGCGCGCGTGTACGGTGAGGTCGATGCCGATTGGAAAAACGGCGCGCGCACGCCATCTCGAAATGGAGGATGATTCATGGTGACACCGAGTTGTGTGAATCGCTTGCGATCTGGGCTTTCGAATCGGATGGCTCGCCCGAGACGTCGATCGGTCCGGCATTCGCGTCAGTGCGGCCTCGAGGTTCTGGAGAGCCGGCAACTCCTGTCCACCTTCACGGTGACGAACCTCCATGATTTCGGAGCGGGTTCACTGCGCCGCGCGATCATCGCATCCAACGAGCGGCCGGGGATCGACACGATTGACCTGAAGGTCTCCGGTTCGATCCAGGCCGGACAAAAGGCGCTGCCCGCGATCAAGGAGAGCGTGAACGTCATCGGCAACCAGGGACAGGCCGTGCGGATCGATGTCTCGTCACATCACCATCGGTTCAAGCAGGACCAGCAATCGACGAGCGTCACCTATTACAACGCGAACAACGTGAGCATCCAGCCCGTCACGGGCTGGCAGGGTATCCGTGGCGCCGGGGTGGAGGGGAAGTATCTGATCGCCGGCACTTCGACCTCGAATGGCCTCCTGACGATCGGTTCCATCAAAGGCATCGGGACGAGTTATGGTGTGGTTTATCCCAACGCCTACAACACCAGTGTTTATGGACCGAACTGGATGGGTGGCGGTCAAATCCAACTGGTCGGCTCCTACAAGAACGCCGATTACTCGACGGCCGCGGTGGCGGTCCACGGTTTCCTCTTCCAGGGTTCGACCGCCGAACTGTCCTCAGCCGGATCGTACCGCACGATCGATTACCCCGGCGCGACCTACAATTACGTCCATAGTACGATGGGCGGCCTGGCCGTGGGCAACTACGACGGCCCGACCTCCAGTGGACTGCCCCTGGGACCGGGCCAGTGCTACATCTACAATACTGCGACGAGTCAGTTCCTCACGAACATCGTTTTTCCGGGCTCGATCAGCAATACCGCCTACGGGATCTGGTACAATGGCGGCCACAGCTACACCATCTGCGGCGGATACAGCAATGTCTCCACGAATAACATGGCCGATCAGAACCAGCCGATCGGCCAGGCGTACCTCGTCGATTATAACTCGGCCACAGGCCGGTTCTCACACTGGACGTCGTTCAGCTACCCCAGTGGGGTCCTGGGTACCAACTTTATCACGCACTTCGAAGGAATCAGCAGCGTGAAGAGGGGCGTTTACACGCTCAGTGCCATGTCGGTCCAGACCGGATCCTCCAACTTAACCCAGGGCTCGATGGTGACCGTTCGGCGCAAGCTCAACGGCCGGTTCAGCCGCGGGTCGTGGGTGAATCTGAACTACCCCGGCGTCAAGGGCCTGACCACCTCGGATTCGGTCTACGGCAATCAGGTGGTTGGGATCGTCCTCGGCGCGAACACGAGCGACGTCTCGACGACCGAATTCGCGTACCAGGCGACGGTCCACACCAAGGACTGACCCTCCCTTCACGGGGCCGACGGCCCTCGGATCGCCCGGCTGACAACAGAACGCTTGCCAGCAACGCGAACCGACGCGGCCCTGCGAATCCCGGCCATCTCGCCACAGTCTTCGCGGCGCGGTATTCTCATCGGCTGTCGATGGACAGGCGGTGACTCGAGTACCGGGCCGCGGGGGTTGTATCATGCCAAGGAGGAATCGGGTCACGCCGTTCGGCGAGATCGTCGCCGTGCCGGAGCGGGGGACGATGATGGGCAACCGGGGTATCCTCCACGATGCCGACGGCCGGATTCGCCGGCCCTGGGCGGTGAAGCGGTGGCTGCTTTGCGTGCTCGAGTTCAACGGGCGGCATCGGACGGTCATGGCCCCGAACCGCTACACCGAGCTCTTCTTCCTCGACGAGGCCACGGGCCTGGCCGCCGGTCATCGCCCGTGCTTCGAATGCCGCCGGAGCCGATACCTGGCCTTCCGGGACGCCTGGGCCGCGGGGAACCCCGAAACCGTCGGGCCTGAGCCAATCCGGGCGGACGACATGGACGACCGGCTGCATGCCGAGCGGGTCGGATCGGATCGCTCGAAACGCACCGAGCGTGCGAAGCTCGACGACCTGCCGGACGGCGTGTTCGTCAGCCTCGGCGGCCAGGAGGGAGAGACCTGCCTGATCTGGGGTAACGAACTCCTCGTCTGGTCCGCGAGGGGCTATCGAGAACGACGTCGCAGGCCGCGGGGCGAGGTCGTGACCGTCCTCACGCCGGGATCGACCGTGGCGCGATCCGGTCGGGCTACGTGCCCCAGATCCATCCCTCGGCGCGGAGGCCGTGAATGAGGAACGGGAGGAATTGGGGTTGCAGCTTTGCCGGACTTGGTTCATAACCCGATCGTCCTTGAATGTGACCACCAATCAGGACCGAGGCTCGCGCCATTCACGTCGTTCCCGAGGTCCCTTCGAGTTGGATGGCACACGCTGCCGCACTTCCCTCATAAGATGGATAGGGAGCCTGGCGATTCCTCCCCTGACGCGGCGATCGGCCGCAACCCCCGAGGGATTCCCGATTCGAGATCCGCGATTCCAAGGACCGGACTCGTCTCCCTTGGGGATCTGGAATCTTGAATGTTGAATCGAGACATCGATGGCATGGCTCACGTCCTCTGTGATCGAACCGTTCTACCGGCTGCTCTACGGCCGTTTGCCGGCTGCGCAAGGCGAGGCCACTCCGGCGCGCGGCCTGGTGCTGGTAGCGGACGGGGTCGGCGGCCTGGATCTCTGCGGGACCGGCCTGCGTTACATGCTGGGCATGGCGCGGCTGCCATATACCGTCGAGCTGTTCCCCTGGGGCCACGGATTGGGTCGCTGGTTCGCCGACCTGACCGACGTGGCCAACCAGGACCGTCAGGCGAAGCTCATCGCCGAGGCCGTACGACACTTCCGGTCGGAGCACGCGGAAGAGCCGGTCTTCCTGGTCGCCAAGTCGGGCGGCACGGGCCTCGTGGTCAAGGCGCTGGAGCAGCTCGAGGCTGAGAGTGTAGAGCGGGTGGTCCTGCTGGCTCCGGCCGTCTCGCCCGGCTACGACCTGACGCGAGCCCTGCCGCAGTACGCCAGGAAGTCGTCGTCTTCTGGTCGCCGCTGGACATCGTGGTCCTGGGCGTCGGGACGCGCCTCTTCGGCACGATCGATCGCGTCAAGACGTCCGCCGCGGGCCTGGTGGGCTTCCTGTTGCCTCGCCACGACGATCCGGACGCGGATCGAGTCCGCCAGTACGCCAAGCTGCGCCAGGTCCGCTGGCGGCCCGGGATGGCGTCGGCCGGCTATTGGGGCGGTCATGTCGGGCCGGACCATCCGCGGTTCCTCCGCAAATACGTGGTCCCGTTGCTGCGCCGACGACGCGGCGACCGTCCCAGGCTGAACGACTGCGAGAACGTTCGGCGACGAATCGCGGTTCGGTGTCAAGCCGCCCTGCCAGCCCGCCGATATCCTTATGGCCCAGTCAACGCGGATCTCGCGACTTGAGGAACTGGGTCTTCCAGCTCGCTTCTCGTCGGGTTGTGTCAGAGCGTCCGGGACGCCGCCTGAACGGGGCCAAAGGCCCCGATAGGGCTTCGTCCCGGGCGCTCTGGCTGTCGAGGGATGACGGGGGTTGAAGCCCGCAAGGGCCTTCAACCGGGCGCCCTCGAGAACTGGCACCTTGACGCCGCACCGCGCGGCGGTCTCCGCCTTTTCCACGGGAGACCAAGTCCCCCCCTGCCCCACACAACGAAGGGGCGGGGCCGCCTCGCATTGGATCCCCTTCAACCGATGCCGTCCCGAGAATCCGCACCCCCGCCCCCTCCTATAGCGACAAGATCTCTCAAGTCGCAACCGCGTAGAAATCAACAGCTTGGAACAATCCTCCGCGGTTTTTGAATCCGAATGCGGACATCGTCCCGCCATGGCAGCCTTGACCACTCGGCGGCGGTGCCGGATAAATCACCTTGAGCACGCCGACCCCACCAACCGGGCCGCGACGCGACCCCTCGGGGGACAATCCCCCGCCAACCTTCTCTTGGGAGTTCCGACGACGATCATGAGTAAGCAGCTCGCTCCGATTTCGCAGGTTCGCGGCCGGGAGATCCTCGATAGCCGCGGCAATCCGACCGTCGAGGTCGACGTGATCCTGGCCGACGGCACGCTGGGCCGAGCCGCGGTCCCTTCGGGGGCCAGTACCGGGATCTATGAGGCGGTCGAGCTTCGCGACGGCGACAAGACCCGATACGGCGGCAAGGGTGTCGCCAAGGCCGTCGCCAACGTCAATACCGTGCTGAGTCAGGTCGCCGTGGGCCGTGATCCGGCCGACCAGGCCGGGCTGGACCGCGCGATGATCGCGGCCGACGGCACGCCCAACAAGGAGAAGCTCGGCGCCAACGCCATCCTGGGCGTCAGCCTGGCGGCGGCCAAGGCCGCCGCCGCCGCCCATGACCTGCCGCTCTACCGATACCTCGGCGGCGCCAACGCCCGGGTCCTCCCCGTCCCGATGGCCAACATCATCAACGGCGGCAAGCACGCCGACAACAAGATCGATTTCCAGGAATTCATGGTCATGCCCGTGGGGGCCCGGACGTTCGCCGACGGCATTCGCATGGTGGCCGAGGTCTTCCATCACCTCAAGGCGGTCCTCAAGAAGGCCGGCCACAACACCAACGTCGGCGACGAGGGCGGCTTTGCCCCCAACCTCGACAATGAGGACGCGATCAAGTTCATCCTCGATGCCGTCGCCAAGGCGGGCTACCAGGCCGGTCGGGATAAGGACATCGCCATCGCGCTGGACACCGCCTGCTCCGAGCTGTTCGAGGAGGGCGGCAAGAAGGGCTATCGGTTCTGGAAGTCGGCACCCGAGACGGTGTACAGCAGCCAGCAGATGGTCGACCTGTTCGCCTCGTGGCTCGACAAGTACCCGATGATCGTCTCGATCGAGGACCCGCTCGATCAGGACGACTGGTCCGGATACACGGCGCTGACCCGGGCCCTGGGATCCAAGGTCCAGATCGTAGGAGACGATTTCTACGTGACCAATACCGAGCGGTTGGCCAAGGGGATCGCCGGGGGCTGCACCAACAGCATCCTCATCAAGGTCAACCAGATTGGCACCCTGACCGAGACCCTCGAGGCCGTCGACATGGCCCATCGCGCCGGCTGGACCAGCGTGATGAGCCACCGATCGGGCGAGACCGAGGACACCACCATCGCCGATATCGCCGTGGCGACCAACTGCGGCCAGATCAAGACCGGCAGCGCCAGCCGCTCCGACCGGATCGCCAAGTACAACCAGCTCCTCCGCATCGAGGAACAACTCGGGCCGGTGGCGGTCTACACGCGGCATTCCTGAATCGCAAGTGATCCCGAGTTCTGCACCATCGCCGGGATCGATCGACCCCGGGCGACGGCCTCGAACGCGCGGCCGATCGCCCCCGATCGGTTCCTTGGAATCCGGCGGAAGAGTCGATATCATTGATGAAATGGGGAGAGGATGTCTCATCTCCCGCGGACCAGATGGAGGTTCACCATGGCGATGCCTTCCACTCAGTCGCCACGAAAGCGACCCGCGGTTCGGGATGGCGGGAAACCTGTGTTGGCGCTTGCACATCCCGTCTCTTGGCTCTTGAAGACCCTTTGCGACCCGACACGAATGAAGATCCTGCTGGCGTTGACAGAAGGCAAGAGGGGCCGCAGCGAGATCTGCGAGCGCGTGGGCCTGACAGAGCCCGAACTCAACCATCATCTCGCATTGCTCGGTACCACCAAGGCACTCGACGCGCATTTCCATGGTGGCGAGACGATTTACTCATTGACCGAAGCCGGGGCTCAGCTCGTCGATTCAACCCTGAGTCTCATCAACCAGGAGGAGACGTCACCGAAGGAAATCCTGGGCTCGTCCCGATGGAAGGAACTCGTCGAGAAGGTCGGCACGGTCGTCAACGATCCCGAGTATTGGCTGATGATGCCCAACCCTCAATTCGAGTGGAGACGGCCCATCGATCTGATCGACACCGAAGATGAAACACGAGTTCATATCATCATTGAAGCGGCGCAGGCGGGCTCTTTCGCATGAACTTGGGCGCGTGTCCCCTGCTCACTCTCCGTCCGGTGACCGGTCATTGGTTTGCGCCATCGACCAGCGGCATTGGAGAAATCGCCTTTCGACCCGACACACACGGACAACCTTCGGTCGATACCATCGCGGATCGCACGAGAACCCACTTACGCGGTGTTGTACCTGGCCGAGAGTCATCTTCATGCTCTCTTCGAAGTCGGAGGTCTGCTAGGAACCTCATACCCGCCCATTCCGAACCCCTCCGCGACATGGACGGTGCTCAACCTTGAGGTCGTACTTCGAGGGGTGGCCGATCTGCAGACCCCGGAGGACAAAGCGGATTCGCACCTGGAGCAGGAATTGAGGGGAAGTGGAATCGGCATGGGACGGCAGGAGCTGCGCCACTCAGCGTTTAGGAGCGGCCCTTTTCGAGGTCCCGGGGCTCGAAGGCTTCCTCGTTCCGACGGCGGTCCCGGCGATCTCGGGTACAAACTTGATCGTGTTTCCCGAGAAGTTGACGCCGCCGAGTCGGATTGGATTCTGGAACCCGCTAACCCGCCGCGTGGAGCGGCTCGACACCTGATCGAGGACGTGCGAGTCTCCACGCAGGGTTCAGAAGAAGCGATCCGCAGATGAACAACCACAAGCGAGCAGGACGATGGCTCCGGAACATGGCCCGGCCACCCCGGCAGCGACAGCAAGTCTTGCCGTTCGTCGAACGGAGCGACCGGCGCCGGCGTTGGTTCAAGCGGATCATCGTGGCGATCACCGCCCTGGCGGCGACGGTCCTCATCGGGACCTCGTCGACAGGCCGGCCCGGGTGCGGTTGTGGACGAGCCGGCGCCGACCGGGCGATGCTCTGGGTGTTCGGGCTCGCCCCAACCGGGCGCGGGTCGATGCCGAGTGGCGATTGCGCCGTCAGCACGAGGTCGAGCAGACGCACGAGGTGCTCACGCGGTTCTATGACAACACGACCGAGGAGATGCGGGAGCTCTTCCGGGTCGCCGCGATGGATCCGGAACACGGCCTGATTCGCTGGGGGCGGGGCGCCGAGGCATTCCTGATCTCGCCGCAGGTCTTCGAGCCGGATGAGCACGGCCGGTCTTATCGGATGCGCCCCGATACGCGGTCCGTCTGGCTCCGGCAAATCACGCTGCACCACGGCCCGTTCGGCATGTTCCAGGTCCTCGATACGCCGAAGCACCGCGCCGCGGCCATGGGCCGGCGGGATCGTCGACGAGGGCTCGGTGCAGAACACCAACTCCTGGGGCCCTGCCGGCGCCGAGCCGGATACGACGGCCACCGTCCGGGGTATCGTCCTGGGCGATTCCTTCATGTTGGCCATGTTCAACGGAGACGGCGAGACCCCCACCGTTTATCTTGAACGTTATCTCCGATCCGCCTGGAAGGTCCCCGTCTCGATCCTCAACACCGGGCACATCGGTTACTCGCGGACAGTATTATTTCACGCTGTGCGAGTACGGCGACCGGATGCCCTGAGTTTGTTGTGGTGAGCGTCTGCCCCAATGATTTCGGCGACGGCCCGGCTGTCCTTCGCGGCGAGGGCGATTGGTTCGACGAGGCCGAATATCTTGGCTCGATCAAATCCGGCAATGGGTGGAGTTCTGCGCGCTCGGTGGTCTTGCTCCTCGTGCCGGTGCCGACCTTCACCCAGATTCAAGCCATGCGGGAACGACGCGTGCTGCATCCGGGTCGCGTTTGCAACCTCTTCCGGTCCACGGTCGAAATGTGCTCGTGACCGTGATCCACTCAACGAATTGTTCGACGAGCACATCAGGCTGGTGAACCTCTCGGAAGCGGCGGGGAGGCGGTCGATGGAGAGCGAGCTGTTCAATCGCAGGATCCAGGACGACCACTTCTCGCCGAAGGGCTGCGCGCAGCTCTGGGCCGAGATCGTGGGGCGGCGGCTGACCCGAATCCTCAATTCTCGAATCGCCCCGGTCGAACGCGAACGAAGCCCAGGACTCGGCAACCTGGACCGGCCGCACCCCTCGATGATGGCGGAAACGGCGTCGACCGATGGCACGAGCGAACCCGGCCGACGCAAGCTCCCGTCGCAGATCTGGGCCCTCCTGGAGCGAAGGGTCTCGATCGTTGTGGAGATCTCCGACCAGGATCCGGCATTCCCGGCCGGGTCACATGAGCGGGGATGCCACCTCCTTCCTGTACATGAAACACCTGTTGGCCCATGAAAGCGGCGAGGAGCTGACTGGTTCTCTTGGCGTCC
>CAWJTV010000047.1:0-279997 GCA_963845755.1 uncultured Planctomycetota bacterium
TAACTTGGCCTTGGGCAGCAACCCCATCGGATCCCGATTCGCGATCCAGATTCCCGAAGGGGAATGATCCGGGAATCGGGAATCTCGAATCCGGAACTCGGAATCCCCAGATGCGCGCGGGGCAAGGGGATATTACGGAAGAAGACTCTATCAGAGTACTGATTGACAGGCTTGGAACTCGTCGGCATGGTGGGCACAGATCAGGCGTTCGGCCGTCTTGACATGGTCTTCAGCCAGGGGGCATGAACGTTGCGGAATGCGGACGACGGGGATCGTAGCGTCGCGCGTCAGCCGAATCTCGTCAAGGATCTGTTCAGGCAGTTCGGAGAGGGACAGGAACCGGGTTGTCCGGGTCGAGCATCTGGAGGCAGTCCATCATCACCTGGTAGCCGGTAATGGAACCGCTCTCGTACATCTCGATCAATCTACTGATCATTTCCCCTCTTCTCTCATGCGTACGACCAGGGTATCTGCATAATCCCACGCTTGCCAGTGGAAGTTCCCTGGGTTGTCCGGGCTGGTTTCGGCCTCCCATTTCTCAATCGAAGCACCCTCCGCGAAGCTCGAACGTAGCATCTCGAGTTCGAACAGTCATGGCCGATGACGGCCACGATCGCCTCGTCACTCGCCAGGATGTCCTTGCGGATCAAGAACGGGATCCTCCCGGTCTTCTTGTGGAAGAACCAGGACCAATCGATGATCGTTCCTTCAAATTCCCGGAACGTCGTGGTCTTGGCCGTCGTACTCTCGTCCAGGTAGTTGTACTCGTCTACTGAGAATTGTACATAACTGGGGATGTCTACGCCCCAACTCCTCGCGATCTCGCACGCCTCATCGATCGTCCTGGTTGCTCCATCAGGATTTGGCCGCCATCCGAAACGCGGGGCTGCTCCAGAGATCATGTTCGCCTCATGCCTGGCCGCGATGTAACTGCAGTTCGCATGCGAACCATGGGACGGCCCCCATTGACGTCCTTATCATGGTTTTCCAGCATACCATGGTCACCTGCCCGTTGGAAGGCACGGAGCCGTACCATCGGTGAGGCTCCGCGTCATGCTATCGAGACGCCTAACGCAAAGCTCAGCGGCCCGTCCCGCCGAGCAACCAGCCTCGATTCTACCACAAAGCACCGCGGCGGCCCGGGTCCGCTGAAGCCCGGTTAGACCGATCCGGGGGAGCCATCCTGATCGGAGTGGGCCACCCGATGGAGGCCGGCATCGATGCCGTCGCGGCGATTACCCTCGATCGCCAAGTGCAAGGGTACCACGATCACCAGCGAGGCGATGAGAAAGCCCGCGACCGCGCCTTGATCGTCGGGATTTGCAGCGAATAGGCCCAGGATGATACCCACGATGGCTATCAGGGCCATTGCCCTAAGGATCGTAAGACGATTCCTCTGTTGGTGTGGCATGGAATTTCGGCCGCCTAACGAAAAGTTCAGCGGCCCGCCGCAGGCGGGTCCGCTGCATCGCCTTGTTAGAAGGGCATCGAGGTCGTCAGCGACTTGGCCATGTGGTAGTGCACATGACCGGTCGGGAAGCCATCGAGTTGCCCGTAGACCCGGTAGCCATGCCCCTCGTAGAAGCCGCGCCCCTGAAAGTCGAAGGTGCCGAGCAGCGCGCCGGTGCACCCCTGCGATGCCGCCGTCTGCTCGGCCTCCTGCAGCAGGCGGCTCCCGAGGCCCCGGCTGCGCAAGGGCTCGGCCACCCACAGCGCATCGATGATGAGCCAGCCCCAGGCCTGAGCCGCCAGCAGTCCACCGACAACCGAGCCATCCGGCGCCGGCGCGATCCAGGAGAGCCGGCCGTAGGCCCGGGGCCCGGCGTCCGGCGGGTCGCCCCGGGCGATGCCGAGATGGATCGCCCCCTCCTCCTCCGGGCTCGGCGCCTCCGCGTGCGAGATCGAATACTCGCCCATGCCACCACCTCCGCCGATCGAGCGCCCGGGTCACGATCCTCGCCAGCTAACGACCAAGTTCAGCGGCGGCCGAAGGCCATCCGGTGCAACGCCTCGTTAGATACTATGTCCGGAGCGACCGGGCAGAAAAACGGTGAGCCGCTGACGGTAAGCTCCTCAGAAGAGGTCTTTCACCAAATCCCTCTCAACCACGGAGTCTCACCATGTCAGCGACCCACGACCTTCATCCTATCACCACCGGCTCGAACACGCTCTACCTCGCGTTCGAACTCGGCTGGACCTCCTGGAACCTCGCCTTCACCACCGCCATGGCCCGGAAGCCGCGGCTCCGCACCATCCCCGCTCGCGATCTCGATGCCCTTCAGCGCGAGATCCTCTGCGCAAGGCACCGCTTCGCCCTCCCCGACGACGCCTCTGTTCTCTCCTGCTACGAGGCCGGCCGCGACGGCTTCTGGCTCCATCGCGATCTCCAACACCACGCCATCACCAACTGCGTCGTCAACGCCGCCCGCATCGAGGTCAATCGCCGCGCCCGCCGCGCCAAGAGCGATCGGCTCGACGTCGGCAAGCTCTTGACCATGTTGATCCGTTATCACGGCGGCGAGCACAAGCTCTGGAGCATCGTCCGCATCCCCACCCCCGACGATGAGGACCGCCGTCAGCCCCACCGCGAGCTGATCGCTGTCAAGGGCCAGCGCACCGAGCACTCCCATCGCATCAAGGGACTCCTCGCCAATCTCGGCCTTGACGTTGTGGTCGATGACCCGTTGCCGGAACGCCTCGGCCAGCTTCGCCAGTGGGACGGGAGGCCGGTCCCGGCCGAGCTGAGTGCCCGCATCGTCCGCGAGTGCGACCGCTGGACCTGGTCGACCGCCAGGCGCCGACCTGGAGAACGCCCAGCGGCGAGCGTTCCGCGACGACGCGACGGCCGACGTCGAGACGCTGCGGCTGCTGCTGAACCTCAAGGCGATCGGTCCGATGAGCGCGACGCGGTTCGTCCGCGAGTTCTTCGGCTGGCGGCAGATCCAGAACCGCCGCGAGCTGGCGAGCCTCGCCGGTTTGGCCCCGACGCCGTACGCCAGTGGCGACAGTCAGCGCGAGCAAGGGATCAGCAAGGCGGGCAATCGCCGTCTGCGGTGGATGGCGGTGGAGATCGCCTGGGGCTGGCTGCACTGGCAGCCCCACAGCGCCTTGAGCCAGTGGTATCAGCGTCGGTTCGGCGAGGGCAACGCGCGGCGCGCAAGGTGGGGATTGTGGCCCTGGCCCGCAAGTTATTGATTGCGCTGTGGCGATACCTGGAACAGGGCGAGGTGCCCGAGGGGGCGGAATTCACGCCGTGGGAGAAGAAGCTCAACGGCCGACTGCCTGCATCAGCAAAGGTCGAATGACCACTGAATTTGTTCATGTAATAACATTATTACTAAAATGAAACCAGGGGCCTTGAGGGAAGAATCACGAGCGTACCGGGCTGGAGGGGGCGACCGGGCGAGCACGTCTGGTTGGCGGCAGCCGACCGTTTGTTAGATGGGTTTGTCCCACACCTGGCTTCGGAGTCGTCCGCGGACGAACAGAGTAACGGGTGCTCGGTCCCTTAAGTGAGGATCGACACGGAGAGAAGGTGGTCGCGGCCTCCTGGCAGGCGCAACGCGCGTGACGAAGCCACCAGCCGCCGTCTCGGGAGTTCGTCGGCAAGGGCAAGGAGTGTGCCGATCGCAGGACCACCGACGTTGTCTGGAGAACGAGAAACAGCGTGTGTCCTGGCTCCCCGCAAACGGGGAGCCAGGACACACGCTGTCGGACTCGGAGCGATCGCTGTCCGCGCCCCGCGGGACGCCCAGAAAAAATCAGTCGGGGGGCTTGACTTCAGCGGGTTCATAGAAGAACCCTTCCGCCCACCCGCCGGGTACAACACCCGCACTGGGTTGACAAGGACATGGCGAGACCTCGGCGACACACGGATCGCGGCCATGGCGCCATCACCGTCAACTCGGGAGACAGCATCCAAGACTCGGGGAAGGGCCAGAAGCGACGACGCTTCGCCGAAGCGTTCGCCGGACACCACGGCCAATTCGATTCGGCCGCCTTTCGCCCAGCATACTCGATCGCCTGTTCGGGGCTCATGGTCGGAAGGCCGACTGACAAGGATGAGAGAACGACCTCAGTTACCACAACAACCGGACTGGATACTGGACGAATAGACGATCCCGCCGAGATCAATTCCGCCCCCTCCACGATGGCTTGGGCTATCAACAACCGATCGAACGGGTCCTTATGGATGGGCGGTAGCCCCTCGAGCGCCAGCGAGTGCGGCGATGTCACGGGCAGGACCTGAAGACCGTTCGCCTGCTGCTGGGCGACGATATCGGGCAAGGGAACGCGCACACTCAACTTGCCGAGCTGGGCCTTGATCAGGATCTCCCAGACGCTGACGACGCTCAGCCACACAGAGTTGGCGGGGTCGCGGAGAGCCGCCAACGCCACGGCCGAGAGCTGTGCCGGGTTGCTATCCCACCAGATAAAGGTATGGGTGTCGAGTAGCAGCCTCATGGCTGACCGATCCAGAAGTCATCCGGCAACGGCACGTCGAAGTCCGGGGCCGCCTGGATCGCACCGGCGTGGAGTCCCGCAACGCGCGGGCTTGCTCCTCCGCACGGGACAATCCGTGCGCGCGGAGTCGCGCCGTCAGTCAGGATCACTTCGCCGCCCGAAGCCGCCACCGCCAGTGCCTCCTCAAGTCGAGCCGGCAACTCCCGGATGTCGATGGTCGTAATCATTCGCCAGCCTCCTTTTGGCAGGCATTATACGCGAGCGCAGGCGCCGTCGTCTAACGACAAGTTCAGCGGCCCGCCGCAGGCGGGTCCGCTGGATCGCTTCGTGAGATACTATGTCCGGAGCGACCGGGCTGAAAACGGTGAGCCGCCGACGGTAAGCTCCTCAGAAGAGGTCTTTCGCCAAATCCCTCTCAACCTCGGAGTCTTACCATGTCAGCGACCCACGACCTTCATCCTACCACCACCGGCTCGAACACGCTCTACCTCGCCTTCGACCTCGGCTGGACGTCCTGGAACCTCGCCTTCACCACCGCCATGGCCCAGAAGCCGCGGCTCCGCACTATCCCCGCTCGCGATCTCGAAGGTCTCCAGCGCGAGATCCTCCTCGCAAGGCACCGCTTCGCCCTCCCCGACGACGCCTCTGTTCTCTCCTGCTACGAGGCCGGCCGCGACGGCTTCTGGCTCCATCGCGATCTCCAACACCACGCCATCACCAACTGCGTCGTCGACGCCGCCAGCATCGAGGTCAATCGCCGCGCTCGCTGCGCCAAGAGCGATCGGCTCGACGTCGGCAAGCTCTTGACCATGTTGATCCGTTATCACGGCGGCGAGCACAAGCTCTGGAGCGTCGTCCGCATCCCCACCCCCGACGATGAGGACCGCCGCCAGCCCCACCGCGAGCTGATCGCCGTCAAGGGCCAGCGCACCGAGCACTCCAATCGCATCAAGGGACTCCTCGCCAATCTCGGCCTTGACGTCGTGGTCGATGACCAGTTGCCGGAACGTCTCGGCCAACTTCGCCAATGGGACGGGAGGCCGGTCCCGGCCGAGCTGAGTGCCCGCATCCTCCGCGAGTTCGACCGCTGGACACTGGTGGACCGCCAGGCGCGCGACCTGGAGAACGCCCAGCGGCGAGCGTTCCGCGACGACGCGACGGCTGACGTCGAGAAGCTGCGGCTGCTGCTGAACCTCAAGGCGATCGGTCCGATGAGCGCGACGCTGTTCGTCCGCGAGTTCTTCGGCTGGCGGCAGATCCAGAACCGCCGCGAGCTGGCGAGCCTCGCCGGTTTGGCCCCGACGCCGTACGCCAGCGGCGACAGTCAGCGCGAGCAAGGGATCAGCAAGGCGGGCAATCGCCGTCTGCGGTGGATGGCGGTGGAGATCGCCTGGGGCTGGCTGCACTGGCAGCCCAATAGCGCCTTGAGCCAGTGGTATCAGCGTCGGTTCGGCGAGGGCAACGCGCGGGCGCGGAAGATGGGGATTGTGGCCCTGGCCCGCAAGTTGTTGATCGCGCTGTGGCGATACCTGGAGACAGGGCGAGGTGCCCGAGGGGGCGGAATTCACGCCGTGGGAGAAGAAGCTCAACGGCCGACTGCCTGCATCAGCAAAGGTCGGATGATCACTAAATTTGTTCATGTAATAACATTATTACTAACATGAAACCGGGGGCCTTGAGGGAAGAATCACGAGCGTACCGGGCTGGAGGGGGCGACCGGGCGAGCACGCTGGTCGGCGGCAGCCGACCGTGAGTTAGATGGGTTTGTCCCCACACCTGGCTTCGGAGTCGTCCGCGGACGAACAGAGTAACGGGTGCTCGGTCCCTTGAAGTGAGGATCGACACGGAGAGAAGGTGGTCGCGGACTCCTGGCAGGCGCGACGTGCGTGACGAAGCCACCAGCCGCCGTCTCGGGAGTTCGTCGGCAAGGGCAAGGAGTGTGCCGATCGCAGGACCACCGACGTTGTCTGGAGAACGAGAAACAGCGTGTGTCCTGGCTCCCCGCAAACGGGGAGCCAGGACACACGCTGTCGGACTCGGAGCGATCGCTGTCCGCGCCCCGCAGGGCGCCCAGAAAAAATTAGTCGGGGGCCTTGACCTCAGCGTCTTCATAGAAGGCAGTAGCGGTACCCCGGGGGCCGGATGTAGAACGGCTCGTGCATCTGGCGCCCCCTCCTTCGGTCGGGTAAGGAGGTGAGGTTGCCCTCACCCCCTCCCCTCAGAACCGTACGTGCGCCTTGCGACGCATACGGCTCAAGCCTTCTCGAACGCCCCTCGCGGGACACAGCCCAGTCCGCCAGCCTTCCTCTTGCCGTGGATCTGCCGATGGCAGTGGGCGTGCAACAACTCCAAGTTGTCGTACGTCTCACCGCCGCCTCGATTGCGCCAGATCCGATGATGAATGTGCCAGGGTTCGTCTTCGGCCTGAAGAGGCTGCCCGCACATCACACATCGACCCCCTTGTCCCTTCCAGAGATACTCGATCCGGCCTCGACCTGCCAGGGTGTGCGTCAGCTTCCAGGCCGACCTCTCCTCCAGGTAGAGCTCCCACTCCGGATCGTAGGGGTTGGCCGCACTCCGGATCTTCCTCCACCGCAGGACCTTGACCCCGGCCGCTTTCATCAGCCGGATCCGTCCGCCGAGCCCGTGCTGTCACGGATTGTGCCCGTGAAGACCCAGTCTCGGTGGCCCTCGCGCTGGAAGTATTTCCTCTTGATCCACTTCCAGTTCTTCTCGGGATGGCGTCGGCGACACCATCTCATCAGCTTCCGGAAGATCCGATCGTCCACCGCATGGAAGATGCGCTTGCTGACCGCATAACGGTGGTACATGGTCCAGCCCTTGATCTGTTGATTCAAGCGCCGGATTAAGTCGCCCGCCGTCTTGCCGCCCGAGTCGTCGATCGTCGCCTGGATCTTGGCCAGGAACGTCTTGATGCTCCGCTTCGATGGCTTGATCAAGACCTTGCCATTAGGGAAGCGTCGCACCGCCTGTCCCAGGAAATCGAAGCCGTCCTCAAGATGGGTGATCCTGGTCTTCTCGTGGGAGAGTTCGAGACCCCGCTTTCGTAAGAAGTGTTCCACGAGGGGCTGGACTTCACCTCGCAGGAGGACCCTTGATGTGCCGGTAATGATGAAGTCATCCGCATATCGGACCAGATGGACCTTGCCTCCCGCACGCCGTCGGCGTGTGTTGCTGAAGCGCCGCTCCAGCAACTCTTGCAACCCATCCAGGGCCCGGTTCGCCAGCGCGGGGGAGACGATCCCCCCTTGAGGTGTGCCTTCCGTGGTGGCGAACAGGACGTGCTTCTCCAGGAACCCGGCCTTCAGCCACTTCCGGAGCACCTCCTTGTCCATGGGGATATGGTCGATCAACCAACGATGGCTGATCCGATCAAAGCAGGCTTTGATATCCCCCTCCAAGATCCAGCTCGGACCGGGCGGACCCCTGAGGATCTTGTGACACTCATCCAGGGCATCGGCACAGCAGCGTTCCAGTCGAAAGCCGTAGGAATGGCCGTCGGCGAGGGACTCTGCGATGGGATCGAGGCCCAGCAGGTAGAGGGCCTGCATGGCTCGATCGGCCATGGTAGGAATCCCTAAACCACGTCGCTGGCCGTTGCTCTTGGGAATGTAAACCCTGCGGAGCGGTTGCGGCCGATAGCCGTGCCGACGCAGGGTGCTGAAGGCCGCCGACTTGACCTCCGGCGTGTTCCAGAGGATTCCGTCCACGCCGGGGGTCCGCGCACCCGAATTACTGACGACTCGCAAGATGGCCAGAGCCCGGCCACTGTACGAGTGGGTGAGCAGGTAGACCAGGGCTTTGGCTTTGTTCCACCTGCCCTCCCGGACTGCCTTTACGATACGCGCCTGGAGCCGACGGACCGTGCGCCAGACTTTCTTCCAGGAAATGGAATTCCAGTCGGGCGCATGGCCGGGGACCGCACCAACAGGCGTTGCCGCCTGTGCCTTATCTGCTTTGCCCCCTGAGTCAGTTGGCCGAGGTTCTCTCGTAACGGAAGACCCGGGGGAAGTCGGCTCCCTTTCGGGCGGGGTGATGTCGCCTGTCGGCTCAACCCCTATCCGACCGGTTAGTGGCCGGCGTTCGCTTCCTCCCTCGTCCTGTACCCGCCGCCCCATGGGCTCCTCTTGCGAGTCGCCTACCCTCGCGGGGAGGACGACGGGCTTACCACGTTCCGACGATGTGCCAAGGTGGGGAGGGTCGCCGCTCTTCGCCGGTGGTACGGCATCTGCGCCAGGGGAGTTAGGAGCCCCCGGACCTGACCACGTGCCCTTTTGGCCCAAGCGTGACAGCATCTTCCGCTTGTTCTCAGTAACGACGTTTATCGCGGCTTCACTTTACGTTGACCCGTCCACCCGATCCTGGTCCCCGACCGCGTTGATGCTGGCAGTCGCGGCGTCGGCTCGCGCTCCGGCCGCCCTCCCGAGGGAGGAGGATACGTTGTGCCGGGGGCTTGGCACCCCTCCGTTGCCGGAGGCGCACTCCCCGGTGGGATACTGCTGGCAGAACAGCAGGTGCTGTCGCCCTCTCCGAGGTCGCAGCACAGTCACATCGGCGACTTCGTGTCGCACCCTAACGCCCAAGATCAGGGGCCCGCGCAGCGGGTCCGCTGCATCGCCTCGTTAGACATGAATTCCGGCTGGCGCCGTTCCAGAACGATGATCCTCAGTTGCTCGACTGTAAGCATCGGTTTGCTTCTGTGGATCATTCGGTGACAGTTCGAGCAGACGATAGCCAACTCGCTCAGCCGAGTCTTGTGCCTTTCGGTAAGGCGGGAGAGAGGAGTCCGATGATGGCACTCGGCGAAGCTTTTGCCCAGAAGACCGTAGACGTGCTCGAAATCGAAGTCACATGATTCGCAAAGCAAGGCACCGGTCCGTTCAAGCACTATCTCCTTCTTTCGGCGTACCGCTCGGGATTTCCGCTCCTTCAATCGGTGAAGCCGGAACTGTACGCCCCCTTCCTCGAATCCTTCTAGGTCGGTTGCTGCCAGATCTCGGTAATCGACTGTTGCAGCGTCTTCAACCAAGAGGTGCAGGCCATGATACTCGCTCACGTCGACCGCCCCGACACGGTGCGAGACGTGAAGCTTGCCGCTCTTCAGCGTGAGGTTCCACCGTTGGGAGCCATTGACCTTTGAAGCGGTCATCGTGCCTTCGACAAGGAGATCGCGAACTACCGAGTACGGAACAACAAAGTGGTCCCGCGGGTCGTCTGAATGCGTCCGGTAGACAACGAGATTCGGTCCCTCGCGACCACGACGCCTGGCTTCTTCGATACGATGGCGCCATGTTCCCAGAAACACCGCGAACCAGCCGGTGTCGGCGTTCGCCATTACGACGTACTCACCTCGCGATTCGAGGTCTTGTCTCAACAGATCCGCGATACTTGCCGTCTGCATTCTTACGACGCCTCGAGGGTGATTGATGTGGTTAAAGCGCCGCATGAATCCATGCGATTATAGTATTGTATTGTTGACTGCCGGCTCACGCCTCCTCAGACGCTCATGGGGGCGGGATTTGGAGGTCGCGGCAGATCTTCCGAGCCAGGTACTCGTAGATCTCGGTGTGCCGAGGGACGGCCGATGTCGCGTTCGTGGCCGGGTTCACGTAAATGCTGTGCTTGCCGCCCTCGCGGAGCAGCCGGCAGCCATGTGCCTGCAGGTGCCTGATGAGGTCGTGGCGCTTCATACCATCAGCTCGAACGGCTCGCGGGTCACGGCTTGACCCCGCAGCGACTCCTCGGCGAGTTCACGATTGCTCTCGATGACCAGAGTGACGGCCTCGCGGAGGTTCTCTCGGGCCTCCTCGAGCGTCGCACCCTGAGTATTGGCCCCGGGCAGCTCCTCGACGAAGGCGACGTAGCCTCCTTCCGGCACCTGGACGAAGACGGCGGTCAATTGCATTCGGCCCTCCCGGCCTCGCATGGCGTTGGTTCGGCTGCAGCGAGACCTGCTACCATCATGTCCTCACCGCGCGACGATGACAACAGCGTGGCGGTCGGGTAAGGAGGTGAGGTTGCCCTCACCCCCTCCCCTCAGAACCGTACGTGCGCCTTGCGACGCATACGGCTCAAGCCTTCTCGAACGCCCCTCGCGGGACACAGCCCAGTCCGCCAGCCTTCCTCTTGCCGTGGATCTGCCGATGGCAGTGGGCGTGCAACAACTCCAAGTTGTCGTACGTCTCACCGCCGCCTCGATTGCGCCAGATCCGATGATGAATGTGCCAGGGTTCGTCTTCGGCCTGAAGAGGCTGCCCGCACATCACACATCGACCCCCTTGTCCCTTCCAGAGATACTCGATCCGGCCTCGACCTGCCAGGGTGTGCGTCAGCTTCCAGGCCGACCTCTCCTCCAGGTAGAGTTCCCACTCCGGATCGTAGGGGTTGGCCGCACTCCGGATCTTCCTCCACCGCAGGACCTTGACCCCGGCCGCTTTCATCAGCCGGATCGGTCGCGCCGAGCCCGTGCTGTCACGGATTGTGCCCGTGAAGACCCAGTCTCGGTGGCCCTCGCGCTGGAAGTATTTCCTCTTGATCCACTTCCAGTTCTTCTCGGGATGGCGTCGGCGACACCATCTCATCAGCTTCCGGAAGATCCGATCGTCCACCGCATGGAAGATGCGCTTACTGACCGCATAACGGTGGTACATGGTCCAGCCCTTGATCTGTTGATTCAAGCGCCGGATCAAGTCGCCCGCCGTCTTGCCGCCCGAGTCGTCGATCGTCGCCTGGATCTTGGCCAGGAACGTCTTGATGCTCCGCTTCGATGGCTTGATCAAGACCTTGCCATTAGCGGAAGCGTCGCACCGTCTGTCCCAGGAAATCGAAGCCGTCCTCGAGATGCGTGATCCTGGTCTTCTCGTGGGAGAGTTCGAGACCCCGCTTTCGTAAGAAGTGTTCCACGAGGGGCTGGACTTCACCTCGCAGGAGGACCCTTGATGTGCCGGTAATGATGAAGTCATCCGCATATCGGACCAGATGGACCTTGCCTCCCGCACGCCGTCGGCGTGTGTTGCTGAAGCGCCGCTCCAGCAACTCTTGCAACCCATCCAGGGCCCGGTTCGCCAGCGCGGGGGAGACGATCCCCCCTTGAGGTGTGCCTTCCGTGGTGGCGAACAGGACGTGCTTCTCCAGGAACCCGGCCTTCAGCCACTTCCGGAGCACCTCCTTGTCCATGGGGATATGGTCGAGCAACCAACGATGGCTGATCCGATCAAAGCAGGCTTTGATATCCCCCTCCAAGATCCAGCTCGGACCGGGCGGACCCCTGAGGATCTTGTGACACTCATCCAGGGCATCGGCACAGCAGCGTTCCAGTCGAAAGCCGTAGGAATGGCCGTCGGCGAGGGTCTCCGCGATGGGATCGAGGCCCAGCAGGTAGAGGGCCTGCATGGCTCGATCGGCCATGGTGGGAATCCCTAAACCACGTCGCTGGCCGTTGCTCTTGGGAATGTAAACCCTGCGGAGCGGTTGCGGCCGATAGCCGTGCCGACGCAGGGTGCTGAAGGCCGCCGACTTGACCTCCGGCGTGTTCCAGAGGATTCCGTCCACGCCGGGGGTCTGCGCACCCGAATTACTGACGACTCGCAAGATGGCCAGAGCCCGGCCACTGTACGAGTGGGTGAGCAGGTAGACCAGGGCTTTGACTTTGTTCCACCTGCCCTCCCGGACTGCCTTCACGATACGCGCCTGGAGCCGACGGACCGTGCGATAGACCTTCTTCCAGTAGATGGAATTCCAGTCGGGCGCATGGCCGGGGAGCCGCACCAGCAGGCGTTGCCGCCTGTGACATATCTGCTTTGCCCCCTGAGTCAGTTGGCCAAGGTTCTCTCGTGACGGAAGACCCGGGGGAAGTCGGCTCCCTTTCGGGCGGGGTGATGTCGCCTGTCGGCTCAACCCCTATCCGACCGGTTAGTGGCCGGCGTTCGCTTCCTCCCTCGTCCTGTACCCGCCGCCCCATGGGCTCCTCTTGCGAGTCGCCTACCCTCGCGGGGAGGACGACGGGCTTACCACGTTCCGACGATGTGCCAAGGTGGGGAGGGTCGCCGCTCTTCGCCGGTGGTACGGCATCTGCGCCGGGGGAGTTAGGAGCCCCCGGACCTGACCACGTGCCCTTTTGGCCCAAGCGTGACAGCATCTTCCGCTTGTTCTCAGTAACGACGTTTATCGCGGCTTCACTTTACGTTGACCCGTCCACCCGATCCTGGTCCCCGACCGCGTTGATGCTGGCAGTCGCGGCGTCGGCTCGCGCCTCGGCCGCCCTCCCGAGGGAGGAGGATACGTTGTGCCGGGGGCTTGGCACCCCTCCGTTGCCGGAGGCGCACTTCCCGGTGGGATACTGCTGGCAGAACAGCAGGTGCTGTCGCCCTCTCCGAGGTCGCAGCACAGTCACATCGGCGACTTCGTGTCGCACCCTAACGCCCAAGATCAGCGGCCCGCCGACAGGCGGGTCCGCTGCATCGCCTCGTTAGACCGCCCTTGCCTCACGGGTCGGGGACACCGAGCTGACGGCAGATGGCCCGGGCGGTCGGGTTGGCGATCTCACGGTGCCGGGGCACGGCCGACCGCCGGCCATTCGCCGGGTTCTCCCAGATGGAGTGGTCCGACCCTTCCCGGGCCAGCACGCAGCCGTGGGATCGCAGGTGTCGGATCAGGTCCCGCCGGCTCACGGCACGACCACCCCGGCCGGCCGCACTTCGACGCCCGTGCTCGCCCGCAGGTGCAGGTGGATCGGCTCCTCAACGTCCGCGTCCGGGTCGGAGAGCGACGGGTCGGGGCGGGGCAGCGGCTCCCCGCGCTCAAGGGCCAACGCCGCCATGTCGAGCAGGGCGGAGGCGAGCAACCGCCGGGCCTCGGCCAAGTCCGAACCGCAGGTGATCGCCCCCGGGAAGTCCAGGACGTGGGCATGTACCCCGCCCTCGACGAACTGGTAGGCCGCCTTGTACGTGAGCATCGGGATGGCCTCGGCCTGACGGAACCACTCCCCTATGCTACACAGTCCGCGGCAGTGCAGCAACTCGTCGATCGGCTTCCGGGCTTCCGGCTCACTGCTCGCTGGGTCGGGTAAGGAGGTGAGGTTGCCCTCACCCCCTCCCCTCAGAACCGTACGTGCGCCTTGCGACGCATACGGCTCAAGCCTTCTCGAACGCCCCTCGCGGGACACAGCCCAGTCCGCCAGCCTTCCTCTTGCCGTGGATCTGCCGATGGCAGTGGGCGTGCAACAACTCCAAGTTGTCGTACGTCTCACCGCCGCCTCGATTGCGCCAGATCCGATGATGAATGTGCCAGGGTTCGTCTTCGGCCTGAAGAGGCTGCCCGCACATCACACATCGACCCCCTTGTCCCTTCCAGAGATACTCGATCCGGCCTCGACCTGCCAGGGTGTGCGTCAGCTTCCAGGCCGACCTCTCCTCCAGGTAGAGCTCCCACTCCGGATCGTAGGGGTTGGTCGCACTCCGGATCTTCCTCCACCGCAGGACCTTGACCCCGGCCGCTTTCATCAGCCGGATCCGTCGCGCCGAGCCCGTGCTGTCACGGATTGTGCCCGTGAAGACCCAGTCTCGGTGGCCCTCGCGCTGGAAGTATTTCCTCTTGATCCACTTCCAGTTCTTCTCGGGATGGCGTCGGCGACACCATCTCATCAGCTTCCGGAAGATCCGATCGTCCACCGCATGGAAGATGCGCTTACTGACCGCATAACGGTGGTACATGGTCCAGCCCTTGATCTGTTGATTCAAGCGCCGGATTAAGTCGCCCGCCGTCTTGCCGCCCGAGTCGTCGATCGTCGCCTGGATCTTGGCCAGGAACGTCTTGATGCTCCGCTTCGATGGCTTGATCAAGACCTTGCCATTAGGGAAGCGTCGCACCGCCTGTCCCAGGAAATCGAAGCCGTCCTCAAGATGGGTGATCCTGGTCTTCTCGTGGGAGAGTTCGAGACCCCGCTTTCGTAAGAAGTGTTCCACGAGGGGCTGGACTTCACCTCGCAGGAGGACCCTTGATGTGCCGGTAATGATGAAGTCATCCGCATATCGGACCAGATGGACCTTGCCTCCCGCACGCCGTCGGCGTGTGTTGCTCAAAGCGCCGCTCCAGCAACTCTTGCAACCCATCCAGGGCCCGGTTCGCCAGCGCGGGGAGATCACGCCCCCAACAATGTTGCAAAGAACCCTGTTGGGGGCCTCCCTCAAAAGGGGACGGACTGATCCGATACACGATGCGGACCTCCTGCTCGTCGATCTCGACCTTCTTCACCAAAGCCCGAACGATCGCCCGTCGCGTGGCCCAGTCCGGCTCTTGCAACTCGTGGGAAACGCGTCTCGCGAACTCCTCCAACTGGCCGATCACCAGCCGCAGTTCGGCTTCCTGGTTGGCCTCGTCAATCTGCTGCCGACACTCATCCTCCAGTTTGGCCAGGCGCTGCGCGCTGCCAAGATCCTCGGCTCGAACTCCGACTTGTTAAGTAATCCCTCGCCGTAGGCATCGATCAATCGAGCGATCATCTTTTTTAGATTCGCAATCAATTTGTTGAGATGCTTCACCTCGCGGTCTGGGCCTGTCTCCGGCCCGTGCAGCCGCCGTTCGTACTCCACTCGAACCCGTTCGGGCTCGGACAAGAGATGACGCACATCTTCCCAGACGGCGGCGTCCAAGACATCCGTGCGGACCTGCTTGTTCCAACACAGTCGCTGGCCACCGAAACGATAGGCGTCGGAGCCGGTGCAGCGGTAGTAGGCGTAGGGGACCTTCCCCTTGGCCGAGGCCCGGCTCACCGGCTTGCCGTAGCAGCCGTAGCCGCACCGTTTGCAGACAACTAACCCCTGGAGGAGATAGCGGTCGCCACGGAGCCGTTCGCGCCGGCGTTGCCGGTTCTCCTCGATTTGAGCTTGAACCATCCCGAAGAGTTCCTCGCTCACCAAACCGGGGACATCGATGAAGATTTGTTCTTGCGTGGATGTATCGACCCGAGAGACAGGACGCCGGGGCTGCTCAGGACGGCCGCGTTGCGGCGCAGCCGCTTCGGCTTGAGGGCGCCCGCCGCGTCTTGCCGAAACCGGCCGTCCCCTTGTAGGCAGGGTTCCTGAGATACGACCAGATCACCGAGCGGTCCCAGGCCGATTTGCCCGTCCGCGTGGGGACGCCGTCGCGTTGCAGACGTCGGCAAACCTCACCGATCGAGCATCGTTCCTGGCCGACCCACCCGAAGATCTTCCGCACGATCCGCGCCTCGTCGGCCACGACCTGATAACGCGCCGCGCCGCCGCCCTCATGCTTGCCGATGTAGCGGTAGCCATACGGCGCACCGCTGAGCACGTTGACCGAGCCGTGGCGGGCGGCGTACTGCTTGCCTCGGCGACACCGCTCCATGATCTTGGCACGCTCGTATTCAGCGATCATGCCCTGGACCTGCACAAGCAGGTTCTCTTCGGGTCCGTGACCCGGGGATTGCGCAGGAAGACGACCTCAACGCCGCACCGGGCCAGTTCCTCGAGTATCAAAACCTGGTAGGCATATTTGCGCGAAAGTCGATCGGGATCGAGAATGTAGAGGCGATCGATGGTCCCAGCAGCGGCCTGGTCCCGAAGTCGTTCGAGGCCCGGGCGGACCAGGGTATCCCCGGTGTAGCCATCGTCCACAAAGCACAGCTCGGGGGAGCATACCAAGCCGTCGCTCGCGACGCGCTGCCTGATCGCCTCAAGCTGGCTGGCGATCGTGTCCTCCTTGGACTGTTGGTCCCCGGAGACCCGGCCATAGGTCCCCACACAGAGATCGTGATTGAGCATGGCTGGTCAAGCTCCTCTGGCCTTTGATCGGAGTCCCTGCATCGTTGTGGTGGCCTGCTCGTTGTCGTGAGATCGCGATCGCGACCGTTCCAGGTGGCGAGAAACGACCGGGATCAAGGCCTGGTATGCCGGCGCGATCACCTCATCCTGAAACCGGGTGAACTCGAAATGGCGGGTGACGGGAGGGCTCAGGGCTGACCTCCGTTGAGATGTAATCATGTTGACTCATCCTCTCCAAGACCGCGGCTGTCAGCCTGCCTTGGACGGGGATCGAGCCCGGGCTGCCATCCTTGCCCATACTTCGGTCGGAGCCGCGATCTGGAAATGACAGAGTCAGGGATCAGGGACAGTTTTGCAACATTGTTGGGGGCGTGACGATCCCCCCTTGAGGTGTGCCTTCCGTGGTGGCGAACAGGACGTGCTTCTCCAGGAACCCGGCCTTCAGCCACTTCCGGAGCACCTCCTTGTCCATGGGGATATGGTCGATCAACCAACGATGGCTGATCCGATCAAAGCAGGCTTTGATATCCCCCTCCAAGATCCAGCTCGGACCGGGCGGACCCCTGAGGATCTTGTGACACTCATCCAGGGCATCGGCACAGCAGCGTTCCAGTCGAAAGCCGTAGGAATGGCCGTCGGCGAGGGACTCTGCGATGGGATCGAGGCCCAGCAGGTAGAGGGCCTGCATGGCTCGATCGGCCATGGTAGGAATCCCTAAACCACGTCGCTGGCCGTTGCTCTTGGGAATGTAAACCCTGCGGAGCGGTTGCGGCCGATAGCCGTGCCGACGCAGGGTGCTGAAGGCCGCCGACTTGACCTCCGGCGTGTTCCAGAGGATTCCGTCCACGCCGGGGGTCCTGCGCACCCGAATTACTGACGACTCGCAAGATGGCCAGAGCCCGGCCACTGTACGAGTGGGTGAGCAGGTAGACCAGGGCTTTGGCTTTGTTCCACCTGCCCTCCCGGACTGCCTTTACGATACGCGCCTGGAGCCGACGGACCGTGCGCCAGACTTTCTTCCAGGAAATGGAATTCCAGTCGGGCGCGTGGCCGGGGACCGCACCAACAGGCGTTGCCGCCTGTGCCTTATCTGCTTTGCCCCCTGAGTCAGTTGGCCGAGGTTCTCTCGTAACGGAAGACCCGGGGGAAGTCGGCTCCCTTTCGGGCGGGGTGATGTCGCCTGTCGGCTCAACCCCTATCCGACCGGTTAGTGGCCGGCGTTCGCTTCCTCCCTCGTCCTGTACCCGCCGCCCCATGGGCTCCTCTTGCGAGTCGCCTACCCTCGCGGGGAGGACGACGGGCTTACCACGTTCCGCCGATGTGCCAAGTGGGGAGGGTCGCCGCTCTTCGCCGGTGGTACGGCATCTGCGCCGGGGGAGTTAGGAGCCCCCGGACCTGACCACGTGCCCTTTTGGCCCAAGCGTGACAGCATCTTCCGCTTGTTCTCAGTAACGACGTTTATCGCGGCTTCACTTTACGTTGACCCGTCCACCCGATCCTGGTCCCCGACCGCGTTGATGCTGGCAGTCGCGGCGTCGGCTCGCGCTCCGGCCGCCCTCCCGAGGGAGGAGGATACGTTGTGCCGGGGGCTTGGCACCCCTCCGTTGCCGGAGGCGCACTCCCCGGTGGGATACTGCTGGCAGAACAGCAGGTGCTGTCGCCCTCTCCGAGGTCGCAGCACAGTCACATCGGCGACTTCGTGTCGCACGTCGGGTAAGGAGGTGAGGTTGCCCTCACCCCCTCCCCTCAGAACCGTACGTGCGCCTTGCGACGCATACGGCTCAAGCCTTCTCGAACGCCCCTCGCGGGACACAGCCCAGTCCGCCAGCCTTCCTCTTGCCGTGGATCTGCCGATGGCAGTGGGCGTGCAACAACTCCAAGTTGTCGTACGTCTCACCGCCGCCTCGATTGCGCCAGATCCGATGATGAATGTGCCAGGGTTCGTCTTCGGCCTGAAGAGGCTGCCCGCACATCACACATCGACCCCCTTGTCCCTTCCAGAGATACTCGATCCGGCCTCGACCTGCCAGGGTGTGCGTCAGCTTCCAGGCCGACCTCTCCTCCAGGTAGAGCTCCCACTCCGGATCGTAGGGGTTGGCCGCACTCCGGATCTTCCTCCACCGCAGGACCTTGACCCCGGCCGCTTTCATCAGCCGGATCCGTCGCGCCGAGCCCGTGCTGTCACGGATTGTGCCCGTGAAGACCCAGTCTCGGTGGCCCTCGCGCTGGAAGTATTTCCTCTTGATCCACTTCCAGTTCTTCTCGGGATGGCGTCGGCGACACCATCTCATCAGCTTCCGGAAGATCCGATCGTCCACCGCATGGAAGATGCGCTTACTGACCGCATAACGGTGGTACATGGTCCAGCCCTTGATCTGTTGATTCAAGCGCCGGATTAAGTCGCCCGCCGTCTTGCCGCCCGAGTCGTCGATCGTCGCCTGGATCTTGGCCAGGAACGTCTTGATGCTCCGCTTCGATGGCTTGATCAAGACCTTGCCATTAGGGAAGCGTCGCACCGCCTGTCCCAGGAAATCGAAGCCGTCCTCAAGATGGGTGATCCTGGTCTTCTCGTGGGAGAGTTCGAGACCCCGCTTTCGTAAGAAGTGTTCCACGAGGGGCTGGACTTCACCTCGCAGGAGGACCCTTGATGTGCCGGTAATGATGAAGTCATCCGCATATCGGACCAGATGGACCTTGCCTCCCGCACGCCGTCGGCGTGTGTTGCTGAAGCGCCGCTCCAGCAACTCTTGCAACCCATCCAGGGCCCGGTTCGCCAGCGCGGGGGAGACGATCCCCCCTTGAGGTGTGCCTTCCGTGGTGGCGAACAGGACGTGCTTCTCCAGGAACCCGGCCTTCAGCCACTTCCGGAGCACCTCCTTGTCCATGGGGATATGGTCGATCAACCAACGATGGCTGATCCGATCAAAGCAGGCTTTGATATCCCCCTCCAAGATCCAGCTCGGACCGGGCGGACCCCTGAGGATCTTGTGACACTCATCCAGGGCATCGGCACAGCAGCGTTCCAGTCGAAAGCCGTAGGAATGGCCGTCGGCGAGGGACTCTGCGATGGGATCGAGGCCCAGCAGGTAGAGGGCCTGCATGGCTCGATCGGCCATGGTAGGAATCCCTAAACCACGTCGCTGGCCGTTGCTCTTGGGAATGTAAACCCTGCGGAGCGGTTGCGGCCGATAGCCGTGCCGACGCAGGGTGCTGAAGGCCGCCGACTTGACCTCCGGCGTGTTCCAGAGGATTCCGTCCACGCCGGGGGTCCGCGCACCCGAATTACTGACGACTCGCAAGATGGCCAGAGCCCGGCCACTGTACGAGTGGGTGAGCAGGTAGACCAGGGCTTTGGCTTTGTTCCACCTGCCCTCCCGGACTGCCTTTACGATACGCGCCTGGAGCCGACGGACCGTGCGCCAGACTTTCTTCCAGGAAATGGAATTCCAGTCGGGCGCGTGGCCGGGGACCGCACCAACAGGCGTTGCCGCCTGTGCCTTATCTGCTTTGCCCCCTGAGTCAGTTGGCCGAGGTTCTCTCGTAACGGAAGACCCGGGGGAAGTCGGCTCCCTTTCGGGCGGGGTGATGTCGCCTGTCGGCTCAACCCCTATCCGACCGGTTAGTGGCCGGCGTTCGCTTCCTCCCTCGTCCTGTACCCGCCGCCCCATGGGCTCCTCTTGCGAGTCGCCTACCCTCGCGGGGAGGACGACGGGCTTACCACGTTCCGACGATGTGCCAAGGTGGGGAGGGTCGCCGCTCTTCGCCGGTGGTACGGCATCTGCGCCAGGGGAGTTAGGAGCCCCCGGACCTGACCACGTGCCCTTTTGGCCCAAGCGTGACAGCATCTTCCGCTTGTTCTCAGTAACGACGTTTATCGCGGCTTCACTTTACGTTGACCCGTCCACCCGATCCTGGTCCCCGACCGCGTTGATGCTGGCAGTCGCGGCGTCGGCTCGCGCTCCGGCCGCCCTCCCGAGGGAGGAGGATACGTTGTGCCGGGGGCTTGGCACCCCTCCGTTGCCGGAGGCGCACTCCCCGGTGGGATACTGCTGGCAGAACAGCAGGTGCTGTCGCCCTCTCCGAGGTCGCAGCACAGTCACATCGGCGACTTCGTGTCGCACCCTAACGCCCAAATTCAGCGGCCCGCGCAGCGGGTCCGCTGCAATGCCTCGTTAGGACGTCCCCCGGCATGCCAGTTTGACTTCGGCCAGCACCCAAGACGCGAACGGCTTCGACGCAGGATTCCCCGGTGTAACGGCCGTGACCTCGACCACCAGCGGAGTGCAGAGCCAAGCTTGATACGGCGCGGGCGGCCGCACACCGCCCGGATCGTGATCCGCCGCGCAAAGCTCCTCCAGCTTCGTCGCCTCGAACTCCACGCCCTGGCGGAAGCGAGTGATGACGGCGAACGGACCATCGCCGTCGGCCATCGGCACGTATGCGGCTTCGTCCATATGACGGGCCATCGCCGTGTCCCTGTAGAGAATCAGATGCCCTTCGCCGTCGGGCAGTCGCTCTCGCGGGACCTCCGTGACCAGCTCGGGGGCGGACGGCGGCCCGTCGAAGCCACCGACCAGCGCACTCGGCCAGCGGGTGAGAATGGATGCCATGACGCGGGCGAACACCTCCCGCGGCGGGGTGAAGGTGAAAACGACCGAATCCCAGCCGGTGATCTCCACCTCAAGCGCCCTCCGCGGCCTAACGCCTAAATTCAGCGGCCCGCGCTGCGGGTCCGCTGCAATGCTTCGTTAGACCGTTCCCTGTGATACTCAAGGAGCTTTTCAGCAGGCTGATCATGCGGATCACGCGGGAGCCGAATCTTACGCCCGTCAAACTCGGCATAGTTCGAAGCCGCAAGCACTGGGTCAACAATAATGGTCATCGTCGCTGTATCGACGGTGAGAAGGCCCAGGTCGAAAAGAGTGTGTAGATCGGTGCGGAGAAGAAGCCCGTTTCGCACGTGGTTGGTCGCCGGCCCTTGATACGGGATAATATGTGCTGCCTCCAAGACCTGTTCCACGGTACAGCCAGAGAAGCAACAGCTCGAATCATATGCACGGAGTAGCG
The DNA here is from genome assembly GCA_963845755.1 of uncultured Planctomycetota bacterium. Taxonomy (GTDB): domain Bacteria; phylum Planctomycetota; class Planctomycetia; order Isosphaerales; family Isosphaeraceae; genus CAWJTV01. The sequence goes on from CAWJTV010000047.1 coordinate 21,333, forward strand.
CTTCGCGAAACTCCGATTGGCCCCGGCGCTGAACGATGAGAGCGAGGTTCCGGGCGCGCTCATCGTCGATTACCTGCGGATCGAACGGCAATACAGGGCTTCCGGCCTCGTCGCCAGCGAGTGAATTGCGATCGTCGTCCGGACTAATCGCGTCGATGTATTCCACGACGGCGAGCTCATGCCGGGCGATGCTCCGGTGGTCGGGTGCAATGCCGAGCCTCAAGACTTGATCGAGGTACGTCCGATGGGCATGCCGGATCTCGTTCCACTCGCCGAGAGTATCCATCCGGGGTGTGTAATACCCATTTCGGGATGGGGTACGTCGATAACGCGGGTACGATTGTTCGTCCCATCGCCAAGACACCAGGCGCGACCAGTCAACAGCCTGGACATCGGGATCGGTCGTGACCCAAACCCTGTCGGATTCCAGAGTCAGAACGATAAGCCTCCCAGCGAACAGGCGCAGTGCTTTCCCTTGAAGTGGACGAGGCTCCATTCTGGCTTCCGACTGCGAATGTACCGGAGCGACTCCGCAAAAATAGAAAACATAGTCCTGCGAACGTCGGGATCCGACGTGATCGCGTCTAGCTTCTGCGCGATGGTCAACGTCGTGGATTGGGAGTCTGCGAGTCGGTTGAACGGGGAGATCGAACGTTCCAGGTACAGCCGCAACTCCTCAGCCACGAGCTCACGCAGGTCCTCCCCGTCTCCAGTGAAGTCGAATACGCCCTCCTTCCCGAGTCGTGAGGAGACGGCAAGCTTTAACCTGGTTGTCGCGTGGCGGCTGGAGCGTGCGGCGCGGAGGATTCGATTGGAACCCGGCCCCCGGCGGGGTGGGCCGGCGAAGAAGGCCCAGCCGTCGGGATTTGAACGAGGCTCCGCAATGAGATCCGGGTACTCCATCGCTAGAAAATCGCGAATCTCATCCGGCGTCATTGGATCGCCCTCAGAGGTCGAGTTCTGAGCCGCCTAACGCTAAAGATCAGCGGCCCGCCGTCGGCGGGTCCGCTGCATCGCCTTGTTAGACGTCGGGACTGCCGCGGTAAGGCGAAGCGACCGGTCGAGATCCGCGACGGGTCCGCTACTTGCCGCAGGTGTCAAGAATCGAGAGCAACTCATCAGAATACCACTCCCGATGCCTCTTGAAGAAGTCTCTCACGGCCGGGCTGCCATCGTATGTGCTACGGATAAATCGTCGCCATGTATCCCACTGCTGACCGGGGAGGTTCCCCCTTTGTAAAGCAAGATGCTCGAGAAAATTCGCGATAGCCTCACTCGCATATAATATAAACACTCGATTAGGATGATCCTCTTCGAGTTCTTTGCCGCCGTAGAAATAATCGTAGGTCTCAGGTTTCTCAGCGAGGAATCGAAGTAGCTCGAGGCTCTGATCGCACAACCTGCCGTTCGTCTCGCCCCAAACGGCCTCGCGCACCTTCTTGATCTGGATGTAGACCGCATACAACCCGACCGCGGTTACGACCAACGATCCGACTGCTGCGACAGCCATTGTGACATCTGCCCAGGTCGGATTCACGCGACACATCTCCAAACCAGCTACGTCAACGGAGTCTTCGTCTTCGCCGCCTAACGCCAAGGTTCAGCGGCCCGCGCCGCGGGTCCGCTGCAACCGCAGGTTAGGCGTCCGTGACCCGACGGACGGCCATTGCCTGCGGACTCCAAATGGCGACCTACTTTTTGAGCGTCTTAATCGAACCACTCCCGAAGACTTCGAGGGTGCCGCTCGGCTTGAGAATGAGGTGGTTCGCCCGCACCTCGGTCCCGCCGACATCTCCAAGCCTAACTCCACCCCCGCGAACTTCAATCGTGCCATCTCGATGGATCGTGACCGCGCCGAACATAGAAACGGAGCGATCCGGTCCCCTCGCAGGCGGCATGAGGTAGACGAGCAACACGGCTGAAAGGGCGACGACAGCCATCATCGTGCTCAACTTGTATCGGAAGCGGAATCTGAGCATGTGAGCCCTCCATGAATCGACCAGCCCGGACGGATTGATTCGGAGACTACGCTCGCCGGGCTGAACCGTCAAGGGAGAGCAGATGGACTCCTTCGTCATCCGAGCAAGGTCTCGCGAGCGTCCCGATGGGGTGTAGGCATGGGGAACCGGCGCGGCCCGGCCCCCCGCCACCTAACCATTGTTTCGAAGCCCGCATGGGCGTCTTTTTTCCCGCCCTCATGGGCGTATAATACGGATCACTGGATTGATTATGATCGAGAAAGACCGCATTTGCAACAAGACCTTCCAAGGTTTATCCAGACCAAACGCGACGAGATAAGACGCCCACCTTGCTCGACCGAGTCCGTGAAGTTGTCTGGAAGTTGCATTACAGCATTCGCACGAGGGTTGCCTACCTCCAGTGGATCAAGCGGCTCATCCTCGTTCATGGCGAGCGGCGTCTTCTCGAAGTGGGCGAAGGCGAGTTCGAAGACTCCCTGAGCCATCGGGCGTCCGAGGGAAACGTCGCGGCCTCGACGGTATGCCGACCACCAAGAGGCGGGCCGAAGCGGTGGAGAATCGACGATGCGCCGCGGGGGGTGAGCGTTTTCCTTTGCGCCCTCACGCGACGGGGCCGGTGAATTCGACGGCGGTGTGCCGGGCGATGTCGATCACGTTGGACGGGCCGTGGCCGTGCTGCCGCGAACCCAGGTGGTTCGGATTTCCTGAACCTCGCGTCGGATCCGAGCACTCGGATCGACGAAATACGACAACGCCGCTTCAGCGCCGCTCCCGGATGATGGCTTCCGACGAAGGCTCGCCCACGATGGGGATAGGCGGATCGCCCGGGTCGTCTTCGTCGATGTCCACGCGGGATCGGGGAGGCGGGTGATGAGGCCGCGCGCCATCAGCGGCCGGGGGAGTTCCTCGATGGAACGCGGCTGATCTTGGGGCTGGACCGACCGGGCACGTTTGACGCGCTGGCCGGACGGCTTCTTCGGCTTGACGAAGCTCCCGCATCGGCTCCAGCGACCGGGCCTTGAGATCGAGGCGTTCGGTCGGGCCTTCTCCCATCTCAAGGCGGCAGGACCCGGTTCCTCGGGGCACGGTTGTCATCGCGGTTTTTTTGGGCCTTCCCAGACCTCCCACGCTTCGATGTAACCCTGGACTTACCATCGCGTTGCAATGAATGATCCCCGTGCTCCCCCGTCGGAAAACTGTGACATGTAACAATTTTTATGCAACTGGGAACGCGCATGTGCGGATCGTAAGGGTAAGAGGCGGTGGCGACACCCGAAGCGATCAAACGGGTGTCGCCCCGGGGACGACTGCCGTTGCATCCACACCAGGGTCAGAGCACCATGACCACCACCATGACCCCGCCCAGGTCCGATCGGGCCGAGATCAACCGCCGCAATGCCCAGAAGAGCACCGGACCCCGGACCCCCGAGGGCAAGAACCGCTCGCGGTTCAACGCCGTGAAACACGGCATGACCGCCAGGACTCTCGTCTTGCCCGGCGAGGATCCCGACGCGCTTCAAGAGCGGCTCGACTCCTGGATCGGCAACCTCCAGCCTCAGAACGACGTCGAGCAGTTCCTGGTCGAGCAGGCCGTGCAGTCCTCCTGGAAGCTGGATCGGGCCGATCGCGCCGAGGTCGCCCGATTCTCCCACATCATCGAAACGCTGCCGGTCCTGGAGGCGAACCGTCAGCAGGAAGAGGCCGCCGCGCTGGGCCGTCGGCTCTTCAGCGATCGCAATGGATCGGGAAGCATCAAGCTTCAGAGCCAGATCCTCGAAGCCCTGCTCCCGGGCCGCAAGTCCCAGACCTCCCGGCCCCTCGACGTCCTGGATCACGCCGGGGCCATCGTCCGCCGGCTCGAATCCACCGGTCCCGGCTGCCAGTGGATGCTCGACCGCTGGATCGAGCTCCGCGCGATCCTCGACCAGGGCCAGACCTGGCCGTCGATCGAGAAGTCCAGGGCGATCCGCCTGCTGGGGAAACCGCCGCTGAACCTGACGGCCGAGGAGTGGGAAAACCACTGCGAGCGCCGGCGGGCCAACCCTCATCCGGAGATCGACGGGTACCTGACGCGCAAGCTGGACCGGCAGTTGGTCGAGGGGCTGGCGCAGGACCAGGCGGCGACGATCGAGGAGCTGCGGAGCGTCGCCGAGCAGGCGATCGCGCGGCTGGAACCGCTGACCGCCGAGCATCGCCGGCGGGCCGAGGCGGATGTGGCCCGGCAAGCGGACCTCCTGTCGTTCGACACCAGCACCGAGGGAGAGCGGCTGCGCCGGTACCAGTTCTCGTGCAGCCGGTCGCTGTTCCGGAGCCTCGACACCCTCCTCAAGGTCCGCCGATCCAGCCGGGTATCGGGCAGTGGCGCAGGAACCTTCAGCGAGGAGGCCGCGGTGACGGAAACCGAACGGAGCGAACTCGGGAACGATTGCACCGCGGAGACCGGAGAGTTCGCCGAGACGAAATCCGAGAGAGGAGAGAACGAGTGTGATCCGGTCGTGGAGTCAGGCGGAATCGTCGCGGACGCGACCGAACGCGAATCGAGTCCCGATCGGGAGAATCCGCAAAACGAAGCCATGTCGTCGCCGGTCGATCTTGAGAAACTCCGAGAGGAACCCTCGGCCCCGCAGGTTGAGGACATTGCTCGTCGCCGCCTGCCGTTCGTCCGTGCCCTGATCTCTGCGACGATGCTCGTCCTTCTCTTCGGTGCTGCGGTCCGGAGCCATCGCGATTCGCAGACCGAACCCACGAACTCCCCTGTCGACCGCGCAAATTCACAAATCGAACCCACAGCGGCGCCCCATCGGGCGATTGGCGGCGACGCGGACGGCGCCGACGAGCCGCCCCGAGTGCCGCCGCGGCCGACCTGGCGAGATGACGGGTGTTCGGCGCGTGTTGTCGGCACGGACGAGCTGCATGACGCGGAGCGACTTGCCTTTCGGGCGGAAGCGGACCAGGCTCTCTTGGGACCAGCCGCGACAAACCCCTTGCGCAAGGAGGGCGGTGATTGGTTAAGATGGCGAGGTCTTCAAGACCGGCTCCGTCGATCCGGAGTTAACGATCATCCCGTGGTGCGGAAAGCCATGTCGAATGCCTGCAAGTATGTCATCGTGATCCCCGATGGTGCGGCTGACGAGCCATTCGAGGGGCTGGGGGGAAAGACGGCGCTTCAGGCGGCGTCGATACCAGAGATGGATCGCGTGGCGCGCGAAGGGATCGTCGGCCGGTCGCGGAACGTGCCCGACCGGTTCCTGCCTGCGAGCGACGTCGCGACTCTCAGCCTACTGGGTTACGACCCCGAACGTTACTACACCGGCCGGGCACCGCTCGAGGCCGCGGCCATGGGGATCGATCTGGGTCCCCACGACTGGGCGATTCGATGCAACCTGATGACCATTCAGGACGGCCGGCTGACCGACTTCACGGCCGGTCACATCACCAGCCCCGAGGGTCGCGAACTGATCGAGGCGCTTCAGGCCGAGGTTGCCCGTCCGGGAATTGAGTTCCACGCGGGCGTGAGTTACCGCAACCTCTTGATCTATCGCGGACAGGCCGACGATTCGCCATTCAACAACGAGACGGTGACCGACCCGCCGCACGACTATCCTGACCAACCCGCCGACGAGCACACGTCCCCGCGGACCCGGCTCGGCCATCCTCAACGATCTGATGAACCGCGCGGCACCAATTCTCGCCGGGCACGCGATCAACCAGGCCCGGATCGCGGCGGGGAAGCACCGGCCAACGCGACCTGGCTCTGGGGGCAGGGCAGGGCACTCTCCTTTCCGAAATTCGCCGACCTTCATGGACTGCGCGGGGCGATCATCTCGGCGGTCAACCTGGTGCGAGGCGTGGGGGTTCTGGCCGGCTGGACGCGTATCGATGTGCCCGGAGCGACCGGTTACCTCGATACCGACTACGCCGCCAAGGGCCGCGCCGCCATCGAGGCACTGCGGGATTATGACATCGTCTGCGTCCACGTCGAGGCGCCGGACGAAGCCAGCCACGAAGGACGCGCCGACGCCAAGGTCGAGGCCATCGAGCGGATTGACCACGCGGTCGTCGGGCCGGTCCATGACGCCCTGAAGTCTTATGGCCGGTGGCGGATGGTGATCTCGCCCGATCACTCCACCCTGTTGCGAACCCTCGCCCACGACCGCGCGCCGGTCGCCTGGGCCATGGCCGGGACGGGTTTGCCCGCCACGGGTAAGTCGTACGACGAGTTCGCGGCCCGAGGCCCCGGATCCCCTTCCTTTGAACAGGGGTACCGCATGATGCAGTCCTTCCTCGATCTGGATTGGGACGGGAGGACGGGGCGAATTCCGTCTGCGAAATCGTAGGTCAGGCTTTCGAGCCTGACACGCAGGAGAGTCAGGCTCGAAAGCCTGACCTACGTTGCATTCTTCGTTGACGGGGTAATCTCAGGGAGTGACGACCTTGCCTTTGCTCGTTCAGAAATTCGGTGGGACCAGTGTGGCGGATTCGGACAAGATCCTGGCCGCGGCCCGTCGCGCGATCCAGGCGCACGCACGCGGGGAGCAAGTCCTGGTCGTAGTCTCGGCCCGAGGTCACACGACCGACGAGTTGATCGCACTGGCCAAGGAGATCACGGAGACCCCACCGGCCCGCGAGATGGATATGCTGCTCTCGACCGGCGAGCAGGTCAGCGTCGCCCTGATGGCGATGGCCATCGAGAGCCTGGGCGTACCGGCGATCAGCTTCACGGGTGCCCAGATCGGCCTGGTCACGGACAGCTTCCACACCAAGGCCCGCATCCGGGACATCTCCACCGACCGGATGGTCCAGGCCCTGAACGAAGGGAAGATCGTCATCGTGGCGGGCTTCCAGGGGGTGGACGAGCATTACAATATCACGACGCTCGGGCGTGGCGGTTCCGACACGACGGCAGTCGCCCTGGCCGCCGTCCTCGGCGCCGGGGGATGCGAGATCTATACCGACGTCGATGGGGTTTACACGACCGACCCGCGAATCGTGCCGGAGGCGCGCAAGATCGACCGGATCAGCTATGACGAGATGCTCGAGCTGGCCAGCCTGGGCGCCGGCGTGATGCACTCCCGGTCCATCGAGTTTGCCAAGAAGTACGGTGTGCCGATCCACGTGCGAAGCTCATTCTCGGACGCGCCCGGGACGTGGATCGTGGGTGAGGAGGATGCGCGCCGGCTGGGCGTCGCGGTCACCGGGGCGGCCCTGGCCAAGGACGAGGCCCGGATCACCCTCCTGGGCGTCCCCGACCGACCGGGTGTGGTCCATTCGGTGTTCCGCACGATCGCCGCGCGGAATATCGTCGTGGACATGATCGTCCAGAACGTCTCCACCGGCGGGGCGACCGAGGTCAGCTTCACGGTAGCCAAGGGCGACCTGGCCGAGACGCTCCGCACGGCCGAGGCCGCCGCCGGGGAGATCGGCGCCTCGGGCGTCACCCACGACGCCGAAGTCGCCAAGGTCTCGGTCGTCGGGATCGGGATGCGCACCCACACCGGCGTGGCCACCGCCATGTTCGAGGCGCTCGCTGCCGCAGGGATCAACCTCCAGATGATCACGACCAGCGAGATCAAGATCAGCGTGCTCCTCGATCGCGGCTCGGCCGTGGCCGCCTTGCGTGCCGTTCACAAGGCATTCCAGCTCGATCAGCTCAACGCCGGTTCGAAGCCCTTCGTCCCCTCGTCCGCCGTCTCGCGCGTCAGGAAGCCAGCTCCGCTGGCCGAGCCGGACGCCGGCGCCGGCGAGCTCGAAGATGCGCGGGATGGAAGACCTCGTCATCGACGACGTCGAGCTCGACGACTCCCAGGCCAGGATCTCCCTGTTCCACGTCCCCGACCGGCCCGGTTATGCCGCGCGCGTCTTCCGCTCGATCGCCGACGCCGGTGTCTTCGTCGACATGATCGTCCAGAACGTCGGGATCGCCGGGGATTCGGTCCTGTCGTTCACCGTGCCGAGGGATGCTTCCAGCCGGGCCGTCGACGCAGTCCACGCTGCCGGCGTGAGCGACGTTTCCGTCGAGCCGGCCATGGCCAAGCTCTCGGTGATCGGCGTCGGGATGCGCACCCACACCGGCGCCGCCGCCCGCACGTTCGCCGCGCTCGCCGAGCGTGGGATCAACGTCAACCTCATCAACACCAGCGAGGTGCGCATCAACATCGGTACGGACGTCGCACGCGGCCGTGAGGGGTTCGAATGCCTCAGGCGAGCCTTCGTCCTCTGATCGGTGTCCTCGGTAACGTCCAGCGTGTTATCCTCGGGAATCCGGGTCGGCCGCGCGAAGTTCGGCGTTCCGCTCATCGGCGGCCGATCGACCAGGAAGGAAGAGCGAATCGTCGCGCGAGAAAAGGTGGTTCTGGCTTACAGCGGCGGTCTCGACACGTCGGTGGCCGTCAAATGGATCGACGAGACCTACGGCATGGATGTGATCGCCTACACCTGCGACCTGGGCCAGGGGCAGGACATCGAGGCGATCCGCCAGAAGGCGTTGCGGACCGGCGCGATCGACGCGATCGCCGAGGATGCGCGCAACCTGTTCGTGGACTACTTCGTCTTTCCCTCGCTGGCGGCCGGAGCGTTGTACGAAGGGAAGTACCCGCTGGCGACGGCGCTGGGCCGTCCGCTGATCGCCCAGCTCATGGTGCGGGTCGCGCGGGAGCACGGGGCGGCGGCCGTCGCGCACGGCTGCACCGGCAAGGGGAACGATCAGGTCCGCTTCGACGTCACCTTCCAGACGCTCGCGCCGGAGCTGAAGATCATCGCCCCGGTCCGCGAGTGGAAGTGGACGCGCACCCAGGAGCTCGAGTTCGCCGCGAAACATGCGATCGAGGTCGAGGCGACCAAGAAGTCGATCTTCAGCACCGATCAGAACCTCTGGGGCCGGTCGATCGAGGCCGGGATCCTCGAAGATCCCTGGGTCGAGCCGCCGCCGGAAACGTTCCAGTGGACCACCGACCCGCGGCTGTCTCCGGATCAGCCCGAGGAACTCGAGATCACGTTCGATCGCGGCAAGCCCGTGGCCCTGGACGGCCGCGAGACCGACGGCGTCGACCTGATCCTTGCGCTCAACCAGCTCGGGGGCAAGCATGGGATCGGGCGGATCGATCACATCGAGAATCGCCTGGTCGGCATCAAGTCGCGCGAGATCTACGAGGCCCCGGCGGCCATCCTGCTCCACGAGGCCCATCGCGAGCTGGAGTTCCTCACGTTGTCGAAGGAGTCGCTCCGCTTCAAGACGTCCGTGAGCCAGGCCTACGCCGACCTGATCTATAACGGTCTGTGGTTCAGCCAGCTCCACCAGGACTTGATGGCGTTCACCGTCTCGAATCAGCAGTTCGTCTCGGGCACGGTGCGGCTCAAGCTCTTCAAGGGGCACGCGCAGGTCGTGGGCCGCAAGAGCGAGCACAGCCTGTACCGTCATGAGCTGGCGACCTACGAGGAAGGGGATCAATACGACTCGTCGGCCGCAATGGGATTCATCAAGATCCACGGGCTGGGCCAGACCACGCAGGCCAAGCACCAGTTGCTGCGGGGTGAGGCCGGCCATCGCCTGGAGCTCCCCAGCATCATCCCGCCGACCCGCTCGGGCCCGGTTCCGGATCCGGCCAAGGCACCCGAGAAACCGTCGTCCTGATGACGCGTGCATGATCGCGTCCAGCAGGGGCCTTTAACAAGTGCGCGGTGTTTGGTAGCATGTTCAGTTCGACTCCCGACAGCGGGCCCCCAACGGCCGGTCGGCACGAGTCCTGTGGTTGAAGCAATGCGGACCGTCCGTCCGCGGGTTGGAGAGGGTCTGGGAGAGATGCAGGCATGCCCGAAATGATGACCACCGACGTTCGAGCGATCATGGACCGCTCCCCCTTCGACGTCGCCGCGGTGGCCGACCTCCGCGAAGTCCTCAATCGCGATCCATCCCGGTATCGAACGCTGCGCGAGGCGGTGGCGAACATCAAGGATCGCGAAAGGAAAGAGAAAGAGTCCAAGCCTGAGGCGCATCTCCGCCTGGGCGTCGGCGAGGTGCTGCTGGGCCGCTACAATTCCGGCCTCGAGCACCTCAAGAAGGCCGGCGAAGTGGGGATGGCCTACTATTTCCGCGGGATCGCCCTGGAGAACCGTCAGGACTTCGAGCCGGCTGCCGCGGCGTTCGCCCAGGCCGTCAAGCTCGGCTACGATCCGCGAAGCTCCGAGCTGCACCGCGCCGGAGCCTTGCGACGCTCCGGCCACATCGAGGAGGCCAAGAAGATCCTGGCCAATCACGAGAAACTCAGCGGTTCCTCCGCCGAATTCCACTTCCAGAGCGGCTGCGTGCTCGCCGTCGACGGAGAGCTGGCCGAGGCGGCCGCGGAATTCGAGAAGGCCCTGGCGCTCGACAGGGAACACAACGGTGCCCTGTTCGAGCTCGCCTACATCAACGACCTGCACGGCAATGACGAGCTGGCCGTCGAGTATTACCGCCGATGCACCGAGCGTCCTCCCGTGCCGCTGGCCGCCTGGGTCAACCTCGGGATCCTCTATGAGGATGAGATGCGGTTCCGTGAGGCCGAACAGTGTTACCGACAGGTCCTCACCCATGAGCCCAGTCACCCCCGAGCCCGGTTGTTCGTCAAGGATTGTCAGGCCAGCAAGGGGATGTACTACGACGAGGAAGCCGAGCGGGGCTACACGGTCCTCAAGCAGCTCCATGAGATCCCGGTCACCGATTTCGAGCTTTCGGTCCGGAGCCGAAACTGCCTGCGGAAGATGAACATCCGCACGCTCGGCGACCTGACCCGCACCACCGAAGCCGCGCTGCCTCTCGAGCAAGAACTTCGGCGAAACCTCCCTGGCCGAGATCAAGGAGATGATGCAAGCCAAGGGCTTGCGGTTGGGTATGGCCCTGGAGGGGAGCGAGCGCGGCGCCGATCATCGGATCGAGCCGCCCCAGGAAGTCGCGCCGGAGATGCAGGCCATGATGGCCCGGCCGATCGGCGAGCTCAACCTGTCCGTTCGCGCCCGGAAATGCATGAGCAAACTGAACATCCAGACCCTGGGCGACCTGCTCAAACACACCGGCGACGAGCTGCTGGAATGCAAGAACTTCGGCATCACCTCATTGAACGAGGTCCGAGACAAACTCACCTCGATGAACCTGAAGCTCAAGAATGACTGATCGAGTGGCCAGTCGCAAGCGGACGGTGGCTCGTGAAAGTCAACTGCCGCCTCGGACCATCAGCCGTTGATCCACCGGGTTCCAGGACACTGCCAATTGGCCATAGCCATCGACCACCCGGCTGGATCGACGACGCGGCGAGGGATCCGGTTCACGGCCACGGCCCATGATCCGGGCTCGTCCGCGCGCGTCGGCCTGCTAGAGACCCGGCACGGCGCGCTGGAGACTCCGGCGTTCATGCCGGTCGGGACTCAGGCGACGGTCAAGGGGATAACGCCCGACCAGCTTCACGACACGGGGAGCCGCATGATTCTGGCCAATACGTTTCACCTGGCATTGCGGCCGGGTGAGGACGTCGTTGCCTCGATCGGAGGACTTCATCAATTCATGGGCTGGGACGGTCCCATCCTGACCGACTCGGGCGGGTTCCAGGTCTTCAGCCTGTCGGCCCGTAACCGGATCTCCGACGAAGGCGTCACCTTCCGGTCGCATATCGATGGACGACTGCTGGAACTCACCCCGGAGCGGGCCGTTCGGATCCAGGAGTTGCTCGGCGCGGACGTGGCGATGTGCCTCGACCACTGCCCGTCCCTGCCGTCCTCCCCGGCAACGATCGCCGAAGCCGTCTGCCGGACGATCGCATGGGCGAGGCGATGCAAGGAGGCCCACACTCGACCGGACCAGGCGCTCTTCGGGATCGTTCAGGGGGGTTCCCACGCGGATCTTCGCGCCGAATGTGCCGAGGCCCTGCTGGCCATGGAGTTTGACGGCTACGCCGTAGGCGGTGTCAGCGTGGGCGAGGGACGTGACGAAGTTCGCCAGGCACTGGACGTGACGACGCATCTGCTCCCGGCCGACCGTCCCCGCTACCTGATGGGAGTCGGCCGGCCGCAGGACATCCTCGACGCGGTGGCCACGGGGATCGACCTCTTTGACTGCGTCATGCCGACGCGGAACGGCCGGAATGCAACCTGCTTCACGGATGCAGGTTGGGTGAAACTCCGCAATGCCGCGCACCGCTGCGACTCCCGGCCGATCGAGGAGTCGTGCGATTGCCTCGCCTGCCGCTCGTTCAGTCGGTCCTATCTGAGACATCTCTTCCTGGCGAAGGAGATGCTCGGTCCGATCCTGGCGTCCATTCATAACCTGAGATACCTTCACCGGCTGACCCAGCGGATCCGCGAGGCGATCTCGGCAGGTCGATTTGTCCAGTTGCGTTTGGACGTTCTTGAAGCGTTAGGACCCTAGACGTTAGAGTGCAAGAGCAGGGCCCGCCGGTTCGCACCGCGGCATCCCGGTCGAGGGTGAGTTGTTCGATCTTCCTGCAATCGTTCATGATCCGCCGATCAGTCCCGATGGATTCCGTACCCATGTCCGCATTCCTCATCGACGTGCCGCTGGTCTTCGCCCAGGAGGCGTGGGGCAATACCTGGCTCCCGATCTACCTGCTCGGGTTCTTCTTCCTGATCTACTTCATGATCCTCCGTCCCCAGAAGCAGCAGGACCAGAAGCGACGCGCGATGATCGACGCCATGAAGAAGAACGACCGGGTCCTGACGACCGGGGGCATCTACGGCACGGTGATCTCGGTCGACGCGAGTCAGGATCGCGTGGTCTTGCGCGTGGACGATGAGAAGGGAGTCAAGCTCTCGTTCACGAGGGCGAGCGTGGCCCGGGTGATCGAGCCGACGCCCGACAAACCCGCTGAATCGACATAGTGTTCGGCGAAGACAGGTCGACTCGGAAGTCTCTTACTGAGAGCTGAACACCGAAAACTAAGGGGCCCGGCAGGAGGGACGAGCATGAAGAAAGATTTCTTGTGGCGGTTTGTCTTGATCGGGGGCTTTACCCTCGCCGGCTTGGCCGCCATCTGGCCACCCTCGCAGAAACTGAAGCTAGGCATCGACCTATCAGGCGGTACGATCCTGGTCTATGAGGTCGAAAGCGCAAACTTGCCGCCGGGCTTCAACATGGACGAGCTGGTCTCTGCGTCGAAGAAGCGCGCCGATCCCGAAGGGGTGAAGGAGATCCCGATCCGCAAGATCGGCGGCACTCGCATCGAGATTATCCTACCGCAGGCGAGCAACGAGGAGGTTGAAGAAGTCAAGAAGATGCTGATCGACGTGGGTGCGCTGGAGTTTCGCATCCTCGCCAATCGCAAGCACGACGAGGGGGTCATCGCGCGCGCCCTGGGTCCCGACGGGCTGTCCAAGCCGCCGTCGCGATACATGTGGGCACGACTCGGCGAGATCTCGACTGGCACGAACCCCACCATGACCGCCGAGACGCTGTCCGACCTTCAACAATCGTGGAAGAAGGACCTGTATGCCGGCACCGAGGTCGTCTTGAACGGCAAGGACTCGCTGGGGAACGAGTCGAGCGAAGCCGTCAAAGTTCGACGGAACACGACGAACACGTTGTATCTCGACAAGCCGCACCGGCTGAAGTCGGTGTCATCGTATCGGATCGAGTACAACCCCAGCCGGATCCGCGGGGGTGATCCCAGCCGTCCCGATCCCAGCGACGTGATCATCCGGGAGGACAAAGTCGGCCCGGGCCGGACGGAGACCCGGATCCTCTGCAACCTCGATCGTGAAGGCCAGGTGGTGACCGGCAAGTTCCTGCGGCAGGTCCGACCCGACTACGACGATCGGCTCCAGCCTGCGGTCCGGTTCGAGTTCAACCGCGAGGGGCGCGCAAGTTCGGCACGCTCACCCGCCAGCACATCCCCGAGGAAGGGGACAAATTCAAGTATCAACTGGCGATTCTGCTCGACTCGCTGGTCATGTCCGCACCCGTGATCAACTCCGAGATTCGCGACTCTGGAATCATCGAAGGGGGACCGCAAGGCTTCAAGGCCAAGGAGGTCGAGCACCTGATCAACGTGCTCCGGGCGGGCAGCCTGCCGGCCAGCCTGAAACCGGACCCGCTCCAGGAAGAGAAGGTCGGTCCCACCCTCGGCGAGGACACGATCGCCAAGGGAATCCGCGCGATCTGGGTCTCGATGCTCGTCGTGCCCATCTTCATGCTGGTCTACTATCGGTTCGCCGGCCTGGTGGCGACCATCGCCCTGGTGGTGAACATGATCCTCCTCGTCGGGTCAATGGCTTTCATGCAAGCCACCTTCTCGTTGCCGGGACTGGCCGGACTGGCGCTGACGATCGGCATGGCCGTGGATGCCAACGTGCTGGTGTTCGAGCGAATGCGAGAGGAGAAGGAGCGCGGCGCCAGCCTGGCCCAGCAGATTCGCAATGGTTTCAACCGGGCCTGGATCACGATCTTCGACTCGCACGTCACCAATTTCCTCGCCGCCGTCGTGCTCTACATGGTCGGGACCGAGGAAGTCAAGGGCTTCGCGCTGACCATGATGATCGGCATGGCCTGGAACCTATTCACGGCCGTCTTCATGTCGCGCGTCATCTTCGAGTTCTGCTACTCGAGGGGCTGGCTCAAGCAGGTGACGATGCTCAAGTTGATGGACAAGACGAACTTCGACTTCATCGGCCCTCGATATATCTGCATGGCCGGCTCGCTGATCTTGATCGTCCTGGGCCTCTTCGCCACCTACTGGCGCGGCATGTCGATGTTCAATATCGATTTCACCGGAGGGACGCTGGTCACGATCCGCCTGAACGCGAGCGATCCGAGCGTTCAGGCGCTCTGCCGGCTCCGAATCCAAGCTCGCAGAGATGGTCCGCCAGAAGGCGAGCAGCCTGCCCGACGTGACGGTCGAGAGCCTTCGGGTGAGCAAGGAACAGAACCAGCCACGGTTCAACATCCGCACGACCGATCAGAATACCGAGCATGTTAAGCAAATGATCCTCGATGCGTTCGGCCCGAGCCTGGCCCGGGTCGAGATGACCGCACGCGAGGGCAAGCCGATCACGGCGGCTGCCGCACCGCCATCGGGCGAAGCGGCCAAAACGGCCGCTGCGCCGACCACGCGTTTCGCGGGCGGACGCGAGTACCAGCTCGACTTTAACACCAAGGAGTTCAACAGTACGGAGTCCCCCGCGGACGTCGTTGCGGCCGAGTTCGTCAAGGTCCTCAAACAGGCCAATATCGCCAATCCGGAGACGCGCTTCGAGATCAAGCCCGCCCCGGCCATCGTCGAAACGGCCGAGTCCAAGAGCGTGGACACGGCCCCGGCCGCCACGCGGCTGATCCTCCGCACCGACCTCGAGCCGGACGGCGCCAAGGTGCAGATCGACAAGCTCAAGGACTCGCTGGCCAACAACCGCGACCTCTTGTTCGAACGGATCGGGAACTTCGGCGGGACCGTCGCCGCCGAGACCCGGACGCTGGCGCTCTACGCCACCGTGGCGAGCTGGCTGATCATCATCGCCTATCTCTGGTGGCGATTCCACTCGTTCACTTATGGCTTCGCGGCGGTCCTCGCCGTGGTCCACGACGTCTTGATCACGCTCGGCGTCATCGCCGTCAGTTACTGGATGGCGATGATCCCCGGGCTGAGCACCTTGCTCCAGATCGACCAGTTCAAGATCGACCTGCCGATCGTCGCGGCTTTCCTCACGCTGATCGGTTTCTCCACCAACGATACGGTCGTGATCTTCGACCGAATCCGAGAGATCAAGGGCAAGACGCCGCACCTGACCAATAAGATGGTCAACGACGCGATCAACCAGACGCTCAGCCGGACGATCCTCACGTCGTTCACCGCGTGGGTGGTCGTGGTCATCCTCTACTTCTTCGGCGGTGAAGGTCTGCACGGCTTCGCCTTCGCCCTGGTTGTCGGATTCCTGAGCGGGACCTACAGCACGGTCTATATCGCGACGCCGATCCTGATCGACTTCGTGGCGACCAAGACTCCTCCGCCCACGGCCAAGTCCGGCAAGCAACTGGCCTCGGCGCAGGACGTGAACTTGCCCGCTTTCCGTGGTGGGGAACGGGAAGGCTGAAGGCTGAGTCAACGCTGGCTGGGTCTGACTCAACCTTCAACCTTCAACCTTCTAGGGGAAATCAGCGGAGGACCTGTCCGCCGAAGAGCCTGAGTCGTTCTCGACCGTCGTCGATGCAGAGGGCTCCATCCGCGTCGATCCCGCAGCCTCGTCCCGTCACGATCCGTCCGCCGACATCGACGTTTACCCAATGATCGCGGAGCAGGTCGAGTTGATTCCATCGAGATGAAATTGACGGATTATTATTCACCAAGCATGTAAGAACTTTATTGAAATGTCGGAGGATAATTGACAGCGCCTGCGGGATGATCGACTCGTCGAGCGACCGGTCGTGCATCGCGGCAAGGCCGATGGCCATCGTGCGGATGTCGGCCGGCGCGCCCTCGAACCGGGTCAATACGTTAAGTCCGACGCCGATCAGGAGACGGTGACCGCCCTCGGTCTCGATCCGTTCGGGCAGGATGCCGCCGAGCTTCCGGCCGCGGACCTCGAGATCATTCGGCCATCGAATCCCTAGGGATGGCAAGCCGAAGCCCAGTCCCTCGAGCGCGTCGATGACGGCGACGGCTGTCGCCAGGGCCAGCTTTGGTTCCGATTCAACCCTCAGGCCGTGGGCGGTCGGATCGATCGCGAGGGTAAAGGTCAAGCTCCCCGCGTCCGACCACCACGAATGATCTCCGCGTCCGCGTCCGCGGGTCTGGCGCTTCGCCCAGACGGCCAACGGAAGCTCGACGTCCTCCTCGCGAACCAATCCCGCCGCGTGATCGCTGGTCGATTCAAGCTCGTCGTAGGTGAGGAGCGTCCTCACGAACGGACAGTCGTCGGTTCGACCCGCGCCGGCAGCACACATGAAGGAAACCCAGTTCGACTCGGGATCCACGTAAGGCGAGACTCGAACTCGCGGCGACAACGCAGCGAAGCACGCTTTACTCACCGCTCAACCGCAGCAGCAGTTCCCCGGTCTTGACCTGATGACCGACCACGGCGAGCACCTCGGCGACGCGTCCGGGACGTTCCGCATAGATCGTCGTTTCCATCTTCATCGCTTCGATGGAGAGCAGTTTCTGGCCCTTGCGCACCGGGTCGCCGACCGAGACGGCCACGCCGACGACCAGTCCTGGCAGGGGGGCTCCGACCTGGTTGGGATCGGCGGGATCGGCCCTCGGCGTTTCGCGCACCGAGGAAGCCAGGGATCGATCGGCCACCTCGACCTCTCGCGGCTGGCCGTTGAGCTCGAAGAAGACTGTACACTTGCCATCCGCGTGCGGCTCGCCGATGGCGAGCAGCTTGACGATGAGCGTCTTTCCTGGCTCGATTTCGACCGGATGCTCGACGCCGGGGTCTGGTCCGAAGAAGAAGATCGAGGTCGGCAGTATCGACGTGTCGGAATACGTCCGTTCGTGCGCGGCCAGATCGGGGAAGACGCGGGGATAGAGGAGGTAACTCGAAAGCGTCGCGCTCCTCCGCCGGTCGGCCGAGCAGCGAAGATGCCTTCTCTCGCGCCGCATCGATGTCGGCGGCCGGCAGGTTGGCACCCGGTCGATCGGTGAGCGGCGGACGCGCCCTTGAGCACCCGCGCCTGGAGGGCCGCGGGGAAGCCGCCCGGCGGCTGGCCGAGCCGTCCCTCGACGAACTCCACCACGCTCTCCGGAAACGCAAACTCGCGCTGCTCGTCGAAGATGTCCTCGGGCAGCAGGTTGTTCGCCACCAGGAATAGCGCCATGTCCCCCACGACCTTCGAGCTCGGCGTCACCTTGATGATGTCGCCGAACAGGAGATTGACCTGGGAATAAGCCGCGCAAACTTCAAGCCACCGCGCGGCCAATCCGAGCGCCTTGGCCTGCTGGTAGAGGTTCGAGTACTGGCCGCCGGGCATCTCCAGATCGTACAGGTCGGCCGACGGAGAACGCGGGCCCGACTCGAACGGTGCATAGAGGGTCCGGACCTCCTCCCAGTACCGGCTGATCGCGATGAGGGCCCTCGAATCGAGGCCCGACTCGCGAGGGGTGAATCGGAGCGACTCGACCAGCGCGTTCAAGCTGGGCTGCGACGTCAGGCACGCCATGGATGCCACGGCGCCGTCGGCGATGTCCAGGCCGACGTCCGAGCCGCGCAGGACGCTCGCCGCCTGTGCGCCGCCGATGTCGTGCGTGTGGAAGTGGATCGGAACGCCGACCTCCTCGCGCAACGTCTTGATCAGGCGCTCCGCGGCCGCCGGCTTGCAGAGGCCGGCCATATCCTTGATCGCGATCAAGTTCGCCCCGCGCTTCTCCAGTTCCCTGGCCAGTCCGACGTAGTACGCCAGATTGTACTTGGGCCGTCCGGGATCGAGGATGTCGCCCGTATAACAGATCGCCGCTTCGCACAGGGCGCCGGCCTCGCGTACCGCATCCAGCGAGAGGGCCATGTTCGGCAGCCAGTTGAGCGAGTCGAAGACGCGGAACAAGTCGATCCCAGCGGCGGCCGCTTCCTTCACGAACGACTTGACGACGTTATCCGGATAGCTCGTGTAGCCCACCGCGTTCGAGCCGCGGAGCAACATCTGGAAGAGAATATTGGGGATCTTCTCGCGGAGCTGCACCAGGCGCTCCCACGGGTCCTCTTTCAGGAACCGCATGGCCGTATCAAACGTCGCACCGCCCCACATCTCGATGGAGAACAAGCCCGGGCAGAGCCGGGCGTAAGCCTCGGCAATGCGGAGCATGTCGCGCGTCCGGACGCGGGTCGCCAGCAGCGACTGATGCGCATCGCGGAAGGTCGTGTCCGTGAGGAACAGCGGAGTCTGCTCGCGGACCCATCGCGAGAAGCCCTCCGCGCCCATCTCGAGGAACCGTTGACGCAAGCCCGGCGGTGGTCCGGCGAGGGGATCCAGCCGGGGAGGGACTGGTTCGGCCGGCGCGGTGTACCCTTCGGGCCGCGTGACGCCCGGGAAATCCGTTGATCGTGACCTCGGCCGCGTAACTCAGCAGCTTCGTGGCCCGATCCTGACGGACTGGGAACCGGAACAGCTCAGGTGTCTCGTCGAGGAACCGTGTCGTACAGTCGCCGGCCAGGAAGACCGGGTGCGTCACCACATTGAGCAGGAATGGCACGTTCGTCTTGACCCCGCGCACCCGGAATTCCTGGAGCGCCCGCTCCTGCCGGCGGGTGGCGTCGATGAATCGACGACCATATGAGCTGATCTTTACAAGGAGAGAATCATAGAAGGGTGTGATGATCGCACCGGTATTGGCCGGACCGCCATCCGTCCGGATCCCCATCCCGCCCACCGTGCGATAGTGCGTGATCCGCCCGTAGTCGGGCGTGAACCGATTCTCGGGATCCTCGGTCGTGACCCGGCATTGCAAGGCGAAGCCCTGGACTTGCACGGAGTCTTGGCCCGGCAGATCGATCTCGGGGTCCGAGAGCGGCTCGCCCCGGGCGATCAAGACCTGGCTCTTGATCAAGTCGACGCCCGTGACGATCTCGGTGACGGTGTGCTCGACCTGGATGCGCGGGTTGACCTCGATGAAGTAGAAGGCGCCGGTGTCCACGTCGACCAGGAACTCGACGGTCCCCGCGTTGTCGTACCGGACGTGCCGGCCGATCCGGACAGCCGCCTCGCAGATCGCTTGCCGGATCGTCGCGTCGAGGTTGGGCGACGGTGCAATCTCGATGATCTTCTGATGTCGGCGCTGGATCGAGCAATCGCGTTCGTGGAGATGGACGAGATTGCCGTGGCGGTCGCCGAGGATCTGGACCTCGATATGCTTGGCACGGCGGAGGAATTTCTCGATGAACACGTCGGGCACGCCGAAGGCGGCGCCGGCCTCGCGGCGGGCCTGGTCGAGTGCCGCATCGAGCGCATCGGCCGCCTCGACGACCCGCATGCCCCGCCCGCCGCCGCCCATCGACGCCTTGACGATGACGGGGTACCCCAGTGACTGGGCCAGGGCGTGGGCCTCGGGACCGGGAAGCACCGGTGCATCGCTTCCCGACAGGACGGGGATGCCCGCCTCCCGGGCGAGCTTCCGCGCCGCCACCTTGTCTCCCAGGAGGTCGAGCAGCTCGGCGCGGGGCCCGACGAAGACGATCCCGGCCCGTCCGCAGGCCCGGGCGAACTCCGCGTTCTCCGAAAGGAAGCCATAGCCCGGATGGATCGCGTTGACCGACTTCTCCTTGGCCAGCTTGACGATCGCCCCGACATTCAAGTAGCTCCGAATCGGCTCGCCGGGCTGGCCCACCTCGTACGCTTCATCGGCCTTGAGCCGATGCGTCGCGAATCGGTCCTCGTGCGAATAGATCGCCACCGTCCGGATGCCCAGCTCGTGCGCCGAGCGGAAAACCCGGATCGCGATCTCGCCACGATTGGCTGCCATCAACTTGTTCATTTCAGCCTTCAGTGTTGTAAAGTGCTCTGCGAGCACGGAATCTGCACCCCAGGACCGATCGGTGCTCGCAGAGCACCCTACCGAGCACTGCTCAGAGTTCCTCCTCCTCGGCCTCGACCGGGTTTTCCAGGATCCCGATCGGCTCGATCGATGCGACGACACGATCGCCGGGCTTGAGATAGGTCCCGGTGGCCGAGCCGACGCCCGAGGGTGTGCCGGTGGCGATCACGTCACCCGGCTGGAGCGTGAGCAGGTGCGACACGAACGACACGACCGCCGCGACCGGGAAGACCATTTCCGCAGTCGAGGCATCCTGCTTGACCTGCCCGCTGACGCTCAGTTTGATGGGGAGTGCCTGGGGATCCGGGACCATGTCGGCGGACAGGATGCACGGGCCCATCGGACAGAACGAGTCGTGCCACTTCCCGTGCATCCAGTCGAAGAACTTATCGCGCTCGCGCGGCTTGCGGTCGGGATTGGGCTTGTATGAGCGGTCACTGATGTCGTTGACGATCGTGTAGCCCGCAATGCAGCCCATCGCCTCGTCCTCATCGACGTGCCGGCATCGTCGTCCCATGACGACGCCCAGCTCGCACTCCCAATCGATGTGGTCCGGCGAGACGCGCGGGATGATGATCGGATCGCCGGGGCGGGTCAGCGTGGTGCTGGGCGGTTTCATGAAGACATAGGGAAACGTCTCCTGGCGCTCGGCGACCGTACCGCCGCGCTCGGCGACGTGCTTCGCGTAGTTCCCCGCGAGCAGCAGCACCTTCGGCGGGTTGGCGATGGGGACCAGGAGTCGCACTTCCGACACGGGAATCAACAGCTCGTCCCGTCCCTCGTCGTCGAGCTTTTCCACCCAGAGAAACAGCTCTCGGGCGGCCTCGTAGGAGATCCCATCCGGCGGAAGCAGGTCGAGCGGGTCCTCGGTCGAAGGCAGGAGCAGCTCGATGTCGTTATCGCGACTGTAGGCTTCCGCCGCTTGGTCGATGGGGATCACGTAGGTGTCCATGTAGAATCCGGTCAAGACCATCTCATCGAATGCAAAACGACAGACCCTCATCGCGACGCTCCTCACTCCACTCGAGTTTCACCCGCCCGCCCCCCTGGTAAGGGAGGGTTGGAGCGGGAAGGCTGAAGGCTGAAGGCTGAAGGCGGAATCGGCGAGCCTCTATCCTGACATACCCGGCGGACCGCGTCGAGCAACTGCGGCTCCTGTTCCCGTGCGATCGTGCGCACGTCGAAGTGGACGAGTCCCTTCTGGACTCGTGCGATGACCGGAGGATCCCCTGCGCCGCAAGGCCCTCGCCCAGGCGGATGCCGACCCAGGACTCTGGTGAGTCGGAAATGGCGAGGAAACCGCGACGACCGCCGTCTGGATCGGCCGGACAGGTGAGCTACCGCCGCCGATGGACGACTCGGAGGTTGACGGCACGGCGTTCAGGCCCAACTGGTCGCGGAAGGCGGCCGCGAGTGCTTCGGCCCGCGCGGTCAAGACCGGTAGCGGAGTCACGATCATGGTCCAGAGCGGAATGCGCTCGACGGCGTGGTCGGGGTCCATCGCCAGTCGTAAGGTCGCCTCCAGCGCCGCCAGTGTCATCTTGTCGACGCGCAAGGCGCGCATCAAGGGGTCAACCTCGATCCGCCCGATCGCCTCGCGCGTCCCGACCATGATCCCGCACTGGGGACCGCCGAGCAACTTGTCCCCGGAGAAGAGCACGAGGTCGGCACCGACGGCGAGGCTTTCGGCAGCCGTCGGCTCGTCTTCGATCCCGGGAGGACAGCCTGGCCCGAGTGCTCCGGAGCCGATGTCGTCGATCGCCCAGATCCCATGGGCGTGCGCCAGTTGAACCAGGTCCGGGAGCGGGGCATCCTCGGTGAACCCGAGGATCCGGAAATTGCTGCGATGCACGCGCAGGATCGCGGCCGTCCCGGGGCCGATCGCCCGTCGGTAGTCCGAGAGCCGGGTCTTATTCGTGGTCCCGACCTCGCGGAGCCGGGCGCCCGAGACCTCGAAGATCTCGGGCAGTCGGAAGCTCCCGCCGATCTCGACGAGCTGGCCGCGCGAAACGATCACCTCGCGACCGTCGGCCAGCGCACGCAAGGCCATGACCGTCGCGCCGGCGTTGTTGTTCACGACCGTCGCCGCCTCGGCGCCGGTCAGCTCGCGCAGCAAGCCGGAAATCCCCGAGGTTCGCCGACCCCTCGTGCCGTCGTCGAGATCTAGCTCGAGGTTGCAGTAGCCCGATCCCGCCTCCGCCACCGCCGCTACTGCCTCCGCCGCCAGCGGCGCCCGTCCTAGCCCCGTATGGAGCAGTACACCCGTCGCGTTGATCACGGGACGAAGCAGCGCCCGCTCCTGCTCCAGGATCTCTCGGGATCGTCGCGCCACGCTGGTTAAATCGGACTCGATCGACCTCCCCTCACTCAAGCCCCTTCGAACGTCCTCCATCGCCCGACGCACCGCGCGGCGCACAGCAACACGGCCACGCACATGCGTGGGCTCGACCAGCAGCTCGTGATCCAGCACCGCATTGACCGGCGGCAACCTTCGACGAGCATCATCCGCCACGAATCACCACCTCCGGGAAGGGCGTCGTAGCAGCAGGTGGCAAGTGGCGAGCCACTTGCCACTCGCGACGCCACTCCGAGCCATCTTAATGATCTCTAGCCGGCTCCACAAGTTCATAGATCATCAAGAGTTGTGAATTTGTGCTTCGAAGTCGGCCACTCCTCCTCGACGCCCCACCAGAAGGCGGCCCCTGCGGCCACGATCAATCCGGCAATCCCGAGGCTGAGCCGCCAGCCCAGATCGGCGCCATGGTGCTCGGTAAAGAACAGGCTCAGGAGCGGAGTGAGCTAAGGCGACAAGGTCCCGCCCGCGTTGCCGCCGGTATTCATCAGCCCGGCCGCCGTTCCGCCGAAAGGACTACCCAGCTCGACGACCGAGGTCCAGAAGCCCGCCTCGCACAGACCGAGTAACCCGGCCGAAACGGTGAACGCCAGAAGTGTCATCCTGGGCCCCGATCCGAGCAATCCCAGTTCGAACACGACGCCACTGGCGATCATCCCCACGACCGGAATCAGCATTCTCCGCGCTCGCGGCGAGAAGGTCACCGGCACGCGGCTCGAGAGCCACCCACCGCTGAGCATGCCGACTCCCATGGCCAGCGTGATGATCGTCGAGTAGCCACGCGCCACATGAGCGTCTTGCTGCTGGATCGTCTTGAAGTAGTAACCGACCCAGTAGAAGAACAGGTACTGGAAGTAGCCGTATGCGGCGTAGCTCAGGGTCAGACAAACCACGCTCCGGCGTCGGAGGACCGGCAAGAGGGCCGACGGGTTGAATCTGGCCCGCGAGGACGCACCGACGGAATCCGCCTGTTCGCTCGCCTGCCGCGTGCCGTACGTCCAGACCAGCGCGACGATGAAGGTCACGCCGCCGGAGATCACGAAGGCGAACGGCCAGTCGAAGAGGTCGATCAACGTCCCGAAGACCAGATAGGTCAACGCGATTCCCAGACAAGCGGCGAATGTCACCATTCCATTCGCCATCGCTCGGGACTGCGGCGGCAGAGTTTCGAAGACCATCCGCGCCGAGCCCGGATGGAGCGGCGCATTGGTTAGTCCGAGCAACGAACGAATGACGATGAGCCCCAACCATACCGACATCGCCCCACTGGCCAGCAATCCGACCGCCCCCGTGAATGCGACGAACACCGTCGAGCCGAAACACAGCACCATGAGCGCGGTTCGCGGCCCGAAACGGTCGATGAACCAACCGCCGGGCAGCATCGCCAGAGTATAGAATAAGAGGAACGCCGAGTAGACCATCCCCATCCGGTCGGCCGGTACTCCATATCGGGGAATGATCCACTCGTCGCCGGCCACGGAGATGCCGATCCGGTTGAAGTGACCGGTGGCCACGACCATCATGAGTAAGGGGACTGTTCTACGCAGGTTGGAACCGATGGCGAATGATGTGCACACACGGGAATCCCAGGTGGCATGAACGAAACGAAAGATCGCGCTTCGTTCCCCTCGATCAAGGCTCACGAGTCCTCGTCGACCTTACGCGGAAAATTCGGTGGCGGCAAGGGTGTCCACATCGTTGTTCTGGGAAACCCCAGTGATTGTGTTTTCAATCAAGACCCCTCTGGCCTGACTTTGATCGAGGAGAGGGTGGATGTAAGCCGAAAGCCTCGTCGCTACGAAGAGGAGCGACTCGCAGCTGATCTAATCTCGCGGCACAGACGTTTCACGTATTCGGCGAGTTCGCTTTGAACTCCCTGGCTCAATATCTCAAGCCAGGTCGTCCACCTCAAACCAGGTCTGCGAAGTGAAATGTCCGCATCCGGGGCAATCACCGAACGGATGGGACTTATGTGCCCCCCCACAGAAGCTTTCCATCGTCAACCGTCTTTTTCGGGCTCGGCCGAGTCTTCCAGGACGAGCTTCAAACTCACCCCGAGGGGCTCGATATAACGGTACAAGGTCTCGAGGGTTGGGTTCAGAGTCCAACCATTCTCCAGCCGGCTGATCGCCGCACGAGTTAGACCGGTGCGCTCGGAGAGGTCCGTCAAACTCAGTCCCCGGCCTGGCGCAGCTCTCGGAGGCGGACTGCCAGGGCTCGCAGTTCGATATACTGCGCCTGAGGAACCAGCTCATCCAGCTCGCCTCTGTCGATCAACTCGTCGGGGCCGGGGCGTTCGGTCCGCGCCCGATCCCGAATCGCCGTGATCGCGGCTTGCTGATCCGCCGAGAGCGCGGGCTTGTCGTGCGTTTTGCTCATCTTTGCCTCCCTTGGGGCCGCGGGACTTCGTAGGCCGTGATCGGGTAGATTGTCCGGGGATCGTCGCCGACTTCCTCCCAGATCACCGTGATGTATTTCCCGGTCAACGTCTCACCGAAGGCTTCTGGTCGGCCGGATGATCGACTCCGCCCTGTCCGGGTCCGCGGGTCATGGAGAACGTCTTCGACCTCCTCGACTGTGACACCATGCTCGGCGATGTGCTGAACATTTCCGTCCGGGTCGTCGTCCAGATCCCAGATGATCTCCGCGTCGATCACTTCTTGCCTCCCATGAAGATCCCTCGGTTGCATTGTAACGAAATATCGAGAGCGTGTCGATCGCGTCGGACCCAGAAAGAAGGACTTGTTTCGGCCCTGGTCTTACAGCAATCCAGCGAACCGCCGCCAGATCCCTGAATCGCCGCGTTCTCCAACGCGGCCCGAGGGATCGATCCGCCTGGCAATGCTCGGATGCCCTCGATGGTTTGCCGACCGTGACGCGGATGAGGCTCGGGACAAGGCCGCCACCGAGTGGCCGGCCTGTGTGATCCGAGCCAGACCCCGATCGGGGAAGCACTGGTCGGATATCCCTCGAGACGGTTCGACTTACGCCAGGACTCTTTCTTGCGGCTGGGCCGCGCTCTGACCAATTGTGGCTACCCGAGACGGATGCGCATCCCACCGAGGCCCGTGTTTCTCAGGAACCGGTGCAGCCGCCTCAGCCGCGTGCGACACCGAAGTGGCTCAGGACGTTCTGCAAGAGCCCGGCCCACTTCGGATCGGCCACGAGAGTCGAGCCGGCGTTGATCGAGCCAGCGTGAAAGACGCAGCCTCCGCCGGGACGCTCCCAGTAGATCATCTCGGCCGCGATCGAGATCCCCGGGGCCTTCCCGAGCGGGACCGGCCGCTGGAAGTAATCCCAGGCGAATGCGATCTTGCGGGCATCGGCGAACCCCTCGGCCAGCAGCGTCATTCCCGCGGGATCCTCGGTGGGCTGCGCGCCTCCGCCCGGAGGAGGATCGACGAGGAACTTCGCGATCGTCGAGACGCGCGCGTCGCCTTCGTGGCCAATCGGCTGCGGTAGGGGGAGGCCGGGTGTGCCGCCGAAGGCGTCGCCCTCGCGAAGTTTCAGATCATTCGGCCGGCGATAGAGGAAGTGATCGGGATTGCGGACCTTGTAAGGGCCGACTCCCGGTGTGCCCACACCGACGAGCGAGAAGTATTCCAGGCCGAACAGCCGCCAGGCCGGGAACCCGCACTCGCGCCACATCCCGCCGCGCCGGCCGTCGTGGCTGTGCCACATTTCCCCGCGTCGGTCGACGCGCACCTGAGTTCCAGGCGCATCCCCTTTTCGACACTCGATGATCGAGGCATCGGCGTTGAACGAGACACGCCAGAACGCCGTGTTTCCCGAGAGGACAATCGCATTCCCGCCCCGATCCAGGTATCGACTCACCGCATTCATCGCCTCGAGCGACCAGTATTCGCTGTGACCGACGACGAACAACACGCGGTAGCCGTCGAGGATGTGAGGATCGAGGTGCAAATCCGTATCGCTCAGGACGTCGTAGTCGTACCCCTGCGTCTCCAGCCAGACTTGCGTGTGCCGATCTTGCCGGCAGAGGTGACTGTAATCCCAGGCATCGGGACCCATCAGCGTGTAGGGGCCCACGATCGGCCAGGGCATCCGGAAACCCATCTGATACGTCCCCTGCCCGGCGCGATGGGGGCGATAGAAGCCGAACGCCGGTGGATCGCCGGGGCTGTTGTCGAATCCATTGTTCCCGATCGACCTCTTGACCCCATTCCAGGTCGGGCTGAACGGCGTCGCCGCATACGCCTTCCAGGTGTTGGTCGAGCAGAGGAAAGCGATGGGCGCCTTGGGTCGCGCAGCCGCCTTCCGCACGATGAATACCGTGTGATAGAGCCGCTCCTCGCCGTCGAGCCGAAAACGCATACGGCCGACATAGACGCCAGAACGCGCCTCGCCGGGCAGGCGATATTCGTGGCTGACGTTCCATCGGCAATCGAAGAGATCGTCGGACGCCAGCCGCAGGCCGTGGCCTCGGCGGGGGTCGTTCGCGGGATCATAGGTTCCGAACCGTGGCACATCCGCATCGAGACCGGGGCCGCCGATCATCCAGGTCGCCCCGATTGATGATCCGAGCGTGCCGACCGTGAGGACCGGCGTCCGCCGCACGCTCGCCCCGTTCCTCCGCCAGCGGCCAGCAGGCCAGAAGCCCAGGT
Source organism: uncultured Planctomycetota bacterium (assembly GCA_963845755.1). Taxonomy (GTDB): domain Bacteria; phylum Planctomycetota; class Planctomycetia; order Isosphaerales; family Isosphaeraceae; genus CAWJTV01. The sequence continues at coordinate 48,784 of CAWJTV010000047.1, forward strand.
CCAGTTGGAAGGGAGAGTACCCGGGAGGCGTGTCGGGCCTCGATCTCGGCGGGCGACAGCGCCCGGCCGTAGATCGTCGGCATGGCCAGATCCGCGTCGAGGAATTCCGAGGCGACTCCGTCCTGAGCTGCCGCTCCGATGCGCAGACTCGCGGCCCCGGGCCGCACGGAGCCGGAGATACTTCCAACTGCCAACCTCTCGACCATCGACCCAGACCTGCTTGACGGCCCCATCGAATCGGGCCACCACATGATGCCATCGGTTGGAGAGCACCGAGCTGGGCGTGTTGTCCGGAAAGGACTTCAGTCCTTGAGGATTCACTTCCATCAGCACACATCGCGGTTTCGTGACGTGGAGGTTCTCCGCGACATAGGCCCCGCCATCGCCCAGATAAAAACCGAGCGAGCCGTCTTCGTTCACGAACAAGCCGAGGCCGCAGTGCGTTCGGCTTGTCGAACTGAGTGACGATCGCCTGCCGCCCGATCGTGCGCCATCGGCGGATCCAGACTTCGACCGTCAGCGCCGGCAACAAAGTTGCAGAGTCCAGCGGTTTCTCGGCCACCAGGTAAGAGCCGGGATGGATTGGCTGAAGTGACGCGCGTGAGGGGCCGAACGAGTGCAGGACTTCGTCGTGCGCCGGGCCGTCAACATCGGGGCCCAGGCGGCAGACTTGAAGCTCGTAGGGATAGGAACTGCTCACGTGAAAACGGACGACGTCTCCAGCCGCGACGCTCACGCGATCGGTATAGGCGTGGATGCCCGGGACGGTCACGGGCCGATGCGAGGGGAAGGCCGCCAGCTCCGGTTTGGAGTTCTCCGCTCCGGCCTGATCGCCGGCATGACTCTCGGTCGTCACGAAGGCCGAGGAAACCAGGGTGCATCCGGTGGCAGCCAGGAATTCACGTCGGGTCGGATCGGTCATGTTGAGACTTTCAAGAGAGATGGCCCGTGAGTATCGATGAAGCTGAAAACGGGGATAAGTCCCGAAAAAGGCCGAGGGCATTAGCAACTGCTAGCCTGGATTCCCATGGAGGCAGATTGGGCTAACATTTGTTGCCGCATGATTGGAAAAAAGCCCGCGATACTCAGCTTTTCGCCTCGGAACTGGTTATGCTCCTCCAAGAGTTAAAGGTGGGTCTCCCACTAAGTTAACTTGATCACCATGGATGATATGTTCGTCGATCGAATCTCACTTCCTCCTGGAAAACAAGGGGTTCTTGCGACAAATCTATCGAATTCACCACAGTGGATGCATTGAGTTGACACCGTGGATGCTCTTTTTTCAGTTTACGGATCACCTAACATCGAGAGAGGCGTTTCGATGAGCCGTTTCAAGCCAGAACCACTTGAAATCCAGGGGAAAACCCACTTCGACGAATTTTGCTTCGTTTATGGATTGCGTCGTAGCCTACCCCGTTTTTGCCTCCATGGGAATCCAGGCTAGGTATAGACCGGCTCATGACTTTAGCGTGTAGCCGAAGAGGTTGACGAACGCTACGAACGCGAAGTAACCCACGAACAACGGGCTTACCCCCAAGAGCAAGCCTAAGATCCCCTTGGCCACATCGCGACCACTCAGGAGAGCACGTATCGCAGCAGGCCAGGCCAGCAGGAGCGTGAAGGCGGCGATCACCAGTAGCAAGAAGGGGAAGTGCATGGGCCGGATGGCCGATCCGGGCGGTGCAGACAAGACGGTCGCTGCATTCAGGAAAGCCAGCACATTTCCGATCAAGCTCCTTCGAAGGGCAACACGTCCGGCATCGATCGCGGGCCTTCGTTTCATCGCTACGCCACCCTCGTCTGAAAGCTCGGAGCACAAGTCCGCTTATACGTCGAGTTCGGGCGAAAAGCTGGGCGAAACAGTCTGATACCGGCCCTGTCGTACCGGAAAAAATCGTCGTGTAATGATCTTATTCCAGTTTTCTGTTCCATCGCTACTTGCGGGCTAGGATCCCCTCGACGATCTCACCGTGCACGTCGGTCAGGCGGAACTCGCGGCCGGCAAATCGATAAGTCAGCCGCTTGTGATCGAGCCCCAGCAAGTGCAGTACCGTGGCATGGAGATCATGGACATGGACTTTCCCCTCGACGGCGTAGTATCCGTAATCGTCGGTCTTGCCCCAGGCGATTCCCGGTTTGACGCCGCCTCCGGCCAGCCACATCGTGTAACCATGGGGATTGTGGTCCCGTCCGTCGGTCCCCTCACAGGTCGGAGTTCGACCGAACTCGCCGCCCCAGATCACCAGCGTATCATCCCAGAGTCCACGTTGCCTGAGGTCCGTTAACAGCCCCGCGATCGGCTGATCGATGGCGTGCGCCAGGTCGGTGTGGTTCGACTTCAGGTTGTTGTGAGCATCCCAACCACTGGAGTTGCACTGGACGAACCGGACCCCCCGCTCCGACAACCGTCGTGCCAGCAGGCACTGGGTCCCGAAGTCGGCCGTGGTGGGATCGTCCAGGCCGTACAGGCGTTGGGTCGCTCGCGTCTCCCCCGCGATGTCCTGCATTTCCGGGGCCTCGGATTGCAGGCGGAAGGCCAGCTCGAACGACGCGATGCGGGCCTCGAGCTCGTCGTCAGGTCCTCGGGCTGCCGACTGGCGCCGATCCATCTCCGCGATCAGGTCGAGCTCGAGCCGTTGCAGGTCTCGCCGCGCGGAGCCGTCGCCGATGAACGGAATCCGGGCCTCCTGGGGCTTGAGTCCGGCATGGCCGAGCCTCGTCCCCTGGTAGGCGGCAGGGAGGAATCCCGAGCCGAAGTTGTTCGCCCCGCCCTGCGAGAGGTCCTGGCAAATCGTGACATATCCCGGAAAGTTCTGGTTCTCGCTCCCGAGTCCGTAGGTGATCCAGGAACCCATGCTGGGCCGGACGAACGTATCGCTGCCGGTATGCCATTCGAGCACGGCACCGCCATGTCGCGAATTGGAGCAGTGCATCCCATTGATGACGCACAGGTCATCAGCTCGGCGTGACAGGCAAGGGAAGAGTGAGCTGATCCAGAGCCCGCTATCGCCATGCTGGCGGAATGAGAAGGGCGAACCTACGAGATTGCCCATGCGATTGGGGAACGACACCACCCGCGGGCGTTGCTCCGGCGCAAGCGGGCGACCGGTATCGCGCGCCAGCAAAGGCTTGGGGTCGAAGGTATCCAGATGTGATGGACCGCCAAACATGAAGAGCATGATGATACGCTTCACCTTCGGCCCGAAATGAGTCGGCCTCGGTGCGAGGGGATTGGCCGCGCTCGACTCTTCCGCCAGCATCGCCGATAGGGCCAGTCCGCCGAATCCGGCGCCGAGCTGCGCCAGCCATTGCCGTCGGGACAGCAGGCGTTCGCGCCGGGAACAACAGGAGTGAAGCGTCATCGGCGGCCTCCCGACCTCAATCGACATACACGAATTCATTGGAAGACAGCAAGGCCCGACAGAGTCCTTGCCAGGCGAGGCGCCAACGTCGTTCCGGGCTTTCACCGGTGAGTGACGCTGCGGATTGATATCGGTCGAGGAACGATTCCCATTCCGACACCTCCTCCGGCCTGGCAGGCCGGCCGAAGATACGCTGGCAGGTTCGCTGGAGGCGGTCTCGGTCGCTCAAGCCCGGGTCATTTAGCAGGGAATCGGCCAGGCTCTCGCAAGTGCATCCCACGATCGGGCTATTCATCATGAACAACGCCTGCGATGCGACCGTCGTCGAGGCGCGGTCGCCATTCAGGACCGCCGGATCGGGAAAGTCGAAGGCCTGGAACACGTCGTAAAGGGCGCTGCGGAGGACAGGGAGGTAGACACTCCGCCGGGTCGATAGATAGAGCCTGGGATCGCGTCCGACTCCGGTGACGGAGAGGTCTTGAAACGGCACGGACGCCAGCAACGTCCCGCCCATCGTCGTGTCCAGTTGACCGCTCACGGCCAGGATCGCGTCGCGAAGCTCCTCGGCCGCCATTCGTCGGCGAGGCATGCGCCAGAGCAGCCGGTTCTCCGGATCGATCTGGGCCGCTCGTTCATTCCACGCCGTGCTCATCTGGTAGGCCCGGGACATGAGCATCCGCTTGTGGAGCGTCTTCAACAACCAGCCGTCGGAGACGAATTGATTGGCCAACCAATCCAGGAGCTCCGGGTGTGAGGGCAGCTCGCCCAGCTTGCCGAAATTGTCGACCGAGCGGACCAGTCCCTTGCCGAAATGCCAGCGCCAGACGCGATTCACGATGACCCGCGCCGTGAGCGGATTCTGCGGGCTCGTCAGCCATCGTGCCAGCTCGAGCCGGCCGCTGTGTCTGGAGGGCAGGGAGGTCTGGTGGACGCCCGCGAGGATCGTCGGCAATCGCCGCGCGACGACCGGTCCACGCGTCAGGTGATTGCCGCGCAGGAAGACCGCGAGGTCTCCGACCTTTCCTTCGGCAACCGCCATGGCCTTGGGGATCGACGCATATTCCTTCTTGGCCTCGTCCAGCAGGGTGCCATGGGCGGCGCGCTCGTCGGCCGTCATCGCGTTCGTATTCCCATTGACGAGCGCATTATCGTGCCGGTCGATGATCTGTTCGAGGTCCTCGAGGCGGAGCATGGCCCTGGAAGCGCCCAGCGCCGTCGTGTTCCACTTGGAATCGACGCGGTGGGAGAGCATCGTCTGCGTGCTCTGGAAGATCCCGGCCATCGCGTAGTAGTCGCTCATCGCCAGTGGGTCGAACTTATGATCGTGGCAACGCGCACAGCCCATCGTCAGGCCGAGGAAGACCCGGCAGGTCGTGTCGAGCTGTTCATCGACGATGTCCATCCTCTGCTTCACGGGATCATCTTCGGCCAGCATCTTCGGCCCGATCGCCAGGAACCCGGTTGCGACGATCAACGCATCACGACGGGACGGCTCCGATTCCGCCAGCAAGTCGCCTGCGATCTGTTCTTCGAGGAACCGGTTGAACGGCTTGTCGGAGTTGATTGAGGCGATGACATAATCGCGATAGCGCCAGGCGTCGGAGTAGGCGAGGTTGTCGTCCATTCCATTGGAGTCGGCGTATCGGGCGACGTCCAGCCAATGTCTGCCCCAGCGTTCTCCATATCGCGGAGAGGCGAGCAACCGGTCCACGACGCGTTCGAAGTCCTGGGCAGAATCATCGGTCAAGAACGCGTCCATTTCTCCCGAGGACGGCGGGATTCCCAGGAGATCGAGCGTGGCGCGCCGGAGGAGCTTCCGCTTGTCTGCGGGCGGAGCCGGACGCAGACCGGCCGCCTCGAGCCGCGCCAGGATGAAGCGGTCGATGGGGGATCGGGGCCATTCCCGATCGACGACCATCGGCGGAGTCGGGGCCCGCGGGATCTGGAACGCCCAGCATTGCCGCGCCGGCTCGTTCCATTCGGGGAGGCTTTCCGCGGTCGAGGTCGGTGCGGGACCCTTCGCCGAAGCCGGCCAGGGCGCCCCCATCTTCACCCAGGCGACCAGGGCATCGATCTCTCGCTGAACCAGTTTCTGTTTCGGCGGCATCGACACCTCGCCCTCGTGACGGACGGCGAGGATCAGCAGACTCTGATCAGGCTCCCCTCGAACAATCGCCGGGCCGGAGACACCTCCGCTCAGGAGCGATTCCAAGGAGTCGATGCGCAGTTTGGCCTTGCCTTCGCCCGATTCCGGACCGTGGCAGCGATAGCACTGCTCGACCAGGATCGGACGAACCTTGCTTTCGAAGAACGCAATGCTGGTCTCGCCTGCGGGGGCTCCCGTCAATCGATTCTTTGGCGCAACCGCTTCCTGGCCGGCCGACTGGCACGCCAGGGCAATGGGGAGTACGAGAATGGCGTGTGGGCGCTTGCCGATCATGCCTATCATTAGACCCATCATCCATCCCGCCGGCAATAAGCCGATTGGCCAGAGACAGCCGCTCGATTTCGAAGCACGCACCTTCGAATCTCTATGGCCTAAAATAAAGTTTTTGGATAACCTAAAAATCGACAGTCAAACGACCGATTTTACAGAGCAGGCCACAGGGATCGCGCTTGCTCGAATACCCGTTCGATCGAGCGCGGTTTGCCTTCGATAACGATCGAGGAATGAGGGACGAGAGGGGATGGGCGGGGCCGCTCTCCCGCCGGCCCTTCACGGCCGGCTCCTCTCTCAGAGATTCGGCCGCATTTCCCGCGACGAACCGCCTTACCGCTCGATCCTCGATGAGTGGCTCACCTTGGCAGATGGACCCGACCCTCCGGTTTCCAAGGAGTGACCCAATCATGACGACCGCCACGTTGGTGGACACAGGACGAGCCCACGTTGCTCACCGACCCCGTTCTCGGAAACGGCGAGGTCTACGCTGGCTTTGGCTGCCGACGTTCGTCGTGGCGACCGGCGGGTTGTGGGTGGTCCTTCGGGCACCGGCACGGTCCTCGTCGCCGACTCAACCCGTCAGACTGCGTGCGGTACCGCTTGGCGTCAGCGCGTTGGGCCGCCTGGCCCCCGAGGGCGAGGTGATCGCGGTGGTGCCCGGTAGCGTAGCCGATGGCGCCCGTGTCGATCGGCTCCTGGTTGCGGTCGGGGATCGCGTGACGGCTGGTCAGGTGATGACGATCCTGGATCCTCACCGGCGTCGCGTGGCCGCAGTGCGCCAGGCACAAGCCCAGGTCGAGGTCGCCAGGGCCAAACTTGCCCAGGCGCAAGCCGGTCCGAAACCCGACGATGTGCGGGTCCAGGAGGCGCTGATCGAGCGGAACCACGCCGAATTCCGGGCGGCCGAACGGGACCTCGGTCGTGCGTCGTTTCTCTTGAAGAAGTCGGCGAGCTCACGACAGGAGTTCGACGATCAGAGCCTGAAGTATGAACAGGCGCGGGAGTCGCTCACCCAGGCCCAGGCGCAACTCGGGGCGATCAAGGCCATCCGTCCGGTCGATGTCAAGGTCGCCGAGGCCGAGCTCGCCCAGGCCCAGGCCGGACTGGAGTTGGCCCAGGCGGACCTGGAAGCCTCGGAGCTCCGATCGCCCAGCTCCGGACGGGTCTTACGAATTCACACCCGGCCTGGTGAACGCGTGGGGGATACGGGCCTCCTGGAATTGGGCAACATCGACGTCATGCAAGCCGTTGCCGAGGTCTACGAACAGGATGTGCTCCGAGTGCACGTAGGGAATGTGGTCCAGGTCCGCGTCCCCAGCGTGGGCGCAGAGATGTCGGGACGAGTCGTCGGCAAGGACCTGGTCGTCGGACGCAAGGTCATCTTCAATAACGACCCGGTCGCCGACACCGATGCGCGAGTTGTGGAGGTTCGCATCCGCCTTTCCCCGCAGGATAGCCTCAAGGTCGCCGGGTTATCCAACGCCCGTGCCGATGTCGTGATCGATGTGAACGGGAGTGCCGAGCAATGATTGCGTTTCAAAACCTGCCAGTCGCCTGGTTACAGCTCAGCCACGGTCGGACGAAGCTGCTGGCCGCCGTCGTGGGAATCGTCTTCGCCGACCTGTTGATGTGGATGCAGCTCGGCTTCCTCGACGCGGCACTGGCCAGCTCGACGTCCGTCTACGGAAAACTGCGCGGCGAACTGGTCGCGATCCATCCGCGGTCGTACGAGATTAATGGCATGGAGCCATTTGCGCGCCGGCTGCTGGCGCGGCGCATGGGCATCCGGAGGTCCGCTCGCTCGCCCCCCTCTCCACCGGTATGGCCCGCTGGAAGGATCCGTGGACCGGGGATAAGCGGCCCTTGTTCGTATACGGTATCGTGCCGTATGCGCCGGCGATCTCAGGCACAGGGGTGTCGGAGTCGTCGGGAAAACTCTACGCCGCCGATACGTGCCTCTTCGACCTCCGGGGCCGCCCGGAGTTCCGCAAGGCCGCAGCCGAGGCCGAGGCCGGCCAGAACCTGGTGGCTGAGGTGAACGGGCGGCGGATCTGGGTGGTCGGAACAACCACGATCGGCGCCAGCTTCGCCGTGGATGGCAACCTCGTTACCAGCGATGCCAACTTCCAACGCCTGTTCCCTGGCCGATCTTCCGGCTCGATCGACGTTGGTGTGATCGGGCTGACCTCGGGGGCCGACACCCAGCAGGTCAAGGCCGAGCTCCAGCAACTCTTCGGCAGGGATCTCCTCGTCCTGACGATCGAGGAGTTCGCCAATCGCGCCAAGGACTTCATCCTGCGCTCCCGGCCGATCACGTTCATCTTCTCTTTGGGTGCGCTGGTCGGCTTCCTCGTCGGCTTCGCCATCGTCTACCAGGTACTGTTCACGGACGTGAGCAGCCATCTGCCTCATTATGCCACGCTCAAGGCCATAGGCTACCCGGACCGGTCGCTGCAACGCATCGTCCTCAATGAGGCGTTGATCTTGTCGATGCTGGGCTATGTCCCAGGGGTGGCATTCGCCTGGGCCCTCTACGCCTTCACGGTGAAGGCGACCAATTTGCCGATGCGGATCTCGCTCGAACGCGGCGCCCTCATCTTTGGGCTCACCGTGGTGATGTGCAGCCTATCGGGATTGCTGGCAATGCGCAAGCTCCGCCAGGCCGATCCGGCGGACGTATTCTGAAACAGGAGGTTGGGATGGAACTCGCCTTTCAGAAATCGCGGACGACGCCGGTCCAATGGGGCCGATCTCGGGACAGCGAGCCGGTCGTGCGAATTCGCGGGTTCGATTTCTCCTACCACGATAGCGGCCTGCGGAACCAGGTGCTCTTCGACATCAACCTGGACCTCTGGCCGGGAGAGGTTGTGCTCCTGACCGGGCCGTCTGGATGCGGCAAGACCACCCTGCTGACCCTGATCGGCGGCCTGCGCACCGTCGAGACCGGGGAGCTTACCGTGCTGGAACACGCGCTGCACGACTGCGACCCCGACGAGCTGGTCGAGGTCCGGCGTCGGATCGGATTCGTCTTCCAGTTGCACAACCTCCTCGAGTTCCTGACGGCGCGACAGAACGTCCAGATGGCCTTGCAACTGCACCCCGAATGGACGCGCGGGGAGTGGGAGACACGTGCCGTGCGCATGTTGGAGGAGGTCGGGCTGGGCCCCTGGCGGGATGCCTTTCCGGCCCATCTCTCGGGCGGACAGAAACAGCGCGTCTCGATCGCCCGCGCCCTGGCAAGCGATCCCTGCCTGGTGCTGGCCGATGAGCCGACCTCGGCGCTGGACGGCCAGACCGGCCGCGAGGTCGTCGAGCTCCTCATGCGACTGGCCCGCGAACGGGGCTGTCCGATTCTGATGGTGACTCACGACAACCGGATCGCGGATGTGGCCGACCGGGTCATCGCGATGGAAGACGGCCGGATCGTCGAACATGAAGGCCGATCGTAGCGGCCCGGGTCGTCAGATCCTCCCGATGCCATGAGCGGCAAAACAAGGCCGTGATCCGGGTCGCGTCAATTCTCCTCCAGGGCGGCATCCGGGTCGAGATGGGGCTCGAGACCGTTGAGGAGGGCCTTGAGCCGTTCGGCCGCACGGCGCGGGCTTGTAGCCTGGACCACGGCACTGCTGACGGCGATCCGCCGGGCGCCGGCCTCGACGACACGGCCGACGTTTTCCTCGCGGATCCCGCCGATGGCGAACCAGGGCAGGGACGTCGATTCGGCGGCGTGCTGAACGTACGACAGCCCGGCGAGCTCGGGCTCGGAGAACTCCTTGGTGGGGCTGGGGAAGACCGGACCGACGCCCAGGTAGCTGGCGCCGCCCAGTACGGCGGCGTCGAGCTGCTCGCGGTCGTGGGTCGAGACGCCGACGTGTGCCGCCGCGCCCAGGACCCGGCGCACGTCGCGGACCGAGACATCATCCTGGCCGACGTGGACGCCGTCGCAGCCGGCCAGCCGGGCGAGGTCCGCGCGGTCGTTCATGATCAGCGGGATGCGCGCCTCGGCCGTGACGATCCGGACTTCCCGCGCGGCGCAGCCGTTCGCGGTCCGGCACGCCCTTCTCGCGGTACTGGATCACATCGGCACCGCCGGCAATCGCTTCTTCCACGACCCACCTCACGTCGCCGAGCGTTGGCAGGCCGCCGACGAGGACCATTAACTGGGCATCGCCCAGCACCCGCTGCGCGGCGACTGCGGTCATCGTCAGCTTCTCGACGGTGTAAACGTCGTAGCGCAGGACTTCGAACCGCCCGGCCAGCCAGACGTCCACCAGCTTGCTATATTCTTCGAGCGATCGCAGGGCCTCGGCGATCCGCTTGAAGTTCGCGGCCAGAACGGCGCGAGGGTTCTCGCGGATCCTTTCGGATCGCGTCATGATGTGCGTGCCGACGTCTTCCCGGGTGTCTGCGCGCGTCGATCAGGAGGCAGGTATCCAGCCCGCGCTCGGCCTCGGCCAGCCGATGGCGGATCTCCTTGAGGCGCCGCGTCAGGCCCGGATCGTCGAGTGCGAAACGGACGTAATCCTCGACGACGCGCAGGCCTTCGCGTGCCCGATTGGCCGAGGCGTCGAGAATCCGGGCCAGGTCGACACCGCCGGGTTCGGCCAGATCCAGCGGGGGAATCTCCTCGGCCATCGGAATTGGCGACGATTCGATCACGACGACATCAGCCAGGCGATCGAGCAACGCCTCGGAATCCAGGCCGGTGACTCGGAGCAGCTCGGCGGCCTCGTCGCAGGCCGAGATCAGCCCGGCCAGGAGATGCTCGGTACCGACCTCGCGCCGGCGATCGAGTCCGCGCGCCTGGGCCATGGCCTCGCCCAGGACCAATCGCAAGTCCGACGATTGCGCGAGCCGCGCCGGCCGCTCCGGATCGCTCGGCCAGCCGGATTCCACCGGCTCGATTTCCGAGAGCATCTCGCTCAACTCCAGCCCCAGGGCCGCCCAGAGCCGGCTCGTCTCCAGACCGAACTCGGCCATGAGCTCCGCGGCCCGGCTCTCGGTCTCGAGGGTCAGAGCAGCCAGTAAGTCCAGCGGTTCGACCAGTTTCGAACCGCGACGACACGCGACTCGCTCGGCTCTCGTCAAGGCGCGCTCTGCACCGGCAGTGTACGATTCCAACATCAGGACCATGACTCCTTCGTAACACGCCAGATCCGGCGGATCCTCGGATTGGCCGTCTCGATCGCGGCACGACCCAACGGCTCCCGACTTCCGCCATCTTGAAATTCTCGAGCCACCGTACCATCATTTAAGTAGATTCGCTCAGCAACTTTCGTCTGGAGTCCTCGCACGCGATCAGCCTCCATTCAACCCGAGTGCATCGCGGCGACTCGATAGACTGTATCTTCCCGCCCTCACTGCCTCACGCACAAGGAACCCCCACCGTGTTCGATCGGTCGCTCCTCTTGACCTCGTTCGGCGCCCTGACGGCGCTCCTGATCCTCGCTCCGCTGTCTGTGTTCTCCGCCGACGACCCCGCCAAGAAGCCGGCCTCCGTCCTGGATTTTCACGTCAAGGATATCGACGGTAAGGACGTGGACCTGGCCAATTACCGGGGCAAAGTCCTCCTGATCGTCAACACCGCCAGCCAGTGCGGCTTCACTCCCCAGTATAAGGACCTGGAGGCGATCTACGAGAAGTATAAGGAACAGGGCTTCGAAGTCCTCGCCTTCCCGGCCAACGAGTTCGGCTCCCAGGAACCTGGCGACAATCCACAGATCAAGGAGTTTTGTTCCACGAAGTACAAGGTCAGCTTTCCCCTGTTCTCGAAGATCGTCGTTGATGGCCGCGAGACCCACCCCCTCTACCAGTTCCTCACGAACAAGGAAAGTGACCCCAAATTCGCCGGCAAGATCCGCTGGAATTTCACCAAGTTTCTCGTGAACCGGAAGGGAGAAATCGTCGATCGCTTCAAACCGGACGATAATCCTTCGACCAAGAAGATCACCGGGGCGGTCGAAAGGCGCTGGCGGAAAAGTAAGCGCAACCATCTTGCATGAGTGCCTTCACACGGGGCGAGGCCGACTCGCGGTCTGGTCATACAAAGACCGGCTGAGATCGGCCTTGGCCCCGTTTATATTGGAGGAACGAAACGACGGAACTCCGGAACTCGAAACCGGTATTTCCCATCCGAGCCGTTATGCCGCATGATGACTTCGAGGGGCTCACGCGATCCGATCTTGGAGATATGCCTTGGCGGCAGTCTGGCTGGTGCTGGCGCTTTCGGGCCGGTGGCGGCCGGAAAAATCGTGGATCGACCGGCTTGGCCGAGTCCTCGGGGTGATTTGGATCCTGATCACGGTCCTGGCAGCATTGCCTGTGTGAACGACCACAGGGTCGCTGAGTTGGACACGTTCGGCGTTCGACTCTCAGCATGAGAGCGGCCCGGGATCGGCTCTCGATCCGAGTTGTTCCCATGGCATCAATCCGAGACGGATGCCTGTGCTGAAACCTTCGGCGCTCACGCTCATTCCTGCCGCTCGGTGACCATCGCGACTGGTGCCGAGGACGGGTGAGTGACGACGGGCGGACGGACGGCCGAGTGGGGCGGCCGGGCTGGCAGGCGGATGAGGAACCGCGAGCCCAAACCCGGCTGGGACTCAACCTCGATGGTGCCGCCATGCGATGCGATGATTCCGTAGCTGATCGCCAGCCCGAGTCCTGTCCCCTGTCCGATCGGCTTGGTGGTGAAGAACGGCTCGAAGATCCGGCTACGGACCGTCGGATCGATGCCGTGCCCGTCGTCCGCGACCGACAGGTCAACCCCGCCGCAGGTCCCGGCGCGTGTACTCACCCGCACCGTCCCACCAGGGTTGCAGGCGTCCACGCCATTGGAAACCAGGTTGAGCACGACCTGGTTGATCTTAGCGGGATAACAGCAGATCGCCGGCAGGGGCGCCAGATCCTCGATCAGGGTGACGCCCCGCGCGGCGGCGTGACTCTGGAGGATCCAGAGCGTCGGCCCGACGCTTTGATTGATGTCGGCTTCCTTCAGCTCGGCCTCGTCGAGCCGGGCGAAATCCCGGAGGTCCTTGACGATCTGCTGGATCCGCCTGAGACCCTCGCGCGATCGTGTCATCAGCGCGGGGACATGCTCCAGCACATAAGTCAGGTCCATCTGGTCGGCGAGCTCGCGAATGCGGGTCGATAACCCGTGCTGGTGCTGCTCCAGGGTCCCTTCGGCTTCCTGATAGAGACGGATCAGGTTGTGGAGCTGGCCGACATCGCGCTGCAATACCGCGACGTTGTTGGTGACGAAGGCCAGAGGATTGTTGATCTCGTGGGCCACTCCGGCGACGACCTGGCCCAGGGACGAGAGACGCTCGGATTGCACGAGCTGAGCCTCGGCGCGCTTGAGGTCCTCGTGTGCGGCCTGGAGCTCCTCGTGCGCGATCCGCACGGATGCCGCCGTCCGCGCGAGCTCTTCGGCCGATGCCTGCAACTGACCATGACGTTCTTCCAGCAGCGTCTTGGCCTGGATGAGCTCGCGGGTCCGATCGAGGACGCGACTCTCGAGCCGCTCGTTGGCGCGGCGCAGCTCCTCTTCGGCTCGTTCGAGCTGGCCGCCGATCCGCCCGGCGAACATGGCGCACAGGAAGGCCGCGATCACCACCGCGATCGCCACGGAGCCGAAAGACGCGATCGCCATCCACGAGCGCGGCGCGAGCCAGGCCATCGACAGCGTCAGCCAGTCAGAGACCAGAACGAGTGCCACGGTGAACGGGAGGAAGGCGCGAAGCAGCCTGGCACGGATCGAAGAGCCCACCATTTCCCTCAGCGGCGTGGCGGCCGGCCCCGCGGCCCCGACCACGCCGATGCCCAGCAGCAAAAAACCGACTGCCGTGTTCAAGGCCATCGGAATCAGCGGACCTCCGTAGAGCAGCGGAGCCGCATAGGCGTAGCCCATGACGAAGATCGTCCCCGAGGTCGCGACCACCAACCCACCGACCCCCGCACGATCTCTCGCGACGGCCCCTCCGGAGCAGGCCAACATCAGGACGGACATGCTCGCGACTTCGAACGTCAATGCCGTGAAGAGTGCCATCTTGCCGACCGGGGCCAGGCCGAGTCGTTCGACCGGCGTCCTGAAGAACCAGGTGTTGACTTCGATCGCGAATGGTAAGACATATTCGGCCAGTCGCAAGCCCGCCAGCATCGCGACGATCATCACAAGTGCGGCGGCGTATCGCGAGCGGATCCGGCCGTTCGAAGGACCGGGGAGCGCCACCAGAGCGAAGCCCATCAGCATGAAGGCGATTGCCGTGTTCGGGGCCATCGGAATGAACTGGGGATGGATTCCCGCCAGGGCGCGTTGCTGGGTGAGCCAGCCGACAAGTGCCAGCAGTCCGATGACGGCGACCGCCAGCCCCGATCCTGTCTTTAGCCTTGTCCAGACGAGTTGGGACACTTCGGGATCCCCCATCATGACCTGCTTGGCCGCCAGGCATCGGCCGAGGACCTTGAGATCATACGATGAGTGTGATCTGAGCCCGATGGGCTTCGCAAGATTCAACGGAGTCGTACTAACGGTCCTCCGGATTGCTGACCGTAGCGGGCGGCTCGCGGCCTGGCGGGCGGATGCCGGGGGTCACGTCGCCTTCCGTGGGGATCGTGGGATCGTCGTAGAGCCGCAGGTATCGGTAATAAACTTCCAGCGTTAGCGCGGCGAGCGTCGTGCAGTAGATCCGGCCGCCCTTGGAGCCGTAAAGGCTCTCATCGGGGTCCCAGCTCCCGGTCTGGTGGCCCGAGGTGGCGCTGGAGGTTGACGATCCGGTCGCGGATGCGGTTGTTCCACCGGGTCCAGGGTTCGCCGCCATGCTGATAGAGCGCCAGCGTCGCATAATACCAGTAATAGATGTTCGTCGGCCCGCGGTCCGAATCGTTGCGAAGCAGGAACTCGGCGGCCTCGGCACTGGCCGGTCCGGGCCCACCGACGCCCAGGAACTGGCGGCAGACCCAGGCCTCGGCGGTCATCGTGGGCGTGACCGGCTCGCCGGGCTGATAGCGCGCCAGGCCGCTGGACTGTCCCGAGGCCACCTTCTCCAGCCAGAGCAGCGTGCCGCGGCGGACCGACGCCTCGTTGGGGATCGGGATCCCGACCTCCTTGGCCGACTTCAATCCCATGACGACCCAGCCGAGGATGCTCGTGTCGCCGACCGGGTGCGCCGGAGCATAGCGCCACGCGAGGCCATCCTTGGCCCGGGCGCGGACCACGAACGCGACGGCCCGCGTGGCGGCCTCGCGAAGCCGCGAGTCGCCCGTCAAGGCGTAGCCTTCGCAGAGGGCCAGGGTCGCCATCGCGTGGCAGTACATCCCGACAACCCGGCTTCGTCCGCGCAGATCGCCGTCGGGCTTCTGCTCGGACATGAGGAAGTCGAGCCCCTTTCCCACGGTCTCCGAGTATCGTCCCTGCGTGTGCGTGTAACCGGCCCCCAGGTAGGTCAGCAAGGCCAGGCCGGTCACCGCCGTGTCCGCCTCCCAGTAAGCACACTCCCCGAAACACGTCTCGCCGGGCGGGCAGTGGCTTGTGAAATCATGTTCTCCTTTGGCGGGCGTTCCATCATCGTAGCGGCCGACTCCGGCGTCCCAGCGTCCATCATCGTCCTGGTGGCGGGCCAGCCAGTCGAGGGCACGCTCCACGGCGAGCTCGCTCGCCTTGCTGCCGCCCAGGCGCTGGGCCTGGCCGGGACGGTCGGGGTCCAGCCGGGGCTGATAAACGCGCGGGATCTCGGCGAGGGTCCTGGCGGGTGGACGTTCCTCGAGCGCCGCCAGGCCGGAGTCGCCGCCGGAGGTGGCGCGCGGCTTCGGTATCACGCGATCGAGGGCGAGCAGTCCGGTGGTAGCGGCCTCCGGTCGAGCCGGCGGGACGGGCTCGGCTGAGGCGTCAGCACCCGCGGGAGACGCAGTTCCCGGGCCCGTGGTGCCGGATCCACTCGACCCAGCACTCGCGCCCAAGGGGCCAAGTCCGACAAGGCCCGCGTCTTCGTTCTCTCCTCGCGCACTCGCCTTGATCGGGTCGCCGGTGAGTTTGGGGCGGAGTCGAGCGTCGGTGCGGAGCGTTCGGTCTCGTGTCCCCAGGGCTGCCTCGATCGCGCCACGACCGGCACCTCGAGCCCCACCGGACTCGGCCGGGGATGGTGGCGGCTCCGACGACGCCCGATCCACTTCGGCCAGATTGGGGGGCAGGGGGGGCGCGGGCTTCGGAACCAAGGGATCGGGTGTTGTAGTGGGTTCGGCACGAGGGCCGACGACCGGCGGATCTGGCAGGGGCCGCGACGGACGAGGCGTCGCCGTCACCACCGGGATCGGTGGCGGTAGGACTGGCTCCGGGTCGGGGCTGGATCGTTCCGCGATCGTGGGTCGAGGGGCCGGAATCGTCACGTCCGCCAGCCGGAGCGGCCCCGACGGCAACTCCAGCCGAGGCGCCGGCGGTGCGGAACTGTCGCTCCCGCTCGAAGGAGCCCGATCGCGCGTCAGCGACGGTCCAACTTCCGGCGGCTTCGACGGTTCGACCAGCGGTGCGACCCGGATCCGACGAATATGCGACCGATCTGCCGACTCGTCGGACTCTCCGCGAATCGCCAACTGGACGGCCGGGACCGTGCTGCCGAACAGCACGATTCCCAGATGGGCCGCCAGTGACAGCACCAGGCACTTCCGTAACGCCCTTCGCGAGCCCCAGCAGACCCAGACCAGCACCGCGAGCCCCACGCTCGCCAGCCCCAGCATCAGCCAGGCGCTCAGGTCGGCCCGCAGCAAGAGGAGGAATGTCTCGAGGTCCAGTCCGGTCATGTCCTAGTCCTTGACTGCCTGGTCCTCGAATCCTTGGCTCGTGCCGTCAAGCCGTAGCCACGGGACCCAGGACTCGGGATCAAAGAGCGCATGATACCGGAAGATGCGAACGGATCGCAGGGGTTTTTCCCGACAGGTCGGGGATTCGGCCGTTTGCCTGTGAACGCCGTCGTCAGGATCCGATCTTGCCGGTTTCCGGTCGTTGAGCCGGCTGCGTTCCCGGATCGTCCAGCGGTTTCAACTGATGGGGCGTCCGGGCCAGAGGGATCGGCTTTGCGGCGGGAGGCGCACTCAGGGCGATGGCCTCGATGGTTTCGGCCCCGAGCCGGTCCAGGGCCCCGGCCAGCGTCTCGACGTGTGTGAGCACGCCATCATAGGCGACGAGTGCCAGTGTTGCGATAAGGATGCCGGTTGACAGCGGCGTGATCGCGGCCGCCAGTGCCGGCCCCCAGGCGATCGCCGGCGAGGTCCTCGCGGCGATTCCGGACGACGGGGGAATGGCCTCGAGTGGCGCGCCCCAGGGCGAAGAGCGTGCCCAGTACGCCCAGCAAGGCCGCCAGGGCCGCGACGCGACGGAGCGTCCCCACGTTCCTTCGGAGCCGCTCCGTCTCGACCCGGTGGGCCAGGGTCACCGCGCGTTCCAGGTCCGTCGCCGGTCGTCCCCAGCGGCGGACTGCCGCCAGCGCCACCCGCGCCGCCGGACTGGGATTCCGTTCGCAGAAATCCAGCGCCTGACCACAATCCAGCTTCCCTTCGTGGAGCCGGTCCACGAACCGCGCGGTGAAGTCCGACGGCATCACGCGACGCGAACGGAGCCGGACCATCCGCTCCATCAGCACGACGATCCCCATACCGGCGCATGCAACCAGACCCCCCCAGATTACCCGATCCGAGGGAGGCGTACGATCGTACCAGGCGATCAACCATGCTCCCGCACGCCTCATCCGCGTCAGCATCAGACCAACGCGGCGATCGCGGATCTGGATCGTTGAGATTTCGCTGACACCCACCTGGGCGGAGGAGATGCTGCGCGGCCGTTGATCGTCCTGTTCGGTTGAACCGGGATGATCCGCAAATCCTGTGCAGGCTGTCAGAAGCCAACAAATGGCTCCCCAGGCGCCCAGCACGACGATCGAGGCGCCTTTCCGGTTCCGGCGGCTCATAGGACGGGTCCCTCCTGGCGAACGAAGTTCGGCGCGGGTCTCCAGACCCCGCCCACTGCGGGAATCATTGCGACGACTTTGACGTTGGGGAGGCACGCCGGTTTACAGCGTCGCGGCGGGCCCGGGCCGTCGGGGCATCCGGATCCCCGGGAAATCTGGCGAGGAGCCGTTCATAAGATTCGGCGGCCTCGGCCCACTGATCGAGTCGTTCGTAAACTTTTCCCGCTTCTAGCAGCGCAGCGGCCTGCCAGCGGGGGGCATTGTAGAGGATGTCGACCTGGAGGAACTCGCGGAGGGCCTCGTGGCGCCGATCCTCGTGGAAGTACGTCTCGCCACGCAGCAACTGGGCCTGTGCGCCCAGCTCATTCCCGGGTTTCGCATCGATGACGGACTGAAATGCAGAACGCGCCTCGTCCAGACGGCCCTGACCCATGAGGGCCTGTCCCCGCGCATAATCGAGCTCGGGGATCGACGGATCGCCCGCGGCCAGTTCGGATCGGAGCGACTGGATCGCCGGGATCACGGGCTTCCACCGTTTCCGGACCACCCAGGTTTGAATCTGCTTCAATCGAACGACTCGCCGGAACGCCGGAGGATCCTGGGCGTCAGATGGCTCGTCGAGGAGGGCCGTGAATCCGGCCTCGGCCGCGGCGGCGTCCCCGGTGTTCAGGGCGGACTCGGCGCGCAAGAATCGGGATTCGCGACGGTACGGTGAGTCAGGAAACTCGGCCAGCAGCCGATCGAGCGTGGTCGCGGCGCCGGCCCAGTCCCGGAGGTCCACCTGGGCGCGCCCCAGCCGATACAGGATCGCGGGGAGCAGGCGCGCCGGCGGGAGTACCCCCCCGCCTTCGGCGCGTCGGCGGGCTCCTTGACAACCAGGGGTAACAGGAGCCGGATCACGTCCTGATACTGATGATCCTGGTAGGCCGATTCCGCGAGATTGAACCGCGCGTCGGCCGAATAAGGGCTCTGGGGATACTCCGCCAGGAGTCGTTTGAACACGCGGTCGGCCTCGGCCGGCTTGGCGGCATCGACAAGCGACCAGCCCCACTCGGCGAGCACGGCGTCAACCGTCGTCCCTGCTTTGGCGAGGGATTCGCGTAGGTGCGGATCAGACACGAGCCGCTCGAACACAGAGGCCGCATCCGCGTTACGGCCCAACCGGGCGATCAGCCGGGCTCGGGCCAGGACAGATCGGAGTCCCTCATCGGTCGTGGAGAATCGTTCCGCGACGCGCTCGTAGGCCGCGAGGGCGTCGCCGGTTTGGTTGGCGGCTTCGAGCGCGCGGGCCTGCGCCAGGGCGATCTCGGGCGCGATCGGGTCGCCTGGGGCCATTGCGAGGAACGCGGCGAACGTCTGGGCGGCCTCGCCCGGCTTGTTAAGTTCCGCAAGTGCCCGCCCAAGTCCGGCGAGCGCGCCGGAGTCTCAGGGCCGGCTCGATCTCCTTGTCGCCTTGTGAGGGCACCAGCCGAAACTGCTCCGCCGCCCGATCCGGTTGATGGGCAGCCAGTGCGGCCTCGCCCAACCGGAGCCGCGTGCGGGGGAGGGCCTTGCTGGCGGGGAACTGGTCCACCATCATGGCCAGGGTCTTCCAGGCGTCGTCGGCCCGGCCGGCCCCGAACTGAGCGACCGCCAGATGCGCCAGGGCGTACTCGGCGACGTCACCTCGAGGATTCGCGGCCAGGTACCGCTCCAGCGGCCCGAGTGCCTGGGCGTATCGGCCCGCCTCGACCTGTTCTTGACCGAGAAGGAACAGCGCATCGGCGGCGACGGTGTCGTTTTTCGACTCCGAGAGGCGTGCGAGGAGGGCATCCGACTCAGCAGATCGGCCCAGGGCGCGGTACACCAGGGCGAGCTCATAGCGCGCGTCCTGCGCGGCCGTCGCGGAGAGTGCGGGAGCCGAGCCCTCATTCGCGCCGGGAGGCGGGTTGAGGAGGGATTCGAGGATCGTCGCCGCCGCGCGGTGGTCGCCCGTCTTCGCCGCGGCTCGAGCCGCGATCAGTTGGACATCGCCACGCAGGGGACTCCGCGGGAATCGGGTGACGAATTGATTCGTCAGCTTCCGCGCCGTCGGGGAATTGCCTCGTTCGAGTGCCGTCTGGGCGGTGCGCTGCAAGGCATCGTCGGCCCAGGCATCGTCCGGGTCGGCTTCGACGACCTTGAGGAACAGTTCCTCGGCCTCGGCCAGGCGCTTGAGTTTCCGCAGGGCCTCGGCAGAGCGGAATTGCAACGCGGACATCAAGGGGGACTGTGGTGAATTCTTCGCGGCGGCCTCCAGAGTGGCCAGGGCGTCCGCCGGGTGGTTCTGTTCCAACTCGATTGTCGCCAGCTCCAGCGCGGCCTGAACCCCCAAAGCCTCCGCGGGAAGGCCGGTCAATTTCTTGAGGAGCACCTCGGCTTCCGCCGACCGGCGGAGCCGATGAAGGGCCTGGGCGCGTCTTAGCCACGCTTCGTGCTTTAAGGCGCTGTCGGGCGCCGCCCGCTCCAGGGCCAACATCGCCGCAACGACCTCCGCGAACTGCCCCGCCGCTTGATGGATCGCTCCCACTTGCAGCCAGGCGCGGTCCACCCATTCCGGGCCCCCTCTCTGCGTCAACTCCTGCAATATACGGAGTGCCCGATCGTGTTCTCCCAGCCCGGCGAGTGTCCGGCCCAGGCCGTACCGGGCTCGATCCGCCAATTTGGCGCGCGGAAACTTCGACAAGGACCGTTCATAGGCGATCTTCGCCCCGGCGAGATCCTTCAACCCGTAGCAGACATCCCCCAGGTAAGTCCAGGCGGTCTCGAGCGCCGAGTGATCGGCTTTCGTCGCGGTGAACGTTTCGAGGGCCTGACGCGCGGCGGGTAGATCGCCCATCAGGTAAGCGAGTTCCCCCAGGCGGTAGCGTGCGGTCAACGCCCGGGAATCCGCCGGCGCCTCTTTCAGAAACGTTTCGAAGGCCCGTCGGGCGTCCTCATGTCGCCCCTGGTACAGCCGGGCGTTGCCAAGCCCGAAGTGCGCATCAACCCGATCCAATCCCTTCGGGCCGGTCAACAGGAATCGATCGTATTCCGCGGCCGCCAGGTCGAACTTCCGCTGACGGAAGAGGCCGTGGGCGAACTTCAAAGCGTCCGGGATCGTGCGCGGGGCGGTTCCGAGGTTCTCCCCGTCGCGCGCTTGCGGAGCCGACGATGAGCCGTTGGATTTCGACGAGGCATCCTGGCCGATCGATTCCCGCGCCATCAGGGCGATCACCGCCAATACCGCGGGGACCCAGATGAGATCGATGGTGATTCCGCGTTTCTCCACTCGGGCTGACGACGGCAGAACCTCCTTGCGGATACGGGACATTTCCGACTCCTTTGTCCTATTCAAGGCTTCTCGGAAAGGACGCCGCAACGTCGCGCCTCATCGTCGCGGCAGACCGTGTCAGCCACCCGCGAGGTCAAGCGGTGTCCCCGTCGCCCGGAGCCTCTTCATCGGGTGGGTTGCTGAGCATGGTCATGATGTGCCGGGCCAGATGATCCTCGATCTCGCGGTGGCGAGGAACTGGTTGGGACACCCCGGTGACCGGATTTCGGTACCAGTCGTGCCGACCCCCATGCCGGACCAAGACACACCCCAATCCCGCTATTGTGCGGATCAGGTCGACCCGCTTCATGGGATCACCAACTCATCGACCTTGCGGATACCAGGCAGTTCGCCGCTCGTCAGGTCCCGGTAGAGGTCGGCCAGATGTTCCTTCAGGTCATCCAGCGAGTCGCCCTGGGTCCAATAGTCGGGGTAATCGAGCAGATATCCGAGGAAGGCGTCCTCGTCTTGCCAGTGGATGAATTTGATGATCTGCATGCGGATCCTCCGGAGTCTGCGACTCTCGATCAGAATTGTAACCCGATACCGGCCGTTCCGCCAAGCCGCACTCCTTCCTGCCGCGACCACCATGTCATGCCGGTCGTGCCATGGATTATCATCGAGCAATAGGGAGGTGCAACACCGCTCGAAAGCCACGTGCGGACACCGGACCAGGATGCGATCCTGGACTCAAGAGGATCGAGCGCAACGCTCGCATGCGTTAAACTGGTAGGTGAGGCCAGTCTCTCCCTCCCGTGCGACGAGCCGGCTCCGACTCAGATCGAGATGGAATCCCGACCGATGAGCCAGGAACTGCATTACACCTCGGTACCTCATGGTTTGAAGCCGGGCAGCCGCGGCTTCGGCGCGGTCGGCGTCACCGCCGATCTGCCGGACCTGCTCGCCGAGCGGCTTGAGAGCCTCAGCGGTTACCAGGTCGTGTATCCGCCCGGGGATCCTTCGGCTGCGCTCAACCCGGTCGTGCACGCGCACGTGAGGTTAACCGTCGGGGGCAAGGTGCTCGATGTACTGTCGCGGATCGGTCCGGCGGGGCTGGACTATTCGGGGCGGCCGAACAAGTACGCACACCACGTCGTTCTTGACGCCGACGAACGCCCCCAGGGCGGACCCGCCTGGTTGCTGAGCCAGCCGGGATTCCTCCAATCGGCCTGGACAGGCGAGGCGCGAATCCTCCACGAGGGGCCTAAGGTCCCGCCCGGCGACCGGCCGGCCGGCATCGCCGAAGCCTGGCAGGCTCTGACTGGCGACGCCGGTTGGGCCGGCGTAATGGCCGAGTCCTATCTGGCCGACCCCCGCCGACCCCTCTTCCTCGTCTTCCGACCGGGAATGGACCTGCTGCCCCTGTTTGTCGAGGCCATCGCGCTGTTGCCGGTATCACGGCGCTGGGAGGTCGAATTCAGCACGTATTTCACCACGCTTCCCCAGGGTGTCACCAGTATCTGGAGGGGTGTCCTTGACGGCTCGGCCGAAGCCAGGAACGCCAGCCGACTTCCGAACGCCCTGATCGTCAACCTCTGCCGCCCCGCCGGACGCGCCCGAGGAAATGCCCTCGTCCATCTCGCCCGCACGGGGGAGCGCCGAGAGACGGCCGGCGCGGAGAACGCGCCCTCATCCACCGAGTCGGGTCGTGGGGCGCCCCGGATGGCCGGTCCGCCACGCCTCCATCCCGGCGAGCGCGCTCGCGGATCCAGGTCAGGCGCGCACGGCATTCCGGATCCTCTCCCGGATCTCGCCGCGCGGATGGCGGCATCCGCACTGGTACTCTCCGACGGCAATCTCAATCGGAAACGACGTCGGTCGCGCACGACCCTCGCTGCGACCGTCGTGGCCGTCTGCCTCGTCCCTCTGATCGCCGCTGGACTCTTCTGGTCGCCGGCCCTTCGCAAGCAGTTCGGATTCGAGCCCACGGTGAGACCGTCGACCGCCGGTCTCGTCGGGCGGCTTCCCCCATCGACCACGACCCCCATCGCCCGCCACGACCACCCAAAAGAATCCGAGGAGAAATCCGCTCTCAAGGAAGCCGCGACGAAGCCAGGACCGCCGCCGCTCCCGACTGTCGCGACCTCGCCAGAGGCCGTCCGCAAATCGGAAGCGAAGGTGTCTCCGGCACCCGAACCCCCGGCCCAGCAACCGCCATCCCGATCCCCTCCACGCCCCGACCGAGTGGACCGGCGATCGTGGCGTTCGCCCTCCCGGATATCCCCAGGTCTCAGTTCGGTGGCCCGGTCCGGCAAGATTGCGAGCTGACCCTCCCGGAAGATGCGGGCGACCGGCTCGAGATCCTCAACGCCCCAGGGCTCCGGCTCGTTCCACCGAGCGGATCGAAGCCCTGGGAGATCGCCACAAGAGCCGGGATCAGTCGCCTCGATAGTCCCTCAACCCTCGCCGAACTCAGTCAGAAGGACGCGCGGACCTGGCGGTTCGGCTGGACCAAGGACGCGAGCAAGCACTCAGTCCGCGCCGACGAACTCAGGGACACGGTCTTGAAATTCCCGGCCCGAGACGGCCGTACCCTCTTCGCCTTGCTGCGCGCCGTCGAACCCCGCGACGACCGACCGCTGGCGATCGTCACGAACCAGCCCCTCCTGTTCGACCGCCTCGAGCCTCGAACCCGATCGGTCGTCTGGACGCGCCATCCCGAGGCCCTCTCGGGGACGAAGTGGAAACTGATCATCAATCGTTGGAGGCTGGTCATCTCGCGTCCCGATTCCGACAAAGAACCCACGAGGCGCGCGTTCGAGTCGATAAGCGGCGAGTCCAGAAAAGACCCCCAGGTGCCGGGTGCGACGAGCGCGCGCGACGTGATCCCCGGCGAGGTGACCCTCAAGCTGTCGATCGATCCCGAGAGTCTCGATACGATCATCGTGCGGCTTGTCCCTGACCGCGACCGGGCGACCGAGGGTCGCAAAGAGCGCGCCGGCCGTCGGAAGACGCTACAGGAAGACACTCCCAAGGACGGGGAGGGCCGCGATCGCGACCCCATCGCCTACCGCCGCGACAAGCTCCGAGAGCTCGAAACGGCCGGAACGAAGGATGAACCGGCGATCAAGACGATCAAAGAGGAGATCCGTGGTTTGAAGGAGCTTGACGAGATCCAGCAGACCGAAGAGCTGCTGGCGAAGCCGGCGCGAACCGAGCTCAGCGTGGTCATCGCCATGGAACTCGACGACTCGACCATCCTGGAGATCGCCAAGATCGGCGACTTTGCCGATTAGTCCGTTGTAAGTCTTCCCTTCTGTGGCACCGATCAGGAGTGGGACGGAAGCGGCGAACGCCCGGCGGCTCAGAAGAACGGACCACGGACCCTGACCACTGACCACTGCGTAAAATGACCGATCACTATCAAATCATCGACCAGATCCGGAGTATCCTGCACGCCGGCGACCACGGGCGTAACGGCCGTCTCGACGGGTTGGCGTCCGCCTATGCTGCCGCCTGCGACGAGGCCACGCAGCGGTTGGGGCGTTGTCACCGGCTGTTGCGGCAGGGGCTGCGATCGGAGGCGATCCAGCTCGCCGAGTCTGCGCCGAATTTGCTCGACACCCTGGCGGCGCTCGATTTTCCCGAGCGGGCGGAGTGGGACGAGGTCGTGCAGTTCCACGACCTGACGCCCGCGCCGAAGCTGCCGATCGAGCCGGCACGCCTGCTCAACGAGGCGTACGCGGAGGAGGACCCGCTTCAAGACCTGCTCCGGCGACATCGCCGGCTGGCGTTGCAGCGGGCACCGCTCCGGTCGCGGATCGGCGTCCTGCGCCAGCTCGCGACCGAGGACCCGGGCAATGCGATCTGGTCGGATGATCTGCGGGCCTTCGAGGCGGTCCGGCTGATCCAGATCCAGGAGGAAGCGACCGAGCTGCTGCGCCATCACGAAACGGAAGCGATCGGCCGGCTGGTGGTGGAAGTCGAGCAGCCCGACTGGTCCGAGCCGCCGCCGCGGGCGCTGGTGCAATCCTTGCGGAAGCTCGACGCCCAGCTCCGCGGCGAGCGCGCCCGGGGTGTCCTCGAGGACGTCGGTGACCGGCTCGATGAGGCCCATAACGCGCGCGACCCGATCCGCGGACGGCTGGCGCGCCAGGAGTGGGTCCGGCTGGCCAATGCCGTGGCCCTGCCGCACGACGACCCGATCGCCGAGCGCGTCCGTCCGGCCCTCGACTGGCTCGACAATGAGGATCAGCGCGACTCCCAGAGCCGCCGACACGAGGAGGACCTGGTCGCTCTGGGCCGCTTGCTCGATTATCCGGGAGCAATCCGCCCCGCCGAGCTGGAACGGCTGGCTCACGCCGTCGTCAGTCACGGACACGGTATGCCCGATGGACTCCAGCAGCGCTACATCACCCGCCTCCAGGCCGCGGAGTCCGCCCAGACGCGACGCGTCCGGCTGATCGCCGCCGGCTCGGCCGCTGGGGTCCTCCTCCTGGGAACCCTCGTGTATTACGCCGTCCGCGGCCAGGCTCGCGCCCAGGAGGCCAGTAACACGGCCGTCGCCATCAGCGACATGCTCGAGGTCGGCGAGCTCGACCACGCCGTCTCGCTCTTGAAGAAGCTCGAGGCCGCCGACCCGCAGCTCCTGACCTATCCCGCCATGGTCGCGGTCCGGGAACGCGTGGACCTCGCCGAGAATCAAGAATCGGACCGGGCCTTGCGGTTCGACACGGCGATGCGCGAGGCCGAGTCCGCCCCGATCTCGGTGACGCCGCCCCCCGCGCTGGAATCGGCGCGCTCCCTGGCCCGGCTCGACACCGAGAAAGCGGCCGTCTCCAACCTCGTGCAGAGCCGGGCCGAGAAGATCGGCGCCGACCAGACGCAGCGGGCCAAGGAGCTAAATCCGCGCCTCGACGAGATCGGCCGGGCGGTCGATCGGATCGAGAAGCAAGCCGAAACGACCGGACCGGCGGCGGCCGACGAGTCCGCGATCCTCGGCCCCCTGGCCGACGCCCAGCGCACGCTGGCCGCCGTCGATCCCGACGTCGCCCTGGCCGGTGCGGAGGTCCAGGACCGGGCACGACGCCTGTCGGACCGGCTCGAGGCCGTACGCAATCGCCTGGATCGGCGCCACCTGCAATCCCAGCTCGAGGAGGCCATCACGACCGTCGTCGCGTATTCACCGAACGCGCGTGGATTCACCGCCTCGACGGAGTACGTCGCGGCCCTCGAGTCCTACATCAAGTCCTTCCCCGATCTGCCTCGCTCGCGAGGGTTCACCGAGACGCTCCGGGATCAGCTCCTGTGGAATGCGGTCGCCCAGTGGGACCGGCTGGCGGCCGGCTGGAAAGGCGGTCAGCCCGCGGTCGGCGCCCGAGAGGCCAAGGTCCGGAGCGAACAGTGCAAGCAATTCCTGACCCAGCACCCCGGCTCGCCCGACACCGATCGCGTCGCCGCCTACCAGCGCGCCATGGAGGCCGTCGCCCACCGCATTCCCGACGGCGATGGCGCGCTCTCCAAGGTGCATAACCTCCTCACCGACCTGCTGGTCGACAACCTCTGGATGGTCACCGTCAAGCCACCATTCGCCGAGGCAGCCCGGCGCTACTACCTGACCCAGAGGCCCCCGGCCGCCGCGAAGTCCTTGCGCTACCTGGTCGGCTTCGACGGCAAGGAGCGGACCCTCAAGGTGGTTGCCGACTGGATCGAGCGAACCGACATCGCGCCCCAGACGAAGATTTCGGCCCGGTTCAAGCCCAAGCTCTTCCAGGAGCCTGCCCAGATCGATTGGGAGACCGTGATGGTCGACCTGATCGACCAGATCCGCAACCAGCCGGAGATCGACCCGATCCTCCAGGTCGCGCTGCTCCGCAACGTGCTCCAGTCGGCGGTCGAGGGGAGCGAACCGCTCCGCGGTGCCCTCGGCGGCTTCAAGAAACAGGTGGACCAGGCCGATGTGGACACGAACCTCCCCTGGATGGATCCGGAGAACGCGGAATCCGAACGGATGCGCCCCAAGGCCGCGGGGTTCATTCGCTCGCTGCCCGACCTGACCGCCGCGCGCAAGGAGGCGGCCGCCATTCGCGTCCGCCTCGATCGCCTGCTCGCGCGCCACCCGAAGCCGATCGGTTGGCTGGCCCGTGACGCCGAGGGTTGGCAGGTGCGGAGTGGTTCGGTCGTGCCTCAGGAGGGAACCCTCTGGACCATCATTCCCGGCGAAGCGGGTCGCGGCGCCTGGCGGAAAGTTGGTGTCATCAACCAGGCGAAGCCGAAGCTCTCCCTGACCGACGACCCCGCGCTGGCCGAAGGGCGTCCGATCTTCGTCACATCCGCCGATGCGGAGGACATGGGGCCTTGAGGAAGGGGCGGGAATAACTTCCCGGACTTCTACGGCGCGGGCCTCCAGGCCCCGCCGCCTGGCGGACCGAAGAGCCCCCGCCCACGTCGGGATTAGCGACGTTCGGATGGCCAGGTGGCAAGATCCGGAGACCTCGCGAATACCCGGCGCTACCCCATCTTGAATCGGGAATCCTGAGTCAGGAATCCTGAATCGGGAATCTCGAATCTCGAATCGGGAATCTCGAATCTCGAATCGGGAATCTCGAAATCTCGAATCGGGAATCTCGAATCGGGAATCTCGAATCGGGAATCTCGAATCGGGAATCTCGAATCGGGAATCTCGAATCGGGAATCTCGAATCGGGAATCTCGAATCCAGAATCGCTGAGGATACGCGTTTCATTCCCACGCAGGACGCGGGCCGAAACGAGACCACGACACAGACTCGAGACATCACCGACCATGTCAAGCGAAGAGGCAACCCGCGGTTGGTACGTGCGAGCGCGAGGGCGCGTGCTCGGTCCGATGACCTGGGCCCAGCTCCAGTCGTTGCGCGATCGCGGCCAGCTTGCAAGGTTCGACGAGGTCTCGCAGGACCGACAGAGTTGGACCGCCGCGGGTCGAGTGCCCCGGCTGTTCGCCCAGGGGGAGGCATCGAGTGGACGTGCACCGTCGCCGGCGCGGTCGAGCGGCTTGAACGATTACATCGTGCTCAGCGAAGACGACGTGGACCACGATGCGATCACGGCCGGCCCGCCGATCGAGGGCGACGCCGAGTGGTACTTCGCCCGCGACCGGACGCAGCAGGGGCCGGTGCGGCTCTCGCAACTGCAACGCATGGCTGACGCCGGCGAGATCGGACCGGACACGCTCGTCTGGAGGGATGGTCTAGCGCATTGGACTCGCGGCTCCGCGGTCGAGGAATTGCGATTCCCGATCCGCCTCGACGCGATCGCGGCGGCTCAGGCGGACGTGCGCACCGCCCCGTCGGCCAGTGTGACACTCCCACCGCGCCAGGCCCGCGACGCAGTCCAGCCGACCAATCCTCCCCACCGCACGAGCATCCTGGCGATCAACAGCCTGATCTTGGGAGGCTTCTGGCTGTTCGGACTCGGCAGCCTGGCGGCGATCGTGCTGGGCGTGATCGCGATGCGTCAGATCGCCCGATCACAGGGGACGCTCACCGGCAGGCGGCTGGCCATCGCCGCGATCATTCTGGGAATCGCGGGATTGGGGCTAACGCTTGGCCTGCTGCTCTCCCCGCGCTCACCAGCCTAAGAATGGACCGAGAATCACTTCCCGGATTCCGGAGTGGGACGCCCGGCTTCATCCGGTCCGTCCATCCGTTTCCGATGCCGCCTGGATGCGGTCTGCCCCAGAAGGCCTAACTTCCGGCGTGCTCTCTGGCGGTAAATCAAACCTTTGGATGCTTTTGGCGAATTGGTCCGGGGGCGTTGCTGGCGCGGGTAACCGCGCCCTGCTGGGCCAATCTTTCCGAGTCTCCGGCAGCCCGGCAGCACACAGGATCTTGCCAACGGTATCCCTTGGTTTGCCTTACTCAGGGCCGTTGGTTCTCCGGTCCGTTAACTGATAACCGTGCTTATATTCGATTGGGCCACATGCCGCCCCAGGCGGAGTCGGGGTCAAGCATACGAGGGTTTTTCTTACACATGGACGCAGGCTTATCCGGCACCAGAAGTGGCGGGTTTCAGGCTGCGGATTGCTGCAGATTGTAAAGCAAATGACTGTTTGTTTTACTGCCGGTCCGACTGGTCGGCGGCACTTCGTTGGCGGCGCCTTACGAGATCACCAAGGAGCAGCAGCGGAGCGGGGCAAAGGGATGGGCTGTGACCTCTGATTCATGGATCACCCTTTTCCACCTCCCCCGGTATCGTCCCGCGCCCATCTGTCTGCGCCAACCAAGGTTCACCGCCTGCGCATCGCCGAGGAAACTATAGGTAGGCTATTCGCAACTGGGCGATGACGCACAGCAGAGCGGTGACTACTAAGACTGCAAGGATTGCTGCCCAGGCCAACCAGCGGTAGGCGCCTCGCGTCAGCATGACGACCGTGACCGAGCAGATGGCCGAGATGCCCAATTGGGTGAAGACGAGTCGCTCCACCATGCGGGCGGCCCGCTGCCGCTCCCACCCGACAGCACTCGGGCCCATGTGAGGATACAAGGCGCCGACGGTGGTGATCGCGACCGGGCAGGTCGCAAGTGCTATGGACCAGAGCCCCCAAGGAAGCCACCGTCTCACACCGCCACCTCTCGTCACGAGCGGCAACTGCATTCCCCCGAGCACGATGACACCGAACACCGTGGCCGCGAGCGGGACTGACAACAGCCAGGGGAGGACGCGAAGGCGACGCGCCGAGCCCGCAATCGCGACCATAATGCGCCTCAAGGTCAGCCGCCCCGAAGGGGGCGATGATGAGACGAAGCCGGACGGCATGGTAGCAGCCCCCGGTGCCCTACACGAGTCTGTTCCGGCAGGTCACAGTTCTGGACCACTCGTTACACGTCCCGTCATCGTCCCGCGCCAGAGTCTCCGCGCCAACTATGGTTCACCGTTTCCATTTCTCGCGTCGAGCCACGAGCGTTTTCCCCGATGCGTTTTGGTCTCGATGGTAGGGTGGGCCCACGGCCCGCCGACCCCGCCGCCATGATCGCAGTGACGGGAGGAAGGCCAAGGGGGGAAGAATCTTGAAAATTACTTATGTATATCTCATTGACGTAAGACCAGCGCCCCACGATTTACGTCAAGGGTGTTGTCGTAAGTCGTGGAGCGAATGGAGCCGGCGTGAAGTGGAACATTGCCTTGCCGTAGGACAAAGCGAAGAATGGGGCGTCGAAGGGTGACCCGGCCCGGCCGGGATTGGAACGGTGCCGGCGCGTCCCTCAGCGAGGAGGTGTCCGATCAATCGAAAATATGAACACACGATTGGAAAATCAGGGAAATTGCGGTCGTGATGTGCGGAAAGTAGGCGTAAGGGAAACGGCCGGATACTGTTGGCGAATTCCCCTCAACGGCTGCTCGACCAGAGTTTTGGGCAAGATAGGGGTATCAGGAAGCTATTATCGCGAGCTTTCGAGCTTCCGGTCGAATTCGCCACCCGTGTCATTGTTGGGTTTGGGCCAATGCGATCGGCGGTCGGATTCAACGACTCAGAACGGCGACGGCCAGCCGCTGGCCGTCCAGGTGCTGATGCCCAACCGGAGATGCAGGATCACCTGGCCCAGCACGATCAAGGTCGGCAGAGCGGCGAGGCAGACCACCGTCAAGCCCAGGGTGAGCCAGGCGAACCGGACTAGACGTCCGGGCGAACAGCCCACCAGATCGAACGGCGGGATCCTCAACGCGGGCGGCCGGAGTGCCAGCTCGCTCAGGAACAAGGCCAGGCCGACCATCGTCAGGATCCAGAAGAGCCGTCCCGGATCGAGCCAGGCCTGAACGCCGTCCGCGAGCGGAGCCGGGAACATGCCCCAGAACCACACACCGGCCTGGTCGATTCCATCCAGCAGCTCAGCGAACATCGGGGGTAGCGCGGGATCAATCGCCATGGGCGAGGGGAGGCATTTCAGCGCGGAGGAAACGACGATTCCCATCAATCCCAGCGCGAGCGCGTTCGAGAGCCGCCGCAACCATCGCGGCTTCTCCCAGGCCGGACGCGGCACGACCGTCCGAGCCGCCAGGCCCGCCGCGAAGGTCCCGAACCCGATGAAGATGATCACGATGGCCTCCGGATCCAGAACCCCGCGAAACCCCTCGCGCCAGTGGGGACTCATCGTCGGTATCGCCACGAGTGCCATGCCGATCCCCGCCGCACCAGCGGCCGCGAGCGAGAACAGCCGGACGAACCAGCCTCCCCGGGTCGTCGCCCAGGGCATGGACCGCCCGGCCCGTTGAAAGTCGCGCGCGACGATCATCGCGAGCCCGACGATCGTCAGCGTCGCCGGGAGGGCCTCCATCCCCGCGAGAAGCAACCGCGCCGACAGACTGGTCGAAGTGACCCGTCCGAGCGGTCGCATGGCGTTGTTCACCAACTCGAGTACGTTCAGGATGTACAGTGGAACGAGAGCATGGGTGGCCGGCACGGCGACGAACAGCACACCGGCGAGCGCGGCCAGTGGGACAAACAACCAGTAAGGTCGCGGACGCCGCGGCTCGGGTCGTGCCAGGCCTACCCCGGCCCCCATGCCCACCACTATGCCGAACATGGCCAGGATCGCGCAGATGGGGATCAGCTTCTCCCTCACGTCGTAACCACTCGCCCCAACCCCCCCAAAAAACGAGGACCTGCGGGTCGCGAGATCGATCCGCATGCGGGTCGCGAGATCGATCCGCAGGATCTCCGACTCCTGAAGGACGAAGCAGATCAGCAATACAACGGCCAGGGCCCGCCAGGCCATCGACGCCAGGCAGCCCGCCATCGTGACGCCCCCACCCCGTGGCCGTCGGCGGGCCAGTCCGAGGATCGAGCGCACCAGGACCAGCGCAAGGATGACCGCCACAACCTCCACCCCAACGCCCGACGCCCGCGCCGACTCGACCCAGATGTCTCTCGCCTCTCGGACGACCCCGGCCGCCAACCCGGCCGCCAGGACCAGCAGGCTCAGGTCCGCCAGGCTTACCTGCCAGCGGCCAACCCTCTTGCCCGACCCTTCCGCCCGGATCGCGATCGACATCAATTCGACCTCCGCAATGGACGTCCCACAAACCTACTACAAATGTAGCAAGTTGCGGCGAATCGAGCAAGGGCCATCCCCTGTTTTGCCATTTTTCGCGAAGCGAGACGCTCGAGATCGCCGATCGCTTGCGTTGCGCACGCCGCAGGGGAGCGCCGTGGCCAGGTCAGGAGAACCGCGCCGAACTGTGACGACTTAAGGACTGTTCCGTGTGGTC
Source organism: uncultured Planctomycetota bacterium (assembly GCA_963845755.1). GTDB lineage: Bacteria > Planctomycetota > Planctomycetia > Isosphaerales > Isosphaeraceae > CAWJTV01. The sequence goes on from CAWJTV010000047.1 coordinate 81,062, forward strand.
GGAAAGAAGGTTCAACTGGCAGGCATTTTCGACTTGGACCAGGAATCGGTGTTCCCCGGTGTTCCCCAGAGCAGCGAGTAGCTGGTGGCGTTTGTTTGAAGGATGATCGTCGCAATGGCAACTGCGACATGGCACGTGCGGCTGCCGCCGCGTGAGCAACACGAGGCGATGGAGGGGATGCGGAGGTTCCTCGATAGCGAGGAGGGCCGTCGGGTTTATGCGCGGCGCAGCGGGATCGAAGGGACGATCTCGCAGGGAGTGCGGTCGTTGGGGTTGCGGCGTGCGCGGTATCGTGGCGAGGCGAAGACCCACTTGCAGCATGTGGCAACCGCGGCAGCGATGAACGTCAGTCGCATCACCGACTGGTTGGAGCGCAGACCCGCTGAGCCGACGCGGAAGTCGCGTCTCGCACAGCTGGCGGCCGGAATGGAATTCGCCAACAGTATCCCAACGTTTGCTTTACCGAGGAATCGAAGCTCACTTGCCGCCATGATCGCGACACGCTCGGTCGCGTGAGATAGCATGAATGGGGTCGATGACGCAGATTGCGTCAGTATTTATAATATATGTAAGAATTATTTATATTGCAATTATCGGAATTGTACAGCTTGATATGCCGATCGAAAAGGCGATTTTTGATCCATCGCTCACCGACTTACATCAAATCGAAGTTGTCACACGTGAAGTGGCAGCGACATCTTACAGGACCTAGCCATGCGACTGACTCGCCCCAGGTTCACAGTGCGGCGGATGATGGCCCTGGTGGCGGTCATCTCGCTGGTCTTGGGCGGGGAGGTTAAGCGGAGGCATTGGGCGTCGTGGTCGGGCCACTGCCGAGAGAAGGCGGCCTTCCATCGGGCGAAGGCCGCAGGCGCACGGGGGATCTGCATAGACGCCTTCAATACGCCGCCTCACCTCGCCAAGGACGAGGTGAGTGCGCGATACCACGACCGGATGGAGCAGAAGCGGGAGGAGGCCGCTAGCCGCCCCTGGTCCTCGGTCCAGGCCGACTCGCAGACGAGCGAGTCGGCTCGACGGTCAGGACTCGGATGGGTCGCTTGCCGTTGCAATTGGTGCAAGGAGTGGGTCAAAGCGGGTGGAGTGATTCCCCCCTAAAGAGTATGCAGACGAATCAGCCTTTGTTCCTTGCGCCGAGCCGGAATCACTATCTCGGCTGCCACGGAGCGTCTCCGCTTTCCACAGATAGACGTCGAACTCGCCCAGCTCAGTATCAACCACGATCTGCTCGTCCGGCTTGATGTCGGCCATCCGGTGCGCGACCGAAATCACGCGCGTGCCCGGCGGCAGCTTCCGGAGTTGCGGCAACAATTTGGCGTTGAGGCGCGGCAGCAGGTAGACCGTGACGATGGTCGGCCCTTTGCTCAGGTCGAGCGCGAAGATGTCGCGCTGTTCAATCTTGACCAGCCGCTCGACGCCTTGCTTGCGCACGTTGACGAGGGAATCCTTGACGCGTTCGGGATCGATGTCGAAACCGCACGCCTTGCAAGCGTACTCCTTGGCCGCCGTCACCGGGATGCGTCCGTCGCCGCAGCCTAGGTCCCAGACCACGTCCTTGCTGGTTACCCTGGCCAGCCGCAGTAGCGCATCGACCACCTTCTGTGGCGTTGGCTCATATTCGACGTCGGTAATGGGCCGTTTGCCCGGCTCGCGCAGGTCGATCGATTCGAAGTCGCCCGGCCGAATGTCGATCCGGCGTGTGACAGTTCGCGGCCCGTTTGGGCCGGGAATGATCGCCTTGATGGTGTAGGTGTACTTGCCCGGCGGCAGTGGCGGCGACACGAAGCGGCGCATCGGCCCCTTGGACCTCGTATCCTGATCCTCGATAAACAGCCGGGCGCCCTCCGGGAGATAGACCTCGACCATGACGGTCTTCCGAGACTCTTGCGCGAACGTGGCGGCCGGGATCAGGCACGCAAACAGGCCCGCCGCCCGAATCAAGTTGCGCCACATGGAAAGCTTCCCCTCCGGTCGTCGGTCATCTACGGTCCGCGCGATAGCCATCCTCCACGATACCGCGCCGCGACGTCGATCACACCACGCGACAGGCCGGCCGACAAGAGTCAGGCCGCATTGCGTCCCGTTCAACCAGTGAGACGGTCGTACGGAACATCCACACCCGATCGAGGGCAATCGGGAAGTCAAGTTACCGCGCTAGCGGTTGGGTTGTTTTACTGTACTAATGTTTCGAAAAGGAAACGGCCGCTTGATTTACCCAAGAATCAGGGCTTGCTTGCCATGAAATCTTCGCGGAAATGTCAAGCAAACGGTCGTTTGCTTTACAGGTTCATGCAGACCTATGAGACAGTGAGACGAGGTGTGCTTATCTGGTGGTATTTCTCCTAAAGTGAAGCGATTTGTTTACTTGACTCATGCCATCTCCCCGGCGTTGGGCGGCCGCGCACTGGCGTGTAATCGTCTCCGTTCCGAGGCGTGACGTCTTTCGGAGAGCATATCCCGCCGCGTATCCTGATGCCGTCATGTCGGGGACTGATCCGGGGCAAACGATCGTGGGTGACCTCACCCACGACCGACCGGCCCAGGACAATAATCGGTCCACGGCGCGGAATAACGTGTTTGACGGCGCGCGGGGGTCCGTGGGGCGGGATGGTCTCGCCCCGCCCCGGAGCGCCTCACCACCGCGGAGTTTGGCCGATGAGGGAAGTGCACAACGCCTCGATCCGCAGCCTGGCTGCCACGGTCCTGACCGCGCTGACAATGGGGCTACCGATTGCCGCCCGAGCCGAGCCGCCGCCGCTGATCGCGAGGGATGTCCTGTTCGGCAACCCCGAGAAGATCTCGCCCAGGATCTCGCCTGACGGCAAGCGGTTGGCCTGGATCGCGCCCGACCGGAAGAACGTGCGCCAGGTCTGGGTCAAGACGATCGGCAAGGACGACGATAAGGTCGTCACCGACGACCAGAAGCGGGGTATCCGTAACTACGTGTGGGCCGAGAACAGCAAGGTCCTGCTCTACCTGCAGGACCATGACGGCGACGAGGAATTCCACGTCTATGGCGTTCGACCTCGATGCGGGCAAGGTCCGCGACTTCACCCCCCATGAGAAGATCCAGGCGCGGATCTCGGCCATCGACCCGAACTTCCCCGACGAGGTCCTGCTCTCGATCAACATCCGCGACAAGCAACTGCACGACGTCTACCGTCTGAACGTCACCACCGGCGAGCTGACGCTCGACACGAAGAATCCGGGCGACATCGCCGGCTTCGTGGCCGACCCCAGGTTCAAGGTCCGTGCCGCGCAAGCGGTCACGCCCGACGGCGGGACCGAGATCCGCATCCGCGACGACGTTCAGTCCGACTGGAGGACATGGGTCAAGGTCGGGCCAGACGAGAACCTCGACTTCCTCGACTTCACGGCCGACGGCAAGTCGGCCTACCTGCTCTCATCGCTCGGCAGCGACACGGCGCGGGTGGTGGAGGTGCCGCTCACGGGCGACCCGGCCAGGGACGCGAAGGTCGTCGCCTCGTCCGACGCGGTCGACGCCGGCGCCGTGGTGGTCCACCCGAAGCGACACGTCGTCCAGGCCGTCGCCTTCGCGCCGGGCCGGATGCGATGGGAGGTGATCGATCCGTCGGTCAAGGAGGACTTCGAGGGGATCGCCCGGCTGTTCGACGGCGACTTCAACGTGATCAACCGCGACTCGGAAGACCGAGCGTGGCTGGTCTCCTTCACCAACGACCGCGGTCCGATCCGCTACTACGTCTGGGACCGCCAGTCGAAGGAGGGAAAGTTTCTCTTCGTCCACCAGTCGAAGCTGGAGGGGCTGAAGCTGGCCCCGATGAAGCCGGTCGAGATCAAGAGCCGCGACGGCCTGACGCTGCACTCCTATCTGACGATGCCGGAGGGTGTCCCGCCGCAGGGCCTGCCGATGGTCCTGCTGGTCCACGGCGGCCCGTGGGGCCGCGACACCTGGGGATTCAACCCGATGGCGCAATGGTTGGCCAACCGCGGCTACGCTTGCCTTCAGGTCAACTTCCGCGCCTCGGTCGGCTACGGCAAGAAATTCCTGCACGCCGGCGACAAGCAGTGGGGAAAGTCGATGCACGACGATCTGATCGACGCCGTTGACTGGGCTGTCAAGCAAGGGATCGCCGACAAGGCGAAGGTAGCGATCATGGGCGGCTCGTACGGCGGCTACGCGGCGCTGGCCGGCGTGACCTTCACGCCCGAGGTCTTCGCCTGTTCCGTCGACGTCGTCGGGCCGTCGAACCTCCGGACTCTGATCGCGACCATCCCGCCTTACTGGAAACCGATACGGGCCATGTTCGACGTTCGGATGGGGAACGTCGACGACGCGCGCGACGCCGAGCTGATCAAGGAGGCTTCGCCGCTGTTCAAGGCCGACAAGATCGTCCGGCCTCTGCTGATCGGCCAGGGGGCGAACGACCCCCGGGTCAAGCAGGCGGAGTCGGAGCAGATCGTCCAGGCAATCGAGAAGAACAAGGGGACCGTCACCTACATCGTCTACCCCGATGAAGGCCACGGATTTGCTCGGCCTGAGAACTCGATCGATTTCAACGCCCGCGCCGAGAAGTTCCTCGCCCGGTACCTCGGCGGTCGCTACGAGCCGATGCAGGGCGACAAGTACCCCGGCTCGACGGCCGTGGTGAGAGTCATCGGCGGCTAAATGCATTTGCACGATTCGGGGAGGGCGAGCCTCCCGGCGAGCCATGATCCGATCCAGCTCGGACGGAGCCTCGCTCTCCCGGAATCACGCAAGGTCCTTTAGCGCGCCTCACTTTAGGGTCGCACGCACAGGAACGCAGTAACGGTCTCCGGCACTCCTACAGCGTGCACCGACCGTATTGGCCCGAAGGCGACCAAAGGTCGCACTCGACAACTCGGCTTGGGTGAGCGATGGCTTCGAGCCGGTTCCGTCGTAACGTCCTTCTGCCGATCGGATCTCCATCCACGATTCTCCTAAGTTGACCGGCCGAATCCTTCGAAAGTTCGTATACTCACGGTATACCGTAGTTCTGGGGAGGGTTCGGGGTGCGCGATCAGGTCAGGAAAAGGCGGTGTTGGGATGAGGGGCGATCGAGGAACAGGCATCGAACATGGGAGCCGGCGTCGCGAAACCGTCAAAACGAAGCCAGCCGCCTCACCCACTCGACCGGAAATCGTTAAAACGAAGCCAACCGCAGGCGCCAAACGAAGGGAAAAAGACGAAACGAAGCCAAGACTCGAAGGGTTAGGTAGATAGTGTCGATTATCCTGATTAAGCAGAATATCGTGAATCCAATGATTGCAACGGGTTTCCCATTTGAAGCGACTGAGCCAAAAATACCGAATATGCTGAAAACGAGACTGAATTCAAACGACTCCTGGACCATTTCGCGATTCAGACAAGGTGAGTAGCACTCATCCACTTTCTGGGGGACAGAGACCTCGGGTCGCGGTTTGCGGACCTCGGAGGCGGACTCGGGATTGCGAGATCATGCGTGGAGCCGAAGTGCCGCGGCACCGGGAACCGACAACGACTGACTCGATGAGGCCAACGTGATGTCCGAGCCACTTCCGGAGGTCTACCTGGCGCGTCACGGCGAGACGGCCTGGACGATCTCGCATCAGCATACGGGCGCACCGACATTCCGCTGACCGCGCGCGGCGAGCGCAATGCCGAGAGCCTGGGACTTCGTCTGCGCGGCGTTCGGTTCGACACGATCCTGGTCAGCACGTTGCAGCGCGCGAAGCGGACGTGCGAACTGGCCGGGTTCGGCCCGCAGGCCCAGGCCGATGCCGATCTGATCGAGTGGGACTACGGTCACTATGAGGGGCGGACGGCGGCCGAGATCCGCAAGGAGCGGCCGGACTGGTTCATCTTCCGCGATGGCTGTCCGGGAGGCGAGTCGGTCGCGGCCGTCGGTGCTCGGGCCGATGACGTCATCGCGCGCGTCCGCGCGCTCGAAGGCCGGACCATCCTGTTTGGCCACAGCCACTTCTTCCGCGTGTTGGCCGCGCGATGGCTGGGGCTGCACCCCTCGGAAGGCCGGCTCTTGCTTCTCAGCACGGCGTCGCTCAGTATCCTGGGCTACGAACATAACCGCGACGAGTCGGTCATCCGACTCTGGAACGATGACCGCCACGTGTTGCCCTGAGCCACGCGGGCCCGTACTAACCCATGCCCCGAAGGCCCGGAGTCCTCGTCATGCCCAAGCTACAGAACCCCCCCGAGCGCTACCAGTGCGGCCCAGTCCCCATCGCCGATCACGAGGACTACGACCGGCGGCTGGTCTTCGACCACATTATCAGTCCCGGCGAGGCCATCACGCGCGAGCGTTATGAGGCCCTGGCCCGGTCAGTTCGTGACTTGCTGGCCCAGCGATGGCTATTAACGCGACAGAATTACGACCGTCAGAACCCGAAGCAAGTCTATTATCTGTCGATGGAGTTCCTGATCGGTCGGACGCTGGCCAATACGATCACCAATCTCCAGATCGAAGACTACATCTGCGAAGATCTGGCCGCTGCTGGGGTTCGGAACTGGCACGACCTCGGCGAGGAGGAGCCCGACGCCGGGCTCGGCAATGGCGGACTCGGGCGTCTGGCTGCCTGCTTCCTCGATTCGATGGCGACCCTCCAGATCCCGGCCATCGGTTACGGACTGCGCTACGAGTACGGCATGTTCCGCCAGGAGATTGAGAAAGGACGTCAGGTCGAGCACCCGGACAACTGGCTGCGACATCCCGACCCCTGGGAAGTGGCCCGGCCTTCGAGGACCCGAGAGGTCTCGATCCACTGCTCGTTCCAGATGAAAGATGGGCGGCTGGTCGTGACGCCGAACGTGCCAACGGTGCTCCGCGGCATCCCATATGACCGGCCGGTCGCCGGATACGGCGGACGTACGATCAACACCCTGCGGCTCTGGGGGGCCGCGGCGCACGAGGCCTTCAACTTCCAGGAGTTCAGCCGCGGCGACTTCTTCGATGCCGTCCACGAGAAAGTCGCGGCCGAGGTGCTCACCCGTGTCCTCTATCCCGACGATTCTACGCCCCGCGGCCGAAACCTCCGGTTTGTCCAGGAGTATTTCCTGGTCGCCAGCTCGCTGGCCGACATCGTCGCGCGATTCCGTCGCCGGGGCAATGACTGGCACGCCCTGCCCGAGAAGGTGGCCATCCAGCTCAATGATACCCATCCGGCACTGGCCGTGGCCGAGCTGATGCGCATCCTCCTCGACCAGGCCAAACTCGGCTGGGACGAAGCCTGGGACCTCACCCGGCGCACCCTGGCCTACACCAACCACACCCTGATGCCCGAGGCCCTGGAGACCTGGCCGGTCGGACTCTTCGAGATCCTCATCCCCCGCAACCTCGAGATCATCTACGAGATCAATCGCCGGTTCCTCGATGACGTTCGCGCCCGATTCCCCGGCGACGACGGCCGCGTGGCACGCGTCAGCCTGGTTGCCGAAGAGCCCGAAAAGCGGGTCCGCATGGCGAACCTGGCGATCGTCGGCACGCACAGCACAAACGGTGTCGCGGAGATCCACTCCCGGCTGTTGCGGACCTCGGTCGTCGCCGACCTTGCCGAATTGTTCCCCGACCGGTTCAATAACAAGACCAACGGCGTGACGCCCCGCCGCTGGCTCCTGCTGGCCAATCCCGACCTCGCCCGACTGATCACCGACGCGATCGGCACGGGCTGGATCACCGACCTCGGTCAGCTCCGGAAGCTGCTCCCGATGGCCGACGATCCCGCGTTCCGCGACGGTTTCCGCCGGGCCAAACGCGCGGCCAAGGACCGCTTCGCCGCCTGGCTGCACTCCGCCACCGGACAGTCCGTCAACCCGGAATCCGTCTTCGATAGCCAGATCAAGCGCATCCATGAATATAAACGTCAATTACTTAATGTCCTGCACATCATCATTCTTTACAACCGGCTACGCGATAATCCGGGTCTCGTCGTGCCACCGCGGACCTTCTTCTTCGGCGGCAAGGCGGCGGCGGCGTATACGCTGGCCAAGCTCATCATCAAGTTGATCAATAACGTCGCGACCGTGGTGGACGCGGATCCCGTGGCGGGCGGCAAGCTGAAGGTCCTGTTCCTGCCGGAGTACGACGTCAGCCTGGCGGAGCGGCTGATCCCGGCCAGCGACGTCTCGGAGCAGATTTCCACGGCAGGGTTCGAGGCCAGCGGAACCAGTAACATGAAGTTCATGCTCAACGGCGCGCTGACCGTCGGCACGCGCGACGGCGCGACGATCGAGATGGCCCGGGAGGCCGGCGAGGCGAACTTCTTCCTCTTCGGCCTGACCGCCGACCAGGTATCCGGGAGCCGGGGCTGGTACAATCCACGCTGGCACTACGAACACGAGCCGGAGACGCGCCGGGCCCTGGACATGATCGCCTCGAATGTCTTCAGTCCGGACGAACCGGGGATCTTCACGCCGATCTGGGACACCCTGGTCACTCATGGCGATCATTACATGCACCTGGCCGACCTGGCGTCGTATGTCCGCACGCACGAACAGGTCGCGGCCCTTTACCTCCGTCCAGACGACTGGACGCGCCGGGCCATCATCAATGTGGCTCATTCCGGCAGGTTCTCCAGCGATCGGACGATCGCGGAGTATGCCCGCGAGATCTGGGAAGTCAACGCGTGTCCCGTGGGGTAGCCTGGTCGCGTGCTTCGTGAACACATTGGATGATTTCGCGGACTTAAGGCCATGCTTCTCTCCGAGCAGAAACTTGTCGAAGAGGTTATTCATTATATGATCCTCATTGAGGGGCTCTTCCCAGACGATCTCGATAAGGAGGAAATGATCCGTGAACTCCGGGATCGATTCGGTGTCCAGACGGTGAGATGGGCTATCGAGTCTCTGGCCGCCCGAAGAATCGCCCAAGGCTCTCGGTCAGCCTCGGTGGAAAAAGACCCAATGTGGGACCGTGATCTCGACGGATGATCCGATTACGGGGAGACCTATGGCAATCCATCCTTTGGCAGGTCAACTGGCTCCAGTCAGCGAATTGATCGACGTCCCGGCGCTGGAGAAAGCGTACTACCAGAACCGCCCCGACATGGGCGACCCACGCCAGTGCGTGTCCTTCGGCACCAGTGGCCACCGCGGCACGCCTCTTGATAACACGTTCACCGAGGCTCACATCCTGGCGATCACGAAGGCGATCTGCGATTACCGCCGCATGCGGGACATCGATGGCCCGCTCTTCATGGGCAAGGACACACACGCACTCTCCGGTCCGGCCCAGCGAACCGCGCTGGAGGTTCTGGCGTCCGAAGGCGTCGAGACGATCCTCCAGCGCGACGACGGCGTGACGCCGACGCCGGTCATCTCCCACGCGATTCTCGTCCATAATCGCGGCCGCACCCAGCATTTGGGCGACGGGATCGTGATCACGCCCTCCCACAACCCTCCCGCCGACGGCGGCTTCAAGTACAACCCGCCGAATGGCGGACCGGCCGACACCGACGTCACGGCGTGGATTCAAGACCGCGCCAATGCCGTCCTGAGAGCGAGCCACGCCGAAGTCAAGCGCGTGCCGTTCGCCCAGGCTCTCGAAGCCGACACGACGCGGGAGGTCGACTTCGTCAGGCCGTATGTCAACGATCTGGCAAGCGTGGTGGACATGGAGGCGATCCGTGGGGCCAAGCTCAAGATAGGCGTCGACCCGCTCGGCGGCGCGGCCGTACGCTACTGGCAGCCCATCGCCGACACCTACGGCCTGGACATTACGGTCACCAACCCGGCCGTGGATCCGACCTTTCGTTTCATGACGCTCGACCACGACGGCAAGATCCGCATGGACTGCTCGAGCCCCTACGCGATGGCGAGCCTCGTCAAACTCAAGGACCGCTTCGATATCGCCTTCGGTAACGACCCCGATTCCGACCGCCACGGGATCGTCACCAGGTCGCTCGGGCTGATGAACCCGAATCATTACCTGGCCGTCGCGATCCGATACCTGCTCACCCACCGGCCCGAGTGGTCATCGAGGGTGGTTGTCGGCAAGACACTTGTCAGCAGCGGTCTGATCGACCGGGTCGTCGAGGGCCTGGGACGAAACCTCTGCGAGGTCCCGGTCGGCTTCAAGTGGTTCGCTCCGGGCCTGCTCGATGGCTCCTTCTGCTTCGGCGGTGAGGAGAGCGCTGGGGCCAGTTTCCTGCGGCGCGACGGCACGGTCTGGACGACCGACAAGGACGGTCCGATCATGGACTTGCTCGCCGCGGAGATCCTCGCACGCACCGGCAAGGATCCCGGCGAACACTTCCGCGAGCTGGCGGCTCAATATGGTACGCCCTATTACACGAGGATCGATGCTCCCGCGACACCCGAGCAGAAATCTCGCCTCGGGAAGCTCGAACCGTCCGACGTCAGGGCGTCCGATCTGGCCGGCGAGCCGATCGTCGCGAAGCTGACACGCGCTCCAGGCAACCATGCTCCCATCGGCGGCCTCAAGGTCGTCTCCACGAGCGGCTGGTTCGCAGCGCGGCCATCCGGCACCGAGAATATCTACAAGATCTACGCCGAGAGCTTTCGCGATCAGACGCACCTCGACGCCATCGTCGCCGAGGCGCAGAAGATCGTCACCAATGCGCTGACCTGATCGACCGACGTTGATCTCCGGATGGAACTCTCAAATACTCGCTCGAATCTCGGAAATCTGGAATTTGGAATCTTATCATGAGCATATTACCCTTGCGTGACCGTCCGGCCTGGAAGGCCCTGGAAGCCCACTATCCGAAGATGCGCGACATGCATCTTCGCGGGTTGTTCCGCGACGATCTGGTTCGTGGCGAGCGGTTCACGGCCGAGGCCGTGGGTCTCTACCTGGACTACTCCAAGAACCGCGTCACGGACGAGACGTTGAAGCTCCTGGTCCAACTGGCCGAGGAGTCGGGGCTTCGAGGACGGATCGACGCGATGTTCCGCGGCGAGACGATCAACGTCACCGAACATCGGGCTGTGTTGCACGTGGCCCTGCGCGCGCCGATGGGCCAGTCGATCCTCGTCGGTGGCCAGGACGTGGTGCCCGACGTCCACGCCGTGCTCGAGAAGATGGCCGGCTTCTCCGAGCGTGTGCGAAGCGGGGAGTGGCTGGGACATACGGGACATCGGATCCGGAACGTCGTGAACATCGGGATCGGCGGATCGGACCTCGGCCCGGTGATGGCCTACGAGGCACTTCGCCACTACAGCGACCGGGACCTGACGTTCCGCTTTGTCTCGAACGTCGACGGCACCGACTTCGCCGAGGCCACCCGTGACCTCGACCCGGCCGAAACGCTCTTCATCGTCTCCTCCAAGACGTTCACGACGCTCGAGACGATGACCAATGCGCAGACCGCCCGCGCCTGGTGCCTCGGCGCACTGGGCGACGAGCCGGCGATCGCCAAACACTTCGTCGCCGTGTCGACCAACGCCCCGGAGGTCAGCAAGTTCGGCATCGACACGGCCAACATGTTCGAGTTCTGGGACTGGGTCGGCGGCCGCTACTCGATGGTTTCGGCGATCGGGTTGTCGACCATGATCGCGATCGGGCCCGACAACTTCCGCGCGATGCTCGACGGGTTCCACGCCATGGACGAGCATTTCCGCACCGCGGCCTTCGAGCGCAACCTGCCCGTTCTCCTCGGCCTGCTGACCGTCTGGTACAGCGACTTCTTCGGGTCGGAGACGGTCGCGGTCTTGCCCTACGACCAGTACCTGAAGCGGTTCCCGGCTTACTTGCAGCAATTGACCATGGAGAGCAACGGCAAGTCGGTCACGCTGGACGGCGCCCGGGTCGATTACTCGACCTCTCCGATCTTCTGGGGCGAGCCCGGGACCAACGGCCAGCACTCGTTCTACCAACTGATCCACCAGGGGACGCGGTTGATCCCCTGCGACCTGATCGGGTTCTGCAAGTCGCTCAACCCGCTGGGCGAACATCACGACGTGCTGATGTCGAACGTCTTTGCCCAGGCCGAAGCCCTGGCATTCGGCAAGACGGCGGAGCAGGTCAAGGCCGAGGGGACGCCCGACTGGCTGGTGCCGCATCGCACGTTCGACGGGAACCGGCCGACCAACGTCATCCTCGCCGAACGGCTAACGCCCAGGATCCTCGGCGCCCTCGTCGCCCTCTACGAACATAGTGTGTTCACGCAAGGCACGATCTGGCAGATCAATTCGTTCGACCAATGGGGCGTCGAGCTCGGCAAGGTGCTGGCCAAGCGGATCATCCCGGAACTCCGAAGCCATGGCGAAAGTGACCTCGCTCACGACAGCTCGACCAACGCACTGATCCGACGTTACCGCGAGGGAAAGTCGTCGTGAGTCCCTGGAATCCCCGGGTTCTTACGGCCGAAGGCCGCGTGGAGTAGAGGCAACAAAAAACCCCCGGCGCCGTGGGCGCAACGGGGGCTGGTCGAGAGGCGCGGGTTAGCGTGGAGAGATCACAAAGACAACAAATGTCTGGAGTCTCAAACGTGAGCGCGCTTCCGCCTCGATTGAACGTATCTTCTCAGACCGAGGCCGCAGACCGTGCTGAGGAACAGTGCGATGGAGCTGGGCTCCGGCGCCTCGGCGACGACCCCCGTGGTCGCGACTTGCGCTTGCAGGGTCGTCTGGCCGTTGTTGTCGGACGAAGGGACCAAGGCGTCCGAGACGTTCGACAGCTTCAGGGTGCCGGACCCCGTTCCGATCGCGAACGAAGCATTCGCAATCGGATTGAACGTGATGTCCACGCTCGATTGATTGGAACCGCTCACCATGCCGTTGAGAGTCCCCGTGAGCTGGACCGCGCTATCCTTCAATGCGGTCCCATTGAACGAATTGGGGATGAGCGACAGAGTGAATGGAGTATTGTTGTACGTCGTCGATTCGCCGGCCGTCAATCCGGCGACCACGAACGTCCCGAGCGAGATGTTCGATGCGGTGTCGACGTATTGGCCCTGCACGGGGACGAAGCTGATCACGGGCGCACCGGTGATCCCCGTCGTCCCGGGACCTCCGGCCGTGGTGTACTGCAAAATGCTGTCGGCCTGGGTGAGGGGGGCATGCCCGGCGAGGAGCCCCACAGCGATGAGCGCGATTCGCAGCCCAGTCCAGCCTCTTGTCATGCGCATTACTTCCTCCTGAAAGGGATGGGAATAGTCGCGATCCTTTCCGCGACTTCGCAACGTCTTCGTCCGGACTCGAAGTGTGGCGTCCTCCCCTGGACCGAACTGCTTCCCATGCCTCCCCACCGAGCGGACCGGCAGGGATCAGGGCTTGTCGCAAGGCGGATGAACGACACGAGTGGCGGCACTCACAACATCAGTCGGACCCCGAACCGGCAAGACGGTCAACTTCGTATCGCCGAGAACAGGGAGTCGCGAGCTGGAGACCAAGGACGCGTCGAACCGACTCTCAAACACCTTGTCGGTCCGACCTCATCGAGAATTGGCCGTGAGTTCCCTCGTCACGAGCTTCTGGCTGTGATCGAACGCGCCGGAAGATACTCCGACCTGCCGAGGTTGTAAATCGAAGTTTGTCAGTTTTCCAATTTTTTTCTCAACTTTGCCAACCTTGCTGCCGACCTCGCGACCGTTCACCGTACTCGAGCCTTCCGACCATTCCGAGAGTCGAGGGGTTGCAATTCATATTGGATTGCAGAATCCCGGAGGTTTCAAGGGTTTGAGCTGCTCAGAGCATGTGAATCGGGTCGACATCGACCGCCAGCTCGACGCCGTGGGGCGCGGCAATGGAAGCGGTCACGGTATGGCCCAGCACCTGGAGAGGGCGAGGGGTCGGACATCGGAGCTGGATGTGATACCGATAGAGGTCCCGGATCTTGAGGATCGGTGCAGGGGCTGGACCAAGCACGCGAACCGATGGGTCGGCCGCTTGCCGGAAGGCGGCCGCCAGGTTCGTGAGGTACGCGTGCACGGCCGATTCCTCCGGCCCTCGCGCGATCAGGCGCACCGAGCGCCGAACGGTGGCACGCCATACTTCTCCCGTTCGGGCAGTTCGCTGGCGACGAACGCCTCGTAGTCGTGCTGCATGGCCGCGCGGATGGCCGGGTGTTCCGGTGCGTAGGTCTGTACAAGCACCCGGCCGGGCCGAGACCCGCGCCCGGTGCGACCGGCCACCTGAGCCACGAGCTGGAAAGTCCGCTCGGCGGCTCGGAAGTCGGGCAGGTGCAGCGCCGTGTCGGCATTGACCACTCCAACCAACGTCACGTTCGGAAAGTCCAGGCCCTTGGCAATCATCTGCGTACCGAGGAGGATTTGCACGTCGCCGGCGCGGAACGCCGCCAGGACCTGCTCGTGGCTGCCGGGCGTCCGCATCGTGTCCGAGTCCATCCGTCGCGACGCGTATTCGGGGAACGCCGTGAGGATCTCCCGCTCCAGTCGCTCGGTCCCGATCCCGCCATAGTGCAGCCCCGTCGCGCGGCACGACGGACAGGCCGGCGGACAGGCGCGCTCAGCATCGCATGTATGGCAGATGAGAACATGCCGAGATTTATGGTACGTAGCGGCCACGTCGCACGCATGGCACTTGACGACGTTGCCGCACTTCGGGCAGATGACGAACGTGTGGAACCCGCGGCGATTCAGCAGGAGGATGACCTGGCCACCTTCCTGAAGGGCGCGGAGCATCGCCTGGCGGAGCGACTCGCTCAGGCCGCCGACGGGCGCCTTGTCGTGACGCAGGTCAATTATCTCCACCCCGGGCATGGGCCGCCCGCCGACACGCGCCGGCATGGACAGCCGCGTATAGCGCCCACGCTGGGCGTTGCGCCAGGTCTCCAGCGAGGGCGTGGCCGAGCCCAGCAGGATTGGGATCCCCTCCATCTGGGCCCGCTTCACGGCCACGTCGCGCGCATGGTACCGAGGCGTCGTCTCTTGCTTGAAGGTGCTCTCATGTTCCTCATCGATGACGATGAGGCCGAGTTTCCGGGCCGGTGCGAAGATGGCGGAGCGGACGCCGACGACCACTTCAATCTCGCCCGAGGCGATGCTTTGCCAGTGACGATGTCGCTCGGCGTCGCTGAGATGGCTGTGCAGCACGGCGACCCGGGCGAACCGGCGGCGAAACCGGCGGATCGTCTGCGGCGTCAGGCTGATCTCGGGGACCAGGACGATCGCCTCCCGGTCCCGGGCCACGACACGCTCGATCGCCGAAAGATACACTTCCGTCTTCCCGCTGCCGGTCACTCCCTGGATCAGGAACGGAGCGAACCCCCCGGCGTCCAGCGCCGGCTCGATCCGAGCCAGCGTCGCCGCCTGATCGTCGGTCAGAGTCCATGGGGACCCCTCGGGCGAGTCTCCCGTCGATCGCCCGGCCGTGCTGCTGCCCGCCTCCAGCCCCTCCGGCGAGCCATCGGACGCGACCTGATGTCGTCGGCCAACCGTGGACGGGGGTCCCAGTCCCAGCGGAAGCCGCCTGCGAATCGAATGGACCAGTCCCATCTTCTGGAGCGCCTGAATCGGCACGGGACTGCATTTGGCCAGCCTGCAAACATCGGCCGTCGTGAGTGGTTCGTCGCTCCGGGCGAGGATCTCCAGCACGGCGGCTTGCTTCGCCGACAGCCGGGGCTCGACGGCGTGGGCCTTCATCGCCTCTCGGGTCTCCTCGGGTACGACCAGAAACGTCCCCACGCGAGTGCCCGCGTGCCTCTTGACGCCCGCCGGCACGGCGGAATCCAGCGCCTGACCCCAGGAGCAAACATAATAGTCCGCCAGCCATCGCGTCAGGTCGAGCATCTTGCGGTCGATCAGGGGGGTCGGGTCCAGAACCTCGACCACCGCCTTGATCCGTGTCGGATCGAGCCGCTCGGGGGCGCGATCCTCGACCTGCACACAGTAGCCTACCGCCAGCTTGTCGCCCCTCCCCAAGGGGGCGCGTACACGCTGGCCGGCACGGATGACCTTGGCGAGGCGGTCCGGCACTCGATAGGTGAGCACTTGCTCGATCGGGCGGTTGAAGACCACGCCGGCGTACACACCGCCTGCCAGCAACTCACCCTCATCGGCCATCCCGAACCAAGCGATCTGGTGCCCGCCATTGGAGCGGTCCACGCCACGCGTCGGATCGTCAGAGTGGACGCGGCGGTCGTCATCGTGTCCGGGTGGTTGCTGGTCACCCTGCTCGGGGATCATGCTCATGGACAGGACCTATCGCCTCGGATCGTGAACCGATTAAAGCGGTCGAAGGTTACCCCTCCCGTTGATACGATCGTAGCCTTGGCTCTGGCGTTGACAAGGCTGATCGACAAGACCTATCGTCAGGATGGCTGGTCCCCAGGCGCCGACATTAACCGCACCCAACCGCCGGTCGGCTCGGTTGGCAGCTCCGGGGCGTACCAGAACGGATCCTGTATCAACAGTACACCGGATTTCTAAACGTCTGTCCACAGCGGATTGGCTCGCGCACGTTCGCTGAAGTCGGCCATTGCGGGTCGGGAAAAGAATAAGGGCTGGTTGGCGATGCGACTAGGTCTCTTCGGCGGGACATTCGACCCGATCCATCTCGGGCATCTGATCCTTGCCGATCAGTGCCGTGAGGAGTGCCGGCTCGATCGGGTCTGGATGGTGGTGGCCGGCTCGCCGCCACACAAGCCCGGAGGGCGGACTGCGGTGGGCCATCGCCTGGAGATGGTCCGCATCGCCATCGCCGGCAACTCGGCCTTGGTGGTCTCCGACATCGAGACAAGGCGCCCCGGTCCCCACTACAGCGTCGACACACTGGAGGCAGTCCGTCGCGAGCATCCCGACGATGACCTCTACTTCTTGATTGGCGCCGACAGTTTGAAGGATCTCCCCGCATGGCGAGAGCCGTCGCGGATTGCTCAATTGGCGACTATCGTGGTGGTCAATCGCCCCGGTATCGAGGAGGTCGACGAATCGGCATTGCCGGACTTCGGCCAGGCCGCACGCGCGCTCAGATCCGTCACCATTCCACCAATCGGCATCGCTTCGAGCGATCTGCGCCTTCGTCTCGCCGAGGGCCGGAGCATTCGATATATGGTCCCGCGAGGCGTCGAAGCGTACATCGATGCCCAGGCGCTGTACCGCGGGGAGCGAGTGACACTCATGACCGGAATGGGACATGCGCGCTCGTGAACGCCGGGAACTTGCGCCGACATGGCCAGCCGTCCTGATAGGAGTTCGGGTATGAGATTCTTGCGGACGCATCACGTCGCCATCATATGCTCGAACTATGCGGACTCCAAGCGGTTCTACACCGAAATCTTGGGGCTCGAGATCGTGAGTGAAGTCCTTCGAGGAGAACGCAACTCCTATAAGCTAGACCTGCGGGTTCCCGACGGCACGCAGATCG
The DNA here is from genome assembly GCA_963845755.1 of uncultured Planctomycetota bacterium. GTDB lineage: Bacteria > Planctomycetota > Planctomycetia > Isosphaerales > Isosphaeraceae > CAWJTV01. The sequence continues at coordinate 98,361 of CAWJTV010000047.1, forward strand.
AGCTCTTCTCCTTCCCGGACCCGCCCCGGCGATCGAGCTATCCCGAGGCATGTGGACTGCGACACCTGGCCTTCGAGGTCAACGACATCGACGAGGTCGTGGTGCACCTCCAGGTTAAAGGCGTCGCCGTCGAGGCGATCCGGGTGGACGAGCATACGGGAAAGCGCTTCACTTTCTTCGCCGACCCAGATGGGCTACCCTTGGAATTGTATGAGCGATGACGTCAAACCGGATCGGTGATAGGCTCGACGAGACGATGACACGACGCGGAGTCAGACCGATCGCCGGACCGGTGCGCCTCCGTGAGGATTCTATGAGCGGGGTCTCCGCATAGCGACTTGGGACTCCTACGGAGGGCCCTCAGGCAGAATCAGAACTTGAGCTCAGGTGCTTTAAGTTCCGCCCCAGCTCCAGTTTCGGATCTCCGGCATATCCTGGCCATGTTTATTGATGTACTGCCTGTGCTCGATCAACTTGTCGCGGACGGCCTGTTTGGCGTACGCCGCGGTGGTGCTCAGCTTCGGAACGCGATCTACCACGTCGGCGACCAGGTGGAAGCGGTCGAGGTCGTTCATCACGGCCATGTCGAACGGCGTGCTGATCGTCCCCTCTTCCTTGTAGCCGCGCACGTGGAGGTTCTTGTGATTGGTGCGGCGGTAGGTCAATCGGTGAATCAACCAGGGGTAGCCGTGATACGCGAAGATGATCGGCTTGTCCCTGGTGAAGAGCGTGTCGAAGTCCTGGTCGGACAGCCCGTGGGGGTGCTCGGTCGCCGGCTGGAGTCGCATCAGGTTGACGACGTTGATGACGCGGATCTTCAGCTCGGGTATCTGTGCGCGGAGTAACTTGACGGCGGCAAGGGTCTCCAGCGTCGGCACGTCGCCGGCGCAGGCCATGACGACATCGGGCTCGTCTCCTCTGTCGTTGCTGGCCCATTCCCAGATGCCGATCCTGGCCGTGCAATGCTTGATCGCCGCTTCCATGTCGAGCCACTGGGGCGAGGGGTGCTTGCTCGCCACCACGACGTTGACGTAATGCCGGCTGCGCAGGCAGTGATCCATCACGGAGAGGAGTGTGTTCGTGTCCGGAGGGAGGTAGACGCGGGTGACCTCCGCCTTCTTGTTGCAAACATGATCGATGAATCCGGGGTCCTGGTGCGTGAAGCCGTTGTGGTCCTGTCGCCACACGTGGGAGGCGAGCAGGATGTTCAGGCTCGCGATTGGCCGGCGCCACCGGATGTGCCGCGTCACCTTCAACCACTTCGCGTGCTGATTGAACATTGAATCAATGATGTGGATGAACGCTTCATAACAATTGAACAATCCATGCCGTCCCGTCAGCAGGTATCCTTCGAGCCATCCCTCGCATTGGTGCTCGCTGAGCATCTCCATGACGCGTCCCGAGCGGGACAGGTGGTCGTCGGTCGCGATTACCTCGGCCTCCCACTGCTTGTTCGTCGCGTCCAGAACGGCGGTCAGCCGGTTGGACGCCGTCTCGTCGGGTCCGAAGATGCGGAAGTTCCGCAGGTCCCCGTTGCGCTCGATCACGTCGCGGAGGAACTGGCCGAGCGTGCGAGTGTCTTCCCCCTTGACATCTCCGGGCCGCGGTACGTCGAACCCGTACTCGCGGAAGTCCGGCAGCCGCAGGTCGCGGAGTAGGATGCCTCCGTTCGCGTGCGGGTTCGCGCCCATGCGGCGCTCTCCCACAGGGGCCAGTTCGGCCAGTTCGGGCCGGAGTCGGCCACCCTGGTCGAAGAGCTCCTCGGGTTTGTAGCTACGCAGCCAGTCCTCGAGTTGCTTGAGGTGCTCCGGGTGATCCCTCGGCTCCGAGAGAGGAACTTGGTGTGCGCGGTTCGTGCCTTCGACCGGTAGGCCATCGACCAACTTGGGACCGGTCCAGCCCTTGGGCGTATTCAGGACGATCATCGGCCATCGGGGCCGATCGGTTACCCCATGATTTCGGGCGTCCGACTGGATCCGCCGGATCTCGGCGACGACCTTCTCGAGCGTCGCCGCCATCAGTACGTGCATATTCTCGGGCTCGTGCCCCTCCACGAAATAGGGGAGGTAGCCATAGCCTCGAAATAAGGACTCGAGCTCGTCGCTGCCGATGCGCGCCAGCACGGTCGGATTGGCGATTTTGTAGCCGTTCAGGTGGAGGATCGGCAGGACGGCTCCGTCGTGCTCCGCGTCGAGGAACTTGTTGCTGTGCCAGCTCGTGGCCAGCGGGCCGGTCTCGGCTTCGCCGTCGCCGACGACGCAAGCAACAATCAGGTCGGGGTTGTCGAATGCCGCGCCGAAGGCATGGCTCAGACTATAACCTAGCTCACCCCCTTCGTGGATCGAGCCTGGCGTCTCCGGCGCCGCGTGGCTGGGGATCCCGCCCGGGAACGAGAACTGCTTGAACAGCCGCGTCAGTCCCGCCTCATCTCTCGTGATGTTCGAATACAGCTCGCTGTAGGTCCCCTCGAGATAGGTGTTGGCCACCACCGCCGGTCCGCCGTGACCGGGCCCCGAAATATAGATCATATTTAGATTATGTTTTTTGATTATTCTGTTGAGATGGACATAGACGAAATTCTGACCTGGGGTTGTCCCCCAGTGGCCCAGCAGCCGCGACTTGACGTGTTCGAGCTGGAGGGGCTCTCGCAGCAGGGGATTGTCGAGGAGGTAAATCTGGCCGACGGACAGGTAATTGGCAGCGCGCCAGTAGCCGTCCAAAAGGCGGATTATTTCGGAGTCGAGTCGGGTATCCATGAACGTCTTCCCTGGTGGCGAAGCCGCAATCAACGAGAACTTCCAACTTTGAATTCCGAATGGAGGACTTATCCTAATCTGGAGTTCACACACCGTCCTACGCTGAGATGTGATCCAGCGGACTTCAAGCACGGTGACTCCTCAATCCGGGGACGATCCCGACCAGAATGGCCCGAGAGGGCCATGGGGCGAAGGATCGATGGGCCGTCCGGCCTGGGGATAATCGCCGAGGTTCAGCTTCAGCAGCTTTTGGGCGTCCTCCGTCGCCTGGTGGGCGAAGCGGTCGGAGTAGCCGATGGCATCGGCGGCCTCGATGGCCGCCATGAAGGCGTCTCGCGCGGCCAGGTCAGCCGTGATGTCCCCCAGGTGGGCGAATGGATTCGGTGGCGGGATGCTCACCAGGCGGGATTCTCCCGGCTCTTCACGAAGCTCCAGGGCTTGCAAGCCGCATACCGCCGCATGGGCCGTCCGGACGGCGGCGGCCATCGCGCAGTCGCGCATGACCGCTCCATCCTCGATTGCCCGGCACGCCTCGACATCACGCACGACGGAATCGTAGGACGAACCACATTCCCCTCTGGCGAAGTCCTCGGCCAGTCCGATGGCGTTCGCGACGGCCAATCGGCACCGTTCTCGCTCAGGATGACCTTCGGCGAGCAGAGCCAGATGTTCCACTCGGCGCGCAGCGTGCGGCGAAGGCGACGATAGCCCGGAGTGGCAGTCGTTTCAGATCTTCGATGGTGTAATCGCTGATGATCATATTCGTCCCCAAGAATCGGGATCGAGGAGATTGTCTCCCCAATCCGGCCTCGTACTCTCCGCCGCGATCGCATGTGTACTTCGAAATCGATCTTCTTCAACCGATCAGATCAACTCCGCCAGCAGCTTGGCAGCAGCCCTGGCCATCATGGATTCTTCATTGGTGGGGATGACGCGAACCTGCGCAGGAGCCTCGTCCGTCGAAATCACAGCGACTCTGGCGGAGTTCCGAGACTCGTCGAGAACAATGCCGAGGAACCCCAGTCCCTCGCAGATGCGGGCGCGGATCTCCGGGGAGTTCTCGCCGATGCCGCCGGCGAAGACGAGGATATCGAGACCTCCCAACGCGGCGGCCAGGGCGCCGATCTCCTTCTTGATGCGGTACACGAAGAGGGCGACGGCCTCGGCGGCACGGACATCGTGCTCCTCGGCCTTCAGGAGGTCGCGAAGATCGGAGCTGGTCTCGGAAACGCCCAACAGGCCCGACTGGTGGTTCATCATCGCATCGAACTGCTCGACGGTGGTCCCTTCGGTGCGGGCAAGGAAGCCGGGAAGACCCGGGTCAATGTCGCCGGACCGGGTGCCCATGACAAGACCGGCAGCCGGCGTCAGCGCCATGGTCGTATCGATCGGACGTCCATTATGGACAGCAGCCAGGCTGGCCCCCGAGCCAAGGTGGGCCAGTACAATCCGGCCGGAGGCCGCGCGGGCCGGCGTCCCGTGTCAGAGCCTCCATCAGGTAGGCGTAGGACAGGCCATGGAAGCCGTAGCGTCTCACACCTCTGGCCTGGAAGCGCCGTGGGATCGGCACGATCTGGGCGACGCGGGGCATCTCGTGATGGAACGCTGTATCGAAGCACGCGAATTGCGGTATGGCGGGCCGACGGTCCCGGATTCGCTCAATCACCGAAATCTCGCCCGGCAGGTGATCGGGATCCATCGGGGTGAGCCGGCGCAGCTCCGTGAGCAACTCTTCCGTGACACGCACAGGACGGAAATACTTCGAGCCTCCATGCACGACGCGATGTGCGATGCCAGCGATCGAGGCCCAACCCAGGCGTTCCTCCACCCAATCGATGAGCCAACTCGCTGCGGAGACCAGGTCGGGGACGTTCACGGACAGGGTTTCGGGACCAGCTTCAGACGACCCGTGGACGACCGCCGTGGCGTTGTCTCGTCCGATTGGCTCGAGCGTTCCCGACATCAGGGGCGGGAGCGCTTCGGTCGCATTCAGAGGGAAGATGGCGAACTTGAGGCTGGACGATCCGCCGTTGACCGTTAGCAGACACGAGCGTTCAGGCTGGTGCATCCGCATTGTGTCGCCTCCCTGCCGGCGGTGGGCAGCACACCGAAAACGCCCTCCGGCAGTTGTCCGGGGTGACTTCGTACCCACACGGGACAGTATAATGTGAGGGGTCGGCGTCACACAATCGATTGCGGACTGGTCGACCGCAGGGCACCCGTCATAGCGGTCTCGGGATTGGAGTGCCGGTGGAAAAGCTGTCAGTTCAGAGTGTCGCCGCACACGATGTCGATTTTGGAGACAACCGGGTCCGGGTCCGGGGATTTGACGCCTATTGGGTATAGAGGCAGGGCCGCAAGACCAGTCGGGATGGGGCGTATCTTCGGAGCGCCGGCTCCACCCGGCATCCAACCTCCTGGCCCGAAATCGATCCGATCCCATGGCCTCAGCCCGCGGTTACCCTCGGAACGAAAGCCGAAGTTGATGGCCGCCGGACCGATCGAATTACTGTCCCGAGCGCGCGCAGGTGAAACCGAGGCGCTAGGGGAATTGTGCGCCCTGTATCGGAACTATCTTCGCATGGTGGTGCGAACCGGCCTGGGACCTCGGTTGAAGGAGCGGGTGGAGCTGTCCGACGTAGTCCAGGAGGCGCTGGTGGAGGTGGTTCGGCAGTTCCCCCAGTTTACTGGCCAGAACGAGGCGGCGCTGCTGGGCTGGCTGCGCCGGCTGGTGGGCCAGAAGCTTGCGGACCTGGGTCGATACCATAGTCGTGCCAAGCGAGCCGGTGGTGCTACGGCCGTGCCCCTGGATGCGGCACTCGACTCCGGCGGCGGGGGCCGATCGGGCGAGGAGAGCGGCCGATTGCTGGATATGCTCGCCCTGAGCCAGACCAGCCCGAGCCAGGCTGTCAGCAAGCGCGAGATGCTCGGCCTGCTGGCCGACGCCTTCGCCGGACTCCCCGAGCAAGAGGCGGACGTCCTCTGGTTATACTACGCTGACAGCCTTTCGTTCGAAGCCATCGGTCAAAGACTGGAACTGAGCCGGAAGTCCGTTCGCGGCATCTACGCCCGAGGCCTGAAGCACCTGAAACGCACGCTCGAAGGGCCGCCTGGCGGCCTCCTGAGGTATGACGATGGTTCAGCGCATTGACGACTCGCGGCCGATCGATGGCGGCATTCCGCCCGGGGCCGACGATATGGACGACCGCCTGGGCGAGGCCATCGAGGAGTATCTGACCCTGGCCGAACGGGAGCAGGCGCCCGAGCTGGAGGAATTCCTCGCGCGTTACCCAGACCTGACAGACGACCTGCGTGCCGCGATGGAGGGCCTGGAACTCGTGCACGGACTGGTCGGGCGCGGTGTCTCGCCATCCTCCGCCTCGTCGCGCGGATCCGGATGGGACCGACGGCTGGAATCGGGCCACCGGATCGCTGGTTACCGGGTGGTGCGCGAACTGGGACGCGGGGGCATGGGGACGGTCTACGAGGCGGTGCACGTCGGCCTGGACCGCCCTGTGGCCTTGAAGGTGCTTGGGACGCACGCGGCCCCGGACTCCTCGGCGCGACGCCGGTTTCTCAACGAGGCCAAGACCGCCGCCGGCTTGCACCACACGCATATCGTCCCGGTCTTCGATGTCGGCCAGGTGGGCGGGCTCTGCTACTACGCCATGCAGCGCATCGAAGGGAGCGGGCTGGACCGGGTCATCCGTCATCTGAGGCGCACCCGGCCGACGGGCGGATCCGGAAGTGGCGTGGTCCCGTCCGGCCTGCCGGCCTCTCCAGGCGAGAGTCTGTCGGCCCCGGGGCATTCGACAAGCAGCTCGCGGTTCGGCAGGCTCTGGTACCGCGTCTCGACGGGCTGGCTCTGGCGGTCGACCCAGCAACTGCCCGATGCTCCAGGCGGCGTGAGGATGACCTGGGACCGTGCGGATGCACCCCCGTTCTCAGTGGCCCGGTCCGGCCGGGAAGGGCGCGGTGTATTCCCCACGAGTCCCGCGAACGATTCGACGGCTTCGTGGGCCAGCCGCTGCGGAGATCGCGAATCTCATGCATCGAGGCGGCCGATCGAGGATCCATCCGGCACGACGGCGGGCGCGGTCCCCGCTTGCGAGCTGGCTGGGCCCGGATCGCTCCGCCGCGACGATGAGCCGCCGCCTTTCGATCCGCCGCGCGGCTCGGCCTATTTCCGTTGGGTGGCCGCGGTCGGACTCCAGGCCGCCGATGCGCTGGCGCACGCCCATCAACAAGGAGTGATCCACCGCGACGTCAAGCCGTCGAATCTCCTGATCGACGCCAAGGGGGGTATCTGGGTCACGGATTTCGGACTGGCCCGTCGGCTGGCCGACCCGGGACTGACCCAGCACGACAGCCTGCTGGGGACGCCACGCTATATGAGCCCCGAGCAGGCGCGGACCGGCTCGATCGACGGCCGGACCGATGTCTACAGCCTGGGCGCGACGCTCTACGAGCTGCTGACCTCGCGCCCGCCGTTCGACGGTCAATCGGCGGCCGAGCTGATCGATCAGATTGGCCGGGATGAGCCGACGCCGCCGCGTAGGGTGCAGCCACGGCTGCCGCGTGATCTGGAGACGATCGTGCTCAAGGCGCTGGCCAAGCGCCCGGTCAACCGGTACGCGACGGGCACCGAGTTGGCCGAAGACCTCGCACGGTTCTTGAGCCATGAGCCAGTCAAGGCGCGACGGATCAGCCCGATCGGACGGCTGTGGCGGATCGCCCGCCGTCATCCCGGGATCGCCAGTGTTTCCACCGCGGCCGCGGCGATCGTTCTGGCCATTGCCACGTTCGCTTATGTGAGCATTCTCGCTCAGAAAAACGCGGCGGTCCTCGCCAACAAGGAGAAGGACCGCGCCTTGGAGTCGCAAGAGGAGGCCAATCGCCAGTTACACGCGACCTTGCTCAAACAGTACCGGTCCGAGGCCGACGTCATGCGGGGTTCGAATTTTCCCGACCGTCGCAACCGGGGTCTGGAATCGATCAAGCAGGCGGTATCACTGGGACCTGATGCCGCGATGCGATCCGAGTTACGCGACGAAGCGGTCGAGTTCCTGGTCCTTCGGGATGTACCCCGTCGTCCCGAACTGGCGACGAACCGGACTCAGGGTGTAGTCTTCAGCCCCGGAGGGAATCGGTTGGCCGCCCTCTCCGAGGACGGCGAACAGATCGACTTCTGGGACATTGAACATCGTCTTCGGCTCGCGACGCTTCCGACCCACTCCGACCCGGGCACCACGCCTGGGCTCTCCGTGTCCCAAGCAGGTCGCGAGCCGAACCCACTGGAGTTCTCGGGGGACAAGCGAGCCGATCGCAGTCAGGAAGCGGCGCCGGAGGCGGGTGACGGGACGACCTCGCGACGGACTGGTCCCCGCTCTGGCGCCGCGGGCTCCCGGCGCAGCCCGTCGTACCCACGCCTCGCCCTGACAGGTCGATGTCTCGTCGTGGTCTCACCCGATAACCGGGGCTTTCGGCTATTGGATGCCCTCTCGGGTGCCCCGCTCCGAGCCGTGAATCGTTCCGATCGCGAGCCGGCCGGGAAAACGCGCGACGTACTCGGCCTCATCGCGGATTCCGCGGGTCACCGATTCGTGACGGTCGAGCGGGTCTTCGACGAAGCCCCGCTCCCGGAGATGGCTGACCTCGGCGCCTATGACTCTCACGGCGAGTATCAGGTGATCCTCTGGGATATGGAACACCTCGATCAGCCTCTGCCGACCCTGAGACCCATCATGGCACGCTCGGGACCGCCTCGGTCCAATCAGGCGCCTCGCCCGTTGCTTACGGCGCCACTGGTGGCGATTAGTCCCGATGGATGGCATGTCGCGGTTTCGGAAAGGCATGGTAAGATCGTCTCTCTCTTCTCGGGGGTGGATGGGCGAAGGGGGCGCGACGAGCGTGGCGCCCCGCGAGAGGAGCGTAACCCTGCTTCAACCTCGACGCCGAGTAACCTCGCTCCGATCCCGACGCCGATCGAGCTCAATGCCCTGGCCCTGGGGCCGAACGGCCTCCTGGCGATGGCCGGCGGTTCGGGGATGGCGGGGGGCGGCACCGTGCAGCTCTACGACCTGGAGACGCGGCGGTTTCTGGCGACCCTGCCGCCCACTCAGAGCGTGACCTGGCAGATGCGATTCAGCCCGCAGGGGACCTTGCTCGCCCTTGTCGGGATGGGCCCCATCGAGTTGTGGGACCCGGCAGCCCACAGTCTGGTTGCCGTGTTGCGGATGTCACAGCCCGACCCGCCGACGGACCTGGCGTTCTCGCCCGACGGCCGGACCCTCGCCGCTGGGGGCCGGGGCGCCTCAACTTCGATCTGGACGGTGACCGAGTCCGTTGCCCGGACCCAGCTCAGTGGTTTCGACGCGCGTCTCTCGTCGCTCACCTTTGGCAGCGACGGCACGCTGGCCGGAGGGCTCTGGGATGGCGCGGTGTGGTACTGGCGTCATGGCCGTTGCCCGGAAATCGGCACGGCGCTGGCGGAATCTCTGAAGTCCGGCACCGAGGCGCCGGACACACGGACCGGTCCGAAAGTCTCCCCCGCACCTCCTCTGGCCCAGGAGCCCGTTCGGGACGCAGATTCCTCGCAGTCGTCCCACTCTTCGAACCGCGCCGGACACCCCGATCGACGATCCGAACCAGCGGGGCGCGGAGGGCTCAGTCGCGGCGGTGTCATGAACCCCGCTTTGGTTGCCTTTGATTCGGAGGGTCGCCTCGTCGCGCACGACAGCCAGGGCCTGCGAATCTGGCCTGCGGGCTCGATCGAGATGCAGGCTCCTGCGATCCTTCGCCTCGCGCTGCCGAATGCGGAGGGACCCCTATGGCAGAGGACGACTCCCATGGCACGAACACCCGATGGGCGTTCGTTCGTCCTCGCCAGGTCCTCCGCCGTCTACCTCTGGCACCCCGAGTCACCGAACCGATTCGAGCTGGTAATCTCCCCGCCGAGGTCGGCCGTCGAGACGGCAATCGCCTCGAAGACCGGCCCGCGCCGCAAGTCGCCCGTTGCGACCGAATCGCCGGGTCCTCGATTCTGGGCTGTCCAGGTCTCACCGCACGGTGATCGCATCTATCTCATTGATGAGAATAATACGTTACAGACCTGGGCGCTGGACACGACTCCCGAGGGCTGCCATGCTCGCGCCTTGATCTGGAAAACGCCGCTTCCGACCGGAATCTCCGGACTGGCCCTGCGTCCCGACGGAGGACTCCTGGCGGTGGTGGACCGCTCCTGGAACGTGACCCTTCTGGATACCAACCGGCTGACCGCTGCGAGCTGGATCAAGCTCCCGAGCGAGGAAACTGTGGGCATGGTGCTCGCGATGGCCTTCTCACCCGACGGCCGCGAACTCGCCGTCGGTATCCCGACAGGTTCGATCTTGATCTGGTCACTCGCACGGCCCAACCCCGCGGAGCCCAGACTGCGTCTCCCCGGCAACCGCGGGATGATTGCCGCACTGGCTTACGATGCCCGCGGCCAACGGCTGGCCAGTGCCATGATGATGGATCCCCTGGTCGAGGTCTGGGACCTCGACCACATCCGGCATGAGCTGGTCGAGCTGGGCCTGTCGGATTGATCCGGATGGCGCCTGGCCGTCATCGTGCGGATCGATCGCCTGCGAGCGAGAGATAACGACCGCTATTCCGGATTGCGAGACGCCTCAGCATTCAGGTCGCCGCCGTGCACGAACTCGAACCCGAACCGCCCCTTGATGCAGAGGTGGCCGCGCGTGACCTCGACATCCATCGGCGAGGTCACCTTGACAATCCGGTTTTCCTGCACGTGGAGCGACAGCGTACAGCCGACTCCACAATAGGGACAGATCGTGTCGGTCTTCCTTTGCCGCGACTCGTCCCACGAGCCGGCCTTGCGCATTTCATACTCGCTGCGAAACATCAGCGCCCCGGTCGGACAGACGCCAATGCAGTTGCCGCAGTAGACACACGCCGAATCGGGCAGCGGAACCGCGGCTTCGGTCGAGATCCTCGCGTCGAATCCACGGCCCGCCACCGCAATCGCGAACGTGTTCTGAGCATCGGTGCCACACGCCTCGACGCACTTGTAGCAGAGGATGCATTTCCCGTAGTCGCGAACATACAGGTCATTATCGACCTTGACCGGCTGGGCGACAGTCTCTGCGGTCGTCCCGTCAGAGGCGTGGTGATGGCCTGGTTCGCGATCATCGCGCGCCCCGGCATTTGCCGGGAGCATCGACGGCCCGTAGCGCTCCGGGCAAGCGCCGTAGCGCGCGGCGTATTCCCGGGCCTGGGGAGCCGTCGACAGGTCCACGGACGAGCCGAGGAACTCGAGGACCATCTTCCGCGCCAGACGGACGCGCGGCGTGTCGGTGCGGATTTCCATCGCCGGCTCGACGCGACGCGAACAGGCCGGGACCAGGGTCCGCGCACCGGCGAGTTCGACGACGCAGACGCGGCAGGCATTGACCGGCGTGAGGTTCTCGAGGTAGCAGAGCGTGGGCGTGTCGATTCCGCGCGACCGGCATGCGTCGAGGATCGTCGCGGAGGCCGGCACCAGGACCGGCTCACCATCGATGACGATCTCGAGGAGTGCGGGCTCCGGACGCCACGGAGGTGCCGGAAGCTCCCTGGGCGGCGGCGGTGATCGGAAGAAGATGGAGTCGTCGCTCATGACGGACTCTCCGATTCAGGTATTGGATCGAGCGTGGCCAGGGCCGACTCGATGGCACTGGAGGCGGTCTGTCCCAATCCGCAGATCGACGCATCGCGCATGACCTGGCCGATCTCCGCGAGCAAGGCCAACTCCTGGGCGCGACTGCCGATCATCCGGCCCGCCCGCAGTCGCTGCAACAGCTCTTCCTGACGCACAGTCCCCACACGGCAAGGGACGCATTGGCCGCACGACTCGTCGCGGAAGAAGGCCGCGATCCGCGCCAGGATATCTCCGAGCTCTACCGATTCGTCGAAGACCAGTATCACGCCCGAGCCGAGCGTGGCTCCGGCCGCGCGTGTTCCCTCGAAGGTCAGAGGCATGTTCAGCTTGTCCGGACCGACGAACACACCGGCGGCGCCACCGAGCAGCACCGCGCGAATCGGCTTCTCGCCCGGAACTCCGCCGGCCATCGCGATCAGCTCGCGAAGAGTGATGCCGAAATCGACCTCGTAGACGCCGGGCCGCGCCACGTGCCCCGAGACGCAGAAAAGCTTCGGTCCGCTGGACCCCGAGGTCCCGATGCCCGCATAAGCCGCGCCGCCTTGCATGAGGATCGGCGGGATGTTCACGAGGGTCTCGACGTTGTTGATCACCGTCGGCTTGCCGAACAGGCCGGATTGAACCGGGAAAGGAGGCTTGTTACGCGGCTCGCCGCGTCGACCCTCGATCGAGTTGAACAAGGCCGTCTCTTCGCCGCAGATATAAGCGCCTGCGCCGCGACGCAGCTCCACGTCGAACGTGAAGCCCGCGTTCTGGACGTTCTTACCTAGCCGGCCTGCGGCTCGGGCCGTGTCGATCGCCGCGGCCATCCGTCGCGTTGCGAGCGGATACTCTCCTCGCACGTAGAGGTATCCGCGCTCGCTGCCGGTCGCGAAGCCCGCGATGCTCATTCCTTCGAGAACGGCGAACGGATCGCCCTCCATCAGGACGCGATCCTTGAACGTGCCGGGCTCCGACTCGTCGGCATTGCAGACAACGTAGTGAGGCCGGCCACTCGCTTTGGCCACGGCGTCCCACTTGCGTCCCGTGGGGAAGGCCGCACCACCTCGGCCCACGAGCTTCGAGGCCAACACCTCGCGAATGACCCCGGCGGGGCCGATCTCGATCGCCCGGTCCAATGCGGCATAGCCACCCGAGGCGCAGTAGGCCTCAAGGCTCTCGGGGTCGATCCGGCCGATCCTGTGTAGCAGGCGAAGTGTTGGAGTGCCGGACTGCGGTACTGACCGTCGCATCGATTCGAAGTTAGCACCCTCGGCCGGGCCGGTAGAACCCCGCGCCGCGAGGATCTCGGCGGCTGTTGCCGGAGCGAGCGCGATCGCGCCGGGCAACTCGCCTGCATTCAGAACCAAGGCGGCCGGGGCCCGCTCACAAGAGCCCAGGCAGGGGCTGCGCTTCCAAGAACCTTCGCTTTCGTGACCGAGCGCCTGCTTCAGCTCGGCGCAGAGGTTCTCCGCCCCTTTGATCCGGCAGGCGATGTCGTCGCAGACGTGGGCGACGAACTGAGGACGCGGCGAGAGCGAGAAGAGGTGATAGAACGTGACGACTCCGTGCGCCTCGGCGGGCGGTATGGTCAGGCGCCGGCAGATGTAGTCCAGCGCGCCCGGCGGTATCCATCCGAACCGGGACTGGACTGCGTGGAGGGCGGGCAGGAGGAGATCGCGGCGGGACCGGGCCGCGTGGCCGCCGAGCGCGAAACCATGGCCTTCGGCCTCCACGTTCCGGAATCCACCGGCCCAGGCGGAGGTGGGTGGTCCCAGGACGGAATCGACGGCCGCTCGCTCGGTCGCCGTGGCTTCGGGGCCGTGAAAGTGAAGGTCCATCGTCCTCATTGAGCTCCCAGCCGCTCGACCCGGATTGCGGCGGCCTTGAACTCCGCGGTCCCCGACGTAGGGTCCGTGGCGTCAATCGTCAGGATATTCGTGGCGACCTCATCCTGGAAGTGAGGCGTCATGAACGTGAGCCCGGGGCGTAGGCCCTCGTCGATGCGTATGGGGACCTCGATCCGACCCCGCCGCGAGGTGACTCGCACCACCTCGCCGTTCCGGACCCCGAGCCGGTCGGCGTCCTCCGGCGAGATGTCGAGGCTCTCGCCCCGGCGCATGGGCGAGGCGTAGCCCGAGGATTGCACGCCGGTGTTGTACTCGTCGAGCCGGCGCCCCGTCGTGAGCCGTAGCGGAAACTCGTCGGTCAATCGCTCGACCGGCGGGTCGTGCGCAACCGGGTGGAACGCGACTCTCGGGCCATTGAGCGGCCGCTCCCAGAGCCGGCTATGAAGAAACAATTCGCCCGGATGATCCTCGTCATAACAGGGCCACTGGAGCCCGTGCCGGGCTTCCAGGCGTGCGTAGCTCATCCCGGCGTAGGCGGGACAGAGTGTGCGCACCTCGTTCCAGATGGTCTCGGCGTCCGGTTCGCCCCAATCGTGTCCCATCCGGTTCGCGAGGTCGAAGAGGATGCGGACGTCGTCCCGGGCGCCGCCGGGTGGGCCCAGGGCCTTCCGCACGCGCTGGACCCGCCGCTCGCTGTTGGTCACGGTTCCGTCCGATTCGCACCAGCCTGCCGAGGCCGGGAACACCACATCGGCCATCTCTGCGGTCGCGGTGAGGAAGATGTCCTGCACGACCAGGAAGTCGAGGCATTCGAGCCGATGCCGCGTCTGGACCTGGTCGGCTTCCGATTGGAGCGGGTTCTCGCCGAGGACGTAGAGGGCCCGGAAATCGCCCCGTTCCATCGCCTCGAACATCTCCGAGAGATGCCATCCGCGCGTCGCAGGGATCGACACGCCCCAGTGCCGCTCGAACTTCGAACGAAGCTCGTCGATCTCGACGTGCTGGAACCCGGGGAGCCGATCGGGGAGCGCGCCGATATCGCCACCGCCCTGGACATTGTTCTGACCGCGCAACGGGTTGAGGCCGGATCCGTAGCGTCCCACGTGACCGGTCAGCAGAGACAGGTTGATCAGCGCGAGGACGTTATCGACCGCGTTGTGGTGCTCCGTGATCCCCAGCGTCCAGCAGATCATGGCTCGACCGGCCCTGGCGTAGGCGTGGGCCATCTCCCGGATCGACGATGCGGGGACCCCCGTCTCCCGCTCGGCGTAGGCAAGCGTATAGGGTTCCACGGCCCGCTGGTACGATTCGAAACCGGTTGTCGCCTGCGCGATGAACTCGCGATTCTCGAGTCCCGCGGCGATAATCTCGCGACCCACCGCATTGGCCAGCGCGATGTCGGAACCGACATCCAGGCCTAACCACGCATCGGCCCAGCCGCGGAGCTGGTCCGGCGCGGATCGATCGCGTAGAGACGGGCACCGTGATGGATGCCCTTGAGCAGGTGATGGAAGAAGATCGGATGCGTTTCGCGCGCGTTCGAGCCCCAGAGGAGAATCGTGTCCGTCTCCTCGATCTCGCGGTAGGAGCTCGTGCCCCCGCCCGCGCCGAACACCGTCGCCAGACCGGCGACACTCGGTGCGTGTCACGTACGATTACAGCTATCGATGTTATTGCTGCCGATCACGACCCGCGCGAACTTCTGCGCGATGTAGTTCAGTTCGTTCGTGGTCTTGGAGCAACTGAACATCCCGAACGCTCGCGAGCCATGCCGCTCGATGGTCTGGCTCAGTCCACTCGCCGCGCGGTCGAGGGCCTCGTCCCAGCTCGCCGGGCGCAACGCGTCACCGTCGCGGACCAGCGGATCCCTCAGCCTGGCATATCGCCCCGCTTTGGTCTTGGTCTTCATCGTTCTCGTGCCGGTTGGAAGATGCGTGGGTAGGATACCGCCAGTTTCATTGTACGCGAATGAGGTCCGGACTCAAGCCGGCTTCTCGCGCGGCGGACCTGTTCGCCGGCACGGATTCGCAGCGAACTCGAAAGGCGATCGCTTAAATTGATTATATTTATATTAAAATATAATAAATAATTATTATAATGCGGTCCGGTATGTGCACGGGATGAACGGATTCCTCCGAAGCCGCGCGTGTTAGGTACGACGCGCGGTGCAGTCATCCCAGAGCATTCGCCACGGTTGTTCCGTTCGACGGTCTTGCCACGCCCCGACAATCGTGTTACCGAGAGAGAGGTGTCACGGTTCAGACAACACGTGGGCAACGTTGAGGGGGACCCCGATGAGCCAGATCGAGAAGATGTCTCGGAGCAGGGCGACGGACCAGGACCAGGCTACCACCGATCGTCGCGGGTTTCTGAGCGGAGCCGCGGCCGCGCTCGCGACGACCGCCATGGCCGCCGGCACCGCCGCCAGGGCCCAGACCCCGCGCCAGTACGGCCCACACGCCGAGCCCGTGCGCTATCCCGATCCCGACATCATGGTTCTCGACAAACGTTTCGCGAAGATCAAGATCGGTAACACTCCCATCCGGCGCCTGCACACGGGCATGCTCTGGGCCGAAGGGCCGGCCTGGAACGGTGTGGGCAAGTATCTCGTCTGGTCCGATATCCCCAACGACGTCCAGCTCCGCTGGCTCGAGGATGACGGCCACGTCAGCGTGATGCGTCACCCGTCCGGCAACTCCAACGGCAACACCTTCGATCGCGAGGGCCGGCAGATCTCCTGCGAGCACGGCAACCGCCGGATGGTGCGCTACGAGCACGACGGCCAGACGACCATCCTGGCCGACCGCTTCGAGGGCAAGCCGCTCAACGCCCCCAACGACGCTGTCGTTCACCCCGACGGCGGAATCTGGTTCACCGATCCCGGATACGGCTCGCTCCTGGATTACGAAGGCCGCAAAGGAAAGCTCGAGATCAAGGAGGCCGTCTACCGGATCGACCCGACCAGCGGCAAGCTCGCCAAGGTCACCGACGAACTCTTCAAACCCAACGGCCTTTGCTTCTCCCCCGACTACAAGACGCTCTACATCGCCGACACCGGCGCATCCCACTATCCCGAGGCGCCGCGCAACATTCGCGCGTATGACGTCGTCGACGGCACGAAGCTCGCGCGCGGACGGGAGTTCGTCTCGATGAAGATGTTCGACGGCCGGTGGCGAATTCGCCGGCTTCGCCGACGGCATCCGCTGCGACGAGGAGGGCAACCTCTACGCGGCCGGCGGCTGGGTCGGACCCGGCTACGACGGCGTCCACATCTTCGCCCCCGACGGCGTCCGGATTGGTCTGATCCTCCTGCCGGAGATCTGTGGAAACCTCTGCTTCGGAGGCCCCAAGCGGAACCGCCTCTTCGTGGTTGCCGGCCAGTCGCTCTACGCCGTTTACCTCGACACGCGCGGTGGCCATTTCGCCTGACCACGAGTTCCTCTGAAACTGAGTTCCCGGAGGATCGCATACGTGCCTTCTGGAACCAGAACGCGAGCCCAGACGAGGTCCTCGGATCAGGCGACGGGCCTCCTTCCTCACGCGGCGGAGTCGCGCCCGGGAGTTGGCACATCGACTCGGGAACCCCTCTGTGACATAACACCCATTCGTTCCTGGATTTCGGGCGAAAAACCGACCGCACAGGATGGCGCTTTGTGGCAGCTTTTCGGACGATCTTCCGCGCTGGGTGCTCGATCTTCGACTCGCAGTGGGTCGGCGGAAACGGCAATCGTGGTCCGTGAGGATGGGAGGCGGGCCTACCTGAGATGGGGATGCCAGGCTGAGCGGAACCAGACCGCTCGCGCACACGCCACCCCCTAACTATTAGGATGCCACAGCTTTTCGAATCCGTTAATGCACCTATCGAGAATTGGGCGCGGTTTCGAGTCACAACTCCTGGCGCGATTGAGATATAAAAATTTTCACAAAAAAAAGTAAGCGGTAGACTGTTTCCCCCGGACTGGAGCGTCGGTGGCTCCCGGGACCTGGGGCGGCGCGGCGGAAGACATCAATCAAGGACCGGCCGGCCTGCGGCATCCCTCTGGAAAGCCTCCTCGGCGCGGCGGTGGGGCGGCTGGACCAGGATCTCGATCATCCGGAAGAACCCAGCCCTCTGAAGATTCCGATTCTTGCTCGCCTCGGCGGCGGCGAGCTCGGCCTCGAAGACGATCTCGGCCTTCTTGAGGTCGACCAGGGCCCAGGCGCGGAGCAAGTCGCGGCCGGCGACCTCGGCGAGCTTGGCGGGATCCAGTCCGCTGCGGGCCTCGAGTTGCTGGAGCAGCACGCGGGCCGCGCCAGGGTTGACCAGTGCCAGGCGGGCCGCGGCGATCGTAGACGCTCGGATCTGCCAGGCGGGATCCTGGAAGCCGGAGCCGAACGGGTTGAGCCGGGTCGTCATCACCCGCATGATCACGCTGTTCATGTCGGGATAGCCGATCAGCCGGGCGGCGTCGGCCATCCGTGCGGCGGACGCCGTCGCGCCGCCGGAATTGATCGAGCTCTCGTATCGTTCAAGGTGGTCGACCGGCGAGGCCAGGGCGCGGTCGATCAGGGCGAAGGCGCGCGGCCGGTCGCGTGGGGCGATCGCCATGGCCAGCCAGGCAAACGCCTCGGCCCGCGCATGGTCGGCCATGAAGCTTTTCATCCCATCGATCACGCGGATCGCCTCGTCTGTACGGTCGGCACCGATCCGGCTGGCGATCTCCGTCCTGGCATGATCGGGATACGGCCCGTTGCCAACCATCGCGTCGGCCAGGGCGACGGCCCGGTCTGTATCTTTCTCGGCGATCGCGGCGGCGACGAAACCGGTGTAACGGTCCTTGGAATCGGTCGATTCGACGAGCGCCAGGGCGCGATTGGCATCGAACGGAGCCAGCGCCCTGGCGACGACACCGCGCGTATAGCCGTCCATGACCCTGGTCCCCAGGTGCGCGGCGGCCTCAGCGGCCTCGTCGATCAGCTTTAGACCCGCCTCGGCGCGACCGAGCCGGATGAGGACCGTCCCGGCCCGGGCCAGCGCGGCGGCGCCGTTGGGCTGCTGGAGCGCGCGGGCGCGGACGACCGCCTCCTCGGCGAAGAGCAGGGACTTCTTTGGATCGGTCGGCGCGAACCGGTCGGCCAGCCGCTGCAAGGTGTACTGGCTCTCGCTCGGAGCGGCCGGGGCCAGCATCGCCAGCGCCTCCGGGCCGTCCTGCTCGGCGAGCATCTCGGCCGCCGCCTGGCGGACCCGCCCGTCATAACGATGTCCGTGCTGGGCCGACCGTTGCAAGGCGAGCTCCGGGTCGATCCGGGCCATGTCCGGGATGCAGGACGATGCACCGTTTTGCTCGGCGTTCTCACCGAATTTGTCCCAGAGCCGGATCAGGATCCGCCGGGCGAAGGCCCGCTGATCTTCGAAGGTCGCCGTCGCGTCGGGCTTCCAGACGGGGGGCGGCTCCGTCGTCTTGTGCATCGTGACGGTCAGCTCGCCGCCTTCGGCTTCGGCCTTTTCGCCGGTGAAGCGGTAACCGTCCTTGCGAGCGAACGCGTACTTGACCCCCGGGAACAGGCCCTCGAGCCGGAACCGGCCCTGGTCGTCGGTCAGGGCCTCGACCGCTCTGGGACCATCGCCGCGATTGAAGACCGTCGCGCTGGCGATGGGCCGGCCGTCGGAGCCGACCACGCGGCCAGCGAGGTAGCCGTCGATCCCGGTCAGGACGATCGAGCCGACGAGGTGCGTCTCGCCGGCCTTGCCGGTGACTTCGGGCACCTCGGCCTTGCCCCGGCCCGGCGCCTCGATGACGACCTTGTACCGATCGCCCGGCCAGAGGTCCCGGAAAACGAACCAGCCGGCCTTGGAGGTCGTGAACGACTCCAGCATCCCGCTGATCCCCTTGCCCAGCGCATCCGGCTTCCCGCTGACGAATTGGCGCGACCACCAGAGCTGGGCCCTGGCCTCCGCGATCGGCTTGCCCGAGGGGTCGGTCACTTGCCCTCGAATCCGGAACGCGAACTTCGGGTCGATCGTGAGCTTGAGCTTCCCATCGACCAGCCTCGGCGTGATCACAATGGTGCCGTCGGTCGTCGCCTCCTTGGTCCGGGCGCGAAGGGGGATCGTGTCGTTGGGGTCGAGCTGCTCGAGGTGGAACGTGCCGCCGGGTCCGGTCTGGATCCTGGTCCCGCCAAAGCCGAACCCCCGGGGATTGGGCGCGGTCACGACGACTTCGGCCCCGACGACCGGCTGACCGTCCGCATCAACGACCACACCGTCGAGCTCGGTCGCGCGGTGGAGCTTCAGGTCGGGCCAGGTCCGGTCGGCCGTGATTTCCAGCCTGGGGCATTCGTGCGACCAGAGTCCCAGATAGGTCTTCGGTAGCGTCGAGGGCTGCACCTGGATGTTCCCCGGCGGCGCCTCGATCGTGTAACGGCCGTCGGCGTCGGTCTTGGCCTGACCGATGAAAAAGAGGGAATTCTGAGGGGTGAGCAGTGTGGAGCGGAGGCCAATCCCCGGGATGCCCTTGCCTGTCTGTGCGTCGAGAATCCGCCCCGTGATCGTCACGAGCCGATGGACCGGCATGCCGACCCGGGCGACGGCCTTCGGTCCGACCTCGACCTCCTGGGCCTCCTCGGTTGCTGAGCGGGAACTGCCGTCGAGGACGGGAATGACCTCATAGCGGCCCGGTGGCACGTCGTCGAACCGGAACGCGCCATCCTGATCGGCGAGGACGGTCTGAGAGTAATACATCTGGAACGGGGCCGAGCCGCGATCCTCGCGCGTATCTTGCGGCGCAACGAGACCGAGAGCTTCCCCGAGCGCCCGCGATCATCGGGCGGCTTCAGCCGGCCTTCGATCCGCCCGAGCCGTCCATCGAGGACGATCGACACGGGCCGGGAGGCATCCCAGGAAATCGTGGGCTTTCCGAAACCTGGGGCGGAGATCCTCGCGTCGACCCGGCAGCCCGGCGGGATGCCGTCGAGTGCGAACGAGCCGTCCGGGGCGGTTTTGGTTCGGAACGGCCCGGCCAGTTCGGGGCTGAGCCGGAGGAGATCTTGCCCCGGGTGTTCCTCCGCGCGCCGGCCGAGGCTCAACGGCATGACCTCGGCGCCGGCGATCGGCCGGCCGGATTGATCGTTCAACCGGCCCCGGACCTGGCCGACGGGGCCCAGGACGAGCGTGACCTCATGTCCATTTGTGTGAATGAACCAGATGCTGCTCCGCCAGCCGATCCGCCCATCGCCGACGCGGGCGAACACGTTGAGGAAACGAGAAGGTTGAGGGCCGGCGGGTCCCCAGGCGCGCGGAAACACGAAGTAGCCCCGGTCGGCGGAGGTCGTGGTCGCGATCGTCTCAGGTGCCTCCCAATCGCCACCGATGGCCCAGATCTTGGCTCCGGGGACTCCCACGCCGGCCTTGTCCACGACCCGCCCGGAGAGGTCCTCCGCCTGCGCCGCGCAGGGGCGCGGAAATCCGCAAGCCAGCCCGGCCAGGCCCAGCACGACGACTGCCAGACGAGCCGCGCCTGCATGAGCCCGCGGGCGAACGTCAGGAAGTCGCACGATTGGAGAAACCGACATATTCCGGCCTCCCGATTGAAGTAACCGTAGGTCGGGCTGTCCAGCCTGACCCACTTTCCAGCCGCTATCCTAACGCGGCCTCCGGCCGCAACCCAAGAGGGATTCCCGATTCGAGATTCCGGATTCCCGAAGAGGAATGATTCCGGAATCGGGAATCGCGAATCCGGAATTCGGAATCCCCAAAGGCGCGCACGGCGCAAGGGATCCTACGGGGGAGAACTCTAACGCGGCCTCCGGCCGCAACCCAAGAGGGATTCCCGATTCGAGATTCCGGATTCCCGAAGAGGAATGGATCCGGAATCGGGAATCGCGAATCCGGAATTCGGAATCCCCAGATGCGCGCACGGCGCGGGGAGCCTACAGAGGAAGACACGATCAGCGCCGGGCCGTCTCGGCATGCTGGTAGACAGCCCGGGTGATGTCCGCCACGAGCTTGTGGGCCCGCGGTGGCTCCTTGATCCCGCGCGTCAGGACGACCAGGACAAACGGCTTTCCCCGGGCCGGCTCGACGATCGCCGCGTCGTGATAGACCTGCCCGAACGCCCCGGTCTTGTGCGCGACGGTGACGCCCTTGGGCAGCCCGGCGGGGATTCCCTCGGCGAACTTCTGACCGCGCAGAATCGCGATCATCTCCTCGGAAGCCTTCATGGAGACGACCTTCCGTTCGGCCAACTGCTTGAGGATCTGCATGAGGCCGCGCGGCGTGAGCGTGTTACTGAGCCCCCGCGCATACGCCTGATTGTCCTCGACGCCGCGCAGGACCCGGATGTTCTTGGCTCCGAGCTGCTTCATGTATTCCGAAGTCCGGGCCGCGCCGACTCGCTCCACGAGCATATTCGTGGCGACATTGCTGCTCTCGGTGATCATCAGCCGCATGAGCTCCCGGATGGTCAACCGCTCGCCCAGCCGCCGATAGAGGCCCGTCTCGGAGTCGTCCTCGACCTTGAGCAAGAACGGCTTCCCGTCGACGATGCTGGTAAATTCTTTTTTTACCGCCATTCGGTCGTCCAGGGAGAGCGTCTTATCCTCGGCCTGGCGAAACACCTCCATCATGACCGGCACCTTCATCGTGCTGGCCGCGTGAAACGTGTCATCCGCATGATTGAGCAATTCCTCACCGGTCGCCAGGTCGTGGTAGGCCACGCCGACCTCTTCGGCGCCAGCAACGCGGATCAGCGCCTCGACGGCCTTGGTCAGAGCCTCGAGGCCGTTCGTGGGCTTGGCGGCATCTTGCTCGCTCGACCATCCCACGCGCGGCCCACAGCCGAGCCACGCCGACAGGACGCCGAGGCATACCCTGCGCGTCACAGAGGGCGGGTCGATCGAACGGTCCGACCGGGGAAACTCGTCGTTCGTTGGAGCAGTCGTATGGCGGATCTCGGAGCCAAGCATGGGCAATCCTTCAAGAAACCGGATGACCGTGTCGCTGGTAACCACCGTTCACCTCGCGATCGAGGTCGATCGGATCGACCGAGGTCTTCCTCGATCGTATCAGACCGTTGCGCGAAGTCGACGAGTGATTGCTCCGAGACATCGGAGGACCGGGGTCAACCGCTGGTGACAACGCACGTGAGTGTGTGCTTCGAACCGGACTTCGCGTGCGGGATGGCTCAGGGTTGATCGCCCAAAGCCTTCGTCGAGAGCGCCTCGACGTCCTCCCACAGGCCACGCCAGGCCGGGCGTTCTCCCTCCGGGAGCTTCGCCAGGCTTGCCGGTTCGCGCAGGCCCGCCAGGGCGGGATCGGTCTTCCAGTTCTCCAGGGCCTGGCGCACCATGCCGCGTCTCTCGGGCTCGCACTGATCGAGCGTTCTGGACCAGGTCCGAACCTCGCCACGGAGCCAGCCGAGCGCCTGGCCGCGAAGCCTGGCCCGTGCGGCTTCATCCGTCGGTGGAACATCTTTGCCCAGGCCGCAGCCGGCCAGTGCGGCGTTGCGGGCGGCGAAGTAGGCGTGGCCGGCATGGCGGTCGTCTGCCAGCTTGGGCTCGGCCCGCAGGGCATCGGCGTAGAGCCGGGCTGCTGCGGCGTGGCGGCGCATCTCGGAGCAGATCCGAGCGAACTCCAGGCATTCGGAAGGGTCCGTGGGGATGTTGTCTCCCTCGAGCACGGCCAGCAGCCTGCGCGACAGGACCACCGCGCGCTCGGCATCGCGGACCCACTGGCCCGAGGGATAACGCCAGTCGGGCCGACTCGAGCCGAGCTGGTGCCCCGCGCGGAGCTCGGCGAGAGCTTCCTCGAATCTCCCCTGCGCCCGGAGCACTCGACCCAGGTTGCAGTGGGCGTCGGCCCGGCTGGGCTCGAGCTTCAGGGCCGCCCGGAGTTCGGCCTCGGACTCGGCCAGTTCCCCCCGGCGTTGCAAGCCGACAGCGAGGTTGGAGTGGGCCTCGGCATCGTCGGGCCGGAGCCGGATGGCGGTGCGGAACTCGGCGATGGCCTCCGTCAGCTTCCCCAGGTGCCCCAGGGCGATGCCGAGGCCGGTGTGGGCCTGGACGTCGTCGGGCCGGAGGCGGACGGCCGTGCGGAGGCGCATCGACACCGCCGTGGTAGTCACGCTGGGCGTTGCACAGGAGCGAGCCCAGGTTGACGTAGGAGCTCGCGTCGTCGGGGCGGAGGCGGACGGCCGTGCGGAACTCGGCGATCGCCTCGGCCAGCTTCCCCCGGGACCGCAGCGCCACGCCGAGGTTGGCGTGGGTCCGGGCGTCGCCGGGCCGGAGGCGGATGGCGGTCCGATACGCGGCGATCGCCCCCGCCAAATCCCCCCGAAGTTGCAGGGCGTTGCCGAGGTTGTCGTAAGCACGCCCGTCGTCGGGCCGGAGCCGGATGGCGGTGCGGAATTCGGCGATCGCCTCGGCCAGCTCCCCCCGAAACTGCAGGGCGACGCCGAGGTTCATGTGGGCGTCCGGAGCCTCGGGCCGGAGGCGGACGGCGGTGCGGAGCGCGGCGACCGCGCCGTCGTAGTCGTGCTCGGCGTCGATCAGGATCGCGCCGAGGTTGGAGTAGGCCTGGGCGTCGTCGGGCCGGAGCCGGATGGCGGTGCGGACCTCGGCGGTCGCCTCCGCCAGCTTCCCCGCGGCGGTCAGGGCGAGGGCGAGGCCGGTATGGGCATCGGCGTCGTCGGGGCGGAGGCGGACGGCCCCACGCAGGATCGCGACCCCCTTGGCCGCGGCCGCCAGCGAACCGGGGCGATCGCCTCGTTCCCGCAGCAGTTCACTGTAATGGGCGTAGTTGCGGCCATCGTCGGGACGCCGTCGCAACAGGTCCTCGAACACCGCGAGCGCCTCGTCCGAGTCCCCGGAGTCTTTCAGCGCAATGGCCAGGGCGAGCGCCGTCTCGGGCCGGAGGGCGCGGGCGATGGAATAGTGGCGGATCGCCTCCTCGCGACGCGACCGGCCCTCCAGGACGCGAGCCAGGTCGTAGTTGAGCCAAACGTCCTCCGGGAACCTCCGCCGGCCGGCCCGCAGCACGTGGTCCGCCGCCTCCGACTCCCCGGCTTCAGAGAGGGCCGTGCCCAGGAGATCCAGGTCGACCGCGGGCAGGGCCTCCAGCTTCGCGGACGCGGCGATGGTCCGGAGCGCCTTGCCCCGCGATGCCCGGTCGGCCAGGTCGAGCGCGCGGCGGAGCCCGACCCGCCAGGGGGCCGGATCGACGGCATTCGCGACCTCGGCGAGCCGCAGCGCCCCAGCTTGATCGTGGCGCAGCGATCGTCGCACCGAGGCCCAGTCGTCCAGCGCCGCGGTCAGCGCCCCGGCCACGGCCGCGGGTCGGGCCTTGATCCCGGTGCCCGCCTCGGCCGGCGGTGGTCCCGCGACGTC
Source organism: uncultured Planctomycetota bacterium (assembly GCA_963845755.1). GTDB lineage: Bacteria > Planctomycetota > Planctomycetia > Isosphaerales > Isosphaeraceae > CAWJTV01. The sequence continues at coordinate 123,008 of CAWJTV010000047.1, forward strand.
GATCCCGGCGTCCCGGAAGGCCCGGGCGTAATCCGCGTCGGTCCGCGAGCCGTCGGAGTCGTCGGCCTTGGCCGAGCGGATATCGACCAGCTTCTCCAGGAGCTTCCGGTCGGCCCTCTCGCCCCGGGCAGCCGCCTCGGCCGCTTGCTTGTCGGCCGTGATGTCGGCCAGCAGCGACTCGACCTGCGCCGCCAGCACCGGGTCGGAACGCGGCTCGAGGAGGCCCATGGCCTTGTCGGCAGCGGCCAGAGCCTCGACCCAGGGTGTCAAGTCGCCGGCCGCCGCCCGTTGGGCCTGGCCCTTCAACCGCGTGGCCTCCTGCAACGCCGCGTTGACGCGGGCCGAGATCAACCCCCTCTGCCGGATCCGGTCCAACTCCACCCACCGCCAGCCGGCGACGCCGAGCGCAGTCGCGATCAAGACCGTGGCGGCCAGACCTGCGGTCATCCGTCGCGCCCGCCCCTCGGCCCGCGCCCGCCCCTCGGCCGCCGCGGCGGTTGCCCGCGCCTCCTCGGCTCGGGCCGCCTCGGCCGCCCGGGCCTGCTCGGCCTCGCGGATCCGCCGGTGGACGCCGTCGAGGTACACTTGCATGCGGTCGGCGACCACCTGGGCATCGCGCGGGCGGTCGTCCCAGGCGGGGGCCAGGCAGGCCCGCGCCAGGCGGACCAGCTCGTCGTCCGCGCCGCAGGTCGCCAGCCGGGCGAAGGCGCCCGAGAGGTCGGCCCGGCGGGCCGATCGCAGGACCTCGTCCGAGGAGCGGCCGGTGAACGCCGGGTGGCCCGTGAGGATCTCGCACAGGATCGACCCCAGCGCGAAGACGTCGGCCCGCTCGTCCACCCGCTCGATCTGCCCGTCGGCCTGCTCGGGGGCCATGTAGGAGGGCGTGCCCAGGACGCTCCCCGCGCGCGAGCGGTCGACATCCGAGTCGCTCCGCGCCGTCGCGACGACCCTCTCCCGCTCGTCGCCGTCTCCAACCTCCGGATCGTCGGCGTCGCCGCCGCGGGGCAGGACCTTGGCCAGGCCCCAGTCCATCACCTGCACCTCGCCGAACGGCCCCACCATGATGTTCGACGGCTTGAGGTCACGGTGGACGACGCCCCGCGCATGGGCGTAGGCCACCGTCTGGGCCACCCGGAGGAACGTCTCCAGGAACCGGGGCAGCTCGGATGAGGGAGCCGTCCGCGCGGCCAGCAGCCCGGCGAGGGTGTGGCCCTTGACCAGCTTCATCGTGAAGTAGGGCCGCGCGTCGCCGAAGACGCCCAGCTCATACACCGGGACGATTCCGGGATGCTGGAGTTGGCCTCCGATCTGCGCCTCTTCGACGAAGCGCCGGATCAGGTCGGGCCGATGGTGATGCTCCTCGAGCAGGACCTTGACGGCCAGGTCGCGGCCGAGATCGGGATCGCGCCCCTTGAGCACGACCCCCATCGCGCCGCGGGCGATCTCGCCCAGCAGTTGCACCCGCGCCGGGCGGTCCGCCGACACGGGCCGTTCGGCCGACGATGGCCGGACCGTCGGGGCCTCGGCGCCACCCCGGATGTCGCCCAGCAGGACGCGTGGCAGGGGGCCGGCCGAGCGGTCGAGGGTCTCGAGCACGCGGCCTCCGGGGTGAGGCCAGTTCGCGCCGGATGGACCGGTGTCGGTCCAGGGCTGCGCCTCGGCGAAGGCCTCGTGGATGAGCGAGGGGTGAGCCGGGAAACGGTCCAGGTAGTCGCCCGCCGTCGGCGTCTCGCCGCGGCGCCGGCGGTGGGCAACCTCGACCGCCAGCGCGTGTCGGAGCAGTTCATCCCGGTCATCGGCGCCGGCCGTTGGCGAGCCAGTTTTCCAGGGGAGTCGGGGAGCCGGCGACCCACCCGTCCTCGAACGACTCGATGAGGCGGAGGATGCACAGATCGTGGTTGCCGTCGTCGCCTGACACATTCGAATCGGGGCGGACCATGGCGAGCCTCGAGTGGCAAGAGTGGCGGTTCGCGGCCGGGTGGATGGTGGTCAGGAGTCCTCCGGCTCGTCGTCCAGCGCGACCACGTCCCGCAGGTGGGGACCCAGGAGGCTCCGGATCGTCCGCAGCTTCAGCTCCACGGTTCGCTCGACGCGGCCGATCTCCACGGCGATCTCGGCATTCGAATAACCCTCGATCCGCATCGCCAGGACGCGGCGGAGGTCGTCGGGCAGGACGTCCAGCAGGCGGTCGAACTCCTCCCGAGCGGCGGCCTCCTCGTCCGGGGCTCGGTTGCGGAAGTCGACCGGCTCGGCCGGGCCGAGATGGTCGCCGACGAGTTGCTCGCGGCGGACGTCCCGTCGCCCGGCGCGGTGGCGGTCGGCCGTGTTGGCGATCTTGTAGAGCGTGAACCGGACCAGGCGCCGCCAGAGCTCGACCCGGTCGCGGGGCGGGCCGTTCGGCCCGGGACCAGCCGCGAAATAGTCGGCAAACAGGCTTTGCATCACATCCTCGAGTCCCGCCCGCCGGAGGATCCGCGGATCGAGCCGACGTCGCACGATCGTCGCGATCCGGTCCGAGAAGCGAAGCCACATCTGTCGGGCCGCTTCGTCCCTCCGGATTGGGTCCGGCGAATACACCTCGTGGGCCAGCCGCGTCAGCGATCCATCCAGGTTCACATCGGGTTCCATGGGACCGGTTCCTGTGCGATCGTCGGGTGCCGGCCTCGCGCGAAGCACGTCGGCGCGCAATGCCCGCTTGTTCCAGTGGGATTTGGCGGCCGCAGCCCGAAATTCGGGGCCGAATCCATCCATCGCGGCGCGAAGAGCCCATCCGCGTGGGCTGTCCTCCATCCTAACGCGGCCTTCGGCCGCAACCCAATCGGGATTCCCGATTCGCGATTCCCGATTCCCGAAGGGGAATGATTCCAGAATCGGGAATCTCGAATCCGGAATCCCCAGATGCGCAGGCGGCAGGGATCCTACGGAGGACGACTCTAACGCGGCCATCGGCCGCAACCCAATCGGGATTCCCGATTCGCGATTCCGGATTCCCGAAGGGGAATGATTCCAGAATCGGGAATCTCGAATCCGGAATCCCCAGATGCGCACGGCGCAGGGATCCTACGGAGGACGACTCTGACGCGGCCTTCGGCCGCAACCCCATCGGGATTCCCGATTCGCGATTCCCGATTCCCGAAGGGGAATGATCCGGGAATTCGGAATCGCGAATCGGGAATCCCCAGATGCGCACGGCGCAGGGATCCTACGGAGGACGACTCTGACGCGGCCTTCGGCCGCAACCCCATCGGGATTCCCGATTCGCGATTCCGGATTCCCGAAGGGGAATGATCCGGGAATCCGGAATCGCGAATCCGGAATTCGGAATCCCCAGAGGCGCGCAGGGCGCAAGGGATCCTACGGAAGACGACTCTAAGAGCGGCCAATCGACGCGGTCAACCCCTCGGCGGCGATCGGATCAGAGTCTGTTCCGGAAAGGCGAGCGGGGGGCGTCAGCCCCCTGTCATCGAGGGCCGTCACTCGCCGGACAGGGGGCTGACGCCCCCCGCTCGCCAGGACCTGCCCCTTCCGGAACAGATTGTCCGTCCGTCGCGACCGGCCCGACTGCCCAGGCCGATGGGATCCCCGAACCAGGACCTCAAGAATCGGTTTCGGGCATCGCGGCCGGATTCCCATACCACCGGAACCGGAGCCGCAGCCCCCAGGCTGTCAACGAGAGTCACCCCACGCTCCGGGCGAGCAACGCATTCATCGACAATTCGATGCAATTGCACACCCTTTGTCGTGCAGCGGGAGGCTACACCATGTTCGTTCGCGGATTCCGAGCAGCGCAGAATCACTCACCCAGGCGGTCCCGGATCGGCGCTCGTCGTGAGCGTCGGCGGCGATTCGCGCCCGGCCTCCTTCCGCTGGAGGCCCGCGCCCTGTTGAGCACGCTCACCGTCACCAACGACGCCGACAGCGGCAAGGGCTCGCTCCGCGCCGAGCTGGCCCTGGCCCAGAACGACGACACCATCGTCTTCGCGCCCCGGGCCTACGGCACCATCACGCTCTCCAGCGGCCCGCTCGAGGTCGCAACCGGGGTCAAGATCCAGGGGCCGGGCGCGAGCAAGGTCACTGTCAGCGGGGACGACAACTCCACCGTCTTCGACATCGACAGCGGGGTGACGGCCTCGATCTCGGGACTGACGATCACCGACGGCACGAGTGGCGGCGTGTACTACACCGGCGGCGGGATCTTCAACCAGGGCACGCTGACCCTGAGCGACGCGATCGTCACCGGCAACACGACCTCGTTCCGGTTTTTCTACTCGGGCGCAGGCGGCATCGTCAATGAAGGCACGATGAAGATCGCCGACAGTACCATCTCCGGCAATTCCGGCGTCGGCGCCGGCGGCATCGAGAACTCCGGGTCGTTGGCCATCACCGGCTGCACCATCTCCGGCAATACCGACGGCGGCATCGAGGGCACCGGGTCGTTGACCATCACCGACAGCATCATCTCCGGCAACTCCGGCAGCGGCATCGGGAGCAGCGGGTACATCGGGAGCAACGCGTCGTTGACGATCACCGGCTGCACCATCTCCGGCAATACCGGCGGCGGCATCGACAGTAACCACCCGTTGACCATCACCGGCAGCACCATCTCGGGCAACTCCGGCGTCGGCAGCGGTGGCATCTATTGCTACGAGTCGTTGAGCATCACCGGCAGCACCATCTCGGGCAACTCCGGCTCGGATACCGGCGGTATCATCGCCAAGAACGGACTGGACCTCGTCGCCAGCGTCGTGAGCGGCAACGCGGGTGGCGGCATCTCGTGCGGGGGCACGTCAACGATCACCGGCAGCCAGATCGTGAACAACACGAACCACCCGACGCAGCCCTACGCCGAATCGGCCGAGGGTGGCGGCATCGCCGTCTACTACGGCAACTTGACCATCACCGGGAGCAGGATCTCGGGCAACACGGTCGAATGCGAGTTCGCCTCCGGCGGCGGAATTTACATGAACGCCAACCTGGGCGATGTCCTGACGGTCCGCGACTGTACGTTCCACGACAACCAGGCCATCGGAGTCGGCGACTTCGACGGCGCCGGCGGCGCCGGCGCGATTGGAGTCGGCAGCGGCGGCGGCACCGGCGGTGCGATCGTCACGATCACCGACAGCTCGTTCGTGGACAACTCCGCGAGCGGGACGACCTCCGCGAGCGGGACCGAGCTCGCGGGAGACGGAGCCATCGGCCTCAGCGGTGCGTCCACGACCATCACCGGCTGTACGTTCACCGGCAACCAGGCGGTGGCCGGTAGCGACACCACTCCTCTGAGCTTTACCGGCGGGCAGGCGACTGGCGGGGCGATCGGCAACTCGTCGATAACCTCTTACCAATACCCCGGTGGTACGACGGTCTTGGTGCCCGGCTCGCTGACGATCAGCGGCAGCACGTTCATCGACAACATCGCGGAGGGTGGCCTCGGCATCCAATCCAGCCAGGGCGGCGCGATCGCCAATGCGAACCTGGGGACGACGCTGAACGTCTCGTCCTGCCTCTTCATGGGCAACAGCGCCATCGGCGGCGCAGGCTACGTCCCCGTCTCCGGACTCGGCACGGGAGGCGGCACGGGCGCGGGAGGTGCCCTGTGGAACTTCCTCGGGGCCACCGCGACGGTGACCGGCTCGACCTTCATCGGCAACAGCGCTGTCGGTGGCGCCACCGGACCGGCCACCGGCCCCTTCCATTATCAGGCCGGCAACGGCGAGGGGGGCGCCATCGACAACTCCTCTGGCAGCTCGCTCACCGTGACCGGATGCATCATCGCCGGCAACTCCGCCACCGGCGGGAACGGCGCCATCGGCATCCCGGTCAACGACGAGACTGCCGGCGCAGGCCAAGGCGGCGGCATTTTCAGCCGCGACGGCTCGCTCCAGGTCACCGACAGCACGATCTCGGGCAACGCCGCCGTCGCCGGCAACAACGCCTACAGCTTCTTCAACGGCGGCGGCATTTTCGACTACGGCGGCTCGCTCCAGGTCACCGACAGTACGATCTCGGGCAACGCCGCGGTTGCCGGCACCAATGGCTACAGCGTCAACAACGGCGGCGGCGGCGTACGCGTCTCGGGGAGCTCGGCTCACGCCTCGTTCACCGACGTTCTGATCATCCTCAACTCGGCGACCGTCACCCCCGGCGACGGCAAAGCTTACGGCGGCGGACTCTACATCGGCACCGGCGCCATCACCGTGCTGACCAACACCGAGGTCGTCGGCAACAAGGCCACCACCGGCGACAACAACATCTACGGCACCTATACCGACGGCTAGGAGGAGTCGACCGAGGTGCCCCGGATGTGGCGTGAGTCTCCCCGGTAAGGTGCCAGACCTATGTCTTCGCGGGCGTCGGAAGGAGCGGAAGCCATTGGCGATCCGCTCCGGACATCACGGCGTCCGCACCTCGCTGCCCACATCTTCCCGAGGGAGAGAAAGCATCTGCAGTCCGCGCCGGTCGCCGCACTCACGGCGGTGGCGCATCGCTCCGACGCGAACCGATCCCGGCGCGTTCGACCGGCGTTTTCGTGACGTTTCACGTTCCTGGACGAACAACAAGAATCTCCATAGTGGGCCTGCGCGGATCCCGGACTTCGCACGGTCTCTCTCCCGCGCAGTCTCCTATCGCCGGGCGCCGGGTGCAACGGCGGCGGCGATTGGCGCCCGGTCGTCTGCCGCTGGAGGCCCGCGCCCTGTTGAGCACGCTCACCGTCACCAACGACGCCGACCTAGGTGTACCGAACCACCGGCCCGGAGATGAAACCGGACTAGCGGTCTGGTAGACTCGGATCCGGACGCGGGTGGCAAACCCGCGGAAGGAACCCGGATTGGAAGTTCAAATGAGACGACCTGGACACGACTTATGTCCACCTTGGGGCCTCGTCGATATCGGCTCACAGACTACGCCGTTCCGCCGCGGACGCGGCTGGCGCACGGGACGGTCTGGCGCACCTCGCGGCTCGTGCTTCAGGTCGTCTGCTGGATCTATGTTGGGATCGTGCTGGTATTATACGGCGCGATGATATCGTCGTCACCCGAGTCCTGGATGGCGCACCTGTTGCTTTACTGCCCGCGCTGGCCGGTCTCCGTCCCGACCCTCCTGCTGGTCCCCCTAGTCGTCTGGATGCGATTGCGATGGGAGGCATTAGCACTACTGGCGGTCGCGGCGACCATGTTCTTCGGGATCTGGGGATTCAACATCCCTTACGGGAACCTATTGCCCGTTGGCGTGCCAGCGAGACCGAGGCTGCGACTGTTGACTTTTAACGTCCAGAGAGGGGACCTGGATGTCCAGGGATTGGCCGGCGTGATCCTGGAAAGTGAGCCGGACCTTGTTTTACTCCAGGAGTATGGTCATGTCGATCCACATGTCATCCTGGGCCGGGGCGAATGGTATGTGAGAACAGACGGAGAGTTTTGCCTGGCCAGTCGGCACCCGATCGAGAGTTTCGAGGCGCTGACCCGACCGGACAAGGACTATCGCATCATCGCGGTGCGGGCGAACGTCTCTTGGTTCGGTAAGCGGCTCCCGATCGTCTCCGTCCATCTCATGACACCTCGTCGAGGGATCGAGGCGGTCCTCTACGGGAAATGGCGAGGCATCGACGAAGTCCGGAAGATCGCGGCGGTCCAGCGATACGAGTCGGATCTCGTCCGGAGTTGGGTCGCCGGCAGCCCGGGATCGATACTGCTCGCCGGCGACTTCAACCTGACCTCGGAGCACTCCCTGTTTCGGCGAGACTGGTCGAATTACACCGATGCGTTTTCCCGCACATCCTGGGGACTCGGCCAAACGATGTTCACCCGACGCATCGGATTGCGGATCGACCACATCCTCAGCGGGGAGGAATGGCGTCCGATCCGATGCTGGGTCGTCGATACGGACCTCGGCTCAGCCCATCGGGCCGTCATCGCCGATCTCATCGAAGACACCTACGAGGACGCTCCCGTCGGTGTCGAAGTGGAATAGACAAGGACCGAACTCGTGTCTCTCAGAGTCTGTTCCCTAAGTCCCCGCCTGAGCCCCCGGATGGGGGCGGAAGCACGTAGCCAGGGGCGTGAGCCCCTGGACGAGGCGAGTACCTCCGATCCGGGAAGCCCCGGAGGGGCGACAGAAACCCTGTGGCCCTGAGGACTTCTGTCGCCCCTGCGGGGCTCAAACGACGTTCGAGGGGGTCGCGGTCGATCGTCCAGGGGCTTACGCCCCTGGCTACGTCCGGTCGCCCCTCTGGGGCTCTTGGAACCGACACTCAGTAGGCAGTAGAGTCTTCCTCCGTAGGCTCCCTGCGCCGTGCGCGCGCCTCTGGGGATTCCGAATTCCGGATTCGCGATTCCCGATTCCCGGATCATTCCCCTTCGGGAATCCGGAATCGCGAATCGGGAATCCCGATCGGGTTGCGGCCGAAAGGTCGCGTTAGGAGCTGCTCGATCGGGTCTGACTACATTTCCGCTCTCTGCTCGAGCCGCCTATCGAGATTCGGTCTTCTCTTCGGGATGGCCGGCCGATAGAATAACTATCCGGTCAGTTAGTTACTGCTCGGAGACCTCTTGATGGAAGACCCGATCGACCGTCCGCTGGCGCCGTCGCAAGGATTCCCGGCCGGGTGAGATCCTGGAGTCCGCCCTGGATTGCTTCGCCGAGCGGGGGTTCGCCGCCACGCGGCTCGAGGACGTCGCGGCCAGGGCCGGCGTCACCAAGGGGACGGCTTACCTCTACTTCAAGAACAAGGAGGAGCTGTTCAAGGCGGTGGTGAGCCGCTACATCGTGCCGGTCATCCAGCAGCTTGAGTCCGCGGCAGAGGCCCCGGGGCCGGTGTCCGAGCTCTTGACGAAGGTCGCCGGGATGTTCGTCGAGAAGGTATACAGTACGCGCTTCTCGGCGCTTCCCAAGCTGGTGATCGCCGAGGCGAGCAATTTCCCCGAGCTGGCGCAGTTCTACCTCGACGAGGTCGTCGGCCGCGGCCGGCGGCTGCTCGCCTCGTTGCTGCGCCGGGGGATCAAGGACGGCGAGTTCCGCGCGGTCGACGTCGAGCACACGGTCTATTGCATGATCGCGCCGCTGGTGTTCTCGGCCTTGTGGAAGCATTCCCTGGGTCCCTACGACGTGAAGCCGCTCGACGCGGGTGCCCTGGTGCGCTGCCATATCGAGCTGCTGCTGCGTGGCCTCGCACCCGAGGAGCCCGTCGGCCGTGCGGGCGCCGCAAAACCGCGCTCCCGAAGAAAGACGTGACAGTGCGGGAGGACAACCCGGCCGCCCGGCATGACCTCCCTTCGAGCACCCAAAAAAAGGGGGACAGGCACCTCGAAGACTCGGAGCCAGTCCCCGTTTTTTTGGGTGCTCTTCGCGAAAGGCCATTTGGCATGACCAATCCCTCAGTGGAGCCACGTCGCGGAACGGGTCCGGCCGCACAGGAGCCGCGGGATCCTCCGAGCCCCGCGCCACGCTACCGACCGCGACGACGAATCCTCCCCCGGCTGATCGTACTCCTGATCATCGCCGGCGCCGTGGGAGGGGGAGCCTGGTACTACTTCGAGCACGGCAAGAAGGACGACGACAGACTCGTCCTCCAGGGAAACGTCGACGTCCGCCAGGTCAACCTCGCCTTCAAGGTCGAAGGACGGATCGAGGCCCTCACGGTTGACGAGGGCGATACGGTGAAACCGGGTCAGGTCATCGCAAGCCTCGATAAGCGTTACTTCGACGACGAGTTACGATTCGCGCGCGCCCGGCGCGACAACCAGAAAGCGGTCCTCGATCGGCTCGAACATGGCTCGCGGCCGGAGGAGATCGCCGAGGCGAAGGCCATGGTCGCCGAGCGCCAGGCGACTCGGGACAATGCGCGGTTGGCCCTCGAACGGCGAGAGGCGCTGATGAAGCGAGGGTCTCTGACTCGCGAGGAGTACGACAACGCGCGGACCGCCACGAAGGAAGCCGAGGCCCGGATGAAGACGGCCGAGGAGTCGTTGCGGCTGGCCGAGATCGGACCGCGGCAGGAGGACATCGCGGGCGCCCGTGCCCAGCTCCGGGCCGAGGAGGCTTCCGTCAGTCAGGCCGAGCGCCGGCTGGCCGACAGCGACCTGCTCGCGCCGGGAGCCGGTGAGATCCTGACTCGGGCACGGGAACGCGGCGCGATCGTGTCGCCGGGCGAGACGGTCTTCACCCTGACGCTTTCCTCACCCGTCTGGGTCCGGACCTATGTCAACGAGACCGACCTCGGCCGGGTCGAGCCCAACATGGCCGCCTACGTCCGGACCGACTCCGCGCCGGGAAAGTCCTACCGGGGACACGTCGGGTTCATCTCGCCGACGGCCGAGTTTACTCCCAAGTCCGTCGAGACGCGCGAGCTGCGCACGGACCTGGTCTACCGACTTCGGATTGTCGTCGACAACCCCGACGGCGGCTTGCGGCAGGGTATGCCGGTCACCGTCCGCTTCGACGAAACCGGCGGAGGTGCCCGTGGAAACTGAACCCCTGGTGAAGGTCGAGGGCGTCACCAAGTGGTTCGAGGGGAGCGCGGCCCCGGCGCTCGACCGCTTGAGTGCCCGGGTCGAGCGGGGCCAGGTCACGGGGCTCGTCGGGCCGGACGGCGCCGGCAAGACGACGTTGCTGCGACTGATGGCCGGCCTCCTGCTCCCCAACGAAGGACGAATTACCGTCTGCGGCTTCGACACCGAGAGCGAGCTGGCCGAGATCCGCCAGGTCGTGAGCTACATGCCTCAGCGGTTCGGGTTGTACGAGGACCTATCGGTGCTCGAGAACCTCAACCTCTACGCGGACCTTCGCGGCGTGACCGGCGCCGACCGGCTCCGCGCATTCGACCGCCTGCTCGCCTTCACCGACCTGTCCCGCTTCACCGACCGGCTCGCCGGCAAGCTCTCGGGAGGGATGAAGCAGAAGCTCGGACTGGCCTGCGCCCTGATCCGCGCGCCCCGGCTCCTCCTCCTCGACGAGCCCAGCGTGGGCGTCGATCCCATCTCGCGCCGCGAGCTGTGGAAGATGGTGTATGACCTGGTTGACCAGGGCATCGGCGTCGTGTGGAGCACGGCCTATCTCGACGAGGCCGAGCGCTGCGCCGAGGTGATTCTCCTCAACGAGGGGAGGACCCTCGACCACGGTCCGCCCAAGGAGCTGACCGCACGGGTCGAGGGACGGAGCTTCCTCGTCCAGGGCGCGGCGCGGCCCGTCGGAAGGTGCTGACCGCGGCCCTCAAGCTCCCGGAAGTCCTCGACGGCGTCATCCAGGGGGAGAGCGTCCGACTGGTGGTCCGCGACGGGGCGACGCCGCCGGATGCGTCCGTGTTCGGAGTCGACGGGCTCGAGCTCAAACCGGTGGCACCGCGGTTCGAGGACGCTTTCATCGACCTCCTGGGTGGCGGCCCGAAAGGCGAATCGCCGCTCGCGGGCCCGACACGCCAAGGTGCCGAGGACGGCACGGTTGTCGAGGCTCAGGAGCTGACCAAACAGTTCGGCGACTTCACCGCCGCCGATCGGATCACGTTCCGGATCGCTCGTGGCGAGATCTTCGGCCTGCTCGGCCCCAACGGCGCCGGCAAGTCGACCACGTTCAAGATGATGTGCGGCCTGTTGCGACCGACGTCCGGCTCGGCGCGGGTGGCCGGGTTCGACCTGTACCGCGCTGCTTCCTCGGCGCAGGCGCGACTGGGCTACATGGCGCAGAAGTTCTCCCTTTACGGCGACCTGAGCGTCCGGCAGAATCTCGAGTTCTTCGCCGGGATCTACGGGCTGTCTGGCGATCGTCGCCGCACGATGATCGGCCGCATGGTCGAGTCGTTCGGCCTTCAGCCTTACGTCCGCAGCAACGCCGGCTCGCTCCCCTTGGGGTTCAAGCAGCGGCTCGCCCTGGCCTGCGCGGTGATGCACGAGCCGGAGGTGCTGTTCCTTGACGAGCCCACGTCGGGCGTGGATCCGCTGACTCGTCGCGAATTCTGGTCGCACATCAATGCGCTGGTCGAGCGCGGCGTCACGGTGATGGTGACGACCCACTTCCTCGACGAGGCCGAGTATTGCGACCGCGTCGGCCTGGTCTACAGGGGACGCATCATCGCCGAGGGCTCTCCCGACGAGCTGAAGGACCAGGCTCGCTCCGACGCCGCACCGGAACCGACGCTGGAGGACGCCTTCATCGCGCTGGTGCAAGCCTACGACGCGCCGGGAGGAAACCATGACCACCGCGCGGCCTGATTGGTCCGGCCGGCTCCGTCGCATCGTCGGCCTGATCCGCAAGGAGTCCTTGCAGATCGTTCGCGACCCCAGCAGCTACTTGATCGCCGTCGTACTGCCGCTCCTGCTCCTGTTCATCTTCGGCTACGGAGTGTCGCTCGACCTGCAAGACGTGCCCGTCGGTCTGGTGATCGAGCAGCCGTCGCCCGAGGCCGAGAGCCTGACGGCCTCGTTCCGCAACTCGCGCGTATTCCACGATCCGCATCGCACGGCACCGCTCCGAGGTGGAGGACGACCTGGTTTCCGGCCGGCTCAAGGCGGTGGTCGTCCTGGCGGCCGACTTCGCCGAGCGACTGGGCCGCGGTGAGACCGCGCCGGTGCAGGTCATCGTCGACGGCAGCGACCCGAACACCGCCGGGCTCGCCGAGAACTACGTGCAGGGCGTCTGGGCCAACTGGCTCCAGCAGGAGGCTGTCTCGGCCGGTGGACTTGCCGTCCGGCCCACGGCAGCGCCTCGGATCATTGCCCAGCCGCGGTTCTGGTTCAACCCGCAGATCGACAGCCGCGACTTCCTGATCCCGGGCGCCGTTGCGATCAACATGACGCTGATTGGCACGCTGCTGACCGCGCTCGTCGTGGCCCGCGAGTGGGAGCGCGGGACGATGGAGGCGCTGATGGCGACCCCGGCGGGCGTCGCCGACTTTTTGCTCGGCAAGCTCATCCCCTACTTCGTGCTGGGGATGGCCGCGATGGTCCTCTCGGTGATCACGTCCATCACCGTTTTCCGGGTGCCGTTCCGCGGCTCGGCCGCGGCGCTTGCGATGGTGTCCGCCGCGTTCCTTTCCGCGATGCTGCCGCTGGGCTTGTTGATCTCGACGGTGACGAAGAACCAGTTCGCCGCCAGCCAGGCTGCGCTGATGGCCGCCTTCTTGCCCGCGTTCCAGCTCTCGGGCTTCATCTTCGAGATCGACAGCATGCCCGCGCCGATCCGGCTCTTCACCCGGATCTTGCCGGCCCGTTATTTCGTATCGAGCCTCCAGACGCTCTTCCTCGCCGGTGACGTGGCCAGCGTCCTGATCCCGGACACGCTGGCCCTCCTGACCATCGCGGCCGTGCTCAACCTGTTGCTCGTCCGCTCGACCCGCATGAGGCTGGAGTGAGGCCATGTGGCAGCGCATTCGCTCGCTCATCGTCAAGGAACTCCTCGCCGTCCTGCGTGACCCGCGCGGCCGCTATATCCTCATCGTGCCGCCGATCCTCCAGATGCTCGTCTTTTCCTTTGCCGCCACGGAAGAGGTGAAGAACGTGCGGATGGCCGTCCTGAACGAGGACTACGGCACCGCCGCGCGCGACCTGGTTGCGCGGTTCGAGGGCTCGACAAACTTCACCGAGATCCGGTATCTCCGCGGCGAGGCCGAGATCGCCCCGGCCATCGACTCGCGGAGCGTGCTCATGGTCCTCCGCTTCGGACCGGACTTCTCGCGGAGGCTGGTGGGCGAGATGCCGGCCGAGGTCCAGCTCATCCTCGACGGCCGGCGCTCCAACGCGGCCCAGATCGTCGCCGGTTATTCGCAAGCCATCTTCGATGCGTTTGACCGGGAGCTCGCCGCCACGCGACGCACGCCGCCGCCGCCGAGTGTCGTCGCCGCACGCGTGTGGTTCAACCCGAACCTGGAAACCACATGGAACACCGTGCCCAGCCTGGTGGCCATCCTCACGACCCTGATGGGACTGGTCGTCACGGCGCTCTCCGTCGCCCGCGAACGCGAGCTCGGCACGTTCGAGCAGCTCCTCGTCTCGCCGCTCGAACCGTTCGAGATCGTCATCGGCAAGACGGTGCCATCGCTGATCATCGGGCTGGCCGAGGGAACCATCATGCTCCTGGTCGGGATCTTCTGCTTCCGCGTCCCATTCCAGGGGTCGTTCGTGCTGCTCTATCTGGCCATGACGGTCTTTCTCGCGGCCGTGATCGGTGTTGGGCTCTTTATCTCGTCGCTGGCGACGACCCAGCAGCAGGGGATCCTGGGTGCGTTCGTGTTCATGGTGCCGTCAATCCTGCTGTCCGGCTTCGCCACGCCGATCGAAAACATGCCCGAGTGGCTCCAGACTCTGACCCTGGCGAACCCGTTGCGATATTACCTGGCGATCATCAAGGGCGTGTTCCTCAAGGGCATGCCCGCGACGATCGTGATCCAACTACTTTGGCCATTAGCCGTGATCGCGCTGGTGACGCTCTCGGCGTCAACCTGGCTTTTCCGCCACCGCGTCGAGTGAAGACTGGGGAGTCCTGATTCACGCCTCATCGTCCGCAAACAGGTCGCTCAGGGGTAGGACGAAGCCCGGCAAGACGTCGCCGCCGTCGAGCGATTCCTCTTCCTTGATCAGGACCGACTGGTTAACCGCCGTATAGACGCGTGCGGTCCGCTTCCTCGGGTCGATCATCCAGACCAATCGCACGACAGCGGCGAAGTATTCCCCGAGTTTCTTCTTCATTTCGGCCTTGGTGTTGCTCTTGCCGAGTACCTCAACCGCGAGGTCCGGGGCCAGTTCGGGAATCGGCTCCTTGGGCCGCTTGCGATTCGGGAGCCGGTCCCACGAGGTGAAGGCCACGTCAGGAATGCGGACGAGGCCGGCGAAGAGCCGAATTGTGCCGGCTTCGCCCGTCACGATCCCCAGCTTGTGCCGGCGCACGAACGAGCCTAATAAGATGATGACCGTCACTGCGATCGCCGACTCTTCGTAGCCCATGGGCTTCTCCACCAGCGTACGCTCGACGAGCTCACAGGGCCGGTTCTCTCGATCGAGGATCTTAATCACATCCTTCTCCGTTGCTGTGCCGGGAGTGGGACGAAGCCGCACGCGCTCGGGCGGAATATCTCCCAGCCGCTTCAGGAGGTCGCCCATCGTCGTCACGTCCTCCAGAGGTGCAAGGGGAGCCGAGAGAGTCTTGGGCTTCCGCCGCGGCCTGGATTTCAAGGCAGGTGTTGGAGCCATCGCGAGGGAACCTCCGGTCTGGATTTTGTCCCGCCGAGGAAGTGAGCATTCCTATTATACGATGGGCCTTGGCCCGCGTCTCGGCGACAGCGGACCGCGTATCGATGAAATCGCGGATCCTCACGCATTGCCCTTCTGCCAGGCCAGGCCGATCGTCGCCACGGCCGCAGCCAGGGCGGGATCCGCATTGATGCGGACCACGGCTGCCTGGCAGGCATGTCGGACGGTGGCCGGGTCCCGGCCGCCGAAATAGCTCCCGATCACGGCGAAGCTGGAACCGGTGTGCGTCCGGGCGAGATGCATGGCCAGGTGGCGCGCCTCGACGATCGACGCCCGCCGACTCGGTCCGCGCAAGACGCTGAGGCGAACGCCGAACTTCGTCGCCACGGATCGGGCGACCGCCTCAACGGTCAAAGTCCGCCCGGCCAGTAGGGTCTCCTCCGCCAGGATCGCGGCGACCGACTCCAGGTCGAGCGCGCGGGTTGCGCGACCCAGGCGGCGACCCTCCGTCGCGCGCGTACCGTGCGGCGCATGCCCGAGCCGGGCTTCCAGGGCCAGCCGCGCGATCCAGCCGTCGAGGGTGCGGTAGCCGTCGGCCGCCTCCGCAAGCCGCTCGACGGCGTCGGCCAGGAGGGTCACTTCGTGCTGGGCGGCAGCGTGGAGGATAAAACGTCGCCGCGAGGCGAGGGCGGGCGGGTCGATCCGGACCGTCAAACCACCGAGCAAGCGATTGATCAGCCGGGCCGGCCACTCGCGTCGCGGCCACGTCGCGGGCGCGGACCGGGCCGAGGTCGCGATGCCGGCCCCGGCGGCCTCGAGCGCATCGAGCGTGTGGGCCAGCTCCTCGCGGGCCGACGGGGTGCGCTCCAGGCCCTCCAGGTCTTCGATGATGAAGAGGTTGACACCGCGCAGTCGATCCCGCAGAGCCGCCCAGCCGTCGCCCTCTCCAGCCGCCTCGACACACGCCGCGGCGAACGTCTCGGCGTTCAAATGCGCCACCGCCGAACCCGGCTCCCGGCGCAGCCGCTCGACCACCAGGCCCGCCAGGAGTCGCGACTTTCCCACGCCCGAGCCGCCGTGCACGACCAGCGGCGAGATCCCCTGTGGATCTCCCCGCGCGATCGCCTGAGCACCCGCCATCGCCAGCTCGTTCTCCGGGCCAACGACGTAACCGTCCCAGGGATGGGGCGCTCGTCCCGGGATCGCGGGTGTCCGCGATATCGGCCGGCGAGCTGTCATCCAGGCTTCCCGGCTCCGTGGTCGGATTCGCGGTCACGATCGTTTTCGTCGCGGGTTCCATGCCGGTTGACGGCCTCCTGCCGGGGGGCCAGCATTCGACACTTCCTCGATCACGAGCCTTCCATCGGCGTGACGGTCAGGGTCATCTCCTGGCCGTCGCGAAGGATGACCACGGCGGCCGCATGGCCGGGTTCGGCATCCGCGGCGGCGGCGTAGACGTCCGTTATCGAGGCGGTCCAGCGGCCGTCGAGTGTCGTGATGACATCGCCTGCTTTCAGGCCTCCCTTCTCGGCGGGCGAGCCGGCCACGACGGCCATGATGGGGACGCCCGGCGCATCGATGCCGCCGATCGGCCCCCCCAGCCGGATCCCCCACAGACCCAGCGGCGCCAGCACACGGTGCCGCGCGACCTTCGGGCCCATCAGCCGGTCCTGGAGGTCCTTGACCAGGTCGCGGACCACGAAGTTGACCGGTTCGAATGTCATCTGATGGGCCTGGTAGTCGATCGTTGTCTTGTACCGGGCGAACAGGGTGAAGCCCATGATGCCATCGATCTTCTTGCCCATATTGTCGCCCAAGGCCTTCAGGAGCGGATGATCGAAGACGATCACCGGCAGTTTGTTGACGGTGAGCTCGCCGGCCTCGAGTTTCTCGACCTCGGCCTCACCCCGCATACCGAACAAGAACGCGCGGGGGGCGTCGTCCTTGACCACACCCGAGGCCTCGCACACATGGTTGTTCAGGAGCGTAATCGGTGCACCCAGGTCGAAGATCAGATGATACGGCCCCTTTCCGTTGATCCGCGCCGAGACGAGCATGTGGTTCGACGGCAACATCACGAAGGGGACGACGGCCTTTTTCGACTTGGCCGGGCTCTTCGCCCCCTTCGCAACTGGAACCGACGCCGGTTGGGGAGCAGTTCGGAGCTGAGCCGCACGTCAGACTGGCCCCGAGAGTGAGGACGATCGCGGCGCTCAGGGCGACCGAGCTCCTCAGAACGATCCTTCCGATCGGAGCCGGTCTGGACTGATCGGCATGGTCGGTTGTGTCGCGCGCGATGAATCGTCGGTCCATGGCTCAGAGTCCCTCCCCGGCTGTGATCTCGAGTTGCAGCTCGCGGGCATCGGGCCCCGGGCCGCGGCGGATGGTGAGCGAGACGATTTCGCCCTCCCGGATCTCGGCCATGGCGGTGCGGACAGCTTTGATGTCGTCGAACGCGCCGGCCGAGGATCCGGAGGATCTGGTCGCCGGCCTTGAGACCGGCCGTCGCGGCGGGCGAGCCGTCGAGTACGCGGAGGACCCGGGGCCTGGATTGCCCCGACTTCGCCTTAGAGGTGGTATCCCATTCCAGGCCCAGGAAGCCCCGGGGATGCTGCTCCTCCTCCGGCTGTTTTCCCATGAACAAGGCAAGTCCCTTGGCGAGTGGCCCGAGCATATTCATCGCCTGCACACCCGCTGGTGCGCGGGCATCGTCGCCCCGCCCTCGACGCGCGACCCGCGGCTCGCGCGGTTCGGCATCCAGGCGGGTCCAGGTCATCCGATCCTGGGTCGGGTCGATCTCCAGGCGGAACCGCGCCAGGATGGTGAACCCCAGAATCCCGTCGATCGTCTTGCCGGGCAGGCCCAGGGCGTTCATCCCCACGAGCTGGAAGATGTCCTCGACCCGCGCGTTGATCTTCGACAGCCGCGCGCCCCCTTCGATGTCGAGCCGATCGATCGCAGTAAAGAGGTTATCCGCGTCCGGTTTCACGCCCGACTTCCTGGCCGTCTCGGTGGCGAGGTACAAGGCCGGCGCGCCTGAATCGACCAGGAAGTTGAATGGTCCCTTGCCGTTGATCCGGACTCGCACCAGGAAGTGGTTGGTATCCGTGAGGTGATACGGAACCCGGAACGACCGGCCGATCTGCGGGTCGCGCGGCGCCGACTGCCCGCGGCCTGCGGGGTCAACGGCCAGGACCATGGTCATGGCCGTCGCCGCCGTGGCCAGGGCCAGCCCCAGCCGCCACACTCGTCGAATCATGGAGCGCACCGCTTTCCGTCCAGAATGGGACCAGAGGGCATCCAGCGAACCAACCCATTATCCCAGATCGGCCGAAACGCGGTCTACCGGAAACACCCCAGGATCTCGACAGACGGATCCCAATTCAGCAACGTGGCTGTCGTCCTGGAGGTCTACTGGAGTCCTCCGTGGCTTCCAGGTACGACGAATTGGCGTTCCGTCCACACAACGGCGTGAGGAGATGCGATCGCCGCAGGTCCCGTAGGGGTTCCGGCGTCGATTCCCTCCGGTTAGCCGAGTCGCGAGTCTCAGTGACAACCCATGCCGGATGGACCACCGGGTCGCTCTATCGATCGCGAAGAAAGGAATGAGTGAACTGTGCGTTCAATCTCCGCCTTCGTGCAGTGGCCAATCCCAGAGATGGATGGTGCCGTCGAAGCCGCCCGTGGCCAGGCTGAGGCCGTCGGGGGCGAAGGCCAGCGAGCGGGTACCGGCATGATTGAGTTGCACCGGGCGCACAGCCAGGGTTGCGAAGTCCCAGAACGTGATCCGACCATGGAGGCCGGCGGCGGCGAGTGTCGTGCCGTCGGGACTGATCGCCACCGCAACGACGGGTCCCTCCGTCCCGCGCACGGCTGCGCGTTCGATCCCGGCGGAGACATCCCAGAGTCGCACGACCGGACTGACCGGGTCCGCCAGGGCCAGCAACCGGCTGTCGGGAGAGTAAGACAGGGCGACGACCGTGTTCGACGGGCTGCGGATCGCCAGACGCTCGCGGCCCGTTGCCGGCTCCCAGACCCGCACGCTGCGATCGCCGCCCGAGGAGGCCAGCGTGGTGCCGTCCGGCGCGAAGCTCAGTGCGGCAACAAAGTCATCGTGACCTTCCAAGGCCGACCGCAATTTTCCCGTGGCCACGTCCCAGAACGTGATTCTCCCATCCTGTTGCCCGACGGCCAGCGTGGTGCCGTCGGGAGCGAACGCCAGGCTCGCAGCACCGACCGTAACATCCGCCTCGTCATCAAGGGACTGTTGTACCTCTGTGTTGAGGACGTGTAGCGCAACTGGTGCCGTCCGGCTCCCCGTCGCCATGACCTTGCCGTCGGGGGTGAATGACAGGCACCGAACCGGGACCGAGCCCGACTGCTGGAGGGGATACCCCCGTAGCGCCGATGGCTCGCGGAGTACCACCGA
Organism: uncultured Planctomycetota bacterium; assembly: GCA_963845755.1. GTDB lineage: Bacteria > Planctomycetota > Planctomycetia > Isosphaerales > Isosphaeraceae > CAWJTV01. The sequence continues at coordinate 142,610 of CAWJTV010000047.1, forward strand.
GCCATCGCCACCGACCGTCGCCAGCAGGCTCCCATCGGGCGAAAACGCGACCGACATGATCGCACCGACATGTTCTACCAGAGTCGCGTGAGGCCGAGTCGTCTCACGCTGTGGACATTCCCCCAGAAGGAAGGCCGCCGTCGCGATCATCGCTCCCACGAACGACATCGTCTGCCACGTCACCAGCCTCAGCCGGGTCGGATGACTTCGAGACTCCCGGTGACACCGGGAGTTCGACTTCCCACCGATTCGTTCCATGGGCTCGGCGATCCCTCTACCTGACATCATCGTGGCTCCATGGCCGAGGTTGGTCTCAGTTCGGGAGTCATTCACAGCTCCCTCGCCTACTTTCGTTTTCGCCGGGATCCGCACATTATTGAGCAACTCAACCCGCAATGGGTTCGCGATGACGATGCGGATTGTTTTCTCCGGCGCGACTCGAATGCGATTCGCCGACTATATGGTAGAATGCGAACCAGGACCGAGCGTCCACCGCATTCCGTCAAAATCGCTGATGAGTCCACGCGTGCGACGATGCGGATTGAGAACAATGACAACCCGATTCGAAAGATTCGCGGCGTTCGTGGCGTTCCGCAGAAGCTTCCACGAGAGGGCCAATGCACCGTGCACTCATCTCGGAGATTCCCAATTCAACATTCCCGATTCCCTGGCTCCAACTGCGCCGAACCCATGCGTGAATCGCCGCTAGACTGCGCCGGATTCTTCACTTTTTGTCAGTATGACAACTGTCGGGGAGGTTCATCCCAGGCAAGAACTGACCGAATGGATTGGGAGCGGGGAATCCGCCTTCGATCGCGACGGGGGCGTCATCAGGCCGCCGCCGGGAACGAATTCGCGGATTTCGACGGTGGTCGGTGGACGATCGGTTCCCGGCTGCATTCCTACTTGTAGAGGGACACCGATGATTCCGGGCTCGGACGACTCCGAAGACCTCCTGTTTCGCGCCGCCGGAGGAGAAGACGCGGCCCTCGCTGCGCTCTGGGAGCGCCACAGGGCCCGGCTCCGGCAGATGGTCCGGCTGCGGCTGGACCGCCGGCTCCAGGGGCGGATCGACCCTTCCGACGTCCTCCAGGAGGCGTATCTCGACCTGGCCGCCCGACTGCCGGACTACGCGCGCGACCACCCGATGCCGCCCTATCTGTGGCTGCGGTTGGTCACCGGTCAACGGCTTGCGCAGGAACATCGCCGCCACCTGGGCACGGCCATGCGCGATGCCGGCCGTGAGGTGGTTCTCCACGCCGGTCCGTGGCCCCAGGCCAGCTCCGCAACGCTTGCCACTCAGTTGCTCGGACGGCTGACCACTCCGAGCCAGGCGGCCATCCGTGCCGAGCGGCAACTCCAGCTCCAGGAGGTCCTCAACCGTATGGACCCGATCGACCGCGAGATCCTGGCCCTCCGCCACTTCGAGGAACTCTCCAACGGCGAGGCCGCCGAGGTCCTGGGGCTCGCCAAGACCGCCGCCAATAATCGATATGTCCGCGCCCTCGACCGACTTCGCGACCTCCTCGAGCAGACACCTGGCCTCTTCGACGAATAAGCCGGAAGGCCGCCCGATCCAGGCTCGCAAATTTACTAATATTAATTTACATAATTATGTCAAATTATTTATCGGACTTTGAACGGCCTCGGGATCGGGGATCCGCCGGGCACGACGGCGTCAAGTCCGGCCGAGGACGCCGCATTGGTGGGAGGGGCAACGATGCGGGAACCGGGTGACACGAGGACGAAGTGTTGCGACGGTGGGCTATCGCCCGACGGCGCTCGACCGGAGTTGAGGGGCGACCGGATCGGTGAGCTGGCGGAGTCATTCCTGACGCGTCATCGCCGGGGTGAGCAACCCTCGGTCGAGGACGATGCCGCGGCCTACCCCGAGTTGGCCGCCGACATCCGGCGCCTGTTCCCGGCGCTCTTGCTGATGGAAGAGCTCAAACCCGCTGCGTCCGACGACGCCTTCACGAGTGCGCCGGAGCGTCTGGGCGACTTCCGGATCCTCCGCGAAGTAGGCCGGGGAGGTATGGGAATCGTCTACGAGGCGGAGCAAGAGTCGCTCGGCCGCCATGTCGCCCTGAAGGTCCTGGGCGTGAACGGCCCGCGCGACGCCAAGCAACTCCTGCGGTTCCAGCGCGAGGCTCGTGCTGCGGCCAAGCTGCACCACACCAACATCGTGCCGGTCTTCGGCGTCGGCGAGTCTGAGGGCATGCACTATTATGTCATGCAATTCATCCCGGGACTGGGACTCGACGCGGTGCTGGGTGAGATCCAGCGGCTCCGGGAGCCGGAGTCAAAAGACGACTCGTGTTGTGTGATCCGTCGCGGCCGGGCGCGAGCCGTCGTCATGGCGCGCAGTCTGCTCTCGGGCCGAATCTCGTTCCCGTGCGCGCGAAGCGAATCGGCTCCGCGACAGGAGACTGCCTCCTCCGGCACTTCTGAGCTCGCCTCCACGACATCAGCGGTCTTGCCCGGGGAGTCCGGTACGTCGCCGGCAGACGCTCACCGCCGCTATACGCGCAGTGTCGCGATGATCGGCATCCAGGTCGCCGAGGCGCTGGAGTACGCACATCATCAGGGGACACTCCATCGCGACATCAAGCCCTCGAATTTGCTGCTCGACGGCCAGGGGACCGTCTGGGTCGCCGACTTCGGGCTGGCCAAGGCGTCCGACAGCGACGACCTGACGCACACCGGCGACATCGTCGGGACGCTTCGCTACATGGCACCCGAGCGGTTCCAGGGCCGTTGCGATGCAGGCTCCGACGTCTACTCTCTGGGCCTGACGCTCTACGAGCTGCTGGCGCGTCGGCCCGCGTTCAACAAAGTCGACCGGGCCGAACTGATTCGCCAGGTTACGTGCGAGGAACCGCCGCGACTGAGACGGCTGGACCCCACCGTCCCGCGCGACATGGAGACGATCGTGCACACGGCGATCGAGCGGGAGCCTGCCCGGCGCTATCCGGGCGCGGCGGCGCTGGCGGACGACTTGCGGCGGTTCCTGGCCGGCCGTCCGGTCCGCGCGCGGCGGATCAGCCGGGCGGAGCACGCCTGGCGCTGGTGCCGCCGCAACCCTGCGGCAGCGGCCCTGGTGGCGACCGTTCTGGCCCTGTGCGCGATGGCCGTCGCATGGTGGACGGAAGCCGCCCACCGCCAGGGTCGGGCGCGACAGTCGGTCGAGTCGGCGGTGGAACAGGTCGCCGTCTGGATGCGGCAGGGCCGCTGGACGGAGGCGAAGGCGGTGCTCCTCCAGGCCGACAGCCGGCTCTACGACGCCGGCCTGCTTCGAATGCGCGTCCGCTTCCAGCACTGGCTCTACGACCTGGAGCTTGCGGCCAAGCTGGAAGACATCCGGCTTCGCCGCACGGGGCTACTCGAAGACCCGTCCCACCACCGAGCCACGGCCCGCGAGTACGCCGCGGTGATTCTGGAGGCGCGATCGAAGGTCTCGGACGATCGAACCGCCGCGGTACTCATCCGCAACTCGCCGATCCGGGAACCGCTTGTCGCGGCCCTCGACGAATGGGCGATTATCGAGGAAGACGCGGACATGCGGTCACGGCTGCTGCAAGTCGCACGTTGGGCTGACCCCGACCCCGTGTGGCGTGACCGCGTGCGAAACGTGGCGGTCTGGCACGATCGCAAGGCCCTGGAGCGACTGGCGGCCGAGGCGCCCGAGACTGACGCGCCGCCCCAGTTGTTGACCACCCTCGGCGTCCTGCTCGAGCAGGCCGGCGGCGACGCCGAGCCGCTTCTGCGTGCGGCCCAGCGCCGCCGACCGACCGACTTCTGGCTCAACTTCGAACTCGGTCGGATGCTCGCCCAGGCCAAGCCCTGGCAGGCCATCGGCTTCTTCCGCGCCGCGCTGGTGCTTCGTCCCCAGACCAGCTCGGTCTACTACAACCTCGGACTGGCCCAGGTGGCCGCGGGCGACCGAGAGGAGGCGCGGGAATCCTATCGCCAGGCCATCGCGATCGACCCCGGCATGGCCGTCGTCGGCACGCACCTCGGCGAACTCCTCGCCGCACCCGCCAAGCCGGCACCCGCATCGGACCGCTCGAGGCGATAACTCGATCCTGGCTCCTGGCCACCGACGCCCGACCACGGACCTAAAGTGTTTGCCCCGGCACGTGTAACGTGTTACGCTCGAAGTTCGTGCGTGTACGAAAGGTCGGACCGACGCGGGAGGTGCCTCCCCTGCGCCGACCCTTGCGCCTCAGTGATCCCCGCCCTCAGCGCGACGTGACGTGACGACATCCCTCTGACCTGCCGCGAGTCTGCCCCATGGCCACCCCTGCTGCGACCATCAGTCCGCTGGACCGCGCCGATCCAAGGCCTATTTCCGGCTCTTGCCTCTGTTATTCCTCGGCTACGCCATCGCTTACGTCGATCGCATCAACATATCTCTGGCCGCGCTCAGGATGACCGAGGACCTGCCGGGCTTCAACAACGAAGTCATCGGCTTCGGCGGGATCTTCTTCATCGGCTACTTCATCCTGGAGATCCCTGGCACGCTCCTGGTCGAGAAGTGGAGCGCGCGGAAATGGATCTTCCGGATCATGGTCACCTGGGGGATCGTGGCGGCGCTGACGGCGTTCGTGAAGACGCCGGTCCAGTTCTACGCAGTGCGGTTCGCGCTCGGCCTGGCCGAGGCCGGGTTCTTTCCGGGGGTGATCGTCTACCTGACCCACTGGTTCCCCGCGCGCGATCGAGGGCGGGCCCTCTCCTGGTTCTTCATCGCCACGCCGGTCGCGCAGTTCGTCAGCCCCAAGCTCTCGTACTTCCTGCTGCGGATCGGCACCACGGAGACGGCCGGAGGCGTGACGGTCCATCACCCGCCGCTCTGGGGGATGCAAGGCTGGCAGTGGATGTACATCGCGTGGGGGATCCCGGCGGTGATCCTGGGAATCCTGGTCCTGTTCAAACTGCCCGACTGGCCCAAGGACGCGCCCTGGCTCGAGCCCGACGAGCGCGATGCCCTGGAGCAGGAACTGAAGCGCGAGAAGGAACAGCACAAGAAGGGGCGCGGTCATATGTCGGTCCTCGACGCGCTCCAGCACCCCAAGGTGCTGCTGCTGGCCGCCGCGTATTTCTTCGTGGTGTCGACCAGCTACGGTGTCGAGACCTTCTTGCCCAAGATCCTCGAGAGATGGTACGAGCTGAACCTGAGCGACCTGACCTGGGCGCTGATGATCCCGCCGCTGGGAGGGCTGTTCGGACAGCTCCTGGTCGGCTGGAGTTCGGACCGCACCGGCGAGCGCCGGCTGCACGGCTCGATCCCGATCTATATCGGCGCCGCCGCGCTCGCCGGAGCGTTGGTGATCCCCGCGTCATTCTCATTCAACTGCGCGGCTGGCCATGGCCGTGGCGCTGTTCACGATGGCGCTCATGGGGCTGAAGTCGTACATGCCGGCGTTCTGGGCCCTACCCAGCCTGCTCTTGACGGAGGCGGCCGCCGCGGGGAGCATCGGCCTGATCAATTCATTGGGCAACCTGGGGGGATTCGTCGGCCCGTCCCTGCTCGGGATGATCGAGACCAAGACCGGCTCGTTCGTGTACGGCCTGCTCTACCTGTGCGTCTCGATGGCCATCTCGGCCACGATCATCTTAACCCTGGGACTGGGCCATCGCGTCGCCAAGGCTTCGGTCGAGGAGACGGCGCATGCGCTCCCTCTGTTCGACGAAGAAACCGACTCGCTCGTCGAGCCGGTCTGAGCGAGGGTCTGCCTCCGGACCGCGATCCATGCGGCCAAACCCAATTCATCCCGTACAGCCGATTCCATCCTTGCGTGTAGACTGTCCCCAGGGATCGACCGGCCCGGTCATCTTCGTCACTTTCTCACAAAAACCACGCGACAATCTGCGATTTCCAACTCTATAATAATTGGTCTTCATAGAACTGTCCCGTGTCTTGTGCCGACGATCGACACCGAACCGACCAGGGTGTTGCCCACCATGAAGTGGCCGCCGAATCCGGCGAGGGTGCCCCGGCATGACTTCGATTCTTCATCCAAGGGATGGGGGGAAAGCCGAGATGAAACCGATGCGCAGACCCCGAGGCTTCACATTGATCGAACTGCTAGTGGTCATCGCGATCATCGCCGTACTGATCGCACTGCTCCTGCCGGCCGTGCAGGCGGCACGTGAAGCGGCGCGCCGCATGCAGTGCACCAACAACCTCAAGCAGATCACGCTCGCCATCGCCAATTACGTTGACGTCAATCAAACGACGCCACTGCACGAGTACCGCTACACCTACGACCCCGAGGCCGGCGGCGACACGTCGCGAGGCTACTCGGGCGACCATTCCTGGTACTGCGGCATCATGGCCTTCATGGACCAGATGACGATGTACAACTCCATGAACTTCTCTTACACTCAAGAATGGGCATACGGCGGTGCCATCCTCGGTCCCAGCCCGACCGACATGACCGTTATCAGGGCATCCGTGGCGACCCTACTCTGCCCTTCTGACGGGGTGATCAACACGTGCTCGGGGGACACCACCGACAGCTATCCCAACGGCAACTTCAACTACGTCGGCAATACCGGGCACCCGCGGAACATCTTGCTCCCCGGCGATTCGAAGACGAACGGCAACGTACCCCAACTGACCGGCATCATGTCGATGAATCGGATGTACACAGGTCAGGGCGCCTGCCAGAGCGCGGCCTATGCCGCGACCACGAACGTGAACGTCACGCTGGCGAGCATCACCGACGGCACGTCGAACACCGCCGCAGTCAGCGAGTCGCTGGTCAACGACGGCACCGGCGCCATGGGTGACGGCCGGCGCAACCTGAATTATACGAACTCGGGCCTGGTGGAAGCCATCGACGTGCCCGCGCTGGCGGTCGTCCAGGACGGCCTGGCCGGGCCGGTCAACTGGCAACCCTGGAGCATCTACAAAGGGTTGAGCTGGGCCTACACCGACGCCTGGCAGAAGCACGTCTACGCCCACCTACTCCCGCCCAACGTGCCGCCAATCATCACCTACTACACCGATACCTTCCGTTGCCTGGAAGGCGACGGTGCCATGAACCCCACGAGTAACCATCCCGGCGGCGTGAACGTGTCGTTCATGGACGGATCGGTGCATTTCATCAAAAACTCGATCAACCTCCAGACCTGGTGGTTCATGGGAACCCGCGGCCGGGGCGAGATCATTTCGGCCGATACCTACTGAGGACACGCCCCTGCGCCGGCCACCTGGCGCGGGGGGACCGTAGCGAGACGAAACCGCGATGAAGCTACCTCGAATTACGATCCCGGCCGTCCTGGTCCTGGCCATCGCGCTGTCGGTACTCGGCGATGGCTGCAGCCAGGGCGAGCCCGAAGTTGACAAGTCCGCCGAGTACACCCCCGAGTCGCTCGCACAGGAACTGGCGTTTCGATTCAGCGGCCTCAGCCCCGAATCGAAGAAGTTGAACTCGCAGACCGCTCCGCCGATCGAAGTCCGACAAGAGCGTCGCCGACCTCGAGCGCAGCGAGAAGTCCAACAAGAAAAGTCAGAGCGCCCCGTTGGCCAAGGAACGCTCCGGGCCTCCGACCGTTGACGACCTGCTGGACGATGTCGGCTCCAAGTTGGACAAGATCAAGGCAACGCCCCGTGCCGAGTCGTACAAGAACCTCATCGAGGCGATTTCGAAAGACAGCTCCCTCAACGACTCGGACAGGAAGTTCCTCGCGGAGAAGCTCAAGGAGCAGAGCGAGGCGCCGTGAAATCTCGAGGCATCTCGATCGACGGTCAGGGCGCCCCGAGTTCGGCGATCAAACGGCGATAGACTTCGAACGCCGGCTTGGGCGTGTAGTCGTCGCGGAGGACGCCGAACTGGTAGAAGATGTCCGGATTCGAGCTGTCGGCATCGCGCAGATCGAATAAGTGATAGTGCGTGATGTGATAAGTTCCTCGATAGGTGTGAATCGTCCGGATGATGGTCTCGATCGCTGCGGCCTGCCGCTCGTAGGAGCGATCGGGGCTGGTCGGCCAGCCGTTCTCGGCGATATGGAGGGGCACCGACGCCGGGATGCCGGCGGCGGGCATCCACGTCTCGCGGATCGCCCGCAAGATGAACACGACCATCCGGCGCAGGTCTCCCGGCTGACCGTCGGCCGCCGCGGGCCGGAACACGTCGGGGAAGAAGTCCAGGCCGACGTAGTCGAGAGCCTCCACGAACGGCTCTCGACCCAGCTCGCCGATCGTGCGCGCAGAAATCGTTGGCGGGATCGAAGGACGGGACCGCGTTGAAGCCGACCTTGAGATGGTCATAGCCGAGTCGCCTGGCCTCGTCCTTCGCGGCCAGCACGCCGTTGACCAGCGCCGTGCGGCACGTTTGGAAACGTGCCGTCGATCACCGGCGGTCCGTCCGTGAAGTTGGCCTCCTCGGTGACCTGTACGCTCTCCGCGAACTTTCCCAGCCGGCGGACTTGCCATCGGACGAAATCCAGATAGGCCTCAACATCGCCGCTCGCTGACTGGTATTGCAGGACCACGTTGAGACGGCGTCCGTCGCGGGCATACTGCTCGACGTCCTGGGGGGTCGGGCTGCTGAGCGGCCTCGCGGACGACGCGTCATGAAACGGGATATAGCCCCGTACGATCAACGGTCCCCGATCGCCCTGAAGCTCGCTCAACGCGGCCTGGATCCGCGCGGGATCGTCGGGCGGCCCGACGAGGATCACCGGGGAATCCGACCCGGTGGCGCTCCCCGGGTAGATCCCGAAGATCAATCGCGGAGCGGAATCGGATTGCGAGTCGGGCATATCATTCATAGGCGATGATGATTGCGAGCCATCGCTCATCGATACCTCCTGGCCTGGGTCACGACTTCTTCGGATTCCTGCGACCGCGAGGCGGACTGCCGGAATTCGCGCGATCGGCTGCGGGTTTCCGGCTCGCCCGCTTCGGGCTCGCTCGAGGTGATGGGGACTCCGGAGTGTGAACCGCCTCCCCGATCTCCGACCTGGCTTGGCTCGACGGCTCCGGGAGCGAGGGTAGGACCGGCTCGAATTCGTCGTGCCAGCGGAGTTCCGCCTCGAGCTGCATGGCCCTTCGGCGGAACAGGGACACGTCGATCGGTCCGATGGCACCCCTGGCCTCGAGGTGGGTGCATTCCGCCTTGACCCCTTCCAGGGCGTTCGCGAGCGCCTGCCGCCGTGCGCGCAGGAGACCGATCAGTTCGGTCCGGTCCCAGGTGCGGCCGAACAGGAGTGCCACACCGAATGCGTCTGGACCGAAATGCAACTCGCGGATCGCGCGTTCCCGGAGAATGCGAAGCTCCCGGCGGCCCTCGTCGCTGATCTGGTAGACCGTCCGGGCCGGTCGCCGCCCCACCTGCTCGGTGCGCAACGGCTCGACCAGGCCCTCACCCTCCATCTCGCGGAGTTCCCGATACAGCGCGCCCACGCTCACCCCGCCCCAGTTGCCGACGTTCGTCTGCTCCGCATCCCGCCGGATCTGGTGGCCGTGGCGCGGGCCGTGCGCGAGCAAGCCGAGCACCATCAGTCGTGATAGATTCATAGAATTAGTATCAGGAGACTAATCGCGATTGTCAAGTCGTGGCAACCGATTCGCAGGAATCACTGGTTGTTCCCAAGGATAACGATGCTGAAACGGAACGAGGATGGCGTACGGTATTCGCATACACCGCAATCCTGTGTGGTCCGCTGCTTGGAGCCTGCCTGGTGGGATTAGTCGACTCATCTCGACCGGGTGAATTCGGCGGATGCTCGAGATACGTATCGCGTGTACATATCCCTCGCGACGATGGCCGGATCCTTGACCGGATGTGCCTTCGCGGTGACAACCCTGTTCTCGCCGCGAGCCGACGGCAAGAACCTTCCGCAGGGGAAGTTGACCGAGTCTTGGGGTGCGCTCCAGGGCACGCGATGCTCGATCACCCGGACGATCCCAGGTGCGACCTCACGGAGGAGGATTATCGATCGTCAGGGGAGGTTGACCCAGGCGTTTTTCATCAGACCAGTGCGGCACGTCGATGTACTCGATCTCTGTCCGCTGCACATGGTTCGCCACGTCCTGGGCCGAGTTGATTCGCTCTCCATCGATCTTCACGATCATGTCGCCCGACTCCAGGCCAACGAAACTCAGCGGGGAGTTCGGCGGCACCATCCGGGTGAGCCGAGCGCCGAACTGCTTCCCGAACGGGATCAGATGGAAGGACATGGCGAAGTTCTGGGCGTAGAGCTCCTTCGGGACTTCGGGAGGATACGGAGTGTACTCGGGCAGGAAGGCCGTGTTGGTCAACAGCCGTCCATCCCGGTAGAACTCGACTTTGGTATCCAGATGGTGACTGTAAACGTCGATAGGACCCCAGATGGGCTGGTCGTCGAGTGTGTCGAGGATGTCTCCGGCTTTGAGACCGACACGGCCGGCCGGCGTGCTCGGCTCCGGATCTCGGGTCAGCCTGGCTGAGAATTTTCTGAAGTTCACTGAGACGATCGTGAAGTTAAGTCCGAAGTTCGCCGCATAGTGATCGGGCTCGACTTCGCGAGGGGCGGTACCGAGCGAGAATGCATAAGGACGCTGGGCCTTCTGAGACCGTTCGTAGGTCGCCTCGGCGAGCCTCGGGAAGAATTCTCTCCACGAGACAAAGCCATCTTTATTGGCGTCGTAGGCTTCGAAGCTCGATTCGGACTCGATGAGGTTCTCGAGGATGTACGAGAACAATGCGCCGTCCTTGCCAACGGCAGCCCGCTCGCCGTAGCTGCACGAGTTGAAATCTACAAGTCCGGCGTGGTCCAGCAGGAGATTCTCGAGCAAGTTCCTGTTGGGCACCTTCTCGCCGAGCGCGAGCCCAAAAATGGGGAAAGGCACGAATTTGGGAGGAGCCCTTTCCGGGGCACAGCACTCCGTCATGACCAGGGTCAGTTTCGGCCGGACCCGTGAGGCACTCAGCAAGGTATTCCGGATCTCGTCCCGAGAGAACTTACCGACGGACGTATCCAGAATGTGAACACCCTGTCGGGATTCCCCGTGGCCCACATAGTAGAAAAGCAATGTGTCATTGCCATCGATCGGAAACGCGGAGACGCACCGCTGGATCTCTGCCAGCCCGATCCTCTCCCCGGGTATGTAAGCCGGCGTTGCGCAGGGAAGACCGCGTTGGTGGAATACCTTGATCATGGAGAGGAAGTTCTCTCCGCAGGTCCTCGCCTCGGCCTCCACCCCCTCCGCATTCGTATCACACATCACCAACGTGTAGACCGTTCGATCGGCAAACGCCGCGTCGCCGATTGCAAGCATCAGTATGCCGAGAACGAGAACCGGTTTCCACATAGCATATCCTCGACGTGTTCGCTTCGCGGAACCTGTTCGCAGCAACTCAAATGTAGAAGCCGGGAATCGGGGTTTGCAAGCGGAATCTTCAGTGCGTGCGCCGAATCCATCCAACTGCGGTTGACGCGCCTCACCGCAGGAGCGTCCCGGAAGGTCGTGACGCACCTTCCCATCAGAATCCCGCGAAGTTCCCGTTCGGTGCGCTGCGGCTCCGATCACGTCTGGAACTCAGTATGTCATCCCATCGTGCTCGCATAAGTCGATTGTCACAAGGCAGTTGGCTCTTGGCAGAATTGCGAGCTTAAGTGAGGCTCGAACGGATATGACCCGTCCAAATATCGACGACAGGTCAGCTCAGCCCCTTGCAATCGGCGACGAAGTCCATGCCAGCGATCGTGGCTGTGTTCTCGTCAAACTTCAAGAGACTAAGGATTTCGAGGCAGCTCCTCGATAACTCCTGCTCTCTCACGAAAACGTCCGCAGCCCTGCAAGTGGCTTGACATCGACAGTCAACATCGAGAAAATCTGCCTAGTCCTCTGAAGCTCACCATTTTTCCCAGAGGTCGCAGTCGACGATCTTGTATACTGGAGCAGACCTGACACGGACTGGTGCGTTTCCAGCGTCTGTTGTTGGGTTGACAGTCTCTTCTCGGGAGAAGGCACCTATGAACGTCTGCCGCTTGTCGGGTCTGGCCGCCATCGCCGTGGTGGCTCATGCCCTGACCACCTCTGCGATTGCGCAAGCTCCCTCAAGGTCCCCGCAAGGGGAAGTCGGCCAGGTCCTCCAGGAGACCGGAGTCACGCCGGCCCAGCAGCCCGGCGTCACGCCGGCCCAGCAGCCCGGAGTCGCCCCGGTCCAGCAGCCCGGAGTCGCCCCGGCCCAACAGCGCGGAGTAGGCCCGACCAAGGTTACCCCCCAGTCACAGTACCCGACCAAGGTTACCCCCCCGTCACAGCACCCGACCAAGGTCATGCCGTCCCCGCATGCTCCGAGCAAGGTGACGCCGGTCGCGCAGCATCCGACGTATGGACAGCCGGGCGTCGGCCCGTCGAAGCAGCAACCGGTCGTCGGACAGCCGGGCGTCGGCCCGTCGAAGCAACAGCCGGTCGTCGGACAGCCGGGCGTTGGCCCGTCGAAACAGCAACCGGTCGTCGGACAGCCGGGCGTTGGCCCGTCGAAGCAGCAGCCAGTTGTGGGTCAGCCGGGCGTCGGCCCGTCGAAGCAGCAGCCGGCTTACGGACAGCCGGGTGTCGGGCCGTCCAAGGTAACTCCTCAGTCGCAGTATCCGGGCAAGGCCATGCCGGCCTCCCAGACCCAGCCGGGAGAGCCAGTCAAGTCCATGGAACCTCCGATCGCACCGCAGACAACCCCGGGTGCGAAGAAGGCTTGATCTGGCCTGAAGATGGATCATCGCAGAGTCACGAGACCCCGGTCACTGAACGACCGGGGTTTTCTTGTTCCCGCTGGAGCCGAAGACCCTCGCGACGACATGCGATCGCCTGGCCGGAGCGGAGATGCCTCCAGGTTGAAGACGAGCGCGACCTAAGAAGAGGCTTTCCTCTCGTTCGCGGGCCAGTTCACCGGTCGTGAGGAGGCCGAGAAGGATCCGAAGTTGATCCTTGAGGGCGACGGGTCCATCGTGTCCCTTAGTACAACGTCGCCCCGTGTGTGGGAGAGGAAGGATCCGTCTACGTTGACGGCGGATGGGCTCATCTGTCAGTTCGAGTCATCTCCGCGTCGCTCGAACCCCCGTAAGAGAGGTCCGGGCGATCGCGTCTCGTGAAGCAATTTCCGCGGCTTTCCGTGTCGCAAGACCCGTTGGGCGACCCTCCGTAAGCGACTTGCCTGTGCGAATTCCCTCTCAACGGATCCGGCCGACCCTCATGCCGGGATGATCCCGGCATGAGGCGTGGCTCAATGGCCGGCTTGAGGAGTCGGTTGCGGTCCGGCAACGGCCAGGGATGCCGCCGGAACCATGACCTGCCGGGTCACGGCAACCTGGTGAGCGACGGGACGCGTCTGCGTCGTCATGGTCGTCACGGGGACCTGGTACGGGACGCAGACCTGCACCTGGCGGGTGACCGTTTCCGTGACCGGGCGGCAACGCACGGTCGGAACGACGATGGTTTTCTGCTCGGGGACCATCCGCGTGATGGTCACGGGGATCGTCTCGGTGATCGGCTTGGGCCGGATTTCCGTCACGGTCACATCGTAGGGCTTCATATCGATTGTGGTCACGCACTGAACGATGGTGAACGGAATCTTCTCGGTCTTCACCTCACAGACCTGGATGGTCTCCTGGACCGGCGTGAAGGTGGTACGTTGGCGCGGGACCTTGATCGTCTCGGGTACGTGACGGACCACCTGCTTCGTGACCGCGACCTGTTGTTCGTAGCAGGTCGTGACCGGACGGTATCGCACGCAAGTCGTCGTCCCGCCGCATTGGCCACAACCCCCACCGCACTGGTGGCCGCACGGATGAGAGCAGGTCACGAACGGAACCATCGTCGTGACGGGCACCTTCTGCGTGACATAGCAGACCTGCGGCTCCACCACGGGGATCATCCGCGTCACAGGGACCATCTCGGTGACGCACTGCGGGATCATCCGCGTCACTTGCTTGGTCGCGATCACCGGCGTACAACGGGTCTGGTAGATGACCCTTTCCACGTTCTTCGTGACCGGGACCGGCTGGTAGCATTTCTTCACAACCTGGACCGGCTCGCAGACGATCCGCGTCACTCTCTGATTAATCCGCTCTTCCTTGGGGGTGCACACCGTCACCGTCCGTGTCTCATTGACCACCTCGGGGATCATCCGCGTCACAGGGACGTTCTCGGTGCGGCACTCCGTCCGATACAGCGTCTGCATATGCGTGACGGGCACCTGGACACATTCGTACGACTGCACCGTTTCGTAGACGACCTGACATTGAGGCACCATCACCGTCGGTGCGTTCGCCTGCGCCGTGGCGACGGCCCCCGTCGGCGGTGTTGATTTTTGTTCGGCAGCCGTTTCTGACGTCCCGTAACTTGCCTGAAATTCGCCAACCACGCAGAATACGAACAGCGCAACCATACTGACCCATCTGATTCCCAGCATTTATCTCACCCCCTGGTGTCAATCTTTGCCTAAAGCCTGCAACCCAGTCCGCCCGCCTCGAGCCCGATTATAGCTTAGAACTACTTGGTTGCCAGAGTCTACCCAATATTTCCAAGTTGACGTTCCAGGGTTGCGGGTTACGTCGATCAGGAGGTCTGCCGATCGGCCGTGGGCGACCGCGGCAGGACAGAGTGCCGTGGCCTGGCGAGAGGTCGGGGAGAGAGGCGAAACATCCTGGCTTCTCTCGGGTTGCGGACTCTGCCTGAGTTCAGTATCGTCAGGAGGACGAAGTCGCGGCCCCCTATCGCGTCCCCCCCTGATCACGGGTTGGGCCGGTCGATCGTCCGTTTTCTCCGCCGAGCTTGAGGAATCTCAACCACAGTCCATTGCGGAGCCAGTCATCTTGTCTATAGCCAAGGCGGAACGCGAACGCAGCCTCGCCGTCTTCATCGACCTGGAGAACCTGGCGATCGGCTTCCAGAACCAGCGGAAGATCAAGTTCGAGATCCAGAAGGTGCTGGAGCGGCTCGTTGAGAAGGGAAAACTGATCGTCAAGAAAGCCTATGCGGATTGGAGTCGGTATCCGAGCTATACGGCCCCGTTTCACGAGGCCGCCATCGAGTTGATCGAGATCCCCAAGCGATCGCAGACCGGCAAGAACTCGGCGGACATCCGCCTGGTGGTCAACGCAATCGACCTGGCCTGGAGCAAGCCCCATGTCAACACGTTCGTGATCGTATCGGGCGATTCCGACTTCTCGCCGCTGGTTTCCAAGCTCAAGGAGAACGGCAAGCACGTGATCGGGTTGGGTATGAAAGGCTCGACGTCCGACCTGCTGCGCGACAACTGCGACGAGTTCATCTATTACGAGGATCTCGAGCGTCAGGAGCAGAACGAGCAACAGTTGGTGACCGACCTGAACTCGTACCTGCCGCCGAACCTCCCGGAGAAGCAGCGGGAGGTCTTCAGCCTGTTCATCGAGGCGTGCCATGCGCTGCGTCGCGAGAACCATGAGCAGCTCTACGCATCGATGATCAAGGACACCATGAAACGGAAGAAGCCGTCCTTCGACGAGAGCTACTTCGGATATCGCAGTTTCACCCATCTCCTGGAAGAGGCGGATAATCTCGCGCTGGCGGATATCGAGCGGAATCCCAAGAGCGGTACGTACGTCGTGACCCGCTTTTGCGGCGAACCCGAGGCGAAGACCCCGGTAGGCGGGGCCGTGGCGACTCCCGGCTCGGTTCCGGCGGCCGATCACCCGCCTCGACGCAACCGAAAGGGCCTCGGCCGTCGCAGGCGCTGACCGTTCCCGAGCCCGGCTCTCCCCGGCCCACGGCCGTCGCGATGACTCCTGAATCCACGTCCTCTACTCGACGCGGCACCTGGGACGTATGATAAGAAAGTGCGTAACTATCAGGTCAGGATGCGAAAGCCGGCGGTACGGGGAGTACATCCATGTTCCCATATCGAGTCGAGCGGACCTTGGGACTCTGGGCGGTTTTGATGGCATGGAGCGCCGGAGCGGGGCTTCAGGCGGGCGAGACTCAGACCGGAGACGCGCTCGCAAAATTCGGCCTGAAACAGGCTGGGACCGTGCTCGTCCTGGATGAAGAGTCGGAGGTGCACGAGAAGACCAAAGAGGTCCGTCGGCTGTCCCGGGAACTCAGCAATGCCGTGATGCTGCAACGCAGTACCCTGAGTGAGAAAGGCTATAAAGACACGATCAAGCAACTGGGCACGGAGAACAACCAGTTCAAGGCGGAGCTCAACGCCACGAATCAGACGATCTCCCGGCTCCCCAGGTACCGTGGTCGGTTCATGAACAACATGGTCGCGGAGCAAAACTATGAGCTGAACCTCTACAAGAATCAGCTCCAGTGGGAGATCAATCAGAGGAACGCCTTCCTGACGCGGCTCAAGAGCCAGCCGTTCGACCCCAAGGCGCGTCTCAAGCGCGACTACGAGGTGCGTGACAAGGGCGAAGCGCTGCACCAGGCCGGCCAGGACCTGCGCCAGGCCGTCGATGCGATCAAGCAGAAATACGAGGAGATCGGCAAGGATCCCGCATTCAAGAAGGCGCTGAGTCCCGTGGAGCGCAAAGCGGGCTCGCGGCTCAAATTGGGCCCTTCCCACCAGTTCCAGCTCGACGTCAAGCTGCTGGAGCGGCTCGAGGCACAAGAGTCGCCCGGCGACTCGACAGCCAAAGGAACACGGAAGACCCATCGGACCAGCAAGGAGCGACGATCGACCAAGGCGGCCGGCGACGCGGACTCGGGGACCCCGTTCTGACGTCGCGATCGGTCCCGGACAACGGTGTCTCGACCTCGGGAGGAGATCTCACCATGGTTCCGTTCCGGCTGCGGTGGCTTCCGGGCTTCACGATCCTGCTCACGGCATCCGCCACGAGCGGGCTGAGGGCCTCCGACGCCTCGCCCGAGGAGGTGCTCAAGTCGCATCACCTGAAGCGGGTGGGCACGACTTACGTCATCCCCGCCGACTCCGAGGTTCAGAAGAAGACCAGTGCACTCAAGGTCCTCTCGGGACAATTGAACCTGGCTGTGCGCCGGCAACAGAACAACGAGCGGGAGATCGAGGACCAGCAAGTCATGTTGCGCGAGCTGATCCAGCGTCGCGTCGCGCTCCATGACACGATCGTCGGGTTGGACCAGCAGCTCAACGCCTCGGCCGGGCCGGCTCGCGTCAATCCGTTCGTCGCCGCCCAGCGCAATGACGTGGTCATTCAACGCAATCAGCTCGTCGCGAACATCAATGGGGTCTCGGATCGAATCGGGCTTCTCCAGACCAGCGAAGCGGCCGATCCCAAGGTCCGAAATCAGATCGAGGGAGAACTCTCGCGGCGGCGCGAGTCGTTCATCCAGGCCGTCCTGGACCTCCGCCAACTGGTCAACGCCGCGACCAGCGCATACGTCGAGCTCGGCCACGATGACGAGGTTCAAGGGGCGCTCGCCGCCCTCGGCCGCTCCGCGAAGTCCAAGCCGAAGCTGGGACCATCCTCCCAGTTCCTGGACAACGTCAAGCTCCTCGAACGGATCGAGAAATCCGTGATCACGGATTCCGCCGAGCTGCACAAGGAAGGCGGCGTATTCTGGGTGAATGTCACGTTCAACGGCAAGATGACCAAATCCATGGTCTTCGATACCGGGGCCAGCCTGACGACCATCCCCGCGGGAATGGCCACCGAGATGGGCCTGACGCCGTCGTCCTCGGACCCCGTGATCGTCTGCGAGACCGCCGATGGGACCAGGGTCGAAGCCAGGCGGAAGACAATCCCGTCGATGCGAGTCGGGCGTTTCACGATCAATAACGTCGACTGCGCGGTCATGCCTGCCAGCAAGGGGAATATCGCGCCGCTCCTCGGCCAGAGCTTCCATCGCCACTTCACGTACAAGTTCACCCCGGAGAGCGGGCACCTGGTGATGTCGAGAGTCGAGCTCCCTGACCAGCCTCAGCCCAAGTCAGCGCGACCGTCGAAGAGCGCGGTCAAGGGAAAGCGCACCACCAAATCGAAAGCGACCGCGGGCCGGACTGAGGGGCTGTAAACAGTTCAGCCGGAGCGCGAGGGGTGTCCCGGATCGTCCCGAGCGACAAGGCGCATGTGCAGCCCGTGCTTGGGGCGAAGGGTGATCGATGGCAAGAGCTCGAGCGTTTGCCCGGGCTCGATGTCCAGACGATATCGCCGTGCGATTGTGGCGAGGATCAAGACCGCCTCCATCATCGCGAAGTGATTGCCGATGCAGATCCTTGGCCCGTCTCCGAAGGGGAAATACGCGCAGCGTGGCAGCCGCTTGACCAGGTCGTGATCCCAGCGCTCGGGCCGAAACATGTCTGGGTCGTCGAACCATCGTCCATCGCGATGGACGAGCCACTGGGTCATGAAGATCTGCGTTCCCTTGGGGGCGTGATAGCCGCCGATCTCGCAGTCTCCGAGCGCCTCGCGGGCGATCCCCCAGGCTGGGGGATAGAGTCGCATCGCCTCGCGGACGACCCACTCCGTGTATTTCAAGTTCGGGACATCGGCCATCGTGGGCGACCGGTCGGGAATGATTTCGCGGAGCTCGCCGGCCAGGCGTTCCTCGACGTCTGGTGACTGGGCCATCAGGTAGAAGGCGTAGAACAAGGCCAGCGCCGTCGTCTCGTGGCCGGCGAGGACCAGGGTGACGATCTCGTCTCGGAGCTGGCGATCGGTCATGCCGCGGTTGTCCTCATCGCGTGCCGACAGCAGGCGCGACAGGAGGTCGCCGCGATCGCGGCCGTCAGCCCGATGGGCCCGGATGATCCCGTAGATGATCGCGTCGAGCCGAGCGATCGCGCCCCAGTACCGACGGCTCGAAGGGAGGGGCAAGTAATCGAGGAACCGGAACCACCGCAACGGGCTCATGAAGTGATTCATGACGACCTCGAGCGATTGGCCCACCGTCTCCGCATCGCCCGAAAGCTCGGCATCGAAGAGCGTCCGGGCGACGATGCCCAGCGTCAGACGCATCAGGTCCTCGTGCGGGTCGCGGACATCTCCCGCGCGCAGGACTCGAGCATCCGCTCCGTATTCTCGACCATCACGGCCGCATAGCGCTCGATCTGCGCGTGCTGGAATGTCGGCTGGGCAAGCCGGCGCTGTCGACGCCAGAACGTCCCCTCACTCGTCAGGAGACCCTCGCCCAGCAGCGGGACCAGCCATCGCGTCAACCGGTCTTTCCTGAAGTTGTCCGCGTGGCTGCGCAAGACGAATTCGATGTGCTCGGGGTGACTGACCAGATACGTCCGCAGGTTACCGAGCCGGAGCCAGACGACATCGCCGTACTCCCGCATCGCACCGTGAATGAACCCCATCGGGTCGCGGAGATAGTCGAAGGTGCTTCCCAGCAGGAGGCTGCCCTTCGGTCCCGGGGGATACTTCTTTTGCGCCGGGGCTCGGCCCTTGAGCGCGGTGCCGCTGGACATCGCGGTCGGTCCTCCTCGGTGGGATCCGGGCCTCGATCGCGGCCCGCAAGTGCGGAATCCTCTCCTCGATGCCCTCGAAGCAACGCCGGTCTCGCGGTCAATCGGTCAGTGGGGTGTAAAGCTCGGGAGTGCGGCTCTCGATGATCGGGAATAATCCCCCTTTCGCGTACTTCTCGAAATGCGGGGCGGCGCGATGGGCGTCGAGCGCGGCCTGGTCATCATATTGCTCGTAGAGGAAGAAACGCCGAGGGTCGGCGGTTGACCGGTGCGCCAGGTACATCCGGCAGCCGGGTTCGGTCCGCGTGAGCTCGGTCAGCATGGTGAAGAGGTCAACGGCCTCGTCCTCGTGGCCCGGCTTGATGATGTAGGTGACGGCGACGCAGATCATGATGCACCCCCAGAAGCTCGATTCGCCCGATCCTCGCGGATACCATGGCAGAGTACCATCCTCGCTCAGACGGCCCCATGACGCCAGACCGACCCGAGGGAGGTCCGGGAAAGCCCGGTCGTCCCCCACCGCTTTCCCCGAGGATTCACTCATGAATTCGACCGACATGAAGCCGACGCGGCGCATCGATCGCGCCGACCGCGAAGATCCGCGCGGACTTTCCGTCTCTGGAGCGGCTGCACGAGGGCCACCCCGTGGCCTATTTCGACGGTCCGGGTGGGACCCAGGTTCCTCGGACGGTCGTGGATGCCGTGACCGACTACTTGTTGCACCACAATGCGAATACCCACTGGGCGTTCCCGACCAGCGTCGAGACGGACTCCACGCTGGCATCGGCGCGCGAGACCCTGGCCGATTTCCTCAACGCGTCACCGGCCGAGATCGCGTTCGGTCCTAACATGACCACGCTCACGTTCCACCTGTCCCGAGCCCTGGGCCGATCGCTGGGCCAGGGCGACGCGATCGTGGTCACCGAGCTGGACCACCATGCCAACATCGATCCCTGGCGTGCGCTGGAGCGCGAGCGCGGTGTCACGATTCTCCAGGCCCGGATGTTCCCCGAGACCGGCCAGCTCGATTGGGACGATCTGGATCGCTGCCTCAACGATCATCGCTGCCGGCTGCTGGCCATCGGGGCCGCATCGAACGCGCTGGGCACGATCAACGACGTGCCGCGTGCCGTGGCCATGGCCCACGAGGCCGATGCGCTGACATTCGTCGACGCCGTGCACTTCGCGCCCATGAGCTGATCGACGTTCAGGCCTGGGGTTGCGACTTCCTGGCCTGCTCCGCCTACAAGTTCCATGGGCCACACGTCGGGGTCCTCTACGGCAAAAGGGAGCGGCTGCTCGCGCTGGAGGTGCCGAAACTCGAGCCTGCGTCGGACCAGGTGCCGGACCGGCTGGAGACGGGGACCCAGAACCATGAGGGGATCGTCGGCGCCGCGGCCGCAGTGGATTATCTCGCATCGCTGGCCGTCGAGCCGCCCGGCTCCGAGCGACTGGCGCGTCGCGATCGACTCCGCACCGTGTTCGACGCACTCCACGAGCGCGGCGCGGAGCTACTGGCCCAGCTCTGGGACGGACTGGGCGGCATCGCGGGAGTCCGCGTGTTCGGGCCTCCTCCGGCCGCCCGCGCACGCCCACTCTGGCCTTCACGATCGCGGGCTGCCCGGCAGCCGAGGCCAGCCGGCGGCTGGCCCGACGGGGGATCTTCGCCTCTCATGGCGATTTCTACGCCACGACGGTCGTCCGCAAGCTGGGAGTCGGTGAGGAAGGGTTGGTCCGGATCGGCTGTGCGTGCTATTCGACCGAAGACGAGGTTGCCCGCGTCGTTGACGCGGTTCGTGAGATTGGCGGCGCGGCGTGAGGATCGACCGGTTCATGCCACATTCGCCGGGCATCGGTCGTCCTCGAGTCCCGAAGTCGCGAGCCGGCTATCCGCTTCTTCGCGGCCCGACCTCACTTGCTGTTCTCGAACTTCATCAGCTCCATGGTGATGTTTCCGCCCTGCATGACTATCGATTGCTTGACGATGCCAACCCCAGGAGCGAACCACGAGGTAATACGTGCTTGAGTCCCGCCCTCCTTCTTGTCGATCGCCACGGAGATCGCCCGATAGGTTCCAGCGGGCACCTTCACCTCCTCGTGGATGCCGGTCTTGGCGGTCATGGATACAGGCTCGTCGCCGAGCTTGATCTCGGCCTTCCAGGTCTCGCCCTCCTTGATCGGATTCCTCAGGAGGCAGGCCGGGGGAGACATCGGGATATGATTGATGCGATGTCGGAAAACCCCTCCGGCATCGACGCCGATTTGCTCGGTGCCCCTGATCTCTCCATTGATCACCATCTCGACTCGTGCCAGTTGTTTGCCATCGACATCCTCGATCTTGGCAATCTGGTAGAGGAACACGACCTTTCGCCCGTTGCCCAGCTCGACCAGATAATGCCACTTGTTGCCGACCTTCATCGGGTAGTAATCGGCCGCCTTGTCCTGGGCCTCTGCCTTCTTCTCCGACTGCTGCGCCAGGCAGGGTAGGGCTGCCAGGAGCACGACGGCGAAACCGGTGATCGTTCTCATGCGAATTCTCCTCCGCGCGGCCTCCTCGGTCGGACCGCGTGATTGGCCAGGAAAACCGGCCCACGGCGGGCCTCGCGAGACCGAGGGTTGGCACTCGCAGCCACCCTCAGAACGTACCCGGAAACGGGACCTGGTGCCAGTGGCACCAGCGGTCGGGGTCCACGAAGAGCGGATCCTCTCCCTATTCCAATCGGACGTCGTCGTTCGATCGGCTCAGTGCTCGGCGTCGCGGACCACCAACGAATAGAGTGAGGGGACGACGAACAGGGTGGTCACCAGGCCGGCGAGGATGCCACCGATCACGGCACGGCCCAGCGGCGCATTGGCCTCGCTGCCTCGTGCCGTGGCCAGCGCCATGGGGATCAGCGCGAAGAAGGCGGCCAGCGCCGTCATGACGACCGGACGCGCACGGATCGATGCGGCTTTCCGGATCGCCTGGTCGGGAGTGAGACCCAGCTCAACCCTGAGGTTCTGCGCGAAGTTGACCAGGAGCACCGTATTCGAAACGACAATCCCCACCATGAAGATAACCCCGAGCAGCGACTGCACGTTGATCGCCGTATTCGTGACGTAGAGCATCGTCACCACGCCGACGAGCCCAAGAGGCACGGCGAACAGGATAACCAGGGGCGTCAGATAGGACTTGAAGAGTGCCGCCATCAAGAAATAGATCAACATCGTCGCCAGGATCAGACCGAAGCCCAGGCTGCGGAACGTCTCCTGCATGCGCGAGTATTCCCCGCTGAGCTCGATCATTGCACCCTTGATCACCTTCCGATCGGCAGAATGATCATTGGGATCGAAAGGGATCCACGATCCATCGGGCTGCTCGACGCCGAACCGGGCGACCACGCGGGCGACGTCGTCGGCCACGTGGCCGAGGTCGCGCCCGGAGACTCCCATGGTAAGGTCAATCGTCGATTGGAGGTTGTTGTGCGTGATCTCCGTCGGTACAGACGAGGGCCGGAGGGTGGCGATGTTCCGGAGGGGAATCGGCTTGTCTTGTCCTGGTGCGGTGATCGGCACGTCGAGAAGCGTCTCGACCGAGTCGATGTCCTCCTCGAAGTATTGCACGCCGACGAAATACTGGTTCTTGCTCACCGGATCGATCCAGAAGTTCTTCTTGTAGAACTGGATGCTGGAGTTGAGCGCGGCGACGACGTTCTTCATGACCTCGGCCTGATTCAGCTTGAGGTCGGCGACCTTCGCGCGGTCGACCTCGATGATGTACTCGGGATAGTCGAGCCTCTGGATGATCCGGGCGTCGACCACGCCATCGATGGCGGCCACCTCGCGCTGGATCGCCTCGGCGATCGAGCGGGCCTGGACAAGGTTCTTCGCCGAGAGGCGGATGTTGATCGGGGAGGACTTTCCTTCATTCATCGCCGACCGGATCATGCCGCCCGCATCAAAAGCGAACTCCAGGTCTTGGAACTTGGAATCCCTCGCAAACCCGTCGCGAAGCTTCTCGACATATTCCTGGGCGGAGTGCTCGCGCTCGTGCTTGAGCTGGACCTTGACGACCGCGTCCATTGGGCCGGCGTTGGGAGTATAGGCGGCCGACAGGTCGGCGACGACCCCGAGCTCGGAAATGATGATTTGCAGGTCCTCGCCGATCGTCTCCCGGACAAACTGCTCGACCCTGGCGATCTTCTTTTCGGTCTCCTCGATCCTCGTACCACTGTGGGCGCGGGCGTAGATTTCGAAGGCGCCTGAATCCACCTCGGGGAAGAACTCACGCCGCAACCGGCTACCCAGGCCGACCAGGGTCGCCACCAGCAGTCCGACCGCCACCAGGACCACGGCAAGGCGATGCCTCATCGAGCGGTCGAGGATTCGAACGTACCCGGCGATGCCCGATTCGATCAGGGCCTCCCAGCGCGCGAATGCGCGGCCCAGCATCCCCTGACGAGCGACTCGTCGGTCGTCGCCGGACGAACCCGGCTCGAACGAGTCTCGGTCCTCGACCTCGCGTTCGTGTGTGAGTTCGTGTTCGTCTGGCTGATGTTCATCGCCTGGAGGCCCGTGATTGGAGTGAGGCTTCAGCCAGGTCGCGGCCCGGGACGGGACGAAAGACCGAGACAGCAGATAGGCGAAGATCATGGCGAACGCCACGCCCGCGGCCATGGGCCGGTAGAGGAATTCACCCAGCCCGGGCATGAGGGCCAAGGGAGCCAGCACGAGCAGGGTGCAAAGACTCGCCACCAGTTCCGGCATCGCCACCTCGCTGGCCCCACGGAACGCCGCCTCTTCGGGCGTCGCGCCCAGCCCCAGGTGCCGGTGCGTATTCTCGAGGCAGATGATCGCGCTGTCCACCATCGGGCCGATCGCCAGCGACAGCCCGGCCAGCGTCATGACGTTGATCGTGTTGCCCGAGGCGTACAGGCCGATCAGCGACGAGAGGACGGCGATCGGGATCGTCAGCACGGCGATGACCGTCATCCTCCACTCGCCCAGGAATAGCAAGATCACCAGTGAGCAGAGGACCGCCCCCAGGACGCCTTCTTCCACCAGGCTCTCGATCGAGTGGCGTACATAGACCGATTGGTCCATCACCACTTTCAGGTTGATCCCCGGCCGGGTCAATCGCGCCTCGATCTTATCGAGTGCCCCCTTGAGCGTGTTGACCACCTGGAGCGTACTCGAGCCGAGCTGGCGGAAGACGGGGATATAGACCTGACGCCGGCCATTGACTCGCACGACGTTGGTCTGGATGAAGTTGGCGTCCTTGGGCGTCGCGACGTCGCGGAGGAACGTCGCATTGCCCGGCTCGTTGCGCAGGGGGATCTCCTCCATCCGTCCCACGACATCGACCATCGAGTTGCTGTCGATGGCATAGTCAGTCGTGCCGAACTTAGCGCTGCCGGTGGGAAGGAAGACATTGTATTCGTTGACGGCCTTCAACACATCCATCGGCGACAGGTGGCGGGCCTGGAGCCGGATGCGATCGAGGTACACCATGATGGCACGGACCTTGCCGCCATAGACCAACGGGGTCAGGGCGCCGGGCTGCGACATGATCTGCGGACGGACCTCGTATCGCCCAACGTCGAAGAGGGCCGCCTCCCCTTGGGTCTGACTGTCGAGTGCGACCAGGCAGACCGGCGTCGCGCTCGTCGGATCATAGGGCAGTACGACCGGCGGCAAAGTGCCCGGCGGCATCGTGGGGTATTCCCATCCGGCGTACGAGCTGACCTCGGTCAGCGCACCACTGCGGTTGACGTTGCTGCGGAAATAATCGCGGACGATGCTGATCCCGACGATCGAGCGCGACTCCAAACGCCGCCCGCCGGAAGCCTGGCCCACGCCACGTTCCAATCGCGCCGTGATGTTCTTCTCGATGCTGGCTGCCGGCATGCCGCTGTAGAAGACAAGCGTTTGCACTGCCGGGCTCTTGAATACCGGTAGGATGTCGATCGGGATCGAGTAGGCCGACAGGCTGCCCAGCACCACCAGCGCCAGGACCATCACTGTGACGGCAATCGGATTCTTTAGGGAAGCATGAATCAGGCCATTCATCGATCGAGCCGTCCCTCCCGAAGTTCTACAATTGAGGCAACGTGTGGGTGCTGGATGAACTTTCCGAGGTTGCGCTCATCGCTTGCTCAGAAACTATCCGAGAATCTTGTAGGGTGGGTGAAACCCACCAGGAAGTGTGCCGATTCTGGTGGGTTTCACTCACCCTACAAACCCCGGATCCGCTTCTCGGACAGTTTGTTAGCGGGTTACGGACTCACGGTGACGCGCATGCCGTCTTCCAGCGGGGTTCCGCCGGGCGCACGACTGCGTCATCCGGCCCGATCCCGGAGAGGATCTCGACCTGGGAGCCGTTGTCGCCTCCCAGCTTCACCTCGGTGCGCCGGGCGATCCCATCGCGGACGACGAAGACGATCCCGCCGGCGCGCGCCGCTGTGCTCGACCACGGAGGCGGTCGGCAGCGCCAGGTTCCGGGCATTTCGTTCGAGGGTGATGATGGCCTTTCCGTACATCCCGTCGCAGAGAAGGTCTCCCGGGTTGGGCAGGTCGATCTCGACGCGCATCATGCGTTCGGCGTCCTCGGCCCGCGCGATTCGCGCGAGGGTCCCTTTGAACGATTGATCGCCGAGGGCGTTCGACGCTGACGACCGCGGAGTCGCCGACCCTGGTCAGGGCGACGTCACGGTCGGGGACCAGAACGACGACCCTCATCACGTCGGTCCGCTTGACCGTCAGTAGCGGCTGCGGCTGTCCTCCTTCCGTAGCGGATCGGATGAGCGCTCCCGGGTGAAACGTCCTGTGGGTGACCACCCCATCGAAAGGCGCGACAATTTTGGCGTAGACCAGGTTGACCTTCAGTCGGTCCAGGCGTGCCTGGACCACACCCAGGTTTGCCTTGGCCTCTAGGGCGTCGGCCTTGGCTTGCTCGATAGCGGCCTGGGCGCCCAGCACCTTTGCCTTGGCACTCTGGATCTCGGCCGAACCGGTCCGCTCGGCAGCGGTCGCCGCATCGAGGTCGCTGAGCTGCTCGTCGGCGACGAGGGACGTGGTCGCCCGCTCAGCGACGAGGCCGTTGATCCGCGCGTATTGTTTCTCCGCAAACTTTCGGCGGGCGACGAGGCGCTCCAGGTCCGATTCGGCGACCTTGGCCGCGGCGGCCGCGGCGTCACGCTGGGCCTCGGCCATCCGGATCCGCGCGTCGGCCTGCACGACCTGGGCTCGAGCTTGTTCGACGAGCGAGGCCGCCTCTTCGACGGTTTTCGCATCCCGCGGCACGTTGATCTCGGCCAGCACTTCGCCCTTCTTGATTCGGGACCCGATGTTCAACTTCCTGCGTCTTGAGGTAACCAGAAACCATCGCGTAGAGGTTGACCGACTCGAAAGAATGGATCGACGCTGGCTGCTGGATCGTGCGCGGAATGCCCCCCGCTTGGGGACGGACCATTTCCACGCTCGGCGCCGGCCGCTCGCGTGCCTCAGCCACCTTACTCGATGAGACTTCCTTCGAGAGCGCACCCCGACGCGCCAGCCAGAAGCCGGCGCCGATCGCCGCCACGGCGATCACGACCCCCGCCAGTCTCCGCCAGGACAACCGCGTGCGCGTCTTTCTAGCCTCGAGAGTCTGAGTCATCGGCTTCCCCGGGAAGAGGGACAAATGTTCCGTACGGAAACAGAGACCACGTGGACTTGCGTGGAGCGGCTCCCGTCAACCTAAATTCTCGCAGGCTTTCCCTTTCTGTCTACCTTCGCCTGCCCTTGGCGTGAGCGGCGAATTCACGAGAACTTCACAAAACATGGCCCGACAGGTATTTAGGCAATTTTAAGAAATAGTTTATTCGAAGGGGTGTTCAGGTTCATGGTGTCGAGGACGAAATGGATTGGAAGACCTGTGTCGCGCGACCGGACGTCGGAGGAAGGCCCAATCGACTGGAGCGGGATTTCATTTGCTCACTCGAACAATCCGCACAACCTTCAGCGAAGAAACAGAAATGACCGAATATCAGGGAAGAGCGAACCGGGGATCTTTCGCTCTCTCGACGGTCGTCGGAGTCAGGAGGGCTCTTGCCATGGGACGGATCTTGAAAACATGGCGGATGACCGCGCCAGCCTTACTGATGACACTGGCGGCGGACCTGGAGTTAGCTCCATTTGCCTGGAGCCAATCTTCCATGTCGACATCCGCGACATCGTCGACAGCCAAGACGTCAAGTAACGGAGTATCGATTCCGCCTCCCCGACGGTTCGATCAGAAGGAGCCGGTAGCGCGGCGGATCCAACTGGCTGGAAGTTCGGTGGTGCCGGCAGGCAAGACGGGAGGGCCAGCTCGTCCATGCCGACGGCGGTCCCGTTGCCGGGTGAGTCCGAAGCACCTAACTCGGCCGTGGACTTGGTGAACCCGGCTGGCACGCCGGCACCGCCGCCGCGGCTTCCGCTCGATACGGCGCTGATCCCTGGCCGGCCGGTCCAGCCGATCGACCTGGCCAATGCGCTGAGACTGGCCGGAGTCACCGAGCTGGATATCGCGACAGCCCGGCAGCGCATCCTCGAGGCGGCGGCCTCCCTGACCCAGGCGCTGCGCTGTGGCTGCCGTCGCTCTTCTACGGGCCGAGCTGGTATCGGTCCGACGGCCAGATCCAGACTGTCACGGGCCAGGTCCAGACGATCGACCGGAGCTCGCTGTTCGTCGGTGGTACGGCGGCGCTGGCAAATACCATACAAGGTCCTCCGCCGGGGACGGGCATTCCTTCCGTGAACGGGATGACCTCGGTGCTGCGGATTTCCGACGCCATCTTCGAACCCATGGCGGCGCGGCGCCTCCTCGACGCGAATCGGGCCGGACTCCGGACCGCGACCAACGACGCAATGTTGCAGGTCTCCGAGTACTACTTCACTCTCCAGGCCGGCATCGGGCGCCTGGCCATCGCCCGAGAGGCCGCGGCGAACGCCGGGGCCCTCTCGGCGATTACCGCGGCCTACGCCCGCCTGGGACAGGGCCTCGAAGCCGACCATCGCCGCGCATTGACCGAGCTCAAACACCGGCGCCGCGAGACCAATCTCGCCATCGGGCAGTTACTCGTCGCTTCGGCCGATCTGGTCCGCCTTCTCGTGCTCGACCCGAAGATCGTGCTCGCCCCGGTCGAGCCATCAGAGTGCATCATCCGCCTGGTCCCGGATGAAATCCCGCTCGATGACCTGCTCAATCAGGGGCTGCGCTACCGCCCTGAACTGGCCAGCGCACAGAACGAGGTGGAAGCGGCCTTCATCCGGAGGAGACAGGCGCGGCTGCGCCCGTTCGTACCGAGCGTATTCTTCACATACGCAGGGGGCGGATTAGGGGGCGGCGCGAATGCATTCTTCGGCAACTTCGGTGCGCGAGGCGACGGCGAGGTCGGCCTGTTCTGGGAACTCCAGAACCTTGGCTTCACCGACTTCGCCATCATGCGCCGCCGCGCGGCCGAACTCGAGATCGCCAACCTGGCGAAGTACCGCACCCAGACCCGCGTCGGCGCCGATGTCGTCGCCTCGTTCGAGACCCGCCAGGCTGCCTCCCGCCAGATCGAGGATGCCCGCGAGACCGTCGTCGAGGCCCTCGACTCACTCAAGCTCAACTTCGTGAACATTCGACAGGGCGCGGAATTGCCCCGTGCCACGCGGCCCATCGAGGTCTTGCAGCCGATCCAGGCGCTGGCCCAGGCCCGGCTCGATTATCTCGACTCGGTCCTTTCCTATAATCGCGCCCAGTTCCGCCTCAAACGGGCGATCGGTCAGCAGCCCTGAGACGAGAGGAGAGGACTGGCCCGACGCGGCTCGATCGGCGATCATGATGGGGGACCGTATCCTCAACAGAACCCGGGAGACGACCATGAGCGTTGCAACTCGCTTCCTGCGCCGAGACCCCGCCGACGTCGAGCCCTGGGCCGAAACCTGCGGCCAGATTCGACCGCTCGTCGAAGAGGCCGATGGAGCCGCCGCCGAGATCCACCACGTCGAGATCCAGGACGCCCGGCTGCACTACCACGCGCGGACCGACGAGTTCTACTACATCATCGACGGCACTGGCACGATGGTCCTGGATGACGAGGAGATCGAGCTGCATCGAGGCGTGGTCGTCTACGTGCCCCGGGGCGTGAAGCACAAGGCCATCGGCCGGTTGACGATCCTCACCGTCTGCATCCCGCCGGGCGTCCTGGGCGACATCCACGAGATGGAGTGAGCCCCAAGGCTATTCACTAAGGAGTAGCATTTATAGAAAAATTGATTTGAATATTTTCATAGTTTATTTATTATATTAACATCGATGGATCGAGCGGTCGGTTGTCGCACCTGTTCCTCCACCTGTTCTCAGGTGCACGGCTCACGCTCGAATCGTGCAGGTACCACGCGATCGCAATGGCATGCGCGGCCCATTCGCGAAGCGCCCTCGGTTCCGGTTTCCGAGATCGCGAGGCCGTTGAGGGCGTGACGTACGGGGGATGTCGATGACGTTAGTCGCCCTCGGGCTGGTCCTGATCGCGGCGTTCCTCCACGCGACCTGGAACCTGCTGGCCAAGCGGGCCGGCGGGGGCGGCTCCTTGGTCTGGCTCTACGGGACGATCTCGGCAGTGCTTCTCACGCCGCCGGGCCTTGCCGCAATCGTCATCAGGCGAGGCGGGATCGGCTCCATGGGGCTGGTTTGCGCGTTCGCCAGTGCCATCCTGCACGTCGCCTACTTCCTGATCCTTCAACGTGGGTACCAGATCGGTGACCTGTCGGTCGTCTATCCGATCGCCCGGGGCACGGCCCCTGTGCTGACCACGGTCGCCGCCGTCGCCCTGCTTGGCGAGCGACCCTCGCTACCGGCGCTCTGCGGTGCGATCCTGGTTGCGCTGGGTGTTTTTATCCTGGCGAAACCCGACCAAGGGACTGCGGTTGACGGTCGTCGGGTTGTCGCCTTCGGCCTGGTGACCGGCGTCTTGATCGCCTGCTATACGATCTGCGACAAGCTGGCCGTCGCCAATTACGGAGTTCCACCACTGATCCAGCAATGGGGAACCAGTCTCGGAATCGCCATCTTTCTCGCCCCGGTCACGATCCGGAGCCGACCCGAGGTCCGAGACCTGTGGAACACGAAGTGGCGTGAGATCCTGGCCATCGGCGTGCTGGTCCCGGCGGCCTATATCCTCGTACTGACCGCGATGACGATCAGCCCGGTCAGCTATGTCGCCCCGGCGCGGGAGATCAGCATCTTGTTTGCTACGATGATGGGGACACACCTTTTGTCCGAGAATCGCTCGGGAAGGCAAATCGCCGCCGTGATCATGGTCATCGGGGTGATCGCGTTGGCCCTGGGATAGCCCACGTCACGCTCGATCGCCCAAGAGCCGGACTGAAAGAGGAACCTGCATCCGATCGCACGACGCATGCGCGCCCCGGTCGTGCTCCGACGGATCCCTCGTGTCCTCGCCATTCGTCGTAGTCGGCGCCTTGGAGAGTCACGTCATCCGCGCCGTGCCTCCCAGGACCGGATGTTGGTCTGGGGACTGGTCGCTGGTCCACACTGCCACTGGCAGGCGCAGGACGAACAGGCTCCCCGCTCCGGGCGCACTTCGAAGTTCAAGCGTCCCGCCGTAGTTTGCGGCGATCCGATGCGCGACGGCCAGGCCCAGGCCGATGCCTGTATGACCGTCGCGACGCGTCTGCTCGCCGCGAAAGAACGGCTCGAAGACTCGCGCTGCGTCCTTGGTGGAGAGCCCGCAGCCCCGATCTTCCACACTGATCGAGATCGATCCCCCCTCCCGATGCGTCCGAACCGTGATCGGCGTCCCCGGCGCGCTGTACTTGCAGGCGTTCTCGAGCAGGTTGTCGACGACCTGGGCCAACAACGATGGGTGAATCCGCACCACGAGCGGAGAGTCGTCGGCAACCTTCGCGTCGAAGTCGGCCGCTCGCGCGTGATCCGACCATCGGTCGAGGTGGTCGGGAACCCAATGAGTGAGGTCCACCACTTCGGGCTCGGGCTGGCACGTTTCGGGCCGGGCCAGCAGGAGCAACGACTCGATGATCTGTCGCAATCGCGTCCCTTCGTCGCGGACACGCTCAAGGACCTGCCGGTATTCCTCGGACGTACGATCTCGGCGCAGCGCCACCTGGACCTGGCCGAGGAGGGCGGCCAGGGGTGTGCGGAGCTGGTGCGAGGCGTCGCCTGCGAACCGCTGCTGCCGGTCGTGTGCCTCATGCATGTGAAGAAAGGTCGCGTGCAGCCGCTCGAGGAGGTCATTGAAGGCCCGGCCCAGATCGTCGAGCTCGTCGCCGGTGCCCGGTGAGGGCAATCGATTGCCCAGGTCGGCGACCGTCATCGCGGTCGCCGATCGGGCCATGCGACTCAACGGCGCGAGCCCACGGAGACACAGCCGTCGGCCCACGATCGTCGCCGCGGCCCAGATTCCGATCGAGAGCATCGCCAGAGTCAGTCCGAGATGACTCAATGTCGCCTCCACTGGCGCCGGCGTCAGTCCCACGACCAGGATCAGGGCCTGATACTGCACTTCATAGCCCGGCTCGTCGTTTGGGTGCCCGCGCCCGCGACGCAACAGCTCGCCCAGCTCCAGCCGGCGCGCCGCCATTCGCCATCCGGGGACTGTGCCGAAGACGGTCCCGTCGGGAGGGCTCGAGGGCCAGGCCGGCGGCATCCATGATGGTGAAAAATCGCCGGCAACCGCATTGGCCGAACGGTCGACCAGGCTTCCCTTGCCATCGCGAACCGCCCAACGCACGGTGCTGATCCCGCGATCAACTCCGAGCGTCATCTGGCGGTCCGCGGGCTCCCATTCGAGGCCACCCGGCTCGATGTCCACCGAGGCCTCCAGCGTGTCCAGCGACCTCTGTAACCTCTCGTCGAGCTCACGGATCAGGTGGGTCCGCGCCAGCACGTACAGGGTCCCCGAGAAGCCCGCCAGGACCAGGGCCAGCGCGATCAGGAAAAACGCCGAGAGGCGCGTGGCCAGGCTCATCATCTCGTCTCCTCATCCGCCAGCGGCGCCGGGCCGAAAGCGTATCCCCGGCCCCGCACCGTGTGAATGACGCGCGGTCCAAGAGCCTCGAGCTTTCGACGCAGCTCCATGACGTGGACCCCCAACGTATTGGACTCCATGTCGAAGGGCTCATGCCACACCTGTTCGTAGATCTCGACCCGGTTGAGCACGCGCCCGGGATGCTGGAGGAAGAAGATCAACAGGGCGAGCTCCTTGGTGGCCAGATCGAGTGGCCGGCCGGTTCGCGCTGCCCGCTGGGCAACCAGGTCGACGCTCACGTCCCCGTGAACGAGCGTCGTCTCCGGAAGCTCCTCGCGACGACGGATCAATGCGCGAACACGGGCCAGCAGCTCGTCGAAGTCGAACGGCTTGCAGAGGTAGTCATCGGCCCCGCTGTCGAGGCCGAGCACACGATCAGCCACCTGGTCGCGGGCCGTCAGGATCAGCACCGGGGTCCGGCGATCGCGTTCCCGGAGGCGACGGAGCAGCGCCAGGCCGTCTTCTCCAGGTAACCACCAATCGAGCAGGACGAGATCCCATCGGCCGGACGCCAGGCCACGCCGGCCGGCATCGCCGTCGGCGGCGTGCTCGACCGTGTACCCCTCCTCGCGCAGACCGGTCACCAGATAGTCGGCAATATTCGCCTCGTCCTCCACCAACAGGATACGGCTGCCCATGGTTCACCCTCTTGCCGATCCGCCACTGGCCATCGAGATCGACTCACCTCAAGACATTCTACCGCCTGGGCTGTTCCCCCGGCGCGCCAACTTTTTGAGGCCAACTCACAACCTCCCGAACCAAGCCCATTCCTGGAGCGTATGCTGGATTAGCTCAGGTTGGTCAAAACGTGGCACGTGGATCGGAGGCACGTCCCGCAGGCCCGCACTCTGCCCCTTGCCAGCGGGGTGAGCTGTCATGCCGACAGGTTCCCACCAGGACTCGGAATCAGCCGCCGTCTTATGCCGTTGCTCAGCCTGTGCACTGAAGACCGGGTTTCGCAATTGACATTGAGAGCGTCGATCCTCAGAGATGAGCCACTCACGCATGTCCCGCTCGGCGACTTGGCGTCGAGCATCACGGGTACCGGCTCACTCCGAACACGACCTCCTACAGGCTTACCCGAAAGCGAGGTAGATCATGGTCGCCACGGTCGTCCTGTGTTGCGCGATGATCGGCCAGGCTCAGTCGCCCTCAGCCGCGGCGCCGGCCGATCACGAGGCCTACATGCGCGCCAAGAGCCAGGCGGGCCACGACGCCAAGGCCCATGTCCAACTGGCCCTCTGGTGTGAGGCCCATGGCCTGACAAGCGAGCGGATCGAACAACTGGCACTGGCGGTCATGCGCGACCCGCACGACGCGGTGGCGCGCGGACTCCTGGGGTTGGTCTCCTATCAAGGAAAATGGCAGTCCGCGATGGAGGTGGAAAAGCAGGTCCAGAAGGATGAAGCCTACCAGAAACTCGTCCGGGATTACCTCGACCTTCGCTCCCGCACACCCGAGAAGGCCGACGCCCAGTTGAAGCTGGCAGCCTGGTGCGGCGAGAAGGGGCTGAAGGACCAGGCGCAGGCGCACTATAGTGCCGTGGTACGCCTTGATCCCTCTCGCGACCTCGCCTGGAAACATCTGGGTTACAAGAAATACGGCAACCGCTGGATCAAGCCCCCGGAGGCCGCGGCCGAGCGGCACGAGGCCGATCATCAGAGGATCGCCAATGTGCATTGGAAGATGCGATTGGAGAACCTGCATGACGAATTGCTGAGCACCAGCGCTACGCGGCGCGAGCGAGCCGAGAGGGGGCTGGCCGAGATCGACGATCCGCGAGCCGTGCCGATGGTCTGGAACGTACTCGCCACCGGCGGCGAGCGGTCGCAGGTCGCCGCCGTGAAAGTGTTGGGGCAGATCGACGGCGCACCGGCCTCCAGTTCGCTGGCCACTCTGGCGGTCTTCAGTTCATCCCCGACCGTACGTCGGCTCGCGAGCACTTCACTGGCCGCGCGCGACCCTCGCGACGTGATCGGCCAGTTGATCAACCTGGTCCGCCGCCCGTTCAAGTACAGTGTGCGGTCGGGCTGGGGACCGGGCTCGGCGGGCGAGCTCTTCGTTGACGGAGAACGGTTCAACCTCACGCGGCTCTATCAATTACCGAGGATCGATTTGCGCCTGGTTCCTGCCGCACCTCCTTCGACGGTTTCGCCGGCTGCGGTGACGGCGAACAACGGCACGGTGGTGACTCTTCCCAACGGCCGTACGGCCGTGACCGCCGGCATGGGCACGGCGGTCGCCGACCAAGTACGGACGATGATGGAGACGGCCAGGGTCGCGACAGTTCAGCGCGATCTCGTCATTCTCCGGACTCTGAACGAAGACATCCAGACCGTCGAGAACGCCAACAATCAGATCAATCAGGTCAATAGCCGCGTGCTGCCGATCCTGAGAAGCCTCACCGGGCAGGATCTGGGTGTGGATCCCCAGTCGTGGCAGACGTGGTGGACCGACCAGCTCGGTTACGTTTACCAGCCGAGCCAGCCGACGTCCAAGCCCACGTACACGGAAACGGTGTACCTCCCGGACATCCAGGTCCCCGTGCCGCTCTCCACGCCAGATCTCTCGCTCGGCGTGCCGCTCTCCGTGCGACGCCATCATTCCTGCTTCGCCGCCGGCACCCTGGTCCACACCATCGACGGCCCTCGTACGATCGAGTCGATCCTGGTCGGCGACCGCGTGCTGTCACAGAACACGACGACCGGTCTGCTGGCATTCGAGCCTGTGGTGGCAACCCATCTCAACGCACCCTCACCGACGCTTCGCATCCGCATCGACGGCGAAACGATCGTCGCAACCGGCATTCACCGCTTCTGGAAAGCCGGCAAGGGGTGGGTCATGGCCCGCGAGCTCAAGGCGGGGGACCGCCTGCGGATGATCGGCGGTGCCGTCGAGATCGCATCGATCGTACCCGACAAGACTCAGCCGGTTTACAACCTCGACGTCGCCGAGAACCGCGACTTCTTCGTGGGGACCAAGGGCCTGCTGGTTCACGACTTCAGCTTCGTCCAGCCGGTCCTCGCGCCGTTTGACCGTCTGCCCGACCTCCCAGAGTCGTCATTGGCCGGTCCGCCGCGCTGAGTACGTCCCGGGCTTCGGCCAATCGCCCGGGGCTTCTCATCGGTCCGTCGCCAATGTGTGAGGCTCAGGCGGCGGCGGACCAATTCCGGCTGCTTCATGGTCTAGAGGTTCCGATATGGCCGCGCGGATGAGTCTTGCCAACGCGCCAGGGACCGCTCGGCATACATGCTGTAATCGCTTCGCTTGACCACGTCCCTCCGGATAATGGCTCTCATCTGTCAATTCAATGCCGGAGGAACGTCTCCTCATCAGGATACAGCATCGTGTCCATTCACCTCGTCAAGCTCCCTTCATCCCCAGGCTCTCCATCAGAAACGGCAAATCGATTTCGGGATAAACCGGATAGGAGCCCAGTAGGGCATCGACGCGGGCATGGGCCTGGTTGCGGGCGTCGTCGTCCAGTGTGTACTTCGCCTTATCGCGGGCGCCCGACTTGGTCGTCCCAGGCCGGATGTTCTTCAGCACCAGGGCGACAACCTCTGCGATCTCCTCCATTTCGGCCTGGCCCATTCCCAGCGTGGTGACCGCGGGTGTGCCGAACCGCAGGCCGCTGGTGTACCACGGGCCGTTGGCGTCGAAGGGGACCGGGTTGCGGTTGAGCGTGATGCCGCAGCGACGGACGGCGTCTTCGGCCTGCCTGCCGGTAATCCCGTGGGTCCTGGCGACATCCACGACCATCAGGTGATTGTCGGTCCCACCGGTGACAACCGAGAGCCCCTGTCGCATGAACGCCTCGGCGAGCGAGCGAGCGTTATCCACGATCTTCTGGGCGTAGGTTGAGAACTCGGGACGCAGCGCTTCGGTGAACGCCACGGCCTTGGCGGCCATCACGTGGGGCAGGGGCCCTCCCAGCACGAGCGGACAGCCGCGGTCGACCGCGTCGCTGAACTCGGGGGTCGTCAGGACGAGCCCGCCGCGCGGTCCTCGCAAAGTCTTGTGGGTCGTCGTCGTCACGATCTGGGCATGCGGGATCGGGTTAAATTCGTCTTTGAGGACTTTCCCGGCCACCAGGCCCGAGAAGTGGGCCATGTCGACCATCAGCACCGCACCCACCGTGTCCGCAATCGCGCGCATTCGGGCGTAGTTGATGTTGCGCGAATAAGCGCTGAAGCCGGCCAGGAGGATCAGGGGCTTGACCTCTCGGGCCTGCCGTTCGATGGCATCGTAGTCGAGGAGGAACGTTTCGCGGTTAACGGTGTATCCGTGGGACTCGAACATCTTGCCCGAGGAATTGAGCCGGTAGCCGTGAGTCAGGTGCCCGCCCGAGGCGAGGTCCAGCCCGAGGAGGCGCTGATTTCCCAGGGCCTGGCGGACGGCTCCCCATTGTTCCGTGGTGAGTTTGTACCAGTCGCCGGCGGTGAGGTCGTCCGGGCTCTCGACGCCCAGGAGCCGGCTCATCTCGGCCAGCTCGACCCTGGCCCGCAGGATGGCCCAGAACGCGACGAGATTGGCATCCGCGCCGCTGTGCGGTTGCGCGTACGCGTGCGCAGCACCGAAGAGTTCTTTCGCACGATTGTTGGCCAGATCCTCGATCGAGTTGACGTTGTCGCACCCGGCGTAAAAGCGGTGGTGGGGGATTCCCTCGGCGTACTTGTCGGTCAGGAGATTGGCCATGCCGCATTGGGTCGCCAGCGACGAATAGTTTTCGCTGGCGATCAACTTGATATTGCTCCGCTGGTCGGCCAGCTCCTGAACGATCGACCGCGCCACCTCGGGTGCGACGCTCGCGACACACTCAAGGTTGGCCAGGTAGGCCAGGAATCCCGGAGGAGTCGTTGCGGGATCTTTGGTATGGAGGTAGCGCGAGATCAACGAGTTCGTCATGGATGAACGCTCGAGGGTGAGAGAGACGGCGGTTGACCGATCCGGCCTGCCATGTGATCCTGCCCGCGTAATCCCGTCGGCTGGTGGTTCGCTGTGCCGGGCGCGCCGACCGGTTATAATGTGGCCCGCCAATGATCCCGAATTGTAACGACGGGGGAAGCCCCGGCTCAAGAGACGCTTCAAATCCAGGAGGGCCTGTGATGGGACTCGAGTTCGCACCCGGGAAGACCCGGATCGGTTGGATCGGCACCGGGGTTATGGGCTCGTCGATGTGCGGGCATCTAATTGCGGCCGGCTACTCTGCCACGATCTTCAACCGGACAGCCGACAAGGCCAAGCCGCTGGTCAACAAGGGTGCGAAGCTCGCCGACTCACCCCGGGCGGTCGCGCAGGCTTCCGACGTCGTCTTCACGATCGTCGGTTATCCTAGCGATGTCCGCGAAGTGACGCTCGGCGATCATGGCACGCTCGCCGGCGCGAAGCCGGGGGCCGTCCTGGTCGACATGACCACGAGTGAGCCGGCGCTGGCCATCGAGGTCGATCGAGCCGCACGGGCCAAGGGCGTTCATGCCGTCAACGCACCGGTCTCCGGTGGCGACGTCGGCGCGCGCGAGGCGCGGCTCTCGATCATGATTGGCGGCGAGAAGGACGTCGTCATCGGCGCTCCGACCGCTCTTCGACC
This sequence comes from uncultured Planctomycetota bacterium, assembly GCA_963845755.1. Classification (GTDB taxonomy): domain Bacteria; phylum Planctomycetota; class Planctomycetia; order Isosphaerales; family Isosphaeraceae; genus CAWJTV01. The sequence continues at coordinate 180,622 of CAWJTV010000047.1, forward strand.
TCATGGGGAAGACGATCGTCCACCAGGGTCCCGCCGGCGCGGGTCAGCATACCAAGATGGTCAATCAGGTGCTGATCGCCAGCAACATGATCGGCGTATGCGAGGCGCTGCTGTATGGCTACAAGGCCGGGCTGGATCTCAACGTCGTACTTCAGAGCGTCGGCAGCGGCGCGGCGGGTTCGTGGAGCCTGAACAACCTCGGCCCGCGGATGATCGCCGGCAATTTCGAGCCGGGCTTCTACGTCGAGCACTTCCTCAAAGACATGCGCATCGCCCTGGCCGAGTCGCAGCGGATGGGGCTCAGCCTGCCCGGGTTGGCACTCGCCGAACAGCTCTACCGAGCGGTGGCCGCCCAGGGATACGCCCGGAAGGGCACGCACGCTTTGATGCTCGCTCTGGCTCGCCTGTCCGACATCGAATGGCAGAAACGACCGAGCTGACGGCTCGGTCGTGAGCTCACCGGCAGCCTCGACGCCGGCAAGGCCGCGGCACGCCCGCGCAGGCCTCCGCGGTTGCGGTTGCGGTTGACGGTGGTGCGGAACTTACATACGATCCCTTCGCAACTCGCTGACGGCCCTCGACCGTCGTAGATCCCGTTCCGCGTCGCGGTCTCATGGCCGCCCGTTTCGCCCGATCGGCCATCGCGCGTCCCATTGACATGTGCGCTCGACTCGGCCACTCCGCGAGGCCGTGTGAATCGCGGAGGCTTCCTCTCGGGAAGGCCGACAGGAGGCCAGGCCCGAATCGGGGCAATCTGGGCCGCGAAGCGACGGCGACCGGCGATCGAAGGAATGAGTTCCCGCGGACATCGTCTGTCATCTCCAAGGAGGGAGGCCCACCACGATGCGTGTTGGCCGTCGCGTGGCGAAGGTGCTCTTCTGGACGATCGTGTTTTGCATGTCAGTCCTCTTCGGCGCGCTGTGGTTCGCGTACACCTACTTGACCGACAGTGAGACGGCGTCGCGGCTAATCCGTCAATACGCCTCGAAGTACTTGCCCGGTTCAGGTCTCGACCCGGGTCGCGTACGCCTGAGCCTCTTGCGAGGCGAGTTGACCCTCAACAATCTCCAAATCCTGCAATCGATCGATGATCGGCCGTACCCGTCGTTGCATGTCCCCTGGCTCAGGATCGGCATCGATCCGAAGAAGCTGGTCAAAGGCCAGTTGGACTTTCGCCAGGTCTCCGTGGTTTATCCGACGCTCCGGCTCTGCCACCGTCGAGACGGCACGCTGAACCTCCAGGGCTTGCTCGCCGACCCTTGGCCTGGTCCCTGGCTCGACAAGACACCGCCGATTCTCGTCGAGCATGGGACGCTCGAGGTGGTTCCGGTACAGGAGGAACTTCAAAGCGGGGGACCTCCGGGGACAGCTGTTCCGCTGGCCGGACCCAACACGTCCGGCAAGGACGAGCCGCCGAACCCGAACCCGGCGGCGCCGGTGCCCAGGCCGAACCCGGCGACCGCGATCAAGGTTCTCCGCGACGTCAGCCTGAAAATCGTGCAAGTGGAGAGGCTGCTGTATCGATTCGAAGGCTCAGCCCAGGGCGACAGCCTGGACCAACTACACCTCAGCGGCACGGTCAACCTCGAGACCGGTCGTACCAGCCTGAGCGGCAGCCTGGCCGGACTCACCCTCTCCGACGCCGTACGGCGCCGCATCCCGCCTGAAGTACGCCCGATGATGAACGACCTGGCACTGACAGGCGGCGTCTTAGACCTCGAGGTGAAACGGGCCATCTACGATCCCGTCGCACCGGCCGGAGACCGTCTGCACTATGCGATGTCGGCCCGGCTCCGTGAGGGGGTCTGGGAGTGCCCGCACCTGCCGTTTTCGGTCAACAAGCTCTCGGCGATCCTCGGCGTCGAAGACGGCCTGATCACCATCGAGCATGCCGAGGGATTCCATGGCGAAACGACGCTCCGCGCCAAGGGGACCATGCGCAGGCGACCCGCGCAGAGAACCTCTCGACTTGCACGTCGAGCTGATGGACCTGGAGCTCGACTGGCAGCCCGGCGGCCGCCTCCGCAGTCGAACCCCCTCCGAATACATGGAGCTCTGGGATGTTTTCCAGCCGCATGGATTGATCGACGCCCGGATCGACCTGGTACGCACCGAACGCGATAGACCGGTCGATCTCGGGGCCAAGGTGACGTGTAAAGATGTCTCCGCGAAGTATCGCCACTTCGCCTATCAGCTCGACCACCTCAGGGGCCAGCTCGAGCTGAAAAAGAACTTGCTGACGGTGAATGTGCGGACGCTCAGCGTCGGCGGTCGTCCGCTCGAACTCAAGGGGACGATCAAGAACCCTGGGGTCGCGGCGATCGTCAACCTCGAACTCACGGCCGAGTCGCTGCCGATCGAAGAGCCGCTCCTCAAGGCATTCAAGCCGGAAGTCCAGAAGGTCGTCGCCCAGTTCGATCCCAAGGGAATCGTTCGGGCCCACGCGATGGTCACTCGCAAACCCATGCCCGGACGTCCCGAGGGACGCATTACCATCGACGCCGAGATCGACCTGAGCGAGCGATGCGAGATCCGATGGGCCAAGCTGCCTTACCCGATCCGGAACCTGACCGGCCGTCTCGAAATGGCGGTCGGATCCGAGCGGCATCCGGACCTCTGGGTCTTCCGGGACATGCGCGGGGAGAACGGCCAGGCGAAGATCAAGGTCAGCGGACGGGTGGAGAAGCTCCCCGGTCCCAAGCTGTCCAACGGCGACGACCCTCTGAAAGTTCACGTCGATCTTCAGGCCAGGAACCTCCCGTTCAGCCAGGAACTCCGGACGTCGCTCCGAGGCGCATGGGACAAGGTCTGGAAGGCGATCAATCCCTCCGGGGCCAGCGACGTCGAGGCCACGGTCGACGTCGAGCCGCACAAGCCGGAACGCACTCACATCGTGATCGTGCCGCTCCCCGAGACGAGCGTTCGGCTGGAGATCCTGCGGGCTCCCCAGCCGAAGCACTCCGACCCCGGCGGCATGGTCGAGCTGCGGATGGATGACGTCCGGGGCCGGTTCGTCTTCGACAACGGCCAGGTGACCATGAACGACGTCAGCGTCCAGTTCCGCGGGGCCCCGGTGCGCTGCGATCGCGGGACGGTCTTCGTCGAGGATTCGGGGCGATTCGGCCTGAGTGTCACCGACTTGTGGATCAAGGACATCCGCCTCGATCTCGACCTCCGCAAGAAGATGCCACCGCTGATGGCGGAGTTCGCCCAGCGGCTGGACGACGGACGGACCTTCACGGCGCGGGGGAACTTGAAGATCGGCTGGTCGGGCAACAAGGACCAGCCCGCCTGGTGTCAGTGGGAGAAGACCCTGGTCGTCTTCAACGACAACCGGCTCTCGACGGGGATCCCCCTCGAGCACATCCAGGGCGAGATCGACAACGTGAGCGGCTGGTCCGACGGTCTGACGGTCAAGGTCGAGGGGATCATCAAGCTGGAAAGCGTGGTCGTGCAGGGGCAACAAATCACCCGCGTGGAGTCGCCGTTCCGGGTGCAGGATGGGGTAGCGGAGCTGGTGGACCTGCGCGGGCATCTCCTTGGCGGTGACCTTTGGGGCAAGAGCCGGATCAGTCTGGATGCGACGCCGAGCTACGCCGCGACGCTGTCGCTGCACGGGGCCCGGCTCGAGGAGTATGCGCGGACAATCGGCGGACGACGAACGTACCGGGGAAACATCGATGCCCATCTCGCATGCAGTGGCCTGGGGAGCGAGCTTCGCACGCTCCAGGGGCAGGGGGAAGCTCACATCACCCAGGGAGACCTGGGCAAACTCCCGGTCGTGTTCCGGATCGCGTCCTTGCTGAATCCGACACGCACGCTGTCCGACGCCCCGAAAGTGGGCATCAAGACGGCCTTCGACTCGGCCGACGTCGCCTTCTCAATCTCGCACGGACTCTCCAGCTTGGACCCGATCAAGTTCACGGGCAACACGTTCAGTCTCCAGGGCCGCGGGACCCTCGACCCGCAAGCCAATCTGGACCTCCGCCTTCGGGTCCTCCTCGGCCGGGATCGTTTCCCCATCCCGATCCTCAGCGACCTGATCCGAGAGGCTGGCGGCCAGTTCCTGATCGTCCACGTCACAGGCACGCCCGCATATCCCGACTTCAAACTGGAGGCGCTCCCGCAGCTCAAGCGAGACCCCAACCGCGCCGAGTCGGTCGAGCCATGAGTTCTCCGGTCGAGGCACCTGCACTCGGGCCCTGACAAGTATCGCCGTCGATGAGGTCCAAGGAACTCCGCCCCCGGAGGACGCTCATGAGAGGAACTGCGAGATCAGCCGGTAGATCTCCGGTTGATAGATGTCCGAATGATGTCCAGACGGGGCTTCCGTCAGCGTGTCCACCTTGTAAGAATCGTGGGTGTGCAGGAGGGTTAGGTCGGCGACGACCAGGCGGGCGTTGAGTCCCGGAGCCGTGGTGAAGCCCACGTCCACCGAGACCGACTGGGCCCCGCCGAACCGGGCTTTCAACGCATCCGTGGGACCCGCATATCCGAGGGCCTGTTGCGCCTGACTGAATAGCTTCAGGTGTCCTGCCGCGAAGTAAGCAACCTTCAGGGCCGTGTCCAGATCGGAGTGGCTTATCAGAATCCGAATGTTCGGGAGGCCCGCGACTTCGCCGTACGATTGGCCGGCATCAAGCTCATTGCAGTCGAATGCCGCCTCGAGCAGGACCAGGTCGATGGAGACGCCGGCGAGCAGGCTGGCCGATTGAACCGCCATCTGCTGCAATGCCGCACACACGACCTTGCAGCCGAAGCTGTGCCCGAGCAGGCGGAGGCTCGGTGCGGGAAGGCCCGCGGCCTGTCGTGCCTCGAGGATCAGGCGCAACGTGGCGTATCCGCCTTCCTCGCCGACGTCGTCGGCCATCATGGCACGGTTGAAGAACGACAGCGGCTGGAAGATATTCACGAGGGAGTTCTGTTGCTCACTGATCATTGCCGGCCAGTGGACCCCGATCCCGAGTGCGGAGAGTTGTGCCGCCGCCGCGGTCAACAGAATGACGCCCGCAAGCCCGATCGAGAACCGCGAATAATCGTTCATGGCGTCTTCCGCCGTCGTCCACCACCCGTGCGAGTACAGGAAGACGTCCGTGAACGCGAACGGGCTGCTCATCGCGGTGGTCAGGCTCGGGCCGATATTCGGGTCGGTGTAAGCGCCCTGTGCCGTCATGGGTACCATGACGTAGTGATCGTGAGGCATCACGCATCCTCCTGGTGGCCGATCCCGTCGTGGAACGGAGGGATCGTCGAACGTTCGTCGAGGATTCTAGACGATCGGGTACAGAGCGAGAAGGTGCCAGTCAATCCAGCGTCGTCGGGTCGGGGTCGCATCGGATCGGTCGGCGTGGATCGATGAACAGCCAGCACGCCGCACCGGCGAGATAGAGAGCGCCCGCAATGTAGAGCGGAGTCGCCCAGTCCTCGGCGCCTTTCTCGAGGAAGTAGGGGAGGACGATCGGGCTGAGGAACGCGCCGAGCTGGCCGGCGCTGTTCATGGTCCCGGTTACGAGGCCCGCATGAGGGCCGGCGATGTCGAGGCAAGAGCCCCAGGCCGCGCCGAGCAAGAAACTGTCCGCGGCCCCCGCCAATGCGATCAGCAGTGCGGCGAGGAGCGCGTTTCCCACGCCGGCCCCGGCGATCAAGCCGATCCCTGCGGTCAGCAACGCCATGCCTCCAATCCAGCATCGGCCCGCTCTCAAGCCGTGGCGTCGCGTCAAGAAATCTGTGGCCAGGCCGCCCAGGAGATCGGCCCCCGCGCTCAGGATCAGCGGCAGGCCGGCCAGCAGATTCAACTGCAACCCTGAGAAGCCGCGGGCCTCCTTCAGGTAGGTCGGGAGCCACGTGATGTTGAAGTAGAAGCCATATGCCTGGGTGAAATACATCAAGCAGAGCAGGATCACGTTCCGGTCGGACAGGATCTGGCCCAGAGCCTCGAAGTCGAGTCGATGAGGCCGACTCGGCTTTCGTCCCGATTCGATGTACTTCCGCTCCGATTCGCTGACAGCGGGATGATCGGCCGGCTCGTCCCGGAACCAGCGGAACCAGGCCGCGGCCCAGACGAAGCCGACCATTCCAAACATGACGAAAACCAGTCGCCAGGGTAGGACGGTCAACAGGGCACCGACCAGGATCGGTGTCAGCCCGCCGCCGAGATGCGCCCGGCGAAGAAGATCCCCTGGGCCGTGCCGCGCTCCGAGGCGGGGAACCATCGCGAGAACGTCCGCGAGGCATTGGGGAACGCACCGGCCTCGCCCATCCCGAACAAGAACCGGACGGCCAGCATCGACACGTAGTTGAACGCCGCGGCGGTCGCGATCGTGAAGGTCGACCACCAGATCACGATCCGCATCAGCACGCGGCGCGCACCGATCCGATCGCCCCAAGCTCCACTCGGGATCTCGAACAGCGCGTAGGCGATCGTGAACGCGCTGAAGACGTATCCCATCTGCACCTTCGAGAGCCCCATGTCCTGCCGGATCTCCGCCTCCGCCCGGGAGATGCAAACCCGGTCCAGGTACGTCACCGCCGCCAGGGCGACGGTAAACGCCAGGACCTGGTATCGGACCCGCGTCGTCGGCTTGTCGTCGAATGGATCCTCGATCATGGGAGTGACTGGTGGCTGGCGGTGATGAGGAAGTTATAGTGTCATGGGGGTTCCGAGAGTGGCTAGTAAACGCGAGGTTGGCCACGATTTCCAGCCACCCGCCACCCGCCTCTTACCCGAAAGGGGTCCCACCATGAACTCAACGCACAGGAATCGAGGGATTGCGAGCCGTCGTTCGGTGCTGGCCGGTGCCTTCGGGGTGCTGGGCTGGTCGGCCTTCGATCGGGCCGAGGCCGAGGCTCAGGAGCGCGTCGGGCACGATGCGCCCGTCGGATCTCGGGAGCGGATCAAGATCACCAAGCTGGAGACCCTGCTGGTCAAGCCGCGCTGGCTCTTCCTAAAGGTGCACACCGACGCGGGGATCGTGGGCCTCGGCGAGCCGATCGTGGAGGGACGCGCGCTGACCGTGGCCGAGGCCGTCAAGGAAATCGAGCCCTACCTGCTGGGCAAGGACCCGCGCCGCGTGGTCCACCATTGGCAGGCCGTCTACCGGCATGCATTCTACCGCGGCGGCCCGATCCTCACCAGCGCGCTGAGCGGGATTGACCAGGCCCTCTGGGACATCAAGGGGAAAGCATTGGGCATACCGGTCTACGAGCTGCTGGGCGGGCCGACTCGCAACAAGATTCGCGTGTATGCCCATGCCAGGACTCCGGAGCAGATCAAGCGCGGCCGCGAGCTCGGCTTCACGGCGTTCAAGACAAACCCGGCGAAGAGGCGGCCGTCGCGCTACGTCGAGACGCCGGCCGAGGTCCACTACGCCGCGGAGAAATTCGCCGAGCTGCGCAAGGCCGCGGGTGACGACGTGGACATCGCCATCGACTTCCACGGCGCGATCAGCCCGGCCACCGCCAAGCTCCTGATCAAGGCGATCGAGCCGTTTCAGCCGATGTTCGTCGAGGAGCCGTGCCAGGCCCAGAACCACGAGGTGATGGCGGAAATCGCCCGCGGGACCCACCTGCCGATCGCCACCGGCGAACGGGTCTTCACCAAGTGGGGGTTCCGCGAGGTGCTGGAGAAACGCGCGGCCACGATCCTCCAGCCCGACCTGTGCCATGCCGGTGGGATCACCGAGGTCCGGCTGATCGCCGGCATGGCCGAGGCCTACTACGCCGCCATTGCTCCCCACAACCCCCTGGGACCGATCTCGCTGGCCGCCGGCATCCAGATCGCCGCCTCGATCCCCAATTTCCTCTGCCAGGAGCAGGTCAGTCTGGGCGAGGGCTACCTCAAGACGCCGTTCACCTTGCGCAAGGGCTATCTCGACCTCCCCACCGGTCCGGGACTGGGCGTCGAGCTCGATGAAGACGCGATGGCCAACAAGATCGGTCACGATTGGAAGAACAGGGAGTCTTACGACGCCGATGACGGCTCGGTGGTCAACTGGTAGGTCAAGTACGTCAGGCTTTCCAGCCTGACGAACCGGCTGCGTCCGTCTGGAAAGCCTGACCTACTTTTTCGCCGGTGAAATCGTAATCGTCTTGCACTGGACAGAGTTGAGCCCGGAGCGTTGCTGGAAGGGTCGAGGCTCGGGTTGCGCGTATCCGTTCTTGTCGATCGTCCGGACACGAAACTCGTAAATCCCCGGCTTCAAACCGTGCAACGTCGCTGACCACGAAGCGACGCTGAACCTCATGGGCCACTCCTTCGGCCGGCCATTCGGGGCGAATCCCCAGACCTGACTGGGCTTGACGTCTGTCGGTACCTCGCCTCCCCAGTCGTCCGGAGGCGGATCGAGAGAACAGGACCGCCACTGCGCGGATCGCCATGCGGGGTCGTCGTCGCGGAGCTCGACGCGGGGACGAGTCCCGGGACGAAGCCAGTATTCGACCCGCTCCAGCCCTGGCCAGCCCACCATCGCCGTTCCCCGGATCGCCAACGCCTTGCCGGCTGGATAATTCCCGGGCTCGGGATCATCGAGATAAGCGGCGGTCTTCAGATAGGACTCGGGATCGTTATTCGCCAGGGCGTAGGTGTCGTTGGCCTGGTAATCGTTAGTCAGCATGATGTGCTGGAGCCACTTGATCGACTTGAAGCCGTGCGCCCAAGGCACGATCATTCGCACGGGCCCGCCGCGCTCCAGGGGGATCGGCTGGCCATTCAGTCGATAAGCAACAAATGGCGGCAGCTCGCCAGGCGGGGTGTCGAGGACCTGGTTGATCGCCAGCGAGGAGCGGAACATCTGCTTCGGATCATTGTTGTGGAAACCCCAGTAGTAAACCCGCCGGACGTCCCTCATCTTTCCGGTCGCGCGGAGGACGTCGCGCAGGGGCACTCCCTCCCACAACCCCTGTCCCAGTGGCTGGGCGATGTTGTTGCACTGCATGGCCTTGAGGAACTTGACGCCGCGCGTCCTTCCCAGCGCCAGGAGACCGGGGAAGTCCAGCGCGGTGCCGCCTTCGATGCGGAGCGGCCTGTCGACGGCCGCTTTTCCCTCGGCGGCGACCTCCAGCCGCCACGTATCGGGAGTGAGCCGAGCCTGGACTAGCGCCTCGCCCTCGAGGGTGTGCGGGATCGGGTTGCCGCGGCTGACATCGCGGAACTCGTCGCCAGGGGTCAGGAACGGCCGGGGTGGGTCGGCCGGTCGATCGGGCTGATCACTCGCCAATCCGGAGCCGCCCGGCACGGCCAGCAGGGAGAGTCCGGCGACGCCCCGGCGAATCGCGTCGCGTCGAGAGAGCGAGTCCTTCATCGATCTTCCCTGTTGAGAGCGTACCCGACGAGAGGGTGAACGCGTGACCTTCCCTCTCGGGTGCATGTCGGCACCGTCAGGCCACCGGGCTGGTACCGATCGGCCTTGTGGCGAAGCTCGATCGACCGTTCTCCGCTATCATCATACCGAAAGGCTGGGCACAGACTCAACAGGTGCAAGAAACGGATGGAACGGAGCCTGGGGACGCCGCGATCGGGCGTGGCGTGGCCTCGGCGAGTGCGACCTGACTTCGTCCCCCGCGCTGGGCGCGGGCGAGGGCATCGTCGGCCGCGTCCAGGAGCGAGAATGCACTTCGCCGCATCCCCCGGAAACTCGGCGACCCCGATCGAGACGGTCGCGCAGCCCAGTTCGGCGACGTTCCGTGTCCTTTCGTTGATCGAGCGGCTGATCTTCTGAGCGACGTGCAGGGCGTTGCGGGCGCGGGCGCGGATCAGCATCACGACGATGCGATTGTCGTCGAGCCGCGCCACGATATCGCTTCGGCGGATCGAGGACGCCACGATCTGACATACTTCCCGGGCCAGGTGATCGACGGCATCCGGACCGAGCAAGTCCCGGATCGCACTCAACCGGTCGATCGCCAGGCACAAGAGTGAGATCGGCTCGCGATGCCTCTTGGCCTGTCCCAGGGCAAAAGGAAAGACCGCATTCAGGAATGTCGCGTCGCCGATCACGCCCGGTGGCTTCGCCTGGTTGGCGAGGGATCGACCTTCGTCACCCGTCTCATCGACGGCTTTCCAGCCCCACTCGGCTTGCTGGCGAAGATGCTCCATGGCACAGGCCGCCATCGTGCAGGCGATCGCGAGTCTCCGCAGCACCACCGGCCGAAGGGCCAAACGGGTCCTCGTGTGGATCAACTGGAGCCGGCCATGGACAACGCCACCGCACCGCAACGGAAGCTCGGTCATCGATTCGCCGCGCCATCTCCCCGGATCGTGGACAGGATGGCCTGTCCGATCCGAGAGACCTTCGCCGTCCGAACCGGGACAGGGACCGGCGACCTCGTCCGGCGTGCGGATCAGCGCGATCCGCTTGTCGGGCACCAAGCTCCGAGTCAGACTGAGCAGACCTGCCTCGATGTCGGCTGGGCTCGCGACCCCGTCCAGTTCCCGCGCGAACTGGTGAAGGGCCTCCTCGAACCGTCGTCGGCCTCCGCCGAAGCCTTCGGCCCATGCCCCACGACTGATTCGTAGTGCCAACGACCACCAGCGGCGAAGCCCTCGTTCGTGGGCGACCGGCCCCCCGCCGGACTCGACCGAGCCCTCTCCTTCGCCCCCTGAAGGCCGAGCATAAAGCTCCCGACTCAACCCTCGCTCCGCCACGGGACCATCTGCCCCGACATCAATTCTCCATGATCTCATGCTCATATTTTTTCCATGAACGTGGGTTAGTGATACGGTTGACAACTCGATCGTCCGATCGGATCACGACGGAGCTCCGGGGCCCCGCCGACAGTTCCCACATCTGATCCAGCAGACCCGGAGAGATCTCCCCACCTCATTTACTGCGCCTCGGGAGGATCCGGGCAAGATCCGCTTCGCTTCGTGGAGGCGCTATAATAAACCGCATCAACGCCACGTCGGTGGCTTGGGTCGATGTCTTGTGCAGATCGGGTTTTGACAATCCTCTCAGAGGTGAGGGCTCTGGCATCGCCGGATTGACGAACGGGCCAGGCCCAAGCACTTTTTGTGCCAATCCTGAGAAAACTCATCGCTGGCGGATTGCGAGAAGTTGAGTCGTAACGATCATATCGCCGTCATCGTTGCAATAGGCGTGGCGAGCGCGATGCGGATGACACTTCATAACGACCGATCGCTGATCGTCGGGCCGGTACGCGACGCGCTCACAACCGGCTGGAAGGAACGTCACCTCCCTTACCAAAAGGGTAGGTCATGCTTCTTAGCCGATGGGAAACGCACTTGCCAGAATCGGCAAAAATGATGAGGATAGGGCTTCCGGAGGCCGATCCGTGTAGATATTCGGCAACACGTCTCCTTACGCGTCGTCGCCGCCTTTCTCCGATTGGGGGACGGAGCCCCATGCGAACTCAGAGGATTGTCGTACGTGCACTGGGGCTGGGGATTATCGCCAGTCTTGTAGTCGGCCAGTGCGGCTGCAGCTCACTACCGACGACTTGGAGCGTACCGAACTTCGCCCCGTTCTGGGAACCACGCGCACCGCTCCAAAACCCACTGACTGTCCCGTCCTCGGATTACGAGAAGGTCTGGAACAAGACCGCCGCGGTGGTGGGCCAGTACTTCCCGATCGCGTCGGAGAATCGGCTGGCGGGCACGATTCGGACCGATAGCCAGATGACCGGTACACTGATCGAGCCTTGGAGCCGCGACTCGGCGTCGTTGCGGGATCGGCTCGAGGCGACGCTCCAAACTTACCGAAAGTTCGCTCTCGTCCAGATCGAGCCGGCCCCAACTGGGGGCTTTTTGGTCCGGGTGGAGGTGATGAAAGAATTGGAAGACGTCTCCAAACCCGTTAGCCAACCGGCGGGGCGTGCGGTTTTCTACAACGACTTTCCGGTGAATCGTGTCCGCGAGATCGTCGGGTCCGTTCCCGCTCCTCTGGGATGGATCCCCATGGGGCGAGACGACAAGATGGAACAGCAGATCTTGTCAGAGCTCCATGACGCGTTCTTGCTTTGAGGTGGGTCGTGGCCGAGGCGGCATCGAGGAACCGGTGAGTCGGAACTCCCAAGAGAGTCGGTGTTCTGGATGCCGTAGGAGTGGTTGGGGTTCGTAGCCGTCGCACAGGGCCGGATTCCGGCTGCGCGCAATCACGGGGTGGTCTTCCATGCAGAGACCACGTCTCCGGATGTCGTCCGGGGCCTCGACCTCAACTTGTCGAAGGTCCTCGGAGGCATCCGCGATCGACGGTGGTTTCCCACGAGTCCACTGCGGGCGGGCTTCCCCCAGTGGGCGCCGATCACGGCTCCGAGCCGCACGAACGACCCCTGAGCGCTGCGGGCCTACGCCCGATCATTCAACGCTCTGATCCGGGCGTCGCTCGTGCGAGCGGTTCCGACTTCAGTGCGATGCATTCATCGACGATGCGTCGCAGACTCAATACGCATTGAACGTCCAGTATGCTCCCAACCCGGCAATCCCAATCCATCGAATTGACGGATCCAGCAGGGCCGCGCGATGAGCAGGCGATGCCATCCACATCGATTCGACCCCCGGATAGCCACCCATTGCTGCGTTCTGCCTCCGTGCGGGCCCCATGACAAAATGACCCATCCCCTGCGACGCCTGATGGGAATTGTTGACCGCCGCCCAGTTTGTCAGGTTGGGGTCGTACCCGACTGCTGGCAAGCCGTAGGCTGCGCGGGTCGCGTTCAACCAGTTCGTGAATCCGTACGGATCACCTGCAGGCGCCGTCACCTCTGCCGCCTGGGCCGTCTCTGAGGTTGAGATCGCATCCGTTGCCTGAATGGCGGGTGCGGCCGTCAACGGCGTGGTTGTCTCCGTCGAATAAGTGGCTTGAGCAGGTTGGGTATACGCAGTTTGATAGTATTGGGGCGTGTAGGTTGTCTGGTATGTGGGGTAAGTGGGGTAGGTATAAGTGGACTGGTAACTCTGGCCAGGATAGCCGTACCAGATGGTTTGACCCCGATAGCCTGCGATCGAGTAGTACGTTGGTGGGGCCGAAGCCGGGTAATAATAGTAAGTTTGGGCATGAACCCCCACGGCCGTGCTCGCGAACGCGGCGCATCCCATCAAGGCTCGAAACAGCGAGCTTTTCCACCTCTTGCGCGTTGTGATCTGCAAGGAACCAATCTCCAGCAATTGAGGAACATGGGCCGGATCCCCACCATGAGGCTCCAATCCACACCAAAGGACGACCCGAATCCGGGAAGGCGGTGTTCGACTCTCCCTCAGCTCCCATGCGAATCGACAAAGTTGGGATAATCTTCCCTGAAATGCAACCCTTTTTTGGGATGTTGCAAAAAAACATCATCGTGCCAACTGCTATTGCATTGTAATGTTTTTATATAATTTGTGATTCTTTTAATAATGATCACTTTTCACGAGGCGGTTTCCTGGCTTGGTGTGCAACTTCTTGTGGACGCCAAGGTAAGCCCGAATCGAGGGAGTAAGATTCGGACCTCATTCGGCGATAAAGGAATGGCATTGCGACTCAACCAACTCGGTTGGCCAAGTACCACCAGGGAAAATCAAATCGACAAGCCTTCACGCGATGGCTCTCCCGCACGGCAGGTCGAACGTTCTCGACCCGATGCGGAGCAGCTTTGGGAAGTGCGCTGACCAGACTGAGGAGGCGCTCAGTCACGCAATCATCGACCAGACAAGTCATGAGGTTGCGGGTTGACGATGAGCGATCCTGCGGGTCGAGATGGCATCGAGAATGGGGAGACTTCGCGCCGGGACGGAGCTCCGGATGGCACGCTCACCGCGCTCGATGCTTCCGACCTCCTTGAAGTTCGTCCGACGTTGTCAACGAGACAGCCGCGTCAGGGCGTAGACGTTCACGTCAACGCCCGTAGCAAAATACGCGAGGGGGAGAACATTGCATCGCGAAAGTCCGGCGGCGATCAGGAGGTTCTCGTCGAGCGTCAAGACGGTTGCGAACTGTAATGGATAGGGTGAATGGTGGACTCGCCCTTGGAACAATGCATCGTTCGCCATCGCGTAGAGCAGATAGCGTTCCACGAGAAAGTGTTCGAGCGTACCGGGCTGGGCGGGGAGAACCGAGCCGGTCGGGATGGCGCGAATCAGGTACGAGGCGGGGCAGGGGTCTGGCCGGCGCCGAACACCCGCATAGAGGATCGGCTGGGGATCGGTCGGGCCCATCCTGGGTTCACGCTCAAGGAATAGCCGCGCATGATAATACGGGAGGTGGAACCAGGTTCTGGCCAGAGACACTGCCAGGGCATTGGCCGCGTCCAGGCTGAAGAACCAGACTCCCGGGTCGAGGCCGTCTCGATGGACATAGGTTCTCACATTGGTCTCGTGGAAGCTGGAGATTCCCCAGATGGGAGGCACGCCAACCGGCCGGACTCCGGTCATGGTGAACGGAACCAGGCCAATGTAGGCCGTCCCCTCAAACAAATCGACGTCAAGCCCGGACGGCACCAGGGGGCGCAGCGTCTCGGGACGGATCGGCCAGTGGAGAAAGAGGAGATCTCTCCAGCTTTGCCGCATGACCGGTCGGCGGAGTGGTTCGCGGGTCGGGCTGATGCGGTCGATCGTAGTCGATGTCATCAGTAGGCGATTTCCCCGCAGATGACTTCGGCTCCTGCGGCCGTGCTCATCCCCCGCCACACCTGGAGACTGATCGAGTTCTTGGTGAAGTGGACCGAGCCATCGGCCGTGGCAATGTTGACGCCCCCGTTATGCCGGCTTCGCGCCGCGTACATCTCCGGGAGGGCCGTCGTCGCGGCGGTGCACGGCGGGTTCGGCGGCTGGTTGATGCAGTAGATGGGGCTGAAGAGCACGTCGGGAAAGGAACCGTTGGGGGTCGAGAACGATTCGAATGTGGCTGCGTCACCCCACCACGAGAAACCGCGGAGGTCCTGGCCCTGGCCCACGACGACCTCCGAGAGGATCATCGTGTTGCTGAGCCCGTCGGTGATCGCGTTGAAACCGACGGTCGCGCACGCCGGCTGATTGTAATCGCCCAGGGGAGAACCGATGTCCACAAAGGGCGCGCCGGCGAAGGTGATGCCCTGGAAATCGGCCTGAAGCACGGTGGTGTTGCCGAAGTTCGCGGCGTAGTTCTGGGACGTGCAGGCGTAGGTCTTGCCGTTGAAGGCGGCGGTGATCGGGGCGTTGGTCATGTCACTGGGGCAGAGATAAAGCGCCACGCGAGTCGAGGTCACCGTCACGTTGGCCGCGCCGAAGTACCTCAGGTCCAGGTCGTAGTTGGTCGGCACGCCGGGCGAGTTGATGCCGCAGGAATTCCACGCGTTGAACAGGGATCCCTGTTCAACGAAGGGCAAGGTGTAGACAAGCCAGGTGCCCCAGCAGCAGCCCTTCTTGCCGGGAGGCAACACGGCGTGGACATCGTGATACTGATGCATCGCTTGGGAGATCTGCTTGAGGTTGTTCAAGCATTGGGTGCGCCGCGCGGCCTCTCGGGCCGATTGGACCGCCGGCAGCAAGATGGCCAGCAGCACGCCGATGATCGCGATGACGACGAGGAGCTCGATCAGCGTAAAGCCCCGATGATGGCTCTGCATCGAGAGGGTCCTCCACTAGGGCCAAGAATGACAACGGGCGAGAGCGACCGATCCCAAAATGTCGCGCTACTCCGCCACGTCGGAATGAAGGTCAAATCGGAAGCGATTTGTGCCGCGCTCGGTGACATTCGCGCGTAATTCGGTTCGAGTATTGTAGACAGCGGGGATCCGCTCGACCATAGGACGCCGGGTTCGATCCGTCTGGCCATTGATTGGCGGCGCCTGATCACCCGAACTCGCATAGACACGCACCTGGTACGAGCCCGGCGCGGGCCCCTGGTCCCGAGGGATCGCGAACATCCCGCGCCGGATGGTCGTACCGACGGCCGTGCCCGACTGAGTTGTGGCGGGCTCCAGGAGTATGGCGCCATCGCTCAGCGGCTGACCGTCCAGAGTAATCATCCCCGAGATCGCCCGGCGGCCTAGCCCGTCGTCCGAATCGCAACCACCGGCGAGACACGTAAGCAGCACCATGACCAGTCCGGAAGACCTGGAAGGACGCAGACTGCGGTAGACTCGTCGTGTTCGGGGACTCTGGTGCATTTGCGTGTACCCTGGATTGCCGATCCCCTACAATAGAGGATTGGGCAGCCCTCTGACCATTGCACATTCCGGTTCGATGCCTCCAGAGTTTATGAGCCCTGCAGAACCGCGGGCGGCTCGATGGTGGTCAAGAAAGATTCGAGTCGGCTCGGAAGAAAAGTTGAACCCAATTCCCCATCCCGGTGCAGTTAGTCTGTAGATCAAGGGCGCAACAACCAAGGGACTCGTCCGCCAGGAGCGCGAGAATGATCGTCCGGACCACCGGATCGACGGATCGGCAGTTACTGGATGATTTCGTGCATGATCAGGACCCGGTCGCATTCCAGAGCCTGGTCTCGCGATACGGTTCAGCCGTGCACAAGGTGTGTCGTGGGGTTCTTGGCGACCTGCACGAGGCCGAGGACGCGTTCCAGGCGACCTTCCTGGTGCTCGCCCGCAGGGCGCCGGTTATACGAGAGCCGGACTTGCTCGGAGGTTGGTTGCGGGGGGTAGCCTACCGCGTAGCGGTGCGGGCTCGTCGCCGGGCCGTTCGGCGACGGAAGACGGAGAAGCTTCGGGCTGAGATGTCCCGGGATCGATCGGGGATCGGTTCTGGAGAGAGCCTGGAACTGCGCGAGATCGTCGGAAACGAGCTGGATCGTCTGCCCGATGACTATCGCCAACCTTTGGTCCTGTGCTATCTCGACGGGATGACGCATCAGGAAGCCGCAGGAAAGCTGGGTTGGCCGGTCGGGACGGTCAAGGTCCGCCTGGTGCGCGGACGACGGATGATTCGCGAACGGCTTCATCGTCGGGGGATCGCCCTGAGCGCCTTGCTGGTCCTGGTGCCGCGAGGCCGGAGGGCTTCACGCGGTCACAGAGCCGCTGGTGGAATCGACGATGCGGGCCATCTCCCTGGACGCGGCGGGCCGACACGTCGGACTCGAGTCCGAGTTTCCCGATGTTCGGGAGCTGGCGAATTCGCTCACGGGACACGGCCTGATCCCAACGTCTCCCTGGCTCTGGGCCGCCCTGGTGATCATAAGCTTCTCTCTGCTCCTGTCCGTACCATTGGCCCGAGCATACAGCGGACCCTGGTCGTCCGAGGTCGATGCGAGGGACCTACCGGCCAATTTGACCGACGTCCTGAACGTCGAGTGCCGCTAAGGGTTGCGTCTCGCCTCACGGTGTCACCGTGACGGAGAGGCTCGCGCAACTGCCTGAAGCCGTGTCGAGAAGTCGTCACGGGAAGCCTTCTCGCGTTCCGGGCTCGGGATGAGTCGGGCATTCGGCGCGGCGCTATCGGGACGCCGCTGAGGATCGGTCTGCGCGCACGGATTCTGGGTTCTCACGGTCTGTCTCGAAAGGCAGCCGAGGTTTCGAGTCCGAGGGTCGTCTAGCCCTCACC
Organism: uncultured Planctomycetota bacterium; assembly: GCA_963845755.1. Classification (GTDB taxonomy): domain Bacteria; phylum Planctomycetota; class Planctomycetia; order Isosphaerales; family Isosphaeraceae; genus CAWJTV01. The sequence continues at coordinate 198,086 of CAWJTV010000047.1, forward strand.
GAAGACGTTGCATCCTTTACCTGGGCGTCGAGCGTCGAACGCCCATTCGTCCGGTTCATCATGGAGAGCTATCATATGTTGCGTATTCCAACAAGGTGCATCCTGGGCGCCGTCGTTCTGCTCTGGTCGTGCGCCGGAACGATGCCGGCCCGGGGGGACCTGGTCACCAGCTTGACGGTCGACGTGACCCAGGCAATGAACGGCCCATATACGTACGACTATACTTTGACGGTTGACGCCAGCAGCACTCTCGCTGCCGGGGAGCTTGACCTGGTGGTCTCGCCCTTCGCGAACCTGTCGGCGATCACGGGGCCGTCCGGCTGGGACATCTTTTATACGCCGGGTTCGCCGGGCGACACCACGATCACCTTCTCCTCGCCGGATTCTTCCACCGACATCGCGCCGGGTTCGATCGGGATGTTCTCGATGACGAGCTTCGTCGGCCCTGCGCTCGCGAGCGACCTGGTGCGTGGTTTCGACGACAGCAACGGCACATTCGCCCAGAATGGCGGGACCATCCTCACCGCTTCGGTGCCGGAGCCGTCCGGCCTCGTGCTCGGCGTGCTCGCCCTGCTCGGTGCCGCTTACCCTGTCACGCGTGGGTCGGGCCGTCGGCGTCGCTCAAACTGAGGCAACTTTGCACTCTGCAGTCATTTGTTGTTCACTTATTATTGAAAGGAGATTTCTATATGAGAACCTCGCGAGTCGCGCGGCGATTCCTGGTCGCCGTCGTAGTCGGGGCGATCACGGTCGGATCGTACTGGGTCCGGTCGATGGCCTCCGACCACGCCGACACGGCGGAGATCGTCAACCGAATTGGTGCCGACCTCACGGACGTGTTCATCTTCCCCAGTGCCAACAATCCGGACAACGTGGTCCTCGTGCTCGATGCCCACAGCTTGAACCCGCCGGGCGTGACCGACGTCTATTTCGATCCTCTGGTCCTCTATCAATTCAAAATCGACAACACCGGTGACAACGTGGAGGACCTGGTGATCCAGGTCAAGTTCGGCAATCCCGGTCCCGGTCAGGCGGTCTACGTCGCGGGGCCTTTCAAGCCGTTCACGACCGGCACGACGGCGATCTTCGCCAGGCGCCTTCCTGGCGTGGGCACGATCAACCAGTCATTCCAGCCGACGACAGGAATGCAGGTCTTCGCCGGTTTGCGGGCCGATCCGTTCTTCTTCGATGTCGGGAGGCTCTACCAGATCTTCCCGGACCGCAAGACACCACTGACGGGTAATCAGGTGGATTTTCCTTCAATCAAGGCTGCCAACACACCGCAGGAGCCGGGTTTCCTGCCCCCCGGGCAGGCATCCGACTTCCTCGCGGATATCAATTGCCTGTCCATCGTCCTCGAGTTGCCGCGAGCCAGCCTTGCGCCCGCAGGCAAGCCTCCCGGAGTGATCCGGCTGTGGGAGACGACGAATGTCTATTCCGGAGCCCCCAACTTTGACTATACCCAGCTCGACCGTCTGGCGCGTCCGGCCGTTAACGAAGTGCTGGCCGTGGTGACGGATCGTCGACACGAGCATAACGACAAGGACAACCCGACCGACGACAGCAATCCGACTACGGGGCTGATCACGGACATTGACAGCTTCCTCCAGTTCCCCGCCGGTCGTTCGGCGGCGATTCGTAACGTGATCGAGTCGGTCCTGGTCCCCGATGTGATGATCGCCGACCTATCGCAGACCGACGGTGCTTCCTATCTCGGTACGGAAGTGACTCAGGCGCTCTCGGGCGGGACCAAGAGCTCGTTCGGCGGGCGAGCCACTCACCGACGACGTCGTGGACATCTCATTGGGGATCATCTTCGGCAATACCGTGCCGGCGTTGGGCTTGGCTCCGGACGACGGGAACGAGATCCCGTCGTTCACGACGGACAATGTTGGTTACGACCAGAGTGTCAAGCACACCCTCAATGCCTTCCCTTATGTCGGGACACCGAATTGATCGGCGGGATGTGAGAACATAATCGGCATGATCCGGGGCGGTCGAATTCGTCGCCCCGGGTCGATTCCCGGGAGAAACCTGCGATGAACTGGAGAACGGTTGCCATTCGGCTCGGCCTTGGGGTTGGCTTGAGCCTGGTTTGTGTGGTCCCGACACTGCTCGGTCGCGTCGTCGAGGACGTCGCCGACGAAGCTCCCCGGCGGGCCCCCTACAATCCCCTCACGATCCGAAAAACCGTCGAGTTCTGGGAGGGGAGGGTCCGGAAGAGCCCAGATCGGTTCCTTGAGCACCGCGAACTCGCCGGGGCATACCTGGCCCGACAACGAGTCACTGGCGACATTCAAGACGCAGTGCGGGCCGAGCGGGAGGCCCGCAGATCGATTGAGTTGGTGTCCCGAGGCAACGTGACAGCACTAAGTCGGCTCGCCCGCAGCCTCCTGGCCCAGCATCGGTTCCCCGAGGCCCTCCAGGCCGCACGGAGCGCAGCCCAGCTCGACTTGTCGGCCTGGCTTCTGGTCGCCGATGTCGAGCTGGAACTCGGTCATGATGCCGAGGCCCGGAAGGCCCTAACGAAGGCTGCGATCGACCCGAATCACATCAATGCGCTCGTCCTCCGCGCCCGTTTCGCTCAGGCTGACGGTGACCACGATGGCGCGCTCCGCATGCTTCGCCGGGCGGCTCGACGGGCTGACGATCTGAGCGACCTACCCGCCGAGGTCGCGGCATGGTTCCATGTCATGGTCGGCCACACCCTCATCGACCTCGGCCGACTCGACGAGGGAACAACCGCTTGTCGCACCGCGCTGGCCATCTTCCCTGTGGATTATCGAGCCATGACCGGCCTGGCGGAAGCGGCGGCCTACCGTGGCGAGTGGGACGAAGTCGTTGCCTGGGGCCGCAAGGCAATCCAGGCCTCCCCGCAGAATCCCCAAGTGCTCGCCCTCCTGGCCGAGGCTGCCCTTAAGCTCGGCGATCAGGCGGAAGCGGACCTTCGTTTCCGACAATTCCAGGAGCTGGCCCAGTCGTTCCCTCGTATCTATGATCGACACTGGGCCCTTTTCTGCGCCGATAATGATCGCAATCTCGACGCCGCCTATGCACTGGCCAAGAAAGACCTCGAGTTGCGTCAGGATGCCGGTGCCTACGAAACGCTCGCCTGGACTGCGTTCAAGATGGGACACCAGGCCGAGGCCGAGGCCGCCCTGAGCTCGGCGATCGATCGCAAGCCGCAGACCGCCGCCTTTTTCCGCCGCGCCGAGGCGATCACGCGAGCCGACGGTCAAATCACGCGAGCCGACACATTTCGCGTTCGGGCTCGCGAGCTCAACCGATATGCCGTCAAGGCAAAGGATCCGGCCAGGCCGGGCGCCGGCGGTTGAGTGAGGAGATCGTCCCCTCACCTTGCCTCGGCGTGCTGGCCTTCGCCGAAGGGCCGGTCCGAGTCATGCCAGGCCTGTTCCCGTTGTTCCTTCCATCCCTGTCATTCGGGAGTCAACGATCATGTCGGGTAGGTCTCGGGCCGGTTTCACGATGATCGAAATGTTGGTCGTTATTGCCATCGTTTCGACTCTGGCGGGAGTGCTCTTACCGGCCGTTCAGAAGGCCCGCGAAGCCGCCAGGAGGCTGGGTTGTCAGAGCCATCTCCATCAGATTGGGCTGGGGATCTCGCAGTATTACGACGACTGGAACGGCCAGTTCTTCCTGCATCATCCGTTCGACGCCGATGTCCTCTCGGAGGTGGACGACGCCGAGTCGTTCGCCGAGATCTACTGGGAGGACAAGATCATGCCTTATGTCAATTCGACCTTTGCCAACGAGGCGATTGCCAAGAAGGGAACGGCGATCGCCGACGAGGCGATCTATCGATGCATGTCGGACGTCTCAAGTCGAATGCCTTATACGTCATCCGATGGGACTGTGGACGGGATCGCCAACCGGACCAGTTTCCTGATGAACTCCCAGTTGAGCCACAAGACCCGGCGATACGGCCGATGGACCTTGCCCCGTTTCCAGTACGAGATCGGTCTCTCGAACTTCGTGGCCATCAACGAACGGGATGCGGCCGGCATCCTGGCCAGTCCCTATGCCGGCGACTCGCGGCAGGATGATTACGACATCTGGCTGGGAACCAACGTCCTCGACACCTGGATCCCCTGGTCCCGTCACGGGGCATCGAATATCCTCTACCTCGACGGTCACGCCCGATCGATTGATCGGACTCAAGCTCTTATCGGCATGTATCCCGGTGGTCAAGTCTATCCCGATCCCCATTTCTACCCATAGCGGCGGACTACCGACTTCGTCGGCCAGATTGAAGAGTGGCATGGATCTTGCGGATCTTCGCCTGCCTCGATAAGTTCAGCCCGAGGAGTTCTCAAACTCCTTCGAACAAACCGAGGCGATGCATACGCGATGATCCAGTATGACCCCCACCGCTGGTTCGACCATCTGTTCGACTTCAGGGGCTCGCTGATCCCCGAGATCACGCTCAGGGTCATGTCGTGCGTGGTCTGGGCGATCGGGGTGGTTGCGTTTCATCACTGGGTCAGGCCGGTGGACATCCCGGCGACGGTGCATACCCTGGTGGGAACCGCCCTGGGACTTCTCCTGGTCTTCCGGACCAACTCCTCGTATGACCGGTTCTGGGAAGGGCGACAGTTGTGGGGCAACCTGGTCAACGAGTCGCGAAACCTGGCCCGCGGCGCCGCGGTGCACCTGCGTGGTGATCCGGTGCTGATGGACCATGTGATCCGGTGGACGGGTGCGTTCCCTTACGCCGTCAAGAACGTGTTACGGGGCACCGAGGGACTGGGCCCGATCGCCGACGAGCTACCCAGGGCCGAGCTCGAATGGGTCCTTCGCTCCGAACATCCGGCGCTGTCCATCGCGACCCGAATCTCCGCGCGCCTCGTCAAGGCGCGCGACAAGGGGCTGATCTCCGACATCATCCTGGCCGCGCTGGACCAGAACGTGCAACAACTGGTCGACTATCTGGGCGGCTGCGAGCGAATCAACACGACGCCCTTGCCGTTCGCCTATATGGTACACCTCCGTCGTTTGCTCATCCTTTACTGCTTTACGCTCCCGTTTGCCCTGGTCGATACCTTCGGCTGGCTTTCGGTGCTGGACACGCTCGGTGTGGCGTATACCTTTTTCGGGATCGAGGAGATCGGCGTCGAGATCGAGAATCCCTTCGGCCACGACCTCAACGATCTGGCCCTGGAAGATCTCTGCGCCAAGATCGCCAAGAATGTGCTGGCCTTGAGCGGACGCCACGATGAAGCCGACGCTCATGACATCACGACCGGTGAGGTGATCAAGATCGGGGTCGAGTAGGCTCGTTAGCACAAGGCCCAGAACCGATGGCTCAGGTCGCGGCTAACCGGCTGACCCGGCGGATTTTTTTCTTGTGTCGCCCCCCTCTTTGCGCACAGTACTTCCGGGAATCGCAGCAAGGCCAACGGCCTGCGGTGGGAGCCGTCGCCAGCTGCCTTGAGGAAGAGGTAGGATCCCGATGCAAGACGTGCCCAACCCGGCCCTCGATGCCGGGACAATCCGAAGCATGGCCGCCGAAGTGGTGAGGATTGCGCTGACGACCGCCGAAGTCGATGCGGTACGGACCACGCTAGCCTCGCTCCTCGATGAGATCCGAGGTATCGCGCCGAGCGACCGGGCCGGCCTCGAGCCCGAGACGACCATCATGGTGGAGGAGTGGCCGCGATGATCGACCTGACGACCATGACGGCGCGGAAGATCGCCGAATCGGTGCGTCGCCGCGAAGTCACGGCAGTCGCGGTGGCCGAAGTGGCCCTCGAGCGGATCGGCAAGCTCAATGACACGCTCCACGCCTTCATCACGGTGACGCGCACCGAGGCGCTCGCGGCGGCCGAGCGGGTCGATGGCGAGGTCGCCGCCGGTCGGGGACACGACCTGTCGCTCGCGGGCGTTCCAATGGCGATTAAGGACAGCTTCTGGACCAAGGGAGTGCGGACCACCGGCGGCACGAAAGTGCTGGCGGATTTCGTCCCCACCGAGGACGCCACGGCCGTGGCTCGTCTGAAGGCAGCCGGCTGCGTGCTCGTCGGAAAGTCGTCGATGCACGAGATGGCCTACGGATTCACCAGCCGCAACCCGCACTATGGCGACTGCCTCAATCCTTGGGACCCCGGCCGCATTCCTGGAGGGAGCAGCGGTGGCAACGCCGTCGCGCTGGCGACCGCCATGGCCTTCGCGGCCGTCGGCGGGGACACCGGCGGCTCGAACCGACAGCCCGCCGCTCTTTGCGGCGTGGTCGGCCTGAAGGTCACTTACGGACGAGTGAGCCGCCACGGGGGCATCCCGCTGAGCTGGTCGATGGACACCGTCGGCCCGATGGCCCGCACCGTCGGCGATGCGGCGGCGCTGTTGCAGGTCATGGCCGGCTTCGACCCCAAGGACCCGACCACGCGCCGCGATTCCCTGCCCGATTACGTCGGCGCGGCGAACAACGGTCTGAAGGGGATCCGGATCGGTGTACCGCACGACCACTTCATGGCGATGATGGAACCCGACGTCGGCGCGGCGATCCAGGACGCACTCGGCGTCTTGAAGCAGGCCGGCGCAGACGCTCGTTGAACGTCCGGTTCCCCCCCCTCGAATCGGTGGTCGGCGCGCATCGCGCGATCATCTTCTCCGAAGCCGCGGCGGCCCACGAGGAGATGATCCGGACCCGAGCCGCCGACATCACCGACGAAGTCCGGCCGCTCTTACAATCGGGACTGTTCCTCACCGCCACTCAGTATCTCGCCGCCCAGCAGGCGCGCAGGAAGACAATCGCCACGTATCGAAATCTCTGGAAGTCGTTCGACGTGCTCGTGACCCCCACCAGCCCGATCGCCGCGCCTCTCATCGGTGTGACAACCGCCCGGTTCGGCGAAAAGGAGATCCCGCTCGTCCGGGCCTTCCTCGACCTGACCCTCCCGTTCAACCTGACCGGTCAGCCCGCGATCTCGGTGCCTTGCGGTTTTACGAAGGCCAGCTTACCGATCGGTCTCCAGCTAGTCGGCCGGCCGTTTGATGAAGTCACACTCTTCCGCGCCGCGGCGGGTTACGAGTCGGCCACCGATTGGCACAGTCGGATTCCGCCGATCGCGAAGGGTGCGAAATAGCCGAGCGCCGCCATCCCGGGTGATGCGTCGAATCGCCTCCCCGCTCGAGCAACGCCATGTTACAATCGCGTTGTTCCCCGCAGTCTACACGACATCGATGGAGGGTTCGCACAGGAGCACAGCCAGTGCGACCGAGACCCGATATACTCCCGAAGACCTCCTCGCCATGGCCGATGGCAAGAGCTACGAACTGGTCGGCGGACAACTGAGGGAGCGCAAGATGGGAGTAAAATTGAGTTGGGTTGGAGGCCGCTTACACTCCCGCCTCGATCAGTTCTGTGAGGAGCATGCGGTCGGCTGGGCTTTGCCGGTCGACACCGGTTATCAGTGCTTTCCCTACGAGCCCCGACGGGTCCGCAAGCCGGATGTCTCGTTCATCCGGTTTGGTCGCCTCCCTGGCGGCCTGTTGCCGGAGGGTTGGGCCAAGATCCCACCAGATCTGACGGTCGAAATCGTCTCGCCTAACGACCTGGTCGAGGAGCAGGATGAGAACCTGGAGGACTACTGGAAAGTCGGTGTCCCATTGGTGTGGGTGATCAACCCGAACTCCCGCACAGTGCGTGTCCATCGCAAGGACTGCTCGGCTAGCGATCTCCATGACGCCGGCGAACTCTCGGGTGAGGACGTGATCCCCGGCTTTCGTTGCCCGGTGCGGGAGATCCTGCCGCGTCGCGAGCCACCCATCGAAACACCATCAAGCCCGATCGGGACGAACGGACCGGAGTAGCCGTCTGGGCCGCGAACCGAAGGTCAAATTCGCGTGGAATCGACGACGATCCGTGGTCGGGCGTCCTGTCGCTTCCGCTTGGACTCTTTAGCCTTCTCCAGCTCCCATGCCGCCTCCTTGGCCAGTTCGTCGGATCGGGCCTTCTGGACCTCGCTCACGAGCTCCTTGAGTGTCTTGAACTTGGTGTACTGGACCAGGACTTTCCGCCGGCTCTCGGCCTGCTCGACTTGAAACTCGGCCTTCTTGATCGCGAGGAGTTTTGCGGAAATCGGGTGGTCCGTAGCGAGCGGATTCCTCCAGCCTTTCTCGATGGCGACCCTCGCTTGCTCCCGACATGCCTCGAGACTCGACTGTGCCCGCCTCAGATCCACTTCGATCGTAGCCAGTTCTTGTGGAAAGCCGACTTCGACGTACTCCGCCACGTCGATCTCTGCGAGTTCACGTTTCAGGCGTGCATCGCGAAATGCGGTCTCCGCCCGCAGGGTGGACTTACGTTGCTGGAACCGCCCACCTTTCTGAGGGATTTCGTTAGCCGCGGGGCGTTCATCACCGGCTCCAGGCTGAGGCTGAGGAAGCTGCCGCTCCAGGTCTGCCTGCTTGGCCCTTTCTCGCTCCCAGGTGGCCAGCTTGGCCAGCTCATCGGCGCGGGCCTTCTCGGCCGCGCTCTGAAGTCCCTTGACTCTCTTGGCCTTGGTGTATTCGACCATCACCTTTCGCCTGGTTCGAGCCTGCTCGAGGGCAAACTGGGCTTTCTTCAAGGACAGTTCTTCAGAGAGCTTCGTGGCCTTGGATACATAGCCCTTATCGAACATCCTCCTGGCCCAGCCGACGCGATCCTCGGACCGCGACAGGTCCGACTCGGCGAGCTTGATCTCACCCTCGACCGCCGCCAGATCTCGGGGATAGCTACTCCACGCATATTCTTCGACGGCGATCTCGGCGAGCTCGTGCGTAGCTTTGGCGATCTCATAAGCGGCCCCGGCTTTCCGCGTAGCCAGTTGCTGCGCGCGGAGCCTGAACTGTGGCGTGGGACCTGGAGTGTCGATACCGGCCGGTGCCGTTCCCTTCGCGCGCGGCGACGCCTCCTGGGCGTGGAGGAACGAGCCGCAACCACCGAAGACGAAGGCTCCTGCCATCAGCAAGAGGTGAACTCCGGCACGATGTGTGCGCGATTGGTACCGCATGAGACCGGCCCCCGTTCCTTCGACAGGTGATGGAGCATGGCGCATCCCTACGCGGAATCCCCCTTCATCTGGGAGTCATGCTCCTTGTCTCGCGAATCGTGTGAGGGTGGGGCGCCTTGCCTATCGTCGGGCATCGCGCCCGATTACACTCATAATGCGTCAAACGCTGACGGCTGGGAACCAAATTTCTAGAATCGCATCGGCGTGTGGTGTCCCCCTCAAGCGATACCGGGCGAACCGTTGAGCTCGATCGGCTTGGGTCGGGGGGCGAACCACGGATAGATGGACGGCAGCACGAGCGTGTTCAAGAGAGTGGAGGTGATGATGCCGCCGATGACGACGGTGGCCAGCGGCCGCTGGATCTCGGCGCCTGGCGTGATGGAGATGGCCATCGGGATGAAGCCCAGCCCGGCGACGAGCGCCGTCATGAGGATCGGCCGGAGCCGGCCGACGGCCGCCTCACGGGCTGCCTCATGCGGCTCGACGCCCTCCGCTCGCAAGTGCTCGACGGCGCTGACCCAGACCAGCCCGTTGAGCACGGCAACACCGAAAAGTGCGATGAAGCCGACACCGGCCGAAACCGAGAACGGCAATTGCCGCAAGGCCAGGGCGAAGATGCCGCCGGTCGCCGCCATTGGCACGGCGGTGTAGATCAGCATCGCCAGTCGCATCGAATGGAACGTGCTGTAGAGCAGGAGGAAGATCAAGAGCATGGCCACCGGCACAACGATCATGAGCCGTTTGGTGGCGGTCTGGAGATGCTCGAACTGGCCACCCCAGCGCAGGACGTAGCCGCCGGACTTGGGAAGCGCGACCTTGGCGTCGATGGCGGCCTGGGCCTCGGCGACGAAGCTGGCGATGTCGCGGCCCCGGACGTTGACGCCGACAACCGCCCGACGCTGGACATTATCCCGCTCGATCTCGCTGAAGCCTTCCTCGGGCTCGATGTCGCAAAGGTCCTTGAGGGGAATCTCGTGCCCCATCGCGTCCTTGATCCGGATCAAGCCGATCCGTTCCGCGTCGCTGCGCCAGGATTCGGGGAGCCGCACCCGCAGCGGGTGCCGCGCCGAGAGCCGCACCCGCGTGGATTCCCGCTTGGGATCCTCGAACACGATGCCGACCGAGGTGCCGCCGAGCGCGGCAACCACATCCAGGACATCGGACGCCTTGATGCCGTTGTGCGCGAACTGGTCGCGCCGGACCTGGATCCGCAGCATCGGCAGCCGGCCGGCCGTCGGCGTCTTGACGTCGTGCGCGCCGGGGATTCCCGTGATCACATGTTCGACCTCCAGCGAGAGCCGGCGCAGCTCGTCGAGGTCCGGTCCGTAAATGATCGCCGCCACGTCGCTCTTGACGCCGGCAACCAGCTCGTTGACCCGCATCTCGATCGGCTGGCTGAACCCGAACTTCACGCCGGGCACGTTCTCGGTCAGGAGTTCGTCCATCTGCTTGATCAGGTCGTCGCGGGTCAGGCCCGGCGCGCCATTCGTCCTGGGGCTTGAGCATGGTCCAGACGTCCGTCTGGTGCACGCCCATCACATCGTTGGCGATCTCGGGCCGGCCGGTCTTGCAATACACCAACCGCACTTCGGGGATCGTCTTGAGCAGCCGCTCGATCTGCGTCGAACGCGTCGACGGCCCCTTCCAATGACGCCGAGGGGATCCGCACCGCCTCGATCAGCAAGTCCCCCTCGTTGAGGCGAGGCATGAACTCGCCGCCGAGCTGCATTCCGACCGGCACGCTGACACCGACCAATCCCAGGGCCAGCACAGCCGCCCAGAACGGGTGCGCGACGAACGCACCGAGTGCCGGTTGATAGACGCGCTTGATCCAGCGGATTATCCAGACCTCCTTCTCCTGGGGCCGCGCTGAGCCCCATGGCGGCGAGCACGGGCATCAGCGTCAGCGAGAGCAGGAGCGAGCCCATCAGCGCGAAGATCACCGTCAGTGCCATCGGGCGGAACAGCTTGCCTTCGGTGCCCTGAAGCGCCAGGATCGGCAGATACACGATCGTGATGATCAGCTCGCCGAACATGGTGGGCTTGCGCACCTCGATGGCGGCGTCGCGGACGATCTCGAGCTTCGGCCGGGTGCCCCCCTCGAGCCCCAGCCGCCGCACGCAGTTCTCAATCATGATGACGCTCGAGTCGACGATCAGCCCGAAATCGATCGCGCCCAGGCTCATCAGGCTCGCCGATATCCCGCTGGCCAGCATGATGTTGGCGGCGAAGAGCATCGACAGCGGGATCGCCAGCGCCACGATCAGCCCGCCCCGGAAGTTGCCCAGCAGCACGAGCAACACCGCCATGACCAGGATCCCGCCGAGGGTCAGGTTGTGCATCACGGTATTCAGCGTCTGGTTGATCAGGTGCGTGCGGTCATATAGCGGCTCGATGGTCACGCCGGACGGCATGCTCTTCTGAAGCTGCTCGATCTCCGCCTTGACGTTCTCGACGACCTCGCGACCATTCTGGCCGATCAGCATCATGACCAGGCCGGTGACGATCTCGCCCTGGCCGTCGCGGGTCGCCAGCCCGGCGCGAATCATCGGCGCAGGCACGACCTTCGCCACGTGCCCGACCGTGACCGGCACCCCCTTGCGCTCGTCGATGACGATCTCGGCGATATCCTCCACGTTCCGTGCCTGGCTTACCCCGCGAATGTAGCGGGCCTCGCCGTTGTGCACGAGATACCCGCCGCCGACGTTGGCGTTGTTCGATCGCAATGCGTCGAACAGGTCTGTCATCGACAGCCCGCGCACCGCGAGCTCATCCGGATCGACCTGGACCTCGTAGGTTTTCAACTCGCCGCCATGCGCATTGATCTCGGTCACGCCTTCGACCCGGCGCAACTGAAAGGCGATGAACCAGTCCAGGAGTGTCCGCAACTCCATCGGCGAGATGCCCGATTCCTTAGTTGCCTTGACCTGGAACTGGAAGACCTCGCCCAATGCGGTGGAGATCGGACCGAGCATCGGCGTTCCGTATCCTGATGGTATCGCCGCCGCCGCCCGGGGGATCCGCTCCCCTACGAGTTGTCGAGCCCGATAGATATCCGTCCCTTCTTTGAACACGATCGTCACCACCGAGACGCCGAATTTCGAGATCGACCGGATCTCCTCGACGTTCGGTAGACCACTCATGGCCCCTTCCACGGGGAACGAGAGCAGCGACTCGACCTCCAGCGGTGACAAGGCCGGCGCTTCCGTGATGACCTGGACCTGCACGTTCGTCAGGTCGGGGACCGCGTCGATCGGCAGGTGGATCGCCGAGTAGACGCCCAGACCCGCGATCAGCGCAGTCCCCAACAAGACGAAGAACCGGTTGTTCAGCGAGGATTCGATGATGGCATTGAGCATGGTGGCCAGGTGGCTGATGGCTAGGGGTGAGAATCCCGTGACAGATTGCTCGATAAGTGGCGGATAGCTGGCGACTCGGCAAACACCTCGAACGGGAGTTTGTCCTGGTCTTCGCTAGCCGATAGCCGCCAGCCACTACGAATGCGCTATTCCTCGTCGGGCTCGTTCTGAAGAATAAGCTCACTCTTGAGAAAGAAGGCGCCGGAGGAAACCACGGGATCGCCTGGACTGAGCCCCGCCTTGATGACCAGGCGGTCGCCGATCAAGCGGCCAACCTTCACGGGTCTCACCGTGAACGTCCGCGGTGGGCCATTCTTTCCTGCGGGCGAGAAGACAAACTTGAGGGTATCCACTTCCTCAACCGAATTGGCGGGGACCGTCAGGGCCTCCTCGCTGGCCGAGCTATCCAGGAGGATTCTCACGAACATGTCCACCTTGAGCAAACCATCACGGTTCTCGGTTTCGGCTCGAATGGGGACCGTACGAGTCTGGGGGTCGACCACGGAGCCGATCGAGAGCAACCGGGCCTGAAACTCTCGGCCGGGGTAGGCGGTTGCTTTGAAGTGAACCGTCCCGCCCTGGATCCTGGGCAGCTTGGCAAGGTCCGACTCAGGCACGTTCGCCGTGACCCAGGCCGTGCTGAGATCGGCCAGGTTGAAGAGGACATCGTTCACATCCGCCTTCTGGCTGGGGACGGCCGATCGCTTGATGATTGTGCCGTCGAACGGGGCGACGATCCCGTAGAACGTCACATCCTCGTCCAGGGCCAGGGCGGTCCCTTGTTCGGGATGTTTCAGCAATTCGCGGATGTCTTCCGAAACCCCGAGGATCCGCAGTCGCTGGGCCGCGTCCACAACGGCCGCCTCCGCCTGGCGCAACGCCTGGTTGGCCAGGCGATTCTCCTGGGCCGCGTCAAAGGCGACTTGCTCCATGGCCCCTTCGAGTTTGCCCTGCACACCCTGGCGGGTGTGTCGCGCCATCAGGACCGGGTGTTCGCCGAGATACTGCTGTTGTTTGAGCTTGGAGGTCTTTTCTTCCTCATGCGCGGCGATATCGTAATCGGCCAGCGCTTGCAGGAGGGTGCCGCGGTAGGCGCCGAGCTGTTTATCGGCGAATTGCTTCTCGATCGTCTTGGCGTCGTCCCTGGGGCGTTCCTCATGAGCGTGTTTCGCATCGTCGTGTCGATCCACGACATCCGCGCTGCGTCGCGCAATCTCCTGGCGCAAAACGGGGATCAGGCCGGCCACGTTGGTGGCGATCTCGGCTTTCCATGCGGCCTCGAAACGCGCGGTGACCAGCTCGCGCTGCCGGGCGCGAAGGTCGAGCCGGCCCTTGCCGATGTCGGGGCTGTCCAGGATGACCAGCGTATCTCCGCGCTTGACCTGCTGACCCTGCAGAACGTGGACCTCGCGGACGATGCCGGTGGCGCGGGGTCGAATGTCGACCCGGCGATCGGCGTTGGCCTGGATCAAACCCGGGACTCCAACCTCGGTGGCGATCCGATCCAACCGCGCCGGTTCCGTCGCGATCTTGGCCTCGCGGTATTTCGACTCCGACAGCGAAATGGTTGACGGAGTGGCCCGGGCCGGCTCTTTCGCTTCCGCACCCGTCCGCGACGCGGACGCGGATTGCGGGGTCTGGAGTGCCGCATGAAGTCTCGTGGGTCCGAGCAGGTCATAAGTGAGATGAGCGGTCAAGAGGACGAGGCACAATCCCATACCTGCCCACGGTAAAACCTGGCGTATCGACCATCTGGCCGACCGAGTGTGATTGATTGCAACTGACATGAAATGACTCTCCCGTCTGGGTGGGCGAACCGTTTTCGAAGTCGAGGAATCTGCGGGATATGCCGGATTGTGACCCGGCTTGAGCCGTGTCGTGACGACACAGCAGCCGCTGTCGAAGCCGATCCAGATTGGTCGGTTGATCCGGCACGAGATCTTGACAGGATTGCGGGCGACGACACGGGCCATCCTGTCGTTCCGCGCGTCCGACGCGCCGAAGGCGACGGACAGATGATCGACGGTTTCGCCGATTCAGCAATTCCAGCGCTGGAAGAGTGAGATGCGCGCGGCGCGCAGGTTCGCTACGCCGCCGGGTGGGCAGGAGGAGAAGATCCCTGATCGGGGGTCATCGGTCGTGGCTGAGCTGCAAGCGGGGCTCGAACCCGCACCCGAAAGGCGAAGGGACAGAAGGTCAAGGAGCCGACCGCGGCTATCCGGGCGGATCGCAGGCGTACCGGTCCAGTCCGGTTCGGGCCAATCGCCGATATGGGCATGAAGCGCGGGGCCGGGGCGAGGTGAATGATGCTCGTCATCGGCACCAGACTCCTGGGAACCCGGGGCGACCAGGGGGAGGAACCAGTGCCAGTGCAGCAGCGCGACATCGTCGTTGGAATTGGCGTGAGGATGCCAGCGCAAGAGATGGTCGTGGTAGAGGCAGATCTCGCCGGGGGCGTCGTGGTGGCGAATATTGTGATAGTCAGCCTGGGGCAGCGGAATTCGAATTGCGCCGAGGATCAGGATGCCGATCCCCAGCGATCTCCAGCCGCGCCATTCTGACCGCCACCAGGAAGACACGATTCTGCCTCATTCACGGATCCCACGTAGGATCGAACGGTACGATTGGATGCAATCACTGCCGGTGCAGTTTCGATCCGGTAGGGAGATTGTCCGTGGTTCCCTATTATGAATGGGAGTAAGGAGCAGGTCAAGTTGACGCACGGCTGCACGTTCGCCGATCCGAGGCGGGTGCAGCCATCCGGGGTAGGAATTTCCCGCGGCTTGTCCCCCCTTGACGCCGGGAAGCGAGTTTCCAGCCAGGCTTTTCGAATCCCGAAACCTTCAGGTGGGAAGGTGGCCGAGGGTGAGTGGACTCCTTTCGGCTGAAGCCGGGCGGCGCGAGGACGATCGCTCATCTTGAGGCGTGTCGGCATCGGGTCGGTATGGGATACGATCCTTCAGTCGGAGAATTGGTCGCTCGATCAGATACCAGGAAGCCGTCGCAATCGCGAGCGTCAGGACGCAGGCGTTGGCGCAGATGGCCACTCTCGGAACGACTTGAAGGTAGGTACCCAGCATTTCAGATATCTTGATGATGGGGAAATGATAGAGGTAGATGCCATAACTGATCGTCCCCAGGTAAACCAGGGGTGCCTTACGCAGCAGAGCGAGCGCGGGATGGCCGGAATGACAGACCACCAGGCTGACCAGAATGAACGAGCCGAGCGAGGCGAGGGTCGCCCGCGCCGCCATGGTCATCGGGCCAAACCCCTCGAACAAATGACCGGTCGCGATCAAGAGGCGCAGCCTGGAGCGCCGCGACGATCCCGATAATCGTCGCCCATCTCCCCGCCCGAGCGCGCCTGCGCGCTCGGCGTCCGTATCGGCCATGATCACCGCCAGGAATCCGCCCAGGGCGAAGCCGTCGCAGCGGGCAAGGAGCAGTAACCAATGGAAGCCGGCGTACCGCGCCTCGATTCCGATCACCGCGATGGCCAACGCCAGATAACCCGTTCGCCGCTTCCCTGCCAGCAGGACCAGCAGCGGCCAGATCAGATAGAACTGCTCCTCCAGCGCAAGCGACCAGGTGTGCTCGATCGGCAACCAGAGGGGCATCTCACCGCCCCAGTACAGCGGTGTTTGTTGGGTGTAGGTCAGGTAATAGGCTAAGGCCTCGGAATTACCGAGCCCTGCCAAGATGAGGACCAGAATCAGCAGGTAATAGATCGGCCAGATGCGCAGGCCACGGCGTAAATAGAAAGACCTCAAGAACTGCCATGACAGCTTGTGCTGAATGACGATCACCGTGATCAGATAGCCGGAGAGGACGAAGAAGACGTCCAGCGCCGCCCAGCACCCCGGCAAGTAGTCCTTATAGAGATGAACGGCGACAATGAGCATCGCCGATACGCCGCGCAGCCCATCGAGTTCCGCGATCCGTCGCATGGTCGATCCTCCTGGTCGATGACACCGAGCGACATTACCCTACATGATCAGTGCCTCGTCAGCAAGAGCATTGAATACATCGAAAATCGCGTCGAACGATCCGCTTTGACGCTTCGTCAATACGATCTTGACAATCCCTGACGGGACGGCAAACTGACGCACCTCGATTCCGGAGAAGGAACGGGCACAATTCGATCGTAGGGGAGCGCGTGCGGCCATGGTGGGCAGACGAAGCGTAGGAGTGCGCCGCGGCGTGTTGGGCCTGACGATCGTCGCGGGTCTTGTCTGGGTACTCGCAGTGATGTCGGCAGGCCGCCTTGTCGCTGACGACGCGAACCGAAAACCCGCTTCTGGAGCAGATCAGACTCGAGGCGAGGAGCCGGCGTCGCCGCATCTCAAAGTCCGCCGGTTCGAGATCGGCCAGGGGCCGCGCTCCTACTGGTTGTTCGAGCCCGACCAGCCCCGGCCCGAAAGACGCCCGTGGTCGTCTTCCTCCACGGCTGGTTCGCGGTCAATCCGGGGTTCTACGGGGCGTGGATCGACCACCTGGTTCGGAATGGCCGGATCGTCATCTTCCCGCGCTACCAGAACGATGTCGGGACCATGCCGCAGGAGTTCCTGCCCAACGTGGTGGCGGCACTGAATGACGCCTTGGGGGCCCTGCACGTTGGTGTTGACCACGTCCGGCCGGATCTGACCCGGTTTGCCCTGATCGGCCATTCTGCCGGCGGAAACCTGGCGGCACAGATCGCCGCGCTGGCCGCCGATCCTCACGCGGGACTTCCGATCCCCAAGGCGCTGGTCGTCGTGATGCCCGGTGAGGTGATCCCGATGCGACGCCCTAGCCTGGACCGCATCCCGGAGTTGACCTTGATGATCGTCATGGTCGGCGAGGAAGATATCGTTGTCGGCGATCTTCGCGGCAGGCAGATCTTTTCCGAGGCGACCGCAATTCCACCGGCACGCAAGCGGTTCATCTTCTTCCGATCCGATCGTCATGGACATCCAGCCCTGATCGCCGATCATGCCGCGCCGACCGGTGTCCATCCCAGGCTCGACAACGGCGAAGGCCTCTTCCGTTCGCTTCAATTGAGCTTCAGCGATGTCAACGCGCTGGATCGCGCGGGTTTCTGGCGAATCGCCGACGTGACACTGGACGCAGCCTTTGCCGGAAAGAGCATCGACGAGATCGCACGCGACCCCGAGCGATTCCGGCACCTCGGATACTGGAGTGACGGACGTCGCGTCACGCCTCCCGTCGTAGGCACGGATCTCAAGGACATGCCCCGCGTCATCCCGGTCAACGGGCTGAAGATCTTCCCCTGGTCGTTAGCCCCGAAACCCAAAGTCGTGCTGGGTGCCGACCCGTCCCAATGACCGCGCCCGGATTGCCGCGGGAATTAGCGGATGGCGTGGTCCTTGCACGTTGCACGGCTTGAAGAGGAGGTTCCGATTCCGGGATGGCTTCGGGGGCGGCAAGGTTGCGCGATCGGGGATCGCGGGTGAATGGGGTGAGATGACCCTGCGAGATTCGATCCCTTTCTCCGAGTGCGACGTCTCCCGACCGATCGGCCCGGCAGCTCGCGCGTGCGGCTCGAACCGGCGCGGGCCAGGCTCATTCTCCATGACGCGCCGGTCGATACGATGAGATGAGGGAGCAGACCGAGGACAGACGGGAGGCAGTCGGGCGGCCAGGGAGGGCTGAGGGATCGATGGCAACCACACACAAAAATCGGGCCACGACATCTACGGCGAATGCGGGCGGGACCTCGAGGCGCGCGGAGGGACTGCCGAGCCTGATCCCGCAAAGCCCGGAGGCCGAGGCGATCGAATCTCTCCGGCGGCAGGTCATCGCCCTCCAGCGCATCAGCAGCCTGGGGGTCCTGGCCGGCGGGGTGTTCCATGAGCTGAACAACGCGTTGACGCCCATCCTGAACTACGCCAAGCTGGGCCTGAGGAATCCCGATCCAGCCTACCGCGAGCGGG
Organism: uncultured Planctomycetota bacterium; assembly: GCA_963845755.1. GTDB lineage: Bacteria > Planctomycetota > Planctomycetia > Isosphaerales > Isosphaeraceae > CAWJTV01. Next base: position 216,392 of record CAWJTV010000047.1, read on the forward strand.
CCCTGACGCAGATCGTCGAAGCCGCGCAACGGGCGGCGACGATTACCCGTGGCATGCTGGGCCTGACCCGGCCGGGTGGCAGCCTTGACCACCGCGAGCCGACCGACCTGGTCCGGCTGGTCCAGGAAGTAATCGTCCTTGTGGATAAGGACATGATGCGTCACCGCGTCCGATTGGACGTGAAGCTGACCGGCCAGCCCCTCGCGCGGGTGAACCCGGCCCAGATCCAGCAGGTCCTCCTCAACCTCTTGATCAACGCCCGACAGGCGATGCCCGAAGGCGGCATCGTGCGAGTCCGCCTCGGCCTGGACGCGGCCGGCCGTCGAGCCGAGCTGAGCGTCGCCGACGCCGGTATCGGGATCGGGCCGACCGATCTCCGCCGCATCTTCGAGCCGTTCTACTCGACCAAGACCGGTCCCGACGCCGCGGGGCAGGGGGGCACAGGCCTGGGATTGGCCGTCTGCCGCGATATCGTCGAGGCCCACCACGGACGTCTCCGCGCCGAGAGCCGCCTCGGGCAGGGTTCGACCTTCACCCTGATCCTCCCGGCATGCCCGCCCGCCGAGGCCGCTGCTGGGCAGCAAGGAGCGGCGTGATCCGCAATCGCGACAGCTCCTGGGGTGACCATGAACGACGAATTCACGCAGGGAATGATCAGGCTGAGGAGACTCGGGGACCACGCGGAGTTGCTGGCTGGCGGTGCTCCCGAAGTTGAATAAATTCATCCATCCTCGTTGCTTCCAGGTCCGCTTACTGACGTCTCAGCAAGCCGGCTGAGTCGTCGAATATTAGGTCTGCGGATCGTTCCGGCTCCTCGCCATCGCGACATGGAGACCCCCAGATCGCTGCCTCCGAGCCGACAGCTCCTGGAGCTCGGCACGTTCATCGAGGAAACCTTGCAGCCCAGGCTCGAGCCCGAATCAGGCACCGCCGCCGCCTGGATGTAAACACCAGCCCGTCCTGGACTTCGATCTTCCCCACCTGCGAGTCAAATACCAGGAGCCTTCATCGCTCCTCTCCAATTTCATGGCTCGGCAGGTTTTTTCTTCACGTCTCCCCGACGCTCCCGCAAAATCAGGGATAGGTTGGCTCAGCTCCAGGCATTCCTTGTAGAGACCTCGATCGAGAAGAGGGGAGCCCAGGATGGCCGGGGGTACATCCGTTGCGCTGTTGCGCGACATCCAGACACTGTTTGACACCGGGACGGCCGCCGGGCTGTCCGACCGGCAACTGCTCGAGCGGTTCGTCGGCTGTCGCGACGCGACGGCCGAATCGGCGTTCGAGGTCCTGGTCCTGCGCCATGGGCCGATGGTCCTGCGCGTCTGCCGCAACGTGCTGCATGATCCGAATGACGTCCAGGACGCCTTTCAGGCCACGTTCCTGGTCCTGGTTCGGCGCAGAGGGGCCGTGAGCAAACTCGAGTCGCTCGGCGGTTGGCTTTATGGCGTCGCCAACCGGGTGGCGCTGCGGGCACGAGTCGATGCGGCGCGGCGTCGGGCCATTGAGGGACGCGCGGCCTTGAGGGTCGTGGAGGCGTTCGAGCCGGACGTTTCCGCCGCGATTGATCCCCAGGAATTCGGTCCGATCATCCAGGAAGAAGTCCGGCGGCTGCCGCAGAGGTATCGCATTGTGGTGGTGCTGTGCTACTGGGAAGGACTCACGCAGGAACAGGCCGCCAGTCAACTCGGCGTCCCGCTGGGCACCGTGCGGAGCCGGCTGGCTCGGGCGCGGGAGTTACTGCGGCGACGGCTGGCCCGCCGGGGTCTGGCGCCACTGGCCGGAATGGCGGCGGCGGGCCTTGAGGGCCTTTCGGCTTCGCTGCCGCGGCTCACCGCGGTCCCGGTTGATCTGATGAAGACGACGATCCAGGCGGCGGGACACGTCGCTGCCCGACAGGCAACGAATCCCGTGGTCTCGGCGGTGGTCGCATCCCTGGTCAAACAAGTGCTCTGGAGCATGACGATGATCAAGATCAGCGGAATCGTGGCAGGCGTGGTCCTGATGGGATTGGCCGGTTATGGAGTCAAGGTCGCCGGACAGCAGGCCAGGCCGGTCCAATCAGGGGTCGTTCAAGGGGCGGAGGATCCGACCTCGCCACAGAACCGCCCGGGACAGGTGCAACCGGGCGCGGGAAGAAGTCCGCTCCTCGGAACACCGGGCCCTTCGAGGGAATCTATTCCAACATCGAGGGCCAGACGACCATCATGAAGATGCTCCCGAACGGTTCGGTGGTCAAGAAGGGTGATGTCCTCTGCGAGCTGGATGCCGCGGCCCTGCAAGATCGGTTGATCAACCAGAGGATCACCAGAGAAAGCGCCAAGGCCAACTTTCAGAACGCCAGGCTGGCCCGTGAGGAGGCCGAGATTGAAGCGTCCTGGTTTCAGGACGAGATCTACCCTCGCGAGAAACGGGAGGTCGAAGGGGAAGTCACAGTCGCGGAGTCCGAAGTGGTGGTGGGAGAGGCCGAGCTAAAGGAGGTCAAATCGATCGGCGGCAACAATGAACTGGCCCTCAAGCGGGCTGATCTGGCGATCGCTCGCTCCAGGCTCGCCTTGGTGAAGGCGAGGAATCGACTCCACATCTTGACCCATTACACCAAGGACCATCGGACCAAGGAGCTGGTCATCGAGGTGGAGAAGACCTGGTCGAACGAGCTGGCCAAAGGAGCCACCTGGGAGCTGGAGAAGAACAAGGAGGCGAAGTTGGAACGGCAGATCGCCGCCTGCACGATCAAGGCCCCGATCGACGGTACCGTGGTCTATGCCGACTTCGTGAGTCAGGATGCGACGACGAAAAGCCAGCCCCGGCTCCTTCACATCGAGGTCGGGGCGAGCGTCGCGCGAGCGACAGCTCATCTTGCGGATTGTTCCCCCTCCCACGGCCGCCCCCGATCCGCGGTAAGATACGTGGAACGAAAATCAGGGATAGCCGGGCCCCGCTCCGGGGACTACTGGTAGAAACCCTGATCGAGACCACGGGAGTTCCGCATGGCCGGGGGTACATCCGTCGAGCTGTTGCGCGACATCCAGATCCTCTTCGACGCGGGGACTGCGAGCGGCTTGTCCGACCGGCAATTGCTGGATCGATTCACGAACCATCGCGACCCATCGGCGTTCGAGGTCCTGGTCTCGCGACACGGGCCGATGGTCCTGCGCGTCTGCCGGAATCTCCTCGCCGACCCAAACGACGCCCAGGATGCCTTCCAGGCGACGTTCTTGATCCTGGTTCGGCGGTCCGGTTCGATCCGGAGGCTGGATTCGGTCGGAAGCTGGCTCTACGGTGTCGCCAGCCGGGTGGCGGCGCGGGTGCGCGTCGGGGCATCGCGCCGCAGGGTCGCCGAGGAGCGAGCGGCGGCCCGGGTCCTTGAGGCGATCGATCCTTGCCAGGGCGAGCCCGACCTGGTGGAGTTCGGCCCGATCGTCCAGGAGGAAGTCCGGCGACTGCCTGAGAAATACCGCTCCGCGGTGATTCTCTGCTACTGGGAAGGCCTGACGCAGGAACAGGCCGCCGTTCAACTCGGAATCCCGCTGGGCACGGTGCGGAGCCGGATTGCCCGAGCGCGTGACTTGTTACGCCGACGGCTGACGAGGCGTGGTTCGGCGCCGGTTGCCGGTATCGTATCGGCGGGCATGGATACAGCCCCCTATTTGCTGGGACGACTCCCTCAGATCTCATCCGGGCTGGTCCATTCCACGGTCCAGGCCGCATCTCGCTTCGCCGCCGGCCAGGCGCCGGTCCAGGTCGTTTCCGGATCGGCCGCTTCGTTGGTTCAACGCATTCTGTGGAGCATGGCGATGATCAAGTTTTGCAAACTCGCGACGGCTCTGTCAGTCCTTGTCCTGACCATCTGGGGCGTGAGCCTCTGGGCCCAGCAACCGGAGGCGCGGCGTCCAAGAACCCGCCCTCAGGCCCGACCGGAGCACACTCCACCGATCCAGGCCAAGACGGCACCGCCCCTCCAGGATGGGCCGGCCCACACCATCGAGCCCCCCGACCTCGTCCTGGTCGAGGTCCTTGAGGGTCTCCCCGGCCGGCCAATCTCCGGCGAGCGCCTCGTCCGACCTGACGGTACCATCAGCCTGGGATTCTACGGAGAAGTCCATGTTGCCGGCCTGACCCTCCTCGAGGCCAAGGAGAAGATCGTCCGACACTTGCGGAAATCCATTTCCGACGAGTTGCTGGGACTGACGGAAATCGATCCCGAGACGGGAGAGCCTGCGATCGATCCCAAGACCAAGAAACTCAAGAGAATCGATCCCAAGGATACCGACCGGGTCTTCGTCGACGTCACCGCTTACAACAGCAAGAACTACTACGTCGAAGGTGAGGTCTGGTATCCGGGGAGATTGCCCTTCACCGGCCGGGAGTCGGTGCTCGATGTCCTCCATTTCGTTGGCGGTCCTGCTCCTGCGGCCGACCGATCCGGCATCCGTCTGATTCGCAGCTTTCCGGCGGGATCGCCCGTGCAGGTCCTGCCGATCGATTACGAAGAAATCACGATGGGGACCGACTCGTTGACCAATTATCAGATCCTGCCCGGTGATCGACTCGTCATTCCCCGCGATCCCAATTACGTCCCACCCGAATCAGCGCCGGTCCGATCTCAACAAAGAGCTCCGCAAGCGCCGAAATTGCCGCACGACCCGAGCAGGTATTATTTCCCGTCGAGTAGCGGCGACGCAGCCGACAAACATCTCGAAACCCTCCATTCCGTGGAGCGTCACGTGACCGAGCTCGAGCGGAAGCTCGATCAGATCATCGAGAGGATGGATCGCGCAGCAGAGAAGGCGCAAACCAAGTCCTCCGAGAAGCCGAGATCGCGCGGCGGATCTGCACCCGTTCGGCGCGAAGAGAATTCATCCGAGGAATAGAGTGCTTGCTCCCAGTTCCGGGAGATAGGATCTGGTTCCTCGCACCGGCCTGTGCCGGGGAAAGGTGCGGGAGTGAGGTGGAGCTGAAGCTCGACGGGATCCTGGAGGCCCTCAACAAATCAAGCCAAGGGCGGCCAGATGGACGCGTCCGCCGCTGGGTGATCGCTCTGGAGATGCGCGTGGGATAAACTGGAGGACTCCGGGCACAATTCGAGTTTGGTACCGGTCGCCTCGGATACCCCTCTTCATCGCGTTCTCTGGAGCACGGCCATGTTCAAGCACAACAAGACGACTGCCGTGTTGGTTATGTTCACCCTCACCGTGATGGGAACGAGTCTGTGGGCACAGCCATCGGGCCGATCTCGCCCCAGGCGGCGAGCGCGGCCTCAGCCGGAGGCGGCCGCGCCAAAGACGCCTAGAACTCCTTCAGAAGATGCGGCCGTGACGGAATCCACTCCAGACCGTCCGGCCCAGCCCGCCCCGCCGGTCAAGTATTTGGAAGCCGGCGCGAAGCTTTTCAACACCGGTCAGTACGAGCTGGCCGCCAAATACCTGGACGCCGCCAATCGGTATCGGGACCAGCTTCAGCAGGACGAACGCGTAATGCTCGACGCGTATCTCAAGGAGCTAGCTAAGGTCCAAGAGACTGCGCAGGAGGCGCTCCCGAGGTTGCCTGCCGAAGCCTCCTCCTCCAGGGCATCCAACCGCTCAGCGAAGGAAACCAAGCGGCCGGAGTATGTTGTCGAGCCCCCAGACCTGATCCTTGTTGAGGTTCTCGAAGCCGCGCCTGGCCGTCCGATCTCCGGCGAGCGGCTGGTCCGGCCCGACGGCAGGGTATCTCTGGGTTTCTATGGCGAGGTTGAGGTTGCTGGTCTGTCGATCCCCGAGATCAAGGAAAAGATCGTCCTCCACCTGCGGACGTACCTCAGCGATCGGACACTCGGGCTGGTCGAGATCGATCCTTACACCGGCGAGCCGACGGTCGATCCCACTACCAATAAAATCAAGCAGATCGATCCCCGAGACACGGACCGTGTCTTCGTTGACGTCACGGCTTACAATAGCTCACATGTTTACGTTGAGGGAGATGTGCTCCTTCCCAGGCAGATTCCCTATACCGGCGGAGATACCGTCCTGGATTTGATTCATGACGCCGGTGGATTGTTACCCACCTGCGATCAGACCAGGATCCGCCTGATCCGGAGTTTTCCCAAGGGCTCACCCGCCCGAGTCCTCCCGGTCGATTACCAACAGATCACCATGGGGACAGACTCCTCGACCAATTACGCAGTCTTGCCCAACGATCGTCTCGTCGTTCCTCGCGACCCGTCCGTTACCATAGACCCGGCCTCCGCTCGCAGATTGACCTCGTCTGGCGAGAAACTCCGTGCCAAGCTGATTCCCAACCGACTCGAAGGGAGTCTCTTTTACGATCGTGGGAGGGAGAGGAGTGGATATTTCGATCGCCAGTCAGCACTGATGACCGACGACGACCAGAACACCCTGGAACCCATTATCTCCGAGATCGAGGCGAAGCTGGACAGGTTGCTCGAAGCGACGGCTGCCATCGAAAAGGAGACCGCCGAGCGAGCGAGCCAAAGGCCCGCCATGACGCCCGAGGAACTCTCTCAGCTCGAGATGGACGACGAGGAACTCGAGAGAATCCTGCCCGAACTGAGACAGAGGAGGCAAACGACACCCGAGAATCCCCGGTCGTTGCCAAGGCGCCTTCGCCCCAGGTTGGTGCGACCGTTCCCTGGTAATCGGCCATCGGCGCCGTGCGCCGCGAAGAGATCCGGAACCCGCCCGACGAGTCTTCGCGGCCCGAGTCGATGCCGCGACCGCCCGAATCGTCCAGCCCGCAGATTCCGCGGGAGCAACGGTCACCGTTCGATATGCCGCCTCCGGGTGATACACCTGTCGCGCCCAAGGTCCGTTCGCCATTCGCTGATGATGAGCCAACTTCTCCCCCGGTCAAGCCGGAGCGCGCTAGGACCGGATTGTGGCCCATCCGTTCACACTCTGGGAGAACCCTTCGGTTCGGCTCGCCACTCTCGTCATCGCCCGGCGCACCCGTTACAGTGGAGCGGTCCGAGGCGATGGCGGCGGATCGTGTCGGGTCATCGTCGGACGACCGAAACGAACCGATCCATTCCAGCCGTGGGAGGATAGCTTACGATGCGCTGGGTGACCGTGGCGACGGAGGAAGGGCCGAGGGCCTGCGGGGTGTATCAGGGTGAATATGTGGATGTCAACGCGGCCGATGCCGAGCTGCCGTTGACGGTCCGCGAGCTGCTCGAGCTGGGGCCGGAATGGGAACGCCGGGCACGGGCGGCCCTGCCGCGGGGCGTCGTCCGCCACGACCCGGCCAACGTCCGAATCCTGGCACCGGTCCCCAACGCTCGCAAGATCATCTGCATCGGGCTGAACTATCGCGATCACGCCGCCGAGAGTGGGGTCCCGGCACCCGGCGAGCCGGTGCTCTTCAGCAAGTATCCCAGCGCCTTGACCGGCCACCTCGAACCCATCGTCTTGCCCAGGGTGAGCGCCGAGGTCAACTACGAGGCGGAGCTGGTGGTGGTCATCGGCCGGGGTGGCCGGCACATCCCTCGCCAGCGCGCCCTGGAGCATGTCGGGGGTTACAGCGTTGGCCACGACGTCTCCGCCCGCGACTGGCAGCTCAACAAGCCGGGCAAGCAGTGGATGGCCGGCAAGACGTTCGACACATTCGCTCCCGTTGGGCCCGAACTCGTGACCCCGGACGAAGTCCCCGACCCTCACAAGCTGGGCATCCGGCTCCGCCTCAACGGCCAGACCATGCAAGACTCGAACACCAATCAACTCATCTTCGGCGTCGACGAGCTGGTCTCCTACATGTCGCAGGTCTTCACCCTGGAGACGGGGGACCTGATCTTCACGGGCACGCCTCCCGGCGTCGGCATGGCGCCAAGCCCCCGGTCTGGCTCAAGCCCGGCGATGTCGTCGAGGTCGAGATCGACCACCTGGGAACGCTCAAGAACTCCGTCGTCGCCGAAGCGGGCCGGCCCTGACCGGCGCGAGAAGCGGAAAAAGGGGACATAACGAATATTGTGTGGACCCGGCTTTCTCTGTATGATGGGGCGATGCCCAGAACCGCACGAGCTTCGGTCGCTGACACCAAGCGGAAAAAGGGGACATAACGAATATTGTGTGGACCCGGCTTTCTCTGTATGATGGGGCGATGCCCAGAACCGCACGAGCTTCGGTCGCTGACACCTGGTATCACGTGCTCAATCGCGGCAACCGTCGCGAGGAGGTCTTTCACAAACCGGCCGACTACGACGCCTTCGTCAAGGCCATCGCCGATGCCCAAGCGCGCCTCCGAGTCGACCTGCTGGGCTATTGCTTGATGCCCAATCACTTCCACCTGGTGCTCCGGACGCAGGCCGACGGCGATCTCGGGCGGTGGATGCAGTGGCTGCTGATGGCTCACGTCCGGCGTTATCATCGGCACTATCAGACCACGGGCCACGTCTGGCAGGGGCGGTTCAAAGCTTTCTCGGTGCAAGACGACGACCATCTCATCGGCGTCGTTCGCTACGTGGAGCGCAACGCCTTGCGGGCGGAACTGGTGTCCCGAGCGGAGGACTGGAAATGGTCGAGCCTACCGGGCTGGCTCCGCGGTGATCGGCTGTTGTGGAGTGGGGTGGTTCCGGTTCGGGATGAGCGGTGGTTGGAGCGAGTCAATGAGCCGTTATCGGCGGGGGATCTTCAGCGGCTCAGACTGTCCGTGGAACGGGGGCGACCGTACGGTGATGAAACGTGGACCCGGGAGACGGCCGGGAGATTGGGACTGGAATTCACCCTACGGGGGCGAGGCCGTCCCAAGAAGCTGGAGTAATTCGTTATGTCCCCTGGTATGTGGCGAAGTGAGGTACTAAAGATTCTTGACCAGCAACAACAGGGGGGCCTGGGGGGGTCAAGAATCTTTTCTACTGAACGCCCGAGCAGACTTCCAGAATGGGAGTTGGGTCTCTTCTCAACTCGATTCGGAGGTCCTGTTCCATGGCTACCAAGTCCCCGTCGAAGAACCGTCGCCCGTCGCAGCCGCATGCCCTTCATAAGCCTCGGGGGGTCATTCACCCGCGCGTCCAAGCGGTCGGACCGGAGCACTTCGGCTTGGTGTGCGTCGATTGCGCCAAGGAGGATGAAAAGGGGACATAACTAATAAATTGAGTTCAACTGGAGTCTGAGTGAGCGGATTTATTAGTTATGTCCCCTTTCCCCCCTTCTCCCCCCTTTTTCCCTTTTTTCCTTCGAGCAGATCATGCCCGCCCTGCGCCGGGCCGGGATTCCCGTGCGCTGGACGGACCTGGTCGTCCGGCATACGGGCTACGTCGACGTCGCCTTGCGAGCGCAAAGCTCGATCGCGGCAGCCGGATTCTTCAGGGAGAGCTGAAGCACCGTCCCGATGAGCCGTTCATCCTGTTCAACCTGGGCGCGATCGCCGTCAAGCGGCGCAACTGGCGCGGGGCGCTCGATTACCTGCTCCAGAGCCTGGCGCGGTCGGCGCCGAGCGACTCGATCACCCGAAAGCTGTTCGCCCTGATCGCCCGATCGCACCAGATGCTGGGGGAGACCGCCGAGGCGCTGCGAACGTGTTCGGAAGGATTATCGCTCGACGATCAGGACGCCGAGCTGTTGTTCCGCAAGGCGGTGGTGCATCGGCAGCGGGGCGAGTCGTCCGAGGCCGAAGCGTGCTGGCGGCGAATCCTCGGACTGCGGCGTCCCGAACAGTTCGCCAGCCTGGACATGGGCATCTATGGCCACCTCACCCGGCGCAATCTCGCCGTGCTGGCCCAGGAACGCGGCGACGCGGTCGAGGCCGCCGAACACTGGCATGCCGTGCTCGCCGAGTGCTCCGGCGACCGCGAGGCCCGCGTCATGCTCGAACGATTCCCGCGGATCGCCAAGAGCAACGAGCGAGCCCCCACCTGAATCTGAGAGAACCCCAGACACTCCTCGCTGGACACCGCCGCATCCTCAACGCAACGCTTCGAGATCTTTTCCGGGAGTTCTCGCCCGAGACGACCGGTGGCCGTGCCCGTCTCAGCGGTCGTTTTGGGCGTAGGCCTCGAGGGACCCTCAGGGCCGATCACCGTGCCGTCCGCCCCGTTCCCACCCGACGACCCGGCGCAAACCACAGCGCTTTTTTTTTCAAAAAAAAATGGATCTCTCACTCCTGTTGAGATTTCGGACGCGAAAAATCGTCACTTCGGGCATAGGTGCATTAACGAAATTCCAAAGTTGAGGCATCCTGATAATAGAGGGCTCATCAGCGGGCTTACACGATCAGTTCCCCGCCGCGTCCGAGGCGCCATCACAACCCATGTCCGGTGATCCTGGAACTCGTCACCTTCGGCCGTCGGCCGGTCGCCGAAACCGACTGGACCGACCCGGCAAGCGCTGGTCCCGAACGCATTTCAGGCCAACGAGATCGGGGATGGGGACATTTCCGATTTGTTACATGGCGTGCCACTTTGTGCCGCGATGCGCGCCGCCAGCCGGGGGTCCCGCGCAATCACTCCGGTCTAATACGATGGTCTTGATCGAGGAGCATCGGAAACCCCGAACATGGCCGATCCTGCAAGGGCCTGGGTGCCAGGCCGTTACCAGGAAGGACCCTCGTCAAGCCGGTGAGAATGCGGTGGTCTCCAGCGAGGAGTGTCTCAATAATCCTAAACCTCGCAGCCGGGATTCACGGCTCCGAAACCAGGATGATCATCGAGTGTTCGCGGACCGTGTAGGGTTGGCGGATCGGGACCCGGGGGCCGTGATCCTCGGCGACGATGTCCTCGGGCGAGGGCAGGGCCGTATCGACGACCCGACGCCAGGCGCGGCCCGAGGGCGCCGCGGGGATCCGGAACTCGAGTGGGTCGTGGTAGGCGTTCATGGCGACGTAGATGTCGCGGTCGACGAAGTTGGGGCGATCGGATCGGCGGCCGTCCATCGCGAAAGCCAGCGTGTGGCTCTCGTTGCGGAAATCGGGCCAGTCGGGCGCGACCCCATGCCACACGATCTCCGGCGGCAGGTCCCCACTTGCCCCGGAAAAGAACGTCCGCCGTCTCAGGACCGGATGGGCCTGCCGGAAGGCGATGATCCTCCGCATGAACCGGAGGAAATCGGCGTTCTTCTCCCGGAAGGACCAGTCCAACCAGCTCAGCGAATTATCCTGGCACCAGGCGTTGTTATTGCCGTCGCTGGGTGCGCAGGAACTCGTCCCCGCCGAGGATCATGGGTACGCCCTGGCTGATCATCAGCGTGGTCATCAAGTTGCGCACCTGTTGGCGACGGATCCGGAGAACCTCCGGGTCGGCGGTCGTCCCTTCGACGCCGCAGTTCCACGTCCAGTTCGTGTCGTTGCCGTCGCGGTTCCGCTCCCCGTTGGCTTCATTATGCTTGTGGTCATAAGAAACCAGATCGTTGAGCGTGAATCCGTCGTGACAGCAGAGGAAATTGATCGAGTGGAGTGGTCCCCGGCCCTGATAGAGGTCATCGCTGCCGCAAATGCGCGTGGCGAGCGCCGAGGTCATCCCGGGGTCGCCCCGCCAGAACCGCCGGACATCATCGCGGAACCGGCCGTTCCAGTCGGACCAGCGCCCCTCACCCGGGAACGTGCCGACCTGGTAGAGCCCGGCCGCGTCCCACGGCTCGGCGATTAACTTGGTGTCGCGGAGCAGCGAATCCTCCGAGATCCGCTTGATCACCGGCGGCTCGACGAGCACCTTGCCGTGGCGGTCGCGCCCCAGCACCGAGGCCAGATCGAATCGGAATCCGTCCACGCCGCCCTCGGCGACCCAGTTCCGCAGGCAATCCAACAGGTAGTTGCGCACAACCGGATGGTCGCTGCTGAACGTATTACCACATCCGCTGTAATTCAAGTAATGGCCTTGCTCGTCCAGCATGTAGAACAGGGTGTTATCCACACCGCGGAAGTTATAGGTTCGGCCGTCGTCGCTCCCCTCGGCGGTGTGGTTGAAGACCACATCGAGGTAGACCTCGATCCCGGCGGAGTGGAACGCATCCACCATCAGGCAAAACTCCTGCCAGGGTCCGCCTCGCTCGGGATGATGGGCATACGCCGCCTTCGGGGCACAGAATGCGATCGTGTTGTATCCCCAGAGGTTTCTCAGGGATTCACCGGTAAGAGGATTGACGAACGGACAGTCGTTCTCGTCGAACTCATCGATCGGTAGGACCTCGACGGCCGTGATCCCCAGGTCTTTCAGCCACTCGATCTTCTCGATGAGGCCGAGATACGTCCCCGGGCGCCGGACAGCCGAGCTGGGGTCGATCGTGTAGCCGCGGACGTGGAGCTCGTAAATGATCGTGTCTTCGAGGGGCGTTCGGGGATTGATCGCGCGCTCGCGTTCCGTCGAGGCGTCCGTCATCAGGCTGCGACGGGGTAGCCCTTCGCCGGTCCCCCACGGGCGTCCGCATGAGAGCGCGCGAGCGTACGGGTCGAGCAAGATCTTCTCGCGGTCGTAGCGGTGACCGTTGTCCGTGGGGCCGTCGACCCGGTAGCCATAGCAGAATTCTTCCGGCAGCCCATCGACCTGGATGTGCCAGTGGTCGCCGGTCCGATTCAGGAGCGGGTCGAGCGGGATCTCGGCATGGATGGCGCCGTCACAAGGCTCAGAGAGGATCAACCAGACCGCCGTTCCGTGCCGGCAGAGCAAGACGAAATTGATCCCGGCCGGCGTCGGAGTCGCCCCCGCGGGGAGCGGACTGCCGCGCGTGACGAGCAGCATCCGATCGCGATACGTGTACTCGATCCCGGGAATCGACTGAGGTTGGATCGTCGTGATTGACATTAACTCGTTGTCCGGATCGTAGGAGAGGAGCGGCCCGATCGGGACGGGGTCGCGGCCGATCGAGACGATTCTCGGATGGAACGGGATTTGAAACAACGGGAAAACCGCGATATCCTGGAACACATGGACTCGAACGGGTCCGGAAGCACCTCTCGCACCCGAGGGGCTTGGCTACCGCCCCGATGACCCGCCACAATGGCCCCGCCCACCGGTCCTGGCCGGGGGCGGGATCCTTTCCGGCGCGGCGGCCGGACGAAACAGGAGCCGACTTGATGATATTCCTTCGACTAACGGCCTGGCTCCTGGCGCCGATCGCGATCGTCCTGGCGAGTTCCGAGCATACCGCCGCCGGCCCGTCGGACGTCGATTTCAACCGCGACATCCGGCCAATCCTGTCCGAGACCTGCTATCAGTGCCACGGTCCGGATCACAACAAGCTCAAGGCCGACTTGCGCCTGGACACGCGTGCCGGGCTGTTCCGGTCGGCGGAAGGTTCGACGGTCGTCGTCCCGGGTAAGCCCGATGAGAGCGAACTCTTGATCCGGCTCACCGCCGAAGACGACGAGACACGCATGCCGCCTCCCAAGGCGAGCAAGCGACTTACACCCGGCCAGATCGATCGGATCCGGCGATGGATTCAGCAGGGAGCAGTCTGGAAGGGGCACTGGGCCTACATCCCTCCGAGCCGTCCGTACACTTCCGACCTGCCGAGAGCCGACGATCCCATCGACCGGTTCCTCCTCGCGCGGATGAACGGGGAGGGGCTTGAGCCCTCGCCGGAGGCCGATCGCTCCACCCTGATCCGCCGCCTCAGTCTCGACCTGCTCGGCTTGCCGCCGACGCCGAAGGAGGTGGACGCGTTCGTCCACGACACTCGGCCCGACGCCTACGAACATCTTGTCGACCGGCTCCTGGCCTCGCCGCATTATGGTGAGCGGATGGCGATCTTCTGGCTGGATCTGGTCCGTTTTGCGGACACGCAAGGCTATCATAGCGATAACCACATGGACATCTGGCCGTTCCGCGACTACGTGATCCGTTCATTCAACGCCAACAAGCCCTTCGACCAGTTGACCATCGAACATCTTGCCGGCGACCTGATTCCGTCCCCGACCGACGAGAGCCGCATCGCCTCGGGCTATAACCGGCTGCTCCAGACCACCCAGGAGGGCGGGGCACAGGCCAAGGAGTACATCGCAAAGTACGCGGCGGACCGCGTGCGGAACGTCTCGACGGTCTGGTTGGGGGCCACGCTGGGCTGCGCCGAGTGCCACGATCACAAGTTCGACCCGTTCACGACGCGCGAGTTCTACAGTCTCGCCGCCTTCTTCGCCGATGTGAAGGAGACGATTATCGCGCGCAGGAGCCCACTCGGTTTCCACGTCCGGGGCAGTCGGCCGACCTGCAGCCGCTGGAGGAGCGCCGGTCGGTTCTTAAGAAGATCAAGAGCCCATCACCAGACCAGAAGAAGGAACTTGCCGACCTGGACCGCAAGATCGCCGAGCTGGTGGGCAAGATCCCGGCCTCGCTCGTCTCGACGGCGATCCCTCCCCGGGAGATGCACGTGCTCCCGCGAGGCAACTGGATGGACGACTCGGGTCCGATCGTGCTACCCGACGTGCCGTCATCCTTGCCCCCGTTGGGGGTCAAGGACCGCCGCGCATCCCGGCTCGACCTGGCACGCTGGCTCGTCTCGGGACGCAACCCGCTGGTCGCCCGCGTCATGGTGAATCGGCTCTGGAAGCTGGCGTTCGGCCAGGGACTCGTGGCGACGGCCGACGACTTCGGCTCGCAGGGGACCTGGCCGACCCACCCCGAACTGCTCGACTGGCTCGCTTGCGAGTTCGTCGACAGTGGCTGGGACATCCGCGCGATGCTCAAGCGGCTGGTGATGTCCGCGGCCTACCGCCAATCCTCGCGCTCACGCCCCGCCGACCAGCAGCGCAATCCCGCCAACCGCTGGGTCTCGCGTCAGAACGCCTTCCGGCTCGACGCCGAACTTGTCCGGGACAACGCGCTGGCGATCAGCGGCCTGCTCTCGGAGCAGATCGGCGGGCCCAGCGTCAAGCCCTATCAGCCGGAGGGATACTGGGTCTTCCTCAACTTTCCCAAGCGCGAGTATCAGGCCGACCATGGGAAGAACGAGTATCGTCGGGGGCTCTATACCTACTGGCAGCGGACGTTCCTGCACCCGAGCCTGCTCGCGTTCGATGCGTTCGAACGCGCGAGGAATGCGTCGTCCAGCGCCCGCGGTCGAACACCCCGCTCCAGGCACTCGTCTTGCTGAACGACCCGACTTACGTCGAGGCGGCGCGGGTCCTGGCCGCTCGACTGATCCGAGAGGCGTCCATCGACCCGTCGGCCCGCCTCGACCTCGCGTTCCGCCTTGCACTGGCACGTCCGCCGCGTCCCGAGGAGACCACGATCCTAACCCGGCTCCTGATCAAGCACGAGCAGCAGTATCAGGACGATCCCGCCTCGGCGCACGCCCTGCTGGGCATCGGAGATGCACCCGTCCCTGACGGACTCAACGTGGCCGAGCTGGCCGCCTGGACCTCCGTCACCCGCACACTACTGAACCTCCACGAGACGATCACCCGGAACTGACTCATGGATTTCCTCTCCGACAATCTGATACCCCGAATCCATCGACGGACATTCCTGAGCCGTTCGATCACGGGCATCGGCACGATGGCGCTGGCATCGCTACTCGAGCCGAGCCTATTGACGGCGGCCGACCGGACCCCATCGCGCGATCGGTGGACTGGCGTGGTCCATCCGCTCCATCTGGTCCCCCGCGCCAAGCGGATCATTTATCTCTACATGGCCGGCGGTCCATCGCACCTGGAGACCTTCGATTCGAAGCCCGATCTGGCCCGGATGCACGGCAAGCCCATGCCCGAGTCGTTCACCAAAGGCATGCCGATCGCCCAGCTCCAGGGCCACAAGCTCGTCTGCTTCGCGCCCCAGCACCCGTTCCGTCGCTGCGGCTCCAACGGCCAGGAGATCAGCGCGATCTTCCCCCACGTCGCCACGGTCGCCGATGAGATCTGCATCATCCGTTCGATGGTGACCGAAGCGATCAACCACGATCCCGCGCACACCTTTATGAATACGGGGACATCCATCTCCGGTCAACCGGCGATGGGGTCCTGGATGACCTACGGGCTCGGGAGCGAGAGTGAGGATCTTCCGGGTTTCGTCGTGTTGACCTCGACGGGCAGTTTCGGCCAGGCGCAGCCGATTTCCACCCGGCAATGGCACAGCGGCTTCTTGCCCAGCCGGTTCCAGGGCGTCCGGTTCTACTCCCAGGGCGATCCGGTCCTCTACCTGGGACGGCCGAAAGGAACGACCGTGGAGCGCCAGCGCGATGTGGTCAACGCGGTCCAGCACCTCAATCAGCTCGAGAACGAGCGGATTGAAGATCCCGAGATCGCCACCCGGATCACCGCGTACGAGACCGCCTTCCGGATGCAGAGCAGCGTCCCGGAGTTGACCGACCTCTCCAACGAGCCGAGGCATGTCCTCGACCTGTACGGCACTGAGGGCGCGGATGGGTCATTTGCCGCCAACTGCTTGCTCGCTCGACGACTGGCCGAGCGCGGCGTGCGCTTCATCCAGCTCTATCACCGCGACTGGGACCATCACGGGGCAATCAAGGAACACGTCGCCGGGACGGCCCGAGAGGTCGATCAGGGTGCCGCCGCTCTCATCAAGGATCTGAAGCAGCGCGGGATGCTCGACGACACCCTCGTCGTCTGGGGAGGCGAATTCGGCCGCACGCCCATGGCACAGGGCAACGGCCGCGATCACCACATCAAGGGCTTCTCTATCTGGATGGCTGGCGGAGGGATCAAGGGGGGGATTACCCATGGTGCGACCGACGAATTCGGTTACTCTGCCGTCCGCGACGTGGTCCCGGTCCACGACCTGCACGCGACCATTCTGGCCCTCTTCGGGATCGACCACCGCCGGTTGGTCTATCGTTTTCAAGGGCGTGATTTCCGCCTCACCGACGTCTCCGGCCAGGTCGTGAAACCTCTGCTCGCGTGAGACCCGGCGCAGATTCGAACGAATCGAGCCGAACCTTTCCTCCCAGGATTGCTCGGGAGAACCGGTTCGGCTCTTGGGACTCTCTCGTTCCAAATCCCTTTGCCGGCGACAGATGAGTTGATTCGCGAGGCAAGCCGTCAACGCGATGGGAATGGGAGCGTTGGAAACGATCCGTCAACGCTCGCCAGCGCTGCGGTCACCAATTCGGCCACCACGGCTGGAGTTGGCATAAGCCGCGGTGAGCATACCCAGAAGTGCGGCGCGGCGGCCTGCGCGGTTCGACCGGACGCCCCGGCGAACGCGAGCGACAGCGCCCGCCCATTCAAATCCATCATGCACAGGTGCGATCTTCTTGGACTTCGATTCGTTCATCGAACAAAACTCCCACGAGTAGAAACGCGGCCCAAACAGTAGGTCCACGCTCCACATTCCCTTGGGCCGGGACGAACACCAATTCTTCCCGGCGGCGGCCGTCCTGGCATTAGTGAGTGAATGTCGCCACGGGTCGCCACCCGTTGCCGATCATCTCGCGATGTGCGAGGCTCTTGACGAGCCTCGAGCCGCGACTTTGCAGCGACACAGCGATCGAATCAAGAGGATGCCGACCGCTGAGAGCCATCCGAAATCGCCAGAACCAGGTCCCTATCTCATCGGTATCTTTCACCCTTGACTTTTGAGCGGTGCACTGGCTACCCAGGCTCGCCAAGTCAGATCGTCTGGCCCGCGAATTCGTTAGCGTCCCTTTCCAGGGACATGAGCACGACCATAGAAATGTAACAGCACGCCCACCATTCGTCTAGCAAAAAGTGAATGGAATTGAGGTTTTGCCTCAATCGGGCCGCCGATCCACATCTTGGGCACGAAGATTGACTTTTTCCAAGGGCGCATTTCGCTCAATAGCCGGCGGGGGAACCACTTTTTTTTCGCTCGCCCCGGGTTGCCCCATCAACAGCCACCAGATCAACGCCAGGGTGCTAGTGGCATTGAATAACGCGTGCATGCAGATGGTGGCGAGCAGGCTGCCCGTTCGGTAATAAATCACTCCCAAGCCAATCGCGAGAATGAAAATGGGGATCGGCGCAGGCCACTGACCCGCATGGAGCATGGCAAAGATCAGGGATGTGAGGACGATTCCGGCCCCCGCGGAGACAGGAGACGGTAGGCGAGGAGGGGAAGCCTTGGACGCGGGGAGGGCGGGAACTCGGTCCTCGGCCGACCAGTATTCGTAGGACCATTCACGGCTCATGGCATCGGGGACGGCCTCGCTTTCCGGCGGGCAGGCCGTACGCTCGGTGGATTCGGCTTCTTCGAGCCTCCCCGAATCGACAGGCGACGGATTGGGCTCGTCGGCGAAATAAATATCGCCATCAAGGCCCCGGGGTTCGACCGACCTGATTCCGAAGTTACCTCGAAACCGCTCCAGCAGTTCAATGAGCCAGCTCTGGAAGATCCCCCGAAACATCAACTCCTCGAAGATCGGGGCCAGGATGACCGCGGTGACGAGTGCCAGTCCCGCCACACCACCCGAGAATTGTTCCCGGAGCATTCGCTCGACCGGATGGCGGGATTGCTCATCGAACGGCCCCAGGAGTTTGAGGGCGAGATGCTGGGTTCCCATGATGATCGGCAGGAGGTAGAGGACGGCGACGAGGCCGATCATCACCTGGCGGCCCCAGTGATCGAGGCTCAACCCCAGGTCGTTGAGCCTGGCCCCTGAAGTGCCTCTGAGGACCATCGGCAGCAGCAAAAGAAGGAAGGTGTTGACCACGGCCTGGATCGACATTAACTCGAGCAGAGAGAACTCCTTGGCGTCCTTCTTGTTCTCGATCCCGGAGGTTGGATTCGCGGGTGGTAAATCGGGCTCCTCGGCTTGATCGGTTTCGGCCGATCGCAATGCAGCCTGCTTCGGCGCCGGGGAATCGGGTTTTTCCACGGTCACATGGGGAGCCGCCTTCGTTGCCGCCGGCACTTCGTCGCTAGGTGATCCGCGGGTCACCAGCGCATACCCCTTGAACAGCAGGAGATTCGCCGCAACGTAAAGAACGAAGACAATGAGAACGGTCCCGGAGCCCCAGGGCGTCCTGCCTCGAGCCACCAGCGGCCTCTCGGGGAATAGCGGCCGTCCCTTCAGGAGATTCCAGAGGATCCAGCACCAGCTTGCGCCGATCCCAAAAAGGATGGACATCATCACCAGCTCGATGATGTGCAGGAGAACCAGTCTGGGTTCGAGCATTGCCATGAGGAACACCCATCTCCGATCTCGCCGGATCCCATCTCTCTCTTAGTAAGATCGTACAGTCGAACCGACGTGTGACCAGAGGTTAGCGCGCTCCGGACCTGGTGGAAACGTCCCCGTCGCCGGGTATCCGCGGGCTCTCGACGGATGGCCGCCGTGGCGCATCGGGTAGACGGTTCACCGTCCGGTCTTTACGAGTCGTCCCTGAATTGCCACCATGAATCACGGTCACGAGGGAGATTCCGACCCGTCTTCACACGCCACGATCGAGCCAGCCTGGGAGTACCCATGAGGGATGTCGCCGAACAGCTCCGGATCCTCAAACGCGGCGTAGAGCAAATCGTCCCTGACCTTGAATTCCTCAAGAAGCTGGAGCGATCCGTCCGCGAGGATCGTCCGCTGCGCGTCAAGTACGGCATCGATCCCACCGGCATCGACGTTCATCTCGGGCACACGGTCCCTTTGCGCAAGTTACGCCAGTTCCAGGATCTGGGTCACATCGCCGTGATCATCATCGGCAATTACACCGCCCTGGTCGGCGATCCATCGGGTCGGGACGAGACCCGTGCGAAACTCAGCCCGCAGCAGGTCGAATCCAACGCCCGAGATTACCTCACGCAGGTGGGACGGATCATCGACCTGAACCGGGCCGAAGTTCACCATAACGGCGATTGGTTTTCGAAGTGGTCGTTCCTCGATGTCCTCGACCTGACCCGACGCATGACGCTCGGCCAGATCGCCGCGCGGGAAGACTTCGCCAATCGGATCGCTGCCGAGAAACCCGTCTATCTCCACGAGTGCCTGTATCCCCTGATGCAGGGCTGGGATTCGGTCGAGATTCGCGCGGACGTCGAGCTCGGCGGCACCGAACAACTTTTCAGCTTGCTGGTGGCACGAGACCTCCAGGTGTCGCAAGGTCAGGAACCGCAGGTCGCCATGACCATGCCGATCCTGGTGGGGACCGACGGCGTCCGGCGGATGGGCAAGAGCCTGGGGAATTATATCGGAGTCGCTGAGCCGGCGGAGAACCAGTTTGGCAAGATCATGAGCGTCCCGGATGGGCCGATGCGGCAGTATTTTACGTTGCTCACCGAGCTGCCTATGGACGAGGTCGACCGCCTCCTCGGTGCGGGAATCAACCCGAGAGATGCCAAGGAAATGCTGGGGAAAGCCGTCGTTGCGCAGTACAACGGGGCGGAAGCCGCTGACAAGGCTGCCATGGAGTTTCGTCGCCGGTCCTCGGGTGAGGATCCCCTCGAGATTCCCGACATAACGCTTGCCGCCGGCAAGCTCGATTCCGATGGTCGAATTCCGGTCTTCGTCCTCGTCAAAGAGCTAGGTCTGGAATCCAGCACGTCAAACGCCCGCCGCGTCATCGCACAGGGGGGTGTTAACATCGGTGCGAATCGCGAGTCGATTGAAGATCCCAAGGCCCTGATCGCGGTCACCGACGGCTTGATCGTCCGGGTCGGCAAGCGCAAGATCGTGCGAGTGAAGTTGGTGTAAAGCGGGCCTCTCGTATTTGGCTTCCCCAGACGATCGGTGGTGATGGGGCTCGGCATTGCGCCGGGGATCATGGGGTCCCCGCCGCGACCAACGAGATGGCCCCAGAACAAGGCGGATTCAGCATGGCACAACATGGATTCGGCATCATCGGCTGCGGGATGATCGCGGAGTTCCACACCCGGGCGATCAACGAGATCGCGAACGCCCGCGTGGTCGCCGCCTGGAGCCGCAATCCCGCCAACGGCGAGAAGATTGCCAAGCTGGCCACGGGAGGCTGCGCGATCTACGACGATCTGGATACCATGCTCGCGCATCCGGGCCTGGACGTGGTCTGCGTCTGCACCCCCAGCGGCGCCCACATGGAGCCGGCTGTGAAAGCGGCGCAGGCCGGGAAGCACGTCGTTGTCGAGAAGCCGCTGGAGATCACCCTGCCGCGTTGCGACGCGATCATCGCGGCCTGTAACGGCGCGGGCGTACGGCTCTGCACGATTTTCCCCTCCCGCTTCACGGCGGCCAACCTCCGGCTCAAGGAGGCGATCGACATCGGCCGGTTCGGACGGCTGACCCTGGGCGATACGTACGTAAAATGGTGGCGGACGCAGCAATACTACGACTCGGGCGGCTGGCGCGGCACCTGGGACCTCGACGGCGGCGGCGCCTTGATGAATCAGGCGATCCACAATGTTGACCTGCTCTACTGGCTGATGGGCGATGTCTCGGCGATCACCGCGATGACGGCAACCCTGGCGCACGAGCGGATCGAGGTCGAGGACACCGCCGTGGCCTCGCTGCGGTTCAAGAACGGGGCGCTCGGCGTGATCGAGGCCGCGACCAGCGCATTCCCCGGGCTCTTGAAGCGCACCGAGATCCACGGCGACCGCGGTTCGGCGCGGGTCGAGCAGGACGACATTACACTCTGGGACTTTCAGGAAAAGGTCCCCAGCGATAACGAGGTCCTGGCTGCCATGGCGGGCCAGAGTGGCTTCAAGGCCGGCGCCAGCGACCCGCGCGGCATCACCCACATCGGTCATCGCGACCAGTTGGTCGATTTCCTCCAGGCGATCGATGGGGGGAGTGAGCCGCTCGTCGACGGCCGCGAGGGCCGTAAGTCAGTCGAGATCATCCGCGCCATCTACCGATCGGCCGAGACAGGCGCCCAGGTCACGCTTCCGCTGTGACGATTGATCCAGGCCGCCGGCATTCGCTGTCGAACGGCGAATAACGGTCATCCGCGATCGAATACCCCAGAAACCTCGACCTGCTCGAAAGGCGGAATCGCCGTGTCCGCGCAGTCCTCCGCCGGACACATCCGGTGCCGGGTCACTTTCGATGAACGCGACGGCTTGAGGATCACGATCCCGGCCGACGCCAACCCTGTCGGGGCTGCTGTGCTTGGCTCCATCGGAATAGTGACCGGTCTGGCCATTCTCCTGCACTGCTGCCCATTCCAGGGCCTGGGCTTCCTGGGAACTCTCGGTAAGGCCGCGTCAATACCCCCGGGTTGGTGGTTTTCGCTCAGTGTGGTTTCCTTGTTTTGCCTTATCGGGGCTGCCTCTACGGTCCTCGCACTGCGATCTCGTGAGGTTATCCAGATCGATCGTGAGACGATCGCGATGAGGACCGAGGGTTACTACTACCACTTCGGCCGCGGATCGGCGCAAGCCTTTTCCCTCTCCCACGTCCGAAACCTCCGATATGCGCCGGCGCGGCACCGCAGCAGGGGTCGTGGGCCCCACGGTTTCTCGATCGCCTTCGATTCCAAAGGCTCAACAGGGCGATTCGGTTTCAATCTCTCCGAGGAAGAATCCCGCCGCCTGATCAAGACTATCAAGGCTCGTTATCAGATTCCGGCCAACCGAGTCGAATCACTGCCGGTCGAGCATTTCGATGGAAATGGGGCGCGTCGTCTAGACGAGAGGAACACGAGGAGGCGCTCATTCTCCCCTCCGATTCGCTCGCGCGTTGCCTCCGACGAGATCAACGGCTTCGTCATAACCATACCGTCCTCGTCGATCGAACTTCCAAGCTGGGTTGTCGTTGGCGCTTGCACAGTATGCGTGCCTTTCATCTCGATCATGCTGTTCGGACTTTTCGCATGCGTCATCGGTCCCTTTCGTGGTACGCCCATCCCCCTCTCCGTCTTCTGGATCACCACCGCACTATCAGTCCCCATCGCCGCGCTCTTCGGCTTCCGCGAACCCGGTGACGGCGAGGTCATTCAGTTCGTGGACGATACCTTGATCCTGGCGAAGAAGAGCGGTGCATGGAGTCGGAGACGTGAGTTTGACATAGCAAGAATCAGAAACCTGAGGCTCGTCACAGGGACGGACCAGAGAATCGCGTTCGACTATCAGGGGCAAGACCCATCGGTTTGGAAGCGATCTGAGCGAGACCGAAGGCCATCGCTTGATCAAAACCCTCTATGATCGCTATAAAATCCCGGAAGACGACGAACCGCTACCAGTTGACGTCCTGTGAATTCCTCACGTCAACGGAGTGACGAAGATGTCCCGCGAGAAGATCCGACGGCCATGGTTCGACTACCTGGTCTACCTGTTCGTCCGGCTCGTGGTCGCGCTTGCGCAGACCCTGACCATCGAGCAGTCGTATGCTCTGGCGCGCTTCCTGGCCTGGATCCTTTATCAGGTCGATGCGCGGCATCGCAAGGTGGGGCTCGAGAACCTGGCCGTGGCCTTCGGCGACCGATACACCGAGACTGAGCGTGACCAGATCGTTCGGAACGTGTATCTCCATTTCTGCCGGATGCTCATGGAGATCCTCCACACTCCGAGAAAGCTCCATCTGTCCAACTGGCGGGACCGGGTTGTGCTGGTCGGGCACGAGCCGATCATGGACCAGCTCATCACGGGTGGCCGCTCGATGATCTTCCTGACCGGCCACTACGGTAACTGGGAGCTGGCGGGTTACATCTTCGGCCTTTTCGGGTTCCCGACGGTCTCGGTCGCTCGGGCGCTCGACAATCCTTATCTCGACCGCTATCTTCGATCGTTCCGCGAGCGGACCGGCCAATCCCTCATTCCCAAGACGGGAGGCTTCGACCAGATGGTCGAGGTTCTCCAGAGCGGCCGGGTGCTCTCATTTTTGGCCGACCAGGACGCCGGTCAACGCGGTTTGTTTGTCAACTTCTTCGGCCGGCCCGCCTCGACCCACAAGGCCATCGCCCTGCTGGCCCTCGACCACAAGGCCCCTGTGGTCGTCGGCGTCGCGCGCCGGATCGGGCCCGGCTTCCGCTACGAGATCCGCTGCGAGGAGATCATCGACCCCTCCCAGTTGGAGGGCACCGCGGATGATGTCCGCGTCCTCACTCAGCGCTTCACATCGGCCCTCGAACGTCTCATCCTCCAGGACCCGACTCAGTACCTCTGGCTCCATCGACGCTGGAAACATCAGCCGAAGGTCAAACCCGCGGGGCCGGCGGTACCGGCTACGACCGGATGAGCGCGATCCGGACCGGCAGAGCCGGCACTACTTCGCGAACATCTGCTCGACCGGAACGATACGCACGGAGACATCCTTGAGCGGAAAGACGGCAATCTGCTTGTCTTCGGCCAGGACGTCTTCCGGGGTTCCCTGTGTGTCATAGTTCAGCGGCGTCGGCTTGCCGGATATCAGGGTCTCGCGGAGCCGAGCCGCCTCGGGCGCGACGATGGCGACCTTTATCCCTTCGGCCTTGAGGTGCTTGCGCACGGCGGCATTAACCTGATCGACCGTCAGCTTGGGCAACCGATCGGCCAGTTCGGTCACCAGGTCCGTCTTTCCATAGAACTCACCGTCGATCGCGTAGCCCAGCCGTCGCGAGAGGGTCTGGACCCAGAGCTTGCTGTAGTTGAGCAGGAAGGCGCGCGTCGCCTCGAATTCCTGCGGCGACATGCCGTGCTGCACGAGACGATCGAGCTCCCAGAAGGCCGCGCGGAGGGCGAAGGCCGCCTTGTCGTTGGGCACGGGCCGGATCCAGATCGAGAACTCCTGCTGCCTCCTGGGATTGTTCGGGACCGGGAAGGTGCTACCACCCTCCTGGATGAAATCCTCGATGTAAGAATAGTCGCCGTAATTCAGCCCGCGCTTGCCGCGAAGGTCCTGCATCAGCTTGCCATTGAACGTCCGGTGCTCGCCGAGATACGAGTTGGCGACGGCCAGGGCGTAGAAGTCGTCATCGCGGCGAGTCACGTCGATCGGGAAGCCGATCGAGATGGCCGTGGCATCGGCCGGCTTCTCGACGATGGTCACCTCGAGACCCCGGGGATGCCGGGCGCGGGGAGCGCGGGGACGTCGAGTCGAGCGCGCGCGAGTGGGAGCCGCTGATCCAGGGAGGAGACCGTTGACCGATCAAAACCGCCCGCGAGGCCCAGGGTCATCGCCTGTCGCGTGTAATGCGGTTCGGTGAAACTCCTTCACATCCTCGAGCGTGATCGATTTGAGACCCTGTTCCGTACCCACGTCGGGATGACCGTATGGGTGATCCTGGTAAAGCTCGACTATCAGGGTCCACTTGCCCAGCTCCTCGTCATTATTGCCGCGAAGGAACTTGGTCACGTAATCAAGCGCCTCGTTCCGGAGCCGCTCGAAGTCCTGGGGGTCGAACCGGGGCTGGGCGATCATCTCGGTCGCGAGGGAAGTGTATTTTTGGAGGTTGTCCTGGTGGACGACTCCGGAAAAGACGGTGACCTCCTTGCGGCAGGCCCCGCTCAGCGACGCGGCCATGGGGTAGAACGCCTCGAGGAGCTGGTCGTAGGTCAGTGTCTTGGTTCCCCCCTCGGCGACCATCGAGGCGGTCAGAGCGGCCAGGCCTTCCTTGCCCGGCGGGTCGCTCTGCGAGCCGGCCCGCAAGACGAACCGGAACGCCACAGCGGGCTGGATGTTGAGCTCAGGAGCGTCTGGTGGATTTGTGGCGCGGCCTTGGGCTCGTCGGCCGGCGACCCGGCGGCCGTCAGGCTCATTGCGATGATGAACGCCGTCATTCGTCCCAGCCCCCTCGCAAAGCGATCGCTCCGCGGTCATTTCTTCGTCTCCGTCTCGAGGATGATCGCCGTCTCGTTGCCCGATCGAAAATACTTTGCCGCGACGCGCTGGAGGTCCGCCGGCGTAAGGCGGTCGTAGGCGGCGTACAGGACGTTCATCGAATCCGGGTTGCCAGTGACGGCCACGGCCGTCCCGACCGCGTCGGCCACGTCGTCGGCGCTCTCGAGCGAACCGGCGAACGCGTAGCGCAAGTGCGACTTGATCGCGTCCAGGCGCGACGAATCGACCG
Source organism: uncultured Planctomycetota bacterium (assembly GCA_963845755.1). GTDB lineage: Bacteria > Planctomycetota > Planctomycetia > Isosphaerales > Isosphaeraceae > CAWJTV01. Next base: position 242,180 of record CAWJTV010000047.1, read on the forward strand.
GTTTCGCCGCCGCCTCGGCCAGGGCCGCCGCGATCCGGCCACGCACCACGGCCAGATCGTCCGGCTTCCTCACCCGCACCATGATCGTGAACAGGCCCGGGTCGCGCTTCGACTCGGCTTCGGCCTGCAGCATGACGACCTTCTGCTCCTTGAGGACAAGCTCCTGGTAGAGCAGGGCTGGTCTCGCCGAAGACCGCCTGCGCCAGCGCCCCGAGCGCCGCCGTGTCGGGATTCGTAGGATCCGCCTCGGGAATGTGATAGCCCAGGTAGAGGATCGGCAGAGTCGGCAACGGCCACGTCAGCCGCGCCGACTTCGAAGCTCGCCTGAGTCGGCTCGTCTGGAATCGTCACGGTCGCCGTCCCTCGCTTCCAATCGCCGTACGATCGCTCGATCAGGGCGACCAGCGCCTCGTGCTTCACATCGCCCGTCACGATGATCGTGCAGTTCTCCGGTCGGTACCAGCGGTCGAAGAACACCTTGCTGTAGGCGTACTGGTTGGGCATGTCCCGGATGTCGGCCAGGAAACCAATCGTGGTGTGCTTGTACGTGTGCGTCGTGTAGGCGGTATCCTGCATCACCTCGTTCAGCTTGAGGAACGGCGACGACGCACTCTTGTTGTACTCGCCCAGCACCGCTCGGGCTTCCTTCTGAAATGCGGGCTCATCGTATTTGAGGTTCCGGAACCGGTCCGACTCGATCTCGACGGCCTTGGCCAGGGCCGACGCTGGGATCGTCATGTGGTAGCACGTCCAGTCGTCGTTCGTATAGGCGTTTGAATCCGCCCCCAGCGACTTGAGTACGTCGTTGTATTTCTCCTGGGAATACGCCTCGGTCCCCCGGAACATCATGTGCTCGAAGAAATGGGCGAAGCCCGAAAGCCCCTTCTCGACCTCGTTCCGCGACCCGGTGCGGACGATGGTGTAATACGCGATGATCCCCGGCGAATCGAACGGCACCGACAGGACAGTGAGACCATTCTCCAGCACGGACTTGTGAATCGGATATGGGAAGATCGGTGCCGTCTGGCTCGCCGCGGGCTCCGCCGCCGAAACGGACGACGGGACGAGCAACACGGCCAACACGGACAGTTGCATGAATCGAGTCATTCCTGTTGAAACCTCCTTGGAGAAATCGAAGACTCACATCGGAGTCGCTCCCGGTCGGTCCTGTCAATGGGAAAAGAGCGAACCAACCAACGCGAACCGCCCGCGCGTCCGCGAGATGGCAAGAATTGGGATTAGACGGGGAGATACATGACTGCCGTCCTGGTCGCCGAGGCAACGATCCAGCCCCAGCCGACGGCCCGACCGAGACGATCAATCCCGCATGGTTCCGTGCGCCAAGGCCTCAAACCGAGGACTGGCCAGAGCAGGAGCAAAGTCAGATCCTGGATGAGCCACGGCGGGAGCTCGAACTCGCCGAGCCATTCGAGGTTGAAGATCAGAATGTAGCCGATCGTAGCGGCCAGGCAACTGACGAATCCCGCCTGTCGGACCAGTTGCCCTCGTGGAGGACGAGGGCTACCCAGCCGCAGCAAGAGTTGCGCCAGTGTCAGGCCCTGGAGCACCGCGATCAAGACCTGGAGGACGAATTCATCCAGCATCTGGGCGGTGGCCAGCCTCTGCATCTTCTTCCAATCGGGACCCATGATCGTCGCAGAAGCGCCGAGGTGCGCATACGCCTGCGACCAGAAACCGGTCCGAGCTGAGATGCGAGCCCACCACTCGGTAGGTTTCAGCGAGGTCAGGGTGATGGCGATCACCCCGATCAGGATCAGCAGGTCTCCGAGGTTGAATCGTCGTGGACGGGGTTCCCCCGCGCCAGTGGCCAAAGCCCACCCCCCTACGAACTACCGTGTCTCAAACCGCCGTTTCGGGCCATCCTCGCCGAGCTGAACCGTGAACCTCGATCCGTCCGGATCGACCAGGACCCGGATGATCCGACCGCCCGATTGGTCCGGGTTGGCGATGAGCGACGGCTCGGTGTTCTCCTCGGCGGTCGTGGCCACGTTCCGATGGAGTTGATAGGCCGCCTCGATCGATGCAACCGACCGAAGCCGCTTGACCGTGGCTGGTGCGCCTCCCTTGCGCGGACCATTGTTCATGATGGCCACCGTGGGCGCGATCGTCTTCAACAACGTCGGATGGTTCGAGATGTCCATCCCATGATGGGTCACCTGGTAGAGGTTGACCTTGCCGACCAGGTCGATGGGACACACCAGCTTCTTTTCCACATTCCAGGTCAGGTCGCCGGCGTCGAAGAACTGGAACTTTCCCAGCGTGAACAAGACGACCAGACTGCGGGCATTATCCGAGGGATCAACTGGCTGGTCGGCCGGGACGTCGGCGCAAGAGGGATTCGCCGGAAGGGCGCGAAGGTTCTCATCGCGCCGGCCCGGTTCGATCACCTGGCCACCGGAGGCCAGGACGAGGCCCCTCACACTCTTGAGAGGTAGCGAGTCGCCTGCCCTGAGGGTCTTGCGCTTCCCCTGGCTTGCGTCTCGATAAGCCTTCCCCAGCGGATCGTCCGGTTTCGGTCCGTCGGGGAAATCGAGTCGGGCGTCGCCGTCCTCAGGGAGCCCTCGGTCCCAGAAATGATCGATCCGAACTCGTTTGGCCAGCCCTCCAACTCCACCGAAATGATCCCGATGCCAGTGAGTGGTGACCAGGTGGTCCAGATGGTCGCAGCCTGCCAGGTCTTTCAAGACATGTGCGATCCGCGTCGGGTCGCGATCGCCCTGGCCCGGCCAGCCCGAGTCGATCAGGATCGACTCACGCTCGGGGGTGACCACCAATGTCGCGGCACCCCCCATCACGTCGATGAAGTCAATCTCCAGGCCGGGTGGCGAGGCCGACGACTGCGCCCTTGCCAGTCCCGTCCAACCCACTCCAATCGCAACAATCAGGAGACATACACGGATTTGTGAGTCCATGGTTTTCAACCCTCCCCGTGGTAACACTCGCTAGTCAACGCTTGTCACCAAGCGTCCAAGAAAACAATCGACCCGCGGCTCAAGTCCTGTCTCTAAACATTCGTATATAAGAACTCAGTGAACCTTCGCTCACGTTCGGGTTTTCCGCGGGTGGTAAGGATTTACGGAGATGGCCGTTTGTCTCGCAATCCGAGTGGCTTCGGTGCAAAAATACAACAGCCCTTGCTTTTTTTTCAGAATTTGTAAGTCAAAGCTTCTTCGAAGGTTAACCGTGGGGATTCGCAGAATCTACTTCATACCGATGCCAAATACCGAGAAACTTTGTAGAATAAGAGGAGAGAGCAAGCGACGGGTGCACAGCGCGAGGCACGTCCCCAGTTGCTTCTCCCCTTCTCAAGGTTGATCAACGGTCCTCCATCGAGCTCGCCGAAGTATCGGTTCCGGCCCGTTGGCTTCGGGTCCATCCACCGCCACCCCGTGGTGGCCCTCTCATCGTCCCTGTAAGAATGCATGGATTTGCTCTTTCTCCACAGGGAGTCTTTCTAGCATGACCGCCTGCACCATAATCACGATCACAGGTGACGAGCAACTGCTGGGGCTTCTCCAGAAAGGGCTCCACGATCAGAACGGTGGAGGAAGCCGGATGATCGTGGCGGCCACTACCGATGAAGCGTGTTCTTTGCTGCCGATGGCCGAGCCCCGGCTCATCGTCGTGCACTGGAAACACCAGGGTAGTCATTATGAGGAGCTCAATCGACTCCTCTGGCAGACCACGGTCCTGGCCCGGCGCGTCCCTGTACTGATCATCGCCGATCGATATCGCATCGACCAGGCAACCACACTGTTTCGAATGGGCGTGACCGACTACATCAGCCGCACCCATCATCAGGATCAGTTCGGGCAGATTCTGGAGTCGTACCTCAAACGAGCTCCCAGCTCGGGGTCGCAAGCGGTGGCGGTATCCGATGAGCCCGTCAAGTCTTGGTCCGCGATGCCACCGTCGGTGACCGCACAAGTTGTCTGACGTTCGTTCAGAGTGCCTTCGGATCCTCGGAGCAGAGAAAGTCAAGGAGTGGCGTCACTCATCTAATCGCCTCAGTCTCTCCCCGAGATTCGCGGTTCCTTTCGTATCAACAGGACCGCGACTCTCCGGGAGACCCCATTTCATTTCCACCCACACGCTGGGAGTTCGGTTTGGTTTGCTGTGAGGGGCGCTCAGGCTAACTCCTCGATTTACCGATGGCTGACGTCGCGGCTCGATGGGGAATCGATCCCCAGCCGTGCCCGACCGGCGCGGACTTCGTCCAGGCGTCGGCGGTACTTGGCGTAGAGCTGGGTGTGACGGCTCTCGGGCCGGATTGGCTCGCCATCGATGAACAGGGCGAGAACTTTCGTCGTCGGCTGGAGCATGTGTCCGGCGGTGACCACCAGGTTGGCGCGCTTCCCGGCTTCGATCGACCCGACCTGATCCGCGATACCAAGGATTCGAGCCGGGGCTAGAGTGACGGCTTGAACGGCCGTGTCTTCGGGGAGTCCGAAAGCGACGGCGGTCGCGGCCTCATAGGGCAGGTTGCGTAAGGCGGTCGCCGCACTGGGTCCACCACCTTGCGAGCGTATTGCGAAGGCGACGCCGGCCTCGTGGAGTCTTGCCGGTGCCGCGTAGACCGCGTCGTACGGATCCGAGTCCTTCCTGGGGAGGTGCAGGGTCCCGCTGAGAAGGACCGGGATTTTGGCTTTCTGGAGGGCCTCGACCACCTTCCACGCCTCAGCCGCACCGGAGATCACCGCCTTGATCTTCAGCGTGCGCGCCAGATCCAGCGCGTCGAGGATCTCGACCTGGTTCTCGGCGTGGAAGATCACCGGCTTCTCGCCGCGGGCGTAGGGGACCATGGCTTCCAGCCGGGGATCGGGCTCCGGCGGTACATCACCGTGTTGGCGGGCACCGCGGACCACGGCATCGTAGGCAAGTGCCTTGCGGAAGAACTCCGTGATGCGGTCAAGTTGCCCCTTTCGCCTGGCGTTCGGGTCGTTGGCCCCGGCGCCGGTGCCCGGCCCGACTCCCGGCCGCCCCGGGCCGAACCGGCGGCCTTCGGGATTGCGCACGGTATAAGTCGGGATTGTCACGTTCAAGGCGGTGCAATCGGCAACCACCAGCTCTCGCGGCACCCAGCCGTGCAGGTCGATGACACAGCCTTGACCCGAGATCACGCCTCCCGAGGGGTGGACGAACGAGGTCAAGATCCCGTTGGCCCGGGTCACGGGGATGTGCTCGCTGTCCGCGCAAAGCGCCACGCTGCTGCGCAGCTCGGGCTGGAACTGCGCCCATCGGCGAAGTCCTGGGTCTCCCCCAGGCTGCCGACCTCGAAGAGGCCCAGGGTCGAGCCGGCATCGACCATTCCCGGCCAGACGTCCAGGCCGCTCAGGTCGATCGTTTGCGCCTCGGGCGGAATCGGGGTGCCGGCCGGGCCGACCGCCGCGATCTTGCCATTAGCGACGACCACGGTCCCTCCCTTGATCTCGGGTCCGGCAACCGGGTGGAGATTCGCCCCGACCAGTGCGAAGATCCCCTTCGGCTGGGCCGCGATCTCGACGGTCCGGTTACGGAGCGGCTCGGGTGACACTGGCATGGCCAGGTGATTGCCGGGCCGGGGCGTCAGCTTGCCTCCCGACTCCCGGCGCTGGAAATACACCTCACCGTCGATCATCGAGAGCTCGCAACGCGAGAACGCGTCGAATGGGTGGGCGTTGAACAGGACAATGTCCGCGTCCTTGCCCACCTCGATCGAGCCCAACCGATGATCGAGCCCCAGCTCGCGAGCCGGATTGATGGTGATCATCGCCAGCGCCTGGGCCTCGGTGACCCCGCCGTACTTGACCATCTTGGCCGCCTCGAGGTTCAGGTGCCTCATCAGCTCGGCATCGTCGCTCTTAATACAGACGTTGGCTCCGGCCTCGGTCAGGAGCGCAGCGTTGAACGGGATGGCGTCGAACGCCTCAACCTTGTACGCCCACCAGTCGGAAAAGGTCGAGGCGCTGGCGCCGTGGGCGGCGATCTCGGCGGCGACCTTGTAGCCTTCCAGGACGTGCTGAAGCGATTGCACCCGCACGCCGTATTTCTGGGCGATGTTCAGGAGCATCAGGATCTCGTCGCTACGGTAGCAATGGCTATGGATCCGGATCGAGCCTTCGAGGATGCCGGCGAGCGCCTCGAGCCGCAGATCCATCCGCGGCGGCGGTAGGGGGATATGACTTTTGGAGCCCTTAGCGTTCGACGATTTCTTGTAGGCGTCCCAGGTGGCGCGATACGCCAACGCCTCCTCGAAGGCCCGCTCGATGACGGCCTCGACCCCCATCCGGGTCGTGGGGAAGCGCGCGGGCCGTCGCCCGAACCGCGCCGGGCGGCCCGCGTGACGTTCTCGCCCAGGGCGAACTTCACCCCTTGCGGACCATCGCGGACGATCAGGTCTCGGCCCGCCTTCCCGTATCGTAACTTGGCCACGGCGTCCTGGCCGCCGATCGTATTGGCCGATCCATGCAATAGACGTGCTGTGGTCGTCCCACCCGCCAGTGCCCGGTAGATCCCGATGTCCTCGCCGGTGACCACGTCCTTGACGCGGACCTCCGGCACGACCGAGAGGCTCCCCTCGTTGACGCCCCCCTGCACGGCGATGTGCGAGTGGGTGTCGATGATTCCGGGCATCGCGACCATTCCGCCGGCGTCGATCACCCGCACGCCTGCGGGAGCGGTAACGTCCTTGCCGACGGCCTTGATCTTCCCCTTCTCGACCAGGATCGAGCCTTTGGGGATCGTGCCCTGGGTCACGGTCAGGATCGTGGCGTCCTTGATCAGGACGTTGCCGTTGGTATGGATCGTTGGCTTGCGATCCTCGTCGAGCTCGCTCGCGACATCCACGAACGGCGTGGGCGGAGGCTTGGACGTCTCGGGCTTCGCCGATCCCGGTTTGGCTCCGGACTTCGCCGACTCCGGCTGGGTCGCGGGCCTCTTTTCCTGGGACTTCGCCACACTTGCCTTCGATTCCGACGGCTCGGTCTTGCTTGGATTGCGTCGCGAGCTGTTTGACCTGCACTTGGAGCATCGGCTCTCTTGAGTTTCGTCTCGAGCCGCTTGAGCCGTTCTGGAGCTCGACGACGTCGAGCTCTGCGTTCTTGAGTTCGTCGACTTGCTGTTTGAGCTGGTCCCGCAGTCCGGCATCGGTGACCTCCGGCTGTGAATCATAGCCTGGATCTGGTCGATTCTCTTCCGCTGCTCGACCTGCTTCGACTGGACCTGCCGGTTTCCTCAAGCTGGTCACTCTGAGCCCGCAACTCCTCGGTTTGCTTCCGGATGTCCTCAGCTTGCTTGTGTAGCTCGCGCCGATCCTGGTCTCTTTGGCTTGACGGTCGAGTCGATCCGGCGAGTCCTTGCGTTGGTCGGGCGGGCGACTTCCCTTCTTCTTGGATTCAGGTGCCGGCGTTTCGCTTTCCTCATCCGGCTCGCTCTTCTCCTCTACGTCCCCACGACCGCCCTGGCGATCGCGGCCCCCGCCAGCTTTCGCCTTGGCCTGGTCGGCATCCTCGGGTTTGATCTCGAACTTCAGGCCGTCAACGAGGACGTACTTGACCTTCGTCTTCTCGTCGGAGAACGCACCGGTCATCGCGATGACGTGCCCGACCTTGCCGGTCTCGAGGGTGCCGAGACGGCGGTCAACGCCCGCGATGATTGCGGCGTTCTTTGTCAGCGCCGTGAGGGCATCATCGGCCTTGAGACCCGCTGTGATCACCTGGCGCAGGTTGGCCGGGACGGTCTCGAGCCGGTCAACCCCGTCGGTGGCGAAGGCGAAGGAGATCCCGGCTTTGGCCAGGACCGCGGCCGTGGCCAGTTGTTCCTTCCACTGAGTCTTGCGGTGCGCCGACACGCGGATCGGTTCGTCGCGCTCCGAGGCCGCCTTCTTGCGGTATTCCGCCTCGGTGGGAACTTTTGGCTCCTCGGCCACGTTCAACCGTAGGATAACGGGGACTTTCGTCGCCTTGAGGCGGTCGACGACCTTGGCCGCCTCGCGCCCGCCGACGATCACGGCGGTCGTGCCGAACTCCTCGGCCAGGTCGAGTGCCCGGTGGATCTCGTCGCGGGTGTTGGCTTCCCACCACACGGCTAGCTTTTTCGATCGTGCGGCCTGGAGAGCCCGGAGCGCCGGGTCGAATGGCGGCAGCGCGCCGCCATATTGCTCGTGGTAGGCGTCGAGTTTCCGGAGGTGGTCGGCGTCGAGCATGGCCTGGCGAAAGTGGGCGATCGAGCCCATCAAGACGCGTGGATACGGATTCTCGACCGGACGTGGCGCCTCGCTCATGCGCCGTCGGCCTTGACCAGGTCCGGGACCGGGCTGAGGCGTCTCGGTGCGGGCTCCCGGCGCCGCCCCGGGCTCGGACGGTGGCGCGAGGTTTACGTGCAGCGCCACGGGCGCGACCACAATCGCCTCCCGGCGCGGCAGGCCGCTGAGACTCACCAGCGCACTCTGACCGGTCGCGATGGCGCCGGCCGGCGCCGAGAGCAGGTCCGTGAAACCCAGTCAACGCCGTGGTTCGACCAGCGCGTCGTTCAGCTCGAGCGCGCCGGCAACCTCGAACTCGGGGGTGAGGCCCCGACGGTTGTCCGCCGGTGTGACGATCAGGGCGCATCAGCGATGTCGACCGGCCGACCGCGCCCGGTCGCAGACCGCTCGACCCCGGCATGCTGGCCCACTGTCGTGTACAGGTCGATGAACCCGGGATACACCACCAGGCCCTTGCCAGGGATGCTCTCGGCGTCATACGGGATCGCGACGTCCTTCTCCGGTCCGACCGCCTCGATCACACCACGGCGGACGACGATCGTCCCGGGCTCGAACACCTTGCCCGGTGCGGCGACCACCTTCGCCCCTTTGATCGCATACGCCACGGGGTACACCCCGGAGCCGAGTCCTCCCGGCTCGTCGGCCGCCACCAGCGACCGCAACGCCGCCAGGCCCATCCCCACCAGGCACAACACGCCCAGTCTGATCACCAGGCTACGCCAACCAAGCCCCGCCCGTTGCGACCGACTCATGATTTGCGTCCTCAGAGATGCCCGTTGCTCGAAACCACGGCTGTGGGAGAACGTGCCGGAGTCTGCGAACCGGCACGATCGAACTCAGATTGGGATCGGGTGCAGGGCGGCCGAGAGAGGAAGGCGACCGTCTCGCGCGACGACCGTGCCGATTTTCCAGAAGACCCGCCGATTATAATTGCGTCGCCCGACGGAATCACGGCCCCAGCGGGTTTTCCAAGAGAGAGGAAAATCGAGTCTGCGATTCTAGCGGAGGAGGTGGGATTCAAACCCACGGTACCGCGAAGCGGTACACCGGTTTTCGAGACCGGCCCTATCAACCACTCAGGCACCCCTCCGATCTAGGCCCCAGCCACATCGAGTTTACGAAGTTTCCTCCGTTCCTGGAAGAATTCTGTGAGGATTTCGCCGCACGACTCGGCCATGACGCCCGCAGTGACTTCGACCCGGTGATTGAGCCGCGGGTCGGAGACAATTCGATACAAGCTTGAGCATGCACCAGCCTTGGGATCATTCGCGCCGTAGACGAGCCGGGCCAGTCGGCTCAGGACGATCGCCCCGGCGAGCACATGGCGCAGGGTTCCAGCGTCACATAGAGCACGCAGTCGTCGAGCCGCCAAGTCCTCAGCGAACGGCCGGCCCACGTCAGAGCCAATCGCTCGGCATGGGCCGTAGGGTCTTCGAGAGCCTCGCGGAGATTGTATGCCTGGGCGAGGATTCGTCCTCCCCGTACGACAACGGCGCCTACCGGAACCTCGCCGAGGTTCCGCGCTCGCGCGCCAGTTCCAAGGCGCAATCCATCATGTCCCGATCGAAACGCGATCCGACCGCGATGGACGAATCGACGTCCGCACGGATCGTCGAGCACGAGCGGTCTTCGGGTGTTGCCATCGACGCACAACCGCGTGTGGGGTCTTCAGGCTGGCCTGCGGTCCCCGCCCATGTCCAGCATGTTGAAGAGGAACGCCGCGGCGGCCCCGCCCGCGAAGTCAGCCAGGAGAAAGATCCAGATATCAGGAATGGCCGAAAGGCCCATGGCCGTGATACCGACGGCGACGGCCGGATTGAACGCTCCGCCGGACACCGGGCCGACCGCAAAGGCACCGACAACGACCGTGAATCCGATCGCCAGCCCATAGAATGAGTTGCCTGCCGTTCCCCTCGCTGTCGCCGAGTTCAAGACGACGTAGACCAGAGCGAAAGTAAAGAGGAATTCCGCCAGCAATTTCTGGCCAATGTTGTACGTCAACGCCCCCGGCGTCGCCTGACCTCCCTTCAAGAAGATGACGAGCACCGCCGCCACAATCGCCGCGACCACTTGCGCGGCCCATATACGCCCCTGCCTCGGGCCAGGCAATCTTGCCCCGGAGTGCGACCCCGAGTGTTACGGCGGGATTGTAATGCCCGCCCGAGTAATGCCCGCCCGCATACACCATAATCATCAGTGCAGAGCCGATCGCCAGCGGCGCGAGGTTCCCTGCCAGGTCGGGCTTCATCACCGTCTGTCCGACCGTGAAAACCAGGAAAAACGTGCCGATCGCTTCAACGATCAGTTTGCCCACCAGAGTCATGTTTCTCTCCTCGCCCGTCGGGATCTTCAATCCGAATGCAGTTCGTCTGAACCCCGCAATCCGCCTCCAAACCACCGCATTCACTGAGTCATGCGTGGCAGAGTGTCGAACTACGACAATGAGTTCCTTGCGGGAGCCGATCCAGCGGAAATGAAGTCGTTGCTATTTTGACGGGCTTTACTGAATTAACAGACAGACCGGCAGGACGCAAGAGTCCAGTGACTCTCATCGTGAGGCTCACCGACCTGTCCTGCTTCCTTGGCTCGATTGCCCCCGACGCGACCTACAGATGCAATCAGGCACCAATTGATCGAGTCAGCGACTCTCGTCAAGAAACCTGAGAAAAAGTAGCCGGACCGTTCTTGTCCGACGCAAGAATAGTCATTACTATAAAGGCGAAGGAAGTGGACTGACTGGTCAGTCCGAAATTTCGAGAGGCGTTCAGTGGGGTGGAGAACATTTCTTGGAGCGGGCACCGATGAAACGGGACTGGTCGCTGAAACCCAATTTGTTGGAATGCATGCTGGAACGGCGAATCGTGCCGGCGATCGCGAATCTGGGGGCGATCGTGCTCACGAATAATGGATACTCGCTGGTGACTCCATTTCCGGGCGCCTCGAATTCCGCCTCGGGTTCACTGGGCGCTAACAGTAGCGGCGGCTCTTCTGCAGCAGGCGTCAGTGGCGCGGCGGTCCCGACGAGCTTCTATATCACCGGGAATCGCGGGATCTCGACCTTCCTGCCGGGGAATTTCACGGGCAACCCGGCCGTCGGCCTCGGAGGGGCAACCGGTGGGTCCGGTGGTGTGGGCCTCTCGATTCAGGTCGGCTCGGGCTCCGATCAGGCAGGCACATCGGGGTCCACGACCTCGGCATCGTCGCGAACAAATCCCGCACCCGACGGCCGGAACGCACCGATCATGGCTTATATCGGCATGCCGACGACGGAAAGCGATACACCAGCGCTTTCCGCCGCCCAGACCGCGGCGAAGGCCCCAGTGCCGGCCCTACCGCCATTAGGCCAGGTGATCGCCGGCTCACCGATGGGGACTTCGACCGTCGGCATGTTTCCGAACAATCCCCTCAATCCGCAGGCAGGCGCCCCGACGTTCAAACCCGGCATGACGAGCCTGGTAAGGCCGTTGCCAGGCAGTCTCCAGATCCAGGGCGGTTTGCTCTCCCCCAGTTCGAGCCCGAGTAACTGAGCGCAGGGCCCGCAACACGTGGGGCCGACGGCTCATTTTCTCAACGAACCGTGGCGAGGGATCGTCGATCACGCCATCCCTGCGGCGGATTGTGGATCGATGCCACCCAAAAGCCCTAAAAAAGATCGTGGACGAGGCGGAAGGGCCTATCGTCAGGCGCGGGGACTTGAGTATACTATGCCACGTCGGAATACGAAGGAGCCTGCGACGTCGATCCTTCGGGACTCTACTCTCGCCTGCCTCACTCGCCTTCCCACCGGCAGGGCCGCCCGCGTCGGCCCCGATTTGTTCAGACCCCAGTAACGCGAGAAGGGTCACCAACCTCATCTTGGAGCGGACGGTGGGCAAGAAACTGTATGTCGGGAACCTGGCTTATCAGGTCGGCGATGCTGATCTGGAGCAGTTGTTCTCCGAGTTCGGGACCGTGCAGAGCGCGCAGGTCATTCAGGACCGGGATACGGGCCGCAGCAAGGGCTTCGGCTTCGTGGAGATGGGCAGCGATGCTGAGGCCCAGGCGGCCATTCAGGGACTGCACGATCAGGAGGTCAACGGCCGTCAACTCACGGTGAACGAGGCTCGGCCTCGTGAGCCAAGGAGCGGTGGCGGCGGCGGCGGTGGCTACGGCGGCGGCGGTGGCTACGGCGGCGGCGGCGGCGGTGGTGGTCGCGGTCGCGGAGGGCATGGCGGCGGTCGTTATTGATCGTCCGTCCCTGATTTCCTCCTCGTTTTTCTTAGACGGGGCTTTCTCTTGAGGTCGGCGGCCTTCGTGCTGACGATGACCGCCGCCTTCGTTTGTCACAAGGAACGCTCACGGCGTTCGCTCCGCGCCCTGAGGTCGTCCTGCGAAATCCTTGGTGAGGCTCCCTCTGCGTGCGGGTTCACGCAGTGGGAGTAATTTTCGATCTACTTCCGTCTCACCGAAGTGGGACCCAGTTGCAGCGTGCCGGCCTCGACGACGAGCGTCTCGATCAAGTGCATGCCATTCACGTGGTGAAGGGCCGTCTCCTGCCCATTGAGCAGGCAGACCACATTCGCGGGATGCCGAACCTCGCACACCTTTCGGCGTTGTTCGCGCGTCGAAATCGTCGCTGCGGAAAACCAAACGGAGTTGGCAACTCCTGTCGCGTTGTGACATCTCGTCTTGCGAGTACACCCAATTGGATTCGAACCAGCAACCTTCGGTTCGGTAGGCCTGTGACGATTCTGAGAAGTCTAATGGACAATAGGATGCAATTCTTGTTCGAGTAAAGACTTCCGCACGAAACACTTCCCGGGCCTGGCTCTTGCCACTACCAGAATTTGCAGGCTTTCCGGTCGGTTACAAGGGATTCTCGGATTAAAAATTCATATTCAGACTTATCATATCTTTACTTGAAGTCTTTGACGTCAATTCCGGAAAGCTTGACCATTGCTTCGCAGAGCGCTTTATACCGCCGGTATTGGTCGTCTGGCTCAGGGTTCGTGTTGGCGTTGACCGCGTGATACCTGCCCCTCTCTACGCCCTCGACGACGTAGCCGGCACCGTCCGCGATACCGTTCGTCCATAATCTGGTTGGCATCGACCAGAACTTTGCATCATTCAAGTAACGTCTCAATTCAGCCCACTGATCTCGAGATAGCTTGATACTCTTGCGATTTACTGGCTTCCCACCCAAGTATCCGCTGCTAGCGTCGAGTAGGACCGCATAGAGAGTCGCTCCCTCGCCGGAAGCGATGACGCGAATGGCTAGCGGGCGACGGAAGCTCGGGAGCCAGGTGAAGCGATAAGCGACAGCCTTGGGATCCTTCTGGGAGAGCAACCACAGAGACGGTTCCCTCATTGCGAACAAATCCTCCGAATACCATTGGGCGAGAGAGTCATCCTCTCCGGGGTTGTCAATCACACCGTCGGGAAAGTACCTCGAGTCCCGGGGCGCAGAGAGACGTACCCGAGAATCGATGTACCGCGATGCCGGGTGAGATGCCACGCAGGGCCCCGAGAGCTAGGTTCGCTCATGGGGCACCTCTGATGGATGTGAATTCGAGCGCGCAATTCGGCGATCAGCTCATTCTCGGACTGACGATTGTGACGGAAACTAAGGGCAGATTTAACTTTAGGTTCCGCAACACACGAACTTCACGGACACAGGATGAGCCACGGCAGAGGAGGGATTGACTCAAGTCAGTACACCCGACTGGATTCGAACCAGTAACCTTCGGTTCCGTAGACAGCCCTGAATCATGGGGGTAAAGCCGGATAGACCCCTATGATTACAGGCATTTTAGCCGTTCAGGGACGGTTTGCAAGGCCTCTCGTACTGACCCCAGAAATTGCGTGAAAACGCGGTATCCGGGAGCCCAATCCGGTAGGATCCGGTAGTCGATTGACGCCCACTTTTCGGGGGCTTATCTCGAGATCGATCGTCAATCGTTCGCCTTCGCGCCAGACCCCCACGACTCAGCATGGTCCGAGACGAGCCCGAACTGAGCGAGGTCAACTCCTCTTCGAGGTGGATGCCGACGCGGGTTGTATCGCGCCCTGGATGGGCGGACCTCGTTCGAGACCGCGCTCGGAATCGCTGACGGTCCCGGTCGAACGGCAGAAGTGTCAGCAAACCGGTACACCCGGCGTGGGTGATGCGACCCGGTCGGAGGCGGAGAACTCGGGCGCGACGCAACCCCGAAGTCGCCGGGCGCGGACACGCCTCGGACATCGTGTCCGGGCCGACTGGCGAGGCCGCCGAGTATTAGGCCACCACCCTTGTCGCACGGTCCGCTCAAGCCTTGTCCGCGAACCAGACGACTGGCCGTTGGAGGCCAAGGCTGCCCCATGGCGTCGCCGGCCGCTCGGAAGTTCGACATGCGCGCCTTACGACTGACATCGTCCATCGGCAGCCGAGACGTTCGGGACGACAAGAAGGATCAGGACGATGAAAACGACGCACGCGGACCCGAAGTGCGGACCGAAGTCCGTGGCGGAGGCGGTCGAAATTGAGAACGAAGTCGGGGTCGAGCGGGGCACCGCCGGGCTCCCGACCACCTTCGTGGCCAGACAGGGGCCTGGGCGGCCGACGATCGAACGGCTGGCCGACGTCGTCGGCTCGCCGGGGCTATTGCAACAGGGCCAACCGGCCCGGCCACCTCAGTCGCTTGGCTCAAGGCTGCGGTCGCGACGTCCTCGTGGCCGACGTCTTGGGGGCCGTCGTCACACTTGAGTATGAGAGCGGTGCCGGACGCCTCAAGAATACGATCCGTTTCTACGGCTGCCCGGCCAAGGAGACACTGGCCGGGAAGTCCTTTGTTGCCGCGGCCGGCTTGGTCCACGTCGAGGACGTCGCCCGGCTCGAGGCACCCGGCGTCCAGGCCAACGCCCATTCGCCGGACACGCGGGCGCGGATCGCGTTCGGCCTCGATTTCTAGGGCCACGCCGCCCAAGCGGCCGACAACCTCGGAGTGGACCTCAACGCCTCCGACGTCCTCGAGCTGTTCATCCAGGGGCTGAAGCTGCCGCGCGGGCAAGTCCCGCCGTCGGCGCCGATGCATCGCGTCAGCGCCGGTTGGAGCAACGTACCGGATATCGTCCTCCGATTACGCCAGGTCTGCCAGTTCGCCGAGGGTATAGGCCGAGTGGCGCCGTGGGAGGGCCGGTCGACGTGCCAGGGCGACCACGTACTCCAGTTCGGCCGGACACAATCAGCGACGACCAACTTCGTCGATACGCTCGACGCGCCGTTGTCGCGGAATGGCTGCTCCGGCCGCTTCATTCGCGTCGTGCACCCGGACATCGACGAGGCCACCGCGATCGTGGGTTTTTTTACCTGAACACCTTGGCCGGGGCACCGCGGTTGGACGATAAGGTCGCCGTGTGTGTCCTGGATGATAGACGCGTCAGGGCCCCCCTCGATCCGCTCCACGCCCAAGAGCACACGTACCGGCGGTCCCTCTGCGGGGCCGACATCGAGGCCGCGGTCAACGAACAGTTCATCCGGAACGTTCGGGCCGCCATCCCGTTCGTGGGCTGGGTAGATGGTGGCTTCGAGGATTTCGTCCTCACCGAGTCGCATTCGCCCACCCCCCAAAGCGCTTACGGTCCCCTCAAATCTCCGGGGAGTTGACCAGGCCAGCGGGGGTATGGTATTCTTTTGTGCATAGAACATTGATACCCAAACCGATCGTCGCGCGTTGACGGACCACTCGCCGCAATAGCCCCAACCTCATGGAACCCGGTGACGAATTCGACGCCGGCCATGAGAATGAATGGCAGTCGAGCGATGTTAACGCCGAAGATCATGGAATGGCCACCTGAGCAGCCTCTGGACGCCCGCCGAGTGAATCTTGCCTTCGAAACGCTGACCATCCGGGCGCTCTGTGAGTGCCAGTCGAAGGCCGAACATGCGTTCGGGATCAAGGCCGCAGCCCGTCTTCGGGAGCGACTGGCTGATATCCGTGCCGCCGACTGCGTATATGATCTCGTCGCAGGCCGGCCGCGCGAGATTCAGGGAGGCCGGCATCGGCACTACGCGGTGGACCTGGCCAATGGCTACCGACTCGTTTTTTGCGCCAACCACGTCCGGATACCAGTCAACAAGATGGATCGAGTCGATTGGTCCAGGATAACCCGGGTCAGAATCCTCAAGATCGAGGTCGGCCATGGTTGACGACACCCCGTTCTCGCCCGATTGGGTCTCACCGCCGGGTGCCACGATAGCCACCCTCCTGGAGGAGCGCGGCGCCACGCCCGTCGAGCTCGCTGGCTGGATAGAGCGGTGCCAGCCGACATCAAGGACCTCCTCGAAGGCCGTGCCGAGATCACCTCCGAGATGGCAAGGCGGCTCGCCCGCGCACTCGGCGCGTCTGAGGCGTTCTGGACTCGGCGCGAGTCCCAATACCGTGCGGACCTGGCCCGGCTGCACCAGGAGGCTTCGCTGCCCGAGAGCTTCAGGTGGCTGAGTGAGATCCCCGTGAAGGACATCGAGCGGTGGGGGTGGATCGAACCGCTCGCCAACCCGACGGCCGCGGTGGTGGCTTGCCTTCGGTTCTTCGGCGTGCCCAGCGTCAGGGCATGGCGAGACGTCTACAGCGACGCACTGTCCGCGGCGTACCGGACCTCACCGACCTACACGTCGGAACCGGGGGCTGTCGCCGCCTGGATTCGCCAGGGCGAGATCGCGGCAGCCTCGATTGAATGCGGCCCATGGAACCCCGAATGTCTCCGGCGCGAGCTCACTTCCCTGCGCGAATTGACCCGCGCGAAAGACCCGGAGGAATTCCTGCCCGAGCTGGTCAGCGCTGCGCAGCCTGCGGCATCGCCGTCGTCGTCCGGCGCGCGCCGAAGATGTGCCGGGCGAGCGGAGCGGTGCGCTTTCTCTCCCTGACGCGGCCGATGATTCTCCTCAGCTTCCGATACCTCTCGGACGATCAATTCTGGTTCACCTTCTTCCACGAGGCCGGTCACCTGGTGCTGCACGGTGACCGCTGCATCTTTCTGGAAGGAGACGACACACTCTCGACTGAGGAGGAAGACGAGGCCAATGCCTTCGCCGCGAATGTCCTGATCCCGCCGGAACTCCAGGCCGAGATGCTCCGACTCCCCCTCAACGGGAGGGCAGTCATGCGGTTCGTGCGCAAGGTGGGGATCTCGCCGGGCATCGTCGTGGGCCAACTCCAGCACTACGGCTGTTTCCGGCGGAACCAGTTGAACAACCTCAAGCGGCGGTACACATGGGTGGAAGACGGACAGTGAAGCGTTAGCCGCTGAACCGGCTGAATTTGCCTGGGCACTTCTGCCAGTTGCAGAGCGAGTCCTCCAGCACCTGCATCCCCAGGCTCAGCCGTTCCTCCAACTGCACCAGCCATGTGTCGAGTTGCCGGGGCGTGGCGCGGCCGGAGGTCGGGCTCCCGAGTAACAAGAGGCGGGCTCCACTGAGGGGGCCGGTCGCGCCGATCATGTAGGTGGATCCCGGTTCGATGGGCGCCAGGCCGAGTTTCCCGATCATCGTCAGATAGTCAAACCGCGCCAGCCGGCCGAACGAGGCGACTGCCCTCATCGAGCGGTAGAGCGCGTCAAAGGCACGACGGCCATCGCCGGTGGACGCCACAGCGTCTCGGAAGAGGTCCGCATGGGTTCTGGGCGAGCCAACCCAGGCGACGTAGCTCACCACCGCCTCGCCTGTGCCCTTAGGCTTGTGAGCGTCGAGACTCTGGTATTTGCGGTGATTCCCAAAGCGGCGGACGCCACAACCGTACTTCAGCACATTCTGATTGACCGCGAGCCATGCGCGGTAGCCTTCTGGATCGGCACTGGTCCGGGCCCAATCCCATCGGTTCGGGCCGCCGAGGGCGCCGTAGACGTCGCGGATGAACCGCCATTCGGACTCCTTGCTTCAGCCGAAATGCACCCAGAGGAAGACGAGCCAGCAGGCCTCGTCATGTTGCCCTCGACGAGCGTGGAGAGCCGCCGCTTTGATCGGGTAGAACCGATCGCTCGCTGGGTCGGCCCGATTGTCGCTGATGTCGCGCTCCAAGACGCGGGCGACGTAGCGGACGCGATGGATGCTCGCCATCACCTGCTTGATGAACGCCTCTCGGTTCGCCGGCGCCTGGATGCCGGGGAGCGGATGGACCGTCTCGTGGAACGTCCCCAGGGCCGCGTCGATCCGGCTGACTTCCGCTACGTCTCTGGGACTCACTCGAGCACCTCACTCACCACGTGCGTGATCCAATCGCGTATCGCGTCCTTCACCTCCGAGGTGACGCCATAACTGCTCTGGAGGTTGTGGTTGAATCCGAGTACGAGCACGGGACGGCGGAGGTCTACGCCAGCCAGCCGGCATACCGTCCCGCGATACGCGAAGCCGGCGACGCCCGTCCCGGCCCGCCTCGGCAGGGTCCACCCGTCCATCGCCACGCGCTCCAAGGCTGTGCCCGCTGCCCGTTGCAGGCTCTCGATGACCGTTCTGCCGTTGACGATGATCAGGCGGATGGGCGAGTCGCGCAGCAGCGAGCCGAGCGTGTCGCCCGCCATGTCCCGGAGTGCCGAGCGCCGATGCGGCGCCAGGTCCGTCCACTTGCGCCTGGTCGCATAGGGGATCAGGTCGAGGTGGCACGCGCCGGCGAACATGCCGTAGTACGAAGCCCTGGTCCCGGCGATGAGCAGATCCAGGCTCCGAAACCAATCGTTGTAAGGGTTGCGGGTGAAGTATCGTCGGCAGCTATCCTCGATCAGCTCGATGTGCCCGGCATCCGCGTCGGACCATCGCGCGAGCCCCAGCGACCTCAGGGTGTGGAGACGCCGCGCCGCCCCCTGCAGTTCGTTTCCCTCCTCGTTCGACGAATTCGCGATTGCTCGGGTTCAGGCCGAGCGTCGCCACGAGTGAAGTTGACGGGTCCCCGAACGCGGGCGCCGGGCAACTCCATGGGATCATGTCGGTCGTCGCGGCGGAGGGGGAATCCATATGTCGGATTAGTTGTGAGAGCATCTCGATCATCGTGCGGGCCATGCTGTTGGACTAATTCGAGGCGGCTACCGGTCCTCGTCGCCGCCCTCTTCCGCCTGAACTTCGAAAAAGGGAAGGCTAGGCTGGCCCGAGCGCGGCACGGTACGCCCCGCCCTTTCCCGCTTGGTGATGTATTCCTTGTAGACGGGGTGGACCATCGCACGCCGGATTCTCCGGATCGCGTCGCGCTCACCCCTCTTGCTGTGGGCGAAGATCTCGAGCAGGCGGACGATGTCACG
This sequence comes from uncultured Planctomycetota bacterium, assembly GCA_963845755.1. Lineage (GTDB taxonomy): Bacteria > Planctomycetota > Planctomycetia > Isosphaerales > Isosphaeraceae > CAWJTV01. Next base: position 261,684 of record CAWJTV010000047.1, read on the forward strand.
CCAGTAGGGCGGCAGGGCCCTCACCGAACTGTCGAGGGCGCGCCCTTCACGGATCGCGGCCTCCGTCGCGCACCACCGTCTCGATTGGCGGGCGGGGGTCGAAGGGGGGCATTGCGGGCATCTCGACGAACTGTGTTGACTGCCACCCTTCGTCCAAGTACTGCCGCGCCGCCTTGATGTCGTCGTCGTAGAGGTGGAGGCTGCCGACGAAGTGGGTGTATACGCCCGGCTCATGCCCGAGGATTCTCGCCACGATCTCCTGGATCATGGTGAAGGAGAACACATCGTGGGGGAGGCCCTTGAAGGCATCGTTCGACCGCATGGTCGTGGCCAGCTCCACCAGGCCGTCGCGGACCATGAACTGCAAGGTGCAGGTGCAGGGTATCTCCCGGTGATGGTCGCGGATGTCCTCGGCGTCGAACAACTGGATCACCGCCCGCCTTGATCCCGGATTCCTCGTCAGCAGGTCGAGGACGTGCTCGACCTGGTTGTTGCCGTGGTGGCCGAACAGCCTGGGCCCGTAAGCGCCGTATATCGTCGCCCCGTCCTCGGATTCATCCAGGTATTGATCCAGATAATAGCTGATGAACTTCAGGTCGTTGCTCTTAGCTAGGTACCAGAGCAGCTCGCCCAACGCGCTGAAGATCTTGCCCTTCTTCTCGGTGTGGCTGAGGCGGGCCCTCGGGTTCGTGAGCTTGAGCAGGAGGCTTCTGATCTCTCGGGTCTCGCCGCGCGACGCCCTGTTGCGCGCGCCACGCCTGACGAGCTTGTCCAGCACGCGATGCATCATGTCGTCGAGGGTCTTCGCAGTGATGTACATGGAGATGCCCGTCGTCGATTACCGCTGAGCGTCGGCAGCGTCCGGCCGAGAGGGCACGTCGTATCGCCCGGCCTCCGCGCGGGCACCCCGCCGAACACGACCACGAATCAAGCGCCGCGTCACAGTATCAGTCTAACACGCTCGCCGGTTGTTTGGCCTGGGCCTTCCGGCCCGGGAAGCCGTCGCGACGATCGTCGGGTATAATGTGTAGCGGACACGCGAGTCGCGACCGAGGACGGCCGAGGAGGTGGATGCTCACCGCTGTCGGGCCGAATGGTCGGATTGGAGGCCAGCATGGACCCGAAATGGCGGCGCCGATCCTGGGACATCCATCGGCGGTTCGTCGAGCTGTCCCGCGCCAAGGGAAGCCTTACTACCGAAGACGAGGTCATAAACTTCCTTGCGCTCGCCGTCTGCGGCGAGGCGGGCGAGCTAGCCAACCTGATCAAGAAGCGGTGGCAGGGCGACAACGTGGACCGCGATCTCCTACGGGACGAGATTGCGGATATCCGCATCTACCTCGAGCACCTCGCTCATCACCTGGAGATCGATATCGACGAGGCGTGCAACGCCAAGCTGAACGTCGTCGCTGGCCGGCTCGCGGCAAAGGAGCAGGCCGCAGCTGGCGGGAATGGGCGATAGCCGGGAGCGGGCGACTCAACTCCTTACCGACTCCAGAGGTTCGCCAGCGTGGTCAGGTTCAGGCCGCGGGGGAAGGCGGACCGGCCCGAGCAGCCCTGCTGATAATTCCAGCAAGACGGCGTCTGCCGCTCGGGATCTTTCATGGGCGAGGTGACCTAGATGGTATGGATATGAAGTCCGGCCTCCCGTGGTCGGCGCGATACGCATCTGGTCCCAGTGTCTTGACAACGTCCCCAGGAAAATGCGCCGAGAAACTCCGGATCTACGTTGTCAATTAACCGCGGCCACCCGCGTAGTACCCAGTCAAATTTGTGTTTGTCGGGTTGGATCCGCCTGGCTGTCATGATTCCTCATGGGCGTCACGCAACAGTATGCTCTGCCGAGCCGACCTGAGAATCGAATTTTGACTAGGTAGTACAGTTACAATCTCTGAAGATACGGCATTCTTGACCTGGGCCGCCACGTTGCCGTGCTAGACGGCCGCACAGCGGCGATAGAGGCCGTAGTAACGATCCGACCGACCCTGCTGATCGTTCCGGGCCGGGATGTCGCCCACCCGTCCTTGGGTAAGATTCGCGGCCAATCGCCGACGTGGCCGCCTATACGCAAGTGTGACTCGTGGGACAGAAGACCATCGAATTCTTAATGCGACCAGGGTATGCATGAACGGCGAAGTCCGGATGGCCAGGTTCCAATTAGATTGAATCGCCGCCCTTTATCGGAAGGTCGTCTACTTCGGAAAAACCCCAGTTCTCTTCGATCAAAGAAGTTACAACTCAAGAGTATTGGTAATACTAAACTCGACGCGCCCAGTAGGATTTGTGTAACAATCAAGCGATGGGCACTTTGATTGTCGAGCATACCAAAACAAGGAGTGAGTCCGATGGCGGTGTATGCTCTCTGGAACAATAAAGGTGGCGTCGGAAAGAGCTATCTGACTTTTAGATTGCTTGCGAGTATGCAAGGACCCACCCAGGACAGAAGGTACTAGTCATCGATCTGTGCCCGCAAGCAAACTCTTCGGGAATGCTGCTTGGTGGCATGATTCAAGGCGAGGCGGAATTGAACAAGTTGTCTTCCGCCGAACCTCGGCGCACGATTGCAGGATACATACGGGAGCGTCTCTCGAGTCCCTATTATAGTCCGGGTAGTGGCGCAAGCTACCTACTTCAGATCCATACACGAAACCAACTTGTCCCTGACAACCTCTTCTTGGTTCCGGGAGACGAGGAGCTCGAAGTGCTGGCCGCGCGAGTGTCCAACGCCACTACCCCAGGCCCGGACGGCGCGTGGGCGAAGGTTCATTTCTGGATTCGGGACATGATGAACGACATTCAGCAACGTTGGCACGTAGAGGAATTGACCGTCTTTGTCGATTGCAATCCCAGCTTCGGGATCTACACCGAAATGGCGCTGCTGGCATCTGACCGGCTCATCATTCCATTCTCTGCGGATGGTTCATCTCGAAGGGCGGTCCGCACCGTCTTATCGCTGGTTTTCGGTGACGTGCGACGCCCCGGAGCCGAACGTTCGGAATTCTTTCGACGATCGGAGGAATTCCGCCTGCGGGTTCCACGTATCTACTGCTACGTCGGCAATCGAATGACGCAAGCGGAATACCAGTCTGCGAATGCATTTCGTACCGTCGTGAATGAAATCGGGGCGGAGATCTACTCTGTATGGAACGCGAATGCAAACGCCTTTCAGGTGCATCCGGCGGGTACACCCGCACCGAGAACGCAGAGAGGATTCAAGGAAATGTTTCAAGCAGAGATCGTCGATGCCAACACGGCATCAGTGGTCTCAAGCGCCATGGGAATCCCGCTCGACCAGTTGAATGCCGGGACTTATGACTTTTTTGATAAGGCGAACGGCAGAAATTAATTTACCTGCAAGACAGGCGTTTTCGGCTTGATCGTGATGTCATACTTCGGTAACGCCGCCAAACGCTCCAGGCGCGCTTCGTACTCCTTCATCTCCTTGGCCGGAACTCGTACGCCATCGGGATACTCGCCATGGAGCCGCTTCACCGTCGGGTGCCGACCCTTCCAGACCATCCGGAGGCGCATTGCAGCACGACCTTCAGACAGGTCAATAAGACGCCGTTCCATTTCTTCTCCAACGCCGACCAGCAGCGTTCGATCGGATTGTATTTGCTGTGATAAGGGGGATAGTACACCAAGCGAATCTCCAACCCCGACCCGTCGGCGAATTCCACCATCCGTTTCAAGAACTGGGTCCGCCGGCCTGAGTTCTTCGGGCCGTTGTCGACGTAGATCACCAAGCGTTTGATATGTCCCAAACCCGACCGGACCTCCAGCCACCACATCCTCAAGGCATCGACCCAGGCATCGCTGGTCTCGCGCTCGCCAAACAGAAGCATCAACGCGCCCGTTGCCATCATCAGGACGCCGAAGGGGACCAGTTTCTCCTTGGCGGGCGGATCATGGTCCCATCCCTTGGTCACTTCACCGTCGGCGTCAGTCCGGGTTTTTTCCCCCCCGAGCGTAATCGCCCAATCCCACCTTGGCTTTGGTATCCATGGAGATCTCCAGAGTTTCCGGATCGGCCCGCGCCTGTTCCCGTACGGTCTTGATGTTGGCGAAGATCGCGTCGGTCTCTTTGGTCTTCTTCAGCGGTTTGCCCTTCTGAATCCGCTTGAGCCGATAGTTCATCCGATTGAGGATGTCCCGCATCGTGCGGCTCGCTGGGCAACTCCTCGAGGGCATAGCCCTTGGCGATCAGGGCGTCGCGCACCTCAGCCGCCGACAAGTTGGTGTACCGCCGCGGCGACTTGAGTTCCGGATCGGCGTGCGAATGGGGTCCCACGATGGCGCGGATATCGGTCGCCAATTGGGGATCCTTGTCTTCGCTGCGCGGCCGGCCCCGTGCGGCAAAATCCTCCAGACACCGGAGGCCTTGCCGGGCCTCATGGAGTCCTTTCTCGACCGTCTCGCGCCCCCAGCCGAAACGGCGTTCGGCTTTGCGAGCGCTGCCGTTGCATAATTCGGTAGCGACCTCGGCGAGGAACAAGCGGCGCTGGTATCCGGTCAGGCGCTCGGCGCCGGAACGAAGCAAGTCATCAACGCAGGCGGCGGACGTGTCCATGAGCGTGACCCCCCTCCTGAGACAAGACAATCCTCAAGGAACAGTCTCGCATCCCGCGGGATGGCCGGAAACCTCAGTTCTTGGGTAGGATTCCACCCACCGATCGCCTAAGCAAATTCGTGTGAATCAATCCCAGCTCGATAGACTGCAACCCAACATGCGCAAGTTGGTCGAGATGATCGAGTGAGGTGGGCCCTTTGTCTAGTAACTAGCCTTAGGCGCACCAGTGTGATTGCCACTCGTCATCGGCCGGCTCGACGAATGCCCGGCGGCGCTTCCAGTCCAGGTGAGTCACCTGCCAGGCCCAGCCCGACAGCAGGACAGGAGGCCCGTCGGGCCGCCGGACCAGGAACGTGGACTGGACGACCGAGCCCAGCTCGCGGCGGCCGTAGAGGACGACGAACAACGGCGGCGCGGTGAAGACCGACACCAGGTCCAGGAAGTTCTTCCGGCCGTAGGCGTCCTGGCCCTCGCGGCCCAGCCAGAGGACCCCGGCGTCATCCCAGAGGATGCCCCTCTCGAGCATGCTGGCGACGATCCGGTCGGCGGTCGCTGCGTCCAGCTCGCGAAGGGCCGGGACCGAGCCGATCCAGTCGCGTCAGGCCGAGCGGCCCTCCTGCAACGCCAGGGCCACGACTTGCTGGGCCAGGATATGCAGCGGCGACCGCGGCGGCGTGGCCCGCTCGACGAAGCCCGACCGCCACAGCTCGATCAGGCCGGTCGCCCGGAGCAGGCCCACGTCCGAGGTCGCCAGGAAAAGCGCGTTGCGGGTTGTGCCCGGCCGCCGGCCGGTGCGACCCATCCGCTGGAGGAACGACGAGACCGTCGGCGGCGCGTCGATCTGGATCACGCGATCCAGGTCGCCGACGTCGATGCCCAGCTCCAGTGGCGCTGGTGGCCACGATCCCGCAGTCGCGGCCCGCGGCAAACGCCTGCTCGGCCTGACGCCGCTCGTCGAGTCCCAGCGAGCTGTGCGCGACGAACGACCAGGAGAACCTGATCGCGCAGCTCAAGAGCGGCGCCAACGCGTTGAGTACCCCGTAGTCGACCTGGTCAGCAACTGGGCGTACATGGTGATGGCGTCGTTGGCGTGGAGCCTCAAGTCGTGGAGCGCGTCGCTGGTCCCGGTGGCACCTCGGCACCGGGTCGAATACCAGGCGGAGCGCCGCACGCTGTTGCGGATGGAGTTTGCGACCTATCGCGAGGCGTTCCTCCGGATGCCGTGCCAACTGGTGCGGACGGGCCGCGGCTTGATCTACCGGTTTCTGTCGTGGAACCCGTGGCAAGGGGTGTTCCTCCGGCTGGTGGGGCGGCTATATGCTTGCCGGCTGTGTTGACCGGTTCGACCCTGAAGTCGGGGTCCGGATGCCCCGATCCGCATGGGCCATCGAACGAAGAAAGGGGGTGGGTGATGGGGACGAGGAATCCGAGCGGCTAAGACGGGGACATGCCGCCCCGCACCGTAGAAAGTACGTCTCGATATGACGAAAATAATTACATAACCTATACATAGTCGCTTTTTTTCTCACACTTGTTTTGGGGCTAGTTTCCGGCCCATGATGGGCCAAGAGCTACGAAAGGCGCGGGAACGGGCTGGGATCACCCAGGAAGAGCTCTCATTCCGGGCCGGCCTCTCACGTCCCTACATCAGCCAGCTCGAGCGGGACATGAAATCGCCGACCGTGGATACGCTGTTCCGGATCTGCGACGCGCTCAACGTCCGGGCGGCGGATGTGGTCCGGAAGGTCGATGCCGCGAGGAAGCGGAAAGCGGGTCCATGAAGGGCTGGAGTCGGGGAAAAAGAGGGGCATCGTCGAGCTTGCCTCTGATGCGGCCGTCCCTCGGCGACGATGCCATTCGGCCGCTCGATTGTCAGCGATCCAGCTTCAGGCGTTTCGTCCTCGGGGACGTCGCTGCCACCCCTTCGGGCCCGGCTCGTTCCGATCGCCGGCATGCCCCATTTCGTCCCGAATCGTCCCCGTAGTCCCATGCTCGCCGGCCCTTATCGGCTGGCATCGAGTCCTGATTTCAAGGCATCGAGCTGCGCCCGAGCTTCGTGATCGTCGGGATTCTCCGCCAGGATCGCCGCCTACAGCCGCGCCGCCGCGCCGAGATCGCCGCGCCGGATCGCCAGCGAGGCCAATGCTCTCCGCGCCCGCCCTGCCTCGAAGCTCGGGTCGTAGTCCGCCACGCGTTCGGGTTCGCCGCCTGCCAGCGTCAGTACGTGCCTCCAGCACCGCTCGGCCTCGGCCGTCTCGCCGAGGTAGTCGTGCATCTGACCCCTGGCAAACCATGCCGGCGCATCGAACGGCCTCAGGGCGAGCGATTCGGAGCAGGCCCGCAGGGCGGCCCTGTGATTGCCCAGCTCCCATTCCGCCTGGGCGAGATGGCCACGCGGGGCGTCGGCCGACAGATCGGTCGGCCATCCCGCGAGACTCCTCCGGTACAAATCCAACGCCCCGGACCACTGGCCGCGACTGGCCGCAATCCTCCCCATATGCCACAAGGCAAACGGATCGTCGGGGCATTCCGCCAGGCGGACACGAAGGAGCCGCTCATTGCGCTGTCGTTTCCTTGAGCGGACGGCGAGATCGGCATATCCCCGATGGTCCACCGAAACGCCGCCGGGCCAGACCGCCAGTCCCGCTCGGCGAATCGCCGGCCAGATAACCTCGTGGATCGGGCTCATCCAGCGGACGTCCCGACGACGCGGGAACAGTCGGACCTGGAACAGGCCGGGCTCCGGGATCATGGCTCCCCGGAATCGCGCCGTGTAGGCGACGCCCGCCCCGGGCCGCAGGCCATCAAGGAGGTGCCGAAGCTTTTCCCACTCGACCGCCTCGATCACCTCGTCGGCGTCGAGCCAGAACGCGTAGTCGCTGGTCGCGTGTTCCATGGCCGCATTCCTGGCCGCGGCGAAGTCATCGCACCAGGCGAACTCCAAGGTTCGAGCCCCGAACGACCGGGCGATCTCCCGCGTTCGGTCGAGCGACCCGGTATCCACGACGACGACCTCGTCGAACAGGCCCCGGACGGATTCGAGGCAGTGCGGCAGGTTCGCCTCCTCGTCGCGGACGATCATCGTCAGGCTGACCGGACAAGCCCTCAAACGGGGTGACGATGGAGCGACCGGGAATGGGAAACTCTCGCCCCGATCCGCGACGAGCCGGTCGGACGGGTTCCGGGGATGATTGGACATGGCTCATCCTCCCTGCGAAGTCGGGGTGGCCTGGCCGGCGAATCCATCGAGGCTGGACGTCGGGGCACCATCGAAGACGTGCCGTAGCGACCGCGCGGACACGGCGCGCACCCCGATCGAATCCGCACGGGGTAGGGCTGGGACGCGAGGACCTCGGACAGTTGACAACTGTCCGACTGAGGGAATCCTACAGGATTCGTTCTGCGATGACAACTGTAATCGTGCGATGACGAGGCCCTGGTGTCGCGGTGCGACCAAACATGAGCCCGGTCGGGGGTATGACCGTCGGCGTGCTGGTCGTCGGGGTGCTTTGCCTTTCTCGACATCAGTCTTGCGCCGCACGGGGGCTTCCTGGCCTTGCGGTCGTCCCACTCTCGCGCTTACGCACGCCCGCTGTTGCGAAGCATGGTGCGAACTGCGAGCCGCACGCCACCGTGCCGATCGGTCCCGCTCATCCCACAAGGGTTGCTTAATTCCTCCAATATTCAAGTCATATATCAATGTGGATGGCATTAGCGGTGCCATTCCACACATCGTGACTCCCTCCCCCCCGGAGGAATCACCCTTGAGCCACATCGTGACCGTCAAATCGGAGGTCGGCGATCATGCCGCGGTCGCGGCGGCCTGCCGCCGGCTCGCCTTGCCCAAACCGGTCCACGGCATAACCCAGCTTTACAGCGGCAATGTCAGCGGCCTGCTCGTCCATCTGCCCGCCTGGCTCTACCCGGTCGTCATCGACACGGCCACCGGCCAGCATCCGCTACGACAACTATGAAGGCTGCTGGGGCGACGAGAAGCATCTCCATCGCTTCTTGCAAGCCTACGTCGTCGAGAGGTCTCGCATCGAGGCCCGCAAGAAGAGCTACGTGACCACCGAGCAGTCCCTGGCCGACGGATCCATCATGGTCGAGATCGAAGTGGGAGGCTCGGCATGAAGAAGATCATTCGCGTGATCGTCGGCCCCAAGGGCGAGACGAGAGATCGAGACGAAGGGCTTCACCGGAGCCGAGTGTCGCGAGGCCAGCCGGTTCATCGAGCAGGCCCTGGGCCAGCCGGTCAACGAGCAGCTCACGGCCGAGTTCTACCAGTCGCAGGCCACCGACCAGCAGATCCAGCAGTCGCAGTGATGTCGGCATCCGCCATGGTCCTATTCGAGGAGACGCGATGTTCGACAACTACGAGCAGACCCCCGAGTTTTCGCTGATCGAGGCCATTGCCGCGGCGCTCGCGTGACGAGCTGGGCGTCGCGATCGAGGACCAACCCGGGCTCCATGATCCGGCTGAGGCCGGACAGGTCAACCGGGCGTTCCGGGTCATGGCCCGGACCATCCTCCGGCCAATCGCTCCACCGGACGAGGACCTGCCGGCAATCCTGAGCCGGGTTCTCGGCCGGCTTGCACAACGGCGACTTGAAGCCGGGTCTGCTCGACGCCCGCGAGGTCGAGCACCTGATCGCTCTGGAGCTGGACGGCCGCGACGACTGGCTCGTCTTCCTGATCCTGACGGACTGGTCCGAGATCGAGTTTCTGCTCCAAACCCGCGGTCCCGACCAGGACTGATCCGGACCCGCTCCGCTCGACCACTTCCCCCACCAACCCGCTCCTTCACCACCAAGAGGAGGATCTCAATGAGGCTCGCCGAGCGTTTGGCTGAGTTCGTGCGCGCCGCCTTCACCGGCCTGTGGGTCCAGTCGTTCGAGCACGACGACGCGATCGCCGAGATCGCCCGGCTCTGCCGCCAGCAGCGCTGGGCGTTGGCCACCTGGGATATCGACCGCGGCCTCTCCATCGCCGGACGGTCCGAAGATTCCGCCAGCGTCGTCAATGCCACCGATCCGCTGGCCGCCATCCGCTCGCTGGGGGCCATGGCCAATCCCGAGGGCACGTCGTTACTCGTCCTGCGGAACTTCAACCGGTTCCTCAACAACATCGAGGTCGTCCAGGCCCTCGACTCGGCGATCTCCGCCGGCAAGACCGGTCGGACCTTCGTCGTCGTCCTCTCGGCCGTGGTGAATATCCCCGTCGAGCTGGAGCGACAGTTCGTCGTGATCGAGCATGACCTGCCCGGCCGCGATCAGCTCGAGCGGATCGCCCGCGGGATCGCCACGGATCCCGGTGAGTTGCCCGAGGGCGACGGGCTGACGGCCGTGCTGGATGCGGCGGCGGGCCTGACCCGGGTCGAGGCCGAGAATGCGCTGAGCCTGTCCCTGGTCCGGCACAACCGGGTCACGCCGGATGTGCTCTGGGAGCTCAAGGCCCAGACGCTCAAGAAAAGCGGACTGCTGACCCTGCATCGGGGCGGCGAGACCTTCGCCGACCTGGGTGGGCTGGAGGCCCTCAAGTCGTTCTGCACGCGCGCCCTTCGGGCTGGCCGACGGGCCGATGTCCAGGCTCGTGGTGTGCTCCTGTTGGGGCCTCCAGGGTCCGGCAAATCGGCCTGTGCCAAGGCGCTGGGCAATGAGACCGGCCGGCCCACGCTCTTGATGGACGTCGGGACGCTCATGGGCTCCTTGATCGGCCAGACCGAGGAACGGACGCGACAGGCCCTGAAGATCGCCGACGCGATGGCGCCGTGCGTCATCATGATCGACGAGCTGGACAAGGCGCTCTCCGGCGTCGGCAGCACCGGCGACAGCGGCGTGTCCACGCGGATGTTCGGGACGCTCCTGACCTACCTGAGCGACCACGACTCGGACGTGTTCATCGTCGCCTCGGCCAATGACATCTCGAAGCTGCCGCCCGAGTTCGCGAGGGCAGAACGGTTCGACGGCGTGTTCTTCCTCGACCTGCCGGGCCAGACGCGAGCGGCAGACGATCTGGCAGATGTATCTCCGCAAGTTCGGGCTCGACCCCGCCCAGCGTCTGCCCCAGGACCGCGAGTGGACGGGCGCCGAGATCCGATCGTGCTGCCGGCTGGCGGCGTTACTGGACGTCCCGCTGAGCGAGGCGGCGTCGAACATCGTCCCGGTGGCCGTGACGGCCGGCGAGGCGGTAGAGAAGCTCCGGCAGTGGGCCAGCGGGCGGTGCCTGTCGGCCGAGCGGCCGGGAATCTACTCGCGCGAGGGCAATGGCATGCCCAGCTCGGGACGGAACGTCCATCGCGGTGATCCGTCAACCAACTGACAACCACTCCGGCCGGCATCGCGATCGCCGGCCGAGATCGGGTGACGTAATCCCCTCGCCTCCTGGCTCACCGGCCCTGGAGATCGAGGGCGAGACCGGATATCGCCAAGCTCCTTGCATCTGTACCCCGGCCGGTCGCTCCCTTCGGGAGAGTCGGTCGGGCTCTCTCATTCATCCCGCTTCGAACGGTTCAACCACGGACCGTTCCCGGCGGGAGCGGTCCCCTCATCAGGAGACCGCCATGTCCATCGCATCGTTGAACGACGCCCAGGGCGAGTTCACAGCCCACCTGCCGGTGGTCGAGAACGCCACCCGCTTCGCCTTCCGCCGCCTGAAGCTGAGGCGACAGGACCACGAGGACGTCCTGGCCGAGGCCATCGCCGCCTGCTGGAGCGCCTGGGTCGGTCTGATCTCCCGCGGCCGGGACCCGCTGGAGGTCGGCGTCTCCGGCATCGCCAACTACGCCGTCCGCTACGTCCGGAACGGGCCGCCGGATCGCAAACCGGTCGGGCGGCCGGGGGGCCATGGACGTCTACCATCGCAAGGCACAGAAGGCCCGGGGATTCCAGGTCATCAACTCCGGCGGAAGCGACGAGACCATCGACGCGGCCGAGGCTGGGGTCTGGAGCAACTGCTGCACCCCGGCAGACGAGGCGTGCTTCCGCGTCGACTACGCGGCCTGGTTGGAGGTCCTGGCACCGCGGCGTCGGCGGACGGCTGAATTGCTCGCCGCGGGGCACGGGACGCTCGAGGTGGCTCAGGAAGTGGGAGTGACGCCCGCCGCGATCAGCCAGGCGCGGTCCTGGTTGCACGAGAACTGGCGAAGGTTCCAGGGCGGCGAGCCGGCGGCATGCGGCTGACGGCCCGTACTTCGGGGCGGATGGCGTCGGAGTTATCTCCAATCCTGAAGCATCTCGGGAGATGACCACTTCCTGCGTCCTCCCTCCGGACTCTGGAAAACCGTCCGCGAAATCCGCAAAATTCGCGAAACTCGGTCCGAGAGGGGGATTTTCGCGAATAACGCGGATTCTGCGGACGATTCTCAATGCAGGTACGACCCGCCTGGAGCGCCATGATTGGCGTCTGCTGAGCCGTGGATGGCGCGCGAGCCGGGAGCCATGGGGGGCAAGCGAGCTGAAATGGCGGAGGACGTGCCGAGCCTGATAAACTCGATCACGGGGTCGGGATCGGTGGACAGCAAGGGTTTCGATGGGGCGACGGCAATGGACGAGGACCTGGTAGGCGATGACGTAAAGATCCTCAACTACACGATCGTCTTCACGAAACGCGACGCCGAGGCGGTCCTCCAGACCGATCGGGAGGAGATCGTAGACTATCCGACCGACGAGGCTTCGTTCGCCGGGCTCAAGGTAGCCGAGTTCCTCGAGCGCGTTGAGCGGGACGGCATCCCGTGGCCTGCGGACTGGATGGAGCCTCCGGGCGACGGATACCCGGCCGTGGGCCAGCCGATCAGGCAGATTCCGGAGGGTGACCGAAAGTTCCTCTTGGTCAGCCTGAGTGTGAAGTCGCGGCGGCCGAAAGCGGTAGCTGAGTTCGATAGGGACCGCACCGAAGTGCTTCGCCGGATCAGAGCGGTGAACACCGAGTGACTGTCGTCGTGGGCGAGGAGTGCGTGGACCAGAACGCAATCACACTCTGGAGTTGACCTGGGAAGTCGGGATGTCACTCCTTCCCGCGGCTGGTATCAATCGGCTCTGAATATGGTGCGTTCCTCTTCCTTGGAGACATCGTCCAAGAGCACGCCCCACGTGAGACTCCCGAGGAGGGAGAGCCAGTGTTCGTTCGGGTCAGTCCGCTCACAGTAACCTCAATTCAGACTCTGGAACCTGTCCGCAAGATTCGCAATATTCGCGAAATTCAGTCCGAAGGGCATTTTCGCGAATTACGCGGATTTTGCGGACACATCCTTATGATACCGATCGGCAACTCAGTGCCAATGCCGATCGTCAGGCGAGCGCCCACAACAGAGTCTCCTTGGTTTCTTCCAACCCAAGGCGAACGAAACCGTCTTCTTCCTTGCCGCGTTCTCCCAAGGAGCGACGCAGTCCGGAATCTTGTTCCTCGTTGCGATCGAGCGAGGAACCTCGCGCAGGGTTTACCACCCTCGAACTCGGCTGTCTGACATGAGCCAGCTTTGAGGTGCTACCTGTCGGTTCGTTGGCGCTCCTTGGCTGTGGCCCGCCTCGGTGTCGTCGGACGAATGGCACTAGCTTAAGCGTAACTCGTTTTCAGAAAACGAGTTGTGTCGCGACGGTTTGCCCATTAATAGTATTCAGGAGGATATGAGGTTGGGTCCATGTGGCTTGATTTGAGGCTAAACTCTCTATCAATATTACAAGCGAATATCTACAATCGTTGAAAACATGTCTGGAGATCCGCACTTAAGCTCAAATGGCATAAAGTGTTACGCTTAAGCTAGTGCCATTCGTGTCGTCGGACCGAAGCGCGCAAGAGGAGAGAAAGGCGACTCCCCGCCGGTTGGAGCCCACAGACCTTGCACGACCTGCCTATTGTGCGCTTCCCGATAACCCTGCGGCCGTCGGGCCGGCATCGCTTGCATCGAATTCTCGAGAAGATTTTAAAAAGATAGATACAAGAACCAATTCCATTGGTAATATTAAAGGTGGTTCCTCCTTCACATCCCACTTCAATTCGCAGCCCGGAGTCAATCGCCATGAACGAAGTGTCGACAAGAACCGATGGCGCAGGCTACGGAAGAGGTCGCGGACATTGCCGAAAGTGTTGAGTCTTTCGATGTTCCGCCCGTAACAGACCTCGTGGAGCCGGTCCAGGACCAGCTCACTCCGACCGAGCCCGTCGAACAGGTCGCGCCGATCCAGGATGAAGTCATTCCGACTGAGCCCATCGCGGAGGTCGCGCTGATCCAAGACGAGCTCACCACGGCCGCCGCCGCCGAGCAGCTCGCGCCGATCCAGGACGAAGTCATCCCGGCCGCGGCCGTCGACCAGGCCACACCGCTCCAAGACGAAGTCGTTCCGGCCGCGGCCATCGAGCAGATCTCGCCTGTCGCCGACGAGGCCGTTCCGACTGAGACCGCGGAGGAGGTGGCGCCGGTTGTGGCCGACGCCATTCAGTCTGAGGTGCTGGAGAAGGCCGCACCGGTAGCGGACGAGGTCGTTCCGACCGAAACGGTAGAGCAGGTCACGCCGGTCATGGACGAAGTCATCCCGACCGCGGCTGTCGAACAGGTCACGCCGGTTATGGACGAAGTCAATCCGAACGAGGCCATCGAGCACATCCGCCGGCCCAGGAGGAAGTCGTTCCGGCTGAGGCGGTCGAGGAGGTCACGCCGGAACACGCAGAGGTTGTCTCGGTGTAGGAGAGTATTGCGACCATCGACGAGTGGCTGCTACGCAATCGAAACGCATCGTCGGCACAGCGGGCAGCTACTCGGGAGGGCGCACGGGAGTGGGCTAAACCTATAGGATGACTTGAGGCGAGGGTGCAGCAACTCCCGCCCCACCGCCGCACTTCGGCGGTGGATCGCATTGTCCATCACCGTCCGCGGTTCGAGCGCAGGACACGCTAATGTCGTCCGCGTCCCTCAAGCGAGGTCCGGCACCGAGCCACGAAGCGTTACGACGTTTCGACTTGGCACGCGCTTCGGTCGGATCGACTGAATGAACCTCGGCTCTCTCTGCTTCGGTGTCGTCGGACGAATGGCACTAGCTTTAAATCGCAAAGTGGACATTGGTGGATAAACGTCGTAATCGAAGGTACGATCACTCGTCGCCGGCGCAGGGCCCTGCAACCCTGGGCGACGATCCGGTGGGTCACGTCCCACCAGGAAGGCCAAGCGGGTCGCCGGGGAGGGACGGGGGGCGGTGCCGACGCCCAGCGAGTTCTCTAGGCGCCGGAGCTACTTGACCTGCGCCCGCCGGCACCGCCGGAGGGGGCGAAGACGGTGCTGTTATGACTCACAGGACATGCGCCCTTCGCGCCGCAAGGACTGACAACGACCCACCCTCAACAGGGGCTCACTCAGAACCATTTCGAGCGATCCTTCGCCTGTTTGGTCGCGGCTCGCGGTTCGTGCAGGTGGGCCCCCGGCTTCCGCCGGCGCTTCCGTGCCCGCGGCTCCCACCGCCCCGGACGGTCGCCGACCCGATGGTAGGCGACCACCGCCAGCAGCGCCGTCGATCAGCGCCGGACGATCCTCGGGCCGCGCCGCCTCGATCTTCGGCGCGAACGCCGTCACCGCCTGCTTGGCCCCCTTGAAGCTCACCTCCCGAGGCTCGATCCCGACCTCGGCGGCGGCGACAGCCATCACCGTCCGCAGCAGGTTATACGCCAGCAGGTGCGCCCAGATCTCCTTCTGGACCATCTCCGGCGTCTTGCATCGCAGGACGTCCATCTGCATCACCGACTTGATCGAGCGGATGTCAACTTCCCCGGACCACCTCCGCTCGAACAGGTCGCCGATCTGCTTGCCGTCGATCGCCGCGTCCAGCAGCGTGGTGGCGACCTGGAACTGTTCGGCGCGGTTGTCCTTGTCGCGGGCATCGACGCTCACCTGGCGCATCAGCAGGCTCTTCGGGTAGCGGCGGTACTGCTCCCCGGTCATCCGCGCGGCTTGTTGGGCCGCTGCCAGGTGATGACGTCGCCATCGGGCCGGGCCTCCACCGTCTCGGCTCCCCACCCGCTCCGCCTGCACGCGGGCGACCAACTCGACGCCGAGGTCGCGCAATTCGCAGGCGAGGAAGTAGTTGTCGAACAGGGCGTCGGCCAGGACCACGTCGCCGGGCGACAGCGCCGCGTACATCCGCCGCAGCAGCGTGGTCTCGCCGGTCCCCTTGCCGGCATACGCGGCGATGGCCAGGTCGTGGCAGGCGCCGGTCGCCAGCGAGAGCAAGACGGTGACCCGGGCCAGCGGGAAGCCGACTCCGGGCTGCTGTGTCGGCGGCTGCGGGTAGGCCGCCTGGTTCTCCGGCGTGTCGGGCATGGAGACGTGCGACCCGTCGACGATGAACACGCTCCGCCGGTTCCACTTCCACTCGGCGGCGGCCGCGGCCTGCAACTCCGCGGCGGTCCGCCGCGCCAGCGTGCTCAGGACGGCGGTGGGGAGGCGGCCGCGGGCGTTGCAGTAGCTGGCCGTGTTGGGCGAGCAGGTATCCAGGCCGCTGGCCGCCCGATGGGCGATGATCCGCGCCACGGCGTCGCGGCAGGAGTGGTCGTCGCTGAGGACCTGCGAGAGGAAGCCCCAGGTGGTCGTGACGGGGTTGAACAGCCGGTCGCGGTAGCGGACGCCGTGCTCGTCGAGGGCGTCGCGGATGCGGGATTCGGTCAGGACGTCGGCGAACGGCAGGCCCTCGTTGCGCACGAAGCGGGCGCGGAGCTGATCGAGGCTCATCCTGGGCTCGGCCTCGGCGATCCGGGGCGGGACGATCGCGAGGAATTCAGTAGGGTCGATTCGCAGAGTGATCATACCCTATATTACGATGCCTTATGGTTCGATGTTCACTTTACAATTTAAAGCTAGTGCCATTCGTGTCGTCGGACCGACGCACGCAACGCGGTCTCGGCCCCTGGGGGTGAAGACCCCGACACAGAAGGAATTCTGTCTGCTCGTTCAGCGGCCCGGATTTCGACGGGCCCACCAGCGCGCTGGGACGCGGCGAAGGGACGATGAGCGGAGCGTCCGAGGTCATGAGTCGCGGTCAAGCGGACACTTTCGCCAGAATCCGCTGCTTCAGTTCCTCGTCCGTCACGTCCTTGGCCAGAGCGTAGAAGCTGTACGGGTACTTGACCGTGTGGCTGCTGACGATCTCGCCGATGCGGTGCTTCGCCTGAGCGGCCCAGTACTCACGGGTGAGCGGGGTCGGCGCCCGACGCGGCGCAGGCAGACGTTGGCCCCTCCCCCGTCATCACCCGCGCATGCCTCCCGGACCCGCTGCCAGTAGGCCGGAACTCCCTTGCGGGCCAGATCCTTGCGCCCTATGCGGGACAACTCGACCAGGGCGTGGCCGATCGTCACCACGTGCCCGTCGAACCCGTCGCCCTTCGCCCTCAGGAACTCCTCGAAAATGAAGTGGACGAACTTCTGCTCGTCATCGAGGCCCACCAGTAGGTAGGAATCCTGCACAGCCCCGCCCCTCGTCTTGCCGAAGCTGCGGACCATCTTCCGCAATCCGTCAATCCGCTCGGGCGTCGCGGCCTCGGGCGCTCCGCGGAGGGCCTTGAGGCAGATGACCGCGAAGATGATGTTGTGGCCTTTCCACCGCGACGTTGGCGATGCCGCCGTCGAGGTCCTCGAGCAGACCCTCGACGAGCCTCGGGTCGGCCACCTCCCGCGGCCGGGCCACCGCGTAGATGGGGTTCTTGAACAGACGGGCATCAAGGTAGGCCAGGATCTCTTTCTGCGTGTCGGCGTCGAGCTTCTGTTCGCGGCAGAAGATAGCAAGGAGATGACGGCGGCCGCGTTGTGCCCGCCGAGGCGAACGTGTTCCGCTTGTCGGCGACCCAGCTCATGCAGTCGAGCCCCCTGATGATCTAGCGAGGCCCGATCGGGGTGTCTTGACCGGCTTCTCGTCGTCCGCGGCGGCGAGGCTGTTCGAACAGTGCTTCGGGGCAGAAGGGCATCCCCGCAACTGGGTCGGCCCGGCCTTCAGGAGTTGCCGCCTGACGATCGCGTCTGAACGTGTCATGGAACCAACCTCCTTTGGAAAGTGCGGTCCACGGTTCGGCGAGCGGGCATGGCAGCGGAACGCGCCGTCGAGCACGAACAGCCGAGGTGCAGCTTCCAGTCCAGGCCGCGACCGGTCAAGTCTTCGAGCAGCGCCCCTGGCCACGGCTTCTTCACTCCGCTGTTTGCACGGCCCCCAGTGCCGCTAACGGTTGTGCAGGAGGTCGGAAAAGTGACGGGCCCAAATAGTAAGGTTGATTCCAGTAATTGCCCAGGAAAACGCCCCGAAAACGCCAGACAAACATTCCCGCAAAATCCGGGTACGCGGCGTAAATCTCCGTCACCGCACCGGCTGGCGGTTTGCAATTCACGTTGATTGAACGCCAGGTCGGTTTCTGAGAGCGGAAAACCTGCGGCGACCATCTTTCGCCGGCAAGTTATTTATGAAGAGCAAGTCCCTATAGGTGGCGAACACGCCCGGTTCGGGGGAGGGGTTCCCGTTTCTGGTAGGTGTGGACTGGAGGGTGATCCAGGAGAGGTCATCATCCCGACACCCGGCATTTCGGATATGCTCTAACTGATTCTTGACATGACCTTATCTGGTTGTCAGTGGTGAAGAGGCCGTTCCAGGTCTTGTTGAGGCGGCCACCACCAACTTCGCGAAGTCGTCAAGTGTATCATCATCATCTTGATAATCACATTCGAATTTGAAGTCGATGCCATCGAAACCCTTGGCTCGGGCAAATTCCACGATTTGCC
>CAWJTV010000048.1:0-67570 GCA_963845755.1 uncultured Planctomycetota bacterium
CTGCTCGACACGCAGGAGGTCAGAGGTTCAAGTCCTCTATCGCCCATTAACGTAAATCCTGCCGAAAGCGTAACTTACGCTTACCCGCCATCGATGGCGAAGCGGTCCAGACAACTTCCAAAAGCCGGTAGACTACCGGATTCGAGGAACTCCGGCATCGGCTCGATCTCCTCCTCCGCCGCCTCTACGGCCCGCGCACCGAACGATTCGACCCCAATCAGCCGCTGTTGATCCCTGACGCCTTCGACGACCCGTCGGCGACCGTCGTGCCAGAGGCCCCGCCCGCCTCCGATCCGCGACCCGAAGAGGAAGCCGGCACCAAGAGGAAGCGGTGCGGCCACGGCCGCAAGGCACTGCCCAAGGATCTCCCTCGAATCCCGGTCCTCTACGAGTTGACCGAGGCCGAACGCCGCTGCCCCGAGTGCGGCGAGTCGCGCGTCCAGGTCGGCGCCGAATGCAGCGAACAGCTCGATTACCAGCCGGCGTCGCTGTTCGTCATCGAGCACCGGCGCTATACCTACGCCTGCCCGCACTGCCAGGGTCATGTCACCACCGCGGAGAAGCCCGCGCAGCCCATCCCCAGGGGATTGCCCGGGCCGGGGCTGTTGGCTCATGGGATCACCGAGAAGTATGCCAATCACATCCCGCTCTACCGCCAGGAGCGGCGGCTGGCCCGGCAGGGTATCGAGATCACGCGCTCGACCCTCTGCGACTGGATGGGCGGCGCGGCCAAGATCCTCGAGCCGCTCTACGACCTGATGAAGACATTGATCCTGCTCAGCGGCGTGATCCACACCGACGACACCTCGGTGAAGGTGCGGGACTCGGAGCGAAAGATCAAGGCCACGGGCCGGCTCTGGATCTACTGGGGCGACTTCCAGTACCCGTTCAACGTCTTCGATTTCACCATGAGCCGGTCGCGCGACGGTCCGAGTCAGTTCCTCGAAGGCTATCGCGGGTTCCTCCAGGCCGATGCATTCGGCGGCTACGACGGCATCTACGCCGGCGGCCGCGTGATCGAGGTCGGGTGCAACGCGCAAGTGCGGCGGAAGTTCGTCGAGGTGCAGAAGACAGGCCTGTCGCGCACCGCGGCGGCGTTGGCGTTCTATCGCGAGCTCTACGCCATCGAGAAGGCGATCAGGAAGGAGATCGCCGAGACCGTGGCCGAGGACGAGACCGACGAATCGGTGCGGGCCGCGATCCGCCTGCGAATCCGCCAGGAGCGGGCCGTGCCGGTCCTGGAGAGCTTTCGCAAGTGGCTCGAGGAGCAGAAGCGGGACGCGCTGCCCAAGAGTCCGATCTACGCCGCCATCGGCTACGTCCAGAACCACTGGGAGGCATTGATCCGCTACGCGAGCTCGGGGTACCTGGCGATTGACAACAACGTGTCTAATAAATATATTAATATAATTAAATGTGAACGAAAGAACTGGCTGTTTACGGGAAGTGAGCAGGGCGGCAAGACGATGCCCGGACCGTTGGTCGCCGCTGCCAGCAGCCGATGCGACGGCGGCCCCCGCCGCGTCGCCCCCAGCTCAGGACTGAACGGTCCCACCTCATCATATCGACGGTCTGGCCCTGGGGACGCGCGACGAAGCGCGCAGTCCCCGGGGCCAGCGTCATTTCAGGGCAGACGGGCGGCGAGTCGGTCACCGAATCGGTAAAGCAGGGAGACGCTGGCGGCGAAAGCCGTAACTGCCGTAGCACATTGCGGCCCGGCTGGCTGTATCATCAACCGAGCGCCAACCTGCCTGATCCTTGTTTTTGATCAGTGCTCCGGGTGAAGTGGCCGCGCACCACCCCGGGTTCATGGGGACCCTGTCCATGGGCAAGATCCGCGTCTTCGTATCCGATCGCCGCGAAGACAGCCGCCACCAGCGGGATCGGATCTGCGACCATCTCGTTCCGCAGTTCGGCAAGGATTGTGTCTTTCAGGACGTCGATAACCCGCTCCCCCCGGGGCGCGACTTCCGGGATGTCCTCAGCGAGCGGGTTGCCCAGTGTGACGTCTTCCTGGCTGTGATCGGGGACGCCTGGCTTTCGATGGCGGGTCCGGATGGGACTCGCCGGCTCGACGATTCGACCGACTTCGTTCGCATCGAGATCGAGGCCGCGCTCGCTCGCGGCATCCCGGTCATTCCCGTCCTGGTGGGCCGCAGTTCGGTACCGCGTGCCAATGAATTGCCGGAGAGCTTGCAGAAGCTGGCCTACCGCCAGGCGATCTCGCTCCGGCCCGACCCCGATTTCCACCACGACATGGAACGCCTGGTCGGCAGGATCAAGAGTGCGGTTTCCGCTCCCCGCATCGCGACTCCGGAGCCGGTCGCTTCCCCACCGCCGGTGCCCGGACGTCGCCGGCCGCCGTGGAAGGCGATCGTCGCGGCGGCCGTGCTCGGGCTGGTGCTGCTCGGGGTGATCGTGTACGTGGCCACCGACAGGGGCCAGATCACCATCGTCCGGGCGCCCGAGGTGGCCCCGAAGGAAATCGTCAACTCCATCGGCATGAGGCTCGTTGTGATCTCGGCGGGCGAGTTCACGATGGGCTCGCCCGATTCGGACCCGGACGCCCATGCTTTTCAGAAGCCGCAACACCGGGTGCGGATCACTCGGCCGTTCTGCCTGGGGGCGACCGAGGTGACGCAGGGCCAGTACCAGGCGGTCACCGGCGCGAACCCGAGCCATTTCAAAGGGTCCGAGGACCTGCCGGTGGAGACCGTCAGTTGGCTCGATGCCATCGACTACTGCAATGCCTTGAGCCGCAAGGAAGGCTTGACTCCGTTCTACCGGGTTCAGGGAGAGACGGTGGAGGTTCCGGACTGGAACGGGACAGGCTACCGGCTGCCGACGGAGGCCGAGTGGGAATACGCGTGCCGGGCAGGGAGCACGACGCGCTACAGCTTCGGCGACGATGCCGCGGGCCTGGGCGCGTTTGGCTGGTATAGCGGCAACTCGCGCACTCTGAATGTACCGCTATCCCAGCCGGTGGGTCAGAAGCGGCCGAATGCCTGGGGCCTGTACGACATGCACGGCAATGTCGAGGAGTGGTGCTGGGACGGGTACGAAGCCGATTACTACAGCAAGAAGCCGCCCGCTGCCGACCCGCTTGGTCCCGCACAGGCCGCCTCCCGGGTGAACCGGGGTGGGCACTGGCGCGGCAGCCCGCAGCGCTGCCGGTCGGCGTTCCGCGTAGGGCAGGCGCCGGGGAACCGGTCCGCCCTCCTGGGGTTCCGCGTCGCCCGAGTCCAGTCCGGTCCGTGAGTGGTGGGAGCGGCCGCGTATCCGTCCCGTGAAACGCCCTGGTCGCCTCAGAAACGCCCCTCGCCCGTCGGCCGGATGATCCACCTCGAAACCCCCGCGGACGCCTCTGCGGGCCAGCGAACGAGTTCTATAGCCGTAGCGAGTCGGTGACTTCCGATCCATCGGGAAATGATCGGGACGCTGAACCTCCGCCACCCGCTTCGAATCGCCACAGAATCGGCCCGGACGCTCGATCAGCCGTCGGCGGCCAATCCCCCGGCCTCGCGGGCGTCGGCCCCGTGGTGGTCTGGCCAGTCGGAATCGCGAATCGGGAATCCCGATGGGGTTGCGGCCGAAGGCCGCGTTAGGAACCAGTCTGGCGACCAACCGTAACGACCCAGTTGAGCAGCCGGGACCGCATCAGGTCACTATGAAGTACCAGAAACTAACGCGGCTGCCGTCTGCTGCCGCAGATGGTTCGGCGTCATCCGCTCGCACATCGCTATCCGTTCCCGGTCGAACGCAGCCTCGGCCCGAACCTCACGGCGGACCGGGCCCGTAGTTCGTGGAGCCAGTCGGTCAAGACAACCGAGGTGGGCGGGATCCAGGGCTTCGATGCGGGGAAGAAGGTGAAGGGCCGGAAGCGGCATATCTTGGTGGACACCCTGGGCCTGCTGATCGCGGTGGTCGTGACGTCCGCAGGGGTGCAGGACTACCACGGGGCCAAGCCGGTGCTGGAGAAGGTCAAGGGTCGCTGTCCGCGGTTGAAGGTCATCTGGGCCGATGGCATCTATGAGAAGGGATGGCTGATCGCCTGGGTCGAGAGCGAATGCGGTTGGGAGTTGCAGGTGATCAAGCGGACGGACGATACCAAAGGGTTCAAGCTGCTGCCGAAGCGGTGGGTGGTGGAGCGGACGTTCGGCTGGCTGGGACGATATCGCCGACTGAGTAAGGACTACGAGGGATTGACCGAGACGAGTGAGGCTATGATTCAGATGGCAATGATTCATATTATGCTCCGACGTTTGGAACCGACGCACCAATATTCCCTAGTTTCACAAAATGAGGGGGTCGAGATTTCCCAGGCCGCTTAATTTTCCAAATCCCCTCTCAGACTCAACCTCGCGGTTGCGCGGCTCAGCCGTGGTGACCAACGACCGAATCAGTGCTCTGGCTGATGCCGTAACTTCTTCGACCGCGCATTCGAAACGCAAGCTCGTTTGCTTTGGACGGGCTGGTGAATCCACAGATCTTTCTCACGAACTGGAGCGATGCGTCCCGAATCTCCGCTTCCGTCGCAGGCGGCTCAAAGTTGAATAGCGTCTTGATGTTTCTGCACATGGCGGCTCTCGTAAGTCCAGTTGGCCAGGGTAACCTCGCGGTCACGTGACGCGAGCCGTGCCCTGCGCCGGGTGAGCCGGGCGAAGATTCAATGACTTCCGGTTTTGATCGCGCCTGCTCGCTCGTAATTCACGATAATGATGCCATTTGGGGAGACTTTGCTCTCCGTCACCTTGAACGCCGCCGGAATCGTGCCATCGACAAACAACCGTTTTCCACTGCCCAACGTCAGCGGATATATCTTGAGCCAGAACTCATCGACCAAATCATGCTTCATCAGCGTCTGAACGAGATTTGCACTTCCGTAAACGTGCAAATCCGGCCCTTGCTGCTGCTTGAGTTTGTCAACTTTTTCCGCAATGTCTCCGCTCAACAACACGGAGGGCTGCCATTCGCTAGAAGTCATGGTATTCGAGGCGACGTACTTGGTCGCCGTGTTGACGCCTGGCCATATGTCCGCATGCTGCGGCCAAAACGGTGCCCAAATTTCAAAGGTTTTGCGCCTAACAACAGATCAAACGGCATGTTCATCTGCCTTGTTATGGCGGCTCCAACAACATCGTCGCCATAGGGAACTTCCCACCCGCCATACGCGAAGCCGCCACTGGTATCTTCCTCTGGCCCGCCTCCAGCTTGTATGACACCATCAAGGGTGATAAATTCAAGTACAATAACTTTTCTCATGATTGAGTTCCTCTGACATCTGGTGATCTCTATGGGTAATCTCGACGAAAGATCGCCTCGATCTGCGCTGCGTCCATGGCGCTCAGTGGGTTCCGTCGGGTCCTCCGTCAGTGAAACGGACGCACCTCGACCGGCGCCCGACAGGCGACGGCGGCCTTGCGTCCCCACGCCAGCGCCTCGTCCATGTCAGCGGCTTCCAGCACCCACAGACCGCCGATGTGCTCCTTGGTCTCCAGATACGGCCCGTCGGTGATGAGCACCTTACCATGGGGCTGCGCCCGTAGCGACTTCGCGCTACTTGCAGGGTGCAGGCCGCCAACGAAAATCCTGACACCAGCAGCCATCATCTCGTCGTTGAGCGCGTCGATATCGCGGTCCATCGCTTCGTCCTCTGCGACGGACGGGTCGTAGTCGTCGGGGTGGTGAATCGCAACCAAATACTGTGTCATGACTTCTCCTGTAACGGTGTTCGGGTGGGCACCGGTTGCCCTGCCTTCATCACATAGTCGAATGGCCGGACCGGTATTCGACAAATCGTCCAAGAAATTCTCCGGCCGCTGCTGCGTTGAAGGCGTGCGGACGGGTCCGTACGCCATCTCGGCAGGCTCGGTCTGCCCGCCGAGGGTTCCGCCGACACTTTGGGGCCAACAGGAATTTCCGTGATGAGCTTCGGACTATCTGGGAAGGTTAGACGGGGTCGGGGGTGGGTCGGGAGTCCTTGACATTCTAGATCATCTGATCAAAGGCTCCCGACCCCCTTGGATTTCCCCGGCCTTGATAGACGAAGTTAAGCGCTCGTCGGCCCCATTCGCATCAAAGATCGGCGGCGGGTCGGGTATTGGTCGGGATTGCGGCGGCGACGCTGGTGAATTACAACACGTCTTGACTCAGAGCGGCTCTATGATGAACGACGACCTGGGCGGAGGATAGGGCTCCGTGGTGACACGCCCCGAGCGCCGACCCAGGGGCCTACAGCCCGGCAATCAAGGCGGTTGCCCCGAGAAATCATTCCGGCTCGAGTGGGTCGGGCTCCGCGGGGAGCCATGGGAAACGGGCGGCACGCTCGTACTTGCGGGCCATCGATTCGTGCCATTCAAGAGGACGCCAGAAGCGATCGTCCGAAAACGGCTTCATCCGGCTGGCAAGCCTCATTAGCTCGGCCTGATGATGGGCCGAAATCCTCCTGAACAGGTTACGTCGCTCAATCGTGACCCCGAGCACGATGCCCACGACCGCCACCGCGACCATCCACCGCCGCGTTGTCATCCGGGGTCGTCGCATAGTGATCCTCCGTCGATTCGTCACTCTCATCACGGCTCCGGTGGGTCGGGGTCGACGGACTCCCAGGGGCGGGCCGCGGCTCGCTCGTACTTGCGGGCCAGCGACGCGTGGTAGTCAGCACGATCCATCATGCGGTCGTAATCGCGGCCTAGGCGCGTGATCTCCTCGATTGTCATTTCCGACGTGCTGCCGAGTCGCGATTTCAACGCTTCGGCTCTTGCCGTGGACGAGGCCACTTCCTTCTGATGCGACTGGGCCAGAGATAGGAAGTAGTCGCGTCCCTGTCCGACCCGTTCCCGCATCAGTGGTCTTGTTTCTCGATATCCCTCGATGGCCAGCGCCACGCCCGCCAGGGCCAGCATCCACCGCCACGTCGTCATCCGGGGTAATCGCATGGCCGGGGCTCCGTCGGGCCAACTGACCGGGTCAACTATAAGCCAAGCATTATATTGCTCGGCGCCGCATCATCCATCAAGTTCGCGATCCCACAGTTGCTCTTGTGGTGCATCGCTCTTCGGCTTCGCGGCCGCAATTTCGGGTCGATACCTCGCGTCGAATGCCCAACCGCAAAGAGCGCCCACGAAGGCCCCGACAACGATTATGATGCTGACGATGATCCGCCCCAGAGGGGTCAGAATGGTTTCGCCGCCCTTCCCTTGCCACCAGATAAGTCCCGCCGGACCGATCCGAGCAAAAGTGAAGAGGAGTCCCAGAACTGGCCCGGTCAGCGACCCGACGAAAGCGTAGCACGCCGGCTTTTCACTCAGTGAGGATTCCGATCTCGGAGCATCGAAAAATTTAGATGCATCCATTGCCGGGCTCTCAATCTGTCCGCCTCGTCCCTGGACCACCCTTTCCACGTCCCACCATCGTCCCGCGCCCGCCGGTCCGCGCACAACTCTCTCTCACCGTTGGCGCACGAATCGGTCATCGGGGCTCAGCACGGTGGGGCTACGGATCGTCCCATCGCAGCAGCCACGAGCCAGGTCGCGACACCCATCAGGGTGCCGAACGTGAGGAAGCCGGCGATTATGAAGGCGACCGCAACGGGAGAGTTCGCCAGGTAGGATGGTCCCATCTGGCCTGGGATGTGCGGGCCGGTGATCACCCAGATCAGCGCGAAGCCCGCCTCAACCGCCCCGCCTACAGCCCCGCCGAGTATGCCACGGCCCCCCCGCCACCGGTCCCACACGATCCCCACGAGCGGTACGATGAGCCAGAAGAGGATGACCGGGACCGGTACGCTCGGGGGGGGCGGGTCCCAGACGAGGGGGACCATGCCCAAAGCGGCTGCCGCGACAGTGGCCATGAGGTCGATCAATGTTAGATGGTGCCGGGACGTCGTCATGTTGTGGCTCCGGCGGCTCGAACTGCCCGGGCCGCTCTGGATCAACGTTTACGCTTCTCCACCGGGTCGAGGCCCGCTTGGAAAGTTCCAACTATAGATCACCCGATGCGCTGATCTCCTCGAGCCCGCCCGTTCGCGCCGACTCTGATTCACCTCTTCCAGCCAGTTTGAGGGCGAGTTGCCCTTAAGTACCAGTATCCCAGGCCCAAGATCAACGCTTGCATCACCTGGATGTAGATCAGTCCGCCCATTTCCCGCTCGGGCACAGGAGGGAGGTTCATGTGAGCCCGGTACTTCGCCAATACGTGCGGAATAAAAGAGAATATGCGGTAGGCGTCCGCAGCAACGAACAAGACGGCCCAAGCGGCATAAACTCGAAATCCCCACGCGCGGGCGCTCCAGATCATCCAAGCGGCGAGCATGCCGAGGGTGGCTAACATCGCCTGGATACCGACAAGCGCCGGCGGCACCCTGATGCCGAGTGCCATGACCGGATCATGCACGGCTTGGCCGAGGACGCCCAAGCTACAGAGGGCTACGAAGGCCGCCAAGAGCTTGTGGCCGAGGCGGCGACGTTCCGGGAGCGTCCGCGCCGTCTCCCTCAGCGGTTCCGGGCTGGGGGCCAATCGTTCTGAAGCTGAACCCGGCTGTGCCATGCCGCCATACTCCGAGCGTAAGCCCTGATCTCTAGTCCAGGCTTTACACTGGCAATTCGACGTAAGTCCTGATTCGACGTACAAAACTCCGTTGATCCTTGGGGCCATATTCACCCTTTACACTTCCTACAATCGTAAGACCGGGATGTCCTACGGTTGCCGGGATGCCTCGCGAACGGGCCATCCCCCTCGAAAGATACCGCGCCCCGGGGTTCCGGATGAAGGCCGTTCCGTCAGCCCGGCCGCCTATACTCCCGGCCCTGTCATCGCCGGGCTCGCGGAAGTCGTCTCGATCGAGCCCGCGGCTGGGTCGATCAGGCCGGCGTTTACGACCGTATTCGAGACAGGGAACACCAGTCCACACTCACGACCGGATTCTTGTTACGATCGATGGAGCGGAACTTCTGGTTTCGCGGGTTTCGCGACGCTAATCCCGTTCTCCGGCCAGCGAGACCAGCAAGCCAGGGCCAAATCGGGATGGCGATTGAATCCTGGGGATCCCAGCGCAATCTGGCCAGGAAATGCGAGAAAAGTTCGTGCAGTAAGCTCGACCCCCTTGACAAGTGCCATCGAGGGCGTTGAGATGAGCGTGCTTTTCGATTGGATCGACAGAGTGTTTAGGGATTTCCTCTCTCCATTCCCCACACTTGCCGATCTCCGACAATTCCTCTCCAGCCTGCTTGCTACAATCAACTCAGGCCCGGTCTCGGTCTGGCCGGGCGATTGCGAATCACGAAGTAGGCTTCCTATCGAAGACGATCAGATCAACGATTCTTCACCCACAACTGGGGGTAGGGTTCTCGATTCGACCGCAGAAGATTCATGGCGTCGTCGTACCGTTGCGTCCCGACCGCGCTCGTATAGCGAACCGAAGCGAAACCAAGCATCCTCGCAGAAGCCGACGGCTTGAGTAGCGGATCCCTCGATGCCGCGACTACGCCGTGCCTCTCAGGATCGGTTCGTTCTGCGCGCAGTCCCTACGTCTTCGACTCGGTAACTCCCTTGAGGGAGCGACGGGACGGCTTCGCTCGGAGTCTGTTCCCGAAGCCCGTATTCCCGGTGGTCCGGTAGGTGCAATCCACCGACGTCAGCCTCTGCCATTGGGTCGGTTGCACTCGCCCGACGAGATCGAATTTCGACGCTGATGGAACAGACTCTCAAGGTTCGTCGATCGCTCACGACGCGGGAGCACGTTCGCACAAAGACACCCCGACATGCTGACTGCTCGTGGGAATCAACCTAAGACGTTGAGGGATCCCTGGAGGTTATCGTCGTGAAGAAACTCATCCGCAGGGCGAATCGAGCTCTCGGCGGGCTGGCCATCTTATCGCTGGTGGTGACCCTGGAGGCATGCAGCCCGGAAGGGGCCGGAACCATCAAGATCGAGAATCCGGAGGCCGTCCGCGCCAAGGCAGAGGGAGTTGGGGCCGTTAAGCCCAAGACTGCCAAACAGGCCAAGGCGCTGGAGATCGAGGAGGCGGCTGCCAAGAAGAATCCCAAGCTCCGCTAATTGAACTCAGCGACGTTCCGAGTCCGGTTGGTCCAACTTCCTTGCATCACGAGACCTGATTGCGGTCCTCGTCGATCGCTGTTTGTCTGTTTTGTCCCGCTTTTCCCTGGAGATTGAGCCATGATGCAGCAGATCGGTTACAAAAGAGTCCGGCACGGCTTCACGCTCATCGAACTGTTGGTGGTGATCGCGATCATCGCGGTCCTCATCGCACTCCTCCTGCCAGCGGTGCAAGCCGCTCGCGAGGCCGCGCAGCGCGCCCAATGCACCAACAATCTCAAGCAGACCGGCCTGGCGGTGCACAATTACGTAAGTGCCAACGATGTCTTCCCCTGGGGTTGCTTCCGGCAGCACAACCCGACGGCGGCCACCGGCTATCCGTACACCTCCGGAGGAAGTTTCGTGGCCTTGCTTCCTTTCCATGAACAGCAGCAGCTCTGGAACGCTTGCAACTTCAACTACAACATCTTCAGCGCGGGCAACACGACGATCACCGCCACGTCGCTCAATTATCTCCATTGCCCCAGCGATCCGGCGATCGAGAACAGGGTGTTCATGGCCGGCGGAAACGTCGATGGCGGCGACATGACGATGTGCTATTCCAGTTACGGCGGCTGTGCGGGAACCTGGTTCCAGTTGCCCCGCTTCTCCTGGCCCACGAATGAGTTTCAGGCCGCGATCAACAACCAGAATGGCGTGATCGTGTACATCGGCTACGACAATCCTCTGTTCATCAGCCCCACACTTTACACCGGGCTGAATCGACCTTGCGTCAGGCTGGCCGCCGTCACCGATGGCACAAGCAACACCTTCATGTACAGCGAGCGGGCCCATGGGATGCTCAATGCCCAGGATCAGGTCTGCTGGAACTGGTGGTGCTCGGGCAATTTCGGCGACACGAGCTTCTGCACGATGTATCCCATCAACCCGTTCCGCAAGGATCCCAATGCCGGAACGATCGGCACCGTGGGCGGCGGGTCGGACACGTTCGTCTCGGCCGCGTCGAGCTTCCACCCGGGCGGCGCCAACTTCTTGTTTTGCGACGGCTCGGTGAGGTTCATCAAGGAGTCGGTCAGTTGCTGGCCGATCAACAGCGTGACCAACTTGCCCAACGGGGTCACGCTCGACAGCGCCGGCTACGTCTACCAGATCGCCCCGGGCACTCGGCTAGGTGTCTACCAGATGCTTTCCACCTGCGCGGGGGGCGAGGTCATCAGCTCCGACCAGTATTGACCGAACCGATCGCTGTCCGAGAGACCCCACTCAAGGAAAAGTCACGCATCCGAATCGGAATGCATTGCCAGCGATTGCATCCGAAAAAAAAATCTGGATGGCAAATCTGAATGGAGGCACCGACCCCGTTGGCGAGTCCGGCCGGTGAACACGTACGCCAACTCAGAGTCCCCCCGCGACGCGGGCTCGACCCATGTCAGCTCGCCCGGCCGTTGAAGACGTTCGATTGACTTCGGAACTCCTTCACTGGCCATAGGCGGCGAAAATGGTGTCGGGGAAAATGGGCCGGGGCACCCCACGGCGATTGCTCTGGGGTGACCCGGCCCAATTTCTTCCGAGGGAAAAATTGAATTGACCCCAATTTCTTCCGGGCTGGTATGGCCCGAGGTGAGCGGCTCTGCCCGGATCTCGTCCGCGTTGTAGCGCCTCGGCAGCTCATCACGGACGATCTGGCGGGCGCCCTCGATGGTATCGGCTGCTCGATGACTTGGCCCTGGTGGCTGACCCAGAACATCGGCGGCTCCAGGACGATGGATGCCGGGGCCGCCCAAGGAACGAGGCTCCCCGGCTGACGAGGTTCGAGAGCCCGCCGCCTGATCATACGCAGCATGGCGAGGCCCGCCCGGCCGGCACTCCCGCCTTACCGCTCGCCGGGCACGTTAACTATGCCACATGGTGTGCGCGGGAGCAACTCGCGTGATCGATCACGAGCGCGGCTTGCGTCGCTCCACGGTATCCCCGACCGTTAAGTTGATCAGGTCCGGATGGGTTCCCGAGGCGACTCGCCGCACCACCTCCTTCTCGATCGCGTCGGCACCGCCCCCGATCCCCTCGGCGAAGTCTGGGCCCCATTCGAGGGTGAAAAGGGCGAGAAGGGGGACAGGGTGAAAAGCACGGTGGAAAAGGGGAAAGAGCGCAAATCGACATTTGTCATGGCTAGAGATTTGCCTCTTACAAATGTCAACTTGCACTACGTCCCCCTTTTTCCCCCGCTACGTCCCCCTTTCCCCCGCGCCATGGCGCTGGTCGTCAGGAGAGGCGTGCCCGCGCCGTCGGCCGAGCTGGTGCTGGCTACCGGCACGGCTTGACCATCGCTGCCGCTGAAGTCCAAAGTGCCGATCCTGTCGGCGGCCGGGCTGACATTGCCGTTAACGTCGTAGGCCTGTGCGCCGTAGGCCCCGATCCAACGGCCCTGCGTCGTCGTGTCCGTCTGAAGGAACGTGGCCGAGGATGGTGTCGTCGCCGGGTCGATGAAGATCCCGCTGAGCACTGCGTTCACACCCGATTCGCCGCGTGATCGTGATCACGACGTCGCCTGACATCTTCCAATTCAGATACACCCCACCCGTAAACGAGGAGACCGTCTCGGTGCTCAGGACCGTCCCCGTCGATGCGTCACTGATCTGGATCTGCTCGACCCGGGCCGGCGAGCTTTGCAGGTCGAGCACGTACAGTTCGACGTCGTGCGCCTGGCCGTCGGTCAGGTCCAGGTTCACCGTGAAGCTAGTGGTCGCGTACCAGGCTGCCTCGATCCGGCCGGATCCGCCCGGGTTCTGAAGCGCCTGGGGAGCCGTCGAGCTGGCCGCCCAGACGTGGGTCAATTCGCCGCTGGGCGTGACGGTGGCGTAGGGGGACAGGCTGGGCGTGTCGCCGATGACGTCGTAGCCCTGCGCGCCGTAGGTCCCGATCCAACTGCCCCGCGTCGTCGTGTCCGTCTGGAGGAACGTGGCCGAGGATGCCTGCGGTGGCGGATCGATGAAGATCCCGCTGAGCACCGCGTTCACACCCGATTCGCGCGTGATCGTGATCACGACGTCGCCTGACATCTTCCAATTCAGATACACCCCGCCCGTAAACGAGGAGACCGTCTCGGTGCTCAGGACCGTCCCCGTCAACGCGTCACTGATCTGGATCTGCTCGACCCGGGCCGGCGAGCTTTGCAGGTCGAGCACGTACAGTTCGACGTCGTGCGCCTGGCCGTCGGTCAGGTCCAGGTTCACCGTGAAGCTAGTGGTCGCGTACCAGGCTGCCTCGATCCGGCCGGATCCGCCCGGGTTCTGAAGCGCCTGGGGAGCCGTCGAGCTGGCCGCCCAGACGTGGGTCAATTCGCCGCTGGGCGTGACGGTGGCGTAGGGGGACAGGCTGGGCGTGTCGCCGATGACGTCGTAGCCCTGCGCGCCGTAGGTCCCGATCCAACTGCCCCGCGTCGTCGTGTCCGTCTTGAGGAACGTGGCCGTCGGCGTTGGGGTGGGTGTCGGAGTGGCGGTCAATTGCCACATCGAGGCACCTGGAGCGGTGAAGTCGAGGTCCGAGCCGCTGGCCACGAAGTGCGTGGGGATGTTGTTGTTGCCGGTGTCGAGGTTAGTGTCCATCACGGTCCCGGCCGCCGTCCCGTTACTCTGCCAGACCTGCCAGCCCGCCGTGGTGGTAACGGCGGCGAAGTACAGGGTGTCGCCGATCGCCAACAAGCTCTCGACGTTGGCGGTCGAGGTCCCGTTGATGTCAGCGACCATCGTGGTGCCGGCGGCGGTGCCGTTGCTCTCCCACAACTGGGTGCCATCCGTCCCGTCATCACCCGCGAAGTACAGCGTGCCGTTCATCACCGTCGGGTACGAGACGAGGATACCACCATAGCTGGCGTTGATGTCGGTGATCATGGTGGTGGTGCTAGTGGTGCCCTGGCTCTCCCACAACTGGCTGCCATGCGTCCCGTCGTTGGCGGTGAACAAGAGGGTGTTGCCCAGCGCCGTCAGGTTCGAGGGGTCAAGGCCGCCGTTCGTGATGTTGCCGCTGGTGAGCCGGACGGTGCCGCCGGCGGTGCCGTTCGTCTCCCAGAGCTGTAGGCCATTCGTGGGATCAAAGCCGGAGAAGTAGACGGTGTTGTCCACGGGTGTCAGCAAGTTGGGGAGCGAGCCGCCGTTGTTCGTGGTGAGCTGGATGGTGCCGCCGGCGGTGCCGTTCGTCTCCCAGAGCTGGTTGCCAGAGGTGGACTCCGTGGCCGCGAAGTAGAGGACGCCGCCGCTCGCAGGGGTCAAGTCGGCGGGGTAAGAGCCATAGGTGCCGTTGATGTCGGCGACCTGGACGGTGCCGCTGGCTGTGCCGTTGCTCTTCCAGAGCTGATTGCCGTCGCTGGGGCCGTAGGCGGTGAAGTAGAGGGTGCCGTTGTCGTTGGTGAGGTTCGAGGGGTAGAAGCCACCATTCTGAACCGTAATGTCCGTGACCATGACGGTGCCGCTGGTGGTGCCGTTGCTCTCCCAGAGCTGGTGACCGTGGGTGCCGTCGTTGGCGGCGAAGAAGAGGGTGCTGCCGACAGCGGTGAGGTCCTGGGGGTAGCATCCGCCGTGGTTGAGGTTGAGGTCGGTGAGCATGGTGGCGCCACCGGTGGTGCTGTTGTAGACCCAGAGCTGGGCGCCGTGGCTGCTGTCGGTGCCGAGGAAGAAGAGGTCACCATTGATCGCCACCGGCGTCGACCCGACCGTGGAGCTGAAATTGATGGGGGTGAGCGTCAACAGGGCACGCGTCTCCAAGCCTTCCAGACAGAATCGACGGGTCAACTTCCGACGATGGGCCTTCGATGCGGGGAAGCAGCGCCTGAGTTGCGAAAACATTCGATGACCTCTCGCGGTTCCTTGAGGAGCATGGAATCGAACACGCAGGGCATCACGCGGCCCTGGCGCCCGGATCGTGGCTGGTGCGCGCTCTTGACCGAGCCCTCGATCCATTAAGTCGTTGCACAATCAACGATTCTCGATCAGTCAGTCATGAATCATCGACGGTTTCAATGCCGCTCAGGAGGTCCTCGGCACCGCCCGGCCGTACCGAGGCGACCGGATCATCCCTGGAGATCCCGCGGCCGCCTCGGTCCATGGGCGGAACCTCGATGCGGTCAACGATGACTCTTGTTTCGAGTTACGAGAGAGTGATCATATGCAGCACTTCACGCAGGACTCCGCGAGCGGCGCAGGAGTTCACTGTCCCATGTGATCCGCTGGGCCATCAAACCAACCATCGATTCTTGATTCAGGTCAACGATCAAGTGAAGCGTTGCCGTTGCTTGATACGGCGTTCCGGGCTCGAGGTTTGGCCCGACGAACTCGGTTCCCAGACGTCGCACAGATCTGGACGGCACACGGACTGGAGACCCGCTCAATGACTCGCCCGACGCGCCAGCGAGGGTTGCCGCGAGTCTCTGTTGCGGTTCGGAACGAACCTCGCTAGCACGTTGGACCGGTGTCTCGCGATCGGCTGCGGAGAGGTGGTTGCACCGCTAACCTCCGCTCCGGGACCTTGGAACGAGCCCGCCCAGGACGAATGGCGCCAGTCGTAATATACTGACCGCTGGGAATCAGGGGAATAAGGTTGCCAAGACATTATGATTACGGCAAAGAATATCGATAAGTTGATCCCAAAGGCCAATACCGTGGAATTAGCCGTAAACGATGGCGATGGCACGGCTTCCAACACGCACCGGGGGCTCAGATAAGGCCTTAGTGGTACAGACTCTCAAAGGGCAGCCATTCTCTCAAGGATATTGGAGGAGCTTAGTCCGGCCAGGAATCCCTAGAGTTGGCCCAAGGGTGCATGCTGTTTCCGTTGCGGAGACTCGTCGATCAGCAAAACTGAGGGCACCAAGGAATGCCCGTTATTCCTTCCGAGTCCTCGCTTGGTGGTCTGTCTGAGAGTCTGTTCCCGATGGCCGATATCCTGGTAGTGTGGTAGGTGCAACCGACCGACATAAGTCCTTGAAATTTGGTGGATCGCCCCCCAACTACGAATGCGTCTTCCGACCTGATGGAACAGACTCTGAACGCGTGTAGACCGATCCGCGAGCGTTATCGGATTCCGCATCCTCTACCACCATGTCACGGCGCCAGTCGGGTTGAATCAGAGCCTTCAATCGAGAAGGACTCTGTGATTTCCCGGACCACCCGGCACGGGTTGCCAGCGGCGAACACCCCATCGGGCACGTCCCGTGTGACCACGCTGCCGGCTCCGATGACCGACCGGGAGCCGATTCGAACCCCAGGACAGATGATCGCACCGCCCCCGACCCACACGTCGGAGCCGATTTCGATCGGCTTGGCGAACTCGTGTTTCCGCCTCAGGGCGGCGTTCATCGGATGGGTGGCGGTATAGACTTGAACCGCCGGGCCGAACAGGGTGTAGTCCCCGATCGTTACCCGACACACGTCGAGTACGATGCAGTTGAAATTGAAGAACACCCGCTCGCCCAGCAAGATGTTCGAAACCGTAGTCGCAGTAGAACGGGGGCTGCATCCAGACCGTTTCACCCCCCTTGCCGAACAACTGCTTCAGGAGATGTCGTCGCTCGTCGATCTGGGCCTCTCGTGTAACGTTGAGGTCCTGGCACAAGTCCCTCGCCCTGTCGCGGGCACGGACGAGTTCCGAGTCCATTGGGTCATACAGTTCCCCGGCCAGCATCTTGTCCAGTTCGGTTCCCATCGAATCCTCTCCATCCCGTCGAATCACTGACGCTTCGTTGGTAGGGCCACTGTTCCGACTTGAAATCCCCGTGATCATGAGAATCTCGTGCCAAGCTTTTTTCCCCATAGTCTGTTAGAGTCTGTCCCAAAAGGGCGAGCGGGGGCGTCAGCCCCCTGTCCGGTGAGCGACGGACCTCCAAGACAGGGGGCTGACGCCCCCCGCTCGCCCGGACCGGCCCCTTCTGGGACAGACTCTTAGCCGGGCGACACGCCGTTTCTTTACTCATCCAGCATATCGAGCGGTGGTACCTTCCAGGACTCGCCCCTAACCGAGGCGAGGAGCATCCGGGAGTCCAAAGACCTGCGACAGAACACAACTCCTCCCGTATCATCTCCGGGAGCGACCGGAGTTCCGGTCGTCGCCGTGTCGGCCCTGTTGTCACTGGCCGACCGGCTCAGACAACGAACGCGATCACCCCGAGGAGACCAGCCATGCGCGACTACCTTGACGAATCAGTCCCCCCCCGCGCTGCGTGACGCCACCCGGCCCACGCCCGAGCGTCCCGATCTGGCCGACGCTCACCACGGATCAGCGGCAGATCCTCCTCCATGCCCTCAGCCGACTGCTCGCCCGTCGGCTGCCCGCGGCCCCCGACGCCAAGGAGGTGCGCGATGAGCGGAACTGAATCCACCCGGGCCCCGGCCTCTCGAGTCCGGGAAGATCGCCGATGTCCATCGGGCCAAGCTGGCCGTCGTCTATGTCCGCCAGTCCACACCGCAGCAGGTTGCCGAGAACCGCGAGTCGCTCGCCCGCCAGTATGCCCTGGCCGATCACGCCCGCGCCATGGGCTGGCCCGCCGAGCGGGTCCTCGTCATCGACGAGGACCTCGGGCAGAGCGCCCGCACCGCCGACGCCCGGCTCGGCTTCCAGCGCCTGCTGGCCGAGGTCAGCATGGACCACGTCGGGCTCGTCTTGGGCCTGGAGATGAGCCGGCTCTCCCGCTCCTGTCGGGACTGGCACCACCTGCTGGAGGTCTGCGGCCTCTTCGGTGCCCTGCTGGCTGACCAGGACGGCGTCTACGACCCGTCCGACCCCAACGACAGGCTCGTGCTCGGTCTGAAGGGCCAGATCTCGGAACTTGAGCTTCATACGATCCGCAGCCGACTGGTCCGCGGCAAGCTCAACAAGGCCCGCCGCGGCGAACTGATCATCAACGCGCCGATCGGGTACGTCAAGACGCCAACCGGCGGCCTGGTGCTGGACCCGGACGACCAGGTCCGGGCCGTCGTCCGGCTCCTCTTCGACAAGTTCGAGGAGCTGGGGAGCGCCCATGCCGTCACGCGCTACCTCAGGCAGAATCATATCCGGCTCGGCATCCGGCCTCACGACGGACCGAATCGCGGTGAGCTCGAATGGCGCCCGGCTTTGGTGAGCACCGTCTATCGGATCCTCACCCATCCGGCCTACGCCGGGACGTATGCTTACGGGCGGACTCCGATCGAACCGAGGCGCCGCCGCAACGGTCAGCCGGGCATCCGCCGCGCCCCGAGGGCCGAATGGGCGGTCACCCTGCACGACCGCCTGCCGGCCTATATCACCTGGGAGCAGTACCTCCGCAACACCGAGCGCATCCGCCAGAACCGCACCACGGCCTCGACCCCGGGCCACGTGCGCCGGGGTGGCGCACTCCTGTGCGGGGTCGTCTTCTGCGGGCGGTGCGGGCGGCGGATGGGCGTGGTCTACAGCACCAAGTCCCGGCCGCGCTATCGTTGTGGCGCACACCATCAACCCGGAGAGTCCTGGACCTGTCGCGGGATCACGGCTGCGGTCCTGGACACGGCCGTTGCCGATCAGGTCCTGCGGGCGTTGACCCCCGCCGGGATCGAGCTGAGCCTGACAGCCGCCGGGGATATCGAGCGGGAACGGGCCCGGCTGGATGCCCATTGGCAAGCCGAGCTGCAGCGCAGCGGGTACGAGGCCCGGCTCGCCGAGCGAAGCTATCGGGCGGTCGACCCCGATAACCGGCTCGTGGCGCGGGCGCTGGAACAGCGGTGGGAGGAGGCGCTGCGGCGCGAGCAGGAGTTGCGGGAGAGGTATGACCGCTTCCGCCGGGAGTCGCCACGGCGACTGACCTCGGAGGAGCTCGACCACATCCGGGCGTTGGCCGCCGATATCCCGTCCCTCTGGCACGCCGCGGAGACCCCGGCGGCGGACCGCAAGGAGATCGTCCGCGCCCTCGTCGAGCGGGTGACCGTGACGGTCGCTGGCGACTCCGAGAGGGTCCTCGTCTGCATCCGATGGATGGGCGGGATGGCGACGGAGCACACGTTACGACGTCCGATCAGTCATTACGAGCGGCTGGCCGACTTCCCGCGGATCAGGCGGTTGGTCGAGGCGGCCGTCGCGGCCGGTCGGACCTCGCGTGAGATCGCGGAATGCCTCAACCGGGAGGGTTTCCGCCCGCCGTCGAATCGCGCGGACCGATTCACGCCGGAGCGTGCCAGGGACCTGGTCTACCGACTGGGTCTGAGCCCGAGGCGCCGGCCCGCCGAGGGGCTGGCGGTCAACGAATGGTGGATGCGCGACCTGGCGGATGGACTGGGCGTGGGATTCGGCCGATTCAAGGAATGGGTCAAGAGGGGCTACGTTCACGCTCGACGTGTCGGCAGTCGGAAGCATCTTGTGATCTGGGCCGATGCCGAGGAGCGGGAGCGGCTCTGCCGGCTCCGGGACGCTTTTCGTCCCGGCCAGACGAACCCCTATCCCGCTGAGCTGACTCGCCCCAAGGCGCGGCCGGCTCACAGCCCCGGAGCCCTTTGCGCCGGGATGCGGCACTCGATCCCTGAAAGGCCCGCGGCCCCCGTCGTTGGATTCCGTAGGGACGGAACGACGCGTGCCCCGCTCGGAGGGCGCCGTGAGGACCTTCCGAGCGGGGGCCCTGACCCCCGGCGTCGGGAAACGACCATGACTCGGCAACGGTTCGCTCGTTCGACCAGAGTGCGACGAACGTCTCGGCGCGGTATCTTTGGAGGCTGGCGAGCGTCCGAACCGTGAACGTCTGACGACTGCCCTAGGGGCTGACTTACAACTGTCCGATGTGTAAAGCCTGAATATTCCCCTCGCATCAACGAAATCCGAGGCGTCGCGCGAGGACTTACGTCAAATTCCCGGTGTAAAGCCTCGATTAGAATTGAACATTGACAGCCGTGCGCCGGCGCGGACAATCGGCCGACGTTCTGCCCAAGAGGCACGTTACGCGCTTCATCGATCCGTGCCGTGATGATCGCCCTGCTGATCTGCGTGTTCGGGCTAGCGGCTCTCAGAAAGGCCAGGGAGGTCTGGGAATAACCAAATCGGCTCGGGGCCCTGGGTACGTTCGGAGTCACAGGGATGGGAGTGGTCAGTCTAGGGTCCGACGAGCGGTATCGCTTGGGGCGCGACGCCGCGTGCGCGCTTGCGATCTATATCGTTTCGCTGGCATGTTCAATCCCCCCACTCATGGGACTGCTGGCTTTTGGCTTGGCCCTCGAAACGCTCGTTCGTTGCATTTCGTCGCCGGCCAGCTCTCGCCGGAGATTGGCTCCTCGGTCTCACCTGGCTAGCAAATCCGGCTGCCTGGGCCGGAATGGTTTTCTTGCTGGTGGGCAGAGCAAGGCGCACGGCCTTGTCTGGGGTAGTCGCACTCCTGCTGGCTGCTTGCGCTTTTCGCCTGAGTCTGTTTTTTTGACACTCCTCGCCGAACACCACCGTATTCTCACGCCGCTCGACGTGATTCTTTACCCGAAGGATGCTGTGTCCTTCGTCCTGACAGAAGCTTGGCGCGCTTCGGTTCCTGGGCCTCCCTCGAACTCTCCTGGCTCCAGATCGCGTCCAGCCGCAAGACCACGAACCGGACCAGCGTCTTCCGCCGCCGCCATTTGTACCGCACCTTCTCCCACGACCGAACCATCCGGTTGGTCCGCTCCACGTGATTGTTGGTTCGCACCCGCTGGCTCACCGGATTGTTCAAGTACGCCATGATCTTGGGGAACTTCTCCAGGCTCAATTGCTCCAGCGCCTTGACCAACTCGGGGACACCCTGGAAGGCGGGATCCTTCACGATCACGGCCCGGCGGCAGCTCGCCTGATGGTAGTCCTTGGGCGTGTCGAAGAGCCAATAGATCCGATCGACGAAGCGGCGCAGGGTCACCAATTCCGGCAGGTACGAGACCATCCGCGCCAGATCGTCCCGCTCGGACTCGGTCAGCTTCTCCCGGCGCTTGACGATCAGATGCCGGTGCCGGAACACGAAGGCCGACTTCTCTTTCAGCGTCAGGCCCCGCCGGGCCGCGGCGCGGCGCCGGGCCGGCTTGCGGCCCCGGGCCGGCTTGCGGCCCCGCTTCTTCTTTCGCCCGGCCCGGCCGCGGCCGCTCATCGCCATCCGCAGCCGCCGCACGGCATCGAGGACCAGCTTATTGATCTCCTTGAGGATGTGAAAGACGCACAACTGATGGTCGGCCCCGGACCACAGTCCCTCGAGCACAGCCGGGTAGAGATTCGAGCCGTCGGTGATGACGACCTGGGGCATCAGGCCCCAGGTCTTGAGGTTCTGAAGGAACCGCCGCATGTGCTCCTGATCATTGGCGCCGACCAAGGCGAAGGCCACCGGCAGGTCGCGGATCGGGTCGGTGGCCAGCAGCAACGTGAATCGCCCCAGGTGCAACTCATCGACGCAGAGCGTGCCGCTGAACTGCTCCAGGACCATCCGACGATGCGCTGCCAAATTGAGTTGTTCGACCCGCTGGCGGAGCACGTCGTAGACGAAGCCCGTGGAGAGCTCGAGGACGAACTCGCGGCGCAACGACT
Source organism: uncultured Planctomycetota bacterium (assembly GCA_963845755.1). Taxonomy (GTDB): domain Bacteria; phylum Planctomycetota; class Planctomycetia; order Isosphaerales; family Isosphaeraceae; genus CAWJTV01. The sequence goes on from CAWJTV010000048.1 coordinate 21,581, forward strand.
CCAAGGTCTGTTCGATGTTCATTCCATCCTTGAGGATGCGGTCCAGGACCAAGTCGCGGACCTTGTTGTCGTAGAGGGCCCTGGGGAGGACATCATCGAGGGTATTGCGGAACGTGGTGCAGCAGGCACACCGGGCCTGATACTCGCCGCAGGTGATCTCCAGGTAGGCGATCGCCTTGTACATGACGGTGCGGACCCGGCGCGGTGGCAGCTTCCGTTTGCGGCGGCCGTGTTTGCCACACTGGGGACACGGGGCCTTCTTGGGTGCGCAGTGGACCGGTATAGTGACGATGGTGGGTGCTTCGGTGCCCATGCTTGCGTCCTCCGTGGTGAGGGGTCTCCAATCCTCATTCACGGGGACGCAGGCCCTAACTTTCAAGAGCAAAACGGCTTATCGTCGGCAAATCTCGCGGTGGTGTTCAGCGAGGAGTGTCGTTTTTTTTGTTCCAGTACATCTGGCTCGCGAGCATGGCCTATGTTGTGTACGCGGCGCTGCGCGTTCCCAACGATTCGTTGGCCGCCAACAATCGGGTTTTGGCCAGACCACGGCTACCGAAGCTTCGCCCGATCTTTTACCCGGCCATCGCGCTTCCCGTCGTTTTCGGTCTTCTCCTTCTGCTTTTGACGCAGCGAGGTCTGATCAGGATCACGCCACTCATTGCCGAATCCGACCTGAACGACTGCGTGCATACAGGTGAGGACGCCAAGCGCAGAATCCTCGCCTCGGCTGAACGTGAGGCCCGTCCCGGAGCAGATAGGCCCGGCATGCCCGAATCAGCGAGCAACTTCTGGCTGTACGAAGACGGCTGGTTATCGAAGACCAGTACCTACTGGATGTTCGATTGCGGCAGCCGCGAGGAGTGTTTGAAGGCCGTCGAAAGCCTCGGCGGTCTCCGACAAAAGGAGCTATCACCGTGGCAGCCGTCGCGTTATGCGGTGATCATGGAAGGTCCGGCATTCTATTCAAGAAACGTGGATCCGAGCAGGAAGCTCCGGGCCAACCCGTGGGATGTTCGTGGGATCAGAAACGGCTTGGTGCACGAATTGGTCACAGACCGTGACCTGTACTATTACGCGATCGACCTCGACCGATGCCGAGTCTTTTACTTGTGCGAGTTCCGATGTTTCGGTCGCGATGAGTATGAGCCAGCTCGTAAGTAGGGAGAGACCTGACTTGCGCGCGCCAGAAGCCGCGGTCGAACGGCCCGGCGCTACGAGTGAATGATAGTTGGCGCGGAAAGTCGGGCGTGCGACGATACCGGAACGTGGAATGTGTGGAATAGAGACGAGATTTGTCAGTCAGGCCCGATGACCCAGCGGCTCGAGTTGCCAACCGGGAGGCTTTGAAGATGGTCCCTCTGATGCTAGGGTTCTTGACAGCCGGTGCCGTCGCCGAAACGTCTAATCAGACACCCACCAGAGCGGCCTACGAGATGTTGCTGAAGGAGTTCCCCGGAGGTCCTTCGGAATACATTAACCGAAATGAAGACCGAGGCCGTGCCGTCGCGGCGAGGTTCTTCGCCTTCGCCCGCGATCATCGCGACGCCCCCGATGCCGTCGAGGCACTCGGCTGGGTCGCCAGCCATCTGAAGGGGCTGACCGGGCTCGACATGCTGGGCCTGCGTAACACCAAGGTGACTGACACTGAGTTGGCTCACTTGAAGCAGCTAACCAGCTTGACAAGGCTGGACCTCGGCGAGACCCAGATCACGGCCGCAGGGCTGGCGCACCTGGCCGGCTTGACGCAGATGCGGAGGCTCGTCCTTCGGGGCACGGCGATGACCGACGTCGGGGTCGCCCAACTGAAAGGATTGACCAGTCTCCAGGAGCTGGACCTCGGACAGACCCAGGTGACTGACGCTGGGGTCGCGGCGCTGCAAAAGGCTCTGCCTCAGATGCTGATCGCTCGCTGAGGTGCCGTGGTGCCAGCAAGAATCGCCTTCTTGTGATTGGGCCCAGCGCTTCAGCTAGGGCTCCTGGCTGGCCGTGTCTTTGCGCTTTGGTGTTGACGCGTATGTAGATAGTGTGGTGCTTGCTCATGTCATGATCCCCTTCTCTATCTCTCTAAGGAAAGCATGACACGCAGATAAGACAGAGCAAGCTCGGGACAAATGGAAACACGACTCACGAGGAGGCCGCATCCAGGAGCCTTTCACACGTCACACGCTCTGGCAATGCTGGTTGATTCGAGCTCTGTTAGCAGCCGGAAGAGTCACTGATGCCCTGGACGGAGACGAGTGATCGGTGCCTTTTATTCATCCCCTGACCTATGGAATGAGGTGCATCACGATGCAGAATTCCACAGCCATGGAGGCCCCGTGAGACCGTGGCGATGAAGACTCTGATCATCGCTGCTCGAGTCGGAGCCGTAGGAAGTCGTCACACTCCGCCATGTCCGTACGGACCGTCCCCGGCTCGATGGCGAAGAGCTTCACGCCGTGGTCGTCGGCCTCCAATGCCAATCCGATGGCGATGGCCCGGCCAAGGCCCCGAGCACCTCCGATGACGATGGCGACTCCGACTGTCCAATCTACGTCATCGGTCGAATCGTGGTCCGTGTCATCCCCCACCTCGACCCGTCTGCGCAACGCCCGCCGAGGTTCCGGACGCCCGAGCATCACCCTTCCGATCAACTCCCAGATCGGCTCGCCCTCGGAGAGGATCCGGATCGGGCGGCCCGAGAAGTCCTGGAACTCGGCCCGGTGATCGATCCCCAGGTGCCGGTAGATCGTCGCCAGCAGGTCCTTCGGCGTCAGTGGGCGCTCCACCGCATCGTGTGGTCCAGCGACCGGATCAGGGCGAGCTTATCGCCGAGTTTGGACTGGAGCGGGAAGAGTTCGCGGAGGTCCAGGCCCGGCACGGTGGACGGGATGGGGCGGAACGGACCACGGTACTCGCTGGGAGCGTCGGACTTGGGGTCGTAGGTCTCGAACTGGCTGGGACCGCCCCACATCCAGAAGAGGATGACCGAGGTGTCGGGGTCGGTCGGACTGGCGGCAGACCGTGCGGCGAGCCGATCGGCGAGGCCCAGGCCGCCGAGGGCGAGCGTGCCGAGCCGGAGGAACTCCCGGCGTCGGAGCGGTCCCGTGCAAAACGAGGCGGACATGCTGAACGCTCCCCTTGATCGTGTTTAACATTTGCTGGATATTACCAAGGGAGAGTCACACCAGCAAGCCTGGTGGCGAAGCGGACGGCGAAACCGACCACTCGGCTGGTGACCCGTCAGCGTCTTATTCCGGTTTCCTGTTCCGTCGATAGGCACACCCGAGTATCCTGATCGAACGGAACCGCCTGCACGACCGCCCCACATCGAGGACGTGATTCCATGCTCTCCGTGCTGGCCACCGCAACGCTCCTGATGCTGGCCCCTCCTGGCGAGGATGATGGTCGTAAAGACGGCCCGTTCGCCCAGCGGGGCTACTACATCACGTTCATGCGGATGCCGACCTACAACCTGGCCGACTGGAGGCAGATCGTCAACGACATCCGCGACGATGGCGGCAACACGCTCTTGCTCTGGGTCGCCGGAGCGTTCCGATCCAGGAGGTTCCCGATCACCTGGAGATGCAACGAGGAGCACGAGAACGTTCGCAAGGACTTCGTGTGTGAACTGATCGACCACGCCCACACGCGGGGGATCAAGGTCCTGCTCGGCTTCACGCCCTTCGGTTATGACGGTGTGAATCAGTACCCGCTGGAACACCCGGAGACCAGGGCCATCGGTAGGAATGGTCAGCCGGTCGGTAAGGGGGGCATCGGTTGCTGGGGCTACAACCTCTGCCCATCGAGGCCCGAGTCACAGCGGTTCATGCTCGAGTACGTCCGGGAGATGGCCTTCGATTTCTATCCGAACGCCGACGGGCTGATGATCGAGTCGTCCGACTATGCCATCTGCCATTGTGCCGATTGCGGGCCGAGATTCTTCGAGAGGGAGTTCGCGTCCGTCAAGCGGATCTCGGAGGAGGTCTGGGACAAGAAACCCGATGCCACGATCGTGGTCTACCCTCATTACTTCTCGGGGGCCGAGGTGCCCGGCTTCGGTGTCAGGGCCGCGAAGCAACCCTTCGATCCGCGCTGGACTTTGTTCTTCACCCCACACAGTGCCCATCTCGATCCAGACCTCATCAAGCAAGCAAAGAGCACCCTCTGGTGGGATGACTCGCCCGCCCTGCGGCGCCCGCAGGACATCCAGGCCGGTGCCCTCCGGGCCAGGCAAGCGGGCGTCACGGGCTACGTCCCATCCCTGGAGGCGTATTCCTTCGTTGCCACGGTCGCCGAGGAGGGCCAGGCGTGGCTCAAAGGGAGGCGTCAGGTGCCCATGGGTTTCGGCTGGCTGAAGGAGGGAGAGCCGCCCTATGGCGAGTTGCCGATGCGAGTCAATCGGATCGCCTACCGGGAATTCAGCCGCAACCCTGACCTCTCGCTCCAGGGATACAAGGTGATTCTGGGGAGGGAAGTGTTCGGTGAGTCGGTCACGGAGCAGTCGGTCGATGACCTCCTGGAACTCCAGGCGGCCTTCGCCACCGAGCGGACGTGGTGCCAGCCATCGCCTCTGGTGAGCCCCGATCGGGTGCGGGCGATGAAGGCCCAGGGCAACCTGGCGCCGCCGAAGCGGTCCGAGTATCGGGCGGCCCTGGATCGACTCCATCGGATCGAGGGTCGACATCGGGAGCCGAAGTCCGAGGGTGAGCGAGAACTGGGCCGGATCGCCAGGTGGGTCATCGATCGATGGCAAGCGGAAGGCGGGCTGCTTGAGGAGCCGGGCCATTGATCCCAACCGTCATCAAACCGATCAGAGTCTTGGAGCCCGACCGATGCCCTGGATCGACCACCCCTCGGGTGACTACCGCTTCCTCCCTGGAATCGCCCCGTACTCATGCGGCGTGGTCTCGAAACCAGGATTCGAGGTCGCGCACGTCACGCTCCATCGCCCCATTCCCTATGCTCAGGGCTTCGAGGCGATCGAGACTCACCTGGCGGCAGAGGGGAGACCAAAGGCCGCCCTCTGCGGGATCGAACTCCGATCGCCCGTCCCATTCTCCTTCCGGGGGTTCGGCGAGTTCAATACCGAGTATGCCCGGATCCTGGAGGGGTGGGGGCTCTTCGTCGACGGCGTGAATCCCGTGGCCCGAACGAATGTCGCACCGGCGGTGGCTTCGCCCTCCAAGCCGGTCCTCTACGGCTTCTCGTATTCGAGGCCTTGCGATCCGTCCCTGCCTCCGACCTTCGTCGTCGCCGGTGCCGGGGAACTGCCCGAGGGCGTCCTGGACGCCGAAGGCATCGTCCGGGCCGGAGATACCTCGCCGGAGGGCATCGTCGCAAAGGCACGGTTTGTCATGGACCTCATGGAGGACCGCCTGCGGAGACTCGGTCGTGACTGGCCCGAGGTCACCGCCATCGACGTCTATACGATTCATCCCATCGAGCCGTTCCTCGCCGAGATCCTCCTGGGAAGAGTTGGGGTGGCCGCGACTCACGGAATTCGCTGGTTCTACAGTCGCCCGCCGATCGTCGAGATCGAGTACGAGATGGACCTGCGGGGCCTCAGGACCGAGCTTCGACTCTGGTAACGTCCTGCTCGACGACCACCGGGTCGAAGTGCTCGCCGACCATCCCGAGATACGGCAGGCCGCCGAGGAGGTGAAAGGGGACCTGGAGGCGGCATGCGATTCGAGCGCCTATCGGTTGGATTGCGCTCGCCCCAGGACGACGCGAAGCCCTCGCTAAACTTCAGGCTGAAAATAATTTCGGATTTTTTATCTGCCGCTGGGGCTGAGAGTTGGGGCGGCTCTCGGCCGAAATCCCCGCTAGGTGCATTAACGGTTTCCCAAAGTTGCGGCATCCTGAGAGTATGGCCCACGTGAGATCACTGCCGAGACGGGCGCCCGGACCGCACCTCCCGGTCCGGGTCGTCGCCGCAACCGGATATCAGCCAAGGAGATCAGGGAGCGCGACCCGGGAAAAAGATGTCCCATTGTGCCACGTGATGACACCCGCATCGGTCGGTGAGTCCCGAAGGGGACCTGCGGTCGGCCGGGTGGCCAGGTCGGCAGATCGTGCCATTGCGCGGGCGCGGGCCACGCAAGTGGAAGGCGCTCTAATTTGCGGCTCGTCTGGGAGCGGACCTGGCGGATCGAGGATCAGAATGCGTTCGCCCGAGCCGTGATCGGGGCGACGCCGTTTACGGGGCTCCTCTTCGCCCTGAGGGTCGAGGAATCGTCTGGCCTTCGAAAGTCCTTGGTGGCGATTCAATCATAGCCGCGGCTGCGGACGGCATGATACAACAGGCGGGGGGACATACTGACTCCGCCGGTGTACCCAGCCGATCACGATCGTATAGGTGGAAGGGAAGCGCATGGGCACAACGCTGTTGACCTGGGCTGTCCTGCTTCTGGGAGCGACGACGGACGACGCGATGTCCCCATGGGGGTCGAACCATCACCCGACCGATCTGACGAAGCGGCACCTGCAAGAGATTGTCGATGGACGGGTCCAGTACATCGTGACCCAGGGTGGGACGATGGACGGCCGGAACTGCCGATCGCCGCAGGGGGTCTGGCAACCCTTCGAGCAGTCCTGGGAGTCGAATCGCTCCGTCCGGCTGGAGAACGTGGGCACGACCGACGTCGTCAATCCCTGGCTCTCCAACGGCTGTAACGACTTCCGCAGCCTCGATCGGATCGTGGCCCGGGCCATCGAGCCGGGAATGACCGACCGGGAGAAGGCCAGGGCCCTCTGGTGGCAGGAAGTCCAGCATCGCTTCCACTACGAAGGGGACAATAACGAACTGCTCGATCCCGTCAAAGTTTTCAATGTTTATGGCTACAACACGTGCGGCAACGACTCGATCTGTCTCGCCGGCCTGTGGCGCCAGGCGGGCCTCAAAGTCGCACCGGCACGCCTGGTGGGGCATTGCGTCAGCCAGGTCTTTTACGACGATTCCTGGCACCTCTTCGACGGCGACATGCACTCCATCTATCTCCTGCGCGACAACCAGACCATCGCCGGCGAGCAAGACCTGGTGCGCGATCACGATCTGATCCGCCGCACGCACACTCAGGGAATCCTGCAACCCGACCGGCGCGCGGGGGATGAGTGGGAGTCGTCCATCTATGTCTTCGAAGGGGCGGTCAACGGGGACCGCAACTCGTCCATCAGTGCCTTGAACATGACGCTCCGTCCGGGGGAGGCGCTCGTCTGGCGCTGGGGTCATTTGAATCCGATCAAGTATCACGGGTCCGGGCGCCCCCGATTCCCAGACCGGATCTGCAACGGCTTGTGGGAATACCGCCCGGACTTCAAGCAGACGTACTGGCGCACGGGCGCCTCCAAAGTCGAGTCGATCCGGGTGCGAGACGGCACCCTCATGGCAGAGGAGGGGAAAACTGGCATCGTCGTCTGGACGATGTCCAGTCCCTACGTCTTCGTCGGGGGAAGGCTGGACGCCGAGGAGATCGGCGCACGGTTCATGCTCTCCTGGGACGGCAAATCCTGGCATGAGGTTGATCGCAATCTCGACCGTCTCTTTCTGCCCGAGGGGCCGGCTCGGTACCGGTACTACCTGAAATGTGAGCTGTCGGGCGACGCACAACTCCGGCGACTGGGAATCCTCAACGACCTGCAGATGGCCCCGCTCACCCTTCCCGGTATGGGTGTTGGCTCGAACGCGTTCACGTACACCGACGAGTCGGCGAGCCGGCGCCAGGTGCGGATCACTCACGAGTGGGTCGAGCGGTCGGCGAGCCGACCGCCCGACGCGCCGTCCGAGCCAGTCTCGCCTCCCTCCGGAGGTGTGACCGAGGGGACCGCGATCGTGTTCCAATGGCGGGCCGCCATCGATCCGGACGGCGATGCGATCGCCGACTACCACTTCGAGCTATCCGAACGCGCCGACATGAAGTGGCCCGTCTCGATGAGCTTCGCCAAGCTCATCTCCCGGACCGTCAACACGGGCGAGACCCGCTACACGCTGCCAGGCCCTGGCCTCCTGAATCCTGAGACAACGTATTTCTGGCACGTCCGCGCGCGCGATGACAAGGGGATCTGGGGACCGTGGAGTCCCACCTGGAGCTTCATGCCGAGGGGACCCGCACCTCCTCGAGAAGTCCGCCTCGAATTCGACCGCGAGCACAACCGGGGCGTCCTCCGCTGGACGCCCAACCCGATGGGCCGCAAGCCCGTGGCCTACCGCGTCCATGCCAGCGACGAGAAGGGCTTCACCGCCAGCGACCGACCGTACCCCGTCACCGTCGGAATCTCAAAGACGACGGCCTCGGAGTTCCCTGCAAACTTCGTGGCCGAGACCTCGGACGCCGAACTGGAAGTGGTGGGCCCGCATGTGAAGCTCCCGGAGGCGAACAGGGCCTTCTACCGAGTGGTCGCCGTCAACGCGGCCGGGAATCGCAGTGGACCTTCCGACTACGCCGCTTCCCCGCGGCCCGTCATCGTCAGTGCGCCGGTGACCCTCGCCAGGAAAGGGGTGAATTATCGCTATCCCGTAGCGGCCATCCGTTCGCTGGGTGATCTTCGCACGCGGGTCGTCGATGGCAAGGAAACGATGAGCTTCTGGGACCTCGAACACCCTCGGTACTCCCTTCGGCGCGGACCGCGATGGCTCACTATCGACGAAGCGACCGGTCTGCTCTCGGGGACGCCCGATCGATCGGGCACATCCGAGGTGGTCCTTTCCGTGAAGCTCGAACGCGACGTGCGCCGCCAGGATGAGGGGGCGCTCAAGTGGGGAATCGAGAAGGTCGTCTCCTCTGGCACCGAAACGGTCGGCAGCGCCACTCAAACTTTCATCGTCGAAGTGGGTCCGTAGCGAATGGCGCCGGCTTCCGCCGGTTCCCGCAGGCGGAAAGAGCCGCGAGATCGTTTTCCAGTGGAACCGGCGCACCGCGATCGATATCCTGCATCGAAGGCATCCGGGGACATCCAGTCGTCCGGATCGGACATGTCGTCATCGCACATCAGGCTCCGTTCGGGCCCAACGGTTTCGAGAGGAATCAGCCATGGAACGCATGAGGATCGGCTTCTGGATGGATCATGCCTCGAGGAATCCTTGGGTCCTCGGCTTCGTCGTCGGTCTGGCCATGGCTGTCTCGTCGGCGTGGCCGGTCCCGGCTCTCGGCCAGGCGCCGCGACCCGGCGACCCGGACGCGTCGAAGGCATCCCTGGCTCGTTTCCTCCCGCGACAGAATTTGATCGCCTACCTGGAATGTGACGGTTTGGATGCGCACGGCGATGCCTGGAAGAAGTCGGTAGCGTACAAACTTCTGAACGACACCAAGCTCGGCGCCCTCCTGGAAGACCTCGCCCGCCAGGGATTCGAACTCATGCGACAGTCGGCCGGAGGGGACAGTCCGGTCACGGCGGCCGACATGATCGACCTGGTCAAGCACGTCGCAAGACACGGGGGCGCCGTGGGGGTTTGGGGCAAGCCCAATGACCCGGATGGGGGCGGTCCCGGGATCGTTTTCGTCGCGCGCGGAGGCGACCGGCCCTCGATCCGTCACATGCTCGAGGACGCGGCGTCCCGGAACTTGGCCGGACGCGGCCGGCCAGGGGCCGATCGCACGCCGGTCCAGAAGGCCGGCCGTACCTATCACCCGATCGATCAGAAGGGCGGCTGGTGGTTCGAAAAGGGAGATCTGATCCTATCCAACAGACCGGACTTCGTCATGTCCGTCCTCGATGGCAAGGAGCCCAACGCCCTCGATCATCCGCTCCGCGTCGCACTTTTCCAGGCGAAAGAGGGCTTTCAGCCGGTCGCGGCAGGATTCGTCAACATCACCGCGGTACCGCCGATGCCTCCCCAGGCGGTGCAACTCGGCCTCGACGGGTTGAAGCGGATTGAGTTCCAGTGGGGCCTTCAGGACGACGCCCTCGTGGCCGTCCTTGGCGCGGTGGCTCCCGCACCCCGGCGCGGCATCCTGGCTTTCCTCGACCAGCCTACGTTCAACATCCAGTCGCTCCCGCCCTTACCCGCCGGTCTGACCGGCTTTGCCGTACTCTCTCTCGACTTCGCCAGGATCTATGACAAGGTCGTCGAATTGGCCAACCAGTCTAATCCCCAGATGGCCGACGGATTCGCCCAAATTGAAGCGGCGTTTCATCAGCAGTTTGGAATCGCGCTTCGCAATGACTTGCTCGCGAGCCTCGGACCGAAGATATCCGTCTATTCCCAAGCGGCGAATGCCGATCCGGCGGCCGATCCGGCCCTGGCGGCTCTCGCGCCTTTCAGCGGGCTGACGATCTCGGCCCAGATCCGCGGCGACTCCCTCGCCAAGGTGATCGACCCTCTGATCCAGACCATCAACCAGATCATCCAGGCTCAGCAAGCCGGTGCTCGTCGCGGTCCGCCGGATCCCAACGCCCGAGCCATCGCGTTCAGAAAGCAGGACGACCCGCGCCCCACTTATATGCTCGACCTGCCTCAGGGCGGGCTTCCTCCACAGATCCTCGCCATGTTTCAGCCGACGATCCGGCTCGGCAAAGACCAGCTTGTTGTCGCCGCCACAACACCAAACGCCGTGCGGGCCGTGGACCTTGCCGGCGCCGCTCCCGACCAGCTCTGGAGGCCGACCGGCGCCTTCATCCCGATGGCCCGGCGACTCCCGGGAGACCTGGTCTTCCTGAACGTCAGCGACCCTCGCGACACGCTGCCGCAATTGGTCCAGAGCCTGCCGGGCGTCGTCCAGCAGGTCAACATGTTGCTACCGGCCGTGCAATCGGCACGCGGGGCGGCTCGCCGCGCCCAGTGCTCCAACAACCTGAAGCAGATCGCCTTGGCGATGCACAACTATCATGGCGCATTCAATAACCTCCCGAAGCCTGCGATCATCGACAAAGACGGCAAGCCGCTCTTGAGCTGGCGCATCGCAATCCTGCCCTATATCGACCAAGGGCCCTTGTACAACCGGTTCAAACTCGACGAGCCGTGGGACAGCCCGAACAACAAGGAGCTCATCAAGGAAATGCCGCTGGTGTTTGTCTGCCCGGAACAGACCAAGCTCGAACCGTTCACCACGACCTATCGGGTGTTCACCGGCCCGGGTGCCCTGTTCGAAAAAGGCAAGGACACGGGATTCGCTGGGGTCACCGACGGGACGTCGAGCACGTTCATGGTCGTGGAGGCCAAGGAGTCCGTTCCCTGGACCAAGCCCGACGCCGAGCTGGAGTTCGACCCGGCGGCGGTCGCCTCGCTCTACGGCACCGAGGGTCCCCACAACGACGGCTTCAACGCCGCGTTCGCCGACGGCGCGGTCCGGTTCCTCCCGAATTCGATCAACGCAAATCTGTTCCACGACTTTGTCACGCGCAACGGCGGCGAGGTCATCGATCCGTCGCGATTCCCGGATCCGCCGCGTCCCCGGGACGAGGCAGTCGCGAGAGGCCCCCTGCATGTGGATCCGACCCAGATTCCCCAGGCCGACGAGTTGAAGTCCTTGCTGTTCCCCGGCTCGCTCGCGATCGTCTCCGACGCCAATGGCGCGCGGATCGTCTCGCGCGAATCGTTCCCCAGCGTCTCCTCGCCGGCCGTCAGCGGCGTGTTGATCGCGCTCCTTCTCCCGGCCGTGCAGTCGGCGCGCGAGGCGGCCCGCCGCGCCCAGTGCACCAACAACCTCAAGCAGATGGGCCTGGGGATGTTGAACTACGAATCGGCCACCAGTGCCTTCCCCAAGCCGGCCCTCACCGACAAGGACGGCAAACCTCTCTTGAGCTGGCGCGTGGCGATCTTGCCGTACATCGAGCAAGCCGAACTCTACAACCGGTTCCATCTCGACGAGCCGTGGGACAGCCCGCACAACAAGGAGCTCATCAAGGAGATGCCAACGACCTTCGTCTGCCCGAGCCGGCCCAACCTCGAGCCGGGGACGACTACCTACCGGATCTTCGTCGGCGAGGGTGCCTTGTTCGAGAAAGGCAAGGATACGAGGATCGCGCAGATTACCGACGGTACGTCGAACACGATCATGATTTGTGAATCGAATGAAGCGGTCCCCTGGACCAAGCCTGACGCCGAGCTCCCGTTCGACCCCGAGGCAAAGCCGTCGTTCTTCGGCGCCGGGTCGGTCCACCCGGGCGGGTTCAATGCCTTGTTCGCCGACGGATCGGCCCGATTCATCAAGATCACGATCGATCTCAATGTGTTCAAAGCCCTGATCACCCGCGCCGGGGGCGAGGTCGTCAACCGGGAAGGGCAATGAACGGGACCGGAAGCTGCACAGTTCGCAGTAAGACGCTCACGAACACCTAGCCGACCTCCGGCGACCCGGCCCACTGTCGGACAAGCCGGCTACGGGCGACACCGACCTCGATCGAAAAATCCGTCGGGAACGTCCGGGCCGCTTGCCTGTCAACCACCTCGCTCAAGCTGAGTGTCCCGGAGGAATCGATGGCGGAAGTGACCCAGGTCCAACGCGTACAACTTGGATGCGGAACGATGATCCTGATCGCCATCATCGTCATGTTCTTCAGCCGGGGCGGGGATGTCGAGAACGAGGTCCGCAGCCTCCGCTCCGAGGTGGGGGAGATCAAGCGAATGATCGAGCAACAGTCCGCCGAGATCCGTCAACTGCGAGAGAAACTCTCGCCTCCTTCCCCCAAGGCGAGCATCGAAAAGGGCAAGGAGTAGCCCAATCGCTCGCCGCGACACACGTCTCCCGCGCTCGCGCGCGAATTGCATCCTGGACAACCTGGTTCGCCTGGACGCCGTAGGTCGCCACGTCTCCCGCGCTCGCGCGCGAATTGCATCTGGCAGGTCGAGGGCGATCGGCCTCGAGCCGGCCCGTTCACAGCATGCCGCCCCGACCCTTGAGGTTGCCATTGCGCCGATTTTGCTAACCTCTGGATGCCGTTCTATAATTGTTATGACCCTCTTGGATAGGCGGGATTCCCGACAATGCCGGGAGAATCACCGCAACTCGAACGACGATCTGATGTTCACGTCCCCGATCGCCCCTGTGACGAACTGGAAGATGCCCACCATGAGTCGGAACGAGAGAGCGAGACGCAAGCCGTTGGGATTCGAGCCGCTCGAGGGACGCCCATTACTGAGCTTGGCCGGTATGAATCCGCCGCATCAGTCGGGCGCGGCCATCCTGGCCCGAGTGCACGAGCCGAAGCTCTCGTTCAATGCGGCGGGGGAGAAGGCCGTGCTCAACGCGATCTTCGGCGGCGCGGGCCACGAATTCGTGGCCTTGGCGCTCAAGGAGATGAGGAACCCGCTTGGGGTTGCCGCGGGCATCGGCGACGGCACGATCACCCAGTATTCCGTCCCCGGCCTGGTCGTCAAGAGGATCAACCTGCAGAGCGGATACACGGGGCTTCCCCATGACGCCTTGGCCCTGAACATCGGCGGCGCCGTCGTGTTGAAGCACAAGAAGATCGAGTTGGGAGCGATCGGCGCGGGCCGTTCACAACCACGCCGTTTGCGACGACGATCGTCTTCGCCATCAATCGCGGCGCCGGCCAGAGGCTAGGGCCCTACTACTCCCAACGGCCCGGAATCACGCCTGATGAGTTGGTCAGCGTGACGGTGGGGCCCTACGGACAGAACAACTCGGCCACCATCACCGATCTGACCACCGGCTCCACGCAAACGATCAGCTCACCCGTGATTCGGGTGGCCGGGCCAACCGTGCGGATCCTGCTCAATGCGAGCCAGCTCCCCTCCGAGGGATTCGCGCTCAAGCATTATACCTTCGCGGTCTGGGCCGCGTTGGAGCCCAATGCACCGTTCCAGGATGTGGGCAGCTTCGTCCCCGAGGACTCGATGATTCCGATCGGCGTGGAACCCAATGTGAACCCCACGCTTTGATCGAATCGCGCCGGGGATCCTCGGGGAATCGGTCGTCACGCCGCTGAGGCATTGTCGGCCGATGCTTGCCAGATGGATGCCGCGGGGAGCCCCTGGAGCTCGGCGGCCAGCGAGGCATAGTCCTCGGCGCCACGGCTGGTCGGGGCATACTGAAAGATCGACTGTCCGAAGCTGGGGCATTCGGCGAGCTTGATGTTCCGCCGGATTCTCGTCTGGAACATCCTCGCCTCGGCCCAGGGCGCATCGGCCCTGCGCCGGCCCTCGAAGAAGGTATTCAGGTCCTCGATCACCTCGCTGCCGTGCCGGGTCCCGGCGTCGTAGAGACAGAGGACGATCCCCCCCACCTTCAGCTCGCGATTGACGCGCTTCGAGACCAGGTTCACGGTCTCCAGCAGCTTCGAGAGCCCGTGCAGCGCCAGGAAATGGGCCTGGAGCGGGATTAGGACCTCGGTGGCCGCGCACAGGGCGTTCAGGGTCAGGACGCTCAAGGACGGCGGGCAGTCCATCAGCACGAAGTCGAACGGCTCGGGGTCGGCATTGATCTGGTCGCGCAGGATGACTTCCCGGCCAACCGTCCCCAGCAGTTCGAGCTCGGCCCCGGCCAGGTCGATGTGACTCCCGCAGATCGACAGGTTCGGCACGACCGAGCGGCGGACCTTGGCCAGGGGGAGTCCGTCCGTTAAGACTTCATAGAGCGAGGGACCCGAACGCCCCGGCAGGAGTCCGAGGTGCAGCGTCGCATGCGCTTGAGGATCGAGGTCTAGCACCATCGTCTTGTGTCCGGCGATCGCCAGCGCGGCGGCCAGGTTCACCGTTGTCGTCGTCTTGCCGACGCCGCCCTTCTGATTCAACACCGCGATCCGTCGCATCTCTTACCCTCCCACGACTGGCATGGCCCGGTTGATCAAGGTCGTCCGTGCCGTCCACCGAGCGGCTTGACGCGGAAGCATAACGACTTCCGCCGGATGCGCAAAGGCGAAACGCGATGTCGCGCGGCCATTTCGTTAGCAGCCAGATCGAGGTCTCAGAGGCTTTGAAAGAATCGTTCCCACATGACAAATCCAAAATAAAGAATGGATGGAAATCCTGTTGACATAGGGCATTTCGTTCATTGAATCTTGAATCGGGACTCCTTCTATCCGGTACTCTTCCCATCCTGTCAGGCTTCGTATAGTGTCGGCCAGACGGCGGCGAGATCGGCAACCTGCTCGGCCGGGACCGTCGAACCCGGCCGGGAGGAGCGGGCCAGCAGCCGCGCCAGGTCGCCCGCCTCGACCGCGGGGATCCTCGCGGTCTCGGCGGACCGCCTCAGTGAGCGGCCGGGCGAGCCGGTCGCGGTGGTCCGGATCGTGACCCGTCGCGGCGGCGGGCCTCCCGAAAGGATTATCGTCAGGCCGCCGGGACCGGTCAGCATGAGGCTCGCCCCGGCGAGCAGCTCGGGCGAATCGCCGCGCCAGGCGCGGGCCATCTGCCGCCGTTGCGCCTGCGCGGCCGGGTCGCCCTCGATCACCCGCTGGTCCTCGCGCTGCTCCTGGGCCGTCGTCCGCAGCATCGTCTCGAATCGGGCGTAGCGCAGACCATAGTCGATCAGACCCAGGATCAGGAACACGCCCGCCAGCACGCCTGACAGACGGAACACCGACCGGCCCGCCGCCCGCGCCAGGGCCGCGACCTCCAGCCGGCTGAGCGCCTGGAGTTCATGCCATCCATCGCGAAGGACCCAGGCCGAGACGGTGACCACGACGACCGCCTTGACCATCGCCCAGGCCACATTTCCCGACCGGACCGCAAGTCCAGGACCCGTTCCCGGCGTCCAGAGTCGTGCCGGATCCGGGGCGATCAGACTGGTCGCAAAGAGCCCCGTCACCTGTAACTGGTGCGCGGCCAGCGCCGCGCCACCGAACGCGACAAGGACGATCCCGAGCGGCCAGGCCAGCACGAGGAGCACGCTCCGAATCCGAGACGCGACGACGGCGGGATCGGCCGGGAACGCCGGCATCGTCATGGAATCCGACACGAGACGCATCATCACCGCCGCCAGCTCTTTGCCGGATACGCCCAGCACGATCACGGCCACGAGCCAGCCCACGGCGGCCGTCAGTTCCGGGCTATGCACGGCCTGACCCTGCTCGCGCGCCTGTTGCCGGCGATGCTTCGATGGTGGCTGTGTCCGATCTTCGGACATGATTCATCCTTGACTGTGAGGGATTCCCATCCGGGATCGGGATGATTCCTGACTCGGGAATCTGAAATCTCGCATCGTGATTTCCCGATCTGCCTGCTCAACGGACCGGGAGCAAGTTGCTCCAGGTGACGGAGAGTGTGGCCACCAGCGCCGCGAGACCGAGCAAGACCAGGACGATGCCGAGACCGGCCCGGAACGACAGCGAGAGGGTCAGGAAGGGAAGCGATGAGGCCGTGCGGCTCAACCAACCCAGGACGATGCCCGTCATGACCAGGGCGATTGCCGGGGGCGCGGCCGCTCGCAGAACCAGTGCTAGTGCGTCGCCGAGTTGGTCCAAGACCTTCGTGGATTCGTCGGAAAGCACGACCTGCCCCATCGGGATGACGCTGTAGCTCGTGGCCAACGCCCGGACCAGGGCGAGCGGACCGTCCATCGCGAGGAACGCGGCCGTCGCGAGCCAGCCGTAGAGGTTGCCCAGGGGCGTCGTTTCTTCCCCGGACTCCGGGTCGAAGAGCGTGGCGGTCGAGAGGCCCGCCTGTGCGGCGACGAGTTCGCCCGCCGTCCGAGCCCCGGCCACGATCAGCCCCGCTGCCCAGCCCAGCAGACCTCCGGTCAACACCTCAGCCAGGCCGGACCAGGCGACACCCGGCCAGTCACGCGGTGCCTCGGCCTGCACGCCCACCACGGGCAACAACGCCGCGCCGAGCATCACGGCCAGCCCCAGCCGAAACCGCCAGCCTAGCCCGGGTACCGCCAATCCCGGCGCCGTCAGGCATAAACCCAGGATCCGGGCCAGCACCAACGCATACGCGCCTCCCCGCTCGGCAAGGAAGGACCAGTCAAGTCCTGCGGGAATCTCCCATCCCATGAGCGCGGATCACCCTCCTTGGAGATCCTCACTACCTGGGGGCAGACACCGCGAAGGCTCGGAGCCAACCCCGCATCGTGAGGAACGGCTACAACAATTCGGGAATCGACCCGATCAGGTCGACCGCGAACGACACCCAGCGGGCCAGCATCCAGGGAAGGATCAGAAGCAGCGCCACGGCGACCGCGACCAGCCGGGGGATCAACCCAACCACCGGCTCGTGCAATTGCGTCAAGGTCTGGCCCACGTTGATCACCAGACCGACCAGCAGCGCCACCGCCAGCAGCGGCCCACCGAGCAGAAGCGCCATCTGAAGCGCCTGCCGCGACCCGTCGATCGCGTGCGTCATATCCATGAGGAATCCTCACTTTCCGCACGGCTGAAGGATGGGTCGGACCGGATTGATTCAGCCTTCAGCCTTCCGCCTTCCGAAGGCTAAGGCCCCCCACCGGTGCCGAAGCTCGATAGCAACATCTCCGCGACGAGCCTCCAGCCATCGGCCAGGACGAACAGGATCAGCTTGACCGGCGTGGCGACCAGCGTCGGGGGAAGCATGAATAACCCGGTCGCCGCCAGGACCGAGGAGACAACCAGGTCGACGACCAGGAATGGCAAGTAGATGTAGAATCCCATCATCAAGGCGGTCGTCAACTCGCTGAGCAAGTAGGCCGGCATCACCACGCGAAGCGGAAAGTCCTCCGGCCGCGCGGGAACGGCCGGGGCCTGGCCGGGACTCGAGGGGACGGCGTACTCGAAGAGTCCGGCGAGGTAATCCTCGTGCCGGTAGAGGACGATCTGGTCGATCATGAACATCTTGATCGGCTGCGAGCCCGCCGTCCACGCAGCGACGGCATCGATCTTCCCCTGAGAATACGGCTGGATCGCCCGCTGATAGACCGACTCCCCCTTCGGCCACATCACCAGAGCCGTGAGCAAGAGCGCCAGCGCGGTCAAGACCTGGTTGCCGGGAACCTGGGGACTTCCCAGGGCCTGGCGGAGCAGCGTCAGGACGATGTTGATCCGCACAAACGCCGTCAGCATGAGCAGGCCGATCGGGGCCAGGGAGACCAGGCCGAAGAGGGCGACGTTCTGGAGCGCCCGTGCCGTGTTGACCGGGAGCGCACGGGCGGGGTTGACGTGGTCTGGGGGAGACGCCGTGGCTGTCGACTCGAGCTCGGCGGCCTGGTTCGGCCCCACGGTCGAGGAGGCGGCGCGACCCGTGCTCGTCTGGCCATGCGCGGCTTTGACGTGCGGGCGTAGCCCGTCGTCCGCCAGGCACGCGCTCGCGCCCAGGACGGTCAGCATCGCCGAGAGCCACAGCCTGGCCCACACCGGCGGCGCGAGTCGACGATAGGTCGTGTCGCCTCGGTCGATCATGCGCCCTCCTCCCGATGAGATCCTGGCGGGCTGTCGGTGATATCGTCCACCTCACTGATGAGTGAGGGCGGCCCCTGGGGACCAGCCCCGACGAGTAGGACCTTCCCGCCGACGCGGAGCAGATACACGGAATGCTTGGGCGAGAGGCTGACCCGGCCGACGACATACACGCCGCCGGCCGCGGGGCGGGGAGCGAACCGGCGGACTGCGGCGGTGATCCCTCCGAAGACGGCCAGGATCAGGGCGATACCCGCAATTCCTGGCCACCAGCCCTCGCTCGCCGTCGTTCCGGTCCCTCTTGTCTCACTGCCCAACCAGGGATATCGCGATGGTCGGGAGACACCGGAGCGCGTCGGCGGACTCGCGGCCGTCGCATCCGGATCCGCCTGAGCAGGTCGTGCGAACAACGCCGCGGCCAGGATCGCGGAAACGCCAAAGCTCAGGTATCGTTTCCTCTGTCCTGATGGGGGACGAACGCAACCGCACCCCGCATCAGGAAGCATCAGCGGATCGCGATTCATTCGCCGGCATCCTCTCAACGCGGCCAGCGGCCGCAACCCATGGGGAATTCAGGATTGAGAATTCAGCATTCGAGATTAAAAGGACCATTTCATCGCAAATTTGGAATTTTGATTTATTGAGCCTTGAAATTGAAGTATTGGATCTCGTGTCTTGGATCTCGAGAATATCGAATCCGGAATCTCGAATGAGAAATCTCTCAGACGCTCATGACGCAAAGACCTTCCGGAGGAAGCTCCTACACCAGAACTTCGTCGCTCCCATTCGGTTCCGGAAGGTTGACCCGGCCGTGATCGTAGAGGCGCCGCAACCTTTCGGCGACCTCGAGCTGGGCCGCCTCCGAGTCGGAGAGTCGGAACGGGCCGAGGTTGTCCAGATGTTGCCGCAGCGCGGCGGCGGATGAGCTGGAGAGGGCTCCCAGCACCTTGGCCCTCACGATCGCGGCGGCGCCGGCCAGCGCCAGCGCCCACGCCTGGCGGTCCTCTTCGTGGTAGGCCGCGCGGATGTCGGCATCGCTCATCTTGACCAGGTCGTCGAAGACGAAGCAGAGCCGGCGCAGGCCCAGGCTGTAGAATTCATCCAGCACGGCCGCACGCTCGTCGGGATCGATCCGGTCCAGCCGGGCGATTTCCCAGGTCACCGTCTCGACGGCCGATCGATCCAGGTGCGACAGTAACTGCGAGGCCAGCGATTGCTCGAGGCTGACAAGCACGATCGCCGCCTTGCGCAGCGTTGAGGTCTCGCCATTGTCAGAACCCGCCGGCCGGGCGGGGGATCGAGACACCATCTCCTCGGCGGCCTCGCGCGCCTCCGGTTCGCACGCCGCGGGCCCGCGCGGTCCCGGGGAGTGATACTGCGGCCGGATCGTCGTCATGAGGCGCGCCCTCCCTGCGCGGTCCAGCGCTGGAGCACGCTGGCGGCGGCCTCGGGGTCACGACGGACCAGCTCGCGGACCCGCTCCGAAGGATTCGGTTCGTCGGCCGAGTCCGCCCGATAGCGTCGCGTCCGGCCCTCCGTCTCCGGCAGTCGAGCGGGCCGGCGCGCGACCTGGATCCAGGACGCCAGGGCCGTCAGCAGGGTGAAGGCGACGGCGGCGGCGACGGCCGCCACGATCCCCCAATCGGTCGCCTTCCGCCGCGCGTCGGGCAGCACCGACGGACGGCCCACCGGACCGTCGGGGAATGTGTCAACCTCCACCGTCCACGACGGGACTTCCATCTTTACCAGCTTGATGATCTGCTCCTTGGTGCGAGCAGCCAGCTCGCGGAGCACTTCGGGAGTCGGCTCGCGCTGATCGGCCGTGGGGTGCATGAGGTTGAAATAGAAACTCCGCGGCACATTCACCAGCACCTGTCCCTGCTCGGACAGCACGGGCGGGGCCGGGGTCGGACGGGCCGCTTCGACGATCGTCGGCACGGGCTCATCGAGATCGATCGGCTGATTGACTCCCATGGCGGGCGCAGGGACGGGACGAGCCCGTTCGGGGGCGTCGGTCGCCGCCGGGGCCGGTCGCGGGGACTCGTCGTGTCGCTCCATCAACCGAACCCATACATGGACTCCCTTGATATAAGACAGCTTCTCCAGGAGCTTCTTCTTTAGCTCTTCTTCCCGCGCCTGGTCGCGCGATGAGCTGGCCTCCGACGGGTTGCGCGGGTTGAAGATCAAATTCCCACGGATGTCGATCACCGTGATCGACTGCTCGGTCAGCTCGGGCTCGTTGCCGAGCAGGATCGTCGGGATCAACTGCCGGGTCCGGCCGGGGAGCGGTCGATTCGGCTCCGTCTCGACCGTGACGAACGCGGAGGGTTTGCCCCTGAGGTGCCGAGTCCCGGTCGAGCGGGGCCATCGGATCGATACCTGCGATGCGACGATCCCATCGAGTTTGTTGAGGCACCCCTCGATGGACCGCTCCTGGCGGAGCCGCTCGTTCTGCTCCTTCTCCCGCGTCGTCTTCATGATCGAGTCCCACCAGTCCTCGGGAGCGCGGATCTCCTCGAAGGACGGCGGCCCGACATGCAGCTTGGCGAACACGATGACGGCCTGATCGTACTGGTCGGCGGAGATCTCGACCTTGCGGTCGTCGACGCGATAGGAGATCCCCTTCTCGTCGAGGGCCTGGCCGATCCGCCTCAGGTCGTCCGACGAGAATAGCCGGCCCGAAGCGAGGTAGTGCGTCCCGGTGGGGACCAGGGCTGTGGGACCCCAGTAGACCGCCGCGGCCAGGCCGAGGACCAGCGCCAGGATCAGGCTCGCGCGGACCATGGGACTGCGGGCCATCATGGCGCGCCGGAATCGATCGACGCCGGCGCGTATCCAGGCCATCGGCGCGGTGGAAGACAAGCGATCGAGGGTCCGCATCAAGCCCTCCGGACAAGAGGATCGTGCCGCCGAGTCGAGGCGTCCCGCTCCACGTCGCATCCTACCGCGTCGCCTCACGTTCGGATCGGGTCGCCCGACCTGGCCCGTCCGGTCGCCCCCCACGGACAGGGCCCTAGCCGACCGCCCATTCCGAGAAACCGCCGATCGAGGCGTGCGACTGCCGGCGTAGAGGACCGTTTCCGGCGCGGAGAGTTATCCACAATCGACGCCGTTTGTCAATCGCGCCCTACTCGATCCGAAGGGTTATTGCGGGGCTCATCCGGGCGGGACAGCGCTTCCCGAGCCTTGCGTCAAGGCGTTCACCAAACCCATGCGAAGTCCGGCGGCGGAGGGGTTCTGGCGCAGGGATCCTGGCACCTACGCATCCCCATCGTGAGGCACCTGGAATACGACGAACGGCCCCGAATCGCCGGAGGGCGACTCGGGGCCGTCGTTGCTTCGGATCATCACCTGCGTGGTGAGCTCGCGGGGTTGCGGCGTCGCGTGGGATCTCCCTGCGGATGAAGACCTTCTCCGCCCCGGGGCCGGTCTCCTGGCGGATTCCTGGGGACGTGAGGACCGTTGCAGGTCGCCCTGAAACGATCGCTCCAGTCGCCGTGGAAGCGGCAGGCGGCCACGGGCGGACGCATTCAGCACGGCAGGACTCGATTCAACCCGATCTCAGTTGCCCGAGGGGGTCGGAAGGAGCAGGCCGTTCTGCGAGCCGATTGCCGACGACCCTTTGACTTCGGGAGCGGGCGGGACTTCCTCGCCGCCAACGGCGGCCGGGGTCATCTCGGCGGGCACCGAGGCGATGCTGGTCGTCGACCGGGACGGCAAGAAGGTGTGCTGTCCGGCGCCATAGACCGAGGGGCGCGTATACTGGCCCGACGGAGCGGCATACTGACCGGAGGGGCCAACATGCTGACTGGTCGGGTAGATCGGAGCGGAGCTGCAAGTGCTGCAGCCGCTGCCACCATGGCCGAGGCTGAAGTGGTGCTTCTTCTTCAGGACCCACTCATAAGACGTGGAGTGCTGGAACATACCGCACATCTTCTTCAGTCCGCTGCCCCACTGGTGGTGCTGCCTGCCGCCGCAAGGCGACCCGCCGCAGCCACCATAAGAGCCCTGAGGGCTGGCCACGACGCCTTGCGGCGACGCCAGTCCACAAGTCGCACAGTTACTATCGTGCAAGCCCGCCTTGCTCACGCTGCACAGACTCAGAGCGACGGCGAGGCTGAGGCTCAACGTCAAGGGCTTCAACATGGGAGATAACTCTCCTTGGCTAACATTGATCGAGGGTGGCGATTCCGGCCGGCCGTCTCGCTCGACCCTGATTTCACGTCGGTCGTCCATGGCATCGTTTCGTCGGCCTGGTCTTCCCGGGACCCGAGGCCTTGTAGCCTCTTGCTTCCGAGACGATGCCACCAGTTTGGTGCTCCCGTCTCCTCGCCGTGGCTTGACCTTGGCGAGCCAGTCGCATTTATCGTCATCGCGGCCAGTGCGCTTGAGGACGCTTCATGTTTTATGTCAAAGACTTAGGTCGAACAACGTGACGGTCGTCGCGGTCAGGCAAGACGTGCGGCCTACACAAGGAGAAATGCCCGCACGATCGGCACGACCCGACTTCCAGGCGCGATCAGGTCCAGCCGACCCGACGCTCTGGTGCAGTCAACAGATTCCGAACATCCGCACCCTGCCGGCCCCTCCGGAAGTTCGGGGTCGTGATCGGCGCCGACGCGGGATCAGTACCGGATCGCATCACGAGCCGCGGCCACGGGCAACGGAGCAACATGGAGCAGGATCAGTTCGTTTCGATGGAGCCCCGACTCGCGGAATAGGGGGGTCACGTGCTTCGGCAACTCGCCAGCCAGCCGATCGTAGAGATTCGCGCGAATCAGCAGGTAGGGCGTGCTCGGATCGCCCCGATCGAGCCAGTCGAAAAGGGCTTGCTTGTCGTGGGCCTGGCGCTGGCGTCCAGGTCTTCGAGCTTCACCGACGGAACCGAGCGGGAACGATAGGCTTCGACGAGGTCAAAGGCCGTGCTGTAGCGCGGATGGCTGCCGGGCACCGGCAGGAGGTCCATTCCCTGAAGGTAGAACCAGAGTCCTTCATCGATCTCGTTGAAGAAGCGGAGCGATCGGACCTCCGGCGGCACGAGGCCGAAAAGGGTCTGGGCCAGCTCCCGATGTCCGCGACGCGCGTTCTCGACCGGAGCGATGACGCCGTAGATGGTCAAGAAGCCCAGGGCACACGCCCCGGCGATCGGAGCCAGCGAGACGGCGGCGCCGCCGCGCCTCCAGAGGAAGCCGCTCCAGACGACCCCCGTCGCCAGGGCCGCGGCGATCCCCACCGACCAGAGCCAGAGCGCGGGAGGAAGCCACGATCGATCCACGACCGGCGCCACGACCGCGGCGACGAAGAGCAGGACCCACTGTGCCTGCAGGACCGCTCGGGTCGCCGGGGCGCCTCTCCCGGAGCCGCGCGCCCGGTGCGTCAGCCGAATCCAGGCCGCTCCGATTAACAGTGCCATGCCAGGCAGACACGGCAAATAATAGTTCGACTTGGCGACGGTCCAGAGGCTGAAGATCACCAGATTGCCGACTGCCCAGAACCAGGGAAACCATATCGACGACAACTCGCGCGTCGGCATGTCCCGGCTCGGTGCATCGTCACTTGTCCGGGCCGGCGATTCCGGCAGGAACGGCAAGATCACCGCGACCATCGCAATCAAGGACCAGGGGAGCATCATGACCGGCCACTGCGACGCCAGCGGCGCATGGCGGTGGTGCGGGAGGGTTTGCCAGATCCCGGTCTTCTCCGAGATCTCCACCAGCCAGACTCGCCAGGCGTTGGGGGACTGCCACATCACGGCCAACGGCCAGCTCGCCGCGAGTGCTGCGAACACCAGCAGGCCCCAGCGGTCGGCCAGACAACGCAGGCCGCTGGCCAGCCGTCGAGAAACGATCAAGTAAGGGATGATCGTCACGGAGACCAGCATCAGGATGATCGGGCCTTTGGTCAGGAATCCGAGTCCCATCGCGGCGTAGAGGGCCAGACTCCAGATCCGGTCGACGCGCGACTTGCCCGCGCAGCCGTCTCGGTCATTCGGCTGCCTTTCTTCCAGCAGGTGCCAGGCGGCAAAGAGCGCCAGCGTGACGAACAGGGCGATGGGCCCGTCATTGCCCGCCTGGCGCATCTCGGCCACGAAGAAGCCGAGCGAGGCGAGCACCAGCGCGGAGGCCAGCCCCAGCGGCCGTCCACCCATCCGTCGTCCCAGCGCATAGACCAGGGCCACGGTCGCCAGGGCGCAGGCTGCACCGGGGAGTCGGATGATCCACTCGTCGCGACGGCCCGTGAGTGCCATCAGCGCCGCGATGATCCAGCGGGGCAGGGGCGGCTTCTCCAGACGAGGGCGCCCCTGGATCTCGGCCACGAGCCAGTGCTGATGGTCAACCGTGTCGATCGCTTCGGCCGCGAGGCGCTGCTCGCGCTTGCCCCACAAGTCGAGAGACCCGAGGTAGCCCAGGAACACGGCGGCTGTGAGCACACCCACCATGACCTCGGGCCCGGCTCGACGCCACGCGGGTTGGTCACCTGCACCGAGCGTCCCGGTCGGCATGGGTCTCCTCCTTGAATCACCCACGAGGCCGGGCCGGGTCGATCCGTCCGCCTCCCTTCGGCGCGCAGTCGAACGTCCTGCCGAAACTGCGGCCGGAGGTTATCGGAAATGACCGAGCCGGGCAATCCGAAGTTGGACGAACCCCGGGGCAAACCGCCTTCGATCGACCAACCGACCGACCGTCGGGAGTCAGGGAGTGAGATTGCCCGGCCCGAATGCTTGCGGCAACAGGTTGCCGAGATCCGATCGAATTACGCGCTCACCGTCGCAGATCGAGAAGATGACGGCATTCGGCCCGAACTCGTTGATCACCTGCCGGCAGGCGCCGCAGGGTGCGGTCGGCTCGGGCGTCGGCGTGTAGATGAGGACCGCCCGGATCGCGAGCCGGCCTTGGGATCGGACGATCGCCTGGAAGACCGCGTTGCGCTCGGCGCACATGGTGAGGCCGTAAGAGGCGTTCTCGACGTTACAACCGGAAAAGACCGCGTTCTGCTCCGTCAAGAGGGCGGCCCCGACCGGGAACCGGCTGTATGGGCAGTAGGCATGCCCAGCAGCCTGTCGAGCGGCCGCGGCCAGCTCGGCATAGATCGTCTCGTTGATCTCCATGATGTCGGCTTCCTTGTGGCCTCTCAATCGGCGCCTCGGATCGGGATGATGGTAAGGCATGCTCGTTCCATTTGCGCGACCAGCCCAACGCCGAATCGCTCCGGGTTCTTCCTTGCCCCCAGCGTGCCTTCCTCGAGGTCTCCAAGTCAACGGAAAGAGGGCGGAGACCTCCGGAGTTGTGGTGCTGTGCTCGCTTTTTTCGTTTTTTTCGCACGGAGTTGGTCGCGAGATGGCACTCATAAAGATAGACAACGGGTGCCGGCTGGGCCGGGCCGAGTCCGGGCGGGCCCGATATCAGATCTCCAGAACAAGGACAATGGGATGCGCTTGACTCTCAGGACACTCCTGGCATGGCTCGATGATACGTTGGATCCCCATCAGGTTCGGGAGATCGGCAAGCAAGTGGCGGAGAGCCCGTTCGCCCAGGAGCTGGCGGATCGGATTCATCGCGTCGCCCGTCAGCGCCGGCTCTCGGTCCCGAGTAATTCCGGTCCCGACCCGATCGATCCGAATGTGGTCGCCAGCTATCTGGATAACGACCTGGACCCCGATTCCGTGGCGGAATTCGAGAAGAAGTGCCTGACGACCGACGTGAATCTCGCCGAAGTGGCGAGCGTTCACCAGATCCTCAGCCTCCTCGGTCAGAAGGTGCAAGTCCCGGCCGAGGCGCGGTCGCGGATGTATCAATTGGTCAAAGGGCGAGAGACCGTCGGTCGCAAGCGGACCTCGCGACGACGTCCGCTGCCTCCCGAGCCGGTCACGAAGCCGATTCAGCCCTGGGTCGTGCCCGACATACCGAAACGCTCCTGGATTGAGCGATTCGGACCCGCGATCGCCTGCCTCGTTCTGATCCTCCTCCTGACTTTGACGGCCTTGTGGAGTCTGAGCGCACCGCCCGCTAATCAGAGCCAGCGCGCCGCCGGTGATGATCGCCGGCGGCAATATCGGACCGGCCGGGCCGGAAGCCGCGCCGGGCAAAGCCCCAACGGAATCCGCAAAGGTGGCATCAGAGTCCGACGCGTCCCAACCGGAGGCGAACCACGAGGCGGAATTGCGCGGACCCGCACCGGCGAGCCCATCGCCCGCCGCCGATACGACCGGCGAGGCGAACCTCGCGAAAGCCGCCGCGGAGCCGAAGCCGAAAGACCGCCCTGTGCCCGCCGTACCGTCGGGTTCCGCCGGCCTGGCGGAGAAGTCGGATGGCCTCTTCTTGCGCTACAACACGGATGGCCGGGAGTGGGACCGACTCACCGCCGCGACCCCCTTGAACCGCTCCGATCGCTTGCTCTGCCTGACTCCGTTCCGCTCGTCGATCACGATGGGGAAGATGCGGATCACCCTCGTGGGTGAGACAGAAGTCCGCATCCTCTCCGCGGGGAATGACAGCGTGCCCGCGCTGGAGCTGTTGCAAGGCCGGCTCCTCATCCATCAGGCCGAGACCAGCAGTCTCAAGGTCGTGTTCTCGAAGCGGACGGCCAGCATGGAACTGGCGCCGGAAACCACGATCGCGCTGGAGCGTGTCGAGCGGCGGACGTACGGCCGGCCAACCACGCAAACCCAGCCGCTGGCCGCCTGCTGCGTCCAAGGTACGGCCGAACTCACCGTCGAGGGAAAGGAGGCGGTACTCAAGCCGTCAAACCTCGCCATGATCGACGGTGGGCAGATCGAGATCACGACGCCGGACCGCCTTCCGGCCTGGGTTACCCAGGCCGAACCCTCTCCGTACGAACTCCAGGTCCGAGACCAGTTCCTCAAGCTGTTTCACCCCGGTCGTAACGTCCTCACCGAGGTCGTTGGCGCGTATGAAGACGAGCACAAGGAGATGAAGGAACTGGCGATCTCCGCACTCAAGGCGCTGGGCGATCTGTCACTCCTGATGCCCATCCTCGACCGCGAGGGCGATCCGGTCGCCCGCCTCAAGACCATCGAGGCGATTCGCTCCTACATGACACTCGGGCCCGATGCCTCCAAGAGCGTGCAATCGCCGCTCGAGGAGGAATTCGGCGAGAACCTCGGGACGATGGCTTATCGCATGCTCGTCGGCTACTCTCCCGATGAAGTGGCCAAGGACGACATCTATCCCCGGCTGGTCGGCCTGCTGTCTCCCGACCAGTCCAAGGTGGGCATCCGCGAACTGGCCCTCGATACGCTGAAGCGCCTGACCGGGCGCGATGCGCTCGGATACGATCCCGACCATCCCGGCGGCAAGGGGCTCGACAACTGGAACGATCTCCTCCGCCGCGGTGAATTGAAACCCCTGAAACCGCCGGCTCCCCGTTCGACCAAGGCGAAAGCGAAAGTGAAATGAAACCGGGGATCCGGGCTGACCAGCGTGCGGCGAAGGGTCGCCTTCGCCGTGCGCTTCAGTGCGTCGTCCGCGACCGGTCGGCGTCCTTCTGTGCGAGGGTCGCCGTGTGGTCGCGGCGGAACGGGAACGCCATGCGCTGACGCGTGCATCGATAGAGCCGGATCCGTCGCACCGCCAGGCCGTGCCGTTGCACCCAGAACTCGGACGCCGGTTCGATCCGCGTGAACCATCGCGCGAAATATCGGGCCACAACCTCCGGTTCATTCCCCACCAGGACCAGGACCCCATCGCGGCCGACCCAGTCCTCCGGGCGGCTCCAGAACGCGAACCCGCGCGGATCGTCCGTGTTATAACAAAGGACAGGACGCTGGCCGGCCAGCGCGTACGCGATCTGGGCACTCTGGTACCAGTATCGCGTGAAGACGAAGCTCTGGGGATCGTCAACCCACCCGAGCTGTCGGATCCGATCCGCGACCTGATCCCAACCATAGAGGTCGAGGGTCGGATCGGTCCGCGTATCCAGCAACCCGAACCACCTCCCCTCCTCCCGCTGAAACCAGCCGGTGCGAAACTCGACAATCGTCAGGGTAACCAGGGTCATCGAGAGACCGGCGTAGGCTGCGAGCCGCCATCGCAGCCGTTCGGGACGTCGTTCGAATCGCCCGGCCCAGTCCTTCCCCAGGATCGGGAACAACGACACCAGTCCGATCAGGCCCCAGTGCGGTAAGACCGGGCGGAAACACGCCACGAGGGTGAAGACGATCAGGGGTACCGCGGCCAGGCAGAGCCAGAGCTTTTCCGGGCCGCTGGCGATTCTCGACCACCCGCAACATCCGCGTACCACCACCACGACCAGGGGTATCCAGATCCACGGGAACAGGTATCCCGCCTGGGCCAGGATCGCCACGAGCAGAGAGTCTGGCCGCGGGACCCAACTTCCCACCGCACGCCCCCCCTGAAAGAGGAAGGACACCCAGCCATGGCCGGCGTTCCAGATGAGGACCGGACTGAACGCCAACAGGCCGATCGCCACGGCCACGTATGGCCCTGGCCGGAATAACCAGCGCCGTCGCATCCGCCCGTCGATCAGGACATAAACCGCGGCACCCATCGGGAGGAAGATTGCATGATACTTGCTGAGCATAGCGGCACCCCAGACCAGGCCGACCTCGACCCACGGCCTGAGCCGCCGAGAATCGGGCTCCTCCAAGGCGACGCTCAACCGGTCGAGTGTCAACAGCCAGAAGAAGAGCAGGGGACCGTCGGGCAGGGCGAACATCGAGGCGGCCAGTCCGTAGTAGCCGGTCACATTCAAGGCGACGGCGGCGAGGAATCCGCGCGCGGCCCGTAGTATCGGCTGGTCATCCGTGCCAGGATGGCGGTCGAACCGGCGAAGAGCCCGATGAAGCCGATCCGAAGTGCCCACTCCGCAGTTCCCGCGCCCGGGAGGGCCAGGCCCGCCATCTCGACCCAGGCCATCATCGGCGGATGGTCGAAATAGCTGAGCGCGGGATGGGCCGCATACAGAAAGTGATAAGCCTCGTCGTTCCCTAACCCCAGGCTCATCGAACAGATCAGGCGGAGGAGCGCCGAGCCGGCGATCAGGATCCAGAGCGCACGCGTGGGGTTCATGGAGCGAGCGTCCTTGCTCGTAAGTCGAAACGGCTCAGGTGAGAACAGGGCCTGGAGAAACACCGCCTTGTTTCTTAACGCAGATCGTTTTCCGGATCGAGACCAATCCTCGCGACAACCCCGATCTTGCCGGCCGTTACCGGCGTGGCCACAATGATAAACCAGGCTTTGCAGCTCGACGTCTCCCGACTTCTTTCGACTGGCCCAACCTTGAGCGCGGTACCCCTCGACAAGTCCGATCAGCGCGTCCGGCGGATGTTCGCGTCGATCGCCCGGCGGTACGATCTCCTCAACCATTTGCTGAGCCTGAACATCGATCGATCGTGGCGCACCTTCACGACGAAGGTGGCACCACCCGAGCCCGGAGTACCCGTACTGGACTGCTGCACGGGAACGGCCGATCTCGCTCTGGCTTACGACCGAGCCGGCCGAGGCCGATCGCCGATCGTCGGGACCGACTTCTGCCGCGAGATGTTGGAGATCGGCCGCGAGAAGGTGCACAAGGCCGGGGCGAGTGCGGGTCACGCTGGTGGAGGGCGATGCGCAACGATTGCCGGTACCCGGCGATACCTTCGGAGTGGTCAGCGTGGCGTTCGGCTTGAGGAATGTCCGCGACACGGTTCGCGGGATCGACGAGTTGATCCGGGTCGCCCGGCCGGGCGGAAAGGTGGCGATCCTGGAGTTTTCTCGCCCTCGCGGCCGGCTGCTCGGGCGGCTTTACCTGACGTTTTTCCGCCATCTCCTGCCTCGGATCGGCCAGGCCCTCGCCCCCAACGACGACCACGCCTACGAGTATCTGCCCCGGAGCGTCCTCGAGTTCCCCGACGGCCAGGCGATGCTCGAACTCCTGGGCGCGCGGACTGACCGCGCTGGAGCTCTATCCCTTGACGGGCGGGATCGCCACCCTCTATCTCGGGACCAAGGCGGCGCCGGACGGAAGGGCTGCGTCCGGGGAGCCGATTCCATGACCCTCAAGGGCTCATCCGACCCGGACGACCTGGTCGTGGCAATGACTGGGGCCAGCGGAGCAGCCTATGCCGTGCGCCTGCTGCAATGGCTCTGCCGGATCGGGCGGACCATCCACGTCACGATCAGCCCCAGTGCCGTTCAGGTCTTCCGCGAAGAGTTGGATGTCGCGTTGAGCGTAGACGCATTCGATCCCGCGGTCCTCGGCTGTGAAGGTCCCGGGCAGGTCGTCTATCATCACCACCAGGATTTCACCGCCGGCATCGCCAGCGGCTCGTTCCCGACCGGGGGGATGGTCATCGTCCCGTGTAGCATGAGCACCCTGGGCGCGATCGCCGCCGGCATCACCACCAACCTGATCACCCGCGCCGCCGACGTTCACCTCAAGGAACGTCGCAAACTGATCCTGGTCCCGCGTGAGACGCCCTTGAGTCTCATCCATCTGGAGAACATGGTGCGCGTGACGCCGCGCCGGTGCCGTCGTCTTGCCGGCGGCGCCCGGCTGGTATCACCGTCCGACGCGCCTCGAGGACCTCATCGACTTCATCGTGAGCCGGGTCTGCGATCAGCTCGGAATCGACAACACCCTCACGCGAAGATGGGGAGAACTCGGCCGATCCGATCCGGACGAGACCCAGCACGATCCCAGGCCGGAACTGGACGAGACGCATCCTGAATCCATCGACAGCCGGTGACCCCATGCCCGGACAAGCGCCCATGACTGTACCGCACCGGGTCGTCCTGATCACCGGCGCCTCGGCGGGCGTCGGTGAGGCCCTTGCACGGGAACTGGTCCGACGCCGAAAAGCCCGAGCCCTGGTGCTGACGGCCCGTCGCGTCGAGCGCCTCGATCGTCTGGCCGACGAACTCCGGTCCCATCAGCCCGATCTCGAAGTCCTGACGATCGCGGGCGACCTGGCCGATCCGGCGACACCGCAACGCCTGGTCGACGAGATGACGGCCCGGTTCGGGGGAATCGACGTACTGATCAACAACGCCGGACTCGGGCTGCCAACCCAGTTCGCGGAGGCCGGCCCCGACGATCTGAACCGTCAGATCGCGGTGAACTTGACGGCGCCGCTGATCTTGAGCCGCCTGGCCTTGCCCAGCCTGATCGAACGTCGTGGCACGATCATCAATATCGGCTCGGCGATCACGTGCGTGGCCAATTCCGCGCTGGGGGCCTACGGAGCGACCAAGGCGGGCCTGGCCTACTGGAACGATGCCCTCCGCCGCGAGCTGTGGTCCACCGGTGTGCGAGTCTGCCTCGTCGAGCCCGGTCCGATCAAGACCGAGTTCATGGACGCGGTCTCGGCCCTCGTGCCCCCTGGCGGGCACCCCGATCCGATCCTGAACAACGCCGCACCCTGGATGACGGCCGACG
Source organism: uncultured Planctomycetota bacterium (assembly GCA_963845755.1). GTDB lineage: Bacteria > Planctomycetota > Planctomycetia > Isosphaerales > Isosphaeraceae > CAWJTV01. The sequence continues at coordinate 53,228 of CAWJTV010000048.1, forward strand.
TGGACGAGGTCGCGCGACGGGTTGTCCGGTTGCTCGACCATCCGCGGCGCCGGCTCTCGGTCACGCGACGATTCGTATGGCTTTTCCGGATCCTCGGTGCCGTTGCGTCGCTTTGCCCGCCGCTCGGAGACCGGTTCGTCGCCGCCCTCTCACGCAGGCCACGAGGCCGTAGCGTTCCGATCGCCTCATCGAGCCGGTCCGTGGAGAACCCCTCATGATCCTCGATCGAGGCCGCGACTCCTTCGAGACGATATCAGCCCGAAGCGCTAGCGAGTGGATTTCGACATCATGAGCCTTGCCCGAACCCGCGACTTTTTCGAGCTGGTCAAGTTCAGCCACACGCTGTTCGCCCTCCCGTTCGCGATCCTGGGAGCGGTGCTGGCCGCGTACGCACCGGATGGCCGGCCGCCCCGCATTCAGGACTGGGCCGGCATCCTGCTCTGCATGGCGACGGCCCGTTCGGCGGCCATGGCGTTCAATCGATTGGCCGATCGAAATTACGATGCACTGAACCCCAGGACGGCCAGCCGGCACCTCCCTTCCGGCCGGCTCAGCACCGGCGCGGTCGCCACGTTCACGATCGTCTCCGCCGCGGCTTTCATCGGATCGACACTCCTGTTTCTCCCCAATCGATGGCCGATCATCCTGTCGATCCCGGTATTGCTCTGGCTGCTGGGCTATTCCTACACCAAGCGATTCACCAGTCTCGCCCACTTCTGGCTCGGGCTCTCATTGAGCCTGGCCCCGATCGCGGCCTGGATCGCCCTGCGCGGCGACTTGAGATGGCCTCCGGTCCTCCTGGCGATGGCTGTCCTTCTGTGGGTGGCCGGGTTCGATATCATCTACGCCTGCCAGGACGTGGAATTCGACCGCCATGCCGGCCTGCGCAGTATCCCGAGGGCTATTGGCATCCGGGGAGCCCTCCGGCTTGCCGCCGCATGTCACGCCCTGATGATCGTGCCCCTCGTGGCGCTGGGTCTGGTTTTTCCGCTCGGGACCATCTATTTCCTCGGAGTCGCCGCCGTGGCCGCACTCCTGGTTTACGAGCACGCCCTCGTTCGCCCCGACGACCTCACCCGCGTGAATATCGCCTTCTTTCAGGTGAACATTGTGATCAGCCTCGGCCTGCTGGGCGTTGCTGTCCTGGACCTGATCCTCTGACTTCACGCGGCCTTCGGTCGCAATTGAAGACGGATTCCAGACTTATCTCCAGGAGAATCGGGAGTCAGGAATGTTGAATCGAGGACAGCCAGGTCGGGAACGCCGGTTGATGATCTCTTCAGTTCGGACTAAAATCCCTGAAACGGGGTGTGGAAAGTTGGCTCGAAGCCTCCACAATGGGGGCGAGCTTGGCCGCGAGAGGAAAGGCACGCGATGAAGAGCGAGATCGCCCTCATGGATTCGATCCGAGAAAAAGTCGAAGCCCGTCAGCGCCTCAGTTTCGAGGACGGCCTGGCGCTGGAGGCGTCGAACGACCTGTTCGCCCTCGGCTCGATGGCCAACCTGGTACGCGAGCGTTACAACGGCAATTTCGGTTACTATAATGTCAATACGCACATTAATCCGACGAATGTCTGCGTCTACACCTGCGACTTCTGCGCGTTCCGGGCGGACCTTGACGAGCCGAAAGCCTATGTCATGGAGAGGGACCAGATCGTCGAGCGGGCTCGGCAGGCCGCCGCGCGGGGGGCGACCGAGCTGCATATCGTCGGCGGACTGCACCACAAGCTGCCGTTCAGCTATTACGTCGATGTCGTCCGATGGATCAAGGAGACGGCGCCGGAGATCCACATCAAGGCGTACACGGCCGTCGAGATCGAGTTCTTCCGCAAGATCGCACGGAAGTCGGTGGAGGAGATCCTCCGGGAGCTGGTCGATGCCGGGCTGGGCAGCCTGCCGGGCGGCGGTGCCGAGATCTTCCACCCCGAGGTGCGGGAGCAGATTTGCGGCGCCAAGGCCTCGACAGAGAGCTGGCTCGACATCCATCGCACGGCGCACCGGCTGGGACTGCACTCCAACGCGACCATGCTCTACGGTCACATCGATCAACCCAAGCACCGGATCGACCATCTGATCCGCCTGCGCGAGCTCCAGGATGAGACCGGCGGGTTCCAAACCTTCATCCCCCTGGCCTTCCATCCGGATAACTCGCAGATGGCCCATATCCCCAAGCCTTCGGGGGTGATGGACCTCAAGGTCATGGCCATCAGCCGGCTGATGCTCGACAACTTCCCGCACATCAAGGCGTACTGGGTCATGCTCGGACTCAAGACCGCCCAGGTGGCCCTGTCGTTCGGGTCCGACGACATCGACGGCACGGTCGTCCACGAGAAGATTTACCACGAAGCCGGCGCCGAGACACCCCAGGAAGTGACCGTCGCCGAGATCCGCCGCCTCATCGCCGAGGCCGGCCGCGTCCCGGTCGAGCGCGACACGCTCTACCATCGCGTCGAGCGCGATGGCGGCGCCTGGTCCAGTCGAGAACATATCGACGTGCAGGGACTGACCCTCGCCGGCGCGGCCAGGGGCTGAAGTTCTCCCGGTTCCTTCTTGTCAACGAGGCAACGCCATGTCGGTTGCTCCTTCTCGGTCAGGCAAGACCCGCCCCAGTCAACCCGAGCCGAGCAAGTCCCCCTCCAAGCCGCCGTCCTGGGGTTGGGGACCCGACGGCCGATACACGCCGCTCACCGCTGACGGGAAACTGCCCGATCCTCTGCCCGGCCACCTTGAGCTGCCCGAGGAGAACGACGAGATCGTGGAAAACTTCCGAGAGCAGCCCCAGGGCGAGATCCTGGACCAGGGGATCCGGCCGATCCTGCAACGGATTCATCCCGATCGTCGCTACGCCTTGGGCCATGACTGCGGAATTTACTGGCGGTTGGCCGACCCCGAAGCCAGTGGCGCCGTCTGCCCGGACTGGTTCTACGTCCCGGGAGTCTCGCCCCTGGTGCAGGACCACTACCGGCGATCCTATGTGCTCTGGAAGGAGAATGTGCCTCCGACCGTCCTCATCGAGTACGCCTCGGACCACGGCGACAAGGAGCGCGATCCCACGCCTCTGCTGGGGAAATTCTGGGTTTACGAGCAGGTGGTCCGCGGCGCGTATTACGCAATCTTCATCGTTGCGACGGGCGATCTGGAGGTCTACCGGCTCCGAAACAGGAAGTATCAACGACTTCGGCCCAACGGGCACGGGCATTATCCCATCACGCCGCTAGGAGTTACGTTGGGCGTCTGGCACGGTCTCTATGGCAACGAGACGGCCCCGTGGCTCCGCTGGTACGATGATCAGGGAATCCTGCTCCCAATTGATATCGAACGCGCCGACGAGGAACATCGCCGCGCCGACGAGGAACATCGCCGCGCCGACGAGGAACATCGTCGCGCCGAGCTACTTGCGGCCAAGTTGCGCGAGTTGGGTGTCGATCCCAATGCGATTTGAGTCCCCTTGCTGAAGCGTGACGTGCAGGTGAGTGGTTACGTTCTTCCCTGTTCTCCCAGTCCCCGCCGACAAGGAGGCGAGGCCATGTCGCGTGGTCCTTCCAAGCCCAGCAAGCCCCAGTCCAAGACATCCAAGCCCAGCAAGCCCCGGTCCAAAACATCCAAGCCCAGCAAGCCCCGATCCCAGGCGTCCAAACCCGGCGAAACCCAGTCCGCGCCGTCCTGGGGCTGGGGCCCCGATGGGCGTTACATCCCACTCACCGACGACGGGAAACCGCCCGCCCATCTACCGGACCACCACGAGCTGTATCTGATGAACCAGGTTGCAGACTGGAAACGCCGCTACTTCGAGCTAGGCCGCTACGTCGAACGGCTCCGGGCCAAGGTGCTCGAGCTGGGGTTCGATCCGAACACGATTTGATGTGCGCATGCGTAAGTCCAGGGCGACCTTCGGCTTGACGGTTTCACGCCTCGAATCTATGATCCGCCGCGATTCAATCAGCCGGAGAGGTCGAACGTTCCCGCGCCTGGGATGTCTGTCGGCCTCTTGGTTCTCCCGCCCTGACTCGATCGGCTCAAGGAGGAGCCTCGCTGATGCGCGACCACAACAAGGCGTTCTGCCGCCTCGTGGCCGAGACTCTGGACTGTCCCGGTCCGATCTTCGAGTTCGGCTCGTACCAGGTCGAGGGCCAGGAAGGTTATGCGAATCTGCGCGGACTCTTCCCGGGGAAGGACTACATCGGTTGCGACATGCGGCCTGGCCCGGGTGTTGACCGGGTCGAGGACGTCACGGCGATCCGTCTCCCCGACGGCTCCGCCGGCACGGTGCTCTGCATCGAAACCTTCGAGCATGTCTTCGAGGTTCGCAGGGCCTTCGACGAAGTCTTCCGGATCCTGAGACCCGGCGGGGTCTTCGTCATCACGTCGCCACTGAACTTCCGGATTCACGGTTATCCCGACGACTACTGGCGGATGACCCCCAACTGCCTGCGGCGGATGTTGCAACCTTATGACGCGCGCCTGTCGGGCTACCAAGGTTATCATGCGTTCCCTCATTCGGTGATGGGGCTGGGCATTAAGGGCCCGATCGCCGGCAATGGAGCCGCACGATTAGAGGCGTTGGTCGAGGCGTATGCCGGCTGGCGCCGCGAAGCGGAGTCGCGTTTGCCTTTGGGTGTGAAGCTGCGACGATTGATGTCCCAACTCTACCGATCCAAGGGAGAACGGCGACAGGTTGCGGACTACTATGCGGCCGAGTTCCAGATCGACAGCGATGACGCGTCAAGAGCGTGCCGGGGCGGCGGATCCCTGATCCCCACGGCCGCTTGACCTGCCCGACTCGCCGCGGGAGCTCTGCCGGACAGCGGTGCTGAAGAGGACCCATCTTATGTCGAAGACCGTCGAACGACTGGTCGTCCTGGGCCTGGACGGCGCGACCTGGACCGTGCTGGACCCGATGGTGCAGCGCGGCCTGATGCCCAACCTCGAGGCCTTCCTCGCCGGGGCCGCATCCGGGACGCTCCGCTCGACGATCCCCCCGGTCACGACCGCGGCCTGGACCACCATGATGACCGGCTGCGGCCCGGCGCGGCATGGGGTCTTCGACCATCGCTACTACGACGCGGCCGAAGGCCGGATGAAGGTCAATCACTCGGGGCGGATCCGCGTCCCGACCGTCTGGCACCTGCTGGCCGCGACCGGCCGGTCGACCATCTGTCTCAACGTGCCCGGCCTCTATCCGCCGTTGAACGTGCCCGGCATCGTCGTCTCGGGAATGGACGCGCCCACCTCTCGGCGGCCCTGTCGGCGGCCCCGGAGTTCGCCGCCCGTCTCGAGTCCGAGGCGCAGGGCTATGGTTTAGGCTATTTCTGGAAGCGGGCCCCGCAGTCGCTGGACGAGCTGAAGACCAACGCCCGGCTGACCGCCGAGAGCTTTCGCGGCCGCGCCGAGGGCGGCTGGCTCGCCGATCGCATCGTCAACGACTGGTCCGTCCTGATGGTCCAGTTCCAGAACCTCGACCCGTTCCAGCACCGGGTCTGGCCCTATCTGAACGTCGACGAAACCGGCATCGAGAACCCCGAGTGGAATGCGGCCGCGGCCGAGGTCATGAAAGGGCTGGACGACGCGATCGGCAGCCTCTGCGAACTCGCCGAGCGCGCCGGCGCCGCGGTGATGATGGTCAGCGACCATGGTTTCGGCCCGTGCCTGGGCCGCGTCCACGTCAATCGCATCCTGGTCGATGCCGGCGTCGCCCGATTGCCCGGCTGGGCCGGACGACTGGGCCGTCGCACCATGCAGATGGGCGATCGGCTCCGATTGTGGGGCCAGAAACGGGACAACCCGACCGCCCGATCGGCCTCGTTCGACCAGTCCGTCGCCGCGCAGTACCGGTTCGACTGGAAGCACACGCTGGCCTTCGCGCCCCACCAGGACACCGCCGCGATGGTCTACGTGAACTGCGCCGCCCGGCATCGCGGCGTCAAGACCGCCGCCCCGCGAATGACTCCCCGCGAGATCGACGACGCCCGGACGGCCGCCGCCGAAGCCCTGGCCCAGGCCCGGCACCCTGAGACCGGCTCGCCGCTGTTCCCCCAGATCATCGCCACCGCGGAGACCTATCACCTCGACCCGGCCCATGAAGGTTATCCCGACCTCATCGCACTACCCGACGAGCCCTACTGGGTCCGGACCAAGCTGACGTCCAGCCACTCCTGGGTCGAGCCCGATCCCAATCTCCCCGGGACCCATCGTCCCGAAGGCATCGTCGCCCTCTCCGGTGCCGAGCTGCCGCTCGGCCGCCATCTCCACGCCAACCTGACCGACGCCACCCCCACCATCCTCGCGCTCCTCGGGCTCCCCATCCCGGCCCACATCGAAGGAAAGCCGATCGTCGAGACCCGGCCTTCCGGCCACAGCGCCCCTTCGTCCCGCCTCGACACGATCCGCCCGCCGAACGGCTCGACGGCCCCCATCACAAGCCGTTCGACTATTCGTTCGAGGAGCAAGCGATCATCGAACAGCGCCTGGCCGACCTGGGATACCTCGAATAAGATCGGCGCGACGTCGCTCTCCGAGAGTCGGGTTGCCGTTTCCTCCGCGCCGAGAGAAACTCCATAAGCGGCCCTAACAAAATGGGGACAGGCACCTCGAAGACTCGGAGGCAGTCCCCCATTTTTCGTGTTGTGGACCGATGTCCTCGACGAAATCCAGCGGCCAGAGGCTCGGCTACAAGACCACGTGCTTCGAGCATACGCTCGGCTTGGCGCATTTCTTCTACGACTGGCTGGTGTTCCGGCCCGAAATCCGTTTCGACTACACCTCGGGGGCCAAGGCGATCAACCATGGTACGCGGCGAGAGATGTTCACTTTCTCGGCCGATCTCATCGTCCGTTTCCAGTGAGGCTGCGTACCCAATCAAATGACGCCGGGGTACCGGGCTCTGGACAAAGGGGTCCGGGGAGTCGAAAACAGAGGCGGTGGCCCCGTTCATGAAGCCACCCAGCGGTTGGTGGCTCGGGAGCGGATTCCTCGCCGCTTCGTCGGTCTGGTAACCCCCCGAGAATCCGGCGGGGCTGTGTACCGTGCGAGGGGCGCCGGGCCTGCCAGGAATGCATCGACAACTCAGGAGATCGGGTCGTGGCCTCCTCATCTCAGCCAATCATGGTGCCGCCCAAGCCTCGACGTCAGAGCCGGCGTGCGCGAGTCGTCTGGATTTGGATCCTCGGTTTTTGCCTGGCGTCGCTGATCGCCACCTACGTGCTGTTCGTCGAGCCACCGCCGCCGCGGAAGATCGTCATCGCGAGTGGTGCCAAGAACGGGGCCTATTACCGATATGCCCAAAGATACGCCGAAGAATTGCAAAAGGAGGGACTAGCCGTCGAGGTACGCGAGACGGCGGGCTCGGTGGAGAACCTGGGCCTACTGGGGCAGGAAGGCTCGGACGTGGCGGTCGCCATCGTTCAGAGCGGCGTGGCCAGCCCCGAAGAGGTCCAGCGCTTCTATGCCCTGGGCAGCCTGTACCGTGAGCCCTTGTGGGTCTTCTACCGCGGCGAGACGCGGATTGAGCGCCTCAGTCAGCTCGCGGGGAAACGCATCGGGGTCGGTCCGACGGGCAGCGGCACCTACCCCATCGCCATGCGGTTGCTTGCGGTCAACGGACTGATCGAAGCCCAATCCTCCCGGGGAAACTCGTGCGCCGTGCTGGTCCAGGAGAATGTCGCGGCCGCGGCCGTGGCCTTGCAGAAGGGAGACCTCGATGCCGCGTTCTTCGTCGCGGCCTTCGAGGCCGATTATATCCAGGCCCTCCTGAACAATACCCATATGAAGCTTCTGAACTTCGATCAGCACGAGGCGTATCGCCGTCGATTCCGTTTCCTGGCCCCCGTCACCGTGCCGGCCGGATTGGTGAACCTGGGCCAGAACGTTCCCGGCCAGGACATCGCCCTGCTGGCGCCGACGGCCATGCTTGCCGTTCGCAAGGAGTTCCACCCCGCCCTGATCCCGCTCCTGCTCACCACCGCCACGCGCATCCACGGCAAAGGGGACGAGCTTTCCGAGCCGGGTGAGTTCCCCTCCGACTCGTATTGCGACTTCCCCCTCAGCGAGGACGCGAAGCGGTTTTACCGGTCCGGCCAGCCCGTGCTGCAACGGCTGCTCCCGTTCTGGCTGGCCTCGCTGGTCGACCGGGCCAAGGTGATGCTCATCCCGCTGATCATGCTGATGATGCCGTTGCTCCGGGCGGCCCCGCCCTTGATGCGCTGGCGAACCCGGCGCAAGATCTACCTCTGGTATTCGAGCCTGCGGGAAATCGACCAGAGATTGGTTGCCGGCCTGTCGGACACCGAGCTTGACCAGGAACTCGCGCGCCTGAAAGACATCGAGCACCAGGTGGCTTACGTGGACGTCCCGCTGAGCTACATGGAGGAGTTCTACCATCTCCGCCTGCACCTGGGGATGTTGCAGCAGCACCTCGTCGAACTGCGATCGCGGAGCAATCCGATGGTTGTGAACGCGAAGCCCTGAGAGGAACCACGCCATTCCTCTCGGCGTGGTGTACGCATGCGCGGTCCCCCGTACGCCATTGCCATCGCGCATACAAGGGTCCCTCGGGAATGCGATAATGCGAGCAACGCGGCTCGATGCCCGGGCCCGCCCTCGACGATTTGGGGCGCTCGGTCCGATCGACGGCCGCCGATTGGAGCCTCGCCATGACCGCCGACGCTGACCGTCATCTCCTTTTCGGACTGCTCGCCCTGCAAAACGGCCTGATCGATCAAGTCCAGCTCGTGGCCGCTTTCCAGGCCTGGACGCGCGACAAGGGCCGCCCGATTGCGGACTACCTGGTCGACCGCGGCGACATGGACGCCGACCAGCGCGGTGTGGTCCAGGCGATGGTCGGGCTCCACGAGAAGAAACACGGCGGAAGCACCGAGAGGAGTCTGGCCGCCATTCCCGCCGGCCGATCGACCCGCGAGAGCCTCGCCGCCCTCGGCGATCGCGACATCGAGGGTACGCTCGCCCATGTCGGCTCCGGGCCGGCATCGAGCCGGGCCGATGCCGACCCCGATCGCACCACGAACTACTCCGTCGGCTCGGCCACCTCCGAGGGCCAGCGGTTCCGCGTGCTGCGGCCCCATGCGCGCGGCGGCCTGGGCGCCGTCTTCGTCGCGCTGGACACGGAACTTCACCGCGAGGTGGCCCTCAAGCAGATCCTCGACAAACAGGCCGACGACCCCACCAGCCGCGCGCGCTTCCTGCTGGAGGCGGAAGTGACCGGCGGGCTAGAGCACCCCGGAATCGTCCCCGTCTACGGCCTGGGGACCTACGCCGACGGCCGGCCCTATTACGCCATGCGGTTCATCCGCGGCGATTCGCTCAAGGAAGCCATCGACCAGTTCCATGCCGATGCCGCCTTGAAAAAAGACCCCGGCCGCCGCTCGCTGGAGTTGCGGAAACGCCTGCGTCGGTTCACCGACGTCTGCAACGCCATCGAGTATGCGCACAGCCGCGGCGTCCTGCACCGCGACATCAAGCCGGGCAACATCATCGTGGGCAAGCACGGTGAGACGCTGGTGGTCGACTGGGGACTGGCCAAGCCCATGGGCCGGGTCGAGCCGGGATCCGAGTCAGGCGAGCGGACGCTGGTGCCGAGTTCGGCCAGTGGCAGTGCAGAAACGCTGCCGGGCAGCGCGCTGGGGACCCCGGCCTACATGAGCCCCGAGCAGGCCGAGGGTGACCTGGAGCACCTGGGTCCGCGCTCGGACGTCTACAGCCTGGGCGCGACTCTTTACTGCCTGCTGACTGGTAAGCCTCCGTTCGAAGGAGAGCTCGCCGACGTGCTCCGCGGCGTTCAGAAAGGCGGATTCCAGCCGCCGCGGGCCCTCGACCCGACGATCGACCGGGCACTGGAGGCGGTCTGCCTCAGGGCGATGGCTCTCAAGCCGAATGATCGCTATTCCTCGCCCAGAGGCGCTGGCCGAGGACGTGGAGCGGTGGATGGCCGATGAGCCGGTCACCGCCTGGCGTGAACCGTGGGCGCGGCGGGCGCGGCGGTGGGCCCGGCGCCACCGGACGGCGGTGACGGCCGCGGGCGCGGCGGTGCTCGTGGCGCTGGTCGGGACGGCGGCCGTGCTGGCGGTCCAGACCCGGGCGAATTCGGACCTAAAGGTGGCCAACGCCGACCTGGCCGTCGCCAACGCGAAGGTGACCAGGGCCAACACCGATCTGGCGGCCTCCAACCATCGGGAGCGGGCACGGTTCGAGCTGGCCCAGGAGGCGATCAAGATGTTCCACACGGGCGTTAGCGAGGATCTGCTGCTCAAACAGAAGGAGTTCGGCGCGCTGCGCACCGAAGCTGCTGCGCGGGGCCCAGGAATTCTATCGCAGGCTGGAAGGGCTGCTGGGAGGGCAAGCGGACCGAGACTCGCGGATGGCGCTGGGGCGCGCTTATTCTGAGGTGGGCGCACTCACGAGGCAACTCGACTCGACGAAGGATGCACTGGCGATGCACCAGCGCGCCCTGGCCCTGTTCGAGGACCTGGCGAGCGAAGGTCCGTCTGACGTGGAGATCCGGCGCGAGATCGGACGGAGCTACGCCGCCATTGCACTCCTGCTCTCGTCGCTCGGGCATAAGGCCGATGCTCTGGCTGTCACCGAGCGGGCTTGTGCAATCGCCCGGGATCTGACCGAGGCCGACCCCGCTGATCTCGCGCGCGGAGCGAGCTGGCGCGGGTCGAGCATCTCCATGGAATTTTTCTCTTTGACAACTCTCGAGTCGGCGAGGGGCTGGATGCGCTGGAGCGGGCGCGGGCGATCCAGGAGGACCTGGTCCGGACCAGCCCCTCGGACGAGGGCTTCCGACTCGATCTCGCCTCGATCTACGACGACCAGGCCATACAACTGGACGCGTCGGGCCGTACGGATGAGGCTTTGGCGGTCTACGACCGGCGGCGCGACCAGGTGGAGTGGCTGTTCCGGGCGAACCCGACCGATGCTCGGATCGCCCATGAAGTGCCTCGAACTCTCGGCAACAGGGCGATTGCGCTAGACAGCCTCGGCCGTCCAAACGAGGCGCTCGCGGCCCACGACCGGGCACGTGAGGTGCTCAAAATCATGGAAGACGCCAATCCGGCCCTCCTGTCCGTCACCCGCGATGGCGCCTGGATCGACTTTTTGACCGCCGGAATCTTAATGAGATCGGCACGGGATGCCGAGGCCCTCCCATTTCTCGAGCGGGCCCGGGAGGCCCGGGAGACCCTGGTGAAAGCGGGCACCTCCATCATCCGAGACCAGACGCAGCTCATCCGTATCCACAGCCTGATCGCCGGGATCCACGCCCGGGCCGGGAGGACCTCCCAGGCGCTGGCATCGCTTGAACAGGCGATTGTGATCGCGACGAGGCTTGCCGATGCCCACCCCGGCGACCTCGGCATCCAGGCCCAGCTCGCCCCGGCCTACCTGGGCATCGCCGACGTCCACACCACGTCCGGCAAGCCTTCGGAAGCGCTGCCGTGGTGCGACAAGGCCCTTGCGATCCAGCGCAGGATGGTCGAGGCCGAACCGGAGGGCTACCGGCCCGTTCTTGCCGACGGCATCAGGCGTCGCGGGATCGTGCTCCAGAAGTGCGGCCGGCCCGCCGAGGCGGTCTCGGCCTTCCGCGAGGCCATCGCCATCCTCGAGGGGTTGGCCCACCCGACATCCGGCAATCTCTACGACCTCGCCTGCAGCCAATCTCTCCTCTCCAGCGTCGCCCCCAATGCCGGCTCCGGTCTCACGGCCGCCGACGGCCAGGCCGAGGCAGACAAGGCGATAAACAGCCTGCGCCGGGCCATCGCTGCCGGTTGGAAAGGCCTGGCCCACACGAGGAGTGACACCGACCTTGACCCAGTCCGTTCGCGCCCCGATTACCTGATGCTCGAGCGGGACATGGCCATGCCGGCCGACCCCTTCGCCCGCCCTGAGTGAGTCGGGGACGCCTTACACGCCGGGCGGCGAACTCAGCGACTTCTTCCTTTCCGAGACGGAGAAAATGAGATCGCGAAACCGTCGTCACCGGGGTACCTCTTCCGTCACTGCCCTTTCGTCACGCAGGATGTGGGCGCCTTGACCGACGAGGTTCAGGTAGAAATCGCTGGGCGATCCATCATAGGTGACAAACTTCGTGGCTCCGACGGGCGGATCATCGGTGCACTTGAAGATGGCGGTTCCCTCGTTGACTTCGTCGAACATCGCCTGGTTGACCATGGTCGAACCGGCTTGTTTGGCCTGGATGTACCGCGCCCACAGGGACTTCCCCTTCAGTCGAGGGATCTAATCGAGGCGCGACCGAAGGAGCATGTTGTGCCAACTGAAGCCCGGGAAGACAATGGGCATGAATGGCTTGCCTCGTTCTTGGCACCATTGCAGATCCCGCCTCATCGTCTTCTGCGCATGCTCGGCCGCCTGCTGCGGCGTGGAGTACCGCCCGACCGTCCAGGGACTGACGATATCGGCCTTGAGGATCAGCTCGTGAAGCTTCGGATCCTTGACGCAATCGCGTTCCAGCGTTCGCCAGTAGGTGGGTACTACCAGCATGACCGTGCAGCCACCGTAACGAGTGTCCTCCTTGAGGAATCTCAACAGCTCCAGGCCCTCCGTTGGAGTATACCTGCGGCGGTCGTTGGCATGGCATGGATCGTACGTTCACTCATGGAAGGACCTTTGGAACAGGCTCACAGAAACCCCAGACCTGCCGAACGCGATCACACGATTCTTAAGGCGAAAAATGCCGACAGCGGCACAATGTACGATAATTACTGATGGAGACTCTGTGCGCCGAAAGGAATCGCAATATCCCATCCAACTTCCACCCAGTGAAACGCTCAGGACAACGTCATTCGCCTAACGCGATCGCGATTGCATGAATTGAGTGCACAAGATGCACAGTAGCAGGTCGAAAGCAATTCTGAGGAAACGAAGCCAATGAGCAATCAAGAGCGTGCCTGCATCGAATCAGGTATGACCCGTGACCGTTACGAAGCGAACCCAATTATTGCTGAAAACGAAGCCATGATTGGGAGATCTGGGCAAGATATTCCGAAATTACGTCTGGGGCCAGCTCGTCATGATGGGACGAGAACGATCAAACGAAGCCAAAAATAAGAAGAATAGGCAAACACTACCGATTATGCCGAAGGCGAGGGGGCTCGCCGATCTTCTAGCCGCCCATCATCGGACCCACGCCGAATTACCCGTCATCAAGCGTAGGCAAGTGACTCCCATAGACATCCCGTCGCGATCGTTCAGCATGAGCCGAGATCTGTTGGGTTGCAGTTTTTTCCGAACTTGGCGAAACTTCGATATAACCGTCAAGGATGTCGCGACCTGCAATCCAGTTCCAAACCGCGCCGTCGCGGTGTTCAACCCCTCAGCCCGGCCGATCCCGGCCACGGCTCACAGAGGCCGCTTGATCGCTCGGTTGGGTCCTGGTATAGTATACGGAAATACATGAAACGCGAAAACTGGGATTGCGGTCCGTGGGTTTTGAGGGTCTTTTCTGGGGCGGCTGAGCGAAGATCCTAGGGGAACCGGACGAGGTGAGGCGCGAGCGATGGCCAAGCGCAAAGGACGAGGTGATGGTGGGGAAGGGCGGGGGGGCGGTCGCTCCAGCGCCGTGATCGAGGATGTCGCGCTGGCCGAGGCGACGCGCTCCCGGTTCCTCAACTATGCACTGAGCGTGATCACCTCGCGCGCCCTGCCGGACGTCCGAGATGGTCTCAAGCCGGTACAGCGCCGCATCTTGTATGCGATGTGGCATGACCTGCACATCACGGCCGACAGCCGGTACATCAAGTGCGCCGCACCGGTCGCCCGAACCATGGAGCTGTACCACCCGCACGGCGATCAGGCCATTTACGAAACCCTGGTTCGGATGGCCCAGCCGTTCAGCTTGCGGCATCCCCTCATCGAGGGCTACGGCAACTTCGGCTCGATCGACGGTGACCCGCCGGCCGCTTTCCGCTACACCGAGTGCCGCCTCACGCGGATCGCCGAGACACTCTTGAGCGAGTTGCGGGAGCAGACCGTTAACTACCGGCCCAACTATTCTTCGACGACCGAGGAGCCGGTGGTCCTCCCCGCCCAATTCCCCAACCTCCTGGTCAACGGGGTCACGGGGATCGCCGTCGGCATGGCGACCAATATCCCGCCCCATAACCTGAAGGAAGTCTGCAATGCGCTGATCGCCCTGCTGGACGATCGGGAGATGTCGCTCGAGAAGATCCTCAGACGCATCCATGGGCCCGATTTCCCGACCGGCGGCGTCATCCTGAACTCCGCCGAGGAGCTCAAGCAGATCTATGCGACGGGCCAGGGGACCATCAAATTGCGAGGGACCTGTGAACCACACGCCGAGCGCGCCAATGC
>CAWJTV010000049.1:0-152740 GCA_963845755.1 uncultured Planctomycetota bacterium
TGAACGACGTCAACGAATACACCAGCTCCACGACCAACGGTGTAACCACGACCTACCAGTATGACAACAACGGGAACCTGGTCGCGGCGACCAACAGCGGCCAGACGACCTCGTACACGTTCAATGCGCTCAATCAATTGACTGGGGTGAGTGGTCTAAACGGCACGTTCTCGTACACGTATGACGCTTTGGGCCATCAGATTTCTTCGACCGTCAACGGTCAGACATCGAACAACCTGATCGATCCCTTCGGATTGGGCAACGTCGCGGCGCAGTTCGACGGTTCGGGGAACCTGGTCGCGGAATATACGTATGGGCTGGGGCTGGTCAGCCAGGTCACCGCGAGCGGGACGGCGTACTACTATGATTACAATCTCCAGGGATCGACGGTCGGGATCACGAATGCGGCAGGAGCGTATGTCAACCAGTACAGCTACGATCCCTTCGGGCAGGTGACGACGATCAGCGCGGAGATTGCGAATCCGTTTACGTTTGTCGGGCAATTTGGGATTTCGAGCGACGGGAACGGGCTGATCTACATGCGGGCTCGGTATTACGACCCGGGCACGGGCAGTTTGTGTCGGATGATCCAATCGGGCTGAGCGGTGGTGATTCCAATATTCGACGCTACGCCCTGAACTCGCCACTGTCTCTCATAGATCCCTCGGGCCTGGCCAGCGGCGAGAAATGCGACGGGACCCCACAGGCGAGCATCCAGAAAAGAAGACGAAGAAAGAAAACGACTCGGATCCTAATGATCCAGAGACAACCCCCCAGAGGAGTCGCCTGAGGATAAACTTAGAGAAGATTATTTGAAGACACTTGATGAATTGGGAAAGAACATTAATAAATATACGCCTATAATTTGGGGAATCGGAGCTGCGGAGCCACCTTTTCATTCTGGCCAAACCCTGAGCTCTGGCCCGTTGTTGGCGCCAGCGGCTGCGGCCGCAGCGGATGACCCTGGCAACGATCCCACACCCCCTGACTGCAACTGCACGCCCCCGCCGCCCCCGAGCCAACCCGACCCGCCAGCCCCTCCAGGTGCTCCAGGCCCAAAGCCCCCGCCAAGCATCAACCAACCTCCCCACGACCCCAACGACCTCCTCGGCCCCTCCGGCTACGGCTCCGCGAGTTACCTCACTCCCAGTGGGGCTCTCCCCTACACGATCGAGTTCTCCAACGAGAAGACCGCCGAGGTCCCCGCGGACAACGTCGTCGTCACCGAGCAGCTCAGCCCGAATCTGAATTGGAGCACGTTCCAGCTCGGCACGATCGGGTTTGGCAACTACGTCGTCAACGTGCCGCCGGGCTTGACGTCGTACAGCACGCGGGTCGATGCCACGGCCACGCTCGGCCTCTATGTCGACATCGATGCCAGTCTGAACCTGAGCACCGGCCTGCTGACGGTCACGTTCACGTCGCTCGACCCGACGACGCTGGATACGCCGTCGAACCCGCTCGTCGGCTTTCTGCCGCCCGACACGGACCCGCCCAACGGCGAGGGGACCATCAACTACACGATCCAGCCCAAGCCGGGCCTGGCCACCGGCGCGGCGATCGACGCCCAGGCGAGCATCGTCTTCGACACCAACGCCCCGATCGCCACGCCGCAGGTCGTCAACACCATCGACGCCAGCCCGCCGACGAGCGCCGTCGCCGCGCTCCCCGCGACCACGACCACGCCCAGCTTCACGGTCTCCTGGTCCGGCTCCGACGGCGCCGGCCCGGGCATCGCCAGCTATAACGTGTATGTCTCCGACGACAGCGGGCCGTTCACGATCTGGCAGTCGGACACCTCGGCGACGTCGGCGACCTATCCGGGTCAGGCCGGTCACACCTACGCCTTCACCAGCGTCGCGACCGACCACCTCGGCCTCGTCCAGCCGGCGCCGACGTCTGCCCAGGCGACGACCGCGGTCAAGGTCCCAACGGTCACGCCGACACCCACACCAACGCCTCCTCCCACGATCATCGGCGAGCAGGTCCTGTTCACCCGCAAGCTCAACAAGCGCGGGAAGCCGACGGGTAAGCCGGTGCTGAGCGGGTTCGCGCTCGAGTTCAGCGCGGCGATGAACGCCGCCACGGCGGGGAATGCGAGCAACTACCAGTTGGGTTGGACCTCCACCAAGAAGGTCAAGAAGAAGGTCGTGACGTTCCTTCATCCCGTCGCGTTCCGCGTGCAGTACAGCGATTCGAACGACTCGGTGAGCTTGCTCCTGAGCGGGAAACAGGCGTTCGCGAAGGGCGGGGAGATCACGGTGGTCGCCGCGCCTCCGGATGGGGTCAGCAGCGCCGCGGGCGTCTTGCTGGATGGGAACGACGAAGGGATCGCGGGCGATAACGGGGTATTCACGATCCTGCCCAAGGCGCGGGAGATCACGCGGGGGTAGTGATCGGTGGTTACGCCAAAGGCGTCTCACAGCAGAGTCCAGGGTCGCGCAGCGCACCCTGGGAAAGCGTCGTTGTCTCGATCGTACGGGAGCCAGCATGCGTCCCGGGCTTTCTCGGGCCACGGCCGTTGCAAGAGACTCGACCGCGGGCGCGGGCCGGAGATTGCCGGCTCGCGGATCACGGTTGACGACGTACTGCCGGCTTGCCGCTCAACGCCTCGGATGACGCGATCTGGAGGACTTGCCAGCGGGAGCCACTCGTGCTGATCATGGAGAACCGGCACGCCGATGAACCGGACTCACTGGAAGTGGTCATCCGAGCCGAGAATTAGCCGGAGGGTCTGCCCGTCGTGACACTGGCGGATCCCCGCCGCGTCACGCGGGATCGTCTCTATGCGCAGCAGGTGGCCAAGCGCTTGCTCGACTACCTGATGCGAATCGATGAGGTCCGCGGCACGGGGCGGATCTTCTTCCGGTGATCCCGATGGACCGGGCGATGGCATTCACGGAGGCGCGAACGGATCGGCGGGGAATCGGAGGTCTCCGTAGATCCGCTTCACGCCGGGATCGGCGAGGATTCTCTCGAGGTCGGCCCGGTGCTCGAGCGGTCCGGCCTCTTCCGTAAGAATGATGATCTGTTCGATCGTCCAGCGCATCTCGGCCTGTTGCTCGACACTGATGCCCGGCTCGCGCTCCTTTAGACCCCGATAAGCGAGGAGCAAACAAGACTCGGCCTCTCGGTACTTCCTCTGCCCGAGCAGGCTGGCGCCGAGGCGTGCCTCGGCCATGAACCGGTTCCAATGGTCGGGCTCTGCCGTCGTTCGGAAATCCCGCTCCTCGCGGAAGTAGGGCTCGGCTTTCGCGGGGTCTTTCCGCTTGAGATGATACATCCCGACGGCCCGGTCCATCCCCACCGTGATGCCGTCGACGCCGTGTCGGGCGTGCCAGATTTCGCGGGCCTCCCGCAGGACGGGCCCCATCTTCTTCTCATCCCCTTTCAGACGGTAGACGTGGTAGAGCTGCGACAGGACGGCTGAAAGCAGTTCGTGGTTGGGATCGAGGACGGCTCGGGCGCCTTTCGCCGCTTCGATCAATAACCCCTCGGCCTTGTCGAGCTGTCCTTCGTACTTGTAGAACTCTCCCAGATCGTGA
The DNA here is from genome assembly GCA_963845755.1 of uncultured Planctomycetota bacterium. Lineage (GTDB taxonomy): Bacteria > Planctomycetota > Planctomycetia > Isosphaerales > Isosphaeraceae > CAWJTV01. Next base: position 3,546 of record CAWJTV010000049.1, read on the forward strand.
AGGGTACGCACCGTATCGGCATGCGTGTTGCCCAGGATCCGCCGTTGCACTTTCAAGACGTCTTCGAGGATCTGCTGCTTCTCAGTCGGCCGTTTCAGGTAACCGTAAAACCTCGCCAGGTTCGTTTTCGCCAGGAGCGTATCGGGATGTTCGTCTCGCCCGATACGCGTCATCGATTTGACGACGCCTTCCAGGAGTTCCACAGCCTCGGGGAACTTTTTCCGTTCCGTATAAGCCATGGCCAGGTCATTGAGTACGCCGAGTGTTTTGGGATCGGCGTCGCCTTTGGCCTTCCGGAAGGCGGCATACACCCGCTCGAGCATTGGTTCGGAATCGGCGTACTTCCCCTGGAGATAGTAAAGTTGGCCCACCAGATAGTACGCCTCGTACGTGTCGAGGTGCTCAAATCCCCGTGCCCGTTCGAGGCCCTTTCGCGCGCCCAGGAGGAGCGTCTCGGCTTCCTTCAGCTTACCGTCGGCAAGATCCAGGGAACCCAGGGCAGCTTGTGCATTGAGCGTATCGGGATGATCGTCGCCGAGCCCCCGCCGGCGAAGGTCCCACGCGGCTTCGAGCTGCCGGGACGCCACGGGGTACAAGCCAAGCTGTTGGTAGGTCTCCCCGATCGTCAATTGGATCGAGGCCCGGAGCAAAGGCCGTTTCGCGAATCTCGCGTTGACGATCGCGGCGGCGGCGTCGAGCACCGTCCGCACCTTGAGATCGGGATCCGGCCGGGCTTGATTATACACGCTGGCGTGGCCGAGCAGATCCTTGGTGAGGAACTCGTTGAGCGACGATGCGTTGGCCGCCTCGAACTCGGCCCGGTCGCGCTGACCACGCGCTTCCGATTCGGCCTTGATCGCTCGGACGGCCTGCCAGCCGCTGACGACAATTCCCACCACCAAGGTCACGATCGATGCGGCCACCCACGGATTTCGCCGGCACCAGCGTATCAGGCGTTCGGAAAGTCGTCGCGCGCCGCGCGAGGATCGTTCGCCCATCGAGGAACCGTCGCAAGTCATCGGCTAGCGCCGCCGCCGCCGCGTAACGCCGATCCGGCTCACGCGCGATGGCCTTGTGGATGATCGTCTCCAGGTCCCGGGGAACCTTCGGCGCCTGCGATCCCAGCCGCGCCGGCCCTTCGTATCGAATGCGTTCGATCAATCGGAAGCGATCCCCGTCGGTAAAAGCCGCGCGCTGGGCCGCCAGCTCGTACAGGCTCAGGCCCAGGCTGTAGATGTCGGACCGCGCATCGCACTGACCCTGAAACCGTTCGGGCGCCATGTAACGGACCGTGCCCACGACGTCGCCGGTGGCCGTCAAGTCATCAACTCCGATCGTCTTCGCCAATCCGAAGTCGGTGACCCAGACGGTTCCTCCGCCGTCCAGCAGCAGATTCGAAGGCTTGATATCGCGATGAAGGACACCCTGGCGGTTGGCGTATTCCAGCGCCTCCGCGACCTGAACGCCGATACGAGCCACGAACTGGAAATACGGACGCCTGGGATCCGATTGCGTTGAACAGTTCGCCGGACCCGGTCCGGATCACGGAAGCGTGATAGGGGCGAAGGAACTCCGAAGGAACGAGCGGCGGAGGGAATTCGGCGGTCTGCGCCCGAGTTGGCGTCGGTCGCAGTCCCCGACCGGCGGAAGTGATGCACTCTCGGGGAACTGGCCACCCTCCAGCGCTCGCGCCACATCGGTCACGCTGATCGTGGGATGGGAGGGAATCCCGGCCGGATCCCGGACGTCGGGCCGACCCGGGCCATTGAGCCGTTCGGAACACTTGGTCCCCAGTGAGGCTGACTCAGCCTCACGGAGCCGGCGCAACTCGTCGAGGACGGCGTCGAGTCCGAAGCCGTCAATGTACTGCATGAGATAATAGTGGTGCCCATCCTGCTCGCCCACGCCGAAGACGGGGACGATGTTGGTGTGATGCAGTCGCGCCGCGGCCTGGGCTTCGCGCTGGAATCGCTTGACTTGCCCGGCCAGGATGGGCGAGTGGAAGGGCAACACCTTGAGCGCCACGAGCCGGTTCAGTCTCAGGTCCTCGGCCTCGTACACGATCCCCATTCCGCCGCGGCCGATCTCGCGAATGATCCGCAGGCCATCGATTCTTGGGTAGCCCTCGAACGATGACGGGGACCGAATTCCATTAGCCGGCTCTACTCCTTCCGATCCCCCGATCAAGAAACCGGCCGCGTTCGGCCCGGGTGGGCAATCGTCATGATTTCCCCATCGAGGCCCCTTCGCCTCGACGCGATCGAGCAGGCGCGCAATCCGTTCGTCGTTCTCGCGGTTTGAAGGCAAGGACTCGGCCGGATCGCGGAGATTCGTCATCTGTTCCAGGAGCTGCTGACACGAATCGCATTGCTCGATGTGGGCTTCGACCGCCAGATGCTCCGAAGGTTCCAACTGATCGAAGAGGAACCGCTCGAGTTGTTGTTTGGTCGCGCAGGGGCTCATGGCGGAATCTCGACGGTGGGTGAGGTCCGGGTTCAGTTCGGATCGCCAGTATCGCAGACATGTTCGAGTTTTCGGATCTCTTCTTGAAGCATCTGGCGAACGCTCGACTTCGCCTTGTAGACGGTGCCGACCTTCATTCCCAGGTCCTCGGCGACCTCGCGGGTGGGTCGTCCATCACACGCCGTGGACTGGTAAGCGTCCCAGGTCTTCGCCTCCACGCGGTTCCGGACGGCTCGGGTCGCCTCCTCGAGCAGTTCGAGGTCGAATTCCCGCTCGATCCGCGAGACCAGGTCGTCGCGCGCCTGCTGGCTCGCGAGGAGGTCGAGGTTCTCGCTGCCGCCGGCGGCACCCTGCCGCTGGTTTCTCCGCCATGCATCGTGGAAGGCGTCGGCGGCGACCTTTTTCAGGTAGTTGCGGAACTTCCGTGACGGATCGCGACGGAATCCGGGCAGCTTCACGGAAAGCCTGGTGAGAACGGCCTGGGTGATGTCCTCGGCATCGGCGTCCTGGGCCCCCCAGGTGCAGCACCAGCGCAGGATGCATGGGCCGTAACGCTTGGCGAATTGCCTCCAGGCGTCCTGGTCCGGTGGCAACAGCGCCACGCGGAGGAGCAGAGAGGAACTCGTTTGCAAGGCACTGCGAGCCGGCATTGGCGATACCAGGCTCCCTGGGTGTTGGTGTGCGATCGGGATCGCGACGCGTCGGGTCCGGCCGTTCGATGCCGGCCTGGCCTCGCTTGGTCCATCGCCTGGGCTATCGAGATTTTTTAAGTGCCGCGACTCAGATTCGGGCGAGATCGAACGGATTCTTATTACGGTAAACGCAGATCACGCCCGAATCAACCAGATTTCCGCTCGAACGCGTGGCTCATGCCACCCTGCGCCCGGGAACCGCCGATGGCGATCTCTTTCGCACTGAACCCGATTAAGTCGCCCCTCACAGGAGCAGCCGTCATGAACGTTCGGCCTTTCCGTCGCCTACTCCATCTCCTCTCGCCTCGCGACCGCTCCCGTCGCTCGAGGGCCTGTCGACGCCTGACGATCGAGTCCCTGGAGCCCCGGGAACTGCTCACCGCGACGTTCACGGTGACCAGCGCCGGCGACAACGGGAATAACCTCTCCCCGTTGACCGGCTCGCTCCGCTGGGCTGTCGTTCAGGCCGACAAGCTGGCGGCCGGCACCGCCAGTACGATCCAGTTCGCCATCCCCGGCGGGACGTTCCAGACGATCAGTCTCCAGGCCCCGCTCCCCCAGATCACGACGCCGGCGACCATCGACGGCACGACCCAGACCGGGTACACGGGCACGCCGCTGATCGAACTCGACGGCTCGTCGGCGGGCGCCGGTGCCAACGGCCTGAGCTACGCCAGCACGGCCTCGGGCACCGCGGCCGTCTTGACGCAATTGAAGGGGCTACAGATCTTCTCGTTCAGCGGTGCGGGCGTGACGAACTCCGGGGCTGCGTACCTCTCGTTGACCAACGACTACGTCGGCGTCCAGAGACCCGCGACGTACTACCTCGCTCGCGGGAACACCGGTGGCGGTGTCGCGATCTCCGGTGGCGCCCACAACGACACGATCACGTCCTGCGTGATCTCCGCCAACGTCGGTAACGGAGTCACCATCACGGGCAGCGGCACCAACAACGAAACGCTCAGCGGCGACGAGATCGGCACTGACGGCGGCGGCGTCACGATCGTCGACCACAACGGCAAGAGCCTGGCGAACAGCGAGAATGGCGTGCTGATCTCGGCGGGGGCGAACCACAACACGGTGACCACCTCGGTCCTCTCGAACAACAACGGCGATGGCGTCGAGCTCACCGGCTCGGGCACCTCGTCCAACGTCGTCACGAGCGATCACATCGGCACCGACATCTTCGGTATGGTCGCGCTGCCGAACCTGTACAACGGCGTCGAGGTCACCAGCAGCGCGAGCGCCAACACTGTCGGCGGGACCACCGCCACGGCCCGGGACGTGATCTCCGGGAACACCGATAGCGGCGTCTCCATCAGCGCCAGTGCGACGACCACCGTGGTCGAGGGCGACTTCATCGGGACGGACGGCACCGGCACCGTGGCGATCCCGAACCATACCGGGGTTCTCGTCGGCGCGGGGACGACCAACACCGTCGGCGGGACGACGGCCGGCAGCGGCGACGTGATCTCGGGGAACACCGGAATCGGGGTCTGGCTCACGTCGGGAGCCTCGAAGGATCTCGTCGCGGGGGACGACATCGGGACCGACCTGACCGGCTCGACGAGCGTCTCGAATGGGACCGGTGTGCAGGTCGACGCCGGTTCGAGTTCCAACACCGTCGGCGGGACGACGAAGGCCGCCCGCGACGTCATCTCGGGCAACACCGGCGCCGGCGTGTCCGTCAGCGACTCGGGCACGAACAACAACGTCGTGGAGGGGGACTATATCGGCACCGACGTGACCGGCTCCGTCGCCATCGGCAACGGCAGCGGCGGTATCCTGATCGCCAACTCCGCGCACGGCAACACCGTCGGCGGGACATCGGCCGCCGCACGCAACATCATCTCGGGCAACCCCGATACCGGCGTCAACATCAACAACGGAGTCACCGGCACAACGATCGCCGGGAACTACATCGGGACCGACGTGACGGGGTTGCTGGGCCTCCCGAACCAGGCGGGCGTGAACATCGGCGGCGGTTCGACCTCCAACACGATCGGCGGGACGGTCGCCGGCTCGCTGAACGTGATCTCGGCCAACGTGCATAAGGCCGTGAGCCTCACGGACGCGGGCACTAATCACAACGTCGTGGAGGGGAACTACCTCGGCACCGACGCCACTGGCACCCACGCCCTCGGCAACGGCGGCGCCGGGGTAAGCATCGCGAGTGGGGCACAACATAACACCGTGGGCGGGACGACGGCCGCCGCACGCAACGTCATGGCGGCCAGCACCGGCAACGGCGTGATCATGGGCGGGACGGGCGCCAACAACGCGAGTACCAGCGATAACCTCGTGGAGGGGAACTACATCGGCACCGACAAGACCGGCACAGCGAACCTGAGCGAGGGCATCGCCGGAGTGAACATCGAATCCGGGGCGACGGACAACACCATCGGCGGGACGACGGCCGCGGCTCGTAACATACTCCTGGGTAGAGTCGCCGACGTGTACATCGGCGGCATGGGCGCCAGCGACAACCTCGTGGAGGGGAACTACCTCGGCACGGACGTGACCGGCTCCGTCGCCCTCGGCAATAACTTCGATGGAATCCTCCTGATCGACGGGGCGACGGACAACACCATCGGCGGGACGACGGCCGCCGCACGCAACATCATCTCGGGCAACACCGCCCCAGGCGTGGGCATGGACGGCTCGGGCACGACGGGCAATCTGGTGGAGGGGAACTACATCGGCACCGACGTCTCCGGCGCCCACGCCCTCGGCAATGGCGACGCCGGGGTGTGGATTTCCGACGGGGCGTCGGACAACACCATCGGCGGGGCGACGGCCGCTGCCGGCAACCTCATCTCGGGGAACATCGGCGACGGCGTGGCCATCATCGGCCCGGGCTCCAACGACAATGTGGTGGCCGGTAACGACATCGGCACCGACGCCACCGGCACCCACGCCCTCGGCAACACCATCTGCGGAATCGCCCTCTCCGGCGCGGCGTCGAACAACACGATCGGCGGGACGACGGCCGCCAGGCGTAACGTCGTCTCGGGCAACGCCGGACCGGGCGTGTACCTCTCTGACTCGGGCACGAACAACAACCTCGTGGAGGGGGACTACATCGGCACCGACGCCACCGGCAGCCACGCCCTCGGCAACGGCGGCGCCGGGGTGGAGGTCACTAACGGGGCGCAGTATAACACCGTCGGCGGGACGTCGGCCGCCGCGCGTAACATCATCTCGGGCAGTGCCTATGGCCTGTACATCATCGGCATGGGCGCCAGCGACAACCTGGTGGAGGGCGACTACATCGGCACCGACGTGACCGGCGCCCACGCTCTCGGCAATAGCATCGGCGGGGTCCTCATTGCCAACGGGGCGCAGTACAACACCGTCGGCGGGACGTCGGCCGCCGCGCGTAACATCATCTCGGGTAATGGCTTCGGTGTGTACATCGGCGCCGGGGGCACCAAAGACAACCTGGTGGAGGGGGACTACATCGGCACCGACGTGGCCGGCACCCACGCCCTCGGCAACGCCAGCGGCGGGGTCTTCGTCCTCGACGGGGCGTCGGACAACACCATTGGCGGGACGACGGCCGCTGCCGGCAACGTCATCTCGGGAAACATCGGCGACGGCGTGGTCATCATCGGCTCGGGCACCAACGACAATCTGGTGGCCGCCAACGACATCGGCACCGACGCCACCGGCACCCACGCCCTGGGCAACACCATGTGCGGAATCGCCGTCGCCGAGACGGCGTCGAACAACACGATCGGCGGGACGACGGCCGCCGCGCGTAACGTCATCTCGGGCGGCGCATCCGGCGTGGACCTCTCAAACCCGGGCACAATCAACAACGTCGTGGAGGGGGACTACATCGGGACGGACGTGACCGGCACCGTCGCCATCGGCAACAGCAACGTCGGGGTCTACCTCGTCAACGGGGCGTCGGACAACACCGTGGGCGGGACGACGGCCGCCGCACGCGACGTCATCTCGGGCAACGTCGGCAACGGTGTGTGCCTCGACGGCTCGGGCACGACGGGCAACCTGGTGGAGGGCGACTACATCGGCACGGACGTGACCGGCTCCCGCGCGCTCGGCAACGGCGACGCCACCAACGGCGCCGATGGGGTGTTGATTTCCGACGGGGCTTCGCACAACACGGTCGGCGGGACGTCAACGGGAGCCAGCAACGTCATCTCGGCCAACGCCGGCAGCGGCGTGGCCATCACCGGCCCGCTCTCGAAGGACAATGTGGTAGCCGGCGATCGCATCGGCACCGACGCCGGTGGCACCCATGCCCTGGGCAACAGCGGCGGTGGAGTCGTCCTCGCCAATGCGACGTCGAGCAACACCATCGGCGGGACAACGGCCGCCGCGCGCGACGTCATCTCGGGCAACACCGGCAGCGGCGTGTCCATCGTCGGCCCGGGCGCGACGGGCAACCTGGTGGAGGGGGACTATGTCGGCACCGACGCAACCGGCTCCCTCGCCCTCGGCAACAGCTTCGATGGAATCGCTCTGATCGACGCGGCATCGAACAACACGATCGGCGGGACGACGGCCGCCGCCCGTAACGTTATCTCGGACAACACCGGCCCAGGCGTGGCCATGGACGGCTCGGGCACGACGGGAAATCTGGTGGAGGGGGACTACATCGGTACCGACGCCTCCGGTGCCCATGCCCTCGGCAATGGCGGCGCCGGGGTGTGGATTTCCGGCGGGGCGCAGCAGAACACGATCGGTGGGACGTCGGCCGCCGCACGCGACGTCATCTCGGGCAACGTCGGCAACGGCGTGTACATCACGGATTCGGGCACGACGGGCAACGTTGTCACCGGCGACTACATCGGCACCGCCGCGAACGGGACCGGGAGCGTGGGCAACAGCGGGGACGGGGTCTTGCTGGACGGCGTCAGCGGGAACTCGATCACGAACTCGCTGATCTGCTTCAACGCCGCCTACGGCATCGAGGGGACCTCCGGCAGCAACGCCACGAACAACACCGTCACCGGCGACACGTTCACCGTCACGATCGGCACGACGACGTACGGGAACAAACTTGGGGCCACGCACTACCATTGAGAGTCTGTTCCCGAACGGTCAGGTTCGGGCGGGCGGGGGGCGTCAGCCCCCTGTCCGGTGGGCGACGGACCTCGAAGACAGGGGGCTGACGCCCCTGTCACCCGACAGTAGGTTTTGCCGCGAATCCCGACAAAAAGGTTTTGCCGCCTCGTGGCGGGGGGTAGTCTGTGATGGTCCGATCCTGCCAACTCCTGCGAGGGTCACTATGCCCGCTCCACTCCCGCCGACAACCCGGCGCCTCGATCTTGCTACGATCCCGTCGCGGCCAGACCGCGGCGGCCATCGCGGACGCCCTGCATCTCTGCCCCCGCACGGTCCGGCACCTGCTCCAGCGGGCTCGCGACCCGGCGAGCCCTCAGGGGACCGCTTATCGGCCCGGTCCGGGGCGGCCCGACGACGACCACCCGCTCCGAGCCCAGGCCCTGGCCCTGCGACAGCAGCATCCGACCTGGGGAGCGGGCTACATCCGCGTCCGCCTGGCCACCGAGGCCGACCCGGCGACGGTGCCCAGCGAGCGCACGTTGCAGCGCTGGTTCCGCCGCCAGCGGCACCCGCCTGCGGCGGGGGGACGGCGGTCGCCGTCGGCCGCCGACCGTGCCATCGCCCCGCATGACATCTGGCAGAGGGACGCCGCGGAGCAACTCCGCACGGCCGACGGCCAGGGCGCCTGCTGGCTGCGGCTGGTGGATGAATATACGGGGGCCTTCCTGGGCACCACGGTTTTCCCCCCACTACTACTGGGCCCACGTCCCCGAGGCCGAGGTGCAGCGGCACTTGCGCCGCGCCTTCGAGCGGTGGGGGCTGCCGCGCCGCATGCGGGTCGATAACGGCAAGCCGTGGGGGTCCTGGAGCGACCTGCCCCCCGCGCTGGCGTTGTGGCTGATCGGCCTGGGGGTCGGCGTGATCTGGAACGACCCGCGGCGGCCGCAACAGAACGGCGTGGTGGAGCGGTCGCAGGGGACGGCCAAGCGGTGGGCGGAGCCGCACGCCTGCGGCAACCCGGCGGAGCTGCAGGCCCGCCTGGACGCCGACGACCGGCTGCAGCGGGAGCGGTATCCCGTCGCCGGGGGACACAGCCGTTGGGAGCTGTTCCCCGGTCTGGCGCACAGCGGCCGCGCCTACCGCGAGGCGGACGAGGCCGGCGCGTGGTGCCTGGGGCGGGTGCGCGACCACCTGGCGGAGTGGGCCGTGCCGCGCCGGGTGGACAGCCAGGGAAAGGTGTCGATCTATAACAGGAATATCTATGTAGGAGTGTTGTATGCGGGCCGGGACGTCTGGGTCCAGTTCGACCCGGGGCACGGCGAGTGGCTGATCAACGACGGCGGGGGCCAGCAGCTGCGGGCCCGGCCGGCCCCCGAGATCGACGCGGAGTCGATCCGCGGGTTGCGATTGTCGGGACGGAAGTAGGGACCGCCGGGTGTCCATGCGGCAAAACCTTTATGTCGGGATTCGCGGCAAAACCTACTGTCGGGTGACAGCCCCCCGCTCGCCCTTTCGGAACAGACTCTTAGACTGTCCCCGGCTCCGGCGGAGAACCGTTCTGGTGGGTGTCGGTACGTCGGAACGTCTCGCGGAGGATCTCCAGGCGCTCGCTCGCCAGGGCCAGGCGCTGGCGACGGGCATAGCGACGGGTCGCCCGCCAGTCGAAGAGCGCCAGGGCGAGCAGAACCAGGAGGGTGACAATCGTCACGAACCAGAGTGCGGCAAATCGCGGGTTCGCCTGTCCATTGATCCAGGTCACGACCCAGGCGCCGGCAAATGCCTCAATGGATTGCTTGAAGTCGGCGTCGAGTGGGAAGTCCGAGATCCTCGGCGGGATTCGCGAACCGATGTAGATCCCGGCGGCAAGGATCCCCATCAAGAGCACCCCGATGATCCGCCGCAGATCTTGCCAGAAGAAGTGTTTGCGATCGGCATCGGAGAGATCGGCACTCCTCGCGCGATGCTCCCACCACTGGCCCAGGCCCAGGAGGACCGCAATTGCCGCCACGGCGACCGACAACATCAGGCTGGTCGAGGCCAGGCCGCTCGTCGTCGGCATGGGTACGGCTCCGGGGCTGGGAGGTTCTTACGCGAGTCTCGATCCCAATCCGATCGGGATTCCGGATTCCGAATTCGAGATTCCGGATTCCGGATTCGAGATTCCGGATTCCGAATTCGAGATTCCGGATTCGAGATTCCGGATTCCGAATTCGAGATTCCGGATTCGAGATTCCGGATTCCGGATTCGAGATTCCGGATTCGAGATTCCGGATTCGAGATTCCGGATTCGAGATTCCGGATTCCGGATTGGGATTCCCGATTCGGGATTACCGATCACGCGAACCTCTCCCGGGAATCCCGAGTTTCCACTGACGGCTCACCACGGATCTTTAATATTGGTCCAGACTCGTGATCTGCTTCTCGATGCGGTCGGACCGGCGCGCGATTTCGACCACGGCGTGCCGGAGGTCCTCCGGACTCACCGTGTCGCGGAGGAACGTTCGGGTCATGACGAACATCGGCGTCTCGAGCACGTTGTGTACCGAGATGCTCCCGTAGGTCAGGTGGGAGTTCAACCTCAGAGCATACTCGTAGTACGTCGGATCCGCGGGGCCGCACACAGAGAATACCGAGAGCAGACGCTCCTGGTTCTTTCCCTCGGACGACTCAACGATCACTTCCTGGAGCCGGTCGCCGGGGAGAGAAAGGATCAGGCGGAACGTGTCGCGACAGCCCTGGATGAAACAATCCAGACCCTCCGCACATTCTCGGACCAGGGTCTCGGTATCGCGCAGATGATAGATCGCGACCTGGAGCGCCTCGGCCAGTTCGGCGGCGTTTGCATAACGGGCGTCGGGCGACTTGGCGAGACATCGGGCGAGGATCTCGGCCAGGGCGTCGGGGATCGTCGGGACGAACTCGCGGATATCCGGGACCGACTGGCTCCGATGGAGCTGGATCAACTGGCCGACGCTATCGGCGACCAGTGGCAACCGGCCGGACAGGGTATGGAACAGGAGCACGCCGACCGCGTAGATGTCGGACCGCGCGCTGGCCGGGGTGCGCTGGAACAGCTCCGGGGCCATGAACGTCGGTGTGCCCGCGAGCGGGGCGCCCCCCTGGACCAGGTCGGCGAGCCGGCGGACCAGCCCGAAATCGGCGAGCTTGGCGTCGCCGCCGGGGGTCAGCAGGACGTTCGCCGGCTTGATGTCGCGATGGATCAATCCCGAGTCGTGGGCGGCGCCGAGTGCCAGGACGACCTGACGGGTCAGGACCGCGGCCCGGGCCGGGTCGAGCGGGCCTTCGCGCACCAGCGTCTCGCGCAAGGTCCGGCCACCGACGATGAATTCCATCTCGATGAAATGGTAGCCGTCCACGCTCCCCAGGTTATGGACCGTCACCACATGAGGATGGACGAGGTTCGCCGCCGCGCGCGCCTCCGCCCAGAATTGCTCCCGGCTCTCCCGCTCCGTCCCGACGACCTCCGTATCCAGGATCTTCAACGCACAGGGCCGGTGCAGGCCCAGGTGCTCCGCCTTGTAGACGCACGCCATCGAGCCTTGACCCAGGATCGACTCGATGCGATAGAAACCCATCCGCCGGCCGATCAGCCGGTTCGAAGTCGCACAGACCGTGCGTTCGTCCTTGTGCTCACGTTTATCACCATTCTGTACAACCGTATCTTCCAGGGCGGACTGCATTGCGATCGGTTTCCTCGGGGCGCGTCTCGACGACGCAAGCGGGTCACATGATTCGTAGTATTATTCGACACCTTTGGCCGAGAATCGACAAGGCCTGACGTGGTTCTGACGCAAGTGCTTGAGAGAAAGAACCTTACAAAGGCGTCTTTTTTTCAGACCATGGGGTTTCGAGCGATGGGGCGGAGGGGAATCGTTGCGCAACGCCGTCGGCGTAGATACCAGTATTACACATTATACGACGACGAGGCGGTCGAACCGCCGCGACCGGTCCAATTCGTATGAAAGAACTTGCCGCGCGGCTGGTCGACGCGCTCATACGTATGGGCGCCGAAATAGTCGCGCTGGGCCTGGAGCAGGTTCGCGGGGAGCCGCTCGCTGCGATAACCGTCGTAATACCCCAGCGCGGAGGTCATGGCCGGCAGGGGGATCCCCTGGGCGATGGCCGCCGCGCAGGTCTGACGCCAGCCCGCTTGGCAGTGCTCGATCTCGTCGCGGAAATAGGGGTCGAGCAGGAGGTTGGTCAGCTTCGGATCGCGTTCGAACGCCTCCTTGATCTTGCCCAGGAAGGCGCTGCGGATGATACACCCGCCGCGCCACATCAGGGCGACGCCTCCTCGGTTGATCTCCCACTTCGCTTCTCTCGCCTGGGCGTCCATGAGCGCGAAGCCCTGGGCGTAGGAGATGATCTTGCTGGCGTAGAGGGCCTGCTCGATGCCGTCGATCAGGTTCTTGCGGTCGATCTTGATGACGGCCTGCGCGGGGCCTTTGAGGATTTTCGACGCGACCGCGCGTTCGTCCTTTTGGGCCGAGAGGCAGCGGGCGAAGACCGCTTCGCCGATCAAGGTCAGGGGCACGCCCTGATGGCAGGCGGTGATCACCGTCCACTTCCCGGTGCCTTTCTGACCGGCCGTGTCGAGGATCAGGTCGATCATCGGCTGGCCGGTCTCCGGATCCTTGTAGGCGAGGATGTCGCGCGTGATCTCGATCAGGTAGCTATCGAGCTTTCCCGTGTTCCAGCGGGCGAAGACGTCGTGGATGGCGTCCGGCTCCATGCCGAGCAGCTCGCGCAACAGGTGGTACGCCTCGCAGATGAGTTGCATGTCGCCGTACTCGATGCCGTTGTGCACCATCTTGACGAAATGGCCGGCGCCTTCGGGCCCGACCCAATCGCAGCAGGGGGTGCCGTCGGCGACCTTGGCGGCGATGGCCTGGAAGATCGGCTTGACGTGCGGCCAGGCTTCGGGGTTGCCGCCGGGCATGATCGAAGGGCCCTTGAGCGCACCCTCTTCGCCGCCGGAGACGCCGGTGCCGATGTAGAGGAGCCCCTTGGCCGCGAGCTCCTTGGTGCGCCGGGTCGAGTCGGCGAACTCCGAGTTGCCGCCGTCGATGAGGATGTCGCCGGGCTGGAGGAGCGGGACGAGCTCCTTGATCACGTCGTCCACCGCGGCGCCCGCCTTGACCATGATCATGATCTTGCGCGGAGTCTTGAGCGCGGCGACCAGCTCCTGGGGCGAGCGCGTGCCGATGATCTGCTTCCCCTTGGCTCGCCCCTCGACGAAGGCGTCGACCTTCGACGTCGTCCGGTTGAACACGGCGACGGTGAACCCATGGCTCTCCATGTTCAGGACCAGGTTCTCTCCCATCACGGCCAGGCCGATCAGGCCGATGTCGGCGCTCGTCGGGTTCGTCGCCATTCTCGTTTTCCTCGGATCTACGGGTTTCTTGAGGACGCTGCGAATTCGGATTGTAACAATCCCACGGCGTGTTTTCGACAGGGCGCGAGAGGCGGTCCCGGTCCGGTTATCGTCGCATCCACAAAGCATGCTCAGGTATAGCGCCAGGTCGGCCGTTCCGGGAGGAGGTCCTCGAAGCGGTCGAGCTGAGCTTGCATGTAATCACCGGCGTAAGCGCCCGCGAAGAACCGAGGGAGCGCCTCCTCGAAGAATCGCTGCCAGGAAGCGTCCTCGTTGCCGGGGTCGATCGGGTAGAAGAGCGCGCCGTTGGCCTGCGCGGCCTTCCAGTCGCCGGGGGCGTCGCCGACCATCAGGATTCTCTCCGGCTCGTAGCGGCCGGCTGCGGCCAGGGCGAGGTGCTCTTGCTTGCTCCCCATCTCCTGGCCGGCGATCAGCGAAACCCAGGGACAGAGCCCGTGCTCTTCCCACTCGCGCATCAGGGCCTCGCCGGGCGTGGCCGAGACGACCATCACGTCGGCCTTGGCCTGCATGCTCTCCAGCGACTCCCGCACGAATGGGAACGGTGGGACGTGTTTCACCGTGTCGCCGATCGATCGATTGACCGCTTCGCTCCATTCGAGCGCCAGGGCCAGGTCCGGGTCGCCGGACGCCTCGACCTCGGCCTTCAGCGCGGGGTTCGAGAGCCGGGTCTCCCGCTCGATCCAGTTGCGCAGACCCGCCAGGGCCGGGAGCCGTGGACGCCTCCGCAAGACCTCGGCACGCTCCGAAAGCAGGTCGATGGTCAAGACCAACCCGGGGAACCGGTTGACCCCCCGATGGATCGAGTAGAGATTGACGAACTCGGCCGTCTCGCGCACATACTTGGAAATCGCGTCGAGCTGGTAAGTCCGGATGATGTTCGGTATGAAGCACTCCTTGTGCTTCACCTCCATGGTGTCGAACGCGCATCCATCACTGTCGATACCGACGAAGAAATCGTGCGATTTGACGAACTCTTTCAGAGGAGACCGAGGATCAATCGGCGCAGTCATACAGGGTCCTCCCCAATCGAGCGACGAAGCCGAGACCGGGCGGTCGGAGATCGCGAAGATTGGTGGCGTAATGCAATTCTCAGGAGTGGGCTTGGAGCGGGCGGACCGGCTGGATCCGAGTCATCGGAACAGCTTGAGCGAATGGTAGTGCGTCAGGATGAACTTGTCCAGTCAATGGTGGACTGGTTTGTGGTCGAGGAATCCGGTCTGAGCGGCCTGGTAAGAGTCGTACAACTACATGGTGTGGCGTGACTTTCGTCGATCCCCTAGCTTTGAAAACCCTCACCTTCCGGCCCGCGACCCGACGCGATTGAGCATCCTCGCATGATCTGGTATCGTCATGGTCACGAGCCGATCGGGGCAGCGTACGCATTTCGGTATCTTCGTGTCACGTTGAGACTTAGTAGACGTCTTCCGCGGTGCATCCGTCGTTTCGAGCCAGTCCGGGGAGGCCCTTGATGGCGACCTTCGAACGACCGAAGTCGGCGGACGGCGTCCCGCTCGACCTGCTGGCGGTCATCCGCAACTCCGGCGTGCTCTCCGAGAAGGTGCTCGGCGAGATCCGCACCAAGGTGCTCCAGGGTGACTACCCCATGGACGCGGGCGACCTGGCCGAGCGATTGGTGCGAGATAAGATCCTTACGTCCTATCAGACCAAGCGGTTCTTGAACAATCGGTCCAACGGGTTGATCGTCGGCCGCTATATCATTCTCGACCGGATCGGGTCGGGCTCGATGGGCCGAGTTTACAAGGCCCATCACGTCATGATGGATCGATTCGTCGCGCTCAAGATCATCTCGCCGGAGATCGCGTCGAACGAACGCGTGGTCGCCCGGTTCCAGCGGGAGATGAAGCTGGTGGGGCGGCTCGATCATCCCAATGTGGTACGCGCCTACGACGCCGATCAGATCCAGAGAGTCCTGTACATCGTCATGGAGTACGTGCCGGGCACCAGCCTGGGCGAGCGGTTGAAGAAGGGACCGATTCCCCCGCTGGAGATGATCGACTACGCCGCGCAGGCGGCCCTGGGGCTGGCCCACGCGCACGAGCAGGGGATTGTCCATCGGGACATCAAGCCCTCGAACATCCTGCTGAGCGCGGAGGGCCGGATCAAGATCCTGGATCTGGGGCTGGGCGTCCTGATGGAGGCGGATCAGGCGGCGACGTTCGCGACCGCCGACGGCATCGCCGTGGGGACCGTCGATTACATGTCGCCCGAGCAGGCGTGCGGACGGGAGGTCGACGGCCGGAGCGACGTGTATGGGCTGGGCTGCGCGATGTACCACCTGATCACGGGGAAGCTGCCGTTCCCCGGGACATCGCCGATCGAGCGCCTGGGCAAGCGAATCAGTGGCCGTCATGTCCCCATCACGGAATATCTCCCGGACGCCCCCCCGAATTTCGTCCGCGTCCTCGACAAGATGATGGCACACAAGCCGCACGAACGGTTCGCTACAGCGGCCGAAGTGGCCGATGCGCTACAATACTTGATCCGGCCCAAGGCCAAGAACGCCGGGCGCGCGCCGCCGAGGCGCCGGGCCAGGCCGCCGGCAAGACGGCTCCTGCCGGCGCCAAGGCCATCGGCGAGAAGGCTACCGCCCCGTCGCCGTCGCCCGCCATCGTGAAGGTCCAGCCCACGTATCCCGCGTGGTTCGGACCCCTTGCTCGCTTCGCCGAACAACGTCCGCGCACGCGCGCTGGCCGGTGCGATCCTGACGGTGGCGCTGACGTTCGTCGCGGGACTCGTGCTGGGGCTTGCCCTCAAGTAGAGTCTTGCTCCGTAGGCTCCCTTCGCCGTGCGCACATCTGGAGATTCCGAATTCCGGATTCGAGATTCCCGAATCATTCCCCTTCGGGAATCGGGAATCGCGAATCGAGTATCCCTCTTCGGTTGCGGCCGAAGGCCACGTCTGCGTCTTCCTGCGTAGGGTCCCTGCCGAACGCATCTGGAGATTCCGAATTCCGGATTCGAGATTCCGGATTCCCGAATCACTCCCCTTCGGGAATCCGGAATCGCGAATCGGGTATCCCTCTTCGGTTGCGGCCGAAGGCCACGTCCGCGTCTTCCTGCGTGCGGTCCCTGCGCCGAACGCATCTGGGGATTCCGAAATCCGGATTCGAGATTCCCGATTCATTCCCCTTCCGGAATCCGGAATCTCGAATCGGGAATCTCTCTTGGGTTGCGGCCGAAGGCCGCGTTAGGTGAGAGGGTGGCGCCGTCGTTCAGTGGTGTGAGCCCGCGCCGGCGGCGACGGGGTGACTGGGTGCCGGCGACGGCTTGGGCTTTGGCGTGAAGATTTCGCGCAGGGCGCCGGCCAGATCCGGATACCGGAACGCATATCCGAGCTGGAGTGCCTTCGCGGGGAGTACCTTCTGTCCGGTCGCTATGACCTTGGCGACCTCGCCGAGGAGGAGCTGGAGCATCGCGTCGGGTGGCCCGACGGGAAGGAAGAATCTCCAGGGTGTCGCCCGGGTCTTGAGGACGGCCGAGAACGTCTTGGCGAACTCGGCGTTGCGTACGGGATGGGGCGCGGTCCCGTTGATGGGTCCGATGGCGTCCGGGTTCTCAATGGCCAGGCGGAGGATGCCGACGATATCGTCGATGTGGATCCAGCTCATCCATTGCTGGCCCTCGGCCGGCCCGAACTTGCCTTTGCTGCCGATCGGGACGCCCGGGCCGAACTTGAACAGCGGAGTCATGATTTCGAAGCGCGCCACCGTCGGGCGACAGTACGATCCCGGTCCGGACGACCGCCCGGCGCACGCCCAGGCCCTCGAGCGACTCGGAGGCTTCCTCCATCTCCCGACAGACGACCGCCAGGAAATCGGCTCCGGAGGGAGCGGCTTCGGTCAATTCCTCATCGCTGTGAGGACCGTAGTAGCCGATCGCCGAACCCTGGATGTAGACCTGGGGTCGCGAATGGGCCTGCTTGATGGCCGCGACGAGCTGCTCAGCACCGTGGACGCGGCTGTCGCGGATCCTGGACTTGACCGCCGCGCTCCAGCGTTCGGCGAAGATGTTGTGCCCCGCCAGGTTGACGACTGCGTCGCAGCCGTCAACCGCGTCCTGCCAGCGGCCCGGCTGGGTCGGGTCGCCCGGCACGACCTGGTAGGCCCACATCTCCGGCTCGCGACGGAGGTGGTCCGCATTCCGCGACAGTATCACCGGATGGTGGCCCGCGCCGAGCAGAGTGCTGCGCCAGTTGGCGACCGATTAATCCCGAGCCTCCCGTGATCAATACACGCATGGTCTTCAACCTTCGTCGATGCCTGGTGCGCCTTGGTGAGCCTCAACGTCCGGTGATGGATTCGATTCGGTCCGGACGGAGAACAATCGGTCCTCAGGGACCGCCGCGATGACCGAGCCGCGCCGTTGCCGCCTGAAGCCGATGCGCGTCAGCGTGTCGCGATGCAACATCATGGTGCACCGAGGGGCCGATCGTCAAGGAGCGTGAAAACTCGTCAAGGGTGCCCAGTTCATCCGCTTCACGAAGAAGTGTTTATGGTCGTTTGAAACCCCGATGAAGTTCGTTCGCGATCGTTGGACGTCCGGCTCGTCCGTGATAACATCCTGGAATCAAGAGCGAAATAATCCCGAGGGATCTGCTCGATCGTGTTCGACGCCGACGCGGACGAGCCCGGTCGGGCGACGTCTCGACATCCGGGAGATAAGCAAGACATGGATCCGAACGTCAGAAAGTGGTTCGATCTGCCTGGGATGTTGCGTCGCTACAAGCGTCGCATGCCATTGATCCTGGTCAATGGTCTCGCGGAGCAATCGGAAAGCTGGTTCCAGAACCGGATTTCCCTGACGCGCCATTTCGACGTGGAGGTCCCGGAGATCCTGGTCTACGACGGTGAGGCGCTCCACAGCCGGATTGATGCCGGTGGTGAGGTGACGGTCGATTATCTCACCGAGCGACTGAGCCGATTCCTGGACGAGTTTGTCCAGCGCCCCCCTTACCACTTCGTGGGGTCGAGCCTCGGTTGTCAGGTCATCTTGACCTACGCCGTTCATCATCCGCAGAAAGTCTCCAAGCTGGTCCTGATCTGCCCATCGGGCTTCCATGGGGACGAACACCTGCCGATGATCGAGGGCGTCCGCCGCAGCAACTACGACGCACTGGTCAAGTCCGTGTTCCACCACGGCCATTTCGCGACCGAAGAACTCGTCGAGGCCATCCGGGGTAAGTTCCAGAATCGTCGATGGAAGATGGGCATGCTACGGACCCTGAGGGGCACGGTCGGCCACTCGGTGGCGTCGTTGCTGCCGGAGGTGACGCAGCCCACGCTGGTCATCTGGGGCGCCGATGATCGCGTGCTCTCCGACGTCCCAGGATCGATCCGGGCGGCCGACCGGCTGCGACATGTCCGCCAGGTGGTGATCCCCAGATGCGGCCATGCCCCGCAGATCGAGAAGCCGCGGCTGGTCAATCATCTGATCTCCCGCTATCTCCGCGACACGCTCAGGACGATCCCTCTTGCGATGGATCCCCAGCGTGCTCTGGCCCGGAAACTCCAGACCGTCGGCCGGCGCTCGGGTTTCCTCACCGCCTCCTTGCGCAGCTTCTTTTGATCCCATGAACGATTTCACACTCTTCCTTGGCAAGTTCCTGACCCAGATCCCTCGGGGGAACCCGATTGCCAGTATTGCCCCGAGTAGCCGTTGGTTATCGCGGACGACCGTCCGCAACATCGCCTGGGACCGGGTGAACGTGCTGCTCGAGCTGGGAGCGGGGACCGGCCCGATCACCCGCGTCATGGCCGAGCGGGCCCGCCGCGAATGCCGCATTGTGGTCGTCGAGCGCGACCACGACTTCGTTCGCCTGTTGCAACAGCGGTTCGGGGACCGGTCCAACGTCGAGGTTGTTGAGGGGGACGTACGCGACCTGGGCTCGATCCTCAAGGATCGCGGGATCCACCGGGTTGACCACGTGGTCTCGGGCCTGCCGGTCCCGTCCTTTCCGGAGGAATTGCAGCACGCCCTGTTTCAGAATGTCCGCTCGATCCTCCACCCCGAAGGGACCTTCAACCAGATCACGGAGCTTGCCTGGGTCTACTGGAGGTTCTATCGTCAATTCTTCGATCGCGTGGATTTCGTGTTCGAAACCCCGCAACCTGCCTCCCTCCGGGGCTTATTTCTGTCGGGGCCCCAAGGCCCTCCGCTGATCGGCCATGAAAACGATAGCCGGTTCATCGTCGGGCTGGTCGCGGCTTTCGAGCCATGGGGCGTTCCGCAACCTCGTCAACCTGGGCTCCCACCTCGAGGCGCGGCTTCGCACCGCCGGGCTCGAGGAGGCCGACCCGGTCCGCATCCAGGCGCGGACGCTCCGCGGCCTGGTTCGCCGCGCGCGGGCCACGCGTTTCGGCCGCGACCACCACTTTGACCGCATCGACTCGGCGGCGACGTTTCAGGCCGCAGTCCCGATCCGAACCTACGAATCCCTCTGGGACGATTACCTGCGGGATCGGTACCCGGTCTTCGAGGACCTGACCTGGCCGGGCCGTATTCCGTACCTGGCCCTGACGAGCGGGACGACGCAGGGAGCCACCAAGTACATCCCGGTCTCCGCCGAGATGGTCGCGTCCAATCGGAAGGCGGCCCGCACGCTGCTGGCCTTCCATTTCCGCGAGAATCCGCAATCCCGGCTGTTCCAGGGCCGCCTGTTCTTCCTGGGAGGATCGGCGGAATTGCGCCCCGTCGCCCCCGGAGTCTCGGAGGGCGACCTGAGCGGGATCGCGGCGGTGGAGCTGGCACCGTTCTTCCGCCCCTACACGTTTCCCCCCCTGGAACTGGCGCTGGAGCCGGACTGGGATCGGAAGCTCACTCGGCTCGCCGAGGCGAGTTGTCGCGAGCGGATCACGCTGGTCGGCGGCGTGCCGAGCTGGCTCTTGATGCTCTTCGAGCGGATCCTCGCCCATACCGGCAAATCGACAATCGCCGACGTCTGGCCCGAGCTTGAGGTCGTCGTCCACGGGGGGGTGAAATTCGATCCCTACCGAGAGGCCTTTCGCTCGATCCTGGGCCCGTCCCGGATCGGATTGCTGGAGACGTATGCTTGTTCCGAGGGCTTCGTCGCCGTCGGCGACCCGCGGACCGAGCTGCTTCGCCTGATGTTCGACCACGGCATTTTCTATGAGTTCATCCCGGTCGCCGAGCTGGATGCCCCTCGGCCGACTCGGCGCTGGCTTGGCACGGTCAACTGCGGGGTGAACTATGCTGTGATCGTCTCGACGTGCGCCGGGATGTGGGGGCATGTCATTGGGGACACCATCAGGTTCGAGTCGCTCGATCCACCGCTGCTCACTTTCACGGGCCGGACGAAGCAAACCCTCTCGGCCTTCGGCGAACATCTGATCGTCGAGGAACTGGAAGGAGCCATCGCCCAGGCGGCCCGGGACACGGGAGCGTCGGTGCGTGACTGGCACGTCGGCCCAATCTTCTCCGGTGCGCTGGGCTATCACCAGTTTGTCGTCGAATTCCTCACCGAGCCGCCGGACCCGTGGCAATTCCGCGACCTTCTGGACGCGGATCTCTCTTTGCGGAATGCCGACTATCAGGCCCACCGGACCCCTGCGCCTGCCTGCCATCGCCGGGGCTGCTGGTGACCCGTCGCGGTGCCTTCGAGGGCTGGATGCGCCGGCGCGGGAAGCTTGGCGGCCAGAACAAGGTCCCGCGGGTTGACAATACCGGGATGCTCACCCGGGATCTGCTGGCATACATCGATAAGAGCCGGCAGGCCGGAGTCCGCGTGATGAGCAGCGTAGGTGTCATCTGACCCTGTGGATCGCCGGCTGATGGATAGGATCGCCTGGACACGAAGCACGACACCCGTATCAGCCTCCTGGCTGCGAATTACGGCGAGACCCGCTCAAGGTACGCCGTGCTGAATCGGCATCGATTCTCGCCGGTCTTGCGATCGAACGCCTCAACGTAAACGGCGCTGCCGGAGAACCCGAAAACCACGAGCGTCTCACCGGATAATCGCATTGTGGCTACGTGCCAATCGCTCCCGGAATGATTCACAAGAACACCGGGAGGGTTGATCCTGGATGTCCCCCACACATGAGATGACCACAGAAGCTTGCCGGTGGCTTGTTCGATGGCGAACAATTTGTAGTCGGAATCAGGCAGCGAGCTGTACACGGCGGCATAGACCCATTCGCCCGCGAGTTCTACCGTCACATGGCTCGCCGGTTCCAGAACGGTTCCTTCAGGAAGTTTGATCAACTGCTTATCATTCTTTACAAGTAAGTGGTTGCCATCCCGCTCCAGGAGCCATTTCGCTTTCCTTCGTTCCACCAGTACCCCATCCCAGCGCGGAAACCAGATTCTCTTTGGGCCGTGTCCCCTGGCCGACTTCAAGGCGTCTTCCCAAGTCTTCGGAACGGAAACTTCGAGTCGCCCTTCGATCAATCCCAGAAAAAGAGAGATCGCCTGCAAGTGAGGACGGACGACGTCCTTTTCCTCGGTGTCGGGCATCGTCCGACGGACCCTTTCCCATCCGGCAGCCAATGCGGCGGTGCAATCAGAGACGGACATCAGTCCGTCCAGATCGCTCATCCGGGTAGACGACAGTAACTTGGCAATCCGGTCTGCCAGCTCTTCCGGAGAACGCGTCCCGCTCAGGCACGTGGTATCCGACTGTTTGGTGCCTGGTTCCTCGGAGGCCCCCGCCACGGAATCCAAGGCCACTCCATGCACCACCAGGCTCAAGATCACGATGGCGAACGGACGGCAGCACATCGAGAAATCCTCCCATTGCCTCCCAAGGCCCGGATTCCATCCCACGCGTCTAATCTGGATTTGCAGAGGCGACTGAGCGGGTTGCGACAAGCAGCGGCGAAACCCCTACGAGCAGGGCATGTCGAGGACCCGGCGGCGCATCTCGGCCGCCGACAGTTCTCCTTCTTCGCGCGCGGTCTCTCGACCGCTCGATAAGGGCGAGGAATTCGGGGTTGGTCCCTAGCGCGATGGATTCCAGGTCCACATTGGTGAGAGGCAGGATCACTGCCGTTGGTGTTCCTTGATCGGTGATGACCAATGGCTCGGTTTGTACTCCGGGAAGATAATCCGCCAGAGGGTGGGTCGCCTCGGTGATCTCGACGGTCTTCATAGCTGATAGATACTCCCGCCGATCCGCAGCTCGTTATGGTCCTTGATGCCGACCGCTCGCACGTGCACGATGGGTTCGGGATCCTCTTCGACATCGTAGTAAACGCGCAGGTTGCCAACGCGTAGCTCCCACGGAGCGAGCGGATTGGGTCGCAGAAGCTTGCGCTTCCGCGTCTCCACGGTCGGCTGATGGGCCAATTGATCCTCGACGGCGTCCAGTACGATGACACGATCGTGTGCAACCAGAGCGCGGAGATGATCCTCACATTCTGGCGAGTACACGATGCGATAGGTCACGGCCGATTCCCTTCGACGTCATGGGACCAGCCGGAGACCGACTATCCGATCATACGGGGCGCAGCCGCGACCGTCAAAGAAGTGAGTCAATCGAGGTACTCCACCTGTCAGTCGCGACACCGGCTATCACGCGGCGTGCTTTTGCTTGCCGGCGACCAGCTCCGCGATCTGACCGATCGAGTCGAGGTGGTCGACGCCGGCCTCGAACGCTTCGATCGTGATCCCGAAGTTCTCCTCCAGGAAGACGACCAGTTTCAGAGTGCTGATCGAGTCCAGGACGCCTCCGGTGATCAGCGGAGTCCGGAGCGTGAGCTCGTCCGGATCCTCGCCCGGGAGGAATTCTCGCAAGATGAAGTGATGGACGACCTTGGCGATATCTTCCATGATGGCCTCGAAGGATTCGTGAAACCGGCCTGCAGCGACGATCCAATCGCGCAACGCCTTTCGGCCGAAGATTCACGGCTCGCAAGTTAATCTCTCGACGATTTCCGGTCAATGTCCACTTTATCCTCAAGATCCCTCCAAACCTCAGTCGATATACCCAAATAAGAAGACCCTCTCGCGCTGAATCCCCGCCCACGAGACTCAAGTCGAACCTTCGCGACTACTTAAGTTGACAAGTCGGCCCCAATGCCTTACACACGGGGCCACGGATGTGACACGGCTCGTCGTCACCACCGCCAGCGACCCCTGCTGATCGGGAGGCCGGGCCCGCTTCGCCAAAGGAATCGTTAAGGTGGCATGCCCATGACTGCAAGGATGCGTTTTGCCGGAGGCGGCCGACCTGGACCGTGGATGGGTGTCCTGGTGCTCTTGACCGTCACGGGCTGCCAGTCGATCAGCCGGGATCACGAGGCCAAACGCATCCCGCAGTACGGGGTGATCGACCCCAACCAGCCGAGGGAGCTCCTGAAGGCACCGCTTCCTCCTTACGTCATCGAGCCGCCCGATGAGCTGGAGATCGCCATCAAGCCAGCGATGGAGGACCCGGCTCCCTCGACAATCGTGGTCCAGCCCGATGGATTCATCGACCTGGGATTCTCGGGCAGCGTGTACGTGGTCGGCTTAAACCTGGCGGAAGCGGAGGACCGGATCGCGGATCACCTGGATGCCTTGCCGAAGAAGACCGGCGAGACGAAGGAGAAGTATCAAGTCTCGGTCCGGCTGACGAACAACCAAAGCAAGTTTTATTATGTCCTGGGAACGGTCGGCAACCAGGGCCGGTTCAAATTGACGGGGAATGAGACCGTTCTGGATGCGATCCTCCTGGCCCAGCTCCGCTCGAACAGCCTGCCTGAGAAGGCTTATGTGTCGAGGCCGCATCCCGCCGGAGGCCCGGACTGCATCCTGAAGATCGACTGGTTCGGGATCCGGGATCGGGGTGACACCTTGACCAATTACCAGATCCAGCCCGGAGATCGGATCATCGTCCCGGGCACGAAGCCGCCGGGACTGCTCGGCAGCCTGCTGGGACAGTGATGCGCGGAAGTGCCCACTTCATCACGGGATTCCCAGCTCGCGGCGTACGTCTTCAGCCGACAGGCTGCCACCGTTGCGGTATTCCGCTCGGGAGCGTTCGATCACGGCCTGGAACTTCGGGTTCAGACTCAGCGCCAGGGATTCGAGTTCCGCGTCATCCATGGGATACAGCGCCGCGATGGCATGGCCGCCCTCGGTCAAGACCAGTGGTTCCTGATCGAGCTCGCGGGCATAGTGTTCCAGGGAGTTCGTCGCCTGGGTGATTTCGATCGTTTTCATAGCTCATGTTCCTCTCCGCCGATCCAGACCCGGTTCCTTATCTTGAGGCCGATGGCCAGGACCACGACTTCGGGCTTCCCCGCCTCTTCAGCCTCCAGTACGACATCATAGAACACACGGTAATCCCCAACTCGAAGCTCCCAGGGAGCCACGGGATTATTCCGCATTCGCTTTCGACGGCGAGTGGGCACGTCGGGCTGGTGTCGAAGTTGGTCGTCCACCGCGTCCACGAGCGTTGTCCTGTCCCTTGCCGACAAATCGCGCAAGTGCTCCAAAGCCGTCACCGTGTATCGAATCCCATACTCCACAAAGGGATCCTCAAGGGTGGGTCGCGGGTTTCTCCTCTCACAATCATAGCGAAATCACGAGGTGTATCGAAAGAGATTCCGCGGAAGGCACGTCTTCGTGTCCTGCGTCAGAGCTCGGAGAACATCCGAGCGATCGCGAACGCGGCGGCGGCGGCGATGCCGCCGATGAGCGTCGTTTGGAGCGCGCTGCGGGCGGGTCGCGTGCCGGTGAACCGCCCCTTGATGTAGCCGAAGACGGCCAGCGCGATCGCCGTCACGGCGATCGAGATCATCAATCCCTCGCGCGGGCTCCTGACGAACATGTACGGGCTCAGGGGAATCATGCCGCCGGCGATGTAGGCGCCGGCGATGGTCAACGCACTTCGGTGCGCGCGACGAGGATCGGGTTCCTCCAGACCCAGCTCGAACCGCATCATGAAATCCACCCACGCCGTAGGATTCCGCTCGAACGCTTGAAGGATCGGCTCGATCTCCGACTCGCCGAGACCATAATCGCGAAAGACGATGGCGACCTCCTCACGCTCGATGTCGGGCTTCTCGACGACTTCGATCTCCTCGCGGCGTTTTTCGCTGACGTAGTGCTCGGCGTCGCTCCTGGCGGCGAGATAGCCGCCCAGGCCCATGGCGATCGAGCCGGCAGCAACCTCGGCTAACCCGGCGATGACCACCACCGCGGTCGTCACGTTCGTACCCGTAAGGCCCGCTGCCAGGGCGAACGGCACGGTCAGGCCGTCGGACATGCCGATCACGAGATCTCGGACCAGCTCGCTGGCCGTGAAGTGCCGTTCGACATGGAGGGTCTGATGCATCGATTCTCCTAGCTGGGGATCCCTACCGGGGACGCGGCCCGAAGGGTTGGATCAATCGGGTTCGCCGCAGGCGCGTCGCGCGTCGCGTTCGAACCAGTTGTCGCGATAGTAATGCTCGCCCCGCCGCCACGCCAAGACACTCGCGAGCAGGTAGGCCGGGATGAACGCCGGGCCCCAGCGCTCGACTTGCCGGACATGGGCCTGCTCGTGATCGCGGCAGAATTCGAGACACCACGGATCCCGGCCGATAATCGCGTGGCCCAGCGTCATCGCCGAGAATCCGCCCTTTTCCGCCAGCCAGCGGGAGAAGCCGCCGTGGAATTCCAGCGCCCCGCGGCGCCGCTGGACCTGTCCTCCCGTGCAGAGGGTCAGTGCGCCGGCGAGGATTCCCAGCATGGTGGTCGGCGCAGCCCACGTGTACCGCAAGATCCGAGACACGGCATCATCCCCAGCGACGCGATTCAACCCCTTACAACCGGCCGAACTCGATGCACAGAAGCGACTAACCCCTGGCAAACGCTCCGCCACTCGGTTATCTAAAAACAATTCACGACATTTTCCAATCCCCTGGCGCGATGAAGCCGCGTCCGTCCCGGAGATTCTGCGCATGAGTCCGCGTCGACTGTTCGTGGCCAGTTGCATCGCCCTGGTGGCCTCGGCGTTCTCATTCGTGACTCGGGGAGATATCCTGCCCGCCCTCGGCGCGACCTTCGATCTGAATCAGACGAGCCTCGGCGAGATCGCGGGCAAGGCGTTCCTGGGCATGGCGATCTCGATGTTCATCGGAGCCCCGATCTGCGATGCGCTCGGGATGAAGCGGATGCTGGGATTGGCCTTCCTTTGCCATATCGTCGGCAGCATCTTGACGGTCGCGTCTCCCTACCTGATCCCTGCCACCGCCGATCCCCACACCCGGACCGCGATCGCCTACTGGATCCTTTACGCCGCGATGCTGCTGGTGGGGGCCGCGAACGGCTTCGTCGAGATCGGCATCAATCCCTTGACGGCGACGCTCTATCCTACGGAAAAGACGCACCGCCTCAATATTCTACACGCCTGGTGGCCCGGAGGGCTGCTCCTCGGCGGCTTCCTGGCCTCGATCCTCATCAACAAAGGGATGGGGTTGCCCAACGACGGGATCGCGGTGGTCAAGGGTGCCGATGGGGCAGCCACCGTGGACGCAGCCAAGACGCTCCTGGGCTGGCAGATCAAGGCGGCCCTGGTCTTCATCCCCACCGTGATCTACGGGGCGTTGTTCCTCTTCGCGAAGCTGCCGGTGAGCGAACGTGTCGAGGCGGGGGTCTCGTCGAAGGAGATGTACCTGCAAGTGCTCCGGCCGATGTTCATCGTCTGGGCCATCTGCATGCTCATGACCGCCTCCGTCGAGCTCGGGCCCCAGCAGTGGCAGAACTCGGTGCTGACGAAGACCTCGGGAATCAGCGGGACCTACATCATCATGTACACGAGCTTCATGATGTTCCTGCTCCGCCATTTTGCCGGGCCGATCGCTCATCGCTTCTCGCCGGTGGGGATGCTCACCGGCTCGGCGGTCTTGACGGGGATCGGACTCTACCTGCTCAGCTACGCCAATCAGCGCCCTGACCGCCTTTACTTATGCGACGATCTACGGCCTGGGGATCGTGTATTTCTGGCCGACGATGCTCGGGGTGACGGCCGAACGCTTCCCCAAGGGCGGCGCCTTCTTGCTGGGCCTGATGGGTTGCGTCGGCAATCTGGCCATCGCGCTGATCCTACCGGTCATGGGCCAGATCTATGACAACGGGACCTTGGCGGCCCTCCGTCCCGATACGCAGGCCGTCGTCCGCACGACCGGCGGCCAGATCGACCAGAACAAGCTCCAGGCGATCCGCAAGATCGAACCGGCCGCCGTCGACGAGGCGGAAGCCAGCGGAGCCCAGCAAGCTTTCCGCAGGGTGTCGCTCCTTCCAATCGTCCTGGTCGTGATCTTCGGGTCCATCGCGATCGCGGACCGGCTCCGAGGAGGCTACAAACCGGAAGAGTTGATCTCGTCCAAGTCCAAGGAGTTCACGGAGTCCGAGCTCGCCTCGGACTTCTAGCGTTGCTTTCCCGTTCGTCGGGTATATCACACATAGCAGAGCCTTGAGTGACACTTCCGAACAACCCTCGGAGTCGAGCCTCGCCCTCCCGCCGATTCTCCGCGCCGAGCGGGCGAGCGCGCCGCTCTTCAGGCGGCCGTGGTACCTCGGCGTCGGGCCGGCATACCTGACCCTCTTCGTCTGGGCGCCGTTCTTCGACCCGCTCTGGGCCTACGACCTGCCCCGCGCCAGCCTCCCGTGGCTCGTCGGTACGGCGGTCCTGGCATCGATCCTTTGCTACGCGTGCTTCTACTACCCCACCGCGATCTGGGGACACCAGACCGGCCGGGGGTTAGGGCTCGTGGCGGCGTCAACGTTCGGCACGATGGGATCCGAGTGGATTACGGGAGTCGCCATCGGGGTTGCACAGCTCATCTGGTTCGCCGTGGCGATCGATTATGGAGTTTCATCGACGTTCGCTGGACTGATGACATGCGGATTAATATCTGCGGACGTGCTGGACCGACGGCACCTCGGCCCGCTCAGCCTGCGCAGCCCGGTCTTCCTGGCCACGGCGGCATTCTGGATCTTCATCACGAGTTCGGCGAGTCTGCTCCGCCTGGTGGGAATCATCGCGGCCCTGATGAGGGTCTACGCGCCGGTCGCGCTCGTGTTGCTCACGGCAACGGCGTTCTGGCTGCTCCCGACGCTGGCCGATTATCGGGTCGAGAACGCGGTCGACATCGCACGCGCATCGGGCCTCGCCGAGGGAGGAGTGCCGACCGATTCGGCGCTCTCGCTGTTCACGGGATTCTTCGCCATGCTGGGCTTGCTGAGCGTGGACTGGGGTGCCGCCTCGTCGCGGCGCCGCGACGTGACGGCCGGGGGACTGGCCACCATCGTGGTGACTGGGGCGTGGACGGCGACGATGGCCCTCATCGTGGTCGCGGGCGCAGTGGGGCGGGTCCGAGGGGTCGATCCGGTCTGGGCGGAAACCACCGCCGAGCCGCCGCCACTCTCGTTTCGATGGGGGGTCATTCATGGGATCGGAGGTTACCCGGCGAGTCTCATCCTGATCCTCTTCGGCCTGGCCGCGCTCGCGCCCGCGTGCTATGCCTCATGGGTCTTTTCGTTCCGGTTCGCGGCCCACTGGCCGGGCATCCGTCGCTTGAACTGGACCTGGATCGGGGATGGGATTGCCCTCTTGCTGATCGCCCTGTGCTGGTCGAGCCGGCTCGACACGATTGACCGCATGATGGGATTGGTCTTCGCGCCGGCCGTGGGTGCGATGACCGGCGATTTCCTGAGCCAACAGAGCCGTTGGGGCGGTGTACGTCGTGGCCTCAACGCCGCCGGAGTTCTCGCCTGGTCGGCCGGACTAACATTTCAAGGGAGCGTCGAGTTCCTGGCGAACCGCAATCCGGAGAGCGTCGCCCGCTTCATCCCGTCGCCGCTCGTCGGATTCGCGACGGCGGCGATTCTCTACGTATTGCTGGCCCGGATCGGACTGGTACGACTGCCAATTCCTCACGACGGTCTCGAGAACCCCGGCGCCTCGCTTTCGACCGTCTCCGTTGCCGAGATTCCGACATCGAGTCGCGACTCGATCGCGGCCGGCGGCCCTGAACCGACATCGCCTGGAGCTTGTCGAGATGGATAACCTACTTCGAGGGCGCCTCGGCCGTTGCCGACGGCGCCGGGCTCCGCTTCGTCGATCTCGACCGGCCCAGAGTCAGACGCAATGACCGAATCCCGGCCGTCCTCCCGATCCTTCCGCGCGGTCCCTGCCCGGACCTTCGCCGCGCTGGGGCATCCCGGATTTCGACGCTACTACATGGGGCAGGGGATCAGCCTGGTGGGGACCTGGCTCCAGGCCGCGGCCGTGCGCTGGCTCATCTTCGACCAGACCCAGTCCGAATTCATGCTGGGCGTCGTCGAGGTCGCATCGCTGATGCCCGGCCTGCTGGTCGGCCTGGTTGCGGGGGCCCTGGCCGACCGGGTCGTGCCGCTGACCATGATCGTGCTGATGGAATGCGGCCAGATGCTGCTGACGTTCCTCCTGACGCTGCTGGTTGGGCTGGGGAGCGTGCAGATCTGGCACATGGCCCTGATCCTGGCCTTGACGCGAATCTGCGTGACGTTCGAGCTGCCCAGCCGTCAGGTGTTCTTCTACGAGCTGGTGGGAGCGGATGTCCTGCCCAATGCGATCGCGCTCAACTCGGGATTGTTCAATGCCACGCGCGTCCTCGGCCCGGCGCTGGCGGGCGTCTGCCTGACGTTCCTGGGGGCCACGGGTTGCTTCGCGTTGAACGGGATCAGCTACCTGGCCGCAATCGTCGCAATTTCATCCATCAGGGTGGAGCGGCGGACGACGTCTCAGCCGCATGCCAACTTCACGCTCAAGGAAGTCCTGGGCGGCCTCCATTACTTGCGGACCGACCGGCGGATCCTCGCCTTCTTCCTGCTCGTGACGTTCTTCGGCGTGGTCGGTATGGGCTACGAGGCGATGGTCCCGGCCTATACGAGGCGCATTATCCGGGCGAACGTCGAGGGTTACAGCATCCTGCTGGCCGCCAGCGGGGTTGGTGCGACCCTGGGTGCCGTCATCGTCGCTTCGCACGGGGCACATCGGCGGAAAGATCGCTGGGCGATCGGTGGGATGATCGTGTTCGCCGCATTCCTGGCCGGAGCGGCCCTCTTCCCGCTGGCGATCGAGTCGAAGTCGTGGGCCTTCGCGCGACTCTGGGCTGCCGCGGCCTGCCTGCTCGGCATGGGATTTGGCGCCGTGGTCTTCTATGCCTCGTGCTTGACGGTGATCCAGTTAAATGTACCCGACCATCTCCGGGGCCGCATAATGGGCATCTGGATGATCGTGTATTCGGGATCCGTTCCGCTGGGCGCCCTCTGGACCGGCCGGGCCGCCGTCGCGTGGGGCGTCGCCGCCGTGATGGCGTTCTCGGCCTTCCTCTGCGTGGTTGTAGGACTGGTGGTACTCGCCTCGGGAGTCTTGAACCCGCGCCATCTTGGCAAGGATTCGATTGACGACGACGGCCCACCAGGCCTGTGATCTGAGTAGGCCCGGTTCGGTTCGGCTCGACTTGACATCTTGGATCGAGCATCCGAACTCTGGCACGTGCCGAGAAAAGGCAGGTTATGCGACTTCCACGAGTCCGGTTCACGATTCGATCTCTCATCCTCGTCGTGGCGCTGGAGGCATTGAACCTCGGCGCGATCATCGCCACTCCACGAGTCAACTTTCGTCGCAGGCCGTGGACCTCCTCACGTGGGTTAATCTATGCCGACCAACGCAGGGAGTACGGCGTCTCCTGCACCTATGCAACGCCCAGCGCGGAAACGCACAAGACGATCGGAGCGAGGATCGTCTCGGTGGGGCGAAACTTCGAACCAACCGTGCTCCAGGTCTGGTCCCGAGCCATCGCCAGCGCGTCGATCACGCTCCTGGTACTGACCGGCTCCGCGTGGGATTGGGGCACGGTCCGCCGTAGCACGACGACTCACACCGGAGAAGTGGCTCACGGTCGACGGGCCAGATCATGGCTGGTAGCGAGACTGGGGGTGATGGTCATCGCCCTGATCACCATTGCGATTATTGGCATGGTCTTCCGGCCGATTGTGAACGACTACCGAGCGGCAATCGTGGGTCTGATCCTCATGGCCGTCTTGTGGGATTGGGTCCCGGTGATGCCCCGCGTGTGGCCCGTGGTGCGGTGGGTGTTGCTCGTCATCGGCCTGGTCGCCCTGAACCTGGCCGGCGCCGCCTTTCCGCCCGCCTTCAACGTCTACGAGCGCACTTGGTCCAATAGCTCGCCTCGGCCACCGCGCGGATTTGGTATCAGGTTCGTGGGCGATTTCAGCCCGAATCCTTCGTTGACCGCCCGGCCGATCGAACCGCCTCCAGGCACGCGTCTGGAGCTCGACTATTGCGATCTCTTCGAGGGCCTTCCTCGCGTGCTCAACCTCAGCGTCGATGGAACTCTGGTGCAACGGAGCCCCATGGAAGTGGCCCTCCCCCCGCCGAACCGGCTGCCAGAGGTTATCTTCCAGGATGATCCGATCGGCGAGGCCACGATCGAATTCGGAGAGGACGGCCGCGTCGTCGGGTATGTGGGCCGACCGGGGAAGATGATGTCGGCGCCCCGCTTGCTCCGTCCGCCATCGATTTCGTTCCTGGACATGCACTTGCCCATCATGTCCAGCGCGAGCTTCACCCTCCTCGCGTTCGTCATCGCTCGTTCAACGGCTGACGACGCGACAATTCCGAACTCTGGTTACTGTCATGGTCTTGACAGGCACAAATTTCGCCGGTGCAATCGCGTCCCACGGTAAGTTGCATCCGCGTCTCTTGAGTGCAACATGGGGCTATGCCAAGGAAGGAGAGAAGTATTACTCGGATGGCAGCAGGCACTTTTTCGAGTGGGCGCC
The DNA here is from genome assembly GCA_963845755.1 of uncultured Planctomycetota bacterium. Lineage (GTDB taxonomy): Bacteria > Planctomycetota > Planctomycetia > Isosphaerales > Isosphaeraceae > CAWJTV01. The sequence continues at coordinate 35,949 of CAWJTV010000049.1, forward strand.
AGGGATCTCCTGGCAAGCGACTGAGTTCGACGGACCCATCCCGCTGATGACTCTCCTGCAAGCCGGATGGCCGGTCATCGCCAGTGCGTCGATCACCCTTCTGGTCCTCGTGTTCTGGCGGCGCCGGTCCCTGACGACCCAGGCCGAGGCACCTTCGGGTTTGCTCATTGGCGGGCTCGCCGCGTCGTCGCGTCCGAATCGGGAAGGGCTGCAGGACCCAGGTCGTTGACGTCCCAGACCAGGGCGGTGGCGTCGTCGCTTCCGGAAACGACCGACTTGTCGTCAGCCGTGAAGGCGACGACATTGACGGCCTCGCGGTGCCCCGCAAACCGGCGCAGCTCCTTGCCTGTCGAGATCTCCCAGACGCTGACCGTCCCGCCGCGGCTTGCGTCGTCGTTTCGGCTCCCTGAGGCGAGGAGGCGGCCGTCGGCGGAAAACGCGACGCTTTCGAAGGTGCTCCCGGCTACCCCTTCGAGCGCGGCGACCTCTCGGCCCGATGCCAGATCCCAGATGTGGATCGCCCGGTCGATGCTTCCCTGGTTGTTGCCTGTCTCTCCACCACATGTGGCCACGAGCCTGCCGTCGGCCGAGAAGGCCGTCTGATGACCGAAGCCGTTGGTCGGGTTGAGCTTCGCTCGGACGGCCCAGCGCACGGCTCGACCAGACGCGATATCCCAGATCCGGATTCCTTTGGTTTGGACCGTGATGATCTGCTTCCCATCCGGGGAATACGCGATGGGGCAACTGTCGAGGATCGGCGGTTCGGGCTTTTGAGCGGGCTGGGGTCCAAACGAGGGATTCACCGGTATAGGGATGCCGAAATTGAGCGCGTTTGTCTCAGGCCCGGGAATCGGGCCGAGGAGGGTGAGCAGGACGTTACCGGTGGCGACATCCCAGACCCTCCCTTCCGCAACCACGGTCTTGCCGTCCGGGGAATACGCAACGTGGCACCAATTCCCGGGATCGTGATAAGCCAGACGGCGAATCTCCCGTCGATCGGCCACGTTCCATAACGTGACCCCTCGGTACGTGCCCGCGAGGAGGATCTTGCCATCCGGAGAGAAATCCATCGTGCAGGCCGGAAGATCAAGTCGGGCCACGATGCCGAGCTCTCGACCTGAAGACGGATCCCACCGCCGGATCGTGCGGTCACTCCCGCCGGTGTAGACGGTCCCGTCGGTCGGGGAGACGGCCAGGCACCAGATCGAAGTTTGGTGCCCGACATGGGGGATTCGCTCGCGCCCGGTGGAGACCTCCCATAGCCGGATCACCGGCTCGAGCCCGATCGAGGCGAGCGAGTTTCCGTCAGGAGCAAACGACAGCGCGCGGACAAGATCCGGGTGCGCGGGGAAGTGACGAAGCTCTTTGCCCGAGGCGAGGTCCCACAAATGGATCAGGCTCTGCGACCTCGTCGGGGGAGGCGATCCGAAGCCACCCACGGCGAGGATCGATCCGTCCGAGGAAAACGTCAAGCAATACTTCAGATCCCAGGCATTGGTTGATTGGTCGGGTTGCCCTCCAGGCTGGGGACGTGGCACGTGACCGAGCTTCGGACCACGTTCCTGTCCCGAGGCCACGTCAAGGATCCGGATCGCCCCATCGTTGGCGCTACTGGCCAGAAGGGTCCCATCTGCCGAAAAGGCGAACGGGGCGGCCAGGATTCCTGGGAGGTCGATACGCCTCCGTTCTTCCCCGGTCGGGACGTCGAAACGGCGTAGGCTGATACGATCGCGAACCGGCAGAGCGGCGAAGACCTCGGCAGGCGGCTGGCGAAAAACTTCCTCCAGGATGACCAGGGCCTTGCCGTCGGCAGAGAGCTTGAAGCACGTGGAGTACGAGAGGTCCACTCGCAGACGGCGCCGATACTCTGTACGGCTGGTGACGTCCCAGAGCGTGATGAACTCCCACGTGTGGCCGACCTCACTGCGCTTCCCGGTGCACGCCGCCAGCGTAAGGCCGTCCGGAGAGAAGCTCAGCCCCTGGTACGTTTCTCCCGGCATTGCGTGCCAGCGCCGACGCAAATTCCCGGTGACCACATTCCAGAGGTTCAGCCGATGATCCGCGTCAAAAGCCGCCAGGGTCGCCCCGTCGGGTGAGAGTGCAATCTCCCCGGGGATCTCCGTGATCTTGTGGAGGAGTCGGCCCGTGATCGCATCCCAGACGCAGGCGTTCGTCCCGATCGACGTGACCAGGAGTTTGCCGTCGTGCGAGTGAAGGACCTGACCGAACTCCGAAGGGTAATCGAGTCCCGGTCCCTTTGCCAGGAACTCAAGGGTCCCGAGGCGCGCTAGGGCATGTCCGGGAAGGGGATAAGCCGGTAGATTGGGCGGAGACCTCTCGAGGATTCCCGTCCCGGCCGGACTGGGATCGGATCGAGACGATCCTGGCACGTCGAGTGCAGTCCCCAGTACGAGCGCGACGCCGCTCGCGAGCAGCGCCATCGTCAACGTGGTCATCTTCAAGCGAGTCATGAAGAGGTTTCTCAACACGCTCGAGACGAATGAAACGAGGCCAGCCGCTGCTGAGACGTCTTGCGTCGCGATGGTGACCGTTGCGTTATGCAAGGTCACAGGAACCTCTGCCCGGGCGCCTGGCTCCAGCAGGGCGGCCCCGATCATCCCCGCCGGCGCCAGTCCGCGGCGGATCAATCGCCTTCGGAGGAGATCCCTGGCCCGCGCCAGCCGGCCGCGGACTGTCCCGACCGGCCAGCGGAGCGCGGCGGCAGCCTGGGCATGCGTCCGCCCTTCCAGATAGCAGAGCACCACGGGATCGCGATACTTGGCCGGCAGCCGGTTGATCTCGGCTTGCACCGTGGCGCGGAGATCGTCGAGCTCGACCATTGGGGCGACCCGATCCGCCGCGGCATTCCGCGTCGCGATACGACGCTCGCGCGCCAATCGCCGGACCCGGCTGCGCCGCGCCTTCGAGGCGGTATGGTAGGCGACTCCATGAAGCCAGGGTCCTAACGATTCGGTCCCCCGCACCCGGAGCGTACCGGCGCGGTGGAGCAGGACCAGGAAGGTGGCCTGGAACGCGTCCTCGGCGGCGTGATGGTCGCCCAGGACCTGCCGGCAGACGTTCAAGACCATCGAGCCATGCCGCGTCAGGATCGTCGCGAACGCCCCCTCGGCCGACTCCCGATCGCGGTTCGCCAGTTGCTGGACGAGCTGACTGTCGGCCAGTCCCGTGGCACTCCCCGTGCCGAAGAGACGGATCAAATGACGGCCGAGATCGCCTTTCACTCCGTTTGCCATCCTCCTCGACCCTCCTGCTCGAGAGTGCCGTGATCCCGGACTCCTCCCTATACTCCCCGCGGGCGAGGATCTCAATACACTTTGTGGTGCGAGATCTGGCGAAAATCAAGCGATTCTGCGAGGGTGTACCCGAATCGCCAGCCGTGCCCCGACCCGCCTCGTCCACCCCTGAGATGTGATTCTTATGCTGATCGCCTACGTCAGCGACGAGCGTTATGTCGCACTGGCCGATGTCCTTCTGGAGTTCGAGGGGGAATCCGGCTCGTTCGAGGCCAGCTCACGAGCCACGGGTTCGGTGCATGTCGACCTGGCGCCGGGCCGCTACAAGGTCACACTCCAGAAGCCTGGTTTCGGGTCCAAAAGCGTGCACATGGACGTCGTGCCGGGGCAGCCGCCTTATCAGTTCCGACTCCTGACGGATGGCCTGCTCGGCTACGCCTGGCCCAAGTGGGTCAAGGTGGGTGCGAAGTCCGAGTTTCGGGTCCACTCCGTCGAGCCGTATCAGCTCAGCCTCTGGCGGTATGGAATCCAGAAGGAGTTCATCCGCAGCCTCGGATGGTTCGACGAACATGGACCCAGGGCCACGATGCAGATCACGCCCGACGGCGACTACACTCAGACCGGCGTCTTCTGGAACAAGTTCGGCTACGCCAACCCGCATTTGCACCAGTACGTCGAGGCGCCCTCCCGCTCGGGGTTGTACTATTTCCGTGCGCGGACGGCCCGGGGAGCCGAATTCAGCTTTCCCTGGATCGTTGCGCCGGAACAGCCGACGTCGCCCGTCGCGGTGCTGGCATCGAACATCACCTGGAATGCCTACAACAACTTCGGCGGCCGGAGCAACTACATCAATCCGGACCGGTTGCCGACGACTCCCACGGTCAACGCCCGGCTCGAGCTGAAGCGATACACCGATCCGGACAGCATCACGTACGACACCGAGGACTATGCCCCACTCTCCTTCGACCGCCCCGAACCGATCAATCACATCGATGCGAACACCGAGATCACCGACCCGATCGAGGGCCGCGCCGCGTGTCATCTCGCGCCGGCCGAGTGGCGGTTCCTTGGCTGGCTCGAACGCGAGCGCCTGGCCTACGACTACTTCGCCGAGACGCAACTCCACGACGGGACGCTCGACCTCGACGCCTACAAGGTCTTGATCCTCTCGACGCATCCCGAATACTGGTCGCGGGAGATGTATTTCCGTGTCAGGTCGTGGATCAACGAGCGAGGCGGCCGGCTCATGTACCTGGGAGGTAACGGACTGAACTGCGAGGCGGAGTTCGTCGACTCGAGCGCCGTGATCTACCGCAACGGCGACGGCCGCGCCCTGAAGCGTGGAGGCTACGAGAGCCGGTTCCACATGCGCGTCGAATCGGAGGCCAACCTGCTGGGCGTGGTGTTCACCGACACCGGGATCATGACCGGTGCGCCGTATCGCGCGATCGATTCCGCGCACTGGGCTTTCGCCGGCACGAGCCTCGAGAACGGCAACCTTTTCGGCCAGTCGAGCTTGCATATGCGGTGTCCCGGCGGCGCATCCGGCCACGAGACCGACAAGGTCTCGCCCAGCTCGCCGACGAACGTCGTGCGATTGGCCAAGGGGACCAATATCGACGAAGGCGGCGCCGAACTGGCCTACTACGAGACGCCTTCCGGCGGCGCGGTCTTCTCCGTCGGCTCGATCGCCTGGCCCAGCGCGATCCTCGTCGACGATAATGTCTCCCGGATGACGGCCAATGTGTTGAGGCAATTCCTGAGCGCTCTGGTCTCTGGCTGATAGCGTCGCTCTGCGAATTCCCCGGAAGACTCGGGATGCTGACTTGGGTAGAATTGATCAACATCCTGCCTGACGTCAAGCGGTAGTCGAGAAACCGACCATGCTTCCGAAAAGAGTCATTCGTCTATGAAACCAGTTCGGCGCCTCAACCTCGATGCGTTCGAAGGAGATAGTAAAGTCGGCTCTGAAACGAATCGCGAGTATTTCCGGCGCGATCAACGTGATGGCATCAGCCCTCCGGATTTATCCAAGCAGTGCACGTTCGCCGAGCATATCGTGCATGCACGGGGCAAACGAACCCGATACACAAGTGTCTCGCTTGATCTGACGAGGATCAAAGACTTCGGGGACACCGACTTTCGTCTGGAACGGCAAATCCTCCTTCAGGATCGGCACGAATTGGTCGAGCATGAGATGTTACTCGGCGAACTTCGAAGAGTGATCCGCGAAGGTGAGAAGGCAGAGCGTCAGCGAGCGATCCAGGCGATGAGATACGCAACAAGGCGCAAAGAGGGTCTGGTGAACTGGTCCTTCGACATCACGCGAGTCGCGCCGAAGAACCTCTTGACCTGGACCAAGGCTCGAATTCAATCCTACTTCAGACGGCTAAAATGATGGATGAGCTATTCTCTTGCCGCAATTGCATTCACAACGCCGGGCAGAGTCTCCTGATCGGCCAGGGCTCAGGATTCTGCTTGCAGCACGAATCCGTCGTTTGGGAACCCGATCGAACGACCTGCAAATATCTTCACCGCAAGGATCTGCCTTACTTCGTCGTGGAGGAAGGGATTCGCGAACACGCTGCCGAGTTCGCCGGATTCCCGTTTCTGGTTTCGCTTCATGAGAAGAAATCGATCGAGCGGATTCCCTACAGCGAGAAGCTTCGATGGGAAAAAAAGTCCTTCGATCCAGTCGTTCATTCGCTGGCCCAGTATTACAAGGTCCAACCGAGGTGGATCTTGATTTCGGCTCTTTCCGGAGGCGTGGACGGCCGGCGTTCACTCACTCACAGCTCTCTTGTTCGACATTATATGTATCAGTGTAATACCTGGAAGAGTTCGTATCGCCTAGTACTCGGCCTCTTGGAGGAGATCGACATCAAGCCCCAATTCGAGCCCCGAGAGATCGTCCGTTCGGAGGGCACTTCCGACGCGGAGGCGGCCGAGGAAGCAACTTGGGATGTGGTCTTCGCTCGCTTGAATGCGGTTCAAGAATATGGCTGGCACGCGGGTCTCGAAACCCTCATGTGGGCCAGCGACGCACTCAACGGCAGCCTGGCTGAGTTGAACTGGCCAGGTCTGCAAGCCGAGTTGGCGACACATCGCGCGTCGTGGATCAAGCTGATCATCTCGAGTGCGAAGAAGCACCACGAATTCTTCCCGACGCCGGAACCCGGTTCAGGGAGGGCCTCCGATGTTGAAGAATGAGTGCCGACGACGCCGATCGCTTTGATTTTCGAAAACTCGTATGAGAACCTCCATGCGGATTACCCGAGTTGAAGCCATCCCCGTCCGCGTACCACTCAAGGCGGGGATGACCACGAAGACAGCCCACGGCGACCATCACACGTCCGACTACGTGATCGTCCGGGTCCACACCGACGAGGGGATCGTCGGGTTGGGCGAGGCGACCGTCTCGGCTCTCTGGAGTGGCGAGACAAGCCGGAGCTGTGTCGCCGCCATCGATGACCTGATCGGCCCGGCGCCGTTCGGCTCCGATCCGACCGGGATTACGGCGATCCGGAAACAGATGGATTACCTCATCAAGCTCAATCCTTTCACGAAGTCGGCCATCGAGATGGCGCTCTGGGACATCGCGGGCAAGTCCCTGAATGTCCCGGTCTACCAGCTCCTGGGTGGCAAGGTCCGGGACGTCATCCCGACCAAGATGATGATCGGGGCCTTCGACCTGCCTCGCGTCCGTTCGCTGGCCGAACAATTCCTGAACTGGGGCATCCGCTGCCTCAAGGTCAAGGTCGGGATCGACGTGGCGGGCGATGTCGCGCGGGTTAGGGCCGTGCGCGACCTGGCCGGCCCCGATATCCCGATCACCATCGATGCGAATTGCGGCTGGAACGTCACCACGGCACGACTCGCGCTGGAACAACTCCGCCCGTTCCGCTTGCTTGTGGCCGAACAGCCAATCGGGACGGGAGATACCGAGGCGATGGCCAATCTGCGGACGGCCTGCGGCATCCCGATCATGGCCGACGAGAGCGTGTTCACGCTTGCCGACGCCTGGAATGTGCTCCGCGCACAAGCGGCCGACGTGATCAGCGTTTATCCTGGCAAGAACGGTGGGATTGTTGCATCGATCGAGATCGCCCAGGTGGCCCAGGCGGCGGGGATCTCCTGCCACGTCGGCAGTAACCTGGAATTGGGCATCGGCTCGGCCGCGATGCTGCATCTGGCCTGTGCCGTGCCGAACATCGATAGCGCGACGTACCCTGCCGACATCCTCGGCCCGCATTATCACGAGGCCGATCTGCTCACCGAGCCGCTGGCACTGAACCCGGACGGAGCCGCGCGTGCCGGATGGCCCCGGACTCGGAGTCGCGCTGGACGAGGATCAGCTCAATCGGTTCCGAGTCGATCGTTGAGGGATCGATCGAGCCCAGCGGTCTTGTGGTACCGTCCGACCTCATCACTCCGAGGGAGACCTCCACGATGCAGCCCGCCGACCCCACCCCGGTCCCGCCACCAGGCTCGATCGAGTCGCCGTTGGTCACCCCCGGAGCCTCTCTCAAGGTCCCTGTGGGCCGCGGTCGGCTCTGGTCCTGGCGCTGGGAGCGGGACTGGTGGCCGGTCTCCTTTCCTGGCTCGGTGGTGAGGAGTGCCTCGAACTGATCAAGCCACCGCGCCACTCGGTGAACTCGAAGGGGCTGACTTTGAGGGTCACCAGTCGCCGCGAGGAAGCGGCCGTCGTCGCCAAGAACGCGGGGCTGGCGTTCCTTCTCCTCGGTGCCGCGCTCGGCGGCGCACTGGGAGCGGCCGGCGGACTGTCCCGCCGGTCCCGCCGGGCGGCCGTGCAGGCGGCCTGGATTGGCGGGGTGATGGGCGTGGTCGCGGCAGCTGGGATGTCCTTGGCTCTCTTGCCCGCGTACAACGCCTACCAGCGACGCTATCCGGATGAGGCATCGCGCGACCTGGTCTTGCCCCTGCTTGTCCACGCCGGTATCTGGTCGGCTCTGGGTGCCGCGGGCGGCCTGGCGCTCGGCGTGGGCCTGGGCGAGCGCGCTCGGATCCCCCGGATCGCGCTGGGCGGATTCCTCGGCGCGGCTGTTGGCGCCGCAGCCTACGAGGTCATCGGTGCTTTCTTTCCCGCGGCCAGGACCGCGCAGTTCGTATCCGCGACCTGGGAGACCCGCCTGCTCGCCCGCCTCGTCGTCACGCTCCTCGCCTCCGCCGGCGCGGCGATAGGTGTGTCCTCACCTTACGCACAGCCGGATTCCACGGGCTGAGTTCGACTTTTGCCGATTGTTTGGCTTCCGCGGGGCTGCGCCTCCTTGGTGCAATAGAGGGTAGGGATCTCCTCTCACATCGCACACAAGGAGGCCGCCATGACTATTGTAACACCTCGACGCCGGAAGCGGATCTCTCGAAAAGACCTCCGCGTCTTGCGACGGCGACAAGCCCAAAAGGCGCGGGCCGCTCGACACCTACTCGACCGCAATCACGACCAACTCCCCGCGCCGGTCCGCGCCCTCTTCGACCCCCTGCAACCGGCCTTTCGCCGCACCGTCTACCGCCGGTGGGTTCTGCTGGCGCTGGCCGCCATCCTCACGGTGGGCGGACGCACTCTCTCCAATCTGCTCCGATGCCTCGGCGGCTTGGCCCCCGGTCATTCGAGTAGTTATCACCGCATCTTCTCCCAGCGCCGCTGGTCCTCCCGCACCCTGGCGCGGCGATACATCGCCGCCGTGCTGGCGCGATTCGCACCCCAGGGCCTCGTGCCCGTGGTCGGCGACGATACCGTCACCGAACATCCCGGGCCCCGGGTCTACGGCAAAGGGTGTCACCGCGATCCCGTCCGTTCCACTCACTCGTTCACCGCCTTCCGCTGGGGACACAAGTGGGTCGTCCTGGCCCTGCTGGTCCACTTGCCGTTTTCCCGCCGGCCCTGGGCTTTGCCGTTGATGGTGTCGTTGTATCGGCCCGAGGACAAGGCGACCGACGGGGTTACCAAGCGGTGCGCACAAGACCCCGGCGGATTTGCTGGCACAGATGCTCCGCATCCTGATCCGCTGGTTCCCGGAGCGAACGTGGCTCGCCACGGCCGACGGCGATTACGCGACCCACGAACTGGCCGAATTGGCCACGGCCAACCCCAAGCGGCTGACGTTCGTCAGCAAGTTCTACCCCAACGCCAATCTGTTCGAGCCGTCGCCGCCGGTCTCGGGCAAGCGGCCGGCCCATCGTCCCCGCAAGAAGGGGAAGGCACTGCCCAAGCCGGCCCAGGTGGTGCGCGACTGCCGTCAGCCCTCGGTGCTGAAGGTCGCTTGGTACGGAGGGGGACGCCGCCGTGTGGAAGTAGTCAGTGGCCGAGGTCACTGGTATCGCGGTGGTCGGCCCTTGGTGCCGGTGCTCTGGGTCTTCGTCCGCGACCGGACTGGGACGCACCGGGACGAGTATTTCTTCACGACCGACCTGACCATGAGCCCCCAGGCGGTGATCGAGACCTACACCGGTCGCTGGTCGATCGAGACGACCTTTCAAGAAGTCCGTTCCTACCTCGGCCTGGAGACGACGCGGGGCTGGAGTCGGCGGACCGTCTTGCGGGCGGCACCGTGCCTGTTTTGCCTGTATACCGTGGTGGCGTGGTTGTACACGGAGATGCCCAGACGGTACACACGCGCGGGTGGTGGATTGGCCGGGAAAGTGCGACGTGACGTTCTCGGATGCCATCACGGCGGTACGGCGCTGGCTGTGGGTGGAATGGGTTTTTGCAATCCCTGGTCATCGCGAAGCCTTTTCAAAACTCGGTCGTCCTTTGAGGCAGATCCTGCTCAATGGACTGGCCCCGGCCGCCTGAGACGGGCCGCCGGGCCACGTTAAGGAAGCCCGCGCGGGGCGAATTGCGGTCGTGCGGCGCCCCCGCTCGATCGCGGTGTGCGCCGCGGGCGTCGAGGTGTTAGAATCGGCCAAAGTCGAACTGAGAGTCTGTTCCAGAAGGGGCCGGTCCGGGCGAGCGGGGGGGCGTCAGCCCCCTGTCTTGGAGGTCCGTCGCTCACCGGACAGGGGGCTGACGCCCCCGCTCGCCCTTCTGGGACAGACTCTGAGAGGTCGGGCAGAATCCATTTAAAATTCCAAATTAGATTGATATCATTGATTCGCTTACTTCTCGCGCGGTTCGACGACCCGGTAGGTCGCATTGGGCGAGAGGTGCTCCCGGGCGCTGACCGTTCCCGACGGCCAGCGGATGCTCAGCCGCGTGACCTCATCGACCGGGCCCAGGCCGATCAGCAATCGCGGGTCGTTGGTTGACTGCATGCTACACCCCCCCTGGCGCTGCCGGGTGATGGTCCGGCCGCCGGCTTCGACCTCCACGCGGGCGCCGATGGCGTCGCGGTTGCTCCGGGTCCCGACCAGGATCAGGCGGATCCAACGGTTCGCGCCCGGCGTGTCATTGCGGAGGATGGCCGGGGCGTCGTCCATGTGGTTGACGACGATGTCGATATCGCCATCGTCGTCGAGGTCGCCGAACGCGGCGCCGCGGGCGACGTGCCTGGTGGCGAAGTACGGCCCCACGTCGCGCGTGGACAGCTCGAACCGACGCGCGTCGTCCCCCTTGGCCCCCGCGGCCGGGACGTTGCGGTACAGGAGCGGCGGTTCCGAGTAACTGAGCGTGGGCGCGAGGTCCTTCCGGTTGTCGTCGATGTGTCCGTTGGCGACGAACACGTCGGGCCAACCATCCGTGTCGAAGTCCGCGAGCTGCGCAGCCCCAACCCACCCACGGCTTGCTGTCGGCGACCAGTCCGACGGCGGCCGACGCGTCGCGAAACAAGACCGGCGCGATCGTCCGGTCGGCCGGGATCGGATCCTGTGACGGGCCGGAGCAGTTCCGATAATAGGCCGTGTATTCGTTCTGGAAGTTGGTCACGAGCAACTCGGGGCGACCGTCACCGTCGCAGTCCTGGGCGTTGACCCCCATGCTCGACTGCGCCAGTCCCCGATCGTCGTATGCGGCGCCCGAGGTGTCGGTCGCGTCCTCGAACGTCCCATCGCCCCGGTTGAGGAACAGGAAATTGGGGTTCCGGTCGTTTGCGACATACAGGTTGACCCGGCCGTCGCCGTTGAGATCGGACGCGACTACACCGAAGCCATGTCCGTCGGTGCGGCCGACGCCGGCCTGGTCGGTCACGTCGCGGAAGGTGCCGTCGCCGTTGTTTCGGTAGAGAAAGTGCTTGGTCGTGCGGACGTCCCAGGGCGAACAGAAGAGCGGGACCCGCTCGTTGCCGCAGCGATGCTCATCTTGCGGGTAGATCCAATCCCCATAGTTCGCGACGTAAATATCCAGGTCGCCGTCGTTGTCATAATCGAGCATCGCCCCGCCGGAGGACCAGCTCGGCCGGTCAATGCCGGCCGAACGACTCACGTCCCGGAACGAGCCGTCGCCGTTGTTGAGGTACAGGACATTCGGCCCGTAATTGCACAGGAAGACATCCGGGTCGGCGTCGTTGTCGACGTCGCCGACGATGATCCCGTGGCAGAACCCTCGGTATCCGAGGCCCGATGAATCGGTCACGTCGCAGAACGTGCCACCGCCGAGGTTCTTGTACAGCCGGTTCGGGCCCGTCTCGCGCTTCCCAGCGGGATCGCGGTGCAGGTGGCGAAGTAGAGATCCACCCGGCCGTCGCCGTCATAGTCGAAGATCGCCACGCCCGAACCGAAGGCCGTCGGATAGAGCTTCCGCCGGTCCATGCCCGAGACGTGGACGAAGTCGATGCCGCAGGTAGGGCGGATGTCGTGGAACCGGAACGGGCTCGGATCCTTCGAGATGCTCGACGTGGTATCCCCGAGGGCGAAGAACGTGGCGTGGGCGCTCAAGCCCGGCTGGCGGTGGACGCCGAGGTGGCGCATCCGGGGATCCTCCGTCGGAGCGGGAGCCGAGGTGGTTTCGGGCGAGGGATCGGCGGCAGGCTCCTCGCAGCCGATGGGCAGCGCGCCGAAGCAGGCGATGGCCAGATAGCCGGCCGCGAGGCGACCATGGCGAGTCGGGCGCGCCATACGTTCTTGCGCTCCTCGGCCGCAATTATGGCTTGCTGAGGTTGGGGTTCTTCATCCCGGGTTTCATCTGGTATCGCCCATCCTTGCCGATCAGCTTCTTGTAGTCATCCCCGGGCTCCTTGAGCCCACGGTTGCCACCGACCTTGCTCAGATCGACCTTGGATGCCGGAATTTCCGGTTCCGACCCGCAGCCGGAACCGAGGCCCATCAGGACGACGAGACCGAGCGTCGCGCGAAGACATCGCTTCAAGGGACACTCCTAACGCGACCTTCGGCCGCAAGGCAGGTGGGATTCTCGATTCCGGATTCCGGATTCCAGATTCAAAATCCAAGATTCCGGATTCCGGATTCCAGATTCAAAATCCAAGATTCAAGATGTCGGAATCGTCTTCTTGGATCATCTGGAATCCTTTGAATCTTCAATGTTGAAGCGACAACACGCCAGATGCATGCGAGGGGCCGGACCCCGCGGAGCAACGATCAATACGAATCGGAGCTGATGACCTCGCCGCGATTGCGGGAGCCCAGCGCCCACCACGTCTGCAAGTTGACCGTGTCCTTGATGAACTGCACGTGGCCGTCGCCCATGCAGACGTTGACACCGCCGGGATGATTGCTGTTGGCCGTGGACGCCCCCAGCCAGCCGCCGCCCGAGCCGTCGGAGGTGAAATTGCCCTGGGCACCGAAGAAGCCACTCTCCGCGCCGGTACACGTGTAGCCATTCGGCGTCATCACGTGTGAGTAAGAGAGGTTGATGGTGTCGTAGCCCTGGGTGTAGAGCCAGGCGTATCCGCTGCCGGAATCCTCCGAGGGCGCTGTCCCGCCGGGGATGCTCTTGCACAACGCGACGAGCTGCGTCGCCACAGCGACGCCCGCGGCGCCCTGGTCTGGCAACGGAGCCACCGAGCTGATCTGGAAGAGAGCTCGCTTCGCCAACCCGGTGCCGGCAACATAGGGTGAGACGTAGCCGGATTGCAGGCCGTCAAGGCCATTGCCGGCGCCCAGCAGGTGCTCGCTGAACATCGCCGTATTGCTCGTCCCATCCGTGACCGAGGCGATCGAGACCGGGGCGAGGTTGGGGCTGGTCACGAATTCATCTCCGCGAGACGGCACGATGATGCCGTTGCACGAGGAGATCATGCCCGGGCCGCCGTAGTTACCGGCGTAGTTGCACATGGCCCAGTCGCCGGAGTAGCTCACCTGGTGCGAGATGCTCTCCGAGGGGCAGAGCAGGCTCGCGATCGACATCAAGCCGGCCGTCGAGTTGGCCATGCCGCCGATCGGGTTCGGGCTGACGAAGCCGATCTCGAGCATCGGAAGGTTGAAGTTGATCGCATTATAGGCGGGCTGCTGCTCCATTTCCGGCAGGATGAAGGTGACCCACGAGGGCTCCCACGCCCAGCCCGGATTGATGGTGTTGTTGATCGACTGGCTCGGGTAGACGTTCATTATCGAGATGTAATTATGCGAAGCCAAGCCGAGCTGCTTGAGATTGTTGGTGCACTGCGCGCGCCGGGCGGCCTCGCGCGCCGATTGCACGGCCGGCAATAACAAGGCGATCAACACCGCGATGATGGCAATGACGACGAGCAATTCGATGAGGGTAAATCCTCGCCTCTTGCGGCTGGAATAGCTCATGAAATCGGTCCTTTCGATCGAGCGCACGACCCTTGACGATGAAGCGAGATGAGCAACTTAATTGTAAAGCAATCTTCAAAATACCGTCAAGGGAGCAGACAATCAGCAACCCTCGTTCACGGCATCCGGATCGGTGGGGCATCGAGGATTTGGAGGTCCTCCCGCCCTTCGGTGATCTCGATGGAGCGGTCGATGGGGACGTGGGAAAACGTCTGGCGGATCCCACTGGTCGGCCAGAAGACCTGGAGCGCGCGGATCATCTCGGCCCGACCCAGACCGACGGTGCAGGCCAGGGGATTGCCGCCGAAGCTTGATCCGGACGTGATGGTCCGGTAGCGGGAGACGACCGATTCGCCGGTACCCGGTAGGTCGACCCGGATGCGGGCGCCAGGGCGGCGCGGTTGGTCCGAACGCCGATGAGCTTGACGGTCAGCCAGTGGTGACCGGACCCGGGGTTCTGGAACAGAACATTATGGGCCCGATCGCCCGGGGCGGCGCCACCGGCTTCGAGGAAGATGTCGGCGTCGCCGTCGCGGTCCCAATCGGCGAAGGCCACGCCATGACCCTTCTGGAGATGGCCGGTCCCCGTCAACGCGGTGATGTCCTCGAATCGCTGGCCGTCCTCGTTGCGGAGCAGCACGTTGGGCATCAGGTAGGAATACGACGGCCGCCCGGTCGCCAGGTAGATGTCCAGGAAGCCGTCATTGTCGATGTCGCCGAAGTTCGAGCCCATCGGCAAGACGACCCGATCGAGCCCGACCTCGGCCGTCACGTCGAGGAAGGACCGCGATGCGCCGAGATTGCGATACAGGCGAGGCCGCTCACCCGACGCCGGCCGGCCGAGCTGGTCGCGAATGACCTCGGACAACGTCGCGTGGTTCGGGTTGACCCAGAGATCGAGCCGGCCGTCGTTATCGAAGTCCCAGAACCAGCAGGCGAAGCCATTGATCGGCCCCGTCACACCCAGCGCGGTGGCGACGTCGAGGAACGTGCCGTCGCCCTGATTGTGATAGAGGCGAGGAGGCTGACCGAGATTCGAGACGAACAGGTCGGGCCGGCCGTCGTCGTCGTAGTCGCCCCAGGCGACCCCTTTGCCGAACTGATCGTTGGTCACGCCGGCCGCCTCGGCAACATCGAGGAACGTGCCATCGCCCCGATTGTGGTAGAGCCGGCCCCGGTTGCGACGGTCGGGGCGCTGGGGATCGAGCTCGCCCGCGACGTACAGATCGACGTGACCGTCGTTGTCGTAGTCGGCCCAGCCGGCCGCCTGCGACGCGATCGGCTCGCGCAGGCCGGCCGACAGGGTGACGTCCTCGAATCGGCCGCCGCGATTGCGGAGCAACGTCATCCGCCGAGGGAGTTCCCAGGCACCTCGGAGCATCAGGATGTCGAGCTTGCCGTCGTTGTCGTAATCGGCGTGGCAGGCATTGAGCGACAGGACCTGGTCGGCCAGGCCGGCTGCGTCGGAGAGGTCCTCAAACCGCCCGTCGCCACGGTTCCGAAGCAGCAAGGCCCCGCGCTCGGGGTCGGTCGTCGGCATGAAGACGTCGAGGCGCCCGTCGCCGTCGAAGTCGTCAACCAGGCAAGCGCCGGCCATCGACTCACCGCGCGGCGTTGAGCCCGACGCGGGATGCTACGTTGACCATCCTGTGCGGGCTGTCCCCCGTCGTGGCGAACCGGCCCAGCGGCAGGAGAAACCTGGGTGGGACACGTTCGGGGTATTCGCCCAGGGTCATGTAGGCGACGTTCAAGAGCCAGCGAACTCCCAGGTCTTCCGGCCGTTGCCGGAGGTAGCGCGTGAAGTGCTCGATGGCCTCGCGCGAGCCGGCAGTCCGCTGGTGGACCGCGGAAGCCGCCAGGGGGAAGATGCAGCTCGCCTCGTTGCAGCAGGCCACGCAGTTCTCGATCTCGCCGCGCCGCAGGGCGGCGACGCCCCGCAACGCGTCCATGTTGGCCCGCGCCAGCGACGAGCGCGCGGGATCGGCGTCCTGCGCCTGGGCGAACTCGGCGCCGGCCTCTTGCCAACGGCCGTCGTACATCAGCAACGAACCGATGATGAGGTGGATGTTCGCCGTTGTGGACGGAGTCGCCGGATCGCCGGGCGGCAGGCTGGCAAGCTTGTCCTCCAGGTAGGTAATCCCCCGCTGACCTCGCCCCACGACCGACTCTCGAATCTGCGTCAGCGAAGTTGGGTCGGTGATGGGTTTCGAGAAGCGGATCGCGGTCGCGTAGCCGCTGTCATCGAAGTTGATGTCCGAGAATGGCGGCTCCTCGGCGTCCGGTCGCGCCGCGGCTGGCCGCGGCGCCGGCGGTCGCCGGGTCCGGACCACGACCCATCGCCAGGCCCGCAGGGGTAAGGTCGCCGGGTCCGCGTCCGTCAGCGCGAGGCACACTCCCAGGCATAGAGCGACCAGCCCCAGGCCGATCAGGGGGACCTTCCATAGGACGCGACCTCGACCATGTTTCATGGTCTTGCTCCCGGAGGCAGCCCAGATGGGGCTTCCGATCGAGGTCACGCGGCCGGTGAATATTGCCGTACCGACATGCCTGTCAGCCGCACGACCGCTGCTGTAGGAGTTTCCCACCGTTTGGTGATCGGAGGGCACGTCGCCTGTTTGAATGCTGCCAGGTTTCCTCTCGCTCGGTCGTTCGAAGGATTCAGTCTTATCGATATTTCGAATGATGCCTTCACGAATTCCGAGGGGAACCCTAACTCGGCCTGGCTGATCGCAACCCATTCTGTCAATTCGCTCTTTACCGAGTCCGGAGCCGTCATTCGCAACGCTCCCTCGCAGGTGGCAAGAGAGTCCTTGAACCGCCCGTTGATTAGATAATGGTGAGCGAGGCAGTAATAGGGCAAGATCACCTGTGTCCCTTTCGCGACCGCACGTTCGAAGTCAGCGATCGCCCGAGGGCTCAACCCGTAGAGCAGTATCCCTCGTGCTACGAGCATCCCGTCATTATTCGGGTCAACTTGCAACCCTCGCGAGTAATTATCGAGGGCCTTCTGATTGTGTCCCAACCGCTCATAGCTAATTCCCAGCAGACCGAAGGTCAGGCCGTAGATCGATGGATCCAAGTCCTCTTCGTCACCGGCTTCAATCCTGGTGATGTTCCATTCAAGTACGGAGATAAGCCGCCTGGACCAGGACGCGGCCTCGGTTTCATTGGATTGGCGAAGAGCCTTCAGCATGATATCGCACGCCCTCGTCACAGCGAAGGGCGGATATACTTCCGCATCCTGAAGAATCACTTCTGACCTTCTGCGAGCCTCCATCGGATCGACTACGTCCAGTGCATGTAAGTAAGAGGCGAGGTGGTGGCCGTTCTGGGGTTCAAGACTAGCGGCGTGTCCGAAGAACAGTGCTGCGGTCTCGGGGTCGCCAGCATGCAGCCAAATCAACCCTCTGAGAGAACTACCCGATGCTGGGGGGAGATGTTTACCCCAACGCCTCACGAGTTCCAGTGCACGGTCCCATTCGCCGCGGTCGCGCGCCTCCCATGCTTCAAATAGTTTTGTCTGGGCTTGAGGATTCGACTCATGGACTTCGCCGACAGGCTCGCTGATCGAGTAAAGATCTTCGGAAAGGCCGCGGGCCCTTTCACGCTCAGTCTCGGACAGCGCCTCCCAGGGGCCATCGGTCGCATCACGCACCGCTTCGGCCTCAGGTGAGTCGTCCCTACCCTGCAGCGCGAGCAGGTGCAACTCGCGGATCCCTCGCACGAATGCGAGATAACTCGGGCTGAAAGTGAGCGGTTGCCGGTGCATGTTCAATTCTCATCGATCTGCCAACTGGAGAGGGTGGCCGCCAAGTCATTCTGATACTGGGAGAGCGGGACGGTTTGAGCCGGAGCAATACATCCATGACTTGAACTGTCGGGAACCAATTCTAACCCTGGAGCGAAGTCTCCTGCCTGGAATGGACCCGTGCCGGAACGGAAGCAGAAGGTGTTATTCGAGCCCCGAGCGCCCCGTACCTTGTCGCGCAGCCGCTTGGGTATCCGCAAGAGGGAGATGTCGCGCCAGGCGGGAGATACCGACATCCCCTTTCCGTTCGCGATCACGTCACCTTGCCGGTCCAGGTCAACATCGGTTCCCGGCCTCACGCCAAGGCCGCTGGCGGTTTGCTCGACAGTGGGCAGGTCGTCCTCGTCCTTCTTCATCACCCGATAGACCAAGGGCATGTCAACTCCGCGATAGTTTGTCACGAATCGCTGTCATTATACCCACGGGGCGACAATCAAAGGAGGACTTTCTTCTCACGTGTACGAGCGCCATCTTCACCAATCTCGCTCGGAAAGAAACATGGGACGGGAGTCGTGCTCACGCGAAGGTACCGCCGTCGAGGGATCGCCGAGACCTTGTACAACTGTCGGTTTTCCGAGATAGTGAGGGGACATCAGGATCAGGTCCGGCCACGTGCTACCGGTGCGCTGTTCCACAATACTGCGGCGATAGCGGGCATTTCTCGATCTGCTGGAGCGCTGCGAAGTCGCGTCCTTCTTCGCTATCGGGCGGGAGATGAATCCATGGTCCCCTACGAACTCGATACCGTCGATCGCGACCGTTTGCCCTGGGGACCAATCCCTATCGCGCAATGGCTGCTTGCGAGCCTCCTGGTGGTGCCATGGCTTGTCGGTTCGGCGTGGGGACAATTGGTGAGTTCCACATCGGCGCCCGCATGGACCGCCATCGGCCTGGGCGGTGGCGGGGCACTGTACACGCCTGCGATCTCCCCGGCCGATCCGAAGCGGATCCTGTTAGGCTGCGACATGAGTGGCGCTTACCGGTTGACCGACGGCGGCAAGAACTGGGAGATGATCCACTACCGGCATCTGATGGGTTCGACGACCGTACGACCGGCGTGGCATCCCATCGACCCGGAGGTGGCCTTCGCCGTGAATGGCTGGCGCGGGTCGCTGAAGATGACGAAGGACGGCGGAAAAACCTGGGGCGACGTGCCGGGTGCCCCATCGTCCGTCAGCGCAATCGAGATCGACCCCGACTGTCCGGAACGGATGCTGCTCGGCACCCACCGCGGGATCGTCCGCTCGACCGACGGTGGCAAGAGCTGGGTCGAAGTCGGGACCGAGCGAGAGCGCGTGCTCGGCTTCCACTTCGATCGGACGAGCCCGGTCGAGAATCGGACCTGCTTCGCGGCCACTGGTCGGGGTATCTTGCGATCCGACGGTGGAGGAACCTCCTGGCGCGACGTCGGGGCGAAGTTTGCAACAGGACCGATCGTCTCCTTCTCGGGTGGGTCGAACCCCAAGGGTGGGGACTGCGTCCTCTATTGCTCGGTCGAGAGCCGTGAGAAACAGGGACAGATCACGGGCGGGATCTACCTATCCGACGATCGGGGCTCGACCTGGGCGGCGCGCGATGGGGCCGGGCATCGATCTGCGGACGGAACGAAGGAAGGGGCAGGAACCACAGCCCGCGCAGTACGAGTTCGTCCTGACCACGGATGTCGCTCCGTCACGGCTCTACGCCTCGCGCGGGTCGGACGGCTGCGTTTTCCGGAGCGACGATCGGGGCGCGACCTGGCGGAATGTCCTCATCCAGTCGATGAAGGCGCCCGGGTTCAATGTTGGCCCGAACTACCTCATCGACGAGCGAGGCGGCGGAGGTGATACTATCTCGGGCTTCGGCATCAACCCCGCGGACCCGGATAACCTGGTCGTTGCGGACTGGATGGACTGTTACATCACGGGAGACGGGGGGAAGAACTGGGAGACGGCCCACGCGGAGCGCCGAAGAGCCCGGTCGGCGCGGCAAGGGGATGCGCTGGATCCACACCGGGCTGGTTGTGACGACGGCTTGGAACTACTACCTCGACCCATTCGAGCCGAACCGGCATTACATCGCCTATACCGACATCGGTTACGCCCGATCCACCGATGCCGGCAAGACCTGGTACTGGCAAGACGGCAAACCCCTGCGCAACACGACCTACGAACTGGCCTTCGACCCCGAGACGCCAGGTACGATCTGGGGAGCCTTCGCGGATCTCCACGATATCCCGAACAACAACGTCATCTCCGGCCGGCATTACTTCGCGCGGGCGCCGGGGGGTGTCGGACTCAGTACGGACTTCGGCGTGACATGGAGAGACACCTCCCAGGGACTCCCGCGCAAGCCGATCACCTCCGTCGTCCTCGACCCGAAAAGCCCTAAGGCGAGTCGGACACTCTATACCTCCGTATTCGAGGGGGGCGTGTACAAGTCGATCGACGATGGGAAGAGCTGGTCCGAGTCATCGAACGGCCTCGGCGCGCCGGGGATCAACATGCGGGCCTGCCGGATCATCCTCCATCCCGACGGCACGCTCTTCTGCCTGGTGACCGCGCTTCGGAAGGACCGCAAGTACCTCGCCGACGGCCCCGGCCTTTATCGATCGAGAGATGGCGCCCGGACCTGGGAATGGATCAACCGGTCCCAGCCCCTCCTCTGGCCCAAGGACTACGACGTCGATCCGCGCGACAGCCAGGTCATCTACCTCGGTGCCGCGGATGCCGACAAGGCGGAAGGCGGCCTGTACAAGACGATAGACGGCGGAGCCAGTTGGTCCCGCGTCGCGCGGAAAGGTAGCGACTGTTTCGGCGCCACGGTCCATCCGCGCAAGCCGGACTGGATCTATCTCTGTATCGCCGAAGGGGACGACGGGCCCGGTCTCTGGCTGAGTCAGGACGCGGGCAAGAACTGGAAGGCCCTGGATGGCATGCCGTTCCGCAATGCCCAGCGCGTCACCTTCGACCCCAGGGACGACGCGATCATCTACGTTTCGACCTTCGGCGGCAGCGTCTGGCGCGGGCCGGGGGAGTAGGCGTGCTCGTTGCCAACTTCGCACCAGGGGAGGTTACGGTCATGTCTCGACGGCGGAGGCGCCTGTTTGGGCCGTTGTTCTATTCGACATTGGCCCTCGCGTTCCTCGCAACGGCGTATACGGGGGTCGTGACCATCGGGGGAGATCTCGTCCGGAAGGCCGAGGAACGGCAGCAGATGAAATCGATTGTCGGCATGCTACGGGACACGAACCCCAGCACGCGCGAGACGGGTGCGAAGCTTCTGATCACAAAAGGCCGAGAGGTCGCCCTGCCGTACCTGCTGGAGTCGGCCCGCGACCCGCACAGCAAGGCTCGGGCGCTGGCGTGCCAATCGCTGGTCCAGGAATACGCGGATCCGCGAGTCGTCATTCCGGTGCTGGCCGCTGCCGCAGACGATGATCGGGAAGAGGTCCGAATCGAGGTCGCTCGGGACTTGGGACGCGTGCACGCGTACGCCCGGTTGGTCGTCGCATCGAGCTCGGTCCCGACCGATTTGAAGTCGACCTGCATGACCGTCTTGATCCGCTTGCTCAAGGACCGGGCAGGCGAAGTACGGACTGCCGCCGCGGGGACGCTCGGAGACTTTGCCCCCGATCCGACGGCCGCTGCTGGACTCCTCGCAGCCACGCGCGATGCCGATCCCTCGGTTCGTTTTGTCGCGGCGTCTGCACTGTTAAAGTTCGAAGGGAGCGGGCATCGTTCGGCCATCCAGACGCTCCTCACTCTGCTCGCCAACCCGGACACGGTTCCCGACCGCCGCGCGGTCCTCGACGTCTTGAATAAGGTCGGTGGCGCGGCCCAACACCAGGCCGTGACCACGCTCGCGGGGTTGCTCTCCCATGGCGAATCCACCGAGCCGCGGACGTGATCGACTGCATTCAGTCGGTCGGCCCCGGGGCGATGCCCGCCCTGCCTGTTCTCGAAGCTCAGTTGAGTGACGACGACCCCCTCATTCGCTACAACGCCGGACTGGCCGTGGTGGCGATACGTGGCAAGCAAGACCCCCGGTGCGTCGCGATCCTTGTCGGGATCATCATCGATGAACAGTTGCCAAGCGACTGGCGGACCAACGCCGTGGAGGCGCTCGGGCAGATCGTACCGGCGGCGCTGGCGAAGGCCACGCCGGGCCTGATCCGCCAGCTCGGTGATCCCAATCCAAATGTCCGACTTACCGCCCTCGCCTTACTGGAACAGATCGTTGGGACTATCCCCGCAGAGATGCCGAAACCGGTTGAAGGAAAATGACGTTCAGGCCCAGAAGAGCGCCATTCATGGCCGGTCCCACGAACTTGCGGCGAGAGGAAGCCTATCGGGAACTCTGCTCGACGACCCATTTCAGGCTCCGCGACCTGCTTGACATCGTGGTCGCCATCCGTTATTTAGACGATTGTCTAATTAGATGGCGATTGAACCATTGAGGAGCCGGCCTCCACCGGGAGATTCGAC
The DNA here is from genome assembly GCA_963845755.1 of uncultured Planctomycetota bacterium. Taxonomy (GTDB): domain Bacteria; phylum Planctomycetota; class Planctomycetia; order Isosphaerales; family Isosphaeraceae; genus CAWJTV01. The sequence continues at coordinate 58,124 of CAWJTV010000049.1, forward strand.
GATGAAGAGGTTCACGACGTGGCTGACGCTGGTATGGGTCGGTTTCGCGCCCGCGTGGGCAGTCGCCCAGGGCACCAAGGCCGCCACGAGCGAAGGTGTGGCAGGGAACTGGCAGGGAGTGTTGAAAGCGACGCCCCAGATCGAGCTGCGGATCACGCTCGAGATCGCGAAGGAGAAGGATGGGTCCCTCTCGGGGACATGGGGCAGTCCTGACGAGGCGATCACGAAGCAGTCGCTCGCGTCCATCGCGCTGAAGGACGGCTTCTTGACGTTCACCACGAAGCACGGCGTGACCTACAAGGGAAAGCGGAACCCGACGGGAAGCGAGGTCGTCGGCGAGTGGACCCAGCGCGGAAAGAGCTATCCGATTACGTTCCAGCGGTTCGATCCGTCGAAGGTCGTCGTGGTGCCGATCCCCAAGGAACTGGAAGGCATCTGGGAGGGGAAGATCAAGGTCGCCGGCGGCATCGAACTACGGCTCGCGTTGAAGGTCGAGAAAGGAAAGGACGGAGCATTGAAGGCGGTGCTGGCCAGCCCCGACCAGGGCGTGAACAACATCCCCATCAGTGCGATCGGCCTGAAGGACGGCTCGTTGAGCTTCTCGAGCAAGATCATCGGGGCGAACTTCGCAGGGAAGCGAAACAAGGACGGTGCGGCCTTCGAGGGTCAGTTCGAGCAAGGCGGTCTCAGGTTGCCGTTGACGCTCAAGAAGACGGAGAAGCTCACCGAGGCGATCCGTCCCCAGACGCCGAAGCCTCCGTTCCCGTATCACGCAGAGGACGTCACCTATCAGAATGAGGCCGCCAAGGTGAAGCTGGCCGGCACGCTGACGCTCCCCGGGGGAAACGGTCCCTTTCCCGCGGTCATCCTCCTCACCGGGTCGGGAGCCCAGGATCGGGATGAGACGATCCTGGGCCACAAGCCGTTCCTCGTCCTGGCGGATTATCTGACGCGGCGCGGGGTAGCGGTCCTCCGCGTTGACGACCGCGGTGTCGGTGGCTCGACCGATGGGAGCGCGTCGACGACCACCGAGGATTTCGCGGGCGATGCCCTCGCGGGCGTTACCTTCCTGAAGCATCGGGCGGAGATCGATCCCGCGAGGATCGGCCTGATCGGCCATAGTGAAGGAGGCTTGATCGCGCCGATCGCGGCAGCCCGGTCGAAGGATGTGGCGTTCATCGTCATGATGGCCGGGACGGGTCTGCCCGGGGCCGAGATCCTCGAAGCCCAGGGGCGGCTCATCCTCAAGGCTAACGGGGCGTCGGACTCCGAGCTGAAGCTTCAGCGCGAAGCTCAGCGGCGGATCATCGATATCATCGCGGGCGAGAAGGACGAGAAGACCGCCCGGACGAAGCTCGCGGCGGCCATGAAAGACGTCCTCGCCGCAGTCCCCGAGTCGGAGAAGAAAGCCCTGGGCGATGTCGGCGGCGCCGCTCTCCGAGGCGGCCCTCGACCAGGTCAACAACGCCTGGTTCCGCACGTTCCTCACCTTCGATCCGCGGAACGTGTTGCGTAAAGTGCAGTGCCCCGTCCTGGCGATTAATGGGGAGAAGGACCTGCAAGTCCCTCCCAAGGAAAACCTCGCGGAGATCGAGAAGGCCCTCAAGGCCGGCGGGAATCCGGATGTGAAGACGGTCGAGCTCGCAGGGTTGAATCACCTCTTTCAGCCCTGCAAAACCGGTTCTCCCAGCGAGTATGCCGCGATCGAGACGACCATGGCTCCCGAAGCACTCAAGACCATTGGGGATTGGATCGCCGAACACACGGCGGGAAGGTCAGACCGTGTTCGAACGACAAGCGACCGCTAACCCCAATACCGTTGAAATAGGCGCAAGCCACAGCCTCCTGTTACTTTGGGTTTACTCACGACCCAAGCAACACGGAGGCCATGACTCGCATGCCGCACGGACATTGCACGCTGCCGCCCGATGCGTCGGGCCGGATCTTGGATCGCTTGGCGGGACTGGAACAGATTATCTCGCCCGAGGCCGTTCGCCAAGTCCTCGCGGCCACCGGTAAAACCAATCAACGACGTTGCACACTGACCCACGAGATTGTTTGCTGGGTGGTCCTGGCCATGGGGCTGTTGACCGACTTGCCGATCCGCCAAGTCTTCAAGCATGCACGCCGGCTCCGAGTCGGCGAGGAGAGTCCCCATCGATCCAGCCTGTGTGTGGCCCGGCAACGCCTGGGCATCGCGCCGGTCCGCCACCTGTTCGAGCACGTCGTTCATCCTCTGGCCCGGCCCGATACGCCCGGAGCCTTCTACCGCGGGTTCCGCCTGGTCGGCATCGATGGGACCGTCTACGATGTCCCCGACTCGGAGGCCAACGCCGCGGCCTTCGCGCGCCCTCGGCCGGGCCGCGCGGCGACGGCGCGTTCCCCCAAGTCCGCAAGCTGAGCCTGGTCGAATTGGGGACCCACATCGAACTGGCCTTCGTGGTCCGGTCGATCGCCCACGGCGAACCGTCGATGGTCGGCGGCTTGCTCCGCCATCTGACTCCGGAGATGCTCCTGTTGGAGGATCGCGGGTTTTTCAGCTATGACCACTGGAAAACGGCGATGTTGCGGGGCGTCCAGCTGTTGGCACGCGTGAAAAGCGGCTTGATCCTCAAGTCGATCCAAAACCTGGCGGATGGCTCGTACCTGGCCAAGATTTATCGGGGTTGCTACGACCGTCAGATCGATCGGGATGGGATCGTCGTCCGGGTGATCCGCTATACACTGGACGACCCGCAACGAGTCGGACACGGTGAAACTCATGTGCTGATCACGAATCTCCTTGACGCGGAGCTTTATCCTGCTGAAGAATTGATTATTCTTTATCACGAGAGATGGGAACAGGAGTTGGTCTATGATGAGCAAAAGACCCATCATGATCCGCGGCGGGCGACCAAGCCGGCACAGATGCGAAGCGAGACCCCGGCGGGGGTGATCCAGGAGATCTATGCGCTGTCGCTGGGTCATTTCGTGATCCGAGCCTTGATGGTTGCGGCCGCCGGGACCGTGGGGCTGGACCCGGATCGGCTGTCGTTTCTGGGGTGCTTCCAGATCCTCAAGTGCCGGTTGCCAGAATGCAACAGCTCGACCCCCGAGGCGTTCGAGGAGTGGTACCAGGGATTGTTGTGGGAGATGCAGGGGGAGCGCACCGATGACGAAATGCGGAGGAACCGGATCAATCCGCGAGTGATCAAGCGTAAAATGTCCAAGTGGAAAAAGAAACGATCCAAACATCGACACATTCCGCCCTTGAAGAAAACCTTTGCAGAGACAGTGGTTATGCTTCCTTAAACGGTATTGGCCCTAACCCCGAGGCCGAACGCGTCTCGCTGCGCCCTTGATGGCGGCCGCGATGGAGACCATCGCAAACAGGGCGAGCGTCCCGGGTTCGGGAGTATTCTGGGGGAGAACGATGGAAACCGGATTACCCCCGGTCGTATCGGGCGTACTTGTGGGGAGAACGGTAGGACTGGCCTGGATCGGCGGCAGTGCGGAGGAAGCGCTCAGCGGAATTGGTGCGACCAGAGGAATCGTCGCGGCCGTACTCGAGGTAAACGCAGTCGTCCCGCCGACGGCCGCATTGATCTGGCTGCTCGCCGAACCAGGAAGGGCGGAACCGTCTGTACCGCCCGACGTGCCCTGAGGACTCGCGGCCAGCGAGACCAGGCTTGCTGCGGCGGATTGGCTGGCCGGAGCCAACAGGCTACTCGAGCCGTCCGGGCCACCGGGCGCCGCGATCAAGGTCACCGTGGTCAACGTGGGACTGCCAGGATTCGTCGCGCCGACGGTCAACGAAGGTCCGATGTTGTTGCCCGGCGACGATGCCGGGTTGACCGTGCCGGTCGCCGAGAGGGCCGACCCTTGCCCGGATTGCCCCGCGACCGAGGCTGCGGAGCCCGCGGCCGTCGGGATCGCCGGAGCCGGTGCTGGCAGGGTGGTCGAGGAGGTGACTGATTGGGGAACCGAGGTCCCGGAGCCGGTCATCGGTCCCGCGGTGCTTGGAGATAGCGCCGGCGAAACACCGGCATTGGTCGAGGTAAAAGCAGGCGCTTGACTGAATGAAGCAGTGTTCGGAATCGGGGACGTTCCGGTCCCGGGTGCCGCCGCGCCCTGGGCGGAAGGCGCCGACGTGGCACTTCCGGCTTGAGGTGGCACCGCCGCCGCAGTCTGGTTCGTCGGGACCGTTGTTGTTGTAGAACTCTGGGGTATCGATGAGGTGGAGCTTGCCGAGGATGTGGTGGATCCCAACGGAGACGAGCTGGGATTCAGGTTGGAGACGCCACCAACTGGCGGCGTGATCCTGCCTTGACCGGCCGTATCCGGAACGATCGTCCCCGTTGCACGGTGCTCGGGATGCGCGACCGCCGAGACCGGATCGGAAGAGGCCGTTCCAGAGACCTGGCCGGCGCCAGGAGGTATCGACAGGTTGGCCACGGCCGGAGTCGCCCGATCGCCCGATACGGTTGGTCGCTCGGGGGACCGTCCGAGTGAGTTCGACCGAGTCTCCAGGGGGTTCGGAACTGCGGGTGAACTGTTGACCGGCGCGGACATCGAGGTGTTCTTGGCGCCCGGGGCATCGGCCGGGCCCGAAGCGTCGACAGGCCCAATTCCCGTCGAGAAAGTTGCCAGATCTTGCGGCAGAACGCCTAAGACTCCGCTCGACGATTGGTGGACAGGAAGCGTCACACCAGACATTTCCTGACCCACGGCTGTGAGCAAGCGGGCTGTCAGGCCGCCACGGGTATCCCCCGGCGAGTCGCCGCTCCCGTGTCGGAAAGTCCCGCTCGCAGCCGTGATGATCGGCCCGGCCAGGGCCCCGGAAATCGGCCAGCAAAGGATCCCGATCAGAAGCAGTCCGAATCGGGTGGAAAACAGGGTGCGCGGCATCACATCGACCTCCTGGTGTGATGGCAACGGCTGAGGGCGGCTCGAGTCAAGCCAGGCGACATCCGTGTGCCCATACTCATGGGTGCGTGAGCGAATCGCGAGATGTTGACTCGAAGGTGCTGCTGGAAGTGTAGGCTCTTCGGGCGTCCCTGTCAATCAAAGAATACCCAAGTAGCGATTTTCTGACATGTCGGCTTTCGCGCAGGATCCCGTTGACGAACGGATGGATTCGTGCCGGCTTGAATCGCACAGTGCACGACATAGTCGAACTGGCCATCCGGGATTTCGCGTTTTTTTCTAGGCTGGCAAAGTTAGCTGGAGGCAGCGGTGCTCCAAGTCCTTGAGGTAGGCATCGGGATTGTGGCGGAACCGGCGTTGCTTCCGCCGCGATTCCCGCCGCGCCTCCAGTTCCGCGCGCAGTCCCTTCCAATCCTCAACATAGCCCGGGCTCAGCACCAAGCCTTCGTCCGGCCGCAGCCGCGTCGCCAGCCCCGAGATCACCCGCGCCGAGCCCATCACCACCAGGCCCGGCGACCCCCGACGCCGACCGCTGGCCCGGCGACTCGTGGTAGCGATGACTGCCGAAGGTGTGCTCCAGGTCGTTATTCGTCCGCGGCAGATCCGACGACTCGTAGCAGGCAAACAAGCCCGGCCAGTAGCTCCGGGTCACCTTCACGAACTGCTTCAAACCCGCCCGCACCGTGGGCTCGTCTGTCGTCGCCACCGCCCGGCGCATTCGCGCCAGCAGTTGCACCAGCCGCCGCCGCACCTTCTTCGCCGGCAGCCCCTCCTCGTTCTTGAGGATCCGGGCGGCGCGCTTGACCCATTGGTACGACTCGCGCACCGCCGGGAACAGCGCGGCCGTCTCCTCCAGCCCGCGCCGCAGCAATTGCCTCAGCCGTTTCAAACCCCCGGGCAGGTCGCCCGCCTTGGCGACGACATCGTCCAAGTTGGCGGCAATCCGGCTCAATCGATCCTGCCGCTTCAGCCCGGAGGCCGAAAGCGGTGGCAGTCCGTCGTCGGTCAAGGCCCCGCGCACCGCGGCGCAGTAGTCCCGCACCACCTCCGCCTCCGCGTCCTCCGCGTCGTCCTCCAGCTCCTTCTCCGCCGCACGCTCGATCTTCCGGATGCCCCGCACCCGCTTCTTCAACTCCTTCTTGGCGTGGCGATCCGCCTCGTAGATCGGCTTGGCCGCCTCGCGGAGGTAGTGGAAATGGCAGAGCTGATGGGGGACACCTTTGAGGGCGATAGCCACGGCGTTGCGGATGCTCTCCTGACCGTCGGAGACCACGCCGGTGATCGGCACCGGCAGGACCTTCCGCACCTGGTCGATCAGGCCGGCCAGGTCCTGGGCCGTGGACGACAGCAGGCTCTTGGCCAGGAGGATCTCGCCGGAGAGGCAGTCGCGCAGCACCCAGAGGACCTCGTGGCCGACATCCGGCTGCAGGCCGTCGATGGCCAGGATGACGCGGCCCTGCGGGCGCAACAGCGGACCGAGTCGCTGGGGATCGGCCGTGGCCAGGGACCGCAGCTCGTCGTAGCGGTCCAACAGGTTGGTGACGGTGCGTTCGGCCAGGATGAGCCCGCGGTGCGTGAGCTCGCGGTGGATCTCGGGGATGCTGCGGTGCTCGGCATAGCGGAGCCGGCCCACCAGGGCCATGACGTCGAGGCCGAACTCGTGATAGGGCAAGGCGAAGTGGGGCTCAGCCTCAGGGCGGTAGGGTCTCAGGAAGCGGGAGCAGGCGGGATTGGGGCAGCGTCGGATCGTCAGGGTCAGCCGGAAGACGCCGTCGAGGGTGCTGATGGTGCGAAAGTTGTTGTAGTCGGCACCGGTCCGGTGCTGGCACTCGGGGCAGTTCAAGAGGACCGGAGTGAGGGTTAAGGCGCGATCGGGTTGCGGTCGAGGTCGTCGTTTGTGGTTGCGCATGGAAAGCCTCCTCTGCTCTGTTCTGTTCTTACGTCCATTATACCAAGCCGAGGGGCTTCCCAGCTACTTTTGCTATCCTAGTTTTTTTTCGCGGCTCGCCACTTGCACCATCCTTCTTTGGCTTGTCGCGAACGGGTGCGGGCTTGCCCGGCATCGGTCCGGGCCAATCGCTGGCGAAGAGCACGTACCGTTCGACCGGCGACAGCCCGAGGGTCCTGGATCAACTCATCGTATCCCTCCGGCTCCAGGCGCCTCGGCAAGTCGGGCTGTCCGTGCCGGAACGCGTAGAACGCCATACCCTGGGCGATCTGGCCGACGAAGACGCAACGCTGTGTGGTAGCCGAGTAGAACTGAATTCCTGATGGAGGATCCTCCCATCGTTCCCAGATCAATCAAACCCCCGATGAGTGCCACGCCGACATCGACTGCGGTTGCGGGGGTCGTACGGTTTGGTGAGGTGCTTGCCCACCCTACCGAGCGACCTGGAGGGGCAGGCGCAGGACTCGTCAAAGAACCCCGCGGTTACGATGCCGCCGGGCGCCCGCGACGACACCGGCACGTCGATATCGACGACGGCGAAGTCCGGCAGCTTGGGAACCTGACGTGCATTGTTCAAGTAATCATACTCGCGGAAGGTAAAGCCGCTATTGAGCACAACATACCGCTTTGGGTTCAGCGGGTTCGGATAGATCAACACCGGTACATGATGGCCCGCATCGTACGACGCTCTCTCGATCCGGACGGCATCCTTCTCCCATTTTACCGGGAGTTTGTCGGCGATACGGGCGAGGAGGGCGTTGCTGCTGGGGTCGCCCCAGAGCACGAGGTTGTACGCGGCGATATCGGCGTCGGTAATTTCCTTGTCATCCTTGACTCGCGCCTCGCCGCGGAACTGGCGCCGCCAGTGTTCGATGGCATGCCGCATCTCGGCGGCCGTCCACTTGCCAACCTTGTCGTTAAGCACCGGGCCGGTCGGCCGGACCATCAGGAAGCTGTCCATGAAGGCGTCGTCGATCGGCCCTTGCAGGCCGTGCCGCTTGCGGAGGGTGCCGTCGTCGGCTGATGGAACCGGGATCCAGTGCCCCTCGACCTTGCGGAAATGGGCCGTCCAGGAGCGGTCGGAGAGGGGTTTGGGTGATTCGACGAGATCCCCGTCGATCGCCAGATTCGGCTTCTTCTGGAAAATGTCCCAGGAGTTGAAGACACCGGGGATCGCCAGCGTCAAGGCGGAGACGTTCCTGGTGATGATCTTGGGAACGAGCTTCGGCTCCCCGTCCGCTTCGACCTGATCCGGGTTCCCCCACAGGTAGGCGTCGACGCGCGCCCGCTCCCAGTGCTGCTCCAATCCGTCGACCTGTACCCAGGCGCAGCGGTTGTAGCGCAGGGTCCAGGTGGTGAAGTGAATCCGGGTAGACAGGAGCGTGCGGCCGGAACGGATCGCCTGATCGATCCGTCGATTGATCTCGGCCTTGGCCTCGGGGGTGTAATGATGACGGGCATTGGCACCAATGACGTGGACCATCTCGATCCCCTCTTCCTGTAGCGCCTTGGCCATCATGTCGGCGGCCTGCTTCTGAGGGTCCTTTTCCCCGCTATAGGCGACGGTCGGGCAATGGTACAGGTTGATGGCGTAGTCGGTGCAGTCATAGAGATGCCAGAGCTTCTGCTCGTACCAGCTCGGCTGGACCTTCTCTCGCTGGAAGACTTTGAGAAAGTCGGCGGTCTCGGAGAAGCCTGCGCCGGGTGCGGCGGCGGCCCAGACGCTGGGATAATGGACGGCGAATTGCCAACTGGAGGCGCCTCCCATCGAAAAGCCGCGCATGACCAGGCGATCCTCATCGATCGGGTAGTGCGTCTTGATGTCGTCGAGAGCCTCGAACAGGTCGATCTCGCCGGCAAACTTGTTGGCGTTGCAATACCGGCCGTAAGGATGCAGGACGAACGCGTTCGTCGGCGTGAACTCACCAGGCGAAGTCTGGCGGCCATCGATGAAACTCAGCTCGCTGAGGTTCTCACCTCGGCCATGACACCAGACATCCAGCCGGAACGAATGCGGCGTATCCGGCCGGTACGACGCCGGGACTACCAGGCCATACGGCTGCACCGATCCGTCGATCTTCGAGACGTACCCACGCACGACTAAACCAGTGGCCGTGTTCCAGGGCGCATGGCCCTCACGCAATTGCCTGGCGCGCTCCAGGCCCTGCTCGAGCAGCTTCTTCGCGACCGCGATCTCCCGGATCCGGAATAACTCGTCGTAGGCGACCGCATAACGGACGGCGTTGTGATAGATCTGCACATCGGGCAACAGCCGGAGCAGGTCCGGCTTCTTCTTGAGGTCGTCTCGAAGGCCATCGATTTCCTTGCCCAGCGCATCGACACCGGCCTGGAGCGCAGAGCGATCGGCAGCCGACAGCGCGATCCCCTTGGGCGGGATGGGTCGCACCCGGTCCACCATGTTATCCGCAGGACCATCGGCCCGGACCAGACCGGTCGCGGCCAGCAACAACAAAGGTAGCAGCCATCGGCATGACATGAAGGATTCTCCTGATTGGGTTTGCCCCGATCAGGTCGAGAGTGTGCTCACCCTCAACCACTCGGAAGGAGGTCCCGATTCCGCGCGTGACAAGAGACGCCGTCTCTCCGCCTACAGTAATAGATGGTCCGGTTGATTGCCCGCAAGACCGTGGTACTTCACGAGGCAATCCGATCTCCATTGCGGTCCCATGAATGGTTGCCCTGATACCTGGATGATGCCGTGGCGGTTTCCTTCGTCGTAGTCCTGCCAAGATCGGAGGCGTCACCATGATCTCCTTCGTGCTGGTCACCTCGGTTCTGCTGGCCGGTCAGAACGCGACGGCTCCGAAAGCGAAGGCCACGGAAAAGGCGGCGACGAAGATCGCACCCAGTATCGATCCGGGCGAGGCCCTGGCGAAATACAACGAGTTGCGGGATAAGACACCACCGACAGCCGCCGCCCATTGGAAACTCGGGCTCTGGTGTGAACAGCACGGGCTGAATGCCGAGGCTTATCTGCACTTCGCCGAGGTCGTGCGGCGAGACCCAAAGCGCGATGCGGCCTGGAGAAAGCTCGGTTTCAAGAAGTACGGCCGTCGGTGGACGACCGACGAGCAGATCGCCGGAGACAACGAGCAGAAAAAGGCGGACAAGGTCTGGGGACCGCGGCTGAGAAAGGTGCACAAGGACATCCATGGGGCCCACGGGATCACGAAGCGGGACGAGGCGCTGACTGTTCTCGACGCGATCTCGGATCCCCGGTCCATTCCGTCGGTCTACCGCGAGTTTGGAGTCGGGGGCCCATCTCACCAGCTCCTCGCGATCCAGATCCTTGGCCAGATCAACAAGCCGCTCTCCTCGAAGGTCCTGGCCATGCTGGCTGTGTACGGCAAATCGCCGGACGTCCGGCGGCGCACGACCGAAACGCTCCGCGACCGGGCGCCCGAGGATTTCCTCGACCTCCTCGTCGGCCTGATGGTCAACCCTCTCAAGTACGAGGTAAGACCTGTCGGCGGGCCCGGCTCGCCAGGCGTGCTCTTCGTTGAGGGAGAGCGGTTCATCGTGAGCCGGTTCTACGCGCCACCGCCTCCGCCGAACTTCACGCCAGGACCGGGCGACATCGTCACCTACGATTCCTTCGGCATGCCGGTCATCACCCATTCGCTGGCCTCCTTGGGCAGCCCGAGCAAAGTCGCGGGTTTGCCGGGACTTTCGCTACAGCGAGAGATTTCTGTTCAGTTCTCCGCTCGACAGATGATGATCGAGGCCCAGAAGGGAGCCGTCGTGGCACAGTCCCAGCTCGAGGGCGACGTGTCGCTGATCAAGTCGATCAACGATGCCCGAGCGAAGTTCAACGATCTGGTCATTGCGGTCCTGAAATACGTGATGGGAAATGACCGCGGCCGGACCCCCAAGGAGTGGCGCGACGCCCTCGCCGCGGCGAACCTGTACGTCAAGCAACCATCCCAACTCTCCAAGAAGTCGACTCTCACCGAGCTGGTGCCGCTGGCGTATAGGCCCATGTTCGGGCCGTTGCAGTTCGTGACCGACACTCGCTTCACCTTTGGGGACGGCTGACCGGAGCTATCCCGGTAGCTTCCGGTCCGGAAGCCTAGCCCTCGCGAGCGATCGCCCAACGCTCGCGGGACCGACTCGACGGGCCCTCCCCAGAAAAGCTCAAGTTTTTCAGGCCAGCAGCCGACATCCGCGATTGACGCCCTCGGCGATCGGTCGTATGATCCCGCCCGATTCGGCCTGGTCTGGCACGACCAACCAGGATTCCGAACGGACTCGACGCGCACTCGAGACGGAAGGGAGGTCGTCGCATGGGGCTGGCTCTGGGATGGATGGCAATTGCGTTGGCCGGGTTGGCAGGCACACCGCAGACGGAACGAACGAATGGTCCGATCAGGTACACGGTTCGCTTCGTGGAGGCAGACGGCCTGGGCTGGCGTGAGGGCGTCTTCACCCGCCTGACGCCCGTGTCCCGTCAGGGGGCCGCGACGATCTGGACGGCACCCCGGGCTGTGATGCCGAAGCTCCTGGAAAGCGCGACCAAAGATTCCGGCTCGAACGGCTGGATGAGCCCGATCATGTCCGCGAGACCAGGCGCGCCGGTGCACTTCGCGATCCGCAAGAATCAGCAGCTCGTCACCCAGGTTGCCTGGAACGGCGACGACCGGCCCGAAATGGCGAAGTCGGAAACCGTGCGGACCGGCCCGGTCGGTACCATGACCGGCCGCCAGATCGATCAGGGTGTCCTGGTCCAACTCGTCCTCGAGGACACCGAGGTCCGTGCGGTCCATCGTGTCACACTCGCCGGCGCGGAGGCCCACAACTGCCAGGCCACACCGTCAGCGGCGGCCATGGTGAAGCCGCAGGCGTTCATCGGCCAGGGCAAGGCCGCCGGGCTGACCGCCTACGCCTATCAGATTCAGGATTCACAAGCAGGTGGTTGCTGCTCGTCGGCGACCTGTGGAACCGAGACGAAGGCGGTCAAGACGGGAGCCGAGCAGAGTGTTGATCGCGTCCTGGTCTTGTCGCTGCCTCCCTTGATCGAATCCCCGATGCCATGCGAAACGCATCCGCATGGGACGATCTCCGAGATCCGGATCAAGGGCAGTGCGACGATTCCTGTCGAGATAATCAAGGCCAAGCTCCTCAGCAAGACCGGCCAGCCGATCGACATGCACAAGATCGACGCCGACATCAAGTCGCTGATGCACGCTAAGTGGTTCTCCGACGTGCAGGTCTACTATGCGCCATTCCAGGATGGGCGGAGGAGCCTCTACTTCGAAGTCCATGAGAAGCCCGCTCCGACCCACGCCGATCCTGCCACTGAGACGTGCCCGAACGCTCCGGCCGCGGTCAATTCGACCGCTTCGACCGACTGTGCCTCTCAGAAGGACGAGGTGATTCAGGCGCACCTGGAGCGGATCAGCCCGGCATCCGCGGTTTGTACGTCCTCGACGTCCTCCGTGGCGTGCGTGAAGGGTGACGAGACCCGAGCAGTCGCGATCGAGGTTCCTGAGATCGACAGCCAGGAGATCATGGGCGAGTGGCTGGTACCGAAGGACGGCATCCTGCTGGTGAGCTTCGGCCCGCACACCGTGGCGGACAAGGATGGCAAGGCCGTGGTCCGCGAACGGCTGGCGATCGTGGAGGCTGAGGGGATCACCGACGGGGCGGTCCAGCGAACCAGCCGGGTTCCGGGCTTCGTGCCGTCGCCGCGATCGGTGCTGCCGCCCGCGACGGCCGCGCCGCGAACCATCCCCGCACCCGTCGTCGCTCCCAAGGTGCCGATTGCGGTCCCAGTCCCGCCGAGCCGATCGATCCCGCAGGGGGCCCACCCTGATGGCACTCCGGCCGAACTGCCTCCGCTCCCCGCCGATGAGATCGAGACGCCGCATCCTTCCCAATCGGCCGAGCCAAGCCCTAGCCCGCAAATCAAGAAAACTCAACCGCCGGCCAATCCCGAGTCCGACTCGCAGGCGAAAAAGACCGGCTATCAGACCACCCCGACGTCAACCGCCATTCCCGGCATGTTCCTCGCGACGCCGAACGTTGGTCTGCAGTTCCTCGTGCCGTTCAAGCCGATCTCGTTCCAGCTTCCGTTCAACCGCCGACTGGAGATCGAAATCTTGGGCCGGGTCGTCCCCAACCCGGAACCCATCGACAATCACAAGACCGACGAGTAGCGAGGCGATCCGGTGTCGGGACGAGTTGACAGGCCTGTCCCGACGATTCTACAACGACGAGGTATAGCCGCCGTCAACCGGGACCGCGATCCCGGTGACATAATCGCTGGCCGCGCTGGCCAGCCAGATCGCCGTGCCCGCCATATCGGCCGGCTTCGCCCATCGACCTTGCGGAATCCTTGACAAGACGCGCTCGTGAAGGCCCGGGATCTGCTCCCGGGCCTTCTCCGTCAGCTCGGTGTCGAACCAGCCCGGCAGGATCGCGTTGACCTGGATCCGGTCCGCGGCCCAGGCGAGTGCCAGACTCTTGGTCAACTGGACGATCCCTCCCTTGCTCGTTGCATACGCGGGCGCAAAGCTGGCGCCGAAGATCGATGTCATGCTGCCGATGTTGATGATCTTGCCGCCGCCCTCCCGTTTCATCGCCGGATAGACCGCCTTCGACATCAGGAACGCGCTGGTGAGGTTGGCGCTCATGACTTCGTTCCATTCCGCGAGCGTCATCTCCTGCGGAGGCCGGCGGATGTTGATACCGGCATTGTTGAACAGGATGTCGGCGCGGCCGAACCGGTTCAGCGTCTCATCGGCGGCGCGCTCGATGTCATCGGCGCGTGCAACGTCGGCGGTGACGACGAGCGTCTCGGACCCGGTCTGGGATTGGATCTGGGCCGCGGCCGCTTCCGACTTCGCCGTGTTCCGACCCAGGACGGCGACCTTGGCCCCGGCCTGGGCCAATCCCATCGCGATGCCCAGGCCGATCCCCCCATTGCCCCCGGTCACGATGGCCACTTTGCCGGTCAAGTCGAATAGGTTCACTTCGTTCTCCGTTTGTATGACAGGTCGCAAATGGGCAAGGCCATGCAGGCCGGGCAGCTCTCGTCTCCTTCAATCCCACTTGAGGATCGCACCGGTATCGGCGCTGGTGGCCATCTTGGCATATCGCGCGAGGTAGCTGGACTTGATCCTCAAGGGTCGCGGAGCCCAGGCCGCGCGGCGGCGGGCGAGCTCCTCATCCGAGAGGCGGACGGAGAGCACGCCGTTGGGAATGTCGATATCGATGATGTCGCCGTTCTGGAGGAGGCCGATCGGGCCGCCGACGGCGGCCTCGGGGCTCACGTGGCCAATCGACGCGCCGGCGGTCCCACCGGAGAAGCGACCGTCGGTGATCAGCGCGCATTGCTCGTCCAGGCCAACTCCTTTGATGGCCGTCGTTGGTGCGAGCATTTCCTGCATCCCTGGCCCGCCCTTGGGCCCTTCATAGCGGATCACGATGACATCGCCCGCCTTGATCTCGCGGTTGATGATCCCCTCGAAGGCTTTGATCTCGCTCTCAAAGATGACGGCGGGACCCGAGTGCTTGAGCATCTTGGGACTGACCCCGGCCGTTTTGATCACAGCGCCCTTGGGCGCGAGGTTGCCCGAGAGCATCGTCAGGCCGCCGGTCTTCGAATAGGCGTTCGCCACGGTTCGGATCACGTCGTATGGGTCGAAACCGTCGTCCTCGGGACCGTTTCCGGCCGGATGTCGAGCACTGCTGTGACCGTTGCCGTTGCCCGATTCTTCCTCGCCGGTTTCGCCTTCCGCGTCGAGAAGGGCGAGCCCGGCGGCCTGCGATCGGGCCTCGGCGGCGACGCTGGGAACGGTCCACGCCTGGCTGCTGCGCTCGCCGCCGGCGCGGATACGCGTCAACAACCGGGCCGCGGCGACTACCGCCGCGCCCCGCACATCATATTCCTCGATATTCTCGCCGATGGTCTTGCCCGTCACGGTGGGACAGGTCAGATCCATCAGGCCGGGACAACCCCGCGCCACCTCGCCCAGGATCGTGTGGATTCCTCCGGCGCGGGCGACGTCCTCGACGTGATAGCGGCTCGACGGACTCACCTTGCAGAGGTTGGGGGTCCGCTTGCTCAGGGCATCGATCCGATCGAGCGTGAACGGCACACCGGCCTCGTGCGCGATCGCGAGGATATGCAGGACCGTGTTGGTGCTCCCGCCCATCGCCATGTCGAGGATCATCGCGTTGTCGAAGGCGGACGGCGAGGCGATCTCTCGGGGCAGCAGGCCATGACCCGGCCCGAGCTTGCCGAACTCCCGCGCCATGGCCACGACCCGATTGGCCGCGCGTTCGTAAAGCGCCTTCCGATCGGCCGAGGTTGCCAGGATCGTTCCATTGCCAGGCAAGGCCATACCGATCGCTTCGGCCAGGCAGTTCATGCTGTTGGCCGTGAACATTCCCGAGCAGCTCCCGCAAGTCGGGCAGGCAGCTTTCTCGATCTCCTCCAGTTCCTCGGCCGAGAGCTTACCGTTCTGCTTCTGCACACCTCCAACGAAGGCATCGATCAGGTCGACGGTCTTCCCCGACGCGGTGCGCCCCGCTTCCATAGGGCCGCCCGAGACGAAGATCGTTGGGATGTTGACCCGCATCGCCCCCATGAACATGCCAGGCACGATCTTGTCGCAGTTCGGGATGCAGACCATCGCGTCGAAGCAGTGCGCCTGGATCATCGTCTCGACGCTGTCGGCGATCAGCTCGCGCGACGGCAGCGAGAACTTCATCCCGTCGTGGCCCATGGCGATGCCGTCGTCCACGCCGATCGTATTGAACAGGAACGGGACGCCCCCCGCCGCGCGTACGCATTCCTTGACGTAGTTCCCCACGACTTGGAGATGGACGTGTCCCGGGATGATGTCGACGTGACTGTTGCAGATGGCGATGAACGGCTTGTCCCAGTCCCCCTCGCCAACGCCGGTGGCACGGAGCAGACTGCGATGGGCGGCGCGGGTGTCTCCCCGCTTGATCGTGTCGGAACGCATGGTGCGGCTCTCATAAGATGCACGACGGTTGGAATCGAATCGCTCCAACCCATCCTATCAGACGTCACCGGAAGGGCCAAGCCGGGGAGCGGAGCCGAACGCAAACCTTCACCACAGGCTCTCCTCCGGCCGAAAAGTTCCATAAGAGGAACGCGGATCGACGAAGCTCGTTCATGACGCCATGACCGGAGAATGGGAGCGAGACGCGAACTCGGGAGATACGGATTCAAGAATGCGTCACGAGCAGCAAATTCAAGGGGCGGTTCTCCAGAGGAAGTGCCCGATCATCAGGCCGGCGATGAACGACATCGCGACCGAGAGGAGGACGAACAGCGACCAGGCCAGGACGACGGTCGCCGGCAGGGTGACCTCGCGGATGCGCCGGGCCTCGATGGCCGGCGGAAGGATCGGCGAGGTCTCGAACTGGATCGGCGGGACGACCACGTCCACAGGAGGCACGGGAAGCGGCGGAGGCGCGGCGATCGGGCCGGGGGTCGCGGCGAGCGGAGGGGGTGCGAAGGCCGGCTCTGGCGGAGCCGTGGCTTCAGGAGCCGGCGGCAGCATCTCCGGCGCGAAGGTGGCGGGGAACTCGAACGGATCCTGGCGAGTCGTCGACGTAGGCGGGGGTCGGTTCGTCAAACTTTCGAAGAACTCGGCCTCGACGCGCAAGTCCTCGGGTCGAAGCGCGGCAACGTCCGGCGGGATGATGGCCGCGATCTCCGACAGGAACGGCGACGGTTCTCCGATGGAAGTTGATGAGCCGGCGACCGATGTTGAGACCTTGACCGAGGAAGTCTGACTCGCCTCCAGGTCGGGATCCGCTGACCCGTCACCTTTGGACGGAGTCTCCAGGCGCGGAATCATGAGATCGGCCTGGCATTTCGGGCACGCGACCACGGTGCCAACCTTGTTCGGCGCCACGGCCAGGAGTTGGTTGCATTGATAGCAGCGAATCTTCAGCCGTTCGACCGCCATGGGTCGTTCCCTCGCTTCCCAACGAATCTGGCCGGCACACGGCGGCCGCCCCGAGGTTATCGCACTCCAGCCTACGCAACTCGATCGCGGTCCGCTACCGCAGTACCTGCAGCCCAGGTTTAAGGACGGGAACGAATAGTGGAATGGCTCACGACGTCCGAATGACCAGGCGACTTGACCTGCTCCGCGAGGCTGTCACAATAGGTAAGCGTTCCGTGGAGCGGAGATTGCGTCAAGGGGCTCGTTCCCGAGTCCGAGCCCGAATGAACTCGGATCGACCGACGGAGCCGATCGATCGGTCAGGAGGCGATCGGGCGGAGTCGTGAATCATCCCTGGACCCCCGGCACGGCACCGGATCACGCGGAGACCGATATGGGCAACCACACGAGGGAACGCGACATGTGGCGGAATCGTGCAGGACTTGACCGATCGCTCGGCGGACTGGTGATCGGCTCCCTCGTGATGCTCGCCATTGGGCTCGAGTGTCGGGGCGATACGGTCATCATGAAAAACGGCCTGGTCTTCATGAGCCAGGGCACGCCGGACAAGGACAACTCGCTCGTCTACATCTGGGATGGCCTGAAACGGGTCATCGTGCGGGACACGAAGGTCGAGAGGATCGTGGCGGACAACGCGTTCCGGACGGGCGAGCGGTTTACGTTGATCCAGCCCATCGTGGTACACGGCGGCGCGATGCCGCGGGAAGTCTTGAGCGTGAAAGCCGGCCCCTGGGATGATCGAGGCCGCCGCGAGTTCCGCTATATCGGCTCGAGAGCGGATCGGCAACTGAGCATGGAGCAGGCGATCATCGAGATCGGGCCTCATGTGGTTCGATACCGCGGGATCGACGGGTTCTGGCTGGGGGTCGTGGAGACCGGACAGGTTCCACGCCCGGTGGTGATGGCCCTGCTGGGTCGAATCGATCCGAAGAACTCCGGTGAGCGGGAACGGATGATCCGGTTCTTGATGGATGCCGGCTGGTATTCCGAGGCCAAGAAAGAGCTCGACCGACTGGTCAAGGATTTCCCCGGGACCGACCTGGGCACGCGTGCGGCCGGTGCGCGCGTCTTCATGGTCCAGGCCGAGGCCAACCAGCGGCGGTCCGAGATCGACCTGCGCCGGAAGGCCCAGCAGTACCTGGCCGTGTCGCAGCTATTGAAGACCTTCAGCGACAAGGGAATCGGCACCGAGCTCCAGCTCGAGGTCCGCGAGATCGAGCGACGCGACGCCCAGCAACTGGCGGCGAACAAGACCCTGGCCACTGAGCTGCGTGAACTCTTCGGCCGGCTTTCCAGCGCCTCACGGACGCCCTGGCAGAAGCGATTGGTGGAGGTCCTCAAGGCCCTCGACGAGGCGCCCGACGCGGTCCGCGATCGGTTCGCCGCCTGGCAGAAAGCCAAGACGGATCCGTCGTCGAACGACGAGGCCCGGTTCGCGCTGGCGATGTCGGGCTACGTCGTCGGCCAGGACGCCGCCGTCTCCGAACTGGCCGGCGCCGACGCCCTCTGGCAGGCGCGCGGCGCGGTCGTCGGTTACCTCACGGGGGTCGAACCGTCGGAACGGAGCATCCAGGCGGCCAGTCTCGAGGGCCTCTCGTGGCCGGGTCTCCCCGGGACACCCGACATGATCCGACGGCTGGAGCTGCTCACCCGGATCGTTCAGCTCATGCCTCCACCCCGACACGATAGTTCGGAAGTTGCCGAGAAGACCATGTTACATCGCGTCCTCGAGGACGAGAACGCCGCGCCCACCGAGTATGCCGTCCGGTTGCCGCCGGAGTACCATCCGCTCCGCAGTTACCCGGCCGTCATCGTCCTCCATTCCGGGCAGAGTCCCAGCGGCGCCATCGACGAGTGGGCCGCCGAGGCGGCGCGACACGGTTATATCCTCATTGCGCCGGAGTATAACCTGCCCGGCCAGGCGCACGACTATCGATACACGACCAGCGAGCACGCCGCCGTCGAACTGGCGCTGCGAGACGCCCGCAAGCGCTATGCCATCGACAGCGACCGCGTCTTCGTAGCCGGCCAGCTTACCGGCGGCAACATGGCCTGGGATTACGGCCTGGCCCATCCCGACCTCTTCGCCGGAGTCGTCGTGTTCTCCGGATTCCCCGCCAAATATGTGCCCAAGTACCTCCCGCACCACGAGCGGCTCCCCTTGTTTTACGTGATCGGCGAGCTGGCCCCGGCGGCCAACGAACTCATCTTCTCCAAGTACATCAAGCCGAAGATCCACAAGGGATTGGACGTCACCTACATCGAGTACCAGCGTCGCGGTCTGGAGTCGTTCCCCGAGGAGGTCCCTCGGGCGTTCGACTGGATGGACCGGCACCGACGCGATCCCTATCCGAAGTCGTTCGCAACCCTCTCTGCCCGCACATCCGACGACCGGTTCTACGGCGTCGTCGTCCGCGCGTTCTCGCCGGGCCACACCACGGCGCCCGAGGCGGCCGACGTCTTCGGGCAGAATCTCAATCCCGCCGAGATCCGGATGACCTCCAGCAGTCTCAGCAATCTTATTCGGTTGGACCTCAAGGGCGTGCAGCGGCTCGATCTTTGGCTCAGCCCCAAGGTGGTCGATTTCAAGAAGCGGCTGGAGATCCGCGTCCAGGGCCGGCCGTACTCCAAGGGCACCGTCAAGCTCGACCTCGAGTCGATCCTGGACGATCTCCGCGTTCGTGGTGACCGGCAGCAGCTCTACTGGCATCGGATGACGATCGAGTAAGCCGCAGCGCGTTATTACCAAGGCCGGCATTGACGTCTGGGACGACCGGGCCTGGCGGAGGATCGCCTGGCTCAAGCCCGCGCCATGATGGAGAGGACCTGAGGTCGGACTTAGTTTCTGGTTTCTTGGCAGGGAACCACGGGGTCAGATCCGAATGGCACTCGAATTTTGCAACGTCTTACATCTCAATCAGTTGTGTCGTTGTGATCCGCTTTCATTCGTTGTCCCTCGCCGTGGGTCGCTTCATTTCCGTTCCACGACTAATGCGAGATCGGCTCCTTGACGGAACGGACGAAGTGCATTCCCTTGCCCTGATCCTTGAGCTTGGCGACGAGGGCCTCGGCGTCGGCTTTCTGGGGATAATCGAACGTCGCAACCGTGCGACCACCCACATCACAGACGGCCCAGACGATGCGCGTCCGGGCGGTCGCGGTGGGTTTGGGACGCCGCTCGGATTCCGTCCTGGCTCGAGGACCTTGCCGGGCCGGGGTTCCGGTCTGATCAGTGATTCCCATCGCCTCGGCGGCTTCCGCCGCGGCGCGAAGCTCCCGCCGGTTGAGTGTGCGCCGTGCCATGTCAGGTCAATCCTCCTTCAATCAAGTCCTTGCCCGGCGCCCGCGCCGGGCTGTCGAGGGCCGTTGATGAATGGGGCAGCCGGTAGAGGGTCGCTTGATCGATCACCGCGCAGCCAAGCGCGGCATAGAGCGCCAGCGCGGGCTGGTTTTCCGCGTCCGTCTGGATCTCGACCAACTGGATCAAGTTCGACCGTGCGTGCCGAAAGATCTCGCTGACGAGGAAGCGGCCATAGCCCTTGCGCCGATGTTCCGGGGCAACTTCCAGGTCGATCAGGCCGATGCGCGCCCGTCCGTCCTCGCGGCCGAACCAGCGCATGTCCCAGAAGGCGGCGTGCGCCAGCTCGGTATGGTCGGCGCGGGACACGAGGCGCGCCTCCGACACGGGAAGCTCGCCGAAGGCCAGTCCTTGCCACCAGTGCGCGGGTGGTGCGTCCTCCTCGATCTCCAGGTGGGTCTGACGTCGGATCAAGGCGCTGCGGGGATCGCGCGGCTCGGGCGTGCTGAGGTCCGCCTCCAGGAGCACCGTCGAGCCGACGGGGACGTAGCCCCGGTCGAGGACTCCGCGTTGGAACGGATGGTGGCCGGAGAGGATGCCCGCGCCCTCGCTGCCACCAGAGATCCCCCAGTAGAAGGGGTTCAGGGGAAAGCGGCTCCCGGCATAAAGCACCTTGGCACCGCGCCGGCGGAGATACGCCTCGGCCGCCTCGATCAGTCCGCCGATCAGCTCGGAATCCTCGAGCCCGGGTTCGACGAGCAACATGACGATCGTTCCCAGGTCGAGGCAGAGGTCGAGCGGCCGGGTGGATCCCACGGGCAATTCCGGTCCGAATCCCGCATGAGCGAATCCGACGATCCGGCCGTCTCGCTCCGCGACGATGAGACCGGCCGCCTCGAAAGCGACCGAGCCCCAAGCTTGCGTACTGAGCTCGTGCACGCGGAGCGGGCGTGCGGTCGCGGATTTGGGAACCGACTGGTTCCAGATCCGGGCCAGGGCCGGAGGGTCGTTGTTGCGAAAGGGGCGGAATCGCGTCACCGGTTTGGATCGCCGCGTTCGACGTCGAGCGAGGCGAGAATCATCCCCGCCCCGGCGATCGTCCGTCGTCTTAAGATTCAGCCGCATACACGAGGGCAGCCAGTCGGGCGTCCGGTTCACGGGACGGCGACCAGCACGTCCTGACCCTCAACCTTCACTTCAAAGACGCCTTGCTTGATCTTCGAGCCCAGCGGCGTCTTGCCGGTTCGAACATCGAATTGCCAGCCATGCCAGGGGCAAGTCACCGTCGTCCCCTGGACCTGTCCGTCGGCAAGCGGCCCCCCTTGATGGGGGCAGATCCCATCGATCGCCGAGATCACACCATCCACGTTGAAAAGGGCATAGATCCGGCCCTCGAACTCGACCTCTTTCGCCATACCCGCGGAGAGCTCGTCCAGAGTCGCCAACTTGACAAAACGCGGCATATCATCGTCTCCCGACCTGTCCCGTCTTCGGCCAGCTCCCACGCCGCCCTCGTGCGGTGCACAGCTCCCTCACCCGGGCCGGTCGGGTTGGCCCCGCCTGATCGTCGCAGGTATCCCCAGTGTAACACAATCGCGCGGGATTTCTCAAATCCCGATGAGCCCCGTCAGCACCATAACGGTTCAAACCAGGAACCGGCCCGACCGTTCTACTCAATCTGCATGGGGTGCGGCCATAATGAGTCCTGCGCGAGCGGACTCCCGATTCCCGATCGGGATGGGTCGGCTTCCCTCGATCGGGAATCGTCCCGGGGCCATCAAGAATCCCGTTGGGGCCCGGAGCCCAGGCGGGAGTCGTCGCGGATCCTAGTGCGAGGGCAGGGCGATGGATACGGTGCGCGTCGGCTTGATCGGATCGGGATTCGTGACGGCGATTCATCACGAGGCATTCCGGCGGGTGCCCGGGGCCGCGGTCATCGCCGTGGCATCGCCGACGCCCGGTCATGCCGAGCGATTCGCGATCGAGCGCGGGATCTCCCACCACTTCACCGATTACCGCGGGCTGCTCGACCTCAAGGACGTGGACCTGGTCGTGCTGGGCCTTCCCAACGACCTGCACGCTGAGGCGACCTGTCTGGCGGCCGACGCGCGGAAGCACGTCGTCGTCGAGAAGCCCATGGCGCCCAGTCTGGCAGAGTGCGATCGCATGATCGCCGCCTGCGAGCGAGCGGGAGTCCTGCTCGGTTATGCGGAAGAACTCTGCTTCGCGCCCAAGTACGTGCGCCTCAAGCAACTCATCGACGAAGGTGCCCTGGGTAAGGTCCATCTGGTCAAGCAGTCCGAAAAACATGATGGCCCGCACGCGAACTGGTTTTACGATACACGCCGTAGCGGCGGAGGCGTGACGTTCGACATGGGCTGTCATGCCATCGAGTTCTTCCGTTGGTTGCTCGGAGATGCGTCAACGGGGGTCAAGGCGCGGGTGACCGGCGCCTTCGCCCAGATGAATACCTTTGTGCACCACGACAAGACCGATGGCGACGACGAAGCGCTCCTGATCCTGACCTTCGAGGGCGGCGCCATCGGGTTGGCCGAGGAAAGCTGGACCAAGCCCGGAGGCATGGACGATCGGGCGGAGGTTTTCGGGAGCGAGGGCCAGGCTTACGCCGACGTGCTCTTCGGCAATTCCCTTCGCGCGTTCTCAGGGCGCGGTTACGGCTATGCCGTCGAGAAGGCGGGGGCCACGGCGGGCTGGTCGTTTCCGATCTACGAAGAAATCTGGAACTACGGATTCCCGCAGGAGATGGAGCACTTCGTCGAGTGCGTTCGCCAGGGGACCGTACCGCGCGAAGATGGCCGGGACGGCCGCGCCGTGGTCGAGGTTGTCCACGCCCTCTATGCCTCAGCCGGCTCGGGTCGTCGCGTCGACCTGCCCTTCGAGAGCGAGGCCGCCCGCCCGATCGAACACTGGAAACCGATCGGGTCGGTCGGGGCAGTCGCCGGCGGCTGAGATGTCAGTGGCCGACCGCCTCCCAGCGGCCAAACGCTCGATTACAGGCGGCCACAGCTTGTTCGTAGCGCTCCTTGTCTTCGTCGTACAACGATCCCGTCTCCAGGGGCAGCCGGCGGACGGTCTCGGCGATCTGGTCGCGCGCCCCGAGCATCTGATGATAGATTCGCTCGTAAGCCTCGCGCTGCGGATGATTCCCCAGCGTGTCCAGCTTCTGCCGCATCGCCTGGATTCGCTCCTCGCACGATCGGAGACTCTCTTCCAGCGTGCCGCGCTCGCGGAAATGCACGCGCTGCGGATAGGTCGGGCTCTTGTAGGGATTGCGCGCCGGCGAGCCATCCGGCGGCTGATTCGCGATCTCCGAGTTGCGAGACGATTCCGACACGAATGAAGCCTCCCATACGATGAGCGAGAGCAGGGGGAGATCTTGGCCCGGATTCGATCCAGGGGACCCGGCCGATCCTCACGTTGAGGCGATTGGGCCCCGACGTTACAATTCTGATGCCTTCGCTCACCGATCGCCAGAGCATCCCCGCTTCCCGTGGATGGAGGCGCCCTGCACTCGGCCCTCTCAGGATGCGAAAACTGCAAGGATTGCGACCTCGTGCCGACTTTCGCAACAGATTATGAGTCAGTGCCTTGCGCGGATTGTTGGCGTTGGGGAGCGTCGCGCTCCCTGCGAGGCCGACCTGCAACCATTTCGGATCCTCGGGATTGCAGGCGGACCGGCAGCGAATGGATCGTCTCTGGGTGGACTTCCAGATCTTCCGCGTGTTGACGATCTCGAGCACCCTTGCGAATGCTGAATTCACGGAGGAGCAAACAATGCCGGAGCGCGTGGTTTTGACCGGTGGGAGCGGATTCTTCGGTCGCCGGATCGCCGAGGCCCTGCGACGCCACGGTTACGATGTATCGACACCAGGTCGACCCGATTTCGATCTGATGGACGCATCCTTGACGCGCCGGGCGATCGATCGCCTGCGTCCGGAGACGATCGTTCACTCGGCGGCCTATTACGGCGGCCTGGGGATCTGCATGGCCGAGCCGACGCAGATCTTTCACCGCAATATCGTGATGGGTGCGAACCTCCTGGAGGCGGCCGCTCGGGCCGGCGTTCGCAAGATCATGGCGATCGGATCGGCCTGCTCGTATCCCGGCGCGGTGGCCGGCGACATGAAGGAAGACGACTTCTGGTCGGGTCGGCTCCATCCTTCGGTCGAATCCTACGGATTCACCAAGAAAGTCCTCGAGGTGGGACTTCGCGCCTATGGACGAGGCTACGGGATCGTCGGCCAGATGCCGATTGTCACCAACCTCTACGGGGAATACGACGTCTTCGGCGAGTATCGGTCCCACGTCGCGGCCGCGCTGATCAAGAAGTTCGCCGATGCCGTCCAGTCGCGGGCGCAGCGCGTGGTCTGCTGGGGAACCGGCGACCCGTTCGCGAGTTCATCTACTCCGGGGACGCCGCCGAGGCCGTCGCCCGGCTGCTCAAGAGCGGTTACACCGAGCCCTTGAACATCGGGACCGGCATCGGGACCTCGATCAAGGAGCTGGCCGAGCTGGTCGCGCGCCTCACCGGCTTCCGGGGCGAGATCGTCTGGGACACATCCAAGGCCGACGGCGTGCTCCGCAAGGTGCTCGACGTCTCGCAGATGGAGAGCGTCCTCGGCTGGAAGCCCCCGACCAGCCTCGAAGCCGGCCTGAAGAAGACGATCGGCTGGTATCTCGAGAACAAGACCGAGGCGGATGCTCGGCTTTGAGAGTCTGTTCCTTGGGAGTCGAAACTCAATTTCGTAGGGCGGATCGCACCAGTCCCGCCGCAACCCCGGGGATCGCCCGGGGTTGCGGCGGGACTACGGGAGACAATGCGGCAGGATATGGCGGGGCCACCTTAGTCCTGGGGCTGACGCCCGTGGCTACGGCAATACCGCCCGCTACGCGGGCTTTCGGAACAGACTCCCAGGGGATCGACGACGACAAGGGTCGATACCCACCCCTCGGAGTATTCACGCGCCGCCAAGGAGGGAGGTGGAATCGATGCGAGACGCCACGGTTCTCGCAATGCTTCTGATAATCTGGGCCGCCGGACCCCGGTCCGCGAACGCGGCACCGCCAAGGCTGCCCGCGGTCGCCGACGGCTGGTCCATCGAGCTGGTCGCCGAGGCGCCCCAGGTCCTGTACCCGACGGCGATCGTCGCGGCGCCCGATGGCACGCTCTATCTCGGCTCCGATCCGATGGACATGCCGGGTCCAGTCAGCTCGCCGATCGACCGCGTTTTGGTGATCCGCAAGGGGAAGGCCACTCCCTTCGCCGACAAGCTCTGGAGCGTGATGGGTCTGGAGTGGATGGATGGGACGCTCTACGTCGTCCATGCCCCGTTCCTGTCGGCGTTCCGAGACATCGACGGCGACGGCAAGGCCGACACGCGTGTCAACCTGATGACCGGACTCGGACCCGAGCGGCCCGG
Organism: uncultured Planctomycetota bacterium; assembly: GCA_963845755.1. GTDB lineage: Bacteria > Planctomycetota > Planctomycetia > Isosphaerales > Isosphaeraceae > CAWJTV01. Next base: position 83,684 of record CAWJTV010000049.1, read on the forward strand.
TTTCAATGGGATCAATGATCATATCGCCTCGGGGATCCGTCTGGGGATGGACGGGTTTCTGTACATCTCGGTCGGCGATAAGGGAATCCCCCGGGGCGTCGCGCGCGACGGGACGACCATCCGGCTTTTTGGCGGCGGCGTGATCCGAATTCGCCCCGATGGGACCGGCCTGGAAGTCGTTACGACCGGGGAGTGCAACCCGCTCTCGGTCGCCCTCTCGGCAACGGATGAAGTCTTCACCTTCGGTAACGACGACGACAGCAAGAAATGGCCCAACAGTCTGACCCATCATATCGTCGGAGGCCACTATGGTTATCCGTACCAGTTCCTGACGTCCCCGCAACGCGCCCTGCCGATCATGGGCGGGCAGATCGGCGGAGTCGGGGCGCAGGGGATTTGCTACAACGAGGATGGTCTCCCCACGGAGTACCGGGGCAACCTGTTCTTCTGCGATTGGGGGCTCCAGACCGTCCTCCGCTTCGAGATTCGCAAGGCGGGCGGAACGTTCGCGATCGGACGACGCACTCCGCTGGTCACCAAGGGCGAGGTCACGGATTTCCGGCCGTTCTCCCTGGCCGTCTCGCCCGACGGCGCGAGCCTCTGGCTGGTCGATTGGGCCTATAACGGCTGGCTGGACGCCAAGGTGAAGACGGGCCGTCTCTATCGGCTGACGTATCAGGGTCCGGGCGCGGTCCGACCGGCATCGCGCCCGACGGGCCGGGAGCCGGCTGGCCGGATCGCGGCCCTCGATCACCCCGCGCTCTCGGTTCGGATGGAATCCCAGCGAATCCTGACGGCCATGGGATCAGCGGCGGTCGCGATGCTGGTCGATCGACTCAAGGCTGCCGAAGCTCCCGAAACCGGCCGGATTCACGCGCTCTGGGCACTCGACGCGATCGGCGGTCCTGAGGCGCGGAGTGCCATCGGCTCCGTCCTCTCCGATTCCTCGCCGCAGGTTCGGCTGCAATCCGTGCGCTCCGCGGGCATCCGCCGGGATCGATCGGTCTCACCGGATCTCGCTCGTCTGCTGAGAGATCGGGATCCGGCGGTCCGTCGGGAGGCAGCCATCGCGCTCGGGAGGCTGAAAGACCAATCCGTGGCGCCGGCCCTCTACGCCGCACTTGGCGATTCCGATCGATTTGCCGCGTGGTCGATCCGGCGGGCGATTCGGGATCTCGGTGCCTGGGATCGAGAAGCCCTGGTGGCCGCCCTGCTCGATCTGCGCCGGACCGAGCCCGCTCTGGATTTGACGGATGAGGCGTGGTCCATCCCGGTCGTCAAAGCCCTGTCCGAAGCCCTGGGCCGGACCGGATCGCCCGCAGTCCGGGGCCGGATCGTGGCGAACCTGTCGGGCCTGTATCGCGGCTATCCGGAGTGGCCGGGCACCTGGTTCGGGACCAATCCGCTCGCGGGAGACTTTCCGGAGAAGACCCGCAACTGGTTCAACGGAGGGTATGACGGAAGTCATCCGGGGTCTCACGCTGGGACTGGCCGATCGGGATAGCTTGGTTCGAGCGGCGGCCATCGACGGGCTGAGCCAGGCGGGCACGACGCCGTCCCGCAGCTCCGCGCGGCGATCGCCCGGGAGCGTGATCCGCGCAACCAGGCCGCCCTGGCCGAGACACTCGGCAAGCTCGGCGATGAGGCATCCGCGCCGATGCTCGCGGTACTCATGGCCGACGCCCGGTATCCCGAGGTGGTTCGCGCCGCGGCGTTGGGCGGGCTATCCACATTCCACGATCGTCGATCGCTGAACGCGCGACTGGCCTTGATCTACGACTCGAGCGCCCCGCGGGGCTCGTGGCCGACGCACTTCCCGGCCTGGCCGCCCTGGGACTCCTACCGACTTATGACCTCGCATCGTTCCTGGAGAACAAAGCGCCCGCAGTCCGGGCGGCGGCGCTCTTGAGCTTCAATGTCAAGAAGGCGTTGCCGGTCGACCTGAAGCCAGCCGTGCTGAGCCGGCTCGACGATCCAACTCGGGAAGTCCGTGAGGCGGCGATCCGGGCGGTGGTCGCCTTGCGGATGACCGAGGCCGTCCCCCGTCTGCTCGTCCTCGCCGGCAAGCCGGAATCTCCCGAACACGATTCGGCCATCGCCGCCTTGTGCGGGCTACCCGATCCCCGAGCCTTGCCGATCTACCTGGCGGCCCTCGAAGATCGCAACCCGCAACTGCGCCGCGCGGGTGAGTCGGCACTGGTCGCCATCCGCGACCGTGTGCGAGGACCGATCGCAGCCGCGGCACGGTCCGCGTCCTTGTCCGGCGAGGCGGTACTGTCGCTGGATCGAGTCCTCGCTCGCTTCGAACCGATCCGGAGCTGGCGGGTGATCGGTCCGTTTCCCCGGGCTACCCCCCAGGTATTCGTCGGCGAAACCGCCATCGATTTCACACGAGTCTATGCGGGTGCCGCTGGCCGATCGATCGGCTGGTCCGCCCGCCAGGCCAATCCGAACACCGGCCGAGTGGACCTGGATGACATGAAACTCGACGTCCGGCGATCGCGGACCCTTCGGGTACGACGCGACCAGCTCGGCCAACCTCTGCGCCTTCGCCTACGCGGAGGTCGATTCGGACCGCGAAGGTCCTGCACTCATGCTCATTGGCTCAAGCGGGACCGCAATCGTGACGGTCAACGAGAAGATCGTCTACGAGTTCAATAGTCTCGCCGGCAGGGCCTACGCTTCGGACACGGACCGGGTGCGTTTTCAACTGGCGCGGGGCCGCAACCGCATCCTCGTCATCAGCCGGCAAGGGGCCGGTCGTTGGGGGTTCAGTATCCAGATCGCCTGGAGCGTCTTGGGAGCCGGTGTCGAGATGGCGGGGAAGTCCGTCGCGAAGGTCGACGACCTCCGCCGGGTCGCCCTTCGCCACGAGGGGGATCCCCGGCGCGGTGCGCAGCTCTTCTTCGATCCCCGAGGGATCGGCTGCGCCCGTTGCCATGCGGCGGGTGGGCGGGGCTCGTCCACCATCGGCCCGGACCTGAGCGGCCTGGCTGCAAAATACGACCGGTCCGAGCTGATCCGCTCGGTTCTGGAGCCCTCCAGCCGGATCGCGACCGGCTACCAGCCGGCGATCGTCGCGACGCGCGATGGCAAGGTCTTCAACGGCGTGGTCCGCGCCGAGACCGCCGACTGGATCGAAGTCGCGGATTCCGAGGCGAGGATCGCACGGATCGCCAAGCGCGACATCACGGAACGCCGCTTGGGTGACGTCTCGATCATGCCGACTCAGTCCGTCCAATCGCTCTCCCCGGCCGAATTCTCCGATCTGATCAGCTTCCTGGCGAGCTTGAAACAACCGGTGCGTACCGCCGCGCCCTGAAGATGAAGCCGGAGGCTTCCGGGCGATGCTGGTGCCACTCCGATCAAGTTGACAGGAAAACAGCCGGGCTTACGTGGAAATGCCGCGACAGCGCCTCGATGTGCTTTCGATTCAACTCGCGCTTGCCACCCAGGATCTCCGAGATCGTCGATTCGGCGATGCCAGTCGCTGCCGCCACCTTGGCCTGCGTCGTCTCCTGACTCTCGATCAGGAAACGGAAGAGATCAGCGCCGGAGCCGGACGGCATGGGCTCATGCTCGTCCTCATATTTCTCGACCAGATCGCTCAGGACGTCGAGGTAGTCTTCCTCATCCGAATTGCGCCGGGTTTGATCGAGCAGCGCATCGACCATCGCGATCGCGCGGTCCAACTCCACTTCAGAGCGAATCGGACGGAGCGGGACCTGCTGGACGAGTTCGAGATAACGATCGTTGACAATCCGCCCCGGTGCTTTTTTGGGGGTCTGAGACCGTGCCATCTTTCTGTCTTTTCTCGATAAGGATTCAGGAATCTTTCCACGCACCACGGCTATAATCGGAATGAGTCAGGACATGGCGAACGAAAAGTTTTTGCCCCCGGTAATTGATCTCGGCAATCAGCCTGTATTTGTTGCCACCGACATTGAAGACAATGTACTTACCGACTTGGTCTGCGGACGGAAAGACAGTCCGAATCTCGGCGAAAGTACTCCAGTCATGATGTTTGGCAATACGGTACCATTGATCGAGAGGGCTCTTAGCCTCGGCGTGGATCTCCCAGAAGGTGCGCAATTTCTTCCTGGATATAACATGCATAACAGATTAGATTCCTCACCGTTTTCGAATATTTGATTTGTGATTATTATTTTCTAATTATTAACATTAATTAATTCTAGAAACATAGTTCCCGGGTTGTCCTTGCGAGAACGTGTCTTTGGTTTACTTTACCTCCTATATTATACGGAGCTAGCCCCTTATCGGCCAAGGTTTTCTGAGCAGAACGGTCGATTTCCCCAGTTGTTTCCTGCATGCACTCTTCTGTGGCCACTCCGGCAATCGGACGACGTCACAATCTTACTTCGCAAAACGCGAACTTTCAAGCTCGAGATTCGCAGATTGTGAAGAAAGGCCGTTCCATGAACACGCGACATTTCCGCCGGCTTCAGATGGCCGCAGTCGGGTCGATCATGATTGCGGCGCTCGTATTCGTCATGACCTCGGCCGGGGGCTTCCTCGGGACCCAGTCGGAGCCGACCCAGGCGGCGCGTAGGGAGGCGATGGTCAAGACCCAGCTCGAAGGGCGCGGGATCAAGGACAAGGCCGTGCTGGCGGCATTGCGGAAGGTGCCACGGCATCGTTTCGTGCCGGCACTCTGGCAGGGGCGCGCGTATCACGACGGCCCGCTGCCGATCGGCGACGGGCAGACGATCTCGCAGCCGTATATCGTCGCCTGGATGACTGAATTGATCGAGCCGAAGAAGGGGATGCGTGTGCTCGAGATCGGGACAGGCTCGGGTTACCAGGCGGCCATCCTGGCCGAGTGCGTCGGCGAGGTCGATACGATCGAAGTGGTCCCGGCCCTGGGTCGGAAGGCCGATGGCTTGCTCCGCGAGCTGGATTATCGCAACATCCGGACTCGGATCGGCGATGGCTATGCGGGATGGCCCGAGCGCGGGCCTTTCGACGCGATCCTCCTGACTGCGGCCCCGCCCGTCGATGTGCCGAAGCCGCTGCTCGACCAGCTCAAAGTCGGCGGACGCCTTGTGGCTCCCGTCGGTCGGGACGAGCAAAACCTCGTACGGATCACCAAGACCGAGACGGGGCTGAAGCGCGAGATCTTGGATCCGGTGCGGTTCGTGCCGATGACTGGTAAGGCTCAGGACGATCGCGGAAAGGGCGATTGACGGCCGAGGGCAAGCATCCGATCGATGCCGGCGCGGAATTGAGCGAAGGCGCGGGCGCGATGGCTGAGCTGATGCTTGACCAGCGCGGAGAGCTCACCGAACGTCTGATGGTATTCGGGGATGAGGAAGAGGGGATCGTAACCGAATCCGCGGAAACCTCGCGGCTCTCGGGTCAGCCGGCCGCGACAGGCACCCTCGGCCTCGAGTTGAATCGTCCCCGAGGGATCGGCCAGCGCCAGGCAACAACGGAACGCGGCGCCGCGACGCACGTCGGGGACGTTGGCGAGGGCGGCCAGTAGTTTGCGGTTGTTGGCCTCGTCGTCGCTCGGTTCGCCGGCATAACGCGCGGAGAATACGCCCGGGGCTCCTCCGAGCGCATCGACGGTCAGGCCGGAATCATCGGCGACCACCCAGACTCCCAGCGCCGTTGCGGTCTCGGACGCTTTCTTCCGGGCATTTCCCGAGAATGTGTCGGCGTCTTCGACGACCTCCGGAACATGCGGGAACTCCGCCAGCGAATGAATCTCTAGCCGATCGAGCCGCGGTTTCGCGTCCCACGGCGGCGCGATCAGCTCGGCCATTTCGCGGCATTTCTTTCGATTGCGCGATCCGAGGACCAGAATGATGCACGATCTCGGTGATTCCGGATCCGTCATGATGAATGGCTCACCGCACGAGGGACCGGCTTCGCGGATCCGTTCCGTCGAAGCGTGGTTTGTCATCGCGATCGCCGCGCACACCACGACGCGGGACAATCCATGATCCTTCCCGCCTCGGCTGCGCCGCAACGGGAATCCGGATTCCGAATTCCCAATTCTTCCCGCAATGGGAGGATCGGGAATCGGGAATCCTTGCAACCGCACGATGCGCGCATGGCGCGGGGGATCTCCGCCATGGGCCACTACCTCTGGAGCCCGGCCTTCATCACCTCGACATCGGTCAAGCTCGGGGCTGGTACCATCATGATGTCGGTGGAGTCTCCTCTGCCGATGGGTAGCATGCGGTCCTTCTTATTAGCAACGGCCCAGGCGCATTTCAACAACTCGTTGCGTACGGCGACAGCCGAGGGGTCATCCGGCGCGTTGAAGGCCCCGATGAAGACGCGACTGGAGGTGCGGTCATGATAGACGAAGACCGGCTGACCGATGCGCTGGACCTCGGGAGACCGGGAGAGCTTGTCGGCCATTCGCTCGGCATCGTCGTGAGCGGTCTTGAGCGGGCTCTCCTTGAGGTTGAGCACACCGGTTGCCGTCTGCCCCTGATTGCCGTTGAGGTCGTAGCTGGTCCGGCCGGAGAACTGCGCGACTTGCAGGCTGTAATGGCCCGGGCAGTGCGCGAGACTTCGGAGCCCGTGATTCATCTGGATGACCAGCTTGTCCGGGGCCTTCGGGTAGAGATGTTGCGCCGGGATGTAAGGATTGGTCGTCCGGAGCGCCCGGCTCAGACCATGTCGCCACTGCCAGAGATGGGGCATCTCTTTCAGACACTTGGGATCCAGCTTCTTGACCTTGTTGAGGAGGATCTCGGTCGCGGCCAGGGTCTTCTCATTCCCGACCAGCACGGCGGCCTCGTCGTGAGTCCGCACGGCCTCGGGCTGCTTGATCACGGATCGCATCGTCACACTGGGCGCAGTGGGTGGCGTGCCACGGATGTAGCTGCGCATCGGGAAATCCTTGGTTCGCAAGATGTAGGCCGGCAGGCCGAAGTCATTGCGGAGCTCCAGGCACAAGGCCAGCGCCATTTTTTCGGCGTCCGGTCCGCGGAACACCTTGGCCATGATCATGAACGGACCATTCTCCTTGGTCAGGAGGTAGGGTTCGAGCGGGTCGTCGGGCAGGACCATCTTCGGTGGCGTCTTGAGCTGGTCCAGGGGCGCCGGACCGGGCACGTTCGCGCCGGAATAGACCTTGGGCTCGCCCGGCACAGGGGGAGGCGACCGGTCCCCGCCTGTTGGCGGCGGGGTCCTGGGTGTGGGCATCCCGGTGGTGGGACCGGGCTGCGGCGTCTGTGCCCAGGTCGGGATGGGCGAAAGGGCCAGGCACAACGTCAAGGCAGCGATCGGAGATCTCATGGGCGATCCCTCTTTTCACACGTCGGCGCAGTCGCGACCGCGGTCGCGGTCGGAACACGCCGAGCTTGGAGCGCGGAGCCCCAACGTCTTGTCGAGGCTCCTCACTTTCCTCTTATCACACTCGCGAGAACGCCGGAGTCGACGGGAAAGGAGCGCGAGCGGCTCGTTCCGGCGGAGAACCCCCGACTACCTAGCAAATATCGGCCGATCGGCCCAGGGGACTTTCGCGGATTTGAACGAATATACCGATTATCTGGAGGGTCAGTCCCCGATGGGCCAGTCCGGACCAAGGCATTCGCACTGGAGCCGAGTCAACTGGTCGATGCCCGCCTCGGCGAGATCCAGAAGCGCATCGAGCTGTCCGCGCGAGAACGTGCCCCCTTCGCCGGTCCCCTGGACCTCGACGAGTCCGCTACGCCCCAGGCGAACGATGTTGATGTCCACCTCAGCGTTGGAGTCCTCCGAGTAGTCGAGATCGAGGACGAACTCGCCGGCGACGATCCCCGCGCTGACGGCCGCGATGCTGTCGCGGAGGATCGCGCGACAGGAATCGGCCCGATGGCGACTTAGCGCGTCGGCGACGGCGACGAATGCGGCCGTGATGGCCGCCGTGCGTGTCCCGCCGTCGGCATTGAGTACGTCGGTGTCCACATGGATCGTGGCGGGCCCGAGCGCCTTGCGGTTGACGACGGCTCGCAGGCTCCGGCCGATGAGCCGCTGGATCTCGGTGGCGCGGCCCATCGCCGCCGCGCCGCGACCGCGTCGGAGTGCTCCCGGGGAGCATTGCATACTCGGCCGTCAGCCAGCCGATCCCCTTGCCTTCGAGGAACGGCGGTACCGTTTCCGAGATCTGTGCGGTCGCCAGCACGACCGTCGCGCCCGAGCGATAGAGCACGCTGCCAGGGCTGTTGGGTAAATAGCGGCGCTCGATCGTGACGGGCCTGAGCTGATCGGCTTGACGTCCATCTTTACGCGTCATGGTGGTTGGGGTCCCGTAGCCTTCAGTCGGACTCTTCGGCCAGGAGCCAGATCAGCAAGGCCATTTGGAAATGGAGCCGGTTTGCTGCCTGGAGGATGACCCGGCTGTGAGGGCCGTCGAGCACGCTCGAGGTCACTTCCTCGCCACGGTGGGCGGGGAGGCAGTGGAGGAAGACCACATCGGATTTGGCCCGAGAGATCAAGGCTTCGTTGACCTGGTAGGGCTCGAAGACCTGCCGACGCTCCTCGGCCTCGTGTTCCTGGCCCATGCTCGCCCAAACGTCAGTGTAGACCACGTCGGCGCCGACGACCGCCGAGCGCGGATCGGGGTCGACCCATAGGGGTCTCCCGGGGAACCTCGCTTCGTACGGCGCTCGGAAAGCCTCTGGAAAAGCGTATCCGGCCGGGCGCACAGCAGAAACTCGGCGTCCAGCAGGGACGAGGCACAGGCCAACGACCTCGCCACGTTGTTTCCCTCGCCGACGAAGACGATCTTCTGGCCGCGGGCCGTCCCCCTCAGTTCCACGATCGTCATCATGTCGGCCATCGCCTGGCACGGATGTGAGGCATCCGATAGCGCGTTGATCACGGGGATCCCGGCCGAGCAGGCGAGTTCCTCGACCGTGGCCTGGGAAAAAGTCCGGATCGCCAGCGCATCGACATATTGACCCAGGACGCGTGCACAATCAGCAACGCTTTCACGGATACCCAGGCCGACGTCCTCTCCCCGGAGGAAGATCGCGTTCCCGCCCAGCCGGGCGATGGCCGCCTCGAAGCTCACGCGGGTCCGGAGCGAGGGTTTCTCGAAGATCAGGCCGAGGGTCCGCCCCGACAAGAGTGCGGGGCGTCGTCCGCTCCGTTCCTCTCGTTTGAGTTCAAGTGCGCGCTGGATGAGCGAACGAGCGTCAACTTCTGAGAGGTTCAGGAGGTCCACGAAGTGGCGGAGCATGGCCGGATCCCATCGATTTCAGGCCGCGGCTTGACGCAAGACATCGGCCAGGATAGCACACCCCGCGTCGATCTGTTCGTCGGTAATCGTCAAGGCAGGCAGCAGGCGGATGACCGTCCCATGGGTCGCGTTGATGAGGAGCCGCCGGTCCGTGGCCGCTGCGACGACGTCGGTCGCCTCGACGGTCAGCTCCAGGCCAATCATGGTGCCGCGGATGCGAATCTCGCGGATCAGATCGGGAAGCTCGGCGTGAAGGGCATCGAACCGGTTGCGGAATCGCTCGCCGATCGCGATACCTCGCTCGAGAAGCCCCTCCTCCTCGATGGTCTCCACGGCGGCCAGCGCCGCGCGGCAGGCGATGGGATTGCCACCGAAAGTCGAGGCGTGCATCCCGGGTTTGAATGCCGCGGCGACAGCGGGTCGCGCCATCATCACACCGGCCGCGAGCCCGCCGGCCAGTGCCTTGGCGCAGGTCAGGATGTCCGGGACCACGCCCTGGTGCTGATAGCCGAACCATCGGCCCGTTCGCCCCATGCCTGTCTGAACCTCGTCGAGGATCAGGAGCACACCCCGGTGGTCGCACAGTTGGCGGAGACCAGACAGGTAATCGGGATCGGGGACGTTGATCCCCCCTTCGCCCTGGATCGGCTCGACCAGGACGGCTGCTGTCTGATCGTCGAGCACCTCGGCGACGGCGCCGAGGTCGTTGTACGGCACATAGAGGAAGCCGGGAACCATCGGCTCGAACCCGACATGGTACTTGGGTTGGGCCGTCGCCGTCAGGGCGGCGTAGGTACGGCCGTGGAATCCGCCCTCCATCGTCACGATCTTGAACCGGCCTCGCTCGTGACCGAAAACCCGCGCCAGCTTGATCGCCGCCTCGTTGGCTTCCGCGCCGCTGTTGCAGAAGAAGCACTGGCCGCCGAAGGACCGCTTCGAAAGCACCTCGGCCAGTTCCCCTTGAGGCTCCATGTACCAGGTGTTGGGCACGTGGATCAACCGGCCGACCTGCTCGCGGACTGCCTCGACGACCCTGGGCGGACAGTGACCCAGCAGGTTGCAGCCCCAGCCCGGGAAGAAGTCGAGGTAACGGTTTCCCTCGGCGTCCCAGACCCACGACCCCTCACCGCGTACGAGGCAGACGGGGAACCGCCGGTAGTTGGGGATCACATACCGCTCGAACTGAGCGATGGTTTCCTGGGAACTCGCGTTTGCGGGCGGCTTCAAGGAAGCTCTCCTCGATAGACACTGTTTCGTACTTGAACGATTTATTAACTGAACACGGAAGACCGGCACGAAGCGACTACGACCGCGCCAGGACCGGGCGGCGGCCCGAGAGCGAGGAATTCGGGGAGTTCTCTTTGTGGACGATCTCCGTGCCGATCCCCATGTGTGTGAAGATCTCGAGTAGCAAGGCGTGAGGCAGGCGACCGTTGACGATGTGCGTCTTCTGCACGCCGGCTTCCAGGCTGGTGAGGCAGGCCTCGACTTTCGGGATCATCCCGCGGTCGATCACGCCTCGGTCGATCAGGACGCGACACTCGTCGGGGGTCAGACCCGGGATCAAGCTGCCGGGTTCGGCTTTATCAAGAAGGATGCCGGGCGTATCGGTCAGGAATACCAGCTTCTCGGCCTTGAGGAACCGGGCGACAGCCGCGGCGGCGGTGTCGGCGTTGACGTTGAGCAACTGGCCTTCTTGCGATTCGTCCTCGGCCAGCGAGGGCAGCACGGGTACAACGCCAGCCAGGCAGAGATTCTCGATCGGCTTCGTGTTGACCTCGGTCACCTCGCCGACAAGCCCCAGGTCCACCGAATCCCCGTTCGTGCCGGAGAGCGCGAGTTTCCGGCCATAGAGGCACTGAAGCGTCGCCTTGTGGTGCAGCCCGGATGCCCGGCCACCGAACTTGTTGATATGCCGCACGATGTCGGCATTGATCTCCTCCGCCAGCACCCGTGCCACGATCTCGAGGGTGGCTTCGTCGGTATATCGCCGGCCCTGGACGAAACGAGCGGTGAGGCCCGCTTTCTCCATCGCCACAGTGATCGCTTTCCCTCCGCCGTGGACGACCACCGGACGCATTCCGACCGTCTGCATGAACACCACGTTGACCAGCAGGGCGCGAAGCGACTCGGGGTCTTCCATCACCGAGCCCCCCAGCTTGATCACGGTATACCGCCCGTGGAACTGCCGGATGTAGCCCAGCGCCTCGATCAAGACATCCGCCTTGCGGATCGCTTCCTCATGCACGGCGATGTTCCCTCCTATCCTCGTCGGGCCAGCTCACGAGCAAACTGTATATCATTCCTTGTCCCGGACGACTTGTAAAGATCCGTCCGGCCAAGGTATTCGAGGCGAGTTGAGGCTCGATCCCCGACCGATCACACAGGTCGAAACGACAGTTCTTGATCACTGCGCAGGATTCATAAAGGATCGGCCATCCAGTGGATGATCGAGGCCTGAGGATTGGTCCTCATGGCATCGTAGAACGCGCGATCGGCCGTAACCAGACGGCATCCCAAAATACGAGCGAGGGCCAGGTAAGAGCTATCGTACACAGTGGCCCGTTTCGGGCCGACTGCCAGGTCATACGCGTCCCTCAAGAGCGGCGCCATCGGATGCACGATCAGCGGGACGTTCAGCAGCAGATTCAGGATCCTGCGACCTTCCTCGACGGTGATTTCGGGCACTTTCAGTATGCGGGCCTTCTTCCAGAGGATGTTGCCGAACTCGGCGAAGAACAACTCGGGGACATGCAGCGAGTACGATGGATCGAGGACGCACTTGGCCTCAACTTCCAGAACCTCGGGGACATACCACTTGATGGCGACCCCGGCGTCGATCACGAGGTCGGTAGTCACCAGTCCCGGCGGCATAGGCCCACTCATCGGGACCGATCCTCGCGCACCAACTCCGCGCTGTCGGTGTGCGCTCGTCCCTCCAGGCTACGCGTCATTTCCTCGGCGAGCGCACTGCGCTGTGGTCATCGCCATCTGTTTGGCCGCCTGCTCCACAATCATCCTTAACTCCACGCCCAGAGTGCGACCGTTCAATCGCGCCCGCTCCTTCAGCCGTGCCACGGCGGTCTCGTCAACGTCGCGGACGAGTAGATCCGGCATGTCAACCTCCCACGAAACACGGGGATTCTCAGCCTGATATCGCAATGATATCAGGCGGATTCGAAGCGGTCAATGTCTCGGGCTGGCGAGAATGGCGAAAGACAGCAAAGCCAGGAGGACCAGGACAATCCAGGCCTTGAATTGAGTTCGCAATCGGGGTACACGGAGCCATCCGGCGTCGGGATGATGCAGCCGCGCAACGACAGCGGGACACGCGTGCCGTGCGGCGCGGACGGCCCATCCGGTTGCCCCGCAATCGAGGCAGTGGTATTGACCGAGTGGCAAGGGAACGACGAACAAGATCAGCCCGAAGAGGAACAACCCCAGGTGGTGCAGGCTGAGCGCCTGACGAATGGCAAGATAGGCGGCCAGGCAGATCAGGAGCGCAGAGCCGGGTTGGCGACCAGCCGCTGACATTCCGAGAGCGACCAGTGCGGTTCGACTGGCGGCCGTTGCCGGCTGTCGATGTCGGGATCGAAGACTCCCTGCCCCTGTATTCGCGTCACCACCGGAGACCCTCCCCGTCAACCACGACGGAATCGAGAGCGTAATACGACGGACATCGCCCTCATCTTATTCTACGATCCTATCGGGTGCAGGGGTCGCCGCGGGACGCAAGCGCGATTGACAGTCTCGCGCGAAACGCACGATAATCAAGCCGATAATGGCTTTACGACATTCTCTCCGGGGCGACAAGCCCCGCATTTTCGGACAGACCTGCTTTCAAATTCCTGGTTCGAGGAGCGAACCCCTCCTCCTTGGGTGACACATTGGCGATGCCGAAAACCGGAACCGACGACAATCGCGGGCGGCTCGAGGAGATCCTATCGAGACGGATCATGCTACTCGACGGCTCGATGGGTGCACTCCTCTACTCCTACGAACTGAACGAGGAGGATTACCGAGGCAAACGGTTCGCGCGGCATCCGGTGAATCTGAAGAACTGCACCGAAGCGCTGGTGCTCTCCCAACCCAAGATCATCGAGGACATCCATCGCGCCTATCTGGATGCCGGCGCCGACATCATCGAGACCGACACCTTTAACGGGACGGCGGTCTCGCTCGGGGAGTTCAGCCTCCAGGAGTACGTCGGCGAGATCAACACGACGGCAGTGGAACTGGCGCCGCCGATTGGCCGACGAATACACCCGGAAGGACCCGGACAAGCCTCGGTTCGTCGCGGGCAGCATCGGGCCGACCACCAAGCAGCTCTCGATGGGGATTCACGTCGAGGATCCGGGCGCCGCGATGTGACCTTCGACCAGATGGTCGCCACTTATGAGGAGCAGATTCGCGCCCTGATCGAAGGCGGTGCCGACATCCTGCTGCCGGAGACCTCCTTCGACACGCTCGTCTTGAAGGCGTGCCTGTTCGCCATCGAGAAGGTCTTCGACGAGACCCGGACGAGGCTGCCGGTCATGATCTCGGGGACGATCTTCGACAATGGCAGAACGCTCTCCGGCCAACCGATCGAGGCATTCTATTATTCGGTCTCGCATATCGACGCGATGAGCGTGGGGATCAATCTGCGCCGTGGGTGTCGAGCTGATGCGGAGCTCGATCGAGGCGCTGTCGTCGATCTGCCGGACGCGAGTCAGTTGTTATCCGAACGCCGGCATGCCCGACGGCTTCGGGGGTTTCCGGGGCGACCGCGACAGGACCGCGGCCACGCTCGGCGAATTCGCCAGGAACGGATGGCTCAATATCATCGGCGGCTGCTGCGGTACGCGACCCGACTGGATCTCGGCCATCGCTCGAGAAGTGGAAGGGGTGCCGCCACGCCAGGTTCCCGATGTCCCGCACTGGTCCACCTACAGTGGCATGGATTCGCAGGTGATCCGTCCCGAGACTAACTTCGTGATGGTCGGCGAGCGCACCAACATCACCGGCTCGAAGCGGTTCGCCCGGCTGATCAAGGCTGGCGACTACGAGGCCGCCCTGGCCGTGGCCCTCGACCAGGTCGAAGGAGGTGCGAACATCATCGACGTCAACATGGACGAGGGCCTCATCGACGGCGAGCAGGCCATGACCCGGTTCCTCAACCTGATCTCGGCCGATCCCAATATCGCCAAGGTCCCGATCATGGTCAACAGCTCCGACTGGAAGGTCATCGAGTCGGGACTAAAATGCGTCCAGGGGAAGTCGATCGTCAACTCGATCAGCCTCAAGGGGGGCGAAGAGGAGTTCCTCCGGCAGGCTCGCCTGGTCCGTCGCTACGGTGCCGCCGTCGTCGTCATGGCCTTCGACGAGCAAGGCCAGGCCGTGACCAGGGAGCACAAGGTCGCAATCTGCCTGCGAGCCTACAAGCTGTTGACCGAGCGGGTCGGCTTCCCGCCCGAGGACATCATCTTTGATGTCAACATCCTCACCGTCGGCACCGGCATCGAGGAGCACAACCACTACGCGGTCGAGTTCATCGAGGCCGTGCGCGAGCTGAAGCGGCTGCTCCCCGATTGCAAGACCTCCGGCGGCGTGAGCAATGTGTCCTTCTCCTATCGCGGCAACGACTTCGTCCGCGAGGCCATGAACGCCGCGTTCCTGTATCACGCCATCCGCGCCGGTCTGGACATGGGGATCGTCAACGCCGGCCAGCTCGAAGTCTACGAGGAAATCCCCAAGGACCTGCTCGAACGCGTCGAGGACGTGCTCCTCGATCGCCGGCCGGACGCCGCCGACCGGCTGACCGAGTTCGCCGAATCGGTAAAGACGGGGAACAAGAAGGACAGGGGCAAGGATCTGGCCTGGCGCGAAGGATCCGTCGCCGAGCGGCTCAAGCACGCGTTGATCACGGGCACGGTCGACTTCATCGACGTGGACACCGAGGAGGCCCGTCAGACCTACGAACGGCCGCTGCACATCATCGAAGGGCCGCTCATGGACGGCATGAACGTCGTCGGTGACCTCTTCGGCGCGGGCAAGATGTTCCTTCCCCAGGTCGTCAAGAGCGCCCGGGTCATGAAGAAAGCCGTGGCGTATCTGACCCCGTTCATGGAGGCCGAAAAGGCCGCAGCAGCGGCTGCCGCATCCGCCGGCTCGAACGGCAATGGGGCGGACTACGAGCGCAAGGCGCGCGGGCGAATCTTGATGGCGACCGTCAAGGGGGACGTCCATGATATCGGCAAGAACATCGTGGGCGTCGTCCTGGCCTGCAACGATTATGAGATCATCGACCTGGGCGTGATGGTCCCCTGCGAAAAGATCCTCAAGGAAGCTCAGGAACGCCGGGTTGACCTGATCGGACTCTCGGGCCTGATCACGCCGTCGCTCGACGAGATGGTGCACGTCGCCCGCGAGATGCAGCGCCAACGGCTTCGAGCTGCCGCTCCTGATCGGCGGTGCGACGACCAGCTCCAAGCACACGGCGGTCAAGATCGCGCCGCAGTATCACGGGCCGGTCATCCACGTGAAGGACGCGTCCAAGAGCGTGGGCGTGGTCGACCGCCTGGGACGTGCCGACGCCCGCGCCGAGCTCGACCGGAATAACCGTGTCCAGCAAGAACAGGAACGCGCCGCCTTCGGCCGGCGCGCCGAGCGAAAGCTCGTCCCCTACGCCGAGGCCCTGCGGCGCCGGCTGGCGCTGGACTGGTCGGACCCGGCGCCGGCCGTTCCCGCGTTCCTTGGGCCCCGGACGCTTCGCGGCATCCCGCTGGAGCAGATCGTCCCCTTCATCGATTGGTCTCCGTTCTTTATGTCCTGGGAGCTCAAGGGGAAGTATCCGCGTATCTTCAACGACCCCGAGGTGGGACCTCGCGCCAAGGAGCTCTTCGACGATGCCCGGGAGCTGCTCGGCCGGATCGTCGCCGGGAAGCGGCTGACCGCGAACGCGGTCTATGGGTTCTTCCCGGCCAATAGCGACGGGGATGACATCATCGTCTACGAAGACGAGTCCCGGCAGGCCGAGCGGATGCGGCTCCCGACGTTGCGGCAGCAGTGGGAACGCGACGGCCAGACCTCGTTCCGCTCGCTGGCCGACTACATCGCGCCGCGCGATTCGGGAGTCGCCGATTATCTGGGTGCCTTCGCGGTAACGACCGGGATCGGCGTGGAATCGCTGGTCGAGCAGTACGAGCGGGACCACGATGACTACAACGCCATCATGGCCAAGGCTCTGGCCGACCGCCTGGCCGAGGCTCTCGCGGAAATGCTCCACAAGCGCGTCCGTGAAGAGTGGGGGTACGGCCGCGCCGAAGGCTTCAGCTATGACGAACTGATCGAAGAGAAGTACCGAGGCATCCGGCCGGCATCCGGATACCCGACCTCGCCCGATCACACCGAGAAGCGCGCCTTGTGGCAGCTCCTGAACGCCGAGGAGGCCGCGGGGATCGTGCTCACGGAGTCCTTCGCCATGTATCCGGGCAGCGTCGGTCAGCGGGCTCTATTTCGCCCATCCCCAGGCCCGTTATTTCGCGGTCGACTTCCTCACTCGAGACCAGGTTGAAGCCTACGCGGCCCGCAAGGGCCTGCCCATCGCCGACGTCGAGCGATGGCTAGCTCCGAACCTGGCGTACGATCCCGAGTGACGTGAATCGAGGTCGCGGAGTTCCCCCCGGCTTGGGCGCTGGTAGAATAGAGACGTACACGCCGTTTGTCCTCGGTCCTCATGCGAAGGGTTCTCTCCATGAGCCACTTGACCCTACATTCCCCGAAACCCAAGATCGTTTACCCCGACAGCGATGGGCAGCCGATGGCCGAGAATCCGCTCCAGTTCCAGTGGATCGTGACGACCAAGGAGGGTCTGGACCGCGTCTTTCGCGACGATCCGCAGGTCTACGTCGCGGGCGATATGTTCTGGTACCCGGTCGAGGGGCACCCCGAGATCTGCCAGGCACCCGACACGCTGGTCGCATTCGGCCGCCCGAAGGGCTATCGTGGCTCGTACATGCAGTGGGTCGAGGGTGGGATCGCGCCTCAGGTCGTCTTCGAGATCCTTTCGCCGAGCAACCGGCCGGGGCCAATGATCGAGAAGTTCAAGTTTTACGAGAAATACGGGGTCGAGGAATACTACGTCTACGACCCCTACGAGGTGATCCTGACCGGCTACCTGCGGACTGAAGGTGAGTTGCGGAAGATAGCGGAAACGAATGGCTGGACCAGCCGCAAACTCGGCATCCGGTTCGACCTCTCAGGGAGCGAGATGGTCATCTACGGACCCGATGGCCAGCGATTCCTGACCTACCAGGAGATCGCGGACGAGCGGGATCGATTCGCTCGCGATCGCGACCAGATCGCCCAGGACCGCGACCAGATCGCCCAGGACCGCGACCAGATCGCCCAGGACCGCGACCAGGCTCGTCCAGGAGCGCGATCAGCTCGCCCAGAACCAGGAACGACTTACCCAGGAACTCCAGGCCGAGCGCCAACGGAACGAGCGAATGGCGGCCCAGTTGCGCGCGATGGGCCTGGAGCCGCCGCCGTGATCCGAATCGAGCCGGTGCCCGACGAGCTCGTCGAATAATCCCGACGCGGCGGCGAATGACAATCGTCATACCTCGCGCCCATCTGGCGGGAGGGCTCGATCAGATCGGACGCTAGCCGGGAGTGAGCCATGCGCCTTGGCGTGGGACCGGTCTTCATCTACGAGTGCCTGGCGAACTCGCGGCGCTGGCAGAGCTACGCGATCCGGTCGTGTGGGGTGGCGGCGCTGCTGCTCGCCATGAGCACGATCGCCTGGTCGAATTCGACCCCCGTGGAACCGAACGCATGGCGGGAGTACGCGCGGCTTGGTACGTACTACTTCTACGCGATGATCGGCGTGGAGCTGGCCCTGGTGATGCTCGCGGCGCCGGCGGCGACCGCGGGGGCGATCTGCATGGACCGTTCCCGAGGGACGCTGGCGCACATGCTCGCCACCGACCTCTCGGATCCGGAGATCGTCCTGGGCAAGCTGGCCGCGCGGCTCTTGCCGGTGCTAGGACTGGTCGCATGTTCCTGGCCAGTCCTGGCGATCAGCTCGCTCCTGGGTGGGATCGATCCGACCGCGTTGACGATGGCTTTCGCTGTCGTCCTGGCCGTGGCCCTCCTCGGCTGCACGATGGCCCTGGCGCTGTCGGTGTGGGCCCGGAAGCCGCACGAGGTCGTGCTGGTGACGTACACCTTCTGGATGCTCGTCCTGCTCCTCTGGCCGATCTGGTTCGGCCTGTCGAGAGGCGGGCTGATCAACGCCCCACCGTTGTGGACGCTCGTGGCCAATCCGTTCTACCTGGCGTTCGCGCCGTACTCGGATCCGGGCAAGCTGGGGTTCGCAGACTACCTGGGCTTCTTCGTGGCGACGCTCGGGGCTTCCTGCCTCCTGACCGCACTGGCTGTCTGGCGGATGCGGCCGGTCGCCGCGCGCGGGACTGGCGACCATCGCAAGGAACCGGGACTCGGCCGCCTGGGCCGGCTCGTGCGGTGGCTCCCCGGCCCTCGGCTCGACGGCAACCCGGTGCTCTGGCGCGAATGGCATCGCTCGCGGCCTTCCCCCTGGATGATGGGCCTCCTGCTGCTGGTGGGCGGGTCAACGACTATCGCTTGCGTCATCGGGGCAGTGACCTTCTGGGCCGAGGGAGTGGACCCCGGCAGCATGAATCCCGGGGCATCCGCCGGGGTCTTCGGATACATCCTCCAGTTGCTCTTCGGCCTCCTGATGCTCTCGGTCGTGGCGCCGACGGCGATGTCGGAGGAACGCCAGCGGGGCAGCCTCGATCTGCTGGCAACGACCACGCTTCCGACCCGGACGATCGTACTCGGCAAATGGCTGGGGACGTTCCGGCTGGCCGCGCTCCTGGTTATGGGGCCGGGGCTGGTGGGGTTGGCGATGGCCACGGCGTCCAAGGACTCGTGGAAAGCCGCCGCGACGGCGCGGGGATTCTACCAGGAGACCTCCCTCTCCAGCGGCGAAGTCTACTTTGGTGCCGCGCTCCTGGTCGCGACGATCCTGGTGCATGGCGCGCTCCTGACGAGCCTCGGCCTGGCGCTGGCCACCTGGATCCGACGGCAGAGCCGGGCCATCGCCATCAGCGTGTGCTTCTTCGTGGCCGTGGCCGTCGCATGGCCGATCCTGGTCGCGGTCATCCGGTCCCGGAGTGATAACCAGGGCATCATGGAGTTGAGTCCCATCTTCCTGGCGGGGAGTTGCTCCGACCTGCTGACGTTCCGTGGGCCCCGGTTTCGGAGTCTGCTCTGGTGGGGCACGTTCTGGGATGTGGAGGTGGGCGCCCTCGCCATGGGGTTGCTCTGGCTGGCCGTCCGGACGTTCGACCGCTGCTTCGGACGCATCGCAGAACAACCACGGCGGACGCCATTGCTGTCGGACTTCGTCGTCGTCCTGGCGGGGTTACTGAATGCGGGGAGCCTCTTCGGCGCGATCGCGATGGGATTCCTGGGAATCCTGCCGGCGACTTCCACCTTCCCGATGACCGCCGGGGCCTGGTGCTCCACGCTCCTGGTGGTCGCGGGCCTTCTCCTGCTGTACCCACTCGGGACGATGTCAACCACCGGGCGATGGGCGCCGCGCGCCCTCCAGGAAGAGTCCGCCTCGATACCCTCCGCACGAAGGATCGTCGCGCGGAAATGGTGGGAGGGCTTCCGCCTGGCCTTGCTGCTGGCGATCGGCCCCGGACTGATCGCCCTGGCCCTGGCCGCGGCGCCCCGGATCGAGCTGCCACGTCCGAGGATTGTGATCCAGCCTAATGGCGTGAAGGTCGTGGTCACCACCCAACCGTGGGACGGGCAAGAGGTGCATCGACCGCTGCCCCCCGAGCCGCCGAAGCCGCCCGGGCCAGCGGCCTCGGGCACCCAGCCGGCGGCGCCGGATCCGGCCGAAGCGTTCGTGGAGCGGCTCGCGATGGAACAGGTGCAGTCTCATTGGGAGCCGGCCCTGAGCGAGCGGATCGCGATCACGGCGCTCGTAATCCTCACGATCCTGGCCCACGGCGCGGCGATGACCGGCCTCGGCGTGTATCTGGGTGTCGGGCTCCGCCAGCGGAAACTCGTCATCGCAGGCGGCCTGTGCGCCTTGCTCGTGGCCGCCGTCGTCTGGCCCATCGTCGGCTTCCTCGTCTCCGATCCGGCTCACGCGAGGGGCCTGGCCTTGCTGAGCCCCATCTACGCCATGTCCTTCCTCCTGGACCATCACGACCTGCGCCCGGACGAGCTGGAGACGATGCTGATGTGGGGCAGGATCTGGATCATCGCGTTGATTCTCGCGACCATCGGATTGTTGTGGCTGACCATCCGGAGAGTCGAGCTCGGCTTCCGGCGGGCGCACCGGAACGACGATGACACCCTGTCGGATTTCGTGCCGGAGCCGCCCGCCCGAGATGCGGTGCTGGTAGGCGATTGAGGGGTGTCACATGAAGATGGTCTCGTACGTGTTCCGGGCTTGTGGCTCGATCCCAGGGGCTCTGATCTGGCATACTGGAGAGGTGGTTGGCCAGTTTGAACAGGTCGCGGTCCGGAGCCTGCCGATTGTACTGGGCGCCGGGTTGAGCGTGGGATTGGTCGCATGGCTCCAGACGCATCGCCTGCTGGTCGAGCATGGGGCGGAATCGACCCTGCCGAGCTTCCTGGCGGTGGCCGTGCTGGTCGAGATCGGCCCGGTCCTTGCAGGGCCTGTTGGTCGCCAGCCGGATGGGAGCCGGCCTGGCCGCCGAGCTGGGCTCGATGCTCTTCCACGAAGAGATCGACGCCCGACTCGCACTGGGTGTCGATCCCATTCCGAGCCTGGTCGCGCCGCGAGCGATCGCGTGCGCGCTGGCCGTCCCGTTATTAACGGTGATTCTCGACGCCTCGGCGCTATTGGGGGACTGGGCGCCGAGCTGGCCGCCGGCAAGCTGACGGCGGCACTGTTCTGGAGCAAGTCGCTGGTGTTCCTCCGGCTCTGCGACATCATCCCGGCGACGCTCAAGACGGGCATCTTTGGGCTGCTGGTGGGCCTGGTCGCCTGCTGGACCGGCTTGAATTCCGGCCGATCGGCCGAGGCCGTTGGCCGGGCGGCGATCCGCGGCGTGGTCCGGAGCATCCTGGCCGTGTTCGCCGCCAACGTGGTGATGGTCCCCCTGATCCAGGCAGGAAACCGGATGATGGGATGGGACGGCTGACGATGAATGAATGGTGAAAGGAAGCCGCGTTCAGAGTCCCAGGAAAGGAGGCCGGGAAACCACGAACCGAAAGGTGACCGACGATGAGGCGCGAGATCGGGCGGTGGCGGCTGGCGGCCAACGCGGGATTCGTCCTGGCGGTCCTGGCCGTCGCGGGATTCGGGTTGTATCAGGTCGCCGGTCGGCACTGGAAGGTTCAGCCGACGTTCCAGGTTCGGGCGGAATTCACCACGATTGCCGGAGTCGAGGCCGGCCATCGGGTCCGGCTCCAGGGGATTGACGCCGGAGTCGTCGATCGGGTGGTCCCGCCGCGCGAGCCGGGCGCCCCGGTCGAGCTGGTCCTGCGGATCGACGAACGGCTGCATTCGCTGGTCCGCTCCGACACGGTGGCCCGGATCGTCTCCGAGGGCCTGGTCGGCGCCAAGCTTGTGGAGCTGACCCCCGGTCGTCCCGATACACCCGTCGTCGCCAACCTGGCCCGGATCGCCTCCGAACGCCCCATCGAGGTCGCCGACCTGCTGAAGAAGGCCGCCGGCTCGCTGGCGCGGCTCGATACGCTCGCCCAATCCGCCGAAAAGGGCCTCGGTGAGGTCAACGCCATCGCCGGATCGATCCGTCGGGGAGAGGGCAGCCTGGGCAAGTTCGTCCGGGATGACACGGTCTATCGCGACCTGGTCGCGCTGTCACGGCGGGGCGAGCGCACCCTCACGGCCCTGGAGGAGAACCTCGATGCCCTCAAGCAGACCTGGCCGTTGTCGCGGTATTTCGATCGCCGCGCCTACCTCGACCGGGAGCGCGTGCTGTTCCAGCCAGGGGCCACTCGGAATAGCCGGGCCTTCCGAGCCGAAGATCTCTTCGAGCCCGGACGCTCGGTCCTGACCCCTTTCGGTCGTGCCCGGCTCGACGAGGTCGCCCGATGGTGCAAGCAGGCCAGCCGGCCCAGGTCGGAAGTCGTGATCGCCGCGTTTACCGACGACGCCCGCGACGAGGATCTCGCCGAGATCCTCACCCAGGAGCAGGCCGACGCCGTCCGCAACTACCTCGTCGAGAAGCACT
This sequence comes from uncultured Planctomycetota bacterium, assembly GCA_963845755.1. Taxonomy (GTDB): domain Bacteria; phylum Planctomycetota; class Planctomycetia; order Isosphaerales; family Isosphaeraceae; genus CAWJTV01. The sequence goes on from CAWJTV010000049.1 coordinate 106,139, forward strand.
CAATCCAGTCCGCCGGCTGGTTCAAGCATCGCAAGGTCGCCTCGGTCGGCTTCGGTACCCATACACCCAGGACCCTCGACGCCGATCCCGTCGGACAACACCCGTCGCGCCGCGTCGAGATCATCCTGTTTACACCCCAGACCTGAGTGGAGAGTCGTCACCTCACCGGGCCGGCGTCGCGTCGCCGGCATGCCGCAATGAAGCGAATGCAGGACGTCAACGTGCCTGGAGGGTCCGGATGCAACCCGACTATCCCTTCCCCTTCTTCAGTCGGACTCGTTCTCGGTTCTCTTTCACGCGGGCCCTTACGATCTTGCTGATCAAGGCGTAGGGAATCGGTTTATCGAGCGGAAACCTCAAGTTGCCCTTCTCTCCCGCGTAGATTGTTATCTCCTTCATGAGCTTCGCGTCTCCTCTCACCGGAGGATAGAAACCGATGTGATTCTTGAAGGCCGCGAAGTGAACCAGGTTGCCGTGGAGGGTGAAAGTCGGAATCCGATAGCTGATCTTCTCCTCAGCCTCCGGTGCGGCCTCGTTAACCGTCCCCCTGATTCTTTGGAGGATTTCCTGTATCTCGGGCGAGAACGCTGCGATGTACTCGTCAATAGTCTTGGCCGCCATGTGGTGAGCCCTCACACTGCAACGAGGATCTCTACGGATAATCCAGACGAAACCCGACCGGAAAAGCCGCCTGCGGTTGGCTGACGGACCGATCGCCCACCAAAGTTGCTCGGCCGGGTCCGATCCGCGAGAGGGAGATAGCCGGCCTGGTTCAGCTTGATCGATACTGATCGCGCCGCGACCGTTCGAGCGGTCGTCGCAGGTGATTGCGAACCTCCTCGACGGAACCCGCGCTGAGGGCGAAATGCGGCGGTCGGATGGCCGTTTGCGCGATTACGGCGTGTCTGCGCCGGCGTTCGCGGATGTGCGACCAGGCCCGCAGGGCGTCGAGCTTACCCGAGCCGAACGCGAGCAAACGCCCGCGTGCCAACCTCCAGGCCGCTTGAACGGCGATGAAGGCGAGGTGGGGGACGATCGCCACGGCCAGCTTTCGGGCGGGCAGGTTCGACCAGAAGACCAGCTCGGCGTTCCGAGCCATCCGGCGCTGGAGCGAAGGACTTCCATGGTCGTAGGTTGCCGAAACCTCGTGGAGGATTCGGCAACTCGGCGCGAAGAGGCAGCGATAGCCGGCCCATCTCAGCCGGAAAGCCAGATCGATGTCTTCATAATAAGAGCCGAAGAGGGGATCGAATCCCCCGGCGCGGCGGAGCGCCTCGGCGCGATAGAACGCGCTGCTACCGCTGGCCCCGAAAACCTCCTCGATCGACTGTTCTCCCCATCGCGACGCGGGTTGCCCGTGGCCGCGCTTGGACGGCCAGCCCATCCAGGCGTAGGAATCGCCGGCCGAGTTGAACCCGCTCCGGATCCGATCGGACGAGCACCAGCGGCGCCACCGACCCGACCGTCTCGTCGGCGAATGGGGCCAGGCCCGCCTCGACCCAACCTCGGGTCACTTCCGTATCGTTGTTGAGGAGCTGGATGTACGGCCCCCGGGCCGCCGCGATCCCCGCATTCGCCGCGGCGCAGAAGCCGCCGTTACGCGTCAGCTTCACCAACCGGACACTGGGATGAGCGTCAGCCAGCCATTCCGCCGTGCCGTCGGTGGATCCATCGTCGGCGACCACCACCTCGATGCGACAGTCCCGATCGGCCGGCCGGTGCCGCTCGACACTGGCGAGGCAAACTCGCAACAACTCGCGGCCGTTGTAGGTCGGGATCACGATCGAGCAGACCGGCGCCGGAGCATCGGGACCACCGGGCCGCCGGCTCAACTCTCGGTGGGACCCACTCGCTTCGATTCGTTCCACGACGTCTTTCCCCAGAACACATGCTGGATGGTCATCAAGAGGATGCGGAGATCCAACCCGATCGACCAGCGCCCGATATAGTCCAGGTCGTACTGGATTCGCTTGCGTAGCGAAGTCCGCCCGCGCCATCCATGGACTTGCGCCCAGCCTGTCATTCCGCCGGGAACCGCGTGCCGCAAGTCGTAATCCGGAATCGACTGGCGAAACTCCTCGACGAAGACCGGACGTTCCGGCCGGGGCCCCACCAGGCTCATCTCGCCGCGTAAGACGTTGAACAACTGCGGCAGCTCGTCCACGTTGGTATGCCGGAGCATGTCTCCGATCCGCGTGCACCGGGTGTCGTGGTCCGAGGCCCAGATGGGGCCGGTCTCGCGCTCGGCGTCGCAGCGCATGCTGCGGAACTTGATGATCGAGAACAGGCGCCCCCCTTGTCCGACGCGTTGCTGTTTGTAGAAGATCGGTCGGCCTGTGCTGATCAGGATCGCCAGGGCGACGATGGCGAACAGGGGAGCGAGCAGGAGGAGCAACATCGCGGCCACCGAGACATCCACGAGCCGTTTGCCGATCCGACCCCACGAGAGTGGTCTCCGGGCCGACGGGCGAAATCGGGTGCTGGGACGTGCGGTTTCGTCGTGCGACCATGGTGGCGCAGTCGCACGGCTCCCCAGGGAATCCAGGTCCAGAGGTCCGGAATCAACCGAGACCCACTGCACGGGGACATCCGTGTGGGTCAGCGGGCTCATCCGCGATGGGAGGCTGGCTTCGCCCTCGCCCGAGACCGCCACCATGAGATGAGTGGCGCGGCGCGATCCACGAATTCGTCCAGCCGATCGACCGGGCCGAGGATAGGGACGGGATCGGTCTCGGGATGGAGGGCCAGATGACGGCTCCGCGGTCGCAGGCTCGAGGACCGCGAATGTCCCGAGTTGACGAAACCGACGATTGGCAGGCCGCCCCAGGGCCGCTTGCCCAGCCGCCGGAGCAATCGCCGAGCGTCGCGACGAGCGCCGACCAGGAGAACGCGCCTCGGGGAACTTTCCCGATCCGCGTGAGTCCCGAGGTGTCCAGCGATATCCAGTGCGTCGTCCATGATATCGTCACCCATCCTGGGTCTCGGGCTCCGGGTCTGCGTCACCCCCCGGGGCCGTTCCGGGTTCGACCTTGACGTTCCGTTCGTCATATCGTACGTCCGCGTCGGGACGACCCCGTTTCGGCTTTCGCTCAAGCCCTACGATCGACCGAACCGACGTTGAATTTGAGTTATTCCGAAGACACCACGGATTTGTGTTCTCCCGTTTGTGGGGAGGGTGATCGAGTGAACCCGTCGCAGGCTCGCCAGACCGAGGAGTCCCACGGCCCGGAGCCCCGGCTGACGGTGATCGTCGTCAACTACGAGAGCTGGCCGGACGTGGTCCGCCTGGTTGAATCCGTGACAACCGAGGCGGAATGGCGTTCCGGCCATTGCCAGGTTGTGGTCGTGGACAATGCGTCTCGCGGCCCGATACCCGAGGCGATCTCGGTCCCGCCGCCCGGCCTGCGTCTGATCGCCCGCCCCGTCAATGGAGGCTTCGCTGCGGGCGTCAACACCGGCTGGCATGCCGCCAGAAGCCGCTGGCTGTTGGTGCTCAATCCCGATGTGGAAGTACCAGGCGGGTTCCTGGGCAAGATCTTCGCACGTCTCGACCACTACGAGTCCGACCCCAGCGGGCCGCCGGGGATCGTCGGGTTCGGATTGCGGAACCCCGACGGATCACCTCAAGGCTCGGTGGGTGCCTTTCCCACCCTGGCCCGCTCGATCTGGGAGCAGTTCTTACCGCGCTCGCGCCGGAAATACCAGCCCGGTTGGCGAATCCGCCCGGGACCCGTTGATTGGGTCACGGGCGCGTGCATGCTTGTTTTCAGCCCCATGATCGCCGCGCTCGGAGGAATGGACGAGGATTTCTTCCTCTACCACGAGGAGGTCGCATTCAGCAGGGTCGCGCAGGACCGGGGTTGGCGGGTGGAATACGACCCCCGCGTGAGCGTGGTGCACCGACATCCCTTGCAAAATCGGGCGATTTCGCCCAAGATGCGCGTCATTACCCGGCACAGCAAGCTGCTCTATTTCCGCAAACACTTACCGCACTGGCAGTTCTGGACATTATCCGCAATCGTCGCCGTGGAGGCGGCGATTCAAGGGCGATGGTCGGAGGTTCTTGGGCGGCGAGACGAGGCCAGGGCGTGGCAGACGATCGCCGAAGTGGCCCGCCGACTGCGTCGTGGGATTCCTCTGCGTGGCCGAGACGTGTTGGCGATAGCCGAATCGGTCGAACCGCCTTCGACGCCGGGCCTTGAGTCCTTAATTGACTGTCCGAGGACCCCGTAAGGTGGGTGAAACCCACCGATGAAATGGCCAGATCCAGGTGGGTTTGACCCACCCTGCAACGGCTGGATGCCGTTCTCGGAGAATTTCTTGGGCGATAAATGACCCAGGGACTCGAGGACTCTGAAAGGATGGACCCGCGTGACAACGATGCAGCACACCGCCCGCATCGCCGTGCTCATGGCCGGTGCCGCGGCCTTGCTCGGATGGGAGCTTCGCCACATGGAGGCCACATTCGCCGACGGCCTCCGCTATCTCCACCGGGCCGAACGCATCGAGCGCGGCGACGGGTCAGACAGCGTCATCCAGGGAATCGACCATCCGCTCCATCCGCTCGGCATCGTTGCGGCGCACCGGGTGCTCGGGGGATCCAGTCCGGCGTCGTGGCAGCGTGCCGCACTGGCGCTGTGCTTCCTCTGCGCGGTGCTCCTGGTCATCCCCACTTATTTGCTCGCCCTGGAACTCTTCGGCGAAGAAGCGGCCTGGCTGGCCTGCGTCCTCGTGCTGCTGAACCCGATCATCGGCTATATCGTGGTCAACATCCTGAGCGAGAGCACGTTCTTGCTCGTGTGGACATTCGGCTTGTGGGCGGCCGTCCGATTCCTTCGTGAGGGGCGGTTTCTCTGGCTGCCTCTGGCGATCGGGTTCGGTGCACTGGCTTACCTGACCCGCCCGGAAGGGATGCTCTTGCCGGCAGCCATCGTGCTGACGCTCTTGCTGCTGCCGATGCTCCGCGCGACCCGGATCAACTGGCCGCGATGGTGGCGGGCCCTGGCGTTCCTGGCGGCCGGTCCGGTCCTGTTGGCGGGCCCTTACATCGCGATCAAAGGGGGCCTCGGGACCAAGCCGGGAATCGCACGGGTCCTGGGACTGGCGCCGCGCTCGGATCCCATGGGGCTGGAACGCGAGCATCCGCTGACCCCCGACCAGTCGGCGCTGGAAATCTATCGTGCCGCCACGATCCGCATGCTCCGGGTCTTCCGCGCGGCGGTGACTCCGCCCTTGTTCGCGGTTGGGTTGCTCGGCCTGGTTGTAGCCGCCTTCCAGGGTTCACGGATCCGCGCCTGGCTCTTCCTGGCGATCATCTTGACCGCGTCGGCCGTCGGGTTGGTGCGCCTTCATGCCACGGGCGGATACTGCACGGTCCGGCATGGACTGGTACCCGGCATGATCCTCACGCTGGCGGCGGCCCACGGACTCGCCTGGATAATGAGCAAGGTGGCGATCCCCGGCCGCTGGCTCGGTCTGGCCTCCGAACGACTGCGACCCGGACCCGTCATCTGGGCGACCTTGCTGGCACTTCTGGTCATGTTGCCGAACGTCCGTGCCCTGGGACCCGCGACCGCCGGTCCGTATTCCGTCTACCGGTTGACCGGCGATTGGCTCGCGCAGAATACCGACGCGTCCGGCGGGGTCCTGGACCTGACGGACTGGTCGCTCTTCTTCAGCCAGCGCGCGGGCTATCCCTTCGCGACAGTCTACGACGCTCCGTCTCACCCCGACCTCCGCTGGATCGTCGCCCGCAAGCCTCACGTCGTGGGCCACTGGCACTACAGCCAGGTGATCCGCGAGCTGATCGGGGACCGCGAGCCCGTCGCCTTGATCCCTCCTCACCCGGCACACGATCAAGTCCAGATCCGCATTTATGACCGGCACGCCCTCTCGCCCCCGAGCGCCGCCGCGGCGAATTCATCGCCTCACGAGGCCGATCGCACACGCCGTTGAGACTTCGTCCGACCGATCTCCAATCCCCCCATAATTCCCTTCGGACTGTCCCGATGTCAATCTCCCCCTCGGCTCCCTCGACCCGTACCTTGGCTGGTCGGCCGTCGTCGCGCGCGGACGGATCCCATACCGTCCAATCGGCGGCCCTACCGACTGGTCGGCGCCGGCGAGGCGGCGTACCGTGGGGATTCGCCGGCATGCTCGTGCTGGTCCTGACGATCGAGGGCGCCGTCGCACGCCGATGGCTGGATTTCTCGGACCCCGTCAGCTTGAGCTGGAGGTTCAGTGCGGAGGCGGCCCGCTTGCAGGCTCCGGGCCGCGACCTGCTCTGCCTGGGCGATAGCCTGGCCAAGCACGGGGTGATCCCGGCGGTCGTCGAGCGTCAGTCGAACCTTCGCACGGTCAACCTGGCGGCCGCGCGATGTCCGACCCTGATGACCTACTATCTCTTCCGACGCGCACTCGATGCCGGTGCGCACCCCTCGGCGATCGTCATCAACACCAAGCAGGCCGTGCTGATCGGCGGTCCCGATTACAATGCCGCCTACTGGCCGGCCGTCCTCTCGCCCTGGGAATGCCTGGAGCTGGGACGCATCAGTCGACGACCCGAGACTGCGGCGGCCGCACTCGTCGGCTGCCTGCTCCCGTCGCTCCGTTCGCGCCTGGAAATCCGATCGAACTTGATGGCGGAATTGCGCGGTGAGATCGACCCCCTCCACGACATCAACCGTGTCCTCTGGCGAAACTGGACCGTCAACGACGGTGCCAATGTCGCCAGTTTCCACTCTGGTTATCACGGTGAGTTATCACCGGAGATCCAGGAAAACTTGCATCCAGATGCCTTCCATGTGAACCGGAGCAATGAAGCGGGATTGGAGAGCCTGCTCCGCCTGGCCGCCGAGCGGAGCATCCGGGTTTACTGGCTCCTGACTCCACTCTCGCCCGGCCTCCAGGCCTGGCGCGACCGGAGCGGTGCCGAGGCCCGGTTCGAGGAATGGGTTCGCCGTTTCCAGGCTCGATATCCCCAGGTCGTCACGATCCTCGACGCCCGCCGCGTGGTCTCGGCCCCATCGATGTTCATCGACGCCACGCATCTGGCCGGACGGGGTGGAATTGCATCAGCCACTCCTTGGGAATGACTCTCAAGAACGAGGCCGGCCAACCTCTCTCTTCCTCCCATCCGCGTTGGATTGTCCTCGATCCGATGGATTCCGACCCGAATACGGAAGCCGAACGGACACTCGAAGATGTTGATGAGTCCAAGAACATCCTCCGCGTGGAATCCCAGGGCGAAAAGTTGATCCGGTGATCCCACCCGCGGTGAGTCGTCTCGAGCCAACCGGACCGTGCCAGTAACTCCATGTCTTCCTCAGCCCAACACGCACGCATTCATCCTCCTTTGAGGCGACCGCTGGATCGTCCCGGATTGCGAGTGATATCCTCGCAATGTGCAAGGCCATCCCCGTGAAAAGGGGCGCGAGGGCGCTGTCATCGATAAACTGCGGGTTGGGGAATCGCGAGCGACACCGGCGTTTTTTTCTAGGCTGGCAAAGTTAGCTGGAGGCAGCGGTGCTCCAAGTCCTTGAGGTAGGCATCGGGATTGTGGCGGAACCGGCGTTGCTTCCGCCGCGATTCCCGCCGCGCCTCCAGTTCCGTGCGCAGTCCCTTCCAATCCTCAACATAGCCCGGGCTCAGCACCAAGCCTTCGTCCGGCCGCAGCCGCGTCGCCAGCCCCGAGATCACCCGCGCCGAGCCCATCACCACCAGGCCCGGCGACCCCCGACGCCGACCGCTGGCCCGGCGCTCGTGGTAGCGATGACTGCCGAAGGTGTGCTCCAGGTCGTTATTCGTCCGCGGCAGATCCGACGACTCGTAGCAGGCAAACAAGCCCGGCCAGTAGCTCCGGGTCACCTTCACGAACTGCTTCAAACCCGCCCGCACCGTGGGCTCGTCTGTCGTCGCCACCGCCCGGCGCATTCGCGCCAGCAGTTGCACCAGCCGCCGCCGCACCTTCTTCGCCGGCAGCCCCTCCTCGTTCTTGAGGATCCGGGCGGCGCGCTTGACCCATTGGTACGACTCGCGCACCGCCGGGAACAGCGCGGCCGTCTCCTCCAGCCCGCGCCGCAGCAATTGCCTCAGCCGTTTCAAACCCCCGGGCAGGTCGCCCGCCTTGGCGACGACATCGTCCAAGTTGGCGGCAATCCGGCTCAATCGATCCTGCCGCTTCAGCCCGGAGGCCGAAAGCGGTGGCAGTCCGTCGTCGGTCAAGGCCCCGCGCACCGCGGCGCAGTAGTCCCGCACCACCTCCGCCTCCGCGTCCTCCGCGTCGTCCTCCAGCTCCTTCTCCGCCGCACGCTCGATCTTCCGGATGCCCCGCACCCGCTTCTTCAACTCCTTCTTGGCGTGGCGATCCGCCTCGTAGATCGGCTTGGCCGCCTCGCGGAGGTAGTGGAAATGGCAGAGCTGATGGGGGACACCTTTGAGGGCGATAGCCACGGCGTTGCGGATGCTCTCCTGACCGTCGGAGACCACGCCGGTGATCGGCACCGGCAGGACCTTCCGCACCTGGTCGATCAGGCCGGCCAGGTCCTGGGCCGTGGACGACAGCAGGCTCTTGGCCAGGAGGATCTCGCCGGAGAGGCAGTCGCGCAGCACCCAGAGGACCTCGTGGCCGACATCCGGCTGCAGGCCGTCGATGGCCAGGATGACGCGGCCCTGCGGGCGCAACAGCGGACCGAGTCGCTGGGGATCGGCCGTGGCCAGGGACCGCAGCTCGTCGTAGCGGTCCAACAGGTTGGTGACGGTGCGTTCGGCCAGGATGAGCCCGCGGTGCGTGAGCTCGCGGTGGATCTCGGGGATGCTGCGGTGCTCGGCATAGCGGAGCCGGCCCACCAGGGCCATGACGTCGAGGCCGAACTCGTGATAGGGCAAGGCGAAGTGGGGCTCAGCCTCAGGGCGGTAGGGTCTCAGGAAGCGGGAGCAGGCGGGATTGGGGCAGCGTCGGATCGTCAGGGTCAGCCGGAAGACGCCGTCGAGGGTGCTGATGGTGCGAAAGTTGTTGTAGTCGGCACCGGTCCGGTGCTGGCACTCGGGGCAGTTCAAGAGGACCGGAGTGAGGGTTAAGGCGCGATCGGGTTGCGGTCGAGGTCGTCGTTTGTGGTTGCGCATGGAAAGCCTCCTCTGCTCTGTTCTGTTCTTACGTCCATTATACCAAGCCGAGGGGCTTCCCAGCTACTTTTGCTATCCTAGTTTTTTTTCTTCGGTCATCATGAAACGAAACCGGACGGCTTCTTCTCTTGGGTATAGAGGGCCAGCTATCGGGGAGGAACATCAATGCTCGATCCAACCAACTGCCCGGCGTGCGGGTCGATGCTGCCGCCCGACGCACCGGGCGGTCTGTGTCCGGCATGCCTCCTGCAGCAAGGGCTCGCGGGCGACCAATCGAACGCCTCCGGCGAGGACATCGGCAGTGCCTTCGAGCAGGGTCGGTTGAGCGGTCTGGCCGACTTGTCTTCCCGGTTTGGTGCGATGCCCCGCTTGCTCCTCCGAGAGGCCAGTCCGGGCGAAGTTCCCTGTCCGGTCGTCTGCCCCTCATCTCCCGAAATGCCCGCTCCGATCCACCGCGGCGACCGCTATCAGCTCCTAGGCGAGATCGCCCGAGGCGGCATGGGTGCGGTCCTCAAGGGCCGGGATCCCGACCTGGGCCGCGACCTGGCGATCAAGGTCTTGCTCGAGAAGCACCGCGACCACCCCGAGCTGGTCCACCGGTTTGTCGAGGAGGCGCAGATCGGCGGCCAGCTCCAGCACCCGGGAATCGTTCCGGTTTACGAGGTCGGCCAGTTCGGGGACGACCGGCCTTACTTTGCAATGAGACTGGTTGAGGGCCAAACGCTCGCGGCATTGCTGGCAGCTCGCGCGAACACCCCGGAGGACTTGCCCCGATTCCTCGACATCTTCGCGCACGTCTGCCAGACGATGGCTTATGCACACTCTCGCGGCGTGATCCATCGCGATCTGAAACCTTCCAACATCATGGTGGGCAGTTTCGGCGAGATCCAGGTGATGGACTGGGGTCTGGCTAAGGTCTTGTCTCGGGGCGGCGTGGCCGACGAGCCGCTGGCTCCTCCCGCCCGGGAATCCGCGCGGATTGCGACGGCCCGCAATGGCTCGGATATCGGGATATCGCGGGCCGGGTCGGTGCTGGGAACGCCGGCCTACATGGCGCCCGAGCAGGCGCGAGGGGATCTCGATCAGGTGGATGAGCGGGCCGATGTCTTCGGACTGGGCGCCATCCTCTGCGAGATCCTGACCGGCCGTCCTCCTTATCTCGCCGCCGACGCCGGCGAACTCAAGGGCCGGGCAGCCCGGGCCGAGCTGGACGACGCGTATGACTGCCTGGGGGCCTGCGGCGCCGAACTCGAGCTCATCGCCCTGTCTCGACGATGTCTAGCGGCGCGGCCCGAAGATCGGCCTCGTGATGCCGGGATCGTGGCTGCCGAGCTGACGGGCTACCTGCGCGGAATACAGGAACGGCTCAGGCAGGCCGAGCTCCAGAGCGTGGAGGCCCAGGCCCGGGCGACCGAGGAGAAGAAACGGAGGCGGCTGGCGGTGGGGCTGGCCGCGGCGGTGGTCGGACTCATCGTGACGGCGGGCGGTGGAGGCGTCTGGGCGCTCCACCAGCATCATGTTCGAGCCGCTCGGGTCGATCTCCTGATCCACAACGCCGAGTTCTTGAAGGCGCAGGCCGAAGAGACAGGAGACGACCTGGCCCGGTGGGCGGTGGCTCGCGAGGCCGTGCGCCGCGCGTTGGCGGTCGTCGACGATGTCCGCGACGCTGCGACCCGTAGCCGGCTCGTGACCCTGGAGAGGCAGATCGGGAAGCTGGCCGACGCGGCCGAAGCCTACGCCCGGTTGCTCGACCGGCTCGCCGAGGTCCGCGAGGCGATGGACGAGATCCCCGCGGGTCAGACCGAAGCGGCCTACGCGGCGGAGTTCCAGGGCGCGGGATGGGATCCGGATACTCAGACTCCGGAGGAGATGGGGCGAGCCATCGCGCGGCGCCCGATTCGAACGGCCGTCGGACTTGCCGTCGCCCTGGACCACTGGGCGGCCCTGCGGCTCGATCAGGGGAACCGGTCGGGCGCCGGCCGCATCACAGCCGTTGCTCGAGTGGCCGACCCCGACGATTACCGCGGTCGGCTCCGCACGGCATTGATGGAGCCCCGTGTCTCGGAGCGCCGGGTGGCCCTCCGAGAGCTGGCCCGATCGGCAACAGCCGCGGAGCTGCCGCCAGTCACCTCGGCGCTGCTAGGCGTGGGTCTGCTCCGCGCGGGCGACCCGATCACCGCCGAGTCCGTGCTGCGGCCTGCGCAGCGGCGTCATCCCGCCGACCCCTGGCTGGCCCAGGTCCTGGCCAGGACGCTGGAGACGCGGTCACGGCCCGAGGAGGCCATTCGCTACTACTTCATCGCCCGCGCCGCACGACCCGAATCCGCCCACGCCCTGGCTCATGCCCTCGAGCGCCAGGGTGAATGGACGGAGGCGATCGACGTACTCCGAGAGGCCGTCCGCCTCAACCCGGCGAACGTGCGGCACCACTCCTGCCTCGCCAAGGCCCTGAAGGCGCAAGGTCAAGTTCGGGAAGCCGAAAAGGAGCTTGACGCAGCCCTTGCAGCGGCCCGCGAGGCGCTGCAACACACTCCCGACGTCTCGTTGCACCATACGCTACGCAATATCGCCATTAAGCAACCAGCCCGGATGAAGGAGGTCATTGCGGCTTATCGGGCCGCGATCCGGTTGAGGCCGGATGATGCTTCGGCCCATTATCACCTCGGGACCATTCTGGATCGCAGCGGCCGGGCCGACCAGGCGATTGCCGAGTACCGCGCGGCGATCCGGCTCGAGCCCGATCTCGCCGAAGCCTACCTCGGCCTGGGCATCGTCCTCGCGAAGCTCGAGCACGATCATGCAGGGGCCATCTCCGTCTTTCAGGACCTGATCCGGATCCGGCCTGACGACGCCTTGGTCCACTTCAACTTCGGGATCGTCCTCGCAGGACAGGGCCGGCGCAACGAGGCGATTGCCGAGTACCGCGCGGCGATCCGGCTCAAGCCCGATTTCGCCGAAGCCTACTGCAACCTGGGTGCGATTCTGACGAACATGGAATCCAGCCGGGGCGAGGCTCACACCGTCTTGCGAGAAGCGGTCCGGCTCAAACCCGATGATGCCTTTTCGCATTTCAATCTCGCCAACCTGCTGAGGATGACCGGCCGGGCCGACGAGGCGATCGCCGAGTACCGGGAGACCATCCGGCTCGAGCCTCGCCTGGCAGGAGCCCACTACGCTCTCGGCACCATCCTGGAACACGGGGACCAGATCAGCGAGGCGATGGCCGAGCTCCGTGCGGCGATCCGGTTCAAGCCCGATTTCGCCAAAGCCCACTGCGATCTCGGCTTTATGCTCAGAAAGGAAGGACGGTACGCCGAGTCGCTCGCCTCGTACGAACGTGGTCACGAGCTGGGTTCGAGGCATCCCGACTGGTCTCATCCTTCGGAGCAATGGGTGGCACAGGCTCGGCGATTGGCCCGGCTCGCGCCGCGACTCCCCGCTCTGGTCCGCGGCGAGACCCAGCCGGCCGATGCCATCGAGTCGCTCGACGTCGCCGGAGTCGCCTACGATAAGGGTTTGTACGCGGCGGCCGCGCGGCTGTTCGCCAAGGGGTTCGCAGCCGAACCGAGGGCCGCCGAAAACCTGGCGAGTCCAGACCGCTACAACGCCGCTGGTTCCGCAGCGATGGCCGGCTGCGGCAAGGGCAAGGACCAGCCTCCGCCCGATGGGGCCGCCAGGCTCACACTGCGCCGACAAGCGCTGAGCTGGCTCGAAGCCGACCTGGCGGCGCGGTCGAAGATCATGGTAAGTGGCACTCGGGAGGCCAGCTCCGCAGCCCGGCGTAGCCTCATCCAGAATCTCGAACACTGGAAGCATGACTCGGATCTCGCCGGGGTCCGCGACAGTGACGCCCTGAAGGAACTTGACCCGGCCGAGCAGGCCGCCTGGCGAGCGTTCTGGGCCAAGGTTGACCGAGTCCTGGCCCGGTCAGCAACCGCTCCTGATTGATCGACCATTGAGGGGATGAGCGAGGGCAGATTGATGTGTCTGCCCGCCCTGACGCAGCTCTGGCAGCGCCCCGCTCCCCGTGCGCACCGATCGTGATCGTGAGTTCGTCTCGTTTCGCAACTTCGACCCTGCTTCACCATTCAGGAGGATCCACCAATGCGCTCGAACCGGTTTCTGTCCCGCTTGAGCGAGATTTCTCAGATCAGTACGCCGCCGCGCCGACGTCAGCGGCAACGCTTGCCTCGGCTCGAGTCCCTGGAAGACCGACTGGTCCTCAGCACCCTGACCGTCACGAGTGCCGGCGATGAAGGACCGGGGACCCTCCGTGCCGAGATCGGCGATGCACAGGCCGGCGACACGATCAAGTTCGCCGCGAGCCTGGACGGCCAGACCATCAGCCTGACCAGCGGCGAGCTGGCGATTGGCCAGAACCTGACCATCAAAGGACCGGGCGCGGGGCTCCTGGACGTGGACGCGGGCGGAACGAGCCGGGTCTTCGACGTCACCTCGGCCTCGGCAGCCATCTCGATCTCGGGCCTGACCATCAGCGGCGGCAACTCCGAAGACGGGGGCGGCATCCTGGACCAGGGAGGGACGCTCACCTTGACCAGCGATACGCTGACCAATGACCAGGCGATCGGCGTCAACCCCGGCGACACGGTGCAAGGCGGAGCCGTGTACATCACCGACAGCGGGACGCTCACGGTGAAGTCGAGCCGGTTTGTGAATGATCTGGCGCAGGGCGCCGCGGCGCCAACGGAGGGACTGCGGAGATCAACGGCACCGGCGGCGACGGCGACGGAGGCGCGATCTACGCCGACCTCGGTACAAGCCTGACCGTCAGCGGCTGTACGTTCAGCGGCAACCAGGCGATCGGCGGCGCCGGCGGTTCCGGCGGTGCGGGCGTCGTGAACGGCACCGGCGGCAACGGCATTGGCTCGGCCATCGACACACTCGGCGTCGCCTTCTCGGCAACCAATAGCACGTTCACGGGCGACCTGGGTCTCGGCGGCGCCGGTGGCCCAGGCCTCCAAGTCGATCCATACACCTTCAACGGCGCCGCAGGCAGCGCCAATGGCACGATCTACATCGGGTCACCCGCAGCCTCCGCACCCTTCACATTCACCGGTGACACCTTCTCCCACGAACAGGCCATCGGGGGTGCAGGGGCCAACAGCGAGGGGCCGGGTTATTCGGTGTACGGCGGCCTGGGCGGTGGGGCCGGCGCCCTCATCAACAACAATAACGGTATACCCGACATGACCATCCAGAACTGCACCTTCACCCACAACGTGGCCCAGGCAGGCGCCGGGGGCGACAGCGAGTTCGGCGGCGAGGGCGGTAACGGCGCAGCGGCGATGGTCTTTACCTCCGGCAACCTCACGATCAGCGGCTCGACGTTCACGGACAATCAGGGGATCGGCGGTGTCGGCGGCACCGGCGCCGACGGCGGATCGGGAGGCGCCGGCGGGTTCTCCGGTGCCATGGTCTGGAGCACTAACATGACGGTCAGCAATTCGATCTTCACCGGCAACCTGGCGATCGCAGGCGCCGGCGGCGCGGCCGGTGCCGGCGGCGATGGAGGACCCGGTGGAGTCAGCACCGGCGGTGCGATCTTCGTGTACACGCAGTTGTCGGCGTCCGGGAGCACTTTCCTTGACAATCAGGCGATCGCCGGCAGTGGCGGGGCTGGTGGCGCGGGGGGCTCCGGTGGCCCGGGCGGTCTGGCCGAAGGCGGTGCGATCGACGACCAGGCTGCTCCGTTCACCATCATCCCGCCGCCATTGCCGGTCAGCACCATCGCGTCGAGCGTGTTCGTGGGCAACGAGTCGGTCGGCGGCGCGGGGGGAAACGGCAGCCAGGGCGGCGATGGCGGCGACGGCGGGCTAAGCCAGGGAGGCGACATCGTCTGTTTCGGTTACCTCTCCATCACCTCGAGCTCGTTCCTCTTCGCCAAGGCACTCGGAGGTGCGGGCGGCTCGGGGGCCACGGGAGGCGCCGGCGGCTCGGCGCAAGGCGGCAGCCTGCAACTGTTCGATGGCTTGTACGACCCGAGCAATCCACTCGCCGTCACGGATTCGGTGACCGATTCGTCGGTCGTCGGCGCCGTGGCCGAGGGAGGTTCCGGCGGCTCGGGCGGCCTATCGGGCAACGGTGGCTCGGGCGGCCTCGCCCAGGGAGGTGGGATCGCCGTCAGCTTCGCGGAAAATATCTCCGGCACGTTCCAGGTCACGATCTCCGGGACTATCCTCGCCGGTAACGCCGCCCTCGGCGGGGCTGGCGGCTCCGGAGCCGTCGGCGGGGACGGCGGTGACGCTGAGGGGGGTGGGATCTTCGTCGATCCCTACTCGACGGTTGTGCTCGACAGCGACGCGATCTTCGGGAACCTGGCCGACGGCGGCTTGGGTGCCACCGACGGCACCGGATTCGGCGGTGGCGTTTATCTCTCCGGCACAGGCTCGACGCGGAAAAGCACGACGGTCGCGGGCAACTCGGCGTCGACCAGTAACAACGATGTTTATGGCACGTTCAGTTGAGTTGACAGGCCAGTCAATGCGGGGCGCGGCGAAGAGTCCCGCCGCGTCTCGATGTCTGGTCGAGCCGTTGTCAAACCGCACGCCCTTGGCGATTCGACGGCTCGACCGTAGAGTGGATCGCATCGTCGCTCGCAACGGTCGTGCTCTCCAATCCTGTCGGCGAAGGCAACGATGAATCCTCAAGCGGCGCAGTCCTCGAACGCCCAGTTTCCGACCACCCACTGGAGCCAAGTGATGGCCGCGGGCGACCCGGCGGAACCCGAGGCGCGCGCCGCGCTGGCCGCCTTGTGCGGCCGGTACTGGTATCCGCTTTATGCGTTCATTCGCCGCCGAGGGCTACGATCCCGCGACGGCCGAAGACCTCGTCCAGGGCTTCTTTGCCTCACTGCTGGAGAAGGACGGCCTTTCCTCGGTTGACCGGGCGAAGGGCCGGTTCCGATCGTTCCTCATGGCCGCCTGCTCCCACTTCCTCTCCAACCGCCGCGATCACGACCGGGCGCTCAAGCGCGGTCGTGGTCGGGTGTTCGTGCCGATCGACGCCCTGGAGGCCGAAGACCGCTATCGGCGAGAGCCGGCACACGAGCTGACCGCCGAACGGCTCTTCGAACGTCGATGGGCCACGACCCTGCTCGACCTTGTCCTTGAGCAGTTGGGGACGGAGATGTCGGCCGCCGGCAAGGGCCGCCAGTTCGAGGCGCTGAGACCTGCCTTGATCGGCTCGGTCGACAAGCTCCCCTACGCACTCATCGCCGCCGAGCTCGACTGCTCGGAGTCCGCGACCCGGCTGGCTGCGCATCGCCTCCGAGCCCGCTATCGAGCCTTGCTCCGCCAGGAGGTCATTCGTACCCTCGCTGATCCCGAAGCCCTCGACGATGAGATCCGTGACCTCTTCGCCGCCTTCACCCGTTGATTCGTCATCCTCTTCGCAGACGGTCTCCCACCGGTTGCCTCATCGCTCTTGTGTTCGCAGCCTCCGTGCTCCTATCATTTCAGGATCGATGCAAATCCGGCTCGATGAACGGAGAGGCATATCATGCGGACTCCCCTGATCCCTGCCGCGATCATCGCGTCCCTGGCCGGCCTGCCGATCCCCGGATTCGCGGCCGATGAGCCGGCACTCCATCGCCTGGATGGATTCATGACCAAGGGCGTATTCACCGCGCTGGACCCCGAACTCACGAAGCATCGATTCTCTCAGCAAGAGATCGAAAAAGCGGGCCTCGACGGCAAACCGAAGCCTATCGCTGATGTTGTCAGTGATCTGTCCTCGTACGAGAAGCTGGCGCCACGGATCGATGAGCCTCTCGTGGTGCGAGGGGACATGCGAGTCACTCTGACGCCAAACACGACCGGCGACGAAGCTTACGCGAGCTGCTTCTTCGCGATCACTTACAATGGGCTAGCACTCGCGGGCAGGGGTACCGAGCTCATCCTGGTCCGACCCGAGACTCAGCAGAACCTGGCTCCCCCCAAGAGATCATGGAATCGCGAGCAGATCCTTTCGACACGGCTGTTCCGCCTGGGTTACCTGAATTCCGACCACATCCTGCGGCAGTACCGCGACAAGATCGGGACCGGGGATGGGCACGCGATCATTGAATTGAAATCGAATGTCGTGATCGTCGTCAACACGGACACGGCCCTCGAGAAGCTTGGCAGGTACATCGATTCGGAGATCCTGGAAGCGATGGGAACGCCCGCGCCCACGGGTCTCGCCCCAATCCCGGCCCAGGAAACGCGGCTGCCGAGTCCGGGGGCCCTCGCTTCGCGCGAGGGCATCCATTTTTATCTGCTGGCGTATACCCGATTTCACAGCATCCCGACGTTCGGAAGCCAGCAGGCTGGTGCCCCGAAGCGATACCCTGAGGCCGACCTGTGGCTGAGCGTGCAGGGCTTTCAAACCCTGGAGCAGGAATACCGGCGGATCGGGGAGGCGGCGCAGCTTGCCAAGGAGGCCATTGCGCAAGGGTGGGTTGATCCTCACCCCGAACGCACCTTGACGCCGGTGGCCCAGAGACGGCTCGAGATTCGGTACGGACTGGTCAGCCCCCTGCCGGGAAGGGCGACAGTCAAGGCGGCGAAGAAGGCCACGCGGCGGAAACGCCCTTGACGCCTTTCCTCGCGTCCAGCGGACGCACTCGTGGGCGAATCCCGGCACCTCCCATTCTCGGCCTCCCTCCCAGGGATCAAGGTTCTTGCGGCGACCCATCCGCGGGGATACAGTTGGGTTTGTGGGGAATCCCTATCGTTTAGGTGAAGATCATGCAAATCGTCCCGGCGATCGACATCCGAGGGGGGTTCTGCGTCCGGCTTCGCCAGGGCGACTTCGATCAGGAGACGATCTTCGGCGATGACCCGGCGGCGATGGCCGTGCGCTGGGAGGGGGAAGGGGCGGAGCGCCTTCATCTGGTCGACCTGGACGGAGCCAAGGAGGGCCGGCCGGTAAACGTCGATGCGGTCAGACGGATCCGGGATCGGGTCAAGGTCCCGTGCCAGCTTGGCGGGGGGATCCGCGACGAGGCCACGATCGCCGCCTGGCTGGAAGCGGGACTGGAACGCGTGGTCGTGGGCACGCAGGCCCTCCGCGATCCGGACTGGTTCGCTCGCATGGCGCGGGCTTATCCGGGTCGGTTGCTCCTGGGTCTCGATGCCCGAGATGGCCGGGTCGCGACCCATGGCTGGCTGGAGGTCTCGAGCATCGCCGCTCTGGCCCTGGCCCAGGAGTTCGATTCGTTGCCCATCGCCGGCATCATTTACACCGATATTGCACGCGACGGCACTCTCGAAGGTCCTAACACAACCGCCATCGCCACCTTGACCGAGGCCGTGCGGACCCCGGTGATCGCTTCGGGTGGGATCGGAAGTCTCGATGACATCCAACGGCTGGCGCCGCTCCCGATCGCCGGGTGCATCGTCGGTCGTGCGCTATACGAAGGACGTTTTTCGCTTTGCGAGGCTCTTGGTCTGCTGTAATCGTAGGGTGGTGTCGAACGATGCACCGCATCGTGAGGCCCACCGATCACTCTCGGTGGGCCGTCTCGCGATGAATCGCGACTCGACCCACCCTACTAATCGGGAGATGACACTCATGACCACAACCTACCATATCGCCGATATCCGCAACGTCGCCCTCGCTGGACATGGGGCGTCGGGCAAGACCAGTCTGGCCGACGCCCTACTCTTTGCCGCGGGTGCGACCAATCGCAAGGGATCCGTGGACGACGGGACCAGCGCCCTCGACGTTGACGAGGAGGAGAAACGCCGGCACTTCACGATCGACTGCCATCTCGGGCACCTGGCGTGGATCGGGAAGCAGGTCCACCTCATCGACACGCCCGGCTATCCCGATTTCATCGGCAATGCCCTGAGCGCGCTGGCGGCCGTCGAGAATGTGGTCGTCGCTGTGTCGGGACCGTCGGGGATCGAGGTCAACACGCGCCGGCTGTTCCAGGAGGCCGGACGGCTCGGGCTCGGGCGATTCGTCGTGGTCACCAAGATGGATGCCGAGAACGTCAACTACCGTTCGGACCTCGAGTCGATCCGCGAGTCGTTCGGGCCGCAATGCGTGCCATTCAACGTGCCGGTCGGCCAGGGCCCGAGTTTTTCGGGCATCGTTGACGTGATCCAGTCGCACGACGAAGACCCCGCCGATTGCCCGTTGCCGCCGTCGGAAGCCTATCGCATGGTCGTCGAGCAGATCGTCGAGCTCGACGAGGATCTCATGATGCGCTACCTCGAGGGGGAGACGGTCGAGCCCGACGAGCTGCGCAAGGCGGCCCACGACGCGATCGCCCAGGGAAAGCTCGTCCCGGTGCTTTGCGTTTGCACCCGCAAGGACCTGGGCCTGCGCGAGCTGCTCGACCTGATCGCCAACTGCGGACTCAGCCCCGACGACGTCCATCATTTCGGCTCCCGGTTGACCGAGTCGGCGGCGCCGGAGGAGGAGATCCTGCCGGTAGAAGAAGGCACCCTGGTGGCCCAGGTCTTCAAGACGGTGAACGATCAATTCATGGGCAAGCTCAGCTACCTGCGGATCTTGAGCGGTCGGATCGCTCCCGACACGACGCTCGTCAACCTCCGCAGCGGGAAGACCGGGAAGGCCGGTCACGTGTACGTGCTCCAGGGGAAGCAGCAAGAGGAGGTCCCCACGGCCATCGCCGGCGATATCGTCGCGATCGCCAAGTTCGACGACCTGCACGTTTCCGACACCGTGAGCAATGTCGGCGGCAACACCACCGTTCCTCAGCTCCACGTTCGGCCGATCAAGTTCCCCATACCGATGGTCCCCCGCGCCGTGGTCCCCAAGGCCCGCGACGACGAGGCCAAGATTTCGGTCGGGCTGGCGAAGATCGCCGATGAGGACCCGACGTTCTCGATCCGCCGCGACAGCCAGACGCACGAGCTGGTGATCTCGGGGATGAGCGACCTCCACCTGGATATCGTCCAGCAACGGCTGAAGAACCGTTACAAGCTCGAGATGAACACGCACGTGCCGCAGGTCCCTTACCTCGAGACGATCCTCGGCGACTCCGAGGCGATGCACCGGCACAAGAAGCAGACCGGCGGTCGCGGCCAGTTCGGCGAAGTCCACTTGCGGGTCCGGCCCCGCCAGCGCGGTGAGGGCTTCAACTTCGTCGACGCGGTCAAGGGCGGCACGATCCCTAACCAGTTCATCCCGGCCGTCGAGAAGGGCGTGCGCGAGCAGATGGACAAAGGCGTCATCTCGGGGAACCAGGTCGTGGACGTGGAGGTGGAAGTCTTCTTCGGCAAGGACCACCCGGTCGACAGCTCGGAGCAGGCGTTCAAGACGGCGGCGGCCACAGCGTTCCGCAAGGCGTTCGATCAGGCGCGCCCGGCGCTCCTGGAACCGATCGTCACGATCGAGATTACGGTCCCTGGCGAGAAGTTCGGCGACATCTCGGGCGACCTCTCCACGCGCCGCGGCCACATCACGGGGATGGACTCGCTTGCCGGTAACGTCCAGGTCATCCGCGCCGAGATCCCGCTGGCGGAGGTCCTCACGTATGCCTCGCAGCTCAAGAGTATGACCGGCGGACAGGGGTCCTTCACGATGGACTTCAAGTCGCACGAGCCCGTACCGCCGAATATCCAGCAGCAGATCGTCGAGCGGTACAAGAAGTCGGCGCGGGCATCGAGGAAGAATAAGCCCCTCGCGCATTGCGCATCGGGCGTCGGGGAAGGCCCACCGGGCCATTCCCCACGCCCCACTCTTGTTCAAAAAACGCTTCAGCTCGTGTGGCGCGTGGACGATCCGATCGGCAGGCGCGATCAGGCCGTCTTCCCTCAGAACAGGTGGAATAACAGGTGGTTTGGAACTTCTGTACACTAAATTCATCGGCAGAGACAAGATAAGCGCTAATATTGAATTGGCACTATCTTGGATTTATCAATTTGGACTGTTCCTGAACCGTTCGAGCGTGTTTCGCACTCCACGCTCTTGGTGCTCAATCGCCAACGAGCACTGTCTCGTTAACCGGCTCTTCGTTCCTTGCGACTCGCTCGGGCGAAGCGTACGCTCGGGCTCTGCGGTCCAGGGTCCAGATTGCTAGCGTACAGGCGATGACGGTCAGCAGGATCAAGAGCAGGTCCCAGAACGTGGCCCACCAAACGATCTGCGCGATCACGTCCTCGCGAGGAGGATGGTCGATCAGGAGCACGACGATCGCGGGAATAGAGCTCGCCAGCGCCAAGCCTGGCGGGTAGTTCGGACGAGCCGGCGCGTGAGTTGAATCGTACAAGTAAATGAGGAAAAGGAGCGGCCAGCCCATGGTCACGATGAGGAAGATGGCAACGGTCGCGGCGATCGCGCGGCGGCGACGACGGAACCCGATCCCCAGCGCCAGCCCGAGACTGACGACTGCGGCCCCGTGGGCCAGGACCGTCAGGACCGCGAGGAAGCCGGTGGTCAGGAGACTGGTGCGCGATCGAACCGGCAGGACCGGCCGGGCCGCGATCTCCGCATCCGTGGCCTTTCGCATCTTCAATTGGCCGCCGGTAGCGTCCGTCGTGATCACATAAGTGATATTCGAAGGATGCAAGGTCTCGATCCTCTCCTCGCTGCCATCAGGCAGTTTCGTGACCTTCTGAAGGACCCTGACGGGCCGGTGGACCGTAACCAGGGCCAGGCCGATCAGCGCCGGGCCGATCGCCAGCAAGAGGACCAGGCGAAAGGACTCCCACCAACGGCTGGCGAATAACCCTCGGTCGGGGACCGCCGCCACAGGTTCCCAGGTCATCGCCTGTGGCATCCCTGTTCGCGTAATCGATAACGGCGCCATCACCGCGAGGAGAAGGAATCCGACGGCGATCAGGAGCGCGGAGGCCACAGCCCCGAAGTCCATCGCTCGACCGCTGCCAGGGATCCAGATCACGATCGTCTCGAAGAGGCATCCGACGCCGATCAAGCCGGCCAGGAGCACCACCACATCGGAGAGCACCGACGTCCGTCGCGGTCGTTCGGGTATGCGACAGAGGCAACGGTCGAAGGTCCGAATGGTCAGCCAAACCAGGCCGAGGGCCAGCACGAGGCACTCGATGTCCCAGAACATGGTCCACCCGACGAGATACCGTTGTCCAGGAAAGCGATCCGACAGGAGCTCGGCGGAGCCTCCGGCGACCATGAGGGGACTCAGGCACATCATCCCTGCTCCCCCCAGACGACCGACTCCCGCCAAGGTCGGCCAGCCGACGCTCATCATCACGGCGAAAACCACGCTCGCGGCGATCGCCCGGCTCTGCTGCTTGATCCAAACCGCCAGGGCCACACCGACGCTGGCGATCAATGCCCCATGGATGAGGATCGTCGCGACCAGGAGGGTCACGCCGAAGAGCAATTCCACCGTGGACAAGGACGGCTCGGGGGGGAATCGCCCGGGCTGAGGGACCGGTGGAGTGACATCGGCCGTGGCCATCGCGAGAGCGACCAGGCCCGGCCCGAGTGCCAGAAACGGCACCAGCCGGAGCGTTCCCAGCCACTTGCCCACCACGATTGCTCGGGTGGACAGCGTGGTGGTGGCCAGGAGATCGAGGCTGCCCCGCTGCCGCTCTTCCGACATCGATGTCGGCGCCACGGCCGATAAGATCAGCAGACCGAAGGTCAACTGGATCATGGATCCGAACATTCCCGTAATGAACCCAGGCCGGGATCGAAAGTCGTCCAGGCCGTACGCCCAGATCATGACGGCACCGGCGACGCAGGCGATCCCGGTTGAACGCGCCCACGATCGCGATCAAGATCATCAGCCAGCGCGACGGCCGCGACCGATGCCACTCGCGCCAGAACACGGGATTGCCGTCGAGCGACGGGCCGGGAAGCCATCGCGTGATCCGGCCAATCAGGCCCATGGAAGGCGCCTTACGGCGGTCGCCGGTCCCACGGCAAGACACCGGCCGCATCCGCCGCACCGCCAGGATCGTCAACACCGCCGACAGCCCCAGCGCCATGGCGAGGAAGCCGAAATACTCCCAGAAACCCGTCCGGTTGGGCGCCACGTACCGGGCGAACGCCAGGTAGTAGGGGTCAGCCATGAGGCTCCAATCCGAAGGTGGGGCGACCAACCCGAGTCGCGACAGGCCGAACCAGATCGGCCAGAGGAGCAGGACGAGCATCCAGAAGGTATAGGTCACGATCACGACCTCATGCGGCCTCCTGGCCCAGACCGACAGCGCCATCGCCATGGTGCAGCCCACCAGGGCGACCGCCAGCATGATCGCGAACGCCAGGGTCAAGGCGGTGGGATCGATGCCGCCCAGCAGCGAACAGATCGACAGGACCGGCCAGGTACAGGCCACCAATCCCAGGATCGGCAACAGCCGTGCGCCGAGCCTGCCCAGGACGATCTCCGGGTCCGAGAGGTCGGTGGCCAGGATATGGGTTAGAGTCCCACGCGCGCGGTCCCCGCAGATCGCTCCGGCTGTCGCCGCCGGCGCGGCCAGCATCACGAGCGTCAGCTCCACCCCGATGATCGCGTAGAAGTACGACTTGCCCAGTTCCGCATATTGCCGCCACGTGTTCACCGGATCCATTGCCGATCGCGAATTCGCGATCGTCGCGATCGACGACAGCAGAATCACCACGCAGAGCGACCGGATGGCGTAAGTCTGCCAGCGTCGCGAGTTGGCCAGGCACTCGTAGACGAAGACCGGTCCCAGGCCCCAGCGCATGGCTCTTTCCCCTTAAAGGTGGTTTCAAAAGGGGGACAGGTACCTCGAAGACTCGGAGCCAGTCCCCGTTCTGAAACAGCTTGTTACGCAACGAGGCTGCAATCGAACCGGGATTCCGGGTTCCCCCTCTGTGCTCAATCGATCACGAGGACCGTCTCGATCACCGGTTGTCCGCCCTCAACATCTCGTGGGCGTGAAGTATACGCTCGGGACCTGCGGTCCAGAGTCCAGATCGCCAGCGCGGTGACCACCAGGGCCAGCAGGATGAAGATCACGTCCCAGAACGTACTCCACCAGACAATCTCGGCGATCATGTTCTCCGGGTGCGTATCGAAAAGAAGCAGTACGATCGCCGGAACGGGGCTGGCCAGGAACAAGCCTTGAATGTGGGTCGGAGGACTCCAAGAACCCACGAAATAAGGAAAGAGGAGCGGCCAGCCGACGGTCACGAAGAGGAAGACGCCAACGCTCGCGGCGATCGCGCGGCCGCGCTGCGGAACCCGATCCCCAACGCCAGTCCGAGACTGACAACCGCTGCCCCGTGGGTCAGGACCGTGAGGACCGCGAGAAAGGCCGTGGTCAGAAGACTGGCGCGCGAGGGATTCGGCTCGAACGGCCCGGCCGCGAACTCCGCGTCAGTGGCCTTTCTGACCTGGTCGACGCCGGAAGGGCCGATCGTCCTCACGTAGGTGGTTCCCGAATCGTTGGTCCAGATCCTCCGCGTGCTCCCATCAGCAAGCGTTGTGACCGTCCATGCGACCCGGACGGGCCTGTGCACCGTAGCCAGGGCCAGGCCGATCAGGGTCGGGCCGATCGCCAGCAGCAGGGCCAGGCGAAACGACTCCCACCACCGGCCCGCGAACAACCGGCGATCGGGGATCGCTGCGGAAGGTTCCAGGGCCAGGGCCTGCGGCGTCCTTCTTCGCGAGATCGACAACGGTGCGTTCACCGACAGGAGCAGAAGTCCGACGGCGACCAGAAGCGCGCAGGCCATGATTCCGACGTCCCATTTCTCATGCGTGCTCGACCAACCATTGACCCAGATCGCGATCGCCCCGAAGAGACTGCCGACGCCGATCAATGCGGCCAGGAGCACCACGACGTAGGAGACCACGGACGCGCGTCGCGGTCGTTCGGGAATCCGGCCGAAGCAGCCATCGAAGGTACGCACCGTCAGCCACAACAGCCCGAGGGACAGCACGAGGCTCTCGATGTCCCAGAACGACGTCAACCAGAGGATATCTCGGAGCCAGACCCCGCGCCTCGAAAGAAAACGCATGAGGTTCACGCTGGCCACGACCGGACTCAAGTCCATCATCCCCTCGGCCCCCGGGCCCATACGGCTAACCTCGACCACGAACGGCCAGCCCACGTACAGCGTCACGGCGAGTCCCACGCTGAGGGCGATCGCCCGGCTCTGCCGCTTGATCCACACGGCCAGCCCAGGCCGATCGTGCTCAATAACATCCCGTGGATCACGACTGTCGCGACCATGAGCGCGGCACCGAAGAGCCGCTCACTCGTGGACAATTCCATAGTATCGTAGACCGGGATTCCCGGCGATGTCGGCGCGGCCTCGGGCGTCTTGTGTGCCGTGGCCAGAGCCAAGCCGATCAATCCCGACCCGATCGCCAGCAGCACGACCAGCCGGATCGCCCCCAGCCATTTGCCGGCCACGATCGTGGGGGTGGAAAGGGTCGTCGTGGCCAGCACGTCGAGGCTGCCCCGCTGCCGCTCTTCCGACATCGACATCGGCGCCACGGCCGATAACATCAGGGACCCGAAGACCAACTGGAGCAGCCATCCGTAGATCCCCACGATCGTCCACGCCACCGGAGCCTTGTTGAAGTGATCCAGCCCGTTCGCCCAGATCGAGACGGCCCCGCCGACGCAGGCGATCCCGGTCGCGCCGCCGCCGATCCCAATCAAGATCATCATCCAGCGCGACGGCCTGGACCGATGCCACTCGCGCCAGAGCACGGGATTGCCGTCGAGCGACGGGCCCGGCAGCCAGCGCGTGATCCGGCCAATCAGCCCCATCCGCGGCGTCTCGCTCTTCTCGGCCAGCCCGCGACAGGAAACCGGCCGAGTTTTCCAGACCGCCAGCACAGTCAACAAGGCCGAAGCACCCAGCGCCACGCCGAAGAAGGCGAGGTAAGCCCAGAAGTCGAGCTTACCGGGGACCGCGTAGGGGGCGAACGCCACGTAGTACGGATTGGCCAGAAGGGTCCACTGGGGCGGCCGACCGATCTTGCCGGACAACGAGACGCCCGACCAGATCGGCCAGAAGAGCAGGCCCAGGATGAACACCAGATAGGTTGTCAGGATCACCTCAAGCGGCTTCCGGGCCCAGACCAATAGCGCCAGGGACATGGAGCAGCCGACCACGGCGACGGCCAGGATCGTTGCGAACGCCAGGGTCAGCGCCGTGGGGTCGATGCCCCCGAGTAGCGCGCAGATCGCCAGGACCGGCCAGCTACAGGCGATGAGTCCCAGGATGGGCAACAATCGCGCCCCCAGCTTGCCCAGCACGATCTCGGCGTCGGACAAATCCGTGGCCAGCATGTGGGTCAAGGTGCCGCGCAGCGCGGTCGACACAGATGGCGCCGGCGGTCGCTGCCGGCGCGGCCAGCAGTATAAGGGTCAGCTCGACCCCGATGATCGCGTAGAAGTACGACTCGCCCAGCGCGGCATAATTTCGCCATATATTCACAGGATCGACCGCCGTCCGCGACATCGCGATCGTTGCGATCGCCGCCAGTAGGACGGACACCCCGACCGACCGGATGGCGTAAGTCTGCCATCGCCGTGAGTTGGCCAGGCACTCGTAGAGAAAGACTGGTCCCACTCCCCATCGCATGGCAGGTTCCTCGAGTTCGCGTCTACACGTGGTGTGAGTGTCGGTCGAATTCGCGAGCGCCGGAAATCGGACATTCGGGAACGGAAGCCTTCGTGCAGTCGGTCCGCTCAGTCGCCGACGAGGACGGTCTTGACCGCGGCTGGTTCCTCCGCAGCGTCAAGCTTGAGCACGGCAGACGCTCGTAGCCTGCGCTCCCGGGTCCAGATCGCCAGCGCGGAGACCACGACGGCCAGCAGGATCAAGAACACGTCCCAGAACGTGGCCCACTCGAGAATGACCGGGGTCATGTTGTTCCCGTTGTCTAAGCGAACATCGAGAATGAGCAGGACGATCGCGGGAAGGACGCTGGCTAATGGCAATCCTCGGCAGTAGGGCAGATGGCTCAGGTAAGGGTAAAGGTTGAGGTAAAGCATCGGCCAGCCCAAGGTCAAGTAGAGGAACAGGCCAACGCTGGCGGCGATGGCGCGGCGGCGGGTACGGAACACGATCCGCAGCGCCAGGCCGAGACTGACGACCGACGCCCCCTGGGCCAGGATCGTCATGACCGCGAGGAAGGCACTCGTCAAGAGCCTGGCGCGCGAGCGATGCGGCAGGACCGGCCGCGCCGCGATTTCCGCGTCGGTGGCGGGCCGCGTCCTCGCGGGTCCGGACACGGGCCTCGTGATCACGAGGGTGGTGCCGTCAAAGACATCCGTGGTGATCTCCTCCTGGCTACCGTCTGGAAGCGTCGTGACCTTCGGCACGACCCTGACGGGCCGGTAAGCCGTAGCTACGGCCAAGCCGATCAGCGCCGGGCCGATCGCCAGCAGCGGGACCAGTCGAAAGCACTCCCACCATTGTCCCGCGAACGACCTCCGGTCGCCGGTCGCCGTCGAAGGTTCCAGGGCCGCCGCCCTCAGCATCCCCGGCGTCGAGATGGACGCCGGCGCTTCACCGCCAGGAGGAGGAGTGCGATGGCGATCAGCAGCGCGACAGCCCAGTGCACCGAACTCCAACCCACGATTCAATCCCACCAGGCCATTGATCCAGAGTTCGATTGATCCGAAGAGTCCGCCGACTCCGATCAATCCCGCCAGGAGCACCACGATGTCGGAGAGCACCGAGGGGCGTCGCCGCCGTTCGGGAATCCGGCCGAAACAGCCGTCGAAAGTACGTACACTCAGCCACAAGAGTCCGACGGCCAGCGTGAGGCACTCGATGTCCCAGAACCCGATCCACCAGAAGAGACGCCGTTCCGGACCGAACTGCGACGACAATTCCTGGGCCAGCACTCCACCGGCAACGACGGGACTCAGGAACATCATCCCCTCGCTCGCCGGCCCCAGACGACTGGCCCCGACGAAGATCGGCCAGCCGGCGCTCACCATCACGGCGAAGGCGACGCTCGCGGCGATCGCCCGGCTCTGCCGCCTGATCCAGATGGCCAGGGCCAGGCCGACGCTGGCGATCAACGCACCGTGGACCAGGATCGTCGCGACCAGGAGGGTCACGCCGAAGAGAAGCTCGCCCCGATGCATCTCCTGGAACGTGCCGGCGGACAGTCCCAGCCGAGACTGCGCCGCGGGTGACCGGTAGGCCGTGGCCAGTGCGAGAGCCACCAGGCCCGGCCCGAGTGCCAGCAACGGCACCAGCCGGAGCGTTCCCAGCCATTTGCCGACCACGATCGCACGGGTCGAAAGCGTGGTCGTGGCGAGCAGGTCGAGGCTGCCCCGCTGACGCTCTTCCGACATCGACGTCGGCGCCACGGCCGATAACATCATCAGCCCGAAGATCAACTGGACGAAGCAGCCGAAGATCCCGATACCGAACCCCGCCGCATTCCGAAACTCATCCAGCCCGTCCGCCCAGAGCAGGACGGCGCCAACGACGCAAGCGATACCGCTCGACCCGCCGACGACCCCGATCAGAATCAGCAGCCAGCGCGACGGCCGGGATCGATGCCACTCGCGCCAGAGCACGGGATTGCCGTCGAGCGACGGGCCAGGCAGCCAGCGCAGGACCCGGCCGATCACGCCGAACGAAGGCGCCCTGCGATGGCCGTCGGCCCCGCGATTGGCCACGGGCCGCATCCGCCAGACCGCCAGGACCGTCAATCCACCGGCAGCCGCCAGCGCCACGGCAAAGAAACCGAAATAATCCCAGAAACGCATCTGGTTGGGCACCACGTACGGGGCGAACGCCAGGTAGTAAGGGTTGGCGACAAGACTCCACTGGGACGGTGAAGCGACCAGCCTCGCCCACGACAGGACATACCAGATCGGCCAGACGAGCAGGACGAGCATCCAGAAGGTATAGGTCACCAGCACGACCTCGTGCGGCTTCCTGGCCCAGACCGACAGCGCCAGGGCCATGGTGCAGCCGAGTAAGGCCACGGCCAGGATGATCGCGAACGCCAGGGTCAAGGCCGTGGGATCGATGCCCCCCAGCAGCGAACAGATCGACAGGACCGGCCAAGTGCACGCGATCAGTCCCAGGATCGGCAGCAGCCGTGCGCCCAACTTGCCCAGTACGATCTCGGCGTCCGAGAGGTCGGTGGCCAGAATATGGGTCAGGGTCCCCCGCGCGGTCCACGCAGATGGCCCCGGCCGTCGCCGCCGGGGCGGCGAGCAACACCAGGGTCAGCTCCACGCCGATGATCGCATAGAAGTACGACTCGCCCAGTGCCGCATAGCTCCGCCATGCGTTCGCCGGATCGATCGACGTCCGTGAATTCGCGATCGTCGCGATCGCCGCGAGCAGGATGGCCACGCCGACCGACCGGAGGGTGTAGGTCTGCCAGCGTCGCGAGTTGGCCAGGCACTCGTAGACGAAGACCGGTCCCAGGCCAAAGCGCATGACTTTTTCCCCTTAAAGGTGGTTTCAGAAGGGGGACAGGCACCTCGAAGACTCGGAGCCAGTCCCCGTTTTGAAACAGCGTGTTACGCAGCGAACCTGCAATCGAACTGGGATTCCGGGTTCCCCCTCTGTACTCAATCGATCACGAGGACCGTCTCGATCACCGGTTGTCCGCCCTCCGCATGTCGTGGGCGTGAAGAATACGCTCGGGACCTGCGGTTCAGAGTCCAGATCGCCAGTGTCGAGGCCGCGACAGCCAGCGTGATAAAGACCATGTCCCAGGACGCGGTCCACCAGACACTCTCCGCGATCACGTCCACGGGGTAACTTTCGCCGGGAAGAAGCTCGACGAGCGCAGGAACGGGGCTGGCCAGAAACAGATGGAAGGCCCTTGGAAAACCCGCGGAGACGAGGAGCGGCCAGCCCACGGTCACGAAGAGGAAGAAGCCGACGCTCGCGGCGATCGCGCGGCTGCGGCGACGGAATCCGATCCCCAGCGCCAGCCCCAGACTGACGACCGCGGCTCCGTGGGCCAGGACGGTCAGAACCGCGAGGAAGGCGGTGGTCAGAAGGCTGGTGCGCGATCGAACCGGCTCGAGGGGCCGCGCCGCGATCTCCGCGTCGGTGGCCTCCCGCACGCTCGCGGACCCGGACGGGGGCCTCGTGATCACGAGGGTGATGCCGTCCATGGGATCCGTGGCGATCTCCTGCTGGCTACCGTCAGCCAGGGTCGTGACCTTCGGCACGACCGTGACGGATCGGTAGGCCGTAGTCACGGCCAGGCCGAGCAATGTCGGGCCAATGGCGAGCAGCAGGACCAGCCGAAACGACTCCCACCACCGGCGGGCAAACAACCTCGCGTCGAGGATCGCGGTCGAAGGTTCCCGGCCCAGGGACTGCGGCGATCCTGCCGTCGAGATCGACAACGGCGCCCTCGCCGCGAGGAGGAGAAGTCCGACAGCGACCAGGAGCGAGCACCCCAGGACCCCGTAGGTCAGCCCGGGATTGACGCGCACCAGGCTGGTGAACCCGATGGCGATCCAGCCGTAGAGGCCGCCCACGCCGACCAATGCGGCCAGGAGCACCACGACGTCGGCGAGTACCGACGCGCGTCGCGGTCGTTCGGGAATCCGGCCGAAACAGCCGTCGAAAGTACGCACAGTGAGCCACAACAATCCGACCGCCAAGACGAGGCACTCGATGTCCCAGAATGCCATCCACCAGAAGCGACGCCATTCTGGACCGAACCGCGACCACGGCGTATTGATGAGGGCTCCCGCGGTCACGACGGGACTCAGCAACATCATCCCCTCGCTCGCCGGCCCCAGACGACTGGCCCGGACGAAGATTGGCCAGCCGACGCTCACCATCACGGCGAATGCGACGCTCGCGGCGATCGCCCGGCTCTGTCGCTTCATCCAGACGGCCAGGGCCACGCCGACGCTGGCGATCAACGCACCGTGGACGAGGATCGTCGCGACCTGGAGGGTCGCGCCGAAGAGCAGCTCGCCTCGAAAAACGACCTGCCTCATGCCGACGGGCCGTTGCATCGGGGCCTGCGCCCTGGGTCTCGGGGAGGCCGTGGCCAACGTGAGAGCCACCAGGCCCGGCCCGAGGGTCATCAACGGCACCAGGCGGAGCGTTCCCAGCCATTTGCCGACCACGATCGCACGGGTCGAAAGCGTGGTCGTGGCGAGCAGGTCGAGGCTGCCCCGCTGACGCTCTTCCGACATCGACGTCGGCGCCACCGCCGATAACATCAGCAGTCCGAAGATCAACTGGATGATGCTTCCGAAAATCCCCATACCGAACCCCACCACCGTCCAATACTGGTCCAGCTCGTCCGTCCAGAGCAAGACGGCGCCGACGACGCAGGCAATCCCGCTCGACCCGCCGACGATCCCAATCAAGGCGATCAGCCAGCGCGAGGGCCGCGACCGATGCCACTCGCGCCACAGCACGGGATTGCGGTCGAGCGACGGGCCGGGAAGCCGGCGCGTGATCCGGCCGATCACGCCGAAAGAAGGCGCCCTGCGATGGATGTCGGTCCCGCGATTGGCCACGGGCCGCATCCGCCACATCGCCAGAACCGTCAATCCACCGGCAGCCGCCAGCGCCACGGCAAAGAAACCGAAATAGTCCCAGAAACGCATCTGGTTCGGCGCCACGTACGGGGCGAACGCCAGGTAGTACGGGTTGGCGACAAGACTCCACGGGGACGGTGGAGCGACCAGCCTCGCCCACGACAGGACATACCAGATCGGCCAGACGAGCAGGACGAGCATCCAGAAGGTATAGGTCACCAGCACAACCTCGTGTGGCTTCCTGGCCCAGACCGACAGCGCCAGGGCCATCGAGCAGCCCAGCAAGGCGACCGCCAGGATGATCGCGAACGCCAGGGCCAAGGCGGTGGGGTCGATACCCCCCAGCAGGGAGCCGATCAAAAGCACCGGCCCGGTGCAGGCGATCAGCCCCACGATCGGCAACAGCCGCGCGGCCAACTTGGCCAGGACGATCTCGGCGTCGGAGAGGTCGGTGGCCAGCATGTGGGTCAGGGTCCCCCGCCCCGGTCCACGCAGATGGCCCCGGCCGTCGCCGCCGGGGCGGCTAGCAACACCAGGGTCAGCTCCACGCCGATGATCGCGTAAAAGTACGACTCGCCCAGTGCGGCATACGCCCGCCAGTCGTTCACCGCATTGATCGCCCGGCGCGAGTTCGCGGTCGTCGCGATGGCTGTCAGCAGGATGAGCACGCCAAGCGACCGGATGGCATAAGTCTGCCATCGTCGCGAGCTGGCCACACATTCGTAGAGGAAAACCGGACCCAGACCCCATCGCATGGCTGATTCCTCGAGTTCAGGTCTCCGCTCAGGTTACCTCGGGGCTGCACCGGCTGAGGCCGGCTCCGACCCCAGCCACCCATCTTCTTGCCCTGCCTTGCTGACGGCGTGGCGAGAGTCGGTGGACCCGAGGGCCGACTGTTCCAGCAGAGCCACCGCCGGTCGTTCGGATTCAACGTCCCGCCCGGATGAACGATACGCTCGCGACCTGCGGCCTAGGACCCCGATCGCCAGCGCAGCGAACGCGGCCGCCATCAGGAGGAAGAACGTGTCCCAGAACGCCGCCCACCCAATCAGCTCCGCGATCATCGAGTCGGAACGCATGTTGACCAGGAGCAGCACGATCGTGGGGACGGGGCTGGCCATCGCCAGGGCTCGAGGGTAAGTGAACTGAACCTGGGGATCCGGAGGGTACAAGCGAAAGACGTGAAAAAGCGGCCAGACGACGGTCACGACAAGGAACAGGCCGACGCTCGCAGCGACCGCCCAGCCTCGGCGACGGAAGCCGATCCCCATCGCCAGGCCGAAGCTGACGACCATCGCTCCGTGGGCCAGGACCGTGAGGACCGCGAGCAAGACGGCCGATGAGCGTTTGGCGAGCGAGGGACCGTGGTCAACCGGACGGGCGGCGATCGCCTCCTGGGTGGCGACCCGCATGCTCGTGGAGCCGGTCTTGGGATGTATGATCACCAACGTAATGCCCCAAGGACTTGTGCTAATATGCTCCTCGGATCCGTCAGGAAGTGTCGTGACCTTCGGCACGACCCTGAAGGGCTGGGGAACGATCACGAGGGCCAGGCCCAGGACGCGCCGGGCCGATGGCCAGCAGCAGGACCAGGCGAAACGACTCCCACCAACGACCCAGGAACAACCTCCGATCGGGGATCGCGGGCGAGGGATCCAGACTCATTGCGTGCGTCGTCCTTACCGGCGCGATCGACCGGGGCACCCGGATCGCCAGGAGAAGGAGTCCGACGGCGATCGCCAGCGCGGCGGCCAGAACCCCGAGGTCCAACCCTTCGTTCCTGCGCAACAAGCGGGAGATCCCAATGTCGAACGCCCCGAAGAGGCCGCCGACTCCGATCAAGCCGGCCAGGAGCACGATGACGTCGGCGAGCACCGATGCGCGGCGGGGTCGATCGGGGACTCGGCCGAAGCAGCCGTCGAACGTCCGAACCGTCAGCCACAATAACCCCAGCGACAGCGCGAGGCACTCGATGTCCCAGAATGAGGTCGCCCAGAGGAGATCCCGGAGCATGGGACGTCGGATCAAGAGGCAATCCATGAAGAGCTCGCCGGCCATGACCGGACTCAGGCTCACGAGCGGACCTCCGCCCCGACCCACGTGGCCGAACTCGATCAACATCGGCCAACCCCCGTGCAGCAGCCCGGCGAGTCCCACGCTTACGGCGATCGCGCGGCTCGGCCGCTTGATCCAGACCCCCAGCGCCAGGCCGATCGTGCTGAGCAGCATCCCGTGCACCACGATCGTCGTGAACAGAAGAAAACCCCCGTAGAGCAGCTCACCCCGGCTTGGCTGAGCGAATTCGTACCACGTTTCCCACGGCAGACGAGTTACGACCCGGGGCGTCCGGTAGGCCGTGGCCATCGCGAGTCCCAGTAGCCCGGGCCCGATCGCCAGCAAGAGGACCAGCCGGAGCAACCCCAGCCACTTGCCGATCACGATCGTGCGAGTGGACAGCGTCGTGGTCGCCAGCAGATCGAGGCTGCCGCGCTGCCGCTCCTCGGCCATCGACATCGGTGCCGCGGCCGATATCATCAGGAATCCCAGGATCAACTGGAGGAAGAAGGCAAAGATCCCCGCGATCGTCCACGGTGTCGGAGCCCTCCGGAAGGAGTCCAGGCCATTCCTCCACATCGAGACGGCGCCGCCGGCGCAGGCGATCCCGGTCGTCCCGCCGACGATCGCGATCAAGATCAACACCCATCGCGACGGCCGGACCCGATGCCACTCGCGCCAGAGCACGGGATTGCCGTCCAGCGACGGGCCGGGGAGCCAGCGCGTGACCCGCCCGACCAGGCCAAGCCCGGGCTCCCATCGACGATCGACACTCCCCCGATTGGCGACGCGTCGCATCCGCCAGATCGCCAGGGCCGTCAACAGGGCGGAGAGGGTCAGCGACGCGGCGAAGAAACCGACATAATCCCAGTAACCCACCCCGACCCCGTTCGGCTCGGCGTACGGGGCGATCACCAGGTAATACGGGTCGGCCACCAGGCTCCAGTCGGGCGGCGACGCGACCAGCCCTCGACGCGCCATCGCGCCCCAGATCAGCCAGAAGAACGGGCCCAGCATCCAGAAGGTATACGTCACCAGCACGACCTCGTGCGGCTTTCGCGCCCAGACGGAAAGCGCCATCGCCATCGTGCAGCCCAGGAGGGCCACGGCCAGGATGACCGCGAACGCGAGCGTCAGGGCCTTCGGATCGATGCCGCCTAAGAGCGAGCTGATCGCCAGCACCGGCCAGGTGCAGGCGACCATCCCCAGGATCGGCAGCAGCCGCGCGGCCAGCTTGCCCAGCACGATCTCCGGGTCAGATAAGTCGGTGGCCAGCATGTGGGTGAGCGTACCGCGAGCGCGGTCGACGCAGATGGCGCCGGCGGTCGCCGCCGGGGCGGCCAGCAGGACGACGGTCAGCTCGACGCTGACGATCGCGTAATAATAGGACTCGCCGAGCTCGGCGTAGCCTTGCCAGGAACTCGCCGCGAACGGCGACGCATGTGACGTCGCGATGGTTGTCATCGCCGCCAGTACGATGGCCACGCCGAGCGATCGGATCGCGTAGATCTGCCATCGCCGCGAGTTGGCCAGGCACTCGTAGACGAAGACCGGTCCCAATCCCCATCGCATCACGCTTCCCCCTCACGAGGCGAATTCGCGGCCCAATCGGCACTCCGGATCCTCGAATCCGGAATCCGCCCCGGTCCGCTCAATCGCCGATCAGAGCCGTTTCAACGATCGGGTGGCCCTCCGCGGCGTCGATCTCGGAAGTCCGTTGGCTCCTGGGTAGGCTCAGAAGTCGTCGTTGCCACGCTCGGGCGGTCCACGACAGGAGCCCGAACGTGGACAGGGCCACCACGACGTCCCAGAGCAGGACGCAACGGAAGATATCCTCGGCGCTGAACGACCGGCGGCTGATCAGGAGATCGAGCAGCGAGTTCGAGGCGACAACGAAGATCCATGTTGATGTTATCAATTCAAAATCATAATGGTTATTAGTCATAAACAGATAAAGTGGCAGGATGAGGAGGACCAGGAGGGGGAGGCCGATCGCGGCCAGGAAGGCACGTCTCGACCACGCTTTCACGGTGCTGAGCGCCAGGCCGACGCCGATTGCGGCAGCTCCATGAACCAGGATGGTGACGATCCACAAGCCGCCGCCGATCAGCCGCTGGCCCAGGTTCACCTCGCCGACGAGCGGGACGTGCTCCTTGATCAGCTCATAGGTGACAACCGGATTTTTCGATGCATCATTCGATGTCTTGGTCTGGTATGTGGGTTTCCAGTGGGCCGTGCTCGAGGCCATCGCGAGGACCGCCGGCCCGATCGCCAGGAGCAAGACCAGGCGGAACGAGGCCCACCATCGGCCCCGGATGAACCTCCGAGCCGAGAGACCCGCGGCCTCGTCAACGGGAATGGTCGTTCCCAGCCGGCGCCCGGACACCGCCGACTCCACGGCGAGCAGCACCAGCCCGACCGCCAAGAAGAAGGAGTACGCCAGGATTCCGATCGATGTTGGCACATCGTGCTCTGGCACCTCGACACCTTCGATCAAGGTAAAGACGCCCCCGAGCAGCGAGCCGGCGCCGATCATGCCGGCCAGG
This sequence comes from uncultured Planctomycetota bacterium, assembly GCA_963845755.1. Taxonomy (GTDB): domain Bacteria; phylum Planctomycetota; class Planctomycetia; order Isosphaerales; family Isosphaeraceae; genus CAWJTV01. The sequence goes on from CAWJTV010000049.1 coordinate 142,311, forward strand.
ATCACGACCGTGATGGTCCGGACCGAGACGCTCCAGGGACGATCCGAGATCCGGTCGAAGCAGCCGTCGAAGGTCCGGACCGTCAGCCACAGCAGTCCCATGGCGACGGCGAAGACCTCGACGACCCAGAACGAGCCCCACCAGAGCGTCTCGCCGGCGTAGGCTTGCCTCCGACTTCCAAAGACATTGAGCATGCCGATGCATGTGACAAAGGGGCTGAGTGCGGCGAGACCCTCGCCGGATCGTCCCCTTCCCCTCAAGCCCGTGAACACAAGAAACGGCCAGGCCGCAATGACCAGGACGAACAGGGCGACGCTGAAGGCGATCGCCCGGCTCTGCCGCTGGATCCAGACCGCCAGGGCCAACCCGATGCTGGCGATCAGCGCACCGTGGGCGAGGATCGTCCCGACGATCACGCCGACACCATAGATCCGGGCTGCGAGCGAGATTTCCTGGTAGTACTCCGGCGGAAAACCCGGCGCCGTCATATTCGCTGACGCCAACCTCCCGGTGGCCATGGCCAGGGCGAGACATCCCGGGCCGACCGCCATCAAGGCCGCGAAGCGGAAGGTCCCCAACCATTTGCCGACCACGATCGCCCGCGTGGAGAGCGCCGTGGCGGCCAGGACATCCAGGCTGCCGCGCTGCCGCTCCTCGGCCATCGACGTCGGCGCGACGGCGGCGAGCATCAGCAAGCCGAAGATCACGTGGAGCAGGTAGGAGAAGACGCCGGTCGTTTCCCACGTGCCTCCCGGCCCATTGGTCACCCCGTTCTGCCAGAACGCGATGGCCCCGATGATACAAAGCACTCCGGTCGTGCCCATCAGCATCGCGAGGAGGATCAACATCCATGGGGAAGGCCGCGACCGATGCCACTCGCGCCATAGCACGGGATTGCCATCAAGCGACGGACCGGGAAGCCAGCGCGTGATCCGACCGATCAGGCCGATCCGCGGCCCTCGACTCTTCTCGACCGAGCCACGACAGGCGACCGGCCGCGTCTTCCAGACCGCGAGACCGGTCAATCCGGCGGACGCCGTCAGCGCCGCACCGAAGAAGAGGGCGTAGTCCCAGAAGTCGAGCTTACCGGGGTCGGCATAGGGGGCGTAGGCCACGTAGTACGGGTTGGCGAGGAGGGTCCACGTCGGCGGCGGACCGAGCAGGCCATTGTGGGCCAGGCCCGTCCAGATCGGCCAGATGAGCAAGCCCAGCATGAAGACGGTATAGGTCGCCAGGACGACCTCGTGCGACTTCCTGGCCCAGACCGAGAGCGCCAGCGCCATCGTGCAGCCGAGCACGGCGATGGCCAGGATCTCCGCGAAGGCCAGGGTCAGCGCGACGGGGTCGATCCCGCCCAGCAGCGAGCAGATCGCCATCACGGGCCAGGAACAGGCGACCAGGCCGAAGACCGGCAAGAGCCGCGCCGCCAACTTGCCCAGGACGATCTCCGGGTCCGAGAGGTCCGTCATCAGCATGTGCGCCAGGGTGCCGCGGGCGCGATCCAGGCAGATCGACCCCGCCGTGGCCGCCGGCGCCGAGAGCATCACCAGGGTCAGCTCCACGCCGATCAGGGCGAAGAAATAGGATTCGCCCAGCTTGGCATAGTCGCGCTGAAAGTTCCCCGTGAGCGGGGCACTGGGAGACGTCGCGATCGTCCACATGGCGATCAACAGCGCGGCGACGCCCACCGCGCGGAGGACATACGTCTGCCATCGTCGCGAGTGGGTCAGGCATTCGTAGATAAAGACCGGCCCGAGTCCCCAACGCATCACAATCTCTCCTCACGAGGTCAGGCGGTTCCCGCGTCACGCTCGCACGGCTCAATCGCCGATCAGCGCCGCTTCGACGGCCGTTGGTGTTTCCTCGGAACCGCTCTCAGGAGTCGCCTGGCCCTTCGACAGGCCGACGAGTCGCCGCTGCCATGCACGGATCGTGAACCACAACATCCCGATGCTCAGGACGATGACAAACCCGTTCCAGACCGCCCCCCAGTGGCTCAGGGTCAGGTTGTCGTCCGTGATGCGCGTGGCGAGCACGGCGAGTAGCGAATCCGCGACCATGACGAACCCCCAGATCATGAAGATCGGCGCGTTGGACGCATTGCTCATGAACAGGTACAGCGGTACCCCGAGCGTCAGGAACACCGCCAGGCCGAGCGTGAGAGAGCGCGAGCCGGGGTCGCTCGATCGCGGTCGCGACGGCCAGGCCGAGGCTGACCGTCGCGGCCCCGTGCGCCAGGATGGTCGCGATCAGCAAGGCCACGTCGATCAGCCGATCGCCCAGGTGCACCGCTCCGATACGCTTGCTGCTGTCATCGGCCTCGACATACGTTATGGTCGGGGCGCCGGCAGCGGCGGTCGTGGCCTGCTGGACCATTCGGGGCTTCTCACGAGCCGTGGCCCAGGCGATGGAAAGGAGAGCCGGGCCGATCGCCAGGAGCAAGACCAGACGAAACGCGTCCCACCACCTCCGCAGGATCAGTCCGCGTGGGTTGATCGTTGTGTCGGCCTCGAGCCATCGATCCGGCCCGGCAGGCCAGTGACCGGCCTCGCCGTCGGCAAGACCCTCCCGCGCAGGACCATGCGATTCTCCTCGAAGCGTGGCGGCGCACCGATGCATTCGCCATGCCGAGAGCGATGTCGCGGACAGGGTGCCCACCAGGATCAGGCCAACCGCGAGCAGGATGGAATACCCCAGGATCTCGATGGCCGAGGCGGCACGAAGCTCCTCCGAGAACATGCCCTCGCCGATCCCGATGGCCCAGGCGGCGATGGCCCAGACGAGCGAGCCGGCGCCGATCGACGCGGCCACGATCATGACCACCATGGCCTGGACCGGGAATCGCCACGGGCGATCGGAAATGCGATCGAAACAACCATCGATCGTCCGGACGGTCAGCCACAGCAGTCCCATCGCGAGGACCCAGACCTCGACGACCCAGTAGGTGCCCCACCAGAGGACGTCCCCGGCGATTCCAGCCCGATGGACCGTGAAAACATTGATCAAGGTCGTACACAGCACGACGGGGCTGAGGGTGGCCAGACCCATACCACGAAGGCCGTTCGCCATGGACACCATCATTGCGAAGAACGGCCACGCCATGAGGATCATCACAAACAGGCCGACGCTGATGGCGATCGCCCGGCTCTGCCGCTTGATCCACACGGCCAGCGCCAGGCCGATGCTGGTGATCAAGGCACCGTGGCCGATGATCGTCGCCACCAGCACGAAGACGCCATAGATCCGGCTTCCGAGGCCGATCTCCCGGTAGAATTCCGGCGGCATGCCCGGCGAGACAGGGGAGTCGGAATTCGAACGGGCCGTGACCATGGCCAGCGCGATCAATCCCGGGGCCAACGCGATCAAGACTCCCAGGCGAAACGTGCCCAGCCACTTGCCGACCACGATCGCCCGCGTCGAAAGTGCCGTCGCGGCCAGGATATCCAGGCTGCCCCGCTGCCGCTCCTCCGCCATCGACGTCGGCGCGACGGCGGACAGCATGAGCAGGCCGAAGAGGACATGGAGCACATAAGAGATCATCCCCGCCGCGACCCATTCGCTCGCCGGCCCGTCACTCACCCCATCCTTCCAGATCGCGATCGCCCCGGTGATGCACAGGACTCCGGTGGTACCCATCAGGCCGGTGAGCAGGATCACGATCCATCGGGAGGGACGCGAGCGATGCCACTCGCGCCAAAGCACGGGACTGTGGTCGAGCGACGGGCCCGGCAGCCACCGCGCGATCCGGCCCATCAGGCCGATCCGCGGCCCCCTGCTCTTCTCCGCCGTCCCCCGACAGGCAACCGGCCGTGTCTTCCAGACCGCCAGCGCGGCCAGCAACGCCGAGGCTCCCAGGGTCACACCGAAGAAGCCGAAATAGTCCCAGAACCCCAGCCGGTCCGGGACGGAATAGGGGGCGAACGCGACGTAGAACGGGTTCGCGAGTTGCGCCCACTCGGGCGGCGCGCTGATTCTCCCGGTGCTCGAGAAGCCCAACCAGATCGGATAGAACAGCATGACCACGATGAACAGCGTGTAGGTCGCGATGATCACCTCATGCGACTTCCTCGCCCACACCGAGAGCGCCAGGGCCATCGTGCAGCCGAGCAGGGCGACGGCCACCATGGTCGCGAACGCCAGGACCAGCGCGACCGGATCAATCCCGCCCAGTAGCGAGCTGATCGCCATCACCGGCCAGGAGCAGGCGACCAGGCCCAGGACCGGCGTCAATCGGGCGCCCAGCTTACCCAGGACGATCTCCGAGTCTGACAGATCCGTCATGAGCATATGCGCCAGCGTGCCGCGGGCGCGGTCCACGCAGATCGACCCGGCCGTCGCCGCCGGCGCGACGAGCATGACCAGGGTCAACTCCACGCCGATCAACGCGTAGAAGTACGCCTGGCCGAGGTACGCATAGTCTCGCTGCAAGTTCCCCGTCGTCGTCGGTAAGTTCGACAGCGCGATCGACGTCATGGCGAACAAGAGCGCGGCGACGCCCATCGCGCGGAGGGCATAAGTTTGCCACCGTCGTGAGTTGGCCACGCACTCGTAGAGGAAGACCGGTCCCGGGCCCCAACGCATCACTCTTGCCCCCTCAATCGCCGATGAGGACCGCTTCGACGGCCGGTTGATTGTCCTCAGCATCCGCCGAAATACGCGATTTCGCCCGGGAAATCTCGCGAGATTGGCGCCGCCACGCGCGGCCGGTCCACCACACGAGCCCGAACGCGCCGAGCGCCACGACGACGTCCCAGAAGAAGACCGACCAGAGGATGTCCCGGATGATGAACGACTCGCGGCTGGCCAGCGGTTCGAGCAACAACTGCGCGGCGATGACGAAACCCCAGGCGGCGGACTCCACCATATGACCGCGATTGGCGTTCATCAAAGCAAACGGCAACACGAAAGCCACCAGCAGGATGAAGCCCAGTCCGACCCCGAGAGCCCGTCTTGACCAGCCCTTGGCGATCGCCAGCGCCAGGCCGATTCCGACCGCCCCGGCTCCATGCACCAGGATGGTGACGATCAACAAGACGGCGCCGATCAATCGATGGCCGAAGTGCACCGTCCAGGCAGGCTCGATGAGTTCCTCGGACCGGACATGCGTGACGACCGGGATGCCCGAGGCATTGGTCGTGGTCTTGGCGATCGTCCGCGGGCGCTCGGGAGCCGTGGCCAGCGCCATCCCGAGTACGGCGGGGCCGCTCGCCAGCAGCAGGACCAGGCGGAATGACTCCCACCACCGGCCCACGAGGAATCGCCAACCGGGGACAGTGAGGGCCTCGTCGAGAGCGTTCAACGGTTGAGTAGCGCACGCCCCGGGGCGATGCGAATCTACCCCCCCTGACTCCCCCTTCGTAAGGGGGGGACAAGAAAGGGGCCGGTCCGCCTCAAATTGTCCCCCCCTTACGAAGGGGGGATCAGGGGGGGTTCTTCGGGAGAGGACTTTGAGCGTGTGCAACACAAGTGTTAGGCGCCCTGGTATGTAGGGTGGGTGAAACCCACTAACGTCGGGCGCTTCTTCTCGGTGGGTTTCACCCATCCTCCAGAACGGTCGGACCCTTTCCAGGGCTCGCCGCGCGGCCCGTCGAGATCGACCGCTCCGACACCACAACGATCAGCACCAATCCAACCGCGAGAAAGAGGCAATAGGGCCGGACTCCCGCGGTTACCGGCCAGGTAACCGGGCCTCCCTCGATCCAGACACCGATGGCCCCGACGAGCGAGGCGGCGCCGATCATCCCGGCCAGGATCATGACCACCCTGGCGAGGACCGGGATTCGCGACGGTCGATCCGGGAAGGCGACCGAAACTCCGATCGAACGTCCGGACCGTCAGCCACAACAGCCCCATCGCGAGCGTCGCGACCTCGACGGCCCAGAACGTGTTGCACCAGAGAATCTCGCGGCCCCACCCGGTCATCCGATTCGCGAAGAGACTCAGGAATCCGGCGCACGCCACAACGGAGCTGAGGGAAGCGAGGTCTCGGCCGAGCTTCGCACCGTCGTCGATGGCGATCGAGACGTAGATCGGCCAGGCGGCGACGACCAGGACGAACAGGGCGACGCTAATGGCGATCGCCCGGCCCTGCCGCTTGATCCACACCGCCAGCGCCAGGCCGATACTGGTGATCAGCGCGCCGTGGGCCAGGACCGTCGCGATCAGGCAGAGGACACCGCAGAGCCGAACCCCGAGCGTGATCTCCAGGTCGGGATCCGGCGTAGTCCCGGGCAGGTATGTTGACGTCTCCTCCGACCGGGCCGTGGCCATGGCCAGGGCGATCAAGCCCGGTGCGGCGGACAGGGGGACCGCCAGGCGAAACGTCCCCAACCACTTGCCGACCACGATCGCCCGGGTGGAAAGCGTGGTCGCGGCCAGGACATCCAGGCTGCCGCGCTGTCGCTCCTCGGCCATCGACGTCGGCGCGATCGTCGACAACAGCAACAAGCCGAAGACCACGTGGAGGAAATAGGAGGTGATGCCCGCCGTCTCCCAGTAGGCTCCCGGGTGATCATCCAACCCGTTTCGCCACATTGCGACGGCCCCGACGATGCAGAGGGCCCCGGTTGTCCCCATGAGGAGGGCGAGGAGCGCCGTCATCCATCGGGAAGGCCGCGACCGATGCCACTCTCGCCAGAGCACGGGATTGCGATCGAGCGACGGACCGGGAAGCGACCGCACGATCCGCCCGACCAGTCCAACCCGCCCTCGCTGATTCTCGACCGACCCGCGACAGGCGACCGGCCGCGTCCGCCAGACCGCGAGACCGGCGAATCCGGCCGAAGCTCCCAGCACCACGCCGAAGAAGACGAGATAGTCCCAGAAATCGAGCTTGCCCGGGAAGATATAGGGGGCGAACGCCACGTAGAACGGGTTGGCCAGGAGTGTCCATGACGGAGGTGGGACAACCAGCCCGCCGACCGACAAGGGATACCAGATCGGCCAGATGAGCATCACCAGGATGAAGACGGTGTAAGTCGCCAGGATCACTTCGTGTGTCTTGCTGGCCCAGACGGAGAGCGCCAGGGCCATCGTGCAGCCGAGCACGGCCACCGCGAGGATGATCGCGAACGCCAGCGTCAGAGCGACCGGGTCGATCCCGCCCAGTAGCGAGCTGATCGCCATCACCGGCCAGGAGCAGGCGACCAGGCCGAAGACCGGCAAGAGTCGCGCCGCCAGCTTGCCCAGCACGATCTCCGGGTCGGAGAGATCGGTCATGAGCATGTGCGCCAGCGTGCCGCGGGCGCGGTCCACGCAGATCGACCCGGCCGTCGCCGCGGGTGCCGCGAGCGCCACCAGCGCGAGCTGCACGCCGATCATGGCAAAGAAGTAGTTTCGACCGAGGTTCGCGTACTCTCCGTAGGTCCGGTACGAGTTCTGCGTCGCGTATCGCGAGGAAGCGATCGTCCCCATGGCGAACAGGAGCGCGGCAACGCCCGCCGCGCGGAGGGCATACGTCTGCCAACGTCGCGAGTTGGTCAGGCACTCGTAGAGGAAGACCGGTCCCAGGCCCCAGCGCATGTCGGATCTCCGAAGCGAGCTCGCCCTTCCGGTGCGGAGGACGTCTCAAGCCTACCATCCACGACAATTGTACGCGAGTGGGTGGTGGCGGGTTCGACCGAGGCCGCTGGCAAGGCGGCCCGGAACGATTCACGCCGGTTCCCTCGCGCCGTGGAATTCGAGACCAGTCAGCTTGACGTCCCTGGACGGCCTGTGAGTCAATAGGGGGATCGGCGGGTCGTGCAGACCCGCGGAGATCGTTCACGCAAGGGATCCGGCAGTTGATCGGAGGGACCATGTCCACCATCGCACCGACACAACCACCGAGGACGCCCGATCTGCTGGCATCATCCCTGTCATTTCTTCCCATCCCGGCCGGCCACCGTACGGTATTTCGGGGAGTGAGCCGAGAGGTCTACGAATCCCTGTCCGAGGCGATCAGTGAGGGTGGACACGTCCGCCTAGCCTATGATGGGAAGGACCTGGAGATCATGGTCATCAGCAACCTTCAGGAGTATCTGAAGGAACTGCTCGGCAAGTTCGTGGCCGCGGTGATCACATGGCGGAATATCGCGTGCCTGAGTTGCGGTGAGACGACCTGGCAATCGCCGCAGCGGGGGCTCGAGGCCGATCATTCGTATTATTTCGATCGCGAGAAGATCCGGATGGCCCAGGAGGCCCTGGCCCGGAATTCGAAGGATCCGGCCGACTATCCCAAGCCCGACCTGGCGATCGAGATCGACGTATCCGGGCCCCAGATCGATCGCCCTGCCATCTATGCCGACCTCCGGGTCGCCGAGGTCTGGCGATTGGGCCGCAAGGGCCTGGTCATCGAGCATCTCCAGCCGGACGGGTCTTATGCCCCGGTCGAGGCGAGTCGGTTCCTGGGAATTCGGGCCGAGGTGATCCTGGAGTGGCTCACCGCCGATGACCGGTTCGACGAACCGGCCTGGAACCGCCGGTTGAATGAGTGGGCGATGGGATTGGGTCCACACCCATGAGCGAGGCTGCGACGGGCACTAAGAATCGGCGGACCGGCCCCGTGGGTCCTCGCCGTCGCGGTGACGATCGCCACGTTCATGCCGATGATCGATAGGAGCATCGCCGACGTCCCTCCCGTCTCATTTACCGACGAGGATCGTCTCCTGCACCGGCGGCTTTCTCGCGGGACGCCTCACGAGCGGGGCACCGTGTTCGGGCATGCGACCGAGGCAGCGTTCGAAGGTTCGGACGGTCAGCCACAGAAACCCCAGGGCCACGACGAGGGTACACACATCCCAGATCGTCGCCCACCACAAGAAGTCACGGGTTGAGTCACCGGGCCTGGAGAGGCTCGCGACGATCCCGAAGACGGTTACAATTGGGCTCAGTGCGGCGATGGCCTCGCCGAATCGACCGGAACCGAGGACCATCATCGGACATCCGATCGAAACGAGCGCGAACAGCGTCACGCTGATGGCGATGGCTCGGGACTGCCGGCGAATCCAGGTCGCGAGGATCAGGCCGAGGCTGACGATCGCCGCGCCGTGAACGAGGATCGTGGCGAAGAGCAGGGCACAGGCATAAAGCCGCTCACCACCACGGAGTCGGTAGATGAACGGATTTTCCTTGTTCAAAGTGGGGCTCAGCGCCAGGGCCAGGGCCATCACCCCCGGACCAATCGCTAGCCAGGGGACCAGGTGAAAGGCGCTTAACCATTTTCCCCGGAGGATGGTCCACGACGACAGCGGAGTCGTCATCAGCACATCCAGGCTGCCGCTCTGCCGCTCCTCGGACAATGTCATCGGGGCCACGGCCGATAATACCAGGAGACCGAACGGGACGTAGAGCAAGTAAGGGTACGCTTCGGCTTCGAGAGAACGATACCATCGGAATTCGCCCCCCTCGTTCCAAAGGATGTACGCCTTCAAGACGCACGCCATCGTCGTCGAACCGAGGAGCAGCGCGAGCAATAAGGACATCCGAGGCGACCGCGTCCGATGCCATTCGCGCCAGAGGACCGGGTTGCGGTCGAGCGACGGGCCGGGCAGCCGTCGAACCATGCGACCGACCAGGCTCAGTTGTGGGGTGGTCTCCTGGCGGCCCTGGCTGCGGACCGCGACGGGCCGCGTCCTCCAGACGGCCAGCCAGGTCAGAACCAGCGAACAGCCGAGCGTTGCGGCGAGGAAAAGGGCGTACTCCTCCTGCCAGGCGATCGCGCTGAGAGTCCCGTACGGTAAGAAGGCCACGTAGAAGGGGTTGGCCAACAGCAGGAACTGGGATGAAGGCGTCGGTAGCCACGACATGCCGACCCCTTCCCAGAAGGGATACGCGAGCAGCATGGCCGCCCAGAAGGCATACACCGCCAGGACCACCTCGTACGGCTTCCGCGCCGAGATCGACAGCGCCAGGGCCATCGTGCAGCCGAGCAGCGCGACGGCCAGGATGACCCCGAACGCCAGGATCAACGCGATCGGGTCGATGCCGCCCAGCGACGTGCTGATGGCCAGCACCGGCCAGGAACAGGCCACCAGGCCCAGTACCGGCATCAACCGCGCGGCCAGCTTGCCCAGGACGATCTCGGAATCCGACAGGTCGGTCGCCAGGACATGCTCGAGCGTGCCGCGCGCCCGATCCACGCAGATCGCCCCCGCCGTCGCCGCCGGCGCGACCAGCATCACCAGGGCCAGCTCCATGCCGATCATCGGGTAGAAGTACGACTCGCCGAGGTCGGCATACTCCTTCACCGACCTCCCTTCCCACAGTGCGTCCTGGGATGCCGCGATCGTGCCCATCGCGACCAGCAAGGCCGCCACGCCGAACGCTCGGATCGCGTAGGTCTGCCGGCGCCGGGAGTTGGTCAAGCACTCGTAGATGAAGACCGGTCCCAGGCCCCAGCGCATGACGGATCTCCGACGGACCCTGCTCCTCTCGGCGGGAAAGCCAGTGTT